>NZ_CP118158.1 GCF_028747785.1 Halosimplex aquaticum | reverse complement strand
GGCGTCGCGACCGTCGTCACCAGATCTTCCAGCAGCCACTCGGGTAGTTCCTTCAGCGCGTCGATCGCGCCCTCGAAGTGCTTGACGTGGGAGTTGACGGTCCCGACCAGCGCCTTGTTGTGCAGGACGAGTTCGTTGTGGATCCGCCCGCCGTCGACCTCGAACTCCCATGAGTCGGGATGCCGAGCAGCGCACCGACGCCGTTGGGCGCCAGCGCCTCGACCGTCTCGAAGGCGTGCGGGGCGTAGCCCGTCGCCTCGTAGACGAAGTCCATCGCCTCGTGGGTCTCGGGGACCGTCTCCAGCGGCGTCTCGTTCGAGTTGACGTACGTCGCGCCGATCTCCTCGATGACGTCGACCGTCGGGTCGGGCCGCTCGCGACGGCCGAGGCAGTAGGTCCGATCGAAGTCGCGGTCGGCGAACGAGCGGTCGCTCTCGACGCCGAACTCCAGCATCGCGAGCGTGATCAGCCCGAGCGAGCGGTTGCCGAGCACCAGTGCGGACTCGGGGACCACTCGAACGCCGACCGCGACGCGTAGGCGTGTTCGAGGGCCTTCTCGGTGATGCTGACCGGTTCGGCGAAGAAGCCGTACTCCCACAGGTTTTCGGGGAACGGGACCAAGTACTCCGGCGGCTGGTGAAGTACTCGGCCATGTAGCCGTGGTCGCCGACGATGCCGCGCTCGACGTACTCGCCCTCGGGGGCCATGTCGGGTTCACCGCGCTCGAAGTACTCGTTGGACCCATCGGCCGGCGGGCGCCGGACGGTCGGGACGACGACGTCGCCCTCGTCGAGATCCGTGCCGTTGGCGTCCTCGACGACCGCAACGGCCTCGTGACCGAGCACCATGTGGTCCTCGCCCTCGGGGAAGCCGCCGTGCGATCCGCCGATGACCTCGTGGTCTGTCCCGTCGACGCCGACCCGGAGCGTCCGCAACAGCGCCGCTCCTCCTCGGGTTCTGGCCTCGGCTTCTCTATCACCGCGGGACCCTCCGAGCCCCGCTCGACTGCGATTGCTTTCATCAGTTGCTCGAAAAATGTACTCTGTTCCGAGTTAAGTCTTTCTGGAACGGTCGGATTCGCCGGACGTACCGGTCGCTGTCGGGCGAGGATCGGACGCTCGCCCGGTCTCGACCGGGCAGACTGCACGTCGGCGAGATCCGCGGTGTGAGAATCGAGGGAACGAAACGGAGCAAGTCGCGGCGAGCGAAGACGAAAGGGCGAGTCGAGAGAACCGGGGCGAGAGAGTGAGATCCGGTGATCAGGGTCGTCAGTCGTCGACGGCGACGGCTTCGCCGCTCTCGCTGGAGCGGTAGATGGCGTCGAGGACGCGCTGGACGGTCAGGCCCTGCTCGACGGTGTTGCGCTCGGGCGTCTCGCCGCGGGCGCAGTGTTCGAGGAAGTACGTCTGCTCGGCCGCGTGGGGGTCGCTGTTCTGCGTCTCGATCTCGGACTCGACCATGTGGCCCGCGCCCTCGATGCCGGACTCGTGGAAGGTGACGCCCTCGCCGGGGCGGAAGGTGGCGCCGGACTCGGTGCCGCGGAGGACGTACTCCTGCTTTTTCGGTCGGTTGACCGCCCAGGCGACCTCCAAAGAGATAGTGCGGTCGTCCTCACAGCGGATCAGCGCCGTCGCGGAGTCGTCGACGTTGAACCCCTCGGGACCCTGGTCCTCGCCCCACATCTGGATGTAGGTGTAGTCGTCGCGGGCGCCGAACTGCGAGCGCGTGACGCCGCTGACCTCCTCGACCTCGGGGTAGCCCAGCATGTACAGCGAGAGGTCGACCGCGTGGACGCCGATGTCGATGAGCGCGCCGCCGCCGGCGACTTCCTTGCTCGTGAACCACGAGCCGCGACCGGGGACGCCGCGTCGGCGGATGTAGTTGGCCTCGACGTGGCTCAGGTCGCCGAAACGGCCCTTCTCGCGGTAGGCGTTGATGACCTCGACGGGGTTCTCGAAGCGGGTGTGGAAGCCGACCATGCAGAACCCCTCGGCGTCCTCGGTGGCCTCCGCGATGCGCTCGGCGGCCGGGAGCGTGCTGGCGAGGGGCTTCTCGACGAGGACGTTCAGGCCGGCGTCGAGCGCGTCGACGACGTACTGTTCGTGAAACTTGTTGGGCGTCGTGACCGCGACGGCGTCGACCTCCTCGTAGAGTTCGTGGTGGTCCTCGAAGGTCTGCACGCCGAACTCGTCGGCGAACGACGCGCGGGCGCCCTCCGCGATGTCGACGCCGCCGACGAGGTTCGCCCCCTGGTCGACGAACCGCTCCGCGTGGTGATGTCCGATGTTGCCCAGTCCGACGATGCCGAGTCTGACAGATGAGATATCGACCATGGTGTTGACTCCGTGAAGTTCTACGGAAAGGTACGTACGGACTACCGTAAATATCCCGTCATACGCCGCTCGAAATTTCGCTCGCGGTGAACGTTCCCGCGGGCCGGCGGCCGCCGCTCACTCCACCGAAACGAGCCTGTTCAGCGCGTAGACGGTCCGGAGCACGTCGCCGGCGTCGCCCGCCGGGAAGACCAGATCGTCCGTCGACCGGACGTGGTCCAGGACTACGGTCGAGGCGTGTTCCGGCGCGGCGGCGATACCGGCGTTTTCGCCGTCGATCCACTCCATCACCCGCAGGTCGCTCTTGCTGTCGCCCAGGACCAGCGCGAAGGGGTCGTCGATCCCCAGCACCTCGAAGGCCGCCTCGACCCCGACGGGCTTGTTGAGTTCGCGGCTGACGACCTCCGCCGCGTCGGCCTCGTAGTACGCCACGTCGACGCGGTCGAGGAACGCCGACACCGCCTCCGGCACGTCCACCCCGTCGGGCGCTCCGCCCCGCTCGTCGAGCACCGCCCGGATCTCGGGGTCGCGCGCCGCGTAGAAGGCGCGGGTCCACGCTCCGGCCGCCGCGCCGACGACGGCCCTGCCGCCGTCGTCGCCGTCTCCATCTCCGCTGTCGTCACCGTCGCCGTCTGCGTTCGCCGCGGCGTCGATCGCGTCGTCGGACACGTCGAGGTAGTCCGCGACGGCGACGGCGAGGAGGTCGAGGAGGTAGACGAGGGCGTCGTCGATCACCTCGCCCGCTGCCTCGCTCCCGGTCTCGAAGTTCGGCTTCAGCGTGACGTTGAACTCGTTGCCCTGCAGGTGACAGCCGCGGGCGACGCGCTCGGGCGCGTCCGTCAGCACGCGCTGGCGGAGCCGTTCGAACACCGAGCGGACCTCCTCGTCGAGGTCCTCGTAGAGCAGCCGCTTGGTCTGGGGCCCGTGGCCGGGCGTGAACACGCCGGTCCCGCTCTCGTAGACGACGCTCACGTCGCCGGAGTTGACGACTGCGTTGCCGAGTCCCTGGCTGAGGAAGCCCTTCACGTTCTCCAGGGTCTGGCCGGTGCAGACCACGATCGGCACGCCGGCCTCGTGGAACTCGGTCAGCAGGTGGAGCGTCTCGCGGGGGATCTCGTTGTCGGTGGTCCCCGCCGACCGGAGCGTCTCGTCGACGTCGAGGACGAGCGCGTTCACCGGCCGGCCGTACTTGGTCGCCAGGTCGAGCCCGGTGAAGGCCTGGTCGCGGGTCGCGTGGGCGGCGACGGCCGCGTACGTCTCGCCGGTGCCCGGGAACGCGTCGCGGATCTCCGCGCGGAGGTCGGCGAGCTCGTCGCTGGCGTCCTCCCAGTAGGTGAGCGCGACCCGCGAGTCCAGCGGCGGGAAGAGGTCGACGAACGCCTGGTGGGCCCGCAGCGTCTCGGTATCGAACTCGTCGTAGAGGCGGTAGAGCTGGTCGTACCGTTCCATTGTCCGAGGGTAGCGTCGGGGACCGTTGTGTAGGTTTGGGTCGGCGGATCCGGGGTGTTCGTCGGTCGAAGCGGGCCGCGGACGGCCGATGCCGGGGGTGTGCGACACCGCGGCGGGAACCCACAACGGGTAACACCCCCGCGTGCGAAAGAGCACGTAAGACGCATGAAGAACATCGACGATCTCATCGACAGCGCGGCCGAGCTGGCCGAGCGGGGCCTCTCGAAAGGGGAGATCGCCGACGAGCTGAACGTCTCGAAAGAGACCGCTTCCTGGCTCGTCTCCCGCAGCGGCGCGACGACCACGACCACCGGACAGAAGTCACACAGCCCACACGACATCCACGTCGACTGGAGCGCGATCGGCCGGGACAGCGCCCGGCTCACCCACGTCGGCCGGGCCGTCGCCGACCTCCTCTCGAAGCAGGGCGACGAGGTCGACCTGACCATCGGGATCGAGAAGGCCGGCGCGCCCATCGCGACGACGGTCGCCCGCGAACTCGACACGGACCTGGGGACCTACGCCCCGAGCAAGCACCAGTGGGACGACGGCGAGACCGAGGACCTCTCCGGGTCGTTCTCGCGGAACTTCTCGCAGATCCGCGGCCGCGAGTGCTACGTGGTCGACGACACCATCACCAGCGGCACGACGATGACCGAGACGGTCGAGGCGATCCGCGAACAGGGCGGCGAGCCCGTCGCCTGCGCCGTCCTCACCGACAAGCGCGGCGTCGAGGACATCGAGGGCGTCCCCGTCTACTCGCTCGTTCAGGTCCTCCGCGTCGGCCAGTCGGAGTGACCGCGCTCCCGGCCGCTGGCGCGGAGCGGTCGGCGTTCCGGCGTCGCTCGGCCGACACGCTCCTCCTTTTCGCCCGTGTGAGCGTCGCCCGGAGCCGTCGCTCAAGGAGTCGAAAGAGGAGAAAGGTCGGCCGGGCGGCCCGACGGGCCGCTCACTGCTCGACGTCTTCCCAGTGTGTCGACGTGATGTGGGCGCCGGGGTCGTCGGGCGCGCTCAGGGTCAGCTCGTCGTCGCTCCACCGCACGACGAGTTCCGGCCGGTCGTCGGTTGGTCCGTCGCGGTCCGCGTCGTCGCCGGTCCGGGCCCGAACGAGGTCGTCGGTCACCGCGCGTCCGTCCCCTCGAGTACCTCCTCGGTCAATCCGACGCACTGGACCGAGCGGGACCCGTCTGTCCGCACCGGGAAGTCCGACTGCTCCGCGGGTTCGATCCCGTCGTAGTCGTCTGGTCGTTCGGTCACGGACGGGAGCCGGGCGCGCAGGGACCGGCCGACCGACCGGAGGCGCTCGACGACCCGGCCGAAGACCGAGGCGGACTCCGTTCCCCGGTCGGCGTCCGCGACGCTCCGACCCTCCCTATCGGACCCGTCGAGGGGGGACTGGCTCATATTCCCACTTGGTGCGGAACGGTAAAAATCATTGTGCCAACCAGTGGCACGCGCGTGGTACTACCGGTTTCCCGTCAGGTCATTTCGGCGGATCGGTCGGTCGAACGCACCCGCCGCTCGCCGGGCGGATCGCCGCCTCAATCGCCGGCCGTCGGAGCGTAGTCGGGCGCGGGTTCCACGTGGTAGAGACCGAGAAACGCCACGGCCGCGACGGCGATGAACGCACTGGCCGTGAAGAAGGCGACGAACACCGACGTGGCGTCCCAGAGCGCGCCGACGGAGACGGGCCCCACGACCTGGCCGACCTTCCACGCGATGGAGCGTAGCGAGAGACTCCCCGCGACGGCGTCGAAGTGCTCGCCCTCCTCGACGAACAGCGCCATGCTCGCCGGCAGGCGGATGCTGTCGGCGACGCCGCAGATGGCGAACGCGCCGAACAGCGGGAAGAAGGCGGGCGGGAGCGTCGTCGACAGCGACCCGACGACGACCGTCGTCGGCGCGAACCACCCGACCGCGTACTCGGCGAAGGGGATGACGGCGGCGCCGACGGCGTACAGCACGGCGCCCGCGAAGACGAACAGGTGTTTGCGCCCGATCCTGTCCGTGTACGACCCGACCATCCCCTGGGTCAGCGACTTCGTGAGTTTCCCGCCGGCGAGGATGCCTCCCACGAGGACCGGATTCATCCCGAACCGGGTTCGCGCGTAGATGGGCAGAAAGAGGATCACGGCCATCTTCCCGAAGCTCAGGCCGAACCGGAAGACGACCAGCGCGCGGACGGCCGACCGCCCCAGCAGCATCCGGAGCGTCTCGACGCCCGTGGCCTCCTCGGGGTCCGTCTGGCCGCCGGGGTCGTCGCGGAGGAAGAAGAAGACGCCCACCGCCGCCAGCAGGGTCACGCCGCTGAGGACGCTGTAGGTGAGCGTGAACCCGCTCGTCGCGAGTAAGATTCCGCCGACGAGGTCGCCAGCGAGGCTGGAGAACGCGCCGACCTGGTTGTAGGTTCCGAGCCACTGGCCGCGCTCGTCGTCGGGACTGATCTCGCCGACCACGGTCGATCCGGTGATCCACAGCAGGCTCGCGCTGAACCCCTGGACCACCCGCATCAGGACGACGTGGTTCACCGTCTCGACCATGGCGAAGCCGACGAACACGCCGACGTTCAGGACCAGTCCGACGAGGAGGTATCGCTTGGCGTTCCCGGTGTCGATGGCCCGTCCCAGCGGCAGGACGATGATCAACTGGACGAGCGCGAACGCCGTCCCGAACAGCCCCTCGACGGTCCCGGAGGTCGAGAAGATGTCGGCGTACAGGGCGAGCGCGATAGCGATGGTCGAGTAGGCCTGCGAGCGGGCGAGCGCTGTGCCCGCGAGTGCCAGGAACTCCGCGTTCCGGAGCAACCGCAGCGATCCGCCGGACTCACTGCTCACTGGATCGGGGTTCGGCTACGGAGGATAAGGCGTTTCGTCCGCGGCGGTCCCTTCCGCCTGTCGGCGGTGCGAGACGAGCGGCGGGGGTCGGCCTACAGCTCGATCCGCTCGACGATGTTGTCGCCGCCGTCGGAGGAGTTGACCGCGACGATCCGGACGTGCTCTTCGAGGCCCGAGCCATTGAGCTTGGCCTTGAGCAGTTCGTCTACCTGGTAGACGCCGGCGGCGTTGTCCATCTCGATCTCGACGAGGACCGGGGCCTCCTCGCCCGCTTCGAGCGTCACCGACTGGATGGCCTGGCTCGACACCGTGTTGATCCCGCGACCGCCCCGCTCGTAGGGGTACCGCGACCGGCCGTGTTCCATGTCCAGCCCGTCGGCCAGCCGCACGATACCGGCCTCCGTGGTCAGCGGCGTCTCCGGCGTGTGGTGACAGAGGATCGCGTGGAGGACCTCTCCTTTCATCCGGACGGCGTCGGCGGTGTCGTAGAACTCCGGGAGGATGCGGTCGAGCAGGTCCGCCGCCAGCGGGATAGAGTAGTAGGGGTGTTCGTCCCGGTGGACGACGTGACCGATGTCGTGCAGCGTCGCCGCGAGCCCCACGATCACCGGTTCGTCGGCGACGTCGAGGCCCTGGTCGTCCGCGCCGTTGAACTCGACGCCGCCCGCGTAGAGGAGTTCGTACAGCGTCAGCGCGCGGTCGCGGACGATGCTGACGTGTTTCGCGCCGTGGTCGTTGTACCGCATGCGAGCCACGGGATTGACGTTCTGGGCGTCGAGGTACGTCTGGACCTCCCCGTCGTCGTCCAGGTAGGCCAGCACCTCGTGGAGGCGCTCGTCGGGGAACTCGTGCTCGGCGTCCGGGTCGTACGATTGCTCGCTCATGGCAGTACGGTCCGCCCGCGGACGCAAAAACCCCCTGCCCCGTCCGGGTCTCACCCGGACCGTCTCCGGGGCGCACCCGTTCACGAGAGCTCTTCGACCGCCTCGTACACCTCGTCGTAGTCAGGTTCGATCCCGGGGTCCTCGGCCACCCAGGCGTACTGGACCTCCCGGTCGCCGTCGACCACGACGACGGCCCGTTTCGCCACGTCGTCGACGCCCATCGACGCGAAGTCCATGCTCAGGCCGTAGGCGTCGACGATTCGCCGGTTGGTATCGCTTATCAGCCCGTAGGTCAGGCCGGTGTCCTCGCGGAACGCGTTGAGGGCGAACGGCGTGTCGACGCTGATCCCGTAGACCGTCGCGCCGAGGTCGTCGAACTCCTCCAGCCGGTCCTCGAAGGTCTCCATCTCGTGCGTGCAAACGCCGGTGAACGCGCCCGGGAAGAAGGCGAGGACGAGCGGCGCCTCGTCCAGACGCTCCGAGAGCGTGAACTCGGCCACGTCCCCGTTCGCCAGCGGTGCGGTGAACTCCGGCGCCGTGTCTCCGACGTCGACCATACCGCAGGGTCGGTCGCCCCGGGCAAGGGCGTTGTGCCACCGGACGACCCGTCCGGATCCGGGAGCGGCGAAAGATTGATGAGAGCGGTTCTACCCCCATGATAGACAGCAAAAAGGTTATAATCGGCACCGAGTAACCGTCGGGTAGAGATGCAAGAAGCACTCATCCCCCTGTTCCCGGTCGGGGGCATGCCGGGCGGGACTGAGCTGATCGTCATCCTGCTGATCGCCGTGTTGCTGTTCGGCGCGAACAAGATCCCCAAGCTCGCGCGGTCCACCGGGCAGGCCATGGGCGAGTTCCAGAAGGGTCGCGAGCAGGTCGAGCAGGAACTCGAAGAGATGAAAGAGGGCGCGACTGTCGACGACGAGGGTAACATCGTCGACGAGGACGGCGAGATCCTCAAGACCGAGGCCGAGCGCGAAGCCGACAAGGAATCGGCGGCGTCCAGCGAATAACGGTCCGCTCTCTTCCCTCTCTTTCACAACCCGTCCAGAGGCGTCACCGTCTCCCCGGTCACGGTTTTTTCGCGCCCCACGAGCCCGTCGAACAACAGCAAGGGTTTTTCTCCCGGCGGTCGGTGGCTCCGGTAGGGCGTGTGGCCTAGGGGACAGGGCGAGGGGTTCCTAACCCCTCGATCGCGGGTTCGAATCCCGCCACGCCCGTGCAAGGAGGAGCGAGCACAGCGAGCGACGACTGAACCGGCATGGCGGGATTCGAATCAGGGAAGACGCGCGCAGCAGAGCGAGCACGTCTGACCGTGGTTCGAATCCCGAAAGACGCCTGCGGCGTCTTTCGACCTTCGCGAAACCTTCGGTTTCGCTCAGTCCCGCCACGCCCGTACCACTTTTTGCGGATGGGGTTTCCTCGGTCGCTTCGCTCCCTGCGGGAACCCCATCCGCAAAAACTTGGGAAAAACGGCCGGACGACTCGGTCGCCATGCTCCCTCGCGTCCGGTGAACCGCCTCGCTTCGCTCGGCGGACATTCACGGGGACCTGGGGATTCGATCAGGTAGACACGCCCAACAGAGCGAATAGGCCTGCCACGACTTACTCATCCCCGCCACTCAGATTACATATCGATAAGATAAGACCTACACTCCCAAGAGGACGAGAGCCAACGAATGGATCACGAGCGGCGACTGGTCGGAGAAGCGCTGGACCTCGGCGGGCTCCTCGTCGCGTACGTCTTCGTCGGATTACCAGTCGGTTCCATCGCGACCCGGTTCGTCCAGTCGGTGAATCGGCCGTTGCCTCTCACCGCGATGGAGGCGGGGTTCGCGTTCGGTGCGCTCGTGATAGCCACCGCCGAGGTCACCGGCAATCGTCCCGGACCTGTGGGGTCGATCGGGTTCTTCGCCGCCAACGCTGCGATTCGGGTTCCGCTCGTAATCGTCATCGCGCTATCTACCGAGAGCCACTCGATCGTGGCTGTCGGCTACCTCGTCGCGGCGCTGATCGCGTACGTCCTCGCCATCCGCTGGGGCGCCGCGGAGACGGCCCGTCGATTCAGGGACGCGCTGGGGCGGCTCACCTGGGTTCCAGACCACGAGGACCCGGCGGAGCGGCGATGATCTCTGTCACGTCCGCTCGTGGACCCGCATCAACACCGGATTCCGCGGTCGCGAGGTGATCGTCGCGACGAGGTCGAGCGACGGGTCGGAGACGAGTTCGAGGTGGTACCGCTGGAGCAGCGTCGCGAGGACGACCTTCGCCTCCAGCATGGCGAACCGGTCGCCGACGCAGCGGCGCGGCCCGGCGGAGAAGGGGAAGTAGGCCAGGCGCGGCAGCGACTGCTCCATCTCGTCGGTCCAGCGGTCGGGCCTGAACGCCATCGGGTCGTCGTAGAGTGACGGGTCGCGGTGGACAGTCCACTGGTTGATCGAGAGGGTCGCGCCCTCTGGGATCGTGTAGCCCGCTATCTCGTCGGTACCGGTCGCCTCGCGGACGATGCCCGGAACCGGCGGGTAGAGTCGCATCGACTCCTTGACGACGGTTTCCAGGTACGGGAGATTCCGAACGTCCTCGACCGTCGGCGGGTCGCCGCCGAGGTGGTCGTCGAGTTCCGCCAGGAGGCGTTCCTCAACGGAGGGGTGCTGTGCGAGCAGGAAGGTGGTGAACGTGAGTGCGAGGGCCGTGGTCTCGTGGCCGGCGAGCAGGAGCGTCATCACCTCGTCGCGGATCTGCTCGCGCGACATGCCCTCGCCGGACTCGTCTTCGACGGCGAGCATCCGGGAGACCACGTCGTCGCCGGGGTTGCGAGCGCGCTCGTCGATGATCCGGTAGACGACAGATTCGAGGTCGTCGACGGCGCGCCGGAGGCGGATCTTGCCGGGCGTCGGCACGTCGAGTGGGAGCATGTCGGCGCTGAGCCCCTCCTGGTAGTCCATCACGACCTGCAGGGAGGAGGCGACGGTGTCCACGTCGCGGCCCACGTCGACGCCGAACAGCGCGTCCGCGACGATTTCGAGGGTGAGTTCCATCATGTCCTCGTTCACGTCGCGGACGGCGCCGTCGCGCCATCGCGTGGCGGTCTCCTCGGTCCGGTCGACCATCGTCTCGGCGTACTCGGCGATGCGGTCGGGTTCGAACGCCGGGCCGATGAGGTGGCGCTGGCGCCGCCAGAACGCCCCCTCGCTGTTGAGCAGGCCGTTGCCGAGGACGGGCCCGAGCGACTCCTGGAACAGTTCGCCCTTGACGTAGTTCTGGTTGTTGTGGACGAGGACGTGCTCGATGCCGTCGGGGCTGTTGACCTGGTAGAAGGGCGTTCCGAGCACCTCGTAGTACGCGAGATCACCGTACTCGCGGGCGCAGCGCTCTCTGAAGGCGTACTCGTCGCGCACGAACTCGAAGAGACTACCGACGACCGGGAGGCCGCTCGGGCCCGGAGGGCGGGCAATCCCCGACTCCGTCGCGGACGCGTTCTCCATGGTCGTGATACGGGCGCGACAGGAATAACCGCTCGGGCAGTCGATTCGTGTGCCGACCGGCGATCAGCGTGCGCGCTGACCGATCACTCGCCCTCGAACTCGGGGTCGCGGTCCTCGCGGAACGCCCGGCGGCCTTCCTCGAAGTCCTCGGTTGTGGTCAGGAAGCCGAATCCCTGGCTCTCCATCGCCATCCCTGCGGCGAGACTGGTGTCCTCCGCGTTGTTGAGGACCGACTTCGCGACCTTCAGGGCCAGCGGCGGCCCGCTGGTCAGGTCGTCCACGTACGACTCGACTGTCTCCTCGAACGCCTCCGGCGGGACCGCGCGGTTGATCAGGCCCCAGTCGGCCGCGCGCTCGGCGTCGATGCGGTGGCCGCGGAAGACGAGTTCCTTCGCGCGCGCCTCGCCGACGAGTCGGACGAGTCGCTGCGTCCCGCCGCCGCCGGGGAGCAGGCCGAGATTGATCTCGGGAAAGCCGAACTCGGCGTCGGCCGACGCGACGCGCATGTCGCAGGCCAGCGCGAGTTCGTGGCCGCCGCCGAGGCAGTATCCCCGGATCGCGGCCAGCGTCGGCCGCGGATACTCCACGACGACTTCGTAGAGCGGCGTCACGTCGATGGCCTCGGCGGGGTGCGGTCGGCGACGCTGTCGACGTCTGCGCCCGCGCTGAAGGCCTTCTCCCCTGCACCCTCGAAGGTGACGCACCGCACGGCGTCGTCGTCGACGCGGTCGAGGAGGGCGGTGATCTCCTCGCGGACGGCGTCGTCGATAGCGTTGAGGCTGTCGGGGCGGTCGATCGTCACCGCGAGTCGCCCGCGGTCGTCGATGGTACAGGCGATCGCTTCGCTCTCGCGGTCGATGTCCGCGACGCTCATGCGTCGACTGCGCGCGGAAGCGACAAGTAGCCACCGGCGACCGTCCACCCGACCTCCTCTCCGCGACCGTCCACCCGTCCGACTCCCGGCGGTCGCCGGGACTGTAGCGTCGATGCCCGTCTCCCGTTCCGCGGGTCCCAGCCCAGTGGGACGAACTGTCTGCGACGTACCGCCGATCTAGAGCTTCTTCTCGGCGTCTTCGGCGAGTTCCTTCATGCGCTTGCCGACGCGGCCGGCGTCGGAGAACTCGTCTTCGCTCATGGCGGTGGCGAGGGCGTTGCCGAGGACGAACACGGCGTGTTTGTGCTCGCTCTTGGACTTGTGGACGTCGTCGGGCGTGACGTCGAGTTCCTCGTAGGGGTCGAACAGCGTCGAGTCCACGTCTTCGAGGTTGGCGAAGTAGTCCTTGATCAGCACCATCTGCGCGTGTAGCTCCAGCAGTTCGTCCTTGTGCATGCGGCCCAGTACGGTAACCGCCGGTTTAAGAATTGTCCGTCAGTGGGTCACACAGGTGTTCAGCGAGCGCTCAGAAGACGTACTCGTCTTCGTGGCCCATCATCCCGTCGTCCTCGTACCCCGCGTCCTCGTCGTCGTCCATCGGTCCGCTCGTCTTGTATGCCTTCAACCCCGTCGAGAGCAGGTCCTCGATGGCTTCCTCCCGGTTGAGGAACTCACCCTGCTCGACGAGCTGGGTGATGCGCATTTCGAGGTGTTCGGGGATCGTGAGATCAACCTTGGGCATCGGATCGGTCGAATCTTCGGTGAGGGGGTATTTAACTCTGGCGGGGGTTATATCCGGCCCGGACAGCCCCCCATCGTGCGATTTTTGCGTCTTGAGTCGTCCGGGTCTTCGGCCGCTCCGGCGGTCGATCGGCGACCGGCAACGGCGGGTCGCGTACGCGGCCGAACGGCGAGGGAGGCGGCCCGGGCGAAGTAGTTAGGCTGAAAGGCACACGGTGCTAAGCGCCTGGAGATGGAACCTCTGCGTGGTGACGAGTCGTCGGTCGACCCCGGCGAGACGACCATCGCGACGCGCGGCCGCGAGGTCGGCCCCGTGCCGGTCGGGGCCGTCCTGCGCGAACTCCCCCGACCGGCGGTCGCCTGGTCGGAGGCCGGCCAGCAGGTCGCCGCGGGCGGGTCGGCGGCGACGATCGCGGCGGACGGCCCCGGTCGATTCGACACCGTTCGGCGCGCGGGCGAGGCGCTGTTCGCCGGCCGGACCGTCGCGTCGGACCTGCCGCGCGCGGCGCGACCGCGCCTGTTCGGCGGCTTCGCCTTCCACGAGGACGACAAGGACGACGGGCAGTCCCAGTGGGACGGCTTCCCGGACGCGCAGTTCGTCCTCCCAGCCGTGCAGGTCGTCTCGGACGCCGACGGATCGACGTGGGTCGTGGCGACCGCGACAGGCCCGTCGGCGGCATCGACCGCCGACGAGCGACTCGGCGAGTGGGCCGAGCGCGTCGCCTCGCTTGACGACGAACTGCCGACCGGCGGTCCCGGGATCGAGCGACGAACGTACACCCCCGACGACGCCGGCTGGCGCCGGCAGGTCGAGGCGGCCGTCGAACGCATCGAGCGCGGGACGCTCCGGAAGGTCGTCCTCGCGCAGGCGCTGACCGTCGACCTGCGCGACGAACTGTCGGTCCCGGCGGTGTACGCTCGCCTCTCGGAGACCTACCCCGACTGCTTCCGGTTCCTCGTGGCGCCCGAGGGCGGCGGCCAGTTCTTCGGCGCGACGCCCGAGCGGCTGGTCAGCCGCGACGGCCGGACGGTCACGACCGAGGCGCTCGCCGGGTCGACCGGCCGGGGCGACACCCCCGAAGAAGACGAGTGGCTCGCGAGCGAGCTCCAGGAGAGCGCGAAGGACAGCCACGAGCACGAACTCGTCGTCGAGGCGATCAAGGCGCAACTCGATCCGTTCGCCACGTCGATTTCGACGGGCGACCGGACGGTTCGCCGGCTCGCGACGGTCCAGCACCTCCAGACGCCGGTGACCGCCGAACTCGCGGAGGACGACCACGTCCTCTCGCTCGTCGAGGCGCTGCACCCGACGCCGGCGGTCGGCGGACTTCCCCCGGACGAGGCTCTGGAGACGATCACGGAGACCGAGACGTTCGAGCGGGGCTGGTACGCCTCGCCGGTGGGCTGGTTCGACGCCGACGGCGACGGGACCTTCGCCGTCGCGATCAGGTCGGCGGTCGCGACGGGTCGACGGGCCACGCTGTTCGCCGGCAACGGCATCGTCGGCGACAGCGACCCGGACCGCGAGTGGGACGAGGTGCAATTGAAGTACCGCCCGGTCCTCGACGCGCTCGAATGACCGGACGCCGCCAGCGGGTGACCGCACCGAACCGGGTGAGGTCCGCGTGACCGCACCGAACCGCGCGACCCTGTGGGGTCGAACGCTCGTCGACGAACTCGTCGCGAGCGGCGTCACCGCCGCCTGTATCTCCCCGGGGAGTCGGTCGACGCCGCTGACCGTCGCCTTCGCGGACCACCCGGACGTCGGGACCTACTCCGTGCTCGACGAGCGCTCGGCCGCGTTCTTCGCGCTCGGCCGGGGCCGACGCACGGGCGAAGCGACGGCGCTGGTCTGCACCTCCGGGACCGCCGCCGCGAACTACCACCCGGCGGTCGTCGAGGCGGACCAGTCCCGCGTCCCGCTACTCGTGCTGACCGCCGACCGGCCCGCGGAGCTCTCGGACAGCGGCGCCAACCAGACCGTCGACCAGACGAAGCTCTACGGCGACGCCGTCCGCTGGTACCGCGAACTCCCCGAACCCGCGCCCGATGCGCGTCGGCTCCGCTCGCTCCGGGTCGCCGCCGACCGCGCCGTCGCGAAGACGACCGGCGCGAACCCCGGCCCTGTCCACCTCAACGTCCCCGTCGCGAAACCGCTGGAACCCGTCGAGCGACCGGGCGACGTGCCCGACTCGCTCGCCGAGACCGCACCGCTCGGGAGCGACGGTCGAGACGGCCCCTTCGTCAGGACGGCGGGCGGAACGCTCACACCCGACGAGCGGGCTATCGACGACGTGGCGGCCGCCGCCGACGCCGCCGAGCGCGGACTGATCGTCGCCGGGCCGCTGAATCCGGGGGTCTGCGACCCGGACGCTATCGACGCGCTCCTCGACGCGACGGGCTGGCCGCTGCTCGCCGATCCGCTGTCCGGGCTCCGCTACGGGCCGCTCGCGGAGGACCACCTCGTCTGCGGCGGCTACGACTCCTATCTCGACGCCGAGGGCTGGCCCGATCCCGATCTCGTGGTCCGTGTCGGCGCCTCGCCCACGTCGAAGGCCCTCCGGCGCTTCCTGCGCGACGCGGACGCCCGACAGGTCGTGGTCGACCCGGCGGGCGACTGGCCCGAAGCCGAGTTCACGGCCACCGACTACGTCGAGGCAGATCCGTCGGCCGTCGCCTCGGCGTTCGCCGAGAGATTGGGCGACCGCGCGGACGCGAGAGTGGGTTCCGGCGAGTGGCGCGACCGCTTCGAGCGCGCCGAGGCGGTCCACTGGAACACCGTCGAGTCCGGCGCCGACGAGCGGTTCTTCGAGGGAGCGGTCCTCGCCGAGGTCGTCGCGCAAGCGCCCGACCCGGCGACCGTGTTCGTCTCGAACAGCATGCCGGTCCGCGACTGCGACCGGTTCGGCCGCCCCCGACCGGCGGACCTGACCGTGCTGGGCAACCGCGGCGCCAGCGGCATCGACGGGATCACCAGTTCCGCCCTCGGCGCCGGGAGCGCCACCGACGATCCGCTGGTGCTCGTGACCGGCGACCTGGCGTACTACCACGACATGAACGGCCTCCTCTCGGTCGCGCGCTGCGGCGTCGACGCGACCGTCGTGCTGATCAACAACGACGGCGGCGGCATCTTCCACCTCCTCCCCATCGAGTCGTTCGATCCCCCCTTCACCGACCAGTTCAAGACGCCCCACGGCCTCGATTTCGAACCGACCGGCGACCTCTACGGCCTGGAGTTCCGGCGCGTCGAGGACGCCGAGGGCTTCGCGGAGGCCTATCGCGACTCACTCGCGAGCGACGGCACGCAGGTCATCGAGGTGCGGGTCGACGGCGAGGCCAGCCACCGCGTCCGCGAGACGCTCCACGAGCGCGTCTGCGAGCGGATCGCGTCCGATAGCTGACCGAGGTCTCGGCCCCTCTCCGTCACGGCCGCACCAGTGAGTAGGTCAACACCGAGAGTCCGAGCGGGACCCACGTCGCGACGAGGCCGACGACGCCGACCAGGGAGAACAGACTCACGCCGGGGACGGCGATCAGGACGACCGGTACGAGGACGCTCCAGAGCCCGTAAATCGCGATCGCGGCTTCCGGAATCGACAGGAGGTACGCGAACGTCAGGAGCGTGCAGACCGCGATGGCCACCCGCGCGGCGAGGGGGAACCGCGGATAGAGCACGCTCCCGACGAAGAAGGGGTAGAGGAAGAATATCGACCCGAGGATGACGAGCGACTGGCCCTTCGGGAACAGGCGGCTCGGGCGGAGCCGACGCGTGCGCTCGGAACCCTGGCGGACGGCCCACGCGCCCGTGGACTGCCAGGCGTTCCAGGACCAGTCGGCGTTCGGTCCGTCGGTCGACCCGGCCGCGGCCTGCCGCTGGGCGGACGGCGACCCCTCGTCCGCCGCCGTCCCGCTCGACTGCCAGGCCGGGCCCGTCGAGTCGCCCCGCGATCGAGTCGTCCCGTCGCCCGGCGATCGAGCCGTGCTGCCGCCGGCCCGTGCCGCGCCGCCGTTCGACCGCCCGACGCCGCTCCCGGCCGCTGCCGATCCGGTGTCCCCGTTACCCGCACCGTCGCTCGCTCCCGCACCGTCGTTCGCCGCTCGTTCCGTTCCACGGCCGCCGGTCGGGCCCGTACGACCGGCGTCGGAGCCGTCTTCCCAGCGACGGCCGCGGCCGCGTGACTCCCGGCGGCGGCCGGACCGTCGGCCGCGCTGCTGGGACCCGCGCCACGTGCTCTCGCCCGGGCGATCCGTCTCCCCGGTCCCCCGACGCTGGCTGCCCGCAGCCCACTCGCTCCAGCGCCCGGTCGAATCTCGCCTGGTCGAACCGCTCTGGTCAGAATCTGAACTCGTGCCGGCCCCCGAGGTCCGAGCCGAGCCCGCCGCGTGTCCGCGACCGTTCGGGGTCGTGCTGGACCCGCTCGGGCTCTCGCCCGTGTAGGTCTCGTGGCCCAGTCGGTCGTAGCGGGCGCGCTCGTCCTCGTCGGTGAGCACCCGCTTCGCCTCGTTGAGCCGCTTCGTGCGCTCGCCGGCGTCCACGTCGTCACTCACGTCGGGGTGGACCCGCTTGATGGCCTCGCGGTAGGCCGTCTCGATCTCCTCGGTGCTCGCGTCGTCGGCCACGCCGAGGAGGTCGTAGAACGTCTCTGTCATGGCGAGCGCTGGGTGAGTACGCCGACTTCGGAGGCCGACGCTAAAACGCCTGCGGCCCAGTATCGTCCGAGATAGTCGGCGCCGTCGGACAGTTCCGGCCGACGAGCCCCGCCCGCGCGACCGCAAGACCGAGGTGTCCGCCGCGTCAGTCGGCTCACATGTCGCGCCAGACCGTTTCGAGCGGGACCGAGTGGGAGTCACACGTGGGCTACTCGCGAGCCGTCGCCGTCGACGGCCAGGTCCACGTCTCCGGGACCACCCCGGTCGACGAGGACGGCGAGGTCATCGGCGACGGCCCCTACGAACAGACCGAGGCCGCGCTGGAGATCGTCGAGGCCGCACTGGCGGAGACGGGCGCCTCGCTGTCGGACGTGGTCCGCACCCGGATGTACGTCACCGACATCGACGACTACGAGGCGGTCGGGCGGGCCCACGGCGAGGTCTTCGGCGACGTCCGCCCCGCCTCGACGATGGTCGAAGTCAGCCGCCTCGTCGACGACGACCTGTGCGTCGAGGTAGAGGCGACCGCCGTCGTGACCGACTGAGGAATCTTTTTGCGCGGTCCGACCCGAGCACCGGCCATGGTTTCCGAGATCTTCGACCCCGGCCGGTGGGAACCGGTCGAGGCGTTCGACTTCCGCGATATCACCTACCACCGCGGAACAGCCGTCGACGCCGTCCGCATCGCCTTCGACCGCCCCGCAGTCCGCAACGCCTTCCGCCCCGGCACCGTCGACGAACTCTACACCGCGCTCGACCACGCCAAGCGCCAGTCCGATATCGGCTGCGTCCTCCTGACCGGCAACGGCCCCTCGCCGAAAGACGGCGGTTGGGCGTTCTGCGCCGGTGGCGACCAGTCCGTCCGCGGCGACGAGGGGTACGAGTACCGGGGTGACGACGGCGAGAACGAGACCCAGAGCGCCGCGGAGGCCGGGCGCCTCCACATCCTCGAAGTCCAGCGCCTCATCCGCCACATCCCCAAGCCCGTCGTCTGCGTCGTCCCCGGCTGGGCCGTCGGCGGCGGCCACTCCCTGCACGTCGTCTGCGACCTCACGCTCGCCAGCGAGGACCACGCGAAGTTCCTCCAGACCGACCCGGACGTGGCCTCCTTCGACGCCGGTTTCGGCTCGGCGTACCTCGCTCGCCAGGTCGGCCAGAAGAAGGCCCGCGAGATATTCTTCCTCGGCAAGACCTACGACGCCGAGGAGGCCGCCGACATGGGCATGGTCAACGAGGCCGTCCCCCACGAGGACCTCGAAGACACCGCCCTCGACTGGGCCGACCGGATCACCAGCAAGTCACCGATGGCCATCCGCATGCTCAAGTACGGGTTCAACGCGGCCGACGACGGCATGGTCGGCCAGCAGGTGTTCGCCGGCGAGGCGACCCGCCTCGGCTACATGACCGACGAGGCCAAGGAGGGCCGCGACGCCTTCAACGAGGGCCGCGACCCCGACTTCGACGACTACGACTGGTATTACTAGGGGTCATCTTTTCCGCCCCGGTTTCCTCGCGCGCCAGAGGCGTGCTGCGGAAACCCGGGCGGCAATAACATGAGTGAAAAAACGCGAGCGGCAAAGCCGCTCACGTGAACCGGCGCCGAAGGCGCCGGACAGACACGCTACCAGGATGCTCAGTTCGCACGCATACCGCGCTGTTACCTCACGGCGGTCAGAACGAGGATGGCGTCCGTAATTCGATCGATCCCTGTCTTTCATCCGACATCGGATCCAGAGTCGCCGCCGTAACGTTCTCCCGATTCGCGGCCGAAAACCGGGTATGGCCCAGTCCGTCGAGCGACGGCTCGGATACCGCGTCCGTCGAGCTATCGGCCCCTGGCTCGACCGGGCGGTCCGATCGGTGGTGCCTGAGACGTATCGCGTGTATCCCAGCGCATACGCCGGGACGATCGAGCGTCCGATAGAGGACGTGGAGTCGCGCCTCTCGGAGTACGGGTTCCGCTGGAACCCGGTGAGCATGTACCACTACACCCCGCTCGGCAACCAGACGAACGGGAGCTGGGTCTACCGGGACTCGCCGTTCGCGGACAGACAGCTCCACGCCGTACTCGTCAGGCAGGCACGGGGCCGAATCGACGTGTACGCACACGAGGAGTACAACTGGCGCCGGCACCCGCTGAAGCACCTCCGGGACGCGGGCATCGACCGGGACCGCGGCTCCGAGCAGATGCGCCGGGTTCTCACCGACCTCGACGCCGAGTACGTCGAGGAGTCGTACGTGCGCCGGAAGGTCGCGCATCTGCGGCGGCGCGTCCGTCGGCGACTGGCATGTGGGGCGCTCGGCTGATCGCGGGACAGCCCTTACCCGCGTGGAGGCACAACTAGCGAGCGGAGGGAACTCGGTCCAATGCCAGACATGCCCGACTTCCCAACGCCCGACGACGAGGACGAGAAGGCACCGGATCGACAGAGCATCATCGACAGGATTCTCGGCGACGGCGACCCGACGCCCGGCTGACGTCGGCCGGTTTCACGGCGTCGGGACGCGTCGCCTCGTCGGTAGTTCTCCGCCGGTCCGCCCACCGCGGCGGATGCCAACTTTGACACTCGACGGGTCCCGAGTAGCCGGTAATGTCGACTGCAGACGCGCAGGTCTCGAAGACGCGGGCGTGGCTGATGGCCGCGCGGCCCCAGACCCTCCCCGCGGGGTCGGCGCCGGTGATCGTCGGCGCGGGGCTGGCTTTCCACGATGAGGTGTTCACCCCAGAGACCTGGCTCGCGGCGCTCGTCGGCGCGCTCCTGATCCAGGTGGGGACTAACTTCGCGAACGACTACTACGACGCGATGAAGGGAGCCGACACCGACGACCGCGAGGGGTTCACCCGGGTCACCGCCGGCGGACTCATCCCGGCCGGGCGGGTCAAGTGGGCGATGGTCGCCACCTACGGGCTCGCGGTCGTCGTCGGGGTCCCGCTCGTCGCCGTCGGCGGCCTCCCCATCGTCGTCGTGGGCCTCTCCGGCATCGCGGCGGGCGTCCTCTACACCGGCGGACCGTTCCCCTACGGCTACCGCGGCCTCGGCGACCTCTTCGTGTTCGTCTACTTCGGCGTCGTCGCCGTCACGGGTACCTACTACGTCCAGGCGGTCATGTACGCGCCAGTCGGTCTGTTCCCGACCGGGATCCCACCGGAGACACTCCCGGTCGCGGCCGTGGTCGCCAGTCTCCCCGCCGCGGCCCTCTCGACGGCGATCCTCGTCGTGAACAACATCCGCGACAGGGAGAGCGACGCCGCCGCGGGGAAGCGGACCCTCGCGGTGAAGCTCGGCTACCGCTGGAGCCGCGTCGAGTTCCTCGCCCTCGTCGGGATGGCCTACGTCGTCCCGGTGGTCTTCGCGCTCGACCCGGAGTACGGGCAGTGGGCGCTCGCGCCGCTCCTCTCGCTGCCGCTCGCGGCGATAGTCTCGAAGACCGTGCTCGAACGCACCGACGGCGAGGCGCTCAATCCGGCGCTCGAACGGGTGGGCCAGACGCTGTTCGTCCACTCGCTCCTGTTCGCCGGCGGACTCGCCGCGCCCGCGCTGCTATGAGCGGCGACCGCTCCGCGTCCGTCCGGTCGTTCTCGCTGCCGCTGGAATCGCCGCTCTCGACCTCCGCGGGCGACATCGACGAGCGCTCCGGGTTCGTGGTCCGCTACGACCACCGCGGCGAGACGGGAATCGGCGAAGCCACGCCGCTACCGGGATGGACCGAGTCGCTGGCCGACTGCGAGGACGCGCTCGACCGGGCGCTCGCAGCGGGGGCGGACGGCGACCACAGCGCCGCCCTGCTCGAACTCGACGCGGACGAGGCCCGCGCCGCACGCCACGGGTTCGCGACCGCGCTCCTCGACGCCGACGCCCGGGCCGACGGCCTCCCGCTCTATCGCTGGTTCGACGACTCGCGGACCGTCCACCGCGTCCCCGTCAACGCGACCGTCGGCGACGCCGACCGCGAATCCACGGTCGAGCGGGCCGCTGCGGCCATCGACCGGGGATTCGACTGCCTGAAACTCAAGGTCGGCGCGCGCTCGGTCGACGCCGACGTCGAGCGAGTGCGGGCGGTCCGCGAGGCCGTCGGCGTCGACGTGACACTGCGGCTCGATGCCAACGGCGCCTGGACTCGCGAGGAAGCCCAGCGAGCCCTCGACGGAGTCGGTCCGGTCGGCGTGGCCTACGTCGAGCAGCCGCTGCCGGCGGACGACCTCTCGGGCCTCGCGACCCTGCGCGAGCGGAGCGACGACGTCGACATCGCCGTCGACGAGACGCTCGCCGAGCGGTCGATGGCCGCGGTGTTCGACGCCGGAGCGGCCGACGTGGTGGTACTGAAACCGATGGTCCTGGGCGGCCCCGGCACCGCGCACACCCTGGCGATGCGGGCCCGCGAGGAGGGGATCGAACCCGTCGTGACGACGACCGTCGACGCGGTCGTCGCGCGCACCGCCGCGGTCCACGTCGCCGCCGCTATCCCGGACGTCGCCCCCTGCGGACTCGCGACCGGCGAACTGCTCGCCGAAGACCTCGCGCCCGATCCAGCGCCGGTTTCGGAGGGGGCCATGGCTGTCCCGCAGGACCCCGGCATCGGCATCGACGCGTCCGAGGTGGGACCGTGAGCCTGCCCGGACCCGCCGAGTGGCCGGTCGACGACCCCGTGAGCGACCCGTCCAGCGACCTCCTCCGCCAGCGCGCCGCGTCGACACCGGACGCGACGGCGGTCGTCGACGCCGACGAGGGGACCGAGTGGACGTACCGAGCGTTCGACGAGCGCGCGTCCGCTCGCGCCGCTCGGCTCGCCGACCGGTTCGACGGCGACGCCGGCGACCCGTTCGACGCCGCGGGCGGCCGCGTCGGCTCCTGTTCGGGACGCGTGTCGCCTTCGCCGACTGCTACTTCGCGCTCGGTCGCCTCGGGGCGAGCGCGGTTCCGCTGAACGCCGAACTTCCGGCCGAACGGCTCCGAGCGCAGGCGTCGCGAGCCGACGTCGACCTACTGATCTGCGGGAGAGCGACGGAGGGACTGGCGGCGGAGGCGGCCCCGTCGGACGTGCCGGTGGCGTCGGTCGACGATCCGGCGTCCGACGAGGTCGCGTCGCTCCACCTCGGTCTGACAGCGACCGGCGAGTCGGTCGACGCCTCCGCCGAGCGCCCCGTCACCGGCGAGCGGCCGCTCGACGCAGAGCGCGTCGTCATGTTCACCTCGGGCACGTCGGGGGACCCGAAGGGCGTGCGACTCACTCGGCGGAACCTCGTCGCCAGCGCCGTGGGGTCGGCACACCGCCTCGGCGTCGACCCCGACGACCGCTGGCTGGTCTGTCTCCCGACGTACCACATGGGCGGGCTCGCGCCGCTCGTCCGCTCGACGCTCTACGGCACGACGACGGTGATCCAGCGCGAGTTCGACGCCGACGCGACCGCCCGCGTCCTCGACGAGTTCGCGATCACGGGCGTCTCGCTCGTCCCGACGATGCTCACGCGACTCCTCGACGCCGGTTGGACCCCGGGTGACTCGCTCCGGTTCGTCCTGCTGGGCGGCGCGCCAGCCTCCGCGACCTGATCGAGCGCTGCGGAGACCGCGGCGTGCCGGCCTACCCGACCTACGGGATGACCGAGACGGCGTCGCAGGTGGCGACCGCGACGCCCGACGAGTCCCGCTCGCATCCCGACACGGTCGGTCGGCCGCTGCGGAACACGACCGTGACGGTCATCGAAAGTGGGGACGACGGGCACTCCCCCGTGGACCCGGGCGAATCAGGCGAACTCGTCGTCGCCGGACCGACGGTGACGCCCGGCTATCTGGATGCCCAGCAGACGGCGGCCGCGTTCGGCGAGGCGGGATTTCACACCGGCGACCTGGGCTACGCAGACGAGGACGGCCGCCTCTGGGTCGTCGGGCGCGTCGACGACGCCGTCGTCACCGGCGGCGAGAACGTCCATCCCGCCCGCGTCGCCGACGCGATCCGCGAGATAGACGGAATCGACGACGCGGCGGTCACCGGCCTCCCCGACGAGGAGTGGGGCGAGCGCGTCGCCGCACTGGTCGTCCCGGCCGAGGATTCGACCGGATCCACCGCGCTCACAGCAGCGGCGGTCCGCGAGGGCGCCCGCGAGCGTCTAGCGGACTTCGCCGTCCCGAAGACCGTCGCCTTCGCCGACGAACTCCCGCGGACCCACTCCGGGACCGTCGACCGCGACGGAGTTCGAGAGCGACTCGCCGCCGCGCGGACCGACTGATCCGTCCCGGTCCGCGATCCGGTCGCCCCGCCGCGACGTTTAATCCCGTCCCTCGCGTACGCCGAGTCGTGTGCACGCTCGTCTTCGCCTGGCAGGTCTTCACCGACGCGCCGGTCGTCGCGGCGGCCAACCGCGACGAGGCGCTCGGCCGGCCCTCGACGCCACCGGAAATCGTCGAAGAGTCGCCGCGCGTCCTCGCGCCGCGCGACGAGGAAGCCGGCGGCACCTGGATCGGCTACAACGAACGCGGCGTCTTCGTCGCGATCACCAATCGCTGGACTGGTGCCGACGGCGAGGCCACGGCCGAGCGCTCCCGCGGCCTGCTCGTCCGGGACGCGCTCCGGCAGGCCTCCGCCGAGGAGGCCGCTCGGTTGGTCGAGCGCGAACTCGACGACCGCCGGTACGACGGCTTCAACCTCGTCCTCGCCGACGCGAACGCGGCGCTGCTCGTCGAGTGGGACGGCGACAGCCGCCGGGTGCGGAACTTCGACCCGGGCGTCCACGTCGTCGTCAACGTCGGCGCGGACGGCGAGTACGCGATCCCGGAAGCCCGCGCGGAAGCGGAGAGGCGCAGGCGCAGAACGCCGGGAAGGTGGCGACGGCGCTCCAGGTCGAACCCGGAGAGACGAGCAGCTCGTGGCTCGACCGCGCGGCGGACGTGATCGCCGACCACGAGTACGGCGTCTGCGTCCACCGGGACCGCTTCGGGACGCGCTCGTCGTCGCTGATCGAGATCGGTCGCGAGGGGTCCCGGTACCGGTACGCCGACGGGCCGCCCTGTGAGACGGCCTACCGGGACGTCGACAGCCAAATTTAAACGGCCCAAACACGGACCGTACTGGTATGGCTGCTGCCGAGGAAGACCTCAACGAGGACGAGCGCGCGGGACTGGAACTCATCCGGGAGACGGGTGGCATCCACCAGAGCGACTTCTGGAAGGAACTTGACGTCGGGTCCCGCAAGGGCAGCCGGATCGCCGACTCGCTGGCCGACCAGGACCTCATCCAGCGCGAGGAGACGGTCTACAACGGCCACAACACCTACTACCTGGAGCCCGCGGCCCGCGACCTGGACTTCTCGCTGCTGATGGCCGGCGACATGCTCTCCCCGTTCGTCGGCGACGACGAGGTCAACGCCCACAGCGACACCTTCTCGCAGTTCGTGATGAAGCTCGCCTACGAGGACTGACGCCCGCGAACCGCGCGATTTCGCCGCGAACTCGCCGCTCGTCGTCGGCGCTCGAACGCACCGCCCAACAGCCATGCATGGCCCCGACTGGTGGCGGGACGGCCGGGCCGTCGTCCGCCCGTTCGGCCACCGCCACGGCGACCCCGTCGTTCGACGTATCGGCGACCGCGACCTGTTTCTGGGGAACGTCCACGCCGCGGATCCGGACCGGACCGACCGGTCGTTCGACGCCGTGCTGTCCGCGACGCGCGAGCCACAGCCGTCGACGACGCATCACCGACCGCTCGTCGACGGTCCCGAGGCCGACTGGCCGGCCTTCGAGGCGGCCGCGGACACGGCCTGTCGTCTCCTCGGGGAGGGGTCGCTGCTGATCCACTGTTCGCACGGCGTCTCGCGGAGCGCGACGCTCGCGGCCGTCGCGCTGGCGATCAGGACCGGTCGGTCGTTTCGGGAGGCGCTGTCGACGGTCCAGTCGGCGCGGCCTCCCGCCCAGCCGCACCCGGCGCTGCACGAGCAGCGGTCGTCTATCTGGCGGAGAAGAGCGACTGAACTACGCGTTCAGTCTTCGAGCGCGTCGGCGATGCGGCCGAGCTCGCGTCGGGCGTCGTGGACTTCGTCGCGCAGTTTGCGGACCTCGCGGACGAGTTCCTCGTCGGTCTCGGAGGACTCTTCCTCTCGACCGCGGCCGCCCGGACCGCCGCCCATGCCGGGCGGGCCGCCGGGGCCGCCGCCGCCCATCATGCCGCCCATCATCTGTGCGAACGGGTTGCCGCCGCCGCCACCGCCCATGCCGGGCGGGCCGCCGCCGCCCATCATCTCTTCCATGCGCTCCTCGCGGCTCATGCCCTCGCCGTCGTCGTCGCCCTCTTCGGCGCGTTGCTGGCGGATCTCCTCGACGCGCTCGCGGAAGGACTTCGATTCTCCGTCGCCGTTGTCCTCGCCGCCCTCGGGAGCCTCGTCTGTCGACTCCTCGGCGGGCGCGTCGCTCTCGTCGGAAGGATCGTCTGCCATAGTCTCGCTTCGCCGCGGCGTCCCAAAAGGGTTGTCGTACTCAGGCGATGCGTCGGACGAGCACCGAGATGCCCAGCGCCGACGCGACCAGCACGAGCAGGTTGAACACCGCCTGGAACACCGGGACGAAGTCCGCGCTGAACCACACCCGGATCGCCTCCGAGGCGGCGAAGTAGAACCTGAACGTCGCGACGAGCGCGAGCAGACACAGGATACCGAACGCCGCCCACTCGACGTAGGCCAATAGATCGCGGCCCTCGGGCTCGCCGGTCGCTGTCGCTCCGCCGTCGGTCGAGCGCTCGACCGCCGCTGGCTCGGACGACGGGTCGTCCGTCGTCGCGTCGGTTCGCCCTCCGGTCGCGTCGTCGGTGTCGGTGTCAGTCATTGGTTCCTCCGTGCCGCGAGCGCGGCGAGTCCGACCAGCGCGGCGAGCGCGCCGACCGCCCCGAAGCCCGGCCCGCCTCCGCTCTCGGTGGGCATCGGAGTCGCCCCCTCCGACCGGTCAGGCTCCGGCTCGGGGGTCCCCGCGAAGTCGCCGGCCTGGAAGTCGACCTCCTCGCGGGTGGTGTTCTTCGGGACGGGTCGGCTCGGGTCGAGCATCGCCGAACCGGTCACCGTGTCCACGAGGACGCCGTCCCGATAGAGGAAGGCGTCGAGGTAGTAGTTGTAGTTCGACGGCACCTTCAGGTCGGCCGTCTCGTTGACCGTCCGGCCGGGATCTATCTCGTCGACGCGGACCGACGTGCGGTCGGCGATGATATTCGACTCCACCTGCCGGGCCACCACGACGAGTTCGAGGCCGCCGGCGGGCCCGCTCCCGCGGTTCGTCAGCGCCGTCGCGGTCCGCAGTGTCGTCCGGTTGTTCCGCTCGATGAGCGACTGCGCGGCGATGACCGGGGGGCTCGTCTCGCCGCCTTCGAAGCGCTCGAAGCCGACGCTGGTCTCGGCGTAGTCCGGCGTCAGCGAGTCGACCCCGCTGACCCGCGTGCTCCCGGTCTCGATCCGGCGGCCGTCCTCGTAGACGCGGATGTCGAGGCGGTAGCCGCCCTGGCGGTCGACGGTGACGTTCATCCGGGTCCGCACCTCGCGGTCCCCGCTGATAGTGCCCAGGTCCTTGCGCACGGTCGTCGCGACGAGACCGGTGTCCGTGTCGACGGCCTGTACCTCGACGGTGACGTTCTCCGCGTCGCCGCCGCGGTGGTCCATGCGTACGTCCAGCGACAGCTCGGCGCGCTCGCCGCCGACCTCGCCCGCGGCGACGCGGGGTTCCTGGAGGGACAGTCTGCTCGGCCGGACGTCCTCGTCGGTCCGCTCGGCGAGCGCGCCGGGGCCTAGCGCGACGAGGCCGACGGCGGCCGCGACGAGCAGGAGCGCGAGGACGCCCAACCACGCTTCTCGATTCACGTTCGCCAGCGCTCTCCGGTCCGGTAAATGTTTTGTGTGCGACAACTGGGTGGGGATCGGAGACCGGGTGGGTCGCGCTTACCCGAACGCGCCGAGGCTCGACTGCAGGTTCCTGTCGCTCTGTCCCGATTCGAGGTCGTGGCCGACCAGGTCGCGCATGTCGACGGCGTAGGTGCTCCCCCCGTTGTCGAGTAGCAGCACCCTACCTTGCACCCCCCTGACAGTCCCCGAGGCGAGCGTCTCCGACACGGGTCGGTCGGAAAGATCGAAGCCGTAGTCGAACTCGAACGTCTCGACGGGGTCGAAGTCGGCGACGAGTGCGTTCCAGGCGGCCTCGTCGACGGCCTCGTGGAGGCCCCGGACCTTCGTCGGGACGCGGACCCGGTCGCCCACGTCGGTCGCGATCTCGGCCTCGATCTGCCGGGCGACGCGGCCGTCGGCGACCGTCCGGAGGTGGGCGGCGCGGTCGGCGCCCTGCTCGCGCAGGCGGGTGTCGAGGCGCCAGGAGCGCGTGACGCCGACCTTGAACGTCTCGGACGCGAAGGCGGCGAGGTAGATCGCGTGTTCCTCGCGGCAGGACTCCAGCGGCAGCGAGCACTCGCCGGTACAGCGGGCGCAGGGCCACCGGTACGTGTGGTCGTCACAGTACGGAGCGTCGGGGTCGGGACACGGGGTGTGGGTGCCGTCGTCGATCACGCCGGCGCAGTGGCGCTCGCCGAGCGAGTAGGCCAGTTCCGTTCCGGGATCCAGCGACTCGGCGGTGACCGCGCCGTCGCGCGCGACGAGCAGCGCTGGAGGCCCGTCGACGCCCGTCTCGTACCCCACGACTTGCACGCTCGCGGGTTGGCGGTGGCCGGATATAGGCGTGGCGCTCGCCGCCGGGCGCCGGCGATCCCCACCGAGTCGCCCGATTCCGGGCCCCGCGACCCGGCCGAACGGTGGGGCGGCTTTATGCGTCGGGCGCTCCACGGCTCGTGATAGAGGATACCATGGCGGACCTACAGCTCACGAGTCCGGCGTTCGACGACGGCGGCCGGATCCCCGAGAAGTACGGGTACGCGGAGGACAACGTCAACCCCCCGCTGGAGATCGCGAACGCGCCGTCGAGCACGGAGTCGTTCCTGATCGTCGTCGACGACCCCGATGCGCGCGAGCCCGCCGGCCAGATCTGGGACCACTGGGTCGTCTGGAACGTCGACGGCGACACCGAGTCGATCCCGGAGGGCTGGGACCCGGAGAGCGACGGCGCCGTCGCCGGCGAGAACGACTACGGCGAGACGGGATGGGGCGGACCGAATCCACCTGACCGCGAGCACACGTACCGATTCCTGCTGTACGCGCTGGACGACACGCTCGACCTCTCCCGGGACGCGACGAAAGACGACGCCTACGACGCCGCCGAGGGAAACGTCGTCGACAAGTCCCACCTCGAAGGGACCTACGAGCCCTGAGACGGTTCGGTCGCGGAAGCGCGGCGCGAACTACGGCCGCTCACTCCGCGAGTAGCTCCCGGGTCGCTCGCCTGACCGCGTCGTCGCTGGACCCCTCGGGCTCCCAGCCGAGGGCGGAGAGCTTCTCGATGGAGAGTCGCATCCGCGGCACGTCGCCGACCCACCCGCGGTCGCCGCCCGTGTACTCGTAGTCGGGGTCGAGGCCCATCTCCTCGCTGACGATGTCGGCGATGGTCGTCACCGAGGTGGTCGTCCGCGTCCCCAGGTTGTAGACGTTGAAGTCGTCGCTCGCGCGCTCGACGACGTGGCACATCGCGTCGACGCAGTCCTCGACGTGCATGTACGACTTCTCCTGGCGGCCGTCGCCGAGGATGGTGAGCGACTCGGGGTCGTCGTCCAGTTTGTCGATGAAGTCCGGGATCACCGCGCCCAGTTGCAGGCGCGGGCCGACGATGTTGGCGAAGCGGTAGACCCAGACGGTGAAGTCGTGGCTGTGGGCGTACACCGAGAGGAGGCTCTCCTCGCCGAGTTTGCTCGCACCGTAGATGCTGATCGGTTCCAGCGGCGCGTAGTCCTCGGGCGTCGGTCGCGGCGCCTCGCCGTAGACCGTCGAGGAGGAGGTGAACGCGATGTTGTCGACGCCGACCTCGTCCATGCGCTCGATGACTGTCTCGGTGAGGCGGTTGTTGAAGCGGTACTGGTCGACGTCGTCGGCGGCCGCGTTCTTGTTCGCCGCGAAGTGGAAGACCCCGTCGACGTCCTCGGTGATCGCCTCCGCGGCGACGTCGGGGTCGGTCAGGTCGCCCTCGACGACTTCGACGCCGTCGGGGAGCCACTCGCGCTCGCCGTTCGAGAAGTCGTCGACCGAGACGACCTCGTTGTCGTCGACCAGTCGGGCACAGAGGTGCGAGCCGACGAAGCCCGCCCCGCCGGTGACGACCAGTCGCTTGCCGGAGAGATCCATACCCGAACGTCGTCCACTGCCGACATGTGCGTTCCGGTCACCAGGCGGGCGCAGACGTAGGCGCCTCCGATCGGTCGCGGCCGGTCGCGGCCGGTCGGCTCCGGCTCGCCCGAACGTGTGACCGACAGTCGTATCAATCGCACGGAGCTAGCAGCCACACATGCAGGATTCGGGGAGACGTACGGGGAGCAGACGGCGGTTCCTCGCCGGTGCGGCCGCGACCGTCGCCGCGGGGCTGGCCGGCTGTGGCGGGCTCGTCTCACAGCCCGGGAGCGGCGGGACGGCGACCGCGCGGGACGTGTCGCTCCCGGCGCCGACGCTGGGGAGCGATGACGCGCCCGTGACCGTGGGCGTCTACAAGGACCTGGCGTGTCCGGCCTGTCGCCAGTTCAACGCGCAGGTCAAACCGAACATCGCGAGCGAGTACGTCGAGCAGGGCGTCGTCCGGTACGAGCACTACGACTTCCCCCTCGACATGCACGAGCCGCAGTCGTACACCGCCGCGAACGCGGCGCGGGCCGTCCAGCACGAGGCGGACGACGAGACCTTCTTCGCCTTCACCGACCGGCTGTTCGACAACCAGTCCGACCTCGGCCCGGGGACGTACGCCGACCTTGCCGACGAGGAGGGCGTCGACGGCGACGCCGTCCGGTCGGCCGCCGAGGGGCGGACGTTCCGGACGGTGATCCGGGAGGACAAACAGCAGGGGATCGACGCGGGCGTCCGCGGCACGCCGACAGTCGTCGTCGACGGGAGCATGCTCGACGGGTTCGGGTGGGGGACGGTCCGGTCCGCGATCGAGAGCGCGCGTCCGGACGGCGGATGAGCGGAATGCGGACGGAAGGTGAGCGGGACCCGGACGGCGAGTGAATCGGTCGCAGGCGGTTCTGAATCTCGTCGCCGGCCGGATTTCCTTCGGAAGGCTCCTAAACGGGGCTCGCGTAGCCGCGGAGCATGAACGACGAACCCGAAGTCGCCGTCTTGCGCCTGGGGCATCGGCCGGGCCGCGACGACCGGATGACGACCCACGTCGGCCTCACCGCGCGGGCGCTCGGCGCCGACGGCGTCGTCTTCGGCCCCGAGGCGTCCTCTCCCGCCGACACCGTCCGTGACATCACCGACCGCTTCGGCGGCCCGTTCGACGTGGAGGTCACCGACTCGCCCAAGGCGGTCATCCGCGACTGGGACGGCGTGGTCGTCCACCTCACGATGTACGGCCTGCCGGTCCAGGACGTGGAGGGCGACCTCCGGGACGCGCTCGACGACCGCACGCCCGTCCTGTTCGTCGTCGGCGCAGAGAAGGTCCCGTTCGACGTGTACGAGCGGGCAGACCACAACGTCGCCGTCACGAACCAGCCTCACTCCGAGGTAGCGTCGCTGGCAGTCACGCTCGACCGGCTGTTCGACGGCCGCGAACTCGACCGCGAGTGGGAGGACGCCGACCGAACCGTGGTCCCGAAGGAGACCGGCAAGAAGGTCGAGGACACGAGCGGCGAGCGGTGAGCGGGCGATTCCGCGGCTGTCGGGACCGGCCGCGGGCGCGGGCGGACGGAGCCGGAAGCTCCGTCGTTCGGTGCTTTTAAACGCCTCACGCACTGAGAACACCGTAATGGCGTTTGACGACCTTCTGGAGGACCCCGTTATTCAGAAGTACCTACACGAGCTGGTCGGCCCGAAAGGGATGCCGGTGGCGGCGGCGCCGCCGGACGGCGAGGTGACCGACGAGGAGCTCGCCGAGGAGCTCGGGCTGGAGCTCAACGACGTGCGGCGGGCGCTGTTCATCCTCTACGAGAACGACCTGGCGAGCTACCGTCGCCTGCGCGACGAGGACTCGGGGTGGCTCACGTACCTCTGGACCTTCGAGTACGAGAAGATCCCCGAGCAGCTCGAATCGGAGATGTACCGCCTGCTGGAGGCCCTCGAGGAGCGCGAGGACTACGAGAAGGACAACGAGTTCTACCTCTGTGAGACCTGCGGCATCCGCTTCGAGTTCGGCGAGGCCATGGAGTTCGGCTTCGAGTGCCCCGACTGCGGCAACCCGGTCGAGGCGATGGAGAACACGCGCCTGGTCGACGCCATGGAGCGGCGCATCGAGGAACTGCGCGACGAACTGAACGTCGACCGCGGAACCGAGGCCTGATGGTCGTACTCGCAACCAAGGTCTACGTCGAGGGCGACGCCCGCGAGCGCTCGCTCGACTCGCTGCGCTCGCTGGTCGACAACACCGTCGGCGACCTCGACGTGTCGTTCACGGTCGGCCTGCGCGACGACGAGTTCCCGACCGTCACCGTCGAGGGCGACGACGCGACTGTCGCGCGCAACGCCCTCGCCGAGGAGTGGGGCGAGCTGACGCCGGAGTTCGAACCCGGCGAGGAGTACGTCGGTACGCTCGACGCCTGGGACGACGACGGGTTCGTCTTCGACGTCGGCTTCGGGAACGAGGTGCGGATCCCCGCCGACGAGATCGGTCTCGGCCAGGGGACCCCCGAGCAGATCCGCACGCGGTTCGGCCTCGTCCAGCACCTCCCGATGCGCTTCGTCGCGGGCGACCCCGCGGAGGGCGAACCGGCGCGCCTCGCCGACGCGGAGCGGGACCGCCTCTACGAGTGGACGCGCGGGAACGGTCGCGTGAACGTCAACTCGGCGACGCGGGCGGAAGCGCGCGCGACGGTCAACCGCGCGGGCCACGCCCAGGACATCGTCACCGTCGAGCGCCTCGGGCTTCTCGAACAGAGCATCGTCTGCGGCGAGGAGACCGACCCGCCCGGGCTCCTCGCGAGCATCGGGCAGTACATGCCCTCCGAACTCCTCTGCGTCGTTCCATGAGGCGCCGACTGGTTCCCGCCCTGGCGCTGCTCGCGGTACTGGTCGCCCTGGCCGGCTGCACCTCCCCCTTCGGTGGCGGCCCGGACCAGACCGAACTCAACCGGAACGCCAGTTACGACTGGGACACGAACGCGACGACGACCTACAACGTCTCCAGGGGCCAGTTCACCGGCGTCATCGCCGTGGAGAACCAGTCGTACATCGAGCTCTACCAGCGCGACGAACTCGGCACCGAGGAGCCGTTGCAGATCGCGGCGTTGCGCTTTCGCTTCCCCAACGGGACCGTCGTGAAACCGGCCAACCGGTCGAATCTCGGCGTCGAGCACGGCCAGTCGCGGGCGAACGTCACGCTCCCGCAGGCGGGCGGTCAGGTGGCGTTCACGGCCGAGCGGCCCAACGCCAAGCGGTTCGCGACGCCGCTGTTCGTCGACTCGCCGCACTCGGTCGAGGTGACGCTCCCGCCGCAGGCCCGGGTCGGCGTGCCGCTCCTCTCGAAGGTGTCACCCGGCGACTACACGACGCCGCTGAACGAGGAGACGGGCCGGATGACGGTCCGCTGGAACGAAGTCCAGCGCGGTCCGATACTCGTCAGGTACTACCTCGCGCGTGACCTGCTGCTGTTCGGCGGCGTCGGGGGGATCCTGACGCTGGTCGGCATCGGCGGCGCGCTCTACTACCTCCGGCAGATCCGCGTCCTCGAACGCAGGCGCGAGGAGATCGGGTTAGACGTGGAGACGGAGACCGACGAGTTCGACGACGACGGCCCGCCGCCGGGGATGCGCTGACTTGGGCTAACTGACTGCGGGCTGACGACGCCGGACGCACTGACCGCGGACGGGCCGAACGGGGCGTGACGGACGGCTCGAAGCGGGCGACCTTTTACGGGTACGGTTCCTACGGCGGGTATGCGCGTTGCCATCGTCACGGTCGGCGACGAGTTGCTCGTCGGCGACACCGTGAACACCAACGCCGCCTGGCTGGGGGAGCGACTGCACGAGCGCGGCGTCGACGTCGAGCGGGTCACGACCCTGCCCGACCGCGTCGCCGACATCGCCCGCGTCGTCAACGAGTACCGCGCGGAGTACGACGCCGTGCTCGTCACCGGCGGCGTCGGCCCGACGCACGACGACGTGACCATGGAGGGGGTCGCCGCCGCGTTCGGTCGCGAAGTCGTCGAGAGCCAGGAGGTGCTGGACTGGCTGGAGGCCGAAGGCGGGTACGCCGCCGACGACCTCGCCGAGGGGACCGCGGAGATTCCCCGTGGCGCTCGACTGCTCGAAAACCCCGAAGGCGTCGCGCCGGGGTGCGTGATCGGGAGCGTCTACGTCCTCCCGGGCGTCCCCACGGAGATGAAGGCCATGTTCGAGACGGTCGCCGACGACTTCGCCGGGGAGGTCAAACACGTCGCGACCGTCGTCGCGGACGAGCCCGAGAGCGCGCTGCTCGACCGCATCGACGACCTGCGACGGACGTTCGACGTGACCGTCGGGAGCTACCCCGGCGACTCCGTGCGCATCAGGATTCAGGGCGACGAGGGCGAGGTCGAGGACGCCGCGGCGTGGCTGCGTGACCGTGTCGACGCGCCCGACGCGGAGTGAGTTTCTCGGTCCGTTCTACCGGTAGAGGACCTTCCACCAGATCGCGGTCAGGACCAGTCCGCCGAACAGCAGCACGTACCCCGCGAGATTGACGAGTCCGCCCTGCACGCCTTCCTGCAGTGGGATGAACATGGCCGTGCTTTCGGACCGTCCGATGTAAAACCGCCCGATTTTCCGCCGCGGTCCACCCCTGGGGTCGCTGTCCGTCGATGCGGGTCGCTTTTGACCGGTCCTCGCGTAGCACGGACGATGCGACGGATCGGCGTGGTCGTCAACCCGATCGCCGGCATGGGCGGGCGAGTCGGGCTGAAGGGCACCGACGGGAAAGTCGACGAGGCGCGCGAGCGCGGGGCCGAACCCCGCGCACCCGAGCGGGCGCGGGCGGCGCTGGACGCGCTCGCGGAGACCGATGCCAGCGTGGAACTGCTCGCGTTCGCGGGCCCCATGGGCGAAGACGCCGCCCGCGCGGCTGGATTCGATCCCGTGGTCGTCGGCGGACCGGAGAGCGAGCAGTCGGGAACGGCCGAGACTACGGCGGCCGACACACGTGCGGCGGTCCGGGCGTTCGTTGACGCGGAGGTGGACCTCATCCTGTTCGTCGGTGGCGACGGCACGGCCGTGGACGTGGCCGAGACGCTCGGCGACCTCGATAGCGAGATCCCTATCCTCGGCGTGCCGGCGGGCGTGAAGATCTACTCTTCGGTGTTCGCGGTGCGTCCGCGGGAGGCCGGGATCGTCGCGGCGTCGTTCGACGACGTGGAGACCGGCGAAGTCAACGACGTGGACGAAGACGCCTATCGAGCCCAGGAGGTCTCGACCGAGTTGCGAGCCATCGCCAAGACGCCGGTCGCCGACGAGCGCCAGGCGAGCAAGCAGACCGGCGGCGGGACGGTCGAGACGCTCGCCGAGGGGGTCGCCGAGGAGGTCCAGCCCGGCGTGACCTACGTCCTCGGGCCCGGCGGGACGGTGGGGGCGATCAAGGCGAACCTCGGCTTCGAGGGGACGCCGCTCGGCGTCGACGTGTGGCGAGACGGCGAGGTGGTCGTCCGCGACGGGAGCGCCTCGGACATCGGATCGGCACTCGGTGACCGCAACGTAGTCGTCGTCTCGCCTATCGGCGGCCAGGGGTTCGTCTTCGGCCGCGGCAACCAGCAGATATCGCCCGACGTGATCCGCCGCTCGGGGGTCGAGATCGTCGCCACGCGATCCAAACTCGACGACCTGGACGTCCTCCGCGTCGACACGGGCGACCCCGACCTGGACGCCGAACTCCGCGGTTGGCACCGCGTCCGGGTGGGCCGCTACGAGCGCCGCCTCGTGAAGATCGAGTGACCGAAGCGGGGTCCGACCGCGTTCTACGCCGATCGAAGCGCTCCGTAGCCGCGGGTGTGTCACTCCCTCAGCGGGAGGGCGGATGATTCCTGGACGTGTGTCCAGGAAGCGTAATAGTATTCAGACGAATATTATACCGTGTATGGATACAATTAAGGTCGCGAGAAGATAAGGAAGGGTATGGAAACACGGAAAGTCCAGCGGCTGGGTCCGTCGACGCTGGCGATGACCTTGCCTGCGAAGTGGGCCAAAGAGCACAACGTCGAGAAGGGCGACGAGGTCTCGCTGCGGATGGGCGGCAAGGGGACGCTCACCGTCATGCCCGAGTCGGTCCAGGGCGAGGAGTCCGAGGCCATCATCCACGCCGAGGACCTCAACGCCGACGCCCTGGAGCGGGCCATCCTCTCGCAGTACGTGCTCGGCCGGCGCATCATCCACGTCGACGCCGGCGAGAACGGCACGCTGGAGAGCTCGCACATCAACGCCGTCTACAACGCCGAGACGCAGCTCATGGGCCTCGGCGTCGTCGAGGAGACGCCCGAGCGCATCGCCATCCGCTGCTCGGTCGACCCGGAGGACTTCAGCCTCGACAACCTCCTCGAACGGCTGGAGAGCACGGGCTCGACCATGCGGAACGAGGCCGTCAAGGCGCTCGCTCACGGCAACCCCGATCTCGCTCAGCGCGCGCTGAACCGGGAGCGACAGGCCAACAAGATCTTCGTCCTGCTCCTGCGGCTCATCTTCACCTCCTACCAGAACCCGAACCTCGCGCGCGCCGTCGGCCTGAACGACGGCTTCCCGCTCATCGGGTACCGCTCGATCGCGAAGAACCTGGAGCTGACCGCCGACAACGCGGAGGACATCGCCGAGATCGCCCTGGAGACCGACGGCCACTCGCTGAACGTCGACTCCTCGACGATGCGGCGGATCCGGGAGTTCACCGACCAGGTCAACGAGATCACCGAGCGGGCCGTCGAGGCGGCCGTCGAGCGCGACTACGACATCGCCATCGAGGTCCGCGAGATGTTCGCCGAGGTGGGCGACCGCGAGGCCGAGATCCTCTCCGACCTCGACGAGATGTCCAACGAGGACGTCCTCCAGGTCCGCGAGGTGCTCGTGAGCCTGCAACAGACCGCCCAGTACGCCGTTCGGAACGCGGAGATCGCGACGAACCTCGCCCTCAACGAGGAGTCCGAGCACACGACGATCCAGTCGGACTCGACCGGCGACTGAGACGGCGTTTTCAGTCCGGCCCGGCGGGTAGTCGGTCCGCGACCTCGATCTCTCTGGGCTCGGTAGGATCCCGTTGAATTAAGTACTGAGTGACGGAAGAACCGGGCATGACCGAGGCAGCCACAGGGACGGACATGAGCATCGGGCTGGGACTGGCGTTCGCAGTCCTCGCGGTCGTGGGCGCCGTCGGGATGCTCGTCGGGTACCACGACCAGATCGTCGCGGGCTGGAGTTTCGCGCTGGCGATGACCGCCGGCGTGCTCTCGATCGCGGGCATCCACCTCTACGGGCATCGGAACGCGTAAGGAATTGTTAAGGGCGTTCGAGACCTACAGAGAGCCATGAGCGAACTCGGCGAGGAGGACAGAGAGATTCTGGATTACCTGCGCGACAGCGTCTCGCGCGGGCAGAGTTATTTCAGAGCCAAGAACATCGCGGACCACATCGGCCTCTCCTCCAAGCAGGTCGGTGCGCGCCTGCCGAAACTCGACGAGGAGTCGGACGAAGTCGAGATCGAGAAGTGGGGACGCGCGCGCTCGACGACCTGGCGTGTCACGCTCAGTTAACTGGCTTTTTAGGTGCCGCAGTCCGAAGTGAGGACATGACTGTCCGGGTGGAGCGGTCGTTCGAGTTACCTGTCGACCGCGACCGTGTCTGGGAATTCATCGCCGACCCCGGGAAACGCGCCAGCGCGATCAGCGTCGTCAAAGACTACACGGTCCACGACGACGGCAGCGCGACCTGGAACATCCGGCTCCCGATCCCCGTGATCGACAGGACCATCGCCATCGAGACCGAGGACGAGGAGCGTCGCGCCCCCGAGTACGTCCGCTTCGTCGGCCGCTCGAAGGTGATGAACGTCGTCGGCGAGCACGAACTCACCGAGACCGAGACGGGGACGAAGCTGACGAACCGGTTCGTCGTCGACGGCTCGCTCCCCGGCGTCGAGCGCTTCTTCAAGCGAAACCTCGACGACGAGCTCGACAACCTCGAAGCCGCCCTCGTCGAGGACCTCGAGGTCGAAGTGTGAGACTCGCGCTCGCCCAGATCCGGATAGAGCGCGGTGCGGTCGCGGACAACGTCGAACGCGCCCGCTCTGCGGTCGCCGACGCGGCCGCGGCCGGTGCGGATCTGGTCGCGCTCCCGGAGATATTCAACGTCGGCTACTTCGCGTTCGACCTCTACGAGCGCCGCGCCGAGAGCGTCACCGGCCCGACCGTCTCCGCGCTCGCCGAGAGCGCCCGCGAGCACGGCGTCGGCGTCCTCGCCGGCAGCATCGTCGAGGACCTTGCGGCCTCCCACGAGGCCGGCGTGGAGACCCCCGCGGCGGAAGGGTTCGCCAACGCCTCGGTCTTCCTGGACCGCGACGGCGAGCGCCGCGCCGTCTATCGGAAACACCACCTCTTCGGCTACGGGTCGGCCGAGCAGGAACTGCTCGTGCCCGGCGAGTCGCTCCCGACGGTGGCGTTCGACGACCACGTCGTCGGGATGACGACCTGCTACGACCTGCGGTTCCCCTCGCTGTACCGCGACCTCGTCGACGCGGGCGCGACGCTCGTGCTCGTCCCGAGCGCGTGGCCGTACCCGCGGGTCGAGCACTGGCGGCTGTTCCCGCGGACCCGCGCCGTCGAGAACCTCTGTTACGTCGGCGCCGTCAACGGCGTCGGCACGTTCGACGACTCGACGCTGTTGGGCCGCTCGGCGGTCTACGACCCCTGGGGAACGGCGGTCGCGAGTACCGGCGACGAGTCCGCGCTCGTCACCGCCGACGTCGACCGCGACCGCGTCGAGGAAGTCCGGAGCGACTTCCCGGCGCTCGACGACCGCCGCCGATAGTTCAAGCGCGTCTTTGATTCGACGGTACCCCTTTATCAGCGGCGACGGATCGACCCGGTATGGCTCGGAAATCAGCGGTACTCGTGGTCGTGCTCGTCGTTCTGGCCGGCTGCTCGGGGATGGGTGGGAGCGGCAGCGGTGACGCGGCCGACCTCCAGAAAGCCCAGAGCGGCGACGGGGCCGGGGGAGACGGCGGCGACGGCGGAAGCGGAGGCGCTGACGGCGGTGACGCCGGTAGCGGCGACGGCAGCGGGGAAGCATCCAACGAACAGTTCAGCGCCGACGACGCCGAGGGCGGCGGTGCGGCAGCGAGCGTCGACCGCGCGCTCATCAAGACGGGTTCCGTGGCCGTCGAAGTCGAGAACTACTCGGCCGCCGAGACGGCCATCGAGTCCCGCGCGGTCGCACTCGGCGGGTACGTGTCGGCCTCCGAGTCGACGCTCCACCGCAGCGAGAACGAGACCTGGCGGACGGGCTACGTCGAGGTGCGGGTCCCCTCGTCGAACTTCACTGCCATGTTCGACTCCTCGCGCGGGCAGGGGACCGTGCTGTCCGCGGACACGAACACGAAGGACGTGACCGACAAGCTGGTCGACCTGAACGCCAGACTGGAGAACCTCCGCGCCCAGCGCGACCGCCTCCGCTCGCTGTACGAGTCGGCGAACACGACCGAGGAACTGTTGCACGTCCAGGAGCGGCTCTCCTCCGTCCAGGGAGAGATCGAACGCCTCGAAGCGCAGAAGCGCTCGCTCCGGGACCAGGTGGCCTTCTCGACGCTCCGCGTCGAACTCCGCGAGCCCGAGCCCGAACCCGAGTCGCCGCCGACTGGCGAACGGACGCCGTTCCACGAGCAGTCGCCCGTCGCCGTCTTCCTCAGTTCGCTCGCCGGCCTCGTTCGGTTCGCCCGCACCGCGTTCATCGCCGGCGTCGCCGCGCTCCCGTGGGTCGTGGGACTCGGCCTCCCGGCCGTCCTCGTCGTCCGGGCCGGCCGCCGCTTCGGTGCCCCCTCGCGGCTCCCCGTCGTCGGGAACCGGCCGGACTCCGGTGGACTCCCCGCCCGGGACGACGGAGTCGTCGGCGACGTCGAGGCCCCAGCCGAATCCGAGCGCACCGCAGCGACGAACTCGGACGGCGACGAGGGTCAGGCGTCGTCGGACGGCTCGGCCGCTACCGGCGAGTCGGGTCCCGACGAATCGGATTCAGACGCGGACGCCGAGGAGAACTGACGACGGGCGCGTCCCCGACCGGATGGTCCGCCGTCGGTACCCGACGGCCGGCTCTCAGTCACGAGGTTTATATCAGTGGACCCGTTACGCGTACCTGCCGGCGAGACGCTTTTCACGTCGTACCCGGCACTACAACCGCGCTCGGCCAGGCCACGTCGACCGGCCGCGGCACCTGTCCGGACAGGTCATCCGCGGCCCGCCTCCTCGTCCACGGCCCGTCTCCTCTCGCTTTCCGCGTTCGAGTGGTACCGTCTGTCCACCCGAGAGTTGCATCCGGGCACGGAACTGCCGCTCGACAGACGGGCCTGACAAGAGACGACAGCAGGCGTTGAAAGCCCTCGGCACGCTCGTGACGCCGCCGCTCGCTGTGCGCTTCAGTCGCTTCGCTCCTTCCAGTGCTTGCGTCGCGGGGGCGACGACGAGCCCGCCTCGCCCTTTCAGTCCGCCAGGGACCGCACCGCACAGCACCTCGTACCTCCCCAACCGACTGCGCTGCTCGCTTCGCTGTCGCCGAAAATCCTCGATTTTCGAGATCACGAGAGAGCTCCGCTCTCTCGGACGACGCTGTTCATCCACAGTCAGAGCAAGCTCTGACAAGCCTTCGTTCACTCCGTTCACGAAGACCTCGCGCGGTTTCGTCGCGCCTGGCGAGAGCTTTGCTCTCGCTGGCTCTCGTTCGCTTCGCTCACGAGAACGACGAGACGCGCGACAGCGCGCGCCAGAACGAACGACCAGACGCCGAAACGGGCTGGTCAGTCCTCTTCGGTCTTGATGTCGGCGGAGAGGCCCTGTGCCATCTGGATGTCCTTGGAGTTGTTGAGCGTCCAGGCGGTCCGCTCGGTGACGGCCTCGATGACCTCGCGGGCGCTCGGAGAGCCCTTGCCCGACTTCTTCACGCCGCCGAAGGGGAGCTGGACTTCCGCCCCGATGCAGGGGAGGTTGCCGTAGGCCAGCCCGACTTCGGCGTAGTCGCGGTAGTAGTTGATCTCGCGGTAGTCCTCGGAGACGATGGCGCCGGCGAGGCCGTACTCGGTGTCGTTGTGGATCTCGACCGCGCGCTCGATGTCGCCGTCGTACTCCAGCAGCGCGACGTGCGGGCCGAACACCTCCTCGTGGGTACAGCGCAGGTCCGCGTCGGGGTCGGCCTCGTAGACGAACGGTCCGACCCAGTGGCCGTCCTCGTGGCCGTCGGGGATCTCGTCGGCGTCGAGGTCCGTCCGGTCGACGAGGACGTTCACGCCCTCTTCGCGGGCGAGGTCGGCGTATTCCTCGACCTTCACCCGGTGGGGATTCTCGATGAGCGGGCCCATGAACGTGTCCTCGTCGAGGGGGTCGCCCACGGCCACGTCCTCGGCGAGGTCGACGAAGCGCTCCTTGAACTCGTCGTAGACGTCGGTGTGGACGATGAGGCGCTCGCTGGAGACGCAGCGCTGCCCGGTCGTCTTGAACGAGGACATCACCGCCGAGTGCACCGCGATGTCCAGGTCGGCGTTCGCGGTGATCACGATGCCGTTCTTGCCGCCCATCTCCAGGGCGGCGTCGCGGCCGGGGACGCCGCCGAGTTTCTCGTCGATCTTGTGGCCGACCTCGGCGGAGCCGGTGAACAGGACGGTGCTGACCCGCTCGTCCTCGACGATGGCGTTGCCGGCGTCGCCGAAGCCCTGGATCACGTTGAACACGCCGTCGGGGACGCCCGCGTCGACCATCATCTCGGCGACGATCTGGCCGCACCAGGGCGTCTGCTCGGCGGGCTTCCAGACGACGGTGTTGCCCTCGACGAGCGCGACGGCCATGTGCCAGAACGGGATGGCGACCGGGAAGTTCCACGGGGTGATGCAGCCGACGACGCCGCGAGGCTTGCGCCGCATGTAGGCGTCCTTGGCGGCGATCTCCGAGGGGACCACGTCGCCGTGGGGGTGCCGTGCGTTGCCGGCCGCCCACTCGACCATGTGGGCGGCCTCCACCACGTCCGCGCGGCCCTCGCTGATCTCCTTGCCGCACTCGCGGGTGACGATCTCGCCGAGTTCGTCGGTTCGGTCGCGGAGCTCGTGGTAGACGTCCCAGAGCACCTCGGCCCGGTCGATGTAGGACATCGCACGCCACTCCTCGAAGGCCTCCTCCGCGGCGGAGACCGCCCGCTCGACGTCCGCGGGCGTCCCGCGGTAGAACTCGCCCAGCGTCTCACCGGTCGCCGGATTCTGACTGACGAACGTCTCCTCGCTCTCGCCCGCCGTCCACTCGCCGTCGACGTAGTGCCGGTGGGGATCCGCTTGCTGGTCGCTCATGGTTTCGGTAAATATTGCACCGGCGACGTGAAAAAGCCACCCGTCGGACGGGTCAAACCCCGACGACCGCGTGCGGTCTCGGCCGGGCCGAGCGGGCGGACCGCTACTGTGCGGCCTCGATCCGTTCCAGCGCCGCCTCGAAGTCGTCTCTCCCGATGACGACGTCGCCGGCGCGCTCGTTGGCCTCCGCGGGGTCGACGCCCGCCGCGACCTCGCTGATAGCCCGCATCGACGCCGCGCGGACGAGCGACTCGATCTGGGCGCCGGAGAGTCCTCGGTCTCGGCCGCGAGGTCGTCCAGGTCCACGTCGTCGCCGAGCGGCTTGCCCTCGGTGTGGACGTCGAGGATCGCCCGCCGGCCGTGCTCGTCCGGGTTCGGAACCTCGACGTGCTGTTCCAGCCGGCCCGGTCGCAGGAGCGCGTCGTCGAGCATGTCGCGGCGATTCGTGGCCGCGAGGACGACGATGTTCGGGTTCTCGGCGGCGCTGTCCATCTCCGTCAGCAACTGCGAGACGACCCGCTCGGTCACCTCGTTGCCCTCCATGCGCCCGCCGGCGATGCCGTCGATCTCGTCGAAGAAGACGATGGCCGGCGCGGTCTGGCGCGCGCGGTCGAACACCTCGCGGACCGCCTTCTCGCTCTCGCCGACGTACCGATCCATCAGTTCGGGGCCGGCGACGCGGATGAAGTTGACGCCGCTCTCGCCGGCGACGGCGCGGGCCAGCAGCGTCTTCCCCGTGCCGGGCGGTCCGTAGAGCAACACGCCGGAGGGCGGGTCGGTGTTCGTCGCATCGAACAGCGGCCCGTACTCCAGCGGCCACTCGACCGCCTGTTCCAGCGTCGATTTCGCCTCGGCCAGCCCGCCCACGTCCTCGAACGTGACCGTGGGCGACTCGGCGACGTACTCGCGCATCGCCGAGGGCTCGACCGCCCGCAGCGCCGCCTCCATGTCTTCGCGCGTCACCTGTGGCTCGTCTCGGGTCCGCCGCAGCGCGTGCATCGCCGCCTCGGTCGTCAGCGTGTGGAGGTCCGCCCCGACGAAGCCGTGCGTCCGAGCGGCGACGCGGTCGAGGTCGACGTCCTCGGCGAGCGGCATGCCGCGCGTGTGAACGTCGAGAATCTCCCTCCGGCCGGTCTCGTCGGGCACTCCGATCTCGATCTCCCGATCGAAACGCCCGCCCCGTCGGAGCGCGGGGTCGATGCTGTCGACGCGGTTGGTCGCGCCGATGACGATGACCTGGCCGCGCTCTTCGAGCCCGTCGAGCAGCGTCAGCAACTGCGCGACCACCCGATTTTCCATGTCCGAGTCCTCGTCGCGTTCGCCAGCGATCGCGTCGATCTCGTCGATGAAGACGATGGCCGGGGCGTTCTCCTCGGCGCGGGCGAACGCCTCGCGCAGGCGCTCCTCGCTCTCGCCCTTGTACTTCGAGACGACCTCCGGCCCGGAGATCACGTCGAAGTACGCGTCGACCTCGTTGGCGACCGCACGGGCGATGAGCGTCTTCCCGGTGCCGGGCGGCCCGTGCAGGAGGACACCGCGCGGCGGCGAGATGCCCAGCCGGGTGAACAGTTCGGGCTCGGACAGCGGGAGTTCGATCATCTCCCGGACCTGGTCGAGTTCGTCGTCGAGCCCGCCGATGTCCTCGTAAGAGACGCCCGTCCGCGAGGCGGATTCGTCGGGCGTCGAGCCGGCGTTCGAGTCCGCCGAGGCGGTCGACCCGCCGGCGGCGCCACCGGTTCCGGTCCCGCCTGTTTCCGTCCCAGATCCGCTCGTCCCGCCGGTCCCCGCGCTCCCGGTCCCGCCCTGGATCGGCGGCAACACGGTGATGTCCGTCTCGTCGGTCACGCGTACCGCGCCGGCGGGGTCGGTCCCCGAGACGGCGAACGCGCCGACGCCGTCGATGTGGACCTGCTCGCCCTCCCGGAGCGGCCGGTCGAGCAGCGCCCGGCGGACGGCGGCTTCCTGCTGCTTGTCGTCCAGTCCGACCGTCTGCGCGAGCCGGACGGTGAGGCTGTCGGCCTCGCGGACGGAGGTCTGCTCGACCGTGACGGTGTCGCCGATGTTCACACCGGCGTTGGCGCGCGTGTCGGCGTCGATGCGGATGTACGCGCCGTCGCCGCTCTCGGGCCATGCCTTCGCGACCGTCGCCCGATCGCCCTCGATGACGAGCGGGTCGCCGCTCAATACCCCCAACCGGGACCGGACGGCCTCGGGCACTCTCGCGATCCCGCGGCCTGCGTCCCGCTTGTTCGCACCCTCGACGGAGACCTCGATGGCGTCGCCGCTTCCCATATCCGACCTACCGGGCCGACGCTCTTTATGCTTCCTCACCATCTTCGCCGGGGTCGCGCGCAGCGCGACCCCCCGGCCAAAAGCATGGGTGAAAAAGGCCGAACTCGCGCTCCGCGCGAGTTCGGGGACGGCGCCTTCGGCGCCGGATGCATACAGGGACCGCAAAAAGAAAAATCGCGGTGGCGCGCGCTGTCGCGAGTTTCATCTCGCGACGACATCATGTGAGTGAGCGACTGTAGGGAGCGAATCGGTTGGGGAGTCGTGTGGCCGTCTGCGGCGCTGTGCGGGGCGGGTGCGACCCCTGTCGGGCTTTCTTCTCCAGCAATTTCTGCGGTTGTAGTCAGTCGGTTTCCTTCCACAGCGGTTCAATCAGAATCGACTCCTCTACGCGCGAAACGGATTTACCAGAAGATCGGCTGAGAACCGTGCTGAAATTAGTAACCGGGTTCTCTGCCCGGGGTCGGGGCTCCTCAACTCTGCGTCTCGTCGCAAAGAAAAGAGACTGGTCCCGGAGTCAGTTCGTTCAGTCGTCGGCCTGGGCGGCCTGTTGGTCCCGGATGTGCTCGAATATCTCGTCCGTCTCGGTGGCGAACTCCGCTTCCTCGTATTCGTTCCCGTGCAGCAGCGTCGAGAAGTACTCGGTTATGCCGGCTACGTTGACCGCCTCCTTGAGTTCGGCCTCCGATACGCCCGCAAATCGAGCTTCTTCCTTGTGGAAGTACGTGCAGTAGGGACAGTTCATCGCCGCCGCTGCGCTCACGCCGATGAGCGCTTTCTCGCGCGGAGAGAGTTCGGTCTCCCCGAGGTTGAGATCCCGGAAGATCCCCCAGCTGTGGTCGCTTGCTGGCTCCGCGATGATCTCCATCCACCCAGGTACCTGTCCGAGCGATTCTTCTACTTCTTGGACCGTCTGCTGTGACGCCATGATGCACCTCACTTTGGGCAACGTTAACAAACAACTCGAACGAGAATAGAGATTGTGACAGCTTACGTAGCGGAGATCACCGGATAAGAGGGCGTCATTCTCCACTGAATAGCGTCTTAGTTACCGTCATCCGGGTCGGCCATCAATTGGAATGGACCGGCCAGTAACTAGCTCACTGATCGACGTGTCCGGTTCTCGGCCGGATGCTGGATCTGATCTGTCCGCACGTGAGACCGATCGTCCGTCAGACTGGAGAAACGCCTTTACCGGTTGCCGACGCACACTCTACCATGGTCGTGACTACCGAGCGCGACGAGATGACCTGGTACAAGTGCGAGGCCTGCGGGTTGATGTTCGACGACCAGTCCGACGCGCGACAGCACGAGGAGAACTGCGACGCCGAAGAGCCGTCGTACATCCAGTGAGGGCCCAAAAGGGGAAAATCCGTGATCGGGGAGTGACCACCAGGCGTGCCCGCTACGCGTTCTCGACGATCTCGTAACTGCGCTCGCCCATCTCGTCCTCGGCGAAGACGAACACGCGCCCGTTGACCACCGAGAGGTCCGCCTCCACCTCGACCCGGTGGGCCTCGGCGCTGGCGGTCACGCCCTGGAAGAGCGTCTCCTCCTCGCCGTCCTCGATCATGACGCGGCCGACGCCGGTGTCCTGGAGGATGTCGTCGTGCGTGTTCAGGTCGTTGATGTAGAGCATGATGCCCTGCGTCTCGGTCTCGTCGGTGACCAGCACGTGGACCTCCTTGCCGGGACCGGCGCGGACGCTGTCCTCGACCGCCGTCGGGACGCCGCGGTAGAAGACCTCGCGACCGTCGTGGTACTCGACGACGACGCCGTCCTCGGTCAGTTCGACCCCGAGCGTGTCCGGCGGCACGTCGTTGCGCGCGCTCATACCCGTTCGTTCCCGCCAGCACCCCAAAAGCGTCGCGTTCCGCTCGCGTCGGACGCCCCGGACGCTCCGCTTGCCGGATTCCCACAGAGGTAAATACCGCCCGGGAAGACAGACGGACGATGGAAGGACAGGCAGTCGCCCCCGCGGCGGGGACGGTGTTGAACGCGCTCGCGACCGGCACGGGGTCGGCCTTCGCCATCGACGAGTACACCACCGCGACGGTCGAGCTCGACCCCGCGACCGACGCCGTCACCGGTCGGGTCGCCGAGGACCCCGACGCCGACACGGCGCTGATCGAACGGTGCGTCGCCGCCGTCACCGACCGCTTCGGCGACGGCGAGGGCGGCCGGGTCCGCACCGAGAGCGACGTGCCGATGGCCTCGGGCCTCAAGAGTTCGAGCGCGGCCGCCAACGCGACAGTGCTGGCGACGCTCGACGCGCTCGACGCCGCGGACGAGGTCTCGCGCGAAGACGCCTGTCGCATCGGCGTGCAGGCCGCCCGCGACGCCGGCGTCACGGTCACCGGCGCGTTCGACGACGCCAGCGCGAGCATGCTCGGCGGCGTCACCGTCACCGACAACACCGCCGACGAACTCCTCGCCCGCGAGGAGCGCGACTGGCACGTCCTCGTTTGGACGCCGCCCGAGCGCTCGTTCTCCGCGGACGCGGACGTCGAGCGCTGCGAGCGGGTCGCACCGATGGCCGAACTCGTGGCCGACCTCGCGCTCGACGGCGACTTCGAGCGCGCGATGACTGTCAACGGACTGGCCTTCTGCGCCGCGCTCGACTTCTCGACCGACCCCATCGTCGAGGCGATGCCCGTCGTCGACGGCGTCTCGCTGTCGGGGACCGGCCCGAGCTTCACCGCCGTCGGCGAGCGGGCGGCGCTGGAGACGCTGCGCGAGCAGTGGGGCGCCCGGGAGGGGAAGACGCTGCTGACGACCACGCAAACGGAGGGCACACGAATCACATGAGCGACGACGAATCCACCCAGTACGCCGAGGAGATGAGCCTGGACGAACTCCGCGAGGAGATCCGGACGATCGACCGCGAGATCGTCGAGTTGATCGCCCAGCGGACCTACGTCGCCGACACGATCGCCCAGGTCAAAGACGAGCGCGATCTGCCGACGACCGACGAGGATCAGGAACAAGCGGTCATGGATCGCGCCGGCGAGAACGCCGAGCAGTTCGACGTCGACTCCAACCTCGTCAAGGCCATCTTCCGACTGCTGATCGAGTTGAACAAGGTCGAACAGCGCGAGAGTCGGTAGTCGACGACGGAACCGGACTGACAGCCGAAGTTCCTTATGTTCTCCGGCGGGAATCGGGAGTATGGTCGATTACGAACTCGACGAGACCGATCGGGAGATCCTCGCCGCGCTGCAGGAGGACGCGCGCAACCTCTCCTCGGGCGAGATCGCCGAGCGGACCGACGCCTCGTCGAGCACGGTCCGGAAGCGCATCCAGCGACTCGAATCGGAGGGGGTGATCAAGGGGTACAGCGCCGACGTCGACTACCAGAAGTCCGGCTACCCCCTCCGGATGCTGCTGTTCTGCACCGCCCCGATCCCCGAACGCGGCGAAATCATCGACGATATCCTCGACATCTCGGGCGTCGTCTCGGTGCAGGAACTGGTCACGGGCGAGAAGAACCTCCTCGTGACGGCCGTCGGCGAGACCGACGGCGACATCACGCCGGTCGCGCAGGAACTCCTCGACATGGGACTGACCGTCGCCGACGAGGTGCTCGTCCGCAGCCACGAGTCGACTCCGTTCGACGACTTCTCCTCGCGGTGATACCGGCCACCGACCGTTCCACGCGCAAACGCGCTCGATAAGCAGTCCCCGGAGCGACCTGTTCGGTGTCGGCGTTGCGCTCGGGACGAACGAACTGTCGAACGGGAACGGATATCGCTCGCCGTTCTCGATCGAACTGTTCGTTCGTGGGGCAGTAGGGACCGATCCGTTCTCGTTTCGGTGTACCGCCCCGGACGCTCGTCTCCGAATCACCGGTAGTGCGTCTCCGGTCTGGATCGCCAGCGAGCGCCGAAAACCGACTGTTGGGCCGTTTCGGCGATTCCGGGGATTCTCTGCGCCGACCTGTGCTGTGGGGTACAGTACAATGACTATAATGTTCTATCATGCACTGAATATCGAACAGACTGGTCATATCGGAGGATATAATAACCAGATTGTTCTACAGTGGTGTAACGACGACCACTCGTCTGCGACCCGACCCCGACGGGCGTCGCGGAAGCGAGACAGACTGGTCGAGGATCCAAACGATGACTGGCCAAACGCGAGCGAACGACGCCGTACAGCCCGCTGAAACGACGGTTCCGTCGGCTTCGTTCGTCCCCCGAGCGGCGACCGGGGCGGTCTGGGCCCTCTTCCTCCTCGGCGCGGCCGCGCTCGCACTGTCGGTTACGAGCGGGTCCGAATGGGGGGTCGCGGGCCTGGTCGTGATCGACGGGCTGACCGCGGTCATGTGGGTGGTGGTCACCTTCTTCAGCGGCATCGTCCACAGCTACTCCCGCCGTTACATGGCCGGGGACCGCTATCTCGACGCGTTCTTCGCTCGGATCTTCGCGTTCACGCTCGTCGTCATGACGATGACCGCGGCAGACCACGTCGTGCTGTTCGCGGGGGCGTGGCTTGCGATGGGGCTCCTCATGGCCTCGCTCATCGGGCACGTCCGCGACTGGCCGCAGGCGCAGGCTGCAGCCGGGACCGCACGCCGGTACTTCCTCGCCAGCAGCGGGCTGCTGGCCGCCGGCCTGACCGCGCTGGTGTGGGCGACCGGCACCACCTCTATCACCGGGATCCTCGGTCAGGTCGATTCTCTTCCGCGGACCGTCGCGCTCGTTGCCGTGGGCTGTCTCTTCCTCGCGGCGATCATCCAGTCGGCCCTGTTCCCGTTCCACTCCTGGCTGCTGTCGTCGATGACGGCGCCGACGCCGGCGTCGGCGCTGATGCACGCCGGGTTCGTCAACGCCGGCGGAATCCTGTTGACCCGCTTCGCGCCGCTGTTCGCCGGCGAGACCGCCGTCATGTCGGGGATCGTCGTCGTCGGCGCGCTCAGTACGCTGCTCGGGCAGGCCTTGCTCCTCGTCCAGACCGACGTCAAGCGCAAGCTCGGCGCCTCGACGATGGCCCAGATGGGCTTCATGATACTCCAGTGCGGGCTCGGCTTCTTCGCGGCCGCCATCACCCACCTCGTCCTGCACGGCTTCTACAAGGCGTACCTGTTCCTCTCGTCCGGCGAGGCCGTCGAGCAGACGACACCGAAGCGCTCGAAAGGGAATCGGCTCTCGGTCCCCGGTGCCGTCGTCAGCCTGCTCACGGCGCTGGGCGGCGGCGCCCTGTTCGCAGTCCTCACCGGAAAGGGGACGCATCTGGACAGCGGGCTCTTCCTGGCGTTCGTCGTCGTCCTGACGACGATGCACGCGGCGCGCGACGTGCTCCGGCGGTCGACCCTCTCGCCGGTCGTCAGGCTCGTCAGCGTGCCCCTCGTCGTCCTGGCGGCCATCGGCGCCTACGGCGTGCTGTTCAACGCCATCTCGACGGTGATCGCCGGCGCGCCGATGGCGAAGGCGCCGACCGAACTGACTGCCGTCCACGTCGGCGTCGCCGCCCTGTTCGCCGTCTCGTACCTGGCGACGGAACTCGGCTGGCACCGCTCCAGCGAGCGCCTCTACGTCGCGCTGTTGAACCGCTCGCAACCGGACCCGGAGACGATTCTCACCCGCAAGGAGGACTACAATGACGCTTGAACGCGCCACCCTGGAAGACAGCATCGACCGCGCGGCCGAGACGGTCGGCTCGGTCTGGCCGCTGCACTCGTTCGTCACGGCGAACCCCCTCGCGGGGTTCGAGGACCGCCCGTTCCACCGCGCTGTCGCGGAGGCCGAGCAGCTGTTCGGCGGACGCGGCTATCCCCGCCCCTCGGCCTTCCGCCGGGCCTGGGAGGACGGCCGGATCGACCCCGACGTGCTGGCCGACGAACTCCACGCACACGGCGTCTCCGGGGACCCCGAAACCTTGCTCGACGAGATGGCCGCCGCCGAGTCGGAGCACGAAACAGAGCCCGACACCGCGACGGAGCGGGTCGACCGGGTGCTCTCGAAGTGGCTCGCCGCGTTCCTCGACCAGGGGCAGGCCGAGTGGCCGATGCCGGGCCGCGAGCGGGGATTCTACGCCGCCTGGCGCGACCTGGCGCCGTACGACGACGAGATTCCCGGCTGCGACGACACCTCGGACCTCCCCGAGTCACCGGTCGAGGCCCTGGAGACCGTCCTCTCGGACTGTCCGGAAGGCCGCTGGGAGGAGATATTCGAGCACCACCTCGCCGCGTTGCCGGGCTGGACCGGGTTCATCAAGCAGCGGGCCGACGGGCACGCCGGACCGTGGCAGGACGCGTGTCCGATCTCGCTGCTCGAATACCTCGCGGTGCGCCTGACCCTGGCGGACCTGCTCGACGCGCCCGTCGAACCCGACGAGAACGAGCACCGGGACGCGGAACCAGACGGTGACGTCCCGCTGCCAGAGATCTGGCTGACCGCGTGGGAGAAAAGCTACCGCGCACGCCTGCTCGACGGCATCGACGAGTCGGTCACGGAGCCGTCCGCCGGGGACGGCGACCGTCCGGCCGCACAGCTCGTCTTCTGTATCGACACCCGATCGGAGGTCATTCGCCGCCACGTCGAGGCCGCCGGTCCGTACGAGACCCACGGCTACGCGGGCTTTTTCGGCGTCCCCATGCGTTACGAGGGGTACGACTCCGAGGTCGAGATCGACGCCTGCCCCCCGATCGTCGACCCGCAACACCGCATCGCCGACCGGCCGGAACACGACCACGGCGACGACAGGGAGACCCACGACCGCTGGACCCAGGTGGCCTCGGCCGCCCGGAAACACCTCAAGTCGCTCAAGACCAACGTGGCCGCCGCGTTCACGTTCGTCGAGGGCGGCGGGAGCGCCTACGGCGCGGCGATGGCGGCGCGGACGCTGGTCCCGTCGGCCGTGGCCGACCTGTCCGACGCCGTCGACGACCGGGTCCCGTCCCCCGGGGAGTTCTGCGAGCCCACGGTCGACCGCCGCGGCGAGGCAGACGGCGATGCCCTCCCGCACGGGATGACCCTGGAGGAGAAGGTCTCCTACGCCGAGACCGCCTTCGACCTCATGGGCTGGGAGGAGTTCGCCCGCCTGGTCGTCTTCGCGGGCCACGCGAGCGAGACGGCGAACAACCCGTTCGATTCGAGCCTCGACTGCGGCGCCTGCGCCGGCAACCCCGGCGGCCCGAACGCCCGCGTCCTCGCCGCTATCTGCAACGACGACGAGGTCAAGTCCGCGCTCCGCGAGCGCGGGTTCGACATCCCCGCGGACACAGTCTTCCTCGCCGGCGAGCACAACACGACGACCGACGAGATCGCGCTGTTCGACGGTCACGTGCCGGAGAGCCACCGCGAGGACCTCGACCGCCTCCGCGAGGACCTCGAAGACGCGCGCGCCGGCGCCGCGGCCGAACGCGCGGAGTCCATGCGGGGCACCGACCCCGACGAGGCCGTTCGCGACACGAAGCGCCGGACGGCCGACTGGGCGGAGACCCGCCCCGAGTGGGGCCTGGCGGGCAACGCCTCGTTCGTCATCGGCCCGCGTGAACTGACCGATGACCGGGACCTCGACGGCCGCGCGTTCCTGCACTCCTACGACTGGACGACCGACCCCGACGGGGAGGCGCTGGAGGCCATCATGACGGGGCCGCTCGTCGTCACCCAGTGGATCAACAACCAGTACTACTTCGCGACGGTGGACAACGCCGTCTACGGGAGCGGGTCGAAGGTCACGCAGAACCCGCGCGGCAACGTCGGCGTCGTGCAGGGCAACGGCGGCGACCTGATGACGGGGTTGCCGCTCCAGTCGCTCATGCTGGACGACGACCGGCCGTACCACCAGCCGCTCCGCCTCACGGCGGTGATCCACGCCCCGGTCGAACGCGTCAACGATATCCTCGCCCGCAACGAAGAAGTCGCGACGCTGCTCGACAACGGCTGGATCTCGCTCACGGTCGTGAACCCGGAGCAGGACAACGACGCGTTCCACTACCAGGGCGACCTGGAGTGGGAGCCGGCGCTGGCGACGCCGCTCGCCCACTGAACCGACGACTCCCCTTCCCCCCTCGTCGACGGTGTCGCCACGCCGCCGATCCTATCCGGCGTCGCCGGTATCGTCCGCCGGGTCGGGCGGCATCCGCTTCGACGCCGGCGTCGCCGTGAGGCCGTGGCCCAGCAGCGACGCGAACAGCAGCAGCGAGGCGACGGTCCAGACCCGCCCGAGACCGGTCCGCTGGACGGCGAACGTCGCGTAGAATATCGTCGAGACGCCGATCGGCCCGAACCAGGCCGTGAAGCCGATGTCCTTCCGGGTGCGCAGCGGCCGGATCCACGTCGAGAGCGCGACCACGACGGGCGGTCGTCGAACGAGGAGGACGAGCACGGCGAGGACGACTCCCCGAGACCCCAGCGCGAACCACCCGTCCCACGGGATAGCGACGCCGAAGAGGACGAACATCGGGAGGACGAAGAACTTCGTCATCGCCTGCTGGACGGTCTGCTCCTCCGACGGCTGCTGGTCGCCAGGCGCCATCCGGTAGGCGATCCCGGCGGTGAACGCGGCGAGGATCCCGTCGACGGTCAGCAGTCGCGCGGCGCCGAGGACCACGAAGGTGAGCGCGAGGGTGTAGGCGACGAACCCCCGCTGTTCGACGATGTCCGTCCGGTCGGACCACGCGAACAGCCGGCCCGCGGCGTACCCCAGCGTCGCGCCGAGGACGACGGCGCCGAGGACCTGCCAGCCGACGACGTAGACGGCCCACCGGGAGAGCGCGTCGCCCGTCGGTCTGTTGAGGAGGAGTATCGGCAGGAGGACGAGCGGGTACGCGGCGCCGTCGTTCGACCCCGACTCGGCCGAGATGAACTGGCGGACGCGAGCCGGGATCGTCCGCTTCGCCACCGGTCCCGTGACGATGGTGCTCGCGACGATCGGGTCAGTCGAGGCGACGGTCGCGCCGACGAGCAGCGCGACCAGGACCGAGGTCCCCAGGAGCCCCCAGACGAGCAGGCCGGTGGCGAGCGACATGAGGGCCATCCCGACCCCGAGGATCACGACCAGCGAGCGCCAGTGTTCGACGGGGTAGCCGCGCGAGAGCCGCAGGGCGACGCCCATGTCTGCGACCGCGAGCGTCACCCGCGAGACCTGGGTCAGTATCCGCGACGAGTCGGCCGCCGGCGGGAGGTTAAGGAGCTGGAGCCCCGCAGGCCCGAGAGCGATGCCCAGTGCGACCGCCGTCAGCGGTTCCGTGAGGAACCACCGCTCCTGGAACCACTTCTGGAAGAGCCCGAGGAGCAGCACCAGGACACCGGCGGCGAACAGCCAGCGATACGCCGACGCCACGGTGTCACCCCGGTCCGGCCGGCCCGCTACTCGTCGGTCTCTTCCGGGACGTCGTGGTGTCGAGGCGCTCGGATATCACTGGTGCAACGACCTGAGAGTACCGTATCCACGGGTCAGAGGGGGGATTACCTTGTGCTTGCAACAGAACCCATCCGAGCGGGGCGCTACCGGTCGGTCAGTACTCCCAGATGCGGTCGATCCGGTCCGCGACGTCGGGATGGTCGTCGCGGAGCCCGTCGACGCTGCGCTCGCCGTCGACGTTGATCACGTGGATCTCACCGCGTGCGCCGCTGTAGACGTCCTGGAAGTCGTAGACCGCACCGACCAGGTCGACCGACGCCGGCACCTCGTCGCTCTCGACGAGGAACTCGATCTGCCGGTCGACGTTGTACTCGACGAGGCGGTTGACCGCGGCCGCTCCGTCGAGTCCGTCCGGGAGCGCCTCGACGCCGGGTTCCAGGTGCGGTTTCAGGAGGTCGAGGCAGTGTTCGATGCCGGCCGGCTCGGAGAGTTCGTCTGTCAGCGCCCGGTAGGTCGCGGTCACCGCGCCGCAGCCGGTGTGGCCGACGACGACGGCCGCTTCGGTCCCCGTGTGGGCGATCGGGTAGAGTACGTCGCCGGAGACCTCCTCGCCCGCCTCGGCCCGCTGGACGACGCGGTTGCCGATGTTGCCGACGGTGAAGAGGTGGCCCGGCTCCTCGTTGCCCCACATCTGGTCCTGGAGGACCCGCGAGTCCGAGCAGCAGACGGTGACCGCGTCCGGGTGCTGGGCGTCCTGCACGTCGTCGAAGCGGTCGGCGAACGCCTCGGCGTGGGCCGCGTTCCCGTCCAGCAGTTCGACGATCGTCCCGTTCATGTTGGGGTGCTCACCGGCCGCGGGGTTGACTTCTTCGCTCCGTCGACTGCCGGTCTGGTCCCGGTCGGGTCCGTCTCCGGCGTCATCCGCCGCTCTCGATCGCCGCGGGGACCCGTTCGATCACGTCCGTCGCGACCATCCCGGTGCCGTACTCGTCGGCGGCGAGTTCGCCGGCGCGGCCGACGATCCGCGGGCCGAGCCGCGCCGCGTCGACGGGGCCGAGCCCCTGGCCGAGCAGCGAGCCGATCACGCCGGCCAGCGTGTCTCCGGTGCCCGCGACGGTCATCGCCGCCGTGCCCTCGTCGTTGACGTACCGGTCGTCGCCGCCGTAGATCACGTCCTCGGCCCCTTTGGAGACGACGACGGCCCCCGTCGCCCGGACGAACTCGTCGAGTGACCCGTGTTCGTCCTCGATGCGCTCGACCTCCGCCGAGTCGGGCGTGAGGACCGCGCCCTCGAACTCCGCGCCCAGCGCGGGTTCGATCGCCGTCGCGTCGACCACCGTCGGCACGTCGGTCCGCTCCAGTATCGCCTCGATCGCGTCCGGATGGGGCGTCTCCAGCCCCGGCCCGATGACGAGGGCGTCGCTCCACGCCGCGACGGACGCCACCTTCCCGACGGAGTCAGCGGTGAGCACGTCGCCGGTGAACCGGTTCGTCAGGATGTTCGGAGAGAAGCCAGCGACTACCTCGATGGCGACCTCCGAGGTGAGGACCTTCGCCACGTCGGTCCCGGCCCTGAGCGCGGCGAGCCCGGCGAGCGCCGGCGGTCCCGCGAACTCGATGCTCCCGCCGACGATGCCGAGTCGCCCGTTCTCTCCCTTCTCCGAGTCGGGGCCGCTGTCGACCTTCGACAGTAGTTCCTCCATGCGGCCGATTGATCTCGCGGCCTCAACAGTCCTCGGCCGGCAAACGAGGGCTCCCGGCGAGACGGTGGCCGCCGGGGAAGAGTGCGACTGACTCTCAGCGGTTGGTCTCGAACCACTCGACCGCGAAGTCCACGAGCGCCGGCTGGTCGACGAGTCGCGCGTCGGCGTCGCCGACAGACCCGCGCTCGACCGCGTCGCCGCGTTCGGCCTCGAAGGCGGCGCCGACGTCCTCGAAGTCCGCGGTGTCGGTCGCCACGTCGTCGTACTCGACGCGGACGACCTCGCCGTCCTCGACCACGGGCGCGTCGTTGCTGACCGTGTTCTTCGGGAACTCGGCGCGGTACTCGGCGAGGTGGAGCGACGTGTTCGTGTCGTAGCTCGTCCCGAGCATCAACACCGCGCCGTCGCGCTCGTAGACCCGCGCGAGCGGCGAGCGCTCGCCGAGCCCGTAGTCGTATTGGTGGTCCTCCACGATCGCCTCGGCGTCGGCGCCCCACGCCGCGAACGAGAACGTCGGGTGGCGGCTCCTGACGGCGTCCGGGTAGGCGCGGAAACACTCGGGGATCGCGCCCACGGCCCTGGACGGGGTACTCTCCGGTCGGAACGGCGGTCGCTCGTCCCGGATCGTCTCGATCCACTCGTCCGGGACCGGCGGGTTCGACCAGACGTCGGGGTCCGTGTACTGCCCGGTGTGAGTCGGGACGACGAGCGTCCCCCGCTCGGTCACCGCCTCCCGGAGCGCGTCGACGACCGCCTGGGCGTCGCCGCAGACCCAGCCGAGCGCGCTCAGCGAGGAGTGGACGAGCAGGGTGTCGCCCGCCTCGACGCCGAGGCCGCGGAGGTCCTCGACCATCGTCGACACCGTCACCGGTTCGTCGACGCGGTCGACGGCGGCGTGTTCTCCCATGGCCGGCCTTCGGGCACGGGGAATTTGAGTGTTGTGCGACGGACGAGGCCGAAAAAAGCGCGATTGCGGCGGTCAGTTGCCGGTCGCGGCGGTCAGTTGCCGGTCGCGACGGTCACGTTCCCGTTGGTTCCCGACGCGGTCGCGTTCGCGACGAACGCGTCGTCGCCGGCGAACACCGTCACGGTCTGGGAGTCGACGCGGACGAGGCGGTAGGCCGTCTCGTCGCTCGCGGGCCGCTCGGCGCGCCAGCGGTCGAAGGCGCTGGCGAACTCGTCGGCCTCGCCGGCGTCGTCCCAGCGCAGGGCCCAGGCGAACCCGCGACGGCTCTCGTTGTCGGCGTGGCGCAGGCGGGCGACGTGGTCGCTCCCCCACCCGGTCGCGGCCGTCGACGCGGCCGAGCGGTTCAGCTCGGCGCGGAGCATCGTCCGGACGACGACCTCGCCCTGGGTGTCGTAGTGGTTCGAGACGTCCGTCCAGTTCCCGGTGGCGTTCACCGCGATGGTGAGGTTGCGCTCCGGTTCCTCGTTCGGCGTGTAGCCGTGGATCAGCTGCTCGGTGGTGACGGGCGTCGGCGTCGACTCGTTGTACAGCCACGAGACGTTACGCGGGCTCTCCACCTGCGAGTGGATGTACCGGGAGCCGTAGAGGTACCGGGCGCGGAAGAGCCGGCGGCCGGCCGGCCCCCGCTCGTACTGCTCGCGCAGCTCCTGGGTCTGGTTCCACGAGGTGTTCAGGTACCGGTCGACGTACGCGTCGGTGACGTAGACCGAGGCGCCCTCGACGAGGCCGGCGGCGACCTGCTGGGAGTCGCTGTCGTCGACGAACTCGCCGAAGCCGCTCGTGTCGACCACGTCGCTGTGGAACTGCATCCAGTGGACGTACTCGTGGGCCAGCAGCGTCTTCTCCTGGCGCTCGCTTGCGTTCCTTGGCATCACGACGATGCGATTCTGGGTCGCCTGGCCGTGGTAGACGCTCGTGTTGATGAACTCGGAACCGTACCCGAACGCGTCGTAGAACGGATCGGCCGCGAGCCGGTCGTTGTAGCGTTCGAGCGCCGGCATCTCGTCGCGGACGTAGACGGTCGGCGGCTCCACGTCCGTCCCGAGCAGTTCCTGGACGTCCGCGTAGACCGCGTCCTCGTCGACCGAGAGATTACCGCCGCGGACGGCGACGTCCGGAGCATCGGAGCCGTTCGGCGTCGCCGTGGGCGTGGCTGTCGGCGCCTGCGTCGGGGTGGCCGTCGCCGTGGGCGTCGGCGTCGGCGAATCGGTCGGGGTCGCTGTGGGCGTCGGCGAGTCGGTCGGCGTCGGCGAGCCAGTTGGTGTCGGGGAATCGGTGGCCGTCGGGGACCCGGTAGCCGTCGCCGTCGGATCGGCCGCCGTCCCGTCGGGCGTCGCTGTCGGTCGGGCCGTCGATGCGTCGGTCTGTGCCGGCGTCGCCGTGTCCTGCCCGCCGAGGAGGCTCCCGCAACCCGCGAGCAGGAGGAGGGCGACGACGCCGACGGTGGCGACTGTCTGTCTCATTGTAGAGACCGCTGGAGGGCGGTTCGATCGGAGTGTCACTCGGCTGCAGTGTATACGTTACGATCGGCTGTCGGACGGGACCGCGGGACCGACTCAGGCGCCGTCCGCGAAGCCGTCGGCCAGCGCGTTGAGCTCCTCGTGGTGTTCGGTGGTGTGGGGAGCCGTCAGCGGCGAGACGCTCACGTCGCCGTCGACGACCGCTCGGCGGTCGCTCCCCTCCGGGTCGGGGATGTCGCCCTCGGCCATCCGCTCCCAGATGCGGTCGTGCAACTCGATCGCCCCCTCCTCGCGAGTGGCGGTCATTTGGTAGACCTCCGAGGGGAAGGTGACCTGCATCTCCGCCGGGCCCCACTCGGCGACCGGCGCGTTGACGTTGAGGTAGTCGGCGTTCTCGAAGACGCCCGTTCCCGGCGCGCGCTCGACCAGATACTCCGTCGCCCGCGCGGCTTCCGCGTAGCTGGCGGGGTCTACCTGCACGTCCTGGAAGGCGGCGTCGTCGCGGACCGGGATGTACATCGAGACCGAGATGGCCGGCACGTCGAAGAACGTCGCCTCGACGGCGGCCGAGACCGTCCCCGACCGACCGAGGACGTACGACCCGAGGTTCGCTCCCTGGTTGCAGCCCGCGACGACGATGTCCGTGTCGGGGGCGAGCGACCCCAGGCCGGCGACGGTGCAGTCCGCGGGCGTCCCCTCGATGGCGTAGCCGAGGTCGTGCTCGCGGACGGTCACGTCGTGTGAGAGCGACCGGCCGACGGCGCTCTGGTCCACCGCCGGCGCGACGACCGTCACGTCGCCGACGTCGGTGAGCGTGTCGTAGAGCGCGCGCAGGCCGGCGCTCTCGATCCCGTCGTCGTTCGTCAGGAGGATCGACGGCTCGTCCATACACTCCGTGGGCAGGGGCGTCGCAAAAGCCCTGCGCTCGGGTGGACGCTCGCGATCGGCCGCGTTCTCCGAACGGACGGAACCGCCGTCAGACCGGCACGCGGTCGACGACGGTCTCGCCGTCGACGACGAGGTTGTACGCCTCCTCGTCGTCGTTCCAGAGGACGAGGACGTTCTCGAACGACAGCACGTCGCCGTACTCGGCCGAACGCAGGTCGGCGTTGAGCACGGACTCCTCGGTCAAGACGGCGAAGTGGTCGACCTGCTGACTGCCGTCGCCGACCCGGAACAGGTCGTTGCCGCCCTCGGAGAGGTCGTGGCTGAGCTTCGCGGCGTAGTAGTTCAGCCGGTCGGTGACGTGGTCGTCGCTGTCGGCGAACCGCGCCACTCGCGAGTCGTCGGGCGTGAAGTCCACGCGCCGGCGCCCGTCGCGCCGGAGGAACGTGTAGGCGTACTGCACGTCGGCGTTGACGAACTCGCCGTCGCGGCGCTCGGGGCCGTCGAGCCCGGACTCGCCGGGGTCGCCCTCGTCGAGGCGCCGCTGGAACGCCGGGACCTCGACGTCGGGCTTCACGTCGAACGACCAGCAGTCGTCCGCGGGCGTGACGCCCGGCCAGAGCCGGACGGTGGGCCCGTAGACGGTGAGCGGGCCGCGGTCGGCGACGGCCCGCTCGACCTCGCGGAGTCCGATCGCGGTGTTGCGGTCCGCTGGCGCCAGCCCGACGATAGTCCCGTCGGGGGCGAGCGCGTCGGCGTACCGCCGGACGACGGACTCGGGGTCGTCGAGTTCGCTCAGCACGTTCGAGAAGAGGATCAGGTCGAAGCCCGCCCGGTCGTCCCCGTCCGCGTCGTTCTCCCCATCCGACTCGCGTCCGACCAATCCTTCCGGATCGAACGACTCGGCCGTCTCGCGGTGGATAGTGGGGTAGAAGTTCCGGCCCGTCTCCGCCAACATCGCCTCCAGCACGTCGGCGGCGTCGCTCGGCTCGACCGCGTGGTAGTCCACGAGCGCGTCCTCGGGGAGGAGGTCGTGTAGTCCCAGCGCCGGGCCGCCGACGCCCGCGCCCACGTCGAGCACGCGGAGTCGCTTGGGCAGGAGGCCCTCCCGCGCCAGCTCCGCCAGGACGTACTGGGCGACGGCGTAGTAGTCCGGCAGGTGGTAGACGGCGTACGCGAGCGCGGTCTCGGCGTCGTAGGCCACGTCGCGCTGGTGGTAGTAGTCGTCCTTGATCGCGCGGATCCGCTCGCGGAGGCGGTCGCCCGAGTCGCCGTCCGGCCACCCCGCGCCGTAGCGCTCGACGAGCATGTCTTCCAGGACGCGGCCGTATTCGACGGGGAACGCCTCCACGCCGTGGAACGCCGTCGAGAGCGGCCCCTCCTCGACCGGTTCGAAGGTCCCGTCGTCGCGCTCGACGAGACCGAGGTCGACGGCGGACTCGCGGAGTACCTGTTTCACCGCCGCGGGGTGGGGCTGGCCGTCGACGTACTCGTGGATCTCGTCGGGGTCGATCGGCCTGACCTCTCGCAGGTACTTCGCGTTCGAGCGCACCTGTTCGCGCTGGTCCGCGTTCATCGGGCGTTCCCCTCGGATGCGGTCGTGTCTTCGAGCGCGGGCGCTGCTCCCTGCCCCGCTTCCCGGTACAGTTCCTCGAAGCGGTCACGGTCGGCGTCGGCGAGGGCCCGGGCGGACTCGGCGACGCTCTCGGCGCCGTCGAAGACCGCCTGGATGTCGGCGTAGACGCCCGGGTCGTTACCTGTCATCGTCTCGAGCACGTCGAACAGCGCGGCCGAGACGGGCGTCTGGAACTCCTCGGGGACCGGCTCGGCCGCGAGGCCGAACGCGAGGACGGCGGCGTGGGCGCGGGCCTGGACGGTCTCCATCGCGCGGTCGTGTTCCCGCGCGGTCGTCTCGAAGCAGTCGTTGCCGGCCTCGGCCAGCGCCGCCCGGATCTCGTCGGTGATCGGTCCCGGCGCGTCGGCGACGACGGCGACGTTTCCGGGCGCGTTCGCGGCGGCGAACAGCGGGTGGAAGCTCACGCGTTCGAGGTCGGGGCCGGACGCCTCCATCGCGTCGACCGCCCGCCGCATGACGCCGGTCACGTCTACCAGCGCGCGGTCGGCCCGGCCGGCGTAGGCCTCGACGGCCGATTCGACGGCCGGTATCGGCACGGCGACGGCGACCACGTCGAAGCGTTCGTCCGTGTCGGTCGGGACCGCTCGGACCGAGGCCTCCTCGAAGGAGTCGGCGGCGTCGCGGGCGACGCTCGGGTCGGCGTCGGTGAAGGCGATCGACGGCGGGTCGGGCGTCCCGGCGACGAGGGTACGGGCGAACCACCGCCCCATCTCGCCGGCGCCGACCACGAGCAGGTTCATGCGGCGTGGCTACTGTGCGGCCTTCCAAAAGCCGTTCGGTCACCCGTCTCCCCGTCCGGTCCGGCGGTGTGTCACACCTTCCCGTTCTGAAAACGCTTATCAGTCGCCCCCGAGATGTCCGTCTCATGAGACGCGTCCGCTTTCGCGATTCTGCCGGCAACGTGCGCGGGGGGCGGTGGGCGACCAGGGACGGGGAGGACGTCGTGACCGCCGCCGCGGGTCCGTACGGACGCATCGCGTTCGGCGACGAGACGTTCGACCCCGAGGAGGTCGACATCCTCGCTCCCTGCGAGCCGACCAAGATCGTCTGCGTCGGTCGAAACTACGCCGATCACGCCGACGAGCGCGACGAGGAGGTCCCCGACCGGCCGCTTCTGTTCATCAAGACGCCCAACACCGTCGCGACCCACGGCAGCACCGTCACGCTCCCGGCGGGCAAGGAGCGCGTCGAGTACGAGGCCGAACTCGGCGTCGTCATCGGCGAACAGTGCCGCAACGTCGACGCCGTCAACGCCGAGGACGTCATCGCGGGCTACACCTGCTTCAACGACCTCTCCAACCGCGACGACCAGGATATCGAGCAGAACTGGGTCCGCGGCAAGGCCTTCGACAACGCCGCGCCCATCGGTCCGGTCATCGCGACGCCGGAGCACCTCGCCGACGACGCCACCATCGAGGCCCGCGTCAACGGCGAGACCCGCCAGTCATCGACCATCGACCGGATGATCTTCTCGATCCCGGAACTCATCGAGGAGATAACGACCTACATGACGCTCGAACCCGGTGACGTGATCGCGACCGGCACGCCCGAGGGCGTCGGCCCGCTCTCTGACGGTGACGAAGTCGAGATAGAGATCGACGACGTCGGGACGCTACGCCACTCGGTGCGGTTCCCCGACGCGTAGTAAAGCGGTCCCCTCGGCGTCCGCCCGTTCCTACACCGTGTACTCGTCCTGCCGGATCTGCACGTACTTCCCGTCGCTGAAGCCCCGCTTGGTCCACTTGTAGTCGGCGACGATCTTCAGCGCCGTCGTCCCCGACCGCAGGGCGCCGCTCCAGTCGTAGCCGCCGCGATGTTTCATCGCTCGCGTCGCCGCGAACACGCGGTCCCAGTCGTCGGGCTCCCATCCGCGGACGACCTCCGCGAACGTGACGTTCCGCAGGATCTCGTCGCCGATCGCCTCCTTCCAGCGGCCGTTGTAGGCCATCAGTCGGTCGTTCGCGGCGAGTTCGCCGGCGATCTTGCCCGTGCGGACCGCCACGTGGTCGCCGCCCTCGTGGAACGCCGACGTGGTGCCCATCGCGCCGCCGACGACCGCGATCCCCGCGCTCGTGGGCGAGTCGATCGGCCGCGTCGAGGAGATGGGATACGCCTCGGTCCCGCCCGACTTCCCGCGGTCCTCGACGAGGGGGAAGTCGTCCAGGTCGTAGCCCGGGTACTCCCGTTCGAGCAGGCGACGCAGGTAGACCGCCCCGGCCGGGATCCGCTCGTCGTCGGCGTCGAGCAGCGCGTAGTCCTCGGGGTTGGCCACGTCCGCGAGTTCGAGGTCCATCGGCATCGTCAGGCCGACGCGAGCGACGTTGTCGTCGTTCGGGAAGATCCACGGGTAGGCGGTGTGACCGGGGATGACGCCCCACCAGAACTTGATGTGGGCGGGGTCGAACAGCTCCTCGGGGATGCGGCGGTGCTCCTGGTAGGCGATGTGGTTGGCCTCCTTCGGCCCGAGGTAGTCCGAGACGCTGCGGCCTCCGGGCAGGAACTGGTCGAGCACGCCGGTCGTGACCGTCCGCTGGGGGCCGTCGGCGAGGATCAGGTACTCGGCGCCGATCTCCTCGCCGTCCGCGAGGGTGAGCGTGTGCCGCGGGTCGCCCGAGCGGTCGGTCTCGACGTCGGTGACGCTCGCGCCGACGCGGTAGGTACCGCCGACCTCCTCGGCGCGGTCGCGGAGCCAGTCGTCGAACTTCGCGCGGTGGAAGGCGAACCCGAAGTTGTCGTACGAGGCGTCGATGCCGGTCTCTTCGAGCGTGACCGACTCGGTCGGGCCGATGAACTCGGCGCCGTCGAGGACGCTCAGCACGACGTCGTCGGGGATCTCCTCGACGGGGATGCCCATGATGTCGACCCAGTAATCGAGCATGCCGGCGGCGTCCGTCGAGTCGGGGCCGATCCGGTCGCGGTCGTCCCGGGGAACCCCTTTCTCCACGACGAGGGCGTCAGCGCCCTCGCGGGCGGCCGCCCACGCCGCGGAGGTGCCGGCGGGACCCCCGCCCACGATCGCTACGTCTACGCGGTCCATACCCCTACCCCTGCTTCGGCGGAGTATAAATCCCCATCTCATTCTCCCGCTCTCCCGGTCGGAGGCCCCGCTCCGCGGCGGGGAGCGGACGGACGAACGGTCAGCCATATCAGTGCCCTCGTCCAATCGCCGGCGATGCCAGACCTGATGGAGACGTTTCTGGAGAACCGCTGGATGGTCCAACCGAACCACGCGAACTCCCTCGGGACCACCCACGGCGGGAACGTCCTGAAGTGGATGGACGAGGTGGGCGCGATGTCGGCCATGCGCTTCGCCGGCCGCGACTGCGTCACCGCGCGGATGGACCAGGTGGACTTCAAACAGCCCATCCCCGTCGGCGAGACCGCCCTCGTCGAGGCCTACGTCTACGAGACCGGCCGCTCCAGCGTCCGCGTCCGCCTCCGCGTCTTCCGCGAGAACCCCCGCTCCGGCGAGCGCGAACTCACGACCGAATCGTACTCCGTCTACGTCGCAATCGACGACGACCGCGACCCGGTCCCCGTCCCGGAACTCACCGTCGATACCGAGGAGGGCGAGCGACTCCGCGAGGAAGCGCTCAACGGCGACGACAAGGAGAGCACGGCGTAGCGTATCGACTCCGTGACTGCGGCCCGCGCGTGCGTGGACTTTTCCCCCGACCGGGCGTACCCCGTCCCATGACACTCGACGTCGACCCGCCTGACCCCCCGGAACTGGAGACCATCGACCCGAACGAGTACGACGACGCGCAGGTCGTCGACGACACGGACTACCGCCGCGAGGAGATCGAGGAGTACCTCCGCGACGGCGCGTGGGACCGGGCGTTCGAGGAGTGGGCCGACCGCACGGACATGGACGAGGCCACCTTCGCGATCGTGGCCGACCTCGACCTCATGGAGCGCTTCGACTTCTTCTGGGACTCCTACGCCGAACGGGTCGGCTACCACGCCCCCGGGCTCCCCGAGGACTGGAAACACCGGGACATCCACCCCGATCTCGACTCGTGGGGCACCGTCTCGGCGATCAACGCCGGGCTGACCGAACTCGGCCAGGAGGTCTGCGACGTGCTCAAAGACGAGTACATCGAGTGGGAGACCGAGTACGAGGCCCCCGACGACCTCCCGGACTTCGAGTAGCCGCTGCCGCCCGCTGCCGACGGCGCACTCACTCTCGCGGGACGGCAACGTTCCGCATCCGCCCGCCACAGTCCGGACAGGAGCCGAGTGTCCCGTCGGTCGTCACTCTGTTCAGACAGTCCGTGCACTCGTACCGCGACTTCTCAACCGTGTACGGATCTTCGCCGAACATGCGGAAAACGTTGACATGCGTCTGCAAAAACGTTCCTGAAAGGGAACACTAGGTGTATAATTCCGGTAAATCGATTCAAACGTCCACGCCAGATCAGCGGTCGAACTCGGCCGTGAACCGGTGATCGTCGAGGACTTGGCCGTCGAGCGCGGATTCGAGGTCTCCGCGCCCGGCGCCCGCCTCGACCTCCAGGGTCGTGTCGACGGCGTAGGACGTGAACCGGTAGGTGTGAGCGCCGTCGTCGGCCGGCGGCAGCGGCCCGCGGTAGCCGATCTCGCCGAAGTCGTTGGTCCCCTGGCGGGCCCCGTCGAGCGCATCGACGGTCTTCGACTGGGGGATCCCTTCGGGGATCTCGGTCGCGTCGCCGGGGACGTTCCAGATCAACCAGTGGACGTACTCGTTCGCGTCGGGGTCGTCCACGACGAGCGCCAGCGTCTCCGCGCTCGCCGGGGCTGACTCGACGCTCAGCGGGGACGACACGTCTTCCCCTGTGCCCGTGTACTTCTCCGGGATGGCCCCGCCGCTCTCGAACGCCGTCGGCGCGACGACGAGCGGTTCGCCCCGCATAGATCCCCCGTCAGTCCCCGAGGCCGTCCCGGTCGCGCCGACCGCCCCCGACGGGGTTCCGGAGCCATCGTCGGTCACGGAGCCGTCGTCGGTCACGGAGGGTGTGGGTGAAGTTCCGTCACTCCCCGGCGTGGTTCCGCCTCCGTCAGCGGGTGACTCGGCGCCGTCGTCGGTGGCCGTCGACCCGCCCGGATCGGACGAGCAGCCGGCGAGGAGGAGCGCTCCGGTCGCGATCGCGAATCGTCGTCTGGAGACCATGGTCGACGATACGGCGGGTCGTCCTTTCAGCGTGGGGGTCGCGGCCGACGACGAGTACACGAAATTAATTACCCCCCGTGACAGAGACTGGTGTATGACAACCATCGTCCCCCCGAAAGAGCGGGTCTGCGAACGCTGCGGTCGAAGCGACGTCTGGGACGACGACACCGGCACCTGGACCGTCGTGACCGACGACGAGGGCGAGCGCCTCACGGGCGACCCCTTCTGTCTCCACGAGTGGGACATCAACGGCACGTACAACCCGCTCGAAGGAGGCGCCTGAACCGACTCGACCACCGGCCGGAATTTCTGCGACCGCCCCTACACAGCCGTCCTCGAGCGAGTCGCGCGTTTTCGCCAGCGCCTCGCTGAACCGCTGTTCGTGATCCCGTGGTTCTTCGTCCGCGTTCGCTTTTCAGTGGGCAGGGGTACGGCAGTACTAGCTGACCGTGTGGATCGGTTACACGGCGTATAACAACCTACAGAGCGCCCATAGGCCGAGGTATGCTACTTTGGGGACTCCTGTTCGGGCTAGTCGTCTGGCTGGTTGCAGTCCTCCTGTTCCTGGGACTCCTGTATGCAGCCGGCACTGACCGGCGACGAAGCGCACACGTCTGAGCGGAGGTGACATCGCTACCCACCCGCTCCACCGTGACCAGCGTGCCCCCGGCGTGTATTCAGTCCGACGGGGCCGGCTCCGGCGGATCCGGGAGTGAAAACTCGAGGAGTACACATTTGTAGGTGGGTATCAACGTGACTCTATGAACCGACGACAGTTCCTCGCGACGGTATCTACGACGACCGCTCTCGGACTCGCAGGCTGCGGAGACGGCGGCACGGAGACGGTCGGCGGCGGTGACGGCGGCGTCGAGGACACGGCGACGCAGTCTCCGACCCCGACGCCGGCGGATTCGGGGACCGGCGGCTCGACACCCACACAGACACCGACCGAGACGCCCACGGACACACCGACAGAGACGCCGAGTCCGACGCCGTCGCCGACGCCGGCCGGGGAGCCGAACGTCCAGATCGTGGAGTCCGAACTCGTCGTCGAGGAGGGGCAGTGGTCGACCGATACCTACGTCGCCGCGACAGTCGAGAACCAGGGGGACGCGCCCTCGGGACAGATCACGCTGACCGCGGAGTGGTACGACTCCAACGGCGACTTCCTCGACAACGCCAACCAGTACCTCCCGATACTCCGCGCCGGCGAGACGTGGGAGGCGCACGTTCACGCGCTGTCAGACGCCGAGAAGATCGAGGACTACGACCTCTCCGGCGAGTACGAATCCACGCCGGCGCGGCCGCCCGAAAATGTCGAGATAGTCGAGACGAGCCACGAGGTAAGCGACGACGGAGGCGTCACCGTCACCGGGCGCGTCGCGAACAACACGGGCGAGGAGATCAACTACCTCGAAGCGGAAGCGCTGTTGTACGACGACTCAGGCGTTGTGCTCAGTGGCGACTGGACGAACCAGTCGGGGATCCCCAAAGACGAGACCTGGCGCTTCGAGATCGAGTGGTTTCAGTTCGACCGGGCAGAGCGTGTCGCCGACCACAACGTGATCCTGACGACGAACTTCTGAAGCGAAGACTCCGGTCTCCTTCGCTCGGTAGACTCTGGTCCGCCTTCGCTCGGCAGGACTCCGGATGCGCCCGCCACCAGCCCGAGCGGACGAATCGCTTGGGACCCACGGGCACGGGGTTGCAGGCGCTGTGTTGGAGAGGGACGGAGCGACGATCAACCGGCGGTCCTAACAGCGTCGCTAATCGGCGTCATTCGTCGTATTCGCCGTCGTTGTCCCTGTCGTTGTCCTCGTCGTAGCTCTGATCGCCGTCGTTGCTCCCGCCCCCGGCACCCGAAGAATCGTCCGATCCCGACCACGGGACGTACGTATCGTCTCCGTCGTCGGATCCGGACTGCGATCCGGGGATTCCACCCGCCCCCTGGTAGTTGTCGTTCGCCCATCCAGCGGTCTCGAGCGTTTCACCGTCTCGCTTCGTCCTCACGATCACCTTCAACCGCTCGTACGTATCGACGTCGGTATCTTCCAGGTCGATCTCTCCGACAAAGTTGGCTGCGCACCTGTCGGATTTCACCGTCGACGTCTTCGTGATCTCGTTGTTCGGTGACTGAACAGTGAGCTCCCAGTCGTACGTTTCAGCACTGGGCTGAGGGATGGTGAAGTGATACCTGATGGAATCCTCGAGCGAATAGAGCTCCTCTATTTTGATCCCCGAAGCTGTCGAGTCACGGCATTGCCGGTCGCTTTCCGACGAGACCAGTTCGAATTTCGCTTCCGCCTGGACGTCTTCTCCCGTGTAGCTCTCGCCCCCGTTGTCGATGACTACTGCGAGCCATCCGGCAGGGACGTCGACTTCGCCGCTGGTTCCCTCGCCGATATTCTCCTCTGCGAGGTGGAGATTGTCGTCGGGGATCTCGCTGTAGTTCCCGCTAGAGATATCGTCGTGATCGCTCATGCGAAGCCCGTCCGTAGAGTACGCGTACAGGTTGACTGGCGGACCGTCTTCGTAGCCCTCATTCGATCGTTGTACCGTGACATCGTATTTCAGCGTCGCTCGGAACGGCGTGGACAGGTACCCGAACGAGTCGCTCCACGCGCTCACCGACTGGAAGCCAGACGTGGATACAGTATCGAGAGTGCGAGGGGCGTCGGCCGACGCTTCAGAACACCCCGGTAGTACGGTGGCGGTGCCCAGAACGGCGGCTTTCAAACACTGCCTCCGCGAAAGTAGAAAATCCGGCATAGATCGGACATTTACAACCTTTAAGATATACCTTGGGGAATTCGATGACCGTTTTAACGATCTCACCGGACCAGAGTACGGGATAGCGGTCTCGAACCCCCGAAACGGGGTCGCGATTCCGGCGAGTATCACTTGGATTCGGCTTGGCGATCACTTCGCCCTCAGTTTCCAGTCGAGGCAGGGCCATCGGACTGTCCGCGGGTACGGGAACTCTCCTCGGCGATTTCCTGCTGGGACGGATCGTTCGCTTCGGCGAGGCCGCGGTGGACGAGCGCCAGTCCCGACAGAAGCTCTCGGCGTGGCGAAGTTGCCCCGAGCAGTCGCTCACGTTCGCGAGGTCCTCGCAGGAAGCCAGGGCAGGGATTTGAACCCCGGGAGTCTCGATTACAAGTCGAGTGCTTGAACCACCCAAGCTCCCCTGGCGCAGGTAGGGGTTACTCCCCCTCCTTTGAGAGGTTATCGCTTTCCAGCGGTTTCTCCAGCTGCACTCGGTGGGTGTCGTAGCCGTGCCTGCGGTAGAACCGTCGGGCTTCGAGGTTGTCCGCCATCGCCTCCAGAACGACCGTGTCGGCGCCCAGATCGTCGAGCCGTCGCTCTGCCGTCCTCAGCAACTCGCCGCCGACCCCCTCGTCGCGGTGCTCGGGGCGGACGAAGAGGTTCTCGACGACGCCCTGGGTCACGTCCATCTCGTAGCTGCCGCGGTCGAGCGTGAACATGACGAAGCCGACGACCTCGCCGTCCTCCGTGGCGACGACGAGCCGGTCGGTCACCGCGTGGCGGGTCAACTCGTCGGCGACGACGCTCCGGTTTCGCTCGGCGAGGACGTGCGAGTCGTACTGGGTCTGCTCGTCGGCGAGTTCGACCCACAGGTCGGTGACGGCCTCGGCCTGTTCCACCGTCGCAAACTGGATCTCCATCGGGACTCCAACATCGACACCGACGGACAAATCTCTTCGGCCGCCGGGGCCTGGGAGAGTTTTATCCCCTAGGGCTCTCCACTGTGACAGAGGGATACGGTATGTTCACTCACCACATGATAGGTCGCCGGGGGCCGAGGGAGACAGCGCGGGCGAGGGGGGTCACACCGAGGTTCGTGACACGACAGCAGCAGCCGATCGGCGGCGCGCGGTGGCGCCGGATCCGGTTGCCGCACCGGCCACCGCACACCCGGGGGCCATCGCGACGGCCGTCTTCGCACCGCAGATCGCAGACCGCGAAAACTCGTGACCGCTCCGGGCCCGCAGTCGGCGCGTCCGGGTCTGGTCGGGCACTGCCACCGGACCATGGCGACGAGTGAACGGATCGCCGGCTGGCGGATCGCGGTCGCCGAGCGGCCGAAGACGGCGCTGTTCGGCGGCTTGCTCGGCCTGCTGGCGGTCGACCTCCTCTGCAAGCTCGCCGGGTTCGAACTGACGGTCGGCGGGGCGACGCTCCTCGGGGGGAGCCTCGCCGTCGGACGGCTGATAACGCTCGTCTGGAACGGCCTCGTCGTCGGACTCGGCATCGGGCTGGCCGGGATCGGCCTCTCGATGACCTACAGCATCCTGGGGTTCGCGAACTTCGCGCACGGCGACTACATCACGAGCGGGGCCTTCGCCGGGTGGGGCGTCGCCTTCCTCGTCGCCGGCTTCGGCGGCGGGCTCCTGGACGGGAACGTCCTGTACCTCGGGACGGTCGGCTTCGGGCCGGGAGGGCCGAGCGCGGCCGACCTCTCTATCAACGTCCTCCGGACGCCCCTCGCCGTCTTCGGCGGGCTGGTCGTCGCCGTGCTGGCGACCATCGCGCTGTCGCTCGTGCTCGACCGCCTGGTCTTCCGGCCGATGCGCGACCAGAGCGGGATCGCCGTCCTCATCGCCAGCATTGGCGTCGCGCTGGCGCTGCGCTACGTCGTCGTCTTCGTCTTCGGGCCGCGCAACCGCGGGCTGACCGCCGGCGGCGCCAAACTCGTCTTCGCCGGCGTCGACGGGAAGCTGGCCGTCGCCGCCAAGCGGTCGACGATCGTCCTCGCCCAGGGCGGCGACGCGCCCGCGGACGCCTTCTACGCGGAACTGCCCGTCCTCGACTTCGGGAGCTACTCCGCGGAGCTACTGACGGTCACCAGCGCCGAACTGACGCTCGTCGTCACGTCGCTGGCGCTCATGTACGGACTGCACGTCACGCTCCAGCGGACGAAACTCGGGAAAGCGATGCGGGCGATGGCCGACAACGAAGACCTGGCGCAGATAACCGGCATCCCGACCGAGCGAGTCGTCCGCGCGACGTGGATCATCGGAGGCGGTCTCGCCGGCGCGGCGGGCTACCTCCTCGCGCTCGAACGCGGGACCCTCGCGTACAACCTCGGGTGGCTCCTGCTACTGCTCATCTTCGCCGCGGTCATCCTGGGCGGGATCGGCTCGATATACGGGGCAATCGTCGGCGGGGTGCTCATCGGCCTGACCAACTCCGTCTCGCTGGTGTGGATCCCGTCGTCGTTCTCGACGGCCGCCGCGTTCGCCATCATGATCCTCGTGCTCGTGATCCGGCCCGACGGCCTCTTCGGGGGGGTGACCACCGCGTGAGCGAAGCCGACGCAGACGCGGACACCGACGCGCCGTCCGGGCCGGTCGACCTCGGGCGACTCGCCGACGAGATCCGCGACGGGGACCTCGGTCTCATCGCGCTCGTCATGTTCGGCGTCTACGGCCTGTTCACCGTCTTTGCGATACTCGGCCCCTCGCAGGGGATCGGCGGCGTCGTGGCCGCCCTCCAGGCGGTGACGTTCTGGGCGGCGCTGTACGCCATGCTCGTCCTCGCGCTGAACCTCCACTGGGGGTACACCGGCCTGTTCAACATCGGCGTCGCCGGCTTCATGGCCGTCGGCGTGTACACGTTCGCGGCGCTGACCGCCCCGACCGGCGGGAGCCCGCCCGGCCTCGGCCTGCCGCTGTGGGTCGGCGTCGTCGGCGGCATGACGACGGCCGCCCTCGCGGGCGCGGTCGTCTCGCTCCCGGCGCTGCGGCTCCGGGCGGACTACCTCGCCATCGTCACCGTCGGCTTCTCAGAGATCGTCCGGCTCTCCCTGCTCTCGACGACCATGCAGGAGTTCACGTTGTTCGACGGTCTCGACTTCCGGATCCTCGGCGTCGAGATACTCCCGGACCTCGCGCTCGGCACCGGTTCCGGCCGGGGGATCAACATGCCGATCAACCCGACGATCCCCGTCAAGGCGCTGTTCTACACGAACCCGCAGAATCCGGCCAGCGGCGGTCGAACGGTCTTCGGGGAGGCCGTCCTGTCGGCGTTCGCGGCGGTCGGCGTCAGGGAGACGATCGTCGTCTCGCTGGCGTACACGCTGGTGCTCATCGGCTTCGTCGCCGTCTTTTACTGGTTGCTTCGGCGGATCGGCAACTCCCCCTTCGGGCGCGTGCTCAAGGCCATCCGGGAGGACGAACTCGTGGCGAACTCGCTCGGCAAGGACACCCGCCGCTTCAAGGTCACGGTGTTCATGGTCGGCTGTGCGCTGATGGGGCTCGGCGGGATCCTCTGGGAGGCTCAGCGTGGGTACACCGACCCCACGTCGACCACGTTCCGTCCGATACAGACGTTCTACATCTTCATCGCGCTCATCATCGGCGGCGCGGGCTCGAACACCGGGAGCGTGATCGGCGGCGCGCTGTTCGCCGCGTTGCTCTTCCAGGGGCCGCTGTACGTGAGCCGGATCCTCTCGAAGTTCATCGCGACGGCGGACGCCCCCGGCACGTTCGCCGGTGCAGTGGCTCCGCTGGCGTCGCTGAACCTCTCGCCGCTCCTCGCGTACACGCTCCAGAACATCTCCACGCTCAGGTTCGTCCTCGTCGGCGTCGTGCTGGTCGTCCTGATGCAGTACAGGCCCACCGGACTGCTCGGCCATCGCAAGGAGGTCGCGTCGAGCGTCGACCTGTCCAAGCGCGACGACCGGACGGCCTCCGGGACCCCCCGGGCCGCCGCCGACGGGGGTGGCCGGGATGACTGAGGACGGGACGACCGTCGGCGGCGCGGGCGGATCCGCTCGATCCGACCAGACGCCGGGCGACCGGGCGCCGGACGATTCCCAGGCGACTCCCGAGGAGGCGGCCGACCATCGCGACGAGGAGTCGGCGTCGCTGGTCGTCGAGGACCTCCGCAAGTCCTTCGGCGGCATCCGCGCCGTCGACGGCGCCTCGTTCTCGGTCGAGCGGGGGTCGCTGACCGGGCTCATCGGCCCCAACGGCGCCGGCAAGTCGACGACGTTCAACCTGATCACCGGCGTCTACGAACCCGACGGCGGGCGCGTGACCTTCGAGGGCCGCGACCTCACCGGGATGCGGACCCACGCTATCGCCAAGGCCGGGCTCGTGCGGACGTTCCAGATCGCACGCGAACTGGAAGAGATGACCGTCCTGGAGAACCTGATGCTCGCTCCCCGGAACCAGTCGGGAGAGAAACTCGTCAACGCAGTGGTGCCGGGGCTGCGCGGTCGCGTCCGCGAGGAGGAGCGCGAACTGCGCGAGCGCGTCTGGGAGACGCTCGAACTGTTCGAGATCGACCACCTCGCCGAGGAGCACGCTGGCAACCTCAGCGGCGGCCAGCGCAAACTCCTCGAACTCGCGCGAGCGCTGTTGCTCGACCCGTCGATGATGCTGCTCGACGAGCCGTTCGCCGGCGTCAATCCGACGCTGGAGGAGAAGCTGCTCGACCGCGTCCACGACCTGCGCGACGAGGGGCTGACCTTCCTGCTCGTCGAGCACGACATGGACCTCATCATGGAGCACTGCGAGCACGTCATCGTCATGCATCAGGGGCGGGTCCTCGCCGAGGGCCCGCCGGCCGCGATCCGGTCGAACGATCGGGTCATCGACGCCTATCTGGGGGAGGACGTATGAGCGACGCGAGCGACACGACCGACGCGGCCGACGCGTCGACCGCGACCGGTGCGGCTGACGCGGCGCCCGTCGACGACCCGCTGCTCGCCGTCCGGGGTCTCGACGCCGGCTACGGCGACCTGCAGATCCTCTCGGACGTGGATCTGGACGTCGCAGACGGGGAGTACGTCACGATCGTCGGACCGAACGGCGCCGGGAAGTCGACGGTGATGAAGTCTGTGTTCGGGCTCACGCACGTCTTCGGCGGGTCGATCCGCTTCGACGACGCGGACATCACCGGCGCCGCACCCGAGTCGCTGGTCCACCACGGCCTCGGCTACGTCCCGCAGAACGAGAACGTCTTCGCGGGGCTGTCCGTCCGCGAGAACCTGGAGATGGGCGCGTACGTGCTCGAGGAGTTCCCCGAGGAGCGCCTCGTCGACGTCTACGACCGCTTCCCGATCCTCGAAGAGCGCGAGGACCAGCGCGCCGGCACGCTCTCTGGCGGCCAGCAGCAGATGCTCGCGATGGGGCGGGCGCTGATGCTCGACCCCGATCTCCTCTTGCTCGACGAACCGTCGGCGGGACTCGCGCCCGACCTCGTCGACGACTTGTTCGACCGCATCGACGCGATCAACGACTCTGGCACCGCGATCCTGATGGTCGAACAGAACGCCAAGGAGGCGCTCCGCCGCTGCGACCGGGGCTACGTGCTCGTCCAGGGCGAGAACCGCTTCGTCGACACCGGCGAGGCCCTGCTCGCCGACGACGAGGTCCGCAAGCAGTTCCTCGGTGGCTGACGCTTCCCGATCGCCTCGAAAAAAGACGCCGTCGGTCCCGCGGTGCCGCCTCTCACTCGGAGTACTCGATGTTCTCGATGACTTCGAAGCCGCCCTCCTGGTAGCGGTAGAACTGGTAGGTGGCGGCGCCGATGTCGCCGGCGTCGTTGAACTGGATGGCGCTGGAGGCGCCCTGGTAGTTGATCTCCGTCCCGCTGGCGGCCATCTGTAACCCCTCGGCGAGGTTGTCGGCCGTGACCTCCTCGCCGCCCTCGTTGGCGACGTTGGCCATCTGGTCGCGGATCGCCTCGCCGTTGTTCTCGCCGGCGGCGGCGTTCGCCAGCGCCAGGACCGCGACCGCGTCGAACGACTGCGCCGTGAACGGGCTCTCGGAGGGGTCGCTGTCGAACTCCTCCTGGTACAGCGAGTCGAAGGCGTCGCGGCCCGGGCCGGTCGAACTCGGCGCCGTCCCCCAGACGTTGCGCATCGAGTTGCCGACGTTGCCGGGCAGGCTCCCGCTCTGGAGGCCGTCCGGGACGATGATGTCGCAGAAGTCCTGGGAGTAGTCGCTGTAGAAGTCCCGGAAGATCCTGACGCCGCTCTCCGGGTAGCCGACGATCATCAGCAGGTCGGGTTGGTCCTGGAGCGCGGAACTGAGCTGGGAGGTGTACGACCCCTGACCGGGCTCGAAGCTGACCTCGTTCTGGACGGTGCCGCCCGCCTCCTCCCACGCGGAGACGTACTCGGCGGCGAGCCCCTGGCCGTAGTCGTTGTTCAGCGCGAGCGTCGCCGTCGACTGGGCGTCCAGGCGGTCTCTGCCCACCGTCGTCATCACGGCGGCCTGGAGTCCGTCGCCCGGGGTCGTCCGCCAGAGGTAGCCGTTGTCCTCGAGATTCGAGAGCTGCGGCGACGTGCTCGCGGGCGAACACTGGACGACGCCGTTGGGCACCAGGACGTTGTTGGCGGTCTGTATCGTTACCGTCGAGGAGAGCGCGCCGGCGACCATGGGATAGTCGGCGCTGACCAGCGCTTCCGCGCTGGAGATCCCGGTGTTCGGGTCGGTCGCCGTGTCCTCGAACTGGTAGTCGACCGTGAACGTGTCGCTCTCCCGGTCCATGTGCTCGGCGGCGAGTTCGGCCGCCTGCCGGATCGGCGGCCCGAGTTCCGAGAGCCCGCCGGTGACCCCCATCAGGATCCCCACCTTGATCGTCCGGGAGGCCGGGGCGTCACCGGTCGCCGCCGACGTCTCCGTCTCACCGTCGGATTCGGGCGTGTCCTCCGTCCCGCCGTCGCCCTCGCCGTCACCGCCGCCGTCCCCCTCGGTGGGCGTGTCTTCCCCCGCCTGCGCGCATCCGGCCAGACCACCGACCCCCGCGACGCCGAGCCCTTTCAGTACCGTCCGTCGTCGTATCTTACGAGACATCTTACGAGTACTGTTACCAAGGGCCAAATATAAAGCTGTGCCACGAACTGTCACGTCGCTATCGCTATAAGTACACCTTGACGCGCCCCGAGAGCGCCCCTGTTGCCGCAACGAGCGAATCGTGTGGGATCGATCGACGAACGTGTCAGGGCCTGGTTAGGTAATCACGACTTACTCCCGGACCCCCGGCGGCCGGTTCTGAGAGCCGGCCGTACGGGACCGGCGCGGTCTATATATCCCGACAGTCCGCGCACAGTAGTTGCCCGTTGAACGGCGAGAGCCCGCGCGAGAGCGAACCGCAGGCCTCGCAGACGGACTGGTCGGTGAACCGCTCGTTCTCGCCGGACTCGGTCACTCCCGCCCCGCGCCCGGCCGAGACGCCCGCGACGGCGCGCTCGCCGGCCTCCGCCGCGGGTCCGTTCGCGGTCGGTGCGAACGGCGAGGCGGTCATCAGGTCGTGCTCCGAGAGGACGCCGAAGAGTTCGGACCCGTCGGAGACGAGCACTCGCTGGGTCGACTGCGCCGACATCTCGTCGGCGGCTTCCGCGATGGTCGTGTCCGGAGTGACCGTCGGTACCGAGTCGGTCATCGCATCCGCGGCGGCGGACTCCCCCTCCGCCCTGACGAACGCCTCCAGGGCGTCCCGCTCGGTCACGACGCCGACCGGTTCGGAACCGTGCAGCACGACGGCGCTGTCGGCCTCCTCCGCCAGCATCAACTCGGCCGTCTCCCGCAGGCCGTCCGACTCGCTCACCCCGACGAACTCGCGGTCCATCACCTCCTGGACGCTCACGTCTCGTTCCATGTGCGAACGTTTCGCACACTCCGTCTAAAAGGTACCTGCACCACCCTTAAGACGGAAGACGGTCTAGATCTGTAGTCAGAAGGCGGCCGCCGCTGGCCCCCTCGAACGGCAGTCAGGCGGGGGGTTCGGCGTCGGTCGTCGACCAGTCGACGTGGACCTCCTCGCCGGTCGCGCGGCACTCTTCGAGCGCGTGCTTCGCGGCCATGCCGGCCTCGTGGGCGACGGCGCCGCGGCCGACCCCGACCTGGAGTTCGACGTCGACGGCGTCGCTCACGTGTGCGACCGCGTCCCGGTAGTCCTCCGCGTCCATCGCCGAGCAGACCGCGATGATGTTGTCGCCTCCGACGAAAAAGGAGAGGGAGTCGTAGGCCTGGCGCATGTACCGCATCAGCTCCGCGTACCCCTGTTCGATCTCGATGAAGGTGTCGAACTCGTTGAGTTCGTCCGTGTACTTGCCGGTGGCGTTCACCACGTCGAAGTGGGCGATCTGCAGGTCCTCGCCGGTCCGGTACTCCTCCTCGATGGCGCGGCCGCGGAGGATCTCCCGGCGGGACTTGTCCTGGGCGCTCCCGGCCTCCTGGAGCTGTTCGGTGGCGGTCCCGAGCGCCTCGGCCGGCGTCGTCCCGGTCGCGACGCTCAGGCTCATCGTCACGGGGTAGCGGTTGCCCACGGACTCCTGGATCAGCGCGTGGTCGTCGACGGTCAGCCCGTTCGTCACGGCGACCATGTTGTCGAACCGGGAGAAGAACACGTACCCGCCCCGGTTGCCGACCAGCTGCGAGAGGTCCGCGTAGAGGCGAGACTGGAGCGTCTGGAGGTCGACCTCCCGGCGCGGCTCGGGGGTGACCGTCCAGGGCCCGTAGTTGTCGATCTGGACGTGCGTTACCTGCGTGTTCGTCACAGTACCGGCCCGTTGGACACCTGCCGGTATTGCTCTTTCCGTTCCCGATAGCTCACGACTCCGTACGGGTCCGAGTCTGTGGAGCAGCGACCGATCAATCGGGCCGCGTCACCCCCGACCGTCGGTGTTCGCCGTGGTCCGCGGCTACCTGTCGCCCGCGGCTACCCGTCGTCCCCGACTACCCGCTCGTCGTCGACCGCGAGTTCGACGGTCCCGACCAGCGAGTCGTATCGGACGACACCGGTCGCCGTGAGCTTGGGCAGGTGGTGCTGGAAGATGTCGCGACGAGCCGCGTCCGCGGCGCCGTCCGGAACCTCCTCGGCAGGTTCGTCACGTTCGGTCGCCGCGACGTACCGCGCCAGATCGGAGACGGGGAGCGCCCGGTCGCTCTCCGCCAGCCGGGACAGGACGAGGCGCCGCCGGTCGTCCTTCCGCAGATCGGCGATCACCGAGTCCGGCAGTGCCGTCCCGTCGTTCACCCCGGTCTCACCCTTAGGCGTCACGAGCGACCCCTCCCCCGGTCCCTCGCTTGCGGTCGATTTCGAACATGATCGTTCGGGAACGACCTACGGGCCAACCGCATTAGTATGTGTCGCGCTCCCACGCGTTCGGGGCGGTCCGGTCGACGCGGTGCAGATACGGGGGTGGCACGCGATGTGCCACCAATGACCGTTGCGGTACCTCTTTGGGTCGTCCGGGAGACCCGACGTGTATGCAAGTCGTCCTGCTGACCGCCGGGGAAGGGACCCGGATGCGGCCGCTGACGGAGTCGCTGCCGAAGCCGATGCTGCCGGTCGCCGATCGGCCGCTGGTCGCCCACGGCGCCGACGCGGCGGTCGACGCCGGCGCGTCCGAACTGATCCTCGTCGTCGGCTACGAGGCCGAAGCGGTCAGGGAGTACTTCGGCGAGGAGTACCGCGGCGTCCCCGTCGAGTACGCCGTTCAGGAGGAACAGCTCGGCACGGCTCACGCGGTTAAGTGCGCGAGCGAGCACCTCGACGGACAGTTCGTCGTCCTCAACGGCGACGACCTCTACGACCGCGAGAGCGTCGACGCGCTCCTCTCGACCGACGGACCGGCCGTCGGCACCTACCGGGTCGACGACCCCACGAGCTACGGGGTCTTCGAGGTCGAAGACGGCGTCGTGACCGGCATCGTCGAGAAGCCCACCGATCCGCCGACCGATCTGGTGAACGTCGGCGCCTACCGCTTCCCCGCCGAAGCGCGCGAGTGGCTCGACGTCCCGATGAGCGAGCGCGGCGAACACGAGATCACGGACGTGCTCTCGAAGGTGATCGCCGAGCGCTCGGTCACCACGGTCGAGGTCGAGCGCTGGCTCGGCTGCGGCCGCCCGTGGGAACTGCTCGAAGCCAACGAGTGGAAGCTCGGCGAACTCGACCGCGACGTCCGCGGCGACGTGCACGAGGACGCCGACCTCCGCGGTCCCGTGGTCGTCGAGGAGGGCGCGACGGTCGACGCCGGCGTCGTGATCGAAGGACCGGCACTGGTCCGCTCGGGCGCCGAAGTAGGGCCGAACGCGTACGTCCGCGGCGCGACGCTGCTCGCGGAGGACACCCACGTCGGGAACAGCGTCGAGATCAAAAACAGCGTCGTCATGGAGGGGACGCACGTCCCGCACCTCTCGTACGTCGGCGACAGCGTCCTCGGCCGCGACGTGAACTTCGGCGCCGGGACCAAGGTCGCGAACCTCCGCCACGACGGCGAGTCGGTGCGGTTCACCGTCAAGGGCGAGCGCGTCTCGACCGGCCGCCGGAAGTTCGGCGTCGTCGCCGGCGACGGCGTGAAGACCGGCATCAACACCAGCCTGAACCCCGGCGTGCGGCTCTCGGCCGGCGCGACCACGAACCCCGGCGAGTCGGTCACGCGGGACCGCTGAGCGGCCGGTCCGCTCGCACGCCGGCTTCGGCGACTCGCGGTCGATGTATGCGATTAAGTGGGTCCATGTCTACGACTGTGACACGATGGTGGATCCCACATCCGATCTCAACGAGGACGTGGCCGAGGACGAGGCGCCGACGTGCGCCGTCTGCGGCGACGCGCTGGTGCAGAACCCCGACCATCGGGTGACCACGCGCGTCGCGGACGGCGCGGTCGAAACGACGCACTTCTGCAGCGACGCCCACCGCGACGAGTGGACAGGCTGACCGGCGACCGACTCCCCCTCGCCGACGAGTCGCGGCGTCGACGTTCACTGAGTTCTATCTAGACGCCTTCGGGCGCGAGTGGCGGCGCAAACTCGGGGAGTTCGATCGGGATCACCGCCCGAGACGACTGCCCGGCAGATCCGCTATCACCGCGTTTTCCGAGCGTCGGATCCGCCGACGAATTCGACCGTTCGAACGGTAGCGACGGGCGATGCTGCGGAATCACGTATTGGATTGCGACCGTACGGTATAGCAAACCGTTCCGCAGAGTCGAACGGGATAGAACCGTTTCCTCCACACTTTAGTACGGTCCAGCAGTAGCCGGCGGCATGGGACGCGATTATCGGGACCTGCACGATCCGAACGCGGAGTACACGATGCGTGAACTGTCGGCGGAGACGATGGGCGCCACGGCCAAGCGCGGAGGCGGCCGGGACGTCGAGATCACCGACGTCCAGTGCACGATGGTCGACGGCAACTTCCCGTGGACGCTCGTTCGCATCTACACCGACGCCGGCATCGTGGGGACCGGCGAGGCCTACTGGGGCGCGGGCATCCCGGAGCTGATCGAGCGGATGACGCCGTTCCTCATCGGTGAAAACCCGCTGGACATCGACCGCCTCTACGAGCACCTGATCCAGAAGATGTCCGGCGAAGGCTCGGTCGAGGGCGTCACCGTCTCGGCCATCTCCGGCATCGACGTCGCGCTGCACGACCTCGCCGGCAAGATCATCGAGGTCCCCGCCTACCAGCTGCTCGGCGGCAAGTACCGCGACCGGATGCGCGTCTACTGCGACTGCCACACCGAGGAGGAGGCCGACCCCGACGCCTGCGCCGACGAGGCCGAGCGCGTCGTCGAGGAACTCGGCTACGACGCCCTGAAGTTCGACCTCGACGTCCCCTCGGGCTTCGAGAAGGACCGCGCCAACCGCCACCTCCGGCCGGGCGAGATCCGTCACAAGGCCGAGATCGTCGAGAAGGTCACCGAGCGCGTCAAGGACCGCGCCGACGTGGCCTTCGACTGCCACTGGACGTTCTCCGCGAACTCCGCCGAACGCCTCGCCGAAGCCATCGAGGACTACGACGTGTGGTGGCTCGAAGACCCCGTCCCGCCGGAGAACCTCGAAGTGCAGGAGAAGGTGACCGACTCGACGACGACGCCGATCACCGTCGGCGAGAACCGCTACCGCGTCACCGAGCACCGGCGGCTCATCGAGAGTCAGGCGGTCGACATCGTCGCGCCGGACATGCCGAAGATCGGCGGCATGCGCGAGACGCGGAAGATCGCCGACGTGGCGAACCAGTACTACATCCCCGTCGCGATGCACAACGTCTCGTCGCCGGTCGGCACGGTCGCCAGCGCCCACGTCGGCGCGAGCGTCCCCAACTCGCTGGCCGTCGAGTACCACTCCTACGAGCTCGACTGGTGGGAGGACCTCGTCGAGGAGGACGGCCTCATCGAGGACGGGTACATGGCGATCCCCGAGGAGCCCGGTCTCGGCGTGACCCTCGACCTCGACGTCGTCGAGGAACACATGGTGAAGGGCGAGACCCTCTTCGATCCGGCTCCCTGAGCCGGATCGAGCTCGCTGGAGCTTGCTCCAGCGGCGTTCGACGAGGCGTAGTCGCGTCGATCCGGCGGAGCGCGCCGGTATCGCGAACTGCACTGGTACCGCGACCCGCGTTTTCGCACGTTTCTCAGTCGAGGAAGAAGCGGATCAGCGCGTCGTGCCCCGGCGCCGCGTCCTCGGGCACCTCGGAGAACCACGCCAGATCGGGCCGCTCGGCGATGTCGGCGGGTCCGGGCGGTTCGCCGTCGTCGCTGCCGGCGGCCGGGTCGCCACCTGACCCGTCGGAGCCAGCGGGACCGGCACCGGGCGGCGTCTCGCTGGCGGGTCCCATCCCGCTGCCCTCCATTCCCCGGAGGAGCGAGGCGCCGAACGCGACGCTGTAGCCGACGACGCTCTCGTCGCCGTCCTCCGTCCGCGTCTCCGTGCGGACGACGAGTTCCGGGGCCCCGATGTCGATCGGGATCCCGATCGCTTCCTCGCTCCAGCGGTCGGCCGCGATCGCCCAGTCTTCGTCGACGCCGACCGGGCCGTTCGGTAGCGTCCACCCGTCGATGTACTCCGAGTCGATCAGGAGGAGGTGACCGTCGCGACTCGTCAGCCCGACCACGACGAGGCCGCTCTGGTTCTCGGCGCCCTCCGCGACCGTCTCGAACTCCGCCTCGCCGACGACGCGCTCTTGCTCGCGGAACTCGACGCCGGGAGCGTCCCGGAGCGCCTCCGGGTCCCTGATGCCTGGCATAGGCTGACAGTGGGTGGTGGCGTAGTTAAAGGCTGGCGGGAACGCGGGCCCGACCGGCGTCGCCCGTCCCGCCGCGGGTCACCGAAACGCTCAGGGCGGTCCCCGCCGCGCTCTCTCGCATGCGAACCATCGACGAAGTCCACGTCGTGCCGCTCGGCTACGAGCACGACCGGATCCTCCGGCCGGTCCGCAAGCACGACGCGGACGTGGTCTACCTCCTCGCGTCCGACGGCGAACACACTCCGCTGACGCCATACCAACAGGCGCTCGTCGAGGAACTGGAGGCGGACGGCCGGTCCATCCGCTTCCGCGAGACGGACCTGAGCGACCTCTACGACGTGCTCGCGGTCGTGACGACCGTCGCCGCCGACCACGAGAGCGACGTCGTCCGCGTGAACGTCTCCAGCGGGGGGAAGCTCGCCGCTATCGGGAGCGCCATCGCGTGCATGGCGACCGACGCGACCGCGTACTACGTCCACGTCGACGAACACGTCCCCGACCTGGAAGCGTCCCCGCGTACGCGCGGAATGCGCGACGACGAGGTGCTCCCCTCCTATCCCATCGAGGCCGTCTCGCGCGACCAGGTCGCTATCCTCGACTACCTGGAGACGACCAACGACGAGACCTACACCGCGAAGAAGTCCGACCTCATCGAGTTCGCCGAGTCGGCGGCCCTCTCGTTCATCGCCGACGCCGACCCCGCGAACGACAAGGCGAAGTTCGCCCTGCTGAACGCCAACATCGTCGACCCGCTCGTCGACGACGGCTACGTCGAGGTCGAGCGCGTCGGCCGCCAGAAGCAGATCCGACTGACCGAGACCGGCGAGAACGTCCTCCACGCCTTCCGTCACAAGCTCTGATCCGGCCGATCGCTGCCGGCTCGACTCGCTCTCCGCCCTCGTTTCGACGCGTCTCCCGCCGACAGTCAGATTGGTACGTATAGTACGAACAGTATCGATACAATAGATAGTACCTCGATAGAGATTACAAAGGACTGGTCCGTAGCGAGTAGTGCGCGCAGTGCGGTGGGTCGGACGGTGCATCCGCCCCCTCGGTCCCCCAGACGCTTCGGCCCTCCCGCCGTCCGCTGCCGGACTGCGCCGCTGGTGTATCGCGAGGGAACTACTTCTCGCCTCTGACACGGCGGCGCGACCCGCGTTCGGTCGCGCCGCTCACTCCGACGACGCCTCGAAAAACGGTGAGAGAAGCGGCCGTTACAACTGGACCCGTTCGCCCGACTCGGCCGCCTCGTAGACGGCGTCGATGGCGCGCTGGTCGACGAGCCCGTGTTCGCCGTCGCCCACGATCGGCGTGTCAGTCAGGACGTGATCGGCGAAGTACTCCAGCGAGCGCTTCGTCTCCTCGATCTGGTCGAACTCCGTGGTGATCGTCGTGTCGCCGCGCGTGACCGTCAGCTTCCGCTCGCCGCCGAGGAAGGCGTCTTCGAGCAGGAGTTCGCCCTCGGTACCGACGACGCGCAGGCTGCTCGCCTCCTGGGCGTTCTGGCTGGCGGTACAGGAGGCGAGGACGCCGTCGGGGAACTCGACCGTGAAACTCGCCCGCTCGTCCGGGACGTCGTCGAACGCCTCGTGGCCGGACCAGGTCGCCCCGGAGACGGCGACGGGGTCGCGGTCGATGACGTACCGCGTCGTGTTGATGGAGTAGACGCCGAGGTCGGTCACGGAGGCGCCTCCGCCGGCCATGTCCGGGTTCAGCCGCCACTGGTCGTGGTCGTCGTTGATATCGAGCAGGGGCTGTGACATGTTGCCGTGGACGAGCGCCACGTCGCCGACGAATCCCGAGTCGACGAGGTCGCGCATCCGCCGGACCGCGGGCTGGACGTGCATCCGGTACTCGACGCCGAGGGTGACGTCGCTGGCGGCCTCGACGAGTTCCTCGGCGCGCTCGACGTTGGCCTCCAGGGGCTTCTCGCAGAGGATGTCCTTGCCGAACTCGGCGGCCGACTCGACGTAGGGGAGGTGCAGCGCGTTCGGCGTCCCGACGTAGACGGCGTCGTAGGCGTCGGTCGCCTCGCCCTCCTGGAACTCGTCGTACGTGAGTGCGTGCTCGATTGTCTCGTGGTCGTCGGCGACGTCCTGAGCATTCTCCGTCGAGGAGCTGACGACCGTCGTCGTCTCCAGGTGTTCGAGTTCGTTCGTCGCGGGGATGGCGTGGTCGAGCGTCCACCAGCCGAGCCCGATCATCGCGAAGCGGACCGTCCCCTCGTCGGCCCGCGGCCAGTCTTTCGCCGTGAACTCGTCGAAGTACTCGCGCAGATCCATGGGCGTGTGCGCGAACGCGACCGGCATAAGTGATGCGAACGACCCCGAGATTCGCCGGTAGGGGCGCCAGATTCGGTATATCTGGACAGCAGTCTGGAGCGTTCGAGCGCGGGGGCCGACTGCGTCTCTCACTCCCCGAACTCGGCCTCGACGGCGTCGCGGTCGATCTTCGACGGGCCGCTCGTGGGGAGTTCGTCGACGAAGGCGAGCCGCCGCGGGTGTTTGAACCGGGCGAGACGACTGTCGAGCAACTCGCGGAGGGCAGGGAGCGAGAGGTCTGACTCGTCGACTCCCGCGGCGAGTTCGACGACGGCCTTGCCGACCTGTCCCCACTGCTCGTCGGGGACGGGGATCACGACGACGTCGGCGACGGCCGGGTGGTCGGCGACGGCGTCCTCGACCTCCGCGGGGTAGACGTTCTCGCCGCCGCTGACGAACATGTTCTTCTTGCGGCCCTCGATCGAGACGTACCCTTCCGCGTCGACGCGGGCGAGGTCGCCCGTCGACACCCACTCGCCGAACGTCTCGGCCGTCTCCGCCGGCGCTCGCCAGTAGCCCGCGGCGGCGTGGGGCGACCGCAGTTCGAGTTCACCGATCTCGCCAGTTGGGACCTCGCGGCCGTCGTCGTCCACCACGCGGGCGTCGACGTGGACGTTGGCGACGCCGACGGTGTGGGCCTTCTCCCGGGGCCAGTCGTCGGGCATCGCGAAGTTGTTCGGGCCGCACTCCGTGAGGCCGTAGCCCTGCGAGAGGTCGACGCCGCGGTCCCACCACGCCTCCATGACCGACTGGCGACAGGGGCCGCCGCCGGACTTGACCAACCGGAGCGACGAGAGGTCGGTCCCCTCCCAGCGGTCGTGTTCGACCATCATCCGCAGGACCGCGGGAACGGCGACGAGGACGGTCGCCGAGCGGTCCTCGACGACGCCGAGGATCTGGCCGGGGTCGAACTCGCGGTCGATCACGACCTGTCCGCCCATGTGGAACAGGGGGACGGTGAGGACGTTCCACCCGCCGGTGTGGAACATCGGGAACACCATCGGCGTCACGTCGTCGTCGCGCAGTCCCCACGCGGTGATCGTGTTGACGGAGTTCCAGACGACCGACTCGTGGGAGATCACGGTCTCCTTCGGCGTCCCCGTGGACCCGCCGGTGTGCAGGAACAGGTGCGGGTCACCGGGCGCGACGGTCGGCCCGTCGAACTCGCCGTCGTCCTCGGGGAGCGCCGACTCGTAAGTGTCCCACGTCGACTCGCCGTCGACGGGCAGCGACAGGATCGGACAGTCCCCGGCCCGGGCGTCCGCCGCGGTCGCCGCGGCCGCGAGGTCGGCGAACGGCTCCTCGACGACGAGTAGTTCGGGGTCGACGGCGTCGAGCAACTCGGCGAGTTCCGGCGGTGCCAGCCGGTGGGAGAGCGGCGCGAGGACGCCGCCTGTCTTCGCCGTGGCGAAGAAGAGATCGACGTACGCGGGCCGGTTGCGGGAGACGACGGCCACCCGGCCACCGGCGCTGTCGGTTGGATCCCCGTCCTCGACGGAGTCGAGCGACACGCCGCGTTCGGCGAGCAGTCTGGCGCAGCGGTTCGCCCGCCGGTCGAGGTCGGCGTAGGTGTACTCCGTGCCGGTAGCGGCGTCGACGAGCCCGACCCGGGCGGGCGAGAGCGCGGCGCGCTTCTCGCTCCACGCGCCGACCCACTCCTGCGGGCGTTCAGTCATCGGGCAGGAACTCCCGGAGTTCCTCGTTCACGCGCCCGGGCCGTTCGATGAAACAGAGGTGCGAGCCGCCCTCGACTTCGACGAGCCTCGCGTCCGGGATCTGGTCCGCGAGGAGGCGTCCGTTCTCGACCGGCAGGACGCGGTCGTCGGTGCCGTGGAGGACCAGCGTCGGGAGTTCGAGGTCGCCCAGTCGGTCGCTCGCGTCGAACGCCGCGGCGGCCGCGCTCTGCCACTCGTACGCCCGGTCGGAGGGGTCCGTGTCGAGCCGCCACTCGACGATGCGGTCGACGATTTCGGGTTCGCGCTCGCGGAACTCGTCGGTGAACGCCGGTCGCATCTTGTAGCGGATGGTCTCGGCGCGGTCGTACTCCTCGGGCACGTCCAGCATCCTGGCCCGCGTCTCCTCGGGGATCGGGACCGCGTCGTCGCCGCCCGGCGTCGTGCAGAGCAGGGCGAGCGACTCCGCGCGGTCGTACTCCAGCGCGTACTCCTGGGCGATCATCCCGCCGAGGCTGGCGCCGACAACGTGAGTGCTGTCGACGCCGGCGTCGTCGAGGACGGCGTCGAAGTCCCCGGCCATGTCCGCGACGGTGTAGGGTCCCTCGGGCTCGTCGGAGTCGCCAGTCCCCCGGTTGTCCCAGACGAGCGTCCGGTAGTCCCCGAACGCCTCCCGCTGCCAGTCCCACATCCACGTTCCGTAGCTCAACCCCTCGACGAAGGTCACGACCGGCGCGTCGGCCGGCCCCTCCACTTCGTAGGCCAACCGCGCGCCGTCGTTCACCGCGTACGCCATGTGATAGAATTCGAACTCGTCTCCCTTCAAGCCGGACGTTCACGTGTGAACCCCGCACCCCGATTCGACGGGGCCGGCGACGCTGCCGCCGCGTTCCATCCTCTCCGAGACAGTTCGAGACCCGGGAACCCGCCGACCGAACCGTTCGGTATTCGGGAACGCGTCGTAACGGAATTCGACTGTTGTCGATTCGAATATCGCCCGCGCCGTCGGCGTCGGTAGATACTGCATACTCGTCCCTGATGGTTTTGGAAGTCCGCTACAATTATACGAGTGGCCTTAACACGGACTGTTATGGATTTGCATGCCAGAGAGGTGAACCAGGACGTCAGGGAGTTAGGGGAGCTCCTGGGAGAGATCATCAAAGAGCAGTGCTCGGAGTCTGCGTTCGACATCGTGGAACGTATTCGGACCGCGGCCGTCGCCTATCGGCGTGGGGACGCGACGGACCGCGCGGCCATTCACGAGACGCTCGACGGCCTCTCCCCCGAGGAGCAGGACGTCGTCGCGCGGGCGTTCACGACGTACTTCGAACTCATCAACCTCGCCGAGGAGCGCCAGCGCGTCCGCGAGATCCGCGAGGGGAGCCAGGACGGGACGCTGGAGGACAGCGTCCGGGCCGCCGTCGAGGAACTCGCAGAGCGGGACCTGAGCGCCGAGACGGTCGAACAGGTGCTGGACGACGTGCTCATCCAGCCGACGTTCACGGCCCACCCGACGGAAGCGCGGCGGAAGACGGTCAAGGCGAAGCTCCGGTCGGTCTCGGATCACCTGGAGACGCTCGACGAGGTGCGGCTGACCACCGACGAGGAGCGCGACGTGGAGCGGGACCTGGAGGCCGAAGTGACGAGCCTCTGGCAGACGCCGCAGGTCCGCGACCGCCGGCCAGAGGTGACCGACGAGGCGCTCAACGTCCAGTGGTACCTGGAGAACGTCCTCTTCGTCGTCATCAGCGAGGTGTACGACGCGCTCGAACGCGCCGTCGAGGACGAGTTCGACGGCGACGTCGACGTGCCGAAGCTCTACGAGTTCCGCTCGTGGGCCGGCAGCGACCGCGACGGCAACCCGTTCGTCACGCCCGAGGTCACCGAGGAGACGCTCGACCGCCAGCAGTCGGTCGCGCTCCCGCTGTACCGGGACCGCCTGAAGGAGCTCTCGGGGATCCTCAGCCAGGACGCCCGACAGATCGACACCGGCGAGCGCTTCGACGAGCGCCTGGAGGCCCACCGCGAGCGCCTCCCCGGCGTCGCGAGCGAGACCGAGGAGCGGTACCCGAACGAGCCCTACCGGCAGAAGCTCAAGCTGATGCGCGAGAGCGTCCTGCGGGTCAACGACGTCCGCTCGGGCGGCTACGAGGACGAGTCCGAGTTCCTCGCCGACATCGAGGCGCTGGCAGAGAGCCTGCGCGCCAACGGCGCAGACGTCATCGCCGAGTCCCAGGTCGACCCGCTGTACCGCACCGTCGACACGTTCGGCTTCAACCTCGCCAGCCTCGACCTGCGCGACCACCGCGAGAACCACACCAACGCCATCGCCGAGGCCGTCGACCCCGAGGGGATCGACTACGAGTCCATGTCCGAGGACGAGCGGGTCGACTTCCTCACCGAGGCCGTCCTGCAGGACGAACCCGTGATCGACCTCGACGACCGCGACGGGTACTCCGAGGACACCCAGCGCGTGCTCCAGCTGTTCGCCGAGACCGCCGAGTGGCAGCGCGACTACGGCGTCGACGCCATCGACACCTACGCCATCAGCTGGTGCGAGGAGCCCAGCCACGTCCTCGAAGTCCTCTTCCTCGCCGACCAGGCCGGCATCGTCGACCTGCCGGGCTACTGCGGCCTCGACGTCGTCCCGCTGCTCGAATCGAAGTACGCCCTCGACGGCGCCCGCCGCATCATGGGCACGCTCTTCGAGAACGAGGCCTACCAGCAGGCGCTGGACGCCCGCGACGGCGTCCAGGAGATCATGCTCGGCTACTCCGACTCGAACAAGGAGAACGGTTTTCTGGCAGCTAACTGGAGCCTCTTCCGCAACCAGCGCCGCCTCGCCGCCATCACCGACGACTACGACGTGGAGATGCGGCTGTTCCACGGCCGCGGCGGTTCCATCTCCCGCGGCGGCGGGCCGATGAACGACGCGATGCTCGCCCTGCCGAACGAGACGGTCTCCGGCCAGATCAAGTTCACCGAGCAGGGCGAGACCATCTCCGAGAAGTACGCCAACCGGGCGATTGCCGAGCGGAACCTCGAACAGATGCTGAACGCCCAGATCCGGGCGCGCCACAACGCGATGGAGGAACCGGTCGAGGAGGTCCCCGAGGAGTGGACCGCGGCGATGGAGACGGCCGCCGAGGCCGCCCGCGAGGAGTACCTCGACCTGCTGGAGACCGACGGCTTCGTCGAGTTCTTCGAGACCGCGACGCCCATCACCGTCATCGAGACCCTCAACCTCGGCTCGCGCCCGGCCTCCCGCTCGGAGGACCGCAGCGTCGACGACCTGCGGGCCATCCCGTGGGTGTTCTCGTGGACGCAGGCGCGCTGTATCCTCCCGGGGTGGTACTCCCTGGCGACGGGGATCGAGGCGTACCTCGACGACGGCGGGGACGTGGAGACGCTGCAGGAGATGTACGACGAGTGGCTGTTCTTCCAGACGACGCTGGACAACGCGGCGCTCGCGCTCGCGCGCTCGGAGATGGAGATCGCCGAGCAGTACGCCGACCTCGCGCCCGAGGACCTGCGCGACGAACTCTTCCCGCGCATCCGCGAGGAGTACGAGGGGGCCGTCGACGCGATCACCGAGATCACCGGTCGCGACAGCCTGCTGCGCCGCGAGTGGCTCGAAGAGAACCTCGCGCGGCGCAACCCCTACGTCGACCCGCTGAACCTCCTGCAGGTGCGCCTGCTCTCGCAGTCCCACCTCACCGAGGAGGAGACCCGGACGCTCCGCCTGACGGTTCAGGGCATCGCCGCCGGGATGAAAAACACCGGGTAAGCGGAGCCTATCCCGAAGTTCGTGCCGGCGCCCGGGCGGGACCGTCGAAAGCGGCTTCACGCGCGCGGTCGAACTTCTCGTCTATGGCGCTCGAAACAGTTCTGCTCGCAGTCGGTCCGAACGAGGACGACCGAGCCGAGGCCCTGGCGGACATCGTCCGAGACGTGGCGGGACCCGCCGGCGCGGCGGTCGTGCTCGGGCACGTGTTCACCGACCAGGAGTTCGACGACTACACCGACCGGATGGACTTCGACGAGGGCGGCGATCCGGACAGCATCGCCCGTCGCCACCAGACGGTGAAGGGACTCCGCGACCTGCTCGACGGCTCGGGGCTCGACCTGACGGTCCGCGGCGCGGTCGGTCCCCGCGGCGAGACCATCGTCGACCTGGCCGAGGACGTCGACGCCGACCTCGTCTTCGTCGGCGGTCGCAAGCGGCGACCGTCGGGGAAAGCAGTGTTCGGGTCGACCGCCCAGACCGTCCTGCTCGAAGCGCCCTGCCCGGTGACGTTCGTCCGCGCGGACTGACGGGCGGAGAGCCGGCGGACCGCTCCCCGCTTCACGTCCCGTCGACGAGTGCGGCTTCGAGGACTTCCAGCGGATGGCGGATCTCGTAGCCGGTGCCGTGCTCCATCTGCATCGCGCAGGTCGGACACTCGGTCATCCCGGTCTCGCCCTCGGCGCCTTCCATGTGCTCGAACATCTCCTCGCCGATGGCCATCGACGTGTCGTACTTCTCCTCCTTCCAGCCGTAGGTCCCCGAGATGCCCGAACAGGAGTCGCCGACGTCCTCGACGTCGACGCCGTCCAGTTCCCGGAAGAGTTCGACCGCCTGCCGATCCAGCCCCTGATTGCGGGCGTGACACGGGGCGTGGTAGGCGAACTCCTCGGCGAGTTCGCCGGCCACGTCCGCCTCCGCGACGGCGCCCGAGAGGTCCTCGTGGATGCGCAGGTACTCGACGGCCTCGTAGGTGTGGGCCGCCACGTCCGCGGTCCCCTCGAAGTCGAACAGCTCGGGATACTCCTGCCGGAGTGACATCGAACACGAGGTACAGGAGCAGATGGCGTCGTAGCCCCGATCGACGAGATCCGACAGCGAGGAGACGTTGACCTCCGCGTCCCGGCGGGCGTCGTCGAGCATCCCGTTGGCGAACATCGGCGTGCCCGAACAGCCCTGTTCGGGGACGACGACCTCGTAGCCGAAGTGCTCGAACAGGGAGATCATCGCCTTGCCCACCTCGGGCGTGTTGTAGTTGGCGTAGCAGCCGTGGAAGTAGGCGACTTTCTTGTCCGCGTCGGGGTCCTCGCCGCGGCGTTCGCGGTTCTCGCGAGCGCGCTCACGGGACCCCGCCGCCGCTCCCTCGCTGGCCCACCACTCGCGGAAGGTCTCCGTGGCGAACGCCGGGAACTCGCGCTGGCTGGTGATGCCCATCGTCTTCTCCATCAGCCAGCGGGCGGGCCCGAAGTTCATCGCGACGTTGGCGAGGCGGGGGACCTTGCTGGCGAAGAACGCCGAGGTGCGGTAGTTGGCGAGGATCCGGTTGCGCCAGTACTCCACCGAGAACTTGCTCATCTGTTCGTCGACGTAGCGACCGCGCGTCGTGTTGTGCATCTGCGAGAGCGGGACCCCCGACGGGCAGGCGTCGTCACAGCGCATGCAGTTCGAGCAGGACATGACCGACTCGTCGACCTCGAAGTCCTCGTCGGTCTGGGTGAGCCGCCACTGCTCGGGCCCCTGGAACTTCGGCCCGGGGAAGTCGTCGTCGACCTCCGCGACCGGACAACTGGTGTCACAGGAGGAGCACTTGTAACACGAGTCGGCGCCGGGCCGGAGGTCGAACTCCTCGGCGTCGCCGAAGACGTCGACCGCCTCGTGTCCGTCCGTCGCGTTCGGTTCGCCCGGCTCGAATTCGCTGGTGTGTTCCGTGTCGCTCATCGTGAGTTCACTCGCGTCCGTAGCCGCGCCGTCGTCCGCGTCGCTCATCGCACCGCCTCCGCGGCGGCGGTGCCGGCCGCGTGTCCCGTCGCGATCGAGACGCCGCTGCCCGATTTCTCCGCGGCGAAGTCGTAGCCGCCCAGCACCGATCCGGCCGCCCGCAGGTTCTCAAATTCGGCCGCTCCGTCCGCGTCGACCGGCCGGAGGTCGTCGTCGGTCCGGACGCCGAAGCGGGCGAAGGGGTGATCCCCGAACGCGTCGCGGTCGAACCACTCGTAGCGGTCTTCGGCGTGCGGCACGTGGCAGTCGAATATCGGCTCCTCGACGCCCTCGCGGTCCGAGCCGATTCCCTTCCCGACGAGGCCGCCCGTCGCGAGGACGAACTCGGCGGCGGCGAACGGGATCCGCGCGCCGTTGCGCTCGACGACGACCTCCTCGATCCGTCCCTCGCCGTCGTAGTCGACGACGGGGTTACCCGTCTCCATGCTGACGCCCGCGGCGTCCAGCGCCGCGTAGAGGTCGTCTCCCAGGCGGAGGCCCGGCAGCGAGGGCGGGCCCATCGGCACCTCGAAGACGGGCACGCCGAGCGCTGCTTCGAGGGAGTCCCGGACGGCGGCGGGATCCTCGTCGCCCAACACGGCCGGGAATCCGACCCGTTCGGCGCCGTCGAGGTGCGGTTCGACGGTCGCCGCGAGGGCGTCGCGCGCGCGCCGAGCGCCGCCGCCGACGGACACCTCGCCGTCCTCGTCGAGCAACTTGGCGTACCGGGTCACCTTCGCGTCGGGGTTCAGGTCGCCGGGGAAGGCGACGCTGACGCCGCGGACCTCGAAGGGGACACCCGCGTTCCGCAGGTGGGATGCCGCGTGCGGCGCGTCGAAGTCGACCAGCGTCTCGAAGCCGACCAGCAGCGCGTCGCGGTCGTCGCTCGCGAGTCCCGCTGCGGCGCCGGCGGGGTAGCGAGCGGTCGGCTTGACGGTGCCCCCGTGTGTGGGGAGCAAGGCGTTCCGGTCGGTGTGGGCGCCGCGGTAGCGGTCGGCTACCTCGTCGAACAACGCTATCGCCTCCCTGACGCCGTCGACGCCGACGGCGCTGTAGGGGTGCTCGTCGGGGAGCGCGGGGATGGCCTCGTAGGGATCGACGACCGGTCCGTCGCCCGTCGGCGTGTATCCCTGCAGGTCGACCAGCCCGGAGGCCTGCGCGAGCGTGCTCTGCTTGTACGAGAGGAGCCGAACGTCGGCCCCCTCGCGGGCGGCCGCGAGCGCGGAGAAGACTCCCGCGAGGCCACCGCCGATCACCGCGACCTGGGACTCAATCGCCATCTCGCCCTCCGTCGGTGGCGACGCCGGAGTCCTTCGCGGGTCCCGGGGTTCCGTCCACCCCTCGGCCGTCGTCGAACGCGTCGAAGTCGACGCCCTCCTCGCTGTCGGCCGGGTCGCGGTCCCGGTTCTGGGTGGTCGCGTGCAGCGCGTAGTTCAGCATCGCCTGGGAGAGCTGTTCGCCCCAGAGGGCGTGGCGCTGGCCCTTCCAGCGCTCCTGCAGGAGCTCGTCCCACGCCTCGCGGACGGTCGGCTCGTCGTAGCTGTCCTGCAGTTCGCCCGCGAGCCGGTGGGCGCAGAAGCCGCCCTGGCAGTTGCCCATCGAGGCGCGGGTGCGGATGCGAACGGCGTTCAGATCCGACCCGGACTGCTCGATAGCGTCCCGTACTTCCGCGCGGGTGACCGCCTCGCAGCCGCAGACCGTCGGATTCGGGCCGTCGGTATCGAGCACTTCCTCGGCACGCGAACCCAGCCGTTCGACGCTCCGGCGGCCGATCGGCGACGTGAGGCCGAACTCGTCCATGTAGTCGCGGAGGACGGAGAAGTCCTCGCTGCCGGGCAGCGGGACGACGTCGGTCCGGCAGGCGGCGTCGACGCCGAAGCGGTCGCAGACGTGGTCGGCGATCTGCTCGGCCATCATCCGGTAGGTGGTGAACTTCCCGCCGACGATACTGGTCATCCCCGGCAGGTCGTCGCGCTCGTCGTGGTCGAGCAGGAAGAAATCGCGCGTGATGTCCGTCGGGTCCTCGCTGCCGACGTCCGGCGGTTCGTACAGCGGGCGCACGCCCCAGAACGACCGGATCGTGCGCGCCTCTTCGAGCATCGGGATCAGCTCCGAGAGCGTCTCGATCATCTTGTCGACCTCCCACTGCTCCTCGGGGTAGTCCTCCGGGTCGTCCACCTCCTCGTCGGTCGTCCCGAGGATCGCGGTGGTCTCGTGGGGAACGACGATGTCGGCGTCGCCCTTCGGTCGACAGCGGTTGATCACGGTGTCGACCTGCCGGACGTTCATGATCGTCATGACGCCCTTCGAGGGCCGCACCTCGACGTCGAGGCCGGCCATGTCGCCGATCCGGCCGGCCCACGCGCCCGTCGCGTTGACGACGTGGTCGGCGTAGATCTCCTCGCGGCCGCCCTCGGTGCCGTGGACGCGGACGCCCGGCCCGGAACTGTGTTCGACTTCGAGGCCGACGATCTCCCCGTCTTCGACGAGGAGGTCGGTGACCGTCGAGTGGGTCTCGACGCGCGCGCCGTGGTTCATCGCGCTCGCGGCGTTGGCGACGACGAGCCGGAACGGGTCGACGGCGCCGTCCGGGACCGTGATCGCCTTCTCGACGTCCGCGGCGAGGTGCGGTTCCCGGGCGCGGGCCTCTTCGCCGGAGATCACCTCGGCGGGGATCCCGCAGGCTTCACAGCCCGCGAGCTTCTCCCGGAAGTACTCCTCGGAGTCCTCGGGCCGCTTGACGAACATGCCGCCGGTCATCTCCACGCAGTGGCTCGCGACGTCGCGGAGGACGCGGTTCTCCTCGATGCATTCGGTCGCGCTCGCCTGGTCGGAGACCGCGTAACGGCCGCCGCTGTGGAGCAGCCCGTGCATCCGCCCGGTCGTCCCGTGCGTGAGATTTCCCTGTTCGACGAGGGTGACGTCGAAGCCGCGCATCGCCAGGTCGCGCGCGACGCCCGTCCCCGTCGAACCGCCCCCGATGACCGCGATGTGGGGTGTCGATGCCATCTGTCACCCTGTCCGTTCGCGGGCCAGCCACTTTACTTCACCGACAGCCGGAAGGCACTGGTAAATACACGGAACGATCGTTACGTCCGCTCTATCCGGAGCGATGTGCTGCCGAACGAGACGCGCGACGGATCGCCCGGCCGGCGCTATTGATCCGGCGTATTTACGGACGTATACTGATATTATCGCCGCCGTAAGGCGCTATTACCCGCTCCGTCGATAGGTGAGTGAGAGCGCGTGGACCGTCCCTGTCGCGAGATGGCGCGCTCGACGCGGCGTCGTTTCCCCCGCGGCGGACAACTGTCGACAACATTTATAATGATTCACTATATTGTTTACCACCAAGGCGGAAGTCAGGATAAACTGCCGCCCGACGGAGAACACGAAACTATGGCAGACACGTACATCGGTGCGATCGACCAGGGGACGACCGGGACCCGCTTCATGGTGTTCGACCACGGCGGGCAGGTCGTCGCGAACGCGTACGAACAACACGAGCAGATCTACCCGGAGCCGGGGTGGGTGGAGCACGACCCCGTCGAGATCTGGGAGAACACGAAGGAGGTCGTCACGCGAGGGCTCGCCGACGGCGGCCTGGACGCCTCGCAACTGGAGGCGCTCGGGATCACGAACCAGCGCGAGACGACGCTGGTGTGGGACGAGGAGACCGGCAAGCCGGTCCACAACGCGCTGGTCTGGCAGGACCGCCGGACCACCGACCGCGTCGAGGAGCTCGAACGCGAGGACAAGGTCGAGTGGATCCGCGAGAAGACGGGCCTGGAAGCCGACGCCTACTTCTCGGCCACCAAGACCGAGTGGATCCTCGACAACGCGGAGCCGCTGAAGCTGTCGAGTTCGCGGTCGGAGAACCTCCGCGAGCGCGCCCGCAACGGGGAGCTCCTGATGGGGACGATCGACACGTGGCTGATCTACAACCTCACCGGCGAGCACATCACCGACGTCACCAACGCCTCGCGGACGATGCTCTACGACATCGAGGGCATGAACTGGGACCCCGAACTCCTCGAGGAGTTCGACGTCCCCGAGTCGATGCTGCCCGAAGTGCGTCCCTCCTCCGACGAGGAGACCTACGGGACGACCGACCCCGACGGCTTCCTCGGCGCGGAGGTCCCGGTCGCCGGCGCGCTCGGCGACCAGCAGGCCGCGCTGTTCGGCCAGACCTGCTTCGACGAGGGCGACGCCAAGAACACCTACGGCACCGGGTCGTTCTACCTGATGAACACCGGCGACGAAGCCGTCTCCTCCGACCACGGCCTGCTCACGACCATCGGCTTCCAGATGTCCGGCGAGCCGGTCCAGTACGCGCTGGAGGGGTCGATCTTCATCACCGGCGCCGCCATCGAGTGGCTCGAAGACGTCGACCTCATCAACAACGCCGCACAGACCGCCGAACTCGCCAGTTCGGTCGACTCGACCGACGGCGTCTACATGGTCCCGGCGTTCACCGGCCTCGGCGCGCCCCACTGGGACGGCCGCGCCCGCGGGACCATCGTCGGGATGACCCGGGGTACACGCAAAGAGCACATCGTCCGGGCCACCCTGGAGTCCATCGCCTACCAGACCCGCGACGTGGCCGAGGCGATGGAGGCCGACTCCGGCATCGAGACGACGAGCCTCCGCGTCGACGGCGGCGCAGTGAAGAACAACTTCCTCTGTCAGCTCCAGTCCGACATCATCCAGACCGACATCGTCCGCCCGCAGGTCGACGAGACGACCGCGCTCGGGTCGGCCTACGCGGCCGGCCTCGCCGTCGGCTACTGGGACACCGTCGACGAACTCCGCTCGAACTGGCAGGTCGACCGCGAGTTCTCGCCCGAGATGGACGCCGAGGAGGCGGACCGGATGTACGGCCGCTGGGACGACGCGATCGAACGCTCGCTCGACTGGGCCCAGGAGGAGTGAGATGATAGAGCCCGTTCTCCAGGTCCCGGTCATCGGGATGGAGGTCGAGCAGTTCCTGCTCCTGCTCATCACCGCCGCGGCCGGCGGCGCGCTCGGCGCGCTCCCGGCGTTCATCTTCACGGGCTTCGTCGTCTTCCTCGGCGAGGGGCTGGCGATCCTCCAGCGCGAGGTCGGCGGGGCGTTCCCGGACATCGGTCAGGGCGAACTCGCGGCCGGCGTGACGGGCGTCATCGGGTTCGGCGCGGTCACCGGCCCGCACATCGCCTTCGCCGGCGGCGTGGCCGCCACGGCCTACGCCGGGAAGAAGTACCCCGAGATGGAACCCGAGGGCTGGGACTACCACTTCGGGAAGAACATCCTCTACGCCTTCGGCACGCAGCCGGACATCCTCGCGGTCGGCGCGGTCTTCGGCGTTCTCGGGATGCTCGTCAACCAGTTCGGGGCCGCCCTGCTCGCAGTCGGCGGCACCGGCCTCACCGACACCATCGCGCTGTCGGTCGTCGTCACCGCGTTCATCGCGCGCGCCGTCTTCGGCTACCCCATCGTCGGGAAGTCCGCGGGCGGCAGCCTGCTCGACATGTCTCCCTTCGAGCGCGAGGAACCGCGCATGGCCGCCGACGGCGGGGAAGTTCCCATCGAGCACGAGGGGCGGCTGGCGACCGAGCCGTGGCTCCCCCACCAGTACAAGTGGTCCGGCGTCGCGACGATCGGTCTCGTCGGGGGGATCCTCGGCGGTTACATCTGGATCCAGACGGGGAGCATCTTCCTCGGCTACGCCATCTCGGCGATCAGCCTGCTGTTCCTCAACCTCGGCGTCGAGAAGATCCCGGTGACCCACCACATCACCCTCATCGGCGCCGTCGGTGCGGTCGTCGTCGCGCCCGTCGCCGGGAGCGTCGTCGCCCTGCTTGCGGCCGGCGTCTTCGGCCTCGTCAGCGGACTCCTCGGCGAGCTGACCCAGCGGCTGTTCTACGCCCACTCGGGGACGCACGTCGACCCGCCGGCGATGGCGATCGCGATCGCCATGTTCGTCGTGGGCCTGCTGGCGATCCTCGGCGTCCTGCCGAACGCGGGGTACCTCTGACTGGTCACCCCGCACGGGCGGGCCCTCGCCCCCGGCGGCGCTGACTCACCGCAGTCCTTTTGTACTGTAGCAAGAACTGCCCACAACGGACCGACCCAGATCTCACATGGACATCGACGCGCGGATCAAACGACGACGGCGCCGCTCGGACGGCCCCCGCCTCGTCGAGGACTACGAGTCGCTTTCGCCCGTGTCCCACGTCGAGGAGCCGTCGGACCGTGGCCCCGTCCTCGAACGACTGCTCGACCACCTCGATCCGGTGTTCGACGGCCAGTTGCCGCCCAACGCGTACGTCTCGGGCCCGTTCGGCTCGGGGAAGTCCGCTGTCGTGACGGCGCTGTTCGCTCACCTGAACCGGCTGTCGACGGACACCCGGTCGATCATCCACACGAGCACGCGCGCGGCGCCGCCCGCCACGCCGGCGTTCGTCTCCGTCGACATGCGCGAGACCACCAGCGAGTTCGCCTTCTACCACGGCGTCCTCGACGCCCTCGTCGACGAGTCGGTCCCCGACCACGGGATCAGCACCGACGACCTCAGCGACCGCCTCCACGAGGTCCTCGGTCGCTCCCGTACCGGCGTCGTCGTCGCCGTCGACCACGTCTGCGAGCCCGACGGCACCAGCGCGGAGGAGCTCGTCGACCTGTTCGCCGGCCTGCCGAGCAACGTGAGCTGGCTCGCGATCGGGCGGATCCCGCCGGAGGACCTCTCGCTGACGGAGTACACCGCCACCGAGATCCGCGTCGAGCGCTACCGCCGCGAGACGCTCGTCGACCTGCTGATGACGAGGGCCTCGCTCGGCCTCACCCGGCAGGGCCTCGACCACGACCAGGCGCGCCGGATCGCCGACTGGGCCGACGGGAACGCCCACGACGCGATGGCCGCGCTGTTCGTCGCCGCCGACCGCGCGAGCCGAACCGACCGGACGCGCATCGACGAAGCCGACGTGAGCGCGGCCATCGACGAGTTCCCCCGGTCGTCGGTCTCGCTCGGCCGCGTGCTCGCGCTCCCCGCGAACAAGCAACTGGTCCTCCGGAAGCTCGTCGCGCTGGACCCCGAGGACCGCGCCTCCGTCACCGCGACGACCGAAGCCATCAGCTCCGATCCCTCGGTCGACCTCTCGCCGGGGACGGTCAAGCGCTACCTCTACGAGATGGCGGAGGTCGGCGTCGTCGAGCGCGTCCAGTCGGAGGTCTCGAACGAGAAGGGGCGGCCGCCGAGCCGCGTCGAACTGCGGTTCCCGCCGACGGCGTTCCAGCGCCTGTCGGACATTCGGGAGTGACGGCCGGGAGTGCTCGTCTGGGTCGACGACCGCTCAGTTCGACCGCACGCGCGAGCGGTCGCCGGTCCCCCGGGTGAGCGCGCTGGCAAGCGCCCCTTTCACGACCACGTCGTCGCCGAGCGTCGTCAGTTGCACGTCGGGGACGTTCGAGAACACCACGTCGTCGAGGCGCTCGCGGATCGGTCCGAGGACGCGGTCGGGGTTGTTGAGCGTGACGGCGCCGCCGACGTAGATGACCAGCGGCGCGAAGGCGTGGATCATGTTGGCGACGGCGATGACGTTCCACTGCGTGACCTGGTCGAGGACGTACTCGGCGAACTCGTCGCCCTCGTTGGCGTGGGCGAAGACGTCGGCCGAGGAGAAGTCGGCGCTCTCCAGGGGCATCGACGTCTCGACGGGGTCCTCGTCGTGGAGGCGCTGGGCGTAGCGGAAGATGTTGTTGCCCGAGCAGTAGGCCTCCCAGTGGCCGTCGATGCCGCAGCCGCAGGTCATGAAGCCGTTGGGGTCGACCGTCATGTGACCGACCTCGCCGGCGTTGCCGTCCCACCCCTGGACGACTTCGCCGTCGACGCAGACGCCGGCGCCGATGCCGCTGGAGATGGTCAGGTAGATCATGTCGTCGGGGTTGCGGTCGGAGTAGAAGCGCTCGCCGATGACGCCGGCGGTGGTGTCGTTGTGGAGGTAGACTTCGTCGCTGTCGACGAGTTCGCCGATCGGGCCGGTCAGCGGGATCCGGTCGATAGAGTCGGGGAGGTTCGCCGGGTTGTCGATCACCCCTTCGGCGAGGTCGAGCGGGCCGATCGACCCGACGCCGGCGGCGACGATCCCCGTCGGGTCGACGCCGGCCTCGTCGCACGCCCCCCGGAGCGCGTCGAGGACCGCCTCGGTGACCGCGATGCCGTTCGGTCCCTGCGGGGTCTCGGTCCGACGCGAGGCGAGGACTCCCCCCGACTCGTCGCCGACGACGGCGCGGATGTTCGTCGCGCCGAGGTCGACTCCTGCGTAGGTGGCCATTGTAATCGGTGAGTCGTCCCATCGCTACTTAACTGCACATATTCACCCGTCACCGAGTACCCGTTTCGTCGCGGCCGCCTCGGCCGACCACCAGCGGATCAGCGACGCTGAATCGCTGTCCGTACACGGAACCCGAACATCAGGCCGTTGCAGCGAACCGCCTATTCCTCGTCTCGCACCACGCGGGCGGCCAGTTCGAGGTCCAGTTCCTCGATCCCGTCGAGGACCAGTTCGGCCATCCGGCGCGCCCCTTCTCTGCTGAAGTGCGTGTCGTCGGCGATACCGTCGGGGTAGTTGACGTGTTCGCCCGGCGAGAGGTGGAGATACAGCGACTTCGACTCCTCCGTTCCCAGTTCGCGCAGGAGCGCCCGGCTCCGCTCGTCGGCGTCGATCAGCGGGACGTCCCGGTCCTGTGCCACGTCCCTGGTCAGCGCCGCATACTCCTGATGGGTGTCCTCCAGTCGTCCCTCGTCGTCGAAGTGCCGGCGCGCGATGGGGGTGAGAAGCACCGGGTTCGCCCCGCGTTCGCGCGTCTCTTCGACGAACTTCCCGAGGTTGGCGACGAACGCCTCCGGGGGCGTGTACTGCTCTTTCGAGGGCACCTCGTCGTTGTGCCCGAACTGGACGAACACGTAGTCGCCATCGGAGAGGTTCTCCACGACGGGGTCCCAGCGCCCCTCTTCCAGAAAGGTCCGAGTGCTGCGGCCGTTGCGGGCGTAGTTCTCGACCGTCACCGACTCGTCGACGTACTCGGCGAACGGCGTTCCCCAGCCCGTCTCGGGGCGTTCTTCCGGGTCCTTCTCGGCCATCGTGGAGTCACCGACGAGGTGGACGGTGATCGACTCGCTCGACATTTTCCGATGACTGGACGTGCCGAGACATATGTGCGTCGATACCACCTGAACGCGTCAAAACGACGGCGGCGCCGCGGAGGTCTTCGGCGATGCGAGGGTCGGCGATTACAGCGAATCTCGCTTCGCCGTCCGCTCGCGCGCCCGGCTCTGGATCGCTTCGTCGTAGACGATGCCGCGCTCGGCGTCGAGCGTCACGACCGTCCCCGAGTCGATGTCGCGCGGGAGCGACGCGTTCGAGATCATCGGGAGTTCGAGCTCCCGGGCGACGATGGCCGCGTAGCTCGTCATGCCGCCGTGGCGGTCGATGACGCCGGCCAGCTTCTCCACGTCGCCGCTGAACTCGCCGTCGAAGTCCTCCGGCACCGCGAGGATCGCTCCCTCGGGCACCGCCGAGAGGTCGCCGTCCTCCGTCCAGTGGAGTTCGCCGGAGACGAGACCCTCGACGACCGACCGCCCGGAGGCGATCGTCTCCGAGGCGACGTGGACCTTGAGCATGTTCGCCGTGTTCACGCCTTCGAGTTCGGTCATCATCCCCGAGAGGACGACGACCGTGTCGCCGCTCTCGGCCGCGCCCGTGTCCAGCGCCGACTGGACGGCGTTGTTGATGACCGCGTCCGCGCCGTCCGCCGTGTACGGCGAGCTCTTGGGGATGATGCCCCACGAGAGCGCGAGCCGCCGTCGCACGTCCTCGCTCGGCGTCGAGGCGACGATGGGGATCGACGGCCGGAACTTGGCGGCCTTGAGCGCCGTGTAGCCGGATTCGCTGGCAGCCACGATGGCGCTGGCGTCGATGTCCCGCGCCAGGAACCGCGCCGAGCGGGCGAGCGCGTCCGTCCGCGTCTCGTCTGCCGTCGGCACGCGCTGCTCGCGGTTCTCTGCGTACTCGGGCGACTCCTCGACGTCGCGGACGATCCGGTTCATCGTGTCGACCACACGGATCGGGTGGTCGCCGATGGCCGTCTCGCCCGAGAGCATGACCGCGTCCGTGCCGTCGAGGACGGCGTTGGCCACGTCAGACGCCTCCGCGCGCGTCGGTCGGCGCGCGTGGACCATCGAGTCGAGCATCTCCGTCGCCGTGATGACGGGCACTCCCTCCTCGTGGCACCGGCGGATGATCCGCTTCTGGATCATCGGCACGTCCTCCAGCGGGCACTCGACGCCGAGGTCGCCCCGCGCGACCATCACGCCGTAGGCGGCGTCGATGATCCCGGCGAGGTTCTCGACCGCGACCTCGCGTTCGATCTTCGCGATGACCGGGATGTCGGCGCCGAGTTCGTCCAGCGCGTCGGTGATCTCGTAGACGTCCTCGCCGTCGCGGACGAAGCTCGCCGCGACGAAGTCGACTTCCTTCTCGGCCGCCACCTTCAGTTCCTTCCGGTCCTGCTCGGTGATGACGGGCAGGCCCAGTTCGACGCCGGGGACGTTGACGCCCTTCCGCGCGCCGAGGTCGCCGCCGTTCTCGACGGTCGCCGTGACGACGCCGTCGGAGACCGACTCGACGGTCGTCTCAATGCGCCCGTCGTCGAGCAGGACCCTGTCGCCCGGCTCCACGGCGGAGATGTCGTGCGAGACGCCGATCTCCTCGGGCGTCGCGTCGTCGCCCTCGACGAACCGGACGGTCGAGCCGCCTTCGAGCGTGATCTCCTCGCGGATCGGCGCGGTCCGGACCTCCGGCCCCGGCAGGTCGAGCATCGCCGCGACCGGGCTGTCGATACGCCTGTCGACCGCCCGGATCCGGTCGACGAGTTCGCGCCGGTGTTCCGGCGTGCCGTGACTGGCGTTCATCCGCGCGACCGACATCCCGGCGCGCGCGAGGCCCTCGATCGTCTCCTCTGACTCGCTGGCCGGGCCGAGCGTGCAGACTATCTTCGCGCTGCGCATCTCAGATCGATACCTCCCGTCGCCGGTGTGTTCGGTTCATGTGAACGGCTTCCCCCGGCAGGGATAAAGGGCTTTGTCAACCACCTTTTTCGCGGAGGGTGGGCGCCTCGCGCCCACCCTCCGCCAAAAACGTGGGCGAAAAAGCCGAACCCTCGCTTCGCTCGGGTTCGGTGGATCGCAGAACGCGACAGCACGCGATTCAGCACAGCTCCGCTCTGACAGGGGCGGACACGCCGAACGCTACCGTGGCCTACTGGTCGGCCAGCGCGGGCAGCGTGAACGAGAACGTCGAGCCCTCGCCGGGTTCCGACTCGACCCAGATCTCGCCGCCGTGGCGCTCGACGATGCGTTCGCACAGCGCGAGCCCGATGCCGGTGCCCTCGTACTCGACGCGGCTGTGCAGCCGGTCGAAGACGGTGAAGACGCGGTCGTGGTCGTCCGGGTCGATGCCGATGCCGTCGTCCTCGACGGAGACGACCCACTCTCGTCCCCGTCGGGTCGCTTCGACGTCGACGCACGGCGGATCGTCGCCGCTGTACTGGATGGCGTTGTTGAGCAGGTTCTGGAAGACCTGGCGGAGCTGGCTGGCGTCCCCTTCCACGCGGGGGAGGTCGTCGACCGTGATCTCCGCGTCGGCCTCGTCGATCTGGATCTGCAGGTCCGTGCGGACGTCGTCGAGGATCTCGTCCAGTTCGACCGGTTCGAACGGCTCCCCCCGCGTCTCGACCCGGGAGTATTCGAGCAGTCCGTCGATCATCTCGCGCATCCGCTGGGCGCCGTCGACGGCGAACTCCAGGAACTCCTCGCCGTCTTCGTCGAACACCTCCGCGTAGCGGTCTTCGAGCAACTGGAGGTAACTCGTGATCATCCGCAGGGGTTCCTGCAGGTCATGCGAGGCCGCATAGGCGAACTGTTCGAGCCGCTCGTTGGACTCTTCGAGCGCTCGCTCACGCTGCTTCTGGGCGAGTTCGAACTTGATCCACTGGGCCATGAGCTGATGGAACGTCCGTTCGGCGTCCGTGAACTCGCGGTCCCGCGGCTCCGTCGACACGAAGAAGAAGGTTCGGTCGGGGTCGTTCTCGACCTCGACCCGGGTCCCGAGGTACGTCTCGACGCCGAACTCCTCGTAGGCGATCGAGTTCCCGAAGCCCGAGCGCTCGGGATCCGTGATGTCGGCGACCGCCTCGTCGTCCGTGGCCGCACGGCAGTAGGTCTCCGAGAGCGGCGCCTCCGCGCCCGGCACGAGCCGGTCGTGGTCGCCGTTGATGGCTTCTACCACAAAGGAATCGGTCGCCGGATCGACCGTCGCGAGCCCGCCGATGTCGAGGTCGAACCGCTCGCAGCCCAGTTCGAAGATGTCGTCTAACTTCTGTTCGAAGGACCGATCGGGGTCGGCGGCGATCCGGCTGAGCGTCTGCTGGTGGTGTTCGCGCTGTTCGCGTTCGAGTTCGTAGCTCACCCACTGGCCCATCAGCTCGATGAACGTGCGCTCGGACTCGGTGAACGGTCGGTCGCAGGGCTCCGTGCTCCCGAACCAGAGCGTCCCGTACGGCGTCGAGCCGTTCATCACTCGCGTGCCGAGGTAGCTCGTCATGCCGAACTCCCGGTGGATCTCGTCGTCCTGCCATTCGGTGCCGCGCACGTCGGCCATGGCGACGGGCTCGTCCGAATCGATGGTCCGCCGGCAGAAACAGCCGTAGCCCGGGTCGGACCACAGCTCCTCGCCCGCGTCGACGCCGAGGCCGACGCCCCGCTCCAGCCGGAACTCGCCGCTCCACGACGGCAGGTGGTTCAACCCGCCCATCTCCAGCCCGAACCAGTCCGTGCCCAGTTCGAGCAGCCGTTCGAGCTTCGCGTCGAAGTCGAGGTCGGGATCGGCGGTGATCCGGTAGCTCTCCCGGAGGAACCGCTCGCGGCGCCGGCGTTCGAGTTCGTACTCGATCCACTGGCTTATCAGGTCGAGGAACGTCCGCTCGGCGTCGGAGAACCCAGCCTCGCGGGGCGACTCCGCGGCGAAACACAGCGTCCCGTAGTCCTCGTAGCCGACGCGGACGGTCGTCCCGAAGTACGCGTCCAGCCCGTACCGCTCGTAGGCCGGGTCGTCGGCCCATCCCTCTTTCCGAGCGTCGGTGACGGCTATCGTTCGGCGGTCGAGCAACTTCTCACAGTAGGTGTCACAGATCGACTCCGTGACGCCGGGCTCGATGCGTTCGTGGTCGCCGACGGCTTCGGTGATCTCGAGCGTCTCGTCGTCGGCCGTCTTCGCGAAGTAGCCGATGTCGAGGTCGAACCGGTCACAGCCTAGCTCAAGCAGGTCCTCGATCTTCCGGTCGAAGGACGTGTTCGGATCGGCGATGGTCTCGTAGAGGGTCCGCTGATAGCGCTCGTGAGCCTCCGTCGCCGCTCGCGCGTCAGCGCGGCCGACGAGCGTCGTCAGCTTTCGGTCGAGTTCGCGAGACGGGCGGTCCGCGCCGAAGTACTCCTCCGGCGGGGTGTAGTAGACGTTCTGCCCGATGGGGGTCCCGTCGTAGACGAGGAACGGGTGCGTGTTGAGGACGTCGTGCAGCGTCTCCGCGGGGAACCTGTCGCGGTTGTACTGACAGAGGACGGTGTAGTCCTCGCCCTCGTAGAGCGGATTGAGTAACTCCTCGTACTCGCAGAGGTCGTCGAGTTCGGCGTCGTCGGCGTCGACCGCCCACGTCATCTCGGCGGCGGCTCTGACTCCCGTGAATCCGCTGTCGGTCGCGTCGGCGAGAGCGTCTCTCCAGAAATCGATCATCGCGTCGCGGTCGAACTCGCCGGTCCGCCGGTAGGTCTCCTCCTCCGTATAGACCGAGAGCGCCCCGGATTCGACGGCGTCGTCGACGGCGAGGCCGCGTGCCCGCATCGCGTCGAGGACCTCGTCGACCGAGTTGTCGTCGGCGACGTAGATGCATCGCTCCCCGCGTTCGAGACCCTCTCGGATGAAGGGCACGACCGTCTCGAACTGCCCGACCTGGTCCTCGTAGATCAGGGCGATGTGGTCGGTGTCTCCGTGGCTCTCGTCCGATCCGAGCGACTCCCGTGTCTCAAACCCGGGGATCGATGTCGCGAGGGCGTCCCCGGTGCCGACGGCGGTACGTTCGCCGGAATGTCTGGATGCGTGTTCACTCATGAAGTGTCTCCTCCTGTCACCCGAATCCGCGTTCGAACGGTCCGCGCTCGCTTCGGAGTTCCCGGGAGACGGGGTGATTCTCGTCACGCGAACAGAGTGCTGGAACAGTGAAAAGCATGTCGCGGGCCGATTCGGTCGGGGCTACGCTCCGGGCGACCCGTCTGCCTCGCGGTCGGCTCGTAGACTCGCCTCAGCGACCGGTTTCGCACCGTTCGGTATCTCGGGTGGCGGTGTATCGCGACGAAGGCTCGGGCGCTCGTGAGTAGAAAGAGACAGCGGGTGTTCCCGAACGGAACCGGTGGATCAGCGGGAGATGCCGCTCTGCTCGCCCTGGTCGACGACGCGCTGGACTTCTTCGGGGGTGACCAGCGCGATGTCGCCCGGCATCGTCCGCTTGAGCGAGGCGGTCGCGGCCCCGTACTCGAGCGAGTCGGGGACCGAACCGCCGTCGAGCCAGGACGCCAGGAAGCCGCCGACGAACGCGTCGCCGGTGCCGACGGTGTCGTACTCGTCGGCCTCGAAGACGCCCTGTTCGAAGACGTCGCCGTCGTGGAGGGCGAACGACCCCTCGCCACCGCGGGTGATCAGGGTCAGTTCGAAGTCGAACTCGTCGGCGAGGTCGCGAGCGATGGCCTCGGCGTCGCCTTCCCGGTCGAGGACGGCCCTCGCGTCGCGCTCGGCAACGACGAGCACGTCGATGTCGTCGAACAGTCCTTCTAGCGTGTTTCGCGCGTCCGCGGGCGACCACAGCTTCGAACGGTAGTTCACGTCGAAGACCGTCGTGGTGTCGCTGTCGTCGGCGAGCGCGAGGAGTTCCCGGCTGGTCTCGAGGAGCGTCTCCGAGAGCGCCGGCGTGATGCCGGAGGTGTAGTAGGCGTCGGCCTCGGCGATGCGGTCGGTATCGAGTTCGTCGGCGGTCGCGGTGGTGACCGCCGAGTCGGCGCGGTCGTAGATGACGTTGGTCCCGCGCGGTTTCCCGGCCATCTCGACGTAGTACGTCCCCATGCGCGCGTCGTCGTCCCAGACGATGTCGGCCTCGACGCCGTGGTTGCCGAGCGCGCTCGTCACTCGGCGGCCCAGCGGGGAGTCGGGGAGTTTCGAGAGCCACACCGTGTCCAGTCCGAGGCGCTCGGCGGCGACGGCGACGTTGCTCTCCGCGCCGGCGGCGTGCACGTCGAGACTGTCGATCGCTTCGAGGCGCTGTTGGCCCGGCGGCGAGAGTCGGAGCATCGACTCGCCGAAGGTGACGAGATCTGTCATGCCCCTCGATGGGACTGGCCCGTGCTTAAATCCGCGGGGATCGGACCGGTGAGCCCCGTCGTTGTCCGATAGTGACCAGCTCGTCGTCGATCCGATGCGTCGTGGGCGTTGTCACGCTGCGAGAACGCCCGAAGTTCTCCAAAACTATATATGAGATAGTCGAACATGCAATCCTATGGGCAATTGGGGCAACGCAGACGGATCGAGTCAGGGCACGGGGGCGACTCCCGCGGTGGCAATGGCTCAGGTGCAGTTCGACGACCGAGAATCCACAGGAGTGTGGACCGATGAGCGGTGAAGGTAACGGCGGTGATGGCGGAGTGATGGGGATCGTCCGGACGATCGTCCCGGACTTCATCAGGAAGCGGTTCGCGCTGAAGTTCCTCATTGTGCTGCTGGTGATGGGGGTCGCTATCGGCGCCATCGGGTTACTCGGAACCCAGCAGTTCAGCGACCACACGCGCAAACAGATCGAAAGCGAATACAGCGGGCTCGCGGTCCAGGAATCGAACCTCGTCGGTCGATGGATCGAGAGCAACCGGCTGTCCACGCGACTCGCGTCCGGGACACCGGCCTACGCCGGGCAGGACCGGTCACAGATGTCGGAGGCACTCAGCAAACAGATGGCGGAGGTGATGCCCGACAGCGTGAGCGCTATGCACCTCGTTCAGCAGACCGGCGGTGACTACAAGTTCATCGCGAGCACGGCCTCTCAGACCGGGAACTCCCTGAAAGGCACGAAGCGTTCCTGGTTCATGGGCCACGAGTTCGGGGGGACCAACCAGGTGGCGGTCTCGAACGTCTACCGTCCGTCCAGCAGCGGTAGTCCGATCGTCGGGTTCGTCAGTCCCGTCAACGGGACCTCGAATCGGTACCTCCTCGTCGAAGTGGGAACGACGAACATCGCCAGCAACCTCCAGGGGGCCGACCGGGCCTCGGGCGGGTTCACGATGGTCGTCAACAACAACACCGGAACGATCCAGATCGACGAGAAGTCGGTCGACGTGAGCCACGACCAGTCGCCCGACGAGACGCTCAAACAGTACGGCGACCGCGGGGCCCTCCAGGCCGCGATGAGCCTGACCGACAACGTGAGCGGCGTCATTTCGAGCCGCACGGACAGTGACGTGATGAACGAGGAATACGCGGTCGGGTACTCCCAGGTCGTCGTTCCGAACAACGACCACACCTGGGTCGTCCTCGTTCACGCCCCCGCAGACGTCCTCTACGGTGACGTCCAGCAGGTCACGAGGTTCGGGATGATCGCCACCGGCGGCGCCATCCTGATGATGCTGCTCATCGGGGCCGTGCTCGGCTACAACACGTCGTCGTCGATCGACCGCCTGAAAGGCAAGGCCCAGGAGATGGAGGACGGCAACCTCGACGTCGACATCGAGTCGGGACGCATCGACAGTATCGGCCGGCTCTACGACGGCTTCGCCGAGATGCGCGACGCGTTGCGCGAGCAGATCGACGAGGCCGAGCGCGCACGGAAGGAAGCGGAGGTCTCGCGCGCCGAGGCGATGGAGATGAGCAACTACCTCCAGGAGAAAGCCGAGGAGTACTCGGCGATCATGCAGGCAGGCGCGCGCGGTGACCTCACCCAGCGGATGGAGCCCGAAGGCGAGAACGAGGCGATGGACCAGATCGCCAAGGACTTCAACGAGATGCTGACCGAACTGGAGATGACGACCGGTCAGCTCAAGACCTTCGCCGTGGAGGTCGAAGAGAGCGGTCAGTCCGTCCAGCAGAGCGCCGAGACGGTCCGCGACGCGAGCGAACAGGTCGCCGACTCCATCCAGCGGATCTCCGACGACGCCTACGACCAGAAGGAACGCCTCCAGCGGATCTCCGAGGAGATGGACGGCGTCGCCGGACAGCTCGACGACTTCGCCGACGACAATCCCGGCGTCGACTTCGGCGACGCCCTCGACAGCATCCGCGAGGTCGCGAGGATGATCGAGGAGGCCGCCGACCTCGCGGAGGACACGATGTCCGAGAGCGAGAACGTCGCAGGCGCCGCAGAAGAGCAGGCCGCCGAACTCAACGAAGTGTCCTCGCGCGCCGAGGAACTGGTCCGCTACGCCCAGTACCTCGGCGACGGGCTGAACAACTTCGAGACCGAGGAGGAACACGAGTTCGTCTTCCAGACCGGCGCGGGCGGTCCGGGCCCCGCTCCGGATCCGGACGGCGACGGCGGCGAATAAGTCTCGGCACCGACTTTCCGCAGGCCGCGGAGATCAAACGCGCCTTCTCTGTTGCAGTCCGTCTTCGAGGCTGGACGACGTGACAGTCTCGTCTCCGTGAATCCGTCCGGGTGTTCGTGGGCCTCGTCGACAGAATCAGTCGCGTTCTCTGGGTAGTCTGTGTTGGGCGCTCGAATCCGGCTGACCACTCGCGCGAGGAGCTCTAATTCTGGCCGCGTATCGATACGAGATCGGCCCGTCCACGCCGTCGAATCTGTGTTTGGGTGCGACCACGGTGAACCGGTGTATCCGTCACCGCTTGCGATTCACCCTCGGTCGCGCCTCGTAATAGATATCGTCTCAACAGAGCCCCGTGTCAGCAGTGTCCTGTCTACTGTACAAGTCGGTAGCGCTCTATCCACTGTACAAGGGGGACTGTTGACGACGCGGGAATTCCACTGTCCGAAGGTCCTCTGCTGAACGAGTGCGAGGACTCACGCCGATAAATTGGGCACGCCAGACATGGATGATCGCTAATACACGCGAAATACGCCCACCGGTCCTCGCTGGTCGGGCCGACCAGTTTATCGCTCTCACCGCAGATGGTAGCTCTTCTCGGATCGCCGAACTCCAGAAGACCACATCCCAGCAATCCCTGATCTTCGGGTGCATCCGCCGTCGGAATCGCTATAGCACCGTACGCACGGGTATCGGTCCCGAGTCCGAGAGTGGCCGTCTCGTTTCGAGAATTCGGTCTGTCCCCCGACCCCCGCCGGGCCATCGGAAGTCGTGGGCGGAGCGAGCTCGCTTGACTCACCGCTATCACGTCCACCCACTCCGAAGTTTCCGTATTCCGCGTCGTTCACCGTCTAGAACGATCTTTCGCTGAATCCCATGTTCGGCCACAAGTTCGGAAGGTAGATCGCATACAAATGGATAGGGGCGTTTTTTGCTGGTTATTCCGATCGTGACTCTCTGCTACGACTCAACCAGAGTCCGATCTGAGAAAATACTCGGAGAGTGATACATATCGTCGAAATCAGCGAATTCAGAAGAAAAGCACCGCTACCGAAGATCAGCTCGAACGTCGAAAGTCAGCTCTCTCAGTCAGGTGGATCCAGGCCACCATCACAGAACATCAAAATCAACGCCGACGCTAAGAAGTCCGGCATCGTCAGGAGCGGGTCCAATCGATCATCAAACGGGAACCGTCCGTAATCATCGTATGCCTCCGTCACGAGAACCTTCAGCGAGTGATCGGTCAACCGCCACAGGTTGTACAACAGGCAGCTGAACACGAACGAGAAATACCGCATCCGGTAATCCTTCGACGCGATCGACGGGATCAACGGCTGGATCATCTTGTACTCAATCTCGATATCCCACCGCTTCGAATACCGGTCGGTAAACCCGAGCGCATCTAATGGCGACACATCGTCACGGTTCGTGACGAATACGGTGTACTGGACATCGTTCGTCTCTGTGTGAACCCAGTCCTCTTTCTCCGCAGGGACGTACATGAAGTTCACATCGTGACTACGGTTGTCGTCGCCAACCGTCGTATCTCGATCAACGTCGATGTACGGTGTCTCGTCACGGAGATACAGTGTCCCTGGACGAACACGACTCTTTAGCGTTGGATCATACCGAACGGTGTCCACCTCTTGTTTCAGTGCCTTCGAATCCTTCTTTTTTGGCAGCAAATAGTCCACGTCATGGTACTGATCTAAAACATGGAGGACACCATGACGGTCGAATTCCCGGTCGGCCATCACTAAATGAATATCTACGAGTTCCGTTGCTTGCTCCATAAGCCGGTCAACCACCTCCGCCCACGAGACGCTCATCCCGGTTTCCAACTCCCACCGTGAGTCGTGGCGGATTGGTTCCACTGCAAGCACAATCGGGGCGTTCCGACCCACGATCGTGAGCGTCGCGTACTCGTACGCATACGGTTTGCCTTTCCGCCCGTTGATCATCTTGGGGTAATCCTCCTTCGGAACTCGCGTATTCCCTGACTGCTTGTTGACGACAACCCGAGGATCATCGGGCTCTTCATCGTCCCTTCCTTTATACGGCGTGACACTCACCGGCACACGGATCGTGTCGATTGCAGCGACGACAGGCTCAGTGAACTCGTCAGCTGGTCGAATCATGTCCAACAGGTTATCGACAGCGTCGTTGAACTGCGGCTGAATTGCGTCAGTGACACGTCGCCAGTCAGGGACTGGGCGCTTTCCTGTACTGAAATCATCAAATGTGTACTGGTACGACGAGGGCGTTCCGAGTTTCTTCACCGCGCGTAGGTGCGTATCGTGGTGGAGAGCATTCCCCCGGAACTTGTTGAACGTCCGGAACGCTGAGCGTGTCCCTGCTCGGTCAGAGAGGCTCATTAAGATTTGATGCTCCCAGACTGTCCGGTCGTCGTGAACGGTGTTGTGTCGTCGCTGAGTGTCCAGTGCGGGACACACGTCATCTAACGCGGCCGAAATGATATCTGGAGCTTGGTTGTCCACGTAATGGTGGATCGGTGTGGAGGATTCCTCGATCTCGTCTGGTGACGGATTCGTATCTGGTGACGCGAGTTCCTTCGCCTGAATTCCTTCTTCGGATCCGGCGTCGTGAATCCCGTCGGCAACCTTACCGAGTAACCGCCTGAGACCGAGCGAAAACCGGTTTCGTTCTGTGTATGAAAGTGCTTGCTGGGTCGGCGCGCGGTCCAGCCCAAATCGGAGTTGTAAGTAGGACCATTTCTGAACACGGTCGGTAACGTCCTCTTGGTTCAGTCCCGAGACCTCTTTGTACAGGTAAAGTCGAACCATCGCCTCGAAATCGAACGAGTCACTCATCGTGATATCGTACTCGTCTTGGAAATCACTAACCGGTAGATCGAGGTTGCTAATCACCCGAGACACATTATCGTGAACCTCGAAGAGGCTGGCTGCCTGGGCCACCAATCGGGCTTCAATAGCGTCCGAGGGGTCGTCAGCCATTCACCCCTCCAGAATCGATCACTGCGTAGGCGCGAGTGCTACGGCGGATGGCAAGTGGTGTCAGTCTGGCTTCTTGAGAACGACTCCGCGTCCCGTCACCGGTGTGACTCGCAGCAGCACTACGACTGGACAATGCAGAGGCTAAACGTGGTCGCGGATTACCTCCAGGCAGTCCGAGCGTAGTGCCAGTCATGTCAGTCAGGGATGCCAGCTTCGCGTTCAGTTGAGATCGTGAGCTAACTTGACGTGGAGAGCTGCTGTCCGAATCACCGACCGTTCAGTCTGAGTGAACTGGTTACGCCATACTTGGGAGAGCAGCGCCTGTGACGGTGCTCGCGGTAGGTCCAATTGACTCGTCAGACTGTTCTTGATGATATGATCGACGAGCTCATGCGCGGACATTCCCTGCGCGTACTGGTACAGGAAGACCGATACGAGCGAGTCTAACGCGTAGGAGCGCCGCTCTTGCTGAAATGAATCAGTAAACCACTCTGAGTGAATGTTGATCTCCGCAACGAGATCAACAAGATCGCCGTGGTTTGGGCTGAGATTCTCAGCCTGATCAGCAATACTCGAAACAACTTCGGTCGGGGTTCGTGGTGAATTCGTTTGGGGTTTCATACGTAGCTTATTCGCTTCGATTTGAACTTATTCAAGCGGGCGGTGATTCCGAAACCGAATACGGAACCTGCCCAATAACCCATTGAAACCCCTGAATAAAGGTAGTATACGCCGACTGCAGTACAGCACTATAATTTGATTTGGAAACTACTACACTTCATATCGAACTACGGGTTGAAGTGTACTATGGAGTATATGAGGTAGCGACAACCAGGATGAGTGTAATGGTGAAAGCAATCAGTGGATACTTAGACCGTAGTGGGTCGATTGGTATCCTGGTCAATCTCAAAAACGACAGTAAGCGGTTTAATGAGTTGAAAGAGCTTGTCGGCGTGAGCCCTTCTACGCTTACAAAGCGGTTGGATGAAGGACAGGAACTTGGCGTAATTACGACCCGTCTTGGGAAAGACGAATATGAGCGCGATCAGCGGGCGGTACACCATGAGTACATGATTACGGAACGGGGATTAGTGGTGCTCGATCAGATAGAAAAATTCGACATCATGTACAGATACCGGCAGTTGCGGGAAGCCGAACAACAGCTGGATGAGGGTCTTGATGAGATGCATGAATGGATTGAAGACAACTCTGATCAGTTGGCCCGCGCAGAAGATGTCAATCCGACCCGGAAGGCGTCCGGTGAAGATATCACCGACTCTTCCGAATCCGAGAGAGATTACTCTGAGCACATGGAGAAGGGGTCTGACCACGAGAACGATTCTAAGCGATAATCCAGGCGGTATTTGACACACACAACTGTGGGCACGCGGTACTATGTGCTTCTGACTGAGTCTATGAATTTGGACACCGGTTCTGTAACGTCACCCACGGGGCCAGCAGGCCTCTGTCCGGAATCCCAGTCTGTTGCGTATTGAACGTACCATTCCCCCGGTATCGATCCTCCGCACCCCTCAACGTATACTCCATACTTCCTGAACACCGCTGTGACAAGCACTTCACCATGATCTGGATGGGAGTAGACCGTGTTAGAGACGATTTCCATATTATCAAGGAGTATCGACGTTCTGCTCGTTCGGACCGAGAACCACTATTGTCTGTAAATCATTGTTCTCAGCGCACCGATCGCACAACGGCGAGTCTGACTCTACGTCAACATCATCCCACGCGTAGGTGGAGCCGCAGCCTCGGCACTTCCAGTTGTACACGCCGTATTGCTCGGCCAACACTGGATATTCGTGAGCCAGTGTGGGAGTCAGCTTCGCCCCTGGATACGCGTCGAAATACTCCCGCAAATTCGGTTCTCGGTAGTCTGTGAACCCCGTTAGTAACCCCGTGAATCCTGTATCCTGAAACGGTGCGCTCGTCTGGCCACATCGGTTTCTGAACGGGCACGTGTTGCATTCCCAGTCGAATGCTGGCTCTCTTGGCGGGAGTTCGTTGTTCGCCCGGTACTGTGTTTGTGCCTGCATCCATGTGATTACGCTCTTGTTCCAAAATCGCTCATCAAATGGGATATGGAACACAGAAATATCGAGGGTATCCCGCCCGCCGTACAGGAGCAACCCATCTTGAAGAGATCGGTCATACTCCTCATCGAGCGCGTACATGTACGCGTGTAGCTGTGCCTTGTGGTGGGGTTTCGGCCCGTCAAGATAGTCTAAAGACGATGTCGTCTTGATCTCCGTTACGAGAATTGGATCCCCGTCTGCATCTACAATCACCGGGTCAGTTACTCCCTTCAGCCGAACCGTGCCGTCATTGGTCTCGATTTCCGTATCGATCCACATTGAATTCCGGACGTAGGTCTCGTCCGTTGCGATGGCCTCTAACAAGTACGGAACGACGATCTCCTCTTCGAACTGTGATCCAACCCAGAAGAGGCCTTGTGGAGGATCACCTTCCTTCGGTGAGTTCTCAGCATAGTACCGGACTTTGCGATGGCACTGAAGCAATTTGCTCGGAGAGTGTTTCTCCGAATCTGGAGGCGGAGATGCCCCGTTGAAATACGGTTTCCCCTCTAAGATGTTCTCTGTGAACTGCTGTTCTTGATACCAGTCGTTGAATGAATCGTTTGAAATCGCGTCCACGAGTTGTTTCCGCCGTAAGGTCGCAGGCTTCCTGTCCGACGATGACGACGATTTTATTGTAGACGACGTGTCTGACTGTTCGTCTTTGGGCATTACAACGAAACGGTGTATCCAAGCGACAATAGGGAACGGTGCGGTGCTTCCAAATCGCTGTCACACCGAGTCACGATCGAGCACGGTAGACGCGAGCTTTCGTATTCCCCTCCGCGATAATGAGGTTGTAGTGCTCTAACTTGGCTAAGTAGTTCCGTACCGTTCGCTCGGTTTTCGGATCCTCAACCAAGTTACTGTATTGTTCGTACAGAGTGGGTGGATTGATTTCTTCGGCCTCGTTGATGATGTTGTACAGCGTTTTCTGGTGAGGAGTGAGGCGATTAATTGTCTCCCGCTCGATTTCCAATTTCGCTTCCAAAACAACATCTGCGATCACCGATGACTGGATTCGACTCTGCCCGTTCTGATTAGCTGTCCGTGCTGCTTTCCTGAGAATCCCGATTGCTACACGAGCATCACCTGCTGCACGCTCCGCGATTTGCTGTAACCCGGATGCTGTTATTGCATCTTCTGCCAGTCCCCAACGAGCACGATCGCGTAGAATCGATACTAATTCATCGTGCCCGTATTGGTTGAAATGGATACGATTGGCGTTCCGGAGACGGCTGTGCAGACGTTCATCTAACGGCGAAAACAACTCTTCCTCCCGGTTAGCAATGAGAATCAGCGTCAGCTCCCGCATTCGGCATAAATCATACAACAACTCCTTGTTCTGGAGTTGATCGACTTCGTCTAAGATGACGACGTACGGTGCTTCGTCGTAGTCACGGAGACGGTCAAGAAGCAAATCCCGTGGAGTGGACTGGCGGTGAATGTCGTACGCTTCTCCGATGCCATCCAGTAACTGGTACAAGGTTTTGAATCGAGTATAATCCTCCCAGCAGTTCACGTACTGTGTATTCAGGTCAACGACGTTCCCACGGAGTTCTTCGACAATGTACTGAGCAATACAGGTCTTCCCAACCCCGGATGGACCGTACAGTAACGTTGGCTCTGTAGAATTGCCGTTTATGACGGCTTCGAGGATACTGGAGAGGTAGTTTACTTCCGAATCCCGGTGACGGACCTCTCTCGGAATGAACTCTTGTTGAAGAACCCGGGCATCTGTTATCATGGTTGCGTCGACACAGTCTTCTGGGATGATAAATGGAAGTGTGTAGTTTCCAAAACTTCCGAAAGACACTAAGTATACAGATCCATGTTTCTATAGAAATCATGCAAACCATCCATTCACCAAACCTATATAAGGGGGTCGTGGTTACTACCTGATAACATGACGGACGAGGAGACTTCAATTAGCGTCAAGAAGCCAATACGGGACGAGCTTCGGCGCTACAAAGCCGACGACGGGCTCACCTACGATGAGGCGATCGCCCGTCTCCTCGAACACGCGGACTGGGTCGAAGACGAAAATGAGCTGCTGGAGAAGATCAAAGAATGACAGACACGCCAATCTCCGAACGAATTACCCCCAGCGACGAAATACTCCGGGATGACGGGACGATTGACTCCACCGGGCTGCTGGACGAAGTTAGCCTCTACAACCTCTACGACGAACGTGACTCTCCAGAACAAGACGCGGAACGTATTCTGGAAATCACGTACCCAACGGATACGCTCTCCACAATCATCAGGAACACCGCACGGAATCTGAACGGAGACTCTGACTTCTCCGAAGGCGGGCAGATTGTCGGAGGAGGATACGGGAGTGGGAAAAGCCACATCGAACTCGTCATTTACCATCTTTTCAACTCGCCAGAACTCGGCCAGGCATGGGTTGATCAGCAGGGCATTGACGCAGAAATCCCCGCTGAAACGAGGACTGCTGCACTCCAGATGTTCAATCTGGAAAAGGACTACAACCGCCTCTCTGAAGCTGTCGGTGACTACCTCGGCATCGACGAATGGGTCGGTGGAACTGACCTCCCGACCGTCCACCAGATCCGGGACACGCTGGACGGTGAACCAGCGCTTGTCCTTCTTGACGAGTTCGAGCGCTGGTACGGGATGATGGAGCGAGACGAATACCAGGACGACAATCTCGCGTTCCTACAGAACCTGCTCGAAGCGGCTGGCCGTGAAGACACCCGGCTAAGCGTCTTCGTGTCTCTACTCTACGAAAACGAAGACGTTCAAGCAATTACGCAGCGTACCAACCCGTTCACACACGACCTCGGCTCCCGGCGTGATGAGAAGATCGAGTTCATTCTGCACCGTCTCATCGGTGAGGTGACGGACGCAGAAGGTGTGTCCTCACTTGCGAAAGAATACACCGATGTCTACCGGCAGAACGACCAAATCGAACTGGAAGACTATCACGACATGGAAAATCGGATTGAACGATACTACCCGTTCCATCCGCTCACCTTAGAACTCCTGATGGAGAAATACTCCGAGCAACGAACCAGCTCGGACGCTCGTGGTCTCCTCCGGTTCCTCACAGAGATCCTCAGCGACAACTACACTGAAGTAGATCTCATACTCACGGGGAACGTTGACGTTCACAAGTACACTGACCGGTTCCAGTACATCGACAACGAACTGGTCGGGAAGTACATCAACGACTACAATCGCCTCCAGAAATCTGACGGGTCCTTCGACGAATTCATCGAGGAACTCATCAACATCACGCTGCTGCACAGCCTCGCACGTGCCGGTGAAGAAGGCGCAAACAAACGCGAGATGCTGATGGGCGTCATGCGGAAAGGGATCAATGCCCACCGAATCATCCAAACATTCACCGAAGATGTCTACGGGCACGCCTGGCACATCCACCGGATCAACGGTGAATACGCATTCGACGTTGACGAAAACCCAGCAGCCCGCATCGAAAAGAAAGCCGAAGACATCCACAAACACGATGCGATTCACCGGACAGAGTCCCTGATACGCGAAGACCTGTTCAACGGTCGGAACAACGTGTACATCCTTGATCCGGTGAACACTGAGCAGAACATCCCGGATAACAAGACGTTCAAGATTGTCGTCTCACTTGCAGCCAAGCAGAATTACGACGACGTGTTTGAAGAACTCACTACCGGGCAGAACCGGGAGTTCAGCAATACGCTCGTATTGGTTACTCCTGAAAAACTGGCTGGCATCGATTCGAACACAGGCATCCGACAACTCGCCCGGAAGGTCGTGGCAGGAGAGCAACTCAAGCGGGAAGAAGAGGTCCTCCCCGAAGGGTTCGAGGAAATCCACGACCAGAACTACCAGAATCTCCGCGACCGGGTTCGGGACAAATTCGGCACGGTTCATACATCGACAGAACGCGGGCTATTCCCCGAAACCCTGCCCATTGGTCCAGGCGTTGACTTCTACGACGCAACGGTTAGTGTCGTTAAACCGGACCCCAGCCAACTTCGGTCAGAGGTTAAGAACGCCGTGAAGGGCGAAGGTGCAAGTGGGATACAGTATGAACACCTCCGTAATGACTTCTACCGAGAGACGGCACACGCAACTCTCACGGAAGAGTCCGAGTTGGAGGAGGCAATCAAGTCGCTCTGCCAAGACGGCGTACTCAAAGTTGGTGGATACTTCGAAGAACGAGTTCGAAGCCTCGGAAACGACACGAACCTCGTTCACGAACAGTACATCAGCGATGATGACGACGAAGATGAGGAAGAAGAAACCAATACAATCACCGTAGACACCTCTGGCAGAGACACCACAGGTGGTTCTGAGACGACGACATCTGGTGGAACCACGACCGGGACTGGAACTCTCAGCGGTGGGGAAGCTACCACGTCAGAGACGGCGTTCAATTGCCCGCAGTGCGGAGACGAACTTGAAAACACATCGTGTGAATGCGGATTCGAATTCGACGCTTCAGACGTTGTTGAAGGAAAGGTGTCGGTTGAAGGCGCGACTGTTGACGAACTCTTAGATGAGTTCGGAATCGAAGAACCCGAGGGCCCGAAAATTCGCCCCCATCCGATAATGGGGACGATTGATGCGGATAACAAACCGGACCTGATCGACCAGGTTGAACGGGAGACTCAGGGCTGGGATATCCATGAAGCGACGATAACGATTGAAGGAGTCCTCACCAGCGATGATTTGAGTGAATACGGAATCAACGCCGACGCTCTGGATGAGCGAGTGAGTCTTGACGAAACGTTCGAAATTACCCCGGATGAACCGTTAGATCACAGTTCGTTCTTAGCGCTCCTATGGGATCTGAACGTCCCAGAGAAGGCATCACTCTCGGTTGAAATGCAGGTGGACAAGAATGAGTAACGAACTATATGCTGAAGAAGAGTTTAACGCACTCCTTCATGAGAAGGACGTTCTGGATGGAGTATTCGAGTGCCTCCGTCGGATCTGGGGGCATACAGATGCACTAAGCGATCGGCATCTCGCTGAATCAGAGTACCAGACTCGGTTATTGGAATACGAGTTGTTGAAGCTGTACCCTGATCTCTACGATGAGCTCATTGATGCGATGGGGGACCACCCTGTAACCTCCATTGACAGTGGGTGTGGAGTGATCATGGATGCCCTCAGTGTCCGTGAAGGGTTCCGATTAGAGCAGGAGCTACAGTCTGAACATGATTGGGATATCTCATTCACTTGGGCTCCTATTGAGGGACTCCCCAGTGAAACGCAGTTTATCTGCCGAGAATGGTTCGGTGCTCAGAGCCCATCAGCAGTTTCTCGGGACGATTTTCGCTTCATCGGTGATCGAGACGTCCCACAGCTCCCGAGTACTGATCCAGCGTTCGTCTGGACGCGCCACCCAGATCAGCGGCTCGAAGGAGCCCTGAAAGGTAATTACTCGATGGAGGAAGTAGAGGAGATTTACCAAGGTGTGAAGGGGCTTCTTGAAGACGTGGTTCAAGAGAGCGTCCATTCAGAGTTTCTCGTGACGAGCGATCACGGTTACGTGAATCACCTCGGGAACTCCCCGTACTCTTTATCCGATGAAGAGGAATCCTCGTTATCGGGTAAATTCAGCAGTAGGTTCCGTGAAATTGGGAATGGGCAGGCATACCGGGTGCTTGAGAATGCTAATGTTATTAAAAGAGTAGATGGCCATTACGTTGTAAGAGGTCATCACAAATGGACGAAACGTGGGGCAACGAAGAAAATCATGCACGGTGGACTCAGTCTCTCCGAATGTATGACACCGGTACTGCGGATCGACACGACTGGAGGTAACTAATAATGACAGAGACTTGGGACAAACTGCCGCTTGGAACGATGGACGATATCGCAGAACTAGAGACATATAATCGCGTGTACTACAGGCCTGTCTATGCCATGCACAAGTGGTTCGCACCACGGCCAGGTTCCACGTTTCGAATTCTTTCCTTGGCGGCACTCACCGACGATAAAACCACCCGTGACGACATCCTCTCCACGAATGATGCGAAGACGAAGTACCACGGAAAATACTTAGAATCAAATGACTTTGAGGGAGCAACCATCTTAGATCCATTTGCAGGCGGCGGTACTACCCTTGTTGAAGCAAATCGAGTTGGTGCAGACGTCATCGGATATGAGCTCAATCCAGTTGCATGGTGGATTAATAAGAAAATCAAGGATGATGTAGATGTTCCCGAACTTCGGCAGGCTTCCACAGAATTAGTCGAAAAGACTCGGTCGGATCTATCTAAGTACTTCACTACGACTGACCCGGACACGGGAAGTGAAGCTGAAATTCTTTACACTTTCCAGACACAGATCCTTCCTTGCCTCACATGCGGTGAAGAGGTACGCCTCTTCAAGAACTACATGCTTTCGAACTTCAAAAAGAACAAGACAACAAATGACGTTCCTGGGGGTGTTTATTGTCCAAATCCGGATTGCGATGACAGAATAATTCAAACGACAGAGAAGGTCTCTGACGATCTCACGTGTCCCAGTTGCAACACGACCTTTGATCCTAAAAACGGAAACGCACGAAACTACGGAGGAACTGTAAAGTACACCTGCAAGAACGGTCACAAGCACGATGTTCGGGAAACACTTGACCGGCTGGATGAAAAGCCCGAATTTGAGTACTACGCGATTCAGTACTTAACAAAAACTGGAAACAAGAAATTCAAAGAGTTCACAGAAGAAGATCAGCAGACGGTAGAGGCAGTCGAAGAGCGGCTCGATAACGAATTTGAAGAACTTCCGATTCCCACCCAAGAAATCATCCCCGGTGACAAAACGTCCCGACTAACAACTAGGAATTATGAGAGCTACCAGGACCTCTACACCGATAGGCAGCTACTGACGTATGGAACTCTCTTCCAGAATGCGTTGGAGTTTGATGATGGAAACATCGCTGAGTTCCTCATAACGGGGATCTCAAACAGTCTGAAGCGGAACAGTATGCTTGTCAAATGGAATTACCATGAGAACCATAGAAAAGCAGAAAATGTCTTCGCAAGGAAATCATACATACCGCGAGTGGCTACTGTAGAGCCTAATCCAATAAACACAATTGAGAATGTTACTTCAGTGAGTAACTTCCTTGGGTTTGTCGCAGATGCAAAGGAATACTGCCAAAACCCATTTGAGATGGTGAAAGAAGATGGAGATACGAAAAAATACCCCATCCAGAATGAACGCATATCGGAAGACAACGTACGGTCCCTGAAGTGCAAAACCTCTGAAAACCTTGAATTAGAAGATGGTGAGGTTGATTACGTCATCACAGATCCACCATACTACGACAACATACAGTACAGCGAATTGTCTGAGTACTTCTACGTGTGGCTCCATCAAGTCCTTGGTGATCGATACGATGAGATGGCACCGGAACACGTCCCCAGTGCACGAGAGATCGTAAAGAACGACAGAACTGGAAAGGACGGTGAGTTCTTCGTCAAGACACTCGCAAACGTCTTCTCCGAAAGCCACCGTGTACTGAAAGATGATGGTGAGCTTATTTTCACCTACCACCATAACAACAACAAGGCTTGGGCCGTGATCTTGGAGGCACTTATCCAGAGTGGGTTCACCATTACGGGAGCGTACCCTGTACAATCTGAAATGCCGGGCAGTATGACGGTGGCCGAGCTGGATAACGCAGAATACGACATCCTAATTTTCGCTAATAAAGAGACTTCGACAGAAGAAATCACACTCAGTGAACTTCAGCAAAACCTCTTCTTTGAACTTCAAGATATGATCAAAGAAGAGCGTGAGAGACACGAGAACCTGTCTCAAGCAGACCTGAGTGTCATCCTTCGTGGTAAATGCATGTACTACTACTCCCGGCATTACCCGAACGTACACTCTGAAGGAGAGCAAGTTGGCATTGATGAGGCACTGGATACTGTAGACACGATCATAGAACAAATATTGGAGAGTTCGGTAAACCTCCCACAAGACATCGATCCTGTCACGAAAGCATATGCTGCCTTTAGTCAACGTGCACCCGAAGAGCATGACGACCTGAATAAGCACCTTCTTGCTAAGAACCTGAACCTTAGCGATCTTGAAAACGAGAAGTTGGTAAAAGGGTCCCGCAGTCGGAAAGAGCCAGTAACTGCCGATGAACGAATCACCTTTATTGAAAAGAAGTTGAATGGCAACGGGAAAGAAGGTGAGGAGTTGCTAGATATTGATAAGGTGCAATACCTCTATCACCTCTACAAGACGGATCAAAACACCCGAGAGTACCTAAAGGAATGGAAAAGTCAGGATCTGGAAGAACTGGCCGACTTCATGTCGGGTATCACCGGTGATGAGCGCTACGAGCGCGTAATGAATATGGGGCTTTCCCAGTTCTAACATGGCACTCCATCAAGGCTACAACATTGTGACTGAGCCAGTCGCGGACACCAGTAACGAGCTCACTGCATTAGAGTTCTTCCGTAAACTGGCTGCTGACCAGTCCCTTGAGTGTCCTGTGACAGTTACAGGCCTTGATGATCTGCTTTACAACGCGACTGAAGAATCTCGTAGCAAGATCATCCGGGAATTGCAGCAGGTGCTTCGACGAACACGGTCCATACAGTCGATGGACGCTGTCCAGCTCTACGTAGATGGGACGATCGTTGACGATAATGCGTTCCGGATCCGGATCGAACGTAGTCAGGGCGGGGTATACCTGAATGTTGGACAGCTCTTCGTAGAAGAGCCGAAACCAATCTCAGCCACTCACTCGGTCGCCCGGAAGTAACAATCCTACCGAGTAGCTTCCACGCCGGACTCTTCCTCAATAACAGTTAGGACAGAGCCGACAGTGAACGCTGAGAACACATCTGTGTCGATGTTCGTTCGAACCTGATGTGTCTGATACGGTTCTGTGCCAACTTGCACACTACCCGGAAGTCACATATAATAGTAATAATGGGTTTGGAGGTTGATGTCTGAAGCAGCAGGCTCGGCTAAAATTTCGCTTACAGCGTCAGCAATCCCGATCGTAACTGGGAGGCGCTTACAGAAATCGGAGCTGTTCCAATCTAACTTTGTGAATTTGAGAATTTCCTCACAGATCCGGTGGTAATCGCCTGAGAAATACTCTGGATGCGGCCGAAGGACTAGCGGTTTCGGCGTTCCCGGATTATTGTACACGGACTGTTCAGGGACGAATCCCGTGGTGTACAGGTAATACTCCCGTTCTCCTGGAGGAATAGCGAGTGTCCCACGCAGGGGTGGATTGTCACCTTGACCAAAGAGACGGAGGGGATGCCGTTTTCGGACGGTGATGAATTCTTTTGTCTTCACGTCTGTTGCCCCATCTGCGAACCCTCTCGTTTCGTCATCTAAGAAGTTCGAAGACTTGTGGAGGACTAACCGCCTCGGCATTTCATCACGCTGGTTCCCATATTCCTCAAGGATGTTCTCAACGAGCCGCTTCGCATCGGAGTAGGAAATGTGTGTTTGGCGCTCTTCAGTAGCGACATCCTCCACAGCACCTCCTTCGATGACGAAGTTCCTTCCGTCGTCAATGAAGACTTGGGCAATTGCAGCCCGAGTGTCCGGGTCGTCAGACCGTTCTTGATAAAACGAGATGCCTGCATAACACGTTCTACTCCGAAGGTCCGCTAACTTCCAAGGTCTGCCTTCACGCGCCTTGTATAGCATTCCGACAGCGATGTTCCACGCCATTTCTGAGCGCTCCTGAACGTCGTTTCCACCTCGAAGTGCCCTGGGTGTCATCAGCTGCGTGGGTTTCTCCTGCATCCCCACGATCTTGATTCGACTTCGGAAATTCCCGTCTTCAGTCCTGATTTCGTTCGTATCCGTATCTGGGTCAGAACAATACTCCACGATACGCTCCGGGATAACGACGAAAACAAGATCTGGAGGTGGCGTCTGCTTACACACCCGCTGAATCTGGTATTTTATGTGGTTAAACGCAGTTTCAGTCCGGTGACCTCGATCTCGTATCTCGCCAATATCTTCGATGTCACTTGGCTGAATTCTCCCCTTCCATTTCTCAAGCGTCTGATAATCAAACCGCAACTCAGAGTTGGTTCCAAGCCCGGGGAAATCGGGCTTCCACCGTTTCCGATTCTTTTTACTCGGAACACCAGTCCGCATGTCCCGAAGCAGGCTTTCCATCATACTGATGGAGCGGCTATCTCCTACGATACCGACATTAACCACCTCGTGTTCGACCCCCTTAGCTCGCGGACAAGGGCCGTATTTCAGTAGACCCGCTCGTGGATCCTTGGCTCCCCCATCGTTGGCAAAGACCAGCTCTGGTTCCCGTACTCGTTCAAGACGGAATCCGGAGGAAAATTCACTCAACTTGATCACCTTCCATCAATGCATTTTGTTCAGCACTATTTTGTGGAGGTCGCACATCGAGTGTCATCCCAGTTGGGCGACTAAACTTCATACACTGATCCGGGTCTACTCGACCTAACTCGCTAATATGGGGTTCGTCAGCACCACTGACCCCGGTTCTGAGATGGTGTAACCATTGTTTGAATTGAGCACGATGATTCGGGTGCTGGTCATACCCGTTCTTTCTCAACCAATGGTGGAGTGTACTGGCAAACTCGCCAGTGATGATGTTCTCCCCGAATCCCTCTTGTGAAAAGACCCAGCCAGTCTCTATGAACGGATAGTAGTGGCCATCATATTGTTTGATCGAAATCGAACCGTATCGGTGTCCAACAACACCCTTCACTCCAATTGTTGCGGTGTACCCATCTTTGGACATTCTCTCTTCTCCCTGTTTCACATCGCCATCCAACGTCTGCTGAACTGGCCTATTAGTGGTGAACACCAATTTGTAGGTTCCCTTGTGTCTGATCACCTTGCAGTTGTCGTGGAGCTCTTCGCCACGCCAGGTTAATTGATTGTTCAAGAGGATTTTCCCGATTCGCAGGTCTGTACTATCGTCTGTAATCCAACTCTCGAAGTCGTGAGCGACTGCTTCGTCTGTATTTACGAATTTAACCAGGGAGTCGCTCATTTGCTCCGGTGGTATCAGGCTAAATGCCGTTGTTCCCTCGAACCAGATCGGTAAATGACGCGGGTTCTCTTTGTAGACCTCTTTGTAATCGGTAGTTAGCGCTGGAGCAGTCCAGATGGACTGCGGGAACTGTGTAATCCGTAGGAAGTTCGGGATAAGCTCCCCCGGTTTCTTAACCGGTTTATTTTCACGAGTAAAGAACTCCCACTTCTTCTCTCGTTGTTCGCGTGACTCATTCTCTGTAATCAGCTCTCCAAGCCGTTCGTACCCCGCTTTTTTGATATGGACACTCTCCAAAAATCGCCAGAAGTCGTCGAAATCCAGCTCTTCGAACCGTTCTGTCTCATCCTGGTTTAGTTTGTGCTTCTCACAGATATCGTCATACAGACGCTCTACCTCATCTTCTTTGCGTGTCCGATCACGAAAGACGTTTTTCCACCGTCGCTGATCGGCGTAGTCCACGGCGAAAATGTGGAATTCAAATTCTTCGCTGGTCACATAGAAGTCGATGAACTGCCGGGTAAGTTCCGTTAAGAGAGTATCATCGGCTAATGATGCCTTTGTGTTCTTTGTTTCAACACGGAAGATTTTCTCTTCATTGTGGGCAGGTCTCGTAAGGCGGATATCAGACGTTCCAGAATACGGGTCGCCAGTGCTGAGGAACTCTTTTGATTCGAGGTATTCCTCCACGCGACGGCGGTAGGCTTCACCCTTGTGTTGGCTTGATTCCTGCCCGCCCTCAAGATTCTCCCACGACACGAGAGTACAAATGATAGTGGAAAGTATAAACCCTCGTGGAAACCCTCACTTGCAGTGGCTGAGATTTATACAGTACTGGTAATAACTTCATTGTAAGCCTCTACGATGACTCAACAGCTTAGCCTCGAAGAAACCACAGCCCTCCTCTTGGATGAACATCAAAAGGAATACTCGAATTCAATCCCACCGAAAGCGCTTCATAAAATCCTGTATTTCGCTGAGAAGGAATTCCAGAAAAAGCACATCAACGCTGAGATCCCTCTTTTCTGGTATATGTATGGTGCTGTTGTCAAGACATCCAACTCCGGTGTGAGAGTAATCAATACTGACCATGGACAACGAATTGCCTGCGACACAGAACCCTCTGACATCACCGCGAGTGACACAGCTGTCCAAAAGGGACGGCGGGCGTTGTCCCGGAGCCTCGATCAGTACTACGACCTTGGGTTGGATTCTCTAACCGATAAGATGTATCGGGAAGCACCATATGATGTCCAACAAACGTACCGTCGGTTGGACAAGCAACTGGAGGTCGCTACGGACGATGAACAGACCACACTCTTTGGAAAAAAGAATAGAGAACCGACTCGGGAGAGTCTTTGCGCGTTCGTTGAACACTTCCCATTAGCAGATTACCCTGAATACGAGGATGATTTGTACATCTGGTATCGGTTGATGAGTGCGGAAATCGACTCAGATGACTACGATCCTAACCGGGCACAAAAATTAGCGAAAATGTTCTGGCGACTGTTCTGTTTAGAACTCGCCTGCAGGAACAATAACGGACTGACCCGGCAGGAGATCGCCACGGAGGTGGACGAGAACAGCATTAGGGATGCGAAGCAGCATTTACGATCCAAGTTCTTAGAGCTTGAGCGTGAGAAAGCACGTGCAAATGCGAGCGATTCTGAAGAAGCCCTGAAAGCAGCGGAAGCATTCGTTGTTCCGCACCTTGATGTCAAGATCCCTGTTTAATATGGCTCGATACTTCTTGGACACAGGCGCGGTCGTCGGTGTTACTTTCCTGCACGATCTCTGGTTTACCGACTCCAGACGGATCTTCGACTCAGAGAACAGCTTCTATCTCACCCCTCCTGTGGTGTACGAATATTGCAACAGTACGGACGATAACCTGCTTAGAAACACGGACATCGATTGGGACACCGAAGAGGGGCTTTTCGGAAAGAAACTATCGAATGTTCGTGCTGCTCAAATCAACTTAGATCTAAAGCTCCAATCAAGTGACGATGATGATCTCAGCATAGAATCTCTGACCGATGACTTTCTGGAGGAAAGCAGAGTGAAAGAGAAGGTCGATGAAAAAAGCATCAAGGAGTACATCCGGCCGAACATTCGGAGGTTCATTGAATACACCGTGGATGGGAGAGAGCTAACTTCGGAGGTTGCCCGTGAAGTTATGGACGTTCTCTGTGATACGATTCAGACCAATGCTCGTGAGACGAGAGAGGAGATTCAAAACCGCGTTACAGAGTCTTCTGTTCCCTCTGATGAACGCGACTCCTACAAGGAGCGCTTCGGTTTTGTTGATGGCTTCGTTGATACCGTTATCTTGAGCGACGTTACTTGGCTGGATAAGAAAGGTGTCTTGAGCAAAATCGTCACCAGCGATGGGTCTCATATGTACGGTAACCGAGAGCGGATCGACACAGTAGCAGGGTTGACGGTTTTGTTCATAAAAGACGAGTTAGCAGACGCTTCTTTGCCCAGTTAGAATAGAGTCGATCTGAGTCTGTACCGTCCTGAAGTAAGAACCTACTGAGAAGCTGTCACGCCGAACTCTTCCTCGATAACAGTTAGAACAGAGTCGGCAGTGAACGCTGAGAACGCATCTGTATCGATGTTCGTTCGGACCTGATGGGGCTGGTACGGTTCTGTGACTTTGTTCCGGGACTGCACGGTTCGAAGCGAGTCTTTGAGACTGGCCTCAGCGTGCGGATCACCCAGCTCCGCAACTGACTCGCCTTTTGGTCGGACCCACAACTCCCAGTCAAACCCGTCGGTTAGCAGGGCGACCGCATGGACATCGAGATCGCTGTCCAAGTACTCCTCCATGTCGTTCCGTGCGTTCTTGAGCTTCTTCGGGGGTTTCACTTCCCCAAAGAACCGAACGTCGTTCTGCATTGCGACATCGATCGGGAGGGACGTAATTGCGATGTCAGGAACACCGCCGCTCCTCGGCCACCGCGGTGCGTACTGTTTCGGTTGTGGGCGGAGTGAGTACCCGAATGCCTGGCGAAGCATTGGGAACACTAACTGGTCTTCAGTGAATCGCTCGGGGTTCTGGATCAGGTGTTTCCCTTTCAGGTAGTATTTCCCATCGACAACTTTGTCGAAGTGCGCGGTGCATTCACGCGCTCCGATTTCATCGGTGAAGTCTTCGAGGACTTTCAGGATGCTGTGAGCGAGGGGGTCATGGTCATCGAAGGTTGTTGACTGGTCGGACATCTACTCTAATTCCTCAATTCGGCCCTCAAGTGTATCGATCCTGTCGATAAGATCGTCCACCAAGCGATCTTCAATCTGGAGTGCAGCAACACGCTTCGCTAACTCGGCGATTTCTACAGGCATCGACAACTCATTCCGGTGTTTCTCCACGAATTTCGCCCCAGTCTCTGTTAGTGCGGAGGAGTGAATGATGTAATCTGGGCGCTCTCCGAAAGTTTGCTGCATCCCACGTTCCGTGTCGATTAGCTGCGCGGCACTTCCGCCCAGCTGACTTTCGATTCGGGAGTGCACCGCGTGTTCGTTCTGAGCACCAATCGATTCAACAACATCCTCCAGTTTCGCTTCGCCGTGTAGATACACGTAGACCAGGAGATGTTGTGAAACTTCGTCGATTTGGTATACCTCTCCGTGCTGTGCTTCGTAGAAAATTGAGGCCATGTTGTGTCTACACTATCCTAACCTTCAGTTTCGGATAAACCCTCACCTGCTTAGGAATGCTCATCTTGGACTCAGCGAACACTGCCGATCAATTATACACCCTACTGCTACGCGCCAATTCCCGGTTGTTCGCTTCGGGGGCGTAATGTAGGCAGTATGAGGGGTTGGCACTGAACCCCGTAAGCGGACCTCTCCAGCGTGAATTAGTGTTAGCAAGTTATCGTTTTGTATGAGCGTACCTTCCGAACTTGTGTGTTCGGCCGCCACCCCTCAATTCTGTATAGCGGAGTTTGGTTTATTTGATTCAGGTTGTACGGTGGAACTGGCAGAGGTATTATATTTACAAGAGTGCGTTCCGAGTGATCGGCGGCAGATAGACGAAAATAGTGCGGAGAGGAACGCGGATGCGCGGCTACTCCGTCGTCGAGAGGACACTGTCGCTCCAATGAACTCTATATCGTCATCGTAGCTGTATCACGAGCTCCGGACGCTCTCACTACGGGCGAACTGATCGCGGTAGTCCGTTGGATAAAACCCTCCACGACGGTTTCTGGGGTTTTCCCGCAACTAGAATTCACTGTCCGATATCAACCACGGAAAAGCCCGTTGAAACCTAGCTCCCGAAATGGGGCTCTCAGAGGACGAGCAATCGCTGGGCTAGCGTTTGCCGCCGCCGGAATCCATACGGATACGTGCAGTCGGAATCTATAGTCTCATTCGACCGGGAATCGGGCAACTCGACGCTCTCGACGTCTGAATCTCGATGGCACGAAGTGGTCGTCGTGGCCTCTGCCGGCCCCTCATCCAGGCTTCAGAGCCACTCAAACGGGAGAGCACTGCCGGAAGTATCTGCTCTGCAGACGCCACTAACACGCTGTTGTGACGGGATTTCGGCCTCAGTCGGCGGTGAACTGCCGCCACAGTGAAGCCGTTCACGGCGGTGAGTAGTCCGTTTTCCGGAGAGCCACCCATTTCGATTCTGAATCCCGGCGGACCAGATCGGTCTCAGAACCGCCTTTACCTTTCTTTGGTTTTCGATGGCGGGAGCCACCCAGCGGTTTCCAAATGGGGCAGGATCCTGACCAATCGATACCACCAGGACGTGCTGAGCGAGCCCGGGATGCTCGCGAGTAGAGTTGCACTGGATTTCTGTACAGCGTCTTTGCGGGTAGTGCCAGTTGGGCGTCGTTCGCGTATCACGACGAGTCAATGGAAGCCGATCTGGGTCACCTATCCCCAGTAAGCGTTCGATACTTAGGTGTGTATGTGGCTAATCCTGTGATCTAGTTCCATACACACAACTAATCGTTTCTATCGCGCCACTATTTCAGTACTTAGCTCACAAATAAGGGTCTTTATCCGTGAGTGTGGGTCTCCGAGAGTATCGATCCCAGTACTGACAACACACAATAACTTCAGATCGGCAGGAGGTCCGTTCGAGAGTGTGGCTAGGCGGGAGCGCGACAACTTCCGCAACAAATTCGTCCGGTTCGGTCCGAGAAATGTAAGTGTAGTCGGGGATCCGTTGACGGCGATTCTACCGGTCCCCAGAGAGAGGGAATTGCTCGTTCTGAAAGGGGATGATCAACACTGCAACCCCCAGGAGTCACGCCAACTTCAGCGGAAAGACGGCGTTTCGCCACACGCACGCTCAGAACTCGCCGGACAACGGTTCTAAAGGACGATCTACCATCGATACCTGACGTACTCAACTTTCAAATGTCAAGAAGTATATCATCATGCTCGAGCGTGCCGGCGACCGTCGTGAATCCGCCTTTGACTCATCGATACGATCTGTTAGGTCAGCGGAGTCCGTGATCTGATCACGCTCGACCGGTGACTAGGTACTCATCGAAGGGGGCGGCATTTCGGAATCGATTCTCAGTATCCGAACTCACCCTAGTCGGTAGGACGTCGAATGTTTGGCATAGAGTTCCATCATCGGCACGTCGGCGATCACCGTACAGCTAGTTGCGGATCTACTGTCGTAATCAGAGGGGGACGGCGGAACGACACCCCAGAAACCAACGAAATTACACGGGAAACGAGATATCGATAAATCTCATTTCGATATAGACAAGAGAGACATCGAAGCCCGGACTCGCGATCGATCGGCCCCAGGATCTCCCGTCGCTCCCGGACACACCTTTACACGTCCCAGATAACCTTGTTGAGATGCAGGTGCCGACGACGAACGATCCACTCGCAGCCGTTCCCGGAGGTGTTGGTAGGCGTCTGATCTTGTCTCGGAAGGCTGTATTGGAGTCCCGAAGACGATGGTGTCTGAATCGTCTCGAGCGGTAATAATTGTCTCGTAAATGTACTACGAAGGCTCGACGAAAGGGGAAACGGGAAGGCGTGGTGTCCGAATCGACGATTCTACCAATGATTTCGGGAAAGGTTGCGTCTGCGGTATCTGAACAGTTCTCGGCGCTTCCGGGGTACAACAAATCCAGGCAGCGCTCAATGGACCAGCTGTCGGAAGGAGCGACGCCACAATTTGTTAGCTCAGATTCTGGCCGTCGTGATGCTATCGGCGGTTCCCTGTTTGGAAAAGTATCTGCGTCAGATTTCGACTGATCGGCGATAACTATCCCGCTGCATTCCGCCGTGCTGGAACGATTGTGTCCCTGGTGTGTCTCTACTGACGAATATCTGAATTCAGAGAGGACGACTCCCCCATAGCGACGGGAGCGGAGGCCTCAATTCACCGATAGGTGTCGGGTTGCGTATTTCACCTCCCTGTCGGTCTTCACAGACGCCGCCTTCACTACGCGGACCAGCTACCTCGTGATTCTAGACGCTTCACCCGGTACCGGCCGGAGTTTCGCTGTCCTCTCGAGATAATGATGGAGATCGTGAGAGGGACGACGCTATAGTATATCAATCGTGGTGCACAATTCGAAGCGCTCGCAGCAACTGTTGGACCGGTTAGGTGGTCGAAAACGTCACCATCGAAATCGGTTTACCCGACATGGTACCGGGTTCCAAAACGCAAATGTAAGTCACGACGTTCCGACCAACTAGAACAGTGACGTTCCAAAGACTCGATTGAGTCACATCGAAGTTCCCGGCAGCAGCAGCTGTCGGTCGAGTACGACGGGTGATACCCTGATTCAACCGCTTGAGTTGAAGGGAGGACTGTTTACGTTCTCGATTTCCATGGGTGGTACCCGGCCGTTGAAGTTAGACTTGGATGAACCGGGATCGATCTCGACGATGCGGTCGGCAATTGTCACTCGTCGACAGGACGACGGCGACGGGAAGTGCGCCGATACTAATCGCTCATCGGCATCTCAACCCGTCGATGCGATCGCGGCATCTGTGTAACCGAGTCGAAACAAACCACAGGCGTGAAATCCAAAGTACGTGTTTACCCCGAGGACTCAACGGCCGGCACAGCCTGATCTCGTGAAATCATCTCGTTGTTCCGGGAGACTCGCTTGAGCTCGTCGTATGGATTGCGTCCCTGCTGGCGCCATGTCGCCAGCAGGGACAGCACCGTCTCATGAACGAACATCCCGCGGTCATTGCGGAGCGTTCCGATCAGTTTCCGGAGAACCACCGGCTCACGAAGCGCGTTTTCGGCGGCATTGTTCGTCGGAGAGACCGCTGGCTCACCGACGAAGGTGAGCCAGTGGTCGAGGCCACCTTCGATCTTTCCGAGTAGTGTTGCCACTGGTCCGTCGGGAACTGACCGTTCAATCAGTGATTCAAGCTCTCTCCGCGCCACACGCTGGAGCTCTGCTCGCTCACGAATGGTCAAGTCGCTCTCCAGCCGGGTCTGGAGAGCGACGTACAACTGTTTGAGAGAGTCGTAGATCGGTTCGCCTTCCGGTTGCTTCTCAGCGGCATCTTCAGCCTCTCGCAAAATATGAGCCCAACACCGCTGGAGATTGTCGCTGAAGGCTGGATAGGCTGTCCACCCATCACAAATGACCGTTCCCGCGAAGTCCTCGCCGAGGACTTCCGCGGGAACATCGCTTCCACGACTCTCTCTAACCGCGTAGAGCGTGTGGTTCTCGGTGGTGAACGTCCAGATCCATGCTTGCTCACCATCTCGCTTGATGCCTGTTTCATCGATGTGGACAACGTCGGCTTGCTGGATCTGGCGACGGATCTGTTCGTATTCACAGCGACCGGCGCGCGCAGCGCGCTCGGTCGCGTGCCACGCAGTCGCACCTGACAACTCCAGTCCGTGTAGCTGCTCGAAACGGTCTGCAATCTTCCGATAGGGAAGGCGGTAATCGTACCGCGATAGTGCTGATTGGGCGATAACGTTCACCCCGAACTGCCCCTCATCGGGGCAGTCGGGGTGTGTAGCGACTGTCTCGGTTCCACAGGAGTCGCATCGGTAGCAGTGGCGGTTGTACTGCGTGAGTTCTGGTGGTTGTGGATCTGGTATCTTCTCGACGAGTCGGGGGCTGACGCCCACCGACTCGTCGAAGTGTTGGCCACACTCTGGACAGCAGTCACGGGTGACCTCAACTTCTTCGTCCAGATCAGCGGTAGAGCGCCACTCTGGCTCGTGACCGTCTTTTCGTCCGGGAGTGCCGCCGTCAGTTCTGACATCGTCGTCTTCGTCATCTTGCGAGGTCGGGGACTCGTCAGTCCCCGACCGTCGCTTACTCGGTGGTGTATGTGGATTCTCGTATTTGCGAAGCCGTGTTTCGAGTTCTTCGATCCGTTCGTCTTTCTCCTGAAGCTTCTCCTCAAGATCGTTGATTCGTTCTTCCATCTGGAGAAACCGCGAGAGAAGTTCGTCTTTGCTGAGGTCATCTCGATCCACTATGACCACCTCAGCGGTCCCTCAGCAGGGTCACCGGGATGGTCTCCGAGCGGAGACCATCCCTGGAGAAGTTCAATTAGCCCTTGCTGAGGGTTCATATACCCCCGGTTGGTCGCCTGCTACGAGACAGTGGCGAAATTCATTGGGGCTAAACACGTACAATCCAAAATACCATCTAAATGGTCTGACATGTAGAAAACAAGGAGTAGAATCGCTGAGGCGCGGGTTTAGACTGGTTCACGTTTTCCACATCGACTCACAAATAACGCCTTCTAGTTGGAAATGAGAGACCATGCTAACCCCTCGAACACGAATTTCGAACAGTCAGAAAACCGACTTGCGTCTCCCGACAACTGGCCCTACCCCCGGAACCAGTTCGTACCGGCCTCCTGGCTCATCGTCGACGACGCGACCGACCAGGAAGTCCGCACCGCCGTCGAGGCCGTCGACGACGATCTCCCCGCAGGTGGTGACCGATGACCTCGGTTACTGTCGGGCCTCGCGTCGAGTTCGACCCTGACCACTACCCCCGAATCCGAGTGTGGGATCGTCAAGCTGGACAGGACAGGTATCTGTACCTGCACCGGCTGACGGCCTACGCCCACGGCCTGATTGACGACCTCTGGACAGACCTGGAAGTCCATCACCTGGACCATGGCCGTTGGAACAACCGGCCAGGGAACCTCGAAGCCCGCGAGCCGGAGCCACATGCGGACTACCACCTGAACGGAGGTGCGCTCCCATGAGCGAGCATTGCCCCGACTGCGGGCGATTCGTCGAGTTCCTCGGTGTCCGCCACGGCGTGAAGACCTACCGGTGCTCGAACTGCCCCCGACTGCTCCCAGCTGACGAGGTGGAAGATGACTGACCTCCTCGGTCTCCCGTGGCGGTTCATCGCCTGGCTCATCTCTCCCAAGTGCGAGGCCTGCGGAGAGAAGATCGTCGGCCGGCGCTCGTGGTCCCGTCAATGCGTCTATCACCCCGAATGCGTCGACGTGAGTGACTCTTACGGCGGTTTGGAGAAATGACGTACTGGGAAGCCTTCCGTCACTATCGGTGCAGCGTCTGTCGGGAGAACTGCATCAACCGGTACGACGAATCCGCGACCAAAGCCGGTGAGTGCCGGTCTTGTCACTCCGTCCCCGCGCTCGACGACAACCCCACCGATAGCGAGGACCCGCAGCGGATGGCCCCCTCCCATGGGGGCCGAAGCGAGGACCCGCAGCGCACCGCGCGCCGAAGGCGCGCGAATCTTGATGCGGTGCGGTCGCGGGGCGGTGGCGCTGATGACGAGTCGCAGCAGGCTGATCCCCTGGCTTTCTGATGTCGAGCGAGGAAACAACCGATGGCGGTTCTCGGCCGACCAACCAGAAAGACTCTGTAACCCCGGTTCAACCCGGTAACCCGGCCGATTCTGAGCGCGAGTTACCGACGACTGCCGAGAGGGTCGCAGAGTCCTACGATGAGTTTCCCCAGCGGTGCAGACTGCCGCTGACCGAGCGCGACGGTATCACGTTGCGGCGCGAATACTGCCGAGAGCAGTATGAGAGTTGGACGAGCGACGTGGTGGACGACACGGATGACGAAGTGAGCGGAGAGGCACTTGTCCGCCGTACGCCGCTCTTGTGGGGCGAAGCCGTAGAGCAAATGCTCGAAGACCACGAGGAAACTCGTCGAACGACGGTGAACCTCGAACTCGGGTGTCCGTCCGATCCGGAACACGCGGAGTTCTCGATCGACGCGACGACTCGGTGGTTCGAGAGCTACCAGAAGCGGTACTATGCCCGGACAGAGGCGTGGCTTCGAGAACTGACCGGCGGAGAGCGACCGTCAGGCGGCGAAACGTCGGGTATCTACGATGACCCATACGTTTGTCTCCTGACATTGAGCGCGTCATCAGTTCCCGATGGAGAGCGCGTATCTCCAATCGACCACGAAAAGGTCCGTCGGTCCTCGTGGTCCGGCTCCGGCGCGAGCGTTTATGACACTTTGCGCAACACAATGCGGTCCCTCGGATTCGACAGCGACGAATGGCAGTACGAGCGTCGTAGCGAGCCACACACCGGTAAGCGGAGTAACGACAGATACAGCCTCAACAGCTGCTATGGACACGATCACGTCATTCTCGTTGTCGACGGAGAGGTCAACCCGTCGGAGTTGCGACCGGTCATCGAGAAACACGTGGAGCTGTGCGAATGGGCCGGTCCAGAGGCCCACGACCTTGACGTATCAGATTGGGATACCAATGCCGACGATGTTGGTACGGTCGAAATCAAGGACCCCGAGGACGACGTTGAAGATATCGCCGCCTACGTTGCTGACTACACGGCGATCGACCCGCTCGACCTGCACGAGCGGTCGACGGAGTACATCATGTGGGCCGCTTCGGTGACTGCTGCTAATACCAAGACGCAAACACGTTCCGACGCTGCTGGATGGGCCGCTGAGGCCGATGCCTGCAAACAGCGTTACGAATCAGACCGGTCAAATCAGGCCGTAGACCACGGTGAGTCCGCCGTGCGTTCAGAAACGAGAGGCGTCAAGTACGAATGCGCCGAGTGTGGGAGTCCCCACGGGATAGACCAGTCCGGGACGCTCACCGCCGTTCGGACTGATACGCAGCCCCCAGCGGCAGCCGACGGCGGCCTCGACGTGGAGAGCGAGTTACGGAATCGCTGGCCGTCCGCCCGCGCGGCGGCCGCGGTCGGTCAGACTCCCAACGAGAAGCGCCGACGAGACCGGATACGGGAGTACCTACGTCTCAACCCCGACGCGTCTCCGACCGAGGTGCTTGGAGCGCTAGGACTCCCGCCCGATGCTCGTCAGCTCATCGAGGAACTGGATGCCGGCCTCGACCCGACCGATACGGTCGTGTTCGAGCGACCCCCGGAGTGGCGGGTGAAGAGCGTCACTATCGGCGAAGAGGAGTACCCAGCATCAGCTGGTACCGGTGTGGAGATGGTCGAGACCATCGACCCGCTTGACCGCCTGCTGAGACATTCGAAGCTCGGTTGCGAACGCTCCGACGGCATTCACTGGCGAGACGAACGGACTGGTGTTGTGCTAATCGGTGGCCGTCCGATGGCCGCCCGGATGGTCGAGCAGGGCATCACCGATCCGGAGATCGTTGATGAAGTGGTCACGGCTGAACGCGTCCCCGACCCGAACGCTCCTGGTAGTCTCCCGCCTCGAGAGATTCCTGACGCGCAGCGGGTTGACGGCGCTCCCGACGGTCGTTCCTCCGAGTGCTAACCCTACCTCTCGACCCTCGAAAACCGCACTTTAGGCGTGCCGTGCGTCTCGATAATACTTTCACTCGACCCAGATTGCCCTTTTTACCCATCTAGTCGGATATGTTTAAATGCAGATGTCAAAGACTGATGAAAGTCCGTCGTTCGAGGACTTCCCTGAGACCGAAGCCTCGGACGACGGCGACGCTGCGAATTGGATCGACCTGGAGCCGGGCGATGAGGTTGTCGGCCTCATCACCGACTTTAACCCCGACGCGGGTCGGAACGGTCTGGTCGAGATCGACGGTCGACCCACGTGGTTGACCGCCGGCATGAAGGATAGGATTATCGCTGCGCTCGTCGAGGGAGCGCAGATCGCGATCCGGAAGTCCGAGGACGACGAGTCGTTCGAGGACGACGACGGCGAGGAGGTGACCTACTACCCGAAGGAAGTGAGGGTCAAGCGATGAGCAGCCGGCACAACCGGTCGGCGCTCGACGCTTACAAGGACCTCGATATCGGGACAGCGCTGGCGCTGATGCTGTTCGCAGTCGTCGGACTGGTGCAGACCGGTCTAATGCTCGACATCGTGGAACTCCTAACGAAGTACAAGTTCCTCCCGCTCGCGGCGTCTTACGGCGCGTATGCTGTCGTCTTCGCCTCCAGCGGTACGCGGAACCCGTCGAACTACCACCCGATCGAGTGGGTGATCGTCACGTTGACCGCGGTGGTGATGACGACGAATGCGTTCATGGTTGAGGTCCAGACTGCTGTGTCGAACCTGAACCCTTGGGCCAGTGTCGTGATCATGGTGCTGATGATCATCACCGGAGCCATCCTCGGTAAGTGAAACCATGCGTAGAGAACTCCTGAGCGCCTTCCTTATCGTGGCGCTGCTGACCGGTTCGCTCGTTCCGGCGCAGACCGGGCCCGGAGCGCAGCAGATCGATGACCGCCCTGGCGTCGAGGTCGTCGGGACAGCCGATGCCGAGACGATTGGCGGTCAGACTGCGAAGCAACTGAGCGCGTTCCTGACCGTACCGAACGTGATTGGCGGCTGGTGGCCCTGGGACGGCGTTAATACCACCAAGACCGACGCCAAGCAAACGAAGATCGACATCTACCAGAGTGCGCAGAACTCAAACTCGAATTTCGAGGTATACAACGCCTCTATCAACAATTACCTCGAAGATTCGATGTCGATCGCCCTGATGGAAGGTAAGAACGCTTACATCAGGTCGTTGAACAACGACAGTTCGGAACCTGCCGCCACCACGGACGCGAAAGTGGCGCAAGATGAGTACTACAGCGTTAAAGAGTACAATCTTGCGAACCGGTGGAACAATCAGATTCACAACCTGATTTACCTTCGGAATCAGGCACGCAATGAGACGGGCGTTAATGTCGAATTCATTAATGTTCCGCAAGAGGACTGGAACGACAGTGATACGTCCGGCGTGGGTAAGGTCAACATCACCGGTTTCGGTTCGAAGAACCTGACGCTTCAGAACCAATCAACTGTCGAGGTTCGTACTGTTAAGGTGACCGTTTGGGACAGTGGTCTGTCCCAAAGCCACGAGTACACGATCGGTCCCAAGACTGGAATGGTCCGTGGCGCTTACGACGGCTCGACCTCGCCCACTTCGCAGTACGACGCGCAGATCCGGCGTGTTCGGGTCAACCCCCCGACGACGGACTACGAAGAGGTGAACCAGACCGTGTTTGATCCGTATGAACGGAAGTTCAGCCGGATCAGTCAGCAGACCTCAAAAGCACACGGACAGGTTCAGAACTTCATCAATAACACGTACAGCAGCTATCAGAATGGGGATATCAATAACTCCGAGTTGATTGATCCGTACCTCGTTCAGCGGGAGTACGCACCGAACGGTAGCTTCCAAGCGTGGTCCTCAATGTCGCTGACGCTCCTCGGTGCCAACACCGCTGAGAACGTTGAGAACGTTGGCGAGTTCGAGGTTACTGTCAACAGCCACCAGTACAACGGAATGCTCCTTTCGCAGGAGAGTCCGAAGTCTGGTATGTTCGAGTCGGGGAACACGTACAATCCTGCCGTGCTAAACGGTACGCAGTACGTGGTTACCGAGTCGAACATTGTCGAACTCAAAGACAATTTCACCATCCAGAGGATCACCAATGCTGACGGTGAGAAGGTCCAGAACGTGACCATTCGGAAGGTGGATTACCAGACTGCCAACACGACGGAGTACAAGAAGCTCATGCAAGAGCTGTCCATGCTCCGCGCCGAGGTCGAGGCTCGGGAGCAGCGCCGGATGAATACCGGTGGTGCCGGCTGGCTCCCGAACTTCGGGAGCTTTGGTGGATTCGGTGGCGTCCTTGCAGGCGGCGCCGCCGGGATCGTCGTTGCGATCATCGGGATCCTCGCGATCCTCGCGCTGTTGGCTCCGTACCTGCTGCCGTTGATAGCTTCCTGACCAACCAACCCCGAACCCACAATATTTATCGAAACCATGAAACGATTAGCTGCGACTATCGCGCTGCTGGCGCTGTTCGCTGTGGTGCCTACTGGCGTGGTTGCACAGGCCGAGAACGGGACGCAGAGCGGTCCCGGTGTCGAGATGCCCAAAGAGTCGGGCGTGCAGGTTCAGGACGGCCTCGTCATCGTCTCCTCGTCGTACACCGCTGTGGATGAGATGCAAGGCTTCGAGACTGGAGAGGCGACGATTGTCCTCCGATCTGACTCACCGGTCGCGGTGACGCTGGCTGACGCGGGTGCGTTCTTCACGAACCAAGACCGGGAGATCAACCGGCGGACAGTCGTCGTCAACGGACGCGCCGAGCTGAAGTTCGCCGTCACCGAGCGGAACGGTCGTGTCGGCGTCTCCATCTCGACGGACGAGACGCTGTACGGCCATGTGATTCGGAAAGGTGGAAACACCGACTTCGTGCCGGGCGGCCCGTCCCCCGAAGATACGTGGCTGGCCGGTGCGACGATATTCGGCCTGTTCGCTGTAGCGATGCCCGGCGCGTTCATCGCCAACCGGAAGATGAGAGGTAAAGAGCATGACCAACACTGAACCGCCGAACCCGCAGGCTCCCGCGAAGCCGTCGAACCGCGAGCTGATGGTAGAGGTCCTGAGGTATACGGCCATCCCGCTGCTGGTCGGTATCCTGTGCCTCGTCGGCCTCGCACTGGTCTGGTGGTATGGTCTCCCGGCTCGGCCGATCTCCATCGTGCTGTTGTCCGGGATGATCGGTGGTCCGTTCATCGTCTGCTACGCGTTTCTGTTCGCGTACATCTATCAGAAGCGCCTCGACGTGCCGATCGTGCTGAACGACCCGGACGGCCAGTATTGGGGACTCAAGTACCTGCATCCCGACGAGTTCGGAAAAGCCGAAATCGAGGGTGACAGGCTCGCCACCCGTCACGGTCGCGCCACCGGCGAGACGATCTACTTCGCCGAAGGCCAGCGGATCGAGCAGCGCGAAGAAGTCGACCAGGAGAGCGGCGAGAAGAAATCCGTCGCTCGTCGAGTCCTCGAATCGACGTGGGAAGGTGAAATCAGTACCCAGCGGTTCCTCGAAGCCAAGACCGCGCTCGACCAGCAGCGGAAGAAGCTGGTCCCGCTGGCTTTCGAGGGCCTGAAGGCCCGCGCTGGCGCGGACATGCAGGTTCTCGAAAACACGGACCGGCTCGGTCACGCGCTGCTCGCCGGCGCCGAGGAAGACAACTTCCTCGTCGACGAGGACGGGAACCCGATGGAGTTCGAGCTGGACGTTGATACTGATGCATCCCTCGACGGGTTGATTCCTCGCCGGTCGGAGTCCGACGACCAGGACGAACGCGCCGAGGCCGATCGTCCAGGCTCGTCGGATATCCAAGGTGAGACCGATCCGCTTGCCGAGAACGGCTGGCCGGACGCTTCTGAAAACGGAGAGGAGCCTCAAGAACATGAGTGACAACAACAATTCAATCGGTATCGGAGCTGCTGAGTGGCGAGAAGTCGCGGAAGGGCGATTGACGGACAACAACCGGGTGTACCCCCTCGCTCCCTTCCTGGAAGGGAGACCGCTGTACCGGTACATGCACTACAAGAGACGATATCCCCGGTTGCTCGAAATCAACGAGGAAGCGGAGATCGACCTTCCTCCGACCTTCGAGCAGTCCCAATACTGCCAGAACCTCGTAGCCGCGCACGGTTCCCCGGTCGCTTCGAGAGCGGTCCGCAACGGGAACCTCGCGGTACTCTCCTGGCTGTCCGGTCTGACACGGCGTGACGCCGATTTCTCAAGCGCCCAGGTGTTCTCCCGTGTCGTGCGTGACCTGCGTCGAGATGGTTATCTGGGTGTCTTCCTCGGGCAGACAGATGGTGGCAAGACGAACTCCGCGCTCGTTGCTGCCGGACTGCACCTCCGCGATCAGTCCGATGCCATCCTCGCCACGAACGTAACAACGCTGGAGTGGCAAGAGCCCGAGCTGAACGAACGGACGAAAGAGGTCGAGTCCCGCTCGGAGCTCGAAAATCTGTGCGACGAACAGGAAGACGTCGTGGCTGTGCTTGACGAGATGAGTACCCAGGCGAACGCGCAGACCCAGAGTTACGAGGTGAACGACGAGTTTTACCCGCTGGTGACGTTCAAATCGAAACTCGGTCTGCGGATGTTCATCATCGGCCACCGAGAAGACGGGTACGACATCGCCCCTCCGATCCGGTCCCATGCTGACCACGTGATCGTCCAGCGTGCAGAAGAGACCGGCCTGGACGAGACCGAGTATCGGGCTGAGTTCTATCGGGATCTTGTCGACGGCGAGCCCGAAGACCTGGCGTACCAGCTCGACCCGGTCCCGCCGATCGCCGGTACGTACGACCCTGACGAACAAGCCGAGTTCGATATTTCTGGTTAGCGAGCGAGCCCGCGAGCGCCCCCCTCAATGGGGGGCTGAGCGGGCGAGCTTGGAAGGGTCTATATCTCAGCTACCTTGCGTAGGAGATTCGGTACCTGAATTGCATCTGCACTTGTCCCCTAGTCGCCAAAGTTCAATTCGACGGGCCGGTGAACTTGGCTCGTAAATCTTGTTCAATAGATTCTCGTCCCCCCTATCAGACTGTATCTTTCTTGGAACACGCGCACCACTAGGCGTCTTAAATGTGTAGTAGAAGTTCACCATTGCTGGGTTTTCTAACTTAGATTCTTCTTCAACTGGCCCATATTCTTTAATGGACTCTAAAATCCAGTCCTCCTCTATATTTGAAATTAAACTCCAAAACTCGCCTTCTTCCAAATGGAGTGGTTGTTCATGAGGTTTGATTTCCCATACCGGGTCACTGACCACTGTCTCTCCTTCTTCATTTTTTCTCTCAATGGCCGCAATTACCTGAAAATCAAGAGCAGCGCCCGGTCCAAAATTCCTGAATCCAAAGTCCATTTTTGATGTGTCAGAAATGTGCTCAAAGTCCTCTACTACAGCTGGACGCTCCTTATCAGGTTGATGGCGAAGTCTATACAACGCAAAAAATGCAGTCGCACCAGTAATTGACGCAAGGACTATTCTATGACTGATATACCCTATTGCGCCACTTGCTAATATAGATACTAAAAGAACTCCAAATGCAAGATCGTATTCGTCTAGGAATGGCGCAACGTCACGAATTATTGGTGGTTTCCACATGGTATCCTCTATTAATCACCTTTGGATAAATTTGGTCACTGTATGTCTTCTCTGACCTGTACGGGTTTGTTCTCTGACACTCTTCCGGTATAGGGTTTCGTGACGGTCTTCGCGTCGCTCTCCCTGATTATCTACCGACTCGTTCACCAGTAATACCATGTTGAGCAGGTCCGAAAAAGAGCCATAAGTGCAGGAAAGCAAGCGACTGCTTGGAACCCCGAGCGCCCCAAGGCGCGCTGCGGTCAACTATCACCGGAAACGATCCCTCGGGGACTGACCCAGAACGCCGGTCGGCGCGGCCCTATCGTAAGTTGGCACCACTCGCGATGCGGTGCTTTGCAATCTTGTAGCGATTTTTAGAAGCAAGCCCTCCTGAATCAGAAATCCGAATCCTATTATAAATATGGCAGTTCGTCTCTTTCAACAATCACTGCAATTGTGAAAAGTAGTAACAATCCAGAAAGCACCTCTATCCAACTAATCGGTCTACCTCGTGCATAAACAAATCCGATAACTATGGTCGATGAGATACTCATCATCAAAGTCATCCTCGTGATTCTGTCTTTTAATTTCGCTGATTCGTGTTTCTCGCCATTCTCATCCAGATGCTCTTCTAACTCCGGGATTCGCTCCATTAGATACTCTTTCTCGTTATCGAATTCATAGAGAGACTTTGGAGACTCGCCTATCTCGCGAGATTCAGGGTTTTTGAGCCTTATATTGATTCCTCCATGCATTGTTGCTGTAACGAGATATACCGAAATAAAGGCGGTACCGGCTGTTAACATGACCATTTGGTCTGCTGTAACGCAGTTTTCAACCCCGAAAATCACGCAACTTGACTTGTCGAAAAGAAAAGACCGGACTCCAGAAAGACTTCCCGCTGTAAGTCCTGTTGCTATGATTCCGAGATATACTAGTAAGATCCTGAATAATTTACGACTGTGTTCACCCTCCTTTTCCCATGATGCTCTTTGGGTAGTTAGGAGATCATTGAGAAGATCATACCGATAGCGTAGAACTTCTAGATCCGGTTCAGAGTCTTTGCTTTCCTCACTCCCCTCATTCTCTGTCATTTGAAGTCATACACTAATTTTATTGTATAAATATCCGACGGTGGCGAGGTTTCCCGTAACCGTATACTTCACTTTCACTTCCACTCCGGACTAGGCTGGCCTTCTTACCTATACCGACATATGATTTACCGCGTATGCCGCTGGACGATTGGATAAGTTGCCCTGATGGGTGTGGAGCCCCGATTAGGAAAGTGACCCTCCCGGAAAGCCGGATCGGCCTGCAGTGCGTCGCTTGCGGCCGTAAAATCGAAGAACCGGTTCGGAGAGTGGATGCGGAGTATCGGACGATAGAACGGTAGACTAGTCGTCTTCAACAGCTTCGCGGACGGCCTCGACGATGAATTCCCTGCGTTCTTCCTGGGTCATATCCTCATCGTAGTTTTCGATCTCCTCCAGGACAGCGAGCTTCATCTCTATTGCATCTCGAACCCAGGCACTACGAGAATCTCCGTAGGACAGGTTCGCATCGAGCCGGTCAAGTAGGTCCTGATCCATATTGAACGTCGGCTGTGGCATTACTAATTGACTGAATCGCTAAGTCCATAATTTGGTGGGAACCAAGTTACTAACTTACTCAGCTACCTAGGGTTTTATTGGTAACTAGGTAATATACCAAGTTGCCATGCATCAGTCGAAAAGTTCGCTTTCGATCCAGCGACCCACCCTCAACGCCACGGCGAAACTTCGTTGCCCGGACTGCGACCACACCGAGGGTTGCACTAGCCATGCAGCTGCGGTGTCGCTCCAGACGTCTAAGCCATGCCCGAACTGCAACCGGATGATGGCGGTCGCCGGTGGTCGGCCGTGACCGGGGAAACGGCGTCGCTGAGTAAGCCCGTTGAACGCCTCACATTGACGCAACCCCTGGGGTGAGAGATGCGAAAAAGCCGTCCCTCACGATACCCGCCAAACTTCGCGAGTTGGGACCGAGAGAAGCAGATCTCGCACATGAAGCTGATCCACACCCGCGAAGGGATGATCCGCCTGCTTCTCGGGATGGCGAACTACGAGACCAGTCGGACAATCGACAGTCGAACGCGATTGACAAAAGCGGAATTAGCGGCGATCGTGTTGGCCCTCGACCCGGAGCTACAATAACCGGTACATTCCAATCCATGAAACCAGAATACCATCTAAATGGTCTTATTTGTGAGTGAATCCCCGGATTGAGGAACCGAGAATGGCGCCTACAGTCGATCTGAGGGCAGTTTCTGAATTGGGTATAGTATATCGGTGAGTGTGGCGGTAGATTGATATCGCTGGAGCGATACCGAAAAAACGATGGCAGAGAGCGAGTTGGACACGTCGCGTACGACCGTTCGAACGTACGTGCCGGCCTACCAGCGCCAGGAGTGGGACGACCACGCCGACGAACTCGGGATGAGCCGGAGCGAGTTCGTCCGGTCGATGGTACAGGCCGGTCGCCGCGGGTTCGGAGAGATCGATCGCAACGATTCCAGCGGGAACAGGTCTGTGGCTGACGATTCGGGGACGGAGTTTCCCGAGTCGGCTGGAGGTGCGTCTTCGGACGGCGACCCCCAGGGGATGGACCTCGAAGAACGGGTCGTCGGAGCGCTCGAATCGGCCGACTACCTGTCGTGGGACGATCTCCTCGGTGCAGTGACGGACGACATCGAAGCCGAACTCGAAGACACGCTCCAGGGCCTCCAAGCCGGCGGTCGCGTGACCTACAGCGGCCGGAACGGCGGCTACACCATCGATGAGTAGCGCCGAACGGGAGGCGACTGAATCCGACGACCCGGTGGCGTACTTCCTGGAGGACATCACGTTCCAGGGCAAGAGCCAACGCACGAGAGACGCCTACGAACGGGTCCTCCGGGAGTTCGAGGGGTACCTCGACGACCGCGGTCTCGAGCTGTCGGAGGCGAACCACCGCGACTGCATGGCCTGGATCCACCGGCTCCGCGGCTCTGTCGGCGAGAGCACTGTCGCCACCTACGCGTCCTACCTCCACCGCTTCTACGGATACATGACAGAGGTGGGGACGTTCGACGAGAATCCGATGGCACTCGTCCTCGAGGAGATCGACGAGTCGATCAACGTCGACCCCGAGCGCCGGGATATCACGGTGCCTGCGATGCGGTCGTTCGTCGCAGACGTCGGGAATCCTCTGGATAGGGCGGTGATCGTGACGCTCCTGAAGACGGGGATGCGGGCGGGCGAGCTCTGTAATCTGGACCGACGGGATCTCTCGCTGAACGACTCGCCCTTCGCAACGGACCACCGACCGCAGCTGGACGGTAAACCGGACTCGCTGTACGTCGACGCGTCTCCGAAGGCGGGTGACCGGTACAACGAAGAGGTGCGGACCGCGTCGAACAAGCGTAAACGGGCGACGACGATACCGATCGACGAGGAACTCGCCAGCGTGCTCGTCGAGTGGTTAGCGGTCAGGCCGGACCCGCGATCGGACGCCGACCCGCTCTTCCTCAGCACGGCAGACGAGTGGGGCAAGCGGCTCACGCCGGACATGGTCCACCACCTCGTCGAGATGCACGCACGCGACCAGGGCTGGTACCGCGACGGTGGCGGCGCCGAAGAGAACGTCACCCCCCACTACTTCCGGCACTTCTTCACGACGCACCTCCGGGACCGGACTGGTGACCGGGGAATCGTCAAATACCTCCGCGGTGACGTCGCTCAGGACGTCATCGACACCTACACGCACGACTGGGGCGACCGCGTCCGCGAGGTCTACGAAGCCAACATCTACCGGCTTCTCTGACCCCTACTCGGACGAGTTTGCCGTTCGATCTGAGCGAATAGTTCACTCATGTTATGATTACGGTTGTTCGATGGCGACCTTGTAAATCACATAACGCTATACTGAATCGGGGCGTTGTCGGTGGCTAGTTCGAGTCGTCGAACGGACGATGCGATCCGACTGGTCGTCCTGTTTCGAGCGCCGCTCACGTCGCTGCACGTATCGAGCCGGGTTTACTTGGCCCGATCAGGTGAACGTTCATCGCATTTTGCGCCTCCCAGAATTACACCCGTAGTACTGTCATGGCCAGCGTTCCTCACCGTTCGCGTCGTCTGTTCCAGAACTCACGTTCGGCTTATACGAACAGAAGTTGTGTAGTTGGGGACGAGTGTCCGTGGAAAATTCCCGTCGATCGCTCCGTGGTACTCCCCGTGAGGTACGATCTGAAACAGGTCTACGACCAAACTCGGCAAACAGGTGTTCGATAGAGCGAAACAATAGTGAAACGACGCTCACGGGGGATGGGTGCTGATCGAGAGGATCAGATGCGAAACGCAGCAACGCCCACGCGTCCGACAGCGACCGTATCCGGCAATATAGGATACGAACCCGAACTGTTCGACAGAAAACGGCCGTCAGGCCAGGTCAGCGAATCGGGAGCCGCGCTCCCGAGTTTCGGAACGACGCGGTTACGTGTTCAGGTAGACGGTCTTGATTTCGGTGAAGAAGTCGAGACCGGCGTCGCCCTGCTCGCGGTAGGTGTTCGTCGAGGAGTCCTTCTTGCCGCCGAAGGGCACGTGGAGTTCGAGACCGGTGGTCTTCTCGTTGACCTTCGCGACGCCGGCCTCGGTGCGCTCGATGAACTCGTGGGCCTCTTCGAGGTCGGTCGTGACGACGCTCGAGGAGAGGCCGAACTGGCTGTCGTTGGCGGCCTCGATGGCCTCGTCGAAGTCCTCGACCTCGGTCACGGCGAGGACCGGACCGAAGACCTCCTCCTGGAAGATACGCATGTCGCGCTCGACGTCGGTGAAGACGGCGGGCGTGACGTAGTAGCCGTTCTCGTACTCGTCGCCTTCGGGGCGCTCGCCGCCCGTCTTGTGGGTGGCGCCCTCGTTCGCGGCGACGTCGACGTATTCGAGCGTGGACTCGAGTTCGCTCTGCGTGACGTGGGGGGCCATGCCGGGGTCCTCCAGGCCGGGGCCAATATCGAGCGACTCGGCGTACTCGACGATGCCCTCGACGAACTCGTCGTAGACGTCCGTGTGGACGATGGCGCGAGAACAGGCGGTACAGGCCTGGCCGGTCACGCCGAACGCGCCGGCGCCGACGATGTCGACCGCCTCGTCGACGTCCGCGCTGTCCGTGATGATGGCCGGGTTCTTGCCGCCCATCTCTGCCTGCGCGCGAGCCATGTTGTCCGTCGCGGCGTCGTAGACGTGGTGGCCGACCTCGGAGCTGCCGGTGAACGAGACGGCGTCGATGCCGTCGTTCGAGGTCAGCTCGGCGCCGACGTCGCTGCCGGAGCCGGGGACGAAGTTGATGACGCCGTCCGGAAGGCCGGCGTCTTCGAGGGCCTCGACGAGGCTGGCGGCCGGGCCAGGCGCGGCCGAGGCGGGCTTGATGACGACCGTGTTACCCGTCGCCAGCGCGGGAGCGATCTTCCACGCGGGGATGGCGATGGGGTAGTTCCACGGCGTGACGAGGCCGGCGACGCCGAGCGGCTCGCGCTTCGTGTAGACCGACGTGCGACCGCCGCTCGGGCCTTTGCGCTTGCCGGCGTTGTCGGCAGCCTTCTCGGCGTAGTAGTAGAAGATGTCGATGGCGCGCTGGACCTCGCCTGCGGCCGAGGAAAGCGGCTTGCCTTCCTCGCGGGTGAGCTGCTCGGTCAGTTCGTCTTTCTGTTCCTCCAGCAGCTTCCCCGTCTCGCGGAGGATCGAGCCGCGGTCGGGCGCGGGCATCGCTTCCCAGTCGGCCTGGGCCTCGTTGGCGGCGTCGATCGCCTTCTGGGCGTCCTCGGTGGAGCCCTTGGCGTACTCGGCGACCGTCTCTGTCGTGTCCGCGGGGTTCTCGACCGCGAAGGTGTCCCCGCTTTCGGCGGACACCCACTCGCCGTCGATGTACAGGTTCGTGGTCTCTGTCATGCACGTAGACGGTCGTATGGTGTCCACTTACGAGTTTCCATACAGGATATCTTGAGCCCGTCTCGTTGACTCGGTTCCGGGTTCTCCTTTCGACGGTATCGACCGCGCGGATGTGGGAAACTTTATACAGGTGACCTCGCGAGGTGTGGACGTCATGGTAGATTTCGACAAGATCAGCGACCCGAACGCTGAGTACACGATGCGGGACCTCTCCGCGGAGACGATGGGCGTCTCGAAGGACCGCGGCGGCGTTCGCGACGCCGAGATCACCGACGTCCAGACGACGATGGTCGACGGCAACTATCCCTGGATCCTCGTCCGGGTCTACACGGACGCAGGGGTCGTCGGCACCGGCGAGTCCTACTGGGGCGGCGGCGACACGGCGATCATCGAGCGGATGAAACCGTTCCTCGTCGGCGAGAACCCGCTCGACATCGACCGCCTCTACGAGCACATGATCCAGAAGATGTCCGGTGAGGGCTCCATCTCCGGGAAGGTCATCTCGGCAATCTCCGGCATCGAGATCGCCCTCCACGACGTGGCGGGCAAGCTCGTCGACCTGCCGGCCTACCAGCTGCTGGGCGGCAAGTACCGCGACGAGGTCCGCGTCTACTGCGACCTGCACACCGAAGACGAGGCCAACCCGCAGGCCTGCGCCGAGGAGGCCGACCGCGTCGTCTCCGAACTCGGCTACGACGCCATCAAGTTCGACCTCGACGTCCCCTCCGGCCACGAGAAAGACCGGGCCAACCGTCACCTGCGCGGCCCCGAGATCGAGCACAAGGCCGAGATCGTCGAGGCGACGACCGAAGCCGTCGGCGACCGCGCCGACGTCGCCTTCGACTGCCACTGGTCGTACGCCACGGGCAGCGCCAAGCGACTGGCCAAGCGCCTCGAGGAGTACGACGTCTGGTGGCTCGAAGACGTCGTCCCGCCTGAGAACCACGACGCCCAGCGCGAGGTCACCCAGTCGACCGCCACGCCGCTGGCCACCGGCGAGAACGTCTACCGGACTCACGGCAACCGCGACCTCATCGAGAACGAGGCCATCGACATCATCGCCCCCGACATCCCGCGCGTCGGCGGCATGCGCGAGGGCCGCAAGATCGCAATGATGGCGGACATGTACTACATCCCCGTCGCCATGCACAACGTCTCCTCGCCCATCGGCACCATGGCCTCCGCGCAACTCGGCGCCGCCATCCCGAACTCGCTGGCCGTCGAGTACCACTCCTACGAGCTCGGCTGGTGGGAGGACCTGGTCGAAGAGGACGACCTCATCGAAGAGGGCTACATGGAGATCCCCGAGGAGCCCGGCCTCGGCCTGACCCTCGACCTCGACGTCGTCGAGGAGAACATGGTCGAAGGCGAGACCCTGTTCGACGCGGCTCCGTGAGCCGCGTCGAACCGGCGACGCGAAGCGTCGACTCGTTCGACGAGGCGTAAGCTTCGTCGAGCACGCCGAGCTTTGCTCAGCGGAGTTCGATCGGGCTCCCTGACCCCTCGGCACAACCGACTGTACGACCTGACCCCTCCACTCGTTCGATTACCCGAAACGCGGACCCTTCTTCGAATTTCTGTTTGCGTGACGGCCGCCGTCCTGAAAACAGCGGCCTGTATCGACTGTAGGTCTCCCGTCGGTGCGGCGCTCCGTCCGCCCACAACGCACATACTCCGCGGACCATCGATGGCTCCGCTATCAGATTACAAAACGCGGAATTCGAATCTGTAATGTTTCACCAACTGAAACGAGGATCGGCCGATTTCCACTTATACGCGGGGGTCACCGATCTGTGGGCGGCACTAGCGGACGGGAGCACGGGTGAAGTTCCCGGAACGAGAACGAAATTCCCTCGAACAGAACAGGTAAGTGGTCCGCTGGGTATACTCCGGTATGGACGAGCCGAAACACCCAGTTACGACAGTCGATAGAACGTTACAGATAGTCGAGATAATACAGGAGCTGGACGGGGCCGGCGTCTCGGAGATCGCAGACCGGGTCGACGTGGGGAAAAGCGCCGTCCACAACCACCTCAACACCCTCGCGAACCGGGAGTACGTCGTCAAGGAGGGCGACGAGTACCACATCGGGCTCGCGTTCCTCGGACTCGGTGCGTACGCCCGTCAGCGGAACGAGATCTTCGACGCAGCGCACAAGGAGGTCGACAACCTCGCCGACGAGACCGGGGAACTCGTCAATCTACTCGTGGAGAAAAACGGGATGGGCATCTACCTCTACCAGTCGCAAGGAGAGAACGCCGTCGAACTCGACACCTACGAGGGCAAGCGCGTCCGCCTGCACTGCACCGGACTGGGGAAGGCTATCCTCGGGTTCCGCCCGGAGGACGAAGTCACCGAGATACTCGACGAGCGCGGCATGCCCGCCGAGACCGAACACACTATCACCGACAGAGATGCCTTCTCCAACGAACTCGCCGCGATCAACGACCAGGGCTACGCCATCGACGAGGAAGAGCGACTCAACGGCCTGCGCTGCATCGCCGCGCCAATCACGGACGACGAGGACCGCGCAATCGCCGCTATCAGCGTCTCCTGTCCCGTCCACCGTGTGGACGACGACCGCTTCTACGAGGACCTCAGACAGGCCGTGCTCGGCGCTGCGAACGTCGTCGAACTCGAACACAACTACTCCTAGCCATCTTTTTCGCCGAGGGGTCGCCGCAGGCGACCCCGTCTGCTCACGGGCGGCTACGCCGCCCGTTCGCATGGTCCGAGGGACCTTCGGTCCCTCGCTAGCCAAAAACATGGGTGAAAAAGGCCGAACTCGCGCCGTAGGCGCGAATTCGGTGAACCGGTGCGCGAAGCGCACCGGATGCTAGAACAGCAAACTGCCAATTACTAATTTAGACGTACCGACACCGGAACTCAAGTAGAGCGTCCGCGCGCCGCAGGCGCGCGAGGAACTCTCCGCTGGAAAAAGTGGCTTCTACATCATGCCGCCCATACCGCCGCCCATGCCGCCCATGCCGCCAGCACCGCCGGGCGGGCCGCCACCGCCGGCCTCCTCTTCGTCGTCGCCGACGGAGAGGTCACCGGCGGAGATGACGTCGTCGATGCGGATGATCATCGTCGCCGCGTCCACCGCGGAGTCGACGGCCGTCGTCTTCACGCGGAGCGGTTCGACGACGCCGTCTTCGAACATCTCGACGAGTTCGCCCGTGTCGGCGTCGATGCCGACGTTGACGTCGCCGCCGTCGTGGCGCGCGGTCATGTCGACGAGCGCGTCGATGGCGTCGTGGCCGGCGTTCTCCGCGAGCGTTCGCGGGCCGTCCTCGAAGGCCTCGGCGAAGGCCTCGACGGCGAGTTGCTCGCGGCCCTCGACGGAGTCGGCCTCCTCGCGCAGCGCGAGCGCCGCCTCGATCTCCGGAGCGCCGCCGCCCGGCAGCACGGAGCCGTCCTCGATGGCCGCGGAGACGACGCCGATGCTGTCGACGACCGCGCGCTCGACCTCGTCGAGCACGTGCTCGGTGCCGCCGCGCAGCACGATGGTCCCGACGCCCTCGGTGGGGAGGTCGCTGAAGACGGTCGTGCTCTCGTGGTCGGCCTGTCGGCGGACGGTCAGGTCGCGGATGACGCGCTCGCTGACGGTGCCGGCGAAGCCGAGGTCGTCCTCGGAGACCGTCTCGAGGTCACCGACTCGCGTGGCGCCGGTGGCCTGCGCGAGGCGCTCGCGCTTGTCGTCGTCGACGCGGCGGTAGGCGGTGATGCCCTCCTTCGCGAGGCGTTCGGCCGCGTACTCGTCGATGCCGCCGTCGGCGAGGACGATGTCCGCTCCCGTCGCGGCGATGCGGTCGACCATGTCGGCGAGCTCGGACTGCTCGCGCTCGACGAAGCCCTGCAGCTCGTCCATGTTGCCGACCGTCGCCTCGGCGCCGACGTTCGTCTCCGACACCTCGATGGCGCCCTCGTAGATGAGCACGTTCGCGTCCTCGTGCTCGCGGGCCATGTTCTGGCTGACCGGTTCGATGTCGAAGAGGACGCCGTCGACGAACTCCGAGTCGTCGATCGAGGCGCCGTAGAACTGCCGCACGACGACCGCGTCCTGGTCGACGGTGCCGTCGTCGCGGACGGCCGCCTGGACCGCGGAGACGACCATCGAGGAGAGCAGTTCCTTCTCCGCCTCGGCGCCCTTGCCGGTCATCGCGGTGCCGGCCACCTGCTTGAGGATCTCCTCGTCGTCGGGGTCGACCTCGGTCGCCATGTCCTCGAACACGTCGAGGACTGCCTCGGCCGCGTGGCGGTAGCCCGCGACGATGGAGGTCGGGTGGATGTCCTGTTCGAGCAGGTCCTCGGCGTTCGAGAGGAGCGCGCCGGCGAGGATGACCGCGGAGGTCGTCCCGTCGCCGACCTCGGCCTCCTGGGTCGTCGCCACGTCGATAATCATGTCGGCGGCGGGGTGGTCGACGTCCATCTCTTCGAGGAGCGTCACGCCGTCGTTCGTGACGACGACGTTGCCGCCCTGATCGACGAGCATCTTGTCCATCCCGCGGGGGCCGAGCGTGGTGCGGATCGTCTCCGCGACCGCTCGTCCCGCCTCGAGGTTCATCGACCGGGCATCCTCGCCCGACGTGCGCTGCGATTCGTCGGAGAGGACCACCATGGGTCCGTCGGCCATCTGTCGTGCCATGTGTGCTCACAACCGCGTCTGGCGGAAATAAGATTTGCTTTCCGGGCGCTGTCGAACGCGGACTCAGCAGGAAAGGCGCGGCGGCGAGACGGTTCAGTCGCCGAAACCGGACTCGGACTCGGCGCCGTACTCGTCGTCCGGGCCGGCGAGTTCGTCGCTGTTCCAGTACTCGTGGGTCTCGAGGGCGCGGAAGCAGGCCGCGTCCGACTCGCCCGCAGTGTCGTAGAGACCCGGCTCCTCCCGCGTGCAGACCTCTCTGGCTTCCGGACAGCGGGTGTGGAACTTGCAGCCCGAGGGCGGGTCCTCGGGGTCGGGCACGTCCACTTCGCGGACCGGTGGGTCCTCCTGGATGCGCTCCCTGGCCAGGTTGGGGTCGACGGTCGGCGTCGACCACTTGAGCACCTTCGTGTAGGGATGGGTCGGATTCCGCAGGATCTCCTCCGGCGGGCCGATCTCCACGATCTCGCCGAGGTACATGATGGCGATCCGGCCGCCGGCGCGCTTGGCGAGATAGCGGGCGTTCGCCAGGTCGTGGCTGATGAACACGTACGACGTGTCGAACGTCTCCTGCAGGTCGAGGATGAGGTCCATCATCCCGACGCGCAGGCTCACGTCCAGCGCGCTGATGGCCTCGTCCGCGAGGATCACGTCGGGGTTCATCAGCAGCGCGCGACCGAGCGCGACGCGCTGTTTCTCGCCACCGGAGAGCTGGTGGGGGTACCGCTCGGCGTAGTCCTCCGGCGGCATCATGTCGACGTACTCCAGGTAGCGGTAGATGGTGTCCTCGCGCTCCTTGGGACCCAGTTCCGTCCGCCACTTCTTCAGCGGGTCCGAGAGGATCGCCTTGACGCGCCGCGAGGAGTTCAACGCGTTGGCCGGGTCCTGGTGGATGATCTGCATCGCGCGGCGGATCTCGGTGAACTCCGTCTCGGCCTCGCGCGGGTTCTCCTTGGCTTCCCAGATGTCCTGCCCGCGGTAGGAGACCGTGCCCTCGGTGGGCTTCTCCAGGCCGACGGCCGTCTTGCCGAGCGTGGTCTTCCCGCAGCCGGACTCGCCGACGAGGACGACGATGTCGTTCTCGTAGAGGTCGAAGCTGACGCCGTCGACCGCGCGGACCTTCTTGTCGGTCAGCGCGCGCTTGACGATGCCGCCCGGCTTGTAGTGGACCTTCACGTCCTCGACCGAGAGGACCGGTTCGTCGCTCTGTGCGACCGTCGTCTCCTCGCCCGAGACCTCGTCGGGCGTGACGTCGTCCGCCGTGGGTTCGTCTGTACTCATGAGTTACTCCTCCCTCGCCCCGTGGTCGAGCGAGTACTCCAGTTCGTTGCGCGCCTGGTCCGTGTAGAAGCACGCGGCCTCGTGGTCCTCGTCGACCGTCACGAGGTCCGGGTCCTCTATCTCACACCGGTCGTCCGCGATCGGACACCGCGGGTGGAACGAACAGCCGGTCGGGATGTTCACTGGGTCCGGCCGCGCCCCCTCGATGGGCTGCATCGAGTCGATGTCCGAGTCGATGCTCGGCACCGAGCGCAACAGCGCCCGCGTGTAGGGGTGGGCGGCGTCTTTCAGCAGCGAGCGGGTCTCGCCCACCTCGATGAACTCGAAGGCGTACATCACGCCGATGCGGTCCGAGAGCCCGGCGACCAGCGGCAGGTCGTGCGTGATGAACACGATGGTCAGCTCGAACTCGTCGCGCAGCTCCCGCAGCATCGAGATGATCGAGCGCTGCATGAGCAGGTCGAGCGCGGCCGTCGGCTCGTCCATTACCAGTACTTCGGGTTCGAGGACGAGCGCGAGCGCGATGAGCGCCCGCTGTTTCATCCCGCCCGACAGCTCGTGGGGGTAGGAGTTCATCACGCGGTCGGGGTCCAGGTGCAGCGCCTCGAAGAGGTCGTAGACGTGCTCCATGCGGTCTTCGAGGACCGCGTTGTGGGCCTGGATGGTCTCGTGGAAGTGCCCCTTGATCTTCATCGTGGGGTTGAACGAGTTCATCGCGCCCTGGAACACCATCGACACCTCCTCCCAGCGGAACGACTGGAGTTCGCCGTCGCTCATCTCCAGGACGTCCACCGAGTCGTCACCGACGGCGTCGTAGTCGCCGATCTGGTCGGTGGTCGGCGTGCTGCTGTCGTCAGACTCGCGCGGGTAGTAGGTGACGTCGCCCGAGAGGTGGCCGGGGTCCTCGACCGCGTCCATCAGGGCCGCGGCGAACATCGACTTGCCCGACCCGGACTCGCCGACGATGGCGAGGATCTCCTCGCGTCGGATGTCCAGGCTCACGTCGTTCAGTACCCAGGCCTGTCCGCGGGACATCCCGAACTGCACCCGGGCGTCCGCTACGCTCATGACAATGTCCTCGTCGGCATCGTCGGTCTCCTCGTCCGCTGTCGACTGGTTCGATTGTCCGATAGCCATGTCAGTTCACCTCCGGTCGTCGAGCGGGCGCGCGTCCGCACATCAGAGACCACCCGCGTCTTCCTGTTCGTCTTCCGGCACCGTCTCGGAGTGGCGGGCGAGCAGCCGGGGGTTGAACACCCGGTCCAGCCCCTGCGAGAAGAGGATGAGCGAGAAGCTCATCCCCGAGATCGCCAGGAGCGGGAAGAGCATCCAGTGTCCCGCCCGCCCGGGCGCCGCGATCGCGTTCCCCTGGCGGTACGCCTGCTGCATCATGACGCCCCAGTTGAACGAACTCCACGGGAGGACGCCGATGAAGTACAGCGCGACCGACTGGAAGATGACCGCCACCGCCGCGCCCGCCGCCGAGATGAGCACGAACGGCGCCACCTTCGGGACCAGTTCCTGCCCGACGATGGTCGGCGTCGAGAGCCCGATGGAGCGGGCCGCCTCGACGAAGTCCTCGTCCCGCAAGGCGAGCACCTGCGAGCGCAACATCCTGGCGAGGCCCGGCCACTGGTCGATGGCGATGATCGTCCCGACGATGAACGGGTCGTCGGGCGAGAAGATCGACGCGAGGACGATGATGAGCGGCAGGCCCGGGAGCGTGATGAACACGTCGGCGACCGTCATCAGCATCGTGTCGACGACGCCGCCCTTGTAGCCGGCTATCATGCCGACCAGGACCGCGACGCCGACGGAGAAGACGACCCCCGCCAGCGCCATCTGCATCATCGCGGGCGTCGAGTGGACGAGCGTCTTGAAGACGCCCCGTCCCATGCTGTCCGTCCCGAGCGGCATCGACCAGTCGACGAACGGCTTGAGGTAGTACGGCCCCTCGTTGATCTGCGGCTGGGGGACGAGCAGGACGCCGACGGTCCCCATCAGCACGTAGAACAGGATGCCCATGCCGCCGATGCGGGTCCGCCAGTCCTCCCAGGCGACGCGGAACGGCGTCGCGACGTAGAAGTCGAACGCGCGTCGGGCGCGCTCGGCCGGCGGCGTCCGCCGGCGCTCGACCTCCTCGTCGGTGCCGAAGATGCTTTCCTGCGTGACGCCTCCGTCGCTTTTCGGCGTTTTCTCGGACATCGTTAGTAGCTCTCCCTCGTGGCACCGGTCCCCGCTCGCGGGTCGATGAGCCCGTAGGTGAGGTCAGCGATCAGGATGGCCACCACCGTGATCCCCGAGAAGAACACGAACGCGGCCATCACGAGCGGGTAGTCCTGGTTTTTCACCGCTTCGAGCATGAACCAGCCGACTCCGTGGTACTGGAAGATGCGTTCGGTGATGACGTTCGAACTGAACATGCCGGAGATCCCCATCATGAAGCCGGTGTAGATGGGGAGGATGGAGTTACGGGTCAGGTATCGGCTGAGGATGCGGTTCGTGCTCAGCCCGCGCAGGCGCGCCGAGCGGAGGTAGTCCGCGCCGATGACGCGGACAGACAGCGCACGCATCCCGATCGCCCCGCCGGCGAAGCCGACGATGAAGTTCGACAGTATCGGCAGGGCGGCGTGCTGGGCGACCCCGATCATGAACTCCCAGTTGAAGCCGGGGTCGGCCGCGGGCGGTGCGCGCCCGCCGGTCGGGAAGATGCCCCACTGGAAGGCCAGCACCGAGAGCATCACGATGGCGGCCACGTAGTAGGGGATCGACCGCATGACGAGCACGAACACGGTGAGCCCGGAGTCGATCTTCGTCCCCTCGTGCCAGGCCATGAACACCCCGACCGCGATGGTCGCCGTGAACCCGAACAGCAGGCCGTACACGCTCAGGAAGATCGACCACGGCATCCCGCGGAAGAGGATGTCGAAGACGGGGTCCTGGAACATGATCGACTCGCCGAAGTCCTGGTACAGGATGATGTCCCGCAGCCACTCGTAGAACGAGATGGGGATCGGCTTGTCCGGGTTGATCCCCGTCAGCTGCTCGGCCATCTGCGCCAGCTCCTGCTGGTCGATCTGCTGGTTCTGCTCTTTCATCTGCTGGACGCGGTCGGCCATGAGCGCCTGTACCGGCCCACCCGGTACGAGTCGATACAACGCGAACGTGATGAACATCCCCAGGACGAACGTCACGATCGCTTGCGCGAATCGACGTATGTAATAGTTCATAGTGTGTGTTGGTGTCTCACAATCTCTTAATACTTCCGTCAGAGTGCGGTGACCGCGCCGTAGACGATGTACAGCGCGTATCCGACCGCCGGGACCGCCGCGACCTTGTACGCCTCGTCGACCGTCAGGTCGCGGACGTCCTTGATGGCGTACGCGCCGATGTAACCGGCCCACAGGGCGAAGACGACGCCGACGAGCGTCGCCGCGACGACGGCTATCTCGCCCGCCGCCTGCGACCAGACGGCGGGGGCGATGTCTTCCGCCAGGTTCGAGGTGGTCGTGATGTCTCCTTGTCCGATCTCCATCGTGACCGAAGTGTACGCCATCGCGGCCGTGTGGATCAGGTTCGCGATCAGGATCGGGAACAGCGTCCACGCCGCTCGCTTCATCGTCAGGTACGTCGTCCCGATGGTCGTGTAGAGCCAGCCGACCGCGTACATCCCCATGCCGTACCATATCCACACCAGGACGGCGCCGATGAGCGGTTCGAGCACGCGCTGCTGGAGCTGGAACCTGACGTCCTGGTTGATCGAGACGCCCTGAATGGTGCTGACCTGGTTGATCAGCTCCTGCAGGACGAGATAGTTACCCACCGCACCGACGACGCCCACCACCAGCACGAGCGCCAGCTCCGACTTGAGACCGCGCGTCCCGATGTACTCGTCGTAGAACCGCTCCGGGTCGACCAGCAGCGACCGGTACAGCCCCAGCGTCCTGCTGAGGTACGACCCCGGATTCCGAACCGCGTTTGAAACTCCCATTGTAGTCCTCCAGGTGTCGTTACGCCGGCGCCTCGATGGTCGGGACAGGGATCTCGTCGAGGACGTCGTCGACGATCTCCGACTTGTCGACGTCGTTGACCTGCGACTCCGCCGTCAGGCCCAGTCGGTGGGCGATGACGGGCTGGGAGACGGTCTTGACGTCGTCGGGCGTGACGTAGTTGCGGCCCTCGATGACCGCCTGCGCACGCGCGGTCTCGTAGAGGCGCTGGGTCCCGCGGGGGCTCATCCCGGTCTCGACCCGGTGGTCGTCACGAGTCGCTCGCGAGACGGCCGCGATGTACTCCAGCATGTCCTCGGTGACGGTGACCGTGTCGGGCACCGCCTGCAGGTCCATGACCCGCTGGTGGTCGAGGACCTGGCCGACGGTCGGCGTCGTCGACGTCCGGTCGTTGCGGCGCCGGAGCAGTTCGACCTCGCCGTCGACGTCGGGGTAGCCGATGGAGGACTTGACGTTGAAGCGGTCGATCTGCGCCTCGGGTAGCGGGAAGGTCCCCTCCTGTTCGACGGGGTTCTGCGTCGCGATTACGAAAAACGGCTCGGGCAGCTGCCGGGTGTCACCCTCCGTCGTCACCTGGCCCTCACCCATCGCTTCGAGAAGCGCCGCCTGCGTCTTCGGCGGCGCGCGGTTGATCTCGTCGGCGAGGACGATGTTGGCGAAGATAGGACCCTTGTTGAACTCGAACTCACCCTCCTGCTCGTTGTAGATGTACGTCCCCGTCACGTCGTTGGGAAGCAGGTCCGGCGTGAACTGGATGCGGGAGAACGACAGTCCCAGCGCCGTGGCGAAACTGTTCGCCGTCAGCGTCTTCCCCGTCCCGGGAACGTCTTCGAGCAGGACGTGCCCCTTCGAAAGCAACCCCACAAGCACGGTCTCCAGGAACTCCTCGTCGATGATGACCGACGACTGTATCTCGTCGATCACTGCATCCAACTCGTCGCTGGCCTCCTGGATGGATAGGTCGGTCTGTGCCATGGTAAGATAGCCCGTGCTTCTCCTCTTAATACTGACGGTGTAAGAGCGTTACGTCCCCGAGAAAAACTGACCGAACGACCGATTCGTTCGGCTACTGTCGGATCGACCAGATCAGGAACAGCGCGGCCAAAAGCAGCAGGGCCAGCGCCGGGATCGTGAGTCCCGCGCCGGCGGGCACGAGGTAGATCCCGTAGGAGATGCCCGCCGCGACGACGCCCACGAAGACGGTCGCCGCGGCGTGGACGGACTCGCCGCGCTGGGTGTCCGTCTGCTCGGAGAGCTGGCGGCCGACGCTGAAGGCGTTCGACCCGAGGTCGAACGAGACGATCGTCGCCAGGCTGGCGAACAGCATGATCTCCGGGACGCTGGAGAAGAAGCCGCAGGCGACGACGCCGACGAAGACGATGGCCGTCCCCGCGATCGTCAGCCGCTCGGACTCGAAGACGAACAGCCCGGCGGCGACGCCCGCCAGACCGAACAGCCCGATCGGCGCCGACAGCGGCGCGAACAGCCCGGTGACGACGACCGCGAGCAGCGCGGCCGCCACCGAGAGGATGCTGCTGAACCGCGCCGGCGCGTGCGTTACCTCGACCGCTCCCGTATCGGTGTCTGTCTCGAAGCTCATTATGCCCACCTCGTCTGTGCCTTCTGGATCTCGAGCGACAGCCGCTCGTCGGGGTCCCAGTCGAGCACGCGGATGCCCCGTTCGCGGAGATACCGGACCCGTGCCGTCCGTTCGATGCGCGTGAGCCGCTGGCCGACCGTCTCGTCGACGGTCACGTCGGGACTGATGACGGTGACCAGGTGGCCCTCGGAGTCGAGCCTGCGCGCCACTTCCGCCGCGTAGTCGTCCGCAAGCGGCGAGAAGAGGAAGATCTGCGACGTGCTCGGCAGGCGCCGGCGCACGTGAGTCATCGGGTCGATGTACTGGCTCTCGTGGTCCTGCCGTTCCGGCGGCCGGGGCGACAGCGCCGGGTGCTGGGCGAACAGCATCCGGGCGTTCTCCAGGTGCTCGCTGCCCGCGCCGGGGGCGTACCAGCACGGCACCGTGTCGAAGGCGGCGACGCCGACGAGGTTACCCTGGTCGTACAGTGCACCGAACACGTCGCTCGCGGCGTGGACCGAGTGGTCGACCGCGTGCGGTTCGTCGGGGCCCGCCGAGATGTACGCGCTCTGGCGGGTGTCGAACAGGATGGTGACCGTCGCGGCCTTCTCCTGGCGGAAGTCGATCGTCGCGAGCTCGCCCGTGCTCGCGACCTGCTTCCAGTTGATGCGGTTCATCGGGTCGCCGGGGCGGTAGTCGCGCACCGAGTAGAACTCCAGGCCCGACCCGCCCTGCTTGGTGTCGACGTCGCCGGCGTACTGCGTCGTCTGGGCGCGCACCGGCACGTCGTTAGTGACCCGTAGCGGCGGGATGACTCGCATCCCCGCGTCGGGCGTGACCAGCGACGTGCGCTCGACGCCGCCGCTGAAGTCGCGGGCGACGACCAGCAGCGGCCACTCGTACTCGCCGCGCTCGACGCGCACGGTGTACTCGATCTGGGCCTGTGCGCCCGCCTGCAGCGCGGTGTGCAGGCGCGGGACGCCGTCGGTGACGACGAACGAGTCCGGCACGGCGTCGATCAGTCGGAGGTCCGGCAGCATCGAGCCGCTCTCGTTCCGGACCGTGAGCGTCACTTCGACGAGGTCGCCCGGTTCGGGCTCGTCGACGTCGAACTCGCGCTCGACGACCAGTCCTTCCGTCCGGGGGACCGCCGAGACCCGCGCGTAGATGGTGTACGCGACGCCGACCGTCCCCGCGAGCATGAGTCCGGGGCTGAAGGTGACCGTCCCGATGCCGACCGCGACGAGCGCGAACGCCGTCACGCCCAGCCAGCGGTTGGTGTGCTGGAGCGCCACGTCCTCGAACGGCTCGCTCGTCTGGAACGTCGGGATCGAGGAGTTGGCCTCGTTCCAGTTCGACTCGACGGCGTCGTCCTCGTCACCGTCGTCGCCCGAGCGGCCCAGCAGGCGGTCGAGGAACGAGCGGTCGTCCTCGGTCTCGACCTCGACCGAGTGGCTCACGTCCACGTCGCCGACGCGGATGAGCTCCTCGACGGTCTCGCGGAACCTGTTCTCGAAGGCGGCCGCGTCGTCCGTCCCCGACAGCAGCGACTCCGAGAGGCCCGCTTCCTGGGCGGCCGTCCGCTCGCCCTGGAAGAACGACGCCGCCTGTTCGTTGTCGGTCCACTCGCCGGCGTCGATGACGCGCCGGGCCTCCTCGACCGAGCAGTCCTCGCGGTTGCGGATGACTGCGATGGCGAGGTTCTCCAGCCGCTCTTCGAGGTGTTCGCGGTTCTCGTTGACCCCCTGGCGCAGGTGGGTCATCTCGTAGAGCATCCGGTCGACGTCCTCGCCGGGCATCGGGTTGCCCGCCGGTCGCTCCGGGTCGGGCGTGACCGTCTCCTCGATCTCGCCCTTCAGGCGTCGACGGGCGACGCCGAAGCCCGTCACGGCGCCCAGCGCGCCGATGAGGAAGATGACCTCGTTGCCGAACGGGAGCGCGCTGCCGGCGCCCGGCGCGACGATCAACGCCATCGCGCCGACGAACAGGAGTGCCCCGACGGCGATCAGCAGCCGGTTGAGGGCGGTCTCAATATCCATCGTCCCCTCCCGCGTCGCCTCCGCGGCCGCCGCTCGTCCGTCCGCCGTACTCGTCCTCGATGTTCCGGAACACGTCGATGGCGAGCTGCTCGCGGCTCTCGGCGTCGCGCTTGCCGTAGCGGACCTCCTCGAACAGGCGCGTCAGCTCGCGGACGTCGTCCTCGCCGAGGCCGACCTCGATCGCCGCCTGGGCGAACTCGCCGGGCGTCGCGCTGTCGGGGTTGGGGACGTCGAGCATGCTCGTCATCTCCCACCACGCGCGGTAGACCTCGTTGTCCACGTCGGCGTTGTGCTCTTCGAGGCGGTCGGCCGCGCGACCGGCCGCGGCGGCCAGGTCCATCACGTCGGCCCCGGTGTCCTCGTCGTCGGCCTCCGGCTCCATCGTGGTGATGTCCTGGTCACCGGACGCCCGCATCAGGACGGCGGCCGTCGCCACCAGGACGATGCCGAAGATACCGAGGATGGCGGCGGGCGGGATGTCCATCGACGCGATGGGCGACTGGGTGCCGTTGGCGATGGCGCCTCGACCGCCGTCGCCCAGCCCCGGTCCGCCGACGCTCGCGCAGTCGGTCCCGAGGAAGTACCCCAGCAGCACCGGCGGCGCGAGTGCGTACAGACCGAGGAAGGCGGCGCCGAACGAGTAGCGGCGCTTGATCAGGAAGACGACCATCGCGGCGGCGCCGAAGTACGCCAGCCCGCCGTACCAGTTCGACAGCGGCTCGATACACGTCGTGTACTGGACCGCCGAGTTGCCGGGGTTCTCGGAGGACCGGTTTACCGGGTTGCCGCCGCCGGAGCTGTCACCGCCGCCTCCCCCCTGGTTGTCCTGGGGGTTCTGCCCCGGATTCTGCAGCGGTTCCCCACCACCAGGAGCCCCCGTGTCGACGGTCGCCGTGATCGTCGCGGCCCCGACCGCGATGGCGGCCATCGCCACGAGCCCGATCACGACGAAACGGAGGGCTTCCTGTGACACATAATCATCCATACTACGTCTTGTACGATCCACAGTATATGTTTTTTCCGCTTGATCGAGCGACGGGCGCCGCGCCGACCGGCGAGATATCCGCGAGACGGGCGTCCTCTCCGGCCGTGACGGCGTGTGAGAGAACGGTTCGCATTCCGCGGCGACGAGCGACGCACTGTAGTCACAGATCTGATATCAGCGGGCGTCGCGCGACCCGCCGAGAAGCGGCGTTCCGGCCGCGTTCCGCCGGATCGCTCGTCTGAGGGGCGGTGGCCTTATACAGCCCCGTCCGCTATCCTCGCGCCAATGAACACAGGTGCGGACGGGCGCAGAGACGGTCGGAAGGGCGCTGGGGTGACGCGCAGGGAATGTCTCGCCGCACTGGGCGCCGCGGGCACGGTCGGGTCGCTCGCCGGCTGCACGGAGGCGAACGACATCGTGGACTCGCCGGAGGTGTTCGGCTACCAGTTCCCGTACGACTCGGAGACGACGCACGTCGGGCCGTGGTCGACCTCCGACCCCGTCGGGTTCTATCCGCTCATCTACGAGGCCAGGTCCTACACTGCGCCGCCCCAGGACAGGCAACTCGGGGACGTCGTCGAGTCGGTCGAGACCGAGGGGTCGACGGCCACCGTCACCTACGCAGAGGGGTTCACGTGGTGGTCGGGCGACCCCGTGACGGCGCGGGACACCTGGGTGCAAGAGGAGATCCAGTCGCACGTCTCCTCCCAGTCGGGGCCGAGCGTCGAACTGGTCGACGAGTACACGCTCCGCTACGAGTTCGAACGGCCGCTGGACAGGCCGCTAGTCCTCTCGGAGGTCGCGAGCGGCGCCGTCCGGACGCCGGTCGCGTTCTACGAGCCCTGGCTGGATCGGATCCGGGACGCGGGGACGGACGAGCGGGAGTCGACGGTGATCGAGAACCTGCGGACCGACAGTCCCGGCCTGGAGACGCTCGCGGACGAGGGGCTGGGCAACGGGCCCTACGAGCTGACGGAGGTCTCGATCAACCGCCTCATGCTGGAGCGGTACGACGACCATCCGCGGGCGGCCGACGTGTCGATCCCCCGGCTCTGGCTCCCGGTCGTCCAGGAGGTCTCCATCGAGAACCTGATCAAGAAGGGGTGGCTCGACGGCGGGTCGGGGATGCTTGGCAACGAACGCGGGTCGCCGGCGGCGAACCTCGAACAGATCGCCCGCTACCGCACCACTTCGGGGGTGAAACTCGTCGTCGACTGGCGCAACGACCACCTCGCCCGCCGCGGCGTTCGCCGGGCGATCCTCGCGACCATCCCGGTCGACGACGTCGCCGAAGTGACGAACTGGGGCGAGCCCACAGAGCGCCAGACGGGGCTCGCCGCGCCGGCCGGGCGGCAGTGGCTCCCGGCCTCGGTCCGCGAGTCGCTCCACAGGTATCCCGTCGAGGCCGACGTCGAGCGAGCGGCCGAGCACATGCGGGCGGCCGGGTACACGCGAGACGAGAACGACATGTGGCGCGACTCGGACGGGCGGCGAGCGCGGTTGAACATCGGGACGCCGGTGTGGAGCGACTACGTCTCGGCCGGGACCATGGTCGAATCGAGCCTCAGCCGCTTCGGCTTCGACGTCTCCATCGATCGGATCCCGAACACGCGGATCTACTACGAGGTCTCCAACCACACGTACGACCTCACGCTCTGGGACTTCGACGGGCGCCCCCACCGCGCGTACGACGTGACGAGCGACGGCGCCACCTCGATCGGCTACGGCGTCTCGGATCCCGCCGTGGAGACCTCCAGCCAGGGGAAACCCGTCGAGGTCAGCGTCCCGGAAACGCCGGGCGACGTCGACGCTCCCGAGAGCGACCGGCGGACGGTGAACCTCGTCGACACCTGGCGGACGATCGAGGGGCCGACCGACCGGGCGGCGACGGTCGAGGCCGTCTCGACGTTCGCCACCTGGTGGAACGACGCGCTCCCTGACATCTACCTCAACACCGAGGTCACCGGTCTCTGGGGGAACACCCGTGACTTCGCGTGGCCATCCTACGAGACCGATTCAGAATATGGAACGGCAGGGCCGGGCGGGAACCCGGTATTCCACATGCTGAAACGCGGTACGATCGATTCGTCGACTGGCGAGTGAGAAGCGACGGCCCGGGGACGAAAGGCAGCGACAAGGTTCGTCCCGGGCCGAGTGACAGAGACCACCGGGGTAATCCGGCGGCGGGTGATCAGTCGGGAGTGGTGTGGTCAGTTGCGGTACGCCGGTCGTGGACGACGATCAGTCCGTGATCGTCGGGCTACTGCGGCGGTTCGAAGTCGGTGTTCGTGCTGGCCTGTGCGATGCCGCCGAGCACGAGCACGTCCTCGATACCGAACGACCGCTCGTAGTCGAACGCTCTGGCGCCCGGGTCGGGCCAGTCGAAGTCGCGCACGTCGCCGTACGATCCCGTGAGGTACTGGTGGAACGGGAAGTGCGGGACGTAGAAGTTGTAGTACTTCGCGCACGTCCGGTAGAGCTGTTGGAGCTCCTCCTCGCTGTTGCCGGGTTTGCGGATGGCGTTGACCGTCTCGACGAGGTTGACTTCGCTCGCGTTGTCGAGGTCGGGGGCCTTCCCCGCCTCGTCGGGCGCCTCGAAGGCGCCGGGTTCGTTGGGCACCTGCTGGACGATCGGTTTGTTCTGCGTGTCGACCTCGTCGGTCGCTTTGGCCTCGAAGGGGTCCTCCGCGGTGGGGCTCCCGGCGACGAGCGCCTCGTCCCACCACGCGCCGCGGTCGTGGTAGTACTGGAAGATGTACGGGTCGCCGTGCCAGAAGATGGTCGAGTCGTAGTTGAGCCCGTCCTTCGGTTTGAGGTTGCTCTGCCACGTCGAGTCCGTCTGCGAGCTGAGGTTGACGCCGAAGCCCCAATTCGAGAGGTTCGCCTTGATCGTCTGGCCCGCTTTGATGTGGGCCTGGATGTTCGACGTGGCGATGAGGTCGATCGACGCCGCGTTGCCGTCCCGGTCGATCCACTGCCCGCCCTGTTTCGAGTAGCCGGCCCGCTTCATGTACTCCGTCGCCCGCTTCTTGTTGGCCGAGCGGGAGTAGGTGTGCAGGCTGTTGAGGAAGTCCTCCGAGAAGTGTCGCTTCGACTGCGCGTCGAGCATGAAGGTGTCGTGTTCGAGGACCTGCGACCCCTCCTGGCCCCAGCCGTTCGCGCTGACGGCGTTCCAGTCGATCGCCTCGACGAGCGCGCGGCGGACCCAGAGGTTCTGGAGGTGTTTGTTGTGCCAGTTGAGTTTCCACATGTCCCCGCCCGTCGCGCGCAGCCAGCGGGTGAACTCCTGGACGTGGTCGGGCAGTGCTTCCCGGGTCATCGTCCCGCCGGGCGTGATCGCGCCGCTACTGAGGTCGAGTTGGCCTTCCGTCATCAGCGTGTTCCGCCGGTCGCCTCCAGCCCAGTAGAGCGCGAGCTTTTCGACGTTCGTGTGCTCCGCGTTCGGGTGGTCCTTGTCGAGGTGCAGGACCATCTTCTCCGAACCGACGTCGTCCATCGATTTGAGGACGTACGGACCGGACCCGGCGAGCGCCTCGTCGGTCCCGCCGTTTAGCGCGATCCGTCGGAGCCCGATACGGTCGCTCGTCAACTCGTCCGTGATGGCGTTGACCTCGTCTTCGGTCCCGGCGTCGAGGTACCGCTCCAGGTATGGCTCGGTGAAGTCGGGGTGGATCGGCGGGTTGCCGTCCACGGGGCCGGCGTCGGCTTCGAGTACCGGCCGACTGGTCGGTTTCTTGTCCTGTTCGGGGACCTCGCCCTTGTCCTTCCAGTAGTGGATCGTCCACTGGCTCTCGGCCTTCTGGTTGAACGTGGCGTCCTCGGTGAACTTGTTGCCGTTCTTGAAGAAGTTGACGTGGTTGTGCTTCTCGCGGGCCACGGCGTCGTAGGGGTCGCTGTTCCAGTAGGACGACCGGTCGTCGTGGTGGTCCCGCCAGTCGAACGGCGGCGAGACCTCGTAGTCCTCGATCCACGTCATGATCTCGATCTGATCGTGGTCGGGCTTGTGCGGCGTCGGGACGGTCGTCCCGCTGTATGACGTTTTCGTCGTGTGGACGTTCCGCAACCCGTGGAGTTCCGACATCCACAGGTCGCCCGCCGTGTTGTCCTGCGGGGTCCACGGGTTCCAGTTGAACACGTCCGGCGAGTTCGGCACCGCGTAGCTGATCGTGTCGGTGACCGCCTCCTGATCGGTCGTCGTGTCCGTGTCGTCGCCACCACCGCCGTTCGTGTCCGTGTCGCCGTCGCCGCTCGGCGTCGGCGTCGCGGTACTCCCTCCATCACCACCGTCGCCGCTGTCGCTCGGGCAGCCAGCCAGCCCGGCTACTCCCATTCCAGCCAGTATCTGCGCATACCGGCGTCGCGATAACTCCTTGCCACGGATGCTGTCAAGCTTCCGCATACCACTACCTTTTGCGACTTGTATTTAAATATAATTTTAAATTTCCTATCTATTAGAGAAGAATAAATTGGGCGACGGGAGCGGCTGTCCGCAGCTGGTTCGGCGAACGCGACGGGAACGGACCGGAACAGCCGGGTTGATCAGTTCTCTCCCGTGTGCGCATCGGGCGGGCCCGCCCGCGCAAGCGGAAGTTTGAAATACATGTGTGAAACAGTCTATCGCACATGAGGCAGGCTATCGAACGAGCCAACCAGGAATCGAGTGGGGCGAGAGCGTACGTGCTGGCGCTGTACTACTTCGTCACGGGGAACATCTCGCTTGTGATCATCCTGATGGGTGTCGCGAGCATCGGTCTCGGGGCCACGCTCGTCAACGGGACGCCCGCGATCGTCATCGGCGGGGAGGACGGGTTCATCTCGCTCATGAACGGGCTCCCGGACGGCGTGCGGAGCTTCGGAGCGGTCGAGGGCACTGTCCTCGCCCACAAGGTGTTCGCCGGGATGATGGGGATCTTCGGGGCGACTCTCATCGCCCTCGGTGCGAGCATCTACGGGTTCCTGTTCGCGAACAAACTGTACGCGCGGGCGACCTCGTCGGCCTGACCGGTCCCCCTTTTCTTCCGTTCGACCACGTTCCGAAGCGGCGGGTCCCGGTTTCCTCAGACATCGATCCGCATCGGTCCACTCCCGTGCCCGCCAGCAGACCGCCGAGTACCAGCGGGCGGTGATCAGTCCGCTTGCTGACTACAGAACCAGAGCGCGCTCCCGCTCACGACCGCGAAGCCACCGCTCCCGATGATGTTGAGCGTCGCGACGACGAACAGCGACGAGTCCTGGTCGACGACGAACAGGTACGGCACCTGGATCAGCAAGAAGACGACGGCGATCGTGAACACGCCCAGGATCTTCCGCGACTGGTCACAGAGGGCTTCGACCGCCATCTCGCGGCCGCTCTTCTCCGCCGCTGTGTCACTCACCGTCGGCCACCTCCTCGTCGACCGCCCGTGGACTGCGCATAGCGCTCAATCGGCAGTCTCCGAAAAAAGCGTTACCACACCGACCGTTCGCACCCAGACCTCGACCGATTCGCCTGTCCTCCCGGATCAGGCCTCGTCGACGGTCGTCTCGGTGACGTACCGACGCGCGGTCCGGGGGACGGGTTTCGACTCGGTCACCGAGACGGTCGCGGTCTCGGCGACGTCTGTGGCAGAGTGGGCGACTCGCAGTTCGTACTCGCCCTCCTCGACGGCGAGGGTCATCGAGCGGTCGTGGTAAGCCAACTGGCTCGCGCCGAGTTCGAACGAGACGCGCGCGGACTCGCCGCCGTCTAGCTCGACCCGACGGAACCCTTTGAGTTCCTGGACGGGCCGGGCCTGGTCGGGGTTCTCGGCGGAGACGTAGAGCTGGACCACGTCGCTGCCGGGCCGGTCGGCGGTGTTCTCCACCGTGACGCTCGCGGTGACCGTGTCCGAGGGGCCGATCTCGACGTCCGACACGTCCAGATCCGAGAACTCGAACTCGGCGTAGCTCAGCCCGTGGCCGAACGGATAGACGGGCTGGGCGTCGTCGTAGACGTAGTCCTCGCTGAACGTGTTGGGCTTGCGGCTGTAGTGGACCGGCAGTTGACCCACGGACTTTGGCATCGAGACCGGGAGATGACCACCGGAGTCGTGGCCGTCGAAGACCACGTCGACGACGGCGTTGCCGGCTTCCTCGCCAGGGAGCCACGCCTGGACCACGGCCTCGGCGCCCTCGTCGATCTCGGGGATCGCGTGGGGCTTCCCGCTCACGAGTACGACGACGACGGGGGTGTCGGTCTCCTGAACCCGCTCGACGAGCCGTTTCTGGACGCCAGGGAGGCCGAGGTCGGTCACGTCGCAGCCCTCGCCGCTGGTCGGGACCATCGGCTTCTCGCGCTTGTCGCCCTCCGCGTCGGAGAAGTCGACGGCCGAGCGAGCGCCGACGAACGCCAGCGCCACGTCGGCGTCCTCCGCGGCCTCGACGGCGCGGCCGATCTCGTCCGTCGAGTTGCCCGTGGCTGTGCAGCCCTGGGCGTAGGACACGTCGGCGTCGACGCGGTTCTCGATGGCGGCGAGCGGCGTGTCGGCCTCGAACTCGTACTCCTCTTCGGGGTAGTGGGCGGCGTAGGCGTAGTCGCCGAGCATCCCCTTCTTGTCGTCGGCCTTCGGCCCGACGACGGCGACGGAGTCGGCCCCGTCGAGCGGCAGGAGGTCGCTCTCGTTCTTCAGGACGACCAGCGAGTCGCGGGCGGCCTCACGGGCGAGGTCCGCGGCGAACTCGTCCTCGTAGGGGTCGGTCGCGGCGTCGACGTCGACCGTCGGGTCCTCGAACAGTCCCTTCTCGAACTTCGCTCGGAGGACGCGGCGGACGGACTCGTCGAGCGTCTCCTCGGCGAGTTCGCCCCGGCGGACGGCCTCCGGCAGGTACTCGTAACAGTCGGTGTTGGGCAGTTCCACGTCGATCCCGGCCTCGACGGCGGCGACTCCCGCCTCGCGCTGGGTCGCGGCGACGCCGTGCTCTTCCTTCAGGAAGTCCACGCTGAAGTAGTCGGAGACGACGTGACCGTCGAAGCCCCACTCGCCCCGGAGCACGTCCGTCAGTAGCCGCTCGTCTTTCGCGCAGGGGATGCCGTCGATGTCGTGGTAGGCGTTCATGACCGACTCGGCGTCGGCCTCCTGGATCGCGGCCTCGAAGGGGAACATGTGGACCTCGCGCAGCTGGCGCTCGCTGACGTCGACGGACGAGCGGTTCTTCCCGCCCGCGCCGACGCCGTGGCCGACGAAGTGCTTGAGCGTCGCCGAGATGCCGTCGGCGGGCGAGTCGCCCTGCAGTCCGGAGACGTACGCGGTCGCCAGCTGCGCGACGAGGTACGGGTCCTCGCCGAAGGTCTCCTCGACGCGCCCCCAGCGCAGGTCGCGGGCCACGTCGAGCACGGGCGAGAGCGCGTGGGCCGTGCCGATCGCTTCGAGCTGGTCGCCGATCGTGTCGGTGACCGCCTCCATCAGGTCCGGGTCCCACGTGCTGGCCATCCCGATGCCCTGCGGGAAGGTGGTTCCCTCGGGCCCCATGTACCCGCTCAGACACTCCTCGTGGGGGATCGCGGGGATCCCCAGGCGCGTCTCCTCGGTGAGGAACGTCTGGAGTTCGTTCGTGATCTCGGCGGCGCGCTCGGGCGGGAGGCTCCCCTCGCCGCCGATGCGGGTGAGGTGGCCGATGCCCTCGGCGAGCAGTTCCTCGGCCGCCTCGCGGTTGAGTTCGCCGTCCTCGATCATCGGGGTCCCGCCGTCGCCCTCGTTCTCGGCCTCGTCTGCGACGTTCCGGCTGGGACTGACCGACCCAAGCTGGGCGGCCTTCTCTTCGAGCGTCATCCGGGAGAGGAGGTCCTCGACGCGTCGCGAAGTCGATGCTGTCGGGTCGCGGTAGACGTGCTCGGGCTCGGCTGCCATTACGGCCGAGAGGTCGTGATCCCGGACTATAATGGTTCCGGGCCGGTGCCGCGTCTCGTCCCGTGAGGGGCCAGCCTCTCACTCGGGGGAGAGTTCGACCGTCGCGCCCCCGTCCCCGAGCGATGCGGTGTCGTGTAGCTCCTCGCCGTCGACCGTGGCGGTGATCTCGTACTCGCCCTCGAATCCCGTCACGGCGTAGGTGCCGTCGGCGTCGGTCTCGCCGCTCTCTTCAGTCCACCACTCCTCGAAGACGAGGTCGCGGTACTCGACGAGGGCGGGTTTCTCCTCCCAGCCCTCGGCGAAGAAGGGCGCGTCGTCCCGCCAGTGGAGCGTGTCGAGGATCCCCCAGACGAGGAAGTCGTCGACCGCCGGGTGACTGAACGCCGTCTTCAGGAACTGCCGGAAGAAGACCGCCTTGTCCTCCTCGGCCCAGCCGTCGTCGGCCATGTCGAACTCGGTGATCCGCAGGCGGACGTCGTGGGCCGCGTAGCGGTCGAGCCCGTCCATGACCTGCTCGGGCGTCAGCGCGGATCTCTGGTCGAAGTGGCACTGGAGTCCGACGGCGTCGAGGCCCGCGTCGGAGTCGGCGAGGAACTCGATCTGGCGCTCGTAGTCGGCCCGAGTCGACTCGTAGGGGCCGGCGAGCGTGTTGTAGTCGTTGACGGCGAGCGGCGTGCCGTCCGGGACCGCCTCGCGTGCGGCGCCGTACCACTCCGCCAGGACCGGCGCTTCCACGGGATCGACGTCGCCGAGCGAGGTGGACTCCGTGGCCCGCACGCCGTTGACGGCCTTGATCAGGCCCGGTTCGTGGATCACCTCGTTCGCGACTTCCCACTCGGTGATATCCTCGCCGTAGTGCTCGATGATCGCGGAGACGTGTTCCATGCTCCGCTGGCGGACGCGTTCGGGGTCGAGTTCCGGGTCGGTGACGCCGTTGTCCGCCCACTCGACGCCCATCGCGCTGACCACGTCCGGGGGTACCGCCCACGCGGAGACGTTCGCCCACAGGCAGACGTGCCCGCGCAAGTCCAGCCCCCGGTCGAGGACCCACTCGGTCGCGCCGTCGGCCGTCTCGCGTTCCTCCTCCCAGAACCGCCACTTGTGGTGGTTGCCGAGGACGGCCAGGTTGAACAGGTCCGTGACGTGCTCGCGGTACGGGTCGCCCTCCTCCGTCTCGTCCAGGAGGTGGCCGGCGTTGATCGCCGTCCCGAAGCCGAATGCGTGCTCGCGCATCGCCACGTCGACGGTCGCTCCCTCGACGGGATCGCCCGCGACGTCGGTCACTTCGACCGTGAGGTCGCTCGTCCGGTGCTCCCGGATCCGCTCGTCGGCGGCCGCCTCCCAGTCGCTGTCGTCGTCAGTCCCCGTACCGGTCGCTCCCGCGTCCGCGGGTCCGCTGGGCAACTCTTCGGCCGCGACCCGCTGGTCGAAGTCGATCAGGGCGATCCCGCCCACGTCGACCGTCTGCGGGCCGTATCCGAGGAACAGTTCGACCCACCAGGCCCCAGCCTCGGCGTCGTAGTCGAACTCGATGGGGACGTAGTAGCGCGTCCACTCCGCGGGCGGCTGGACCTGCGGCGTCGTCCGGACCATGTTCGTCTCGACGTTGTCCTCGCTCTTCGCGACGAACTGCACCGTCGGGGGCGACTCGCTCGATTCGGGACCGCGGAGGGAGACGACCGCGAGGAGCACGTCCCCCGCGGCGACCGACCGGTCGGTGACCGTACCCTTCATCGTCACGTCCCACGGGTTCTCCGTCTCCTCGGCGACGGTCACGCGCACCGCCGACGAGAAGGGATCGCCGTCTCCGACCGAGACCGACGACGTCTCCCCGACCGACGAGTTGACGGAGAAGGCGTCGAGCGTCGCGCTCTCGCTCTCGGCGTAGACGAACTCGCCCGCTGGCAGGCCCATCTCCTCGAGATCTGCCGCGAGTCGCCCGTAGTACGGGTCCGCGACGTCCGGCCAGCCGTCTGCCGCCGTCCGCGGGGTCGTCCCGCCGACGCCGTCCGTCGCGGGTTCCGTCACCTCGCTGTCGTCGCCCGGTGAATCCGTCTCACCGTCCCCGCTCTGTCCAGGACACCCCGCGAGGCCGACGGCCGCGAGCGCCCCCAGCAACGGCCGGCGGCCGATAGCGGCACCGTCGCTGTCGGTACTGTCCGATCCTGATGGATCGCCGGCTGGCATGGATATGCCTCGAACGTGGTGAATATCACACATAAATGTTTTCCCCTTGACTAACGGAACCGACCGGGAGGAGACCGCCGGCGCACGAGACGTGGCGCGAAGGGCGAGCGGTACGGAATCGACCGCTCTCCCCTCGTTCGGCGCCCGCGAGCCCCTCGTCGGTAGCGTTTAAGTGAGTGACGGTGATTGGGACTCGTATGCAACCCGATTACGACGACTGCTGGCTCCGATACCGCGAGGTCCGCGACGAGGCCCTCCGGGCGTCCTACCGGCGTCTCTGTTCGCACGCCTACGTCTCCGAGCAGTCCCGCGAACTCGGAGCGGTCCGCGAGGAACTCCGTCGCGGCCTCGGCGGCCTGCTCGGGCGCGACCCGCACCTCTGGCAGCACCCGCCCCGCACGACCGACGGCTTCCTCGCCGTCGGTACGCCAGCGGACATGGACGTGGTGGCCCAGTGCGTCGACGAGGAGCGCGTCGCCGACCTCGCCGAGGGCGGCTACGTGATCACGACCGGCGAGTGGGAGGGAACCGACGTGCTCGTCGTCTCCGCGTCGTCGGACAGCGGGCTCGTCTACGGTACCTTCCACCTGTTGCGGCTGCTGTCGAATCACGAGCCGATCGAGGACGTCCACGTCGTCGAGGAACCCGCCTCGCCCGACCGGCTGATCAATCACTGGGACAACCCCTTCCGCGGGTCGGTCGAGCGGGGCTACGCCGGCCAGTCCGTCTTCGACTTCGAGACGCTGCCGGATCTCCGGGAGCGCTACCGCGACTACGCGCGGCTGCTCGCGTCGGTCGGGATCAACGGGATCGTCCTCAACAACGTCAACACGCAGATCCCGGGCCGCGACAGCGCCAACGAGGCGATGGACGTACTGGAGGGGTGGCGCCTGCTCGAAACGCGCTATCTGGAGAAGCTGACCGGTCTCGCTTCCCTCCTCCGCCGGTACGGCACCACGACCTACCTCTCGGTCAACTTCGGCGCGCCCGAGAAGATCGGCGGCCTCGACACCTCGGACCCCAACGACCCCGAAGTCGCGCAGTGGTGGGCCGAGAAAGCCGACGAGATCTACGACCTGATCCCCGACTTCGGCGGCTTTCTCGTCAAGGCCGACTCGGAGGGCCAACCGGGACCGTACAACTACGACGCCGACCACGTCGACGGCGCGAACGTCCTCGCCGAGGCGCTGGAACCCCACGGCGGCCGCGTCTGGTGGCGCGCGTTCGTCTACGGCTCGCACAAGGACCGCGCCGTCCAGCAGTACGACACCTTCGAACCACTCGACGGCGAGTTCCGCGACAACGTCACGATCCAGGTCAAGAACGGCCCCATCGACTTCCAGCCCCGCGAGCCCGTCTCGCCGGTGTTCGGGCAGATGCCCGAGACCGAACTTGGGCTGGAACTCCAGATCACCGGGGAGTACACCGGTCAGCACGTCCACGCCTGCTATCACGTCCCGATGTGGAAGGAGGTCCTGGAGTTCGACACCGACCCCGAGGGCCACGGCACGAAAGTGAAGGACCTGTTCACCGACGAGGGGACCGGGATGGCCGGAGTCGGCGGTCCCGGCGAGGACAGAAGCTGGACCGGCCACTACCTCGCGCAGGCGAACCTCTACGGCTACGGCCGCCTCGCGTGGGATCCCGACCTCGAAACCGAGGCGATCACCGACGAGTGGGTCCGCCAGACGTTCGGCCACGACCCCGACGTGGTGGAGACGGTCACCGACATCATGCACGACACGTGGCCGGCAGTCATCGACTACTCGACCGGCGGTATCGGCCTGATGCACATGATGTACAACGGCGAGGCCTACCTGGAGAACCACTACGACCCCGGTCCCGAGGAGTGGCCCGGATACACCGGCGCGACCGAGGACGGGATCGGGAAGGACCGCAACTCGGAGGGCAACGGGTACGCCCAGCAGTACCCCGACGCCCTCGCCGACCTGTACGACGACCCGGAGTCCTGTCCGAAGGAGTTGCTCCTGTTCTTCCACCACCTCCCCTGGGACTACGAACTATCGGACGGCCGGACCGTCGTCCAGACGCTGTACGACAACTGTCACGCCGGCGTCGAGGAGGCCCGGCGACTCCGCGAGGAGTGGCGGACGCTGGAGGGTGAGATCGACGAAGAGCGGTACCGCCACGTCGCCGAGCGCTTCGACGAGCAGGTCGAACACGCCGGGATCTGGCGCGACCGGCTGACGGACTTCTTCTACGACTACTCCGGGATCGCCGACGAGAAGGGGCGAGTCCCCCGCGAGGACTGAGCGAGCGACGTCCGCGGCCCTCGCGCTCGCCGGGCCGGTCGTGGTGACCGGCCCTGAGGGGTCAGTTCACGTCCCGAGATCCTGCGCTCGTCGTGGGAGTTCGTCGCGACCGCGTTCGTCTCGGGGCTCGGGTCGTTCTCCGGGGATCAGACGGATTCGAAGGTCCACAGCTGGTTGCCGTTGCCGGACCAGCTGTACTGCTGGACGTTGGCGCCATCGTCGGTCGAGGACCCCTCGACCTCGACGGCCTTGTCGCTGTGGACGGGCTGGACGTGGTACTCGCCGCCGCCCTGGTCGTGCAGGTGGAACCGCTGGTTGTCGCCGCCGCCGTCGGCGTACTGCTGGACGTTCGCCCCGTCGGAGGTCGAGGAGCCGGAGACGTCGAGCACCTTCCCGCTGTTGACGTTCTCGATGCGGTACTCGCCGTTGCCGGTGTCCTCGACGTTCCACTGCTGGTTCGATCCGCCCCAGTAGCTGTACTGCTGGACGTTGGCACCGTCTTCGGTCGACTCGCCGGCGACGTCCAGCGCCTTGCCGCTGTTGACGTTCCGGATGCTGTAGGTGCCGTTCGCGACGGACCCGGACGAACCGCTGCCGTCGTCGCCGCCCGAACCGCCATCACCGCCGTCACCGCCGCCGGCGTCACCCACCGTGACGTCGGAGCTCCCGCTGCTCTGGTAGCCCTCTGTGGCCAGGATCTGGTAGTCGTGGCTGCCCATGTCCATGCCGTTGCTGGCCCACGCGTCGAAGTGGTTGCCGGTGGTGATCGTGCCGCTCGTCCGCGTGTTCTGTCGGACGCTCCAGTACTGTGGGAAGGTGGCGGTCCCCTCGATCGAGGGGGCGTTCTCCCGTAGCGACTCGTAGATGTCGTAGGTCCCCCCGTCGGTGTCGACCGTCCCTTTGTAGTCGTGTTCGGGCCGGTAGCTACCGTGATCCTCGACGATGTAGTACTCGACCAGCGGGTCCGTGGTCCAGCCGTAGAGACACAGGTACCCGTTACTCCCCGGATTGAACGTCGACGCGTTGTAGTCGACGTTTCGGCGAGCGCCGGTCTCCCAGCCTTTGCCACAGACGAAGTTGCCCGTGTTGTTCCAGTCGACGCTGTAGTTGCCGCCGTCTCCCAGCGTCATCGAGACGGTACCCTCGTCGTTGGTCCAGAACGAGTAGTAGTAGCCGTCGTCGGTTCCGGTCTGGTTCGAGGTGATGGCGGCGGTGGCCGTGGTCGCCGTGACGCCGGCGCCGACGCCGGTTGCCGCGGCGGCCGCCATCGCTCGCATGTAGTCCCGGCGGTCGAGTCCGCCCGCGTGGTCGTCCGCTGATGCCTCTGCTCCGTGGTGTTCGCTCTCTTCTGTCACAGTGTCGCACCTCCAGTACGTACGTCGCAAGTAATGCACATAAAATTTTGCACTATAAGATATTATTTTACGAATTAATTATTAGCTGTCACTACGCATCGGGAGACTACCGAGGTCGAATGCGGGTTCGGAACGAAGTGATGTCGCCGCTGGTCGCTCGACGAAATGCGCCTGCCAAGAACACGGTGGATCGGCTCGTGCGTCGATGGGGGCGTCGACAAGCCGCCTCAGGCGACGAATCTCGGCGGCCTCACGGGTCCGCCCGGTCGACCGCGAGCGCGTAGGTCTCGCCCGCCGACGCCTCGAAGGCGAGCACGCCGTTCTCGCGTTCGATCTCGACGGGCGTTCCGTCGGCCGTCTCGACCCGATCGATTCCCGCCTCCGGGACGCGGACCCGACAGGGCCCGTCGCGCTCGGCGCGAACGGTGGCCTCGTCGAGTCGGCCGTCGCTCCAGGCGAGGTCCACCTCGAACCCGCCGCGGGCGCGCAGTCCGCTGACTGCTCCGTCCTCCCACCCCTCGGGGAGCGCCGGGAGGAGTCGCAGTTCGCTGCCGTGGCTCCCGACGAGCGCCTCGGCGATGCCCGCCGCCCCGCCGAAGTTACCGTCGATCTGGTAGGGCGGGTGCGAGTCGAGCAGCGAGTCGTACGTCGAGTCGGCCAGGAGTTTGTGCACGTGGTCGGCGACGCCCTCGCCGTCGCCCAGGCGAGCGAACAGAGCGATAGTCCACGCGCAGGACCACCCGGTGTGTCCGCCTCCGTTGTCGAGACGCCGCTCCAGCGACGCGCGGACGGCGTCGCGGAGTTCCGAACGGTCCAGCGCCAGGTCGTCCCCGAAGAGCACGTCGGCCGGATAGAACCCCACGAGGTGGGAGACGTGTCGGTGGCCCGGGTTCACCTCCGCGTAGTCTTCAAGCCACTCCTGCAGGGCACCGTCGTCGCCGACCTGCATCGGCGGGAGTCGATCGAGCGCGTCGCGGAGGTCGGCGGCGAAGCCGGCGTCGCGGTCGAGCCGTTCGGCCGCCTCGATACAGTGGCCGAACAGGTCGCGCGTCAACTGGACGTCCATCGTCGGCATGACGCAGGTCGTCGCCTCCTGACCGTCGGCCGTCCGGAACTGGTTCTCCGGCGACGCCGACGGCGCGGTCACCAGCCAGTCCCTCTCCGGGTGCTCGACGAGGTAGTTGAGCAGGAACTCGGCCGCTTCCCTGAGCGTCGGGTAGACCCGTTCGAGGTCCGCTTCGTCCCCGGAGAAGGCGTAGCGCTCCCAGAGGTTCTGGCAGAGCCACGCGGCGCCCGTCGGCCAGTGGCCCCAGTGGGCGTCTACCGTCTGGCTCGTCGTGTGCCAGCGGTCGCTCTGGAGGTGCACGCAGAAGCCCCCACAGCCGTAGCGGTCGCGAGCGGTCCGGCGGCCCGGCTCGCGGAGGTCATCGACGAACGAGACCAGCGGCTCGGCGCACTCGGCGAGGTTCGTCGCCTCCGCGTGCCAGTAGTTCATCTCCAGGTTGACGTCGAGCGTGTAGTTGCAGTCCCACGGCGGGTGGTACTCCTCGTTCCAGATCCCCTGGAGGTTCGCCGGGAGCGTCCCCGGTCGCGAGGAGCCCAGCAGGAGGTACCGACCGTACTGGAAGTACAGCCGTTCGAGGTGCGGGTCGCGGGCGCCGCCGCGGACCCGGTCGAGCCGCTCGTCGGTCGGCAGATCGATCGGCTCGCCGACGTCCAGCGTCACGCGCTCCATGTACTCGCGGTGGTCACCGACGTGGCGCTCGCGGATGCTCGCGTAGTCCTCGCCCGCGAGCGCGGCGAGCGTCTCCCGGCAGTCCGTCGTCGGGTCGCCGTCCGAAGGGACGGTCTCGGCGGTGAACAGCACGGTCACCGCGTCGGCGTCGCGGACGACGATGCCCTCGTCGCCCGCGAGGAACCCAGCGGTTCCCTCGTCGTCACGCTCGGCTTCGGCCTCGATTTCGGAGGCGGCGACGACGCTGCCGCCCTCGGCGCGGACCCGCGCGCGGCCTTCGAAGCGCGGTCCCCAGCCGCCGGGTTCGACGTCCTCGTCGTCGCCGGGGACGCCGACGACCTGTCCGCGGAGGACGACCGTGTCGTCCACGACCGCGGTCCGGGCGCAGCGGTCGCGGTCGAGCCGGATCCGGGCGTCGAGCGCGCCCGGTTCGTCGCTCTCCAGTCGGACGGCGAGCGCGTCGTCCGGCGCGCTCGCGAGGTACTCGCGCTCGAATCGGGCCCCGTCGACGGTGTACTCGGCCCGGGCGATCCCGTCGCGGAGGTCGAGCGAGCGGCGGTACGTCGCGGGGTCGTCGTGCCCCGGGAGGTCGATCAGGAGGTCGCCGAAGGGCTGGTACGGCGGGACGCCCTGCGCTTCGGTGACGAAGAACTCGTTGCAGAGGCGCTGCGCCTGCTCGAACTCGCCGGCCCAGAGCCGGTCGCGGACCGCCCGGAGGTCCGCGGGCCCGCCCTCGGCCGTGCGGTCGGCGTGGTCTCCGGCCCACAGTCGCTCCTCGTTGAGCGCGACCCGCTCGGCGCCGGGTCGCCCGTGGACCATCCCGCCGAGGCGGCCGTTTCCGATCGGCAGCGCCTCGACCCACTCGCTCGCGGGTCCGTCGTACCACAGGCGGTCGGTGTGAGAGCCGTCCGTCATCGATACACGGAGAGTGAGGACCGCACGTGAGTAGGTATCGCGTCGGTCGGCCAGCGTCCCAGCGGGGGCGTCGCGGTTCGTGGCATGGACCGAGCATCCGCCGGCGCCGTATTGAATCCACTCATAGGGGACCAGACCGCGCCCGGTCGGGGCTCCCGCCGGGACCGAGTTTTATGTCGGTGAACGCAGTACGAGGCGTATGGCTACTGAAGGCAGTGAGCCGCTCCCCTCCCGAGCGGAGCTACCGATGCGGGTGGGAGCGGGGCAGTTCATGGACCCGACCTCCGAGCGCCTGCGATACGTCAAGCAACTGGGCGGGTCCGACGTGCTGTTGAACATGTACCAGGTAGACGACCCGGACTACGAGCACATGCCCGACGACGAGCGGGTACCGCTGTCGGGCGAGGATGCGTGGTCGGTCGACGCGCTGCGTGACCTCCGCGAGCGCGTCGAGGCCGAGGGCCTGCGCCTCAACGCCATCGAGAACGTCCCGGTCTCCTACTACGAGGACGTGATGCTCGGCGGGCCCGAGCGCGACGGACAGCTGGGCCGACTCAAGGAGACGATCCGGAACATGGGCGAGGCGGGGATCCCGATTTTCGGGTATCACTGGGCGCCCGCGGGCGTCTGGCGGACGGGGTGGGAAACGGCTCGCGGCGGCGCGGAGGTGTCCGTGTTCGACGCGGACGCTGCCGACGCCGACGAACTGACTCACGGCCGGGAGTACTCCGAGGCAGAACTCTGGGAGAACTACGAGTACTTTCTCGACGAGATACTCCCCGTCGCCGAACAGGCGGGCGTCACGCTGGCGCTGCACCCGAGCGACCCGCCGATGGAGCGACTCGGCGGGGTCCCGCAGCTGTTCCGCAACTTCGAGAACTTCAAGCGAGCGATGACCTACCGCGAGAGCGACTATCACGGGCTCGACCTCTGTCTGGGCTGTTGGTCGGAGATGGGCGAACCGCTCGACGAGGTCGTCCGCTACTTCGGCGAGCGCGACGAGATCGTCTACGTCCACTTCCGCGACGTCTCCGGGACGGTCCCGCGCTTTTCCGAAGACTTCCTCGACGAGGGCAACTACGACGAGTACGCGCTGTTGCAACTCCTCGACGAAGTGGACTTTTCCGGGCTGATGATCCCCGACCACACCCCGCATCTGGAAGACGACACCGACTGGGAACACCGCGGCCGCGCGTTCACCGTCGGTTACATCCGCGGTATGCTCCGGGCGATGCGGTCAGATCAGTCCCGGTGATACGGGACCGCACTCGACACGTCCTCGGTCCGGCCGCCCGTCGCGATCCGACGCCTGGCACCCCTCGTTCTCTGCGAAGCGATCCCCGGTGAGTGACTCCGACCGAACTGTTCTCCGGTCCGCCTGGGACGAGTAGCCACCGTTCGGCGTGGTATCTATCCGCACAATCGTATCCAACGATAGTGGATCTCGCCAGTCACGATAGACCATTATAAATAACGCCGTCACAGCCCCGAGTCACGCCGAGGCGCTCTTCGTCTCCCCGAGCTAACTGGTCACGTGAGCGGGTTGATGGAAAACATACATAGTACTGTAATCTGGAGCGGTGTTTCCAACATCAGTGGATTTTATTACTCACGAATCAGTAGAACCGGTATGGAGATCACGCGGCCGGGCGACAGCGACAAACTGGTGCAGTCGGTAGAGCGAGCCTTCGAGGTCGTCGACGTGTTGCGGGCGGAGGGAACCGTCAGGATCGACGACGTGTCGGCGGCGCTCGATATCCCCACGAGCACCGCGCACGTCCACCTCAAGACGCTCGAATCGGTGGGATACGTCGTCAGGGACGCCGACGGCTACCGGCTGAGCTGTCGGTTCCTCCGCGACGGCGTGACCGTCCGGAGTCGCAAGAACGTCTACCGGGCGACAAGGTCCGAGATAGACGCGCTCGCGGAGAAGACCGGCGAGGTCGCCAACCTCGGGATCGAGGAGAACGGTCAGCGGGTCATCCTCTACCAGGCCGAGGGCACCGAGGCCGTCTACGACAACGCCCCGATCGGCGAGTACACCAACATGCACTGGACCGCTCTCGGCAAGGCGATACTCGCCCACCTCCCCGAGTCGTACGTCGACCAGATCGTCGAGACCTACGGGCTGCCCGGCGCTCGCGAGGCGACCATCACGGACCGCGACCACCTGGACGAGGAACTGGCGCGTATCCTCGACCGGAACTACGCCCTCGAAGACGAGGAGCGACGCGAGGGTATCCGCTCGCTCGCGAGCCCCATCGTCGTCGAGGACACCGTCGTCGGCGCTATCTCCGTCTCCGGCCCGAAGGAACGCCTGGACGACGACCGGATCGCGAACGAACTCCTCCCGGAACTGCGGAACACCGTCAACGTCGTCGAGGTGAAGTACGCCTACGACTGAGCCCGAAAATCCTCGCCGGGCTCCGTGCTGTTCACTCCCCGCGGAAGTGCGGGATGATCGTCTCCTCGTAGTGGCGCATCGTCTCCTCGAAGTCGCCGACGGGGATGAGGACGGCGTTGTCAAGCCCCGCGTCGACCCAGCGTTCGAGGTCGTCGATGGCGTCCTCGGGCGTCCCGGAGACAGTCACCTCCTCGACCGCCTCGTCGGGGATCCGCTCGGCGGCGGCGAGCAGCCGCTCCTCTTGCTCCTCGTCGAAGGCCATCTCGAACATGATCGGCGTGTCCGCTGCGATGTCCTCGTAGCCCATCTTGTCCAGCAGCGGCGGACGCAGGGCGAGGCTCGTCCGGTTGCGCTCGATCGCGGCCTCCCGGGCCTCGTCGCCGTCCTCCGAGACCGTGGTCGGGATCATCACCGCGCGGTCGATGTCCTCGGGGTCGCGCCCGCGGTCGTCGGCCACGTCGAGGACCCGCTGGAGGTCCTGTTCGTACTGGTCGGGCGCGTGGATCCACGGGAACCAGCCGTCGGCGTGCGCGCCGGTGAACCCGCGCATGCTCGGACCGTACCCGCCGACCCACATCGGCGGCCGGGGATCCTGCACGGGTTTCAGCCCCATGTGCGCCCGGTTCAGCTCGTAGAAATCGCCGTGGAAGTCCACCGGATCGTCGGCGGTCGAGTCCCAGAGTTCGTCGATCACCTCGAACGCCTCGCTGAACCGGCCGAACGGGTCAGACCAGTCGATGTCCTCGATCGGCGTGAAGTTGAACGCCTCGCCGGCGCCGATGCCGAGACCGAACCGGCCGTCGGTCATCCGGTCCAGCGTCGCGCCGACGTGCGCGAGTTCGGTCGGATGCCGGCGCACCGAGTCGGTGACGCCGGGCATCAGCATCGCCTCGTCGGTGTGCTGGGCGATCGCGGCGAGGACGGTGAACGCCTCCCACGGCGGGTCGACCAGGAACTCCTCCGAGCCGGTCGGGTGGAACAGGTGGTCCGGGACGGTGATCACCTCGAAGCCCGCTTCTTCGGCCCTGACGGCGTCCTCGACAGTCCCCTGTACGTCTCCGTACGTCACGACTTGGCAACCGAAACGAAGGTCCTGCGGGTCTCGCTGACTCATACTCCGAGCATCGGCCGATCGGATTAAATAACTGATCCCTCCAGGGCCGTGGCCGGGACCACCGCCATCGCTCGAAAGTCGTGCGCTGTCCGCCCGCTCACGCCGACTCGACCGACAGGCCTGCGACGCTGTTCGGCGGGAGTTCGACGACCGGGGCTCCGTCTTCGATCGACACGTCGAGGTCGGTCGCTTCGAACTCCTCGGCGTTCTCGCGGGTGGAGTAGTCGGCCGGGTCGTGGTCGGCGAACAGGACTTCCCCCGTCGCGTCGCTGACTTCGCGGTCGAGGGCGACTCGGACCGCCCGCTCCTCGTCGAGCGCGCGGTTGCTGAGGGTCACGTACGTGCCGTCGTCGTCGGTGGTAGCCGACGCGCTGACGAGCGGAACCTCCCACAGGTCCGTCTCGACCGCGTCCGTGTCGACAGTGGTGCGGAGCGCTGTCGCGCCCGCATGCGGCCGATACAGGTCGAACAGCCGGTAGGTCGGAGTCGGCCACGCGGCCTCCTCGTCGGTCTGGACGACGCACTGGAGGACGTTGACCGTCTGGGCGATGTTCGCCATCGACACCAGGTCCGCCCGGTGGTTGAAGTCGTCGAGGACGCCTGCCGCTGCGACGGCGTCGCGGACGCTGTTCTCCTGTTCGAGGCCGTTGTCGCTGGTCGCCTCCGGGTGCCACGCGCCCCACTCGTCGACGGCGATGCCCACGTCGTCGGTCGACGCGTAGGTCTCGATGGCCGCGGCCGCGCGGTCGACGTCGCGGCCGACCTTCAGCGACTCGGCCAGGAGCAGGTAGTACTGCTCCTCGTCGAACTCGGTGGCGCTGCCGCAGTCCCGGCCGAAGCGGCCGAAGTAGCGGTGGATCGAGAGGTGGTCCAGCATGTCCGGTTCGGTGAGTTCCGCGAGGAACCGCCGGTTCCAGTCGTCCTCGATGTGACCGCAGGCGATGGTCTCCTCCGCGCCGGCCAGCCGCATGAAGTGGGCGAACCGCCTGAACTCCCGTGCATAGGTCTCCGGGTCGAAGTTGCCGCCGCAGCCCCAGTTCTCGTTGCCGACGCCCCAGTAGGTCACGTCGTGCGGTTCGGAGTGGCCGTTCTCGGCCCGCTCCTGGCCGAGTGCGACGTCCGTGTCGCTGTTGCAGTACTCGACCCAGTTCTGGGCTTCGGCGGGCGTCCCGGAGCCGACGTTGGCGGCCAGCATCGGTTCGGCGTCGACGCGTTCGCAGAGCCGCATGAACTCCTCCGTGCCGAACTCGTTAGACTCGACGTTGGACTTCTCGCGTCCCTGCGCCCAGAAGTGGTTGGGCTGGGGCGAGCGCTCCTCGCGGGGACCGACCCCGTCGCGCCAGTGGTAGTCGTCGGCGAAACAGCCGCCGGGCCACCGGAGCAGTCGGAGGTCGAGGTCGGTGAGCAGTTCGACCGTGTCTGTCCGGAACCCGTCGTCGGTGGGCACCCGGTCGTCCTCGCCGACCCAGATTCCCCCGTAGATACAGCGGCCGAGGTGTTCGGCGAAGTGGCCGTGGACTTCTGGTTCGACGCGACCGATCGTGTCGTGGCGGCTGATGTGAACGGTATCCACTGGCATTGGTGACGTGTGCCCTGCGCCCGGTGGCTACAAAAAAGGCGGACGTTCGAATGCGTTGACTCGTTCCGCTCGGGGGGCACCGTCGTTGATTCGAACACCGCGGACGGTGATGATCGACCGCGACGGCGGAACGCTCGCGATCGGACGCGTACCTTTATCTGTTACTCGGCGGTACGACGCGCCATGAGCTTCCTCGACGAGACGTACCTGCTCGAAACCGAGGCGGCAGAGACGCTCTACGATGACATCGCGGACCGACCGATCCTCGACCCGCACACCCACGCCGACGTCGTCGAGATCGTCGAGAACGACGGCTGGGACGACATCTGGGAAGTCCAGGGCGCGACCGACCACTACGTCTGGTCGATGATGCGAAAGCGCGGCGTCGACGAGGAGCTGATCACCGGCGACGGGAGCAACCGGGAGAAGTGGGACGCCTTCGCCGAGGTCGTCCCCGAGATGGCCGGCAACCCGGTCTACGAGTGGCTCCACCTCGACCTGAAGCGGCGATTCGGCATCGATCAGCCCGTCTCCGCCGAGACAGCCGACGAGATATGGGAGGAGACGAGCGAGCAACTCGCCGGGGACGACATGCGCCCGCAGGAACTCCTGCGAGAGATGAACGTCGAGGTCGTCGGGACGACGGACGACCCGACGGACGACCTCGCGTACCACGAGCGCGCCGAGACGGAGGTCGAGGGCGTCGACGTCCGGCCGACGTGGCGGGGCGACCGCGCCGTCAACGTCCAGAACGCCGACTTCGACGAGTTCGTCGCGGACCTCGACGACGCGACCGACCACGACCCCGAGGACTTCGACGGCTTCCGCGCCGCGCTGGAGGCGACCCACGACCACTTCGCCGAGCGCGGCTGCGTCGCCTGCGACATCGGCATCAGGGAGCCCGTCTCGCGGCCCGTCAGCGACGAGCGCGCCCGGGAGATATTCGAGAAGCGCCGCTCGGGCGAGCAGTTGAGCGAACGGGAGATCGAGGACTTCCAGGCGTACATGCTGGAGTTCGTGACCGAACTGAACGTCGAGAAAGGCTGGGTCACCCAACTCCACATGGGCCCGGTCCGCCACTACCGGCAGGAACTCTACGAGACGATCGGCCCGGCGGCGGGCGGCACGGCGACGACGGGGGACCTGAATCTGACCGAGGGACTGCGCCACCTCGTCAATCGCTTCGACGGCGAGGGCGAGCTGGTCCTCTACGTCGTCGACCCGACGCACTACCCCTCGATCACGACCATCGCGCGGGCGTTCCCGAACGTCAGCGTCGGCCCCGCGTGGTGGTACAACGACAGCCCGTTCGGGATGGACCACCAGCTCGACTACGTCGGTAGCGTCGACCTGCTGGCCAACCACGCCGGCATGGTCAGCGACTCGCGCAAGCTCCTCTCGTTCGGCTCCCGATTCGAGATGTTCCGACGGACGCTCGCGAACGTCGTCGGGACGAAGGTCGAGCGCGGGCAGATGCCCCTCGACGTGGCCGAGGATCTGGTCAACCACGTCGCCTACGAGCGCCCAAAAGAGCTGTACGGGTTCTGAGCGGCCGAGCCGCGACGACCGCGGCGATCCGATCCCCGCGCTTTCGCGACCGTCCCCATTTTTGCTCGTGGCCGAACTTGTCGTCGTATGGACCTGGAAGTACCGACTGCGTTCGACGAGCGGGACTGGGAGCGACCGGTGGACGGCGGGCCCCTGCGATTCGCCGTCGTGGGCCTCGGGTGGTTCGGTCCGGACGTCGCGATCCCGGCCATCGCCGAGTCGGACTACTGCGAGACGACGACCGTCGTCAGCGGCGACCGGGCGAAGGCCGAGCGGGTCGCCGACGAGAAGGACGTCGAGCACGCGCTGACCTACGACGACTTCGCGGACGGCGAGGCCGCCGACGCCTACGACGCCGTCTACGTCGTCACGCCCAACGCGCTCCACCTGCCGCACGTCGAGACCGCGGCCGACCTTGGGAAACACGTCCTCTGCGAGAAACCGCTGGAGGCGACCGCCGACCGCGCGCGGCAGTGCGTAGAGGCCTGCGACGAAGCGGGCGTCGAACTGATGACCGCCTACCGGATGCAGACGACCCGCTCCGTCAGATGGGTCCGCGACACCGTGCAGGACGGTGCCATCGGCGACCCGGTGCAGGTGCGCGGCGCGTTCGGGTACAACCTGATCGCGGCCGGCGAGGACACGGACCAGTGGCGCCTCGACCCCGATCTCGCGGGGGGCGGTCCGCTGATGGACCTCGGGATATACCCGCTCAACACCGCGCGGTTCGTCCTCGATTCTGATCCGGTCGCCGTCCACGCCTCGACCGTGGAGGGGCCGCCCGAGTTCGACGGCCTGGAGAAGTACTGCGCGTTCACGATGGAGTTCCCGGACGGGCCGGTCGCCCAGTGCGACACCGGCTACGAAGTCGCGGGGACCAACTACTTCGAGGTCGGCGGCACGCGCGGTCGGATCCGCGTAGACCGGCCGTTCGACGTCGACGGCGACCGCCGGATCACCGTCGAACAGGAGGGCGAGGAGACGGCGGTCGACGTCGACGAACCGTCGGAGATGGTCGAGGAGTTCGACTACTTCGCGACCGGCGTCCTGACCGACATGGAGATCGGTCCCGACGGCGAACACGGCCACTTCGACGTGCGCACGACCGAGGCAGTCTACGAGTCCGCCGAGACCGGCGAGCGCGTCGACCTGTGAAAAACCGCCGGCAGCGCTCGTCGGTCAGTTCGGCTCGTACGTTTCGAGCGTCTCTTTGATCGCGTGGTAGGCGGGCTTCGGGTCGTTGCCGGCGTCGAACAGCAGCGGGTCGCCGGTCAGCGATTCGAACCAGCTCGAAACCCACGAGTCGGAGTCGCGGACGCCCCAGACGACGAGCGTGTCGACGCCCTCGTCGAGACAGACCTCCGTGATCGCCCGGTAGTACTCGGCCTGCTTCTCCCAGCGGGCGTCCCTGTCGCCGGGGTCGTCTGCGGGCGTGTAGGCCACGTCCATCTCCGTGATCTGCACGTCGAGGTCCAGCTCTCTGAATCGGCGGACGTTCTCGGCGACGGACTCGGGGGCGGGCTTCTCGTGGAGCGCGTGCAGCTGGAGACCGACGCCGTCGATCGGGACGCCGCGGTCGAGCATCCGGGAGACCAGGTCGTATATCGCGTCGGACTTCTCGTTGACGCCGTCGGCGCCGTAGTCGTTGTAGTAGAGGTCCGTCTCGGACGCCACCTCGTCGGCCCACTCGAAGGCCCTGTCGAGGTATCTCTCGCCCATGGCGTCGTACCAGAGGTTGTCACGCATCGTCCCGTCGTCCGCGACGGCCTCGTTCACCACGTCCCAGGCGTCGACTCTGCTCCGGTAGCGGCCGGCCGTCGTGTGGACGTGGTCGCGCAGGAAGTCTTCGAGCTGGCCGTCCGTGTAGTCCCACTCCTGGAACCACTCGGGCGTCTGGTTGTGCCACGCGAGCGTGTGCGCGCGGACTGTCTGGTCGTGCTCCCGGGCGTAGTCGACCACCGCGTCAGCGTCGCGGAAGTCGTAGGTGTGTCGAGCGGGGCGGAGCGGCCCCATCTTCAGCGCGTTCTCGGCGGTGACGTAGTTGAACTCGTTGCGGAGGATCTTCTTGTAGGAGGCGTCGGTCCGGAGCGGTTCGGCCGCGACGGCGGCGCCGATCTCGAAGTCCCGATCCGCGGCTACGTCTCGGAGTCTGGGCTCGTCAGCCATACCGTAACAGGTGAATCCGTCCCGGAAAAAGATATCGGGCAGACCGACGGACGCGACAGGAAACATAAAGACGGACCCGAAAGTGAGTAAATTCATGCACGTCGACACCCTGGGAAGGGAGACGGACGGTCCGCTGTTCGAGGCGGGTGGGAATCGCATCAAACTGCAGGTCCTCGACGAGAACGTCGTTCGCCTGGTGTACACGGCCGGGGAGGCGATCCCGGACGCCGAGAGTCCGATGGTCGTCGAGCAGGAACCGAGCGACGAATGGGACCTGATAGAGCGCGAGAGGGAGTTCGAACTCCGCACCGGCGAACTGCGCGTCGAACTCGACCGCGAGACCGGCGCGATCACCTGGCGCGACGTCGACGGGCGGCGCCTCGTGAGCGAACCCGAGGAGGGCGGCAAGTCCGTCGTCCGCGTGTCGCCCGAGGAACTGACGGTCGGGGACAGCGAGGTGGCGACGCCGCGCGACTCGCTCGACCGCGAGGCGTACTCGACACGGCTGGACCTGGAGTTCGCCGACGACGAGGCCATCCTCGGTCTCGGCCAGCACGACGACGGCGTCGCCAACTACCGCGGCGAGGAGCAGACCCTCTATCAGGGGAACACGAAGGTCGCGATGCCGGCGTTCCTCTCGACGCGCGGCTACGGGATGCTGTGGAACACGGGGTCGACGACGTCCTTCCACGACGACCAGCACGGCTCGTTCGTCTGGACGGAGTGTGACGACGCCCTCGACGTGTTCTTCGTCGCCGGCGAGCCCGACGAGGTGATCGCCGGATTCCGCCAGTTGACCGGCGAATCGACGATGCTCCCGAAGTGGTCCTACGGCTACGTCCAGTCGAAGGAGCGGTACAAGACCGCCGAGGAACTGGTCGAGGTCGTCGACGAGTACCGCGAGCGGGAGATCCCGATCGACTGCATCGTCCAGGACTGGCAGTACTGGCCCGACACCGAGGACCACCACCCGAACTTCGAGGAGTGGGACGGCCCCGAGGGCGACTGGGGCCAGTGGGGCCAGAAGTCGTTCGCCCCCGACCGGTTCCCCGACCCGTCGGCGATGATGGACGACCTCCACGAGCGGAACGTCCGCCTGATGATCTCCATCTGGCCGAACATGCTCGCCGGCGAGAACTACGACGAGATGCGCGCGGCCGGCCACATCCTCGACGACGAGGACGTGCCGGCGCCGGGTAACGAGCAGCGCTACTACGACGCCTTCTCCGAGGAAGCGCGGGACATCTACTGGAACCAGGCGAAGGAGGGCCTGTTCGACCACGGCGTCGACGCGTGGTGGTGCGACTCCACGGAGCCGTACGACCCGACGTGGACGCTCCCCACGTGTCCGGAGCCCCACCGCCTGGTTCAGCACACGACGGACGCGTTCAAGCACGTCCTCGACCCGGGCTACCTCAACACCTACTCGCTGCACCAGGCGAAGGGGATGTACGAGGGCCAGCGCGAGGCGACCGACGACAAGCGCGTCATCAACCTCACTCGCTCGGGCTATCCGGGCCAGCAGCGCTACGGCGCGATCACGTGGTCGGGCGACATCGAGGCGACGTGGGAGCGCTACCGCACGCAGATCACCGACGGCCTGCAGTTCACGGCCGCGGGCAACCCGAAGTGGACGCTCGACATCGGCGCGTTCTTCGCCGGCAACGCCGACTACTCGTGGATCATCGACGGCGACTTCGACGAGGGCAACGAGGACGCCGGCTACCGCGAACTGTACGTCCGCTGGTTCCAGTACGGCGCCTTCCTGCCGCTGTTCCGCTCGCACGGGACCCACACCGCCCGCGAGATGTGGCGCTTCGGCGAGCCCGGCGAGCGAACCTACGACACGCTCGTGAAGTTCGACCGCCTGCGCTACCGCCTGCTGCCGTACATCTACTCGCTGGCCGGCTGGGAGACCCACCGCGACTACACGATGTACCGCCACCTCGCGCTGGAGTTCCCCGACGACGAGACGGCCCACGAGGTGGGCGACCAGTTCATGTTCGGCCCGGCGTTCATGGTCTGTCCGGTCACCGAACCGATGTACTACGGCCCCGACTCCGAACCGCTCGACGAGACGGCCGAGGCGCGCGAGGTGTACCTCCCCGAGGACACCGACTGGTACGACTTCTGGACGGGCGAGCGCTACGAGGGCGGCCAGAGGGTCCTCGCCGACGCGCCCCTGGAGAAGGTCCCGCTGTTCGTGAAGGCCGGGAGCGTCGTGCCGATGGGGCCGGTCGTCCAGCACACCGGCGAGCGCCCGGACGCCGACTGGGAACTGCGCGTCTACCCCGGTCGCGACGGCGAGTTCGACGTCTACGAGGACGCCGGCGACGGCTACGACTACGAGGACGGCGCGTTCGCGTTCACCCCGATCCGCTGGGCCGACGCGGCGAGCGAACTGACGATCGGCGACCGCGACGGGTCGTTCCCGGAACTCGTCGAGGAACGCGGCTTCGAGGTCGTCGCCGTCGGCGAGGGCCGCGGCGTCGGCGTCGAAGCGTCCGAAAGTGACGAGACTGTCTCCTACGACGGGTCGGAGACGACGGTCGACGTCGACCGCTGAGAAGCGGGTCGACGAGAAATTTCGGGTCCGTCCGCCGTCACTCGGGCGGTTCGAATTCGGTGTCGGTACTGGCTTGCGTCAGCCCGGTCATCACCGTCCCGACCGGGATGCTGACGTTGCGGGCGTAGTCGAGCGCCTGCTCGTCCGGACCAGGCCAGTCGAAGTCTCGAACGTTGCCCCACGCCCCCGATATCGACTGCGCGAACACGAAGTCGGGGAGGTAGAAGTTGTAGTACTGCGCGCAGGTGCGGTAGAGCCGGTTGATCTCTTCTTCGGACTTCCCCGGTTTACGGATCCCGTTGACGACCTCAAGCATGTCGACCTCGCGGCCGTTCTTCAGGTCGGGATCGGCACCGGCCTCGTTCGGCGCGTCGATCGAGCCGACCTCCTTCGGGAGTTCGACGGTGATCGGCTTGTTCTGGGTGTCCCGCTCGTCGTCCTCCGTGAGGCGGAAGACGCTGCCGGCGGAGGGGCTGCCGCCGAGCAGCGCCTCGCCCCACCACGCGCCGCGGTCGTTGTACTTGCCGAAGACGGTCGCGGTGTCCGACCAGAAGATGGACGTGTCGAAGTTCAGCCCGCTGCCCTCCGGGTTGAGGTTGTTCGACCACGTCGAGAACCCCTGCGAGGAGAAGTTGACGCCGAAGCCCCACTTCGAGAGGTTCGCCTTGATCGACTGGGCCGCCTGGATGTAGCTCGAATCGTTCGACGGCGCGATGAGGTCGATGCTGGCCGTGTTCCCGTTGGGGTCGACCCACTGCCCGCCCTGTTTCGAGTAGCCGGCGTTCTGCATGTACTGCGTCGCGTTGTCGAGGTTCTGGGCGCGCGAGTAGGTGTGGAGCTTGTTCAGGAAGTCCGAGGAGAAGGTGCTCTCGGACTCGGCGTCCATCAGGAACGTGTCGTAGGAGGTGGTCCGCCCGGTCTGTTTGCCCCAGCCGTTGGCGACGACCGCGTTCCAGTCGACCGCCTCGACGAGCGCGCGGCGGACCCACAGGCGCTGGAGGTGCTGGTTGTGCCAGTTCATCAGCCACTGGGTCCCCAGCGTGGCGTTGAGCCACCGGGTCAGCTCCTGCATGTGGTCGGGGAGCGTCTCGCGGTTGTAGTCCGCCGTCGGCGCGACGATGCCGCTGTTGACGTCGATGTCGCCGTTCGACGCCAGCGTCTGGCGGCGTGAGGACTCGGCCCAGCGGAGTTCGAGGTTCTTGACGTTCGTGTGCCCGGCGTTGGGGTGTTCGTCGTCGAGGCGGAGCGTCATGGACTCCGAGCCGATGTCGTCCACCGACTCGAGGACGTACATGCCCGACCCCCAGCCCTCCTCGCTGATTCGCTGGAGGGAGACGCGGTCGCTCGTCAGGTCGTCGGAGACCGTCGAGACCTGGTCGGAGGAACCGGCGTCCTGGTACCGTTCGAGGTACGGTTTCGTGTAGTCGGTGTGCAGCGGCGGGTTGAACAGGAGTCCCTTGGCCTGGGCTTCGAGAATCGGCTTGGCGACGGGGTTCGGGTCCTGCGCCGGCACTTCGCCCTTGTCGAACCAGCCGTGGCGGGTCCACTGGTCCTCGGCTTCCTCGTTGAACGTCTCCCCCTCTGTGAACTTGTTGCCGTTGAACATCCACGCGACGTGGTTGTGGGTGACCAGCGTCGGCGCGTCGTAGGGGTCGCCGTTCCAGAACGACGCCCGGTCGTCGAGGTGGTGGCGCCAGTCGTAGGGCTCCTCGACCGTCCACTCCTTGATCCACGTCATCAGCTCGACCTCCTCGTGGTCGGGCTTGTGCGGGGTCGGGACGGTCGTCCCGCTGTAGGCGTTCTCCGGCGTGTGGACGTTCGTGAGCCCGTTGAGTTCCGACATCCAGTTGTCGCCGGTGGTGTTGTCCTGCGGGGTCCACGGGTTCCAGTTGAACACGTCCGGCGAGTTGTTGACCGCAACCCGGATCGTGTCGCGGACCGGCTGTCGGTCGGTTCCCGCGCCGGCGTCGGTACCGTCGGTCGACGTTCCGCCGTCTCCATCGGAGCCGGCCGTCTCCGTGGTGGTGGCGTCGCCCGTAGCGTCGCCGTCGGGAGTCGCCGTGTCTCCGCCGCCGCTCGGACACCCCGCGAGTGCGACCGTCCCCATTCCGGCCAGTATCTGGGCGTACTGGCGGCGCGATATCCGCTCTCCACGATCGTTGTCAACGCCTCGCATGGGTTGGACGACTGAGGCGCCGCATTTCAAACTTTCTAAATATTTGTGATATTTCTGCGGTTGGCAGGCGGGCCAGCGGGACGGAGCAGCGGGAGACCTCCGGTCGGGGTGACGGGGCGGGAGCGATCCGGATACATGAATCTGACGGCGTCTGCGCCCGGAAATTGGTCGATGAATAAAAAGGATTAACTGGCATACATCCAGATGTCGGGCCGGACATGCACCGACGAAGGTTCCTGCAGTCGGGCCTCGCCGCGGCGGCGACGGTCGGACTCGCAGGGTGTCCGGGTGGAGAGGGTGAATCGACAACGACCGACGGCGGCGGCAGCGACGCGACCGACGACCCGACGCCGACACACAGTCCGACCGAGTCGCCCGCGGAGGGCACGGACGAGGAGACCGACGCCGAGACGGACTCGGCCTCGGGACGACTCCCGCGGCTCCGGACCGAGGGCAGTTGGATCGTCACGGAGGACGGCGAGCGGTTCACGCCGCGGGGCGCGAACCTCATCGAGCCGCTGTTCGGCGACCAGAACGAGCGAAACCGGGGTGGGACCTACATGGACACGCTCGAACTGGCGACCGACACGGCCGACGCGTGGTACAACAACGTCCTGCGCCTCCCGCTCACGAACTACGCTATCGACGAACTCGGCTACGAGGAGTACGCGACCAGGTACGTCGACCCGACGGTCGAGCACTGTAAGGAGCAGGGTGTCTACTGCATCGTCGACTACCACATCATCCAGAACTGGGACGACGAGTCCGTCCACGCGGACGTCCGGGAGTTCTGGGACTTCTTCGCTCCCCGGTACGCCGACGAGCCTCACGTGCTCTACGAGTTCTGGAACGAGCCGCAGGAACCGGCCGACGACACGCTGGAGAACTGGAACGCGTGGAAGGAGGTCGCCCAGCCGCTGGTCGACCGCATCCGGGATGACGCTCCCGACACGCCGATCATCGTCGGCTCGCCGAACTGGACGTCGCTGACGAAGTACGCGGCCGAGAGCCCCTTCGAGGGCGAGAACCTCATCTACGCCGGGCACATCTACCCCGGCGACGGCAAGAGCGCTCAGGTCTTCGAAGAAGACTACGGCGCGCCCGCCGACGAGGTCCCGGTGATGATCACCGAGTGGGGCTTCGACGCCATCGACGACGTCCAGCCGGGGACGCGCTCGAACTTCGGCGAGCCGTTCAAGCAGTGGCTCGACGGGCGCGAGAACATCGGGTGGACCGCGTGGTGTCTCGACTCACACTGGCACCCGACGATGCTCGACTTCGACCACAACGTGACCGGCGGCGAGCTATACCACGGCCACTTCGTCAAACAGTGGCTGGCCGAGACCCGCGAGGACAACGTCCCCGACGCCATCGCGCGCGACGGCGCCGACTACGAGGGACCGAGCGACACGGAGGCGCCGCCGATCCCCGAGAACCTCGAGCTCACGCCCAACGACGACGGATCCGTGACGCTCGCGTGGGACCAGGTCACCGACGCCGACACGCGGGTCATGCACTACAACGTCTTCGTCAACGACGAACTGCGGCAGCAGATCGACACGATCAGCCTGTTGAACGAGGTCGACGCCGAGAACGCCTTCGCGGCGGAGGACCTGCGATTCGAGACGACGCTCGAAGGGTTCACGCCCGGCGAGACGTACAAGATCCACCTGAGCGCCGTCGACAGCTGCAGCAACGAGTCGATCATCAGCCGGATGAAGACGCACAAGGTCTCCGGCGAGGTGGACGTCGTCGCCGAGATACCCAAGGCCGACTCGCCGCCGACGATCGACGGCGAACTCGACGACTCGTGGTCCGACCAGGAGCGCACCGACTTCCAGCACACCGTCATCGGTGAACTCGACGGCGACGGCGACCTCGGCGGCGGCTGGCGAGCCCGCTGGGACGCCGACGCGCTGTACGTCCACGTCGACGTGGTCGACGACCGGAAGTCGGTCGACTCGGAGGCCAAGTACAACGACGACGCCATCGAGGTGTACGTCGACGGCGACTACTCGAACCTGTCGAGCTACGACGGCTCGAACGACTTCCAGATCGTCTTCCCGCGCGACGCCCCCAGCGTCACGGGGACGCTGCCGAACGATCCGAGCCTGGAGATGGCCTGGAGCGACACCGAAGACGGCTACGCGCTCGAAGCGGCGATCCCGTGGTCGGCGCTCGCCCCCGAGGAGACCATCGAAGCCGGCCACCTCCTCGGCTTCGACGTCCACGTCAACGACGACGACTCGGGCGACGGCCGCGACGCCAAGATGAACTGGTACAACGAGAAGGACGACTCCTGGGACAACCCCTCGGCGTTCGCCGCCGTGGAACTCGCCGGGTAGATCGGGCCCGACCTCCCACGGAACTGTCCCGCCTTCCCGATCTCGTCGTCCGAACGCGTATCGCCTGCCTGCGGAACCCGGTGGGCGACCCGTTCGATCTAGCTGAACGCCCCCGTCTAGTTTTGCCGCTTGCCGAACCCGCAAGTCGGCGGGAGGCGAGGGTGCGAACATGCCCGACACCCGCGTCACGGTCTGGAACGAGTTCGTCCACGAGCAGGAAAACGACACCGTCGCCGAGATCTACCCGGACGGGATCCACGGGGCCATCGCCGACGCGCTCGCCGAGCGCGGCTTCGACACCGAGACGGCGACCCTGCAGGAACCCGAGCACGGGCTCACCGAGGACGTCCTCGACGAGACCGACGTCCTGACGTGGTGGGGCCACGCCGCCCACGACGAGGTCGACGACGCGGTCGTCGAGCGCGTCAAGGAGCACGTCCTCGACGGCATGGGCCTGATCGTCCTCCACTCGGCGCACTTCTCGAAGATCTTCCGCGAGCTGATGGGGACGACGTGCGCGCTCAAGTGGCGCGAGGCAGCCGAGCGCGAGCGCCTGTGGGTCATCGAGCCGAGCCACCCCATCGCCGAGGGCATCGACGACTGCATCGAACTCGACGAGGCGGAGATGTACGGCGAGCGCTTCGACGTCCCCCAGCCCGAGACGCTGGTGTTCAACTCCTGGTTCGAGGGCGGCGAGGTGTTCCGCTCGGGCTGTACCTACCGCCGCGGCGACGGCCGGATCTTCTACTTCCGACCCGGCCACGAGACCTACCCGGTGTACCACGACGAGGAGATCCAGCGTGTCGTCGCCAACGCCGTCGAGTGGGCCGCGCCGAGCGACGAGCGCGCGACCTACAGCCAGGGCAACGCCGAGCCCCGCGAGGACATCGACACCAGCGACGACCGCACCGTCCACTGATCGGACGAGCGACGGGGCCGCGGGACCGTCCCAGACCGACGCGTCAGTTCTCGACCGTCGGCGGCGTCAGGTCCTCTTCCTCGTCTTCCTCCTCTTCGTCGTCCTCCTCGTACTGCGGCGCGATCCGCCACTTGAAGTAGGCCGTCCAGCCGATCGACACGACCCCGAAGAGGGCCACGACGACGGGCGTCAGTTTCGGATTGCCGGGCGTCGAGAGCCAGAGCGCGCTGACCATCACACCGAAGGTGTAGATGAGCACCGCACCGTCCTGCGACGTGAGTTCCATGTCCCCCACTTCGACCGCGGGAGCATAGAACTGGCGCTCGCTGCCGTCGGCGCCGGCGACCGAGGCGTGGTAACGTTTATCTGCCGCCGGCGAGCGGGGCTCACGTATGCACAGGACCTTCGAGACCACGACGGAACGCCGACGACAGACGCTGGACGGACCGTGGGAGTTCGTCACCGACCCCGACGACGAGGGGCGCGAGGCGGGGTATCACGAGGACTTTCCGAGCGAGGCGGCCGACCGGATCGCGGTCCCGAGTTCGTGGGAAGCGCGGACCGAACACGCGGATTACGTCGGGCCGGCGTGGTACCGGCGGACCTTCGGCCTCCGCGACGCGGGGTCGGTCCTCGTCACGTTTCACGGCGTCGCCCGCGAGGCCACCGTCTATCTCGACGGCGAGGAACTGACCAGTCACGTCGGCGGCTACACGCCGTTCACCGGGCTGGCCCGTGACCTCGACGCCGGCGAGCACGAGCTGGTCGTCCGCGCGGACAACACTCACACCGAGACGACGGTCCCGCACGACGACGTCGACTGGTTCCCCCACGGCGGGATCTACCGCGAGGTCGTCGTCGAGGCCGTCCCCGACGTCTTCCTCCGGGACCTCGCGCTGGAGTACGAACTGTCCGGGGACGCGGCGACCGTCGATGCGGAGGTAACTCTCAACAACCTCGGCCCGCGGCCGGCCGAACCCGAACTCGCCGTGTCCGTCGGCGAGGCGACGGTGGCCGAGTCCGTCGGCGTCGACGGGATGGACGCCCAGACGACGACGGTAACGCTCGAAATAGACGACGTAGACCGCTGGACGCTCGACGACCCGACGCTGTACGACGTCGAAGCCGAGCTTCGGGGTGCCCAGAGCGAAGACCGCGAGGGCGAGACGTTCGCGGACGACCTCCGCGACCGCATCGGGTTCCGCGAGGTAGCGGTCGACGGTCGGGACATCCTGCTCAACGGCGAACCCGTCTCTCTCGCGGGCGTCAACCGCCACGAGGACCACCCCGACTGGGGCGCGGCCCAGCCGCTTCGCATCCAGCAGCAGGACCTGGATATCATCCAGCGGGCGGGATGTAACACGATCCGCTGTTCGCACTACCCGAACCACCCCCGTTTTCTGGACCTGTGCGACGAGGAGGGGATCCTCGTCATCGAAGAGATCCCGCTCTGGCAGGTCGACGAGTCAACCGTGACCGGGTGCGAGCAAGTCGGTCAGCAGACGCTCGTCGAGATGGTCGAGCGGGATCGCCACCACCCGTCGATATTCGCCTGGAGTCTCTCGAACGAGTGCGCGAACGAACAGCGGACCGTCGCGGACGCGACGAGCCAGCTCCGCGAGATCGTCGACGGCCTCGACGACTCCCGGCTGGTCACTGTCGCCTCGAACGCCGACTGGGAAGGCGAGACCGACCGCGCGTTCCAGTACTGCGACTTCCTCTGCGTGAACGCCTACTGGGGCTGGTACCGCGACGACGGCGACTGGTCGGAGCACCTCGACCGCATCGAGGATTCGTACGACGAGAAACCGATCGTCGTCTCCGAGTTCGGCGCCGGCGCCGTCCCCGGCGAGCGGACCCACGCCGGCCGGAAGTGGTCCGAGACCTACCAGGCCGAACTCCTCGCCGACTGCGTCGAACTGTTCCGCGAGCGCGACGGCGTCGCCGGGTTCACCGTCTGGCAGTTCTGCGACACGCTCGGGAACCCCGACCACGCGATGACCCGACCGCGCTCGCGGAACAACAAGGGGATCGTCACCGAGTACCGCCGACCGAAAGACGCCTACTGGACGCTCGTCGACCTGCTCGACGGACGACGGTAGGACGGCCCACTCTCCGCCTCGTCCCCAATTTCGAACCCTCCAGTCCCGTCTCTCAGTCCGTCCGCCTTCTCGATCCCGCTCTCGCCGACTTCGTTCCGCACTCCCGTTCGGGTCTCAGTCCGATTGACCGGCCTGCCATCCGGGATCGATCCTTTGTGAGATATAGAGAACAATGATCTGTATATTGTGGGGCTGGGGCGACCATTCTCGTCGGTATTACATCCGTAATCTTGTAATCGAACGAGTTCCACGCACGGCTTTGCGTGTGATTGTCAATCGGAAACGACAACCGAATTCCGAATATTTCCCGATGTCAGACCGGATAGGGCCAAGTGACTGCATCCGACCGCGAGGTCGTAGGCGCGAGTTACCGGGGACGGCAACACCAGATCGGCAGTCGACCGCGAGATCGCCTCTGTTCTCTAATAGTGTGGGCCTAAGATGCTTTAGAAAACAGATAACCGGAATGGAGAACGTCTGTGAGTATGGTAACCAAACGGTTCACCTCCGCGGGACGTGGTAACGGGCTGGTGGAACTGTCGGTCGCGCAGATCGATACTCCGTTCGGCAGACCCGCCTGGTTTTGCGGTCCGTCTGTCGCGGTGATCGTAGCGTCCTAACGGAGGACGATGCGTCAGGACTCGCCGGATTCCGGCGTCAGGTCGCCCGATTCGACCATCGATTCGAGGGGGTTGTCGTCGATCTCCAGGGGGAAGTCGACGCGGCCGCGGCGGCGCGCGGACTCCCAGGCGCCGAATATCAGCTCCGTGCCGACGAGGGCATTCTGGGCACACAGCTCCGAGGCGTCGCCCGTTTCGACGCCCTCGACGACGTCGGCGATCGCACGCCGGATGCAGTCGCCGCCGTGGACTCCCTCGTCGCAGTCGATAGACTCCCAGCCCTCGCCGTCGCGGCGGATCCGGAGGGGTTCCGAGGCGGCGACGCCGCCGGGGCCGACTTCGATGACGCCGTCGCTGCCGACCAGCCTGTTGTGACAGGCGACCGTCTCCGCTCCCACGCCGGTCGTCGCCAGGCCGGTGACGCCGTTCTCGTAGCGCCACTGGACGACGGCGTGGTTCTCGTTGTGGGCGCCGAAGAGGACGTCCTCCTCGCGGTAGTCGACGCTCGCGAGCACCCACTCCGCCTCGGCCTCGTCGTTGTAGAACGAACAGAGGTCGAACGAGTGACTCCCGTAGTCGTAGACGTTGGGCGCGGAGAACTCGACGCGTTCGAGGTCGCCGATCTCGCCGTCGTCGAGCAGTTCCTTCGCCCGGCGGAACGGCTCGCCGAAGCGGCGCTGGTGGTTGAACGTCAGCTGGACGTCGTGACTGTCCGCTTCCTCGGCCATCGCGCGGGCCTCGGCCCAGGTGCGCGACATCGGCTTCTCGCAGTGGACGGCCTCGACGACGCCGCTCCGGATGCACCCGAGCGAGATGTCCGCGTGGAGCGCCGGCGGAACGGTCACGCTGACGACGTCCGGTTCGACCGCGTCGAGCATCGACTCGTAGTCCTCGAAGACGCGGTCGTCGCCGAGGCCGTACTCGTCCGCGAACGCGCGGGCGTTCTCGGGGACGATGTCCGCGACCGCGAGGAGTTCGACGCCGTCGACCGCCTCGTAGGCGTCGGCGTGGCGATACCCCATCGCGTAGCCCTCGCCGCTGGGGTTGTCAGGATCCGGTCCCGCACCGATGACAGCAGCTGTCAGCGTCATAGGCTACCAAATCGCAGGAGCGCGAAAAAGGTGCCGCCGCGAGTGATTCCTGCCGGGTTCGCCCTCGAACTCGGCTCAGCCGGCGGCCGCTCGTCTCAGACTTCGAGCCACTGGCCGGAGGCGTCGGACTCCTCGATTGCGGCGAGCAGTTCCTGGACGCGATAGCCGTCCTCGAAGGACGGGGAGTGCTCCTCGCCGGCGGCCGCGGCCGTGAGGAACTCGTAGTTCTCGTGGACGAACGTGTGCTCCCAGCCGAGGACGTGGCCGACGGGCCACCAGTGCTCCATGTACGGGTCGTCGGCCTCCGTCACGTTGATCGTCTGGAAACCGCGGTCGCCCTCCAGGAGGAGTTCGAGTTCGTTCAGCCGTTCGAGCGAGAACTTCAGGCTGCCCTTCGAGCCGTTGATCTCGACGCTGTGGTCGTTCTTGCAACCGGTGGCGAACCGCGACGCCTCGTAGGTGGCGACGGCGCCGTTCTCGAACTCGACCTGGGCGGTGTAGGCGTCGTCGACGGTCACCTCGCGGGTCTCGGCCGAGTCGCCGCCCTCGCCCGACAGGGAGCCGTCGTCACCGCCGGGAACGGGCCGCTCGTCGACGAAGGTCTGTAGCTGGCCCGACAGGCGGGCGATGTCCCCTGCCCGGTCCCCGACGAGGAAGCGCGTCAGGTCGATGGTGTGAGCGCCCAGATCGCCGAGAGCGCCCGACCCGGCCAGTTCCTTCGAGTTACGCCAGCTCCACGGCGCCTCGGGGTCGACGAGCCAGTCCTGGAGGTACGTCCCGCGGACGTGGTGGATCTCGCCGAGTTCGCCCGCGTCGATCAGGTTCTTGGCGTACTGGATCGCCGGGATGAACCGGTAGTTGAAGGCGATGCCGGCGGTCGCCTCCGAGTCGCGGGCGGCGTCGCGCATCCGCTCGGCGTCTTCGAGGGTGTGCGCGAGCGGTTTCTCGCAGAAGACGTGCGTGTCGGCTTCCAGCGCGGCGATCGACGGGTCGGCGTGGACGTTGTTCGGCCCGAGGTTGTAGAACACGTCGACCTCCTCGACCACGTCTTCCCAGTCGGTCGCGTAGCGCTCGAAGCCGAGTCGGTCCGCCGCCTCGGCGAGGGCTTCCTCGTCGCGCCCGACGATGACTTCCCGTTCGACTTCCGGCGCCTCCGGGAAGAACATCGGCAGACGCGCGAGCGCGTTCGCGTGAGCTTTGCCCATGAAGCGGTACCCGAGCACGCCGACGGAGAGGGGTGTGTCACTCATCTCGGTCACCTCAGGCCCAGTATGCGTCGCCGGGGGTGGTCTCGAAGACGGAGCGCTGGAGCACGTCGATGGCCTTCTTCAGGCCCTCGTTCGGCGACGTGAGCGAGTCCTCGTGTTCGATGGAGAGGGCGCCGTCGTAGTCGATCATCCGGAGCGTCGAGACGACGTCCTTCCAGAACTCCTCGCCGTGGCCGTAGCCGATGGAACGGAACAGCCACGAGCGGTCCGGTTCCTCGGTGTACGGTTCGGTATCGAGGACCCCCTTCACGCGGCTGTTGGCCTCGTAGACCTTCGTGTCCTTGGCGTGGAAGTGGTGGACGGCGTCCTCCTCGCCCAGGAAGCGGATGGCCTCGGTGATGTCGATGCCCTGCCAGAACAGGTGCGAGGGGTCGAAGTTCGCGCCGATGTACTCGTTCGTGCGCTCGCGGAGTTCGAGCATGCCGGTCGGCTCGTAGACCAGCATGTTGGGGTGCATCTCGATGGCGACCTTCACGTCGTGGTCGGCCGCGTGTTCGGCTAGACCGGACCAGTACTCCTCCGCGACCTCCCACTGGTACTGGTGGGCCTCGTGGTGCTCGTTCGGCCACGGGGCCGTGATCCAGTTCGGCGTCTCGTCGTTCGGGCCGCCGGCGGGCAGGCCCGAGAAGCACGTGACGGCGTCGACGCCGAGCTGGTCGGCGAGCGTGATGGCCTCGCGAAGTTCCGTGTCGGCGCGTTCGGCCCGCTCGTCGTCGGGGTGGAGCGGGTTGTTGTGCGTCGCGAGCGCGGACACGTAGAGGTCGTGCTCGTCGAGCAGGTCCTGCAGTTCGGCCTGTGCATCGTCGTCGTCGAGGTACTCCTCGCGGGGGAGGTGGTCGTCGCCGACGAACCCGCCGCACCCGAGTTCGACCGCGTCGACCCCCTGGTCCGAGAGGTACGCGAACGCGTCTTCGAGCGATTCGCCGCCGAGCGCCACGGTCAGCACACCTACGTCCATGTTTGTTCACCTCTCTCGAACGTTCAAAAACTCTTGCGGTGCCGGTACCCCTCGCCGCGGGCCCCGCGAGAGCGGGCGACCGGCCGCTCCGCCCTGGCCGCCGTTGGCGGATCACGCCCGGCACACTTAAATACTGCCTGTCCAATGCAGTACAACACATGAGATACTTCCGAGTGACGCGGGGGAGCGACCAGCGACTGGTCGCGTCCGACGGAGAGACGGCCTACGACCTCACGAGCGCGTCGGGTGGCCCCGCGACAGTAGAGGAGCTACTCGCGAGCGCCGACGAGGCGCGCCAGGGCCTCGACGAGAGCGCCGAGGCGTACCTCGACGACGCCGAGGAGTGCGAGTTCGACGACGACGACGTCGTCCTGCCCGTCGAACCGCCGGAGGTGTGGGCCTCCGGCGTCACCTACCAGATCAGCGAGGAAGCGCGCCAGGAAGAGAGTGACAAGCCTGACGTCTACATCGACGTCTACGAGAGCGAGCGCCCGGAGATATTCTTCAAGGCGACGCCGAGCCGGACGGTCGGCCCCGACGAGGCGGTCGGCATCCGGGCCGACTCCACCTGGGACACGCCCGAACCGGAACTCGGCGTCGTCCTCTTCGACGGCGAGATGGTCGGCTTCACCATCGGGAACGACATGAGCAGCCGCTCCATCGAGGGCGAGAATCCGCTCTATCTCCCCCAGGCCAAGGTCTACGACCGCTGCTGTTCGCTCGGCCCCTGCGTCGTCTCCCTCTCGGAAGTCGACGACCCCCACGACCTGGAGATGACCATGCAGATCCACCGCGACGGCGAGGTCGCCTACGAGGGGACCACCAACACCAGCGAGATGGTCCGCACGTGCGAGGAACTGACCTCCTATCTCACCCGCCACAACGTCGTCCCCCGGCTGACTGTTCTGTTGACCGGAACAGCGCTCGTCCCGGAAGGCGATTTCACTCTCCGCGAAGGCGACGAGATCGAGATCGACATCGAAGGGATCGGTACGCTTACTAACCCGGTTACGACCGTCTGACGTCACGAGGGATTTTCTCGGAGCCGAGTGAATATCTGAACGGCCGTTTGCGATTGCAGAACGATTAAGACAGCGGGGTGTCTCTCGCTCGATATGGCGCAGTCCGCGCGAAACACGGTAAAGTCGGTCGAACGCACATTCCGGATCATCGGCGGTCTCCAGGAGCTCGGCGGCGCGGGAGTGACGGAACTGTCGACGCACCTCGACCTCCCCAAAAGCACCGTCCACAACTACCTGAGCACGCTCGAACAGGAGGCCTACGTCGTCAAGGCCGACGACCAGTACCGCATCGGCCTGCGGTTCCTCGAACACGGCGCGTACGCGCGCAACCAGTCGCAGATCTTCGAGATAGCCCGGCCCGAACTCGACCGCCTCGCGAACGAGACGGGCGAACTCTGCAACCTCCTCGTCGAGGAGCACGGCAAGGGCACCTACCTATATCGAACCCGCGGCGAGAACGCGGTCCGCGTGAAAGAACACGTCGGTAACCGCGTCTGCCTGCACAGCACGGCGCTCGGGAAGGCCATTCTCGCGCACCTCTCCGAGGAACGCGTCGACGAGATCATCGACCGCCACGGCCTGCCGGAAACCACCGATCGGACGGTCACCGACCGCGACGAACTGTTCGAGACGCTTGCGGACATCCGCGAGCGCGGCGTCGCGTTCGACGACGAGGAACGCCTGTCCGGACTGCGGTGCGTCGCCGCACCGGTCCTCAGCAACGACGACCGCGTCCTCGGTGCGATCAGCGTCTCCGGCCCGTCCCACCGCTTCGAGAACGAGCGCTTCCGCGAGGAACTCCCCAAGCGAGTCCTCGAAACCGCGAACGTCCTCGAACTGAACGTCACGTACTCGTAACGCCGGACCCGCGGCGTCGACGTTCCCGCCGCCGATTCGCCCCGAGCCACACACCGACCGGACTGCGCCACCAATCTCGGCCGCCGTTTTTGTTAGCGATCGATCGACCGGAAACCCTGATCCGACCGCATCGGTCTGTACCCATACCTGAACTGGCCCCTCAGAAGATATACTCTAATACCTATGTTTTCACAATAATATAAAAATGATTATGCGATCGGGGTGGATCAAATCCGGATACGTCTCGTTGCGTGAGATCTTCGCCGAGAACGTGATACCGGTCAGAATAACCCCCATAACCAGGATTTATCTTCAGTATCGATAGCGGACGGGTGACGAGACACCAGCGATCGATGCCCGCCGGAACCTCTGGAAAATACCGTCCTAACGGCCAATGACGGCATATAGGGGCCGCTATTCCGATTTCCTGACTGGTGGAATTACGCCACCGTCAGGGACGGTGAGTAGCGGTGCAGGCCATAATGATCGGTTGGAAACTATTATATCTATCTGAAATTACTCCGTCCTCTCGGACGTGGTCCCGGCCGGTTTGGCAGACGAAAGCGCCATGTCGCGGGGCGGCCAACGGGCGGGTGTGACAGACGACCAGGACGACGCGTCGCTCGATCGGTTCCACGAGGCGGTCGAACGGGCGGGTCGGCCAGTCCTGACGACCGACGAGATCGCGCGTCGACTGGACCAATCCCGGGATGAAACCGAACCGTGGCTCGCGGACCTCGAACGGGAGGGCGGGGTCGTGAGTCGGGACGTCTCCCAGGACCCGACGGTGTGGTACCCCGCGGAGTGGACCGAGTACGCCGACCGCGAGCGGTTCGTCGTCTTCCCGAACCGCCGCCAGATCGTCGTCGACAGGCCTGCGCAGTTCACACGGGCGCAGCTCTCGCAGTTCGCCCGCCTGGTCGATACGAACGGCGACCGCGGGTACGTCTACGAGATGGCGGACTCCGATATCTGGCAGGCGCCCTACGACGACGTGGAGGGCCTCCTCGGGACCGTCCGCGACGTGTTGCCCCAGCGCTACCCAGACCTCGAAGAGTGGATCGCCGAACAGTGGAAGCGCGCCCACCAGTTCACGCTCCGGACGCACGAGGACGGGTACACCGTGCTCGAAGCGGCGACGGAGAACCTGATGGGCAACGTCGCCCGGCAGAAACTCGACGACCACCACCTCCGGGCACCCATCTCGGACACCGAGAGCTGGGTCGCCGAGGAGGCCACCGCCGAGGTCAAGCGGATCCTCTACGAGGCCGGCTATCCCGTCCAGGACGAGCGGGACCTCGAATCCGGCGACCCGCTGGAGCTCTCGCTCACGCTGGATCTGCGCGAGTACCAGCACGACTGGGTCCAGCGGTTCATGGAGAGTAAATCGGGCGTGCTCGTCGGCCCGCCGGGCAGCGGCAAGACGGTCGCCGCGATGGGTATCCTGGAGCGCGTCGGCGGCGAGACGTTGATCCTGGTCCCCAGCCGTGAACTCGTCCGTCAGTGGCGCGACGAGATCTTGGCTCACACGACCCTCGACGAGTCCCAGGTCGGGGAGTACCACGGCGGGAAGAAGGACGTTCGACCCGTCACCATCGCGACGTACCAGACCGCCGGGATGGACCGTCACCGACACCTGTTCGACTCCAGGGAGTGGGGACTCATCGTCTACGACGAGGTCCAGCACGTCCCCAGCGACGTCTACCGGCGGAGCGCCAACCTCCAGACCCGCCACCGACTCGGGCTCTCGGCGTCGCCCGTCCGCGAGGACGATCTCCAGGAGGAAATCTTCACGCTCATCGGCCCGCCGATCGGGACCGACTGGGACTCGCTGTTCGACGAGGGGTTCGTCGCCGAACCGCGCGTCGAGATCCGGTACGTGCCGTGGACCGACGAAGAGAGCCGCAACGAGTACGTGGGCAGCGAGGGCCACGAGCGCCGCCAGATCGCCGCCTCGAACCCCGCGAAGATCGACGAGACGCGTCGGATCCTCACCCGGCATCCCGAGCAGAAGGCGCTGGTCTTCGTCGACTACCTCGACCAGGGACGGGACCTCTCGGCCGCTCTCGACGTGCCGTTCATCAGCGGAGACACGCCGCACCACGAGCGCGAGCGGCTGTTCCAGCAGTTCCGCGACGGGTCGCTCCGGACGCTGGTCGTCTCCCGGGTGGGCGACGAGGGGATCGACCTCCCGGACGCCTCGCTCGCCGTCGTCGCCTCCGGACTCGGCGGGTCGCGCCGACAGGGGACCCAGCGCGCGGGGCGGACGATGCGACCCGCCGGCCGCGCGCTGATGTACGTCCTCGCGACCCAGGGCGCCCGCGAGGAGGAGTTCGCCCGGCGGCAGATGCGGTATCTCGCCGGAAAGGGCGTCCAGGTACAGGAACGAACGGTCGAGGAACCGGACGAGGACAGCGAGGACGGCGAGGACGGCGAGGACGACGCGGACGACCGGACGGACGACGACAGTCACGTCGACTAACGGCCCCGGCCGAACGTGTTCGGCGCTGTGGGTATGCGTTCGAGACGCCTATCGAACGGTATGTCCGTCAGCCACGACGATGTCGAGCCCGTGACCGACCACGTCCACGAGAACTCCTGGTCGGCGAACCTGGAGAAACCGCACCACGGCGAGGACCGCGAACTCGTCGTCTCACAGGCGCTCGACGCGGTCGAACACACCGCGCCGGGCAACCACGTCAACCTCGTGACCCACGGCGACCACGGTCACCCGGAGACGTATCTCTACGACGAACTCGCGGAGGCGTTCGGCGACGCCGTCCGGTACGAGTACGTCGAGCAGTGCGGCTGCGGCGGTCACGTCACTCGGCTGCACGTCGAAGAACGAGTCTGAGGCCGGCAGATCCGTCAGGGCCGAAGGGGAGCCACCGGTCGCGGCGGACGAGCCGGGTCGTCAGTCCTCGTCGGCCAGTTCGACCCGTTCCGCACGCCGTTCTTTCACGTCTTCGATGAACGAGTCGACGGTGACGCGCTTCTCGCCGATGGTCGCGCCGACGATAGCGCCGAGCGCGCCGCCGGTACTCGCGGCGTTGCGGCCGACGAGACCGCCGATCCCGGCGCCGACGGCGGCACCGATGGCTGCGTAGCGAGCACGACTCAGGATCCGTTTCAGGCGTTTCTTCATGCCTCGTACTAGGAGTATCTGGCCCATAAGTGTGGCCCTCCCGAAAGTTCCCTGCATGACAGCCCCTCGCATACGTGGAAAAAATTTAATATATTCCCGTGTAGACGTATCGAGTACGTTCCACCACTAACGGTGCGAGCGGTGATCCCGAATGACCGACCTCAACCCGACTCCCATGCTCGCCCGGGCACACGGCCCGTCAGGCGACACCGTCGGGTATGCCGACGCCGCCTGCACGGCGGGGTTCGGCGCGGTGGATCCCAGCGGGAAGGATCTATCGATCGGTCGGTCTGCCGGGGGCAACCGCCTGCTCGAACCGACCGTCGCCGCGTGAACCCGCGCGGGCCGTCCGGGCTCCCAGTCCGGTCGACGGCTGTCGGTTCGAGCCGATCTCGGCTCTTCCTGTGACCCCGACGTCGTGGCCACCGGCCCGTCTCGCGTGACGACAGGTCTCGTCCCACCGATGGATCCGCGCTTCGCCGCGTCCCCATCGGCCCACGCACGCCCGGTCCGCGCTCCCCCGACTCCCGGTCGCTGACGCGGCCTCCGTCGTCGCGTCCGGCTCGGGCGGGGAGCGCGGTCGGCGAACCAGCGCCAGCGGTGCCGGAGAGAGGCATCACTGCGCGCCCCGACGCCCGCACGGCGGTCGCTCAGGCGACGCGCGTTCGACTCGCGCCGGGCGTCTATGGCAGTCCATGCCACAACCGCGGTGGAATCGACGGCGGAAGTCGACCTGTGGGTCCCCCGGGACACCATGGCCGACCTGGAGAGCGGCGTCCGGACGGTCGTCGCCGACGTTGACGGCGTCGAGACGGCCGAAGTCACCGGCGTGACCGACGTGACGCCTCGCGCGACGGACATCCGGGTGACGGCCACCGTCTGGCTCGTCTTCCCCGACCACGCGCCCGACGCCGACGCCGTCCGCGAGACGCTCGAAGACGGCTTCGGCATCATGGAGGCGACCGTCCTCGTCGCCGACGCGGCCGACGCGGACGAGTCGTGAACGGCGCGAACTATCGGCGACGGTTCCCCCAGCGGACCGTCCCGACCCTTTGCTCTCCGCGGTCACAGCGGTGTGACGCCGGCCCCGAGCCGGAGCGGCGGGTTCGATCCCCGCCGGAGAGCCTGGTGAGAGCCATGTTGTGCATCATCGCGCCGGAGTACGAGTCGGCCGACGACGACCACCGGCGATCAACCGACGGCGGTACGGACAGCGAGACAGAGAGCGAAGACGACGCCGCCGACGGCGGCGATCTCACGACGGTCGGGGCGGTCTGATCCGCGCCGCGGCGCCGCCTCAGGCCGTCCAGCGGGCGTCCGAGAGCGTCCGCTGGACGGCCTCCTCGCCGACGGCCTCGGCGAGCGTCTCGAAGCCGGCCCGCTCGCTGCGGTCGCCGGCGTTGGCGACAAGCCGCGAGACGATGAATTCCGGCGTCGACCGGCCCACCGTCTCGAAGCGCGGCTGGTAGTCGACTTCCAGGTCGAGATCCGGGGTCAGCCCCTCCGCGAAGATGCCGTCGACGCGCGCTTCCGGCGGGAGGGGTTCGAGGTCGTCGGCGAGGTGCGTGACGAACACGCCGAGCGCGCCGCGATCGACACTCAGCCGGACGAGGCCGTGGAGCAGATCGGCTGCACTGCCGGGTTCGGTGATGGCCTCGAACTCGTCGACGAGCATCAGCGTCCGGCCCTCGTCGGTCAGCGGCGGCACGACCGACCGGAGCGTCGATTCGAGCACGCCGGCGTTGAAACTCGCGTGGCGCCGGTGGAAGACGACGGCGTCGACGACGCCCACCTCGGCGCTGTCGGCGGGCACCGGCAGGCCCATCTGGGCGAGCAGTTGCACCTGACAGAGCGTTTCGAGGAGGGTGGTCTTCCCACCGGAGTTCGCGCCGGTGAGCACGGCGACGCGGTGGTCGCGCGGCGGCGCGTCGGCGGTGGCGACGTCGAGGTCGTGGTCGCCGATGCCGTAGGTGACGGGCTGGACCGGCACGCCCCCGGCGACCAGCGAGAGGTTGCGCGCGTTCTCGACGGCGACGGTCTCCCGGTCGACGAACTCGGGCCGCTGGAGGTCGTACGCCTCGGCGAAGCGAGCCAGCGAGACGTACAGGGCCACGTCGTCGACCGCGGTCACCGCGGCGTCTATCTCCTCCCTGGCGGTCTCGACTGTCCCTTCGAGTCGGTCGGCGACTTCGACCTCCCGCTCGTCGACGGCCGTCCGCAGATCGCCGGCCAGCGACCGGAGCGTCTCGGCCACGAAGTCGCCGGCGTCGGTCGCCTCGCCGGGCATCGCCTCGCGGACCCGTGTCACGTCCACCTCGGTCTCGCTCGTGACGTGACGGACGAGCGTCTCCCGGAAGTCGTCCGGGCCGCGGGCACCCGACTGCACCTCCTCGGCGACGCGTTCGGGCGTCGCGGCCATGTCCTCGATGTCGGCGAGCGCTCCCCGGAGCGAGTCGAGTCGGTCGTCGGCCCCTTCGCCGATGCTGTCGCCGCCGTTGCGGAGCCCCGCGAGCGCGGCCGCCGCGTCCTCCAGGGTCTCGTCGTCCAGGTCGGCGATCGGTTCGAAGACGCCCGCGGAGACGCCGGCCTCGGAGAGCGCGAGCGCGGTCCGGACGGCGGCGAGTTCGCCGCCGGCGGCGTTCTCCTCGAACGCCTCCTCGACGGCCGTCCGCATCTCGTCGTCGAGCGCCGTCCACGAGTCGCGGGCTTCGAGGATCCGGTCGATGCGCTCGGCCATCTCCTCGCGGGAGCCCAACGGCGTGAGGATGCGGATCCGGCTGGCGGCGTCCTCCGTGAGGGCGTACTCGCCGGCGAGGTCGAGGATCTCCTTGTACACCTCGCGGGTGTCCCGCGTCGCGAGCACGTCCATCGCCTCGCCGCCCTGCGCCCGCCGGAGGATCCGCGTGGCCCGTCCCTGCGAGAGGCCCGCGTCGACCAGCGCCCGGGTGTCCGCCGACTCGATGGCCGCCAGCGCTCGCTCGACGCCCAGCTGTTCGGCGAGCAGGTCCCGGGTCTTCGGCCCGATTCCCCAGTAGTCCTCCAGTCGCATGCCAGTTGCGTGGGCGTGCGCCGGTATAGTCGTTTCTCGTCGCCGCGCCGCCGTCGCTGCCCTCGGCGCCGGTCGACGGTCGCGTGACCGGGATTCTTGTCGACCGGGCGCAAACGAGGTGCCATGGCCGACCAGTCGGACGAACGCGACGGGGAAGACGGCGACGGTCGCGCTGACGACGGCGTCGACAGCGCCGGCACGGGAGACGGCAGTCCCCGCAGCGCCGGCGAGGAGGCAGTCGACCTCTCGGAACTCGACGGCCTGTTCGAGGACGAACAGCCCGAATTTCTCTCGGTGGAGGGCGGCGAGCGGCGGGCGTCCGGGCGCGTCATGGTCGTCGCCGGCCTGGCCGTCGCCGTCCCGCTCGCGCCGCTAAGTCTGTTCCTGGTGAGCACGGTCCGGCCGCTGTCGGTCTGGACCGCGCCGCTCGTGTTCCTGGGTGGCTGGCTCGCGCCCGCCGCCTACCTCGCCCGGGCCCGCGTCCCGGCGGAGGCGTTCGCCCGGAGCCTCTACCTCATCGCCGCGGGGACCGCCCTCATCCCCGTCGGCCTGCGAATCGGCGACCGGGGCGCCGCGAGCGGCGATCTCCAGATCGCGGTGGGGGCCGTGACCGGGGTCGCGCTCGTCGTCGCCGGACTCGCGGCGGCGCTCGGCCGGTATATGCACGGCCAGGCCGACGAGCGTGTCAGCGGCGAACTCCGGGCGTTCGAGGCCGCGCAGGAGAACGGGCGGCGTCCGCGCGGTGAGGGGGCCGACGAGTCCGCGGGCGACGACTCGAACGCGAACGGCGTCGAGGAGTAGCGGGGGGCCGGGCTGTGTCGAGTGCGGGCGACTGGTCGGTGTCGAGAAGTGGCGGTCGACGGCGTCAGTCGAACATGCCGGTCGACATGTACCGTTCGCCGCTGTCCCAGTAGACGGTGACGACGAGGGGGTCCTCGACCGCGTCTTCGACGGCGAGGCGCTCGGCCACGCGCCTGGCGACGAGGTTCGTCCCGCCCGAGGACTGGCCGACGAGGATCCCCTCCTCGCGGGCGAGCCGACGGCACTCCGCTTCGGCGGCGTCGAGTTCGACCGTCTCGACGTCGTCGATCAGCTCGCGGTCGAGGTTGTCGCTGACGAACCCCGGGCCCATCCCCTGGAAGTCGTCGTCGCCGGCCTCGCCCGTGGAGAGGACGGCGTTGCTCGCCGGTTCGACCGCCACGATCTCCACGTCGGGGAACGTCTCCCGGAGCCGACGGCCGATACCGGTGAGCGTCCCGCCGGTGCCGACGCCTGCGACGAACGCGTCGATCTCCCGGTCGCCGATCTCGTCGAGGATCTCCGGGCCCGTCGAGCGATAGTGCGCCTCGGGGTTGGCCGGGTTCTCGAACTGGCGGAGTTGGACGTAGCCGTCCTCGGCCTCCAGTTCGTCGGCGCGGTCTTTGGCGTCGGAGATGTCGCCGTCGACGAGTTCGATGTCGGCGCCGTAGGCGCGCATGATCTGCCGGCGCTCGGGCGACTTCGAGGACGGCATGACGAGCGTCACGTCGTAGCCCTTCGCGGCGCCGACCACGGCGAGTCCGATGCCCGTGTTGCCGCTCGTGGGTTCGATGATGCCGTCGCCCTCGGTGAGCACCCCGTCGCGTTCGGCGGCTTCGACCATCTCCTTCGCCGGGCGGTCCTTGGCCGACCCGCCGGGGTTGTACGATTCCACTTTCGCCGCGATGGTGGCGCCGTCCGGCGCGTCGACCTCCACCAGCGGCGACCCGATCGTATCGAGGATGCTCGCGTACACTACGGCGGGATACGGTGTGTGCCCTTAAATGGGCCGTGGCAGCGGCAGGGAGTGCGGCCGTCAGTGACGAACTATCGCCGAAACGGCAGATCATCCCGTCGAGGGGGCCAATCTAGCCGGGTTTCTATTGCAGGCCGAACGGGGATGTGGGTCCCGAGGTAACGTGTGGGTACACCGTTCGACGGACTTCGTCGGACGGGGTTCACCGCGTACTCCAGATCAACCATGTCCCAGAACAACAACAACCGTCGACAGCAAAGTCAGCACAACCAGCAGCAGGGCCGTTCCCGGGGTGGCCGGCACTCGGCCCACTCCCAGCAGCGCGACCAGCAGGGCCAGTTCACCGGCCACCAGGGCAGCCAGCAGCACCAGCAAGGCGGCCAGCAGCACCAGCAAGGCGGCCAGCAGCACCAGCAAGGCGGCCAGCAGCACCAGCAGGGCGGCCAGCAGCGACGACAGCAGCAGGGCCAGCAGTTCGGCGGACAGCAGAACTATCAGCAGGGCCAGCAGGGCCGCCAGGGCCAGCAACAGCAGGGGTACATCCCGGCCCAGCAGCAGCCGAGCGGTCGGCAGGCCGGCTTCCCCGGCCAGCAGGGCCGCGGCGCCGACCAGGGCGCCCAGGACCAGCGTCACTCCCAGCAGTTCCGACAGGAACACCGGCAGATCGCCCAGCAGCTCCCGCGTGACGAGTCCGGCCAGTTCATGTCGCCCAACCAGCAGGGCGGCCAGCAGCGGGGCGGCCAGCAACAGGGCCAGCAGCGACACCAACAGCAGGGCGGCCAGCACCGTCAGCAGCAACAGGGCGGTCAGCAGCGGGGCGGCCAGCAACAGCAGGGCGGCCAGCACCGTCAGCAGCAACAGGGTCAGCAGGGCGGCCAGCAGTTCGGCGGCCAGCAGGGCCGCTCGATCGGCGGTCAGCACTCGGCCCACTCCCAGCAGCGCGACCAGCACGGCCAGTTCACCGGCCACCAGGGTGGCCAGCAGCACCAGCAGAGTCAGCAGCGACACCAGCAGGGCGGCCAGCAGGGCCAGCAGAGCCAGCAGAACCAGAGCCGCTCGAGCCAGAGCGACCGCGGCGACAACCAGAGTAGCAGCAACCAGAACAGCGGCGGCAACACCCAGGGCCTGACGCAGGAAGCCCGCTCGCGCGGCGGCAAACACTCCGCCCAGGAGCAGGAGCGCGACGAACAGGGCCACTTCACTGGCAAGGACTGATCGCCGCCGACGACGCCCGCCGTCCCGTTGTACCGCCCGTTCGATCCCGTCTGATATCGCGCAGTAGCCGCCCGTAGCGTCGAAACTTTTTCCGCCGTCTCGGCCGGAGACCCGGGTGTGACGGGGACCGTTACGGACACCTACGCGGCCGCGCTCCAGCACGACATCGCCGAGGTGCCCGACGACGCGCGACTGGTCGGCGTCGTCCGGCGACCGACGGGGTGGTTCAGCGCGCTCGTCGACGAGAACGTGCCGGCGCTCGGCCCTCCGGAGTCACTCCTCTCGGAAACCAAAGAGCGCCAGGAGGACCTCCGGATGCAGGGCCTGTGCGACGAGGAAGCCCACAACGCCGCCTGGGGGGAGACCGACTTCGAAGCCCGCTACCGCGAACATCTCGCCAGCGACGAGGCGGCCAGAGACGCGGTCGACGCGCTCGCGAAGCGGGTGGCGGACGGCGAATCAGTGGCGCTCGTCTGCTTCGAGGGCGAGTCGAAACGCTGTCACCGGCGGATCCTCGACGGCGTGATCCGCGAACGGGCCGGAACCGGCGGCGAGTAGCCAGGCTGGCCGGAGCGTTGTCGTTAAGCCACCCCGCCCGGTAGAGGGACGTATGTCACTGGAGACCATGGAGCCGAACCCGGTGTGGACCGAGGAGGCCTACGCCGACACGGTCGACGTGCTCGCGGCGCTCAGAGACGAGGTCACCTACAAGGTCTGGGGCGGCGACTGGTGCATCGACTGCCGATCGCAGCTACCGGACTTCGGCGCGGCGCTCGACGCCGCCGGCGTGCCCGACGACCGGATCGAGGAGTACGCCGTCGAGAAGGAAGACGACGGCAGCAAGACCGGCCCGAAGGTCGAGGAGTACGACGTCGAGTACATCCCGACGGTGGTCGTCGAGCGCGACGGCGAGGAAGTCGCGCGGTTCGTCGAAGAGGAGGCGGTCCCGATCGCCGTCTATCTCGGCCGGGAACTCGAAGCGCTGGCCAACTCGGTCTGACAGCCCTGGCCGCCTCTCGGTCCGATTTCTCCGATCTCTCTTCCCGTCGCGTTCACTCGCCGAACCACTCAAGCGCCTCGGCGACGGAGTGGGTCGGCGGCGAACACGCCCGCGACTGGCAGGCGTAGACCGTCGGGTCCCCGTCTCGCGCCTCGCGGCCGGCCCAGATCGGCGGGGCGTCGTCGAGGTCGAGCGATTCGAGCCACGAGACGAGCGCGTCGTCAGTCGGTGGACGCGGCGCGAGTAGCCTGCGCGGCACGTAGGTCGCCGCGAGCGTCTCGCGCCAGTCGTCGGGGAGCGACTCCGCCGCGAGCGTGAGTTCGTTACTCCCGGAGCGGTAGGTGTCGGCGGCGAGCGCGAGCGACGGGTGCTGGACCGGGTCGGACTCGATGCGGTTGCTGTGGGTCCCGAGCACGCCGGCGGCGACGGACTCGAAGCGGTCGTGATCGACGAAGTGATCGAGCGACAGCAGGAGTTCGGCGGCCACGCCGGCGCTGGAGGGCGTCGACTGGTCGGCGAGTTCCTGCGGTCGCGCCACGAGCGACTCGCCGCTCGCGGGCGTGAAGTACAGCGTCTCCTCCTCGTCGTCCCAGAACTCCTCCTCGATGGTCCGGGCGAGGTCGAGGGCGAACGCGAGGTGGTCGACCTCGCCGGTGGCCTGGTAGGTGTCGAACGCGCCGCGGGCGAGGAAGGCGTAGTCCTCCAGGTAGCCGTCGATCCGCACGTCGCCGTCCTTGAACCGCCGACGGAGCACTCCGCTGTCCTCGTCCCACTGGTGTTCGCGGGCGAAGTCGAGCGCGTCGACCGCAGTGTCGGCCCACGACACCGAATCGACGATGGCCGCCTCGGCGAACGCGGAGACCATGAGGCCGTTCCAGCCGGCGAGGACCTTCTCGTCGCGGGGCGGCCGAGGGCGCTGTTCGCGCGCCTCGAAGACGGCCGATTTCGCTGCGCTCAGCAGTTCCTCGACATCGTCCTGGTCACGTCCGTACTCGTCGGCGAGTTCCTCGACGGGCGTGCGCAGCGTCAGCACGGTCGTCCCCTCGAAGTTACCGCTCGGAGTGACGCCGTACCGGTCGCAGAACAGGTCGGCGGCGAGGTCGACCTCGTCGTCCGCGAGACCGGCGTCAGGGCCGTGTTCGGCGACGGCTTCTTCGACTGCTTCGAGCGTCCAGACGTAGAAGGCGCCCTCCTCGCGTTCGCCGTCTTCGTCTTCACTCTCGGCGTCTAACGTGCTGTAGAACCCGCCGTCGGGGTGCGTGAGTTCGCGCTCGACGAACTCCAACGTCTCACGGGCGGTCTCGCGGTAGCGCTCGCGGCCGGTGAACTGGAAACCGGTCAGGAAGACGCGGGCGAGTTCGGCGTTGTCGTAGAGCATCTTCTCGAAGTGGGGGACGACCCACTCGCGGTCGGTCGTGTAGCGGTGGAAGCCGCCGCCCACGTGGTCGTAGAGGCCGCCGTCGGCCATCGCGTCCAGCGTCTCCTCGACGACCTCGCGGTAGGCGTCGCGACCGCCCTCGCGGTGGGCGCGCATCAGCGCGTGCAGGCGACCGGACTGGGGGAACTTCTGGCCGCGGCCCCAGCCGCCGAATTCGCGGTCGGCCCCGCGGAGGGCTGCGCTGGCCGCGTTTTCGAGCACGCCCTCCTCGGGCGCGTCGCCGGGCCGGTCGGGCGTCTCCTCCAGGTCGCTCTCGATGGCGTCGGTCCACTGACGGGCGCGCTCCTCCATGTCCTCGCGCTCCTCGGTATCGCTCCAGGAGCCGGCGATGTCTTCGAGGAGCTGGCGGAAGCCGGGCGCGTTGCGCTTCGGTTCGGGCGGGAAGTAGGTGCCCACGTAGAACGGGTCGCCGTCGGGAGTGAGCCAGGCGTTGAGCGGCCAGCCGCCGCGGCCGGTCACCTGCTGGCAGATGCTCATGTAGATGCTGTCGACGTCGGGGCGCTCCTCGCGGTCGACCTTGATCGGGACGAAGTGCTCGTTGAGCAGTTCGGCGACGTCCTCGTCCTGGAAGCTCTCCTCTTCCATGACGTGACACCAGTGACAGGCGGCGTAGCCGATGGAGAGGAAGATGGGCTTGTCCTGTTCCTCCGCGGCGTCGAGCGCTCGCTGGTCCCACGGCTGCCAGTTGACGGGATTGTCGGCGTGCTGTCGGAGGTATGGACTCTCCTCATCGTCGAGCCGATTGCGCGCGGTCGGGTCGGCGTCGTCGGTCATGGAAGAGGGTAGGCGGTCCCGACAGTAAACCCCGGCGGAGTGGTGAGCGGCCGGATATCGGTCGAAACGCAGGACTTACGGTGACCGGATGCGGGCCTACGCGTATGACAGAGACAGTCCTGCTGGTCGGCGGGGGCGGCCGCGAGCACGCCGTCGCTCGCGCGCTCGCCGAGTCCGACGCGGACCTGTACGCCTGCGCGGGCAACCGCAATCCCGGCATCGCTCGACTCGCCGAGGGCTTCGAGTCGCTCGACACGACGAACCCGACCGCGGTCACCTCCTACGCCCGCGAGGTCGACGCGACGCTCGCCGTCGTCGGTCCGGAGGCCCCGCTCGCCGCCGGCGTCGCCGACGCGCTCGACGACGCCGACGTCTACGCGTTCGGTCCGCGGGAGGCCGAGGCCCGCATCGAGACGGACAAGGCCTTCCAGCGCCGCTTCATGCGCGAACACGACATCCCGGGCTGTCCGGACTTCGAGACCTTCGAGGACATGGACGCCGCCGCCGAGTTCATCGACGAGTACGACGGCGACCTCGCGGTCAAGCCCGCCGGCCTCACCGGCGGCAAAGGCGTCCGCGTCACGGGCGATCAGATCTCCAAGGAGGAAGCCAAGGAGTACGTCCGCGAGTCCGACTACGAGCGGATCGTCCTCGAAGAGCGCCTCGTCGGCGAGGAGTTCACCGTCCAGGCGCTCGTCGCCAACGGCGAGGTCCGCGTCACGCCGGCCGTCCAGGACCACAAGCGCGCCTACGAGGGCGACGAGGGGCCCAACACCGGTGGGATGGGTAGCTACTCCGATGCGACCCTCGAACTCCCGTTCATGGACGAGGACGACTACATGGACGCCGTCGACGTGCTCGAAGCGACCGTCGACGCGCTGGAGGGGTACAAGGGCGTCCTCTACGGCCAGTTCATGCTCACCGCCGACGGCATCAAGGTCGTCGAGTTCAACGCCCGATTCGGCGACCCCGAAGCGATGAACACGCTGCCCGTCCTCAACACGGACTTCCTCGACGTGCTGACGGCGGCCCGCGACGGCGAGTCGCTGCCGCAGCTCTCCTTCGCGCCGAAGGCTACCGTCTGCAAGTACGCCGTCCCCGACGGCTACCCGACCGACCCCGAGGCCGGCGCGAAGGTGAAAGTCGACGAGGAGAGCGCCGCCGCGGCCGCCGAGGGCTCGGGCGGCGAGGCGCTGCTGTTCTACGCCAGCGTCGACGAGCGCGACGACGGCATCTACACGACCACGTCGCGGTCGTTCGCGGTCGTCGGCGTCGCCGACTCGATCACCGAAGCCGAGGAGATCGCCGAGGACGCGCTCGCCGTCGCCGGCGAGGAGGGACTACGCATCCGCCACGACATCGGCAAGCCCGACCTCGTCCAGCAGCGCATCGACCACGTGGCCGAACTGCGCGGCGAGTAACCCTCACTCGGGCGCGACGACTTCGATCTTGATCGATTCCGGGCCTTCGCAGTAGAGCGCGTAGTATCCGCCGGCGTACGGATGCTGCTCCCCGTAGAGCAGGGACGCGTCGTCGCGTTCCCGGATCCCGGCGGTGATGTCGTCGACCTGCTCGCGCGAGGCGGCGTGGAACGCGAGGTGGTTCAGCCCCGCTTCGCGCCGGTCGAACGGGCGATCTGCAGCCTCGGCCTGCACGAGCACGACGTACGTCGGCCCGTTCTCCCACGACAGTCCGCCCTCCCACTCGTCTTTCCGGTCGTATCCCAGTTCTCCGAGCAGCCAGTCCCAGAAGTCGACGGCCGCGTCGAGGTCCGCGGCGCACAGTTCGACGTGGTGGAGTTGGCCGGCGCACTCCGGGTCGGCGTGGTCGGTTGTCACGTGTCGGGTCTGTAGGGGCGTCGACAAAGAACGCTCGACGATTCGGGCGGACTCGTCCGGAGCGACGAGCGCCGCGAAGAAACCAGTCGGCCTCGCCTATTCGACGACGACGGCGCCTTTCATGCCCATCGTCTTGTGCGGGAGACAGTAGTAGCGATAGGTGCCGCTCTCGCCGAAGTCGTGTTCGAAGGTGAAGCTTTCCTCCGCGGTGGTTTCGCTCTCGAAGTCCCCCTCCTCGTGGACGACGTTGTGGGACTGGCCCTCGCCGGTCCACTCCCAGACGACCGTCGTCCCGGAGTCGATCCGGATGGCCGCCGGTTCGAACGCGAAGTTCCCGCCGTTGCCCTCTGCGCCGACGGCCACCGTGACCTCGTCTTCGCCGGTGTGGTCCGCCAGTTGCCCGTCGAAGTTCGAGGTGTCCGAGAGGTATTCCGAGACCGCACTGGGGACGGTGCCGCCGGCCGTCCCGCCGCCGTCTTCGGTCCCGCCGTCGCCCCCATCGCCGCTCGTATCCGTCGTACATCCCGCGAACAGCCCCGTGGTTACCACCGCTCCGATACCGCCGAGCAGTCGCCGTCGCCGGATGTCTCTCGCCATGTTCCGAGGGTTAGGGGAGCATCGAAAAGAGACTTCCCAAAAACGTGTTCGGCCTGCTGGGGCGGCCGCACCGCGGTTCGGTCGACGGGGTCGCCGCGGTGGGCGACGGCCTCCTCAGCGCAGGAAGCCGAGGAGCCGGTAGTCCTCGTCGGGGGTGTACCGGCGGAAGATCAGGCTGTTGGCGAGGACCGAGACGCTGGAGACGGCCATCGCGACGGCCGCGAGCACCGGCTGGAGCAGGCCCAGCGAGGCGAGCGGGATCATCGCGGTGTTGTAGCCCAGCGCCCAGAAGAGGTTCTGCTTGATCTTCGAGAGCGTCCCCTCCGAGACGCGGATCGCCTTCAGCACGTCCAGCGGGTCGTCGCGCATCAGCGTCACGTCGGAGGCCTCGATGGCCACGTCGGTCCCGCTCCCGATGGCGCAGCCGACGAACGCCGTCGCGAGCGCCGGCGCGTCGTTGACGCCGTCGCCGACCATCATCGCCCGCCGGCCGTCGGACTGGATGTCCTCGACGGCCTCGGCCTTGTCCTCCGGCAGGACGCTCGCCATGACGTTGTCGGGGTCGATCCCGACTTCCTCGGCGACGGCAGTCGCCGTCCGCTCGTTGTCGCCGGTGATCATCCAGACGTCGACGCCGCGCTCGCGGAGCGCGGCGACCGCGTCGCGGGCGCTCGGCTTGACCGTGTCGGCGTCGGCGACCACGCCGAGGAGTCGGTATTCGTCGCGCCCCTCGTCGGCGAGCGCGACGAGCATCGCCGTCTTGCCCTCGCGTTCGAGGCGGTCCATCGCCTCGGCGGCGGGGTCCACGTCGACGCCCTCCTCGCGCAGGAGCTTCCGGTTTCCGACGAGGACGCGCCCGTGGCTCGTCGTCGCCTTCACGCCGTGGCCGGGGACGTTCTCGAAGTCCTCGGGGTTCTCGACGTTGATGCCGCGCTCGCGGGCGCCCTCGACGATGGCCTCGGCCAGCGGGTGCTCGCTGGCCGACTCCGCGCTCGCGGCGACTTCGAGGACGAACTCCTCGGTGGCCTCGGGTTCGGCGAGCGCGCCTCCGTCGGCGGCCACGTCGCCGTCGACACGTCCCCCGTCCGTCGCCGGGAGCGCGACCACGTCGGTCAGTTCCATCTCGCCCTCCGTGAGCGTGCCCGTCTTGTCGAAGACGACGGCGTCGACGTCGCGGACGCGTTCGAGGATGTCGCCGCCCTCGAAGAGGACGCCGTTGCGGGCGCCGATGGCCGTCCCGACCATCGTCGCGGCGGGTGTCGCGAGCCCGAGCGCGCAGGGGCAGGCGATGAGCACCGCGGAGGCGAAGACCACGACCGCGAACTCGAAGACGCCGACGGCCCCGGGACCGCCCGCCGCGAGCCCCCACAGCGGGAGCGACGTGACGAACCCGGAGAGCGCCTCGGGGAACGCGTACCAGAGGCCGCCCCAGAACAGCGCATTCAGGATGACCGCGGGGACGAAGTACGAGGAGATGCGGTCGGCGACGTTCTGGATCTCGGGCTGGCGGCTCTGGGCGTCCTTGACGCGCTGGACGATCTGCTGGATGGCCGTCTCCTCGCCGACCTTCGTCGCTTCGACGACGAGCACGCCGTTCCGGTTGACCGTCGCGCCGATCACCTCGTCGCCCGGTCCCTTCGACACCGGCACCGACTCGCCGGTGACCATCGACTCGTCGACCGCGCTGTCGCCGTCGACGACCTCTGCGTCCGTCGGGATCTTCTCGCCGGGCCGGACCTTCAGGCGGTCGCCGACCTCGACTTCGGAGAGCGGGACTTCTTCTTCAGTCCCGTCGTCGCGGACGACGGTCGCGGTGTCGGCCTCCATCTCCAGTAGCTGCCGGATCGCCTCGGAGGCCTGGCCCTTCGAGCGGGCTTCGAGGTAGTTCCCCAGCGTGATGAAGACGAGGATCAGCGCGGCGGTGTCGAAGTACAGCCCCTCGCCGGGGAACCCGAGCAGTCGCGCCACGGAATAGAGGTACGCGGTGGACGACCCGAGCGCGATCAGCACGTCCATGTTCGCCGTCCCGTTCTTCACGACCGCCTTGTAGGAGTTCTCGTAGAACTCCTTGCCGAGCAGAATCTGCACGGGCGTCGCGAGCGCGAACGCGATCCACCCGAGCGGGATGCCCTCGAAGGTGGTCTCCATCCACGCCGGGGCGAACAGGTGGCCGGCGAGCATCGCCAGGAGCGGGATCGACAGCGCCGCGCCGAACAGCGTCAGGTTCCGCTGGCGACGGATCTCCTCGTTCCGCGCCGCGTCCTGGTGTTCCTGCGCCGACTCGCCTTCGGACTCGTCGACCGCGCGGACGGGAGAGTAGCCGGCGTCCTCGATGGCGGCGTAGATGTCCTCGACAGAGGCCTCGGCGGGGTTGTACGTCACCTTCGCCTCGTCGGTGGCGAAGTTGACGTCGGCGTCGACGACGCCCGGCGTACCCAGGAGCGACTCCTCGTTCGAGGCCGCGCAGTTCGAACAGGTCATGTCGGTGATCGCGACCGTCACCGTCTCGCTCGCGACCTCGTAGCCTGCCTCTTCGATAGCGTCGTAGATCTCGCGCAGCGAGACGGTCTCGGGGTCGTAGGTCACGCTCCCCTCGTCCGTCGCGAAGTTCGCGTCGACCTCCCGGACGCCGTCGAGCGCGCTCACCGACTCCTCGATGGTCTGCGAGCAGTTCGCGCAACTCATCCCGTGGAGCTCCAGTCGTTCCCTGCGCTCGTTCATCTTGGTTCTAGGTAGGGGCTACCCGTTCATGCGGTTTGTCCCTTTCAATCGAAAGTGCACTATGGAGGAATCTTTCCGAACGAAACTGAATCCGGGCGGAGATCGAACGGACTAGCGTGGGAGCGACGACCGTCGGATCGTGAGTCGGCACCGCGGTCAGTCGAGCCGCTGGGCGTAGGTCACCTGTTTCTCGGTGAAGCCGTTGTCCTCGTAGAAGCGGCGAGCGCCGTCGTTGTGCCACTCGCAGGAGACGGTGACGTATTCCGCACCGCGGTCGCTGGCGATCTGTTTCACGGCGTCGAGGGCTTCGCTGCCGTACCCCTGGCCCCTGTGTTCGGGCGCGACGAACAGGTCGACGATGTCGGCGTAGGCGGAGTGAACTCTCGACGGGTGTTCGTCCTCGCGTAGGAGCAGGTAGCCGACTTCTGTTTCCTCGGCGACGAGCAGATACACCGTCGCGTCGTCGCGCTCTAGCTGGCGCTCGAATCCGGATTCGGCGCTTTCGGCCCCGTCGAAGGCGACTTCGTTCAGTTCGTCGTACGATTCCATCGCCGTCGCCAGCGCGTACCAGTACTCGGCGAGCGTCTCGACGTCTTCGCGGGTCGCCTCGACGAGTTCCATACCGGCCGAACAGTTCGGTCACGCTTACGCTTTGTCCCGGTCTGAGACGGCGTAGCAAGCCACGCAGCGCGCCACTCCGCCGGCACAAGCTATTTGCCGGACCCGTCGATACTCCTCGACAGGATGGACAAGGGCCCGAGGTCGGGCCGCGCCCTCCGCGCCGCGTGAGCCGTCGACGGCAGCGACGACTCGTGCGGCCAGGGCGGGTTCGACCGGCTCGCCGACTGTGCGCCGCGCGGACTCGCCGTCCGGGTCGCTGCCGGACGCGTCTCCTTCTCCGCGCGGTCGCGCTTTCGGTACCCGGCGCCGCGCTCTGCGGACAGCCGTGAGTGGGTTTTCGGCAGTCCGGGTCCGCAGGTGCGGCTCTGAGTCGGTCGACGAACGCCAGCCCTGCCGACCATCCGAATGCCACGCCACGCACGCCCACGACCGCACAGTGCCGACAGCCACTCGACCGCGCAGATACCCAGTCCGGCTCCGAAGTCCCGGTTTCCGCCGTCCCGGCCGGGGGTGGAGCGATGACCACCGCGGCCGATCCGCTCGTGCTCGGGTCGCGGACGGACTCCGATCGGGACCGCTTCCGGTTTCACACCGCGGACGGCGTTCCGGACGCCGACGCGTTCTGCCCGGGCGAACTCCTCGCGCTCGAACACCTCTGGGACCGCGACCTCGGCCGCCTTCGAACGATCGACGCCCGGTACGGCGTCGTCGGCGTCGTCCTCACCGAAGTCGCGGCGAGCGTCCAGATCACCGCCTCCAGCGCGCGCTCCGCGGCGCTCTGCGAGCGGAACGTCGCCGCGAACGGTGCCGATGCGACCGTCCGGGTCGCCACCGGACTCGGGTCGGTAGCGGCCACGCCAGCCGACGGAGCGCGGGCAGGCGACCCCCGGTTCGAAGCAGTCGATACCGCTACTTTCGTTCCCAAAGCCTACGACCCGATCGAACTCGGGACGCGCCGCATCCGGACGGCGCTCGACTCGCTCGCGTCCGGCGGCGACCTCTTCGTCGCGGCGAAGGCGGAAACCGGGCTCGCCCGCTACGAGTCCGCGCTCGGCGACGCGGCGGAGGGGGTCTCGGCGGTCGGGACGCGCGACGACTGGACGCTCCTCCGGGCGACGGCCCCGGCACACGTCGAACTCCCGGCCGACCCGCCGTTTCGGCGGATCCACGCCACCGTCGACGGCGTCGACTTGTCGCTCGTGACCGCTCCGGGTCTGTTCTCGCCGACCGAACTCGACGCGGGAACCCGGATCCTGGCGGAGACGGCCCGAATCGAGGACGGCGACGCCGTTCTCGATTGCTGCTGCGGGTACGGCCCGCTGGGCGCGTACGCGGGTTCGGCGGCCGACTGCGAAGTGCACTGCACCGACGACGACGCGCTCGCGGCGGCCTGCGCGCGGCGGACGCTCGACGAGAACGGCGTCGACGGTCGAGTCGTCACGGCCGACTGCACCGCCGGCGTCGCCGGTAGCACGTTCGACACCGTCATCTGCAACCCGCCGACCCACGCCGGCGACGGCGTCCTGGCCGACCTGTTCCGGGGCGTCGCCGACGTGCTCGCGCCGGACGGACGGTTCTGGTTCGTCCACCACCGCGGGCTCTCGCTGGACCGCCACGTCGCTCCGTTCGGATCCGTCGAGACGGTCGCGACCGGGCCGGAACACGTCGTCCGCGTGGCCCAGCACTGAGCTGGCGCGGTCCGACCCCGTCGCTCAGCCGTCCACGCCCTCGCGCAGATCCTCGTACATCTCCACGAACGAGTCCTCGCAGGACGCACAGCAGAAGTGGTACGTCTCGCCGTCGAGTTCCCGTGTCTGTCCCTCGCTCGTGACGGTGTTGCCGCACTCGTCGCAGGTCAGCGCCAGCTCCGCGTCGTCGACGGCGGGGTTCCACGACCGGTCGGCCAGCAGCGACACCTCGTAGTCGCGGACGTCCTCGGCGACGTTCGGGTCGAGGACCGAGAGCACGTCGTCGGTCGGGACGGTCCCGGTGAAGACGACGCGCTCCTCCGCGGTGGTGAAGACGTGTTCGACGGCGTCGGCCTCGGCCAGCGAGTCGGCGACGGCGCTCGCCGCGCGCGGCGCGACGTCCAGCGTCACGAGCGTCTGGGTGCCCCGCCGGAGCTTCGACCGGTCGACGTCGACGGTGAACCCGCGGACGACGCCGAGGTCTTCGAGCCGGTCGACCCGGTCGGCGACCGCGGGCGGCGACAGGTCCACCGCGTCCGCGATGTCGCGCCAGGAGCGACGGGCGTCGTCGAGCAGTAGTCCCAGGATCCGCCGGTCCGTGTCGTCGAGGTCGCGCATACCGAGACCAGGCCGTCCGCCGGCAAACTGGTTTCGCCTCTGATCGCGAACGAGGGGGTGCGGGAAAACGTGCCCGGAAGCCGCAGTCAGACGGCTCCTTCCGCGGGTTCGAGCGAGTCGTCGGCGTGGGTGACGAAGATAGTCCCGGCGACGCCGTCGGGCAGCGAGACGGTCTCGCCCGTCTCGCCGAGGGCCGCGGTGACCATCCCGATGGGCGCGACCTCCTCGACGACGAGCGTCGTCCCGGGCGTGATCCCGGCGTCGTCGAGGTACGCCAGTTCCTCCGGGTCGCGGTCGCTGACTCGCTGGACGACGACGGTGTCGCCCTCGGCGCACTCTTCGAGGGTCGATCCGGGCGACTCGTCTACGGGGTCGAGCGCGTCGGTTGGGATGGGGTCGCCGTGCGGGTCGACCGCGGGGTCGTCGAGCACCTCCGCGACCCGCCGTTCGAACTCCTCGCTGATGTGGTGTTCGAGCCGGTCGGCCTCGTCGTGGACCTCGGCCCAGTCGTAGCCGAGTTCCTCGGTCAGGTACGTCTCCAGCAGTCGGTGGTGTCGGACCACTTCCAGCGCCACGGTCTCGCCCTCGGGCGTCAGTCGGACGCCCTTGTACTTCTCGCGCTCCACGAGCTCGCGGTCGGCCAGCTTCTCCATCATGCTGGTCGCCGTCGGCGGCGTCACGTCCAGCAGCTCCGCGATGTGCGAGGTCGCGACGGGCCCGTCGCTCTCGCGCTGTAGCTCGTAGATCGCCTTCAGGTAATCCTCCATCTTGGCGCTGAGCATTCACCCGGATTAGATTTATCCAACCCTTAAGCGTGTTGCCCGGTGTTCGGGACGGCCAGCCGTCGCCAGGACGATCGATCGAGCGCTACCGACCCAGGTCGTAGAACTCCTCGTTGGGCCGCATGTCGGCGAGGTGGGCCATCCGGTTCGAGAGGTTGAAGAAGGCTGCGACGCTCCCGATGTCCCATATCGCCCGCCGGGAGTAGCCGTGTTCGCGGAGCCGCTCGAAGTCCTCCTCGTCGACCGCGGCCTGGTCCTCGGTGAGTTTCACGGCGAAGTCGAGCATGGCCCGCCTGTCCTCCGAGACGTTCGCGGTCCGGTGGTTGCTCGCCAGTTGCTCGGCGAGGTGGGGGTCGTCGGCGTAGATCCGACAGAGCGCGCCGTGGGCGACGTTGCAGTACAGGCAGTCGTTCGCGCCGCTGACGGCGACGACGACCATCTCGATCTCGGCCCGGTCGAGTTCGGTGTTCTCGACGAGCGCGTCGTAGTACTGGAAGAACGCCCGGAAGTGCGACGGCCGATACGCGTAGGCGAGGAAGACGTTCGGGACGAACCCCGCGTCGTCTTCCTCCGCGGCGATGCGCTCGCGGAGGTCCTCCGGCAGGTCGTCGACGTCCGGTACCGGAAACCGCGTCATCGCTGGTTCGCTCATGCCTGAGAGCGCGGGCGGCACGCCCTTCAGTGCTCGGGCGGTGTCGTCGACGCCGCTCCCGGTTCGGGAGACCGTCGTGGAGACTGCCGGTCCGCGGCCGTGACCCGTAAGTCGCGTGACTCCCTCGGATCCACACGTCGATGCACAGATGGGGACACTTCGGCGCCGCGTTGCTCGTCTACGCACCGGTCGGGGCCACGCTACTGGCGGGCGGGTTCGACGCCGCCGCGCTCGTGGGTGGTCTCGTCGTGGTGTCGCTGTCGACGCTGCCAGACGTGGATCACGGCCTCCCGTTCGTCGAGCACCGCGGCGCCACCCACACGGTCGGATTCGCCCTGCTCGTGGGAGTCGTCGTCGGCGCGGCCGGGGTCGCACTGGGTGCGAGCACCGCCGGTAGCCTCGCTCCGAGCGGCGGCGCCGGGGTCTCGCTCGATACGGTCGGCGGGCTTCCGACGGCGGGCCGCCTGGGCGCGTTCGGGTTTCTGCTGGGCGTCCTCGCCGTCGCGTCGCACTTGCTCGGGGACGTGCTGACGCCGAAAGGAATAACGCCGTTCCGGCCCGTCTCGCGGGCACACTACACGGTGTCTCTCTGTCGTGCGGACAACGTCGCGGCAAACCTCGTCCTGCTGACGGCCGGGGTCGCCGTCACGGTCGCAGTCCTCCTGGCCGCTCGCCTCTAGATGAGGTCCTGGTCGTCGAGCTGGGCCATCACGTCGTCGACGAACGCGTCGACGTTCTCGTAGGGGAAGTTCCCGCTGCCGAGCTTCGTGTTGAGCTCCATCGCCGTCATCGAGAAGTCGCCGGACTCGAACTTCGTGCCCGGACCGTTCGGGAGCGCCGGCACGAGGTCCATCGGACTGGAGATCGGGTAGTCCGCGCCTTCGAACGCTTCGGTGAACTGCTCTCTGAGGTCTTGCCTGTCAACCATACACGAACCATGTCGGCAGTGCAGTAAAAAAGGTTCGAGATTCACATCTATGAACTCGTTGCTCGTTGTCTCCGGGTCCTGTCAGTCGGATCCAAAGCTTCCTGTCCGTGGGAACCGAACTCCGGCTATGACCGAGGACGGACTGCCACGACGCCGCGCGCTCGCTCTCGCGGGACTCGCCGTCGCGACTCCGCTGGCCGGTTGTGGCGGCGGGAGCGACGGCGGGGGACCGGCAGGTGAGACCACCGGTCCGGCAGACGGGGCCGGGGCCCCGATCCCGGTGGACGAAACGGACAGGGGGACGGACGCATCGACCGACGGGACAGCGGAGACGGACGCGACCGGGGAGGGGACCGGGACGGCCGGGTTCGAAGACCTGACCGTCCGCGCAGAGCGGGTCGCGTCGGGGTTCACGTCACCGGTCGCGGTGGAGGTCCCTCAGCCCGACAGGCGATTCGTCGTGGACCAGACCGGACAGGTTCGACTGCACGACGGCGAGGGGCTGCGCGAGGAGCCGTTCCTCGACGTGACCGACCGGATGGTCGACCTCGGCGACGGGTACACGGAGCAGGGGCTCCTCGGGCTCGCCTTCCACCCGTCGTTCGACGAGAACGGGCGGCTGTTCGTCCGCTACAGCGCGCCGCCGCGCGATGACACGCCGGACGACTACTCCCACACGTTCGTCCTCTCGGAGTTCCGCGCCGACCCGGACGGAGCGACGGCGGACCCCGACTCGGAGAGGACCATCCTGGAGATCCCGCAACCCCAGCGCAACCACAACGCCGGGGCGGTGGCGTTCGGCCCGGACGGCTACCTCTACGTCGCGACGGGCGACGGGGGCGCGGCGAACGATCAGGGCAACGGTCACGTCGACGACTGGTACGACGCCGTCGGCGGCGGCAACGGCCAGGACGTGACCGAGAACCTGCTGGGCAGCATGCTGCGGATCGACGTCGACGGCGAGGGCGAGGACCGACCCTACGCTATCCCCGAGGACAACCCGCTGGTCGGCGAGGACGGCCTGGACGAGCAGTACGCCTGGGGCTTCCGGAACCCCTGGCGGTTCTCGTTCGGCCCGGACGGGCGCCTGTTCGTCGCGGACGTCGGGCAGACCCAGTGGGAAGAAGTCAGCGTCGTCGAGCGCGGCGGGAACTACGGCTGGAACGTCAGGGAAGGCGCCCACTGCTTCCAGGCCGAGGACTGCCCCGAGGAGAGTCCGCGCGGGCGCGAACTCCGGAGTCCCGTGATCGAGTACCCCCACGGCGGCGCCGAAGTGAGCGGGATCGCAGTCATCGGCGGCTATCTCTACGACGGCGACGCGATACCGGATCTCCGCGGTCGCTACGTCTTCGCCGACTGGCGGGCGCAGGGCCGCCTGTACGCCGCCCGCGAGGCCGACGAGGGGCTCTGGGAGACGACGACCGTCGCCGTCGACTCCGACGCGCAGTTCGGCCCGAACGTCCTCTCGTTCGGCCGGACGCCCGAGGGAGAGGTGCTCGTCTGCACCACCGCCGAGTCCGGACTCTCCGGCGACAGCGGCGCGGTCTTCCGACTGCGAGGCGCGTAGCGGCGGAAAATGAGGGGTGTAAGGTGACGGCCGGCGGCCCCTCAGTCGGCGCTGACGGGCTGGCCGTGCTGGATCTCCGTCCCGAGCACGTCGAGGAACTCGGCGATCCACTCCGGGTGGTCGGGCCAGGCCTGCGCGGTCACGAGGTTGCCGTCGCGGACGACGCCCTCTGCCCACTCGCCGCCGGCGCCGCGCACGTCGGCTTCGAGGGCCGGGTACGCGGTACAGGTACGACCCCCGACCACGTCGGCGGCGGCGAGGATCTGCATCGCGTGGCAGATGGCCGCCACCGGTTTGTCCTCGGCGAAGAAGTGCTGGACCGTCTCGATCACGGCGTCGTAGTTGCGGACGTACTCCGGCGCGCGACCGCCCGGCAGGACGAGCGCGTCGTAGTCGGCCGGGTCGACCTCCTCCAGCGTCGCCGTCAACTCGAAGTCGTGGCCTCGCTCTTCGACGTACGTCTGGTCGCCGCGGAAGTCGTGGACGGCCGTCTTGACCGTCTCGCCGGCCTCCTTGTCCGGACAGACCGCGTCGACCCGGTGGCCGACCGCCTGGAGCGCCTGGAACGGTACCATGACTTCGAGGTCCTCCCCGAAGTCGCCGGTTATCAGCAGGATTCGCTGTCCACTCATGGTTTCGATGACCCCCGCTGGATCTGCGTACTAGTTAGCTGCGCGACAGTATAAGCGTACCTCGACCTGTCGGGATCGGGAGGGGAGGGGCCGCCAATCGTCAGATGCCAAATTCAGGCGAGCACGGAGGGGAGATCGGCCAGCGAGTCGAGTACGAAGTCGGGGTCGACCTCGCTCTCGGCGGCGTCAGATCGGTCTGAGACGCCCGTGAGGACGAGCGCGGTCGCCATGCCGTTCCGCGCGCCCATCGCGAGGTCGGTGTCCAGCCGGTCGCCGACCACGAGACAGTTCTCGGCGGGGACGCCCAGGCGGTCGAGCGCGTCTGCGGCCGCTTCGGGGGAGGGCTTGCCGAGGACGCGGTCGGGTTCGCGGCCGACCGTCCGGGCGACGGCGCCGGTGATCGCGCCGGACCCGGGCACGAACCCGTCGGCGGTCGGGATGGTGCGGTCCGGGTCGGTCCCGACGAACGTCGTCTCGGCGTCGATGCCGGCAAGGGCCTCGGTCATCGCGGCGTAGTCGAACGTCTCGTCCCAGGAGGTGACGAACACGGCCGCCTCGCGGGGGTCGTCGACCAGGCGCTGACCGGCCTCGCGGAGGTAGTCGGCCAGCGACGCCGAGCCGACCAGATACGTGGGATCGTCGGGGTTGTGGTCCCGCAGGAAGTCCCGCGTGACCGTCGAGGCGGGCAGGATCTCCGACTCCTCGGCCTCGATGCCCATGCCCGCGAGCCTGTCGACGTATTCCGCGGGCGTCTTCGTCGGGTTGTTCGAGCAGAAGCAGACGCGGATCCCGCGCGCTCGGAGTTCGGCGATCGCGTCGGCGGCGCCCGGGAGGACGCCCTCGCCGCGGTACACCGTGCCGTCGAGGTCCACGATCACGCCGCGCACGTCGCAAGCGGCTCGCGTCGATTCGGCGGTGTCCGTCATTCGGTGGATCGGACGCGTCTACGGACCGTCGGGTCAATAGCCCACCGGTGGGCGCGAGGAGCGCGCTGGCGCGACTGCGCCGCGGGAGAGTCGCGTCACCGGAGCTTCCGGTTCCAGCGCGGGCCTGCGCGCCGCGAGAGAGCGACGCCGACGAGGGCGGCGACGAGTGAGACGCCGACCGCGACCGGCGTCGCGGTCGTCGGGGCCTCGCTGTAGACCAGCGCGGCGACGACCAGCGGGATCGAGACGACGGCCAGCGCGGCGCCGAACGCGACGAAAAGCGGCGTGTCGAACAGGAGTTCGTTCGGCGAGAAGCCGGTGACGTAGGCGGTGACGCCGAAGACGTAGACGGCGACGAGCGGGAAGATGACCGCGCCGATGGCCACCTCCGCTGGCGAGAGCCAGACCAGCGAGAGCGCGAGGTAGACGAGCCCCGCGGGCACCGACAGCAGGAGGTACGCGGCGCGCTTGCCGGCGAACACCTCGTCCATCGCGACGGGATAGCGGAGGTACTCGTCGGCGCTGTCGAACTGCGTGACCCTGCTGTAGGTCGTGAAGGCGCCGAGCCCGAGGAAGGTCCCGACGGCGATGCCGTAGGAGGGCGCCAGCGCGGTCGCGTCGGCGACCTGCTGGACGAGCAGGACCGTGACGCCGAACAGCACGCCCATCGAGAACAGCACCTTCCAGACCGAGCCGCTGGAGCGGGCGATCTCCAGCACCGTCCGCGTCGTGATCCCGCGGTCGTCGCGGATCGCCGACCGCAGGCTACTGTACCGGTCCGGCGCGGACCGGGCGGCGCCGTCGTCGGCGGGCCGGAACGCGAGCGGACCGACGACCGCGAGCGCCACGACCGGGCCGAAGCCCGACACCGCAGTTCGGAGCGACGGGTCGAGGTAGAACCCGTATGGCGACAGCGATGCGAGGTCGAGACGACCCGTCACGACGCCGGCGGCCAGCGCGGCGACGAGCGCGAGCACGACCGCCCGACTCCGCGTCCCCACGCCGGAGAGGGTCAGACTCGTCCCGACGCCGAGCGCGAAGGTGCCCGTCGTGGTCAGCCAGAACAGTGCGATGTGCGCCGGGGGCACCCCCGCCGAGAGCGTGACGGCGGCGTACCCCAGCGCGAGCGGCGCGAGGAAGAGCCCGGAGTAGTACAGCAGGTCTTTCACGAGGAAGACGGCCAGTAGACGCCGCCAGCTCACCGGGAGCGTCCGCGCGGAGAAGACCAGCAGCGTCACGTCGCCCAGCACGTCCCGCAGCGCGTCTCGGCCGACGAGGCCGATGGTGCCGACCTGCAGGCCGAAGAAGAAGACCAGCCCGTGGAGGCCGGCCGCGATCGTCTCCATCGGCGTCCCGGTTATCGTCAGCAGCCACACGCCGACGCCGGCGAACGCGGCCACGGCGAAGGGGAACGCGGCGAAGCGGTCGCCGAACAGCTCCGCCTGCAGGCGCCACTCCTCGCGCATCATCCGCGCGAGCAGGCGCGTCGAGAGGCCGCCTCCGCGGTCGCCCGTCCGGCCGCCGGGACGACCCGTGCCGCCCCCGGGATCGCCGGTTTCGCCGCTCATCGGTCCGTGTCGCCGGCCGCTCCGAGCGACCGGTCGCCGCCGTCGGTCACTGCGGTCTCGGCGTCGGCGGATCCGGACTCCTCGACCTCTTGGCGGAAGTAATCGAGGAGCTGCTCGTCGCCGTCGAGGTCGCTCGGGTCGCGCTCGGCCACGAAGGCGCTGTCGCGGATGATCCCGACCGACGTGCACAGCTCCTCGGCAACTTCGAGGAAGTGCGTCGAGAGGAACAGGGTGTTCCCCCGCTCGCAGTACTCGCGCATGTGGTCTTTGACCTCCGCCTGCATGATCGGGTCGAGGTTGACGAGGGGTTCGTCGATGAAGACCAGGTCGGGCTCGTGGATGAACGTCTGGGCGAGCATGACCCGCTGGCGTTCGCCCTCCGAGAGGTCCGTCGAGAGCGTGTCGAGCTTGTGGTCGAACCCGAGGCGGTCGGCCCACTCGGCGATGCGGTCGTCGACGGCGTCGAACCCGCGGACGTCGCCGACGAACTGGAGGTACTCCCGCGGCGTGAGGAAGCTCGGCGGGTCCTCGCGCTCTGGCAGGATGCCGACCGCCTCGCGGACGGCCTGCGGGTCGGCCACCGGATCGTGGCCGAGGACCGAAGCGGTCCCCTCGGTGGGGTCGAGCTGTCCGGTGAGGATTTCGATCGTCGTCGTCTTGCCGGACCCGTTCGGGCCGAGCAGGCCGAACAGCTCGCCCTCGGGGACCGAGAGCGACAGACCGTCCAGCGCCGTCACGTCGCCGTAGCGTTTCGTCAGGTCGTGAGTCTCGATAGCTGCCATGGTGAGTGCCCTGTGCCGCCCGACGCAACCGCGACGGCGGGCGGTCCCTGTGCGTACGGCGCGTACATCTACGCGCCGGCCGTATAGTGCTTCGGGCACTCTGGGGCCGTTGTCACCGGTTTTCGACCCCGGAATCGGATCGTGGCCTCCGCCTCGGTCACGGACTCGGCGTCGGGCCGACGCCGGTCACCGCCAGCCGATCCCCGGCGACGCCGTGTCGTCGGCTTCCCGCCAGGAGTAGGCGGGCTCCCAGCCGAGCCGCGCTTTCGCCTTCGCGTTCGAGAGCGCGGCCTGCTCGCCCTCCAGGTCGCAGCGCTCTGGCAGCTCCCCCGCGACCGACTCGATGATCTCGGCGGTGGGCTGGCCGAGGTAGTTCTCGTCGGCGACGCAGAGGTACGTCTCGTGGCCCTCCTCGTCGGCAGCGAGCGCCGCCTCGACCATTCGGGCCACGTCGCGCACGTCGACGTAGGACCAGAGGTTTCCGCTCAGCGACCCCGATTCCAGGTCGAATCCCTCGCGCTGTGGACGGGCACGATACGCCTCGGGCGCATAGACAGTCGCCGGCCGGATCGTGGTGACCGGCACGTCGTACCGGCGTGCGACCATCCCGGCGACGGCTTCGCCGCAGTACTTGGACGTGCCGTAGGGGTCCTCCGGCCGGCGCTCGTGGTCTTCGTCGACCGGCAGGTAGTCCGGGAGCCAGGGGTCGTCGGCGAACAGCATGCCGTAGGCCGCCTGCGAGGAGGTCCAGACGACGTCGGCGCCGACGCGTCCGGCGGCCACGAGCGCGTTGTAGGCGCTCATCGTGTTGTTCTCGAAGACGCGCGTCCCGGGGTCGTCGAGCGGGCCCGAGATGGCCGCCGCGTGGACGACCGCGTCGGGGTCGGCCTCGTGGATGGTCTCCCAGGCCTCGCCCTGGTCCGTCAGGTCGACAGCGCGGAACTCGGCGTTCGCCCGCTCGCCGTCAGGCCGCTCCAGGTCGACTCCGACGACGTGGACGCCGCTGTCGGCCAGTCGCTCGACGATCCAGGGCCCGACGGACCCCGTCGCGCCGGTCACGACCGCCGTCTCTACGTCGTGGTCGAACTCGTCACCGCCGTCTCGTGCCATACGATAACATGCGTCAGCAACGGCCGAAATCCTTGGGGCGAACGCGTCGGTCGGGTCCCACCCGGCCGCGGAGGGCCGCCGCGGCTCAGTCGCCGAGTTGTCCGCCGGTGGGGCCCGTCGGTCCGCGACTCCGTCCGTTCGACCCCGCGGCCGACCGGCGTCGACGGGCGAGCGCACCGTACAGTTCGTCGGGGACCCGTTCGCGGATCCGCTCGGCGGTCTCGGCGTCGATGTCGACGGCCTCCGCGTCGTCGCCGGTGATGCTCTGGGAGCCCGCGGTGTCGACGGTCACCGTCGCGAGGTCCCGGCGGCGCTGGAAAATCGTCTGCGTCGTGAAGACGGTCTGGACGCGGTGGTAGGGGACGACCTTCTGCTTCCGCACCCAGAACCCGTTGCGCGTGACGACGTGCTCGTCGCCGAGCGCGTAGCCGCGGCTGCGCCACTTGAGGTGGGCCGCGACGGGGATGAGCGGCGTCGCGAGCAGCGGGACGTACCAGAACAACTGGTAGTCGGTGGCGAGCGTCCCGACGTACAGCAGGGCCACGATCACCGCGAGGCCGATGGCGTACCGGAACGCGTAGCGGAGGCGCGCCCGCTTGGGGGGCCGCTCGAAGCCCGACGCGTCGAACGCTTCGAGCGAACGGGCCAGCGTGACGACGCGGTCGCGCTCGGCGACCGGGATCGCCGACTGCGAGCCAGTGGACTCGCCGCCCGTGGGCGTGTACCCCGCGGTCTCGATCGTCAGCGCCGCGTACCCCAGCGCGCGGGCGAGGACGTTCTCCCGGACGGTGATCGTCTGCACCTTCGACAGCGGGATGGTCCCGCGGTAGCGCTGGAGGAGGCCGCGCTCGTAGCGCAGTTCCTCGTCGCCGCGGTCGAGCCTGAACCCGTAGTAGCGGGCGGCGTTGAGCGCGCCGGAGATCAGCGCGAGCGCGACGATGGCGGCCAGCGCCGCGATGGGGCCGAGGATCGCCCCGAGGATGCTCTCGATCCCGAGCCCGAACTCCCAGATCGAGTCCGGTTCGTACGCCGAGACAGCCGACGGCGCGAACACCGACGCGCCGAAGAAGAGGAACGAGGCGATCCGGAGGTCGACGGAGATGAGCGCCAGCACGCCCAGTTCCCGCTGGGTCATCTCGAAGATGGTCTCGAAGCGCTCGTCGACGGCCGCCGCCGTCGCGCCCTCGCTCGCCTTCGCCGCCCGGCTCAGCCGGCTGATCTCTGACTGGAGGCGCTCTGCGTCGTCGTCGCCGACGTACTGGAGCTGGGCTTCGGTCTCGCCGCCGCCGGCGGTTTCGAGGTTCACCTGAGCGATACCGAGGGCCCGCTGGACGACGTTCTGGCTGATGTCGACGTTCTGGATGCGCCGCAGCGGGATCTCGCGTTTGCGCCGCGAGAGCACGCCCGACCGGATGTCGAAGGTGTCGGCGGTGAGTTCGTACTCGAAGCGGCGGTAGCGGGCGACGAAGTAGCCGACGAACGCCCCGATCCCGAGCAAGACGGCGACCGCGGCACCGATCGCCAGCAGGCTTTGGCCCGAACTGAAAAGCGCCGTGACGCCGCCCCCGCCGAAGACGAACAGCGCGACGGCGATGCTGATACCCTGCTGGGCGATCTGGTAAGGGACGGTCAACAGGTGGAGCTTCTGCGGCCCCTCGATCCGCGGCGTAGCCGGCGAGGGACCGGCGCTCTCGGCTTCCTCGGCCGCGGCCTCGCTGACCGTCTCGCGCCCGGTCCCGTCGGCGGGCGGGTCGCCGGTCGGAGGACTGCCGTTCGGCGCGTCGGTCGCGGCGTCGTCGGCCGGACGGTCGTCTTCGCTCATACGGCGTCTTCGTCCTCGGAGGCGATCGCGAGTCGTTCGAGCCTGGACTGCAGGTCCTCGGCGGTGTCGGGCTGCAGACCGGGGATCGTCACGTCCGCACCGCGCGAACCGGCGGTGTAGACCACCAGCGTCGAGAGGCCGAGCACCCGCTCGAAGGCCGAGCGGCGGGTGTCGATGTGCTGGACCCGCACGTAGGGGACGACCGTCTGGACCGTGGTGAAGACGCCGCGGGTCAGGTACAGCGACTCCTCGCGGACGACGTAGCGCCAGGAGCGGTAGAGGAGGATCGACCGAACGATCCCGTAGAGCGTGAAGACGACGAACACCCCGACAGCGACCGCGGCGGCGCTCTCGAGTCGCCCGAGCGGGAGGAACTCGTGAGCGACTGCCCACGTCCCCGCTCCGACGATCAGCGCCATGATTGCGGTGCCGATCAGCGGCCCGACGATCCACTCGTAGCGAACCGTCGGGTCGAGCGTCCGCGGTTCGCCCGGCGTCTCGACGGACTCGACGCCGCCGGCGCGACCGGTGGGTGACTCCGTCGACGACCGAGTCGAATCCGCGTCCGCCGACACCGTCTCGTCGGCCGGTCGGGTGCTTGCTGCGTCCCTCCCGTCTGCCGTCGAATCCGTGGGCCGCGGGTTCGCGGCCTCCGGCTCGGCCGTCTCGGATTCGTCGGCCGTCACGCCGTCTGGCGGCGGATTCGAGCCGTCGCCGTCGTCGCGGGGATCTGTCATTGATTCGTCCGTGGGCCGGCCTCGGTAAAGTCGTACCGACGGCTCACTCGTGGCCGGAGACCCGCACCGGCTCGTACGGTTCTTCGAGGTACTCGGCGTCGGAGTCCGACAGCGAGATGTCCAGCGCCTCGACGGCCTGTTCGAGGTGCTCGACGCTCGTGGTGCCGACGATGGGCGCGTCGACCCACTCCTGGTCGAGCAGCCACGCCAGCCCGATCTGGGCCATCGTGACGCCGTGCTCGTCGGCCAACTCCTCGCACCGCTCGTTGATCTCGCGGCCGCCGCCCTCGAAGTAGGGGTGCTCGCGGGCGTAGTCGTCGGTCTCGCCGCGGGTCGTCGCGTCGTACTCCTCGTGCGGTCGGGTGAGGTACCCGCGGGCCAGCGGCGACCACGGGATGACGCCGACCCCCTCCTGCTGGCAGTAGGGGAGCATCTCTCGCTCCTCCTCGCGGTAGAGCAGGTTGTAGTGGTTCTGCATCGTGGCGAACCGCTCCAGCCCGAGGCGATCGCTCGTCTGCAGGGCGTCGGCGAACTGGTAGGTCCACATCGAGGAGGCGCCGATGTACCGGACCTTCTCGCGGCGGACGGCGTCGTCCAGCGCGCGCAGGGTCTCCTCGATCGGCGTGTCGTCGTCCCAGCGGTGGATCTGGTAGAGGTCGATAGTGTCCATGCCCAGCCGTTCGAGGGAGTTGTCGAGTTCCTGCTCGATGGCCTTCCGCGAGAGCCCGCCGGAGTTGGGGTCCTCGTCGTCCATCTGGAAGAACCCCTTCGTCGCGACGACGCTCTCCTCGCGGTGGCCCTCCAGGGCCTTCCCGAGGACGCGCTCGGACTCGCCCCGGGAGTACATGTTCGCGGTATCGAAGAAGTTGATGCCTAGGTCGCGGGCGCGTTCGACGAGTTCGATGCCCTCCTCCTCGTCGAGAACCCACTCGCGCCAGTCGCTGTCGCCGAAGCTCATACAGCCGAGGCAGATGCGGCTGACCTCGACGCCGGTCGAACCGAGTGTGGTGTACTCCATGGACGAGCGATTGGTGCCAGCGGCGCAAAAAGGTGGGTTTCGCGGTCGCCGTCGCCGATAGCGGGAGGGAGCGGCGTGCGTCTGCGCCGGGGAAGAACCGCCCCGCGCGGTCAGAGCCCTTCGGGGTCGGTCCGCGCCACGAGGCCGCGAGCGAGCGCGAACACGACGACCGCGGCGGCCGCGTAGGCGACGACGTGGACGGTCGTGGCGGTCGTCGGGCTATCCACCGCGAGTTTCGCGACGGTCGTCGCGGGGTGTTCTGGCGCGAACGTGAGCGCGCCGAACCCGAAGATCACGAGGACGGAGTACAGCAGTTGCGCCTGCCGGCGCCTGGCCGTCAGGACGCCCAGCGAGAGTCCGAGGGTCACGACCAGCGTCGTCAGTGCGGTCACGACGACCAGCAACTGCCCGACGTTCGCGACGGCGATGCCGTTGAACCCGAGTAGCCCGATCCACAGGAGCGCCTGCAGCGGCGCGATCAGCGTCATGGCCAGCGCCTTCCCGTCGACGATGTCGACGAGCGAGAGCGGCGCGACGCGGAGGAGTTCGAGCGTGCCGCGTTCGATCTCCTCGGTCAGCGAGTCGACGGCGACGGACCCGCTGATAAAGGGCGGGAGGAACAGGAGCAGCGGCACGAGTACCGTGTAGGTGAACCCGTAGTAGGGGCTCGCGTCGACCTCGTCGGGGACGGGGACCGGCGAGCGATCGAGGTGCTCGGCGCGGACGATCCGCTCGTTCCGCTCGACCCGTTCGAGCAGCGTCCGCACCTGATCGACGATCAGCGTCGTCTCGATGCTCTCCTGGGGCGCGATCACCGTCACGTCGATCCGCTCGCCCGAGTCGCCGGCTATCACGACGGCGTGGACGTTCCCGTCTTGGTAGGCCTCGCGTGCCTCGTCCGCGGAGGGGTAGGTTATCGCGCGGAGGCCGTCCTGGTCGTTCGCGGCCTGGACGAGCGCGTCGTCGTGTTCGCCTGCGACGCCGACGACGACCTCGCCGGCCGAGACCGACCCCGGGCTGTACAGCGAGGTCAACCCGACGACGAGGAACGACGAGAACGCCGCGACGAACAGCTGGATGAGCAGCGCGAGGACGATGGTCTTCTCGCGGCTGAGCGACGAGAGGTCCCGCTTCGCGATGGTGAGTCTCGCGTCCGACAGCAGCGACCGGTCCGTCGAATCCTCCGAGCCAGACGCCGCGGCGGACGGCTCGACGGGCGGCGACTCACCCGACAAGGGCGCTCACCACCGTTAGGTTGTACGCGACGTGGACGCCGACGGCTATCGCCATCGCCGTCACGTACGAGCGGCGATTGCGACGGGCGCCGATGGCGGAGATCGACGCCGTGACGACGTGGAGCGCGAGCGGCGCCAGCAAGAGCGCACCCAGGACGACCGGCAGCGGCAGCCCGGACGAGAGCGCCGCCTGGCTTCCCATCTGGGCCTGCCCGATGGGCAGGCTCTGGAGGTCTGCCAGTCGGACGATGAGCGTGAACTTCTCGGCGACGAAGAAGCCGAGGCCGCTGAACGCGCCGACGACCAGGGCCGTCCGCAGGCCGTCGTCGAACCGCGAGTGCGCGTACCCCGCGTAGACGTGCAAGCTCTTGGCGAGTTCCTCGATCGTGGCGATGCCGACGAACGCGACGACGAGGACCACCTCCATGCTCACCGCCTGGCTGAGCGGGTAGAGGAACGCGACCAGGACCAGTTCGCCGACGAGGACGAACGGCAAGAGCACGGCCGTGACGAGCGCGACGCTCCGGCGGCGCTTGATCGGTCCGGCCAGCGCGTCGAGCACCTTGTACGGGATGGGCCGCTGGGTGAACATGTCCTCCTCGCGGTACAGCCCGGCGCCGAGACCGAAGCAGACGAGCGCGGTCAGCGTCGGCGGCAGCTTCGAGAACGCGAACTGTCCGAGGCCGATGGCCTGTCCCTGGAGGTCCCGGACGACGAGCGTCAGCGGCGAGATGAGCGCGATCGGGGTCACGTCCGTGAAGATCGCCGGGACGAACGCGTAGGACGTCAGCGTCACCGTGATGGTGACCGTCACGAAGGTCAGCTCCTTGAACGACCGGGCGAACATCGCGCCGAGGAACGTCGCGGCGAGGAACAGGAGCGCGAGCGGGACCATCGCCAGCACCGAGACCACGGACCCCTGCAACAGAAGCGTGATCACCGTCGCGACGCTCAGCGCGGCCGCGAAGTACGGCAGGGTCTTCCCGACGATGATGTCGCCGCGGGAGACGGGCGCGACCAGCAGGAGTTCCCCGCGTCGGTTGATCCGCTCGCTGAGGATCGTCGACCCGTAGGCCTGGATGACGAAGTTCAGCGGCAGGACGAACACGAACGCGAGGACGAGCGACCGGAACGGGAACGGCGGCGTGATGTCCGACGGCGCCCCCGAGGAGGACCCGCCGGTCAGGCGCGCGCTGATCGACGACGCGCCGACGTTGGACCCGTCGCTCGGCCGCGTCACGTCGCTGTCGCCGTCACCGCCCGAGGTCCCGCCGCTGGAGCCGTCACCGCCGTCGCCCCCGGACGCGCCAGTGTCGTCGTCCGATCCGGCGTCGGAGCCGCCGTCACCGTCGCCTGCCGATCCGTCTCCGGGACCGCCGTCTCCGCCGTCGCCCTCTCCGCTCTGGATCGTGATCGCCTGTTGGCTCGGCGCGACGACGCGGCTGGCGTCGCGTTCCACGTACGTGAGATTCACCGTCACCGGGAACGCCGCCGACTGGTTGTCCTCCAGGTCCATGATCCCGTCGTTGTACCGCATCGTCGACGACCGCAACTCGTCGACGGCCGCGCGACCCTTCGTCGAGTTCGCGTACTCGCGGACCTGCGGCCCGACGATCCTGATCTCCTGGTACCCCGCCTCGACCGCGGCGGAACTCGGTTCCTGCACGCGGAACGTCGGGTCGAGGTAGACCGGGTCGTAGTAGGGGTCCTCTTCGACCACGCCGACCCGGTAGATCCCCTGGTCGAGCGCGACGCCCTGGCTGACCGCCATCGGTGCCATCGCGCCGAGTCCCAGAACCGCCAGCAGCGCGATGGCGATCGTCCGCCGGTCGACGCCGCCGGCGTTCTTCGTCACTTCCCAGCGGGCGATCCGGGCGACGTTCTCCGCCCGCGTGCGGACCCAGTGGCCGAGTCGCTGAACGACCGAGGAGCGGGGGCCGTCGGCGTCCGACCCGCCGGTCGACGGCGGTCGGCCGCCGTTCACGGCTGCGCTCCGGAGCCGCGTTCGGCCCCGGAGTCCGACTCGGCGACGTTGAGGAACACCTCTTCGAGGCTGGACTCCTCGGTCCGGATGTCGACGACCTCGCCGCCCGCGGCCTGCGCCGCCTCCCGGGTCTCGTCGACGTCGTCCATGCTCTCGACGATACGCCGATGGTGGCCGTTCTCGCGAGCGCTCCCCGGTACCTCGACGGTCGTGTAGACGTGGTACTCAGTCCGGCCGTGTTCGGCCTGGAGTTCGTCCAGGTCGCCCTCGGCGACGATCTTCCCCTCGTTCATGATCGCCACGCGGTCGCAGATGCTCTCGACGTGGTAGAGGTTGTGCGCGCTGAAGACGATGGTCTTGCCCTGCTCGCCGAGTTCGCGCGTGAAGTCGATGATGTAGTTCGTCGTGAGCGGATCGAGGCCGCTCCCCGGTTCGTCGTAGATGAGGACGTCCGGGTCGTTGATGAGCGAGCGAGCGATGGCGACCTTCCGCTTCATTCCCTTGGACATGTCGCCGAGCGGCCGCTCGCGGTGGTCGAGGTCCAGCCGTTCGAGCGTGTCGTGGATCCGCCGGTCGGCGACGCCGTCGGGCACGTCATACAGGTCGGCGAAGAAGTGTAGATACGACAGCGGCGTCATCTCCTCGTAGAGGGGCGACTCCTCGGGGAGGAAGCCGAGGCGCCGGCGCATCTCCGGTTCGCCGGCGTCGAAACCGGCGACGGAGACGTCGCCGTCGGTCGGTTCGACGAGGCCGGCGAGCATCTTCAGCGTCGTCGTCTTGCCGGCCCCGTTCGGACCGATGATGCCGAAGACCTCGCCCTCCTCCACCGTGAACGTGCTGCCCTCCACCGCGACGAACCCTCCGTACTCCTTGCGCAGGTCGCGGGCCGTGATCATTCGGCCGATGCTTGCGGGGCGGGGGTTGTATAGGTTCGTCTCCGGTTATCGCACGTTAGTATCGGGACGAGGCGTTCAGGAGGGTCTCAGTGAACGGACCGCGGTGGCGCGCGCTGTCGCGCGTCTTGTCGCGTGACAGTAGCCGTGCGAGGGATGAGCGAGCGCAGCGAGCGAATCGGCTGGGGAGGTGTGAGGCCGTCTGCGGTGTCGTGCGTGGCGGTGCTGTCCCTGGTGGAATGAAAGGGCGAGGCGCGGTCGCGCCGTCCTCGTGAGCGAGCGGGCCGAGGGCTTTCAACGCCGAGCATCGGCTGCGGTCGAGACGAGACTCACTCCTCGGGTCGCGGCATCGCTTCGAGTTCGCGGATCTCGGCGGTCTTCTCGACGCGCTCGTACTGCCGTCGCCACGCCTCCTCGGGGAACAACCCGTTGCGGTCGAACAGGTCGCGCGCCGCGTCGGTCACGCGGTAGAACTTGTAGGGGTACCCCCGCGTGCGCTCGCCGGCCGGGACCGTCAGCTCCTCGACGACGCCCGCCTCGCGGAGCACCTTCAGGTGGTTCCGGATGGTGTCGGCTTCCAGGCTCGGGTTCATGTAGTCGAGTTCGTCGACGCTGGGCGCGCCCTCCGGGTGGCCGACCACGTCCGCGACGATGTTCGCTCGCGTCGAGTCGGTGACCCGCTGGAGCGCGAGCCAGGCGTCGAACCTGTCGGTCGCCCCTTCCCCGCCGCTCTCGGCCGTCTCGGGTCTCATACGCGTCTGTAGTCGCCCCACCGTCATAAACACTTGGACGCTGAGTGCGAGTGGTTCTCGACTGTTTCCACAACGGTCTCCGGAATGATCCAAGAGCGGTCAGAAGACACATAACGGATCCGGGAGTCGCCGCCGACATGGACGACAGCGACGAGGGGGCGCCGAGCGACGGCGGAGGCGGAGACGGGGGACAGGGGCGCGACGAACAAGCGTATCTAAACGGCGTCGACGGAGAGCAACTCGTCGACGCGAGTCCGGACGCGCTCTCGCTGACGCCAGCCCAGCACGAGCGACTGAAAGACCACCTCCACGGCGACCGGCTCGACGACATCAAGTACAGCGACCGGCGGTACCTCGTCGTCGGCCGCGGCGGGGACGACGGTCCCGGCCGCCGCCGCACACTCGTTCGGGACCTGCTGGACGAGCGGCGCGAGGCGACGGGGTTCATGCTCGAAGACTTCGGGCTCTCTGGCGACGAGATCGACCTCTGGGCGCCCGCGTTCGAGATCCTCTGCGCGCAGGCGACCCACGTCGTCGGGGTCCTCGAAGACTACGACGGCGGCCACGTCTGGGAACTCGGCTACCTCTACCACCAGCAGAGCCGCGTCCGCGATATCCTGTGGCTGCTCAAACGAGTCTACGGGGACGAGGCCACCGAACGCGAACACTACGACAACGGGATGGCCGCTTCCCACCTCGCCGCTCTCGAACGGGCGGCCGGCGAACGCGTCGTGACGTGGGAAGACAGGTCCGGGCTGCGCCGAGCGGTCGAAGCGATCCCCTGACGCCCGGGGTCGACGACTGGAGAGACGCAGAGAGAAAGACGGGACGGCGGTCGCGACGGAGTCGTGCGGCTCAGACGGACTTTTCCAGTCGTACGTTGCTGACCTTGTGGATGTCCTCGCCCATCCCCTCGCCGTCGCAGTCGTCGTTCGGACATCGATAGTGCCAGCCGTCTTCCGTGGCCGTGCGTTCCGCGAAGCGCTCGCCGCACTCGTCGCAGAACAGGTCGCCCTGCGTGCACGTATCCAGGTGGAGTTCCAGTTCGAGTTCAGTACTGAACGTACGTTTGCAGTTCCGGCAAATGTGGGTCATATTCGGAGGTTCGGAATCGCCCCATATATCAACACCGGAACGTTCACGGCTGCGAGTACCGATCCCGGAAAAATACGAATCGCAAGACGGCGGCGGGTAATCACTGACGAACGCCCGACGGCTCGGCGGCCAATCGCACCCTACCGGGTGTCGATGTCGTCTTCCTCTTTGAGGATCCGGGTCTCGGCCTCGCCGCTGGATACCTCGTTGACCAGTTCGTAGAACTCGTTTTGCATCCCGGCGGGGAACTCGACGACGCCGACCCACGACCCGTCGGGCTGCCACTCCTCGCGCTCCAGGTCGCCGAACTCGCGGATCTGTGCCTGGCCGCTGCCGGCGTAGTCGGGCGAGAGCTGCGCGGCGACTTTCACCGTGTCGAAGCGGATGGGGATCACCGGGCGGAGCGCGTCGAGGGCCTCGTCGACCTGCCGCTCGACCGGTTCCATCGGGTCGATCTTGAAGTCGGCCTCTTCGAGCGCGCTCTCGATGCGGTCGGGCGGGTGGGGCGCGTCGTCCATCTGCGGGTTGACCGCGTTACGCGTGATCCGGTTGACCAAGTCCTTGTGCTTGCGCTCCTGCATCTCCTTGCGCTGTTCGGCCGTGATCTGGATCTCCCCGCGTTCGACGACCTCGGGGATGATCTCCAGCGGGTCAGTGGTCCCGAACACCTCTTCGAGCGCGTTCTCGGGCGGGCGGTCGCCCCGGGACGCGTTCTCGAAGACGTCTTCGGCGGCGATCACGTCCTCCAGGTCGCCCTCGAACTCGCCGCGTTTCATCGCGAGCGCGGCGTCGGGGTCGACGAGCACCTCGAACCGTTCCCCGTGAGATTCGAGGCGCGCCGTCACTGCCTCGTCGAGCGATATCATACTCTGAGGTTACACCGGGCGGGTAAAAAGGTGTATGGCGTCGACGGCCGCGGCGTCCCGCGGGCCGCTCCCGGCGACCGGGGGATTACTCCTCGGTCTCTTCGTCGTCTTCGTCGTCCTCGGTCTCGAGCAGGCCGAGCTCGTCGAGGTGGGACTCCTTCTCGGCGTCGCTCATCTCGGTGAACAGCTCGTCGTCGACGCTGATGGTGGCGATGCCGATCCCCTCCGGGGAGAGCTGGCCGTCGTTGACGGACGCCAGGGCTTCGAGCGCGAGGCCGACGCCGCCGTCCAGGTCCATCTCCTCCGTGTAGTTCTCTTCGAGGTACTCGCGGATGTCGCCGCGGTCCGCGCCGACGGCGAGCGCCTTCCACTCGTAGGGCGTGCCCGACGGGTCGGTCTCGTAGAGGCGGGGCTCGCCGTTGGCGATGCCGCCGATGATGAGCGCGACGCCGAACGGGCGTGCGCCGCCGACCTGCGTGTACTGCTGGATGTGGTCGGTGACCGCCTTGGTGAGCGTCTCGACGCCGATGGGCTCGCCGTAGCGCAGCTGGTTGACCTGCGCCTGGCGGCGGGCGAAGTCGATGAGCTGGCGCGCGTCGGCGACGTGGCCGGCGCTCGCGATGCCGATGTGGTCGTCGGCCTTGTGGATCTTCTCGACGCTGGACCGCTCCATCAGCGGCGAGCGGATGCGCTTGTCCACGGCGAGGACGACGCCGTCGCTCGTTCGTACACCGATGCTCGCCGTGCCGCGCTTGACGGCTTCGCGGGCGTACTCGACCTGGTAGAGCCGGCCGTCCGGCGAGAAGATGGTTATCCCGCGGTCGTACGCCTGCTGTTGCGATTGTCCCTGCATATTTATAGTCCGAGTTCGGTCGCCCCGAAGACATCCCGACCGGCCGGCACGCCGACGCCAGTCGCACGGAGGACGCCTCGCCGCTCGGTCCCCTCGGTGACGACGTTTCTCTGGTCAGTTGGTTCCGGTCGGCGTCCTATATACTTTTCTTGTCGTGGTCCCGCGGGTCCCGCAGATGCCGGGCCAACGACGAACTCGACAGGGGGAGATCTCGACTCCGGGTCCCGCTCAGCCGGCGAGTCCGCCGAGGTGGTCCTCGACGCAGGCGCGGACGGTCCCGCTCGTCCCCCGAACGCGGAGGCCGAGGTCGTCGCCGTCGACGTCGGCGATACAGGCCAGCACCGCCCGGCCCCGGCTCACCTCGCCGCGACGGACGCGAACGACCGCGTGGCCGCTGCCGTCGCTGAACTCGAAGCGCAGCACCGACAGGTCCGCTTCCGCGCTCCCGGCGTCGCCGACCAGGTTCTGCGCGGCGAACCACACCTCCCGCTGGAAGGTGCTCCGGCCGAACTCCGCGCCCGGAGGCCCCCGGAGTTCGACCGCGAGGTAGCGCCAGCGCGGCTGCAGGTGTTTCGGCAGGTGCTTCACGGCTCGTCCGCCCCGCTCGACTCGTCGTCTCCGTCGGGCTCGCTCCCTCCGCTGGCGTCCGCCGCGCTATCGGCAGCGCGGGCGCCGGACCGCTCGGCGACGAGCACGCCGACCTGGTCGTGGACCAGCTCGACGGCCGTCAGCGCGTAGCCGGCGTCGGTGAACGCGTCCGCGAGGACGCCCACCGTCGCGGGGTCGTCGACCTCGGGGCTGTAGAACGGTTCCTCGGGGTCGGCCTCCCCGAACAGCATCACGTCACCGAGGACGATCCGGTCCGGTTCGAGATCCGCGATCACGTCGATCGCCTCGCGCTTCTCGGCGTCCGAGAGGTGGTGCATCGCGAAGTTGCTCGTCACCACGTCCACGTCGGCGTCGTCGGGAACGGCCGGCTCACGGAAACGTCCCTCGCCGAACTCGACGGGTTCCAGCCCGCGCTCGGCGGCCTTCTCGCGGGCCTGTTCGAGCATCCCCTCGCTGATGTCCCGGCCGATCACCCGGGCGGCGTCCTCGGCCAGCGGGAGAGCGATGGCGCCGGTTCCGGTCCCCAGGTCGAGGACCGTGTCGTCCGGATCGGGCGCCGCGTGGTCGACGACCAGCGACGCGCAGGCGCGGTACTCCTCGCTCTTCGACTCGTCGTAGTCGCCCGCCTTCTCGTCGAAGCGGGCGGCGTGGTCCTCGAGCGACTGCTTCATGGACCTCGATCCGAACCGCGGGGCAAAGAACGCCCCGCTCTAGCGGTCCGCGTCGTCGACGGTCCCCCGGTAGACGCCGGGCTCCACGAACGCGTCGCTCTGGAGGCGCCGGTTGCGCTCGACGAGTCGTCCCCACTCCGCGAGGCCGGCCTCGACCTGCTCGGCGTCGAACCCGATGACCTCGCCGACGGCCACGAGTTCGCGGGGCGCCCGCAGGTGGAGGTCGCTCCGCGGGTCGGCGCTGACGACGTACGGCGCGTCGCAGGCCTCGACTAACTCGCGGAGCTTCCGGAGCCCCCGGATCGCCCGGACGCGCTGTCCGCCGTCGGCGCGGAGCACCCGTCGGAAGGAGAATTCGAGGCGGACGCCGTTGTCCGCGGCGGCGTTCGCGAGCACGTGATTCACGTCCCCGTCGCCGACCATGGGATGGGCGAGCACGTCGACCGCTGGCTGTTCGACGGCGAAGCGGTTGATCGCCGGCGTCCCGCCGTGGACGGCGACGATGGTCTTCGTCTGGCGGTGGTTGCCGACGAACCCGCTCGCCCGCGAGGGGTCGTCGGCGCGCACCTCGACGCCCTCGACGACGTCGACGCCGTGTTTCTCGGAGAGGCTCTCGGCGTCGAATTCTGCGAGCGCGTCCCCGTGGTTGCGGACGACGATCCCGTCGAACCCGTACTCGGCGGCCGTCTCCGCGTACCGCTCGACGGACGCGTCGCCGTCGGGGTCGGCGTGGACGGCTTCAAACATCGCTCGGAGAACTGTCGGTCACGGCAGTCAGAGCGCCTCGAAGACCTCGCGGGCGTTCTCGACGGCCTTGTGTTTCTTCGCCGGGTACGCCTCGACCTTGGAGCGGAAAGTGATCCCGTCCCCGCGCCGGACCGCGCCGGAGAAGGCCGCCTGCTTGTCCAGCGTCAGGTAGAAGGCGCAGTTGTCGTCCACCCGCTCGTCGAGTTCCTCGACGACGGCGTCGAGGTCGTCGAGTTCGCCCAGGCGGTCGAGGACGTGGCGGATCTCGTCCGCCCGCTCGACGCGCGCCGAGAGGACGACGATGCGGTCGCCGTGGTGACCCTCAGAGACGGCCCGCTCTGTCTCGAAGTCCTCCGGGAGGTACGTCCGCAGCGCGCGCTCGACGCGCTCCTCGTCCTCGGTGGCGTAGCAGAACGCGCGCAGATCGACGTAGTGGAGCGGGACGGACGCCATCGGACCAGTCGCTACTCCTCGGCGGCTTCGAGGTTGTCCTCGGAGATGCCGGCTTCCTGGCCGTCCTCGAAGGAGACCGTGTAGTTCTCGTCGCCGAACATCGTCTCGACGACCTGCGTGATCGTGCCTTCTTCGCCGTCGTACTCGCTGTGCTCGTCGCGGAGGATGACGCGGTCGTCCTCTTCGAATGCCATGGGCGGCGGTACTCGATGCCCGAACAAAAAGGGACTGATCCGTCTTACTCGCCGTCGTTCGCCGCGCGCCCCGCCGTCTCCGGATCGCAGCCGACGACCGGCGGACGACCGACCGTCGACCGACCGCCGATCGGTGCCGCCTCGGACTGTCCACCGACCGTCAACGCCGCAGCGTCAGACGGCCGGCTTGCGTTCGCCGGTCCAGGGGGTGTGAAAGGTCGAAAACTTATGCCGCAGTCCCGCCAACAGGGGGCCATGATCGATCTCACTCGCAGCGCGGCGTCCTCGCACAGACGGACAGCCAGTCGACCGGGTCGAGCGACCAGATGACCGCCGTCGACAACCTCTGGTACCTCGCGAGCGAGGCCCGCCAGGAGGCCGAACAGGTGTACCACCGCCTCGCCGACGAACACGAGGATTACGTCGAGTTCCAGACCACCCGGACGGTCTCGCGCGACCGCTTCCGGACGGTCGCCGAACGGATCGAGGCCCAGGGGCTCCCTTACGGCGCCCACACGCTCGCCTATCGCCCGTCGGGCGAGTTGCTCCTCGTCAAGCAGGAGGCCATCGACACCTGGGTGCTCCCGGGCGGGGAGGTCGAGCCCGACGAGTCCGTCCGCGAGGGCGCACGCCGCGAACTCGGCGAGGAAGCGGGGATCGACGTGACATACGACGGCCTCGGCATCCTCGGTGAGGTGCGGTTCCTGAGCGACGGCCACGAGGCGTGGGGCGTCCTCCCCGTCTTCGAGGGGGAAGCGGACTCGACTGACCTCGAAGTACGTGACCCCGACGACGAGATCACCGAGGCGCGGTGGTTCGAAGAACTACCGGAGAACGCCCGGGACCGGGCCGTCCTGCAAGAGTGGCGCAGCGACCGGTTCGGGGAGTAGTCCGGAGACGGAGGACGGCACCCGGTCCGCTCACTCCGGCCCGAACTGCTCGCCCTCTCGGGCGTCGGCCTGCATCCGGCGGACCGTCGCGCGGGCGTTGCTGGCGTCGTAGCCGAACAGCACCGACTCGGCGTACTCGTCGGCGACCTCCGTCGCGTGGACGAGGTTGTCGATGTCGACGTCGACGGCGTAGAGTTCGACGCTGAACGGCGTCTCCAGCGCGTCGACGAACCCGCGTGCGATGATCTCCAGCCAGTAGGTCGTCGTGTAGGCCATGTCGTAGATGGGGACGACGAACTCGTCGACGTACTCGGCGAGCGCCTCGGGATCGGTGCCCGCGCGGTCGTAGACGTGGCCGGGGTACGGGTCGGGGTAGAGCGTCAGGAGGAGGTCGCCGGGGACGCGCTCGCGGGCCTCGGCGACGAACTCGGTGATGACGTTCGCGCGCCAGGCGCCCCAGTCGTCGAACTCGCTGTCGGCGAAGGCGGCCTCGCAGCGGTCGCAGTGACAGTACTCTTCGCGGGGAAAGCCCACGTCGTCGAGTCGCACGTCCGGGTTCACCTCGGCGGCGTCCTCGATGATCTCCAGCAGGCCCTCCCGGTAGCGCTCGTGCGTGGGGCAGACGTAGGCCCAGTCGAAGTACGGCCGATCACGGGTCGCCGGCTCGCCCTCGTCGCTGACGGGGACGAGGTCGGGGTTGTCGGCGGCCGCCTTGTTGTCGCCGAAACAGGATATCATGTTGACGGCGTTGTCGACCGGCTCGGCCGCGCGGCCGGTCACGTCCTTGACCTCGTAGAACCCGCGGTCGAACTCGGCCCACTCCAGCTCCGGCTCGTTCCGCGTCACGACGCCGTACATACCCGTGCCTACGCGCCCGGCGGTGTAAGTCGTTCGAAAAAGCGGTCGGAAGCCGATACCTCACCCCCTGTCACCGGCGTCGGACCCGGCGACCGACGGGACCCGAGCGGTCGCCGCTGCCGGCGTTACTCGCCGAGAGCCGTCTTGTAGACCACGGCGATTGCGAGCAGGGCGACCAGCAGGAGCACTGATTTCTTGGGCATCGATCGATCGTTCGTGGCAATAGAATAAAGTATTTCTGGTGGGTAGTCGCGGCGACCGGTCTGACCGACGGCTCGCGTTCGAGACGGGGATGGGCACGCAAAAGCGGACACGTTCACGCGACGTCGATCTGCTCGGGGATGCTGTCGCGGACGATGGTGTCGCAGTACGCACAGCGGATGCCGTCGTCGAGCACGTCGAACCGCGACTCGACGGGCTCGTCTTCCGTCGTGATGCAGTGGCGGTTCGGACACGAGAGGACGCCGACGACCTCCGTGGGGCGCTCGACGCGGTGTTTCTCGACGACGTCGAACTCGCGGACGATGTTGATCGTCGCGGCGGGGGCGATGAGCGAGAGCACGTCTACCTCGTCCTGGCTCAGTTCCCGGCCCTCGACCTTGACGATGTCCTTCGAGCCGAGGCGGTCGCTGGGGACGCGCATCCCGACGCTGACGGTCTCGCCGCTGTCGGCGTCGATGCCGAGAATGGCGAGGACGTTCAGCGCCTGTCCCGCCGTGATGTGGTCGACGACGGTGCCGTTGCGGATCTTGGAGACGCGGAGTTCGCGGTCGCTCATCGTTGACCCTCCAGAACGAGGTCCAGCAGTGCCATCCTGACGGGCACGCCGTTGTGGGCCTGCTGGAAGTAGTGGGCGTAGTCGGTGTCGTCGATGTCGTGGGCGATCTCGTCGACGCGCGGGAGCGGGTGCATGACGGTCAGGTCGTCGCGGGCCGCTTCGAGCGTCTCGGCGTCGATCTGGTACTCGCCGGCGACGGCGCGGTACTCGCTCTCGTCGGGGAACCGCTCGGCCTGGATCCGCGTGACGTAGAGCACGTCGAGCTCGGGGAGCACCGGTTCGAGCTCGGTGTGCTCGCGGATCGTCGCGCCCTCCTCGTGCAGGTCGTAGCGGACGCTCCGCGGGAGCTGCAGGCTCTCCGGGCTGATGAAGTGCTGGTCGGCGTCGACGGTCGTCAGCGCGTGCGCCAGCGAGTGGACCGTCCGCCCGTACTTCAGATCGCCCATGATGCCGATGGTGAGGTCGTCGAAGCCGGCCGACTCGCGGATCGTGTACAGATCGAGCAGCGTCTGGGTCGGGTGCTGGCCGGCCCCGTCGCCGGCGTTGATGAGCGGCACGTCGACGAACTCGCTCGCCATCTGGGCCGACCCCTCGCTGGGGTGGCGAAGCACCAGCGCGTCGGCGTAGCCCTCGACCACCCGGACCGTGTCGGCGAGGCTCTCGCCCTTCTTGACGCTGGAAGACTCGACCGTGCCCATGTCCACCACGTCGCCGCCCAGCCGCTTGGCGGCGGCGGTGAAGCTCATCTTCGTCCGCGTGCTCGGCTCGAAGAAGAGCAGCCCGAGCAGGGCGTTCTCGTGGCGGTCGGCGAAGGCCTCCGGGTCCGCGGCCACCTCCGCGGCCCGGTCTAACACCTCCTCGATGTCCGCCCGCGAGAGTTGTTTCGCACTGATAATGTGGTCGTGACGCATCGAATAGAGTCGCGCCCTCGACTGTCTTGAATCTCCCGACACGGGACCGTCCGCGGCCCCTGCGCGACGGACTCGCCTCGGGCGGCCGGCGAAGATTCAAGTGCGAGAACGCGACCACGCCTGCCCATGCTCGCTATCGCCGGTGGCAAGGGAGGCTGTGGGAAGACGACGACCGCGCTCGGCCTCGCGGCCGCGCTCGCTCGCGACGGACGGCGACCGCTCGTCGCCGACGCCGACTGCGACATGCCGAACCTCCACACCATGGCCGAGGTCGCTCGTCACCCTGGGGTCGACGCCGTCGACCGAGGGGACTCCGTCGCCCGCGCGACGCACCGTTCGGACGTCGTCCCCGGCGTCGACGTGCTCCCGGCCGGCAGCGCGTCGGGTCCGATCGGGGAGACGGCACTGCGCCGGCTCACCCGCGCACCCCAGCAGGTGATCCTCGACTGTCCGGCGGGCGCGACCGACGCGACCGCCGCACCGCTGCGCCGCGCCGACGCCGCGCTCGTCGTCTCGACGCCCGACCGCGCGAGCCTGTCCGACGCCGTCAAGACCGCGCGGATGGCGGACGCGCTCGATACCGCCGTCCTCGGCAGCGCGATAACGCGGTCGCCGTCGCAGTCGCCGCTCGCGCCGGACACCGACGCGGCTCGCGCCCTCGAACCGGTCCTCACGACCGTCCCACCGACGGACGGCGCCGTCCTCCGCAGTCGGATCGGACGCACGTCCTACGATCGGCTCGCAACGGCGCTAGCCAGGCGGAATCTTTAATCTGGTGGGTGCAAAAGACCACGCTACGATGGTCAACCGGCTACATACGGGCATCGACGTCCTCGACCGGAAGCTCGGGGGCGGGATCCCGGAGGGAAGCATCGTCGCCCTCAGCGCACAGCCGGCCAGCCAGGCGGAGCTGTTCCTCTACGAACTCACCGCTACCCGCGGCACGCTCTACCTCTCGCTCGACCGCACCGCCCAGTCGGTCACCTCCAGCATCGAGCAGTCGCCGGCGACCACCGGCGACCCGACGGTCCGCCACATCTCCGGCGAGGCCCCGCTCGACAACGCCGGCAAGCTCGTCAGCGCCCTCCCGGAGACCTCCAACCTCATCGTCGACCCGCTCGACGTCCTCGAAGCCCAGGAACCCCCGTCGCGGTTCCGGTCGTTCATGAACGACCTCCAGAACCACATCGTCAACACCGGCAGCCTCGGTATCGTCCACTGCCTCGACGGCCGCTCGGTGCCGCCCCTGCGCGACACGACCGAGCACTTCGCCGACGTCATCTTCCAGCTCGAGACCACCACGACGAACGACGAGGTCGAGAACCGCCTCGCCATCCCCAAGTTCCGTGGCGGCCGCGCCCCCACCGACATCATCAAACTCGACCTCGTCGAACAGGTCTCTATCGACACGAGCCGGGATATTGCCTAGCCATCTTTTTCCCGGCCGGGTTTCCTCGCGCGCCTGCGGCGCGCTGCGGGAACCCGACCGGCAAAAACATGGGTGAAAAAGGCTGAATCCTCGCTTCGCTCGGATTCAGTGAATCGCGCTCGCTCCGCTCGCGCGAATGCCAGTAGTCAGTTCGCACACGGATCGAGCAGACAGTTCGCCACAGCGGACGAAGTAAAATGGCCGAATCAATCACACTGCCAGGGTTTCACCTGCTGTTCTCGCACCGCTCGTACACCGGTTCGAACAGGTCGGGGTTGTACACGTCGTCCGGAAGTCCGTCGAACCACCTCGCGTCGGTTATCTCCTCGCCGTCGAGCCCGAGGTCGTCGCCCAGTTCGGCCGACTCGGCGACTGCTTCGAAGACGACCAGCGTCCAGCCGATCGTCTCCCCCGTCTCCTCGTTCACGAACGAGAACTCGTCCACGCCGCGGGGGGCGATCGGATCGATGTTGACGCCGGTCTCCTCACGGAGTTCCCTGGTGGCGCCCTCGGCGAGCGATTCGTCCGGTTTGAGGGCGCCACCCGGGCAGATCCAGCCGTCCGCCCAGGGCTGTTCGATGAGCAGTACCCGGCCGTCGTCGTCGAACGCGAAGGCCGTGACCACCCAGCCGGCCGTCACCGCCTCGGACTCGGCAGCCTCCGCGAAGTCGTCCGGCGGGAGCGGCGCGCTGCTCTCCGAGACGTAGAGGTCGCCACTCCGCTCGCGCGGGTCCGTCACCTGCATAGGGGAGCGTTGCCGGCGATCCGACAAATACGCTCGCGTTCGGTGACAGGAGGGGCCGCGACGCGGGTAGTTGCCGCGGTCGAGATGCCAACACGCCTAAACGCACCTATCCCGATGGAGGGGGTATGCCCGCGAACCGCTATCAGCCCCTCCTCCAGTTGGTCCACAGCCGGGCCGGCGACGCGTTCCGGGGCGCGATCCGGTACTACGCCGACGACTGGTCTGTCCTCTACCTCCGCGACGACGTCGCGACCGAACGCCTCCGCGACTCGCTGGACACTATCGTCGGCCGGGCCCGGGCGGCCGAATCTATCGTCCCCGACGAGGCGTACGACCGCCTCGGCGAGACCCAGGCGGCCGTCGAGCTCCACGACCGCGCGGTCCTGCTTCACTTCCGCGAAGCGCCGACCGAGGGGATCCTCGTCTCGCTCGACCGCGACGTGGCACAGGCGCTCGGCCAGTTCGTCAACAGCTGTAACGCGGTGCTGGACGAGCGCGGAGGAGCCGACGGCTCGAACGACTGAAAACCGCGGAGAAGGGCGCGACTTACTCCTCGGCGCCTTCGAGTTCTTCGACGATCTCCTCGGCGTCGATGTCCTCGTCTTCGAGGGCTTCCTCGATGTCGCCGCCGCCCATACCGCCCATCATGCCGCCCATGCCGCCCATCATGCCCATGCCGCCGCCGAGCTCTTCCTGGACGATGATGCGGTCGATGTCGAGCAGGTTGGTGAGCTGCTGGGCGATCTGCTGTTTGCCCATCATCCACTGCTGGTTCATCGTCAGCTGAGGCGTCGCCTCGATGTAGAGCGTCTCCTTCTCGACCTCGACGGTCTCGTACTCGGGTTCGCTCTCCTCGTCGTCTTCGTCGTCCTCGTCGGACTCGACGAGCTGCTCTTCCTCGACGGTGTCGGTCTCGAACCAGACCTCGAGATCCATGTCGAGGAAGACGTCGAGCAGCGCGCCGGCGCGCTCCTCGCGGTCGGTGACCTCGTCGAGGACTTCCCACTCGTACTCGATGTCCTCGCCGGCGAGGGGGTGGTTGAAGTCGACGCGGGCGCGGCCGCCGATGATCGTGTTGACGTGGCCGTGCTCGCCGTCGATGTCGACGTGCGCGCCGGGGTAGCGGTCGTCCTCGGGGATGCGGTCGGCGCTGATCGTCCGGACCTGGTCGTCGTCGAACTCGCCGAACGCCTCCTCGGCGGGGACGGTCACGGTGCCCGAGTCGCCGACCTCGCTCCCGATGATGTCCTCTTCGACGGCGCCGAAGACGTGGCCCTCGCCGAGGACGATGGTGCGCGGGGAGAACTCCTGGTCCTCGCCGACGCCCTCTTCCTCCGCGACCTCGGGGTCGGTCGTGTCCACCAGGTCGCCGCCCTCGACGGTGCGCGCGGTGTAATCGAGTTCGATGAAGTCGCCGTTCTGGAGACCGGTCGCTTCCTCGGCCTCGTCGGCGTCGGGCGTCTCGTCGACGTCCGCGGCTGTCTCGTCGGCTGCGTCCTGCTCGGCCTCGTCGGCCTCGGACTCGTTACTCATACAATCAACGACTGGCGTTGCACTCTTAAGAACAACGTTTCGGCCGCGGACGGCCCGAGCGGTTAAGCCGTCGACGGTTCCACCTCCCGTATGGTCGAGTTCGGCTACTTCGCGTCGCTGGAGGAGTTCTCGCCAGCCTCCTGTCTCGAACAGGTCGAGCGCGCCGAGCGCGCGGGCTTCGACAGCGCCTGGGTGAACGACCACTTCCACCCGTGGTTCGACCGGCTCGCCGACGGCTCGCCCGCGAACGGCGGCAACTGCTGGGAGTGGCTGCCCGCCGCGCTCGAACGCACCGACGAGATCCGCGTCGGCACCGGCGTGACCTCCGTGATCAACCGCTACCACCCGGCCAACGTCGCCCACCGCCTCGCGACACTCGCCGAACTCTACCCCGACCGCGTGTTCCTCGGCCTCGGCACCGGCGAAGCGCTCAACGAGAGCCCGCTCGGCTTCGAGTGGCCCGACTACGGCGAGCGCGCCGGGCGCACCGCCGAGGCGATCCGGATCGTCCGCCGGCTGTTCGCCGAGGAGTTCGTCGACCACGACGGCGACTTCTGGACGCTCGACGGCGCGAACCTCTACACCGGCCCCGACGAGGCGCCGCCGATCCACGTCGCGGGCAGCGGCGCGACCGCCGCGCGGATGGCCGGCGACCTCGGCGACGGCTTCGTCACCGTCTACGAGTCGCCGGACTCGGCCGCGAACGAACTGTTCCCGGCCGTCGAGCGCGGCGTCGAGAAGTCCGACCGCAACGGCTCGCTCGCGGACGTGCACAAGACCGTCCACCTGCACGTCTCCTACGCCGACAGCGAGGAGGCGGCGCTTCGCCCCTGTCTCCCCTGGCGGCTGACCCTGCGGCCGGAGGTGTTCGCAGAGGACCTGGCCGATCCGCGGGAACTCCAGGAGCACGGCGAGGACGTGGGCGAGGAGGAACTCCGCGAGGCGTTCGTCGTCACGACCGATCCGCAGGACCTCGTCGACGCGGCCGCCGGCTACGTCGACGCCGGCTTCGACGAGGTGGTCTTCCAGAGTTCGAGCCCGGACCAGGACGCCTTCTGCGACGCGTTCGAGCGCGAAATCGCGCCGTCGTTCGAATGAGTGCGCGTTCAGATATGCGTCTCAGAGCGACCATCGCCCACCGAATCCGGATCCCCTCGGAGATTTCAGCACCTTTCGCGGCCAGTCCCGACAGACTCAGTCTGTCGGCTCGAACCAGTCGACGTCGATGACGTAGTCGCGCCTCTCGCCCGGCGTCGGGTCGTAGTCGACGGTGAATCCGACGCCGTGCCTCCCGGCCGCGGGTTCCGTCCGGTAGACGGCCCGGAAGTCGGTGTCGTATATCTGCGTCGCGGCGGTGCCGTTCTCCAGGGTCACGACCACGTCGCGGACGACGAGCATGTGACCGCCGCTGTACCGTTCGGAGGCCGTGAACCGGCCGAGCGAGCGCGTCCCGTCGCCCGGTGCCAGCGTGACGCTCGGCGCGTCGGCTTCCCAGCAGGACGCGGCGGGCGTCGGAAGCGGCGTCGGCGTCGGGTCGTATCGGTTGTCCATGAGCGGTTCCACGCCGGAACACGACCGGAGGTCGTCGGGGACCTCGGAGAAGTACGCGCTCCCGAACTCGATCGTGACGTTCGCCACGTGGTCGGGTAGCGAGTCGACTCGAACCAGGTACTCGACAGAGACGTTCCCAGCAGCGGTCGGGGTCCCGGATCTGCCGTCACTTGTCGTCGACTCCGCCGGAGTCGATCGATGGGACGTTTCGGACCCGGGGGTGGGCGTCGGCGTATCGACGCCGCTCCCCGCCCCGTCGCCCGTCTCGGCCGTCGGCGTGACCCCGCCCGCTGGCGTCTCCGTCCCACTCGCCGGCGTCGACGGACCCGGTCCCCCGATGCAACCCGCGACGACGAGACAGAGGAGAATCCCGAACAGCGCCTGTCGTGCCATGTAGTGCCGTTGCTCGGACCCCCGATAAGTACCTTCTGTTCAGCGAACAGATGCGGGCGTCGACGGACTACGAGGTGTCGACCGCCGACCGGAACTCGGGGACGCCACCGACGCCCAGATCGACTTCGAAGAGCGCGCCGGCGCCGTCGCCTTCCTCGTCGCGCGTGCCAGCGGGACCCTCACCGGGGCCGAGCGCCGTCGTGACGTACGCCGTCTCGCAATCGGGGCCGCCGAAGGTGACGGCCGACACCTTCTTCGCCGGGAACTCGACTCGCCGTTCCTCCGTCCCGTTGGGCGCGTAGCGGGCGATCCGGCCGCCGTCCCAGAACGCGGACCAGACGTGTCCCTCGGCGTCGACGGTCATCCCGTCGGGGAAGCCCTCGACGTCGCGCGCGTCGACGACCGTCTCGCGGTCGGAGAGGTCGCCCGTCGCCGGGTCGTAGCGGTACCGGTAGATCGCCTCGGCCTCGGTCTCGGTGAAGTACAGGCCCTCGCCGTCGGGCGTGAATCCCATCCCGTTGGGGATCTGCACGTCGGTCTCCAGCGTCGTCAGCGACCCGTCGGTGTCGAGCCGGTAGAGCCGACCGCCCTCGTCCTCGGTCGGCATCGTCCCGCAGTAGACCCGGCCCTCGGGGTCGGCGATGACGTCGTTGAAGCGCGACTCGCGCACCTCGGTGATCTCGTCGACGACCGGATCGCCGAGCCCCGAATCGGGGCTCCACGGGCGGATCGTCCCGCGGTCGCAGAACAGCAGGAGGTCGCCGGACTCCTGGATCGTGTAGCCGCCGACCTTGCCGTCGTAGTCGAGGACGCGCTCGTACTCGCCGACCCCGGACTCTCCCGCGGCGGACCCGCCCTCGTACCGGAACAAGTCGCCCGCTGGGATGTCCAGCCAGTAGAGGGCCTCCTCGTCCGGGTGGTAGATCGGCCCCTCGCCCGTGTGGCAGTGGGTGTCGGCGATTCGTCGGATCTCGTCTTCGCTGTTTTCGTCTGTCATCGTTCAGGTACCTCCCTCGGCTGATTCGAGCAGTCCGCGCATGTATCCGATGGCGAACAGTCGTCCCTTGGTGTGGTAGCCGGGGTTCGAGTTGTCCTCGCCGGCCATCGTCGGGACGTGGTCGGGACGCATCGGCCCGTCGAAGCCGACGTCGACGAACGCGTCCATCGCCGCCTGCATGTCCGTCGGCCCGTCGTCGTGCCAGGTCTCGACGAAGCGGTCGGCGTCGCCCTCGACGTCGCGGAAGTGCGCGAAGTTGATCTTCTCGCCGAAGTGCCGGATCGTCTCGGGCACGTCGACGCCCATCGCGGTGAAGTTGCCCTGGCAGAACGTCACGCCGTTGTACTCGCTGTCGTAGACGTCGAGGATGCGGTCGTAGTTCTCGACGCTGTTGGCGATGCGAGGGATCCCCCGGACGTCGTCGCGCGGCGGGTCGTCCGGGTGTAGCCCGAGTCTGACGCCGGCTTCCTCGGCCACGGGGACGACCTCGGTCAGGAAGTACTCGATGGCCTCCCAGAGCTGGTCGCGGGTCACGTCTTCGGCCGCGGGTTCGGGGCCGCCTCGCATCTTCGCGTCGTCGTAGCCCGTCGTGACGGAGCCGCCGCGTGACTCGACGTGTGCTTCCGTCCGGGCCCACCGGACGCCGGCCATCCAGTCGTAACAGACCACGGGGATCCCCAGGTCGCCGCAGTCACGGAGGAACTGCTTGAACTCGGCGATGTCCTTGTCGCGACCGTCCCGCCCGAGGCGGATGCGATCGGTCAGCGGGACGCTCCCTTCGAGGACGGAGAAGTGCAGGCCGGCGTCTTCGAGCCAGTTTTTCGTCCCCAGCAAGTCGTCGTACGACCACCGGGTCTTGCCGTCACCGACTTCCAGCGGGTGGATGACGGCGTCGGTCACGCCCAACTGCTTCGCGAGTTGCCAGCGTTCGTCCGGCCGGCGAGGGAGCACCAGCGATAACTCGACCATGGTCGACAGTTGCACGCGTCACCGTAATCGTCGTTCCGATCGCGGAAGGTGGCGGCGAAGGAGAGAGCGCCGGTTACTCGTTCGTCTTGCCGGACTCGCAGATGTTTCCGGTCACCCACACCTCGTTGTCCTCGGTGATCTCGATCCCGATCCCGATCCGGTTGATCTCGGGGTAGTCGAGCACGTCGCGGTAGACGTAGTTCGAGGTCCACTTCTCGAAGATGTCGCGGGCGACCGCGGTCTCGTTCTCGTGGTACACCGTCTCGCCGCCGTCCTCGTAGTTCCGCCCGGCGTAGGTCTTGTGCAGCACTTCGAACTGGTAGGCGTCGTTGTTCGGGTGGACGATGTACTGCGCGTCCTGCTTCTTGAACTTACAGCGCTCGGCGAGGTCGAAGGCCTGGTAGCGCTCGCCGGTCGAGAGGTTGTTCGACTCGTGGACCAGTTTGCCCATCTCGGACATGGCCACGCTGTGGTTCGTCGCCATCCGGTCGATCTGGGTCACCAGGCTCCCGTTCGCGTTCGTGAACGGCTGGAGGCCCTTGCGGTCGCGCCAGTCGTTCAGCATCCGGCGGAGTTCGATCTCGATCTTCTCCTCGCTGAACCGCCGGGTCAGCATCGGCGTCCGCGTCGGGACGTCCGTCGGCGTCGGCGCGACGGTCGGCGTCCCCGTCGGCGTCGGGACGGACGTGGGCGTCAGCGTCGGGAACGCCGTCTCGGTGGGGGTCCCGGTACCGGCCGTGCCCGTTCCGGCCGCACCGGTCGTCGGTGCCTGCGTCGGTGTGGCCGCCGATCCGCCCCCGCCGTCGTCCGCTCCGTCGGATCCGCCGTCGTCGGTACCACCTCCGCCGCCACCGCCGCCGAGCAGCATGGCTCCCGCGATGCCCCCGATCAGAACCACGCCGACGGCGACGGCGACGACGACTACGACCTTCCGGTCAACCATGTTGTCTCGGAACCGGACTCGGGACTTAAAACTTGGCAAAACCTCAGATCTCAGCGACAGGTCGAGACCGGAACGGTAAGGTGGCCGATGCGCACACGTCTCGCACGAGCGCCTCCGCCATGCACGACCAGTATCCCGCGGTGACGCTCCACAACGTCGCCGAACTGGCCGGCCCCGAGTGGACCGACGAGGGCACCGAACTCCGCCGGGTCCCCGCCGCGGTCGCCGACGAACTCAACGTCGCGGCGCGCGACCGCGTCCGCCATCCCGCCGGGAGCGAGATCCGGTTCGTCCCCGACCGGGGCGAGACCGTCCGCGTGACCCTCTCCGCGGGCGGCGAGACGGCGGTCCGCGAGTTCTGGGGGTCGTTTCAGGACGCGGACGTTCACGAACTCGGCCCGGACCCGGTGACGCTGGAACTCTCGATGCCGGACGCGTTGGCCGACCTCGACTCGGAGGCCGCCCCCGACGCCGCCGACGGGTTCGACCCGCGCGTGTGCCGCTTGCGATTCGAACCCTGGGCGCCCGTCGCCCTCCACGGCGTTCGCGGCGACTGCCGGCCGCCCGAACCGGGGGCAGTCCCCGCGACCCGCTACCTGGCCTACGGCACCTCGATCACCGAGGGGGCGGCGGCCTCGGCGACCCACCTGACCTACGTCTCGCGCGTGGCGCGCGACCTCGGCCTGGACCCGGTGAACCTCGGGATGTCCGGGTCCGCGTACTGCGAACCCGCCGCCGCCCGCTACATCGCCGCCCGCGACGACTGGGACGTCGCGACGCTCGCGCTCTCGGTCAACATGGCCAACCGCGGGTTCACGGTCGAGCAGTTCCGCGAGCGCGCCGCGGCGCTCCTCTCGACGGTGGCCGAGGCACATCCCGACAGCCCGGTCGCCTGTGTCACGCTCTTTCCGTACCACGCGGACCTGCGGACGGGAGGCGACCGCGAGCGCGCGCGGGCCTACCGCGAGGCACTGGAGAGCGTCGTCGCGGACTGTCCGGCCGAGAACGTCGCGCTCGTAGATGGGAGCGAACTGACGGCCGCGACGGGGCTGTCGACGGACCTCTTGCACCCGGGCGACGCCGGGATGGAAGCCATCGCCGACGGTATCGGCTCCCGACTGCGGTCGCTCCTGACGGACTGACGCCCTCGGCGGGAACGTCGGGCTTTTGCCGCAGACGCGCGTTCGCCCGCCCATGTACGAGGTCGAAGTCAAGGTCCGCGCGGACCACGCCGCCGTCGAGACCGCACTGGACGAGGCGGGCGCGACGCGCGTCGACGCGGTCGTCCAGGAGGACACCTACTACGACGCTCCCCACCGGGACTTCGCCGAGACCGACGAGGCGCTGCGGATCCGGCGCGAGTGGAAGCCCGGGGAAGCCGACGACGGCGACGCCGTCTCCGACGGTCAATCGGGATCGCCGACCGAGACGCGGATCACCTACAAGGGACCCCTCCTGGAGGCCGAGTCGAAGTCCCGGGAGGAACACGAGACCGCCGTCGCGGACGCCGACGCCGCGGTGGGCGTCTTCGACGGCCTCGGGTTCGAGCCGGCGGCCACCGTTCGGAAGGAGCGGGCGCACTACCGCCTGGACGGCTACACGGTGACGCTGGACAGCGTCGACGGCCTCGGCGAGTTCGTCGAGGTCGAGACCGAGACGGACGACGACGGCATCGAAGCGGCGCGCGACGGCGCGCTGGCCGTCCTCGACTCGCTCGGGCTCGACCCCGACGCCCAGATCCGGACCTCGTACCTCGGGCTGTTGCTCGAATCGGATGCACAGCAGTAATCGAAACCGCCGTTCTGGTTTCCGCAAGTTATACGAGTAGGGGTGTCCAACGCCGAGGTAATGACGAACAGGAACGTCAACGTCCAACCGGCGGCGGGACGCGCCGTCGAGGACCAGGAAGTGGAGATCGTCGAGCGGAAGGGGCTGGGGCATCCGGACTCGATCTGCGACGGCATCGCCGAGAGCGTCTCGCAGGCGCTCGCACAGACCTACCTCGACCGGGTGGGAACGGTGCTGCACTACAACACCGACGAGACGCAGCTCGTGGCCGGTGACGCCGCGCCGGCCTACGGCGGCGGCGAGGTGCAGGAACCCATCTACCTGCTCATCGTCGGTCGGGCGACCAAGGAGTACGAGGGGACGAAGATCCCCGCCGAGACCATCGCGCTGGAGGCCGCGCGCGAGTACCTGGAGGAGAACTTCCCGCACCTCGACGTGGGGACGGACGTGGTCGTCGACGTGCGACTCGGCGAGGGGAGCGGCGACCTCCAGACCGTCTTCGGCGAGGAGGGCTCCGTCCCGATGGCCAACGACACGAGCTACGGCGTCGGCCACGCGCCGCTGACGGAGACCGAGCAGATCGTCCTGAACGTCGAGCGCCGGCTCAACGGCGAGTACAGCGACGAGAACCCGGTCGTCGGGCAGGACATCAAGGTCATGGGCAAGCGCGAGGGCGACCAGATCGACGTGACCGTCGCCGCCGCCGCCGTCGACGAGTACGTCGCCAACCTCGACGAGTACCGCGACGCGGTCGCCGACGTCCGCGAGTACGCCGAGGGCGTCGCCCGCGAGTACACCGACCGCGAGGTGACCGTCCACGTCAACACCGCCGACGACTACGACGACGGCGCCATCTACCTCACCACGACCGGCACGTCCGCCGAACAGGGCGACGACGGCTCGGTCGGCCGCGGCAACCGCGCGAACGGGCTCATCACCCCGAACCGGCCGATGAGCATGGAGGCCACGAGCGGCAAGAACCCCGTCAACCACATCGGGAAGATCTACAACCTCCTCTCGACGGAGATCGCCCAGTCCGTCGTCGCCGACGTCGACGGCATCCGCCAGCTCCAGATCCGCCTGCTGAGCCAGATCGGCAGCCCCATCGACGAGCCCCACGTCGCCGACGCGACCGTCGTCACCGAGGACGGCGTCTCGGTGTCGGACATCGAGGACGAGGTCGAGGCCGCCATCGACGCGGAACTCGCCGACGTCACCGACATCACTCGCCGCGTCATCGACGGCGAGCTCTCCACGTTCTGATCAGTCTGCCGCCCGTTCTCTCTCAGTGGCTCGGCTGGACGCAGCGACCGCGTTCGCTGACGAAGCCTGTTTATACGCCCCGTCGGCAACTGGTAGCCATGCAGCCGCCCGGCGCCGACGTCGTCGTGGTCCGCCACGGTGAGATAGGGACCAAGAGCAACCACGTGGGGACGAAGATGGAGCGCCAGCTCCGCGAGAACCTCGCGTCGATGCTGGCCGACCGGGGCGTCGACGGCGAGGTCGAACAGCGCCGCCTGCGCCTGCTCGTCCACACCGACGACCCCGAGGGCGCGACCGCCGCCGCCGCGGACACCTTCGGCGTCGTCTCGGCCAGCCCGGCCAGCCGCGTCGAACCGACTCTCGACGCCATCGCCGAGGGACTGCGCGAGGCCGCTCGCGAGCACTACGACGGCGGGACTTTCGCCGTCTCCGCGCGGCGCGCCGGCGAGGAGTCGGCCCACCCGTTCGCCAGTACGGACATCGAGCGCGAGGGCGGGAGCGCGGTGTGGGAGGCCGCCGAAGCGGCCGGGATCGAACCGGAGGTCGACCTCGACGACCCCGACACGGAGTTCTTCGTCGACTGCCGCGCCGAGGAGGCGTTCCTCTTTCTGGAGAAGCGCTCTGGCCCCGGGGGCCTCCCGCTGGGGACGCAGGACCCGATGATCGCCCTGATGAGCGGCGGCATCGACTCGCCGGTCGCCGCGTGGGAAGTCATGAAACGCGGCGTGCCGGTGATCCCGCTGTACGTCGCGCTCGGCGACTACGGCGGCGTCGACAACCGGGCTCGGGCGGTCTCGACGACGGAGACGCTGGCGGGCTACGCGCCGGACCGCGACGTGCGCCTCCGGATCGCGCCGGGGGGCGACGCGGTCGCGGACATCGCAGACGCCGTCGAAGTCGGGCGGATGCTCGTCCTCCGGCGGTTCATGTTCATGGTCGCGGAGGCCGTCGCCGAGGCGCGCGGCGCCGTCGGCATCGTGACGGGCGAGTCGATCGGCCAGAAGTCCAGCCAGACGAGCGCGAACCTCGCGGTGACGAGCGCGGCCGTCGACCTGCCGGTCCACCGCCCGCTGGTGACCGTCGACAAGACCGACATCACCCACCGGGCCGACGACATCGGCACCTTCCACGAGTCGACGATCCCGGCGGGCTGTGACCGCCTGGCGCCGGAGTACCCCGAGACCCGCGCCCGTCTGGCCGACATCGAGGAGCGGGAGCCAGACGACCTCCGCGAGCGAGCGCGGGCGGTCGCCGCGGCCGTCGAACCGGTCGCCGAGTCCGCGGCGGTCGACCCCGAGGAAGGCGAAACCGCTTAGGGGCGGCCCGTTCACGTACCCTCCATGACGCGGGTGTGTCTGGTCGGCTCCGACGACGTGAACCTGCGCTACGAGTTGCTCTCCCGCGAGACGGCCCGCGACGCGCTGGCGACCTACGACCTGCGCGAACCGTTCGAGAACGCGGTCGGCCTCGAGACCGTCAGCCTCGGCGCCGCGGTCGCGCTCCTCAACGACCTCAACTGGTATCTCGTCCGCTTCGTCGACGAGGCGATGGTCCTCGAACCGAGCGTCAGCGACGAGGAGTGGCTCTCCCGGGACCTCGCGGCCGCCATCCGCGACGACGAGGTCGGCCCCGACGAGGCCGCTCGCTTCCTCAAGATCTACGGTCTCGAACCCGCCGTCGAGCCGGACGAATCCGGCACGGATGAGCGACCGGACAACTCGCCCGCGCCCGACCGACCGGGCGACGCCGCGTCGGGAGACGGAGCGAACGACGACGCCGCCGCGGCGGACTCGGACGCCGATCCGCCGGACGGTCCCGGCCCGCGACGCGGCCGGACGGACGAACCGAAGCGACTCGTCGAACCGATGTTCGTGACGCGGACCGGGGACGACCTGCCCGAGTACGACCTGCGCGACGTCGAGGAGACGGTCGTCGAACGGGTCACCGAGTCCGAGTTCGGCGCCTGAGACGGTCCGGATATCGAAACCGGCGTCCGCGGCCGTCAGGTGCCGCCAGCAGTTTTATGCGACTTTGTGACACACGTCTCTAGCGTGTCATCTCCCCGAACGGTCGCGGGCGCGGCGCTGCTGCTCGTCCTCGCGGGGGCGGCCCCGGGACTGGCGGGTGGCACGTCCGCCAGTCCACGCGTCGGCGGGGACGCCGCGTCCGTCGGGTTCGGAGCGGCGTCGGCGGTGGGTTCCGTCGGCCCGGTAGGCGACGCGAACGGGAGCGCGCCGGCGGTCGTCCAGACCGTCACGTATCACCCGACGCCCGACGAGACGGGGAGGATCAGTGCGACGCATCGCTACCGCGTCAGGGGCAACGTGTCGGCGCTCGTCGTCTACGGCTACGAGAGTTCGAACGTGACCGACGCCGCGGGCTTCGCCCGGCGAGCGAACGGCCGGTGGCTCTGGAACGGGACGACGAGCCGCCCGAACCTGACCGTCAGCGTCAGCGTCAACCGGTCGAGTCGACACTTCAGCGGGTTGCGGTGGGTCGACGCGGGCAACTGGTCGCTCGCCAACCCGCGGACCGAGTTCGCCTACCGCGACCGCAACCGGAGCCGATGGGTCTACTCCTGGGAGGAGACGCCGCTGATCGACCAGCGGGCCCGCGTCGCCCCCGACCACGCCGGGTTCGCGGGGTCGTCCGTCGTCTACCTCGGCCCGTACGAGACCTACAGCGCGAACGCGACGAATCAGACGCTCCGGCTCGTCCGACCGGAGACCGCCGCACTCGCCGACGACCCCGATCGGATTCTCGACGTGCTCGGCGAGGCGTCGCGGCAGCTCCGCGTGGGGGAACGCGACGACGTGGTAAACGCGTTCGCCGGCCCCGCTCCCCTTCGCTACGGGGGGACCACCACGGCCGGGGTGGGCGGTCGACAGGACTTCTGGGCGTCGGCGCGGGCGGACGCGGGAACGCCGCCCAGCATCTGGATCCACGAGTACGTCCACACCCGCCAGTCGTTCGTCCTCGGCTCCGAGATGACGTGGTTCCGCGAGGCGAGCGCGAGTTACTACGCCGCCGTCTGCTCGCTCCGGACGTCCGCCGGTCGGCCGGCGGCGTTCGACCGCTTCGTCGAGCGACTCCGGCGCGACGACGGCGCGAACGCGACGCTGGCCGACCGTTCGTCGTGGTCGTCGACGTACGTGCCCTACGCGAAAGGAGCGCGCGTGCTCGCCGCACTCGATGGCCGGATCCGCAACGCGAGCGACGGATCACGGGCGCTCCAGGACGTCTTCCGCCGGCTCAACCGCCGGGACGGACTGGTGACCTACGACGTGTTCGCGGGCGTCGTCGCCAACGTCAGCGGCGAGTCACAGCGCGCCTGGCTAGACGACCACGTCCGCAACGGTCGGCAGGCGACGCCGCCGGAGTCCCCGTACGTGTACACGGTCCCCGGCGGCGAACACGACGCCGACGACGACGGACTGACCGCCGCGGCCGAACGCGACAACGGGACCCACCCCTTCGCCGCCGACACCGACGGCGACGGCGTCGACGACGGGCCCGAACTACGCATCGGGAGCGACCCGACCGACCCGTACTCGGCGCCTCCCGTCGCGAACGCGACGGCCGGCGAATCAGTGGCTGTTCACGCGTCGGTGGGATCGTAGCGGGGATCGACGGGCCCCGCGCGGACCCTGCGAGGAGCGGAACGGCGCTTTCAAGGCGTCGTCGCTCGGTTGTTCGAGTATGACCACCGTCGCCGTGTTCGTCCGGCCGCCGGAGCCCGGGACCGTTCTGGAAAGCTGCGTCGATACCGGAGCGGTGACCGCCGCCGAGGCGGCAGACCTCTACGCCGCGATGGTCCGCGACGTCTGCGCCGCCGTCGAGGCCAGCGGCGGCGAGCTGCTCGTCAACTACCGACCGGTCAACGCCGACGACCCGACCGGTCCCGTGGAAGACGATGAGTCGCTGGCGGCCGTCCGCGACGTCGTCGACGAGGCGCTCTCTGACCCGGGGAGCGCCCGCTACGAGGTGCAGGTCGGCACCTCGTTCTCCGCTCGCGCCGGCAACACGGTCACGCACCTCCTCGAACGCGAGGAGGTCAAAAGCGCCGCCGTGGTGCGTCCGACGGCCGCGCTGCTCGAACGCCGCCACGTCGACAGCGCGGCGATGAAGCTCCGTCAGTCGGAGGTCGTCCTCGCCCCCGCGACGGACGGCGGCGTCGCCTACGCGGGGTTCACCGACCCCATCGACTTCGAGGACGCGTTCGCCCCGCCGGAGGTCGAAACCGTGACCGACCGGGCCTGCGACGGCGGACTGGACGTGGACTTCATCGAGATGGTCCCCGTCGCCGAGTCGCCCAGCGGGTTCGCAACGCTGCTATCGCACATCCGAGCCCGGCAACGCGCCGGGCTCCGGATCCCGCCCCGCACGAGCGCCGTCCTCGACGACCTCGGGTTGCGCGCGGAAGCGGTGGACGACAGCCTCGCCGTCGGCCGAGACTGAACGATCGACAGGTCTTAGAATGGACGAGCGGAATAGACAGACGCGGTGGGATAGCGAAGTGGCCTAACGCGCCTGCCTTGAGAGCAGGTGTCTTCACGGACTCGATTCCCCGTGTAAATCAGCGATCTTGGACCTTCTACTGCCATCTTGGTTTACCCATAGGGATAAAACAGGCGGTTCGGTAAGACAATACAATCACCAACTCAATTGAAAAAATCTGGGGTTGGTTGCATCGGCTGAGTAAGTTCTATAACGACCACATTTACTACTCGCTGGAGCGCGCCCGCGAGGTCCTGGGCTATGACCCGCAGGACAACTCCACCGATTGGAACGCCGACTATCAGGTCTCTGGAGGGCGCTAAGGCCGTCTAAGGAATTGGGATCTCGGTCGATTTTTGCGTCCCGGATTTGTAGTCATATACGGCATGTCGGTAGGTAGTTGCCATCCTGCGGTTCGCCTGTAGTATGGTGGTAAGGGGTTCTAGTTCTTTCCCCTGCCCAAGTCTCTAATCAGTCCCTGGCGAGCCTCAGCTCAAAATGGGAATTCTTCTATCTGGAATGGATTCCCTTTGAACAGACTGTTGTTAAAAGGCCCGAGCATGGTTTCAGATAAGCTATTCAAGAGCCGGGAAATTAGTTACCTTTAACTACTATTATTCATCTTCTCAATTTTTGCTCGTAACTTAGAGATCTTATCTTGATATTCTTCTTGTTCAGTAGTAATTGTATCATCAATGTGCCCCAGTTCAATCCCCCATGTGGCTTTCCAGCCCTTCGAATAAGTTTCCGAATAATCTCTTGTCACCGGATATATTACTTGTACGTCTTGATGCTGGCGCCTGAATAACAGGCAACTTACGGTTTGTAGTTTACTTCCTGTTGGTGCCAGAACTACCCGATACTTATCACCATATTCATCATGAATATTATTCAATAAGTTCGCCGTCTCTTCATAGTCAAAGGTACTAGTCTCTCGCCAGTCAACACTAATGTGTGATTCTACACCCTCGTTAAGGTCATGAATGCTCTCTCTCCGCCATTCATCCGCATCAAGCCGAGGAATTCCTTCGATTGAAACCATGAGAGTGGGGGATAGCTCACTCGCTTAGGGCCATCAGTTCCTGATGGTTGAATGTCGGAAAAGCTACCACAATCATCGGCTGGTCACCCCCTACCGCTGAAGATAAACCTCTACTAGTTACAATATCGGTACGTGTTTAGCCCCAATGAATTTCGCCACTGTCTCGTAGCAGGCGACCAACCGGGGGTATATGAACCCTCAGCAAGGGCTAATTGAACTTCTCCAGGGATGGTCTCCGCTCGGAGACCATCCCGGTGACCCTGCTGAGGGACCGCTGAGGTGGTCATAGTGGATCGAGATGACCTCAGCAAAGACGAACTTCTCTCGCGGTTTCTCCAGATGGAAGAACGAATCAACGATCTTGAGGAGAAGCTTCAGGAGAAAGACGAACGGATCGAAGAACTCGAAACACGGCTTCGCAAATACGAGAATCCACATACACCACCGAGTAAGCGACGGTCGGGGACTGACGAGTCCCCGACCTCGCAAGATGACGAAGACGACGATGTCAGAACTGACGGCGGCACTCCCGGACGAAAAGACGGTCACGAGCCAGAGTGGCGCTCTACCGCTGATCTGGACGAAGAAGTTGAGGTCACCCGTGACTGCTGTCCAGAGTGTGGCCAACACTTCGACGAGTCGGTGGGCGTCAGCCCCCGACTCGTCGAGAAGATACCAGATCCACAACCACCAGAACTCACGCAGTACAACCGCCACTGCTACCGATGCGACTCCTGTGGAACCGAGACAGTCGCTACACACCCCGACTGCCCCGATGAGGGGCAGTTCGGGGTGAACGTTATCGCCCAATCAGCACTATCGCGGTACGATTACCGCCTTCCCTATCGGAAGATTGCAGACCGTTTCGAGCAGCTACACGGACTGGAGTTGTCAGGTGCGACTGCGTGGCACGCGACCGAGCGCGCTGCGCGCGCCGGTCGCTGTGAATACGAACAGATCCGTCGCCAGATCCAGCAAGCCGACGTTGTCCACATCGATGAAACAGGCATCAAGCGAGATGGTGAGCAAGCATGGATCTGGACGTTCACCACCGAGAACCACACGCTCTACGCGGTTAGAGAGAGTCGTGGAAGCGATGTTCCCGCGGAAGTCCTCGGCGAGGACTTCGCGGGAACGGTCATTTGTGATGGGTGGACAGCCTATCCAGCCTTCAGCGACAATCTCCAGCGGTGTTGGGCTCATATTTTGCGAGAGGCTGAAGATGCCGCTGAGAAGCAACCGGAAGGCGAACCGATCTACGACTCTCTCAAACAGTTGTACGTCGCTCTCCAGACCCGGCTGGAGAGCGACTTGACCATTCGTGAGCGAGCAGAGCTCCAGCGTGTGGCGCGGAGAGAGCTTGAATCACTGATTGAACGGTCAGTTCCCGACGGACCAGTGGCAACACTACTCGGAAAGATCGAAGGTGGCCTCGACCACTGGCTCACCTTCGTCGGTGAGCCAGCGGTCTCTCCGACGAACAATGCCGCCGAAAACGCGCTTCGTGAGCCGGTGGTTCTCCGGAAACTGATCGGAACGCTCCGCAATGACCGCGGGATGTTCGTTCATGAGACGGTGCTGTCCCTGCTGGCGACATGGCGCCAGCAGGGACGCAATCCATACGACGAGCTCAAGCGAGTCTCCCGGAACAACGAGATGATTTCACGAGATCAGGCTGTGCCGGCCGTTGAGTCCTCGGGGTAAACACGTACCAATATCGTAGATCCCATCGGTAAGGAAGGCTGGTGTCCTATCTGAATCTTCTCTTGATTGAAGAGTTGTGGTGTATTCCTCTTTTGTAGGAGTATATTCTTCTGCTTCAGCATAAAATATCGTCACGGAATAGTCCTTATCTGCTAGGACATTCAATGCAATCATAATCAGCAATTTTGACATTCCAGAAATGTCGAGAAGAACGTGGTCCTCAGAGACTGAATCCAAGAAATTCTCAAAGATGGGTTCAAACGAATCTGGGTCATATCGATCGAAAACGAGACTATAGGTTGAATCGTCAGACAGACCGAGCGAGGCCATCCCACTATCCAATGCCTCTACATCGTTCCGATTATTGAAGGGTTGATAACGGATCCCAGCACCGCTGCGAATCAGTTCTTTGTCCCTGCGAGTGGTAAATTCTTCAAATACTGCTCTGGCCCTGTCCTCGAAACCTGCAACAGCAACTATCGATGTCGGGGAATCAATTTCAACATTATCAAACTTAGTTATCTCTGGCAAATCCATATCGAACTCACTTACTCCGAACTCTCGTCTGTATCATTGTAATATTTGGAGAGACTTTCACTTTCCGGTCGTTCGAAGTCTGATTCATTGTAGCCTTCTGGGTTGATCAACATATAAACGAACTCGGCAGGTTCCATTGAGACATTATCTCGCTGGCTTGGGGTGAGATTGAACTTTGGAAGCAATAATCTCCGCAAATATAGCCGAGGAACCGCTCCACCTCGGATACTTTTCCCACGTGTATCAAGTAACAAAATTCCATACTGGAGCAGGTCATCGTAGATCGACTGTGCCTCTTCTGCTATCTCCTCTTTGTCGGGCCGGCGTGAAGTGTCTCTACGTAGAACGGTGAGGACTTCATTAAGATGTTGACCCGATTCAAACGAAAACGAGTCTCGAATCTCAATTCGGAACGCTTGGTGAGGAGGATTACCAGTCTGATTTTTACTGTTTTTCTCCATTAGGAGTTTATTTGAATTCCTACCGAAAACTTCAGCAAACTCCCTCAATCGTTCACCAGTCTCCGGTATAGACTCGATCTTATTTAAGAAGCTTCCCCCATATCGCTTTATAACTTCATTTTGTTTTTCTGGAGGAATTGGCAAGTCGATGGCTCCTTCTTCCCAGTCCTCATACCGGCCAGCTTCTTCAAACATCCCCCTTACAAGTCGAAGCATCTCGGAGATGTCACCCGAGAATAAGTCCCTCAAAGTTTCGAATCCAGCATAGTTAACATCAGAATCACTCCGTATCTTTCGGGCGAGGTCGTTATATGATTCGTAGGGTCTCTCTCCGAGAATATCCGTAATATCAGAATATTTGGAATGAATTCCCTTGGTAGTTTCTAACCGTGTGTTCAGAACCTCCATCAAGAATTTGTTTCGTTTCTCTCTGTCGCTGATGAAGTGATTTGCAAGGTCAACAACCTCAAATTCCCTTGATTCCTCAAGCAGCTTACCAGAACGGTCATAGGGATGGAATGATGCAATACTTTCTGTAGAGATTTTAAAGTAGACCTGTTCCCACCGTTCCATCGTCAAATCATTTAACGTACTCTGCATTCCTTCTGTGATCTTCGGAAGAGAGTAGTCATCTACCAAGAGAAAAACAGGAGTGTTTTCCAACCAATCAATGGAATCTACAAAGTTCCTGCAAGTCTTAGGAAGACTGTCGATTCCCATTAAATTAGCCTGATTGCTGAAACCAGCGTTACCACGCCTTAGAGTGTCATCAACTTTCCTCTTCTCCTTTTCTAGAACAGAGGTAATGTGGTCAAGCATGTCAGTACCAGTAGGAGGACTAGAGTAGGTCTGTAGATTCCTAGATATTTTGTCTTCAAGCAGGTCTACTGCTTCTTCAGAGACATTATTCCCAAATTCATCCCGGAGTAGTTTTATCCGGTTTATAAACTTCTTGAGCAGGGAAAGTGAAAAATAGTGGATTAATAAATCCTGATTGAATGAGTTCGGATTTTTGTCATCCATATAATGGAATGCAAAATATAGATCTCGACAGTGATAGAAAATACCTATATAGTCAATATCACTAGCAGACGTGATCTGCTCAGTCTTCAACTTTGTCTCTATACTCATATTCCTCAAAATAGTCGTCTTCCCACATCCCCTTGGACCAGTCAGGATCGTGTTTGTTCGGCTATGTAATTGGTCATAACCGGGGAAATCTCTGGAGTAGAGCCGCTCTATAAGTTTATATGAATCTCCCATTTGTTCACAGCTCAAATATTCGAATGGACTTTCCAACTCGGCCAGAGGTTCGTCATCCATTCGTTCCTTTGCCCTTGATTTGCAGTCTCTAAGTAGAGACTGTAGTTCTCGTGGGGAACGAACATACTCCCCCTTTGTGGGGTCTTCCTCAACGATATATTTCCTAACGAATTCATCGATGAGATAATCATATCGGTGTTTGTCAAGAGAATCTAATTTCGTTCTATCAATGGCTGATAGCAAATTCAGAATAATATCTCCTACGCTCTTGCGAAGTAGATTGTTGATAGCGAGAGCTGCGGCTGGAAGTCGAAGAGGGCAAGGGCACCGCGCCAGCGGTGCCCGATATGTTCCCAATACGCCGGTTCGTGTCTGAATCGGCTGCCGCGAACCTGCTCCAACAGGTTCGCTGGCGTGATGGCGTCGAGTGCCCCCGCTGCCGTTCTGACCTGACGGTCAGAAACGGCAGCTATCGGGAGTACCAGCGGTATCTGTGTAAGAATTGCGGTCGGACGTTCAACGACAAGACCGGCACGATCTTCGCTCACTCGAAGCTCTCGCTGAAAGAGTGGTACTTCACGATCTACGTCTTCTTACGGTTCAACACGAGCATTCGCCAGATCGAGGCAGAGCTCGATCTTTCGTACAGAACGGTGAGACGGCGCGTCGAGCGCTTCGCCAGATCGCTCGACGCGCCTTCGATGACGCTGTCCGGGCCGGTCGAAATCGACGAAGTGTACGTGTCTGCGGGGCTGAAAGGCCGCGAGCGCGACCAGGAGTCGCGCTCGCGTGGCCTGTCCACGCGTGGGCGAGGCTCGTACGACGGCGACAAACCGCCGGTGTTCACGCTGGTCGATCGCGGCTCGGACGAGCGGTACGTCGTGCCAGCGAAATCCGCCGAAGAATCGACCGTGCGACTCCTGCTCGGCAACCGCACACAGGAGTCGCTGACCGTCTACACCGACGGATTTCGGGCGTACGACCCGCTAGAGGACGATGACGCATTCACCCGCGAATACGTCGTCCACGGCGACGGTGAATACGCTGATGGCGACGTACACGTCAACGGTTGCGAGAGCCACGCGTCGCTGACGCGACGGTGGCTCTCGCCCCACCGAGGCGTCTCGAAAGACAAGCTAACGCCGTATCTCAGAGCATTCCAGCTCCGGTGCGAACTCTACAGAAAACCAGGTGACGAAGCGCTCAAACATGCGCTCGACGCTGCCCTCTGAAAATCAACAACGTGCTTCACAAGAGCGATCGGATTTTCACCCACCCGATTTTGCTGAAGCGGACGTATGCGTATTTGTCGTGGCCCCTCTTTTCATCGAGGTCGAAACCGGACTGGTTGTACGTCACGCTCCGATAGTCGCTGGGTGCTTGCCGCTTGAGACGACCGACGTTGTACCCTTTCTCTTTCTTTTTGCGAAGGTTCGAGAGGTTGCGGTGGAAGCGTGCGACGGTGGCTTGTGCGGCTTTCGAGTGTAGCTCGCTGAATAGCGGCCACTTGCGCTTCCACTCGGGGAGTTTATCGTTCTGGTCGTACTCGGACGGTTTGTCGTCTTCTGGGGCTTGTTCGTAGTCCCATCGGACGTGGTTGTAGAGTTGGCGATGAACGTCAAGATGGTGTTCCAGTTCTTCCGCTACCTCTTCTGTCGGGTAGGCGTGGTAGCGGTGACTGTATTCCATCGCTGTCTCTTGATTAGGAATGTGTTGACTTAATGGTTTGTATCACGAGTTGCCGGCTTCATCCCCGACCACGGTGGGTCGGGGTATTCGCCTCGCAGAAGAGTATAAATGTTCCTCAACACTGCTTGAGTTTTCGGAGACGAGCCCGATATCAACGAAGAGTTCCTGCCGGATCTCGACAGTGAGATGCACTCACCTCGTTCACATCCGATTCGATTCTCGGTGCTGTGTAGATGGCGCACCAAGGTCTGCTCGTCCCGGGGCCTGAGTGTCTCCAGTCTCCAATGGGGCGGCCTCGATTACGGTCAGCGGGATGTCTTTCATCCGCGAGCCCAGCTCCCGCTTTGCTACCGTTCGACTATCCTCGAGTGATCGAGCCGTCACCTCGACAGTGACGTCCAGGACGACCATCCCGTAACCCGTCGTACAGAGTGCGGCTTCCATTTCGTATCCGCATCCCGGACAGGCAAGATCCTGAACTTCGATATCGCACGAGCGGACGTTCGAGGCGGATGCTCGTTTTCCGACCTCGGCGACGCTGATGTTGATCGCGTCCTGAACGCCCGGTGCTCCTGGTACGACCCACGGAACCGTCAGTCGGACCTGATACCAGTCCTTCGAGCTCGCTGCATCAGGGTTCACTTCAGTCTACACCTCCGGCTCGTCGTACCAGTAGCGTCTGTCCACAGTGCCAGATCGTCGTATTGGGGTTCGTTTTCATGTGATTGGAGGGAACGGTGAATCCACAGAGGCTGGAATAGGGTTCTTCGAGCCGCGTTTCGAGGTCCTACCATCCGGGACGGACGAGAGATTGACTCTCCTCTTCAGCCCTGTATCCACTGTACGTCGAAGAGCGATATTGTTGTTCCAGCATTGGAATCCATGCAACTGTTGCAAGTCCAGGGCCACTATACGGAGTGGCGCTTCGCTGGTGGGGTAGAAACGGAAAAATAGGATTCTGAGTTCGCGGTGAACTCGGGGGTTGTTAGGGTTCGATATTGTTCGGGGGTGACAGTACAGGCAGTACCGTCAACGCTGCTGATGCGACCACGGTCACGTGCGAATCATCTCCAAAGGCTCGCTGTCGCGGGCTTGGTTCTGATGGCTCGATTCCGTGGCCTCTCGAATCTCGTTTTGATCGGCGACGTCGGAGAGTTCGGTCGCGATGATCTGCTCCATTTGAGACGGGGCAGGCCAGCGGGTCGAAATTTCTCCTGAGTAATTCGCAGCCGGACTACGTGGAATGGGCGCCCCATCCTTCGCAGTGCTGCTCGACCGTCCAACACGCTGTGGCGTTGCAGGACGGGGATTGGTCTCCGTCGACGATTCAGCAGATTCGAGGATGTGAATCTCGCTCTCCCAGCGTGAGTTCAGCGATGGTCGGTCCTGGAAAGCGGTCTTCCGGAAGTCAGTCAGACGAACCAGATCGCCTTCATTGGGTTCCATGAAGCACTTTCTCGAGACTACGACCTCACCGTCGACGTCGTTTGGATCCGACGTCGAGCGAGTGATTTCTCTCTCGCTGGGGTTCCAGATCGCGACGTACGCCCAGCCGGAATCATCCTCCAGTATGAATCCGAATTTGATCTTCGGATTATCCGGATAATACACGCGTTTCACTCGACCTTGAGTGGTGACGTATCCGTTCGTCGTTTCCGTATTCGTGTACGTGATGTTCCCGATTTTGAGGACGTTCGTCGGGTCGTGTTTCTCCTGGTCAGCTACCGTGAAGAGTGCGCTATCGAGGGACTGTCCGTCGAGCACACACTCGGCGAGCTGCGCAGCGATCGTTACACGACTCTTGTTGATCTCGTGAGCGTGGGGAAACTCGTCTGAGAGGATTCGCCGCGCTAGCTTACAGACGGGATCAACTTTGTCGGGGAACCACTCGTGTAGCGTCCGAAGCGGTTCAGCTCGGTCACGAACTCGCTGCATCGTCTTCTGCTTGGTCTCCTCGAGCTTCGCTTCCCGCCGTTCAGGAAGTGATGTCTCGTGAGCCATGCGGAACACTGCGAGAGAGTCCATGTGCCGATCTATGACTGCTGCTGCGCCAGTGGTGTAGCCGGGGCCGTTGATACTCTCGGAAACCTTCTTGATCTCGGCTTCGAGCGCAAGGCGGTTCTCGATTCCAGGAATCGAAGAGCGAGAGTACGCGCCAGGGTCTGAAACTACGTGACTCAGAGGGACGCTGGTCCCATCGGGAAACGTCACCTCGAGGTCGCGGGTTTCCAGTCCCTCAGCTTCGCACAGAATCTGTTCATCGTCCGGGATGAGCTTCATCTCGCGTAGACGGCGCGTGCGGCTATCCAGTGTCTCGAGTGGCACGAGCGGAGAATAGTGCTGAATACGGGATTCCAGTCGTCCGTCGGAGATGGAATCGTCCGCACTGGAAGCAACGCCGACTAACTGATCGCCAGTCGAGTCGGTGAGCTTCGCTGCACTCTCGATGATGTAGTCGCTCGCAGACTGAACCTGGTCGGGTTCCGAGAGGGAATCCGCCGGCATACCAGTCTGATTCACGCTAACTCTCCGTTCGTCGCTCCGGGACGGTTCCATCGGTTGCCCGTCGAACCACCCGTAGCATTCCTCGGGATTCGTTCCAGTCTCCAGCCTGTCCGCGAACCACTCTGGAGGGGTGTCGTCGTCGACGCTGTCTGGGGAATCGAGACCCAGGTAGCGGCGGACGTAGGGCGATCGTGGGAGATCGTCGTCGCTGACGGTGGAATCGTCGACGGACGGTCCGGCGACGCCACGAATCGTATCGGACACCCAATTGGCCGTGCGGGTGAGACGGGACTGGGTTGCATCGTCGTTGTCGGTACTACTGATCGTGTTGTGGTCGCACTCCGTAGAGCGGCCACTGTCGTCGTCGCTAGGCATTACACAATGGAAGCAAACCGATTGCTTTCCGACGTCTAAGACACGTGTGATCAGTATAACTGTATCGTGCTTAGTACCGTGTAGACACGCGGTTTACCGGAATATACACACATAATCTACCCATTTACAGTTGAGGTGACAGCCACCAAACTTCGCCATGGTGACAAAATCTCAAACTGCCCGTTCACGGCGCGTAGGAGGGAAAGGCGAGGTTTGCCTTTCCATTGTGTAATGCTGGATCGTTCAAGATCCACCTCTGTGTACACCTTTGGCAGAGATAACTGTATCGGAAAAATTTACACAGGAGCGTTTGAGAAAGGCATTTTTGGGAGAGTAGACTTACTGTAAATGAGGATGCGGAGCAGGCCCACTGGGTCGAACCCTCGGGACTGCTTCGGACAGGAACGTGGGGTAGTGGCCTACGTTCTGATAACGTCCGCTTCTACGGCAATAACGCGTTCTGGAGGGTCGGTTTACGAAGATCTAGATTAACGTCATCGAGTCATCAGGGTCGTCACCAATTAGATCACGAACGCCGTATACCGACACTGCATCCGCGTACCCCTGGTTCTCAGCCGCATTCCTAATTCCCTTTCTCGCCGGCCCATCGTCGGTCAAGATCACGATACTCCCAATCGAGCGATCCCGAAGATACTGGATCGCGAGACCCGCGAGAACTGCATCAGCTTTCTCTACTTCGTGTTCTGGACGGTCAGTTTCGTTCGCGATGGTGCGTCGAGCGGTGTCGCTTGCAGCGAGTGCATCGCCATCTTCCACATCGGGTGCGTCAACGATCTCGGCCCATCCTTCGTCAAGGGCTGTTTGGACCGGTTCCGTTTCTGATCCTCCGAGTTCGCCGACGACCCGTCGTGGGAGTTTCAGAACCGTATTTGCCCGTTCGACTTCCTGACGGAATCGGTCGTACTTCTGGTTCGACGGTCGACCGATCGCGAAAAAGACGTTCGCATCTACGATAACTTCGTTCTCACCGACGAGAGGAGACTCATCTACCATCGACGCTACTCACTCGTCTGTCCGTTGCTCTCGTTCGGGCGCACCGTCGAGTGCGGTACTATCAGGAAGTTCCATCTCGTCGCCCACATCCGGGAAGAGGTGTCCGAAGTACGGATCGTGTTCGCGACCCACCACGAGGGCTGGTTCGAGCGAGTTGACGATCATCATCGCCTCGGACTCCCGTACGTCGATGTCGCTAGCGACCATTCGATAGGTAGTCTTCCCGGCAGCGTGGAGCCCAGCGCCTCGAAGTGCAGCGACGAGTTTTCCGACACCGTGACGATCAACGAACACGGCGATGTCCTCATCGACCTCCTGCAGTGCAAGCGCGTGGAGGACTGTCGGCGTGATAACAATCGGGACGTGCTGTTCCACGACGATAACAGGGTCTGCAGTCAACTGTTGTGGTCGCACTGACTCATCCCGATCGACGAGACCGAGATTGACTAATCGGTCGATGTACTCGTACGTCGTCGACCTCGAGAGGTCGAGCCGGTCCATGACCGATGGTGGGCCGACCGGCCCCCAGTAACAGATATAGGTATAGACGCGAGCCAGCGATGGCTGATTGAGGAGTTCGACGACCGTCTCTAATCGTGGGGCGTTTCGCGCGAGTGTTGCTGGGTCGAGCGAACCCTCGTTCAATGCATCGACCGGTGGAGGGTCTACCGCCCCGCTTCCCCCGTCGGTGCGTAGATCGTTCCGGTCCCAAGGCGTGGTCATACCCACTTGTTCGAAGTTCATGAACTTTAGAATTCCGGTGCCCTCTCGAGTCACCCATCGAGATCACCCTGGAAGACCATCTGTTGGACGGTCTCAAATTTCTCCGAGTCGGAGAGGACTATACCGTCGCCCAGAATCTCTCGGAGTTCGTCAACGTGGTTCGGGACGGCTGGCAGCGTCTCGACGTCGATCTCGTACGCATACCGACCAGTGTCGAACTCCCGCTCTTTGAGGTCTTGCCGAATACGGTTCGCAGTTCACTGGTTCGTCATCCGGTCTTCTTCCACGAGTACCCACAGGTCGATGTCACTGCGTCTGTCAGCCTCACCTCGCGCCACGCTCCCGAACAGAACGACGCCGAGGACGCCATCGAGGTCCTCGCAGAGTGCTTCGACAGCAGCTCGGACAGGAGGCTGGAACTCGGCTTGCGGGACTTCGAGAACCGGGTCGTCCGGTCGGGAGAGCCGCCCACTGTTGATACGGACGTTCCGCGTGTTCCCCTCGCGCTTTTCGATTACGAGGTCGTTCGCGACGAGGATGTCGAGGGCTTTCGAAATACTGGGCTGAGAATACTCGACGGCGTCAGTGAGTTCCGTAATCGAGAACTCGTCGGTGTGATACCGACTTAAAAAAATAGAGGAGGTCGTGGACCGCCTGACTCCTGTACAAATCTGCGTCCTTCGCCGGTACGTCGAGTGATATTCGCGGTCCCGACCCCAAGTTGGTATTCGCGCTCCTTTGCATGCATAACTAGAGCCACCCCATTCTACTTAAACTTTATGAGGGTGTCATAGAAAGCCTCACACACGAGGACGCAGGGTGTTGGAACTGTGTCTACGAGCGCCAGCACCCTGCAAGAAGAGGGTTCTATCGACGAGTTCTTCAATGTCGTGGCTACCGAGACGCTCGCGTTGTTCGAGCATCTTGAGTTCGACTTTTTCAGCGAGTTCGACGTGTTCGCCCCCGCTCGCGGGGGGCGAACACGAGACCACCACCCACCAGAACTCTTCCGAGCGTTCCTCCACTGCTACTACAAGGACATCTACGGCATTCGCCCGGTCACACGAGAACTCCAGAACACGGTCGTCTGGCTCAGCTGTGGCTTCGATCGACCGCCCTCAAGAGACGCGGTCGATCGCTTCCTCACCGACCTCGAACACGTCGTCGACGAAGTCTTCGACCACCTCGTCGAGCAGGCCGCCGCCCGCGGCCTGCTCGACATGACCTACCGAATCGATTCGACGGACGTGCGAGCGATGCCATCCGACCCAGATGCGTCGAAGAACTACGACCCAACCGCTGAGGAGTACTATTACGGCTACGGCTGTACGATCGTCTCAACCGGCGCAAAGATCCCGATTGCAGCCGAGTTCACCGAGAGCAAACAAGCCGCAGAAGAGACGGCGATGCGCGTCACCCGTGACGCGCTCGCCGTCGCCCAGCCGATCTGGATGCTCGGTGACAGCGCCTACGACACGCTCGACTGGCACGACCTCCTGCTGACCGCAGGAGTCGTGCCAATCGCCCCGTACAACCCGCGAAACACCGACGATCCGCTCAATATCAAGTACAGAGTCGAAGACCGCATCGAGAAACACAGTGACGAGATTCAGCTCAAACAGTCGATCCTAGACGAGACGTACAACCGCCGGAGTCAGGTCGAGCGAACGAACGATGCGGTCAAGGACTGCGGCCTCGGGACGCTACGCGCCCGAGGCCGCGTCCACGCCCGAGCGCAGGTGTTCCTTGCGCTCTGCGTTCGACTCGTCGTCGCCGTCACCAACTACGAACGAGGTGACAATCCGGGAAGCACCGTCATCACGGTATGAGATGGATTCTATGACACCCTCTTTATACGTATATGCTACCTCGTCTTATATGGCCGAGGAGGTCCGTCCCACCAGGACAGCCATTGTCTGGGTGACATCCTCCGCGCCGTGAACGGCGCGGCTTCCCACGCATGGGGAATACCAGCGAAGTGCCGCTGTTGCTGGCAGAGGGTTCCGACCCGTGGAACGCCGAGAGAGTCATTTGCGAGTGTTTCTCGCTCGTCTCACAGTGGGTTGTGGTGCTGTCACAGCACTCCCATCCCGAGGCGAGTCATTGCTGCCGGTTTCAGCGGCACGCTCTCTCCCCACGGGTCAGCCCGGTGTGCAACGTTGATTGCGCCGTTTATGTCTCCCTGAAACTCCGTGCTGTGGCACTCATCGTTAGTACACCGGAATGTGGCTTGAGCGGCTCTGTTCCCGATGTAGCCGCACTCGTGGCACGTCTGGCTGGTGTACTCCGGTCGGACGTACTCGACCGGGATACCGGCCTCCCGCGCTTTGTTTTCAACGCGGTTCTGTAGTCCATGAACATTAGAGTTTCTGGCCTTCTCGACTCTAACGTACCACCTTTCTCTGTCTCTTTCCCTTCGACCTTTGGCAATGGCGAAATCGTGTGCTCTGGTTTGGGTGCTTTGAGATTGGTTAGCCCCAACTACCTTAGTCTCGACTAAGATAGGCCGAACTACTTTTGAGTGCTCCGATGGTAAGTGAGATATGGCTCGATTCGTCGACAGGGAACGGGAACTCGAACGGTTGCAAGCACTCTACGAGACAGACGACGCAACGCTCGCAGTTGTGTACGGACGTCGACGAATGGGCAAGACCACGCTCGTCCTCGAGTCGATCAAAGGCCGGGAAGACGCAGTGTACTACCAGGCGACCCGAGGGAGTGCCGAACAACAGATCGAGTCATTCGTGAGTGATGCCGCAGCGGTGTACCCAGGCATCACACGGATTCGCGAGGACTGGGAGTCACTCTTCGGGTATCTCGCGGAGGAAGATGCAGTCGTAGTCATTGACGAGTTCCCATACCTCGTCGAACAAACGGACGAACTGCCGTCAATTCTCCAGCGGGTCTGGGATCACACGGCATCGGAGACAGCGACGACCTTCGTCCTTACAGGGTCGGCGATCGGAATGATGTATGAGTACACACTCGACGGCTCGGGCCCGCTCTATGGGCGGGTGGCGAAAGATCCGAACGGACGACTTGATGTGGGACCACTCCCATTCGAGGCGGCTTTGTCATTCTTTCCGGCGTATACCCCCGCCGAGCAGGTGATGACCTATGGGGTCTTCGGTGGGACTCCCGAATATCTTAGAGCGGTTCGCGACGACGAATCTCTCGACGAGAACGTCACTCGGACGTTACTCCGGCGGGACGGGAGTCTCCACGAAGAACCAGAGAATGTGCTCCATCGCGAGGTCGACGAGGTCGACCGTTACTTTGCGGTATTGAAGTCGATGGCCGAGGGGAATCGGACACCCAACGAGATCGCACAAGGGGCAGGTATCACCAGTGGGAGTGTCGGCTACTACCTCAGTCGACTTCGTGACCTCCGGATCATCGAGCAGCACTATCCGGCTACTGTTGACCCGGACCGAAGTCGAAAAGGGCGATACCGGACGAGTGACCCGTTGTTCAGATTCTGGTTCCGGTTCGTGTACGGGCGGACAGCTCGGTACGAAGTGTATGGCAACGATGCGTACGCGGACCTCGTCGAGCCAGAACTTCCTGACTTCGTTAGTGGTACCTTCGAACGATTATGTCAGGAGGCCATTCTGTACGAATACGGTGATCAGTACCGCTTCGTGGAGGAGCCGAGCAACTGGTGGAATGGGAACGGCCAAGAGATCGATATCGTGGCCCCAACAGATGAAGACACACTCGTGGTCGGTGAAGCGAAATTTCGTCAGCAGCCGGTTGGATACGATGTCCTCAACCAACTCGAGAACGAGGCGCCACTCGTAGATTGGGTGCCAGATAGCGGTGGGGAACCAAAGTACCGTTATGCGCTGTTCAGTCGGAGCGGATTCAATCGAAGCCTCAAGGAATCCGCCGAGGAGCGCGATGACATCCGGCTGTTTAGCGTCAACGACGTAGTTCGAGCCCTCTCGGATTGAGCGGTGGCCCTCCGTCGCTTCGAGCTGAGAACGACCTCGACCAGATCTGTCGCGATGCCTGACTATGAGAGATGTTGTAGCGTCGCCGGCAAGTCCGTGTTCACCGAAGAAGCAGAGGTGATGATATTCATATAGGGCCACGCCAGGAGAGCATGACGGAATCCGAAGTCCGTTCGATACCAATCGCTTGTATTTGTCCCCGAAGGGGGTGAGGGAGTTCGGAAGTGGGGAAGCAGGCTGCCCACTCGCCGTAGCTCCCACGTGGAGTTGACACCGATGGCTTCCTACTACCAGAACGGACAGCACCGACTCAAGAATACCGACATCGAACAGGGTCGCCGGTTCGACGAACTCACGCTTCGCGGGCTCTACGAAAGCCCGCACCTCGAGAGCGACTGTCTCGGTACCCGCCTCGACAACGCCGGCGAGCTAATGATTGCTGCGCGTACAGAACCGGAATACGACGAGTTCGGCCTCGAAGTCGAGGGCACCCGCGGGCAGGAGATCGACTCATACTGGGTGAACGCAAGTCTCCGAACCACTCAAGCACGAGATGTCGATCCGATCGACCTGAGTGATGAGGATCTCACTGGACTCCCGCTCGAATCCCAGGAACGGCTCCACGGGCTCCGCAACGAGCGCAAGCGCCAGCGAGAGAAGGCGTTGGCCGCATCTGTCGTCGGCGTTGACCGGGAGTCTCGCACTCGCGAGGACGTCGTTGGCGACCGTCGCGAGCAGCGCCACGAACACGACGACAGATTAGTCGGCCCGCGGGGGATCACCCATCACGATCCGCTTGAGGGTGTCGACGCCGAAACAGCCGAGCGTGTTCGCGATGCAGCCGTCCGTCTCGCCGATCACTTCGTTTCGGGTCCCGGTGTCGAGGTTATCGAGAACGCTATCGGCCGGAAGGTCGCACGCGGTCAGACCGTCCATGCAGCACTCTCGAACGTCCAGGAACAGTTCTACCAGGAAACAGGGGTCATCCAGCGGATCTCGACAGTCCCGGTCATCCCCTCGAAGTACAACGTCGAAGCAGACATCCAGGGAGAGGTGACGAGGCTCTGGTACCCGAAATCCAGCAATCAACAGCAGGTGGGACTCATTACCGACGATACAGGAACGATCAAATTCACCGTCTGGACACGGTCAAATCAGAGCGTCATCCTCCACGAAGGTGATCGCGTTCGTATCGTCGGTGGAAAAGTCGGAAAATACAACGGCCAGGCAACGTTAGCAGCGGATTCGGAAACCCGAATCACGGTCGTCGATCGTGGAGATGGCCCTGCACCGCGTGGAGACATCGCGAGAGTCTTTCAGGAAGAGACGGGCACGTCATCCGCTGCTGAAGACACTGAAGAGCCCAATCAAGTCCACAAACCGTGCGCGATCCCTGCCCCTGGAACACCAGGTGTGGAGAAAGTCTCCCGGCCAGTTCACGCGCCTGTTGATCGTCTTGACGGATCTCAGAGTGAGAATTTCGAAGCGAATCACTGGCTGAAATCCACCGAGATATACGAGGAGGACGGCGCTGTCCCGCTCCCGGAATGGTGGCGAAACCAGGATACCGTTGTCTCGGTCGTCGTCGACAACGAGGCCGATCAGTCGACGATCAACGAAGCAATCGAGGAGACAGTCTCCAACACTTCCCTCGATTCAAGCAACGAGGAGAAGCCGGCGGTCCAAATTCCGATTCCCAATGGAAAACGCCGACTCTGGGCACTCATTCGTGACGAGGACCGCTTCGGAACAGCGCTGGCAGAATCGCCTGCGGAGGAGAGTTGTGTCGATGCAGACGATACACTCATCGGCATCGCTGGATCGAGCTCGATAACCGACCCCAGTGCTACATCCGATTCAGATCTCAGCCTGCCGTCGACGAGTACAATCTGTCCAAGATGTTCTCACCACCGGGCTCACTATCGACTCGTTCAGTTACGCTCCATCGACGAACCTCCGACCAGGTTCTTGTCTTGTACCGAATGCGGAAACCGGTGGCGTGAGGACAGCTGATGCTGTCCGATAGTCGATAACAGATACGAGGGGTGGAATCCATGTATTGGCGTTATCTCACGACTGAGAACAACAAATTGTGTGGGAGGGTGTCATAGAAAGCCTCACACACGAGGACGCAGGGTGTTGGAACTGTGTCTACGAGCGCCAGCACCCTGCAAGAAGAGGGTTCTATCGACGAGTTCTTCAATGTCGTGGCTACCGAGACGCTCGCGTTGTTCGAGCATCTTGAGTTCGACTTTTTCAGCGAGTTCGACGTGTTCGCCCCCGCTCGCCGGGGGCGAACACGAGACCACCACCCACCAGAACTCTTCCGAGCGTTCCTCCACTGCTACTACAAGGACATCTACGGCATTCGCCCGGTCACACGAGAACTCCAGAACACGGTCGTCTGGCTCAGCTGTGGCTTCGATCGACCGCCCTCAAGAGACGCGGTCGATCGCTTCCTCACCGACCTCGAACACGTCGTCGACGAAGTCTTCGACCACCTCGTCGAGCAGGCCGCCGCCCGCGGCCTGCTCGACATGACCTACCGAATCGATTCGACGGACGTGCGAGCGATGCCATCCGACCCAGATGCGTCGAAGAACTACGACCCAACCGCTGAGGAGTACTATTACGGCTACGGCTGTACGATCGTCTCAACCGGCGCAAAGATCCCGATTGCAGCCGAGTTCACCGAGAGCAAACAAGCCGCAGAAGAGACGGCGATGCGCGTCACCCGTGACGCGCTCGCCGTCGCCCAGCCGATCTGGATGCTCGGTGACAGCGCCTACGACACGCTCGACTGGCACGACCTCCTGCTGACCGCAGGAGTCGTGCCAATCGCCCCGTACAACCCGCGAAACACCGACGATCCGCTCAATATCAAGTACAGAGTCGAAGACCGCATCGAGAAACACAGTGACGAGATTCAGCTCAAACAGTCGATCCTAGACGAGACGTACAACCGCCGGAGTCAGGTCGAGCGAACGAACGATGCGGTCAAGGACTGCGGCCTCGGGACGCTACGCGCCCGAGGCCGCGTCCACGCCCGAGCGCAGGTGTTCCTTGCGCTCTGCGTTCGACTCGTCGTCGCCGTCACCAACTACGAACGAGGTGACAATCCGGGAAGCACCGTCATCACGGTATGAGATGGATTCTATGACACCCTCGAGGAAGCTGGTGGTATTGAGGAACTTGAAAAGGCACTCGGGGGTGGCCACGAATGACTGAATACTGGGCTGCGGTTTACGCCCGGGATAAGACATACGGGGGCGCTAATCTACGCTGGCGGATGCGCGACATGGAAGAACATCCATGCGACCCCGGGTGGGAACGCGGAGACTGTTCCGCCTGCCATCAGCCAATCCGAGAACGCGCCGAGGCAGGGGATGTACTGTTCGATATCGTATTCCCCAAGGACGCCAAATCGAACGCTCCGAGAGTAGTACGGTCCATAATGCCAGTTGAGCAGACAAAAGCAGGCGCATTGAAATTCGACTCATACGTCTTTCTTGATGGTGACTGGCGCGACGGTATTGAAGCAGCCGAAGGAGAGACAAAATTCTGGTTGAGTGGCGCTGCACTGTGGCGGGGGAGAGGTGCGCTGACCGAACGGACCGCAGTAGACTGGTTGGAGATGATGTCAGAAACCGAGGCATACACGGTCTACGAAGCCGGACAGCGTCCTCGCTCGGTTCCGGATGAGCACTGGGGAGAAATGATTCAAAGGTGTCCTCTGTCTAATAGTGTGGCGTCAGGGAGTCGTTGCAATCCAGAGTCGCATGGAGGAAGCAGGTCCCAGAGAGAGAAGACTTGTACCACAACGTGTTGATTCACCGGTCGGCCTACATCTCGGCTTAGTTCCCTTCGATGGTTTCACTCTCGGGTTCGGCACCGCATCCTCGCACCTCTATTAGGTGCCACAGTCCCGACTCGTCGTTCCGAACGGCCCTCATACACTGGGCTATAAGCGGAGTAGTGATAGAGTCGCTGGAATATTTCTCCCCGTCGCTACCTGCTATCAGCATCGTCAAACTCGCTGCCGACCTACCGGGCGGTCGTTGCTGATAGCAGGTGGTCAGGTGAAACGGTGGCGTCAATCTCTCCACAACGTCAGCCAAGAGAGTTCCGCTCTTACAGAGATGCTTCCGGTAACTCGAACACTTCGTCGGCCCACTCCAGCCATTGCAATGAGCCGTCTGCCTCATCCATTTTTTCGGTTAATCGACGGACAGCGTCTACTTTTGAAACCCAATTATTAGATAATAGTAATAACGCCTTTTCCAAAGTAGAACCAGTAGCTGTGTAGAGCCGCCCCTCGCGTTGCTTGTACTCGCCCTTCTCAACGAGGCCGTACTCCGCTAACTCGTTCAGCCAATTTCGAATAGTGTCCCCCGTCACGTCGAAGTCACAACGGTCACTTTGTGACAACTCGTGAAACGCGCTGACCGTGCCAATGACCTGTTCCTCGTCGCGCGATTCAAATACCGCATCTGGGTCAAATCCATCGGGGCCGCCCCGGTGAATGACGCCGAGGACGTACCGCATGAAGCGGAGGGCTCTATTCGTTAGGTCGGTTTGTGCGATAGCTGGGTCGCTCAGTTCGGTCAGAGTCGCCAGCGTGTCGATGGGAAGCGGTGTCGGAACGTTCGTTAGCAGGTCGAGATGTTTCGTCTTAGTCGCCGTGACGGGACGCACTCGATGGGCGAGTTGAACGAGTTCCGACTCGCGGGTATCGCGGAAGAGCGTCCCGACCAAGCCGGTGTAGCTTTTCGTCGGGATAGCCCTCCCGACGCCTGTTCCATCGTCGTAGTAGAGTTTTCTGTAGACTGGAGGTAAGCTGACAGGGTTACCATCTTCATCACGGCGCGATGTCTGTTCGACGCCCCCGACTCGCACATCTTCTCGACCGACAGCGAGCAGCCCAGCCGTCCGCTTGAGGTCATCTATGTTGGCATGGGGTGCTCCAAGAACGACCACTGCATCACTCTCCTGGCGGTTGAGCCCTCGACCCGCGTAGAAGTGCATCCACTCGGCGTTTTCTGGAATGTCGAAGTACCCCTCGTTCTTCTTGTGGCCGACCACCAGCACTCGGTCGTGGTAGTCGCAGCGGTATTTGATGATGCGTTGGAACCGGTCGCGTAGTCGCTCACCTGCTTCATCATCACGCACAATCGTACTCCGATGGTACTGACCGTCGGTAACCTGGGTGATATGAGCGTTTAATTTTGCTGGTGTGTCACCAGCCAATTTCACCTCGTCCGGGTCTATCCCGAACAGATACGCGTAGAGCTCTGGCGAGGGGGTTGCGTCTAGAATTAGCGTTTGACTCGGGGTAGGGAGGTCACTCACTCGCGGAATCTCTCTGTACTTGAGAGCTGGGTCGTCATCGCGTTCTGGCGAGGGAACATCAAGCCATGCGGTTGCCCGAGCTATCTCTGATTGAGAACTCGTTAGCGTATCTTCATCTTCGTGCCATCCACACCAGTCACACTGATGTTTACCCTCCTGCTTCCCAAACTGTTCAACCCGATTACAGCTCGGACAGGCGTCTATGCCAGGAGATGTAGCAATCGCACGTCTGGCAGATTCTCCGGTCAGTCCTGCTTCTGCACAGGCCCCAAAGAGTATGTTCATCCCCAGCGGTGTACCGTCCCACTCACCGCGTGAGATGTCGCTGCGAACCTTCTCGTCGTACCCGTGCTGTAGCCATGCTAACGTCTCAGCGAGGGCATCCTGTTCATCATCGATGCGGTCTTGGAGACGATTCGGTACCTCGATATCTGGGGGTTTGAGGTCACTCAGCGAGTCTGGGTCCGGTTCGTAGAGTTGCCCAACAACATCAGCTGCAAAATGGCTTAACGCTTGATACTGCGCTTGCATTGAACTCTCATCAGCGAGGGTGTCGAGCGTCCGAACAATGTACTCCAATTCACGGGCGACCATCTTTTCGTCATCTTCCAGCAGATTCTGGATGTCGTCTACGATGGCAAACCCAGCCGACTGAACAGAGGGGACCGCCAGGTAGTTCTGAACGGTGACGATACGCTCTTCGTCTTCTAAGTCGTCGAATTGTTCCTCCCAGGCGCATCGCTCTCCGTGCCACTCGTGCTCGTGTTCGCTATGCAGGGCAAGCTCTCGATGAGCTTTTCGTGGACCGATTTCAGCCGCAGTCGCCTCATAATGTTGGCGTATGGGGTCATTCTCGTCGCGCTGGAAAGCTGGGCACATTCGGGGCCAGTCCTCGGGGTCGCCGTGAGTGTCACATGGCTCGTCATTCATCTTAGCGTCCATACAACAGTCTTCACGGGGTTGGGAGGGTCCCTTGAGATGGTGGTACCCATCGGGCTTGGCAGAGTCGTTTGTGAACTCATGCGCGTTTTCGTGTGACGGGAGATAGAAGACGTGAGGGTGGTTATGCTCAGACGCGGCCCTTGCAGCGGTCGTCGTTTTTCCTATCCCTGGGTCGTCTACCCACGCTTCTAACCGGTCACCGTTTTGCCACTCGTCGTACCGTTTGTTCTGTATCTCATTTCGTCGTTGCTCTACATCAATCGACTCCGCTTCGCGCTCTGGAGGAACGCACTCCTTAATCGGGAACTCCCCGTCTGCCTGGGAACGAGGGCCGCCAGTCCAGGGGATTTCCTTGGTAGCGAGTCGGTCTACACCCACTTCGAAGAACGTCCCACGGATTCCGGTTCGTAGCGTAGATACGTCTACATCGGATGCAGCTTCGGCGACCCGTTTGGTGATTCGCTCAGGATTGCCCTCCGACCACCAGTTGCCGCTGTACAAAGTGGTCACTTTCGTGGATTCCGTGTATAGCTCCTCGTCGTTACGGAAGATTCGGAGCGTCACTTCGCCGGTATCAGCATCCGGTGTAACAGCGAGCGTTAAATCCGACACTACCGGGTACGTTCGCGTGCGGTCGTTCGATGGTGGTAGGTTCTCGGTCATGTATCCTACAAGGGCGTCTGCGGTGGGCTACCATCGGAGCGAAAGAGCCATGCGAACCCGCGCGCAATGAGTACACGGAAGGCCCGGCCCATCCGACGGCTTCCATCGCCGAGCAGGCCCCTTTTGCTCGGCACTCCTCACCCACCGTTAGTTACTGCACTCCACCTCCTCCATGAGCCATGAAACAGTGGCGTCGTAGTGTTCAAACCCCTGCTCCTCTTTAATTGCGCGGAGGCCATCCCGCGTCGATTTATCTAAGCTAACAGTCGTGATGTCCATCGGTTTTCTGTATTAATTGTCGGGATAGTCCCTTAATACCAGTTTTCACCCCTGGAGGTGGCCACTGATGACCAACCAGCCAGGAAATGTGAGCCCACGGCGGTGTCCCAAATGGTGTGTTTGCCGGATTCACCCGGATATCGACATACCTGAAATTACTTAAATAATCCCACCCGCATCCGGGGACGCTCATCGGTATTTAAAGACCCATGTCAGATATTAGTGTAACTATTTACTTTCTCGACAGCTTCCGTTGTCTGAGTTATGACAGGCTCAGGTGAAAGGCGGTTGTCAGTTGCTCTGCCGGAGTATTACCAACACTTATTCTCGGAAGCCAAGCTGGCGGCGAAACGGAAGGAAAATTGAGAAAAGATAGGCGGACCCTGCTATCAGCGACGAAGTTGGTCTGTAACTATGGCCTTGTAGATAGTCCCCTACAATTGACGTTGACCACTATTTTAACCCTCCATCGAATTTAGACCCACTCATGCAGGGGACATCCACAAACAAGGCAGCACACCAGCCGTTGGTTGAGCGGGAGGCAGAACCCGGTCCACCAGCAACCGAGTACGATTCGAAAATGGTGATGCTTAGGGCCGAACGCGGTGACAACGTACAGATTGTCGATGTGGTGACTCGCCTAACACAGGATGGCGACGTTCCGTCAGAGACCACGGTCATCAAGCGAACAACTCCATATTTTGGGCCCAAACTGGTTCTGGCCGCGGACGATGAAAGCTATCTACTGACTGCGCCGGGACCAGACACCCAGCTTCTACTCTGGGCCGGTCACTATCTGGATGACGGCGAACGATACGGATGGGAGAAACTGGCAGAAGTCACCGCACAGTTCGCTGATGACCAACCACAGTACGACCTCTGTCCGGAATGCGGCCAGCCGATGCAGACGATAGAGCACGAACGCAAAGCGGCTGTTGGACGGTGTCCAGGTCCGGACACCCGGTAGTTATCTCAGAAGTCGCCGACGCCCGATTGGAACCGCTCTTCGTCGAAACTCTCTCGTGTTTGTTCGTACGCCGACTTCGTCTGGTCAGTGACGCCGAGCTTTTCGATGACCTGCGGATAAGCTTGGTCGGATGCCAACGTATCTCTGAGGTCCTTGGCAGCCAAGGCTTTCTGCTCGCCGTTGACCAACTTCTGCAAGCGGTACTTTGCGTTGTTGGGAGAACGGCGAACGCGAGCAGCGATACCTTCCGCGTCGAAGGCAGTTCGTTTGGGGAACGCATCCGGTAGGTCACTTACCGGGATATCGCGGTAGACCCAGTCGGTCTTGTCGAACAGACGGAACTCGGGCTCGCCGTCTTCGCCCTGTTCTGCTTCCATCTCCTCGAAGGCCTCTTCGGGCATCCGGGGCGACACATGGCATCCGCCAATGATGTCGAAGCCGAGTCCAAGGGAGGCGATGTCAGAAGCTGGTCGGGCACCAATTGCCTGCTGTCTCGTTCCGGGCGAGGGGTTAATTGCGTAGAACAGCGTGTGTTCTTCGATGCCTCGGTTGGCTATGCTTTGCATCAGCGGCTCGACCATCGACAACTGCGTGCCGGTGGTCACTTTACAGCGGTCGAAGTCGAAGGCGTAGGTCGTCACGCCGTGAGCCTCATACACCTCCAGCAGGTCGTCGATGAACTCCCACCCCAAGCGTGGAATCAGACCCATGACTGGAGCGTCGGGATGACGTTCTTCGACCTGATTCAGGAACGCCACTACGCTCTTTTTGAACGACCGATAGGAGGGGTCGTTGAGGCCGTCTTCGACGTTTCTCACCAGCTTCGGCATTAGAGGGACGGTGAGTATGTCCGAATAGGCGGCGTGGAGGTCCGCCAGGTACTGAGCGTGGGCTACACCGAGGGTACTCGCTTCGGTGTACTTCGTGAAGGTGATTTTCAGCGAGTCGTCGGGTGCGCTCGAATACTGGCTTTCGAGGTCGTCATTGAGCTGAGCCCCGTCAGGGTCGCGCATCGCTTCGTCGAGGTCGTCTCCCCCCACGGTCCTATACAACTCACTCACGCCACCACTATCGGGATGGAACTCTTCGTGCTCGCGGAGTTTACCCGGAATCGTGGCTGCTGTCGGCGTCTCTATCTTTTTCCCTTCCACGCGGATATTCCGCAGAGGAAAGATACCGTTCTGGTCGAAGTCATTGACGGTGGTGATTTTCAGGTCCGTCACTGTAGTCTAACGCACGCCTTCGTCTGTATTAAATCTAGGAACAGCGTGGTGAAAGTGGAATTATTGAAGTAAAACCACAAGATGGCGTGTGGAACTCAATCCGAAATGATGGGGGGTTTCCGGTGGAAATACACCCTTGACTGCTACCAGCAACGACAGACCCAGCCGCGTCATAACCCTGTACCGACCGCTGAAACAGGCCCGGGTAGTGAGTGAGCCCGAGAGGGGGTGGAGAGGGTGAAACCGGCCTTGGAAGGGCTTAATATCGGGGGTGGGCTGGCTGGTGGCTTTGTCTCACTCTCCTTGGGCGTCGAACTCGTCGAGGTCCGCGTCTTCGTCGAAGCCACACCGCCACGGGTCGTCCTTTGGAGTCGGTTCCACAGCATGGTCTATTTCCTCGTCGGTGAACGCTTGCTCCGGCTCCCGATAAGCGTAGTCGGGGTGGTCGTATTCCAGCACTCGCCGCCACCACTTTTCGCCGTGGTCGGTCTCTGGCTCGGGTCCAATCCTCGCACCGTGGACTCTGAAATGCTCCCACCCGCGATTGTGGTGGCCTGCGCCCGGTCGGGTATGCTTGTCGAGCACCACGTCGTACCGTCCTCCTTTCGATAGGTCGTCTTCGGTGACCGGTGGCTCGTACAGCGGCTCGTGGTCGTCGTCCTGCTTCGCCCGCGCCCTGTCCTCCATCGTGTTCGAGAAGTACCCATTCGCGTGGGTCGTGGCTCGACTCGACCTGGCCCTCGCGGCTACGAGAGTGGCGGCAATCGCACAGAGCCGCCGTTGCCACTCGCTGTCTTCCCATCTGTTCTTGGCGAGGTCTTCATATCGCAGGACGTGTTCTATCGCCTCGTTGCCTGCGACGAGGTCCTCGACGCAAATCAGGGCAAGCCGGTTCCACATTTGAGTCTCATAACCGGGTCCCGAACGCACTAATTCAAAGGCGCAGAACGAAGCTACCTCCTCGTCGGAACGGCGAATTGCAGATTGAAGGGCCGAGACGATAACATCACGTCTGAATCCGCCCGCTGTTTGCCAGTATGGCATCTCCTCGCCGAGGTCGTTGGTCTTGGTCTGTTCCTCCTCTTCGTCGTCCGGTTCTTTAAGTCCGCCGTCGTCGCTGAACCGGAATTGGTTGTGGTCGCCACTCATCAGTCTTCAGGGGCCTGGAAACCCGATTAATAATAGGGTAGAGAGGGTGATAGGGACTTCTGAGGCGGCTGAAACTACTCTTACCGCCTACGGGTCATCCCATCTTGTCGAGAGCGTCTCGTCGGTCGTCGGGCGGTGCTGCGTCGTATTTCATCGTCGTCTCTGGCGTCTTATGCCGCAACTGAGCCTGCGCTGCTGCGAGGTCCTCCTCGCGGGTCATCCAGGTGCCGACAGAGTGTCGTATACTGTACCAACTCATCTTTCGGTTCTCGTGCTCTATTCCTACGCGGTCACAGAGGCGTCGAAGAAGACGACCGAGAGACTGAGACTTGTATCGACCTCCCTTCTGCGTCAGCCACAATGCATCCGTATCGTCGTACATCGGGATGTAAGACCGTTCTTCGAGCCAGTTCTCCAGGGCCTCCGCTGTGTCGTCGCGTAGGCTCACAACCCAATTATCCCGGTTCTTCGACGATTCGTCGGCAGGGATGCGAAGTACCGCGTTCTCGGTGTCCACCCAGTTCGTGGATGCTCGTGTCACCTCAATCGGTCTGAGACCCGTGTCCAGGGAGGTCCAGACCAGAGAGGTGAACTTCCAGCTACTCAACTCGTTCCAGTCGTCCCGCGACAGCGTATCGACTGGCTTGTCCAATCGCTTGGCGATATACGGCTTCATCCGCTCACGCTCCTCCGATGAGTAATTCTGGTAGTACGGCATGTCACGGTACTCAAGAGCCGCCTCTCGAATCAGCCGTCGTTCCTGAATCGAGAGGAAGTCGCGGGGCTGGTTCGAGTTGTTCGTCGAGAACGTGTACTCTGGCTCCCACTCGTCGTGGTCGTATTCGCACTCCCGCCAGCGGAAGTACCGTTTCAACGCCTGCTGGCATTTGGCCTTGTGACCGGCACTGTAGTCGTCGTATGCGAGTTCTTGGAGATAGGACTCCGCGTGGTCCTGCGTCGGGAACGCAACGTACTCGTCTTCTTGCTCCCAGACCCATCGGTGGAAGTATCCAATGCGGTGCATCGTTCGGGATGCTGTGTGTTTGGCGTAGCCCTCGACCTGGTCGGGGTTCTTACCAAAGACCAGCATCCAGCGAGCGAACTCCTCGGCCTTCGTCCGATGGTCGAATAGCTGTTTGTCGTTCAAGCAGTCTTCTGTCTCCGGTGCCACTGCCCGGAAGGGAATCTCGATTTCTCCGGGCTGAGTACTGGTTTTGTGATTGGACCCGTTCATTCGTTCGTTCACCGTAACGGGTCCCAAAATCGCAATACGGCGCGGGTCCGAAACCGGAAACGGAGTGGACGTTTTGCCAGTCTCTTGAGTCCGCCGCCGTTTCCAGGCTTGGCTACCCTCGCACGCACAGGTTCGTTCGGTTGAGGCGTTTGAATAGGCTACGGTCTCGTCGCCGACTCCGCCGCCTACTGCGGTACGCCGGCCTTATCGAATCTCGCCGTCAGGTTACTGCGGGTAGCCACCGCCGAAAAGTTCCGCCACGGACGTTTGACCGCGTAAAACCAACTAAACTGTTGTCGGACTCTTCCGTCCACGGCGGCAACACCGAGGCGATGCAACGGACAACTATAGCGGTAGTACTGACCGCGCTACTCACCGTGACGAGCGTCGGTGGCGCGATGGCGCTCGGCGCGCCCGCCGGCGATATAGCACCGCAGAGCGATCAGCCACAGGCGGCCCAGCAACAGGCCGCCCAGCAACAGAGCTCCTGTGACTACCAGTCGCTGTTCGACCAGTCCATCGGCTCGGTCGTCTCCGTGCAGACGGCCTCTGGCCAGGGGTCGGGCTTCGTCTACCAGGTCGCGAACGCCACCGGCGGGGCGAACGCGACCGACACCGCGAACGCCACGGACGGCGCGAACGCGACCGGTGAGACTTACATCGTGACCAACGCGCACGTCGTCAGCGGCGCGGACACCGTGGAGATCCAGTTCGAAGCCGGCGAGTACCGGACCGGCGAAGTCGTCGGCCGGAGCACCTACGCCGACCTGGCCGTCGTGAGCGTCGACGACGCGCCCGACTACGTGGAGGGGCTCGAAGTCGCCGCCACGGACCCCGACCACGGTGAGAAAGTCGCCGCGCTCGGGAACCCGCTCGGCCTCGAAGAGACCATCACCCACGGCATCGTCAGCGGGGTGAACCGGTCGCTGCCGACCGACCGCGGCTTCTCTATCCCCAACGTCATCCAGACGGACGCACCCATCAGCCCCGGTAACTCCGGCGGCCCGCTGGTGGCCTGTGACGGCACCGTCGTCGGCGTCAACACCGCGGGGATCTCCAGCCAGCGCGCGGAGAACATCGGCTTCGCGGTCTCCGCGTCGGTGATCGAACGCGTCGTCCCCGAGCTCCTCGCCGAAGGCGAGTTCGAGTACCCCTACCTCGGCGTGCAGACGACGCCCGTCACGCCCGCGGTCGCCGAAGCGAACGACATCAACCGATCCGGCGGCATCATGGTCGTCTCCACTGTCGAAGGCGGACCGGCCAGCGGCGTGCTCCAGGGCGCCACCGGCGCCGAGGTGCGAAACGGACAACAGATCCCGATCGGCGGCGACGTGATCCTGTCGGTCAACGGCACGCAGATCGAGACCGGCGAGGACCTGGGTACCTACCTCGTCCTCAACACGGAACCCGGCGAGACCGTCAACATGACCGTCCTCCGCGACGGTGAAGTCCAGCAGATCGACGTAACCATCGGCGAGCGGCCGGAGCCGCAGGGCACCTGAAAGCCGCAGGGAACCTGCGGTCCTCGCGGTGCGGTCCGCCACGCCCGAACCCGTCGGCGAACACCTATCTTCGACGCGGCCGTAGATCCGCGTATGGACAGCGACGCGGACGAATCACGCTCGTCGACGGACCGGCTCGACTCCTCGATTGATACGGACGGAGGCGGCGAGACAGAGGACGCCGAAGCGTCGGACCAAGCCGACGGAACCGACGAGGCCGACGAAGCCGACGAGACGGTCCGGGTGTGGCTCGTCGAGCGCACGTACTCCGACGACGAGCAGAACATCATCATCCTCGTGTACGCGACGCTCGACGGCGAGCGCTACTTCCGCAAAGAGCGGGCGCTGACGAGCTTCACGAGCGATATCCGCGAGACGACCGCCGCCGTCGACGTCTCACCGAGCAACCTCGGAACGGTCGAGGACCCCGAGGAGCGAGACCGGTACGCCGCCGAGGCCGCGCGGATGGCCGACGCCTACGAGCCCGACGACCCGGTCTGAGACCGCTGGGGACCTCAGTCGTCCAGGTCCTCGAACTCGGCGATCCGCTCGCGCAGTTCGGGAGGGATCGGCCGCGATTCGCGCGTCTCCGGGTCGACGAACACCTGCGTCGTCTCGGCCTCGGCGACGAGTTCGCCGTCCTGGCGCAGTTCGTAGGCCGTGGTGAAACTCGACTCGCCGAGGCGGGTGACCGCGACGCCCACGTCGACGGTCGACAGTTCCGTGACCGACGACCGGAAGTCGATGTTCAGCGAGACGACGACGGCGGAGAACTCGTTGATGTCGTCGAGCCCGAGCACCTCCTCGATGTACGCGACCCGCGCCTGCTCGCAGTAGGTCCCGTAGACGACGTTGTTGACGTGGCCGAACGTGTCGAGGTCCCGGTAGCGGACGTCGACTTCGTGTTCGAACGCTGCGTCCATAGCTCCGGTGTGGACGCGCCCGGTGTTAACAGCCGCGGAACTGCGCCCGGGAGCCGCCGCTGGCCCGCGGGCCCTGTTCTGCCGCCCCCACCGACGGGATTACACGTCGGGCGCCCCGAGGGACGAGTGATGGACGAACACACCCGGGACTACGACGTCGGGCCCCCGACGTCCGGTGATCCCGCCGGCTGGCGGGCCGATCGCGGCGCGTCCAACGGGTGGGAGCACGGGACTCTCCGGCGCGCGGTCGTCCACGGCGTCGCCCTCTTCAACGCGGGCGAGTACCACGAATCGCACGACTGCTTCGAGGACGAGTGGTACAACTACGGGCGCGGGTCGACCGAGAGCAAGTTCCTCCACGGGATGGTCCAGGTCGCCGCCGGCGCGTACAAGCACTTCGACTTCGAGAACGACGACGGGATGCGCTCGCTCTTCCGCACGGCCCTGCAGTACCTCCAGGGAGTCCCCGACGACTACTACGGCGTCGACCTCCACGAGGTCAGGAACACGCTCGCCGACGCCCTCGACGACCCGTCTGTCCTCCGTGAGTGGCAGATCCCCCTGGACGGCGAGCGACCGGTCGCCGACGACCGGGACTTCGCGTACGCCGAGTCGCTGGAACACTGACGACCGCCAGGGCGGAGCGCTCGGTCGGATCAGAGCTCTACGGCCTCGTATCCGCTCAGGGTCTCCGGGACGGTGACGGTGGTCTGGGTGGTGGCACCGGACTTCGTCGTCAGCTTGATCCGGACGGTGCTGCCCTCCCGGAGCGGTTCGTCGGTCTCGTCGACGTTGACCGTGCCGTCGCTCGTCTCCAGCGTCACGTTCGTCGGGGCCTCGCCGGTGTCGAACGTCAGGATGAACCTGTCGTCGGCGTCGTTGAGAACTGGGAGCGAGTCGTCCGCGTCCTTCAGCGCCGTCGCCGCGAAGTCGGCGTCGCCCGCGTCGACCCGGTAGTGGGTGAGCTTGTAGACGCCGCTCGGGTCGATCCACTGGACGGTGACGTTCTGGAGGTCGACGTTCCCCGCGCCCGGGTTCGCCTGGACGGTGACGTTCACGCGCCCGATGACCTCCTCGCCGCCGACCATCCCGACCGCGCCCGACTTCGGCGCGACGTCTATCCGGTCAGTCACCTGGTCGCTGGAGGCCTGGCCCGTCTGCGCGGACTTCGTCTGGAGGAACCCTGCGGTGTTGATCAGGACACCGGCCGCGATCGCCGCCACCAGGACCATCGCGATGAAGACGATGAGCGTTCCGATACCGACCTGTGCTTTGCCGTCAGATCTGCGTACGAACATCTGTGAGTCACGTTCCGAAACGGTGGCCCGCCTGCCGCTCGATCGACGTGTCCGGCGAACCCCTCGTTGGTACCCGTGCTTTCGAGAACTGCCTAATAAACGTGTTCGAGCGGTTATCAACGGTGAGTCCGCCGGCGTCCGTGGCCGGCCGAGATCGACGTCGCAAAAAGGGAGGAGTCGGCGGCCGACGCGTCCCGGAACGTGCCAGTCACGGGAGAAAGCGGTCCATCTATAGGGGCCAAACCGGTACCACGGATCGATGCGAATCGAGACGCTGGGCGACGGAGAGCCCGAGATCGCCGTCGTCGGTGGGATCCACGGCGACGAGCCTGCCGGCGTCGAGGCGGTCGAACACTTCATGGAGACGCGACCGGACGTCGCGAGACCGGTGAAGCTGGTGATCGCGAACGAGGAGGCCATCGAGCGCGGCGACCGCTACGTCGAGGCGGACCTGAACCGCTCGTTCCCCGGCCGCGCAGACGGGCAGAGCCACGAGATCAGGCTCGCTCACGCCCTCGGCGAGGAGGTCGGCGACTGCGTGACGCTGGCGCTGCACACCACCCACTCGTACGAGGGGATGTTCGCGCTCGTCGACGAGATCCGCGACCTCGCCCGCGACATCTGCCCGCGGCTGTCGGTCGACGCGGTGGTCGAGACGGGCCACGCCGAGGGGCGGATCTTCGAGGTGGCGCCCGACACCATCGAGGTCGAGTGCGGCTACCAGGGCTCCGAGCAGGCGGCGCGCAACGCCCGGCAGGTCACCCGCGAGTTCCTCGCCGCGACCGGCGCGCTCGCCGACGAACAGACGCCCCACCAGACCGACCTCCCCGTCTTCAGGTTAGGGGACCCCGTGCCGAAGGTCGACGCCGAGACGTACGAGGTGTTCGTCGACAACTTCGAAGAAGTCCTCGCGGGCGAGAAGGTCGCGGCCGCCGACGGCGAGGCCGTGATCGCCGACACCGACTTCCACCCCGTCCTGCTGTCGGCCTACGGCTACGAGGACGTGTTCGGCTACACCGCCCAGCGCGTCGGGACGCTCTCGGGCTGAATCGCGGCTGTCTCCGGGCGACGGCTCACTCCAGCCTCGGATTCACTCCTCGTCCGCCTCGAAGACGACGGTCGTCAGGTCCCGGTCGAGGGCGCAGAAGTCGTGGGGCGGGTCGCCGACGACCGTCTCGATGGTCCGTTCCTCGTCGAACTCGACGCCTTCGGGTTTGCAGTACTCGTGGCTCGGGCAGTCGGTGTGGGGGCAGGGGCCCTCCAGTGACACCTTGCTCCCGGCGTAGGCGCTGGCGCTCGCGACGTTTGCGCGGACCGACGCGGGTTCGACCTCGACGGCCACGACGCCGGCGTCGTGGACGGCGCAGTCGAGCGTGTTCCCGTTCTCGCGGACGGAGTCGACGCGATAGCGGCGGCCCTCGGTGAGGTTGAGACACTGGTCGCGGTACGGACAGCCCTCGCAGGCGCTCGACTCGCCGCGGTAGACGAACTCCTGGCCGGGGTCGGCCAACCGCGACCCGACGAGCGTGAGCGTCGACATACTCCCGATTTCACACCGACGCGGATTAAGGGTCTCGGCTCCGCCCCGCCTGACAGAAACCGACGGTCGACGACGCGGGACACCGCCCCCGGTTCGCCCGCCTCACTCCTCGCGGCCGGTCAGTTCGTCGAGCCTCTCGAAGTACTCCTCGCGAGGGACCTGGTAGAGCGAGCGGTAGTCGACCTCGCCGGCGGCGAACTGGCCCGCTAACTCGACGGCGCCCGCCTGCGCGGCCTCCCGGGAGTCGTAGCGGTCCTCCGAGCGGTTGACCTCCGGCTCCAGGTAGAGCGTGACGAACCACGGGTCGTCGGGACGGGTCTGGTCGCCGGGGTGGCGACGGCGCCGGCCCTTCGTGAGGTAGATAGTCGGGAGACAGGGCGCGGGGAACGCGTCGCTGTCGAACACGTCGGGCCGGTACGCGAGGACGGCCTTGTGGCGCTCCTCCGACCACACCACCCAGTCGTCGTCGAGCCCCTCGAATGGCATGTGTGATGGTGGTCGCCCGCGGACCAAGAGTGACGCGGTCGACGGCAGCTAGCAGTGATGCGGTCGAGGGCAGCCAGCAGTGACGTGGTCGATAGCGGCTAGCTGTCACGCAGTCGACGTCGTCCACCGGCTCGCGCCGGAACGGTTGCGCGGTGTATCGGGCGACCCGAGAGGTGGAACCGGGACAACCCCCGGGTGGCGCTCGCGCGCGCAGCGAGCGCGGAAGCGCCCAGCGTGTCATCGCCGTGACGTTGAATGCTACGTGGTAACGTCACTCACGTGAAAGCGCCGCTCTGACGGTCCGAACGGCCGCGAATCGGCCGACGTTTATATAGCAAGCGAGGGGGCGGTGTGACGATCCCGACGAATCCCACTTCGTCCTGCTTTTTTCGATATATATTACACGAAATAAACGGCCGTGTGGCGCCGTACCGCGGAAAGGCTTATCAGTGCCCAGACCTCATATAATAAATAGTATCGGTGGTTGCTCCACGGTACGCTGTCGCTACTGTCCGAGGGTCGCCCGCGCGGTTCTCGGGAGTTGCGTGTTCACACATGCCAACCGAACACTCGCCCCGGCGGTTCCGGCGGTCCCTGTTGTCCAGCGACGACGAGCCGGGCGGACGGTCCCGGGGGCGACGCACCGACACACGAAACCGCGGCCGCTCGCCGGTCGCGTCCGTCAGCCGGAGCGCGCTGGCGGCACCACAGTTCGACGTGAACTGTCCGTGATAGCATGACACAGGAAACCCTCGAAGAGCTGAGTCGAGAGTACAGAGACACGATCCCCGCGGACCTCCGGGAGCACCGGTCGTTCTCGGCGTACCTCGATCAGCTCTACGACGAGCCCACGATCGCCCGCAACGCCCACCAGCGCGTTGCCGACATGTTCGACTACTACGGCACCGAGTACGACGAAGACGCCGGCGTCGTCGAGTACAAACTCGCCTCGGAAGATCCGCTCAACGACGGCGAGAACACCTTCTACGGACGGATCGTCCACGAGTCGATCCACGAGTTCGTCAACAAGGTGAAATCCGGCGCTCGCGGGCTCGGCCCGCAGAAACGCATCAAGCTCCTCCTCGGCCCGGTCGGGTCGGGGAAGTCCGACTTCGACCGCCAGGTCAGGCGCTACTACGAGGACTACACCCGCTCCAACGAGGGCCGGATGTACACCTTCCGGTGGACGAACCTCTGCGACGTCATCCCGGACCAGGACCCGGCCGACGACACCGTCCGCTCCCCGATGAACCAGGACCCAATCGTCTTGCTCCCACAGGAGCAGCGCGACAGGGTCATCGAGGACATCAACGAGGAACTGGACGCCCCGTACACCATCCGCAACGAGCAGGCGCTGGACCCGGCCAGCGAGTTCTACATGGACCGCCTGCTGGCCCACTACGACGACGACCTCCAGCAGGTGCTGGAGAACCACGTCGAGATCGTCCGCCTCGTCGCCGACGAGAACATGCGACAGGCCATCGAGACGTTCGAGCCCAAGGACAAGAAGAACCAGGACGAGACCGAACTGACGGGCGACGTCAACTACTCGAAGATCGCCGTCTACGGCGAATCGGACCCCCGGGCGTTCGACTACTCCGGGGCGTTCTGTAACGCCAACCGGGGCATCTTCTCCGGCGAGGAACTCCTCAAGTTGCAGCGGGAGTTCCTCTACGACTTCCTGCACGCCACCCAGGAGCAGACGATCAAGCCGAAGAACAACCCCCGGATCGACATCGACCAGGTGATCGTCGGGCGGACGAACATGCCCGAGTACAAGGACAAGAAGGGCGACGAGAAGATGGAGGCGTTCAACGACCGCACCAAGCGGATCGACTTCCCGTACGTCCTCCAGTACGAGGAGGAGGCGCGCATCTACGAGAAGATGCTCAACAACGCCGACCTCCCCGACATCATCGTCGAGCCCCACACCCTGGAGATGGCCGGGCTGTTCGGCGTCCTCACCCGCATCGAGGAGCCCGACACCGGCAACGTCACCCTCGTCCAGAAGGCCAAGGCCTACAACGGCGAGATCGACGAGGCCGAGGACATCGACGTGAAGAAGCTCCGCGACGAGGCCGCCGAGAAGGCCGAGATCGGCGAGGGCATGGAGGGCGTCTCCCCGCGGTTCATCGGCGACGAGATCGCCGAGGCGATCATGGACTCGATGCACCGCAGTCGCGACTTCCTCTCGCCGCTGACGACGTTCAACCACCTCGAAGCCAACATCGAGAACCACGGCTCCATCCCGGAGGACCGGTTCGAGACCTACCACCGCTACCTCGAACTCGTCCGCGAGGAGTACAAGGAGCGGGCCATCGAGGACGTCCGCCACGCGCTGGCCTACGACGTCGACGAGATCCAGCGCCAGGGCGAGAAGTACATGGACCACGTGATGGCCTACATCGACGACGACACCGTCGAGGACGAGATCACGGGCCGCGAGCAGGAACCGGACGAGCAGTTCCTCCGCAGCGTCGAGGAGAAACTCGACCTGCCCGAGGACCGCAAGGACGACTTCCGCCAGGAAGTGTCGAACTGGGTGTCCCGGCGCGCCCGCGAGGGGGACACGTTCAACCCGCAGGACAACGACCGCCTGCGCCGCGCCCTCGAACGGAAGCTCTGGGAGGACAAGAAGCACAACATCAACTTCTCGGCGCTGGTCTCCAGCGGCGAGATGGACGACGACGAGCGCAACCAGTGGATCGACGCGCTCATCGAGCAGGGCTACTCCGAGGAGGGGGCGCGGGAGGTGCTAGAGTTCGCCGGCGCCGAGGTCGCAAAGAGCGAGATGGAAGAGTAGATATGAGCGGTCACGACTTCATCGGCGAGGCCGACCGGTCGCTGGACCGAACCTACGAGGAACCGCGGAGCCTCGCCGAGTACGTCGACCTCGTCCTCGACGAACCGGCGCTGGCCGCCCACGCCTCGAAGTACCTGCTCAGCGCCATCGAGGCCGCCGGGACCAGGACCGTCATCGAGGAGGGCGAGCAGAAGGAGCGCTACCGCTTCTTCGACGACCCGCACAACGACGGCGAGCACGCCATCCTCGGCAACACCGAGGTGTTGAACTCCTTCGTCGACGACCTGCGCTCGATCGCCGCCGGCCGCGGCAAAGACGAGAAGATCGTCTGGCTCGACGGCCCCACGGCGACCGGGAAGTCTGAGCTCAAGCGCTGTCTCATCAACGGGCTGCGCGAGTACTCCAAGACCGACGAGGGCCGCCGGTACACCGTCGAGTGGAACGTCGCCGGCGCCGGCAGCGGCGGCGCGGGGCTGACCTACGCCGACGAGCCGGTCGCCGACGAGGACGACTGGTACGAGAGCCCCGTCCAGGCCCACCCGCTCACCGTCTTCCCCGAAGACGTGCGCGAGGACCTGGTCGCCCGGATCAACGACAACCTCGACGACCACATCCCGGTCCGCGTCGAGGGCCGGCTCGACCCGTTCTGCCGCGAGGCCTACGAGTACCTCGAGGAGAACTACCGCCGCGAGGGGGTCGAGGAGCTGTTCTCGGCGATCACGGACCCCCAGCACCTGCGCGTCAAGAACTACGTCGTCGACGTGGGCCAGGGCATCGGCGTGCTCCACTCGGAGGACGACGGCCCGCCCAAGGAGCGGCTGGTCGGCTCGTGGATGCGCGGGATGCTCCAGGAACTCGATTCGCGGGGCCGGAAGAACCCCCAGGCGTTCAGCTACGACGGCGTGCTCTCGCAGGGCAACGGCCTGCTAACCGTCGTCGAGGACGCCGCCCAGCACGCCGACCTGCTGCAGAAGCTCCTCAACGTCCCCGACGAGAAGTCGGTCAAGCTGGACAAGGGCATCGGGATGGACATCGACACCCAGCTGATCATCATCTCCAACCCCGACCTGGAGGCCCAGCTCAACCAGCACGCCGACCGCGAAGGCCAGGACCCGCTGAAGGCGCTGAAGCGGCGCCTCGACAAACACGAGTTCACCTACCTCACGAACCTCTCGCTGGAGACCGAACTGCTCCGCCGGGAGCTCACCGACGAGACGGAGGTGTGGGACGCCGACTCCTGGGGCGAGCTGGAGGAGTGGATCCAGGAGCCGCTGTCCGTCCACGTCCGCGACGAGAACGACGAGGTGAACGCGAAGGAGCTGGCGCCCCACGCGCTGGAGGCGGCCGCGCTCTACGCGGTCGTGACGCGCCTCGACGTCAGCGACGTGCCGAACGGCCACGACCTCGTGGACAAGGCCCTGCTCTTCGACCGGGGCTACCTGCAGGAGGGCGACGAGCGCATCGAGGCCGACGAGTTCGACTTCACCGACGAGGGCTCCGACGGGAGCCACGGCATCCCGGTGACGTTCACGCGGGACGTGATCGCCGACCTGTTCCACCGCGAGCAGGACCGCCACCACGGGGACCTCGACGTCGAGCACGTCGTGATGCCCCGCGACATCCTCAACGCGATGGCCGAGGACCTCTCGACGGCGCCCGTCTTCTCGAACGCAGAGGCGGCCGACTTCGAGGAGCGCGTCGTGCCCGTGAAGAACCACGTCTTCGGCCAGCAGGAGGACGACGTGCTCGACGCGATGATGCGCGACAAGCGCGTCGACGAGGAGACCGTCGAGGAGTACATCGAGCACGTCTACGCGTGGTCGACCGACGAGCAGATCGAGAACGACCGCGGCGAGTACGTCGACCCCGACCCGCTGAAGATGAAGGTGTTCGAGATCGAGCACCTCGGTCGGTTCGACGAGGTCGACTACGCCGGCAACCGGCCCGGCGAGGCCGTCGAGGCGTTCCGCGAGGACAAGATCATCACCGCCCTCAACCGGCACGCCTGGCAGCGCCGCGACGAGGAGTTCCGCGTCGAGGACGTCTCCCCGAAGGAGATCCCGGTCATCCAGACCGTGCTCGGCAGCCACTCGTGGGACGACGTGAAACGCGCCTACGAGGACTTCGACCCGCGCCAGTGGGACGAGCCGCCGAGCGGTACCGAGACGGCCGACCTGAAGGCGAAGACGGTCGAGAACATGCAGGACATGTTCGACTACAGCGAGGCCTCCGCGGAGCTGACCAGCCGCCACGTCATGAGCCAGGTGAGTTACAAATGGGACTGAAAACTACGCCGACCCCGCCGGCGCGACGCCGGGCGGCGAGCGCCCGAGGTGAACGATGGGACTGAGAGACGACTTAGAGCGCTACCGGGAGGTTGGCGAGAACCGCCGGCAGGACCTCTCGGAGTTCATCCAGTACGGCGACCTCGGCCAGAGCCGCCCGGACTCCGTCCGCGTGCCCATCAAGATCGTCGACCTGCCCGAGTTCGCCTACGACCAGCGCGACAAGGGAGGCGTCGGCCAGGGCGACGCTGAGGAGGGCGACCCCGTCGACGCCGAGCCCCAGCCCGGCGACGGCGACGGGGAGGACGGCGACCCCGGCGAGGAGGGCGGCGAACACGAGTACTACGAGATGGACCCCGAGGAGTTCGCCCAGGAGCTGGACGAGCAGCTCGGCCTCGACCTCGACCCGAAGGGCAAGAAGGTCGTCGAGGAGACCGAGGGCGACTTCACGGACATAACGCGCTCGGGGCCCACGTCGACGCTGGACTTCGAGCGGCTGTTCAAGCAGGGGCTCAAGCGCAAGCTGGCGATGGACTTCGACCGCGACTACGTCCGCGAGGCCCTGAAGATCGACGGCTGGGGCCCCGCGCGGGTGTTCGAGTGGGCCCGCGGCGAGAACATGCCCGTCTCCCGCGCGTGGATCGAGGAGGCCTACGACGAGATCCCAGACGCCGAGAAGACGACCTGGGCCAGCCTCGACGAGATGGAGGAAAACACCGAGCGGGTCGACACGGCCCAGCGCATCCGCCGGGAGGGGATCGAAGAGGTGCCCTTCCGCCGCGAGGACGAGCGCTACCGCTACCCGGAGATCGTCGAGGAGCGCGAGAAGAACGTCGTCGTCGTCAACATCCGCGACGTGTCCGGCTCGATGCGCCAGAAGAAGCGCGAACTCGTCGAGCGGACGTTCACGCCGCTGGACTGGTACCTCCAGGGCAAGTACGACAACGCCGAGTTCGTCTACATCGCCCACGACGCAGACGCGTGGGAGGTCGAGAGCGACGAGTTCTTCGGCATCCGCTCCGGCGGCGGGACGCGCATCTCCAGCGCCTACGAACTCGCCGCGGAACTCTTAGAGGAGTACCCCTGGAGCGAGTGGAACCGCTACGTCTTCGCGGCGGGCGACTCGGAGAACTCCTCGAACGACACCGAGGAGTACGTCGTCCCGCTGATGGAGCAGATCCCGGCGAACCTCCACGCCTACGTGGAGACCCAGCCGAGCGGGAACGCCATCAACGCGACCCACGCCGAGGAGGTCGAGCGGAACTTCCGCGACGCCGACGACGTGGCCGTCGCCTACGTCTCCAGTCCGGAAGACGTCGTCAACGCCATCTACGAGATCCTCAGCACAGAGGAGGAAGCACAATGAGCAGACCGATGAGCGACCGGATCGAGGCCCAGCGCATCGCCGCCGACCTCGAGGAGCCCGTCGACGAGGCGGGCAACCTCGCCCGCAAGTTCGGCCTGGACCCCTACGAGGTGAACTACTGGATCGTCGACTACGACGAGATGAACGAACTCATCGCCTACGGCGGGTTCCAGCAGCGGTATCCCCACTGGCGGTGGGGCATGCAGTACGACCGCCAGCAGAAGCAGGGGCAGTTCCTCGGCGGCAAGGCCTTCGAGATCGTCAACAACGACGACCCGAGCCACGCCTTCCTCCAGGAGTCGAACACCCTGTCGGACCAGAAGGCGGTCATCACCCACGTCGAGGCCCACGCCGACTTCTTCGCGAACAACGAGTGGTTCGGCATGTTCGCGGAGAACCCGAACGCGGCGGCCATGCTCGCGCGGCACGCCGACGCCATCGAGTCGTTCATGACCGACCCCGAGATCGACCGCGGCGAGGTCGAGAAGTGGATCGACCACGTCCTCACGCTGGAGGACAACATCGACCAGCACGTCCCCTACGAGCCCATCGACACCAGGATCGACCTGATCGACGAGCACGAGACCGCGGACGTGGCCGAGCAGCTCGAAGAGCTCGACCTCTCCGACGAAGTGAAAGGACAGGTGTTCACCGAGGAGTGGCTGGAGGCCCAGAGCGACGACGAGGAGGGCGCGACCTTCCCCGCCGAACCGGAGAAGGACGTGCTCGGGTTCCTCCGCAAGCACGGCATGCAGTACGACGGGGACGCCGCGCGGGCCGACGAGATGGAGGACTGGCAGAAGGAGATCCTGGAGATGCTGCGCCGGGAGGCCTACTACTTCGCCCCGCAGAAGATGACGAAGGTCATGAACGAGGGGTGGGCCGCCTACTGGGAGTCGGCGATGATGACCGGCGAGACCTTCGCCGGCGACGACGAGTTCGTCCTCTACGCCGACCACATGGCGAAGGTGCTCGGCTCCTCCGGGCTCAACCCCTACAAGCTCGGCCTGGAGATCTGGCAGTACGTCGAGAACTCGACCAACCGCCGGGAGGTCGTCGAGCGCCTGCTCCGCGTCGAGGGAGTCACCTGGCGCAACTTCCACGACACCGTCGACTTCGAGCAGGTGCTCGGCCTGATCGAACCCGACCCCGAGGTCGCGTCGGTGGTCACGCACCTCGACGATCTCGACCCCGAGGACCCGCGAATCGACGCCGACGCGCTCGAATCCGCCCGAGAGGGCGAGATCGACGTCGAGACCTACCCGTGGAAGGTACTCACCTACGAGGGGCTGGCCGAACGGCACTACTCGCTCACCAAGCCCCAGAACCGCGGATTCGTCTCGCGGGTCAGCCAGGGGGAACTGGAGCGGGTCTCGCGGTACATGTTCGACGATTCCCGGTACGCGTCGGTCGAGGACGCCCTCGCGGACATCGACTACGCCCGCGGCTGGGACCGGATGCGGGAGATCCGCGAGAGCCACAACGACGTGACGTTCCTCGACGAGTTCCTCACCCAGGAGTTCGTCGACGAGAACGAGTACTTCACCTACGAGTACACCCAGTCGACCGGCGACTACCGCGTCACCTCGACGGACTACCGCGACGTGAAGAAGAAGTTGATGCTGCAGTTCACCAACTTCGGCAAGCCCACCGTCGTCGTCGAGGACGGCAACTACAACAACCGCAACGAGCTCCTGCTGGCCCACCAGTACAACGGCGTCATGCTCGACATCGGGCAGGCCAAGGACGTCCTCGAGCGCGTGTTCGAACTCTGGGGCCGACCGGTGAACCTCAAGACCATCGTCAAGGAGTTCGACGAGCACGACGTCGAGGTCGCGAAGCGACGCGACCGCGAGCCCGAACCCGAAGAGGTCGGACGACTGATCCGCTACGACGGCGACGAAGTGACCGTCGAGGAACTCCCGTGGGACGCCGTCGACCACCTCGCCGCCGACGACATCGACTACGACACCAAGCCAGACGAGTGGCTCGCCTGAGCGGGGCCGCGTCTCGCCCCGAATCGTATTTTTCGTTTATCAATTCCACCCGTTAGTTTCGATAACCATTTCTCCCCGATAGTAACAATTGTGGTGATATCGGCGTTTTCAGCGCCAGAGAAAGCCGCTAGGCTTTTATTGCGATGTGGCTAGAATATACGTACCGAATACAGCGGTGTCAGGGGTGGGTCGGTCCCGCAGTCGCCGTGGGGCCGGTCTCCTGACGGGTGAAACAATGTCCGACGACGAAAGCAAGATCGAACTCAATCGACGGCGAGTACTGGGTGGCATAGTGACAGTGGGCGCGGCGGCCGCCGCCGCGGGTGCGGGGACGTTCGCGTACTTCAGCGATTCGGAGGCGAGCAACGACAACCAGGTGAGCGCTGGGACTCTCGACCTGACGCCGGAGAGCGGAAGCCTCGCGACTTTCGCGTTCTCGGAAGTCAAACCCGGCGCCACGAAAGGACCCCACTCGTGGACGCTGAACAACGCGGGTTCCATCGACGGGTCGCTGGACGTCGACGTGACGGTGAACAACAACTCCGGCGTCGACGACGGGTCGTCCGGAACGCCGGCGAACAGCACTGACGTCTCCGAGAGCGACCTCGCGAAGGCTATCGAGGTGACGACGCTCTCGTACGGCGGGGCCGACATCACCGGTCAGATATCCGGGTCGACCACCGGACCCTCCGGGTACTTCACCGCGGGGTCGTCGTATACGTCCCTCTACGACCTGGCCAACAACACGCACGCGGACGGCAGCGGTGACGGAGAGAGCGACGGCGGGAACGACCTGATCGACCTCGCCGACCCGGGGAGCGGGACCGACTTCAAGATCGCCGTCAAACTCCGCAGCGAAGCGGGGAACGACTTCCAGGCCGACGGGCTCGACGTCGCGTTCACCTTCATGTTGAACCAGAACGGCGGACAGTGACCGAGGCCGAATCCCCCCGGTGAGACGCCCGAACGGCGAAGCCCCGGGCTGCTACCGACGACCTGCCGAGAGCGTCGATTCGACGTCGGCGGGGTCGAGAGGCGAACGGTCGAGTACGTCGCCGAACGTCGGCTCTAATGCCGAGAGTCGCGGTATCCGTCAGTCCTCGACGCCGGGCACGCCGGCACAGCCGATATCGCCAGAGATGAACGGCCACCGATCCAGCACTGGACGGCTGTTCGCAGACCGGAGAGCGGAGGGTCTCTCGCCGCCCCAGCGAGCTTCGCCGCCCCGGGCCAGGTGGTCCGATGACCGATAGCTCGACCCGCTTCACGCGCCGCCAGATACTGGGGAGCGCGGCCGCGATAGGTTCGGCGAGCGCCGCAGCCGGCGCCGGAACGATGGCCTACTTCTCCGACGCGGAGTCGAGCACCGGGAACGCAGTTCAGACCGGTACGCTCGCGCTCGGATTCGAAGGGAGCGCCGCCTTTTCGTTCGACACGAGCCTCGCTCCGACCGAGGCGACGAGCGACAGCGTCACGCTCGTTCGGAGCGGTAGCCTCTCGGGGTCGCTCGACGTCGACGTGAGCTACGCCGAGAGCGACGGGGCCGGAAACGACCAGGACGTCAGTCCCCGGGAGGTGGCCGAGAACGTCGAGATACGGACGCTCTCGTACGGCGGATCGGACCTGCGGGGCCAGGTCGACTCCGCGAGTTCGCCGCCGACGCTACACGACCTCGCGACGAACGCGCACGGGTCGAGCGAGTCGACGCAGAACGACCTCGTCGACCTCGCCGATCCGGGAACCGGGACGGAGTTCGCGATCGAGTTGTACCTCACGGACGTCGGCGACAGTTTCCAGAGTGACGGCGTCTCGATCGACTTCGTGTTCCATCTGAACCAGAATGACAGTCAGTAACGTGAACCGGAGCGGACGGCAATGAGCGGCCGGTTGCTCGTCGGAACGCGGGTCGACTGGAGACGGCTCGTGAACCTCGCCGGTCTGCTGGTGGGCGTCACCGTCGTCGCCCTGTTCGTCAGCGCAGCGATTCCGCAGGTCGTCGGCGCGGACGCCAGTTACGTGGTCCGTTCGGATAGCATGTCGCCGTCCATCGAGGCGGGTTCGGTGGTCTACGTGAGTTCGGTGCCGGCCGCCGAGATCTCGACCGGCGACGTCATCACGTTCCGGAACGGGGCGGCCGGCGACCAGCGCGTGACCCATCGAGTCGTGGGGGTCGTCGAGGAGGGCGGAGAACGTCGTTTCCGGACGAAAGGCGACGCGAACGACCAGGCGGACCCCGAGCTCGTCCCGTCCCAGGCCGTTATCGGTCGGGTGGGGTTCCACGTCCCGCTTCTCGGATACGCCATCACGTTCGCACAGACGGACCTCGGGTTGGCCCTGCTGGTGATCGTACCCGCCGTCTTGCTGGCCGTGACCGAACTCTGGGACCTGGCACGGACTGGAACCGACCGAACGACCGGGTCCAGTGACGATACGGAGGAGAACGGCCGTGACTGAAGATACACGGCGGGACGCGGGGAGTGGTTCGAACCGCGGCGTCGTCTCGCGCCGACGGTTCCTCGCCGGGGGGCTGCTCCTGATCGGCGGTAGTTCGCAGCTAGTGGCCTCGGAGACGCTCGCGCGGTTTTCAGACACCGAGACCGCGAGCGGCGCGGTCCGCGTCGAACGAGAACCGAACCTCGACTACCAGATCACGGACAACACCCAGTACGGCAGCGTCGACTATCAGGTCGCCTATCAGGTCGAGTGGGTAAGCGATTTCGACCGCATCGAGATCCAGGTAGAGAACCTCGATAAATCGTACATCTCCGGGGAGACGTTCACGAGGGCGAACACAGAGGGAGTGGTGTCGTATCCGAGCAGCGGTTCCGACGGGGGTGCGGAGAGCAGCGACACGTACCGGTTCACGTTCAGGGTCTATCGGAGCGGGAGCACCGATCCCGTCATCCGAAAGGTCGCAACGGACAACCCGGACGGGGCCGACACCGGCGAAGGCGACTTCGGGAACGGGAACAGTTCGGAGTTAGAGTGGGCGTTCGTCGAGGACACCCCTGACAACTCCGGCGCGAGCTACGACCTGTACTACCAGGTGGTGGAGCGCGACGAGTTCTCGAACGTCCGCATTCGGTTCAAAGACACGACCGAGAACTGGGGGACGCGTACCAGGACAAGCGAGAACGCCCCGAACGGCCACGTCACGTACAGCGTCGATGGGACCGGCGGCCACAGCTTCGACATCGCCGTGGAAGTCCTGAACCAGAACGGGCTGGTCGTGGACAGCACCGAGTTCACCGACGTCGCGGACGGGTCCGACCCCGAGGCGTACGGCGACCCCGTCGAACCCGACAGCCCGAAACTCGACTCCTTCGTCGTTACAGACAACACGGACGGCGCCGGTGCGAAGTACTCGCTCTCGTACCAGACGGCGGACGCCGATCGGTTCGGAGGGGCCAAAATCACGTTCGAGAACGCGGACAATTCGTGGGCGACCGAAACCACCACGACCGGTCAGAATCAGCCCGACGGGACCGTCTCCTACAGCACGGGCGGGACGAACGGGGACCGGTACGAGATAACGGTCGAGGTTCTAGAGACGCGAAACGGGGTCACGTTCCCGGTCGACTCCGGTACGCTCGAAGACGTCGCCGACGGAAGCGGAGCTACGTGGCCCGAAGACACGAGTTGAGTCTTCGGAGACCCATACCAGTCGAGGGCGACTCGATCGAGGCCGGTGAACTCGCCAGGGAACGCCCCGAGACTAGCGTCCTCAAACGGGACACAGTATCAGATGTGATTTTTGCTACAGATAGTATATAACTCGGCCTCTCCTGTTCGTCTATAATGGCAACGGCGGACGCGGACTGGCTGACCCTCGATCGCACGCCGTTCGACGAGGTGTCGTTCTCGCGCGTCTGGCTGCTCGCGCTCGCCACGTACGGCGTCGGCGATATCGTGACGACCATCGCGCTCGTCTACTTCAGTCCGCTCACCACCGAAGCGAACCCGGTCATCAGACAGGCCATCATGGCCTTCGGCGGCGGCGGGTTCCTCGCGCTCAAACTGCTTGTCATCTACGCCTGCATTGGGATCAGCCTCTGGGCGGGCGTCGGCGACGACGACAGGCTCATGTTCTACGCGCCGCCGCTCCTGTTGACCGCCGTCGGCACCTACACGACGGTTCACAACCTCGGGATCCTGTTTCACTGACCCGGCGTTCCGCCGCTCGATTCCGCGAGACCGAACACGACGTCGAACCCCGCGAAGTCGCTCTGTACCTCGTTGCCGGTTTCGGTCGGCAGTCGCCACTCGAAGACGACCGTCACCTCCTCGCCCGCGGCGAGGGATCCGATCGTCCGGTTTCGCGCCTCGACGCCCGCGAGCGGGACGAATCCGCCACCGCCGAGCACCCGGACCGTCTCACCGCCGGAGTACCGAACGGAGAGTCGGACGAGCAGACTCTCGGCGAGCTCGCCCTCGGCCGGCGAATCGTCGGCCGACGCTTCCGCGTTCGTGATGCCGTTTTCCTCGCTCGTGACTGTGAGACTCACGACGGCGAGTTCGCCCGCCGCCGTCCCGTCGTTCCGGAGCGGCAGCCGCGAGACGCCCCCGTCGCCAGGCGCGACGCCCTCCGCTCGGAGGAGCGTCGCGTTCGCGTCGGCAGTCAGCGAGAGGTCCCCCGTCGCACCCGGCGTCGAAGTGGGCGCCGGGCTCTCGGTGGGGAACTGGATCCCCGGCATCACGTTGCCCTGGTCTTCGATGACGAACGTCCCGATGCCGCCGCCGACGAGGACGAGCAACAGCAACAGGAGAAACAGGAGCGACCGCCAGCGCCGTCGTTCGTTCTGGCCGCCCTCGTCGTCGCTCCTCGATGGACGGTCGTCTGCGGGCTCGGCCGGCGCTCCGTCTGGCGGTTCGCCCGATTCGGTCGGGCCGTCGCTGGAGACGGCGTCGGGCGCCTCAGCACCGTCGCGCGATTCCCCGTCCGGCGAGTCGACGGGCGCCCGGTGACTGTCGTTCGCGTCGTCGGAGTCCCGTGGATCACCGGGGTCGCTCATCTTCACCCTCCGTGTTTCGGGGCGGCGACCAGTGGCTATCGGGCGAGGGGAACGACCACGGGCGAATCCGCTCTGAGACGCGGCTGGCAGAGCCGACCCACCCGTCGGTTCGTGCCGCGTGGTCCATCGGTATCTGACACCTCACCCGTCCGCCCGAACCCGGTCCGGAGCCGTCCGCCGATTGCGGAACCCACCCGCTCGGCGGCCGCCGCGACTCCGGTTGTTACGAATACTGATCGGGAGAAAGCCAGTTAAAGCTACTGTGTCACTCGAACCGGTCGAGCGCGTACGCGGAGACGTCCGCGTCGGTCTCGCCGTCGAGAGTCAGGTCCGCGAGCACCTCGCCGAGCGCGGGCGCGAACTTGTACCCCCGGCCGGAGAGCCCGGCGGCGACGGCGACCCGGCCCTCCGAGAGGGTGTCGACGACGAACTGCCCGTCGGGCGAGTTGGTGACCAGCCCGGTGTCGAGGCGCAGCGTCGACCCGGCCGCGCCGGGCACGTAGCTGTCGGCGAACCGCCGGAGCGGCCGTTCGTCGGCCTGCGTCGGCCCGGCGAGGTTGTCCGGTTCGGTCGGCCGGAAGTCCGCCCGTCCGAACTTCATCCCCGGCAGGTACACACCGGGGACGCCGTAGTAGTTCTCGCCGTCGACCGTCGCGACGAACGGCGGCGCCCGTGCGTCGCCGGTTCGCGTCGGGTCCTCGTCTGCGCCGTCGACTGCGCCGTCGGTATCGCCGGTCCGCCCGCCGTCGCTCGGAGCGAACCAGGCGGTCGCGTGGCGGCACGGCTCGACGATGCCGTCGAGGACGTCGACGGACTGGGCGGCCCAGGCGCCGGCGGTGACGACGAGCCGATCCGCCAGGTACGAGTCGCGGTCGGTGTCGACCCGCACGCCGTCGCCGGTCCGCGACCAGTCGACGACGCGCTCGCGCGCCTGCACCGTCGCGCCCTCCGAGAGCGCCGCGGAGACGTGGGCCACCACGCCGCGCTCGGACGCGACGACGGCGCCGTCGGGCTGGTAGAGCGCCTCGGCCCCCTCCGGGAAGTCGTAAGCCGGATACCGCTCGGCCAGTTCGGCGCCGGTGAGCGATTTGAATGCGAGGTCGTGGCGCTCACAGGCGTGACGCGCGCTCGCGACCGGTTCGTCTCCCCCGACGGCGACCGCGAGCGACCCGGTGTCGGTCACCAGATCGGTCCCCGTCGCCCGTTCGAGGTCGCGCCACCCCTCGTGGGCGCGGTCGGCGAGCGCCATCGTGGCCGGGTCGACGTCGAGCAGTCGCTGGAGGAGCCTCGTTCTCCCGTGAGACGAGCCGCGGGCGTGAGGCACGTCGAACCGTTCGAGTCCCAGCACGTCGGCACCCCGCCGCGCGAGGTGGTACGTCGCCGCGCTCCCGACCCCCCCGACTCCCACGACGATCGCGTCGTATCGCCCGCCGCTCGGTGTCATAGGGGTCACTGTGCGTGCATCCGGCAAAGCGGTTACGTCATCGCTCCGTCCGACGCGCCCGCGGGCGGCGGTCGGCGACGGCGTGCTGGCGTCAGTCCGCTTCCGCCCGCGGTTCCGCGTAGATCCGCTCGATGGCGTCATCGTGGACGTTCCGGATGTTGCGGCGCTTCTTCTTCATCGAGGGCGTGAGCAGGTCGTTCTCGACGGTCCACTCCCGGGGGACGAGTTCGAACCGCTTGATCCGCTCGACGCGCTCCAACTCCGCGTTCACCTCCTCGATGGCCTCGCCGACCCACTCGCGGGCGCGCTCGTCGCGACAGACGGCCTCGTCGTCGTCGGGGAGGTCGATCCCCTCGCGGTCGGCCCAGCGGCGCAGCGCGTCGAAGTTGGGGACGACGACGGCGCCGATGAACTTGCGATCGTCGCCGACGACCATCAGCTGGTCGACGCGGTCGCTTGTGGCGAAGCGGTCCTCGATCGGCCCCGGCGCGACGTTTTTCCCCGTCGAGAGGACGACGAGTTGCTTCAGTCGGTCCTTGTAGCGGAGGTACCCCTCCGCGGTGACCTCGACGATGTCGCCGGTCCGGAAGTAGCCGTCCTCGGTGAACGTCGCCTCGGTCTCGGCCGGTGAGTTCCAGTAGCCGTCGGTGACGTTCGGGCCCCTGACTTCCAGTTCGCCGACCGGCCCGTCGGCCTCGGGGAACTGGCCGGAGCCGACCGCGGACTCGTCGACCCGGGCGTCGACGTCGACGACGGGGGGCCCCATCGTCCCCGGGCGGATCGACTCCGGGGGGTTGACCGAGACGACGGGCGCGGTCTCGGTGAGGCCGTACCCCTCGACGACGGGGATCCCCATGCCGAGGAACATCTGGGCGAGGTCCTGGCTGAGGCTGCCGCCGCCGCTGACGAGGAACTCGACCGCGCCGCCGAGGCGCTCTTTGACCGTCGAGTAGACGAGCCGGTCGGCGATCCGGTGTTTCGCCCGGAGGGCGAGCCCCGGGTCGTCGGCCCGGGCGTAGTCGCGCGCCACGTCGACGGCCCACTCGAAGATTCGCTCCTTGGCGGCCGACTCGCTCGCCTGCTCGCGCATGTTGTCGAAGATCCGCTCGTACACACGCGGGACGCTCGCACCGGAGGTCGGCCGGAGGAGTTCCAGGTCCTCGGGGAGCGTGTCCGGGCTCTCGGCGTAGCCGACCGCCGCGCCGGACGCGAACATCAGGAAGTGCCCCGAGAGCCGCTCGAAGACGTGCGCGAGCGGGAGAAAGGAGATAGAGCGCGAGTGGTCGTCGAGGACGGGCGTGTCGCCCTTGTCAGGCCGCGGCCCCATCCGCTTGCGACACTGGTTGACGTTCGCCCGGAAGTTCCGATGGGTGAGCTGTACGCCCTTCGGCTGGCCGGTCGTCCCCGAGGTGTAGATGATGCTCGCCAGGTCGTCGGGGTCGCGCTCGGCGATCCAGGTCTCGTACGTCTCCAGGTCGAACGTCTCCTCGCCGCGCTCGTGCAGCTCGGCCATCGTCAGCGCGTCGTCCCGGTCGGCGGCCGGGCCGTCGGGCGCGCACTCGTCCATGACCACCGAGAAGGAGAGGTCGAGGTCGTCCTCGACCTCGTGGACGCGTTCGAGGAGCGACTCGTCGCCGACCACGACGCCCATCGCGTCGGGGTCGTCGAGGAGGTATCTGACCTGTTTCGGGGAGGAGTCGGTGTAGACAGTCGTCACGACGCCGCCGGCCGCCAGCACGGCGAAGTCGGCGAGCGCCCACTCCATCCGCGTCTCGGCGAAGATCGCCACGCGGTCGCCCGCCTCGACGCCGAGGTCGCGGAAGCCCGCGGCGAGCCGGCGGACGACGGCGCGCATCTCCATGTACGTGATGTCGGTGAACTCCCCGGGCGGCGCTTCCGGGATCACCTCGGGCGCGAGCGAGCGGTCGTAGACGCTGCCTTTGTAGCGCTGGGCCGCGGCCTGGGCGTACCGATCGGCCGCGGATTCGAACATCGCCGCGAGCGTGTCCGACCCGACGACCTCGTCGGTGTAGGACTGCTCGGCGGCCCACCACTGGCCCGTCGGCTCAGGAGAAGCCATGGGACGGCGTAAGCCCCCGTGCATGATATATGTTATCGAACCTACGGCCGACGTTCGCCCGTTGAACGATCGCAAACGATCGGTGCGTTTCAGGCCCCATCCCAGCACTGGAGCGACCTCGGTCGCGACCCGTCTGCCCGACAGGACCGTGGACGAAGCAATAGAGGGGCCGGACCGCGGGAACTCACGAGGAGAGGGGCTTTCACGGTCACGGGGAGTTCACACTCGGCTCATCGGAGCCGTCTCGACCGGAATCGCGCCGGGCGGACAACCGATTCACCGCGACGCGGATCACGCCGGTCGCGACGCCGGCGACTATCGCCAGGGGGACGGTGATCCAGCCGACGAACAGGAGGCTCCACACCGACGCGAGCGGCATGAGAAAGGCGGCGCCGCCCGTTCGCTCGGTCAGGTGCAACAGCGGCCACAGGAACCACGCGACGGGATGTGCGAAGACGCCCGTGAACAGGCCCGCCGCCGCCCCGCCGAGAATCGGTCGTCCGCGGCAGTACCGCTCGACGCCGACCCAGCTTAGCCAGCCCACGAGCGCAGCCGCGATGAGGCTAGCGAGGGCGAACGCCCCGTCCGAGTCCGAGACGGTCGGCCAACCGAACCACGGGACGACGAGGACCGAAGCCAGCGCGACGAACAGCACCGCCGCCAGCGTCGCCCACAGAAACTGACCTCCGCTGAGACGGCGGGAGTCGTCCTCCATCGACGCTCCGTACACGGGCCGATCGTAAATACCCCATCGGACTGACGAATCGAGGGGGACGCTCTCCGCAGATTTCCGGGTAGAGACGGTACCGATGCCATCGCCGGCAGACCGAGGAGTCCGTAGCCGTCGAGGACCGGGCCGGCGACGGATTCAGGTGCACGAATTGGTATAGCGAATACAGATTTACACACTCGATAGGCCGGTTGCACAGCTCGGCGGAGACAACGACTGTCAGCCGAAGATCTGCCCGAAGATCGACGCCTGCGCCCGATGAACGCGTTCGAGGTACGCCGACTTGCTGATCCCGAGTTCGGCGGCCGCCTGGCCGGCGGTCGCCTCGCGGGGGACCGCGAAGTAGCCGGTCGTCAAGCCGGCTTCGACGGCCTCCACCTGCGCGGGCGTGAGGTTCCAGTGGGCCGCGACGGACGGCTCGCCGTCGGAACCGAGCGGCGTGACCCGCTCGATGGTGACGCCGACGGCGTCGCCCGCGGCTTCGAGCACCCCTTGCAGTACCTCCCGGCCGACGACGGCCCCACTGTAGAACTCCTCCCCGTCTCGGTACCGCAGCGACTCCGCGAGGAAGCCCGCGTTCGTCAGGTCGTGGACCACGCAGGGCGCCTTCGAGAGACAGCGGTAGGTCTCGCGGCCGTCCGCCCGCGCGACGTGGAGGTAACGGACCCGGTCGTCTTCGTCGAGCGCTGCCGCGACGCCGGAATCGGCGGGACCGCTACAGTGGACCAGCGCGTTCCCGTCGGTGCGCAACTGGGGCGGGCGGGCGTCGACCGTGACCCCAGCGGCCTCCGTCGCGCGCGCGACGGGGCAGTCGTCTCCCGTCACCCGGAACTCCACGGCGAGACACTGGTCGATCATTCCGGTTTGTTCGTCCCCGCCGCGTATAAACCCGCGATATAATCGGGTCAATACGTACCCGCGGCAGAACCATAATTATTAATATGGATATAGAAGCGGTCGAGCAACGAGCGGGGCCGCGGGAGTTCGGGCCCGCCGACGACATGCCCGAGGAGTACCGGAAAGCGGCGACGCGGATGCTCCAGTTCCACGCGAACAGCGAGATAATGGGCGCGTACCTAGAGAAACCGTTCATCCGGCAGTCGCCGAGCGTCGACCGGAAACTGGCGTTCAGCGCGAAGGTGCAGGACGAGATCGGCCACGGTCAGTTGCTGTATCGCGCCGCCGAGGCGCTCGGCGTCAAGACCCGCGAGGAGATGCTGGACGAGCTCGCCCGCGGCGACGGGAAGTTCCTCAACTGCTTCCACTACGAGATGACCGAGTGGGCGGAGACGCCGATGATCGCCTTCTTCGTCGACGGCGCGGCGATGAAGCGCCAGGCCACGCTCAAGCAGTCGAGCTGGACGCCCTACGCGCACGCGATGGACAAGATCTGCTTCGAAGAGGGGTTCCACGTCAAACACGGCGAGGACATCATGCGCGAACTCGCCACGGGGTCGCGCAAGGAACAGCGGCTGCTTCAGGAGGCGTTCGACAGGTGGTGGCCGCGCATCCTCCAGTTCTTCGGGCCGACCGACGACAAGAGCACCCACCACGACTTCGCCGCCGACGTGGGCCTGAAGACGATGACCAACGACGAACTGCGCAACCAGTTCCTCAACGCCTACGTCCCGAAGGCTCGCAAGTACGGGCTGGAGATCCCCGACGAACCCCGTATCCGCTACCACGAGGACGACGACCGCTACGAGGTGGTGGAAGACGACCTCGACTGGGACGAGTTCTTCGCCATCGCGAAAAACGAGTATCCCGAGGGACTCGACCAGATCAACGGTCGGGCGGCAGCCCGCGACGCCGTCGCGTGGGCCCGCGACTCGCTGGAGTCGACCGGCGCGGGCGGTTCGGGGAGCCCGACGGCGCCCGTCGGGGGCGACTGAGGATGCGCTGGGAGGTCTTCAGACAGGAGCGACGGGGGAAGTACCACAAACACTGCGGGGACGTGCACGCGCCGGACCGCGAGATGGCGACGCTGTTCGCCCAGATCCAGCACGGGCGGCGGATGACGACGAACAGCCTGTGGGTCGTCCCGAGCGACGAGGTCACCGAGGTCGACGCCGACGACACCGCCTTCGGGGGGCGGACGGACAAGGCCTATCGGTGGGCGACCGCGTACAACGTCGACGCCAGCTTCGCCGAGGAAGTCGCTGACTCCGAGAAAGAGCAGGCCGCCGCAGAGAGATCGAGGGGTGGGGACTGATGCCCGCTTTGCGAGCGCTCGCGGAACTGGACGACGAGGAGCGGTCGGCGGCCGAGGCGCTCCTGTTCAGGCTCGCGGACGACGAGTTCGTCCTCGCGGAGCGCTACACCGAATGGCAGGTGGTCGCGCCGACCCTCGAATCGGACCTCTCGCTCGCGAACATCGCCCAGGACGAACTCGGGCACGCGCGCGTGAGGTTCGACGCCCTGGGCGAACTCGGGTACGACGAGCGGGACCTCGTCTGGGAGCGCGACCCCGGAGCCTTCCGCCACAGCACGCTCGTCGAGTTGCCCTTCGCGGAGGGCGACTGGGCCGACGCGATCCTCCGAGGGTACCTCTACGACGCGGCCGAGGACCTCCGTCTCGACGCCGTCGCGGCGTCCGGCGTTCGAGAACTCGTCGACCCGGTCGAGAAGATCCGGAGCGAGGAGGAGTACCACCTCGACCACGCCCAGACGTGGCTCGAACGGCTCTGCGACGACGAGGGCGGCCGGGAGCGCGTGCAGGCGGCCGCCGACCGGCTGTTCCCGTACGCGCTGACCCTGTGGGCCCCGGGAGCGGAGGCGTCCGCGATCCGCGACCACGGGTTCCGCGGCGAGTCGCTCGAATCGATGCGGGGGCAGTGGCTCGATACGGTCGCCTCGTTCCTGGAGAGCCTCGACGTCTCGGTGCCGTTCGACCCGGGCGACGACCCCGCGGAGTCGCTTCCCGCTGCGCGGGGCCGCGACGGGAGCCACACCGACCACTGGCCGGAACTCCACGACGAGTTGACCGAGACCTACCGCGAACTCGGTCGAAGCGACGTCCGGCGACTCCGGGGTGAGAACGCGTGAGCGACGTCTTTCCCGACGAGGAAGCGCCCATCGAGGACGATATCGAAGCGGCCGGTTCGGAGCCGACGCCGTGCGCATATACCGAATATCACGATATCAAATCCGGGGTGGAACGGGATCTCCCCGCCACGGGAAGCGACGCGGAGGGCGTCGAAGCGCGGGTCTGGGACGCGCTCCGGGAGGTCGAGGACCCGGAGATGCCGGTCAGCGTCGTCGACCTCGGGCTGATCTACGGCGTGTCCGTCGCCGACGGCGTCGCGGCGGTCGAGATGACGCTCACCTACACGGGGTGTCCCGCGCGGTCGATGATCACCGACGAGATCGAGCGGGCGGCCGCGAGCCCCGACGGCGTCGAGGCCGCCGACGTGCGATTGGTGTGGTCGCCGGAGTGGACCCTGGACATGGTGACCGAAGCAGGACGCGAGCGACTCCGCGAGTTCGGGGTGAGCGTCTGATGGGCCGCCGCGCCGACCCGAGCGTCGAGGCCGGCGGTGAAGACGCGGCCGTCGCGTGTCCGTACTGCGGGTCGACCGAGACGGAGCGCGACCACCCCAAGGGGCCCTCGCTCTGTCGATCGATGCACTACTGCACCGCCTGCGACCAGCCCTTCGAGGCGATGCGGGACTGAAGACTCTTCACCCACCGTTGCCAACGGCGGGCATGCGCGTTCACGCGGTCGCCCTCGTCGCGTTGCTGGCGGTCACCGCCGGCTGTAGCGCCCTCGGTGGACAGTCTCCCGATGCGACGACGGAGACCCCCGCGCCGACCGAGGCCCCGACCGACGAGCCGTGCCGGACAGACCTGCTACTGACGTCCGAGGGCAACGACCGGGTGACGCCGAAACCGCTGCCCGAGGAGCGCCCGGACCAGGACCCGGAAGCCGTCGGGCAGTTCGCACGCGAGTACGAGCGGGCCTTCGCTCACAACCACGAGATCGGCGAGCGGGCCCGCGACGTGACCGTCGAACTGCAGGGAACGACCGTCAGGTCGGTCGACGGCGGGTACCGCGTCCGCGTCCACGTCTGGACGCGAACGGTCGTGGATCCGCCGACGGCGGCGACCGACACCGGGACGACCACTCGGGAGTCGTTCTACGACGCTCACTACTTCGTCTCCGAGGGGGTCGTTCGTCGGGCCGAGACCGAGCGCCACGGGACGCTCCCCGACGACGACCTCTCGCAGTCGGGGCTCACGCTCGCGTGCTGGGAGTAGTCCGGAGTCCACGCGACGGCCACACCGGGGTCCTTTTTTGGACAGCGCGGCGAGACTGGAGTATGACCGAACACGACGGGTGGTTCGCGGGGCTCGATCCCGGCGACGCCGAGGCCGCGGTCGAGCGGATCCGGACCGGGTCGGCCGCGGCGCCGGCGGAGTGGTCGGCGCTCGCCGTCGACGAGGGGTTCGCCGACGACGCCGACGACTACTACCGGCGCCTCCACGACGCGACGTTGGCGGCCGCGCGAGCGGGCGTCCACGAGCGCGAGCGCGCGGACGACAAACAGCTCATCCACGCCGTCCGCGCCATGGACGACTGCGAGCGCACCGCCAACGAACTCGCCGAGCGCGTCGCCGAGTGGGCCGGCACGCGCTTCGACGACGCGGAGACCGGCGTCGAGTACGCCCGTGAACTCGCCGCGGGGACCGAGGGTCGAGAACCCGCCGACCCCGGGGAGGAACGCCTCCTCGCCCTCGCCGAGCGGACGGCCGCGCTGGCCGACGAGGCCGACGAACTGCGGACCTACGTCGAGGAGACGACGCCAACCGTCGCGCCGAACCTCGCGGCGATGGCCGGGCCAGTGCTCGCCGCCCGACTGATCTCGCTGGCCGGCGGGCTCGACAGCCTGGCGAAGAAGCCGTCCAGCACCGTCCAGGTCCTCGGCGCCGAAGACGCACTCTTTGCCCACCTCCGGGGGTCGGCCAGCTCGCCGAAACACGGCGTCATCTTCACCCACGAGTACGTTCGCGGCACGCACCCGGACGAGCGCGGGTCCGCGGCGCGCGCGCTCGCGGGAAAACTCACCCTCGCCGCCCGCGTCGACCACTACAGCGGCGACCGAAAGCCCGAACTCGACGCCGAACTGGACGAGCGCATCGCGACCATCCGGGCGCGGACCGCATCCGGCGGGAACGACGACGGCGCCGGGGGTGACGACTCGTGAGCGACCTGCCCGACGGCGTCGAGCGGCGCGAGTTCGACGGCGTCGAGCGGCTGGCGACGCGAGGCGAGCCGGTCTACGGCGAACCGACCGACGGCGAGTGGCGCGCGTGGAACCCCGACCGGTCGAAGCTCGGCGCGATGCTCGAACTCGGGATGGACACCGGAGTCGACGGCGGCGAGACGGTCCTCTACCTGGGGGCCGCCGCCGGGACGACCGCGAGCCACGTCGCCGACTTCGCCGGCCCGACCTACGGCGTCGAGTTCGCCGCCCGCCCCGTGCGCGACCTGCTCGACGCCGCCGAGCCGCGCGGCAACCTCTTTCCGCTGCTGAAGGACGCTCGCAAACCCGAGACGTACGCCCACGTGGTCGAGCCCGTCGACGTTATCGTCCAGGACGTCGCGACGCGCGGACAGGCGAAGGTTGCGACTGCCAACGAGACGTTCCTCCGCGAGGACGGCCGACTCCTGATCGCGATCAAGGCCCGGAGCGAAGACGTGACCCGCGACCCGGAAGACGTGTTCGCGGACGTGCTCGACGAGCTCGAATCGACCTACGAGGTGCTGGAGACCGAGCGGCTCACCCCCCACCACGACGACCACCTCGGCGTCGTCGCGACGCCGCGCTGACCGTTTTCGCGCTCGGTGGCCCTGTCGGTGTTCCGGAGGTGTTATCCGTCGACAGGGCAGAGAGGCTTGTAGGCGGCACGGTCAGCAGCACCTTTCGGTTCGCGTGGTTTCCACGTGGACTATCGCTGACTGACCTAAACCGTCTCTCTAACGACACCGAGCGACTGCCATCGGTTTTCAGAGAGACGGATCCGCGGCTCGGACGAACGTTCGGGGACGACGGAAACTGCGGTTTTTGGTGACCGACTCGCCGCGCCGATCAGTACCTGTCCCGCCCGACGAGGAAGTACAGGACGATCCCCAGGAACGGCGCGAAGAAGACGACCAGCGCCCAGAGGAACGCCGGCTGGCTGCTGTTGGCCTGTGCGTCCTGGTACGTCCAGACGATCATCGCGAGGGAGACCGCCAGTAACAGGATGGCGAACAGGAAGAAAAACGCGGCCGCGCCTGACTGTAACGCTATCATGGAGGGCATCTGTGGCGAATGATTCCGTCACGTTGATAAATATCTTGTGTTGGATGCCCGAGTGACGGGCGCCGCAGGTCCGTCGTGCGATTTCGGGGAGGTCGGGAGCGGCTCTGGCCGGGTCAGTCGGGGCGACTCCGGTCAGGGCGGACGGGAGCGGCTCCGGTCGTGGCGGTCGGGGGCGACTCACGTCGGGGCGGACGACGCACGCGGGAGAAGGGAAATTTTTAGCGCTGTCGGCCCGACGTACGTCTCGATGGACGAGCGGGGTTCGCGCGACGCCTTCAGCCGGATGGGTACGATCGGCATCGAGGAGGAGTACTACGTCGTCGACGAGGACGGCCGCCCCACCTCGGGCACGGACGAACTCGTCTACGAGTCCGATCCGCCCGAGTTGCTGGAGGGACGGCTCGACCACGAACTGTTCAAATGCGTCATCGAGTCCCAGACGCCGGTCATCGAGGACCCGACCGACGCCCGCGAGCACCTGCTCGCGATCCGCGAGGCGCTGGTCGACCACGCCACCGCCCACGGCTTCGACATCGCCGCCGCCGGACTCCACCCGCTCGCGAAGTGGCGCGAACTCGAACACGCCGAGAAGCCGCGCTACAAGTCACAGCTCGACCGCATCCAGTACCCCCAGCACCGCAACACGACCGCGGGCCTGCACGTCCACGTCGGCGTCGACGACGCCGACAAGGCCGTCTGGATCGCGAACGAACTGCGCTGGCACCTGCCCGTGATGCTCGCGCTGTCGGCCAACTCGCCGTACTGGAACGGCTTCGACACCGGGCTCCAGTCCGCACGCGCGAAGATCTTCGAGGGGTTGCCCAACACCGGGATGCCGACCGCCTACGAGGACTACGAGGCGTTCGACGACTTCGAACGACGGATGCTGGAGACAGGGAGCATCGACGACCGCGGCGAGTTGTGGTTCGACGTGCGGCCCCACTCCGGCCACGGCACCGTCGAGGTCCGCACCCCGGACGGACAGGCCGACCCCGACCGAGTGCTCGCGTTCGTGGAGTACACCCACGCGCTCGTGGAGGACCTCGCCGCCCGCTACGAAGACGGCGAACCAAGCAGCGACTTCCGCCGGGAACTGTACGACGAGAACAAGTGGCGGGCGATGCGCCACGGCCGGGACGCCGCTCTGCTGGACCGGGAGTTCGAGTCCACGACGGGCCTCGGCGAGATCGTCGACCGCGAGACCGAACGGCTCGGGATCGACGGCATCGCCGACCTCTACGACGCCGAGAGCGGCGCCGCACGTCAGCGCCGGTTGCGCGAAGAGAAGGGCGTCGACGCGCTCTGCGACGCGCTGCGACTCCAGTACGAGTGAATCCCCGTGCACCCCCGTGATTTCCGGAGAGCGGGAACGTCGGCAAGATTTTTACCCGACAGGGGCTTTCGTCCTCATAGAAGCGACGTATGTCTACAGACGATCCTTCGGACGACAGAGAGGGGAGCGAACAGCCGGACGCGGACTTACCGGACGGCGACGGTGGGAACGTGCGCGAACGGCTCGAACAGGAGGCCGACAAGGCCGTCACGCAGTTCGACGAAGGGATCGTCGACATGCTCTCGTGGGTGCTGGAAACCGAGACGCGGGCGCGCATCTACGTCTTCTTGCGGCAGAACCCAGACAGCACGAGCGACGAGATCGCCGACGGCACCGGGCTGTATCCGAGCACCGTGCGGGAAGCGCTGGCCGAGCTCCACGACGAGGGGAAGGTCACGCGCCAGAAGCGCGAGAACGACGGCGCCGGCAACAACCCCTACGAGTACAGCGCGATGGCGCCGAGCGAGCTCGTCGGCAACGTCGTCGACGACGTCCAGGAGGAGCTCAACACCGTCTTCAACCTCGACCAGATCCTGGGGAGCGACGACGAGCAACCGACCGTCGACTCGGAACCCGTCACGATCACCGTCGAAGACCACACCGACGACGCGGGGGACGCCACGGGGGGAGCGGTCGACGACGATACCGACGAAGCGGCAGGGGGCGGCGCGGACGCAAACACCGGGAACGGGGCGGGCCCGCGATCTGACGACGACGACGAACACGACGACTACTGAGTCGGCGGGCGGGAACTGTTCTCAGCGACGGGTCGTACCGGCGGAGTTCGGGGAAAGCCGAAGGCACTTTACCGGGGACCCACCAACTGAGCGTGTATGAAGGTCGCGCTGGGCGGGACGTTCGATCCGGTCCACGACGGACACCGCGCGCTGTTCGAGCGCGCGTTCGAGCTGGGCGACGCCACCGTCGGACTGACGAGCGACGACCTCGCGCCCAAGACGCGCCACGACGACCGCTACGTCCGCCCGTACGACCAGCGCGAACGGGACCTGGACGCCGAACTCGCGAAACTCGCCGACCGCTTCGACCGCGAGTACGAGATCCGGAAGATCGACGACCCGACCGGGTTCGCCCCCGAACCGCAGTTCGACGCGCTGGTCGTCTCGCCGGAGACCGAGACCGGCGGCAAGCGGATCAACGAGATCCGCCGGGACGACGGGAACGAACCGCTCGACATCGAGGTCGTCGACCACGTCTACGCCGAGGACGGCGAGATCATCTCCAGTACTCGCATCGTCCGCGGCGAGATCGACGAACACGGCAATCTGACCCCCGAGCGCGACGGTCGCGAGGCCCCGGCGGAAACCGACGTCGACACCGCGTCCGCCGCTTCGGCGGCCCGATCGCCCGACGGCGGACCGGCCGACGGCGGACCGGCCGACGCCGAAACCGACGACGCCTGATTCTCCGTCCTCGGCCGTCGAGCGCCTGCGGCGTCCGACGACAGTTCCGTTACCAACCGGGCGCGTCCAGCCCTTCGCCTTCGAGGATGTCCTTCCAGCGCTGCTGGATCGTGAGTCGCGACACGTCGGCGGCGTCGGCGATGACGTTCTGGCTCCGGCGGTCGCCTTCGACCAGGCCGGCGACGTAGAGGCTGGTCGCCATCACCGCTCGCTTCGAGCGGTCCGTCTCGGGGACGTTCGAGAGAAACAGGTCGGACGCGCGAGAGCGGACCGCGGGGTCGAGGTCGAGGCGCTCGGCGAGCGCCTCTATCTCGTCGAGCCACTCCGCGTTCTCGACCTGGTCGCGGGCGCTGTACATCGATCTCTCGTACCCGTTCCGCCTACTTAAATCCACGACGGGCGAGCGATGGATCGGCGAGCGAACCCGCAACGGCCTTGGGCGCACCGGCCGAACTCCCGGTCGTGACACAGTGGGTCGAGAATCCGACGGGCGGGCGGGACCGCGGACCGGGCGCGCTCGCTCGCGCGTGGGCGGAGGTGCTCGTCCGCCCTCGGCGACTCTTCCGGTCGGGCGTCGCGCCGGGCGATCAGGCGCCGGGGCTCGTGTTCGCGGGGACGGTCGTGTTCGTGGAGGAACTCACGCGGGTGCTCAGCGGCGCGGCCTCCTACCCCGTCTTCGGCGGCCGACCGCTGGCGTCGACCGCGCTCGTCCTCGCGGTCGCGGTCGTCTTCGTCGCGCCGGCGGCGCTGCACCTGACCGCCGCCGTCCAGACGCTCATCCTCGTCCCGACCGCGCCCGACCGCGCGGGCGTCAGCGAGACCGTCCAGGTGATCGCCTACGCGACGGCGCCCTGCGTCTTCGCCGGCCTCCCCCATCCGCTCGTCCGCGTGGCGGCGACCGGCTACGGGAGCGTCCTCCTCGCCGTCGGGATCAGCGACGTCCACGGCGTCTCGCTGCCGAAGGCCGGCGCGCTCGCGGCCCTCCCGGCGGTGCTCGTCTTCGGCTACGGCTTCCGCGGGTTCGCGGCCCTCTCGGCGCTGACCGGGCTGACCTGGGCGGACGTCGTCGCGAACCTCTCCTGAATCCCCCGGGCGGTCGTCGCCGCGCTCGGGCCGCCGACCACGGCAGTTTAAGCGCGCGCCGGCCGGATCGACGGTATGCTCAGTCTCGATCTGGAGGAGTTCATGTTCGAAGTGAAAGACGGCGCGATCAAACACGTCGGTCCGTCGAACAAGACGGCGACGGCGAAGCTCTACGACGTGGACGGGGTCGACGTCCGGGAGTTCGGGGACAAGCGCGTCAAACTCGCGTTCGAGGACGAGGACGGCAACGAGGTCGAAGTGGCGCTGTTCCCGGAACAGGCCCGAGAGGTGGCCCGCGGGATCGAACTGCTCGAAGACGACAGTCCCGTGTTCGAGTGAGATCGGGCCCCGAACCGTCGTTTCCGGCCGTAGAGCGGCTCTCACAGCGGCGAACTGGTCGTCCGGGACGCCGACAGACGGCGAGCGCGTTTCGACAACCGTTTTAGGGTCGGGCCGTTTCTACCTGCCAATGGGTTCGTGTATCATCTGCGGAACGTCTGTCGACGGTCGCATCTGCGACCTTCACGAGGAAGACGTCGTCTTCGAGTTCCGAGGGAATCAGCCCGACCAGCTGACGGTCGATCGCTACTACCGCGGAACGGTCGACGGCTACGCCGAGTTCGGCGTGTTCGTCGACATCGGCGACAGCGTCACTGGACTGCTCCACCGGAGCGAGCTCGACCGCCGTCTGGAGAGTCTCGACTGGGAGTCCGGCGACACCGTCTTCGTGCAGGTACAGCAGGTGCGTGACAACGGGAACATCGACCTCGGCTGGTCCATCCGCCAGTCCGAAGACGAGTTCCGCGGCACGCTCGTCGACGACCCCGCGAAAGACGCACCGTATCTCAAAGAGGACGAATCGGGAAATGAGGACGCGGCAGCCGACGACGATTCGGCTGCCGGCGCGTCCAGCAGTGAACAGACCGACGACGCCGACGACGTGACGAGTCGCTCCGAGAGCGACAGCCGCGACGCCGGCGAACGTCACGAGAGCGACGCCGACAGGAGCGACACCGACGAGAGTGACGCGGACGAGGGCGACCGAGAGCCCGCCGAGACGACCACCGCGGCCGCGACCGAGTCGACCGCGACCACGGCCGGGGCCGAGAGCGGGGCCAGCGGCGACGGCGGTGCGACCGCCGCGAGCGGCGGAGGCGGCGGCGCCAGCGCGGTCGCCGAGGAGCCGTCCCACGTCGCCATCGAGACGCTCTCGGACCGCGTCGGCGAGACGGTCCGCCTCGAAGGCGTCGTCGAGAGCGCGCGCCAGACGAGTGGGCCGACCGTCTTCGAGATCCGCGACGAGACCGACAGCGTCGAGTGCGCCGCGTTCAAGGAAGCGGGCGTCCGCGCCTACCCCGAGATCGGCGGCGACGACGTCGTCCGACTGGACGGCGAGGTCCGCGAACGACGCGGCGAACTCCAGGTCGAGACCGAGGCGCTCGTCAAACTCGAGGGCGACGAGCGCGATGCCGTCGAGGACCGACTGGCCGACGCGCTCCGTTCGCAGGCCGAGCCCGAGGCCGTCGACCCCATCGCGGACGACGACGTCGTCGCGGGCCTGACCGAGGAGGTCCGCGAGGTCGCGACGGCGGTCCGGAAAGCGGTGCTCGAAGAGCGACCGGTCGTGGTCCGCCACAGCGCGACCGCCGACGGCTACGTCGCCGGCGTCGCGCTGGAGCGGGCGACGCTCCCGCTCGTGCGCGACCAGCACGACCAGCACGACGCGGTCTACCACTACTTCGACCGCCGACCCCTGGAGGGCGGCGTCTACGACATGGACGACGCCACCAAGGACGTGACGCGGATGCTCGAAGCGCGCGAGCGCCACGACGAGAAGCTCCCGCTGTTCGTCTTCGTCGCCGCCGGCGGGACGAGCGGTTCACTCGACGGCTTCGAACTGCTCGACCTGTACGGCGCCGGCCGCGCGCTCGTCGACGACGTCGAGGTCGACCCCGAGGTCGCCGAGACGGTCGGCGCGCTCGTCGCACCCGACGCCGCGGGCGCTTCCGAGACCACCTCCACGACGCTGGCAGCCAACGTCGCCGCCCACGTCAACGAGGACGTGCGCGCCGACCTGCAGCACCTCCCGGCCGTGAGCTTCTGGGAGGACACCCCCGAGCCGTACGTCGAGGCCGCGAGCGACGCGGGCTACGACGCCGAGGCGGTCCGCGAGGTCCGCGAGGCGGTCGCGCTGGAGGCGTTCTACCAGTCCTACGAGGACAAGCGCGAACTGATCACGGACCTGCTGTTCGGCGAGGGCGAGGGCCACGGAGGCCTCGCCGGCCACGTCAGCGAGCAGTTCCGCCAGAAGCTCGACACGGAGGTCGAGACTGCGGAAGCCAACCTCGATACGCAGACGCTCGAGGACACGAAGGTTGCCGTCCTCGACACGGACGCGTTCACCCACCGCTACGAGTTCCCGCCGACGGAACTCCTGCTGGACGAGCTCCACCGCCGTCACCGCGACGACGTCGCCGCGGTCATCGGCGTCTCCGAAGACGAACTCCACATCCGTAGCGACTCACCGATCGACGTGCGGGACGTCGCCGACCGCGCCCGCGAGTGGGTGCCCAACGCCGGCCTCACGGCCACGTCGGCTCGCGACGGCAAGCTGGAGTACATCGCCGGCGAACGCTCGGCCGTGCTCGACACGGTCATCGACGTCGTCGCCGACGAAGTCGCCTGACCGGTTCTGCTTTTTCCGCCGGCCGCTCCCGCGAGCGGCTCCTCCGCGATCACCGATCGCCGACCCACAAGACGGATATGTCACTGCGTAGTCTCTCCGGTGATGGAACGTCGACAGTTTCTCCGCGCGGGTCTGGTCGGCGCTCTCTCCGTCCCTGCCGGCTGTGCCGCGCTGGGCGATACCGGAGACCCGACGCCGACTCTCGGCGATGGAAGTCCCGAAGCGGTGGTTCGGAAATTCTACACGACGGCGGACTGGGAACGTCGACGTGAACTCGCCCACAATAGCTCGGAGGCATACCAGTACGTCGACTACAGGGAAGCGGAGTCCGCCAGTCCGAATCGTGTTCTTCGCGTCGACACGAAAGAACAGGGAGCGGACACGGCCGTCGTCCGTATCGCGTACGAGTCCGGAAGTTGCAACGTGGACTGCCCGACCTACGTCGAGAACGTCACGATGCGGCGGGACGGTGACGAATGGCGATTGTACGACGCCGAACGAGTGAGCGGGTCCCCGGACACACCGACGCTACCAAAACTGAGCGAACAGACGCCGAAACCGGCGCGGCCGGCTATCCAGAACGACGTCGAGTTCGACCACACGGAGTCGCAATCGACGGGGGAGTCCGCTGTCGGCTCGCGAGCGGCGACCGATGCAGACGCGTCTCCCACGTGGACCGTCCTCGTGTGGAACGATTCCGCGGAGGCGCGCTCGATCACCGTGGCCGTGTTCGGCGAATCCGCCGGTCGCGCTCTCTCCGAGACGATCGAGTTCCCGGCGAACGGGTATCACACAGTGCTCCTGTTCGAACCGGACACGTACACGATCCAGATTCAGGCCGCCGACCGCGCCCGCCACGAGTATCGGATCGACGCCGACAGGTTCGACTGCAACAGCCACACCACGGAGGTCCGCGTCGCTCCGACCGGGGACGTCGAGTACGTCGAGAGCAGTACGCTGGTCGCCTGTTCGGTGACCGTAGAGTGATCGGGGCGGGCGGTCTCGCGGTAACCGCCGAACAGCGTCGCGGAACGACCGGCACGTGGACTTTTCCGCTCGCTGGACGTGCCGTCGATATGGCGGACGAATCCGATAGCGACCGACACGGCGACCCCGTCGTCACAGCGTCGGCCCTCGACTGGGACGAGTACGACCACGGCGACAGACAGTTCCGCCGCAAGCAACTCGGCGCGGCGGCCGGCGGCGAGGACCTGGGGACCAGTCTCTACGAACTCGAACCCGGCAAGCGGACGTGGCCGCGACACTACCACGCCGGCAACGAGGAGGCCATCTACGTCCTCGGCGGCGAGTTGACGCTGTGGCTCGGCGCCGACGAAGCGGACGGCGCCGGAGCGGGCAGTGCCGGGGAGACCGAACGCGCGCTCGAACCCGGCGACTACGTCGCGCTCCCGAGCGGCCCGGACCACGCCCACGAGGTCGAAGCGCGCGGGGCGGAGACGGCGCGGTTCCTCGTGATCTCGACGATGAACGAGCCGGACATGTCGGTGCTGGTCGAGAGCGGCGCGGCGATGCTGTTCGCCGGCGGCGCGCCCGGCAACTACGACGACCGGTACATCTCGAAGACGGTCGACCTGGACGCAGAAGTCGACTACTGGGACGAGTAGCGGTCAGTCGTCCGCGGCCGGTTCCGCCTCCGGATCGAAGACGCCGCGGCGCAGTCCCTCTCGGACGGGGTCGTGTTCGGCGTCGGTCGGCGGCGGCGCGGTCACGAGCAGCGCTTCCAGTTTGCCGCCCTCGTCGGCCTTGACGCCGCGGTCAACGTCGGCGGGGACGACCACCACGTCGCCGGGTTCCACCTCGTGCTCGGTGTCGCCCTCGCGGACGACGCCCGTTCCCTCGCGGACGTGGACGGCCACGTCGCTGCCGGGCGCGTGGACGGGGATGAACTGCCCCGGCTCGAAGTACCCGCAGACCACCTTCATGTGGTCGCTCTCGAACACGCCCCGGGCCGAGAACTGGTCGTCGTCGTACTCCCGTTCGGCGTCGAAGTCCGTCGCTGGCATCTCTAGTCGGGACGAGGGGCGACGACCGAAAGCGAGTGGTCCCGAACGTGTTCGCCGGCGTGCGACGACCGGTATCGGGCTGGACGCGTCTGCACGGTAGCGACACGCTTATTCGCGCCAGGCGACGAAATGAGACAACGCGATGAGCACCGAGACGCCGGATGCGACAGAGGCCGAGACCGACGAGCCGGAGGCCTTCCTGGAGGCCTGCCGGGAGCTGGTCGACCGCATCCTCGCCGGCGAGATCGAGAAAGACGACGTCGAGCGGGCGAAAAAGGAGGTCTGCGGGAAGTACTCCTCGCCGAAGGTCCCGCGAAACTCCGACCTGATCGACTTCGGTCCGGAGGACCGGCGCGAGGAACTGGAGGAGGTGCTCCAGCGCAAGCCCGTCCGGACCGCCTCGGGCGTCTCGCCGGTGGCGATCATGACCTCGCCCCACCGGTGCCCGCACGGGAAGTGCCTCTACTGCCCCGGGGGCCCGGACTCGGAGTTCGCCTCGTCGCAGTCGTACACCGGCCACGAGCCCGCTGCGGCCCGCGGCGTGCAGAACGACTACGACCCCTACGGGCAGGTACGCCTGCGGCTCGAACAGCTCCGGCAGATCGGCCACCCCGTCGACAAGGTCGAACTCATCCTCATGGGCGGGACGATGACCGCCCGGAGCCACGACTACCAGGAGTGGTTCGTCAAGCGCGCCCTGGAGGCGATGAACGAGTACGACCCCGAGGGGACCCCCGAGCCCGCGGAGGACGAGAGCTTCGCCCAGGACCCCGAGGAGCACGAGTTCAGCTACGTCGAGGACGTGATCGCCGAGAACGAGACGGCCGACGTGCGCAACGTCGCGACGACGTTCGAGACCAAGCCCGACTGGTGCGACCCCGAGCAGATCGACCGGATGCTCGACCTCGGCGCGACGAAGGTCGAGGTGGGCGTCCAGACCACCTTCGAGCGGATCAACCGGGAGATGCACCGCGGGCACGGCACGCAGGACGCCATCGACGCGAACCGCCGGCTGCGCAATTCGGGATTCAAGGTCGGCTTCCACATGATGCCCGGCCAACCCGGGATGTCCAAGGAGATGTGCCTTGAGGACTTCCGGCGCATCTTCGAGAACACCGACTGGCGCCCTGACTTCCTGAAGATCTACCCCACCCTCGTCGTGGAGGGCACCGTCACCTACGACTGGTGGCGCAAAGACGAGTTCGAGCCGCTCTCCAACGACGAGGCCGCCGAACTCGTCGCGGAGATCAAGTCCATGATCCCCGAGTACACCCGCCTCCAGCGCGTCCAGCGGGACATCCCCGCGGACTTCATCGAGGGCGGCGTCTGGAAGTCCAACCTCCGCCAGCTCGCCCGCCAGCGGATGGAAGAACACGGCTGGACCTGCGACTGCATCCGCTGTCGCGAGGTCGGCCACCACGACGAGACGCCCGAGGAGATCACCCTCGACACGGACGTCTACGAAGTCGCCGGCGGCACGGAACACTTCATCAGTTTCGAGGACCGCGAGAAGGACATCCTCGTCGGGTTCTGTCGGCTACGGTTCCCGAACGATCCCGTCCGGCGGGAGCTGGAAGACGCGGCCGTCGTCCGCGAACTCCACGTCTACGGGAGCGAGGTCGGCGTCGGGCAGTCCGCCGACGACGACGGCCACCAGCACCGCGGCTACGGCAAGCGCCTGCTCCACGAGGCCGAGCGGCTGGCCGCCGACGCGGGCTACGGTAAGCTGGCAGTCCTCTCGGGCATCGGCGTCCGGCAGTACTACCGGGAGAAGCTCGGCTACAAGCAGGACGGGCCGTACGTGAGCAAGCGTCTATAGGGGATCGTACCTGGCGTTCGCTTCGGTCGGACTCTCGTGTCTGTTCTCGTCCCTCCCGGGCGGAACAGATCGGCGTGGGCGAGCGGTTTTTCCGTCCCGAGAGTGTCTTTCCCGGTACATGCCGACGCGACTCGCCGAGGGAGTCTGGATGCTGGACCTCGGATTGGTCCCGCCGCTGTCGACCAACGGCTACCTCGTCGACGACGGCACTGTCACGCTGATAGACCCCGGACTCTTCTGGAACCGGCCGTCGCTCGGCGCCGAACTGAGCGAGATCGGCTACGAGGTCGCGGACGTCGACAGGGTGTTCCTGACCCACTACGACCTGGACCACACCGGCGGCTTGCGAGCGCTCGACGGAGAGTTCGACGGACCGGTCTACATCGGCGCCGACGACCTGGCGCTCGTCCGCCGGGAACAGCACCCGAAGCTGATCCACCACAAGGGGCTGTTCCACCGGGCCGCGCGGCGGCTGTTCCCGCTCCCGGCCCACATGGATCTGCGCGGCGTGGAGGACGGCGAGGAGATCGGCCGCTTCACGGCGTTTCACACGCCCGGCCACAATCCGGGACACACGGTGTTCGTCCACGACTCCGGCGTCGCGTTCCTCGGCGACCTCGTCTGGGAGAGCGACGGTCGGCTCACGCCGCCGATCTGGTTCGACTCCTACGACATGCGCGAGATCGGCGAGAGCATCCGCGGGCTGGCCGAGCGCGTCCCGTCGTTCGAGGTCGCGGCGGTCGCTCACGGGACGCCGCTGATTCGGGATGGTCGCACCAAGCTGCTGGAATGTGCGGCCCGGCTCTGAAGGCGTCTGGCGTTCTTCCATTCCGAGCGGGTCGTTTCCGTGCTTCGTTCACTACGAGATGCTTACCTTAGCAGTTGTTTCTGTGGATCAACTTGTGGAATGAAATTGAAAGAGAGCGACCGCTACTGACAGCAAGCGATGAAAGCCCTCGGCGGGCTCGCGGTCGCTGAGCGAGATATCCTCACTTCGTTCGGATAGTGCCCGCTCAGGCGACTCTCCTACGGCGCGAGCCCGCCTCGCCCTTTCAGTCCGCCAGGAGAGCAAACGCTCCTGAGCCCTGGCTCGCTTCGCTCGCCAGAACGCCAGGAACCGCAGGACAGCACCCGCACAGCACCGCAGACAGCCTCACACCTCCCCAACCGACTGCGGTGCTCACTGCGTTGCGCTCCTCATCCCTCGCGCGGCTTCGTCGCGGCACGGAGGCCGCGACAGCGCGCGCCACCGCAATTGTTCACCCTTCGGGCTGTATTAGGCATTCGCGCGAACGTAGTGAGCGCGATTCACCGGTCGCGACCGGCCTTTTTCACCCATGTTTTTGGCCCGGGGGTGCCCGCAGCGAACGCAGTGAGCGAGGACACCCCCCCCGGCCAAAAAGATGGTTCGACAGGACTTTGCGCCCGAGGGCGGACCTTGGGATATGGACAGAAAGCGGGAGCTGACGAGCGTCGACCTCGCGGCGCTGGAGGGTGAGCTGTCGGTCTACGAGGGGGCGGGCGTCGGCAAGGTGTATCTCTATCCCGACGCCGATCTGCTGCGATTTCGGATGCGCCACTACGACCACGGTCGCACGGAGTTGCTCGTCGAAGTCGGAGAGAACAAGCGGGTCAACGTCACCGCGCCGGACCACGTGCCCGAGGCGCCCGAGCGGCCGCCGAACTTCGCGATGATGCTACGGAATCGAATGCAGGGCGCCGAACTCACCGACGTCTCACAGTACGAGTTCGACCGCATCCTCGAACTCACGTTCGAGCGCGACGAGGAGACGACGCGTGTGGTCGCCGAACTGTTCGGCGACGGCAACGTGGCCATCCTCGACGGGACCGGCGAGGTGATCGACTGCCTCGAAACCGTGCGCCTGAAGTCGCGGACGGTCGCGCCGGGCGCCCAGTACGAGTTCCCGAGCGCGCGGTTCAACCCGCTCGGCGTCGACTACGACGCCTTCGCGGCGCGGATGCGCGACTCGGACTCAGACATCGTGCGGACGCTCGCGACGCAGCTGAACTTCGGCGGCCTCTACGGCGAGGAGCTTTGCACGCTCGCAGGCGTCGACTACAACGTCCCCATCGAGGAAGCGACCGACGAACAGTTGCACGCGCTCTACGACGCGATGCGGCGACTGGCCGACCGGCTGGCGGACAGCGACCTCGATCCGCGGGTCTACTACGAGCTCTCGAACCCCGACGCGGAGGACCCGACCGACGAGGATGGGGAGATCGACGGCCGCCGCGTGGATGTGACGCCGATCCCGCTGGCGGAGTACGACCAGCGCTACGGCGAGCCCTTCGAGTCGTTCAACGAGGCGCTCGACGACTACTTCACCTACGCAAGCGACGAGGGCGACGACTCGGGCGACTCGGCCGGCGGCGCCAGCCAGCGACCGGACTTCGAGTCGGAGATCGAGAAACACGAGCGGATCATCCAGCAGCAGCAGGGCGCCATCGAGGACTTCGAGGAGCAGGCCGAGCGCGAGCGCGAGAACGCCGAGGCGCTGTACGCCAACTACGACCTGGTCGACGACATCCTCTCGACGATCCGCGAGGCCCGCGGGGCCGACCACTCGTGGGACGACATCGAGGAGCGATTCGCCGAGGGTGCCGAGCAGGGCATTCCGGCCGCCGAGGCAGTCGTCACCCTGGACGGGAGCGAAGGGACTGTGACGGTCGAGATCGACGGCGAGCGCGTCACGCTGGACGCGAACGAGGGCGTCGAGAAGAACGCCGACCGACTGTACAAGGAGGCCAAGCGCATCGAGGGCAAGAAGGAAGGCGCCGAGGAGGCCATCGAACAGACCCGCAGGGAACTGGAGGAAGTCAAAGAACGTCGCGACGAGTGGGAGGCCGCCGAGGCGGGCGAGGCCGGTGCCGACGGCGACGGCGACGAATCGGACGACGAGGGCGGCGAGGACGAGGAGGTCGACTGGCTGTCCGAGCCGTCGATCCCGGTCCGGCAGTCCGAGCACTGGTACGAGGACTTCCGGTGGTTCCACACGAGCGACGGCTTCCTCGTTATCGGCGGGCGCGACGCCGAGGACAACGAGGACCTGGTCAAGAAGTACCTCGACCGCGGCGACCGCTTCTTCCACGCGCAGGCCCACGGCGGGCCCGCGACGATCCTGAAGGCCACGGGGCCGAGCGAGTCCTACGACGGCGACGTCGACATCCCGGAGTCGAGCAAGCGCGAGGCCGCCCAGTTCGCCGTCTCGTACTCCTCGGTCTGGAAGGACGGCAAGTTCGCCGGCGACGTCTACGAGGTCAGCCCGGACCAGGTGTCGAAGACCCCCGAGAGCGGCGAGTTCCTGGAGAAGGGCGGGTTCGCCATCCGCGGCGACCGGACCTACTACGAGAACACGGAGGTCAGCGTCGCGGTCGGGATCACCTGCGAACCCGAGACGCGGGTCATCGGCGGCCCGCCGAGCGCCATCGAGCCCGCGACGGAGACGGCGATCCGCGTCGAACCCGGCCGCTACGCGCAGAACGACATCGCCAAGCGCCTCTACCGCGAGTTCAAGGAGCGCTTCGCCGACGACTCGTTCCTCCGGAAGATCGCCAGCCCCGACCAGATCCAGGAGTTCCTACCCCCGGGCGGCAGTCGGATGAGCGACGACTGAACGGGACGCAGACCCCTTCCCGAAACCTATTTGCCGAGGAGTGCTAACGTCAACCATGCTCCCTGAGGTGCTGTGGATCCTCGGACTGCTGGTCCTCGTCTTCCTGCCGGGGCTGTGCTTCGTCGCGCTCTTTCGCCTCATCGACTACGTCGCGGACGACGAACTCATCGCGCGCGTGGAGAACGGGGAGTTCCGGTCCGGGTCGCCGATGCGTCGAACCGCCGGGAGCCGAACCGAGCGCGCACCGGACCGATCCCCGCCGGCCGGCGAACGGGTCGTCTGTCGGGCGTGCGACGCGGACAACTGGGATCACGCGGACTACTGCTGGAACTGTCTGGAGAAGCTCTCCGGGTGAGGGCCGCGAGGCGGGAACCGGCTACCGCACCGCGCCGCTCACTCCCGCGGTTCGACGCCGACGGCGTCGTAGCCGGCCTCGCGGACGGCGTCGACGAGCCCGTCCTGGTCGACGTCGGCCTCGTAGTAGAACACCACGTCGAAGGTCCCCTCGCGGAGGAGCTGCTGGCACTCCCAGACGAACTCGTCGCCGTCGAGGGTGAGGCCCTGGTGCTGGTTTACGCCGAACTCCGGGTCGTCGTTGCCGGAGTAGACGTAGGTGTCGGTCGGCTCGACGCCGGCGTGCTCGGCGATGTAGTTGCCGATCTCCAGGGTCGCCTCGTGGAGCGTCGGCTCCTGGTCGCCGGAGATGTCGGTGTGGACGATCAGGCCGACGAGTTCGATCTCGCCGGGTTCGAGGAGTGCCTGCGCGCGCTGGTACAGGTCCGTGTCGACGGCGTCGGCGTCGCTCATTGCCCGTAGGTGCGAGCCGCTGGCTCTTGTGTCCCACGGTCTGGGGTCGCCAGAATTGCCGCGAGCGCGGCCGCTCGCCGAAGATATTCGGGGCGCTCCGGGGAAGACCCGGAGCGCTCGTGATCGACGGCAAGTGACGGGGCCGTCGCTCGCCGTCGGAACGGACGTGCCGCGGATGCGGCAGAACCCGTCGTCGAGACGCCTTACAGGCGCTCGAGGTTCGTCGCGCGCGGGCCTTTGTCGGCCTGCTCGATGTCGAACTCGACTTCCTGCCCCTCCTCGAGGTCAGGACCGCCGACGTCCTCCATGTGGAAGAACACGTCTTCGTCGGCGTCGTCGGTATCGATGAAGCCGTAGCCGCCCGTATCGTTGAAGAAGTCGACCTTGCCTTTCGCCATCGTTAGAGGCGCTCCAGGTTGGTCGCACGCGGACCCTTGTCCGCCTGCTCGATGTCAAACTCGACTTCCTGACCCTCTTCGAGGTCGGGGCCGCCGACGTCTTCCATGTGGAAGAAGACGTCCTCGTCCGCGTCGTCGGTGTCGATGAAGCCGTAGCCGCCGGTGTCGTTGAAGAAGTCGACCTTACCTTTTGCCATGGTTACAGTCGCTCCAGGTTCTCGGCGCGCGGGCCTTTGTCTGCCTGAACGATGTCGAACTCGACTTCCTGCCCCTCCTCGAGGTCAGGACCGCCGATGTCCTCCATGTGGAAGAACACGTCCTCGTCGGCGTCGTCAGTGTCGATGAAACCGTAACCGCCAGTGTCGTTGAAGAAGTCTACCGTACCGGTCGCCATTGCGTTTGCAGAGAGGAGATGCCCCTATTAAAACCTGGCGGGATGGTACGAGTGGTGGTATCACACCTCACGTCACGGCGGTGTCGCGAGCGCGTCGGCGAGCCGTTCGACCGGGTGCGGCGGGCGTTCGCCGGACTCGCGGTCGTCGCGGTCACCGAGTTGCGACCGGCAGGAGGCGCCCGGGGCGACGACCGTCTCGCCCGGGCTGTCGTCGACCTGCTCGAAGAGGATCTCGCCGATCGCCTTGCTCATCGAGTAGTGTTCGGCCTCGTAGCCGAAACTGCCGGCCATGCCGCAACAGCCGGAATCGAGGGCGTCCACCTCGTAGCCCGCCCGCCGGAGGATGCCGACCGCGTGGTGGTCCTTCTTGGTCGCCTTCTGATGACAGTGGCCGTGGTAGGTGAGCGTCTCCGCGGGCGCGTCGAACTCGATGACGTCGTCGAGGCGATTTCTATCGACGTACTCGCAGGCGCCGTACGCGTTCGCGGCGACCGTCTCGGCGGCCTCGCCCGAGAGCAGGTCGAGGTAGTCGTGCTGGAACATGACCGCGTCGGAGGGTTCGACGACGACCAGGTCCCAGCCGTCGGCCAGGCGAGGGGCGAGCGCCTCGACGTTCCGCTCGGCGCGCTCGCGGGCCGTATCGAGGAAGCCCTTCGAGTGAGCCGCACGCCCGCTGGCGGTCACGTCGTCGGGCACGTCCACGTGGACGCCCGCGGCTTCGAGGACGCGAACCGCCGCTTTCCCGGCCTCGGGGTGGCTGTAGTTCGTGTAGGTGTCGGGGAAGACCAGCGCCTTCCGCTCGGCCTCGCTCTCCGGGACGGCCGCCTCGCGGCCGGCGAACCAGTCGACGAACGACTCCCGCTCGAAGGTGGGCAGCGTCCGCTCGCGAGCGATGCCGAGCAGGCGCTCGGCGACGAGGCCGCTTCCCGGGAGCTTCTGGAGCCAGTTGGAGACCGGTGCCGTGGCGCTCCCGAGCGCGCTGAGTCGGTCGACATCGGCGAACAGCCGTTCGCGTATCGACGTGCCGTGCTCCTCGTGGTGAGCGTGCTCGACCTCGGCCTTCAGTTTCGCCATGTCGACCTCGCTCGGGCAGTCCCGGGCGCAGCCCTTGCAGCCGATGCACAGATCCAGCACCTCGCTCACGAACTCGTCGTCGGTGGGGTCCTCGGGGAGGTCCCCGCTCATCGCCTGCCGGAGCATGTTCGCCCGACCGCGCGTCGCCGTGACCTCCTCGTCGGCCGCGCGGTAGGTCGGACACATCACGCCTCCGGTGGTGTCCTGGCCGCCGCGACAGCCGCCGCAGCCGTGACAGAGCTCGACCATCCCCTGGAATCCGTTGTCGTTGTCCCACTCCAGGGTCGGCTCGAACCCCGCGTCGAAGGCGTACTCGGGGTCGAACCGCAGGTTCTCGGTCATGTCGACCGTGCGGGCGCGGTCGGGCGCGTCGCCGGCGGCCACGTCGGTCTCGTCGACGCCGACGACCTGTCCCGGGTTGAGCAGCCAGTCCGGATCGAACGTCGACTTCAGCTCCTGGAACAGCCCCCAGACATCCTCGCCGTACAGCTTCCGGTTCCACTGGGTTCGGGCGCGGCCGTCGCCGTGCTCGCCCGAGACGCTCCCGCCGTACTCGACGACCAGGTCCGTCACGTCGTCGGCGATGGACTCCATCGTCTCGGCGCCCTCGACCGTCTTCGTGTTGATGAGCGGCCGGATGTGCAGGCAGCCGGGGCCCGCGTGGGCGTAGAAGCTCGCGTAGGTCCCGTGGGCTTCGAGGACGGCCTGGAAGTCCGCGACGAACTCGGGGAGGTTCTCGGGCGGGACCGCCGTGTCTTCGAGGAAGCTGCCGTGTTTGTCGTCGGTCGTCCGCGAGAGCAGGATCGGCAGGCCGCTCTTGCGAAGCTTCCAGAACCGCGCGCGCTCGGCCTCCTCGTGGGCCTCGCGGGCGCCGAACGCCCGGATCGGCGCGTCGGTCGTCTCCGCGGCGCCCTCGGCCGGTTCTGCCTCGGTCGCCGCCTGTCCTGCGTCGGCACCGACCGCGTCGACCGGCGCTCCGCTCCCGCCGGTCTTCCCGAGTCGGTCGGCGACCAGGTCGGCGACGCGCTGTTTCCCCTCCTCGTCGGACTCGGCGTAGAACTCGACGAGAAGGACCGAGCCGGTCCCCTCGGGGAGGACGGAGTCGACGAGGTCGCCGAACTCCTCGGTCTCCTCGGCGAGGTCCAGGAGCACGCCGTCGAGCACCTCGACGGCCGCCGGGTCGTGTTCGAGGATGGGCTGGACGTCTTCGAGCGCTTCGAGCAGCGTCTCGTAGGTCAGTAGCGCCAGTCCCTTCGTCTCGGGAACCGGTTCGAGCGAGACGGTCGCCTCCGTGACGACACCGAGCGTCCCCTCGCTCCCGGCGAGCAGTCGCGCGACGTTGACGGTCTCTCGATCGCCGGCGAGCGCCTCGCGGGCCTCGGCGACGAACGCGTCGAGGTTGTACCCCGAGACGTTGCGTTTGAGCTCCGGGAACGCCGATTCGACGCTCTCGATCTCCTCGTCGACGATCCGTGCGAGTTCGGCGTAGATGCGCCCCTCCAGGTCGCCATCGGGGTCCGCACGGTCCCTCAGTTCGTCGAGCGTCACCTCGCCGAATCGGGTGACGGTTCCGTCGGCGAGCACCACCTCGCACTCCTCGACGTAGGCGTCGGTCTTGCCGTACTGCAGCGAGTGGGCGCCCGTCGAGTTGTTGCCGATGGCGCCGCCGAGCGCGGACTTGTCGCCCCAGGCGGGGTCGGGCGCGAACTTCAGGCCGTGGGGCGCGAGTTCGGCGTTCAGTTCCGCGAGGATCGCCCCGGGTTCGGCCCGCGCCACCCGCTCCTCGGGGTCGACCGACAGCACCGCGTCCATGTGTCGCGTGAAGTCGAGGACGACGGCTTCGTTGACGGCCTGTCCGGCCAGCGAGGTGCCGCCGCCCCGCGGGAGGACGGGAATCGACCGCTGCGCGCAGTAGGAGACGACGGCGGCCACGTCGGCCGTCGACTCGGGGTAGACGACGCCGACGGGCGTCACCTCGTAGATACTCGCGTCGGTCGCGTAGAGCTGTCGCGAGTAGTCGTCGAAGCGGACCTCGCCCGCGACCCTGTCCCGGAGGTCGGCGACCAGACCCGGTCGCGCAACCGCGTCGGCCGCGTAGTCGTAGTCCGCCCGCGGGTCCCCCGCGGGGTCGGACTCCGGCCGGTCGCTCGTTCCCATGGCCGACGCCTACGCGTTTCCACCGATTAAAGCCCTGCCTTCGCCGGGTGAGTCGAGACAAGTGCGGGCGGGCGACCTCGACGGAGTCGCCGCCCGCCCGAAGCAGAATGCGGGATCTCGCTACTCGGGGCCGAGTAGCGTCCGATGACAGCACCACAGTGGCAGTGTGGCGTCGGTGGCTGGCAGTGGTCGGTTCGCGTGCGATACCTCACGGCCTGTTCCGGGCGGGGTCGCCCGGTGTGGTACGCTTCGTCAACCGTCGGGCGCTCGACGCCCGAACTTCGCAATAGATGATCGCCGAGAACGACGGTTAAAACTTGTCCACAAGGGGAGTTTAGACACGTTATATCGATTGTACGCCCATAGATTCTCCATAGTAGTGGACAGAGTTCGATCAGATTCGAGGAGTTCGAGTGGATCGTCGACCGCACCGGAGATGTGGATCCGTGTCTGGGCCAGAGCGGAGCAACGAGGGCGACGCGGCGCCGTGAACAGGGTGGAGTCGAAGGCGGGCGGTGGAACGGAAACGAGCGTCAGAACTCGCGCCACTCGGTGGGCTTGCCGGCGAGACCGAGGACGCGCGCTTCGCGGCGGCCGTCCTCCTCGCGGATCTCGATCATGCCGTCGAACGCCTGCTTGATGACCTGGAGCGTCTGGTCGTCGTGGGCGCTGGAGTCGATGGTGAACAGGCCCAGGTACCCGGCCGAGTCGAACCGCGAGGAGAGGACGTGGCAGAACTTGAAGACGGTCTTGCGGTCCGTGTATGTGAGCATCGTCGACAGCGACGTGAGCGCGAACCGCCCGCTCTCGGCGCCGTTGTTGTGGAGGTATTCGAGGCACTCGGTGATCCCGATGCCGATGCCGGTGAGGTCGCCGGGCGAGGAGACGTGGTAGACGTAACTCCCCGAGGCGGTTGCTTCGCCGCGGCGGCTGCCGTCCCCGCGGCAGTCGACGACGCTGACGGTCGACGGGTCGGCGTCGGGGGCGCGGTCGAGGAAGTCGTCGAGGACGCTCTCGGCGCGGTCGCCCGTCGTGACGACGAGCGCGCCCTGACCCTCCGCGGCGCCGTCGGCGAGCACGGACATCGCGAGGTCCTCCTTGCCGCTCATCGCGGGGCCGGAGACGAGGATGTTCGACCCGGGGCGGACCGATTCGAGGACGTCGAACTCCAGCACGTCGGTCAGGTCGTACGCCGGTTCGGAGTCGCTACTCCTCGCCATCACTCAACCCCCGAAGCGTCGCGATGAAGTCCTCGTCTCCCTCGATGCCGCCGAGCGCGTCCCCCAGATCGTCCCTGATCTCGTCTATCCGCTCCTGCAGTCGGTCGTACTCCTCGTGGTCGGCGAGTTCGGTGCTGCTCTTGGTCGCCTCCAGGGTCGCCTGCGTCTCGACCAGCGAGTAGTACTCCTGGAGCAGGTCGTCGTACTCCGAGCGCTCCAGCAGGTTCTCCACCGTGTCGTGGAGCTGCTCGCTCCGGATGGGCTTGCAGAGGTACGCGTCGAAGCCCATCTCCAGGATGTCGAAGTCCGGTTCGACCGCGGTGACCATCGCGACCCGGCACTCCAGACCCCTGTCGCGGATGCGCTTCAACACCTCGTCGCCCGAGAGACCGGGCATCATCCGGTCCAGGAGGACCACGTCCACGTCGTCGTCCAGTTTCGCCAGCCCCTCGTCCCCACTCTGGGCCATTCTGACCTCGTACTCGTCGGCGAGCCAGAGGTTGTACGTCTCGGCGACGTCGGGCTCGTCCTCGACGATGAGTACGACTGGCGTGTCCGATCCTTTCATCTGCTCTCTACGGCGTGGTTGTTGTTCATCACACATAGCCCTGTGGGTACCCGCCCCGGCCCAGATGGCAGAGAGCGTCGGGTTTTCGGCGGATACGCGGTCTGACTCTCGGTCCCGCGGCCGGCTCCGCGACCCCGCTCGACGGGCCTCGACGCGGGCCCGGATCGATTCGACCGCGCCGAAGCGACACGCTCTAACGACGGCCGGGCCAACCGGGACGCATGATCGCCAACGTCGCCGAGGGACAGCAGGTCTTCACGAGCAACGCCTTCCTCGTCACCGGCGACCGAACCGTCCTGGTCGACGCCGGCAGCGAGTTCGACGCGGTCGCCGAAATCCGCGAGCGCGACGCCGCGCTCGACGCGGTCGTCCTGACCCACACCCACCCCGACCACGTCGGCAACACCGCGGCCCTCGCCGACGCCTTCGACTGCGACGTCTGGGGGTTCGACCCCGACCACGAACTCGTCGACCACGCCGTCGCAGACGGCGAGGAAGTCCTGCTCGGCGACCACACCTACGAGGCGCTTCACACCCCCGGTCACAAGGACGACCACCTCTGTTTCTACGCCGCCGACCCCCAGATCCTCTTCGCGGGCGACCTCGTGTTCGCCAACGGGAGCTTCGGTCGAACGGACCTCGCCGAGGGCGACCGCGGCGTCCTGATCGACAGCATCGAGTACGTCCTCGACACCGTCTCGCCGAGCCTCGCGGAGATGCACACCGGCCACGGACAGAGCGTCACCGGGAACCCGTACGAGCACATCGAAACCGCGCTCCGGGCGGCGCAGTTCTGAACTCGCGACAGAAACCGGGCTCTCCAGTCACTCCGACCTGTCGTCCGCTTCGTTCGCGTCGCCAGCGTCGTTCGCGCCGCCAGCGTCGTCCGCGTCGCCAGGGTCTTCGACGGTGTACTCGTCGATCCACGGCGGTTCGGTGCGGTCTCTCGCCCACGAGAAGAGGTGCCGCTTGTCGTTCGCGTAGTAGTAGCGATAGGCGTCGACGTAGTCGTCGGCCGCCCACTCGCCGGTGAGTTGCGGCGGGTCGGACAGGTCAGTCGAGGGCCAGTCGAGTTCCCTGACCGCTTCGAGGTCGAGGCCGGCGACCTGCTCCCACGAGCCGTGTGACTCCTCCGGCGTGTGGTCCCAGCGGTAGCGCCACTCCTCGTGGGCGGCGTCGGTGTACGCCCGCAGGTACTGCCAGTTCTCGAACGAGTCGGCGGCCCACTGCGTCAGCGGGTTGTCGGCGTGCGTGAACGACAGGTCGTCCTCGTGGCCGCGCAACTGGACGGCCGTCGTCAGCACCATCGAGCACTCGAAGACGCTGCTTGTCACGTGCCTGTCGACGAGCCAGGCCGCTGCTTGCCGGAGGTCCCGGTCCAGCCAGAACGCGTTGACCACGCGGTCGATTGGGGACGTACGCAGTTAGGTCGACCGCCGGTCGCGCTCCCGACCGGTCACCGCATCGACTCCTCGGTCGACCGATACGTCCATCGGGTCCGCCGCTCGCGGCGACCGGTCGCCAGGTCCGCCGCCCGTCGGAAGCCGAGGTAGGTCAGGACCGCCCCCACGAGGCCGGTCACCGCGAAGTCGAGCGGCCAGTGGGGCGGGTAGTCGCCGGGCGGATTTCGGAGGCTCCCCGGGAGTTCTGCCAGCGCCTCCTGGTACCAGAACAGGTACGCGAGCAGGTAGAACCCGCCGATTATCAGCCACAGCCAGTCGGTCCGGTGGACCCACGCGAGGAGGTAGCGGATCATCGTCCCACCCCCGCGAACCGCCGGACCGGTTCGACGAGCGCCGTTCCCAGTTCCTCCGGGACGAAGTGGCCGACGCCGTCGAGGACCGTCGCGTCCGTCCGCTCGAACCCGGTTCGCCAGCGGCGGACGAACGACCCGTGTATCGGGTCGCGGCCGCCCCACACCAGCCTGATCGGCGTCTCGCCGAGCGCGTGCCGGCGCCGCCAGATCCGCGACAGCCACGCCCGGGCGCGACCGACGGCCCCCGAGAGGACCCACGTTGCCCGTCGGGATTCGGGATCGGCAAGCGGTGCCGCGTAGTGGCGGTACCGCGCGGCAGCGAGGTCGAACCGGCCGCTCACCGCCGCAGAGAAAACGAGCGGCGCGACGGCCGCCCGCGCGAAGACGTTGTGGCGGAGGTAGAGCCAGCGGGCGAGGCGGGTGTGCGTGACCGCGCTGCTGAGCCGGTCGAACGCCCGCTCGCGCGGCCAGCACCACGTGTTCATCGCGACGACACCGGTGACCTCCTCGGGGCGGCGCGTCGCGAAGTCCATCCCGAGCGGGCCGCCCCAGTCGTGGAGGACGAGCGCGCAGTCCCGCAGCGAGAGGCGGTCGACGAACCGCCGGAGCGTCCGTGCCAGCGCCGGCGGCCGATACGAAAACGCCGCTGGGTCGTCCGACAGCCCGAACCCCGGGAGGTCGGGCGCGACGCAGCGGTACTCGTCGGACAGCCCCGAGATCAGGTGCCGGTAGAGGAACGACCACGTCGGATTGCCGTGGACGAACAGCAGCGTCGGCCCCTCTCCCTCGTCGACGTAGCTGATCTCGCCCGCCGGGAGCGAGAGTCGGTCGGGCTCGAAGGGGTACCGCGACCGGTCGAGCCAGTCCGGCGTCGCGGCGCCGCGCAGGCGGCCGTCGCTGGCGTCCGTCGCAGTCATCGCCGTACCACCCCCCGGGGCCGGTCCGGCCGCCGCCGGTCGAGCGCGCGCTGGGCCGGCCCGCTCGCGAGCGCGCGGACGCCGAGCCGAGAGAGCGAGTGCCGGAGTCGACCGCGGACGAGCGCGCCCGCCGCGGTGCCGAGTTTCGCCGACGGGCCGACCCGGTAGACCGGCTTCGGGTTCGGCGCCTCGGCGGCTTCGAACAGTACGTCCGCGACGCGCTCGGGGCTGTTGATGCCCGGGCCGCCGCGCTCGACGACGTCGATGGATTCGAGGACGCGATAGAGGTCCTCGTACGCGTCGGTGTGCGGCGTCGACTCGATCTCGGCGAGCGCGCGGTCGTAGAAGTCGGTCGCGACGAAGCCCGGTTCCACCGTCACGACGTCGACGCCCAGGTGCGAGACCTCCTGGCGGAGGGCGTCGGTCGCCGACTCGAGCGCGAACTTCGAGGCCGTGTAGATCCCGAGGCCGGGCGGCGTCAACCCGCCGACGCCCGCGGTCACGTTGACGACGGTCCCGCGACCCCGCGCTCGCATGGCCGGGAGGACCGCCCGGATCAGTTGCAGCGGGCCGAACGTGTTGACCTCGAACTGCCGGCGCACGGCGTCGCCGGGGACGTCTTCGATCGGACCGAACTGCCCGTAGCCGGCGTTGTTGATCAGACAGTCCAGGCGCCCGAATTCGTCGAACACCCGCCGGACGGCGTCGTCGACGGCGGCGGGGTCGGTCACGTCGAGTTCGGCGGTTCGACAGCCGGCCGCCGCGAGGTCTCGGACGTCCGCCCCGTCGCGCGCGGTCGCGAAGACCTCCCACCCGCCGGCGAGAAAGCGACGCGCCGTCGCGCGGCCGATTCCGGACGAACAGCCGGTGACGAGGACGGTCTTCCTCATGCGATCGTTTGGCACGCGTCGCGGTTAGCTGTTGGGTGACCGGCGGCATCACGCGGTCGTGCGGTCACACCGGCGCGCGGTCACTCGAACGCCGTCGCGAGCACCGCGTCGTAGGCGTGGTGGTACGCGTCGGCGACCGACTTCGGGTCCGCCCGGGCGTCGGCGGACAGCGGCGGCAGTCGGGCCTCGGTTTCCGGGTCGACCAGGTCGGTCACGTCACCGACCCGCTCCTCCAGTTGACCGGCGTCCGGGCCGCCGCTGGCGACGGCGCAGCCCTTCGCGTAGCGGTCGCCGTCGTAGACGCGGACGCGACCCGGTTCGACCACCGCGACGGCGTCGGGGTCGACGTCTCGAAACGGCCGGGCCACGTCGGCGTAGGACTCGACGACGGCGCGCTCGGCGGTCTCGACGTCGGCGAGGAGCCCGCGCTGGGCGGGCAGGTGGCGCTCGGCCATGAGACCGTTGAACTCGCCGACGGAGGAGACCCGCGGCGCGTCGGCCAGCGGGAGCGCGTCGCGGACCGCCTCGGGGAGTTCCACGGTCCCGTTGACGACGTAGCCGTCGCCGACGCGGTCGACGAGGAACTCGCGGTCGTCTCGGCCGAGGATACCGGTCCCACCGCCGGCGGACGGTCGCCAGAGCCGGTGGACGGCGTTGACGTCCTCGGGTTCGACCGGGCCAGCGCTCGCGGCGGCGAGCTTCCGGGCGTCCTTGCCGTAGAGGCGCCCGTCGGCCGTCGCGGTGCGGACGTCGTCGTGGTCGAACCAGTAGTCGTTGCCGGCGCGCGGCTTGAACCCGACCGCGTCGGTCCGCGCGACGAGCCCGGTCGAGAACGTCGTCTTCCCGGCGTCGACGCGCGCGCCGCCGGCGACGAGTATCCTCATCTACCGCCTCCCGCCGCCCTCATTGCTCGGCGGTGTCGGAGGCGTCGACGCCCGCCGCGAGCCCGTAGTAACCGGGGTCGTTGTCGGCCTCCGGCTCGGCGAAGACGAACTCGTCGCTGTGGGTCATCATCCACGGGATGGCCCAGTCGAGCAGGACGTTCTCCGTCTCGATGTCGAGTTCCTCCTCGGGGTCGACGCCCTGGAGCAGGCGACCGACCTCGTAGATGGTGTACATCTCGTCGGCGTCGAGCACCTCCGCGGGCTCGCGGAACGCCAGCGGGCGCAGGTCGTCGAACTCGGACTTCGGTCGTGGCATGGACACGGATACTCCCCCTCCGCGCCTAAACCCCTCGAAAGACGCTCGGCGTGCGCTCGCGTGGTCGGACCCGCGGCTACTCGGTCGGGCGCGAAAAAATCGGCGAAGGTGAACTGACTCGTCGTTACTCGAAGTGGCCGACGGCGGTCTGGTACTGGTCGGCGACCTCGTCCCAGTCGACGACTTCGAAGAAGGCGTCGATGAAGCTGCCGCGGTCGGGGCCGTAGTCGTAGTAGTAGGAGTGTTCCCAGACGTCCAGCGCGAGAACGGGATGTGCACCCCACAGCGCGCCCTGGTCGTGCTTGTCCACGGCGATATTCCGCAGTTGTTTGGCGACGGGGTCGTAGACCAGCAGTGCCCAGCCGCCCGCGGCGGACGCGGCGGCCTCGAACTCGCCCTTCCAGCCCTCGTACGAGCCGAAGTCCTCCTCGATGCGGTCGGCCAGCTCGCCGTCGGGCTCGCCGCCGCCGTTCGGGGACATGTTGTCCCAGAACAGCGTGTGCAGGTAGTGCCCACAGCCGTTGTGGGTGACGTTGCCCAGCGCGCCCGCGGTCGACGAGTAATCGCCCGACTCGCGCGCGTCGGCCAGCGTCTCCTCGGCCGAGGCGAGGCCGTTGACGTAGCCCTGATGGTGCGTGTCGTGGTGCCACGTCAGCACCTGCTCGCTGATGTGCGGCTCGAGGGCGTCGTAGTCGTACGGGAGCGGTGGCAGCTCGGGATCGGATTGTTCTGGCATAAGATATCCCTCCGATCCGGAGGTCGGCTGGATACCTGTTAAAGTTTGAGGAACTGGATGCGAGAGAGTCACAGCCAATCGGTCGCGAACCGCCGCCACGACCGGGGAACACACCGGAACTAGAACGCGCCGCGGTGAGGATCGATCCATCAGTCGCTCGTGGTGTTGGGCCGACGAGCGCCCCGCGGTCCGCTCCGGACTCACCCGTCTCCGCGGGCCCGTTCGAACATCTCGATGGCGCGCTCGCGACGCTCGCTGTGGTCGACGATCGGAGCGGGGTAGTCGGGCGCGAGCATCTCGCGGAGGCCCCGGTCGAGTTCGTCCCACTCGTGGATCGCGTCGGCGGGGATGTCCCGGAGTTCGGGCACGTGTTCGCGAATGTACTCCCCGCTGGGGTCGTATCGCTCGCCCTGGGTCATCGGGTTGAAGACGCGGAAGTAGGGCTGGGCGTCGGTCCCCGTGGAGGCGGCCCACTGCCACCCGCCGACATCGTTCGCGGTGTCGTGGTCGACGAGTTTCTCCCGGTACCAGTCGTACCCCTCGCGCCAGTCGACGAGGAGGTCCTTCGTCAGGAAGGAGGCGGCGATCATCCGCACGCGGTTGTGCACGAAGGCTTCCGCCCGCAACTGGCGCATGCCCGCGTCGACGATGGGATAGCCCGTCTCGCCGTCCTTCCACGCCTGGAGCGCATCGGGGTCGCGGTTCCACTCGATGGGCCGTTCGTAGTCCTTGAAGTTCTCGGTGACGACGTTCGGACGGTCCCAGAGGACGTGGCTGTAGAACTCCCGCCAGGCGAGTTGCGACTCGAACTCCTCGGCGGCGTCGTAGTCGGTCCCCGCGACCGCGCTCTTGGCCTCCGCGACGGCGTCGTAGACCTCCCGGATTCCGATGGTCCCGAACTTGAGGTGGGCGGAGAGCCGCGACGTGCACTCGTCGGCCGGGTAGTCGCGCCGGTCGTCGTAGTCGTAGATGTCGTCCGCACAGAAGGCTGCGAGGAGTTCGCGGGCCGCGCTGGTCCCGGCCGGCGGAACCGTCGCCTCAGGTTCCTCGAAGCCCAGGTCGCCGAGCGAGGGGAGCGGTTCGTCGTCGGCGACATCTGCGAGGTCGTCCGAGGTGAGAGGGGCCACGGGGTCCTCCTTCGGTCGGTCGCGCCACTTCTTCCAGAAGTAGGTGAACACCGAGTAGACCTCGCCCTGGTTCGTCCGGATCGAACCGGGGTCGTGCAGGAGCGCGTCCTGGACGCTCCGGCGGGCCACGTCGGCGTCGTCGAGCGCCCGCCGGACCGCCGCGTCGCGCTCGCGACCGAGTCCCGAGACCTCTTTCCCCCAGGTGACGGCGTCGGCGCCGAACTCCGCCGCGAGGTCGGGGAGGACTTCGCGCGGGTCGCCGCGGCGGACCAGAAGGTCGCTCCCGTGCTCGCGGTAGCGCTCCCGGAGCGAGTCGAGCGCGTCGAGCATGAACGCGACGCGCGGCGGCCCCGCGTGGGCGAGCACGCCGCGGTCGAAGACGAAGACGGGGACGACGGGACCGCCCTCGGCCGCCGCGGCGAGCCCCGCGTTGTCGGCGACCCGGAGGTCCCGGCGGTGCCAGTGGAGTCTCACAGGGGAGGTATCCGGTTAATCCCCCTCAAACTACCGCCAAACTGGTGTGGGATAGCGGCAGTCCACGACGCCGCTCGTCTCGATCCAGGCCCACGCTTAAGCGGCGGCCGACCGTCTCTCGCGACATGGAACACGTCACACTCGACGTGACCGACGGGGTCGCGACGGTGACGCTCGACCACCCGGAGATGCGCAACGCGCTGACCAGCGGCGTCGCGACGGACCTCATCGCGGCGATGGAGGAGATCCCCGACGACGCCCGCTGCGTCGTCCTGGCCGGCAACGGCCCGACGTTCTGCGCCGGGGGCGACATCGACGCGATGGTCGACGGGCTGGAGAGCGAGGCGCCCGCCCACGAGCGCGTCCAGCGGATCGTCGACGAGACGGCGGGCGCGGTCCGGGCGGTCGCGACCTGCGACCTGCCCACGGTCGCGAAGATCCACGGCCCGGCCTACGGCGCCGGGGGTGCCCTCGCCGTCGCCTGCGACGTGCTCCTGGCGAGCGAGTCCGCGTCTATCAGCTTCGGATTCCGACAGGTCGGCCTGAACGTCGACTCCGGCGCCTCGCATCTGCTGCCGCGAGTGGTCGGCGAGAACGTCGCGAAGGAACTGCTGTTCACCGGCGAACTCATCGATGCCGAGCGGGCGGCGGAGGTCGGACTGTTCAACCACGTCTTCCCCGACGACGAGTTCGACGCGCGCGTCGCGGGGACGGTCGACCGCATCGCTACCGGGCCGACTGTCGCGCTGAAACAGTCCAAACGCCTCGTCGAACAGGGGCTCACGAGCTCGCTCGACGAGGCCGTCGAGAACGAGGCCGCCGCCCAGATCGTCTCGGCGTCGACCGACGACCACGAGGAAGGCGTCCGCGCCTTCGTGGCGAGCCGCGACCCCGAGTTCGAGGGGGAGTGACGAGCGGCGCCGCCGAGCGTCGGGACGGCAATCGCTCGCCGATCAGCGCTCCCCGTCGACGCCGATCTCGGCGTAGAACTGCGCGAAGAAGTCGTCCATGAACTGCCACCGGGACTCCCCGAGGCGGCGAGCGGGCGGCGTTTGCAACGCATCCAGTCGCTTTCTGGCCCACTCCCGGAGGATCGCGACGTCGGGCACGTCCGGCTCGTCCGCGCCCGGGATCGACGAGTCGTCGATCGCCGCGTATCGCTCCCCAGTTCTGCCCGAGCGCTCGCCGACGATGCACGCCAGCCGGACGAGCCCGACCGCTCCGGTCGCGTCCAGCTTGTCCGCGTCGAACAGCAGTTCGGCCTCGACCGTCTCCGGGTCCGGCGAACTTGACCGGATGCTGTGGGCGCGGATGCAGTGTTCGACGGCGTCGATCGTCTCTGTCGACGCGCCTTCGGCGTCGAGGAGGTCGACCGCTTCCGCGGCGGCCCACTGGTCGTGGTCGTCGATCGCTCCCGTCCGTTCCAGCGGCCGGCCGATGTCGTGCAGCCAGGCCGCCGCGGCGAGGACGTCCCGGTCGACGGATCGCTCGGAGCGGTCCGCCAACCGGATCGACAGGTCGCGGACCCGTTTGGCGTGGAAGCAGTCGTGGGCCGGGAGGGCGTCTTCGTAGTACGGTAGCGACAGGTCTCGCGCGAGGGGACCGAGGTCTCGCGTCATAGGGCGTCTGGACCGTCGAAAGCCGGACAGCAAAGTCGTTGTGGAGTGGTCGAGGGACCGGACGGGGCCGGACAGTCAGTCGTCAGCAGGACAGCCGGGCGCGTCCGAACTGAATCGCGAGTCGGACGCGGCCTCGGCGTCGGACTGCCCGGACGAACCGCTCTCGGTCGCGTAGGCGTCGTCGAGGGGGAGGATGCCGTCGGACGCGGCGATCCGACCGGGGAGCGTACCGCGGAACCACGGGTCGTCGAGGGAGTCGCTCCCGATGATCGCGAAGCCGACGAAGATGACGAGGAAGCCGGCCATCGCGAGCGCCGAGACGGTCTCGTCGAGCAGCGCCCAGCCGCCGAGCGTCGCGACGACCGGGACGACGTAGAACGCCAGGTTCGCGCGGATCGGGCCCACGTCGTCGATGAGGCCGAAGTAGGCGATGTAGGCCAGCGCACCGGCGAACAGCGCCACGTACCCGAGCGCGAGCAGCGACTCGGCGTTCCACGAGACGGCGGCGACGGACTCGCCGGCGCCCAGGCTCAGCGCGTGGGTGACGACCGCCGCCAGGGGGAGGCCCCACGCGGTCCGGACGGTGCTGGAGAGGTCGGCGTCGGCCCGGCGGATGAGCACCGACCCGAGCGCGCCGCAGACGGCGCTCGCGAGCATGACCGACTCCCCGAAGACGCCCCCGGAGAGGAGCGCCGCTGGGTCCGGGTTCGCGACGAGGCCGACGCCGAGCAGGCCCAGCGCCATCCCGACGGCGCCGCGCGCCGAGAGCCGCTCGTCGGCGAGCAGGACGGCCGCGAAGACGGGCGTCAGGATGGGGTTGAGGCTCGCGATGATCGACGCGACGCCGCTGGTGACGTACTGCTGGCCGACGAACAGCAGCGCGTTCGTCAGCCCGATGGCGAACAGCCCCGTCGCGACGATGCCCCCGAGGTCGCCGCGGGTCCGCGGGATCAGGTCCGCGCGCTCTCGCGTGAGGGCGACGAACGCGAACATGACGACCGCCGCCACGTCGAAGCGGAGCGCGACGAACAGCAGCGGCGGGAAGTGGTCGAGGCCGGCCTTCGCCGCGACGAACGTCCCGCCGAAGAAGACGCTCGTCGCGAGGAACGCGAGGATGCTCTTGCGACTGATCACGCCGACACCTCCGCTAGCTGTCGGCTGCGGCTCACGCCTGCGGCGGGGGGCGAACGCGTCGAGGGCGAGGAGATATCGAGATATCGCATCTTACCATATCGTAGGATACGTAGCCTTATAGTGTCGTTTAGAAAATTTTGAGCGGCGAGAAACGGGCGCGTCCCGTGCTTCGTTTTCACCCCGTGCAAGCGCGGCGCGGGGTGCAAGCGGACGCCGGCGTCGGGCCGTCACGTGCGGGCCCAGATGCGCCGCAAAGGCACGCGAGCCGTCCGGACCCCGAAAACGGTTTAGCCCGACGGCCGTCAGGTCGGGTATGGACGCGGCGCTCGAAGACGTGGAGTTCCTCGCGCTCTCGGCCAACCGGGTGGAGGTGTTGCAGTCGCTCGCGACGGGGTCGCGGAGCCGATCGGACCTCGCGGCGGAGACCGGGGCGTCCCAGGCGACGCTCGGCCGGATCCTCGGCGACTTCGAAGAGCGGTCGTGGGTCCGGCGGAGCGACGGCGCGTACGAGGCGACGGCGACCGGCCGGCTCGTCGCGAGCGCGTTCTCGGACCTCCTCGACGTGCTGGAGACCGAGCGACAGCTCCGCGACATCGTCGCCGACCTCCCGACCGACGCGATGGAGTTCGACCTCGCCCGCCTCGCCGACGCGACGATCACCGTCCCGACCGAGACGCGGCCCAACGCGCCGCTCCAGCGGCTGATCGACCTGGAGCGCGAGGCCGAGACGATCTGCGCGTTCTCCCACGCGTTCAACGAACAGACGCTCGCGCTGACGGCCGAGCGCGCCGCGGACGGCGACGTCTCGTTCAGCGGCGTCTTCTCCCGGAGCGCCATCGACGCGCTGGCGAGCGAGTCGACGCTCAGGCGGCGGCTGGAGACGCTCCTCGGCGCGGACGCCGCGTCGGTCCGCGTCCGCGACGACGGCGTTCCCCTCGCCGGGACGCTCGTCGACGACAGGGTCCACCTGCTCGTCCGCGACGACAGCGGCGTCTTGCGGGCGTCGATCGATACCGACGACCCGGCCGTCGTGTCGTGGGCCGAGGACGCCTTCGAGCGCTACTGGTCCGACGCGACGCCGCTCGACCGGGACGACATCGCCGACTGCGATACCGACTGACTCCCGAACGACTGGGGAGTGAGGCGCCACCGGCCGGATCCGACCAGTTCGCCGTCGGCCACTGCGGGGGTGTTTGCGCCGCCAGACTTATGATTTAGACGGGTCTAATCCGAGCCGATGAACGGTCGCGCGTCCGTCGGATACGTCACCGACAGCGACGCCGAGACGGTCCGCGCGGCGGTACGGGTGAGTCGCTCGTGAACGGGTTCCTCACCGTGATGGTCGCCGCGATGGTCGCCCAGCTAGTCGTCTTGCCGGGCGAGAAGGTGCAGTTCATCATCGCGGGCCTGGCGACGCGGTTCGACCCGCGCACGGTCGTCAGCGCCGCCGGGCTGGCGTTCGCCGGGTGGACGGCACTGGAGATCTGGTTCGGGCAGGCGCTGAAGGGCGCGCTCCCGCCCGTCTACCTCGACGGCATCGCTGGCGGGCTCTTCCTCCTGTTCGGCGTGTTGCTCCTCCGGTCCATCCCGGAGGGCGGGGGCGTCCAGCCGAGCGGGGGGAAAGAGGCCCTCGCCGAGACCGACGGCGGCGTCGCCGGCGTCGCGAGCGCGGGCGGGGAGCTCGACGTGTCCGTGCTGGGCCGCGACGTCCCCAACCGCTTCGGGAACTTCCTCCCCATCTTCGCGATGATGGCCGCCGGCGAGTTCGGCGACAAGACCCAGCTTGTCACCATCAGCCTCGCCGTCAAGTACGGCGCTCACCCGGGCATCTGGGTCGGCGAGATGCTCGTCATCATCCCGGTGAGCCTCGCCAACGCGTACTTCTTCAGCACCTTCTCCGGGCGCTTCGACGCGGTGAAAGCCCACCTCGCCGGCGCGGCGCTGTTTTTCTTCTTCGGCCTCGACACCTTCCTGACCATCTTCACCGGCTTCTCCGTCTGGGAGACGGTCGTCGACGCAGTCGCGGCCGTCCTCCAGGGCATCTGGGGCGGCGTCGCGGCGGCGATGCCGGCGTTCGCGGCGCTCGCTTGACGGGAACGAGTGCGGGACGGTCGGCGCCGCGTCCGGCGTCGCTGATCGCCACACCCAAGCGAGTTCGACCGGTAGCAGTGAGCGATGAGCGAGGCCGACGAGTCGGTGGGTGCGGACGACCATCTCCCCGAGGACGTCGAGGCGGTCCGGGCGGCGCTGGTCGAGTGGTACGAGGCCGACCACCGCGAGTTCCCGTGGCGACGGACCGACGACCCCTACGAGATCCACGTCTCCGAGGTGATGAGCCAGCAGACCCAGTTGAGCCGCGTCGTCACCGCATGGGAGGCGTTCCTGGAGCGGTGGCCGACGACCGCGGATCTCGCGGCCGCCGACCGCGCCGACGTGGTCGGGTTCTGGAGCGACCACAGCCTCGGCTACAACAACCGCGCCAAGTACCTCCACGAGGCGGCGGGTCAGATCGAGTCCGAGTACGGCGGCGAGTTCCCCCGCGAGCCCGACGAACTCGCGGAACTGATGGGCGTCGGTCCCTACACCGCCAACGCGGTCGCGAGCTTCGCGTTCGACAACGGCGACGCCGTCGTCGACACGAACGTCAAGCGCGTCCTCTACCGCGCGTTCGACGTGCCGGACGACGACGCGACCTTCGAACGGGTGGCCGCCGACCTCATGCCGGAGGGCGAGTCCCGCGTCTGGAACAACGCGATCATGGAACTCGGCGGCGTGGCCTGCGAGAAGACGCCGGAGTGCGACGGCGAGTCCTGTCCGTGGCGCGAGTGGTGTCACGCCTACGAGACCGGCGACTTCACCGCGCCGGACGTCCCGACACAGCCCGCGTTCGAGGGGAGCAGGCGGCAGTTCCGCGGGCGGATCGTCCGGACGCTCGGCGAGCACGACGAGTTGCCCCTCGACGTACTCGGCCCGCGTATCCGCGTCGACTACGCCCCGGACGGCGAATACGGCCGCGAGTGGCTCCGAGGACTGCTCTCGGACCTGGCCGACGACGGCCTCGTCCGGGTCGAGGAGCGGGACGACGAGACAGTCGCTCGGCTCCAGTAGTCAGAACGGTCGCCTGTCGGTCCCACCTGAAGGGATTATCCCGCTCGACCGCCGAGAACAGGTATGCAGTGGTGCGACCGGTCGACGATATCGCCCGGGACCGAGCGAAGGAATCCCGTACCGGAGTCCGGCGGGTGACGCGGTGTGACTGACGACCGACTCCCGGGCGAACACCTCACGCGGCTCGCCGCGCTCGTCGACGAGGTACTAGCGGGCGTCGGCTACGAGATGGCGGCGGCAACCGAGGTCATCGACGACGCCGTCCCCGGCTACGGCGGCCTCTTCGACCCCGCGACGACCCCGGCCGAGTTGCGTGGCGCGCTCGAGACCCTGCTGGAGTCGGACCTCGCCCGACCACCGGCCCCCGAGCCGTCGGGCGACGCGTTCGTCCTCTACGTCGACGGCAGTTCACGCGGCAATCCCGGCCCCGCAGGCGCGGGCGCCGTCATCATGGACGCCGAGGAGAACGAACTCGTCCGTCTCGGCCGGCCGGTCGGCTCCCGAGCGGGGAACAACACCGCCGAGTACGTCGCCCTCCAGCTCGGACTCTCCGAACTGCTGGCTCGCTACGAGCCGCGCAGGCTGGAGGTTCGCATCGATTCGATGACGGTCGTCCGGGACGTCTGGGGCGGCGACGCCCCGACGGAGCCGGGCGTCGAGACGTACAGCGAAGGCGTCGCGGCGGCGCTATCGAGCGTCCCGGACCATCGGTACACGCATCTCGCCGACAGCGACCCGAACCCCGCCGACGCGCTCGCGACGGTCGGCGCCGATATCGCGGCCCTCGGACCCGGCTAGCGGAGCTACTCCTCGTCGTAGGGCGGGAGCCGAACGACGGACAGCCAGAACTGCTGGATCGACCGGACGGTCTCGATGAACTCGCTCGGGTCGACCGGTTTCGTCAGGTACGCGTTCGCCTGGAGTTCGTACGACTGGACCACGTCCTCCTGGGCCTCCGAACTCGTCAGGACGATGACCGGCAGGTACTCGAGATCGGGGTCACTCCGTATCTCGTCGAGCACTTCGTCGCCGTTCTTCCGGGGGAGGTTGAGATCGAGGAGGACGATGTCCGGGAGCGGCGCGTCCGCGTGGTCGCCGCGCCGGCGGAGGAAGTCGAGCGCTTCGACCCCGTCGGTCACCACGTGGAGGGTGTTCCGGATCTGTCCCTCTTTGAACGCCTCTTGCGTGAGGCGGACGTCGCCCGGATTGTCCTCGACGAGGAGGATGTCGGCGGGGTCGCCGGAGCGGTCATGGTCGGGCACTGTCTGTCCCTATGGTCGGCAACGTGAATGTAAACGTCGATCCCTCACCGGGCACGGAGTCGAGCCAGATGTCGCCGCCGTGGCGCTCGACGATCCGCTCACAGAGCGCGAGGCCGATGCCCGTGCCGGCGTGGTCGCCCTGGCTGTGGAGGCTCTGGAACACTTCGAAGACCCGGTCGGCGTCCTCGGGGTCGATGCCGATGCCCTCGTCGCTGACCGAGACTTCCCACCGGTCGCCGGCCCGCTCGGCCGAGACGCGGACCCGCGGTGGGTCGTCGCCGCTGTACTCGATCGCGTTGTCGAACAGATTCTGGAACACCTGCCGCAGTTGCCCGCCGTCGCCCTCGACCTGGGGCAGCGGGTCGGCGGTTATCTCGGCGCCGCTCTCCTCGATCCGGACCTGCAGGTCGTCGCAGACGTCCGACACGACGGCCTCCAGGTCGACCGGTTCGAAGGGGTCGCCGCGGGTGTCCACGCGGGAGTACTGGAGCAGCCCCTGGATCATGTCCCGCATGCGGTCGGCGCCGTCGACGGCGAACTCGATGAACTCGCGGCCGTCCTCGTCGAGGTCGTCGGCGTAGCGGCGTTCGATCAACTGGAGATAGCTCGACACCATCCGCAGCGGCTCCTGCAGGTCGTGCGAGGCGGCGTAGGCGAACTGTTCGAGCCGTTCGTTCGACTCCTCCAGTCGTTCGATCAGGTCTTCGAGGCGCTGTTCGCGGTGCTTGCGCTCGGTGACGTCCTGGGCCGCGCCGCGGAGCGAGACGACGTCGCCGTCGACCACCTCCGGGACGCCCTGGAGCCGCAGCCAGCGGATCTCGCCGGTCGCCCCCGTCCGGAGACGCACCTCGACGTCGAACGACTCGCCGGACGCGAGCGCGTCGTCGACGGCTTCCTCGACGATCGCCCGGTCGTCCGCGTGGTACATGTCGAGGGCCTCGTCCAGCGGCGGTTCATCCTCGCCCTCGACCTCCAGCAGGTCGAAGACGTGGTCTGTCCAGAACACGTCCCGCGTTTGCGGGTCGATCTCCCAGCCGCCGACGTCGGCGATGCGCTCGGTCCGCTCCAGCAGGTCGAGCGCCCGTTCGAGTTCGGCCTCGCGCTCGACCTGTTCGGTGATGTCCTGGGAGAAGCTCAGGCCGGCGAATATCTCGCCGCCGGCGTCGCGCAGCGGGGTCGCTCGCGTCCGCCAGTGCCGGCCGCCGAACTCGAAGGTGTCGCTGTCGCTCTCGCCCTCCTCGACGGCGGCCCGCAACAGCGGTTCGAGGCGCTCGACGATGCCCCGCGGGAACACCTCCGAGACGGTCCGGCCCTCGAGTTCGTCGCGCTCCGGGAGCACGTCGCCAAGTTCGGCGCCCTGGGTGAGCGTGAACCGGAGGTCCTCGTCGTACACGGCGACGGCGCCGTTCGGGAAGTTCTCGGCGAGCGTGCGGTACCGGCGCTCGGACTCCTCCAGGCGGCGCTCGCGCTCGACCTGCTCGGTGATGTCCTGTGACATCCCCATCGCGCCGAATATCTCCCCGTCGTCGTCCCGAACGGGGAACGTCCGGTACCGAGTGTGCCTGTCTCCGTCCTCGTGGCTGTACTCCAGCGTGGCGGGTTCGCCGTCGAGCGCCGACTGGTAGAGCGATTCGACGCGGTCGGCCAGTTCCGGCGACAGCACCTCACGGACCAACCGTCCTTCCAGGTCTTCGGCCGTCAGATCCCTCTCGGTGAGCGGTTTCCCGCCGATGGTCACGTACCGCAGGTCCGTGTCGACGAGGCCCACCGCGCCGTTGGGGAAGTTTTCGACGACCGTCCGGTAGCGGCGCTCGCTCCGTTCTAGTTCGCGCTCGCGCTCGACGCGCTCGGTCACGTCATCGCCGATGCCGACGACGCGAACCATCCCGCTGTCCTCGTCTCGCACGGTGGCGCCGCGGGAGTGGACCCAGCGGACCTCACCGTCGCTTCGGCGGATCCGGTACTCCTCGTCGAACTCCCGCTCCGGGAGCGCGGCGAACGCCTCGCGGACGCGCTCGCGGTCGTCGGGATGGACCGCGTCGAGGAAGGACGTGGGTTCGTCGTACAGTTCTCGTCGGTCGAGTCCCCACACCTCCTCGAAGGCGGGGTTGATGTAGACGAACTCCTCGCCGTCCGCGGTGGCCATCCAGACGATCTCCTCGAGGTTCTCGGCGAGCATGCGGAACTTCGCCTCGCTCTCGCGGAGTTCGCGCTGGGCCTCCCGGCGCTCGGTGACGTCCTGGACGACGAGCATGCCGGCGAACACCTCGTCGTCGGCGTTCCTGACCGGGAGCGTGTGAGCGTGGAGGCGGCGGCCGCGGTATTCGACCTCGAAGGAGTTCATCTCGCCGTCGAGTGCGGCGTGGAAGTACGGCTCGATTTCCTCGAGCAGTTCGTCGGAGTGGATCTCGGAGATGCGCTTTCCGATCCGGTCATCCGGCGACATGTCGAGACTGTCCAGGAGCTGTCCGCCCACGACGGTGTATCGCAGGTCTTCGTCGAACATCCCGACGGACCCGTTCGGGAAGTTCTCCACCAGCGTCCGGTAGCGGCGCTCGGACCGCTCGACCTCCTGCTGGTACTCCTTGCGTTCGGTGATATCGGTGAGCGCACCGGGGAAGTTGACCGGCGTCCCGTCCTCGTCGCACTCGACGTGGCCGCGCGCGACCACCCACCGGAGATCGCCGTCGGCGTTCCAGACGCGGTACTCCGACTCGTACTCGCCGCACGACTGGACGGCGGCCTCGATCTCGCGTTCGACCCGCTCGCGGTCGGCCTCGTAGATCGAGTCGACGAGCCGGTCGAGCGACACGCCCTCGCGGGCCTCCTCGGGGTCGATGCCGAACTTCCGCGCGAGCGAGGCGTCGGCGACGAACCGGTCTTCGGGAATGTGCCACTCCCACGTCCCGACCGCGCCGGCCTCGGCCGCGGCTTCGAGTTGCGACTTCGCGTCGCGCAGGTACTGCTCGCGCTCTTTCTGTTCGGTGATGTCCTGGACGATCCCGATTCCCCTGACGGGGTCGCCGTCGTCGTCCTCGTGGAACTCGCCCTGGACGGAGATCCAGCGCTGTTCGCCGTCGGCTCGGACGATCCGGCACTCGAACACCCACTCGCCCGTCTCGAAGGCCCGCTCGAAACGCCGCTCCACCCGCTCACGGTCGTCGGGGTGGACGTGGTCGAGAAACGTCTCGAAGTCCCAGTCGTTCAGCGGCTCCTCGTAGCCGAATATCTGGTCGTGCTGCTCGGTGCGGACGGGCGCACCGCCGGTCTCCAGGTCGAGTTCCCACGACCCCATCTCGCCGGCTTCGAGCGCGAGCTGGAGGCGCTCCTCGCTCTCCCGTAGCTCGGTTATCATCTCGTCGAGCGCCCGCTCGCGCTCCTTGCGCTCTGTGACGTCCTGGGCCATCGTCATGCCCGCGAAGACGTCGCCGCGCTCGTCGGTGATGGGCACGCCGTGGACGAGCCAGTCCCGCCCCGCGTACTCGACCTCGATGGACCGCTCCTCGCCGTCGAGGGCGGCCTGGAACAGCGGTTCGAGCGCCGCTGCGGTGTCCTCGTCCCAGACGTCGCTGAACTGCTCTCCCTCCGCGTCCTCCGGGTCGACGGGGATCCTGTCGAACCCCTGGCCGGCGGCGAGCGTGTACTGCAGGTCGTGGTCGAACAGCGTCACGAGACCGTTCGGGAAGTACTCGGCGAGCGTCCGGTAGCGGCGCTCGGACTCCGCGAGTTGCCGCTCGCGCTCCTTGCGCTCGGTCACGTCGCGGTCGGAGACGATGATCGAGACGACCTCGCCGTCGTCGTTCGTGACCGGCCGGAAGTAGCCTTCGATGGAGTACTGCTCGCCGTTCGGACGGGTGAGATCGGCCTGGAAGTCGACGTATTCGCCGTCCGCGGCACGCGAGATCCACTCGGTGACGTCGGACCGGACGTCGTCGCCCTCGCCCCACCACGGCGTCTCCCAGAACGGGTCGCCGCGCACGTCGGCGAGGTCGGCGTCGATGTACTCCATCGCCGTCTCGTTGATGTCCAGTACCGTCCCGTCCGGTTCGAGCAGCCCGACCAGGATGTTCGGATCCTCGAACACCGCCTCGAAGCGCCGCTCGGTCTCCCGCAGTTCCCGCTCGCGCTCCGTCCGGTCGGTGACGTCCTGGACGAAACAGAGTAGCTTCCCGTCACCGGTCGACACGAGCGAGTGGTGGCTGCGGAACCGACTCCCGTCGCTCCGGACGCACGTCGTCGTGCCCGTCCACTGGCCGTCCTCGTGGATAGTCGAGAGGACCTCCTCGCGAAATCCCTCCGGGTCGGCCTCGATGCCGAGGGCCTCCCAGCGTTCCCCTCTCATCTCGTCGGGGTCGTAGCCGAACGTCTCGGCGTAGGCGTCGTTCACGTAGACGAACTCGCCGTCCTCGTTCAGCAGGCTGACACCTTCACGAGCGGCTTCGAGCGCGGTGATCAGATGCTCGTGGTCGATCGCTCGCCCCCGGCCGCTCCTCTCGTTCTCGTGGTTCCGCTCGCGTTCGTCGGCGGATGCTCCGCCGCTGGACTCCCCCTCGGCGTCGCCCCCCTCCGCCGCTTCGCGTCCGACGTCCCGGCGGACGACGCCGACGAGTCCCGCGGTGCCGTCCAGTTCGATCGGGTTCACGCGCATCTCGCAGGGGACGCGGTTCCCGTCCGCGGTTCGAAGGGCGATGTCGGCCCTCGCGCTTCGTCCGGCCTCGCCCGCGGCGAGTCGGTCGACCTCGCGTTCGATCGCCGGGGCGTCTCCGTCGAAGAGCGCGGCGACGGGCCGCCCGAGGAGGTCCTCGCGCTCGCGACCCGTCAGGTCGACGAGTACGTCGTCGACGGCGGCGACTCGTCCCTCGCCGTCGATCCGGACGATCCCACCGTCTATCGCGTCGACCAGGGCTCGATACCGCTCGCGAGCCTCGGTGTCGTCGACTTCACCCCAGAACGCCGTCCCCGAGGCGTCGGCCCGTCTGCACATGTTCACGCTACAGTGGTCCACGGTGGATAAGTTTCTTGTCTGGCCGCAGTCCCCGGATCGGTCACCGGTCGACCGGGCCCGGCGAGCGCGAATCGACCCGTTCGGCCGCCGTATCGAGCGAAACGCGGCCCGGGCTCGAGCGAAGCGTTCGAAGGGGACACTCACTTCAGCGCGCGTCCGCAATTTCCGGGCGATGCCCGGTCTCCTCGTCTCGCTCGCGCTGGCGGTCGTGGCGACGGTCGTCATCTGGAAGGGGAGCGGGCGCTTCGAGCGGGCCGCCGAACGCCTGAGCAGGTACTACGGGCTACCCGTCGCCGTCCACGGGGCCATCGTCGTCGCCGTCGGGTCGAGCTTCCCCGAGATCAGCTCCATCGCCATCAGCACGGTCGTCCACGACGAGTTCTCCCTCGGCGTCGGCGCCATCGTCGGCAGCGCCATCTTCAACCTCCTCGTCATCCCCGCGCTCTCGGCGCTCGCGAGCGAGGACCTGGAAGCGACGCGCGACGTGGTCCACAAGGACGCCCAGTTCTACGTCATCAGCGTGCTCGTCCTGTTCATCGTCTTCGCCCTCGGCGCGACGTACGTCCCCGGCGGGACGAACAGGGCCGCCGTCCTCACGCGACCGCTCGTCGTCCTCCCGCTCGCTACCTACGTCGTCTACGTCTTCCTCCACCAGCAGGACGCGAGCGAGCACGTGGCCGCCGCCGCGCCCGACGTGGATCCGCTCCGCGAGTGGGGACGGCTCGCTGTCGCGCTCGTGGTCATCGCCGTCGGCGTCGAGGGCATCGTCCGCGCCGCCCTCTCGTTCGGGACGATATTCGACACGCCGACGTTCCTGTGGGGGCTGACCGTCATCGCCGCCGGGACGAGCCTCCCCGACGCGTTCGTCAGCGTCAACGCCGCGAAGAACGACGACGACGTCACCAGCCTCACGAACGTCCTCGGGAGCAACACGTTCAACCTCCTGGTCGCCATCCCTGTCGGCGTCCTCCTCGCGGGCGAGGCGACGATCGACTTCCTCGTGGCGATCCCGACGATGGGCTTTCTCGCGTTCGCGACGCTCGTGTTCATCGTCTTCACGCGCACTCGCCTCGAACTCACCGACCCCGAGGCGTACGGCTTCCTCGGACTGTACGCGCTGTTCCTCGTCTGGATGACCCTGGAGACCGTCGGCGTCGTCGACACCGTCATCGGGATATAGGTGACGGCGCGGTCCGACGGCACTGCCGCCCGGAGAAGCGGCGGAACCGGCGAAATTTTAGGCTCGCGTCCCCGACGAGGACACATGTCGGACCAGCCGCACGTCGCCGCCGTCTGTGGTAGCCTGCGCGAGGAGAGTTACACACGCAAAGCGCTGCGGATCGCGCTCGATGCCGCGGAAGAGACCGGCGCGAGCGTCGACCTGATCGACCTCCGATCGCTCGACCTCCCGGTGTTCGACCCCGACGACGAGGACGCCGGCGACGCCGCGGAACTCCGCGACAGGATCGGCCAGGCCGATTCGATCCTCCTGGGGACGCCCGTCTACCACGGGTCGTACTCGTCGGTCCTCAAGACGGCTCTCGACTACTGCGGATTCGACGAGTTCGAACACAAGACGATCGGCCTCCTCTGCGTGGCCGGCGGGTCGTTCCCGGTCACGTCCCTCGACCACCTCCGGTCGGTCTGCCGCTCGCTCAACGCGTGGGTCCTCCCCCACCAGGCCGCGCTGCCGCGGGCGCGGACCAAGTTCGACGGCGAGTCGCTCCGGGAGGAGAGCGACCGCGACCGAGTCCGGACGCTCGGCCAGCGAGCCGTCGAGTACGCGAGCATCGAACCCGATCCGCCCTACATCGAGAGCACGGAGAACGTCGGCGCCGACTGACGCTCGCGGACAGTCGACCCGACTGGCGAACCGCCCCGCCGATCCCGGTACGATACTTTAACCGGGAGGGCGGCGCACTCGCTTGCAATGAACGGGGAGAGAGCCGTGGCGTGGGTCGACGGAGCGCCGGGGGAGCGAACCGAGGCCTTCGCCGATGCCGAATCGCGGTTCCAGCGGAGAGATTTCACCGTCGAACGGATCGCTTTCGGCGATCTCGCGGACGACGTCGCGGCCGGACGACCGGACTGTCTGGTGGTCGACGCGGACAGCTGTCCGGACCCAGTCGCAGCGATACAGACGATCCGCGAGACCGATCCGGCCGTCGCAGTGGTCGCACTCGCACGCGAGGGGGACGAATCGCTGGCGCATCGGGCCGTCGCGGCGGGCGCCGCGGAGTACGTCCCATCGATAGCTGACGAGGCGCTCGTCGACGCCGTCGAACGAGCGATCGACCGGGGGGAGCGGGCGCGCGAGCGGTACCGCCAGTCCGAGACCGACCAGATCGGCGAGTTCGCGAGCGTCGTCGGTCACGACCTGCGAAATCCGCTCTACGCGGTCAGGCACCGCATCGAGATGGCCCGCCGGACGGGCGACGACGGTCACCTCGACGACGCCCTCGCGGCGCTCGACCGGACGGACGAACTGCTGAGCGACCTGATCGCGAGGACCGGATCGGACCCGTCGGCCGACGACACCGAGTACGTCTCGCTCGCCGCGGTCGCTCGCTCGGCCTGGGAACACGTCGCGACGGGCGAGTCGACGCTGTTCGTCCGCGACGACCGACCCGTCGCGGCCGACCGCGGGCGACTGACCCAACTGCTCGAGAACCTCTTCGTCAACGCGGTGGAGCACGGGATCGGTGACGAGAACGGCGGGGTGGAGGTGAGCGTCGGCGTCGACGGGGACGGCTGCCTCTCCGTCGAAGACGACGGGTGCGGGATCCCGGCGGAAGAGCGGGAAGCGGTGTTCGAGTCGGGGTATTCGACGGCAGTCGACGGGACCGGATACGGTCTGGTGAGCGTCCGACGGATCGCGCGGGCTCACGGCTGGACCGTCGAGGTGACAGAGGGGGCTGACGGCGGCGCCCGCTTCGAGTTCCACGGGGTGGCGGTCGGCGACTCGTGAGCGACACCTTCATGAGCGCGACGGGGATAGCGGAAAGCGGGCGCGGGTAGCCAAGCCAGGAAAAGGCGCAGCGCTTAGGACGCTGTTCCGTAGGGATCCGCCGGTTCAAATCCGGTCCCGCGCATGAGCGAACGGAGTGAGCGAAGAGCAGGACCGCGATTTGAACCCGGGGAGTCGCAGCGGCCGAGCGAAGCGAGGCCGACCGTCTCCACTCGGTTCAAATCCGGTCCCGCGCATTTTTGCTGCGAGCAAACCGCGAGCAGTAAAATCGCCAGCGGATTTGAACCCTACCAGTCGCGCACAGCGACCACAGGGAGCGAGCACGTCTGGGTCCGGTTCAAATCCGGTCCCGCGCATTTTTGCTGCGAGCAGACTACGAGTCGCAACATCGCCAACGGATTCGAACCCGAGGAGTCGCAGCGGGCGAGCGACGTTAGGCCGACCGTCCCCGTTCGGTTCGGATCCGGTCCCGCGAATTGTCCCGTGAACGCGGCCAACAGGCCCGAACGGTGGCGTTTGCACGTAAACATTAGCAAGATATAAGTAACGGATGAGAGACATACCTGGTGAGATGCGCTACACGATCGACAAGCGACCGAGTTACGCGGTGCTGGAAGTGGGTCTCGCGGAGGGTGAGGAGATCGAGACGAAGCCGGGCGCGATGATGACCCAGTCGGCGGGAATCGAGAACGAGACGAGCATCGGCGGCGACGACGGCGTGATGGGGATGGCGAAGCGGGCGATCAGCGACGAGCGGGGGTTAGTCGAGAACAAGTACTACGCGGTGGCCGACGACGCCGAGGTGACGCTGGTGCCGGACCACCCGGGCGACATCACGGCGATCAACGTCACCGAGCAGGGACCGATCAAGTCCCAGTCGGGGTCGCTGCTGGCCTGGGAGCCGCTGGTGGAGCGGTCGACGGAGATGAACAACCGGTCGAACCTGTTCTCGTCGGGCGAGCTGACGGTGCTGGGCATTTCGGGGCAGGGGATGGCCTTCGTCTCCTCGTACGGGTCGATGTACGAGAAGGAGGTGACGCCGGAGGAGCCGCTGACGGTCGACGAGGATCACCTCGTGGCCTGGACCGACGGGCTGTCGATGGACCGCCGGAAAGACGGGAGCATCAAGTCGACGATGCTGGGCGGCGAGGGCTTCGTGACCGAACTCTCCGGCGAGGGGCACGTCTGGCTCCAGACGCGCAACCCGCTGACGCTGATGGCCGGCGGGACCGAACACGAGGACAGCGATTCGGCCGGCGGCCCGAGCGTCGACGACTTCATCTGACGAAACCGAGTCGGTTCGAGGGGGACCGGTTCGAAGCGTCCTCTTTCTTGCGGCGAGCGTCCCGACGGAGTTAACTCGTGGCCGTCTGACCCGACGGATATGGAACGCAGTCCGAGCGCGACGGGGAGGGGAGACAGGTGCGCGTAGTTCTGGCAGTCGGGACGACGCGGACGGCGGAGATCGAGGGGCTGAGCGCGGCGGGCGCCGACCCGGAGGCGATGGTCCACACGCCGAGCGCCGACGCCGAGATCGTGAGCTACGGCGAACCGGTCCGGTCGCCGGTAGTGCCGGTGAGTCCCACCGGCTGTCCGACGCCGGCGGTGGTGACGCGGGCTGTGCGAGACCTGGTCGGGTTCGACGTGACCGTCGTCGACGCCGGGCTGGCCGAACCGACCGGCGCGCCGACGGTGACGGTCGGGGCGCGGTCCGGCGACGACATCCGGGAAGCCGATCCGGTCCCGACTGCGCCGGGGGCGTTCGCGGCGGCCCGGGAGTTCGGGCAGGCGCTGCCCGACGACGAGGTGTACCTCGGGGAGTCGATCCCCGGCGGGACGACGACGGCGCTCGGCGTGCAGGCGGCGCTCGGCGAGCGGTCGGCCACCGCCGACGGCGCGAGCGTCTCCTCGTCGCTGCCGGAGAACCCGGTCGAACGGAAGGAGGCGGTCGTCGACGAGGGACTCGCCGCGAGCGGGCTCGCGGAGGGCGACCTGTCCGGCGACCCCCGGGAGGCGATCCGGCGGATGGGCGACCCGGTGCTGGCCGTGCTGAGCGGGCTCGCGCTGGGCTGTCTCGAATCGGGGACGGCCGTCACGCTCGCCGGTGGGACCCAGCTGGCGACGGTCGCCGCGGTCCTGCGCCACGCGGGGGAGGAGCGGCCGCTCGACCTGGCGACGACGCAGTACGTCGCCGACGATCCGTCGGTGGATCTCGGCGCGCTGGCCGACGCGTTCGACCTCTCGGTGACCGCGACCGATCCGGCGTTCGACGCCGGCGACCACCCCGCGTTCGACGGCTACGTCGCCGGCGAGGCGAAGGAAGGCGTCGCCATGGGCGGGGCGCTCGCGCTCGCGAGGACCGCCGGCGTGTCCGACGCCGACGTCCGCGAGCGAGTGCTGGAGCGGTACCGCTCGCTCCCGCTCGACGCCTGATCGGGGCGTCGCGGTCGCATGGCAGTCCGTCGCGGCAGTGAGCGATCGCGGACGGAACACCACCCCCGACGCGGACGTGTCAGGTGGCAGTTCTTTTCCGGGTGCGGCGGGCCGGCCTCGGGACGAGTTCGGCGCGTTCGCATGACGAGCGTGCGACGGCGGTCAGACGGGCCGAAACGCTTTTTCATGTCGGATGAGTTGATACGACAATGACCGGTCTCGACGACTTCCTCGACGAGCTAGTCGCGGACGCCGACGCTGTGTTTCTCTTCTCGCCGGGCAAATCGGACTACGAGACGATGGCCGAGGACGAGGAGACCGTCGTCGTCGGCCCGGACAACGACGTCGAAGCGGAGTCGTTCGTGGAGCTGCCGCTGGAGTTCGAGGACCTGCGCGATCGGGTTCGGTTCGGCGTCGAAGGGGCCGTCGAGAACGGCCACGTCGACGAGGACGCGGAGCTGGTCTGTCTGGCGGGCGTGTTCGGCGAGGACGCCGACACGGTCACGCGAGTGCGGGCCGACGAGTTCGAGAAGTCGGGCGTCTACGACCTGTTCGCCAACTCGCGGGCCGAGCCCTCGGTCATCCGCGACGTGCTCGAAGTGGCGGTCGAACTCGGCAAGAAGGGCCAGAAGGGCAAGCCGGTCGGCGCGCTGTTCGTCGTCGGCGACGCCGGGAAGGTGATGAACAAGTCCCGGCCGCTCAGTTACAACCCCTTCGAGAAGTCCCACGTCCACGTCGGCGACCCCATCGTCAACGTGATGCTCAAGGAGTTCTCGCGGCTCGACGGCGCGTTCGTCATCTCCGACTCCGGGAAGATCGTCTCCGCCTATCGCTACCTCGAACCCTCCGCCGAGGGCGTCGACATCCCGAAGGGGCTCGGCGCGCGCCACATGGCCGCCGGGGCGATCACGCGGGACACGAACGCCATCGCGATCGTCCTCTCCGAGAGCGACGGTCTCGTGCGAGCGTTCAAGGCGGGAGAACTCATCCTGGAGCTCGATCCGGAGGCGTACTGATGCAGATCGACTGGCTCGCGGAGTTCGTCCGCGCGGTCTTCTCCGACCAGGGAGCGGTCGTGGCCTCGATCGCGATCCTGCTGTTCGGCCTCGTCTTCAGCTACCTCGTCTGGCGGTGGACGCGGACGCTGCTCAGGAGCGCCGGCATCCCCGAGACCGTCGAGGGGACGCCGTTCGAACGGACCGCTCGCGGCTTCGGCACCTCGACGATCGGGATCATCTCGAACATCGCGGCGGTCTTCGTCTACGTGCTCGCCATCGTTCTGGCGGTCAACGTGGCCCAGCTCGGCAACCCGGACGTGTTCTGGACGCGCTTCACGGGGTACCTGCCGAGCCTGTTCATCGCCGCGCTCGCACTCATCATCGGGCTCGTCGTCGGCGACCAGGCGAAGCTCTACGTCGGCGAGCGCCTCCGGAGCGTCAAGCTCCCGGAGGTCAGCGTCATCCCCGAACTCGTCAAGTACAGCATCTTCTACGTGGCGATACTGATCGCGCTCGGCCAGCTCGGCGTGGAGACCGACGCGCTGCTCGTCCTGCTCGCCGTCTACGCGTTCTCGCTGGTCGTCCTCGCCGTCGTCGCGTTCTGGGACATGCTCCGCTCGGGGGCGGCCGGCGTCTACCTGCTGCTGACGGAACCGTACAGCATCGGCGACCGCGTCCGCATCGACGACAGCGAGGGGATCGTCCAGGAGGTCGACATGTTCACCACTCGCATCGAGAGCGACGGCGAGGAGTACATCGTCCCGAACCGGAGCGTCTTCGAGTCGGGCATCGTTCGCATCCGCGACTGACCGCGTTCGACCGTCGCGGCGTCAGACCACTGCCCCGTAGTTCGTCCGGTCACTCGGCGTCCTCGACGGTCGCCGGAACGCCGGCGGCGGTCGCGCCGGGCGGGACGTCGTCGGTCACGAGCGAGTTGGCGGCCACCTGCGCGCCGGCGCCGACCTCGACGCCCGGCAGGACGATCGCGCCGGCGCCGATCATCGCCCGCTCGCCGATGACGACCTCGCCCGTCCGGTACTCGTCCTGGAGGAACTCGTGACAGAGGACGGTCGCGTCGTAGCCGACGATCGCGTGGTCTTCGACGGTGATGAGATCGGGCCAGAACACGTCCGGCGTCGACTCCAGCCCCCAGGCGACGCCCTCGCCGACCGTCACGCCGATGCGCCGCAGCAACCAGTTCTTCAACCGCATGCTCGGACAGACCCGACAGGCGAGGATGACGACGTAGTTGACCATCACCCGGAGCGGGTGGCGCGCCGTCGTCCAGTGAAAGATGGAATTGTGCGGCCCCCGCGTGGGGTGGCGCGTCACCCGATCGTAGCGAGCGGTGGACCCGCCGCGCTCCGCTTCCGACGTGTCCTCGGACGGTGACGACGCCGCCCCGCGTCGCTGCCCCCCGTCGTCGGCCTGCGTGTCGTCGTTCACGAGCGCACGTTCGGTCGCCGTCGCCTTGAATCTCGCCACATCGATCGGTTCAGACGAGCCTCTCGGGGTGCAACGGCGGTGCAGAAAAAAGGCGATTTCGCGTCTATCCGTCGGCGGAGTCAGTCGCTCGCTATGCGCCGGCTTCGGTGGCGGTGTCCGTCTCCGTTTCGACACCAAGCCCGTCGTCGGTCTCCGTCTCGGTTTCGGTGCCGATACCGACGTCAGTTTCCGTCTCGGTCTCCGTGCCGAGGCCGTCGTCGGTCGCGGTCTCGGTCTCGTTGCCGATGCCGACGTCAGTTTCCGTCTCGGTTTCGGTCTCGTTACCGATGCCGACGTCGGTCTCGGTCTCCGTCTCGGTCTCTTCGCCGACCACGTCAGTCTCGGTTCCGGTCTCGGTCTCCGCGCCCGCTTCCACGGTCGGGAGCGTGACAGACTTCGTCGCGTCCTGAACGGTGATCAGCTGGAACGAGGCGCCCGCGGGCGCTTCGTCGGGGTACTGGTACCCGGCGAGGAACGCCGTGTACGCGTTGCCGCCCTCGACGGAGAGGTCGACGGTGGCGAGCGTCTCGCCCGTCTCGTTCGAGCGGATCTCGAGCGTGTAGTCACCGGCCGGGACGTTCATGTACTCCGAAGCGTTCCGGAACGTGACGTTCTGGGCGAGGGTCAGCTGCTCGTCCATATCGGTCTCGGTCTCGTTACCGACCATGTCGGTCTCAGTTTCGGTCTCGGTTTCGGTACCGACCACGTCCGTCTCAGTTTCCGTCTCGGTCTCGTTGCCGACACCGACGTCAGTCTCCGTCTCGGTCTCGTTGCCGACACCGACGTCAGTCTCCGTCTCGGTCTCGTTGCCGAGGCCGTCGTCGGTCTCGGTCTCCGTGTCCGTCTCCTCCTGCGCTGCGAGGAACATTCCCTCGTCTGTCGCGGTTTCCGTCTCGTTACCCATGCCGACGTCAGTTTCCGTCTCAGTCTCGGTCTCGTTGCCGACACCGACGTCAGTCTCCGTCCCGGTCTCGTTGCCGACACCGACGTCAGTCTCGGTCTCCGTCTCGGTCTCTTCGCCGACCACGTCGGTCTCGGTCTCCGTCTCTTCGCCGGTCTGTCCGTCGGACGGCCCCTCGGTGACGACGACGTCGACCGAACCCACGTCCGGCGAGAGGTTGACGATACTCACTGCCGCCATGTCGTCGCTCGGCTTCCAGGCGTTGTCCTCGAAGGTCGCCGGTTCGAAGTCCGTCATGGACTCCGAGGAGAACTCACCGCTGGCGGCGATCGTCGCGACCACTCGCGGCTCGATGGTCACGTTCCCCTCGAAGATCGCGTTCGTCGGCTGTCCCACGGGAGTGATGCTCACGTTGTACGTGCCCGCGGTGACGTTCATGTACTCGGTCACGTTGCCGAACTCGACGTTCGACGCGACCGTCTGGTTACCCAGCGTCACGTTGACTGCCGGCGCGTCCGGCGACAGGTGGGCGATCCGAACGTACGAGGTCTCCTGCGTCTGCGTGCTCGTCTGTGTGTCGTCTTGCTGTGCGGAGAACGACGCAGCGCCGCTCATCGCGAGCGTACTCACGACGAGTGTCAGCGCTACGGCTCCGACTATCGCTTTTGTGTATTTATCGTAAGTCATGCGACCGAGGAAAGGGGCGAGATACACTTTGTTATCCTCCGCCCAGTGGCAGGTCGCGATCCGTAAGCCGAGGCAATTCCCGGGAACGCCGTCGATAGCCCCCTCATTGTGTCACCCTGTTCCACACGCGGCTCAGTGGGGCATCCTTACCCGTATCGAACGCACGCACTCCGACGACGCCGTCGGCCGACGGTAATTTCCAGTTACTCGCGGCGAGACCGCCGAAACCACCCGTGAACTTTGACCCGAATATCGATCTCGATTCTCGGCGCGACGTTCGACCCCTTATAAATCTCAGATGCTGTCATAATTCACACACGCTGTCGGACGTGGACTCGACGGCGACACTCACACCGTTCTGCGGCTGCGACCCGCGTGAAACGAATCCCACCAGCGGCTCGCTCGTCACGTCCGTTCCTCGCAGAACTGCGCTCACGGGTCACTTCGTTTCCCGTTCGCCGTTCGAGGCGCTCACTGCGTTCGCGCCTCGCATGCGCCGGCCGGGATTTGAACCCGGGCCATGAGCTTGGAAGGCTCAGGTCCTACCACTAGACCACCGGCGCTCGTTCGACTCGCTCGCGCCCAGAGGCTCGCGAACGCACCGCGTTCGCTCACCACCGGCGCTCACTTCGTCTTTTTTCGCCGCTAATTAAGGGTGTTTCCTTTCCGACCGAGGCGACGGCCGACGTCTCACCCGAAGTCGAGCGCGACCGAGCGCACCCGTTCGAGAAGCGACCCGTCGTACGTCTCGGCCGTCTGCGCCGGATGCGCCTGGTCGATGGCCCGGACCGTCTGGACCGTGTTCGCGAAGTTCCTGTAGGTCGCCTCGTCGACCATCTGGCCGTCGAGGACCACTGCACCGGTCCCCTCGCGCTTGGCCTCGTTGAAGCCCTCGACCTTCTCGACGGCGGATTCGAGTTCCGCGGTCGTCGGCATGTGGACGCGGTTCGCCTGCGCGGTCTGCTTGGGGTGCAGCGACCACGACCCGTCGAGGCCGATGCGCGCCTCGCGTTCGACCTGGTCCGCGTAGCCTGGCGCGTTGTAGTAGGTGACGCCGGCCCGCTCGTCGAACAGGCGGTCGAACGGCCCGCCGATGGCGACCAGTCCGCCCGCGGACGCCTCGTTCGACAGGCGTTCGAGCAGACCGCTCCAGCGCGGGCGCTCGCCGTCCATCGACCGACCGCCCAGGTCCGCCGTGTAATCGACGGGGCCGAACACCAGCCCGGCCAGCCGATCGGTCTCGCCGAGGCGGGCGATGTCGGGCAGGTCCGAGACCGCAGGGGCCGTCTCGACGATGACCGCGAGTTCGATGCTGCCGTCGTCGTAGCCGAATTCCCGCTCGGTCTCGGCGACCGCGACGGCCGCGCGCTCCACGTCTTCCAGCCGGCCGACCTTCGGCACGACGACGCCGTCGAGGTGGTCGCCGGCCACCGCGACCAGCGTCTCGATCTGGGATCGGCCGCGTTCGCGGTACTCCGCGTCGTCGTGGGCCCACTCGACGCGCGGCCAGATCTCGCCGCCGAAGTCGGGGGCGAGCGCGGGGAGCCGATCGACGACGTTGTCGACGGCCTCCGACTTCATGTCCGGGGCAGTCCCGTCTTCGATATCGGGGACGAGCCAGTCGGGCGCCTCGAACCCCTCGGCGGTGAGACCCGATTCGAGGTACTTCGCCGTGTCGTCGCCGGGAACGGCGGCCGGTGCGGTCTGGAACGTGCGGCAGAGTCGTGGCATTGGTGATCAGGCTCCCTCGCGGTCGACGAGCGCTCGACGAACGCCGGAGTACACCGGCCGCTCGTCGTCAGTGAACGCGACGTGTTCGAAGGTGACTTCGCCGGCGCGCGACGGACCGGCGGACCCGTCCGCGTCGAGCACCCGGGTGAACCCGAAGACCGTGTCCCCGGCGGTCACGAAGTCGTGGAACCGCTCGCCGTCGTAGCCGAGTTCGCGGTAGGTCCGCTCGTCCGAGCGGGCGTGGCCGAGCGCGGTCGAACGGGTCACGTCGCCGTACGCGACGGGTTCGCCCGACGGCGAATCGGCCATCGCCGCCGCGTTGTGGTGCTGGCGCGCGGTGTTGAGCGTGGCGAGCGGGAGCGCGGCGACGGTGAACTCGTCCGTGGTCCGCCCCCGCTCGTGCCGGTAGGCGACCGCGGCGTCGCGGTCGGCGGCCTCGTCCAGCGCACGGCGGAAGTCCTCGAACGCACCGCCGTCCGGCGCGACGAGCGTCTCCGGGAGGAGCGACGGCCCGGACTCGTCGTCCCCGGTCGATCCCGACCGACCGCCGTCGGTCGCGGCGGGTTCGCGGCGCGGGACCATGTTCGTCCGCTCGTAGGACACCAGCGGCTCGCCGGACGCCGCGTCGATACCGCGCGTCTCCCAGGTGACGACCCCGTAGCCTGGCCGGCTACTCGACGGTCGCGTCGTCTCGACGGTGGATTCGACGCGCAGTTCCGTTCCGAGCGGGACGCCGTGGCGGTGGAACTCCACGCCGTCGCGACCGAGGAAGTAGCCGCCCTTCTCGCTGAGATCCTCGACGGACGGGCCCATCACGCAGGCGAGGAGGTAATCCGGGTGGACCGGCGGGGCGTCGAATCCGCGGTCGAGCGCGGCGTCGCTCCGCCAGTAGGCGGGGTCGTGATTGAGCGTCTGGCTCATCCACGTCTCCGAGCCGTGGCGAGTCAGCCGGAGGCCCGGCGCGTGTTCGATCACCGCGCCCTCGTCGAAGTCCTCGAAGTACCGGCCCTTCTCGCGGGTGTCCGCGCGGTCGAGCGCCGCCGCGAACGTCTCCGGGTCGGTCCAGTCGGTCATCGGCGACCACCGCCCGACCCGTCGGCTGGCACCGCTCGGTCCGCCCGCTCGCGTCGCGCGAGCGTCCGGCGCATCTCGTTGGTGACGACCATGTACCCCTCGTCGAAGCCCATCCCCGGTTTCGCGAGGATCTGCGCGGCGTCGGTCGCGAGCGCGACGTGGACGCAGGCGCGGGCCGAGACGGCGGTCTCGTTGCAGGTGCCGCCGAGGTACGCGCGTGTGTCCGTCCCGTCGCACTCGGTCACCGCGCGGGCGCTCCGCTGGATCCCGCCCAGGTCGGGCGTCTTCACCTGCACGACGTCCGCCGCGCCGGCGTCGACGAACGCCTGCACGTCGCCGTAGGTGTTGCACCACTCGTCGGCGACGATGTCGACCGAGACCCCCGCACCGTCGAGGCCGTCGCGGAGTTCGGCCATCGCGGCGATCTGTTCGCTCCGGCCGCCCGCGTCCATCGGCCCCTCGACCTGGAGCGGATACGGGTCGGCGGCCGCGGCCAGGTCGGCGAAGTAGTCCGTGACTTCCGCGCGGTCGTAGGGCGGACCGAACACCTCCCCGACGGTCCCGTACACGTCGACGTGGAATTGGGGGCGGTAGCCGTCCGGACCGAGTTCGCCGGCGCGCTCGCCGAGCCACGCCAGGTACTCGACCAGCCGCCCGCCGTCGCTCCCGAGCTTCGCCTCGCTGTTGAACAGGCCGTGGGGCAGGACCGGCACGCCCTTCACGAGCATCTTCTCGGCGTTCCGCCGGCGCTCGTCGCCCGACTGCCCGAAGACCGGGACCGGGTCGGTGGCGGGAGCGGTCCCGAACGCCTCCGCGAAGACGCCGGTCGGCGTGATCCGCCGCACCCGCGCCGCGGCCGCGGCCAGCGCCTGCGAGACGCCGTACCGGACCGCCGTGTGGAGCGCCTGGCCGTCGTCGGCGGCGGACGGCAGCAGTTCGACGACGGAGACGTTGTCGGCGAACGCCCGCGGGTCCCGCCCGCGGAGCGCGTCGGCGACGGGGCCCTCCACGACCGGGGCGTACTCCTCGGCCCGGAACAGCGGGTCCCGACCGCCGGCGCCGGAGTACTGGACGGCCGCGCAGTCGCCGCGGACGACGCTCCCGTCCGAGAGTTCGAGTTCGACGAGCAGCGCCTCGCCGGCCTGGCGGACGGCGTCGAAGCCGTTGGTGACCGGTTCGCCCGCGTAGGCGAACCCGTCCTCGTCGGCGCCGGCCTTGATGGCCCGCTGGTCGTCGAAGTAGAAGCCGGAGACGCCGGGGACCGCCCGGACCGACTCAATCCGCATCGCTCTCGCCCCCCTGGGTGCCGACGCCGTCGCCCGAGTCGCCGTCGCTCGCGGACGGGCGACCGATCAGTCTCCCGTCGCTGATGGCGTCGACGTCGTCGGCCACCATCCGGAACGAACGGTTGCGTCCCTCGGTGCGCGCCCGCTCGTCGAGGCGGGCCTCGTGGACCTCCCTGACCTCCTCGGGCACCGCGAGGTCGCCCCATTCGAGGACGCGGACCCGCCCGTCGTCGTCGCGGGCCGGCAGGACGGCCGCCTTCGCGCTGTCGCTCGGCGCGAACGGCACGTCGAGCGCGCCGGACTCGAAGGCCGCGACCGCGCCGCGGGCGACGTCGCCGTCGCCGCGGTCGAACACCGCCTCGATCAGCGAGCGCGCCGCGCGCTCGATGAGATCCTGTTCCTCGCCGATGCCGTCGATGACTATCTCCTGTTCGACCATCATATCGATGAGCTGTCTGGTGGTGCGCAGGCCTGCGGCGTTGGCCTCGCGGGTGGGGACCCCCTGGAACTCCTGGGGCGACTTGGTGATGACCTTGTCCGGACGGGCGAGCGCGGCGGTCGCGCCGCCGAGGCCGATGACGCCGCTCGCGCGGGCCTCGTCGGGCGGGAAGCCGCCCATCCACTCGTGGAAGACGGTGGTGACCGCGACGTCGTCGGGGAGGTACGCCTCGCCGAGGTCGCGCAGCGCCCGCAGCGCCGCCACGTCCTGGACGACGTTGCCGACCTGGCCGAACCCGAGTGTGAGCGAGCGGACGCCCTGGGTCGCCGCGAGCAGGCCCTCGACGACCATCACCGCGATGGCGATGGCCGGCGGGACCAGCGTGCCCGTGAGCGGGCCGAACGGCTCGCGGTTGATCCGGACGCCGCGCTCGGTGTAGGCGCCGCAGAGCCGGTCGACGAACTGCCAGTGTTCGATCGTCTCCGCGAGGTCGTGTTCCTCGGTGTACGGGATGTTGTACGAGATGGGCCCGCCCTCGAAGCTCTGGAGGCCGCCGGCGAGCGTGACGACGGCGAGCAGGCGCGCGTCGGGCGTCCCGTGGCGGACCTCGACCGGCGCGTCGACCGACCGGACCAGGTCCCGACAGGCGCCGACGCCGTGGTTCACCGCCGGAAAGCCGTTGAGCGTGTCGTCGCCGGACTCGCGGGCCTCCTCCAGGCCCCGTCCGGCCTTCTCGTACTCGTTGTCCCGGGTGTACGAGTCGATGGTCGTCGGCAGCAGGTCGGCCCCGCCCTCGGTTTCGAGGTAGCGGAGCAGGCCGATCTGGTCGTCCAGCCGCGGGACGCCGGCGCGGGGCTGGAGGAGCGGTCGGTCGGCCGACTCCAGCACGTCGGCGAAGCGCTTGCTCGCGGGCAGCGACTCGTGGAACTCGACGGCGTCCTCGAAGTCGGCGCCGGCGCCGGTCGGCCAGCGGTCGCGGAGCCGTTCTTCCGTCTCCCGTAGCTGCTCGCCGGGAATGCGTTCGTCGCGGAGCATCTACGAGTTCACGCTGACCCTGTCGGTCTCGGGCTCGGTGGTCCGCTGGTCGAGGTCGCGTTCGAGCGCGGCGACGACGGACTCGGGGTCGGTCTCGGCGTCGAACACGCGGTCGAACCCGAGTTCGCGGAACAGCGACTCCGTCTCCGCCCAGTCGTCCTGGCCGACGGCGAGGTTGCCGCCGATGTACGTGACGGCGTCGCAGTCGGCGTCGGCGAGGCGCTCGTGGAGCCCTCGACAGTCCTGCTCGGCGTGCCCGTACAGCGAGGAGACGAGTACCGCGCCCGCGTCCTCGGTCTCCGCCGCCGAGACGAACTCGGCCTTCGACGTCTGCACGCCCAGGTTCTCGACGTCGAACCCGGCGGCTGTGAGCGCCTGTTCGAGGATCGTGATGCCGACGACGTGGGCGTCGGACCCGATCACACCGAGGATGACAGTCTGCCCCATGTGAGTGTCTGCACCGTTGGGGGCCACCGTGATAAATATAATGGTCTTTCATTATAGACTTGGTAACCGCTCACACAGACGCGAACGGCGGAACATTCGAGTATGTAATGATTTATCACTAGATTTTATGTCGGGCGAACGCCTGGGGGTGGTATGGGCGCACTGTCGGACCTGCGCGTGATCGACCTGACACAGGTCCTGGCCGGGCCGTACTGCACGATGTTGCTGGCGGACATGGGCGCGGACGTCGTGAAGGTGGAGCGGCCTGGCGGTGACCTCATCAGAACGAACCCGCCGTTCGTCGAGGACGCCGACGAGGAAGCCTACGGCGGCTACTTCCAGAGCGTCAACCGGAACAAGCGGTCGCTAGAACTGGATCTGGGGGACAGGGAGGACCGCGCCGACTTCCTCTCGCTCGTCGAGACGGCCGACGTGGTCGTCGAGAACTACCGCGCGGGCACCATGGAGCGGTTCGACCTCGGCTACGAGACGCTGCGCGAGCGCAACCCCGGCCTGATCTACTCGTCGATCCGCGGATTCGGCGACCCGCGAACCGGCGAGACCGACCGGCAGGGACAGCCCTCGTTCGACCTCGTCGCGCAGGCGCTGGGCGGCGTGATGGAGATCACCGGCCGGCCCGACGGCCCGCCGACCAAGGTCGGCCCCGGCATCGGCGACCTGTTCACGGCCGTACTCAACGCCGTGGGCGTCCTCGCCGCGGTCCATCACCGCGACCGCACGGGCGAGGGCCAGTACGTCGACACGGCGATGTACGACGCGATGGTCTCGCTCTGCGAGCGCACGGTCTACCAGTACTCCTACACCGGCGAGGCCCCCGGACGCCGGGGGAACGCCCACCCCACCCTGTTCCCCTACAACGCCTTCGAGACGACCGACGGCCACGTCGTGATCGCCGCGTTCTCGGACGGCCACTGGCGGGCGCTCTGCGAGGCGATGGAGCGACCGGACCTGGCCGCTGACTACCCGGACGGCGCCGACCGCCTCGCCGAGCGCGACGCGCTCCGCGGCGAGATCGCCGAGTGGACGCGGACGCGATCGTCGGACGCGGTCGTCGAGGCGCTGGACGGGTCTGTGCCCGCGGCCCCCGTTCAGGACACGAGCGACGTGTTCGCGGATCCCCACGTCGAAGCGCGGGAGATGCTCGCGACCGTCGACCAGCCCGGCACCGACGAGCGGGTCACCGTCGCCGGCAACCCGATCAAGCTCTCCGAGACGCCGACGGGCGTCGAGCGCCGCGCGCCGCTGCTGGACGAACACCGCGACGAACTGCTGGACCACCTGGGACCGGGCCGCGACGACGCCGAACAGGCGAAACGCACCGACTGAGATCGTGCGACAGCGGACGGGTTCCCACCGTAGAGAGCGCGTCTGCCGCCGTTATTGTCCGTGATAGCTGCGGGAGACCGCTTATAAGCGATGGTCGACCACCTTGAGAGACGGTATCGACGACAGCTATGAGCCTGGAATCCACGCGACGGCCGTACTCGTCCGCCGACCGGAGCGAGAGCGACGACGCGGCGAACCTCGACGACCCGGACACCGGATCGGTCTGGTGGGCCGAACTGTCACTGGGCGCCGTCTGCTGGCTCGCCGCCGGCGCGGTCGCCCTGTCTCAGACGTCGATCGGACCGTTCTCGTCCGTGTCGTTCGTCTACGGGACGATTCCGACGACGCTGTATCTCGTCGCCGCGACGGCGCTCGGCCTGAGTTTTCTCCGGTCCGGCTTCCGGCGAGCTCCCTGAACGGGCGGCTGCCCCATCGGCCGGCTACGCCGGTCGTACGACCGCGTAGCAGTTCCCGCTGGATAGCTCGAACTCGACGAGCGCCAGCCCGCTCGCGGCCACGTCCGCCCGGAACTCCTCGGGGTCGTAGATGTGGTAGAAGCGGTCGACCGTCTCGCCGCCCGGCAGGGTCCACTCGACGGTCGTGTCGAAGCCCTCGTCCTCCTCGAAGCGGTCGTGTGCGGTCGACCACGCGCTCACGAGCGCCCGGCCGTCGGCATCGAGCGCCCGAGCGAGTTCGTCCAGGCTCGCGACGCGGCGCTCCCGCGACGGCAGGTGCGGCAGCGTCGCGACGTACACGGCGAGGTCGATAGCGTCGCTTTTGACGGGTAGCCGCGCCGCGTCGGCCTGTCCGAGTGCGCACGAGAACTCCCGCTCCGCGGCCCGAGCGCTCGCTTCGCGGAGTATCCCGCGGCTCACGTCGAGACCCACCGCGCGATCGCAGCGCTCGGCCAGCAGTTCGGTGTGGCGGCCGTTGCCGCAGCCGACGTCGAGGCCCACGTCGCCCGATCGGCCGTCGAGAAAGCGCTCGACCTCCGGCCAGGGGTACTCGCGCGTCGACGAGAAGTGCTCGGCGATCCGGTCGTAGGTGTCGCGGACCGCCTGCGTGTCCGGGCCGTCCGCCGGCGTCATCGGTCGCTCATCCCGATCAGTCGTACTTCTCGGGGTAGGCCTCGCGGAGCAGTTCGCGCCGGTCGTTCAGGCGCCCGCGGACGGGCGCGATGACGTCCGAGATGGCCTCGCCCGCGGAGGGCTTGAGGTCCGCCGGGTGGAGCTCGCCCGACAGGAAGTCTTCCTCCAGGTCGTCGTAGTCGTCGTAGGTGAGGTTCCCGCCGTACTCGTCGGGGCGTTCGACGACGAGCGACTCGCCGCGCTCGTCGAGGATCGGGAAGACGAGGTATTCGAGGTACTCCAGGACGCCGTTGTCCTCGCGCTCGCCCGCGGGGCAGTAGGCGGCCTCGATCTTCTCGACGACTTCCTCCGGGGAGTCGTTGAGGTTGACCTTCGAGGACTCGTCGGAAGCGGACATCTTCCCCCCCGAGAGCCCCGAGAGCAGCGGCGCGAAGACGCAGACCGGCGCCTCGCCGCCGTGGTCGGGGAGGATCTCCCGCGAGAGCATGTAGATACCGCGCTGGTCGATACCGCCGTAGGCCACGTCGGCGTCCAGCGCGTCCACGTCCAGCGTCTGCATGAGCGGGTAGAGCAGCCCGCCGAGCTTCGGCGAGTCGGACTCGCGGACGACCTCGCTGCCGGCCCGCTGGGCGCGGCTGAGCGTCGTCTCGGCGGCCATCCGCAGCAGTTCCAGCGTGTAGTCGGGGTCGAGTTCGAAGTCGCTCCCGCGGACGAAGGAGATCCGGTCGGCGTCAGCGCCAGCGGCGTCGATCATCGCCTCGATGGACGCCTCGTAGTAGTCCGAGCGGGCGTCGAGCAGGTCGAAGGGACTCTTGTTGTCGTCGAGGTGGGCGTGCAGGTCCGCGATCAGGACCGTCACGTCCATCCCGGCGCCGAGGAAGTCCGCGAGCTTGCGCATCGTCGTGAAGTGCCCGATGTGCATCTCGCCCGTCGGCGCGTAGCCGATGTAGACCGACGGGTCCCCCTCCTCGAAGTGCGCCTCCAGTTCCGATCGCTCGACCACCTCGGCCGTGTTCCGGGTCGCGAGTTCGAGCCGCTCGGCCGTGTCCATGTCCACCCGTCCCACCGGGCGAGATTAAAGCGTTTCTTTCGCCCGAGAACGCCTATCACCGCCCCGATACGTTTTTGCGGCCGGAACTCTCCGGCGACGGCACCCAAATGTGTCGGAACAACTGATTTAATCGCTGAAACGCATTTGGGGACGATGCCTCTCTCGACCGGATGCGAGCGGCTGAACGCGCTCCTGGGCGGTGGCGTGCCGGCGAATCGCAGTCTGCTCGTGTCCGGCTCGCCGGGGACGGGGAAGACCACGCTCGGGATGCAGTTCCTCCAGGCCGGCCTCGACGGAGGGGAGGACTGCCTGTTCGTCAGCACCGAGCAGACGCTGGAAGAACTCGAAGACGCGCTCGCCCCCTACCCGTTCGACCTGAATGCGGAGAACCTGACGGTGATCACCGTCCACTCCGAGCCGGGCGAGACGATGGAGCGCGACGACGACGGCGTCGAGTGGCTCACGCTGGAGCAGTCGCCGACGGGGTCGCCGGGGACGAGCGCCGTCGTCGACTACGCCGAGGACCCGCCGTACGTGGACCTCGTGTGACGGGAGAAAAACGGGACTGTCGGGCGCGGCCGGCTCAGGCCGTCGCCGGTTCGACGAGTTCGACCGCCTCGGCGTCGACGGCCTCCGTGTCGAGGAAGTTGGGGATGTAGTCGCGGCGCTCGTAGGTGTCGCGCTCGTCTTCGGTGCCGACAGTGCACCACAGCTGGGGTCGGTCCGGACCGTGCCACTCGCCCTGGCGAGCGACGCCGAAGACGACCAGCTCCTCGCCGTCGACCGAGATGACGGCGTCCTTCCGGAATCCGGGGTCCCCGTGGACGATCAGCTTCTTCATGCCCGTCGATTCGGCGGAACCGTACTTAGTGACTTCGAAGCGCCCTCCGAGCCACCGCTTCGCGCTCCTGTCGCCGCCCCGAACCAAACGGGTTTTAAGCGGGCACGACCAAGCCGCTCGCAAGGTCGATATCTATGGAGATGCCACGCCGATTTAACACGTACTGTCCGCACTGCGACGAGCACAACGAACACGAGGTCGAGCGCGTTCGGAGCGGTCGGACCTCGGGGATGACCAAGGTCAACGGGCGACAGGCCGAGCGAACGCGCTCGGGCTACGGGAACGCGGGCAAGTTCTCGAAGGTCCCCTCGGGCGGGAAGCCGACCCAGAAGACCGACCTCAAGTACCGCTGTTCCGACTGCGGCAAGGCCCACCTCCGCGAGGGATGGCGCGCCGGCAAACTGGACCTGCAGGACTAACGATGACAGGCAACTTCTACTCCGTCGCGTGCCCGGACTGTGAGAACGAACAGATCGTCTTCGGCAAGGCCGCATCCGAAGTCGCCTGCGAGGTCTGCGGTCACACGCTCGCCCGACCGACGGGCGGCAAAGCGGCTATTGAGGGCGAGGTTCTAGAGACCGTCGAGGCACGATAATGAAATACAGCGGCTGGCCCGACCCCGGCGAACTGGTGGTCGGACGCGTCGACGAGATCGAGGACTTCGGCGTCTTCGTCGACCTCCAGGAGTACGAGGACAAGCGCGGCCTCTGTCACATCAGCGAGGTCGCCTCCGGGTGGATCAAGAACGTCCGCGACCACGTCTCCGAGGGCCAGACGGTCGTCGCGAAGGTCCTCGACGTCGACGAGGATGCCCAGCAGATCGATCTGTCGATCAAGGACGTCAACGACCACCAGCGCAAGGACAAGATCCAGGAGTGGAAAAACGAGCAGAAGGCCGACAACTGGATGCTGCTGGCGTTCGGCGACGACATCGACGACGAGACCTACGCCGCCATCGCCAACGAGTTGCTGGCCGCCTTCGGCTCGATGTACGAGGGCTTCGAGGAGGCCGCCATCCACGGCGAGGAAGCCCTCGACGAGACCGACCTCTCCGACGAGGAGATCGAGGCCATCGTCGAGACCGCTCGGGAGAACGTCTCGGTGCCCTACGTCAACGTCACCGGCTACGTCACGCTGGAGTGCCCCAGCGGCGACGGCGTCGACGTGATCAAGGAGTCGCTCCAGGCCGCGGAAGGCAACGGCGAGATCCCCGAGGAGGTCGACCTCGAAGTGACCTACGTCGGCTCGCCCGAGTACCGCATCCAGGTGCAGGCGCCCGACTACAAGACGGCCGAGTCCCACCTCGAGACCAGCGCCGAGCGCGCAATCGCCGTCGTCAGTGACCACGGCGGCAGCGGCGAGTACCACCGCGACCGCCGCGAAGACGCCGAGTAATCGACGTCGCTCGCGGCCCACCAGTTCTCATGAAATCGGACATCCTCGTCTGCTCGGCGTGGCGCGACGAACACGAGCGGCCGCGCTACACGCTCGCCGAGACGTGTCCGGCGTGCGGTGCTGAGGCGGTCAACTCCGCGCCGGCGCCGTTCTCGCCCGAGGACAACTACGGGAAGTATCGACGCGCACTTAAGCGGCGACGCCGCGACTAACCCGTATGGACGAATACGAACGCGAGGCGCTGGCGAGCCCCGACCTCGACGAGCCCGTGCTGGTCGAGGGGCTGCCCGGCGTCGGTCACGTCGGCAAACTCGCCGTCGAGCACCTCCTCGAAGAGATCGACAGCGAGCTGGTCGAACGGGTCCACTCGACGCACTTCCCGCCGCAGGTGAGCGTCGAGGACGGCCGGACGGAGCTCGCCTCCGCCGAGTTCCACGCCGTCCAGCCCGAGGACGGCCGGGACCTGCTCGTTCTCACCGGCGACCACCAGGCCCAGGACAGCGAGGGCCACTACGGGCTGACCGACACGTTCCTCGACGTGGCCGACGACTACGGCGTCGAGCGCGTGTTCGCCCTCGGAGGCGTCCCCACCGGCGAACTCATCGAGGAGTACTCCGTCCTCGGAGCGGCGACGACGGACGAGGTCGTCGACGACCTCGAAGCGGTCGGCGTCGAGTTCCGCGAGGACGAGCCGGCCGGCGGCATCGTCGGCGTCAGCGGCCTGCTGCTCGGCCTCGGCGAGCGCCGCGGCTTCGAAGCGGCCTGTCTGATGGGCGAGACCAGCGGCTACCTCGTCGATCCCAAGAGCGCACAGGCCGTCCTCGAAGTCCTCCAGGAGGTCGTCGACTTCGACGTCGACTACGCCTCGCTGGAAGAGCGCGCCGACGAGATGGAGGAGGTCGTCCGGAAGATCCAGGAGATGGACCAGGGCACCCCGACCCCCTCCGACGAGGACCTCCGCTACATCGGGTGACCGGAGACCGCCGGTTCGCCGTTCGCCGCTCCCGAGACTTTCATATTTCAGCGACGCCAACGCCCGCGCGTGGTGGTGGACGGCCTGCTCTCGCTGCCCGAGTGGTTGCTCGTCGGGATCGGTCTCGGCGTCGCGAGTAGCCTCCTCGCCGCCTGTCTGTTCGTCGTCGCCGACCGACTCTATCCCGCTCGCCAGGCCCAGCGGCGACGACATGGCGGCGAGGGCCGACGCCGGACCGAACTGCGCGAGTACCTCGAAGCCATCGACGAGCCCTTCGCCGAGGACCACTTCGTCGAGGGCCAGCACGTGGCGTTCTACCTCCCGGAACGGGACGTGGCGATCACGTTCGACGCCCGGGCGTACTACCGAATCGAGCGCTCGCCGACGGTGCCGGTGCTCGTCGAGCACGAGATGCCGGGCGTCCAGCTGGGCCAGCGGCTCCCGTTCGACGTGCCCGACGTCGACTTCGGGCCTGACGAGGACGAAGACCGCGTGGACCCGACGCTCGCCGCCTTCGCCGAACTGGGCGTGCCCGCCTCCGCCAGCCTCGACGAGGTGAAAGCCGCCTACCGGCGAAAAGTCAAGGAAGTCCACCCCGACCAGGGCGGCGACGAGGACGAGTTCAAGCGGGTCCGCGAGGCGTACACGACCGCCAAGCGCTACGCCGGCTGACGACGGATCGGCCGTGCGACGCCGCCGGACGCTATCGGCTCGTCGACATCCCGGCGTCGTCGGTCGCGCTGACCCGCACGTGCGTCTCGGTGACGGTCACGTGACAGCCCTCGTAGTCGAATCTGATCGACGGCTCGCCCGCTCCCTCCAGGAGGCGGTCGAGCGAGTCCGAGTCGACGGCGTAGTACAGCGGACGGAGGTCAGCGACCGACCGATCGGTCGCCGCGGCGACGGCCCTCACGACCGCTTCGCTCACCGGGTCGTCCCCGTAGGCGTTCGTGACTGTCCAGTCGTCGATAGCTGTCATCGGTGGTTCACCGGATCAGGTCTGCCCGTCCGCGCCGCGATTCCGGCGGGCCTCGCCGGCGGCCAACCGTTCCAGCACGGGCGTCGACGGCAGACCGGGGTCGACGCGGCGGTTTCGATTCGACTCCGGGCACAACCGATATTGGCCGCGAGGGGCATTGAGGAGCATACCAGAGCACTCAGGTACGGCTCCGGTCGAGAGCGTCTCCCCGTCTCGCGTCCTCGAACAGCGCCGAGAGGAGTTTGCGCTCGGCGACGCGGAGGTGCTGGTGGAACGTCTGGGGGGCGATGTCCAGCGTCTCCGCGACGGCGCCGGCGTCGCTCGTCCGCGCCGGCCACTCGAAGTACCCCGAGAAGTACGCCGCCTCCAGCGCGGCCTGCTGTTTCTCCGTCAGGTCGGTCGCGAGCGTGCGGCGGAACTCGTCCGGGCGCTGCAGCGACCGCTCGGTCTCGTGGCGCGCGGCCAGATCGGTGTCCGGGTACCGCTCCTGGACTGCGTCGACCACCTCGCGGACTGCCGCGTCGGACGGCAACTCCGCGACGATCCGCGCCTCGCCGTGGTCCGCGACGCCGGCGGTCGTCCTGGCGCCCAACTCAGCCAGCACCGACGTGATCGTCCCGCCGCACGTCCGGAACTCGAAGCGCCCGTCGTCGAGCGCGTCGACGGCGGTGATCGCGGGGACGGACGAGGCCGCGTCGCGGATACGGTCCGCCGGAACGCCGCTCGACGCGAAGTAGAAGACCTGTTCGTCCCCGAACGAGAGCGACCGCTGGAGGTCGAGCCGGCAGTCGGCCGCTTCGGAGACCGCGACGAACGGCACGTCCGCGTCTCGCGACCGGAGTTCGATCTCGACGACGGCGTCCGAGTGGAGCAACTGCCGGGTCAGCGCCGACTGGATCGCGTTCCCGATCACTTCCCCGAGTTCGCCGAGCACCGCCCGCTCTCGGTCGGAAAGGCCCGGTACCCGATGGGTACACACGCCGAGGAGGCCGAACCGCTGGTCGTCCGCGAGTAGCGGGACCACCGCGAACGTCCGGGAGCGTTCCGTCCCCTCGGTCTCGTCGACCATGGGTCCGCTCGTGACGTTCTCGGAGACCTGTACGGAGCCCGACTCGGCCGCCCGCTCGACGATGGACGGCACGTCGCCGTCCTCCGCGCGGTCCGCTGCCACCTCGACCATCTCCCGCCCGAGCCCCGCCCAGGCGTCAACGTCGAGCCCCACGCCGTCGCCGTCCAGCGACCCGACGACCGCCCCGCAGTAGGCGCCCTCCTCGACGAGGCGCGTACAGACCGAGCGGGTGATCTCCTCGCGCGTGTCGGCATCGACGAGCGCCCGGTCGACTGACCGGATCGCCGTGTTGAGGTCGTCCAGCCGCTCCAGCGTCTCCTCGTAGCGCTTCCGCTCGGAGACGTCGCGACCCACGCCGGTTTCGCCGACGATCTCGCCGTTCTCGACCAGCGGCGCGCCCGTGAACTCGTAGGGGATCTCCGTGCCCTCTTTCGTGACGAGCCGCGACTCGATCGTCTCGACGGTGCCCTCGGTGAACACCCGCTGCATGGACGCCGCGACCCGCTCGTGGTCCTCCTCGGGGATCACGTCCAGCGGGTCCAGCCCCCGGATCTCCTCGTCGGTGTATCCGGTGACCTCACCCGCCTGCTCGTTCCACCGGAGGAATCGCCCGTCCCGGTCGAACGCGTAGACGATGTCGGGCAGTGCGTCGAAGACGCTCCCGACGAACGCCCGCTCCGCCGCGAGCTCCTCGCGCCGCTGGACCTCCGCCGAGACGTCCCTGACGACGCCGACGAAGTACCGGTCGCCGTCGTGGGCGAACTCGCGGAACCACATCGCCACCGGGACCTCCCGACCGTCCCGGTGGCGGCCTCGAAACCGCACGTCGTCCCAGTCGAACGTCCGCTCGCCCCGTCGCAAGTACTCCTCGAACCCCGACCGGTGGGCGTCGCGCAACCGCTCCGGGATCAGCTCGAACAACGGGTGATCCACGAGCTCCTCCGGCCCGTATCCGAAGATCCGTTGGACCGCGGGGTTCGTGAAGACGACACGGCCCGCCTCGTCGACGACGATGAAACAGTCCGCAGCGCTCGCGACAAGTAGCTCCGAGAGGACCGTCCCCCCGATCACGTCGACGAACGACTCGTCGACCGCGTTCGCCGCCGCTGCATCGCCCCACTCCCCCCGGGGGGGCTCGACGTCCTTGCTCACAGGCCCATTGAGGTCGTTTGATGATTAAGTGTTCTCCCGACAGCATCAACGTGCGATATATTGGCCGAATAGTGAGCTAGCGGCCCGCAACCGCTCGTTAACATACTGCCATCTCTCGGACCGCTCCAGAGTCAATCGTGAGAATTCACAGTCACCGCGAGAGACCGATCAACCGGTCCGCGTTCATCGAATCCGCGGTGTTCGTCGCCGTCGTCTGTTTCGAAACGCGTTACTCCGTTCAGTGTTCGTCGATCGCGAGGAGACTCGCCCCGCTCGTCCCCCGAGCCGACGAAAACGACTCGACTCGTCTTACTCGTCGTCGTCCACCTCGAAGTCCTCGCGATGCTCGGACTTCGAGACACCGATAGACTCACTGCGTTCGTCTATCGAGCCGACGAAAACGACTCGACTCGTCTTACTCGTCGTCGTCGTTTTCGTCGACGTCTTCGAAGTCGGCGTCGACGTACTCCTCGCCCTGGCCGGCACCGGCAGCGCCGCCCGCCGCGCCCGCGCCGGGTCCGCCGCCCATACCGCCCATGCCGCCGGCACCGGCCGCGCCGCCCGCGGCACCTGCGCCGGCCGCGCCCTCGGCGGCCTGGTCCTGGTACATCTGCTTGCCGATCTCCTGGAGCGCCTCGGCGAGGCTCTCGGTCGCGTCCTTGTAGTCCTCGGTGTCGGCGTCCTCGTCTTCGAGGACCTCGCGAACCTCGTCGATCTCCGCTTCGATGTCCTCGACGAGTTCCTCGTCGACGTTCTCCTCGTTCTCCTCCAGCAGCGTCTCGGCGCGCTGGATCGTGCTCTCGGCCTCGTTACGGGCCTCGATGCGCTCGCGGCGCTGCTCGTCTTCCTCGGCGTGCTCCTCGGCTTCCTGCTGCATCTCCTCGATCTGCTCGTCCGAGAGGCCGGCGCCGCCCTCGATGGTGATGTTCTCCTCGTTGCCCGAGCCCTTGTCCTCGGCGGAGACGTTGACGATGCCGTTCTCGTCGATGTTGAACGAGACCTCGATCTGCGGCGTGCCCGCGGGCGCCGGCGGGATGCCGGTCAGCGCGAACTCGCCGAGCAGTTCGTTCTCGTTGGCGATCTCGCGCTCGCCCTGGAAGACGCGGATCTGGACCTGCGTCTGGTTGTCCGCGGCCGTGGTGAAGATCTTCGACTCCTCGGTCGGGATGGTCGTGTTCTTCTCGATGAGTCGCTCGAAGAGGCCGCCCTTGACCTCGACACCGAGCGAGAGCGGCGTCACGTCGAGCAGGACGATGTCGTCCACGTCGCCCGAGAGGACGCCGCCCTGGATGGCCGCGCCGAGCGCGACGGCCTCGTCGGGGTTGACGTTCTTCTTGGGCTCCTGGCCGGTCATCTCCTCGACCTTGTCCTGAACCTGCGGCATCCGCGTGGAGCCGCCGACGAGGATGACCTCGTCGATGTCGCCCTTGTCGTAGCCGGCGTCTTCGAGCGCCTGCTCCGTCGGGCCGACCGTCCGCTCGATGAGGTCCGCGGTCAGCGACTCGAACTTCGCGCGGGTGAGCTTCTCCTCGAGGTCGAGGGGGCCCTCGTCCGTCGTCGTGATGAACGGCAGGTCGATGCGGGTCTCCTTGCGGTTGGAGAGCTCGATCTTCGCCTCCTCGGCGGCGTCGTTCAGCCGCTGGAGCGCCTGGCGGTCGTCGCGGAGGTCGATGCCGTGTTCGTCCTCGAACTGCTCGGCGAGGTAGTCGATGATGGCGTGGTCCCAGTCGTCGCCACCCAGGTCGTTGTCGCCGTTGGTCGCGACGACCTCGTAGACGCCGCCGCCGAGATCGAGGATGGAGACGTCGAAGGTCCCCCCGCCGAGGTCGTAGACGAGGACGGTCTGGTCGGACTCGTCGTCGAGGCCGTAGGCCATCGCGGCCGCGGTCGGCTCGTTGACGATGCGCTCGACCTCGAAGCCGGCGATCTCGCCGGCGTCCTTCGTGGCCTGGCGCTGTCGGTCGTTGAAGTAGGCCGGGACGGTGATGACGGCCTTCTCGACCTCGTCGCCGAGGTACTCCTCGGCGTCGCGCTTGATCTTCTGGAGGATCATCGCCGAGACCTGCTCGGGCGTGTACTCCTCCCCGTCGAGTTCGACCGAGTAGTCGTCCTCGCCCATGTGGCGCTTGATGGACTGGATCGTCTCGTCGGGGTTCTTGACCGCCTGGTTCTTCGCGGGTTTGCCGACGAGTCGCTCGCCCTCGTCGAACGCGACGACGGACGGCGTCGTTCGCTCGCCCTCGGAGTTCACGATGATCTCGGGGTCGCCCCCCTCCATGACCGCGAACGCGCTGTTCGTGGTCCCGAGGTCGATTCCGAGAATCTTGTTGCTCGCCATCTTACCCGACTATACCCGATTGCGCCGGTTAAAAGTTGCTAGATGAACCGAACACGAATCCACCCAGACGGCCCCAGACGGGCGATTTCCGTCTCCGACCGCGCGGCCGACCGGTGCCTATAAATCCAACCGCAATACCAGCGTTGCACCGCCCAAAACTAGCCCGTCCGACAGGTCCGGGGGCGCTTGCCGCCCCCGTTCCCGGGGCGTCACTCCTCGCCGCCGGAGCCGTCGCTGACGGTGACCTGCGCCTCCCGGATGACCTTGTCGGCCATGACGTAGCCCGGGCGGTGGACCTCGGCGATGGCGCCTTCCGGCTGGGCTGACTCGACGCGGACGAGCACCTCGTGGCGGTGCGGGTCGACGTCCTCGCCGGGTTCCGGTTCGATCACGTCGACGTTCTCCTGGTCGAGGACGTCGTCGAACGACCGCAGCGTGGACTCGACGCCGCCCCTGATGTCGACGTCCTCGTCCTGTTCGAGCGCGCGCTGGAGGTTGTCCCTGACGTCCAGCAGCCGCGTGACCAGGTCCTCGGTCGCCCGCTGTTTCTCCTCCTCGCGGCGCTCGTCCATCCGCTTCTTGTAGTTCTTGAACTCCGCCTGTTTGCGCTTGAGCTTCTCGGTGACGTCGTCGAGTTCCTCCTCGCGGGCGTCCAGCTGGTCTTCCAGCCCGTCGACGCGCGTCCGGAGCGCGGCGAGTTCGTGAGCGACCGACTCCGGGTCGGACTCGGCGACGCGGTCGATCAGGTCCTCGCCCGCGGCGTCGTCGATGTCGGCCGCCTCGTCGGCGGCGCCCTCACCGTCTCCCGCGTCCGCGCCGGCCTCGTCGGGGTCGATGACCTCGTCGGGACTGACGGGGTCGTCGGCCTCCCCGTCGAACTCGGCGTCTGCGGTCGCGCCTGTCTCCTCTGCAGCGGCCCCAGCGGGGTCGGACGCGTCCTGCTCGGTCATACCCGTTGGAAGTCGCCGCGGCGACAAAAGGGTTGAGAATCCGACCGACGGCACGGATCAGCAGACGCCATCGCCGCTCGACTCGCCGTCGGTCGAACCCCCGACGGCCCGGACCAACCGGCGGACCCCGCACCGCTTAACTCCGGGGCGCGGATAGACCGCAGCAGTGACCGTCCGGCTCACCTACGAGGAAGGGACCATCCGGATCTCCGGCGCCGCCGACCTCGGCGAGTCCGACCCGCTCGACCTCTCCTACGTCGAGCGCGACGCCCGCTCGAAGACCCTCCGAGCGCCGGCCCACCGCTATACTGACCTCCTCACGGCTCTCGACGAGGGCGGCGTCGCGTACGACGACCGCGTCCTCGACCTGTCGGACCTCCCGCTCGAATCGACCTACGAACTCCGCGAGTACCAGCAGGGAGCGCTCGACGACTGGGGGCGCGCCGACCGCCGCGGGGTGCTGGAACTCCCGACCGGGAGCGGGAAGACCGTCATCGGCATCGCCGCGATGGAGGCGCTGGGCACGCCGACGCTCGTCGTCGTCCCCACCATCGACCTGCTCGAACAGTGGCGCCGGGAGCTCGAACGGGAGTTCGACCGCGAAGTCGGGCAACTCGGCGGCGGCGAGCAACGGCTGGCCGACGTGACTGTCTCGACGTACGACTCGGCGTACCTCCGCGCCGACGAACTCGGGGACCATTTCGGTCTCGTCGTCTTCGACGAGGTCCACCACCTCGGCGGCGAGGGCTACCGCGACATCGCACGGCTGCTCGCCGCGCCCGCTCGCATGGGTCTCACCGCCACCTTCGAGCGACCAGACGGGGCCCACGAGGTCGTCGAGGAACTCGTCGGCCCGCTGGTCCACCGGGTCGACGTGGACGAACTCGCCGGCGAGCACCTCGCCGACTACGACATCAAGCGCCTGGAGGTCGAATTGACTCCCGAGGAACGGGAGGTGTACGAGCGCCACCAGGAGACGTTCACCGACTACCTGGCCCAGTCGGGCATCCAGATGCGGTCGGGCAGCGACTACCAGGAACTCGTCAAGCGCTCCGGGAGCGATCCGCGGGCCCGCGAAGCGCTGCTGGCCAAGCAGCGCGCCCGCGAAGTGATGATGAACGCGGACGAGAAGGTCGAACGCCTGCGGGTCATCCTCGACAGACACCGTGCGGACCGGATCATCGTCTTCACCGCCCACACCGACCTCGTCTATCGGCTCTCAGAGCGGTTCCTGATCCCCGCGATCACCCACGAGACCGGCGCGAGCGAGCGCCGCGAGATACTGGAGCGGTTCCGCTCCGGGGAGTACTCCCGCGTCGTGACTGCGAACGTCCTCGACGAAGGAGTGGACGTGCCCGACGCGAACGTGGCCGTCGTGCTCTCCGGGAGCGGGAGCGAACGGGAGTTCACCCAGCGCCTCGGACGGATCCTGCGGCCGAAAGGCGGCGGCGGCCCCGAGTCCACGGACTCGGAGGCCCGAGAGACGACGCAGTCGTCTCTCGGCGAGCGCGCGTTGCTGTACGAGATCGTCACCGAGGAGACGGCCGAAGAACGGGTCGCGCGCCGGCGGCGGTGATCTCCGGGGCGACTCCTTTCCGCTCGTTACTCCGTCGCGGTCGGGTCGCCGTCGCTCGCAGTCGTCGCGACGGCTGTGGAGTTCGCTGTCCCCGTCGACGAGGCCGTCGCGGTCTCCCTGTCTTCGGGGTACGGCGTGACCGTCCCCTCGGGGAGCGGCGTCTCGGGCGCGCCGGGGTCGAACCGTACTTCGAACCCGGGTTCCGCGTCGTATTCGCTGTACGCAACGGGGACGACGATCCGTATCTCCCGCGACTCGCCGGGCTGGAGCGAGACGTGCTCCGTCGGCGTGAATCGCTTGTCGCCCGCCGTGAGGACGACCGTCATCGTCGCCTCGTCGGGGCTCTGCGCCCGGTTTTCGACCGTCAGCACGACCCGGAGGTCGCCGTCTTCGGTCGCCTCGTACGACCACTCGGGCACGGCAAACTGCAGCGACTCTGGCGTTTCGCCGCCGTTCGAACTCCCGCCGCTTCCGGCGTTGCGGACTTCGTCCGGGGGTTCCGGGGCCGTCACCGGCACCTCCCTGTTGGCGCCCGTACACCCCGCCGCCGCGCCCGCGGCGACGGCGGCCAGCCCACGCAGGACCCTCCGTCGTTGCATACCTGCCTCCCGGGGACGGTCCGGTAAGAATCTTCTCGTCGGATCCACCCGACGGTGGCGCCGCCGGCGCGAACGACCACCCGCCGCGCTTATGCCCGTCGGCGGCCGATTCCCGGCCGTGCTGACGAAGGACCTGCTGCGCGTCTCGCGCGCCGGCGGCGGCTTCCACCCGCAGTTCGTCGACGCCGACCGGCGCGAGCTCGCCGCGCGAGTCCTCGGCGTCTTCCAGGGTCACGTCGACCACACGCAGGCGGAGCTCGACGACGCCCTCCAGTCGCTCGAACGCGAGGCCGACGACTTCAAGCTGGTCCGCGGGTTCGCCAAGCTGCTCGACCGCGAGGCCCGCTTCGAGGTGCGCGCGCCGGTCGACCCCCACCGCGCCCGCGAGGCCGCCTTCGCCGCGAGCGAGGCCGTCGGCGTCGTCACCGCCGAGGACCGCGAGCGGGCGCTCGAACGGGCCGCGGGGAGGTTCGACGCCGACACCGACGCCGAGGCGGTCGCCGACTCGCTGTACGCCGACCTCGAAGACCGGCAGGTCCTCGCCGCGGTGGACCCGCGCTGGGACCCCGACGAACTGGTCGCCCAGTACAACCTCTCGCTGGGCCAGACGGCGCTGTTTGACGCCACGGAGGTCCGCGTCCGGTCGAGCGACCCGAAGGCGCTCGTCTCCGCCGTCAAGCGCCTCCGCCTGATGTACGAAGTCCGGAAGACCGACGCCGGGCGCGAGGTGGTCGTCACCGGACCGGACGCCCTGTTCCGGGCGACGCGCCGCTACGGCACCCGCTTCGCCCGCCTCCTTCGGACGGTCGCCAAAGCCGACGACTGGCGCCTGGAGGCGACCGTCGACGACCGCGGCACCGAGCGGACGATGACGCTCACCGACGCCGACGTGTCGGTGCCGGGCGTCGAGCCCGTGACCGACGTGAGCTACGACAGCGGCGTCGAGGCGGAGTTCGCGACGCGCTTCGAGTCGCTCGACCTGGACTGGGACCTCGTCCGCGAGCCCGAACCCCTCGAAGCGGGCGCGAGCGTCGCTATCCCAGACTTCGCCTTCGACTACCGCCACGCCGATTTCCGCGTGTTCTTCGAGATCATGGGCTTCTGGACGCCGGAGTACGTCGAGAAGAAGCTCGCCCAGCTTGACGCCATCGACGACGTCGAGCTGCTCGTCGCCGTCGACGAGGACCTGGGCGCCGGCGAGGCCATCAAAGCGCGAGACCACCGCGCCATCCCCTATTCCGGGACGGTTCGCGTCAAGGACGTTCGCGACGCCCTCCGGCGCTACGAGGACGAACTCGTCGCCGAGAGCGCCGCCGCGTTGCCGGACGAACTGGTTCCCGACGCGGACGTGGTGACGATCGAATCGCTCGCCGCGGAGTACGGCGTCAGCCAGAGCGCCGTCGAGGACAAGGCCTTCCCGGAGCACGAGCGCGTCGGACGCACCCTCGTCAGGCCGGCGGTGCTGGGGGAACTCGCCGGCCGGATCGAGGTCGGGATGGACCTCGACGAGGCCGAGACCGCGCTGGACGAGTACGGCATCGACGACGCCAGCGCCGCGCTCTCGGCGCTGGGGTACCGGGTGGCCTGGGAGGGCCTGAGCGGCGGGACGGTCCGCGAGCGCGACGAGTGAGTCCGTAACCGAGGCCCGTCCGGTCAGCAGTCCTGGCCGGCTTTCACGGGGACGAGCGTCACCGTCTTCGTCCGCTCGGCGACGGTCGCGCTGCCCTGTGAGACCTGTATCACGACGTCTTCGAACGACTGCGGCGCCCAAGATCCCTCGCGGACGCTGGTGAACGGGACGGTCACCGTCCGACTGGAGCCGGGCGGGACCGAGACGACCCGTCGCTTCGTCTCCCCGAAGACCGAGGCGCGGACAGCCACCCCGACGGCCCAGAACTGCTGGTTGTCGACGCTCGCTCCCGGACGGCTGACAGTGGCTGAGACGGACGCGCTCCGGACGACGACGTTCTCGCAGTTCGCCGTGGTGTTCGTCGGCGTCGCGCCCGTGACGGTCACGTCCTCGACGGCGACGGCGCCGTCGCCGTACAGCGAGGCGAGAATTGCGGCCGAGGCGCCGAGTACGGCGATGACCGCCAGGACGACCCAGATCCGGCGCGACCACGACATACCACTACGATTCTCGGTTCTCCTGTTAAGTGTTGTCGTGGTCGGGCATCGCGGGCGCACGTCGGTGTGCTCCCGCGGCTCGGCGCCGCTCTTGCAGTTCCCGACGCCGCTCCTACAGTTCCCGACGCCGTCCCTTCGGGACCTGCGAGCGGAGTTCGCCGTGGACGTAGAGGCCGACGCCGACGGGTGCGGGCTCGTCCGCGACGTCGGTCGTGACGATCAGGTACCCCCAGTCGCCGTCCCAGTCGAGTTCCTGGTCGTCGCCGGCGACGAACGTCGCCGCCTGCTCCCGCGAGAGGTGGACGACGCACTCGTCGGCGCGGTCGCCGAACCGCTGGACGGCTTCCAGCGTCGGTTTCCAGTGTTCCCGGCGCGTCCGCAGGAAGGCGAGCCCGAGCCCCTCGATCTCCACCGGCGAGGCCACGTCGTCGGCGAACGCCCAGATCTTCCCCGACCCGCGCTCCCAGAAGGTGTGGTTCTCGAACGTCTCCGGCGGGACGCCGAAGCGCTCGTCCCACCACTCCAGCACTTCCTCGCGGGTCGCCCGGCCCTCGACCGTCCGCTCGTCGGCCGTTGGGGGGAGTCGGTCGAATCGAGTCCCGTCGTTTTCCTCCGCGGCGTCGGGACTCATTCGGCGGTCACCTCCAGTTTCGCGCAGAAAAAGCCGCCGGTGTCGTTGTGGTGCGGGTAGATGCGCCTGGCCTTCCGGACGGACTCGTCGTAGGTCTCGTCTTCCCATTCGGTGACGCCGGGCCGCGAGTCGAGCGGCAGGTCGAACTCGACGAGTTCGCACGGCTCTTCGTCGAGCGCGTAGTCGAGGACGGCCTCGTTCTCCTCGGGCGCGAACGTGCAGGTGGAGTAGACGACGGTGCCGCCCTCGCGGGTGGTCTGGATCGCCCGACGGAGGACGCCCTTCTGGACGCCGGCGATGCCGTGGACGTGATCGAGGTTCCAGTCGTCGAGCGCGTCGGGGTTCTTGCGGATGGTCCCCTCGCAGGAACACGGCACGTCGACGAGCGCCCGATCGTACGGTGCGCCCTCCCGCCCCTCGTCGGCGTCGGGCGCGCGAAACGGTTTGAGCGAGTGATTGCGCGCGTCCTCGTGAGTGACGGCGACGTTGGTGGCGCCGGCGCGCTCGGCGTTCGACCGCAGCGCAGAGATCCGGCCGAGGTTGTTGTCCGTCGCGACGAGCAGGCCGGTGTCGTCCATCAGCGCGGCGATCTGGGTCGTCTTGCTGCCCGGCGCCGCGCAGGCGTCCCAGACGCGCTCGCCGGGCTGGGGGTCGAGGACCTCCGCGGGGACGGCGGAGACCTCCTCCTGCCCGTGGATCCAGCCGAGCACGTACGGCCAGTTCGTCCCCGGCTGGTCCTCGGGGAGCGCGAGCAGTCCGTCGTGCCACTCGCGGGGCTCGTAGGCGATGCCGGCCTCCTCCAGGGCCGCTCGGGCGCGCTCGACGGTCGTCTTCAGCGTGTTGACGCGGACGACCGAGGGGAGCGGCCGGTCGCAGGCCGCGCGGAAGGCGTCGAAATCGTCGACGAGCGGCGCGTAGCGCTCCAGTACGTCCATTGGGGCTCCGTTCGCTCCCGCCCGTGTTAACCCCCTCGTCTCGCGCCGGGAACGGTCGGTCTCTGTGCCGCCGGCCGCTCCGCCGCGTGCGGTTTTAAGCCGCTGGCAGCCCGGGGATCCGTCATGGCACGCGTGCAGGTACACGACGACGGGATCGAACTCGACTCGCCGACGCTGATCGAGGGGCTACCCGGCGTCGGCCTCGTCGGCAAGATCGCGGCCGACCACCTCGTCGACGCGCTCGACATGACCTACTACGCGTCGTGTCACTGCGACGGCCTCCCCGAAGTGGCCGTCTTCAACGACGGCGAGCGCGCCTACGAGCCGCCGGTCCGGATCTACGCCGACGAGGCGCGGGACCTGCTCGTCCTGCAGAGCGACGTGCCCGTCTCCCCGAACGCGGCCGACGACTTCGCTACCTGTCTGACCGCCTGGCTGGGCGAGCGAGACGCGACGGCCCTGTTCGTCTCCGGGCTCCCCGCCGAGAAAGACGGCGTCCCCGAACTGTACGGCGTCGCGAACGGCGGCGCGGCCGCGATCCTCGACGAACACGGGATCCCCGCGCCGACGGAGAGCGGCGTCATCAGCGGCCCGACCGGCGCGCTCCTCTACGAGGCGAACCGCAGCGACCTCGACGCGCTGGGGCTGGTCGTCGAGTCCAACAGGAACTTCCCCGATCCGGAGGCCGCGCGCGTGATCCTGCTGGACGGCGTCGGCCCGATCGCGGGCGTCGACGTCGACACCGACCACCTCGTCGAGCAGGCCGAGGAGATCAGCGAGGCCCGCGAGAACCTCGCCCAGCGGATGCAGGAGGCCCAGGAGGAGAGTTCGAAGGCCCAGCCGATCGGGATGTACCAGTAGCGGGCCGGGCGGGAACCGCGCTGTGTCCCCGTGGCGGGCTCGGACGCGTCGGACGCAACGCCTTTTTCGCGATCCGGTCGGTATCCGACGCCGATGGGAGTCGCAACCGCCGCGCAGACCGTCGGCGTCGGCGTGGTCTTCGGGCTGGCGCTGGCCGCGCCGCCCGGCCCGATGAACGCGGTCATCGCCGAGGAGAGCGTCCTCCGCGGCTGGCTCGCCGGCTTCACGGCCGGGCTGGGCGCGATGAGCGCCGACCTGATCTTCTTCGCGCTGTCGCTGGCCGGCGTGGTGGCGTTCCTCGACGACGCGGGGACGGTCCGGGCGATCATGGTCGGTGCCGGCGGGCTGCTGATGCTCTACTTCGCCGCCGGCGCGGTCCGCGACGCTCGCGCGGACTTCCTGTCCGACGACGCAGGGCCCGCCCCGGACGACGCCGACGCTCGCGGCTTCACGAAGGCGTTCGTCCTCGCGCTGACGAACCCCTACCAGATACTCTTCTGGCTGACGGTCGGCGTCGGCCTGCTCGAACCCGGGACCGTCGACGTGCTCTCGTACCTGCCCGCCGTCGGCGAGGGACTGTCGGGCGTGCTGGTGGTCAGAACCGGGAGTCCGGCGCTACTCGCGGGGCTGTTCGGCGGGATCGGCGTCTGGATCGTCGGCTTCCCCGCGACGCTGGTCAGCGTCGGCCGACGCGTCGACTCGTTCGCGCCGGCCGTCGCAGGCGTCTCGGCCGTCGTACTCGCGGGCTTCGGCGCCACCTTCTGCTGGACGGCGGCGCGGACGCTCCTCGGCTCGGTCGCGTAGCTGTCGGAGGCCTCGGCGCGAAGGGTAGACCGGGTCAGTCCGGTCGGTCGGGCGGGCCGCGCAGGTCCCCGTCGGGGTCGACGTCGGCGACCTCGGATTCGAGCCACTCCTTGAACCACTTGACCCGCTTGAGCCGGCGGTGGACGATGCTCTCGGCGGTGTCGCTCCGGACGCGCTCGCGGGCGTCGATGCCGCGTTCGAGGACGCGCCCGACCATCTCGGCCGCGTCGATGTGCGTGCGGGACTCGTAGCCCATCCGCAGGAGCATCAGGGCCGTGCCGTTCGCCCCGACCTTGTCGAGCAGGTCGGCCTCGATGAGACACTGGGTCTCCAGGGAGAGGTCGGTGAGATCGCCCTGATAGGAGTGGTCCTCGACCGCGGCGCAGACCTCGTCGACGAACGACGCGGGGTAGTCGCCGTGGCTCGTGAGGTACTCGCGGGCGATGCGGGCGCCCTCCTCGGCGTGGAGGTCCTGGTCGACCTCCAGTTTCGCGATGTCGTGGAACAGCGCGGCCACGCGGGTCACGTCCACGTTCGCGCCCTCGGACTCGGCGATCTCCTCGGCGAGTTCGACGACGTTCAGGATGTGATTGAACCGGTACTCCGCGGAGTGCCAGGGGTACCACCGCATGCGGCCGCCGTCGTCCTCGCTCTCGACGCTGGCGGCGAGGTAGTCGTGAACGAAGCCCTTCATCTCCTCGAACTCCTCCTCGGAGACCGGCGACTCCCTAATCTCGACCCCCACAGAACCACCCCCGAGAGATACGTGCGTCAGTCATCTTACGGATAGAAACGCGCGTTCGACTCTTAGGCGTTACGACACCCGTGGCCCACCGGTTTCGCCCGGATTCCGGGGTCGCTCGCGGTCCCATCGAATGGGATGTTCCACCGTGACAGGGCCACTGTCTTGCGATTTCGTCTCACGGACGAACCCTCCGGGCCGGTCGATGCCGCTCTCGCCCCGACAAATTCCACGCTCGCCCACCGATCCCCGTCGCGGCCCGACGAGTCGACAGCCGATCCGCGGCGTGGCTGTGGTTTTATCGTGATGGGTGTCAACAACCCACATATGCAAGTTCGAACCGCAGCGTCGGAGGACAGCCCCGCGATCCGGGACGTGGCCCGTCGGTCGTTGCAGGCGTCGTACTCCCTCGGTCCCCAGGCGATCACCACCGCCGTGTCCGGATGGTACGACGAGGACGCGCTGGACGAGACGATCGACGACGACGACCGACTGGTGCTCGTCGCCGAGCGGGACGGGCAGGTCGTCGGCTTCGCCGAGTCCGAGCGCTCGGGGGACGGCGGTACGGCGACGCTCCTGTGGCTCCACGTCGATCCGGCGTATCGCGGCCGAGGCGTCGCGAGCGCACTGTTCGACCGGACTCACGACCGACTGACGGCCTCCGGCGTCGACCGCGTCGCCGGGCGCGTGCTCGAAGACAACGCCGACGGGAACGAGTTCTACGAGGCACAGGGGTTCGAACGAGTCGGCCGGGACGAGGTCGAGATCGCCGGAGAGACGCGCGTCGAGAACGTCTACGCCGAGGGGGAGGCGGGCGGACTGCAGTCCATCCGGGCGAGCGACGGTGACACCGTCTACGTCGACGAGAGCGACTGGGACGAGGGCTCTTCGGGGAAGTTCTACGCCGTCTATGCCGACGAGGACGCGACCGAGCACTACGGCTACTTCTGTGCCAACTGCAACCGGCTGGCGAACGCGATGGACGCCATGGGCCGCATCGAGTGCGACAGTTGCGGCAACGCCCGCAAGGCGACGCGGTGGGACGCGGCGTACCTGTAGCGGCCGTCAGCCCACCGGGACGTCCGGACCGCCGGACTACCCGATGGTGTCGATGCGGTCGACCGGCATGACGGAGTAGTCGATAGAGAGCGTGTCCTGGGTCGCCCGGATCTTGCCCACGAAGGTCGAGATGTCTTCGAGCGAGCCCTCCAGGATGAACAGTTCGAGGCAGTAGTGGTCGCCGATGTGGCTGTGGACGTTCGAGGCGACGAGGTTCTCGTACTCGTGGCGGAGGTTCATCATCCGGTTTTCGACCCCCGAGGAGGAGTAGTCGAACAGGACCGTGACGACGCCCATCAGTTCGCGCTCTTCGAGTTGTTTGTCCTCGAACTCGCCGAGCAGGTTGCGCGCCGCCTCGCGGACGACCTCGCTCCGCCCGGTGTACCCGTGTTCGTCCGCGAACGCGTCGATCCGTTCGAGGAGTTCGTCGGGCATCGAGACGCTGACGACGGTCATATGTTAAGCGACGGCCGTCGAGATGATAAGAATTGATATCACCCCCGGTTGGGGGCCCGGGCGCACAGCCTCGCCTCGGTCGGGAGACTCAAGGAGGGTGGTGTAGACTACAGGGACGATGGAGACGAGTCACCGGGTCGTCGTGGGCGACGCGCGCGACCTCTCGGACGTGGCCGCCGACAGCGTCGACCTCGTCGTCACCTCGCCTCCCTACCCGATGATCGAGATGTGGGACGAGACGTTCACCGCCCTCGATCCAGCCGTTGGCGACGCGCTCGCCGACGGGGACGGCGACCGCGCGTTCGAGGCGATGCACGGCGTCCTCGACGACGTCTGGGCCGAAGTGTCGCGCGTCCTCGTCGACGGGGGCATCGCCTGCGTCAACGTCGGCGACGCCACCCGGACGGTCGGCGATAGCTTCAGCGTCTACCCCAACCACGCGCGCGTCGTCGAGGCGTTCCAGTCGCTCGGCTTCGACCCGCTGCCCGACGTGCTGTGGCGCAAGCCCGCCAACAGCGCCGCGAAGTTCATGGGCTCGGGGATGGTCCCGCCGAACGCCTACGTCACGCTCGAACACGAGTACGTTCTCGTCTTCCGCAACGGGAGCGACTCGCGGTCGTTCGAACCCGGCGCCGACCGCCGCTACGAGGCCGCCTACTTCTGGGAGGAGCGCAACCGCTGGTTCTCTGACGTCTGGACCGACGTGCAGGGCGAACTCCAGGGCCTCGGCCACGACGACCTCCGCGAGCGCTCGGCCGCGTTCCCCTTCGAGATACCCTACCGCCTCGTCAACATGTACTCGGTGTACGACGACACCGTGCTCGACCCGTTCTGGGGCACCGGCACCACGTCGCTCGCCGCCCTCGTCGCCGGCCGGAACTCGATCGGCTACGAGCGCGAGGCGGCCTTCACCGAGGTGTTCGACGACCAGATGACCGACGTGGCGGCCCTCTCGCGGTCGGTCGTCAGGGAGCGACTTGACCGCCACCGGGAGTTCGTTGCCGAGACCCGCGAGAGCGGTGACTCCCTCGACTACGAGGCGACCCACTACGACTTTCCGGTCCGGACCAGCCAGGAGCGGGACCTGCGGCTGTACGCCATCGAGTCCGTGGAGCGTACCGCAGACGGCTACCGGGCCGTCCACACGCCGATCTGACCGCGTTCGCGCATCGGAAGGTGCCGACGAAAAGGAGGGGTCCCGACCGGTGGGTCGGGGTCGAACCGGTCACTTCAGCGGGCCGTTATCGTCCCCCGTGGCCGTTGCCGTGACCATTGCCGTTGCCGTTACCGTTCCCATTGTCGTGGCCGTTACCGTGACCATTGCCGTGGTCGTTCGCGCGTTCGTCCTCGCCGGCGAACGTGAACTCGATCCCGACTGGGACGCGGCCGCTCTCGCTCTCGTCCCCGGCCCAGGTGCTCGCCACGACGACGCGCTCGAAGTTGCCGTTGTGCAGGAACTTCTTCAGGTCTTCCTCGCCGGACTCGTCGAACGTCGTCGTATCGATCTGTTTGACCTGGTAGTTGCCGTTGTGCTTGATCCCGACGAACGTGAACTGGTACTCGACCCTGTCACCGGTCGCCTCCCGTTCGCTCATGAACGGGTCCGTCGAGTTGGTAGCGACCGACTCCCCGGCGACGGTGACGTTCTTGACCCACCAGCCCGGCTGGGCGACGGCCCAGTCGGTCACGTACCGGACGGAGACGAGGACGCTCTCGTTGCCGGCGAACTCCGAGAGGTCGAACGACTGGCGTTCCCAGCCGTCGGTGTTCCCGGTCAGTCCCGGGACGTTCTCCCGGACGAGCGGATGGGCGCCGTCAGCGGGCGCGCCGTCGGTGTCCTGATTCGAGAGGCTGTGCCAGGTCTCGCCGCCGTCGGTCGAGACCTGCACGAACCCGTAGTCCCAGTTCGCCTCGATCCGCTGGTACGACTCGAAGGTGAGCGTCGGGCGCTCCGCGTCGGAGAGGTCTCGCTCGACGATGGCGTGGCGGTCGAAGAGGTTCCCAGAACCGCTGTAGAGCACGTCCCCCTGGCCGGTCACGGGATCGGTCGCCGTCGACCACTGCGTGTCGGTGAACTCCGTGCCGGAGACGGTCACCTCCCTGATCGGTCCGCGGTCGCTGGTGTCGATCGACCGGTAGTTCGTCCCCCAGACGCCGGCCGTCCCGACGTTCCCCGAGGTGTTGACGTTCACCTCGACGCCGTCGATGTGGTACTCGTCCTTCCGCGGCGTCCTGTGGTCGTCGGTCACGACCGCCGTCGAGAAGTCCTGGTAGAGGTCCTCGAAGTCGCGCTTCGCGCCGACCTCGTCGAGCGTGTTCTCCACGCTGTCGATCCCGTTGGCGTCGTCCCGAGCGAGATTCGTCACGAAGTCCCGGCCGTACTCGTCCGCCAGGTACATCGTCCACGTGAAGGCGATACCGTAGTCGGCGAGGACGTTCGCCGACCCCTGGTCCTCCCAGTTGACCAGGGAGTTCGAGGGCAGCTCCTCGTATGCGTTGAGGTGGCCCTGCGGGACGCCGTAACCGGTGAGATACTCCGCGTAGTCGGACATCCCCTCGTTGACCCAGCTGGTCTCGTCGCCGTCGAGGTCGGCGTGGATCAGGTGCTGGTACTCGTGAGCAAGGGTCCCCTCGTAGCCCGTCTGTCCCCCGGAGTCGCCGACTCCGTTCCAGCCGTAGGCGTCGATCGTGATCGCGTTGCGGTCGGTGTACTGCTGGATCGTCGGCGAGTAGAACCCGGCGATGTACAGCGGGTGGTCCTCGTCGTAGTAGTTCTGGTCGCGGATGTTGTCCACGAGCAGGACCGTCCGGTCGGAGCCGTTGCCGGTCTGGTAGTAGTCCTCGGGCACCGTGCCCGACCGTTCGAGCAGCGACTCCGTGCCGTTGCGGGCCGCGGGCTCGCCGAACGTCTCCGACTCGACGGGGTGGATGTTCCCGTCGAACTGCCGGGCCATCGCCTCGGCCTGGTCCTCGGAGATGGTCGGGTCCGTCCGCGTGTCGTTCGCCGGCCACGAGAGGTCGTTCGCCACCCAGACCTCGATGTTCTCGCCGACCGAGAGCAGCGTGTACTCCTTGAAGTAGTAGCTTCCCTGGTCGGACCCGAGGTACTGCTTGCTCGTCCCGACCAGCGGGTGGTCCTCGTCGCTCGGGTCCATCGCGATGGAGTCCGACCTCGCGACGCTCACGGACCCGTTCGACGCCCCCGCGCCGGAGAACTCCGCGGGCGCCGTGTCGAGGTCGACCGGTTTGTCCGTCCAGTTACGCGTCGGTTCGATCGCCCGGTACCCGTCCGAGGTGTTCTCCTGGTCCTCTTTCGGGATTACCGCGTCCGCCGCGTTCGCCGCATCAGTCGCGTCCGCCGGGCTGACCGCGCCTGCCCGTTCGTTCGGTGGCGATACCACTGCCGCGCCGCCGACGCCTGCCGTGACCGCCGACAGGACGACGACGAGTGCCATCAGTACTGTTCGCATCCGTGCAACCCGGATGTCAATACATTCGGAGTTACAAAAAATAGTCACACCGTAATCATCAATTAGAGACACTATTCTGCGACGTGCTGATCAGATCTGTTCGTCGGCGGCGGAGTTGCCGTAAAGTGACCGGGGTGGCGGGAATCCAACGTCCGACCGGGAGTCGTCTCCGGGACGGAAATGTGTGCGTAGACAGCCTGAGAACCGAGGATAGTCCCGAGCGGATTCGAACCGCTGTCAGTGGCTCCAAAGGCCACTATGATTGGCCACTACACCACGGGACTGCCGGCAGTTCGAACGGCCGTCCGCTGGCCGGACTGTCGAACCGCTCGCTGCAAAATCGTACACTGGGGGCGAACTTCAACGCTTCGAGACGGGTCAGTCGTCGGCGGTCGCCGGGACTTCCAGCAGGCTGCAGACGTCGTCTTCCGGATCGAAGCAGTCGGGGCACTTCGGGTCGCGGTCGATGATGGTGTCGAGGCGCTCGGCGACGGTCTCGTCGATGACGCTCTCTAGCTGGCGGGCCTCGCCGCGGAACTCCTCGACTTCGAGAACTTCGACGAGGAAGCGCTCGATGATGCAGTAGTTCTGGAGGGCGTCGCGAGCGCGGACGATGCCGTCGTCCGAGAGGGTGACGCCCTTGTACTTCTCGTGTTCGGCCAGCCCCTGGTCTTCGAGTTTGCCGATCATCTCGTTGGCGCTGGCGGGGCTCACGTCGAGCCGGTCGGCGAGGTCGCCGGTCGATGCCGGCCCATCCTCGATCTGCTGGATGAGGTAGATGGCTTTCAGGTACTGGTCGGCCGTGTTCATGCGTATCCCTCCGGGTTCGCGTGAGCTCGACGGAACGGAGTTCCGTCGGCGTTCATCGTCGTTCCTCCATGAGTTGGGTCACTTCCTCGACGCCCTCGGCCTCCTCCTCGCGGATCGCCGCGAGCGTGTCGATGAGCCGCTCGCGGTCGATGCCGAACTGCACGTCCGAGGCCTCGACCGCGTCGATGAGGTCGTCGTAGAACTTGTAGGCGGTCTCCTCGTTGCAGAGCTGGTCGTAGAGGACGCCGTCGAAGTCCTCGTCGGCCTCGTACTGGGCTTCGACCAGCATCTCGATCTCCTCGAAGGGGACCGTCTCCGCGTCGAGTTCGTCGACCAGCGCTTCCAGGCGGTTGCGGTGGTCGGCCGACTCCTCGGCCGCCTCTTCGAGCATCGCCGTGACCTCGTCACCGAGGTCTGCGGCGGAGTCCGCGGCGTGTTTGGCGGCGCGGGCCTCGACGACCTCTTCGAGGACGATGCCGATCTGCAACAGGCGGGCCAACTGGTGGTCGGACCCGACCGGGACGGTGAGACTCACCGTTCGGCCTCCCGGTAGTCGTCGCGCGCGACTCCGTTCATGCGCAGTCCTCGGAGAGCAGGGGACGTAAGTGCTTCCCTCGGCGATTCGAGCGGAGCGGTCAGTTCGTCCCGCGGTCGCGGTTCCGTGCCCCCTCGGTACCGGTGTCCCGACGGTCGCCTCCGGTCCAGCGGAGCGCGGCCAGGTACAGGACGACGGCGACGACGCCGACGATCACCCCCAGCACCGAGTCGGCGAACAGTCGGGGAGGGCCGGCGTGGAGGGGAGCGAGCGCCGCGACTACGAGGGGGACGATGTGGATCGGGCGCATCCGTTACGTGGGTATGGTTCGCCGGCTCTATTTAAAATCGCGGCGTATTTTCGCGGGCTGGGAACGGCGCGGCGTACCGAGAATCGTGGAAGAGCGCGTCCCTTCAGACGAAAACCGCGAGAAGTCCCGTTACTCCTGCAGGCGCTTGACGACGAGTTCGTCGAGGTCGTCGCGGAGCTCGTCGACGGCGACTTCCTCGAAGACGGGCACGAAGAAGCCCTCGACGAGCATGTCCTTCGCGCGCTTCTCGTCGACGCCGCGGGAGGTCATGTAGAACAGCTCCTCGGCGTCGACCTGGCCGACCGTCGCGGAGTGGCTGGCCTCGGTGTCGTGGTTGTTGATGATGAGCTTCGGCGAGGCGTCGGCCTCGGCGTCGTCGCTCAGCATCAGCGTGTTCTCGCGCTGGTAGGAGTTGGTGTCCCACGCCTCGCGGCCGACGTCTTGGACGCCCTCGTAGACCGAGCGGGCCTCGTCGTCGAGGACGCCGCGGGTCACGAGGTCGGCGGTGGTGTGCTCGTTCTCGTGCCAGACGCGGCTGTTGATGTCGAAGTGCTGGTCGTCGTGCCCGAAGAAGGCGCCGACGATCTGGCTCTCGGAGCCCTCGCCGAGCAGTCGGGTCTCGACGCTGGACTTGGTGAGTCGGGAGCCGATGTTGCCCTCGATCCAGTCGACCGTGCCGTGGTCGTCGGCGTGGCCGCGCTTGACCTGGAAGTTGTAGGTGTCCTCGGCGAGGTTCTGCAGCGCGCCGTACTGGACGCTCGAATTCTCGCCGGCGACGACCTCGACGACGCCCGAGTAGTACTGGTCGCCGTCGATGTTCGTGCCGGTCGTCTGGCGTTCGAGGATCGTGGCCGAGGAGGACTCCTCGGCGACGACGAGCGTGTAGTTGAACAGCGAGCGGCTGTTCATCGTCGTGCGGATCTTCACGTCCTCGGCGGCGACGCCCTCGGGGACGTAGACGAGCGTCCCGGCGCTGAACAGCGCGGTGGAGAGGGCCGTCAGGAAGTCCCGCTGGGGGTCGACGACGCTGCCGAAGTGCTCCTCGATCAGGTCGCCGTGCTCGGCGAGCGCCTCGTCCCACGAGAGGACATCGGCGCCCTCGGCCTCGACGCGGTCTTTCTCCTGGGCGAACTCCAGGGGGTCGACCAGCGTCTCGTAGTCGAGGTCGACGAGGTTCGTCCAGTTGCGCGGACCCGGCGTCGTGATGACGTCCGGCATGTCCAGGCCGTCGAGCGCGTCGAGCGCCTCCAGACGGGTCTCGAGGAGCCACTCGGGCTCGTCGAGCTCGTCGCTGATCTGCTGTACTTGCTCCTCCGTGAGGTTCGCGTGTAGCTGCGTGCTCATGGTAGACACCGGGGGTTACCCGAGCGAGCCCTCCATCTCCAGTTCGATGAGGCGGTTGAGCTCGACCGCGTACTCGATGGGCAGTTCCTCGGTGATCGGCTCGATGAAGCCGGCGACGATCATCTGCTTGGCGTCGTCGTCGTCCAGACCGCGGCTCTGGAGATAGAAGACGTCCTCGTCGCCGATCTTGCCGACGGTCGCCTCGTGAGCGACGTCGACGTCGTTGTCCTTGATCTCCATGTACGGCATGGTGTCCGACGTGGACTGGTTGTCGAACATCAGCGCGTCACACTCGACGTTAGTTTTCGAGCCCTTGGCGCCGTCGGCCATGTGGACGAGCCCGCGGTAGTTGGTGCGGCCGCCGTCCTTGGCAATGGACTTCGACTCGATGGTGGAGTTCGTGTTCGGCGCGTTGTGGTAGACCTTCGCGCCGGTGTCGATGTCCTGACCCTCGCCGGCCATGGCGATGGTGATGTGGTTGTCGGTCGCGCCGGGGCCCTTGAGGATGGTGCTCGGGTAGAGCATCGTCGCCTTCGAGCCCATCGAACCGGAGACCCACTCCATGGTCCCGTCGGCCTCGACGATGGCGCGCTTGGTGTTGAGGTTGTACGTGTTCTTCGACCAGTTCTGCACGGTCGAGTACTGGACGTGGGCGTCCTCACCGACGAAGACCTCGACGCCCCCGCTGTGGAGGTTGAAGGCCGAATACTTCGGCGCGGAACAGCCCTCGATGTAGTGAACCTCGGAACCCTCCTCGGCGATGATGAGCGTGTGCTCGAACTGACCCATCCCCTCGGAGTTCATCCGGAAGTACGCCTGCACCGGCATGTTGACCGTGGTGTCCTCCGGGATGTAGACGAAGGAACCGCCGGACCAGATGGCGCCGTGCAGCGCGGCGAACTTGTTGTCGCTCGGGGGGACGCACTTCGTCATGAAGTGCTCTTTGACGATCTCCTCGTGCTCCTGGACGGCCTTGTCCATGTCGCAGAAGATGACGCCCTTCTCCTCCCAGCGCTCCTGCATGTTCTGGTAGACGATCTCCGACTCGTACTGCGCGCCGACGCCGGAGAGCGCGTTCTTCTCGGCCTCCGGGATGCCCAGCTTGTCGAAGGTGTCCTGGATCTCCTCGGGGAGGTCCTCCCAGTTCTCGGCGCCGCCGCGCGTCTCGATGTCCGGGCGGATGTAGGGGACGATCTCGTCGATGTCGACCTCCGAGAGGTCGGGCTGCCCCGGCCAGTCGGTCGGCATCGGCATCTCCTGGAACTGCTCCAGGGCGCGCAGGCGTCGCTCGAGCATCCACTCGGGCTCGTCTTTGTCCTCCGAGATGAGACGGACCGTCTCCTCGGTCAGTCCCTTCTCGGTCTCGAAGGCCGACTTCTCCTCTTTCTTGAACTCGAAGCGGGCCTCCGTGTCTGTCTCTTTGAGGTGGTCTTGATCTGAACTCATTGTTGTGTCGTAGGTTTGGTGTCGAGCCTTATGACGCTGTGCACGTTATGCGGCCTCGTAGACTTCCTCGCGGACCCAGTCGTACCCCTCGTCTTCGAGGGTCTCGGCCAGTTCCGCGCCGCCGGACTTGGCGATCTCGCCGTCGAGCATGACGTGGACGTAGTCCGGCTCGACGTAGTCGAGGATGCGCTGGTAGTGGGTGATCTGCAGGATGCCCGCGCCCTGCTCGTCGCGCAGGGCGTTGATGCCCGTCGAGACGTCCTGCAGGCGGTCGATGTCCAGCCCGGAGTCGATCTCGTCGAGCACGGCGATCGACGGCTCGAGGATCGCGGCCTGGAGGACCTCGTTCTGCTTCTTCTCGCCGCCCGAGAAGCCCGCGTTGAGGTAACGGTTCGCGAACTTCTCGTCCATGTCGAGCTGCTCCATCTTCTCCTGGAGGATCTCCTGAAACTCGGCGACGCCGACCTCGCCCTCGTCGGCGGGACCTTCCATCGGCGACGTCTCGTAGCCGGCCGCGTCCTCGTTCGTGTCGCCCTCGGCCTCCTCGGCCTCTTCGTCCTCGTCCTCGAAGAGCTCCTCGCGCTCCTCGAGCTTGGCGTTGAGCGCCGTCCGCAGGAAGTTCACCATCGTGACGCCCTCGATCTCGGCGGGGTACTGGAAGGCCAGGAAGATGCCCAGCGCCGCGCGCTCGTTCGGTTCGAGGTCGAGCAGGTCCCACGTCTGGAGGTCTTCGGGGACCTCGATGTCCTCGAACTCGTCCTCCTCGATGTGCAGCGAGACGCTGCCGCCCGTGACCTCGTAGGCCGGGTGGCCCGCGATGATCTTCGCCAGCGTCGACTTCCCGGACCCGTTCGGTCCCATCAGCGCGTGGATCTCGCCCGACTCGACTTCCAGATCCACGCCCTCGAGGATCTGCTCACCGCCCTCCTCTGCGACTTTCGCCTGCAGGTTGTCTATTTCGAGTACAGCCATATGTTTCGGTCATCCTAAAACACGGTCCTGTCGCTGATAATAGTTTCGAGTTTTTCCTGGCTGTATTCGCCATTGCGAAAAATAAGTTTCACAATCCGTAACCCGCGTCCGCGGAGCGTCGAGTCCCGGCGATTCAGCCGGTCTGCGGTTCGGAGAGCGAGGTGACGGTGACGTCCTCCACGACCGCCGTCGTGGGGTATTCCGGAGAGAGGCTGGAGACGGCGATTCCGACGAGTACCTGCTTGTCGAACTCGACCGGTCGCTGGTCGACCGCGTACCAGTCTTTCCCCCTCCGGGACACCGAGCACGTGACCGTGTCGCCGACCCGATCGATCCGGTAGTATTCGAACCGGTCGGCGTCGTCGCCGAGCAGCTGCGACCGGCCTCCGGCACCGGGGCGCCCGCGCCAGAGCACCTCGGAGCCCTGCGCCGCAGTCGCACCGACGTGTCCGTAGGCGCAGTCCTCGTCGGTCCCGCTCCGGATCATGAACCCGGCCTTGCTGTAGTCGATCACCCGTTCGACGTCTCGCACGCGCCCTTCGATCCGGACGTCGCCCGAGACGCGTGTGAACACGTAGTGGAAGCCGTTGTCGTGCTGCCAGATGTTGGTGCCGTCAGACTCTATCGTCCATCGGTCCGCTTCGGCGTCGTACGTCCCGCGGTCGCCGGTCGTGACCGCGCCCACGTCGACCGCCTCGTCGAGTTCGTGTGACGCGCCGGCGATGGTCGGCCCCGGGTGTTCGGCCACGAGCATCACGTTCCGGAACTCGAATCGGGCGCCTCCGGACTCGCTCTCGGTGACGACGAGGTCCCACTCGTTGTCGGTCGCTATCTCCGAGACGATCGCCAGCCCCGACCCGCTCCCCGATTCGGCGGTCGTGTACCCCTGTTCCGTGACCGCGTCGCGTTCCTCGGCCGGGATCCCGGGGCCGTCGTCGGCGACGTAGAACCCATCCGCGAGGGGCCCGACCCTCACGGTCACGCCCTCGCCGCCGTGCTCCACGGCGTCGTCGGTCTGTGACCGACTGCTCGTCGAACCGTGTTCGACGGCGTTTTTCAGGAGGTTCTCGAACAGCGGGCGAACATCGGAGTCGGCGGCCCGGATCGCGGCGCCGTCGGGGAACGCGACGTCGAGCGTCGCCGGTTCGGTGTCGATGGCCGCCCACACGTCGTCGACGGTCGGGGTGAGCGGCACCATCCCCGCCTGGCTGTCGATACTCGTCCCGGCCTGCGACGTCTGTCTGAGGTCGTCGAACATCTCTTCCATCCGGTTGAGAGCCCCCTGGATCTTCTCGAGGGCGACCTCGTCGTCGTCCTGCTCGCGGGCGATCTCCAGGAAGCCGGAGGCCACCTGCAGCGGATTCTTCAGGTCGTGGTGTGCGTGCGAGACGAAGTGCTCCAGGCGCTCGATCCGTCGTTCGAGCGCGCCGATACGCGCTTTCAGTTCGGTGACGTCTACCGAGATGCCGACGAGGCCCGTGATGGGCCCGTCCTCGTCCCGTAGCGGTACTTTCGTCGTCCGCAACCAGATGGGGACCTCCTCGCCGTGGTGCTGTATCTTCTCGCGGATCGGTTCTCCCGTTTCGATGACCCGCATGTCGTCCCGGTACGTTTCGTCCGAATCGAACGGGTGGTCGTCCCCGAATATCTCCCGATCGGTCTTTCCGTACTGCTCCCCGGGCGGGACACCGCCCTTGATGTCGGCGACTTTCACGTGACGCGCCCGTTCGTCCTTCGCGTAGAGCGCGACATCGAGGTCAGACAGCATGGTATCGAGAATCGTGCTCTCCGTCGCGCTGACCCAGCGTTCCTGGTAGGTCTCGACCGCATCGGTCATGGCGTTGACGAGACGGTCGTGTAATCCGTCGACTCGCGGGACGTACCCCGCCCCCGCTGCTGCTGCGGCGGCGACGGTGCGTTCGTCACCGTCCATCGGGCAGTAGAGGATCGGGACGTCGGGCTCGATGCTCGACAGGAACTCGATGAGCCCCTCCTCGACGTCTCCGATCGCGACGCAAGCGCTCTCGTCCCCATCGATGCGGTCCCGTGCCGTCGCGAACGACTCGGCGACCGCCACGTCCGCCCCGTCGCAGGCCTCCGCCGCACGGACGAGGGGTTCCCGTTCGGACTCGTCCGACGCGACCACGAGTATCGTCGATGGTTTCCTGAGAGCTAGCTTCATCGGGCAATAGCGTCTTTAAAACCCTACACGTCAAAAATCTACGGGCAGTGTTTCAACCCGTGATACTTCCGGAGCGGCGGCCGCCGCCGCGCTACATGAAGCTCTCGAGACCGGTCTGCTCCTGCCCGCTCTTGACCTCCTCCCAGGAGATATCGAGCGCTTCGAGGACCCGTGCGATGGGGCCTTTGAGGGTCTTGTCGAGCATCTTGTCCCAGTCGACTTCGAACTCCTCGGGGACCTGGTCGGCGTAGTCGAAGCAGATGACCCCGTCGCCCGCGGCCACCTCTCGCTTGAACTCGCCGTACAGCGGGTCCTCCGCGGGGTCGAGGTCGAGTTCCTCCTCGACTCGCTGGAAGAAGTCGGGGTGGACCGTGTCGAGGTAGAGCCGCTTGGGCTTCGACCCGCTGGCGAAGTTGGTCCCCAGGAGGAGGTTGGCGTACTTGGCGCCGCGGACCTGCGCGGTGTCGGTGTCGTAGTTGTCGAGTTTCTTCCCGATGCCGCCCGGGATGCCCACGTCGTCGAGGCTGACGTTCCCGGACTGGTAGTCCTCGATGACGTCGTGGACGTAGTCTTTCACGTCTTCGAGGTCCTCGCCGTGGACGATCATCTCGATGACCTGCAACTGCACCTCCTTCGTGATCGGCGCGATGTCCGAGCGCTGGTACTCGAAGCCCGTGATGTCGATGTCGTCGACGTCCTTGCCCTCCTTCCAGACGATGTGGCCCGCGTAGCGCTTCTTCTTGCCCGCCTGGAAGAACCGCCGGTAGAGCTTCTCGAACTCGATCTGGAACCGGTGGGAGTCTGCGTTGAGCTCCTCGCGGGCGAACTCGTCGTAGCGGTCGTTGATGTGCTCCTCTATCTCGAACGACCGCTCGATGGCCTCGTCCTTCGGCGTGTCGCCGCCGAGCTCCAGCATCACGGAGTCGGTGTCGCCGTAGATGACCTCCTTGTCGAGTTCGTTGGACGCCTGTTCGGTGAAGCTGATGACCTCGCGGTTCGTCGAGGTGACGCCGGCGCTCATCTCCCGGTCGTACAGTCGGAACCGGTCCCAGCCGAACACCCCGTACAGCGAGTTCATGATGACCTTCACCGCGGCCTGCTGGCGGTCGTACCGCTCGTAGTCCTCCGACCCGGGGTCGTTGTCGTTGCGCAGCGCCTTCTTCTCCTCGCGCTCTTCGAGGAGTTCGTCGACCATCTCCCGGATGATACCGTCGGGTTCCTTCCGGAAGTGGACGCCCGTGGGCGTGCGATAGGTCTCGCCGTCGTAGGTCTCGGGGTCGACCTTCGTCTCCGGCGAGGCGTTGATGGTCGTCATCGACATCGGGTAGAGCGACTTCAGGTCCAGCACCGACACGTTCTCGCGGACGCCGGTGATGGGATCGAAGACGGCGCCGCCCTCGAACTCGTCGGTGGCCTCCTGCTGGCCCTTCGAGGGGAGCGCGAACTCGCCGTAGGCCTTGTGGAGGACGTACATGTCGACGGCGTCGCCGGCGGTCGGGGCGTCCTCTATCTTGCAGCCGACGAGCTTGCGCGCCTCGTCCCAGAAGGCGATGATGTCCTGTTTGCGGTCGAGTTCGACGCACAGCTCCACGTCGCGGAGGTTGTATTCGAGGAGTCGCTCGGGGTCGTCCTCCCAGAGGTCGCCGATGTCGCCGGGGTACCGCTCCTTTCCGACGCCCATCTCGACCTCGCCGACGGCGTCGAGCCGGTAGGACTCGAGTTCGCTGAACTGCGTCGCCTTGTACGCCCGCAGGAGGTCGAAGACGACCCGTCCCTTGATGTCCGGGCCGTTCCAGTCCGAGCGCCAGACCTCGTTCACCCGGGAGAGGCGGTCGATGTCGAGGTCGTAGTCGTGGCCCGGGCCTGCCAGTTCCTCGATGCGGTCCAGCAGGTAGGGTGCGTCGAAGTCCGCGAAGTTCCAGCCGGTGAGGATGTCGGGGTCGGTCTCCTCGAGATACTCGATGAACGAGTCGAGCATCTCGGCCTCCTCGTCGAACACGCGCACGTCGGCGTCGATGTCGTCCTCGATGGGGTCGTACGCTTCGAGGGCGGCGGGGCCGTCGACGCCGTCCGGGGAGTTGTACAGCCAGTTGATGTACTCGTCGCGATAGGAGTCGTGGGAGGTGAGACAGACGATGGTCTCCTCGCCGTCCTCGGGGAAACCGTTGCGGTCGTCGACCTCGATGTCGAAGGTGTTCACCCGGGGAGTGGCGTTGGCGTCGACGGCCTCGACCTCCTCGTGCGGGATCCGGATGGTGCCGTCGTCGGTCCGCCGCTCGGGCACGCGGATCCCGCTTTCGATGTCCTTGTCGATGAGCAGGCGATTGGGGAAGAGGATGTCCGCCTCGTAGTGTTCGAACTCGTCGCGCACTTGGCCCACGTCGCGCGGCGTGCGACCGATGATCTTCGCGAGTCGCTCGCCGCGGATTGACTCGAAGGGTTCTCCCTCGGGGTCAGTCTCGCGGTAGTCGACGAGCCCGTCGTACTGGGCGATGCGTTCGTCGTCGACGTTGTCGATCGGCGCGTAGAAGTACGGCTCGAAGTCGTAGACCTCGACGTGTTCGATTTTCGGCCGGCCCTCGTCGGTCTCCCGGCGGCCGAAGACGTGGACGACCGGGAACTCGTCGTCGCCGCTGTACTCGACGGTGTAGTCGACCTGCGTGACGGTGATCGTGACGCTGCCGTCGGCCTCGGGGAACCGGACCGAATCGGCGTCGACCACCGTCGCGACCTCGCCGCCGCTGCCGTCGTCACCGGCGACGTGGGCGGCTTCCTCGGCGGGCCGGTCGTCGCCGGCCCCGAAGTCCCCAAACTCCGTTTGCTCCATGATGGTCCCGCTTGGCGGCCGCCGATTAAAATAACCGCGGTCTGCCCGGTCGGGCCCGGCGCCCCTCGCGTCGTCGTTGCAGGCAGAAGATACTTGATACGGTGTCACAAACCCCGGCACGAAGCCATGACGGACCACACGACGCCCCGCGACGTGTCGGACAGTGGCGACAGCGAGCCGACGGCGGACGTGCGAGCGGCCCCGGCCGACACGGTCGGCGTCGCCGCCACGGACGCCTACGAGGTCGACGACCGCGTGGTCCTCTTCGACGTGGAGAACCCCCTCGCCTGGGTCGAATCCGACGACGCCCTCGCGCTCGGCCAGATGGCCTGACGCCGACTTCGCCGATCTATTGTCCTCGACGTATCGGAGTCGCCCACGCTATCGGAGGCCGACCCCGTTTGGTTTGGTAGTTCACGGTAATAATCCAGACACGCCCGCCGGCAAAGCGGCTTCCAGGGAAGCGAGACACAGACCGCATTTGAGACCTGGAAACAGGGGAAGTCCACGCAAAATCTGCTGTACCCACTCATTTATTCAGCCACGGTTGCGGTTAACTATCGCACAAATTTATTATTGGCTGTCATATACTAGCGAGGTGCATGGCACTTCGGGGAGAGTGTGAGTACTGTGGAGAGACGGAGGTGGACGATCGGTGTGGGAACTGCGGGATGAAATTTCACTATCGGTGTGCGGAAAACAGCGGCGACCTGAGAGTGGACCTAGAAGGTGGCGCGTTAGTCAGTTCCAAGCGGGCCCGTTACCAGTGGAGTTGCCCGAATTGCGGGCGGCGTTCACGCGGAGACGCTTGAAACGGGGTTCCCAATTCCTGTTCCCATTTCGAGCGCGTCGTACGTATCGTTGATTGTGAGTCCCCGGTGGTATCCGACGCGGAGAGCGCTCCCCTGAGACGGATCCGACGACGCCCCCGCGCTCGGCCAGATGCCCTGAGTATCCGGCGATTCGAGGCTGTGCACCGAGTGGGAACCCTTTTTGCCGCCAGTCCGCAACCGGCGGGTGTGTCGAACGACGCGGACGAGGACGACGGCCTGCTGGGCGGCGCCGAGCGGTTCGAATCGTCGCTCGGCCCCGACGTCCCCGAGGTGGACGTGCCGGAAGTCGATATCCCGTCCGTGCCAGGAGCCGCCGACGCCGGTGAGACCGACGAGGCGGACGCCGGCGCACTGGACGGAGACGTCGATCCGGAGGTCTCGCGGACGTTCTGGCGGCTCGTCCTCGTCTTCGACGTCGCGCTGCTCGCGATGTCGCTCGGCCCGATGTTCGTCTTCTTCAGGAGCGACTGGGACACCGGCGGTCCCCTGTTCGTCCTCGGCGTCGCCGCGTTCGTCTACGGCGTCCGCGAGTATCGACAGTTCCGGGACGGAAGGGAGTGAGACCGCGGCTGCGGCGATCTGGCCGGCGGGCTTACGGGTTCGACCGGAACGGCTAACCCCGCGAGTCGGCTACGGGCACACATGCGAACGGTCCGCGACGAGTCCGGGCGGCGCTATCTCCTGCTCAAGCAGTCCAGCGATTCCTCGCGCGTCCGCGACCCCGAGACCGGCGAGGAGCGACACGTCGCCAACGACCGGCTGGAGCCCGTCGACGGGGAGTCCCCGCTGGAGACGGCGAGCCGAGCGGTCCCGGAACCGGTCCGCGCAGTCGTCGGCGCAGTCCACGACGATCGGTCGCTCGGGCTCCTGCTGGAGATCGACGCCCGCAGTCCCGTGGACGTGCGGACGCTCATGGGCGCCGTCGACCTCTGCGAGAGCGACCTGCACGGCCTGCTGAGCGAGTTCCGGGCCGCGGGCCTGATCGCCGAGACCGACGTCGCGGGGGTCCGCGGCTACGAGACGACCGAGCGCGGACGCGCGGGCCTGTCGGCGCTCGTCGCCGCCGAAGACGAGGGATGACGAACCGGTCGGGCCGCGAGTCCGCCGGGTAGAAGACGTTTACAGTCGGCGGTGAAACCGCCCGGACATGCGCCGAACGGTCCTCGCGTTCGCGGTCGCGGCGTCGCTGGTCCTCGCCGGCTGTACGACCGGCCAGCCGAGTACGGAGTCCACGGTCCCATCCCTCACACCGTCACCCGCGCCGTCTCCGTCGCCCCAGCAGTCGGCCGATTCACCGACCCCCACGGCGACGAAGACGCCGGGATCGGTGCCGTCGACTGCCCTTCCAACCCAGACGCAGTCGACGCCGACATCGGAGCCCACGTCCGTCGAATACGTCGTCCGCGCCGGCGATATCCCCGACGAGTTCGCGTCGGTCGAAGTGACGTTCCGGGTCGTCTTCGTCGACGAGCTACGCGACCTCGGGCCCTGCTATCCCGACGTGTTCTCGGGACCGTACAAACCGACGCTGACCCCGCTTCCGACGCCCACCGGGGAGTGTCACGAGTCCCAGTCGGTCACCGTCGACGTGACGGAGGTGTCCGGCGAGCGGTCGCTCGGGAACTTCTCCGCGCCGGGGTCGACGAGCGGCCACGCGCTGATCGCGACCGAGGTGGAGGCCACCCACACGAACGGGACCGCCGTCACGACTATCTACGGAACGGGCGGCGCCGAACTGATCCGGTCCGACGAGCGACCGTCCGGCCCCTACGGCGTCGAGATCGGGTTCGACCCGGCTCCCGACGGTCGCGACTACGACTACTGGTTCCTCCACGAGGAGTACGACATCTCCGGGTGAGAGAACGGGTGCACTGATCCGGCAGAATCTCGCGCGGTCAGCAGCCGTCTTCGCGGATGGAGTGAGTGGCCCACGTGAATCGAGCGACCGTCTCGATCTCGGCCGGGATTCGCAGGATCGCGGCCATCGTGAACTTCGAATCGGGGGTCCCGGAGGGCTCGAACGCGTCGAGTCCCCGAATCCCGTCGTTCAGTCGCCGGCCCCGACGACTTCGGCGAGTCGGTCCTCGGGCTCCTCGCGGACGACCGTGGAGCGGTTCGTCGTCGAGTCCTTCTCGACGCGGACGAGGTCGTCTGCGGCGCCGACGAGTTCCTCGTCGTGGCTGACGACGAGGATCTGCTCGACGCCGTACTCCCGCATCGCCTCGACGAGCTCCACGAGCTGTGAGACGTGCCCGGAGTCCAGGAAGACGGTGGGCTCGTCGAGGATGAGCGGCGGCATGGGCGCGGTGCCCTCGATGCCCTCGGCGAGCAGGCGGTAGATGGCACAGCGGAGGCTCAGGTTGAACAGGGCGCGCTCGCCGCCGGAGAGCTGTTCGGGGTCGAGCGGTTCGCCGTCCTTCTGGTAGACGGTGAGTTCGTACTCGCCGGAGAGCTCGATGCGGGCGTAGGAGTCGTTCTGGTAGACCAGATCGAAGATCTCGTTGAGCATCGCCTGCAGGCTCTCGACGTTGCGCTGGCGAAGCTCCGCGCGCAGGTCGCCGTACATCCGCTGGAGCTGCTCGGTCTCCTCGTACAGCGAGTCGAGCCACGCGACGCGCTCGGCGAGGTCGTCGCGGCGCTCGCGCAGCGATTCGAGCTCCTCGATCTCGTTCTCGACGCCGCCGATGGCCGACTGGAGGTCGTCGCGGCGCTCGCGCAGCGATTCGAGCTTCGCGTCGGCCTTCTCGACGTAGTCGGAGGCGGTCTCGCGCTGCTCGCGGGCCTGCTCGATGCGGTCCTCGTCGAACTCCTCCTGGAGGTCCGACCGGCGCTCGCGCTTCTCGACGAGGCGCTCGCGGCGTTCGTCGTTCGTCTCTTCGAGGTGCTCGCGGCGCTCGCGCAGGCGCTCGATGGCGTCGGTGGCGTCCGCGACGGCGTCGAGCAGGTCCTCGACGCGCTCCAGGCGCTCGCGCCGCTCGCGGATCGTCCCGCGCTCTTTGTTGATCTCCGCGACGCGCTCGCGGCACTCCTCCGCGGCGTCCTCGCGCTCGGCTGCCTCTTCCCGCTTCTGCTCGGCCTCGGCTTCGAGTTCCTCGGCCTCCTCGCGGAGCTGCTCGATCTGCTCGACTTTCTCCTCGACGGTCGCCTCGCGCTGCTCGACGAGCTGCTCGACGTTCGAGCGGTTCGTCCGGCACTCCCGAATCTCGGACTCGGTCTCGACGAGGTCCTCCGCGCGTTCGAGCCGGTCTTCGAGGGCCGACTGCCGCTCGCGGGCCTCCGCGAGGTCGTCCTCTAACGCCGCGAGGCGCTCGCGGTCGTCGTCGATGGTCTCGACGTGCGGGGAGTCGTCGACGTCCTGCCCGCACTCGGGACACTTGCCCTGATCGAGGAGTTCCTCGGCCTCCTCGATCTGTTCGCGCCGGTTCTCGACGTCGGATTCGAGCCCCGCGACCGTCTCGCGGGCCTCGCTGAGGTCGTCGGCGACGTCCTCGCGGAACGACGCCGCCTCGCCGAACTCGACCGGCGCGTCCTCGAACGCCGCTTCGAGCGCCTCGACGCGCTCGCCGAGTTCGTCGATCTTCTCGCGGCGGTCCGCGAGCGACTCGCGAGTCTCGGCCACGTCGGACTCGAACTCCGCGGCCTGCTCGCGCCGCTGCTCGGCCTGCGATTCGAGGTCCTCGGCGCTCTCCCGGAGGTTCTCGGCCTGATTCGTGTGTTCGGTCACCGCCGAGGTGACCTCGTTGAGGTCCGACTGCAGTTCGTCGTCCCGCTCGGCGAGCGCGTCGAGTCGGTCGTCGACCGCGTCGGGACTCGGCGGGTCCTCGGCGTCGCCGTCGAGTTCCGTTTCGGGAAGCAGTTCCCCGAGTTCATCGCGGCGTTCCTCGCGGGTCTCGCGATGGTCACTGATCGTCTCGGCCAGTTCCTCGCGGTCGCGTTCGGTCTCGGATATCTGCTCGCGAAGGTCCTCGATGTCCGATTCGAGGGACGCGAGTTCCTCGCGTTTCTCCTCGTAGCTTTCGAGGATCTCGACGGCGCGGTCGCGCGTCTCGACGGCCTTCTCCCGCTGTTCGTCGAAGCGGTCGATCTCGGCGGCGACCTCCTCGTGTTCGCTCTGCAGGTCGTTGAGCCGGGCGTGGAGCTCCTTCTCCTCCTTGGCCTCGATCTGCTCGTCGAGCTGCGAGAGGGCGCCGCGCTTGTCGTCGCGGACGCGACCGACGCCGACGCGGGCGTCGCTGGCGCGCTCGCGGTAGTCTTCGAGCTTGCCCAGCTGGAGGAGCGAGTCGAGCATGTCCTGGCGCTGGGCGGGCGAGGCGTTGATGAGCTTGTTCACCTCGCCCTGGCGGACGTACGCGCAGTTGACGAACGCCTCGGCGTCCATGCGGAGGAGGTCCTCGACGTAGGCGCGGACGTCGCGGGCCCCCTCGATCGTCGCGTCCGGCGCTTCGAGGACGCACTTCGCCGTCGTCGGCTGGTCGCCGGTCGCGCGGACGCGCCGCTCGACGTGATACGAGTCGCCTCCGTGGGCGAACCAGAGTTCGACCTCCGTGTCGTCGGCGCCGATGGTGACCACGTCGCCCAGGTTACCGTCCAACCCCTTCGAGCCGTACAGTGCGAAGAACGACGCCTCCAGCAGTGACGACTTCCCGCTGCCGTTGAGTCCGTGGATGACCGTCACGCCGCGGTCGAGGCGCAGGTCCGCGTCGTCGTAGCACTTGAAGTTCGAGAGCCTGACGCGCTCGAACCTCACAGGTACTCACCCATCGTTGCCTGGTCTTCCGGGTCCTCGTCCGGCGGTTCGCCCTCCTTCGTCGACGTGTCCGTTTCAGCCGATACGTCCACCTCCGCCGACGCGCCCGTTTCAGCCGACGCGTCCTCGCCTGGTTCACCGTCGGCGCCGGCGGAATCGCTGTCCGCCGTCGGTTCCGGATCCGCCGTGGATTCGCCTTCGTCGTCGCTCGATCGACCCGATCCTCCGTCGCTCCGCTCGTCCGACTCGTCACCCGCATCGCTCTCGTCGGGGCCGAGGTCGGCCGCGGCGAACTCCGCGGGGTCGCCGGCCTCGACTAGGTCGGCGACCTGCGACTCGACCTCCTCGGCGACGTTCGAGTCGGCGATCTTGCTGGCGCGGACGGTCTCGTCGAGCGAGCGTGCGGCGCTGCTGAGGCCGAGTTCGCGCACGCGCTCGCGGACGGCGTCGTCCGGGTCGGCGAAGGTGACCTCGCGTTCGGTCTCCTCCGGCGTCTCGCGGCGGTCGGTGACCCTGGCGACGAGCGCGCCCCGTTCGAGCGCGAACTCCTCGACCGCGGCGGGCGTGACCGGTTCGCCCTCGCCGTCGATGGTGACGACTACCACCGCGTCCTCGATGTCGTACTCGTCGACGCGCTGGCGGACGCGCTCGACGCCCTCGCCCTCGCCGAGTTCCAGGTCCACGAAGACGAACTCGCGGGTGTCGAGGCCGCGTCGGCGGATGTCCACGTCGCCGTCGAAGGTGACGAGGTTGTATCCCCGCTCGGCGCGCTCGGTGGTGCTCGTCCGCTCGGTCGACCCGCAGTAGGTCACCCAGGTGCCGTCGACCTCGGCGGTGTCGGCGTGGTGGTTGTCGCCCAGCAGGAGCGCGTCGAACTCGACGTCGGCCGCGTCGAAGATCTCCCGCGGGTCCCACTCGCCGAAGTCGAACGGTTCGAACAGACCGTGGGTGACCAGCGCGGCGTGGTCGCGGTCGTGGGCGTCGCAGTCCATCTCGAAACCCTCGCGGCGCGAGCGAGGGACGAAGTCGAGGCCGTAGAAGGCCGTGTCCCCGACCGCGACCGGTTCGGGACCGAGGCGGGTGGCGAGGCCGAGCGACTCGAAGAGGTCCAGCCACTGGGCGTCTCGTTTGCCCTCGTGGTTGCCGACGATCGCCAGGAAGGGCACGTCGGCGTCGTCGAGGGTGCGCAGGACCGAGAGCGTCCCCATGATGTCGTCGAGGGTCGGCCGCCGGTCGTGGAAGAGGTCGCCGGCGTGGACGACCGCGTCGACGTCGTCGGCGACCGCGTCGTCGACCACCTGCCGGAACGCGTCCAGATAGTCCCGTTTGCGCTCCGGCCGGTGATACTGCCGGTAGCCGAGGTGGGTGTCCCCGGTGTGTATCACGCGCGTCATCTGTCACCGGGTACGAAACCCCCGCCTAAAGAGGTGTCGCGAGCGCGGTGAAAGTGTTCTCGCACGGTACGGTCGGACTACCGGACGAACCGGGCGACTCCTGCGGAAAAACGGTCGAGTTCGGGGCGACTCGAAGCGAGCGAGGACCGCTCGCGTCCGCCTCGATCACTCGATGTCGAGCGTGTAGATGCGCTTTCGCGCGTCGGCGAAGGAGAAGCGAGAGCTGACGACGTCTACGTCCTCGAGGCGGTTGAGGGCGTAGCGGACGGTCCGCGGCGGGAGGAGGGTCTCTTCGGCGAGCTGACTCTGGGTCAGTGCGTCGTTGTACTCCAGCGTCTTCGCGACCAGCTTGGCGCTGGGCGGCAGGTCGCGGACGGCGTCCCAGCCGTCCGCCGCCGGCGATTCGGGTTCCGCAGACTCGGGCGTGCTCATCTCACCTTCCGCTTCTGGATACAGCCTAATAATATTTCCCGTTTCGAATTATTACCTCGGAGAATCAATCGGCAAGAACCGCGGCGCGGTAGGCACGTATGCGGCCAGAATATGTCCAGTGGTAACAAGTAACTAGAATTTGGGGAGTGAATCGAGATACAGCACCGGAGGCCCCGCAGAACTGCCGGAACGGCAAGCAACCCGAACGACCCGAAACCTCTTATTATCTCATCCGCTAGCAGGGGTGTAATGACCGACACCGTGGACGAGGTGGACCTGCCGTACGACGACGACGCCTCCCAGCAGGACAAGATCGAGGCGCTCGAAGAGCGCCTCGAGGTCCTCGAATCCCAGAACGAGGAGATGCGCGACAAGCTCCTCGACGCGAACGCCGAGAACAACAAGTACCAGCAGAAGCTCGAGCGGCTGACTCACGAGAACAAGAAGCTCAAGCAGTCGCCGCTGTTCGTCGCCACGGTGCAGGAGCTCACCGACGACGGCGTCATCATCAAGCAGCACGGCAACAACCAGGAGGCCATCACCGAGGTCACCGAGGAGATGCGCGACGACCTCGAACCAGACTCCCGCGTCGCCGTCAACAACTCCCTGTCGATCGTCAAGAGCCTCGAAGATGAGACGGACGTCCGCGCCCGCGTGATGGAAGTCGACCAGTCGCCCGACGTCACCTATCAGGACATCGGCGGCATCGAGGACCAGCTCGAAGAGGTCCGCGAGACCGTCGAGATGCCCCTGGAGAACCCCGACATGTTCGAGCAAGTCGGCATCGACCCGCCGAGCGGCGTCCTGCTCCACGGCCCGCCCGGCACGGGGAAGACGATGCTCGCCAAGGCCGTCGCCAACCAGACCGACGCGACGTTCATCAAGATGGCCGGCTCCGAGCTGGTCCACAAGTTCATCGGTGAGGGCGCCAAGCTCGTCCGCGACCTGTTCGAACTCGCCCGCCAGCACGAGCCCTCTGTCCTGTTCATCGACGAGATCGACGCCATCGCCGCCAAGCGGACCGACTCCAAGACCTCGGGCGACGCCGAGGTCCAGCGGACGATGATGCAGCTGCTCTCGGAGATGGACGGTTTCGAGGACCGCGGCGAGATCCGTATCATCGCCGCCACCAACCGCTTCGACATGCTCGACCGCGCCATCCTCCGCCCCGGCCGCTTCGACCGCCTCATCGAGGTGCCCAAGCCCGACGTCGAGGGCCGCGAACAGATCTTCCGGATCCACACCCGCGACATGAACCTCGACGAGGAACTCGACTTCGAGAAGCTCGCCGACCTCACCGGCGAGGCGTCCGGTGCCGACGTCAAGGCGGTCTGCACCGAGGCCGGGATGTTCGCCATCCGCGACGACCGGACCGAGGTCCGCATGCAGGACTTCCTCGACGCCTGGGACAAGATCCAGGCCGAGGAAGACGACGAAGACGTCTCGCGCACGTTCGCCTGAACGGCGACCACTCGTCTACTCGGCTCCGGTTCGCCCGTCCATTTTCTGGTCGACGAACGCGTTCACCTGTCTGAAGAGGAGCACCACGCTGAGGAACGCCGTCACGAGCGCGACGGCCAGTCCGGCGACGCCGCCGCCCCGCATTCCGAGCGACAGCGCTCCGATTCCCGAGAGAACGCCCGCCTGGACGAACCAGAAGAACGAGCGGGCTACCACGCCCCAGTCGTGTGAGTCAGTCCGACGTGTCATACTACAACCACTATCGGCGGGTAGTTATCGGTTCCCCTGTCGCGGAGCCGAGCGGTGCGTCCGGGCTCTCGGTAGCGCGGTGTGGCAGGCACTAACGGTTAAGGACGACGCGTCCGAGGACGACGTATGAACGCGCGTGAGCAGTTCGACCATCCGGCGTGGGTGACGGCGGCCGCCACGCTCGTCAGCTACGGGCTGATCTTGCTGTTCATGTTCGTACTGCTGTTCGTCGTCCCGTATCTGGTCTACACGTCGGTCGTCGCCTGATCGACGCGGCAGAGAGCGACACGACGTGAGCCGACGCGGTGGGGACCGAGACGAACCTGACCCGCAGGAGGGTTCAGTTCACGATGTCGGCGATCCGTCGCGCTTCACCCGAGGGCGAGGCGTTCTTCTCGACCAGTCGCAGGACCTCGTGGTCGGTGACCTCGGGATAGGGCTTCTCGGTCGCGTCCTCGATGAGCGACTTCTCCAGGCGGAAGTCGTGGCCCTCGTAGACGACGTCGACGCCCTGCTCGTCGAAAGAAAGTACCGTCATGGCAGCAGGTAGGCCGTCGCCGAATAAATATCTGGAGGTGTCGCCGGCGGGCCCACACCGGCACCGTCAGACACGCGTCAGACGTCCGTCGTGCACGGTGTCAGGGTTTATTACCACGGAAATCGCTGATCGGAGTGTGCCGATCCGCTCGGACCCGCTCGACGAACTGACAATCCCAGACGGCACCACGGTCGAGGAGCACGACCTGGTGACCGACGGCGACGTGATCGTCGGAGGACAGAGCACCGTCGAGTTCGGGGTCCGCGGCGACGACGTGATGGCGGGCGAACGCGTGACGTTCGGCGGCCACATCGAGGCCGAAGGCGACTGTCGGCTGGACATGTGGAGCGAAGTCGCGGAGGACGTGCTCGTCGGTGGCGACGCCTACCTCGGCGAGCGCGCGCAGGTCGGAGGCGAACTCAAGGTCGCCGGCAACGTCGACATCGGGGACGACGTCGACATCCAGGAGAGCTTCGAGGCCAGCGGCCACATCGTGATCCGAAACCCGATGCCGACGGTCGTCTTCCTCGTGGTCTACCTCTCGCAGCTGCTCCGCATCGGCGAGGAGGAGGCCGCCGAGGACCTGGCGAGCCAGCTGGTCGAGGCCGACGACGCGGAGGACGAACCGATCGTCATCCCGCGCGGGGCGCGGGTCAGCGACGACGCCTGGCGCGTCTCGACGCCCGCGCGCATCGGCGACGACTGCCGCCTGCACGGCAACATCCGCGCCGAGACGCTGACCGTCGGCGCCGACAACACGATCTTCGGGAGCCTCCGCGCCCGCGGCGACGTGGTCGTCGGCGAGGAGACCGAGATCAAAGGCGACGTGACCACCCGCAACGGCGACGTGTCCGTCGCCCGGGGCGCGACGGTCTGGGGCGACATCTCCGCCGAGGACGTCGAACTCCACGAGCACGCCATCGTCGAGGGGAAGATCCGCGTCAGCGGCGAACTCACGCAGGTCCGCGACGCGCTCGGCCCCGAACGTCCCGACGACGAGGCCGAAGGTGACGACGCCGCGGACGCCGAGACCACCGACGACGAGACCGACGAGAGTGACGACGAAGCCGCGGACACGGAGGACGAACCGGCTGATCCCGACGACGGGACGACCGAGGCCGATACCGGCGAGCCGGACGACGAGACAGCCGAAGTCGTCGCCGACGAGACGGCCGGCACCGATGCCGACGACGGCGAATCTGTCGACGGCGCAGGCGAATCCGACGACGAGGCGAGTCCGGCCGTCGAGAGCCGCGACGCCGTCGAGGCCGAACTCGACGGCGTCGTCCCGATGATGGGCGGGCGACCCGACTACAGCGAGAACGGCCACGACGAGGACGCAGAGGTCGTTCCGGACGCCGACTGACGCCGCCTCGCCGCAGCCCGCCGTGTTCGCGCCCCTGTCATCTGAGAGAGGAAACTACTTTGTAGAGTCGTTGTATCTGACAGGACATGGGTTACGGGTCGAAGCTCGTGCAACGGGTACCGCTGTTTTTCCTCCTCATGGGTCTGGCAGCGTTCGGAATGGGCAGAAAGGCATCGCGGACGAACGCGGGAGGGGAGATCCCGGACTGGGTCGGCTTCCTGTTGATCGGCGGTGCGGTCGCGCTGTGGGTCGTGATCAACGTCGTCGTCGGCGTCGGGTCCGAGTAGACGCGGCGGTCGTCGCCCGCGCGGCCGCAGGCCGACCGAGCGGGGTCGTCGCCGGTCCAGGGACCGAAAGCGGCTTTTCGCGGACCGCAGTAGAGAGAGTATGCTCTCTATCGCGCTTGCCGGCAAACCGAACGCCGGCAAGTCGACCTTCTACAAGGCGGCGACGATGGCCGACGTGGACGTGGGTAACTACCCGTTCACGACCATCGACGCCAACCGCGGCGTCACTCACGTCCGCACCGAGTGCCCCTGTCTCGACCGCGAGGACCGCTGCGGGCAGGAGAACTGCCACGACGGCAAGCGCTTCGTCCCCGTCGAACTGCTCGACGTAGCCGGACTGGTTCCGGGCGCCCACGAGGGCCGCGGCCTCGGCAACCAGTTCCTCGACGAGCTGTCGAACGCCGACGTGATCCTCCACGTCGTCGACGCCTCCGGGGGGACCGACGAGGAGGGCGAACCCGTCGAAGTCGGGGAACACGACCCCGTCGAGGACCTGCAGTTCATCGAGGAGGAGATGGACCTGTGGCTGGCGAGCATCGTCGACCGCAACTGGGAGTCCATCGAGCGCGCCTCCCGCTCGCCCGACTTCGACATCGACGAGGAACTGGCGGATCTCCTGACCGGCGTCGGCGCGACGGAACTCGACGTGGCGCGCACCTTGCGGGACCTGGAGTACCCAGAGGACCCCATCCAGTGGACCGACGACCACCGCGAGGAACTGGCCAGCGAGATCCGGGCGCGAACGAAACCCATCGTCGTCGTCGCCAACAAGGCCGACGTGGCGCCGCCCGAGAACCTGCAGGCCCTCAAGGAGCGCAACGAGGCCACCATCCCGACGACCGCGGACGGCGAGTTGGCCCTGCGGAAGGCCGCCGAGGCGGGCGTCGTCGACTACGATCCGGGCGACGAGGACTTCGAGATCGTCGGCGACCTGAGCGACCAGCAGGAACGGGGCCTCGAACAGATCCGCGAGGTGATGGCGGAGCATGGCGGGACAGGCGTCCAGCAGGCGCTCGACACCGCCGTGTACGATGTATTGAACCAGATCACAGCGTATCCGGTCCAGGACGAGACCCACTGGACCGACGGCCAGGGGAACGCCCTGCCCGACGCGTTCCTGCTCCAGTCGGGGTCGACGCCGAAAGACCTGGCCTACGCCGTCCACTCGGACATCGGCGACGGCTACCTCCACGCCGTCGACGCGCGGAAGAACATGCGGATCAGCGACGAGGAGGAACTGGACGAGGGCGACGTGATCAAAATCGTCTCGACGGCCAACTGACGCGCGCGCCGCGGCCGCGGTGGACCGTGAGTTCGCTCGGTCAGTCTACACCACTCCGGGTCACTGCGAGCTATGCTCCGAGTGCGTGTCCGCGCCCTCGGGGTTGTTGACCGCTCCGAGATCGACCCGGAACGTGGTGCCGTCCGACGACTCGACGCGGTCGAGGTCCGCGGCGTCGACCGGGTGAGTCTCCGTCGGGTCGTCCCAGCCGATCGATCCTCTGGCGGGCACGTCGTCGAGTTCCGGTTCGGGGTCGACGAGCGCCGTGTTTCCGTCGACGCCGGCGACGGTACCTATCTGGGTCCCTTCGGTGTCGACCACCGGTTCGCCGACGTCGTCTTCGGAAAGCGGTTGCTGGTCGGTCACGATCGTCCTTCGGGCCGGCGAGGCAAAGATGCCCGGTCGAGAGCGATCGAGCGATACACGTCGCTCGCGCGCCAACGGCGATCCAGATGCCGACGCCGCGTACGCCCGACGAGTTCGCCAGCGGCGAGCCGCTCACAGCAGAGGACTTCCGCGACGAAGCCAGACACCTCGCGCCCGCCCTGCTGGGGACGCTCCTGCTCGTCGACCCGCCGACGGAGTCGTCCGAATCTACCGTCGAGCCCGGCCCCGGCGCGGCCGGCGAGTCGTCTGACGGTCCCGTCGGGGGGCTGATCGTCGAAACAGAAGCGTACGTGAACGGCGTCGACCCGGCGGCGCACCTCGCGGCGGGCCGCACGCCGCGGACGGCCACGTTCTTCAGCGGTCCGGGGACCGTCTACGTCTACGCGATCCACGGCCACCACGCGCTCAACTTCGTGACCGTCAGCGACGGGTACCCGGAGGGCGTCCTCGTGCGCGCGCTGGAGCCGACCCACGGCCTGGAAACCATGCGCGAACGCCGCGGCTTCGACGACCCGGGGAAGCTGACCTCTGGGCCCGGACGCCTCACCGAGGCGCTCGGGATCACCACCGGCGAGTTTGACGACAGATCGCTGGAAGACACTCGCCTCGCCGTCTACGAGACGGATCTCGACCCCGAGATAGCCGTCTCCGGACGCATCGGGGTCTCCGAGGCCGCAGATTGGCCGTTGCGGTACACCGTCGCTGACAACGAGTTCGTCTCTCGGCCGGTCCCGGAGGACGAACCGCTCGACCACGACGCGGTCGAGCGGTGTTACGACCGGCTCGCCGCGGAGGAAAGCGATGCGCACGCCCTCGATTAGCGCGGAGACCGAACCGGTACGCCAACACCGACAACTTCGCCGGCTCCGAACGCCGGTCCATGTCAGAACGCAGCGAGGAGCCTGCCGAAACCGTCCCTCCGGCCGCGCTCCGGCCCAGTCAGCTCTACGTCAGCGCCGAGAAGCTCTCGACGGTCTTCGACCGCGTGGACGGGCCCGACCACCAGTTCGGCCCGCTTCCCGTCTACGAGTTCGACAGCGAGCGGCACCTGACCGACGGCCACACGCGCGCTTTCGCGGCGTATCTCACGGGGGCCGACGAGGTGGCCGTCGAATACGACGAGGACCTGGCCGCGGAACACGACCTCGGGCTCTACCGCGAATGTATCTCGTGGTGCGAGGAGGAGGGCGTCGAGCGCGTCTCTGACTTCACCGGTCGCGTACTGGCGCCCGACGAGTACGAGCGGCGGTGGCTCGACCGGTGTTCCCGGGCGGCCGAACGGCTCGGAGACGGCTGACCGTCCGACGGCGCGAATCAACGGTCGGAACTACCGGACAGCGCGGCCGAGAGGCGCGAGAGCAATCGACCGACGAGGCCAGGTTCAGACTGGTCCGACTGTTCGAGGTCCCACCCGGCCGCGTCGGCGACGTCGCTCGGGCGGCGGAACTCCCACCCGGTCGCGTCCGCGATGCGGCGGTCCTCGGGGGTCGTCCCGACGAAGACGTGCCGCGGCGCGTCGCTCGACTCGCGGATCCCCTCCATCGCGAGCCAGATGTCGCGGTCGCCGAGTTCGAAGTCCTGGAGGAGGTCGTGCTCGGCGACGAAGTCGGCGACCGCGTCGGTGTCGTTGGAGACGACGCCGACGTAGCGACTCCACTCGCGGGCGTCTTCGAACACCGCCGCGGGCTCGGCGAACTCGCGGATCGCATCGAGCTCGAACGCCAGCGTCATCTCGCCGCTCCGTCCGTCCTCGGCCTCGACGCTCATGGACCAGTGTTCGACGGCCGGCGTGAAAACGAATTGGGCGCCGTCGCTCGCGGTTCAGTCGTCGACGACGACGGTCTCCCAGTCGTGGTCGCCGTGGGCGCCCTCGCGCTCCTTGGCGGCCTGGTCGACCTTGATGAACTCGGCCTTCTCGCGGGCCTCGGGGATGGTGTGGCCGCCGCAGTAGGAGAGGCCCGATCGGATGCCGGCGCAGAACTCCTCGGCGACGTCCGCGAGCGGGCCCTTGTACTCGGTGAAGCCCTCGACGCCCTCGTCGGCGTCGATCTCCGACTCGGCGTCTTCCTTGTCCGAGCGGTCCTCGGCGGCGGCGGTCGTCGCCATGCCGCGGGACTTCTTGAATCGCTCGCCGTCGATCTCGACGATCTCCGGTGGCGTCTCCTCGGTCCCGGCGAAGAGGCTGCCCATCATCACCGTGTCGGCGCCGGCCATGAGCGCCTTGACGGCGTCGCCCGACGAGCGGATGCCCCCGTCGGCGATGATCGGGATCCCGAGGTCCTCCGCGGCGTCGGCGCAGTCGTCGACCGCGGTCAGTTGCGGGACGCCCGCGCCGGCGACGCGCCGGGTGGTGCAGTGCGAACCGGGGCCGATCCCGACTTTCACGCAGTCTGCGCCCGCGGCGTGTAGGTCACGAACCCCCTCGGGAGTGGCGACGTTCCCGACCACGAGGTCCGTGTCGGGGAACTCCGAGCGGAGGCGCTCGACGGTGTCGAGGCAGCGTTCGAGGTGGCCGTGGGCCACGTCGACCATCACGCAGTCGACGCCGGCGTCGACGACCGCGGCGCTGCGGGCGACGGCGTCCTCGGCGATGCCGACCGCGGCGCCGACTTGCTGGCCGGCGTCGGCGACCTGTTCGACGGCCGCGGCCTGTTCCTCGACGGTCATGAAGCGGTGGATCGTGCCGAACCCGCCGGCGCGGCCGATCGCGATCGCCGCGTCGGCGCCCGTCACCGTGTCCATGGGCGCCGAGAGGAGGGGCGTCTCCAGTTCGATGTCGGGAGTCAGGCGCGTCGAGAGGTCGACGTCGCTCCGGCTGTCGACGGGCGACCGCTGGGGGACCAGCAACACGTCGCCGTACGAGAGCCCGGTACGCAGGTTTTCCATGCCGACACCACTCTAGCCGTTCCCGAAGTAAAACCCTGCTGATCCGGGAACTCGCGGCCGTCACCCCAGCGGTCGGAACCACACCGCGGCGACGAGGACGGCGAGAAAGAGGTACGACCCCCTGATCAGCAGCATCGTCGCGAGCTCCGGTTCGGCGCGGCGGGCGACCAGCGCGACGACGCCGAAGACGAGCGACGCGAGGCCGGCGCTCGGCGGGATGCCGCGCAGGCCGAGCGCCAGGAGCACGACCGCGACCATCCCCGTGGCCATGAGGGCGTAGGCGGCCCTGTAGGCGCCCCGCGGGCCGAGCACGACCGCGACGGTCCGCTTGCCGATCGAGCGGTCGTAGTCGTAGTCCTGGGCGTCGTCGACGACCTTGATCCCCGAGAGGAAGAGGAGGAACACGCCCGCGAGCCCGAGGACGGCCGGCGTGAGTTCGCCCGCCTGGGCGTAGTATCCGCCGAGGAGTGCAAGCGCGATGCCCGTCGGGTAGCCCGCGGTGGCGCCGACGGTGTGGGTGTCGAGTTGCGGCGCGTGGAAGTACCCGAGCGCCCACGTCGGCGCCGTGATCGCGACCGCGCCCGGACCGGAGGTGACCCAGATCCCGACCAGCGCCGCGAGGAAGCCGGCTGTCGAGCCGAGGAGCGCCCGGCGACAGGCCGACGCGGAGAGAGGGTGGTCGTCGTCCTCGCCGCGGACGTGGAAGTCGACGTAGCCGTCCTTCACGTGGGCCGTGTAGACCGCGAAGAACAGGGCCACGACGTGGAGCGCGGCCGCGGCGGGCGCGACCTGCCCGGCGAACACCGCGCCGAACAGCGACGCGGCCAGCGGCGGCAGCATGAACACCGGATGGACCTGCGAGAGCAGGGCTCGCGCGACCTCCTCGCCCCCCCGGGCGTGCGTAACATCCCCCATGTTACACGGGAGGGTCGGGAGCCCCTACGTTCTTTCGTCGCGTCAGGTTTACAGGTCCGGTGGCACCGCCGTTCGAGAGGAGAGCCCGACGCCGCCGAAGTGGTGCTCACCCGGCCGCTCATGTGCCTGGCACCGCTTGGATCGGTATGGATCGCGGACGAACGCGTCGGTTCGCCTGGGGGCTGTTCGGCCTCGGCGTCGTCGTCCTGTGGCTCACCGTCGGCGGGCTCGTCGGACCCGTCGGCGGACTCGCCGCGGCCGCGTACTTCGTCCCGGCGCTCCGGGTTCGGACGGAGTCGGCCGGACGAGCGACCGCCGAACTCGCCGTCGCCGCCACGGCCGGGCTCGGTCTCTTCGTCGTCGCGATGTTTCGGCCGCTCGCCGGTCTCCCGCTGCCCGAAATCAGCGTTTTCGGGCCCTATACGTACCTCGCGACGGAGGTCGCGTTCGGGGCGCTCGCGTTCGCGCTGCTCGCGCGGGCGGGCCGAGGGGAGCTTCGCCGAGCCGGCGCCACGATCGCCGCGATCTACCCGCTCGCGTACGTCTGGGACTGGTACACGCTCGAAGTCGGCGTGTTCGCCATCCCGCTCCGGACCGGTGTCGAGTTCGCCGGGATCCCGCTGGAAGAGCACCTGTTCATGGTCGTCGTCCCCGCGCTGATCCTGGGAGTCCACGAGACGCTGAACGAGCGGGAGGCGGGCGCGTAGCGCCCACCGTGCGGACTGTCGCGAACTCAGACCAGGTTGTCGTCGTCGAAGACGAACGCGGAGACGTGCGACGCGAGGCGGCGAGCGTCGGACTCGGTCTCGGCGTGGAGTTCGCCGGCGTGCGGCCCCGTTTCGCCGCCGACGGACTCCGTCTGGGACCGCGGGTCGACCTCGATCGAGTACGACCGGAGCGAGCGCACCTGTTCGCGCAGCTTCCGGAGGGCGGTCTCGGACAGTTCGCTGTCGAGGTGCTGGAGGTCGTAGCGGACGACGAACCCGCGTTCCGCGTCGCGGACGGCGACGACCGGCAGCCCGCGGTCCGCACAGCGGTCCCACAGCGTCTGTCCCTCCGCTTTCGTCTCGTAGACCGGGACGTTCGACGGGGCCAATTGATCCATTGCCAGCGTTTGGGTCGGGAGGTCCTTCCGTATTGCGCCCGCGACGCCCGGGCTCTGGTCGGCCCCCGACATGTCGGCCTCCGTCGTGTCGGCCCGGTCACTCGAACGCCGTTCGGGAACCCGTCGAGTCGGCGTCGTCCCGCCGAACCGGTCAGCGGCGAATCGACCAACTACCCCTCACTCTGGCTCAGACCGCACCGCTCAGGATCGCCGCGACGCCGAAGCAGACGAGCGCGAGCGAGGCGCCGGTGGGACCCGCTCTGACCCGACGGCGGAGCTGTCGACGGACCGTCTCGCCCGAGCGGTCGGCAAGGACCGTTCCGGGGCCGCCGATCGCCGTCCGCCCGTCGGCCGTCCCGAAGACTGTCACGCTGTCGCCCGGTTCCACGCGGGCCTCCTCGTAGATACGTGAGCGATCGGGGTCGCCGAGGCCAGCGTCGGCCGCGTACTCGGCCACGTGCTCCGAGACGCCGTCGCGTTCGCGGGCGACGAAATCCGACCGCGACGGCCGACCGCCGACCGGCCACACGTCGAGCGCCGCGTCGCTCGGGTTCACACAGACTCGCTCGGTGTCGGACTGGACCACGAACGCTGTTCCGCCCGAATCGCGGTGGATCGGTGGCGGTCCGCCCTTGCGGAAGACCCCGGAGTGCTCGCGGACCCGGACCGCCCACGCGAGACAGGGCTCGCCGCTCAGCGGGGCCCGAACCGTCTCGTCACCCTCGGCTGCTGCGACGCCCGCAACGAACTCACCGGCGCGGAGTCGGCGGTACCGGCCCAGGTTGCTCAGGGCGAGCGCGACGCAGAACAGACCGACGCCGAAACCGACGAGCGCGAGGTTGGTCGGTATCCAGAACGGTTCGCCCTCGTCAGGAATCCCACCGACCGCGCCGATCCAGGCGAACCCGGTGAAGAAGACCAGCATCGCCCCGAACCCCGTCCAACGGCCGATACCGAGCGGCCGGGCGATCATCCCGACGCGTGCGGAGAGGTTCAGGTACCTGGCGAAGACGTATCCGAGCGCCGCCGTCGGGATCAGCACGAACGCCATCGCGACCGCGACGACGACAGTGACGAGATCCGGCGCCATCACCGGGGATGGCCCGTACACCCGCAAAAATCCGGCGGGTCGTCGGCGCTCACCCGCGGCGCGTCACTGGACGGCGTCGTACGCCTCGCCCATGATATCGAGCGCTTCCCGGAGCGTCTCGACGTCGACCGCGTAGGAGATGCGGGCGTAGCCCTCGCCGTGCTCGCCGAAGGCGTCCCCGGGGACGACCACGACGCCGCGGTCGATCACCTCGTCGACGAAGCCCTCCGGCACTTCCGGCATCGCGTAGAACGCGCCGTGGGGCGTCGGGCAGTCGAGGCCGATGTCCGCGAGGCCGTCGAGGAGGACGTCGCGGCGCTCCTCGAACGCCGCCACCATCTCGTCGACTGGTTCCTGCGGGCCCGTGAGCGCGGCCTCGGCGGCGTACTGCGCGGCCGCCGTCGCGCAGGCCTGGCCGTACTGGTGGACCCGGAGCATCCGCTCGATCCGGCGGTTCGAGCCGGTGACCCACCCGAGCCGCCAGCCCGTCATCGAGTAGGTCTTCGAGCAGGCGCTCACGACGACGACGTTGTCGGTCTCCGCGAACTCCAGCGGCGAGCGGTGTTCGCCCTCGAAGACGATGTGCTCGTACACCTCGTCGGAGATGCAGAGCACGTCGTGCTCGTCGGCGATGCGGGCGAACTCGCGCATGTCCTCGGGCGACTGGACGGCACCGGTCGGGTTGGCGGGGCTGTTGACGATGAACGCCGCCGTGTCGTCGGTGATGGCCTCCTCGACGGCCGCGGGGTCCATCGTGAGGTCGTCGCGGAGTCCGACGGGTCTGGGTTCCCCGCCCGCGAGATGCGTGAGCGCCTCGTAGGAGACGAATCCGGGGTCGGGGAAGATCACTTCCTGCCCCTCGTCCACGTGGGCTTCGAGCGCGATGTGGAGCGCCTCGCTCCCGCCCGCGGTGGCGATGACGTCGTTGGGGTCGACGTCGATGCCGCGGTCCTCGGCGTAACGGCCGGCGATGGCCTCGCGGAGCGACTCGGTGCCCTTGTTCGAGGTGTAGCCGTCGGCCTTCCCCTCGCGGATCGCCTCGATGGCGCCCTCGCGGGCGTGTTCGGGGGTCGGGAAGTCCGGCTGGCCCAGGCCGAGGTTGATCGCGTCTTCGCCCGCGGCCTCGAAGACCTCGCGGATCCCGCTTATCGACACCTGCTCGACCCGGTGAGAGAACTCCGTCATACCACTACCGCCGGCGCGCTCCCCGATAATTCTTGAGGGTCCGCGTCCGCCGTCCGTCCAACGCCTGTGTCAGGATCCCCGCACAGGAAATTTCAAATACACGACCGATACGACGAAACCATCTCCCAAGTGACGGCAGAATAGTCAACTGAACGCATCTATCAACCATCTGTCTCCCGTGTCACGGAGCGTCACACTTACCCGTGTTCTGATACAATAGCGCTCCATGTACATGCGACAGGCGCTCGTCGCGCTGGCGGTCGTCCTCGCGACGGTGACGGCCGGGTGCGGCTTTCTCACCGGACAGAAGCCGCTCACCTTCAGCGCGGAACCGGCGACAGTGAGCGACGACGTCCAGTCGGACACCGGGTACGAAGAACAGGCCGTCAACGAGTCGGTGGTGACGCGCAACGTTAGCGCCGCCGGGCAGACCAGACAGGTCGAGGTGACCAACCAGCAGGCGCGCTACGAGCGGGCGGTCGACCTCGGTCCGCTCGGGTCCCAGCGCGCCGCCGTGTTCGTCACCTTCGCCAGCCCGGAGGTCGAGGCCGTGGGGCAGACGTTCAACCCCATCTCGGACATGAGCACACGAGATATCCTCCAGCAGTTCGAGTCCCAGTACGAGGGACTCACCGTGGGCGACCACGTCGAGAACCGGAGCGTCCGCGCGCTCGGGCGCCAGCGGACCCTCCAGAAGTACGAGGGGACCGCGACACTGGCCGGGAGCGAGGTCGACGTGTACGTCCACGCCGCGAAGTTCAGGCACGGTGAGGACCACATCGTCGCCGTCGGCATCTATCCCCAGCAGATCGACGGCGAGGAGGAGAACGTCGTCGCGCTCTTGCGCGGGGTAGAACACGACAGCGGCGAGTAACTGTCCACACCGCCTGCTCGGCCCGGTCGAGCGGGTCAGAAGAGTATTGACAACACGACGAGAGCGGCGATCAACAGTAGTAATCCCAGCAGCAGGCCGCCCCCGCTGACAGATGTGGGCCTGGGATTCTGCGTGGTCTCCGTGGAGAGCGGGCCGTTGGAACCAGGGTCCGTACCTCACAGACGGAGACGAGCACGTATGTATCCTCGTTCGCGGCCCGGGAAACGCGTGTTCGGCCGTCAGCGCGAAAGCAACGCCATCACCGCACCGCCGCCGACGCTCACTCGCGACGCCGCCGGCAGTCCTACAGCGCCTCACCGCGACAACAGCATCATCACCGCACCGCCGCCGCCGACGCTCATCCCCACCACTCCGTAGTCGTGATCCTCCCGGACCATCGCGTGAGCGATCGTCGTCGCCAGGATGCCGCCGCTGGCGCCGATGGGGTGGCCGAGCGCGACCGCGCCGCCGAGCGGGTTCAGCCGCTCCTCGGGGATGCCCAGTCGGTCGCGGACGTAGACGGTCTGGGCGGCGAAGGCCTCGTTGACCTCGTAGTGGTCGACGTCGTCGACGGCCAGGTCGTTCCGGTCGAGCAGTTTCTCGATGGCGTCCCCGACCGCCTGCGAGAACTCCGCCGGGTCTCGGTAGGCGACGGCGTAGTCCTCGACGTGGACCATCGGCCCCAGTCCGCGCTCCTCGGCCGCCTCGGCGCTCGCGAGCAAGACGCCGCCCGCGCCGTCTGCGAGCTTGGACGCGTTGCCGGGCGTGATCGTCCCGTCCTCGCTGAACGCGGTCGGAAGCTCTGCGAGCCTGTCGAGAGAGGTGTCGGGGCGCGGCCCCTCGTCCTCGGTGACGAGGCGGTCGCCGGCTTCGACGGGGACGAGTTCCTCGGCGAATCGACCCGCCTCGATTGATTCGGCGGCCCTGCGGTTGCTCCGCAGCGCGTACCGGTCCTGGTCCTCGCGAGAGATGTCGTACTCGTCGGCGAGCGCCTCGGTGAGGTCGCCCATGTGCGCGTCGTAGCCCACGTCCCAGAGCGCGTCGAAGATCATCGAGTCGACCAGCTCCGCGTTGCCGTGGCGGCGGCCCTGGCGCATCTCGCGGACGAGGTACGGCGCGTTGGACATCGACTCCATGCCGCCGGCGACGGCGACGTCGACCCGGCCGGCGTCGATGCGGTCCGCGGCGAGCATGATCGCCCGCAGTCCCGACCCCGACGCCTCGTTGACGGTCGTCGCTGGCGTGTCGTCCGGCAGTCCCGCCTCGACGACGGCCTGGCGCGCCGGTACCTGCCCCACGCCCGCCTGGACGGCGTTACCCAGGCCGACCCAGTCGAGGTCGTCGGGATCGACCCCCGAGCGGTCGACGAGGTCTTCGAGTACCGTCGCGCCGAGTTCCGGCGCGCGCACGCCCGAGAGCGACCCGAGCATCGCTCCGTGGGCCGTCCGCGCCCCGTCGACTATCACGACGTCTGTCATGTGTGTCGGGCGGTTCGTCCGCCCGCACTATCGGTCTTCCCCCGGCCGTCGCAGTCGGTCCCGGCCGTCAAAGTTGGTTCCCGGCCTGTCCCGGGCCGCCGAGCGTCACTCCTCGGCGACCTCGCGCAGGTCCGAGATGTGGTCGCGCAGCACGGTCAGCGTCGCGTCGGCGTCGGCGTATCCCTGGTCGTACTCTCCGAGCGTCGTGTCGGTCTTGTCGAGGAACTCCTCGACCGCCGTCTGCAGGTCGTCGGTCATACGCGTCCGTCGGCGCTCCGCCGGTAAAATACCCCTGCGTCGGTCGGGCCGCGGGAACCGACGCCACCTGCGATAACGGGTATCACACCCGGGAAAGCGCTTTTCCGGTGGCCCGCTCGGATAGGTGTATGTCCGATCTCTTCCCCGAGCGCATCGAGACGGAGCGACTCGTCCTCGAAGCGGCGACGACGGAGACGCTCGACCCGCTCGACCAGTACGAGTACGTCCGCGAAGGCGCCCCGCACATCGACGAGATCACCGAGTACGTCACCTGGACGCCCCACGAGACGCCGAAGGAGACCGAGGAGTTCCTCGAACAGATCACCGAACAACGCGAGAACGGAGAGGGGGCGACCTACGCGATCCGGCCCAAACCGGGCGAGGACGGCGAGGCGCGGAGCGCCTCGGAAGATTCGAGCGGTGACCAGCGGGAACCGCGAGACGGCGCCGGCGAGTTCGCCGGTTTCACCGGGATCTCCGTCGACTGGGACCGGCAGACGGCGACGTTCGGCGCGTGGCTGCGCAAGCGCTTCTGGGGCCGCGGCTACTCCGGCGAGCGCGCCGCGGCGCTCATGGAGGTGGCCTTCGACCGGTTGGATCTGGAAGCCGTGGTCGTGACGGTCTTCGACGGGAACGAGAAGTCCTACAAGGCGGTCTCGCGCTATATCGAGGCCCACGGCGGCCACCGCGAGGGGCTCCTGCGGAACTTCCAGGTCACCATGGACGGCTCCGTCGCCGACGTCCACCGGTTCACCGTCACGGCCGAAGAGTACCGCCAGGCGACCGGGGAGTGACCCGGTCGCCGTCGGTCGACGACGCCGGCGGGTGCGTCAGGTCTTTGCCCGCCCGCGTCCGAGTGGTGAGCGATGGACCCCGAGTACCGCGACCGGGCCGTCTTCGTCGACGGAACGCTCGTCCTCGCGGATCTCCACTTCGGGAAGGCGGAGGCCTCGACGGTCGAGTTCCCCATCGGCGCCGGCGATGACTGCGTCGAGCGGCTGGAAGGCCTGCTCGACCACTTCGACCCCGACGAGGTGGTTCTGGCCGGCGACGTGTTCCACTCGTTCAGCTCCGTCCCGGACAGCGCAGACGCGGCGCTCTCTGGGATCTCCCGCGCGGTCCGCGGATCGGGGGCTCGCCTCGTCGTCGTCGAGGGGAACCACGACACGATGCTCGGCGACGCCTACGCGGGCGACCTGCACGACGAGTACGAACTCGACACCGAGGGCGACGATACCGTCGTCGTGACCCACGGCCACGAGGAACCCGAGACGCCCGCCGACGCCTACGTCGTCGGCCACGACCACCCCGCAATCGAGATCGAGGGGCAGAAGCGCCCGTGTTTTCTCGTCGGTGACGGCGCCTATCGCCGCTCGGACGTGCTCGTGGTTCCCGCGTTCAATCGACTCGTCGAGGGGCTGTCCGTCAACGGCCGCGTCGGGACGTCGCGGCCGGAGCTGTCGCCGATGGTCACTCGCATCGCGCAGTTCCGTCCCGTCGTGTTCGACGCCGAGAGCGAGGAAGTGCTGACGTTCCCCCCGCTCGGCCAGTTCTCCCGGATGTTGTAGGCGTTGTATTTTCTGGTGACCGTCGAGAGTCTTCGACACGTTCGCTAGCGGCAGTGACTACAGAGACTGCTGAGAGTTGAAAGCCCTCGGCGCGCTCGCGGTCGCTGAGTCGGATATCCTCGCTTCGCTCGGATAGTGCCGACTCAGGCGACTGTATAAACGCGACCGCGCCTCGCCCTTTCAGTCCGCCAGGGACGGCAGGACAGCCACCGAACGGCACCGCAGACGGCCTCACGCCTCCCCAACCGATTCGCTCGGTCACTGCGTTCCCTCGCTCACCCCTCGCGCGGCTACTGTCGCGGCATGAACGCCGCGACAGCGCGCGCCACGTCTTCCGGATGATCGAGCTCCCCTCAGATCTCGCCCGAGACGGCGTCTGCCGCGACCTGACCGCTCTCCAGCGCGCCCTGTATCGAGGACCACTGCGTGTAGTCGCCGGCGAGGTAGACCGAGCCGTCCGGGTCGTCGACCGCGGGCAGGTCGTCGCGGAAGCCCGGCGGCTGGGCGAACTGGGCGAACTCGACGCGGTCGGTGGCGACGAGTTCGAGGTCGTCGAAGCGGTGTTCGGGGTACCAGGTGACGAGCGCGTCCCGGACGGCCGTGGCGAGTTCTTCGTCGCTCCGGTCGGGGTCGCCGAGCGTCGTCGCCGAGAGCAGCGCCTTCCCGTCGGGGGCGTACTCCGGCGCGACCGTCGAGAGCGGCGCGACGGTGTTCGGAGCCCCGCCGCTCGCGTTGAGGACGATCCGGTATCCGGTATCGAGCGAGCGGTGCTCGCGCGTCGAGAAGTACTGGGTGACGCATCCGAGCGCGTCGGTCGGGATCGACTCGACGCCCGTCAGGTCCGTCGCGCTCCTGGGGTCCGTGGCGACGACGACGGCGTCCGCGTCGACCGTCTCACCGCCCGCCTCGACGGTCGCGCCGCCCTCGTCGCCTTCGACCCCGGAGACCTCGATACCGGTCTCTATCGTCGCGCCGGCCGCTCGGGCGCGGTCCGCGAGTTGAGCGGGAACGGCTCCCATGCCGTCGGCCGGGACGGCGGTGCTCCCGCGAGAGAGCATCGAGAAGGTGTAGCGGAAGACGCCGGCGTCGGTCGACAGCGAGCGGTCGAGCGTGATGCCGCCGTAGAAGGGCGCGGCGAAGTTCTCGACGAACCGGTCGGAGAACCCCCGCCGGTCGAGGTAGTCGCGGATCGACTCCTCGGGCCCGTCGAGGAGCGTCTCGGGGTCCGCGTTCCCGAGTTCGCGGCGCAGCCGCAGGACCCGGAACTTGTCGCCCAGGGTCACGTCGGGGTTCATGGCCGATTCGATGGCCGCGAACGGGGCCCGGAAGGGATCGGCGAGCGTCGAGCGGTGGTCCGGCCGGGCGATGGTCGCGCCGGGGGCGAACGTCCGCAGGTCCAGTGCATCGAGGTCGAGTTCCTCCCGGACGGCCGGGTAGGCGGAGAAGAGCACCTGGAAGCCGCGGTCGAGGGTGAACCCGTCGACCTCCCGCGAGCGGACGCGCCCGCCCACCTCGTCGCGGCGTTCGAACAGCGTCACGTCCGCGCCCTCAGCGGCCAGGCGCCGTGCGGCGACCAGGCCGGCCAGTCCTCCGCCGACGATGACGACGTCGCTCATATCTCCACCATGGACCGGTCCCACAAAACGCCCCGTGTCTCCGTCCCGCGGCGCCTTGGACCCGCCGTGCGCCGGCGAACGGACAGTGATTAGTCGATGGCTTCCCCCGATTCGGACATGGAGACCACTACGTCGCTCGACGGCCTCGCCTGCGTCGACTGCGATGCCGTCCACGACCCGGCGGACGCCCCGCGCCGCTGTCCGGACTGCGGAGGGATCCTCCGGCCGACCTACGACCACGGCGCGGTCGACGTGACTCGGGAGTCGCTGGCCAGCGAGCGCTTCGACGGCGTCGCCCGCTTCGCCGACCTACTCCCGTTCCCCGCCGACTCGCTCGTCACGCTCGACGAGGGGACGACGCCGCTCGTCCCCTGCCCGGCGTTCGCCGACGAACTCGGCGTCGGCGCCGTCTACGTGAAAGACGAGGGGGCAAATCCGACCGGGACGACCGCCGACCGCGGGGCCGCCCTCGCCGTCACCGCCGCGCGGGAACACGGCGCCGAGAAGGTCGCGCTCCCGACCACGGGCGACGCCGGCCAGAGCGTCGCCGCCTACGCCGCCCGCGCGGGCCTCGACTCGGAGGCGTTCGTGCCGACGCGCTCGACGTTCGTCGCCAAGGCGATGACCAACGTCCACGGCGGCGACATGAGCGTCGTCGAGGGCCGTTACCCCGACGCCGTCGAAGCCTTCGAGAGCGCGATGGCGGACGACGACAACGCCGACTGGCACTCGCTGGCGCCGTTCGACACCCCGTATCGCCACGAGGGCGCGAAGACGCTCCTGTTCGAAGTCGTCGAGCAACTCGACTGGGAGGTCCCCGACGCCGTCGTCCATCCCACCGGCCACGGCCACGGCGTCGTCGGCAGTCACATCGCCGCCGAGCAGCTCAGAGAGTCCGGACTGGCGGAGGAGGCGCCCGCACTCCACGTCGCTCAGCCGGAGGACTGCGCGCCCGTCGTCGCCGCCGACGACGCGGGCGAGGACGACACGGAGGTCTGGGAGCGCCCGGACACCCTCGTCGGCGCGCTGGAGGTCGACGACCCCGAGGGCGGCGCGCTCGCGCTGGACGCCGTCCGCGACACCGGCGGGTGGGCCGTCGGCGCCAGCGACGACGACGCCCTCGAAGCGGCCGTCACGCTCAACGCGGAAGGCGTCGAGGTGAGCGCCACCGGCGGCGTCGGCGCCGCTGCCGCCCAGGAACTCGCCGAGGGCGGCCACCTCGGGAGCGACGACGTCGTCGTGCTCGTCAACCCCGTCGCCGGCAACAAGGAGAACGACGTCCTCCGGAGTCACCTGATGCGGAAGGGCATCTGAGCGGACGCAGACGGACTGATTTTCCGGGTGGCGCGCGCTGTCGCGAGTCTCGTCTTCCTCGTGAGCGAAGCAAACGAGGGTCAGCGAGAGCTTCGCTCTCGCCAGACGCGACAGTACCGTGCGAGGTCTTCGTGAGCGAAGCGAACGAAGGCTCGAAAGACGAGCGCAGCGAGCGAAGGAATCGGCAAGGGAGGCGTGAGGCCGTCTGCGGTGTCGTGCGGTCGCGGCGTTGCTGTTGTCCTGGCGGACTGAAAGGGCGAGGCTTGGTCGCGGAGTCTGCGCGGGCCACTATCCGAGGGAGCGCCAGCGACCGAGGATATCCCGCACAGACCCCGCGAGCGGCCGAGGGCTTTCATCGCCTGCTGTCTCCTGTGCCGGGATCAACTGCTAGCGAGCGGGCCGAGCGCTTTCACCGCTTGCCGTCGCTCGCAGTCGAGCCCCTCCTTAGCGTGCTGGCCGAAGCGGTCTCTCCTATTCCAGCAGCGACAGTTACGATCCCAGCGTCGCGTTCGCGATGGTCACGGTGCGCGTGTCGCCGCGCATCGACCCGGTCCAGACCACGCGCACGCGGTCCCCCTGCTCCAGGTAGAAGCCGACGCTGCGCTCGGCGTCGAGGTAGTTCTCGTCGCCGTCGGCGTCCACGGAGGGGTCGTCGACGGTCAGCGAGTCACCGCGAGCGATCGGGTATCCCGGTCCCCGCTTCGACGGGCCGGCCGAATCGCTGGCCCACACAACCTCCTGGGTGCTCCCGGTGGTCGTGTCGACGGCGACCACGGACAGCCGCTGGGTCGTCCGGTCGACGATCGAGTCGCCGCCGGCGTGCCGGACGGTCAGCGTCCCCGTTTCGTTGTCGAACGACACCGTGAAGTCGGCGTCGGGGCTGTCGCGGCGGAACTCGTCGCCGAAGTAGACGACGGAGCCGACGGTGACCGCGAGGACGAGCAGCCAGACGACCCACCGCTCGACGCCGCCGCGCTCGTCGCCGACTTAGTCCGGAAGCTCCCCTCATCACTACCGGTACCCACTCGCGCCGGATAGTTAGCTGTCGGGGGTCGATACCGGCTACTCCGACCCCCTCGTGGATCGCCTCGCCGCGATACAGCCGGTGGGCGATGGTGAACGTCTGCTCGGCCTCGCGCCGCGTGGGGAAGTGCGCGGCCATGTACCGCGCCGGCGCGATCAGGGCGAGCCGCCGCTCACGGTCGCTCTCGGCGGCCGCGAACTGCGCGAACCCGGCCTCGACGCTCTGGAGGGTGTGGAAGCCGGCGTCCTCCCGCAGGAGTCCCTCGGCCATCGTCCGCTTCAGGTCGTCGGGGTCGCCGCCGGCGTCGAAGTGCCGGCTGGCGATCCGGCCGGCCTCGTCGACGCGGCCCTGCTCGTCGAACGTCTCCAGCAGGCGCTCGCGCAACGCCTCGGGGTCGTCGCCGTCGCCCTCTCCGGGTTCGGGGAGCGGCGCCCGCGGCTGGTTGAGGAAGCGGTCCAGGTAGACCGACATCGCGCCCTGCCAGCACGCCCGGTAGAGGTCGTCGGCGTCGGTGCGTCCGGCCAACTGCTCGACCGCGTTGGCGAACGAGAACGTGTGGTGGACCGTGTTCCAGTCGCTGAACTCGTTGCTGGTCGCGAAGTGGGCCACCCGCCGCATCGCCGCCACGGCGACCGCGTGGGCCAACTGCTCCGTCGTGGCGCCCTCCCGGATCGCGTCCCGCAGCGCCTCGTCGATGGCGTGGGGGTCGTCGCCGAGCAGCGTCTCGACGAAGTCCGCTGGGCGGTCCCAGGACTTCCCGTCGCCGGCCGCGGCCAGTTCCGAAATGTCGTCGTCGGCGTCGAAACACAACTGTGCTACGTCGATGGGCTGGCGCCAGGCGTTGGTCTCTTCGGCGCGCGACCCGCCGGTGACGGTGTCCACTGTCGACGCGAGGACGTCCTCGGCCTTCTCCCAGCCGACGTGGTCCAGCGTCTCGAACGCCTTGTTGACGAAGTCGACCGTGTGACTCGAATTCATGTAGAGGTGGTCCGTGGCGGCGGCGACGAGTATCTCGACGAGGTCCTCCGGGGGGAGGGTCGCCGTCGCGGCGCGGAGACAGCGCTCGGCGCCGTCGCTGTCGCGGACCTCGCAGGTCTCGCGGAACCACGACTTCAGGCGCGCCTTCGAGAGGTCCTCGTTGCTCAGCGCGTACTGGTCGAACCGCGGCGGTTCGCCGGCGCAGTTGGCCGCCACCTCGCGGACGCCGACGAACATCGCCCGCTGTTTCTCGTCGTGGTCGACCTGGTCGTAGAGGTTCGCCATCGCGCCGAGCGTCGTCAGTCCGCGGCCCCAGCCGTCGGCGCGGTACTTCGTGCCGAAGTCGACAGCCGTCTCCATCGGCGTGGTGAACCCCTCGCCGTGGTGGTCGAGGTGAATGGCGGCCTTCGCCAGCACCAGGGAGAGATTTTCGCGCATCCCGTCGACCAGGCGGTTTCGCCAGTGGACCTCCGGCGCCACGTCAGTCTCGGGGTCCGGGTCGACGTACACCGCGCCGTCCCGGACCGCCGTCGGGAACGTCTGCACGTCGTCGGCCCAGATGTCGAACGTGTCGCCGCAGGCGAGTTCGAACCGGGCGTGGTGCCAGTGGCAGGTCAGCAGACCGTCCTCGACGGTGCCCTTCGAGAGGGGGAACCCCATGTGCGGACAGCGGTTGTCGACGCCGTACACCTCCCCCTCGTGGTGAAACAGCGCGACGCTGTGGCCGCCGACGGTCGTCACCGCGCGTCCGTCCTCCCGGACCGCATCGAGGTCCGCGGCCCGCTCGTACCCGTCCGGCACGTCCGTGGGTTCTGTTGCCATATCTCACGAGAGGGCCGCCCGCTGTAAAGGCGTTCGCTGAAGCCGGTTTTTGAAACGGATCGGACAGGTCCGTCCGCGAACGAGGGGCGGCCACAGGGTTATCCGCGCCGAAGCCCAAAATCGCGGTATGCCAGACGACAAATCGGGGAGAGACAAACAGGCCCGCGACGAGGAGAACCGCCAGCGAATGCGCGCGATGCTGGAGGAACTCGAACGGGGCGACGAGACCGAACCGCCGGTCGAGGAGCGGGACCTCGACGACCTCGGCGACGAACTGGAGACCATGGAGTTCCCGGCGACCGGGATTGAACTCGTCGAGGCCGTCGGCTACCACGAGGTCGAGACGCCCGAAGGCTCGTACGACGTCGCGGAACTCGTCCCGAGTACGGAAGCGGAGACCTTCGACTCGCCCGAGGCCGTGCGCATGCGCGTCCAGCGGCCGACGGTCGCCGCCGCGATGAAGCGGATCGTCGAGGCGACCGGGACGCTCGACGACGCCGGCGTCTGGGGCTCGCAGCGGGAGGCCTACGAGCGGACGTTCCGGGAGCTCAAAGGGATCGACGCCGTCGACGACGACGAGGTGATCGGCGTGATGGCCGACTGGATCGTCGAGCGGATCGAGGAGAAGGAGAAGCTCCCCGGCTCGCGGGACGTGCGCCGCCAGGCGGCGAAGGTCTGCCGCGAGAACGGGTACGAGGTCCGCAACGACGAGTGGCTCGGCGTGTAGGCCTCCCACAGAGATTTCACGCTCCCGACCTACCGTCGGGACATGGAACGAGTCGTCATCGACGACCTGTCGCCCAGTGCTGCCCTCGACGTCGACCGCCGCGGACTGTCCGGGCCGCTCGACACCAGCGACGTGGCCCTCAATCGGTATCGGATCCCGCCCGGAGAGGGGTTCCTTAGCGGCCTCCACACGCACGCCGACCAGGAGGAGATATTCCTCGTCGTCGACGGGACCGCGACCTTCGAGACGCTGCCGGAGTCGGACCCACCGAGCGATCCCGCCGATCCGCCGCGCACCGGCCGCGAAGTCACCGTCGACGCGGGCGAGGCAGTCCGCTTCGCCCCCGGCGAATACCAGTCGGGCTACAACCGCGGCGAGACCGACCTCCTCGCGTTCGCCGTCGGCGCGCCGCGGGAGAGCACTGACGTCCGCGTCCCCGTCCGGTGTCCCGAGTGCGGCGGCGCCGACCTCGGGCTGGACACCGGCGGCGACGCGCTGTCGTTCGTCTGTCCCGACTGCGGCGCCGAACGGATCCCGGCGCCCTGCCCGGAGTGTGGCTCCGATTCGATGACGCTCACTCTCGACGGCGATCGGACGGTCGTCAGTGCCTGTGAGCGGTGTGGCAGTGCCTTCCGGACGCCGCCGTACCGCGACTGAGCGACCGGCCGGAACGCGGAGGCAGTGCGGTCGAACTGTCCCGTCGTCGGTATTTGCAAGCGTCGCGGACTCAGGAACCGGGCGTGCTCGGCCGCCAGCGGCCCTGTCGCCGTCGACTGTGGGGGCGAAAACATGTCCGTGCGCTATCTGGTGGTTTCCACTGATCGACTCCGAGGATCCCATTCCGTGGGCGTTTCAGTGGCAGGCTTCAGATTGATCCGCGTCAATCCCCAACGGGCGGTCGGAGCTACAATGACTGACGACGACAACTCGATTCTCCCGTTCGACGAGCTAGAGGAATCGCGCCGATCACTGATGAAAAAGAGCGCAATCGCCGCCGCGGGGACGGGCGTCGCGGCCACCGGCGCCGGTGCGGCGGCCGCCCAGGAGGGCGACGAGACCGACACCGGCGGCGGGGACAGTCAGAAGGCACTGATGTTCTCACAGAGCGTCAACCCCTTCTCGGAGTTCGTCATCACGTCCCCGGTCCTCGAGTGGGTCCCGAACGTCGAGGAGGTACGGGACAACGTCTGGTCGGACTACAACACGCGGATGATCCGCTACCTCGGGACCGGCCAGCGCGCGACGTTCTTCCAGGCCCAAGACGCTCAGGTTCCGAACTTCAACCAGGAAGCCGGCTACGTCGTCGACGCCGAGGGCGACACCGCCGACGACGGCACGCCCCAGCCGGAGGTGTACAGACTCGAACCCGAGTCCACGTTCTTCGATCCGAACGGCTGGCTACAGACCGTGAACTTCAGTGCGGTCGGCGAAGACGAGGAAGACGACTTCCTCGACGACGAGGACTGGTGGCTCAGCGACGAGGAGGAGACCGGTACGGCCACCGACAGCGCCTGATCCGCAAGCCCCCTCCCGCCGCCGCGCGTGCGACCCGCCGTCTCGAACCCGTTCTTTTCAAGTACTTCAACCGACTACACCGCGACAAGCGATGAGCGAGGACTTCTACGAAGTGCTCGGGGTCTCCCGGGACGCCAGCGAGGACGAGATCCAGGAGGCATACCGGGAGAAGGCGCGCGAGTACCACCCCGACGTGAGCGACGACCCCGACGCCGAGGAGAAGTTCAAGAAGGCCAAGAAGGCCAAGGAGGTCCTCACCGACGAGGAGCAGCGCCAGATGTACGATCAGCTGGGCCACGACCGCTACGTCGAGGCCGACAAGCACGGCGCCACCGACAACGGCGGCCGCGGCGCCGGCGGGATGGGTGGCATGGGCGGCGGCATGGGCGGCGGACAGGGCCCCTTCGGCGACATGTCCGACATCTTCGAGACGTTCTTCGGCGGCGGCGGTGGCGGTTCCAGTCGCCCCCGTCAGGGCCGGGACCTGCGCACCGGCCTGACCATCGACCTCGAAGACGCCTACCACGGCGTCGAGAAGGAACTCAACGTCACGCGCCCGGACACCTGTCCCGACTGCAACGGCCAGGGACACCCGCCCGACACCGACTCCCGGCAGTGCCCCGAGTGCAACGGCCAGGGACAGACCACGACCGTCCAGCAGACGCCGATGGGCCGCGTCCAGCAGCGCCAGACCTGCCGGCGCTGCGAGGGCGAGGGCACCATCTACGACGAGACCTGTTCGACCTGCCGCGGCGACGGCGTCGTCCGCGAGGACGCCTCGCTCTCGGTCGAGATCCCCGCCGGCATCGAGGACGGCCAGACCCTCCGCATGGAGCGCGAGGGCGCCCCCGGCGAGCGCGGCGGCCCCAAGGGCGACCTCCTCATCGAGGTCTCGGTGCGGGACCACCCCGACTTCGAGCGCGACGGCGCCGACCTGCACCACCAGGAGCCCATCTCCTTCCCGCAGGCCGTCTTCGGCGACACTATCGAGGTCCCCACGGTCGACGGCGCCGTCGAACTCGACGTCCCCGAGGGCACCCAGAGCGGGGAGACCTTCCGCCTCTCCGGCAAGGGCATGCCCCGCCTGCGCCGGCGCGGCAACGGCGACCTCTACGTCCAGGTCCAGGTCGTCACCCCCGAGAGCCTCAACGAGGACCAGCGCGATGCCCTGGAAGCGTTCGCCGAGGCCGGCGGCGAGGAAGTCGAGGTCGAGCAGGGCTTCTTCGAGAAGATCAAGAGTTCTTTCTAAACCACCTAGTTACCATCTTTTTCGCTCGGGGGTCGCCTGCGGCGACCCCCGAACCAAAAACATGGGTGAAAAAGCAGGTCGCTCCCTTCGGTCGCGACCTGTGAAACCGCCCCTCGCTCCGCTCGGCGCGGTACGCTTGCCGCACTACGGCCGCACTCGTCTGTAGTACCCACCTACTTGCGGGCCCCTCCTCGAAGGCGACAAGTAGCCGAGGCCCCTGACTAGAGTCGATGTGCGCGTCCCCGGAGTTCACGCCGCTCGACGACGTCGACCGGGCGATCATCCAGCTGTTACAGCGGGACGCCCGGCACAAGACGGCCGTGGACATCGCGGAGGCCGTCGGCGTCACGGACGGGACCGTCCGGAACCGGATCGCCGATCTCGAAGAGCGCGGAATCATCGAGGGGTACGTCCCCGTCGTGGACTACGAGCAGGCCGGCTATCAGCTCGAGATCCAGTTCACCTGTTCGGCCCCCATCGTCGACCGGGAGGCGCTCGCGCGGGAGGCGCTCCAGATCGAGGGCGTCGTCGAGGTCACCGAACTCATGGCCGGCAGGGAGAACGTCGAGATCATGGGCGTCGCTCCGCGGAACGACGACGTGACCCGCATCGCGAAGGAACTCGACCAGCTGGGGATGCAGATCGAAAACGAGGAACTGATCCGCCACAGGTACATCCGGCCGTTCGACCACTTCGGGACCGAGGTCGTCTCCGACGACGAGAGCGGCACCTACGAGACGTGACCGATCGACCGGGACCCGGAGACCGCCGCTCTGGCCGCCGTCACCGTGTGGGACGGTACTACGGGCCACTGGACCGGCGAGTGCGATCCGCGATTCAGTTTTTCCGAATCTGCTCGGCTCACGGCCCGGCGATTTCACCGGTACGACGGCGCCACTGTGGATAACGGAACGTAGAGCTGTTCCGTTGCTAATTTCCAGCATTAGTCTCTGCGAAAGCAATATACGTGCACGGCACCGAATGAGAGTGATGACTCCCACAGACGGTACGCTCAGGCACAGTGACAAATCACTCGTGTACGACGCGCTGTCGAGTTCACGACGGCGCGACGTCGTCCGCCTGCTCGACGACGCCGAGGCCGGGCTGCGTCTCCGGGACCTCGCGGAGGCGGTCGCGGAACGGGAACTGGAGGACGGCGCCGACGACGAACAGGTCAAACGCGTGCAGGCGTCGCTGTATCACGTCCACATCCCGAAACTCGCCGACGCGGGCATCGTCCGCTACAGGGAGGGGAGCGATCAGGTCCGCCTCACGCAAGCGGTCACGTTCGACGCGATCGACGTCCTCGGCGAGTGAACGATCTGAGACTTCTCCGGTGCGCGCTCGCGCCCGCTACTCGTGATCGAGCCCCGAGAGCGACGGCGCTCACGTAAACGCCCTCGATACCGGGTCGGACTCCTTTTGCCGATTCCCGTCGAAGCGGCGGTATGGACGTTATCGGGGACCTCGTGGCGCGCGAGCGGCGAAGCGACGACCTCGCGGTGCTGACGGACAGTCGCGCCGGGTCGTACAGCTACGAGAAGTTCTGTACGAACGCCTGGAAGAGCGGCAACCTCCTGCGACACTACGGCGTCCGCGGCGGCGCCACCGTCGCCGTCGACGCCGGCGACCCGCTGACCCCGCCCCCGCTACTCGCGTTCTGCGGCGCCGCGCTGCTGGGCGCGACAGTCCGGTTCGACCCGCGGGAGTCGCCCGACGCCAAGGCACTGCTCGCGCCGGCGTCGCGGACCGACTCGTACGACGCCGGGCCCGGAACGAAGGTGCTCGTTTACGGCGACGTGCCCGACGACCCCGAGGTCGCCCACTTCGAGGCGGAGATGTGGAGCGAGAACCCGACCAATCCGCCCGACGCCGTCGCGCCGACCGACACCGCGCTCGCGGCCGGAGACCGACAGTTCACTCACGAGCGACTGCTGGAGCGCGCCGAGGCGGTGGTGGAATCACACAGCCTGGACGAGACGGACGAGGTGGCAATCCGCGCGCCGCTCTCGGGCCCAGGGACGGTCGTCGCGGGCGTGCTCGCGCCGCTCCGGGTCGGTGCCTCGGTGCTCGTCGACCGGGGCCAGACCGGGACCGTGGCGGTCGCCACTGGGGGCGGAGACGTGCCGGAAGAAACGAGGATCGACCCCTCGGACGCGGCGTGAGGCCCGGCGCTCACTCGCCGGTCGGCCGGATGAAGTCGGCCAGCGCGACGGTGATGCCGAGGAGCCACCCCAGCGGGACGGAGACGCCGATCCAGATGAGGACGTAGGCGAACTCCGTCATGTCGAACTTCTCGGCGACGTCGTCCCGGAGTCCGAGCGGTTCGAGGACTTCGGCGCGGGCGAGTTCGGCTATCTGATCGGCGTAGACGATGCTGAACTGCGCGACGTCGTCGGAGACGAGCGCGGCGACGACGGGTGGCAGGAAGATAGCCGTCACGCCGAACGGGTAGGCGAAGACGACGGTCGTGATCCGACCGCCGACGCTCCGGAAGAGCACCGCGAGCGCCGACGAGAGGACGGCCACGACGCTGGCGGCGATGATCGCGTTGGCTTCCTGGCTCGAGAACTGCGCCTGCAGTCGGAACTCGACGAGCGCGGAGAGGCCCCCCCAGACGAGGATCGTCAACAGGACGACCCCGACGGCGCCGAGTTTCTCGACCGAGACGTCGATCTTGCGGGCGTGGAAGCGGACGATGACGCCGAACAGCGCGAGCGGATAGAGGACGGCCACGACGAGCGCGCCCAGTGCCGACCACGCTGTGTACGATACCTTCTCGCGGGTGGTCTGCGGTTGCCACTTCCCGAGGACGGTGTTGCTCGCCCCCCGCTGGCGCGGATAGAGCAACCCCATCCAGGTCTCGTGGAACTTGTTCAAGTCGAAGCGTATCGCTTCGACGACCCCCTGACTGTTCCCGACGGACATATCGAGGGGTTTGGTAGTGCCCTGTATACCTCTTTTGTTGCTGGATGGCTGCCGACTCCTATTCTCGGCCGACAGGTCCTCTCTGCGACAGGATTGGGGGTTTCCGTGACGGCCTGAACATCCCAGAGATCACGCTCTGAGGCGACGACTCTCGGTCGCTGGCCCGACGGCCGGGTCAGCCCCAGGCGTCCGGGCCGAATCCGGGGTCGATCTGACGCTCCGTCCGGTCGATGGCGTCGATCGCCGCGACGTCCTCGTCGTCGAGGTCGAGCGCCACGCTCTCCCAGTTGTCGCGGATGTGAGCCTCGCTCGTCGCCTTCGGGATCGGCGTCACGCCCTTCTCGCGGAGCCAGGCGAGCGACACCTGCGCCTCGCTGGCGTCGTGTTTCTCCGCGATCTCGGACAGTTCGGGCACGTCGAAGACTCGCCCGCGGATGAGCGGCGAGTACGCGACGAGTTCGATGTCCGCTTCCGCGGCGTACTCGCGGAGTTCCTCCTGGCGGAGCAGCGGGTGCATCTCGACCTGGTTCGCGAAGATCGGTTCGTCGAGCACCTCGCGGGCCTCGTCGAGGTGGTGCGGTTCGAAGTTCGAGACGCCGATGCGGTCGATCAGGCCGCGGTCTCTCAGTTCTTCGAGCGCCGGGAGCGTCTCCGCGGCGTCGTAGGTCCGCGACGGCCAGTGGACGTACAGCAGGTCCAGCGAGTCCACGCCGAGTTTCTCCAGGCTCTCTTCGGTCGACTCGACGACGCCGTCGCGGTCGAGGTGGTCGATCCACACCTTCGTCGCCAGGAACATCTCCTCGCGAGGGACGTCCGCCGCGGCGATACCGTCGCCGACCGCCGATTCGTTGTCGTAGGCCTGCGCGGTGTCGACGTGGCGATACCCCATCTCCAGGGCCGTCCGGACGCTCTCGGCGCACTCGTCTGGGTTCTCGTTCTGCCAAGTGCCGAGCCCGAACGTCGGCATTCCGTCGACGCGCGGTACGCTCTCCGGAGTCTGTGAGTCCTGAGTCATGGCCGGTACTGAGGACGAGCGACCAAAAGGCGTTGCGACCGGCGAACCCGCTGTCGGCGAGCCTACGTGTCCGTCGACTCGTCGTCGGTCGATTCGTCCGAACCGTCGCCGCCGTCGGAATCAGCCCCCGACTCGGTCTGGTCGTCGCCGGAACCGGACTCCGCGTCGCCGTCCGCGTCGGCGGACTCGGTCGACTCCGCGTCGTCGCCGCCGTCGGCACCGGCCGCTTCGTCGGCGCTCTCCGCACCGTCTGCGCTCTCCGTCCCGTCGACCGATTCGCCGGCGCTGTCGGCGCCCTCGACGACGGTCTGGGCCGACTGGACGTCCTCGTTCTCGTCGGTCGCCGGTTCGGTTGTCTCGGCACCGCCAGTCCCGCCGTCACCGCCGTCGCCGCCGTCGCCGGGATCGACAGGCGCGGCGCCGCCGGTCCCTTGCCCGGGTCCGGCGACGTCCTCGTCGTCGCCCGCGAGGAACCGGTTGTAGAGCACGCCGCCTCCGCCGAGGGCGAGGATCACCGCGCCGATACCGATGGTGGTCGGCGACAGCCCGCCGCCGCTCTCTTCGGCCGCGGTCGTCCCCGTATCACCGCCGCCGTCCGTCCCCGAGCCGCCGTCTCCGCCGGGCGTCTCGGTCGGCGTGGGCGCGCCCGTGTCCGTCCCGCCGCCGCCAGCCGTGGCGGTCCCGCTCGTCCCGTCCGACGGCGTGGGAGTGAACGTCGGCGTGTTCGTCGACCCCGGGGTCGGCGACGGCGTCGGACTCGGCGTCGGCGACGGCGTGGCGGTGGCGACCTCGTCGCCGCCGATCTGTACGCCCCAGCCGCTCGCGCTCGAACCGGCCGATTCCGCCGAACTCCCCACCGCGACGACGCCTCCCCCGCCGGTCTTCTGGAACGCCGAGAACTCGCTGGAGCCGTCGCCCCAGGTGTCGGACCACTGCATCTGGCCGTCGATACCGAGTTTGGCGGCGTAGCCCCGCGCGTCAGTCCCCTCGCCGTCGGTGGCCGTCTCACCGACGACGTAGTACTCCAGGTTCTTGTACGAGACGTCGTACAGCGCGGTGTAGTTCGCCTCGGTGTAGCGCTTGTCCCAGAGCTTGCCCCCGTTGACGTTGAACTCGAGCGCCCAGCCGCGCTGGTCGTTCGTCTGCTGGTCGAACGCGTTCGCGCCGACCGCGACGAACCCGCTTCGGGTCTCGGTGACGTCGTAGAAGGCGTTGTAGTCGTCGTACGGGTTCGTCGCGCTGTTCGAGTTCTTCTTGAACTGCTGGGAGAACTGCTGGACGCCCTCCTCGTCGAGCTTGTTCGCCCAGCCGGTCGTGTCGCCGGACGTGTCGACGTTCTCGCCGACGACGACGTACCCGCCGTCGGAGGCCGTCACGACGCCGTGGTAGCGGCTCCGCGAGCCCGGACCGTACCGCTCCGACCAGTTGATCTTGTTCTCGTCGGTCAGTTGCGCGACCCAGGCGTCGTCGAAGCGGCTCGTCCACCCCGCGAAGATGAATCGACCGTCGCCGTCGACGTCGACCGCCCGCATGGTGTCGGTCGTGCTGTCCCGCACGTGGAAGACCCGCCGCCACTGTTCGACGCCCTCGGCGTCGACACGGAGCGCGACCGCGTCCTGGGGGTCGACGCCCTCCTCGCGGGTGTGACCGGCGACGATGAACCCGTCTTCCGTCGCGGCGATGTCGAACCCCTCTGTGACCGGGCGCTCGCCGAAGGTCTTCTCCCAGACGAGTTGCCCCGCGGCGGATATCTTGAAGAGCCAGAGCTTGCGCTTGTACTCGCCCTTCGAGGGATCGGTCGACCCGACGACGACGTAGCCGCCGTCGCTCGCGGGGGCGATCCCGTTCGCCGTACCGCCGTCCCCCGTCTGATACGTCCGATCCCAGCGCGTCTTCGGCACCGCGGCGCGGTCGGCCTCCTCGGCCGCCGCACCGCTCGCGAATCCGCCGGCCGCCAGCGCCCCTGCGCCGGCGACGCAACAGCCCGTGATGAATCGCCGTCTGCTCGGTTCCCGTTCCATGCCATGGGAGGTGACCGGAGGGGGTAAAATCTTGTTGGGTCCTCGATGGGTTGGACCGTCCCCCCGATTCGCCGCGCCCTCAGGCGTTCAGCCGCTCGCGAGCGAATCGGGCGAGCAAGGGGAGGTCGCTCAGGTGAATCAGGTCGCGCATCGCCAGTCGGTTGCCGTCGTTGACCTTCGCGAGCGTGTCCCCGTCCGCCCGCCGCAGGTCGGCCATCAGCCTGTCGTAGCGCTCGTTGGGCGCCAGGTAGAGCAGTTCCGTCATCAACAGACGCGACTTGGCCTTCGGGGCCACGTCCTCGCGCCAGAGCTTGTTGTAGATCCGCATCTGCTCGGCGGAGGTGTCGACCGTCCCGGTCAACGCCCTGTCGGCGGTCGCCGCCGCGGCCCGCGCCGAGAGCATCCCCTTGTGGATCCCCTCGCCCCACAGCGGGTCGATGGTCGGCACCGTGTCGCCGATGGCGATGAAGCTGTCCGTGGTCATCTGGCCCGGCTCCTGGATGTGCGCCGAGCCCCGGTGTTGCTTGCCGTCGAGCCGGCGCGCGTCCGCGAAGCGCGGGTCGGACTCCAGCCAGTACTCCAGGTAGTCGTCGATGCCCATCCCCTCCTTCGCGTACTCGCGGTGGCTGTCGTTCTGGATGTAACAGAGGCCGACCTTCGCCGTGTCCCCGCCGGTGTGGAAGATCCAGGAGTAGCCGCCCGGCGCGAGGTCGTGGTCGAGTCGGAGCATCATCGCATCCCGGCAGTCGGCGAAGTCCGGGTGGTCGACCTGGACCCCCTCGAACTCGTACTCGACGCCGATGGCCTGGCGATCGCGGGAGAGGTCGGTGACGCCCAGGTCCTTGGCCAGCGGCGCCGCCGGCCCCGTCGCGTCGACCACGATGTCCGCGTACACCTCTTTCTGCCCGTCGTATCGGACGCCGACCACGTCGCCGTCCTCGGTGATCGGCTTCGAGACGCGCGAGTCGAAGCGGTACTCCGCGCCCGCCTCGCGCCCCTCGGCGACGAGCCAGCGCTTGAAGTCGGCGAACTCCAGGACCGCGCCGGGCTGGTCGCGAACGAAGTGGTCGTTCGGCGACTCTAACACGACGTTCTCGGTGAAGTTCATCACGACGTCGTCGGGGACGTTGAACGACGCCATCATCGAGGGGAACGTCCCGGCGGTCGACTTGTTGCTCTGACGCGGGAAGTCGGCCTCGGGCTCGGTCTCCAGCACGAGTACGTCGTACTCTCTCGCCGCCAGGTCGCGCGCGCACTGCGCTCCAGCGGGACCGGCCCCCGCGATCACCACGTCAAAGCGGTCGCTCATAGACTGTGGTCCGGCGTGTGCATTATTAGTATTGCTGAACGCACCGAACCCGTGCGACAGGTTCACTCCCGCAGTAGCCACGCCAGCACGACGCCACCGAGCAAGAGCGCGACGACGCCGAGCGACCCGCCGCTCGGGACCGTCTCGAACAATGCGTACCCGACGCCAGCGGTGAGTATCGCGACCGTGGCGCTCCCGACGGCGTGGAGCAGTTCGACACGGGTGGTCGCCACCGCCGCGTCCGCGTCGCGGTCGATGCCGATGGCGAAGGTCCCGAGGTCCGCCGCGAGAACCGCGCCGAAGGCGCCGATCAACACCGACTCGGCGTCAGCGGGACCGGTCGCCGCCAGGACCGTCGCCGCGAACAGCGTCGCGCCGGCGAAGACGACCGACGGCTCCGACCGGCGGATCAACCCCGCGACGAGCGCCAGCGCACCGCCCAGGCCGACGAGGGCGGCCATCGTCGACCCGCGGACCGCCGACAGCACCGCGAGCGTCGCGACGACTGCGAGGGCGTGGCTCGCCCGCGGCCGACGCCGGTCGCGCGCTCGACTCACCGCCATTCGCCGTCACCTCCGTCCGTCGCGACTGCTGGCTCGCGGGAACCGCGGCCGGGTTCGACCACCGCTGACCCCCCGTCCCGGGTCGTCCACTCGACGACGGAGATGCCGGCGCGACGACACTCGTCGAGTCCGAGGCGACGCTCGGTCGCGGCCAGTCGGCGGTACGGCGAATCGGCCGCCGTCACGTCCGGACTCGCGACGGTCACGTCGTGGCCCCGAGCGTCGAGCGCGCGGGCCACCTCGACCGCTCTGTCGTCGACGAACGGCGAACAGAAGACGACCTGCGCGTCGCCGGGCAACTGGGCGAGCAGGCGGTCGAACCCGTCGTCGACCGGGTCGGATTCGTCCCCCTCCCCGGATCGCGATTCCGCCGGCGGCCGCCAGCCGAACGCGTCGTGAGTCGTGAGCGCCTCGTGGAGCCGCTCGCGGTGCGTCCGGCCGGAGGCCGGCGGGAGCCAGCAGTCGCGCGGCGACAGCGCCGCCAGCCCGACGTGGCAGCCGTCGTCCGCCAGTCCGCTCGCCAGCGCGCCGGCGGCGTACGCGCAGACGTCGACGCCCGGCCGGCGGTCGTCGCCGGCCGTCACGTACGCCTCGCGGCGCGCGTCGACGAGCAGGACGACTTTGACGGTGCGGGGCTGGTCGAACCGCCGCGTCGCGAGTTCGCCGTCCTTCGCGTAGCGGTTCCAGTCGACGCTGGACAGCGAGTCGCCGGTCCGGTACTCCCGCATGGAGTGGAAGGCGATCCCCTCGCCCGTCGCCGAGACGGGCTGGTCGCCGGTGAGTCGAGTGGCGAGGTCGCCGAGCGGCGCCGTCCGCGCCTCGTATCGCGGGCGGCAGACGACCGTCGAGCGGTCGGTGGCCTGCCGCGCGGTCCGCCGGCTCGCGCCGCTCACGTCCCGCGTCACGACGGTGAGACTGTCGAATTCGTGGCGTCCCCGCACCGCCTCGAACTCGTAGGCGATCGACGCTCGCTTGCCCGGGCGGAGCGCGGTCGTGTGCCGCGCGGTCCCCTCGACGACTTCCAGCCCCGCGGGCACGTCGTCGCAGAATCGCAGGTCCGGGAGCGTGCGGCCGCTCTCGTTCTCGACGGTGAGCGTGACGCGCACCGTGTCGCCCGGGTCAGGGTCCGTATCGCTGACGTGCCGTTCGACGGCGAGCGCCGGGTCCGGCGCCTCCGCGGCGCGGCTATACGCCGCGAACCCGACGCCAGCGAGGCCAGCGAGGATCGCGACGGGCGTCCCGACGAGGATGCCGACCGCCGTCGCCGCGAGCGCCAGCGCGTGGATGCCGTCCCAGCGACCGGTCCGTTCGAGCCGCTGCTCGCCCCGAGCGAGTTCGCTCCCGAGCGCCGCCGCCTCAGTCATCGGCGGCACCTCCGGCCCGTCGGACCTCGGCGTCGCGCCCGCCCTCGTCTCCTAACCTGGCGATGGCGGCGGCAGCGCGCTCGGCGCGGCGATCGAAATCAGGGTCGACATCGGCGTGGATCCCGGCGTCGCCGTCGTCGGCGAACAGCGCCGCCGCGTCGGGGTCCCCGGTCCACGCCCCCTCGGCGAGTCTGGCGTCGGCCTCGGCGGGCGAGTCCCCCTCGAACCGTTCGAGCGCCTCGACCGCTGTCGCGCGCAAGCGCTCGCGGATCCGGTCGCGTTCGGCCGCGTCGCGTTCGCTCGCGCCGACGGCGCCCACCGCCGCTGCGAGGTCGTCGCCCGGGACGGCGTAGTCGGGCCGCTCGCCCGCTCGCGGGAGCGCTCCGGTCGAGTCGTCCTCGCCGTCGAATCGCTGGACCGCCGCGAGGGCGACCCCGACCAGCGCGACGGCCCAGATGCCCAGCGTCAGCAGCGTCGCGAAGTCGAAGCTGACCAGCCCCGGCCGGAGCGTCAGCGCGACGCCCGCGACGACGGCGGCGAGACCGACCGCGAGCAGGCCGCCGCGGCGGTTCACGCGCCGTCACCCCCGGGCGAGCGGCCGTTGCGGTCCGCGTCGAGTCGGTCCGCAAGTCGCTCCGCTCGCCGTTCCTGCTCGGTACCGGGGAATTCGTGGCCGTAGCGGACGGACTCGAACTGCCCGGTGATCCCTTCGACGGCGTCGGCGGGGAAGCCGCGGTCGACGGCCGCCGACGCGGCTTCTCCGGGCGTCGTCGCGTCGTCAACGCCCTCGACGCGGTCGGTGAGCCGGCGCCAGGCGCGCACGACGGCGTTGTCGGCCGGCGAGTCGTAGGCCGGATCCACTGCGGGTGTGGGAGGACTGGGATCGCCGCCGTCGCCCCCGTCTTCGTCTCGGGGAGGCGCTCGGGTGTCGTCGTCGGTCAGAATCACGGCGAGCAGGGCGGCGACGAGTAGCGCACCGACGAGTCCGGCGACGATCAGCGAGGAGGTTCCCCCACCGTCACCTGTGTCCGGCGGAGGTGCCTCCGTCTCGTCGTCCACGACGTTCGCCGACTGCGTTGCGTTCGGCGCACCATCACCGGCACCGCTCCCGTTGTACATCGGCGCCTTCTCGGCGGGCGTCGTTCCGGAGTAGAGCGTCGGCTGGTCGACGCCGCCGAGCGATCCGGCGGCGGTGACGAGCGCGACCAGCGCGAGGAGGGCGATCAGGGCGGTCGCGAAACGCTTCACGGGCGAGACTGTTCGCCCCATCTACAAGTTTTTATCGACCGTCCGTCGACCCAGATTCGCGAGCGTCGTCGTCCCCTCGACGAGTAGTCTCGTCCATTCGGTCGGCGGCGCTCTCCACGTCGGCGACGACGCCGTCAGTCGGTCGCTCGTCCCCGTAGCGGAACGCTCGGAACCGATCCGTGACGGTCGAAACCCGGTCTGCGGGGAGGTCACGGTCGATCGCTCTCGCGGCGACTTCCCCGGGCGTCGCGGTCTCGTCCGCTCCGGCGCGTCCGCGGAGTCGACGCCAGGCGTCGACGAGGGCGCTCTCGGCCGGGGAACCGTAGTCGGGGTCGACGTTTGGTACCGGATTCTCGTCAGTAGAATCGTCTCCGGGTGGAGCCTCGGGGGCCCGTTCGTCGTCGCCGGTCAGGAAGACGACGAACAGGCCGCTGGCGAACAGCGACCCGACGACGGCGGGGACGAACAGCGGTGAGACGCCGCCACCGCTACCGCTCGCCGCTGCTCGGGTCTCGGTGGGGGCGCGCTGGACGCTGGATTCGTCGCTTCCGGCGGGTGCACCGGTCGGCGGCGGCACTTCAGTCAGCGTCGGCTGTCCCGCCGGCGTCTCGTCGCCGGTGATCGACGGCCCCTCGACGGCGTCGAACGTGCCCGCGGCTCCGGCGAGCGCGACCAGCGCGAGGAACGCGACCAGCGCGGTCCCGAGACGCTGCACGTCGAGGACTGAGGGCGGGGTCCGTCAAGTGATTTCCGGCTGAAAAGACGTGGGCGAGGACGGTCGCGGTGAGGGTGTAGGGTAGGCCAGCATCCGGCGCCGCAGGCGCCGGTTCTTCCGAGCGCGACCGCAGGGAGCGACCGGCCTTTTTCACCCATGTTTTTGGCTCGGGCGGGGGTCGCCGCAGGCGACCCCCGAGCGAAAAAAAAGATGGTCTCTAGTAGAACTCTCGGACGAGGTCCATCGCGTCTTCGGGGGCGCCGTCGGGGATGTCGGCCATGTTCTGGTCGATGCCCTCGCGCTCTTCCCACGGGACGGAGTTCTCGTCCTGGTAGATGACGCCCATGTACTCCTTGTCGCCTTCGAGGATCTTCTCCTTGGCGTCCTGGCGGTCGGTCGGGTCGTGGTCGGTCTCTTCGAGGTCGACGAGGGAGTCGCGGAAGTAGTCGTAGGTGTCGACGTCGTTGAACGTGACACAGGGCGAGTAGGTGTTGACGAAGCCGAAGCCGTCGTGTTCGACCGCTTCCTGGATGATCTGGGCGTGGCGCTGGGCGTCCGAGGAGAACGACTGGGCGATGAACGTCGCCCCGGAGGCCAGCGCGAGCGCGAGCGGGTTGACCGGGGGCATCTGCGGGCCCTCGGGCGTGGTGCTCGTCTCGAAGTCCTGGCGCGAAGTCGGCGAGGCCTGGCCCTTTGTGAGGCCGTAGATGCGGTTGTCCATGACGACGTAGGACATGTCGACGTTCCGCCGGACGGCATGGACGAAGTGGCCGGCGCCGATGGAGTAGCCGTCGCCGTCGCCGCCCGCGACCATCACTTCGAGGTCGGGGTTGGCGAGTTTGACGCCGATGCCGACGGGCAGGGCGCGGCCGTGGACGCCGTGGAGGGCGTAGCTGTGCATGTAGGTGCCGATCTTGCCGGAACACCCGATGCCGGCGACCACGAACGTGTTGTCGGGGTCGTTGCCCGTCTCGGCGAGCGCTTTCATCATGCCGTTCATCGTCCCGAAGTCGCCGCAGCCGGGACACCAGGTCGGTTGCTTGTCGGATTTGAAGTCTGTGAATCGAACGTCGGAGCTCATTCTGCCTCCACCTCCTGGGAGCCGGCGCCGGCTCCAGTGAGCGTGTTCTCGATCTCGGTCGCGAGTTCGTCCGCCTTGAAGCGGACGCCGTTGTACTTGTTGACGCGCTGGACGCGCTCGAGGACGTCGTGCTCGATGACGTCCGCGAACTGCCCGGTCGCGTTACACTCGACGACGATGACGTCGTCGGCCGCCTCGATCTCCTCGGAGAGGTCCGGCCGCGGGAAGATGTAGGGCACCGAGATGAACCGCACGTCGTGGCCGCGCTCGTCGAGGAACCCGAGGGCCTCGCGCATGGCGCCCTCGTTCGAACCCCACGAGATGACGAGCGTGTCCGCCTCGGGGTCGCCGAACTCGCGATAGTCCCAGTCCTCCTCTTCCTTCGCGGTCTGGACCTTCTGGGTGCGCTTGTCGACCTGCTCGATGCGGACCTCCTCTTCCTCGGTCCGGCGACCGAGCTCGTCGTGTTCGAGGCCGGTGGTCATGTGCGCGCCCTCGGTCGTGCCCGGGAACGTGCGGGGGCTGATACCGTCGGCCGTGGGGAAGTGCGGCTGGAACTGCCCCTTCTCGTTCTGCCAGGAGTCGATCTCGCCCTCGTCGACGACCTTCCCGCGCTCGATCTCGACCTCGTCCATGTCGAACGCCTCGGGCGGGAACGTCTGCTCGGTGACCGCGAGCGCGAGGTCGGAGACCAGGAAGACCGGCGTCTGGTACTTCTCGGCGTAGTTGAACGCCTCGACGGTCTTCCAGAAGCACTCCGAGACCGACGTGGGCGCGAGGACGAACCGGGGGATCTCGCCGTGACCGCCGTACAGCGTCATGTTGAGGTCGCCCTGTTCCTGCTTGGTCGGCATCCCCGTCGAGGGACCCGAACGCATCACGTCGCAGATGACCAGCGGCGTCTCGGTGGTGGCGACCAGACCGAACGTCTCGGTCATGAGGTCGATACCGGGCCCCGAGGTGGCCGTCATCGCGCGTGCGCCGGCGCGGGCGGCGCCCAGCGCCATGTTGATCGCGGAGAGCTCGTCCTCGGCCTGGACGACCTTGCCGCCGTACCGTTCGACGCGACCGGTCATGTACTCCATCACGTCCGTCGCGGGCGTGATGGGGTAGCCCGAGTAGAACCGACAGCCCGCGGCGATGGCGCCCATGCCGATGGCCTCGTCGCCGTTGAGCAGGACGTAGTCCTCGTCGGTGGTCTCGAGGTTGTAGTCGAATTCGTGGTCGTACTCATCCTGGACGTGCTGCTGGCCCAGGCGGGCGGCCTCCTTGTTGTTCTCGACGATGGCCTCGCCCTTGTCGCCGAAGCGCTTCTCCAGCGACTCGTCGAGGTTCTCGATGGGGAAGTTCGCCACTTCGCAGGCCGCGCCGAGCGCGACGACGTTCGCCATGATGGCGCCGCCGGCGTCCTCGGCGAGGCTCTGGAGCGGGACGGACAGGCCGATCATCTCGTCGGGAACCTCGACGTCCTGCATCGTCGAGCGTTCGCCGTCGTAGATGATGACGCTACCCTCGTGCAGTTCGTCCATGTTCTCGTCGATAGTGCGCTCGGTGAGCGCGATGAGGATGTCGAGCCTGTCGACGACGCTCTCGACGCGGTCGACCGACGTGCGGACCTTGTAGGCGGTGTACCCGCCCCGGATCCGCGACGCGAAGTCCTTCGAGGTGAAGACGTGACGGCCGGCACGCGAGAGTGCCTGAGCGAATATCTTCCCGGTAGAGTCGATCCCGTCACCGGCTTCACCGCCGATGGCCCAGTTCAGGTCCTCGGGCATATTGCATTTGAGTATCTTCCGCCCGGCAAAAAGACTTCTGTAATGGGGCCGTACTCCGCCCCCCGCTTTCGTCGCAAAACTGGACACACGGGCGAAAACAGGCCGTTTCGAACAACCGGTAACACTGTCCCCTATTGTTGAACGCCGTTTCGGTCGACGAATGTCCAACGGGTCGGACCGAAGCCGACGACCGGGAGCGAAAGTACCTTGCGCCGGCGCGTGCGAACGGAGAGCATGGAAGACACCGAGGTCACCGTCGTCGCCGTCGAGTCCGTCGGTGAGGACGCAATCGCCATCGACTTCGAGACGCCCGACGGGTTCGACGCCCGCCCGGGACAGTTCGTGAAAGTCGCGCTCGCGGGCGTCGAGGAGTCGCGCTTCTACACCATATCGTCACCAGACGTGCGCGAGACGTTCGAGATCACCGTTGGTATCGACCCCGAGGGCGAGGTCGGGCCGCGGCTGGAGGATCTCGAGGCCGGCGACACGGTCGAGGTGTCGGGGCCGTTCGGGAACGCCTACTACGAGGGCGAACAGCGCGTGCTGGTCCTCGCGGGGGGTCCCGGCGTCGGCCCGGCGATCGGGATCGCCGAACGGGCGCTGGACGACGGCGGCGACGCGGCCATCGTCTACCAGGACGCCGCGCCGATCCACGACGAGCGGCTGACCGCCCTCAACGAGCGCGGGGCGTCGATCGCCGTCCTCGCGCCCGAGTCGCCGCTCGAATCGTCCGTCGCCGACGTGCTGACCGACGACACCCAGGTGTTCGTCTACGGCTTCGCCGAGTTCCTCGACGACGCCACTGCCGCCATCGCCGCCGCCGGAGGCGAACCGGACGACGCGAAGGTAGAGAACTTCGGGTGAGCGCCCCTGAGGGCGCTGCCTCGACGCCGGAGCGGCGCCGCAACCGCAGTTGGCAACGGTTAAAAACCGTGAGAGGATACGCAGTGGTATGAGCGAGAGCCAACAGAAACGCCAGCAAAAGTGCGTCTCGTGCGGCATCAACATCGCCGGCACGAACGCCGCCGCGTTCAAGTGTCCCGACTGCGGCCAGCAGATCTACCGCTGCGCGAAGTGCCGGAAACAGAGCAACCTCTACGAGTGCCCGGACTGCGGGTTCATGGGGCCGTAACGATGGGGAAAGTCGCCGCGCAGATCAAGGTCATGCCGCAGAGCCCGGAAGTCGACCTGGACGCGCTCCAGGAGCGCCTCGAGCAGTCCCTCCCCGAGGGCGCGAAGATCAACGGGTTCGAGCGCGACGACGTGGCCTTCGGCCTCGTCGCCCTGCTCCCGACGGTCGTCGTCCCCGACGAGGCCGGCGGCACCGAAGCGGTCGAAGAAGCGTTCACCGAGGTCGAGGGCGTCGAGTCCGTCGAAGTCGGCGACGTCGGTCGCCTGTAAGCCGCTCCGACCTCGCTTCTCTCCGATATCGCTCCGTCGCTACCGACTGGTACGGCGCCGTCGAGAGCGTCCCACGTCCGCCGGACTGCCGGACAGTTTACCCACTCGTCGGATCGTCGGTGGTCGATGCGACCTGGACGGAGAATTATCCGTGATAGCTGGCCGGATACCCGTGCATCGATCGCGGATCTCTTTCTTATCACATGTGATATCGCGCAGGAATACTTAACATATCCTGTACTGTCGAAAATTCTATGGACCGCCGGATATCGAGATTCCTGCCGGATAGTGTTCGTCGCAGTTACGTACGACAGTTTGCGACCGCAGTCGCGGTCATCCTGCTCGTCCTCGTGTTCGTCCTCGGGGGCGTCTACGCGGCCGAACTGAGTTCACAGCGCGCCTCGGCGCAGGACTCCCTCCAGTCCACGACGGAGCAGAACGCGGGGGAGGTCGGCAGCTGGTACAGTCAGTATCAATCGTCGACGCGACTCGTCTCGCAGTCGGGGAAACTCCGCCCGGACGCCAGCGGGTCGATCGACACGCACCTCCAGAGCCTCGCCCGGTCGATGCCCGGTGAGGTCGTGGGTGTCCACTACGTCAACTGGCAGAACGGGACCGTCGTCGGCAGTTCGGAGACGATGCCCGCCGACGCCGACGAGCAACTCCCCTGGCTCTCCGAGGTCAACCTCGACGGAGTCGGCGTGACCTCCGTCCAGATGACCCGAGGCTACCGGACGGACAACGACACCAGACTCACCTTCATCAGCCCGACCCAGTACGGGATCGGGTACGCCGCCGCCGTCGAGGTCTCCGTCTCGGAGTCGTTCGACTTCGACGAGCCCGTCTCGGGGAGTCAGACCCAGCTCCTCTACCGGAACGCGACGTACCTCCACGGCGAGACCCCCGAGCGACTCGGCAAAACCTACGAGGGCCCCGGGGCGCAGAACCTGCACAACCGGACCGAGTTCATCCCCGCACTGCGAAGCCTGAGCGCCAACAGCGGATACGAGAACGCGACGCTCGTGCAAGAGGACGGCCGGGTCGTCAGCTACGCCGGCGTTCCGAACGCGCGTCTCGCTGTCGTCACGACCGCGTCGACCGGCGTCTACGGCGTTCCCACCCAGACCAAGCTCTACCTCGGGCTGGTGTTCGTCTTCGTCGCGCTCAGCCTGGGCACGGTCGGCGTCCTCATCGAGCGGCCCGTCTCCCGCTCGATCAGCACGCTCGCAGACCGGACCGAGGCGATCGAGAACGGCGACCTCGACGTCGACCTCGAGACCCACCGGAAAGACGAGATCGGGACGCTCTACCGGCGGTTCGCCTCGATGCGGGACTCGCTCGCCGAGCGCATCGACCAGATAGAAACCGCCCGCGAGGACGCCAGGGCCGAGGCGGACGAGGCCAGGCGGGAGGCCGAGCGCGAGCGCGAGGCCGCCGAGCAGTTCACGGAGCATCTAGAGGAGACCGCAGACGAGTACGGGGAGACCATCCGGGCGTGCGCCGACGGCGACCTGACCCGGCGGCTCGAACCGGACGAGGAGAGCGACGCGATGGCCGAGATCGCGCGCTCGTTCAACGACATGATGAGCGACCTCCACGAGACGGTCGGCCGCGTGTTAGCGTTCACCGACGAGGTCGCCGAGTCGACGACGCGGGCGGCCGCGGCCACTCAAGAGGTCCGGACGACCAGCCGGGACGTGAGCGAGTCCGTCTCTGGCATCGCCGCCGACGCCACCGAGCAGGACGAGTACCTCGGCGAGGTGACCGAGGAGATGAACGATCTCTCGGCCACCGTCGAGGAGGTCGCCGCGACGACAGACACCGTCGCGGACCTGGCCGACGAGACGGAGTCGCTCGCGAGCGACGGGGCGACCGCGGCCACCGAGGCGATGGCCGAGATGGAGACTATCGAGTCGCGCACCGACGAGACGGCGGCGGAGATCCGCGCGCTCGACGAGGAGGTCGATCAGGTCGCCGAGATCGTCGACCTCATCGACGACATCGCGAGCCAGACGAACACGCTCGCGCTGAACGCCTCGATCGAGGCCGCCCGCGCCGGCGAGTCCGGCTCCGGGTTCGCCGTCGTCGCCGCGGAAGTCAAGGAGTTGGCCGAGGAGACCAGCGAGGCGACCCAGGAGATCGACGACCTGCTGACCCAGCTCACCGAGCGGACGGGCGAGGCCGTCTCCGACATCGAGTCGATGCAGTCTGACGTCGAGAGCGGCGTCGAGACGACCCAGCACGCCCTCGACGCCCTCGACGAGATCGCCGAACAGGTCCGCGAGACCAACGACGGCGTCCAGGAGATCAGCGACGCGACGGCCGACCAGGCCGACTCCGCCCAGGAAGTCGTCTCGCTGGCCGACCGCGTCTCCGATATCAGCGCCCGGACCGCGACCAGCGCCGAGACCGTCGCCGAGCGCACGGACGAGCAGGCCGCCAGCATCGACGAGGTGAGCGACACCGCCGAGGCCATCGAGTCCCAGGTCGAGGAGCTCCGAGACCTGCTGGCGAGCTTCACGGTCCAGGTCGACGACGCCGTGTCCGCGGAGGACTCGGAGACGCTGCCCGAACCGGTCGCGGACGGTGCCGGGTCGGACGGCGCCGTGGCAGTCGATGCGATCGAGGAAATCGGTGAAGCCGACGACGCGGGAGACATGATCGAGAGCGCCGGAGGCGACGGCGACGCAGACGCGGCAGAGGCCGACGGCGACGCAGACGCGGAAGCGGGCGACAGCGTGGACGACGCAGACGCGGAAGCGGGCGACGGCGACACCGACGCACCAGCGGGCGGCGACCGAGCCGAGTGACCGGGCCGACGACCGCGTAACGCACGTTTTATAAGCGTGTCCGGATAACGGAACCGCACGAATGCCTAACTCCAACGGACCCCAGAAGAAGACGCGCAAGAAGCTCCGAAACAAGCCCCGAGAGAGCGGGACCTCCCCGCCCCAGCGAGCGGTCGCGGAGTACGAGGTCGGCGAGAAAGTCCACCTGAAGATCGACCCGAGCGTCCCCGAGGGGCGCTACCACCCGCGCTTCGACGGCCGAACCGGTGAGGTCGTCGGCGAGCAGGGCGCGGCGTACAAGGTCGCTATCGTCGACGGCGGCACGGAGAAGACCCTGATCGTCAAGCCCGCTCACATCCGCAGCCAGGCATGACGATCTTCAAAGAGAAGGTCGACGAAGAGTTCCTCACGGTCGCCGAGACCAAGGAGATCCTCGCGGAACTCGAACGCGAGCGGGCGGCCGACGAGGACCGCGAGATGCGCTACGAGCTGGCGCGCGCCATCGAGCACGTCAACCGATTCGCCGTCCTCGACGCCGAGGAGAGCCGCGAGTTCGTCGACGAACTGCTCGAACTCGAGAAGGTCGACGAGCCGACGGCCTACAAGATCGCGAACCTGCGACCGCAGGACCGCGACGAGCTGCGCGCCATCTACGCCCAGGAGCGGTTCACCCTCTCCGGCGACGAACTCGACGCCATCCTCGAAGTCGTCGCCAAGTACGTCTGAACCCGCGTCTCGTCCCGCGACCACCCGACTGCGGGGGTTTAAGTTCCGTCTCGCCCTACTGAACTGTCATGAGCGACACCGAGCGCGGCGACGACGCGTCGGGGGGTCCTACGGCCGTCGTCCTCGACTTTCTCGCACACGGCCGCACCGAGGACGACCGCCCGCAGTACCAGAAACAGCCCCTGGCCTACGCGCTCGGGCGCGAGGACTTCCGCCTGTACGAGATGGTCCTCGCACCCGACGCAGGCGTGTCCATCGGCGACGACCTCGTCGTCGACCGGGCCGCCGACCACATCGAGCGCGCGGGCGAGGTCGAGTACGAGGACCTGCCCGGCGGCGCCCAGTCCGAACTCGACTACGCCGTCGAGGACCTGGTCACCGAGGAGGAGCGGCGGTTCGTCGACTTCTACAACGACGCCCAGCCCATCACGCTCCGGCTCCACCAGCTGAACCTCCTGCCGGGCATCGGGAAGAAGCTCCGCAACGCCATCCTCGACGAGCGAAAGCGCGGCCCCTTCGAGAGCTTCGAGGACCTCGAGGAGCGCGTCGACGGCCTCCACAACCCCCGCGAGGTCGTCGTCGAGCGCATCCTCGAGGAGATCCGCGAGGACGACCTGAAGTACCGGACCTTCGCCCGCCGGGACGACGAGGAATGAACGGCGAGAACGCGAGCGGTCACTCCGCTGGCCCGAACTCGGGACCGGAGACCGGAACCCGCGACCCCGACGCGCTCCTCCGGCGGGCCGGCGTCCGCGGCGACCCCGACCACGACCAGCACTTCCTGGTCGACGACCGCGTGCTCGACCGCCTGCCGGGCTACGCCGAGGAGGCCGACGTCGACCTCTCGCACGTCCTCGAGATCGGCGCCGGGACCGGCGCGCTGACCGACCGCCTGCTCGCGGTCGCCGACCGCGTGACCGCGATCGAACGGGATCCCGACCTGGCGGCGTTCCTCCGCGAGGAGTTCGCCGCGGAGATCGACGAGGGGCGACTCACCGTCGTCGAGGGCGACGCGCTGGAGGTCGACCTCCCCGACTTCACGGCGTCTATCTCGAACCTGCCCTACGGCCCCTCCAGCGAGTTGGCCTTCCGGCTGTTGCCCGAGGGCCGCCCCCTCGTCCTGATGTTCCAGCGGGAGTTCGCCGAGCGGATGGCCGCGGAGCCGGGAACCGACGACTACGGTCGCCTCTCGGTGACGGCCGGACACTACGCCGACGTGGAAGTCGTCGAGCCCGTCCCCAAAGAGGCGTTCTCGCCGCCGCCCGCGGTCCAGAGCGCCGTCGTGCGCACGACGCCCCGGGACCCGGATTACGAGGCGCCCGACGTCGACTTCTTCATGGACTTCCTGAAGGCCGTGTTCACCCAGCGCCGCAAGACGATGCGCAACGCCGTCCGGAACACGGCGCACATCTCGGGCCTCGGCGATCCGGACGCCGTCGTCGACGCGGCGGACGAGGACCTGATGGGTCGCCGCGCCGGGGACGTGACCCCCGCGGAGTTCGCCGACCTGGCGGCGCTCGCTCGCGAGGTGGGCGAACCGGGCGAGCACCCGTCGGCATGACCGACGGGAACGAAGCGGACGGGACCGACGACGACCGTCCAGGCGATTCCGACGACCGCAGAGCGGACGGATCCGACGGCAAGCCAGGCCTCGCCGATCGTCGCGGCGTCGAGCAGGTCTACCAGCCCGCCGAGGATTCGAAACTGCTCGCCGACGCCGTGGTCGAACGGGTCGAAGCGGGCGACCGAGCGCTGGACGTGGGTACCGGGTCGGGCTACGTCGCCGCACGGATGGAAGACGCGGGCGCCGACGCGGTGGGCGCGGACCTCAACCCGCACGCCTGCCGGCAGGCCGCGGAGAACGGCGTCCCGGCCGTGCGCGCGGACCTCACGGCGGCGTTCCGCGACGGCGCGTTCGACGTGGTGACGTTCAACCCGCCGTACCTCCCCACCGAACCCGAGCAGGAGTGGGACGACTGGATGGAACGGGCGCTGTCGGGCGGCGAGGACGGTCGCGCGGCCATCGACCCGTTCCTCGACGACGTGGCCCGCGTGCTGGCACCCGACGGCGCGGCGTACTTGCTCGTGAGTTCGCTCACCGACCCCGACGCCGTGCGCGACCTCGCGGCCGAGAACGGCCTCGAATCCGAGGAGATCGCGAGCGAGTCCCACCCGTTCGAGACGCTGCTGGTGATGCGGTTCGCACCGACCCCGTAGTCTCACGCCGCCCGATTACTACAGTGCATCACAGTAGATGAGAAATATTATAGGGCGTCATGTCGTAGCCCGGTTCAATGACGGACGTAGTTTCCACGACGCCCGGCCTGTTCCCGTTACCGGACTGGGCGAAAGACGAACTCGCGGATCTGAAGGGACGACAGAAGGGCGGTCTGGTCACCGGCGACGAGAGCCCGGAGATCACCGACGCCTACGAGCGAGCGCGCGAGGAGATCGTCGGCCTGCAGACCGACGCCGGTCTCGACCTGCCGGTCGAGGGCCAGCTCCGGTGGGACGACATGCTCACGCACCCGCTCTCGGTGGCCGACGCCGTCGAGACGCGCGGGATCGTCCGCTACTTCGACAACAACAACTTCTACCGGGAGCCGGTCGTCACGGACGACCTCGCGGCGACCGGTGACGTCGCCCGCGAACTCGAAGCCGCCGGCGGCCTCACCGACGACGGCCTGAACGCCGTCCTGCCCGGCCCGTACACGCTCAGCCAGCTCGCGACCGACGAGCACTACGGTGACGAGGCCGACTTCCTCTCGGCGCTCGCCGACTTCCTCGCCGCCGAGGCCGAGCAGTTCCCCGACGTCGAGACGCTGTTCCTGCTCGAACCCTCCCTCCTCGAATCGCCGCCCGGCGACGGCGCCGACGAGCGCGCCAGCGAGGCCATCGACGCGGTCGCGCAGGCTGCCGACGCCGACGTGGTCGCCCACACATACTGGGAGTCTCACGGCGGCGACGGCGGTATCGACGAGAAGGTGTACGCCCACCTGCTCGACGCCGACATCGACGCGGTCGGCTTCGACTTCGTCGCCAACCACGAGGACAACGCCTACGTCATCAGCGAGTACGGCTGCACCGACGACGTCGCGCTGGGCATCGTCGACGGGCAGAACACGCTCGTCGAGGACGCCGAGGAGATCAGAGAACGCGTCGAGTGGACGCTCGACAACACGCACGGCACCGACTTCGAGACGGCCTACGCGACGATCAACACCCCGACGTTCTACCTGCCGTCGGGCAAGTTCGAGGACAAGCTCGCGGCGCTGGGCGCCGTCGAGCGCACGGAGGTGAAAGCATGACTAACCGACCCGCAGACAACCGAGACCAGTTCCGCCCCGAGGGGCACGACAACGACAACTTCCTGCTGACGACCGTCGTCGGCAGCTACAAGAAGCCCAAGTGGCTCGACCGGGCCCGCGAACTCTTCGAGGACGAGGACACGAACTTCGGCACCGAGGAGTGGGAAGAGGCCAAGGACGACGCCGCCCGCCTCATCACCGAGGAGCACGAGCGCTCGGGCCTCGACGTCGTCGTCGACGGCGAGATGCGTCGGAAAGAGATGGTCGAGTACTTCGCTCACCGCATCGACGGCTACGAGTTCAACGGCCGCGTGAAGGTCTGGGGCCACAACTACTTCGACAAACCGTCGGTCGTCGACGAGGTCGAGTACGGCGAGCAGTGGCTCGTCGACGAGTTCGAGTTCACCGACGAGGTGGCCTCTCGCCCCGTCAAGGTGCCCATCACCGGTCCGTACACGCTCGCCAACTGGACGTTCAACGAGGCCTACGAGGACGACGAGGCGCTCGCCTACGACCTGGCCGAGCTGGTCAACGAGGAGATCGAGCAGCTCGTCGACGCCGGCGCCCGCTACATCCAGATCGACGAGCCCGCGCTCGCGACGACGCCGGACGACCACGCCATCGTCGGCGAGTGCCTCGAACGCATCGTCGCGGACATCCCCGAGGAGGTCCGCATCGGCGTCCACGTCTGTTACGGCGACTACTCCCGAATCTACCCGGAGATCCTCGACTACCCGGTCGACGAGATCGACCTCGAACTCACGAACGGCAACTACGAGCAGATCGACGTGTTCACCGACCCCGAGTTCACGCTCGATCTCGCCCTCGGCGTCGTCGACAACCACACCGCCGAGGTCGAGACCGTCAAGGAGATCAAGGAGAACATCAAACAGGGCTTCAAGGTCGTCCCGCCGGAGCAGCTCACCATCTCCCCGGACTGCGGCCTGAAGCTCCTGCCCCGCGAGATCGCCTACCAGAAGATGGAGAACATGGTGCAGGCCGCCCGCGAGGTCGAGGCCGAACTCGACGCCGGCGAGATCGACGTGCCCGTCGCCGGCGAGACCGCCAGCGCCGACGACTAGACAGCCCCTCGTTTTCCGCGCGGGACGGCGTAGGCTCGCGCTGAACGAGCGCATACCACAACGCTACGAGTGCCAGTAGTGTGCTATCCAGCGCCATTCTAGGAGCCTAAATCTCGCCAGGGTACCCCCCGGAAAGCGTTTTCAACTACCCGCCCGAGAACTCTATCAAGTGACACCCATCATGACAGATACGACAGACTATCGCGTCGAGCTATACCTCCGCGGGGACACGTACGGCAGCTACGACCGCCAGCAGCGCGTCCTCGAACGCGTCGAGGACCTCGAAGCCGAGGGCGTCGTCGCCGACACGGAAGTCGACGCGTCCTGGCAGCGCATCCGCACGCCGGAGCAGGACAGCCGCGACGAGGCCGTGCGGACCTACGAGGAACTGCGCGAGTGGGCGACCGAGAACGGCTACCGCCTGGAACCGGCCTTCCAGCGGCGCCAGCGCTCGTACATCGGGACGGACGTCGTCCACGACGTGGTCGTGTTCCCGATGGCGTCGCTGGCGGTCTACGCGGGCAGCGACCTCCAGGCGGTCTTCCCCTGCGCCGACGAGTCGGGGGAGATCCACTACTCGGTGCAGGACTGCCTCGACGCGTTCGAGAGCGGCGACGCGGGGTGGTTCGAGCAGTTCGCGCCGGTGACCGTCGACCGCGCGGCGCCCCGACTCACCGTCGACGCGGACTGATCGACGGTACAGGTCGCCCGTCGACGACATCAGTTTCGGCGGCCGGTCAACTTTCTTGGGGGATTCGGGCGACGTGCCGGTATGGGAAGCTGGAACGGGTATCACCTGACGCTGGGGGTCGAGCGGCGGGACCCGCACGCGGTCGCCGCGGAGTTGCGCCGAGAGATGGAACGGCTCGTCCCGGAGTTCACACACGAGCGCCGGGCGCGCGTGGAGGTCGACGACGACGCCGTCCACTGGACGACCGGCAGGGAACACCGCGGGGGCGTCCTCGACGCCCTGTGGTTCAGCGACTTCGTCACGGACCTCGACGTGCGGGCCGCGTGGGCGCTGGGGATCCGCGAGCAGGAGGTCGAGTACAACGGCGGCGGGACGCTGTACGCCTGGGTCGACGGCGGCTACGTCGAGATCGACGACTACTGCGGGGTCTTCGGCCGCGGTGCCGACGACGCGGTCGAACACTTCCGGCGCCAGTGGGGCGTCGAGGGAGAGACGGTCCACTCGTGGTGACCCCCGACTCGCTCGCGGGGTTCGCCTCCCGCGTGACCGACGCTGCCCCGGAGAGTCGCCGCGAGGCGCTGACCGCGCTCCGGGACGCCGACGAGGCGGCGGTCGGTGCCGAACTCCACGCGCTCTTCGCGGTCGCCACCGAGGCCGACGACCCGGACCACCGAAGGGAGGCGCTCGACGTCGCCTACGCCGTGATCGAGGACGCGCTCTCGTCCCTCGACGCGCTCCCGCCGTCGCTGTTCGCGGCGCTGTCGGCGGAGGAGACGCGCTTCCGCGCGGCCGCGGTCGCCCGGGCGCTAAACTGCTCGCGGTCGACGGTCGAGTCGGCGCTCGACGCCGAAGACCCCGCCCGCCGACGCGCCGCGGCGCAGTACCTCCGGACGGTCGAAGTCGAAGACCCGCCGGTCCGGCGGCTCGAATCGCTGCTCGCCGACCCGGAGGCCGACGTGCGGGCGGCTGCTGCGACCGCGCTGCTCCGGGCGATCGAGCGCGAGCAGTGCAACGACGACGCTGCGATCGCCCAGCGGTATCGCGATGCGCTGCCGCCGCTCGTCGAGGCGACCGAGGACGACGACTCCCGGGTGCGCGCAGCCGCGACCGTCGCCGCGGGGCACGTCGTCGTCCTCGACGACGAGATACCGGCGGACCGCGCCGTGACGGCCGCGCGGCGGCTCGGCCGCGCAGTCGTGGATGCGGACGAGCGGGTGCGCGAGGGCGCCCGGGAGTTCGTCGGCGTCCACGACCCGTTCGAGGAACGCGCGCCGGCCCTCGTTGTCCTGTGGTACGCCGTCGGGCTGGCCGAACGATCGGCGACCGATGTCGGAAACGAGATCGACGAGATCCCGGACTCCCTCCGGGTCGAAGGGCGCTATCTTCCCCTCTCCGGCGCTCCGCAGTCCGAAGCCGCGGTCGCGGAACTGATCCGGCTCGGCTGGGACCCGGAGACGGCCGCACCCACGGCGCAGCGTCTCGTCGCCCGGATCGCCGGCGAGTATCGCGAGTCGGTCGCGTCGGCGTTCGACCGGGTCAGCGATGGGATCACAGCGGGCATCGGAGTCGGGCACGGCGCGACCGTTCTAGAGGCGGTGGCGGCGCAGGACACGGAACTGGCGGACGCAGCGATCGAGACGCTCCGAGAGTGTCTTCCCGACGAGTCGGTGGCCGCACCGGCGCTGGCCGACCTGGCGACGGAGGCCGGGCGTATCGAGGAAGTGAGCGCGGACATCCGGGAGACCGTCGCGGTAAACCCGACACCGGCCGCGGTCGAGGCGCTCGTGACCGCTACCGGCGAGGACGGAACCCTCACCGACCGCGACGCGCTGTGGCGGTGCGCAGTCGACGAGTCGCGCGACCGCGAGACGCGCCTCGCCGCGGCGAACGGGGTGGCGACGCTCCTCCGGCGGGGTGGCGGCGCCGAGGCAGACGGGGCAGCCGGCGGCCGAGAGGCGGCCCTCGACGGGGTGGACGCACTGGTCGACCTCCTCGCGTCGTTCCTGGCGAGCCGTGAGGAGTCCCGGCGGACGACGGCCGCGACGGCGCTGGGAGCGATCGGCTCCGCCGAAACCCCGGCACTGACTCCCGAGCGATCCGATACGGCCGCGATACTCGACGCGTTCGCGGCGAGCGCGGCGGACGGTGACGCGGACGCGGCCGACGAAGAGCCGCTGGCGGTGCTCGCCGGGGCTGCGCCCGACCGCGCGCGAGCGGCGGTCGCGACGCTCGGTGCGGCCCTGTCGCCGGGCGACGACTGGCGGAACTTCGACCGCATCGACCCGGTCGAGGCGGCGATCGCAGTCGACCCGAGCGTCGGCACGGCGGCCGTCGCCGACCTCGCCGCGGCGGCTCAGCCGTGGGGGATCGAACGCGGCCGGGCGAAAGCGCTCGACGCCCTCGCGACCGTCGCGGAGAGCGAACCCGCGGCCGTCGCGGACGAGGCCGCCGCCGTCGCCGGGTTGTTGACCCACCGCAGTGAGCGGATCAGGGACGCCGCCGCGACCGTCGTCGCCGCGGTCGGCGCCGAGACGCCCGAGTCCGTCCCCGAGACGCTGCAGTCGCTCGCAGAGACCGACCGCGGGGAGGACCTGTGGCCGATGGGCGTCGTCGCCCGCGACGCGCCCGCCGTCGCCGAGGCCGCGGTCGACGCGTCGCTGTCGGCCAGCCACTGGGACGACGAAGCGATCGCCCGGTTGCTCGCGCAGGTCGGCCGGACGAACCGCGACCTCGCGACCGACGGGACCGACTGGATCGCCGACCTGCTCTGGGGAAGCGTCGAGGTCCAGCGGATCGCGCCGGTGGTCGAAGCGCTCGCGCCCCGCGATCCCTCGCTCGCCGTTCGCTGCGTCGAGCCGCTCGCAGAACACCTCACCGAGGGGACGCCCCGCTGGGAGCGAGGGGCGTCGATACGGGCGCTCGCGGCCGTCGCCGAGCACCGACCGGAACCGGTCCGCGTCGCCGCCCGCGGCGCGGTCGACCGGTCGCTCGTCGCCCTCCGCGAGGACGTCTACTGGCAGTTCGACGACGACGTCGACGAGTTGTTCGCCGCGGCCGGCATCGACGCCGGAGGCGAGACCGACGAGTCAGACGCCGAATCCGACCGCGGCGAGGGCGACGCCGAACCGGTGGACGACGTCGACCCGGCCGCGTTCTGGGCGACCGTCGACCGGTATCGCCGGTAACGGGGTGGAGCCGGCTTAGCTCCGAAGCGCCTCGACCGGTCGCTCGTTCGCCGCCTTCCACGCCGGATAGAGCCCGCTGAGCAGGCTCGTCCCGACGCCGAAGGCGAACGCGAGGCCGATGTAGACGAAGTTCCCCGGGCGGAACGCGAGCAGCGCGTCGCCGACGATGAAGTGGTTGATGGCCATCCCGGCGACGACGCTGAAGGCCACACCGACGAGACCGCCCATAATCCCGAGGAGGACCGCCTCCGAGAGCATGATCTTCAGCACGTCGCGCTTCTGGAAGCCGACGGCGCGCAGGACGCCGATCTCCTGGCGACGTTCGACGGTGCTCATGAGCATCACGTTGAGGATGCTCACGCCTGCGACCAGCAGCGAGATGGAGCCGATGCCGATCAGAAAGAGGTTCAGCGCCTGGAACGTCTGACCGATCTGGTCCGCGACGCTGGAGTAGTCCCGCACGGAGACGCGCTCGCGGCGATCGTTCAGTCGCGAGCGGACGGCCATCGCCGTGGCGTTCGCCTGCGTGCTGTCGCTCTCGGTGATCGTGATCGCGTTGTACCCCCGCTGGTCGAAGCTCCGCGTCGGGAGGACGATCTGGTCGCTCGGGTTCGTGTACCCGAAGCCCTGGCTCGGGGAGAGTACCGCGGAGATGCGCTTTGTCGAGCCGTTGATCGAGATCGTGTCGCCGGGCGAGAGGTCGTACTGATCGGCCAGGTCGGGCCCCACCAGCGCACCGCTGCGGTAGGGCTGGGGGATCGCCCCCTCACGGGCCTCGAATAGCTGCCCCGGTTTGTCCATCCCCATGACGAACCGGGTTTCAGATGACCCCCTGCCGTACGACACGCGGGTGAACCGCCGTTGGGCCGGCGCGACGGTCGCTTCGGCGCTTGCGAGCGACTCGATCTGGCGGAGATCGCGCTCGGTGAGCAGTTCCGGAGCCCCCTCGGAGTCCGCCGGCTGAACCATCACCTGATTCCCGATGCTCCCGAGGTTCTCCGTGAGCTGGTACCGCAGCGTCAGCCCGAACATGCCCAGCGACGCGATGGCGATGACGCCGATGACGATGCCGAGCGCCGCCAGCACCGAGCGCACCTTCGTCCGGCCGATGTTGCGCCGCGCCATCAGCAGGGCGGGGAGCCGCCGGCGCAACCAGCCCATCACGGTGGGTCACCTCCGGCGTCGCGCTCGTCGAACGACGCCACGCCGTCCGTGATCGGCGCCGAGTCGCCGCTCTCGTCGGGGCGGCGTCCGCCGTCCGCGGGCACCTCCTCGCCCATGTAGCCGTCGACGAGCTCGACGGTCCTGTCGACGTACTCGTTGACGAGTTCGTCGTGGGTGACGGCGATGACGGCCACGTCGCGCTCGGTGATCGCGACGAACTCGTCGAGGATCTGCCGGCCCGTCTCGCGGTCGAGGTTCCCCGTCGGCTCGTCGGCGAGCAGCACGCGCGGTTCGTTGATGAGCGACCGGGCGATGGCGACCCGCTGTTTCTGCCCGCCGGAGAGCTCGTCGGGCTTGTGGTCGAGGCGGTCGCCGAGACCCATCCGTTCGAGCAGGTCGACCGAGCGCTCCTCGACGGTCGGGTCGTGGTCGAACAGCGCCGGCACCTCGACGTTCTCCTTCGCCGTCAGCGTCGGGATGAGGTAGAAGTTCTGGAAGACGAAGCCGATGGTGCGCTTTCGCGCCCGGGTCTTCTCGCGGTCGGAGAGCCCCGTCACGTCCTCGTCGTCGAGGAGGACCTGCCCCTCGCTGGGGTCGTCGAGCAGCCCCAGCAGGTTCAGCAGGGTGGTCTTGCCGCTCCCGCTGGGACCCATGATGGAGACGAACTCGCCGGGTTCGACGGCGAAGTCGATCCCCTTCAGCGCGGTCAGCGTCTGCCCGCCGGTGCGGTAGCGCTTGACGACCTCCCGGGTCTCAATCACCGCCACGGCTGTTCCTCCACGCGCGAACGATCACGGCGACCACGCCCAGCACGACGAGGAGCGCGACGGCCCCCGGCAGGAGGAAGCCACCGCCGGAGTTGCCCGGGTCGGGCTGCGGCCCGGCGGCGAGCGCGCGGCTGGCGCCCGATGCGTCGGCTTCGACGGTGCGCGTGTGGCGCTCGCCGTCGACGAGGTACTCGACTTCGAGGGGGATCGTCGAGACGTTGCCCCGGACGGTCGCGTACACGTCGAACGAGACGAAGTCGCTCGCCGGGACGGTCCCGACGAAGAACTCGCGGTTGGGCGAGGTGGGCGTCACCCGTTCGGTGTCGACGACGCTGACGAGGACGCTCTCGGCGTCTGTCGTCCCCAGGTTGCTCGCGCTGCCGGAGATCCGGAGCCGCCCCGCCTCGGGAACGACTTCCAGCCCCGTCAGGCCGATGGTCCCCGGCGTCTGGGTGAGCGCCGTCGAGCCGCTCGTCCGTCCCCGCTGGTCGCCCACGTCGTAGGTCGTGTCGATGTCGACGGTCGCGCTGTCGCTCGAAAGCGACGCGTTCAGGCGGACCGTCCGGGACTCGCCGGGCGCCACGCGGTCGAGGAGGGCCTGCCCGACGGTCGCGTTGGCCGAGTTCCCCCGGACGCTGACGTTCGACAGCGGCGCGTTACCCTGGTTGAGGACCGTCACCTTCACCGCCTGGGCGTTGCCGCCCTCGACCGAACTCAAATCGAGCGCGACGCGGTCGCGGAGCGGCTCGGTCTCGACGGTGACCGTCTCGGTGACGGTGCGGGTCGCCCCGCCGCGGGTCGAGTATCGCAACGTCGCCGTCAGTTCCTGTTCGCCCGCCTCGGCGGGTTTGAAGTCGAAGTTCGCCGTCGCCGACTCGCCGTCCGCGACGCGCGTGAACACCGCCCGGTCGTCGCTGACGGTCACGCCGTCGCCGGACACCGTCACCTCGGCGTTGGTTACCGCCGCGCCGATCCCGTTGGCGACCGTGACCGTCCCGTCGGACTCGATCCCGGCCGTCGAGGCGTTCGTGTCGATGTCGAGCTGCGGGCGTTCCTCGGTCGTCCGCACGGTCACGGTGTCGGTCACGGTGTCGGTCACGCCGCCGGAAGTGGTGTAGGTGAGCGTCGCCGTCATCCGGTGGGTGCCCGGCTCGTCGGCGCGGTAGTCGAACTCGACGGTGCGCGAGGCGTTGCTCTCCAGCGTCGCGAGCACCGCTCGGCGATTGGTGACCGTCACGGTCTCGCCGCCGACCGTGAGTTCGACGTTCTCGATGGGACTCCCCAGGCTGTTCGCCACCGTCACCGACCCGTCGGCGCGCACGCCGGCCGCGGAGTCGTTCGCGTTCACGTCGAGCTGGGGCTGGCGCTCCGCGACGGTGATCGTGAGCGGGTAGCTCAGCTGCGTCCGCGTGTCGTTCGCGGTCTCACGGCCGGACACCCGGACCCGGAGGTCGTACGTGCCGGGCTCCTCGAAGGTAGTCGACAGCGGGACCGTCTTCGTCCTGCCGACGGGGATCGTTCCGAGGTCTTTCACGTCGGCGAACTCCTCGGGGTCGTCGCCGTCGTCGGCCTTCACGACGCGGACCCGGTCGACGAAGTAGCCGGCGGAGCTGCTGTCGAAGTTCTCGATCGTGGTTTCGATCGTGACCTCGTCGCCCGGGACGGGCTCGGAGGGGCTCACGTCGACGTTCGAGATGGTCACGTCGATGCTCGTCGCGGCCGAAACGGCCGGAATCGATGCGACTGCGAGCAGTACCAGAACGGCGACCGTCTTGTTTCGATTCATTGATTGGAGGGTGTCGCCCGCCGTGCGGGCGAGTCGGCTGTCGGGCGAGCTGTGCCGCGTCGCATCGTCAGAGGACCTCCAGCGCGACCAGGAGCGTCCGCAGCGTCGCGAGTAGCCCGATGGCGGTCGGGAACGCTATCGTCAGGGCGGCCCGGCGCAGGGTCAGGTCCCGCGCGTGCTTCAGCGCGAACGTCCAGAGGAAGCCGCTCCACAGCGTGAAGACGAGGGCCAGCGTCGCCGACAGCGCGACGAGCGGCCCGGTCTGGAGCGACTGACTGAACTGCCGGTACGCCTCCATCGACATCTCGTCGGGCACGTCGACTCCCCGGACGTTGAACCGGTAGTAGTTGATCGCGATGCTCGCGACCGACCCGAGGACGCTCGGGACGAACCCCCAACCGGTGAACGCCAGCGTCGTCGAGAACTCGCCGTCGCCGTCGAACAGCGCCGAGATCCCCTGAAAGACACCTGCGTACACCAGCCAGATCACGAACGGGCCGAATATCACGAACACGAAGATGATCCCCTGGAGCGCCGTCGCGAACCCACCTCCCATGCCGCCGCTTTCGAACACCTGCGACATGAACCGCGATTGGACGAGAGCGGCCGCCGCGTTCGCCGCGGCGATGAGGACGATGACCGCGAGCGGCCCCTTCAGCGACGGGTCGGGGACCCGCGTCCGAAAGAACGCGTCCGGGTCGGTCAGGAGGGCCAGTACGGAGGGCATGACGCCGGTCGATCCGTACAGTCAGAACTTAAGTACTTCGTTTCGGCAGACAGGTACGTAGACCAATAGGTCGATCGAGGCCGTTGCGATGCTGCCAGGAGTCCGAGCGGGCTATCGACGACGCGTCGCCCGGCCCCGGCTCACCGCGGGACGGCGTCGAGGAGTCGGTCGAACTGCTGGCGGTACTGGAACTCCGCGCGGGCGCGGCCGAGGTCGTCCTCGGCGAATGCGTCGTCGAACCCGGTCATCCGCCAGAGCAGCGTCGACAGCTGGTAGATCGGCTTGCACTGCTCGTAGCGCTCGTCGGCCTCGAACTCGTGGTGGGTGCGGTACCCCTCGTAGAGCTTCTGGCGGAGGCGCTCGCGGACCTGCGGGTCGTCGAACGTCGAGTCGATGTAGAGGAACTCCGACTGCGCGAGCTGGTAGTCGCGGTGGGCCGCGAGCGTGTCCTGCCAGTCCAGGACGGCCGTGATCGGGTCCGTCTGGTCGAGCATGCAGAGCAGGTTCGTCGGCTGCATGTCGTCGTGGACCAGCCGCGGCATACCGTCCTCGGGGATCAGCGGGAGGGTGTCCTCGATGGCATCGCGGGCGCGCGACTGGACGCCCTCGAAGGGCGTGTCGGCGAGGCGGTCGATGTGCGAACGCGTCAGGTCGGCGAAGTACTCCCGCCAGTTGCCCCGCCAGTTGCGGATCGTGATCCGCCCGTCGTAGAGCATCAGCCGACCGAACGCCTCGAAGGCGATCTCCGAGTGCAGGTCGCCCATGATCGACCCGACCTGTTCGATCACCCGCTCCCAGTCGTCGTCGGTCATCTCGCCGTACTTGTCGGCGAGGTTGTCGCCGCGGACCCGTTCGGTGACGAAGTACGGCGGGACCGACCGCTCGGGGTCCTCCTTGAACACCAGGATCCGGGGGATCGGGATCTCGGTCCGGTCGGCGACGTAGTCGTGGAGCGTCGGTTCGACCGCGAACCGCTCCTCGCCCGCCGGTTTGAATTTCACGTACACCTCGTACTCGGTCCCCCGGTAGACGAGCGTGACCATGTACACGTCAGCGCGCGTCCCACCCGTGGCCGGTTCGTAGCTGAAGTCCTCGTAGTCCGGCCCGGACTCGTCGAGGACGGCTTCGATGTCGGCGGCCGATGTCGTCTGCACGACCCCCTATTGGATAGGGGGTGCCAAAAATGTATCAGTCGCGGCGACGAGGACCCGGCGAGGGACCCGCGTAGCCGCGGGAGGGAGAAGCGATGGCAGTCGCTCGTCGCGGAGTCGAGTAGCGAAAATCGAGACCGCCGGTCGGCCTCAGTGAGACTCGTCTTCGTAGACCCAGGGCTCGTCCGCCCGGGCGTAGTCGACGAGTTCGTCCTCGTCGAAGAACAGCTCGATCTCGCGTTCGTTGGCGCCCTCGTCCTCGTGGTCCGAGCCGTGGATGACGTTCTGGCTCAGGTCGAGGCCGTAGTCGCCGCGGATGGTGCCCGGGGCGGCCTCGGCGGGGTCGGTCGCGCCCATCATGCGGCGGACCTGTCGGGTCGCGTCGGCGCCTTCCCAGACCATCGCCATGACCGGGCCCGAGGTGATGAACTCGACCAGGTCGTCGAAGAACGGCTTGTCCTCGTGCTCGCCGTAGTGCTGCTGTGCGAGGTCCTCGTCGATCTGCATGAACTTCGCGGCGACGAGCTTCAGACCGCGCTCTTCGAGGCGAGTGATGACCTCGCCGGTCAGGTTGCGCTGGACCCCGTCGGGCTTGACCATCACGAACGTGCGTTCGTCGTGGTGGCTCATGCCTCGGCCTCCTCTTCGTCTTCCTCGCCTTCGGCCTCGGTGTCGGTGTCGGCGCTCTCGGTGGCGTCGACGTCCGCGTCCTCCGCCTCGGGCTGCTCGTCCTCGTCGTCGACTTCGCTCGCGTCGGCGACTTCGGACTCCTCGACGTCCTCGGCGACGTCCTCGTCGGTCTCGGTCGTGACGTCCTCGCCCTCTGTGTCGACGGCTTCGCCGGACTCGGTCTCGGTCACGTCCTCGTCGGGCGCCGAGGTGTCGGCGCCTTCGGGCTCTTCGCCGGCCCACTCGAGGTCGCGGGACTCGCGGCCGAGGTTGGCGTTCTTCTCGCACTTCGAGGAGCAGTAGTGGATGGTCGAGCCGTTGACGCGGACGAACATGGTGCCCGTGCCGGGCTCGATGTCGGTGCCACAGTAGTCACATTCGCGCGTTCGTGGCATTATTGGCCTCCGATCTGGTCGGCCTCGCGGGCGGTCTCGCGGAGCTGGAGCACGTCACCCTCGCGGACCGGCCCGAGGACGTTTCGCGTGATGATGCGGCCCTGGTTCTCGCCGCCGCGGATCCGGCACTTGACCTGCATGGCCTCGCCGTGCATCCCCGTGCGGCCCACGACTTCGATGACTTCGGCGGCCGTGGAACCGCCGTCTCCGTCGTTTTCTTCAGCTGACATCGTCGGTCACCTACCGAAGTTCCTCGACCTTGGCGGCGATGTCGTCGACGTCGTCCTGGGCGTCGCCCGCGTCGACGATGGCGGCGGCCGCGCTGCCGACTTCGAGGCCGGCCGCGTGGCCAACGTCGTCCTGCGTCGCGATGAAGACGAACGGGATGTCCTTCTCGTCCGAGAGCTCGGGGAGGTGCATGACGATCTCCTCGGGCTGGACGTCCTCGGCGACGAAGACGAGCTCGGCGTTGCCGCGCTCGACGGCTTTGGTCGTCTCGTTGGTTCCTTTCTTCACTGTCCCTGTGTCTCGTGCGACCTCGAGGGCCTCGAGGGCGTCGTCCTCGAGGTCCGCGGGCACGTCGAAATCTACGTATACTGGCATTTGTGGATCACCTCCTGCGCGTGGGCTCGCGCTCCCCCGCCGGTCCGGGCAGACGCCCGGGCACCGCGAACGGATCGCGGCGAGATATCCTGAGAGGCTAGGAGCATCATCAACCCCGCACAGGCTGTACACCGTACTGGCAGAGGAGTACTAAAAGCCCTTTCGAAGACGAAATAGCGTGAGAGGCCTGCACACGCCTCGACCGGTCGCTTCAGACGTCGGGACCTCCGCTGGGACGCCGTCCGTCCGACGGACTGACGAACGGCTTCAGGCGTCGTCGTCGCGGAGTCGTTCGAGCGACTCGACGGTCGCCGTCGCGTCCTCGACCAACCGCTCTACGACGGCGGCCGCAGGCACGACCTCGTCCACGCCGCCGACGCTCTGTCCGGCGTAGTGTGGCAGTTCCTCGACACACCCGTCGACGCCCGACAGCGGCGGCAGGTCGACGTACCGTTCGAGCGGCTCGCCCGACGCCGTCTCGGCCACGACCCGGTCGGCGTCGTCTCGTTCGTCAAGCGGCGGTCGCCCCGCGGCGATCCACCGCTCGGTGGCACGTGATTCGAGCGTTCGATGGGGCTGGTCGGGCCACCCCTTCGGGAACGGCGTCCCGCGGACCGTCTCGTCGGCCGCGCCGTCGACCACGGCCGACCGGTAGCGCTCGTGCGCGTCGGCCTCCTCCGTCGCGACGAAGCGGGTCCCGACCCAGACACCGTCCGCCCCGAGCGCGAGCGCTGCGGCCAGACCGCGTCCGTCGGCGATACCTCCCGCTGCGACGACCGGCACGTGGTCCGGCGTTTCGTCCGCCACCCGCGGGACGAGCGCCATCGTGGCCACGTCGCTCTGGACGTGGCCGCCGGCCTCCCAGCCCTGTGCGACGACCGCGTCGACGCCCGCTTCGACCGCTGTGCGGGCGTCGTCGGCGCTCCCCACCGTCGCGAGCACGTCGGCGCCCGCGTCGTGGACTCGGCCGACGTACGGCGCGGGGTCGCCGAACGAGAACGAGACGAGCGGCACACCGGCGTCGAGGCACGCGTCGAGGTGGTCGTCGGTCGGGTGTTCCGTCGCCCCGTCGTCGAGGACGAGATTGACCGCGAACGGCGCGCCGGTGCGGTCGCGGACCGCCTCGATTGCCGCGCGGGTCTCCTCGAAGTCCCGCCAGGTCACGGCGAGCGTCCCGAGTCCGCCCGCGTTCGAGACGGTCGCGGCGAGTTCGGGCGTCGAGACGCTCCCGACGGGCGCCTGCACGACGGGGTGGTCGATGCCCAGACGGTCACAGAGCGGCGTGTGGAGGGACACGGGTGGTCGTGCGCGCCCGTGGGACTTGAATCCGATCGGCGGTTCTTTGCCGCTCGGCGGCGGACGGGGACCCATGACCCTCGGCCGCGTCGCCGCCGCGCTCCGCGAGGAAGCCCGCGCCACCGACGAGCGCCGGCTCCTCGTCCTCACCGGCGACGCGACCGCCACCCGCGAAGCCGCCGCCGACGCCCTCGACGCGGCCGACGTCGACGCCCCGGAGGTGACGTACGTCGGGGAGTCCGCGGACACGCCCTGGGAGCGCGTTCCACAGGCCCGCGCCGGCGACCTCCTCGGGACCACCCACGCCGCGCTCGTGCTGGACTGTCACGAGGAGTGTCGCCCCAACGCCATCGGTCGGGCGGTCGGCGCCGTCGACGGCGGCGGCCTGCTCGTCCTCTGCGTCCCGCCGCTCGGCTCCTGGCCCGAGCGTCGCGACGCCTTCGACGAGACTCTCGCGGTCCCCCCGTTCGACGTGGCCGACGTCGCCGGGAACTTCCGGACGCGACTCGTCGAGTTGCTCCGCGCCCATCCCGGGATCGCGATAGTCGACGTCGGTGACGGAACTGCCGACCCGTCCGTCGAACGCGACGGCCTCACCGACCCCGCGCCGCGCGTTCCGCCGGACCCGCCTACAGCGCCGGAGGACCCCGCGTTCCCCGTCGACGTGTACGACCGCTGTCTCACCGACGACCAGGTCGCGGCCGTCGAGGCGCTCGAAGCCCTCGACGAGCCGGGCAACGCCGTCGTCGTCGAGGCCGACCGCGGCCGCGGGAAGTCGAGCGCCGCCGGCCTCGCCGCGGGAGCGCTCGCTCTCGGCGGACGCGACGTGCTCGTCACCGCGCCGCAGTACCGGGGCGCCGCCGAGGTGTTCGCGCGAGCCCGGGAGGTGCTGGCGGACGCGGACGCGCTCGCCGGCGATCCGGACGAAGACGACCCCGAGCGGCTGGAGGCCACCGACGACGCGGGCGGCCGCGTCCGCTTCGAGCGGCCCGCGACCGCGGCCGAACTCCCCGACGGCCCGGACGCAGTCGTCGTCGACGAGGCGGCCGCGCTCCCCGTCCGACTGCTCGAACGGTTCCTCGACACGCCCGCGGCGGCGTTCACCACGACCGTCCACGGCTACGAGGGCGCGGGCCGCGGCTTCTCGGTCCGGTTCCGCGACCGCCTCTACGAGAGCGACCTCGCGGTCCGCGACGTGTCGATGACCGACCCGATCCGCTACGCCGCCGGGGACCCCGTCGAGGTGTGGGCCTTCCGCGCGCTCCTGCTCGACGCCGGACCCGCCGTCGACCCGCTCGTCGCGGACGCCGGCGCCGATACAGCCGCCGCCACCGGCACCGACGGGGATCCGGACTCGGTCGCCTACCGCGCGTTCGACGCTGCGGACCTGGTCGCCGACGAGCACCTGCTCCGCGAGGTGTTCGGCCTGCTGGTCGCCGCTCACTACCAGACGGAACCCGACGACCTCGCCCGCCTGCTCGACGCCCCGAACGTCGCCGTCCGGGCGCTCACCTACGAGGGTCACGTCGTCTCCGTGGCGTTGCTGGCCCGCGAGGGGGCCCTCCCCACGGACCTGCGGGCGCACATGTACGAGGGCGGCCGCGTCCGGGGGAACATGATCCCGGACGTGCTGACCAGCCAGTTGCGCGACGAACGAGCCGCCGTCCCCGAGGGACTGCGCGTCCTCCGCATCGCCACGCACCACGCCGTGCGCTCGCGCGGCCTCGGGTCGCGCCTGCTCTCGGAGGTCCGCGCGGAGTTCGCGGACGACGTGGACTGGCTCGGGACGGGGTACGGCGCGACGCCCGAACTCCTGCGGTTCTGGCAGGGGAACGGCTTTTCCACCGTGCACCTCTCGACGACGCGCAACGAGTCGAGCGGCGAGTACTCCGCGGTGATGCTCGCCCCGACGAGCGACGCCGGGCGGGACCTCGCCGAACGCCACGGTCGGTGGTTCGCCGACCGCGTCGGCGCGATGCTGTCGGACCCGCTGGCCGACATGGATCCGGACGTGGTGCGCGCCGCGCTGCGGAGCGCCGACGTGGCGCCCGCCCTGGACCTCTCGGAGTGGGAGTGGCGACTCCTCGTCGGCATGACCGGGGGTGCGGGCATCTTCGACACCTCGCCGCGGCCGCTCCGCCGGTTGACCGTCCGGTATCTCGTCGACGCCGGCGACGGGGGCGACGCAGAGGCGCTCCTGAACCCGCGACAGGAGCGCCTGCTCGTCCGGAAGGCGCTCCAGACCCACACCTGGGAGGCGGTGGCCGACGACCTGGGTTTTCACTCGCTGGGGCAGTGCATGCGGGCGCTGGGGGAGGCTGTGCGACCGCTGCTTTCACGGTTCGGGGACGCCAACGTGGAGGCAGAACTGGAGCGATTCGAGTGATGCAACTCCCCGCAGTCGGCGCCCTCCCCGTCGACCTGTTCGTGCTGGTCGCGTTCGTCCTGCTGATCGCCGGCGTCGTCGGCAGCGTCACGCCGCTGGTCCCCGGCGGCGTCCTCTCGCTCGCCGGCGTCCTCGTCTACTGGTGGGGGTCGGGCTTCTCCGATCCGAACGTGCTCGTCCTCTCGGGCGTGATCTTCGTCGCGCTCGTCGCCGTCCTGACGGACTGGCTGGCCGGTGCCGTCTCCGCGAAGGCCGGCGGCGCGTCGCTCCGGACGACGGTGATAGCCACGCTCGTCGGCCTCGTGGGGCTGACGTTCGGCCCGGTGGGCTTCCTGCTCGGGACCGCGGGGACGGTCTTCGTGCTCGAACTCGCCGAGGGGGGCGAACCCGAGGAGAGCGCGCGAGCGGCGGGCGTGACGCTGCTCGGCATGCTCACCTCCAGCGTCCTCCAGGTGTTGCTCACCGCCGGCGTCCTCGTCGCGATGGTCGGCGTCTACCTCCTGTGAGCGCCCCGCCGCTCCGCCGGCGGGAAAGACTCTCCTCGCGGCGCCCGTAGTGAGCGCATGGCCGAGTGCGCGGAGGACGGCTGCGACGCCGAGGCGGTCGTCGAGTTGCACGTCCCCTGGGCGGACAACCGGGTCGTCTGTGCGGGCCACGCGAGAGTGATCGCCAGACAGGACGGCGTCGTCGCGGACCCGCTCGACGGGCACGAGGACGCCTGGCCGTGAGAATCGCCGTTGCAGGGGCCAGCGGGACGGTGCGACGCTACTTGGAACACCGGCGAGTCCACTGCTCGGACCCGTGGGTGCCGGCGACGTCGAGACAGCGTTCGATGAACGGTTCGGAGTCGTAGTCGACGACGCCGGCCTCCGCGTCGAAGTCGACCACGTCGGCCGCGTCGAGTTTCGGGAGGTGGCTGTAGTAGAGCGCCGGCGCCAGGTCGGCGACGTCGTCGTCGGTCACCGCGGCGACCGCGTCGGCGAGCGCCGAGAACTCGAGCGACCCGCGGGGCGCCGTCCGGAGCACCTCGATCACCGCCCGGCGCCGTCGGTCGGAGAGCAACTCGAAGGCGGTGTCAAGATCGTCCTCGGCGTCGCCTCCTGCCATCACATCGGAGTTCGTGAGAACGGCTGAAAAAAGATCACGGTGGTGTGCCAGGGAGCCGATCGAAAATCCGGAGACGTGCGCGGCCCTCCCGAGGCCCGCGAGCGCGTCCTCACGGCATCGTCGCCAGCATGACCTCGTCGAGGTACTCGCCGTCGTACTTGTAGTGGTTCTCGCGGACCGCTTCGACCTCCCAGCCGTGGGCCTTCAGGAACTCGATGGCCGCCTCGTTCGAATCGGGGACGCTGTTGTAGATCTTCTCGTAGCCGTTGTCGGTGGCCCACTCGAGACCGCGCTCCAGAAGTTCGCTCCCGATGCCGAGGCCACGGTACTGTTCGAGGACGCCCACCGTGAGTTCGGCCGTGTGGTCCAGTTTCTCCGTCTCGTTGGTGTTGAGGTTCACCCAGCCGACGACGTCGTCCTCGACGGTGGCGACGAAGAAGACGCGCGACTGGAGTTCGTTGTGCCGCAGGAGCACCTCCTCGTGGTCGACGACGTCGGCGACCGTCTCCGCGTCGACGTACGTCCCGTCGCCGATAGCCTGCCGGATCACGCCCACCAGTCCGGTGAGGTCCTCCTCGCGAGCGCGCCGGATCGTCACCTCCACGCCGTCCGAGCGGAACTCCTCTTCGACCTCGTCCTCGTAGGCGATGCGCAGTCGCCCCTCTGACTCCAGGAGCACCCCGTCGCGCTTGAGGATGGCGACGTGGTGGCCGAACGCCCGGGGCTCCATCTCCAGCGCCCGCCGCGCTTTCCCCGGCTTTACCGACCCGTGGCGCTCGACGTAGTCGTAGATGTCTCGCCGGTCGTCGTGGTCGAAGGACAGCTCGGCTGTGATTTCCATGCGGATCGGTACCACGCCACGACACTTATCATTTGTCACGGTCGATCGAGAAGAACACGCCGCTACCGGACGGTCGGGCGGAGAACGGGAGACAGGGGCGGCCGTCGGATCAGTCGGTGGCTGTCCCCGCAGGAGAGCGCTCGGGGACGCTCGTCAGGATGCGCGCCACGTCGGCGACGTTGTGCGTGTCGACGAGCGCCTCTGCGGCCGTCCTGACGGAGTACTCGGCGTCCAGTTCCACGCCGTAGCAGCGCGCGTACAGTTCGAGGTACTCGTTCATCGCGCGCTCCAGTCGGTCGAACTCGGCGTCGCCGAAGCGGTCCCAGTCGCCGCTGCGGGCGTCGACGTAGACGGCGACCGCCTCGCCGACGCCGTCCCGACAGAACGCCATCGCGCGCTCCTCGTCGGGGGGATCGGTCGGCGGGTCGAAGGACTCGCGGGCGCGCCTCGCGTCGGCGGCGAGGTCGTCGATGCGGTCGCGGTACGGCGACGTCATGGGGAATCGAGCGCGGTCAGCCCTCCTTGTACTCGACGCCCTTGCCGCCGCGCGGGTGCGTCCAGTTCGTGTCGGCGACGACGGCGCAGGTGCCGCACTCGACGCAGGGCTGGGTGTCGAGGCTGACGACGTGCTCCTCGGAGCCGTTCGTCCCGACGTACTCGTCGCGGTAGCAGCCGCCGCCGAAGTCCTCCGCGCTGACCGGGCAGGCCGTCACGGCCGTCCCGCTGGCGGCGAAGGACTCGTCGCGCAGTTCGATGTGCGGGTTGCCCTGGTCGACGTCGTAGGTCAGGTCGCCGATGCGGTCGTCGAGTTCCGGCGGTTCGACCCGCGATTCGCCGGCGACGGGCGCGCCCAGTTCCTCGGCGATCACGGTGGGGACGGTGACGTACCCCATCCGCGTGTCGGGGAGCATCCCCATGAGGAACGGCGAGTTGAAGAGATTCTCCGCCCGATCGCCGAGCAGCGAGACCGCCGTTCGACCGACCACGGAGTCGGTCACCGCGTTCATCGCCGAGGCGACGGGGCCGACCTCGCCGAGGCGACCCAGCGTCTTGTACCGCGTCGGCCGGAGCTTGTCCATCACGCCCTCGTTTTCGAGCTTCGCCACGTAGCGCTCGCCGGCCGCGTCGGTGTCGCCGCGCGATCTGGCGTCGACGAACGCCTCCGCCGCCAGCGCGCCCGCCGTGACGGCGTGGTTCATCCCCTTGATGATAGGGCCCTGGGCCTGCATCTGCCCCGCGGCGTCCCCGACCAGGAGCAGGCGGTCGCGGTACGGCGAGGGGTGGGCCACCTTCTTCGAGTCGGGGACGAGCTTGGCCGAGTACTCCAGTTCGGTGTACTCGTCGCCGAGCCAGTCCGCGAGGAGCGGGTGGGTCAGCAGCGAGTCGAGCAGTTCCTGCGGTTCGGCGCGCTCGTCCGCGATCGAGTCGAGGTGGAACACCGTCCCGATCGACAGCGACTGGTCGTTCGTGTAGAGGAAGCCGCCGCCGCGGACGTCCTGGAAGAGGTCGCCCGAGAACAGGTGGGCGACGCCCTCGCCCTCGTCGACGTCGAAGCGGTCCTCGATGGCGCCCTCGGGCATATCCGCGACCGCCTTGACGCCCTGGAACCACTCCTCGGGCTCCTCCCAGTCCATCAGGCCGGCGTCGCGCGCCAGTTCGGAGTTGACGCCGTCTGCGGCGATGATCACGTCCGCTCTGATCGGGTCGATCTCGTCGCACGTGACGCCGACGATCTCGGCGCCCTCCCGGAGCAGGCCGTTGACGCGTACCTCCGTGAGGAGGCCGCCGCCGGTCTCGCGAGTCATCTCGTGGACCTCGCGGGCGAGCCACGAGTCCATCTTCCGCCGCAGGACCGAGTCCGCCCACTCCGTGTCGTGGTGGTGCAGGTCGTGCAGGTCGAACGTCTTCACGTTCCGCCCGGCGACGTTGTGGATGTAGTGGTCGGCGACCTCCCGGTCGGTGGCTTCCTCGCGGACCCCGGGGAACAGCTCGTCGATGGTGTAGGGCGAGGACTCCTCCGCGTAGAGGAGGCCGCCGGAGACGTTCTTCGCCCCCGCGTCGACGCCCCGTTCCAGGACCAGCGTCTCGATACCGTTGCGCGCCAGCGTGGCGGCCGCCGCGGCGCCGCCCGGTCCGGCGCCGACGACGACCGCCTCGTAGTGTTCGTAGTCGTCTGTCATGGTCAGTCGTCGCTCGCCTCCGCGAGTGCCGCCGCCAGTTCGCCCGACTCGACCGCCTCGGTCAATCGGGGGAGCACCTCGAAGAGGTCGCCCTCGACGAAGTAGTCGGAGAAGCCGCGGATGTCCGCGTCGGGGTCGGTGTTGATCGCGACGATCGTGTCCGACTCGTCCATCCCGACCTTGTGCTGGATCGCCCCGGAGATGCCCGCGGCGACGTACACGTCGGGCTCGACCACCTGACCGGACTCACCGATCTGGCGGTCCTCGCCGACGTACTGCTCGACGTGGCCCTCGAAGTTGTACGAGGAGGTGATCACCCCGCGCGAGAGGCCGAACGCGGCGTCGTCGAACGCCTCGACGAGGTCGAGGCCGAGTTCGATCCCCTCGGTGGGCGAATCGCCGATGCCCCGACCCATGGCGACGATCACGTCGTGGCCGGTCAGGTCGACGCCGCTGTCGAGCGTGTCGAAGTCGGTCACCTCGACCTGGAACCACTCGTCGGCCGGATCCGCGTCGAACTCGACAACTTCGCCCTCGCGCTCCGGGTCGGCCTCCGGGATCTCGAAACTGCCCGGGATCACGGACGCGCCCTGCGGGTGGAAGTCGCGGAACGGCTTGTCGATACAGAGGATCGTCGAGTACTCGAACCCGGAGAAGTCCGGCCGCTTCATGTGCAGGATGCGGTCGAACTCCTTGCTGTCGCCGGGTTTCCCCGTCTTCGCGGGGTTGGAGATCATCGCGTCCTCGATGTACAGCCCCGAGCAGTCCGAAGCCAGCCCGGAGTCGAGTTCGCCCTGCACCAGCGCGGAGAGGTCCCGCCCGTTGTTCGTCGCCGGAAAGACCGTGTACCTGGGTTCGTCGTAGTCCTTCCAGTCGACCTCGGCGTGGTCGTCGTCGGCCACCTGCCCGCCGGCGCGGGCCATCGAGCAGAATATCTCCGTGTAGGGTTTGTGCCTGAACCGGGCCAGCCGGTCGTCCTCGTGATACACCACGCGGTCGGCGCCGTACTCGATCACCTGGTCGGTGAGGTCACTCACCCCGTCGCCGATGAGGACGGCGACGACCTCCTCGGGATTCCCGTCTTCGTCGCCGCCGTAGTGGTCGTTGTACTCGTCCATCAGCCGTCGGGCCTTCCCGAGCATCTCCTTCGAGACGTCGATGAGTTCGCCGTGCTGGGTCTCGCAGTAGACCCACATGTCCCGGTAGGTGCCGTCGTCGATGCTCTCCACCCACTGCTTTTCGTTCGTGGGGTGGTCGAGGTCGGGGTGTTTCTCCTCGGGCGGGACGTACTCCAGTTCCTCGCCCTCCTCGTCGTCGCTTCCCTCGATGGACTCGATGCGGTCCTCGATCTGCCCCTTCGCGGTCTTGCGGTCCTGGCCCGCCTCCTCGCGTTCGAGCATGTCTTCGAGGACGGCCACGTCGTCGATGTCGCGGACGAGGTTGGCGATGTCCGCGACGGTCAACTCGTCCAGATCGATCGACTCGGGGTCGACCTCCCCCTCGTCGCCCTCGACCTTCTCGATGCGGTCCTCGATGAGGGTCTTGACGGGGACACGGTCCTCGCCTCCCTCCTCCAGTTCCAGCATCTCCCGCAACTCGTCGGCGTCGTCGACGTCTTTGATCTTCGGACCGAGTTCGGCGATCTCGTGTTCGGTGGGATCGATCTCCGGCATCGTCAGTCACCCTCCGCGTACGGCGCGAGTTCCTCGACGACCTGCTCCATGCCCGCGTCGTCGCTCGGGTCGACCACCGTGGCCTCCCGCTCGGACGGGGCCTTGGGGATGGGGTCGACGCCGGCGACGATGGTCGGCGAGCCGTCGAGGCCGATGTAGTCGGGGTCGAGGTTGAGCGCCGCGTGGTCCCACATCGTGAAGCGGTCGTAGTCGGCGACGTCGAGGTCGGTGTCGTCGTCGATGTACTCGCCGAACTCCTCGGCCCGCTCCCGGGTCTGCTCGCGCAGGTCCTTGTGTCTCAGCCGGTGCTCGGCCTTCCGGTAGGTCGGCTCGAACTCCGGGTCGGCGACGACGAACGCCGGCAGCGACGCCTCGACCGTCTCGATCTCCTCGACGTCGCCCTCGACGAGGCGTTTCGCCCGCAAGGTCCCCTCGTCCTCGTCGATGTCGAGGGAGATGACGTGGGTGACCAGCGGCATGTCGAGACACCAGTCGGTCTGGGGGCCGGTGTGGCCGGTCTCCCCGTCGGCGGTCTTGAAGCCCGCGAACACCAGGTCCGGCGGCTCGTCGAGCTTCTGGATGCCGGTCGCGGCGGTCATCGCGGTCGCCCACGTGTCCGCCGCGCCCATCTCGCGGTCCGAGAGGAGATACAGATCGTCGGCGTAGACGTCCCGCATTCCCTCCTGGAGCACTTCCATGTAGCCCGGTGGGCCCATGCTCATCAGCGATACCGTCCCCCCGTTGCGGACCTTCGTCTGCAGCGCCGCCCTGAGCGCGTGTTTGTCGTTGGGGTTCATCACCGTCGGCGTCTTCCCGCGCTCCAGGTGGCCGTCTTCGTCGAATGAGACCTGACCCTCCCTGAAGTCGGGGACGCCTTTCGTCAGTACGACACTGTGCATAGTGTTATCACACACATTGGTAACCGAACGGACAATGGGTAAGTTTTTCGTCCATCGAAAGCTCGGGCCGGGACGAATCTCGCCTTCGTGACGGGCGATCGAGGCGAAGCTGGCGCTCGACGGGGAGAGTGTTCAGAAACCTACAGGACGGCCACCGACGGGTCCGACGGGGTCAGATGCGGCCGGCGCGACCGGGGTCGACGTCGATCGCGTCGACGGGACAGACGTCGACGCAGAGCATGCAGTCGATGCACTGGTCCTCGTGGGCCGGGTCGGCCTTGATCTCGCTCTCGGGGTGGTCCGGCGTGTCTACCCACTCGAAGACGTCGACCGGGCAGTCCTCCAGGCAGGCGCCGTCTGCGATGCAGATGTCGAAGTCGACGGCGACGTGGGTCCCGTGGATGCCCAGCGTCTCGGGTTCCTCGACCGGCCCCCAGACGTCGTGTCCCTCGTGTTCCTCGACGACCTCGCGGTTGGTCTCGAACTCCGGATCGATGGCCATGGTACCTAGTCAGACCGGTGCGCTACACGTAAAGGTTACCCCACCCGAACCGCCGTATCGCAGCGGATCGCCGCCGCGAACGGCCGAATCAGCCGAAAGGCCGCCGGAGCGGTCGGCGGACGTTCCCTGGCCGGGGTCGTGGGCGGCCGCCGATCGGCAGGCGGCGATCACGGCGACGAGCAGCCGCCGAGGACAGGCGGCGAGCGACCCCTGGCAGCGGCCAGCTTCCGCTCGTCGGGTCTCAGTCGCCCGCCGACGTGAGGATAGTGTTGGTGGTGAGGCGGACGATCGCCCGGCGGAGCCGCTCGGTGACCGCCTGGTCGGAGATGCCCAGGCAATCCGCCAGTTCGACGGTCGTGCAGTTCCGCGGGATGTCGTAGTAGCCCTTCTCGACGGCGAGGACGATGGCCTCGCGCTGTCGCTCCGTCAGCCCGAACCACGGCCCGACGTCCGGGTCGTTCGGGTTGTAGACGCGGATGACCTCGAACCCGACCCCGTCGGCGCGACAGCGCTCGCGGAACGTCGACATGGCCTCGTGCGAGGGGAAGCGCAGCTCGAAGCGCCAGGAGTCGCCGGTGCCGGTCGCGTTCAGGATGTAGGCGTTGACCTCCCGGACGGAGCGGAAGACGGCGTCGTTCTCGACCGACCACTCGAACGTGTAGAGGACGCGGTCGTCGTAGGTGTCGATCTGGACGAGCTTGCTGACCGACGGGTCGCGGGCGACGGTCGCCTCGAAGGCCTCGAAGTCCGCCTCGTAGACCCAGAAGAACGGGACCGCTCGCTCCCCGGTCGGGACGAGCGACTCCAGTTCGACCGTCCCGGACCGGGAGACGTCCATGATACGCCCCAGCTCGAACTCCGTCGCGGGGATGCTTATCTCGGCGATGACGCTCATATAGACAACGTCCGTGAACTATATCGGCCGCTGGGAAAGCGAGTCAGCATGACACATCATGCAGGAACTGTTTCATATCGGTACGTTCCGCTACGGTGGGAGGACTGAAAAAGGATCTGTGAATCGACACCTCCTCGGCCGCCGACTGCTCGGTGTCCGTCCCTCCGGTTACGGGTGGGCGTAGTACGCGACCGCCGGGTCCGAACCCAGGTCGTCCAGGCGAGCGAAGCCGACGCGCTCGAACTGGACTAGCGTGTCCTCGTCGTAGTCGACGACGCCGGGTTCGGCGATCCCGGTCACGTCGCCGTCCATCGTCCGCAGACGCAGGCGCGGACCCTCGGCCGGCGCCCAGTGGACGACCGACACGTCGCCCTCGCGAACCACGTCGAGGTCGTCGCCGGTCGCGACGAGGCCGCCGTCCTCGGCCCGGACGCAGCCGTACCCCTTGAGCCAGACGCGCTCGCCTTCCTCGGGTACGTCGCCAGCTTCCAGCACCACCTCGTCGCCGACGGGCACGTGCCGTCGACCGCGGTCCTCGTGGTTGGGGTGAACGAGCGGTTCACCCGCGTCGGGACCGCCCGATATCGGCATCGCGACGGCGCCCTCCGTCCCGGGCCCCTCCTCGCGGACGAAGAAGGCGCGGTCGGTCTCCTCGTCGACGAGATCGCGGTTGTTAGAATAGATCGACGACATCGCGAGGTCGACGTTCGACGACGAGGTACCGAGTTCGGCCATCGCGTCGACGATGGCCTCGCCGCGGATGCCCCGCCGTCGCAGGCTCGCGATGGTAGGCGCACGGGGGTCGTCCCAGCCCGTCAGCTCGCCGGCCTCGATCTTCTCGATGATGGTCGACGTGCTCATCGGCACGTCGTAGGCGTCGATCTGGACGTGCCCCCAGTGGACGACCTCGGGGTACTCCCAGCCGAAGTAGTCGTAGACGAACGCCTGCCGTTTCGCCGAGTCCTGCAGGTCGATGCCGCGGATGATGTGCGTGATGCCCGTCAGATGGTCGTCGATCCCGCTCTGGAAGTCCAGCATCGGCCAGCAGCGGTACTCGGCGGCCTCCTCTCGGGGATGGGGCGTGTCGATCATCCGGAACGCCACGAAGTCCCGCAGCGCCGGGTTCTTGTGCTCGATGTCGGTCTTGACGCGCAGGACCATCTCGCCGCTGTCGTACTCGCCGTCGACCATCGCCTCGAACTCCTCGCGGACCGTCTCGACGTCCTTCTCGCGGTGCGGACACGGCTCGCCGGAGTTCTTCAGTTCGGAGAAGGATTCCCCAGTGCACGAGCAGGTGTAGGCCCCGCCGAGGTCGATCAGTTCGCGTGCGTGGTCGTAGTAGACGTCCAGTCGATCGCTCGCCTTGATGACCTCGTCGGGCTCGAACCCGAGGTAGTCGATGGCGTCGAGGATCTCGTCGTAGGCGTCGAGATCCGGTCGCTTGGTCTCGGGGTCGGTGTCGTCGAACCGGCAGAGCATCCACCCGTCGTACATCTCCTTGTAGGTCCCGATGACCGCCGGCATCCGCGCGCTCCCGAGGTGCCATGGCCCGTTCGGGTTGGGCGCCAGCCGCATCCGCACCTCGTCGTACTCCTCGGCGTTCGGCAGGTCCGACAGGATCTGGTCGTCTTCTTCGTCCTCGGCGTCGAGTTCCTCGACCCTCTCCGGGGCGAGTTCGGCCAGGCGCTCGCGCTTCTCGGCGGCGTCCATCCCGTTGACCCGCTCGACGACGGGCGCGATGACGCCCGCGATCTGGTCGCCGTACTCGCGGAACTCCGGGTTCTCGCCCATCAGCGGGCCCATGATGGCCCCGACCTGGGCGTCGCTGTCGTGTTTCAGCGCGTTGAACAGCGCGTTCACCTCGGCGGCCTCCTCGGCCTGCTCGCGTACGTCGTCGTCCATTACCGAGCCGTTCGATTCCGGGGGTGAAAATCCCGTTGGGTTGGCGCCGGCTACGGGGAGCCACGCCGGACGGTACAGTTTTCAGCCTCCCAGTCGGACTCCCGGGCATGGCACGGGAGGTCGTCGCCTTCCTCGCGGGCTCGCCCGACCGGCTCGCCCTCCTCGATTTCCTCGCCGAGGAGCCGGGGGCGCCCCGAGACGTGGCCGACGCGCTCGGCGTCTCCGGCAGGAGCGCCCAGCGCAACCTCGCGCAGTTCGCCGAGCGCGGGTGGGCCGAGAAGCGCGACGGCGCGTACCACCTGACGACGCGCGGCCGCCTCGTCCGCGAGACCTACGCCGACTGCCTCGACCGGATGGACCGGATCGACGAGCTCGCCGGGTTCTACGAACACCTCCCCGACGGCGACGGCGCGCCCGACCCCGCGTGGCTCGCCGACGCGACCGTCGTCACCGCAGACCCGGACCACCCGCAGGAACCGGTGACGCGATACGTCGACGCCGTCAGGTCGATCGAGACCGACCGCGTCAGGATGCTCTCGCCGGTGCTCTCGCGCATCTTCGAGCGCCCGCACGCCGAACTCGTCCGCAAGGGCGCGAGCACGGACCTGGTCCTCCCCGCCGACCGCGTCGCGGCCGCCCGCGAGAAGAACCCGGCGAAGTTCGAGACGGTCCTCGCCGTCCCCTCCTTTACCCTCTACGAGACCGACGACCCCGTCGAATTCGGGCTCACCGTCACCGACGACCGGACGTTCGTCCTCGCCTACGACGCGGACGGCCACCTCCGGGCCTGCGTCGACGGCACCGACCCCGACCTCCGGGCGTGGGCCGTCGACCGGTTCGAGGACTACCGCCGCGATGCGACCGAAGTCGAGGGATTCGGTCCGTTCTGAGCGGAGCGTGCCGCGCCTCGTCCCCTTTGACCCCTCCCCGTTCCTCTCGCACCGCTCGTCGTCCGCGACAGCCCCTGTCGCCGGCGCCAGCGGATGACGTGAAGGCCGTCGCCGCCCGATCGGATCGTATGAACGTGCTCGTCGCCGGCGGTACCGGCTTCGTCGGGACAGAACTCTGCCGCGCACTCGCCGACCGCGGCCACGACGTGACCGCGATGGCCCGACACCCGGACGAGGCGTCCCTCCCCGACGCGGTCGAAACGGTCGCGGGCGACGTGACTGACCGCGAGTCCGTCGCGGCGGCGGTCGCCGGCCGCGACGTGGTCGTCAACCTCGTCGCCCTCTCGCCGCTGTTCGAACCGGACAGTGGAAGCGGTGCCCACGATCGAATCCACCGCGGCGGCACCGCGAATCTCGTGGCCGCCGCCGAAGACCGCGGCGTCGACCGCTTCGTCCAGATGAGTGCACTCGGCGCCGACGCCGGGGGGTCGACCGCGTACCTCCGGGCGAAAGGAGCCGCCGAGGAGGTCGTCCGCGCCTCCGATCTGGACTGGACCATCGTCCGCCCGTCCGTGGTGTTCGGCGACGGCGGCGAGTTCGTCGGGTTCACGAAGCTCCTGACGACGCCGTACGTGACCGGCCTCCCCGGCGGTGGTTCGACCCGGTTCCAGCCCATCTGGGTCGGCGACCTCGCGCCGATGCTCGCCGACTGCGCGGCCGGCGACCGCCACGTCGGCCGGACCTACGAACTCGGCGGCCACGAGGTGTTGACGCTCGCCGACGTGACTCGCGCGGTCTACCGCGCCGAGGGGAAGTCGACGGTCGTCCTCCCCGTCCCGATGGTCCTCGCGCGGGTCGGCCTGACGCTCGCAGGCCTCGTCCCCGGCGTCCCCTTCGGCCCCGACCAGTACCGGTCGCTCCGTCTGGACAACACCGTCGACGACAACGACGTGACCGCCTTCGGTCGCGATCCCGCGTCGCTCCGCACGCTCGACGACTACCTCCGTTCCGGGACTAACGACGCCTCCGCGGCTCAGGACGGTCGCGGAGAGAGTGATCGAGAAGAGACCGAGCGGTCGGCCGCCTGAGACACCGCTCAAATCGCACGAAAACCGGGAAAATGGCCGGCTCGTCGGACTGCGGGCCGACTAGTACTCGCGTTCGATGAGGTAGTCCGCGATGTCTTCCAGGCGGTCCCGGGAGTCGTTGTCGGGGAGGACTTGCAGGTTGTCCTTCCCGCTGGCGATGAGGTCCCGGGCGGTCTCGCGGGCGTACTCGATACTGCCGACCTCGCGGAGGCGCTCGACGGCGGCCTCGATCTCGGCCTCGTCGACGGCCTCGACGGAGTCGGTCTCGACGAGGTCGTCGACGTCGACGCCCTGCTCGCGTGCGTGGAGCGTGATGAGCGTCTGCTTGCCCTCGACGAGGTCGCTCCCGCGCTGTTTGCCGAGCTTCTCGCTCGGGGTGGTCAGATCGAGGAGGTCGTCCTGGATCTGGAAGGCGCGGCCGACGTCGAGGCCGTAGCCGTACAGCGAGTCGACGGTCTCCTCGTCGGCGCCGAGCAGCATCGCGGCGATTGCGGCGCTGGCGGCGTACAGCACGGCGGTCTTCAGTTCGACCATCTCGAGGTACTCGTCGGTGGAAACGGCGCCGCGGGACTCGAAGTCGATGTCGAGCGACTGGCCCTCGCAGATCTTCGTGCAGGTGGTCGCGAGTTCGAGGGCCGCGGCGTTGGTGTGTTCGGGGTCGGCGCCCGTCTCGAGCAGTTGCTGGAAGGCTTCGGAGTAGAGCGTGTCCCCGGCGAGGATCGCCGTCGAGAGGTCGTACTCGCGGTGGACCGACGGGACGCCGCGACGGAGGTCGTCGTCGTCCATGATGTCGTCGTGGATGAGCGTGAACGTCTGGATGACCTCGACGCTGACCGCTGCCTTCATCACGTCGACCGCGTCGTCGCCGACCGGGAACGACCGGTAGTCGACCGCGTCGGGGTCGACGTCCGCCAGCGACTCCGCGACCAGCAGCAGGACGGTCGGCCGCAGTCGCTTACCGCCCGCGTCGAGCAGGTACCGCGTCGCCTCGTAGAGGCGTTCGGGGTGCTCGATCGGGAGTTCCTCCGCGATGGCCTCGTTGACGCGCTCTCTGCGCGCGACGATGGCCCGCTCGACGGCCGCCTGGGACTGCCCGCTCATGTTACTCGACCAGCTGGATCATGTTGCCGTTGCGCGTGACGTGCAGGTCGCGACCCATCTTGTACCCCTCGCTCTCGCAGAGGTTGACGTACTCGGAGAACCCGGACATGTCCTGGTGGGCCGGGATGACGTTCTGGGGCTGGAGCGCCTGCAGCATCTCGTAGTGACCCTCGCGGTTGAGGTGGCCCGAGACGTGGATGTCGTCGTAGATGCGCGCGCCCTGCATGCCGAGCAGCTTCTCGGACTGGTAGCGCTGGCCCTCGTTGGTCGGCTCCGGGATGACCCGCGCGGAGAAGATGACCTTGTCGCCGTCGTCGATCTCGTAGGGAGTCTCGCCGCGGCCCATGCGGGTGAGCATCGCGCGGGGTTCGCCCTGGTGGCCCGTCACGATGGGCAGGAAGTTCTCCTTGCCCTCGTTCATGATCCGCTTGAACGTGCGGTCGACGGACTTGCGGTGGCCGTACATCCCCAGGTCGTCCGGGAAGTCGACGAAGTCGAGGCGCTCGGCGGTGCCGGAGTACTTCTCCATCGAGCGGCCGAGAAGGACGGGCTGGCGGCCGATGTCGTCCGCGAACTCGACGAGCGAGGTGACCCGCGCGATGTGTGAACTGAACGTCGTCGCGACGATACCGCCGTCGTAGTCCTCCAGGGAGTACATTACGTCCTTGAGGTGGCGACGGGCGACGGACTCGGAGGGCGTGCGGCCCTTCTTGCCCGCGTTCGTACAGTCCTCGATGTAACAGAGGACGCCCTCGCCCTCGCGACCGATCTCGCGGAAGCGCTCCATGTCGATGGGGTCGCCGATGACCGGCGTGTGGTCCATGCGCTTGTCCAGCCCGTAGACGATGGCGCCCTCGGGCGTGTGCAGGACCGGGTTGATCGCGTCGATGATCGAGTGAGTGACGTTGACGAACTCCAGTTCGTTCTTGTCCCCGATCGACATCGTCTCGCCGGCTTCCATCTTCTGGAGGTCGTTCTGGACCCCGAACTTCTCCTCGCTCTTGATCTGCTGTTTGACAAGCTCGATGGTGAAGGGCGTCGCGACGATGGGCGCGTCGTAGCGGTGGGCCAGCTTCGAGATGGCGCCGATGTGGTCGAGGTGGCCGTGCGTCGGCACGATGGCCTTCACGTCACCTTCCAGATCGGACATGACGCGGTCGTCGGGGATCGCGCCCATGTCGATCAGGTCGAGGCTGTGCATGCGTTCGGTCTCGACGTTGTCGTGGATGAGGACCTTCGAGAGGTTGAGGCCCATGTCGAAGACCACGACGTCGTCGCCTGCGCGAACTGCCGTCATCTGGCGGCCGACTTCCTCGTAGCCGCCGATGGTTGCGATTTCGATTTCCATGGTTTGCACTCCGAGGAAGGCTCGCCCGCGGACGCGGTGGCGACCGGCGAACAGTGGACGCTTGCGTGACTGCCACGCTCCGGGCCGCGCCGGTCCCTCGACGCCCAGGCCGCGAGACGTTCCCGCGGCCCGCGCGTCACCGGCGCGGTCGGAGCCCAGTCCGCATCGGCGCCCGATGCGTCAGCCGGCCGCCCCAACTGCGACCCGGGCGGCCGTATACTCGGTTAGCTCTAGCTATACGGCGAGGTTTTAAAAAGCGTGCGGCTCGTCCCCGAAACCTGTCATTCCCCCTCGCCGACGTGGTTCGGCCCCGTCGTCCAGCCGCCGGCGTCGTCGTCCTCCCCGTCCCCACCGTCGTCGCCGGCGAATCCGGCCGCGGAACCGGTTCCAGCCCCGTCGACCTCCTCCGCGTTCCCGTCGATTTCGCCGTCGTCCTCGGCGGACGAGCCGTCTCCCGCTCCGTCGTCGCTCGCAGAGGGATCGTCCGTCGCCGGCGCCAGCGGGTCAGCCGCCTTCCCGGTATCGGGCGCGAGTGGGTCGTCGTCCCCACCGCTCGGCGCCAGTGGATCGGACGCCTCGTCGGCGTTCGGCGCCAACGGATCGGATTCCCCGCCGGTATCGGACGCCAGCGGATCCGACTCCCCGCTGTCGTCAGCGGGCAGCGGGTCGCCGCTGTCGTCGCCGCCCGACGCCAGCGGATCGCTGTCGTCGTCGACGTCCGCCGTCAACACGTCGTCGCCGTCGTCGCCGTCGTCCGCGCCCGACGCGAGCGTGTCGTCGTCGGGACCGGGATCCAGCGGGTCCGCGCCGACACCGGAGTCCGGCGACAGCGGGTCCGCTCCGCCGTCGTCACTCGCCTCCGAGCCACCCTCGGCGCCGACGCCGGACTGTCCCCGGGCGCCGGCATCCGACCGCTCGTCTGCGTCCGTGTCCGAGGGCGATTCGGCCGCGAACACCTCCGAATCCTCGGCGGACGGATCCGGGTCTGCCCGGGTAGCGTCATCGCTCGCCACCTCCTGTCCGAATTCATCGGAGCCGCCCCTGGGGTCGTCCGAGACGGCGTCGTCCGCCGCAGTTTGGTCCGTCCGTGGCGCTTCGGCGTCGGTCTCGTCGCGACGGGCCGGACCGCCGCCCTGCCCGAATCCCAGTTCCTCCGCGATGTCGCTGTCGCTCGCGACGTCCTCGGGTGATGCGACCGACTCCCCGTCCGCCGAACCGTCGTCCGCCGGGACGTCGGTCCCGGAATCGGCGTCCGTCGCGTCGACGGCCGTACCGTCGGCTCCCGCGTCACTGTCGACCAGACCGTCGTCTCCCGCCGCGTCGCCGGTCGAATCGCCGTCGGCCGAATCTCTCGTCGAACCGGCGCCCGCCGTCTGTTCGGTCGACGGTTCGGGTCCACCGGTCGACGGCTCGCTCGCTCCTGAAACGCCGTCCCGGGCCGGTTCGCTCCCCGGATCCAGCGGATCCCCGGGTTCGTCCGTCTCGCCCTCGCCCGCGGGGTCGGTCGGCCCGGTGGCGGCGCTCGCGGCCTGGCCGTCGGTCGTCTCGTCGGGTTCGATGCCCGGCGCGTCCCGGTGCTCCTCGTTCACCCCGGGAGCGGACGCATCGGCCGCCGCCTCGTCGTGACCCGACGATTCGTCCGTTGCTCCGCCGCGAACCACTGCGCCCGCTGTGGGGGCCGCATCGTCCGTCGCCGGTTCCGCCTCCGACGGCGCTTCGTCGGCGGACGGTCCCGCTGTCTCCGACGGGTCCTCGCCGGCCGACGGTCCCGCCGTCTCCGATCGTTCCGCGGGGGGCGGCCCGGTCCGCGCCGTGGATTCGCGCGGCGTCCGGGGTTCGGGATCCGGCCGCTCGGGCCGGGAGTCCTCCGCACCGCTCGGCTGGATCGGATCGCCGTCCGTGTCCGCGGCGCCGGCCGCGACGGTATCGCCGTCCGCGTCGTCCTGGGCGGCGTCTTCCGCCTCGCCGTCCGCCTCGGAGGCCGGACCCGTCGGCACGGCGCGCGTCACGCCGGCCATCGCCCCGTCGGCGACGAGCTTGTAGGCGATGCCGGTCTGTCCGGCGCCGAAGACGAGGACGCCCAGCACCGCGGCGAACCCGCCGGCGGCCGCGAGCGCTCCGTCCTCGTTCCCGCTGACGCTCCCGTTTTTGACCTGCTCCGAGAGCAACCAGCCGCCGCCGGCGACCAGCGCACCGCAGACGGCAACCAGTACGAGCCAGTACGAGAAGAGGTAGAACCCGTATCGAAACGCCTCTCGACGGGGGACCGATGTCATATCACTCTCATTGCATAGCCCGGCCTAATAGGTTACGACGGTTCGGTGTCAAAAGCGGCCGTCCTCGACCCGCACAGCGGCCGACGTGAGTGCGCGCCCCCGACCGGCGCCACGGCCGGTGGGTGTTCTCTCAACCGACGGACCGCTGCGTCGGCGTCACTCCCGGCCGGCCACGACCGTTCCGGGGGACTCCCCGGCGAGAAACGCCGACAGCCCGTCCGGGCCGAAGACGTGCGCCGGCGCCGACAGCGCCAGCAGTTTCTCTACCTTGGCGGCCATCCCGCCGGTCACGTCCGTCGCGTCGCTGTCTCCCACCGCGTCGGCCACGTCCGAGAACCGTTCGATCCGGTCGATCACCTCGCCCGACGAATCGAGGACGCCGGGGACCGTCGAACACAACCCCACGCGGTCGACCGCCAGCTCGCGGGCGAGCGCGACGACGAGGTCGTCGCCGCTCGTTATCGTCACGCCCGAGCCCGCCTGCGCGACGCCGTCGCCGTGGAGCACCGGCGTGAACCCTTCCTCCAGCATCGTCGCGACGCTGCCGGTCGGGAGCGAGAGCGCACCCGCGGCGTCGCGGCTGGCGACCGACAGCGGGCGGACCGGGAGCGCTTCGACTCCCTCGGCGTGCAGGGCGTCGAGGACCGCGCCGTTCAATCGGCCCATCGCGTCGTGGATCGCGACCGCGTCCGCGGCCGAACGCGTCCCCTCCGCCGTGCTGACGCCCCGCTCGGCGGCGGCGTGGTGACCGAAGCTCCCGCCGCCGTGGACGAGAACCAGGTCGCCCTCGTGGGCCGCGACGGCCGACGCGGCCCGCGCGAGCGCGTCGTCGTCGACGGTCTCCGGCGTGTCCTTCTCGGTGACGACGCTGCCGCCGAGCTTCAGGACGGTCGTCATTCGACGCGGACCCCTTCGGTGTCCAGCTCGGCGCGGAACGTCTCCTCGCAGCCGGGGAGGTACCGGAGCGCCGTCTCGGTCTCCTCGCTCTCGTCGAGCGCGACGACGCAGCCGCCGCCGCCGGCGCCCGTGAGCTTCGCGCCGAGCGCGCCGGCGTCCCTGGCCGCCCACACCATCGAGTCAAGCGACCGCGAGGAGACGCCCAGCGCCGACAGCAGTCCGTGGTTGAAGTCCATCAGCTCGCCGAGTTCGTCGAGGTCGCCGGCCGCGAGCGCGTCCTCGCCCACTCGCACGAGGTCGCCGATGGCCGCCACGGTGTCGGCGGCGAAGTCGTACTGGTCTTTGAGTTCCCGGACGCCGCCGACGAGCGCGCCCGTGTCGCCGGCGCCGCCGTCGAAGCCGACCACGAGCGAGAGCTCCGGCGCGTCGAGCGACCGGCAGTCGTCGCCCTCGACGCGGACCGCGCCCCCGGTCGCCGAGCAGAAGGTGTCCGCCCGGGAGGCGTTGCCCTCCTGGACGGCCAGTTCCGCCTTGTACGCCCGCTCGGCCACGTCCGCCGCGGAGAGGTCGGCACCGAGTTCGCGCGTCGCCGCGAGGATGCCGGCGGCCGTGACGGCCGCGGACGAGCCCAGCCCCGCGCCGAGCGGGATGTCGCTCTCGATGGTGATGTCGAACCCGGCCCGCGGCGCGCCGGCGGCCTCGCGAGCCTGTTCGACCGCGGCGTCGACGTACCCCGTCGCGGCCTCCACGAGCGACTGCGAGACGTCCACGTCGGGGTCAGTGTCGGTCGATCCCCCGTACTCGACAGTGAAGCCGTCGAGGCTGAGGTCCTCGGCGTGGACTCGCAGGTGGTCGTCGTCGCGTTCGTCCACCGTCACCCGCGCCCGGCGGTCGATGGCGCAGGGCACCGCCGGCTCGCCGTACACCACTGCGTGCTCCCCGAAGAGGTAGACCTTCCCGGGAGCGCTCGCGGTAATCATGCCCGCCTCTCGCACCCGCGGGGAGTTAGGGGTTTCCGAACGCCGACGCTACAGCCAGCGACCCGGATCGAGGTTCCAGTCGGTGTGTCGGCGGGCCCAGACGCCCACAGCTCCACCGACTGCGGACAGCCCGACCGTGTACGCCAGGAACAGCGCCGCGACGAGACCGAGGAAGAGACCGTACGCGGGGGAGGACGGCGAGATGCCCACCCCGAGCCACGCGACCACCCGGAGCGCGGGCACCAGCACGAGCGCGAGCGGGAGGGACGCGAAGACGCCGGCGAGCAGCCCCAGACCGATCCCGCCGGGATACCCGGTCTCTCCGCGGAACGCGGCCGCGGCGCCCCCGGCGACCGGCGAGAACGGTATCACCGAGAGAGCGAGTGCGAGGAGTGCACCGTGGCCGGCGTCCCACAGCGGGCCGCTGCGAGCGTGGTCGGCAGTCGGTTCGAGCGTCTCCGGGCCGGAGCGGTCACCGTCGTCGCCCCGACCGGTCGCCATGGGTCAGAGGTCGACGTCGGTGTCGTACTTGACGTAGTTGCCGATCCAGCCGCCGAGCGCGCTCAGTCCGACGGTGTAGACGGCCAGCGCCACGAAGACGAACACCACGATCACCCCGCCGATAGCGAAGGGGAACACGCCCTCACCGCTCCCGACGGAGACGAATCCGAGGAAGCTGAGGACTAGGAATAGGACGGCGACCACCGGGACGAGCGCGATGGCGCCCGAGATGGCACCGACTTTCAGCCCGTCCGAACGAGTGCCGCCCTGGAAGTAGCCCGCCAGCGCCCCGCCTAACACCGGGGAGAAGGGGATGAAGCTCGCGGAAACTGCTGTCACGACCGCGCCCACGAGTGCGTTGAGGAAGGTGTTTCCTTCGTCCATGTCCACTCGTTGACCCACTGGGGGCTTAAAACTGCTACTCTGTTCGACAGGTAGTGCGCCCGCGGCGGCGTGACCCTCACAGCGAGACGGTCACGCCGTGCCACCCCGTCGATCCCCCGGGATGAGGACCGGTCTCCTCGCGGGTCTGGCGGTTCCCCTCGCCGTCGGTCGCGCGGACCACGACGTCTTTCGGCCCGGAGTCGGGCGACTCGGCGACCAGCCGGAAGCGCCGCCACGCGTGGGTGGAGGGCGGATCTTCGAGGGCCGCGTCCGCCCACGAGTCGCCCCCGTCGAGGCTCACCTCGACGCGGTCGATCCCGCGGCGGCCGGCGTAAGCCACCCCGCCGACGGCCACCCGGTCGCCGCGGCGCTGGACCGCGCGGACGGACGAGAGGGTGTTGACGACCGCTTCCTCGACCCAGCCGCGGGCCTCCCAGTACCCCTCGTGGTCGCCGGTGCTGACCTCGATCGCCTCGACCCACTTGGTCGACTTCATGCCGTACCGGCCGGGGATCAACAGGCGCGCCGGGAAGCCGTGTGCTTTCGGGAGGGTCCGCCCGTCCATCCCGACGGCGAGGACCACGTCCTCGCGGTCGCGGACGACCTCCCACGGGATCGCCTCGGTGTAGCCGTCGGCCGCCCGCGTCACGACGTCGACGGCCCCGTCGGCGACGCCCGCTTCCGCCAGCAACGCGCGGACCGGCACCGCTCGCCACTCGGCTGTGCTGATGAGGTCGCCGCCGACGACGTTGGAGATACAGGCCGTCGTGACGGTCATGTCGCGAGCCGCGGCGTGGGTGAGGAGCGCCGAGAGATCGAGTTCGAACGGCTCCGCGACGGCGCCGCGGACCGACAGCGACCACCGCCCCGCATCGACGTTCGGGTTCGAGACGGCCTTGTCGACGACGTAGTGATCGTCGGCGCTCCCGACCGCCGCGGGCATCCCCGTGAACTCGTAGCCGAAGTCGGCGTTGGTGTCGGCGACCGAGACCACCACGTTCTCTACCTCTCGACGGTTCTCGACGGCGCCCCGGTCGGCGACTGGCGTCGCCGCCGAACCCGAGTCAGGGGTGGTCGTCCCCGCGCGCTTCTCGGCGACCGCGTCGAGCGACTCGCCGGGGTCGGGACCCTCGCCTGTCCGCGTGCCGCCGATAGAGCGCGCCGCGAGTCCGCCGCCGACCGCGACGCCCGCGGCGCCGCCGAGGTTCCGGAGCGTGCGTCGTCGGCCGACGGTCGGCCGTCCTCCCTCGCGGAAGACGCGGAGGAGCGCCGGCCCCGCGAGCGCGATCGCCGTCGCGAGCGTCCACCGCCAGACGATCCCGTCGCCCGCCGCGCGAAAGCCCGCCGCGGTGAGTACCACGACGACCACAGTCACCGCACGGACGAGCAGCCGCTGCTGGCGGCGGTTCGTCCCGTAGCCCTCGGCGAAGGCGGCGATCCCGGCCGCGGTAGCGACCGCGAGGATCCCGATCCCGGCCATCAGCGCCGGCTGCGCCAGCCCGCCGAGCGTCTCGATGGCCACCGTCGCGACCGGGCCCGGTGCGACCTCGATCACGACCTGCGCGGCGACCGCGATCGGGTGCCCGCCCACGAGCGGCGCGACCGCGAAGATTCCGAGCAGCCACACCACCGCCGTCGCGCCCCACCGGAACGCCGCGCTGTCACGGCTGTCCATGCCACGCTCTCGGGACTGCGCGCGGTAATAGCTTGCGCGGCCGTCGGCGGTCGACTGGTTCAGACCAGACGTGACCGTCGACAGTTCGCGGCCGCGAACGATCGGCGAGTCGCGTCGCTGTTCGATGGGTAGTCTGCGAGACCGGAAATTCGGAAAAGCGGCCGTTAAATCTCGGTCTCGAAGTCGTCGAGCGAGTAGCTGGGCTCGGCGCCGCGCCGGTCCAGCGTCTCGTTGGCCAGCAGCCAGTAGACGACCGACAGGGCCTTGCGACCCTTGTTGTTGGTCGGGACGACCAGGTCCACGTTGGACGTCTGGTTGTTGGAGTCGCACATCGCGATGACCGGGATGCCGACGGTGATGGCCTCCTTGACGGCCTGGGCGTCGCCGATGGGGTCGGTGACGACCACGACGTCCGGCTCGATGTACCCCTCGTAGTCGGGGTTGGTCAGCGTGCCCGGGATGAAGCGGCCGGTGCGGGCGCGGGCGCCCACGGCGTCGGCGAACTTCTCGGCCGGGAAGCGACCGTACTGGCGCGACGACGCCACGAGGATCTGCTCGGGGTCGTAGTTCGCCAGGAAGTCCGCGGCCGTCCGGATGCGCTTGTCCGTCATGCTCACGTCGAGCACGTACAGCCCGTCCGTCCGGACGCGGTGGATGAACCGCTCCATGTCCTTGGTTTTCTGCTGGGTACCGATGTGGGCGCCTGCCGCGAGGTAGTCCTCGACGGGGATGAGGAGGTCTGCCTCGTCGTCGGGCATGACGTCCTCGTCGAGGGCCGGCCCCTCGTCGGCCTCGTCGGCCGCCTCGTCTTCGACTTCCTCGGCCACGTCGTCGGCCCCAGCGGCCGATTCCTCAGTCTCTGCCTCGGTGGCCGCTTCTTCCTCGTCGACCTCGGGGTCGACGTCGGATTCCGCGGCGTCGAGGCCTTCGTTTTCGTTTCCGCTCATACTGCGTTGTCCTCGATTCGGATGAGTTCGTTCAGCTTTGCGGTGCGCTCGCCGCCGACCGCGCCCGTCTTGATGAACGGGGCGTCGGTCGCGACGGCGAGGTGTGCGATCGTGGTGTCCTCCGTCTCGCCGCTCCGGTGGGAGACCACGTGGCCGTAGGCGTTCTCGACCGCCAGTTCGATGGCGTCGAACGCGTCCGACAGCGTCCCGATCTGGTTCGGCTTGATCAGGATGCTGTTGGCCGCGCCCTGCTGGATGCCGTCACCCAGCCGGCCGGTGTTGGTCACGAACAGGTCGTCGCCACAGACCAGGGTCCGGTCGCCGACCTGCTCGGTGAGGTCGGCGAAGCCCTCGTAGTCGTCCTCGTCGAGCGGGTCCTCGACGTACTTGAGGTCGTACTCGCGCACGAGGTCGGCGATGTACTCGACCTGCTCCTCGGTGGAGCGCACGCGGTCGGAGTAGACGTAGCCGCCCTCGTCCTCGTCGTACATCTCCGCCGCGGCCACGTCCAGCCCGAAGCGGATCTCGAAGCCGACCTCGTCGGCGACCGCTTTGGTCGCCTCGTCCATGATCTCGAACGCTTCCGCGTCGTCGATGGAGGGCGCCCACGCGCCCTCGTCCCCCTTGCCGCTGGGGACGTCCCGGTCGATCAGGATGTCGTGGACCTTCTGGTGGACCGCCGCGTTGGCGAAGATGGCCTCCGAGACCGACGGCGCGCCGACCGGCACCGAGAGGAACTCCTGGATGTCCGTCGCGTCCGCGGCGTGTTCGCCGCCGCCGACGACGTTCCCGAGCGGGATCGGGAAGGAGTTGCCCCGGAAGGTACCTCCGAGGTGCTGGTACAGCGGCATCCCGGCCACGCTCGCGCCGGCCTTCGCGGCCGCCATCGAGATGGCGACCGCGCTGTTGGCGCCGATCGACGAGAAGTCGTCGGTGCCGTCGGCCGCGTGCAGCGCCGCGTCGACCTCGCGCTGGTTGCCCGCGTGGACCTCCCCGACGAGTCGGGGCACCGCGTCCTCGCGGGCCTTCGCGATGGCCTCGCTGGCCGGCAGTTCGATGGCCTCGTACTCGCCCGTGGAAGCACCGCTCGGTGCGGCCGCGCGGCCGAAGCCGCCCTCCTCGGTCAGCACGTCGGCCTCGACCGTCGGGTTGCCCCGCGAGTCGAGCACCCGGCGCAGACGGACGTCGGTGACGAGCGTCACGCGTCCTCACCCCGCCGGACGGTGAATGGCAGCACGCCGGAGTCGTACTCCTCGGCGGCGATCAGGATGGGCTGGGTCTGCTCGCTGTCGACGAGGACCGGCGCCCCGTAGGCCACCTGCAGCGCTCGCGCGCCGATGATGCGTGCTTTCTCGTAGCGGTTGTACGACTGACTCATTGATAGGGTGCGACGATGTCGACCAGGTCCTTGTGCGAGACGAGCATCCGCCGGCAGCAGTGCCGTTCGACGCCGAGCTCGTCGAGGACCTTCTCCGGATCCTCTGGCTCGTCGGCTTCGCGGGTGCGAGCCTTGAACTCCTCCCAGTGCTCGCCGACGACGTTACCACACGTGAAACACCGGACCGGGACCATCATGGCGAGATCACCTGTAGGACTTCTGGTAACGGGCCCGTGCGCCGGGGCCGCCCCACTTCTTGGACTCGCTCTGACGGACGTCGTTGACCAGCAGCGACCGGTCGAACTCCATGAACGCGTCGCGGAGCTCGGCGTCGTTGGTGTGCTGGACGAGGCCGCGGGCGATCGCGGTGCGGGCCGCGTCGGCCTGCCCCATGACGCCGCCGCCCTGGACGTCCACGTCGATGTCGACGCCGTCGCGGAGCTCGTCGTCGGCCAGGCGGAACGGTTCGAGCATCTTCAGCTGTGCCAGCTCCGGCTCGGTCAACTCGACTGGCTGTGCGTTGATACGCACGCGGCCCTCGCCCTCGCGAACCGTCGCGCGGGCCACGGCCGTCTTCTTCTTTCCTGAGGTGTTCGTTACCATGTTTTGTTCGCTCCGATCGCCTCGCTCACCTCGCCGAGCGAGACGAACTTGATGTTCGATAGCCGGTCCAGCGACGTGCCCTCGAGCACCTCCCCGTCCTCGTCGTAGGGGTTACCCATGTAGACGCGGACGTTCTCGAAGGCCTCGCGACCGCGCGTGGTCTTGTAGGGCACCATGCCGCGGATGGACCGCTTCATGATGCCGTCGGGGCGCTTCGGGTAGGCCGGACCGCGGTCCGAACCGAGCTGTCGGCGCGTCTCGAACGTCCCGATGACGTCGTCTTCGCTACCGGTGATGACCGCGCGCTCGGCGTTGACGACCGCCACGCGCTCGCCGTCGAGCGCGCGCTCGGCGACCTGCGAGGCCACGCGACCGAGGATGCAGTCTCGCGCGTCGACGACCACGTCGGCGTCGAATTCGGCGAGGCTCATCGGATCACCCGTACGTCGGAACCGTCGGGGTTGTCTTCGAGTGCCTGTTCTAGCGTTGCTGCCTCGCCGACCTGGTCGATCTTCGTCCGGGCGGTCCCGGAGAAGTCGACTGCGGCGACGGTGACGTCCTTCTGCAGGACGCCACTGCCGAGCACCTTGCCGGGCACGACCACGGTCTCGTCCTCCTGGGCGTATCGCTCGATGCGGCCCAGGTTGACTTCGGCGTGGGTGCGCCGCGGACTCTCTAAGCGCTCGGCCACGTCGCCCCAGACGTCGCCGCCCGAGTTGCGGGCGGTCGCCTTGAGGTCAGCGATGAGGCTACTGAGTCTCGGATTGCTCTTGCTCATACGTTTCTCCTAGAAAAGTGCAGGGAGCAGGATTTGAACCTGCGGACCCCTACGGGACAGCGCCCTGAACGCTGCGCCGTTGGCCTGACTTGGCTATCCCTGCTCGCGATTCGTTGTTTCGTCGGCCCCCTCAAACCGCTTTCGATCCGGGCCCCGGATCGACCCTCCGTCCGCGCGTTTGCAGCCGGACGAGCGGGACGCTCGCGGCCGCCGGAGCACTCCGGCGACGGTATGCGAACGTCGTGGGTCTGAGGGGTGTCGTTCATCGTTACAGTTGAACCGATTCGCGCAGTTCGTCCGCGCGGTCCCGCAGCGAGTCGATCGCGCGGGTGACGAGTTCCTCGACCGTCAGCGACCCGTCGGTCTCCACGCTGAAGACGAAGGCGTTCGGAACGTCCTCGACCTCGACCTCTTTGCCGGGGTAGCGGTTCGTGAGGTCGTTGTCGAACTCGTCGGTCGGGATCAGCTCGCCGTCTTCCTCGATGACCCCGCGCAGGATGTGGGGGTCGTCGTCGGCGAACTCGCCTTTCTCACCGACCACGTTGACCCGCTGCAGGTGCCGGTAGCCGACGGCCACGCCGCCCTGATGTTTGGCGTGTTCGCGGCCGCGGTCGAGCACCGCGTCGGCCTCGACTTCGAGCCGCTGACCGTCCTTGAGGTCGATGATCGGAATGTTGTCGTCGGCGGGCTGGACCATCTCGTCGCTGCTGACGATGTCGCCCGAGTAGGCGGTCACCGTCTCGGTGGTCTCCTCACGACTCGGTCCCTCGACGTCGAGCGCCAGCGTCACTTCGTCGCCGACCTCGAACTCGCCTGCGGGCGTGGTCAGCGGCACCAGCCCGAGTCGGAGTCCGATCTGCTCGTCGAACATGACGCTCGAGTTCTCCACGACGCGCAGCTGGTCGATGGAGAACGTCGGGACGTCCGCGATCATCGCGCGGCGGATGCCGTTGGCGAACGCGGGGGTGATCCCCCGCACCAGGAACCGCGCGTCCCGGTCGCCGCGTTCGACGAACTCGACCTCGTAGTCCTGCATCGTTAGAATCCTGCGTTCTTGGGACCGCGAGTGCCGTCGTGGGGGATCGGGGTGACGTCCTCGATGCGACCGATCTCGAGGCCGGCTCGCGCCAGCGCTCGGATGGTCGCCTGCGCGCCCGGTCCGGGGTTGGTCTGCTGGTTGCCACCGGGACCGCGCACGCGGACGTGAACGCCCTCGACGCCCTGGGCCTGGACTTCCTCGGCGACGACCTCCGCCATCTGCATCGCGGCGTAGGGCGACGCCTCGTCGCGGTTCTGCTTGACGACGGTCCCGCCCGAGGACTTCGCGAGCGTCTCGGCGCCCGTCTCGTCGGTGATCGTGATGATCGTGTTGTTGAACGATGCGTGCACGTGGGCGACGCCCCACTTGTCGTCCTGTGTCTCGCTCATGTTATTGCTCCTCCGCGCGTTCCGGGTGCAGTTCGTCCGTCAGCGGGCTGTTCTCGTCGAACTCGACGGCGCCCTGCTCGTCGACGGTGATCTTCTTGGACGGGCGGGTGACGCGCTGCCCCTCGACCGTCACGTGCCCGTGACTGACGAACTGCCGGGCCTGGCGCGTCGTGTTGGCCAGCCCCTTCCGGTAGACGACCGTCTGGAGTCGCCGTTCGAGGATGTCCGTCACGTCGAGCGACAGGATGTCGTCCAGCGAGTCGGTCTCGTCGAGGACGCCGATGCGCTTGAGGCGACCGAGGAACTCCTCGGTCTCCTTGGCCGCGCCTTCGGAGTCGGTCTGGCCGAGGAGCTTCCGCGCCTCGCGGCGGTACGCGCGCAGTTCGGACTGAGCGCGCCAGAGCTCCTCTTTGTTCTTGAGGCCGTACTGGCCGATGAGGCCGGACTCCTCGCTGATCCGTTCGCCCTGGTAGGGGTGGTTGGGCGTCTCGTAGAACTTGGTGTTGCTACCGAGCGCCATTACTCCTCATCCCCCTCTGCTTCGGCGGCTTCAGCCTGCTCTTCCTTGATCGCCTCGACGTTGACGCCGATGGTCCCCTCCGAGCGGCCGGTGGACTTCGTGCGCTGACCGCGGACCTTCTGTCCGCGCTTGTGTCGGGCTCCCTTGTAGGAGTCGATCATCTTCATGCGGTTGATGTCCTGCCGGCGAGTGAGGTCGAGGTCGTTGCCGGTCTCGTGGGTGGTCTCGCCCGCGAAGAAGTCGTTCCGGTGGTTCGTGAGCCACTCGGGCGCCTCCTCGGCGAAGCCCTCCACGAGGTCGACGATCTCGTCGATGTCCTCCTCGTCGAGTTTCCCGAAGACGGCGCGGCGGTCGATGCCGGCCTCCTCGGCGATGATGCGGGCCGCGCGATGGCCGATGCCGTTCATGTCGGTGAGCGACCGCTCGACGGACTTCGTGCCGTCGAGGTCGGTCTGGCCGATTCGGACGAAATAGCGGATATCCTCCTCGTCATCCGCTCCGTCCGGGTCTTGGTCTTCTGCACTCATGTGTCTGTGATTCGAGTGTGAGCGTCGTGGCGGGGATTCGAACCCCGGAGGCTGTACGCCACAGAGTTAGCAACCCTGCGCCTTGGGCCAGGCTTGGCTACCACGACACGCACTTGCCGCGTGCGGTTGTATACTACCGCCCTCACGCATTCGGTCGCGTGGGACTCGGGACCCGGCGCCCCTGCACGAGCGTATCTGAATTACCTACTGGGCCCTATTTAAACGTCACGAAGTGCTCCCCCCGCGTGAACTCCTTGCACGGACCCGCCCCGTATCGGCGCCACTGCTTAGTCCGTTCGCGACGGAGTTCCGGTGTGACCGACAGCGACCGAGAGACGGTCGACCCGGCTGACCGCGAGACCCTCCGGCGACACCTCGAACGGTTCGCGGGCGCCGGATCCGTGGCCGAACGCGACGACGGCGCGTTAGTCGCCCAGTTCCGCGGCGTCACGCACGTCACCGTCCTGCCGGACGGTCGAGTCGAGACCGGTATGCCCCTCCACGAGTTCGCCGGCCGCCCCGACCGGCTCGTCTTCGACCACGAGGCCGGCGAACTCCGCGCGGAGCGCGGCGACGAGGTGTCCTACACGTTCCGCCGACCCTGATCCGGCCGAGAGACCACTCCGCCGGTCGGCCGGCCGCCGATGACGGGCTTCCGTCACGGCTACTGCGTCGACGCGTTCGCGGACGCAGCGGGAGAGGATGGCGTCGGGACGGGAGAGACGGCAGTCAGACCGCGACCCACGCGAGCGCGGTGGTCACGCCCGCGAGGACGGCGCCCGCGATCGTGAGCTTGGCGGCGTACTCCCGGTCCGCTCTGCGGTGGGCGGGGTCGCTCACCGCCCCGCTCGCCTCGCCGTCGCCGCTCGTCCGGAAGTCGTAGCGACTGAGCAGGGCGAGCCGGACGCAAAACCCGGTGGACGCCTGGATGGCCCACTCGAAACCGACGGCGAGCGGCGCGAAGACGCCGACGAGCAACGGTCGCGGGAGGAAGCCGCCAGCGACGGCCCCCACGTAGACGGCCGCCGCGGCGAAGGCCGCAACCGCGACGGCGAGACGCCGCTTGCGCTGTCGCCGACCGATGTTACACGACGCCGGCTGGTACGTGCTCACAGCGGATCGACGGTACTGAAGTCATTGAGGGTTTTGCACGCGGCAAGTCCGCAAGCGCGAAAATCGGGCGCCGCGCCGTCGGCGCGGTTCCGTCAGTCGTCGCTTCGAGCGGCGGTCTCGTCCGACGGCGGGTTGGTGTCGCCGTCGTCCGCCGGTGCGCCTTCGACGGGGTCTCCGCTCACCGATGCGTCCACGTAGTCGTCGTTGACGACCCACTCGCCGTCCACTTCGACCACGTACTCGCCGTAGAAGGGGACGCGGTTCGCGACCGTCTCGCGGAACGCCTCGCGGATCTCCGGCCGGGTCATCTCGCCCATCGGCCGGAGGTCGTCGTTGCGATTGAGACAGCCCTTCAGGTACCCTTCGTGCGTGACGCGCACGCGATGGCAGTTCGCACAGAACGTCGGGTTCTCGACGGGGTCGACGATCTCGACCATGCCCGCCCGGGACTCGTCGACCGCGCCGTCGTCACCCCGGAGGTCGTCGCCGTCGGCGTCGCTCCCCTCGGGAGTGACCCAGTAGCGCCTGCGGTCGTGCATCTCGCGGCGCTCGACGTGGGCTGCCTGCTCCGCTAGCCAGTCGTGCACGCGCTGGATGTCGATGGCCCACTCGGGGTGGCCGGCGATCTCCGGCATGTACTCGATGAGCTGGAGGCGCAGCCCCTCGTTCGCCGCGACGTGTTCGACCATCTCGGGGACGTAGCCGGCCGTCTGCTCGAAGACGACCATGTTGAGCTTGACCGGCGCCAGCCCCGCCTCCAGCGCGGCGTCGACCCCGTCCATCACGGCGTCGTAGGCGCCGGCCTGGGTGACCTGTTTGAACGTCTCCCGGTCGAGCGCGTCCTGTGAGATGTTCACGCGTTCGAGCCCGGCGTCCACCAGACTCTCGGCGCGGCCGGGGAGCATCGTTCCGTTGGTCGTCAGGGAGACCTCCATCTCGTCGGGCGTGCGGCGGACGATCTCCTCGACGTCCTCCCGCAGGAGCGGTTCGCCGCCGGTGAACTTCACCGAGTCGACGCCGAACTCCGCGACGACCTCCAGGAAGCGGACCACGTCGTCGGTCCCCATCTCGTGCTCGCGGGGCGCCATGGGGCCGCGGGTGTCGCCCAGGCCCTCGTTGTGGCAGTAGACGCAGTCGAAGTTGCACCGATCGGTCAGCGAGACCCGCACGCCACTCACCTCCCGACCGAACTCGTCCGCGAGCATACCGGCTCTTTCGGCCCGCCGGTAATAAGGCCGGTGCCCGTTCCAAGATTTCTGCACACCCGGTCACCCGCCGTCGCAGCGATCGCCACGGACGACAGGTTCAAACGGCCGTGGCACGCAGTACCGTGACATGACCGCCGAGCGACGCGACGCCACCCGGACCACCGGCGGGTCCGCGGACGAGCCGGCGACGGCAGTCGAGACGGACGCGACGGCCCCGAGCGACGTGTTCAGCGCCCTCGGTGGCGAGACGCGTCTCGACGTCGTTCGCGCGCTCGACGACGATTCGCCGCGCTCGTTCTCGGAGCTGTTCGACGCGACGGACGAGGACACCTCCGCCGGGTTCGCCTACCACCTCCGCCAGCTCACCGGCAGGTTCGTCCGACAGCGCGGCGACGAGCGCTACGAGCTGACAGACGCCGGTCGCTCGGCAGCGCGCGCTCTCAACGCGGGGACCTACACCAGCAGCGTCGACCGCGACCCCATCGAACTGGACGACGACTGCCCGTTCTGCGGCGAGACGGGACTGCGCGCCGACGCCGTCGACAACGTCACCGAGATCCGCTGTGCGCGCTGCGAGTCGCCGCTCTTGCGGCTGTCGTTCCCGCCGAGCGGGTACGCGAGCCACGACGCCGACGACCTCCCGGCCGCCCTCGACGCCCACCACCGCAGACGCATCGAGTCGTTCGGCGACGGCGTCTGCCCGGACTGCGCCGGGTCGGTCTCGGTGGGGGTCGAACCGGCGTCGATCGACGACCTACCGTCGCGCGACGAAGCGGGGCACGTCCCTGTGCAGACCGCCTTCGAGTGCGAGGCCTGCGGCGCGGCGCTGCGCTGTCCCGTCGCGCTCACGCTGCTGGACCACCCGGCGGTCGTCTCGTTCTACCACGACCACGCACGCGACGTGCGCGACCGGCCCATCTGGAACGTCGGCAGCGAGTGGCGCGAACGTGTGGTGTCTCGCGACCCGTGGTGCGTGGTCGTCAGCGTCAGACTCGACGGCGACGACCTGGTCTGCTACGTCGCCGGCGACGGCAGCGTCGTGGATCACCGGCGGACGGGTCACGACGACTCCAACGGAACTGGGAGCGCTTCGGATCCCGAATCTATCGGTGAGGGGGACGCCGAATCCGGCTCCGAGCGGTCGCCCGGTGGCGATCACACGCGGGGCGAGGAGAGCGGCACCGGAGGGGCCTCCGCCTGAGTGGGGCCGGAGAAGTTACTGCCTGAACCGGTCGGGCTGGTCTCAGGACGCCGACGAGAGGTCCGCGTCCTCAAGCGCGGTCGCGCGCCGATCGCGACTGAGCGCCTCGTATCCGCCCTCGTCGAGCACGGCGACGTCTATTTCCCGAGCACGTAGCCCGTCGTCAGTCCCCTCGTCGAGCGCCGACAGGGCGAGCGAGACGCCGGCGCCGCCGTCCGACTCGGCCGCGTATTCGGCTTCGAGGTGACTACGGATGGCCTCGCTTCCCTCACCGACCGCCGTCGCGCGCCACTCGGTCGGCGTCCCCGAGGGGTCGATCTCGTAGAGCCGCGGTTCAGATTCCACCACGCCGCCGACCAGCAGCGCCGCACCGAACGGCCGCGTCCCGCCGGTCTGGGTCGACTCCTGGATCCGGTCGGCGACGGCCTTCGCGACCGGTTCGACCGCCGGCGGCTCGCCGTAGCGCAACCGCTCGCGCTGGGCGAACTGCCGGCCGTAGTCGACCAGGCGGCGCGCGTCGGCGACGTGACCCGCCGACGCCATCCCCAGGCGGCCGTCTACGTCGTGGACCTTCTCGATGCTGGCCGGTTCCATCAGCGGCGACCGGGGCCGACCGTGGGCGGCGAAGACGACCGCGTCGTCGGCCGTCACGCCGACCACTGGGCTCCCGCGCTTGACCGCCTCGCGCGCGTATTCGACCTGATAGAGGCGGCCGTCCGGAGAGAAGACCGTCACTCCCCGGTCGTACGCCCGCTGGTCGTTCGACTGCATCAGGCCACCTCCCCGGTTCCGCCCGTCTCGCCGTGTTCGTCACCAGTGTGGGCGGTTTCGTCGAGGGCTTGGATCTCGACGCCGCCGCTCGTTATCGTCGCGACGGTCACGCCGTTCCCGCTGGCCGTGTCGCGCTCGCTCGCGGCTTCGACCGCCGCGACCGCCGCTTCGGTGGCTTCCGAGCGGCTCGCGTCGGGTTCGAACCGTCCTTCGAGGACGCCGTAGGCGACCTGCATCCCGCTCCCGCCGGCCGCGTAGGCGTCTTCCATGACGCTCCCGCCGCCGTCGAGTTCGTAGACGTGTCCGCCGGTGTCGTCGACGCCTCCGAGGATCGGTGCGACCGGGAGCCCGCGGAGGATGTGTCCCGCGGTCTGCGAGAGCGCCTGCATGGTCATCGGTTCCCCGCGTCGAGACTCGTAGAGGCCCGCCTCCGCGCGGATCGACCGGATCGCGTCCTGCGCGGGGCCGACCGAACCCGATATCGCCAGCGCCGCGCTCGGGTGGACCCGCGAAATCTTTCGGACGTTCTTGTTGGCGGTGAAGCGCCCGCCGAGGCTCATCCGCTGGTCGGCGGCCATCACCACCGCGTCGCTGGCGGTGACTGCCACGATGGTCGTTCCGGTGTCGAACGTCGGCGCGTTGGCATCTGCCGTCGTGCCGGTTACTCCGCAGTCGTCGGTCAGTTCGTGCAACGCCCCGCTTCCGGAGCCGAAGTCTGGCGGCGTCATCGACAGGGAGTCAGGGCGGTGTGTAGAAATATGTTAGCTAAAGAATATTTTAGCCAGGAGGTCGGACCCAGGGTCGTTCCGTCATCGACAGCAGAGACGAACGATGTGGACTTCGCTTTGCATTTCGCGTTCGGTTCGACCTGCGAACTGAGCGTCCGGGTAACGCGTTCGCTCGGCGCGCGGAGCGTGCCGGTCCATCGGACGTACGCTCACTTCGTTCGCTCACGTCCGGCCTTTTTCACCCGTGTTTTCGACGGGGTGAGACGCGAGCCGGCAGACTCGCGCCGATGCTCCGTTAAAAAGATGGCTGATTGAAGCATACGCCGAGCGGAGCGAGGCGTTTCACCGGTCGCGACCGAAGGGAGCGTCCGGCGGCCTTTTTCACCCATGTTTTTGGCTCGGGGGGTCGCCGCAGGCGACCCCCCGAGCGAAAAAAAAGATGGGGTCACAAACCTTTTCGCTCGGAGCGACGGAGACGGGGGTATGGACGAAGACGACGTGCTCGACCTGCTCGGGACGGTCGAGGACCCGGATCTGGGCGACGACATCGTCTCGCTGGGGCTGGTCAATTCGGTCGAGGTCACGGACGACGAGGTTCGCGTCTCGCTGGCGCTCGGGGCGCCGTACTCGCCGACGGAGACCGACATGGCGGGCGCGGTCCGCGAGGCGCTGTCGGGCCTCGACCGGTCGATCGAACTCGACGCGGACGTGGACAGCGGACTCATCGCCGAGGGATCGGTGCTCCCCGGCGTCGAGAACGTCATCGCGGTGGCCTCGGGGAAGGGCGGCGTCGGCAAGAGCACCGTCGCGGTCAACCTCGCGGCCGGGCTGGCCCAGCTGGGCGCCCGCGTCGGACTGTTCGACGCCGACGTGTACGGCCCGAACGTGCCGCGGATGCTCGACGCCGACCAGCAGCCCCAGGCGACACCGGAGGAGACGCTCGTCCCGCCGGAGAAGTACGGGATGAAACTCATGAGCATGGACTTCCTGCTCGGCGAGGACGACCCCGTGATCTGGCGCGGGCCGATGGTCCACAAGGTGCTCACCCAGCTCTGGGAGGACGTCGAGTGGGGGAGCCTCGACTACATGGTCGTCGACCTGCCGCCGGGGACCGGCGACACGCAACTGACGCTGCTCCAGAGCGTCCCCGTCACCGGCGCGGTCATCGTGACGACGCCCCAGGAGGTCGCCATCGACGACGCGCGGAAAGGCCTGGAGATGTTCGGCGAGCACGAGACGCCCGTGCTGGGCATCGTCGAGAACATGAGTTCGTTCCGCTGTCCGGACTGCGGGAGCGACCACGCCATCTTCGGCGAGGGCGGCGGCGAGGCGTTCGCCGCGGACGCGCAGATGCCGTTCCTCGGCGAGATCCCACTGGACCCGGCGATCCGCGAGGGCGGCGACGCCGGTGAACCGATGGTGCTCGACGAGGACAGCGAGACGGGCGAGGCGTTCCGCTCGTTCGTCAGGAACGCCGCGAACAACCAGGGGATCGTCCACCGGCGTCGCCACGCGGACCGGCGTTGACTGCGGCCAGGCGTTGAAGGCGGACGCTATCCGTTCTTCCCGGGATACTCCAGGGCGCTCTGGTCGACGCGGTAGACGACCACGTCGCCCCACTGCTTCTCGACGCTGACGCCGGCCATCGACTCGAAGGCGGCGAGGTCCTCCGCGGAGTACTCCCCGCGCTCGTTCGTCCCGACGTAGACGTACTCCACGTCGTAGCTATCGAGGTAGTACGCACGCTGTTCCGGCGTCCCGGTGTAGATGGTGTCCGCGTGGTCGGCGCGCGTGCGGTACACCTCGGCCCCGCGGTAGCCGATCTCGTGGGCCCACCCGGCCAGCGTGGGGACGCCCGTCAGACTCGACACGGGGTTCGTCCACCGGTACATCTTCGCCCCCCTGCCGGGTGCGGAGACGATGTTCGGCTGGCCCTCCAACTGGTCGAACCACTGGATGGCCGCGTACTCGTCGGGGTGGCTGTCGGTGACGAAGTCCAGTGCGTCCAGGGTCGGGTCCTCGGGGTGGTTGGGGTACGTGTCTGCGTCGAAGTGCGCCGAGAGCGCGAACGCCCCGTACAGCGCGGTCGAGACGACGAGCAGGACCGCCAGGGCACGGAACGCCGACTGCCAGCGGTCCCCGGAGAGCGCGAGCGCGGGCGAGTGGTTCTCGACGAGGTGGGCGAGGACGGCGCCGGCGGCGACTGCCCAGAGGATCCACACGTCGGCGTACGTCTTGAACACGGTGTTCATCCGCCCGGGACCGGCCTGCTCTTTGACGTAGACGAACTCGACGATGACGACGATCCCGGCACCGGCGACGATCAGCAGCGTCTCGAACCCGACCACGTCCCGAAGGCGCTCCACGGTTCCGGCGTCTCCGGAGGCCGCCGACGCGTCAGTCGCCGTCCCGCCGTCAGTCGTCGCTCGCTGTCCGGCCCCGGTTGCTCGGGAGGCGACGCGGTGCAGGGCGTCGGCCTGCGTCCGGAGGAGGACCCACCCGATGGCGATCACCGGGCCGAGGAGCGCGAGTGCCGCCGACGACCCGACGATCCAGGCGATCACGATACCGACACCCAGGAACACGAGGACCTCGCCTGCCTCGTCCGACTCGACCTGCGGGACGGCGTGACGGGCGAGGTAGAGGGCGAAGGGGACCACGAACGCGCCGTGGACGAGCAGCAGTTCGCCGAGCGAACTCCTGTCCGTCCAGATGGCAATCGACCTGCCGCCGCCGCTGGCGGTCCCGAGCCAGAAGGGGAGCGACCAGAGGGCGCCGAGTACGACGACGGAGACGGCACCTGCGAGCGCCACCCCGTGGCGGGCCAGTTCGCGGTGCCAGTCTTCCCGTCGTGGGATACGGTCACCGAGCGCGGCCGGCAGCAGCGAGACGGGGTCGGCGGGCGCCAGCGCGAGCGTCAGGAACGTCAATCCGCCGACTGTCGGGAACGACCAGGTGTTGACGACCGCGAGCAGGCCCGCCAGCGGCGGCACGAGTGCGAACACGAGCAGGCGCCGGCGCGTCCGCTCCCCCTCCGGCGTGCGGTAGTAGCTGAACAGCAGCGCCGCGGTCAGCAGGACGAACGGCGTGCTCATCATGTGGGCGTGCATGTCGCCGTTGAGCCAGGCGAACAGCGGGAACTCGTTGATCGTGCTGTATCCCTCGTCCCCGATCACACGACTCGCGTCCCAGTAACTGAACCCCGCGGGACCGTCCGCAGCGAGGTTGGTGATCTCGAAGCCGAACGTCGACGCCAGGAACGATCCGATCCCGTCCGGCAGGAGCCAGACGAGGAAGCGACCCGCGGTCGAGAGGTTGCTGGCGAAGCCGACGAAGAACGCGCCGAACGCGCCCGCGCGGACGCGCGAGATATCGCGACTCGCCGCGATAGACCCGGCCAGCCCGTAGGCAGCGGTGACGAGCATCCCGAAGAAGCCCGCGAGCGCCAGGTTGTAGGCGAACCGGGCCTCGGTCCCCGTGATCTTCGTGAGCAGCGCCGCGATCAGGTGGCCGCCGTAGTAGTACTTCACCGGGCGACCGGCGAACCACATGTCTTCCGGGGGGAGCGCGTCGGCGCGGAGGAGCGACTGCAGGAGGCCGAAGTCGAGGAACTTCTCGCCGCCGCCGGGGTGGACCCCCGCGTCGACGGCGCGGATAGCGATCAGAAACAGGAACGCGAGGGTGAAGACCGCGGCCGCTTCGCCGTAGCGCCGCCGATCGAACTCAGCGCCGCGGTAGACGGCCACAGCGGCGGCTGCCGCCAGCACGGCGAGGCCGACGAGCAGCCCGGCCGTCAACGAGACGTGTCCGACGAGGTAGGCGACGATCCAGGGGACGGCGAGCGCCGTCGGGAGTGCCACGCCGGCCCCGCGGTCGGCGAGGCGCGGGAACAGTACCGCCGCCAACGGCATCCCCACCGCCATGAAGGCGAGGTAGGCCACGAGCCACCAGAGGACGAGACCGTACTCCATTACCAGAGTGGCCGTCTCCGTGGCCTATACCTCTTGTGGACCGGTTGACCCCTCACCGACGAGGGCGCCCACGGACGCGCCACGATAGCGTCGTATCACGGCGGCCCCGTGGAGCGGGGCGCCGTCGATTCCGAAGTTCCGAACAGTTTTTACTCGCTCCGGTGGTCACAACAGGCAATGAGTGCGACCGTCGGTATCGTGGTCCCCGCCTTTCGACCCGACGTCGATCGCCTCGCCTCCTACGTCCGATCGCTCGACGCCGAACTCGACCCCGAGACCATCCGCATCGAGCTGGACGACGCCGAGGAGCGGGTAGCAACTGCCCTCGCGGACCTACCCGCGACGGTCAGCGTCTCCCCGTACCGCCGGGGGAAGGGGGCTGCGATCACCGCCGGGTTCGAGAGCCTGGAGACGGACGTCCTCGGATTCGTCGACGCCGACGGCAGCACCGCTCCCGAGGAGTTCGCGGACGTGCTCGCCGCCATCACCGACGGCGCCGCCGACGTGGCCGTCGGGTCGAGACGACACCCGGACTCGGAGATCACCAGCCACCAGACGTTCGCGCGCCGGTTCCTCGGCGACGGATTCGCCTGGCTCGCCCGTCGGATGCTCGACGCCGACCTCTACGACTACCAGTGCGGCGCGAAAGCGATCACCGCGGAATCGTGGGACGCCGTCCGCCAGCACCTCTACGAACCGGGCTTCGCCTGGGACGTGGAACTCGTCGCGATGGCGGGCGCGCTGGAACTCGACGTGGCCGAGGTACCCATCACCTGGGAGGACCAGCCCGGGTCGACCGTCTCCCCGGTCCGGACGTCGGTGCGGCTGGGTCGGGCGCTCGTCTCCTCGCGCCACCGGGCCAAGCAGATCCGCAACAGCCGCGTGCACAACGCCATCGCCGCGACCCGCGAGGACCCGACGGCACTGGTGGAGAGGAATGACTGACGGGAGCGGGACAGTCAGGTCTCGACTGGCGTCGCTAGTCTCGGGGATCCGGTTCGGCAAGTTCGTCTCGGTCGGCGTCGTCGGATCGGTCTGCGACACGGCCGTGCTGGTCTTCCTCTCGGATATCGTCGAGGCGCCGCCCGTGCTCGCCTGGGCCGCGGGCGTCGAGACGGCGATCCTGGTGATGTTCCTCATCAACGAGAACTGGACGTTCGCCGACCACAGCGAAGGCGGTCGCGAATCGTTCCTGTCCCGGCTGAAACGCTCGCACGCGGTCCGCGCCGCCGGGGTGACCACGCAGTTCGTCATCTGGTGGAGTATCTACAACCCGCTGTACGTCGATCTGAGCTTCGGCGACGTGGCGGTGCTGTCGAGCGCGGCCGGCGTCGTGGGGCTGGCGTCGGCGCTGTCCGGGCTCGACCTCTGGTTGCTGGTGGCCAAGGGGACCGGCGTCGCGGTCGGGATGGTCGTCAACTACGTCTTCGAGAGTCTGTTCACCTGGCAGGTCCACGAAGAGTGACCGCGCTACTAACTCACGGACGGCGAGCGAATCACAACCCTTAATGGATGGTCGCCGGTATGAATGGGTAGCGGGATGGGATAGCCAGGAGATTCCGGCGGGCTCATAACCCGCAGATCGGTAGTTCAAATCTACCTCCCGCTACTTCTTGCGACTTCACACCGTCAGCGAGGCGTTCCATCGCCGAGCGATTCGTGAAGTCGTAGAATAGCCAGTAGATTTGAACCCTGGCAGTCGCGCGCAGCGAGCGGAGTGAGCGAGCACGTCTGCCTCCGGTTCAAATCTACCTCCCGCTATCATTCTACGACGCGTTCCCGCGAGGCGTTTCATCGCTGAGCAATGCGAACGTGTCGTGGTTATCGTCCGGAGTAGATTTGAAGTAGACAACGAGGGAGCGAAGCGACCGAAGTGGGCGTAGTTCAAATCTACCTCCCGCTATGATTTTGCGGACGCAACGACGAGGAACGAAGTGACGAGTCCGGCGGACACGAGGGGGTACCGTCGCTCAAGAGTCGCGAGCGGCGACAGGGGGTACGTCGGAGACCGCCGAGCGGGTTCTCAGGCGAACGACCGCAACTGGATGAGGCCGTCGCTCGTCACGACTACTTCGTACCCGAGGTACTCGAAGGAGAGCGTCTTCACGGACGAGCCGCCGGCGTCGCGGAGTCCGTTGAGGATGTCGGGGTCGATGCTGTCACGGAGCGGCGGGAGCGACTCCGGATCGGTCCCTAACTCGTCGGCGATCGCCGTCAGGACTATCGTCCCGAACTCCTCGTCACGCGAGGGTCGGGCCTCGATGACCACGTCGGTTCCACGGTCGTCGTCGAACTGGTTCATGTGTGTGCCTGTCTCTGGGTTCGCGTTACGCCGGCACGCGAGGGCCACCCCGGGCAGCGTCGCCACTCTCGCTGGGAAACGCTTTTATCGGCGGGGGGAGAAGGTCGACATGTCCTACCAAGCGCCCTTCTCCGCGCGCTCGTGTCTCTAGCGACGGCCATACCACCGACTGGGTTATTAGCTTTATTCTGTAAACACGAGAGGTCTCGTGATAGTAAACGAATAGAAACCGCGCCGTCTCTCGATTCGCCGAAATCGTACAACGTTTCTCCGAACTGTAATACGGAGGGGTCCCCGGCGACCACGTCGAGCGCCGAGTAGCGAGGGATCCCCTTCGAAACGCCCTGGAGACCCGTCGGAGAGTCGATTTGCGTGGCGCGGTGATCGATCGGAACTGCCGTCGAAACTGCGGTGGAATCTGGCGCGCGCACCCTACCGAGCGACACCAGGTCGAGGAACCACCGTTCGAATGCGTCCGTATAGCGTCTCCGGAGCGACGGCCGAGTTCGAGTAGACTGCCGGGCTTGCCCGAACGAAAGCTCTGGGGCCGGTGCATCCGACAGAACGTACGGGGCGTTCGCCGGCGACGCTACCTTGCGGGACTGAAGTGGCAGGACGGACGAGACGGCCGGAGTCAGCCGTCGCCCTGTTCGTCGACGATGACGACCTCGCCGTCCTCGACGACGACGTTGATGAGCGTCTTGGCGTCGTAGCCGGCGTCGGCGAGCTTGTTCTGCCCGTCGTCTTTCTTGATGACGCAGACGATGTCGACGATGTCGGCGCCGATCTCCTCGAGCGCGCCGGTGATCCCCGAGAGCGTGCCGCCGGTCGAGAGCACGTCGTCGAGGACCAGCACGCGGTCGCCCTCGTAGACGTCGTTGACGTACATCTCCGACTCGGAGTAGCCGGTCACCTGCGAGAGCGCGACTTCCCCCTCCAGTCCGTACTGGCGCTTGCGGACGACGACGATGGGGATGTCGGTCATCAGCGAGACGGCGGTGGAGATGTGGATGCCCATCGCGGCCGGGGTGACGATCTTGTCGACGTTTTCGAGCTCGGCCTTCCGGATGATCTTGATGACGATCTCGCGGAGCAGTTCCGGCCGGAGCATCGGGACGCCGTCGCTGATCGGGTGGACGAAGTAGTGATACCCCTCTTTCTCGACGATCGGGGCGTCGAGTAGCGACTGCTTCAGACGATTCATGCCCGGTGAATGGAAACCCGGGGGGAAAAGCCTGACTAGCTCGGTCCGGTCAGGCCGTCGACAGCAGGTCGGCGAGCCAGTCCACCATCGGAAGCGCGTACGGGCCGTACTGGAAGTAGACCAGCGCCGAGAGGACGACGAGGTTCGTCCCCAGTGCGGCCGCGAGTGCGCCGATGACAGCCGTCACCCTGTCGAAGCGTTCGTCGAACGCGCTCGCCGTCGCCGCCAGCGCGAAGGCGGCTGCAACCGCGAGCCCGACGACCGCGTGCAACTGGAGCGCACCGCCGCGTCCGACTGCAGTCGCAGTCACGGCGACGAAAAGCAACTGCGCGCCCAGTAGGACGCCCCCGAGATACGTCCACGCGACCGTTCGGCCGTACTTAGCGATGCCGCGACGGACCGAACGCTGTCGAACGACGCCGTAGACGGCGAGGGGGTACAGCGGGAGGAGGTAGCGGACAGTGACCTGCGCGTAAAGCGGCAATCGGTGGATGTATACCAGATAAAAAAGCATGGCAGCGGCGACGACGAGCGCGTCAGTGGCCCGTTCGGGCGATCGGACGAGAGACCTCGCCGAGTCGAGTAGACGACCCGAGTAGGATTGCACTGACCTGCTAGAACGCCCCCTGGTGATCCGGTTCGCCGCGATTCCGACGGTCCCGACTACGCCGGCGACGATGGGAGCCGACTCGACGACCGTCAGGTTGATCGCTTGCAGATTGTCACGTGAACCCACGGACGGGATGTACCCTGCACGAATGAAGGTCTGAAATACGTCGTCTGGTCGGTTAACCGTAGCGTGGAGCCCCTGGACGAAGGGAACGAAAACCAGGCTCAGTCGCTGTGCCATCTCGCTGAGCGCCGAACCGAAAACGGGGGGTACTAGCCCTGATCCTCCCCCGGTGCTACCACCGCCCGAGCCAGAGCCGGCACCAGATCCGGATCCTGAGCTGAACGTCGAATCGCTGGAGAGCTCCCCGAACTGGTCGAGCATCCGCGGCGGTCGAACGGGGTCACCGGAGATGAGCGTGTTCGTCAGGAAGAACGGGAGCATCGAGACGAAAAACGTTGCGCCGATGATCACGAGGGCACGACTGTCGTTCGACGGGGCCGTCGGTACGTCGACGAGCACGAGCGCCAGGAAAACGACGAATCCCTCGCCGGCGTGGATCCAGGTCAATAGACCGACGAATGCGTACGCCAGCGCGCGAAATCCGGTCGGGGAAAGGAGCGCCTCGTCGATGACCTCTTCGCGACTCCGGTAAAACGCGTAGACGACGCCGAGCAGTAATGCGACGACGTACACGTGGCGCTTCGGGACGGAGGCCCAGAATCCGACCGGAGTTGCGAGGACGACGGCAACCCCTGTGACCGTACCGACGCGGCGGTCGTGCATCCGTGTGACCAGTCGATACCCAGCACTCGCCGCGAACGCAGTCGCCACGACGGCACTGAGCTGGAGCGCCGCGAGCGGTAGCAACTCCACCGAGAGCGGTTCGGCCAGGTACGCGTTGAGCGCGAACGTCGAAAGCCCCCCGGCCGCACCGAGGACGGACAGTGTCGACGGTCGGTCGACGAGTCGGCCAATCTGAACCGCGAGCGCGAGCACGAGCAACGACCAGAGCGTCGTGAAGACGAGGCCGGGATCGGCTACTGACGCCGTCGACCGAAGGGCCCAGAGGAACGGCACGGCGAAGGCGACCTGTCCGTAGTTGCGGCCGTAAAGCCGCCCCTCGTTGACCTGCATCCCCGGTGATTCGAGCGTCCCGTAGACGGCCTCGTCGACGACCAATCGACCGTCAGCGAGCGCGACCAGTGCGTTGGCGAGCGTGTAGTTGTCGGTGATGAAAAAGCCGATCCGCCAGGTAAGGCCGAATACAACGAGCGAGCCGAGGAAGATCACGAGGCCGAGGCGGTCACCGACGGCCACACGGAGAAGCAGTTGCGAGGCATCTCGAACCCGTTGGCGCGGGGATCCCAGATCGAGCGCCCGTCCGGCCCCAGTGCTCATTTCGCGACCTCCACGGCGATAGATTCGTTGTAGAGCATGAGCTTTCCGTCGCCGGTTCGCATCACGATAGAGAGTCTCGCTTCGTACTCCTCGGGCGGCGAAACGTCGCGGGATATCGCGTCGCTGAGCAACGAGAGTTCGACCCATCCCGTTTGGCCGTCGCTCAGGAAGTGCGTGGTCGACCGCGAGTAACCGAATTCGGGGATCTCGATACCGTACGCGACGGTCGGCTTCCCGGAGATCGACGTCACGTGGATCCGGGCGTCGGGGACGTTCAGGTAATACGTCTCCGACTGGTACTCGCGTTCGATCGTCGCGGACGCGGGCGCATCGATGCGGTCGACACTCGCGTTCCCTTCCCCCAGCCCCGACATGTCGTACCTCGGGGTCGTCAAGTCGATGACCCCGATAGCCGGCCCCGAGAAAAGTGTGACGCCGAGAATCACGGTCGCGGCGGCATACACGATCGCTCGCGGCCGATTCATTGGCGAATCACCGTTTCCGACCGATATAAAGCCGTTGGCCGCGGCTGTACAGCGGCCAGATATGGAACGGAGAAGACACCTGATACGAACACCGGATCGCTACCGGTCGATCTCATCGGGGGCGTATCCGTCGTCGCCGAGTTGCATGTCCGCTCCGCTGTAGGTGTGATACGCGGCGGCGACCGTGAACGTCACGGCGATGACAGTCGCCCACTCCAGAGGGGTGAGGAGGGTGAGCGGGAACAGGTCGGTCCAGAGTGCCGCGACGACGGCGCAGCTGATAGAGCCGAGCGAGAGGTAAAACTCCCGCCAGGGGAACTCCGACCCCGGGACGATCTCCAGATACACCGTCAGTTCTTCGGTGTAGGGGGTACGCGCCACGAGGTTCTCGTCGGCGTCGTACTCGACGATTCCCGCCTCTTCCATCTTGCAGAGGTGCGTCTGCTGGAGCGTCGTGTAGACGCGCTTTTTCTGGTCGTTGGTCACCTCTTCGACGGGCGTCTGGTACTCCCAGGCGGCGACCTGCGTCGCGAGGTCGCTCAGTTCGACCGGTTCCTCGAATCGTTTGAGGTACTCCAGGACGTACCGGCGTCGCTGGTTCTGCAGGACGTCGAATATCTCTCCCTTCGACAACTCTCCCTCCCCGCGCGTCGGAACTCGTCTCGTCTGGTTGCTCATAGTGTCGGACCCGTTGTCACGGACGCATCCCCGCCGCCCGTACCCGTGGATGATGTGAGTTAGATTGCTCATCCGCTAAGACTGTTTCGGAGTGACGGGACGGTTCGCCGGTAAATCGGTCCCTGAGCCGGTTCTGTTCCCCCAGGGAAAGGAACCGCTCCGAACAGACCGAATATCAGTTTCGAGGCTACCGACTAGACGACGTTGTATCAAAGATAGAAAGCTGAGAACCGCAGGGCGACAGACCGCGCGTCACCCGTCCGAGCGGCGTGAGATATGCCGAGTCGTCAGGCCGTCGGACCGGTCCACTCCTTCAGCGTCGAGGAGCTGTCGCCGGCCGTGCTCTGCCAGACGAGGCGGGCTTCCGCGTCGGAGTCGACGTCGCTGATACTCGCAGTCATACCGGCTTGGACATCAGAAGTTGCTCCGACTCCTGTGGCGTAGGTATCCCAAGTATTACCGAAGTTGGCCGCGGGGCCACCTGCAGTCCCGTCAGAACCGCGGACGTAGAGGTTCTGGGCCTGGATCGTCTCACCGCCGTCGTGAGTGATCTTAAGCGGCGCTTGACCACCCGCTTCGCCGTTCCACTCGAAGCTGAACGATGCCTGCGGAGTTGTGCTACTGACCTGGTCGCCGAGTCCGAGGACGAACGTCGCGATGACCGCCGCCAGGATCACCGTGATCGCGACCATCAGGATGACGCCGATGACCGGCGACACCGCGTCGTCGTCCGCGAAGAGTTGATTGAGTTTCATTGTTGTGTCGTCACGCCCGATGCGCGGGGCCGAACCCCATACCTCGCCGCCGTCCGGACAGTGCGCCCGGACGGACGGCGATCGGTGCGTGTCATCTACGGGTCTCCCAGCGCCGCACATAAGCGTCACTACCGTATTATCAAAATCGGAAATTCAAGCACAGGCTGTAGAGTATCAGTACTGATACTCGCGAGGATCGCGCAGATTGAACCGGTAGGTCGGATCCTGAGACCGCCTTCAGAGCGGTAGGCGGTTGGGCTGATGACACTACTAACTTACGTTTCACCCTTCCAATACTATTCCCGGAGCCCGAAATTCCGACGGCCGTATCTGCTGTCTGTGTACCCGGCATTTATCTCGCGGCAGCGGATTCGTCAGTCGGTCGTCGGAATCTGAGGATGTTCGGGGGCCACGCTCGGAGAAGTTGAGAACCATTAAGTCGCGTCTCGGCAGAGAAACGCGTGTGCAACCGAGCCCGTCTGCGCTCTTGGCGCTGTTGGCACTGCCGTTTCTCGGTGCGGCGCTCGCCCCCCTGGTGTACCGGGTGCTCGGCGAGCGGACGGCCTACTTCGCCGCGGCCGTCGCCGCGGCCTCGCTCGCCCTCGTCGCCAGCCTGTACGGAACCCACGGGACGGTGGTCGTCCCCTGGATCCCGACCTACGGCGTTTCACTCGCCCTCTACGTCGACGGATTAGCCCTGCTCATCGCGACGCTGGCCACCGGGGTCGGCGTCCTCGTGTTCACCTACTCCGGCGGCTACATGCACGGGGAGCCCGGTCAGGCGAAGTACTACGCGACGCTGCTGGCGTTCATGGGGTCGATGCTGGGCGTCGCCTTCGCGTCCGACCTGATCGCGCTGTTCGTCTTCTGGGAGCTCACGAGCGTCTCGTCGTTCCTGCTCATCGGCCACTACCAGGACGCCGACGCCTCCCAGTACGCCGCGCGCAAATCCATGCTCATCACCGTCGCCGGCGGCCTGTTCATGCTCGTCGGCTTCCTCCTGCTCCACGTCGTCGCGACAGGCGTCCCCGGCGTCGACTCGGCGTTCCGACTCGCCGGCCCCGGGTCGATCCTCGACAACGCCGACACGGTGGTCGCTGCACTGCGGGCACAGGGACTGTTCGTACCGGTGCTCCTGCTCGTCGGCGTCGGGGCCGCGACCAAGTCCGCGCAGGTCCCCTTCCACATCTGGCTGCCCAACGCGATGGAGGCGCCCACGCCGGTCTCCGCGTTCCTCCACTCCGCGACGATGGTCAAGGCCGGCGTCTACCTCGTCGGTCGCTTCCGCCCGCTGCTCGTGACCGACGAGTGGACGCTCGTCTTCGGCGTCCTCGGCCTCGCGACGATGACGATCACCGCCATCCTCGCCGTCGCCGCCAGCGACATCAAGGAACTGCTGGCGTACTCGACGGCCTCCCACTTGGGCCTCATCGTCGCCGGCTACGGCATGTCCGGCTACCTCGGCGCCGAGACCGGCGCCTTCCACATCCTCAACCACGCGCTGTTCAAGGCCGCCCTGTTCCTCGTGGCCGGCATCGTCGCCCACGAGGCCGGCACGCGCGCCATCGACGAACTCGGCGGCCTCGCCGAGGACCTCCCGATAACGGCGGGGATCACCGCTGTCGCCGCGCTCGGGATGGCGGGAGTCCCGCCGTTCAACGGGTTCTACTCCAAGGAGTTCCTCTTCCACGCCGTCTACTACACCGCCGAGCACGCCGTCGGCGACGGCGGCTCCGTACTCTGGTGGCTCCTCCCCGTCGTCGCCGTCTTCGGGAGCGTCTTCACGTTCCTCTACTCCATTCGCTTCCTGATGCTGTTCTTCGGCGACAAGCCCGACGCGCTCGGCGAGGTCCACGCGCCGCCGCTGGCGATGACGATACCTGCCTTCGTGCTCGGGACGCTCGCCCTGCTGGTCGGGCTCGGCGGGATCGCGGCCACGTTCGGCTACCACGGCTGGCCGGTCCACGGCCTCGAAGCGTTCGTGACCGGGGTCATGGAGAGCTCGCTCGCTCACGGGGGCGAAGGCGAGCACGCGTTCTCCTACTACCTGCCGACCGAAGTCTCCCCGTGGCTGATCATGAGCGCGGTCACGATCGCCGTCGGGGCAGTCCTCTACCCGTTCTATGATCGGATCCGCGACGGCGTCCGTGCAGTTCGGAGCGTCGACCCACTGCGGCCGAACTGGTACTACGACAACGTCACCGAAGGGCTCGACCGGTCGGCGGCCATCGACGTGATCCAGACGGGGGACCTCCGCACGTACGCGGCCGCGCTCTCGCTCGCGCTCGCGGCGCTGGCCCTCGGCGCGTACGCCGCCGCCAGCGTGGCGCTCCCGGAGGTCGCCTACACGGGCCTCGAACCCGCGCTCGTGGTCGTCCTCGGCGTCGCGGTGATCGGCGCCGGCGCGGTCGCCGCCGCCCCGTCGCACATCTCGGGCGTCCTCACCCTCTCTATCGTCGGGTTCATGGTGGCCATCTTCTACATCCTCGGGAGCGCGCCCGACCTTGCGCTCACGCAACTGGTCATCGAGACGCTCGTGCTCGTCATCTTCCTGCTCGTGCTCGACAAGCTCCCGGCGTTCTACGGGACGGTCGACAAATTCCGGGCGGCGCGCGACGCGGTCGTCGCGGGCGCAGTCGGGCTCACCGTCGCCGTGACGGTCCTGCTCTCGACGGCGGCCGGTCCGGACGACGTGATCGCCCAGTACTTCGTCCAGCACGGCGGCGTGCCGGAGGGACACGACCCGATATTCGTGAACGCCGGCGGAGGCGGCAACATCGTCAACGTCATCCTCGTGGACTTCCGCGCGTTCGACACCCTCGGGGAGATATCGGTGGTGGCGATGGCCGCGCTGTCGGTCATCACGCTCATCGCCATGCGGGAACGAGGTGAGATCCAGTGAGTCTCGACAGGCAACCGACCGTCATCGCACGCACCGTGACGCGACTGGTCGTCCCGCTCATCCTGGTGACGGCCTTTGCCCTGCTGTTCCAGGGGCACAACCTGCCGGGCGGCGGCTTCATCGCCGGCGTCCTGACGGTGACGGCGTTCGCCCTCGTGTACATCATCTTCGGCCTCGACTACCTGGAGGCCGAGCTGTTGGACCGCAACCCGTCGACCCGCTACGAGACCGAGTCCGGCATCGTCCGCGAGTACGGCGCCGTCTTCGCGCTCGGCCTCGCCGTCGCGGCCGGCAGCGGTATCGCCGCGATCGCGCTGGGGTACCCGTTCCTCACGCAGGCGGTCGCCTTCGTCGAACCCCTGCCGATCTACGGGTATCTGGAAGTCGCCTCGGCGCTGGTGTTCGACCTCGGGGTGTACGCCGTGGTCGTCGGGGCGCTCCTGACGATCCTCGCGGAGGTGGGCGCGGAATGACCCAAGTCATCCTCGCCGGGGTGCTCGGCGTGCTGTTCGCGCTCGGCACCTACCTGATCCTGCGCAGGGACGTCGTCAGAGTCGTCTGGGGCGTCTCGATCATCAGTCAGGCGGCGAACGTCTACCTCGTCACGATGGGCGGGCTGACCGGCCAGTCGCCGATCCTCGGCCACGGCGGCGAGCACCCCGTGGCCTGTTCCGTGCCCGACGCGGGCGCCAACTGCGTGACCGACCCGCTCGTGCAGGCGCTCGTCCTGACGGCCATCGTCATCGGCTTCGGGACGACCGCGTTCGCGCTCGTCCTGACCTACCGGCTCTACCAGGAGCACGGCACCCTCGACCTCGGGGAGGTGACCGTCGAATGAGCGCCGACCTCGCCGTCTCGACGACCCACGCCGTCATCGCGCCGATGCTCGTCGCGCTCGTCACGGCGATCGCGACCCTCGCGACCCGCCGCTACGACCGCCTCCAGCGAGGCCTCAGCCTGCTGGGTATCGGCGTCTACGCGGTCATGGTCGCGGTCCTCACCGATCGCGTCCTGACCGGCGGGACGCTGACCTACCAGCTGTCGGCCTGGCCGGCGCCGTTCGGCGTCACGCTCGTGGCCGACGCGCTGGCGGTGTTCATGCTCGCGCTCGCGGCGCTCGTGACGGTCGCGATCCTCGTGTTCTCCGTCGCGTACGTCGACGAGCAGGGCCAGCGCGTCTCCTACCATCCGCTCTTCCACTTCATGCTGCTCGGCGTCTCCGGGTCCTTCCTCACCGGCGACATCTTCAATCTCTTCGTCTGGTTCGAGGTGATGCTCATGCCGAGTTACGTGTTCGTCGCCTTCTACAGCGGCCCGCGCCAGACCGCCGCGGCGCTGCAGTACACCGTGCTGAACCTCGTCGGCAGCGCGCTCATGCTGGTCGCCATCGGCGGCCTCTACGCGACGACGGGGACGCTCAACATGGCCGACATCGCCCGCCGGCTCGCCGACCCCGCGGCGTTCGGGATCGACCCGGCGCCCGTCCTCGGGCTCTCCGCCATCCTGTTCATCGTCTTCGCGCTGAAGGCGGGGATCGTCCCCTTCCAGTTCTGGGTGCCGCCGGCCTACCGCGCGGCCCCCGCGCCCATCTCCGCGTTCCTCGCCGGCGTCACCAAGAAGGTGGGCGTCTACGCCATCGTCCGCCTGTACTTCACCGTGTTCGCCGCCGGGGCCATCGAGGGCGGACTGGGCCTGCCGGGCCTCGCCGGCGAGTCGTTCCTCGCCTTCTTCGGTCCGGTCCTGTTCCTGATGGCGCTGGCGAGCATGCTCGTCGGCGGCCTCGGCGCGGTGAGTCGCGGAACCCTCGACGACGTGTTCGCCTACTCCAGCATCGGACAGGTCGGCTTCATCGTCCTGCCGCTGGCGGTCGTGGCGACGGTCGGCGACCACTCGCTCGGCGCTGCGGCGACCGACCTGCAGGTGCTCGGTATCGTCGCCGCGCTCGTCTACGCGCTCAACCACGCCGTCGCGAAGTCGCTACTGTTCATGGTCAGCGGCGCCGTCTACGAGGCAACCGGGACGATCGAGCTCGACCGGATCGGCGGGCTGACGACGCGGTACCCCGTCCTCGCGGGCTCCTTTTTCGTCGGCTCGCTCGCGCTGGTCGGGATCCCGCCGCTGTCGGGCTTCTTCGGCAAGCTCCTGGTCTTCGACACCGGCGGCCAGGCGCTCGCGGCCGGCGCGCCCGGCGCCGGGCTGGCCCTCGCCGGGGCGCTCGTCGGCGCGATATTCACCATCGCCTACCTCTCGCGGACGTGGACGAAGGGCTTCTGGGGCGAGGTCACGCCCGCCGTCGAACACGGTAACCGGCCGATCGTCCTCGTCGGCGTCGTCGCGGCGCTGGCGCTGGTCGTCGTCGCCATCGGGATCGGGTTCGACCCGATCTACGGGTTCGCGGAGTCGGCCGCAGAGGCCGCGCTCGACACCGAGGGCTACGTCGACGCCGTCGACCCGGAGGTGGTCGCCCATGAGTGATCGAACGCAGGGCTCTTCGGTGCGGCCGCGGGAGGTGGAACCATGAGACGCTGGGTCGCCGTCGGCGCCGGCCTCGCCGTGGTCTGGCTGTTCGTCCGCGGCGTCACGCCGGACGCACTCGTCGGCGAGTTCATCATCGGCCTCGCGATCGGGATGCCGATCGCCTTCGCCTTCCGGCGCTTCTACCTGCCGGAACTGGCGCTCGGCGAGCGCCTGCGGGCGCTCCCGTACGTCGGCGTCTACCTCGGGCACTTCCTCTGGGAACTGCTGACCGCGAACGCCGACGTGGCCTACCGCGTCCTGGCGCCGTCGATGCCCATCGAACCGGACGTGATCGAGTTGCCGCTGCGCGTCGAGACCGACCTCGCGATCACGACCATCGCCAACAGCATCACGCTCACGCCGGGGACGCTGGCGATGGACTACGACGAGGAGCGAAACGCCCTGTACGTCCACGCCATCGACGGCCGCGACCGCGAGGCGGTGGTCGCGCCCATCCGCACCTGGGAGGACTACGCGCTCCACATCTTCGACGAGGAGCGCGGTCCCGACGACCCCGTCCCCGACCCCGGCGCGGTGGCCGCCGATGCAGACGGTTCAGCCGACGACGGCGTCCACGAGACGGAGGCCGCAGCGGGCCCGGCCGCCGGCGAGCGGGCGGCCGACGCGGGAGGTGAGACCGATGGCGAGTGAGCTCCCGGCGTTCCTGGAGACCGCCGTCTTCGCCGGCCTCCTCCTCGCCTCCGCCGTCACGCTCCTCGCCGGCTACCGGGTCATCTGGGGACCGACCGTCCCCGACCGGGTGGTGGGGCTGGACACCATCGGGACGAACGTCGTCGCCATCGCCGCGCTGTTCGCGATCCAGACCGGCGAGGGCCTGTTCGTCACGGTGAGCCTCGTCCTCGCCATCATCGGCTTCATCAGCACCATCGCAGTCGCGCGCTTCGTCACGGAGGGTGACATCATCGAATGATATCGACTGTCCAGGCCGTCGTCGTGACCGCGCTCGTCGCCGTCGGGAGCTTCTTCCTCCTCGTGGGGACCGTCGGGCTCCTGCGGCTCCCGAACGTCTACAACCGGATGCACGCCACGAGCAAGGCCGCCACGCTCGGCACCTCGTCCATCCTGCTCGCCACCGCCGTCTATTACGGCCCCGCGGGGGACGCGCTGACCTCGCTGGTCGGCATCGTCTTCCTCTTCTTCACGGCGCCGACCGGCGCGCACGTCATCTCCCGGGCCGCCCAGAAGATGGGCGTCCCGTTCCTCGACAGCGCAGACTGGCCCGCGACCGTTCCGATGCACGACGAGGACGCGGCCGACGACGACTGATCGGCTCACGCCCGGCGACCCGCGCCCCGCCCGCGACACGCCTTCGCAAACCGCCGCTCGGCTTTTCACGACGGCCTCCGATCGGCCGATATGACTCACTGGACCGAGTCGGTCTACCGCGAGAATCCGGGCGTCTTTCGCCGCCACCTCGAAGACAGACTGGCCGACGCGACCGAGGAGAGCGAGGACCTACTCGCGCTGCTGGCCGACCACGGGGTCGAACCGACGACGGGGCTCGACGTGGCCTGTGGCATCGGCCGCCACGCCGTCGAACTCGCCGACCGCGGCGTCTCGGTCCGTGGGCTCGACATCTCGGAGGCGTACCTCGACCGCGCGCGAGAGCGGGCCGCCGACCGCGGGGTCGCGGAAGCCGCGACGTTCGAGCGCGGCGACATGCGCGACTTGCGAGACCGCGACGGAACGTACGACGTCGTGTACAACCTCTGGACCTCGTTCGGCTACTACGACGACGAGACGAACCGCGCGGTCCTGCGCGGGATGTACGAGCGGACCGCTGACGGCGGCGCCCTCGTCGTCGAACTCGTCAATCGCGAGGGAGTGTTGGCCGACTTCCGGCCCGCCGGGATCCCCGAAGACGACGACGCGCTCGTCGTCGAGTCCTCCGAGTACGACCCCGAGACCGCACGGATGGAGACGACCCGGCGCGTGTTCGCCGAGGCGGGGGGCGGTTACGACTACGAGGGCGAGATGGTCTACGACGTGCGGCTGTACGCGCCGGCTGAGCTGGCCGCGTACTGCCGCGAGGCCGGCTTCGCCGACGTGTCGCTGTACGCCGGCCTCGACGGGTCGACCCTCGAACGCGAGTCGACGCGGCTGGCCGTCGTCGCCGAACCCTGACGGCCGGACGACACACTGACCGGCTCTCGGTCCCGCCTGACGGGTCGGGATCCCGCTGCCCTCCCCGAGTCCGATAGCTCAAAGAGCTCTTTGAGCGGACGGAAGACACTCATATCAAACGACAGTATCGGCGGACATGTCACTGCTGGGGCGACTGTGGGCACGCCGGCGCGAGCGGCCAGTGCTCGTCCTCCTCGCCGCAGTCGTCCTCGTCTCCCTGCTGTCGTACCCGTTCGTCGACTGGTGGCTGCGCGCGAACTTCGAGTTCGCCTCGGACTTCCGATTCGGCGACTTCGGCGCGTACAACGCCGCGATCGAGCGCTGGCACGAGGGCGAATCGCTCTACCGCCGGACCGAGGAGGGCGGGTTCTGGGGCACCTACCTCTACCCGCCGGTGGTCCTCCTGCTCTTCTGGCCGTTCACCGCGCTGCTGGAGTTCCGCCCCGCCGCGATGGCCTGGGTCCTCACGACCGCCCTGTTCCTGTGGGTCGGCCTGCAGGCGCTGGTCGCCGCGCAGGGTTACGATCTCCGCTGGTTCGAGCGCCTCGGTCTCGCCTGGCTCGTCGCCGGCTTCCAGCCGGTGATCCTCACCGCGAAACTGGGCCAGACAGCGCTGTTCATGGGCGGGCTCCTGTCGTTCGCCGGTGCCGCGCTGATCCGGGACGGGCGCCGCTCGGCGGACCGGACCGACGACTCCCTCCCTCCTCTCGTCGCCGTGGGCGCTCGCCAGCGGCGCCGCGACGGGGATCGTCGGCGTGGTCAAGTTCGCGTACGCGCCGGTCGGCGCACATCTGCTGCACGACCGGCGGCGGCTGGCCGGGGCGCTCCTCGCGCTGGTACCCGTCGCGTGGCTGTCGATCCGGTTCTTCGACGTCGCCTCCCACCGGACGTACCTCGAAGTGCTCCGCTGGGGGGGTCGAACAGGGGAGCGACGACGCGCGGTCGCCGACGCTCTGGCTCCCGCCGTACTTCAAACCGCTCGCGTGGCTGCCCGGCGCGCAAGCGGTCCGCGCGCTCGTCTGCCTGGGCGTCGCCGGTCTCTCCGTGCTCGCGCCGCCGCGCGCCCGCCGGAGCGTCTTCGCGATGGGTGTCGCGGCCGTCCCGCTTTTCACCCCCCAGACGTACGCCTACTACTTCGTCGCGCTCCTGCCCGTCGCGGTCGTCCTGCTCGCGGTCGAACTCGAACGCGACGGCTCCCCGGAACTCGTGCTGGTCGGCCTCCTGCTCGTCCACCTGCACTCTTACGGCCTGAAGTTCGTGGTCCACAACCTCCCCGCGGCGGTCCCCGCCTTCGAGGCGCTCCGTCCCGTCTACCTCCTGCTCCAGCCCGGTCTCTGGGGGAACGCCGTGCTGTTCGGACTCGCGGCGCATCAGGTCGTCTACTCGACGGATCTCTCGATGGACCTGCTGGCGGAGTTCGACGGGTCGAGAAGCCAGGCGAGCGAGAGCGACGGGTGATACCGGCGAGCGACGCTCAGAGTTCGGCGGCCAGTTCGTCGGCGATGCGCGCGCCCAGGTCCGACTTCTCCCCCTCGAACTCGCTCACCGCGTCGGCGCGAACGAGCAGCGCGCGCGTCCGGTCGGCGGCCATCACGCTCGCGTCGTTGCCGACGACGAAGGCCATCCCGGCCCGTTCCAGCAGGTCCCGGGCGGCCGCGACGACGTCCTCGTCCTCGCCGTCTGTCTCGGCCTTGAACCCGACGATGGGGAGGTCGGGACGGGCCTCGCGGACGGCGTCGACGAGTTTCGGCGTCGGTTCGAGTTCGAGCGTCAGCGACTCCTGCCCGGAGCGGATCTTCGACGGCCGGCGTTCGACGGTGTAGTCGGAGATGGCCGCCGCCGAGACGAGCGCGTCGGCCCCCTCGGCGGCGTCGAGCGTCGCCTCGCGCATCTCCGCCGCCGACTCGACGGACTCGACGGTCGCGTAGGGGACGTCCTCGCCGTCGTGGACGAGCGTCACGTCGGCGCCGCGGACGTAGCAGGCTCGGGCGACGGCGCGGCCGGTCTTGCCCGAGGCGCGGTTCGAGAGCGTCCGGATCGGGTCGATCGACTCGGTCGTCGCGCCGCTGGTGACGACGACGTGCCGGTCGGCGAGGGTGTCCGGCGTCGCCTCGCGCGCGGTGGCCAGCGCGATGGCGTCCTCGGTCGCGATCTTCGCCTTCCCCTCCTCGACGCGCGGATCGACGAACGAGACGCCCCAGGACTCGACGCGCTCGATCGCGTCCAGCACGCCGGGGTGGTCGTACATCGGTTCGTGCATCGCCGGCGCGACGACGACGGGGACGCCCGCGCCGAGCGCCGTCGTCGCGCAGGTAGTGACCGGCGTGTCGTCCACGGCGGCGGCGATCTTCCCGACGGTGTTGGCCGTCGCGGGCGCGATCAGGAACACGTCGGCCCACCCCTCGCGCCCGCAGAGTTCGACGTGTTCGACGGCGCCGGTGATCTCGGTGACCACGGGTTCGTCAGTGGCGAACTCAAGCGCCCAGGGGTGGACGATCCCCTCCGCGGCGCTCGTCGTGACGGCCCTGACGCTAGCGCCCCGGCGGCGCAGTTCGTGGGCGAGTTCCACCGTCTTCACGGCCGCGATCGACCCGGTGACACCGAGCGCGACGTTGACGCCGTCCAGCATCGCCCGCACCTTGGCCCCGGGACGACTTATAAGAGGCGGCTCGCGCGCGGGCGTCGTCGTCCGACGCGACGCTCCGCGAGCGCCGTTCGCGAGAGAAACGGGGACCGAGAGGGGGGAGATGGGTGCCCGATTCGATAGGGGATGCCTCTGACACCCGTTCGATACTGGTCGGGACCGGACTAATGAGTGTTCCGTTCGTTCACGGGCGGCCTGGAGCCCCGCCGTCGGGCGATCGTCGGAGCCGTCGTGCGGTTTCACGGCCTCCGAGACCGCCTCTGGCCGCCCGACTCCGCGGGCCGTCAGCGACGCACCGCGAACGCGAGGGTCACGAACGAGCAGAGGACGAGCGCGAGGGCGACGATAGCGCGGTCGTCGGGGATCCGGAGCGGGACGGCCAGGTAGCCGACCGCCGTCGCGACGACGACGCCGCCGAGCAGCGCACCGGCCGCGGCCGTCGCGTGGACGACTTCGGTCCGCGTCGGCGGGCTGATCCCGCCCAGGTCGCGCCGGAGCCCGACCGCGTGGACGCCCAGGTCCCACACGAGCAGGGCGACCGCCGCGCCGCCGATCACGGCGACGGCCGGCAGCCCGTCCGCCAGCAGCACGGTGCCGGCGAACAGCGCGCTCGCGCCGACGGCGAACCCGCCTCCCGTCAGGTTCGCGGTGTCGACGAGGACGTTGACGCCGAGGATCAGCGCGGCCGTCGCGAGTAGCGAGACGAACACGCCGCCGGCCAGCGCCTGGAGGGCCGGCCCGAAGGCCGCGCCCGGTGACCCGGTAGACCCCCACACCGCGAGCCAGTCGAAGGCGACGCCGTACGCGGTGAGGAGACCGACGCCGAACGCGCCGGCGACCGCAACGAGTCCGCCGGCGGCGAACGAGAGCGTGTTCCCCGGCGAGGTCCCGGTCCAGAGGACGACCCCGCGCTGGAGCGGCGAGAGCAGCGCGACGGCCGCGAGTACGGCGGCGACACCTGCGAGGGCGACCTGCGTGACGCCCGAGAGCAGTACTGCGTCCGTCGCCCGGGCGACGGCCGGGCGCGCGGTCAGGAAAGGGTCGAGCGCGTTCGGCGCGACCGTCGCGAGGACGAACTGCCCGATCAGCGCCGCGACGTACCACAGCGGGACGTCGGTGAGTCGGAGCCTGAACTGGGCGGCGAGTCCGTCGCCCATCGCGGCCTCGCCGGGCGTCCAGCGGTCGACGACCCGCGCCGCTCGCTCGGCGAGCAGCCCCACGCAGACGACGCCTACCTGAAGCCACCACAGCGCGACCATCGGCGAGTGCGTCGACAGCGCGAACAGTTCGCGGAGGAGGATGGCGACGAGTCCTGTCCCGAACAGGAACGCCGCGAGCGCGAATGCGATACACCCGACCACGGCCACGAACCCCGACTCGGAGACCGTGCGGTACAGCTCTGAGACGACGTCGTTGGCGAAGCCGTCCTGGCTGGCGACCGCGACGACGGCCGCCCCGACGAGGACGACCGAGTACGCGGCCGCCTCCGCCCGGGCCGCCAGCGCGATGCCGGCGATCAGCACGACGCTCCCGAGCGTCAGCGCCACGCTACCCGCGGCCACCCGGCGCTTCCGCTCGCTGGCGACCGCGGCGCTACCCCAGCCCACTGCCGGGGCGCCCGCGACGCCGAGCGCGGCCGGCCACGCCCCGTCCAGCCCGACCGCGACCAGCGCGGCGAACCCGAGCGCGACGACGAGCGCCGTCCGCACGGAGACGACGCCGCTCCGGTCGCGATCGACGGGAGCGGTCACGCGTCCCACCTCGCACCGGCGCGGTCGACCGCCGCTTGCAGCGGCTCGTCCGGCGACCAGTCGACGACCCGGACCCGCTTCGTCCCGGCGACCGTCGCCAGCCGTCCGGACCGCGTGACCCGTTCGACCGTCCCGCCGCGAGTCGAGCCGTCGGTCACGTCCGGGCTGACGACCGTCGTCACGTGGCCGCGGGCGACCAGTTCGTCGATCGTCCGGACCGCGACGTCGTCCAGCAGCGGCGTGGCAAACACGACCTGGGCGCCGGCGGGGACGTCATCGAGCAACTCGTGGTTCCGTCTGACGATGTCGCCCGACCCGCCGGACCGGTCGCTCGCCGCGTCCCCGTCTCCGGACTCGGCTTCGCGGTCGGCCGAGACGTGCAGGTCGTCGACGTCGACGCCGAGTTTCTCCCGCAGGAGCGCGCGGATCCGAAGCGTCTGTTCCGGCCCGCGGCCCGGACCGACCGAGCCGAGCGACCCGATGGCGTTCGACGAGCGGTAGTAACACACCGACGCGCCGACGAGGTTCTGGTCGTCGAGAACGGCGTCGGCCATCCGGACCGTCGCGTAGCAACACAGCTCTCGGGCGGTCGGTTCGCCGACCGCGCGCCGGTGGTCGAAGCGCCCGTCGACGACGAAGACGACCGTCGCCGCGTTCGACTCGCGGTAGGTGACCGTCGTGAGTTCGCCGGTCGACGCGTAGCGGTTCCAGTCGACGCGGCTCGCCGGGTCGCCGGGCGCGTACTCCCGCGTCGCGTAGAACTCGACGCCCTCGCCGCCGCTGTCCGTCTGGACGCGACCCGACCCGATGCCCGTCTGCCCCGCCAGCGCCAGCGACTCGACCGGCGCGTGACAGACCAGGGTCGCCCCGGCGTCGTAGACCGTCCGCCGGACGCCGACGCCGCTCGCACCGCGCGCGACCGCAACCACGTCGCCGAAGGCGTGTTTCCCCCGGGGGATCCGCAGGTCGTAGCTGAACTCCAGGGCCGCACCCGGTTCGACCGTGCCCGCGGCCCGCGTCTCTCCGTCGACCACTTCCAGGTCCGCGGGCGGGTCGTCGGCGACGCGGAGGTCCGCGAGCGGCGCCGAGCCGACGTTCTCCGCTCGCACCGTCACCGTCGCTCGGTCGCCGGGCTTCGGCGCCGCCGGCGCGACGGTCCGCTCGACCACCAGCGGAGCCGTCGGCGGCCCCGCGAGCGAGACGTACCCGGCGTAGACCAGGCCGACGATCCCCGCGAGGAACGCGCCGGTGTTCGAGAGCACGACGCCGGCGCTCCCCGCGGCCAGCGCGAGCACGATCCCGACGACCCACCGGCCCTCGCTGTCGACGCTCGTCGACTCCGACGCGGTCGTCGTCTGGGTCACCATCGGTTCGTCCACGTATCCGCCCGTCGTCGCCGCTCGACTCCCCGCGCTCGTCCCGCTCGGTCCGCGTTCCGTCGCCGGTCGCGTCCCGTCTACCTCTGCCGTCCGGTCCGCGTTCACGGCGACTTCACCTCCGTTTCGACGTCGGCGATAGCGGCCAGTTCGGTCACCGTCGCGTCGACCTGACGCCGGTACGGGTCGCCGCTGGCCCAGTCGATCACGCGGAGTCGCACCGGAAGGTCCGCGTCTCCCAGGAACGCGGCCGCCCGCGGGTCGTCGGTCCAGGTCCCCTCGTCGAGCGCGGCCGACAGATCGTCGAACTCGCGGTCCGTCTCCTCCCGGAGCACGTGGATCGCCACCCGTCGGATCGTCCGCTCGACGTCGAGGCGTCCCCGTAGCCCGACCGAATCCGTCGGGTCGGTGAGCTTGCGCAGCGTCTCGTCGACGCCCCCACCGGTGATCCGACCGGCTGCTTCGTCCGTCGGCGTCGGTTCCGGGAGCGCCGTCGGCGTCTCCTCGTCTCGCTCTCCCCTGGACGCCCACAGCGACCAGAGGCCGAGCGCGACCGCGAAGTGCGCGGAGAGGTAGACGAACAGCCGCGCCGGTCCGGCGAGCGAGCCCACGGCGTCGTCGACGCGCTGACCGCCGACACCGGCGGCGACCGCCACCGCCGCCACTAGCGAGAGGACACCGATCGCTCCCGCGACGATCCGAGCGGTCCGCTGGTTCCGGCCGTACGCGCTCAATAGCCGCCAGAGAACGCCGCCCGTCCGTTTCGCGGCCGATCGGTCGCTCATCGGTCGCCCTCCCGGTCCCGGTCGGCGAGGATGTCGCTCACGGCCTCGACCGCCGAGCGCGTCCGGTCGTCCGACGGCGGTCGGCCTCCGTAGCGCACGTCGCGGAACACGCGCGTCAGCCGACGGACCGCCTCGGTCGGGTCCCCGCGTTCGACCGCCAGTCGCGCGAACTCGCCCGGCGTCCGCGCCTCGGGGTCCTCGACCGGCAGCGGATCGGCGAACGCCTCCCAGGCGTCCTCGACCGTCCGGATCGGCACCTCGTCGTCGGACTCGGGTTCGATCGCCGTCGCGCTGCGGGCGTCGGCGGTCGGCGAATCGCCCGTCGCGACGTTCGACCCGCCGCTCCTCACCCCGGAAAACAAGCCAGAGAGGGAGAACGTCGGCGCGCTCGGGAGCGAGAACAGCCCGCCGATCCCGCTCCCCAGGCCCGAAGTCACCGAGCGCGACCCCGCGCCGATGACGAACGCGAGCCCGCCGGCGGCCTCGCTCACGAGCGTCCCGGCGCCGCCGAGGACACGCGCCGTCCCGGTCGAGACGCCCACGAGCGCGACCATCGTCACCTGCGGGATCCGCGCCGCGATACCGACCGGCGACCCCCCGAACACCCCCCCGATCTTGCCGAGGAGACCGAGCGACAGCGCCGACCCGCCACCGGAGCCCCCGCTCCCCAGGAGCGCCTTGACCACCTGCCCGACCGCCGCGAGCGCGAGCGTCAGCACGAAAAAGAGGGTGAGCCCGCCCACGATGGCGACGAAGTCGAGGCCGCCCTCGTCGTCGGACTCGGGTATCGTCCCCGAGGCCGTCGCTGTGGCTGTCGACGTGGGCGTCTGCGTCGGCGTCGCCGGCGCCGTCGTCACCGTCCCGGGCTCACCGGATGCGGGCGTGGCTGTCGCGCCCGCCGGTCCGGGAGCCGACTTCGAATCCCCCGGACCGGCCGTCGCTCCGCTCCCCGCGGCGACCGCCTCTCCGTCGCCCGAAACGGTCGATTCGCCGGGTCCGGGCTCCGGGCCGTCTCCACTCCCCGGCGCGGAGGCGTCGGGACCGACGAGGTCGGTCTCCGACGCCGGTGCGGACCCCAGGCCGGTCGGCGGAAAGAGCGCGCTCCCCAGCGCGACCGCCACGATCCCCAGCGCCACCAGCACCGTGCGATGCCCTGATCGCGTCACACCTGACACTGGTCGCTGTGCGACAAAACTGTTGCCTTCGAAGACTGTTCCGACGATCGGACAGTTTTTGGCCTACCCCCGAGAACGCAACGGACGTGCCACTCAGCAGCGACCGCGGGCTGGCGGTCAGGATGGCGGCGACGCTCGCCGCCGTCGTCACCGCAAACGCCCTGTTCGTCGGCGTGCTCGTCTACCTGACGGCGCCCCGGCTGGGCGCGCTCGTCCGCCAGGCGGGCGACGGGGTCGGGCTCCCCCCGGCGATCACGGCGCTGTGGTGGCTCCCGCTGGCGGGCGTCCTCGTCGCCGCCTGCGTCTGGGCGCAGCTTCGATACGTCCGCAGCGAGACCCTCGGCGCCGTCGACGCCGAGCCCGTGACCGCGGACTCGCACCCGGACCTGGACCGCCGCGTGACCCGCCTGGCAGCCCAGGCGAGCGTCCCCACCCCGGATTGCTACGTCGTCGACAGCGAGACGCCGAACAGCTTCGCGCTCGACGGCGTCGGCCGACCGACGCTCGTGGTCAGCAGCGGCCTGCTCGCGACGCTCGACGGCGACCGCCTCGACGGCGTCCTCGCGCACGAACTCGCGCACCTCCAGCACCGCGACGCGACCGTGATGACCCTCGCCTCGTTCCTCCCGGCGCTGACCAGCGACCGCTACTCCCTGCTCGACTCGCTGGGGCCGTGGGCTCGCAGTCGCTTCGTCTGGGCGTTCGCGCTCTGCGCGGTCTACCTCGTCGGCGCCGTCGCGACGCGATCGAACCCCTTCAGACCGGGGTACGCCGTCGGGTTCGCCGTCGGCCTCGCGGCGGTCGTCGTCGGCGGCGGCGTCGTCCTCGGCATCCTGGCCACCGCGGCCGTCGCCGCCGCCCGCAGACTCTCACACTACCGGGAGTTCGCCGCTGACGACGCCGGCGCCGCGCTCACCGGTGACCCAGCCGCCCTCGCCGACGCGCTCGCGAAGCTCGACGAGGAGACCGCGAGCGCGCCGACCGTGGACAAGCGTCTCGCGTACGACGAAGTCCGCGGCCTCTGTCTCCTCCCGCATGGCTTCGAGACGGACAGCGGTGGCGACGGAGGGGACGAATTCCACGTCGAGACGCGCTCGCACCCGCCGACCGACGAGCGCATCGCTCGCCTCCGCGAGTTGGTCGAGAAGCAGTGAGTCGTCCGGTCACTGGCCGCAGACCGGGGCCGGCGCTCGCGATCAGGACAGGTCGAACCGCTCGGCGGCCGTCTCCATGTCCTTGTCGCCGCGACCGCTGAGGTTGACGAGGATCGTCTCGTGGTCGGTCTCCTCGGCGACGCGTTTGGCCATCGCGAGCCCGTGGGCCGTCTCCAGCGCCGGGATGATCCCTTCTTCCTCGCTCAGCGCGCGGAACGCCTCCAGCGCCTCGTCGTCGGTGATCGCGCGGTACTCCGCCCGGCCGACCTCCCGGAACATCGCGTGCTCGGGGCCGACGCCGGGGTAGTCCAGCCCGGCCGACACCGAGTGGACCTCGGTGTCGTCGTCGATGACGCGCGTCTTCATGCCGTGGATCACGCCCTCGCGACCGTCGTCCAGCGGCGCGGCGTGGCGCGTCGAGTCGCTCCCCTCGCCGCCGCCCTCGCCGCCGTAGAACGCCACGTCGTCGTCGCGGAAGGCGTGGAACAGCCCGATGGCGTTCGACCCGCCGCCCACGCAGGCGACGGCGGCGTCGGGCAACTCGCCCGTCCGCTCGCGGAACTGCTCGCGCGCCTCGCGGCCGATGACCGACTGGAACTCCCGGACCATCCGCGGGAACGGGTCGGGCCCGACGACCGACCCGACGAGGTAGTGCGTGTCGTCGACGTTCTCGACGAAGTCCTCCAGCGCCGCGTCGACGGCGTCGGCGAGCCCCTCGTCGCCGCGGGTCACCTCGTTGACCTCCGCACCCATCAGGCGCATCCGGAAGACGTTCATCCGCTGGCGCTCGACGTCTTTCTTCCCCATGTAGATCTCCGTATCGAGGTCGAACAGGGCGCCCACCATCGCCGTCGCGGTGCCGTGCTGGCCGGCGCCGGTCTCGGCGATCAGTCGCGACTTGCCCGCCTTCTCCGCGAGCAGCGCCTGCCCGACGGCGTTGTTGATCTTGTGGGCGCCGCCGTGGAGGAGGTCCTCCCGTTTGAGGTAGATCTCCGCGCCGTAGCGCTCGGAGAGGTTCTCGGCGTGGTAGATTGGCGTCGGTCGGCCCGCGTACGATTCCAGGATCGCACGGAACTCCTCGCGGAACTCGTCGGTCCGGGCGACCGTCTCGAAGGCGTCGGCCAGCTGGGCCAGCGGTTCCTGCATCGGTTCCGGCACGTGGCGGCCGCCGAACGACCCGAACTCGTGGTCTCCGTCCTCACTCATGGAGTATCCTGTCCACTGTCGGAACCATAGGTCTGTCGGGACCCCTCGTCCGAACTAGCGTAAATACCGACATTAAGGGCCAAAAACGCCGTATTTGGCACATACGCTTATCGTGTGAGAGAACCTATACGATATCATGGACACGAAATCCGCGGATTCGTTCGTCGCACGGCGCGACGGTGACTTCTGGGTGAACGCGCTCGTCGGCGCCGTCGTGATGGTGGTACTGTCGTGGATCCCGTTCGCGACGGTCCTCGGAGGGGCCGTCTCCGGATACCTGCAGCGGGGGACCCGAACACAGGGAGCGAAGGTCGGCGCCGTCTCCGGGCTCATCGCCGCGGTCCCGATCTTCGGCGTGCTCGTGCTCGTCTTCAGCATCTTCAGTTTCGGCGCCGTCGCCGGCGGCGAGGCGCTCGGCGTGGTGATCTTCATGGGGATCACGGTGTTCGCGCTCGCCGTCGTCGCCGCGTTCGTCGCGGGGACCGGCGCGGTCGGCGGCTACCTCGGCATCGCCCTCCGCGAGCGCTCGAACGACGATGACGACTTCGGCGACCACGGCCCGCGCACCGTCGACTCGGCCGGAGAGGCCGACGTCGAGGTCGACGCGGCGCACTGAGCGGCGGCTTCCTCTCGGCCCGATTCTTCGTTCGGTTCGCTCACGAGAGGGGACCGAACCGCCGACGGATACGTGTGTCTCCCGCCGAGACTATTTGTACGAGCGGCCCGCAGGAAGCGTGTGGACGAAGTCGAGGTCAGTACGGTAGTGTACGTCCCGCCCGACGAGATGTACGACTTCATCGTCGACTTCCCGCGGTACGCCAATTACTCCGAGTACCTTGAGGAAGTGCGACGCGACGGCGACGGCTCGCCCGGGACGCGCTACTCCCTGCACTTCAGCTGGTGGAAACTCGACTACACCGCCGAGACGGAGGTCGTCTCGACCGAGCGGCCGAGCAGGCTCGACTGGCGCGTCGTCAAGAACGTCGCCGCCGACGGTCACTGGCGCGTCGAAGCGGTCCCCGAGGAGGCGCCACCGGACGCCGAGACCGCTTCGCGCGTGACCCTGCGTATCGAGTACGACCCCGGGTCGGTCAACGACGGCAGCATCGATCTGCCGCGGTTCATCTCGCTGTCCCGCGTCGTCGAGAAAGTGAAGCCGCTCATCCGGAAGGAAGCGACGCGCGTGGTCGAGCGGATCGTCGCCGACATCGAAGGGGAGCCTCGCGAGGTCGAGTTGACGGTCCACACCGGACCGGACGCGATCTGACCGCGCCGGACGCCACGCGGCGACGCCGTGTGGAAGAAAGCTATGCCCGCGACGGCGCGCGACGCCTCAAGCGCCGTCGAACTCGCCGTAGTCGCCGCCGTACTTGATGAAGAAGTACGCCAGCCCGAGCGTCGCCGCCATCCCGAACCCGGTGGCGATGCCGAGCGACTTCGCCGCGTCGGGCACCTCCGGTCGGCTGCTTCCGCCGCCGCCCGTTTCGACTTCGACGGTCGAGACGTCCCCGCCGACGGCGATGGCGCCTTTCATGCCCTGGCCCTCGTGGGGTGCGCAGTTATAGGTGTACATCCCGCCGGTCTCGAGGGTCACCGAGTAGGTCTGCCCCTTGGAGATAGTCGCGAACTGCCCGCCCTCGGTGCCGCTCAGGCCGCCGCCCTCGGGCTGTTCGTTCGGCTTCACGTTGTGGCCCGCCTCGATGAACTCGAATTTCACCGTGGTGCCCGGGTCGATCCAGATCTTGGTCGGCGCGAACGCGAAGCCGCTCGATCCGGCGCCGACCTCGACGGTCGCCTCGGACTGTCCGCGGAGGTCCTCGTACGCGCCGCCGTTCGCGTCGCTGACGTACGAAGGCCACTCGGGACGGACGTTGCCGCCGCCTCCGCCCCCGCTGTCGGTCCCTTCCTTGGCGGCGGCAGCGGTGCCCGCGCCCGCCGCGACTGCTGTGGCGCCTGCACCGGCGCGCAGGAACGCCCGACGTGACACGTCCGCACTCTGCTCGCTCATACCCCACGGTTCGGACCCGCCCGTAGTGAATCCACCGGAACGAGCCCGACCTGACGGCGGAATCGACCGGTCGCCGGTATCGCCCGCGAACGACCGTCCAGCGGCGGTTTACTCCTCGTCGAATTCGCCGTAGTCGCCGCCGAACTTGATGAAGAAGTACGCCAGCCCGAGCGTCGCCGCCATGGCGACGGACGTCGCGACGCCCAGCGTGCGCGCCGCGTCCGGGACTGTCGGACGCGAAGGGCCGCCACCGCCGCCGGTGTCGACTGTCGGGTAGTCGGTCCCGACGACGACCGCCCCCTTCATCCCCAGCTGGAGGTGCGGTTCGCAGACGTACCGGTAGATCCCGTCCTCTTCGAACGTGTACTCGAACGGACCCACGCCCTCGCAGCCCGGCTCCCCGGAGTCGAACACCTCCTCCTGTTCGACGACGTTGTGCGGGCAGCCGCGCCCGGTCCAGGTCCAGGTGAGCGTCGCCCCGTTCTCGATGTGGACCGCCGGCGGCCCGAACCCGAAGTAGCCGTCGTTGGCCTCGACGCCGACCGATACCTGCGGGGACTCCTCGCCGCGCAGGTCGACCACGTTGCCGTCGAAGTTGCTCACGTCGTCAAACCAGCCGCTGAAGTCCGGTTCGCCGCCACCGCCACCGGCTGTTCCGCCTCCGCCAGCCGTTCCTCCCCCACCAGCCGTTCCCTCTCCGCCCGCCGCTGTGCCTCCGCCACCGGCGGCCGTTCCGGTACCGCCACCTGCCGCTCCCCCGCCCCCGTCGGTCGCAGTCCCGCCACCGCCGCCGGTCGCCGTCTCTTGCTGCGCCGTCGCGGTGCCCGCGGCCGCTCCGGCGGTCCCGGCGCCCGCGAGTCCGCGGACGAAACCTCGCCGTGTGGTCTCTCGGGTCACACGAACGGTTGGCCGCCTATCCGCCTGAGTCCGCGGCTTGCAACAACAACCGCTGCACGGCGTCCTCGGCGTCCGGGTCGAACCGACACCGGAAGGACGCCAGGCGGTCTCGCCCAGATCGCCGCCATACCAGGGGAGGAACTCGGGTGACGCGGACGCGGTGCGGTGCCTTTTTGCCGAGTCATCGCCACACTCCGGTGATGACGAATGGACCGGTCGTCGGCGTCGTCGGCACCGATACCGACGGGGTCGTCGCCGCCGTCGAGGCGGCCGGCGGCACGCCGGTCGTCGGCGCTGCCCGGAGCGTCGTCGACGACAGCGAGGCGCTGATCGCCGTCGGCGAGCCCGCGTTGCTCGCGGTCGCGCGCGCGGCGCCGTCGGTCTCCGTGTTGCCCGTTGCGGCCGGTCGCGGCGTCAGGTCCGTTCCGCTCGACGCCGTCGGCGAAGCCGTCGACGCGTACCTCTCGGACGACTTCGAACGCAGTTCCCACCCCATCGTCGACGTCCGCGTCGGCGACGGGACGCGTGCACGAGCGCTGCTCGACGTGATGCTCGTCAGCGCCGAGCCCGCACAGATCTCGGAGTACGCGGTCGACAGCGGCGACCTCCGGGTCGCGCGGTTCCGGGCCGACGGCGTCGTCCTCGCGACGCCGGCGGGGTCGAGCGGCTACGCCAGCGCGGCCGGGGGGCCGGTCCTCTCCCCGGACGCCGACGCCGCCGCGGTCGTCCCCGTCGCGCCCTTCGAGACGGACACCGACCACTGGGTCGTCCCGACGGACGACCTGTCCGTCTCGGTCGAGCGCGACGAGACCGCCGTCCACCTCCTCGCCGACGACCGCGTCGTCGGGACCGTCGACCCGGACGAGTCCGTCAGCGCGACGCCGGGAGCGTCGCTGTCCGTCGCTGTCGTCGACGAGAGCCGGTCGCCGTATGCCTCCGCGTAGTCCGCCTCGACCCCGCCGAGCGCCGCGCTGGATTGGAAAAACTCTAATGGGACACGGACTGATCTCCCGCTATGGTTGCATACGAGCTGTTCGGGCCGATCGACGCCGCCCTCGGGGGCCACATCACCGAGGAGATCCTCGTCATCGAGGCGGTGCTACTCGGCCTCGTGGTGTTGAACATCGTAGCGCGAGCGCTCGCGCACAGACGCCACCTCTCGCAGGCCGAGGACGGTGACGCCGACGACCTCTCGCGCCACCCCTTCCACGTTCTCACCAACGTCGCGCTCGTCCTCGGGTCGTTCTACTACCTGACCGTCCACCACCACGCCGGGATGGTCACCGCCACCATCGCTATCTTCATCCTGCTGACCGACCTCTTCGAGTTCGAGTCCCGCAAGGTCGAAGTCCGCCGGGAGATCGACGTCGAGCGACCCAAAGCCGCGATCGGCGCGTCGCTCGTCGCACTGCTGTACGTTGGCTACGTCACGTTCTTCTACGGCCCGCTCGGCCAGTTCCTGTAAGACCATCTTTTTCGCCGGGGGGTTTCCTCGGTCGCTTCGCTCCCTGCGGGCACCCCCGGGCCAAAAACATGGGTGAAAAAGGCCGGAACCTCGCTTCGCTCGGTTCCGGTGAATCGCGCTCGCTACGCTCGCGCGAATGCTCAGTACAGCCCGTACAGTGACCAATCGCGGTGGCGCGCGCTGTCGCGGGGTTCATCCCGCGACAGTAGCCGTGCGAGGGACGAGCATCGCAGCGAAGCGAGAAGCACAGTCGGTTGGGGAGGCGTGAGGTGCGGTGCTGTGCGGGTGCCGTCCTGCTGTCCTGGCGGACTGAAAGGGCGAGGCGTGCTCGCGTTCATATAGTCGCCTGCGTGGGCACTATCCGAGCGCAGCGAGGATATCCCACGCAGCGACCGCAAGCGCGCCGAGGGCTTTCATCACTTGCTGTCCCCTGCGGTCACTGTCGATCTACTTCTATTCACCACTCATTCGCCAGAAACAACCACTCAACAAGCACTCCGCACCGAACACACAGTCAACGATCCAACCGCTCACGAACTTCGAGCCGCCGGAAGAAGTCCGTCCGCCGTCAGTCCGCGCGTTCAGCGTACGCTTCGCGAGCCTGTTCGACGGCGGGGATGACGACCCAGAACGTCAGCGCGCCCATGACGGCGAACCACGCCATCACGTCCATCAGTGCGATGCCGATCTGGTCGTAGACCGTCGGACTGGAGAGCTCGACCGGCGCGATGAGCTGGACGCCGTCACCCTCGAAGCTCGGGGTGCGATACCAGCCGGCCAGGGTCAGCCACGCCATCCCAGCGCCGGACAGTATCGCCAGCCCTTTCGCGAATTCGTCAGCCATTGTTTTACGGTTCGTCGGTGTCGTCTTTAGCGTTTCCCATTCCTTCGGCCCGGAAACGCGTCGAGAAGGCGTAGGTGACCGCCCCGAAGGCGATCAGCGCAACGCCGATCAGCGCCACGATCGGGTCGATCTCGGATAGCTCCGCGGTCGCCCTGTCTGTCGCCACGTCGAGCACGAGAAAGCCGCCGACCACGGCCACGACGGCGATCAGCGTCGAGAAGACCGTCACTCGCTTGTAGACCGCCGTCGGCACGACGACGTCACGCTCGTCGCCCTCGGCGCCGTCCTCGCCGGCGTCGGTACTCTCGGGTCGGGTTGCAGGAGTCGGTGAACCTGAATCGACCGCGGAATCGGAGTCCGCCCCGCGGGCGTCGACGGCCTCGTCGGCCGAGTCGCCGGCCCGGGACGGATCGCCCGCCATCTATTTCGGCGGGCGGAGTCGGTAGTACCGCCGGTTGAGGTTGAACATGTACCCTTCGCGCATCGTCCGCAGCAGCGCGTAACTCATGAACGCGGCCAGCACCGGGAGGATGAACGTCAGGTCGAAGAGGAGGTGCGAGTCCATCGAGATGAGGTTCTTGACCGACAGCGCGGCGATGGTGAACGCGAAGACGACGCCGCTCACGCCGACCGCGCCCCAGAAGGGCTGTTCGACCGGACGGCGCGCGCTCCCCTTGTTGAGGAAGGGGACGATCGCGACGAATCCGACGACGACCAGGTTCGCGAGGACGCCGTACGTTCGGTCGGCCATCAGCTTCTGGCCGCCCAGCAGGCTGATCTCGGGGTTGAGCGGACCGAGTTTCAGCAGGCCGAACGACCAGTAGAGGTACCAGTCGGGCAGGATGACCGCCGGCGTCGACGACGAGTCTGCCGGCGGGCCGATGTGCGGCGGGAGCGCCGCCGCGAGGAAGATGATCATGCCGACGAAGAAACTCGTCAACGCGAGGTTTCGGATCATCTCGTGGGGCCAGGTCGGGAACGCCAGCACGTCGCGCTCGACGTAACTGGACTGCTGGCGCAGGTCCTGGTCCTCGCGGCGCGAGCGCTCGAAGTACTCGTAAGTCAGCCGGGCGAGCCCCTGCTTGCGCGCCTTGCGCTCGCTCCAGGTCGGGGTCTCGTCGTCCGGCGGGACGATTCCCGTGCCGTCGGTGCGAACTTCCTCGCTGTTGTCGTTGTCGCTCATTGTATCAGTGTGGTTCCGCGATGCCCTGCATCCAGACGATACCGATGTGGACGGCGATGAGCCCCGTCGTGACGAACGGGAGCACGAAGACGTGCAGGATGTACATCCGCTGGACCGTCGACTGCGAGAGGGTGAACCCGCCGAACAGCAACTGGGCCACCCACTCGCCTATCAGCGGGATGGAGAGGCTCATCTCGACGCCGATCTGGCCGGCCCAGAAGGCCAGCTGGTCCCACGGGAGCAGGTAGCCCGTGTACCCGAAGACCATCGTCAGCGAGATGAGCACGATGCCGATGATCCAGTTGAGTTCCCGGGGCTCCTTGTACGCGCCCGTGAAGTACACGCGCAGCATGTGCAGGAACACGGCCGCGACCATCACCTGGGCCGACCAGCGGTGGAGACTCCGGAGGAAGAACCCGAAGTTCAGGTCGGTCATGATGAAGGTGATGGAGTTGTACGCGAGGTCCGGCGTCCCGTTCGAGGCGCCGGCGCCCGGCGCGTAGTAAAAGCCCAGCAGGGCGCCCGAGATGGCTGCCACGACGTACGCGATGGTCGAGAACGACCCGAGCGCGTACAGCGGATACCAGTACCAGAACTTGTTGTCCAGGTTGTACTGCTCCGTGTGGCTCTTGGGCATCTGGAAGTTGACCTTGTAGTACATGTTCTCCAAGATCTCCAGATAGTCGACGATGCGCAGGCGCCTGTCGAGCCACAGCAACACGGTGAGGTAGATCTCCTCGATGGCCGTCAGGTCGCGGCTCTCCATCCAGGTCTCGTGATCGTGTTCCTCCTTGCGTTCTAAACTCATCTGTTATTCCTCCGGGCGCGGGCGCGCGACGAACTGTTTCTGGACCGGACTGAACGGGTCGTACACCGACTGGTGGCACTGACAGTACACGTCGTTCGCGGCCCCGAAGTTCGCGCTCCCCGCGAGCTGCTTGTACCCCGGCACGCAGCAGAAGTGGGTACACTTGTTGATCCAGGCCATGAAGTCCTGGTCGGTCGCCGCGTCGATGAAGCTCTGGACGTTGCCCGGCAGGTCGCTGAACTCGCCCTCGCCGTTGGCCATCTGCGAGACCTTCGGCGAACGGAGCACCTGCACGGGGAGGGTCTTCGATCCCTCGGCTTGCGACCGCCAGGTCGCGCTCGCGGGCTTGCCGAGGCCGTCCTGCCCGATGCCGTTGCCCCACTCCTTGTAGTCGTCGAACATGTCGACGGTGAGGATGGTGTCGCCCTCGACGTCCTGCTGCCACTCGTAGGCGGGCGGCGGACTCGCCGCCGCGCGGATGAAGTTGTCCGCGTCGGCGCCGGGCTGGATGCCGTGGTAGCCCTCGAGCCCGCAGTACTGGAACCACTGCGAGGAGTAGGTCACTCCGCCCAGGTCCATCTCCGCGACCGTCCGTTCGATACCTTGAACGGTCTCGGTGCTCGCTTCCGGGAAGATCCCCCGGAGTTCGCCCGAGTCGTTCACTTCGACCGGAACGATCGGCATCCCGCGCGGCGCCGGACCGTCCGTGTTCTCGATGGCCATGTACTGGGTCGGACCGCCACCGCCGCCCGACGCCGATGTCACCGTGTTCATCGCGGCCGCGCCGCCCGTGCCGACGCTCGCCAGCGCCGCGCTACCGACGACACCCTTGACGAACCGGCGGCGACCGGTTTCTCCGGGGTACTTGTCTTCGTCCAGTGGCATTGTTATCGTTTGTAGTACGGATAGACAGCTCGTTTCACGCTCTCGATGGGGTCCCCCTCGGCGAAGGACGTCCCCTCGACGTCCTCTTCGCGGACGTAGAGGTCTTCCCACTTGCGGCGACGCTTCTTGACGATCATCACGTCCGGCAGGAACTCCTTGCGGTACAGCATGAGGATGAACGCCAGGTCGACGAAGATGATCGCGAGGATACCGCCCAGATACATGTTCCCGAGCGGGCTGTACCCCCAACCGTTGACCAGGCCGAACGTGAACAGGCCGACGAAGACGACCTCGACGATCGTCAGCAGGACGATCCCGACGGCCGCGGCCGTGCTCTCGCGGGCCGGCTCGTAGCGGTGGATGTCACCGTAGGTGCTTCCCGACGAGGACATCAGTTGTTCCTTCCCTTCGCGTTGGGCGATTCACCGTACTTCAGCAGGAAGAACGTGAACAGCAGCGAGACGACCATCATCACGATGGTCGACACCCCGACGTAGTGCGGGTGGAAGGGCACGCCCATGTGTTCGGGGTTCAGCGGCGTCTGTCCGCCGCCGCCGACCTGCTCGGTCTCCACCTCGTCACCGACGGCGATGGCGCCCTTCATCCCCTGGCCCTCGTGCGGGCCGCAGAAGTAGGTGTACATCCCCGCGGTGTCCAGCGTCGCCGAGTACGTCTCTCCCTCCGGGACCGTCGCGAACGTGCCGCCTTCGGTCCCTTCGAGGCTACCGCCCTCGGGTTGGCTGTTCGGTTTGACGTTGTGGCTCGGCGTGACGAACTCCCACTGTATCGTCGTTCCGGGGTCGACCCAGATCTTCGTCGGCAGGAACGCGAAGCCGGACGATCCCACGCCGACCTCGATCGACACCTCCGACTGGCCGCGAAGGTCTTTGTACTCACCGCCCTTCGCGTCGCTGACGTAGGACGGCCACTTGGGCCGCACGTTGCCGCCTCCGCCTCCGCCGCCGCCCCCGCCGTGTTCCTGGGCGGCGGCCGTGCCGGCCCCGACGGCCGCGGCGGACGCGCCACCTGCCGCACCGCCGGCGGTCCGCAGAAAGTCCCGTCTATTCATACACGTCGATGCTCGGTACCGAATTTGTATAAACCCACCGAATACGCGCGCAGGCGCACGATTAGCCGCTCGTTTCGACGCTGAGCCCCGCAGATATTCGGGTCGCGTTCGCTCCGACGGGACCCCGGTCCGAGACGGGTGCTGTCGCCGGACGGCGGAGAGGGGTCACTGTCTCCGTCACGACGCGTCGCTCTCGCCGTCCGACTCGCTCCCCGGCAGCCCCTCCGAGCGCTCCCCGGGGATCCCCTCCGCCCGCTCGGTCGCCTCCCCCTCGTCCGGCAGGAAGTCCGGTCGCTCGCCCGGTTCCAGTTCGACGGCGCGCAGCCGGTTCCGGTACTCCTCGGCCCGGAACTTGTCCGAGAGGCGGGCGTTCGCGACGACCCCGAACAGCAGCAGGCCGATCGCGAGGAAGACGACGCCCGCCAGGAGCATCCCGACGACGTTCAGCGACCGCACGCTCCCGCCACCCGGTGGCTGGATGACCCCGATACTGATCACCAGCCAGCCGCCGATCAGCAGGATTCCGGCCAGCACCTGGAAGCCCGCGACGACCTGCAACATCGTGTTACCGAGTTCGCCGCTCCCTTCGGGCACCTCCTGGGGCTCGGGGAGCAGGTCCTCCGGCGGGGCCTCGGGCACGTCGTAGGACTCCATCGACGCCAGAGCGACCGTCGGTTTCACGTCCCGCAGGACCGTGCCGTGGCCTTCCACGGAGCCGTCGCCGTAGACGGTGGCGTACCCCTCGTCGGAGTACGCCAGCACGCGGTCGTCCTGTCGCTCGACGCGGGCGAACACCTCGCGGTCGGCCACCCGACGCTTGAGGTCGGCCTCGACGCGGTCGAGCAGCTCCTGGCCCGTGATCCACGTCTCCGGGTCGAAGACGGCCTCCCACTCGTCGGCGGACATCGACTCCATGTCGGCCGGGCCGAAGTTCTGGAAGTCGTACTCGGCCTCTACCTGCTCGCGGAGCGCCTCGATGGACTCGGAGTCGCCGTCGGCCGCAGCCGACGCGTCGACCTCGCGGCTCGCGACATCGCCGCTCGCTCCGTTCGAGGTCTCCTCACCGTCGACCTCGCGGTCGTCGGCCGCGTCGCTCATTGTCGGAACTCGGTCCCCGAGGGGTAAAAGCGCCCCGACCCGCCGACGGACGCCCGACGGACAGATCCGCTGGATACCGCGGCGGCCGCCGTAGAGACTCCGACGGTCCAGCGGATCTCGACCGTCGGTACAACACCGGACCGCGCTACGCAGCGACAGTCGGTCTACGCAGCGACAGCCGCTCACTTCTCCCGCGTGCGCGTACAGATGAACCGATCCGGGACCGCTGGGTCCGATTCGGGTTGACAGACTTCGAACGCAGGTCGGAACTAGGTCGCGAGCTGCTGAGGTATCGGCCCGATCCAGTTCAAATCTCACTCAACTGTTCTAAGAACGGGACCAGCATTCAAAGATCAAGAGTGGAGATATATGCCACAAAATCGACTCACCTGCATATCGACCGGAACAGTTAATTTAGGACTCGTTCAACCGACGGTCGATGGCCACGGGAACGGAGCGGCTTCGACGGTATCTCGACGACGAACTCGGAGAGTGTCGCAGCGAGGACGTAGAGCGTCGGCTCGACGAACTCGGGGCGCTCGAAGCGGCGCTCGGGTCGGCACAGGTCGACGCGGAACTCGATGTCCTCTCGGCCCTCTCGAACGAGACGCGGTACACGCTCGTTCGCGTGCTCGTCGCCGCGGGCGAGGAGTTGTGCGTCTGCGAACTGAACGCCGTCGTCGACGTCTCCGAGAGCGGGCTCAGTCACGCGCTCTCCGCGCTCGTCGACGCGGGACTGGTCGACGGTCGGAAAGACGGCCGCTGGAAGAAGTACCGCGCGACCAACCGCGCCGTGGCCCTCGTCACGGTCCTCGACGGGAGCGTGAACGATGAGTAACGCCCACGACCACGGGCCTGACTGCGACTGCGAGTCCTGTGGGGACCCACGCTCGATAGATTTCCTCGACAAGTACCTCACCGTCTGGATCTTCGGCGCGATGGCCGTCGGCGTCGGCCTGGGCTACGTCGCACCGTCCGTGACACAGCCGATTCAGGATCTGCACCTGGTCGAGATCGGCCTCGTGGCGATGATGTACCCGCCGCTGGCGAAGGCGGACTACTCGCGGCTCCCGACCGTGTTCCGCAACTGGCGCGTGCTGGGCCTGAGCCTCGTCCAGAACTGGCTCATCGGCCCGACGCTGATGTTCGGGCTCGCCGTCTTCTTCTTCAGCGGGCTCGTCCCCGGCCTTCCGGCCCGTCCGGAGTTCTTCCTCGGCCTCGTCTTCATCGGGATGGCCCGCTGCATCGCGATGGTCCTCGTCTGGAACGAACTCGCGGAGGGCTCGACCGAGTACGTCACCGGCCTCGTCGCGTTCAACAGCCTCTTCCAGATCCTCACCTACGGGGTGTACGTCTGGTTTTTCGCCCTGTTCTTGCCCCCGCTTCTGGGCATGGAGACGCTCGTCGACGGTATCACGGCGTTCGACATCACACCGATGCAAGTGTTCGAGGCGATCGTCGTCTTCCTCGGCATCCCGTTCGCCGCCGGGTTCCTCTCGCGGTACGTCGGGACCCGAGCGAAGAGCGAGGAGTGGTACGACGAGCAGTTCGTCCCGGCGATCGACCCGCTGACGCTGGTCGCCCTGCTCTTCACGGTGATCGTGATGTTCGCCACGCAGGGCGAGACCATCGTCGCCGCGCCCGCCGACGTGTTACTCATCGCGGTGCCGCTGACGATCTACTTCGTCGTGATGTTCCTGGTGAGCTTCGGGATGGGGCGGGGCATCGGTGCGGACTACTCGACGACGACGGCGATCGGCTTCACCGCGGCGAGCAACAACTTCGAACTCGCCATCGCCGTCGCCGTCGCCGTGTTCGGCGTCGGCTCCGGCGTGGCCTTCACCACCGTCGTCGGCCCGCTCATCGAAGTCCCGGTCCTGCTCGCGCTGGTCAACGTCGCGCTGTACTTCCAGCGGAGATTCGACTGGGGAGAGCCCGCGGCGGGACCGCCCGGACCGGCCGCCGGCGAACCGACGACCGACGACTAACCGACACCCGAACACCCACCGATACCCAACCGACACGACACACGATGTCCACCGAGACCGACACCACCGACACTACCGAACCGACTCGCATCGCCTTCATGTGCGTCCAGAACGCCGGCCGCTCCCAGATGTCCACCGCGTTCGCCGAGCGAGAGCGCGAGCGGCGGGGACTCGAAAACGAGATCGAGATCCTGACCGGCGGAACCCACCCCGCCGACCGCGTCCACGAGGAAGTGGTCGAGGTGATGGGCGAAGCCGGATTCGACCTCTCCGACCGGACGCCCCGCGAGATCGACCTCGAAGAACTCCGCTCGTGCGACTACGTCGCGACGATGGGCTGTTCGACGCTCGACGTCGGCCAGGTCGGCGACGACGTGACCGTGGCCGACTGGGCGCTCGACGACCCGGACGGCGAGGACCCCGAGCGGGTCCGCGAGATCCGCGACGAGATCGAAGCCCGAGTCGCGGCGCTGTTCGACGAGATCGAGTCCGCGGAGTGAGCGGACTTTCGGCACGGTTTAGGAGGTATGGCCGATAGAGTCGGCCATGGTCACGGACAGGGTGATCGCGACGGTCGTGCTGCTGGCCGTGACGGCGAGTTTCCCCTGTTTCTTCTACGGCGCCTGGTACATCATCGAGACCGAACCGGTCACCTGGAACGTCCTGACGCACCACCTGAAGTTCGTCGTGACGGGGCTCGTCCTGACGACCGTGCCGCTGGTGACGTGGATGGCGCCCCGGCTGCTCGACCAGTTCGGGAGCTTCGCGATGGTCCACGCCTTCCTGGGACTGCAGGCCTACGCGATGCTCGCGTTCGGCCTCACCGGCATCCTCCGCATCTTCTCCGCCAAGCGCCGCCACGACCTCTACAACGACTACGACGAGGACGTCCTCCTCGACGAGATCGGCTCCGACCGGATGAGTCACTGGCGCAGTCGCGTGCGGATCGGCGTCTTCGGCTACGTCATCTTCTGGGTCCTCGCCTACGGCGCCGGCGTCGCCCGGTACGTCCTGCGCTACGACATCCTCGAACTCGTCCCCGGGCTCTAAATGGGGACGGTTCCCCCCCGACGCGGTCGTGAGATGCGGGGCCGACGACGGGCTTTTTGAGGGACCACACCGAACTGACGGCCCATGACCGCCGATTCGACGGGCGAGCACCCCGAAGTACTCGTGTTACGACAGAACATCCACGGCATCTCCCCGACGGAGTACGTCGCCGCGCTGCGCGAACGGCTCCCGGATCGGGAGGTCGGCTTCGCCGCGACGCCCGACCAGGAGCGAGAGATGCTCCCGGAGGCCCGCGTGGTCGCCGGGTTCTCCCTCGACGAGGACGACATCGAGCACGCCGAGAACCTCGAACTGTTCGCGTGTTCGTTCGCCGGCGTCGACCACCTGCCGCTCGACGCGTTCCGCGAGCACGACGTCGCCGTCACCAACGCCTCGGGCGTCCACGGGCCGAACATCGGCGAGTACGCCGTCGGCGCGATCCTTACCTTCACCCGGGACTTCCTCGAGTCCCGACGCCGCCAGCGCCGCCGCGAGTGGCGCTCACACAAGACCGGCGAACTCGCCGGGAGCACCGTCGCCGTCGTCGGCATGGGCCCCATCGGCGAGTCCATCGTCCAGCGACTCCAGGGATTCGACGTCGACACAGTCGGTGTCCGCTACACGCCGGAGAAGGGCGGGCCGACCGACGAAGTCTACGGTTACGAGGACATCGGCGAGGCCGTCGCCGACGCCGCCTACGTCGTCCTCGCCTGTCCGCTCACCGACGCGACCGAGCACCTGATCGACGCCGAGGTGTTCCAGACGATGCCCACCGACTCCGTGCTGATCAACGCCGCCCGCGGCGGCGTCGTCCACACCGGTGACCTCGTCGACGCGCTCCGCTCGAACAACATCCGCGGCGCCGCCCTGGACGTGACCGACCCCGAACCGCTCCCCGAGGACCACGAGCTGTGGACGTTCGAGAACGTCCTCGTCACGCCGCACAACGCGGGCCACACGCCCGAGTACTTCGAGCGCCTCGCGGACATCGTCGCCGAAGCCGTCGCCACCGCCGAGGAGTCCGGCGAGTGGGCGGACCTGCCCAACCAGGTCGTCTGACCGGAACCCAGTTCTCGCCGGTCAGGCGCCGGTCTCGTCCGCCGACTCGCGGTAGCCCGATCGGGCTTCGAGGAACAGGTATCCGATCGCGACGACGCCGCCGATGGCGGCCAGCAGTCCGTCGGTGGTGACCGGACCGACGGCGACCGGGTCTGTCACGGCCGAGGCCGCGCCCAGAGCGACGATGACGCCGACAGCACCGACGAACCGCCACCGCGAGGAGACCGGGACGAGTCCGTCCTCGCCGCGCCACGCGAGATAGAGGTGCGCACCGGCGAGGACGACGCCGTTGAACGCGGCGAGTGCCGCGAACGCGACGGGGCTCTCGGCGTCGAAGACGAACGGGGACAGGACAGCCATGCCGGCGAACGCGAGGGCGACGACCGTCACGTGGACGGCGGTATCGCGGGAGACCATACTCGACTGTCATCTCGGCACCTGAAAAGCCTTGAGTCCGCCGGCTCCGACGGACGGGACGGGCGGCTACTCCCGCTCGTCGATCACGTCGTCGGCGTCGAGGTCCTCGCCTTCCTGGATGGCCTGGGCCTGCTCTTCCATCTCCTCGACGTCGACCTCCGTCTGTTCGATCTCCCCCGCCATCTCCGCGATGTTGTCGAGGCCGATTAGTTCGCGCGTCTCGGCGTCGAAGTTCAGGCTGTCGAGTTCGCCCTGGCCGTTGGCCTTCGCCATGTCGCTCACGTCGCTGCCGGTGAGGTGCTTGCCGTAGCGGCCCAGCAGCGAGGACATCTCCTGGGGAAGGATGAACGTGGAGGACTCGCCCTGACCGATATTTTCGAGGGTCTCCATCCCCTTGTCGATGATGGCGCGCTCGCCCATCGACTCGGCGGACTTCGCCCGCAGCACCGTCGAGATGGCGTCGCCCTGTGCTTCGAGGATCTGGCTCTGTTTCGACCCCTGGGCGCGGACGATGTCGGACTGTTTCGCCCCCTGCGCCTGCTCGATAGCGGAGCGCCGTTCACCCTGCGCTTCGAGGATCATCGCGCGGCGCCGACGCTCGGCGGAAGTCTGCTGTTCCATGGCCTGTTTGACGCCCGCCGCGGGGTTGACCTCGCGGACCTCGACGCTCTCGACGCGGATGCCCCACTCGTCGGTGGGCTCGTCTAACTCCTCGCGGATGCGCGCGTTGATCATCTCTCGCCGCGAGAGGGTGTCGTCGAGTTCCATGTCGCCCAGCACCGCGCGCAGCGTCGTCTGGGCGAGGTTCGAGACGGCGCGCTTGTACTCCTCGACCTGCAGGAACGCCTTCTTGGCGTCCATCACCTTGATGTAGACCACGGCGTCGGCGGTCACCGGCGAGTTGTCGCGGGTGATCGCTTCCTGCTGGGGGACGTCGATCGTCTGGGTACGCATGTCGAACGGGTAGGTCCGGCTCACGAACGGCGGAATGACGTGGATCCCGGGTTCGAGCAGTTCGCGGTACTCGCCGAAGACCGTCAGCGCCTCCTTCTCGTAGGCCTCGACGATCTCGATCGCCGAGTACACCGCCGCGATGGCGATCAGCAGGAGCAGTCCGCCGACTACGACCAGCGGAGAGACGCCGAACGCTTGGAGGGGGACGGTAGCCGAGAGGCTCATACGTATGCTAGCGTGGTACAGACAGATAAGCGGTCGCACGGACGAGCGCACCGCGGGAGCGGCTCAGACCAGCGGTTCGTCGGGAGCGTCGCGCTCGTAGGTCTCGCGGAGCGTCTCCGCGAAGCGGCCCTCTTTGTCCAGTGCGATAGTGACGACGGTGTAGGCGCCGTCCGCGGGTCGCAGGACGAACAGTTCTCGGGGCGCCGGCTCGGTGTCGGCCTCGTCGTTGATCCGGTCGACGAGCGGTTCGAGCGGGCGGGCGCCCCCGCGGAAGTCGTCGAAGACGCTCGGCTGGCCGGCGTCGGCGAAGACGTAACAGACGCCGTTGACCTGGTTGTCGGTGTTGTACGTCTGCGTGGCGTTCATGCCCTCGCCGGCCGCTCGCGTCTCTTCCCAGAGGTTCTGTGCGACTTCGAATATCGGGTCCGCGTCCTCGACGAAGGTGTACAGCGTCGGGCGCACCACCGAGAGCGACCGCACCGTCGGCTCCTCCGATCCCCAGTCGAGCGCGGCGTCCACGAGGTAGCCCGGGCGCAGGTCCCCGACGGGGGCGTCGTGCCCCTCGACGGGAACCGCGACAGTCTCGAAGGTGTCGCGGTCGAGAAAGCGCCACGTCTCGTCGTCGCGGCCGGGCAACACGCGGTAGGTCCCCTCGTCCATAGTCAAGGTACGGAGTCAGGTGTGAAAACGTCGTCCGTTCGGGCGTGGGGGCGACTGCAGAACGGTCCGACGGATCGCGGACCAGCAGGTCCCGCTCCCCGGCGGACCTCGACGGAGTGTTCGGCGGCGACGGTCAGCCGTCTTCGCGCGGTTTTCTCGCCAGATAGACGAACTGCGTGCCGCAGGAGAGGAACTCCCCCGCGTCGTCGAGCGCCCGGAGGTCCGATTCCCAGGCGTCGATCGTCGACTGGTCCACGGGCGACTGCTCCGAGAGGATCTCGCGGCGAACTTCGATACCCCGCTCGACCTGTTCGTTGATCGCCGTGTGAAGCACCGAGACTGCGTGGACGTCCGAGACGTGGAATCCCGCGGCGGGGAGGAGGCTCCGCAATCGAGTACCGAGATGTCGGTCCGGTCGGACGTCTCGATAGGCCGCTTCGATACGTCTCGCTCGGTCACGGTCGGTTGAGTGTAGCACGTGGGCGTCCGAGTCCCCCGCGACGACCGCGATCCGTCCGCCGGGTTCGAGCACCCGGTGTATTTCGGCCAGCGCAGCGTCGACGTCGCCGACGAACTGCAGAACTTGCTTGGCGAGGGCGACGTCGAAACTTCCGTCCCGTATCGGCAGGTCGGTGACATCGCCTCGTTCGAACGAAACCTGCGGACGGCCCGCACAGCGCTCTCTCGCCCTCGTCAAGATCGCTCCGTTCACGTCGACCCCGAGAACGCGGCCGCCTTCGCCGACGGCTCCGGCGATCTCCGCCGGCTCGTATCCCGGTCCGCATCCGACCGAGAGCACGGACTCCCCGGAGGACAGGCCGAGGGCGTTTCTGACGAATTCGCGGAGTGCTTCTGCGCTCGACACCGCGGAGATCCGCTCTAGCATCTCCGTCTCCTCGCTGCCGGACATTTCCGGGGCTTCGCAGGGGCAACTAACGAACGTTCGTTTCGGTGCAGTATCTGCGAGAATCAGGTGGGAAGCGCTGCGGAGAGACCGGTCGCGGAGCGATTACAGGTAGCCGGTATCGAGCAGGAGTTCGCCGTTCAGCACGGACGCGCCGGCCGCGCCGCGGAGCGTGTTGTGGGCGAGGCAGTTGAACTGCAGGCCGTGGGTGGTCTCCTGGACGCCGCCCACGGAGACGGTCATCCCGTTGCCGAGGTTGCGGTCCATGCGGGGCTGGGGGCGGTCGGGCTCGTCGAAGACCTTGATGAGCTGATCCGGGGAGCTCGGGAGGTCGAGCGACGGGTACGCTTCCAGCGCCTCCTCGGCCTCGGAGGGAGTGAGGTCCTCCGCGGTGTCGGCCCAGACGTTTTCGAGGTGGCCGTCGATGGTCGGGATCCGGTTACACGAGGCCGAGACGTCGGCGTCGTGCCACTCGACCTCGGCGCCGTCGAAGGTGCCCAGCAGTTTGCGGGACTCGGTCTCCATCTTCCCCTCTTCCTTGCCGATGTGGGGGATGGCGTTGTCGATGATCTCCATCGAGGAGACGCCGGAGTAGCCGGCGCCGGAGACCGCCTGCAGGGTGGCGACCTCGATCCGTTCGAGGCCGGCGGCGTCGTCGATGGCCGCCAGCGGCGGGACCATCGTGATCGTCGAGCAGTTGGGGTTCTTGACGAGGGCGCCGTCCCAGCCGCGCTCGTCGCGCTGGACTTCGATGAGGTCGAGGTGGTCGGCGTTGACCTCGGGGATGACGAGCGGGACGTCGTCGTCCGAGCGGGCGTTCGAGGAGTTCGAGGAGACGACGTAGCCGGCCTCGCAGAAGTCCGATTCGACGCGCTCGCCGACGCTAGAGGGGAGCGACGAGAAGATGAGTTCCACGTCGTCGGGGACGGCGCCGGGCTCGGTCGCCACGACTTCGGTTTCGGCCACGTCCTCCGGGATGGGCATGTCGATGCGCCACTTGCTCGCCTCGCGGTAGCTCTTGCCCACGCTGGACTCGCTCGCGGTGAGCGCTTCGATCTCGAAGTCGGGGTTCGGGTCGAGTAGCTGGATGAGTCGCTGTCCGACGGCGCCCGTCGCACCGAGGATGCCTACGCTGACAGTCATTGATCCGGGATAGAGAGACGCCTCCTCAAAACAGTTTGGATACGTCTACCACGGTCAGGAACTATCATGGGCGATTTCGCGGGACCGCGCGGCCGCTCCGGGCGAACTGAAAGAGAGAGGAGAGAACCGCGCCTACGCTTCGGCGGGCTGGGCGTTCTTGCTGGTGACGTAGCCGGCGATGCGATTCCGGACGCCCTTCGATTCGACGTTCGTGAGCTCTGTGACGACGTCCTTGTTGTGCTCGAAGTCGTCGCCGAAGGCGTTCGGATACCGCTCCATCAGCAGCGTCGCCGTCTTCTTGACGTAGGCGGGTTTGATAGCCATACCCGCCTGTTCAGCCCTCGCGCCCTAAAAGGATTCGAATCGGCGCCACCGGGAGCCCGCTGACCGTGACCGAGACCCGCGCGTCAGGTCCCCGCCTCGACCGGTTCCAGGACGGCCGGCGAGTCGTTGGACGGATCGTTTACCGCCGTCGAGACCGGATAGGTGCGCATCTCGTCGCCGGGATACGGGTCAAGCAGCGCCTCGGCCTCGTCAGGGTCGTCCGAGAGCCACCCGTCCTCCTCGTCGGGTGCGAGGACGACGGCCATCCGGTGGTGGAGCTCCGCGACGGCGTCGTTGGGCTCGGTCGTCACGACGGTGAACGTCTCGACGGGTTCGGGCTCGGCGTCCGGGTCGGACCCCCCGCCGAAGTCGCCGAGGCCTGTCTGGGTCTGCGGGGGCGTCCACCGCTCCCAGAGCCCCGCCATCGCGAACAGGCCGTCGTCGCCGAGAGCGACGCGGTAGGGCTGTTTCCCCCCGCTGTCCGTCTCGGCCCACTCGTAGAACCCGTCGGCGGGAACGAGACACCGGCGCCGCTCGTACGCCTCGCTGAAGCTCGACTTCCGTCGGATCGTTTCCGCGCGTGCGTTGATGAACTCGAACTCGGAGCGGTCGTCGGCCCAGGAAGGGACGAGCCCCCACTCCATGCGCTGGATGGTCTCGGGTTCGTCGCCGGTGATAACGGGGAGGGGCTGGCTCGGCGCGGCGTTGTACCGCGGTTCGAACTCGAAGTCGAAGGTCGCGCCGAACCGCTCCTCGATGTCGTCGGGCGGCGCGAAGAGACTGTATCGGCCACACATACCGCCCCATTCGGGCGCCAGCGGCATAACGGCATCTGCTTCGGAGTCCTGCGACGAGGACACGAGTGCACGAGGACGGGGGCGCAAGCGGGGCGACGACCCGTCAGTCGTCGACGTCCAGCGCGGCGGCGAGGATGTTGGCGTCGGCGACGACTTTGAACGCGGCGCCGACGACGCCGCCGAAGAAGAACGTGGCGCCGACGAGGACGATACCCAACCCGACGATCTGCCGGACGATCTGCGCGACCCCGCCGACGAACGGCGGGTTGACGAACAGCGAGAGGCCGATCGGGAGCAGGAGCGTCCCGACGAGGTAGAGGATGATGAGGCGCCGCATCTCCGGGTGGAGCGCGTACGCGACGGCCGAGTCGAAGTCGACGGGCGAACGACTGAGCGTGTCTTCCGGTTCCGGCATGGTCACTACTGTTAGCCCGCAGCCATAGTAATTGGTATCTATCGCCTGTCACGCAGACTGATCGCACGTCAGGCACCGGATTAGGCCGCTTTAGCCGGCCTGTACCCGGTAGTAGCCGTCCGATAGCAATGGTGGGTGCCGACCCATCTGCGATCGATGGCAACTCACGAGGGGGCGAGGACGGATCTCACGTCCGGCATCTGGGCGATCGCATTGGTCGCGTTCGGCGCGTTCGACGTGGCGCTGACCGCGGCCGCCGTCGGGACCGGCGTGGCGGCAGAAGCCCACCCGGTCGTGCGCGCGGCGATCCAGCAGTTCGGTCTGGTCGTCCTCCCGGTCTGGAAGGCGGTCCTCCTCGCCGGGTTCTACGCGCTGTACCGGGCGACGCCGCGACCCTACGACGTCGGCGTCCCGCTCGGCCTCGCGATCGCCGGCGTCGGCGTCGGCATCTGGAACGTCGCCGTGGTCGTCTTCGCGATCGCATAGGCCGCGATAGACGAGGCCCTGCGGAGAGAACTAGCATCCGCGCCGACGGGACGTGAGGCGCGGTTCACCGTCAGAGCTTCGCTCTGACGAGCCCGCAGTCGTTCGCGGTGCTCACTCCTGCGGACACCGAACTCGCGCGGAGCGCGAGTTCGGCTTTTTCACCCATGTTTTTGGTCCGGGGGGTCCCCGCAGGGCCGAAGGCCCGAGGAGACCCCCGGACGAAAAAAAAGATGGTCTTCAGATGGCGAGGAACTGCGTGACCAGCCACTTGGTGATGGCGGCGGTGATCGAGCCGACCCACGTGAGCGCGACGAAGTGGACGTAGGTGTTGATCTTGTGGCCGCCGTCGACGGTGCGGACCATCAGCGCCGAGAGCATGGCGCCGAACATGATGATGATAACCAGGAGGAACTCGATGAGGGGGATGTTGTACACCTCGGTGTTGATGAGGCTGCCGACGTCGAAGTTGCTGGTGTTGCTCTGGAGGTCGAGGCTCATCGAGGCGAGGATGTTGACGACCTGGAGACCGATGAAGAAGGCGAACGTCGAGGCGGCGGTGATACCGTAGAGGAGGCCGATGAGGGTGGTCGTCGCCTGGGTGCGGCGCTGGCGGAGCTGCTGGACCTCCATCATGTTCTCGGAGATGAGCTCGCCGAGGAGCTTGGGGTCGCCCCCCATCTCCCGGCCGATGAGGTACATCTCGGAGAACTTCTGGATGAGCGAGGAGCGACACTCGGCGGTGAAGTGACGCCACGCCTCGGTCGTCTCGATGCGCATGTTCAGCCGCTTGTAGAGGTTGTCGACGTTGTCCGTGAGGGGGCCGAAGTCCTTCTTGCGGAGGCTCTCCAGCACGGTCGAGGTCGTGGACTGCTTGGCGCCCTCGGTGGCGCCGAGCGCGCGGATGAAACTCGGGAACTCCTCGTCGCGGGCCTTGATCTTCTTCTCCTCGGCGTTGACCACGATCCCCGGGATCAACAGGGGGAGCGTGGGGATGGCCGCGTAGAACGGCAGCGGGAGGGGATCGACGAAGAAGACCACGTCGTCGAGGGTGACGGGACTGACGCCGAGCATGCCGGCGAGCGAGAAGACCAACAGGAGCGTCGAGAGGACGGTCCCGGCGATCGTCGCGTTGCGGATCTTGTCCTCGATGGGGGAGTGTTTGTCCTCGGGGTGGTACCAGAGCGGGTCGTGCGGGGCCATCGAGCGGATGGCGAGGTAGAACCCCGACTGGACGAACACGTAGAGGACGATCACGGCGCTGACGGTCATCGTCGGGTTCGTTCCGGTGAGAACGGGGAGGACGACGGCGAACACGAGCGCGAACGTCATCGAGAGGATCATCGACAGGTAGAGGTCCTTCATGACCTCCAGGTTGTCCAGGGTCCCCCCGTAGACGGTCTTGTAGTTCTGGATGATCTGGCTCTGCTCGGAGATGAGGTAGTCGTCGAGCGCCTGGCCGGCCCCGAGAGTGTAGCCGAGGCGGTCGAAGAAGTCGGAGACGGCGTCGCTGGGGACCTGTTTGGCCCGGCGGCGACAGGCGTCGTCGAGGCTCTGGTTCCAGGTGTCGACGAGTTCGACGACGCGGCCGATCTCGGCGGCCATCTCGCCGTACTGGTCCTGCTGTGAGAGCTGGCGGAACACCTCCATGCGGTCGATGTTGGTCGTCGCGAGGACCGTCATGTGGGTGACGACGAGGTGGAACTGGTTGTTGAGCTCGCTCTTGCGCTGGGAGAGGAGGATCTTCGGGTAGAACACGGCGGAGACGAACATCAGGAAGCCCAGAAGCGGGATCGGCCCGCGGATCATCAGGGGCAGGTCGAGGAGGAGTCCGATCCCGAGCGTGGCGACGAAAAACACCGCCGACGGGACGAGGATGACGCCGAGGTACCGGTTCAGCGGCATCGGCATCTGCTGGTAGGCGTCTATCAGGCCCGAGAGGGCGCTGGTGACCGTGAGTTCCAGGTCGCTCGCGGACTCGTCAGCGGACGCCATCAGTTCTCCCGGTGGATGTCGAAGGGGAGTCCCTCGACGCCGTCGCGCTGGAAGTCCTCGATCAGTTCGTTGACCTCGTGATAGCCGAGGATGCCCTCCTGGATCGCCCGCTCGATGACGCTCGCGCGGAAGTTCAGGTCGTCGTAGATGTCGCGGGTGTCCTCGTAGCCCAGCAGGGTCGCGATCTGCTCTTCGAGGACGAACGAGTTGTTCATCCCCTGGAAGATGATCTCGTCCTCGACGGGGTCCCAGTAGAACGACTGGCGGGTGACGACCCCGTCCATCTCCTTGGAGTACCCCTCGATCTCCTGGACCGAGGTGACTCGGCGCAGGACCTGGTCGCCCTGCTTGACGCGGTTCTGGAACAGCGCCACGTCGGCCACGTCCATGAACGTCTCGGGGACGTTGATCGGCTCGCCGGTGAAGCGCTGGATCATCGAGACGATGTCGCTCGCGTGGAAGGTCAGCATGACCGGGTGGCCCGTCTGGGCGGCCTGGAACGCCATGCGACCCTCTTCGCCACGGACCTCACCGACGATGATGTAGTCGGGGCGCGAACGCAGCGCGGCCGCGACGAGGTCGAACATGTCGACGCTGGAGCCCTCGTCCTCGCCCTCGCGAGTCAGGAGCTTCTGCCACGTGTCGTGGGGCGGCAGGACCTCTGCGGTGTCCTCCGCGGTGTAGATCTTCGCGTCTCGGGGGATGAACGCCATGATGGAGTTCAGCGTCGTCGTCTTCCCTGACGCCGTCTCCCCGACGACGAAGACCGTCTGCTCGTTCTCCAGGCAGAGCCAGAGGTACGCCGCCAGTTGCGGGGAGAGCGTCCCCCACTTCGTAATCTGGAAGATCGAGAGCGGCACGTCGTCGCCCTGACGGATGGTGAGCGAGGGGCCCTTGACGGACACGTCGTCGGAGTAGATGAGGTTGAGACGCGACCCGTCGGGGAGGGTGGAGTCGACGATGGGGTCGGAGTCGGAGACGGGGTCGCCGATGCGCTCGCCCATGTTCTTGAGCCACTGGTCGTACTCCTCGGGGGTGCCGAAGTCGACCGTCGTCGAGAGCATGCCGTAGACGGCGTGGTCGACGTGGCACTCGTGGGGGCCGATGACGTGGATGTCCTCGTTCGCCGGGTCGCGCATGACCGGTTCGAGCGGGCCGAGCCCGACGATGTCGCGGTTGAGCCGGTAGAGGATGTTCTCGTAGGTGTGCTCGGTCACCTCGACCTTGCCGATGTTCGCGAACCTGTTGAACCGGGAGAGGACGCCGTTCTCGTCGCTCGCGCCGGTTTTGATGGTGGTGGACTCCTGGAGGAGCTCCTCGATGCGGTCGTCGTACTCGTTGTCGCTGGTCGGCGCGGGCTTGGAGACGCTCTTCTGGAGGAGCTTGTTGCGGACCTTCTCGAAGACGACCTTCTCCTCGTCGTCGAGTTCCGGCTCGATGGCGTAGTACTTCATGTCCTGGCCGATGTCCCCGTAGATGTGACAGAAGATGGGGCCACCGACGGGGTAGAGGACGTTCGGCCGGTGGGACTCGTAGTCGTCGTCGGCCTCCTCGATGAACGTGGGGAACTCCCCGGTGATCTGCTTGAACTTCTTCAGGTGGTCCATCAGGTGTGGCCGGCGCGATGCGACCTGTCTGAGCTCGTCCGAGGGTTTGGGTCGTCCGTGGTCAGTCATGTGTGTGCTGTGCTCCTTGAGTCGGTTACGCGACGCTGCGCGATTCGATCACGATGCCGGTACCCGAGCGGACCGAGTACCCGATGGAGTCGCCGACCTGTTCGCCCATGCCCGCGAAGCGGAGGACGCTGATCTGTCGGCGGACGTCGTTGCCGACCTCGACCATCTCCAGTTCGAGGAAGACGTCGGCGATGGCCCGGAACGGGCCGATGGCCTCCTCGTCCAGCGTCGAGGGGTCGACGGTGAGCATGATGACCTTCCCCTGGGAGATGATGTCCCGGAAGAAGGAGATGATCTCCAGGGCGGCCTGGCGCTCGTCGTTCTGGCGGACCAGCGCCTCGAACTTGGGGTCATTGCGGAGGATGGCGTCGAAGGTGTCGATGATGACGACCTCCGACTCCCACATGACCTCCGCCTCCATCAGGCGCTTGAGCAGTTCCTTCCGGTCGCCCTCCTCCTCCTGGCCCGAGAAGGTGTTCCCGTCGCCGATGTCGGCGTGCAGGAACAGCATGTTCTCGTCGAGCAGGTGCTCGACCATGCCGTAGTCCAGCGAGTGCATCTGGTCGAGGAAGCTGCCGACCGTCAGCTCCGTCGAGAGCATCGTGACCGTGTGGCCCTCCTCGCAGAACCCGTAGGAGAACCGCTGGCTGATGGCCGACTTGCCGGCGCCGTAGTCGCCCTCGACGAGGACGATGCTGCCCGGCGGGATGCCCCCGCCGAGTTCCTTGTTCAGTCGGTCGCGCTCCTTCAGTCCCAGTGAGAGTAGGTCGGTGGTTGCGATGCTCATGTTCGGAACTCGAATACCTCCTCGTCGCCGTTGACGATCACCTTGACGCGGTGGTCGCTGTTGGTCGCCAGCGGGCTGTCCGACCGGTCGATCTCGACTTCCAAGACGGTCCCCGGTCGCCAGGTCACGCCGTCGGCTCGCAGGGTCACGTCGACGTCCGTCTCGAACTGCCCGTTGACGAAGACGTTGATCGCGCTCTTGTCGGCCGCGAGCGTCTCCGAGCCCGTGTTCTTGACGTGGAGCGTGATGTTGTTGTTACCGGCGCTGTTGTACACCGACTGCGAGCCGCTGTCGCTGATGATCTCGACGTCCGTGCGGACGTCCTGGCTGACCTGCAGTCCCTGGTCGTCGATCGCGTTGCTCAGCTGTCCGACGGTGTCCGTGAACACGCCCGCGACGCTGGCGGCCACCAGCATCGAGGCGATGAACAGGATCATGTGCGAGACGGAGACGCTAGCCACGGTGGATCACCTCCGTTGCCGACCCCCAGCGGGGAGTGACGCTCACGAACATGAGAGCGTCGACACCTCCTGTGAGTCGGCCACGCCGGGGCCGGAGACGACCTTGACGGACCGGGGCGCGGTGTCGAGGCCGCTCTCCTCGATAGTGAGCCGTTCCCCCGGGAACCACAGCTTCGTGTTCGGTTCGGTCCCGTTGACGGTCCCGTCGACGACGGTGTCGTCCCACTGCGCCCGGTAGTCGTTGTCGAGCAACAGGTCGGTGTCGGGCACCAGGAGCTTCGTGTCCCCGGTGTTGTTGATCCGGACCTGAACGCCACAGGTCGCGTCCGTGAGCAGACTGATCGACGTGATCTCGATCGCCGTGCCGTGGACGCGGTCGACGCGGTCGGTCCGGTCCTCGCGGGCCTCGGTCACGCGCTCCATCGCGTTGGAGACGCTCCCGTAGTAGGCCCCCAGCGCGATGAACAGGCCGAGCAGGACGACCACGAGCGACCCGCTGACGCTGAACCCCATCAGCTCACCACCTCCGAGTCGGAGACGCCGGATTCGGTGACGAGCTTGACGTGGCTGCCGGTCGACGAGACGGTGATCGTGATCTGTTCGCCCGGGACCCACAGGTCGACCGGCTTCTGGCTGCCCTCGAAGAGGACGTCGCCCTGCCAGCCGGTCTGGTACTCGTTGTCCACGAGGACGTCGGTCCGGTTGAGCGACAGTGCGACCGACCCGGTGTTGGTCGCCGTTATCTCCAGGTCGCCGTTCGAGGTGGTCGCCGAGTCGATGACGACGTCGGTGTTCTTCTCGGCGAGCGCGGCGTCCGAGCGGTCGCTCTGGGCCTCGCTGACGCGTTCGAAGCTGTTCGAGGCGGCCGTCTGCCACATCCCGAATGCGATGAACAGACCGATGAAGATGAGCGCCGCCGAGCCGCTAACGCTGAAGCCCATCGGCACCACCTCCGCGGCGCCCCGAAAGCTTCGAGAGGGCGACTGCCTCGGCGGCGTCACCGTCGAGCTGACTGATGTAGCGCAGGCTCTCGGTGTGGTGGTCGATCGTGAGTCCGCCCTCGCCGCCCGACCCGTCGAACCCGCGCAGGTATGCCTGCAGGTCGTCGGCGACCGGCTCGGACACCCAGTCGATCGTCTCGTAGTAGTCGATGGCCCGCGCCGTCTCGCGGACGCCGACCTGGTCGACGAGGTACTCCAGCCACTCGACGACGACGAGTTCGCTCGCGAGCCCCTCCGGCATCGTCGCCAGGTACGGCTTCCCGTCCGAGCCGGTGTCGCTCGTCGAGCCGGCATCGGCCGACGCAGTCGCCGTCTCTGCCGGTTCCGGCTCGGGGTCCGGCTCCGCGACCGGTTCGGGGTCGGGCTCCGGTTCAGTCGCGGGCTCCGGTTCCGGTTCAGTCGCCGGTTCCGGCTCCGGTTCGGGTTCGGGCTCAGGTTCGGGATCGGTCGTCTCGGCCTCGTCTCCCAGCCCGTCGTCTTCGACCACCTCGTCGAAGAGGTCGTCGTCGGCGAGGTCGCCGCCGGTCTCCTCCTCGGAGTCGTCGGCGTCCAGTAGCTCGTCGGCGTCGCCGAGGTCGTCTTCGAGGGAGTCGTCGCCCTCGTCGTCGTCGAGTTCGTCCGCCCATTCGGCGTCGCCGGACTCGTACTCGTCTTTCAGTTCCGCGAAGGACTTGCCGCCTTCGCCGTCGCCTGTGGATTCACTCATGTCCTCACTCTCTCCATCGAGGTCGTCGGCCTCGTCGAAGCCGCCGTCGTCGAAGTCGTCCATGCCGCCGAAGTCGTCGCCCTCGTCGAGCGACCCGTCGTCGAACGTCCCGCCGTCGTCCTCGAAAGCGTCGCCACCGCCGTCCATGCCGCCGCCCATGACGTCGTCGACGCTGCCCTCGGGCGCGGCGTCGTCCTCGACGAGGTCCTCGTCGAAGAAGCCCTCCGCGTCCGCGTTGGCGATCTCGTCGTCGAGGTCGTCGTCGGATTCGTCGCCGCCGTCGTCGTCGTCGAACAGACCGAAGTTCCCGCCGCCGCCGCCGGCGCCCATCCCGCCGGGTTCCATGTCGTCGGCGAACGGGTTGACGCCCCGGGTGACCATCTCGTAGATGTCGAGGAGTTTCCGGACGTTCTCCTCGACGTCTTCGACGGTTTCGGAGATCTGCTCGTTCTCGTTGCGGACGGTGTTGACGGTCGAGGAGAGGCTGCCGACCTCGGTCTCCAGCTCGTCGAGCCGGTGTTCGAGTTCGTCGGTGTCCGAGCCGCCCTCGTCCATGTCACCGAAGTCGTCGTCGCCGAACTCGCCGAACTCGTCGCCCCCGCCGTCGTCGTCCAGCCCGCCGAAGCCGCCGAGGTCGTCGTCTTCGTCGCCCTCTTCGGCCATCAGTCCGCCGTCGGCCATGCTCTCGTCCCCGTCGTCGCCGTCGTCACCGCCGTCGCCGAAGATGTCGATCATCTGCCGGATGCTCATCCCGACGGCGCCGCTGGTCAGCATCACCAGCAGCGCGGGAAGCGCCTCCGACGCGCCCGGCGCGATGGGGCCGAACGACTGTGCGACGAGGCTCATTACGTCCAGAGGTTCACTCAGATACCCTTCAATGTACCGTTTTTAGTATCATTACTGATAACAAACTCGTTAATACGATCCTACCGACGTTGAAATTACGCCGGGGGCCGCGAAAGAAACGTCAGACGTAAATTTCGGTAGATTCGGCGCGAAAGTAGCGTGTTCCCTGAAGAGTGAAGTGCGTCCCCGTCGGACGCTCGTCAGACCTACGTTCCCTATCTCTGATATTACAGCGTGATCGCGTCGCGGTTCGCACTTTTGACGATGAGATCGCCGGTCCGGGCGTCCAGTCGGAGCGACCGACCGTGGTCGCCGCCGACGTCCTCGCCGACGACGGGGATGTCGAACTCCTCGAGCGTCCGCCGGCCCTGTTCGACGTTCCGGACGCCGATGCCCGACCCGTTCTCCGAGAAGTCGAGCATGTCGCTCCCGCCGGCGATCTTCGCTTCCATCCGCTCGCGGTCGGCGCCGAGCCCTTCCATCTCGGTGACGAGTTCGCGTATCCCCGAATCCGCGAACTTCGCCCCGTTCTTCCCCTCCATCTCGTCGATCGAGGGGAGCATGACGTGGAGCAGGCCCGCGACGTCGGCCCGTTCGTCGTACACGGCCACGCCGAGACAGGAGCCGAGGCCGCTCGTCGTCAACACGGCGTCACCGGTCGTGACCTTCGACTCGGCGATCCCGACCTTGATGCGCTCGGGCTCGGCCACCGGTTCGCTCTCGGCCGTGGTCCCGTCGTACACCTTCATGTGTCAGAATATCTTTTCCACGTCGGCCTCGGTCTCGTCGGCGCGTTCGACGAGTAGTTCGTCAAGCGCCTGACGTAATTCTTTTTCGTTCGGGAGCGCGTGGATCTCGGCCCCGAACTCGATGTCGTCGGTCCGCATCTCCGAGTCGATGATGAAGGCGTGCTCCTGGTGTTGACCGACCTGCGCTGCCAGCGGATCGACGATGGCGCTGCCCATGTCGTGGACTAGCCGCGGGGGCGTGTGCTCGACGGACGTCTGGAGCACGTTCGCCCAGCCGTCGACGAACCCGGAGGTCATGATGTTGCCGAGCTCTTCGATCGCCATCTCGTGCTGGTCGGTCAGCTCGTCGGCGTCCATCTCGACGGGCATCATCGCCTCGGCGATGTGGACGGCCGACGCCTCGTCGAAGAGGACGAGCAGGAAGCCGCTGGGCACGCCCGTGAACTCGACGACCGTCCCGACGTACGTGTCGGTGCCGACCTGCTTCGGGACATCCTCGATGGGCGCGAAGCTCAGCTGGGTAACCTCCGCCTCCGTCTCGATCCCCGTCATCATCTCGACGTTCGCGGCAGCCTGCGCGGTGCCGTCCTTGGTCATCTCGTTGAAGACCTCGAGCTTGTCGACCGGGATGGCGTCGTCCTCGGTGTCGGTCGTCCGCGACATCACGTCCGCGAGCGGGCCGTACTCGGGGAACATGTAGATGTAGAAGCTCACGGACTCCCCGACCCACTCGATCTCGCTCTTGAAGACGAACACGTGGTCGCGCTCCTCGTCGCTCGGCGGGTCCGGGAGCATCGCCGTCCCGTCGCCCTCGACGTAGTTCGGGGTCGAGTGCTCGATGGTCGTCTCGAGGAAGTCCGCCCAGCCGTCGATGAACCCGCTCATCATGATGTTGCCGATCTCCTCGACGCTCGATCGGGCCATCGCGTCGTCCCCGGAGCCCCCGGGGACGAGCGACTCGACTATCGTCTCGCTGCCCGCGCGGTCGAACACCAGGACCGTGTCGCCTGCAAGCTCCCCGTCGAACGCGAACTGAACGCCGACGTAGTCGCCGTCGGCCAGCTGCTCGCCCACGTCCGCGCGGTTGACCAGCGTGATCTTCGTCACGTCGACGACGGCGTCGAGGCCGGTCATCTGGCACAGCGACTGGGTAGCCTGCTCGGCGCCCTCGTGGGCCAGGCGGTTGAACGTCCCCAGCGACTGGACGTCGATCTTCATGAGGGGACGACGTCTTCGATCGCTTCCATCACGCTGGGCTTCTGGAACGGTTTCGTGATGTAGCCGTCGGCGCCCGCTCTGACCGCCTCTTTCATCTTCTCCTCCTGGCCGACGCTCGTACACATGATGACGTTGGCGTCGGGGTTCGATGTCTTGATCTCGTCGGTCGCCTCGATCCCGTCGCGGATGGGCATCACGATGTCCATCATCACGAGGTCCGGATCGTGTTCCTTGTACGTCTCGACCGCTTCGACTCCGTTCTCCACCTCCCCGACGATGTTGTGGTCTTCTTCCAGTATCTCCCGCAGGAGGTTTCGCATGAACTCCGAGTCGTCGGCTATCAATACGTCTGACATGGGCCTATCACCTCTGTGGTACTGTGAAAACCAAGATAAAGCCTTCCCGTAAATTATCGTGATTGATAGCAACGTGCGGCCGCGTCTCGGCCGAAAATCGACCGACGGTTCGTCGAACGGCGACCGGTCCGGACCCAGAACGCGGTCCGGCGGCTCGAACCAACCGGCTCGTTCACGAATTAGATCCGGAAGCCGTCCTCGTCGCCGACGGCCGCGATGAGGTCGGCGATCGAGTCGTCGGGAGACAGCTCCGTCGATTCGAGGAGCCGGCGGAGGCTCGCGGGCGGGTAGCGGACCGGGACGTTCGCCTCCATCAGGAGGATGCCCAGCACCTCTTCGACGGGCGTCTTCCCGTCGATCTGCTGGGCGTACCAGAGCACGAGGCTCTCGAAGATCGTCACCACGTCGTTCGAGACCATCTGTCGCTGCTGTATCGACCCGTCGAACGTCGCCGTGATGTCGAACCCGTACCGGGACCCCGTGTCCTCGAACTGCGTCTCGAGGAACGCGTGGACGTCGGACTCGGTGAGTTCGGGCGGGTCGGCGGCGCCGTCGGTCGCCTGTTCGACCGGCGGCCCCGACGGTTCGTCGGTCCCGTCGTCGACCGTCGGAACGTCGTCGATCGGGCCCCCCGGCGAGACGACGTACCGGCCGTCGTCTATCTCCGCGACGTGCTCGTCCTGCGTGATGTCGAGCTCGTCGGGCGAGAGAATGGGGCCGTCTTCGGCGTCCGACGGGTCGTTGTCGCCCTTGGCCATACGCTGTTATCTGCGATAAAAGGGTTTAGTTCCGTCGAATGAAAGGACTTCGACAGGTTTAGAGCTGAACCGCTTCGGCGCCCGAGAGCGTCTCGGGGACGGTCAGCTGTTCCGTCGTCGTCGCACCGGACTTCGTCGTGATCTTGACGTTGACGGACGCGCCTTCGGGGACCGGTTCGCCGAAGAACGTGTATCCGTCACCGGTCAGAGTGGTGCTGTACGTCGGGTCGTCGCTGTTGACGGAGTCCGTACCGAGGTCGAAGACCATCACCATGCGGTCGTCCGGGTCGTTGAGGACGGGGTGAGATTCGTCAGCGTCCTTGAACGGGACGATACCGAAGTGACCGTCCGCGCCGGAGGCGTCCACGCTGGCGTTGACCAGGTTGTACGTCCCGGACGGACCGACCCACTGTACGGTCGCGTTCTCGAGGTCGATGTTACTCGCCCCCGGCGACTTCTTGAGCGTCATGTTCACGACGCCGACCTTGGAGTCAGCCAGGTGGGTCCCCGTCGACGCGGCGACCTGCAGCCGGTTGGTGACCTGCTGTCCCGACTGCTGCCCTGTCTCCTCTGACTTCGTCTGCAGGAAGCCAGCCGTGTTGATCAGTACGCCCGCTGCGATCGCCGCCACCAGGACCATCGCGATGAACACGATGAGCGTCCCGATACCGACCTGCCCGCGTTTTCGTTCGTTACGTTCGTTTTGTAGCATGGATTCTCCGCCCGGGGCGTTGCGGTGCGCCCGGACTCTACTCCGAGAATCCTACTCTCCCGTATTAAGGGTATCTCCCCAATTATCGAGAATAAAATCAGAGAATGCCAGATCGGGGAGCGTTCTCAATCGTTAAAACCACCGCGTAGATAGTTTAATACTCGCGATATGGGAAAATTGGCCGAATGGCATGGGCCGTCGAATTACCCGAGAATTAATCTAGAATATGATAATGCTACCCGGGCCGAGTTCAGTCGTACGTGACGAGACTGTACATCACGAAGAGGTAGCCGAAGGTCGTCAGTCCGCTGTTGACCAGCAGGAGCGACCGCGGCCCCGCGAAGCCGGTGACGAACGCGCTGATCATCGTCGCCGCGGCACCGGCCACCGCCAGCGAGAACCCGAGCGAGAGGTGGAGCATCGACCGTCGAGACGTCTGTACGTACGCGCGCATAGCCATGCCGACCATCGTCAGTCCGGCGACGACGAAGACGATCGTCGAGACGGCGTAGAGAAGTTCGATCACTGTAACCACGATATTTCGAGGGTTCTCGACACCCTGTATTAAATCCACCCTCGAAAATATCTTTCCTGATAATCGACAGCGGTCCGAAATGAACGGGTCCGACGAGCGGATTATCGCAAGAGGGCTGTCGGCCGAGCGGCGACGGGCGGTGTCGCCGCGCTGGGGACTGAAATCGATACTGCCGCGTGCGCGTCTAACTCTCGGAGAGGGTCCGCCAGGCTTCGTCGAGCTTGTTCGTGACCTCCGAACGCTCCTCGATGTCGACGGTCAGCGACTCCTCGAAGTCGATGTGTACCGTATCGACGTTCCGACGGTAGACCTTGATCCGGCGCCTGTCGTCCGAGAGGATGTTGTCGTGGAGTTCGAGCAGGTTGTGTTCGGTCAGCTCGTCGATCCGTCGATAACAGGTGGCGATCGGGATCCCGAGTTCGTCGCTCAGCTCCTGGGCGGATTGGGGCTCGTCCGTCGCGTCCAGGATCTCTGCACTGTATTTGTTCCCCAGTGTTTGAAGGATCTCGGCTGAAGCCATCCGTTATCAAAACGTATATTCACCACAGTATAAATCTATCGCTGCCGGTACGCCTACATTACGGGACTGGCGCGACCCCTTCACGAGACCCGAGAAGCGCCTCGAAGAAGGGCTCTCTGGGCCATTTCACCGAGTAATAACCGATTACAAACGTGAAAATCGGGGGTTTCGCTTCCGTTACAGCGGGGTGTCGTCTTCACTCATCATCGAGAACGCGCTGGCGTTCTGGTGGACCCGGATTCCGCCCTGGGAGATCTCCATCGGGAAGATGTCAGTTTCGATGTCCTGCTTGCGCATCTTCGCCACCCAGACGTAGCGGTTGACGCCGGACTCGGTCGGCGTCTGGATCAGGTAGATGTTCCCGTCGGTCAGGTAGTTCTCCAGGCCGATCTCCGTCTCCGGGAACACCGCCCCCTGTTCGTTGGTCATCAGCGTCGTCAGGTCGTTCTGGCTCAGGATGTCGGTGAACTTGAGGAGGTAGGTCCGCTTTTCCTTCTCGTTCTCGAAGAACAGCTCGAACATCGCCAGCGAGTCGAGGACGACCCGGTCGTAGTCGTTGTCCTCGAAGTCGTCGAGCAGCAGTTCCAGCGACGACGAGAAGTCGTTCTCCCGGAGGAGCACCTTCTTGTCGTACACCTTGATGTCGCCGTTCTCGACGTGTTCCGCCCAGTTGTCGAACCCGAGCGACTCCGCGGCCTCCCGGAGGTCCTCCGCGTCTTCCTCGAACGTGAGGTAGATCCCCTTCTCGTCGAACTGCTCGACGCCGTTGTAGATGAACTGCAGACAGAGGATGCTCTTGCCCGCACCCGGATTCCCGCTCACCAGTGTGGTCGAGTTCTTGACAATACCACCGTTCAGGATTTCGTCCAACCCGTCGATGCCAGTTTTCGTTAGTTCGATCATGTCTTCCGTGGATCCCCGCGGCGTTCGGCTTGTGAAGCATCGGTCGTCTTCGGTAAAAAGTCTTGTTCATGCGAGTAGTTGCGGCCCTGACTCCGTCAGGCGAGGCCTACTCCCGGACTCGAGGCGGACGCGACAGGCCCTGGAGCAGTGTCCGATCGACCGGGTCGAACGAGCGGCGCGGCGTCCGCTGATCGGTGAGTTGCGTCGCAGCGAAGGCGTTCGGCGGATTTTCGTCGAGGAGACGTCAGGCGGAGTGGACGGCTTTCGGGTCGACCCAGATGACGAAGTCGTCGTCGCGTTTGACGACGCCGCGAACGGCGACCTTGTCCTGTGACGGCGAGTCGTCGACATCTTCGCGGTCGACCTGAACCACCTGGAACACCTCGTCGACGATCCAGCCCGCGGCTCCCTGGTCGTCGACGATGGCCGGGTCGAAGACGATGATGCGACGCTCGTCGCCGTCGCCGTCGATGCCGAAGACGACCTTCGGGTCCACGATAGACGTCGTGCGCCCGCGGAGGTCCATCACGCCGCGGATGTGCGGCGGGGAGTTCGGCACCGTCGTCACCTCGCCGACGTCGACGATCTCTGTGACGTAGTCGATGCTGACGCAGTAAGTCTCCTCGCCGAGGGCGAACTCGAGGACCTGCCCGTCCGTCGCGCTCGTCGACGAGTGCTGGGTGTTGGATGCCATAGCTGGCCGTTGGAAAATGTGCCCGGGACGGCGACTTAAGCGTGTCTGCCGGGTTATCAGCATTGATTTCGCGGGCGGAGTCTTTATGCCCGACCTACCGCAGTGTCCTAACACGTATGGTGCCGGCTCCGGCGGGGTTCCGGGGACGGGTTTCGGGCCTCGCCCGAGCCGTCACCGGGGGCTTCACATGGCAGTAGGATCGTCGCCACGAGCGGTCGTCGCCGACGACTCGCATTTCATGCGGAGCGTCATCTCCGACATCCTCGAACAGGGCGGGATCGACGTCGTCAGCATGGCGAGAAACGGCCGCGAGGCGGTCGAGGCCGTCGAGGCGACCGACCCCGACGTGGTGACGATGGACGTCGAGATGCCCGAGATGAACGGCATCGAGGCGACCGACCGGATCATGTCGACGCGACCGACCCCCATTCTGATGCTGAGCGCGCACACCGACGAGAACGCCGACGTGACGTTCCAGGCCCTGGAGAAAGGGGCCGTCGACTTCTTCCGCAAACCCGGCGGAGAGGTGTCGATGGAGATGTCCCGTCTCCAGGACCAGCTCGTCGATATCGTGACCTCCGTGGCCGCGGTCGACCCGACCGACTCCTCGGACGTCGCGTCGGCCCGGACGGCCGGATCTGACGTCGCGACCGACGTCGACGCCGGGGCCGGCCCGGACAGGGACGAGCCCAGCGACGCGGAACCGGCGGCCGCGGGCGCCTACGTGGACAACCCGACGGTCGTCGTCGGCTCGTCCACCGGGGGGCCGACGGTCGTCGAGCAGGTCCTCTCGGATCTGCCGCTAGACGCGGACCTGCGCGTGCTCGTGGTCCAGCACATGCCGAGCGGCTTCACCGGACGGTTCGCCGAGCGCCTCGACGCGCGGAGCGAGTACGACGTCCGCGAGGCGTCGGACGGCGCGAAGATCGGCGGCGGCGAGGCGCTCATCGCCGCCGGCGACTACCACATGGAGGTGACGAGCTACCGACGCGGCCGACTCCGCGTCGGGCTCACGCAGGACCCGCCTGTCAACAACGTTCGACCGGCCGTCGACGTGACGATGGAGACGGCGGCCGAGACGATCACGGACCCGCTCGCGGGCGTCATCCTGACCGGGATGGGCGAGGACGGCGCGGCCGGCGTCCGCGCCATCCACGCCGCCGGCGGGTACACGGTCGCGCAAGACGAGGCCACGTCGGCGGTCTTCGGGATGCCCAAGCGGGCGATCGAGACCGGCTGCGTGGACGGCGTGGCGCCGATCAACGACGTGGCGGCCGCGATACTCGATGCATTCGAGGTGACATAAATGGACGACCAGTATCTCGACGCGTTTATACGCGAAAGTGAGGAGGCGATAACGAACCTGAACAACTCGCTGCTCGACCTGGAGAGCGATCCGGACGACCAGGAGGCGATGGACTCGATCTTCCGGACGGCCCACACGCTGAAGGGCAACTTCGGCGCGATGGGCTTCGAAGACGCGAGCAACCTGGCACACGCCGTCGAGGACCTCCTCGACGCGATGCGCCAGGACCAGATGGAGGTCACCGCCGAGCGGATGGACCTCATCTTCGCGGGCGTGGACATGATCGAAGTGATCGTCCGCGAGATCGAATCCGAGGGCGAGTCCACGACCGACACCGAGGAGATGGTCGCGCAGCTGCGCGCCGTCCTCGAAGAGAGCGACTTCAACGCCGAGACCGGTGCCGTCGAGCCCTCGACCGCCCCGGCAGGCGGACCCGCGGGAGACGCGGAGAGCGCCGGTGCCCCCGTCGACGACGACGGCGGGTCCGACGACGGGCTGGACCTCGACGCGCTGGGCGTCTCGCCCGGTGACGCGGACGAGCAGATCGTCCGCGCGCGGGTCTCGGTCGGCGAGGGCGACATGCTCGGCGTCGACGCCATGCTCGCGCTCGACCGGATCACCGACGCCTTCGACCTGCTCGGCGCCGCGCCCGACCGCGACGCGATCGAGAGCGGCGACTTCGAGGAGGACTTCGTCCTCGCGCTCGACGCGCCCGACGCCGACGCGGTCGCCGCCGAACTGGACGCTATCAGCGCCGTTGAGTCCGCCGACGCCACGGAGCTGAGCTCCCCTGATCCGACCGGGGCCGACCCGGCCCCTACCCCGAACGACGGGGCGGCCGACGCGGACGGCAAAGAGGGCGCCTCGGTCGACGAGATCAAGTCGGTCCGCGTCGACGTCGACCAGCTGGACGACCTCCACGGCCTGGTCGAACAGCTCGTCACCAGCCGGATCAAGCTCCGCCGGGCCGTCGAGACGGAGAACCTCTCCAGCGCCTCGGAGAACCTGAACGAGCTGGACAAGATCACGGCCAACCTCCAGAACACCGTGATGGACATGCGGCTCATCCCGCTGAAGAAGGTCGTCGGCAAGTTCCCGCGGATGGTCCGGGACCTCTCGCGTGAACTCGACAAGGACGTGGAGTTCACCATCGAGGGCGAGGACATCGAGCTCGACCGCACCATCCTGACGGAGATCTCCGACCCCCTGATGCATATCATCCGCAACTCCCTCGACCACGGGATCGAGGCGCCCGACGAGCGGGAGGCGGCAGGCAAACCCCGGACGGGACAGGTCGAACTGCGCGCCTCCCGGGAGCGCGACCACGTGATCATCGAGGTCGAGGACGACGGCGCCGGCCTCGACGTCGAGGGTATCAAACGCAAGGCCGTCGAGAAGGGCGTCCGCTCCTCGGACGAGATCGAGGCGATGGACGACTCGGCCATCTACGACCTCGTCTTCCACCCCGGCTTCTCGACCGCCGACGAGGTGACCGACACGAGCGGCCGCGGCGTCGGGATGGACGTCGTCCACGACACCGTCACCCAGCTCGACGGCTCCGTGAGCGTCGACTCCACGGAGGGTGAGGGCACGACCGTCTCCCTGCGCCTGCCGGTCACGATGGCCATCGTCAAGGTCCTCTTCGTCGAGGTCGGCGACGAGGAGTACGGCGTCCCGCTCAAGAACGTCGACGAGATCACCCGCACGAGCGAGGTCAAACAGATCAACGGCAGCGACGTCATCAAGCACAACGAGGACATCTACCCGGTGATCGACCTCGCCGAGCGCTTCGACGTGCCGGGCGCGGGCGGGAGCGCGCCCGCCGAGGCAGGTGCCGCCGAGACCGGCACTGCCGCCGACGCCGCCGGCGGACCGACCGAGTCCGGCGACGGCGGTGCAGCGGCCGTCTCTGCGGGTGGTGCCGGTGTAGACGCCGCGGCGGCGAACGCCGCGTCGAGCACCGCGGGACGGGACGAGGGAATGCTCGTCCGCATCCGCGAGTCCGAGCGTCAGGTCGCTCTGCGGTGTGACGCCGTCAACAGCCAGGAGGAGGTCGTCGTCAAGCCGCTGGAGGGGATCCTCAGCGGCACGCCCGGCCTCAGCGGCACGGCCGTGCTCGGCGACGGGAACATCGTCCACATCCTCGACGTGGTGACGCTTTAATGTCCGCGGCCACGGAGCGATCGACGTGATCGACCGACGCGACACCGCGGGGGGCAGACGGGAATGAGCCAGGACACCGACCGCGCCTTCGACGACCTGCTCGGGTACATCGAGCGCGAGCTGGACTTCGAGTCCGGCTTCTACAACGAGGCGTACCTCGACCGGCGGATCACCGCCCGGATGCGCCGCACCGACACCGACGACTACCGGACCTACAAGGGGCTGCTCGAAGACGACGACGGCGAGCGCGAGGAACTGCTCGACTCGCTGTCGATCAACGTCACCGGGTTCTTCCGCAACCCCGACGCCTGGGAGTCGCTACGCGGGGTCCTGCGGGACCTGACCGCCGAGCAGCGGTCGGTCTCGATCTGGAGCGCGCCCTGCGCCGACGGGCGCGAGCCGTACTCGATCGCGATGCTCGCGCTCGACGACGACGAGGTCGACGCCCGCCGCGTCGAGGTCCTCGGCACCGACATCAACCGCGACATCCTCCGCACCGCCCGCGAGGGGCGCTACGAGACCTCCCAGACGACCGACATCGAGTCCGAGCTCGAACCCCTGTCGACCCCCGAACGGTGGGTCGACCGCGACGGCGACGTGTTCACCGTCAGCGACCGGGTCAAGGACCTGGTGACCTTCGAGCGCCACGACCTCATCCGCGGCCGCGAGAAGCGCGGGTTCGACCTCGTCCTCTGCCGGAACCTCCTCATCTACATCGACGCCGACTACAAGGTGCCGATCTTCGACACCATCACCGGGTCGCTGACCGAGGAGGGGTACCTGATGATCGGGATGACGGAGACGCTCCCCTCGGAGTTCCGCGACCGGTACGAGGCGGTCGAGAAGCAACACCGCATCTACAGACGCGCCTGATGTCACTCTACCAGCTCGAACGCGACAGCGACGTGCAGGAACTCATCGGCGTCCTCCGGCGCAGCGACAACCCGGAGCTGCGCGCTCGCGCCGCCGAACTGCTCGGTAACTTCCCGGATCACGACGACCGCGACGACGTCGTCAACGCCCTCAGCGGCGCGGCCGCCGAGGACGACAGCTCGGAGGTGACCGCCGCGGCGGTCGACTCCCTGGACGAGATGGGCGGCGACGCCATCGAGCGGCTCATCGCCGACGTCGCGGGCGTCGACTTCGGCGAGGGCGCCGACTGGATGAAGGCGAAGGCGTTCGTCCGCGCCCTGAACGCCGACGTCCCCGAGCTACGGATGGCCGCCGCGAACGGCCTCGGCAACCTCGAACAGAGCGACGCCGTCCCGAAGCTCGTCGAGTGCTTCGACGACCCTGACCCCCGCGTCCGCGCTCGCGCGGCCCGGGCGTGCGGACAGATCGCCGACTCGCGGGCGACCGGCGCGCTCGAAGACCTCCTCCGCGACGACAGCGCCACCGTCCGCCGGGAGGCCGCCGACGCCCTCGGGAGCATCGGCAACCGGCAGGCGCTCTCCGCGCTCCTGCCGCTCTACCAGGACGACAACGAGCGCGTCAGACGGATCGCCGTCGGCGCGTTCGGGAACTTCGGGAACGCCCAGCCCGTCGAGTACCTCGTCGCGTCGCTGACCGACGACTCGGCGGCCGTCCGCCGGACCGCGGTCTACTCGCTCGTCCAGTTGCTCTCGAACGTGCCCACCCAGCAGAGCCACGAGATCCGCGAGACGATCGTCGAGCAACTCAGCGAGACCGACGACCGCAACGTCGTCGTCCCGCTCGTCGAGATCCTCGAAGAGAGCACCCAGGCCGCCCAGCAGCGCAACACCGCCTGGTTGCTGGGCCGCGTCACCGAGGCCGAGGAGCGCGAGCGCGTGGTCGGCGCCCTCGTGGGCGCGCTCCGGGCCGACGACCAGATGACGACCCAGTTCGCCGCGACGAGCCTCGCCGAACTCGGGGGCGAGGCGGTCGAGGACCGACTGCTCGCGCTCGTCGACGACGACGGCGCGCCCGCCGAGGCCCGCGCGCAGGCCGTGTTCACCCTCGGCAAGGTCGGCGGCGAGCGCTCGCGCCAGCGCATCGACAAGCTGCTCGACGAGACCGAGAACGAACAGATCCGCAAGCGCGCCTTCTCGGCGATTTCGAAGCTGGGTGGTCGTGCGTGACCGCCCGAGCCCGGTCGGCGAGCCGGAGCGGACTGAGGGGTGACCACCCGTGAGCGGCGGCGAGCGCCCCCTGGCAGACACCCAGGGCCGGTTCGTTCAGGTCGTCACGAACGGCCGGAAGGTCAACGACCTCGACTGGCTGAGCGGGCGGATCCTCCTCTCGAACAAGCGACTCGTCCTCGCGAGCAACGAGGGCAAGCGGCAGTTCCCCCTCTCGAAGATAACCACCGTCAAGAACCGCAAGAACGCGAACCAGGCGATGGCCGCCGTGTCGGGCTACTTCTCCGTCCAGCTCGGCTCGGACGTGTTCCTCGTCGCCCCGGCGGACGTCGACGAGTTCGAAGAGCAGTTCTACACCGCCCTGCTCGACGGGGAAGCCGTGCTCGTGAAACACCCCGCCGTCGAGGGCGGCGTCGTGCAGGACACCCAGTGGACGAAGGGGCGAGTGAACATCGACGGCGACGTCGTCGGGCTCGCGGTCTCCAGCGGACAGTTCGTCGAGGTCGAACTCGAAGACGTCGGCGCGGTCGAGACCAGAGAGACGACCGTCCGCGGCAGCGAGCGCCGCGTCATCGAGATCGAACACACCGACGGCGACGGGACGAGCGTGCAGACCTACGTCTCCGGCACCGACCGCCACGTCTCCATCCTCGAATCGCTCGTCCGACAGGGCGAACTCCAGAACGCCACCGACGCCGACCTCGACCAGACGGACATGGAGGTGCTGATGGCCCTCTACTCCGGCGTCTCGCCGTTCGAGATCCCCGACTTCGTCGGCATGGACGTCGAGGACGTCGAAGCGGTGTTCGACCGCCTCGTCGAGGAAGGCATCCTCCGTGAGAAACGCGTCCGCCGCGACGTCCGCCTCAAGGCCCGCGGCCGGAACATCGCCAGCGACGTCATCAGCGACCAGTAGCCACTCCTGCGGCAGGTTAGCAGCCGGCAGCTACAGCGGCGTCCCGCCGCGCTCGCCGTCGCTCCCGGTCGCCGCCGCGCCGAGCAGGTCCGACACCGGCTCGCCGTACTCGTACCCCGGCACGACGCTCTCGACGTAGGTCCCCTCCACGTACTCGATGAACGTCTTTCCGATACCCGCAGCCCGGTCGGCGTCGCCGAACGAGAACTCGTAGGTCACGACGACGGCCCCGCCCTCCTCGGTCACGTCGAACTCGTCGAGGTCGACCGAGGCGCGCGTGGCCATCGGCGCGTCCTCCAGCCGGCGTTCCATCGTGTCGAGCCAGCCGCGCTGGACGGCGTCGCCGACCTCCCCGTCCGTGACGGCGCTGTCGAGCGTCGGCACTTCGACGGTCACGCGGAAGTCGGTCGCGTAGTCATCGCGCTCGCTCGCCGTCACCGTCGCGTCGAAGTCCGTCGTCGTCAGCCGGTAGTCCTCCTCGTCCGCCGCGAACGCATCGTGGCCCTCGAAGGCCTCGCGCGCGTCTGCCGGTAGCTCGTCGGTCATTACCCCGCGATACGGCACAGACCGGCAAAAGGGCGTTGTGTCGCGACTGAGCGTCAGTCTGACGGAGAGTGCGAGGGAGGGGATTCGAACCCCTGGACCCCTTCGGGAGCGGGTCTTAAGCCCGCCGCCTTTGGCCTAGCTCAGCCACCCTCGCGCGTTCACCAGTCCATCCTCCGCGGGAAAAGCGGTTACGGTCCGGTCGTGGATCTACCGGTGGAGCCAACGACCGAGAGAGGGGGGAGTTCGACGGCGCGTGGCCGGCGGGTTCAGACCTCGACGTGGAGGTCCGTGAAGGGGATCCGGATCAGGAGGATCCGGCGCACCGGACGGCGCTGCAGGCGAACGCGCAGAACGAGGGCGGTGAGCGCCCACGAGATCGCGCTGAGAGCGACCAGTGAAGCCGAGAGCGCGGGGTACATGACCGCCAGCGCACCGACGACGACCGCCAGGGAGACCGCGAGCGACGCGAGCAGCGTCCGCGCCAGACTGTACTCGGTGGGGAGCTCGGCACGTGCGGCCGAGGAGTGGTTCCGTCGCATTACATCTATCACTACGACCCCGTTCCCCTTAGTTATAATCTGAAATACATTTCTGTAGGCGCGTTTACTGAACTCTGTTTCAGGAGATTCGTTCACAAACGAGCGGGACTCGACCGGTCGCGGTTCGTCCGCCGCGGCCGGCGGGTCGGAAGCCCGGCTCAGCTCGTCACGTCGTAGGCGTAGAAGACCTCGGGGTCGGGGAAGAAGTCCGACGGGTCGTCGTGGTGGAACGTGCCGAGATGGGTGTGATCGAGCGTCTTGACGTGCGTGTACATCTCCTCGCGGTCCATCGCGGTGCGGACCAGCCCGCCGGCGAAGCGCATGTCGTACGACCCCGCGACGAAGATGACGACCTCGTCGGTCGGGTTGATCAGTTCCGTCACGACGAAGACGAATCCGCCGCTCTCCAGCTGGTAGACGGCCGACTCCTCGAAGGCCGACTCCTCGTAGAGCGCCTCGAAGTCGTCGGCGTAGTTGTCGGGGACGACGTGCGAGAGGCCCCAGGAGTCGTCTTCGCCCATGTCCGGCGTGAGCGTCGTCGTGTCGCCGGCCGGGACGGTCAGCGTCGCGTAGCCCTTCGACTCCCGGTCGTCCGCCATCGCCTGCATGTCGTGGAGCGTCCGCTCCCAGTTGCTCTTTATCTCCTCGCTGTGCTGGGCGACGACCTCTCGCTCGTCGGGCCCGCCGGGTCCGTCACTCTGGTGGGGCATGTCTGGGGTAACGCGGTTCGGACAGTAAAGGGTGGTGGCGTGGGGACATCGGCCGGAACGCGCGTGAGGCCTGCCGCCGGCTCACACCCGGATCCCCAGCCAGAACTCCATGACCAGCGAGACGCCGAGGACGAGCAGGCTCGCGGCGAACACCTTCTTGTTCCGACCCACCCGCTGGTCGAAGGGGACGTGCTCGCCGCGCAACGGTGGGATCTCCTGGATGCGCGCCTCGAAGCCGTGCTCGTGGGTCGACTCCAGCGAGACCCGCTTCTCGTCCTTGTACGAGGGCGTCGGCTGGATGCCCAGGCTCCCGATGCCGAACAGGAGGATGCCGACGAGGAAGACGGCGTACTTCGAGGTGACGAGCGTCCCGCCGACGAGGTACCCGACGGCGATGGCGGCCGCCGAGACGGCCGCGCTCACGGCGAGGACCCAGAGGGCGAACTCGGCGAATCGGAGCCGGTTACTCGCCATGCGACCGGCGGCTGATGGTCGCGTCGACGCCGTCGTACTCCTCGGCGTGGCGGTGACAGTAGCTCAGCCGGTTCGTGTCGCTGACGGGGTACAGCTCCGGCCTGGTCGTGTCGCACACGCTGTCGAACTGCTCGCCCATGTACTCGCGGGCCCGGGTCGGATAGCCCGCTTTGACGTGCTCCGCGGCCTGCTCGATGTGGTCCATCACCTCGTCGGAGACGTCGTCGTCGAACAGGTCCCGGACCGCCTCGTCGATGTCGTCGAACCGGGAGAACCGCCCCATCTGACGGCGGATCCGGTTGCGGACGCTGAGGTCGATCCGGCTTCGCTCGCGGATCACCTCGCGGAACTGCTCGATCGCGATCCAGGTGTCCGGATCCAGATCCTGATAGTCGTCGGGACGGATCTTGGCCGGGCACCGCGTCGTGAACTGACACCCTGTCGGGGGGTCCCGCGGGCTGGGCGGCGTCCCCGGGAGCGTGATCCGTTCCCTGTCGACCGTCGGGTCGGGCACCGGGATCGCCGACAGCAGCGAGTGAGTGTAGGGGTTCGCCGGGTCCGTGTACAGCTCCTCGGTCAGCCCCAGTTCCATGATCTTCCCGAGGTACATCACCGCGACCCGGTCGCAGATGTGCCGGACCGCCGAGAGGTCGTGCGCGATGAAGAGGTACGTCAGGTCGTACTCGTCCTGCAGGTCCTCCAGCAGGTTGAGGATCTTCGCCTGCACCGAGGTGTCAAGCGCGGAGACGGGCTCGTCGAGGACGACGAACTCCGGTTCGAGCGCGAGCGCGCGAGCGATGCCGATGCGCTGGCGCTGGCCGCCGGAGAACTGGTGAGGGTAGCGGTAGTAGTGCTCCGGCTGGAGTCCGACCTGCGCCAGCAGATCTTTGACCTTCTCTCGACGCTCGCGCGGACTGCCCACCTCGTGGACGTCCAGCGGCTCGCGGACGATCTCGCCGATGGTCATCCGGTCGTTGAGGCTGGACTCGGGGTCCTGGAAGACGATCTGTGCGTTGCGCCGCCACTCTTTGAGCCGTTTGCCCGACAGCTCGGTGATGTCCGTGCCGTCGAACTCGACGCTCCCTTCGGTGGCGTTCTCGAGCTGGACCAGCGTCCGGCCGAGCGTCGTCTTGCCGCAGCCCGACTCGCCGACCAGCCCCAGCGTCTCGCCGCGCTGGATGGTGAAGCTCACGCCGTCGACTGCCTTGACCGGCGGATCCGCGAGCAGGCCCTGGCCGCCGTAGTACTTCTTCAGCTCTTTCACCTCGACGAGCGTCTCGCCCGTCACCGCGGGGTCCGAACGCCCTCGTTGCTGAGTCATCTCGCTCATTGTCGGTCACCTCCGTCGGTCGCGACGTCGCCCGTGTCCTCCCCGCTCTCCGAACTCAGCGGGCGATCGGACCGATCGGCCACCCGCTCGTGGTGGGCGACCGCCTCGCCCGTCGACCGGTCCTCGGGGTAGAGGAGACAGGCGGCGATGTGGTCGGTCTCGTCGTCGTTGACCTCGACCAACTGCGGGTGGACCGCGGTGCAGTCCTCGAACTCCTTGGGGCAGCGAGGGGCGAACCGGCAGTACGTCGCCGCTTCGTTCGGCGTGGGCACGTCGCCCTCGATGGTCCGCAGGCGCTCCTCGTCGGCGTGCTGACCGGGGATCGCGTCGAGGAGCCCGTTCGTGTAGGGGTGTCGCGGGTTGGCGAACAGCTCCTCCGTCGGCGCCTTCTCGACGATCTCACCGGCGTACATCACGTTCACGCGGTCGGTGATGTCCGCGATGACGCCCATGTCGTGGGTGATGAAGAGGATCGACAGGCCGCGCTCGGCCTGCAGATCTTCGAGCAGGTCCAGGATCTGCGCCTGGATGGTCACGTCGAGCGCGGTCGTCGGCTCGTCGCAGATCAGGACCTCGGGGTCGCACGCGAGCATCATCGCGATGACCGCGCGCTGGCGCATCCCGCCGGAGAACTCGTGGGGGTACTCCTTCAGGCGGCGCGAGGCGTCCGGGATCTGGACCGCTTCCAGCAGTTCGATCGCCTCTTCGCGGGCCGCTTCGCCGGTGATACCGCGGTTGACCTTCAGGGCCTCCTTGATCTGGTTGCCGACGGTGAACACCGGGTTGAGCGACGACAGCGGGTCCTGGAAGACCATCCCGATGCCGCTCCCGCGGAGGTCCTGGTACTCTTTCACCGAGTAGCCGGTGATCTCCTCGCCCTTGAACTTGATCGACGAGCCGGGGAGGATCTCGCCCGGCTCCTCGACGAGGCCCATGATCGAGCGGGCGGTGACGGACTTGCCCGACCCGGACTCGCCGACGAGGCCGACTGTCTCGCCCTCGTAGAGGTCGAGGTCGATGCCGTCGACCGCGCGGATCGTCTCGCGGTCGGTCCGGAAGACGGTCCGGAGGTTCCGCACCGAGAGGACGGGTTCCTCGCCCTCGCGGCGGTCTGGCGTGCGGCGCCGGTCGGCGCCGGACGACGGGTCGCTCATCCCGCCGTCCCCCCTGCGGCCGCTTCCTCTTCAGCGCCGCCCTCGCTCTCGGGGTCGATCGCGTCCCGGATGCCGTCACCGAACGCGTTGAGCCCGGTGACGAGGATCACGATGAGCATCCCGGGGATGAGCGCGATGTGCCACGACTGCGTGGACACGTAGTTGCGCCCCATCTCGATCGCGCGGCCCCAGGCGGGGGTCGGGGGATTGATGCCGAGGCCGCCCCCGATGAACGAGAGCGCCGAGAGCGCGATGACGATACCGCCGACGGCCATCGACCCGTAGATGAGCAGGTACGGGAGTACGTAGGGTAACATGTGTTTTCGCATGGTCACGCTCGGTCGCTGGCCGAAGCTCTCGGCCGCGTCGATCCACTCCTCCTCGGAGACCTGCAGCGCCGGGCCGCGGACGGCCCGCCACAGGCCGGGCCAGCCCGTGAGGCCGAACACCAGCGCGAGCAGGAACCCCCCGTTGAACACGTCGGCGAGCCAGTGCCCCCGGAACGCCATGGCGACCATCAACAGCAGGAGCAACTGCGGGATCGACGTGATGCCGTCCGCCGCGAGGATGGTGGCGAGATCCACGATCCCCTTGTAGTACGCGGAGGCGAGCGACATGATTATCGCGATGATCCCGGCCAGACCCATCGCGAGCGCCGACACCGTCAGGGAGACCCGTGCGCCCATGACGGCGAAGGTGAACAGGTCTCGCCCGTTGGTCAGCGTGCCGAACGGGTGGAACCTGCCGAAGTCGTCGTAGGTCATCGGTCCGACGTTCTGGTCGCCGTTGCCCTTCGACTTCGAGTTGAAGTTCGCGTCGCCGGCGAGGGCCGTCTGGACCTCGCCGCTCTCGGCGTCGAAGTACTGTATCTCGTGGCTGTACGGCGACTCGATGTTCTGCTCGACGGTCGTCGGCCCCAGCGAGGGGGCGAAAAGCGCCATCGTCGCGAACACCAGGACGACCACGATGCCGAACTGCGCCCAGCGGTGGCCCCGGAGTCGGTCGACGACGTCGTCGCGGGGCGTCCAGTCGGCGTTGCGGTAGTGGTCGCGGTAGACGCGCCAGCCGCGGAACGCCCAGTAGGCGAGCACGAACGCGTAGACGTAGACCAGCGTCGCGCGGATCGCCCACGCGACCGCGGGTTCGAGCCCGAGGAAGGTGTTCTCCCAGGGACCGTTCGGGCCGGTCTTGTACCCCTGGTTGGGGATCGTCTCCCGCGAGAGCAGCGTCGGGATACTGTTGGCGGCGCTCCGCAGGCCGTCGAGGAACGCTGTGGCCGACTGCTGGAACCCGAGGACGGTCTCCGAGGCGGCCGGCGAGAAGACGCCGACGAACACCTCGACGAGCGCCGTCGTCCCGATGAGCGCCGAGTCGAGCACGAGGATGATGCCCGCGAGCAGCGCGCCGAACTCCACGGCTATCAGGCCGAGCGCGACCGCGGCCCACGTCGCCGCGGGCTTCGGGTTCGCGGCGATCCGCTCGCGCAGCGTCGAGTCGTCGCGCACGTCGCGTTGGCGTGCCGTGTCGGTGACGGTCGCACACATGGTCACTCACCCGCCCCGTCGAGAGTGATCCGCGGGTCGATGTACGTGTACGCGATGTCCTGTGCGATGTTGAAGAAGACGAGTATCAGGATGAACACGTAGGTCAACGCGCCGATGATGGGGATGTCCGAGGCGAAGATCGCCGAGAGGAAGAGGTTGCCCATCCCCCGGATACCGAAGACGAGCTCGACGAGTAGCGACCCACCGATGAGCAGATAGAACTCGCCCATGATGACCGGCAGCAGCGGGATGAGGGCGTTCCGGGCGACGTGTTTCCCGATGATCGACCGCGTCGAGAGCCCCTTGGCCTTCGCGGTGTCGATGTACGGCGCGTTGATGCTCTCCAGGACCGCCGTCCGCCCGATGCGGACCTCGTTACCCATCGAGGACGAACCGAGGACGAGGGCGGCGGGGAGGATCCACTTGAACGCGACGGCCCAGTTGTAGAGGTTCGGGACCGGTATCGATATCCCCTCGACGAGCTGGTAGCTGCCGAGCATGTTGCCCAGCGCGTTCGGCGTCCCGATCACGTCGGTCGGTATCAGAAAGCCCCGGTAGAACGACAGCAGACCGCCGGCCGAGAGCAGGCCGGTCAGCATGACGGCGAGCCAGAAGTTCGGCATCGCCCGCCAGACGATCCCACCGAACGAAGCCGTGTAGTCACCCCACGTGTTCGAGCGGAGGCCGGCGTACAGTCCGATCGGGATCCCCAGCACGAGTGCGATAACCACCGACCAGAAGCCGAGCCACACCGTCGCGGGCATCCGTTCCCACACCAACTGAGTCACCGATTGGCCGCGCGTGACGACCCACGATTCGCCGAAGTTGAACGTGATCGTTTCGACGAGGAAGTTCTTGTACTGGATCCACAGCGGTACGGGCGTGCCGTCCGGATACCTGAGCCCCAATGCGACGGCGAGCTGGCGCGCCGTCTGCGGGTCGGAGTCGCGACCCAGGATGGCCGTCATCGGGTCGAACGGGGACAGGTAGAGGATGATGAACGTCATCGAAAGGCCGAACAGCACCACCGGCACCCCGAGGACGAGTCGTTTCGCGAGATACAGGAGTTTGTTCATGGCGTAGTCTCCGTTATTCGGGTAATTGTCGTACTATGCGTCCCGGCGAGTAATACGTCCGTCGACTTCGTGAATCGGTCATCAGAGTACGCCGCGTGCTACGAGAGCGGCGTTACTCTGGCTTGTAGTGCTGGTCGTACGCCTCGATGCCGCCGGGGAAGATCTGGGGCGGCGTGAGGTGGTAGGCCGGCTCGAAGCGGTCTTTGAACACCTGCTTCATGAACTCGGGCTGGTTGATGACGTACGCCATCGCCTGCCGGACCGGCTTCGGGACCGCTTGCATGTTGAACCCGATGTAGTAGGTACCGATCTCGGGGACCTTCGCGAGGTTGACGGTCTCCCCGTTTTCGAGGTCGTAGGTGCCGAGTTCGCGGCCGAGGTCGTCGGTCTTGTCGATCGTCACGGCGTCGGCCTGGTACTGCGAGGTCGGGACGCCGCCGATGTCGGCGTTCTTGTTGAGGAAGCGGTTGTACCGCGCCTGGGGGTCCTTGAGGATCGACGCGTCGATGCCGTCGAAGTTGGCCACCTCGCCGTGGTAGTCCTGGTAGGTGTCCATGACGATCTCGCCGCCGTTGCCGGACTCCCACTTGACGAACTGGAAGGGGCCGGCGCCGACCGGGTTCGAGGAGAACTCCTCGAACGTCATCTCGCCCTCGTAGCCCTCGATGTCGCCGACGATGCCCTCCGGCACCGCGGAGAAGGCGGAGTACGCGAGCACCGACAGCGAGAAGGCGAACGGCTTCTCGAGGGAGATCTTCAGCTCGTAGTCGCCGGTCGCCTCGACGCCGATGGAGTCGGGGACGACCCGCTCGGTCGTCTTCGGTTCGCCGGTGTCGGTCGCGGTCACCGTGTTCCCCTCGTCGTCGGTCACCTCGACGGTCTCCGTCTCGTGCTCGATGCCCAGGACGCTGAGCGGGAACTTGGAGTTCGTCGAGTTCGGGGACGCCATCAGGCGCTTGATGGAGTAGACGAAGTCCTGCGCGGTCACTTCCGAGCCGTCGTGGAAGGTCGCGCCCTCTTTCAGGGTGAACGTGTAGGTCGTGAAGTCGTCGCTGACCTCGTACTCCTTCGCCAGCAGGTTCTCGATCTCGGTCGTCCCGTTCCGGTAGTTGGTCAGGGCGTCGAACATGTCCATGATCTTCCCGCCGCTCTCCGTGTTCCCGGAGGCGATCGGGTCGAGGCTGCTGAACGTGCCCGACAGCGTCGAGAGGCGGCTCTTGCCCTCGATCCCGGCGACCGAGTTGTTCGCCTTCGCCCGCGAGGGCTCCATCGATCCCGGCGGGTTGTAGTCGACGTAGTCGTACCACATGCCCTCGGTGACCGACTGGAAGATCGGGATCAGCGCCGCCTCCTGCCACATCCCCTCTTCCATGTTCACCGCCGCTTCGCCGCGGATCTTGGCGGCCTCCTCGGTGTCGGCCGGGTTGTTCTCGATCCGCTTGTACTGGTCCACCATGAACTGGCGGACCTCGGGGTCCGCGTTGGCGTCCTCGGTCCAGAACAGACGCGCGCCGTTCGCCGACGGGTTGTCGGTGTACACCGTGTTCGGCGGGTCGAGCAGCTGGACGAAGTTCTGCGGGCCGGGGTAGTCGGCGACCCACCCGAGCGTGTACGCTTCGTGGTTGCCGTTCCGGGTGGTCTCCAGCAGCGGCGAGAACGCCGCTTCGCTCTGGTTCATGTCGATGTAGGCCGCCTCCAGTCGGGACGCGATCGTGCTCGCCATCTCCGACCACGTCGGGCTGGTGTACTGCAGCCAGTCCAGCGTATAGCGGTTGTCCGGTCCGTAGCCGGCCTCCTCCATCACCCGCTTCGCTTCCCCGACCTTCGCTTCGCCGATCCCGTACGGATAGCCGTTTACGGTGATCGGGCTGCCGTCCGTGCCCGTGTCCGTGCCGCCCCCACCTCCGTCGCCGTCCGGCGTGTCGCCCCCGTCCCCGCCGGGCGTGTCCGTTCCTCCCCCGTTGGATCCACACCCAGCGATGGCGGACGTCAGGGTTGCGGTGCCGGTCGCTTTTAGGAATCGTCGTCGGCTGGTGTCCGAATCGTCGGTATCGCGAGGCATACTGTGCCATAGCCGATCATACTACTTAAATTGCGGTGGAACTTGCCGCAGGTTTCTTCGCAAATCGCATGACCACGCCGATCGAAAATTATCTTAAATTATATTCCTACCCGTAGTATTATAACAGGGAATGAGAGGGCTGGAAGGGATCAGTCCACACCTTCTATCGGCTCAAGAAAGTAAAAGCGTATCGGGAGCCCTCGGAAGAACAGCGGGTATTACCGGTGGATATCGACTGATTCTAACACGATAGTGTCGATCGGTCGATCGCTCGGGTCGGTCTCGACCGAACCGATCTCCTCGACCACGTCCATGCCGTCGACGACCTCGCCGAAGACGGCGTGTTTGTCGTCGAGGTGGGGCTGTGCGTCGAGGGTGATGAAGAACTGCGAGCCGTTCGTGTCGGGGCCGCGGTTTGCCATCGAGAGCTTGCCCGGCTCGTCGTGGCGCAGATCATCGTGGAACTCGTCGTCGAAGGTGTAGCCCGGACCGCCGCGGCCCGTCCCCGTCGGGTCGCCGACCTGGAGCATGAAGTCCTCGATGACGCGGTGGAACTCGACGTCCTCGTACAGCGGATCGACGCGCTTCTCGCCGCTCTCGGGGTCCTCCCAGGCGCCCTCGCCGGGGCCGATCTCAGCCTCCTCGTAGTCGGACTCGGTCGCGTGGTCGACGAACGCTTCGACGGTGTTCGGTACCTTGTCCTCGAACAGTCGGACCTCGATGTCGCCCTTCGACGTGTGCAGCGTCGCTGTCAGATCGTCACTCATGATTCGACAGAGCGCCGGAGCGAAGAAAACCCTGATGGTACCGCCGTCGCAGACGGCCCCGGCGTCACGACGCGGCCACGACCGCCGTCGCGGACGACTCGGTGGGGGCTCGCGACCCGCCGCTCACATCGACGGGCCGATCCGCGTGATCGCCGACGATTCGAGCCCGTGTTCCTCCGCGCGGACGCGCTCGCCGCCCGCGACCGCCCGCAGGCGGTCGACCAGGTCACCGGCCGCGGCGGCCCTCGCGTCCACGTCGATGTCGCCGCCGACGGCCGAGAGCGTCGCCTCGTCGCCGGAGACCTTGAGTACCGGCGCGACTGGGTGGCCCGTCGGCACGCCCTCGCCGGTGACGTGGATCACGACCTGCGCGCCCGCGGCGACCAGCCCCGTCGCCGCCTCCGTGAACCGCGAGGGCGCGTCGACCACGGCCAGTCCCTCCTCGTGGACGGCCCGCTCGCCGTAGTCGAGCACGTCCCGGACCGGCTGGTCGCCCCAGGCCCTCATCACGACGTCGAACTCGTGGTCGGCGGCCTCTCGGCCCACTCGCGACGCGCGCGCAGGCTGACCGCCGTGGCGTTCAGCGACGTCCTGGACGGCCGTCGCGGTCTCGTCGCTCGCGGCGCGCGCCGCGGCGGCGTCAGGGTGGGCGACCACGCGCTCGCTCCCGGCAGCGACGACGCTTGCGCCCGCCTCGACCAGTTCGTCCACTGCCCGGCCCACCAGCGGGTCCGCCGTCTCGCGGGTCGACGCCGAGAGATCGCCCGAGACGACGCCGACCGTCAGATCCGAGAGATCGGCGGTCCGCCCGACGCCCGACTCCGCTGCGTCCCGGAGCTGTCGGGCCGCGTCGACGCCCGCCTCGACCGTCGCCTCGGTCCCCCCGGCGTCCTGGATCGCCGTCTCCCGGACGGGAACTCCAAGGTCCGCCAGGTCCGCGGCCACGTCGTCGCTCTGGATCGACTCACAGCCCAGACCGACGACGACCGTCCCCGCGACGTTGGGGTTCGACCCCACGCCGAGAAACGCCCGGAGGGTTTGCGATTTGTCGTCGCCGATCTGGGCGCAGCCGTGGTCGTGCGGCGCGCTCACCGCGCCCGGCACCGCCTCGGCGATCCGGTCGGCGACGATCCGCGAGCAGATGACCGACGGCAGGACGAGCACTCGGTCGCGCACGCCCACGCCGCGGTCGCCGCGGTCGACGGCCTCGAATCCCTGTTTCAGGCTCACGCCGACTCACTCCCGTCGGTCTCCGCGGGCTCCGCCCCGGCGTCCGCCACTGCGCGGTCGCCACGTCCCCGCGTGCTCTCGCAGTTGTGGGTGTGGACCCACTCGCCGCGAGCGACATCCTCCGACGCTTCGCCGATGACCTCGCCGTACTTGTGCACTGTCTCCCCGGCGTCGAGGTCGGCGAGCGCGACCTTGTGGCCGAACGGGACCTCGTCGGCGACTGTCAGCGGCGGATCGGCATCGTCGAGGGTGTCACCGGGTTCGAGGTCTTCGAGCGCCGTCGCGACGTTGTCCTCGGTTGCCATCAACAGCGCCCGTCCGTCGAGCACTTCGCCCTTCATCGGTCACCCTCCCGAACCGCGCTCATCGGCCGCCCTCCGCAGCGAGTTCCCGCGGCTGGCGCTCGTTGATCGCGAACTCCTCCAGTCGGCGGGTCTCCGCGGCGGTCTCGGCGCCGTCGGCGACGGACAGTAGGGTTCGATACACGCGCTCGCCCGCCTCGGCGAGCGGTTCGCCGTCGATGACCGTGCTCGCGTCGACGTCCATGTTCGACGCGAGGCGCTCTGCGGTCCGCGGGTTGCCGGTCACCTTGATCACCGGCGCGATGGGGTTCCCGGTTGTCGATCCCCGACCCGTCGTGAAGGCGATCACCTGCGCGCCGCCGGCGACCTTGCCGACGACGCTCTCGACGTCGTACCCCGGCGTGTCCATCACCGCGACGCCGCCCCCGACGGGCAGTTCCTCCCCGTAGTCGACGACGTGCCGGATGGGCCGCGTGCCGCACTTGGCGATGGCGCCGAGGCTCTTCTCCTCGATGGTGGTCAGCCCGCCCTCCTGGTTGCCCGGCGTGGGCTGGGCGCCGCGCATGTCGACGCCCATCAGGTCGGCCAGTTCCTCGCGCCGGCCCACCCGATCGAAAAGTCTCTCGCGCGTCTGCTCGTCGACGCACCGGTCTGCGACGACGTGCTCGGCGCCGATGAACTCCGGCGTCTCCGAGATACAGGCCGTTCCGCCCGCGTCGACGAGGCGGTCGGACGCGTCGCCGACGGCGGGGTTGGCCGCGATGCCGCTCGTCGCGTCGCTGCCGCCGCACTCGACGCCGAAGACGAGTTCGCTCGCGTCGGCTTCCTCGCGGGACTGATCGCCGACCTCCTCCCAGAGGTCCGCGACGATTTCGGCCCCCGCGTCGAGCGCGCCCTCCGTCCCGCCGGCCTCGCGGACCGCCAGCGTCTCGACGGGTTTGCCCGACTTCGCGACGTCGTCGGCGACGTCCTCGGCGTCTAGATCCTCGGTCCCGAGTTCGACGACGAGCGCCGCGCCGACGTTCGGGTTGCGGCCGATGCCCGAGAGGACCGTCCGCGTGCGCTCGCGCCCGGCGTCGGGTTGACTGGTTCCCATCTGGTGGGGCGTTGCGCGTGCCCATCGGCCGGCGTCGCCGGCGATGCGGTCGGCGACCGGGCTCGCCGCGACCGACGTGGGCAGGACCGCGACGTGGTTGCGCACGCCGATCCGGCCGTCCGGTCGGCGGTATCCCTCGAAAGTGTCCATCGGCACAATAGTCTCTCTCGTGCCGCAAGAATCTGTCGCGCTCTCGCGGAATCTGTCGGACGAAACCGGGTCGGTCGACCGACGGTTCCCGATGTCGCCGTCAGAACTCCCGCAGGTCGTCGAGCACGTCCGCGGCGTCGCCGCTGTCGAGCGCGTCGCGTGCCATCTCCAGCCCCTCGTCCAGCGAGTCGGCGTCCTCGCGGGCGTAGATCCGCAGGGCGGCGTTGAGCGCGACGGCGTCGGCGAACTGGTCGTCGCGCTCGCCGGCGAGGACGTCCTCGGTGATCGCGGCCGATTCGGCGGCCACGTCGTCAACCTGGAGGTCCTCGCTCTCGAAGTCCATGCCGTAGTTCGCGGTCTGGATCTCGAAGTCGTCGAGTTCCTCGTCGCCCGCGTTCCACTCGGCGACGACCGTGGTCCCGGGACGCACGTCGTCGTAGCCTTCCATGCCCTGGAAGAACAGCGTCCGCGAGACGTCCTGGCTCTCGGTGGCCTGGAGCGTGTCGGTCATCTTCGTCGCGAAGGCGAGGTGGTAGAACGAGCCGAGGTGCACGTCGGCGTTCGCGGGGTTAGCGAGCGTCTCGACGGTGTTGACGAACGTCCGAACGCCCATCTGGTCGCGGCGGTCGAACAGCGCGTCGACCCCGGGATTGAAGGCCGGCTGGTAGTAGAAACCGAAGCCGACCTCGTCCACCATGTCCGCGCTCTCGCCGGGTTCGATCTCTGTCCGCACGCCGAGTTCGTCGAGGACGTGCTTGTAGGCGTCCTGTTTCTGCGTGGGGACGCGGTCGCCGCTGTGGACGACGACGGGGGTGCCCGTGGCGGCGGCGACGACGCCCGCGGCGACGCCCAGAATCGCCGAGCGACCCTTGCCGTCGTAGTTGGCGCCGCAGTCGACGGGGTCGGCGTCGGGCTCGGCCGTCTCGACGCTCTCCTCGCGCATCACGTCGAGGTACGCCGCCAGTTCCTCGGCGTTGTTGCGCTTCCAGCGGTTGGCGAGCCAGAACGCGCCGAGCGTCGTCGGGTCGGGTTCGCCGGCGAGGATGCGCTGGAAGGCCTCGCGGGCCTGGTCGCGCGTCATGTCCTCCGCGGACTTCTGTCCGGATCCGACGACCTCCGTCATCAGCCGCTTCAGCGGCCAGTCGCCGAACTCCTGGGTCGTTTGAGCCATGGGAAACTGTTCGGACCGGCGACTCTAAAGCGGCCCGCTTCGGGCAACGCGCTGGGTGTTTCTGCCGTGGCTGCTACCGACCGGTCTACGTCCGCCGTTCGAGCGTGATCGCTCTGGTCCCCAGTCCCCAATCGAGTTCGAACGTCGCCGACTGCACGTCGTCGTCACAGCCGTCCGGGTGCAGGTGCGGCGGGAACTCCAGCGACCCGGTCCACGTTTTCGATTCCCCGGACGGGATCCGCTCTGCGAACGAGTCCGGGTGGCCCTCGTCGATCGGTTCCACCGCGGGGAAGACGGCCTGAAAGACGCCGGCGCGGCCGCCGTCGTTCGCGACCGTCACGGAGACGTCGAACCTCTCGTCGCAGGCGAACGCATCGGGGTGATCGATGGCCTCGACGCGAAAGTCCGGCGGCGAACCGAGCGCGTCCGCCAGGCCGTCGTCTCCTATCCACCGCGCCGTCTGCCCGTCGCGCTCCCACGCGACGGACACCTGATCGGGTTCGACGTCTACCGGTACGGTGAATCCGACGGTCGCGAGGTCGTCCCCGCGTTCGTCCGCCCCGCTCGGCGTTCGGTGGACGGCGTCGTTCGGAGTCGAGAGTCGGTGGTCGATGTTCGTTCCCCCCAGTCTCGTGCTCCCGGTCCAGCCCGCGCCGTCGATGCTGAGTCCAAACGAACTCGGATCGGGAACCAGCGCGTTCCGTCCGTCGAGCGAAACAGTGACCAGGACGAACTGAGACTCCGGCGGAGCGAGCAGGACGACCGCGTCGGGAAAGGCCATATCGAACAGCGTCCGTCGGAGGCGGATATCGGCCACCGTGACCGTCGCTCCCGCTGCCGTCCGAAACGAGTCGCCGACGGCGAGCGAGCCACCGCTCCCCCGGGAGAGGCACCCGGTCAACGGGGCTGTCGCCCCCAGAACAGACAGAAAGTGTCGCCGATTCACAACCTAGCCGGCGCTCCTTTCGAATAAATGCTTTGTCCTCACTGAGCACCTGCGTAGAGCGCAACGTGACTAGATTCCGGCGAGCGAGTACGAGCGTGGTCGGTTTCCCGACCCCGTTTCGACCGTTCGTCGCGGTCCGTCTCCCCGCGGTTCGTTCGCCGGCCTCGGTTACGAGGACAGACGGGTCGTGACTTCGCCGATGAAGCGTTCTTCGGTGGAGACTACAGTTTCACGGGCGCAGGGGCCTCGGTACCGTCCCCGAGGACCGAGCCGAGATGCGGTTCGATCTGCTCGAATCCGTCTTCCGGCTCCACCAGCTTCCGGTCGGTATCGAAAGTGACGAGCCCGGCGTCCGCTAATTTCGGGACGTGGCAGTGATACAGGGACGTTTTCATCCTAGCGACCGTCTCGGCGGAGGCGTCCGACGAGATGTCGTCGCTGTGCTCGACGATCGCTCTCGCGAGACCGTCGAGCGTCACTGCACGCTGTCGTTCTACCAGTACTGCAAGCACGATGCGGCGGTCTTCGTCTCTACAGAGGTCGACGATCGTATCCAGGTCGAGTTGGGTCCCAGCCATACTCTCTCGTAGCTGTTCCGCACGGATCCCACCTGCTTTTTAGTATACAAACCATTTATATGCCCGTCGTCAGGGGGGCCGCGTTTCGGGGAGCGTCGTGCCGAGTATCTTTTCGATCCCGCGTCGGAGCCGGGACGCGACTGCTTGCTGGGTGATCCCCAGTTCGTCGCCGAGGTCTGCCATCGTCACGTCCCGCGGCGAGTTGAAGTAGCCGCGACGGTACGCGAGCACCAACGCCTCTTGCTGGGCGTCGGTGAGTGCGGACTCGGTCTCCGATTCGAGGGGCGTGAGCGCGTGCAGCTTTGAGAGCGTGATCGGGATCGAAAGCTCCTTGCACCGCTGTTGGAACGACGCGATGTCCTGCTGGTCGTCGCCCCGGACGTCGAAGGTCCACTGCGTGTTCGTGCCGACGGCTTCGATGAGCGGGACGCCGGTCTCCGTCAGCGCCCGCAGGATGCCATCGTACGCCAGCGACCACTCGACGCGCAACAGGTACTGGTCTTCGATGGAATCGACGAGCGCGATGTTCTCCACGCCCGGATGGTCCTGAAACGCGTTCTCGATATCCTCGATACGAGTTCCTCGGACCCAGAAATAGGGGATCACGACGTCCTGTGCCGGGATGATCCGGTCCAGTTCGACCGTCACCCCGGGCAGCTGTTCGAAGATAGTTCCCAGCGGAAACTGGTCGGACGGCACCGTGAACGTGGCCTCAGTAGCCATCGTCTGGCCCCTCGGACCCTGGCACCAAAGGAGTGGTGTCAGCGGCACCGAAAGCGGGCAGTATCCTGTGAGGACCGCCCGGCGAGAGAGACGGTCCGAAAGAGTCACACCGGACTACTCCTAACTCCCGTCGAATGAGTCAGGGGACGGCCGACTGGCGGTCGCAGGTGGACCCGGTCGACGCGGCTATCGTCGACGGCTGGCAGAGCGGGTTCCCGGTGGCGGAGCGGCCCTTCGAGGCCGTCGCCGCCGACGTGGGCGTGGACGAGACCGAGGCGCTGGAGCGGGTCCAGCGGCTCTACGACGAGGGGGTCTTCCGGCGGTTCGGCCCCGTGCTCAACCCCCCGGTCATCGGCAGTTCGACCCTGGCGGCAGTCAAAGCGCCCGTCGACCGGTTCGACGAGGTCGCGGCGGTGATCAACGAGTACGACCAGGTCAATCACAACTACGCCCGCGACCACGAGTGGAACATGTGGTTCGTGGTGACCGCCGCGTCGAAGGAGCGGCGCGACGCCATCCTCGCCGAGATCGAGGAGCGGACCGGCTGCGCCGTGCTCGTCCTCCCGATGCTGACGGACTTCTACATCGACCTGGAGTTCCCCGTCGTCAACACCGACCGGTTCGCCCGCGAGAGCCTCGCCGAGACCGACGTGGCGGCGACGACGATCAGCGAGCGGGCCGCCGCGGACCTGACGGACCTCGACCGCCGGATCCTGCTGGAGGTCCAGGAGGGGTTCCCGCTCACCGCGACGCCGTACGGGGACGTGGCCGAGGCGGTCGACGCGCCGGTGGCGGACGTGCTCGACAGCGTCGACCGACTGCTCGCAGACGGCTGCATCAAGCGGATCGGCTGCGTCGTCAACCACCTCGCGACGGGCTTCGACGCCAACTGCATGGTCGTCTGGGACCTGCCGGACGACGAACTGGACGAGCGGGGCGTCGAAGTGGGCCGGCTCCCGTACGTCACGCTCTGCTATCACCGGCCGCGGCGTCCGGACCAGGAGTGGCCGTACAACCTCTTCACGATGATCCACGGGCGCGAGCAGGAGGCCGTCGACGAGAAGGTCGACGAGCTGGCCGGCGAGTACCTGCCCTACGACCACGAGCGGCTCTACTCGACGGAGACGCTGAAACAGACCGGCGCGCGGTACGAGGACCTCGTCGACGACCGCGACGAGGGGTGATCCCGGCCGGTTTCCCGCGGTCTCGACGGCAGCGAAATCGACGGAAGCTTTTTGCACACCGTTGTTCCATATGTCCACGTTCGAATGACAAGTCAGGAGCGGGCGGTCGTGCTCATCGTCGACGACGAGCCCGCAGTCGCCGATTCGTACGCCGCACACGTCAGGGAGGAGTACGCGGTCCGAACTGCCTACAGCGGGGAAGAAGCGCTCGCGGAACTGGACGAGGCGGTCGATGTCGTGCTGCTTGACCGGCGGATGCCCGACATCGTCGGCGACGACGTCCTCGAGACGGTCCGCGAGCGGGGACTCGACGCACGGGTGGCGATGGTGACCGCCGTCGACGCGGACTTCGACATCGTCGACATGGAGTTCGACGACTACGTGGTCAAGCCGATCAGCAGCGAGGAGCTCCTGGAGACGATCGGCCGACTGTTGCGCTGTGCGGAGTACGAGCGGACGCTCCGGGACTACTACCGCGTGACGCGGACGGCCGTCGCCCTCCAGTCCGCGAAAGAGACGTCGGAACTCGACGGCAGCGAGGAGTTCCGGCGGCTCGAATCCCGGCGCGAGGAACTGCGGGACTCGCTGACCGCGGCCGCCGACCGTCTCGCCGACGACGACTTCGAGGCGCTGTTCCGCGACCTCGAAGACTGACGGCGCCCTCGCCGGTCGGCCGTCGAGCGAGTGCCGCGTCACCGAGCGTGGCGAATACTCGGCTTTTCGAAAGCACTATTCGGGGAAGGTCCTAAGCGGGGCGCAATGACTCCGCAACTGCCGGACGTCCAGGCGTCGAGCCCGGACGTGACCGTCGGCCTCAACCGCGTCGGCGTCACCGGCGTCGAGAAGCTCGTCGAGATCGCACGGGAGGACAAACGCCCGTACGTCCTGATGGCCGAGTTCGAAGTGTTCGTCGACCTGCCCAGCTGGCGCAAGGGCGCAGACATGAGCCGGAACATGGAGGTCATCGACGAGACGCTCGAAGCGGCCGTCAGCCGCACCGACTACCGCCTCGAAGACATCTGCGGCAACGCCGCCGAGCGCCTCCTCGAGAAACACGACTACACCGAGCAGGCGGAGGTCCGCATGGAAGCCGAGTTCGTCACCCGCGAGCAGACCCCGGCGAGCGACCTCCCCACGCAGTCGACCGCCGACGTCATCGCCTCGGCGACCGCCACCGAGGACGGCACCGACGAGGAGATCGGCGCCTGCGTCACCGGCATGACGGTCTGTCCCTGCTCGCAGGGCATGTCCGCCGCCCGCGCCCGCGAGACGCTCCGCGAACAGGGCGTCGACGACGAGACGATCGAGGAGTTCCTCCGCGAGGTGCCCCAGCCCGGCCACTCCCAGCGCGGCCACGCGACGATCACCATCGAGAGCGAGGGCGGCCCGGACGTCGACCTCGTGGAACTCATCGAGGTCGCGCGCGACTCGATGAGCGCCCGCATCTACAACCTCGCCAAGCGGCCGGACGAGGACCACATGACCTACCAGGCCCACCTCGACGCCAAGTTCGTCGAGGACTGCGTGCGCGCCATGGCCGAGGGCGTCGTCGAGGAGTTCCCCGAACTGGACGACGACGCTGTCGTCTACATGGAGCAGTCAAACGACGAGTCCATCCACCAGCACAACGCTCACGCCGAGCGGCTGGCCGACGTGGCGACGCTCCGCTCGGAAGTCAACGGCGACGACTGAGCCCGCGACCGGGACGACGACTGACCGCGCCCGTCAGGACGCCGATTCTCCGCCGTCGTTCGACTCCCCCTCGCGATAGACGAGCAGGTAGAACAGCGGCAGCGTGACCAGCAACGCGCCGAAGGTGTTCCGCGGCTGTGCGAACACGTCCGGCGGCGCGAAGACCGTCCCGACCATCATGGCGCTTAGGAGCGCGAGCAGCACGGTCAGCGTGAGCCGCTCCCGGTCCGACTGGGGCCGAGTTCGGTCGCCGCGATAGTAGATGTAGCCGACAAGCAGCGGCGGGACGACGGCGACAGCTATCGCCCACCCCGCGGGCCGCTCGGTCGCCCGTGCTCTCGCGTCCTGGTACACCCAGACGACCAGCGTCGCCCACGTGAGGGCCGGGATCGCCAGCGCAGCGACGAGCGACCCGACCGGTTGCAGGGGCGGCGTGGCCGTCGCGGTGACCCGCGCGACCGCGGCGAGGGACGGCGCCGCCATGGCGGACGTCATGGAACTGCGTTGTCGGGGCGTCCTCGAAAGCCTTCGGTTGCAGGCGTCCGGCCGATCCCGACGGAGTCGCACCCGCGAGCGCGCCGAAGATTGAAGCACCGAGCGGAACGTATGTTACCTATGGGCAAACGAGTTCTCGTCCCGGTCGACGGGTCGGAACAGGCACACAGGGCGTTCGAGTTCGTCGCCGAGGAGTTCGGCGACGCCGAGGTGGTGCTCCTGCACGTCATCAACCCCGCCGAGGCGGGCTACAGCGCGCAGGCCTCGATCCCGAGCTTCTCCGAGGAGTGGTACGAGGGGGAGAAGGCCGCCGCCGAGGAGCTGTTCGACGACATCGCCGACCTCGCGGCCGACACCGAACTCACCGTCGATCGCGCCATCGAGGTCGGCAAGCCGATCCGCGTCATCGTCGAGTACGCCGAGGACAACGCCGTCGACCAGATCGTCATGGGCAGCCACGGCCGCTCGGGCGTCACGCGCATCCTGCTGGGGAGCGTCGCCGAGGCCGTGGTCCGGCGATCGCCGGTCCCCGTCACCGTCGTCCGCTGAGCGGACGCCCCGTCCCTGTCAGTCCTCGCCGGCGTGCCTGACGATGTGGACGTCGTAGCGGGGGTCTTCCGAGACCGGTGCCCCGACGCTCGTGACCGGCGTCGAGACGCGGCCGGCGTTCTCGCTCCCGATGAAGACGATCTCCGCGTTCACGTCCTGGGCCACGGTTCGAATGGTCCGGACCACGTCGGTCGTGATCGACGCGACCGAACTCACGTCCTCCGGCCGCTCGCAGCGGAACGTCGCGTTAGGCGCGATCGCCGTCACCTGTGCCTCCAGCGCCGATTCTATCTCGTCGGGGTCGTAGCGCTCGTCTTCGTCGATCCAGCCGCGCTCGACGGCGAAATCGCGCTCGTCGAGCGGGATGACGACTAGGGCGACGACCTCCTCGTCGGTCAGCGCCGCGAACTCGGTCGCCCGCTCCAGCGCTGCCTCCGCGAGGGCGGATCCGTCGAAGGGCACCAGATAGGTCATGCGTCGAGGTGGGGCCGCCCGAGTCTTATAAGCGGCGGGCGGGCCGTCGGCGCGATCCGCGGGGTCACGGAATTTCGCGCGAAGCGACAGACGAAAGGTCCGCGACTGCTCATCTTTGAGCATGGCCGAGGACGGACCCGTCGATCCGAGCACGATCGGCGAGAGCGACGCGCCCCCCGTAGCGGACAAGCCCTACAAGATCATCTTCGAGGCGAACAAGTGCTTCGGCGCCGGGAAGTGCGCCGAGGTCTCGGACAACTGGAAGCTCGACATCTCGACCGGTATCGCCCAGCCACAGGCGTACTTCATCGACGAGGACGACCTGGACGAGAACGTCCGCGCGGCGGAGGTCTGCCCCGCGAAGAAAGACCGCGGCGTCATCCATGTCGTCGACCGCCGCACCGACGAGGAGATCGCCCCGGACCCGAACGGCGACGGCACCCTCTCCGTCGACTGGTAGGGTCGGCCTTCCCCGCGTTCGCCGACCCGATTTCGATGCCACTACGCGAGAGCGGCGCGTGCGCCCGGCCGGTGTTCGCGGCGCCCGTCCGCCGTCGCTTCGCCGCCCGGAGACGCCGGTCGAGAAGCCTCGGAACAGGCGAGACCGCGATACCGCGGAGCCGCGAACGGAAGCCGCATGCGAGCGAAACGTTCATCATAGATACCGGGTAACTGCTCAGTACTCGTGGCCGCATATCCAGGCGGGGAGGTCGGATTCGGCGTCGCGGCGGTCCTGACACACGCGGCGATCGGGTTCACACTCGGGTCGGTCCTGTTCGACAGGCCCCTGGCGGGCACGCTCGGCGGCGTGGTCGCCGACGTCGACCAGCTGTTCCCCGCGTTTTTCGGCCCGCCGTTCGTCCATCGCGGTATCACACACTCGGCGCTCGCGGCTGGAATCGCGGTCGCAGTCGTCGCTCGGCGCGACCGCCGAGCGGCCGGCGCGGTCGGCGTCGGGTACCTCTCGCACCTGCTCGTCGACGCGACGACGCCGAAAGGTATCGCGCTCGCCTATCCGATATCGACGGAGAACGTCGGCGTGCTCCTCCGCGCCCACTCGCCGACGGCGTCGGTGGCACTCTGGCTCGGCTGCGGGCTCGTGATGCTCCTCCACCGCTACGATGTCGGGCGCGAAATCCGGTCGCGGATCCGAATCGTCGGCGACTGGGTCAGACGCGGCGCCCGGCCACCGGGTTGAACGGTCCAGTTTCCCCTCCGGTCGACGCCCCCGTGCCCGCGAGCGGGCTCGTCGAGGACACCACGCGCCACACATCTTTGTCGTCAGCGAGTGACTGTCGCCCGCCTCCGATCCCTATCTGACACCGTCTGAGCGCGACAGCCGCACCCCGTAGGGGGACCAGTAGAGCTCCGCAAGCCCCCACGCGAGCGCCACCGGCGGGAGCGACAGCAGTCCGCCGAGTTCGACGATGCCGATCCACGGCGGCAACACGTAGAGCAGCGGGTTGACCACGATGCTCGGGAGGACGCTCGACCACGCCGCGACCGCCTCGTCGGCGGCCGCTTCCCAGACCGGCCGGTCGCTCTCCGCGACGGGTTCCGCGACCGATCTGCTCTCGATCCCGGCGCGAACCGCCGACGGACCGCCGGCGCTCTCGTCGCCCGTGCCGAGCCGTTCGGCCTCGTAGGGTCCCTCGATATCGACTCGCCAGACGACCCGTCCGGCCTCGTCGACCTCGATCACCCGGCCTCCGTTCGTGTCGGTGATCAGGGTGTGACCGTTGGGGAGTCGGTCGGCGTCACGCGGCCACCGCAGTTCGGTGTCCCGCCACTGCCAGGTCCGCGTCCACGTCCCGGCAGAGGCGTTGGTTGGACCGCCCGGACCGCCCGTATCGGTCCGGTTTACCCGCTGGTACTCGACGATCCGGTTGTTCTCCGAGTCGGCGACCACCACCGACGGACCGCCCCGCTCGGGCGGGATGTAGTCGGGGTTGTGCTGCTCGTAGAGGCGGGAGTGGTTCCCGTCGCTGCCGAGCGACCAGCCGCGCCGGACGCCCGTCTCGGGGTCGACGAACGCGACGGTGTCCTGATTGCGCAGGCTCACCATGACCCGGCCGTCGGGCAGTCGCTCCACGTCGTTCAGGTGCGTCCAGTCGTTCGGGAATATCCCGCCGGAGCGCACGTCGTACCCGTTCTGAGCGTGCCAGGACCAGGTCTCGATACCCGTCGAGGTATTGACGACGAACACCCGGTCGTGGGCGATGTCCGCGACGAGCCAGCGGTGGGGACCGATCCGGTCCGCGTCGTGCCAGTGGTTCTGCGCCTTCGCGACAACGCGCGAGTAGAGTCGCTCGGCCTCGCCCGTCGTGAGGTTCACGCGCTCGATGAACTGCCGCGTGCAGGGCTCGCTGGAGTGACACTCCGCCCGGTTCAGCTTCTCTGTCCCGATGTACGTGACCGTGTACGCCCCCCGCGGGCTCGGGTCGACGTCGTCGTACACCCCGTGGGAGTCGTTGAAGTACAGCACGGACCCGTCGGGCGCGTACGCGACGATCCGGTTGTTCCCTTGCATGCTCGTCGTGATGACCGTCGTCCCGTTCGCGGGCGCGACGGTCTCCGCGCCCGCGGCCGTCACGTCGGCGCCGTCCCCGACGACCCACGACAGGAGGCCGGATCCGACGAGCGCGACGGCGAACAGAACCAGTCCAGCGAACACGGTGCGAGCGAGCGTCCGTCGCCGACTCACGATACGGGAGGTTCGGCGGCGACGGAGATAACCGACCGCCCTTTGGTCGCAAGCGCGACGGCGGACCCGAGCGGATCCGGGAGAGCGATCGCCCGACGACGTGACGCCGAGCGAGCGTGCCTCCGCGGATTCCGCGTCGGTCGCCAGAAAGCGGCGACGCGGGCCGGCGTACGGCCGTCACGAGACGGCTGGCAGTTCAGGCAGAAGGACTTTCCGGCTCGATTCGGAGTCGGTATCCGTGGCGACCTACCCCGGGGGACACGCGGTGTTCCTGCTCGCGGCGCTCGCGACGCACACGTTTCTCGGCTACGCGCTCGGGTCGGTCCTGTTCCGGCGGCCGGTCGCGGGCGCGCTCGGCGGCGTCCTCCCGGACGTCGACTTCCTCTTCCCCGCGTTCCTCGGGCCGCCGTTCGGTCACCGCGGCCTCACGCACACGCTCCTCGCCGCGGGGGTCGCGGCCGCCCTCGCGGCGCGTCTCGACGGGCGGACTGCCGCTGCCGTCGGTACCGCCTACCTCTCGCACTTGCTCGTCGACGCGACCACGCCGATGGGCGTCGCACTCTGGTATCCCGTCGCGGACGAGCGCGTTCGGTTTCTCCTCCACGGGCACTCCCCGGTCGGGACAGTCGCCATCTGGACGGGGTGCCTGCTCCTCCTCCTGGGCCGTCGCTTCGCGCGAAGCGGTTCGAACGGCCGAGGCGACGGGGGATGACCGGCGCGGCGGCGTCAGAAGATGTTGGCCTGCTCGTAGACGGAGATGCCGTCGAGGGTGATCTCGTAGGGCTTGGTCTCGCGGGAGTGGTTGGCGTTGCGGATTTTCTGTATCTCGACGGCGAGACGGGTCTCCTGGGTCTCCGAGCGGACGTAGCGGAGGAGGAAGACGGCGTCGGTGAGGTACTCGATGATGCCGTGGCGGGAGGCGTAGGGGTTGTCCTCGTTGGCCTCGCTGGTGAGGACGGTGGTGACGCCGGCCTGCTTCAGGCTCTGGGTGAAGTCGAAGACCTCGGTGCGGCGGCGGGAGACGTCGTCGTACATCATCTCCAGCAGGGAGACCGAATCGAGGACGAACCGGTCGGCGCCGAAGTCCTCGATGAGGGCGGGGAGTTCGCCGCGGATGTTGTCGAGGCTGTTGGCCATCTCGACGGGGTCCAGGTCGACGACCGCGAGGTTGCCCTCCTCCTCGTGGCGCTCGAACTCCCAGCCGCGCTCGGCGGCGGTCGAGATGATGTCGTCGTGGGTCTGTTCGAGGGTGATGAAGACGCCGCGGTCGGTGTCTTCCTTCTCCAGACCGTGCTGGAGGAACTGGAGGCCGAAGGTCGTCTTCCCGGTGCCGGCGCCGCCGACGATGACGATGAGGTGGCGCAGCGGGAGGCCGCCCTGGATCATGTTGTCCAGGCCCTCGATGCCGAGGTCGAGCCGCGGGATGTCCGACTCGAAGTCGTCGTCATCGAACTCGGCGTCGCCGCCTCCCGCTCCGCCCATCGCCTGCGCGAAGTCCTCGTCGAACAGCCCGCCGTCGCCGCCACCGCCGCCGAAGTCGGCGCCGTCACCGTCGAACTGGCCGCCGCTTCCCGTGTCGCCGAACGCACTCTCGGTGCCGGTTCCGACGTCGCCGAAGGCGCTCGCGCCGCGGTCCTCGTCCCGGCCGTCGAATTCACCGTCGCCACCGGCGTCGAAGGCGCCGCCGTTCCCGGTCGCGGGGGCGTCTTCGTCCGGCTCGTCGCGCCGCTCGTCCGCAGCGGTCGCTTCGGAGTCGTCGGACTCCTCGTCGCCGAACGCGCTCTCGAACCAGTCGTCGTCTCCGTCGTCGCTCATCGTCTCACGGCCCCGATGTCCGGGGTAGCCATGGCCGAAGGTGAGTCTCCCCACGCATTAATGTTACCCGCCAGCTATCGCGCCTGATTCGGACCGGCGGGACGCGGACGCCGGCCGCGCGTCGGCCGGCGAAGGGGTCGTTTATTGCGGTGGAGGGCCAAGTCCGGGCAGATGCGAGTCGGAATCGTCGGACAGCGGGGCAACCGCCGCGCCGCGGCCATCGTCGCTGACCTCTACGAGCGCCTCGACGGCATGGGCGTCGACGTCGACGTCGACGAGGAATCGGCGGCCGACGCCGCGGCCTGGCCGAACGACCACCCCGATCCGGCCGACCTGGGCGTGCCCGCCGACCGGATGGCCGACTGCGACCTCGTCGTGAGCATCGGCGGCGACGGCACCTTCCTCTTCGCCGCCCGCGCGGCGGGGTCGACCCCGATCATGGGCGTCAACCTCGGCGAAGTCGGCTTTCTCAACGCCGTCTCCCCCGAGAACGCCGTCGGCGCCGTCGCCGCGGAGGTCGAGGAGTACCAGGAGCGCGGCGCCGTCGAGACGCGAGACATGCCGCGCGTCGAGGCCAGCGGCGACGGCTGGTCGCTCCCGCCCGCGCTGAACGAGGTGGTCGTGCAGGGGCCGCGGCGAGGCCACGGCGGCGGCGCGGCGCTGGAAGTCCGCGTCGACGGGTCGCTGTACACCAGCGGGCGGGCCGACGGCGTCCTCGTCGCGACGCCGACCGGGAGTACGGCGTACAACCTGAGCGAGGGCGGCCCCCTCGTGCACCCGAGCGTGTCCAGCCTCGTCCTCACGGAGATGTGCGGCGAGGAGTCGATGCCGCCGCTGACCGTCGACGTCGACAGCACCGTGACCGTCCGGCTCACGGACGCCGACGGCGGGTTCGTCGTCAGCGACGGGCGGGCGAGACAGGAGCTGTCCGTCCCCGCGCAGGTGACGCTCGAACGCGCCGACCGGCCGGTCCGGATCGCCGGGCCGCCGCTGGACTTCTTCGCGGCGCTCGGCAAGATCGAGTGACTCCGGTCGAGGCGACGCGCTGAGAGAAACAGAGAGCGGGAGACGCGACGGGAAAACGGGCGGCGGATTACTCCTGGGCAGTCGCGTACAGCACGGGCGAGATGACCAGCAGGACGAGGCCGATCATCTTGTACTGGAGGATGCTGGTCAGGAGGCTCAGTTCCTTGGGCTCGTAGAGGCTGCTGGGAGCGAGGAGGAAGATCGCGCCGAACGTGATGAGGTGCAGCGTCAGCAGTTTCCGGGACCGCTGGGTGGCGACCGCGAACAGTCCCAGGACGAGCCCGACGATGAGCGCGTCGCCCAGATTCACCTTGAGCAGGAACCCGTCGATCACCTGCAGTGGGATCGGGAGCATTCTTGTCTCGAAACTGGCCGTGAGACAATCATTAAACTTCCGTTCCCGCCCCGTTCGCGGCCCGTGAAACGAACCCGCCGTCCCGAACGTGTGCGCGGCGGGCGACCGTGCGGCTATCGACCCGTGTCGTACTTGTAGGTCGCCTCGTCGGGGTCGATCCCGAAGTCCTCCGGCCCTTCCTCGGGCTCGGTGTCCCCTTCGGCGGCGGCCGCGCCCTTGAACGCCTCGCGCAGCCGCGACGGCATCTGGAACCGCTCGGGGTCGATCCGCATCGGCACCGCCTCGGGCGCGACGCCCTCGCGCTTCTGCTCGAGGCGCTCGCGCAGGCGCTCGGGGAGCTTCGCCTCCCCGACGCGTTCGAAGCCGAACTGCGCGAGGTAGTCGGGCTGGTCGGTCAGCGAGTAGACGGTGTCGAAGCCCTCGTCGCCGGCGGTCCTGACGAGTCGCTCGACGACGTGCGCGCCGACGCCCTGGTCGCGCCAGCCGTCGAGGACGCCGATGCTCGTCAGTTCGCAGAACTCCCCGTCGTCGGTCTTGTGGACCCGGTATCGCCCGAACCCGGCTTTCACGTTGTCTCGCTCGTCCATCGCGATGACGTAGTCGCGCGAACGGAACGCTGTCTCGTCGAGTCCCATCGCCTCGATGTGGTCGAGCAGCCAGGCCTCGTCGCGGTTTTTCGCGTCCCGAACGTACATGTGCTACCCTCAGACGGCCACGCGAAAAGTACTTGCGGGCGTTCGAGCACGCGTGACGGGGCCGCGTATCGGCCACAGCAGAGATTAGCGGCCGCGAATCGCCGTCCAGCGGCGATCCGACACGATCGTCCGGGCAAGTAATTTGTGATAGCTGAGCGAACTTCGAGTATGGCGTCCGACTCACTGGCAGACACCGACGAGGTGGTCCACCGGCCGGACCGTGAGTTCGTCGAGTCGACGAACGTCTGGGAGTTCATGCAGGCGTACGACATCGACGACTACGACGAACTGATCGACCGGACGACGCGGGCCGACCCCGGCGAGCCCGCCTCGGGGGTCGACTGGTTCTGGGACGCGGTGACGGACTACCTCGACGTGGAGTTCTTCGAGCCGTACGACCGGGTCAGAGACGACAGCAGGGGACCCCAGTTCTCGGAGTGGTACCCCGGGGGCACGACGAACGTCGCGCACAACGTCCTCGACCGCCACGCCGCGACCGGCGTCGAGCGGCGGAACAAGGTTGCCTGCATCTGGGAGGGCGAACCCGTGGGCCCGGACGGGGAGGCGACCGAGATCCGGGAGGTCACCTTCCACGAACTCCACCGCCAGTCGAACATGGTGGCGAACTACCTCGACTCGCGGGGCGTCGGCGTCGGCGACACCGTCGGGCTGTACATGCCGATGGTCCCCGAGGTCGTCTCGATCCTCTACGGCTGTTTCAAGGTCGGGGCCGTCGCCGTCCCCATCTTCTCGGGGTTCGGCGTCGACGCGACCGCCACGCGCATCGACGACGCCGAGTGCTCGGTGCTGTTCACCGGCGACGGCTTCTACCGCCGCGGGAGCGAGGTCCGCCTGAAGGGCACCGCCGACGACGCCATCGACGAGGCCGGCCACGTCGAGGAGGTCGTCGTCTACGACCGACTGGGAACGCGAGGCGGCGACGCGGGCGGTTCAGAGGGGGCAGGCGCCGACGATCACGACATCCCGTGGACCGAGGGCCGCGACCGCTGGTGGGAGGAGGCCGTGACGCCCCACGACGACGCGTTCGAGACGCGCGAACTCGACGCGAACCGGGAGTCGATGCTCCTCTACTCGTCGGGCACCACCGGGGAGCCGAAGGGCATCGTCCACACCCACGCCGGCGTGAACGTCCAGTGTGCCAAGGAGCTGTACTTCGGCTTCGACCTGCAGCCCGCCGACCGGTTCTTCTGGGTGTCGGACATCGGCTGGATGATGGGCCCGTGGACGCTCATCGGGAACCACCACTTCGGCAACACCGTGTTCATGTACGAGGGCGCGCCGGACTACCCCGAGCCCGACCGCTACTGGGAGATGATCGACCGCCACGGCATCACCCAGTTCGGCATCTCCCCGACCGCGATCCGGGCGCTGCGCAAACACGGTGACGAGTGGCTGGAAGGCCACGACCTCTCCAGCCTCCGCCTGCTCGGCTCCACGGGCGAGCCCTGGGACCCCGAGTCGTGGCTGTGGTTCTACGAGGAAGTGGGCGGCGGCGACACCCCCATCATCAACATCTCCGGTGGCACCGAGATCTGCGGCTGTTTCCTCATGCCGATGCCCATCCAGGACCTCAAGCCGTGCACGCTCGGCGGGCCCGGGCTGGGGATGGACATCGACATCGTGAACGGCGAGGGCGAGAGCGTCGCCGACACGCACGAGCGGGGGTATCTCGTCGCCCGCGACTCCTGTCCGTCGATGACGAAGTCCCTCTGGCAGGGCGACGAGCGCTACCTCCGCGAGTACTGGTCGACGTGGGACGACCGCTGGGACCACGGCGACTGGGCGCAGAAGGACGAGGACGGGTTCTGGTTCCTCCACGGCCGGGCCGACGACGCGCTGAACGTCGCCGGGCGGAAGGTCGGCCCCGCCGAGGTCGAGGGCGCCGCCATCGAACACGACGGCGTCAACCAGGCCGCCGCCGTGGGCGTCCCCGACGACACGACCGGGACCGCCGTCGTCCTCTACGTCGTCACCGAAGACGGGTTCGCGGAAGGCGACGAACTGCGGGAGGAGATCAGGGAGCTGGTCGGCGAGGAACTCGGCAAGCCGTTCCGCCCCCGCGAGGTGCTGTTCGTCGACGAGTTCCCCAAGACCCAGAGCGGGAAGATCATCCGCCGCGCCATCCGCGGGACTTACACCGGCGAGGACCTGGGCGACATGTCCAGCATCGAGAACCCCGACGCCCTCGAAGACGTCGAAGCCGCGCGGTAGCGGGCCGACCGCCCAGCGCGCTCAGTTCTCGTCCAGCACTGCGTTGCAGTTCGGACAGTTGGTGTGGCCGGCGTCGGCCTCGTACGTCTCCCCGCAGATGGGACAGAACTCGTTTTTCGTCGCGTCCTCGGCCACGGCTCGCGTCGCGTCCCCGTCCGCAGTCAGATCGGCGTCGTCCGGCGGTGTGAACACCCGCGTCTGGCCAACGTTCTGGGCCTGCTCGTCGCCAGTGGTGCCGGCACCGTCACCGCTCGCCGTCGCGGCCGTTGCGGTCGAACTGCCGCTGGCGGGTGAGGAGTCTGCGGCGTCGTCCGTCGCGGACGAACCCTGTTCGCTCGGTTCGACCTCGGTCTCACCGCCGCCGCCGTCCGAGGCGGTGCCCATCGCGAGGCGGTCGGAGGTGCCCGGCTGGACCACCTGCGGATAGCGCTGGCCCGCCCGGATCGCCGACCGCGGCACGTCGGGGCGGCGGATGCGGACGATCAGGCTCGCGAACAGCTGGACCCAGACGTACGCGACGGCGAGGACGCCGGGAATCGCGACCGCCGCCAGGGGGAGCGCCGGCGCGGAGACGCCGGCCCGGCTCACCGTCCCGAAGGCGATATCGGCGACGCCGTACCGGGCCGCGACGGCCTCGACGAGGGCCGTCTGGCCGGCGAGCGACGACGCGAGCGTCACCGTCGCGGTCGCCGCGACGGCCGCGGAGACGAACAGCAATCCCTGGAGCACCCGCGGGACGGAAAACGAGTAGACGCGGTAGCCGTAGGCGACGGTCCGCACGAGCAGGAGGGTGTTCGCGACGGCGAGCGAGGCGAGGACGTACCACGTCGCGACGCCGCGGACCGCGCCGACGGCGACTGCGGCGATCAGTAGCAACAGCGGCGGGACGAGCGCGACCAGCGGCCGGTCGAACCGGTAGCACTGCTCTACGTTCCCGCGCAGGTTCGTGATGTTCCCGACGACGTACCGGACGGCCGCCGCCGACGGGACGAGGACCCAGAGCACCGCGAAGGTCGCCGCGAGGGCAGCCGCCTCCGTCGACCAAGGGTCGACCGAGTACGACCCGACGGCGAGGTCGGCGACCTGGTCGACGGCGGCGCCGGTGCCGGCCAGCCAGATGAGGTAGCCGGCGCCGCCGAGGAAGAGGCCGGCGAAGAGCCACCGCTCCTCGTCTCCGAGGAGGCGGAACGACCGGCCGAGTTCTCGTCTTGTGTCTCTGGTGTCCATGCTGGTTCGTTCGACCGCGGTCGGCGACTCAGGGCGTCCGGACGCGCATCGTCGCGACGCCGGAGAGCTCGATCCGGTCGCCGGGCGAGACGGGGACGCGGTCGCCCTCGTCCAGCGACCGGCCGTTCACCACGGTCGGGTTCTTGCCCAGCGCGACCAGGTGGAACTGCCCGTCCTCGCGGACGAACTGGACGTGCTCGCGGTGGATGCTGAGCGCGTCGTCTTCGTCGCCACCGGTGTTCATCACGATGCTGCGGATCGTTCGACCCACCGTATCCCCGTCCCACACTTGAACCTCGCGGTTACGCACGACGAGGACCAGCGATTCCGGCCCTTCGCCCGCGCCGCCGGAATCGGTCCCGGCGTCGGCTCCCGCGTCCGCGTCGCCGGACGCCGCAGATCCGGAAGCGTCCGCACCGGCTTCGGAAGCGTCGGCGCCCTGTCCGTCCGAAGGCGCCGCTGCCGAGCCGCCCGGTTCGTTCGCCGCCGTGTCGTCGGCGGACGCGTCCGTCTCGGCGCCGCCCGAGCGATGCGCGTCGAGGTCCTCGCCGCAGGTCGCACAGAAGTTGTCGTCGGGGTCCACGTCCGAATCGCAGGCGGGACACGCCGTCAGCGGCCCCGGTTCGAGCGCGGAGACGTCTTCCCCGCAGGTCGCACAGAAGTTGTCGTCGGGGGCGACGGACTCACCACAGCCCGGACACGACAGGTCGGCGTCGTCGGTGTCGTCGGCGTCGCCGGCCGCTTCCGCCGACTCCGTCGCCTCGTCGGCGTCTGGCGCGCAGTCCGCCGGTGACGCGTCGACGGACGGAACGGCCTTGCCGTCGTCGGACGCCGACTCGCCGTCGGCGCTCTCGGCGGCGTCCGGGGTTTCGCCGGTGTCCGCGGTGTCCGGGGTGTCGGACTCCGCCGAGTCCGCCTCGGCCTCGGTCGACTCCTCCGAGGCGTCGGACTCCGCGTCCGGGATCTCCCCGTCGAGGTCCGATGGGCCGTCGTCGCGCTCCGCGGCGCCGTCGGACCCGTCCGCGGTGGCCGAATCGTCGGCGGTCGTCTCCGCGGCGTCGTCGTCCGGCGCGGTCTCCCGGCGCGCGCCGTGGTCGGTCGCCGACTCGCTGTCCCCGTCGTCCGTCTCTGACCCACCGGGAGCGGCGGCTTCGTACTGCCACTCGCCGCAGTCCGAGTTCGTACACCAACCCCCCGCGGCGGTCGGATCGAACGCCTCCCCGCAGAGGGGGCACTCGACCGACTCGCTCGTGCTGTGCGACATAGCTGTCGGCATATGCAGGCCGGTCATGAAAACAGTTGCCCTCACTCGCCCACCGTCGCCGAATTCCTGACAGCGATCGGACCGACAGCGCGGGGCCGCTCGCCGGTCAGCCGCTCTCGCCGAGGACCGTCTCGCGGTCTTCGAGCGCCGGTTCGGCCCCCGCGGCGCGCGGCGGCGGGTCATCCGGGGTCGCCGGGAGCGTCCCGTCGCGGAGCAGGACGGTCGAGAGGTTGTCCTTGCCCCCGCGCTCGTTTGCAAGGTCGACCAGGCCCTCGGCGGCGGCGTCGAGCGACCGCGCCGAGAGGACGGCGTCCCGGATCTCCTCGTCGGTCACGGCGCGGTCGCGGATCACCGCGGCCATCTCGTCGTCGCGGCCGGCCTCGACGTACCACTCGTAGAGCTTCGCGGCCTCGGTCTGGGCGTCGACGAGGCCGTCGCTCGTGACGAGCACCACGTCCTCCCGGTACAGCGGCACCGTCGCAGTCTCGACGTCCACCGTCGCCGTCTCGGGGTCCTCGCGGCCGCTCCCGCCGACCGCGCGCGTGATCTCGTTGCTGCGCGGGTGGACGAGCGCTTCCACGTCGTCGATCTGGTCGGCCTCGCGCAGGCGCTGGACGACCGCGTGGTCGGTCGTGAGCGGGAGGATCTCGTCGCGCGCGGCGTTGACGAGATACGCTCGACTGTCGCCGACCCATCCGTAGTGGAGCCGCCCGCCGACGACGACGCCGGCAACCACCGTCGCGTGCGCCTGCTGGCCGCTCTCGGCGGCGTATTCCAGCACCTCCCGGTGGGCGGCCACGATCGCCTCGGCGACCGCGGATTCGATGTCGCCGGCCCGCGGCGTCGGCGGTAACGAGTCCTCGACCGCCACACCGAACCCGGCCGGATCGCTCCGGGCGGCGCTGACGGCGGTGCCAGCGAGGCGCTCGCAGACGGCCGTCGTCGCGATGTACGACGCCGCGTCGCCGGCGTCGTGGCCGCCCGCGCCGTCCGCGAGCGTGACCACCGCCGCGCTCCGGTTCCCGGCGCCGTCGCCAGTCGCCGTCCGGTCGGTCGCGTCCCCCGATTCGTCCCCCTCGTCTCCGTCGTCTCCGTCGTCGGCGCTCGCGCTGTCGCGTTCGTACCCCAGGAACCCCTCGCGGTGGCCCTGCTCGAACACGGAGACGGCGACGCTGTCCTCGTTGATGCCGTCGTCGCGCTTGCGGTCGCCGACGTCGTAGTGTGTCGCGTAGTTCATGCCTGATCACTCTCGAATTCGAACGTGACGCCGTAGCTCGGGTGGACGAGCGCGATCAGGTCCCCGTCGCGAAGTCCGTAGAGCTCCGGCGGTACCTTCCCCTCCCGGTCGGTCGCGTCCTCGCCGCACGCTTCGAGGCGCTCGCGGCCCTCCTCGCTGAGGACGCGCTGCCAGCCGCTGCCGGTCTGGACGTAGGTCCCGTTGAGGCTCCGGTCGCGGATGAACCACTCGCCGTCCGCGTCCGTGTCGAACTGGACCTGCACCGTCGAGATGTACTCGCCGTCGTCCTCGACGACGATGGACGACCGCGGCCCCTCGGCGTAGCGCCGACCGATCGTGTCCCCCGGATAGACGGTGTAGGACTCGTCTTCCTGGGTGTAGCGCACCGTGGCGGCCGGCGGCGGCGTCGGGTCCCTGGCTTCGAGCACCCGCTTCATCGCCGTCGCGTTGCGGTAGCGGTCCTCGTAGTCGGTCTGGGTCGCCATCTCGACGATCTCCGCGAGATAGGGCTCGCAGTCGGCGCCGAAATCGCGCGGGTCGACGCCGTCCTTGCGCGGGACCGTCCCCTTGAGCAAGTAGAGGAGGATCTTCCCGACGGAGTAGACGTCCGACCACGGCCCCTGTCGCATCTCGGTCTGGTCGGCCTCGGCGACCTCCCTGGGCTTGTACGGACCGACGATGGTCGTCTGGTCGGCGGCGTCGTCGCCGGCCTCCGCTCCCGCGGTGAAGCCCGTCGCCGTGTTGAAGTCGATGAGCACCGGCGTCACCGTCCCCCCGCGGTGGGTGATCATCACGTTGTCGGGCTTCAGGTCGCGGTAGACGATCTCGTTCTCGTGGAGGAAGCTCATCGCGTCGCAGAGGTCGATGCCGATCTGGCGGACCTCGTCGACGTCGTCGAGCGGGCCGGTCCGCCGGATCGCGTCGTCGAGTTCGTACCCGTCGACGAGTTCGACGACGAGGACCGACGTGCCGTCGTCGTCGGCCACGTCGAGCAACGACATGACGTTCGGGTGGCCGCCGACCGCCCGGATCGCTTCGAGCGTCTCGGCCTCCTTCTCGAAGTAGGCCGTGACGATGTCGCGGTCGTTCTGGCTGCCCTCGTAGTTGGGGTACTTGACCGCCACGGACTCGCCGGTCCGGGTGTCGGTCGCGCTGAAGACCTTCGCGAACCCGCCCTCGCCGATCACCTCGCCGAGTTCGTACCGGCCGACGACCAGATCCCCTTGCGACGGCGCGGCCGTCATTCTATGCGGGAGTCGTCGACGATCCGCGTCGCGTCGTTGCGCTCCTCGCGGCCGCCCTCGCTGACGAGACGGGTCTGGCGCTTGGCCTCCTCGACGACGGCGGTGTCCGCGCCGTGGATCCGGGTCATCTTCTCGACCTGCGTCTCGGCCTCCGCGACGTTGCCCTTCCCGAGTTCCGTCCGGACGACCGTCTGGCGGTGGTCGAGCGACACCGACTCGTTGTGCTCGGCGAGTTTCGCGTTGTCGTCGGTGTACTCGGCGGCGATGCGGTCGGTCGCTTCGCGGCCCGACGCCGTGAGCGTCACGTCGACGAGCGTCTCCTCGCCGAGTTCCTCGCGGGCGGGCGCGTGGACCTTGAGGACGACCCGCTGGGACTCGCGCTCGGCGAGGTCGGGGAGCGGGACGCGGGCGGCGTTGCCCCGCCAGTTCACGTCGACCTCCTGAGCCTGCGGGAGCGCGCGGTACACCTCGCTCACCTCGACGCCGGGCGCCGCGTCGAGTCCGAGGCTGGCGTCGGTCGCGACGACCGACTGGGCCTGCTCGACCGCAGCGCCGAAGAACGACTCGATGTCGCCGGGCGATTCGAGGTGCGTCCACTCGCCGCGGGCCGTCGTTCCGAGCGTCCGGATCGTCTCCTCGTCGTAGTCGGAGCCGATGCCCGCCGAGAGGATGCGGATCCCCGAGTCGTCGATGTCCTTCGCCAGCTCGCGGAAGTCCCCGGGTTCGTGGGAGTTGTCCTTGCCGTCGGAGAGCAGGAGTATTCGGCGGACGGCGTCGTCGGTCTCGGGACGGTATCCCAGCGAGTCGAGCGCGGTCCTGGCACTGTCCAGGCCGTCGTACATGTCGGTGCCGCCGCCTGCGCCCAGGTCGTCGACGCGGCTCATCGCGGCCTCGCGGGATGTCTCGCGCCACTGGGTCGGTCGCATGACGACGGACGCCTCCGAGTCGAAGGCGACGATGCCCACGTAGTCGTCGGGTTCGAGCAGTCCGAACACCCACGAGGCGCCCTCGCGGGCCTGGTCGATCTTCGCGCCGTCCATCGACCCGCTGGTGTCCAGACAGAGGACGATGTGGCGCTCGCTCACCCCCGATCCCGCCTGTGCACCCGGTTCGACGTCGACCGTCGCCGTCAGCGTCGTCCCGTCGGCGGGCACGTACGGCCGGTTGACGTCGGTCTCGATTGCTACCATCGTTCCCCACGTTGCTCCGGTCCCGTATGTACTTTTATCCGACCCGCCGGGCCGTCCCGCTCGCGCGGACGACCCGCGTGCCCGTCCTCCAGGAACAGATCTTACGCGAACAAGCTCTGGATCACGTCGCCGAAGCGCAGCAGCACCATACCGCCCACGAGCATCGCGAGTAGCCACAGGAACGTGATGATCACGCTCCTCCGGACGAACGGATCCTCGGTCCAGGTTGCCATACCCCACACTACGGGCACCGGGACCCAAAAAGACTCGCGTCGGTCGGGCCGTCCAGAGCCGACTCGACAGACGGCGGCGGTCAGTCGGGCCACGTCGCGCCAGAATCCGGCCGCTCGTGGACGAGTCCGCGTCGCCACCGTGCGATCCCCGATCGCGAACGTCGCGTTCCACACCGGAGTTTGCGGTTCACACCGGAGTTTGCGTCGCAGACTGAACTTTGCGTCGCAAATAAAGCTTTGTATTACAAAGTTACTCTGTGACGCAAACTTTATTGGGACAGAAACAAGTTTTCGACCTGTGGCGATGTCCCGTCCCGTCTCCCCCGCGCCCTCGCTGCACAGGCGATCGAACGCCCGAACCGGCTCAGGTCGGCGAATCAGACGACGGCTCCGTCGCCGGGAGGTGTCCGCCCCGTGAGCGCCGTCGAACTCGATGGAGTGACGAAGCGGTTCGGGAACGTGACCGCGATCGAGGACCTCACGCTGACGGTCGATCGGGGCGAGGTGTTCGGCTTCCTCGGTCCGAACGGCGCGGGCAAGTCGACGACGATCAACGTCTTGCTGGGCTTCCTGGAGCCGACCGCGGGGACCGCTCGCGTGCTGGGGACGGACGTGACCGAAGCGTCCCGCGCGGTCCGCGAGCGCGTCGGCCTCCTGCCGGAGGCGTTCGACGGCGTCCCGAACCTCAGCGCGAGCGAACACGTCGAGATCGCGATCCGGACCAAAGGCGCAGACGACGACCCCGACGCCCTCCTCGAACGCGTCGGCCTGGACCCGGACGACGCCCGCCGGCCGGCCGACGACTACTCGACGGGGATGCACCGGCGGATGGCGCTGGCGATCGCCCTCGTCGGCGACCCTGACCTGATCGTCCTCGACGAGCCGTCCGCGGGGCTCGACCCCAACGGCGTCCAGCTCGTCCGCGAGATCGTCCGCGAGGAAGCCGAGCGCGGCGCGACCGTCTTCTTCTCCTCGCACATCCTCGACGAGGTCGAACGTGTCTCCGACAGGGTCGGCATCCTGCAGGACGGGCGACTCACGGCCGTCAACTCCGTCGAGAACCTCCGCGCCGAACTCGGGATGGGCGCCGTCGTCGAGGCGACCGTCGACGACCCCGTGGCTCCCGACGCCGTCGCCGCGGTCGACGGCGTGACGGACGTGACGGTCGCCGACTCGACCGTCCGCGTCGCCTGCGCCACGCCGCGGGCGAAGATGCCCGCGCTCCGGCAGATCGACCGGGCGACGACCGTCGCGGACGTGACCATCGAGGAGGCCTCGCTGGAGGACCTGTTCGAAGCGTACACCGCGGGCGACGCGGATAGACCGGACTCCGGCGCCGACGGGCGCGCGGGCGGCGGGGCAGACGAGGGCGCCGCGGCCAGCGGGGGTGAGCCGGCGTGAGCGCGGTGACCGTCGCGCGATCGGACTTCCTGAGCATCCGACGGTCGTCCGTCGTCGGCGGCGTGGTCGCGACGTTCGCGCTGGTCGTCGGCCTGGCCTTCCTCGGGTCGAGCGAGGTGCACCCGCACCCGGTCAGGACGACCTGGGGCTTCGCCGCGCTGGTGGCGTGGGCGTTCCCGCTCCTGCTCGCGCCGCTGACGTACCTCGCAGTCGCCGGCGACCGGACCCGGGGGACGATCACCTACCACCTCGGGCTCCCGAACTCGCGCGCCGAGTACTTCGCCGGCAAGTACGCCACCCGCGCGGGCGTCGCCGTCGCGACGATGGTGATCGGCGTGGCGGCCGCGTTCGCCGTCGCGGTCGCGACCTACGAGCACGCGCCCGATCCCGCCCGATTCCTGGCGCTCGGCGCGCTCTCGACGCTGTTCGCCCTCTCGATGGCCGGGACCTTCGTCGCGGTGTCGGCCGCGGTCGCCTCGCGGTCCCGCGCCATGATCGGGGTCCTCGGCGCGTACTTCGTCCTCTCGGCGTTCTGGGTCGGCCCGCTGCCCGCCCTGAATCTCGGGACGGCGCTCGACGCCGTCGCGTCGCTCCCCGGCGTGACGATCGCCGACTCGACGCGGGCGCTGGTCGGGTCGCTCTCCCCCGCCGGCGCGTACTTCAACACGCTGCCGGAGTTGGTGTGGGCCGACGCGCCCGGTCGGTACGAGGTGTTCGCGCAGTTCGAGGCGACGCCCGACTTCCTGGCTTACGAGCCCTGGTTCAACGTCGCGGTGCTCGTAGCCTGGACCGTCGGCGCCCCGCTCGCCGGCTATCTGCGGTTCCGCGGGGCCGAACTCGGGTGACCCGACGGCCCCGCTCCAGCGGTGGTCCCCGCTGGCGCTTCCGGAATCGACTTACCGGCCCTCCGACAACGACGGGGCAACGACCGCCGAACGCAGCCATGACAGACCAGCGAGCACCCCGCCCGTCAGCGCCGTTCGTCGCACAGCCGCAGCCTCCCGCTCCCGCGGGCGACCCGGTCTGCGGCGGCGCCGCAGACGCCGTCGGTCCGCGAGGTGGTCGCGGTGACTGACGCGACCGAGGACGTCGACCCAGAGGACCTCAAGCGGCAGCTCTCCGACATCAAGGGGGCGATGGGGCTGGCCGAGCAGTACCCCGGGCGAGCGCGGCTCTGGCTGCTGGTCGGGCTCGTCATCGGCGTCGCGGCGGTGCTCACGCAGGCGACGTTCTTCTACTACCGGTCGCTCGGTGCCACCGCGTACACCGCGATCTGGGTCGGTTTCGTCGCCGTGGCCGTCGCCGCTTCCTGGTGGATGGCGTCGCGGCTCCCGAGCGCGCCCGCGCCGGACACCGCGCCGAGCTGGCGCGCGGTCTTCGGGTCGCTCGCGCTGTTCCTCGCCGCCGGCGCCGGCGTCGCGGGCGACGTCGCGCGGCAAGTCCCCGGGCTGGACCGGGCGCTCCTGTACTTCGGGCTCGTCATCGCGACGATCGGACTGGGACTGCTGGTGACCGGCGCCGTGCTCACGAGCTATCGGGTCCGCCGTCGGGACAGGCTGGTCTTCTACGTCGGGGGCGCGTGGGTCCTCGTCTACGCCTCGTGGCTCCCCTACGTCCAGATCCTCCGCTGGGTCGGCGTCGGTCTCTTCGGCGTCCTCTTCGGCCTGTACGCGATAGCCGCCTACGTGTATCTGACGCGGGACTGACTCATGGACTTCGACAAACTCGTCCACCAGCCGACCCGGTTGCAGATCTTCGCCCACCTCTACCAGCACGGCGAGACGAGCTTCCCCGACCTCCAGAAGGCGCTGGACGTGACCGAGGGGAACCTCGCCAGCCACATCCAGCGGATGGAGGACGCCGACTGCGTCGCCGTCGAGAAGCAGTTCGTCGACCGCAAGCCCCAGACCACCTACGAGCTCACCGACCGCGGCCGCGAGAAGTTCGAGGAGCACATCGGTACCCTGGAGTCCCTGATCGACGACCTCGACGGGTGAAACACGCGAGCGACGCGAGCGCTTTTTGGCCCATGTTTTTGGCCGAGCGGGGCGCGAACTGCCAGGCGCGACCGAATTGGAGCACCTGGGTGGCGAGCGGCGAAGCCGCGAGCCACGAGCGCTCCCGAGGCGAAAAACATGGTCGCCAGGAGCACATCGGCACGCTGGAGTCCCTGATCGACGACCTCGACGGGTGAACGCGGACGAGCGGTCGGGCGAGATGGTCGGCGTTCGAACTGACCGAAACCGCTTGCAGTGACGGCGTCGTCGGTTAAGTGGCTCACGGCCCTAGCGGTCGTATGTCGCGCTCGGTACTCCGGTCGCGGACGCGACTGGGCGTCCTGCGTCGGATCGCCGCCGTCGCGGTGGTCGTCACGGTCGCCCTCCTCGCGTACTCGTTCGTCGGCACGGCGATCGGCGACGACGGGAGACAGGCGACCGGCGAACGCGATCGGCCGCTCGTCGCCGCGATAGACGGCACTGGCCCGGGACAGATCGTCGCCTTCGGCGCGTCGGGCGAGGTGGTCCACCGGAACCGCTCGCTGTGGCTGTATCACGACGTGGACCCGAGTCCGCGAGGGTCGCAGACGGTGACCTACGTCGCGAGCGGACCGGCCGCCAGCCGTCACTGCGCCCGCGACACCTGCATCGAGAACGTCGTCAGGCGAGTGAACCTGACGACGGGCGAGGGGACCGTCCTCCACACGTGGAAAGGCTCGCTCAACGGCTCGGCCCAGTTCCACGACGTCGACCGGATCGACGAGTCTACCCTCCTGGTCGCCGACATCAGCTTCCCCGACCGGGTGTTCGCCGTGAACACGACGACCGACGAGGTGGTCTGGGAGTGGCGCGTCTCCGAGGCCTACGAGCCGTCGAGCGGCGGGAACTACCCCGGCGACTGGACCCACGTCAACGACGTGGAGTATCTGCCGGACGGTCGCGTGATGGTCAGCCTCCGGAACCAGGACCAGGTCGTCTTCATCGAACCCGGGGAGGGGCTGCAGGAGGACTGGACGCTCGGTGCTGACGGCGACCACGGCGTCCTCTACGAGGCGCACAACCCCGACTACATCCCCGCCGAGCGCGGCGGGCCGGCCGTCCTGGTCGCCGACAGCGAGAACAACCGGATCGTCGAGTACGCCCGCCGAAACGGGTCGTGGGTGCGCACGTGGACCTGGTCCGACGGCCGCCTCCAGTGGCCCCGCGACGCCGACCGCCTGCCGAACGGCAACACCCTCGTCGTCGACTCCCACGGCGAGCGAATCGTGAGCGTGGCGCCGTCGGGCGAGGTCGCCTGGTCGAAGCCGTTCCCCGACGGCGGCTACGACGCCGAGTTGCTGGGCACCGGCGACGAGAGCGCCGGCGGGCCGAGCGCGACCCGCGCCGGCCTGGAGTCGCGAAGCCGACAGATAACGAATCCGCGAGTGCTGGCCGTGTCGCTCGTCCCCCCGCTGGTCCTGCACGGCGCCCTGTTCGCCCTGCCCGCCTGGACGTCCGCGTTCGACGCGACGGTCCTCCTGGCCGCGGGCGCCCTCGTGACGGTGTGGCTGGTCGTCGAAGTCGCGGTCCGGACTCGGCGGCGGTATCGAAAGCGGTGACGACCTGTGCGAGGCCAGCCGCCGGGCCGGAGCCGAGCGGTACCGATCGCTACCGCGAAGTGGCGGAAGAAGAGCGCCCCGCCCGTCTTCGGGCGAGCGAAGCGGCCTGTGAGCGATTCGAGCGAGGAGAGCCTCTGTGAAACAGACGGCGGCCGTTACATGTAGCCGAGGTCGCGCAGGCGCTCCATCAGGTCCTCTTTGTCCTGGGCGCGGCCCGCGCGCTCGGTCGTGGATTCGAGATCCTGCTGCCAGGCCGGTTCCTCGGCGGCCTTGTCGGTCGAGACCTCAGAGCCGAGCGAGCGGAACCCGGCGAAGTACTTCGGCGAGACGGGGATGTCCTCCTGGGAGACGCCCTCGGGGAGGTCGTCGTCGGTCTCGGGGACGTAGCCCTCCTCGGGGAACTCCTCGACGGTGTCCGGGACGACGAAGTTCCAGAAGGCGTCCCAGACGGCGGCCTCGTCGAACTGGAGGATGGTCTGGACGCGGTCGTGGGGCGGGTAGATGTCCGGGTCGTGGCGCGGCGAGAAGAACGTCTCGTCGGCGCGGGACTCCTGCTCGTCCCAGCGGATGCCCGAGATGATGCCGTCGACCTCGTGCTCCTCGATGGCGTCGTTGAGCGCGACGGTCTTGAGCAGGTGGTTGCCCACGTAGGTGTCCAGCAGGAACGGGAAGGTGTCCTCCTCGTACTCGAGGATCTCGCGGACGTGGTGCTGGTTGTGCTCGGAGAGTTCGTCGATCGGGATGTCGTCGCCCGGTTCGAGACCGTGTTCGTCGACGTACTCGCCGACGTCCTCGTTGCGAGCCCAGATGACTTCCAAGTCCCACTCGTCGGCCCAGTGCTCGACGAAGTCGATCAGCTCGTCGAAGTGCTGGTAGTGGTCGATGAAGACGACCGGCGGGACTTCCAGATCGAACTTCTCGGCGACCTCCTTGACGAAGTAGAGCGTGAGCGTCGAGTCCTTGCCGCCCGTCCACATGACGACCGGGTTCTCGTACTCTTCGAGGCCCTGTCGAGTGACCTCGATGGCCTTCTCGATCTTGTCGTTGATGTGCGGGTAGTCGGCAGGGTCCTCGCCTTCGCCGGCGCTGTAGTCGACGTCCAGGTAGTCGGGGAAGTCTGCTGACATCGGTAATTACATCTCATTACCCGGCGGGATAAGTTCTTTTTGGAGAACCGGTGTGGTGGTATGTGAGAACGTCCTCCACGGTTGCGCGGAACCCCCGCGCGGTACCGCCGGCAGCGACGAGGCGTCGTGTCAGCCGATGCAACGATATGGGTCGGCATCGAACGGCCTGTATGAGCCCTCCCACGGAAGCGGCGGGGACGGACCCGGCGCGAACCGAGTCGACGTCGTCGCGCGAGGAGTTCCGCCCGACCCGCTGGTTCCGGTGGCACCTGGTGGCGTCGCTCGCCCTGTTCTTCGCGAGCGCGTTCGCGGCATACGCGCTGGTCGGAACGATCCCCGTCGAGCAACTGGTCGCCCTGCTGGAGGACGCCCAGGGCGGTATCCCCGGCGATTCCCCGCTGCCGGAGTTGTCGTTCGTGCCGCTGCTGGTGAACAACCTCCGCGCCATGCTGTTCATCGGGCTGGGAGCGATCACGGGCGGGCTGCTCTCGGTGTTCGGCCTGGTCGTCAACGGCGCGGTCGTGGGCGCCGTGGTCTCGTTCGCGGTCCGGCAGACCTCGTGGGCGGTCGTCCTCGCGGCGCTGCTCCCGCACGGGATCCTCGAACTGTCGGCGTTTTTCATGGCCGCGTCGATCGGGCTGCGCGTGCCCCACCGGGTCCTCCGGTGGCTCCTCGGGTGGGACGAGACGCCGCTGAGCCGCGTCGAACTCGTCGAACTGGCGGCCATCTCGCTCCTGCTCGTGGCGATGATCGCCGTCGCGGCCTGGATCGAGGTCAACGTCACGCTCGACGTGGTCGAGTGGGTCGCCGGAGAGGGCGCGCTCGACCCAGTAAACGCCTGAAAACCCGGAATTCCCTTCGGAGGAGTTTTACGCGTGAACGGTGAATCGGCGACTGATGACTACGGCAGGTTCCGGTCAGAACGGGGACGCCGCGTCGCTCAGCGAGACCGTGGTGTCGTCGGTCGCGGCACACAAAGGCGTCGAGGAGATGGCGCTCCCGTCGCTGTACGACGTCCTCGATCCGGACGCGCTCGACAGCCTCTTCGATACCCCCGGGCCGACCCAGGGCGGGCGCGTGCGGTTCCACTACGCCGGGTGTATAGTCGTCTGCGAGAGCGACGGGACCGTCGACGTCCGCGACGACGGGGAGTAGGCGACGTCCTCCACGAGGTCGAACGCACGGACAGCGGCGTCGCTGTCGAGATCCACGCGAAAACAGCGGGAGAACGGAACAGGACGGGAGCGGCCTCGAGTGAGAACGGCGACTTAGCCCGAGATGAACTCGTTGTCGCGCCAGTTGACGCCCTCGGAGTCCTCGTCTTCGCGGGGGTCCTCGACGACGTTGATGGAGGCGGGCACGTCCTCGCCGTCGACGATGCGGATCGCTTCGAGGTCGTCGTCCGGCGAGATGATGGCGGTGAGGGTCCCCTTCTCGGCGATCCGGGCGATGTCACAGAGGACCTGGAACATCTCGTACTGCAGGGTGCTGTTCTGGAGGACCGTCTCGCGGTCGCCCTTGAAACAGGCGTACTCGACGAGTTCCGAGGGTGGTTCCTCTTCTTCTTCCTCCAGGGCGCCCCACTGCGGGCCGCCGGCGGTGTCCGTGGTGTGGACCGGGGTGCTGTCCTCGTCTTCGTCTTCTTCGATCTCTTCGTAGACCCGATTCTCCGTGACGCTGGCCTTCAACTGGGCCGTCGGCGTGTACTTGCTGATGCTCTCGTCGACGGAGACCGCGCTGATGATGAGCGTGTTGTTCCGGCGCGTGATGTCGACGTCTTCGACGTCCTCGGGGAGATCCGGGTCGTCGAAGAAGTCGTACACGTCCTCCAGGGGCAGTTCCAGTGTCGAGTGGAGTCTGTATACGCGGCTCATGTTTATGGGATCGCCGGCCGTCCGCTGACGACGGTGCTACACACCTGTAGAACGCCCACCCATATAGGGCCTACCCTTCCGACCCGGACCGCTTCGCCCGCGTTCCGTCCGTCGAGAAGCGCTCCGCCGCCGGGGTATCGCGTGGGTTTTTGACCGTAGAGGCCGGAGGCGAACGCGTGAAAGAGTACGAGCGCAAACAACTCCTGGAACGCATCGGCCGGGAGGGGGCGACCGTGGGCGCGGAGATCCCCGACCGGATCGAGGTCCAGGGGGAGCCGGTCGACCTGCGCGAGTTCGTCTTCGAGATCAAGCGCCGGGACACGGTCCCGGCGGGCGAGCGCGAGCGCGTCGACCAGGCGAAGACGAACCTCCGGCGCGAGCGGATCCGGCGCAAGGACCTGATCGAGGACGGCGATATCTCCCGCGAGGAAGGCGAGCGGCAGGCACAGGCCATCATCGGGATCGACCGCGCGCTCAACGCCCTTGAGAACCTCGGGCCGACGAACCTCGAAGCGGAGATCGAGGCCCAGGAGACCGCCGACAAGAAGCGCTGGATGAGCTTCCTGAAGCAGGCGCTGGGCCACGACCAGGACAGCCAGGGGTCGCACCGATCGTCGAGGTCACCATGAGCGCCAACGACGACATCGCCGCCCGTCTGGAGGAGTTCGCCGACCTGCTGGAGGCCCAGGACGTCGACTACAAACCCCGCGCCTATCGGCGGGCGGCCGAGAACGTCCGGGCCCACCCCGGTGACGTCGCCCGCCTCGCCCACGGCGGCGAGGACGCGCTCGACGAGATCGAGGGCGTCGGCGACGCCATCGCCTCGAAGATCGTCGAGTACGTCGAGACCGGCGAGATCGCGGAACTCGAAGACCTGCGGGAGGAGCTACCGGTCGAGATGGGGGAACTGACCCGGGTGGAGGGCGTCGGCCCGAAGACCGTCGGGACGCTCTACGAGGCGCTGGGGATCACGACGCTCGAAGAACTCGAAGCCGCGGCGGCGGCCGGCGAGATCCAGGAGGTCAGCGGGTTCGGCGCCAAGACCGAGCAGAACATCCTGGAAAACGTCGAGTTCGCCCGCGAGGCGACCGAGCGGGAACTGCTGGGCGAGGCCCGCCCGCGCGGCGAGGGCGTCGTCGACTACCTGGCGGGTCGCCCGGAAGTCGAGCGTATCGACCTGGCGGGGTCGCTGCGACGCTGGAAGGAGACCATCGGCGACGTGGACGTGCTCGTGGCCACCGAGGAGGGCGAGGCGGTCGTCGACGCCTTCACCGACTGGCCGGGGGCCGACGCGGTCATCGAGGCGGGCGACCAGAAGGCGAGCGTCCGCTCGGGCGAGGTGCGCGTCGACCTCCGGGTCGTCGACCCGTCGGAGTTCGGGAGCGCGCTCCAGTACTTCACCGGGAGCAAGGACCACAACGTCAAGATCCGGAACGTCGCCATCGACCGCGACCTGAAGATGAACGAGTACGGCGTCTTCGACGTGTCGGACGTCGAGGACCCCGACGCCGACCAGCGGGCGGGCGAGCGCATCGCCGGCGAGACCGAGGAGGGCATGTACGAGGCGCTGGACATGCCGTGGATGCCTCCGGAACTCCGGGAGAACTGGGGGGAGATCGAGGCCGCGCGTGACGGCGACCTCCCGGACCTGATCGACGAGGGGGACGTGCGCGGCGACCTGCACGTCCACACGAACTGGTCGGACGGCGACTACACCGTCGCCGAGATGGTCGAGGGCGCCGCGTCGTTCGGCCACGACTACCTCGCGATCACCGACCACGCGACCGGACCAGGGATGGTCGGCGGCGTCGGCGTCCCGGACGACGAACTCCGCGAACAGATCGAGGAGGTCCGCGCCGTCGCCGAGGAGGCGGACATCCCGGTGTTCACCGGCGTCGAGGCGAACATCTCGACCGACGGCGAGATCTCGGTCGACGACGACGTGCTGACCGAACTCGACGTGGTCGTCGCCTCGCCCCACGCCGGCCTCGACGGCGACGGGACCGACCGATTAGTCGCCGCGGTCGAGCACCCGGAAGTCGATATCATCGGCCACCCGACGGGCCGGTACATCAACCAGCGGTCCGGGCTGGACGTCGACGTCGAACGCCTCGCCGAGGCCGCGGCCGACAACGACACCGCGCTGGAGATCAACGCCAACCCGGCCCGGCTGGATCTGGGCGGCGGCGCGGTCAAGACGGCGGTCGAAGCGGGCGCGACGATCGCGATCAACACCGACGCCCACCAGCCGGCGAGCTACGACCTCGTCCGCTACGGGGTCCACACGGCCCGCCGCGGCTGGGCCGAGGAGACCGACGTACTCAATACGCGAGACGTCGAAGGCCTGCGCGAGTTCCTCGAATGACCGGCGACGAGCCAGACATCGACGAGCGCGCGCAACCGGCGAGAACGAGCACCGTGGCCACCGACGAGGAGATCCCCCAGCGGCCGTCTGCGGAGACAGCGCTGTTGCTCGACACGATGCTCGGGAAGCTCGCCACGTACCTCCGGATGTGCGGCTACGACGCCGCCTACGCGGCCGAGCGCGGGGTCGAGGCCGACGACGACGTGCTCGCGCTGGCCCACACCGAGGGCCGCGTGCTCGTCACGCGCGACCGCGACCTCGCCGAGCGCGGCGAACGGACGCAGTTGCTCTCGACCCGCGAGGTGACCGAGCAACTGCGCGAACTCCGGCGGTCGGGCTTCGACGTCGACCTCGCCGCGGAGCCGACGCGCTGCAGCGCGTGTAACGGCCCGCTCGAACGGGTCGACCGGACGGAGCCGACGCCGGAGTACGCGCCGGAGACCCACGAGGAGACCGTCTGGCGCTGTCGCAACTGCGGACAGCACTTCTGGAAGGGCAGCCACTGGGACGACGTCGCCACCACCCTCGACGACCTCTGACCGCGGCCGAGGCGTCGGGTCCGGCCGCGAGAACCGGCCGTCGAACGGCAAGCAACACGGCTTAATAGCACTTGTCCCTACCGGCGGACGAATGACGTTATCGGACGAGGCCCGCGAGCGACTCGCGGACGTGGTGGCGCTCCAGCCGACGAAAAACGCCGAGCTCCAGGCCCAGTGGGAGATGGACAGCGGGAGCGACGTCCACCAGTACCTCGAATCCGAGCTGAAAGACTACTACTACCGCAACGAGGACAGCCTCATCTGCGCCACGCCCGAGGCCAACGAACTCGTCGGCGACGAGGTCGAGGGGGAGGTCAACGAACAGGTCGTCAAAGCCCCGCCGCTGCAGGCGGCCGTCATCGACGTCGTCCCCGACCACGACGCCGAGCCACAGAGCGTCGTCGCGACGCTCCACGCCCTCCGCGAGGCGGGATTCGAGCCCGAACCCGACGTCGACGATGTGCGGTCGGCGCTGCGCTCGCTCACCGAGAAGGGCGTCGTCGAACGGGTCCAGAAGACGGTCCCGACCTACCGCCTCGCCGTCGAACGCGACGCGCTGGACGTCGAGCGGATCGACGGCGACGAGTAACGCGCCTGCACCTTCTTCGCGGCGGGGGTTCCCCGGTCGCTCCACTTGCGGCCACGGCGTTCCTCGCTCGCCACCGGGGTCGCGGTTCGTTCGCGACTGTTCGGGACGAGAGACGGGTGAGCGCTTCGAGCCGCTCCGCGGTCTCGGACAGGGAAGCAGGACGACCGGTACTACCGCGGGCTCGTCCGCGTTTCGCAGGCGTCGCGAGACTACGCGGGAACCGGGGGGAGCACCGCCGCGTCCAGCCAGAACCGTTCGACGTCCGAGATCAGGGACTCCAGCTCGGCCGGGTCCGTCGGCTTGGTGACGTAGGCGTTCGCTCTGGCCGCGTAGCAGCGTTCGACGTCCTCGTGGGCCGACGAACTCGTCAGGATGACGATCGGCAGCAACTCGGTCCGGGAGTCGTCGCGGACCGCGTCGAGGACTTCGCAGCCGTCCCGCCCGGGTAAGTTCAGATCGACGAGCGCGAGGTCGGGGACCGACCGCGACTCGTCGGTCGCTTGCTCCATGAGCCGGTCGACGGCCTCGTCGCCGTTCGTCACTGACTCGACTCTCGTCTCGCGGCCCGTCGCTTCGAACGCCTCCTCGAGAAGCCGAACGTCGCCGGGGTTGTCTTCGACGAGAAGGATCTCGAAGGCGCCATCAGCGCGAGCGGCGTTGTGGTTGGTCATAGTAGATCAGAACGAGGGGTTCCATGATGCGCTCGTGACCCTTTCACGACTGTTCTACTCCGACAGTCCCCTCTTCCAGGGAGACGCACAGTGCAGATCTCTCGTTACAGACAACTGCGGACGGACAGGTATGAACCCTCCTGTTCACCAAGATCATTAACGGTTCCGTCCTTCCGCGGACCGTCGAACGCCGGCCCCACAGCGACGCCGAGCCGACCCGGATCAGACTGAATGAAGAAAGTTAACCCGCCCTCTAAGATACACGATTGCGCCTCCGAATGTCTCCGGGACGGCCGAGACGAGCGGACCGAAACACCAGCGACAGAGTGCCCCGTCTCTTTCGGCGGCAACCGCTACGGCCCCTCGTCCAGGCCGGGTCGCTCGCGCCGCCGCTGGCTGTCGAGCAGTCGTTTGATACCCTTCCCCGGTCCGCCGGAGATCGGCCAGTCGCCCGCGCGCCAGACGGGCGGTTCCGGTTCGAAGTCCGGACACGAACCCGAGCACTGCCCGGCGGTCTGGTGGCACTCCTTGGCGGCGCAGTACGGCAGGAATCCGGGCCGCTCGTCGGTGAGTCGGAAGTGCCGGCAGTCGGGGCGCATGGTGTCGGCGTAGGCGCGCCAGCCGCGGCCGTAGGCTCGCTCGGCCAGTTCGAGGCGCTTGTCGCGTTTCCACTCGGGGTCGGCGTACTCGAAGCGGGCGGCCGAGGCGTCGTGGGCGCCCCCCGACGGACGTTCGAGGATGCGGGTCCCCGGGTCGTCGACGGACAGCGTCCGCGGGTGCCAGGAGACGCTGGCGTCGCCTTCGGCGTCGACGGTGAGGATGCCTGCCTCGACCGGCACGTCCTCGATCAGCGCCGGCTCGACCGTCTCGCCGGTCTCGGAGGTCGCGACCCACACCTCGTCGGCCAGCGCGAGCGCGACGTCCCGTTCGAGCTGCGGCGCGAGCGCGCGGGCGGCGCTGGCGTCGAGGTCGGGCTTGTTCTCGATGGCGACGATCCGCCGGACCCAGTCCGGGTACGGCGCGACCTGGCGGATCTGGATGCGGTTGTTCCGTTTGCGGGATTCGACGACCTCGCGGTCGGCGGCGCGGTGGATCGCCTCGCGGACGTACCGCCACGGATAGCCCGGATCCGGCAGCGCGTCGCGGTAGTATGTCCACTCGGTCGGCGCGTTGCGGACGACGTGCAGGAGGTCCGAGTCGAGTTCGTCCAGGCCGAAGCGCGCCCGCTGGCGCAGGCCGTCGGGGTCGCACTCGACGGCGACGGTGTCCCAGCGGCGGTCCCTCGTTCCGATCTGGCGCGCGACGACGACCGCGGCGTCGTCGGTCGAGACGCCCTCGGGCGGCCACTCGCGCTCGGCCCACTGGCAGACGCACAGCTCGAAGACGAACTCCGACCCGCCGAGGGCGGCGCCGTCGCCGGGTGACACGACCCGAGATAGGCGGTGGCGACCGCTTATAGGTTTCGCGAACGCGAACGGGACCGGACCCACGCGAGAGCGGGCTCCGCGGCGACCGTTCGCAGTCACGCGGTGTGTCCGAATGCTGACGTTCGATCCCGATCGGGCCGGCCGAGGTGCAGCGGCGCTGCCGGCCGTTTCCGGGCGTCCACTGGTCGCGACCGGCCCTCGCGATCGAACGCCGCTGGATACTGACCTGTTTCCATGAGGATAGGATTTATATACTATGCTGAGAGAGATGCGCACATGGCTGGGAACCTGTTCGGAAGCGGGTTAGTGGCGACAGCACTGCAAACGAGCACCGGCGCGGGCGACGCGCTGGCGGGGGTATTACTCCTCTTCATGGGCATCTCGCTGGTGCTCTCGATCATTAGCATCGCCGGGATGTGGAAGACGTTCACGAAGGCGGGCCAGCCCGGTTGGGCGGCTATCATCCCGATCTACAACTACTACGTCCTGGTCTGTGAGATCGCCGACCGGGACATGGTCTGGTTCCTGTTGAGCATCTTCATCCCGTTCGCGGTCATCATCCCGATGATCGACGTGGCGAAGGCGTTCGGGAAGGGAGCCGGGTACGGCCTCGGGCTGTTCTTCCTCGGGTTCATCTTCTTCCCGCTGCTGGGCTTCGGCGACGCCCGCTACCGCGGCGCGTCCGGCATCTGAACGGCGATCGCGGACGGAATCGCAGTTTTTACTCGGCGTTGAGGACGCTCCCCAGCGCCCCGCCCAGGATGTAGCCGATCGGCGACATGAAGAGGAGACCGAAGACGTTCATCAGCGCGCCGAGACCGTTGATCGCCATCAGCGCGCCTGCCGCCCCCTCGCCGGTCGCCGCGCCGAGGAGGCCGCCGAGTACTATCGACCCGGGGATGTAGACGACGTTGAACGCCACGGCGGCCAGCATCCCGGTGACGAGACTGAACTTGATCCCCTCCTCCGCGTCCGAGATCGACGTGAACGCGACCACGACGAAGGCGCCGAGGAAGACCTCTTTGACCAGCGGGACGTACCTGATCAGGTTGAGTATCGGGACGAACCCGGTGATCAGCAGCGCGACGAAGATCGCCGCCGTCGACTGCTTGAACGCCTCGTCGTCGAGTCCGAGTATCATAGTGGATTCCCGGTTACCCATCGACTGTCATTAACCTACTGGAACCGGACATGTGCTGTCGAGAGACGGATCCGATATCCGACCAGGGAGAAGCGCCAGATCTCGGCTTCGCGGATCGTCCGTGGTGAACCTGACACCCAACCGACCCATGAAGCGATAGCCAAGCGACCCGCTGGGCGCGCGTCCGGCGGTCGGGGAGTGCCGTCCAGCCCGGCCTACTCCTCGTCGGCTTCGTCCGCTTCCTCCGCGAGCTTCTCGTCGAGGAACTCGTGGGCCTCTTCGAGGATCTCGCGGGGGCCGTCCTGCGTGACGGTGTTGATGGCCTGTTCGTAGTCGCGCCACTGGAGGTCGCGGTGCTCGTGGGAGAGCTCGGCCGACGCCTCGAACGAGCGGGCGATGAACAGGTGTACGGTCTTGTGGATCGTGTTGCCGTTGGCTTCGAACACGTAGTCGTAGTCTTCTCGGAAGCCGTCCAAGAGCCGGAAATCACCGATTCCGGCCTCCTCTTTCACTTCGCGGATGGCGGTCTGCTGGAGCTCCTCGTCGCCCTCGACGCCCCCTTTGGGGAACTCCCAGTCGCCGGGGCGACTCTTCAGGAGCAGGTACTCCCGCCGGCCACGCGTGTCGCGAAAGAGGATGGCTCCCGCGCTCGTGGCCTCTATCATTGCCTGTACGTACTCTATCACTACTTAAGTTAATATCGGAGCGTCCGTCCCTGGAGACGACGCCGGGCTGACACCACGGTGGGCGGCAAACGCATCGCTTATCCGCGCGCCCGGTCACCGGACGCATATGCCGTTCGTCACGAAGCTCACGTTCACGAGCGGGGATCGACGCCTCCTCGACGACGTCGTCGACGGCGTCAAGTCCGCGGCCGAGCGCAAGGGCGTGGAGCTGAAGGGCCCGCATCCCCGGCCCCCGACCGACTACCGAGTGCCCCAGACCAAGCGGCTCTCGGCCGACGGCGGCCGGTTCGAGTCCTGGCAGTACACCGCGTACACCCGGACTATCGAGATCCACGGCCACGACGAGTTCGCCCGCGACGCGGCCGGCGACGACTACCCCGACCGCATCCACGTCGAAGCCGAGATCGAACAGGTCTGAGAGCGGAATCCGCCCGCTCCAGCCGCCCCCGGTGCGCCCGCTCGGGAACTCCGTCGAACCTTCCCCCGCGTCACGGTCGATTTCCACCCGAAACGTCTACATCCTCGCCGTCGTCTCCCCGGCCATGAGCCAGCCGAGTCGCGACCGCCTGGTCGAGTTGCGCCGCGCCTTCCACCGACGCCCCGAGCCCGCCTGGCGGGAGTTCTGGACGACCGCCCGCATCGTCGAGGAACTCCGGTCGCTCGACGTCGACGAGATACGCGTCGGTCCGGAAGTCCTCGACGCCGACGAGCGCATCGCCGTCCCCGACGACGCCGAACGTGACCGGTGGTTCCAGCGCGCGCTCGACGCCGGCGCCGACCCCGAAATTCTGGACCGGCTCCGGGGCGGGTTCACCGGCGCGATGGCGACTGTCGAAGGGGGCGACGGCCCGACGATCGGACTCCGCGTCGACATCGACGGCCTCCCCCGGGAGGAGTCGACCGACGACGAGCACGCTCCCGCCCGCGAGGGCTTTCGCTCCGAACACGAGGGAGCGATGCACGCCTGCGGTCACGACGCCCACGCGACGATCGGCCTCGGCGTCCTCGAAGCCGTCGCGGACAGTGACTTCGAGGGGACGCTGAAAGTGTTCTTCCAGCCGGCCGAAGAGGCCATCGGCGGCGGCAAACCGATGGCCGAGAGCGGCCTGCTCGACGACGTCGACTACCTGCTCGCCGTCCACGTCGGCCTCGACCACCCGACCGGCGAGGTCGTCGCGGGCATCGAGGGGTTCCTCGCGGTCCACCAGTTCCGCGCCGACTTCTCGGGCGAACCCGCCCACGCCGGCGCGCGGCCGTCGGAGGGGCGCAACGCCGTCCAGGCGATGGCCGCGGCCGTGCAGAACCTCTACGCCATCCCCCGACACGAGGACGGCAAGACGCGGATCAACGCCGGCAAGGTCGGCGGCGGCAGCGCGACGAACGTCGTCCCCGAGGAGGCCCACATCGAGGGGGAAGTCCGCGGCGAGACGACGGCGCTCATGGAGTACATGCGCGACCGCGCCCGGTCGGTCCTCGACGGCGCGGCGGCCATGCACGAGTGCGACGTCGAGGTCACGCCACAGGGCGAAGCGCCGGGGGCCGAGAGCGACGACGCCGTGGTCGACGTGGTCGAGGCGGTCGCCGGGCTGACCGACGGCGTCGACTCGGTGGTCCGCACCGACGACCTGGGCGGGAGCGAGGACGCCACCTATCTCATGCGCCGCGTCCAGGAGAACGGCGGGAAGGCCGCCTACGTCGGAATCGGGACGGACCACCCCGGCGGTCACCACACGGCCACGTTCGACGTCGACGAGGAGTCGCTCGTCGTCGGCGTCGAAACGCTCACCGAGACCGTCCGTGCGCTCGCGAGAGAGCGGCCGTGACCGGGAGTCGTCACGCGCCCGGTCCACGCCACCGGTAGAGGACGTTCCCGTCCGCCCCGTCGGAACTGATCCACGTGACCGTCACCTCCGTGCCCGAGAGCTTCAGGCGACCGGCCGCCGACGGGCAGACGGTGTCGACCGATACCTCCGCCTCCGTCCCCGCCATCACCTCCGAGGCCGAGACGCCCAGTTGCCGCAGATCGAAGCGGTCGGTGACCGTCCCGTGACCGAGGCAGTTCGCGTTCGATACCTGTACCTTCACGTTCTCCCGGGGGACGACCTCGCCGCCGGTGAACTCCAGCGCCAGTTCGTGGCCGCCGCTACCGACGCCGAACTCGCCCGATATCGCCACCGTCGGCGCCCCCATCCCCGTCAACGAGTCCTCGTACCCCATGAAGAACGTCGCCACCGTCGCCGCCAGGAGGACTGTGATCGCGACCATCAGGATGACCCCGATGACCGGTGATACCGCTCTCTGTGTGTCTCGTGCGTACATGGTCTTCCCCACGCGCCCCGTACGACCGCGGGACCCCCGACCTCGATACCGCCCGATCACCCCGACGGGCTGTTCCCAGGGCCGCTCCCACACGGCGCGTCGTACGTTCGATTAGTTGATCTTTGCATATAAATGTTTGTCAGGCTCGAACGAATTCACGCCAGCGTACAGGTTGCAGTCGACCGGATCGACATCGTCGCGCCCTCGTAGCCGGATCGTCCGCGGCCACGCAGGGCTATCGAGCGGAGAACGGTTTGTCGAGACGGAGACAGGTGGGCGGCTTCGGGGAGAACCAGCGGGACGGCGGGTCAGTACTTGGGGTCGGCGCCGGTCGTCGCGTAGACGTCGTCCATGATATCGTCGCGTCGGGCCTGCCAGTCGGCGAACCCGGCGCGAGCGTCGGGGTAGTCCTCGTAGTGGTCGAGCACGCGCTCGGCGAGCTGTTTCGTCTCGTAGAGGTCGTAGATGGTCCCCCAGTGGCCGAACGACTTGAGGGCGGTCTTGAGTTTCAGCCAGAGCCCGATCTCGGTCTCGCCCTCGTAGAGCCCTTCGGCGATGTTCTGGGCGGGGAGAGCGGCCAGCATCCCCATCAGGTCGTCGATGTCGTAGGCAGTCACGAAGATGTTGTAGACGTCGAGCGTGGCGAAGCGCGCCCCGAAGTGGTCCATGACGTTCTTGTTGTACTCCCAGAGGCGGTCCTCGCTCACGTCGCCGGCCTCGATGGCCTCGATGGCCTGCTCGCCCGCGTACTGGCCCGAGTGGGCGGCGCCGCCGATGCCGCCGCCGGTCGTCGGGTTGACCAGCCCGGCGGCGTCGCCCGCGGCGATGAATCCCGGCGCGACCGCCGAGTCGTAGGGCCGGCGCGTCGGCAGCGCCGCGCCGAGTTTGTCCTCGACGGTGGCGCCCTCGAACTCCTCGCGGTCCCGCAGGTCGCGCTTGAGGTCGTCGACGAGTTTCATCGGCTCCTCGGTCATCTGGAAGCCGAGGCCGGCGTTGATCTCGGTGTCGGTCCGCGGGAAGTACCACAGGTAGCCCGCGGCGCGCTCGGTCGGCTTGAACACGAGCGCGTCCGACCACTCGACGGGCTCGTCGACGGTGACGACCTCGCGGTAGGCCGAACAGAACTGCTGGTAGCTGACGTTCGTGTCGAAGGTGCTCCCGTCGAAGTCGACCTTGTCCTGCAGGATCGACAGCGCGCCGGCGCCGTCGATGACGATCTCCGCGTCGTAGTCGATCTGCTCGCCCTTCCGCATCGCGCGGACGCCGGTGACGGTCCCGTCGTCGGCCTGCGTGACGTCCTGGACCAGCGTGTCGTAGTGGAGGTCGGCGCCGGCCTCCTCGGCGCCCTCGATGATCCGGCGGCCGTACTCCCAGCGGTCGATGACCGCCAGTTCGCCGGGGACGGGGATCTCCAGGACGGTGTCCTCCTGGGGGATCTCGAAGCGCCCGTGGTCGACGTCGGTGTTGGTCATCGCGGGATCGATCTTGGACTGGGGGATCGCGTCCGGGAACGAGCCCGCACCCTTGAGGGCGTCGCCGCAGGCGATGTGGCCCCCTTCCTCCTCGGGCTTGCGCTCGAGGAGCGCGACGTCGTAGCCCTCGCGGGCGACGGTCGCCGCGGCGTAACACCCGGCGGTCCCCGCCCCGACGACGACGACGTCGTACTCGCGCGTAGTCATGGTCCAAGGTTCACGCGGGAGGGGGCAAAACTCTTTACCAACGTCGCGGCCCCCTGTGGCGAGTTTCCGCCCGTTCGACAGTCTCGACGGCCGACCACCGCTAGCGGGCATAAAGAGTTTAGGCGGAGACCACCGAACCGGTGGCCATGACCGACTACACCGTCGAGTTCACGGGGACCGGTGAGACGATCACGGTCTCCGACAAAGAGACCATCCTCAGCCGGTGTATCGAGGAGGGGATCGCCCAGGAGTACTCCTGCCGCGTGGGGATGTGTCTCGCCTGCTCGGCGAAGATCGAGGAGGGCGAGGTGACCCAGCCCGCCGCCCGCGGCCTCACCGACGAGGAAGCCGAGAACTACGCGCTGACCTGCATGGCCCGCCCGCAGTCGGACCTGAAACTCGACCGCGGCAAGTACCCGCCCAGCATCGAGGACGACGCCGCCGCGGCCGCCGGCGCCGACCCCGACGCCGCCTCCGCCGACGACTGACCGTCGAACATGAGTATCGCCCGCGCAGTCGGCGTCGCGCTCCTGAGCCTCGTCGACGCGCTGGTCCCGTCCGTCGTCGCGGCGCTGACCGTCCTCTTTCTCGCCGTGGATCCGACGGTCGACGCCGCGCGACCCTACCTGCTGGCGGCCGGCGCCGGCGCCGCCGTCTTCGTCGGCACGCTGGCGGTCGGATTCGCGCTCACGATGCTCGGTCACGGCCCGTTCCCCGTCACTCGCGCGACCAAGCGGATCTGGCAGTGGTGGCACCGACCCTGGTTCGCCGGGCGCCGCGGCCGGCGCGGCCGGTAGTGTGTCACTGACACCCACACTGGGGCAAACGCTATTCGATCCGCGGTTGACCGACCGGACATGAGCGACGCCGGCGGGGAGTTCACCACCCCACCAGCGGCCGAACCGGGCGACCAGGTAGCGGTGATCGCACCCTCCAGCGGTGCGGCGACGGTGTTCCCGGACGTCCTCGACCTCGCGCTGGAACGGCTCCGCGACCGGTTCGACCTCGAACCCGTCGTCTACGAGACCGCCGAGGCCGATCCCGACGAACTCCGCGAGAACCCGGCGATGCGAGCCGAGGACGTCCACGAGGCGTTCCGCGACCCCGAGATCAGCGCGGTCTTCGCGACGATCGGCGGCGACGACCAGATCCGGGTGCTGAAACACCTCGACGGCGACGTCCTGCGACGGAATCCGACCCGGTTCTTCGGGATGAGCGACAACTCCTGCCTCGCCAGTTACCTCTGGACGCACGGGATCGTCTCGTACTACGGCGGGCAGTTGCTCAACAACGTCGCTACGGCCGGCGACTTCCCCGAGTACTCCGAGCGGTACCTCCGGCGGGCGCTCTTCGAGGAGTCGCTCGGCGAACTGGAACCGGCCGAGGCGTGGACCGACGACGTCGTGGAATGGGGTAGCGACGCCTTCCCCGACACGACGCCCGAATACGAGGACAACGACGGCTGGCAGTGGGACGTGCCCGACGAGCACGCCGGCGAGACGATTTCGGGCCGGCTGTGGGGCGGCTGTCTCACCGTGCTCCAGTGGTTGCTCGCCGCCGACCGGGCGGTTCCCGATCTGGAGGCGCTCGACGGGGCCGTCCTCGCGCTCGAAACGTCCGAGGAGTTGCCGAGCGCCGAGGAGGTGCGGCGGATACTGACCTGTTTCGGCGAGCGCGGCCTGCTGGAGCGGTTCGACGCGGTGGTCGTCGGTCGGCCCCAGACGCGCAGCCGCGAAGATCAGCGCAGCGGCGAGGAGCGAGAAGCGTACCGGACCGACCAGCGGGAGGCGATCCGGCAGTGGGTCCGGGAGTACGACTCCGACGTACCGATCGTCTTCGACCTCGATTTCGGCCACACGAACCCGAACGCTCCCGTCCCGATGGGAGGTCGGATAGAAATTGATACCGACGAACGGCGGATTCGATTCCCCTGAGCGACGGAAGAAACCGTCGGATGAGTCGCGGTGCCGGCGGTCGCGTCAGTTACCGGTGACGATGGAGGCGACGCGTTCGCGGTCGAACAGCTGTTCCTCGGCGGGGATCTCGGGGTAGTGCTCGCCGTTCTCGTACCCGGGCCACTCGCCGAAGACGTCGGGGTAGAGCTGTTTCGCGGTCATCTCGATCTGGAAGAGGTTCATGAGCGGGCCCTGATACCGCATGCCCTGCGCGTAGACGCGGTCGTTCTCGACCGCGGAGAGGGTCTGGCCGACGGAGTGCGACTGGAGCTGCTCCCGGACCGACGCCATGTCGTAGCGCGGCGTCATGCCCCAGAGGTGGAGGATCACGTCCGGGTCGGCTTCGGCCATCGTCTCGTAGCCGACCGAGCCCCAGAGGCCGTCCCACTGTTCGCTCCCGAAGGCGTCGACGGCGCCGAGCGGCCGGGTGTCGGCGAGCCAGAAGCCCGGGCGGTTCAGGTGGTACGTCCAGAACTGGCCGTCGCCGAGCGTGACGCGCACGGCGGTCGGCCGTTCGTCCTCCGGCGGGAGGTCGGCCCGGATGGTGCTGAGGAGGTCGCTGTGGACGGCGTTGAGTCGCTCGTACCGCTCTCGCTCGCGGAAGACGTCGGCGACGTGGCCGAACAGCTCCCAGAGCGTGTAGTACTGGTAGCTGTCGGCGTAGGCCTCCGGTGGGTCGGCGTGCGTCCCGCTGTAGAAGTTCCCGAAGAACGGCCCGAGGTTCTCGGTTATCTCCTCGACGTCGCTCCGACTCCAGTTCTGCTGGGTGGTCGCCCAGGCGGGATCGAGGAGGTGGACGTCGCTGTCGAGCCCGTAGAAGAACTCCTTGGAGAAGTCGTCGTACGGGTTCACCAGCCCTTCCCACTCGAAGGAGACGCCCTCCAGTCGCTCGTAGTAGTGGTTCATCGTCGGACCGGCCATGTCCGGTACGAACATCGAGTTGACGGCGTCCCCGTGGCCCAGCGCGACCAGCATGTCAGCGTACTGGTTGTACATCGTGAAGACGTTCTCCGGGACCGAGTCGAACGCCACCTCGCCCACCGGGGAGAGCGTCGCCGTGTACGGACCGCTGTCCGTCGCGGTCGCCGTCGACTGGTCGGTCGGCGACGGCGTGTCCGTGTCCCCGTCGGTTGCCGTCAGCGTCGGCGTCTGGTCGGCCCCGGTCCGCTCGGTCGCAGTCGGTTCGCCGTCGGCCGCCCCGGCGTCCGGCGTTTCCCCGCCGTTGTTGGCGCACCCGGCGAGCAGTACGCCCCCGAGGAGCGCACCCCCGCCCGCGATGTACTGTCGACGCGTCGGCCGTCGGCTGTCGTCGCTGTCGCCCATGGATTAGGCAAGCCTAAACCAACAGATAGTAGTTTCGGATCGCGGCCGAGAACGGGACTCACGCGGGCCGAACCCGTTCGTCAGTCCTCGTCGACCGGGTCGAAAGCGTTATCTCGCGTCGGGAAATCGCCGGACTCGACCTCGCCGACGTACCGCTCGACGGCCCGGCGGATCTCCGCGTCGAGGTCGGCGTACTGCTTCGAGAGGCTGTACGGTTCGGCGCCGAGGCCGAGCACGTCGGAGACGACCAGGACCTGCCCGTCGACGTACCGGCCGGAGCCGATGCCGATCGTGGGCACGTCGACGGCCTCGGTCACCTCGCGAGCGACGCCCTCGCTGACCGTCTCCAGCACGATAGAGAACGCGCCAGCCTCTTCCAGGCGCTGGGCGGTCTCGACGAGCGCCTCGCCCGGCGACGACGTGCCGGTGTCGCGGCCCTGCACGTACGCGCCGCCTATCTCGTTTTTCCGCTGGGGCGTCAGGCCCACGTGGCCCTGGACCGGGATGCCGAGTTCGGTGAGGCGGTCGACGATCTCGATGGTCGTCTCGCCGTAGGGCGCGGTCTCCAGTTTCACCGCGTCGGCGTTCGCCTCCTTCAGGAACCGGCCCGCGTTCCGCACCGACTCCTCCATCGACGTGCCGTAGGTGAGGAAGGGCAGGTCGGCGACGACGAACGACTCTTCGGTCCCGCGGACGACAGCGGCGGTGTTCGAGAGCGCTTCCTCCAGCGTGACGGGCAGCGTGTCGTCGTACCCGAGGTGGTTGTCGCCGGCGCTGTCGCCGACGAGGATCATGTCGACGCCGCCGCGGTCGACCTGCCGAGCGATCGGCGCGTCGTATGCCGTCAGCATCGTCAGCGGCTCGCCCGCGTCGTACTTCTCGTAGAGGTCCGGAATGGTGTTGCGAGACATCGCGATTGGTCTCACTTCGACTCCCCTCCCGTTTATCAGTTGCCGGAGCGTGACAGGACCTCCGAGTACCGAGACGTCCCATCAAGCCGACCGGCGCGCGCTGTCGCGGCCTCCGTGCCGCGACGTAGCCGTGCGAGGGATGAGTAGCGCAGGGCGAGCGCGAGCGAGTCCCGAGCAACGCAATCGGCTGGGGAGGCGTGTGGCTGTCTGCGGTGCTGTGCGGTGCGATTCCTGGCGTCCTGGCGAGCGGAGCGAGCCAGGGCTCAGGCGACGACAAAGCGAGTCTCCTGGCGGACTGAAAGGGCGAGGCACGCTCGCGGGTGGTGCGCGGGCCCTATCCGAGGGAGCGCCAGCGACCGAGGATATCCCGCACAGCGCCCGCGAGCGGGCCGAGGGCTTTCGACACCCGCTGTCTCCTGTCCCGAGATCAACTTCTAGCGATCGAGGCGAAACAACGGACCGTACAACAGCGGCAACTCGAACACTCACGCGACGACAGACGACTCCGGACCGTTTAGCTCGGCGAACACGTCCCGGATCAGGTCGGCGTCGGTCCGGTGAATCCCGAACACCACGCCATCCCCGAACTCACGAATCTGCCGCGCCAGCCCGGCCAGTCGCTCCGCCTCGGTCCCGGAGGTCGAGAGCTGGAACGACAGCGAAGCGTCCAGGTCACCGACTGCCGACGCGAACCCGCGGGCCAGCGACTCGACCCAGTAGGTCGTCTCGTAGCCGGTGCCACAGAGCGGGACGAGGAAGCCGTCGACGTGCTCGGCGAGCGCCGCGGGATCTAACCCGGCCCGCTCCTGCAAGTGGCCCGGGTAGGGGTCGGGATACAGCGTCGCGATCACGTCGCCGTCCGCGCGGTCGGCCGCGTCTGCGACGAACTCGGTGATCACGGTCGAGCGCCACTCGACCCGCTCATCGAAGTCGCTCTCGCCGAACAGCCGCTCACACCGGTCACAGCGGCAGAAGTCCTCGCCGGGAAACCCCGGTGTCGTGAGGCGCACGTCCCCGACCGCGCCCACGTCGGCGATCCGGTCGAGCAGCGCGGCGCGGTAGTCGGGATCGGTCGGACAGACGGTCCCCCAGTGGTGACCCTCCACGTCGGGCGCGGCGGGCGTCCCGTCGCCGGCCACCGCGGCCCGGTCGGGCGACTCCCGGACCGCCTCCGTGTCGCCCCAGCAGGCGACGGAGTTGACGACGCCGGGGACGGGGTCGCGGCGCGTGCCCGACACCCGCTCGGCGAAGTAGTACGTGCGGTCGCCGAGGCCCTCGCGGGCCAGATCGGCGTCGGCGGTGAGGATGCCGTACATGACCGACTGTCCGCCGCGGACGGGCTTAAAACCGAACTACTGACCGTCAGTCGAGCCGCGACCAGTACAGCGCCAGGTCGAGGGTCACGCCCTCGAACTCGACGGTTGTCTCCCGGACGCAGGCGTAGCCGAGCGACTCGTAGAACCCGCGGGCCTGCTCGTTGTCGACGCCGGTGTTGAGGACGAACGCCCGGTAGCCCGCGCGGCGGGCGCGCCGTTCGAGTTCCTCGACGATCTGGGTGGCGAACCCCTGCCCCTGCAGGTCCGGTTCGACGCGGATGCGCGAGAGCTCGGCGGTCCCCGCCGTCGCGTCGAACTGCTCGGCCATCCAGCCGTCGAGCGTCTCGTAGGCGCCGGTGGCGACGAGCCGGGTGTCGGACTCCGGGTGCGTGGTCTCACCGACCAAGAACTCCCCGCCGCCGTTGAGGTAGTGGCCGCGCACGTCCAGCAGGTCCTCGTCGGGCGCGTCGGGCACCCACTCGGGCGTCTCGGCCATCGCGACGCGATTCAGTTCGCGGACCCGTTCGCCGTCGCTCGGTCGGTAGCGCCGGATCCGCAGCGTCGACATGTTCATGCCGATGCCACCGCCCCGCCGTCGTAGACCGGGAACTGCCGGCACAGTTCGGCGACGGTCTCGCGGGCGTCGTCCCGGACGGCCTCGTCGTCCGGTGCGTCCAGCACGTCAACCAGCGCGTCCGCGAGTCGCTCGGTCGCCGCCGCGTCGAACCCGCGGGTCGTGATCGCGGGCGTGCCGATCCGCAGGCCGCTCGCGACGGTCGCCGAGCGGTGGTCGCCCGGCACCGTCTGCTTGTTCGCGACGAGACCGACCGATTCGAGGGCGGCCTCGGCCGCTGCGCCGGTGAGTTCGGGGTGCGTCTCGCGGAGGTCCACGAGCGCGAAGTGGACGTCCGTCCCGCCCGAGACGAGGTCGAATCCCCGGGTCTGCAACCGATCCGCGAGAGCAGCGGCGTTCTCGACGGTCTGGCGAGCGTATACATCGAACGCAGGCGTCAACGCCTCGGCGAACCCCGCGGCCTTCCCGGCGACGTTGTGCATCAGCGGACCGCCCTGACAGCCCGGCATGACGGCGGTGTCGACGGCGTCGGCTCGCTCCTCGCCGCAGAGGATCATCCCGCCGCGGCCCGCGCGGATCGTCTTGTGCGTCGACCCCGTCACGAGGTCCGCGACGCCGACGGGCGAGGGATGGACGCCGGCCGCGACCAGCCCCGTCAGGTGCGCGATGTCCGCGACGTGGTAGGCGCCTACGTCCTCCGCGATGGTCTGCATCCGCTCCCAGTCGACCGCTCGGGGGTACGCCGAGTAGCCCGAGACGATCAGGTCGGGCTCGGTCTCCGTGGCGCGTGCGGCGACGGCGTCGTAGTCGAGCCGGCCGGTCTCGGGATCGACGCCGTAGTGAACCACGTCGAAGTGCTCGTCGACCATCGTGTAGGGCTGCCCGTGGCTGAGGTGGCCGCCGTGGCGCAGCTCCAGCGAGAGGACCGTGTCGCCGGAGTCGAGCAGCGCCTGGTATGCGGCGAGGTTGGCCTGCGTGCCGGAGTGGGGCTGGACGTTGGCGTGGTCGGCACCGAACAGTTCGCGGGCCCGCTCCTGGGCGAGCCGCTCGACTGCGTCCGCGTGTTCACAGCCGCCGTAGTAGCGCTCCCCCGGCGACCCCTCGGCGTACTTGTTCGTCAACACTGACCCCTGGGCCGCGAGGACGGCCTCGCTCGCGTAGTTCTCGCTGGCGACGAGCGAGAGGGTCTCCCGCTGGCGCGTCCGCTCGTCGTCGAGCGCGTCCGCCAGCGCGTCGTCGACGGGCGAGAGATCGGTCGGCATACCCGGACGGTCGCAGGAGACCGGTAAAGCTACTGTGCAGACATAATCTTGAATGACGCGACAGTCGACACAGTCGTCATCGTTCCCGGATCGCCGAGCGGCGGCGCCGCGGCCGCGACCCGGCCACGCCAGCGCTCACTCCAGGAAGTACTCGATGTCGTCGACGGCGTCGGCGTGAGTGTGGTAGGCGTCCTCGGGCACCTCGTCGAACCAGTCCAGTTCCAGGGTCTCCCACTCGCCGAAGGTCGGATCGTGGGCGAGGGGTTCGCCGTCGACCGGGTCCGTGCCGACGACCGCGTCGAAACTCGTGGCCGTCTGGTCCGCGTCGGTTCGCAACTCGTGCGTGATCTCGCTGACCCGGAGGACTTCGGCGGCTCGAACCGGGACGCCGGTCAGCATCTCGCCGATCTCCTCGGTCCGCGCCAGCCAGTCCGAACCGGCGTCGACGTGCCCGTAGGGCAGCCGCCAGCCGTGCGGGCTGTCCATCAGCAGCACCGCGCCCTCGTCGTTCGTGATCCCGATCGCGACGAGTCCCGCGATGCCGTCGAAGTAGTCGAAGGCGTCCTGTCCGTCGGTCGTCCGCGTCTCGCTGTACTCGACGTCCGGCTCCTCCCGGAGCGTCGCCGGATCGCGTATCGCGTCCATCTCCTGGGCGTTGTCGACCGCGGTATTTGGTCGTTGGTGGCTCGGCCCCGCTGTGCTGGGACCACACGGCACTATTTGGTAACAAGTGGCATATACCGTGCGGCCCTATGTCACGGGACAGTGGAAGCCGTGACCGACGACACGAGCGCAGCGAACCGGTCCCGACGGGCGGTATCGAGGTCGAACCGATGGCGGAGATAACCGAGGTCACGCAGGACCGCGGGAAGACGTACGTCTGCAAGACCTGCGAGGTGCAGTTCGTCGTCCCGCGGTCCGAGACGGCCGTCTGTTGTCCCATCTGCCGAATGAACCGCATCCAGGTGGTGGACTGAGCCGGTTCGAACGCCCCGGCCTGTCCGCGAGCAGGCAGCGTCCGTCCGGTCCCCGTCTCACCACTCGAAGTCACCGAGCGGGTCGTCGGCCGCGTAGTCCTCCCAGAAGTCGTCGGCGCGGAACTCGTTGGCCGGGTGCATCCGACCGGGGGGTTCGGCGAACCACGCGGCGCCGTTGAGTTCGCCCGGCTGGACGGCGATGTGCCCGCCGGCGTACGCGGCGTCGAAGAAGACGTAGAGGGCGTGTAACCGCTCGTCGTGGTCGCCCGCCGAGTCGGTCCTGAAGCGGCGAAACAGGAAGCAGTCGGTGATCTCGCACTCGACACTCGTCTCCTCGCGGACCTCTCGGACGGCGGTCTCCTCGAAGGTTTCGTCGCCCTCCTGGCCGCCGCCGGCCAGCCCCCAGCGGGTGGCGCCGCGGCCGAGGATCATCAGGACGCGTCGGCCGTCGTCGACGCTGTCGGGCATCGACTCGGTGAGGTCGGCCGCCTGGTCCGGCTCGCGAACGACCCAGGCGTACGCGCCGCCGATGTACCCGCTCCTGGATCCCTCCCGGAGCGTCTCGAACCGCTCCGGGGGCACCTCCTCGTCGACTTCCTCGACGGCCACCTCGCCGTACTCGTCCCGCAATCGCTCCATCCGCCGCTCGACCGCCTCCCGATTGACGTGAACAGAGGGCACGAGTAACGATGGTCGCGGGGGGACGTGAAAAGCGTAGCCCCGCGGCGGGCACCGGTACCACGCCACGCGGTGAGGCGGTAACGGAGCGGACGGGCCCGCGACCGGTCACCCGATCTCGTCGAGCGAGTCGAAACCGCTCCAGCACTCGCAGTCGAGGTCGTCGATCGACGTCACCTCGTCGGGGAGGTTCGATATCGGCATTCCGTCGTCGAAACGGTCACAGTCGTCGGTGTGGACCGAGAAGTCGTCGCTCGCCATGACCGGCATGTCCCCCACTGACGACGCATCCCACCAAAAATCCCCCGTCGCGTTTTTCACCGCGTATAATCGGCGGACGGGTCGCGGTCTCGGCGAGGCGACTCCGCGACCGCCCGCCCGTCGGTCGCTGTGTCGGCTGTGTCAGGACAATCGTTTTCCCGGCGGGCCGAGAGGCGTCGAGCATGGAAGTCCCGGAGCGGGTCCACCTCATCCCGGTGGGCTACGAGAACGACCGGATCGTCCTGCCCGCGGTCCGACTGCGCGCCGACCGCGTCGTCCTCCTGCGGTACGAGGACGAGACCGACCACCCCTCCTACGCCGAGACGGTGCGCGAACGGTTCGACGCCGAGGGGATCGACCACGAGACGGTCCCGTGCAACATCTTCGACTTCTACGACTCCATCGGGACCGTGGCGGAGCTGGCGACTCGCTTCGCCGACCACGAGGTGTACGTCAACCTCGCTTCGGGGTCGAAAGTCACCGCGATCGGCGGCATGATCGCCTGCATGGCGACCGGCGCGACGCCGTACTACGTCCGCGCCAAGCGCTACGCAGCCGAGACCGACGGCGACGTCGCCGAGGGGATCCGCGAGATTACCGAACTCCCCACCTACCCGATGCAGAGCCCGGAACCCCAGCACGTCGCCGTGATGGACTACCTCGACCGCGAGGACGGCGCCCGCAAGCGCGACCTCATCGACTTCGGGAAGCAAGCGGACCTCCCGTTCATCGCCGAGCGCGACGCCGCCAACCGCAAGAGCGAGTACCGCCTGCTCGACAGCCACGTCCTCGGACCGCTCGCCGAGAACGGCTACGTCGACCTCGAAGAGGTGGGCCGCTCGACCCGCGTCTCGCTGACCGAGAGCGGCCGCAACACGCTCAGGGCCTTCCGCTATCTCATCGACGAGGACTGACAGCGGGCACCCCCGACTCCACGGACCCCCGCAGTGATCCGAAGTCGGAAACTAATTGGCGGACGTGGGTGAGTGTCACCGTATGACAGCGGGCTCGCGACCGAGCGAGGAGCACCGACGGACGCGCCGGCTAGAGCAGGGCTGGCGGTTCCACCGCGGCGACGTCGAGAACGGGGAGGACCCGTCGCTAGACGATTCCGAATGGGAGGCCGTCGAGGTGCCCCACGACTGGAGCATCGAGGGACCGTGGGACCCGGACAATCCCGGCGACCAGCAGCAGGGCTTCGCGCCCGGCGGGATCGGCTGGTACCGCCGCGAACTGCCCGACGACGTCGACGGCGAGCCGACGCTCCGCCTCGACGGCGTCTACCGCAACTTCGACGTGTACGTCGACGGCGAACACGTCGGCCACCGACCGTACGGCTACTCGACGGTCACCTACGACCTCGACGAGTTCGGCGTCTCCGGCGGCGAGACGCTCGCCGTCCGCGTCGACAACGACGAGTACCCCCACAGTCGCTGGTACACCGGCTCGGGCATCTACCGCAACGCCTACCTGATCGAGACCGACTCGGTCGCTATCACGCCGTTCGGCACCGACGTGCGCACGACCGCCGCGAACGGCCACCGCGCGGAGGTCCAGGTGCTGACCGAGGTCGAGAACGCTGAGAGCGGCGCCGTCGACTGCGCGCTGGAGACCGACATCGTCGACGAAGACGGCGAGATCGTGGCGACCGCCGGGAGCGAGACGACGGTCGAGCCCGACGAGGCCCACGAGTTCGAACAGCGCCTCTCGGTCGCCGATCCGGACCGCTGGACGCTGAACGAGCCGACCCGCCACTTCGTCCGCAGCGTCGTCTACCGCGACGGTGAACCCGTCGACGACTACGTCACGCCGTTCGGCATCCGCACCTTCGAGTGGACGAGCGACCAGGGCTTCTACCTCAACGGCGATCCGGTGACGATGAAGGGCGTCAACCTCCACCACGACGCCGGCTGCCTCGGCGCCGCGGTGCCCGAGCGCGCCCTCGAACGCCGCCTGGAGACCCTCCAGGACATCGGCTGCAACGCCATCCGGATGAGCCACAACCCGCCCCAGCCCGAGCTGCTGGACCTCTGCGACCGGATGGGCTTCCTCGTCGTCGACGAGGCCTTCGACAAGTGGCGCCACGAGGGCGCCGACGAGTGGTTCGACGAGTGGTGGCGCCGCGACCTGGCGGCGATGATCGACCGCGACCGCAACCACCCGTCGATCGTCTGCTGGAGCGTCGGTAACGAGTCCTACGACCAGGGCGACGACTCGATGCTCGACGACCTCGCGATGCTCACCGAGGCCACCGCAGAGATGGACCCGACGCGGCCGGTTACCTACGGCGCGGCGCCGTGGGGCGGCGACACCGCCGGCATGATCGCCCAGCTGGAAGACATCGGCGAGCACGTCGACGTCCTCTCGTGTAACTACCAGGAGCAGTGGTTCGAGGCGTTCCGGGAGGCCGGCCTCGACAAACCGATCATCAGCTCGGAGGCCAAGCCCTTCTTCCTCGGCGGCGAGGACGAGGACATCGGCTTCATCGCCGAGAACCCCTGGTTCGGCGTCGCCGACAACGACTTCGTCGCGGGCCAGTTCATCTGGTCGGGGATCGACTACCTCGGCGAGTCCCGCGAGTGGCCCAACAAGGGCTGGGCCACCGGACTGATCGACACCACCGGCGCGCCCAAGCCCGAGACGGGCTTCCACGAGAGCGTCTGGTCCGAGGAACCGATGGTCCAGATCGCCGCGTTCGACCAGGACCGCGAGCGCCCGGCGGGCCGACCCAACTGGAGCTGGCCCGCCGTCTCCGAGCACTGGACGTTCCCCGACCGCGACGGCTCGCGCGACTTCGTCCACCTCGTCACGTTCACCAACTGCGAGACGGTCGAACTGTACCGGAACGGCGAGTGGATGGGCGAGCGCGAACTCGCCGACACCACTGACCGGATGATCGAGTGGTACATTCCCTACGAGGCCGGGTCGCTGCGAGCCGTGGGGAAAGAAGACGGCGAGGTCGTCGCCGAGCACGAACTGGAGACGGCCGGCGAACCCGACCGCGTCGAACTGGAGGCCGACCGCGAGACCATCGCCGCCGACGGCCGCGACCTCGTCTACGTCGAGGCGACCGTCACCGACGACGAGGGCGTCCGCGTCCCGCGCGCCGACGACGAGATCCGGTTCTCCGCCGCTGGCGCGGGCGAGATCGTCGGCGTCGACAACGGCGACCTCGACAGCAACGAACCGTACGTCGCCGAGTCGCGCTCGGCGTACCACGGCACCTGCATCGCCGTCGTCCAGGCCGACCGCGACGGCGGCCCCCTGGAGATTACGGCGGAGGCCGACGGCCTCGACGGCGACAGCGTGCGAGTCGCCGTCGGCGCTGACGACTGACTGCCGCCGCGGTCGCGATTACTCCTCGGCGGTCGCGATTACTCCTCGGCGGTCGCGGTTCGCTGGTCGGCCGCCGCGTATCGACGCCCGCGAACCGGCGGTCGAGCGGCGTTCTCGACGGCTATCTCTCGCGAACTGGCGCCGCGATATTGGGCGTATAGAGCGCCATAAGCGGTCTATTACAATGCGGGGCTGCGGCGTCGCTCCCGACAGCCACCCATGCACACGGGCAACTCCGCGTCCGACGGTCCGGACGACCGACAGTCGGCGACCGACGGCGACTACGTGGTCTCCAGACGCAGCGTCCTCAAGGGAGCGGCGGCGGCGGCGCTCGGGGCCACCGCGCTCCGGTCCGCGCCCAATGGCGTCCGCGCCGACCACGCCCCACCGGTCGACTGGACGGCGACGACCCTCGACGCCGACGGCGCCAGCGACGCGTTCGGCAGTTCGCTCACGCTCGACGCCGCCGGGGAGACGCTCGTCGTCGGCGACCCGACGCGTCGGGAGGGGGAAGTCAGAACCGGCGGCGTGTCCGTCTACGTCTCCGAAGACGGCGGCTGGACGCGCGAGACCGTACTCCCGCGGGAACCCCGGGCGCGCCTCGATTACGTCGGCGAGTCCGTCGACGTCGACGCCGCGGGCGAGACCGTCGTCGTCGGCATGCCCGGTGAGGACGCACTGGCCGGGCAGTGCGGCGGCGTCCTGGTCTTCGTCCGCGAGAGTGGCTCGTGGACGCAAGAGGCGCGGCTCATGGCCGGCGACGAAGCGGCCACCCGGGACCACCTCGGCACGGCGGTCGCCGTCGACGACGCGGGCGAGCGGGTCGTCGCCGGCGCGCCCGCCGCCGACGCCACCCCCGCCAGAACCGGCGCGGCCTACGTCTTCGACCGTACCGAGGACAGCGACGGCGGCGCCTCGTGGTCCCGGACGGCGAAGCTTCAGCTCCCGGACGGGTCGGCGGACGACCACGCCGGAGAGTCCGTCTCGCTGTCGGCGGACGGCGCGACGGCGCTGGTCGGCGCACCGGGGGCGGCCGACGGCGCCGGCGTCGTCGCCGCGTTCACCGAAGACCCGTGGGACCACGTCAGGTCGGCCGAGAACCCGACCGACGCCGCCGCGGCCTTCGGCAGTGCGACTGCGACCAACGGAACCGACAGCGTCCTCTGCGCGCCGGAGGCGCCCGCGTCGGACTCCGGCGAGTCGGAGACCGATAGCTCGGACCGCGCGAGCGGTCCCACGGGGTACGCCGGCGTGTTCGGCGGCATCTCGCTGGCGCCGGTCCAGCGGCTCTCCGCCGAAGGGGGATCGAGCGGCGAGCGCGTCGGGACGGACGCGGCGCTCGCAACCGACGGCGACTGCGCCGTCGTCGGCGCCGTGTTCGACGGCGACTCCGCGTCCGGAGAAGGCGGCGGAGACAGCGGCGTCGGCGGAGAGACCGGGAACGGCGAATCGCCGTCGACAGGCGGTGCCTACGTCTTCGACAGCCGCGACGGCGGCTGGAGTCAGTCGAGCCGGCTCGCGCCGCCCGAGTCGGCCGACGGTTCGCAGTTCGGCCGGGCGGTGGCGACGGGCGGCGGCGGACACGTCGTCGCCGTCGGCGGACGGCGGCAGGCGACCGGCGGCCAGACGGCGACCGCGGGGACCGACACCGGCACCGGGACCCCATCGTCGGCCGCGACCGGAACCCCATCGTCGTCGGCCGCGACCGGGACCGTCACCGTGTTCACCCGCGAGTCGCCGGGGGTCTCGATCGACATCGAACCGGACGAGGAGTGGCCCGCGTCGGTGCCGTACGAAGGGAGCGGCGAAATCGAAGTCTGCATCGAGCACACCGACGAGTTCGACCCCACCACGGTCGACGTCGGGACGCTGCGATTCGGACCGCCGCGGGTCGTGGACGAGGGCGACGGCGCCCGGGCGGTCGGCGGGGGGAGCGAAGAGGACGCCGACTCCGACGGCGACAGGGACCTCGTCGTCCGCTTCCCGGTTGGCGACGCCGGCTTCGACCCCGACGACTTCGCGGCCCGGCTCGTCGGCGAGACGATCTACGGGACGCCGATCTCCGACCACGACTTCGTGGTGACCACCGACGACGACTCGGACGGCGGGAGCGGTTCCACCGGCAACGAAACCGGCGGAGGCACCGGTGGGAACGCCACCGGGAACGGAACCAGCGGCGACGGCGGGAGTGGAACCACTCCCGTCGGCAACGAAACTAGTGGCGACCAGACCAGCGGCAACGGCACCGACGGCGGCGCGTTGTAGCGCGGTCGCCGGGCGACGGCAACACCGTGTGGCGCTGCCGCCGGGCGAGCCGGTCGAACGGTTCAGGTGAGTCGTCGGAGTCGCTTCCGGATCGGTGACTCGCCGTTTTCGATGCGGCCCATGACCTCGATGGCGACCGCCGCCGTGGCGAGCCAGACCGCCCAGATGGCTGGTTCGCGGAACGGTATCGACTCCGGGAGCGCGAACAGGACGCCGATTCCGAGGAGGACGATAGCGAGGACGGCGGCCAGACTCGCGGCGTAGCGGAGGGCGGTGTGTTCGATGGCTGGATCGGCCATGTCGAACGGTGCTTGAAGCCCGGACGTGATATCAGATCCGCCGGATCGCCGCCAACGGCTAAGGGGCCGCCGCGCGAACCGTGTGGTATGTTCGATCCCGACGACCTCGCGACCATCCGGGAGGGCCGCGAGGAGTGGGAGTCCGAGACGTACGGGCCGACCGTCGACCGCTTCGGGGAGTGCGAGGAGACCTTCGAGACGGACACCGGCGGCCAGGAGGTCGCGCCGCTCTACACGCCGGAGGACGTTGCCGACCTCGACTACGCCGAGGACCTGGGCTTCCCCGGCGAGGAGCCGTACACCCGCGGCGTCTACTCCACGATGTACCGCGGGCGCCTGTGGACGATGCGCCAGTACGCCGGCATGGGCACCGCGACGGAGACCAACGAGCGCTTCCACTACCTCATGGACGAGGGCCAGACCGGCCTCTCGATGGCGTTCGACCTCCCCACGCAGATGGGATACGACTCCGACGCCGGGATGGCCGCCGGCGAGGTGGGGAAAGCGGGCGTCGCCATCGACTCGCTGCGGGACATGGAGACCGTCTTCGACGGCATCCCGCTGGACGAGGTGAGCACGTCGATGACGATCAACGCGCCCGCCGCGGTCCTGCTCGCCATGTACATCGCCATCGGCGACCAGCAGGGCGTCCCCCGCGAGGAACTCCGCGGGACCATCCAGAACGACGTTCTCAAGGAGTACATCGCCCGCAACACGTACATCTACCCGCCGGAACCGTCGATGCGGATCATCACCGACATCTTCGAGTACTGCGCCGCGGAGGTGCCCAACTTCAACACCATCTCTATCTCGGGCTATCACATCCGCGAGGCCGGCTCGACCGCCGCCCAGGAGATCGCCTTCACCCTCGCCGACGGCATCGAGTACGTCGAGGCCGCCCGGGAAGCCGGGCTCGACGTCGACGAGTTCGCCCCGCAGCTCTCCTTTTTCTTCGCCTCGTACAACAACATCCTGGAGGAAGTGGCGAAGTTCAGGGCCGCACGCCGGATGTGGCAGTCGATCATGGAGGAGCGCTTCGGCGCCGAGAAGCCGGCCTCGAAGCAGCTGAAGTTCCACACACAGACCGCGGGGTCGACGCTGACCGCCCAGCAGATCGAGAACAACGTCGTCCGGGTAGCTTACCAGGCGCTCGCGGCCGTGCTGGGCGGGACGCAGAGCCTCCACACCAACGGGAAAGACGAGGCGCTCTCCCTGCCGACCGAGAAGTCCGTCCGGACGGCGCTGCGGACCCAGCAGATCCTCGCCCACGAGTCGGGCGTCGCGGACACGATCGACCCCCTCGGCGGGAGCTACTACGTCGAGTCGCTCACCGACGAGGTCGAGGCCGAGGCCCGCGAGATACTGGACGAGGTCGACTCCCGCGGCGGGATGCGGAAGGCCATCGAGAGCGGCTGGGTCCAGCGGCAGATCCAGGACGTCGCCTACGAACGCCAGGAGGCGATCGAGTCCGGCGAACGGGTCATCGTCGGCGTCAACGAGTACACCGTCGAGGAGGACGCCCAGGACGCCGATATCGAGGACGTCTCCGAGGAGCAGGAGCGGAGCCAGATCGAGCGCCTGGAGTCGGTGCGCGAGGAGCGCGACGACGAGGCCGTCGCGGACGCGCTCGACGCGCTGGGCGAGGCCGCCCGCGGCGACGAGAACCTCCTCCCCTACATCGTCGACGCCGTGAAGGCCTACGCCACGACGGGCGAGATCTGCGACGAGTTGCGGGACGTCTTCGGCGAGTACCAGCCCGGCGCGGCGCTGTAGGACCGGTCGCGGCGCCGTCGAGGCCGAACACCAGGGCCGCGATTCCGCGGTCGCTCGCCGTCGATCCCCGTGATTTTTGCGGCGGGCGAGCGCAGGCCGCGGTATGGCTCAGTCCCAGTACGACCCCGCCCTCGCGCGGGTCCCGCCCTCCCTCGGACTCGCCGCCGTCGCCGTCTCGTTCGGCGGCGTCGTCTTCGCGATGTTCGCCGCCCCGTGGTTCTCGCCGTTCGTCCACGCCCTCTCGGATCTCGGCGCCCGCGGCGCGGCGACGGCGCCGATCTTCAACGGCGCCCTGCTCGTCGGCGGCGCGCTCGGCGTCGGCTTCGTCGTCTCGGTCCTCGCCGACGTTGACCACCCTATCCACGCGGCCGGCGCCATGTTCGGCCTGCTCGCGATGGCGTTCATGGCCCTGGTCGGCGTGTTCCCGCTCCCCCATCCCATGCACGGCGTCGTCGCGATCCCCTTCTTCGTCTGTCTCACGCTCGCCGTCCTCCTCTGGGGCGCCGGCGACTACGCCGCCGGCCGGACGGTCCGCGGCCTCGTCCTCGTCCTCGCCGGCGTCCTGCACGTCGTCTCGTGGGCCTGGTGGATCCTCTACCCCTGGTTCCCGCCCGGTATCGCCATCCCGGAACTGGTCGGGTCGGTCGCGTTCGCACTCTGGGGCGGCTGGATCGCGGTCGACGAACTCCGTCGGCTGCGAGTGGATCGCGACCGGCTGTGAGTCCGGTTCGGGACGGACCGTTCAGTCGCCGTCCCGGACGGCTTCGGCCCGGTCGACGTACGATTCGGTGAACGCCGGGACGTCGGCGTGCTCCCGGAGTTCCTCCCGGGTGAGCCAGTGGACCGCCGCGACCTCGGCGAGGTCTTGCGGCGCCGGCTCGCCGCCGACGTACTCGCACAGCGTGACGACGTTGAGGCACTGTTCGCCGGTGTCGGCCTCGAACGTCCCGCTGCAGACGTACTCGACCGCGCCGACCTCGATCCCGACTTCCTCGGCAATCTCCCGGCGCACCGTGGCCTCGATCGCGTCGTCGCCGTCCGGTGGATCTTCGAGTTTGCCGCCCGGGAGCCCGAGGATTCCCGGGGCGTGTTCCTCTTCGGCGCCGCGCTCGATGAGCAGGTACTCGCCGTCCCGCGTGACGACCCCGTCCACGTTGACGACGTAGGCGTGTTCTTCCATAGGTTGTTGACGCCGGTATTCCGCAATTAATCTCTCTGTTTCCATAGTCGGCAGTTGGTTCGCAGGGGGCTTCGTACTCGCCGTCGACGGCAGGCGATGAACGCCCTCGACCCGCTCGCTAGCAGTTATCGTGACCGCGACTAACGACAAGCGATGAAAGCCCTCGGCCCGGTCGCGGTCGCTGGCCGGGATATCCTCGGTCGCTTCACTCCCTCGGATAGGGCCCGACCAGCGACTGCACTCCGTCGCGACCGCGCCTCGCCCTTTCAGTCCGCCAGGGCCACTCCGCACCGCACACAACCTCACACCTCCCCAGCCGATTCCCTCAGTCGCTTCGCTCCCTCGGTCATCCCTCGCACGATGCTGTCGCGGGATGAACCCCGCGACAGCGCGCGCCACCCTGAAAACTCAGAGCGCGTCGAGCAGGGCGTCGACGTCGTCGGCGGTGTTGAAGACGTGGACGGACGCGCGGACGGTCCCGGTCGGCGGGATGTCGCGGACGCGGATGCCCTCGTCGTCGAGTCGTTCGGCTGTCGCGATGGGGTCGTCGGCTTCGAAGGAGACCAGCCCGGACTCGTAGGACTCGGCGGAGACCAGTCGGTCGCCGAGACCGTCCTTCAGCCGGTCGGTCAGCCGCTCGATGCGGCCGGTGACGGCGTCGTACCCGACGTCTTCGATGGTCGCGATGCCCTCGCGGAGGCCCGCGTAGGGGACCGGCGAGACGCTCCCGGTCTCGAAGCGCCGGGCGTCGGGCTTGAGTTCGCTCGGGTAGTCGTCGGGGACCTCGACGCCCATGTAGCCGACCTGCGCGGGTTCGAGCGAGCGGGCGAACTCGTCGGCGACGTAGAGGAAGCCGGTGCCGGTCGGCGCGAGCAGCCACTTGTGCCCGGCCGCGGCGACCGCGTCGGCGCCCCAGGCCTCGAAGTCGACCGGGCCCTGCCCGACCGACTGGACGGCGTCGACGAGCACGCGAGCGCCCGCCTCCTGAGCGATGTCGGTCAGTTCGGTCACGGGGAGGCGACTGCCGTCGGTCCAGCACAGCGAGCTGAAGGCCGCGAGCCTCGCGCCGTCGACGGCCTCGCGCCACTCGTCGCGGTCGACCTCGCCGCCGGCCGCGTCGACGACGCGGACCTCGATACCGGCGGCGTCCCGCAGTCGCTCCCAGGGCAGGATCCCCGCGGAGTGCTCCTGGTCAGTGCGGACGACGACGTCGCCGGGCTGCCAGTCCATCGCCGCGGCGATGCGGCCGATGCCGTCGGTCGTGCTCTGTGTGAGCGCGATGGACTCGGGGGCCGCGCCGACGTGGTCCGCCACGACCTCGCGCGTCTCGTCGAGCGCCTCGAACAGCGCGCCGTAGGTGCCCGCACCGGTTGGCGCGTCGTACTCGTGATATTCCAGGGCGTCCCGCGTCGCTTCGACGACCCGGCGGGGGCTCGGCCCGCCGGCGCCGGTGTTGAGATAGATCCCCCCGTCGAGTGCGGGGATATCCGCGCGGAGTTCCTCGGGAGTCATGGCCGAGTCGAGGGCGTGCGGCCGATTAAGGCCGACGGTCCCGACGCCGGGATTAAGCCCTCGACGGGCCAACGGCCGCCATGGAGTTCGACCACGCCGGCGTCGCGACCGACGACCGCGACGCGCTCATCGACCTGTACGGGACGATCCTCGACGCCTCTGTCGCCCACGAGGAGACCTTCGGCGAGCTGCGGGTCGCCTTCCTCGATATGGGCAACGGGTTCATCGAACTGCTCGAACCGACGGCCGACGCGCAGGGGCCGATCCCGAACTACCTCGACCAGCGAGGTGCGGGCATCCACCACCTCGCGCTCCGGACCGACGACGTCGGGGACGCACTTGACGCGGCTCGGGCCGCCGGCGTCGAACTCATCGACGAGGAGCCGCGACCGGGCGCGTGGGGCCACGAGGTCGCGTTTCTCCACCCCGAATCGACCGGCGGGATCCTGATCGAGTTCGTCGAGCACTGAGCGAGCGGGGTGAACGGCGCGGCGCGGGCTCACCCCGGGAGCAGGTCTCCCAGCGCGGACCCGATCGCCATCGGGACGAGCGCGACGCTGATCTGACAGACCGCGAGCCACGGCTCCGCCCAGTCGACGCGTCCCCAGGCGGTCATCACGACGACGGCGGTGACCAGCGGGATAGTGAGCACGCCGGTGAACTTCCGCGGGAGGACGCCCAGGATCGGATTGTGAACCCGCACGTCCTGGAAGTCCGCGACGTAGAGGATGCCGATCACGAGCGCGATCGTCAGCGCGTTCGTCAGCACGAAGTAGAGCGGCCGGTCGGCGATGAACAGCCCGACCTCCTCGGTGCCGCCCTCGACGAACATCGGGATGCCGAACAGGAGCGACCCCAGCAGCGCCTCGGCCGCGTCGCTGCGGTCGAACCCGAAGACCAGCCGACCGAACACCGCGGGCTCCTGGACGTCCATCATCATCCGCATGGTCTCGCGGACCTGCTCGCGCTCCTCGTGGTCGTCGACCGTCTCCTCCAGCTCGGCGAGTTCGTCGAACAGGTCGCCCATGTCCGGGCTCTCCGCGTCGGCGCCCCCCTCCCAGTCTACGTCGTCCGGGTACTCGCCCTCCCCGTACCACTCGTCGTCCGCGGGGTCGGCGGGCCGCTCCCGTCCGCGCTCGTCTCGGCCGCTCATCCGCCGTCGACACCGTCCTCCGGGTCGACCGGACTCTCCGCCCGCAGATCGGGCCGGGGGTCGGGGTCGGCGGGTTCGACCGGCTCGCCGCCTTCCCAGACGTAGAATCCCTCGCCGGTCTTGCGGCCCAGGTCCCCGGCCGCCACCTTCTCCCGCAGCACCGGCGGTGGCGTGAACCGCTCGCCCAGCGTCCCCGCGAGGTGTTCGAGCGCGTCGAGCGTCGCGTCCAGCCCGCGCTCGTCCGCCGCCGCGAGCGGCCCGACTGGGTGGTCGTGACCCACCGTCATCGCGCGGTCGACCGCCTCGACGCCGGCGGCCCGCTCGTCGATCATCTGCATCGCCTCGACCGAGAGCGCGAGGCCGAGCCGCGTCGCCGCGAAGCCCGGCGTGTCCCGGACGACGATCGCCTCGCGGCCGAGGCCCTCGACGAAGGAGACGGCCGCTTCGCGCGTGGGCTCTGCGGTCTGTTCGGCGACGACGACCTCGACGAGGGGGGCCTCGGGCGGGTCGACGAAGTGCAGGCCGACCGCGCGGCCGGGGTTCCTGAGCCCGGCGGCGACGGCCGTGACCGACACCGCGGCGCCGCTGGTCGCGATGAACGTCTCGTCGCCGACGCGCTCCTCGACGTCCGCGAAGAGATCCCGGCGGGCCGCGCGGTCGGCGTCGGTCGCCTCGACCACGAGGTCAGCGTCGGCGACCGCGCCGTCCAGCCCCGTCGTGGCTTCGATGCGCCCGACCGCGTCGTCGCGAGCGGCGGCGTCGAGGGTGCCCGCGGTCACGGCGTCGTCCAGTCCGGCCTCGACCGCGTCGATCCCGTCCATGACGACGTTCGCGTCGTCGTCGTGGAGGGTCACCCCGTGCCCGGCGGCGGCACAGCACTGCGCGATACCCCGACCCGTCGCGCCCGCGCCCAGTACGGCAACGTCCATACACCCCATGCGAGCGCCGACCCGATTAAGCGTTGTTGCCCGGATCGGCCACGCACCGTTATGCTATTGGCGTGCTAACAGGTACCATATGCCATACAGCTACGAGCCCCAGTACTTCGAGGCGTTCGAGGAGGGCCAGACGTTCGAGAGCGTCGGCCGCACGGTCACCGAGGCGGACTTCGTCCTCCACTCCGCCTTCACGGGGGACTGGACGGAACTGCACACGAACGCCGAGTACGCCGCGGACGGGCCGTTCGGCGAGCGCATCGCGCAGGGGCCGATGACGTTCGTCCTCGCGACCGGTTTCGTCTACCGCTGCGGGTTCCTCGAACGCCGCGTCGTCGCTTTCCTCGGGATGAACTACATGGACATCCCGGCGCCGGTGTACGCCGGCGACACCGTCGCCGCCAAGTTCGAGGTGACCGAGACGCGCGAACTCTCCAGCCGCGACGACGCCGGCCTCGTCGTCATCGACAGTTCGATGACGAACCAGGACGGCGAGGAAGTGTTCGCCGGTGACATGAAGTTCCTCGTCCGACGCGGCGAGTGAGACGGGCGCGCACACCGTCGGTGGGGCCGCCCTCGCGCCCCGCCGTCCTATCGAGCGACCAATACGAACCGACTGTTCGCCCGGGGGGAACGTCGTCGTCATCCGCATGTCAGACGCGTGTCCCCTGCCGAGCCGTACCCGGGAATCCGCCGCATTCGACGGCCGATGACCCGAATATGTGCGCTTGAGGTCGTTGTGTTGCTTGACATGCGACGGAAGTCGGGCGAAGGGTTTATATGTCCCCAAAATTTGTCTATATAAGAACAATGGAACGGCCGAGCCGCCAGCGCGAGCGCGTGGAGTCCCAGGAGAAAGAGGAGGAAACAGCGGACGAACAGGCCGAAAATCAGCAGTGCCCCGAGTGCGAGTCGTCCGCGCTCGTGACGAGCGCCGACGGGGGCGAGGTCGTCTGCGAAGACTGCGGCCTCATCATCGACGAGGGGAACATCGACCGCGGTCCGGAGTGGCGAGCGTTCAACCACAGCGAGCGACAGGAGAAGTCCCGGGTGGGCGCGCCGACCACCCAGACGATGCACGACAAGGGGCTGACGACCCAGATCGACTGGAAGGACAAGGACGCCTACGGGCGCTCACTGTCCTCGGAGAAGCGCAGTCAGATGCACCGCCTGCGGAAGTGGCAGGAGCGGATCCGGACGAAAGACGCCGGCGAGCGCAACCTCCAGTTCGCGCTCTCAGAGATCGACCGCATGGCCTCCGCGCTGGGCGTCCCGCGCTCGGTCCGCGAAGTCGCCTCGGTCATCTACCGCCGCGCGCTCGACGAGGACCTCATCCGCGGCCGCTCCATCGAGGGCGTCGCCACCGCCTGCCTCTACGCCGCGTGTCGACAGGAGGACATCCCGCGCAGCCTCGAAGAGGTCTCGGAGGTCTCCCGGGTCGAGCAGAAGGAGATCGGCCGCACCTATCGCTACGTCGCCCAGGAGCTCAGCCTCAAGATGGAGCCGGTCGACCCCAAGCAGTACGTCCCCCGGTTCGTCTCCGAGCTCGAACTCAGCGAGGAGGTCCAGGCGAAGGCCAACGAGATCATCGACGTCACCGCCGAGAAGGGCCTGCTCTCGGGCAAGTCCCCCACCGGATACGCCGCCGCGGCCATCTACGCCGCCTCCCTGCTCTGTAACGAGAAGAAGACCCAGCGCGAGGTCGCCGACGTGGCCCAGGTGACGGAAGTCACCATCCGCAACCGGTATCAGGAGCAGATCGAAGCGATGGGCATCCACTGACCGGCGCCCGCCGTCGCCGGCGACCGGCATCGTTCGTCCGACACTGACGGCGTCTGGCCGTCGACTCCATTTTTCGCGCGTCGACCGGAGAGCAGCGGGTATCCGCCGCCGGTCGACGCCAGGTGGGTCCACTAACGGACACTCTCAGGTTCGCGCGCCGGGAGAGACGGACCCGCCGGCAGCGACTGCCGTGCCGACAGTGGCCCGAGAGCGGCCGCTGAGAGCGGTTGAACGTCACCGCCGCGTTGTTCGTCCAGTGACCGATGGCTCCGGCTGGCAGCGGCCAGAGAACGCGAAAACCGATCGCCCGAATCAGTCCGCGGCGTCCGGGCCGTCGCCGATCGACGCGTCCACGTCGGCGACCTCGTCGTTCGCGGCCGCCATGCTCGCGAAGTCGTTGATGACGATGAGGCCGAACCCGACCTTCGCCACCACGTCGATGTAGGTGACGACGAGCGCGGTCGTCTCGGTGTCCATGGCCCCGACGCCCGGCGGCGCGAGCAGCCAGATGACGGGGTAGATCAGCCACAGGACGACGACGAACGAGCGCAGCTTCCGGAAGAGCGCGGCCACGTCGTCGGCGCTCTCGTCGGCGAGCGCCTCGCAGTCGGTGAACAGCAGGTACACGACGCCCGCGAAGCAGGCGCTCCCGACCAGATACAGCGCCCAGTTCAGCGGCGACGCGAGCGTCGCACCGACGAAGCCGAAGACGATCGTCAGCGCCTGCAGCGTCGCCAGGCGGGCGATCAGCCGCGTCGACGCGCCCACGACAAGGGCGATGACCGCCACGTGGATCGGCGTGGTCAGCAGCCAGTCGACGTACCGCGGGACGAAGACGGTCGCGCCGTCCGCCGTGGTGAGGCCGCCGAATCCGAGGGCCATGAGGCCGTACGCGACCGCGGCGATAGCGGGCACGACGGCCGCGAGGGCCAACTGTCGTCGTCGTTCCGTCGGGACGAGGGTCAGTCCGTAGGCCAGCAGGACCGTCCCGACGACCATTCCGAGCGCGCCGATGGTGAACCAGGTTGTGAGTCCGAGCATTGTCAGTCGTCCGTGGCCGCGGTCGCCTCCGATCCCGCGCTCTCGACGCCCGTTCGCGTCTCGAAGCGCGACAGTTCCGTCTCCAGTTCCTCCGCCCGCTCGCGCAGGTCCCGCGCGGAGGTGGACACCTCGTCGATGGACCGGGACTGGTCCTCGGCCGCCCCGGCCACCGTGTCGGCCTCCGTGGCGGTCTGCTGGCTGATAGCCGTCAGGTCGTCGATGGTCCCCATCACCTCCTGGGCGGTACGGGCCTGCTCCTCGGTCGCGTCGTCGATCTCCTGGATACCGGTGTCGACCTCCTCGGTGTACTCGACGATGGTCTCCAGGGCGTCGACGGCCTCCTCGACCGTCGCGACGCCGTCGGTGACCCGCTCGCTGGTCGACTCCATCGTCTCGACCGTCTCGCTCGCCTGCGACTGGATCCCGTCGATGCGGTCCTCGATGTCGCCGGCGGCCTCCTTGGTCTCCTCGGCGAGCCCCTTGATCTCGTCGGCGACGACCGCGAAGCCGGCGCCGTCGCCGTCGGCGTGGGCCGCCTCGATCGACGCGTTGAGCGCCAGCATGTTCGTCTGCTCGACGATCTCGGTGATGACGCTCACGATCTGACCGATCTCGTCGAGCTCGTCGTCCAGGTCGTTGATCGCCCTGACGGTCTCCTCGGTCTCGTCCTCGATGGCGCCCATCTCGCTGATGGCGCGCTGTGCGGCCTCGCGGCCGCCCTCGCCGACCTCGGCGGCCTGCTGGGAGGTCGTCGCGACCTGCTGGGCCGAGGAGGCGACCTGCTGGGCCGTCGCGGAGAGGTTCTCCATCTCACCGGCCGCGCTCTCCAGCCGGTCGGACTGCTCGGTCGTCCCGTCGAAGATCTCGGAGATGGAGTTGGTCACCTGCTCGCTCGCCCGGTCGACCCGCTCGGCGTTGTCGCCGACCTGCTCGCTCGCCGCGGAGACGTCGCCGGCGAAGGACTTCATCCGCGCGATGGTCTCCTCCAGCGCGTCGAGGGCCTCGTTGATGCTCTCGCCGACCGACTGCATCGACCCGTTGTCGCTCTCGGGGTCGGCCCGCCGGGTGAGGTCGCCGTCGGCAGCGGCCGAGAGCACGTCGCCGTACTCGGCGGCCTTGGCTTCCAGGTGGGTCGTCATCGACTCCATCTCGGCGGCCTCCCGCTCGGCGCGCTGGCGGGCGTCTTCGGCCTCGGAGCGGGCCGTCTCGGCCTCGGCCACCTTCTCGCGGATCGAGTCGCGCATGTCCTGGAACGACCGGTAGAGCGTCCCGATCTCGTCCTCGCGGGTCGTCGCGAGGTCGACTTCGAGGTCGCCGTCGGCCATCGCCTGCGCCCGCTGTGAGACGCGGCGCAGCGAGATGACCGTGTTGCTCCCGATGGTCACGCCGACGAGGCCGAGGTTGATGATCGCGAGCAGGACGAGTCCGACGAGGTCGGAGTTGATCTGCGCCCCGAGCGCGTAGGCCGTCGACTTCGCCGAGTGGATCATCACGACCCAGTCTTTGGTCTCCATGAGCGTGCTCGCCATGAGCATGTCCCCGTGGTCCATGAACGTCGTCTCGCCGGGCTCCATCATCGAGGGGTCCATCCCGGCCCCGTCGTGGGAGGTGAGGATCTTACTCGCGTTCGGGTGGGCGACGTACTTGCCGGCCGCGTTGACCACGACGGTCGACGTGTCGGCGTTCGCGTCGGCGAGCGCCTCGGACCGCGCCGCGATGTCGGTCATGAAGACGAGCGCGCGGTTCTCGACGCCGGGCACCGGCGTCACGACGGCGACGACGGGGTGGTCGACCGCCGAGACCGTGAACGGCTCGGAGACGTACGCGTCGTTCGGGCCGTCGAACGTCGGCGGGTCCGTCGCGAACGGCGCGCCCTGTTCGGCCGGGCTCACCCCTTCGAGGTCGTCGTCGGTGCTCTGGGTGAAGGTCATCGACTCCGTGTTCAGGTAGTGGATCGCCACCACGTCCGGCGGGACCGTCCCGGAGTCGACGACCTCGGTCAGTTCGCGGTCGATGGCGTCGCCGTCGCCCGACCGCATCGCCTCCAGACGAGCGGTGAGGACGGCCTCGCGCTGGACGCTCCCGAGCCACGAGTCGAGCTCGTGGGTCCGGGTCTCCGAGAGCGTCTGCAGGTCGGTTTCGACTTCGTCCTGCAGCGTCGCGGAGGCCTGGGTGCTGATGACGGCCCCGAAGCCGACCATCACCACCACCGCGACCGCGAGCGCCAGCCCGAGGCGAGCGGCGTACGACCGCCTGACCGCCGCGGGCAGCAGAGAAGGTGCATCCGATGTCATCGTCCGGTACAGAGGAATACTCCCTGTAAAGCGTTCGTGCGCGATTCTCAGGGCTGATAGCCGCGACACCGGCCGCGCGTTCCGTTAGCCTCGGCGCGGAGAAGTACCATCCCGTCGCGGAGAAGTCTCACCCCGTCGTGGAGAAGTCCCACCCCCCGCGGAGAGACTCAGTCCCCGCCTCAGGCCTCGGGTTCGGCCCAGACCGGGCCCGCCCAGGCCATCCCGCCGTCGGCCTGCTCGACCCGCAGGTAGTAGACGTCCGCGTCGCTGCCGCGCTGATCGTCCCACGCCATCCCGGCGACCGGTTCGTCATCGACGACCTCGCCCGTCTGCGTGAAGGCGTCTAGACCCGCAGACTCGTCGGCGGTGCCCTCGACGACGTGCCAGTCCTCGTTGTTCTTGACGACGGTGACGCGCTCGACCGGCGCCGTGCCGGCGACCAGCCACTCGACGGTGCGGTCGCCGTCGGCCGTGACGGTGCTGTCGTTCTCGCCGACGGCGACCCCGTCGACCGAGAACTCGACGACGGTCCGGTTGGGCTGGCTGGTCGCGTAGACCCGCCGCGAGCGCAGGCTCTCGAAGACGCTCTCGCGGGAGAGGTCCGACGCGTAGAAGCCCGTCAGCCCGCCGGGGTAGCTCCCCTCCTCCCAGATGCGCCAGATGTGGCCCCAGCCGACGCCGTCCTCCCAGACGTCCGCGAGTGAGGGGAGATGGGGCGGCAGGTGGATGTGCGACCGGCCGGGACGAGGCGCGTGGAAGTCAGACGAGCCCATCATGCCGACGCGGTAGCCGAGTTCGTGGGCGTCCTGCACGTAGTGGCCGGGGTCGCCCATCTCGCCCTGGCCCATCTGGACGGGCTTCGGGTTGCCCTCGTCGCGCGGCATCTCGCTGGACCCCCACTGGGAGTACACCTCCACGAGCGGCGCGATGTCGTCGTCGTAGTCCACGTTCGAGAAGTCGAATGGGTACATCGCCTCGGCGGGGTGGTGCGGGATGGCGAGGACGTCGCCGTCGCCCTCCTCGCGCCACGCCTGCAACCGGCGGAAGAGCTTCTCGTAGCGGTTCGTGTCGGTGTCGAGCGAGTCGAACAGCTCGGCGTCGTCGACCCCGTCGAAGTAGACGTTGATGTGGCCGCCCATGTTCGGCTGTTTCGTCCACTCGTAGCCGAACAGCGTCACGAACTCGCCGGGGTCGTGGAAGTGGTTCGTGACGGTCTTCATGTCCTCGAAGTACCGGTTGTGCATCCGGCGGCGCTGGAGCTTCGGCGGGATGAAAAACCCCATCGTGTCGTGGTCGGTGTAGGCGACGACGTCGAGGTCCATCACGTCGCGGCCGAACTCGAAGCCCTTGCTCATCGACCCCGCGCCGTCGGAGAACTGCGAGTGCATGTGGATGTCGCCCCAGTACAGGCGGTACTCGGGCTCGGACTCGAACACCTGCACGGGATTGCTGACGAAGCGGCGCCCCTCCTCGTCGGTGAGGACGAGGTACTGCACGCCAGGCGTCTCGAAGGCTATCCCCTCCTGTTCGGCGACGGCCTCGTCGGTGAGGTCGAAGTCGAGCCGGTCGGGGTGGATCGCGTCGGGGTCGGTGCTCTCGATCGTGAACGCGCCGTCGTACTCCGGGAGCAAGCGGAGGTACTCGTCCCAGACCGACACCGTCGCCGACAGCGGTTCGTCGGCGACGACGCGGGAGGGCAGGACGCACTCGACGTCGTCGAACCGGCGGCGACGGCCGCGCGCGAGGTCCGCGAGCGAGGGTTTGTTGTCTGCGAAGACCTTTACGGACTCGATGGCCTTCGTCAGCATCGGCACCACCGTCGGAGACCTGCGCGCGCGACCCGCCGGACCGACCGACGCCGCCGAGCGCGTATCTGACCGGACATATCACGGACGTACGGCGGCGACGGGATAAGCGTCCCGGCGGCCGCGCGGAGACCCGACCACCCCGTCGCGGGCGCAACCCCGTGCGCGCCGTCGTCGCCGACCCTGAGCACGGGTCGGACTGACTCCCGCACCTGCTGAGCCCGCTCGGCGGCGACGACCGCCGCCCGGAGAACGACCGAAACTCCAGAGGCAGATCAATCCCCGGACGGGCAGTACTCCGGAAAGTCCGTCATCACGCCGTCGACGCCGGCATCGCGAAGCGCCTCGGTCTCGCCGGATCCCCTGACCGTCCAGCCATTTACGTCGAGGCCTGCGTCGTGCGCTCGCTCGACCAGATCGGACGTACACGCGTCGAGGTTCACGTGCAGGAACGAACAGCCCAGTTCCGCCGCCCGCTCGACGGCGCCGTCGCCCTCCCAGACGGCCAGCGCTGTGGGGAGTTCCTCGACCTCGGAGACCGCCTCGGGATCGAACGACGAGACGACGGTCTCGCAGGCCGCGTCGTCGACGATCCGCTCGACGCCCTCGCCGGTCCCGCGCTCTTTCAGTTCGGCGTGGAGGGTCACGCCGTCGGGAATCGCCGCGACGACTTCCTCGACGGTCGGCACCCCGGCGTCGGATCCCTGAACCGACAGGTCCGCGAGTTCCTCGGCAGTGTGGGCGGACACGGGGCCGCTCCCGTCGGTCGTCCGGTCGACGGTCTCGTCGTGGCAGACGACGAGGTCGCCGGAGCCACAGATGCGCACGTCCACCTCGACGGCGTCCGCGCGCGCCGCCGCGTCCTCGACCGCGGGGACGGTGTTCTCGGGATTGACGCCGCAGAAGCCGCGATGGGCGATGCAGTTCACGGATACTCGTTCGGGCGCAGGACCGATAGTGGTTGGCACGACGAGAACGGTGTGGCTGGACTCTACAGCGTTATCCCGAGGAAACTCAGTACAAACGATAGAAGATAGTACCCGGTAGCACCGACGATGATTGCTGTCAGTGTGAGGATGAGGGCTGTTTGAAGGATATGTTTCCAAGGGCGCGTGGAGTCCCCAGAGGACTGTTCGACACTGGTTCCGCTATCTACGTATCCCATTGACTCCAGGGTAGAAGCCGACGACTCGTCGTTCGCGTTCTGCATGGCCTCGACGTTCGCATTTCCCATGTTAGTACCGTTCATACTGTCCATTCCGCCACCGTCGCCGTCGCCGTCCATATTCGTTCGTATATACTAACAGTAATAAGCCTTCTCCGGTGGGAGAGTGAGGGACTGAAAGCCGACAGCGGCGCCACTGCGCTCGAATCGCGACTCACTCGTATCGAACACGCACCTCGGCCGCGACCACCTTTAACCGCCGCCGACCCGAATCCACAACCATGTCAGCCGACTTCGACTTCGGAGACAGCGTGGTGCTCGTGACCGGCGCCGGGGGGACGCTCGGCAGCTCGGTCTGCGAGGTGTTCGCCGACGCGGGGGCGACCGTCTGCGGCGCCGACGTGGTCGACCCCGACAGCGAGAACTTCGAACTCGACACCGACCGCGCCGACTTCTACCGGGGCGACTTCACCGACGAAGACGACGTGGCCGAGACAGTCGAGGCGGTCGTCGACGACCACGGCGGGCTGGACGCACTGGTCAACGTCGCAGGCACGTGGCGCGGCGGGACGCCGATCGACGAGACCGAGGCCGACACGTTCGACTTCCTGATGAACGTGAACCTGAAGACGATGTTCCTCGCCTCGAAGCACGCCATCCCGCACCTCCGCGAGTCCGAGGCCACCGGGCAGGGCGCCATCGTCAGCGTCTCAGCGCGCGCCAGCCTCGAAGGCGGCGAGGGCGACGGGATCTACCGCGCGTCGAAAGCCGGCGTGCGCATCCTCACCGAGACCATCGCCGAGGAGAACCTCGGCGAGGTACGCGCCAACGCGGTCATGCCGAGCGTCATCGACACGCCGGCGAACCGCGAGATGATGCCGGATTCCGACCACGACAAGTGGGTCGATCCGTCGGAGATCGCCGAGACCATTATGTACCTCTGCTCGGACGCCGCGAGCGTCACGAGCGGCGCTGCCGTCCCCGTCTACGGCGAAGCGTAGCGCTACCGCGAAGCGTAGCGCTCCGATGGACACGCAGGAAACTGCCGCTCAACAGCCGCCCGCACCGCCGGCGGCACCGGCGCCCGCGCAACTCGCACCGGCGGCGCTCGCGCCGGCGGCGGCCGCCGCCGCGCCGGTCACCACCGCCGCGTCGTTGTTCCGGCTGTAATCGACGCACTCGCCCCAGGCCACGGGTGCGATGTGGTCGTCGATGTCGTCGGCCTCCAGCATCGCCGACTTGAACGCCGCGGCGTCGAACCCCGTCTCGGTGACGAGTCGGTCTGCCAGCGCCGGCGTGACCGCGATGCGCCGGCACTCCTCGGCTTCGAACAGTTCGTCCCCGTCGAACGTGAACTGCACGTCGTAGTGACGGACGAACACGTCGTCGAAGGCCGGGACCATCGCCCGGATCGCTTCGGTCGCCAGTTCCCAGACGAGATCGTAGTCGGGCGACTCCACGTCCTCGCCCAGCGAGAAGCGGGCGATCGGGACCGTGATCGGCTCCTCGTCGGGCCCCTCGTTGACGACGGCGACGCCGGTCACCGCGCAGTCGTCGATGCCGTACGTCTCGGGCGTGATACGGTTGCGCAGCGCCTCGTGCGCGTCGTCTTCGCGCCGTTGCAGGTCGACGCCTTCCTCGGTGTCGCCGTCGCCGAGCAGTCGTTCCAGCAGGGAGGGCATAGCGTTTCACCTGTCGCCGTGGAACGACATAGCGTCTGGGGTCGTAGCTATTTTGAACGACAGCCGCGGAGCATCGATAGAGATGGTCGAACGAGAGACGTGGGCGACGAGAGTCGGATTCCTCGTCGCCGCGATCGGAAGCGCAGTCGGCCTGGGGAACCTCTGGCAGTTCCCCTTCAAAACGGCCGCGAACGGCGGCGCCGCGTTCGTCGTCTTCTACCTGATAGCCGTCACGCTCATCGGCTTCCCGGCGCTGCTCGCGGAGTTCGTCGTCGGGCGGCGGACCCACCGCAACGTCGTCGGTGCCTTCGAAAACCTGGGCGGGCGGGGCTGGCGAGTCATCGGCGCGGTCGCCCTGTTTACCGGGTTCTGGATCCTCTCGTACTACAACGTCGTCGGCGGATGGGTCCTCCGATACCTCCTCGGGAGCGCGACGGGCGCGTACTTCGGCGACCCCGGCGGATACTTCAACGCGGTCGCCTCAGGCCCAGAAGCCATCGCCGCGCAGGCGGTCTTCCTCGCCATCTCGGTCGGCATCGTTGCGCTCGGCATCGAGAACGGCATCGAGAAGGCGACGAAGGTCATGGTTCCCTCTATCGTCATCCTCATGGTCGCGCTGGCGGCGTGGGCGTTCACGCTCGGCGGCGCTGCCGAAGGGATCCGCTATTTCCTCTCTCCTGACGTCGACTCGCTTCTGTCCAACGCCGGATCGGTCGTCCCCGAAGCCGTCGGCCAGGCGTTCTTCACGCTCTCGCTGGGGATGGGGATCATGATCACCTACGCCTCCTACGTCGGCGAGGACGACAGCCTCCCCGTCGACGGGGGCGTCATCGTCGTCTCGAACACGCTCATCGGCGTGCTCGCCGGGCTGGTCGTGTTCCCCATCCTCTTCGCGGAGGGGATCGACCCCGCCACCGGCGGACCGGCGGCGCTGTTCGACGCGGTCGCCTCGGCGTTCGCGAACCTCCCGGCCGGCCGGATCCTCGGCGTCGTCTTCTTCGGCGTCGTGGCGCTGGCGGCGCTGTCGTCCGCGATCAGCCTCCTCGAAGTCGCCGTCTCCTACGCGACCGACAACTTCAACGTCTCCCGACCGACGCTCTCCGCCGTCTCGGGCGTCGTCCTGTTCCTGCTCGGCCTCCCGTCGACGCTGGACACGGGCGATCCCGGCGGGCCGTCCGCCTGGTTCGTCTGGTTCGACGCGCTGGCGTACAACCTCCTGCTGCCGCTGTCCGTGCTGCTTGTCGTCGTGTTCGTCGGCTGGGTCCTCGGGTGGAACGCGGTCGCGGAACTGCGCGAGGGGACCTCGGACTCGGGGACGCTCGCGACGGTCTGGCTCTGGACGCTCCGGACAGTCGTCTTCTTCGGGATCATCGTGACGCTCTATCTCGGGTTCCAGACGCTCTTCTTCGCCGAGGACGCCGCCTTCTTCGCGCCGTTCTGACCGAGCGGGTCCGCTGGCGGCGTCGTCGGACGCCCCGCTATCGCACCATGTACGGGTCGTCGTCCGGCAGAAATCGACCCAGGTCCGCCCGGCGGACGTAGTCGCGCTGGCGCAGTTCGACGAGCGACTCGACCAGCGCCTCCTCGTCGGCGTCGGACCACTCGGCGGGGTCCTTGACGGGGACGATGAGCCAGCCGCTGCCGGGGATCTCGGTGGCGTGCTGGGACTCCAGGTCCACTTCGTCGGGGGGACGGGCGCTCATGTTCGCGAAGACGTGGCGGGTCGCTCGCTCGCCGACCGGCAGGAGGACGTGGGCCGTGATCGCGCGGATCTCCGAGTCGAAGATGTTCTCCAGGTCGGCGTAGTCCCGTTCGCTCGGGACGCCCTCCGGCACGCAGGGGTAGAGGTACGAGAAGAAGGTCTTCTCGACGACGGGCGGTTCGCCCGTCTCGGCGAGCAGGCCGCCCTCGGCGAGGGCGCGCTGCAGTCGCTCGCTCGCGTCGAACTCCGTGAACGGGTAGCCCGATTCGGCCCCGCCGTGGACGCCGGGGTGGTCGCCGACGACGTGGAAGTCGGCGTTCGCGTCACCGTAGCCGGCGACGAACGGTTCACACGGCGGCGAGAAGCCGAAGGGGTTCGACTGTCGGGCCGTGACGTTCTTCACGTCCGGCCGGAGTGGCGGCGGCGCCTAAACTCCGCCGGTTTCGCGTCCCGGACCGGCCAGCGAGTTCGGGCCGGAGTCGTTCTGGTCGAACCGCTCGCGCAGCCCCGAGACGTACTGGGGCCACCGCAACGCGAGGAAGGTCTTCCCCTGGTGCCGGTCGAGCGCCGCCTCGCTCGTGAACGTCGCCGAAACCGTGTCGTTCTCGGTGTCGACCGTCGAGTCGATCGGTTCGAACGTCTGCGACGTCCGGTTCAACGTGACGAACCGGAGGGTCGACTCGTTTCCGTCGTCGACGGCGGCGTCGTCGTAGTGGACCCGGATCGTGACCGACTCGACGGTGTCGAGCAGGAAGTAATACCGCGCGACCTCGCCGACGCGATAGCGATTCAGGAACTCGTTCCGGAACATCGGATTGGAGTTGACCTCCGGCCCGACGGTGGCGTACCCGTCGAGTTCGCCGTGCGTCGCGGTCACGTCCATCTCCACGCGGCCGTCCTCGCCCGTCGCGTTGTAGGTGCGCGTCACCACGTCGTCGGGGTCGGGCCTGGCGGCGACGGCCTTCGCCTCGCTCAGCCAGTCGGGCGTCGGAACGGTCGTGGACCCGACCTCGGTGAAGCGCCGCCGAGCAGACATGGTGACCCGCTTCTCCCCGGCTTCGACGGTGAGGTTCAGCCGCATGTATTTCACGTATCCCGCGTCGGCGACGACGTAGGTCAGGTCGAACGCGGTGACGTTCTCGGGGTCGAGATCGCTGTTAGACCCCCCGAACGCGGCGTAGGAGTCGACCGTGTAGACGGTTCCGCTGGCGCCGTCGACAGTTCCCGCACCCCGCCGTTCGAGCGCGTCCGTGTCGACGGAACTGATGGAGACGAGGCGCGTCGTATTGAGGGAGTGGCTGCGCTCGGGGCCGAAGTAGTCGCTGGTTCCGGTGCGGCTGAACGTCGCGCCGCTCTCGTTCCGGTATCGCTCCTTCGGGCTCCCGAGGAGCGGTTCGAACTCCGTGTACGCGCGACCGCTCTCGAAGTCGATTCTCGCCTCTCGGGTCTGGGTCAGTTCGTTCGTTCGGCTCCCGCCGCTGACGGTCCGCACGGTGGTCGTGTTGACCGTCACGTTCCCGGCCGCGCGGAGCCGTGTCGCGTGTGCGTTCAGAAAGTCGGTCCCGGTCGGCGTCGGGGTCGCGGTCGGTGACGCCGTGACCGTCGCCTCGGGAGTGGGCGACGGCCCCGAAGCGTCCGTCGGCGTCGCCGCGGCAGTCGCCCGAGGTTCCGCCGTCGGCGTCCCGTCCGTCGTCAACACGCCCTGACATCCCGCAGTCACCGCCAGCGCCCCCACGAGGAGCACCAGCGCCGTCTCTCCCACCGTCGTAGACATACTCCCTACCGTGACAGGACAGATAATCAATATTACGCCTCGGAGACGGCGAGCGCGTCCGGCCGGGCAATCCTTTTTTGCCGGACCTCCGATGTACGCTCATGATCCACTCGGCACCGGTTCGTGGTGGTCCGGCGTGACCCACGACGACGACATCGAGGACCTGCGCGAGCGCAAGGAGCGGGCCCGGAAGGGGGGCGGCGAGGAGCGCATCCAGGCCCAGCACGACCGCGGGAAGATGACCGCCCGCGAGCGGATCGACTACTTCCTCGACGACGGCTCCTTCGTCGAGATCGACCAGCTCCGCGAGCACCGCTCGACCAACTTCGACATGGAGGAGAAGTCGTTCCCCGGCGACGGCGTCGTCACCGGCTACGGGAACGTCGACGGCCGCACCGTCTTCGTGTTCGCCCACGACTTCACGGTCATGGGCGGGTCGCTCGGCGAGGCGTTCGCCCAGAAGGTCTGCAAGGTGATGGACAAGGCCATGGAGACCGGCGCGCCCATCGTCGGCCTCAACGACTCCGCGGGGGCGCGCATCCAGGAGGGCGTCGACGCGCTCGCGGGCTACGCCGACATCTTCCACCGCAACCAGCTCGCCTCCGGTGTGGTGCCCCAGATCTCCGCCATCATGGGCCCCTGTGCCGGCGGCGCGGTGTACTCCCCGGCCATCACGGACTTCATCTTCATGGTCGAGGAGACCAGCCACATGTTCATCACCGGGCCGGACGTCATCGAGACGGTCACCGGCGAGGAGGTCACCTTCGACGAACTCGGCGGCGCCGCCACCCACACCGGCGACTCCGGGGTCGCGCACTTCGCGCCCGCCGCGGAGGAGGAGGCGCTCGACGACATCCGCTACCTCCTCTCGTACCTGCCCGCCAACAACGCCGAGGACCCGCCGCGGGTCGAGCCCTGGGACGACCCCGACCGCGCCGACGAGGGGCTGCGCGACGTCGTCCCGCAGGCGCCGCAGAAGCCCTACGACATGCACGACATCATCGACGGCGTCGTCGACGAGGACTCCTTCTTCGAGGTGGCCGAGCGCTACGCGCGCAACCTGCTGACGGGCTTCGCCCGCCTCGACGGCCGCCCCGTCGGCGTCGTCGCCAACCAGCCGCGGGTCAACGCCGGCACCCTCGACATCGACTCCTCGCTGAAGGGGTCGCGGTTCGTCCGCTTCTGCGACGCGTTCAACATCCCGCTCCTGACGTTCGTCGACGTGCCCGGGTTCATGCCCGGCAAGGACCAGGAGAAGGGGGGCATCATCAAACACGGCGCCAAGCTCCTCTACGCCTACTCCGAGGCGACGGTCCCGCTGATGACCGTCATCACCCGGAAGGCCTACGGCGGCGCCTACGACGTGATGTCCTCGAAACACGTCGGCGCGGACGTGAACTACGCGTGGCCGACCGCAGAGATCGCCGTGATGGGGCCCGAGGGTGCCGTCAACGTCCTCTACGACGACGAACTCGACGCGGCCGAACAGGTGGAGGAGAAACGCCAGGAGCTCATCGACGAGTACCGCGACGCGTTCGCCAACCCCTACACCGCCGCCGAGCGCGGGTTCGTCGACGACGTGCTCGAACCGCCGGAGACCCGCTCGCGACTCATCGGCGACCTCGAAACGCTGGAGAGCAAGCGCAAGGACCACCCCGACCGGAAGCACGGGAACATCCCGCTCTGACGGCCGAGGCTCGATTTTTCAGGCCGATGTCGGCCTGTTCACCAGCCGCCACCCGACGACGCCGCAGAGGGCGAACCCGTAGGCGTTCAGCGACCCGTGGAGCGACACCATCCTGCCGACCCCCAGTCCGAGCGGGTTCGTCCCCGAGAACGCCGCGATGCCGTAGCCGAGCGCCAGGACCATCGACGCCGGGAGCGCGAGCGCCGACACGCCGACCAGCGGGCCCGAACGTGGATCGAGCGTCGGGACGACCCGGACGAGCGCCAGCAGGCCGAAGGCGGCGACCGCAAGGGTGAACGCGCCGACGGCGACGACCTCCACGAGCGGCGAGAAGGAGATGCCGACCGCGATGATCGCCGGGCCGACGAGTATCACGCCGGCGACCGTGCGGGCGAGCCCTTCGAAGCCGCCGAGGTGCCGGCCCGTGACGCCCGCGATCACCGGCAGCGCGAACCCGGCGAAGTGGAAGTGGACCGCGGTGAGCAGGACGATGACGGGGTGGAACCAGAACGTGACCCCGCGGTGGAACAGCACGAGCGCGACCGCCGCGACGACGGTGTACGCCAGCCCGGCGTCGACAAGCGTCTCGGACAGCCGGTTGGGAGCGAAGCCGCGCTCGCGGGCACGGAGAGCGCCTGCGAGCGCCATGAGGCCGGTCACCGGCACCCAGGCCGCGGCGGCGAGCGTCGCGGTGAGTTCCGCGGACGCTACCAGCGACACCAGCACGAACGGAGCCGTGGCCGGCTGCGTCACCGCGACGACCGCGAGGAGCGCGCCCGGAGTCCCGTCGAAGCCGCGCTCTGCGGCCAGGCCGATCCCCAGCGGGACGACCACCAGCGGCGCCAGCGCGAGCGCCCGTTCGACCTCAGAGAGGCCGCCCGCGACGGCCGCCAGCGCCCACAGCGCCGCGCCGGCGACCGCGCTGACGTCGGTGACCGGAACGCCTCGAATCGACGGCATCGGGGCCGCCACTGCGTTCTCGTCGCCTCCGCTCCCGGCGCTCGTCTCGGCGCCCACGCCGCCGCCGACCCCGTCGCTCATGGCGGCAGCGGGTCGATCCCGGTCGTCGGCTTCAGATCGTCCGGAACGACCTCCATCTCCCGCTGCTCCTGGGTGAACGACCCGCGGTAGCCGAGGACGTGCCCGGCCAGCCCGCTCTCGACGGTTGCGGTGACGTAGAAGCACTCGTCGCCCTCGTCGTAGCGGTCCCGGACGGTCACGTCGACCGCCAGCGGGCCGGGCGTCGGCAGGTAGCGCCCGCCGACTCTCGTCCACTGCTTGCCGCCCTCGACGACGAGCGCGCCGTCCTCGACGCGCGGGTGCAGTTCCGAGACGACGTGGCCGCCCGTCCCGAGGAAGTCGAACAGGCGCTCGCGTTCAGCGTCCCAGACCGTCAGCGAGTCGAACCGCCGGACCCGCCCGTCGAAGTCGAACTCGCGACGGGTCGTCAGCGCCTCGTAGCCCGCCGGGTCGCGGAAGCCGGCCGTCGTCACCGAGAAGGGGATCTCGGTCCCCGACTCCGGGAAGAGGAGGTTCCGCAGGGGCATCGCGTAGAGGACCGGCAGCGCGAGCGTCCCGCGGGTGATGTCCATCACGCCCCGTCCGACCGTCGCGTAGGCGTCCTCCGGCCCGAGGCCGTAGCGGTCCCGCACTTTCGGATGCAGGTCGTCGGCCTCGTCTCCGAGCGCGTACTCGTAGACCCCCGTCACGTCGCCACCCCTCGCCGCCCCGAACAATCAGTCACCATACGTGTCGTGGATCCGCCAGGGACAAAACCGTTGATATGTCCGCCCTCGCCCGGCGAACTGCCGGAACCAGCTCGGTAACCTCACTCGTCTCGCAGGAGCGCGTCGTCGCCGTGGAGCTCACGGAGTTCTCGCAGGTACTGCTGCTGTTCGCGGACGCCCGCCGTCGGCTCCGCGTAGGCGTGCTCGAACCACTCGTCCACGTCCGGTTCGTACGCCTCCGCGCCCTCGATCAGGTCGGCCACGCGCTCGCGGTTGCGCTCCTCGATGGCCTCGACCCGCTCGTCGTCCAGCAGGTCCCGGTCCCGGAGGAACGCTTCCATCCTGGGTATCGGGTCGCGCTCTCTCCACCGCTCGACATCGGCGTCGTCGCGGTACTTCGACGGATCGTCGGCGGTCGTGTGCGCGCCGTAGCGGTACATCTCCGCCTCGATCAGCGTCGGTCGCAGTTCGCCCTCGTCCGGGTCGCGAGCCTTCTGGACGGCGGCCTCGGTCACCTGATACACCGCGAGGGGGTCCATCCCGTCGACGCGGACGCCGTCGAACCCGTAGGCGTCGGCCTTCTCGGCGATGGTCGCGCTGGCCGTCTGGCGCTCGCGGGGCACCGAGATGGCGTACTGGTTGTTGTTGCAGAAGAATATCGCCGGCGCGTCGAAGACGCCCGCGAAGTTCAGCGCCTCGTGGAAGTCTCCCTCGCTCGTGGCGCCGTCGCCGAAGTGACAGCAGGCGACCCGGTCGTCGCCCTGGAGTCGGGCGGCCCACGCCATCCCCGTCGCGTGGGGGAGGTGGCTCGCGATAGAGATGTTCAGCGGGAAGATGTTGCGCGAGGCCAGCCACGCGTTGCCGACCTCGTGGCCCTTCCAGTACAGCAGGTACTCCGGTTCGATGCCGCGGGCGACGACGGCGCCGTGCTCGCGGTACTGGTCGAGGATCCAGTCGTCGTCGCGCAGGGCGTGGGTCGACCCGATCTGGGCGCCCTCCTGTCCGGCCAGCGGCGGGTACGTCCCCAGGCGGCCCTGGCGCTGGAGACTCACCGCCCGCTCGTCGAGGTGGCGGGCCAGCCGCATCTGGGCGTACATGTCGACGAGGGTCTCGTCGGACAGGTCGGGGACGGTCGCGCCGTCGCGGACGCGCCCCTCCTGGTCGAGGACCTGCACGAGGTCGTCGTCGGGCGAGACTGGTCGCTCGTCGCTCACTGTGGAGGCGAACGCGGACGGCGGGTAAAACCGTTTTCCCGACCGGGACGGTCGGGCGCGGTCGACCTGGCGCGACGGTTGAAGCGCTCAGCCGCTCCCGGCGACTGGTCGGACCCGCGACTCCGATTAGATTTAAAGGGCGACGCGCGGTACAGAGGAGTATGTTCGAGAAGGTCCTCGTCGCCAACCGCGGCGAGATCGCCGTCCGCGTCATGCGCGCTTGCGAGGAGCTCGGGGTCGGGACGGTCGCCGTCTACAGCGAGGCCGATAAACACGCCGGCCACGTCCGCTACGCCGACGAGGCCTACAACGTCGGCCCCGCCCGCGCGGCCGACTCCTACAACGACCAGGAGGCGATCCTCGAGGCCGCCGAGCAGGCCGGCGCCGACGCCATCCATCCCGGCTACGGGTTCATGGCCGAGAACGCCGAGTTCGCCGCCAAGGTCGAGGAGACCGAGGGAATCACGTGGGTCGGCCCGTCCAGCGAGGCGATGGAACGCCTCGGCGAGAAGACCCACGCCCGCAAGGTGATGCAAGAAGCCGACGTGCCGATCGTCCCCGGCACGACCGAACCCGTCGAGGACCCCGAGGAGATCGTCGAGTTCGGCGAGGAACACGGCTTTCCGGTCCTCATCAAGGCCGAGGGCGGGGGCGGCGGCATGGGCCAGGAGGTCGTCGAAAGCGCCGATCAGGCCGAGGAGGCGCTGAACACCGCCCAGCGCGAGGGCGAGGCGTACTTCTCGAACGCCTCCGTCTACATCGAGCGGTTCCTCGACAACGCCAGGCACGTCGAGGTGCAGATCATCGCGGACAAACATGGCAACGTCCGCCACGTCGGCGAGCGGGACTGCTCGCTCCAGCGCCGCCAGCAGAAGGTCATCGAGGAGGGCCCCTCGCCCGCGCTCACCGACGACCTCCGCGAGCAGATCCGGGAAGCGGCCCGCCGGGGCGCCGACGCCGGGGACTACTACAACGCCGGCACCTTCGAGTTCCTCGTCGAGGACGAGGAGCGCAACGACGAGGGGCTGCTCGACGCCGACACCGACTTCTTCTTCCTCGAAGTCAACACGCGCATCCAGGTCGAACACACCGTCACGGAGGAGCTGACGGACATCGACCTCGTGAAGTGGCAGATCCGGATCGCCTCCGGGGAGGAACTCACCTTCGAGCAGGACGAGGTGGAACTGGAGGGCCACGCGATGGAGTTCCGGATCAACGCCGAGAACGCCGCCAACGACTTCGCGCCGGCCACCGGCGGCGAGTACGAGGTCTACGACACGCCGGGCGGCATCGGCGTCCGGGTCGACGACGCCCACCGACAGGGCGACGATCTGGTCACCGACTACGACTCGATGGTCGCGAAGCTCATCACCTGGGGCGAGGACCGCGAGGAGTGCATCGCCCGCGGAAAGCGTGCCCTCGCCGACTACACCATCGAGGGCTTCCCCACGATCATCCCGTTCCACCGGCTGATGCTCACCGACGAGACGTTCCTCGAAGGCCGCCACACCACGAAGTACCTCGACGAGGACCTCGACCCCGAGCGCATCGACGAAGCACAGGAGCGCTGGGGCAGTGGGAGCGAGCCGAGCGGCGGCGACGACGAGGAAGAGGTCGTCGAGCGCGAGTTCACCGTCGAGGTCAACGGCAAGCGCTTCGAGGTCGACCTCGAAGAGCGCGGCGCGCCGGCCATCCCGACCGGCGGCGACGGGGCCGGAAGCGGCGGCCAGGCCCAGCGGCCCCAGCCGGGTGGTGGCAGTTCCGACAGCGACTCCGGCGGCGTCGCCGCCGAGGGCCAGGAGATCGCGGCGGAGATGCAGGGGACGATCCTGGAGGTCAACGTCGCCGAGGGCGACGAGGTGGCCGCCGGTGACGTGCTCTGCGTCCTCGAAGCGATGAAGATGGAGAACGACATCGTCGCCGAGAGCGCCGGCACCGTCACCCACGTCGAGGTCAGCGAGGGCGAGTCCGTCGACATGGGCGACACGATGTTCGTCCTCGACTGATCCCGCGTCGGGCGGCGACACCGAAGAACCGCCCTGCGGCGTTCGCCGCCGTCGAACGGCGACTCGTCCGGAGGCAGCGGCGCAGCGAGGCGCTGGGTGACCCGCTGGATCAGCCGTCGAGACAGACGTCGGCGTCGAACGCCACCGTGCCGTCTCTGACGGCGTCGACGAACTCCCACGGGTAGTAGTGCGTCCAGCCGTCGACGTGAGAGCGGTCGACGTCGTCGACGACGACGTGATCGGTCGCGCCGTCGCGGAGGTCGGCGAGCAAGCGGAGGCGCTCGTCACGCGGGGGCATCATCCCGGAGTCGACGCGCGGGGCCGTCGCGGCGAACATCGCCCGGAGTCCCGGGGCGTCGTGGAGGTGCCACTCGATCCGCATCATCGCCGCGAGGACGCGCGGCCGGACCCGACTGACGCCGAGTTCCGCGAGCAGTTCCGGGACGCCCGGAACGCTCGCCTCGTGGCGCAGCCGCTGGTTGCCGATGGCCCACACTTCGACCGCGTCGCCGTCGTCGAGCGCCTTCAGCCACGCCAGCGGGACGGCCTCGCGCTCCGCCGGCGGGTTGACGTCGACGGTCTCGTCGCGGTCGACGGCGAGGATCGTCGTCATCTATCGGAACGAACGGAGCGACGCCGTTAGTAACCCCCCGGTGACGGCGGGCGTCGACTCCGCTCGCAGGCGGACCGGGTCCGCGGTGGGTGGCCGGGATCGGGCGAGTCGACCGGGCGAGCGCCGCGCGGTCTCACTCGTCTGGCTCCGACGTCCGGTGTCCGTGCCCGCTCTCGGGACCGGGCCGGACGACGCCGTCGGAGTCCCCCTCGATGTAGAACACCGCGAGGGGACGATCGCTCGCTCGTCGCCGCGCCCCGGCGTCCGCGGGACTGGACGGGGAGTCCGACGTTCCGGTACCTGGGTCCGGCGACTCGCGGTCGCACGGACAGGCGTCCGGCCGCCGTGTCGCCCCCCCGGACCGCAGTCCCCACCGCACGAGCGAGGACGCAGCCCTGACGGCGAGTCGCGACGCCGCCGCGACGACGAGCGCCGCGCCCGCCGCGGCCGCCAGCCGGTGGCGACCGCGAAAGAGCGCCCACAGCGCGACGACGAAGAGCATCTGTCGGAACCGACCGGGGCCCGAGATCGCGTTGAGCAGTCCGCTTAGCAGCTGGTCCGGACCGAGCGCGAGGCGGCCACCCACACCGCGGTTCGGATCCGTGTCGCATCCGTTGTTTCGTGCTATCATCGTTGGACGAGGGACGTGTCTCCATCTCACCGCTCGGATCGGGCGAGCTCTCTCCGTCCCTCTGGTCTCGGTAACACACCACAAACAGATAGTATTAAGAACTGAACGTCGTTCACGCTGTGATTATTCCCGTCGGTACGATCGGTGACGCCCGAGACGAACACGACTCGCCCGGTAGGTCCGCTGGCGTCCCGTAGACGGCCCAAACGGTCCGCGCGAACGTATCTGGCACCGGTCGGATCGACGTTTTCCCCGACCTACGGGCCGACACTCTGCTCGGCGTCGCCCCGTTTCCGTCCCTGGAATGGGTCCCCTACCGGCCCCATCGCAGGGAAATGACAAATAACTCACCTATAACAATAACCTGTCAGTACGTAAATTGCTTGTCGGGCGTCCGGGGGAGCCCGGTCGCGGGCCGACGAACGCGAGACGCCCGGCCGCTCGACGGGGACAGTGCAATGTACGTCGGTATAGACCACTCGACGACGGGCATCAAGATCGCCGGCGTCGGCGACGACGGCGAGTTGACGACCGCGTTCCGGATCGATCGACGGAACGTCGAAACGGCCGAGGCGGTGCTGGAGGTGCTGGACGAACGCGTCGACCTCTCGCGGGTGTCGCTCGCGGCGATCACGTACGCCTTCGGCGACGCCATCGACGAAATCCAGGGGATCGAACGCGTCTCGAACAGAGGCGTCACCGACCTCGTGGGGCTGGACTACGGCACCGGAGCCGGGGCGGCCGTCTTCGACCGGTTGCGCGAAGCCGCCGTCCCGACGGTCGTCGTTCCCGGCGTCCACCGCGGTCTCGACACGCTCCACGAGTTCTTCAGGCACTACTCGGCGCTGGCCGGAGCGGACAAAGTGGGGTCCGTCCGGTACGCGCTGGAGCGGTTCCGGGGTGAGTTCGACCCCACGGGAACCTTCATCTGGGCGTGCGCGAGCTCGTCGTGCATGGCGGGGCTCGTGGTCGACGGACGGCTGACGGGCTTTTTCCACTGGGTCGGCCCGGTGCACGGCTGGCCTGACCCCGAGGCGATCCGCCGCGGCGTCGAGGCGGACTTCGACGACGTGTTCATGCAGTGCGGGCTCCTCCCGCGCCGCGGTGCGGACCTCACCGAGGTCCACGACCTCTCCGACCCGGAGCTGTTCGAGAGCGTGTACTGGTCGTCGGTACTGAACGTCTACGCGCTGTATCCGTTCGCCCGCGAACTGGGCGGCGGCCTCGACGCCGTCGTCCTGAGCGGCCGACTGATGCGGCGCGAGCAACCGTTCGCACTCGGCCGACGAGTCTACGAGCGCTGCGTCGACATCGCTCCGGTCCGGTTCGCCGAGCCGTACACGTCGGCCCAGGGTGCGGCGCTGGTCGCGAGAGACGTCGCGGAGGGCGCCGAGCGCGTCCTCGGGATTCCGGTGGGCGACGTGCCCGTCGACACCGGCAGGTAGCGGCGCGGACGGTCAGAGCTCTGTCGTGTCCTCCGCGGAGACGAGGTCCTCGAAACACGCCTCGCCCCAGGCCAGTGCGGCGGCGGTGTCGTTCACGATGATGCCTTCGAGGCTCCCGCCGTCGTCGCCCACGGGGACGGCGACGACGTCGTCGCCGACGAGGAGCCCGTACATCTCCGTCGTCGCGGTCTCGTACACCGCGGTGTGGCCCGCCTCGACCAGGTCGGCGAAGCGGTCCGGGTAGTTCCGCTCCAGCGTCTCGACGACGTCGGAGGTGAACACGAGCGTCGCGGTCATCCCCTCCTCGACGACGAGCGAGTAGAACGCGTCGACGTACGAGGGGAGGACCGTGCTCGAGTAGCCCCGTATCTCCGTCGCGTCCGCGGCGGCGTCCACGACGTCCAGAAACGGCTCCTGGGGAGCGTGCTCTTTCGCACGGTGGACGGTGGCACCCCGCAGCAGCCGCATGTCGATCGGCGAGTCCCGGGGGAGGACCGACAGCACGTCGCTCAACTCGGTCAGGGTAGTGAGCGTCGCTCGCGTCCGCGTGAACTCCCGGCAGAACAGCTGGCCGAAGGCGGTGAGCTCGTGCGCCGTCCCCGAGGACCGTAACACGCCCATCTCCTCCAGTTCGCGGAACGAGCGGTCGATCGTCGGCCGCGAGCAGTCGACCTGGCGCTCGAGCTCGCGCTTGTCGAGCGTCCCGGCACAGACCAGACACAGCAGGTCCGTCCTTCTGGTATAGATATCGAGAACGTCAGAAACCGATTCGGGCCCCATTACTGTCTCCTTTTCCCGTCAACAAGTAAAAGCTAACGGCCATTATTGATAATTTAACTACATCAAAAGATCGCTTCGGGCAGGCGACGTCCGGTGGGTGGGCGCCCGGTCCAGAGCGCGTGCGAACACTCATGTCGGGCCGAGCAGATACCCCGCTGTGACCGAAACCCACCGCGCCGTCCAGATCGGGTGCGGCGACCGCGGACAGACTCACGCTCGGGCGCTCCACGACAGCGACCGGTTCGCGGTCACCGCCGTCTGTGACCTCGACGAGGCGGCCGCCCGCGAGACGGCCGAGGAGTTCGACGTACCGACGGCCTACACTGACCTCGACGCGGCGCTCGAAACCGAGGAGCCGACCCACGTCACGCTCGTCACGCCGGCGACGATCCGCCGAGACGTGATCGCCGACGTGCTCGCTCACGACCCCGACTCGCTGCTGTTCGAGAAGCCGGTGGCGATCACCCACGAGGAAGTCGTCGAGATCGCCGACCTCGTCGCGGAGAGCGACGCCCGCGTGACCGTCTGCCACCAGCACGTCTACGGCGAGGAGGTCCAGGCGCTCGGGGCGTGGATCGACGACGGAAGGCTCGGCGACGTGGAGCGCCTCTTTGGCTCCACGAAGGGCGGCCTCTACGAACACGGCACCCACTTCCTCCACAAGCTGAACTGGCTGCTCGACGCCGAACCCGAGTCCGTCCGCGCCCACGCCGAGTGGAGCGAGCACCCGCTCGACGACTGGCACGCAGCGGTCGAACCGACGGACGTCCTGCTGGAACTCGCCTATCCGGGCGGGACACGCGCGACGCTCCACCTCGGTCCCGACGCGCCGGACGTGCCCGCCCAGGCGGACACCTTCTGGCTGGAGTACCGCCTCGACGCCGTCGGGACGGCGGGCCACAGCCAGTTCGTCCTCGGCAGCCACGCCAGCGCCCGCTACGGCGCGGACGGCGGCGAGCGGATCGAGGTCGAGGGGTTCGACCCCGACGGGCGCTCGACCGGCCGACTCTACGAGGTCCTCGCCGACTGCCTCTCCGGCGAGCGCGAGAACCACCCCTCGGACTTCGCCAGCGCGCTCGCCGTCCACCGGGTGGTCGAGGCGGCGCTGCGGTCTGCCGAGGAGGAGCGCGCGGTGCGCGTCGACGAGATCGCCTGAGTGTCGGTTCTGGCGGGGGCGGCGAGCGACGCGCTCCGGACCACTTACGTCCGACCGCCGGCTACGCGGAGCCATGCAGGAGACGCGAGAGCGCGTCCTCGACGCGCTCGCCGACGGGCCCATCACGGGACCGGAACTGGCCGAGCGACTGGACGTCTCGCGGGCGGCCGTCTGGAAACACGTCGAGGCGCTCCGCGACGAGGGGTTCGACGTCGAGAGCGGTAGCGACGGCTACGCCGTCGACGAGTTCCCCGAGTTCGGCGGGTCGACCGTCGAGTACGGCCTGGAGGCGCCCTTCGAGGTGGAGTTCCACGACTCGATCCCGAGCACGAACGCCAGAGCGCGCGACCTCGCCCAGGAGGGCGCCGACGACGTGGTCGTCCTCGCCGACGAACAGACGGGCGGACGGGGTCGACTCGACCGCGAGTGGTCCTCGCCGAGCGGCGGGATCTGGCTGAGCGTCCTCTCGCGGCCGGACATCCCAGCGACGCACGCGCCGGCCTACACGCTCGCCGCCGCGGTCGCCGTCGCTCGCGCGGCCCGCGAGGCCGGCGTCGACGCCCGTATCAAGTGGCCGAACGACGTGGTGGTCCCGGACACCGGCGCCGACGGCGAGACGGTCGAGCGGAAGCTGGCCGGCATCCTGACCGAGATGGAGGGCGAGGCCGACCGCGTCTCGTGGGTGGTCGTCGGGATGGGGATCAACGCGAACGTCGACCCGGGCGACCTGCCGAGCGAGGCCGAACCGACGACGCTCCTCGGGGAAGCGGGCGGCGTCGACCGCCGGCTGTTCACCCAGCGCGTGCTGGAGGAGTTCGACGAACTGCGCGGGGATCTAGACGCCGTCGTCCCGGCCTGGCGGGAGTACGCGACGACGCTCGGGAAGCGCGTGCGCGTCGACACGCCCGGCGGCGACGTCGTCGGCGATGCCGTCGACGTCACGTTCCCCGGCGCGCTCGTAGTCGACACCGGCGACGAGCGGGTGACTGTGACCGCCGGCGACTGCGAACACCTGCGACCCGTCGAGGAGTGAGGGCGATCTGCGAACGGTGCGACGACCCCGTTCAGGAGCCTTCGACGCTCGGGGTCGGGTCCGTGTCCGCGTCGGTGACGCCTTCCGACTCGGTGACGCCCTCCGGCCCGGCGGCGGGTTCCGCCTCGCCGGCCTCTTCGGTCTCGACGGTCGCGGCGGCGCCGCCGACGGGCACGGTGACGACCGGAACGGCGGACTTGCGGACGACGCGCTCGGCGACGCTCCCCAGCAGGAGCCGGTCGATTCCGCCGCGACCGTGGGTCCCCATCACGACCACGTCGACGGGCTGTTCGCGCGTGTAGCGGACTATCTCGGTACTCGGCGTCCCTTCGACCGTCGTCGTCTCCACCTCCACGTCGGCGGGCGCCACCCGTCGAAACTGTTCCAGGGCCGTCTCCCCCTCCGATTCGAGCACCTGTCGGACCCCCTCCCAGGAGGTCTCCATCGGGAGCCCCGTGAAGCTCGTCGCGTCGATGACGTACAGCGCCCGGATCGTCGCGTCGTGCACCCGCGCGAGTTCCCCCGCGTGCTCGATCACCCGTTCGATCCCCGCCGACCCGTCCGTCGGCAAGAGGATCGTCTCGTAGAGACTCATGGTACCAAATACCACGCGAGGCTGTATAACCCTTCGGCAGGGGCGAAATCGGGGAAAATCTGAGAACGGGTAGAAGGGGGTACGGCCGGACGCAGGCCGTCGAGCGACGCCTGCCGCGGTCGCGCGACCGTCGCCGCGGCGCCGATCAGGCGCCGATCAGGCGCCGGCCATGTTCCGGCAGGACTGCGCGCACTCGCGGAGCACGTCGGCGCAGACCTGACAGTGGTCGGCGTCGTGCTGGTCGCACTCGTCGGCGCAGGCCTCGCAGGCGTCGGCGCAGGCCTCGGCGAGCTGGGCGCTGTAGTTCGACCCGCGGGCCATGAATCGGGCGTGCAGCGACGCGAGGTCGGCCACGTCGCGACAGAGGCGGGCGCACTGCTCCATGTCCTCGCTGCCGAGGCACTCGTCGGCGCACCACTCGCAGACCTCGGCGGCCTCGTTGCAGTTCTCGATGCAGTCGCGCTGTTCGTCGCTCAGCCGGTCGATCTTGGAGACGGTCTCTGAGAGTGACATCGCGCGTCGAGATAGGGGCCGGCGCGGGTTCAGCGGCGAGCCTGTATCTCCAAGGCGACCGATCGCAGGTCTCGGGGAGGTTCGCGTCCGGCGCTCACCGCTCGGGCAGGTACACTTCGGACACGTCGTCGACGCCGGCCCGACGGACCGCCGCGCGGACCGGGTCTTTCGCGCCCGAGAGGTTGTCGGAGTCGCCGTCGAGGACGAGCAGTTTCGCGTCGCGGCCGGGTTCGACCAGTCCGCAGTTCAGCCCCGCGATCTCCGCCCCGTTGACGGTCGCCATGCGCAGGACGTCGCGGGCGCTCACGTCGGCGATCTTCGCGGCGAACTCCATCTCGCGGAACATGGAGGGACTGTTGAGGAAGACGTTGTCCGTCCCGAGCGCGACCGTCGTCCGTTCGAGGAGGTCGGCGATCGGCGGGAAGCCGACGTCGGTGACGAGGTTCGAGCGCGGGCAGACCGCGACCGGGATCTCGCTGTCGGCGACGCGGTCGAGGTGGAGTTCCTCCGCGTGGACCATGTGGACGAGGAAATCGGGGTCGAGGTCCAGCGCCGGGTTGATGTCCGAGGCGTCGACCTCGCCCGCGTGGATGCCGAACAGCTTCTCGGCGCGGGCGGTCGTGTTCCGCTCGCGAGTGAAGTCGCCGTCGTTCGCGCCGCTTGCGCCGAACCCGTCGCTGGCCTCCATCGCCTCGACCGTCTCGCGCCCGAGGACGACCGGATCGATGTCCAGCCCGTCGACCGCTCGCTCGAAGGCTTCGACGCCGTCGACGCCGCCCTCGCGGAACTCGATGCAGGCGGCCGTCCCCGAGTCGACCATGAACCGTAGCGAGCGGCGCATCGCCTCGACTTTCTCTTCCTGGCTGGCCTGCCGGAGCAGGCGGTGTTTCAGGCCGTCCGGCGGCGCGACGAGTTCCTCGAGCGAGAGGCCGCCGCCCGCTTCCTTGGCGATGGAGTCGCCGATGTGGGTGTGGGCGTTGACGAACGCCGGGAGCACGATGTCGTCGCTGTGGGTCGACGCCTCCTCGATGGCCGTGATCTCGCCGTCCTCGACGACGACGCGCCCCTCGACGGGGTCGAACTCGCGGCCGCGCAGGATGGTGCCGTCGAACGTCGTGGAGTCGCTCATTACAGAGTGACTCCGCCGGCGTCAGTTAAAGTCGTCGAGGGTCGCGTGGACGCCCGGGCGCACGTCCCGGACTCTGGTGTCTTCGAGGTCGATCCCCAGCGCCCGGATGGCCGCGTTACCGACGCGCTCGGCCGTCTCCTCGGGGGCGTACACGCCGAGTCGCCACTGGTCGTGCTGGGCCGCCCGCAAGGCGTTAACCAGCGTCGACTGCTCGCTCAGCCGCCGCACCTGGCCGTTGACGAGCACGCGACTGCTCGACTCCCGCATCGACGGCCGGGGCGGCACGTCGAGGATCACCGCGTCGGGGTCGACGTTCGCCTCGTCGGCCACCGTCCGCTCGTGCTCGCGTATCTCCTCGTGGTCCGCGTCGATCAGCGCCTCGGGGACCGCCTCCATCTCCGCCCAGACGGCCCGCTTGTACAGGTCGCGCCGGTCCAGTCGGTGGGCGAACGCCGCGGTCGCCTCGCACTCGCGCAGGGCGACACGGAGCCCGTAGTCGTCCATCCGCCGGAGTTCCTCGCCGTCGATGTCGGTGTGGGCGAGCAGGCGCTGGGTCCCCCGGCGCAGCATCGCCTTCGCGATGCGGGAGACGTGGTGGCTGTAGACGGTCGGGTTCATCAGGGCCCGCGAGAGCAGGAGGCTCTCGGCCGCCTGGACGTTGCCCTCGTCGAGGACGAGGTCGCCGTCGACGAAGCGGAGCCCCCGGACGAGCCGCTCGGCGTCGATCGTCCCGTAAGAGACGCCCGTGTGGTGGGCGTCCCTGACGAGGTAGTCCATCCGGTCGACGTCGAGTTCGCCGGAGACGATCTGGCCGAGTTCGCCGTCGCCGGCGACGAGTCCCGCGACGTTGTCGGGGTTCAGCCCGTGGTCGGTCAGCACGCGCGCGACCGGGCCGCTCCCGAGGAGGTCGCCGACGTCGTCGTGGTACTTCCCGGTGCGGCGGTGGACGACGTCCTCGATGTTGTGGCTGTAGGGGGCGTGGCCCACGTCGTGGAGCATCGCCGCGGCGCGGACCCGCTCGGCCTGCTGGCCCTCGATACCGAGGTGGGCGAGCGCCTCGGTGGCGAGGTGATAGACGCCGAGCGAGTGCTCGAAGCGGGTGTGGTTGGCGGAGGGATAGACGTAGGTGACGGTTCCGAGTTGCTTGATCCGACGGAGCCGCTGGACGGGCGGGGTGTCCAGCAGGTCCGCCGCGACGCCCTCGACCGCGATGTGGTCGTGGACGCTGTCCTTGATCGTCGTCATTGCGTCGAAATTACGCGTCTCCCGACATAAGGATCAGCATCGACTGCCGCGATCGGCCCCGTTCCGTCCCAGAACGCGCCGGCGGAAACGGAGTCAGCCGAAGACGGCGAGCAGGTCGTGCAGTTCCTGTTCGGTCGAGTTGCCCCTGCGAACGGGCTCGCGGGGCTTGCGGCCGGTCTCCTCGACCGTTTCGATGGCGCGTTCGGGACCGTAGCCGCGGTCGTGAGCGAGCCACGCAGCGAGCACCTGGCCGGTGCGACCGATCCCGTCGAGGCAGTAGACGACGACCCGTTCGTCGGCCGCGGCGGCCTCGTCGAGGAAGGGGAGTAGTTCTCTGTCGAGGAGGGCGGGGCCGACGAGGTGACCGTCGGGGACGGGCGCGTGGAGCACCCTGTCGTCGCCGAACGCGTCGGCGTAGGCGGCGTCGCAGTCGCCGGCGCACTCGGCGCCGGGCTGGAGGCTGCAGACGCGGTCGACGCCGGCGGCGCGGAGGACGGCGATCCAGTCGGCGAGGGCCTCGCCGTGGCCGGCGGCGCTGTGCCAGCCGGGGCTACACGCACCGTAGACGTGCTCCTCGTCCGGTGCAGCGGGGGCGAGTCGGTGGGCGTCCGCGCCCGACTCTCGGTTGTGAACGTCTGGCATCGGATCCTGGTCGTATCACTCGACCGCCCCCCTTGAGTCTAGAGGTGCAATTCTCACGTCTGACAATGACGCGCCGCCACGAGCCGGTGCGGTCCGGCGATTCCGGATCGCCCGCGGACCGGGATCGCTGCCGCGGACGCAAAGCTTTAGCCCGGGGTCACCCCTACGGCGGGGTATGGTGACGTTTCTGTCCGGCGGGACGGGCACGCCGAAGCTCCTGTCGGGCGCCGACGCCGTCTTCGACCCTGACGAGACCGCCGTCGTCGGCAACACCGGCGACGACGTGGAACTGGGCGGCCACCTCGTCTGTCCGGACGTGGACACCGTCCTCTACCTCCGCGGCGACCGCCTCGACCGCGAGATGTGGTGGGGCATCGCCGACGACACCGCGACGACACACGAGGAACTGGTCTCCATCGCCGAGGAGGCCGGGATCGAACCGGGACCGAGATACCTGCCCGACGACCGCCAGACCGCGGGCCGGCGGATCGCCCGCTGGCGCCGGTTCTCGGGCGTCGGCGAGTTCATGCACATCGGGGACGCCGACCGCGCCGTCCACCTCACGCGGACGAGCCTGATCGACGAGGGGGAGTCGCTCACCGAGGCGACCCGCGTCCTCGCCGAGGCCTTCGACCTGACCGTCGACCTGCTGCCGATGAGCGACGACCCCGTGGCGACCATCGTCCACACCGACGAGGGTCCGATGCACTTCCAGGAGTTCTGGGTCGCCCGGGGTGGCGAACCGAATATCGAGTCCGTCGAGTTCCGCGGCGCCGACGAGGCGACCGCGACGCCCGCCGTGCTCGACGCGCTCGCCGATCCCGTGGTCATCGGGCCGTCGAACCCCATCACCAGCCTCGGGCCGATGCTCGCGGTGGACGGGATCCGCGAGGCGCTCGCCGAGACGCCCGTCGTCGCCGTCTCGCCGTTCGTCGAGGACACCGTCTTCTCCGGCCCCGCCGACGACCTGATGGAAGCCGAGGGCTACGAGGCCAGCACCGCCGGCGTCGCGGAGGCGTACCCCTTCGCCGACGCGTTCGTCCTGGACGGCGACGACGGGACCGACCTCGGCCGACCGGTCGTCCGCACCGACACCCGGATGGACGACGAGGACGACGCCGCCCGGGTCGCCCGCGCGGTGAACGAGGCGCTGGAGGCCGTCGAATGACTGCCGACGGGACCGGATCCGATGGGCCCGGGCACTCGGACGCCCCTTTCGCCCCCCGCCTCGCGCTCGCCAGCCTGAGCGGCCAGTCCGACGCCGACTGGGCGACTGCCGCGAGCGAGTACGCCGGCTGCGCCTTCCTCGGCGGGATCGCGCTCGACGAGCCCACTCGCGAGGCGGCGCGCGAACTGGTCGACCGCGACCGCGACGAGTTCCTCCCCGACGATCCCCTCGCGTTCGTCGACCGGCAGTTCCGCGAACTCTCAGACGTGCCGCTCAGACCGGCGTTCAACGTCCGCGCGAGCGAACCGGACCCGATCGCCGACGCCGCCGCGGTCTGTGCGGACCACGCTGCGATCGTGGAGGTCAACGCCCACTGTCGCCAGGACGAGATGTGCACAGCAGGTGCGGGCGAGTCACTCCTGCGCGAGCCCGACCGGCTCGTCTCCTACGTCCGCGCGGCCGCCGAGACCGACGCGACCGTGAGCGTGAAGGTCCGGACCGAACTCGCCGGCGTCGACCTGCCGGCCGTCGCCGCTCGCCTGGACGACGCCGGGGCGGATCTGCTCCACGTCGACGCGATGGACTCCGAGGCGGTCGTCGCCGACGTGGTCGATGCCACTGACGCGTTCGTCGTCGCCAACAACGGCGTCCGCGACCGGGCGACGGTCCGCAAGTACCTCGACTACGGCGCCGACGCGGTCAGCGTCGGCCGGCCGAGCGACGACCCGAGAGTACTCCAACGCGTCCACGCGGCCGTCGACGAGTGGTTCGAGGACGCCGAGGAACGGCGTACCGAGCAGATCCCCAGCGTGGAATCCGGAGGATCGGGTACGTGAGGACGACCGCCCAGAACGCCGAACTCGCGCTCTTGCTCGAAGTCGCGGGGACGCCGAAGCCGGGGAACGTCGACCGCCACCGGGACCACGACGACCTGCGATTCGAGCACTTCCTCGCGGGCGCCGTCGGGGCGCGGCGGGGACTGGAGATGGCCGCCGTCGGCGAACCGCTCGGCGAGTCGTTCCTCGCGGCCATCGAGGGGATGAGCGAACAGCGCGGCGGCAACACGCAGTTCGGCGCCGTCCTCCTGCAACTCCCGCTCGTCGCCGCCGCTGGCGACGGTGATCGGTCCCTCACGCCCGAAGGTGCGACGGCAGTCGTCGAGGCGACGACCGTCGCCGACGCGGCGAACTTCTACCGCGCGTTCGAGGCGGTCGACGTGGCCGTCGACGACCCCCCCGAGGGCATGGAGCCGCTCGACGTGCGCCGCGGGAGCGACGCCGTCACCGAACTGGAATCGCGCGCGCTCACGCTCCGGGACGTCATGGAGCGCTCCGCCGACCGCGACGGCGTGGCTCGCGAATGGGTCGACGGGTTCCAGCGCGTGTTCGCGGCCGCCGAGTCCATCGAAGGCGGCGACGGCCCGGTCGCAGACCGCGCCGCGCGGACGTTCCTCGGACTGCTCGCTGACGAGGTCGACACCTTCGTCGCGACCCAGCACGACCGAGCGACCGCCGAAGCGGTGACCGAACGGGCGCAGGCGGCCCTGGACGGCGAGGTCGACCCGGAGACGCTGGCCGACGAGTTCGTCGCCGAAGACATCAACCCCGGGACGACCGCAGACATCGTCGCGGCGGGGCTGTTCGTCGCGCTCGAGCGGGGGCTGGACGTGTGACCGACAGCGATACTCGCGACGGCGACGACGCCGACGACTGGCCGGTCCACCTCTCCGGCGTCGTCGAGTCGGTCGTCACCACCCTCGGCCCGAACGACCGCTGGAACGTCGCCGCGCTCGGCCTGCACGCTGGCGATCCGGTGACCGCCCGCACCTACGGCCACACGCGAACCCGGCGGAACTTCCGGGAACGCGGCGCCGGCTACGTACAGTTCACCCGCAACCCGATAGATTTCGTCGATGCTGCACTCGCAATCCACGAGATCGACGACCCCGTCCTCGACAGCGCCGACGCCTGGGTCGAAGTCACGGCCGAACGGACGGGATCGACTACCGAGGGTAGCACAGAGGTCGTCACCTGGCGGCTCGATCCGGTCGACAGCGTCGTCGAACGACGCGCCGTCCCGACGACGAACCGAGGGTTCTACGCCGTGGTCGAAGCTACCGTCGCCGCGTCCCGCCTGGACGTCGAGTCGTACGACACCGAGGCCCTTCTCGAACGACTCGCATACTTCGAGAGCGTCGTCGAGACCTGCGGAGGCGACCGCGAACGAGAGGCGTTCGCCCGCATCGGCGACCTCGTCGACGCGGAGTGGTAGCCTCGGGAACCTGTCTGTCGCACCGATAGAGCGATCGACAGTGTTGGACCACGAACATTTATACCGGAGAGGGAAGCACCAGCGAGTAGAGGATGCCAAATTGGGACTGTGGGTATCTGACGGCAGCGCTGTGTCTCGTGCTGGTCGTCGGGACGGCGGTGGGTGCCGTTCCCGGTACGGCGGTAGCGACGGAGACAGGCAACGAGGCGCCGCTGGCTGACGCGGGCCTGGACCAGAACGTCACCGCCAACGCGACCGTTCACCTGGACGCGACTGGTTCGCGCGACCCCGACGGCGACGTCGCCGCGTACGAGTGGCGGCTCGAACAGCCGGACGGAAATTACACGCGACCGGAGTGTCGGACCTGTGGCCGGACCTCGTTCGTCGCACGGCAGGTCGGCACGTACAACGCGACCGTCGTCGTCACCGACGGCGAGGGCACGACGAGCCGCGACACGCTGCGCGTCCACGTCGAGGAATCCGCAGGACCGGCGGTGACGCTCTCGGGACCGGAGGAGCTGAACACCGGGGAAGTGGCGTCGTACGCTGCGTCCGTCTCGGCCGGCAGTGCGGACGTCGCCGCGGTGACCTGGCGAATCGACGGCAACTGGCGCAATCGGACCAGCGTCTCCGGCGACAGCGCGACGGCCGAGCACCTCCACGCGTTCCCGTCGGCCGGAAGCTACACGCTGAGCGTGACCGCAGTCGACAGGCTCGGCCGCGAACAGACCGCCACGAAAGAGGTGACCGTGCGCGGCGTTGACGCGGATACTGACGCCGACACTGGCGGTGGAAGCGATAGTTCAACGTCGAGCGTCGGTGGCGGCGAGGAGTGCTCGCGGTACGATACGAAGGAAGACACGTACTGCAACAACGATCGGATGACGCTCGACAGCAATGGAATCGTGATCACCGACGCCGACAACGACGGCACGGCGGAATGGGCCGGCCAAACCCTGGACGCAGAGTTCGCGCGAAACAACGAAGGAGTCTCGTATGACTCGACTGACGGGAACGTCGAATTCGATAGCCAAGAGGCGTACAAGGAAGCTTTAGATGTAGATTCAGTCAATATCGATCCCACCGCTGCTGTTAACCAGGATCGTGAAGGAGGTAATAGGGGTACTTACGGAGAGAATAAAGGGCAATCATGGGAAGAGGCTAGCACAACCGATTCCGAAGATAAAGGAGACAATAGCAGTGAAGCATCTGCTAGTATAATAGACAATATTTTCGAAAAATTGTCCAATGACAATAGCGAGAATGACGGTGAAAGCAGTAGTGAGAACAGCAGAGAAAGCGAGAGAGAAGACAGCAGTACACGAACTGGTCGCGTACCACATGATATGCCATAGCGCCAAAATCAATCCTCTCTAAATATGATATATGAGATGATAAATGGAATCGACAAGGGGCAGTGCAAAATAAAAATTGTTGGAATTCTCACGCTCATTTCGTTAGGAGCGCTTGTTGTAACAGGTATCGCATTCGGAGGGATGTTAGGAGTAGAGGATGATCAAACACCTAATAAAACAGTCACAGCTACGAACAGCACGCCCTCAGCTATTGTTCATGTATCGACGCCAACATTGATCCCAACGGTAACAAATATTCAAACATCAACGAGTACAGCGACTTTAACACCGACAGTCACACCGACTCAGACTCAAAAACAGACTCCAACAGCCACTGCTACTCCGAGTCCATATGCGGACAAAAGGTTTAGTGAATTTGTGTCAACAGTTTATGGGGAAACAGAAGTTGATGCTACGATTCCAGTTAGAATACGTGGTTGGACAGTATTAGCAGAGAAAGAGTTGGTAATGGTGATGAATCTTACAGGGCCTTCAGAAGATGATATTCGTCGCGCAAAGGAGGTAAACACCCTCATATCAAGCGGGTACGCGCAAGCGGTCGCCCACTACGATAACGGCAAATTGGACGGAGATATACCGAATCGGCTACGTATAGCCGAGGTAAATAATACAGGTTCCCCACCGAAAACGTTGTACGTTAATACATCACTGGTTCGAGAGTACTATACAGGTCAATTAAAAGCAACGGAATTCACAGAACAGTACTGGTCTACTGAGACAAATATGTCGGATGGGCACATTGAATACATCCAAAATATCGATAGAGTTGGCGGCAACACGACGCTCTATAACGGTAACTCGGAGTGATGAAATTTATTCACATCTACAACACATCCTGCCTTATTCGTCTATCGAAGCTTCGACGTGGCCAGCAAAGGGCGAAAACATTTGGTCGCACCGACCCGGAACCCGAACATGGACTACGACGAGGCGGGAGCGACCTGTCAGCGGATACTCGACGCCGTCGGTGAAGCGGTCATCGCTGATGAGCGGTTTCTGGAGAGCGTCCTGACGGGGGTTCTCGCGCAGGGGCACGTACTGTTAGAAGACGTGCCAGGGACCGGAAAGACGCTGACGGCAAGGAGTTTCGCCAGCGCGCTCAACCTCTCCTTCTCGCGCATCCAGTTCACGCCGGACCTCTTGCCGTCGGACATCACTGGATCGAACGTCTACAACGAGGGAACGGGGGAGTTCGAGTTCGTCCCGGGACCGGTGTTCTCGAATCTCCTGCTGGCCGACGAGATCAACCGCGCACCGCCGAAGACCCAGGCGGCGCTGCTGGAAGCGATGGGTGAGGGACAGGTGACGGTCGACGGCGAGACGACGGAGCTGCCGAGCCCGTTTTTCGTCATCGCGACGCAGAACCCCATCGAGCAGGAGGGGACCTTCGGGCTGCCGGAGGCGCAGCGAGACCGCTTCGTGTTCAAGCTCGCGATGGGGTACCCGGAGTTCGACGACGAACGCACGCTCATCGACCGCCGGGCAGATCGAACCTCGCAGTCGCCGAGCGTCGAGCCGGTCGTTGACCGCGAGACGGTTGCGGAGTTGCAATCCGTACCCGAGACCGTCTCCGTGGACGGGAAGCTTCGGGACTACGTGGTCGAACTCGGTCGGGCGACGCGGGAGGACGACCGCGTAGAGGTCGGCGTCTCGCCGCGCGGGGTCCAGCGGCTCTTCGATGCCGCTCGGGCGGCGGCAGTGATCGACGGACGGGCGTACGTGGTCCCCGACGACGTGCGCCGGGTCGTCTACCCGACGTTCGCGCACCGACTCGTACTGACGACGGAGGCCAGCGTTCGCGGTGCAGATCCGGCTACAGTCGTCGAAGACGTACTCGACAGGGTCGCCGTCCCGGCGGTCGAACAACGGGGTGCGGGCGACCGGTCGGCGCGCGGTTCACCGGAGCGCGGCGACCAGCAGAACGAGCGCGGCGACGACCGCTGAGATAGCGAACGGGATCGTCGTGACGTCGGTGAGGACGGTCCCCGTCGCGACTCGATAGACCGCTATCGCGCCGAGCGCTCCGGAGGCGCCGACTGCCAGCGCGGCGGCGACGTGGACGATCTCGGGAGTGGCGCTCGCCCCCGTTCGCCCGACTTCTCGACCGAGGGTGGCGCCGAACTCGCCGGCGTCCCAGACGACGACGCTGGCGACGAGGGCGCCGAGGACGACGGGCGCACCGACGCCGGAACCGGCTGCGAAGCCCGCGGCGACGAACGTCCCGGCGGCCGCGAGCGCCGGTCCGGGGGCCGACTCCGGGAGGACTCCGATCGCCATCACCAGCGCGAGTGCGAGCGAGAGGGCCGCCGTCATGCCGACGAGCACCGCCGTGACGGTGACGACGACGGCGAGCGAACCGTAGTAGTCGACGACGGCCGTCGACTGCCGGGTGAAGGCCGTCGCGAACTGCCCGGGGAGCGCGTCGGCGACGAACGCGAGCGTCGGCGAGAGAACGATCCCGTGGAGCGCGGCCGCGAGTACGACGACCGCCGCACCTCCGACGAACGGCGTGAGCGCGACGACCACGTCGCCCGTCTCCGTGCGAGTCGACCGTTTGAGCGACCAGACGAGCGCCGCGGTGCCGCCGGCGACCAGTGCAGTCCCGACGAGTAGGACGCGGAGCAACGGGCTGACAGTCACTCCGGCGAGGACCCCGTACACCGGGGGTGTGAGCACACCGCGCAGGGCAGACGGCGGGACCGCGAGTTCCACAAGCGTCAGCGGCAGCACGGCTGCGGCGACGAGAGCGGCCCGGCGAGCGACGCGTTCGATCGTTTCCACGGTTCGTTCGACTCGATCGTCGGTTTCGGGCGTCGATAGCTCCGCGATCGGGAGCGCGTCGACCGCACGGGCGACCGCCAGCGCGGCGGTCGCGAGGAGGAGGCAGAACGTGAGCAGGTGCGTCCGACCGGGGACGGGGGCCAGAAACGCGTCGACCACGTCGCCGACGGCGCTCCCGGGCGGCGCCGGTGTCGACGCTTCGTCCGACTCGCCGAGACGGCTGAGTAGCGTGGAGATCAGTAGGACTCCGGCGACCGCCAAGGGGACGACGAACGTCTTGACGGCGAGTTTCGCGTAGGCCCACGCGCTCTCGGTCGTGAGGCGGCCGACGAGCGTCGAGAGCGCGCCGACCATCGCGACGGTCCCCCCGAAGACCACCACAGTCGCGCTTGCCACCCGGAGACCGCGGGGACGGATCTGGTCGACGGTCTGCACCGGGTACAGCGCCGCGACCAGGTCCAGGAACGTGTAGCCGACGGCGGCGGCGAAGCTCGCGCCGACGACCAGCGCGAGCAGCCCGGCGCTGGCGGTCGCAGTCGCGCGCCAGCGGTCCCGCCCGACCAGCCACAGACTCCCGGCGAAGGCCACGGCGTGCGCGAGCGCGAGAGCGACCGCCAGCGCCGGACCGAGGCGTCCGATCAGCGCCGACGCGGCCACCACCGACAGCGCGACGACGACCGCAGCGCTCACCCTGGACGGAGCGGCCGTGAAACCGTCGGAAGCGGCGTCGCCGGCGGTCGCGTGCCCTGGTGCTGGGTCGCCGGCCGTCGTGTCACCCTCCGCCTGCACGTCAGTCATGTGATCCCCCCGGTAGCGAGGCGAGCGCGTCGGCGAGCGCCGCCTCGACGGAGTCCGACCGGCCCCAGTCGACGACGGTCGCGCCTGCGGCGGAAAGGTCCGCCAGGCGAACGTCACGCTCGCGGCGCGCGACTCGCCGTCCGAGCGACCCCGAACCGGTCGCGCCGGGGCTGAGCACCGTGACCGGGTACTCGTGCCGTCGGACTCGACCGACGAATCCGAGGGGCCAGTCGTCGAGCAGCGGCGTCACGAAGACGACGTGCGCCGCCGGCGGGAACTGCGACAGCAGATACCGGACCGCGTCGGCGCCCCCGTCGGGCGTCGGCGTCTCCGGGACGCCCGCGTCCGCCTCTTCCGACGTATCGCCCGGAGAGTCGAGGCCGGGCGACCGCGCGCTCGTATCGGTGTCGGTCGGGGTCGTCCAATCCGACGCGCGACCCGAACCCGCGCCGTCCGGACCCGTACCGTCACTCCCGCTGGCGGGGTCGTCGGCGACTCGTCGGACCGCGTCGAAGAGCGTTCGAGCGTGAGCGACCGCGTCGTCGCGGTCACCGTCGACCCAGGGGACCGGCCCGGCGCCGGTGGGGACGGACGGGTCGGCGCCGTCGACGCCGAACGCCGCCACGCCGGTCGTCACGCCCGCGTCGACGAGGGATTCGTAGATCCGCTCGGCGGCGTAGCCGGTCAGCGACGCGGCCGTCGGCGCTCCGGCGTGGGGCCTGACGCGCCCGACCGGTCGGACGTCGACCACGACCACGACCCTGACCGCTCGCTCCTCGCGGTACGAGACCGTCGTCAGTTCGTTCGTCTTCGCGAAGCGCCGCCAGTGGATCCGGCTGATCGAGTCGCCCGGCCTGTACTCCCGCGTCGAGTGGAACTCCAGGCCCTCGCCACCGCTGTCGGTCGGGTGCGTCCCGGCCCGGGCGAGCGTCGCCGACCCGACGGGCGCCGCGGAGACGGGGTCGAGCGACGAGAGCGCGGTGTCACCGGCCGCCGGAACGGTCTCGGTGACGACCCGACCGGCCGCGAACGACCGCAGGCGCACGACCGGGTCGGCGAACTCGAAGTCGCCGCGGAGGGCCACGACGTCGTAGGTCAGCGTCGCGGACTCGCCCGGTCGGAGCGTGACGCACTCGCGCGGCGACCCGTCCACGACGGCCAGGTCGTCGGGGACGCCGTCGACGACGCGGACGTCGGGGAGCGTCCCCTCGGAGACGTTCTCGACGGAGAGACGCACCGTCACGGACGCGCCGGGCTGGGGCGTCGCGTCGGAGAGCGAGCGCTCGACGCGGATCGCGGCGTCCGCGGGAACGGTCGAGAGGGCGCCGTAGGCGACGTACGCGAGCGGGATAGTCGTCGACGCCAGCAGGAGCGGCGACGCGAACAGCAGTCCGAGGGCGACGAGCGCCGCCGCGGCGACGGCGCCGATCCGCAACCGGTAGACCCGTTCGTGACTCATCCGCCGACACCCCCGCCGTGGAGCCCCTCCTCGTCCGTCCGCCCGTGGTCCGTGTCCGCACCGTCTTGGCTCGTCTCACCCGCCGGGCCAGTATCCGGGAGCGCGTCGATGGCCGCGACCGTCCGCCGAATTCGCCGCTCGCGCTCGGTCGCCGGGTCGAGCCAGAGCCCGAGCCGCGACCGGAGCGACGGGACCGTGGCTCCCGCGTCCGAGAGGAACGCCGCCGCCGTCCGGTCGTCGGTCCACTCGCCCGAGGCGACGGCCTCGGCGGCCGAGCCGTCGTCCCAGCCGTCGCGTTCGAGCCGCGCGACGGCCAACCGGCGGAGTCGCTCTCGGATCTGGTCCATCGCTCGCTCGTCGCCGTCGTTCGCTCGCTCGACGGCGGCGTCGAAGTCGTCCGCGACCAGCGTCCGGTCGGGGGCCGTGACCGTCTCGGGCGGCGCTGCGAGGACCCGCTCGAAGCGGTCGGCTCCGCTGCAGTCCCCACCCACCAGGCGGTCCTCCGGTGACGCCCACGCCGCGCCGACGAGATACAGCCCGAACGCGGCGCTACCGACGACGAACAGCGTCCGCGGTTCGACCGTCGAGGCGGTGCCGACAAGCGTCGCCAGCGGCTCGGTGTCGGCGACGAACGACGGCGCACCGACCGAGAGCAACCCCAGGAGCGTCGCGAACACGCCGATCACGCCGAACGCGGTGCGGACCGGTCCGCGCATCAGTCTCCACCCCGTTCCGTGCCGGCGTCGCCTTCCGACGCGTCGGTTTCTCCGTCTGCTTCGTCGGCGCTCTCACCGGCCGGACCCGCCGTCTCGCCGGGCGATTCTCCGGTTTCGGCCGCCGATCCCTCGCTTTCGGCTGCCGGTTCTTCGGCCTCACCGGGCGGTATGTCGGACTCGATGGAGCGTTCGATCCGTTCGATCGCGGCCTCGACGGCGGGGACGGAGTCGCCGGGCGAGCGCGGGCCGTACTCGACCGCGCGGAACTCGTCGCGGAGGGTCGCGACGGCGTCCGCGGGCAGGCCGTCGGCGGAGACGGCGTGGTCGGCCAGCTGTCCCGGCGTCTTCGTCCACGGCCGACCGACGGACACGAGACCCAGGAACCGACCCCAGGCCTCTCGGACGGTCACGCGCGCCGCATCGGAGTCTGCGGACTCCGCTCCGGCGGCGTCTCCCGGGCGCTGATCGCCGGTCGAGCCGACCTGCCGGTCGGCGGTGCGCCGGAGCCGGTTCGCCCAGGCGGCGGCCCACGCACGGAACGCCTGGACCAGTTCGGCCAGCGAGCGCTCGCCCGCGAGCAGCGCGGCGAGGTGGTCGAGCGTCCGCTCGATCCGCGACGCCGCGGCGACCGCGGCCCCGACGAACGCCCGGACGACCAGGCGGCCCGCCGACCGGAGCGCGACCGCGAGACCGCGCGGCCGGAGCGACCGGCGGCCGACCGCGACGGCCCCGGCGACGACGAGAGCGAGTGCGCCGGCCGCGACGCCCACCGCGTTCACGAGCGGATTCGCGACGGTGGTCTGCGCGGTCTGGCCCTCGGTCGCCACCGCGACTTTCACCGCCGACTCGAAGGGCAGACGGGCCGAGAACGTCCCCCCGACGCCGGTCTCGCCGACGCGTTCGCCGTCGACCCGGACCGGCGCGCCCGCGACGGAGTCGTTCCCGAGACTCGCCGTCACCTCGACCGGCGTGCCCGCGATCGGGAGCGGCCAGACCGGGTCCGCGGAGAGCGTCAGTCCGCCGAGTCGGAGCGTCCGGGAACCGGCGACCGGCTCCCGGTCGACGCCGAGCGTCACGTTCCCCGGCGACTCGGGGAGGCGCACTCGCGCCTGCCCCTCTTCGCCCGTCTGCGCGACGGGTTCGCCGTCCAGCGTCAGCGTCGCGTTCCCGACGGGAACGCCGTCGACCGTCGCCGTCACCAGCACGGACTCCCCGGTGGCCACGTCGCCGGAGACCGACAGGGTCGCCTCCGTCGACACGTCGAACGAGCGCGTCCTATTGTTTTTCGAGACTAGCACATTGTACGCCACGCCGGTCCGCCCGCCGACGACGCTGACGGTGAGATTCTCGGTGTATGGGACCCTACCGGTGACGGTCCCGTCGCTGTCGGTGCGTCCGACCGGCTCGCCGTCGAACTTGACCCTCGCGTTGATGACTGGCTTGGCGCCAGCCGTCACCGACACCTCGACGGCCGCCCCGGGCACCGCCGTGCGATTGAGCGTGACCTCGTAGTCGCTCGTCGACGGCTCCGTCGGGTCGTTCGGTACCGGCGTGTCGTCCTGTCCCCCAGGCGCAGTCGGGGTCGGCTGCGGCGTCACCAGGGTCCGCTCACCCGATCCCGGGTCCGCCGGCGTGGCGGTCGCGGTCCCGTTGTTCCGTCCGGGATTCGACGAGAACGTCTCGCCGGGGCTTCCCTCCTCCTGCGGGCTGTACCCCCCGGACGCGCCGCTCTCCTCGTAAGACCGCTCCTCTTGCTGCAGGCGTTCACTGCCCGGCGTCGGGTCGAAGCGCACCCAGCCGACGCCCTCGAAGTAGACCTCCACCCAGGCGTGGGCGTTCATCGCCCGCACCTGGAACTTGTTCGCCCCGACCTGCTGCCCCGTCGAGTACCCGACGACGTACCGCGCCGGGATCTCCTGGGAGCGCAGCATCGTCGTCATCGCCGTCGCGAAGTACTCGCAGTAGCCGGCGTCCATCTGCGTGACGAACTTCCGGGCGACGTTCTCGCCCGAGGGCTCGGAGACGTTCAGCGAGTACTCCTTGTTCGCCTCCAGCCACTGCTCGATCCGCACCGCGGTCTCGTAGGGCGTGTTCGCCCCTTCGGTGACGTTGTTCGTGAACGGCCGCAGCGACACGGCGGTGCTCGGCGGGAGTTTCGTGTACCGCTGCTCGATCGCGTCGGGGTAGTCGCGCCCGCTCGCGCGAAGCACCTCGGGGTCCCGCGGCGGTTTCCGACTCACGCCCACGTAACTGGTCCCCGCCGGCAGCGACCCGTTGGCCCGTGCCAGGCCGCCGTCGGTCAGGGCGAGGTCTTCGGCCTGCGTGACGCTCGTCGGTCGCCACACCGTCGGCGCCGTGCTGGTCGGGCGGGCCAGTTTCACGCGGTAACTCACCTGTCTGCCCTCGACCGGCGCCGTCGCGTCGCTGGGCCCCGACCGCGCCCAGCCGTCGCCGGTGTACGTGTCGTACGCCCCCGTCCGCCAGTAACTGGACTCCTGGCTGCGGACGGTGAAGTGGACCTCCGTGTTCTGCGAGCGGAACGGGTTGCCGTCGCTCTGGCCGAGCGAGCCGCCGACTGACGTCTGGTTGCCGAGGTTCAGCGCCCCGAACCCGTCGCCGGTCCGCACGCCGGCGGCGCTCCCGCCGGCCGAGCCCTCGGCCGCGCCCGGCGGCAGCGGGATCAGTGACTCCGCCGGCGCGCCGCCGAGGCCGACCGAGACGGCCGCGGGGACTAGCGTCGTCGCGAGGAGCACCGCGACGACACAACCGGCGACGAGCGCGACTGATCCGTACTCGCGGGCCGGCGCGTCGCCGCCGAACTCGAACCGCTCGTCGGCGTCGCTCATGTATCGAGCAGAATCGGAGTGCGCAACCGGGTCGTCACGTTCCACTCCGGACGTTGCATTCACCGTTAAGAGGCCTGCCAGGAACAAATACTTCGTGGTTGACCCGCCGTCACGCGGTCCCGCGAGGGGTTCGGCCCGCGCGACTTACCCCCGCGACGGGAGCAAGGGTTTTGTGCCCCGGTGACCGAACGCAGGCATGATCGACGGATCGAAGTGTCCCGACTGCGAGGGACACGTCAGCACGACCGACGGGACGACCTACGTCTGCGACGACTGCGGCCGCGAGTTCGACGCGGCGGACCTGTTTCTCCCCTGAACGCGCGGCGTCGAACGGCGGCGCTCACGCGGTCGCTTCGAGACAGGCCTCGTGAACGGTCTCGCCGTCTTCGTTCGGCTTCCGGCGCTCCCCCGGGACGATAGGCTCGCCACAGTACGCACAGCGCAGTTCGCCGCCCTCGGCGGTCGATTCGGCGCCGATACTCTCCAGCGCCTCGCCGCCGAGGCTCTCCACCACGCCACCGGACTCGCTCGACACCGTGTATCCGAGCGCGGCCGCGCCGAGTCCGGCGACCACGCCGCGCGTTCGCTTGCGCTTCCTGAACGACTGCAGCGCCACGACAGCCAGGACGGCGGTGAGAACTACGCGAACGAGTCGACTGCGATCGCCGAGCTTCTCGGACAGCTCCATATCGGAGTATCGGGCTCCGTACTCTTGTAAGTCACCGTCCCTGCCCGCGTACTCACGGAGTATCCGCCCTCGGACGGCACCCGTACGGTCAGCGACCGCCCGATCGGCGGTCTGAAAAATGAGAAAACGAGAGCGCAGGCTGGCAGGCTGGCGAGCGGTCGGACAGGCGAACGAGCGGGCGCACGGCGGACCGCCGATCAGTCCGACGGTGCCTCCGGCGCGGATTCGTCCGGCAGGATGCCGCCCCCGCCCGTCCCGCCGTCTGCCCGTTCACCGCCGCTCGCGTCTTCGACCGTCACGAACTGGAACTCCTCGGCGCCCTCCTCGGCGATCTGATCGGTGGTCCCGGTCGCCGTCGGCGTCGTCGCCGTCGGGGTCTCGGTCTGTCCGGCGCCCACGCCGCCGTCGGTCTCGGTCTCCACGCCGGCTCCGTCCCCCGCGTCCGTCGCCGTCGGCTGGGCCGTCTCGGCCGCCTCCGGGTCGAAATAGCCCATGGCGAACCCGGTGTAGACGGTGCCAGCTTCGAGGGAGACCTCGGCTTCCCGTGGGGGGACCTCGCCCCCGGTCTCGGTCTCTGTCTCCGCACCGGCCGTCGGAGTCTGTTCGTCCCCGCCGCCGATGCCGCCGTCGTCGGTGGGAGTCTGGGTCTGGGCCCCCGTCTGCGTCTCCGTCTCCTGGCCGCCACCGCCGAAGAGGCCGCCGCCTCCGTCGCCGTCGTCCTCGACAGCGACGACCTCCATCACGTCGATATCGACGACAGCGTGGAAGACGGTGAGCCGCGTCTTGCTCGCGCCGTCGGTCGCGGTCCCCCCGCCGGTGGGGCTCTCGCCAGGGGTCTCGGTCTCCTGGCCGATCACGCCCGCGTCGTCGGTGGGCGTCTCGGCGCCGGCCGTCGTCCCTTCGCCCCCCGCGGCGGAGTCGCCCGGCGCGGAGAGGTCGTCTTCGAGGAGGTCGACCGTGAACGCGCGGTCACTGCCAGATCCATCTTCGCTCCCCGTCGTGCCGCCGTCGGTCGGGGTGGCCGCGTCGTCTGTCGGCGTCTCCTCGGCGCCGAGCGCGTCGGTCTCGGTCGGGGTCGCTTCGCCCGTTCCGCCGGTGTCTTCCTCCCCGGCGGACGGTTCGCGGAACCGCAGGGTGTAATCGCCGGCGTCCAGCGTGAACGTCTGGTGCTCGCCGTACGAAATCCGGTCGATGACGACCTGGCCGTCTCCGCCGGTGCCGCCGGCGTCGGTCTCCGTCTCTTCGCCGATCCCCGGCGTGTCTGTCTCGTCGGTGGGCGTCTCTTCGCCGATGACGCCTTCGTCGTCGGTGGGCGTCTGCGCGGTCTCGGTCGGCGTCTCCGCCCCGACGCCGGCGTCGGTCTCGGTCTCTCCACCGGCCCCTGGCGTCTCGGTCCCGGACGGCGAGTCGCCGAGATCGGACGCCCTGAGCGTCCCGTATGCGACGGCCGTGTAGGTCGTTCCTGCCTGCAGTTCCACTTCGTCGTCGTAGATGACGCGCTTCTCCGCGTCCCCGAAGATCCCCTCGAGGAACCCGGTGCTCTCGGTCGCGATGACCCGGAGCTGGTAGGTCCCTGGCTCGACCTCGTTGTAGCTGCTCACGTTGCTGAACTCCAGCCCCTCGACGAGCGGGCCGTCTCCCCCCACCGTCGTGGCCGTGCCGGTTCCTCCGTCTGTCGTCGCTCCACCGGCGCCCCCATCGGCCGGCCGAAGCGTGACGGCGATGCTCGGCGTGTCGGGCGCCGCGTGAGCGACGCGCAGCGCCGCCTGGTCCTCCTGAACGGCAGCCGCGCCGTCGTTCGCCGAGACCAACGCGTTTCCGGCGACGCCGGCGACGCCGAGCGCACCGACTCCCTGGATCAACCGTCGTCTGGTCACATTCGGGCTCATACGTCCGTATTATGGGGCTGGACAGCCTTTGTTAGTCAGACGAATTTAACACCGACCTACATGACCGAACTATTTAATAACGGAAACTGCAAATTTCCGCGATCATATCTGGCGGTGGAGACGTCCCCGATCGGCCACAGAGCGGCCGTTATCGCGAACGAAATCGCCGATCCCGCGACCGCACCGTGACCACCTACCGACCCACCTCCATTCCACTGGCCTCGCGAGCGCGTGTTTCACTCTCCCATACATATCCACTAACGAATACCTTTCGGGGGTTCCTCCCGACCGTTTCGAATGTTTCGCCATCGCGGTATCGCGAAAGGCGAGGCTATCCTCGTCGCCATTGCGATTACTCCGGGTCGGCCTGACTCGCCAGCGGGTGATCGTTGACAGTCGTCTCGGCGCCGCTGCGTTCTCGCGACCGAGCGGCGTCCCGAACGGTGTCACAGGTCAGATCGGTAGGTCGAACGTGTCGTCAACGAAGTGATCTGTCGGGACGAGCTTTCGAAATCCTTTTTTCTCCCCTCCTCGCAGTCGGAGATGCGCACGACGGCGCGCCGCCTTAGCTCAGACTGGGAGAGCACTCGACTGAAGATCGAGCTGTCCCCGGTTCAAATCCGGGAGGCGGCATTTTACTACGCTCGAAGGGTCAGTGAAAACGCTCCCGACAGCGATAGATACACGAGACCCGCGCCGTCTACCCCGTTTTAGTTCGAAGTACAGAGGGCGCGACCGACGCTCCACGAGTGAGTACAGGCCCGCCCGTACTGCCGCGCCTCACTCCCGTTATTTCGCGGTCACAGTTCGTTCTGGAGGACGCCGACGGTCGTCTGGTACATGAACGCGATACTGTCACTCGAACCCGATTCGAAGAGCTTGAACGCCTTCCCGACGGGATTGACCGTCATCGAGTCGCCGCCCTCGTCGGTGACCGTCAGCGCGACGCCGGTACTCGAGACGCTCTCGTCGTCGGTCCAGACGGTGCTGGCGCCGTGGTCGCCCTCGAGGGCGCGGCGCATGACTTCACCGGCGAGCGTGCCGACGAGGACGAGCGCCTCGTGCGGGACGTATCCCTCCTGGGAGCGCTCGTGGTCGTCGACCGTCCGCAACTCGGAGAGCACGAACTCGTCGAGCGCTTCCAGCGCGTCGAGGTCGTCGACATCGACCTGTAGGTCGAAGTACGCCGCCAGCAGTTCGCGACCGGCCTCGGCGTAGTGCTCGGCGGAGTCGGCGGTGAACGCCGGGCCGTTCTGGACCTCGTGCATCGCTTCGAGGACGAAGGCGCCCCGTGGGCCCGTCCCGGTGAGGTACTCGACGCCCGCGGGCGGTTCGGTCGCCGAGACGACGAACACGCCGTCGGCGGGGTCCGGGCGGACGGTGCTGGCTAGCGAGAGCACGCCGTTGGTCACCTCGTCGTCCCACTCGCCCGTGTAGACGACGCCGACGTACATCCCGGCGTCGTCGTGGAAGTTGAACAGCTTCGCGATCCCCTGCAGCGGTCCCTCGACCGAGTTCATGACGGTCCCTTCGGTGACGTAGAAGCCGGCCTCGTCGAACGCCTCGACCGCGCGCTCGTGAGCCGCGTCAAGGTCCATACCCGGTTCGAGATCGACGGTCGGAACTGACGGATCCGCTTGGACCGCGTCGCCGTCGGCGCCTACGCTCGGGTCCGGCTCGGCACCGCGTTCCGCCCGATCGATCTCCGTCTGCAGTTCGGCGGCCATCGCGGCGAACTGCGGATCGCCCTCGACGGCGATGGCACCGGCGTCGAGCGGCGGGATCTCGGCGACCCCGTCGCCCACGGGGACCGCGACGTGGACGCCGTCGCCGTCGGTCACCCACTCGCCGTCGAACTGCCTGACGAGCACCTCGCCGAAGTAGCTCCCGAACCAGAGGATGAACCCCTCGCGGGCTCCGCCGGTCAGCTCCGCGGACTCGTCCATCTCGTCGTCGAGGACGGCGAGCAGTTCCGTCTGCGAGACCGCGTATTCGTCGAGCCGTTCGAGCGACTCGATCGTGAAGTCGAACTCCCGGTCCTCGTGGTCCGCGGCGAACTCCTCCGCCTCCCGCCGGAACTCCGCCGGCCTGAACTCGGTGACGTCTTTGACCGACTCGTCCCCACCGCCGCCGGATTCGCTCGCGTCGGCACGCGACGGTTCGTCCTCGCTCCCTCCTCCGAACAGCTCACGCAGGAACCCAAACACACCCATGTTAGATGGAAAACATTCAGCGACTAAAAGAAAGTTTTGGCGCGAGTGACGTGATCGCGGGCTCGTGGTCTCGACTGCCACCCCGCGGCCGCCGCCGGCGATATCACGGGTACGAACTCCGCGACCGAAATCGCACGGGCGATAGCTGGACGGCTTGCAGGGGTGACGGCGGCCTACAACAGGCCGGTCGCGAGCAGGTAGAGTCCGACCAACGCGACCAGCCCGGAACCGATCCTCGTGAGCGCGACGTTCCACTCGGCGGGTTCGACCTCTGAGGCGCGTCGCCTGCTCCCGATGGCGTCGAGCTGTTCGCCGAGCAGCGCGAACCCGTAGGCGAACTTGACGCCGAGGGCGCCGAAGACCGTCAGGAGCAATCCAGCGAAGATCGACCCGCCGCCGGATTCCCCGTCACCGCCGGGCTCCTCCCGCTCGTCGGGGGGGTCAGCGCCCCCGGGCCACGTTCCCGGCCCGGGCCACTCGTCGTCCTCGTCGTCGGGTGACGCGGAGTCCTGCTGACCGGCGGGGGATCCGGAGCCCGGCTGGGCGTCGTCTGCCTCGGAAACGCCGACGGCGATCCCGTCGAGGAACGCCCGGCCGTGGAGTCCCGGTCGCCACGCCGCGGTCCCCGCGTCCTCGAAGCGGGCGTCCCACTCTCGGTCCCACGAATCGTCCGGCGCCCAAACGGCGACCCGTACCGTGCCGTTGCTCTTGCGCTGGACGGCGACGTCGAAGAAGCGACCCGACGGGAGCGAGACGTTCTCCGAACGGTTTCCGACCGAGACGACGGCCGTCGTCGAGAAGTCCGGGCCGTCGTTGGCGATCACGAGCGCGGTCGCGTTCGCCTCGGTGACTGCGCCGTCGGCTGGCGGATCCGAAGCGACCGTCTTCGTCCCTGTCTCGGCTCGCCCGGACGCGGTCGATGCGGTCGATGCGGCCGAAGCAGTCGATACGGTCGATTCGGGGGATCTGGCAGTTGCCGTCGCCACGGGAGAACCGGTGACAGACGGCCCCGACCCGGCAGCCGCGTCGACGAAGCGGAGCTGTCCGTCGGCCCCGAGGTCGACGGTGCCGGTGACGACCCCGCGGGTGCCGTTCACGGTGACGTTCGGGAGCATCGCTGTCCGGCCGTCGGCGACGAACAGCGAGCAGTCACCGCCGACGCCGACCTGGACGATGCGACCGCCGTCCCATCGCGCCTGCGAGTCGGCGGCGAGGCCGTCTTCGAAGGTCGCTGTCCACTCGCCGCCGAGCCGCGGCGGCGTGTAGTCGTCGTACTCGCACGACAGGGGCGTCGAGCGGTCGGCACCGGCTGCCTGGCTGGAGGCGTCGGCGGCCGCGGCGCCCACCGTCGCTACCACGGAGACGGCGAGGAGACAGACGATACCGTATCTAACCGCTGCTGTTCGGCGTGGAGGGCTGGACACGCGGGTCGATATCCGTCCACAATATTTACCGTCTTCGAACGGCACCCGTCTCCGTATCGCGATAGTCGACGGAGTTTCGTAGACCCTCCGACGGCGAGCGCTCCCCGGACTGAATCGGGGCCCGATCGCCGGACAGGACCGAGAATCGGACGGCCACTCAGTCGGCGGCGCTCACGTCGACGGCCCTGTCGACGAACCAGTCGACGGTGTCGGTGTACTCGTCCGGTCGGTCGAGGTTACAGGCGTGGCCGGCGCCTTCGACGACCGCGAGAGAGGCGTCCCGGGCCGCTTCGACGTGGTCGCGCTCGCCCAGTCGCATGAGGAGGTCCCACTGGCCGTTACAGACGAGCGTCCGCCCCGGGAACGACGCGAGCGCCGACCGGAAGTCCTCGTCCGCGATCTCGACGCCCGCCTCGCCGAACGGGCGGAGGTCGAAGCCCGCGTCGACGATCTCCTCCTCGTGTTCCGGCCGCAGGTCCCTGCTCCGGACGTACCGCTCGGCCAGCCAGTCGGTCGCCCGCTCGGCCAGCCCGGTCTTCGAGGCCAGTATCGTGGCCTTGCCGACGAGTCGGCTGAGCGTCCCCAGCAGGCCGACCGGGTTCGCGCTACTGCCCGAGAGCACGAGGTCGTCGACGTTCTCGGGGTAGCGGCGCGCGTACTCCGTCGCAACGTACCCGCCGAGCGAGAGGCCGACGAGGTGGACGCTCCCGTCGGTCATCGATTCCACGACGTCGTCGATCGTCAGTAGCGCCTCCCCCATCCGGAACGTCTCGTCGGTGCGACTCCCGTGCCCCGGCAGGTCGGGAGTTATCACGCGGAACCGTTCGGCCAGCGCGTCGCGCTGGGGCGCCCACATCGTCCGGTTGAAGATCGTCCCGTGGACGAACAGTATCTCGGCGGCGTCGGCCGGACCGGCGACGTCTACTCCCCCGATCTCGCTCCCCGTTCTGGACATGTGAACGCAGGTACGAGTTCCAGTCACTTAGGCCGCCGGCCGCGTCGACCGAACCGCCTGATATCGCGTCTGTTGCCGTGAACGGCCCGGTTCGATCGCCCGCCGCCGATCCCATCACGCGCCCGGAACGCCGACCGCCTCCAGGGCGCCGATCCCGACGGCGGCGAGGACGTAGAGGACGACGAGCGAAGCGATCCACGCGATGAGCGCGATGAGGATGGCCTCACCCCAGCCGCCGGGGTAGCGGAACTGGATGACGGCGACGTACGCGATCAGCACGAGTATCGGGCCGAGGAGCGGGATCCAGCCGAACAGGAACCCGACGATACCCCAGATGATCGCGCCGATCAGCGCCGTGACGATCGCGTACGTGTAATCCTCGTGATCCGTGATGACGCTCGCGCCGATGTAGATCCCGAGCGCGCCCACCAGCAGGCTGACCACGAACACGATGAGCGAGTCGGCCAGTGCCATACCGGACGTAGTCGCGCCGGAGCCGTAGTTACTACACTCTTACTCCGTGATATCGCCCGTCGGCGCTCGGAGCCGGCTCGTAAGTCCGCCTTATCGGCCACGCGCCGGGGGAAACGGGCGACGGGTCTCGGCGGGCGCTCCCCGTCGAAGACCCGAACGCACTTGTGCGACGCCAGACACGTCGGGACGAGACGCATGGCAGGGGGCGACATCCGATTCCACCCCGTCGTGGCCGCGCTGTACGACCCGGTCCAGTCGTACTTCGAACGGTTCCAGGCGCCCGAGCACCGGTCGTACCTCGCGGGGGGGCTCGACGGCCGCGTCCTCGAAATCGGCGTCGGAACGGGCGCGATGGCGCCGTACTACGCGACGGCGCTGGACCCGGAGGCAAACCTGCACGGGGTCGAACCGGATCCGGGGATGCGGGCCCGCGCTCGCGAGACGTTCGCGGAGAGCGGCGTCGACGTGTCGCTGGTGAGCGCCCGCGGGGAGCGGCTCCCCTACGCCGACGACGCGTTCGACTACGTCGTCGAGTGCGGGGTGTTCTGTTCGGTCCCCGAGATGGAGTCCATGCTCGCGGAGATCGCCCGGGTTCTCCGACCCGATGGGGAGTTCCGCTTCCTCGACCACGTCCGCTCGGACGGCCTCGTCGGGCGAAGTCAGGACGCGCTAACTCCCCTCTGGCGGAGGATCGGCGGGAACTGTCACCTCAATCGGCGGGTGCAGCCCGTGATCGAGGCCTCCGAACGCCTGCGAATCGTCGAGGCCGACACGCCGACCGTCGGCTACTGGCCGATCCGGGAGTTCGCTCGCGGTACCGCGACGCCGATCGAGTGATGCGGACCAGCGAGGGGGTCGATCAGAGCGAGCGTCCGATATCGATTTTCGTAGCATAACCCGAGACCGTCGAGTAGCGGCCGGTAAGCCGCCGTTACCGAACGAGCGGATCTGCGGTCGCGAGCGGGCTGCAACGATCGGGAGTAAGCACTCAATTGCTATCGGGTTCGGTGTGCAAGTTCGGGCGACAATGGCTGCTCAGCCGAACGTCGTCGTCGTCGTCGCCGACACGACGCGTGTCGACGACGCGTATGATTCGCAGGTCGCGCCGACGCTGACGGAGCTCGCATCGACGGGGACGCGGGCCACGCGGGCCTTCTCCGCGGCGCCGTGGACCCTCCCCTCACACGCCTCGCTGCTGACGGGCGTTCCACCGTCGTCCCACGGCGCCCACGCCGACCACGAGCGCCTCGACGACCGCCACCCCATGCTGTCCGAACTGTTCCGCGACGCCGGGTACGAGACGGTCTGCGTCTCGAACAACACCTGGCTGAGCGCCGAATCGGGGTTCGACCGCGGCTTCGACGAGTTCCGCCAGATGTGGCAGCTCGTCCAGTCCGAGAACGCGCTGAGCGAGCTCGTCGACGTGACCGAGGAGAGCCGGGCCCGACTCGTCGCCCGGAAGCTGTTCGCCGGGAACCCGCTCGTCAACACGGCGAACGCCCTGTACCGGCGGTTCGTCCGCGACCGCTCCGACGACGGCGCCGAGCGCTCGACCGCCTGGATCGCCGACTGGCTCGACGACCGCTCGCGCGAGGACCCGTTCTTCCTCCTCGTCAACTACCTCGAACCCCACCTCGACTACGAGCCGCCGCGCCGGACCACGGAGCCGCACCTGCCCGACGACGCCACCTACGAGGAAGCGATGGACGTCCCCCAGGAGCCCTGGGACTTCCTCGCCGGGACGCTCGATCTGTCCGATCGTGACCTGCGGCTGCTCCGCGACCTCTACCGCGGGGAGATCACCTACTTCGACGAGCAGCTCGCGGCGCTCAAAGACGCGCTCGTCGCGGCGGGCGAGTGGGAAGACACCATACTCGTCGTGACCGCAGACCACGGCGAGAATATCGGCGACCACGGCCTGATGGACCACCAGTACTGCCTCTACGACACGCTCGTTCACGTTCCCCTCGTCGTGACCGGCGGCGCGTTCACCGGCCGGAGCGACCTCGACGACCTCGTGAGCCTGATGGACCTCCCGCCGACGCTCCTCGACGCAGCCGGCATCGACGCCCCGGCCGCCCGCGAGGGGTTCCACGGGAGCTCGTTCCACCCCGACGCCGACGCGCCCGCCCGCGAGTTCGTCGTCAGCGAGTACATGGCGCCCCAGCCGTCGATGGAGGCGCTCGAACGCCACATCGGCGAGGTCCCCGAGCACGTCCGCCAGTACGACCGCTCGCTGCGCGCCATCCGCACCGAAGGGGACAAGCTGATCCGGGGGTCGGACGGGTCCGAACGGTGTTACGACCTCGAATCCGACCCAGGCGAGACGACCGACGTGTCCGAGCACCGCGCCGACACGGTCACCGAACTCGGCGACGCCCTCGACGAGTGGCTCGAAACCGTCGACGCCGCCGGCGACCGCGAGTCGGTGACCATCGGCGACGAGCGGAAGGCCCGGCTCGAACAGCTCGGGTACCTGCAGTAACGGCGCGGCGGCCCCGTTCGCGCTCGCCGACACGTAACTCGTGAGAGGGTTCTCTGGACACCCAAATCTCCCAGTAACGGCGCCCTATACACAGTCATCGCGTTGCAAGAACATGCCGGCACGATGTACATTCACCCAGGGAGACAACCCCGCCTGTGAAACGTTTCGACCCAGCCGTCCTCGTCGGCCCAGACCTGTTCTCGATCGCTCGTACGCTGCTGCTGGTCGCCGTCCTCGGCGTTGCCGGTGCGTCCGCCGGCGTCACGGGCGTCGCAGCGGGGGACGCCCCGCCGGACGATCCGACGGCCGTCCACGGGAGTGAGCACGTCCAGTCGAACAACGCGACCGCCCAGCGGAACGGGAGCGACCCGGTGTCGGTGTCGGTCGACAACGTGACGAACTGCGGGGACCGGTGTCGGACGGTGACGGCCAATCTGACCAACAGCGGCAACGAGTCGCTGGAGAACGTCACCGCGGTGACGCGGATCCTCGCGGGCGACACCCAGATCTGGAACCGGACCAGCCAGTTCGGGAACGTGTCCGCGAACGCGTCGGCCAACCGCACCGCGCGCATCCGCCTCTCCTACGTGGAGGCGTTCTCGATCATCAGCAACGACGGCTGGATCCGGATAAACACCACCGTCCGCTGGGACGGGGGGAACGCGACGTTCTCCGAACGGCGCCGCGTCATGCGATAGTCCGCCCCATCGAGCGGAGCGACCGAGGTGCTCGGCGGCACCGGTACCCCTCGATTACTTCGGGACCACGGACCGGTGCGACGCGCGACCCGACGCAGACGACGGGTAAGGAGCCGCTATCTCGCCGTCGCGCGAGCGGGCCGGCGAAAACGGAGTCCGGCCTATTTGCGGGCGCCGACGCCACTGCCTACACGGGTCACGTGCCCGGGATTTCCTCATGCACCACACGCACAACGCCGGATCGAACCGGCACGGCCGACAGACGCACGACCGCCAGCAGCGACAGGGCGAGCAACACCGGCAAGCCGACCAGTACCAGGAGCGACTGTTCGACCAGCCGCAGCAGGACCAGTCCGATCAGCGGGCCCAGCATCGGCAGGGCCAGAACCAGCAGAGCCAGGGCCGACAGGGAACACAGAGCCACGGCACGCGACAGCGCCAGCGCCGAGAGAACCGCCAGCAGATGGGTGCGGCGGAGCAACACCGCCAGCAGGGCCACCACCGGGGCGGTCAGCAACAGCGGCGGGACTGGCAGACCGCGGACCAGGTGCGCCAGGCCGGTCGCGGGCGACAACAGGAGTTGAACCGCGAGACGCAGCACCCCCAGGGGTCCGTCGGCAACCAGACGACCCAGCAGCACGCCGGCCAGCAGTCGCAGGGTCGCCAGCAGCGACAGCGCGGTCAGCAGAGCGGGCAACACCAGCAGGGCGGCCAGCAGCACGGCGGACAGCAGCGTAGCGGCCAGCGTCACGGCCAGCACGGCAATCAGCAACAGCAGCACGGCGGGCAACAATCACACGTCGCCAGCAGCCACGACCACCACCCCAGCGATCAGCAGTACCGACAGATGGAGGGGCGGCGACAGCAAACGAGTGCCGGGCAGCGACAGCAGCAGAGCAGTGGCGGCCAGCATCGACAGGGCAGTCAGCAGCAACCGGGTAGCCAGCAGCAGCCGGGTAGCCAGCAGCAGGGCGGCCAACGGCAGCAGGGTCGCCGCTCGGAGGAACAGGGCTCGAACCAGCAGGGCCTCGGCGGCGTGGCCCCCGAGCCGCACCACCATCAGGGAACCTGGTCCGAGGAAGGTCTCCTGTACGGGGGCGAAGCGCGCCACGACCACGACCCGGAGCACGTCGGCAGCGAGCAGACCTACGGGCGCTGAGACGGCCGCCGGCGCAGGCGCGTCACTTCTCTCGGTAGACCGGCCACCTGACGCCGAACTCGGGGAGGCGCCACCGAACTTCTGCGCCGACCCACGCGAGCACCGTCCCGATGCCGAGCAACGCCGCCGCGAACTCCGGGCGGCCCATCCACACCGGCGAGAGGAAGATGACCCCGTTGACGACCCGCGAGGGCACGACGAGCGACACGAGGTCGCTCAGCGGTTCCAGCGGGTCGAACCCGCTCTCCGTCGAGCGATCGGCCGTCCGCGATTCGAGTCCCAGGCGCGCCGCGCTCTCGCCGCCGGCGCTCTCGCCGCCGGTCTCCAGTCGCTCGACGTCGTAGGGGTGGGAGACGGGGACCGACCAGACGACCTCCCCCTGCGGGTCGACTTCGAGGACGCGCTTGCCGTGCGTGTCGGCGATCAGCGTGTTGCCGTTCGGGAGGCGGTCGGCGTCGCGCGGCCACTGGATGCGGGCGTCCTGCCACTGCCAGGTCCGCCTCCAGACGCCGTCGGCGGCGGTCGTCGCGTTCCCGGTCTCGGGGTCGACGCGCTGGTACTCGACGATCCGACCGTTCTCGGAGTCCGCGACCACGGCGGCGGGGCCGCCCCGCTCGGGCGGGATGTAGTCGGGGTTGTGCTGCTCGTAGAGGGTAGCGTGGTCGCCGTCGCTCCCGAGCGTCCAGTTCTCGACGAGGCCGGTCTCGCGGTCGAGAAAGACCACCTGGTCCTGATTGCGCAGGCTGACCGCGACGCGGCCGTCGTCGAGCAGCGACACGTCGTTGATGTGCGCCCAGTCCTCGGGGTAGGGGCCGCCGCCCTCGACCGGGAAGTCGCTCTGGGCGTCCCAGCGCCACTCGACGAGTTCCGTCGTCGTGTTCACCACGAAGACCTGGTCGTCGACGATGTCGGCGATCAGGATCCGCTCGTCGCCGACGCGGACGTGGTCGTGCCACTCGGCCGCGAGTTCGCTGTCGTCGTAACGGGCGTAGATCTCCCGCGTCTCGCCCGTCGAGAGGTTCAGCCGCTCGATCACGTTCCGGGTGCACGGCGGCGACTCGCACGTGGGACCGCTGGTGTGGATCGTGTCGGTCGCGGCGTACTCGACCGTCAGCGACTCGCCTTCGACCGGATCGACGTCGAAGTACTTGGTGTGGGCGTCGCCGTAGTGGAGGAGACTGCCGTTCGGACGCCAGGCGACGATGGTCCCGAACTTGGCGGACTCGGTGACGACCGTGTGCCCGTCTCGGGGTTCGGGCCGCGGAACGGAGTCGGCGCTGGCGGTCGTCGGCGCCGTGGCCGCACCGTAGGCGAGGCCGGCGACCGAGGCGACCAGCAGCGTCGCGAAGAGGAGTCTGAGGGCCCGACGTGAGACCATAGCGTACGTCTGTGAAAGCGGTCCACGCTATTAAACGGCGTCGGCCGCCTGTCGGGAGCGCGAGGGCGCGAACCCCACGCCGTCGGCCGGACGGAACGGTTGCGAAGGCAGGCCAAAGGGCTACCACTCGACGGACCGAGGGTCCGCCATGAGCGAGCACAGCGACGCGGGCGCGTGGCGAACGACCCGCGACCACGAGGAGATCCAGGAGTGGGCGGCGGCGCACGACGCCGTCCCCGTCGACCGCGGCGCCAGCCAGCCGGACCTCGCGTTCGTGCCCGTGCCCGCGGACGGGATGACCTGGAGCCGCTTTTTCGGCGTCTTCGACAGCGAGAACCTGGTGTTCCGGTACCGGCCCGACGCCGACGAGGTCGCCTCCAACTACGAGTTCGTGAGCCGGGAGGGCGGCGACGAAGGCGCGCCGCTGGCCGACGAGACCCGTCGGACGGACGGGCCGGACACCGGCCACCTCTCCCAGTCGGACACCGGCGGTTCGGAGCCGGTCACCGACGCGCAGGACGACGACGGAGACGCGGGCGTGGCCTCGAAGGCCCCGACCGCCGACCACGTCCGGGGGCCGACGCCCGCGGCGGACAACCTGGTTCTCGACGCCGTCCACGAGCACCGCCCCGGCCTCGGCGACTCGCAGGACGAACACGTCTCGCTGGAGAATGCCGGCGACGACCCGCTCGATCTCTCGGGGTGGCGACTCCGTAACGGCGAGGGCCGGACGTTCGAGTTCCCCGAGGGCGCGACGCTCGACCCCGGCGAGACGGTACGCGTCCACAGCGGCGACGGCCGGGACGAGACGAACGACTACTACTGGGGCTCCGATGACACCGTCTGGTCGACTCGCGGCGGCACCGTCGTCGTCGAGACGCCGGACGGCCGCCGCGCGCTCGAAGCGGACTACAAGAGCGGTTCGGACACCGAGTAGACCCGCTGGAGAGGTTCGGGCGACGAGCGGGGCAGTCGCTAGGGGTCGACGGAGTCGCCCGCCGTCTGCGCGGTCACAGTCCGATCAGGTCGTCGATGTCGACGTCCGTGACGCGTCCGCCACAGCCCGTGCACTCGCTGACGTTCGACGGCGCCGGTCCGCCTTCCATGTGCAGGAGTCCGCAGTCGGTACACACTTCGAGTTCTGCCTGAAGCATACCGACATATCACAGCGGCCCGACATGTGTCTTGTGCCAGTTCGTTCGAGAACTTGAGGGGGCGTCGGTCGGAACCGGTGACTGAAGGGACGGGGTCGGCGGCCCGGTGTCTATTCGTCGAGCGAACCGATGCGGTCTGCGAGCGGGGCCACGCGCTCGTCCTCGGCGAGTTGTGTGCGGACGGCCTCCGCGTCTGCCGTGAGGCGATACGCCGGTCGCCCCTTCCCGGTCGCGGAGGTGTCGTCGCGCCGGCCGTCGACCAGGTCCGCGGCGTCGAGTTCGTTGAGCGTGCGCGACACCTCGGCCTCGGTCACCGTGCCGAGCACGTCGACGTCGACGGCCTCCATCGCCCGGTTACAGGCCCGGCGGATCTCGACGGCGTGCGCGGGCGTCTCTCCCCTGACTGACAGTTCGACGACGCCCGCGAGGACGACGTACGTCGACAGCGCCGGCGAATCGAGCTCGACTGGATCGCTCATATCTGTCAGTTCGGCCGGAAGTGTCATAACGATTTGGTGCACCGCACCGGCGTATCGCCGTCAGGTCGTCGTCTGCGTGGTGTTCCGCTGGGGGATCTTCGGGATGAGCCACGACAGGAACGCGTCCGGGCTGCGGGTCTGGGTCCACACGGTTCCCTCGCCCTCGAACTCGCAGACGAGTCCCTCGCCGCTGAACAGCGTCGACCGCAGGCCGCCGACCTTCCGCACGTCGAACGACAGCGACTCCTCGAAGGCGACGATGTGGCCAGTGTCGACCACGTACGACTCCGTCCCGTCGAGTTCGTGCTCGTCGATGGCCCCGTAACTCGACAGGAACAGCGGGCCCGTCCCCTCCATCCGCAACAGGAAGAGGCCCTCGCCCCCGAAGAAGGTCTTCGTGCCGCCGAACTCGGTGTCGACGCTGATCGCCGGATCAGAGGCCAGGAACGACGACGACTGCACGTAGAGCGTCTCGTCGTCGAGCGGGTGGTGCTGGACGTCGCCGGACAGCGCCGGCGCCAGCTGGATCCGCCCCGCTTCCGATGCGGTGAACGTGTTCATGAAGAAGGACTCGCCGCCGAACAGCGACCGCGACAGGGACTTGAGTATCCCGCCCTCCGCCGCCGTCTCGACGTCGATCTGGGGGGACTTGCTCACCATCGCCCCCGCCTCCGACCGGACGGACTCGCCGGCGTCGAGGTCGAGCGTCAACTGGGCGTACGACGGTCGGTGACTGATCTCGTGGTCCATGCCGTCAGTACGCTGTCACCCCGTTAATCAGTTCTTGCTCCCTGGTTGCCACGACCGGGGTGTCGCCTCGGCAACTGCCTCCGGGAACCGCGCCGGTCACCGGTCCCGGAGAGCAGGTCGGTAACTGCACCCAACCGACCGCGAGCGCAGACGGGCGGGCGGAGAGTACCCCGGTCTTACTCCCGGGCGCGGAGTGTGGTCCCGCTGTCGGCCGGACGGCCTTCCGAGCGCCCGCGGAGTTTGCCCGTCATAACAATGACCGCTCCGCACGGCCGTCGAGTATGACGAACGATACGACGGCGGCGGACGACAGCGCGGTCGGTAGGCGAACGCTCCTGCAGGCGCTCGCGGCGGCCGGTGCCTTCGGTGCGGCGACGACCACTGCGGCCGGTCAGGACGGCGACGGCGAATCGGGCGACGACGCAGACCCGCTGTACGTCGTCGAACAGGGCGACGAGCGCCACGAGGTCGCGCCCCTCTCCGGGAGCGAACCGGTGGAGTCGTTCTACGACCTGCGGATCCCGGAGAAGTACACGGGCGACAACGGCGCGACCGATCCCGGGGAAGGCCCGTATTACATGTCGGTCGGCACGCAGGACCTCCAGCGACCGTCGACGTCGCTGCTGTTTTTCTACGAGGGGCCGGACGGCGTCAGTCTCGTGGCCGTCCACGACGCCGACGGCGGCGACGGGGGGTCGGCCACCTGGACCGTCTCGGGCGTCCCGGCGGGCGCCGGGTGGCTCGTCAAGGACGACCTCTACCGCTTCGAGTCCGGGGAGAAGCCGGACTCCAACTACGACAACTGGAACACCGACGGCACGAACAACCGGATCGACTGGACCTGGGGGCCGACCAGAGGCGACGGCGGCGTCCTGGGACACCTCGATCCGGGGACCGCTATCGGGATCAACCCCGCGTTCAACGAGGACGCGGCGCTCTACGGCCAGCACTACGAGGGCACGATAGACGAGTGGCAACTCCTCTCGGCCGACGGGGAAGGCGGCGTCACCCGGTCGACGCTGGACCTCGGCGCTCCCCTCACGGTCGCGGTCGAGCGCGCGTCGGCCGACGGGGACTCCGACGACACGGACCTCGATCTCTCGGTCTCCCCGCCCGACGCGAAGATCAACGTCGAGAGCGAGGGGCTGATCCCGGTCGACATCGACTGCCCGGACCCCTCGGAACTCGACGTGGACTCGATATCGTTCGGCGCGCCCGAGGCGGTCGACAACGGTAACGGCGCGAGCGCGAAACACCACGAGGGCCACGCCGAAGAGGGGACGTGTCGAGTCCACTTCCGCGTCGACGACACCGAGATCGACCCGAAGAACGCCCTCGCGAAGATCGCCGGGAAGATCCGCGGCGGCGACGGAGACGGCGGCGACTCCTCGTTCTCCCTCGAAGACGCCATCGACGCGTTCGACCCGAACGGAGACGGCGGAAACGACGGCGACGGAGACGACAGCGACGACGGTGACGACGAAAGCGAGGGCGAGGGCAACGGAAAGAACGGTCGCGGTCCGCCGGATCACGCCGACGACGACGAAAACAACGGGAAGGGGAACGGCAAGGACAACGGGAAAGGGAACGGGCGCGGGAACGGCAACGGAAAGCAGAAGGGGAACTAATCGACGGCGAGGTGTCCGCGGAACCCCTCGAATCACCGGCAGAGAGCCGCTTCGGTCGCCGTCACTCGGTATCCAGCGGTTTCTCCGCCCGATAGGCGATGCCCATCGGGAGCCCCTTCGCGTCGGTGGACGGATCGGCCGGGATCGTCCGGAGGTCGCCGTCGCCGGGCGCCGCGGTGTACGCCAGGGCGACGGCGTCGAGGACGTCGGCGACGGCGACCTCGTACCCCTCGGTCGCGGCGGCGGCCGCCTGGACGGCCGGCGGCGCGTCGCGGTCGTACCGCGCCAGCGTCCGCATCCGCTCGGCGTAGCCCGCCGCGTACGCGCTGGAGTGCTCCAGCGGTTCGCCGGCGAACGCCCGGTAACAGAGCTCGGGGTGTGACTCCGCGAACGCCGCGTTGGCCTCGGGGACGTTCTGGAGGAGTTCGTCGACGGCGGCGATCCCGTCGCTCATCGCGAACGCGCGCTCTGAGATCCCGCGTCCGGCCTTGCGCTCGTTGACGCGCTGGGCCGCGGGGTACCGGCGCTTCCGGGTGGCTTCCCGGACCGGAGGGACGACGACGGCGCCGGCCATCGGGCCGAGGACTTCGCGGGCGAGGGCGTCGCACCGACGTCCCTCCTCGCCCTCTTCGATCAGTCCGATGGGCACGTCGACGAGCACCCGTCGGGCGCGCTCCTCGTAACGGACCCAGAGGTCGCCGATCTCCTCGAACACGGCGGCGTGGTCGAACCCGTCGCGGCCGAACGCCACCGCGAACCACATCCCCTCCGACCAGTCGACGCCGACGTACAGCGGCGCCCCTGTCTCGCTCATGGCCCGACGTTTCGGGTCTGCGAACAAAAATCCCTTGCCCACGTGGGTTCCGCGGCGATCCGGCGCGCCACGCCGCATCGCTCCGTAAAGGGTCGTGGTAACGCTTCTCTCGGAACTCTTATACATCCCCCGACGTTGTGTTTAGAAGCAATGGCATCCGGTAAGGTTGACTTCTTCAACGACACGGGCGGTTACGGTTTCATCGAGACTGAGGACGCTGACGACGACGTTTTCTTCCACATGGAGGACGTGGGCGGTCCGGACCTCGAAGAGGGACAGGAAGTGGAGTTCGACATAGAGCAGGCCGACAAGGGCCCGCGCGCGACGAACCTGGAGCGCCTCTAATGGCGTCCGGATCGGTCGACTTCTTCAACGACACGGGCGGCTACGGTTTCATCGAGACTGAGGATGCGGACGACGACGTCTTCTTCCACATGGAAGACGTCGGAGGTCCCGACCTGGAGGAAGGTCAGGACGTCGAGTTCGACATCGAGCAGGCCGACAAAGGTCCCCGAGCGACCAACCTGGAGCGACTCTAACGATGGCCTCCGGCAAAGTCGACTTCTTCAACGACACGGGCGGCTACGGCTTCATCGAGACCGAGGACGCTGACGACGACGTTTTCTTCCACATGGAAGACGTCGGCGGCCCGGACCTCGAAGAGGGTCAGGAAGTGGAGTTCGACATCGAGCAGGCCGACAAGGGCCCGCGCGCGACGAACCTCACGCGACAGTAAGTCGCACTCTCTAACTGCGGCGTCAGCGTCCTGCTGGCTCCGAATTTTCACATTATCACGCCGTCGAGCGACAGCGCTCGTGCCGTCGCTCGCGGTTATTTCTCACGCGAAAAGCCGCGAGTCTCGACCGAAAACGCGATTCGAGACGTTACTGCGGGTCGATGTCGTTCAGCTTCGCGAGGTCCTCGTCGGCCAGTTCGATCTGCGAGGCGGCCACGTTCGATTCGAGGTGTTCGACGCTCGACGTGCCCGGGATCGGCAGTGTCACGTCGGAGTGGTGGAGGAGCCACGCGAGCGCGACCTGCCGCCGGCTGGCGTCGTGGGCCTCGCCGACCTCGTCGAGGACGCCCGCGACGCCCTCGTCGTCGACCGTATACAGCGGACCCCAGGGGATGAACCCGACGTCGTACTCCTCGCAGGCCTGCAGGACGTCCTCGTCGTCGCGATACCCGATGTTGTACTGGTTCTGGACCGTCGCGACGTCGACGATGTCCCGCGCCGTCTCCAGTTGCTCGACGGTGACGTTCGAGAGGCCGACGTGGTCGGCCTGTCCGGCGTCTTTCATCTCGGCGAAAGCGTGGACCGAATCCTCGAAGTCCGTGTCGGGGTCCGGGCGGTGGTACTGGTACAGGTCGATGGAGTCGACGCCGAGGCGGTCGCGGCTCACCATGACCTGGTTGTGCAGGTAGTCGGGATCGCCGTGGGGCAGCCACTCGCCGTCGCGGTGGCGCAGCAGGCCGGCTTTGGTGGCGACGACCGGGTCTGCGTCGACCTCGGACAGCGCCTCGCGGAGGATCCGCTCGCTGACGCCCGGGCCGTAGGAGTCGGCCGTGTCGATCAGGTCGACGCCGAGTTCGACCGCTCGCTGGACGACGTTTCGGGCCGTCTCCTCGTCGTCCGGCCGGCCGATGATGTCCTCGCCGGTGAGCCGCATCGCCCCGAATCCGAGGCGGTGGACGGTCAGCTCACCGTCGATGTCGAACGTGTCGCTCTCGTTGTGTACGTCGTCAGCCATAGCACACACCCCTGCGGGTCCCAGTCACAAAGCGGTGGGGATGGCGGAACGCCACGTGGGGTTCGTCCGGCCCGAACGCGACTGCCGGCGAACGCCTGGACCGCCCCGCGGGCACCAGAGCGACTGACAGAGGCTGGAACGGGCGCGCTCGACCGGCCGGCGCTCGTGTTTTGCGTGCCGAACCCGTTGATCGAAGCGAGTCTCACCATGGAGCCAGTCGACGTCGCCGACCTGTTCCTCGGGCCGAAGTCGGAGAATCGGCGGTACTTCAAGGAGACGCTGGAGTTCCTGATGGACGAGCACATCCACTGGCGGCGGGACTTCCACCCGGAGGACCCGCGGATCGTCCGCCAGTACGACGAGCGAAACGCCGTCCGCCGGGAGACGCTCGACCGGACCACCGAGGTGTTGCTCGACCTCTCCTCGCGACTCAAGGCCTCCTCGATGCCCTGGTTCTCGCCGCGCTACCTCGGCCACATGAACGCCGACACGCTCATGGCCGCCAACCTCGCGTACATGGCGACCATCCTCTACAACCCGAACAACGTCGCCTACGAGTCGGCGCCGGCGACGACGGAGCTCGAACTCGAAGTCGGCGAGCAGTTCGCCGGCCTGTTCGGGTACGACCCCGAGCGCGCGTGGGGCCACATCACCGCCGACGGGACGGTCGCGAACTACGAGGGGCTGTGGATCGCGCGCAACCTCGCCTCGGTCCCGCTCGCCGTCCGGGAGGTCGAACCGGACCTGCTCGATACGGACGAGGAGTGGGAGCTGTTGAACCTGCCGACCGATCGGATCCTCGATCTGCTCTCCGCTGCCCGCGATGCGGGGGTGCTCGACGCCGTTCGACGGCACTCCGCCCGGGGGACAGGGACCGAACCGGGGTCGCTCGGAAAGGTCCTCGTCCCGATGTCGCGCCACTACTCGCTGGCGAAGGCCGTCGACCTCCTCGGCATCGGGCAGGACCACCTGATTCCCGTCGAGGTGGACGAGGAGTACCGCATGGACGTCGACCGCCTCGCGGAGACGATCGACGGCCTCGTCGCCGAGGAGACGCCGGTCCTGGCAGTGATCCCGAGCGCCGGCAGCACCGAGGAGGGCGCCGTCGATCCGATCCACGAGATCGCCGACCTCCGGGCGGACTACGAGGATCGAGGCGTCTCCTTCTCCCTCCACGTCGACGCGGCCTACGGGGGCTACGCCCGCGCCTCGTTCGTCGAGGACAGGGAGTTCGCGGAGATCGACCGCGTCCGAGAGGTACTGGACGAACTGGACGTCGTCGACCGGGAGACGGACTGGCCCCCGGAACACGTCTACGAGGCCTACCGGGCGTTCTCCCGCGCGGACTCGATCACGGTCGACCCGCACAAGATGGGGTTCGTCCCGTACGCGGCGGGCGGGTTCGTCGTCCGAGACGAGCGCGCGCTCGACACGATATCGTACTCGGCGCCGTACATTCTGGAAGAGAGCGCCGAGATGCCCGATCGCCTCGGCAGCTACATCCTCGAAGGGTCCAAGCCGGGGGCGACCGCCGCGGCGGTCTGGGCGGCCAACCGCGTCGTCCCGCTCTCCCTCGAAGGGTACGGGCAGCTCGTCGGGAGGGGAGTCGAGGGGGCCCACCGGTTCTTCCACTCGCTCGAATCGACCGACGAGATCGCGGTCGGCGACCGCCGCGTCGCGGTCCAGCCGGTCACCCGTCCGGACCTCAACATCGTCGACTTCGCGTTCAACGAGGTCGGCAACGAGCGACTCGACGCGATGAACGACCTCAACGAGGGGCTCTACGAGCGGTGTTCCTACCGGAACGGCCCCGTCTACACGAAGGACTTCGTCACGTCGAAGACGACGCTCGACGCCGAGGCCTACGGCGACGTCCCCGGGGCGTTCGCGGCCGAGTTAGGGATCCCCGAGGACGCGTGGAACGAGGTCGGGTCGGTGACCGTCCTCCGCTCGTGCGTCCTCACGCCGTACCTCGCCTACGACACCACCTACGGGGAGTACTGGGAGACGTTCATGGGCGCGATGCGCGAGCACCTCGCGGACATCCTCGGAGCGGAGTGAGTCGCACCCGACGGAACCGTCTTGCCGGTGGCGTTCGATCCGGGTCCCATGACCGACAGCGGGATCGCCCTCGAACGCGCCGGCGGGGACGGACTCCGGTACGTGGAGAATTTGCTCGACCGAGCGGGGCTTCCGACCGACGACGTCGACACCGAGACGGGTCGCTTCTACGTCGCGCGCGCCGACGGAGACGCAGTCGGCGTCGGCGGCTTCGAAGTCCACGGCGAGGACGGACTGCTCCGCTCGGTCGCGGTGGAGGAATCGGCGCGGGGAGCGGGCCACGGCACCGCGCTCGTCGACGAACTCGAAGCCGCAGCCCGCGACGCCGGCGTCCGACGGTTGTTCCTGCTCACCACGACGGCCAGCGACTTTTTCGCCGCCCGCGGCTACGAGACGATCGACCGCCAGGATGCGCCCGCGACCGTCCGGAACACCGCCGAGTTCGCCGAGCTCTGCCCGTCCTCCGCGACCGCGATGTCGAAGACGCTGTAGACCGCGCTCAGGCGGTCACGTCGAACGGCGAGAACGCGAAAACCCGGGGAGAGAAGCGGGAGACGGGGTTACTCGAGGTCGAAGCGGTCGTGGGTCATGACCTTGTGCCAGGTCTCGACGAAGTCCTCGACGAACTTCTCCTCCTCGCCCCCGTAGACCTCCGCGATGGCGCGGAGCCGGGAGTTCGACCCGAAGAGGAGGTCGATGCGGGAGGCCTCCCACTCGACCTCGCCCGTCTCGCGGTCGCGGACCTCGTAGCGGTGTTCGTCCTCGTCGACTTCCGCCCACTCGTAACCCATGTCGAGCAGGTTCACGAAGAAGTCGTTAGTCAGCGTGCCCGGCTCGTCGGTGAAGACGCCCAGGCCCGAGTCCTGGTAGTTCGCGCCGAGCGCGCGCATGCCGCCGACCAGCGCCGTCATCTCCGCGGGCGACAGGTTCAGCAGGTCGGCCCGGTCGACCAGCAGGTCCTCGGGGGGCTGGTCGATGTCTCCCTCGAGGTAGTTCCGGAAGCCGTCCGCTTTCGGCTTGAGCGCCTCGAAGGACTCCACGTCGGTCTGCTCCTGCGAAGCGTCTGTCCGGCCCGGCTCGAAGGGAACCTCGACGTCGTAGCCGGCGTCGGCCGCGGCCTGCTCGATGGCCGCGTTGCCGCCCAGCACGACGAGGTCAGCCAGCGAGACGCGCACGTCGTCGTCGCGCGAGCCGTTGAACTCCTCCTGGATCCCCTCGTAGGTCTGGAGGACCGCCTCGAGTTCGTCCGGCTCGTTGACCTCCCAGCTCCGCTGGGGCTCCAACCGGATGCGGCCGCCGTTGGCGCCGCCGCGGTTGTCGCTCTTGCGGTAGGTCGACGCCGCCGCCCAGGCGGTCTTGACCAGCTGGGAGCGGGACAGGTCCGAATCGAGGATCTGCTCTTTGAGCTCGGCGACCTCCTCGTCACCGATCAGCTCGTAGTCCGCGTCCGGGACCGGGTCCTGCCAGACGAACGTCTCGTCGGGGACCTCCGGGCCGAGGAAGCGCTCGGGCGGGCCCATGTCGCGGTGGATCAGCTTGTACCACGCCCGGGCGAAGGCGTCCTGGAACTCCGCGGGGTTCTCGCGGAAGTTCTCGACGATCTCGCGGAACTCCGGATCCCGCTTGAGCGCCACGTCCGTCGTCATCATCATCGGCGCGTGCTTCTTCGAGGGGTCGTGGGCGTCCGGGACGGTCTGCTTGTCCGCTGCGTCGACCGGCTGCCACTGGTTGGCGCCGGCGGGACTCTCCGTCAGCTCCCACTCGTTCTCGAGCAGCGTGTCGAGGAAGGCGGTGTCCCACCGGGTCGGCGTGCTGTTCCAGGCGCCCTCGATGCCGCTAGTGACCGTGTCGGGGCCCTTTCCGGAGTCGGTCCAGCCGAGGCTCTGGTCCTCGATGGGGGCCGCCTCGGGCTCGGGGCCCATGTCGTCGGTGTCGCGGGCGCCGTGGGCCTTCCCGAACGTGTGCCCGCCGGCGATGAGCGCGGCCGTCTCCTCGTCGTCCATCGCCATGCGGCCGAACGCCTGTCGGATCCGCTCCGCCGATCCGAGCGGGTCCGGTTCGCCGTCCGGGCCCTCGGGGTTCACGTAGATGAGCCCCATCACGGTAGCGCCGAGGGGCTCCTCCAGTTCACCCTCGTCGTCGAACCGCTCCGAGCCCTCCCACTCGGTCTCGGGACCCCAGTAGACGGCCTCGTCGGGCTTGTAGTCGTCCTCGCGCCCGCCGGCGAAGCCGACCGTCTCGAAGCCCATCGACTCGAGGGCGACGTTCCCGGTGAGCACGATCAGGTCCGCCCACGAGAGCTTGCGGCCGTACTTCTGCTTGATCGGCTCCAGCAGCCGGCGCGCCTTGTCCAGGTTCACGTTGTCGGGCCAGCTGTTCAGCGGCGCGAACCGCTGGGTGCCGCCCGTCGCGCCGCCGCGGCCGTCGGTCGTTCGGTAGGTCCCGGCGCTGTGCCAGGCCATCCGGATGAACAGCGGGCCGTAGTGGCCGTAGTCCGCCGGCCACCAGTCCTGGGACGTCGTCATTACCTCCTCGATGTCCGCCTTGACCGCTTCGAGGTCGAGGTCCTGGAACTCCTCGGCGTAGTCGAAGTCCTCGCCGTACGGGTTCAGGTCGGCGGCGTTGTCGTCGAGGATGTCCAGGTTCAGTGTGTCTGGCCACCACTCGTCGTTTCTGTTCCCTAACTTTCGAGACGGGCTGTCCTCACTCATCTGTCGTTCGACTAGCGCGGCTTTTCGAGGATAAGTTTTCCTTTGGCTACCAACAATCGGGGCGGCGTCGCCGTATCGTAGCCGCCCCCTACCTCACGGTAGAAATCCTCTCTCCGGGATACTTCAAGTTCTGCGCTCCAGGAACACAGCAGGACCGACCCGGGGAACCGACGGCGACGACGGGGGCTTTAACCCGTCCGCGACGTACCCTGTGATATGCTCGCCTTTCACGTCGCGTTCCTCGCCCTGCTCGTCGGGACCGAGGCCTTCTTCACCTGGCTCGCGTCGCTGAACATTCGCCACGGAGCCCGCGAGATCGGGCGCAGAGCGACCACGGATGGAACGAGCGAGGGCGAAACGAGCGAAGACGAAGAACCCGCGAACGGCGAAGGGAACTGGTTCGACGACCGCCTCGACGTCGGCGACACCGACGAACTGCTCGGCTACCAGCGGGCGAAGGCCGGCGCCGGGCAACTCGAAGCCTGGGTCGGCGTGGGCCTCCTACTGCTCGTCCTCTACGCCGGCCTGCTGGCCGAGGCCATCGCGGCCGTCGAGTCGCTCGGACTGGGTACCGTGCCCTCCGGCGTCGTCTTCTTCCTCGGCGTCGTCCTCGCCGTCCAGCTCTCATCGGTCCCCTTCGAACTCTTCGACACGTTCGTCGTCGAGGAGATATTCGGCTTCAACGAGCAGTCGCCGCGCCTGTGGCTCCGCGATCAGATCGTCGGCCTCGCCGTCACGGTGGTCATCACGGGCCTGCTCGCCGCGGCGGTCATGTGGGTCGTCGACTCGTTCCCGGGGCTGTGGTGGGTCGGCGCCTGGGCGCTGTTCGTCGCCTTCTCGCTGGTCATGATGGTCGTCTACCCGCGGGTCATCGCGCCGCTGTTCAACGACTTCGAGCCCGTCGAGTCCGGCGACCTCCACGACGCCGTCACCGACGTGTTCGACCGCGCCGGCTTCTCCTGCTCGCAGATCTACATAATGGACGCCAGCCGCCGGAGCGGCCACTCCAACGCCTACTTCGTCGGGTTCGGGGCGACCAAGCGCGTCGTCCTCTTCGACACGCTGGTCGAGCAGATGGAGACCGACGAACTCCAGAGCGTGCTCGCGCACGAACTCGCCCACTGGAAGAAGGCCCACATCTGGAAGCGCGTGGGGAGTTCCGCCCTCCGCATGGGCGTCGTGTTCTTCGTCGCCTACCAGCTGGTCACCGGCCCGTGGCTCTACGAACTGTTCGGCCTCGCCTCCGGCGCGGGCCGGCCGGTCTACGCCGGACTGTTCCTCGCGGCCGTCGTCCTGGAGCCGCTGAACCGGCTCACCAGCCCCCTCGAAAACAAGCTTTCCCTTGCACACGAGCGGGAGGCCGACGCGTTCGCCGTCGAGGTGATGGGCGACGGCGAACCGATGGTCGACGCCCTCTGTCGCCTCGCTAGCGAGAACCTCTCGAATCCGTTCCCGCACCCCCTCTACGAGACGTTCCACTACACGCACCCGCCGATCCCGGAACGCATCCGGAACATCCGTCGCCACGCCGGCGCTTCGGATGCGGACGCGGACCAGCAGCCCGCCGCGAACGCGGGATAGGACCGTTCTGGAGGCCGTATTTCGGTGGCGTGGCGTCGCGGGTGACAGCCCGCAGGTGCAAGCCGCGCCCATACCCCCCTGGCGGGGTAACAACGGGTAATCCGTCATGGAGAGGACACACCTGCGAGTCGACCGCGTCGAGACGGATCTCGACCGCGTGCTCGCGACAGCGGGCGACGACCTCGTCGTCGCATCGAACCGGCAACCGTACAGGCACGACTACGGCGACGACGGCGACGTGACCGTCGATCGCCCCGCGGGCGGCCTGACGGCGGGCCTCGACGCCGTGATGCGGCGCGTCTCCGGCACCTGGATCGCCTGGGGCGACGGCGACGCCGACGCGACCGTCGTCGACGAGGACGACCGCGTGACCGTCCCCCCCGACGGGGACGACACCTACACCCTCCAGCGGCTCTGGCTCGACGACGCGGAGGTCGAGGGGTACTACTACGGGGTCAGCAACCGGGTGCTCTGGCCGCTCTGCCACGCCGCGCTGGGCACCGTCGAGAGCTGCGGTGACGCCTGGGCGGACTACCGCCGCGTCAACGACCAGTTCGCGGCGGAGCTGGCCGCGGCCAGCGAGCCCGGAGACCTCGTCTGGCTCCACGACTACCACCTCGCGCTCGCCCCCCAGCAGGTCCGCGAGCGCACCGACGGCGCGTCGGGCGACTCGACGCCGAACCGGACGCTCGCCCACACCTGGCACATCCCCTGGCCGAGCTGGGACTCGTTCCGCGCCTGCCCCCACCGCGAGGAGATTCTCGACGGCCTGCTCGGCAACGACGTCCTCCTCTTTCACGTCCCGCGGTACTGCGAGAACTTCCTCCGGTGTGCCGAGCGGGGGCTCTCGGGGGCCGAGGTCGACCGCGAGGCGGGCACCGTCACCCACCGTGGCCGAACGACGGCCGTCCGGGCGGCGCCGATGGGCGTCCCGGCCGACCGCATCCGCGAGCAGGCCGGGAGCATGGAGGCGACCGGCTTCTGCGCCGCCTTCCGCAAGAACCGCGGGATCGACCGCGACACCCGTCTCGCAGTCGGCGTCGACCGTCTCGACTACACCAAGGGTATCGTCGAGCGCCTCGAGGCCTTCGAGCGGCTCTTCGCCGAGCGGCCGCGCTGGCTGGGCGAGGTGACGTTCGTCCAGGTCGGGACGGAGAGCCGCTCGTCCATCGACGCCTACCGGCGCTACCAGGAGCGGGTCGAGGCCGCCGTCGAGCGGGTCAACGACCGCTTCGCGACGGACGACTGGCAGCCCGTCGTCTACACGACCGACATGATCTCGAACGAGGGGCTCGCGGGGCTCTACCGCGAGGCCGACCTCGCGGTCGTCAGCCCGATCCGCGACGGGATGAACCTCGTCGCCCAGGAATTCGTCGCCGCACAGGACGACGACCCCGGGGTGCTCGTCCTGAGCGACCAGGCCGGCGCCCACGACGTCCTCGGCGAGTGGACCGTCTCCGTGCGTCCGCACGACACCGTCTGGTTCGCCGACGCGCTCGACGAGGCGCTGTCGATGGACGAGCGCGAGCGCCGCCGCCGCGGCAACGCGCTCGCCGACTACGTGACCGACAACGACATCGAGTCGTGGGTCGGGACCGTCCTCGGGACGGTCGCCGGTCTCGGCCACGCCGACGGGGGTGTGACGACGCGTGCAGGCGACTGACGCCACCCCGCTCTGGCTCGCCCGGGAGTCCGTCGCCGACCGCCTCGCCGCCGCTCCGGGCGTCGTCTGCGCGCTCGACTTCGACGGCACGCTCGCGCCTATCGTCGACGACCCCGACGCCGCGCAGATGCCCCCGCCCGTCCGCGAGCGGGTCGAGCGACTCGCCGCGTGTCCCTCCGTCGACGTGGCCGTCGTCAGCGGCCGGGAACTCGCCGACCTCCGCGACCGCGTCGACGTCGACGGCATCGCCTACGCCGGCAACCACGGCCTCGAACTCCGCTACGACGGCGGCGAGGTCGTCAACCCCGAGGCACGCCGGTGTCGCGACGCGGTCGACCGCGTCTGCGACCACCTCGGCGACCGCCTCGCCCACGTCCCCGGCGTCGAGATAGAGGACAAGGGCCTGACCGCGACGGTCCACGTCCGGCAGGTGCCGTCCGAGCGCGTCGCCGAAGTCGAGCGGAGCGTCCGCGCCACCGTCGAGGAGGTGGTCGCCACCGGCGCCCCCCTGGAGATCCGCGACGGCAAGGCGATCCGCGAGATCCGCCCCGCCGTCGACTGGGACAAGGGCCGCGCCGTCGACCTGCTGACAGACGAGGCGCCCGACGGCTGGCTCCCGATGTACGTCGGCGACGACCGCACCGACGAGGACGCCTTCCGGGTGCTCGACGACGGCGTCGGCGTCCTCGTCGGCGAGCGCGAGACCGCCGCGGACTACCGTCTCGAAGCGCCCCGCGACGTCCGGGAGTTCCTCGACCTCGTCGCCGAAGCGCAGTGCGAGTGAGCGAGCGACCGCCACTGCGGAGGGAAGGCCCGCATCGTTCGGCGTGCTGCGTCCGTCGTCGCTGTCGATACCAGTCTCAGTCGTCGTCGCCGTCGGAGAGCCCACCGACCGACTTCTCCCAGCCGTCACGGGCCGCCTGTCCGGGATCCGCGAACGGGTCGTACGTGATGTCCTCGGCCGTGCCGAGGTGCGATACCCCGTCGCTGCCGGTCCTCGCCCGCCACATGGCGAACGCCGTGGCTCCCACGAGCGACGCGAACAGGACGCCGAGCAGGACGGTAGCGGACGTATCGAGACGAGGCACGACGAAGAGCAGGGCAGCGAAGAGCACGGCCAGCTGGAGCGCGTAGAAACTGCGCTTGAGCCAGTCGCCGGAGAACTCGATACTCCGTCCCATCGTCCGCCCGTTCAAACCGCTGACGAATAACGATTTCCGAACGTCGGAACAGACCGCCCGAAACCTATCGACCGCGGCGCAGTCACGACGGTCGTCCTGACAGCGTAGTTGCGACGGTCGGACCGACAGCGTAGTTGCGACGGTCGTCGAGATGCGCCACCGGGATTCGCGACCGTCGAGCGTCGGGGTCCGCGGAGGCGCTTCCACCAAGAATAATAGCGGATCGGCACGTAGTGAGCCCGATGCGCGACCTGCTCGGGGACGTGTTCGCGCCGACGCGGTACAACGTCGCCGCAGCGGTCGCCGTCGCGGGCCTGCTCCTCGTCGCGTACGTCCTCGTTCCCCACCCCTACGTCCAGTACGGCGCGTGGCTGGTCATCTTCACCGTCTGGATGGTGTGGTTCGTCTACCTCGGCGTCGACCGCATCTACGGGATCGACTCCTGATTCGAGAACCCGGGTGGCGGTCGGCGAGAGCGGGTGGCCGTCAGTCGTCGTCGGCGGGCTGTTCGTCGCCGGTCTCGACGTCGTCGGCGGCGTCGGTGCGCGGCCCGCCGGCGTGGCCCTCGTGGGCGACTGCGGTCGCGAGCAACTCCCGCGAGAGGGCGGGCACGTCGCCCGAGGAGACGGGCCCCATCTCGTCGATGCCCTCGACGGACCGCGGGAACGGACGCAAGTCCATGTGGATGGCGATGCCGGCTTTGGCGCCCTGGCCCATCGCGACGGGGATCTGGTTGTGACCGGGGGTCACGTCCCCGACGGCGTAGACGCCGTCGACGCTGGTGCGGCCGTGGTCGTCCACGTCGATGGTCCCGTCGTCGGTCAGCTCGCAGCCGACGGCCTCGGCCAGGTCGGTGTTGTACTCCGAACCGTACATCGGGAAGCCTCCGCGGTACTCGCGGACTGCACCGTCCTCGAACTCGAAGGACTCGAGCCAGCCGTCGTCGTCCCGGTTGGCGGCCGCGATGTCCTCGCGGATCACCTCGACGGGGTGGTTGCGGAGCATCTCGTCGGTGTCCTCGCTCCACTCGGGGTCCTCGCCGCGGGTCAAGAGATCCACGTCGTCGGTGAAGTTCAGCATGATCATCGCGACGTAGGCCGCCGAGTCGCCCGTCCCCATCACGTAGACCGGCTCGTCGGCGAACATGTAGGCGTCGCAGTGGAGACAGTAGTGGAGGCCTCGGCCCGTCGGCGGCAGCGGCGGGTCCGGGGTCACGTCCGAGAAGCCGGTCGCGAGGACGACCCGGCGAGCGCCGTAGGTCGCGCCGTCTGTCTCCAGGCGGAACCGGAGACCGTCGCCGTCCTCGCCGTCGACGCGCTCGATCCCGCCGACGAACTCGCGGTGGACGTCGGCGCCGTACGACTGTACCTGCTCGGCGGCCGTCCCGAGGAACTCGCCGCCGCTGACGTCCTCGGTGACGCCGATGACGTTGTGAGTGTCCTGCATCATCGCGGCGCGGCCGCCGCCGCGGTCGACGACCGCCGTGTCCAGCCCGAGTCGCGTGGTGTAGAGCGCGGCCGTCAGTCCAGCCGGGCCGCCGCCGACCACGACGACGTCGTACTCGCTGTCGGTCATGTACGAGCGGATAACGAACGAGGCGGCTTAAACCCCGTCAAACCGGCACGCGCGGTTACTGGCTGGTAAGCCGGTGGGCGTCGCCCGGTCGGTCGCTCACTCGGTGTTCGCCTTCGCCTCGTCGAGCCACCTCGGCGGGTCGTACGTCGACGAGCCGACGTCGCGGATCAGGTACGCCGTCGCGAGCGTGACGGTACCGTTCTCCCGCTCCAGCTCGACGCTGTAGACGAGCTGGGTCACGATCCCCCTGTCCGGGTCGACGTACACGGTGTAGTTGACGTCGGTGAGTTCGCCCTCGTAGGAATCGGCCACCGACTGGTCGACCGCCTCGACCGACGTGACGGTGAACTTGCGGCGCTCGCCGCGGTTGGTCTGGACGAGGCCCTCGTCGGTGTAGTCGAACGACGCGAGCCAGGACGCCTGGACCGGTCGGACCGCCGAGTCGATCCGGATCGGACCGGACGCCGTCTCGTAAGTGACGTTCCCCGAGCGGTTGTGACGGACGTAGACTCCGCTCTCGCCGTCAGGCTGGTAGCGCGCGACCCGGCGGTCCGGGAACCGGCGCTCGATGTAGCGCTCGCTACCGTTGGCGATGAGCGCCACCGTCACGTTTCGCTCGCCCGACCGCAGCGCCCCGTCCGGACCGGAGACCCGCATCGACTGCGCCGCCGTGAAACTCGAGGCGTTGCGGAGCGTCCCCTCGTGCGACGCCAGCAACTCCTCCCAGAACGCCGCCGTGGAGTGCGGCGACGGCGTCGCGGTCGGCGTTGCGGTCGGTGTCGCCGTCGGAGTGGCGGTCGGCGTCGGAGACGGCGTCGCCGTGTCCCAGGGAGTCGGCGTCCCGGTCGGCGTCGCCGTCGGCGTCTGCGTGGGGGACGGCGTCGGCGTCGACGCGGGCGTTGCTGTCCCCCCGCCGCCCGAACAGCCGGCCAGTGCGATCAGCGCGACGATAGCGACCAGTCCGATCGTCTGCGAACAGCGCATGCCGGCATTCGCGGAACGTCCGTCATAAAACCAGCCAGCCACGTTTCAGAATCGATAACGCGGCACCGATAGCGGCAGATTCGGCCCGTAATCCGGTTCTCGGTATTTCAGGTTCGGATGTTATTTCCGTTCTGTCAAGACGTGCAGGGACCGGTCCGGCGGAGGACGACGGTGTACTGGTCGACGCCCATGTCCTGGGGGTCGCCGTACTGCATGACTCGCGGTCGCGTCCCGACCCGGAGGAGACGCTTCCACATCGGCGCTCGTCCCTGGCCGCGCAGGAACCGGGGTTCGCGTCCGTACTCGCCGGCGATCTCGTATGGGTAGGTGTCCTCGGCGAGCAGATCGCGGAGGTGGCTCTCGACGCGCGGGTTCGAGAGGATCGCGGCCCGCTTGCCCCAAGAGTCGGGCGCGAGATACAGCAGCGAGCGGTGGTAGTTGAGGACGACGTAGGCCGGACAGCGCTCGGCGAACGTCGCCACGCCGAAGCCGGGGCGGTGTTCGACCCGGTTGCTGTGGGGGACGGCCGCGTCCTGTGGGTCACCCGTGTAGGTCTCGATCGTGTCGTTCGCGCCACCGTGGCTCGTCAGGTACTGGACGGCCTGGTCGCGCGGCTGTGAGGCGTACGCGAGCGTCCCCGCACCGGCGTAGACGGCGCTGACGACCAGCAGGACGGCGACGAACGCCCGGCCGACCGCGGGCCGGCGCTCGCGCAGGCGGACGAGCCCGACCGCGAGAACGAGCGCGAGCAGCGCGAACGTCGGCAGGAGGTGGTGGGTCCGGACGTACCGCCACGTCGAGAACACGAGGAGGTACGTGCCGACGCCGACCAGCGCGATCCTGAGCCCGTCGGCCGTCAGCGACTGTTCGCGGAACCGCCCGAGTGCGGCCACGGCGCCGCCGACGAACGCGGCGAACAGCGGGATCCCGGCGCCGTTGAGGTATCCGCGCAGGATCCACCACCAGCTGGGCTGGACGAGCCAGCCGTGGGGTTCGGACTTCGCGCCGAACGCGCGGCCGATCCGCGCGCCGAACTCCTCCGGCGCCCCGAAGACGATGCTCGGGAAGCCGACCGCGACCGTCGCGATCCCGATCAGGACGCCGACGCCCAGGAACTTCGGCCGGACGAGCGAACCGACCAGCCCGTCCTCGGAGCGGCGGGCGCGGTGGACGTGTGCGACCCCCAGCATCACCGCGCTCACGCCGCCCGAGAGCTTGAACGCGATCGAGACGCCGCCGAAGAGACAGCCCCAGTAGAACAGTCGGTCGACGCCCGACTCGACGTATCGGACGGCGAAGTACAGCGACAGCAGGAGGAAAAACAGCGACGGGATGTCCTCGCCGCCCTCGTGTGCGAGGACGAGAAAGCCCCAGGTCACGGTCAGAAGCGCCGCCGCGAGCCGACCGGTCGCGCGGTCGCGCACCGTCGTTCCGATGCGGTAGATGACGTAGACGCTCCCGACGGCCATCGCGACGTTCGCCAGGCGGACCGGCAGGACGCTCCACGTCCAGATCCAGCCGGGCGTCCGCAGCCAGTGCGGCCAGAAGCCGACGCCGAGGTGTCGGCCCATGTCCGCGAACGCGGGGAGCGCGTCGCTCGCGAGGACGACCACGAACACGGGGACGAGCGCGATCGCCGAGAGGTACATCGCCGAGCCGTACGTCCGCCAGTAGGCGACGCCCTCGGTGATCGACCCGATTCCCGGGTCGTCGAGGTACGCGGCGAGGACTTCGATCGGGTCGACGACCCGCCAGCGCTCGTCGCGCGTCGCGAAGTTCGGCAGGCGGTGCCAGATCCAGAACGACGACAGCAGGAGGGCGGCGGCGAGGATATACGGGAGGTACGGGTCGGCACGGAGGTCGTCGACGACTTGCCGCTTCGCCCGCTGGAGGGGATCCGAGAGGGGCATCTGTACGTATCTGTTCGACCGAGGGCAGCGTTAAAAACGGCCCGCCTTCGACCCGGTAGCCGGCGGATACTCTCCCACGCGGTCCGCAGTCCGATCGCGTCGGTCCGTCCCCGCTCCCGGTTGCGTTGCCCCCTCGGTCACCTTTTTGCCACGGGGTTGCGAACCGAGCGACGACATGACAGCCCGTATCGCGATCGCCGGGATCGGAGCAGTCGCGACGATGCACGCCGAGTCCATCGAGGACGTCGACGGCGCGGAACTCGTCGCCGGCTCCTGTCGCACGGAGGAGCGCGGCCGCGAGTTCGCCGACGAGTACGACTGCGCGTGGTACGCCGACACCGAGTCCATGCTCGACGGAGAAGACGTCGACGTTCTCAACATCTGCACGCCCAGCGGCGCCCACCTCGGACCCGCGCTGGCGGCCGCCGAGCGCGGCGTCGACGTGCTCTGTGAGAAGCCCCTCGAGATCACCACCGACCGCATCGACGAGATGGTCGCTGCGGCCGACGAGGCCGGGATCCGACTCGGCGGGATCTTCAATCAGCGCTACAACCCCGTGGTTCGGCAACTCCACGGGGCTGCCGCGGAGGGCCGCTTCGGTGACCTCTCGGTCGCCAGCGCGTACGTGCCGTGGTGGCGCGACGACGACTACTACGACGGCGCCTGGCAGGGCACGCAGGAACTCGACGGCGGCGGCGCGCTGATGAACCAGTCGATCCACGGCATCGACGCGATCCAGTGGCTCGCGAGCGCGGCCGGCGCGGACGGCGACGGCGGCGAGGAGCGCACCGACGTGAACCCCGTCGAGGAAGTCTTCGCCTACACCGACCGCCGGGCCCACAGCGACGAGATCATGGAGGTCGAGGACACCGCCGTCGCCGTCCTCCGCTACCGCGACGGCACGCTCGGGCAGATCCTGGGCGCCACCTCCATGTACCCGGGATCGCTCAAGCGGCTCCAGATCGCGGGTCGCGGCGGCACCGCCGAGATCCTGGAGGACGAACTCGTCACCTGGCAGTTCCGCGAAGCGCGCGACGACGACCCGGAGGTCCGCGAGGAGTTCGGGGAGACCGACTCCGGGGGCGGCGCCGCCGACCCGATGAGCATCGACTACGCGAACCACCGGCGCAACATCGAGGACTTCCTCGACGCCCGCGCGAACGACGAGCCGTACATGCTCGACGCGAGCGAGGCGCGCAAGGCCGTCGAGATCATCGAAGCCATCTACGAGTCCGCAGACAGCGGCGAGCCGGTGCGGATCGACTGAGCGACACTACGGGCGCCCCTCTCCGCGGTGGCAAGACATACGGTCCCACGCTTCGACCGCGGAGACATGACCGCTCCCTTCGTGATCAGCGGGTTCGCGGACGAGATCGCCTCCGACCTCGACGACCAGCTCTCGACGCTGGAGTCTCTCGACATCGACCACCTCGACCTGCGCGGCGTCTGGGACGAGAACGCGCTCGACCTCTCGGACGAGCGGCTGGACGAACTGGAAGCGACCCTGGACGAGCGCGGGTTCTCGGTCACCTCCATCGGGTCGCCGATCGGCAAGATCGGTGTCGAGGACGACTTCGAGCCGCACGTGGAGCGCCTCGACCGCGCACTAGAGCTCGCGAACCGCTTCGACACCGAGTACGTCCGCGTGTTCTCCTACTACATCCCCGAGGGCGACGGCCCCGCCGACCACCGCGAGGAAGTCCTCCGTCGGACCCGCGTGGCTGTCGAGAAGGCCGAGGAGGCCGGCGTGACGCTCGTCCACGAGAACGAGAAGGACATCTACGGCGACACGCCCGGGCGAGTCCGGGACCTGCTGACGACCGTCGACTCGCCGCACTTCCGGGCCGTCTTCGACCCCGCGAACTACCTCGAAATCGGCGTCCGTCCCTATCCCGACGCGCTCCTGCAGGTCGTCGAGTACGTCGAACAGGTCCACGTCAAGGACGCCGAGTACGGCGAGCGCGGGGAGATCCGCCCCGCCGGCGAGGGGGACGGCCGCATCGGTGAGACAGTCGCCGCGTTGCGGGACCGGGGATTCGAGGGCGCGCTCTCGCTGGAACCGCACCTGTCGTTCGCCGGGTCGGCCTACGGGTACAGCGGCCCCGAGGGATTCGAAGCCGCCGCCGAGGCACTGAAGGGCGTCCTCGACGAGGAAGGCGTGCGCTACGAGTGACGACACAGCACCGAAACCGCAGTGATTAATTCCACGACTGACATAAGTCGGGTTCATGCCGTCCGACGAGCGCCCCACCGTGGAGGACGCGTACGATAGATTGGCACAGACGTACGAGACCCAGGAAGAGGATCCGTACTGCGCGGACCTGGAGTTCCCGGCGACGACGGACCTCGTTCCGGACGTTGCGGGGAACCGAGTTCTCGACGCGGGTTGCGGCCACGGTCGGTACGCGGAGTGGTTAGTAGAGCGGGGAGCGGACGTCGTCGCCGTCGACGAGAACGCCGAGATGCTCGAACGGGCGAGGCGGCGGATCGGCGATCGAGCGGAGATCCGTCGGGCAGATATTACGGACCCGCTCGAGTTCGCCGACGACGGCGAGTTCGACGGCGTCGTCTGCGGCCTCTCGCTCCACTACGTCGAAGACTGGCGAGAGCCGTTCGCGGAGTTCGCCCGCGTCCTCCGGCCGGGCGGATTCCTCGTGTTCTCGGCGCAGCATCCGGTCGACGAGTACGTCGCCTTCGACGCCGAGGACTACTTCGCGGTCGAGAGGGAACTGATGACGTGGTCGGCCGACGACGAGGACGTCGACGTCCCGTTCTATCGCCGGCCGTTCTCCGAGGTCGTCAACCCGCTCGTCGAAACCGGGTTCCGGTTGGACGAACTGGTCGAACCGACGCCGAGAGAGGGGTTCAGAGAGAAGAAGCCGGAGTCCTACGAGAAGCGGCTGAAATATCCGACGTTCCTGTGCGTCCGGGCGTCGAAACCGGAATAGCGACCGAGTGGCGACGCGGAGCAGCCGGAGCGGTTCTGATCGTCCTCGCCCGCCGGACCGTCGGACCACTTTCGCTCCGGACCCGTAGCCTTTTACCCGGCTTCGGACACAGGTCAGCGTATGACCGAGGCGACGGGTATCGTCGGGGAGTTCCTCGCGCTCAAGGAGGAGACCGACGCCGACATTCTCGCGATGCAGTGCGGCGATTTCTACGAGTTCTTCGCCGAAGACGCCGAGATCGTCGCCGACGAACTCGACCTGAAGATCTCCCAGAAGTCCTCGCACGGTTCCTCGTATCCGATGGCGGGCGTGCCGCTCGACGACCTGACGCCCTACCTCTCGGCGCTGGTCGAGCGCGGCTACCGCGTCGCCGTCGCCGACCAGTACGAGACCGACGACGGGCACGCCCGCGAGATCGAACGTGTCGTCACGCCGGGCACCCACCTCGCGACGACCGACGACGACGCGCAGTACCTCGCAGCCGTGGTCCGCGACGGCGGCGCCGACAGTACTCGGACGGGGGAGGACGCGACATACGGCATCGCGGTCGCGGACGTGACGACCGGGCAGTTCCTCGTCACCGAGCAGTCCGGCGCCGACGCGACGGCGGCGGCGCTGACGGAGCTGTACAAGTTCGACCCCGCGGAGGTGCTGCCCGGGCCGGAGGTCCGCTCGGACGACGACTTCCTCGACGAGGTGCGCGAGCGGACCGACGCCTCGCTCTCGCTGCACACGACCGAGGCGTTCGCGCCCGGCCGGGCTCGCCACCGCGTGCGCGAGCAGTTCGGCGCGGAGACGCTGGAGAGCGTCGGCATCGCCGACGCCGAAGCAGCCGTGCGGGCGGCGGGAGCGGTCATCTCCTACGTCGACGAGACGGGCGCGGGCGTGCTGGCGTCGATGACCCGGCTCCAGTCGTTCGACGAGTCGGCCTACGTCGACCTCGACGCGACGACCCAGCGCAACCTCGAACTCACCGAGACGATGCAGGGCGATCGCGACGGCTCGCTGTTCTCGACTGTCGACCACACCGTCACGAGCGCCGGCGGGCGCCTCCTCCGCGAGTGGCTCCAGCGCCCGCGCCGCTCCCGCGGCGAGTTGACCCGGCGGCAGTCCGCGGTCGCCGCGCTCGCCGAGGCGGCGATGGCCCGCGACCAGTTACGCGAGACGCTCGGCGACGCCTACGACCTCGAACGGCTGGCCTCGAAGGCCGCCTCCGGGAGCGCCGACGCCCGGGACCTCCGGGCGGTTCAGGAGACGCTCGCGCTGCTGCCAGCGGTCGGCGAGCTGATCGCCGAGACCGAACGCCTCGCGGAGTCGCCGCTCGCGGGGGTCCTTGACCGGCCGGACCGCGAGGCCGCCGCGGAACTCGCCGCCGACCTCGACGAGGCGCTCGTCGAGGACCCGCCGGGGACGGTCACGCAGGGCGGGCTTATCCGCGGGGGATTCGACCCCGAGCTAGACGAGATCATCGAATCCCACGAGTCCGCACTGGCGTGGATCGAGGAGTTGCCCGAGCGGGAGAAGCGCAAGACGGGGATAACCCATCTCTCGGTCGACCGCAACAAGACGGACGGCTACTACATCCAGGTCGGCAAGAGCGAGACCGACCAGGTGCCCGATACGTACGAGCAGATCAAGACGCTCAAGAACTCCGAGCGGTACGTCGTCGACGAACTGGAGGACAAAGAGCGGGAGATCCTCCGGCTGGAAGAGCGCCGCCACGAGATGGAGCGGGAGATCTTCGAGCGCCTCCGCGACCGCGTCGCGGCGCGGGCGGAAGTCTTGCAGGAGACGGGCCGAGCGCTCGCCGAGTGCGACGCGCTGGCGAGTCTGGCGGCCCACGCGGTCCGCAACGACTGGACGCGGCCGGAGCTGACCGACGGGCGCGAGTTGACCGTCCAACAGGGCCGCCACCCGGTCGTCGAGCAGACGACCCAGTTCGTCCCCAACGACCTGCGGATGGACGAGGACCGACAGTTCCTCATCGTGACCGGCCCGAACATGAGCGGGAAGTCGACGTACATGCGCCAGGCGGCGCTCATCACCCTGCTCGCGCAGGTCGGGAGCTTCGTCCCCGCGCGGTCGGCGCGAGTAGGGCTGGTCGACGGCATCTACACGCGCGTCGGCGCGCTGGACGAACTCGCGCAGGGCCGCTCGACGTTCATGGTCGAGATGCAGGAGCTCTCGAACATCCTCCACTCCGCCGGCGAGGACTCACTCGTCATCCTGGACGAGGTCGGCCGGGGGACGGCGACCTACGACGGCATCTCCATCGCCTGGGCGGCGACGGAGTACCTCGCCAACCGGATCCAGGCGAAGACCCTCTTCGCGACCCACTATCACGAACTCACGGCACTGGGCGAGGAACTCCCGACTGTCGAGAACGTCCACGTCGCCGCGGACGAATCCGACGGCGACGTCACCTTCCTGCGGACGGTCCGCGACGGACCGACGAACCGGTCGTACGGGATCCACGTCGCGGATCTGGCCGGCGTCCCCGAACCGGTCGTCGACCGCTCGCGGGACGTGCTCAACAGACTCCGCGAGGAGAAAGCGATCGAAGTCCAGGGCAGTGAGCGATCCGACGGTTCCGACACCGAGCAGGTCGTCTTCGACCTCGGGTCGGGCGAGTTAGTCACCGAGGGAGCGGGCAGTACCCAGCAGCAGGTCGCGACCGACGGGAGCCAGATAGAAGCGCCCGCGAGCGACTCGGACGGCCGGCCGCTCGATCCGGAGACGGAAGCTGTCCTCGACGAACTCGGCGATATCGACGTCAACGAGACGCCGCCGGTCGAGCTGATGGCGAAGGTCCAGAACTGGCAGGAGCAGCTCGGAGAGAGCGACGCCGACGGGAGCTGAATCCCGGACCCCCTCCGCTGAGTGCGTAGCCGGCGGCAAGTTCACGGCCGATATTCCTCCTCGAACGGTAATCACGCCCCGACGAGGCTGTATCGGTGGCCGGGGGTCCACCGCCGAACGCGGGTAGCGGACCAAGAAGCGTTCGAGATAGAGGCGCGGGTGCGCCAGCGGTGTGCCATCCGGTCGGAGTCGAGGCGGGCTCGGCCTCAGGAACTATATGTCGGTGACAAGAAACAGTGACCCAGATACGATGGTATCGCTGCTAACTGTCGTCGGTATCGTCGTCGCCGTGTTCGTCGGGTTCAACATCGGAGGATCGTCGACGGGCGTGGCGTTCGGTCCGGCAGTCGGTTCGCGCCTCCTTCGGAAGACAACCGCGGGGGCCTTGTTCGTCGGCTTCGGCTTCGTCGGCGCGTGGACCGTCGGTCGGAACGTCATCGCGACGATGAGCAGCAGTATCGTGCCGGCGACCCAGTTCACGCCCGCTGCGAGCGTCGCCGTCCTGTTTTTCACGGGCGCGTCGCTATTCATTTCGAATCTCTACGGCGTTCCGGCCTCGACCTCGATGACGGCCGTCGGGGCCATCGTCGGACTGGGCCTCGCCTCCGGCACCCTCAATCAGGCGCTGATGTTCGTTATCGTCTCGGCCTGGATCGTCGCGCCCCTGTTGAGCTTCGCCATCGGGGTCGTCGTCGGCCGCTACGTCTACCCGTATCTCGACCGCTACATCGCGTTCACGAAGTTCGACCTCCACTTCATCCAGATCGACCGGTCGGGGACGATCCCGCGTCCGTACGTGAATCCGAACGCGTCACCGCAGGACGTCGTCGGATCGCTCTCGGTCGTCCTCATCGGCTGCTATATGGCGTTCTCCGCGGGGGCGTCGAACGCAGCGAACGCCGTGGCCCCCCTCGTCGGAGAGGGAGGATCGCTCAGCGTCAATCAGGGCGTCCTGCTCGCGGTGGCGGCCTTCGGCCTGGGCAGTTTCACGATCGCCCGTCGCACGCTGGAGACGGTCGGGGACGATATCACGGAGCTACCGATTCTCGCCTCCCTGATCGTCTCCGTGGTCGGTGGCACAGTTATCACGATCCTCTCGTATTTCGGGATCCCCGCGAGTCTCGCCGTCAGTACGACGTCGACGATCATCGGTCTCGGGTGGGGGCGGGCGAGTCGGGCGGCGACGCTGGCGGAGTTAGCGACCCCGGCGCCAGAGGGGCCAGAGTTAGAAGTCGCGACGGGGGCGCTGGTCACCTCACGCGCCGAAGAGGCCCCTGCTAGCCCGACCATCGGGGACATCGCTCGCCAGGAGGAGCCCCCGGCGGACCCGGAGGAGGTCCCCGACGTCCCGGATGTCGGTGCGGAGGGGCCGGCGGATCTCGACGAGCGGAGTCTCTTCGATCCGAAAGCGGCCAAACGTATCGTCACGATGTGGGTGTTGACGCCGTCGCTGGCCGTTACCGCCTCGTACCCGGTGTTCGCGTTCCTGCTGTGAGGTGCATTCAGAGGACCGCATCGATCGGGTCTACAGCGGCCATGTCGCCTGATCTGGCGGCTGCTTCTGAACCTGTAGTCGACCGCTCACGCCACGCGCTTGAGACGCTCTGCGATTGGAGTCTTCGGGGCGAGCGCTAATCACGGCACTTTGGAACCGGATCAGATCTACCCGTCGAGAACGGTCCCGCCGTTCGGCCCTTACTGATCCACGTCGACCTGCGCGGGGTTCGGGTCCATCTTGAACACGACGCTGGGCTCCCAGAGCAGGCGATGTTCCTTGTAGGTCCCCTTGCCCATGCCGCCGTGTTCCTGGTTAGATTCGGTGACCTCGAGGAAGGCGAGTTCGCTGAGCAGGCCGCGGATCGAGTCCGTGGTGAGGTCGTCGGCCCCCTCCGCCGCGCAGACCTTCTGGTAGACGTCGTAGATGACGGTCGTCCGGAACCAGTCCTGTTCCTCCGACGTGTTCGCGGTGAGATTCGCGAGGGCGTAGAGGACGTACTTGCTGTGTGGCGGGAGCCCCGCGATGAGTTCCTTCAACCGTTCGACCTCGGCCTGCTCCTGAGCGCGTTCGAGGTGGCTCTCGGTCACTTCGGCGATGCCGTTGTTCTTCGCGTAGTCGCCGGCGTGGCGCAGCAGCCGGATCGCCTTGCGCGCGTCCCCGTGGCGCTGGGCGGCGAGCGCGGCCGTCTTCGGGATGACCCCGGCGTTCAGGACGCCGTCGCGGAACGCGTCGCGCCGGTTTTCGAGTATCTGTCGGAGCTGTTCGCCGTCGTAGGGGTCGAAGATGAACTCGTTGTGGCCGAGGCTGCTCTTGACGCGCTCGGTCATCTGCTCGCGGAAGTTCACTTTGTTCGAGATGGAGATGATACCGATGGGGACGTCGACCTTCCCCGCTTCGCGGGCCCGGGAGAGCAGCATCAGGACGTTGTCGTCGCCCAGGCGGTCGACCTCGTCGAGGGTGATGAGCGCGGCGTCGTACTCGCGGTCGAGTATCTCCCAGAGGCGATTGTAGTACTCGTTCGTGGAGATGCCGCGCGTCGGGATCTGGACGCCGGTCTCGGGCGTGTTGATGCCCTCGGCGATGGTCTGGATCGTGTCCGCTTCGCCTTTCGCCTGGGCGCAATCGACCGTCACCGTCGCCAGGTCGTTGGCGCGCCGCTCGGCCTCGCTCCGGGCGCGCTCCATGACGTGGTTCGCGACGAGCGACTTCCCCGACCCGGTCTTCCCGTAGAGGATCACCGAGTTCGGCGGCGAACCGGTGACGGCCGGGCCGACTTCGTTGGCGAGGTCGCGGATGTGTTCGTCGCGGCCGACGATCCGGGTCTCGTCCGGGACGTGGTCGATGTTGAGTAGCTCCCGGTTCGCGAATATCGTGTCGTCACCGCCCTCGTCGACGGACTGAAACAGCTCGTCCCCCTCCGCCGTCTCCGCGGTCCGACGCTCCTGCATGACTCCCCTGTTCGGTGGCCGGCTGAAAAATGTTTCCACTACACTCCGAGTTAGTTACCCGCCAGTGGAAGCTATATTTCAGGATAGGGGCAGTTTCGACGTAACTCCGAACCCGGTATTCCCCCACTGGATTCCGAGTTAGCGTCAGACGCAGCGCGTTCCGGGCTTACGTCGGCGGTCCGACGGCTGGCCCCTCCTCCGGCGCGGACGGTGATCGGGAAGCCCACTCGGAGACGGAACCGACGTGGATCGGAGACGTCCGTGTCGTCGGCGGGAACCACCCTATCACCGATCACAGTCACCGATCACAGACACACCTGATTCCGAGTCAGCGGTCGGCCGGAACGGGTAGACGGCGGGCGCTGGGGGACGCACACCCGATTCCGAGTTAGTCGCCGTCGAATCTCCGGCAGGGTCCAGGAGGCGTCTACGAGATCTCGGGAGATCAGAAGGAACTCAACGTGAGAACGCTGTCCGGTCGGGACGGACACCGGATTCCGAGTTAGTTTCCGGAGACGGGACGGCCCCGTTGGGCTGGATCCCGGCGGACACACACCGGATTCCGAGTTAGTCTGACAGTCGTCGTCCGAACCGGAGAGAGACACACACCTGATTCCGAGTTAGTTCGGCGACAGTATTTCCTTCGGCCGTTTCGAAGAGATCACTTCGCAGTGAGACGTTTCTAGTACCGCATGGCACCGATTCACACGTTAGCACTCGCTCTAGCTACTACCACTGTACTCACTATCCGAACAACTAGAAATCTATTTCTAGAACGGACACACCTGATTCCGAGTTAGTTCAGCCTCCACAGCGTCACTCGCCCCCACCGAACCCCCCACTAACTCGGAATCAGGTGTGTGTCTCCCCTGTCGTTACTCCGATGCCATTCCGACCGGGACAATTCGAGCCCGCTCGCGGATCGTGGACTGGCTCGACTGCCTCCCGGGGGACGGCCGTGACATCGTCGCCGCCGGTGACGACCGGGTCACGTCGTCATCGCTCAGTACAGCGGTGCGATCTCCTCCGCGCCCTCGTTCAACAGTTTGTCGAGGTTGTCCTCGCTCTCGGACTGCAACTGGTCGAGGTTCTCCCGGGCCTCGATGGCCACCTGCTGGAGTTCCTTGATCCGCGGCACCTTGTGGACGCCCGAGAACAGGACGGCGCTCGCGACGGTTTCGGAATCGGGGATCGGGTAGTCGCCGCCGCGGACCTCCATGCTCCCGGTCTCTTCTTCCACCCACGACCGCCCGCGCTCGATGCCCTTCCGGTTGAGGAACTCGGGCGGCCCGCCGACGACCAGCAGCGAGCGCTCGGCCCCGGAGAGGTCACAGGGGAGCGTGAGCCGGCCGAGCGCGGCCTTCCGGACCAGCGACGTGATGCGGTTGGTCGTGTTCGCCTCCTCCATGTCGTCGACGACGGCGTCCTCGCTTCCGCGGCCGACGCGCGAGAGGAGCCCCCCGTCGCTCCGGTCGACAGTCTCGGAGGCGTAGCCGACGGTGGAGACGCCGCCGCCCGCGAGCGTGTTGATGATCTCCGAGGAGTCGACGACGCTCTCGGCGACCTGATCGTTGCCGACGGTCTCGCCGGCGGCGAAGAGCATGCCGAATCGGCGGACGATCTCGCCGTTGATCTGGTCGTAGCCGCCCGCCATCGACTCGCCGGTCTGGCGCCAGGCGTCGTTGTCGAACACGAGCACGTTGTCCGTCTCGCGCACGAACGTCTGGAACGACCGGGCGGCGTTGAGCGTGTATATCCCGCCCTCGTCGGCCGCGGGGAGGACGCCCAGGCCGAAGACGGGCTCGGTGTAGATGCGCTTGAGATGTTTGGCCAGCACCGGCGCGCCGCCGCTGCCCGTTCCACCGCCCAGTCCCGCCACGATCAGGAACGCGTCCACCTCGTGGACCGGAATCTCGTCGAGGGCGCTCTGCACTTCGTCGATGTCCTGTTCGGCGATCGCCGCGCCGAGTTCGTTGTCCGCGCCGACGCCGTGGCCCTTCACGCGTGCCTGGCCGATGAGGACGCGGTTGTCCACGGGCACGTTCTCCAGCCCGCGGAGGTCGGTCTTGGCCGTGTTGACCGCGATGGGCGAACTGAAGATGTCCAGTCCCGTCCGCCGCTCGTAGTCGACGAACTCGTCGACGATCTTGCCGCCCGCCTGTCCGAAGCCGATGAGTGCAACTTTCATGATTTCCTCGTGGCGGGGTTCAGTGGTCGGCTCTTACCCGCGGTAAGCCCTCGATATCCCGACGCCGACGTCGCCCCGCGTCGCTTCGAACTCGCGGCCGACTCGTGCATTGTTATACGGCGTATTACCGGCGGTCCGCGACCGTGGCGGCAACCGACCGTTCCGGCGGAGACGACAACGCTCCCGCACGGATTTACGCGTCGAGGCCCAAGACGAGAACAGTATGAGCCACGGAGACGCGAGTCACGACTCAGTCGACGAGCGCGGCGAACGCGGCCGGCAGAGCGATTCCGGAAACGGCGGCGGGGCGGCCGGGAAGCTCACTGGGTTCGTCCGGGGGGGCGCTCGCTCGGGCGCCCTCGCCGGGGTCGGCGGCGGTGCGACCGTGATCCGCGGTCTCCAGGCTATCCGGGCCGGGAAGCGCGCACGCGGGCTGGGCCGTCTCGTCGCCGGCGGCGCGCTCCTCGCCGTCGCGGCCGCCCAGCGGCGATCGAAGCGAGCCGCCGGCAAACGCATCGACATCGACCAGTCGGACGTCGTCGACACGGCCCCGGACATCGAGAGCGCAGCCGGCGACTTCGAGAGCCACCCCGACCACGCGGGCGGGGACGAGGCCTCGTCGGTCGTCGACACTGGCGTTGACGTCGAGGACGCGGTCGAAACGGGCGACGAATCGAGCGACGAGTCCGACGCGTCCGCGGGGACCGAAACGACTGACGCGTCCGGGGAGACCGGAAGGACTGGTGAGTCCGCGGAATCGACCGGCGAGTCCGCAGAATCGACAAGCGAGTCAGCGGAATCGGCCGGCGAAGCGGCCCCGATCGCCGACGATCGACTGGGAGCGGCGGCCTTCGACAAGGAGAGCAGCGGCGTCCCCGCGCCCCAGCGGGCGTTCAACCAGGAGTTCCTCTCGATGAGCGCCGAGGCCGTGTGGGGGATCCGCGACGACGACGCTGTGGTCGTCTCACAGCTCTACGACCCGATCGAGGACGGCGACGGCGTCCGGTACGTCGCCAGCACGCAGGTCGACGAGAACCGCATCGTCACCGTCCCCGACGAGGTGCTCGACCACTGGGAGACGGTCTACGACGGCGTCCGCGTCACCGGCGGCGACGACATCGTGTTCGCGACGAGCGACGAGCTGGAAGCGGACGAACAGTTGCTCGTCGTCCCCGCGGCGTGGGCGGACGAGGTGCTGAGCGAAGACGCCTGACGATTCTCGGCGGACCCCCTCGCCTCCCCGCCGGCGCTCGGTCAGTTCTCTCTGAACTGCGCGCCCGTCGACCCCTCCGGCGGGGTGGCCTCCACCCAGTTCGACTCGTCAAGGACGAACCGCGAGACGACCGCGGCGACGCGTCGGGCGGTCTCCTCGCGCTCGAACAGGGAGATGCTCCCCAGCGACGCGCCGACGCTCTTGCCCGCCTCGCGGGTCGGGACCGCCGGGTCGCCGACTAGATCCTCCAGTTCGCGCGTGAGCCGCTCGTCGAGCTCCTTCCGCGCGGGCCGCGAGAGCTCGCTCCCCGCCGGCAGGAGGTCGTACGTGACCGCGTATCCCTCCTCGTAGCGTTCGACCGCGAAAAACGGCGTCCCCTCCCGCTCCGCGCGCTCGTACTCGGCGTCCCGGGTCGCCTGGTCCTCGTAACACGGCACCTCCGCCGGCTCGTATCCCTCTGTCACGCGTACCAGTTGTCGCCTCGACACCTTAAACGTCTGGCGCGTCGGGAGACCGACGGGTCGGGTCACCCGTCACTCGCAGCTTCGACGACTCCGTGCGGGATCGATAACTAAAGCCCCCATTTGAGTAAGCGAAACCTACTACCTGATTGCCGTATACAGATCGGGTACATGTCCAGATTGGAACCCGCAGCGGCCTGCTGGCTGGCCGCGCTGGTGGTCGTCGGCACCCTCGCCGCGGTGGTGCCGGCCGGTGCGACAGCCACAGCGCCCTCCACCCCGTCCGCCGCGCAGGCGGACGCCCAGTCGAACAGCCCCTACGGAACCACCGTCCCGTTAGCCTTGACCGAGACCGACGACGGCGCGACCGTCGTCGGCGGGGTCGAACTCCCCGAGAACTACAGCGTCCGGACGGGCCCGCAGACGCTGAACGGGTCGCTCGTGCGCGTCGACGGCGATAAAGTCGACTGGACGCGGACGTTCTCGACGACCAATATGACCACGCAAGTGAGCGACGTGGCCGTCGACGGCGACGGAGACGTGTACGCGCTCGTCACCGCGCGGGCGGTCCGGACGGACAGGTATCCGCCGGAGACGACCGTCGAAGTCGTCCACCTCACGAGCGACGGGGACGTGACCTGGCGCCACGAACTCAACGCGAGTGCGCAGTCGGCGTACGGCGCGACCGGCGACACACTCCGCGCGACCGATCAGGGCGTCGCGGTCGCGTTCGGTCTCCCCGGCGGTGACGGCGTCCGCCTGGCCGAACTCTCGGCCGGCGGCGCGATCTGGAGCAAGACCTACGGCGTCCAGGCCTCCCCGACGTCGCTCCGGAAGACTCACGATGGGTTCCTCGTCGCCGGCAACGCCGGCTATTCGAACCCGTGGGTGCTCCGGACCGGCGAGTCCGGTCAGGTGCAGTTCAACCGGACCGTCCGCGGCGCCGTCGACCAGCGCGTCGTCGGCGCGGTCCCCACCGACGACGGCGGTGCGCTCCTCGCCGGGACCCAGTCCGGCTACGGCGGGAGTTACAGCACCAACGCGTGGGTCAGTCGCGTCGACGACGAGGGCGTCACCCGCTGGAGCCGCCTCTACGGCGTCGGCAACGAGAGCCGGGTCCAGCAGGTGTTCACTCACCGTAACGGCGTCATGCTCCTCGAACAGGGGCAAACTCAGTTCCGCGGCGAGACTACCGTTCGGCTCCGCGGCGTCGACGGCGACGGCAGTCAGTTGTTCGACGAGACCGCGCAGTTCAACGGCTCGATCACCGCAGCCGATCGCACCGACGGCGACCTCCGCCTCGTCGGCGTGACCGGACTGCTGTCCGACCGCATCGCGACCACGACGTCGACCGTCGCCGTCCCCGAGACCCGCAGCGTCGACCGCAGCGGTCTCCAGGCCGACGTCGGCGTCACTTCCAACGAGACGGCCTACCGCGGGCAGAACCTCCGGATCGCCGACGGCGGCGCGAACGGGGCGACGCACGAACTCGTCAAACTACCGGACGAGACCGACTTCTCCGACCCCCACGTCGTCCGGCGGCTCTCCTTCGACGACGGCGAGACCGTCCTCGAATCGGCGACGCTGCCCGCCGGCGAGTACGTGCTCCGGAACGCCGACGGCGAGTCGCTCGTCCTCGACGACGGCCAGGTCGCCGGCACCGGTACCGACTCCGAGGCCGCGTTCACCCTCGCGAGTCAGGACTTCTTCCACCTGGAGACCAACCGCACGTTCGTCGACGCCGCCGCTGGCGAGAGCGGCGTCTCGCTCTCCCTGCGCTCCGAGCGCCCGGACTACGACCTGCACGTCTCCGTCGAGGACAACGCGGGCGAGTCCGTCTCGGCCGAGGAACTGCGAGAGGCGTTCGGCGAGGTCGACGGCTTCGACGGCGTCGAACGAGTCGGCGGCCAGCCCGTCGCCGCCATCGAGGCCAGCGGGGACGTCCGGATGAACGTCTCCGCGGCCGCCTTCGACGCCGGGCTCTACGAGGTCGACGTCAGCGCAGTCGACACGCGCGAGGCCGGCGCGTCGGCGAGCAGTCGCCTCGTCGTCGCCCAGGAAGCGAACCGCACAGTCGGCCTCTCGCTGAACCGGTCGTCGCTCACCGTCCCGGTCAACGGGACGGCGACGGCGAACCTCACGCTCTCGGACGTCGACAACGGCATCACCGCGATGTCCGTCTCGGCGAACCGGACCGGCGACCCCGCCGTCTGGCCCGACCTCAGACTCCACATCAACGCCTCGCGGATCTCCGCGGGCGCGGGTGGCGGCTCCGACAGCGCGGAAGCCTCGGCCACGGCCTTCGACGGGAATACCGCTAACGGAACCGTCACCGTCGGGACCCTCGGCGTCGAGACGGACACCTTCAGCAACGTCCCCGTCGAGCCCGGTAACAACACGATCACGCTCCGCGTCGACTGGGTCGTCGACGAGGACGGCATCCCCTACGCCGTCCCCGACCCGATCACCGTCCCCGTCGAAGTCGTCGAGTCGACCAACGAGACCGACGGCGAACCCGGCGAAGGCGGCGTCGGCATCCGAGGCGGCGACGGCGACAGCGACGAGGGGTCCGGTAGTGGCAGTTCCGGCGGCAGCAGTTCCGGCGGAAGCAGTTCCGGCGGTAGCGATAGTTCCGGCGGTAGCGCCACTGCGACCAACTCGACGACCGCCACGGCCGCCGAGTAACGAGACGAACTCTCGTCCGTTTTTCGGCCCCTGCGTGTCAGCGACAGTCACCACGCTTCGTCGAGTACCGCCTCGATGTCCGCGGTCGACGGGTCGAGTCCGTCCGGCGTGCCGTTCATCAGCCCGTCGTCGCGGATGGCCTCGGCGATGGCCGGGAAGTCGTCCCGGGAGAGCCCGTCGACCGCGCGCAGTCGCGAGGGGAGTTCGAGGTCGTCGCTGACAGCCGCGACCGCGTCGACGACCCGCTCGGCGGTCTCGTCGTCGCCGACGGCCGCGTCGTCCACGCCGAACGCCTCGGCGAGCAGGTCGCGGCGGCCGTGGACCTCGTCGAAGACGTAGCGGAGGACGTGCGGTGCCAGGATCCCGTGGATCGTCCCCTGGTGGGCGTCGTAGTCGTGGGAGAAGCCGTGGCCGAACGCGTGGATTATCGAGGCCCGGTAGGTCCCGGGCGTGGAGATACCGTACTGCGCGAGGACGACGCCCGCGACGGCGTCGTACAGCTTCCCCTCGTCCATCGAGTCTGCGGGCAGCGTCTCGAACCCCGACTGCATGAGCGAGAGCGCCCGCATCGCCGTCCCGTCGGTCACGGGCGTCCGGTACCGCGAGTAGAGGCACTCGACGGCCTTGTCGAAGCCGTTCATCGCCGACGCGCAGAGCACGCCCTTCGGCGTCGTCTCGAACAGCGCCGGGTCGTAACAGAGCGCCGTCGGCATCAGCCGGCGGTCGGCGACCGACCCGTTCGGGATGTCCCGGTCCGAGAGCCCCGCCGGGTCCAGCGTGAGTCCGACCCCGGCGATGACCGAGAGGTCCGCGCCCGCGAGCGTGGTCGGAACGGCGACGACCGGGGTCGGGTCGCCGTCGGGTGCGACGGTGACCTCGCCGGTCTCTAGCGCGCGTTCCGCGGCGGCCCGGACGTCGTCGTGGCTCGTGAGCGCGCTGATCACCTTGGCCACGTCGAGACTGCTCCCGCTCCCGACCGCGACGAGCGCGTCGATCCCGTCCTCCCGGACGCGGAGGGCGCCGTCGAGTCCCGTCCGCAGGTGTTTCGCGGGCGTCGTCTCGTCGAACACCCCGGCGAGCCGCTCGCCGAGTCCCGCTTCGACAGGGTCCATCACGTCGCGGTTGGCCCCGACGTTCGACCCCGTGACGACCAGCGCGTCGTCCACCCCGCGCTCGGCCAATATGGTATCGAGGTCGGCCACGCACCCCCGAGCGCACCTGAGCTCGCCCGGGTCGTAGTCGAACGAGAACCCGCGTTCGAAACGTCGCGTATCGGACGCCATGACCCGAAATTCGGCCGATCGATTCATAAGTCCGTCGGGGGAACGACTGGACTCACCCGCCGGGAGTGCCACCGGGGGTCCTGGGAACTCGCGTGACCCGATCTGTAGTGGAAACGGTTATCACTCTCCGCGAGTCTGCCTCCCCCTACAGGCGGCCCCGAATCCGCATCCTGCGGATCTGATCGCCGCGAGCGATTGCGTCTCTGTCCGGAACACCTCACACATTCGTCTATCTAGTATCGATTATAAAAGACTGCTGTCCGATATCTGGGAGATTGTTAGGTGATACCCTTTACGGCGACTATGGGCCGTCTCTGAACCCATTTCTCGATCGCCCGACTCATATCGAGACACGGACATGAATTTCAATATCTCCGTTGATACCCATTCTGTGCCCGGATTTCGCCCGCTCGATCGATATTGCGGATCGACCGATGGAATAGACGAGTCTCGATCACTTCTATCGAATTATAACAGATGTGTCTAGTCAATCGCGGAGTCATCACTGCGGTTGGGTCGGTGACGAGACGACGCAGAGAGCGAACGGGAGCGTCGCGCTGCTCGCGAATCGTTCGGCAAGAAGTAGTTCGGGGTTCCGCGACGGCCGCGTCGAAACGCGGCCTGAGAGTCGGCGGAACCCGAGTGACGGCGGGACGATAGCGTTGCGTTCGACACGGCGGTCGGAGCGACGCGACCACGCCGGAGCGCCATGGACGCGTCAAACCGCTGTGAATGGGGTAGGCGGTCGGGTCACCCCGAGCGGCGCGGTCAGCGGCGGCACCGCCGACGGCGGGGTGCGGTCCGGATTACTCCGGCGGCTGGAAGTCGGTGTTGTAGCTGGCCTCGGTGAGACCGCCGAGGATGAGCGCGGCGCTGATACCGAAGCCGCGCTCGTAGTCGAGCCCGCGGTTGGCCGGGTCCGGCCACTCGAAGTCGCGGACGTTGCCCCAGGCGCCCCAGTTGTACTGGTGGAACACGAAGTGGGGCAGGTAGTAGTTGTAGTACCGTGCGCACTTCCGGTAGAGCTCCTGGAGTTGCTCTTCGGACGTTTCGGGGTCGCGGATGTCGTAGATGATCTGCGCCAGGTTGATCTCCTCGCCGTTGGAGAGGCTGGGTTTGATACCGGCCTCGTCGGGCGCTTCGATGGAGCCGACCTCCGAGGGGATCTGGACCTGGAGCGGCTTGCCCTGCGAGTCCTTCTTGGTGCTCGGTTCGACCCGCTCGGTGGGCGATCCGGCCTTGCCCATCAGCAGCGTCCCGGACCACCAGCCGGGCGTGGAGTTGTAGTAGCCGAACGGGTTGCCGTAGCCGTGCCAGAAGATGGTCGACTGGTAGTTGAGGCCGTCCTTGGCGGTGAGGTTACTCTGCCAGGTCGAGCCGTTCTGGCTGCTCAGGTTGACGCCGAACCCGAACTTCGACAGGTTCGCCTTGATCGTCTGGGCGGCACCGGCGTAGTCGGAGATCCCGGCGGAGAAGGTGACGTCGATGCTCGCCGGGTTGCCGTCGGGGCCGACCCACTGTCCGCCCTGTTTGCTGTAGCCGCCGCGCTTGAGGTACTTCGCGGCGGTCTCGAAGTCCGACTTCATCGGCCAGCTGTGGAGGCTGTCGAGGAAGTCGCTCGAGAACGTCGCCTGGGACTGAGTGTCGAGCAGGTACGTGTGGTTCTCGATGGGGACCGACCGCTCGCTGCCCCACCCGTTCGCACCGGCGGCCGTCCAGTCGACGGCCGCCACGAGCGCCCGGCGCACCCACAGGTTCTGGAGGTGCTTGTTGTTCCAGTTGAGCCGCCACTTGTCCCCTCCGGACGACCGCAGCCAGCGGGTGAGCTCCTGCATGTGGTCCGGCAGGCTCTCCCGGGGGTACAGGCTGTTCGGCGCGACGATGTTCCCGTTGAGGTCGAGCGAGCCGTTGCTGGCGAGGGTCTGTCGGCGGTCGCCCTCACCCCACATGAGGGCGAGTTTGGAGACGTTAGTGTTGGAGGCGTTGGGATGGGCGACTTCGGTGTCCCCGCTGCTCGCCGCGGCCTCGTCGCGGAGGTGGAGGGTGAGCCGCGCGGACCCGATGTCGTCCTCGGAGCGGATCTCGTAGGGGCCGCTCCCCCAGCCCTCTTCCATGAGCCGCTGGAGCGAGATACGGTCGCTGGTGAGGTCGTCCGTGACCGCCTGGGCCTCGTCGGACGACGAGGCGTCCTGATAGCGCTCGTAGTACGGGCGGGTGAAGTCGGGGTGCAGCGGCATGTCGCCGTCGTTCGGCGCCGCCTGGGATTCGAGGATGTGCTTGGCCTGTGGGTTGTCAGTGAGCCCGTTGCTCCCGTCCGAGTTCCACCAGTGGTACTCCCACTGACTGGTCGCCTCGTTCTGGAACGCCGTGTCCTGGTTGAACTTGTTCCCGTTCTGGAAGTAGTGGACGTGGTCGTGGAGCTCGCGCGCCTCGGCGTCGAAGGGGTCACCGTTCCAGTAGGTCGCGCGGTCGTCGTGGGTCTCGTAGACGTCGTACGGCGCCTCGACCCGGTAGTCCTTGTACCACGTCATGATCGAGACGCTGTCTTTCCCCTGCTTCCAGGGGGTCTCGATCTCCAGACCGCTGTAGGCCATCTCGCCCGTGTGGACGTTACTGAGCGCGTGGAGTTCCGTCATGAACCCCATCCCGGTCGTGTTGTCTTGTGGCGCCCAGAGGTTGGCGTCGAACACGCTGGGGGAGTTCGCCTGGAAGACCCGGATCTCGTCCGTGACCGGCTCCCCTTCCGGCGTCGACTGGTCCGTCGCCGTCCCGTTCGACCCACCGTCCCCGGACGATGTCTCAGCGGACCCCGAATCGGTCGGCGTCGACTCCGGTCCAGCCGTCGTCCCGTCTCCACCCTGCGACGGACAGCCAGCCAGGCCAGTGATCCCGACACCGGCTACCAACTGTGCGTACTGCCGTCGCGACAATCGATCGCGCAGGTTGTCATACTCCCGCATAGTAACCCACTTCAGCGCTTACTATAAAAAAATTACCTAGTAATTCGTGACTTAACGGGATCGGCGGCCGGCCGAACTCCCGTACGCGAGGACGATCAGAATAACGACCTCTCGTGGGGCATCGGACGTCGGCATCTGTCGCGACACCGGTCGGCTATCTGTAACGCCGCGGTGACGATAGCTCGGCCGTCAGTATAGTACAGAAGTGTCGCGTCCGTCGACGACCTGCCCGATCTTCTCGAACCCAGGCCGCCGATGGGGGCAGGCCCGAGCTATGACGCGTGACGCGCCGGGCTTCGTTGACCGGCCAAGAGCACTTATAAATGGACAATTTCAGCCGAGTTGTTTCACTATATGAAAATAATTCTGCCTACTCGGCGCGATATCGCCGTCTGATTCGGGAGAGCGAGCGCTGAAAACGCGGATGCGGCCGGAAAATTACGACCATATACGCGTAATATAAACACCACTTCGGATACACGTCCAGGTAGTCGAGACGGTCGTTCGTTTCGATATATGAAACTTCTCGCGGGATTCGCCCGACCGCGTGTGGAAACCAGCTGTCGCTCTGTCGGGATCCAGTGTCTAGAGACGACCGATGGCCGACGTATCGATGGTATCGGTAATATCGGATAACTGCTCTCAATCCTTCTATGTCCTATACTCCCCACGAGCGACCGAAACAGTGGTTTGACCAGGTGGCGGCAAATGCGAACGTCCGAACTGCGCCCGAGCGAACAATCCAGGGGCGAACGTCTGACGCCTGTCGGCGGCGACCCGAACGCTGGCGTCGCCGGCCGAGCGCCGCTCGTTCGCGGAGCCCTTCCCAGGATTACAGTATTACAACTGTAATAGGAGGGGTGATGGGTTCGCCAGTGGATCCGCTCCGAGCCACTATCCGAGTATATCGGACGAAGTGTGCGTCGGGCGCAGAAGCTACCTTTATGACTACGGTAGCGGATCGGTCACACGGAATGTCGACATCGCTGTTCGAGTACGAACCGAGAGACTGGCGAACCGACGCGACCGGCGCGGTCAGATTCGCGCTCGTCGGGATCGGGTGGTGGACGAGTGAGTACGTCCTCCCGGCTATCGAGGAGATCGACTACTGTACGACGACGACCGTCGTCAGCAGTTCGACGGAGAAGACCGACCGCGTCCGCGAGGAGTACGACACGGTCGAGCACGGCCTGACCTACGACGAGTTCGCGGACGGCGAGGCCGCCGACGCGTACGACGCGGTCTACGTCTGCACGCCCAACGCGACCCACCTCGAACACGTCGAGGCCGCGGCGCGCAACGGCAAGGCCGTCCTCTGTGAGAAACCGATGGAGGCGACCGTCGAACGCGCCGAGGCGCTCGTCGAGGTGTGCGAGGACAACGACGTCCCGCTGATGGTCGCCTACCGGATGCACACCGAACCCGCGGTCCGGCGGGCGCGGGAGCTCGTCCGCGAGGGCGTCATCGGCGACCCCGTCCTCGTCCACGGCGAGAACTCCCAGCCGCTCCTCCGGATGATCGAGAACCCCGACCAGTGGCGGCTCAACCCCGACCTCACCGGCTACGGCACGTCCGTGATGGACCTGGGCATCTACCCGCTGAACACCGCGCGGTTCATCCTCGACGCCGACCCCGTACAGGTCCAGTCGACGATGGCCTCCGAGCACGAGGCGTTCGACGAGGTCCCCGACGAAGTGGCCACCTTCTCCGTCGTCTTCGACGACGGCACGCACGCCGCGTGCTCGTCCTCGCAGAACGCACACGACCACACGCGCCTGGAGATCGTCGGGACGGAGGGCCGCATCGAACTCGAACCGGCCTTCCACATGGAGACCTCGCTGACGGTCGCGCAGGGCGACACCACCGTCGACGTCGAGACCGAGCAGGTCGACCAGATGGCCGAGGAGTTCGAGTACTTCGCTCAGCAGGTGCTCGCGGACGAACCGCTGTACGCGGACGGCGAGCACGGGCTGCTCGACATGAAGGCGATCCGGGCGATCCACGAGGCGGCGGAGTCCGGCGAGACGGTCGACGTCGAATAAAAAGCGGTTCCGCGGTTTTCTGCGGGTCCGCGATGGGACAGACGATGTATCCTGTTCAGAAAGCGGGACGACAGCTCAGCGGAGCTCGTCGGCGCGCTTCTCCCAGTCCTCTTCCCAGAGATCGATGGTGTGGACCGAGTCCTCGGTGTACTCGTGCTCCTTGACGACGTCCATGTCGAGCTCGATACCGAAGCCGGGGCCTTCGGGTACCTGAACGTAGCCGTCCTCGACCTTCAGCGGATCCACGAGCAGTTCGTCGACCCAGTCCTCGTCGTAGGTCTGGAACATCTCCTGGATGCGGAAGTTCGGGATCGAGGTGCAGAAGTGCGAGTAGATGGCGCCGGCGACCGGGCCCTGCGGGTTGTGCGGCGCGATGTCGACGTGGTCGGCCTCGGCGAGACCGGCGATCTTCTTGCCCTCGGTGATGCCGCCCGTGTTCATCAGGTCGGGCTGGAACACGTCGATGTCGGTGCGCGTGACCAGGTCGAAGAACTCGTGTTTGGTCATGTGGCGCTCGCCGGTCACGACCGGGATCGGCGACTTGTCGGCGACCTCGGCGAGGCTGTTGATCGAGTCCGGGGGGCACGGCTCCTCGTACCACGCCGGGTCGAACTGGTCGAGTTTGCGGGCGATGTCGACGGCCTGCGCGGCGGAGAAGCGGCCGTGACACTCGATGAGGAGTTCGACGTCCGGGCCGACGGCCTCGCGGACCGCGCCCACGATGTCGACGGCGTGGTTCTTCTCCTCGGTGGTCATCGACTGCCACGCGGTCCCGAACGGGTCGAACTTCATCGCGTCGTAGCCGTCGTCGACGACCTGTTCGGCGGCGCGGGCGAAGCCCTCCGGCTCACCGTCGGCGTCGGTGTACCAGCCGTTGGCGTAGGCGCGCAGCTCGGTGCCGTGCATGGCGCCGCCCAGCAGCTCGTAGACGGGCTCGTCAAGCACCTTGCCCTTGATGTCCCAACAGGCCATGTCGACCGCCGAGACGACGGTCGTGTTGATGACGTTCTTGGAGAACCACTCGTTGCGGTACATCTCCAGCCACAGGGCCTCGGTGTCGAACGGGTCGCGGCCGATGAAGAAGTCCTTCATCTCCTCGATGGCCGCCACGACCGTCCGGGGCTTGTCGTGCGTGGTCGCCTCTGCGATGCCGGTGACGCCCGCGTCCGTGTGGAGGCGGACGAAGACCCACGGCTTCCACGGGTTCGCTACTAGGTGTGTCTCAACGTCGGTGATTTCTACGTCCGACATAGTTGGGTTGCTTCCGAGAAAAGGCATAAAGGTACCGGTGCAGACCGAATCTGTGCGGGTCGAGCGCCGTCCGACGTTGTCGGACGATTAATGTAGGTCGGGGACCGTGGTATCTGTATGCACGTCGAACAGGACCCGCCGATCAAGTCCACTGCGACTAGCCTCGACGTCATCGAAACGGTGCACGAGATGGGTGGGGCGACGCTCCCCGAGGTCGTGGAGCGGTTCGAGAAACCCCGGAGCACGGTCCACGACCACCTGAAGACCCTCACGGAGGCCGGCTACCTCGTCAAGGACGACCGCACGTTCCGCGTCAGCGTCCGGTTTCTGAACCTGGGGGGTCGCGCACGCGCGGACTCTCAATTCTTTCAGGTGGCCGAGGGCGAAGTCCGACAGCTGGCCAGCGACACCGGCGAGCACGCGAACCTCATGATCGAGGAGAACGGTCGCGGTATCTTCCTCTACAAGGTCAAGGGGTCGCGATCTGTGAATCTCGACACCTACGAGGGGATGGAGGTCGACCTCCATACGACGGCGATGGGCAAGGCCATCCTCGCCTGGGTGAGCGAGGCGAAACGCGACGCGATCATCGAGGAACACGGCCTCGAACCGGTGACGAGCAAGACGGTGACCGACCGCGACGAACTCGAAGAGGAACTAGAGGCGATCCGCGAGCGCGGCTACGCGATCGACAACGAGGAGCGCGTCGAGGGCGTCCGCTGCGTCGCGGCCCCGATCGTCACCGACGATCGGGTCGTCGGCGCCGTGAGCGTCTCGGCCCCCAAGAGCCGGATGAACGGCGAGCGGTTCGAAGAGACCATCCCCTCGGAGGTCCTCAGCACGGCGAACATCATCGAAGTCAACCTCCAGCACGCCTGATCCGACGATTCCGGACGGGATTTGACATTCGCTCACACGGGGCGAGTTCGCGGGCAACGCCGTCAACACAATCTTTATATCGAAGAACTCACCATGAGGGACTATGCGTTACTATCGCATCGAGCGAGGGGAGTCTCCGTCGCTGATCGTCGAGGACGAGTCGGCAGCGTACGATCTCACGGCGACCGAAGCAGAACCGACGTCGTTTCTCGAACTCGCATCCGCCGCGTCGCTGACGGACGAGACCGTCGACGACGTTGCGCGCGGTCTGATCGACGAAGCGCCGACCGTCGAACTGTCGACCGTCCGAGAGCACCTCGTTCGGCCGCTCGACCCCGACGAGATCTGGGGCGCCGGCGTCACATACGCCATCAGTCAGGAGTCCCGTGAGGACGAGGGCGGCCTCGCCGAGGCGTACCTCGACGCCTACGAGGCCGACCGTCCCGAGGTGTACTTCAAGGCGACCCCGAGCCGGACCGTCGGTCCGAACGAGACAGTGGGGATCCGCGGCGACTCCGACTGGGACGCGCCGGAGCCCGAGATGACGATCATCCTCTACGAGGACGAGATCGTCGGCTACACCGTCGGCAACGACATGTGCAGTCGATCCATCGAGCGCGACAACCTGCTGTACCTGCCCCAGAGCAAGATCTACGCGAAGAGCTGCGCCATCGGTCCCTGCATCGCCACCGACGAGGCCATCGGCGACCCGCTCGACGTCGAGATGCGCATGGAGATCATCCGCGACGGCGACACCGTCTTCGAGGACTCGACCTCGACAAGCGAGATGGTCCGGACCTGCGAGGAACTGGTCGACTACTACACTCGCTACAACGAGGTGCCCGAGTCGACCGCCCTGCTCACCGGCACGTCGATCATCCCGCCGGACGACGTGACCCTCGAAGCGGACGACGAGATCCACATCGAGATCGAGAACGTCGGCACGCTCGAGAACACCGTCGAACAGCTGTAGGCCGCCCCGCGGCCGCCGCCGTTCGGCTCGTCTCTGCCGCGAACGACGGACCTCGGTCCATCCAGTCCGCGAGAGTCGTCTCGGCGGTCACATCGGGCCGCTCGCCGCCGTTCGGACCGATCATTTTATACGACGGCCTCGGGATACCATACGTCTGTATGGCAAACGCCCGCGTCACCGTTCACACAGAAGCAGGTATCGACCGCATCGAGCCCGAACTCCACGGCCACTTCGCCGAGCACCTCGGGCGCTGTATCTACGACGGCATCTTCACCGACGACTCCGTCGAGGAGGACGGCTTCCGCGAGGACGTCGTCGAACTGCTCGACGACCTGGAGATGCCCGTGCTTCGCTGGCCCGGCGGCTGTTTCGCCGACGACTACCAGTGGGAAGACGGCATCGGCCCCCGCGAGGAGCGACCCCGCCGTCGGAACCTCTTCTGGGGCCAGGGCCGCGAGATGGTGCCCGAGGAGTCCAACCGCTTCGGGACCCACGAGTTCCTCGAGTTCTGCGAGCGCGTCGGCACCGAGCCGTACCTCGCCGCCAACGTCGGCTCCGGCGACCCGCAGGAAGCGGCCGACTGGGTCGAGTACGTCAACTACGACGGCGACACGACGCTCGCCGACCGACGCCGCGAGAACGGCCGCGAGGAGCCCTTCGAGGTCAAGTACTGGGGCCTGGGTAACGAGAACTGGGGCTGTGGCGGCCAGATGGACCCCGAGCAGTACGCCCGGGAGTACCGCCGCTTCGCGACGTACGTCGGCACCCAGACCGCGCACATGCTCGACCACGACCTCGAACTCATCGCCTGCGGGTTCGAGGGTCACGACTGGAACCACCAGTTCATGGAGGAGGTCGGCGGCACGCCGTGGGGCGTCGACTACCCGCTCGACCACCTGACGCTGCACCACTACTACGGCCGCACGATGTCCGTCGCCGAGGCCGACGAGGACGACTACGACGAGTTCTTCCTCGAGGCGCTGGAGATGGACCACCACATCGAGCGCCTCGCCTCCGCGATCAACGCCTTCGCGTCCACGCGCGACATCGGTGTCATCATCGACGAGTGGGGCTCGTGGCACCCCGAGGCGCAGGGCGGAACCGGCCTCGAACAGCCCGGCACCGTCCTCGACGCCCTGTCGGCCGCCGCGGTCCTCGACATCTTCAACGACCACGCCGACGTGATGACGATGTCCAACATCGCCCAGACGGTCAACGTCCTGCAGTGCCTCGTCGAGACCCAGGGCGACGACGCGTTCGCGCGTCCGACCTACCGGGTCTACGACCTCTACAAGCCCCACAAGGGCAACGAGGCCGTCACCACCTCGATCGAGACGCCCACGCGCGAGGTCGACGACGAGGAACTGCCGCTGGTCGGCGCCTCGGCCTCGGTCGACGAGGACGGCGAGGTGTTCGTCACCGCGACGAACCTCGACACCCGCGCCGCACACACCGTCGAGTTCACCGTCGAGGACGCGACCGGCGACGACGTCGACGCGCAGGTCCTCTTCGAGGGTCAGGAGCCCGACCTGGAGGTCGACGCCGACAACGCCGACGCGTTCACCGCCGACGAGCTCGACGTGAGCGTCGACAACGACGGCACCATCACCGCTGAACTCGAACCGGCCACGGTCGCCGGCATCTCCGTCGAGTGACGCCGCCGTAGACCGGGCACAGACCCGGTCGCTCTGCGTTCGAGAGCATGGATACATCCCGATCGGCCGCCGACCTCGTGCGGTCGTTCCCGTTTCTTCTCCCGGGCCGACGGTGATCATCGAACGGAACGTCCGGTCACGTCTCACCAATTCGACGCGACCGATCCCCGCCTCCCGGACCCGCCGACCGGAGACTCGTCCCGGCGTCGGACGACTACGGGAAGCGGGAACGCTGAAAAACGGCCAACGCGGCCTGCGGGCGCCCCCCGGCCGCCAGTCGCGATGCGGCGCTCGCCTGCCGACCGCCGATCGCCCGGAGTCCAGCGACGAGGCCGCTGTTCTCACCGACGGGATCTGCCAACACGCCTCCCGGCGTGGTCTCCGCTTCGCGTTCGGTGGGCGCATCCCCGACGTTGACGCCGGTTGTCACGGTCGCGGTCGCCGCGCCGTCGGCGGATCGAGTCGCAGGACCGGCTTCCTATCAGGACCCGCAGTAATCCAGCCGACGAACCAATCAGATCACTGCTGTCTTGCGATCGTCTCTTTCACATCGAGGGAATCGCGACGGCCTTCCGCCCGTTCTGCGCGACTGTTCCAACCGGTACGCAGACTCGTCTGTTGACAACACCAACAACTTTTTATATCCTTAATTTAGTACAATAGGGCATGCCATCAGATGGCAAGCCGACTGACAGGGCAGCAGAGCGACGGCGCCAGGTGTCTCGCCGGCACATCCTCCGTGCCAGCGCGATGGGCGGCGCCGCCGCGCTCGCAGGGTGTTCCAACAACGGTGACGGCGGTGACGGTACCGCCGGCGACGGCGGCGACGGCACGTCCGACGGCACCTCCAGCGGTGATTTCGTCCCGGCGGACAACGCCATGACCGAGGGGATCACGGTCAACCCGACGAACTACCAGTTCAACCACCTCAACCTGACCCAGCCGTTCAGCCACGACATGCAGGTCGACTGGTTCCAGCGCTACAACATCGCCAAGGAGAAGATCACGCCGTACGCGCTGGAAGTCACGAGTTTCGGGGACAAAAAGGCGGAACTGAAGGTCCGCGACGGCCTCACCTGGCACAACGGCGACCCCGGCGATCCGGTGAACGCCGACGACCTCTACGCGAAACTGGTCACGGACACGCTCACGTACGGGACGCTGGGCAAACTCTGGACGGATATCAACCGCTCCGGCGACAAGTCCGTCGAGCTCACCCTCGACGGGACCGTCAGCAGGGAACTGTTCAACGACGGGCTGAACTACTACCAGCTCGAGACGCCGTGGCGCAAGTACAAGAGCTACGTCGAGCGCTGGGAAGACGCGACGACCGGGACCGCGGAATCGAGCATCCGGGGAGACCTCCGGAGCGACCGGTTCGAGGAGCCCCACGGTAACGGTCCGTTCAAGGTCACCGACATCTCCAGCAGCCGCCTCCGGATGAAGAAGTACGAGCACCACCCGGACGCCGACAACATCAACTGGGACTACTGGGACCTGGAGAAGGTGTCGAGCGACACCGCGAGCGTCCTGGTCGGGATGGAAGTCGACGCCTTCCGGAACTACAACCCGCCCCAGTCCGTCTTCAAGAACGTCCCCGACGCCATGGAGTCGGCGGCGCTTCCGGCGCTGTGGGGGCAGTCGCTTCCGTTCAACCACAACGACGAGGACTTCGGCAAGGTCCGCGTCCGGCAGGCCATCTCCGAGTTCGTCGACCGCAAAGCCTGTGCGAACAACTACGGTCGCTGGGGGCAGCCCGTCGAAGCGCCCAGCGGTCTCGTGGGGAACATCAACGGACAGAACGAGAAGTCCGACCGGTGGAGGAACAAAGTCTCCAAGGACATGGCCGACACGCTGCACCGCTACCGGAACCCCGATCGCGGTCGGCGCCTGCTCCGCGAGGAGGGCTACCAGAAGGACAACGGCACCTGGTACAAGCCCAACGGCGACAAGTTCGCGTTCACGATCAAGGTGCCGACCTACAACGACTGGCACCCGCTCTACCAGACGATCGTCGACAACCTCAAAAGCGAGGGCATCCAGGCGGAGATGCAGACCATCGAGGCGTCGGCCTACTGGTCCGACCACTACCTCGCCAACAACTACAAGGTCGCAGCGACGGGCTGGACGCTCCAGCGGTCGAGCCCCTACTACGTCTGGGACCAGTACTACAACGTCGACATCGAGTTCCTCGGTATCGACCCGACGAGCGTGAAGGCGCCGCCGGTCGGCAAACCCGACGGCGACCTCCAGGAGTTCGACGTCACCAAGCTCCACTCGGAGCTGCTCACGGCTCGCGGCGACCGCTACGCGGAACTCACCGACAAGCTCGCCTGGATCACGAACCAGGCGATGCCGATGCTCCAGATCCACGAGATCAACGACGCTACCTGGTACCGGACGGACAACTGGGAGATCCCGCCGACGGACGACCCGGCTTATCAGGCCAAGTTCCCGCTCTGGTGGCTCCCGCGCCGGGGGATGCTGCAGGCGAAGCCTAAATAACGGCCCGATCGCCGGGCCCGCGGGGTATCGAGCGAAACAGTTATGCCATTTCATACCACCATTCTTCAATAATCGATGTACGTAGCCAAACGAGTGGGACAGGCGTTCCTAACGTTCGTGTCCGTCATCACGATCACGTTCGCTCTGGTGCGGGCGATCCCGGGTGGGCCGGCCGATTTCATCAGGGCGCAGGTGATGCGGAGCGGCGGTTCCGACGAAGTCAGCATGCGCGAGATCAACGCGCTGGTCGAGACGTACACGAACATCGACCCGTCGACGCCACTTCACGTCCAGTATTACAACTACGTCACGAGTGTCCTCCAGGGGGATCTGGGGCAGTCGATCCAGTACGGGAGGCCGGTCTCTGACGTCATCGTCGAAGTCGCGCCGTGGACGGTCTTCCTCCTCTCGATATCGATACTGCTGACGTTCGGGATCGGGATCATCCTTGGGGCGGTGATGGCCTACCTCGAAGGGACGCGGTTCGACATCTCTTCGACGATCGCGTCGATGTTCCTGAACTCCGTGCCGTACTACATCGCTGCGATCTTCCTGGTCTACATCGTCTCCATCCAGTGGGGATGGCTGCCGCAGTCGGGCCGACACGCATCAGGGCTCGAACCGGCGCTGACGCTCGAGTTCATCGTCAGCGTGTTGCGCCACGCGATCCTCCCCATCCTCTCGCTCGTCGTCACCGGGTTCGGGGGCGTCGCGATCACGATGCGAGGCAACGCGATCCAGGAGATCGGCGAGGACTACATCCGCGTCGCGCACCTGCGCGGCGTTCCCGGTCGGCGGATCGCGACCCGCTACGTCGGCCGCAACGCCGTCCTCCCGATGTACACGAACTTCATGATCTCCGTCGGGTTCATGTTCGGCGGCTCGGTGATCCTCGAACAGATCTTCGCCTACCAGGGCCTCGGAGAGGTCCTCCTGGGGGCGATCCAGTACCGGGACTACCCGCTGATGATGGGCGGGTTCCTGATGATAACACTCGCCGTGCTCATCTGTATCCTCATCGCCGACCTGACGTACAGCAAGATCGACCCGCGTATCAGCAACACCGGTTCACGGGAGGCGTACTGACATGGCTGAGAAGACGTCTTCGTTCAGTCAGTCTGACGAGTCATCGACGGCCGCCGGACAGCCCGCGTCGAAGGGAGAGATCTACCGCGAGTGGATCGACATCGCGATCCTGACCCCCATCAGGGTCGCCTGGGACGACTGGCGGACCCAGGTCGGTTCGATCCTCATCATGTTCTACATCCTGATGGGCACCGTCGGGGTCATGCTCGTCGATCCGCCGACTCAGGGACAGGGTACGCGGCTCACCCCTCCGTTCCAGGACTGGTCGGTGCCGCTCGGTACGAACAGCCTTGGCGGGAGCCTGCTGTCGGGGGTCGTCCACGCGACGCCGCCGATGCTACAGATGATCGCCGCCGGGGCGGTCTTCTCGACGATCGTCGCGACGCTGGTCGGTACCGTCGCAGGGTACAAGGGCGGCGCCGTCGACCGCGCCCTGACGACGCTGACCGACATCGCGATGACGATTCCGGGGCTTCCGCTCATCATCCTGCTCGTCGCGCTGTTCGATCCGAAGAGCCCCGCGGTAATCGGGATCCTCCTGACGGTCAACGCCTGGGCCGGACTCGCCCGGTCGATCCGCTCACAGGTGCTCTCGCTCCGCGACCACTCCTACGTGGAGGCCTCGCGGATCATGGGGGCGCCGACCGGGCGGATCCTCAGAGACGACATCCTGCCGAACATCATGCCGTACGTCCTGATCAACTTCGTCAACTCCGCTCGCGGGGTCATCTTCGGCTCCGTCGGGCTGTACTACCTCGGCCTGCTCGGCGGGAGCCACGCGAACTGGGGTATCATGCTCAACCGCGCCTTCAACGACGGCGCCATCTACTCGCTGCAGTACATCTACTGGCTGCTCATCCCGATGGGCGCCATCGTCGGCATCTCCTTCGGGTTCGTCCTCTTCGCGCAGGGGACCGAGAAGCTCTTCAACCCGCGCATCCGCGCCCGCCACGCAGAGACAGTCGAAGACGACGCGCCCTACCAAGAATGACGATGCAACAGACACACACCGCAGCAGTCTCGGACCCGATCTTCGAAGTGCGCGACGTCTCCGTGTCCTTCGACATGGACCGCGGGGAGTCGCGCGTCCTCGACGAAGTGGACATCGACATCCAGCGGGGCGAGATCCTCGGCGTCGTCGGCGAGTCCGGGTCGGGCAAGTCGATGTTCGCCTCGGCCCTGCTCGACGCCGTCGTCGACCCGGGCGTCCTCACGGGCGACATATCGTTCCATCCCGAGGACGGCCCGTCGGTCGACCTGCTGGACCGCTCCGACGACGAGGACATCAAGGACATCCGCTGGCGACAGATCGCGATGGTCTTCCAGGGGGCGATGAGCTCGTTCAACCCGACGATGACCATCGAGGACCACTTCCGCGAGACGCTCTCCATCCACGACTACGACGTCGAGGAGGGCATGGAGCGGGCCCGCGACCTGCTCTCGGACCTCTACCTGGAGGCCGACCAGGTGCTCGGCTCGCACCCGCACGAGCTCTCGGGCGGGATGAGCCAGCGGGCGCTCATCGCGCTCGCGCTCGTCCTCGAACCCGAAGTGCTGGTGATGGACGAGCCGACCGCCGCGCTCGACCTGCTCATGCAGCGCTCCATCATCGAACTGATCAAGGACATCGCCAGGGAGCGCGACCTCACGATCGTCTTCATCACGCACGACCTGCCGCTGGTGGCGAACCTCGCCGACCGGCTGGCGGTGCTGTACGCGTTCGAGTTCATCGAGGTCGGTCCCGCCGACGACGTCCTGACGGGGGCGAAACACCCCTACACGCGGGCGCTGCTGAACGCGACGCCGAACCTCGACACGCCGCGCGAGGAGATGCGCCCAATCGAGGGAGCCGCGCCGGATCCGGTCAACGTCCCCGAGGGCTGCTCGTACCACCCGCGGTGTCCGATGGCCGACGAGACCTGCGTCCGCGAGGACCCGCCGCTGGACGGCGACGACGACGCCCACGCGGCGGCCTGCCACTACGTCGAACGGGTGCCAGACGAGGTGCCGCTGACCATCCGGGAGGTGACGATCAATGACTGACGAGCCCGTCGTCTCGATGGAGAACGTCGAGGTGCACTTCGAGACCGAGGGGTCGATCCTCCCCTTCGGTGACGACCCCGAGGTCGTCCAGGCGGTCGACGGCGTCTCGCTGGACATCCCCGAGAACGACGTGGTCGCGCTGGTCGGCGAGTCCGGCTGCGGGAAGACGACCCTCGGCAAGACCGCCATCGGCACCCAGCGCCCGACCAGCGGGTCGGTGAAGTACAAGGGCCAGGACATCTGGAAGGCCAACGACGGCGAGGGCGACGTGGAGATCTCCTTCAAGGAGATCCGCCAGTCGCTGCAGATCATCCACCAGGACCCCGGCGCCGCGCTCAACCCGAACAAGACGGTCCAGCACTCGCTGGAAGCGCCGCTCAAGCTTCGCCATCCGGACATGGACACCTTCGAGCGCCGCGAGCGCATCCACGAGATGCTCGCTCGCGTCGGGATGGAGCCGCCGGAGGACTACGCGAAGCGCTTCCCGCACCAGCTGTCGGGCGGCGAGCAACAGCGCGTCGCGCTCATCCGCGCGCTGCTGATGAACCCGGACCTGATCCTCGCGGACGAGGCCGTCAGCGCGCTCGACGTGAGCCTGCGAATCGACATGATGGACCTCATGCTCGACCTGCAGGACACCTTCAACACGTCGTTCCTGTTCATCAGCCACAACCTCTCGAACGCCAGCTACATCGCCGGCAAGTCCGACGGCCGTATCGGCATCATGTACCTCGGCGAGCTCGTGGAGATCGGCCCGATCGACGAGGTGCTCGGCGACCCCCAGCACCCCTACACGAAGGCGCTGATGTGGGCGACGCCGAACCTCCACCCCGACGCGGCCGACCGCGGCGACTCGCCGCTGCGGAAGATCGACGTCCCGGACCCGCGCAACCCGCCGACCGGCTGTCGGTTCCACACGCGCTGTCCGGAGGCCCGCGAGGCCTGCACCGGTGAGATGCCCGACGCCGTCACCGTCGGGGACGACCACGACGTCGCCTGTTACCGCGCCTACGACGACCACGAGTACTGGTCGAGCCCGGAACTCACCGACGATGGGCTCGACAACCTCGGGACCTCCGACGAGTCCACCGCGGACTGACCGCAGTTCAACCGCGGCCCGACTGCGGGTCCACCGAAGACCGACCGCGACTCACCGCGACCCGTTCCCCGGCCGGGTCGACCGTTCCTTCCAGTAGTTCTTTACCCGCGACGGAGAAAGAAGGTGGCATGCACGCGAGCAAGGCTGTCTTCCGGGCGCTGCTCGCCGTCGGACTGGCGCTGCTCGTGATGACCGCCGGACTGTTCGTCCTCCAGGAGCGGGGCACCGCTGGCTACGTCGTCTCGATTCTCTCGCTCGCCGTCCAGGTCGTCATGGTGATCGTGGGCGCCGCCGGGCTCTACTTCGAGTGGGACCCGTTCGCGCCGCTCATCGAGGAGTGACTGGGCGTTCGCTCCCGAACGGAGGGCCACCGCGCGCGCGCCTGCGCGGACGCAGAGTCGGCCGCGGACCGCGTTCCTCGGTCGGTGTCGCTGTCGGGGCCGTCGTATCGCCGCAATCCTCGATCGTCGAAAGAATGAGTCGGAGTCGAACCGTCGCGGCCGCGTCTCGATCACCTGGTCAGTGGCCGTGCCCCTTGCCGTTCCCCCTCCCGCGGTTGTCCTCGTCGTCCCGGCCGTCGTCTCTGTTTCCTCCGTCCTCGTCTCGGTCTTCGTCGTCTTCGCCGTCGCCGATCCGGCAGTCGTCTCGGTCGTCGTCACCGCGGCCCTTCCCGCGGCCGCTTTCGCCGTCTCCTGCACAGTAGTTCTCGTGATAGGGTTCGCCGTCCGGGGCGACGTCGATCCCGTGCCAGACGCCGTCGTCGCCGACGGTGTCGGCGCGCCCGCGGTCGTTGTCGACGTAGAGCCTGACGACCGCGGCGGGGTCGAGGGTCAGCGAGAGCGTCCCGTCGTCGGCGACCGTCTCCATCGACGTCTCGGCGACGTGGTTCGTCGGCTCCGCCCACGACTCGGGGAACGCGTGGGGGAGCGGCCGTTCCGTCGCGGTCGGTCGGACCGCGACCGTCTCGACCGACTTGCCGGCGTACCACTCGCCGAGGTCCAGCGTCACGTCGGCGGCCTCGCGGAGGTTCCGGTTCGTCAGGAAGACGGCCAGTTCCTTCCCGCGGCGGTTCTCCGTGGCGGCCGCGTCGACGTACGGCACGTCCTCCATGCGCCGGATGCGCGGGCCGGTCTCCGGGATGGTTCGGCCGTCGCCCTCGACGCCGACGTCGACGGCGTGCCACTCGGCCTCGCCCTCGAAGACCGCCGAGTACAGCGCCGTGACGGTGCCCGACGGGGCGAGCGGGTTCGGGTCCGGCGGGAAGTCCTCGTTGATCGGGGGGAACATCCGCACGGGGAGCCAGGTCTGTGAGGCCTCCTTGACCGTGTCGCTCTGGCGGATGAAGGCGTTGAGCATCCCCGCGATGTACGACCCGCCCGGCATCGTCTCCGGGCCGGGGTACGGCGCCCCGCTGTCGACGCCGGGGAACAGACCGTACTCACCGACGTTGATCCGGAAGTCCTCGACGCCGGCGTCGGCGGCCTTCTCGCTCAGGTCCGCCATCAGCCGGCCGAACTCGGTCGGGAACATCACGAGGACCTCGTTGTAGTCGATGGGGCCGGCGTCGTTGGCCTCGTACCAGGCGTCGCGCTCCTCCTGGCTCTCGATGCCCCAGTTGTAGCGGTGGAGGTCGAAGCCGTCGAGACGGTCGCCCGCCTCCGCGAACAGCGTCTCGTTCCAGGTCGCCGGGTCGGGCGTGTTCGACTCGTTGTATCCCGGGTCCATCGCGTCGGCGTAGACGAGGATGTCGTCGTCGACCGCTTTCATCGCGTCGTAGTAGGTCGTGAACCCGATCCGTTCGGCCGAACCGCTGGCGTACTCCGAGGCGTCCTGCGTGGAGCCGCGCTGCCAGGGGCCCCACACCTCGTTGCCGACCTCCCAGTGGGTCACGTCGTAGGGGTCCTCGTGGCCGTTCTCGGCGCGCAATCGGCCCATCTCCGTGTCCTCGTCGCCGTTGCAGTACTCGACCCAGTCGGCGGCGTCCTCGGGGAGCGTCTGTCGCTCCGACGCCCACTCGGGCGGGTTGTCCCACCAGCCGATCGTGATTCGGGGGGTCAGGTCGGCTATCTCGCAGAGTTCGAGGTACTCGTCGGTCCCGAAGTAGTTGGGGTTGATGCCGCCCCAGGCGTGGTTGAACCGGACCGGTCGCTCGGATTTGGGCCCGATCCCGTCGCGCCAGTTGTACTGGCTCACGAAGTTGCCGCCCGGCCACTTCAGCCAGGTCGTGTTCTGCTCGCGCATCAACTCGACCGTGTTCGGGTTGTACTTGCCGCGGATCGCGTCGTCGGCCGCCAGGTTGATCCAGTCGAGGTCGACGTGGCCGCTCCCCTCGGCGGTGAACTCGACGGCGTACTTGCCGTAGGGCGTGTCGACGTTCCCGATCGCGCCCGCGATGTACTGGTCGCCGCTGGCCTCCGCGAGTTCGAGCGTCACTTCGTGGCGGGTCCACTCGCCGGTCACGTCGAGGTCCGTCGACGCGAGGACGTCGCCGTCGAGCGACGTCAGCGCGGCCCGGACCGTCTCGACGCCGTCGCCGCGGACCGACACGGAGAGGTCGTACCCGTGGGTCCGGAAGTCCGGCAGGACGATCTTCTGGGAGATGCCACCGCGCGCCCCGTCGAGCGCGACGCGCTGGTAGTTCGTCGTGTCGACCGCAGAGACGCCGCCGTCGCGCTGTTCGAACGAGACGCCGTCGCCGCCGACCGGCTCCCAGGGGAAGGGGATCCCGTCGACCTGCTCGATGTCCGAGGCGGGATAGAACGTCCGCGGGCCGAAGAAGTCGTCCTCGCTGTACGTTCGGGGGTAAAAGGAGGGGTTTTTGACGTGCTCGGAGTAGACGCCGGGGTAGATCGTCCCCGACTCGTAGCTCTCGCAGAGCCGGCCGAACAGGCCGTCCGACACGGCCTCGTCAGTCCGCTCGCTCGTGTCGACCGAGACGGTGTTGGCGACGCTCGCCTCCCCCTGTCCGTCGGTCCCCGAAGCGCCGGCGACGGTCCCGGTGGCCGCCCCCGCGACCACCGCCGTCTGTAGCGTCATGAATTTCCGTCGTGACAGTCCACCCGCGCCAGTGCCACCGCTATCGGCGTTCCCGTGAGGGTCGCGATCACTCACCATACGGCATCCACATCAAAATCACCACACAAAAACATTACTGAACAATTCTTACGAAATGGAGCGACCGGGTTCGCCGACCCGGCCACCGGCGGGCCGGACGACCGGGCCGACGACCTCTCAGTTCGAGGGGGAAAATATTAAGTACGAGAGTCGATAACGCCGAATCGGCAGGCAGACTCCGACTCACTGTCAGGTCGACTGACCCTACGTCCCCTCGTAGGAGCACATCCCCACGCCGTGACTCGATCCCTCGAATTGCCTGCCGTACCGTATCTCTTTCCCCTCTCCGACTTTCCGAACCGCGGTCGCGGAACCCGTCGAGGATGTGCGCCGTCGCCGAGCGACTGTGATGACAGAACCTCATCATACACTAAGATGTTACAATTTCCGGGGGCCGGACGTTCGAACGGAGCGTGCGTTCGAGCGGAGCGCGGCTGTCCGGTGAACGAGCGGTCCACGGGACGTGCATCGACTGACCCGAGCGGGAAAATCGGTCGGCGGAGTCAGAGCGCGTCCGACCACTCGGAATAGGTGGTGTTGAACTCGACGACGCCGACGACGTTGCGGAGCCGCGAGGGGATCTCCGAGCGGAATCGCTCGTCGGTTAGCCGGTCTGCCGGGCCGGAGACGCTGATCGCGCCCAGCAGTTCCCCCGAGCGGTCGGAGATGGCCGACGCGACGCAGCGGACGCCCTCGTCGCGCTCCTCGTCGTCGAAGGCGACGCCGCGTTCGCGGATCTCCGCCAGCGACTCGCGCAGTTCTCCCGGGTCAGTGATCGTGTTGGCCGTCCGGCGGGGAAGCGGGTTGTCGGCGAGGAGGGCGTCGAGCTGGTCCTCGGGGAGTTCGGCCAGGAACGCCTTGCCGGCCGCCGTGCAGTGCAGGTCCTCGACGGTCCCCGCGTAGGTCGGCGGGTCGTCGACGTTGTCACCGGCCGCCTGGTAGAGGGTGATCCCGCGACCGTCGCGTTCGACGACCAGTCGCGCCTGTTCGCCCGTCGCGTCGGCCAGGCGGTCGACGTTCGGCTTCGCGACGTGGTAGATCCGCTCCTGGGTCCGCGCCTGCGCGCCGAGCGTGAACAGCCCGAGGCCGAGGCGGTAGGTGCCGTCCTCGCGGATCAGGTAGTTGTCGGCCGCGAGCGTGCTGAGGTAGTGATGGACGGTGCTTTTGGGCAGGTCGAGCGCGTCGGCGAGTTCGGTGACGCCGACGCGGTCGCGCTTGCGCACCGCTTCCAGGATCCGAAACGCCGTGGCGACCGACTTGATCTGCTCGCCGCGCGGCTGTGAGTCCCCCTCGGTCATGGACGACCCTCACGGGGCCGAGCCTTAAACCTGTATCAGAGCCGGTCGCTCAGACCCACCCGTGGTCGGTCGCCTCGTAGATGCTGTCGATCACCCGCTGGACCGCGAGCGCCTGCTGGGCAGTACAGCGGTCTGGGGACTCGCCGGTCTCGACGGCCGCGAGGAAGGTAGCCAGTTCGTCCCGGAACGGGTCGTTGACGGGCGGGATCAGCTCGCTGTCGACGTAGTGGTCGACCACGTCGCTTCGCACCTCGTACAGCCGGAAGTCGCGGACCTGCGCGTTCGACGGCTCGACCGATTCGAGCGGGTTCGTGATGTCGAGGGAGACGCCGGCCTCGGTCCCGCGGATGTTGTACTCGTGGCGCCGGCGCGCGTTGGCCGCCCACGCGACTTCGAGGTGTGCCGTCCGGCCGCCTTCGAACTCGCAGAAGGCCGTGGCGGCGTCCTCGACGTCGTACATCTTCGCCTCGTCGTCGTCGCCCCACATCTCGAGGTAGGCGTAGTCCGGTCGGTTCCCGAAGTCCGACTGGGCGGTCGCGATCACCTGCTCCAGTTCGGGCCAGTCGTAGAAGTCGAGGACGAGGTCGATCAGGAAACAGCCGACGTCGATGAGCGCCCCGCCACCGGCGATCTCCCGGGAGGTGTACCACGTGCCGCGACCGGGGACGCCCCGTCGGCGCATGTACCGGGCATCGATGTGCCGCACCTCGCCCAGGCGCCCGCTCTCGACGTACGCCTTCGCGAGCTTGCAGCGGTTCCGGAAGCGGTGGAAGTACCCGCACATGCAGATGTTACCCGTCTGCTCGGCCGCCTCGACGATCCGCTCGGCGCTCTCCAGATCGTGGGCCAGCGGCTTCTCGATCAGCACGTCCAGGTCCATGTCGAACGCCTTGAGCGCCGCCGTCTCGTGGAACTTGTTGGGCGTCGAGATGATCACGGCGTCGAGGCCCGCCTCGAAGAGCGCGTCCAGGCTCTCGTACATTGTCGCGTCGTACCGGTCGAGAAACCGCTCTTTCACTCGGGGGTCGAGATCCACGGCGTGGACCGTGTGCCCGAGCTCCTGGAGGAACTGCGCGTGCGTCTCCCCGTGCTCCCCGAGGCCCACCAGCCCGATGTCCATCCGGGGGGAGTCGTCGTCCATGGCCAACCGTCCGCACCGACAGTTGTAGTAATTTTGGTCACTCCGTCGGGTCCGGATCCGGCGTCCGTTCCGCCGTTACACGTAAGAATGCGTACTGATCGACAATTATGACGAGATACGTATCATTCTCGCCGCCCACGGTCGGATCTGATCGCGGGACCGTCCGACGGCGCGGTCGGGACCGGAGGAAACGTTCAAGGCCGTCCGACCAGCAAGCCACCACAATGGCCGAGACGTATTTCAGGGGACACGTGACCCAGCGCGGGATCGTCTTCGGTCCGCGCGGGGACGTGTTGCTCGTCACGAGCGGACTGCGGCCCTGGACCTTCCCGGGCGGCCGGATCGAGGCCGACGCGGAGCCGGAGGCCGCGCTGCGCCGGACGCTCCACGAGCGGGTGGGCCTGCACGCGACGGTCGAGGAACCCGTCAAGACCGTCACGGACATCTGGGGAAAAGGCGACGAACCGGTCTACGCCGTCCTCTACCGGGTGCGCGCCCGCAGTCGCAACGTCGAACTCGACGACACGCACGACGACTACTGCTGGTACACGCCGGAGGGCGCTGTCGAGGAGATGCACTTCAAATCGCTGGAGACCGCCGTCGAGCGCGCCGTCGCCAACCACCGCAACGACACGGAGACCGACGACTGAACGACGCGGAAACCGACGACTGGACGGTCCGAAGTGACGACGAGCGCGGGGTAGCGGCGAGTTCGGGGTAGCGACGAGGCGGGGTTACGGATCGCTCAGTCGGCCTCGGACGGCGTCAGTGCGGACGTAATCGGCCGCGAGAACGGCGAGACCGAACACCAGGAGGACGAGCCCCGGATCGACCGTCGCGACCGCGGCCGCGACCAGCTGTGCGACCCCGTCCAGCGCTGTCCGCGCACCTCCGGTCCCGGCGGGTTCGAGCAGTGGACTCCCCGTGGGCGTCGCCGCGACGAACCAGTCGCTGGCGTAGTGCACGACCGCACTCGCGGCCACCAGCCCGGCCGTCGCTCCGAGGTACTGTTCGAGCGAGCGGCGGGCGCGGTCGGTTTCCTCGGCGATGACGACGGCACCCTGGGCGGGCGCCCAGACCGTCATCTCCTTGCCCTTCTCGGAGTAGCTGGTGCCGACGGGCTCGATGAGCGTCGCCGACTCCAGTTTCGTCAGGTGGTAGGAGACGGTCTGGACGGACTTCTCCGTCGCCGCCGCCAGCGCCGACGGCGTCCGCGGTTCCTCGTGGAGTTCGCGGTAGATGCGCCGCGCCGTCTCCGAGCTGAGGGCGTCGAACACCCTGTCTTCTTCCTCGCTCCCGAGTTCGACGAACCGGGGCGTCGCGTCTCGGTCCTCTGTCGGTCCGTGCGTGATGCGTGAAATCTTGCTCATCTGTCTCGCCTCCAGTCCGCCTGCGATCCGCGTCCCAGGACCGCCGACGCGGCCCCGAGCAGCGGCGCCGCGAGCAGCGCCAGCGGTCCGAGGATCGACGGTCGGTGCTCGGTCTCGGCCGTCGAATCCGGCGCGATCCGACCGACCGCGGCGCTCGCGTCGAGGCGCCCGTGGCCCGCGACCGGATCGACGCCCGGAGGTCCGACACCGCCGGCCGACGATTCGAGCGCCCGTTGGACCCCGTCGGGGCCGAGCGACGGGTTCGCGTCGAGCGCGAGCGCCGCCGCGCCGCCGGCGTAGGCCGCCGCGACCGACGTCCCGGTGTCGCCCCGACCGGGCCACTCGTCCCAGAGGCCGACCGGGGCGACGACGTCGACGCCGCGGCGGCCGTCTGCGGTCGGCCCGCGGCCGCTGTAGGCCGCGACCGCGTCCGAGTCGCCGTCGTACGCGCCGACCCCGAGGACGCCCCGGGCGGTCGCCGGTGCGGCCACGCTCCCGGCCCGCCGGGCTTGTTCGAGCCCGTGCGTCGTCGACTCGACCTCCAGACGCACGTCGGACGCGGCGCTCTCCGACCCCGAGTCGACCCGGACGGCGACGAAGTACGACCCCGGGCCGACCGACGTCTCGACGCGTTCGCTCTCGACGCGGGCGGAACGCGGCGCGTCCCGCTCGACGCGTTCGGAGGTGGCGACCCGCTCGGGTCCGTCGGGGGCGGCCCGGTAGAGTTCGAGCGTCAGGTCGACGTCGCGGTCGGCTCCGTCGGTCCAGGTCAGCCACAGCTCGACCGGTCCGGCGGTGGACGAGCGCGACGACAGCGGGAGGAGTTCGTTGCGAACGCCGTCGGGGAACTCGTGGGTGCCCTCGCCGTCGGGACGGAGCGACCCCGCCCAGTGACCGCGGGCGTGGTTCCCGGTCGGCGCGACGACGAGCGTGCCCGTCTCGCGCGCTCGCGTCGCGGCCCGCGACAGCGGCGCCGTCCCGTCGTCCGGCGCGCCCAGCCGGTTGAACTCGACGACGACGACGTCGGCGCCGCGGTCGACGAGCCACTGGACGCCCCGCACGGCGGACCCGGGCGAGTTCGCGTTCGCGAGCAGCAGATCTGCGTCGGGGGCGGTCGCCGCGACGGTGATCGCCGCGGCCGTCCCGTGGGAGTTGACGCCGCCGTTGGTCACGTGATTGGCCCGTCCGAACGTGCGAGCGGCGACGACCCGGTCCCGGAGCGCCGGGTGGTCCGTGTCGAACCCGGTCGCGTCGAGGACGCCGACGGTGACGTTCGATCCCGTGACGCCCCGGTCGTGTAGCCGGGTCGCCTCGTCGGGGAGCGTGAGGTTGCCGCGGTCGACGACCGTCGCGTCGTCCCCGCCGATGGACCCGAGCGCGAGGCCCAGCGACGCCGAGACGGCCGCCGCGAGGAGCGCGCCGACGACCAGCCCGACGGCGACCCAGCCCAGGTCGGCGACCAGTCCGCCGCCGTCACCCGCGTCCATGGTCCCTCCGGCAGCGACGGCCGAGTACCCGACGACAGTTTCTCAGGCCCAGACCGCTCGCGCCCGTTCGGTCACCCCGCATCCTCGCCCTCCTCGACCCGCTGCATCAGTCGCCGGTACTTCGTCGTGGTCTCGTCGGGACCGAACAGGTGCGGCTTCAGGTGGAATTGCCCCTCGTCGGCCCAGGCGAGGAACGACCGGAGCGCCGGCGAGACGTGCTCGACGAGCGGGACCGTCGGGACCGCCCGGTCCAGTTCCCAGCGCCGGGCGGCTACCTCGGGACGGCACAGCCAGTTCGCGTACTGAAGACCGGCGAGCGGTCGCCGGCTCGCCGTCGGCACGACAGAGAAGTAGCAGTTCAGGACCGAACCCTCCGAGGGGACGACGTACTCCAGCGGGACGTCCCGTTCGAAGCGGGCCTCGTACAGCGCGGGGAGCGACAGCGACCCGACGACGGCGTCCTCGGCGGCGAAGCGGTCCACCGCGGACGGCCCGTCGCGGTCGTCGTGACCGTCGACGAGCAGCGGCCGCTGGCGCCGCAGGACCGACTCCAGCCGCTCGAAGTCCGGATCGCTGGGGTCCTCGCCGGCGTACAGCGCGGCGATCTCCGGGTGTCCGTAGACGACATCGGTGTCGACTAGCACCTCGCCCTCGTCGGCGCCGTCCCAGAGGGCGTCCCAGGAGTCCGGCGGGCGTTCGAAGTAGTCGGCGTTGTACACGAGCGGCGTCAACTGCGCCTCGACGGGGAGGCCGAACACGTCGCCGTCCGCCCGGTGAGCCCGGACCGAACTGAACACGTCGAAGACGCGGTCGAACGACGGCACGTCCTCGGCGGGGAGCGGGTGGAGCAGCCCGTCGTCCATCGCGCGGCCGAGGGAGTCGGTCGTCGTGACGACGTTGTCGAACGACCCCTCGGGTTCCTCGCTCGCGCTCGGTTCCGTGAACAGTCCCTTGACGCGCTCGAACGCCGTGCAGAGTACCCCCGGCGGCTTCTCGCGCCCGCCGAGGGAACGCGACGGGTTCCAGGCGAACGTCGGGTAGTGCTGCACCTCGACGTTCGTCCGCTCGGCGAACGCCTCCGCGGCCCACACCGACCACTGGTCGTAGTAGTCGGCCGTCACCACGGTCGCGGCGCCGCTGTCGGGCGGCCACGAGTCGAGGCGCCGGGGCATCTCCGGGCTGTCCCGGCTGAGCAGGTGGCCGCCGCCGACGGTCGCCGCGCCGGCCGCGACGCCGACGCTCTTCAGGACCCGTCGACGCGAGAGCGGTCGCGGGGACCGACCGCCGTCCACCTCGTCCATGGCTGCGAGGAGTCACCGGTATCACATATAAGGTACAGAAAGTTTCGAACGGCGTCGAAGTCACCGCCGGGTTTTACTCCCGACCCCGCTCAGGTGCGGACACGATGGCGACGCCCCGCGATCGGACCGACGCGAGCGAGCGGGAGCGGCAGCGAGGTCGCCGCTCCGACCCCGCGAGTCGCGCGGCCAGTTCGCCGGACTCCGCGCTCGCGGTCGCGCGGCGCGACCTCGCGGCGCTCCGTCGGTCGACGCTGCTGTGGGCGATCGCCGTAGTGGTCGTCGCCCTGACCGTCGCGCCGGTCCACGACCTGCTCGGCAGCGACATCCTGGTGCAGACGCACTACGACGTGCTGAGCCGGATCCCCGACCTCTACTACGTGACCGTCGGCGCCGCGGCGGCAGGGGTCGGCTACGCGGCGAACGGCGCCCCGCCCGCGTCCGGCCGGCTGGAAGCCTTCCGTCACCGCGTCGAGCGGACATGGGACGCGGCACGCCGGACCCGGACGCGCCGGGCGCTGGCCGCGTTCGGTGCCGCGTTTCTCGCCGCCCTCGCCTACCTCGCGATCATGCAGTTCGGCCCGAACCCCGTCGCGCTGGCTCTCGTCGCGGCCGGTCTTACCGCGTACGTCGCGGCCGGCATCGACCGGAGTCGGGGGCGTGAGTCGGACCACGCGATGGCGTCGGCAAGCGGCCCGGGCAACCGACGGGCCCGCGGTGGGCTCCCGGAACGGGGACGAACCGCGTTCGTCGGGGTCGCGCTGAGTCGGTCGGCGGTCCTTGTCTGTCTGGTCCTGGGGACGTACCTGCTCCAGGGAGCGCTCGTCTTCGCCGAACTCCGGTCGTTCGAACCGGCCGCCTACGCCGCCAACGCCGCGCTGCTATCGGTGTTCACGGTCATGTGGGCGGCGATCGCGGTCGGGTTCGGCGGGCTCGCGGCGACGCCGAAGCGGGCGTTCGCGGCCACGTTCGGCCTGTACCTCCTCGCGAACCTGACCCACTTCTGGCACAACACCGTCTCGAACGTCGTCGGCCCGCTCCTCCTCGGCGACGCCTACGCTCCCCACGAACTCACCCGGCTCGAGAATCCCTACTCCGGGGACCCCTGGTGGGCGCTGTACCTCGGCTGGTTCAACCCGTTCGACGGCTTCCGGGGCGTCGCCAACTGGCTCGCCGTGAAGCTCAGTTCGACGCACATCGTCATCGGCGGCGAAACCCGCGAGGTCACCATCGGCGGCGATCCGATCCACGCGGCCTACGCCGTGGGCGTCATGCTCCTCTGGACGGCGGCGTTCCTCGCGGCCGGCTACTACGCCGCCGGCCGTCAGGACTCGACCTGAACCGCGGCCAGTCGTCGCCGCAGAAACATACGATAGACGATAGTACCTGAACGCGGAACGTAGCTTCGAACGTCGTCGAACCTATCGGATATTTTACCGTCAGTCGGAGACACGGTCCGGACGAAATGGCAGCGATCGAAACCACCGCGCTGACGAAGGAGTACGGCGACGTCCGCGCCGTCGACGGGCTCTCGCTCACCGTCGAGGAGGGCGAGATTTTCGGCTTCCTCGGCCCGAACGGCGCGGGCAAGTCGACGACGATCAACGTCCTGCTGGACTACGTCCGACCGACGAGCGGCGACGTGTCGGTGCTGGGAATCGACCCGCGGGAGCGACCGGAGGAAGTCCGGGCGCGCCTGGGCGTCCTCCCCGAGGGGTACGCGCTGTACGACCGGCTCTCCGCCCGACAGCACGTCCGCTTCGCCGCCCAGATGGAGGGCGTCGACGTCGACCCGGAGACGGTCCTCGACCGCGTGGGCCTCGACGCCGCGGACGCCGACCGCGCCGTCGGCGGCTTCTCGAAGGGGATGACCCAGCGCCTGGCCTTCGCGATGGCGCTCGTCGGCGAGCCAGACCTCCTCATCCTCGACGAGCCCTCCTCCGGACTGGACCCGAACGGCGCCCGCGAGATGCGCGAACTCGTCCGCGCCGAGCGCGACCGCGGCGCGACGGTCTTCTTCTCCAGCCACGTCATGGAGCAGGTCGAGGCGGTCTGCGACCGCGTCGGCATCATGAACGACGGCGACCTCGTGGCCGTCGACACGGTCGAGGGGCTCCGCGACCGCCTCGGCTCCGGATCGACGCTCGTCGTCACCGTCGACGCGGTGCCCGACACGAGCGGCGTCCAAGCGATCGACGGTGTGACGGACGTCACCGTCCGCGGCGACGTGCTCCGCGTCTCGTGTACGGACCCGGGCGTGAAGGCGGACGTCATCGAGCGAGTGAGTGCCGCGGGCGCGACGGTCCGCGACATCGATGTCGAGGAGGCGTCGCTCGAAGACCTCTTCACCGAGTACACGAACGCCGGGGCGGGCCCCGAATCCGACGCGTCGACGGGGGTGAGCGAGGCGTGACCGCGCGGGCGCTGACTATCGCGCGGAAGGACCTGACGGACCTCTCGCGGTCGAAGCTGCTGTGGGGCGCGGCGCTGGTGATGCTCGCGGTGTCGGTCCCCCAGACCCACGACCGGGCAACGGACTCGTGGAACGTGCTGGTCGACTCGACGCAGGATCAGCTGCTGGTCCCGTTCGTCCTGTTCGGCGGGCCGGTCGCCATCGTGGCCGCGTACGCCGCGGTCGCCGGCGAGCGCGAGTCCGGGAGCCTCCGCGTCCTGCTGAGCTTCCCGACGGACCGCGGCGCCGTCCTCCTCGGCAAGGCGCTGAGCCGAACCGTCGTCCTGCTCGCCGTGTCGCTCGGGACCTACCTCGTCCTCGGCGGCGTGTTGATCCAGGCGTACGGGACGCTCGACGGCGTGGAGTGCCTGCTCGACGCGGGCCTGCTGGCGGCGTACACGTTCGCGTGGGCGGGCCTCTCCGTCGGCGTCTCCGCGGCCGTCGCGACCAAGGTCCGGGCGGTGACGCTCCTGTTCGGGCTCTACCTCTTCACCGGCCCGCTGAACCTCTGGCGGGCGACAGTGGTCAGAGCCGTCGGGACGGTCGTCGAGGGACCCGGGTTCGACCCGTCGCGACTCAACGGCCTCACGAACGCCAGCCCCGACGCGCCGGAGTGGTACCTGTACGTCGGGCGGCTGAACCCGGTCCAGGCGACGCTCGCCGCCACTGACTGGACCAGTCACGTCCTGACGGCGTCGCGGTGGTCGGCTCGGCACGAGACGCTGGCTCACAACGCCTTCGGCCTCGTCGCGGTCGTCGCCTGGGGCCTCGTCCCGCTTGCGATCGGCTACTGGCGCTTCAGCGGCGCCGACCTGGGGTGATCACGATGCGTGAGACACACCGAAACCTGGCCTTCGTCGCGCTCGGCCTCGTCCTGCTGGCCGCGGCCGCCGTCGTCCCCGTCGGCACCGTCCACTGGCACGACACGTCGGTCGAACAGCCGGACTACATCGAGGGCAACGAGACCGGGCTCCGGAGCGAAGGGTACCGGGTCGTCGCCTACGAGAACCTCTCCGAGCGCGCACAGGATCTGTACGTCGCCACGCTGGAGAACGGCGGGGAGTACCGCGTCCCCCCGAGCGACGGCGCGGACGACTACGACTACCCCACGAGGGCGGAGGTGATCGAGCGCGCGAACATGTCCGACCCGGGCGCCCGGTACCCGATGCACGTGATCGTCGAGCGGCCCAACGGCACGGTCGACCTGCCCCCCGCTGACGAGGAACGGCCCGACGCGACGTACGACGCGATGATGACGAAGACCTCCGGGCCGCCGCTCCTGGCCGTCGGGCGGATCCACCAGCTCCTGCTCGCGCTGGCCGGGATCGCGACGCTCGGGTACGGCGGCTCGAAGCTCGCAACCCTGTAGCCGACGGTCTGGGCGGTCGGAGGTCCGTGCGGTCGGCGGTCCGGGCGGCCGGCGGTCCGGGCGGCCGGCGGATCGCCTGCCGCCCGCGGCCGGAGTACTCAAGGGCGTCGGCCGACCACGGAGAGGTAGATGAGCGACGACGCCCCGACCGGACAGATCCGGCGCCTCGACGAGGCGACCGTCGAGCGCATCGCGGCGGGCGAGGTGGCAGAGCGCCCCGCGTCGGTCGTGAAGGAACTCGTCGAGAACAGCCTCGACGCCGACGCCTCCCGCGTCGAGGTGGCCGTCGAGCGCGGCGGCAAAGACGGGATCCGCGTCGCCGACGACGGCATCGGGATGACCGAGGACGAGGTCCGACGCGCGGTCGAGGAACACACCACCTCGAAGATCAGCGGCATCGACGACCTGGAGTCCGGCGTCGCCACGCTGGGCTTCCGCGGCGAGGCGCTCCACGCCATCGGCGCCGTCTCCCGCCTGACGATCACGACCCACCCCCGCGCCGACCGGGCCGACGTGGACGCCGCTCGCGGCACGGAACTGCGGATCGAGGGCGGCGAGGTGACCAGCGTCGAGCCCGCGGGCTGCCCGGAGGGGACCGCCATCGAGGTGGAGGATCTCTTCTTCAACGTCCCCGCTCGCCGGAAGTACCTCAAGCAGGACGGCACGGAGTTCGCCCACGTCAACACGGTCGTCACGAGCTACGCGCTGGCGAACCCGGACGTGGCCGTCTCGCTGACCCACGACGGCCGCGAGACGTTCGCGACCACCGGCCAGGGCGACCGCCGGGCGGCCGTCATGTCCGTCTACGGCCGCGAGGTCGCCCAGTCGATGGTCGACGTGGAGGCCGACGGGGAGTCGCTGCCGGACGGCCCGCTCGCAGGCGTCTCCGGGCTGGTCAGCCACCCCGAGACGACGCGGAGCACCCGCGAGTACTGCTCGACGTACGTCAACGGTCGATACGTCACCGCGACGGCCGTGCGCGACGCGGTCATCGAGGCTTACGGCCACCAGCTCGCGCCGGACCGGTACCCCTTCGCCGTCCTCTTCCTCGACGTCCCCGCCGGCGACGTGGACGTGAACGTCCATCCCCGCAAGCTGGAAGTCCGCTTCGCCGACGAGGAGGGCGTCCGGGAGCAGATCCGAACCGCCGTCGAGTCCGCGCTGCTGGAGGAGGGACTCCTCCGCAGCGGCGCCCCGCGGGGGAAGTCCGCGCCCGAACAGACCGAGATACGCCCGGAACAGGGTGGAACGGTCGACGGTGACGCCGACCCGGACGGTGGCGGCCCCGACCGGGAGGGTGGGGACACCGACCGAGACGCTGGCGGCCCCGACCGGGACGCTGGCGGCGAATCGGGCACCGAACCCGGCTCCCGTGGGCCATCGACCGCCGACTCTGGCGGTCCGTCGACCGGGGCCGTGGCCGGCGCCGGATCCGAAGACGCGGGCGCCGGTGACCCGTCCGTCGACGATGCGCCCGGCGCCGACGGGGTCGGTTCCGGCGGGGCCGATTCCATCAGGGCCGACTCCGGTGGGACCGATCCCGACGAGACCGATTCCGCCAGTGCGACGGACTCCACCGTCGCGTCGGTATCGGGACCGACCTTCTCGTCGGACCCCGCGGCACCGTCGCCTCGGTCGTCTCCGCCGGGCGGCCCGTCCACGGAGTCGCCGCCGGACGGCGAAGGCGGAGCCGATAGCGACGGCGACCCGGGCGATCAGGACGGAACCGGCAACGGGGCCGAAGCCGAGGACGCGGACGCGGGCACCGCGGCGGGTGCGGAGACGCCCGAGGGCGCCGACCCTCACGACGCTGGCCGCAAGTTCACGGGCGGGCACGGCCAGGCGCGGCTCGGAGGCGGCGACCCCGACGCCGGACCGACCGACTTCGGTTCGCTGCCGTCGATGCGCGTGCTCGGACAGCTCCACGAGACGTACGTCCTCGCGGAGACCGACGAGGGGCTCGTCCTGATCGACCAGCACGCCGCCGACGAGCGGATCAACTACGAGCGCCTCCGCGAGGAGTTCACCGGCGAGACGACGACGCAGGCGCTCGCGCGGCCGGTCGAGCTGTCGCTGACGGCCCGCGAGGCGGAGCTGTTCGAGACCTACGGCGAGGCGCTGGCGACGCTGGGCTTCCGGGCCGAGCGCGTCGGCGACCGGACGGTCGAAGTGCGGACCGTGCCGTCGCTGGTCGCCGACGCCGCCGATCCCGACCTCTTACGGGACGCGCTGGCGGCGTTCGTCGAGGGCGAGGGCAGCGCCGCCGAGACCGTCGAGGCGGCGGCGGACGAACTGCTCGCGGATCTCGCCTGCTACCCCTCGATCACCGGCAACACCTCGCTGACGGAAGGGTCGGTCCGCGACCTACTCGCGCGGCTGGACGACTGCGAGAACCCGTGGGCCTGCCCGCACGGCCGCCCCGTCGTCGTCGAGTTCGACGCCGACGAGATCGAGGCCCGCTTCGAGCGGGACTACCCCGGCCACGGCGGCCGGCGGGACTAACGTCCTCGTCGCGGTGTCGCCGGGAGTGACGCCCGCGCCGCGGCATCGGTGATTCCGCTGGTTTACCGCGATCGGCCCGGTGGCGGACGAAAATCCAGTGACAGGTCCGTCCCCCTATGAATTATACCGCGCGCTGTCCATGGACGGGGTATGACGGAGCTGGTCACGTTCGGAGAAACGTCGCTACGGGTGTCACCGGTCGGGGACGAGCGCCTCGAGACGGCCGGTGAGATGCGGATACGGGTGTCGGGAACGGAGAGCAACGTCGCCGTCGCGGCGACGGCGATGGGCGCGGACGCGACGTGGCTCTCGAAGCTCCCGGACTCCCCGCTGGGTCGGCGGGTCGAGCGGGCGCTCCACGAGCACGGCGTCGACACCGAGATCGCGTGGGCCGACGAGGGCCGACAGGGCCTCCAGTTCGCCGAGCAGGCGCCCGAGCCGCGCGAGGGACGCCTGCTGCAGGACCGCTATCACGCCGCCGCGGCCTCGGTCACGCCCGGCGAGTTGCCCATGGACCGCGTCCAGCGGGCCGACGCGACGTTCGTCGCGGGGAGCACGCTCTCGCTGTCGGGCGACATCGTCGAGACGGCCGAGGCGGTCCTGCGCGCCGCGGGGAGCGGCCTCGTCGCGATGGATCTGGACTTCCAGCCGGGCCTCTGGTCGGTCGAGGAGGCCCGCGAGACGCTCGACGGCGTGTTCGACGCCGTGGACATCCTGATCGCCAACGAGGAACAGGCGCGGCGCGTCTTCGACCGGACGGGGTCGCCGCGCGAGATCGCGCACGCTATCGCGTCGACGCGGGAGTTCGAGACGGTCGTCATCACGCGGAGCGAGCGCGGCGCGCTGGCCTGCCGCGGCAGCGTCATCCACGAGCAGGACGGCGTCGAGGTGGACGCCGTCGACCCGGCCGGACAGCACGAGGCGTTCGCCGGCGCCTTCCTCGAACGCGTCCTCTCGGGGGCGAGCGCCGACGATGCGTTGGCCTACGGGGTCGCCGGTGCGACGCTGGCGCGGACCATCCCCGGCGCGATGACGACGGTCACCCGCGAGGAGATCGATTCCCTGGTCGAGGACCTCCAGAGCGGCCGCTGACCGCTCGCCGGTCGCCGGAGGGCGACCCGATCCCGGGACCCGTTCTGGCACCTGTCAGGCGAAGTGGAAAGCAAGGGGCTAACAGTCGACAAAGATATGGGGACGCCCAATAAGGTACCAGTCATGGCACGGGCACACGCGCGAATGGCTCCGGTTCTGTTCTCGCTGTTCGTCGTCAGCGCGTCGTTCGTCGGGGGCGTCGGCGCGTCGACGACGCAGACCGAGACCGTCACGCTGACAGTCACCGTCGTCGACCAGGGCGGCAACCCGCTCAGCGACGCGCGGCTCTCGGCGACCTGGGACGGGGGCGGGCCGGTCAACCGAACGACCGCGGGCAACGGGAAGGCGTTCATCGACGTCGCCGAGGGCGCCGACGTCACCATCCGTATCGACCACCCACACTACGTCCGCAACCACCCGTACGTCGTCGAGAACGCGAGCGAGGGCGACGTGCGGATCCGAGTCGCACAGAAGGGGAAGGCGACCGTCTCGGTCGCGGACGCGAACGGTGCCGTCGACAACGCCATCGTCCGCATGTTCCACGACGGCAAGCCGGTGGTCAACGCCCGGACGTCCGGCGACGGGACGTTCACCACCGACAACATCGAGCAGGGGAACTACACCCTCATCACGTTCAAGGAGGGGTACCTGCGCAACCGGACGACGCTGACCGTCGACGGGCAGGTCTCCCAGTCGATGACCGTCGAACAGGACTCGGTGCTGGTGTCGTTCAGCGTCACTGACGACCACTTCGACCCGCCGCGGCCCGTGACTGGCGCCAACGTCACGGTCCCGGACATCGCCGACGTGACCACGCAGGGAACCGGCGGCGTCACCGTCAGCGTCCCCGTCAACGACGCCTACGACGTGACGATCACCAAGCCCGGCTACGAGAGCGTAACCAGGCGCCTGTCGGTCCGCGAGTCCGAGACCTCGCTCAACGCGTCCATCCAGCGCCAGTCCGCTATCGACGTCCGGGCCGACAGCGACCGAGTGGTCGTCGGCGAGCCGGTCCGGGTGACCGTCGTCGACGAGTACGGCAACCCCGTCTCCGGCGCGTCCGTCAGCGTCGGCGGCTCGTCTGCCGGCGAGACCGACGAGAACGGCGTCCTCCGCGTCCCCGTCGAGAGCGCCGGGAACGTCACCATCTCGGCCGAGTCCGACGGCCGCGAGGACGCCGTGACGGTCGAAGGCGTCCAGGCGGGCGGCGGTGCCACCCCGACCGCGACCGCCACCGCGACGGGCACGCAGACCGACGCCGCCACCGAAACCGACAGCGGCGTCGGTCCCGGCTTCGGCGTGGCCGGCGCGCTGGTCGCGCTGCTCCTCGGCGCCGTCGCGGCCCGCCGCCGAGCGTGATCGGCCGCCCGCCGGAGGCCCCCGAGGCCTATATACCGGATCGGTCGGGAACGTCCCGCAGGGGAGCGCATACCGGCAACCGTCGCCGCCTCGCGGACGTTTAGGTCCGGGGGGACGGACCCGCAGACATGGCAACGGAGACGCCGAGCGTCCGGTCGACGGTGCGGCAGTTCTTCTCGCTGGAGCGGGACGTGCTCGTGCTCTCGCTGGCGATGTTCGCGTTCAGCCTCGGCTTCCAGATGACCGGACGGTACCTCTCGGAGTACCTCGTCGTCCTCGGCGCCACCCCGTTCGTCGTCGGCCTCTACGGGTCGTTCGGCAACGTCATCAGCGCGGTCTACCCCTACGCCGGTGGCGTCTTCTCCGACCGCGTCGGCTCGCGGTACGCCCTCACCCTGTTCGGCCTGCTGTCGACGCTCGGGTTCGTCGTCTGGCTGGTCGCCCCGCTCGTCGGCCCGATCGACCTCGGCGCGGTCGTCCTCGAACCGTGGCTGTGGATCTTCGTCGGACTGGTCCTCGCGCAGGCCTGGAAGTCGTTCGGCCTCGGCGCGACGTTCGCCATCGTCAAGCAGAGCGTTCCCGACGACCGGCTCGCCCGCGGGTTCGCCAGCACCGAGACGTTCCGCCGCACGGCGTTCCTGATCGGTCCCTTGCTGGCGGCGGGCCTCCTCTTCTCCCTCGGCGACCGCGGTGGGGAAGACATCCTCCCCGGCTTCCTGTACGTCCTCGCGGTCGCCGTCGGCTTCGGCGCCGTCGCCACCGTCGTCCAGCACGTCCGCTACGAGACCGACGCCGACTCCTTCGGCACGGAGTTCGAGGGGGTCGCGCAGATCCGCCGGGATCTGGCGGACCTGCCCGAGACGCTCCGGCCACTGCTCGTCGCCGACACGCTCGTCCGCTTCGCGAACGGGATGGTCTACGGCTTCTTCATCCTCGTCATCACCCGGATCTACGAACTTGACGTGACGCTGTTCGGCTACTACCTCAACCCCGCCGTGTTCTTCGGCGTCCTGCTCGGCGTCGAGATGGTGGTCGCGCTCGTCTCCATGGCGCCCGCCGCCATCGCCGCCGAGCGAGTGGGGCTGAAGCCCGTCGTCGCGCTCGGGTTCGCCGTGTACGCGGTGTTCCCCGCGCTCCTTATCTTCGCGCCGGCCGACCCCGCCGTCATCACCGCCCTGTTCGCCTTCTCGGGGCTACGCTTCGCCGGGCTCCCCTCGCACAAGGCGCTCATCGTCGGCCCGGCCGAGCGTGACGCGGGCGGCCGCGTCACCGGCGCGTACTACCTCCTGCGCAACACTATCGTCATCCCCAGCGCCGCGCTCGGCGGGTATCTCTACGATAGCGACTGGGCGCTCGACCTGCCGGTCGACGCCCTCGGGACGCTGACCGCCGGCCCGGAACTGGCGTTCAGCGTCGCCAGCGTCGTCGGCGTCGTCGGCGTCGGCTACTTCCTCGTCTTCGGTGAGGAGTTCGAGGCCTACGCCTGACCGACGCTTCCGGCCGCCTCGCGAACACCGGCAACAGGCCTATCTCTCCGCCAGCGCTACGGTATGGCATGGCAATCGACGACGATACCCCCGGCGCGGACCTGTCGGACTGCGAAGTCGAGGCGCTCCACGAGGTCGAACTCGGACTGGAGTGGCTCAGGCGCGCCCACGGCAAACTCGTGGAGTTCCACCACAACACCGGCCACGCCATGGAGCACCTCGACGAGGCGGAGACGCTGCTCCGCGAGAGCGGGCACGAGGACCTGGCAGACGAGATCCGCAAGCGTCACCTCCCGCGGGGCGTCGTCGACGATCACCGCTGGTCTTACGACGTGCTGGAGTCCTTCGAAGACGACTTCATGGCCGACGTGACGGCCTTCGCGGAGCACACACGCACGGACCTCGCCGACGGACGCCGCCACGTCGCCGAGCGGCGACAGGAGCGCGAGTGGAAGCGACAGGCTCGGGGAGAGAAGTGACTCGGGGCGTCAACACGACCGGTCCAGAGGCTGTCCGAGTGCGCCGGTGTCGGCGTGGATGTCCCGGTACCGACCCGAATACGCTTTCGCTACCGGGGTGAGGGTGCCCGAACCCGAAAACAGCCGTTTCTAGTGGCCCTGGATCGCGTCGATGACCATCGCCGCGGCGACGACGGGCTCTTTCGGAACGGTGCTCGTGTCGTCGATGGTGACCTCGTAGCGGTCTTTCAGCGAGAACTGTCCCTCGATGCTACCGACGTGGTTGCCGTCGAGGTCGGTGATCTCGTACTTGTGGGGGATCAGCCCGCCGAACGGCAGGTAGTGGCGAGCCACCGTCACGAGCGCGCCGCGGGAGTTGATCTCGGCGATCTTCGACTCGTCGCGGGCGTCCCGGATCTTCCAGGTGTCCTGGAACAGCGAGTAGTCGTTGTCGAGGATGACCAGGTCCTCGCCGGTCTGGGCGTCCGAGAGGACGTAGTTCCCGGCCACGTCGATGATGCCCCCGGCTTTGACCGTGAACACCTCGGTCCCGTCCCCGTCGGTGAACGGGAACTCCTCTTTCATCTTCAGCATCTTCTTCTTCCCGCGCAGGACCACGTTACCCGCCGCGTCCATCGCCTTGTACTTGCTCCGGACGAGCGACTGCTCGACGGTGTAGCTGTCGTCTCCCAGTTCGATCCCTGCGATGTCGTAGCTCCCAGCCATACGCCCCAAGTGTTCCGCCCCTGGTATTTAAATTTCGGCATCATGGTGGCGAACATTGCCGCGGAAACGGGCGAACCGACAGGGTTTCACACCCCCGGTCCTTGACGTGGGATAGATGAGTAAAGACGTCATCGAGGTCCGAGGGGCAGAGGAACACAACCTCAAGGACGTCGACGTAACGATCCCGCGCGAGGAGTTGACGGTCGTGACCGGCCTGTCGGGGTCGGGGAAGTCCTCGCTCGCGTTCGACACCGTCTACGCCGAGGGCCAGCGGCGCTACATCGAGTCGCTGTCGGCCTACGCGCGCAACTTCCTCGGGCAGATGGACAAGCCGAAGGTCGAGAACGTCGAGGGGCTCTCGCCGGCGATCTCCATCGACCAGAAGAACGCCGCGAACAACCCCCGCTCGACGGTCGGGACCGTCACCGAACTCCACGACTATCTGCGACTTCTCTACGCCCGCGTCGGCACCCCCCACTGCCCCGAGTGCGGCCGCGAAGTCGGCGAGCAGTCCGCCCAGCACATGGTCGACCGCATCCTCGAACTCCCCGAGGGCACCCGCGCGAAGATCCTCGCGCCGGTCGTCCGCGACCAGAAAGGCGCCTTCGAGGACCTCTTCGACGAACTCGTCGCCGAGGGGTACGCCCGCGTCGAGGTCGACGGCGAGCAGCACGACCTCTCGCTGGACCGCCCCGAACTCGACGAGAACTACGACCACACCATCGACGTGGTCGTCGACCGCATCACCGTCAGCCCCGACGCCCGTTCTCGAATTACGGACTCCGTCGAGACCGCCCTGGAGGAGGGCGAGGGCGTCCTCAAGGTCGTCGTCCCCGACCCTCCCGAGGACGTGGAACTCGGCGGCGCGACCACCCGTTCGGTGGGCGACCTCGGTGACGAGGACGACGGCGGCGACGACCGACTCGTCGTCGAGTTCTCCGAGGACCTGGCCTGCACCCACTGCGACATCGACATCAGCGAGATCGAGACGCGCTCGTTCTCGTTCAACAGCCCCTACGGCGCCTGCCCGGTCTGCGAGGGGCTCGGCGAGACCAAGGAGGTCAGCGAGGACCTGGTGATCCAGGACCCCACGAAGCCGCTGAAGCACGTCTTCGAGCCCTGGAGCTACGACCGCACCTACTACTCGCGCCAGCTCGACAACGTCGCCGAGCACTTCGGCGTCTCGCTGGACACGCCCTTCGAGGAGGTCGACGAATCGATCCAGCGGCAGTTCCTCTACGGGACAGACAGCCGCGTCCACTTCGAGTGGCGGACGAAAAACGGCACCCGCGAGAAGACCGAGCGCTTCGAGGGGGTCATCCCCAACCTCGAACGACGCCACGTCGAGACCGACTCCGACCGCGCACGCGAGCACATCGAGGAGTACATGGCGACGACGACCTGCCCCGAGTGCGAGGGGACCCGACTGAAGGCAGAGTCCCGCGCGGTGCTGGTCGACGGCGCCTCGATCACCGAGGTCAACCGGCTCTCGATCGGCGACGCTCTAGAACACTTCGAGGGCGTCGAGCAGAACCTGGACGAACGGGACACCATGATCGCCGAGGAGATCCTCAAGGAGATCCGCGCGCGCCTCGGGTTCATGGTCGAGGTCGGGCTGGAGTACCTGACTCTCGACCGCGAGGCCGCCACGCTCTCCGGCGGGGAGAGCCAGCGCATCCGGCTGGCCACCCAGATCGGGAGCGGCCTCGTCGGCGTGCTGTACGTCCTCGACGAGCCCTCGATCGGGCTCCACCAGCGCGACAACGACCGCCTGCTGAACACGCTCGCCGAACTCCGCGACCTCGGTAACACCCTGCTCGTCGTCGAGCACGACACCGAGACGATGCGCCGCGCGGACAACATCATCGACATGGGCCCCGGCCCGGGCAAGCGCGGCGGCGAGATCGTTACTAATGGCGACTTCGACGAGGTCGTCGACTGCGAGGACAGTATCACCGGCGACTACCTCTCCGGCGAGCGCGCCATCCCGGTGCCCGAGGAGCGCCGCGACCCCGACGGCACCATCACCATCGAGGGCGCCCGCCAGCACAACCTGAACGAACTCGACGTCGACCTGCCCGTCGGCTGTTTCACGGCCATCACCGGCGTCTCCGGGTCGGGCAAGTCGACGCTGATGCACGACGTGCTCTACAAGGCGCTCGCCCGCGAGATGCACGGCAACTCCGACGTGAACCCCGGCGAGCACGACGGCCTCTCCGGGCTCGACAACATCGAGACCGTCCGGCTGATCGACCAGTCGCCCATCGGTCGGACGCCCCGGTCCAATCCCGCCACGTACACCAACGTCTTCGACCACATCCGCGAGCTGTTCGCCGAGACGAACCTCGCCAAACAGCGCGGCTACGAGAAGGGACGGTTCTCGTTCAACGTCAAGGGCGGCCGCTGCGAGGAGTGCGGCGGGCAGGGGACGGTCACCATCGAGATGAACTTCCTCTCGGACGTGCAGGTCCCCTGCGAGGAGTGCGGCGGCGCGCGCTACAACCGCGAGACGCTCGACGTCACCTACAAGGACGCCACCATCGCGGACGTGCTCGACATGAGCATCGACGAGGCCTACGACTTCTTCGAGGGCCACAGTCAGATCCGCCGCCGGCTGAAGCTCCTGAAGGACGTCGGCCTCGACTACATGCAGCTCGGCCAGCCGTCGACGACCCTCTCGGGCGGGGAGGCCCAGCGCGTCAAGCTCGCCGAGGAGCTCGGCAAGAAGGACTCCGGCGAGACGCTCTACTTGCTCGACGAGCCGACCACCGGCCTGCACCCCCACGACGAGCGCAAGCTCATCGACGTGCTCCACCGGCTCACCGACGACGGCAACACCGTCGTCGTCATCGAGCACGAACTCGACCTCGTGAAGAACGCCGACCACATCGTCGATCTCGGTCCCGAGGGCGGGGAAGCCGGCGGGCAGCTCGTCGCCGAAGGGACCCCCGAGGAGGTCGCCCGCACCGAGGGCTCCTACACCGGGAAGTACCTCCGCGACCTGCTCCCGGACGTGGACATGGACGGGCCGCGCGGCGACCGCGTCGTCACCGCCGACGCCGACGGCGAGGCAGAGACGGCGCCGCGCGCTGACGACGACTGAGACTCGCAAACCGTTTCGGCGGCGCCCGATTTCTCACCCGGCTTCGGCCTCGTCGATCAACCGCTCGGCCCGTCGAACGAGACTTGCACTCAGCCGTGCGCCCACTTCGTCCATCGCGTATAGCGTTTCCTTCGCCTCGCGAGCGTCGATAGCATCGCGGTCGACGGCGCGAACCAGCACACCGATCGATCCGGAAACGGGTATCGAGAGCGCTTTGCAGGTCTGCCGGAGCGGTTTGTCGTCGGTCACTGCGACGACCGATCCATCGGCGGTCAGGGCGTGAGCGAGCAGTCCGACGTCACCGGTGTCGTCCGAACTGCTCCCGAGATGCGTCCGCGCCGACTCCAGTTCGGTCTCGGCTCGCTCGACGTCGACGAAACCCTCCTTGCGGGCGGTCGATAGCGCCGCCTGCGAGCGGTCGTCCACGAGTTCGGCGACCACCCGTTCCGGGATGACGAGACGGCCAGCCAGTCCGGACAGCAATTCTACCGCGTCCACCGCGGCGAGCGTGATGAACACGCTCACGTCCACAAGAATCAGCCGTTCGTCGTCGCTATCGCTCATCGCAACGCGTCGACGTCGTCGGCCAGATCTGCCTCGTCGTAGTTCGACAGCACGCCGCGCTCGTTGGCCTCGGCCATCATCTCGGAGATCGGTACTCCCGCCAGATCCGCCGCGCCGCGCATCCCGACCTCGCCGTCCCGATAGCGCTGGAGCGCGAGTCGTATCAACTCCTCCTGTGCGCCGCGACGGACGGCCTTCCGGACGGCCTCGCTGCGGCTCTCCCCGCTGGCGTCGGCCAGCCGCTCCACGAGGTCGAGTTCCTCGTCACTCATGCGCGTCGTGACGTTCTCCATGTGCATTGCATCGCGTTGTATCGTAATAATCACGTCGCACACGCGACACTGGTCTCGCGATCACTGATAAGATATCGGGCGAAATCCTCTCCCACGGCTACAGACTATTCCAGTCGATAAGATGCCGAATTTCAAACGCGATGCGTGCAACACACCGGGCGACTCGACCTGTCGGCTTTTCCAACCCGCGCACCGAACCGTGGTCTCCCGCGATACGAAAGAGACGACACTGCTCGTCGTCCTTGGACTCGTCGGGCGTCAGGCCGACGGGTCGAGGAAGGCGAACTGCTGGTTGTCCGCGCCGGTCACGTTCCAGTGGCGGATGTCCGCGCCCGGTTCGGGGTCGCGCTCCCAGACGTCGGCCGCGAGGTCGGCGTGGGTCGGTTCGAGCGTGTAGCCCCTGCCGCTCTTGGGCACCACCGCGAACTTCTGGTAGTCGGCGCCCTCCCACTGGCCGAGTTCGAGGTTCGTGCCGGTGTCGGTACCGCCGTCGGCCGCCTCTAAGACGAGGTCGTCGGCGTCGGCCGCGGAGATGCGGTAGATACCGTCTTCGAGTTCGGCCACCTCCCACGTCTGGCCGCTGGCCTCGCCGACGGTGTCGTTGTAGACGTTCGCCCCGTCGGCGAGTTCGCCGTCGACGCTCATTACGATGTCGTCGCCGTTGATCAGGGAGGTCAGACGGTAGGTGCCGTCCGTGAGTTCGACCGTGATCGCCTCTGAGTACGACGTCGTGCACCCGCTTTCGGCGGTGGCGGTCAGCGTGACGGTGTACTCGCCGGGACCGTCGTAGCTATGCGTAGCTGACTGCCCCGTCGCGGTCGCGCCGTCGCCGAACTCCCACGTCAGGGAGTCGATCGAGTACTCGCCGGAGACGTCCTCCGCCTCGAAGTCGATCGACTCGTCCGGGTCGACCTCGGTCGCGCTCGGCACGACCCGGGCTATCGGCTCCGGTTCCTCGACCGCGATCGTCTCGAAGTCGGTCGTCGTCTCCCCGTGCTTGCCCGTCGCGGTCAGCTTGACGGAGTACGTGCCCAGTTCGTCGTAGGTGTGACTGACCGACCGGCCCGTCGCGGTCGTGCCGTCGCCCAACTCCCACGAGAGAGCGGTGATCTTCTGGCCGTTGTCGGTCCGGTCGACCGCTTCGAACTGGACCTGGACGCAGGGAGTCGCATCGGTCACGCTGGCGGATATCTCGGCGAGTCGATCGGCACCCGCGGGTTCGAACGAGGTCTTGATGTCGGGTCTCGGTGGGTCGTCCATCCCGTGGCCGAGGAAGAAACTGGGCCACGGCGGCTGGTTGTAGCCGGCGTTCTGTCGCGCGATCCCGGTCCGGTACTGCGGGTCGTGCAACAGCGTGTACAGCCGGCGGTCGGTCTCGTGCGGCGTCGCGTAGAGGCGCAGGTGGCTGCTGTCCTCGGCCCGCCAGATGACCTCCTCGCGCCAGTCGCCGAGGACGTCCCCCGACAGGCACGGGTTGCCCTTCGTCCAGTTGTTCGAGCGAGTGCCCTCGAAGGATTTCAGGAGGTCGAGTTCCTGGGCCTCGGGGTTCCACTTCTGGATGTTGCCGATGCCGACCCCGTCGCCCTTCCAGTCGTGGTCGAGCAGTTCGCGGTGGAGGTCGCCCGTCCACCAGATCCCGGAGTTTACCGAACTGATGGCGGTCTCACTGATGGGCTCACCGTCGGCGGTGAACGTCCCGGCGACGTCGCTACCGGTGTCCAGGGGCTGGCCCCCCCACGCTTCCGCTCCCTCGTAGTTCGGATCGACGTCGGCGACCATCGCTCTGCCGACGTCCGCACCGTTCCTGACGGCCCAGATGTACTCGCCCGTCTCGGCGTCGCGCATCGACAGGCTCGGTGCCCCCTCGGCCGGATACTCGGCGGGAACGAAGATCTCCAGGCCCTCCCGGTCGGGGATGAAGTCACCGCAGTGCTGGGCGTCGGGATTCGACATCGTCGTCGTGTGCAGGCCGGTGCCGTCGTGGTCGATGACGGCGCCGCCGAAGACGATCTCGTCCTTGCCGTCGCCGTCGACGTCCGCGGTGGCCAGGCTGTGCGCGCCCACGCCCTCGTACTCCGGGTGTCCGTCGTCGCTGTCGAAGATCCAGCGCAACTCGAGTTCGTCCTGCCGGAAGTCCCACGCGGCGAGCATCGTCTTCTCGTAGTAGCCCCGCGTGAACACGATGCTCGGTCGCTCGCCGTCGAGGTAGGCGGTCCCCGCGAGGAACCGGTCGACGCGGTTCCCGTAGCAGTCGCCCCACTGGCAGGGGTCTCCGCGCGCGGGCTGGAAGTCCTGCGTCGCGAGCTCCTCGCCCGTCTCGCCGTCGAAGACGGTGAGATACTCCGGCCCTTCGAGGATATATCCGGATTCGTTCGTCCAGTCGGCGTCCGGATCGCCGATGACGTTGCCGGCCGCGTCTTCGGTGCCGTCGGCCGTCCGCACCACGAGCTCCGACTTGCCGTCGCCGTCGAAGTCGTACACCTGGAACGGCGTGTAGTGGGCGCCGGCCCGGACGTTCTGGCCGAGGTTGATCCGCCAGAGGTGTTCCCCGTCCATCGTGTACCCGTCGATCAGGACGTCGCTCGTGTGACCGGACTGGGAGGGGTCCTTCGCGTTCGACGGGGACCACTTCTGGACGATGTCGAGCGTGCCGTCGCCCGTGAGGTCGCCCAGACTCGCGTCGTTCGCGTGGTACGTGACCGTCTCGCCGTCCTCGCCCTCGACCGGGTCGGGCTTGTTCAGCGGAATCTCCTTGTACTGGTCGTCCCACACCTCGACCGACTCGGACATCCCGGGCTTTCGACCCTCGGCTTTGTTCTCGCCTTTGTCGCCGGCCCGCCCGTTGCCGACCGCTCGAACGGCGTAGGTCGAGTCGGTCGTCCCGTCGGGGTCGAGGTAGTTCGTGCTGCCGGTGATCGGTTTGTTGTTCAGCCGTTCGCCGTCGCGGAACACGTGGAAGCCGAGATCGGCGGGTTCTGTCCCGAACAGCCGCCAACGAAGCAACACCCCGTCTTCCGTCGGGACGGCGACGAGCCCCCGATCGAGCGACTCCATCTGACGCGTGCCCTGCCTGTCGGACCCGTTCCGGTGCCCCCTCCCAGCGGTTGCCGCGCTGATACCGCCGGTCCCGAGCAGCGTCGTCCCGGCAGCGATTCCCCCGAGGAACTCGCGACGGTTCTGTCGATACCGCCCGTCGCTTTCATCGTCATCGATGTTTGTCTTTTTCGCCATGATGTTCCCATTCGAATTCATTTTGTATGAACGTTTGGGTATTGACAACTACACTCACGATAATCAGGTGATCTATCGGTCAGTCGTAACCTATCGGACACGACGACTGAAACGGTGACCAGGCAGTCCGTCACGAGCTACGACCCGTCGACGCGAAAGTCGGGGTCGCCATCGGATCGCGGTCGAGGACGGGATCCGAAAGGATTTATCGACCACCGGCATGCGATAGCCAATGGTCTCACGGCATACGGGAGAAACCGCACTACTGGTCGCGATCGGTATCATCGGTTTCGTCGCCGCACAGTCGCTCGAAACACCCGAGGTATTCGCCGGCCTCTTCCTTGTCGCGTTCGCCGTCGTCGCACCGACGATCCGCGGCGAACAGCGCCGCCGACGCGACGCCTGATCGGCACGGCTTCAGCGGGTTACGCGGTGGGGGGCATTCCCGGCAACTCGTCCCGGTCGTGGGGCGCCTCGAAGTCGACGTCGGGACCGACGGGCACGAACCCGGTCGGGTTGATCTCCTCGTGGCTGCGGTAGTAATGCTCCTTGATGTGGTCCAGATTCACCGTTCCTGCGATGCCACCCGTCTGGTAGATGTCCCGCGCGTACTCCCAGAGGTTGTCGTAGTCGACGAGTCGGCGGACGGTACACTTGAAGTGGGTGTGATACACGGCGTCGAACCGGACGAGCGTCGGGAACAGCCGCAGGTCCGCCAGCGACAGGCGGTCGCCGAGCAGATAGCGCCGGTCCGAGAGGTGACGCTCCCAGCGGTCGAGCGCGTCGAACACCGTCTCGACGGCGTCCTCGTATTCGGACTGCGACTCCGCGAATCCGGCGTGGTAGACCCCGCGGTTGAGCGGACGATAGAGTTCGCCGATGTAGTGGTCTATCTCGTCGCGGTGGCCCTCGGGATAGAGGTCGACGCCACGATAGTCGGCGAAGGCGTCGGCGAGCGTCCGCATGATCTCGTCCGATTCCTCGTTGACGATAGTCCCCGCCCGCTCGTTCCAGAGGACGGGGACGGAGACGCGGCCAGTGTAGTCGGGGTCGGCCGCGGTGTAGACCTCTCGTAGGTAGTCGCTGCCGTGCAGGTGATCGGGCGTACAGCCTTCCTTCTCTGGGGTGAACTCCCAGCCGTCGTCGCGGCGGTGCGGGTCGACGACGCTGATCCCGATCGCGTCGTCGAGCCCGAGCAGTTTGCGGGTCAACAGCGTCCCGTGGGCCCACGGACAGGCCCAGGAGACGTAGAGGTGGTACCGTTCGGGGTCCGCCGGATGGCGGTCGGCCCCTATCGCCGACCTGAACTCGGTCTCCTCGTAGTCGAAGTCCACGCGGTCGTCGTTCGTCACGTCGCTCAACCATTCGCCGCCGATGAGTCGTCCCATTGTCGTAGTGAGGTGTCGGATCGTCCAGCGAGCGATTCAGAGCAGGGCGAGGCCGAGCGCGTAGGGCCACGAGACCGTCGAGAGCGCCAGGAAGACCAGCGCCCCACCGGCCAGTCCGACGTTCTTCAGGAAGTGGATCTGCTCGTTCTGTCGGTCCTCGCCGTCCTGGCCCCAGAAGTCGTGCATCACCGGCGTGACGCCGACGAGGAACCCGACCACGAGGAGCGCGCCCACTGCCGGGAACGCGCCCACCAGGATCGACGCGGCGCCGCCGAGCAGCGCCACGCTCGACAGGGGCACCAGTATCCGCGGCGCCGGTGCGCCCTTGTGTTCGGCGTAGCCGACGCTGGTCCCCAGGTCCAGCAGGTTACCCAGTGCCATGAACCCCAGCACGGCCGCGAACAGCGCGCGACCGGCCAAAAGCGCCGCGCCGGCGACAGCCGTCTCGAACACCATCAGTTCGACACCCCGCAAACAGCGTCCGCTGTGTTCCCGTCTTGTTCCCCGTCGATGCGTCCGAATGCGTGCGGTGCGTTCATCGCATCCAGTACTTCCGGAGTCACTCTCATAAGTGTCAGGTTAATTATGGTATATCGGGTGACGGGTGATCGACCGGGTATACCGCGGTGTACCGGGACGTGTCTCAGCGGGAGGTTTTTCACGCAGATGGTCGAAGCCACGGGCGATGCAGACGAACGACCCGGACGACCCGTTCGCGGACGTGGACCCGCAGGCGTGCCCGACGGCAGAGTCCCTGGACGTGATCGGGACGCGGTGGCGCCTCAACGTCCTCCACGACCTGCACGACGAGGAGGAGCTGCGGTTCAACGAACTCAAGGAGGCGACGGGCGCGAGTTCGCGGACGCTCTCGCAGTCGCTCGACGCGCTGACCGAGGCGGGCCTCGTCGACAAGCGCATGGAGGAGGCCGCGCCCGTCGCGACCTTCTACTCGCTGACCGAGAAGGGCGAGGACCTGGGCCCGGTCTTCGACGAACTCGACGCGTGGGCCCGCGAGCACGTCGATCCGACCGACTACGCCGAGGAGTGATCGGCCCCTCGATTTTTCACCGCGCCGACCCCACCCTGCGACATGGTCTCCCGCGATACGAGAGAGACGGCGCTGCTCGTCGCCCTGGCGGTCGTCGGATTCGTCGTCGCCTCCGCACTCGACGCGCCCGACGCCGTCGCCTGGGGAATCCTCGTCGCCGTCGGCGGCGTCGCACCGCTCGTCCGCGACGAGTGGCGGCGTCGACAGGACGTATAGCCCGCCGTCCGACACCCGATCCGCTCCTGAAATCGATTTCAGCGATCAGTTAAACGGTTCCCGCCCCTCCGGTCGAGTATGAGCGACGCCACCGCGTACGCCGTGCTGGACGACCGCGTGCTGGTCGTCCGCGGTAGCGCCGACGGCGACTGGACAGCGAGCGAACGCCTCGTCGGCCGCGACTTCGAATCGGTCGCGGCGAGCGCCGACCGTCCGGAACGAGCGTTCGCCGGAACGGTCGAGTCGGGCATCCAGCGGACGACCGACGGCGGCGACACCTGGGACCGCGTCGCCCCCGACGTCGACGACCGCGTCACCGCACTCGCGGTCAGTCCGCACGACCCCGACGTGGTGTGGGCCGGCACCGAACCCTCGGCGGTCTACCGCTCCACTGATGGGGGCGATTCGTGGGAGTCGCTGCCGCCGCTGACGGATCTGCCCTCGGAATCGGCGTGGTCGTTCCCGCCGCGTCCGCACACCCACCACGTCCGCTGGCTGGAAGTCGACCCGCACGACCCCGAGCGGCTCTACGTCGCCATCGAAGCGGGCGCGCTCGTCCGGACCGGGGACGGAGGCGAGACGTGGCAGGACCGCCCCGAGGGCGCCCGTCGCGACAATCACACGCTGGCGACTCACCCCGACGTCGAAGGGCGGGTCTACACCGCCGCCGGCGACGGCTACGCGCAGTCCGAGGACGGCGGCGACACCTGGGCGTACCCGCAGGACGGACTGGGTCACCGCTACGTCTGGGGGATGGCCGTCCCGCGCTCGGACCCAGACACCGTCGTCGTCTCCGCCGCCAGCGGCGCCCGGAGTGCCCACACCGTCTCGACCGCCGAGGCCTACGTCTACCGGACGACGAACGCGGGGGACGAGGAGACCGAGTGGCACCTGTCGATGGACGGCCTGCCCGAGGCCGAGGGGACCGTCCGGTCGGTACTGGCCGCCGCCGACGGCCCGACCCTGTTCGCACTCAACAACCGCGGCCTCTACCGCTCGGCCGACGCAGGGGACTCGTGGAACAGGGTCGCCCTCGACTGGGGGGAAGAGTACGAGTCCCAGACGCCGCGCGGGCTGGTAGTCGTCTGAGCGGTCCGGTGCCCGGTCGTCCGTTCACAGCGCCGCCGCGACGCCGTAGACGGCCATCGTCGCGACGACCGCCGCGGCAGCCGACACCGCGAGCACCTGGAACGCCCGGACGCGATCCTGTTTGACCGCATCCGGATCGTCGACGCTCCCCGCGTCGCCGTCGGACCCCGAGAGGTCGTACCGCGCCAGCGCGCCGAAGGCCGCGCAAAAGCCCATCCGGTCCTGGACGACGCCGACGAACCCGCCGAACAGCAGCGGGGCGGACCCGAGGAGCAGTCCGTCGGGTCGACCGGTCGCGATCACGAAGCCGACGTAGGCCGCCCCCGCCAGGAAGGAGAGCGCTCCCATCGTCCGCCGCTTGCGCCGCTCGTCGGCTCCGATGTTACACACGCCCGGTCGGTACTCGCTCATGGCCGTGTCTCTGCGGCAGCCCGATATAAGGTCACTAGCAAACAGCGTCGGCACTGGAGACTCGGGCGCAGACTGCCGAAAAAGGGGGACGGAGCGTTCAGCTCTCGTCGCGGACGATCTCGTACTGGAAGTCGACTGTGTTGTGCGGCATGATGCGGACGGTCCACTCGCCCGCCCCGGGGTCGTCGAGCCGGTACTCGAACTCGCTGCCGCCCGAGCGGGCGGTGTAGGCGCCCTGCCGCTCGGCGGCGCGGTCGTCCTCGGCGCCGAGGCTGACCGCGCCGCTGTCGGTCACTGAGACGCGCTCGGCGTCGACCTCCGTGCCGTTCGGCGAGACGAACGTCACGTCGAACGAGACCGGTTCGTCGGAGGCGCGCTCGCCGTAGTCGCCCGCGGTCAGCGAGAGGGTGACGTTGTCCGCGCGTTCGCTGACGGCGAAGCTCTGCTCGAAGGGCTGGTCGGGCTGTTCCCAGACCTGCATGCTCAGGTCGACCCGCTGCCAGTAGTCGCTCCGCTCGGGCCGGTTCGGGTCCGTCAGCCCGAGGCTGAGTTCGGTGTAGTAGCGGCCGACCGCGGCGTCGCTCGGCGGCGTCACGGTGACCGAAACGTTCGCCGTCTCGCCGGGGCCGACCTCGTTGGGCGCGTCGATCTCGAACCACGAGCGCTTGACGGTGTTCTCGCTCGGTTGCCTGTGGTCGGGCGTCTCGACCGTGGGGTTCAGCGGGACCGCCTGGTCGCCGTCGTTGCGGACGGTCACCTCGTAGGTGTAACTGTCACCAGTCTGGACCTGCGCCGAGGCGTAGCGGCCGTCGACGATCTGCACCGACGGCTCCTCGCGGACGGAGACGCTGATCTGCGCCGCGTGGACCGGTCGGTCGGGCTGGCCGGGATAGCTCACGGTCTGGTTGGTGAACGCCACTTCGGCGCGGTACTCGCCGAACTCGGCGTCGGACGGCACCGCGACGGTGACGGTGAACTCCCGCTCCTCGCCGGCCGAAAGCGTCGTGTCGCCGTTTTCGATGCTGATCCAGGACTTCTGGATGGGCCGACCCTGGACCTGCGGGAGGACCACGTGCGGGTCGAGTTCCACGGTGTGGTCCTCGCTGTTGCCGACGGTGACGTTCAGCGTCACCGACTCGCCCGGCTTGACGCGCTCGCTGAGGTAGCCGTCGGTGATGTACAGCCGCGTGTAGTTGCTGTCCTGTGTCGCCGCCGGCGCCTCCTCGGCCGCCGCGCTGGCGTCCGTGGCGGTCTCTTCGCCCTGGTCGGGCGCACTGTTCGAACCCGGTGCGTACGCGCTGGCGACGGGAACGAGGAGAACCGCCACCACCGCGATCGTCAGTATGTCTCTGTAATCCATCTGTGACCAGTCCCGGACGTGTCGGGATCTACACGCCAATACCGAGGACCACCTATAGGCGGTTTCGTAACCTCAAACAGCTAGTTTAGTTAACGGATCGTTACCACGACCTGGCCGGGCGGGGAGGGGCGAGGCCGGAGGGTATTTACAGCGACGCGACGCACCGGCGGACATGTACGACTTCGTCGTCGTGGGCTGTGGGCCCGCGGGGTCGCGGTTCGCCCGCCGCGCCGCCGAGCGCGGCTACGACGTGCTCGCCTTCGAGCAGGGCGAGATCGGGAAGCCCCTCGCGTGTTCCGGCCACGTCTCCACCGATATCTGGGAGTACACGCCCGAGGGCGCCCGGGACCGCCTCCTCCAGAACGTCGTCTACGGCGCGCGCTTCCACCTCGGCGGCCCCCGCGGCACCCCGCCGGGCGACCCCCGACGGAGCGGCCGCGCCAGGACAGTCGCCGACGGCGACACCCCGTCTCCGTCGACCGCCTCCCGCACGGCCACCTACCCCTTCTACAAGGACGAACAGGTCTCGAACGTCATCGACCGCGTCGGTCTGGACAAGGAACTGGCCGACGCGGCCCGCGAGGCCGGCGCGGACGTCCGCGAGGACCACACCGTCGTCGGCGTCGAGGAACGCCGCGACCGCGTGCGGGTCGACGTCCGCGGCCCCGACGGCGTCGAGACCCACGAGGCACGGATGGTCGCGGGCTGCGACGGCCCGAAGTCGCGCGTCCGCCGCGAACTCGACATGTCCGACCCCGACGAGTTGCTCCACGGCGTGCTCGGCTTCTCCGACGAGGACGACGACACGGACTTCGTCGACGTCCACCTCACCGTCCCGGCCTTTTTCGCGTGGCGCATCCCCCGCGGCGACGCCGGCGTCGAGTACGGCCTGGCGACGCCGCCCAGCGCCGACGTCCGCGAGCGCTTCGACCGGTTCACCGCCGACTACGGCGTCGAGACCGACCACCGGTGTTCGGGCCTGATCCCCGTCGGGCCGCCCGAGTCGGTGACGAGTTCGCGGGCGTTCCTGATCGGCGACGCGGCCGCCCAGACCAAGCCGTTCACCGGCGGGGGTATCCTCTACGGGATGACCGCCGCCGACCACGCCGCCCGCGAGATCGATCCGCGCCGGCCGGGGAGCCTAGCCGACTACGAGCGCGCCTGGCGCGACGACCTCGAACGGGAGATCGAACTCGGCCACTGGCTCCGGCGGGCCTATTCGCTCCCGGAACCCGTCCAGCGGGCCGGCCTCCGGGCGTTCTCCGGGGAGATCGGCGTCCACATGGACCGGCCGACCTCGCTGTTCTCCGTCGACCAGTTGAAGTCGCTGCTTCGCGGGTAGTCGGTCTGTCGCCGGCCGCCGGCGCTCGGCGTCGACACCGCTCTCGCACGGCCGGAACCGTCGAAATCCTCATTTGACATCACTCCGAAGCGCCGCCATGGAACTCGACCTGCCGAAGACGGCCGCCGCGTTCGTCGCTCTCGTCGTGGTCGGCGTGGGCGCGCTGCTCGCGATGGACGTCATGCCGCCGCGGATCACGCTGATGATGGTCGCGCCGTCGATGGTCGCGTACGGCCTGATCTGTCTCGGACTGGGCGTCCTGTACGGCGAACACCGGGCGGGTAGCGCGCGCTGAGGACACCGACGCGACAGTCCTACCGGCCGACGAAGCGGCGGAGCGCGAGCGTGACGGTGGCGAACACGACGCCGAAGACCAGCCCGCTCAGCGCCGCCTCGCGCAGTCCCTCGCTCGTGAAAACCGCGATGACGAGTCGCGCGGCGACGGGCGCGGCGACGAGGGCGAGGAAATAGGCGACCGGGTGGGCTTCGAGCCACTCGCTGGCGCCCGCGAGCGGGGCAGTGAGGCGAGACACGGAGGACATGTCCGGACGGTCGCCCGCTCGGCACTTCAGCGCTTCGCCGGTCCCGGAAGATGTAACCCGCCACCGGCCCCACACCGGGGTAATGACGGTCATCGAGTCGGTCCACGAGGACCACGGTGCGACGTTCGAGGAGCGCGGCGACCGCCGGGTCGCGGCCCACTACGGGCGGCCCGAACGCACCCACGTCGCCGTCCGCAACGTCGTCGGCGTCACCGAGCGCGGCTACGGCGTCCTCGTCGTCGAGGGCGATGACCGCGTCGACTTCGTGGACAACGCCGTCTCCAACCGCGTCCCGGAAGCGGACGGAGAGGGTTGTTACGCGCTGTTGCTCGACCCCTCGGGGCGCGTCGAGACGGACATGTACGTATACAACGCGGCCGACGGCGACCGACTGCTGCTCTTCCTCCCGCCGACCGAGCACGAGCGCGTCGCCGCCGACTGGCGCGAGAAGACGTTCATCCAGGACGTCGAGATCACCGACGCGACCGACGACTTCGGCGTCTTCGGCGTCTACGGCCCGAACGCCACCGAGAAGATCGCGAGCGTCCTCAACAAGGCCGCCTCGCCGGACCGGCCCCTCTCGTTCGTCCGCGGGACGATGGGCGAGGCCGGCGTGACGGTGATCCGCGACGACGGCCTCACCGGCGAGGAGGGGTACGAGGTCGTCTGCGCCGCGAGCGAGGCCGCAGACGTCTTCGACACGCTCGCGAACCTCGGGCAGGCGGCCGCTCCCTTCGGGTACCGCACCTGGGAGACGCTGACCCTGGAGGCCGGGACGCCGCTGTTCGAGACCGAACTCTCCGGTCGGCTCCCCAACGACTGCGGCGTCCGCAACGCGCTGGACTTCGAGAAGGGCTGTTACGTCGGCCAGGAAGTCGTCTCCCGGATCGAGAACCGCGGCCGACCGAGCGAGCGCATCGTCGGGCTCACCGTCGATGCCGTCCCCGACGCGGGCGCCGCAGTCTTCGCCGACGACGCCGCCGTCGGCGAGGTGACCCGCGCCGCCGAGAGCCCGACCCGCGAGGAACCGATCGCCCTCGCGGCGCTCGACCACGACGCCGCTACCGGCGACGCCGACCTGACCGTCCGCGTCGACGGCGGCGAGCGACCCGCGACGCGCGTCGCGCTCCCGTTCGTCGAGGGGAGCGACGACTCCGCGCGCCGCCCGCGCTACCCCGAGGAGTGAACAGTCGGGGAGAGCGGCTGTAGGCCCGTTCGAACGAGGTTCCGAGCGTCGGCACCGACTGACCGCCGTTCTCGCGGCTGATACTCGCACGAAACGCTCAATATTTGTGCTGTGCAAGGTGGTCGTAACCCCGCCCATGTCGGAATCAGTCATCGCGGACTTCGTCGCCTCTTTCAACTCCGAAGCGTCGGCTCGCGCCGAGCCGGTGAAAGGGCGGATCCTGCTGAGCGAGAAGCGGCTCGTGCTCGCCGGCGACGAGGGCAAAGTGACGATCCCCCTCACCTCGATCTTCGACATCGCGGTCGGTCACGTCCCCGACGGGCTCGGGGAGTTCTTCAGTTCGACGGTCACCATCGCCTTCGAGCGGTCCGGCAAGCGGATGGTCGCCGCCGTCGAGGCGGACGACGACAAGATCGAGAAGTTCACCACGGTCCTGTTCAAGGCCGTCCTCAACGGCACCGACGTGACGGTCAAGCACCCGGCGCGGGTCGGCGGCCGCGTCACCGACGAGTCGTTCGTCCCCGCGAAACTGTTCCTCAAGCCGGAGGCGGTCCGCTTCCGTCGCGCCGACGACACCGTCGACATCGACCTCTCGACGGTCAACGACTTCGACCGTCTCACCCGGGAGATCAACGGCACCGAACAGCCGGTCCTCGCCGTCCGCCACCTCGACGGCGGTCAGGCGACGCTCTCGCTCGCGGCCATGGACTCCCCGCGGAAGATGTCCATCCTCGGGCGGTTCCTCCGCCTGGAGTACAGCGACCTCATGGCCGACCTCGAAGACGTCTCCCTCTCGGAGGAACAGGTCGAACTCCTCGTCGCCGTCTACTCGACCGGACCCGGCGTCTCGCTCGCCAGCGTCCTCGACATGGAGAGCAGCCAGCTGACGATGGTTCTCAACGACCTGAAAGCCGACGACCTCGTCGTCGACGCCGACGAGGGCCCGAAGCTCACCCCCAAGGGCCGGGTCGTCGTCAGCAAACACCTCGAAGACGTCAACTCGTAGCGGACGGCCGTGCCCGCAAGCCCGTGACCGGCGATCTCCCGTCGACACTCTAGTCGACGGAGAACGCCCGCGAGCGCCTCGGCGGGATTCGACGGTGGCCGATTCTATCCGAAGCGGCGTCGAAGGCACCCGAGTCGGAGAGACGTCGATCCGCGTAGACCGCGCGGACGAGGGCTCTACAGGCCCGGCGCGGCCTATCGGCTACTGCAGGCACCGCCGTTTTCTCCCCGCGAAGCCGACGATGAAGCGAGTCCCCATGAGCGAAACACAGACCGACACCGAATCGACACGCAGCGCCGAACCGGGCCGTGACACCCTCGACACGGACACGATGCAGTGGGTGAGCGCCATCGTCGCGCTGGCGGGGCTGGGTCTCGTGGCCTACCCGTTCATGTTCGAGTCCACCGAAGCGGCAGTCTGGAACGACACCCTCGTCGGTACCGCCATCTTTCTGCTGGGGGGCTACAACTTCTACCGGTTGTCGAAGGACCGGCTGGCCAACGTCGCCGTCGCGGCGCTGGCGACCCTGCTCGGGTTGTGGGCGCTCGTCTCGCCGGCGGTCATCGAGATGGGCAGCAGCGAACTCGCGATGACCACCGCCGCCGGCGGTCTGATCACCGCCGCCCTGTCGGCGTACAACGCCTACGCGAACAGCAAGGCCGACGTCCCCGAACGCACCGCCGCTCGCGCTTGAACGAAATCGAAGGGGGACCTATAGACGGCCCCGGTTCCCCCTGTCTCGGTCCGAAGACAGCGTCGCTCGACAACCCGCGGGGCCGCTAAACGGCGAATGGTCGTCCGCGGGCCGAAGAATGAGCCCTGTCGAGTCGCTAGAAGCCTCGTTCGACGTACTGGCGCCGGAACTGGGCGTATTGATACTGCGTCAGCAAAACGGCGAACGGGACCATCACGGCCGCGAACGATATCGAAACGAGGAGCGGCATGTCGTTGAAGAATCCGTTCGCCAGTTGCGCGACGGCGAGTAGCAGCGGAACGACGGAAACCATCGCCGATTGAACGGGACGTGAACGGAACATGTCAGCGACCGCGACACCGTCTTTCGTGGCCATCGTGGACTTGGCCAACAAACTGTGAGCGGCGACAATAACTTTCTGGATCGCGAAATCGGCCGTCGGCGACGTCACACTTCGCGGATCGGACAGACTGACGTCCCACTGTCCCAGTCACCGCACTCGCGTTCGTTCGACTGCTTTCACCGCCGAGCGGTCAGGCGTCCCACGGTTCGCCGCTCGCCAGGTCCACCTCGTGGTCGAGCTTCGAGGACGGGCAGAGGTCCTCGACGACGCAGGACTCGCAGTCGGGGTTGCGAGCCGTGCAGATCTCGCGACCGTGGCTGATCAGCAGGTGGGTGTACCACTGCCACTCCTCCTCGGGGACGATCGGGAGCAGGTCCTGCTCGATGGCTTCAGGCCGTTCCTCCTCGGTGATGCCGAGCCGCCGCGAGAGCCGCTGGACGTGCGTGTCGACGACGATCCCCTCGACGAGGTCGTAGCCGTGCTGGAGGATGACGTTGGCCGTCTTCCGGCCGACGCCCTTCAGGTCGGTCAGTTCCTCCATCGTGTCCGGCACCTCGCCGTCGTGTTCCTCGATGATCGTCTGCGCCGAGGACTTGAGGTAGTCGGCCTTGCTGTTGTGGTAGGTGATCGAGCCGATGTCCTCCGAGAGTTCGTCGACGTCGGCCTCGGCGTAGTCCTCCGGAGACTGGTACTTCTCGAAGAGGTGTTCGGTCGTCTCGTTCACGCGCTCGTCGGTACACTGCGCCGAGAGCATGACGGCGACGAGCAACTCCAACCGGTTCGAGAAGTTCAGCGAGATGGTGGCGTCGGGGTACTCCTCCCAGAGCCGCTCGATGACCTCCTCGGTCTGCTCCTCGCGCGAGGGAAGGGGGGGTGCCCATTGTGGACGGATCGTCGGCCGAAACGCGCTTCAGTGGTTCGGTCTCGGACACGGCCGAACGGGCCGAACGAACCGTCGAGCGACTGTGATGCTCTCAGCCGATCACTCGACGTAGGTGTACTTCCGCTCGCCCATCCGGCCCCAGCCGTCGAAGACGAACTAGCAGCCACCTTTTTTCGCCTCGGGTGGCCTCGGTCGCTCCGCTCCCTTCGGCCACCACTCGGCCAAAAAATCTGGACCAAAAAAAAGCGGCCGCTCACTCCGTTCGCGGCCGTTACTCCACGTAGATGTACTTCCGCTCGCCCATCCGGCCCCAGCCGTCGAAGACGAACTCCTGCTCCGGCGCGGTGAACTGGTCGGTATCGCTGGCGCCGGCGTCCTCGTCGTGGTTGTGGACGTCGTGGACGTCCTCGTACTCGTCGAACGTGAGTTCGTACCGAGCGTCGAGCTGCTCGTCGACATCGAGCGCAGCGATCTCGTCCTCCCAGCCGGACTGGACGGTCTCGGCGTGGATCTCCGCTTGCGCGCCCGACCCGTAGGAGCCGACGAGCAGTTTCTCGCCGGCGAGGTCGACGCCGTCCTCGGCCGCGGCCTTCAGGGCGGAGATGCGCGCGACGTGGACCGACCCGGTGTACCAGTTGCCGACCTCGCGAGAGATAGTGAGCGTCGGCTCGACGGTCTCGGCGTACCACTCGCGGTACAGGTCGGTGTCGGTCAGGTCGTCGGTGTAGTCGGCGGCTGCCTCGCGGAACGCCTCCTCGCTGTCGAAGGCTTCGTAGCGCGGCTGTCGGCCGATCTCGTCGGCGAGGCGCTCCTCGATCTCCGTGTCGCGGCTGGCGTGCCGGTAGCCGAGCGCGGCCGCCTTGCGGACCATCCCCGGGAACGGCGTGTGGAAGGGGATGAACGCGAAGTCGTCGGGGTGGATCGGTTCGGTGACCGACTCGAAGTCCTCGATGGCCTCGCGCATCCGCGAGAGGTACACCTGCACCGAGCGCTTGCCGTCGACGCTCGGGAACTGCTGCTGGGGCTTCAGAAAGTCCGTCTCGTCGGCGCTGCCGTACCCCTGCTCGGTCGAGAGTTCGACCACGTCGGGGTCTTCGGTGACCAGCAGCGCGACGGCGCCGGCGCCCTGCGTGGCCTCGCCGGGGTCGTCGCGGGCGTACAGGGCGGTGTCGGTCGCGATGACAAGCGCCGCGCGACCGCGGTTGCGGCCCGCGCGGATCCAGTTGTACGCGTCGTCGAGGCTCTGGGTGCCCGAGATGCAGGCGAACTTGCGCTCGCCCTTGTTGGCGTGGTGGAAGTCGCCGTCGTAGACCTGTTCGAGACAGCCGGCGATGTACGTCGAGACGGGCTTGGAGTTGTCGAACGCCGACTCCGTGGCCACGTCGATCCGGCCGATGTCCTCGGGTTCGAGACCCTTGCGTTCCATCAGCGCGTGGGCCGCGTTGGCCCCCATCGTCACGATGTCCTCGTAGACGTCCGGGAACGAACTCGCCGTCAACCCGAGCCCCTTCGTGTACTTCCCCGGGTCGTCGCCCTGCGCCGGCGCGAACGTCTCCGGCAGGTCGAGTCTGAGCTTCCCCGTCCGTATCTCGACGGCGTCGATACCGACCGATGTCATACCCCTCGATCCGTGAGACTCCTACAAGTGCCTGTCGACTATCGCATCGACGAGCGTCGAAGCGCGTGTCCGACGACGCCGAATCCCAGGAGCAGGAGCGTCGCGGTCAGGACGGTCCCGTCGCCGTCCGCGACGTCCGTCGTGTCCACCACCTCGACGATCACCCCGTCGGCGTCGTAGACGGCGAACCCGACCCGGTACTGCGCGTTCGCCCCGAACCCTGGTTCGACGTCGACGTTCTTTCCGCTCCGGGCCGTCTCGTCTCGGAGTCCGGTCGCGCCGTCCCGGTTCAGGTTGAGGACGAACAGCCGTACCCGGTCGAAACTGCCCGACGCCGAGACGGTGTAGTCGAAGCGATACCGAACCTGGTTGGCGTTCACGTTCGAGCGGTCCGAAACAGCGTAGCTGGTCAGGCTCGCGCTTCCAGCGTCACCGAGATCGTCGTTCTCCCCGACGGGGTTGCGAGCGTCGGCGGTATCCGTGATCGTCTCACTCGCGGCGACGTACTCGTTGCCCTGGTCGTCGGTGTATATCACGTCCGCCGTCACCTCGAACTGCTGGCCGTCGGCGTACCCGGGCCGGTAGCTGACGCTGCCGCGAGCCGCGGTGCTCTGTCGGGTCCCCGACGGTCCGCCGTCGGCCGCGAACGTCACCTCGACGCGTTCGAACGAGTCGCCGGCGCCGCGCACGTCGTACGAGGCGACGAAGTTCGGCGCGTTCTGGTTCCGGTCGCTGAAGTCGTCGACGCGGAACGCGACGCTCGGCCCGCCCCCGCCTGATCCGGCGGTGACGTTCGCGACCGTGACGTTGATCACGTCGCTGGCGCCACCGCTGACCGCGTAGACGCGGACGGTCCCGTTCTCGTTCGCCCGCAGCACCGCCTCGACGCCGCCGTTCGCGTCTGAGACTGCCGACTCCGCGGAGAGCGTGCCGACGGAACTGTCGTTGAGCGCGAAGTCCACCGCGGCCCCCTCGACGGTCGACTTGTCGACGCCCCCGATGGCGTCCGCGACGGCCGCGGAGAGGTCGAGTGCGCCGTCGCCGTCCGCTCCCACGTCCCATGTGCAGTCCGCGGCGTCGCAGTCGTCCAGATGCGTCCCGCCCTCGGAGACCGTCGGCGAGTCCCAGGCGACCGAGTACGGCGCGGGTCCCCCGCCACCGCCGCCCGACGGACCGTCGACCTTCGTGTTCTGGACGGTGACGGTCAGTTCGGCGTTCTCCGGCCGACGACCGTCGAAGGCCGTCGCCAACCCGGGGTCGACGGCGTAGCTCACGTTCACGGAGGCCTCCGTCGCCGCGGTCACCGACGGCGCGTCGTAGCGGAACGTCGCCCGCCCGTTCTCCCCGGTCGTCGCCGTCCGCGACGCCAGGGCGCCGACATCCGCGCTCCCGGTGACCTCCACGCCGGCGACCGGATTGTTGTACGCGTCGCGGACCTCGACGACGAGCCGCTGGGACCCGTCCTCGGGGACCGTCGCGTTGGCGCCGCTCGGGGCGGTCACATACGCCGCATCCGTCCCCGTCACCCGCGTCCCGACGCCGGCTTTCGCCATCCGGAGGTCGTACGTCCCCGGGACGAGGTCGACGACGAGCATCCGGTACCCGGGCGCCGCGGGGAGCGGGTTCGTCCACACGTCGGTCACGTTCCCGCCCGCGGCGACGAACTCGTCGGCGAGCAGCCCCTCCCAGCGGGACTCGCTCAGGCGCGTCGGCACGCGGACCGTCACGTTCGATCCCGGGCTCGCGTTCCGGACCGCGACCGTCCTCGACGACGCGCTCGCCGGCCGCACGTCGACCGACCTCGTCCCCGACGAGGACTCGCTGAGCGACCCGTTCAGCGCCACGAGCGAGATGGAACGCCCGTCGATCAGCGCCTGGCCGCTCCGCGCGACGGTCGTCCCCTCGGCGGCGAACTCGTCGTACAGCACGGAGTTCTCGTATATCGTCGACGGCGGCTGGCCGTACTCGTTGTAGTTCGGCCGGTAGACGATCCCGCCGGTGTCGTAGTCGCGTCGCCGTCCGTCCCAGAAGTCGTCCGTCTCGTCGTCGAGCGCCGTCGCGTTCGTCACCCCGAGCGACACGTCGCCGTCGGCCGTCCCGACCGTCCGCAACTGCCCCGAGGCGGGCGGCGGGTTCACCGCCAGCACGCGCGTCGGATAGGTCGTCCCCAGCGTCACCGACACCGACCGCTGCGCCGAGTCGCCGACCGTCGACACCACCGCGTTCCGCAGGTCGAGCAGTTCGCCCCGGATCTGCTGGCTGTGGTCGAACTCGACCCGCTCGTTCTGCTGTGGGACCACCGTCGCCTGATAGAGCGAGAGCAGGAGGACGACGGCCGCGAAGACCAGGACCGCCCCGATCTGGATAGACTGGCCCCTGTCGTCCCACAGTTCCATGTGCCCGGGGTTCCGACCGGGCGTGCAAAAACCTGTGTCCCCGATTTTCCACCCTGATAACGACTCGCCGCCGGCCGACCCGACGGCGACCACCACGACGGCAGACACCACCATGTCTGCCGCGGCGTGCGGACCGGGGTGGCCGCGACTGCCGCGTTACTCGTCGTCTTCTTCGACGACTTCGGGGTCTTTCATCGCCGTCTGGAGGCTGTCGAGCCCGTTGACCCACTGGACCACCAGGCCCGGCTCCAGTTCCTCGGCCATCGCGGGGTCGAACTCCGCCCCGTCGATGACGAGCGTGCCCGCCTGCACGCAGTACGACAGCGCCGCGTCCAGGTCCTCCTCGGACTCGGCGTCGGCCGCCGCGCTGACGTAGTCGCCGATGCCCGCGTCCTCGGCGGTTCCGCCGACGATGTACTCCTCGGCCGCGTAGAAGACGCAGACGAGGGAGGTCTGGACGCTGTCGACGAGCATGAGCGCCTGTTCGTCGTCGAACTCGGGCTCGGCGAGGACGACCTCGCGCATGTCCTCGATCTCGGCGAGCGCGTCGTCTTCGCCGAGGACATCGTCCTCGAAGTCGGAGACGACCTTGACCACCGCGATAGCGGTGTCGTCCTGCATGTTCCAGAGCAGTTGGGCGGTGTCGTCGTCCTCCGGGTCGAGCTCCTCCTCGTCGATCCTGTCCAGCCAGTTCTGCCAGCGTTCGGGCGTGTAGTACTCCCCCCGGCTGATTGCTCATACAACTCCGTTCGTCGCTCCGGTGATATGGCTTTCGACCCACCTTTTTCCCGCTCGGGTGTCCTCGGCCGCCTGCGGCGGCCTGCGGGCACCGCTCGCGGCAAAAACGTGGGCGAAAAAAAGCCGAGCGCTCGCTTGGCTCGCGCTCGGTGAACCGGCGCCTGCGGCGCCGGACGCTAGTGGCAAACCTGCCTTTCCCCGAGTCGCGCGGTCGCCGCTGTGCGGCGACACGCGCTCCCGGCCACCGCGACTCCGCGACATCCCACGGTCAACAGGCGCGATTTCCCACGCTCAGTACGCTTCTTCCGCCTCGATGTCGGCGTAGAACCGCAACAGCCCGCACTCGGGACACATCACCGTCTCGACCTCCTGGCGCTCGTTCATCCCGAGTTTCCCGAGCAACCCCTCCCGTGTCTCGTCGGTCCTGACGTGGGGCTTCCACGCGTCGCTCATCCCGAACTCGACCGGCTCAGTCGATACGCCGCAGTCTGGACAGCGGTGTTCCATAGGGGGACTACCCCGTCGCGGAACGTAAACCCGGCTTCGACAGGGAACGTCACGGATCCCCTACGCTTATCGTATCAACGGTCGAATACGAAGCATGCGACAGCGAATTTGCGGGACCGCGGGCGCTCGTCCCGGAACCCGGGGACGCATCGGCAGTCGATACGGGCGGAGACCGAGATGACCGTCGCCGCGGCGGCCAGTGCCACGCTCGTCGGGGTGGTGCTCCTGGCGGTCGGCCTGTTCGGCGTGCTCCGGCCGTACACGGTCGCGCTGTGGCGCGAGCGCATCGACGCCGTTGGAAGCACCCGGTCGTGGGACGAGGTCGAACCGACCGAGTGGCGGGTGACCATCGCCCGCTACACCTTCGCGATACTCCTCGGTGGCGGCGTCCTCTTCCTGTGGATGGCTGCCCAGCAGTGGCTGAAACTGAGGTGAGACGGACCGCCTACTCCAGCGTCCCCTCGGTGTCGATGTCGTACACCGCGGCGGGGGTCTCCACGTGCGCGCGCCGAACTGCCTCCTCGTGCCCCTCTTCGAGCAGCCAGCGGACCCGTCGCGGGACCGTCTTGACCCCCAGGACCGCGCCGGGGCGGTCCGGGTCGTCGATGTAGTCGGTCTCCATCATGAACGGCTCGTCCTCCTCGATGGCGACCTCCAGATCCTCTTTGTTCGAGATGACGCTCTTGGTGATCCCCTGCAGTCTACCGCCGGAGTAGTGCTTCACGACGCGGCCGGCCGGGAGTCCGCGGTCTTCAGCCCACTCGGCGACCTCCGTGAAGTCCTCGCCGCCCTCGGCGTGCAACTGGATGGCGCAGTCGGCCTCCGCGGCGAGGTCGAACCCGCGTTTCATCACGTCGTTCGAGGCCTCCCAGACCGCGTCGGAGACGTCGTAGTGGGGCCGACCGGACTTGAGCCCCAGCGCCGGGCCGTCGGCGACGTACTCCGCGGCGACGTCGAGGCCGGTCTGCATCAGGTCCCGCGCCTCCGCGGGGTCGCGCCCGTCGTCGACGAGCTGGGAGATCAGGGCGGGGTGGACGCCCAGCACCGGCCAGGCGCGGCCCGGCAGCACCTCGCTGGCGCGCTCGACCACGTCGACGGTGAGGTCGAACACCTCGCGGAAGTCCGCGGCGCCGCTCGGGAGGTCTTCGAGCAGGTGCCACGAGGGTTTGTTGACGACGAGCAGGTGGGTGCCGCCGTTGTCGGCGAACTCCGCGGCGGCCTCGACCCCTCGTCCGTGGACCGGGTCGAGGTGCATGTGGTCGTCGAGGACCGGCGTGTCGAGGTCGGCGTTCATGTCTCGCCGTGGGACCCGCCGTCGCAAAAACCGATCGCTCCCGAGCGTTCGCGGGAGCCGTCCGGGCCAGTCACCGCCTCGTCAGCTACTGCCGTAGACGCCGCAGAGGTCGCCGGTCACGTACACCTCGTTGTCCTCGGTCGTCTCGATGCCGATACCGATCCGGGTCGCGTTGGCGTACGAGAGCCGGTCACGGTACGGTCCCGTCTCGACCCACGACTCGAAGACGGCCGCGGCGACAGCGCGCTCGTCGCCGTTGTACCGGGTGCCGTTGGCGGTCTCGTAGGCCCGCCCGGCGTAGGTCTTCCCGAGGACTTCCAGCCGGTTGCGCGTCGGCGTGACGACGTACTGCGCGCCGGACTTCTTGAACTTACAGGTCTCGAAGAGGGAGGCGTCGCGGTAGCGCTGCGCGCTTGAGCGGTTGTCGATCCGGTGGATCGTCTCGCCCAGGTCGGCCATGTCGACGCTGTGGGCCGTCGCCATCTCGTCGAGTCGCTCGACGAGGCGCCCGTCGGGGTTCCCGAACGGCCGCAGCCCTCGCTCCTCGCGCCAGTCGTTCAACAGCCGCCGGAGGTGGCGCTCTATCTCACCGGTGTCGAACCGCCGGATCAGCATCGGCGTCCGCGCCGGCGTCGCGGTCGGCGCGTGCGTCACAGCGGGCGTGGCCGTCGGGACCGCCGTGGGCGCGGCCGTCGCGGCAGGCGTCGGTGAGCCGATCGGGGTCGCAGTCGCGGTCCCGGTGGCAGTCCCCGCTGCGGTGGGAACTGCGCTCGGAACGGTCGTCTCGACGACCGTCGGCGTCGCCGTCGGACCCCCGGCCTCGTCGCCAGGGCCACCGGACTGCCCCAGTCCGCCGCCGGCGACGAACCCGAGGACCGCCCCGGTGAGAAAGAGGCCGAGCACGGACGCGGCGAGGACGCGTCCGTCGATGCGAAGCATGTCCGAGGATTCCCACAGCCCGGGTTAAAGACTCGGCCCCAGTTATCAGGGCTTGAACGGGTCGGGAGCGGTTCCGAGCGAGTTACAGCGCGCCGGCGGCGACGAACCCGACGACCAGCCCCAGCGCGAGCGCCGCGACCAGCACGCCGACGAGCGCGCGACCGTCGATCCGATACATACCCGACGATCTGTCCCCGGTGGGTTAACTGTTGGACCCCATCCGCGGGAGAGTCGCCCGGTCAGTCGAGCGTGATGTCCTCGTGGGCCGTGTTCCGGAGCGCGTCGGAGCGGCCGTGCTCGCCGGGCGCGATCGCGATGGTCGCCAGCCCGCGTTCGGCCGCGGCCTCCAGCACCGGCTTGAAGTCCGTGTCCCGCGAGGTGACCGCCAGCACGTCGATGGCCTCCTCGACCGCGGCGGCGGTCGCGTCGACGCCCAACTTGACGTCGACGTCGCCGCTCGTCGTCACCACCTCGAACCCGCGGGCTTCGGCGGCCTGGATGAGGCCCGCCGGCGCGTTCTCGTTGAGGTACAGCCGCCCGAACGAGAGCTGGCCGTAGCGTTCGGCCGCCGCCCGCACGTCGTCGAGGTCCACGTCGAACTCGTCGCGGAGCACGTTCGGCCCGTCGACGTACAGCCCCACCCGCGGCTGGTCGTGGCCGCGAGAGTCCGCCCGGGTCGAACCCGACTTCCCCGGTCCGGGGCCGTCGGCGGCGCCGTCGCCTCCGTCGCCGCCGAACAGCCGCCCCAGTAGACGCATGCCCCGCCGTTGTCGACCGCCGAGTATAGGCGTGACGTTTCGCCGCGTCTGGCCAGCGACGGCGCGCAGTACGGCCAAAGACGTCGGAGTCCGAGGCCCCAGCGAGGACGACGACGACCGTGGAGCGCTGTAACCGTCGAATCGCCGAGCCGGGCGCGGGGGATGAGATCGAACTAGAACCGCTGAGCGGCCGTTTGACGGCATTCTCCAGCAGTTATTTTACCCGTCTGAGCGCCCAACTTGACACATGGTCCAGGCGGGTATCGACGTGGCGCTGCTCGCGGACGTGCTCTCGGTGTTCATCATCGCCGCCGGCGTCGGTATCTTCGTCGCCAAGATCGGTAAGTTCCCGTACACGATCGCGCTCCTGCTCGCGGGCTTCGCGGCGTCGGTCGTCGGCATCAACGTCCAGTTGGACCTCTCGCACGACCTCATCCTGCTCGTGCTCCTCCCGCCGCTGCTGTTCGAGGGCGCGGCGACGACCAACCTCGAACGGCTGCGGCGCAACCTCGCGCCGATCCTCGTGCTCGCCGTCGTCGGTCTGACCGTATCCGTGCTCGCTCTGGGGCTGGTCGGGCAGTACGCCTTCGGCTTCGACCTGCTCGTCGCCCTGCTGTTCGCGGCGATGATCCTCCCGACCGACCCCGTCTCCGTCCTCGCGCTGTTCGAGGAACTGGGCGCGCCCGAGCGCCTCTCGGTCCTCGTCGAGGGCGAGAGCCTGATCAACGACGGCGTCGGCGTCGTCCTGTTCACGGCGCTGCTCGCCCGCATCGGCGCCGAGAACGGCGGCGGCCACGGCGGGGGCGGCCCGGAGCTGTTCTCGGTCGCCGGCGCGGTCGACCTCGGGCTCAACATCGCCGTCACCGCGGGCGGCGGCGCGCTCGTCGGCATCGCCGGCGGCTATCTCGTCTACCGGGTGATGGTCAACCTCGACGAGCACATGACCGAGATCGTCCTGACGATCATCCTCGCCTACGGCGTCTTCCTGCTCTCCGAACACTACGTCGACCGGCTGCTCGGCACGCACTTCAGCGGCGTCATCGCGACGGTCGCGGCGGGTCTGCTCATCGGTAACCGCGGCGCCGAGTTCGCGATGAGCCCCCGCACGAAGCTGTCGGTCTTCAACACCTGGGAGACCGGCGCGTTCATCGTCAACACGTTCATCTTCGTCATGATCGGCGTCACGACCCCGATCGGCCAGCTCCTGTCGAACTGGCGGCTCATCCTGGTCGCCATCCCCCTCGTGGTCGCCGCACGGGCGCTCGTGGTCTATCCGATCACCGGACTGGTCAACCGGTTCAACGAGCCGACGGTCCCCTTCGAGTACCAGCACGTCATGGTCTGGGGCGGCCTCCACGGTTCGATCCCCATCGCGCTCGTGCTCGGCCTCGGGAGCGGGTCGGGGCTGGCTCCCGAGCTCCGGACGACGCTCCGGGCGATGGTGTTCGGCGTCGCCGCCTTCTCGCTCGTCGTCCAGGGCCTGACGATGTCCAACCTGCTCAACGGGCTCGGCATCGTCACTCGCTCGGACGACGAGGAGCTGTACGAACTGCTCGTCGGCCGCGCGCGGGCGGTCGACGCGGCCCTCGAATCCGCCGAGGAACTCCACGCCAGCGGCGAGTTGCCCGAGGAGGTGTACGACGACTTCACCGCCGAGTACGAGCGCGAGAAGGTCCAGCTCGGCGATGCGATCGCGGAGCTGCTCCGTGAGAACCCGCAGTTGCGCCACGAGCAACTGCTGGCGGGCGAGCGCCAGGTGCTCCAGCGCGAGAAGTCGGCGCTCCGCGACGCGATGCACGACGGCGTCGTCAGCGACGACGTCGGCGAGCGCCTCGTCGAGGAGATCGACCTGAAACTCGACTACGTCCGCGACGGCACCACCACGGTCGAGGAGCGCGAGGAGGGCTTCGACGAGTTCTGGCGCCGGCGCGCCCGCGAGTTCGGTCTCGACGCGGTCGACGGTCGCGAACCCGAGTTCGCCGAGAGCGACGGCGCCGCGGCCGACCGCGCGGACCGCGGATCGGGACCGGAGTCGTAACCGAGTTAACCCGGAGCGTCGGATATGAAGGCAGATGCGTAGAACCGTCCTCCAGACCCTGCTCGTCGCGCTCCTGCTCGTCGCTCCGGTCAGCGCCGCCGCCAGCGCGGCGACGACCGGCCACGACGGGGCCGGAGCCACGCCGGCCGCCGGCCTGGCCGCGGCGGCCGAGACCGCGCTGCAAGACAGCCCCAACCCCTGCGTCGGAACGATTGAGCGGACCCCCGACCGGACGACCCTCTTCTCGATCCAGGGCGCCCACGGCGGCGAGAAGACGTCCGCGATGGTCGTCGGCGCTCGCCCCGACGGGTCCGTCGTCGGCGTCCACAACGACACCGCCGCCGGCCGCTGGTGGAGCTACGACGTCGACGTGCTGCCGAACGGCAACATCCTCCAGCCGACCACGCAGTCGCGCCACACCGTCATCGAGGAGATCGACCCCGCGACGGGCGAGCACGTCTCCGAGCGCCACTTCCGCGACACGCTCGACACGCACGACGTCGACCTCATCAACGGCGACGAACTCCTCGTCAACGACATGAGCCAGGACGGCGAGGACCGCGTGTTCGTCTACAACCTCACCCGCGAGGAGGTCGTCTGGGAGTACTACTTCGCCAACTACAGCGAGCACTACCCCGAGTCCGGCGGCGGCGAGTTCGGCGGCGACTGGACCCACAACAACGACGTCGAACAGATCGGCGACGGCACGTTCATGGTCTCGGTCCGCAACTTCGACAAGGTCGTCGCCATCGACCGCGAGACGAAGGACGTCGAGTGGACCCTCGGCGCGGACGACAACACGACGATCCTCCACGAGCAGCACAACCCGGACTTCATCGAGAGCGAGGACGGCAACGCCACGGTCCTCGTCGCCGACAGCCTCAACGACCGCGTCGTCGAGTACGAGCGCGAGGGCGACTCGTGGAATCGGACGTGGGTCGCCCGCGGCGGCGGCCTCGACGAACCGCGCGACGCCGACCGCCTGCCCAACGGGAACACGCTCATCGCCGACCGCCGCGCCCACCGCATCGTCGAGGTGACCCCCGAGGGCGACGTGGTCTGGGAGATGTACTCGCCGTACCAGCCCTACGACGCCGAACGGGTCGGCACCGGCGACGAGTCGAGCCGGCCGACGATGGCCGACGCGGCCGCGACCGGCTCCGTCCAGGTGACCGGCAGCGCGGACTTCGACGCCGCGGACGTCGAGGCCTGTTACGACTTCCTCACCTCGGTCGAGCGCACGCAGTTGATCCCCGACGACGAACTCGACGCCGTCACCGAGTCCTCGGCGACCGACGGCGGGAACGAGACCGACGGTGGCAACGGCACCGACGGCGAGTCCGACTCGGACACCGAATCCGGCGGGAACGGCGACAGCGTGCTCGGAACGCCGACGACGGGGTCCGGTCCGTCGCCGGTCGGTCCCGTCCTCGCGCTCGCCGGCGTCGCCGCGCTGTTCGCCGGCGCGGTCGTGCGTCTGCGACGACGGTGAAAAAAGACGGCTGCGAGTGATTTCTTTCAGTCCTGTGCCATCGGCGCGTCGCGCGACGCCGACTCGCGCCGGACGGCGTCGACGCTGCCGTGGTTCGACCACACCAGCAGCAGGCTCGGCAGGACGAACACCGCGACGACGAACGACAGCGACAGCGCGAGGACGACGAGCGTCCCGAAGCTCTGGATCTGCGGGTGCGGGTGGAGCAACAGGGCGCTGAACGCGCCGACCGACGTGAGCGTGCTCCCCAGGAGCGCGCCGCCGGTGCCCGTGACGGCCGTGCGGAGCGCGCCGGTGACGGTCTGCCCGCGTTCGAGCTCCTGCGCGAACCGGTCGCTGACGTGGATGTTGTAGTCGATTCCGAGCCCGACGACGAGGCTCAGAAGCAGCGCGGTCAGGAACGTCAGCGGCACGTCGAGCAGGTGCATCCCGCCGACGACCAGCGCGAGGACGAGCGTGATCGGGAGCGCCGTCACCGCTCCGAGGCTCGCGCTCCCGGTCGCCAGCCGGTAGATCACCGTCAGCAGGACGCCGACGGCGGCCAGCGCGATCACCAGCGTCGTCAGGATGCTGTCGGCGGTCTGGGACAGCTCCGCCTCGTTGAGCGTCCCCGCGCCGACGGCGATCGCGCTCACGCCGTCGGCGTCGACGCTCCCCGCGACGGCCTGCATCGCGTCGCCCTGTGCGGTGTACGTCGCCGCGTCGCTGATCGGGACGATCACGCGGAGCGACCGGTACTGACCGTCCGTCCGCTCGATCACGCGACTCGCCTGGTCGGGCGCCGCGCCGTAGAGCGCGTCGTAGACGCCCGCGACGTTCCGGTCGGGGACGCCGTCGCCGTCGGTGTCGGCGTCGCGGTACACCTGCGCGAACTCCTCGTCCGCGGCGGCGACCGACTGCATGACCGACAGCGGCGAGACCACGGGGACGGACCCGTCACGCTGGAAGACCGCGTCCTGCTCCGCGGCCGAATCGTGGACCGCCTGGACGGCCGCGAGCGCGTCGGGCGAGGTCACCTCGCCTTCGAGGAGGACCTGCGAGCGACGCCTGTCGCCCTCGGTGGCCGCGCGGTAGTGTTCGTCCACGTACCGGTTCTGTTCCTCGTACTCGTGGGTGTCCCAGCCCAGCGGGCCGGGCAGATCCTGCTTCCACTCGGCGATCGGTTCGTTCGTCTGCTGGACCGACTGCCGGTCCAGGTCCGTCCACGCGACCGCGCCGGCCGATCCGGCGACCAGCGCGAGGACGATCACGACGGGCGCGGCCCGCTTGGCGAGGCGCGCGCCGCTCGACAGGAACGGTTCGAGCAGCCGCGTCTTCCCCAGTGCCCGCTTGCGCCGGTCGAAGCCGACCCGTTCGAGCAGGCCGTCGACGGTCACCTTCAGCGCCGGGACGAGCGTCAGCGAGATCACGAACGTCGAGACGACGCCGAGCGTGATCCCGATCGCGAGCTGTCTGATGACGGTGAACTCGTTCGTGGCGTTCGACATGAACCCGACCGCGGCCGTGACGGTGACGAGGCCGAGCGCGACGGCAACCGACGAGAGCCCGCGGAACATCGGCTCGCGGATGCCTTCGGCTTCTCCTCGTTCTTCCCTATAACGCATGAACACGTGGAGCCCGTAGTCGACGCTCAGCCCGACGACGAGGACGGGACCGATGATCATCGTCATGCCGGCCGGGATCCCCATCCAGCCGAGGATGCCGAACATCCACAGCACCGAGAGGACGACGCCGGCGAACCCGACGATCACGTCCACCAGGTCGCGGTAGGAGAACGCCAGCACGGCGAGGATGGCCAGCAGCGCGACCGGGACGATGAGTTCCGTCGTCTGCTGGCTGTAGTTCGCGTTCGATTCGGCGACGGCGTGCTCGCCGGTCGTGAAGAACTCGGGGTCCTCGCGGTCCTGAGCGGCCTCGTAGAGCGCGGCGGTCGCCGCCGTGCGCGTCTCGGCCGCCGACTCGCCGGCGTCGGCGCTCTCGAATTCAAATAGCATCCGGTGGCTCTCGGCCGTCGCCGTCCCCGCCTCGTAGTCGCCGGGAAGCAGCGCGGCCGCCTGCGAGCCCTCGCCCAGCGTCTCCGCGACGAGTGACTGGACCTCGCGCTCGCTGGCCGACTCAAGCGCCGCGATCTGCTCGTCGAGCGTCGCCTCCCGGTCCCCGGCCGCGCGCTCGGCGACCAGGTTCGCGACGCCGACCGGCTCGCGGCCGCCGAGGCTCGCGGCGACCGACTCGTTTTCGAGCACGGCCTGCTGGAAGCGCAGCGATTCCAGCAGCGCGGCCTTCGAGAGGGCGTTCCCCCCGTCGCTGCGGACGTAGACGGGTGCCGGACTGACCGCGGTGGCGTTGTCGCTCTCGTTGTCGTGACCGCCGTAGTTGGCCCGGATGTAGTCGAGCTTCTGGGCGACCTCGGTGTCGCCGACGGCGCTGCTCGCGTTCGCCTCGCTCTGGGTCTGCAACTGCCCGACGCCGGCGACGACGCCGGCCGTCGCCAGCAGCATCACCAGGAGCACGACGACGTTGTGCTCGGTGACGAACCGGAGCGGGCGTTCGAGCGCGTCTCTCACGGAGACACCTCCGTCTGTGCGTACTGTTCGCCGCCCGGCGACCGACGGCGGCCGGGCGGGAGGGCGATCCGTCGAACTGACGTTTCGGGAACCATCGCGTTCGACGAGTCGCCCGGACGGATCATATAAACGGGATCACGATTTCAGACCGAGAAACTGTGCGAAACTACCGGCGGCGATGCGACGGATTCCAGGCTGAACGTCTTCGAGTCCCCGATTCTCTCAGTCCGACGGCGAGTCGCGCTCGTCGGCGGCGATGCTGCCCATCTCCGGTGTCGCCTCGTCGCCGGCCGCCGACTGGAGTTTGCCCGCGGCGACGGCGAGGACGTAGATGGCGACCGCGACGAGGACGACGACGCCGCCGGCGGTCGCACCGGCGTAGTAGGAGACGCCGATGCCAACCAGCACGGCGAGTTCCGCGAGGACGACCGAGACGAGGAGCGCCTCGTCGAAGCTCCGGGCGACCTGTGAGGCGCCCGCGACGGGGACGACGAGCATCGCGGCGACGAGGATGACGCCCATGATCTGCATCGCGCCGACGACGACCATCGCGGTCAGCATCACGACGATCCGGTTGTACCAGTCGACCGGGATCCCCGACACCTCGGCGGCGGTCTCGTCGAACGTGACGTAGAGGAGCTGGTTGCGCGTCACGCCGACGACGGCGACGACGACGGCGAACAGTACGAGCAACACCGCGGCGCTCTGGGAGGTGACCGTCGAGAGGTTGCCGAAGAGGTACTGGTCGACGCTGACGGTCAGCCCGCCCGCGTTGATGCTGATGAGCGTCGTCCCGAGCGCGAACCCCGTCGAGAGGACGATGGCCATCGACACGTCGTTGTACGCGTCGGTCACCTCCGAGATGAGCTCGATGCACAGCGCCGCGATCATCGCGACGACGACCGCCGTCAGGTAGGGGGTGACCCCCAGGTCGATGACGGCGTTGAGGAACAGCCCGACCGCGACGCCGGCGAAGGCCGTGTGCGCCAGCGCGTCGCCGATGAGCGCGAGCTGTCTGTGGACCAGGAACGTCCCGATGAGCGGGGCCATCACGCCGATGCACAGCCCCACCAGGATCGCACGGTGCATGAATCCGTATTCGAGGACCTGCAGGCCGGTCTGCTTCGCCACCCAGCCCACGGCGCTCGACCAGAGGTCGAGTATCCAGTACAGCGGGGCCAGCACTGCGTCGAGCGGACTCGACTGGAGGACGGCGAGCGCGGGCCAGGGGTCGACCGTCGGTGCCAGCAGTTGCGCGAGGAGTCTCGCGAGGACCTGTGTGACGAACGGGTCGGTCATCTCGACTCACCCAGCCCCCTCGCCGCCGCCCCGAACGCGCGGACCAGCGCGTCGCTGTCGACGAACTCGTCGGTCGGCCCGTCGAAGTACACCGCGCCGTCGAGACAGACGACGCGCTCGGCTTGTTCGGTCACGGCGCTCAGGTCGTGCTCGATGAGCAACACGGTGATCCCGTCGTCGTTGAGTGACTCCAGCAGCGCGTAGAACGCCTCGACGGACTCGGCGTCGACGCCGACGGTCGGCTCGTCGAGGACGAGCAGCTCCGCCTCGCTCGCCAGCGCCCTGGCGATGAACGCGCGCTGGCGCTGGCCCCCCGAGAGCTGCGTGACTCGCCGGCCCGCGAACTCCGACATGCCGACCGTCTCGAGCGCGCGGTCGACGATCTCCCAGTCGTCGGCCGAGAGGCGACCGAACCCGACGTGCGGGAACCGCCCCATCTTCACCACTTCGCGGACGGTGATCGGCATCTCCTTCGAGGCGCTGGCGTGCTGGGCGACGTAGCCGACGCGGTCGCCGTCGTCGAAGCGGTGGGCCGGCTCGCCGAACAGCCGAACGGTCCCGGCGTCGGGTTCCAGCAGCCCCAGCATCAGCTTCATCAGCGTCGACTTGCCCGAGCCGTTCGGGCCGACCACCGCCACGTACTCCCCGGGATCGATAGTCAGCGAGATATCCTCGACCACTCGCGTCGCGGTGTAGCCGAAGTCGACGTCGGTCACCTCGATCACTGAATCCTCGGACCGGTGCGTCCGTTCGGTAACCGTCTCCGCCGTCGGCTGTGCGGTCATTCGAAGTTCCTCCACTCCTCGGCCCAGCCGTCGGGCCCGGCGTCTTCGGGTGACTTGTTCCCGAGCACGACCTCGAAGGTCGGCATGTTGATGTTGTCGGCGATCTCCTCGTAGCCCCAGTCCTGGGCGACCCAGTCCTCGCGGACGCCCGCGTAGGGGGTCACCGGGAAGTACGCCGTCACCTGCGTCTCCTCCAGTAGCTGCTTCGCCGGCCGGCGCGACTCGAAGACGCCGTTGGCGATGTACTCGATGTCGTTCTCCTCGATGACCTTCTTCGCTCGCGCGATGTCCGCGGGCGCCACGTCGCCGCTGGCGGCGAGGTTGGTGACCAGCGGGCGCATCCGGACGCCGTAGCGCACGCCGATGTACTGGAAGGCGTTGTGCGCCGCGAGCTGGACCACGTCGCGCTCGGCCGCGTCGAAGATGGCCCGGTAATCCGCGTCGATCCGGTCGATCGTCTCCGTCTTGTACGTCTCGGCGTTCTCGCGGAGCGCGTCCTCGTGGTCGGGCGCGAGGTCGACGAGTCCCTCGACGATGTTGTCGACGGACGTCTTCGCGCGGTGGGGGTCGAGCCAGAAGTGCGGGTCTTTCCCCTTCTGTCGCCCGACGCCCTCCTCGTCCGGGTCGAGCGAGGCCGCCAGGTCCACGAGTTCGACGCCCTCGCGGGCGTTTATCAGCTGCGTGTCGACGCCGTCGTCTTTCAGGGTCTGGATGGCGCGGTCCGCCCACGGCTGGAACCCCGGGCCGACGTGGAGGAAGGCGTCGGCCTCGATGATGTCCTGCGTGACGCTGGCGTTCGGCTGCCACCCGTGGCCGTGGAGTCCCGTCGGCACGAGGTTCTCGACCCGGATCGGCGTTCCCTCCGCGACGTTCCGTGCGAAGTCGTAGAAGCTGAAGAAGGAAGCCACCACCACGGGGCCGTCGCCCTCGCTTCCCCCGCCGGATCCGTCTGATCCCGCAGTCGTTCCCCCGATACACCCCGCGAAGCCGCAGAGCGCGGCGCTCGACCCCGCTGCGAGCACCTGTCTGCGCGTCGGCTGCGACCGTCCGGTCGCTTCGCTCGTGTGAACCATTACCTCGGTATAGCCGTGGGAAACACATTAATGCTTCTAGTCGAATCTAATTTTTAGACTAATCTAATCCACTATGTTTCGAGGAGTGAGCGCCGCTCGGCCCGCAGACGGCCAGGCCCCTCTCGATCGAGGCTGTAGGCTGGCGATGGCGTCGGCAGACGGACCGGGAGTTGAACCGGTGAGGGCCGAGTGCTCGCGGCGGCATTCGATATAGTCGCATGGGGTTGAGAGCGTCAGACGCCGGGCCGAGGCGGGGCCGCGAGCGCACACGCGAACGACGGTAACAGTTACGTCGCTGGCGGGCGGAAACCGGGACATGACGCTCAGACAGCCGCCGCTCGCGGCGGCGCACGAGGACAGCGGCGCGACGCTCACGGAGTTCGGGGGGTGGGAGATGCCCGTCGAGTTCGACTCGATCCGGCGCGAGCACGAGGCGGTCCGCGAGTCGGTCGGTCGCTTCGACGTCTCGCACATGGGCCAGATCACCGTCACCGGCGACGACGCCTGCCGGCTCACCAACCGCCTGGTGACCAACGACGTGTCCGATCTGGACCCCGGCGAGTCCAACTACGCCGCGATCACCGACGACCGCGGCGTGATGCTCGACGACACCGTCGTCTACCGCCCTCCGGCCGACTGGTCGGTCGACGCCGACTACCTCGTGGTCCCGAACGCCGGCCACGACACCGAGATGGCCGACCGCTGGACTGAGCACCGCGAGGCCCGGGACCTCGACGCCACCGTCGAGAACCGCACGGAGTCGCTCGGCATGATCGCACTTCAGGGCCCCGTCGCCGAGGACCTGTTGGCCGACGAGACCGACGCCGACCTCGGGTCGCTCGCCCGCTTCGAGACGTTCGTCGCGACCGTCGCCGGCGTCGAGACCCTCGTCTCCCGGACCGGCTACACCGGCGAACCCGGCTTCGAACTGGTCGCCCCCTGGGAGGAGACCGAAACCGTCTGGGCCGCGCTGGACTGTCAGGCCTGCGGGCTCGGCGCCCGGGACACCCTCCGCCTGGAGATGGGCTACCTCCTCTCCGGACGGGACTTCGACCCGGAGGACAACCCCCGGAACCCCTACGAGGCCGGCATCGAGTTCGCCGTCGACCTCGACTCGGAGTTCGTCGGCCGCGACGCCCTCGAAGGCGCCGACGTGGAGGGCGTCGACGAGAAGCTCCGCGGGATCGAACTGGTCGACCGCGGCGTTCCCCGCGAAGGCTACGCTGTCACCACGACCGAGGGCGACTCGCTCGGAACGGTCACGAGCGGGACGATGAGCCCGACCCTGGGCACCGGGATCGCCCTCGCATACCTGCCGACAGACCGCGTCGGCCCCGGGGACTCCGTCCGGGTCGAGGTCAGGGGCGAACCGAAGAAAGCACGTATCACCGCGACCCCATTCCTCGACAGATGAGCTTCGACGTTCCCGACGACCTGCGTTACCTCGAATCCCACGAGTGGGTGCGGGTCGACGACGACAGCGCGCGCATCGGCATCTCGGACTTCGCCCAGGACGAACTCGGCGACGTGGTGTTCGTCGACCTCCCGAGCGAGGGCGAGGAGGTCACCGCAGACGAGGACTTCGGCGTCGTCGAGTCGATCAAGGCGGTTTCGGACGTCTACGCCCCCGTCTCGGGGACGGTGACGGCGGTCAACGACGACCTCGCCGACGCGCCCGAACTGATCAACGAAGACCCCTACGGCGACGGCTGGCTGATCGAGGTCGAACTGGCCGAGGACGACGAACTCGACGACCTCCTCTCCGCCGACGAGTACGAAGCCCAGATCGCCTGAAGGCCGCGGTGGCGGTTCTTCACCACCGCCACTACACATCCCGCTTCGATCGTTCTCCCGATATCGACCCGTACACCCATCTAATCGCGATGAGTGCGCGCTCGACGAGCTCGGACGGTCCGTTCGCCCTCCCGCTCGTAAATCCCAGACCGCTATAGAGAATGGGCCTCGTCTCGTCGGGGACGGGCCACAGCCGCGGCGGCCGCGACGGCGCTGCACTCGGCGGCCCGAATATGTTTAGGGTCACCTAAAGATCGGTGCGCTTATAGGGGTTTAGGGTGCCCTAAACCACATGGAACGCAGCAGACGCGAGGTGTTGAGTGCAGGGGCGACGCTCTTCGCGACGGTCGGCGTCGCGGGATGTAACGGACTGGGCGGCGGCACCGACGACGCCGAGGCCGACACCGAGACCGGTGGTACTGCGACCGACAGTGACGAGTCCACGTCCACCGCGAACGGGGAGACCGCCGGGGACAGCGGGGGAACGAGCCAGACCGCGCCAGTGGACGCTGCAGTCGCCGCGGAGTGGAACGCGATGCGCGCCCGTGTGTGGGACGCCGCGGCGCTCGGTCTGGCGGGCGAGTCGGGCGCCGGCGCGTCCGTCGCACAGTCGATCTTCGCGCGATTCGAGGAGGCCACCGGTGAGTACGGCGCCCACGAGGCCCTCGAACGCGCCAGCGAGGAGAACTACGCGGAGTTCGAGGAAGCCCTCGGCGAACTCCGGACCGAGGGCCTCCAGGCGGGCGACGTCGAGCGGGCCCGCGAAGAAGCGTCGATCGCGAGCACCCAGCTCGCGGAGGCACAGCGGGCCCTCGTCGGTTCGTCGACTGCCGACGCGCTGGATCTCCAGACGTTCGGCGTGAGCGCACTGGACGCGGCCGCACTCGCCGCCGCGGGGAACCTCGACGGCGCCCGTCGCGTCTCGGAGGCCACCATCAGCCGCTTCGAGGAGGCGAGCGTCCACGCCGCGCTCGAATCGGCCGACGGCGACGCCTACCAGGCGTTCGAGAACGGTCTCGAAGCCGCCCGATCGGCCGCCGAGAGCGACGACGCCGGGACCGTCCGGAGCGAGGCGAAGTCGGCCTACGCTGCGGCGATCGACGGCAGCTACACCCTGGCCGACGCCGAGCGGGCCGCGGGCGCCGGCCACCTGGCGTCTCTCCAGGCCCGCGGCTGGGACGCCGCCGCCGTCGCCGCGACGGGTGGCCCCTCGACTGACTACGCCCACGCCGCCGCGCTGACGTTGTACCGCGCTCGCGCCGCCGATGCCCGTTGGCTCGCTGCCCGGGGCGAGACCGAACGCGCCGCGACGCTGGCGAGCGATATCTTCGCGCACTTCGAGGGCGCACGGGCTCACGAGGCGCTGGAGGAGGCCGACCACGAGGCATACGAGGGCTTCGAGTCCGGCCTCTCCGACCTCCAGTCGGCGATCGAGGGCGGCGACTCCGGGGCCGTCGACGACGCGTTCGCCACCGTCGACGAGAACCTCGTGACCGGGATCGAGACGCTGGCCGGCTCGAACGCGCCGTTACTGGAAGCCGCGTTCTTCCGCGCCCGCCTGGCGGACGCCCGCGAACTGTATCGGCTGGGCGACGGCGGCGCCGCCGCTGGCGCCGCTCAGGGCCTCTTCGAGCGGTTCGAGTCGAACGAACTCGACTTCCACGAGACGGTGGAATCGACCAGCGAGGACCTCTATCACGCCTTCGAGGAAGAGCACCTCACGAGCCTGATCCAGGCCTACGAGAACGGCGACGACGAAGCCGTCGCGACTCACCACGAGGGCGTCCAGTCGACGCTCCTGGAGTTCGAGACCACCGCCGGCACGACGGCCACCGTCAGCGGCGCCGAAGCGGCGTACATGGGGGCTCGCGGATTCGACGCCGCCGTTCTCGACGCCCTCGGCGACGCGGGTCGCGCCGAGGCCATCGCGCAGGGCGCCTTCGAGCACTTCGAGGCCGGCGCCGGCGGCTACCACGAGGCGCTCGAACACGCCGACGAGTCCGTCTACGAGGCCTTCGAGAAGCGACTCGGTGCCATTGCGACCGCCGCCGGGAACGGTGAGGACGTCTACCCCGCCAGCAAGTCGTTCAACGCCGAGGTGCTGAACTCCGTCTACGCCATCGTCGGGAGCGCGGGCGGATCGACGAGCGATGCCGCCGCCTCGGTCCTGCAGGACGTCTTCGCGCACTTCGAGGACGCGCGAGTCCACGAGCTCCTGGAAGAGTCCAGCCACTCCGCCTACGAGATCTTCGAATCGGAACTCGACGCGTACATCACCGCCCTGCGAGACGGCGGCGACGTTTCGAGCGCGGCCGATCGGTTCGCCGACGCCGCCCAGTACGGCCAGTTCGCGCTCGTCGACAGCGTCGAGGAACTCCCGCTCGACCTGCGCCTCGCCGGCGGGAGCGGCGGTGGGACCGAGGGCGGGTCGGGCGGCGGAGGCGGCGACTCGAACCTCCAGGGCGGCCCCAACGTCGTCGAGGGCGTCCCCGACGACGCCGACCACGTCGTCGACCTGAAGGCCGTCGCGTTCGATCCCGCGGAGCTGACGGTCTCGAAGGGCGACAAAGTCGCCTGGAAACACGCCGCCGGCGAACCCCACTCCGTCACCGCCGCCGGCGACGGCATCCCCGACGGCGCCGACTACTGGGCCTCCGGCGACTTCGACTCCGAGGACGCCGCACGGAGCGGCTGGGAGGAAGGGAAGGGCGCCGTCCAGTCCGGCCAGTCGTTCGTCCACACCTTCGAGACGACCGGCACTCACGAGTACTACTGCATTCCCCACGAAGCCGCCGGGATGACCGGGTCCGTTACCGTGGAGTAATCGAGGACTCGCTCACTGGGAATCGAGTTTTCCCGCGAATCTGCTCTGGACCGGACTTTCGCAACTATTCCCGACAAAACTAGACGTCCGTCGGATACATTACCAAAAGTACTCCTATTGGTATCCGACTAACAGATGGCCGTTATGTCGCGGCTCGGCGACTCGATCCTGCTCTGTGGGCTAGTGAGCCATGCTTCTGAATCAGGTTCGAAACCGGAGTTCGGAACGAGAGAGTGGCGGTGTCTGGTTACCACGTCCCTATCGGCTACGTACCGACAGTAGCGGCCTGGTAACGAGCGCTCGCCGGTAGCCTCGGGGTACGACCCCTACGGCGCAAATACCTTTCATGGTTCATTCCAAGACCGGAGCCACGGTATCCATGACTGGACCTCGATCGACCGAACGAACGGCGGACTTCCAGCGAACCGCGAGGCGACGATGACGACGGGCGGGGACCCGCCTGCGTTCTCCCGGCGCGCCGTCTTGCGGACCTCGGGCGGCGCCCTCGGCCTCCTGAGTGCGGGGACGGTGCAGGCGACCGGCGAGGGAGGCGAGTCGAACGACGCCTGTTCGGAGACGACAGTCAAACCGTCGACGGTTCCCTACGACGACTCGCTGTCGTCGGTGTGTCGAGACGACCACCCGGAGACGACGGCCCTGCAATCGGACGTGCAGGCCGCGCTCCGCGACCGGTACCCGACGGTCGGTTCGCTCGTCGACGACGGGTTCGTCCCGTACTTCGACCTGTTCGGCGCCGGGGACTCGGGGTGGTCCCACTGGCTCAACCCGGACCACCTTCGAGACGAGTCGGTCGTCGACGCGACGCGCCCGGAGTCGGTACTCGTCGACCACAAGTGGTGGCGGCCCATCGGCGTGATGTTCGCCGCGACCCGGGACGCGGAGCGCGTCGATCCGCCCCCGTCGGTGTACGAGGACGAAGACGACGGCGGCGCATGTACGCCGTGGCACGCCCACGTCGGCCTGCCGGGTCGCTACTCCTGGTGGAAGTTCCGGGCGCTGTACGTGCGAGAACTGGGCGAGGACCGGCTCGGCCTCCCCTGCCGGACGCCGTGGGTGATGCACGTGTGGCGCTACGACCACCCGGAGAGTGTCTACGCCCACCACGCGCCGCCGCGCGGGAATCGCGGCGGGCCACCGGCCGAGGACGCCGGCTTCGAGACGGACGCCGTCCCCGGGGAAGACCCGCTCGGCCCGGAGGTGTTGCCCGACGCGTTCCTGCACAGGCTGAAACACCTCGGCTGAGCCGCAGCCGGAACTCTCGACCGATGTCGAGACGATGACGACGGCCCGACTGCGGGTCCGCTGCCGTAACAGCGAAGCGAGGGACGCACACCAGAATCCGAATCCCCGGGATAATACAGCGGCCGCTCACTGTCGATCGCTGTACGCTAAATGGGCCCGCTCGGGACGTTAGTATTTGCTAGTCGATGCATTCGAGTCGAAAGGTATCGCTTGCCTGCGGTCATGTCTATTTTAATTATCTGGTAGGTAGTCGCGCCGCTGTTCCATCTTCTCGCGTTTCGTGCGCCGGTCGTAGTGCTTGTCCAGCACCTTCCGGCTCACGTCCATCCGGTCGCTCACGATCTCGTGCGGAACGTCCTCCAAGAGATGGGCGGTAATCGCCCCGCTCCGAATATCGTGGGGGGACCGGCTCGATGGGCACGTACTCGCTTGGTGGATGTGGGTAGCGTCGCAGTCGTCCGGGTCCCGGTCGTGCGGGCATCCCTCGCCGACCGCACACGGGCGAGTGACGCAGTAAATCGCGTCTCGAAGGGTAGAGGTCGTTGGACGGCCGTGGCTCGTCGTTACCAGCGGTTCCCGCCCGTACTCGTCAGTCACATCCTCTCGGGGTCCCTCGATGTAATCCTGTAGAACCTGAGCGATACGCTCTGAGAGAGCTACCCACCGCTCACCCCGCTCTTTGTTTTTCAGCGGCGTATCCTGTTCCGGCCGGTGGACCAACTCGACGCCCGGCGACCGCGTATCCAGCTGGCAGTCGTCCAGGTCGAGCGCTCGAAGCGCACCGACCCGCATCCCCGTGTGCCACAGCGTGAGAAAGATCACGTGTCGGCGGGAAGCGTACTGGTAGCGATTGAGATAGGCCAAGATATTCTCGGCTCTTGCGGCGTCAAGAGAGGTTTCGCTCACCTGTTCGCCGGTGCTAACGGTCGGGAGCATCACCTTCGAGCGAAGGCCTTCAGGAACGGCATTCACCGACGCACAGAACCGCAGGAACGACCGGAGCGTAGACAGTTGCCCACGGAGAGTGACCATCTTCAGGTCACCTTCCTCACGGCGCCACACCCGGAATGCGTGAAGATCCCGACCGCTCAGGTCGTTCAGGTTCGTTATGTCCTCCTCCTCGCACCACTCCACGAACTTGCCGATTCGGTACTTGTGGCTCTGGAGCGTGTTATCGGACGCTTCTCCGCGCCGCGTTTCGAGATACATGTCGAGCGCGGCATCTGGGGCCATCGCCTCCAGACCGTCGCTCATACGGCCCACCTCCGACTATCAGAATGATTACTTTCGGCTCGATGCGCAGGCTTACAGTCGTTCCGCTGGTTGCGTCTCATGGTGTACCTCACTCTGTTGGGGGCACCGTGGACGCGCACCGCAGATGCCGAACCTGTCCAAAGTGCGGGCATCTGCGGCGGGCGACCACGAGCCAGTGCGCATGTTCTGTCGCCCCTGTAAAAGGGTTCATCCAGACGCGCGTAGTGAAAGTGAAAGTAATTGGTAACCGGACCCGCCCCCCGAATTTTCGCTATACGGCGGGTGAAAGTGAAACCGGGTCGCGGGCGATCCTGCGTGTCACCTGACTTTTGCTGAGAGGGGTGTTCCCTGTGCATGTGTTCGCTCGCAAGAGCGGCACCCAGCCGGCAGGGACTTCCTCGGCTGGCGGCACTTCCTCACTCTGACCGACTTTCCCAGCGGTGGGCGTCTCGCTCTCGCTCCGGCAAACGTACCATCCTCTATTAAGTTTTAATCATGAAATCGTGTTTTCTGTAACGCGTTAACGCGTTTGGAATATCTCAATCGGGCAAATTATGACAGGTTCAGCAGAGGATTCGGACGAAATGCATCGCCGGGTTGACTGGCTAAAGCCGTCTGACCGAGTGATACTGGCGGAGATCGGGAAATATGGCGGTTGGATGAAACCAGCTACTCTCGCCCTGAACATCGGATATACTCGCGGTCACATTGCCCGGCGGTGTCAAACGCTCGCTGAAAAAGGGTTTCTGGAGAAACACGAAGAGACAGCAGCGTACCAGCTAACGAAGTTGGGGAAGGACTTCCTAAATGACGAACTTGAGCCCGAAGACCTTACAACAGATTCTCAGTAGCCAATCGGGTCACTGGTAATCGTCTAGGTTTTTCTCAATAGCAGAAATTGCCTGGGTTTGGGAGTCGTGTAGTTTCTGAAGTTGTTCTTTTATCAACTGTTCCCTGTCATCAAGTTTGTTCTGGCCGAGTCTTCCGAAAGAGATCTGCCTCAGTATGTAATTAGAAAGGGTCTCAAGAGGGTGTCATAGAATCCATCTCATACCGTGATGACGGTGCTTCCCGGATTGTCACCTCGTTCGTAGTTGGTGACGGCGACGACGAGTCGAACGCAGAGCGCAAGGAACACCTGCGCTCGGGCGTGGACGCGGCCTCGGGCGCGTAGCGTCCCGAGGCCGCAGTCCTTGACCGCATCGTTCGTTCGCTCGACCTGACTCCGGCGGTTGTACGTCTCGTCTAGGATCGACTGTTTGAGCTGAATCTCGTCACTGTGTTTCTCGATGCGGTCTTCGACTCTGTACTTGATATTGAGCGGATCGTCGGTGTTTCGCGGGTTGTACGGGGCGATTGGCACGACTCCTGCGGTCAGCAGGAGGTCGTGCCAGTCGAGCGTGTCGTAGGCGCTGTCACCGAGCATCCAGATCGGCTGGGCGACGGCGAGCGCGTCACGGGTGACGCGCATCGCCGTCTCTTCTGCGGCTTGTTTGCTCTCGGTGAACTCGGCTGCAATCGGGATCTTTGCGCCGGTTGAGACGATCGTACAGCCGTAGCCGTAATAGTACTCCTCAGCGGTTGGGTCGTAGTTCTTCGACGCATCTGGGTCGGATGGCATCGCTCGCACGTCCGTCGAATCGATTCGGTAGGTCATGTCGAGCAGGCCGCGGGCGGCGGCCTGCTCGACGAGGTGGTCGAAGACTTCGTCGACGACGTGTTCGAGGTCGGTGAGGAAGCGATCGACCGCGTCTCTTGAGGGCGGTCGATCGAAGCCACAGCTGAGCCAGACGACCGTGTTCTGGAGTTCTCGTGTGACCGGGCGAATGCCGTAGATGTCCTTGTAGTAGCAGTGGAGGAACGCTCGGAAGAGTTCTGGTGGGTGGTGGTCTCGTGTTCGCCCCCGGCGAGCGGGGGCGAACACGTCGAACTCGCTGAAAAAGTCGAACTCAAGATGCTCGAACAACGCGAGCGTCTCGGTAGCCACGACATTGAAGAACTCGTCGATAGAACCCTCTTCTTGCAGGGTGCTGGCGCTCGTAGACACAGTTCCAACACCCTGCGTCCTCGTGTGTGAGGCTTTCTATGACACCCTCCGGAGTACTTATTGGAACTACCTTCTCCCGAGGATGTCTATCCCGTGGGGTAAGACTCCGGTTTAAGTAAGTTCGATAGAAGCTGGAAGCTCAGTACCATTTTCAGAGTCCACTACGTCTGGCGTTTTGGCCGAGGCTGAAAACGTGATTCGCCTTTGGTCCGTGTTCGTGCAATCTTTATAACAGCGAGTACTGAAAATGTAGTGCGGGCATCCCAAAATCGCAAATCAGGCGGTTGAGACCCGCTAACTGCCAAAGCGTGCGAGGGTAGCCAAGCCTGGAAACGGCGGCGGACTCAAGATCCGCTCCCGTAGGGGTCCAAGGGTTCAAATCCCTTCCCTCGCATCGCATGCGCGGCGCATCTGCGCCGCGCTCAAGATGCGCGAAGGGATTCGAATCAGGAACGTCGCAGCGGCCGAACGAAGTGAGGCCGACCGTCTTTCCGTGGTTCAAATCCCTTCCCTCGCACTGCACGGACCCACGCGGTCCCTCGCCAGTGCGGAAGACTGCTCGGAGCGGTCTTCCCTCGCAAACTTCCACGGAAGAAACGGCTTACCTGCGGGACCGTCCAGAAATCCCGCAACGGGGGCAAGTTTATGACATTTCGGCCCCGAGTTTGAGGCATGGCAACGGACGACACGGCACAGGACCCGCTGCACGTGCCACCGCTGGAACACACCGCTTTCTTCGACATCGACACGAGGGACGGCTACGTGCGGATCGACCAGTCGTGGGGCGACCAGACGCTGTACACGCCGGAGGAGGCCCGCGAGATCGCCGAGTCCATCATCGAGATGGCCGACGAGGCCCAAGACGCGGAGTAGTAGACCGGCATCGAAAGCGCGTGTTCAGTGCGGCGTGCGAACTGAATACTCAGTACTACCGTACCTTTTTCGTTGAGGCAAAGACGTGCACCGTTCGTGCCCTCCATTGTACTCCGTGTTACTGGGGTAGTAGTTGTAATCGCAGGCGGGTATGGTGCTTTGTACCCGCAGCGCCAGTGCGAAATCAGACAACGAGGCCAGACCACCGACGATCCGGAGCTGAGTGGAGGTGGGAAACTGATGTGGCGATTCTTCGATATAGCTCTCGTGATTCTCGGCCTTGGAATGCTCTGGATTGCGTTCGCTATGTAAACTCCAGTTCACGGGAGATACGTGCGGAAGCAGAGTCGGCCGAGACTGATTTTTCTTCTTCTGGGAGGTTCAGATCCGTACTTTCGGAGTCCGTTGTTTCGGTGCTTAGAGATTATCTGAAGTAGTTGCTCTACTCTTCTGCACCCAGTGCTTGGGCGATATGGGTGAGCGTGACCAGGCCGAGTCCCCCGACGAGGTTCCCTGCAGTGACGACTATGGCCGTTTCTACCAACGCTCCGTAGCCGATCGGGGCGCCGAAAAGCATCCCGAACACGACGTGGAGTGTAGTCACGATCACGTGGTCGAAGGGTCCGAGTGCCAGCAGGAACCCGACGATGAAAGCCATGACAATACGGCTTAGAACGCTGTTGACACCCTGCAAGAGGAACGAGAGGAGACTCACGAGCGCCCCGCCCAGGATAGCGCTGGCGAATCCAGTCAGTACTCGTCGGTGAACGATCTCCTCGGCGATCGTAACGAGTGCCTCCGGAGATCCAGCCGGGAGCACGCCCTCGACAGCGAAAACAGACGCGAATAGGACGCCGCCGACGAGGTTGAGTGCGAACGTAACCACCCACAGCCGGAGAAGTGACGAGACCATCCACGAATCATTATTATCGACGGCCTTGGCGACCGGGTCGTAGAAGTTCTCGTTGAACAGCTCCGCGCGACCGACGATCAGGAACACGACGCCGATCCCGAGGGCAAACGCCCCTGCAATCTGTGCGAGCTCGCCGAATTGTGGTTTGACCAATGCGTGAACAATCCCGACTGCAGCGATTCCAAAGACAATGGTGAAACCCGCAATGAAACTGGTCGCAACGAGTTCAAGCAGTGACTGGTCAAGTCGCCGTTCCCCTTCTTCGACCGCCCGATTGAATATCTCCTCAGGCGACGGAGCTTCCGACATGCGCAATGCATCGGACGAAAGGCACGTAAGAATACGGAGGCTTCTCTGGGTGAGACCTGTTGGGTCTGTACTGGCTGTTGTCTATACTACCTGTACTGAGCATCAGGCGCCGAAGGCGCCGGTTCACCGCATCGAGGCCGACGGCCGAGATGCGGCCTTTTTCACCCATGTTTTTGGTTAGCGAGGGACCTTCGGTCCCTCGGACCAGGCGAACGGGCGGCGAAGCCGCCCCGTGAGCAGACGGGGGGTCGCCCCAGGCGACCCCCCGACGAAAAAGATGGTTTCGCAGCCGCTTTTTGTGTGCCAGCCCGATCGGGAGACGTGACTGACGTACATCGACGAGTGGCGGTCGCGGAGCGCGCAGCGAGGGCCGGCGGCGCGGTCGCTCGCCAGGCCTTCCGGGGCGACCTCAGCGTCGAGACGAAAGCCGACAAGAACGACCTGGTGACCGAGTCCGACAGGGACGCCCAGCGGCAGGTCGTCTCGACGATCCGCGGGGAGTTCCCGACCGACGCGGTGGTCGGCGAGGAAGACGCAGTGCCGCTTGGGACGCCGGGCGAGGAGGTCGAGATCCTCTCGGAGGTGCCCGAGACCGGGGACGCGTGGGTCGTCGACCCGATCGACGGGACGGCGAACTTCGCGCGCGGGAACCGCACCTGGGCGACGGCGATCTCTGCTGTGACCGACGGTGAGATCGTCGCGGCCGCAACCTATCTTCCGGCGACGGAGGACCTGTACGCGGCGGGGGCGGAGACCGGAACTCGCAACGGGAACGCGCTCGCGGTGAGCGACCGGACCGACCCGGAGACGTTCGCCGCGGCGTCGGTGGGTCGCTTCGAGCGCGGGGAAGGCGCCGATCTGGGCGCTATCGCGGCGGCGACGGTAGATCGGCTGGGCGACTTCCGCCGGTTCGGGAGCATGCAACCGACGCTGGCGTTCGTGGCGAGCGGGGAACTCGACGCGGCGTTCGCGGCGTACACGCCCCACCCGTGGGACTCGCTGGCCGGGATCCACCTCGTCCGGCGGGCCGGCGGGACGGTGACGGGCCTCGACGGCGAGCCGTGGACGCGGGACAGCGAGGGGTTCGTCGCGAGCAACGGCGAGGCCCACGAGGCGGTCTGCGAGGTCGCACGGGCCGCGACCGAACGGTAGCGGTCCGGTGGCGGCCGTCGCGGGGTCGGACCGGAAGGCTAAACAGCCAGACGCGAGGGACTGTGGGCATGGAAAGCGAGCAGGCGCTGTCCGAGCGGGGCTGGCTCGCGGCGTTCGTCGCGGCACTGGCCGTGCTGGTCGGCGGCTCGATCGTCGCCACGGAGCGGGTCTACGACCAGTTCATCTGGCAGTACTTCTGGGGGCCCATCTACTCGGACGCCAACAACGCGCGCTGTGCGGTCCTGACCGGCGACGGGGTCGAAACCCTCGTGACCGCCGCCGACTGCCGGGCCGCCGAGGCCACAGGCGCCGTCGCCTACACCGGGTACAGCACCGTCTCGACCGTCGGCTACATGGTCGTGCTGATATTCATGATCGCCGGCGTCTACTTCCTGCTCGAACGACTGGACGTCGGCGAGGACAGGCGGCTGTTCCTCTCGCTGGTCCCGTTCATGCTGTTCGGCGGCGCGGTCCGGGTCGTCGAGGACGTGACCGACGCGGCCGTCGGCGCGGGGGTCGAACCCGTCATCAGCTACCCGCTGAACGTCCTGTTCATCAGCCCCGTGATCTACGTGACCGTGTTCGCGATCACGCTGGGGGCGCTGCTGGCGAGCCTGTGGCTCGAATCCCGCGAGATCGCCCACAACCGGTACAGGGCGATGGCGGGGATCGGGCTCGGCGTCCTCGCGCTCACGCTCGCGTACCTGTTTTTCGTCGCGGCGACGCGGGAGTACGCCGAGTTCTACCCGCAGATCCTGGTGGTCGACGTGGGGCTCGCGTCCGTGCTCGCGTACGGGATGTACGCCGCCGCCGACCGCTACAAACCGGAGATAAACAGGGGGACCGGCATCGTCGGACTCGGGATCCTCTGGGCGCACGCGATCGACGGCGTCGCGAACGTCGTCGCGGCGGACTGGCTCCCGGAGCTGGGCCACCCGATCGACGCCTACGGCGCGAAACACGTCGCCAACCGGGCGATCATCGGCGTCACCGAGGCGATACAGCCCGCGTCGGTCTCGGCGGTGATTGGCACCTCGTGGCCGTTCCTCGTGGTGAAACTCGTCGTCGCGCTGGGGATCGTCTGGCTGTTCGACGAGCAGATCTTCGAGGAGAGCCCGCGCTACGCCGTCCTGCTGCTCGTCGCGGCGGCCGCCGTCGGCCTCGGTCCCGGGACGCGGGACATGCTCCGGGTCACGCTCGCGATCTGAGTCTGCGAGTGAACCGCCCGAACCGCGTCGGCGGCCGCGGCGCTACTGGGAGCACTCGAAGCCGGAAAATCCGGGCCATCAGACCTGTTCGAGCGCCGACTCGGGATAGTACCGGCTCCCGCAGGTCGGGCACTCGGCCACGGTCAACTCGTCGCCCGTCGACGACGCGACTTCCGTCCGCACCAGTTGCTGGTCACAGTCTGTACACGGGAGGTCGAACTCGGATACCATGATACGCTCCTCTGACGAACCGCTTCGGGCGAGCAGAAGCGACGCCAGGTGCCGTGTGAACTATCTGCACCCTCTGGCATAAATCCTCGTATTAGTCTATTTCCTGGCAAATTACGGGCTGTCGGGCGATCGGGAAAACCGGCTCCGATCGGGCCCGACCACAGCGGGCCGTCGTTGCGCGCCCCGAGTGGACAGCTACCTGTCAGGGATAGGGGTGGTGGTCGCGGTCGAGTGCGGGCTCGAACCCCATGTCCGCCGGGACGGTCCGGGCGCGTTCGCCGAAGTACGGGTCGCCGAAGAAGAGCGGCTGGGCGCCGGGGACCACCACGCGGACCGCCTCGAAACCGAGCTGCTGGACGTCACGCGTCGTCGTCCGCGCGCCGTAGACCGACATGCCGGCCGTGACGACGCGGTCGAGGACGGCGTCGAGGTGGTCGCCGCCCTCGGGGACGGTCTCCGGCCCCACGGAGTCGGCCGGCACGCTCGTCTCGGGGCTGACGAACTCGTCGACGACGGCCGGCCGGTCGGCGTAGTGGCCGATGGCGCCGTCGGTCGCGGCGGCGTCCTCGCGGCCCATCCCGTCGAGTTCGACCCAGTTCTGGACGGCCTCGGCGAGCGCGTTCCTGGCCGCGCGGCCCGCGTCGAGGTGGGCGGCGGTGCCGAGCGCGAGTTCGGGCCACTCGTCTCGGGTGACCGCGACGGCGACGACCGGCACGTCGACGTCCTGGGTCAGGAGGAGCGCGGTCGCGTCCAGCCCCTCGGCGCCGGCGCGGGCGGCGAGGCGCTCGTAGCCCTCGTCGGCCACGTCGAGGCCCAGCGGGTCGAACGTCGAGTACCAGGCGATGGTCGTCGCGTCGCGCTCGACCACCTCGTAGAGGCCCGAGAGCAGCGCCTCGACCGAGGAGTTGCCCAGGCCGAGTCCGGTGGTGATCGCCGGGCGGATCGTCCGCTCGGGCGGCGGGTAGTGGACGGTCTCCGCGGGGAGCGATACCGGCTGTTCGGTCACGAGGTCGGTCCCGCGGACCCACGGCCGCTCGGCTCGGTCGCCGCCGGCGTCGACGCCCCCCTCGTCGTTCCCGACCCAGCTATCGGGGCGGACGAACGACGACGGTTCGATGGCGTCGGCCAGGTCGGTGGCGGCGGCGCGTTTGAACTCTTCTCCGTGGTAGACGCCCGCGCAGTAGCGCTCGTATGCCTCGCCGAGCGCCTTCATGAACGCGGCGTCCCAGCCGGGGTCGACGCCGGCGGCCTGCCGCGAGGCCGTCGCGTCCGCGAACGCGCTCGTGTCGCAGATCTGCGCGAGGTAGTACGGCGCGGGGTAGGACTCGGCCTCGCCGACCTGCTGGACGATGCCCACGCGGTCGTCGAGTCCCGCCTCGGCGCGGGTGAGCGCCCGCTCGACGTCGCGGTCGAGGTACCCCCTGTCGAGGACGCGGTCGCGGCCCTCGCCGCAGTCACAGCCCGGGACGGGCAGGAACTCCCGTTCGGCGTGGGGGAGTTCGACGACGGTGCCGAGGGGGTCCGGTTCGGCGGGGTCGAGGAACTGCGCGGCGCGGCGGCCGGCGACGGCGCCGGCGAACCGGGCGGTCGCGTCCGACGGCGCGGCCGTCGGGTCGGCGTCGGCCTCGACGTTCGATTCCACCCGAGCGGAGAGACACCGGTAACAGGCGCCCTCGGGGTCGAATCCCGCGACCGACGCGTCGACGACGGGGACGCTCCCGACGCCGCCGAGTTCGACCGCGAACCAGGGGAGGCCGGCTTCGCGCGCCCGCTCGTTCGCCCGCTCGAAGGTCGCCGCGCCCGCCTGGTCGACGACGACGGCGAGTCGCATGCCCGGCTCGAAGTCGTCGACGCCGACGCGTTCGATGGGCTCGTTCACGTCGCCCAGGGCCGCCTCGACGGCCGCGGCGGCCGGGCCCGATCCGACGAGTCCGACTGTCATGCCTGCCCGGAGGCGGCGGCGGGTAGAAAAGCCCGGGGACTCACTCCTCGAGGCGCTCCTGTGCTATCGCGGCCAGCTCGGGGAGGTCGGCCTCCGCGATCTCGTCGTCGCCGGGTCGGAGGCGCAGGCGCGGCCGGCCGACGTCGATGGGCACCTTCTCGGTCTGGACGAGGCCGCTGTCCTCCAGCCGCGTCTTCATCCGCGAGAAGGTCGCCTTGCTCGCGAGACCGACGTCCTCGCCCCACTTGCTCATGTCGTAGAGCAACTGGCCGTTGCGCGCGGCGACGAGCAGGGCGATGGCGACCTCGTCGAGCCCCTCGCCGTCGCCCTTCGCGACGGACAGCGAGTCGAGCAGGCCGTCGAAGTCATCGGCGGTGTCGGTCCCGATGTCCGCCGCGAGCGTCTCGCGGACCCGCGACAGCGGCGGGGTCCGGAGCGAGAACGCCTCGGCGCCCTCCCACTCGTCGGCGTAGCGGTCGCGCATCGCCGTCACGAACTCCTCGTCCCTCGTGGTGAGTCCGCCGACCCGGTCGCCCGCCGAGACCAGCGAGACGACGCTGGATTCGGTCACGAGCAGCGACGCCTCCGGCGCGTCGTCGAGGACGCGCAGCCCGAGCGTGTCCGCCGCCACGAGGTCGGCGGCGTGCCCGGCGACGATGAAGTCGGCCATCACGTCCTTGATCGGATCGCCCGGCGCGAGCAGCCTGACCGTCGGCGGGTCCGCCACGTCGTGGAGCCGGAATATCAGCTCGGTGAGAGTCTCCCGCGTGGGGTTGACGGCGTATACGAGGCCGCTACTGTCCCGAAAGACGCCCGCGAGAACGTCACCGACGTCCTCCTCGAGAAAGTTCGAACTCATCTGATAGCTGCGGTATTTCGGATTATCACACTTAATTTTACCGCCGATGGCCGATGAATCGACCCGTATCGCTCCCGTTCGGGCGCGTTTCGGCCGACCCGTCGCCGTCTCGCGATTGGCAGGGCCGTCGCGCGTCCACGGAGCGGCGTCCTGCGGGTGTCGTCCCGTCTCGGTCGCGTTTCGTCGGTCCCGTGCCACTGTCTCGCGGTCGCCCGCGGGTCGTCGCCGCTCGCCGAAAAGGTAGATTATTGACGGACCGTCGCCGAGAAACCAGTACAGATGAACTACGACACGGTCCGGGAAGTAGACCCGGAGGTCGCCGACGCGCTCGAAGCGGAAGTCGAGCGCCAGGGCGACACCCTGGCGATGATCGCCAGCGAGAACCACGTCAGCGAGGCCGTCCTCGAAGCGCAGAGCTCCGTCCTCACGAACAAGTACGCCGAGGGCTACCCCGGTTCGCGCTACTACGGCGGGTGCGAGTACGCCGACGTCGTCGAACAGCTCGCCATCGACCGCGCGAAGGAGCTGTGGGGCGCCGAGTACGTCAACGTCCAGCCCCACTCGGGGTCGCAGGCCAACATGGCCGTCTACACGGCCGTCCTCGAACCGGGCGACAAGATCCTCTCGCTCGACCTGACCCACGGCGGTCACCTCAGCCACGGCCACCCGAAGAACTTCGCCGGCCAGGTCTACGAGGTCGAGCAGTACGAGGTCGACCCCGAGACGGGCCGGCTGGACTTCGACGAGATCCGCACGCAGGCCGAGGACTTCGACCCGGACATGATCGTCTCGGGCTTCTCCGCGTACCCGCGCGAGGTCCAGTGGGACGAGTTCCAGGCCATCGCCGACGACGTCGACGCCTACCACATGGCGGACATCGCCCACATCACCGGCCTCGTCGCCGCGGGCGTCCACGACTCGCCGGTCGGCGTCGCCGACTTCGTGACGGGCTCGACGCACAAGACCATCCGCGCCGGTCGCGGCGGCATTATCATGGCCGACGAGGAGTACGCCGACGCGGTCGACTCGGCGATCATCCCCGGGACCCAGGGCGGTCCCCTGATGCACAACATCGCAGGCAAGGCCGTCGGGTTCCAGGAAGCACTGCAGCCGCACTTCGAGGAGTACGCCGAGCAGACCGTGAAGAACGCGAAGGCGCTCGCCGACCACCTGCAGGACCACGGTTTCTCGCTGGTCTCGGGCGGCACCGACAACCACCTCGTGCTCGTCGACCTGCGCGACTCCCATCCCGACGTGACGGGCAAGCAGGCCGAGGAAGCGCTCGAAGACGTGGGGATCGTCCTCAACGCCAACACGGTTCCGGGCGAGACCCGCTCGCCGTTCGTCGCCTCGGGCATCCGCGCCGGCACGCCCGCGCTGACGACCCGCGGCTTCGACGAGGACGCCACCGAGACGGTCGGCCACTGCATCGCCGAGGTCATCGACAACCCCGACGACGAGGACGTCAAGGCCGAGGTCGCCGAGATCGTCCAGGGACTCACCGAGGAGTACCCGCTCTACGGCGACGACAGCGAAGGCCTCGTCTTCGAATAAGCGCCGGGACTCCCATTTTCGGGCCGGTCTCGCTTTTCGCGCCGACTCAGCGGTCCGCACTGACTCCACGTTCGTCGCGGCCGCTATCTGATCTCGTCAGACTGGACGACGTCGCTCTCGCGGACCGTCACGCCGTCGATACGTATCTCGCCGGCGCCGTCGACGGTCACCGTGTGGTCCGGGACCTCGAACGTGAGTTCCCAGTCGTCCGTGTCCGCCTCGGCCATCGCCCGGACCGCGTCGGTCGCCACGTAATCGTGCAGCGAGTAGTCGAGTTCGTGCGCTTCGACGCCTTCTACCGCGGCGATAGCGCCCACGAGTTCCATGGTGACATCGTCGGGCCGGGTCACGACTGCCCCCCCGCGTGCTCTTCGAGCCGCTGGCACTCCTGGGTCAGTTGCGGCGGGATCGCGCCCGCGTACGCCTGGAGCGCGTCGAAGACCACCGCGACCTCTTCGAAGGCGGGTCCGCGTTCGACCGAGAGCGGTTCTCGCTCCCACTCGACGAAGTCGTGCTCGGCGAGCACCGGGAGGTGCGTGTGTACCAGGTCGACGTACAGCGTCTCGGGGTCGCGGAGTTGATACGGCGGGTTCGCCGCCTCGGGAAGGGACAACTGTCGCTCCGGCGGCGCCTCCATGAGCGCAACTACGATCTGTCTGCGCGGTTCCGCGGTGAGTGCGCGGAACACGCGGTCCCATCGCTCGATCATCGCCGACGCGCGCCGATCTCTGTCAGTCGGCATGGTGTGATGCACGGTCTCAATGACCAAAGCCGTTCCGTGGTCGGACCTGTGGATCGCGACGTCGCCTCGTCGGTCCGAGATCGCTTCAGCAGCCGACGGAGTCGTCGGACGCGAACGGCGCCCGAGAGCGGGCGGTCGGGCGACGAACGCCGCTCTCCACCGCCGGCCCTGCGAATGCCGCGGGAACACCTTCGACCGGCGAGTCCCAGACGCGGATCGAATGCGTTCGCTCCCTCGCCGGTGGCGGATCCGCGGGGCCCTCGGTGTCGTCCTCGTAGCGCTGCTCGCACTGACAGCCGCGGCCGTCGCGTCGGAGGAGTCGACCGCCGCGGCCACGGCTATCGATTCCCGGGCGGCGGCGGAGACGATTATCAGCGTTCAGGGCGTCCGCTTCCGGGACGACGTGCGCGGCCCGTCCCCGTCGCGACTGTTCGCCGTCGACGGCGACGGGGACGTCCAGTGGAGCTACAGCGGGACGAGACACGGCTTCCGGTGGCTCTACGACGTGGACCCGCTGTCGAACGGGAACCTGCTCGTGACGGCGACGGTCCCCGGCGACACGGTGGTGTTCGAGTTCGACCCGGAGACGCGCACCCGTGCCTGGACCGAGCGGTTCGACGCCCGCGACACGCACGACGTGGACCTCATCAACGGCGACGAGTTACTGGTCGCCAACCTCCGCAACTACGACGTCGAGGCGAACGTGAGCCGCGACCGCGTGTTCGTCTACAACCGCACCCGCGACGAGATCGTCTGGGAGTGGCAGTTCCGGGACCACTACCCCGAGTCCACGGATAACGGGTTCCGAGTCGGCTGGACGCACCTCAACGACGTCGACGAGATCGACGACGGGCGCTTCCTCGCCTCGCCGCGGAACTTCGACCAGGCCATCGTGATCAATCGGTCCACGAGGGAGATCGAGATGCGGCTCGGCCGAGACGACAACCGGACGAAACTGTTCAAGCAGCACAACCCCGACTACCTCGTCGGGGAGAACGGGACGCCGACGATGCTTGTGGCCGACAGCGAGAACGACCGCGTCGTCGAGTACGCGCGCGTCGACGGCGAGTGGGAGCGGACCTGGGCCGTCCGCGGGTTCCACTGGCCGCGCGACGCCGACCGGTTGCCGAACGGGAACACGCTCGTCACGGACACGAAGAACAACCGGGTCGTCGAAATCACGCCGACCGGTGAGGTCGTCTGGGCGGTCGCCGCGCCGTGGGGAACGTACGAGGCCGAGCGCGGTCGCGACGGCTCGCACGGGCCGACGGTCCGCCAGCAGAACGCGACCGGCCGGTACCGCGTCCACGGCGGGGAACTCGGCCGAGTCGAAGCCGGCGACTCGGTCGGGACGTGGATCGCGACCGCCGGCGAGGGGACCCCCGCCGCAGCGCAGGCCCGCGACCTCGGCGTCGCGTTCCGGCGATTCGAGGAGCGGTTCGCGCCCCCGTGGCTGTCCAGCTGGGCGTTCGCGGCCGCGGTCCTCGCCGGAGTGGTGGCCCTCACCTGGGCCGCGGGCGAACTCGCCTTTCGGTATCGTCGCCGGCGTCGGGGCGCAGAGGGCCCCTGACTCGGTGCTCCGCAGCGGCCGTCCGACAGCCACGCCGCTTATGAGCGCTGGCTCCCGAGAAGCGGGTATGACCGACCTCGATTCCGTCGACCGGGCGATCCTGAACGCCTACCAGGGCGGGTTCCCGGTCGTCGCGGACCCCTACGGGCCGGCGGCCGCTGCGCTGCGCGACCACGGCGTCGACGTGACCGCCGCGGAACTCCACGAGCGCCTCGCCGCGCTGGACGAGGAGGGCGTGCTCACCCGGTTCGGCGCGCTGATAAACGCCGAGGCGATCGGCGGGACGGCGACGCTCGTCGCGATGCACGCGCCCGAAGACCGGTTCGACGAGGTGGCAGAGCGAGTCAACGCGCACGCCGAAGTCGCGCACAACTACGAGCGCGAACACCCTCACCTCAACATGTGGTTCGTCGTGAGCGTCGCCGAGGAGGACCGCGTCGACGAGGTCCTCGCCGAGATCGAGGAGGAGACCGGCCAGGAGACGTACAACCTCCCGAAACAGCGGGAGTTCCACGTCGGCGCGAAGTTCCCCGTCGAGGGGACGCTGGAAGACGTGGACGGCGGGATCGACCTCTCGGACTTGGGCCCCGACGTGGAGCTCGTCGACCGCGACGGCCTGACGCCGCGCGAGCGCGATCTGGTGGTCGAGATCCAGGGTGGGCTTCCGACGACGCGGACGCCCTACCGCGACGTGGCCGAGGCGCTCGGCGAGGACGTGGAGTGGGTGCTCTCGACGATCAAACGCTTCGACGCGGAGGGGAAGGTCCGGCGCGTCGGCGTCATCCCGAACCACTACTCGCTGGGCTACTCGGAGAACGGGATGACCGTCTGGAACGTCCCCGACGACGTGGTCGACGAGGTCGGTCCGGAGATCTCCGCGTTCGACTTCGTCACCCACTGCTACCGGCGGCCCCGCCACGAGGGCGTCTGGCCGTACAACTTCTTCGCGATGACCCACGGCCGCAGCGAGGACGAGAGCGAGGCCCGCGTCGAGCAGGTCCGCGAGAAGATGGCCGAGCACTGGGACGTGACCGACGACGACTGGGACACGCTGTTCTCGACGGGCATCCTCAAGAAGACGGGCATCCGCATCGAGGAGCGCGCCGACGCGAACGTCGACTCCTGACCCGCTCTGGGGCGTCTGCCGTCCGAACACGTGCCAAAGAGCGCCTGCGAAACGGTGGCACGTCCGGCCTCAGCGGGGCCATCGCCAGAAGAACGCTTACTTACCGGCAGTGGCAAGGACTCCAACATGATTCCCCTGCTCCACGACTTCGGGGGCGAGACCGTCCTCGTCTTCGGGGGCGGACGCGTCGGCGCCAGGAAGGCCCGGCGGTTCGCCCGGGAAGCCCGCGTGGTCGTGGTGAGCCCGGAGTTCGCGACGGCGGACGGCGAACGGGTGGACTTCGGCGACGCCGAGCTGGTCCGCGAGGCGCCCGACCCCGACGACGTGTCAGAGTGGTTCGACCGGACTGACCCGGCGCTGGCGGTCGCGGCGACGAGCGACGCCGAACTGAACGAGCGGGTCGAAGCGGTGGCCCGCGAGCGAGGCGTCCTCGTCAACCGGGCCGACCAGCACGGCGAGCGGGAGGCGGGCAGCGTCGTCGTCCCAGCGACAGTGCGTGACGACCCCGTCGTGGCCGCGGTAGCGACGGGCGGCGCGAGCCCGGCGCTGAGTCGGCACCTCCGCGAGCGGATCGAGACGGAGATCGCCGACGCGGGTGCGATGGCCGAGTTGACCGGCGAGCTACGCGAGGAGTTACAGCGGGACGGGGTCGCGCCGGACCGCCGTCGAGCGGCCGTGCGGGCGGTTGTCAGGTCGGACGCGGTTTGGAAGGCTTTAGATAGTGGGATACCCAAAGCTCGACAAGTGGCAGCGGACGTAATCGCGGACGTGACGGGTGAGACAGCGTGACTGTCGGAACGGGCGTCATCTCCGGCGCGAGCGTCGACATCGACCGCGCGACGGTCGACGAGCTCGAATCGGCGACCGTCGAGAGCCAGCGGGAGGCCGTCGACCGGTTGCTCTCGGTGCCGGCGGTCGAGGAGGCGTACGTCCTCCAGACCTGCAACCGGGTCGAGGCCTACGTCGTCACCGGCGACGGACCGGAGGGTCGCGCTGCGCTCGACGTCTTCTTCGAGGGCGTCCCCGACGACGTCCTCGTCGAGTTGGGACACGAGGAGAGCCTGCGGCACCTGATGCGAGTCGCCGCGGGCCTCGAATCGATCGTCGTCGGCGAGGACCAGATCCTCGGCCAGGTCAGCACCGCATACGAGGACGCCCTCGCCGCCGGCGGCATCGGCCGGATTCTCGAAGCCGGCGTCACGAAGGCCGTCCACGTCGGCGAGCGCGCCCGGACGGAGACCGCGATCAACGAGGGCTCCGTCTCGCTCGCCAGCGCCGCGGTCAAACTCGCCGACGAGGAGGTCGGCGTCGACGGGGCGGACGCCCTCGTCGTCGGCGCCGGCGAGATGGGGCGGCTCGCCGCCCAGTCGCTCGCGCCGCGCGTCGACCGCCTCTACGTGGCCAACCGGACGGCCGAGCGCGCCGAGCACCTCGCCGACACCGTCGACGCGGACGCGACGGTCGTCGGGATGGACGACGTGGCCGATGCAGTCGGGGAGGCCACCGTCGTCGTGACGGCCACGGGGAGCCCGGACTACGTCTTCGAGAAGCCCACCGTCGCCGACGCCGGCGAGACGTTCGTCGTCGACATCGCCCAGCCGCGGGACGTGCCGCCGACGGTGACCGAACTCCCCGACGTGACCGTCCGCGATCTGGACGCGCTGAAGACCGTCACCGACGAGAACCGCGCCCAGCGCGCGGAGGCGGCGACGGTCGTCGAGGAGATGATCGACGTCGAGTTCGACCGCTTGCTCGCCCAGTACAAGCGAAAGCGGGCGGATCGAGTCATCTCGGCGATGTACGAGAGCGCCGAGCGCGTCAAGGCCCAGGAGGTCGAGACGGCGCTCGGCAAGGCCGACCTCGGCGAGGACCAGCGCGAAGTGGTCGAGGCGATGGCCGACGCCATCGTCAACCAGTTGCTCGCCGCGCCGACCAAGAGCCTGCGCGACGCCGCCGAGGAGGACGACTGGTCGACCATCAACACCGCGCTCCAGCTGTTCGACCCCGAGTTCGGCGGCGAGAGTGAGAGCGAAGGGGACGCGGTCGACGGCGAGGAGATCCCCGAACACATCCGCGACCAGATGCCCGACGCCGTCTTCGACCAGCTGAGCGACGACTAGGTGGTTTTAGTTCTCAGTTCGGCCGCGCCTGGCTCAGAGAGACCGCTAACTCGACAGCGACCGCCGGCTCAGTCGTGACTGCGAACAGCGTGAAAGCCCCGGCGCGTTCGACTCGGGAGACTCGCTGCGCTCCTCGGCCTTCGGCCTGCGGTGCTTGCTTCGTCTGCCTTCGTCGAACGCGCCGCCCCTTTCATTCCCGCCCGCACAGACTGATCGGCCAAGCTACGCGGGTGGGAATGAAAGGGGCCGGACGCTCCGGGAACCCGGGCGACGCAAGCACCGCAACGGAGTGAGGAGCGCAGCGAGCCCCGGGACCGGAGCGTCCGGGGGCTTTCACGCTGTTCGCGGTCCCGGTTCGAATAGCGGTTGTCTCGATCCCGGGCAGATCGTCGCGAGCGGTTCTCACTCCTCGGCCGAACTTTCATGCGGGTACCGCTCCACTGTTCGAACATGGCAGACCTGCTCTCTGACGACGAGATCGAGGAACGGCTCCCGGAGGAATGGGAACGCGACGGCGACGAGATCGTGCGGACCTACGAGTTCGACGCGTACCTCGACGGCGTCGGCTTCGCGGCGGGCGCGGGCGGGGTCGCACAGGACGCCTTCCATCACCCCGAGATGACGATCGGCTGGCGCGAGGTCGAAGTGCGGCTGACCACGCACGACGAGGGGGGCATCACCGACAAGGACATCGAACTCGCCGAGCGGTTCGACGACCTGCAGTAGATGGCGACGGGTGACGACGAGGGGCGGGGCGGTGACGGCTCTACGGCGGCGACCGACGCGAACGCGGCGTACGTGTTCCGGGTGACGGTACGGCTCGAACCCGGCGTCGAGGGGGTGTGGGCGACGCCGGACACCTTCGAGACGACGGTGTTCCGCGCGGCGGATCCCCCGGGCGAGCCCGGGTGGCTGTACTTCCGGGACAACCTGTGGAGGGGCGAGTGCGGCGACGAGTCGTACATGCGCGAGGTGACCGAGGACGCGCTGGGGACCACGGTCGCGAGCGTCTCCTTCAGCGAACTCCGGACGACGCAGGGGTATCTCGACGACCTCCGCGAGACGATCGCCGACAACCTGGACCTGTTCAATGCCTCGACCGTCGACGAAGTGCTCTCGAAGTACCTCGGAAGCTCGATCCACGTGACCAGTGAGGTGTGAGCCCGCCCGTTTTCGATTCGGCTCGCCAGTTTTCACGCCGATTCAGACCAGTCCGAGAACCTGCGCGAGGAACGCGACGTAGGTTCCGACGGCGTTCAGCACCGCGATCCCTCCGGGGAGCGCGATGCAGAGCAGCGCCTGACGCTGCGTGAGATCACGGCCGTACTCGGCGGCCAGCGTCCACAGGTAGACGACCCAGAGGGTGAACAGCGGCCGGGCGAAGTCGACGGCCACCCGGGCCGGATGGTCCACGACGGTCGAGCGAACCCACTGATTGAGCGCCGCCTCCGACGCGAACGTGGGCGCGTCGAGGAAGATCGCGGTCATCGCGACTGCGGACGCGGCCGCCGGGATCAGCGTCGGCGCGAGCGTCCATCCGACGAACGCGAGCACGCGCCGGAAGGGCCCCTCGCCGTCGAAGTACAGGGAGACGAGGTAGATCACCGCCGCGACCGCGAGCCAGATCGCGAAGTAGGCGACGGCGTTGACCCACAGCAGGAGGACGAACGACCCAGGCGCGCTGACGCGCTGGCTCGCGGTGGCGTAGACGAGCGTACCCAGGTCGATTTCGGACAGCAGGCGGCCGAACGTCCGGAGGAGCAGCGCCGTCGGGGCGATCACGAGGAGGGCGTGCGCGACGACGACGAGCGCGGGGCCGACAAGCGAGGGGTCGTCCCGCCGCCGCGCGAAGAACGTCCGCGGGTCGGTGACCAGCGTTGACAGGCCCATGGTGTCCGCACGCTGGACCGTCTATGTCATAAATCCGGTCGGTCCCGGCCGCCACGCTTCGCCGAGCGATCCTGGTCGGGGGATCGCCGGACAGCGGGCGGCCGCTGCTGGTGCTCGCCAGAAGGTACTTACAGTCCAGACTCCTATAGTATCGATCCAATGGCCGGCGACGCGTACGATTTCTGGTTGTTCGACCTCGACGGCACGGTCGTCGACGTCGACCCCGACTACCCCCGCGAGGTCATCGGCGAAGTGGGGGACCGGCTCGGGTACAGCTTTACCGACCGCGAGGCCGACCACCTGTGGTACGGCGTCGGAGGCGCGCGATCCGACGTCTTCTCCCGGCGCGGCCTCGACCCCGACGTGTTCTGGGAGACGTTCCACGAGGTCGAAGACCCGATCGCCCGCGCGGAGTCGTCGTTCGTCTACGAGGACGCGGCGGCGTTCATCAGCGGCCTCGACTGTCCGACCGGCGTGGTCACCCACTGCCAGTCGTACCTGACCGGGCCGCTGCTCGACCACCACGACATCGCCGACTGGTTCGACGCCGTCGTCTGCTGCGACGACGACATCGGCTGGAAGCCCGACCCGAAACCGGTCGAACTGGCGATGGACCGCCTCGGCGTCGGGTACAACGGCCACGAGGGAGCCCTCGTCGGCGACGACCCCGACGACACAGGCGCGGCGTGGAACGCCGGCATCGACGCGATCCACGTCGACCGCGTCGACGCGGTCGAACGCGGTCAGTGCGTCCTGGGCGACCGCCGCATCGGCGGCTTCGACGACCTCTGAGCTCGTCGAGCGGTTTCAGCAGGTATCGATACGCTATCACTCGCTCTCGAAGCCGTCGAGGCCGTCGAGAACGTCCGAGAGGTCGTCGAGGCAGTCGCTCAATTCCCTCACGCTCGCTTTCTCCGTCCGGTCCGGGTTCGCCAGCACGCGGACGGACTGGACGCCGACGGGGACGAAATCAAGTCCCAACTTCGAGGCCGTCGCGCGGAGCCCGAGCCCGGCGTCGGCGTCGCCGGCGGCCACGGACCGCGCGGGGCTCTCGAACGCCCGCGCGGCCAGGTCGAACCCGGAGATGGCGTCGGTCACGTCCCGCCGTTCCACCCCTCGCTCCTCGGCCAGTTCGGCGAGGGCGTTCGAGAGACTGGTCCGGAGGCCGGACTCGGACCCGCGGTTGACGAACGCGAGGTCGCGGTCGACCAGATCGCCGAGCCCGTCGACGCTCTCGGGGTTCCCGTCGGGAACGACGAGGCCCCACTCGCGCGTCCAGCCGCCGAGGTCGACGGCGTCGGTCACGTCCTCCTGCTCGGCGTCGAACGGGCCGGCGACGACGGCGACGTCCGGCAGTCCGTCGCGAAGCTGTCGGAGTCCGCCGCGCGACCCGCGAGCGAGATACCGCGGGCGGTCGAGCCGGTCCAGCAGTCCCGAGAGCGCGGGGTCGTCTTCGCCGACGCCCAGCAGCGTCGGCGGGCGGACGTCCGGCGAGAACAGGTCGACGGTGACCGAGTCGCCGGCGGCGAGGCGGTTCGTGTCCGCGGGCACGTCGACAACGCCGTCCGCCGCGGTGAGCGTCGTCGTCGCGCCGCTGCCCTTGTCGACGGGGTAGACGAGCGTCTCGCCCGATTCGTCCTCGACGAGGCCGACCGCGAGCAGGCGGCGCCGGCCTTCCTCCGAGCGCTCGGAGACGGCCATCCGGCCGTCGACGCGGGCGGTCTGCGGTTCGGGCAGTCCCACGGCGGAACGGATGGCGGGCGCGACGAACGTGCGGAAGATGGTCAGCGCCGAGACGGGGTAGCCGGGGAGGCCCACGTAGGCGGCGCCACTGTCGGGGTTCGCGTCGGCGGGTCCGTCCTCGCCGCCGATCCGACCGACGAGCATCGGCTTGCCGGGCTTTATCGCCACGCCGTGGAGCAGGAGTTCGCCGCGCTCCTCGATGACTCGATACACGACGTCGACCGCGCTGGCGCTCGTGGACCCGGAGGTGAGCACCAGGTCGCAGTCGGCGGCGGCCTCGACGAGCGTCCGCTCCATCGCGTCCATGTCGTCGCCGACGTGGGGGTAGACGACCGGGTCGCCGCCCGCTTCCTCGACGGCGGAGGCGACGGCGTAGCTGTTCACGTCGTATATCTGGCCGGAGCGGTGGTCGAGGTCGCCGCCCGGCCGGACGAGTTCGTCGCCGGTCGAGACGATGGCGACCCGGGGCTCGGCGCGGACCGGCACCTCGTCGACGCCGAGCGCCGAGAGCAGTCCGATCTCCCGGGGAGTGAGACGCGTGCCCGGTCCGAGCGCCCGCTCGCCGGCGGCGATGTCGGCGCCGGCGAGCATGACGTTCTCGCCGGGCGTGACCGCCGTCTCGACGCGGACACCCCGATCCGACGGGCTGTCGCCGTCGACCTCGCTCCCGGCCACTTCTTCCGTCCGCTCGACGATCACGACCGCGTCGGCCCCTTCCGGCATGACGGCGCCCGTCGATATCTCCGCCGCTTCGCCGGCGTCGAGGGACAGGCCGGGGGTCTCGCCGGCGTGTACGCTCCCGACGACGGGGAGCGCGACCGGGGAGTCGTCGGCGCCGTAAGTGTCCGGCGCGCGGACCGCGTACCCGTCCATCGCGGCGCGGTCGAATCCCGGCACGTCGAGGGTCGCGTCGACCCGTTCGGCGAGGACGCGCCCCCGAGCGTCTTCCAGTGGGATGCGCTCGCTCCCCGTCGACAGATTCAGGGAGGCGACAGTCTCGCGGGCCCGCTCCGGGTCGGCGAGGTCGCGGAACTCCTTGCGGTCGCTCATACCGACGCCTCCCAGCGCTCGACGGAAACCGTTTCGCCCGCGGCCAGTCGCTCGCGCGTCGGCGGGACGACCATCCACCCGTCGGCGCGGGCGAGCGTCGACAGCGGTTCGTCGGCGACGGGACGTGCGGTCCGCTCCGTCTCGGTGTCGGATTCGTCCCCTTCCTCGAATTCGACGGGGACGACCGAGGTCACGCCGGCCTCGCCGTCGAGGGCGGTCGCGAGCGCGGCGTCCGCGGTCACCGGTACGGGCGGGTCGCGGCCGGCGAGGCGGGCGACGGCGGGCGCGACGAACTGCGTCGTCGCGACGAACGCCGCGACGGGGTCGCCGGGGAGCGAGAGGATCGGTCGGTCGTTCACGACGCTCAGGGCCGTGGTCTCGGCGGGTTCGACCGCCACGCCGTCGACCTCCACCTCGCCGAGGTCGGCGATGACGTCGACGATGCGGTCCGATTCGCCCGGCCCCGTCCCGCCGACGGTGACGAGTAGGTCCTTCGTCAGGTCGCGCTGGACGGCGGCGCGGAGGGCGTGCGGGTCGGGCGTGACCGGATCCCGGTAGGTCACCTTGCCGCCGAAGCGCTCGGCGAACTCCGCGACGGTCGTCCCGTTCGTCTCGACGGTCTCCTCGGGCCGAGAGCCGCCGTCCGCGATCCCTCCGCCGGTCGGGACGATGCCGACGGCGGGCCGCTGGACGACTTCGACGCGCGTCCGACCGACCGCGGTGCAGAGCGCGGGATCGGACGGTCGCAACCGGTGGCCCGCCGGCCTGACCGTCTCGTCGGCGGCGACGTCCGCGCCGGCGCGGCGGACTCCGACCTCCGGGTCGACCGGGCGCACGACTGCGAGGGATTCGCCCGTCGCGTCCGGATAGACCACTGCGTCGGCCCCGTCCGGCAGTTCGTCACCCGCCTCCACGGGCACGGCCGTCCCGGGTTCCACGGACGCGGTGGCGCCCCCGTCGGCCGAGGCGGTCGCCACGGCGAGTTCTACCCGCGCGTCGGCCGTGTCGGCGGCGCGGACGGCGAAGCCGTCGCGTGCGGCCTGGTCGAACGAGGGGACCGCGCGGTGGGCGGTCACCGGCTCGGCGAGCGGGCGGTCGACGGCGGTGCTGACCGGGAGCGTCTCGGTCCTGTCGATGGGGGCGACGACCGCGCGGAGTCGCTCGCGGGCCGTCGACGGCGAAGTCCGGTCGGGAGCCGACCGGCGTGACTCGGTCATACCGACGGTTCCGGCGCCCGGCCAATAAGCGGTGCGTCGCAGCCGTTCGGCCGCCCGTCGGGGCTGAGACACCGCGGCCTTTTTCGCCGTCGCATCCCAAGCACCGCCCATGACATCGTTGCGCGACGCGCTCAGGGACCTGCCCGACGCCGTCTTCGCCGACGTGCTGGAGAGCGACGACGCGTACCTGCTGGTGCTCGACCTGCCCGGTGCGTCCGAGGCGACAGTTGACGCGGCGGTCGACGGCAGTCGGCTGCGCGTCGAGGCGCGCCGCGAGAAAGACGTCCCCGCCGACTTCGAATACGTCGAGGAGGAGCGCTCGCTGTTCCTCGACGTCGAACTGCCGCTGCCACCGGGGGTCACCGGCGCCGGCGCCTCCGGGTCGATCGACAGGGGCGTCCTCGAACTCGAACTCCCCAAGGCCGAGGCCGCGCCGGAGACGGAGATCCCCATCGACGGCTGAGTTCACGTGAACATACGCGCATACTGGCGGTTCGTCGTCGTCACGTGGCAGTTCCTGCCGCTCGCGGTGGCGTACGTCCGCGACCGCAACCGGTTCTTCCTCTTCGGCCGCCGCCGGTCGGTCTCGCCGGAGACCCAGCGCGAGCGCGCCCGGACCCTCCTCGACACCCTCCTGACGCTCGGACCGACGTTCATCAAGCTGGGCCAGCTGCTCTCGACCCGGCCCGACGTGCTCCCGCCGGAGTACATCGAGGAGCTCGAGGAGCTCCAGGACCGCGTGCCCCCGGCCGACTGGGAGCGCGCCCGCGTCGTCCTCGAAGAGGAACTCGGCCCCGTCGACAGCCGCTTCGCCGAGTTCGACACCGAGGCGATCAGCGGCGCGAGCCTCGGCCAGGTGTACCACGCGCGGACAGAAGACGGCGAGGTCGCCGTCAAGGTGCGCCGGCCGGGCGTGGAAGACCTCGTCGAAGCGGACCTGCGGGTGGTCAAGTGGGCGCTGCCGATCCTGCTGTACTTCGTCGACGAGTCGCGGGCGTTCTCGCTGGAGACGCTGGCCGACGAGTTCGACCGCACGATCCGCCAGGAGATGGACTACGAGCGCGAGGCGCGGATGCTCGCGGAGATCCGCGCGAACTTCGCCGGCGACCCGGACATCTGCATGCCCGAGGTCGACGAGTCCCGGTCGACCGACCGCGTCCTGACGATGGAGTACGTCCCCGGGACGAAGATAACCGACCTCGAGGAACTCGACGACCGCCACCTCGACCGCACTGAGCTGGCCCGGACGCTCCAGGAGGCGTACCTCCAGATGATCATCGAGGACGGCGTCTTCCACGCCGACCCGCACCCCGGCAACCTCGCCGTCCAGGACGACGGCACGCTCGTCTTCTACGACTTCGGCATGAGCGGGTACGTCGACCCGTTCATCCAGGAGAAGATCGTCGACTTCTACGTCGCCGTCGCCAACCAGGACATCCAGGCGATCCTCGACGCGCTGATCGAGATGGGGACCCTCAGTCCGGACGCCGACCGGAAGGTGATGGCCGACGTGCTCGAACTCGCCATCGCCGACGCCCGCGGCGAGGACATCGAGCAGTACCGCGTCCAGCAGATCGTCCAGCAGGTCGAGGACACCATCTACGACTTCCCGTTCCGCCTGCCCGCGAACCTCGCACTGGTCCTCCGCGTGGCCACCGTCGTCGAGGGGGTCTGCGTCACCCTCGACGAGGACTTCGACTTCATCGACGTGGCGACGGACTACCTCCGCCGGCAGGGCTTCCTCGCCGACACCGCCCGCGAGTACGTCGAGGACCGCGTCGACGAGGTCCAGGAGGCGACCAAGTCCGCCGTCAGGACGCCCCCGAAGATCGAAGAAGTGCTCGATCTGGCGATCCACGAGGACCTCCAGGTCGAGGTGGACTTCCGGGACTCCCAGAACCTCCTCGGGCGCGTGACCCGGCGGCTCATCTACGGGATGGTCCTCGCGAGCGCCGTCTTCTCCTCGGCCGTGCTCTTCGCGTTCGAGCAACTGGTCGCCGCCGCCGTCACCGTCGCGCTCGCCGTTCTCGTCGCCGCCCTGCTGTACTTCTCGTTCCGCAGGCGCCGCGGGATCCGCGCCCAGCCGCAGTTCACTCGCCAGAGCATGCGCCAGCGCGACCGGGAGCAGTGAATGACGAGAGCCGAGAGCGACGGGGCGGGGGCTGGGGTGCGCCGAGGCGAGTGTCGGAAACGGTTTATACTGTGACTCGACTACCTGAAAGCGAACGACGTCGTCCGTTCGCGGGCACCGAACCGCCGGTTTCGGTTCTTCTCTCCGTCCGGGCCAGATTCCACGGCGAGGGCGGCCGAGGCGGCGACTCGCGGCCGGATCCGTTCGAACGAACCGCTCTGAGCGCTCGCGCCGACGGCCGTCGTCGGCCGACCGAGAGACCATCCCCGACCACACGCGGAACACACGATATGAATGAGTACTGACGACAGCACGAACCCGATCGAGGCGATGCGAGAGACCATCGAGGCCGAGATACCCGACGAACTCGAGATTTCGCGGGTCACCTTCGAAGGCCCCGAACTCGTCATCTACACCGAGACGCCCCAGAAGTTCGCCGAGCAGGACGGACTGGTCCCGCGACTGGCCAGTTCCGTCCGCAAGCGAATCACCGTCCGCCCGGCGCCGGGCACGCAGGTCCGCGAGCGCGACGCCGAGGCGCAGATCCGCAGTCTCATCCCGGAGGAAGCCGGGATCGAGAACCTGCGGTTCTACCCGGGGACCGGCGAGGTCGTGATCGAGGCGGAGAAGCCCGGCATGGTCATCGGCAACCGCGGGAGCACGCTCCGGGAGATCCAGCGGGAGGTCGGCTGGACCGCGGAGGTCCTGCGGACGCCGCCGATGGAGTCCTCGACCGTCGACAACGTCCGGAACTTCCTCATCCAGGAGCGCGACGAGCGCCGGGAGTTCCTCGAACGCGTCGGCGAGCGGATCCACCGCGAGCAACAGGAAGAGACCGACTGGGTCCGCGTGACGACGCTCGGGTGCTGTCGCGAGGTCGGCCGCGCCTCCTTCATCCTCTCGACGCCGGAGACGCGGATCCTGATCGACTGCGGCGACAAACCGGGCGCCGAGGGGGAGGTCCCCTACCTCCAGGTCCCCGAGGCGAACCCGATCCCCGACCTCGACGCCGTCGTCCTGACTCACGCCCACCTCGACCACTCGGCGCTGCTCCCGCTGTTGTTCAAGTACGGCTTCGACGGCCCCATCTACACGACGCAGGCCACGCGGGACCTGATGGGCCTGCTCCAGCTGGACTACCTCGACGTCGCCGCCAAGGAGGGGCGCTCGCCGCCCTACGAGTCCGAGATGGTCCGCAAGGAGCTCAAACACACTATCCCGGTCGAGTACGGCGACGTGACGGACATCGCGCCGGACGTCAAGCTCACGATGCACAACGCGGGGCACATCCTCGGGAGCGCCGTCTCGCACTTCCACATCGGGAACGGCTTCCACAACGTCGTCTTCTCCGGCGACATCCACTACAAGGACACGCGGCTGTTCAACGGCGCATCCAACGACTTCCCGCGGGCGGAGACGCTCGTCATGGAGTCGACCTACGGGAAGCGCGACGACTACCAGACCGACCAGGAGGACAGCGAGCGCAAGCTCACCGAACTCGTCAACGAGACCTACGAGGAGGGCGGCAAGGTCGTCATCCCCGCGTTCGCGGTGGGCCGCTCCCAGGAGCTGATGCTCGTCCTCGAAGAGGCGATGCGCGAGGGCCGGATCCCGACGATGCCGGTGTACCTCGACGGGATGATCCGCGAGGCGACGGCGATCCACACGGCCTACCCGGAGTTCCTCCGCGACGGGCTGCGCGAGCGCATCCTCCACGAGGACGAGAACCCGTTCCTCGCCGACCAGTTCCAGCAGGTCGACGGCGGCGAGGAGATGCGCGAGGACATCGCCGACGGCGAGGAGTGCATCATCCTCTCGACGTCGGGGATGGTGACCGGCGGGCCGATCATGTCCTGGCTGCGGCTGCTGGGCGGCGACCCGGAGAACACGCTACTGTTCGTCGGGTACCAGGCCCAGGGGACGCTCGGCCGCCGGATCCAGAGCGGCCGCCGCGAGATCCCGTTCAGCGACCGCGGCAGCCGGAGCGAGCAGATGACGTTGCGATTCGACGTCGAGTCGGTGAGCGGGTTCTCCGGCCACGCCGACCGCAACGGCCTGGAGGACTTCGTCGGGACGATGAGCCCGCGCCCGGAAGAGGTCCTCTGCGTCCACGGCGACGAGACGGCGACGGACCAGCTCTCCTCGGCGCTCTACCAGGAACTCAACGTCCGGACCCACGCCCCCCGGAACCTCGAAACGTTCCGCTTCGACTGAGCGGCCTCTAGATAGGCTGCTTCGACTGAGCGGGCGGTCCCGGTTTCCTGCGATCGGACGAGAATCTGACCCGCCGTGGACGGACCGACTGAGCGAAACATATTTACGACGTACAGCGAAACGGTCTGTCGTACTGCGGACTTCGTCCGGTCCGTTCTTCGTTCGCCCATCGGTTCGCCACCGCTGCGAGGCGTCCCTCGATGGCACTGCTCTGAGATGCGCCGTGCCGGATGCGACCCTTTCATGGCGGGCCCTGGGTCTCACCGACGGGACCGGCCACACACACCCATGAGAGAAACTGACCTCCCCTGTTCGGACTGCGGGGCATCGCTCGTCGAACGCGTCGTCTTCACCGCGGATCTGCCGATCGAGACCGACGGACAGTCCAGCGCTCGCATCGCCCGGTGTGACACCTGTGGGGCGCGTTACTACCCGCATCGAACGGTCTCGCAACTGGCGGGACGGTCGAACGCCTCTCGGCGGCGCCGGAGCGACTGATCAGTGACCGACCTCCCCGACTCGTCGAGCGGGCGTGAGCCGAGGTCCGTCGGCGCGCTCCCGCAGGGTCTCTCGACGGGGGCGACCGTTCTCGTCGCGGGTTCGACCGACCCCTCCCACCACGCCGTCGGCTTTCAGATCGTCTCTCGGCTCGGCGACGCCGACGACGCGGTACTGGCCGTCACGACGACCGAGAGCGCCGGCGAGACGGTCGAAGCCGCCGAGCGCGTGTATCCGGACGGAGACAGCCCCCGACTCGGCGTGGTCGACACGTCGTCGAGACAGCAGTCGATCGCCGCACCAGCCGGGGAGGTCCCGACCGTCTACACGCCGTCTCCCGGCGACCTGGAGCGGCTGGTCGTCGGGCTCACCGAACTGTCCGCGGACGGTCCGCCGGCGACGGGCGCGCGCCACCTCCTGGTCAGGTCGCTCACGCCGGTCCTCGCGACCGTGCCGACCGATCAGGTGTGTTCGATGCTCGCGCAGATATCGGGGATCCGGACCGATTCGGGCGTCACGCTCGTCGGCGTCGACTACACCGCGCACGACGAGGAGACGATGGCGGCGCTGGCCGAACGAGTCGACGGTATCCTCTGGGTCGCGCCGGGATCGGACGGGACACTGGACCTCGAGTACGAGCCGGCGAGAGGTCGATTTGAGGAGTTCTCCCGTCGACCGCGCTGAACACTCCGACGCGCCCGCCTGCGCTGTCCGCGTGGGATTGCCCGGCAGCACTCGGAGGTCGGATGCCGTCTGTGATCCCCCGTTCGTCTTCGATTCCGCTCCTCGGTGAGCCGGCCGGGAGACACCGCCGTCCGTCCCCGGTCAGATTCTCGACTGTCCCCGACCGGCTATCGGTTGTTTTTTCCGCGAGAGTTGGGATCGATCACGTATGGGTTTTGGAAGCTACGACGAATCCGAGCAACAGGATCAGAGCGTCGACGCTGACGAAGGCGAGGGTGTGAGCGTCCACGAGAACGACCACGAGGGGGAGATCACGTTCGAGACCGAGGCCTCGACCGACGACCTCGTCGACCGGCTGTCTGACATCAAGGACTCGGCCGACGACGCCTGAAGCGGATGTCGCGAGGGAGTACACCGCGGCGAAGCGAGCCGGACGGTTCGGAGACGCGGCGGAGACGAGCCGGACGGCACGGTCGGGGTTGACGAGTTCAAACCGTCCTCGGACGCCACCGCTTACCGGGCCGACCGACGACAGGCCGCGTCGGCGACCCCCGGAAGCAACGTACGTCGGTGAGCGGTGGTAGACTCGGTCCGTCGGCTATTTACGTCGCGAGCGCGGACCACTACGTAACCGAAACACGCGTTATCCCCGGGAAGGCTGTGCGTTCGGGGCGGGCCGCGACGAGCGGCCCGCCCCGTCCGGCCGTCGAAGTGCCGTTTCACCTCCGACTCTCCTCCGTTGGCGGACTCTGCAAGGGGTTCTGGGATCACTCTGATCGGACCCACACTATGGAAATCGAAATCGCAACTATCGGCGGCTACGAGGAAGTCGGCCGCCAGATGACGGCCGTCCGTGCCGGAGACGACATCGTCGTCTTCGACATGGGCCTCAACCTCTCGAAGGTACTGATCCACGACAACGTCCAAACCGAGCGCATGCACAGCCTCGACCTGATCGACATGGGCGCGATCCCCGACGACCGCGTCATGTCCGACTTAGAGGGCGACGTGAAGGCCATCGTGCCGACGCACGGCCACCTCGACCACATCGGCGCCATCTCGAAGCTGGCCCACCGCTACGACGCGCCCATCGTCGCCTCGCCGTTCACGCTCGAACTCGTCAAAGAAGAGATCCAGGACGAGGACAAGTTCGAGGTCGGCAACGACCTCGTCGAGATGGACGCGGGCGAGACGATGTCGATCGGGGACAAGAACGAACTGGAGTTCGTCAACGTCACTCACTCGATCATCGACGCGATCAACCCGGTCCTGCACACGCCCGAGGGCGCCATCGTCTACGGCCTCGACAAGCGGATGGACCACACGCCGGTCATCGGCGACCCCATCGACATGAAGCGCTTCCGCGAGATCGGTCGTGAGGACAACGGGGTTCTCTGTTACATCGAGGACTGCACGAACGCGAACAAGAAGGGGCGAACCCCGAGCGAGTCAGTCGCCCGGAGCCACCTCCGCGACGTGATGCGGAGCCTCGAAGACTACGACGGCGGCATCGTCGCGACGACGTTCTCCTCGCACATCGCGCGGGTCACCTCGCTCGTCGAGTTCGCCGAGGAGATCGGTCGCGAACCCGTCCTGCTCGGCCGCTCGATGGAGAAGTACTCCGGCACCGCCGAGCGCATCGGCGCGGTGGAGTTCCCGGACGACCTGGGGATGTACGGCCACCGCCAGTCGGTCGACCGCGCGTTCGAACGCATCATGAACGAGGGCAAGGAGAACTTCCTGCCGGTCGTAACGGGCCACCAGGGCGAACCGCGCGCAATGCTCACCCGCATGGGCCGCGGCGAGACGCCGTACCAGATCGACGACGGCGACAAGGTCATCTTCTCGGCGCGAGTCATCCCGGAGCCGACCAACGAGGGCCAGCGCTACCAGTCCGAGAAGCTGCTCGGCATGCAGGGCGCGCGCATCTACGACGACGTCCACGTCTCGGGCCACCTCCGGAAAGAGGGCCACTACGAGATGCTGGACGCGCTCCAGCCCCAGCACGTCATCCCGGCCCACCAGGACATGGCCGGCTTCTCCGGGTACGTCGACCTCGCGTCCAGCGAGGGGTACAAGCTCGGACGGGACCTGCACGTCACGTCGAACGGCAACACCATCCAGCTCGTGTAATCGCCGGTGGTCCGGTCCGCGAGGTATCGCGCCTCGCGGCCTCACTCGTTCGTGTCGGCGGTGTCGCGGATCGTGAACGGGCCGATGGCGAGCGTGCGCTTGGTCACGCTGGCGATCCGGAGGATGTACGCGAGGAGGACGAGGAACGGGACCAGCGCGACCGTGACGGCGGCGCTGACGACGAAGACGGCCAGCGGGACGCCGAAGACGGGGTCGGCCGGCGTCCCCGGGGCGTGGAACAGTAGCATGTAGAGCGTGACGATCAGCGCCGGGACCGCGCTCAGGAGGACGTACCGCGAGAGGTCGATGAGTTCCCACTGGATGAGCAGCGTCTTGACGTGCTCGCGAGCGGGAGCGAACAGTTCGAGGGTCGCGAGCAGTTCGTCGAGTGCGTCGACCGCCGAGTCGGGCAGGTCGTCGGCGTATCGGGCCCGGATCCGGCGGGCCTCGTAGATTTTCGCGGAGTAGTTGAAGTCCAGCGCGGCCGACAGCACGTCGAACGTCCCGAAGGAGGCGCCGTCGAGCTGTTCGGTCACGACGTCGGCGTTGGACCGGATGCCGTCGGCGAGCGCGGCGACCGCGGCGCTCGCGTCCGCGGGGGTGCCCGCGTGGGTCGCCGCGCGAGCGGCGTCGGCGTCGTCAGCGGCCGCGGAGACGATCGAGCGGACGAACCGCGAGGGATCGGACGGCGCGATCTCGGGGTCGACGTGGTCGCCGACGGACTCGCGGACGGACATCGTCGCGTCGAACCGGTCGCGCTGCTGGTCGATCGTCCCGAACTCCTGGGAGAGGACGAGCTGGTTGAGCGTCACGACGAGCGTGACGCCGGTGATGATGGCGCCGAGCAGCGCCTGGAACGTCGTCTCGACCGGGTCGCCCGACCGGAGCAACGCGATCGGGTTCGAGACGAGGGCGCCGATCGTCGCGAGGGAGCCGAAGACGAACAGCGCCGCGGCGGCGGCCACCAGCCGGCGGTCGGCCTCGATGAACAGCCAGAGCTTGACGCGGTTCTCCCCGGCGCGTTCGCGGAGGCTGTCGGCGCTCTCGGCGACCAGGTCTGCGCCCGTCACCTCCCTCGCCTCGTCCGCGGAGTCCGAGTCTGCCACGAGAAGCTCTCGATCGGAGGAAGAGCGGACAGCCCCTAAACGCTACCCGGGCAGGTGCAGGGGTCGGTTGGGACCGAACGCCGGCCGCGTCCGGGCCGAGCGACGACCGACCGGATAGCGCTGACCGGACACGTATCCGCGTCCGTCGCCAACTCCCGCCGATGACGCGACCAGGGACGGCGCTCGAAAACCCGGAGACCGGGGAGCGAATCGAGTTCCGAGAGACCGCCGCGGAGACGGGCGGCGACCGGGTAACGTTCGACTACGTCCTCCGGCCCAGCGGGTTCGGCCTCGGGAAGGTCGACCACCGCCACCCGCGCCAGACCGAGCAGATCGAGGTCCGGTCGGGCCGTCTGGGCGTCCGGACCGACGGCGACGAGTGGACGGCGACGCCCGGGACGCGGTTCGCCGTCCCGCCCGGGACCGCCCACACGGTGTGGAACGACGGCGACGAGGAGATGCACGCGGTCGTCACGCTCTCGCCCGCGCTGGACGTCGAGACGTTCTTCGAGACCACGTTCGGGCTGGCAGCCGCGGGGCGGGCGACCCGGATCGGTCTCCCCGGGCCGCTCCAGTTCGCCGTCCTCGCGGACGCCTACCGCGAGGAGTTCGCCGTCGCCGGCCTCCCGCTGTCGGTCCAGCGGCCGCTCGCGACCGTCCTCGGGGCGCTCGGGCGCGCGAGGGGCTACCGCGCGGCCTACCCGGTCGTCGAGGAGCGGGAGCCCGCCGACGCGTAGCGGTCGGCCGACCCACCGGTCGACGCTCAGGCGACTCGGAGAACGTCACGGGAACGAGAGACGCGTCGGCAGAGAGAACGGGTCGCCGTCGCGTTCAGGCGTGTTCGAGGCGGTACGGCCAGTAGTCGGCCTCGCGGAGCGCCTCCCCGACCGCCTTGTGGAAGTCGGGGAAGTCCTCGTACTCCTCCTGGTCGACGTGCTCGAAGATCTCGGCGACGCTGACGACCGTCTGGTAGTCGATCCGGATCGGGTGGTCGCCGTAGGCGTCGACGAACTCCGACTGGGTCAGCGGGAAGTCCTCGTCCTCGTCGATCTTCTTCGCGAGCACCGCCTGCCCGTACTTGCGGCGCCCCTCGCTCCCCTCGTCGCCGTCGGGGTCGTGCGGCCAGTCCATACCCCCACGTGCGGACGAATCACGCAAAAGGATTTCTCTCTTCCGGCGCGGGCGGCGCGAACGGGGTGCCGCCAGACACCTAATCATGTAGACGCCAGGTACTTACCTAAATATCGCTGTTTGTCAACGTCGGCGCGATGCGGACGACGTCGCCACCACACCGAACCATGATCAATCAGAGAGCCTGGGCCGACAGTCCCCACGCGTACGAAGCCGACCTGGAGTCCGTCGCGCCCGAGTCAGCGAGCGTCGCCGTCTACAGGGCCGTCGCCGCACTCACAGACACCGAGCCCGAGTCCCTCGACCCGCTCGGGCGGACCGTCGACACCGACGCCCTCGACGCGCTCCTCGACGGGAGCGGCGACTCGGACTGCCGAGTCTCGTTCCGATATCAGGGGTTCCTCGTCGAAGTCGCCGCCGGCGATTCGGTCCGCCTCACACCGCTCAGCGAGGGCGCCATCGGCGAAGCGGACCCCTGAGGCCCGACGGCCGACGCTCCGTCGATTTCGTCTCGCCCGCCGTCTCACGGGAGGGCGGGCGACAACTCGGATTTTATCCCGGAGACCGGAAGACAGATGCCCCAGGGACGCCCTCGTGTGTCGCATGCCAGGCGCACGCATCGCCAGCGGCGAGCGCGTCACGCTCCGCTCGGTCGAGGAGGAAGACGTCCCCTTCCTCCAGCGGGCGAGCGCGAATCCCGAGATCCGCTACCCGCTCGGTAGCTACCTGCGGAACCAGGAGGCGATGGACGTCTCCGAGGAGCGGGGAACCGACCGCTTTCTCGTCTGTCTCGACGGCGAGGACGCGGGACCCGGCCAACCCGACGAGGACGAGATCCGACGTATCGGCGCCGTAAACGCCGAGGAGATGCACTACCGCCGGCCGGAACTCGGCTACTGGCTGATCCCCGAGGTCCACGGACAGGGGTACGGGAAAGAGGCCGTGGGGTTGGTGGTCGACTGCCTCTTCCGTGAGTACGACAAGCCGGCGATCGGTGCGGGCGCGTTCGACCACAACGACGCCTCCCGCGGGCTGCTGGAGTCCCTCGGGTTCACCCAGGAGGGCCGCCGCCGGAAGTTCATGTTCGTCGACGGCGAATACCGCGACATGGTCCAGTACGGGCTGCTTCGCGAGGAGTGGCTAGATGGAGCGGACGAGGGCTGAGCGGTCGATGACAGCAGGAGACTCGGTATCTCAGGGCGGTTGAGCGTCGAACGCCCTCGGCGCGCTCGCGGTCGCTGAGCGGCATATCCTCGCGGCCTGCGGCCGCTTCGGATAGGGGCCGCTCAGACGACTACATAAACGCGAGCCGGGAGGTCGGCTTCGCCGACCTCCGCATGCCGTGGCGGCTACGCCGCCACGCGCGCCTCGCCCTTTCAGTCCACCAGGAACAGCACCGCAACCGCCTCGCCCAGCACCGCGACCGCCCCGCCCGGCACCGCAGACAGCCACGGACCTCCCCAGCCGATTCGCTCCCTGCGGTCGCTCATCCCTCGCACGGTTCCCGTCGCGCGCATGAAAGCGCGCGACAGCGCGCGCCGGAACGGAGTGAATCGAGCGCGAAACAGCACCGGAAACCGGCGGGCTTAATCGGTTCAAATCCCTAGCGCGGGCGATGACAGACGCCGGAGCAGCGGGTGAGGCCGTCGGCGAGTCGAGCGGCGCCGCCGACGACGGCGACCCGGGGGCGTTCGCCGCGCTGGGCTCGGAGGTCCGGGCGGCGCTGTCCGAACGCGGGTTCACGACGCCCACGGAGCCACAGCGCAAGGCCATCCCGCCGCTGGTCGACGGCGAGAACGTCCTCGTGGTCGCGCCCACCGGAACGGGGAAGACCGAGACGGCGATGCTCCCCGTCTTCGACGCCCTCGAAGGGGAAGATCGGTTCGGCATCGGCGCGCTCTACATCACGCCGCTGCGGGCGCTCAACCGGGACATGCGCGAGCGCCTGGAGTGGTGGGGCGACCGACTGGACCTGGACGTCCAGGTCCGCCACGGGGACACGACCGACTACCAGCGCCAGAAGCAGGCGAACGACCCGCCGGACGTCCTCGTCACGACGCCGGAGACGCTGCAGGCGATGCTCACGGGGTCGAAGCTGCGGACCGCACTCGCCGACGTCGACCACGTCGTCGTCGACGAGGTCCACGAACTCGCGGTGTCCAAGCGCGGCGCGCAGATGACGGTCGGGCTGGAGCGGCTGCTCGAACTCGCCGACGGCTTCCAGCGGATCGGCCTCTCTGCGACGGTGGGCGACCCCGCGGAAGTCGGACAGTTCCTGACCGGCGACAGGGGCTGTTCGGTCGTCGAGATCGACGTGGGGAGCCGCCTCGACGTGCGCGTCCGCTCGCCGCAGGTGCAGGACGGCGACGAGGGACTGGCCGGCGAACTGATGACCGATCCCGACTTCGCCAGTCACGTCAGGTACATCCGCGACCTGGTGGAGGAGTACGACTCGACGCTGATCTTCGTCAACACCCGCCAGCTCGCGGAAGCGCTCGGATCGCGGTTCAAGGAACTCGACGCGAACATCGGCGTCCACCACGGCTCGCTCGCCAAGGAGTCACGGATCGAAGTCGAGGACCAGTTCAAGGCGGGCGAACTCGACGGGCTGCTCTGCACGTCGTCGATGGAACTGGGGATCGACGTGGGCCACGTCGACCACGTGATCCAGTACAACAGCCCCCGGCAGGTGACGCGGCTCCTCCAGCGCGTCGGCCGCGCGGGCCACCGCCGGGACCTGGTCTCCCGGGGCACCATCGTCACCTCCCACCCCGACGACACGCTCGAAGCGCTCGCCATCGCGCGGAAGGCCCGCGCTGGCGAGGTCGAGTCGGCGGACATCCACGACGGCAGCCTCGACACCGTCGCCAACCAGATCGCCGGGCTCGTCATGGACTTCGGGGACATCCGGGCGATGCGGGCCTACGAGATCATGACGCGGGCGTACCCCTTCCGCGACCTCTCCGAGCGGGAGTTCAAGTCCGTCGTCCGGGAGCTTGCGGGCAACAAGGTAATCTGGCTGGAAGAGGAGACCGACGAGATCCAGAAGCGCCGGGGGACCTGGCAGTACTTCTACCACAACCTCTCGATGATCCCCGACGAGGCGACCTACAGCGTCGAGGACGTCGCCAGCGGCCGCGACGTCGGGACGCTCGACGAGCGCTTCGTGGTCAACTTCGCCACCCCGGGCGAGGTGTTCATCCAGCGCGGCGAGATGTGGCGCATCACCGAGATCGACGAGGAGGAGGAGACGGTCACCGTCTCGCCCGTCGAGGACCCCGGCGGCGAGGTCCCGTCGTGGACCGGTTCCGAGATTCCCGTTCCGTACGCCGTCGCGCAGGAGGTCGGCGAGATGCGCGGGATCGCGGGGCGGCAACTCCAGTCGGGCGCGCCGGTCGACTCCGTCGCCCGGGAGTTCACCGCCCGCTACGACGGCGACGCCGACACGATCGCCGGCGGTCTCGAACAGGTCGCCGACCACGAGCACCCGATCCCGACCGACCGCGACCTCCTCGTCGAGTTCCGGGGGCGCGAACTCGTCGTCAACGCCGCGTTCGGCCACAAGATAAACGAGACGCTCGGGCGCCTGCTGTCGGCGCTGCTCGGCCAGCGCACCGGGTCTTCGGTGGCCATGGAGATCGACCCCTACCGGATCGAACTGGAGGTGCCGCGGAACGTCTCGGCGACGGACGTGTTGGAGGTGCTCGAAGAGACCGACCCCGAGCACCTCCCGGAACTGATCGAGTTGAGCCTGAAGAACGCCGACTCGCTGAAGTTCAAGGTCGCCCAGGTCGCGACGAAGTTCGGCGCTCTCAAGCGCTGGCGCGGCCGCGGGTCGAGCGGCAAGTTCGGTCGCGACCGCCTCATGGACGCCCTGGAGGGGACGCCGGTGTACGACGAGGCCGTGCGGGAGATGCTCCACGAGGAACTGGACGTCGATGGGGCCGCCGCGGTGCTGGAACGGGTCCAGTCCGGCGACCTCTCGGTCGAACTCCTCGGCGAGCGGACGCCCATCGGCCTCGGCGGCCGCAGTGCCGGGCAGGAACTGCTCTCCCCGGACCACGCCGACGCGAGCGTCATCCAGACCGTCCGCGAGCGCATCCAGAACGACCGGATGATCCTCTTCTGCCTGCACTGCCAGGACTGGGAGCGCAAGAAACCGGTCAAGCGAATCCGCGATCGGCCGGAGTGTCCCGAGTGCGGGTCGACGCGCATCGCCGCCCTCAATCCGTGGGCCGACGAGGTCGTCTCCGCGGTGAAGGCGGCGGAGAAAGACGACGAGCAGGAGAAGATGACCGAGCGGGCGTACACGTCGGCGAGCCTCGTCCAGACGCACGGCAAGCAGGCGGTAATCGCGCTCGCGGCCCGCGGCGTCGGCCCGCGCAACGCCGCGCGGATCATCAACAAGCTCCGCGAGGACGAGGACGAGTTCTACCGGGACATCCTCCGACGCGAGCGCGAGTACGCGCGAACGAGAAGTTTCTGGGACTGAGGCGGGACGGCGTCGCGGGTCGAACGGCGCCGGGGCGCGGGCGTGTCGGCGTCGGGTTTATCTTCGCCCGTCCCCGACAGGTGTCTGCTCGAATGACCAGTTACTCAGTCGAACTCCTGGACGGTGAAGAACGCGGGATCCGCGTCTCGTGCGACGAGCACGGCGAGTCGACGGAGTTCCCGCCGGACCGCCGCAGCGGGACCTTCTACTGCGAGGGATGCGGGCGCGAACTCGACGTCGGCGTCCACACCGAGGAGTGGCGCGACCTCGGCGAGATGTGTTGAGCCGCGGGGGACGGCCGGCCCGGAGCGAGCGCGCCCGGCGTCGCGGGCCGAAAAACTAGCGGAGAGACTGTGGCCGACCGACCCCTTTTTGCGACGGGATCGCTAACACGCGTGACAGTCTAACCCGTGAGCCCAGATCAAGCGATAGATTCGGAGTACATACGACAGCATCGAGAGGACATCGAGCATCCGCTGTGGCAGCTGTTCATGCAGTTCGGGGAGGGGAACCGGCGGTGGTTCGTCGTGGGGGTGCTAGCCAGTATCGGCTCTCGCTTTCTCTCGCTGGTTCCGCCCGTCCTCCTCGGCGTAGCCATCGACGCGCTGTTTCACGACACCGCCCCCTTCACGCTCCCGTTCATCCCCACAGCGTGGCTCCCCACAACCAAGATGGCGCAGTTCTGGTTCGCCATCGGCGCCATGGGCGTCGCGATGGTCGGACAGGCCCTCCTGATCTTCGTCAGGGCGTCGTCGCTGAATCTCTTCTCCCACCGCGTGAAACACGAGGCCCGGACGGCCACGTACCAGCAGATGCAGCGGCTCGACATGGACTTCTTCAACGAGGTGCAGACGGGCGAACTCATCTCTATCCTCTCGAACGACACCAACCGGCTGGAGCAGTTCCTCGACTCGATGATGGGCGAGCTGATCCAGCTCATCGTGTTGATGGGCGGGACCGCGGTCATCCTGCTCTGGCTCAACCCGCAGCTCGCGGCGGTGACGCTGCTGGTCATCCCGCTGTCGGCGGTGTTCACCCTGTGGTACATGCGCCTCGCCGAGGAGCGCTACGCCGACATCCGCGAGTCCGTCGGGAGCCTCAACAGCCGCCTGGAGAACAACCTCAACGGCATCCAGGTCATCAAGTCGTCGAACACGGAAGAGTACGAGGACGACCGCGTCGAGGAACACTCCTACCGCTACTTCCGGCTCGACTGGCTCGCGCTCCGTCTCGGATTCATCTACCGGCCGGGCCTGCGCGTGCTCACCTCGCTGTCCTTTATCGCCACGTTCATCGTCGGCGGGATCTGGCTCCTCCAGGGGCCGCCGGGGCCGATAACCAACGATTTCACCTTCCTCGGTCGGGACTACGGGGAACTCACCGCCGGGACGCTCGTCACCTTCCTCCTGCTCACCCAGCGGCTAGTCAACCCGCTCGCGCAGATGGGCAACATCATCGAGCGCTACGAGGACGCCAAGGCCTCGACCAAGCGCATCCTCGGCCTGATGAGCCTGCCCGTCCACATCCAGGACAAGTCCGACGCCGTCGACCTCGAAGACGTCGACGGCCACGTCGAGTACGACGACGTGACCTTCGCCTACGACGAGGACGAGACCGTCCTCGAGGACATCGACATCGACGTCGAACCCGGTGAGACGGTCGGCCTCGTCGGTCCGACCGGCGCCGGGAAGACCACCATCGTCAAGCTCCTCCTGCGGCTCTACGACGTGAACGAGGGAGCAGTCCGCGTGGACGGCCACGACGTGCGCGACGTGACCCTCGCCAGCCTGCGCGGGTCGATGGGCTACGTCGGCCAGGACAACTTCCTCTTCGACGGCACGGTCGAGGAGAACGTCAAGTACGGCCACTTCGACGCCACCCGCGAGGACGTCGTCGAGGCCTGCAAGCGCGCCGAGGCCCACGACTTTATCACCAACCTCCCCGACGGCTACGACCAGGACATCGGCGAACGCGGCGTGAAGCTCTCGGGCGGGCAGCGCCAGCGGATCGCCGTCGCACGGACGATCCTCCAGCACCCCTCGATCATGATCTTCGACGAGGCGACCTCGGCGGTCGACACGGAGACCGAGATGCTGATCCAGCGTTCCATCGACGAACTCGCCGCCGACCGGACGACGTTCATCATCGCCCACCGTCTCTCGACGGTCCGCGACGCCGACAAGATCCTCGTCCTCGAACAGGGCGAGATCGTCGAGCGGGGCACGCACGACGAGCTGCTGGAGACCGACGGCCTCTACGCCAACCTCTGGCGCGTCCAGGCCGGCGAGATCGAGGAACTCCCCGACGAGTTCGTCGAACAGGCCAGCGAGCGCGTCGCACAGCAGGCGCTCGACGCCGCCGAGGACGACTGACCGCTGCCACGAGATGAAAATACTATAGCATTTCTAGATTACTGAATCAGTTTCTTCGACGGCAGTTGGTGAAAATAACTGTTTCAGAGAGTTTAGGCGCAGATCTAAAATCCCGCGTTTGTCTTATGTCGATAGTCCACAAATTGGTAGCGTCTCCTGTCCTTTTACCCATCGGTCGGTAAGATGGGGCGTAGTCCGGTCCGGGCGACGCGCCGTCGATCGCGCGGATGACCCCCGGCCCGAGTAGATCCCGGTGTAGAAACATGATCGGAATCGATTCATTCTGTCCGAAAAGTGGCGCTGCGCTCACGCGCGACCGTCACTACGACGAGCGCGGACGGAGCAAACGCGCGGTCACCGCGACCGACGGGTCGTCCGCGACTGGGACGGTCGGCGAACTGACGAATGGAGCCGTGCGGTCCGCACAGACCGCGTTGCTCGCGTACTTCCGGCGGTGTCACGCCCGCCACGCCGAACCGGCCGACGACCTCTACCGGCGCGCCTCGCTCGCCCTCAGGCGGCTGAAGTCGAGCGCCGACGGCCGCCAGGAGTGGGACGTCCACGTCTGGCTGGCGCTGAACCGGCGTCTCGACGCCACGGGGTACGACGTCGACTGGATGCACTGCCACACGGCCATCAGGTGCCCCGGCTGTCACGGTCGACTCCGCTTCCGGACGACGGATTCGGGGACGGTCGTGGCGCGCTGCGGCGTCGACTGCGACGGGCAGACCGGCGACGCGCTCGTCGAGATCCGTGAGACCCTCGCCTCGCTGTACGCCGATGCCTTCGACGGCGAGGACTGTCCGGGGCCCGAGGAGTTCCTGCAGTTCTGAGGGCGACGTCCGACCGCGCGGTGTCGAGAGCGGACGCGTCCGGGAGGCGGTATCGGCGACGACCGATCACCGGCAACGAGCGGCGGCGCCGGTGGCGGTGTATACGACATCATGGCAGATAACAACGACACGGGCGCCCCGCCGCCCGGGGGAGGAGTCGACCCCGGCGCCGGTGGGACGCTCTCGATGGACGCACAGGACGACCTCGAACGGGCGTTCGTGGTCGAAGAGGACCTGCGTGCGGTCGAGGTACTGATACTCGATCCCGACAGCTACGAGCAGGTCGTCACGGTGCTGGAGGAGTTCGACCTCGACTACGTCGTCTCGGACCAGACCGACGGCGACGGGTCGGCGGTCATCCGGTTCCCGCTACCGGCGGAGACGGTCGAGCACGTGCAGGACCGCTTCGAGGCGCTGGGTATCGACGACGGGCTCTACACGGTCATCGTCGACCCCGAAGTGATAATCTCGGACCGCTTCGACGGGAAGGCCGAGCTGTACCACGAGGTGAAGGGGCTCGGCTACCAGGGGATCTCCCGGACTGAGCTGCAGGGCAAGACCGCCGACCTGCTCCCGGACCTGAGCATCTACGTCCTGCTGACGGTGATAAGCGCCGTCGTCGCGACCGCCGGCGTGTTGCTCAACTCCATCGGCGTCCTCATCGGGTCGATGGTCATCGCGCCGCTCATCGGTCCGATCGTCGCGACGGCGGTCAGCACCGTCGTCAACGACGACCGGCTGTTCGAGAAGAGCGTCAAGTACCAGCTCATCGGCGGCGCCGGCGGGCTCGCCAGTTCGATCGCCTTCGCTACCGTCATCCGGTTCAGCTCGCTCGTCTCCCCGTCGTTCGAGATAAGCGAACTGCTCCGGCTCAGCAGTCACACCGCGCCGAACACGCTGTTGCTGGTCGTCGCGCTCGGCGCCGGATTCGCCGGCGCGCTGAGCCTCTCGACCGGCGGGACGATCGACCTCGTCGGCGTCATGATCGCGGCCGCCCTCATCCCGCCGATCGGGATCGCCGGCGTCGGCGTCGCCTGGCTGGAGGCGGGTATCGTCGTCGGCTCGCTCGCGGTCGTCGTGATGAACCTCTTCGCGGTGACGTTCGCGGCCGTCATCAGCCTCTGGTACCTCGGCTACCACCCCGAGAGCCTGGAAGCGCTCCGGCGCGCCCGCCGCGTCATGCTGACCCGCGTCGTGATACTGATCACGGTCATCGCCATCGCGGCGACCGTCCTCGCGCACGTCTCCGGCGCGGACCTCCCCATCCTGACGGTGATACCATGACCGACGAAGACGAACGGCACTCGACCGAGAGCGCGACCGACGGCGGCGACCGACGGCTGTCGATCCGGGCGTTCCTGTGGGCGGTCCGGTTCCTGTGGCTGGTCGTCCGCCTCGGCGCGGCGGGCGTCGCCGTGGCCGCCTCGGTCGTCACCGACGCCGAACACCGCTCGCGCGCCCGCCGCTGGCTGCTCCTCGAAGGCGACCGGTGGCGCCTCGTCGCGCTCATGGTCGCCGGGGTCGGCGGCGGGACGTTCCTGCTGAGCCTCGTGGACGCCGTCGGCGTCGCCGAGGGGTCGTTCGTCGCGACGACGTTCGGCGCGGCCATCTCCGGGCTGTTCTCGTTCGTGCCGATCGTCATCGCCGTCAACCAGCTCACCGTGTCTCGGCTGTTCGGTTCGCCCGAGCAGTTCCGCCAGCAGGTCCAGGACGTGGACGCCTTCCGCCGCGAGTTCGAGGACGACCACCCGACGGAGTCGGTCAGTCCGACGGAGCCCGCGAAGTTCCTCGCCCTCGCGGTCGAGGTGGTCGCGAACCAGGCCGACGCGCTGGAGCGGTCGGTCGAGACAGTCGACGGCGACGCCCGGGGCGTCGTCGACGCGTACGTCGCCGTCGTGCGCGAACAGGTGACCCACGTCAGCGAGCACCTCGACGGGAGCCACCAGCCGCTCATCGAGGTGCTGCCGCCGATGATGGGCGACAGCTACTCGCGGAACGTCAACGACGCCCGCCGGATCCGCGACCGGTTCAGCGGCGAACTGCCGGTCGACGCACGGGACAGGCTCGAGGACCTCGAAGAGTCGTTCGTCGCGCTGGCGGTCCTGCGCCAGTACTTCAAGGCGCTGTACCTCACCCAGGAGCTGTCGTACCTCTCGCGGCTCATCGGGTACACCGGCGTCGGCGCGTTCGTCGTCGCGACGCTCGTCATCATGGCGTTCGCGAACGGGCAGCCGCTGGGCGGCCACCCGATCCTGCTCGACGGGCTGCTCAGCGCCGCCTTCGCCGCGATATTCCTGCCGTTCGCGGTCCTGCTGTCGTTCATCCTCAGAGTCGCGACCATCGCCAAGCGGACCGCGGCGCCCGGGCCGTTCACGCCCGAGCGCGAGACGCCGGACTACGCGACCCACCGGAGCGAGACGCCGCCGATCCACGGCGACTGACACCGCTTTCGCTCGCGCGGGCGCTCCGGTGACACGGCCGAGAGCCGTCACCCCGCTGAGCGGCGGCGAGGCCGAGGGCCCGTCGAACCGGCCGACACGCCACTTGATCCACCGATCCACCACTGGACTGATCTAACCGTTCACGACCACTCATGACAGCAGAGAAACAGCTACGCCAGTATCGAGACAGACTCACCGACGCCGTCCTCCCGGAGCGCGTCCCGCCCGCCGCGGTCGGGGTGACGCTCGTCACGGTCGCCCTCTGGGCGGTCGTCCTCGGCGGGCGGCTCCCCCACCCGCCGATGCCGGGGCCGATGACCGCTCCGGGCGTCCCCGAGGCGATGGGCACGTCGAACGGTGCCGCCGGGGTCATCGCGTACCTCGCGATGTGGGGGACGATGATGTCGGCGATGATGTACCCGTCGATGCTCCCGCTCGTTCGGGAGTACGTCCGCGGCCACGACGACGCGGGAGTCGCGGAGAACGCCGGCATCGTCGCCGTGCTCGCGACGTACAGCCTCGCCTGGACGGCCACGGGGACCGTCCCGCTGGCCCTCGACACCCTCGTGAGCATCCGCGGACTCGCGGCGGCGCACGGGCCGCTACTCGTCGGGGCGCTCGGACTGTTCGTCGCCGGCTACCAGCAGACGGAACTGAAACGCGCCTCCCTCCGGAACTGCTGCCGGGTCCCGGATCTGGACGACTCGGGCCTGTCGGTCCGGGAGGGGGCGCGCCGCGGGCTCGAACACGGCCTCCAGTGCGTGCGGGCCACCTGGCCGCTGTTCGCGCTCCTGGTCGTCTCCGGGTCGATGAACGCCGCCGTCATGCTCGCGCTGACCGTCGTCGTGGTGGCCGAGCGGCTCCCGCCCTGGCGCGGGGAGGTCGCCACGGCGGTCGGCGTCGCCGCCGGCGTCGGCGGAATCGCAGTCGTCCTGTTCCCGGGGCTGATTCCCTGAGATGCCTTCGAAGGATCTCTCTTCGCGGCGAGCGTTCCTGCTCGGTGGCGCGAGCGCGCTCGCGGCGGGGCTCGCCGGCTGCGGGGGTCGCTCGGTCAAACACGGCTGGCTCGACGTCGGGGCGCCGGTCGACGGCACGCTCCGCGACGTGGTCGTCACGACCGCTGGCCCGCACGCCGTCGGCGAGAGCGGCGCCATCGTCGCGCGGCGGAGCGACACGTGGGAGACGGTCGTCTCCGACGGGCCGGCCGGCCAGTCCACCGGGCTGTACGGCGTCGACGTGACCGACGACGGCCGGCGGCTCTGGGTCGCCGGCTCCGGCGGCGCCGCGGGCGCGTACGACCCCGCCAGCGGCGAGATGATCGACTTCTCGGGGCCCGCCGGGAACACGAGCACCTGGACGGACGTCGCCGTCTCTGGGCGAGCGGGTTCCGAGCGGATCGCGCTGTTGAACGGCTCCGGCGAGTTGCTCGCCGGTCGCGCCCGCGAGGGAACCGTCCGCTGGAGCGAGGTGACCAAGCCGACCGGCGGCGTGAGCGGGACGGCCGTCGACGCCGTCGGACGGACGACGGTCGTCACCGACTCGGGCGGCGGCGTCTACGGCCACACCGGACCCATCGATCCGACGAAGCCCGACGAGCCGGGGTGGAAGACCGTCGGGATCCGCGGCGTCGAGACGAGCCTGCGCGACCTCGTCGCGGTCGCACCCGACCAGGTCGAGGTCGTGACCGACGACGGGACCAGCTACCGGTACGACGGGCAAAGCTGGTTCCGCACCGACGTCGCCGACGGGTCGCTCCACGCCATCGACCGGCGCGGCGGAAACGCGCTGACCGCCGGCGTCGACGGGGCGATCTACGAGGTCTCGAACCACCAGTGGGAGCGAGCGGAGACGCCCACGTCGAACACCCTGCACGGCTGCGCGGTGGCGACCGACTCCTACGCGGACGTCGCCGTCGGCGCGGGCGCGACGATCCTCGAACGGTTCGGCTGAACGGGTCAGCGCGCGGGACGGTCTCGCCCCCTTACAAGGGCGACCGGGGTACCTCGCAGTGCGATGCCCGAGTTCACCATCGACGTCGACGGTATGGTCTGCCCGAGCTGTGAGAAGACGGTCTGCTCGGCCGTGTCGTCGTTCGAGAGCGTCCGGTCGGTCACCGCTGACGCCGAGGACGGCTGCGTCACCGTCGAGTGCGCCGAGTCAGACCGCGCGGCGGTGCGCGAGTGTATCGACGGGCTCGGTTTCGACGTCCCCGGCGCCGGCGAGTGACCCCCGTCGACGGATTCCCGCTGACGGGACCGCCGACGGGTCCTGCTGACGGTCCCGCCCGCTGACGCGGCCCTGCGCTGATGCGGTCCGACGCTGGCGCACCCCCGTCGCTGACGCGACCCCTCCGCGTGGTACAGACCGACCGCGGGTCCGGCCCCGTCCGCGACCCGCCGTCGAACTGCGACCGGTCGCGGTTTTCGTCGGTCGGGCCCGCCCCGACCCTCCGTTCACCCCTTCATGTGGCTCTTCGATAGCACACTCAGAGCGGCAGCGTTGATCGCCGAGATGGCCTGGGACACCTGGTGGGCGCTCGTCCTCGGGTTCACGCTCTCGGGCGCCGTCGAGGCGTTCGTCAGCGAGGACCGGATGACCGGCGCCCTCGGTGGCGACGGCTGGCGGGAGGTCGGCCTCGGGGCGCTCCTCGGCGCGGCGTCGTCGTCGTGTTCGTACTCCGCCGTCGGCACGACGAAGACGCTGTTCAAGAAAGGCGGCTCCGGCGTCGCCACCCTCGGCGCGTTCATGTTCGCCAGCACCGACCTCGTGGTCGAACTCGGCCTCGTCATCTGGGTGCTGCTCGGCTGGCAGTTCGTCGTCGGCGAGTACCTCGGCGGCGTCGTCGCCGTCGCCGTCCTCGCGCTCCTGTTCCGACACGTCGTCCCCGCCGAGTGGGTCGAGAGCGCCCGCGAGCACGTCCGCGCGACCGACCGGACGGCCTGCCCCACCTGCGACGTGACCGTCGACCCGACCGACGAGGACGCGGTCTCGATGGAGACGGCGACCGGCCTCGAACACTTCTGCTGCGGCGGCTGTCGCCGCGTGTTCGAGGCCCGCGAGACCGGGTCGGACGACGCCCGCCTGCGCGACCGACTGGCGACCCGCGACGGCTGGGAGAGCGCCTTCCGCGCCGCGATGAAAGACTGGGAGATGGTCTGGCGGGACGTGGCCCTCGGGTTCGTTATCGCGGGCCTCGTCGGCGGGTTCGTCCCCGACGCGTGGTGGACCGCGCTGGTCCCCGGCGGGTCGGGCCTCGCCGGCGTCACGCTGGCGACCGCGGTCGCCATCGGCATCGGCGTCGCGACGTTCATGTGCTCGGTCGGCAACGTCCCCTTCGCGCTCGTCCTCTGGCAGAACGGCCTGCCCTTCGGGGCGGTGCTCTCGTTCGTCTACGCCGACCTGCTGATCCCGCCGCTCGTCCGGATCTACCGGCAGTACTACGGCGCGCGGATGGCCGCCGCGCTGACCGCGGCACTGGCGGTCGCCGCGCTCGTCGCCGGCGTGACGGTCCACTACGTCGCGACCGGCGTCGGGTTCGTCCCGCCCGCCGGCGAGGTCGGCGGCACGGTCCCGTCGGGCTACACGACCGCCCTGAACCTCCTCCTGACGCCGGTGTTCGCGGTGCAGGTCGCGGTCACGTACGGGACCGACGCCGTCCGGCGGCGGACGGCCGCGACGCTGGACCGCGTCGACTCGTCCGTCCGCCGCTCTGTGCGCCTGACGGGCGCCGTCCTCGCCGTCGGCGCCGCCGTGGTGGCGGCCGCCATCGGAACCGCCGTCGACGCCGTCGCCGAGCACCGCTCCGAGCGGACGGACGACCGGAGACGCTGGCGGGACAGAGCGGTCCGGGCCGTCGGGACCGCCGCGTCGGCCGGCAAACGAGGCGAACGGGCGCTCGCGGCGGCGAACCGCGCCGTGATCGACCGGATCGATTCGGCGGAGACCGGTCGGTCCGCACCGGCCGCGGACGCGAGTACCGCGGACCAGACCGGCGGGACGGCTCCCGGTTCGACCGCGGAGACGGCGGACGACGGCGATTCAGCCGCCGACACCGACGAACGTTCCTCGGACCCCACATCATGACAGACACGACCGAACCGACCGACAGCACCGACCAGGGCTCAGTCGCCGACCGGATCGCGGCGGCCGTCGACGACTCGCCGGCCGAGGAGGTCGCGGCGCGGGCCCGGAACCGACTCGGGGACGGCGAGCCGCCGGGCCTGCTCGTCGCGGCGCTCGGGTTCGACGGCCTCGTCTACGCGGCGAGCCGCTACCTGCCCGAGTACCTCGGCATCCTCGGCGGCTCCGCGCTCGTCATCGGCCTGTTCGGCGCGGCCGCGATGGCGCTGGCCCCGATGGCCGCGTCGCTCCGCGCGCCCGAGCCGCCCGAGCCGTCGGTCGCCGCGCCGCTCCTCGGCGCGACCGGGCTCCTCGTCTGGCTGGTAGCGCCGGAGCTCGCGGCGGCGTCGGGGCTCCCGGCCTGGGCGTGGATCCTGCTCGGTCTCGTCCCGCTCGGGATCACCGCGGTCACGGGCGAGACGGCGCCCGTCGAACCGCGACCCGACGGGTTCGCCGTCGGCCCGGCGGCCGACGACTGGCGCGAAGCGGCCGCCGCCGGCGTCGGCGTCGTACTCGCGGTTGGTCTCATCGTCGGTGCCGGGACGCTGGGCGCGGCGCTTCAGGCCCTGCTCGCGCTCGGTGCCGCGCTCGGGATCGTCGTCTCGGCACTGCGGTTCTTCGCGGCCGACGACGAAACCGCGGTCGACACGCCGCCGCTTCCGGAGGAGCCGCCGGTCCCGCGAGTCCGGCCGTTCGTCCGGACCGTGCGCTCGGTGCCGCGGGCCGCGCGGTCGCTGCTCGTGGGCGAGACGCTGATCCACGTCTCGGTCGCGCTGGTGTCCGTGTTCGTCATCGTCGTCGTGACGAGCGTCCTCGGGCTCCGGACGACGCTCTTCGGCGTCCGGCTGAACCCGAGCGCGACGTTCGGCGCGCTCGTCCTCACCGAACTCGCCGTCGCGACCGCCGCGTCTGCCGCGGCACGCCGGGTCGACGCGCCCCGCGACGGTGCGGCCCGCCTCGTCGGCGTCGCCGCGCTCGCGGCCGCGTTCCCCCTGCTGTTCGTCGGTCTGCCGCCGGTCGCGGGAGTCGTCGCCGCCCTGTTCGCGGTCGCCGGAGTCCGCGGTGCGGGCGCGGCGATCCGCGACGAACGGGTCGAGGCCGTCGTCAGCGACGCCGCCGTCGACCCCCAGCAGTACCGCACCGCCCGCGCCCTCGTGGTCGCCCCGAGCCCGCTGGTCGGCGGCGTGCTCTACACGCTCGATCCGACCGTCGCGTTCGGCGCGGCGACGACCGTCGGCGCGGTCGGCGTCTGGGAGCTCTGGCGGTACGCCCGCCGGACCGACGGGGCGCTGTGACCCGCCGGACGAACGGCCGCGTGCGGGCGATCGGTAGCCGAGCGCGTCACTGGCTCACGACGACCGACCACGCGGACGTGGGGCGGCTCTACCTCGCGTTCGGGGCGGTCGCCGGGCTGTGGGGCGCCGCCGACGCGATGGCGCTCCGGACGGAACTCCTCACGCCCGGACAGGCGGTGTGGTCGGCGACGACCTACGACGCTTTCTTCACGACTCACGGGCTGACGATGCTGTTTTTCTTCGCCACGCCGGTCGTCTTCGGGCTCGCGAACGTCGTCGTCCCGCCGCTGGTCGGCGCCGACGACCTGGCGTTCCCCCGGCTCAACGCAACCGCGTTCTGGCTGTTGCCGCCCGCGTTACTCCTCGCGCGCGCCGGCGTCGTCGGCCACCTGCTCGGCGTCCCGGATCTGGCGCCGCCCGCCGTCGGGTGGACGCTGTACGTCCCGCTGGCCCGCACTGCCGCCGGCGCCAGTCTCGACGTGCTCCTGATCGGGCTCCACCTGAGCGGCGTGAGCACGGTCCTGAGTGCGATCAACCTGCTCGTGACGATCCTCGTCGAGCGGGAGGTCGGCTGGGACCGCGTCGACGCGTTCACCTGGTCGATGCTGACGACCGCCGGCCTCGTGATCTTCGCGTTCCCCGTGCTCGGAAGCGCGCTCGTGATGTTGCTCCTCGACAGGTCGGTCGGCACGGCGTTTTTCGCCGTCTCGTCGGGCGGGCCGGTCCGTTGGCAGCACCTCTTCTGGTTCTTCGGTCATCCCGAGGTGTACATCCTCGCGCTCCCGGCGCTGGGAATCGTCAGCCACGTGCTCCCCGTCTACGCCGGCCGGCGGCTGTTCGGGTTCCGCGCCGTCGTCTACTCGACGCTGGCCATCGGCGTCCTGAGCTTCGGCGTGTGGGCCCACCACATGTTCACGACCGGGATGGACCCCCGGTTGCAGGCGAGTTTCATGGCCGTCTCGCTCGCCATCGCCGCCCCGAGCGCGATCAAGGCGTTCAACTGGCTCGCGACGCTGTGGGGCGGTGACATCGAACTGACGCCGCCGATGCTGTTCTGCCTGGGCGCCTTCGGCAACTTCGTCCTCGGCGGCGTGACGGGCGTGTTCCTCGCCGCCGTCCCGGTCGACCGGCTGTTCCACGGGACGTACTACGTCGTCGGCCACTTCCACCTGGTGCTCGTCGGGACGGTCGTCTTCGCGCTGTTCGCGGCGGGGTACCACTGGTTCCCGCTGGCGACCGGGAAGCGCTACGACCGGCGGCTCGCGCGGGTGCACTTCTGGTTCACCGCCGTCGGAACCCTGGTGACGTTCCTGCTGTTGCTCGCGCTCGGGCTGCTCGCGCTGCCGCGCCGGAGCGCGACCTACCCCGGGGCGCTGGCGCCACTCCAGGTGTTCGCGACGCTCGGCGCGTATCTCATGGGAATCGGACAGGTAGTGTGGGTGTGGAACGTGACCAGATCGGTGCTGCTCGGCCGCGCCGCCGACTCGGAGATCCGACGGCGAGCGCGCGACGACCGGTTCGGCCGAGCGTGGGAGGGGTGGTCGGACCGCGATCCCTGATCGCGTTCGGTACCCACGCCGTCGCCGGGTGCAATGCCCGGACGCGACCGTAGCGGGGATTCCCGCTGACATTTATGTCCAATGATAACTTCCCTGGAACGGACGCGCCGCTCTCAGACATCTTCGGCCCGGACAGTTGCGACGCGCTGGACCACGACCGGTTGCAGCCGTTCATCCTGCTGACCGGGTTCCAGCGAGACCTCCTGTTCGTCGTCGCCGACCTCGCCGAGACGGACCCGAGCGGGAGCGACATCAAGTCCGTGCTGGACGCGGAGTACCTGCGCGAGGCCAGCCACGGGACGCTGTACCGGAGCCTCCGTCACCTGCACGACGAGGGCTACCTCCGGAAACACCCGATCGACGGCCGGACGTACAGCTACCACCTCACCGACGAGGCGAGAACCGATATGCGGACGTATCTCCGGTGGGCGATCTGCTGTCTCTCGGGAGAGCGCGCCTGTCCGCGGTCGCAGTCGACGAACGGGGGATTCCAGTGATGTTCCACCACCTCGTCGCCGCTGCCGTCGAGGGAGCGATCGGCGGGCTCGTCGCAGCCCTGCTGTTCGTCGCGCCGGCGGTCTACGCGGCCGGACGGTCCGGGCGGTTCGACCGCGTCGGCTCGTTCCCGGTCGCCGTCACCGTCGCCGTGACGGGCGTGTTCGTCGCCGGTCTGGTCGACCTGCTGGTCGGGTGGATACCGGTTGTCGGCCCGTTCGCCTCCCCGCTCGCCTGGGCGGCCGTCGTGAAGTACGCGGGCGGGAGCGACTGGCCGCCGGCACTGCTGCTCGGCGGCGTCTCCTGGCTCCTCACGGTCGCCTTCTTCGCCGCCCTCGGACTCGGTTGACGGTCCCGTCGGCGGCTCGATCGTCGCCCCGCGGACCGCGAGCCCGGCGCCGCCCAACCAGCGCGCAAGCACAGCGAGACGGATCCAAAACGGAACTTCACACCCATGACAGACTCACAAGACGACAGCGACTGGACCGAAGCGGAGACCCCGCTCGACCTGAACCTCCGCGACGTCGCACAGACCGCCGACGGCCCGTACGCCGTCGGCACGGACGGCGTCGTCCTCGGACGGCGCGACGGGACGTGGCACATCGTCGTGCCGGTCGGTCCCGCGACCAAGCGGAACGTGCTCACGTCGGTCGACGCGACGGCCGACGGCGAGCGCGTCTGGTTCGCGGGGTCCAGCGGCGCGCTCGGCATGTACGACACGGCGAACAGGCGCAAACACGACTACAGCGCCCCCGGAGGGAAGACGAGCACGTGGGAAGCGATCGCCGTCACCGGCGAACGCGGTAGCGAGCGACTCCTCGTCGCGAACGGGTCCGGAGAGGTCCTCGCGGCGACGATCGGACCCGACGGCTGCCCGCGCTTCGGCGACGTCGTCAAGCCGGGCAGCGGATCGACGATCACCGGCCTCGACGTCGGCGGCGACACGGTGTACGCCATCGACACCAGCGGCAACGTGTTCGCCAAGCCCGTCGAGTCCGTCGGTGACGATCCCTCGGGCGATCCGGCGACTGACGGCGAGGCCCGCTCGACCGCTCCGGACCGGTCGGCCGAGGACGAGATCGAGGGCCACCCCTGCGCTGACGGCGACACCGACGGCGCTGCCGTCGACGGAACGAACGACGCGGAGGCCGGAGCCGACGACGCCGCCGACGAGCGGCCGGAGGACGCCGAGTGGCGGGAGATCGGCATCAGGAACGCGCAGGTCAACTTCCACGACGTGACGGCCTCCGGCGACCGCGTGCTGGTCGCCGGGGACGGCGGGCTCGTCTACCGCTACGACCGCGTCTGCGAGAACTGGACGCCGGTCCAGGCCGGTGACGTAGCCCTGCTCGGCATCGACGACGACGGCGAGCGGACGGTCGCCGTCGGCGCCAACGGCAGCGCCTTCGAGCGGCGTCGCGGCAGCTACGGCTGGCGACCGACGCCGACGCCGGTCAGCGCGCAACTGCGGGCGGTCGCGCTCGGCTCCCCGTCGGTGGCGGTCGGCGCCGACGGAACGGCCATCGAACGGGGGGACGACGCGTGAGCCTGGACGTCGCGCTCGCGCTGTTGCAACTCGTCGCGCTGACGATCCCGCCGATCGCCGTCCTCATCCAGATGCTCCGCAAGTCCGAGAACCTGCCCTGGCGGCTCAGAAAGCTGAGCTTCGGCCTCGTGATCGTCAGCGTCGTCTCGTTCATCGCCACCGGCGTCAGCGTCCTCACGTACTTCCTCGTCCACGTGTCCGTCCCGGGGCTGCTGGTGGTCGGCCTGTTGCTGACCGTGGTCGGCCTGATCCCGTTCGCCCTGTTCACCGGCGTGCTGTACAAGGAACACAAGGCGGCGCACGGTCCCTGAGCCGCCCGCTATCCGCGCGAGCTGCGCCGACGCGAGAGCGCGATCTCCGCACTATGTCACCCACAAAGCTATCCACGACGAGCCGCGAGCGAGTCGAATCGACGCACGAACCGACCAGCGCCGGCGACGCCTGCCCCGAGTGCCGGGGCCCGACCCGCACGGACGAACCGCGGGGGGAAGTCGTCTGTCGGGACTGCGGGCTGGTCGTCGACGAGACCGTCCTCGTCAGCAACCGGGCGCGGACCGACCCGGGGGACGACTCCGACGTCGGCCGCGTCGGGTCGCCGACGTCGCCCCGGTTCCACGACCGGGGCCTGACGACGGTCATCGACGGCGGCGAGCGCGACGCGAACGGGAACCGGCTCTCCCAGCGCAAACTGAGCCGGATCCGGCGGTTGCGGACCTGGAACGCCCGCTGTCTGGCGCGCAACGGGGCCGAGCGGTCGCTCCAGTTCGGCCTCTCCGAACTGGAGCGGATGGCCTCTGCCGTGGGCCTGTCGGACTCGGTCCGCGAGGTCGCCAGCGTGCTGTTCAGACGCGCCCACGAGGCCGGCGTCCAGCGCGGCAGGTCGCTCGAAGCGGCGGCGAGCGCGGCGCTCTACGCGGCCGCCCGCAGCGAGGGCCTCCCGCTGACGATCGACACCGTCGCCGAGGCGAGCCGGGTCGACCGGCGGTCGTTCGTCCGCGCGTACCGCGAGACGATCCGCGAGCTCTCGCTGGAGATCGGCCCGCCGGACCCGTCGGACCACGTCGCGTCCATCGCCTCGGACCTCGACGCGAGCGACGCGGTGACGCGGCGGGCGCGGTCCCTGCTGGACCGGGCGAAACGCGACGACTACCACGTCGGCAAGCACCCGTCCGGAATGGCCGCCGCCGCGGTGTACGCCGCGAGCCTCATCGAGGAGGCCGGGCTGACCCAGCTCGAGATCAGCGACGCCGCGGACGTCTGCGCCGTCACGATCCGCGACCACTACTCGGCGATGCTCGACGAGTGGCGCGCCGACGCGTGACGCTCGACCCGAACTGCCTGACTTCCCGCCGGGCCGGACCGCGACCGGATCGACCGGCGACGAGCGGACGCGACGACATCGACAGATGAGAGGCGCTCTCGACGCCGATCGGCTGGCCCGAACGATCGCGGTCGCGACGGTCGTCGCGGCCGGACTGTCGGGGCTCGTCCTCGCGGTCGTGGCGACGCGGGGCGCCTACGACTCGACGACGGAGGCGCTCCGCCGGTCGCTCCACCGGACGCTGCTGGCGGTCGGGCTCCCCGCCGCGATCCTCTTCGAGGGCGCCCTGGCCTACGCGGTCGTCAGGTTCACCGGCGACGGGCCGGCCGCCCCGGTCACCGAGCGGCGGTGGCTCGAAGTCGGCTGGACCGTCGCGGTCGGGGCGCTGTTCGTCCTCGTCGGCGTCCTCTCCTACCAGGCGATGCTCCAGACGGCCGCCGTCGGGCCGGCGGTCGGCGAGGGCGCCGCCGGCGACGACGGCGTCGTCGTGGTCCACGCGACCGCAGCGCAGTGGGACTGGACGTTTCGATACCCGGCGGCCAACGTCACCAGCGACAGGCTCGTCCTGCCGACGAACCGGACCGTCACTGTCCGATTGACTTCGCGGGACGTGGTTCACTCCTTTTCCGTCCCGGGGCTGGGGCTCAAACAGGACGTCTTCCCCGGGCAGTACACGTACGTCCGGACGACGCCGACGAGCACCGGCGAGTACCGCGTCCAGTGTACCGAGTTCTGCGGCGTCGGCCACTCGCAGATGACCGCGACCGCCGAGGTCCGCTCGCCTGACGGGTTCGAGAACTGGACGCGCCGCGCACGGGCGTCGGAAACAGTTCGTGGGCGCTCCTCGAACGGCTGATGACCGGCGACGGGACGGCCGAGGCGGCCAGCGTCTGGCCGGTCCCGACGGCCCTGGGCGTCGCCGGACTGTACGCCACGGCGGCGCTCGCCGTGCTTGGCGACGCGGTCCCGCCCTGGAGCGTCGCGGTCGCGGCCGCGCTCGCCGTCGGATCGCTCGCGGTCGGCGTCGGCGGCTGGGTCTGCCGGTGGACGCTGTCCGGAGCGGGCGAGCCGACCCGCTCTCGCTCGCTCGACGTCGCCGTCGCGGCGTTCCTCGTCACCGAGGCGGCGACGTTCGGCTGCGCGTTCGCCGCGTTCCTGTTCCTCTGGGCGGGGCCGTGGTCGCTCCGGCCGCTCCCGCCGATCAGGCCGCCGGCCACGCTGGCCGCGACGCTGGTGCTCCTCGCCAGTAGCGCCACGCTCCACGAGGCGCGCGCGGCGGCCCGGCGAGACGGTACCGGGGCATTCGATCGGTACCTCTCCGTGACCATCGGCCTGGGCGCCCTCTTCCTGGTCGGCCAGGCCGGCGAGTACCACGAGCTGTACGCGGCGGGCGTCACGCCGACGAGCGGCGCCTACGCCGCCGCGTTCTACGGGCTGACCGGGTTGCACGGCCTGCACGTCCTGGGGGGTCTCGGCGCGATGGCGGCGCTCCGCGCGGTCGGCCGCCGCCGCGGAACCGCGAGCGAACAGGCCGCGGCGGCGGTCGGCCGGTACTGGCACTTCGTCGACGCCGTCTGGCTGGTGCTTGTCGCGACGCTGTACGTCGGCGTCCGCGTCTGGCCGTGAGTCCCGGTCGACGGCGGCGACGTCGCCGCGACAGCACGCGGGTCGGTCGGGCGCCAGCGGACACGCACACGCCGATACCATGGACGAGAACGCCACCCACCTCCGGCAGGAAGTCGGGCGAGCGGCGCTGTACCAGGCGGCGATCGGCGCGGTCGGGCTCGCCGGCAGCGTCCTGTTCGCGCGCCGGCTCGGCCCCGACGCCTTCGGATCGTACGCCCTCCTCTATGCGCTCGCCGAGATCTGCAACCGGTCCGTGTCGGGCGTCGGCGAGGCGGCGAAAAAACGCATCAGCGGCGGCGCCGTTCCGCCCGGTGAGGCCGTCGGCGCCACCGTCCTGACGGCGATCCTCGCCGCCGTCGCCGGCGGAATCCTCGGAGCGGTCGCCGACGACTGGCTCGTCGCCTTCACCGGCGTCTCCCACGCCGGGCTGTGGTTCGCCCTGCTGTTCGCGTCGCTCGGCGCCTTCGAGTCGCTACAGGTGGTCATGACCGCCGACGGGCGCGTCGACCGCGAGACGTTCCACGACCTCCTCCATCGAGTCCAGACGGTGTTGCTGCAGGCCGGAGGGGTCGCGCTCCTGGGCGGCGCGGCCGGCATGGCCGCCGGTCTCACCGGGGGGACGCTGCTCGCCATCCAGTACCCGTTGCGTGCAGTCGCCCGGCCGGCGATCCCCGAGCGAGCGACGCTCCGATCGCTCTGGCGGTACGCGCGATACGCCGTCGTCGAGCGGGCCACCGTGCAGACGTGGAACCGCGTCAACCTCGTCCTGCTCGGCTGGCTGGCGACCTCGGCGGTCACCGGCCGGTTCACCGTCGCCCGCGACCTCAGTTCGCCCGCGCTGTTCGTCGTCGGCGCGACCGCCGCCGGCGTGATGGCGCAGGTCAGCGACCGCCACCGGAGCGACGAGCGCGTCGCCGGCGTGATCCGGGACGCGCTCGCGCACTCGTCCGTCCTCGCCGTCCCGATGCTCGCCGCGGTCGCCGCCGCCCCGGAACGGGTCGTCCTGGCGCTGTACGGCCCGGCGTACGCGGGCGCAGCGCCGTTCCTCGTCGGCCTCGCCGTCTACCAGTTGCTGGTCAGCCAGTCACGGCCGGTCGCCGCGGCGCTCAAGGGGCTCGACCGCCCGGACGTCGTCGTCCGGCTGTCGGTCGTCTGTTTCGCCCTGGACGTGCTCCTCGGCGTCGCGGCCTTCTTCGCCACGGGGCCGGTCGGCGTCGTCGTCGCGACCGTCGCCGCACAGTCCGCCTGGCTGGCGCTCGGCGCGCTGGTGCTCAGGACGCACGTCGACGCGCTGGCAGTCCCGCGGGAACTCGGCCTCCAGGCCGTCGGCGGGGTCGTGACGTACGCGACCGTCGCGCTCGTCGCCCCGCTGCTCCCGCGGACCTCGGTGCTCTCGCTGGCCGTCGTGGCGTCGCTCGGCGGGGCCGTCTACGTCGGCGTCCTCCTACTGTCGCCGGCGACTCGCAGCGTCGTCGCCGACCTCGCGCCGATCTGACGAGACAGCGAGAGAAATGCGCGGCGCGGACGCCGTTACTTCCCTTCGAACTCTGGCTCGCGGTCCTGCTGGAACGCGGCGAGGCCCTCCCAGACGTCGTCGGTCGTGAACAGGTGACCGAAGGCGGAGGCCTCGTACTCGAGACCGGCGTCGGTGTCGTCGCGGCCGGCGAGCATCGCGCGCTTGGTGAGCTTCTGGGCGATGGGCGGGCCGGCGGCCAGGTCGCGGGCGAGTTCCCACTTGCGGTCGTCGAACTCGTCGGGGCCGAGGACCTCGTTGACGAAGCCGTAGTCGGCCATCGTCTCGGGGTCGTAGTCGTTGCGCGCGGTGAAGATGATCTCCTTGGCGCGGCCCTCGCCGACGACGTGTTTCAGTCGCTGGGTACCGCCCCAGCCAGGCAGGAGCCCGAGGTTGTGCTCGGGCTGGCCGAACTGGGCGCCCTCGCTGGCGATGCGCATGTCCGCGGCGGTCGCCAGTTCCATGCCGCCGCCGAGGCAGTAGCCGTCGACGGCCGCGACGACCGGCATCCCGACCTCTTCGAGGCGGCCGAACACCTGCTGGCCCTTGCGGGACATCTCGCTGGCTTCGAGCCCGCTGCCGGGCGCCGCGCTCGCGGCGTCGAACCCGGCGGAGAACGCCCGGTCGCCGCCGCCTTCGAGGATGACGGCGCGCACATCGTCGTCCGCGTCGAACTGGTCGAGCGCGGCGTCGATCTCGTCGATCATCTGGACGGTGATCGTGTTCATCCGCGCCGGGCGGTCGAGCGTGATGTGGCCGACCGCTCCGTCGACCTCGACCTCGATCTGCTCGAAGGAGACGGTCTCGCCTTCCTCCGCGCCGCCGTAGAAGCCGCCCTCCTCCGCGGCGTTCCGGAGGCCGTCGGAGACCTCGTAGCGGGCCGCACCGGTCTCCTCGCGGGCCGATTCGAGCGTCTCGATCAGGTCGTCGAGGCCGTATGCGTCGGCGCGTTTGCCGGGACCCTCGGGGTAGCCGGCGCCGAGCATCATCGCCTCGTCGATGTCGCCGACGGGGGCGACGTCGTCCTGGACGAGCTTGCCGACCTCGTTGGCCATCACGGCGAGCAGGCGCGCCTCCACGTCGTCGCGGCCGGCGTCGGCAGGGATGTCGACGCCGCCGTTCTCGTAGTCGTAGAAGCCCTCGCCGGTCTTCTTGCCGAGCTTCTCGGACTCGACGGTCTCTTCGAGGAGCGGGCAGGGCTCGTAGGCGTCGCCGAGGACCTCGTGGAGGTACTCGAGGACGTGCAGGGTCACGTCGTGGCCGACCTGGTCGCCGAGTTCGAACGCGCCCATCGGGAGGCCCATGTCGAACTTCGTCGTCGAGTCGACCTCGGCGACGGTTGCGACGTCGTCGTGGACGAGCCAGCACGCCTCGTTCATCTGCGGGACGAGCACCCGGTTCACGATGAAGCCGGGCGAGTCCTTGCGGACGCGGACGGGCGACTTGTCGAAGGCCTCGGCGAGTTCCTCGACGGCGTCGAGCGTCTCGTCGCTGGTGTGCTCGCCGCGGATGACCTCGACCAGCGCCATCCGGACGGGCGGGTTGAAGAAGTGCATCCCGCAGAACTGCTCGGGCCGCTCGGTCACCTCCGAGAGTTCGGTGATCGAGAGGCTCGACGTGTTCGTCGCGACGATGGCCTCGTCGGGGGCGTACTCTTCCAGTTCGGCGTAGACGTCCTTCTTGACGTCCATCCGCTCGGGGACGGCCTCGATGACCACGTCGGCCTCGGCGACGGCGGCCTCGAAGTCGACGAGCGGTTCGATCCGATGCAGGACCTCGTCGGCCTCCTCCTCGGAGATCTGGCCGTTCTCGGCGAGCTTGCCGAGCGACCACTCGATGTTTTCGTAGCCGTCCTCGACGAACTCCTCTTTGATGTCCCGCATCGTCACGTCGTACCCCGCCAGGGCCGCGACCTCGGCGATGCCGTGGCCCATGTTGCCGGCACCCAATACCGCGACCTGTTCGATATCCTCGAAGTTCATAGCGTGTGCATCGTCTCTCGGCTGCCGTTTCAAGGTTTCTCTCGTGAGGAAACGGTTGACGAGTTGATAGTTGATTACGAAGCGTTATGTATGCTAACGGGTGACAATTGACACATGGACTTCGCGCTCTCAGACGAGCAGAAACAGGTCCGTGACGAGGTCCGCCGCTTCGCCGAGAACGAGATCGTGCCGGTCGCGACGGAGTACGATACCGAAGAGAAGTTCCCCCACGACCTGGTCGAGCGGGCCGCGGAACTGGGGCTGGTCGGGTCGAACATCCCCCTCGAATACGGGGGCGTCGGCTACGACTACCTGACGAACATCGTCATCGTCGAGGAGCTGTTCGCCGCCGACCCGGGTATCGGCCTCTCCATCTCCTCGGCCGCCTTCGGCGCCGACGCGCTCGTCGAGTTCGGCACCGAGGAGCAGAAAGAGGAGTACCTCCGGCCGGTCGCCGAGGGCGAGGCCATCATGGGCTCGGCCATCAGCGAACCCGACGTGGGCTCTGACGTGTCGTCGGTCTCCACGACGGCCGAGAAGGACGGGGACGAGTGGGTGATCAACGGCAACAAGATGTGGATCACGAACGGGTCGGTCGGCGACTTCTTCGTCGTCCTCTGCAAGACCGACCCGGACGCCGACGGCCGGTACAACGGCTTCTCACAGATCATCGTCGAGTCGGACCGGGACGGCTTCGAGGCCGAGAAGATCACCGGCAAGCTCGGTATCCGTGCCTCGGACACCGCGGAACTGCTGTTCGACGACGTGCGCGTCCCCGAGGAGAACCTCGTCGGTACTCGCGGCGCCGGGTTCCTCCAGCTGATGCAGTTCTTCGACGAGACCCGTACCGCCGTCGCTGCTCAGGGCGTCGGCATCGCCCGCGGCGCCGCCGAGCGCGCCCTCGACTACGCCCAGGAGCGCGAGCAGTTCGGCCAGTCCATCAGCGAGTTCCAGGCCATTCAGCACAAGCTCGCGGACATGCACACCAAGACCGAGGCCGCGCGGCAGCTGACGTACAAGTCCGCCTGGAGCGTCGACCACGCCGACGACCAGCTCACCCAGCTCGCCTCCATGGCCAAGGAGTACGCCTCCCGCGTCGCGGTCGAGGCCGCGGACGAGGCCGTCCAGATCCACGGCGGCGCCGGCTACGTCAACGACTTCGACGTCGAGCGGTTCTACCGCGACGCCAAGATTACCCAGATCTACGAGGGCACCACGGAGATCCAGAAGAACATCATCGCCCGCGAACTGCTCGGCAAAGGCATCGCCTGATTCAGTTACCGGGCGTTTCGTTTACCAGCCTGTCAACGGCTGTGGCGCGCGCTGTCGCGGCCTCCGTGCCGCGACGTAGTCGTGCGAGGGATGAGCATCGCAGCGAACGGCGTGAGCGAGAAGCGCAGTCGGTTGGGGAGGCGTGAGGGCGTCTGCCGTCCTGTGCGTTGCGGTCCTGGCGGACTGAAAGGGCGAGGCCCGGTCGGCGGCGCCCCGGGGAAGTAAGCACGCGAACGAAGTGAGCGCGCGCAGCGAGCGCGTGGCGCGACCGACGGGAGCGCCACGGCCGCTCGAACGGTGAGCGAAGCGAACCGTGAGAGCCGCGGCGTCCCGAGCGGGCCGAGGGCTTTCATCGCATGCTGTCGACTGCTGTTCCGACTGCTAGCGAGCAGGCTCCGTCCCTCCAGCACTCACTGTCGAGCGCGGTCGAAGCAACTCTGAGCGAGCGACTCTCGGTGACAAGTGACCGGGAATCGATAGACCGTACGGTTCCGGGGAGTGTCGCACGATTTAAGCCGCTGGGAAATCGAGTGAGAGATATGCACAACGGGCGCTCGCGCTCGTCCGGTCGCACGGGTGCCGACCAGCCGAACACTGTTCGGCGTCGCTGTTGTTGAGCGCCCGCTCTTTCTCGTTCGCATCGCCCGCTCGATTCACCGATCCACACACCGACACATCATGTTCGACAGACTCCGCGAGGACGTACGCACAGCCCGCGAGACCGACCCCGCCGCCAAGAGTACCACCGAGGTGTTCCTCTACGCCGGACTGCACGCCGTCTGGGCCTACCGGCTGGCTCACTGGCTCTGGACGCACGAGTTCCACTTCACCGCGCGACTCGTCTCCCAGGTAGCCCGCTTTTTCACCGGCGTGGAGATCCACCCCGGGGCCGAACTCGGGCGGCGGGTCTTCGTCGACCACGGGATGGGCGTCGTCATCGGCGAGACGGCCGAGGTGGGAGACGACGTGGCGATGTACCACGGCGTGACGCTGGGCGGGGACGACCCGCGGCCGGTCAAGCGCCACCCGACGGTCGGCGACGGTGTGACGCTTGGCGCGCAGTCGACGCTCGTGGGCGACATCACCATCGGCGACGGCGCGACCGTCGGCGCGGGCGCGGTCGTCGTCGAGGACGTGCCGGCCGGCGCGACGGTCGTCGGGAACCCGGCAAAAGTGGTCGAGCGGGACGGCGACGAAGAAGCGGCCGAGCGCGAACCGATTGCGGACGACGTGGAGGTCGGCGACGACGGTGCCGAGTCGGGGCGGGATGCCGAAGCGATCGACGACGAGTCGGTCACCGACGGCGACGCCGACGAAACGACGCCCGCTGACCCGCCGGCGTGCTGCGGGACGGCCGGCCACGCCGACTGAGGGACGACTCTTCTCCACCGTGGACGCGTCCGTGAGCGACGCGGACGGGGCACGTCCGACGCGGACGGGAAGTTCGACGCGAGCGGATACCTCGACGCGGAGCGATGCGGTCCGAAACGGCCTTGCCCGGCCGGCACCGAACCCCTGGCGATGACAGCGGACCCCATCGAGGCGCTCGCGGCCGACGAGATACTCGGTCCGGTCGTGGCCGAACACGGACCGCTCGAACTCGAACCGGCCGAGGACCTCTACGAGCGGCTGGTGATCTCCCTGATCCGCCAGCAGGTGTCGATGGCCTCTGCGGCGGCGATCCGCGAGCGGCTGTTCGAGGCCGTCGAGGTCACGCCCGAGGGGATACTCGCCGCCGACCGCGAGGTGCTCCTCGACGCGGGGCTCTCCCAGGCGAAAGCCGAGTACGTCAAGACCGCGGCGCAGGCGTTCGTCGACCACGGCTGGGACCGGCAGACCTTCGCCGAGATGAGCGACGACGCGGTCAAGGCCGAACTGACTGAGATCCACGGCGTCGGCCCGTGGACAGCGGACATGTTCCTGCTGTTCGGACTCGGACGCGAGGACGTCTTCCCGGTCGGCGACCTGGGCATCCGCAAGGGGATGGACCTGTTGTTCGACGCCGAGATGACGCGCGCCGAGATGGTCGACGCCGCCGAGCGCTGGCGCCCCTACCGCTCGTACGCGTCGCTGTACATCTGGAACCACTACGAGGGCGGCGAGACCGAAGTCGGGCAGGCCTGAGCGAGAAGCGGATCCGGCGGCGAACCGCGCTTACCGCGTCGTCCCTCGCGCATCTTCACTTAAAGGGCCGCGAAACATTTAAGTACCTTTCGCCCTTACAATGGGTTAGCAGGGGCGGTCACCGGATTTTTCGGTTTTCCCCCGCCGGTAGCCACCGCCCGCGCATCCTGCCCTCCACGCAGGTGACTCACCATGACAGACACGCGCACCACAACCGGCGAGGCGGAGACTCGCGTATCGGCCCCGGAGACGCGAACCGAGACGGAGGCCCAATCGGAACGCCAGCAGACGGAATCGACCGACGAGCGAGTCTGCCCGGAGTGCGCCGGCTCGCTCGTCAGCGACGACACCCGCGGCGAGACGGTCTGCGAGGACTGCGGCCTCGTCGTCGACGAGGACGAGATCGACCCCGGCCCCGAGTGGCGGGCGTTCAACTCCTCGGAGAAAGACGACAAGTCCCGCGTCGGTGCGCCGACGACGAACATGATGCACGACAAGGGCCTCTCGACCAACATCGGCTGGCAGAACGAGGACGCCTACGGCAACTCGCTGAACTCGAACCAGCGCCAGAAGATGCAACGCCTGCGCACGTGGAACGAGCGCTTCCGCACCCGCGACTCGAAAGAGCGCAACCTCAAACAAGCGCTCGGCGAGATCGAACGCATGGGGAGCGCGCTCGGCCTGCCCGAGAACGTCCGCGAGACCGCGTCGGTCATCTACCGCCGCGCGCTCGACGAGGACCTGCTGCCCGGCCGCTCCATCGAGGGCGTCGCCTCCAGCGCGGTCTACGGCGCCGCTCGAATGGCCAGCACCCCGCGCAGCATCGACGAGATCGTCGCCGTCAGCCGGATCGACGAGATGGAGTTCCAGCGGACCTACCGCTACATCGTCCGCGAACTCGGCCTGGAGATCGAACCGGCCGACCCCGCGAGCTACGTCGGCCGGTTCGCCTCGGACCTCGACCTCTCCGACGAGGCCGAGCGCCGCGCTCGCGAACTGCTCGACACCGCGAAGGACCAGCAGGTCCACGTCGGCAAGAGCCCTGTCGGTCTCGCGGCCGCCGCGGTGTACGCCGCACCGCTGCTGTGCAACGAGAAGATCACGCAGGCCGAAGTCAGCGAGGTCGCCGACATCTCCGAGGTGACCATCCGCAATCGCTACCAGGAGCTGCTGGAAGCGTCCGAGCAGCCGACGATGGCCTGAGGGCCCGGTCGGAACCGATGACGACGCCGCCCGAATCCCCAGACCGAAGGGGACCGAGCCCGTCTCTTTCTCCGTGACGGACGATACCGACGGCTCGCTGGCCGAGCGAGTCGACCGCCTCCACGGCGAGTTGCGAGCGACCGAAGAGCGACCGGTCGAACGCGAGGCGAGCCGCTGGATAGGCGAAGCCCAGGCGGTCGCCGGCGACGCCGCGGACGTGGCCGCGACCGAGGGGTCGACAGCCGTCGTTCGGGAACGCGTCGGCCACGTCGCGACGCTGCTCGACCACGTCGAGGAGACGGGCGACGCCGCGGCCGACGAACACGTCGAGCGGGCGAAGACGCTCGCCGATCGCATCGCGGACGCCGAGTGAGGCCGCGAACGCCGGCGAGCACACGCGGGTCTATTCCTCGGATTCGATCTCGGAGTCGGACTCCCGGTCGGCCTTGCGGCTCACGTCGACCTGGTAGTCGCCGAGGATGTCGCGGCCGAGGATGACGGGGTAGTTCATGTGGCTGCGGTCCTCGACGCTGGCGGTGACGGTGTGGCGGGTGCCGCCGACGCCGACGACCACGTCCACGAGCGGCCGGCTCTTCGAACTCTTCGAGGACCCCGAGCGGACCTTCGTGATGGACTTGATCGGGCCGGCGCCGATGTTCGCGGCGAGTTGCGTGTCGATGCTCGTCCGGGTGGCGCCGGTGTCGGACTTCGCGACTACCGACTCCGAGCCCTTCGTCCCGCTGATGAGTACCTCCTCGGTGTAGCCGATGACGAGCGGATCGGCCGAGCCCGAGGAGACCGCCGGCGGCTTGCACGCTGGCACCGAATCGTCGAGGAATCCCGCGAGCTCTTCGACGCGCTCGTCGTCCACCTCGCCGCCGACGCGTTCGATCGCGACCTTCGCGATGTAGGGCGCCGGGCTGGTCCCCGTGGCCTCGTAGAGGCCCTTGAACCCGGCCGTCGGGTTCACTTCGAGGACGTACCAGCCGTCGTCGCCCTCCATGAGGTCGACGCCGGCGTAGTCGAGCCCGACAGCCTCGACGGCCGTCTTCGCGGTCGCGACGACCTCGTCTGGCACGTCGCCGGTGGCGTCCTCGACGCGGCCGCCGAGCGCGACGTTGGTCCGCCACTCGTTCTCGGGCGCGTAGCGGAACATCGATCCGACGACCTCGCCGTCGACGACGTAGACGCGCAGGTCGCGGGTCGGCACGTCGCCCCGCTCCAGGAGCTTCTGGAGGAACGCGTAGCGGTTGCCGACGCGGGCGTTGACGCGCTCGGTCGCGTCGACCTTCCACGTGCCGCCGCCGTTGGTCCCGATGGCCGTCTTGTAGACCGCCTCCTCGCCGAAGGACTCGCGCTCGAAGTTGAGCCGCTCCGAGGAGAGCGCCAGCAGCGCGTCCGGCACCCGCACGTCGGCGTCAGAGAGCGCGACGGCCGAGGCCACCTTGTGCATCGACGTGAGCGTCTTCGCGGGCTCGTTGAGCATCGGACAGAGCTGTTCGAGCGTGTTCGCCAGCCCCATCTCCTCGCAGGGCTCGGTCGACTTCGAGAGCAGGAGTCGGTTCGCGATCACGTCCACCGCGGGTTCGAGCGTCGGCTCGGAGTCCTCGATCCTGAGCGTCGTGTTCTCGCGGCGGAGCCACTCGGGATCGTGGCCCAGGTCCTCGACGGCGTTCAGGATCGACTTGGTCTCCTTGCTGTTGTGGAGACTCAACACCCCCACCGAGACGGAGTCAGAAGTCGCCATGCCGAAACCACTCGACCGCGGCCGAAAGAACTGACGGTCGCCCTCCGGGCGTCACGGCCCCGATCTGACGGTCAGCCGACGAGAACGGCGTCGCCCTCACCCCGCTATCAGTTCGGCGAACGGGGTCGCCACACGTTTCAACCCCCGGCCGTAGTGGCAGGTATGGACGAGGCCGAGCCGTTCACCTACGACGGCGGTCGCGTTGACCCGGGTGCGACGGCCAACGTGCGGTACTCCGTCAGCGAGACGTATCTCGGCGATCCCGTCAAGATCCCCGTCACGATCGTCAACGGCGACGCTCCCGGACCGACGGCGTTTCTCAGCGCCGCCTCCCACGGCGACGAACTCAACGGGGTCGAAGTCGTCCGCGAGGTCGCCCACGAGTGGAACCTCGACGACCTCCGCGGGACGCTCATCTGTCTCCCCGTGCTGAACGTCCCCGGATTCATCGCCCAGGAGCGGTACCTCCCGGTCTACGACCGCGACCTCAACCGGTCGTTCCCCGGCAAGAAGGGGTCGACCAGCGCCAAGCGGATGGCCCAGCGGATCTTCGACAACTTCGTCAGGCCCTGCGACCTGGGCATCGACTTCCACACCTCCACCCGCGGGCGGACGAACATGCTCCACGTCCGCGCCGACATGGAGGACCCGGCCGTCGAGCGCGTGGCGCGGGCGTTCGCCTCGAACGTCATCATCGACAACGAGGGGTCCGAGGGGACGCTCCGCCGCGAGGCCAGCGAGCGCGACACCCCGACGATCACCGTCGAGATGGGCGAGGCACACCGCTTCCAGCGGTCGCTCATCGACCGCGCCCTCGTCGGGGCCGAGAGCGTCCTCGCGGAGTTCGGCCTCCTGCCCACCGAGCGCGTCCGCTGGCCCGGCTGGCGAACCGTCATCGAGGGCTCCGGCGAGAAGACCTGGCTCCGGGCCGACGCCGGCGGCCTCGTCGACATGCACGAGGAACGCGGCGGCGTCGTCCGCGAGGGCGAGACCATCTGCACCATCGCCAACCCCTTCAAGACCGACTCGGTGCGCGTCGAGGCGCCGTTCACCGGCCTCCTCGTCGGCGTGCTGGAGAACCCGGTGGTCTACCCGGGTAACCCGCTCTGTCACCTCGTCAAACTCGACGACAAGACCCTCGAAGCCATCGAGCGCAACGGCGGCGTCGGGGCGACCGCCGAACGCCGAGACTCGCACGACGACGTGACCGCCGCGGAGTGACCGACGTGCGTCGCCAGGCCGCCCGTGGCAGCACCGCGGACGTTCCGCGTCTGCCCGCGGTGCGGTTCGCGCCTGCCGCGTGCTCACCACGTTCCGACCGGCTGTGACAACGCGATTTCACGACGGCCGCGATCGATCCCGGAAAATCGGGAAATACCGACCGAAATCGGCCAATCGTGGACGCCTCTGAACGTGTTCGGCGGCCGAAACGGGTCGGTGTAGAAACTACTATACCCCCCGCCGCCTTTGCGCCCGGTGTATGAGCGAGACGTACGACCGCGGGGCGGTCGAGGACTTCGGCCGGTGGCAGGAGTTCCAGCCGGGCATGTGGGCCTGGATCTTCCACAAGTTCACCGGCTGGGTGCTCGTCGGCTATCTCTTTACGCACATTGCCGTGTTGAGCACGGCGACCGCCAACGACCCGACCGTGTACACGAACACGCTCCAGGGACTCGAGGAACTGCTCGTCGTCCGCGTCCTGGAGGTCGGCCTGCTGTCGGTGGCCGTCTTCCACATCCTCAACGGCGTGCGACTGCTGTTCGTCGACCTCGGGTTCGGACTGGAGAACCAGGACAAGAGCTTCTACGCGTCGCTCGTCGTGACGGCCGCCATCGTCGTCGCGAGCGTGCCGACGTTCCTCGCGGGGGTGTGACCGATGGCGGAACACTACTCCTCCTTCGAGCGCGGCGGCACCAAGTGGCTCCTCCAGCGGCTGACAGCCGTCTTCCTGATCGGCGTTCTCGCCTTCCACTTCTTCCTCCTGCACTTCGTCAACCACGCCGCGGAGATCACCTTCGCCGGCACCCAGACGCGGATGAGTCAGGTCGGCTACTTCGCGACGATGTGGCTGTTCCTCGTCACCGCGACCTTCCACGGCGTCAACGGCGTCTACAACGCCCTGATCAACCAGGGCCTGACCGGCGCCCGCAAGAAGGCAGTCGGGGCCGTTTTGGCGCTGGCCAGCCTAGCACTGATCGTTCAGGGAACCCGCGTGGCGCTCGCGATGACTGATCTACTATGAGCACGCAAATCGAACAAGACCAGACCGAAGACGAGTCCGAGGCCGACGCGGCCGCGGAGACCGAACAGCCCCAGCAGGAGCGTCGCCTCTCCGAGAAGCGCGCTCGCGCCGAGGCGCGCGAGCGCGAGGAACAGGCCCGCGAGGAAGTCCGGGACGCGGAGAACACCGTCCAGATCAAAGTGTTCCGCTACGACCCCGAGGTCGAGGGCAAGGAAGAGCCCCGGTTCGACGACTTCGCCGTCCCCTTCTTCAAGGGGATGACCGTCCTCGACGCGCTCATCTACGCGCGGGACCACTACGACTCCTCGCTCACCTTCCGCCACTCCTGCCGACAGGCCGTCTGCGGTTCCGACGCCCTGTTCGTCAACGGCCAGCAGCGGCTCGGGTGCAAGACCCAGATCGCGGACCTCGACGACCCGGTGCGCATCGAGCCGCTCCCCCACCAGGACGTGGTCAAGGACCTCGTCGTGGACATGGAGCACTTCTACGAGCAGATGCACGCCGTCGAGCCGTACTTCCAGCCCGACGAGCTGCCGGAGGGCGAGCGCGAGGAACAGCGCCAGTCCCCCGAGAACCGCGAGAAGGTCAAGATGTCCACGCGCTGTATCTGGTGCGGCGCCTGCATGTCCTCGTGTAACATCGCCGCGGGCGACAACGAGTACCTCGGCCCGGCGGCCATCAACAAGGCCTACCGGTTCGCGATGGACGAGCGCGAGGGCGAGATCCAGAAGGAGGACCGCCTGGAGATCATCGAGCAGGAACACGGCGTCTGGCGCTGTCAGACCCAGTTCTCCTGCACCGAGGTGTGCCCGAAGGACATCCCGCTCACCGAGCACATCCAGGAACTGAAACGCGAAGCAGTCAAGTCGAACCTCAAATTCTGGTAACTATGCACGAACACGACGTACTCGTCGTCGGCGCCGGCGGCGCCGGCCTGCGAGCAGCGATCGAGGCCCACGAGGAGGGAGCCGACGTGGCCATGGTCACGAAGCTCCACCCCGTCCGGTCCCACACGGGGGCCGCGGAGGGCGGCATCAACGCCGCGCTCCACCCCGAGGACTCCTGGGAACTGCACGCCTACGACACGATGAAGGGGTCGGACTACCTCGGGGACGCCCCCGCGGTCGAGACGTTCGCCCAGGACGCCCCCGACGAGGTCATCCAGCTGGAGCACTGGGGGATGCCCTTCTCCCGCGAGGAGGACGGCACCGTCTCCCAGCGGCCGTTCGGCGGCCTCTCACACCCCCGTACCACCTACGCCGGCGCCGAGACCGGCCACCACCTGCTCCACACGATGTACGAGCAGGTCGTCAAGCGGGGCATCACCGTCTACGAGGAACAGCAGGTCCTCGACCTGGCGGTCACCGACCACGACGACGTCGAGGACCGCGAGTGCCACGGCGTCGTCGCCTACGACATCGCCAGCGGCGAGATCAAGGGGTACCGCGCCACCAACGGCGTCATCCTCGCCACCGGCGGCCCCGGCCAGGTGTTCGACCACACCACCAACGCCGTCGCCAACACAGGCGACGGCTACGCGATGGCCTACCGCGCCGGCGTCCCGCTGGAGGACATGGAGTTCGTCCAGTTCCACCCCACCACGCTCCCCTCCACGGGCGTGCTCATCTCCGAGGGGGTCCGCGGCGAGGGCGGCATCCTCTACAACGGCGACGAGGAGCGGTTCATGTTCGAGCACGGCTACGCGAACAACGAGGGCGAACTCGCCTCCCGCGACGTCGTCTCCCGGGCGGAGCTGACGGAGATCAACGCCGGTCGCGGCATCGAGGACGAGTACGTCCACCTCGACATGCGCCACCTCGGCGAGGAGCGCATCCTCGACAGGCTCGAGAACATCCTCCACCTCGCGGAGGACTTCGAGGGCGTCGACGGCCTCGACGAGCCCATGCCGGTCAAGCCCGGCCAGCACTACCAGATGGGCGGCGTCGAGGTCGACGAGAACGGTCACACCTGCATCGACGGCCTCTACGCGGCCGGCGAGACGGCCTGCGTCTCCCTGCACGGCGGCAACCGCCTCGGCGGCAACGCCCTGCCCGAACTGCTCGTGTTCGGCGCCCGCGCCGGCAAGCACGCCGCCGGCGGCGACATGAAGGAAGCCGAGATCCAGACCGGCCCGAGCGCGGAGAGCGAGGCCGGCGAGATCCCCGAGGGCGTCGAGGTCGGCGCCGTCGGGTCGACCGACGAGAGCGTCGCCGCCGACGGCGCGGCTGTGGACGCCCAGAGCGTCGTCGAAGCCGAGGTCGAGCGCCAGCGCGAGCGCATCGAGACCCTCCTCGAGGAGGACGGAATCAACCACGCCCACGTCCGCGACGACATCCAGGAGACGATGACGGCCAACGTCAACGTCTTCCGCCGCGAGGAGAACCTCAAGGACGCCCTCGCGGACATCCGCGAGGCCCGCGAGCGCTACCAGCACGTCGCCGCCTCGGACCCCTCGCGAACCTACAACACCGACCTGATGCACACGATCGAGACCCGCAACATCATCGACGTCGCCGAGGCCATCACCGTCGGCGCCCTCGCCCGCGAGGAGTTCCGCGGCGCCCACTGGCGCGAGCAGTACCAGTTCCGCGACGACGAGAACTGGCTCAAACACACCCTGCTCGCCTGGAACGACGGCAACCCGCGCCTCTACTACAAGCCTGTCCTCCTCGAAGGCGAGAAGGAGTACGAGCCGAAAGAACGCTCCTACTAAACCATCTAGTTTCCATCTTTTTGGTCGGGGAGTTTCCTGGCTCGCTGCGCTCGCTGCGGGAACCCCCGACAAAAAACATGGGTGAAAAAGCGCGAGCGCCGTAGGCGCTCGCATGAACCGCGCTCACTTCGTTCGCGCGGATGCTACGCGGCCGCCGCTGATTCTGAACGCACTCCACAGCGCAACCGATCAGGCTACGGCGCCACGATCACCCACGGAGAACGATCAGTGCCGCGTTCCGGAACCCCACATCCCGGAACCACCCTGTCTCGTCTACGCGTCGTCGTCTTCGCCGTCGTCGCTCTCGTCGACGATCCAGTCCTCGCGGACGCGCTTGGTCCCCGAGTCCGTCTCGATGATGAGGACGTTGTAGTCCTCGGTGCCGGTCTTGACGCCGGTCACCGTTCCGCTGCTGGTGCCGTAGACCGACGAGTCCGGACCCGCGACGTGGAACGTGACCTCCTCGCCGCGCTCGACGGGCACGTCGCCGAACCCGACCGGTGAACGGGGCACAGAACGCCCGCCGCCGCGGTACAGCGGCTGCGTCTGGCCGGTAGCCCCGTCGGACGACGCGTCCGCGGTCGCCTCGCCGGTCCGCTGGCCGAACCCGCAGCGTTTGGTCTCCTCGATGACGATCTGTTCGACCGTCAGCGTCGGGTGGGTCCGCTTCCACTCCTCGAGCGCGGTCTCTATCTGGGTGGCCGTGAGGTCGTCGCGAGCCTTCACGTCGATCTCGAAGGACCTGATGGACCGCTCGCCGGTCCGGGACTCGCAGATGACTCTGGCCTCGAAGACGCTCTCCGATCTGTTCTTCGCCTGTCTCTCGTACTCAAATTCGGATCCGTCGACAGTTATCGTAGGCATGTCGATAGCTCAGCTGTTGTAACGTTGGTGAGAAGTCAGTGATATATCTTATTGAACTCGTCTGGTACGATTGCGTATTTTGGTAACTGACTCCACCAGTTCCCGTGACAGCTCGACCGGCGGCCGCCTCGATTTGCCACTATCGGGCTACACATAGACTCTGCGTGACGAAATCGACCGAAAGAGGCTTTTGCGCGTTCCGACTCTGGTGGGGCATGACCGAAACGGTCGCAGTCATCGGAACGGGACCGGACCCGGAGAACCCTACCGTCGAGGGGTTCGCGATGGGGTATCGCCACGCGGAATCGTTCGGGAACCAGCCCGACTGCGAGGTCGTCGCCTGCGCCGACATCGTTCCCGAGAACGGGCAGGCGTTCGCGCGGACGTTCGATCTCCCCGACGAGCACGTCTTCGAGGACTACGAGGCGATGCTCGACGCGGTCGAGCCCGATATCGTCACTGTCGCGGTGCCGCCGCAGATCCACGAGGACGTCGTCGTCGACTGCGCGCGCAGCGGCGTCGTCTCCGCGATCCACGCCGAGAAGCCGATGGCCCACACCTGGGGGTCGGCCCAGCGGATGGCCCAGGCCTGCTGGCGCCGCGACGTGCAGTTGACGTTCAACCGCCAGCGCCGCTTCGGGAAACCCTTCCGCGAGGCCAGGCGCCTGATCGACGACGGCGAGATCGGGAACCTGCAGCGCGTCGAGACCACGTGGAGCGACCTCTACGACACCGGCGCCCACACCGTCGACCTGACGGGCATGTTCGCCGGCGAGGCCGAACCCGCCTGGGTCATCGCCCAGATCGACTACCGCGAGGAGGACGTCCGCTTCGGGATGCACCAGGAGAACCAGGCGTGGGCGCTCTGGGAGTACGAGACCGGGGTACAGGGCGTCATCTCCGGCGGGACGGGAAGCGGCTTCGCCGACGCCGCGCACGTCATTCGCGGCACCGACGGCGAGATCCGGATCGACAGCGAGACGGGCAACATGCTCGAGATCCGCCGCGCGGGCGACGCCGACTGGCAGGGGCTCGACGTCGACGGCGAGGACCTCCACGGCGCGAACGCCGGGGGCCGCCAGTACGGCAGCGAGTACATCGACCGCGCCGCCGCGGAAGTGGTCGACGCCCTCCGCGAGGGCCGGGAGTCCGAACTCGGCGCGCGGAACGGCCTCAAGACGGCCGAGATCATCTTCGGCGCCTACGAGTCGGCCCGCAAGCGCGGCCGCGTCGACTTCCCGCTGGAGGCCGAGGACAACGCCTTCGAGGCGCTCGTCGCGGGCGGCGACCTCGAAGTCGACCCCGCCGAGAACGACGACTGAGCGAGCGCCGGAAGCCAGCGGGACCGAGCGCCCGGGGACGGCCGGACGCGAACGCCAGGAGCACCGGATCGGCCCCGAACTTTTGTGGCACCGCTCCCCAGTCGTCGCGCATGGAGTTCACGGAGTTCGGCGACGGCGACGAGCGCGTCCTCTTCGTCCTCGGGTGGGGGAACAGACCGCACCACGAGAACGTCCGCTGGCTGATCGACGAACTGGTCGCCGCGGGCTACACGGTCGACGTCGGGACGATCCCCGACCACGGGGACGACTTCGGCGCCCAGTACGTCCGGCCGACCCAGCGCCGCCACGACGCGACCAAGCCCGATAGGATCCTCTCGCACAGCACCGGCGGACTGGTCGCCGCCCACCTCGACTCGGCGGCACCGCGCGTCTACCTGAGCCCCTGGTGGGGGATGGCCGGCGAGTCCGGTCCGCTCCAGCGGCTGCTCGTCTCCCTGCCGACCGCTCGACCGATCATCCCGGTCCCGATGGATCCCGACGCGCTCGGGGACCTCGCGACCGAGGAGCAACTCACCGACGGCCCCGACGGGATCGCGCCGGCGTTCCTGCGGACTGTCGCCGACGCGCAGGAACGGCTCCCGCCCGTCCGTGAGGACAGCGTCGTCTTCTGCTCGCTCACGGACACTGTCGTCGACGTGGAGGCGATCGGAAAACGCATACCGGCCGAGCGGACCGTCGTCTACGACGGCGGCCACGAGTTCTTCACGTCCAGTTCACGCGATCAGACCGTCGAGTGGGTGCTCGCCGCGCTCGCAGACGGACCGGACGCGCTGGTCGGCCCCGTCCGCGTCGATCACTGCCGGCCCGAGTGAGTGGACCGCTCAGAACAGGACGTACAGCATGAGGTAGACGACGACGCCGAGGGAGAAGGAGACCAGCCACAGCGCTGCGGCGACGCGACCGACGGTCGGGTGGCGCGTCTCTCTGAGTTCGGGAACCGAGCGGGTCACCGCGAGGAGGAGCACGTAGATGACCAGCGGGACGGAGACGATGGCGAGGACGATGTGAATGGCCAGCACGGCCGGGTAGATCGCGCCCTCGACCAGCGGCGGCCCGGAGAACTTCGTCGGCCCCAGGAGCGCGACGCGGTAGAGGTACGCGGCGAGGAACAGCGCGAACAGCGCGGTCGTCGCGAGCATCGCCCTGCGGTGTCCGGCCACGTCGCCGCGGCGGATCGCTCGCCAGCCGACGACGATGGCGCCGATGGCCGCCGCGCTCACCGCGGCGTTGAGATGCGGGATCGCGTGCAACACCGCGTCGGGCGCCCGTGGGAGGAGCGCCTGCGGGATGGCCTGGAGCGCCGCGGCGAACACGAGCGCTAGCGCGGCGACCGAGAGGATGCCCGACACCGCCGGGACGTGCTCCCTGACGTTCATCGCCCGACACTGCGGACTCGACGGTCAATGGCGTTGCGCTTCGAAGCCGTCCCGGTCGAGCGGCGCCGACGCTCTCTGGTGCAAAAGCGCGAAAAATACGACCGCGGAGAACCGTCCGCCGCTCGCGACCGCGGAGTCAGCCGACCGCGTCAGTGGAAGGTGCGGCCGACTTCCTTCTCCTCGACCTCGGCCTCGCCGGGGCCGAAGCGCTCTTCGATCTCCTCGTAGCGCTCCTTGGTCTCCTCGTCGACGCTGGGGGTGACCTCGGTGAGCGCGTGCTCGAAGTGGTCCATCGTGACCTTCACGTTGCGGACGGAGTCGTCGATATCCTCGGGGTCGACGCTCGCGATGAACTCGCGGGTCGCGGCCATCGAGGCCTCGCGGGCGACCGCTTCGATGTCGGCGCCGACGTAGCCCTCGGTGCGCTCGGCCAGTTCGTCCAGGTCCACGTCGTCCGCGAGCGGCTTGTCCCGCGTGTGGACTTCGAGGATCTTCCGGCGAGCCTCCTCGTCCGGGACGGGCACGTGAACGTGCCTGTCGAGTCGACCCGGGCGCAGCAGCGCGGAGTCGATGAGGTCCGGCCGGTTGGTGGTCGCGATGACGACCACGTCCTCCAGTTCTTCGAGGCCGTCGAGCTCCGTCAGCAGCTGGGAGACGACACGTTCGCCGACGCCGGAGTCGGTGGTGTTGCCGCCGCGTTCACCGGCGATCGAGTCGATCTCGTCGAAGAACACCACGGTGGGTGCGTTCGCACGGGCCTTCTCGAACACCTCGCGGACGCCCTTCTCGGACTCGCCGACGAACTTGTTCAGCAGTTCGGGACCCTTGATCGAGATGAAGTTCGACTGGGCCTCGTTGGCGATGGCCTTGGCGAGCAGGGTCTTCCCCGTGCCGGGCGGGCCGTACATGAGGACGCCCTTCGCGGCCTCCATGTCCATGGCCTCGAACACCTCGGGGTAGTCCAGCGGCCACTGGATCGTCTCGCGCAGGCGCTCTTTGGTGTCTTCGAGCCCGCCGACCTGGTCCCAGGTCACGTCGGGCACCTCGACGAACACCTCGCGCAGGGCCGACGGTTCGATCCCTTTCAGCGCCTGCTTGAAGTCGTCTTCCGTGACTTCCAGGTGTTCGAGCACTTCGGCGTCGATCTGGTCGGACTCGAGGTCGAGTTCCGGCCTGATGCGACGCAGCGCGTTCATCGCCGACTCCTTGGCCAGCGACTCGAGGTCCGCGCCGACGAAGCCGTGGGTGTTCTCGGCGTACTGGTCGAGGTCGATGCCCTCGACGAGGGGCATCCCGCGGGTGTGGACCTGCAGGATCTCCTTGCGGCCGTTCTTGTCCGGGACGCCGATCTCGATCTCGCGGTCGAAGCGACCGCCGCGGCGCAGCGCCGGGTCGACGGCGTCGACCCGGTTGGTCGCGCCGATGACGATGACCTGGCCGCGCGACTCCAGCCCGTCCATCAGGCTCAGGAGCTGTGCGACGACGCGTCGTTCCACGTCGCCCTGGGTCTCGCCGCGCTTGGGCGCGATGGAGTCGATCTCGTCGATGAAGACGATGGCGGGCGAGTTCTCCTCGGCCTCGTCGAAGATCTCGCGGAGCTGCTCCTCGCTCTCCCCGTAGTACTTCGACATGATCTCCGGCCCGGAGATGTCGGTGAAGTACGCGTCGATCTCGTTGGCGACGGCCTTCGCCATGAGCGTCTTCCCGGTGCCGGGCGGGCCGTGGAGGAGCACGCCCTTCGGCGGCTCGATGCCGAGCGTCTCGAACAGCTCCGGGTGGCGCATCGGCAGCTCGATCATCTCGCGGACCTGTTCGAGCTCGTCGTCCAGGCCGCCGATGTCCTCGTAGGTGATGTCGGGAGTGCCGCCCGCCTCGGCGGGGCCGGCGCCCTCCTGGATCTGCTCGGCGGGCTTCTCGGCCACGTCGACCTCCGTGGAGTCCGTGACGACCACGGTCCCCGACGGGTCGGTCTCGGCGATCTTCAGCGGGATCTTCTGGCCGCTCATCGAGGAGAGCGGACCGAGCCCGAAGCTGACTGGCACGGTCTGACCCTCCGTGACGGCCTGCCCGCTGAGGTTGTTGCGGATCATCGGGCCGACGTTCCCGCGAACGCGGAGGTTCTGCGGCAGGGCGACGCTGACCTTGGTCGCCGGCTTCACGTCGGCCTTCTCGACGTCGACGTTGTCGTCGATCCCCACGTCGGCCTCCTGGCGGAGGCGACCGTCGATGCGGATGACGCCGCGCCCCTCGTCCTCGGGGTAGCCGGGCCAGACCCGCGCGACCGCGCGGGACTCCTTCCCCTCGATGACGATGTAGTCACCGTTCTCCAGGTCGAGTTCGGCCATCGCCGCGCGGTCGATAGCGGCGAGTCCGCGACCCGCGTCCTTCTGTTTCAGGGGCTTGACAGTGAGTCTCATGCGTTCACCTCGATGGTGAGGACGCCGTTGCGGATAAACGCTTTCGCGTCTCCAGCAAGGTCGAGATCGTACTGCTCGTCGTCGACGACGACGATGACCGCGTCGTCGAGTACGTCCACGGACGCGTCCCGGCCCGGACCGAGGTCCGCCGCCAGCACGGTCTCGTCGCCGTAGTCGTACCGACGGAGACCGACGTCGTCAGCCAGCTGCTGTTTTCCAGTCATACTAACTCGTAGTTAGCGCGATAAGTATATAAATCTTTCTCTAAATACCCCCTCCACGTCCGCATCTACGGCCGTACTGGTGGAATTGCGGTTCACACTGACAACGGTCTGGGGAGTCAGCCGGGCCGACAGTTGTGGTGCCGGGCGCGGCCGAGGGATTTTCCCCGACAGCGCCGGACCGTCTTCCATGGAGACGGTTCGCCACGACGGCCGGCAGACGGCGTACAGGGTCGCCGACGGCGGTGCGAGAGCGGAATCCGGGGCCGATACCGTCCGGGCCCTCTACGTCCACGGGAGCGGCGCCACGCACCGCGTGTGGGCCGCCCAGTACGGCGCCGACGGGCCAGTCCATCCGGCCGCCGCTCTCGACCTGAGCGGTCACGGTGACTCCGAGGACGTCGACACCGGTCCGAGTGCCGACGCGCTCGCGGCGTACGGACGGGACGTGGTCGCCGTCGCGCGCGAGACGGGCGCGGACGTGCTCGTGGGTAACTCGCTTGGCGGCGCCGTCGTCCTGCACGTCGCCCTGGATACCGATCTCGACCCCGAAGCGCTCGTGCTGACCGGGACGGGCGCGCGGCTCGCCGTCCACGAGGACCTCCGCGAGTGGCTGGTCACCGACTTCGACCGCGCCGTCGAGTTCCTGCACGGCGAGGATCGGCTCTTCCACGACGCCGACGAGCGCGCGCTCGGCCGGTCGAAGTCGCAACTGCGCGCGACCGGTCGGGAGGTCACTCGCAGGGACTTTCTGACGTGCCACGCGTTCGACGTGCGCGACCGACTCGACGGGATCGACGCGCCCGCCCTCGCCGTCGTCGGCGAACACGACTCGCTCACGCCGCCGGCCTATCACGAGTACCTCGCGGAGAACCTGCCGAACGGCGAGTACGCCGAGATCCCGGACGCCGCCCACCTCGCGATGGCCGAGCGCCCTGACGTGTTCAACCGGACCGTCGGCGAGTTCCTCCGGTCGACGGACGGCTGACGCCGGTTCGTGCCGCGAGCAGGGACGCAGGGGCAAAACAGGAGACTCAAGGGGCCGTCGCCGAAAGTCCCTGTCGTGCCAGCGCGCGTCGAGCGGACCGATCCCGACGGCGTCGACTACGGTCGGGTGATGCAGCTCACCTTCGTGGTCACCATCATCGCGGGAGCGCCGCTCGTCGCCGGTCTCTCGCTCGTCGTCGCGCTGCCGACCTGGACCGACCGCGTCCTCTTCGCCGTCCGGGTCGGCGCCGTCGTCTGGATCGTCACCGCACTGTCGATATTCGCGTACGAGCGCCGCCGAGAAGCGTAGACCTCGGTATCGCGCCGTGACGGTCAGGTATCGCTCAGACCCGGTCTTCGACCCACTGGAAGTCGACGCCGGCCGCTTCTGCCGCCTCTCTGTCCGACGCCGAGTCGCCGACGAACAGCGAGCGTTCGGGCACGGCGCCCAGCGACTCCACGGCGTAGAGCAGCGGTTCCGGGTCCGGCTTGACGAGTTCGTGGGAGTCGCGGCCGACGACGGCGTCGACGTGGCCGTCCAGCCCGTGTAGTTCCAGTGCGATCCGGCAGGCCGACTCGCAGTTGAGCGAACACACCCCCACCGGTACCGAGTGCGGGAGCGCGTCGGCCAGCGCCAGTCGGCGGGCGCTCCGCGCCCCGTCGCGCTCGAACTCCGCGATGGCCTCGTCGACGCGGTCGAGGAGGCCGTGTTCGGCCGCCAGTTCCCGCATCTCCCAGATGTCCGCCCCGTCGGGGTCGTGGCCGCGCGCGCTCAGAATCGCGGCACAGCGGTCGGCGACCGCTCCCCAGTCCACGTCGAGGCGGACGAGCGTGCCGTCCAGGTCGTAGACGATGGCGTTGTACTCCGTCACGCCCGTCGGTAGGCAACGAGCCAGCAAATGCGCTTCGACCCGACAACACCGCACCGGTCGGTCACTCGCCCAGCAGGTCCCGGGCGATGATGTTCTTCTGGATCTGGCTGGTCCCCTCGTAAATTGTCGTCACCTTCGCGTCGCGGTAGAACCGCTCGACCGGGAAGTCCGTCGTGTAGCCGTAGCCGCCGTGGATCTGGACGGCTTCGCTGGTCACGTCGACGGCCGCCTCGCTGGCGAAGTACTTCGCCACGCTCGCCGCCGTCCGGGCGTCCTCGCCCCGGTCCTGAGCCATCGCCGCCTGCCGGGTCAGCGCACGCGCCGCTCGCACGTCCGTCCACATGTCCGCGAGCTTGTGTCGGATCGACTGGAAGTCCGCGATCCGCCGGTCGAACTGCTCGCGCTCGCCCGCGTAGTCGACCGCCTCGTCCAGCGCCGCCTGCGCCAGCCCGACCGACTGGGCGGCGATGCCGATCCGCCCGCCGGTCAGGATGGAGAACGCAGCGGCGAGACCCCGACCCGGTTCGGTGAGGCGATACCGGGCGGGGATCTCCACCCCGTCGAAGATCAGGCTCGTGGTGTCGCTGGCCCGCAGGCCGAGTTTGTCCTCTTTCTTCCCGACTTCGAGCCCCTCCGCGTCCGTCGGCACGAGGAACTGCGTCACGGAACCCGGATCGTCGGCGTCGGTCTTGGCGAAGACGACGGCGACGCCCGCCCGCTCGCCGTTCGTGATCCACTGTTTCTTGCCGTCGATGACGTACCCGTCGCCGTCGTCGGTCTCCCGCGCTGTCGTCGACATCTCGGCCGGGTTCGACCCCGCGTCGGGTTCCGAGAGCGCGAACGCGCCGACCGGTCGGCCGCCGACCATCTCCGGGAGCCACTCCTCGCGGACTGATTCGTCGCCGAACTCGGCGATGCACGAGGTGGCGAGGCAGTGGACGGACAGCGCCGTGGCCACCGCGAGCGAACCGTGGGCGACCCCCTCGTTCACGACGGCGTAGGTCAGCCGGTCGGCGTCGAACCCGCCGTACGCCTCGGGCACGGTCAGTCCCGTCAGGTCGAGGTCGGCGAGGCCGTCCCACACGTCTTCCGGGAACGACCCCTCGCGGTCGGCCTCGGCGGCGACCGGTCGGATCTCCTCCGCGGCGAACTCGCGAACCGCGTCGCGGATCGCCTCCTGGGTGGCCGAAAGCTCCATGGCCGCCCCTTCGACCACCGCCGGCAAAAATTGCCCGCCCGTCGCCGCGGGGCGGACGGATCGATTCGAGAACGAACGAGCGCCAGGAAGGCCCGGTGAACGAAAGGAGTAACGGGGCGAGAACGAAGGGCGGGGTGACCTGGTCGAAAGACCGTCGAGTTCGAAGCTAGATGGAGAGACCGTGGGAGGGCCAGTCAGTTGGAGTCGACGAGCTTGACGTCCAGTTCGGCTTCGAGGGCGGCGATGAGCGACCCGCCGACGTTGGCTTGCGTCGCGCGACCCTGTTCGACGGCGAGCACGTCGGACTCGTCGGCGTCGACCGCGTCGGCGAGTTCGGCGGTCTGGAGGCCGGCGTCCTGGCGGGCCTCGACGAGGACGTCGCCGTAGTCGCTGACGAGGTAAGGGAGCTGGTCGTCGTCGTAGTCGGCGCCGTCTTCCCAGTGTTCGGCGTCGGGCGCGTTCGCGTCCTGCATGCGCGCGGTGTTCTGGGCGGCGCGGCGCTTCCGGTCCCCGTCGTCGTCGGAGCCCGAGGCCTTGGTGGGGGTCTCGTCGTGGTGGGCGCACTCGGAGCAGACGCTGAGTGTCGCCCCCGCGACGCTGGCCGTCTGGAGGTCGACGTTCTCGGCGCCGCAGAGCTCGCAACTGTCGCTGGCGCTGGAGCCTGCGCCACCGGTCGAATACTTAGCCATGCTGGGGGGTAGTGGACAGGACCTATTTGAATGACCCGTTTTCTCTCGTCGGAATGACCTGACAGACCACCGGAGTCGTCGGACGTAAACGAAAGGGCTTTTATCGGGGCCAAATCAACCAATAATCGCAGGCAGACAGACACCCGGTGCGTGGGTAGCCAAGCCAGGCCAACGGCGCAGCGTTGAGGGCGCTGTCCCGTAGGGGTCCGCCGGTTCAAATCCGGTCCCACGCACTACCAGTCCGCTCGCGCGGACGACAGTGCAGGTGCATTCCCTTGGGACTGCACCCACGCAAACTTCCTACCGAAGCCACCTGGTGAGCGACGCAGCCGGCTCTGCGGCCGGACAGTGTGTCTCCCCAGCGACGCGACCGTCTCCGCGAGCGGATTCACTCCCTTCTCGGCGGGCGCCAGTAGATCGTCGCCGTCGCTAACGGTGACCGACCCATGGAGTAACAGCTCGCCCCGGTCGTCGCGCTGTCCGAACCCTCGCGTCAGTTCGTCGGGAGTTCGTCGGTGTCGGCGATGTCCGGGGCGTCGCCGCCGACGACTCGTTCGAGCGTCTCCGTCTCGACGCCGAGCGCGTCGCGCTTCGCCGCGAGGCGCTCCTCGATACGCGCGTAGGCATCGCTCTCCGCGAGTTCCTCCTCGTCGGCGCGGACTTCGAGGGTCGCCTTCTTCGAGGCGAGCGCGAGGAACTGCCGGAGCGCGTCGTCGTAGTCCGCCCGCCGGTGCATCTCGTCCACCGCCGCCGTCAGCTCGTCGCGGCCGACGGGCTTGACCAGGTAGCCGTCGAACGGCAGGTCGACGACGTCGACGTCGGGTTCGACCGCGGTGACCACGACGACCCGGCAGTCGAGCGCGCGGTCGGCGATCCGGGCCAGCACATCGTCGCCGGAGACGCCTGGCATGCGTCGGTCGAGCACGACGACCTCGGTCGACGGGCCGAGGGACTCGAGCGCCTCCGACCCGCTGGTGACCGCCCGGACCTCGTAGTCGTCTGCGAGGAACTGGGCGTAGGTGTCCGCGATCACTCTGTTGTCGTCGACGACGAGCACGGTCGGAGCCCCGTCGGTCACGCCGGGACCCTCCGCGGAAACCGCCTCGTCCCGTTGGCTGGACCGATACCATTCATCGGTTCTCCTTTCTCGACCCGTCGCAAATACGTTGTTCTCCGATTCACAGAGATGATATCAAGGGTCGCCTGACGTTGAAGTCAAAGGGTGCCCCACATTTCCGTTCATGTCCGAAATAGCGGTCTATCGGGCATAATATTATCAAAATAGATAATATCGGCAGTGGTTTTATTACCCCCTCGCGGCTATCCGTAAGTGCGGCACCAGTTCGGTGCCACATCACCCACCCACCCCACACCCACCCACCTTTTGCGGGACCCGAACCGACCAGCGTCGGCTTCGGCGGTTCGACGGGGACTCGAAGCGGGTCGAAAGAAGTGAGTGTCGACCGCCTGTAGAGCGCCGCATGGCTTCGGCTTCGACTGTCGCACTCGCCTTGCTGACCGGCTTCTTGACCGGCGCGGTCTTCCGGTTCCTGAACGTCCCGATCCCCGCGCCGCCGAACGCGGCCGGCGTGCTCGGGATCGTGGGTATCTACCTCGGATACGTCGTCCTCGACCACTTCGACGTCGGGATCGACGTGCTCAGCTTCTTCTGATCGGAACGACGTCGAAAGCGGAAACGGCTGTCTCGCGAACGAGAAGTGGGGTCAGTCGTCGGCCGAGGAGTGGCCGACGGCCGGTCGCTGGACGTCGCGATCGGTCTGTTCGCCGTCGATGTCGTACGGGTACTCGCCCGTCACACAGCCCAGGCAGAGGTCCGAGTCGCTCTTGCCGAGCGACTCGGCGATGGCCTCGATGGAGAGGTACGACAGCGAGTCGGCCTGAATCTCCTCGCGGATCTCCTCGACCGAGCGGTCGGCCGCGATGAGCTCCTCGCGGCTCGCCATGTCGATGCCCATGTAACAGGGCGCGATGATCGGCGGCGCGCCGATGCGGACGTGGACCTCCTCGGCGCCCGCCTCGTAGAGCAGTTCGACGAGCTGCGAGGAGGTGGTCCCGCGGACGATGGAGTCGTCGATGACCGTGACGGTCTTGCCCTCCACCGTGCTCTTGATGGGGTTGAGCTTCAACCGGACCGCGCGCTCGCGCTCGTCCTGCGTCGGCATGATGAACGTCCGCCCGACGTAGCGGTTCTTCATCAGCCCCTCCGCGAACTCGACGCCGTCGGGCGCGGCGTCGGCGTAGCCCGACGCGAACGCCCGCCCGGAGTCGGGGACGGGCATCACGACGTCCGTCTCGATGCCCGACTCCTCCCAGAGGGCGCGACCCAGGTCGCGGCGCACCTCGTAGACGAGTTCGTCGTCGATGACCGAGTCCGGCCGCGCGAAGTAGACGTGTTCGAAGAAGCAGTGGGCCGTGTTGTCGGACTCGACGAGCTGGTAGGTGTCGAAGCCGGTCCCGTCGTCGTGGAGGACGACGAGTTCGCCCGGCCGCACGTCCCGGACGAGTTCGCCGTCGAGGGTGTCGATGGCCGCGCTCTCGGACGCGAGGACGTATCCGTCGTCGAGTTCGCCGATACAGAGCGGTCGGTTGCCCTGCGGGTCCCGCACGCCCAGGACCGTCTCGTCGTGGGTGATCGTCAGCGAGTACGAACCGTGGATGCGACTCATGGTCCGCTTGACCGCGCGGACCAGATCCTCTTCGAGCAGGTTTCGTGCGAGGTCGTGGGCGATGACCTCGGTGTCGCCGTCGGAGGTGAAGGCGTGGCCCAGTCCGGCGAGTTCCTCGCGGATCTCCTCGGTGTTGATCAGGTTGCCGTTGTGGGCCAGCCCGAGCGACCCGCTCTTGAACGAGACGGAGAACGGCTGGGCACAGCAGTTGTTGACGCTCCCGGACGTGGGGTAGCGGACGTGGCCGATGCCGTTCGAACCGTTGAGCGAGTCCAGGTCGTCCTCGTCGAAGACGTCGCCGACGAGGCCCATCTCGACGTGCTCGTACTGCTGGAAGCCGTCGTGGGTGACGATGCCGGCGGACTCCTGGCCGCGGTGCTGGAGGGCGTAAAGCGAGTAATAGAGGGGGCGGGCGACGTCACGGTCGGTAGTAGAGATGCCGACGACGCCGCACTTCTCGTGCATTTCGTTACTCGCCGGCTTTGTCCTGCCAGGCGTAGTCCCGTCGTTTGGCTGACTCGCCGAACCCGCAGGACGCACAGACTTTGTTCTTGACGTGATACGACTTCTCACCGCACCGACGACACTTGACGTGTGTCGTGGTGTTTTTCTTTCCCTGACTCGGGGTTCCTGCGCCAGTCATGGGTTGATCGAGACGACGTTATCGCCGCGTATAATCGTTGTGTCTTCGTCGTCCTCGATGACCAGGTTCATGTGCTGGTCGTAGCCTGAGAGGTCGCCGACGTACTCTTCGCCGCCCTTCAGGCGGACCGTGACCTCCTCGCCGAGCGACGCCTCGAGCACGTCCAGCGGTCGTCCGCTCATACCCGAACTGCCTGGCGTCGCGTGCATAAACGTACCGCTTGCCCAATCTACCCGCGACGCCCCGAATCGGGGCCCGGATCGCCGATAATCGGCGTCGCTCGGCGACGGCCGCGACCGCTACAGTCCGACGTCGAACGGCGCGAACGACTCCGCTCGCGCCCCCACCGCGCCCAGCAGGTCCGCCATCGCGTCGAGGTCGTCGGCCTCGATCACCTCGACGGGCGTGTGCATGTAGCGGTTCGGCAGTCCGAGGCTGAGCGTCGGCGTCCCGCCGCGGGCGACGTAGAAGGCGTCCGCGTCCGTCCCGGTCCGCGACCCCGTCGCCTGCAACTGGACGTCCACGTCCCGCTCGTCGGCCACGTCTCGGACGGCGGCGACCAGCGCCGGGTGGTTGGCGCTGCCGCGAGCGACCACCGGCCCCTCGCCGAGTTCGACCCCGGTCGACTTCTTGCCGGGCACCCCCGGCGAGTCCGTCGCGTGGGTCACGTCGCAGGCGATCACCGCGTCGGGGTTCAGGTCGAAGCCGACCATCCGGGCGCCCTGGAGGCCGACCTCCTCTTGCACCGTGCTGACCGCGTAGACGGTCGCCTCGGCACCCGCTTCGACGGCGCGGCGCAGTCCCTCGGCGGCCGCCCAGATACCGACCCGGTTGTCCATCCCCCGGGCGGTCAGCCGGCCGTCTTCGAGTTCGCGCACGCGCTGCTCGAACGTCACCGGGTCGCCGACCTCGACGAGGTCCGCGGCGTCGTCGCCGTCGGCGACGCCGATGTCGACGTGTTGCTCGGCGATCTCCGGCGCGTCGTCGTCGTCGCCGTCCCGCAGGTGGATCGCCATCTGCCCGATCACGCCCGGCACCGGTCCGTCGTCGGTGTGGACCGTCACGTGCTGTCCCTGCGCGACGGTCTTGTCCGAGCCGCCGACCCGGCCGATCCGTAGGAAGCCGTCGTCGGTGACCTCGCGGACGATGAAGCCGATCTCGTCGCCGTGCCCGGTGAACGCGATCGACGTGTCGCAGTCGTCGCTACCATCGTGGACAGCGACGGCGTTGCCGTACTCGTCGGTCCGGACCTCGTCCGCGAACTCGGCGACGTAGTCGACCCAGACCCGCTGGCCGGGCACCTCGTAGCCCGACGGGCTGGAGGTCGCGAGCAGATCGTCCAGAAACGCGCGGTGAGCGTCGTCCATGCGACCACCTACGACTGAACCGCCTTGAACGTGGCTACCGGCGGTCGACGGCGGAACTGCGGTCCGGCCGTCGACTCACCACGAGGTGATCTCGACGTCCCGTAGCGGGCGGTCCAGCGGGATGGAGACCTGCCCGCCGGTGTAGTGCGAGAGGTAGAAGCCGACGATGATCTCCAGCGAGCGCGTCGCCACGTCGCCGGGCGAGCGGTTCTCCGCCTCCCCCCCGTCGAGGACGTCCCGGATGTGGCGGGCGGCGTTCGGGAAGGCGCGCTCGTAGTCGTCCTCCCACGTCCAGGCGCCCTCGATCCCGTACTCGGCGAGGTCGACCTCGACGTGGTCGCCGTCGTCGAGGCGCCAGTAGCGCCACTCGCCGTCGTCGTTGTTCAGGTAGAGCTTCCCCCTCGCTGCCGACGAACTGCATCGTCATCGAGGAGTCCGCGCGCGGGATCGTGCAGTCGACGGTCGCGAACGAGCCGTCGTCCATGACGACGAACCCGCCGCCCCCCGCGTCGTCGACGCTCTCGCCCGCTTCCAGGCTGTCGACCGCCTCGTTCTCGCCGGTGATGTGGCCGGCTACCCGCTCGGCGCGCGCGTCGAGCAGTTGCACGAGCGTGTCGAGCAGGTGCGTCGAGTTGCGAAGTAGCTCCATCCGGAACTGCATCGAGACCGAGTGGACCTCGCCGAGGAGGTCCTCCTCGCGGACGAGTTCGGCCAGCCGTCGCTGTTTCTCGGTGAACCGGAACGAGTGGTTCACGACGAGTTCGGTGTCGGTCTCGTCGCAGACCTCCACCATCTCGTTGGCGTCGCTGACCGAGGAAGCGATCGGCTTCTCGCACCAGATCGCCGACGGGTCGGCCGCCGAGCGGGCCGCGTCGACCACGGGGTCGTGGTGGAGATACGACGGCGTGCAGACGGAGACGACGTCCAGGTCTTCCGCTTCGAGCATGGCCTCGTGGCCCACGTAGCGCCCCTCCTCGGGGACGTCCCACGCCTCGCCGAACCGGTCGAGTTTCTCCTCGTCGACGTCGGCGACGGCCGCGAGTTCGATGCCGTCGGTCGCGTCGTAGCCGCCGGCGTGACTGGCCGTGAACTTCTTCTCCCCGATGTCCTCCTCGTCGTGCATCCCCAGGATGCCCAGCCCTGCGATCCCACCGGCACCGATGATCCCTGCGCGGTAGTTCGACATGTCTCCGGCATGACGGGGAGGGGTCTTGGCCGTTTCGTGGTCGACTCGCTCGGGCACAGTAAGCCGTGCTGCCAGACGGGGCCGCGATGACGACAGTTGAGGTGTCCCATCGCCGAGACTCACGTCCGGATTTCGAGACACGAAGAAACTGTTTTGACCCTGTAACCACCTGTTTGACATATGGGAAGCTCGATCAATTCCTCGTATCCGTCCGGCTCTCCTGACGATCGATCGCCCGATGAGTCGGATGAAAAGCGACCGGAATCGGAACTGGGTGACTTACTCGCTGGGCGTTTGGCGGACGTTAACGTCGATTCAGTGGCCGCAGTCCGCGAGGAACGAGAACGGGAATGAACGTATTCGTCGATTCGAACGTCTTCGTCGCTAGCGTGACGGATGAACCGTCTCGGGGAGACGTTGCAACGGAACTGCTCAATCGAGACTTCGAATTCAGCACGTCGATCCTGAATCTAATGGAGATCCGGTCGGTGCTGACGAAGAAAAAGCGGACGGAACAGGAGGAGGTCGAAAACGTACTGGAGGACATCTACGAGAGGGTCGACATCTACGCACCGGAGATCAGCGATCAGATCACCGCGTACAGTATGCAGCGCGATTCCCTCCTCTACACGATGGATTGCGTACTCCTCGCACTCGTCGAAGATATCGACGCGACGTTCGTTACTTTCGACGGGGAGTTACTCGACAACGGGGCGGTTAGCCCCGGTGAGCTACTAGATCGAGCCTGATCTACCTCGTCTCCGGTGAAGTCGACGTCTATTCGAGGAGCGAAGGGGCCCGTTACTCGTAGGTATGGACGCTGCCGGTGGCGTTCGCCTCGATGAAGTCCCAGTCGTAGTCGACGCCGAGGCCGGGGCCGTCGGGGACCGGGACCGTCCCCTCGTCGTCGACGGTCTCCAGCTGGTCCTCGTAGTCGCCGGCGTAGACCGGCGGGGTGGTGTTGGGCGCGTCGGGGTGGACCAGCGCCATCTCGTAGTAGTTGCTGTTGCGGACGGCGGCGATGCAGTGGCGCTGGGCGGGGCCGGGCGCGTGAAACTCGACGTCGAGGCCGTGGCCCTCGGCGACGCGGGCGCGCTTGATGGCGCCGGTGATGCCGCCGTCGTACTCGGGGTCGGCGCGGACGAAGTCGGTCGACTCGGCGTCGATGAAGTCCGTGAACGGCTCCAGGCCGCGGACGTGCTCCGTCTGGAGGATCGGGGTGTCGAGCTGCTGGCGGAGCTTGCGGTGGGCGTGCTGGGAGATACCGCCGTCGCGGTAGGGGTCCTCGTACCAGAAGAATCCCTCTTCGTCGAGCGCGCGGCCGAGCTTCAGCGCGTCGGCCAGCGTCTCCAGTTCGCATGCCGGGTCGTGCATCAGGTCCATCTCGTCGCCGACGCGCTCGCCGACGGCGTGGACCGCGGCGACCTCCCGATCGAGGTCGCGGGAACCGTCGCTGCCGCCCCAGCCGTGGATCTTGAACGCGTCGTAGCCGATATCCCGGCACTCCTCGGCGAAGTCGGCGAAGTCCTCGGGCGTCTCCAGGCCGCCGTTCTCGTCGCCGTGGTAGGTCGACGCGTACGCGGGGATGCGCTCGCGGTAGGTGCCCAGAAGCTCGTGGATCGGCGCGTCGTAGTACTTGCCGGCGAAGTCCCACAGCGCGATGTCGATCGGGCCGATCCCCATCCGGTCGTACTTGCGCAGGGCGCGCTTGATCTCGGACCAGTGTTTCTCCCGCTCCAGGGGGTTCTTGCCGACGAGGTAGTCCGCGAACGTGTTGATCTGGGCGGCGCCGGGGGAGTTGCCGCCGACGTACTCGCCGGTGATCCCCTCGTCCGTGTGGACCTCGATCGCGAACAGCTTCCGCTCGACGCTGTTCCCTGGCTCGTAGACGAGGTTGAACCCGTGCTGGTCCGTGCCCATGTCCGGAATCTCGTACGCGAACTCCGTGCTCTCGATTTTCGTTATCTCCGGGGCCATACGCTGGGGTCGACTGGCGCCCTCAAGAATGGTTGGGATATCGCGTGTCGCGGCCGTCGGTCGAGTCCCGTGACCTGCCGTCTCCGCCGCTGTCGGCCGGCGCCGGCGCCGGCGAAACCCCTTTCCGGTCTGTCGTCCAACGGAAACTATGGTCGACATAACCCTTCTGGAGGTCCACCTCGACGGCGCGGAGTTCACCGCGAACGCGCCGGGAAGCGGCGTGCGATCGGGCGATACGGACGAACGCGACGAGAGCGGTCTCGGCGGTGGGTCCGGACCCGACGGCGGGTCGAATCCGCTGCCGACCCTGATCGCGTTCGTCGGCCTCGTCGCCGTCGTCGTGCTCGTCCGCCGGATTCTCCGCGGGTCGGGCGAACCAACGCTCGAAGACTGAAGCGGCCGAGACGGGCGTCGCAGGGCCGTCGTGTCCGCGAGGAGAAGGCATTTCCGGGCGCGTCACCTGATTCGACTATGGGACTGTACCAGAGCGTCCGGGCGGTCACGACGGCGTCGGGCGACGGGCCGGTCGACTGGAACTCAGTCGCCGACGCCGCGAAGGCCTCGACAGACCCGGGGTCGCTGGCGCTCACGCGGGCCGAGGAGGCCGGCTACGCCGACGACGTGCGCGACGCCCGGGACCGCGTCCGGGCGGTCGCCGCCGTGGACTTCGACCTCCCCGAGATGGTCGAGATCCAGAACCGCCACCACTGGATCGACGCGAACGTCGCGACCTTCGAGCGGGTCATGCGCCCGCTGGAGGAGCAGGTCACGATGTTCCCCGGCGCGAGCCGCGTCGTCAACACCGGAACGATGAGCGTCGCGCTCGCCTTCCTCGGCAACAACGTCCTCGGGCAGTACGACCCCCTCCTGCTGGCCGAGAGCGACGACCACGCGCTGTATTTCGTCCACCCGAACATCCGGAAGGTAGCGGACGCCCTGGAGGTCGACTTCCAGCGGTTCCGCCGGTGGATCGCCTTCCACGAGGTCGCCCACGCCGCTGAGTTCGGTGCGGCCCCGTGGCTCTCCGACCACCTCGAAACGACGATGGAAGGCGCCGTGGCGGCCCTCGGCGAGGGGACGCTCGACCGCGAGGCCCTCAAGGAACTCGACACGACGATGACCGCGGTCGAGGGGTACGCCGAACTCGTGATGGACCGCGCGTTCGACGACGAGTACGCGGACCTCCGCGAGAAGGTCGAGGCGCGCCGCCGCGGTCGCGGGCCGATGGCCCGGGTCATTCGCCGACTGCTCGGACTCGGGATGAAGCGCCGCCAGTACGAGCGCGGCAAGGCCTTCTTCGACGCCGTGGCCGACGACCGAGGCATCGCCGGCGCCTCGGTCGTCTGGGACGACCCCGCCAACCTCCCGACCGACGCCGAACTCGACGACCCCGCACTGTGGCTCGCTCGCGTCGGTGAGTAACGTCGGTAGAAACTCCTTCTCGGCACCCGGCTCGACCGATCAGCGCCGGCCGCGGCCGCGCGACCCCGACCCGCCACCGGTCCCGTCGCCGTTCGACCGGTTCCCGCCGTCACTCTCGTCCCCGTCGTCGCCGCCGTCGGCGAACGGGTTGTCCCTGTCTCGGCGCTTGCGCCGACGTCGTCGCTGCCGCGTCGCGGGCGCCGGTCCCGTCGGGACGACGAACCGCGCCAGCGGGTAGCCGACGACCAGTCCGAGGGCGACGGCCCCGACCGCCTGGAGCGGCGTGGGGTCCACCTGGAGGGCGACAAGCCCGGCGGAGAGGCCCACGAGCAGCGTCACGCCGATCGTGACGCGGCGGTTGAACGACGAGCGTTCGTCGTCCGAGATGGGGCCTACCATCGCCGCCACCCCGCCGGCAGTCCGCCGGGAGTCATCCGAGATCCCTCGCGGTGCTGACGTGCATGCCGACGAACTGCCAGCGCTCGTCGGCGGTCCCGTCCGCGCTCGTCGCCGTCTCGCTCGATTCGGCCGGTTCGTCCCCGATACGGCGTTCGAGCGTCCCGCTCCAGCGGGTGTCGAACTCGTAGCGGATCTGCCGGTCGGTGTCGGTCCACGCCATCGCGACGCTGTCGGCGAACCAGGCGTGGCGGTCGCGCTCGGTGACCCGCAGATCGCGGCTCTCGACGTGCCAGCCGGTCGTCGACTCGGTCTGCTCGCGCAGGCCGGCGGCGACCTCCTCGCCGCCGACGAGGCGTTCGGAGATGCCGACCTTGACCACGTCGTCGCCCGGGGCGAAGAAAGGGGCGAGCGGCTCGCCGGCGCGGAGCGCGTCGTAGTACGCCCGCACCCGGTCGGCCGCGCCCATCAGTGAAAGCCCCGGTCGACCGACTCGTCGATCAGGTCGTCGAGTTCGGCGTCGAGTAGCTCTTCGGCCTCTTCGAAGGTGTCCGCGAGCTCGTCGACCGACTCGGGGCGGCCGTACTGGTCGTACTCCATCGGGCCGTAGGCGGGCGAGTCGAGGGCGTCCATCACGTCCTCGAAGAGGGCGTCGGGCGTCGTCGGCGCGTCGGCGTGGGCCTGGACGACCTCTTCCAGCCGGGAGGCGGCGTCCTCGGCCTCGTCCTCGTCTTCCATCCCTTGCCGGACACCGAACATCCCGCCGTCGCCAGGTTCCTCCGGGAACAGCGGGTCGAGTTCGTCGTCGATCTTCCGCGCGACCTCCGCGCCGACCCCCTGTACCTCGTAGGGGTTCTTCGCGTAGGTCTTGACGTGGAACACCCCGACCGAGGGGTGCCCGAAGTACAGGTCCTCTCCGATGCCGTTCGCGCGGTCGCCGCCCGCCGCTCGCCAGCCGTTCGGGTCGGCGTCGCTCTCCACGACGTCTCCCAGGATGTCCTGCCAGTCGCGGACGCGCATGTCGGTCGCGCCTTGGACGCCACCGGGAATGAAGGCATCGGTCTCGGTCGCTCAATGCCCCGGACGCCGTGTTCTCGGGCGGTCCGTCTACCAGAGGGCAGACCCGAAGTCGTCGTCGGACCGCGTCGCTCGGCCGGTCCGCGAGCGGCACTGTCCCCGTGAGCGAACCGGAGGACCGGACGTTTGATTACCCGGGACACCTGACAGGTGTACAACAGCCCGGCGACCGGGCGGGTCCGGCGCCGGACGAGTGGGGAGCAAAACGGTGTCAGAGAGAGACGCGACGGGCGAAGCGGGTGGAGACGCGGGCGCGGGAGCCGCTGGTGTCGACCGCCGACAGGTCGCGCTCGTCGTCCTCTGTCTCCTCGGCCTCGTCGTCGCGGCCTTCGTCGCGCCGATTCTCCCCCAGTCCGGGGGCCTCGGCGACGCGGGCGGAGGCAGCGGGTCGAACGGCGGGAGCGGCGGTTCGAGCGGCCAAAGCGGAGACGGCGGTGGCTCTAGCGACGGGTCGGGCGGCGGATCCGGCGGCGCCGGCCAGACCGTCGGCGAAGGATCCGGGAGCGGCGACGGGAACGGTGCGGGCGGTGATGCGAACGGCGAAGGGAACGGTGCGAACGGCGACGGCGAGGGCGACTCCGGGGGAGAGGGCGACGTGATCCGCGACGAGGGCGACCCCATTCCGATCCCCGGCGGCGACGAGCCGCCGACCGAACGCGGCTGCGGGGTCGTCGTCGAGAACGAACCGATCCCCGGCGGGACCGTCGAAGTGAGCGTCTACGACGACCTGAAACCCGCCGCGGCCGTGCCGGTCTGGTTCGGCGACAGGTTCGTCGGTCGGACCGACGAGACCGGCAGCGTGAGCGGCCGAGCGCCCTACACCCGGGAGATGAACGTGACCGTGGAGATGCCCGGCGCCGACTGCGAGTTCTACCGTCGACAGTACGAGGACGAGGCACAGTCGGACGTCGACCCCTCGGGACGGGCGAGTCCGCTCCGATCGGGGTTCGATCCACTGGACGCGAGTCCGCTCGCGCTCGGCGGGGGCGCCGCCGGTGGCGAGAGCGTCGCGGCGCAGTCGACGCAGGCGACTGACGGGGCGAACGACAGCTCGCCGTACGCCGTCCACGGGTCGGTCAACGTCACCGTCGGCGGCGAACCCTACCCCGGCGAGACGGTGCTCGTTCTCGCGACGGTCGAACACGTGCCCATGCGGCGAGCGAGCGTCAGCGTCGACGGCGAGCGCGTCGGGCGAACGACAGCGAACGGCACCTACGAACTCACGGTCCCCCGTGACCAAGAGCGGGTCACCGTGACAGTCGAGCGCGGCGACTTCGCGGGGTCGACGACCGTCGACGTGTGGCTCCTCGACGCGAGAGTGGTGCCCCAGGAGGGGTTGCCCTTCCCGGGCGAACCGGCGCTGGTCAACGCGACCGTGGGCGGACCGCCGGTGACCGACGCCCGCGTCTCGCTCGACGGGTCCCGGCTCGGCCGGACGGACGAGCACGGGAGTCTCGGGCTCGCGCTCCCGGCCGACCCCCGACAAAGCGTCACGGTCCGGACCGAACGACAGCGCGCGTCGACATCGCTGTGGAGCGCGTACCTGGCGACGATCACGCCGAGCGCGTTTCTCCTCCTCGTCGGCATCGTCGGCGTGCCCGTCACCGCCCGCACTCGCGGCCGTGGTGCGGCCCGTCGTGCGGCCCTCGTGTGGACCGCCGTCGCGACGATGTTCGTCGGTCTCGTGGTCGGCGAGGCCTTCGGACTGCTCGTCTCGACCGGGGTCGTGTTGCTCGGTGCGGCCCTGTCGAACCGCCAGCGGGTCCAGTCGGGGGGTAGCTCGCTGGCCGAGTCCCTGCGCGCGCTCGTCGCGTTCGTCAGACGGAGCGCCCTCGCGGTGGCGGACTGGATCGCGGTCGCGCTGGACAGGGTGCGGGCGGCGCTCGGCCGCCTCGCCGCACGCGTGGCAGCGCTTCCGCTGTCCGTCCGCGGGCTCGCCGCGCGGCTCTGGGGCTGGATCCGGCGGCTTCCCGGGCGCGTCCGGTCGTTCGCCGCGGCCAGGCTCACCGTCCGCCGCGCCGTCGCGGCGGTCGTCGCCGTCGCGGTCGTCGCCGGACTCACCTGGCGGTTCGGGGCGCTCGGGCTCCTCGGGTCGCTCGTCGCGCTGTTCGTCGTCTTCCTCGCGTACCGGCGGTGGGCGCGCGAGGAGTCGGACGGAGAGGCGAGCGGCGACGGCGACGCCGGACCGACCTTCGGGCGGGGGAGCCGTCCGGCGAGCGGGGACGACAGCCGCGCGCGCCGGTCGCTCCGCGCGATCTGGCGGCAGTTCGCGCGGTGGGTGCGTCCCAACTCGTGGCGCCAGTCGACGCCGGGGGAGGTGTCGCGGGCGGCCGTCGAGCGGGGCTTCCCCGAACGGCCCGTGCGCGTCCTCACCGAGGCGTTCCGCGAGGCTGAGTACGGCGACCGCCCGTCGACCGACCGGAGCGAGCGGGCCCGCGAGGCCTTCGAATCGATCGAGCGCGAACGGGAGGGCGAGGACTCGTGAAGCGCGTCCTCGTCGCGCTGGCGGTCCTGATCGGGACGCTCGGCATCGCCGCCGCGCTCGCGCTGGCAGTCGTACTGACGCCCGTGACCGCCACGGAGGCGGGCGCGGGAGCGGCGCTGGTCGCGCTGGCGGGAGGGGTCATCGCCGTCGCGAAGCTCTACCGCTCGGCCGACGACGAGACGGTCGCGCCGGCGCCGTGGACCGACGACGCCGCGCTCGTCGCCGGGATGCCCGAGGAGACGGCTGACCCGGCGGACGTGACCGGCGAGGCGTTCGCGAAGGTCGTCGACGAGGCCTGCGAGCGGGCCGCGGCGGGCGAGACCGTCGAAGACGGGTTCGAGGTGGTTCGCCCGCGGCTCCGCGAGGCGCTGACGCGCGTGCTCGTCGCGGGCGGCACCGACCGCGAGGGGGTGGAGGACCTCCTCGCGTCGGGGGCGTGGACCGACGACCCGGTCGCGGCGGCGGTCCTCGACGAGCGCGTCGAACCGCCGCGACGGTCGCTCCGCGGGCGGATCCGGGCCTGGCTGTTCCCCGAGCGGATCGTCCGCCGGCAGGCCGCCCGGGCGGTCGCGGCGATCGCCGACGCTGCCGACGAGGAACTCCCGCCAGTGGTCGGCCAGCGAGCGCCGCGCACGGTACCGACGCTCGCGCCCGCCCTCGGCAGCCTCCAGCGCTCCGTCGACGGGACGCTCCAGCGCGCCAGCGCGTCGCCGTCGGTCGATTCGGCGGCCGACGCGAGCGGCGAGGCGACAGGCGGTGACGCGATCGATACCGACGCGGACGGTGACGCGACTGACGGCGACGCGCCGCCGGACACGGACGACGGCGACGCCGAGGTGGCCGAACTCGTGGGGGAGGTGTGGGACGATGCGTAGGCGTCGCGTCCGCTGGCGGGGGGCCGTGGCGGCGACGCTCGTCCTCGCGGTCGCGGGCCTGTGGAACCGGAGCGCCGCGCTCGTGCTGGCCGCCGCGATCCCGCTCGTCTACGTGGCCTACGGCACGCTCTCGACCGTCGACTCGCCCGAGGAGGTCGCGGTCGAGCGGACGGTCGACCCGACGCCGGCGCCGCCCGGTCGCCCCGTCACGGTCACGGTGACCGCGACCAACGAGGGCGACCGGACGCTGTCGGACCTGCGGATCGTCGACCGCGTTCCGGACGACCTGCAGGTCGTCGACGGGTCGCCCCGCGCGGGGACGACGCTCGAACCCGGCGAGTCCTGCACGGTCGAGTACACGGTCGTCGCCCGCCGCGGCGAGTACGACTTCGAGCGACCGCGGGCGCGGCTTCGCTCCGGCGGCGCGGGGATGGTCGCGACGACCGCGCTCCCCACCGCGGGCGACGACCGGCTGGTCTGCCGGCTGGACGCCGACGCGCCGCCGCTGGCCGACAGGGGCGACGACTTCGTCGGGCGGCTCACGAGCGACCAGCCCGGCCGCGGCGTCCAGTTCCACTCGACGCGGGAGTACCGCCACGGCGACGCCGCCGACCGCATCGACTGGCGCCAGTACGCCCGCCGCGGCGAACTCGCGACCGTCAACTACGAGCGGTGGGTCTCCACGTCGGTCGTGGTGGTCCTCGACGCCCGCGACGTCTGTCGGGTCGCCGCGGGGCCGGGTCGACCGACCGCCGTCGAGCGCTCGGCGTACGCCGCCGTCCGGGCGGTCACCGCGCTCATGCGGGTCGGCCACGACGTGGGCCTGGCGGTCGTCGGTCGCGACACGTCGGGCCCGGGCGGGCTGGACTGGGTGTCGCCGGGGGCCGGGTCGGACCACCGCTCGCGGCTGCTGACCGGCATCGAGCGGGCGGTCGAGGTGGACGTCCCGAGCGACGTGGACCCGAGCTACCAGTTCCGGAAGGTGGCCGAGCTGGCGGGCCCGCGGTCGCAGCTCGCGCTCGTCTCGCCGCTGCTCGACGAGGAGCCGGCGCAGGCGGTCTCGTCGTGGGGCGCGCTCGGCCGCTCTCGGATCGTCCTCTCGCCGGACGTGGTGTCTTCGACCACCGTCGGCGGCCAGCTCGACGCCGTCCGGCGGCGGACCCGCCTCGCGCAGTGTCAGTCCAGCGGGGCGCGGACCATCGACTGGCGCCGGGGGACGCCGCTGGCGCTCGTCCTGGAGTACGCCCTGGCCGTCGAGGCGCGCCAGCCGGCCGGAACGGCCGCGGGGGGTGGGGCCTGATGCCGTTCGGCCCTCGCCTGGACAGGCCGTCCGCCGTCGGCGACGAGGGGCGGCCCCGCGAGACCAGCCTCGGCGTCGTCGCCGCGACTGTCGTCGCGCTCGCGCTGGCGACGGGCTTCGCCGTCGGGCAGCCAACCTTCCTCACCGGCTTCGCCCTCGTCTCGGGCCTGGCCGCGGCGGGCGTCGCCCTGCTCGACAGGGACACCCTCGGCGAGAAGATCGTCGGGCACCTCTGCTTCCTCCCAGGAGCGATACTGCTCGGCGTGCTCGTGGCCCTCTATCCGGGCGGGTACAACCTGCTTATCGGCGGGTTCGCGCTCGCGCTGCTCGGGACGGCGAGTTGCTGGGCGGACGTCGCCCGGGACGATCCGCTGGAGTCCGCGCTCTCGCAGGGGATCCTCTCGTACGTCTTCGGCCTCTGCTGGCTGTTCGGCAGCGGGATCGTCCTCGCGGGCCTCTTCCTCTGCTGGCAGCTCGCCACCGGGACGACCGCGGCGTCGAACCCGACGGCCGCCGCCATCGGGCTCCTGGCGGTCGTCGGCCTCGTCGCGGCCGCCGTCAGGGTCTCGCTCCGCTCGCTCCCGGTCGTCCAGTTGGCCCCGCGCGACCAGCGCGAGGCCGTCCGGGCGAACCTCGGGCGGACCAAGCGCGCGTTCACGCTGACAGCGCTGGGCGGGGTCGGGACCGCCCTCGTCTCGCTGGTCTTCCTCGCGACGTCCTCGCCGGCGCTGGGGCTCGTCCCCGGCGCGGCACCGGTCGTCGGGGCGCTCGCCTCGGTGTACGTCCTGGGGCCGCTGCTCGCCGTCGGCGCGCTTGCGCTTCTGGCCGCGGGCGTCGCCGTCGGCGCCAGACAGCTCACTCGGCAGTTCGACGAGCGCAAGACACGGACCGTCGCCGGCGCCATCGCCGGGGCCGGATACGTCGTCGTCCTCGTGTTCGGCGTCGTCCCGCAGACGGCCGCGCTCATCTTCCTGAGCCCGATTCTGTTCCTGGTCGCCGTGCTGCTGGCGCCGATGGCCGTGTTCGTCGCCGTCGGCCTGGCGCTGATCGCCGTCCGCCTGAACGTGTTCCCCGACCGGGCCGGCGGACCGGCGCTGGCCGCCGCGGGCCTGGTGATCGCCGCCGTCGGCGCGGACAGCGTCGGGCTCCCCGCGCCGCTCGTGTTCGCCTGCGTCGCCGGCGCGCTGGTCGCGTGGGACGCGGGGTCGTTCGGCCTCGGCCTGACGGCGGAACTCGGTCACCGGCCCGACACGAGGCGACTGGAGCTCTACCACGCCGTCTTCGCGGTCGGGATCGGTGCGGTCGCCGTGCTCGGGGCGACCGGACTATACGCGCTCCGGACGAGCGCGCTGGGACCGGCCGGTAACGCCGCGGCGATGACCGCCGCCGTCGTCGGCACGCTCGTCCTGGCCGCGCTGCTGCGCGGATAGCTCGCGGCCGCGGTCCCGCGGTCGGATCCCGGATCGCACAGATTCATGTCGGTGGAGTCACAGGGAACGGCCATGGCCGATCAGGAGGAGCTGACCGTCGACGAGGCGACGGAGGTGTGCCTCGACGTGGTGGAACGGGTGGAGGAGGCCGTCGTCGTCGAGCGGTCGGTGCTGTTCGAGACGCTCGCGGCCGTCATCGCCCGCGGCCACGTCCTCGTCGAGGACGTGCCGGGGACCGGCAAGACGGTGCTGGCGCGCGTCCTCGCGGAATCGCTGGGGCTGGGGTTCACTCGCGTCCAGTTCACGCCGGACCTGCTGCCCGCGGACGTGACGGGATCGAACGTCTACAACGAGCACGAGCGGGAGTTCGAGTTCTCCCGGGGGCCCGTCTTCACGAACGTCGTCCTGGCCGACGAGATCAACCGCGCGCCGCCGAAGACCCAGGCCGCGCTGCTTGAGTCGATGGAGGAGCGCCAGGTGAGCGTGGACGGGACGACCCACGACCTGCCCGAACCGTTCGTCGTCATCGCGACGCAGAACCCCGTCGAACAGGAGGGGACCTTCCGCCTGCCGGAGGCCCAGCGCGACCGCTTCGCTGTCAAGACGTCGATGGGCTATCCCGACGTGGACGGCGAGATGGACCTGCTGGACAAGCGCGCCGACCGGCGGTCGCTCGCTCCGAGCGTCGACCCCGTGATCGGGCCCGGGACGGTGCTCGCGCTGCAGGACCTCGCCGAGGACGTGCGCGTCGACGACAAGGTGCGCCGCTACATCATCGACATCGCCCGGGAGACGCGCGCCGACGAGCGGACCGAGATCGGCGTCTCGCCGCGCGGCGTCCAGCGGGTGTTCGAGGCCGTGCGCGCCGGCGCGGTGGTCGCCGGTCGCGAGTACACCACGCCGGACGACGTGAAGCGACTCGCCCGCGCCACGATGGCCCATCGGCTCGTCCTCACGACCGAGGCGACCGTCGAGGGGGTCGACCCCGAGGGGATAATCTCGGACGCTCTCGACGCGGTCGACGTCCCCGCCGTCTCGCCGGACGCGCCGGATCCGGGCGACCCGGGAGGCGACTCCGAGCGCGTGAACGGCGACGGAATCGAATCGCACGACAGTAGCGAACCCGCTAACGGGAGCGGCACGAGCGACACGTCCAGCGACGGTCGTGGCGAGCGGCGACCGTCGCGCGACCGCTCGGCGCCCGAGCGGTCGGACGGAGGCAGCGTCGGCCGCGACGACGACCCCGTCTAACCGACAGCGTTTTTCCCGCGGCCGTCCCGAGAACTGAGCGTGACACTCCGCGGCGTCGTCGTCGACGTGAGCGACCCGAAGACGGTCTCGACCCAGTACGGCGAGAGCGAACTCGTCGAGGTGAGCCTGCGACCCGACCGGGGCCGGGGCGAACCGACCACGGTGACGCTCTGGGACAAGTGGACCGAGACGGCGACGTACCTCGAACCCGGGATGGAACTGGCGGTGACGAACCCCGAGGAACGGGAGTACCGCGGCGAACAGCAGTTCTCGACGACCGGCGACTCGATGGTCGTCGTCGAACCGGACTTCCTCGTCGACGTGACGGACGTGCGCTCGTGGGTGCAGTGCCCGCGGATGTACTACCTCAACAAGATCGGCGGGACGCCCAACGCCTACCCCGTCGTCAAGGGGACCATCGTCCACGAGGTGTTCGGCGACCTCCTGCGCGGCCGTGACCTCGACGAGTCCATCGACGAACGGGTCGAGGAGGCCGGCCTCGAACTCGGGATGCTCGGCCGCAGCGCCGACGAGGTCCGCGAGGAAGTGCGGCAGAACGCCTCGGCCATCGAGGGCTGGCTCCAGCAGGGGACCCTCACCGACGAAGACGAGTGGCGCTCGGAGATGACGCTCGTCAGCGAGACGTACGGCCTGAAGGGGCGGGCCGACGCCGTCCGCCGGGGGATGCCCGTCGAACTGAAGACGGGGAAGAACACCAAGCGCGAACCCCGCTTTCACGACAAGGTGCAGGCGACCTGCTACGCGCTCATCCTCGGCGAGCGCCGCGGGGAACCGCCGGACACCGGGACGCTCCTCTACACCAAGAACGCGGCCGTCGAGCGCAACGAGGAGAGCGGCGACCTCTCGCCGGCCAAGGAGTTCTCGATCGGCTCGGGCTTCCTGAAGTTCGTGCTGCGGACGCGGAACGCGCTCGCGGCGATGGAACACGGCGTCGACGTGCCGACGGGATACGAGGCCGACGCCAAGTGCGAGTACTGCTTCGAGCAGGACACCTGCATGGCCGTCTCCGGCCGGCTCGGCCAGGAGTCCAAGGCCGGCCAGGTCGGGTCGCCAGTCCCGGAAGAAGAGCGCGAGTACTTCGACCGAGTGTACCAGTCCATCGAGCGTGAACGCCGCGCCGTCCACCGCGAGTACGCCAAGCTCTGGGAGCAGACGCCGGAGGAACGGGCCGACGACGACCGCGCGCTCGTGGATCTGGAACCCACCGAACGCAGAGAACTCGACGGCGGCAACTGGGAGCTACGCGCCCGCGGGACCGGTGCCGTCTCGAAGATCCGAGAGGGCGACCTCGTGCTCGCGAGTGACGGCGACCCGATCCGCGGGGAGGCCGAACTGGCCCGCGTGGAGCGGCTCGGGGGCGGCGTCGACGACGGAGACGAGCGCAGTGACGACCCCAGACCCGAGATCGTCGTCACCGCAGACGAGCCGGTCGAACTCCGCCGCATCGACGTCTACCCCTCGGAACTCTCGACGGACAGGATGCTCACGGCGCTGCACGACGCCATCCTCACGCAGTCGCCGGCGGAGAAGGACGTGCTCTTCGGCCGACGGGAACCGGAATTCGAGTCCGTCGGCGAGACGTACGTCCCCAACAACGACGCTCAGGACGAGGCCGTCCGCCTCGCGGTCGGCTGCGAGGACTGCGCGCTGATCCACGGCCCGCCGGGGACCGGGAAGACGTATACGCTGGCACACATCGTGCAAGCACTGGTCGAGGACGGCGAGCGCGTCCTGCTCTCGGCCTTTACGAACCGCGCCGTGGACAACGCCCTCGAAGCGCTCGTCGACCAGGGCTTCGAGGACTTCGTCCGCGTCGGCACGGAGAGCGGCGTCCGCGAGGACATGCAGCAGTATCGTCTCGAACGAGCCGGCGACCCCGACGAGCGGGTCGCGGAACTGCGGGACGCGCAGGTCGTCGCCGCGACGACGGCGACCTGCGGCTCGCGGATCATGCGCGAACAGGACTTCGACGTGGCTGTCGTCGACGAGGCGGGGCAACTCACCGAGCCGGGCACGCTCGCGGCGACGAACCTCGCCGAGCGGTTCGTCCTCGTCGGCGACCACCAGCAGCTGCCGCCGGTCGTCCAGGCCGACGAGCCGGACCCCGAGACCGAGTCCGACGGTGGCGCGGGCGAAGACGTGCCCGCGCCCGGCGCGACCCTCTCGCGCTCGCTGTTCCAGCGGCTCATCGAGCGCTACCCGGACGCCTCCGTCATGCTGAACCGACAGTATCGCATGGCCCAGCGCATCCAGGCGTTCGCCTCTCGCGAGTTCTACGACGGCGAACTCAGGCCCGCGACGGGCGAGGTGGCCGCCCAGCACCTCCGCGACCTCTCCGGCGTCGACGTGGGGTCGCTCCCCGACCACCTCGCGGACCAGGTGGCGTTCGTCGACCCAGACGGCCGCGCGGAGGGGAACACGAACCCGACCGAGGCGGCGACAGTCGCCGAGACCGTCCAGGCGTACCGCGACGCCGGCGTCCCCGCCGAGGAGATCGGCGTCATCGCGCCGTTCCGCGCGCAGGTCGCCGAGATCGGCAAGCACGTGTCCGATGGCGTAGCCGTCGATACGGTCGACCGCTTCCAGGGATCGAGCAAGGAGGTCATTATCATCTCCTTCGTCGCCACCGGATCGCTGGTGAGCCCGATCTTCGAGGACTACCGGCGCGTCAACGTCGCGCTGACGCGGGCGAAGAAAGCGCTCGTCCTCGTCGGCGACGCCGAGGCGCTCGGCACCGACGAGACCTACGGCCGCATGGTCGACTGGGCGCGGTGAGGCGGTTTCTATCGATACCCGGTAAACGACCCTCGAACGCTCGATTTCACTTTCGCCCCGTGGCTATCACTTTTGACTAGCGACTCACCGCTTTACTTTCACCGTGTGGCCCAGATTTATGTCTAGGCTCGGACGTTTCACTTTCACTCCGGGGCGGACCTTTATGACTAGCCGGTTACCGTTCCACTTTCACTCCGTGGGCAGGAGTTATCACCGGGTTTCGGCTCCACTTTCACCCCGTGGCGGAGTTTTATCACTAGAGTTTGACCCGTTCCGTAGCGACCGGTGGAGGAAACTATAAGCCGTATCGCCGGTGGGACTACCGTATGTTCAGGCTGGTCGAGGCGAGCCGCGTGATCAGGGAGGCGGTGCCGTCAGAACTCGCGCCGCTGTTCTGGGTGATCACGATCCTCGGGAGCGCGAAGTTCCTGATGGTCGGCCTGTCGCTCGCGTACTGGAACGACCAGCGGCGGCGACGCGAGTTGCTCGCCGTGATCAGCGTCGCGTTCGTCGCCGTTTCGGTCACGCTGGCGCTGAAGTACTGGTTCGGCTTACCGCGGCCGCCGGCCGCGGTCCAGCGCTACCCCATCGAACCCAGCCCCGTCGGGTTCCCGAGCGGGCACGCCATCGCCGCGACGACGGTCTACGGCGGCGGGCTGATCGCGATGGACGAGTACCGCGACCGGACGACCGTCCTCGGCGTCGGCGCGCTGGTGGCGCTCATCGGGCTCTCACGCGTCGTCCTCGGCGTCCACTACCTGGGTGATATCCTCGCGGGGTTCGCCGTCGGACTGGTGATGCTCGGCGTGCTCGCCGTCGCTATCGACGAGGGGGCGGCGGTCGTGTTCGGACTCGCCGTGGTCCTTTCGGTCCCTGCCGTTCTCGTGACCACTGAGACGGGCGACGCCGCGCTCGCCGTCGGCGGGAGCGTCGGCGGTCTCGCTGGCGCGCTCTGGCGGACTCGCGCCGAGCGGTTCCGCTCTCGCGCCGAGCGCGCGCTGGTCAACGTCGCCGGCGTCGGGTTCGTCGGCGGCGCGCTGATCGTCGTCGAAGCCGTCGAGACGCAACTCCTCGTCGCCAGCGTCGCGAACGCCGCGCTGGCGTTCGGCATCGTCGCGCTCCCGTCGGTCGTCGGCCGGTTCGAACGACTCCAGCGCGCGACCGCAGCGGACTGACGGGGTTTTAGACCGTCCGCGTCTACGGGACCGGTAGGCTCTCGGACGGGCGCGTCGTAGGCCCGGCCGTGCCAGTCGAACTCCCACTGGGCGAGGGGACTGTCTCCGTCTCGCTCCCGGACTGCGACGTGACGGTCTGTCGGCCGCCGGGCGGCGATCCGGTCGACGTCCGCGTGGCGGCCGAGGCGACCGTCGCCGACCCGCACGGCCCGCGCCTCCGTCGCCGCGTCGACCCGGACGACACCATCGGGATCGTCGTCACTGACGTCACCCGCGCGACGCCCGACGACGTGCTGCTGGACGTGCTGCTAGACGAAGTCGCGGCCGCCGGCGTCGTCCGCGAGCAGGTGACAGTTATTCTCGGCCTCGGCCTCCACCGACCGATGAGCGACGCGGAGATCGAGGATGCGCTCGGCGACCACGCCGACCTCGCACGAAATCACGACCCCGACGCGACCGTCGAGGCGGGGACCGTGGAAGGGACCCCGATCGAGATCAATGAGACGCTCGCGAAGACAGACGCCGTCCTCGCGACGGGGATGGTCGAGCCCCACCAGTACGCCGGCTTCTCCGGCGGCGCGAAGACCGTCGTCGTCGGCGCCGGCGGCGAGTCGCAGATCGGATACTCCCACGGCCCGGAGCTACTCGGACGCGAGGGCGTCCGCCTCGGCCGCGTCGACGACAACCCGTTCCGGGAGTTCGTCGACGCGGCGGGCGATCTGGTCGGCGTCGAGTTCTCGCTCAACGTCACCCACGGCCCGAGCGGCGTCCTCGGCGCGGCCGCCGGCGACCCGCGGTCGGTCGTCCGCGACCTCGCCGGCGCGGCCCGCGACGCGCTCGCCGTCCCGGTCGACGACGGCTACGACGCGGTCCTCGCCGGCGTCGGCGCGCCGAAGGACGCGAACCTCTACCAGACGACGCGGGCGGCGACGTACGTGACTCTCGGTGCGCACGATCCCCTGCGGGAGGGCGGTCGAGTCGTCGTTCCGGCGGCGCTCCCCGAAGGCGCCGGCGAGGGGACGGGCGAACGGCGATTCTACGACTGGCTCTCCGCCGCCGAGAGCGCAGAGGCACTCTACGAGGAGATGCGCGAGGGGTACGAGCCCGGCGCTCAGCGGGCGTTCGTCGTCGCCCGGGCGCTGCGCGACCACGACGTCTACGTCACGAACAGCGACAGCCCCGAGGTCGTCGAGGCGTGTCTGATGCACGCTCGCGAGTCGGCCGAGGACGCGATCGAACCGGGGAGCGACGTGCTGGTCGTCCCCGACGCGCTCGACACGCTCCTGGTCTGAGCTAACCCCTCGCCCGGCCGAATTTTGAACGGAGTTCGGACGGACTCTGCACGCGGTCCGAACGGAGTTTGCCGGCTCTCCGAGGCGAGTTTGAAAATTCCTTATCCCCGGTGCGGGCGCGGACGCGAACGAATCATGCCATGTGACACGACTCGACGCACGTTCGTGAGAGGCGCAATCGGAGCGGTCGCGGCCGGTGCGGTGGCCGGCTGTTCGACCGGAGGCGACGACGGCGGCGACGGCGCGACGACCGAACCCGGCGAGGATTCGATGGACGACGGCGGCGAGTCCATGGACGGCGGCGACGGATCGATGGACGACGGATCGGCGACCGACTCGATGGACGGCGACGACTCGATGACCGATTCCATGGACGGCGAGTCGATGGACGGTACCGAGACCGGCATGGACGGCGGAATGGACGAGACGACCGAAGGAATGGACGACGGGATGGGCGGGATGACCGAAACTGACGACGGCATGGGCGGAATGGGAGAGACAGCCAACGGAATGAGCGGCATGAACGAGACGGAGGGCGGGATGGACGACGGAATGGGCGGCAACGAGACGATGGGCGAATCGACCGAGACAGACGACGGGATGTAGGCGGCCGTCCCTCGGCGGTTTGGAAGAACCTCGTCTGACGGCGGGTCAGTTCGTCCCGGGTTCGCGCTCGGGCGTTCCCTCGCCGTCTATCTCGGCCATGACCCGCTCGTGGAAGCGCTGGAGAACCTCGCTCTCGTCCTCGGCGAGCACCACGTCGGAGGCCATCAGCGTCGCCAGACCGAACGCCCGCGGCGACGGCGTGTCGACGCGGTGGTGTTCGACCGCGACGGTCCCGTCACGGATCGCGCCGAGCACGTCCTCGATGGCGTCGACGTTCAGTTTGTCTTCGAGTATCTCCCGGTAGGTCTCCTCGATGACCGCGAAGTCCTCCAGGTCCTCGGCGAACCCGAGCAGCATCTCGGAGTTCATCTGCTGCTCGCTCGCGGACTTCTCGTAGCCCTTGTAGCGCTTGAGGATCATCAGCGCCCGGGTCGCGTTGATCCGGAAGTACCGCTGGAGCAGGTCAGTGCCGTCGAGGCTCGCCCGCAGGTCCGGGCGCACGTCGGTCGGTTCGAGGTCGGCGAGGACGCCCGTCACGTCGACCTTCCGGTTGAGCGGCATCGAGAGGGTGAAGCCGTTGTCCGCGACGGCCACCTGCACGTTGGCGTCGGCCTCCTGGGCGACCCGGTAGGCCAGCAGTCGGGAGAAGCCGTCGTTGAACCGCCGGCCGTAGTTCGAGTGGACGTAGTACCGGCGCTCGTACTCCTCGCGGTCGAGTTCCTCCTCGACGACGAGCCGTTCGTCGGTGCTCACGCTCTCGAAGCCTGCGTACTTGACCTGCTCCTCGAACATCCGCGTCACCGCTCGAACGCTGTTCTCGTCGAGCGGGTAGTTCCGCAGCCAGTGGCGCACCGCGCCGGCGCCGCCGCGGTCGAGCCTGTCGAGGAGGTCCCGCTGGAAGGCGAGGATCTCCCTGCCGAGGTCGTACGAGAGGGGCAGGCGTTCGGAGAACCACGACGGCACCGTCGGGCGGGCGTTCGTCCGGTCGGCGTACACCTTCGACCCGCGGCGGTAGCGGTACTCGAAGCGGTCGCCGCCGAGGACGAACACGTCGCCCGAATCGAGCGTGTCGAGGTAGGACTCGTCCAGTTGCCCGACCCAGTCGTCGCCCGAGCGGGTGAACACGTCGCAGGTGAACGAGTCCGGGATCGTCCCGATGTTGGTCATGTAGATGACCCGCGCGAGGCGGCCGCGCTTGCCCATCAGGTGCTCGCCGACGGGGTACTCCTCGTAGTGGTGTTCGCCGTCGGGCGCGTCGTTCGTGTCGCGCCAGACCTTCGCGTAGACGTGTCTGTCCTCCATCCCGTCGTAGTCCGCCGTGAGGTACCGCATGAGCGACTCCCACTCTGCGTCGCCGTAGTTCCGGTAGGGGTAGGCGCGTTCGAGGATCCCGCGGATCTCGGCCTCGGGTCGGATGTCCGCGATGGCCATGCCGTAGACGTGCTGTGCGGCCACGTCCTGGGCGTTCTCGGGGACGAACACCCGGTCGACGAACCCCTCGGTCGCCTTCTTCAGCATCACCGCGCACTCGACGAGTTCGTCGCGGTCGAGCGCGACGACCCGGCCCGTCACCGTCTCGCCGAGCTGGTGGCCGGCGCGGCCGACGCGCTGGAGCAGCGACGCGACGGACTTGGGCGAGCCGACCTGTACCACCAGGTCGATGTGTGGCATGTCGATGCCCAGTTCCAGGCTCGTCGAGGTGGTGACGACGTCGAGGTCGCCCGACTTGAGACGCTCCTCGATCGCCTGACGGCGGTCCTTCGAGAGGCTACCGTGGTGACAGCCGGAGTTCTCCTCGTCGTACTCGTCGTTGCGCTCGCGCAGGTTGTGGAGCACGCGCTCGGCGCCCGACCGCGTGTTGGTGAACACGAGCGTGTTCGTGTGCGCCTGGATCAGCTCGTGCAGGTCGCGGTAGAACCGGTCGTTCACGACGTCCGGCGGCGTGTTCACGAGGTCGTCGGTCGGACAGACGAGTTCCATGTCGAACTCGCGGGCGAAACGGGCGTCGACGATCTCGTAGTCCCGAGGACCGCCGCCGGGGGACTCCTGGCCGACGAGGAACTCGGCCATCGCGTCGAGCGGTTCGACCGTCGCCGAACAGCCGATACGGGTCGGCGAGCCGTGGGCCAGCGATTCCAGCCGTTCGAGCGAGACCGAGAGGTGCGTGCCCCGCTTGTTCTCCGCGAGGCTGTGGATCTCGTCGACGACCACGTACTCGACGGTGCGGAGCTTCTCGCGGAACTTCGGCGAGTTGAGGAGGATTGCGAGCGTCTCCGGCGTCGTGTTGAGGATGTGCGGCGTCTCCGTCAGCATCTTCTGGCGGTCGGCGTCGCTGGTGTCGCCGTGGCGGATCGCGTGGCGGATCTCGACGTCCTCGCCGCGGTCGTCGAGCGTCTCGGTGATCCCGTCGAGCGGCACCTCCAGGTTGCGGTGGATGTCGTTGGCCAGTGACTTGAGCGGGGAGACGTACAGACAGTAGACGGAGTTTTCGAGCCCCTCGGCGCGGTCGCGCCGGAAGAGCTCGTTGATGATACTCGTGAAGGAGGCGAGCGTCTTGCCCGAGCCGGTCGGTGCCGCGATCAGGGCGTTGTCGCCCTCGTGGATGAGCGGGACGGCCTCCTTCTGGGGCGGGGTGAAGAAGCCGCCGTTCTCGGGGACGTACTCGCCGAACTGGTCGACCCACCACTCGCGGACCGGCGGCTCCAGCAGGTCCAGCACGTCGGCGTCGTCTATCTCGACGGCGGCGGGATCGACACCCGTGTCCGCCGCGTCGAGCAACTCTCGTCCTCCCATTCGGGCCTCGTGGCTACCGTTAGGGCCGCGCCGTCAAGTGGGTTTGGACAGCGGAGTGAAAGTGGTCCCGGGTGCGAGAGCCCCGGTTCTGGCGACGATCGGCAGCGTCACCCCTCGAACGCGTTGTCGGTCGTGATCAGGAGGATCGCGAGGATCAAGACCGCGAGGACCGCCAGCGCGGTCCCGACCGGGCCGCCGCCGAACGCGTCGAACCGGAATCCCCAGGCCTCGCGGATCACGACGTATCCGAGCGCCACCGTCGCGAACAGCAACCCGGCCACCTTCGAGAGCGGGGAGTCGATTCGGAATCCCATGGCGTCACGTCGTCGCGCTGTACCCAAATGTCTTGTGCGGCGACAGCTTTTGACGGGGGCGATCTCGCGGCGTCGCGGGGTCGCGGACAGGCCCAAGAGGCTGGCGACCCAACTGATCACGTGCTCTCGAACGCCACGCGGGTGCTCTGTCCGCTCGTAACGCCCTTCGACGACGGCGCCGTCGACCACGACGCGCTCGCCACCGTCGTGAACCACCTCGCCGACCGCGGCGTCGACGGGTTCGTCCCCTGCGGAACCACCGGCGAGTTCGCTAGCCTGACCCAGGAGGAACGCACCGAGGTCGTCGAGACGACGGTCGAAGTCGCGCCGTCGGACGCGCCCGTCGTCGCCGGCGCCGCGGGGACGGCCGTCGAGACGGTCCGTGGGCGGATCGCCGACGTGGCCGCGGCCGGCGCCGACGCCGCGCTGACCGTCTCGCCGTACTACGTCACGGCGTCGGAGCCGTCGAGCAACCAGGCCTTCTTCGAGCGGGTCGTCGCCGACAGTCCCATCCCGATCTACCTCTACAACATCCCCTCGGTCGTCAACGAGGAAATCGCCCCGGAGACGGTCGAGGCGCTGGCCGAGCGCGAGTCGGTCGTCGGTCTCAAGGACACAAGCGGCGACCTGACCCACGTGACAGACGTGCTCGACCGCGTCCCCGACGACTTCGAGGTGCTACAGGGGTTCGACGGCCAGCTCGTCCCGGGGCTGTACATGGGCATGGACGCCGGCGTCAACTCCGTCTCGCACGTCATCCCGGAGGCGGTCACGGAGGCCGTCGAATCCACCCGTGCCGGCGACCACGACCGCGCCCGCGGCCTGCAGCGTCACGCCGTCGACCCGCTCTTTCGCTGCGGCTCCCAATACGGCTTCTCCGGCGCGACGAAGGTCATGCTCGCCCACGAGGGCCTGATCGACGACCCCGAAGTGCGTCCACCGCTCGAACTCCCCGATCCCGACGAGCGCGAGGAGATCCAGTCGACGCTGGACCGGGTCGGCGACCGGGCGACGGGGTGATCGAGACCCGGGGCGGGTATCCCGCTCCGGTGCCCGTCGAGGAAGGTCTATTCCCCCGGGGGACGAACGCCGGGTATGCGCGTCACTTTCCTGGGCACCGGCAGCGCGATGCCGACCGGCGAGCGGTTCCAGACAGGTCTCCTGCTGGAGGCCGACGGCGGGAACCTGCTGGTCGACTGCGGCAGCGGCGCCCTCCACGGCCTCCAGCGGACCGGCGTGGGCTACGACGACATCGACGCCGTCCTCCTGACCCACCATCACCTCGACCACGTCTCGGACCTGCTTCCGCTCCTGAAGGCGCGGTGGCTGGCGGGAGAGACCGACTTCACCGTCGCTGGACCCGACGGGACCGAGGACCTTGTCACCGACCTGCTGGAGGTCCACGACTACATGCAGGACCGAATGGACCTCTCCTTCCGGGAGGTCGGTCCGGGATCGTTCTCGCTCGCCGGGTTCGAGGTATCCGCGATGGAAGTCCGCCACTCGATGTACTGCCTCGCCTACCGGTTCGTGGCGGCCGGAGCGGCTGATTCCGCCGACAGCGACGGCAACGTGCCCGCGTTCGTCTTCAGCGGCGACACCGAGGCGTTCACCGACCTGATCGAGTTCGCCGACGGCGCCGCGGTCCTGGCCCACGACTGTTCGTTCCCGGACAGCGTCGACGTGGACAATCACCCGACGCCGAGCGAACTCGGCGCGGTGCTCGCGGACGCAGACGCGCACGTCGGCCGCGTCTACCTGACGCACCTCTACCCGCACACCGACGGCGAGCACGAGGCGATGCTGGACTCGATCGCCGAGCGCTACGGCGGCGACGTCCGCTTCGCGTCCGACGGGCTCTCGCTCGACATCGAGTGAGCCGATACGCGTCCGACCGACGCCGTCTCACGCCGGAGAACGCCCGACAGCGCCGCGACAGAGTCAGAAGAAGCGCCGTGACGGGTCGGACCCGATCACTTACCCGTGTGGGAGCCCCCCGAAGTAGATAGATGCCGTCGACAGAACTCGAACTCCCGCAGGCGGACGACGGCGGGACGGAGCCCCCCGTCCGCTGTGAGGCGTGTCGGTCGGCGTTCGAATCGGAGAGCCAGCAGACGGTCTCCTTCCTCCTCCTCGATCAGCTCACGATCCCCGTTCTCAGCTGCGACGACCACTTGCAGGAGTTCACCGCGGTCTGCGGACTGACCAGCGAGGACTCCGCCGACCTCCTCGACCACCTGCCGGCCGGCGGGGTCCGCTGTCCCGGCTGTCGCAACGCCCGGTACGACTCCTCTCACCCGCTCGTTCCGGTCCAGGACGGGGGCGTCGTTATCACCGCGTGCCCGACCCACCAGTCGGCGATCGTCGAGCGCTTCCGCGCGGGCCTCCGGACGCACGAGCAGTTGACGGCCACGCTCGGGACGACCCACTCTGCGACTCGCTGAAGTCGGGACTGAGCGCCGCCCTCTGGACGTTCGGTTCGTCAGTCCTCGCGGGCCTGCATCCGGTCTGAGAAGTCCCAGGTGTACGCCCGGTCGACGTCGATTTCGATAGCGACCTCGTCGCGCTCGGGCGAGAGCAGCGACTCCGCCAGTCCGCTGTCGCGGTCGCCGAGGTACCGGTCGACGAGCGCCCGCAGGACCGCCTTGTCCTCGTCGGGCGAAACCGACGCGGTGCCGGCGCCGCGGACGCCGCGATACGGCGGCTCGTTGGTCGAGATCTCGAAGGCGACCGCGGGGTTCTCCCGGAGGTATCGGACCACCTTCGCCTTCGCGCCGGTCGCACACTCCAGGTTGCCATCGCGATAGCGGTACCACAGCGAGAGCATCCAGAGCCCGCCGTCCGGCGTCTGCATCGCGAGCCGGATCGGGATCGCCCGCTCGTCGAGGAACTGTTCGGCCCGCTCGCGCGTCCAGTCGCCGGTTACGTTCTCCATGGTGGGTCCCGATCGAAGCGTCGGCCGCCGCGGGCATAAACGTCGGTTGCGACTGGATCGGCTGCGAAGATCTCTGCGACTCAGGCGCGTTCGAGCGTGATCTGGAACTCCGCGCCGCCGGCGTCGCTCTCGCCGACCGCGACGGCGCCGCCGTAGGACTCCCCCAGCGCGCGGACGAACCCCAACCCGAACCCGGTGCCCTGGCTGTCCGCGCCCTTGACGCCCATCTCGAAGATGTCGTCGCGGATGTCGGGGGGGATGCCCGCGCCGTCGTCGGCCACGCCGACGGTGACGTCGTCCGCGGTCGATTCGACGGCGGACAGCCGGACGCTCACGTCGCGATCGTTGTGGACCGCGGCGTTCGAGAGGACGTTCCCGAACACGGAGTCGATCAGGTCGCCGGCGTAGACGCGGTGGTCGAAGTCGCCGCCGTCGAACTCGACCGAGAGGGACCGGTGCTGGTCGGTCGCGTCGGCGACCGCTCGTTCGAGGAGCGGGCGCAGCTTTCTGGCTTCGGGTTCGCGCTGGGCTTCGAGCGTCGAGACGAGGTCGCCGGCGCGGTCGACGAGGTCGGCGGAGTTGGCGGCGGCGCGCTGGATCTTCCCGACGTACTCGGCGGCCCGGTCGTCCTCCACGCTGTCGGCGACGGCGTCGGCGAAACCGACGATGACCTGCAGATCGTTGCCGATGTCGTGGCGGAGCAGCCGGTCGTACAGCTCGATCATCTCCTTGCGGGTCTCCAGGTCCCGTCTGGCGCGTTCGAGACGCTCGCGCGACCGGATGTTGCTGATCGCCGTCGCGGCGTGGGTCGCCAGGATCTCCATCGGGCGGACGAACCCGTCGCCGAACTCCTCGACGGTCGACGACCGGACGACGATCACGCAGATCGTCTCGTCGACGATCCCCTCGGGGACGGCGAGCGTCGCCGTGGTGTCCGAATCGGTCTCGATCCCGGCTTCGTCGCCGCTGAGGACGACCGTGTCGCCGGTCTCGTACGCCCGACGGGCCACGTCGCTCGGCGGCGAGCCGGCAGAGATATCCGGGTTCGTGCTCCCGGCGACGCGTAGGTCGCTGTCCGCGTCGCCGCACCCGCGGACCTCGATCACGGTCACGTCGGTCAGTTCGAACAGGATGGTGATAGCCTCCAGCGTGAGCGAGACCACCTCGTCGACCGTCTCGCACTGGTTGAGCGCCTGTCCGTACTTGTTGAGGTCGGCCACCTGCCGCGCGAAGTCCTGGCGTTGTTCGAATCCCATCGGCTCCCCTGGACGGTTATTGATGACAGTTCCGACACCGGTCAGAAAGCCGTTTCGGCGGCGTTATCAGCGATGAGATCCCCGCAGTCCGAACCGCCTCTGTCGGCACCGATCAGTCGATGCGGTAACGCAGCAGCGCGGCGATCCCGCCGAGGTTCCGGAGCTGCTGGCCGGGGTCGAACTCGCCGGAGAAGACGGTCACCTCGCCGCCCTTCTGCTCGGTGGTCTCGATGACGTCGTCGACGTCGATCTCCCACTCGCCCTCGTCGCCGCGCTCGGCGCGCAGCCGCTCGTCGAGGATCAGGAGCGTCTCGATGGCACCGAACTCGGCGGCCTCCGCGACTCGCTCCGGCCCGTAGGCGACTTCCGTCCCCTTCGCGATGCGCTCGGTCAGTTCGTCGACGAGGTCGGCCTCCTTCGAGATGCGCGTCTGCGTCTGGACCTCGTCGACGGCGCCGCGCTTGAGCACCTCGTGGACGCCGCGGTCGCCGACGCCCGCCGTGTCGACGGTCGTGATCAGGCTCGCCAGATCGGGGTCGTTGTCCTCGATATAGTCGAGCGCCTGCTGTTTCGTGAATCCAGGCCCCGCCAGGATGACGGCGTCGACGTCCATCCGGGCGAGCACCGCCGTGAGTTCCTCGTAGAGGTCCTCGCGCGAACTCCCGCCGCCGCTCGACCCCATCGAGCCGGTGAGCGTCGACTGGCCCTTCCCGCTCGACCCGGTGAGACTCGCCCGCTCCTCCGTCCCGTACTGGGCGACGGTGTGGACGTACGCCTGCCCCTCCTCGACGGTGGCGATGGCCACGTCGGGGTTCTCGGTCGCCTCGACGGCCTCGGCGAGGCGCTCGTCCTGGTCGGGTTTCCACACCTTCTCGACCTCGATCTCGGTGAGCGGCTCGACGTTGAGCGTGTGGTGGAAATCGAGCTGGTCCTCCCGGGAGCAGTCGACGATGACGCCGCCGACGCGCAGGCGGTTGGCGAACTTCGCGAACTCGACGTCGTCGACCTCGACCTCGATCCACATGGGCTCGCGCTCGCCGCCCGTGTCGCGCATGTCGTCGTCGTTGCGCTGGATCCGCCGCGTCGTGTCGCCGGCCACCAGGTCCCCCGGCTCGACGACGTACGTGAGATGCCACAGATCGTCCAGACTCTCGGGGACGAGCGTCACGCGCTCGCGCCCCTCGGTCGTGTGGTGGCGGTCGTTGATCTGCATAGTCGGATCTCAGCGTCCGGCGGCAAGTGTGCTGTTATTCCACCGCGACCGCGTCGGCCGACTGCGCGGACGGTCGGTCGGCCCGTTCGGAGCGTCCCGGATCGCGACAGGACGCCGCTGGGGCGAATCGCCGTCCTCACCGCTCCGAAGCGGCCAACGCGGCGAAGCCTTGATATAACTGTATAATACATGTACTTTCGTTATGGTACAGGGTGTACGCGGGCAGTTCGGGCGCGGGATCGAAGCGGGCGCAGACGCGGCGAACGAGCGGCGGCCCCGGTGCCGACCGACGGGCGGGGCGACGCGACTGTCGTCTGTCGCCAAATCGGGTGACCGGCGGTGAGCGGAGACGGGAGCTCCGGGCCGGTTCTGGGGCTGGTACGGGCGGTCACCCCGGACTTCGTCCGGCGGCGCTACGCGCTCAAGTTCCTGATCGTGCTGTCGGTGATGGGGCTCGCCATCGGGTCGGTGGGCGTCTACGCGACCGCGCAGATCACCGAGCAGACGCGAGACCGCGTCGAGAGCGAGTACAGCGGCATCGCGAGCCAGGAGGCGACGATAATCGACCAGTGGAACGAACGCAACCGCCAGGGCGTCCGCCTCGCGTCGAACAACGACGTGTGGACGGCCGACGACCCCGCGACCGTGGAACGGGCCGCTCGTAACCTCAAGAGCGACTCGGCGGACATCACGGCGCTCCACGTGGTGAACGGCTCCAGCGAGCACCTGGACATCGTCGCGAGCACCCGGTTCGACGCGAGCGCGACGTTCGAGGGGACGAACCGCGAGTGGCTCGCCGACCTCTCGTTCAGCAGCCTCGGGCAGGTCAAGAGCTCCTCGGTGTACGACACCGAGAGCGGGGCCGTCGTCGGCTTCGTGAGCCCCGTCGGCGGCGGTGACCACTATCTCGTCCTCGAATCGTCGGTGAACGCCCTCGCGAGCCGCTTCCAGGGGGCCCAGCGCGCCGAGGACGGGTTCACGCAGGTCGTCAACGGCGACGGGGAGGTCCTGATCGACGAGCGCGCCGAGGAGTCCTCGGCGGAACCGGCCGCGCTGTTCTCCACCTACGGCGACCAGCGCGCCCGACAGCCGATCAGGGCTGCACTCGACATGCCGGCCGGATCCAGCGGCGTGAGCGCACAGATGCCGGCCCACTCGGGCGTCATCGACGAGGAGTACGCCGTCGGCTACGCGCCGGTCCCGATCACCAACGGGCCCGACGACTGGGTGGTGCTCGTCCACGCGCCGACCGGCGAGGTGTTCGGGTTCGTCCAGACCGTCTCCGACTTCGGCCTGGTGGCGACGGGCGTCGCCGTCCTGCTGATGGGCGCCATCGGCGCCGCGCTCGGGTACAACACGGCGACCACCATCGACCGACTGACGGGCAAGGCCGAGCAGATGGAAGCGGGGAACCTCGACGTGACAATCGAGACCGGCCGGATCGACAACATCGGACGGCTGTACGGGGCATTCGGGTCGATGCGCGACGCGCTCAGCGACCAGATACGCGAGGCCGAACAGGCGCGCAAGGAGGCGGAGGTCTCGCGCGCCGAGGCGATGGAGATGAGCGACTACCTCCAGGAGACGGCCGAGGAGTACTCGGAGATCATGCAGGCAGGCGCGCGGGGCGACCTCACCCAGCGGATGGAGCCCGACGGCGAGAACGAGGCGATGGACCGGATCGCCGAGGACTTCAACGAGATGCTGACCGAACTGGAGATGACGACCGGCCAGCTCAAGAGCTTCGCCGTCCAGGTCGAGGAGGGCGGCCGCGCCGTCCAGCAGAGCGCGGAGACGGTCCGGGACGCCAGCGAACAGGTCGCCGAGTCGATCCAGAAGATCTCCGACGACGCCTACGACCAGAAGGAGCGCCTCCGGCGGATCTCCGAGGACGTAGACGCGGTGGCCAAGGCCATCGAGTCGTCCGGATCCGACGGGGAGGCCGTCGACCTCGACGAGTCGCTCCGCATGATCCGGGAAGTGGCCGACCTGGTCGAGACCGCGGTCGACCTCGGTGAGGAGACGATGGCCGAGAGCGAGAACGTCGCCGGCGCCGCCGAAGAGCAGGCCGCCGAACTCACCGAGGTGTCCGCTCGCGCCGAGGAACTGGTCCGCTACGCCCAGTACCTCGGCGACGGGCTGAACAACTTCGAGACCGAGGAGGAACACGAGTTCGTCTTCCAGACCGGCGCCAGCGACATCGAGGACGGCGCCGGTCCGAGCGGCGACTGACAACGGTCCCTGTGGGGCCCCGGCGAGCGGTCACCCGCTCCCACCGAACTGCCGGTTCGGGGCGGGCCCGTCGTCGCGACTGTGTCGACTGTGTCGACTGTCGCGCCGCTGTTTCCGGGAACTTCATACCGCCGCCGGCCGCCCGTTCGAGTATGACCGAGATCATCGACGGCAACGCGGTGGCCGAGGACGTGCGAGCGGAGGTCGGCGACGCGGTGGACGAACTGGACGAGGAGGGCGTCACGCCGACGCTCGCGACGGTGCTGATGAGCGACGACCCCGCCAGCGAGACGTACGTCTCGATGAAGCAGAACGACTGCGAGGAGGTCGGCATCGACACCGTCGACGTCGAACTCGACTCCGACGCGCCCGCCGAGGAGCTGTACGACACCATCGACGAACTGAACGCCGACGACGACGTGAACGGCATCCTCGTCCAGATGCCAGTCCCGGACCACGTCGACGACCGGCGCGTCCTCCGGAGCATCGACCCCGAGAAGGACGTCGACGGGCTGCACCCGGAGAACATCGGCCGGCTCGTCGCCGGCGACGCGCGCTACAAGCCCTGCACGCCCCACGGCATCCAGCGATTGCTGGCGGCCGCGGACGTCGAGACGGAGGGCAAAGACGCCGTCGTCGTCGGTCGCTCGCGGCTGGTCGGCAAGCCGATGGCGAACCTCTTCATCCAGTACGGCGAGGGCGGCAACGCGACGACGACGGTCTGTCACTCGCGGACCGAGGACCTCGCGGAGAAGACCCGGTCGGCGGACATCCTCGTGGCCGCCGCGGGCGTCCCGGAGATGATCGACGGGTCGATGGTCGGCGAGGGCGCGGTCGTCGTCGACGTCGGCATCAACCAGGTCGACGCCGACAACGAGAAGGGCTACGAGCTGGTCGGCGACGTGGACTTCGAGAGCGCGAAGGAGAAGGCCGCGGCCATCACGCCCGTTCCCGGCGGCGTCGGGCCGATGACGCGCGCCATGCTGCTGTACAACACCGTCAACGCGGCGGCCCTGCAGTCGGGCGTCGAGAGCGCGCTGTAGGCCGCGACCGCCGCCGTCCGATCCGGCCGCTCGCCGCCAGGGACCGCCTCAGAGGTCGATATCGAACTCGTCGAGCCGACGCTGCGCCTCGGCGAGGGCCGTCTCGTCGTCGTCGATCAGTGCGCGGCCGATCGAGCGGGCGACGTAGACGAGTTCCCCGGCAGTCCGCGGGGAGACGTCGCCGTCGAGCGCCTCGACGCGTTTCTGGTGGTCGCGGAGCGTCGTGAGGAGGCCCCGGACGGTCTCGTCCGGGTGTTCGTCGAGGTAGCGGCGCACGTCCGAACGGTACGCGTCGACGGCGCGAGCGTACGCGAGACCGCGAACTGCGTGCAACGACTCTGGGACGTCGTCCGCGGGCGGCCGTTCGCCGCGGTCCGCGCCGCGCAACAGGTCGAGGAAGTAGTACTCCTCCTCGTCGGTGACGCGCATCGCGTGAGTGAGTTCCTCGGCGGCGAGCCGCAGCTCGGCGGCGGCGAGGTAGGTGTCGTCCATGGGCTGGAGCTCGCCCCCGCGGATGAAGCCGCGCTTGCGGACGTACTCACGACAGGTCTCGGCAGTGGTCTCCGCCACGTCCGCCAGCGGCTGTTCGTCCACGAGGTTCCTGATCGCGCTCAGTTCGAGGGCGGCCGGACTGGCCGTGTGTTCGGTCGGGTCGTCGAGGCCGACGCTGCGGAGGCTCCCGCACTCCGGACAGACCACGCTCCCCGTCTCGTAGTACGACCAGCGGGTCCCGCAGGACTGACACTCGCGCTCGCCGCGGATCTTCATACGCGTTCGTTACGCGCGCCCGACTAAAATCCGTCCGGTCGCCCCGCCGGTACCGCCCCCGTGACAGTCGGCGCCGCGGCCGACCCGCGGACGAGATAGCGAACCGATAGGTGGCGATGGCGGCCGGTGCCGGTACCTTTATGTGATTGCCGGCCAGAATATCAGATGACGCTTCGCTTGGAGGGCCGAAGCGTCAGCGGGGACCAATTCAGGGCGGCAAGCGTTCGCGTGGGTTTTTCACCCACGCGTTCGCTTTCCATTCCTTTCCGAACCAACGTTCAGGAGAGCGACTGCTTCGTCGCCGTTCGGCCCCGGGTAACGGGAGATTACTCCGCTCTCGGTGGGTTCGAGCGACCGCCGTTCGAGAGTCACGGCGACGGTCGGATCCGGGACCGAGGCCCCTATCGGATAGAGAGCGAGTCGTCGGTAGCGCCCTCGTCCCACTCGAGTTCGAGTTCGAGCCCCAGTTCGCCGGGGCCGTCGGCCGGTCCCTCGCGCTCGACTTTCACCTCGAACTCGACGTCGTTGGGGACGTCGACAGTGACGGAGTCGGTGCCGGTCTCCAGCGTGAGCGACTCGCCGGCGTCCAGCCGGTCGGCGACGGTCCTGAGATACGACGCCACGTCGGCGCGCGTCATGACCCGCTCGTCTTCGAAAATTACCTCTTCGGGCATAGGGGAGCTACGTGCGCCGAGGGGATAAGTCTCTCCGCCCCGATCCAGCGGCTCCCCTGGCCGCCGAATCCCCGTCGAGAACGTTTCGAAGTCGATACCTGAAACCGAGCGAATACGAGCGTTACTCCGATCTCATCAGCCGATTTAACTATCGGATCCGGATTAACAGCGGACTAATACCGCCGCTCGCAGAGGTACCCGGCTCATCAGTCGACATATTTATGCATATTAGACAGTAACGTTCACACGGACATTACCGATGTACGACTTGACAGGATTCCAGCGAGACCTGCTGTACGTCATCGCTGGGAAGGAGGAGCCACACGGGCTCGCGATCAAAGAGGAACTCGAGGAGTACTACGAGAAGGAGATCCACCACGGCCGTCTCTATCCGAACCTGGACACGCTCGTCGACAAGGGGCTCGTCGAGAAGGGCCAGCGCGACCGGCGGACGAACTTCTACAGTCTCACCCGCCGCGGTCGACGCGAGATCGAAGCCCGACGCGACTGGGAAGAGCAGTACGTCGACCTGTAGTCGGCCGGCCCGCGTCCGCTCCTCGACAGTTCACCGTTCGTCCCGTCGGACGGGTCACCGAACCGTCGCTCGCGCCCGCTGTTTCTCTCGCCGTTCTCGCGATGACCGCCGACTCGCGCCCGCTCAGTCGGTCCGGGAGTCGTCGCCGTCTTCCTCACCGGATCCGTGGTCGGTGGCGTCTCGATCGTCGGTCGTCCCGCCGGCGGTCGAGTCCGTTGGCGGATCGCCGTCGGAGCCCGTATCGCCGTCGGCGTCCGGAGCGCGGTCCGCGGTAACGGACGTAGCGCTCTCGTCGGTCACCGCGTCCGGCGTCTCGGCGGTGCCCTCGTCCGGCGACGACGGTCCCGGTTCGGCGTCGTCACCGCGCACGCCGAGTAGTCTCGGGACGACGACCCGGCCGAAGTGCGTGACGAAGACGAGGATCACGGGGCCGAGGAAGAGGCCGTACCAGCCGAACAGCAGCGGGCCGAGGATGTAGGCGAACATGACGCTGCCGGTGTGGAGCGTCCCGCCGGTGACGTACGGCCGGACGAGCAGGTCGGGGATCACGTCGACGACGACGAACGAGACGGCGAAGAACGCGACCACGAACCCCCAGCCGGTTCCCGCCGCGAAGGCCGTGGCGGCCAGGTAGATCGTGACGGGGACGTAGACGAGTTTCATCCCGACGACGGGGATCAGGCTGGCGATGCCGGTCAGCAGGCCGACCAGCGCGGCGTAGGGGATCGCCACCTCGGGCGGGGCGAAGATGTTCACCACGCTGTAGGTTATCGCGCCGACGGTCGCCGTGACGACTGCGTTGAGGATGTTGCCGGCGAAGACCAGTTCCAGGCTGTCGTCGACCTCGCGGGCGAACTCCTCGAAGACCGTCGGGCCGTCGCCGTCGAACCTGGCCACCCAGTCGGCCAGCCTGTGGTCGTCGCGCAGGAGGTAGAAGGCGATGGCGAAGATGACGAACAGGTGCAACAGCCCCGTCGCGAGGAACCCGAGGTAGCTGGTCCCCTGGCTCAGCGCCGACTGGACGAGGTCCATCCCGCCGGCGCCTTCGAAGACGCCGCGGGGGTTCTCGACCGCCTCGGTGACGTTGACGTAGGGGCCGGCGATCTCGATGTAGCGGTCCAGGTCGGTCGTCCCGGCGAACTCCTGGAGCTCCTGGACGCCGATGGCCGTGGCGTAGAGCAACAGCAGGACGGCCGGAAGGGCGAGGGCGACGAGCGCGAGCGCGGCCGAGACGGACCGCTGTCCCACCCTGTCGCGGATGTGCCCGTGGACGCGCCGCGTCGAGTAGTAGATGAACAGCGCGAACACGAACGTGCCGACGAACGAGTAGAGCACCCAGAGGACGGCGAGGCCGAGGACAGCCCCCAGCACTCCCCAACCGATCCACGCCCAGTCGGGATTGAACTCGAACTCCACCATCGTCACTGCCATCACGCGGGCGACACATAAAGGCCGGTAGCGGCGACGGGAGGTCGAGGCGCCGTGGACCCGTCCGATAGTGGCCCTGTATTTATTACCGCCAGTCCTCTACGTCGGTGGGTGTACGGAGTCGCGCAGTTCGCGTCGATCCCGCTCGACACGGAGGTGCTCCAGATCACGCTTTCGGGCGTACTGGGACTGTTCCTCGGACTGGAGCGCGAGTGGTCACACAAGTCGGCCGGCGTGCGGACGTTCTCGCTCATCAGCATCCTCGGCGCGGCGTTCACCGTGCTCGGATCGGTCCCGCTGGTGGTCGTCGGGGGCGTCCTCGTCATCGTCCAGGGGACGCTCCTGGCCGTCCGCGGGCTCATCGACGACGAAGACGAGGGGCTCTCGCTGACGACGTCGATGTCGATGCTCGTCGCCTACGGCGTCGGCACGCTCGTCGCCTCCGGCTACACGCTCGAAGCGGTGACCGTCACCGTCTTCTCGGCGCTGTTGCTCGTGCTCAAGCGCGAACTCCACTCCTTCGCCTGGGGGATGACCCGGACGGAACTGCGCTCGGCGGCCGAGTTCGCGATCCTCGCGTTCGTCATCTACCCGCTCCTCCCCGCCGAGAGCTACAACGTCGGCACCGCCGACCTGGCCGTGGAGGTCGAGCCGCGCGTCATCTGGCTGATGGTCGTCACCGTCGCCGCCATCGGCATCGCCAACTACGCCATCGTCCAGACCTACGGCAGCCGCGGCATCGCGGTCACCGGTTTCTTCGGCGGCTTGGCCTCCTCGACGGCGGTCGTCGGCGCGATGCTCGACCACGTCGAACAGCGCCCCGCGGTCAGCTCCTACGCCGTCGCGGCCATCCTGCTCGCGGACGCCGCGATGGCCGCCCGCAACCTCACGATCGCCCTGCTGTTCACCTTCGAGACGGGCCTGCTCCTCGGAGCGATCGTCCCGCTCGGGGGCGTGATCGTCGGGAGTTTCGCCATCGCCGCCGTCACGGCCGACTGGTCGGAGAACCTCGACATGGACATGGAGAGCCCCTTCTCGCTGCGCAAGGTCCTCGGGTTCGGCGGCCTGTTCCTGTTCGTCGTCGTCGCCGGGGGCCTCGCCGCCGCTCAGTTCGGCCGCCTGGGGTTCTACGTCACCGCGGCGCTCACCGGACTGGTCTCCAGCGCCGGCGCGACCACCTCGGCGGTGATCCTCTATCGCGGCGGTGGGCTCTCGGCGGACGCCGCCGTCTTCGCCATCCTGCTCGCCACCGCCTCCAGCATCGTCGTCAAGGCCGGGCTGACCTTCGCCAGCCCCAACCGCGAGTTCGCCGTCAGGACCGCGACAGTGAGCACGGTCCTCCTCGTCGCCGCCAGCGTCGTGACCGCCGTCGCCACGATGTGACCGGCGACGGAGCCGTCGCCAGTATATCGACGCCCGTCCAGTTGTTGCCGGAAAACGTTCCACGCGAGGGGTATCCCCCGCGATAGTCACATCATTTAACTGGGGAGTCCCCCTCTTGCCGACATGAACCGGGACACGGCGGAGCCGACGGTGGGGTCCCTGCCTGGCGAGCTCGCACGCGAGTGGGTCGACTACCACCACGAGTCGGCCGCCACGAGCACCTACGTCTACGACTTCGTCTGGGACTACACCGAACCGGCCGAGGGGCCGTTCTGCACGGACGTCGACGGCAACGTCCTCATGGACTTCACCAGCCACGTCGCGGCAGCGCCGCTGGGGTACAACAACCCCAAGCTGATGGAGCGCATGGAGGGGTTCGACCTCGTCGACCCGCTGAAGATGGCCGGTCAGGACTTCTACGTCACCAGCGGCGACCTTGACGACCACCCGTTCCCGACGCCCGCCGACCTCATGCACCGGTTGACCGACCGGAGCGACCACTACGGAATGGACACGGTCTTCCTCTCGAACAGCGGCGCCGAGGCCGTCGAGAACGCCATCAAGATCAGCTACGACCACACGGGCGCCGACTACGGCATCACGTTCCGCGGGGGCTTCCACGGGCGCACCCTCGGCGCGCTCTCGCTCAACCGGTCGAAGTCCGTCTACCGTCGTGATTTCCCCGAGATCTCGAAGATCCACGGCGTGCCCTTCTGCGACGACCGCACCTGCGACGCGCAGTCCTGCACGTGCGGCTTCTTCACCGGCGACGGGTCCCAGCTCCGCAAGCTCCTCCACCCCGAGCGGGGCGCAATCGACCCCGACGACGTGGCGTACCTGATCCTCGAACCGGTCCAGGGCGAGGGCGGGTATCGCTTCCCGAGCGACGCCTTCGCGGAGGAGATCGCCGACCTGTGCGACGAGCACGACCTGACGCTCGTCGTCGACGAGATCCAGTCCGGCGTCGGCCGCACCGGCGAGTTCTGGGCGTCTGACCACTACCCGTTCGAGCCCGACGTCATCGCGAGCGCCAAGGGCCTGCGAGTCGGCGCGACCATCTCCCGCGAGGAGGTGTTCCCCGAGCGGAAGAGCCGCCTCTCGTCGACGTGGGGCGGGGGCGACATCGTCGCCGCGCTGCAGGGCGCGCTCACGCTCGACGTCATCGACGACTACGACCTCATGGACAACGCGGTCGTCCGGGGCCGACAGTTCCAGGAGTCGATGCGCGACGCCGACCTCGACCCGGTCGTCGACGTGCGCGGGAAGGGGCTCATGCTCGCCGTCGAGTTCGACACGAGAGAGCGACGCGACGCCGTCCAGACCGCTGCGATGCAGCGCGGGCTCCTGACGCTCGGGTGCGGTCACAAGGTCCTTCGCATCCTCCCGCCGATGGACGTGACCGAACGGGAGATCGACCTCGGCGTCGACCTGCTGACCGACGCGATAGCGGACGTGGCCTGATCCCTCTCGCCGCCGTCGCGGAGAAATGCGCGTATTACCGCGAGTAGTCGCCGCATAGATATCCGCTCGCGGGTCGACCTGCGACCGTGCTATCGGCCGTTCACTGGTCGGCGCTATGGAACGCTCTCGGTGGTGGGCGAGCCGTCGCGTTGCAGTCGGGGCAGAGCGGACTGCTCTCGAACCCGTGGTTCTACGCGGGGTTCTCGGCGCTGGCGCTCCTCGTCGGCTCGGCCGTCGGTATCTGGGCGCCGCCGGATCGGAAGTGGCAGGCGGCGTTGCTCGCTGTCGGCGGCGGATCGCTCGTCATCTCGCTCGCCTTCGAGCTGTTCGAGCCCGCCTTCCACGCCATCGGCGAGTACCCAGCGTCCGGGTTTCTCCTCGGGGGCGTCCTCGTGTTCGGCACGCTCGACGTTATCATCGACCGCTGGGCGGACGACGAGACCGAAGAACAGGGTCTCGGGCTGTGGACGAGCGTGACCACCGACGGCATCCCCGAGAACGCGGCGATGGGGTCGCTCCTCGGGACCGGCGGCGTTTCGGGCGCGCTGGCGCTGTTGTTCGGCCTCGCCGTCACGAACGGGTCCCAGTCCATGATGTCCGGGGCCAACATGGCCGAGAACCACGGGAACCGGCAGACGATGGCCGGGTGGGCCGTCACGGCCCTCGTCGTCAGCGGGTCGGTCATCGTCGGCTACCGGTACATCCCGCCGCTCCCGCGGTTCTGGCTGTCCGCGATCCGCTCGTTCGCCGCCGGTGCGATCCTCGCCAGCCTCGCCAGCGAGATCTACCCGGACGCCTACGCGGAGGCCGGTCCGTACGTCACGCTCGCGACTGCGATCGGGTTCCTGGCGACGTTCCTGCTGTAGAGCGTGGTGCCGAGAGCGTTCGCGCGAGCAAAGCGAGCGCGATTCACCGCATCGAGGCCGAAGGCCGAGATGCGGCCTTTTTCACCCATGTTTTTGGTCGGGGGGGGGGTCGCGCGTAGCGCGACCCCCCCGACGAAAAAGATGGTTTAGAATTGGTATCGGCGGTCGTCGGGGTCGCCGGTGCCCGTCTGAGGCATGTCGGCGGCGCCGGTCATCTCCTCGAAGGTCATGCCGGAGAGGTACTCGTCGTAGGTGACGTCGTACTCGCTGCGGAGGTGGAAGTCGAGGTTACCGGTCTCGACGGCGGTCTGGAAGAGCATGTGAACGCCGCGGCGGACGAGTTCGTCGGGGTCGTCGGTGTCGAAGGCCGCGAGAAGCATGGCGAGCTCGTTGCGGGTCTCTCGGTCGGTGTCGACGGACAGTTCCTCGTCGAGGTCGCCGTACTCGGACTTGACGTCGTCCTGGAGATCGTCGAGACTCATACCACGGACTGGGCGCGGCGCTCGCAAACACCTTACGTTCCGCCCGCGGCCGGTGAGAGCCCGGGGCAGGGGCGAGCGCGCCGAGACGGGCGGCGTCGGTCAGGGATAGACTTCGACGGCGTCCGGCGTGACGACGAAGGTGCGGTCCCAGAGAGGGGCGACGAGGACGAACTCGGCAGCTCCGTCCCGTGAGCGGTGGTGAGCGGTGAGGGCGTCGAGGGCGCCCGGGTCGATCTGGTCGTAGAGGCGCGGGTCAGGGTCGTCGACGTTGACGTGAGCGCGGTCGGCGGCGCGGAGGAGGGCGTCGGTCGCTTCCTCGTCGTCTTCGATGGCGGTACGGGCAACGGGGAGGTCGTTCGGGACCTGTTCGTGACCGGGCATGGGGCGCCATGCGAGAGCGGCCCCCGTAAACTAGCCTCTCCGTGAGCCCGATTTTGGCCGAGTTTCACCCATTTAATCGGGAGCGGGCGGCCGGACGGGACCGGTCCCGGCGGAGCCGGCGAATCAGTCGTCCAGCGCGGTTCGCACGGAGTCGACGGCCTCGCGGAGGGCGTCGGGCGCGCGATCCTGCGGGAGTTCGTACTCGACGACCAGCGGCGCGTCGAGGTGGGCGTGGTCGTCGAGCAGGCCGACGAACGAGGCGACGTCCAGCTGGCCGGCGCCTGGCACGTCCTCGATCTCCGCTTCGGAGGTGTCCTTGAGGTGGCAACTGTTTATCCGGTCGCCCAGGTCGCGGACCACGTCCGCCGGAGTCACGTCCTCGACGAGGAAGTGCCCGGTGTCGACGCAGAGGCCGAGGCGGTCGTGGTCGTAGCGGTCCAGCACCGAACGGGCGTCGTCGATCGTCGAGAAGACACGGGAGAGGTCGTCGTGGTGGACCGACGAGTAGTTGTGGATACCGACGTCGAGGCCGAACTCGTCGGCGAGGTCGACCAGTTCCTCGGTGATCGCGTCGGCGGCCGGCGGGTAGTTGACGGTGACGTACTCCGCGCCGAGGCGGTCTGCGAACCGGAAGTGTTCCCGAGCCTGACCGGGCTCTTCGAGGTCGACGACGCCGTACCCGCAGACGGTCAGGTCCGCCGCGGCGACGGCGTCCAGTCCCGCGGCGACGGTCGGTTCGTCGTGCTCCGGTGAGAGGTGCTGGCCCCAGAGTTCGAGGCGGGTCACCGGCGCGTCGTCGAGTTCGTCGAGCAACTCGGTCAGCGAGAAGTCCTTGAACACGACGCTCTGGACGCCGATATCGTAGTCGCGAGACATGGCCGTGGTGAAGCGTGACGCCGGCAAAAGCGTTTGGTCGGGGGAGGGGTCGACCGGGACCGGTCCTCCCGGCGGGGGCTTCCGCGGGGCGACGTTTTATCCGCGTCCTGACCGTCCGTCGCCCATGAACGTCCTCATCATCGGCGGGACGGGGCTGATAAGTACCGGGATCGCCAGGCAGGCCGTCGACGCCGGCCACGACGTGACCGCGTTCCACCGCGGCGAGACCGGGGCCGACCTGCCCGACGCGGTGTCGCACGTCCACGGCGACCGCGACGACGACGAGCGTCTCGCGGAGGTGGCCGACGAGGTGGACCCGGAGGTCGTGATCGATATGGTCTGTTTCTCCCCGGAGCAGGCCGAGAGCGCCGTCGATGCGTTCGCCGGCGTCGAGCAGTTCGTCTTCTGCTCGACGGTCGACGTGTACCACCGGCCGCTCGACCGCAACCCGGCGACCGAGGGCGCCCGCCGCGAACCGCCGGTCAGCGACTACGGGGCCGACAAGGCCGAGTGCGAGGACGTCTTCATGGACGCTCACGGCGAGACCTTCCAGGCGACCGTGATCCGCCCGTGGAGCACCTACGGCGAGGGCGGTCCGGTCATCCACACGATGGGCTGGGGAACGTACTACCTCGACCGGGTCCGGAAGGGGAAACCGATCATCGTCCACGGCGACGGCGCGACGCTGTGGGGGCCGTGCCACCGCGACGACGTGGCCGGCGCGTTCGTCGGCGCCGTCGGCAACGAGGCGGCCTACGGCGAGGCGTATCACGTCACCAGCGAGGAGGTCATCTCCTGGAACCAGTACCACGAGTACGTGGCCGACGCGATGGACGCCCCCGACCCGGAGATGGTGTCCATCCCCACCGAGCGACTCGTCGAGGCGGTGCCGGACCGGACCGATCCGCTTGTCGACCACTTCCAGTACTCGACGGTGTTCGACAACGGCAAGGCGAAACGCGACCTCGGCTTCGAGTACACGATATCGTTCCGCGAGGGGGTCGAGCGGGCCATCGAGGACCTCGAACGGCGCGACGCCATCGACGAGTGGGACAGCGAGAACGACGACGAGATCATCGCCGCTTGGCGCGAGTCGACGGAGTCGTTCGCCGACGCGCTCGGCGAGTGAATCGGCGGATTTCGGGAGTGGATCGACGAATTCGGGGAGTGAGACGGGCGGGTGAGTTGACCGGCCGCGTCAGCGGATAGTGTACTCGGCGATGTCCTCGGAGTCACAGACCGAACAGACCGAGGTGCCCCGGTCGACGGTCGTGCCGCAGCGACGGCACTCGACGACGACCGTCTCGCGGTCGGGAACGAGCGAAGCGAGGAGCCCCATCGCGATCACTCCGGATGCACCGGGTCCTCGCACGCCGAGCATTCGGCGAAGAGTTTCGGCCAGTTGCCGTTTGACTCGTACCGTATGAGGAGGTTCGCCGCGGGGATCATCTCCCCACAGTTCGGACAGCGTCCGAGCGGCTGGTCCTGGACCCCCCCTTCGTCTGTCCCGGACATGTTTCGATTTAGAACACACACCATCGTTGTTATGTCCTCTATAACGCGAGTAAGAGCGGATTTTATGCGCTCTATACGGCGGATCTGACAACCGGCGCTCGCGGTCGATCGTACTGCAGACAGGTACGGACGACCGTCTGTGGCCTCACTCGACGGAGACGACTTCGACCTCGAATTCGAGCGTCTCGCCGGCGAGTTCGTGGTTGAAGTCGACGGTGACCGTCTCGTCGCCGGCCTCGGCGACGCGGCCGGGCATCCCCTGCTCGGTCTGGATCTCCATGCCTTCGACGGGGTCGCGGCCGCCGAGCATCTCCGTGAACTCCTCGGCGTCGTACTCGACGACGCGGTCGTCGGTGCGCTCCCCGTATGCCTGCTCGGGCTCGATGGTGACCGTGTCCTCGTCGCCGACCTCCATGTCGAGGAGGGCGTCTTCGAGGCCCTCGATGATGCGGCCCTGGCCGATCTCGACGGTCAGCGGCTGGTAGTCGCGCTCGGGCTGGTCGTCCGCGAGCCCTTCCTCGGTCGCGACCGATTCGAGCGACGTGTCGAAGACCTCGCCGTCGTCCAGTCGTCCGGTGTACTCGATGGTGACCGTGTCGCCGGTGGAAATAGCCATACCGTCAGAACCCCCGGCTCACTGATAAGGGCACGGTCTCGGAACGGCGGATTCGGCCGGAAACGACCGATTCAGGCGTTCGTCTGGTACAGCTCCCCGTCCTCGTCGTAGCGCGCCTCGAAGATGCGGTCGAACTGCTCGTCGGAGAGCGAGACGTCGAGCGCGCCGAGGTTCTCCTCCATCTGGTCGACGGTGCGGGCGCCGACGATGGGCACGCAGTCGAAGTCGGACTGGTCGATCAGCCACCGGAGCGCCACCTGCGCGGGCGTCGCGTTCGCCTCGTCGGCCACCGCGCGCACCGCGTCGAGAACGTGCCAGCCCCGCTCGGAGACGTAGAACCGCTCGAACCGGTCGTCGAGTTCGGCCCGGGTGTCCTCCGGCGCGTCGAGGTCGTACGTCCCGTCGCCGACGCGCTCGTACTTCCCGGTGAGGAACCCGCCGGCCAGCGGCGAGTACGGGCAGACGGCGAGGTTCTGGTCGGCGCAGACGGCCAGGTACTCCTCCACGTCCTCGTAGTAGGCGGCGTGGAACAGCGGCTGGGTGACGGAGAACACCTCGTAGTTGTTCACGTCTGCTTGCCAGAGGCCCTTCGTGAGCTTCCAGGCGTCACACGTCGAGATGCCGACGTAGTGGACCTTGCCGTCGCTCACGAGGTCGTCGACCGCGCGGAGCGTGTGCTCGATGGGCGTCTCGTCGTCGAACCGGTGGAGGTAGAGGATGTCGAGGTAGTCCGTCCCGAGGCGGTCGAGCGACCCCTCGACCTCCGCCTTGACGTTCTTCTTCGAGAGGTTCTCCTGGAAGCGCGACACCGACGACCAGAAGCACTTCGAGGCGATCACGTAGTCCTCGCGGTCCTCGTCGGCGAGCCACTCGCCGATCCACCGCTCGGAGTCGCCGCCGCCGTAGCCGTTGGCGGTGTCGACGAAGTTCCCGCCGCGCTCGGCGTAGGCGTCGAGCAGTTCGTGGGCCTCCTCGCGGCCCGTCTCGACGACGCCGTCGTGTTCCTTGCCGAAGCGCCACGTCCCGAAACAGATGGGCGAGACCTGCAGGCCGGTCTCGCCGAGTCGCCTGTACTCCATATCACTCACTCGGGCGGCGGTCGCTTAGTAATTGGTTTCCGCGACTGGGTGGCGCCGAGCGGCGCGGACCGACGGCCGCGGCGAGCCGTCCATATCCCGGGCTTGACCCTGAGCGGTCCAGTCTTTTCCGGATAGCGGCCCGACGAACGGTATGCGGGTAGTCCAGCTGTCGGTCCCGCCGGACCAGCGGGACACGGTGCTCGGCGTCCTCGACGAGTACGACTTCGGGTACACCGTCGCCGAGGACGACGGCGCCAAGGACGGACACGATCTGGTCACGTTCGTCACGCCGGCCGACGCCGTCGAGCACGTGCTCGACGACCTCGAAGCCAAGGGCTACGACAGGACCACGTACACCGTGTCTCTCGCGACGGAGTTCGCGAACTTCGAGGGGATCGACGGTGTTCAGGACCAGTGGGCGAAGACGCCGAACAAGATCGCGCCGGAGACGCTCCGCTCGAAGGCCAAGGACATGCGGCTCAACACGCGGTCGTACCTCTGGATGATGGTCCTGAGCGCGGTCGTCGCGGTCTCGGGCGTGCTCACGGGGTCGCCGGCTGTCGTCGTCGGCTCGATGATCATCGCGCCGATCGTCAGCCCGATGCTGACCGCCAGCGTCGGCGCCGTCCGCGACGACCGCGGGATGCTGATCGACAGCATCCACCAGCAGCTCATCGGCTTGGGCATGGCCGTGGTCGCGGCCACCGCCTTCAGCGTCCTCGTGAAGCAGTTCTTCGCCGTCCCGACGACCCTGGACATCACGTCGATGCAGCTGGTGGCCGGCCGGCTCGCCCCGAGCATCCTCTCGACGATCATCGGGCTCGCCGCCGGGGCCGCAGGCGCCTACGGCCTCGCGACGAAGGGGTCGGTGTCTATCGTCGGCGTCATGATCGCCGCCGCGCTGATCCCCGTCGCCGCGGTCAGCGGCATCGGCGTGGCCTGGACCCAGTACATCGTCGCCCTCGGTGCGCTCGTGCTGCTCGTGCTCACGATGATCGCCGTCAACGTCGGCGGCTACCTGATGCTGCGGTACTTGGGCTACCGACCGGACGACGTCGACGAAGGGCTGTTCGCGCGCCCAAGCGGCAGACAGGCGCTGGTCGTCGCCGGGACGGCCCTGCTCGTGGTCGCCATCGTCGCCGCGGTCGGCTTCGGCTCCTATCGCCACGCCTCGTTCGAGCAGACGGTCAACGACGCCACGACGGACGTGCTACAACAGCCCGAGTACGACAGGCTGGGGATCACGCAAGTCTCGACGGAGTACACGTCGGTCGGTCCGTTCGGCGACCCGTCGACGGTGACCATCGCTTTGAGCAGGACCGACAACGGGTCCTACTCGAACCTGCCGGCGGTCCTCGACCGGTCGATCACCGAGCGGACCGGCGAGAACGTCACCGTCCGGGTGCGGTACATCGACTTCGACACCTCCGACCGGCTCGACCGGGCGAATCAGACGGGCGGCGCCGCGATGGCTCCCGTCGGGGACGGATAGCCGCGGTCACTCCTCGTCGTCCGCGCCGTCTTCGTCCCCGTCGTCTTCGTCTCCGTCGTCTTCCATCATCTCGGTCTGTTCGACGGCGTCGATGTCCTGCTCACCGCCGCCGTACTGGTTGGCGTCCTCGTTCGCTTCCTCCTCCGCCGATTCGTCCTCGCGCTCCTCGTCGGTTTTGTCGTCAGCCATACGGCGGCTTCGGGCCTCGGGCGCAAAAGCCGCGCACCTGCGATAGCCGGTCGGAGTCACTCCACGCCGGCGCCGGTGGGCGCGTCGGGAAGGTCGGCGGGGTCGCTGTCGATGCCCAGTTCGTCGAGCGCCGCTTCGAGGTGCTCGGCCTCGGCGTACTCGGCGCCGTCGGCGACGCGGATACGCTGGACCGCCGCGAGCACCTCGCCGCGGCGCTCGTCGGGGATGGCGTACTTGTCGGTCGCGAGCTCGATGGTGAGTCCGTTGTGATCACGCGTATACAGCGAGTGGAACACGCCGCGGTCGAACTCGTTGTAGCCGTGGCCGTGCTCCTCGAGCGCGGCCTTGACGTCGGCGAAGCGCTCGGGGTCGATGCTGAACGAGAGGTGGTGGACCGAGCCGACCTGGTGGCGCAGCGGCGACGCGTCGGACTGGCGCTCGTCGGTCACGAAGAACGTGACGATGCGGCCGTCGCCCGAGTCGAAGAAGAGGTGCGTCGAGTTCGGGTCGTCGAGGTTCGGCTGGCGCAGCACGAGCGGCATCCCGAGGACGTCGCGGTAGAACTCGATGGTGTCCTCCTCGTTGCTCCCGACGAGCGTGACGTGGTCGGTCCCGGTCGTGTGGAACGGGCTGTTCGGCGGCTCCGCCGTGATCTCCGGACCGCTGTCCTCTGACATGACTCCGTCTAGGGAACTGCCGTACATAGGTCCCGCGGCGAGGCCGGCCGCGCTCCGGGCGACGGGTCACTGACGATTACCCGGGGGTGTTCCGGCGTCGGACGCCGGGCCGGGACCGACCGACAGATTGATGACTGTCGATCGGTCGGGTAAGACTAACGTACGCGAAGTAGATGACGCCTATCGAGATTCTCGCCGCGCTGGTCGCGCTCGCCTCCGCTGTCAGTATCGGCCTCGTCGCCCACGAACTGGCGCACGCCGCCGTCCTGCGCGCGGCCGGCGTCCCCCACGTGATCGACTGGTTCCCCGGTAGCGACGGCGGACTCCTCCAGGCGGGACTGCGCGGCGAGTGGGCCGCCGTCAGGCCGCGACCCGGCGCCGAGACGCCGGCGTGGCTGCTGCGCGTCTCCGCGATGATGCCGCTGGCGCTGGTCGCGCCGCTCGCGCTCGTCCCGGTCGGCGTCGTCGCCGACCCGTTCGCCAGCGAGGGGGTCGCCCGGTTCGCCGTGCTCGGCTGGATGGCCTGCGCGCTGCCGAGCCCGCAGGACTTCTCGGTCCTGTGGTACGCCGACCGGGCCGTCGACGCGGCGGCGGGCTCCACCGCGGAGACTCCGGGGACCGACGCGGCCACCGACGGCCCCGCGTGAACGCGAGGGTACAGGATGACGGGCGAGTAAGCCCGAAATACCCGGGCCGACGGCGCGCCCGTCGCCACGCCGGTGCCGTAGGCGGCTCTTTCCTTTCACCGCGAACGTTGTAGGTCACCCTATGCGCGACCCCGACCACGACACGGAGCCCGAACCCGTGACGGACCCGCGGTTCGACGACTGGCCCGTGCGGCGGTACGACGCCTACGACGACCTGACGGTCGAACGGGAGACGCCGGAGGACGAGGAGAACGAACAACTGGAAGACGTCGAGTGGGTCGGCGTCGGCGGCATGGGCGCGTCCGGAAACGCGTTCTTCTACGCCTCACAGGAGGACACCGTCCACCGCGGGCGCTACGACCCCGACAACGACCGAGTCGTCGTCGAGGAGGACGGGCGGGCCGTCGACGAGGACGAGTCGCTGGGCGACCACCTCGTGGACATCGGCGAGGAGCACGACTGGCACTGGCTGTCGTCGTTCGCCCGCGACCACCTCGATACGCCGGAGCACGACGACGACCACCCGACGTCGGGCCACCTGCTCCCACCGGGATTCGACCACGAGTACACCGAGTTCCAGCAGCGCAACCTCGCCGAGTCGGCCGACGTCGACGCGGCGTTCTGGGGCTCGCACACCTTCGCGGACGAGACCGACCGCGTCCACGTCCTCGAACGGGAGTTCGGTATCAGGGGCGACGAGGTCGACGACGAAGTCGACGTCCACGTCGAGGAGCGATACCTCGTCGCCGAGGAGCCCCGCGAGGAGGACCGCGCCGGCGACGCCGACCTCGTCGAGGACCGGGAGTACGACCTGGCGCTCGACGTCCAGCCCGGCGAGACGTCGTGGCTCGACGAGACAGAGGACCTCCTGACCCGGTGGCACCGCAGCCACCTCGCCCCGCCCGAGCGGGACGAACACCGGCAGGTCGACCGCGAGACGTACGGTTCCGACGACGCCGAGCGGGGAGCCACCGGCGAGCGATCGGACTACTGAACGAAGTCGGGCCGTCGGCCGCCGTCCGCAGTCCCCAGATCTCACCGCATCATGCGACAACCGTCTGACCTGCTCGACTACGAGGCGACGAACGCGGCGATCGGCTGGCTGATCGTCGTCGTCCTCTGTGCCGTCGGCGTCGAGCGCGCGTTCGCGGGCGCTGAGCAGTGGGTCGGTGTCGTCGCGGTGACTGTGGTCGCCGCCCTCGTCCCGCCGGTCGTCGCCCGCGACCCGAAGGAGATGGTCGCCTGGGAAGTGCTCGCGGTCGCGGCGGTCCCGGTCGCCGCGCCGTCCGTTGGCGTCGCCCCCGACCGGGCGGCCTACGCCGTCGTGGCGGCGCTGGCGCTGGTGGTGGCCGTCGAACTCGACGCGTTCACCGACGTGGAGATGACGCCGGACTTCGCCGTCGGGTTCGTGGTCGTCCTGACGATGGCCGTCGCCGGCCTCTGGGTCGTCGTCCGCTACGGCTACGACGCCGCGTTCGGGACCCACCTGCTCGGCGAGCAGAACGCGGTCATGTGGGAACTGATCCTGGCCACGGCGATCGGCGTGGTGGCGGGTGCCGTCTTCGAGGCGTACGTCCGCCGGGTGAGCCCCGGCCACGGGATCGACCGCACCCCCTGGAGGGACCTGCGGTGACGCCCCGCTCCGGGTTCGCCGAGCGCCTGCCGACAGTCGGCGGCCTGCCGACCGCCGGCGCGAGGCTGTTGCAACTCGTCATCGTCGTCATGACGGCGTACGGCGCTATCAGCGGTCGAGTCGGCGTGGCGGTCAACGGCGTCCTCTCGCTCGGCGTCACGCTCGTCCCGGCGGGCGTCGCCTGGTTGTTCGACCACGAGATCGACCCGCGGCTGTCGCTGTGGATCGCCGTCGCGGCGGCGATACACGTCGGCGGATTCCTCGGCCCGTACGACCAGCAGACGGGTCTCCTCGCCTCCTACGACCAGGTCGCGCACATGGTCTCGGCGGCCTTCGTCGCAGGGGTCGGCTACGCCGTCGTGGAGGCGGTCGACGAGAGCTCCAGACGCGCCGAGTTCCCCGAGGAGTTCCGGTTCGTCTTCACGCTCGCGCTCGTGATGGCCTTCGGCGTCGCCTGGGAGATCGGGGAGTTCGCCGCCGGCGCGGTCGGGGCCGCCCTGACCGGCACCGAGGTGCTCGTCCAGTACGGCGTCTCGGACATCGTCGCCGACCTCACGTTCAACACGATCGCGGCCGCCGCCGTCGCGCTCTGGGGGACCGGCTACTTCGACGGCGTCGCGGCCGCGTTCTCCCGGGGCGTCTTCGGCGACTGACCGCCCGACGCGGACGCCGAACGCCCGCTTCGTTGCCCGTGCACCCGCCGACGCCACGTCCAAGTGTCCCAGGCCCCAACGGAGGTTGATGACCGGGAGCGTCCTCCTCTTTCAGGCACTCGGAGACGCGGTCCGCGCGGCCGTGCCCCAGTGGCTCGTCCCGGTCTTCCTCGGGATCACGCGCCTCGGGAACGTCGGCGTGTTCCTCGTCGTGTTCACCCTCGACTACTGGTTCGTCGACCGCGAGCGTGGCGCCCACGCCATCGCCATCGTCGTCGGCGGGATGGCGCTGATAACGGCGCTCAAGTACTTCTTCGCGGTCCCGCGCCCGCCGGCCGAGGTGAACGTCGTTCCTATCGACGGCTTTAGCTTCCCGAGCGGACACGCGACCGGCGCGACGATCGCCTACGGGACGCTCGCCATCGAACACGACGCCTTCTCCGACCTCGTCAGATACGGGGCCGTCGCGGCGCTGATCGGCCTGATCGCCCTCTCGCGGGTCGTCCTCGGCGTCCACTTCGTCCGCGACGTGCTCGCCGGGATCGTCTTCGGCGTCGGTTTCCTCCTCGTCGCGTTCGGGATCACCCGCCGGGACCCGCGTTCGGGGTTCCTGCTGGCAGTCGCGGTCGCCGGGGTCGCGCTCGTCGTCAGCGACTTCAGCCGCGACGGCGTGATACTCTTCGGCTCGGCCGTCGGCGCGGCGACCGTCTGGGAACTCGCCGGCAGCGGGTCGACCGTCGATCGGACGTCGCTCCGCGTTGCGCTCGTCGCCGTCGTGCTCCCGATCCTGGCCGTGCTCGGGTACGTCGTCATCAAAATCGTGCCGCCGCCGATCGTCATCTTCGTTCTCACGGTGGTTCTCGGGGCCGGTCTCATCGGCGCGCCGGCCGCCGTGGCCGAGCTAGACGACCGTGACGCCGCCGAGCCCGCCTGAGGGCCCGGAGCGCTGCCAGCGTCCGCGGCCCGGAGTATGCCGACCGTCGGGTTATCCGTGTCGACGCCGTATCTCCCGGCGTGCCTGGGGCGCTCCAGCGAGCGAACGAGCTGTTCCCGTACGTCTTCCACCCGATCACCGTACTGGCGCTCGGCATCGCGTTGCTGATCCACTACGAGTGGCGCGAGCAGTCTGCCGCCCGCGCCGTGCTCTGGCGGAGGCTCGGGGCCTTCCTCGGCGCGGGCGTCCTCGCGCTCGTCCCGACGGTCGCGTACTTCCTGGTCGGCCGGAGCGGGCTCTCGACGGCCCTCGGGGGGAGCAGCTGGCAACTCGACGAGATGGTCGCCAGCGGCGTGCTGATCGCCGCCGGGACGACGTGGTACGTCTGGCGACGCTACGACTGGGGGGAGATCATCCCGGACGCGATGGTGACGCTCGCGGTCGTGATCGCACCCTACGCGCTCCTCTCGCCGTTCTGGGACATCTCCGGCCACGTGCTCATCGCGCTGGCGCCGCTGTTGTACCTCTCGCTGCTCGACCGGCGATACGTCCCGCTGCTCGCCATCCCGGTGTTGATGGTCCCGAACCGCGTGGCCGTGAACGCGCACACGTGGGCCCAGTCGATAGCCGGGTTCGTCGTCGCCGCCGTAATCACCGTCGGCCTGTACTATCTCCGCGCCCGGTCACGGGCCGACCGGTCGAGCGGGTCGACGCCCTCGTGACCTCAGAGCGAGTGGGCGACTCGCTCGCCGGTGTCCAGCCCGTTCCGGAGCGCCGCGTGGAGGCGGGCCTCGCCGGCGACCCAGTCGCCGACGGCGTAGAGATCTGCGTCCGCTGCGTCGTCGACGGCGCCCCGTCGGACCCCCTCGTCGGGCAGGGCGTAGCGCCAGCCCTGGTGGTCGGTCCACGCGGGTTCGGCGAGGCCCCCGTGACCGATTACGTCGGCGGTCAAGTGGGCGAGTTCGTAGATGTTCCCCGTGGGATCGTTGTCGTAGTACTCGACCGACCACTCGGGGTTGGCCTGGACGACGAGCACCGTCTCGCCGTCGGGGACATGCTCGGGTTTGCACTCCTCGCGGGCGATCCAGCCGATCTCGTGTTCTCGGTCCGGGTTTATTAGCGCGTAGTAGGGTCGGTCGAGTTCGAACTCGTAGCCCAGCACCGCGGTCCAGATCGTCCGGTAGGGGACCGCCTCGGCGGCGTCCGCGAGCGCCGTTCGGGCCTCGCTCTCCCACTCGGCGTCGCGGAGCAACTCGGCCGACTGCGGCGCGGGCGGGTTCAAGAGGAGCGCGTCGAACGGTCCCCACTCCCCGCCGTCGGCGTCGACGACCCGCCACTGTTCGCCGTCGCAGACGAGCGTCTCGACGCGAGTTTCGGTGTGGACCGTGGCGTCAGTCTCGCCGAACAGCCGCTTGGCGATCTGGGTGAGTCCCTCGCGATACGTCCACTTGTGGCCGTCGTTGTCCCGCCCCTCGGAGACGTCGCCGTCGGCGTCGAAGGTGTAGATCGGCTCGGTCACGTCGACGAGGCCGTCGGCGTCGAGCGTCTCGGTTAGCAACTCGACGACCCGCTCGTCGTCGCTCGTGACGTAGTTGGCGCCGTAGTCGTAGGTGACCTCGCCGCGGCGGCGCGTCGCAGCGCGGCCGCAGACGCCGCGGGACTTCTCCAGCACCGTCACCCCGGCCGACGGGAGCGCTCCGTCGAGGACGTACGTCGCGGCCGCGGCCGCCGCGCCCGCGCCGACGACTCCGATCCGTGTCATGGCGGCCGTTCGGACCCCTCGCCCAAAACGGGTCGCATCTCGCGGCGGGAGACGCCACCGACAGATGGTCGCGGTCGACGGCTCAGTCGGCCGCCAGCGGGATCGACAGCCCGCGCCCGTCCCGCTCGACGGTCGTTCCGAACTCCTCCGAGAGCGTCCGCACCCGATCGCGGACCCACGCGGCGGCGTCGCCGGTCGCTCGGTCGACGCGTTCGTCGACGATTTCGACCGGCGCGACGCACAGGCGTTCGAGGCGCCCGTCTTCGATCGCGAGTTCGACGCGGACGCTCCGGTCGTTGTGGAGGTCGGGCTTTATCACGTAGTCGTCGACGTAGTCGCCGATATCGTAGACGATGGGACGGCCGCGATAGACCTCGATCCCCTGGATCACGTGGGCGCTGTGGCCGTGGACGACGTCGACGCCGGCGTCGATCAGCCAGCGGGCGAACCGCCGCTGGGTCCCCGACGGGCGGACCTCCCAGTTCGGCCCCCAGTGCAGCGACGCGACGACCAGGTCGGGGTCGCGCTCGCGGACCTGCCGGAGCGCATCGCCGACGACCGCTCGCGTTTCGGGATCGCGGCTGTCCAGAGACGTCCAGGCTGTCCCGGGAGCGTCGGTCCCTGCCCCGTAGGAGCGCGACTGGTCGGTGAACGCGACGACGCCGATATCGAGGTCCCCGACGGTCGCCACGGTGGGTTCGGTCGCCGCCGCGCGGTCGGCGCCCGCGCCGGCGTTGGCGATGTCCGCCTCCGAGAGGTGGTCGACGGTGTCCAGCAGGGCGGTCGGGCCGTAGTCGAGGAGGTGGTTGTTGGCGAGCGAGGCGTAGGCGGTGCCGGCCGTGTCGAGGGCGGGGACTGCCCACTCGGGGTCCGCCCGGAAGTAGTACGTTCGGTTCGGTCGGCGCTCGCCGCGCGTCGAGAGGCAACACTCCAGGTTCAGAAAGAGGCCGTCGAGCGCCCGGAGCGACGGCAGGGTCGACCCCCAGACGCCGGCGGGGTCGGCGCCGGACGCGGAATCGCCGCCGGCCTGCGATTCGCTGCTGCCGGTTCCGGACCAGCGGTCGTTCACGTTTCTCCCGAGCATCACGTCGCCGACGAAGCCGATGCGGGTGTCGCCGTCGCCCGGGACGGTCGGCGGGACCGCGCGGCGAGTCCGCCGGCGAACGGTCCCGCCGAGGACGGCCAGCCCGGCGACGCCCCCGACGGACGCGGCGAGGACCGCACGGCGGGTCGGCGTCATCTCCACTCGGTCCCGCGAGTCGGCGCCATCAGTCGATGTGGATCGCTGGCTTGGAGGGGTCGGCCTTGGCGGCGAGGTCGTCGTCGGCGTCGGCGCGCCGGACGTCCACGTCGGCGCCAAACTCGTCGGCGAACAGCCACGCCGCCGCCTCCAGCACCGCGAGTTCGCGCTCGGCGTCGAGCACCGGTTCGAGCGCTCCCGCGCGCGAGGCCAGGTCGCCGAGGTACTCCGCGGCGCGGTCGCCGTGCTCGCCGATCGCGTCGTCGTCCAGTGCGGACCCGACGACGGCGTCGCCCGGGTCGGCCTGACGGACGTGCTCGTAGGCCCGGTACTTCCACTCCTCGGCGGCGACGATCTCGATGGTCTCCGGGTCGTCGATGTCGACGACCTCGGTGATGTCGCGCACGTCGTCGAGCGTCGTCTCGACGAGGCGCCGTTCGAGGCCGTAGTCCTCGACGGGCTCGCGGACCGTCGGCCAGTCGGCCTCGACGACCAGCCCCTCGGTGTCGAGCAGGTTCCACAGCTCCTCGCCGAGGTACGGCGCCAGCGGCGCGACGAAGCGCGTCAGCGCGCGCAGCCCCCGGTCGTAGGTCTCCTCGTCGACGGGCCCGTACTCGCGGTAGCGGCGCAGGAGGCGGGCGAACCCCTGGGTCTCGCTGACGACCCGGTGGAACCGGAACCGCTCGTACTCCTCGGCGACGGCGGTGACCGTGCGGTCGATTTCCCGCTGGAGGTAGTCGTCCTGGGGCGCCCGCTCGTCGCGGGTCGGCACCTCGTCGCGGTCGGCGACCATCGAGAACAGCCGCTGCTGGAAGTCGTACACGTCGCCGACGCGCTTGACGGTCCACTCGAAGTCCTGTGCGGGGTGGGCCGCCGACAGGAGGAACAGCCGGGTCGTCTCCGCGCCGTACTCGTGGGGCGCGATGGCGTTGCCCTTCGAGGAGGACATCTTCTCGCCGTCGTACAGCACCGTGCCCTGGTTGATCAGGCGCTCGACCGGTTCGCGGGTGTCGAGCAGCCCGAGGTCGGCCAGCGCGCGGGTGAAAAACCGGATGTACAGCAGGTGGAGGATGGCGTGCTCCTCGCCGCCGACGTACACGTCGACGGGGAGCCAGTCGGCGGCGCGGTCGGTGTCGAACGGGGCCGTGTCGAGATCCGGCGAGAGGAACCGCAGGAAGTACCACGAGGAGTCGACGAAGGTGTCCATCGTGTCCGTCTCGCGCTCGGCGGGGCCGCCGCACTCCGGACACTCGACGGACTTCCACTCCTCGCTCTCTTCGAGGGGGTTGCCCGCGGTGCGGACGTACGGCGGGAGTTCGACCGGCAGGTCCTCGTCGGGGACCGGTACCCGGCCGCAGTCGTCGCAGTGGATCATCGGGATGGGGGTCCCCCAGTAGCGCTGGCGGGAGATCAGCCAGTCCCGGAGGCGGTACTCGGTCGCCGACTCGACGCCGTCCGCCCCCAGGAGTCGCTCGCGCGCCGCGGAACTCGCGAGGCCGTCGTACTCGCCGCTGTCGGTGAGCATCCCGTCGTCGGTGTAGGGCGTGTCGGGCAGGTCGGTCGGGCTGCCGTCGACCGGTTCGACCACCTGTTCGACGGGGAGGTCGTGGGCCTCCGCGAAGGCGTGGTCGCGCTCGTTGTGGGCGGGAACGCCCATCACGGCGCCCGTCCCCACGTCGTCGAGGACGTACGCGGCGACGTAGACGGGCACGTCCTCGCCGGTGATGGGATGGGTCGCCGTCAGCCCGGTGTCGACGCCCGAGGTGCCGCCCGCGTCGGCGCCCGCGCTGGTCACGTCGTCGACGTACTCGGCTACCGCCTCGTCGCGATCGGCGATGGCCCTCGCCAGGTCGTGACCCGGCGAGAGCGCGACGAAGGTGGCACCGTAAACGGTGTCGAGACGGGTCGTGAACACGTCGACGCCGTCGGCCTCCACATCGCCCTCGGGGTCGTCGACGTCGAACGTGACGTGCGCGCCCTCCTGGCGACCGATCCAGTTGCGCTGGATGTCGCGGACGCTGTCGGGCCACCCGTCGAGGTCGTCCAGGCCGGCGTCGAGTTCCTCGGCGTAGTCGGTGATCGTGAAGAACCACTGGTCGAGTTCCCGGCGCTCGACGGGCGTCTCGCAGCGCCAGCAGACGCCGGCGGAGTGGTCGACTGCGGCGTCGTGGGCGTGGTCGGCCGCGCCGCCGTCGGCCGCTGCGGACTCGTCGCCGGCGCCGGCCGTCGGCTGTTCGACCTGCGCGTCGGCGAGCACCGTCTCGCAGTCGGGACACCAGTTGACCCGGGCGCCGGTGTACTCGACCAGCCCCTCCTCGTGGAACCGCTTGAAGAGCCACTGGTTCCACCGGTAGTACTCGGGGTCACAGGTGGTGATCTCCCGGGACCAGTCGTAGCCGAAGCCCATGGTCTCCAGTTCCTCGCGCATCTGTTCGATGCACGAGCGGGTCCACGACTCCGGGTCCGTGTTCCGTTCGTAGGCGGCGTTCTCGGCGGGGAGGCCGAACGCGTCCCAGCCCATCGGCTGGAGGACGTCGTCGCCCTGCAGCGCGCGGTAGCGGGCGTAGGCGTCCGTGATCGCGTAGTTTCGGACGTGGCCCATGTGGAGCGTGCCGGAGGTGTAGGGGAACATCCCGAGGACGTAGGTGGGGTCGGCGGCGTCGTCGGGCACCTCGTAGACCCCCTCCGCGTCCCACACGTACTGCCAGTACTCCTGCACCCTCGCGTGATTGTACCGTGTCATCGACCGTTGGCTGACCTGCGTCGGCCGTGGTAATCATTGTTCTGGCCGAGGCGGAGCGGGCGCGGCCGTCGCCGGGACTGCCCGCTGTAGAGCGAGCGACTGCCGTCGGCGGTCTCTCTCACGGCACGCGACCGTCAGCACCCACATACGTCTCCGGGACCAAGGCCGGACATGGCACTCGACACGGACGTTCTCGTGGTCGGCGGCGGCGCGACCGGCGCCGGGACCGCGCGGGACCTCGCCCTCCGGGGTTGCGACGTGGCGCTCGTCGACCGGGACGGACTCGCCCACGGGACGACGGGCCGCTCGCACGGCCTGCTCCACAGCGGCGCGCGCTACGCCGAAGCCGACGAGACCGGCGCCGAGGAGTGCATCGCGGAGAACCGGATCGTCTCGGATATCGCCGGGGCGTGCGTCCGCGAAACCGGCGGCCTGTTCGTCCAGTTGGCCGACGACGACCCCGCGTACTTCGACGCCAAGCGAGACGCTTGCGAGGACATCGGGATCCCCGTCGAGTTCGTCGACGGCGACGATGCACGGGAGGCGATCCCCGGCCTCTCCGCGGACGTCGAGCGCGCGATGCGCGTCCCCGACGCGGTCGTCTCGCCCTCTCGGCTCGTCGCCGCGAACGTCCACGCGGCAGTCGAGCAGGGTGCGACCGTCCACTCGAACGCGCCCGTCGAAGGCGTCCGTGTGGAAAACGGGGAGATCGTCGGCGTCGCCGTCGGTGGGGCGGTCGACGAGACGGTGCGGCCCGAAATCGTCGTCAACGCGACGGGCGCCTGGGCCGGCGAACTCGCGGCGATGGCCGGGGCGACCGTCGAGATGCGGCCGACTCGCGGGTTGATGATCTCCGTCGACCACGCGGGGCTGGAGACGGTCCTCAACCGCAGTCGCGAACCCGGGGACGGCGACATAATCGTCCCCCACGAGCGCGAGGCGGTGCTGGGGACGACGAGCGTGACCGTCGACGACCCCGACGAGTTCGAGCGGGCCGACTGGGAGCGCGAACGCGTCCGCGAGGAGTGCGCGGCGATGTATCCCGCGGTCGCCGACGCGGCGCGGGTCCGCGAGTGGTGGGGCGTCCGGCCGCTGTACGAACCGGACGAGGCCGAACGCGGCGGCCGCGGCATCTCGCGGGGCTTCTTCCTCCTCGACCACGCCGAGGAGGGCGTCGAGAACTTCCTCTCTGTCGTCGGCGGGAAGCTGACCACCTACCGGCTGATGGCCGAAGCGGCCGCCGACGCCGTCTGCGACCGGCTGGGGATCGACGAGCCCTGTCGAACCGCGGAGACGGAACTCCCCGGCGCCGACGACCCCGCGCGACTCGACGAGTTCGTGGCCGACCTGGGGGGCCCCGGTCCGTCGGACAGCGACGTGGTCGGCGAGTGACGGGCCGGCGACACGAACCGGCCGAAATCGGGGTACCCGACCGGGATATCGGGCGGCGCGGCCAGTAGGCGAACTTTTTACTTGTGGAAGGGTTAAGGGGGTATATCGGGAATGTCACGAAACCAGACCGAACAGGTGTTTGAGGACGACCTCGACTACTGCTACGAGGCCGTCGAGGCCGTCTCACGCACGTTCGCCCTGACGGTTGCGGAGCTCGACGAGCCCATGTCGCGCGACATCTGTGTCGGGTACCTCCTGTGTCGAATCGCCGACACCATCGAGGACGCCGGACATATCCCACCCGCAGAGCAGCGCGCCCTCCTCGACCAGTACAACCGGGTGCTGGACCCCGACGACGACGAGACGATCGCGGAGTTTCGGAGCGCCGTGGACGAGTGGATCCCGGAGGACCCGAACGACGACTGGGAGGTCGTCGCCGAGTGCGAGCGGGTGTTCCGGACGTTCGAAGGACTCGACGAGGACTCGCAGGCGGCGATCCGCCCGCCGGTTCGCGAGCTCGTCAGCGGCATGGCGATGTTCGTCGAGCGCTACGCCGAGCAGGGCGGCCTCCGGCTCCAGACGTTCGGCGAACTCGAGGAGTACTGCTGGTACGCCGCCGGGACGGTCGGGACGCTCGTCACCGGCCTCCTCTCGCGGAACGTCGACGACTCCGTCCGCGATACCCTCCAGAACAACGCCCGCTCGTTCGCGATGCTCCTCCAGCTCGTCAACGTCTCCAAGGACGTGGCAACCGACTTCGAGGAGGAGAACAACGTCTACATCCCTCAGGAGCTGCTCGACGCCGAGGAGCTCGACACGGAGGACATCCCCGACGAGGAGAACAGCGAGGCGTTCGTCCCGGTCATCCAGCGGGTCGTCGACCGCGCCGAGGGCTACCTCGACGGCGCGCAGACGTGGCTCGAAGCCATGCCCGAGATCCGCGGTAACACCCTCTCAGCGTGGGCGATCCCCTTCCTGCTCGCGGTCGGGACCATCCGCGAACTCGAAGAGCGCCCCGAGGACGTCATCGAGGAGGGCAACGTCAAGGTGTCCCGGTCGGAGGTCACCACCATCTTCGCGACGTTCGCACGCGAGGACAATCCCTCGCTCGCGGAACTCCGGTCGAAGATCCGCCAGCGCCCGCTCGACGAGTACTGAGCGGCCCTTCTCGGACATCGCAACGGATTTGTCGCACTCGTCGGTACTCGCCGGTGTATGTCGGCAGACGTAGACGTCGTCGTCGCCGGTGGCGGACCGGCCGGCCTCCAGTTCGCGCGGGAGATCGCGACCCGCTCCGAGTACGCGGTCACCGTGCTCGAAGCCAACGACGCCCTCTCTGACAACGACAAGTCGACCGGCGGGACGTTCGACCAGGTGATCGAGCGGTACGGCGTCCCCGACGAGGTGGTGATGGGCGAGAACGAAGACGTGGTCTTCGAAGCGCCGGGCGCGAGTTCGACCCTCTCGATCCCGGGGTACGTCCTGGACTTCCCCGCCTTCCTGGAGTTCCTCGGCGAGGACGCCGCGGCCCACGGGGCGGAGATCCGGACCGGTGCGCGGGTGTCCGACCCCGTGGTCGAGGACGGGCGCGTCGTCGGCGTCCAGTACTGGACCGACGGCGAGAAACGGCGGATCGACGCCGACCTCGTGGTCGACGCGACCGGTCCCAGGGCCCTCCTCGCGAAGCGACTGGGGATGTTCGATCCCGACGCCGCCCAGCGGGGGATCGGCAAGGAGTACGAGGTCCGGGGCCGCTACGACCTCGATTCGATGCTGTTCCGCTTCGACCACGATGTCGCCCCGGGGGGCTACGCGTGGACCTTCCCCGCCGGCGACGACGCGTTCAAGGCGGGGGTCTGCTGGATCGAGGACTTCCACGACGGTCACGCCCCTCCAGATGAAGGGACCATCGACGACTACGTCGAGTCGTGGGTGGCCGCCGACCCGCGGTGGGAGGCCGAGGAGGTCCGCGCCGTCCACGCGGGCGACGCCGTCTCGAACAACTCCATCAACCAGCGCGCGATGGACGGGCTCGTCGCCGTCGGCGACGCGGTCTCGAGCATCAACCCGCTGTTCGGCGAGGGGATCCGCCCGGGCATGGAGTCCGCCGAGATGGCGGCCGACGCCGCGCTCGCGGCGCTCGACCGCGGTGACACCTCCCGCGAGGGTCTCAGCACCTACGAGGAGCGGTGGAACGGTCGAAAGGGGGTCCAGTGGCGGGCCCAGCGGATCGTCTGCGAGTTGCTCTACGACTTCACGCCGGGCCAACAGCGCCGGTTCGTCACCAGCGCCGGCCGGCTGAACGACGCGCAGGTCGAGCGCCTACAGGCCTACGACCTGACCGCCCGGGACTACCTCGACCTCTACCCGTTCGACAGGAGCGACCTCGGAAAGGTCCCGGCGCTCACCCGCCACGTCTGAGCCGACCGGCGCGGATATCCGGAAGCCGACGGGTCGGGGCGGTGTCGCCGTCGTGTCACGTGGTAGCGCGATACTCAGGTGATTTAAACGTGGGGAGCCCCTACCATACCTGTGAGCGAGAGCGACAACAGCGGGCGTCGGAACCTCCGGATGCCCTCGGACGACGAACTGTTCGCGGTAGTAACGCAGCACAACGGCGGCAACCACGTCCGCGTCCAGTGCGAAGACGGTGTCGACCGGATGGGTCGGATCCCCGGCCGAATGAAGTACCGAACGTGGATCAGCGAGGGCGACGTCGTCCTCGTCGAACCGTGGGACTGGCAGGACGAGAAGGCCAACATCGAGTGGCGATACTCCGAGCAGGACGCGGACCAGCTGCGCGACGAAGGCCACATCGACTGATATTTTATCGACGCGGCAGTCGCGAGCGACTGCGCTATCCGACGAGTCTCGCGTAGCGATATCTCTCGACGTTACCCGATACCTGAGTTAAATAGTAATCATTCTATCATAGATGGATTTGTTATATTATATCCGAATCCAGCACCGATCGATCCGCGGTAGACGATCGAGTTCGGAGGTGGAGCGAGATCGAGTTTGTTCGTGATAGAGTACCTGAAGCCAGTTCTGAAGGGACGGCAACGCGATACGACGAGTGTACTGGATCGATCGGTGCCGACACCGACCTCCGGTGAGAACCGGCCGGCGGCTCGGGGTCGAGAGGATATCACGTCGAAGACAGTCTGTCTGGGGACATCTCGGTGGTTGATCGATCCGGGTACCAGAGACGGGTACCCGGACCCGATCTCTCGTCAGTTGACGGTCAATCGGAGTCAGTACTCCGGAAGACGTAACTGGGTTCTGAGGATATCCAGGTATCAAACGACATCTGTCATTTGATCCCAGCCGAAACGTTCGGCTGGACTGGCGGATGCCGGGGTCGTTCGAACGATTCAGGTTGCGACCACTCGCATCGGATCGGAGGCCGCATCGAATCCACGCTCCGAGGTCGTGGGCAGACGAGAGACAGCGAGTGGAGTCGGTCCGGAGCGGGGACGGGGACGTCACTCCTCGATCTTGAAGTAGTCGAAGTCGCAGTGGCCGCCCGCTTCGGTGGACGCAGCCGACTGAACGGCGAACAGACCGATCTTCGCCCCGATCCAGCGCCCCTGCTGGGCCTGGAACGGCGCGCCGATCGATTCGAAGTCGGAGTCGCCCGTCGCATATGCGAACCGGACTCGTCCGCCGTCTTCCACGGTCGCTCGCAGTCGCGCGGACGAGCACTGGAGTTGGACTCGCTCGTCCACCGCGTCGGTATCACCGTCTGACGGGGCGGTGTTGCGGCCCTGTACCAGTTCGGGTCCGTCGGCGGTCCGGCGAACGCCGAGGTAGGCGTACTCCTCGCCCATCACGAGGAGGCCACCGTGTCCGGCCCCTGTTTCGAGTTCACAGCTGATCTCCGTCGTCGCCGTGAACGACGGAGCGGGGAACTTCTGGAGGAGCAGATTCGGGGCGGACCACAGGTTGTCGGCGCCGTCGAGCGGGGCCTGCGGGAACAGGCGGAGCGCGTCGGGGCGATGGGTGAGCGAGTACCAGCCGTGCTGGGGGTTTCCGTGCCACTGCCACTGGAGTCCCAGACGGGCTTCTTCGAAGTCGTCGGACGTCTGGGGCACCATGGTCGGGAGGTCGTCGGCAGCGACGTCGGGTTTCTCGTGTGTACGGACCGGTTCGCCCGTGCCGTCGCCGTCCTCGTCGCGACCGATGACGGGCCACCCGTCCGTCCACTCGACGGGCTGGAGGTGGACGATTCGGCCGTAGGGGTCCTCCTCCTGGAAGTGGACGAACCAGTCCTCGCCCCGGTTCGTCGTCACCCAGGCGCCCTGGTGCGGGCCGTTGATGTCGGTGTCGCCCTGGGAGAGGACGATCCGGTCCTCGTACGGACCGTAGATGTCCTCCGAGCGCAGCACGGTCTGCCACCCGTCGCTGACGCCGCCGGCCGGCGCGAAGATGTAGTAGTACCCGTCGCGCTTGTAGAGCTTCGGGCCCTCGATGGTCGGGTGGTCGCCGTGGCCGTCGAACACCTCGCGGCTCTCGCCGGTGAGGTGCGTCCCGTCTTCGGCCATCGGCGCGACGTGGAGGACGCTGTTGATCCCGGCGCGACTCTTCGCGAACGCGTGGACGAGATACGCGTTCCCGTCGTCGTCCCAGAACGGCGCCGTGTCGATCCACCCTTCGGCCTCGTGGACGTGGTACAGGTCCGACCACTCACCGCGGGGGTCGTCCGTCTTGGTCACGTAGACGCCCCGATCGGGGTCGCCGTAGAAGATGTAGAACGTCCCGTCGTGGTAGTTGAACGAGGGCGCCCAGACGCCGTTGCCGTGCTGCGGGCGGTCGAAGGCGGGGGGCAACTCGTCGATAGCGTGGTTGACGAGCCGCCAGTTCACCAGATCGCGCGAGTGGAGTATCGGGAGCGCGGGGACGGCGTTGAAACTCGACGCGGTCATGAAGTAGTCGTCACCGACTCGGACCACGTCGGGGTCGGAGTAGTCCGCGTAGATGATCGGGTTCTGGTACTGATCGTCGTCGAGATTCGGGTCCCATACCCTGGGGGAGCCTCTCATATTGGGTGGAGTCCAGTAGCGAGGAAAAAGGTGTTAGGTTTTCGGTGGTGGCAGTGTCCAGATTAGTTCGGGCGGCGCGACCGCGGAAGGACTCGGGCACACACTGACCGTCGGCTGATCGGGCTTGCCGAAACAGTCTGAGAACGGATTCGTCCGCCAAGTGGAGCGGCGTCCTCGACGAGAGACACGGCGTCGTGTCGCTCGGAAGACGCGGAAAACTACGCTGCAAGAGCGTTCGTCCTCACCTGGTCAAGCGTTGTATGGGGTGATTCGCTCGTGCCGATACCGACGGCGACGGCCAGCCCGTCTCGCCCGTCACACCGCCGGACGGGGAGGGGAAGCTTTATCGACGACCTCGGAGATAGACGATTCATGTCCGACAGCGACGCCAGACGCGACGTGAGAGACTTCGGTGCGTCCGGCACAGGCGAGCAACGAGACACGGAGGCGCTCCAGTCGGCGCTGGACGAGTGCGCCGGGACCGGCGGGACGGTCGTCGTCACCCCGGGAGAGTACCTGACCGCACCGCTCACGGTCGGCAGTCAGACGACCCTGGAGTTGCAGGCCGGCGCGACGCTCAAGTTCGCCCGGGACCACGAGGCGTTCCCGGCGAAAGAGAGCCGGTGGGAGGGCTGGAACCAGACCGGCTTCCACCCCTGTCTGCTCGTCGAAGACGCCGAGAACGTCGAGATCACCGGCCGCGGCACCGTCGACGGCCAGGGCGATTACTGGTGGCAGTTCTACGGCGAGGACGACGCGGACCTCCCCGACAGCCTCGTCGAGCGACTGGAGGAGTTCCGCGCGCTGAACGACAAGGCCGACGACGTGAGCAGTTTCACGCTTCGACCGCCGCTGTTCCAGATCGACAGGTCCGAGAACGTCTCCGTCTCGGGGATCACGCTGAAGAACTCGCCGTTCTGGAACACCCACGTCGTCTTCTCCGACAACGTCACGTTCCACGACGTGAACGTCGAGAACCCCCACGACGCGCCTAACGGCGACGGGATGGACATCGACTCCTCGCGGTACGTCCGTATCAGCGACTGCTACCTCAACGCCGGCGACGACGCCATCTGCATCAAGTCCGGGAAAGACGAAGAGGGGCGCAGCATCGGCCGCCCCGCCTCGCAGATCACGGTAACGAACTGTACGGTCGAGGCCGGCCACGGCGGCGTCGTCATCGGGTCGGAGATGTCAGGCGACGTGCGCGACGTCACCGTCAGCAACTGCACCTTCACCGACACGGACCGCGGCGTCCGGATCAAGACCCAGCGCGGCCGCGGCGGCGTCGTGGAGGACCTCCGCTTCGACGGCATCGTCATGCGGCGTGTCGCCTGCCCGTTCACCATCAACGGCTACTACTTCATGGACATCGACAGCGACCCGATCCCCGTCGACGAGAGCACGCCGATGGTCCGCAACGTGGCCTTCTCGGACATCACCGCTCGCGACGTGGAGACGGCCGGCTTCTTCGCGGGGCTCCCCGAACAGCACTTCGAGAACATCTCCTTCGCCGACGTCGAGATCGACGCCACGCGCTCGCTCGACGCGACCGACCTCCGGCCCGCGATGGCCGACGGCTTCGACCAGCGCCACGGCCTGTTCTGCAAGTCCATCGACGACGTCTCCTTCTCGAACGTCCGGATCCGGACCGCCGAGGCGCCGGCGCTCGCATTCGAGGAGACCGGACGCGTCTCGATCGACGGCCTGCAGGTCGAGAGCGACCAGGAGACGCCCGTCGTCGAACTCCGCGACGTCGACGAGACGCTCGTCAGCGGCTGTGACTGGCAGGGAGCGGAAACGTTCCTGCGCGTCCGCGGCGAGGACCCGGGACGCGTCTCGTTCGCGGGCAACCACGGCGACCTGACCGACCACGTCGACGCGCCCGACGCCGACGACTTCGCCGTCGACGCGGACTGAGCGGGACCGTCGCCGCTCGATTTTTTCGAACGACGCCGCCGAATTCACGCCGTCGAGCGCCGCCTTTCGCTGTTCGCTCTGGGCGACGCAGTCGCTACCGGGTTCTTGCGCGCCGAAAACGGAGAGAAGATCGCGGGCTCGTTACGGTTCGACGGCGGCGGCCTGCTCGCGGAGCCACGCGCGCAGACCGGTGGTCGGGACGTCGAGGGAGTGGGTGTTCTCAGCGAGTTCGGGGTAGCCACCGACCTCCTCCTGACTGTCGATGACGCCGCCCTCGCCGTTGCGGATGTGGGAGATGATCCGCTTGTCGGTCTCGGTGCGGTCGGTCGGTCGCGCCCCGGCGTGTTCGAGGTTGTGCGACTTGACTTCCCCGGAGGAGACGGCTTCGAGCGCCTCCGGCCAGAGCGGCCGCGAGTCGAGCTGACTGATGCCGTCGCCGATCATCGGCACGTCGGCGTCGTCGTTCTGGACGTTGTCCTCGGCGTAGACGCTGCCGTCGCCGAAGATGTTGGGCTGGTCGGTCTGGGGGTCCTCGAAGACGTTGCCGACGATGCTGTGTTTGGTCTCCGGGTCGGCCCACATGCCGTCGTGGTAGTGGTGGATGAGGTTGTTCACCACGACCGTCTCGGTGCCCTGCTTGAGCCGGGGGTTCCGGTCGGTCGCGAGGCCGTAGACGTTGCCGGCGAGCGTGACGTTCTTCGCGCGGTCGCCGATGATGGAGTTGTAGCCGTGCTCGCCCTTGCCGTGGGTCGCGTCGTTGAGCGGCTCGGCCATCAGGCAGTTCGTGATGGTGTTGTCGCTCGTGTCGTAGCCGATGTTGATGTTCTCGTCGACGGACCACGTGCCGGTACAGTGGTCGATGACGTTGCCGGTCGTCTCGTCGACGGCCTCGATGGCGTCGGGCTGCCAGCCGTCGCCGCGCTCCATGCCGGCGGTGCCGGGGCGCGAGCGGATGTGCTGGACGACGCAGTCGTTACCGTAGATCTTCAGCGCGCCGCGGATGAGCGTGATGCCCGGTGACGGCGCGGTCTGGCCGGCGATCCAGCACTTGTCGTTGCGGACGTTGAGGTCCTGGGCGCCGAGGTCGATGGTGCCGCTGGTCTCGAAGACGACCACGCGCGGGCCCGGGATGCTCGTCGCCGCCGCGAGCGACTCGCGGGTCGGCTCGTCGACGACGACGAGCGGCGTGTCGTCGTCGAGCCACGGGGCCATGTCGGCGAACCCCTGCGATGGGTCGACGTGGGAACTGCTCGCGGGACCCTGGTCCGAACTGCCGTCAGACCCGCTGGGCGTCGAGAACAGCTGTGCGACCGTGGCGAACTCCTGGTCGCCGGTCGCGGCGACGGCGCGGAACTCGTAGTACCGCCGGGGGGTCAGGCCGGAGACGTCGACCTCGACGGCACCCGGTTCGGAGAGCGAGGTGGCGTCAGTCGCCTGCCACTCCGACGCGGTGGCCTCGCGGTACTCGAATCGCGCGTCGACGGTGTCCGAACCGCCCATGCTCTCCAGGGTCCCCGTGAGGGTCGCGCCCGTGGGCGAGGACTCCGCGCCGAGACCGGAGATGACCGCGGCCTGGTCGACGGAGACGCTACCCGAGATGATCGGGCTGCCCAGATCCTGGTTCTTCGTCGGCTCGACCCCGGAGAGGTTCCGGAACTTCGCCGTCGTGGCGCTGGCGTTGTCGTGGCTGGTCGCCGCCAGCCCGAGGAAGACCGTGTCGGGGAGCTCGATCTGGTCGGCGGTGAGCTCGACCATCAGCGTCCAGTCCTCGCCGTTCTGGGAGCCGTATGCGCGGATCGTGTCGCCGACGCGCTGCAGGCGCTGCCAGTTGGCGTCGTTCATGGTACCGCCCTCGACGCGACTGAGCGGCGCGCCCGCCTCCGAGGTGGTGCTGGTCGTCGCGGCGCCGTCCGTCGGCCGCCACTGCGGGGACGTGCCGAAGCCCGCGCGCTTGCGGACCATGACGTTCCGCGACTTCGGGTCGAGCGCCGCGCGGGCCATCAGGCCGGCCTTGGCGTGGGGGTTCGTGTTCTCCAGCGACGTGACCTCGACGCGCGCGTCGAAGTCGCCGCTGACCTCCGCGAAGAAGAAGTGACCGAGGTCCGTCGATTCCCAGATGTCGGCGCCGGCGGCCTTCATCGTGATGACCGTCGGGCCGTCGCCGGTCGCCGGTGCGTCGGTGTCCGTCGGCGCGTCGGTCTCCGTCCCCGTCGGTTCGGGCGTGCTCGTCTTCTCGGCGTCTGTCGGTTCCGCGTCGGTGGCCGGGGTGTCCGTGTCGTCGCCGCCCGACAACGCGGAACAGCCGGCGAGCCCGGCGATGGAGCCGGCTCCCAGCGTTCGGATAAATGTTCGTCTATCGGGGTTCATCGTCTGTCTTAACCGGTTCGAATGAAGGATATTAATCCTTTTGGAGGGGAGCCGGTCGGGACGGAGGCGGCCGACCGTGGCTAACCTCGAGCTCGACGAGGGAAACAGGGCTTCTCAGTCGTCGAAACGGCCAATACTGACCGCCTGCGCTGCGAGATGGATCTGCCACATCCCGTTTCCCCCTGGGGAACGGGGAGTGGAGTTACATCTCGGACGTTCCCGATCAACGATCGATTGCGCGGCGGGAACGAGGAATCTCGCGACGGAACTACGGTGTACGACCGTCGTCGGGACTGTCATCGATGTTCCCAAGCGAAGAACGGGGGTTCGCCGATACCTTCGGTTCCGGTGGTCGCGAACTACGTCGGCCGGCTGACGGTTCTCCCGTCGGTTCACGGCGATCGCGTCCGCTGAGATACGGCGCCACGTCCGTTCTCTCCCGAGCGAGCGGATGTATTACAGTAGTAATATTGTAATTGATTCGTCCGTTCCGGTCGGTGCTCGGATTACGTCGCTATCGGTGGAAGGCCGTGGTGAGCCCGTTCGAACACCGATACGTGTCGATTGGAGAGACATTTCACGTTCCGCCACTGCGAATATATAGATAACGTGGGTGTGTCGGTTGTTATCGGCATCTGTGGGGATATATTGGTCGAATATAGTCGCCTTTCTGTTCCCGAGTACAGAACAGAGGATCGCTCGCTTCGAGAGATGAGTTCGATGCGTCACGAACGGCCCGAGACGGCAGCGGCCGCGACCGATCCCGAGGGAAACAGTTAATGGCGGATTGGGTCAACAGCAACTCGTTATGGTCGACCGATCCGATGCGGTAACCGTCGGTATCGCCGGCGTCGGGAGCCTCGGGATCCGGCTGGCACGCCAGTTCGAGGAGCTCCCCGATTCCGAACTCGTCGCGCTCGCCGACGTGAGCGAGGAGAGTCTCGCGGACGCGGGGGCGGAGCTTTCCGTCCCGGCGTCGTCGCAGTACCTGGACTACGAGGCGATGCTGGACGAGGAACCACTCGACGCAGTGGGGATCGCCACGCCGAACGGTCTGCACTACCGTCAGGCGTCCGCGGCGCTCGACCGCGACCTCCACGTGCTCTGTGAGAAGCCCCTCGCGACCAGCGTCGAGGACGCTCACGACCTCTGGGAACGAGCAGAGGCGAGCGATCGCACGTTCATGGTCGGCTACCAGCGCCACTTCAATCCCGCCTACGACCTGGCACGCGAGCGGTGGGCGCTCGGCGATCGGGAACCCCGATTCATCACCGGCGAGATCACCCACGACTGGCAGTCCTACTACGAGCACATGGAGGACTGGCGGATGGATCCCGAACTCTCCGGCGGCGGGCACCTCCTCAACGTCGGGACCCACGTCGTCGACGCCATCCTCTGGACGACGGGGCTGACGCCGACGCACGTCAACGCCTACGTGGACTTCCACGACGACGACCAGATATTCGACAAGCAGTCCTCGACGATCATCGAGTTCGAGGAGGGCGCGATGGCGAACGTCTCCGACACGGGCGTGGTCGCACGGACGCGCGAACACGTCCACATCTGGGACGAAGAGGGCGCGGTCTACCTGGAAGGGCGCGAGTGGGACGACCGAACCGGCATGACCATCGACGCCGAGGGCACCGAACACGACCCCTACAACGGCTACGACCGGCGGCTGAGCAAGGGGACAGCGTTCCTCGAAGCGATCGAGACCGGCGAAGAGCCGCCGGCCACCGCGCTCGACGGTCTCAAGGCCGTGGTCGTGACGATGGCCGCCTACGAGTCCGGTCGGCGGAACGAGCGGCTTTCGCTCGCCGAGGAGTTCCCGTTCCTGGACGACGCCGTTCTGTAGCGGACCGTCGTATCGAGCGACTGGGGGCCGCCGTCGCACGCGCCGTGGTACACAAACACGAAGGTTTTTAATGAGGTACTTGCATTATAAGGATTGAATCACGTTCAGAGTAAGCATGACACGAACAACACATCGCTTCCGAGCCGTCTTTATCGCGGCACTCGTGGCCCTCTCCGCCGTCGCAGGGGCTTCGGCCGTCGCCGGTGCGGTCTCGGACGCTACTTCGACAGAGGGGTCGGACATCGCAAGCCAGCAGGTTGTCGTGGACAACGAGAGCGCGAAGTCGCTGACGCTCTCGTGGTACCGCGACGACGGTGACGGGAACGGCCCGTACCCGTTCCTGCCGAACGAGTACGCCGACGACACGTCGGGCATCGACATGATCGCGAACGCCGAGGGCGACGGGCACATGCGCGTCGACAACTCCACGGCGCGCAACCCCGGTGGCAACTGGGACATGGCGGTCGTCCACGTCGAGGCCTCGGGCGTCGAGGAACTCGCGCCCGACGAGAACGGCGTCGTCACGCAGAACTTCCTCCAGAGCGAGAACTGGAGCGTAGACATCAGTCAGGTCGACGGCAACAAGACGCTGAACATCTCGGCCAACCAGCAGGGCTTCGAGCCCGCGCCGGTCTCGGCCAACACCAGCCAGTCCATCCCGCCGGTCGTCATCCTCGGCGACACCGAAGAGGTCGAGGGCGACTGGTCGACCGGTGACGATCCGGACACGGGCGTCTACGTCTGGATGGACCCGAACCGCGCGACGCTCTCCCAGAACGGGGAGTCGGCGAACTTCTCGACCGGCGAGGAGTACCGGGCCACCTTCGACATCCACGGCGAGACGGTGAACACGTCGTTCAAGATGGTCGAGGGCACCGGTAGCCTCAACGAGTCGTACGCGCCGGGCAACCGGTTCACCTCCGAGCTGTCGGGGAGCGCGACGCTCGCCGCCGGCACCGAGATGCAGATGGAGCTGACCTTCGAGAACGGCGACACGCAGACCGAGACCGTCGAGCTCGAAGGCAACTACGAACTCGGCGGCGACACGATGGGGACCATCCCCAACGGGACCATCACGGCCGCGTTCAACCTCTCGGGTCGCGAAGGGCAGTCCTTCAACCTGACGCTGTACGCGCCGGGCACGCCGCGGGACGACGACGAGTACTTCTCCGCGGAGAACCGCATCGCGGTCGCCAACTCCTCGGGCACGGTCCAGGACATCATCGACCCGAACTACACCATCCCGGCCGCGAACCTCTCCGACGGGAAGCCCCTCGGGCTCCCGTACGGGATCGACGACACGTCGACGCCGGCCGAGATCGCGAACAGCATCGGTGACGGCGAGGTGGGCTACGACGACTCGGTCGCCTACGACTCGCAGGGCGCCCAGGCCTGGGACACGATGTGGCTCCACTACGAGACGAGCCAGTCGGTGTTCCCGGCCATCTCCAAGTCGCCCGGCCGCGACGCCAACGAGAAGTTCGTGAACTCGCCGCTGTCGTTCGAACTCACCCAGACGAACGCGGACGGCGCGCCCAAGACGCTCGACCTCGCGCAGAACGACTCGGGCGTCACCGTCGTGCAGGACCCCGACCAGGCCGACGAGCGCGTCTACAACAACGAGTCTCAGGGCGTGTTCGTCCACCTCAATCCGAACGAACTCGTGCTCTACCAGGACGGCGAACCCGTCCAGATGGAGCCCGGTGAGACCTACGAGGGGACCATGACCATCGAGACCGAGAACGGCACTCTGAACGAGACGGTCCGCTTCGAGACTCTCGAAGGCGAGACCTGGATCAACAACAAGGGCGCGCCGGTGGAGGTGCCCCAGACCCAGGAAGCGGAGATCACGCTGAACACCCAGGTCGCCGCCGGTGCGGAGTGGACGATCGACGTCACCTCGCCGGACGCGAACGTCTCCGAGTCCTGGAGCGAGATCGTCAACACGGGCTCCGGTCCGGTGATGGCCGGCAAGATCGCCGGTTCGATGCCCAATTCGTCGGTGTCCGTGACGATGGACACCAGCGATCTGGAGTACGGCACGACGCTGGTCATCAACGCGACCCGCATCGAGGACCCGCCGAACTCGCCGATCACGACGCTGAACACGACCGCGGAGGTCGTCGCGCCGCCGAGCGCGACCATCTCGATGAGCGACCAGTCCGGTGACGGGCAGTCGGTCGTCGTCGACAGCGTCAACCTGAGCGACGGCGGGTTCGTCTCCGTCCACACCGGCAGCCAGCTCGGCCCGACGGTCGGGTCGACCGACTACCTGGAGGCCGGCCAACACAGCGGCCTCGAGGTCGCCCTCGACGAGGCGGTCTCCGAGGACGCGACGCTGTACGTCGTCGCGCACCAGGACACCAACGGGAACCAGCAGTTCGACTTCCCGGCCGAGGACGACCCCTACGAGACCGAGGGTAACGTCGCCGCGGCGAGCGCGGCTTACACCGTCGAATCGACGGACACGCCGACGGCCACGCCGACCGCGACGGCCACGGCGACGCCGACGGCCACGCCGACTGACGCGCCGGCCACGGCGACGCCGACGGAGACGCCCGACGACGGCGGTGCGGAGACCACGTCCGACGGCGGCCCCGGCTTCGGTATCGCCGCGGCCATCGTCGCGCTCCTGGCGGCCGCCTTCGTCCGCCTGCGCCGCGACTGAATTACCGAGCAACTTCCTTTTTTCGCGGTCTCCGTCCGACAGCGCCTCGCTTTCGCTCACCGACCGCCACGGCCGTCTCTTTGGGGAGCGATAGCAGCGAACGGCGTGGCTACTGCTGAGGAGATCGCGACAGGTTCGAACGCCGAATCGCAGAAACGCGGCGGTCGTCGGTCAGTTCTGCTCGACGGCGAGGGTGAACTCGCGGAGCCACTCGGCGAGGCCGGACTCGGGGACGTCGAGTTCGCGCTCCGTCGGTTCGGGGTCCGGGTAGCCGCCGACCTCCTCCTGGCTGTCGATGACGCCGCCGGCGCGCGCGTCCACGTCGGAGACGATCCGCTCGTCGATAGCGTCCCGGTCGGCCGGTCGCGCGCCCGAGGCCGAGAGTGCGTTCTCGTAGGCCGCCTCGCCGCGGACGGCGGCGAGGCCGTCGGGCCACAACGGGCGTTCGCTGACGAGGTCGATCCGCGTCCCGTCGCGGGTGATGGGTATCGACGACGGGTCGGTCTCGTTGTAGGCGACGAAGGCCGTGACCGGGCCGTCCGCGTCGGTGTACGTCGTGCCGATCACCGGGTCATCCGGGTCGGTCCGCTCGCCCGCGGCGTAGAAGTTCCCGACGACGGACGCGCGCGTCTCGTCGGCGACGCCGCCGCCGAGGTTGAGCGCGCGCTCGTAGTTGTACGCGACGTTGTTCACGACGACCGAGGTCGACCCGCCTTTCAGACGCGGGTGGCGAGCAACGTTGTTCGCCCAGAGGTTGCCCGCGATGGTCACCTGCTTGCTCCGGTCCATGACGAGCGTGCCGTACCCGTGTTCGCCCTTGGGGTGGATCGAGTCGTTCAGGCACTCGGCGATCAGGTTGTTCGAGAGGGTTACCTTCGGGTTCTCAGCCCCGGCGTTCGTCGAGATGCTCTCGTCGGACCCCCAGGTGGCCGTGCAGTGGTCGACGATCACGTTGGACCCGCCTTCGTTCCCGATGCAGTCGACCGGGCCGGAGAGGTCGTCGCCGGGTCGCACGCGCAGGTGCTGGAGTATCACGTTGTCGGCACCGATCGTGAGGCCGCCCCGGATTATCGTGATCCCGGGCGACGGCGCCGTCTGGCCCGCGACGAAGACGTTCGGGCGGGAGACGGCCAGCGACTGGCCGCCGAGGTCGATCACGCCGCCCACTTCGAAGACGACGATCCGTGCCCCGGGCTGATTGAGCGCCCAGCGGAGCGACCCCTCGCCCGACGCGTCGAGAGTGGTCACCTTCACGACGTCGGGAAGCGCGCCCGACAGCCACGACGCGTCGGCAAAGCCGTCCGCGGGCGCGACGTGCGAACTCGGCGACTCGGCGAGTGTGTCCGCGTCGAACCCCGATGCGACGCTCGTTTGGGTGGACGTCTCGGTCGCCGTCGACGTCTCCGCTGCCGTTTCCGTGGCCTCGGGCGTCGCCGTCGCGGTCGGGGTCGACGCCGGTGAGTCCGCCGGATCGTTTCCGCCATCTGGGTCCGGCGTCGGCGTGGCATCGCCGCCGAGTCCGTTACAGCCGGCTGTCGCGCCCGCCGCGCCGAGTCCGGCGATCGCCAGGAGCCGACGCCGCGAGATCGCCGGTCTGTGAGTCCGATCACTGTCGCTGTCTCGTCTGCGCTCCTCAGTCATACCCGTCCCCATGGGTTTCCCTCCGTTAAAGATGCCGGAGCGTAGCGCTGCCGTTCGGTCGACCGACCGGCGGCCGGTCGTCCGATCGAGCCGCGACCTGGGACCAAACATCACCGCAAAGATAGTTAAGTATATATAGTGTCATGTGCAAAGTCGGGGTATGCCAGACTTTGACAACTGGCGATCAGACGGGAGTACGAGACGTGACTTCATCAGGGCCGGTGCCGCCGGAAGCGTCATCCTGCTCGCCGGTTGCTCGGGGAACGACGGAACCCCGACGCCAGGTGACGGGAGCGGCGACGGTGGCGACGGAACCTCCGGCGACGGTGGCGACGGAACATCCGGCGACGGCGGCGATGGCATGTCCAACGTCAACGACGCCCGGTTCCGGCTGTTCGACCACGCGGACGCGGCGCCCCCGGAGCGACACCTGAACCCCTGGAACCCGGCCCAGACGGGCTGCTGGTGGCCCGGCGCGGCTATCATGGACCGCCCGGCGGCCTACAGTCCGTCGGCCGACAAGATCATCCCCGTGATGATCGAGGACTGGGAGATGACGGACGACACGACCCTTGAGGCCACGTTCCGCGACGACTACACGTGGCACAACGGGGACCAGTTCGTCGCCCAGGACTACGTGATGGAGCAGCAGATCGAACTGGAAATCCTGAAGGCCCAGGCCGAGGACGGCGAGAACGCCCACGTCGCGATGGAGAGCATCGAGGCGGTCGACGACCGGCTCGTCCGGGTCAACCTGCACACGCCGTACGCGCCGAAGTTCGCGATGCAGAACACCATCGCGGACTACCACGGCAACCTCGCGCGCGGTGTCTTCACGAAACACGACGACAAGAAGTGGAGCGACTGGCACAAGCGCCTTCGCAACGCCTCGGGTGACGACAAGACGGCCGTGATCGAGGAGATCACGACGGCCAACTACCCGAAGATCACGAACAACCCCATCGGGCACGGTCCCTTCCAGCTCAAGAACGTCGGCGACAACATCATCGTCTGCGAGCTCTACGAGGACCACCCGAACGCCGAGAACATCAACTTCCGGGAGTTCGCGATGCGGAACTTCCCGAACACGAACCAGCCGGTCCAGCCGTACTCGAGCAACCAGGTCGACGCGACCGCGGGCGGCTTCCCGGTCCAGAACGACCTGAAGAAGCAGCTGCCGGACACGCACTCGCTGTACCGCCAGGCGCGCTCGGCCAACAGCCTGTTCACGTTCAACTGCGGCGCCAACAACGACTACGACACCCCGGTCAACGACCGCAACGTCCGGAAGGCCATCTGCCACGTCTTCAACCGGAAGGGCGTCGACAAACTGCTGCAGGGCGTCAAGCGGCGCTTCAAGTGGGCGCCGTGCCGCGTGCCCGGTCGCATCCTCCAACGCGGCGAGCACGAGTCGACCGAGTGGGTCAAGGACTTCGAGATGTACGGCCAGAACGACACCGAACGCGCCGCCAAGTACCTGCGCAAGTCCGACTTCGAGCAGGACAGCAACGGCAACTGGCTCACGCCGGACGGCGAGCGGTTCGAACTCGAGTTCCTGAACGCGACCAAGCGGGTCGACTTCCAGGTCCTCCAGAAGAACCTCGAGGACTTCGGTATCGGCGTGACCCAGAACTCCGTCGACACGGCGACCTTCGACGAGCGCCGTCAGAACGGCGAGTACGAGATGATCCCCGACGGCTCCTCGGCGAACGGCATCACCGCGATGTGGGCGCCGGGCCTGGTCGTCGACTGGCTCTCCAGCCTCGCACAGTTCTCGCTCGACGCCGAGATCCCGATGCCCATCGGCGACCCCGAGGGGTCGAGCGGGACCAAGCAGATCAACGTCGCCGACCACATCCAGAAGTGGCAGACCACCGGCGACTCCAAGTACCACAAGGAGCTGATGTGGTGGTGGAACCAGTACGTGCCGGAGCACGAGAACATGTACGAGCCCGACGCGGGCGCGTTCAACAAGAAGAACTGGAAGCTCAACGCGTCCCCGGAGATCACCGAGGGTATCGACGACGCGCTGTTCATCGCGACGAAAGTCGGCGACGGCATCCAGTACACCGGTAACTAACCGGTCGAACCGCCGTCGACGGCCCCGATTCACTTCGCTTTTTGCGCCCGCCACGTCGCGGAGCGACAGCGTCCTACAGCTCGCGAGCGGGCCGAAGTGCTCTCGGTCCGGCGCGGGCCGCCGAGCGAACGCTTATATCTCCGCGGCGTCAGTCGGGGGGTATGGGACTGCTCAAGTCCGCTGCCAAGGTGATCCTCGGGGTCGACATCCTCTTTCTCCTCCTGCTGGCGTTCTGTTTCTCCGTCCTCGAACCCGGAACCGCCCCGTACGTCGTCGCACAGTTGACGCTCGTCCCGACGGTCCTGTCGTTTATCGCCAGCGCCGTCGTCATCCGCACCGAGTGGGAGCCGTTCTGACAGCCCGCGGAGCGATGGGCGATCACAACAGTCTGACTGGCCTCGCGTTCTATCGGCCGGCCGAAACGTAGCCCCGGTTTCTGTGGGCGAGTTGCCATATATCCGTGGCTTCTGTCAGTCGACCGCGACTCTCGGTCTGATTGCGGGTACGCGTGCGGGCGGTGGAGGGATACATTCAAGGGGTTCGGAATCACTACCCTTCAAGTAGTAGGATCATGGTAAACATAGACTGGCGTCTGCGCAGGCTAGGGCAGACAGCGTTCACCGCGTGGGCCGTTATCACGCTCTCGTTCGTGATCGTCCGGATGATGCCGGGCAATCCGATGGGGGCGATGATCCAGCAGCTCGAGCGGCGTGGGATGGATCCGGCGCGAGCACGGCAACTGGTCGAACTGCGGCTGAGCATCGACCCGACGAAACCGATTCCGCAGGCGTACGTCGACTACATGATAAACATGGCCCAGGGGAACCTGGGACAGTCGGTGTACTACCAGGAATCGGTCGTCGACATCATCGCTCAGTCGCTTCCCTGGACCCTGTTCGTGCTGAGCTGGGCGACGTTCATCAGCTTCTTCATCGGCATCTCGGTCGGCGCCCTGATGGCGTACTGGGAAGGTGGGAAACTGGACGTCGGACTGACCTCGTGGGCGATCCTGATGGGGTCGATCCCGTTCTACGTGCTGGCTATCATGTTGCTCATCTTCATGTCGTACCGCTGGGGCTGGTTCCCGACGGGCGGGAAACAGCCGACCGGAGTCGAACCCGGGCTGACGTGGCCGTTCATCGCGGGGGTGATACGACACGCGGCGTTGCCGGTGCTTTCGATGATCGTCGCGTCCGGGGTGGCGTCGCTGGGGATGCGTGGGAACGCGATCCGCGTCCTCGGCGAGGACTACCTCCGAGTCGCCCGACTCCGCGGGCTCTCCGACGTGACCATCTCGACGCAGTACGTCGCGCGCAACGCCATCCTCCCGATGTACACGACGCTGCTCATCGGCATCGGCGAGATGTTCGGCGGGTCCATCGTCCTGGAGCAGGTGTTCCAGTACCGCGGCATCGGGTGGTACATGCTGTCGGCTACCTACCAGCGCGACTACGCGCTGATGATGGGCGGGTTCGTGGTGATCACCCTCGCGGTCGTCACCACGCTGTTGATCGCCGACCTGACGTACGGCTATCTGGACCCGCGAGCACGGGGGCAGGAAAGTGAGTCGTACTGAGACCAACTGGGCGGGCGAGCGCCCGTCCCCAGAGCGGCGGCTTGCGGCCGCGACGACGGGTGAAGCCCGTCACAGACAACCGAAACAGAGAGATATGGAATCCACCGAGCGATCAGAACGGACAGCGGAGGGATCGACCGATGAGTGATTCGACCGACGGGGCGGACCGGCGGGACCACGCGGACGCCCTGGAAGCCATCCCGGACGCCGACGAGGCGACCGACGATCCGGTCGCGAGGACCGACGGCGGCAACGTCGGCGTCGACTCCCCATTCGAGGTCGTCTCCTCCGTCGAGGAGACGCGGCTCGACAGGATCCGGAAGATCTACGACACCTACGTCCGCGCGCCGTTTCTGATCGTCTGGACGGACTGGCGGGCCCGGATCGGGTTCACGATCGTCTTCACCTACCTCTTCATGGGTATCGTGGGACCGCACATCATCTCGCCCACCGAAGTCGGCGAGGCCGGTGCACTCGCGAAGCCGTTCCAGAACTGGGACTACCCGCTCGGGACCGACCAGATGGGCCGTGACCTGTTCTCGCAGGTCGTCTACTCCACGACCGAGATCCTGAAGATGGTCTTCTCCGGCGCGCTCGCGACCGTCGGGGTCGGGACGCTCGTCGGCGCCATCGCCGGTTACAAGGGTGGCTGGGCCGACACGGTCCTGAGTTCGATCACGGACATCTTCATCAACCTGCCGGGTCTGCCGACGGTGATGGTGCTGGCGCTGTTGCTCCCCATCGGAAACGACCCGTACGTCGTCGGGATCCTGCTGAGCATCGCCGCGTGGGGCGGACTCGCGCGGGCGATCCGCTCGCAGATGCTGACGCTGCGGTCGGAGTCGTTCGTCGAGGCCTCGCGAGCGATGGGCATCCCCAACCGGGACATCATCTTCAAGGAGATCGTCCCGCACCTGATGCCGTTCGTCGTGATCAACCTGACTAACGCGGCTCGCCGGGTCATCTTCTCGGCGGTCGCCCTGTACTATCTGGGCATCCTGCCCTTCGAGAAGCTCAACTGGGGGATCACGCTCAACCAGGCCTACAGTTCGAACGCCCACGTCCGACCGGGCGCGCTCCACTGGTTCCTGGTGCCGATGATCGCCATCATCGTCTTCTCCGTGGGGCTGATCCTCCTCGGACAGTCGCTGGACCGCGTCTTCAACCCGCGGGTCCGCGCCCGCCACGAGAAGCGGTCTGGTGACGAGGGGGCGGCGAGCGGAGAGGAAGACACGAGCGGCGAGAGCATGGTCGGAGGTGTCTGAAATGACGGTATCTGAGACTGACTACGAACGAACGGTGACGCACAGCGACCCGATCCTGCAGATGCGAGACACGACGGTCTCGTTCGACATGGAACGGGGCGAATCGCGCGTCCTCGACAACGTCGACATGGACATCGAGCGCAACGAGGTGCTCGGCGTCGTCGGCGAGTCGGGGTCGGGCAAGTCGATGTTCGCCTCGGCCCTGCTCGACGCGGTCGTCGACCCGGGCTACCTCCGGGGAGACATCACGTACAACCCCGGGGACGGCGAGTCCCTCGACGTGCTCGAACTGAGCAAGCAGGAGCGGAAGCAGTACCGCTGGGAGGAGGTGTCGATGGTGTTCCAGGGCGCGATGAGTTCGTTCAACCCCGTCCGGGACGTCGAGACGCACTTCGTCGAGACCCTGGAGGCCCACGACTACGACGTCCGCGAGGGCATGGAGCGGGCCCGCCAGCTGCTCGAAGACCTGTACCTCGACGCCGACCGCGTGCTCGACTCCTACCCGCACGAACTCTCGGGCGGGATGAAACAGCGCGCGCTCATCGCGCTCTCGCTCGTCCTCGAACCGGAAGTGCTCGTGATGGACGAGCCGACCGCGGCGCTCGACCTGCTGATGCAGCGCTCTATCATCTCCCTGCTGGAGAACCTCAAGGAGCGCTACGACCTGACGATCGTCTTCATCACGCACGACCTGCCGCTGGTCGCTGACATCGCCGACCGCGTCGGCGTGCTCTACGCCTTCGAGTTCGTCGAACTCGGACCGACCGACGAGATCCTCGAAGACGCCGCGCACCCCTACACGCGGATGCTGCTGAAGTCGACGCCGAACCTCGAATCGCCGATCGAGAACATGCGGCCGGTCGAGGGGTCGGCGCCGGACCCGGTGAACGTCCCCGAGGGCTGCTCGTTCCACCCGCGCTGTCCGCTCGCCGACGAGGAGTGCGTCGACGTCGACCCCGGCCCGTACGACGCCGGCGAAGGGCGGTTCGTCCACTGCCACCACTGGGAGCACTCCGCCGAGGAGATCCCGATGACCGAAGACGCGGACTCGCCCGAACTCGCGGACGACGGCACGGAGAGGCGGTCCACGAAGCCCGTCCCCGACCGCGAGGGCGAACAGCCCGTCCTCTCGATGAACGACGTGGAAGTCCACTTCGAGAAGGAGTCGGGCTTCCTGGACTTCTTCGAGGACCCGCCGGCGGTCAAGGCCGTCGACGGCATCGACCTGGACATCTACGAGAACGACGTGGTCGTGCTGGTCGGCGAGTCCGGTTGCGGCAAGACCACCCTCGGCAAGACCGCGGTCGGCCTGCAGCGGCCGACTGGCGGCAGCGTCGAGTACCGCGGCAACGACATCTGGGACGTCCGCGACGGCAACGGCGACGGCTCGGTCTCGTGGAGCGAGATCCGCCGGTCGCTCCAGATCGTCCACCAGGACCCGGGGAGCGCGCTCAACCCCCACCGCCGCAACAGCAAGATCCTGGAAGCGCCGCTCAAGCGCTGGCACAAGGACCTCGACGGCAACGACCGCCGCCAGCGCGTCATGAGCATGCTCGAACACGTCGGGATGACGCCGCCGGAGGACTACTACGAACGCTACCCCCACCAGCTCTCGGGCGGCGAGCAACAGCGCGTCGCGCTCATCCGCGCGATGCTAATGAACCCCGAGGTCATCCTGGCCGACGAGCCGGTCAGCGCACTGGACGTGAGCCTGCGCGTGGAGATGATGGACCTCCTCATCGAACTGCAGGACATGTTCGACACCTCGTACCTGTTCATCTCCCACGACCTCGCGAACGCCCGGTACATCGCCGAGCGAACGGGCGGGCGCATCGGCGTCCTCTACCTCGGCGAGCTGGTCGAGATCGGGCCGCCGGAGCAGGTCATCAACAACCCCCAGCACCCCTACACGCAGGCGCTGCGCTGGGCGACGCCGGAGCTCGACCCCGAGGAGGAGCGCGCCGACGAGTCGCCGATCCGGGAGATCGACATCCCGGACCCGACGAACCCGCCGAGCGGCTGTCGCTACCACACCCGTTGCCCGGAAGCGCGCGAGGTGTGCGCCGAGCAGACGCCCGGGTCGTACGCGGCAGAAACGGGCAGCGAGTCCCACCGCGGCGCCTGCTTCCGGATGGTCGACGATCACGAGTACTGGCAGAGCGAGTCTATCGTCGACGACGCGGACGACGACTTCTCCGCGACCGGCGGCGAGGCGGCGCCGTCAGACGACTGACGACAGCCGTTTCGCCCGCTTCACCCGCGTCGTTCGATTCGTCCTGTTTCGGCCGTTCTTCCGCGTTTCCTCGACACACCAGCGGCTGGTAGCCGGTTGCCGTTCGGAAGCAAGTCGTCCGCGAGCCGTCGGCCGTGGTCCGGAGCGTCGTTACTCGCCGAGCGTCCAGTTCACCGTGATCTGGCCTTCCTCGAAGCTCTCGCTGTACTCCACTCTGAGGGCTGCCCGCTCGGCCGCGACCGGGACGTTCGCGGGCAGGTCGCCCTCGCTGACCGAGCCGGGTTCGAGTTCGCCGCCCCGGTAGCGGTCGCGGTTGTCGGAGAGGTGCTGGAAGGAGTACTCCTCCTCGCCGCGGAAGAACCCGATGTCCGAGACCAGCGGCGCTCGCGCCGGTTCGTCGGCCGTGTTCTCGGCGCGGACCGTGCCGACGGCCCACTTGTCGCCGTCGGTGGGTTCGGCGGTTTTCTCGCCGCCGCTGCTCTCGTAGGTGTAGGTCTCGCCGAACCCGACGTCGTGGACGGACAGCGCGACGCCGTTGGGGAGGAGGTGGGTCTCTCCGAGGGGGATCTCCCTGGCGACGAACCGGGTCCGCGCGACTGGGTCGGCGTCGGCGAGCCGGTACGACGCCGGTTCGACGTAGTGATTCGGCGGGAGATCGACCGTCTCGGTGACCGACTCGCCCGCGGCCACGGTCGCCTCGACGGTCGCGTCGGTCGCCGTCCACTCGCCGGTTCCGACCTTCGCTTCGACGGCCGAGGAGAACGACCCCGACTGCCCGCCCGCGTTCTCCAGCGTGACCGACAGCGTGCCCGCGGTCCCGATCTCTATGGTCGACGGGACGGACACGTCGGTCACCCCGACGGACGCGGGGGCGACCGTCGCGGTCTCGGTCCGTGTCGGCGAGTCCGTCGCCGGACCGCCGCCGCTCGATCGCGTCTCGGTCGCCGGGCCGTCGTCTCCGGACGGCGAGTCGGTCGTGCGTTCGGTCTGGCCGCATCCGGCCGTGACTGCCGCTGCTGTCGCGAGAAACGCGCGGCGATTCATATCCCTGTGTTACGGTCTCACAGTAAGGGTCTTTCGGTGACGGGGCCGGTTCGACGACGCCGTTCAGCCCGCCCGCACGGCGGATCGACGACCGGTCGAATCAAGGTGACACCGGGAGTACGTGGCGTCGATGACCGACTCGGAGCACCTCGCGCTTGTCTGTTCGACGGCCGGCGACGGCGATGCCGGCGTCTACGCGTACGCCTACGACGGGGCCGCGGGGACGCTGTCCGAAACGGCGTCGACGTCCGTCGAGCACCCGATGTACCTCGCCCCCCATCCCGACCGCGACAGGGTCTACGTCGCGAACCGGACGGACGGAGGCACGGTGAGCGCGTTCGCCGTCGACCGGGAAGACGGGTCGCTCCGCCGCCGGGTCGACCGGTCGAGCGAGGGCGTCGGCCCGTGCTACGTGAGCGTCGACCCCGAAGGCCGGTACGCCTTCACCGCGAACTACGGCGGCGGGACCGCGGCGATGTACCCCGTCGACGGCGACGGTGACCTGGGCGCCGCTTGCGACGTGGTCGCCCACGAAGGCAGCGGCGCGAACTCGAACCGCCAGGCCGAACCGCACCCCCACGCCGCCGTCCCCGGTCCCGACGGCGAGTTCGTCTACGTCCCGGACCTGGGGACCGACCGCGTCGAAGCGTATCGGATCGACGCCGCGTCCGACCGTCTCCGCCCGGCGGAGCCGGGAGGCGTGTCCCTCCCGCCGGGGACGGGACCGCGCCACCTCGCGTTCGGGACCGACGGCGAGTTCGGCTACCTCGTCGGCGAACTGGACTCGACGGTGACGACGCTCGCTCGCGACGCCGACACCGGCGCGCTCTCTCCCGTCGGGGCCGTGAGCACCGTCCCCGACGAGGCCTCGGTCGCGGACAACGCCCCCTCCGACGTACACGTCCACCCCTCCGGCCGAGTGTACGTCTCGAACCGAGGCCACCAGAGTATCGCCGAGTTCGGGGTCGCCGACGACGGGTCGCTCACCTCGCTGGGGCACACTCCCACCGGCGGCGCGAATCCGCGGGACTTCGCGCTCGACCCGCGGGGTCGCTTCCTGCTCTGCGAGAACCGCGACGACTTCACCGTCGTCAGCTTCGCGGTCGGGGACAGCGGCGGTCTCGACGAACGCGCGCGTCGGGCGGTCCCGAAACCGACCTGTCTCGCGTTCCTCCGGCGAGCGTGACTCGTTCGCGCCGCCGGTAGGGGCAGATTTATTCTCCGCGCGACCGATCGACGGGTGTATGGAGTCCTTCGAATCAGACGACGGGCACGTCATCGTCCGTCTCGACCGCGGCGACATGGCACTGGAATCGATAGAGGCGGCCTGCGAGGACCACGACGTCGACACCGGGGCCGTGGTCTCGGGGATCGGGACGTTCAGCAACCTCAACATCCACTACGTCAACCGGACGGACCTCCCGGAAGACCAGTCGGACCGGAACGTCGACCTCGAACTCGACGGCTCCTGGGAGGTCACGAACGTCGGTGGTGCGATCGCGGACGGCGAACCGCACCTCCACGTCACGGCGTTCAACGGGGAGCGGACCGTAGGCGGTCACTTAGAGGAGGGCTGTGAGGTGAACGTCCTCGGCGAGTTCACGATCCGGAAGATCGACGGGCTCTCGCTGACGCGGGAACCCGGAGAACACAACGTTTCGCAGTTGACCGAGCGATAACGACGAGCGTACCCCGTTCTCACCGGCGGCGCCACCAGATCAGCGTCCGCCCGACCGTCCCGGCGACTACGAGCGCGACGCCCCACAGCAGGAAGATCGTCGCCCAGATGCCGGAGATCCCCCGGACGAGGAATCCGGAGCGGATCGCGGCCTCGATCGCGATAGCGAGGAACGTCAGAAGGACCCCCAGCGTCGCGACTCTCGCCAGCACCGATTCCTTGATTTCCGACGCCGCTCGCGTCGCGAAACTGTTCGCACCGCTCGCGTTCTTGCTGGTCGCCATTACCGATATCTCCGGTGCACTCCTATAAATTGGTTTGGGTCGGGTCGCGCGTTCGGCCAGTCGTATCATCTATCGTATGTTATGGAGAAAGCATATATACTCAACTTCCGAAGCCGTAGTCGTCCCGAACCCCACGCGGGACAGCGCACAGACATCGAACTAATCCCCAACACCACTCCGCGCAAATCCACACGCGGTACTGCTGTCTGCTGTCTGCTCTCGGTGACGGGACCGTACCGGGCGCGCAGATCCACCCTGCCATGACTCGGCGACCGGTCCCGTTCGCGAGGTTTTCTCTCGTGCGATCTGGAGATACAGCGTCGGCCGACTGGCGAGTTCGCTCGGATATCAGGCCGGGGGTTCGTCCCACTCGTCGCCGTCGTCCTGCGGGTTGTAGTCGATCAGCGACCGGGCGTGTTCGAGGTCGAACCAGCGGCGCTGGTTGTCGCTGACGCCGTAGAAGGTCCCGTACTCGACGTTGTCGTCTTCGAGACAGCACTCCACCTGGTGGGCGAAGTCCCGGCGGGACTGCCAGGTGCACTTCATCCGGGCGACGGCGCGTTCGTACTCCGGGCTGCCGCGCTCGAAGTCCCCGTCGTCGACGCCGGACTCGGCGTTGCCGTACGGGTGGTCGTACTCGGGCATGTTGACCGTCCCGACCCGCAGCGAGTAGACGTGTTTCGGGTACTCGAACTCCTCGACGTAGTAGCGGGCCAGGTCCTCGCCGAAGCTCTTGGAGGCGCCGTAGTAGGAGTCGGGCCTGACCGGGTCCGTGTGGTCGACGAGGAGGCTGTAGTCCCGGCTGTACAGCTCGGGCGCGTGTTCTATCTCGTACTTGCCCATCACGTGGTTGGTCGAGAGGAAGACGAACGTCTCGACTTCCTCCTCGCGGGCGGCTTCGAGGGCGTTGTACGCGCCGACGATGTTCGGTTCGAGCACGTCGGTCCAGTCGCCGTCCGTGTAGGGATAGGCGGCCATGTGGACCATCGCGTCCCGGTCCTCGGAGGCCGCGCGGAGCTTCTCGCCGTCGGTGACGTTGCCGACGATGGTGTCGTAGCCGCCGTAGGGGTGGTCGTCGGGCCGGTCCGACCGGTTGTAGTACGTGAAGTCGTAGGCGTCGTCGTCGTGCAGGTGGTCGATCAGCGCCGTGCCGCAGCGTCCGTACGCGCCGGTAACCAGAACGTCCATACCCAATAGCGGGTTCGTCCCCCTATGAAAATGTCGGATCCCGCGCTACCGTCCGATTCCCGATCGGTCGCGCCCCTACGCGCTCGCGTCGTCGGACAGGCACTCCTCGATCGTCCAGCCGCCGAAGACGGTCTCCAGCGACTCGTACTGTTTGGCCTCGGCGTCACTGAGCTGGTGCGCCCAGTCGACGCGCTGGTCGGTGGCCGCACCCGGGCCCTCGTTGTTGTACTCGGCCAGGAACGCCGTCTTCGTCTTGTCGTCGTGTTCGGGCTCGTCCCACGGCTCCCAGCCCGCCGGTCGGATCACGTCGCCGAGGTAGGAGTTCATGAACACGGCCTGTCCGTAGGGCTCCCACGGCCGGCCGAGGTACACGGACTGCTCGGGCGCGTCGCCGGTGATCTCGCAGTTCCTGAAGACGTACCCGTGGTCCTGTTTCTCGGGCGTGGCGGGGGCGACGATGTACCCCTCGTCCTTGCAGTTGATCTTGCAGTTGTCGAACACCGCCGTCGCGAGGCCGAAGATGAAGTCCACGTCGCCCTCCACGTAGCAGTTCCGGAAGTACTGGCGGGTGCCCCGCCCGTAGTTGTAGAGGGTGTCCTGGTTGCCGACGAACCGGCAGTTCTCGAAGAACGCGCGGTCGCCGCTGACGCGCATCGCGACGGCCTGGGCCACGTCCGGCGCGGCGTTCTCGAAGGTGATGTTCCGCGCCGTGAAGTCCAGCCCGTCGGCGAAGAAGCTCGACGACTGCGAGGTACCGAGTTCCTCGCCGTTGTCGCCGGTCTTGTCGGCGTGGTCGTCGTAAGTGAGGACCGTCTCGGTCGCGCTCTCGCCGACGAAGGTCACGTCCGTGCGGTTCGGCGGCAGGCGGATCTTCTCCTTGTACCGCCCGGGCTTGATGAAGACGCGGAACCCGTCGAAGGTCCCCGGATCGATCGCGTCGGTGGCCGCCTGGACCGACTCGAAGTCACCGGAGCCGTCTTTCGCGACGACGGCGTCGTACTCGTCGCTCTCCGCGGGACAGCCGTACTGGGCGATCAGCTCCTCGACGCTCTGGGTTTCTGTCGGCGACGGCGACGGGGTGCCCGTCGCGGTCGGCGTGTCGGTCGCGGTGGCCGTCGGGGTCGGCGCGGCCGTCTCCGTCGGCGTCGCCCCCGGATCGGCGGTTGCCGGCTCCCCGTCTCCGCTACAGCCGGCGATCGATCCCAGGACCGCCGTCCCAGTCATGGCCAACAGCTGTCGCCGAGACGGCCGCTTCGGCTCCCGGCGCTGGTCGTCGCTATCGCTCTCGTCGGACATGCCCTGATAGTCGATAAACCGACACAAAAACCTGCTGCACTCAGCCCGGCCGACCGGGCGTCCCCCTCCGCCGAACGCCTATTCAGATCCGCTGTAGCGTTCGATCGCGTCTTCGTCCACGGTGATTCCCAGCCCGGGCTCCTGGGGCACGGCCAGACGGCCGCCCGTCGGGTCGAAGGGGGTCTCCAGGATGTCCTCGCGCAGCGGGTTGGCGCTGCGGTCGAACTCGACCATCATCGGGTCGGGGACGTTGCGGGTGTGGGGGTAGTCGCCGACGCTGGCCGCGAACTGGACGGCCGCGGCGAGACCGACCGCGCTGTTCCAGATGTGCGGGCGGACGGCGACGTTCTCCGTCGACGCCAGGTCGGCGATCCGACGGGCCTCCGAGAGGCCGCCACACCGAGCGAGGTTCGGTTGGACCACGTCGACGAGGCGGTCGTCGATCAGCCGCTTGAACTCGAAGCGCCCGTAGTGGGCCTCCCCCGCCGCCAGCGGCACGTCGGTCCGCTGTCTGAGTTCCCGGTAGCCAGAGAGGTTCTCCGGCGGAACCGGCTCCTCGACCCACGTGAGGTCGTAGTCCGCGATCGCCCGGATCGACCGGATCGCTTGGTCGGGGCGGTAGTTGCCGTTCATGTCGACCATCAGGCGGGCGTCGTCGCCGAGGATCTCGCGCGCGGTCCGGACCCGTTCGACGTCGGTCTCCGGGTCGGCGCCGATCTTGATCTTCGCCGCCTCGAAGCCCTCGTCGACGGCTTCGCGCATCGGCTCCTCGATAGGTCGGTCGCGCTCGGTGTAGTACATCGTCGAGGCGTAGGGGAGCAACTCCTCGCGTTCGGGCCCGCCGAGCAGGCGGTAGACCGGGCGGCCGGCGGCCTTGCCGCGGATGTCCCAGCAGGCCACGTCGACGGCGCTGACGACGCTCTGAACGAAGACGCTCCCGCCGAAGTGGTAGGGATCGGTGTACGACCGGGTCGCGAGCGAGGCCGAGTCGACGGGGTCCATGCCGACCACCTCGTCGCGGAACAGTTCGTCGACGGTCGCCTCGACGATCGGGCCGGGCGCGAACGCCTCGCCCCAGCCGACGGTGCCGTCGTCCGTCTCCAGTCGCAGGAGCGTCGTCGCTCGGTCGTGGCCGAATCCGCGCGCGTCGCCGAGGCCCTCGCCGTCGGGCAGCCTGTGCGAGAGACCGTAGACGTCGAGATCGGTGATCTCCATGTCTCAGTGCGATACCCGCCGGCGCATATAGCTTGTGCTGAGCGGCGAGACCGCGGCGTCGAGTGGTCGGCCGGGCCGTCGGTCGACGGGCGCCCCATCGCGTACTCCGCCACCGAGAACCCCGGGACGGAGCCGCGGTCAACGTTTAAGACCGTGCTAGACGAACAGTCACGACATGGACGGAGGGAGACTGCGAAGTAGCTTCGAGACCGTCGCGTTTACCACGCCCGTGCCGTTCGACGCCGAGGACGAGGTCGACCACGAGGCGCTGGCCGACAACCTGTCCGGCCTCTACGACGCCGGCGCGCGGCTGTTCGTCCCCTGTGGGAACACCGGCGAGTACTACGCGCTGACCGACGAGGAGCGCGTCGCGGTCGTCGAGACCCACGCCGAGGCGACCGGCGACGAGGCGACCATCGCCGCTGGGGCCTCCGGCAACGAACGAGAGGTCCTCGCCCTCGCCGAGCGCTACCGGGAGGCCGGTGCCGACGCCGTGATGGTGATGCACCCGGACCACACGTACGTCCACGAGCGCGGGCTGGTGTCCTACTACGAGGCGATCTGCGACGGGACCGACCTCGGCGTCGTCGTCTACAAGCGCGGGCCGGAGATCACCCGCGACGTGCTCGTCGAACTGAGCGAACTGGACGAGGTAGTCGCCGTGAAGTTCGCCGTCGACGACGTGCGCGAGTTCGCCCAGACGGTCGAGGACGCCGAGGGATCGGTGACGTGGATCAACGGGATCGCCGAGCGCTACGCGATCCCCTTCGCGATCGAGGGCGCGTCGGGGTACACGACCGGCGTGGGCAACTTCGTCCCGCGAGTGACGCTGGCGCTGTTCGAGGCCATCGAGAAGGGGCAGTGGGACCGCGCGCGCCGGATCCAGCGCGCGCTCCGGCCGCTCGAAGACCTCCGGGACGAACCCGGAGAGGGCAGTTCCGTCCCGAACGGGAACAACGTCCCGGTGGTCAAACACGGCCTGGATATAGCGGGGTACACGGGCGGCAGCGTCCGACGACCGCTGGTCGATCTCGGCGCGGCCGACCGCGAGCGCCTCGAATCGTACTACGAACGGCTCGAAACCTGGACGCCCTCGCGCTCCCCGGACCTGTCGGACTGACCGGGGTAGACGATGGGTTTATAGGAGATGACACTGATCTTCACACCATGCGTTTGTCAGACGGCCAGATACGGGAGCGTCTCAGAGGGGTGGCTGTCGGCCTCCTGACACCCTTCGACGACTCCCTGGAAATCGAATACGACAAACTCGCCGATAACGCGCAGGCGCTCTACGACGAAGGAATACGGACGTTTCTGGCGACTGCGAACATCAGCGAATATCACTCGCTCTCACAGGACGAACGGATCTCCATCGCGAAGGCGAGCGTCGAGGCGCTCCCCGACGACGCCTGCGTTCTGGGCGGCGTCGGCGGGAGCACGGCCGACGCGATCGAACTGATCGAGGCCTACGACCGCGACGGCGTCGACGCGATGATGATCATGCCCCCGGACCACACGTACCTCCACGAGCAGGGGCTCCTCGACTACTACCGTGAACTCGACGCCGCCAGCGAACGGCCGCTCGTCCCGTACGTCCGCGGGTTCGACCCCTCGGTCGACTACCTCGCCGGTCTGACCCGCGTCGACGGCGTCGTCGGCATCAAGTACGCGCTGGAAGACCCGGTGAAACTGGGCGCGGGCATCGCCGCCGGCACGGACGACGTCGTCTGGGTCGACGGCCTCGCCGAGCCCTACGCCGTCTCCTTCTGGGCCGAGGGCGTCGAGGGCTTCTCCGCGGGCGTCAGCAACTTCCGCCCGGAAGTCGGACTTGCCCTCTTCGAGGCGCTGCAGAACGAGAACTGGGAGCGCGCTCGCGAACTGCGCAACATCTGTCTTCCCTACCAGGAGTTCCGCGACGAGACGGGCCAGGACAACACGCTACCCGGCGCGTCCAGCGTCGCCGCCGTCAAGCAGGGACTCGAACTCGCCGGCCTGAACGGGGGTCACGTGCGAGAACCGATCCGGCCGCTCACCGACGAACAGGAAGCGTATGCGGCCGAACTCTACGAGCAGCTCGACGACGACATCAACCGTCTCATCGAGTAACTGCGGTCCGGTCGCGCGTCGACGCGGACCGAACCGCACGCCTCTTTCGCGCTCAGTTCTCCGGCAGTCACCCCATCGCGATAGCGGCCGAGCACGACGGAGAGAAATCGCCGCTGCCCCGGTCGCCGCTCACTCGTCGTCGTAGTGGAACTCGGTCCAGGGGCCGTCGGTGAACGGGTACTCCTCGACCACGTCGAGGTCGACTTCGACGCCCAGCCCCGGCCCCTCCGGGACCGAGAGGACGCCGTCCTCGACGTCTGGCTCGCCTTCGATGATGTCGAAGGCGAGTTCGAAGGGGTACATGCCCGCGACGGTGCCGGCGTCGAGCGCCGGGTCGTTCTCGAAGACCGGGTATTCGAGGAGGCGAGTCTCGGGCGCGGCGGCGACGAGGTGGGCGTTCGCGGCGAGCCCGAGCCAGGTGCCGAAGTTGTGCGGGACGAACTCCACGTCGTCGCGGTCGCGACAGAACTCGACGGCGCCGCGACAGCCCGTGAACCCCTCGTGGTGGCGCACGTCCCCCTGGAGGAACGAGACGGCGCCCGTCTCCCCGAGTTCGACGAGGCCCTGCGGCGACTCCTCACTCTCGCCGCCGGCTAGCGGCGTCCCCGTCTCGGCGAGGTCGACGTAGCCCTCGTAGTCGTCCGGTTCGACCGGTTCTTCGACCCAGTAGGCGCCCCGCTCGCCCGCGTGCTCGACCAGTTCGCGCACCGTCTCCCGACCGTAGGCTTCGCCGAGCTTCCACCACGTGTGGACGTCGAGCATGAACTCCGTCTCGTCGAGAGCGTCCGCGAGCAGTTCGACCGTCCGCCGGTCGCCGTCCGGGCCGATACCCGGCCGGTACTTGTAGCCGAAAAAGCCCAGGTCCTCGATGACCTCGGCCTGTTCGGCGAAGCCCTCGGGTTCCATGTACATGCCCGCGCTCGCGTACAGCGGGAGGTCGAGCGTCGGGTCGGTGTCGTACTCCTCGGCAAGCAGTTCGTAGATCGGGACGCCGTGTTCCTTCCCGCGGAGGTCGTACAGCGCCACGTCGATCGCCGAGATGGCCTCGGTCACGTCGCCGGCGGGGACGTCACCCGCGCGGATCAGGTCGTGCACGTCTGCGATCGCATCGATGTGTTCGCCTTCGAGCGCGTCGGCGACCGGCCCCTCCACGATATCGGCGAACGTGCCCTGCGAGTCGCCCTCGAAGTACTCGGTCATCGCGGAACTGCTCGCGCCCGCCGTGGCGAACCCGCGCCGGCCGTCGGTCGTCTCGACGACGACGAGTACCACGTCCCGTTTCAGGAGTCGTCGCGTCCCTCCGTGGAACGGGCGGTCCTGGGGCGGGTCGATCGGAGAGGAGAGCGCGTAGCTGTCGATGGCAGCGATGTCCATAGGCCAACACTCGTGCGGGACCGCTTAAATCATGTGCGACCGCCTGAACAGATCCCGTTCCCTCTAGAGGAACACTACCACCCGCTACACCCACCAACCAGTCTACATTATCGGCCGGTACTGGCCCTGGGTTCGACAATTTCGCCCCATAAACCGATTCTGGGCACGATTCTGTGATTCGGGCCGAATTCCAGTGTTCCCTTCACGGGAACAATTCGGGGTCCAACAAATGGTGAAATAGTCTCTCCCGGGAGACCAACTGGTCCCCGGTGCGTGGCTGCCATCGATCGATCCCCCGCTTGTGAGCGGTATCGAGGCCGTTTCCCGGTTACCCCATGGATCTGTGGGGCGGTAACCGGCGTCCCGACGCGACTGACCGAACGCTATGGGTGTTCGGTGGAAGCGAATTGGCCTTGTACTGCCACCGAGAGACTCGTTATGACCGTTTTCGGGCCGCGTTGACGGTACGTTCACCGGTAAATTGCCGCCAGTGTCCGGAAAAACACCCCTGTAATTACACCCCTACAAACGTAATTGTTCGCGGCTGGGGAATCGTCGAACTCACGGGCAGGTACTTCGCCCAACGCGGAGGGCGACTGGACGTCGGATCGAACGCGCGCTTTCGGCACCAATCCGGGCCGTGTCTGGAGAATACGGGAAGCCGACCGTACGTAAGTCGCGAATAGGACTATACTCAGCAGCGGTATCCTCCAGAACGTGTCCGAAGAATCATCCACTATCGTGCTCTCGATCCTCGAATCGGTCGCCGCGGCCGACCTGGTCGATCCGATCGACTTGCCGCCGCTGTCCGACGCAATCGACCCTGACGCGCTCAACGCGCTGTTCGACCCGTCCGGGGACCTGCCGGCGCCGACGCGGTTCTCCTTTCCGTACGCCGGCCACGACGTGACGGTCACCACCGACGGGAGCGTCCTCCTCGACAGGGACGAACCCTTGTCGCCGGCGCTCGGCGGGACGGCGGGAACGAAGGTCCCGCGGACCGACGAACCGCTGGCCGAGTGAGGCTGCGGGTGGAACTGATCGCCGACGAGCGCGACGGAAGGACTTATTCCGCTCGCCGGAGCAGACAGCGGTAATGACGCTTCAGGTCACCGTCTGGAACGAGAACGTCCACGAACAGGAAGAGCCGGAGGTCGCCGAACGCTATCCCGACGGCATCCACGGTGCGGTCGCGGAGGCGCTCGCCGAACGCGGATTCGAGACGCGGACGGCGACGCTCCAGGAGCCCGAACACGGTCTCACCGAGGACGTGATCGACGAGACCGACGTGCTCGTCTGGTGGTCCCACTGCGCCAACGACGAGGTGAGTGACGACGTCGCGTCCCGTGTGGTAGACGCCGTGCACGAGGGGATGGGGTTCGTTCCCCTGCACTCCGGGAAGAACTCCAAGCCGTTCAAGCGGCTGATGGGGACCACCTGTAACATCAAGTACCGCCACGGCGGCGAGACCGAGCGCGTCTGGGCCGCCGACCCCGGCCACCCCATCGCCGACGGGCTCCCGGAGTCGTTCGAGATCCCGTCGACCGAGATGTACGGCGAGCCGTACGACATCCCCGAGCCGGACCGCACCGTCTTCATCTCCTGGTTCGAGGGCGGCGAGGTGTTCCGCTCGGGCGTCTGCTACCGACGCGGCCGCGGCCGGATCTTCGCCTTCCGCCCCGGCCACGAGGAGTACCCCATCCTCTATCAGGACGAGGTCCAGCAGGTCATCGCCAACGCAGTCGAGTGGGCCGCGCCGACCGAAGGGAGCGACGCCGTCTGGGGCGAAGTCGAACCCGCAGAGTCCACGGAGTAACCGTCTGACCGGCCGACGACAGCCGCTTTCTCACCGCCCTTCCGCGCCGAGTAGCGACGCCGTCACCTCCGCTAGTCGACTTGCAAGCATCCTTGAATTATATATCGTGTAATCATATCTAGAAAATGTTTATCATTGATGCATTTGTGGAATGCAGTGGTGGCACAAATGGCACACCACGACAGGCGCACGTTCCTCCGGGCGATCGGGCTCGGGACCACAGGCGTACTGGCATCGAACTACGCGGCGGACGCGGTCGCGGCGGCGACGACGATCACGATCGAGGGGGGCGGCTACGACATCTGGAACGCCCGCGACGAGTTCCACTACTACTACACGGAGGTCGACGGCGACTTCGACGTGAGCGTCCGGGTCGACAGTCTGGAGAACACCGATCCCTGGGCGCGCGCGGGCCTGATGGTCAGGCAGACGCTGAACGACGACGCCGAGCACGCGATGATCCGCAAGACGCCGGGCAACGACACGTCGTTCCAGTGGCGCTCCGACGACGGGAACGACGCAGAGAGCACGACTTCGGGGGGGACCGGCGAGTCGGAGGTCTCCGGCGGGACGATGTCGGCGACCTGGCAGCGACTCGTCCGGTCGGGCGACACCATCGAAGCCTACGGTTCGTCCGACGGGGAGAACTGGACGCTCATCGCCGACATCTCGCCGGGCGAGATAGACCTCGCGGACAGCGCGTACGTCGGGCTGGCGGTCTGTAGCCACAACGAAGGGACCCTGACGACCGCCCAGTTCTCGAACCTCTCCGGGCTCTCGCCGGGGAGCAACGAAGACGTCGGGAACGTGGAGGTCGCGGGAAGCGTCTCCACCGGGACCGGCGGAGGCGGGGACACGGACCCTGTCGTCTCGACGGGGTCGGCGTCGAGCGTCGGGACCTCGTCGGCGACGCTCTCGGGCGCGCTCGACGACCTCGGCGGCGCGTCCTCGGCAGACGCCTACTTCGAGTGGCGTGAATCGGGCGCGAGCTCGTGGACCGCGACGAGCGCACAGACGCTGTCGTCGACGGGGTCGTACAGTCAGACGGTCTCGGGGCTGTCGGCGGGCACCGACCACGAGTTCCGGGCGGCCGCCGACGCCAGCGACGGCGACGCGGCCACCGGGTCGGCGAACACGTTCTCGACGTCCGCCAGCGGCGGCGGAGACACCGACCCGGTCGTCTCGACGGGGTCGGCGTCGAGCGTCGACGCCTCGTCGGCGACGCTCTCGGGGTCGCTCGACGACCTCGGCGGCGCGTCCTCGGCGGACGTCTCGTTCGAGTACCGCGAATCGGGGGCGAGTTCGTGGAACGCGACGAGCGCACAGACGCTGTCGTCGTCGGGATCGGTCAGTACGGACGTCTCCGGGCTCTCCAGCGGCACGAGCTACGAGTTCCGCGTGACGGCGAGCGCGAGCGACGGAGACTCGGCGACGGGGTCCGTCAGTTCGTTCACCACGTCGAGCGGGAGCGGCGGCACGTCCGGCGGATCGTACTTCGACTACGAGGACGGCTTCGCCGACGTATCGTGGTTCGACGACAGCGTCCAGGTCATCAGGATCCAGGAGGCGGCCCTGGGCCCGATCCAGGACGCGTTCACCACGGAGGGGCCGCGGCTGATCGTCTTCGAGACGAGCGGCGTCGTGGACCTGGGCGGCGCGGACCTGTCGATCACGTATCCCAACTGCTGGGTGGCCGGCCAGACCGCGCCGTCGCCCGGGATCACGTTCATCAACGGGATGGTGCAGGTCGAACCGGACAACTGCATCGTCCAGCACATCCGCGTCTTCCGCGGCGACGAGAGCGGCGGCGAGGGGACGGACCCGCTGAACAACCGCGACGGCTCGTCGAACGTCATCTTCGACCACTGTACGTCCTACTGGGGTCGCGACGAGAACCTCTCGGTCGGCTACGACAGCACGGACACGACCGTGTCGAACTGCCTCGTCGCCGAGGGTCTCGAAAACCCCGAGGAGAACTCCAACGGGACGCTCGTCGGCGACGGCGCGTCGAACGTCGCGATCCTCGGGACGGTGTACGCCAAGAACAACGACCGCAACCCGCGGCTCAAGTCGAACACGGAGACGGTGGTCGTCAACGGCCTCAACTACTACTTCGACAAGGCCATCTGGATCGACGGCGGCGCCAGCGCGGCGGTCGAGGGCAACGCCTACATCGGCCGGTTCGACTGGTCGGACGCGATCGTCTTCGGCGACGGGAGCGTCTCGTTCGCCGACAACCTCGTCACCGACCCCGGTCTGGAAGGGCGGGCCTTCCAGAACGTCGGTACCGAACTGAGCTCGCGGCCGTTGTGGCCGGGCGACCTCTCGCCCATGCCGTCGAGCGAGGTCGAGAGCCACAACCTCAACTACGCCGGCGCGCGACCGGCCGACCGGATTAGCCACGAGCAGCGCGTCGTCGACGAGATCAGGAACCGGTCGCTGAACACGGACGTCTCCGATCCCGCCGACTCCGACATCCCCAACAGTCACACGGACGTCGGAGGCTATCCGGACCACGGCGGGACGACGCACACGCTGAACGTGCCGAGTAGCGGCCTGCGCAGCTGGCTCGACCAGTGGGCGCTCGCCGTCGAAGAGGAGAACGCGAGTCCGCCCTGAGACGGCGACAGACGCGTCGCACCTCGTGACGCACCGGCGACGGCGTCACGGGCCGTCCGACAGCGGTGCCGTCGCCGTACTCCCGGTTTCTATCGATAGTCGACCTGCGGGCCGACTCCGGCCGATCCCATAACATCTTAGTTAATTATATATTTTCTAGAAAATGTTTATTTTATATCCGATTGTATGCGAATTCGGTGTCACTTCATGACACGACACGACAGGCGCAGTTTCCTGCGCCTCGTTGGAGCGAGTAGCATCGGGGCAGTGGCAACAGCGGCGGCGTCGGGCAGTGCCAGCGCCGCGCCGGGCATCACGTCGGGCGCGACCTACCGGCTGACGCCGGTCCACAGCGGGAAGGCGCTGGAGGTCGCCGGCGCGGGCACGGCCGACGGCGACAACGTCCAGCAGTGGTCGTGGAACGGCGGCGACCACCAGCGCTGGATCGTCGAGGAACTGGACGACGGGACCTACCGCATCGAGAACGTCAACAGCGGCAACGTCCTCGACGTGCCCAACGGGGACACGGCCAACGGGACCTCCGTCCACCAGTGGTCGTGGAACGGCGGGGACATGCAGCGCTGGAACATCACCCAGAACAGCGACGGCTCCTATCGCGTCGAGAACGTCGCCAGCGGCAACGTGCTCGACGTCAGCGACTGGTCGACCGCCGACGGCGCGGACGTCATCGACTGGGACTGGCTGGAGGGCGACAACCAGCGCTGGAACTTCGAGGAGCTGTCGGGCGGCGACGGCGGGTCCGGCGGTGGCGGCACCACCGGGAGCGGATCCGACTTCCACTACGAGGACGGGTTCGCGGACACCTCGTGGTTCAGCGACGACGTCACCGTCCACCGGGTGACCGAGGCGACGCAGAGCGCGGTCGAGGAGGCGTTCACGGCCAGCGGCCCGCGGCTAGTCGTCTTCGAGGCCAGCGGCGTGATCGATCTGGGCGGCAGCGACCTGTCGATCACGAACGACCAGTGCTGGGTCGCCGGCCAGACGGCCCCCTCGCCCGGGATCACGTTCACGAACGGGATGATCCAGGTCGAGGGCAACGATTGCATCGTCCAGCACATCCGCATCTTCCGCGGCGAGGGAGGCGGCGCCGCCGAGGGCGCCGACCCCATGAACAGCGCAGACGGGACGTCGAACGTCATCTTCGACCACTGTACGTCCTACTGGGGTCGCGACGAGAACCTCTCGGTCGGCTACGACAGCACCGACACCACGGTGGCGAACTGCCTGATCGCCGAGGGGCTGGAAGGTCCAGAGGAGAACTCCAACGGGTCGCTGATCGGCGACGGTGCGACCAACGTCGCGCTGCTGGGCAACGTCTGGGCGAAGAACAACGACCGCAACCCGCGGCTCAAGGACGACACCCAGAGCGTCATCGCCAACAACGTCGTCTACTACTTCGACAAGGCGATCATGGGGTCGTCCGGGATGCAGTCGTCCATCGAGGGCAACGTCTACCTCGGCCGGTTCGACTGGTCGGACGCTATCGTCAAGGGCGACGGGACCGTCTACATCAACGACAACCTCGTCGCCGACCCCGGGCTGAACGGGCGGACGTTCTGCAGCGTGTCGACGACCGGATCGCGTCCGCTCTGGCCCAGCGGACTATCGCCGATGGCCTCGGGCGACGTGGAGAGTCACAACCTCAGCTACGGCGGCGCGCGGCCGGCCGATCGGATCAGCCACGAACAGCGCGTCATCGACGAGGTCGCCAACCGCTCGCTGGACACGGACGTCTCGTCGGCCTCGGACAGCGACATCCCGAACCACGAGGACGACGTCGGCGGGTACCCGAGCCACGGCGGGTCGACGCACTCGCTGTCCGTGCCCAGTAGCGGCCTCCGCGACTGGATCGAACAGTGGGCGCTCTCCGTGGAGGATCCGAACGCGAGTCCGCCCTGACGTCGGTCCGTCCGGACTCCTTCGCTGAACCGGACCGCCCCCGGTAACTCGCCGGTCGGCAGTCCGGTTTCGCCGTCTCTTTCTCCCGTTTTAGACGCGCCGTGGTTCGGTCGCCGTCAGACGCGGTTTGCCTCGATCAGGTCCCAGTCGATGTCGTAACCCAGCCCCGGCTCGTCGGGCACCTCGATGACGCCGTCCTCGGGGGCGGGGTAGTTCCGCAGCCACGGCCGCGAGTGAGCCTCGAAGTCGTACTTCGGGTGGAGCAGTCCGTGCTCGAAGTAGGTGCCCGGGGTCGCCATCGAGCAGAGGTGGTGCAGTTCGGGCACGGAGTCGCCGTGCGGTTCGCACTCCATGTAGAACGACTCGTACAGCGCCGCCACCTTCCGGGCGGGCGTGATGCCGCCGACGTCGAACACGCCGACCCGCCCGATATCGGCGACGCCGCGCTTGGCCCACTCGGCGCGGGTCTTGTGTTTGCCCTCGGCCGTCTCCGGGCCGAGGATCGGCACGTCGACCTCCTCGGAGAGCCACTCGTAGGCGGACATCGAGTACTCGTCCATCGGCTCCTCGAACCAGCGGAAGTCCAGGTCGCCGAGCGCGTCGCCGATGCGCTTGGCCTCCGTCCGCGTGTAGTAGTGGTGGGAGTCCAGCATCAGGTCGATATCGGGACCGACCGCCTCGCGGACGGCGCGACAGAGTTCGACGACGCGGTCCGGATCGGCGTCGTAGGGCGGCATCCACGAGTGGAACTTGATGGCGGGGAACCCACGGTCGACCAGTTCCTCGGCGAAGTCGACGTACGCCTCGACCGTCCCGAGGCCGTCCGGGTCGTCGTCGCCGACCATCGTGCTCGCGTAGACGGGGACCTCCCGACGCCCGCCGCCGAGTAGTTCGTAGACGGGCATGTCCGCGGCCTTGCCGGCCACGTCGTACAGCGCGCAGTCGATGGCCGCGAGCGACCCGGTGTCGAGGGTCCCCTTGTTGAGCCGCTGGGTCCGGAACAGCTGGTTCCACAGCGGCTCGCGGTGCAGCGGGTTCTCGCCGACGAGGTAGTCCGCCGCGACGTCGTTGGCGGCCTCCGTCCCACCGAAGCAGTAGCCGTCCGGACCGCCCTCGACGGCGATCTTCGTGAGCGTCTTCGTCGCCTCGTGGGGCTCCCCCGGGTGGCCGTGGCCCTTCTCGTCGGTCCTCCCGTGCGACTCGTACGTGAACCTGATCGTCTCGACGTCGGTGACGCGCATTCTGTGGGGGTTGCGAACACAGCGCAATAAACGCACGGGCGGTCCGCCGGAACCGCGGCCTGACGGACCGACCGAGCGGGTCGCGTTCCACGACCGCGTTTCCGTTCGCCGCCCGATCGTCAGCGTTCGGCGCCCCGATCGTCAGCGCTCGCCGACGCTCCCGTCCGCGCGTCGGCCCAGCGGTCGCGTGAACGAGAGGTCGCGGCCGTCCCACTCTTCGACCGTCGCCCCGTCGATCTCGACGCCGAGGCCGGGGCCCTCGGGGACGTCGATGAACCCGTCGACGACGTCGAACATACCCGGGTTCTCCACGTACCGGAACGCCCCCTCGACCTTGTGGAGGATTTGCTCCTGGACGAGCGCGTTGGGGACGGCGGCGTCGATCTGCAGCGAGGCCGCCGTGCAGAGCGGGCCCATCGGGCAGTGGGGCGCGACGGACACGTCGTAGGTCTCGGCCATGTCGGCGATCTTCTTCGTCTCGGTGATGCCGCCGGCGTTCGAGACGTCGGGCTGGACCACGTCGACCGCGTCCGCTTCGAAGAGCGGGCGGAAGTCCGACCGGGTGTAGAGGCGTTCGCCGGTGGCGATGGGGAGCCGCGTCGACTCGACGATCCGGGGCAGCGCGTGGTCGTGCTCGGGCGTGACGGGCTCCTCGACGAACATCGGGTCGTGCGGTTCGAGCGCGGCGGCCAGTTGCCGGGCCATCGTCTTGGAGGCGCGGCCGTGGAAGTCCACGGCGACGTCGACCTCGGCCCCCACGGCCTCGCGTACGGCGCCGACGACTTCGCTCGCGGCGTCGACGCTCGCGGGCGAGTCGACCAGTTCCAGCCCCGGCGTCGGGACGAGCTTCAGCGCCCGGAAGCCGTCGGCGACGTGTCCCTCGGCCTCGCGCGCAGCGGCGGCCGCTGGGTCGTCGACCTCCTCGACGCTCGGGACCGAGACGTGCTGGTAGGCGCGGACGCGGTCGCGGGCCGGTCCGCCGAGCAGTTCGTACACCGGTGCGCCGAACCGCTTGCCCTTCAGGTCCCACAGCGCCTGGTCGATGCCCGCGATCGCGCTCATGTGGATCGGCCCGCCGCGGTAGAAGCTGCTCCGGTACATCGCCTGCCACAGGTCTTCGATGCGAGCCGGATCCTCCCCGAGGACGTACTTCTCCATCATCTGGTCGACCGCCGCGGGCGTCGCCGACGGCGCATCGCCCTGGTAGTGCCACTTCGAGTACGGCTCGCCCCAGCCGACCGCGCCGTCGCTGGTCTCCAGTTTCAGAAACTGCCAGCGCGGCGGCACCTCGTACAGCTCGTAGTCGGTGATACGCATGGGTTCGACTCTCGCGCCCGGCGGTGGTGAATCTTCGGGCCGCTCACACAACCGGACCAGCCCGCCACGACCCAAATGTTCATCAGCGCGTGGGACAGTGGGTGGAGTATGTTCGAGCTAGCGGCGCGTCGCTCGGTCGCCCAGCCGCCCGAGTGGGCCACGCGCCAGCGAGCGCTGTTCGACCTGTTCGAGAGCGCGGTCGAGGAGTTCGTCGCCGACTATCTCGGCGATGACGGCGAACCGCTCTGGCCGCCGGACGACCACGTCGGCGTCGACGGCTACGACGACATCATCGAGGGGTTCTACAACTGGCCGCTCGTCTACGCGATGGGCGGCGACGAGTCCCTCCTCGAACACGCCCAGGACGCCTACGAGGGCGCGCTGACCCGTTTCGAGCGGGCCGACACGCCACACGGCCACCCGATGGTCGTCGACGAGTTCGAGCAGTGCCGCGACTGGTTCCACCTCGGCGAGGGGAACCTCTACACCTACAACATGGGACTCGCCGCGCCGGACGACGATGTCGTCCGCGAGCGGGCCGAGCGGTTCGCCGACATGTACCTCGGGGACTCCGAGTTGCACAACTACGACGCCGAGCGGCGCCTCGTCCGCGCGCCGATGAACGGCAGCGCCGGCCCGGAGTACAGCGACCTCTCGGCGTTCGGGACGCAGTCGACCTTCGGCGGCTACGGGGCCGACTATCGCTGGGCGAGCCACGGTCTGCCCTGGCGCGACCTGGAGTTCGACAACGCGACCGAACTGCTCGACCTCGACAACGAGGAACGCCTCTTCGAGATCTACGAGGAGCGGTGTTCGAAGGGGGACATCCCGCTCAACCTCGCCATCTCCAGCCTGATGACCAACGCGTACCTGCACACCGGCGAGGAGGAGTACCGGGAGTGGGTCACGGAGTACCTCGACGCCTGGCGCGACCGCGTCGAGCGAAACGACGGGATCATCCCCGACAACGTCGGGCTCTCGGGCGAGATCGGCGAGTACACGAACGGGGAGTGGTACGGCGGCATGTACGGCTGGTCGTGGGGCGGCTGGCACTACGTCGGCGTCGGGACGACCACCGCCGCCGAGAACGCCACCCTCCTGACGGGCGACCGCGACCACCTCGACTTCCACCGCCAGCAACTCGACACGCTGATCGAGAACGGGATCGAACAGGGCGACACGCTCTACATTCCCCACAAGTACGGCGGCGAGGGCGACTACCACTACAACGGCTCGGGCCTGCGCGAGGACGACGGCGAGATTATGTGGCGCGACGGCTGGTACGAGTTCAAGACCCACCGCGACGACCCGTACCTGTTCCACCTCTGGTACATGTCCCTGGACGAGGCCGACCGCGAGCGGGTCGAGCGGCTGCGCGACTGGGGCTCCCGGGAGTGGAAGCAGGTCGACATGCGCCCCTCGTCGAAACACGGCGCCGGCAACGAGTGGCCGTGGCTCGCCTACCTCGAAGGGGAGTTCCCCGAGTTCCCCGAGCGCGTCCTCGAAGCCAACCGCAACCACACCCAGGAACTGCTCGACGGGATGGCCGAGGAGGGCCGCGAGCCGGACGTCCTGAACGAAGACTACCTCCGCGACCGCAACCCCGTCTTCCACCGCGGGCTGCTCAACCTCACGATGGGCGCTCCCCAGCCCGTCTACTACGGCGGGATGGTCATGGCGCAGGTCCGGCACTTCGACCCCGAGCGCGAACGACCCGGACTCCCCGAGGGTGTCAGCGCGCTCGTCGAAGGGATCGACGCCGAGGGCATCGACCTGACGCTCGTCAACGGAGGGAGCCGGGACCGCGAGGTCCTCACCCAGGCCGGCGCCTACGGCGAGCACGCGTTCACCGACGTCGACTCCGACGGCGATCCGCTGGAAGCGGACGAAGGAGGGAACGGATCGGACGAATCGCGCTCGGATGCGCTCCGGGTCTCGCTGCCGAGCGGGACGCGCGTCTCGCTGTCGGCCGGGATGGACCGGTTCGTCGACGACCCGACGTACGCGTTCCCGTGGGACCGGGCGGAAAACTAGAGAGACGGGCGTTCAGGCGAACTTCGTGTTGAGTTCGATGACGTTCGCCGCGCGCTGGACCTGGTCTGAGAGCTCGTCGTGGATGCGGTCGACGGTGAACCGGCTGGAGGGGCCGGTGATGCTCACCGCGCCGAGGACGGTCTCCTCGTTTTTGACCGGTGCGGCCACGCAGCGCAGCCCCTCGAAGTTCTCCTCGTCGTCGATGCCGTAGCCGCGCTCGCGGATGGCCTCCAAGTCCTCGTAGAGCTCCTCCGCGCTCGTGATCGTCATCGGCGTCAGCGCCTCGTAGGCCTGCGCGTGGACGATCTCCTCGGTGCGCTCCTCGGGCAAGTAGGCGAGGATGGTCTTGCCGAGCGACGTGGAGTACATCGGCTGCTGCGTGCCGACGCGCGAGGCCGTCTCGACCCCGCGTTCGCCCGTCGTCTTGTAGAGGTACGAGACCTTGCCGTGCTCTTCGATGCCGAACTGCGCGATCTCGCCGGTCTCCTCGGCGAGCGTGTCGACCTCGCTGCGGATCACGTCGTAGTTGCCCACCTGGTCGCGGACGTGCGTCGCCATGTCGAGGATGCGGAGGCTCAGCCGGTACCCGTCGCCCTCGCGGACGAGGATCTCTCGGTCTTCGAGCGTCCGCAGGTGGCTGTGGATCGTGCTCTTCGAGTGGTCGAGTTCGTCGGCCAGTTCCGTCACGCCCGCGCCGCCTTTCTCCTGGAGGACGTCGATGATGTTGAACGCTATCTCCACCGAGCGGATGGTGCGTCCCCGGTCGTTGCGCGCCGCATTTGTCATACGATGACATACGAACCAGGAGGGACTTAAACTGTTCGTCTCTGGGGAACCGGTTATCGACCGTCGAGCAGAGGGCGGAGTTCGGTCGCGAGGTTCTCCGCCATCGTCGTCATCGCGCCGTCACCGGGGTGGACGAGGTCGGTGGTGAGGCCATCGATCGTCGGGAGTAGCTCCGGGCCTTCGAGGAGGTGGACGTTGTCGTGGGGCGACTCCGCGACGACTTCGCGGAGTTCTTCCCGGAACCGCTCGCACTCGCCGTCCTCGTCGGCCCCCTCGACAACGTCGTAGGAGCTCCGGAAGATGGTGATGCAGGCGACCGGCTTGTCCGGGTTCGCGCTCGCGGCGGTGTCGACGAAGTTTTCGGCCCGCTCGCGGAACGTCTCGGCGGAGAACGTCCCGACCATGTTGATCGAGAGCGACAGGCTGGCCACGTCCCAGTCGTCGCGCTCGGCGATGTGCTCGGCCATCGCCTCGTCGCAGTAGGCGGTGCCGCACGAGCCCAGGTTGACGAGGTCCGCGTCGAGTCGGCGGGCGGTCTGGCTCACGTACGTCAGGTGTTCGCCCAGCGGCGCCTCGCCCTCGGTGATCGACGTGCCGTAGGCGAGATACCGGCGGTCCGGGAGCTCGTCGTCCTCCGGCGGACGGTACTCGCCCGCCGCGCCGTGATAGAGCGTGTACCCGCCGCGGTGCTCGCCGGGGAGACAGACGCGGCAGACCTGCGGGTCGAACGCCAGATCCTCGACTGCGGCGTCTTTCAGCCGGGTCAGTTTCTCGGGCATCGACACCTCGACGGTGGTCGGTTCCGGACCGATCTCGAACTCGTCGTAGCCCTGGATCGGCCCCCAGAACACGCGGACGGTGCCGGTCTCGGCGCTGCCGCCCGGCTGGACGGAGAGCGTGAGTTCGACCGTCCCGCTCCCGTCCGGGACGAACCGGAGTTCGACGCCGGCCGGGTGGCGCATCCGCGACTGTGCGCCCTCGTTGAGGTCCGCTCTGATCGCCTCGGGAACGCGCTGGATCAACCGTCCGTCGCCCTCTTCGACCCGGCGGAGTTCGCTCACGTTGTGGAACTGCATGCCGTCTACGTGCATAGTCCGAACCCGGCGTCCGTCGGCATCAAGGTACTGGCTGCGGCGGGCTCGTCCGGGAGGGGGCGTCGGACGGCGTCGGGTCCGCCGGCGGAGAGCGGGTTTTATTTCGCCTCCCGTCCCACCCGGTGACAAGATGGACGACACGGAGTTCGACCCCGGTGCCTGGACGTCGCGGCTCTTCCGCGACCACGAGCGCCGGTACGCCTACGACGGGGAGACCGGCGACGCGCTCCGCGCCTGGCAGGCCGCGTTCCGAGAGGACCTCCGCTCGGTGCTCGGCCAGGACGTGATCGCGGACGCCGGGGTCCCGTCGCTCGCCCCGACACGCACCGACAGCGAGTCGCTCGACGGCTACGAGCGCCAGCGGTGGACGATACAGACCGAGACCGGCCTGCGCCTCCCCTTCTACCTCCTCCTGCCCGACGACCCCGACCCGCCGTATCCCACTGTCCTCGTCGCCCACGGCCACGGCGACGGCGCGAAGGAGGTCGCCGTCGGCCGCGCCGAGACAGACGAGCAGCGCCGACAGATCGAGGAAGACGAGCGCGACATCGCGGTGCAGGCGGTCGAACGCGGCTACGCGGCGCTCGCCCCGGACATGCGCGGCATGGGCGAACTGACCAACCCCGCCGACGAGGAGATGGGATATCGCACCTGTCACACGATGCAGTTGCACGCGCAGCTGTTCGGCCGCTCGCTGGTCGGCGACCGCGTCTGGGACGTGACCCGCCTGATCGACTTCGTCGAGGGCCGCGACGACCTGGACGACGGCCGGATCGCGCTCACCGGCCACTCGGGCGGCGGCGCCGTGACCCTGTTCGCGGCGGCGATCGACGAACGCATCGACGTCGCCGCGCCGTCGTCGTACTTCTGCACGTTCGAGGACTCCATCGCGTCGATCGACCACTGCGAGTGCAACTACCTCCCCGGCGTGCTCGGTCTCGGCGAGATGTGGGACGTGGCCGGCCTCATCGCGCCGCGGCCGTTCGTCGCCGTCGCCGGCCGCGAGGACGAGATATTCCCCATCGACGGCGTCTTTCGCTCGTTCGACCGCCTCTCGGAGATCTACGAGGCCGCAGGGGCGCTGGACCGGTGTGAACTGGTCGTCGGTCCCGGCGGACACCGCTACTACGCCGACGGCGTCTGGCCGTTCGTCGCCCAGCACCTCTGACTCCCGCCCGGCCGTCAGCGCGGCGACCTCTCGTAAGAAGTATGTAGGGGCCAACCGCAGGTGCGATCGAACCCATGAAATTCGGTATTTTCCCGATAGAGGGCGGTGACACCTGGGAGGGTGTCGTCGAGCAGTGTCAGGTCGCCGAGGACGTCGGTTTCGAGACGTGCTGGGTCAACGACCACCAGGCGACCGAGGGCGACAACTACTGGCCGTCGCCGCTGACGCGCCTCACCAGCATCGCCCAGGGCACGGAAGAACTCGAACTCGTCACCTCTGTCCTGATCCTGCCGCTGTATCACCCGCTGCACGTCGCTCAGCGCGCGGCGATGCTCGACAACATCTCCGACGGCCGCCTGACGCTCGGTGTCGGCCTGGGCTACGTGGAAGAGGAGTTCGAAGCGTTCGGCGTGCCGATGGACGAGCGGGCGGGCCGGATGATCGAGGGCATCCAGTTCATCGACGAGTTCCTCTCCTCCGAAGAGCCCATCTCCTACGAGTGTCCGTTCTTCGAGGTCGAAGACTGGCAGCCGCTGCCCAAAACCATCCAGGAACCCCGTCCGAGCCTCTGGATCGGCGGGTGGGGTCCCAAGCAGATCCGCCGGTCGGTGCAGTTCTCCGACGCGTGGGTGCCCGGCGTCGTCGCCGACCTCGACATCGTCGAGGACCGCAAGAACCAGCAGCGCGACCACGTCGAAGACACCGACCAGGACTGGGAATCGATGGACCACCCGCTCATGCGCGAAGCCGTCATCGCCGAGACCGAAGAAGAAGTCATGGAGCGCAAAGAGTACCTCCACACCACCTACGTCGACGAATACGGTGGCGAGTTCTCCCACCCGCTGATGACCGCAGACAGCGTCGAAGACTTCGAAGAACTCGCCGACAACCGCTTCATCTACGGCACGCCCGAGCAGATCGTCGAACAGATCGAAGCCATGCAAGAACGCTTCGAACTCAACCAGCTCGCCCTGCGATTCCACCACTCGGGTATGCCCAAAGACCTCGTCGAAGACCAGATCCGCCTCTTCGGCGACGAGGTCATCCCCGAGTTCAACTGACCGGCCGAGCCGTTCGACCACAGCGACACCCACACCGCGTCGCCGCTCTCTCGGTCGAATTCCATCGCCCGTGAGATAGTAATTAAAGTTAGAGTATCGAATTCATACCTAACATCTATAATTTCTGGCGGAGCCGGGTCCTCGTACCCAATAGTGACGGCGCAATCCGGAAAGGAGCGCCCAATGCCCGAAAACATGGGCGTATAAAATTCGATTGTCGCTGGCGTAGATAATCTGGATCGATATCATATATCGGAGGGTGTTTCACTCAGATCGGGCGTATTAGTGCATAAGGGCGGCAATAGTCCGGACTACGAACGATCGATCTTTGTTGGCATGGTGAAGGCCACGGTTATCGGCTCAGATACAATGACGGTATTATATCATACATTATTTTCTGTCATACTCCATTTTCGGATCGGTGGTGGTCTCCGGAGACGCGATCAATGGTCGGCGGGTTTTTTGTTCGTCAGCCGGTTCGGTCCGACGTGACCGACGAACGCGACCCCGAGGCGGCGCTGAACGAGTGGAAGGACGCGATGCAGGCCGAACACGCCGAGGCTATCGCGAACCCCGACCCCGACGAGGAACACCGGATCGAGGGCGTGACGCAGGTCAACCACCGCGTGTACTTCGAGTACGACCCCGAGACCGACCGGCTGGAACGCGACCGGGTCGAACAGGTGGACGACCTGACCGACCCGGAACTGCGCTCGTGCGCCTGCGGCGTTCGCGGCATGACGCCCGAAGAAGCCCGCGAGCACGTACGAGCGGCTCGCGAGCGATCGAGCGAGTGACTCGGATCGCCGCCCTCCGAGTGAGGTTTGGTGTAGCCGGGGTTCACTCCGGCGAGTCGTACTCCTGGTAGATGACGTGACCGCAGGCCTTGCAGTGCGAGGCGTCCGGATCGTGCCCGGTGAGCCCGCACTGCGGACAGGTGACCGGTACCTCGTCGTCGCTCGTCCACGCGCGGACGATCTTCCCGGCCTGCCAGGGGATGAGGATGATCGCCCCGAGGATGCTCAACACGGTGACCCACCGTCCCGCCCGGGTCACAGGGACGATGTCACCGAACCCGACCGTCGAGAGGCTGACGACGACGTAGTAGAAAGCGTCACCGAAGTGGGACACGCCGGGATTCGCCCGGTGCTCGACGCTATAGAAGAGGCCTGCCGAGACGAACAGGACGACCAGTACCGTCAACAGGAGTTTCATCGCGCGCAGGGCGCCCGCCGAGACTGTCCCGAAGAAGAACTCCTCGTCCTGCGTGAACCGGTAGAACCGTAGAACGCGGATCACACGCAGGACGCGCAGAAATCCCACGTTCAACACGACGGCCGGGGCCGGGTTGACGAACACCGCGACCGTCGGGAGCACCGACAGCAGGTCGACCATCGTGTAGGGGTTGGTGAACTCAGCCAGTCGGTCCCGGGCCCCGTAGAGACGGAGGACGTACTCGACCACGAAGACGGCCGCGATGACCGCTTCGAGCGTCCAGAGCTGCGCTGTCGCTGACGGCCCGGTGGGGTACGTCTGGGCGACGTAGACCGCGATGAACACCAGGTTCAACAGGAGCAACGCGACGTCGATGGCCTTCCCGAGGCGCGTTCGGTGGTCGAGCAGGTAGAAACGGACGCGCTCGCGGAGTTCCTCCGGCGGCGTCGACGCGGCACTCCCCATGTGCCTCCGTGTGTGCCGCGCTATAGAATCCCACCGGTCTCGGCAGCGTCTTTCCGTCGCTGCGGAGGCGCTATCGCTCGCCGGTGGAACGTCAAGTAGAACAAGGTGCGTTCGGTCGCCGTCAGGCGACGGTGCGAACCTCGGTTACGTGCGGACGACGTTCGTCGCGCGCGGGCCCTTGGGGGCGTCCTCGATTTCGAATTCGATCTCGGTCCCTTCCGTCAGATCCTCGCCGCCAACGTCCTCCATGTGGAAGAACACGTCGTCGTCAGCATCCTCGGTGTCGATGAAACCGTAACCGCCTGTGTCGTTGAAGAAATCAACCTTACCGTTTGCCATTACAATGTAACGAACGCCGGACGAGCGTATAAGTATTCCGCATTCGTTTTATAATATCTGAAAAATAAAAACAATGTATGTCGAAACAGTCGATAGGTATACGCTCGATCGGTATCCTTGGAAGAACGGGTCGATCCGATGACTGATTCCGGACATCGACCGGCCGTTTCGTTGGAATCCACAGTTTCTGGCGTGTGGCAGGGGCAGCGTGGGTATCCGGCCACGGCGTCGGCCGACGAGACTATACGTCTTCCACGCGGCGTATCGATGTGGATTCTAACGACGTCCGGAACCAGTGGGAGGACCGTTCGGGCGAGTACTCGCCGGAGTACTACGCCTACTACGGCCCCGACGAGACGAGCGAGTCGGTACGCGAGCTGTTGGATCGGCACGTCGCGCGGGACGCGTCGGTGCTGGAACTCGGCTGTAGCTCCGGGCGTCACCTCGCCCATCTCCTCGACGGCGGATTCGACGACCTTGCCGGTATCGAACTCAACGAGGACGCCTTCGACGTGATGGCAGAGCAGTACCCGGACCTCCGGGAGTCCGGCACGTTCTACGCCGACGCCATCGAATCGGTGGTCGGCGACTTCGCGGACGACCGCTTCGACGCCGTCTACTCCGTCCAGACCCTCCAGCACATCCACCCCGACGCCGAGTGGGTCTTCGAGGAGATCGCTCGGGTCACGGGCGAGTTGCTCGTCACCGTCGAGATCGAGGAGGAAGCGCCGGACGCCGAGCGCGTCGAAAACGACGACGACCCGGACGTGAACTACGTCCGCGACGAGTTCCCGCTGTACTACCGGGACTGGCGGGAGATATTCGGCGGCCTCGGCTTCGAACAGGTCGAGCGGCGCGACGGCAAACGGGACACGATTCGCGCGTTTCGTGCCCGGTGAGTCACCGCCGTCAGTTGCCGCTGTCGGTCGTCAGTCGTCGGTCGCCGTGTCGGCGGCGTCGGTGCTCGATCCGTCGGCCGCGTCCATGTCGACGGAGCCGTCAGCGGTCTCGCCGCGCGGGAAGTTGTCGATCGTGTCCGCTCGGAACGCCGACTCGTCGAACTCGTAGTCGCCGTCGAGGAACTCCAGCAGGGTGTGGGTGTCCCGCATCGCGTTCTTCAGGCACGTCGAGGCGCCCGGCGAGGGCGTGATGTTGAAGATGACGTCGTCGCCGACGATCTTCGCCTCGCCCATGTCCAGGGACTTCTCCTTCGTGTCGACGATCTGCGGGCGGACGCCGCCGTATCCCTTCGCCCGCTGGATGTCGTCGAGTTCGACGCTCGGGACCACCTTCTGGACGTGCGGGAGGAACTGCTTCGGCCCGATCTCGGGCACGTCGTAGACGAGGTTCCGGAGGACGTACGGGAGCAGGACCCTGTCCGAGAGGATGTTCGCGTAGCTGAGGAACGCCGCCGCGTTCAGTCCGAACACGTCGAGGAAGTCCTCGACCGTCGAGATACGACCGCGTTCGAGCGTCGGGACGAGCTTCGCGGTCGGTCCGAACCGCGTGATCGAGGGGTCGTGGACGTCGGCGTCGCCGTGGACGGCCGCGAAGGGGAGTTTCTTCATCTGGAGGGTGTACACCTTCCCGTTCAGCAGGTCGTCGGCGAGGAAGAAGCTCCCCGCCACGGGGAGCAACACCTTGTCCTCGCCGTAGCCGAGTTCCTTCGCGATCTGGAGGCTGTGCGAGCCGGCGGCGACGACGGTGGCGTCGCAGTCGAAGCGCCCCTCCGTCGTCTCGATGGTGTAGCCGTCCAGCGTCGGGGTGATGTCGGTGACTTCGGTGCCGGTGTAGACGTCGACGTTCGACTCCTCGGCAGCCTGCTCGACGAACGACTTCGTGGTCTGCCCGTAGTCGACGACGTACCCGTCAGGCGTCTGGAGCGCGAGCATGTCTACGTGGGGGTCGCGGCCCTCCACCACCTTGGGTTCGACCTCGGCGATCTCCTCGCGGTCGATCGGCCGGAGCTTCGGGAAGAGGTCGCCGAAGCCCTCCTCGTGGTACCGCCGTTCGAGCTGTTCGACCTCCTCGTCGCCGACGCCCAGTACCATCTTGCTCCGCTTGGCGTGCATCTCCCGGTCGGCGTCGTACCGTTCGAGGTAGCCCGCGAGCAGTTCGGCCCCCTCCTTCACTTCCTCGGCCTTCTCCAGGGTGTAGTTGGTCTCGATGTCCCCGAAGTGGAGCGTCTGTGAGTTGTTCGTCCGATGTGAGTTGATGGCCGCGATCTCCGATTCCTTCTCTATCAGCGCGATAGAGCCGATGTCGGTGAACTTCGCGGTCGTGTACAGGAGCGATGCGCCACTGATCCCGCCGCCGACGATAACGAGGTCGTATTTGCCAGACATTGTTGTGCGTTCCCGGTCGCTATGTTTCGGCGTGCGTTCCAGACAGATAACTCATATTCTTCGTCCTCGTTTTCGACGGCAAGCGAACCCTGCATCGACGATACGCGGACAGCCCGAGACGGCCGTCGCAAGCGCTCGGTCGGGGCTCCCCGACCCGGAACTGGCTGGGGCGACGTCGCGTCGCGCCGCTCGTCGAGAAGTCGATGGCCTCGGAACTCATAGGGTTCGTCACCGCCGGGTCGTCAGGCCGGCTCGGTGGCGCGGATCGTCATCGGCCGGGCGGCGCTACGTCGTCGGCCGGCAAGTCGGTTTCCACATCGGCGCCGCCGCGACCCGGCGCACGGCCACGTCACCGTCTACGACCGCCGAGTAACCGCGCGTTTCTGTTCGTAAGTTCGGGTTTTTCGGTCGCTACGGGCGATAACCTGCGGTTGTCGTAGCTACCCGGCGGCTAACTAAACCGGTCCCGTCCGAAGGGTGCGTGCATGGAGTCACAAGGTCAACAGCAAGAAGCGATGCAAGCGGCCGAGGAAACAGGTACCGATCCCGCGGTCTTCCTCGCGGCGGGATCGGTCGCCCTGTCGTGGTTTTTCTTCTACGCCCGGGGAGACAAGGAACAGGGGATCTTCGTGGGCCTGTGGCCGCCGACGATCCTCGCGTTCGCCAGTTACTTCGAACAGACGAAGATGAGCGACATGGTCGAACGCGCGGCCGGCCGCGACACGCTCGTCGGCCGCGTCGAGCGGATGGTCCAGAGCCGCAGTCAGTGACGCCTTCGACCTCCCCGTCGCTTCCAGGGGCGCAGTAACGCACCGGACCCGAGAGAAGCCGCTCTCGGGGTTCCGGACGACGCCGCGGCCCCTTTTCGACGCCAGCCAACGGCTAGTACCTCCGGATCTGACGCGACGACCCGCGATCGGTGACGTCGGTGTGCCGGGCGCTCCCGGTTCGCGACGATCACCGGGAAACATATACCCTGCGGCGAGAAAGCGTCGCTCATGTTAGAGGTCGACGGGGGCGAAGGCGGGGGACAACTGGTCCGGAGCGCGCTCGCGCTCTCGATGCTCGACGGGGAGGCAGTGGAGATAACGGACGTGCGGGGGACGCGCCCGACGCCCGGTCTCAAACCACAGCACCTCACGGCCGTCTCCGCGGCCGCGGAGGTCTGCGACGCCGCGGTCGAGGGCGCCGACGGGGGATCGGAGACCATCCGGTTCGAGCCCGCGGCTCCCTCCGGCGGCCGATACGAGGCGGACATCGGGACCGCCGGCAGCCTCACGCTGCTGTTCGACACGTTCCTGCCGCTGGCGACGCAAATCGACGAGCCGCTGACGATCACCGCGACGGGCGGGACCGACGTGAAGTGGTCGCCACCGATAGCCTACTATCGGACGGTCAAACTTCCGCTGCTCCGTCGGCTGGGGATCGCCGCCGCCGTCGAATGCGAGAAGACCGGATTCTATCCGGCCGGCGGCGGTCGCGCGACGCTCCGCCTGTGGCCGTCGACGCTGTCGCCGATCGAACTGACCGAGCGGGGACGTCCGACCACCGCCCGGGTCTACTCGAAGGCGTCCACCGACCTCGCCGACGGCGACGTGGTCGAGCGCCAGGCGGACACCGCGACCGACGCGCTCGCGGGACTGGGTATCGAAGTCGTCCACCATCGCACGACGTACGCGGCCACCGAGAGTTCCGGGTCCGTCGTGACGGTGCGCGTGGACGCCGGGGGCTCGCCAGTCGGGTTCGACGCCTACGGCGCCCCCGAGAAGTCCGCCGAGGACGTGGCTCGGGAGACCACGGACGCGATCCGCCGGTGGCGCGAGTCCGGCGCGGCCGTCGACGCTCACCTCGGCGACCAGTTGCTGGTCTTTCTCGCCCTCGCGGGCGGCGAGATCACGATCCCGCGCGTCACCGACCACGTGTCATCGAATCGCGACCTGCTCGCCGCCTTCGGGCGGGAAGTGACCGTCGACGAGTCCGGTCGGACGCCTGCGCTCGTCGCTGATCGGTGACTGATAGGTCACCGCTCGATTCGCGTCTGACCCGCGCGTGTCTCCCCACCGGTCGCGGAACATCTCTCCGGTATCTGACCTATCGGTGGCGAAGAATGCAAACGCTTTTGCGGGACAATCGACTGTGCGGAGACGATCGAATGTCCGAGGACACGACAGTCGCCGTTGCGGACCGGGTCGACGAGGTCGAGGCGCCGTTGCGTCGGGTCTTCCGGGAGTACGGGCTGCCGCGCGTCCACTGGTTCGTCGTCGCCGTCGCGATGAACCTCGTCGCGCGCCTCTCCAGCCTCCTCCCGCCGCTGGTACTCGGGACGGCAATCGACGCCGTCTTCAACGGATCGAGCGACTACTCGCTCCCGCTGGTTCCCAAGGCGTGGCTGCCCGCCGAGCCGAAGGCCCAGTTCTGGTTCTCCGTGGCGCTCATCGTCGGCGCGTTCGTGGTGACGGCCGCCTGCACGTGGGCCCAGGGGATCGCGAGCGACGTGTTCGCCCACCGCTCGCTCCACGCGGTCCGCGTCGACACCTTCCGGAAGATGCAGGAGCTCGACATGGCCTTCTTCGACGAACAGCAGACCGGCGAAGCCATGTCCATCCTCAACCAGGACGCGACCAACCTGGAGCGGTTTCTCGACCAGGCGCTGAAAAACGGGTTCCGGCTCGTCATCATGGTGCTGGCCATCGGCGCGCTGCTCATCTCGATGAACTGGCAGCTCGCGCTGGTGACGCTCGTCGGCGTGCCGCTGATGGCGCTCTTTACTATCTGGTTCAGCCGCAAAGTGGCGCCGCGATACGACGCCGTCCGCTCCAGCGTCGGCGACCTCAACACGCAACTGGAGAACTCCATCGGGGGCATGCAGCTCGTCAAGACCTCGAACACGGAGGAGTTCGAGACCGAGCGGGTCGAGCGGGCCTCGTGGAACTTCTACACGACGAACATGGACGTGCTGAAACTCGCCTTCCTCTACCGACCGGGGATGCGCCTGCTCGCCGGCCTCTCGTTCGTCGCGACGTTCGTCGTCGGCGGCCTGTGGCTGTTCTCGGGGCCGCCGCTTTTCTTCTCGGGCGATCTGACCGTCGGCGAGTTCGTCGTCTTCATCTTCCTGACCCAGCGCTTCATCGACCCGCTGGCCCAGATCTCGAACATCATCGACTGGTTCGAGAACGCCCGCGCGAGCGGCAAGCGCATCTTCGGGCTGATGGACACGCCCGTCCGCATCGAGGACGCGCCCGACGCGATCGAACTCGACCCGGTCGACGGCGCGGTCGAGTACGACGACGTGACGTTCGGCTACGACGAGGAACCGATCATCGAGGACGTGAGCTTCGACGCCGCGGCGGGCGACACGGTGGCGTTCGTCGGACCGACCGGGGCCGGGAAGTCGACGGCGGTCAAGCTGCTGATGCGCCTCTACGACGTGGACGAGGGGGCGATCCGCGTCGACGGCCACGACGTGCGCGACGTGACCGTGGGGAGCCTGCGGGAGTCCATCGGCTACGTGAGCCAGGAGACGTACCTCTTCGACGGGACCGTCGCCGAGAACATCCGCTACGGCGAGTTCGACGCCACCCGCGAGGAGATTATCGAGGCAGCGAAAGCCGCGGAGGCCCACGAGTTCATCGAGGAGCTGGCGGACGGGTACGACACGCAGGTCGGCGAGCGCGGCGCGCGCCTCTCGGGCGGCCAGCGCCAGCGCATCTCCATCGCCCGCACCGTCCTGCAGGACCCCGACATCCTCATCCTCGACGAGGCGACCTCGGCCGTCGACACCGAGACGGAGGTGCTGATCCAGCGCTCGCTCGACCGCCTGGCCGCCGACCGCACCACCTTCGTCATCGCCCACCGCCTCTCGACGGTGACCGACGCCGACACGATCCTGGTGCTGGAGGAGGGGCGCGTCGTCGAACGCGGCACGCATCAGGAACTGCTGGAGGAGGACGGACTCTACGCCAACCTCTGGGCAGTCCAGGCCGGCGAGATAGACGACCTGCCCGACGAGTTCGTCGACCGGGCCCGTGGAGACGTGTGAGCCTGGTCTAACAGCAGTTCGTACTACGGTTTCTTTGTTCAGGACCGCTCCTGTAACTGAATCGGTGGATTCGATACGTACGTCTGCGAAGTGATCGAGATACATCTGCAGGCTGGCGATTGTCCCGACCCCTGTGTTTATTGGCTTGCATTCTGTCGTGGTCTCCATATGTGGCCGACAACACCCGACCGGAACTGGCCAGCAGTGCTGTTACGGGGGACTGCAATCACGGGACTACTCACGGTGCTCGTTACTGCTCAGATTGCAGTACTGTATCTCTTCCTCGGTTCGGGTGGGACACATCCGCTGATGTATCCACAACTATGGTTCATCGGCGTCATGGTGGGGGCCACTGCGGTTGTCCTCTGGCGAGCACACCGGAACCATTGGGGCGACCGCGCTGCAACGTTAACAGCAGGTGGCTTGGTTCTCCTCGTACTGGGCCAGCTGACATTGACAGGCTGGTGCGAGACCGGAAGTGGCGTCGTCGCCGGACAACCTACCGCTTCGCTCAAATTTGAGTGGCTGTGGTACCACTTCGGCTCTGCATCGGGCGTGCGAATAGCCTACCCTGCAATATCCGCGGTTGAAACCGCTGGCAGAACCTGTGAGTCGTCTGTGAACGCACTCCCGATAGTGATCGGTTATCTTGCGCTAGCTGGTGGACTGTGGCTGCATCGTTGGCTTGATGACTTTCTCGATAACGCTGTGACTGCCGTCAATACGCGCCTTTCCACGAATATGTGAACTTCCGGTGACTGATTGAAAGCGACAAACGAGTTTAGCGACCGATTGTCGCTCAATATACAGCCTGTATCGAGCGGTTGTTTCACGACAGATTCTGAATGAAGAGCTCGTGCTACTATCTACTGCGAACGGAACGCGACGGAAGTCGAGAGATGTCGAGAGAACGAACGCGAACCGTCTCCGAAAAGAACGACTCGTCGACTGCGATCCGCGCGCTCAGTAGACGGCCGAGCGGATCGACTCGTCGAGGTCGTCGAACTCGTCGAGGTATTCCTCGCGCTCTTCGCGCAGGTCGCTGAGCTGCTCGTCGGCGTCGTCGAGCGCGTCCGCGACGTCGAACCGGCTCACGTCCAGTTCAGGCACCGAGTCCGGGACGGTCAGGCCCGTCGTCGCGTCGTCGGCCCACTCGATGCACCCGCGGCTGACCTCGCGGAGCAGCGTGACAGTGTCGTCGACGCCGATGTCGCGGCCGCCGACGGTCCCGGTGTTGAGGAGGTACGCCTCGACGTCGAGGTCGCTGATGAGGTCGCGGAAGCGGTTGCCCTCCTCGCCCTCCGAGCCGATGATGAAGGGGTTCGTGCCGACGACGCGGATGGCCTCGCCCGCCTTGTCCGGATCGCCCGCGCTCGTCTGGACGGACTCGCCGAGCATGAACGCGACGGCGGCCTCTTCGGGCGAGAGCTTCGCGATGGAGGGCATCGCCGGGTTGCGCGTGATGAAGAACACCTGATCGATCGATCCGAGGTCGATGTCCTCGTCGGCCGAGGGCAGGTGCTCGCGCTGGACGATGCCGCGGGCGTTCGAGGTGTGAGCATCGCTGTCGAAGTCGACCGTCCCGTCCGCGGCGACGTCGACGTTCTCCAGCACCGCCGACTCGTGGGTCGCGGCCTCGTACATGGCCGGCTGTTCGTCGGGGCCGAGCCCGATGGTCTTGATGTAGAGACCCTCGCCCTCGCTGCCGGCGACGGTCCCGTCCGGTCGCAGGGCGCAGACGTCGTCCTGGAGCATCGTCGCGTCCTCCGGGGGCTCCAGTCCCAGCCCGTGGGCGGTGAGCGTGGACTTGCCGGTGCCCGAGAGGCCGAGGAAGACCTGCCCCACCGTCTCCAACTCGCCGTCGTCGGATTCGAGGCGGACGCGCTTGGTGCCGGCGTGGAGGCCGAGGCCGCCCTGGCGCTTCGCGTCAAGCATGAACAGCCGCAGGAACGACTTCTTGGCCTCGCCGGAGTAGTCGGTGCCGAGGACGGCGGTGAACCCCTCGTCGGGGAGCACGCGGATGGCCACCTCGTCGGCGTCGGGGACTTGCACGGTCGTGAAGTCGGGCTCGGCGTCCTCCGGCGCGGGTTCGAGGAGCTTCGCCCACGACAGCGCGATGCGGCTGAACTCCTTCGGGACGTAGTAGCGACAGACGTAGCTGTTCTCGGGGTGGCGTCCGAGCTTCCGGTCGAGACAGACCATCTCGCGGTCCGCGGCGGCGTCGAGGGCCGACCTGACGTGGGCGTAGTCGGCAGCGCCGAACTCGGCGTCGAGCGCGTTCTCCGTCAGGTCGGCGTTGCGCGACTGGTGTTCGCTCACGTACGACGGCGAACCGTACTCCGTCGTCGTCTCCTTCTCCCGCGCGAACTCGCGCAGTTCCGAGAGCGTCGGGTCGTACACGACGTTGTCCGCCGTCCGGGGGTCTGCGAGTGTCGCTGTCGGCGAGTCCATCGCCGTCCCGTGTTGTGACATCGTACCCGATCGATCACATCCGTCGGTGATAAAGCTGGTCTGATAACCGATCGTTTGATAATTGATGGCATAGAATTAATTTTTAAAACCCGAGTAAATCGTTCGGCCGGTCGCAAATCTAGCCAGTGGGGTGGGAAACCGGCAAAACCGAGGGAGTCAGTCGTCGCTCTCGACCCGTTCGCGGGCGGCGGCGACGACCAGCGGAAGCGTGATCGTCGCGTCGGCGTAGACGGAGGCGTTGCGCGCGGCCTTCTCCAGTTTGCCCCACGAGCGCGCTTCGTCCAGCGTCGCGCCGGAGAGCCCGCCCGTCTCGGGAGTGTCCATCGTCAACTGGACGGCGTAGTCGTACGCGTCGGGCGCGACGAGCATCGTCTGGAGCGTGTAGTTCTTCGGGACGCCCCCGCCGACGACCATCGCGCCCGCCTTCTCCGCCTCGAACGCCTGGTCGGTGATGGTCGTCATGTCCGCCAGCGCGTCGAGCGTGAACTCGCTCGTCTGGGAGTACATCCACGCCTGCAGGCCCAGCACGGAGTCCTGAACGGCCGGGCAGTAGATTGGCACGTCGTGTTCGTAGGCGGCGGCCGCGACGCCCGGCCCCTCGTCGATATCTTCCGACTCGTTGACCTCGGCGTTCGCCCGCCCGAGTTCCTCGGTGAACCGCTGGATGCTCACGGCGCCGTCCTCCTCGCACTCGGCTTCCAGCGCCGGGAACACCTCGTCGCGGAGGTGGCTCTCGAACAGCGCGAAGTGCTCCTGGGGGAGGTAGACGTTGTATATGCGGTCGACGCCCTCGTCGCGGAGCCGCTCGTCGTGTTCGCGCTCGGTCTTGCCCTCTTCGTGGACCTGGCCGTGATGGTGCTTGCCGCCGATGGCCTCGATGGCGTCGTGGGTGAGGTTCGCGCCGGTCGTGACCAGCGCGTCGACGTGCCCGTCGCGGATGAGGTCGGCGATGATACGTCGCATCCCGGTCGGGACCATCGCGCCCGCGAGGCCGAAGAAGTTCGTCACGTCGTCGTCGAGCATCTCGGCGTAGACGTCGACGGCCTCGTGGAGGGCGCTGGCACCGATGCCGGCGTTGCCGTACTCCTCGGCGAGTTCGCCGACGGTCATGCCGGCCCGCGCCTCGGCGTGACCGATCGGGTCGTGTTCGAACGTCTCGCGTGGCGTCTCGTCGCTCATTGTCCGCCAGTCGGCCGCCCGCGCGCTTCAAGTCCGCGGTTCGAGACTAGCTGGGTCAGCGAGTGTTGGGCGATGGGGATTCTCGACCCGCTCGCTCTGAGCTGTCTCGACCGCGGACAACAGCAAGCGATGAAAGCCCTCGGCGCGCTCGCTCACGGGTCGCTACGCTCCCCGTTCGCATTCGAGGTCTCCCTTCGGTCGCCCTCGCTCTCGCGGTCGCTGCGCGGGATATCCTCACTTCGTTCGGATAGTGCCCGCTCAGGCGACTCCATTCGCTTCGCTCACCGAGCGCGCCTCGCCCTTTCAGTCCGCCAGGAACAGCACCGCACAGCGCCTCACACCTCCCCAGCCGATTCGCTCAGCCGCTCCGCTCCTTCGCTCATCCACTGTCAGAGCAAGCTCTGACAAGCCTTCGTTCACTCCGTTCACGAAGACCTCGCACGACTTCGCCTCGCGGCCTCGTTGTCGCTCGGCACGCTCACGGGTCACTCCGTTCCCCGTTCGCATCGAGGTCTCACTTCGGTCGACCTCGCACCGCTCGACAGCGCGCGCCACCGCAATAGCTCGCGGTGTGGACTGTACTTACCGATAGTGCGGCCGCAGAAACGAGAGTGAGAGAACCAGTGTCAGAACGGTTCGGTCACTCCACGACGAGCGGGGACTCGCAACAGGAGGAGCGGTACTCGTCGGCGCGGCGGACGAGTTTGCAGTCCCGGTAGCGGTGGGCGACCAGCGCGTCACAGGACTCACAGCGGAGGACGTACTTCGGGTCCGAGAACGTCTCGCAGTGGACCTCCGTGTCCAGTTCCTCGGCGCGGGCCTTGAACTCCGGACCGTGGTCGGTGGTCCCGCAGCGCTGGTACTGTTCGAGGTGGATCAGCTCGTGCCGGAGCGTCGACTCCCACTCCGTCCGCTCGAACGCCTCGAAGGCGTCCCACGTCAGCGACAGCGTGGCGGGGAACGGCCGGCCATCGGCGCGGCGACCGCCCGCCGCTTCGACGGTTTCCCAGTCGACCGGGGAGCCGACTTCGGCCTCGGGGATCTTCGGGCGCTTGACGGCGGCGGCGCGTCGCTTGGCGCGGGTCGAGACTTCCCACTCCACGAGGTCGAAGCGCACGTCGACCAGCCACTCGCGGCGGACCTCCTTGCAGTAGTCGCGCGACCACACCACCAGATCCTCGTGGGTCGCGATCTCGTCGTACGCCGGCGCCGTCACGATACCGCCGACAAGGACGCGCGGTCTCTTGAATCGCTCGCTCGCGGAGAATCGGCGGCTGTCCGCCTGCCCGGCGGCGTCCCGCTCAGTTCGTCGTCGTGATCTCGACCACGTCGCGGTGGTCGAGTTCGGTGTCGGCGCCGACCTGCCGCCCCGAGCGGATGTCCATCGCGTGCAGGAACCCCTCGCCGATGTCGGTGTGCAGGAAGTACGCGAACTCCTCCGCCGTGGAACCGCCCGGCAGGACGAAACAGTCCTGCAGGAAGGTGCCGTCCTCCTGCGGTTTCTCGGCGCCGGGGAACACCGCGATGGCGTCGAGCACGTCGAACAGCGCGGTCTCCAGGGCGCGCTGGACGCCGGTCCCCTCGTACTCGGTGACGAACTCGCGGATCTGTTCGAGTCCGGCCTCCTGCTCGCCGCTCACGTCGCCGACGATCTCGAACTCGCTGTCCCCGGGGCGGTAGTCGACGACGCCTTGCTCGTCGGCGGTCTTCAGCGCCTTCTCGGCGTGGGCCGAGACCGGGACGAAGGTGAGGTGGTCGTACTCGTCTTCCTCGGTGATCTCGGCGAAGTTCTCCTGGGCGGCCGGCTTGTCCATCTTGTTCGCCGCGACGACCATCGGCTTCGTCCGCAGGCGGATCTCGCGGGCGAGCGCCTCCTTGTCTTCCTCGTCCCACTCGTCGGGATCGAGTTCGAGGCCCAGCGAGAGGAGCACCTGCTTGATCTCGTCCTCGTTCGTCCCGAAGGCGCTCATCTGCTCGGCGAGGTCGACCTCGATGTCCCGCTCCTGGCCGTGGTAGCCCGAGCGGTAGCGCTCGATCCCCTTCTCCAGGATGTCGAGGTACCACATGTCCAGCTCTTCTTCGAGGAAGTCGATGTCCTCGCGGGGGTCGTGGTCCTCGGTCGCCTCGCCCTCGATGTCGGTCTCGCCGGAGAAGTCGACGACGTGGACCAGCACGTCGGTCTCGTTGAGGTCAGAGAGGAACTGGTTGCCGAGGCCGCGACCCTCGTGGGCGCCGGGGACCAGGCCCGCGACGTCGACGAGTTTCGTCGGGACGAAGCGGACGCCCTCCTCGCAGTAGCCGGTGTTGGGCGTGCAGGAGTGGTCGAACTCCGGCGCGGCGCACTCGACGCGGACGTAGGCCTCGCCGACGCTCGGGTCGATAGTCGTGAAGGGGTAGGCCCCCTCGGGCACGTCGTTCATCGTCGCGGCGTTGAACAGCGTCGACTTGCCCACCGAGGGCTTGCCGACGAGTCCGATGCGGTAACTCATTGCCCCCTGTATCCGGACGCGCGGCTAAAGCGTTTCCAATCGAATACGTCCGATCGCCCGTTTTCGACCGTTTCGGACCCCGTGACAGGCGTTCACAATCTACCAGTCGGGTGTCGAACAGTACCAAATTGGGTTTCCCGGCAGCGAACCGGCCGGCTGGTGGCGAGGGCGGCGAACGGTCGTCCCGGGACCGCGAGTCGGTTGATGGCGGCCGTCCAGCGGAGAAACCCTTACAACCGGACGACCGGATCCCAGCAGTATGGACAGTCCGTTCGACGCGACGATCCAGGTGGCGAGAGTCGAACGCGCCGAGCCGTTCCCCGAGGCGAACAAGCCTGAGATGGTCAAACTCTGGCTCGACCTAGGCGAGGAGACGCGGCAGTCGGCGGCCCAGCTCGGCTACCACCACCAGGCGGCCGACCTCGAAGGGCGGCAGGTGCTGGCGGCGACGAACCTCGGGAGCGTCCGCATTGCGGGGTTCGAATCGGAGGCGCTGACGGTCGGTGTGCCCGGCGACGACGGCAACCCTGTGCTGGTCACCCCGGACGAGGACGTTCCACTCGGCGGCGAACTGTACTGACCGCGAGCGAGCGGAGGAAGCGAACGGCTCAGGCCGCCGCCCACTTCAGGATCTGCGGTGTGACGACGATGTCGAGGACTGCGATAGCGTAGGCGACGAGCTGGGTCGTCCCTTCGAGGTAGAGGTACGCGACGGCGGCGACCATCGCTGCGCCGCTCGCTCCCACTCCGTACCTGAACAGCGGGTTCGCCAGGAGGTTCGGTTGAGACATCTCGTTCAACCAGAGATACGTACAGAGGATATACGTTGCGGACCTGGCTCCGAGACGCGCTTATCGCTGTCCATCACGCAGTGGACCGACTTACAGTCCGGTCGGGTGGTCGACGTAGGTCGTCTCCAGTCCCCACTCGTCGGCCAGTTCCTGCAGGGCCTGCACGCCGAAGGTCTCGGTGGCGTAGTGGCCGCCGAGGAAGACGTTCACGCCGGCGTCGCGGGCCTGGTGGTACACTTTCTGTTTCCCCTCGCCGGTGACGAACGCGTCGACCCCGGCGTCGATGGCCTCCTCCAGCCAGTCGGCGCCGCCGCCGGTGACGACGGCGATGTCCTCGATTTCCGTGTGACCGAAGTCGAAGTACTGGACGCCCTCGCCGCCGGTGTCGAGTTCGTCGTCGAGCACGGACGCCAGTTCGTCGGGCGAGAGGGGATCGGAGCGTCGACCGCGCTGGCCGATGGTGACCGGGCCGATCTCCCCGAACGGTTCGCGGTCGTCCAGTCCCAGCACGTCCGCGACGCCGGCGGCGTTGCCGAGTTCTCCGTGGCCGTCGAGGGGCAGGTGCATCGCGTACAGCGCGAGATCGTCCTCGACGAGCGGTGCGATGCGGTCGTACGCGAGGCCGGTGACGCGGTCGATGCCGCCCCACGAGAGCCCGTGGTGGACGACGAGGAGGTCCGCGCCGCGGTCGATGGCCGTCTCGATGGTCGCGCCCGCCGCGTCGACCGCGAAGGCGACCGTCTCGACGGAGGCCGATTCGGGACCGACCTGGAGGCCGTTGGCGCTGGCGTCCACGTCGGCGTACTCCTCGGGGGCGAGCCGGTCGTCGTACCGCTGGCAGACAGTCGAGAGGTCCATACCGGCGGGTTCGACGGTCGGGGCCCTATTGGTTGTGGCTTTCGCCGAGGTGAGACACAGAGTCCGGAGTCGAGACCGAGAACCGAGAGCGCGGCGTCGAGCGGTCGTCCGTTACGAGTCGCCGCCGTACAGCTGGCCGCTCTCCTCGCGGAGGAGTCCGTGCTCGACGGCGAGGTCGATCACCTTGTCGCAGTCGTCGCGGGAGACCTGGTAGGCGTTGGCGGCGACGGTGACGAACTCGTCCCTGTCGACGGGGAACTCCCTGTTCTCCAGCAGGCGCATCACCTTCGTGTTCTCCAGGCGCGTCATCGACACGTCGCGCTGGGGGCCGCTCCCGCCGTCCCCGGTCGACCCGCCTCCGCTCGCACCGTCGCCGCTCGCGCCGGTTCCGCCGTCGCCCGACGACGCCGAACCGCTGTCGGCCACGGATCCCGAGCCGTTGCCTGCTGCGCCACTCGACTGTCCGGTACCGGACGAGCGGTCCTCGCTCGCGCTTCCGTCGTCAGCGAACGCGTCGCCGGTGAGCGACCCCGAGTCGGAGGAGTCGTCTTCGTCGTCGTCGGAGAAGGCGCCGCCGGTGAGCGACCCCGTCTCGACGGGGCCGTCGTCCTCGCGGCGGAAGCCGGCGCCGCGGGAGTCCGTGTACTTCGGTTTCTTCGACCTGTCGACGGCCGAGTCGCCCTCCGCCTCGTCGTCCGAATCGTCGCCTCCGTCCTCGCCAGTACCGTCGTCTTCGCCGACCGGCGTCAGGATGTCTTCGTCGTCGCCGAGCGTCGACTCCAGGTCGCCGCCGGCCGCCGTCGACTCGTCGGCGGTCGCCGCGCTTCCGTCCGTGCGGTCGTCGGAGGTCCGCTCCGCGCCCGTGGAGGCGTCGGGCGAGACGTCGCCGGCGTCGGCTTCGACGGCGTCGAGGACGGTCCCGAGGACGGCGTCGAGCTTTCGCTGACAGGTGACACAGAGGACGACGGTCTTCTGGGAGTCGGTGCTGGGGTGGAGCGTCGAGGGGACCACTGGGCGTTCTTCGAGCGTGGCGTCGAGGGCCGCGCCACAGAAGTAACACGACGAGAGTCGGTCCATGTCTGGCCCGTGCACCCCGGTGGATGTAAAACAGTCGGTGCCGGTCGACCCGGCCCGGCGCCGGTCGGCCGACGCCGCCGGCGCAGTCGCCGCCCCGTCTACCGATCCATCGCGTGCGCGTAGACGAACGCACGGAGCAGTTTCGCCGCGAGCACGGCCGACTGGCCGTCGTCTCTGTCGTTCACCTCCACCACGTCGAACCCCTCGACCGACGGTGCGAGGTCGCGGACGATCCGCCGTCCCTCCCGGGGCGAGAGCCCGAAGGGCTCCATCGTCCCGGTCCCGGGCGCGTAACCGGGGTCGAACCCGTCGATGTCGACGCTCAGATACACCGACTCGTCGTCGCCGACGTCGGGTTCCCAGTCGGCCACGTCGGCGGGCGCGACGACCGTCACGTCCGACTCGCTCGCGCGGTCCCACTCGGCCTCGCTCCCGGTGCGAGCGCCCAGGATCACGGCCCGGTCGGCCGCGTCGAGAGCGTGGCGAGTCACCGTCGCGTGACTGAGCGGGTCGCCCGCGTACGACTCCCGCAGATCCAGGTGGGCGTCGACGCAGACGAACACGTCGGGGTCGACGGCGCGGACGCCGGCGACGCTGACGGTGTGTTCGCCGCCGACGAGAAGCGGGACGGCGCCTTCCTCGCGGAAGTCAGAGAGCGCGCCGCGGAGGAAGGTGAGGTACTCGGAGACGTCGGCGGTCGGGCCGACGTCCCCGTGGTCGTAGACCGCGAGAGAAGAGAACCGCTGGTCGGTGCGGTGGTCGTAGTCGTCGAAGTGTTCCGCGTAGTGGCGGACGCGCCGGGGGCCGAACCGGGCGCCGGGCTCGAACGACGTGGAGGCGTCGAGCGGGGCGCCGACCAGCGCGTAGTCGGCCTCCTCGCGGCGTGCGTCCGCGCCGGGGAACATCCTAGACGATCTTGCGCTGCTCTTCCATCTCGAGGTACTCGATCTCGTCGTCGGGTTCCATCGAGACGCCGTCCGGGAGCGCGAGCGTGAACGTGTCGTAGGTCTCCAGGTCCATAACCTGGGCCTCGTCGCCGGAGGTCGAGACGACCTGGCCCTGCTTGCGGTTGATGATCGGGACGCGGATCTTCGCGTCGACAGGCTGGGAGAGGCTGCGCTTCTTGCCGTCGAAGACGCCCTCGGCCTCGACGCGGGCCTTCGCGCTGCCGTGTTTGCCGGGTTTGGCCGTGCTGTAGGCGTTGATCTTGCAGGGTGCGTCGTCAATCATGACGTAGCTCCCTTCGTCCAGATCGCGAACCTCGACCTGCTTCGTTGCCATACCGCGGCGTAAACGAGCGACCGGTATAAACGGTTTGGAACGCGTCTCCGGCCCGGAAACCCGCACTGCCCGCTCGGTACGCCCGCCGCCGATCGCCCGCTATCGCGCGGCGAACGCAGCGATAGCCCGCCGACCTGGACTGGTCGGGGCTGAGGGGAGCCACAGCCGCGCCGAGCGCGGCCGCTACGGGGACCGACGTTCCTCGATGACTCGCCCCGTCCTGTCGAGTCCGTCGATCACCGTCTCCCGGTCGGCCCCGAAGCCGACGCGGACGTACCCCGGGTGGCCGAACGCCTCGCCGGGCGCGACGACGACTCCTTCCCCGACGAGCGCACGGCAGAACGCGTCGCTCGACTCGAACGCGTCGGGGACGGTCAGGAAGCCAGTCGCGCCCGCGGGCAGGTGCCAATCGAGCCCGTACTCGTCGACGAAGTCGGCCACCAGATCGCGGTTCCCGCGGACGTGCGCCCGGTTCTCGGCGAGCAACTCGTCCTCGCGCTCGATGGCCTGGCGACCGACGTGCTGGCCGAACGCCGACGGCGAGATCGTCGTGTAGTCCTTCCACCCCCAGGCGGCCGAGACCACCTCTTCCGGGCCGGCGAGCCAGCCGAATCGCAGCCCCGGCAGGCCCCACCCCTTCGAGAGCCCGCAGGTGCTGATGCCGTGCGGCCCCATGGACGCGACGGGGGTGACCCGTTCGTCGACCGAGGTGAGCGGCCGGTACACCTCGTCGGAGAGGAGGTAGGCGTCTGCGCCGGCCGCGAAGTCGTAGACGGCGTCGACCGTCTCCTGCGAGTGGACCTTCCCCGTCGGGTTGTTCGGGTTGTTGAGCACGATCAGCTCGGTGTCCGGCCGGATCGCGTCGGCGACGGCGTCGGGATCGAGCGTCCACTCCGGCGGAGCGAGTTCGACGCGCGTCACGTCGGCGACCGCGGCCGGCAGCGAGTGCAGCGACTGGTAGGTCGGCGTCACGCAGACCGCGTGGCTGTCCCGGTCCAGCGTCGCGAGGACGGCGAGCAGGTTCGCCTCCTGGGTGCCGCAGGTGAAGAGGAGTTCGTCGGCGCCACGGTCGTACCGGTCGGCGACTGTCTCGCGCAGGTCCGGGTCGCCGTTCGTCGGAATCACGTACCCGAGCCGGCCCGGGTCCGTGTCGAAGCGGTCGGCCTCCAGCGGTCGGACCCCGCTGTCGCCGAGGTTCACCGCCGCGTCGTGCTCGTGTTCCGCCAGCCAGCGCTCCAGCGCGAACGGCTCGATGTCCATGCCGGTGACTGCGGCCGTTCGACGGTTAAGGATCCGGTCCGAGCGAGGTTACTCGTCGCCGCCTTTCCCCTTGCCGCGGCCTTTGCCGTTCCCGTTGCCGCCGTCTTCGCCGTCTCGCTCGTCGTCGCCGTCGTCTCTCCCCTTCCCCCTGCCGTTGCCATTTCCGTTGCCGCCGTTCCCCTCGTTCTTCCCGCGGCCCTTCCCCCTGCCCGGGCCGAAGTTCCCGGTCGTGACGACGCCGGGATCGCCGTTCAGGTTCGACGACTCGTCGACGACGCGGCCGGACCCGAGTCGCAGGTCCGAGCCGACGCCGCTCGCCACGTCGTCGAGGTGGCTCCGCTGTGCGGCGGGCGCGAGCCCGCTCCCCAGGAGAACGACCGCTCCTCCGTCGTCTGCGAACGACGACACCGCGTCGATCTCCTCGTCGGTGAACTCGTACATCGGCGTCGCGACGATCAGGGCCTTCGCCTCGTCGAGGCGCTCGGCCGAGTCCGACGAGGTCACGTCGTTGACCTGTTCGAACTGCGTGTCGACCCCCTCCAGGTATCGCTGGTAGTACGCGGCGTCCTCGCTGGACAGCGAGTAGTCGAGGTGGAACTGGTTGTGTCCGCCCTCGATCAGGACCGGGCCGTCGTCGTCCGCCAGCTCGTCGATGAGGTTCGTCACGAACGCGAAGTTGTCGTACCCGGCGGTGTCGACGGGGTACCCCTCCGCCGCCTCGTAGTCCTCGCTGATCAGGGGCGCGCCGAGGTACGCGAGGCCGGCGCCCTTGTCCACGGCCGCGAGCGGGATCTCGCGGTCGTAGGTCGTGTCGGCGTCCCGCTGCTCGGCGCTGGACTCGGCGAACACCCGGGCGTGACCCGGCGGGACTGTCCCGGAGGCTCGCACGACGCTCGCCGGGTTCGGCGCGAAGATCTCCGCGACGCGCCCCTGCCGGATGGGTGAGGACTCGTCGGGGTTGCTCGCGGCCCAGACGCCGGCGCCCTCCTCGCGGGCCGCGTCCTCGGCGGCCCAGAACTCGTCGTGGCGGCTGTAACTCGACCCGTAGACGCGGGCGTACCCCTCGCGGACGGCCACCTCGTTGTAGAGCGTCTCGCGGCTCCCGTCGCCGGAGCGGTCGTAGGTCAGGTAGCCGAGGACGCGGCCGAAGTCGTCGTACACCTGTGCCTTCGGGTCGAACGAGAGCGTCGCGCGCGTGCCGGCGGACAGTTGCTCGGCCGCGAAGGCCGATGCCTTCTTCCCCCACGTGGCGAGATACGGGTACTCGGCTTCGAGAGCCGCCGCCGAACTGTCGAGGTAGGGGAACTGCTCGGTGTTGAGCGCCCCGGTCAGGAGGTCGAACGGCGCCCCCTCGTTGTGCTCCTCGTCTTCGACCTGGTCGTCGTTGAACCGGAAGTCGGCGCCGAGCGCGTCGAGGACGCCGTTGAGCGTCCCCGTCCCGTCGTAGTCGTCGTAGTCCGCCACGCCGTGGCAGAAGACGACGCCGCCGTCGTCGACGAACGACTGGAGCGCCTCCCGCTCGTCCTCGCCGAACGCCGCGCCCTCGTCGGGAACCGCGACGACGTAGCCGTCGACCGACTCGGTGTCGGAGGGGACGCTCTCGGTCGCCTCGACCGTGTACCCGGCGTCTTCCGCGGCCGATTCGAACGTCGAGAAGTTATCGAGGCGATAGTCCTCGTACTGGCCGTGACCCTCGTCCCACTGGACGGTGCCCGACCCGCCGAGCTGTTCGTCCCACACGTTCAGGACGAATTCGTCCTCGTTACCCGATCCATCGAGGGACGCGCCGTCGCTGACGAGGGTCGCGCCGAACCCGACGACGCCGGCGTCGTCGTCGATCGCGGCCAGCGGGATCTGTTCGTCCTCGTAGACGAACGCGTCGCCGTTCCCGTCTGCGTCCGTGTTTGTCGCGGAGTCCTCGGCCCAGACGGCGACGAGCGAGTCGTCCGTCAGCGCGTCGCCCGAACCGTCGACCAGACTCGCCGTCGAGTAGAAGTTCAACTCGCCGACGTCCCGGGGCGCGGACTGTGTATCGCCGCTCCCGCCCTCCGGCGGCTGGGGAGCGTCGTCGGCGATCCCCTCCCACTCTTCCGGTCGCTCCGCGTCGGCCGCACCCGATTTCTCGGGGGTATCGATCCCGAGCACGCGGATCGACTTCTCGGGCCGCCCCGACTCCTCGACGAACGCCACGTCGACGGTGTCCCCGTCTGTCACGTCGAGGACTTCAACTTCGTAGGTCTCGGTCGGGTCGAGGTCGAGCCCGAGCCCCTCGCGGTTCGCGAACAAGTCGAAGGAGTCGTTGAACCGGCTCGTCGTCGGGACGAACGGCGCGCCCGTGTTGTTGGTCTCGTCCTCGACCTGGTCGTCGTTGAACCGGAAGCCGACGTCGAGCGCGGCGGCGAGGTCGTTCAGGTTCGCCGTCTGGTCGTAGTCCTGGTAGTCCGACTGGTCGTGGAGGACGATCGCACCGCCGCCGTCGACGAACTGGGCGAGCGCTTCCGTCTCGCTCTCCGAGAACGACTCCGCGGGCGAGGTGATCACCACGCCGTCGGCGTCCGAGAGGTCGTCGGCGAGGCTCTCGGTCGCCTGCACGGTGTATCCGTTGTCCTCCGCGTAGCTCTCGAACGACGAGAACCCGGGGCTGCCGTCGGCGTTCTCGCCCGCGAGCGTGTAGTACTGGCCGTGGCCCTCGTCCCAGAGGACGGTCCCGGAGCCGATCCGGTCGTCCCATAGGTTGAGGAGGAACTCCTCGTTGCCGAATCGAAAGTCCGTGCCGTCGGGAACCAGCATTCCCCCCACGCCCGCGACCGACCCGTCGACGGCGACCAGCGGGATGGACTGGCCGTCACCGTACCCGACGGCGTCGCCGTTCCCGTCGGAGTCGACGGAGGTCGCGGTGTCCTCCGCCCACACCGCGACCAGCGAGTCGTCTGTCAGCGGCTTCTTCGACGCGTCGAGGAGGCTCGACGTCGAGTCGAACGCCAGCGCGGATATCGTTTCCTGCCCGAACACTCGGCCGATGCCGCGGCCGGCCAGAGCGCCGCCGGCCGCCGTGATTGCCGTCGATCGCATGAACGTTCTCCGGTACACGTCGTCGCCTCGGAGGCCGACTACTTGTCACTTTATAATATATACTCATTCGGATCTGTACCGATCAGGAACCATCCAGACTGGTGCGGTGATCTACCGATTCGGCGCCACTGCGGAGCCCGGCCGTCGAAATACGCGCTTACGAGCGCGTCAGAACTCTCGTCTGATACTACCGGAGAACAGTTTAAGTAGTTGCCGTGTATTTATACTTTGAAACATGTCCTCGGAGACAAACGACGGATTACTGTACGGGGTGTATCGGGATCGAGTGGGCGAGCCGACGACGCACGACGAGGTGCGCGGATACTGGGTGTTCCTGACGGGGCTCGTCCTCGGGACGCTCGGTATCCTCCTGTTCCTGCCGAGCACGTCGGCCGTCGGCAGTTCGGGGCTCACCATCCGCGAGGCGAGCGTCTTCATCGCGGCCATCGGCCTCGCGATGCTCGTCGCCGGCCCGGTAATCAGACTGCCGCTCCAGCCGTGGGCCAACTACGCGGCCTACCTCGGGCAGGTGGTCTGTTTCGCCGCGGCCGTGTGGTTCGTCCTGGTGTTCCCCTCGGAGTGGAGCGTCCAGACGGGCAACCAGCCCGTCATCGTCCTCTACGCCATCGGGCTGGCGATCATCACGGTCGTCGGGCTCGTGGCGCCGCTGCTCAGTAGCGGCACCCACGACGAACTCGCCGCCAGCCAGGGACGGACGAGCGAACTGGAGTCCGAACTGTCCGCGGTCCGCGACGAGCGCGACCGTCTCGAAACCGAACTCGACGAGGCGCGCAGCGAAGCCGAGACGGGCGCGGCCGCGCAGTCGGAACTGCAGGCGACGCTCGACTCGCTGCGGAAGAGCCAGGCCCGGTTCGAACTCTACGAGGACGCTGCCGAGCAGTGGCGCTGGCGACTCCGCCACCGCAACGGCAACGTCGTCGCCGACAGCGGCGAGGGCTACACGCGCAAGCACAACGCCCAGAAAGGCATGCAGAGCGTCCGGCGGAACGCCCTCGGCGCGGAGACCCTGCTCTTCGAGCGCGAGGCCGAACTCCCCGACGAGGAGGCGGACTTCGAACCCGTCGAGGAACAGGAGAGCCAGGCCGCCTTCGAGGTCGAGGAGGACAGCGCCGGCGAGTACCGCTTCCGGTTGCGTCACGAGAACGGGAACATCCTTGGCGACGGCGGCGAGGGCTACTCCTCGCGTAGCAACGCGAAGCGGGCCGTCGACCGCGTGCGCGAGTACGTCGGTCCCGCCGACTACCTCTGGTTCGACCCGACCGGGTTCGAGGTCTATCAGGACGAGGCCGACGAGTGGCGCTGGCGGCTCGTCCACCGCAACGGCAACGTCCTCGCCGATGGCGGCGAGGGCTACACCCGCCGCAACGACGCCAACCGGGCCGTCGACCGCATCCGCGAGAACGTCGACGACCTCGAGTTCGAGGTGTACGACGACAGCAGAGGCGAGACCCGCTGGCGGCTCCACGGCGCGAACGGCCAGATCGTCGCCGACAGCGGCGAAGGCTACAGTTCCAGGGACGAAGCCGAGGAAGCTGTCGACCGCGTGCGCGAGTACGCGCCCGAGGCCGACGTCCTCGAAGTCGGCCGCGCGGCGTTCGAGATCTACGAGGACCGCGGCGGCGAACACCGCTGGCGGCTCCGCCACCGCAACGGCAACATCCTGATGGACAGCGGCCAGGGCTACGCCGACCGCTCCGGCGCTCGCGACGGCATCGAGAGCGTCAAGCGCGACGCGCCGAACGCGGAACTCGACGAGTAACTCGCCCGGCGACCCGTCAGTTCGTCCGGGCGCCCTGCGATTCGACCCAATTTTCGACCGAGACCGACGGATCGTCGGTCCCCGCCGGACAGACGAACGTCCCCGACACCCGGGCCGCGGTCGGGACGTGTCGGAACGTGATCGGTGTGTCGCCGCAGTCCACCCCGACCGTGACCGTGTCCAGCCCGGTTGCGCTCGGGTTGTACAGTTCGGCGGTGACGCGCACGCGCCCGTCGTCCATCGTCTGCGTGCCCGTCACGGAAACTTCGGGCGGCACGTTCGCGGGCGTAGTCGCGGCGTGCCAGCCGATGTACCCGAACAGGGCGAGGGTGACCGCCACGCTGACCGTGACCACGGCCAGTTCGGCCGCCGACGGGTCGTCCCCGCCCGCGGAGAACGAACTCACAGTATCACCCGGGCGGCGGCGCCGCCCACGGTAGTGGGAAACGACAGGACGACGACCTTCTGCACGTCCGTCGCCGGCGTGAACGAGAGGTAGCCGAACCCCCAGAGGAGGACGACCGAGACGGCGAGACCGACCGCGTAGACGAGGCAGACCTGTCCGGCGTGGAGCAGGACCGCCTGCTCGTGGTCGACGGTTCGTCTGGCCTGCCCCCGGAACTCCAGTTCGTAGAGGACGAGGTACGCGGTGGCGAGCGAGACGGCGACGATCGCGCCGTGTCGCAGCCAGCCGGCCGAGGCCGCGAGGATGTTCATCTCGATGCTCGCGCCCAGCGGCAGCGAGAAGAAGATGGCCCCCGCCGCGAAGACCGCCACGTTCGTCGGGAGGCTCCGCCGCTCGGTCGTCTGTTCCCCCTGGTCTTCCATCTCGTGGAGCAGCTGGTTGGCCAGCGCCGCCCCGAACCCCAGCGGCACGACCTGCATGAGCCCCATTCGCGCCACGAGGTGCGGCGGCGACGAGCTATCGACGATGCCGTACATCCACAGGACCACGACGGTGGCCACGAGGGTCTGCAAGACCAGCTGCGCGAAGTCGACGGCGAGCCGTAGCGGGTGGTACTGCGCCGTGCTCTCGTCCTCTTCTTCGACCCGGAACCCGCTGGTCCGGGTGATCAGCAACACGACGCCGAGCCCCACGACCGAGTAGACGATCAGGTGCGCCGCGGGCCGCTCCCACGCCAGCCACCACGTCTCTGCGGTGAGCAGGATCGTGACGCCGGCGACGACCAGCGCGCCCGTGATCCCACGGGTCTGGTTCCGGACGACTCGGCTGACTTCCGTCACTGCTCTGCCCTCTCGACGCGCTGCTCCTCGGGGCGGCGGTGCGGACCGAAAACGGCGAGTGCGTCGCGTCGGCCGACCGGTCGGGAGCTGTTCGGGGATCGCGATCGAACCGCCGTGCTATCGGACATCCCGATGAACTCAGCCTCCGTCGTCCGTTCGGCCGCGACGGACAAGTATCCGCCGTCGAAGTCGGTGAAATGCGCTGCACGGACGACTGCTCCGCTATCCGTCGGTGGGTTGCAGAGGAATGCTCCGTCTGGGATTTGAACCCAGGTCATCGGCTCGAAAGGCCGAAATGATTGGCCGGACTACACCAACGGAGCCCACGACGCGTCGGCGTCGTGTTTTGGAGATTGGACCGGTGGTATAAAAACTCGTCTCTCTCCGCTCGGTGTGGTGGTCCCTGACGTGCGCCCCCTGTCGGAGGTGGGGACGAACATGTTCGAACGCGTTCCGGTCGGCCGGGAATGCGCTCGACGGTATATGGGGGAGACTCACCCAGATACGGATGTAGATGACCAGCATCGATCCATCCAGGCGGAAGCTGTTACGGGTCACGGGCGCCGCGCTCGCCGGCGGCGCGGTCGCGGGCTGTTCGGCCGCACCCGGCGAGTCGTCGGACTCCGGCGGCGGATCGGGCGACGGTAGCTCTGGCGAGGACGGGAGTACCGGCGACACGCCCGAGCCCACGGCGTCCGGTGACGGCAGTTCGGGCGGCGAGTGGACCGAGACGAGCACCGTCGAGATGACGGACGACCTCGCGTTCGAGCCGAAGAAGATCAAGGTGGAGGCCGGGACCACGGTGACCTTCGAGAACGTCGGCAACATCGGTCACACCGTCACGGCCTACGAGGACAAGATCCCCGACGGCGCGACGTACTTCGCGTCCGGGGATTTCGATTCCGAGAGCGCCGCCTCGGAGGGGTACAAGAGCGACCAGACGGGGAACATCCCCTCCGGCGAGTCCTACGAGGTCACCCTCGAGACGACTGGCACGTACGAGTACTACTGCATCCCCCACAAGCTGAACGGGATGGTCGGGTCAATCAAGGTGGTCTGACATGACCGAAGACAACGGCGACGCGGACCGATTCGTCGAGGAACACGAACGACAGATCAACGACCTGCTGCAGGAGGTCGACGACCCCGCGGACGCCGCGTCCGACGACGACGGGTTCTCGATGCAACTCGGCGGGCTCGAACTCGGCCGACGCGACTTCGTGAAAGCGGGCGCCGCGACGGGACTCGCGAGCGCCGCCGGCGCGTTCGCGGGCTGTCAGACGGCGCTGCCGGAGAGCGCCACGCCGAGCGACAGCGGCGGGAGCGGGTCTCAGGGCTCGTCCGCCGCCCACAGCCACGTCGTCGAACCGGGCGAGAAAGACGAGTACTACGGCTTCTGGTCGGGCGGCCACTCCGGGGAGATCCGCGTCATCGGCATCCCGTCGATGCGCGAACTCGCGCGGATCCCGGTGTTCAACACGGAGGCCGCGCGCGGGTACGGCTACGACGACCAGTCGAGCCAGATCCTCGAAGCGGGCGGCGGCTACACCTGGGGCGACAACCACCACCCGAACCTCTCGGAGACGGACGGCGACTACGACGGGGAGTACCTCTTCGTCAACGACAAGGCGAACGGCCGCATCGCGCGGGTGAACCTGAAGTACTTCGAGACGGACGCCATCGTCGACGTGCCGAACACGCAGGCGGTCCACGGGTGTACCGTCCTCTCGCCGGACACGAAGTACGTCCTCGGCAACGGCGAGTTCAGGACGCCGCTACCCAACGACGGGCGCGACGTGAACAACCCCGAGAAGTACACGGCGCTGTTCTCGGCGGTCGACCCCGAGTCGATGGAGACCGTCTGGCAGGTGAAAGTCGACGGCAACCTCGACATCGTCGACACCGGCAAGGAGGGCCGGTGGGCCATCGCTTCCTGTTACAACAGCGAGGAGGCCACCGAGATCCAGGGGATGACTCACGACGACCGCGACTACGCGAAGGTCTTCGACGTCCCCGCCATCGAGAAGGCCGTCGAGAACGGCGACTACGAGGAGGTCAACGGCGTCCCGGTCGTCGACGGCACGCGCGACAGCGACCTCAACAAGGGCGACGAGCCGCTCGTCCGCTACGTCTCGACGCCGAAGTCGCCCCACTGCGTCGAGGTCGGCCCCGACGGCAAGTACGCGTTCATCGCCGGCAAGCTCTCGCCGACGGTGACGATGCTCGACCTCGACAAGATCGGCGAGGTCGACGACCCGGCAGACGCCGTCGCGGGTCGCCCGAAGGTCGGCCTCGGACCGCTGCACACGACCTTCGACGGCAACGGCCACGCCTACACGAGCCTGTTCATCGACTCGCAGGTCGCCAAGTGGGACATCGAGAAGGCCGCCAACGCAGAACTCGGTTCCTCCGACCCGGTCGTCGAGAAGCTCGACGTCCACTACAACCCCGGGCACATCCAGGCGCTGGAAGCGATGACGACGGACCCGGACGGCGAGTGGCTCGTCTCGCTGAACAAGCTCTCGAAGGACCGGTTCCTCCCGGTCGGGCCGATCCACCCGGACAACGACCAGCTCATCCACATCGGCGACGGCGAGAAGGAGATGGAACTGGTCGCGGACCACCCGGCCTACCCCGAGCCCCACGACTGCATCTTCGCCCACAAGGACAAGATCAACCCGGCGACGACGTGGGACAAGGCCGACTACGAGGGCGAGAAGCCCTTCGTCGCCGAGGGGGACTCCGGCGTCGAGCGCACGGGCGAGCGGTCGGTCCACGTCAAGGCCTCCTCGAAGCGCTCGGAGTACGGCATGTTCGACTTCACCGTCAAGGAGGGCGACGAGGTGCGGCTGACGATGACCAACGTCGAGGGCGTGCGCGACATCATCCACGGCGTCGCCATCCCCGAACACGACGTGAACCTCGCCATCGCCCCGCAGGACACCCGCGAGGTGACGTTCACGGCGGACGACCCCGGCGTCTACTGGATCTACTGTACGTACTTCTGCAGCGCGCTCCACCTGGAGATGCGCTCGCGGATGATCGTCGAACCGCGCGACTGACCGGCCCGAGCGCAGCGACGGCCCCCTGAGCCGCGCGGGTTTCACCGCTCCGCGGCTTTTCGCGACAGGCGAATCGCACGCTGACCGACCCACCACGGACTGGTCGAGGACTGCCCCCGACCAGCACATAACGACCCACAGCACTGCGGTGATACCATGAATTACGAACCACCCGACCTCGGCGAGTTCACGCAGCTCCGGCGCGCCCTGCCCGTCGTCGCGGCAGTCATGCTCGTCGTCGCGCCGATCCTGCCGATGTGGCACATCGTCGTCGACGCCGTGCAGTACCCGGACACGACGCTCCAGCTGCACCTGCACGCCTACCCGTTCATCGGCGGGGACTACGAGGAGATGCACTCGCTCAACAAGTACATCGGGTTCTACTACCCGGACCCGGTGTTCTGGCAGCCCAACTACCAGCCCCACCCGAACGCGATCAACGTACCCGAGTGGTCGCTGGGCCCGTTCGCGTTCGCCGCGCTCGCCCTCGGGGGACTGGTCGTCGCGCTCGCGCCCGACGCCGACCGGCTGAAGCGCGGACTGAAGTGCCAGCTCGGCGGCACGATCGCCGTGCTGACGGTGATGCTGGTCGACATCCAGTACCGCCTCTACCAGGCCGGCCACACCCTCGACCCCGACGCGCCGGTGATGGGCGTCGAGGGGTTCACCCCGCCGCTGTGGGGCAAGTACGAGGTCGCCAACATCACTAGCTACTCGCGGCTCGGCATCGGCGCCTACGTCACCGGTGGCGCCATCGGGCTGCTCGTCGTGGCGTTCTACTACCGCGATTCGACGGCGACGCTCGGCGACCTGCCCGACCGCGTCGGCAACCGGATCACGAGCGCCCGCGAGTGGTTCGACGAGCACACCGTCGGCGACGACGAGTGGACCGACGACGCTCCGCTTGGCGAAGACGACAACCGACCGGACCGCGACGGCCCGTCCGGGCCCGGCCACAGCGGAGGTGACTGACCCGTGCGGCGACCGTCCGTCGACAGGGTCTTCGCTGCGCTCGCGGCGGTGCTGCTCGTCGCCTCCGTCGGGACGGTCGTCGCGGTCCCGACGGAGGCGACGCCGACCGGCGACGAGGTCTCCTTCGACGCCGGCGTCCCCGAGTCGTTCGACTTCCGGGCGACCGACGAGTCCGGCGTCGCCACCGTCGACGGCGAGCGCTACGGCTCGCTCGACGGGGCGCTCGACGCCGCCCGGCCCGGCGACACCGTCGCGCTCCGCGGACGGTTCGACCCCGAGCGCGCGGTCGTCGTCGAGACGCCGAACCTGACGGTCCGACGCGCCGACGGTGCCGACTCCCGTCCGGTCATCGACGGGACGGGCGAAGGCGACGTGCTCGTCCTCAACGCCACGGGCGTCACCGTCGACGGGTTGTGGGTCCGCAACTCCGGCTACTCGACGGAAGGCAACGACGCCGCCGTCTGGATCGCCGGCGAGGGCGCCACCGTGCGCGACAGTCGGATCACCGGGACGACGTTCGGCATCTGGGTCGACGGCGCTGCGGACGTGCACCTCGTCGGCAACACGGTCGTCGGCCGCGAAGAGGTCCAACCGCGGACGGACCGCGGCAACGGCATCCAGCTGTACGAAGCGACCGACGCCTACGTGGCGGACAACCGGATCACCGACGCCCGCGACGGCATCTACTACTCGTGGGCAGAGGGCGTCGAGGCGCGCAACAACACGCTGTGGGACCTCCGCTACGGCGTCCACTACATGTACTCCAACGACTGCCGGCTGGCGAACAACACCGCGGTCGGCAACGACGCCGGCTACGCGCTGATGCTCTCGGAGGGTCTCTCGATCCTGAACAACACGGCCGTGAACAACACCGGCCAGAGCGGCCACGGCATCATGATCAAGGGCATCGACCACACGACGGTCCGCGGAAACCACGTCGTCGGCAACGGCAACGGCCTGTTCGTCTACAACGCCGTCGACAACGAGATCGCCCGCAACCTCGTCGCGGGTAACGCAGTCGGCGTGCACGTCTCCGCGGGGAGCGTTCGCGCGGAGGTCCACCACAACACGTTCGCGCGCAACCGCCTGCAGGTCCGCGCCGACCTCGGGCAGCAGGTCGTCTGGAACGAATCGGTCGGCAACTACTGGGCCGGCGCCGGCGCCCGCGACGTGGACGACGACGGCGTCAGCGAGACGCGCTACCGTCCGGCCGGGATGGTCGAGCACCTCACCCGCGAACACCCGAAGGCGAGCGTCTTCACCGGCAGTCCGGCCTTCGAGGTGGTGCGACTCGCCGAACGCACTCTGCCGGTGATCGAAGCCCCCGGCGTCGTCGACCACAGACCGCTCGTCGACCCGCCCCACGACTGGAGAGAGTACTATGATCGAAGTCACTGACGTTACGAAGCGGTACGGCGACGTCGCCGCGGTAGACGGCGTCTCGCTGTCCGTCCCGTCGGGCGCATCGCTCGGCCTTGTCGGCACGAACGGCGCGGGCAAGACGACGCTGTTCCGCCTGCTCGTCGGCCACGAGACGCCCGACTCCGGTACTGTCCGCGTCGCCGGCGTCGACCCCACCGGCGGCACCCACGTCCGCGAGCGAGTCGGCTACCTGCCGGAACACGCCGGCTTCCAGCCCGCACTTACCGGCGCGGAGGTACTCGGGTACTACGCCGACATGCGCGGAGTCGAGGCCGCAGACGTCGACACGTTGCTTTCGGTCGTCGGTCTCGGCGACGCGGGCGACCGCCGCGTCGGCGGCTACTCCAACGGGATGAACCGCCGGCTCGGTCTCGCGGTCGCGCTCCTGGGCGACCCCGACGTGCTGCTGCTCGACGAACCGACCGCGGGACTCGACCCCGCCGGGGTCGACGCGTTCAACCGCGTCGTCGAGCGCGTCCGCGACGAGCGGGACGTGACGGTCGTCCTCAGCACGCACGCCCTCGGCGAGGTCGAGGCGCTGTGTGACCGGGTCGCCGTCCTCGACGACGGGACGGTCCGGGCTGTCGGCACGGTCGACGAGGTCGTCCGCAGTGCCGGCGAGACGGTCACGATCACGGCCGACTACGCCGACGACGCCGCTCTCGCTGCCGCGACCGGGGCAGTTCAGTCGGCGCTGCCCGAGGCAGCACTGACAGCCGGTGAGACCGATCTCGAACTGGTCGTTTCGCGCTCGTCGAACACCGAGGCGCTGTCAGCACTCGTCGACACCGACCCCGAGTCGGTGCGCGTGGACGAGCCCGATCTGGAAACGGCGGTTCGTGAGGTTATCGCGCCCGGAGGTGAGCGCGCATGACGGACTCTCGATCCGACCGAGACGACGGTCACGGCGAGAGCGAGGAGCCGTCCGCCCGTCCCGACGGCGGTGCGGCCGCACACGCGACCGCCGAGCCGGAGGTGGCGTTCTCGGTAGAGACCGGACGCCAGATGCTCGGCGTCGCCCGGCGGGAGTACCGGGTGCTCTCCCGCGCTCGCTGGACTCACGGGCTGGCGCTGCTGTTCGGCGCGTTCTCGCTGGCCGTCGTCGGTCTGACGGGGACCGCGGCTGGCCCCACCGTGGCCGGGACGCTGCTCGTGACGCTCGGGGAGCTGTCGGTCTACCTCGTCCCGCTGGCGGCGCTCGCGCTCGGCTACGGGACCGTCGTCGGTGCGGACGAACGCGGGACGCTGGAGCTACTGCTCTCGGTCCCGCTCGGCCGGACCGCGCTGCTGGCCGGGAAGTTCCTCGGTCGCGCTGCGACGTTCGCCGTCGGGACGGCCCTGGGACTTGGCGCCGGGGCGGTCGTCGTCGCGCTCCGATTCAGGCCGGCAGTCCTGCCCGCCTACCTCCATTACCTGCTGACCGCGGTGATCGTCGGCGTCGCGTTCCTCGCGCTCGGCGTGTGTCTCTCCGCGGCGGCCGCGGAGAAGGCGCGCGCGCTCGGGGGCGCGCTGCTCGCGTGGGTCTGGTTCGTCCTCGTCTACGACCTGGTCGCGCTGGGGTTCGTCGTCGCCGTCGACCCGCCCGGCTGGCTCCTGAGCACGCTCGTCGTCGCCAACCCGGCCGACGTGCTCAGGCTGGTCGTCCTCTCGCTGGTGCCGACGAGCGGCGGCGGTGCGGGTGCAGTCCTCGCGACCACGGCCGTCTCGACGCCTGCCTTGCTGGCCGGGCTCGCGCTCTGGGTCGTCGTGCCGATCGCGGTCGGCGGCCGGCTGCTGGCCCAGCGCGCCTGAGAGTTCGGTTCGATTACGCGCACTCGGGCGTTCTCCTACTCGACAGCCGCGCATGCGACAGCAGGCACATCGGCTTACTCTGTCGCGGGCGACGGTCTACGAAATGCCGCTCGCGGAACCCGACTCCGGGATCGATAGCCCGAGCGCGCGTCAATTACGGTCGTGACCCGGATAGATGTCTTCAGACGACAACACTACGGATACGGGACGGATCGAAGACCGACTCAAGCAGGTCGGCCGCTACTCCCGGTTCGTGAAGGCGGGTCTCGGAGTGATCGTCGGCGCGTTCCTCCTCGCGGCCGTGACGCTGTTACCGGAAAACCTCGACTCCGCCGCGAGCGCGGTCAACGCGATCCTCCTGCCGCTGATATTCGTGGGCATGGGGCTGCTGCTGTTCGGCATCGGAATGCATCTCCATCTCATGCACCTGAACCTGGTCAGGCAGCTTCGGAAGAGCGAAGAGACGGATCAGAAGTCCTCTGAAAGAGAGCGAGATTAGAACTCCTCTTTCCGAACAGAGCGATACCTCCGACCTGTCTCGGGCGTTCGATCGAACGCAGCGGGCGTCGCTACGGGCGACTCGGATGATGAAAGAGCGGAAACGGACGGAGTCTAGGCCCGCACGGGCGGGACGCGGTCGTCGGAGAGGTCCGCGTCGTCGGTGAACTCCTTGACGATCTTCTCCTCTGCGCGGTGGAGCGTCTCGCTGCAGGTGGACTTGGCGATGTCGGCCTCCTCGGCGAGTTCGGTCAGCGTGCACTCGCGGGGCGTGTCGTAGTAGCCCTCCTCGACCGCCGTCTGGACGAGTCGGTGCTGTTTCGGCGTGAGCAACTGCTCGGTCTCCATCTCCTGGCGGACGGCGAGCACCTCGAAGTCGATGCCGAACTGCCGGAGCTGGTCGCCCAGGGTGGAGAGGCGGTCCCGCGGGGCCGTGACCTCCCACGTGACCGACCCGTCGACGACCGTGAAGGGCAGTTCGAGCGGCGTCCCGGCGTTGCGGACGGGCAGGAGGAGCACCGGATTGGAGGTCTCGAACTGCACCAGCGCCGTCTCGTCGGTCCGCTGGAGGAACTCCGTGTTCGTGACGGCGTCGTACTCGTCCATCTCGAGGACGACCTCCTCGACGACGTCGGCGGTTATCTCGGTCAGCGCGACGCCTCCTTCCTCTTTCGGGAAGACGGTCAGGATCTCGAACTGTGCGCCCGGATGGTTCCGAGAGAGGTCACCGATCCAGACCGAGTCCGGCACGGTGATCTCCAGTTTCGCACGGGGCATAGCTAGTTCTACGAGCGCCGAGGGCTATCAGTGTTCCCGAACATGTTCGTCCAAAACCGAATCGTTCGGCCCGGGAGCCGAACGATGTTCGGGATCAGCGGGCCGAGTCGAGGGGAACGTCGTCCCTCGGAACTGCACTCGATCGGCCTCTCGACCGGTCTATCGCGTCATCGTGGCCCACTGCTCGCGCGGGATCCGGTGTTCGAGTGCCTCGCCGGCCCGGAGGTGTTCGACGTCGTCGAGGACGGCGGCTGTCAGTGGGGGACGGATCTCCGATCCTCCGACGTGCGGCGTGGTGAGGACGTTGTCGAGCGACCGGAGTTCGTGATCGGCGGGGAGCGGCTCCTCGTGGTAGACGTCCAGCGCCGCGGAGATGCGGCCGGTGCGCAGTTCTTCGAGGAGCGGTTCCTCCTCGATCAGTTCCGCTCGGGCGGTGTTGACCAGCAGCGCGCCGTCGGGGATCTGCGACAGCCGCTCGGCGTCGATCATCCCGATGGTCTCCTCGGTGCGCGCGGCGTGGATCGAGACGACCTCCGAGTCGAGCGCGCCGTCTAGATCCGCCAGCGACGCGAACGACCACGCCGACAGCTCCTCGGGGTCGACGTAGGGGTCGTAGACCGAGACCGACGGCTCGAACGCGGCGAAGTGGTCGAGGAGCTTCCGACCGATGGTGCCGAGTCCGACGAGCCCGACGTCGGCCCCGTGGAGCGTCCGGATATCCGTCTCCCTGGCGTCCCACGCGCCGTCTTCCATCGCCCGGTCGAGTTCCGGGACGGCGCGCAACTGCGAGAGCAGGAGAGTCAGCGCGTGCTCGGCGGTGTGGTCGGCCATCACGTCGTTGGCGCTGACGACGGGGATCCCCGCGTCGTAGACCGCCTCGGAGACGAGCGAGGCGACGCTGCCGCCGGTGTGGGCGACGAGCGCCAGGTCGTCCGCCGCCGCCACCACGTCGGCGGTGACTCGCGGACTCCCCCAACCCGTCACGAGCACGTCGACGCCGTCGATGCGCTCGCGGAGTTCGGCCTCCGAGAAGTTCTCGGCCTTCGGGTTCCACTCGACCGTCCCCAGCGATTCCACCCGTTCGCGGAGCGCGGACGGGAAGAACGACTCTCTGAACTCTCCCTCTGGAAGGGTGACGAGAACGTGCATACAGCGGGTTCCCACGCGCAGTCTCTAAAAGGCGCCGCACGGTCGCCGGGGACTCACCGGTCGGCCGGTTGGAACTCCCGGTCGGCGGCGTCGTTGAGCAGTTCCCAGTACCGGAGGAGTGTCGCCGCGTGACCCTCCTCCGGACCGGCCCGGCGGATCGTCGCTTTGTACGCCTCGTGGACGGCGGCGTTCATCGGGAGCGCCGTGTTGTTCTCTCGGGCCACCTCGCGGGCGTAGCCGAGGTCCTTGTGCCAGATCGCGAGGCCGCCGAGTCCCTCTATTCCCTGTTCGAACTCACGGTCGAGGTACTGCTCCCAGACGTCCATGCCGAAGAACTCCCGCAGGTGGGCGGGATCGACGCCGTTGTCGCGGGTGAACTCGACGATCTCGGCGTCGAGAGCGTTCTGCCCGGCGTAGCGCATCTGGAGGGCGAGCTTGAGGACGGTCGCCGAACCGGCCGCGCCGACGTAGAGGTGATCGTCGCTGAGGGCTTCGATCAGGCCGTGGGCGGACTCGTAGCTCTCGTCGGTCCCGCTGACCATCATGTGCGCGCCCTCTCGGGGCGCCGCGCGGGTGATCGGGGCCTCGACGAACGACGCGCCGCGCTCCTCGCACCACCGCTCGCAGTCCCGTGACGTGTCGGGATGGGTCGTCGTCGCGTCGACGACGGTCTGGCCCGCCGACAGGGCGCTCAGTATCCCGTCGTCGCTCTCCATCACCGCTTCGACCTCCGGCGACCCGGGGAGCGCGAGGACGACGAACTCGGACCGCCGCGTCACGTCCGCGGGGCTCTCGGCCGCTGTGGCGCCCCGGTCTCCGGCCGCCCGGAGCTGCGAGTCGTCCACGTCGTACGCGACGACGTCGTACTCTGCGTCGGCGAGGCGGTCGAGGAACGTCTTTCCGATGTAGCCGACGCCGATCAGTCCGACTGTGGGCATGTCCACTGCGTCGGCGAGCGCGTCAATAAATATGGTCGTGCCGTGCGGAGCGAGGTTGTTCGAGAGGTTCTCTCGGCACGAGCACCGACTCGCACACTTGGCGGACGCTCCCTCACTCGGACGGCCCTTGCGCGTCGATGGTCGCGACCGCGCCGAGATTCACGATGTCTTTGACCTCGTCGTCGCGCTGGAGGACGTGGACGGGTTCGTCCATCCCGGCCAGCATCGGGCCGACGGCGTCGGCGCCTCCGAGGCGCTGGAGGAGCTTGTAGACGATGTTCCCCGCTTCGAGGTTCGGCAGGACGAGCACGTTCGCCGGCTCGTCGAGTTCGGCGAACTCGTAGTCGCCGACCAGGAGGTCCTCGACGACGGCCGTGTCGGCCTGCATCTCCCCGTCGACGGGGAAGTCGACGTCCGGGCCCTCACGGAGTCGCTTCGCCGCGCGGCGGGGCTTTCGAGTCCCCTCGTTGTCGACGCTTCCGAAGTCCGAGTACGACAGCAGCGCCGCACGCGGTTCGACGTCGAACCGCCGGGCGACGCCGGCGGCGTGGCGAGTCACTTCCGCGAGCGTCTCGTCGTCCGGGTTCTGGTTGACCGTCGCGTCGGCGACGAACACCACCCGGTTCTTGAAGGTCAGCATGTAGACGCCGGCGGCGTGCTCGACGCCCTCGGCGGTCCCGATGACTTCGAGCGGCGGGCGCAGCGCCGAGGGGTAGTGGTGGGTCAGACCCGTCAGCATCGCGTCGGCGTCGCCCCGCTCGACCATCACGGACGCGAAGTAGTCGCCGTCGCGGACGGTCTCGGCGGCCTCCTTGCGCGTCAGCCCCTTGCGCTGTCTGAGTTCGTACAGCCGGTCGACGTACTCCTCGTAGTCGTCGCCCGCCGGATCGACCACCTCGGGATCGAAGTCCAATCCGAGCCCGTCGACCTTCCGCTCGATCGTCGTCCGATTGCCGATGAGGACCGGCTCGGCGATGCCTTCCTCGTCGAGCTGGTAGGCCGCGCGGATGATCTTCTCGTTCGCTCCCTCGGCGAGCGCGAGCCGTTTTGGGTCGGTCTGGGCCTTGTTGAGGACGATACGCATCATCTCCCGGGACTTGCCGAGGCGGGCTTCGAGTCGCTCGACGTAGGCGTCCGGGTCGATCTCGTCGCGGGCGGCGCCGCTCTCCATCGCCGCCTCCGCGACGGCGGGCGCCACCTCGAAGAGCACTCGCGTGTCGAGCGGCTTCGGGATGATGTACTCGGGCCCGAACTGCAGGGGCTGGTCGCCGTAGGCCTTCCGGACCGCGTCGGGCACGTCCCGCTTCGCCAGGTCCGCCAGCGCCTCCGCGGCCGCGACCTTCATCGGCTCGTTGATCTCCGTCGCACGCACGTCCAGCGCGCCACGGAACAGGAACGGGAACCCGAGGACGTTGTTGACCTGGTTGGGGTTGTCCGAGCGCCCGGTGGCCATGATGACCGTGTCGTCACGGGCGTTCTTGGCGTCCTCGTAGCCGATCTCCGGGTTCGGGTTCGCCATCGCGAAGATGATCGGGTCCTCCGCCATCGACCGGACCATCTCCCGGTCGACGATCCCGCCCGCGGAGAGACCGACGAGCATGTCGGCGCCCTCCATCGCGTCGGCGAGGTCGCCCTCGGGCAGGTCCCGGGCGAACTCGCGGTTGTACTCGTTGAGGTCGCCCGCTTCGGCGCGTTCGGTCGTCAAGATCCCGTCGATGTCGACCATCGTGACGTTCTCGCGGCGGACGCCCAGCGAGAGATAGAAGCGCGCCGTCGCGATCGCCGCCGCGCCCGCGCCGGCGAAGGTGACCTCCAGTTCTCCGAGATCCTTCCCGCTGATCTCGACGGCGTTCAGCAGCGCCGCGCCGCTGATGATGGCCGTTCCGTGCTGGTCGTCGTGGAAGACGGGGATGTCCATCCGCTCGCGCAGGCGCTCCTCGATGACGAAGCACTTCGGTGCCGCGATGTCTTCGAGGTTGATCCCGCCGAAGGTCGACTCCATCCCCGCGACGGCGTCGACGAACTCCGCGGGCTCCGTGTGGTCGACCTCGATGTCGAAGACGTCGATGTCCGCGAAGCGCTTGAACAGGACGCCCTTGCCCTCCATGACCGGCTTCGAGGCCTGCGGCCCGATGTCGCCGAGTCCGAGCACCGCGCTTCCGTCGGAGATCACGCCGACGAGGTTGCCCTTCGCCGTGTACTGGTAGGCGTTCTCCGGATCGTCGTCGATGGCGCGGCACGGACCGGCCACGCCCGGCGAGTACGCGAGGCTCAGGTCCCGTTGGGTACTCGTCGACTTCGTCGTCCGTATCTCGATCTTCCCGGGCGGGTCCTCCCGGTGATACTCCAGCGAGTCCTCTTCGAGCGTCATAACCCGTATACACGAGCAAAACGGTAAAGATGTGGGATATAGGGTCTGAAAACTGTATAAGGCCGTATGGGCGGGAGGAAGGCGGTGTGTGGCCCGGCGTCACATCGCGCTCGTTCGCCGGATTGCCACCCTCGTCAGCCACGGAGCCGGTCGAAGGTACGGTAGGAGAGATACGACAGATCGCGGGCGGAGAGGTAGTCGGCTTCCTCGGGCCAGGTGAGACACTCCCGATAGGTCGCCCAGTCGTCGAGCCAGGGGTAGTCCGAGCCCAGGAGCAGCCGCTCCGGGCCGAACCACTCCAGCAGCGGTCCGACGTACTCCGCGACGTTCTCGTATGGCCACGCCTCCCCGGACGTCCGGGGAATCGAACTCACCTTCACGTAGGCGTTGTCGCGCTCCGCCAGCGCCTCGAAGTCGGTCCACGGCGCGTCGGCCGGCGACGTCTCGGCGTCGGGGAACCCGAGGTGTTCCACGACGAACGGGACGTCGGGATGCCGGTCGGCCAGCGAGGCCAGCGTCGAGAGCTGGTCGGGCTTGGCGAGGACGAACGCCGCGGCGTCCCGGGCGGCCAGTTCGTCGTACAGCGGGTCGAGGCCCGCCGCGGCGAACCAGTCGGCGGTCGGGTCGAGGTCGCCGGGCGTCTGGCCGTACTCGAAGCAGGCGTGGAACCGCAGGCCGAGCATCCGCTCGTGACCGGTGGCGCGCCGGACGTTCTCGCGGAGGGCGGCCGCGTCGGCGTCGTACTCCGCCACGCCGACGCCCCAGAGTCGGTCTGGGTGCGCTTCGAGTGCGCGGAGCGTGTATTCGTTGGCCCGCTCACCTCGACCGTATATCGACGTCGGCAACAGCACGCCCTCGTCGACGCCCGCCTCGTCCATGTCGGAGACCAGCGTCTCGTGGGGATACGGTCCGGACCACTCCGGGGGCAAGTCGGCGCTGTACCAGGGGAGGTCGTCCGTGTCGCGGCCCCAGGCGTGCGTGTGGGTGTCGACGAGTCGCATTATCACCCGTGCGCGGCAGCCGGCAATAAGGCTACTCCCGAAACCGACCACGCGGTCGCTCGCAGCGCGACCCCGCCAGGAACCACCAGAGCGAGTCTCCGAACGCGGCGGCGTCCGTCAGGGGTCGCCGCCGCGGACGCTCGAACCAAGCGGATCGCGAAGCGCCCACGAGTCGGTCTCCGGGTCGAGGCGATCCGGTTCCGCGCCGCGGGCGGCGAGGATCCCGGCGTGATAGAGCATCGCCTTCAACTGGAAGACCGTCGGAGAGTGATAGAGGTTCCCGTCCCCGAGTTCGTCGACTCGCAGGCCACCGTCCCCGTCTAACGCTCGACTGCGGGCGTCGTCGGTCCCGCGGAGGAACAGTTCGACGGTGAACGTGGGATGGTTCACGTGCATCCACTCGACGAGGTCGACGAGCGTGGGATCGGCGATGCCGTCGTCGTACATCGTCTGTAGTTCCTCGACGAGGAGCTGCGTCGCGGGGTACGACCACACGACCCGGCGCGCCATCGTTCCCCAGTGGGGCGCCAGGTCGCAGAATCGCTTCGGCGACCCGCGCCACTCCGCGAACTCGTCTAACGCGGCGTCGACCGACCCGTGACGGTCGAGCGCGAACCGTACGACCTCCTCGCCGAGCGATGTGAGGTCCGGCCGGTTCGGCGCTTCGCTCACGAGTCCGAGAAACGCCGCGCCCGCCCGAGCGCTGTCGACCGCACCGACGACCCGCTCGGCGAGCACGCGCTCCGTCTCGTCGGGGTGATACAGCGCGAGCGGAAACCCGAGGTAGTTCTTCGGGTGGTTCAGCCCGAACGACTTGTCCGCGACGCCCTGCGCGGTCGCCTGGAACCGGATCGCGGTCGCCTCGTCGGACGTCCGGTTCCCGACGACGCGGGGGACTTCGAGCGGAGTGACCGCCCCCTCCGCGTCGACGCCGAGGACGCCCACGTTGAGTTCTCGTGCGAGCGACCGGGAAGACTGAGAGACGGATTCGATCGGTGCTGCGACGTAGGCGGCGTTCGCCTCGTGGAGTCGATCGTACGCCTGGACGACGCCGCGCTCGACGTCGACGCCGCCCCGCTCCCTGTATCCCTTCGCCTCGATCGCGACGAGCGGTGGCTGGTCGCCGAATCGCTCGACCGCGAGGAACTCGGGATCGAGCGACCGGACGCCGACGAGATCGGGATACCCCGAACCGACGCGGACGTGATTGAACGGCGCGAGCCGGTCGCGGATCTCCGCAGGGATCGGCTGGTCGTGGAGCCACTCGTCCATCGCGAACTGGGTGTCGGCGACGGCGTACGCGTTCGGCTCACCGTCGTCGGGGAACAGACGCCGCTTGGTGTGTGCGAGGACCTGCGGTTCCGACAGCGACGCCGCGCTGACCATGGTCGGGGATACGCGGCTCACCACATGAAGTTTCGGAGAGTGGCAACAGGCGGACCCGAAATCCTCTCAGCTATGGCTCGACTGTGATCGACGACCGTGTATCGCAGGAATGGAACGGGAATGCTCCGTCAGGGATTCGAACCCTGGTCCTTGCCGTGAGAGGCCTAGAACAGAGGTCGCCGCTTTCTGGCGGTTCTAGCTCCCTCAAACCCCGGCCTTCCTCGATTGCCTACCGTGACAACCAATCCTAAGGGAGTCCAGATACATAAAATGGCGGATACTTGCCCCCGGGGCAATCGAGAAAACCCGACCACGAGAGACTAATGGAATCTCGAAGCCCTTGTGGGGCAACGAGCAACCAAGTAGTCTCCCGTTGAGCCTACTTAGGAAATGTTAGATGCACAATATTTACACGGTTCGTACTGTGATGAGAAAGACCAGTCGAGTATATTGTGCACCTCGAGAAACAGCCCTCGACTAGCTTCTCGATGTATTGTCCTCGCTAACCTTCTCAGGATCCATCGATGGTGGTTCCTCCTCCCACGATACGTCCGTGAGCAAATCGTGAATTTGGAACCGAGGTCCAGCGCCTGTTTGCGGTCGAACTCCCGGAGATATAGTATTCTCCGGAAGGGGATCAATCAGCGACTCCAACTCCGACGACGTGGCGTGGGCATGCCATACTGTCTGCCGAGAAATCACCAAAATAGACGCGTTTGACCTCGCCGCACGGAACGAACAGGGGACTGAGTCTTAAGAGGCTAAGGACACAAGATGGGATTACAACAGTAGTATACTTGAATTCAGGTCACTCCGTCGGCCGCCAGACACCAACGTGAACCAACAATGAGTTCCCAGTCAAATCGAGACAACGATGGAAAGCGATCGAGGCGTGTCACGCCGCGAACCAACGTTCTTGATGCGTGGCGTGTGCTGCTTGAGCCGTCGGGATACGGTGATTTCGCGTTGGTGGATCTTTTCCAGCGAGGGTACGATACGTGGCGAGAGCAAGGCGTCCGGAATGAGAAACAGATGCTCGATGAAGTGCAGCGATTCGTATTGGAGGCAATCAAGAAGCCGAAGCAGGCTGACGTAGTTAGTGACCCATGGGTGCCTGTTGAGTGTCCTGGACGGTTGGCCGTGATGCTGTCGATGGGGTCGTTGATGATCCAGAAGAACGAGCAGTTGCAAGAGCGCAGCCACCGCATCACACTGCATCACTATCTCCAAGACGTATTCGCGTACCATGTATTTGCAGCGATTAATAACTTCGAGCATCCGGATGGGAACATCCAGGTGATTGCTGGTGAAGCAGTATACGGACGAAACGGAAATCCGGATGCGCGGGGACCACCTCCGGGGCGTCCAGTCACAGGAATTACGCAGTTAGAAGACGCGGGGAGTGGGCTGTATTATGAGGTGCCATTGGTCCACGCAAACCAGAATTGTCTAGTTCGGGAGGGTGACCCTGTGGACGGAGAGTTACAGGTGAAGGTCGATAACAACTGTGTCTACATTCCGACAACTGGCTTCGAGACCGCGTTCAAGAAGCACTTGATAGATGGGCGAGAATCCGTGGTGAACAAACTGGAACAGACGTTTGAGAACACGCTCACTGACGAGAACGAGACGACAATCGTGAACTACGCGGAGGACGTGCACGCGAAAATCAAGAAGCTTCTTGAGGCGAATCAAACGCAGAAATTATTCGCCGAACGCCGGTACCCCGAACGGCTCCGCGTCGTTCTCAAGGCCGTCGATAAAGCGCCAAATGAAGTCGCAAAACTCGATGAACCCATCAAAGCGGGAGATATCTTCGACGCGATTGAATGGTTCATTGAGCAGGAACCTGGCGCGGACGAAGATGACGTAGACAATGACATCAAGTCGTACGAACAGGATAATGTGAGTGAGTTCGATACAGCTCGGGCTGTATCAAACTTCTTACGAAAATACGACGACCACCGGCATGTTGAGATCCAGAGGGGGAAATACAATCGCTACATTCTCGAATACTCTCCTTGGGAGCACGCGAAGAAGGTGAACGTCTCGGAAATTGAAGACATCCATGAGCTCCCGTGTATGGAGAATATCCACCATTTCTTACAGGAAGGTAAGCCAGTTCGATGGGTGCTCTACAGTTACGTTCGCATCATCTTCAGCCTCGACAATGGATTCGAGGTCGATGATGTTGTCGATTACTTCCGGCAGTACCCGTGGTTCGACGAAGAGACAAGCCGGTATCAAGCTCGTTATGAGAAGCGTCGCACCATATCGGGCACAAACGAGAAACCACTCCCGGTGGGCTGCCACAATGACAACCAGAACTTCTCCCAGTTCTGCATCGGTCTGGAGAACTGTGACTATTCGATCTACCGCAGCCTCCCGTTCAAAGATGCGGTCTACGACCGCATCCCTGACAACGACCGCTCCACTGTCCGGAACTCCGATTGAGAATTAACGCAACGGCCTTTTTCTCATCGAACGTAAGTAATAACGCACAGTCACCAGGGATTCTTTCGCTAGTCACAACATCATTCATTCAGCACTAACCACCACTTCTGATTTAGTGCCTCTGTAGGCACTGATTTTTCTCTCAAGTGCCGTTACTGCACACGCCAATTATGTGTGGAACAATCTCACTGTGGCCTACAGATCACTCTCGTCCCACTCTACAGTCTGCAATAGTTCAGCCGACAAACCAACTTCATTTCTCCCACTTACTATATTGGCAGCCATGCTTTTCTCTCAATCATTCAATCGGGAATCCGCACCTGATGGAAATGCTTGTCTCAACCAAATACGCTCCCACCGTTCCCTCCCATCCAGCATATGCAATGTGATACATCTCCCGGTCAAGGAGGTCAGAGTGACTCCTCTGAGCACCTTCTCGAAAGAAAACATAGCAGACTCTGGCAATTCATTCAGCTTCGTCCATCCGGCAATTCGTGAGTATTCTCCGTTTGAATGAATCACCCAGTCCTCGTGGGTAGAATGCTGTCTCGATCGTTCCTGTGGTCCACACCCACGCCAAATCACACAGAACTCCTCAGTTTGCATAAACTATCTGCCGGTCAGATCATGAGTCAACCCTATCTTCTTGATTCGGCCGAATTCTCACTATAGCGTCCGCGAAACTCAATTCTGCCGTATTGCCTAATCCCCCACCGAGCGGCACGAGAAAACTGCTCATCCATTACAATACTACTCAATAAAGTGAGTAAATTCGGGTAGTCTATACCGGCTTGCAGTATGGCATTTTGGACCCGCCCTATAGTCACACTATAGGATGGCGAACTTTTTCTGATGTATAGAGTTCTGGAATATACAGTCTCCAGTAACTATTATAACATGTATGGGAAAACTCACATCCGGGTGTCTGGAATGCTCCTCACCAGGTCGTATATCCTACATCTACACGGGGTCTATAGTGGGACTATAGTTTGAACTAATTAATCTGTCAATCATTGAGCGTAGAATGAACTCTTCACCACACCGATCGAGGCGGGCACAGAACCACTCATAGAACCATCAAAAATGCCCTTCTGAATTCTCCAGGATGAAACGCTCTACCCTCTGAGAAGCAGGGGTCTATAGTGAGACTATAGTTTGATGATGGATTGTTTATGTAGCCAAACCCGCCAGTAGAGCGTCTTAAACGCCACTCCACGATAATCGCGCTAACATCAGCTATCAGAGAGATACCCGTCCTATGAATGGCCTCCATTCGCCGCTCTCACCGCCTCTACTCCTGTCCTATAGTCACACTATAGGTCTATCATTTCTTTTTGAAGTAACATTCCTTCTGTTGCAATCAGACTATTGATATCAACAATTAGTTACGGGTTCAGATGGCAGAACAGGGCGTCTAAAGCGATTTATTCCTTTCATAGCGGATGAAATGGGCGAGTGGCGGAATTCTGATTATTCTGAGAGTCTTATAGAGTCTCTAAAGAGTTTTGAGTCTGTGAACACCCCTTCACCCCCGGCGTGTACCTGCCGTGAGCGTCCGCAGAAAGAGGAAGGTGCACGTGTGTTGGTCCCATTGGAGGGACTCATTGTGGAGGGGCTGCGCCTGGAGGGCGGACTTGTGGCGGCAGTCGGCCTTGGTGGGTTGGTCTTGAGTTGCATACGAGTGTTGATGTGAACCAGCGTGGCTGGTTGGGCATCCGTGAGCGGGAGCGGGCACACCTCTTGTGTGTGGCGCGCCCCGCGAGGGGGCGCTCTAATAGAAGTGGGGGTGCGGAGTAGCTTTGGCATCAAACTCAGACCATATGCGAGCAGGCTGTGTGGCCTGCCCGTTGGTGGGTCCGAGTTTTGCGTCGCGTTGTTGAGAGGTATGTGCGTGGGGACCCGGGTGCGCTTCCGGAGGGTCGAGCCGGAACTCTCCCGATTTGCGGTGGCAGACCTCCGGAGGCTTCTGCCGGCCAGTGAAGGAGACGAGGGGATCCTCTTGAGGGACCCTGATAGAGGATCCGGTGGGCAAGTAGTGCGGGAGATCAGATGCTGGGTACTTGTCTGTTATAGAGTCCCGTGGGCCGTGAGGTAGGCGGGTACATGGGGCGCTGGGAGTGGTGTGACTTGACGTACAGGGGTCGTTGGTTCGCGGGTGGAATAGCGTGGGTGCGGGCGTGTTGTGTCATATTTATGATGGTGTTTGGGTGGGATGGAGTGCAGATAGACATGGGGCGACTGGTGCGTGGTGCGCGGACGGTGTGAGGGGTGGCTTGGGTAGGTAGTCAGTGGGAGTGCCGTATCGAATTAAGCACCTTCCGGCCGCGTTACGATGTATGCCAGTGCCCAAGTGTGGTGGGGAGTGGCAGATGGGTGTGGGTGAGTGAGAGTGCTTAGCGCTATAGGTGGTGGACGAAGGCGAGCGGGAGTACCGGTTTGACTACGCGCAGTGTATACAACTCCGGGACTTCTATTCTCGTGATTCGACGGAGTAGGATTGCTGAGAATTCTCTCTCCACAGTTGTCGCTGCGCGGTCGCCTCGGTACGAACTGGCGCGACCGCGCAGAGTAGCTTGCCCAAGAGGCGGCTGCTGTCGGTCGCAGTAATTACGATGCACACACTTACAGAATCAGATTCGCGGCTTCCTGAGCCCCCTGTATCGGCAGCAGATGTTCCCGTCGAGGAATTGCCTGAGATGCCTCTGGATGCAGCGGTCCCACAGGCTCCGTTCCAGGGGATCGGCAACAAGTCGCAGCAAATGGCGCAGCGGCGCGATGGTAGCAAAAAGGATAGCGGAGAGCTGTACGGAACGCGTGGCCGGACAGAAGCCCATGAGGTTGGTCATACCGGGGAACTTGTGGCAGGGAGTCTACTCGGGCTTGATGTGGACGAGGAAGTATACGCAGATGGGGACTCCGGATACGATCATCAGATAGGGGATTACACGATCGACACAAAGGCGACGGGAACGGACTACCCCCGACCCCGATTGGTCGTCTCAACTGACGTTCCTGCCGCCGATTGGTTTCTTCTTGTCCATCTCCGGATTCAGGAGGGAATCGGACGGGTGATCGGGTTCACCGATCGTGAAACTGTACTAAAACAATCCGCCGAGCGTTTCCCAGGGGATAAACTGAATCACGTCATCGATTGGGAGCAGTTGTACCCCCCACGCTACTTCTCCTCGTTAGTGATGGCGCAGGGGGTAACGATGGATCTCTACGATGAATGGATTGATCCAGGGGGCTGTCAAAAGTGTGGAGCACTCCTCAATGACGACTGTGAACGTGTCGTCCATATCGACGAGCGAAGCCTCGAAACCGATCTTTCCCTCTGTCCTGAGTGTGCAGATCTCATTTCGGCAGCTGCACAGAAGGGCTACGCGACGGAGTTTACCTTCTATCAACGCCCCTGATCTGATCAGCCATCTGCTTGGAGTCTTCTCGCTTTTGGAGGTTAAATCGTCTCTTCTACGAAACCTACGGTAATTTCTTGGCGATTTTCGTTCGCTGCATCGTCCAAGATACGACTACATAGAGCCAGGACTTGACGTACGTTCCCCTGTGACCGCTGGAGAATCAAATCGAGACTCTCCTCGGTGAATGGCCGGATGCGACTCTCGACAGTTGATGATCGTTCCTTGTCGAGGTAGTTCTCGACCAACTCGTAGAGATGTTCGCTGGTTAACGGGCGTAGGGATACCTCCTCGCCGATCCGTTCGCTGAAAGCGTGATATTCGCTCATAACGTCCTGCCAAACTTCGGGAGCGCAACCGAACAAGATGCAAAGACCGGAACTGTTCTGGTCCATCAAATGCCGGATGCTGTTCAGCGTCGCCTGTTCGTTCTTCGGGGTGAGTCGCGCGATGCTCTCGAATTCGTCTACGAACACGAACACGCCGGTGTAACCGAGGTCCAACAGCATGTTCTTGAAGGCAGTGAACGCCCGAACTCCCATCGTGTCGTCGTCGAGGGCGCTGTGGATCTCCATCTCCTTGCGCTGTTCGTATCGGATCCCCTCCGCAGTCAGCCACTGCCAAGCGTAGAGATTCGTGTCCTCGTAGACCATATGGACGACCGCCCTGGCGAAGTCGGCGAACTTGGTGACGTCGCTGAGTCGCCGGATGGCTTCTGGAACGATATCGGATAACAGGACATCGCCCTCGTCGATGAGCGACTCAATCGAGCTTGCGCCAATCGGATTGGTGTCGGTGATGTCGCGGGCGACCGACGCGAGGTACTCGTAGGCTAACTCCTGGATCCGATTAAAACCAAGATCGTACACGAACTCGTGGTAGATGTCGAGAAACCCTTCGCCGGGCTGTGCCACGTATCCGACGACGACCTCTTCCCGGTCTCGTAGCAGGGAACGGGTGTATTTGAGCGTGTGAGACTTCCCGTTTCCGTACTTCCCCGTCACCACGAGGTGCTTGGACTTCCCAGTGGCGAGCATCGACGACACCGTCGAACTGATCTTATCGGAGACGTGTTGCTGCCCGCAGTAGATATCGGGATTCTCGTCCGGAACCGGACTGTACGGGAACGGATTCGCGTTCAGGTCGTATTGCGAGTAGTCTTGCTGTTCGTCGCTGATCGTGAATGCGTTGGACATCTAGGAAGCCTCCGTATCGAACGTGATGTCGCGGTCGTACACCGCGAGATAGTAGTATTGTTTGTCGTACAGTTCCACTCCGTTCATTACCTGCTGTGTGGACTGGGATGTCGTCACGAGCCCGTCTTCGTCGGACCGTTCCATCTGCTTGATACCGAGAGCGGCGTCCTTCGCTGCCGAATCCAGGGGAGCGCCCGAGAGCTCGAGTTTACCAACGTTTTGCTGACATACCGCGAGCAAGGCGTCGTCGAAGTCATCGCGGGTACAACCGAGCCGTTCGCACACTTCTTCGCGGAGTCTCGGAATCGACAGGTACCTTTGGCGCAAGTCCACCCCCGCAGTCTGTTCGAGGTCGTCGTAAACTTCGAGCAACACGAAGTGGAAGTTCGGCGGCACTTTAGAACGGTCCGTCAGGTAGTAACTTCCGGAGAATGCGTTGCGCTGGACGCGTCCCAGCCGCTTCGCCCAGTCGCCGACGACCTCAATCCCGGTCTGGTTGAACGAGTACGGGGTGAACTCTTGGGTGTCTTCAAGTCGTTCCAATAGGACATCTAAACTGCCCTGCCCATCCTCGTCTAAAGTCTCGATGAACGACTTGTAGTGAGGACTGTGGGTGGCGAGGATGGAACTAGCGCGTTGCCAGTCCTCCTCTCGGACAGCCTCTAGAAACGACTCACCAATGTCGGTAGTCTCGTAAACGGACTCCTCTTGGCCACCCTTCTCAGACAATAGCGAGACACGCTCCGCCTCGAGGATTGCCTCACGCGCACGTCTGTGGCTGACGTCAAGGGCGACCTCGACTTCTTCAGTGGATTTGGTTCCCCCTTCGCATACGTGGGTGAGTTCCACCAAGCGGCTTAGGTTGACTGGTCGGATTGTGGCCCTCTCTTCGGTCATGTGAGCCTCCGCACTTGCTGCTTGGCGGTCTCGTATGCCCGTCGCGTCACCTCGTTCCCCTGGAACCGGAGGTCGAGATACTCCTCAACGTCCCGTCCCGCTTCGACGACGTACCGGAATCGCCTGAGTTCAGTCGCCAGAGCCCAGAGGTTGTGTTTGGTGAGAGCGGTCCGGTCCTCACGGATCTCGTCTAGTTCCCGCTGTCCACACACAGGGCACGGACAGGGGAGTCTATCTAACGACTCAATGTTCCGTAGCGGTTCGCCACCGAATCCGGGAATCAAATAGTTCCGATTGCCCGCACTTCGGATGAACGCCGAGGAATCGAAGCTATCGACACCGAGGTACAGCAGGAGCGGCTGGTAGACGATGCCGCCGAGGCCGTACACGTGCAAGTGCTTGTCTGTAGCCTGTCTCGCCGAAAGTACTAGTTTGGTTACCTTTTTGTAGTCGGTTCGGATGGGGACCATACTTCCGAGAGCGTATCCGTCGAAGTCCCCGTTCTTTTCCAGATGCTGGATGCTGTTCCGGATGGTCTCGGGATCATACCCGTGCACGCTTGCGAAGAGCAACGCGTCTCCCGTGTGGCGATCACTTGCCTCGAGAGCGTATTCGACGCTCTGGTCGATACGACGTTGATTTTCCGCTGCGCGGTTCTCTCTCGAAAGGGGGACATCGACAGTTCCGTATATATCCGCTCCCAGTTGGGTCTGGGTATCGAGAGTTTCTGCTGGGGTAGTGTCGATCTCCTCGGCGGTGAAATCGAACCCCCCGCTATCGGCGAAGACTATCGTGTCCTCTGGGACATCCATCTCTTCCCGTAACGTGACGCCGTTGGTTAGCCTGTTCCACATCGGTTCCCGGTTCCGGATCGAACGAGCGTTAATCATCGCTGCCGAGAAGTCCGGGATAGTGCCGACGTACGCCGGCGTATTGTCACTCGACCGCTTCCCGATATTGCGGACAGGGAATAGCACTGGGGTGTGCAATTTCCCATGCGGGAGGTCGAGTTTCCGTCGTCTGTACAACATGCCTCCCGCTCGGATAGCTCGCTATCCAACTTAAATACTAGCTCGATAGAACAGTAAAAGACCTGATATTTGTTAACGGGGTCGAAGCTAAAACTTCTCGAAAGCCGCCTGAGTCGGGCCGTCTTCTACGTGCCGACAAAGGTACTCGATATTATCCGGGTCCAACATATCTACATTCTCAAGACGTTGAGCGAAATTCTTCATATAGAGTCCTTTCAGCCCTACGACGATTGTACCGTGGTTCTTCGCATCTTCCGTTCGGGCGGGGACCGACACAATGTTCTCGAATTGATCACCGACTAGTTCACGGTTGAACACCACTCCGATACGATCCGGACGGACTTGCTGAACCATCTCGTCAATATCGATGCTCGTGTAGTAATCGCTCCCGAGAGTGAAGAAGACGACATCGTAGTCTGTCTCGTGCAATACTTTTCTCAGGTCCTCTTGGATTCCGAGGCGGCGAGACCGCGCTCTTATTTCTCCGACGTTCATCGAACTGAACGTCACCTCGTAGGGGGGGAGCAATTCCTCCTCGGTCACGAGTCCGAACCCAGCACTTATGAAGTATCGCTCAACGTCGTGACCCTGACTACGCAACCGGCGTGCAGCGTCCTTCACGAATCCCTGCTGTCGGCCAGTATAGAGATCCCGTGCGGCAATTCCAGGAACGTTGTCTCGACTCAGCAGGTCATCCTTCGAAAATTCCAGCGTCTCATCTGCATCGAAGACGGGAGCCCCCTCTGGGATATCTTTGGAGCCGGAACACTGGTCGATGACGAGGACATCCAACCCCTCACGGACATCGAGCTTGGGAGGATGAGGAACGAAATCATCACCGGCGACGTAGTTTCGACCACACGCATCGAGGGCCCCTTCTCGTAGGGCTTCGGACTCACTAAACGTGTGGAGTTCGCAACCACTCTGCTCAACGGCTCCGGAAATGGCGTCGCTCGCTTCCCCGCCGGTCGTGAGGAGGAACAACTTTTGATAGCGTGTTGTTTGTGCCGCTAAATTCTCCTCCATCCTATCTGGCGAGAAGGAGACAGTAGACGGCGTTCCAGACCACGATTCGTGAACTCCCCCGGCGTCGATGACGCCGACCTCCGCGACCGGCAGGTCGTGTACGCGCTCCCAGAAGTCCGGGTGTTCGCTTCGGAGATACTCTTCGATCGACTCGAAGCGGCTCAATTTGGCAGTTCCCTCGACAGCGACGAGCAATTTTGGGAGTTCCGCGGCGAACTCGTCGTAGAAGCGACGGGTATTGTGGAAGCCACGACGCCGGTTTCGGTCGTTGCCTCGGAAGATGCAGACCTCGATCCCGTTCGTCTCGCAGATGGGACACTCGCACTTCTCCCACGGTCGGTCCCTCAGAGTATCTCGGTACTCCTCCAACAGACCATCGTCTCCAATCCACTCGGCATAGTCCCGGACGGCAGTCCAGACGTGGTCGTAGGGGTTCCGGTGCTCCTGACTATCGAAAACCGCCGGCATCCGCGGGAATTTTTCAAACTTCTCTTCCGCTACCGTGAGCAGTTCATCATACTCCACGAAGGGTATCGGGTCCTCGGCGGTGTCCTCACGAAGGGATTTAACGATCTGCCCTCGCAGGTCGTCGCTGAAGGAGGCTTGAAGCTCTCTCGCGTACTCGAAATCATCCCGGAATGCTGTCTCAATGTCCTGCAATCTGGACGCGTTATACCGCTCGTCGTGCCGATGGTCGCGCAGATAATCACGGGTCGCAGGGAGCACCTCCTCGGCTTTCCGGTGCCAGTTCCAGATTTCCTCCTCAATCGAGTTCTCTGCGTCATAGGCGCGTAAGGCAACGAGGACCTCCCTACCTCGGAGTGACTTTTCGACGGCCTCTCGGAGGCCGTCACCGTTGGACGGATACCGTACTCGAATAGCGTCGTATCGTTTGTCGTTATTTAGGCGGTAGTTCCCGCCTCCAGTCCAGGCTGAACGCAACATGCTCGCACTGTCGAAACTCGACATTCCGGAACGACCGATGGTTTCGAACGCCTCGGACTTCGCAAAACCAAAAACGTGAGAATCGACCCGTCTGTTGTGCTCACGTTCGAACGACTTGATGGTCTTCCCGACGTCCTTAACGATCTTCCTCACTTCGTGGACTGGACTCCCCGCAACGCCTCCGATGCCGATGTAGCCGTACCCGATGTCGAGTACCTCCTCAGCGGCTTCGACATATGATTCGGGATCCCAGCCTTGAATCGCCACCATGAGACGGAAGGGGCGATCCTCGGCCTGGTACAACTCGTACATTTCCCGGGCATTGCGGAGGGTGAGATTGTAGCGGAACGTTTTGTCGTCGGCCCGATAGACGGCACGCGGATCGTGTTCCAACTCAGTTAGAACGGCATCGATATCGCCACGGAAAGTGCCGGGACTAAAGGGCTCCACGCTTGAGCCATCTTCAGCTTGAATAGAGGGCTCGTATTCGTCAACGTACTCAGGCCACTCGTCAGGCCATTCGTCGATCATCAGGTCAACGACATCCTCGAGAGCGTCGGGAATGTCGCTCTCTTCGAACCCGTCTCCGAAGGCCCGTTCATCGAGGTAGAGGCGCCCCTTGTCCTTACCAGACCCGAGCACGAGATGATCGATCGTGACCCCTACGGAGACTCCCAAAGTCTCGTAGAAATCGAGCATCTCCTCGTTTCCATAGGGCGGGAAGGGGAGCGATTTGTAACCCCACGCTCCGCAGTCACTGATAGTCGGAAGCCAGTCCGGAACTGAGAGAACGGGGTCATCGTAGACGCCGTATTGAGCCAGGCGCTCCGCCTTCTTTTTAGTCTCCTCTACTTGTTCACGGGAAATGAGCACTCCGTCGATAGGCGTTGTCTCGCGGTCGAAGATGTCCCAGATATAGTTGAGCTCGCGCTCCTGACGGTCGAGGGTGGAGAGTTCGTCATGCTCGAAATCGTAGTTCGCATCGACCGCATCATCCCACTCAGGAACGTAGAACCTCATAGATTAGATTCACTGTCTTAGCCTTACTTCGTTCCACCATATGAATATCCCTTTCTCCCGCCACGAATAACCACCACAGTATTCCTCCGATAATATTTAGTGCATACTCTAAGAAGAGGTGTCCATGTCCTTAGAACAGGAGTCCTCGCCCCAACTCGCCGAAGCAGGTGAGCGAACACTATACGTGGGCGAGGACCGTCCGATCAGAATCAGCACAGGGCATCGCATCTTACATCACGACGGAAAGTGCAGTCGTCCGCACGGTCACAATTATCAGGTATCAGTCAAAGTCACGGGGACACTCTCCGAAGACGGCTGGATAGTGGACAAAGGAGATATTACTTCAATAATATCTGAGTGGGATCATCGATTTCTCCTCGAGGAAGGCGATCCCTTGATTGACGCATTCGAGCAGAGCGGCGAAGGTGACGGGGTCGTCGTACTAGATTACCCACCTACGGCGGAGGTGATGAGTGTCGTCTTGGAGCGCAAACTCCTCGCAGCCCTTCCGGACTCGGTATCGGATGTCTCAGCTCGAGTCAGAGAGACCTCAGAACTCTGTGCGGGAGCTACTCAGTAATGCCAGTGAATTCGACCCCCGATCAGGGGAAGACTCCAAACGCCGACGGAGAGACGCTCCCGATTAACGAACTCTTCTACTCACTCCAAGGCGAGGGGAAACTCACAGGGGAACCGTCGGTGTTCGTTCGGACGAGTGGTTGTAACCTCCGGTGTTGGTTCTGTGATTCCTACCACACCTCGTGGGAGCCCACCCACGCCAACATGAGTCTCGACGACATCGTCGCGGAGGTTGAGTCACACGAGAACGCCGAGCACGTCGTCCTGACGGGAGGTGAGCCACTCATCCACAACGAGGCGGTGTCGCTCCTAGAGCGTCTCGATGACCGCGGCTACCACACGACCGTGGAGACGAACGGAACTATCTATCGAGACGTACCCATCGACTTGGCGAGCATCAGCCCGAAACTCGCATCGAGCGCCCCGACGCCGGACAAAGATCCGAAAGGTAACGGCGAGTGGGCCGAGCGCCACGACGACCGTCGGATCGATCTCGACGCCCTCGGAGAACTTGTTGACGAGTACGACACCCAACTCAAATTCGTCGTTACCGGTCCCGATGACATGCCCGAAATCGAGGATCTGGTCGAAGACATTCGAAGTACAGCATCTAGTCGTGTTCCCGACTCGGATGTCCTCCTCATGCCGGAGGGTACGACCCGCGAGGAACTCGACAAAAATCGAATCGAGGTCGCGGAACTGGCGATGGAGCACGGCTATCGATACACTCCGCGACTGCATGTGGATCTCTGGAACGACGCTCCTGGTACGTAGCATGACGAACTCACATTCCGAACTGAAGCAGCAGACTGGCAGCGAGAGAGACATCGACTACGAGAAAGCACAGCACGGCGTCCGCCTCCTGTTAGAAGCGGTGGGGGAAGACCCCGAGCGCCATGGGCTCACCGAGACGTGGCAGCGTCGCGTTCCCGAGACCTTTAGCACCCTCACAGAGGGCCAGCGGGAAGCATCGAAGCCGACGATGCGAACGTTCGACGCCCAGACCGACGACCTCGTCGTCAAGACGGATATCCCGATTTACTCCCTGTGCGAACACCACCTGCTGCCGTTCTTCGGGACGGCCCACGTCGCATACCGACCGGACGGAGAAGTCGTCGGCCTGTCGAAACTCACGCGGTACGTCCGCTGGCAGACACGACAGCTAACGATGCAGGAACGGCTGACGAACGACATCGCCTCTGGACTCGCCGATGAGCTAGAGGCTCCCGCGGTACTCGTCGAGGTCAACGCGACACACCTCTGCGAGGCGATGCGCGGCGTAGAGACGGAAAGTACGACCACCACTAGGGCCTCCGTCGGAGATCTGACTGAGGAAGAACGAGAACAGTTCCGCGACGCGATTATCCGGGAGGAAGACCTATGAGCCGTCCGCGAGCGGTCGTCCTGGCGTCGGGTGGGATGGACAGCGCAACTGCTGCCACAGTCGCTCAGGACGCCGGCTACGACCTATACCTGCTCCATACGTCGTACGGCCAGCAGACCGAGAGCAAGGAGTTGGAATGCGCGAAGGCGCAGGCCGAAGCCTTCGACGCCGCGGACTTCCTCCACCTCACGACCGACCACCTCTCGAAGATTGGATCCTCGAGTCTCACCGACGACGAGATGGACGTCGAAGACGCGGATCTGGAGGGCGACGAAATCCCGTCCTCCTACGTTCCGTTCCGGAACGCCAACCTCCTCTCCATGGCGACATCGTACGCGGAAGCCAAGGAGTGCGATGCGGTGTTCATCGGCGCCCATACCGAGGACTTCTCGGGATATCCTGACTGCCGACCCGAGTTCTTCGAGGCGTTCCAGCAGGTCGTTGACGTCGGCACGAAACCCGGGACGGAGATCAGTATCGAAGCTCCGTTCGACGAGTGGTCGAAGACCGACATCGCCGAACGAGGGCTCGAACTCGACGTCCCCTACGAACACACGTGGAGCTGCTACCGGGAGGAAGAACCGGCTTGCGGTACCTGCGACGCGTGTGCGTTCCGCCTTCAGGCGTTCCAAAATCTCGGCGAACCTGACCCCATCGATTATGCGAAGCGGCCGGACTATACCGAGATGTGACGTCAAACGACGAATTGCCTGCGGTTAAGTGGTTTCCGTCACTAGAGGGTTCAAGGCGCGGTGGCCCACGAAAGTGGGTCCGGTGCTGAGACACCGTACCCGCGCTGTCTGGTGAGACAGCATGTACTCTGACGACGACGATCCGCAAAAGTTCAACGGCTGTACCGCTACTGGTCACGAGAGCAGACAGTCGGGCTTCGGTGGCCTAGTATGAGCGTGACTGAGGGATACAAACCTGCCGAGGTTCACGCCCTCCTGGGGAATCAAAGGCGGTTTCTGGTTGTTGAGTACCTCTCGATGTTTGACTCAGGTGTCGATGTCGAGGTTCGACACGTCGCGCGAGTGATCCGCGCTGTTGAAACCGGCACACCCCCTCATCGAATCGGAGCAGATGAGTACGAATCGGCCTACAACGGGCTGATTCAACGGCATCTGCCTAGGCTCGCTTCAGCCGGTCTCGTTGAATATGATGAGCAACGGAAGGAGATCAGGGTTACAGACCGACTCAACCAATATGCTATGGTGTGTGCATTCACCAAGTCGGTATCTCTCGGAGAACCGGACGAGTAGTACGGCCATTCATTCAGTGCTCATAGCAGACTACTACCACAGGTGCCGAATTAATGAGCGTGGGGCCAAATAGGTCAATCATGGTCAGAATAACAGAGAGGTCCCGCCTTGAGCGAGTGGAACATATCCTAGGGAGCGGCTCCGGTATCCTCGACTTTGCTGTAGAGGGCGAGCCGAACTATTACACTTGGGAAGGGAATGAAGGCTCTGATTGGGTTATAGATGACGTAGACTACGTTGAAAACGACGACGAGGATCGATTCATTCTGTATCCCGAGGAGGATTTTTTCATCTGCGAGATAGAGGATGAATCGGTTCAGTGTTGGAGTGAGTAGGTTTACTGCTGGGTCACTACAGATGGGGACCTAGCGGGGCGTCAGTAAGTGAGCTCTCAGAACCTCGACGCCATACTTATTTGGTCGGCTAAAGAGAGTTGACACATGCCATCTCTTCCGCTTTCTGAGGACACCTTCATCTCGTTACTGGAAGAAGCGAACAGAGAGCGATTCGATGACGAGAACTGGCAATTCAACGACAGCCAAGAGCGGTCGATACTCGCGGGCGACGGGCCGCTTTGGATTACTGCGGGACCGGGGAGCGGAAAAACCGAGGTGCTGATCTCGCGGACGCTCAAACTCCTTCTCGTTGACGACGTCGCTCCGGGAAGTATCCTCCTCACGACGTTCACCGAGAAGGCCGCTCAGAACCTGGAAGAGCGGATTGTTGACCGGTTGAACCGATTCGGATTCGAGGACGACGTCGATGTCAACGAAATCCACATCGGGACCCTTCACTCCCTCTGTAACGATTTAATGCAGGAGTATCGGTATCCCGCCTACGCGAATACAGAACTCCTCGACGAAGACGGTCAGCAGCTCTTCATGTACAACAACTGTGACTTCGTGTCCGTTCTCCAAGGGAATGCCGACGCAGAGAACTGGGAGACGGTCTCTTCGGACGAACTATCGGAAGACGCGTGGGAGTTTTTCGAGAAGGTGCTGCCGCGCGGCGTCAGTTCTCAGTACGGCCCCAATAAGTGGCAGGCGACCGATGCCGCTTCTCAGATATTCAATCGGGTGTCCCAGTACTTGGCGGACACGGAGGCTCTGCGTCGGGCTCCGGAACCCGAGTGGCGAGTCTGTGCTGAGGGACTTGAGCGATACCGCGAGACTCTACAGGAGAATCACCGATGTGACTTTGCCCGCCTTCTAGAGCGGTTCATCGACTTCATAGGAAGCGAGGCCGGCAGCCGGTTCATTCAAGGGGAACCGGAGCGCGAGCGCCCGCCTCTCGAACACATCCTCGTTGACGAGTACCAGGACACGAATCCGCTTCAGCAAGAGCTCTACTTCCGATTGACGGAGGAGCTCGATAGTCCGAATCTAACCGTTGTCGGTGACGATGACCAGGCTCTGTATCGCTTCAGGGGCGGTACCGTGGAGTGCCTGATTCAGTTCCCGGAGCGCGCTGAGGAGCGATTTGGTGAATCCGTTCAGCGGGAGCAGCTGAACACAAACTACCGCTCTACGGAAGATATCGTGGACTGGTGTAACCGATATATGAACGAGTTCCCTCTCATGCAGCGAGAGGGGGCACGCGCTCCGAACAAAGAGCCGATGGACGTAGGCCGTGAGGAGACGGGGGAACGAAAGAGTGTCAAATCGCTTCTGATCGGTAACAGTGACGAACGTTCCGCGGAAACAGCGGCTGAATTGGTCAAAGAGCTCCACGACGAAGGGTACATCGAGGATTACAGCCAAGTTGCGTTCCTTTTCAAGAGCACGAAGGAGAACTCCCGATGGGCCGGCAAATACGCGGAGGCTCTCCGGGAACGTGACATTCCCGTTCATAATCCCCGAAACAAGGCGTTCCTGGAACAGGAGGAAGTCCGGTTCGCGCTGAGCGCTGTTATTCGCTGTCTCGACCCCGAACTGGAGGGAGTGGAAGCGGCACGCGTTATGGGGCGAGTCAAGGGACAGATCGAGGACTGGCACGAGGAATTCGAAGAGTTTGTTGATTACCACGATGCGATAGAGTTGGACAACTACGTCCGCAGGAAGCGGCGCGAACTCAGACGTGCAAGCGACAGCGAATCTCTTGGGTATACCGTCCTCGAACTGCTCTACCGAATTCTCTCATTCGAGCCATTCCAGACCTGGATCGAGACTCCCGATCGCCCGGAGCGAGGGAAGAGGCTCGGTCGCCTCTCCAAGTTGTTCGACTCCTTCGCCAGTATCACCGGCCCGGAACACATGCAGAAGTCTTCGAGAACGCTGTCCGTGTCAACCCAATTCCTCGGCTCGTTCTACTACGTGTTCTGCGGATACCTGGAGGCATCCGATTTCGACGAACCAGAGGACCCCCACGACCAGATCCCGGACGGCTTCGTACAGATGATGACCGTTCACCAGGCCAAGGGCCTCGAATTCCCGGTAACCTTCGTCAGTGACCTGGACAGCGAACCTTGGACGGGCGGCACCTACTGGCTGGAGGACCAATTAGAGCCGTATGCCGACATACACCCGACTGGAACTACTGACGAGAGAGCCAATCGAGACGAGATCCGCCGCTTCTACGTGGCGTACTCCCGAGCGGAGGAGGACCTACTTCTACTTGACCAAGAGGGGGCGATGACTGATCTCTCCCTGGGTTATACCGAACAAGGGGACCCTCTAACAGAGAACTGGTTCACAGGGGCCAGAGAAATCGAATCCGCCGACGACTTCCTCAACTTGGTGGGAGGAAGTGTTGGCCCCCACAGCGACGTCGGACTGAAACGCAGGTATAGCATCACCGGTGACGTCCTAGCCTACCGCCGGTGTAAGCGCCAGTACGGGTATTACAACGAACTCGATTTCGCACCCAACCACGTCACACAGCTCTTCTTCGGACGAGTGGTCCACGAAACGCTGGATAGAGCACACCGACACTACGCGGGTGAAATCGAGGACATCGACGAAGGCACGATTCCAACCGACGACGAGATTGCCACGTACTTCCGCGAGGTGGCCGAAGCGCTGAAAGCCCGGAATATCTATCCGATGAGCCAAGAGGCCGAAGACACTGCCCTCTCGTACATCCAACGCTTCAACAGGAAGGAAGGCGAGCGGCTCTACCCGCGAGTCGTTGACACCGAACACCGCCTTCAAAGCAACCGGGATGACTTCGTTCTGGAAGGGGTCGTTGACGTTCTCGCGGGGGACGACGTAGACGGTTACGAGATCTGGGACTACAAGGCAGGACAACGGCCGGACGGGAGTCGGGAGCTGAACGACTACCAAGCCCAGTTGAACACCTATGCGGAACTATACCGCTATCAGCAGGGCGAATATCCCGAGAGGGGAGTCATCTACTTTTTGGGGGAAGACGATCGAGACAACGCGGTATTCGAACTCAATTTCCAAGAGGGCTCAGTGGAGAGTTCACTCTCCGCTTTCGAAGAAACCGTAGATGACATCGAACAGGATCGAAAAGGCGGCGATTGGTTCGACATCTCTCCCGCGGACGCGCCATCTGAGGGAACCTGTTCCGAGTGTGATTTACGCTGGAACTGTCCCGCCCGTCCTGAATACCATGGCTCGCAGTAGGCCGAAGGTCTATCCCTCCAATACATTTATCAGGTGACCGCGGGTTGTCACAACTCGTGGAATCAGGGCTCTCCTCGCTGACCGGCCAGACGTATGCGAAACTCATCGTCATTCGAGATCCGTACGTCGGTGAGCATTCCCACGAGCAGAGAGCTCAATTACGCTGCCTCCCATTGCTGATAGAGCACGGATACGACAGGATCATACACACAGACCTCTGGGACAACGATTTCAAGCCAGTTTCGTACACCTACTTTGATCCGGAGGATGTAGATCCTCACGAGATAGAGTTCCCATTGGTCCACGTCGTGAGCCAAGAGGGGCTGACCGAATACGGCGAACAACACCTCGTTCGGTCGCTCCTGAAGCAGCGATCAGAAGACGACACCTACATCGTCGTCTCTGATACCAACGCACCACGGACACCGGCATACACGACCGAGCGTTCCTTCGTGGATGAGTTCACGCCGAACAAGGGAATCGATTACGAGTCGCGGGTAACGAGCTATATCCGAGACAACCTAGATTCGGCGTTACCTGTCTCGACCAACCGGGGCTCCAAAAACCTCTACTATCACCAGATCTCGGACTGTCACAACGCCGTTGGTGCGCCAGCCAGCACTCTTCCGGAACTATTCGATTACGAGAATGCGCCCCCGAACAGTCCGGCCTGGGACCCGCTCTATTACTTCGTCGAGCACGACCTACAGGAAATTCTCGACAGGTACACGGAACGAATCCGGGAGGCGTTACGCTCGTGGACGGAACGAGGAGACGTTCAGAAAATAGCGAACAACATGGATTCGATGCTCACACAGTGTCAGTTTAGAACGGATCGTCTCGACGAACGACGCCAACAGAACGCAGAACTGTACGCCGATGCCTGACTACGAATACAACACGTCGAAACCGGAAAAGCTCCTGACAGGCTACGGGACGGTTCGTGGGGCCGAACTCAGGTCGATTTATACCGATATTGACCCCATGACTCCGTTTTCACAGATCGAAAACCGGTTTGGCCGTCCACGCTCGTCGGGCCTCGAAACAGACCACATCGACAACTGCCTTCGGTTCTTGCGGACATTGGACATGGTGGAACAGACGGGACAAGATGTCCTCAACCCGATGAATCGGGATCTCTTTCCAGAATTTGAACTCACGTTCGAACCGAGGCTCCTTTATCACATAGGGCGGCAGACAGGAAAGCAATCCCACCTCGCCGCCATCTACGAGGTCGCCGTCCAGGAGATCTCAGCAGACGTGGGGCACTACGGGGTTCGTCGCGTCTCCGTGGACGACCTTGTGATCGAGGTCGATCGGGAGACCGACTACGACCTCGAGTGGAGGGAGGAGAAAATACTGATGTGGGCGAATCTCCTCGCGCCTCTCGGAGGCCTCTCGTTCTCCTCTGACCACGACGAGATACTGCTGTCCCCGAGCAGAGCAGTGCTTCACGAACTGCTGTTCCACCATCAACGTCACCGGGCGAACGGGGATAGCGTTTTATCCGCTCTGGAGTGGATCGACGGGAATTTCTTCCCGGTCTTCAGTCGGACTGGAGGACAACCGGCAGTTCACGTCGGGGTTGCCGATGTCCTAGAGAGCCTCGTCGCGGACGGTGCCTTGTCACTCACGGGGATGTCCGACCGGAGTGAAGTCGTAGACCTTCCGATGAGCATCGATAACAGTCAGACGCCAGCCGATTATACGATCGAGGCTGCGCCAGACAGACCTTCGTACTGGCACCCACTCGAAAGGTCGGAACGGAGGTACGAAGCATGACTCAAATGGTTCGCAACTGGGACCGAGATGTCGTAGAGGATTTCATCAAACCGGAGTCACAGCAGAAGACTCCCAAGGTCTTCCGAGAGACCCACGTCGAGATAGATAAGATACGGGCGGAGATACTGCGCCCCCACAGCGGAGACGACGCCTTCGTGACGGAGTCCCAGTTCCGGGACGCAGTTCTGGATTCAGACCTCGAAGACGACAACCGCATCTTCATCGTCAAGGGTGAGGTCGGGAGCGGGAAGAGCCATCTCTGCCAGTGGCTCGAGTACGAGATCAACGGTTACGGCGAGAGCGATGGGACCGACGACGAACACGTCGCAATCCACATCTCCAGGAGCAACACCAGGCTAGACGAGATTCTGGAGATCCTCCACGACCCCATCGACAAAGAATACGAAGAGGTCAACGACATTTCTTCGCTGAACCCGGAAGACGTCGCGGACTTCATCATCCAGGGACTCCACACGTTCTACAAAGGACAGGGCGCCCTCAGAAGCTTCGACTTGGAGGAATTCCTCGAACCCCGTTCGAATGCGGAGGATTTCAGAACCATTCTCGTCGAGAATATCGAGGAGTATCAGGAGTCCGTGGAGAAGGAAGGCCAAGAGCAGGACATCAAGGAGTACCTGCTGTCCCGCGAGGACTACGGACGTATCTGTTTCAGCGCGTTCGGGGAAACCAAGCGAGAGGACGACGTCTATCCCGTAGTTCGCCGCGCTGTTCACGATCTGCTGACCCGGAACATCGGCATCGAAGACTTCAAGCGCGAGTTAGAGGACATCTCCAAAGCTTACGTCGAAGAGGGCAAGCGTCCGGTTCTGATTTGCGAGGACCTGACCACGTTCAGCGTGCTCAAGGACGATCTGTTGGACCATATCTTCGAGTTGTCCAGCGGCCATTACGACGTCATTATGGGATGGACGACGGGGTGGGAGCGCGAGAATATCGACGACGCGCTATCGACGAGCGAAGACTCGTTGACCTACATGAAACAGCGGACTCAGGGATATCTCAGCATGACCGACGACAACGGTCAGGCCTACTTCCTCGAAGGGCAGAGCGCTCCCGTCGTCCTCGTTAAGGCGTACCTCGACGCGATCAAGGAACACTCCGAAGCGAGTGCCGAGGTGCCTGAAGAGGCGTTCGATTCGGTGTACCCGTTCAACGAAGCGTTCATCCGACACGTCTATGCCAACCTCGTGCAGGACGGCAACCTCCAGCAGACGCCGCGAATTTTACTCGTCCACGTCATCGCAGAATGCCTGACCTCGGACGTGCCTCCGTTCGAGGCAGTACAGAACAATTCCTACATCCGCCAACGCCCTTACCTCATCGGAATCAACGAACACTCTACGCCGTGCCTCGAGTTGACTCAATGGTACGCACTGAAACACCGGGGACAGCTCTGGCTTCCGACCGAGGTGTTCGACGCGTTTGGAGTTGATACGCACGGGGCGGCGGAAAAAGACGGGAACGTCTTCTTCGACACCAGCTTCGCAGCGGGGGACGTGACTGTCATCGAGCGCGAACCGGGAGCTGAGCCGACCTCCGAGCGCATCGACACCGATGACGAAGACGAAGCCGACGAGGAACCGGAGGAAGATGAATCGGAGGAGGTGGAGGAAGAGACGGACGAAGATGGGGATGAAGGAGATGATGAAGAAGGACGTCCGGGTCCGGAACCGGAAGTTGAAGTTCCGCCAGAGGACTACCGGGAGTTCCAGAGTTGGCTGATGGACGGTACGGAGTACGCATCCGCGGATCGGTTCCGAGACGGCGTGGTGGCCACGCTGGAGAGGTGGCACGACCCGACACGACTTGCGAACGAGAACTCCACGGCGAGGAACACCACGGGGATCTATTTCGACCGGGGGTCAGAGCCGCCCGTGGTTATACGAGGTGCCGACTCGCCGGCGTCGATGAGTTTCGAAGTACCCCACGGTACGGAAAATGAGGAACTATACCGTCAGATGCTCCACCACGGGTACGCGGACTCGTTTGAAGACGACGCCAATTTCGACAAACTCCGGGGTTGGGCGACCGACAAGGTCGTGGAGTATCGGAGTCGGATGCGGCGCGACATCGAAGGCCACCTCCCCGAGCAGATGACTATAGAGGAGTTCGTCGTCCTTGCTCACTTCCTGGTGATGAATATCGGTAAGGGGAAAACCGATCTTTCGCCCAAACTGGTCTTCGAGGGGTACCAGATGGAGGAGACGTCCCCCCTCAGCTACCAATCCGACGTCGGGATAGGACTCCCACAGGGCCTCGAAGGCGCTTTCGAGCGGGCCTCCAATCACACGGGAGACATCGGAAGCCTCGCACGAGGCTTCTTCCTCTTGAAAGAGAACGTAGTGGATTACGAGCGCCTCAATGAAGCCATCAACGGCGTGTCCGAGAATCTCGACAGTTACCTGAGCGGTCTAAGTACGACGAGCGTCGATGATTTAGCGGACGCCTACAGAATCGGGACGACTCGAAACAACTCTCAGAAGCGCTTCGGGAAGATTGTAGAGGACTTCTCCGACCTAGCGGGGGAACTGGAGAAGGTGGAACAGCAAGTGGACGTCGGAGATCTCCAGGAGGCAACCGACCATTACCGGAGGTTCCACCACCTGAGCCATACTCAGGAAGAATTAGCTGAACTTTACGATGAAATGGAAAGCGCGCTGGGGCCGCTCAACGTCACCCACCGTCAGAAATGGGGGGACGTCGGGCAGTTACTGAACGATTCCGAGAGTGACCTCGGTCTTGGAGATTTCCGGTCAACTCTCAATGAAATCGAAGACGCGGAGACGGACGACGCAATCTCGTCGATCGCTCTTCTACACGAATATCAGCGTAGTCTGAACGAGAGCGCTGCGTGGGAAGTGTACGAGGTCTTTGCGGAGATGGTCGAGGCGTTGGAAGACGCCGAAGGTAGCGAAGTCGGCGACTTCCGAGATCAGGTCGAGTCCTCGACAGAGTTCGAGGTGTTCAGTGACGCGCGCGACTCAGTCCAGCAGACTATCGGAGGTGTCCAGTAATGAGCGAATCTCAGTTCGAGGACGAACTCGAGCGGAAAATCGAGGAGATCGGGGAGAAAGCGGATCGTGCCGAACGGGCCAACGATCTGGAAGCGGAGATCCGGCGAGCGAAGGACAACATCGGGGATTTGGGGCGGGAACTCAACAGTCTCGACTCGTCCGTCGAAGGCCTGCTTTTCTACGACGGAGTGCTAACGAGCGTCTTCGGCGACGACCGCCTCGACGAAGTAGATAGGGCGGTCCGTCGCGTCCGTGAGGTCTCTGACATCACCGATGAGGAAGTGCTCAGTGCGGCCGAAGACAGGCGGACGAATGAAATCCTCCAGAGCGTCGAGGACGCTCGAGAGGTAGTTCGTCATGCTCGGAGCGAGACGATAGACGCGATTCGAGAACACCAGCGGGAGTGGGAAGGGGAAATCGAATCCGCCCGTGACCTCAATCAGATCATCGGGGGTGCCGGGAGCGATTTCGAGGAGGTGTTATCGGACATGAATGCGTTCCTCAACGATTCAATCTGGGACGAGGACAGAACCCTATCGTCTCTGGAGTCCCGGTGGAACAACTTGACCGATAAGTGGGAACAGAACGCCGGAAAGCACGGATGGGATTCGTTCCAGGAGGAACACGGACTGAGCGAGGATGCCATGGATATACTCAAGCGGTTCGCGGAGGAGGGTAGCGTCCGTCTGAACGAACTCTCTGTCGAGGTCATCAAGGAGATGAAAGGCGTCGATGACCTCGAATCGGCAATCCGAATGGAGATCGATACCCGATGAACGATCCTGCTCGCCGCGCAGAACAGATCAAGGACGCCTACGAGGCATACCTGCTCGGCGACCTCGGTAACGCCGCGCGGAACGTTCATCAGCGATTCCAGACCACGGATTCGGATGACCCGTTCGTCGGTTCTCGCGGACCCTATCTCCAGGCCCTCGACATTCCGAACTGGAGTGAGCGGCCGTGGGAAGACTTCGCAGCAGATGCGGGACTCCATCCCCGGATTATCGAGGCGTTCTCTTCGCTTGGGTTCGAACGGCTCTACGACTTCCAAGAGCGCAGCGTCGAGACAATTACAGAGGGGGAGAACGCACTCATAACCGCCGCTACGGGCCGTGGAAAGACCGAAGCGTGGCTGATTCCGATTCTCGATTACATCCTGCGGGCCCGCGAAGGAGAAATCGAAGACTGTGATCCCGAGAGTGTCAAAGCGCTCCTGATTTACCCGACCAAAGCACTCGCTCAGGACCAACTGAAACGGTTAATCGAGTACCTCTACAAGATCAACCGCCACCTTCCGAAGCGGAAACGCATCACAGTCGGAATCTACGACGGCGACACGCCGAGAGACACGAGCGAGAGCGGAGCTGAAGGGTACCTGCGATCGTCGTTCAAGTACTTCGAGTGCCCGGGATACAACGAAGACCTCGAGAAGTGCCGGACCTGCGGAAAGAGCCTCCGCGTGGAACCTGATCAGGGTCGTTTCACAGTCAAGCCGGAGAAGCCGAAGTGCGTTGACGACGTCCCGCTCGAATTCATTCACCTGACGAAAAACGACGTACTTCGCGGCGACGTAGACATCGTTCTCACGAACCCTGACACGATCAATCTCAAGGCGATCAACGTCAACGCCCCGGACGAACACGACACGTTCCTCTACGAACCGGACTTCCTCGTGTTCGACGAGGTCCACACGTACTCCGGCCTGTTCGGCTCCTATACCTCGATGCTCGTCAAGCGGATGCGTGCTCTTCGCCGAGAGCGGTTCGGAAGCGACGACCTGCAAGTGATTGCCAGCAGTGCGACTGTCGGCAATCACGACGAACTCTTCAGGAAGGTCAGTGGAGTCGGTAGTATTGAGCACGTCGACGAAGACTCTCGAGAGCTGAACTACGAATCTCCCAATGGACTTCCTGCTACTCTCATCGATTCCGACATCTCTGAAGAGGATCTGATAAAGATGGGGCGCGAGCCGAGTGCAACGCCCAACGCCTTCGGCGACTCCACCTTCCTCGTCGAAGACCACAAGAGCCTCAGTAATAACGAACTTGCAGACGCGGTTAGCGACCAACTGTTCGACTATCTGACTCGGGAAAATCCAGGTAGCCGGGTCGTGAGAGCGATTCAGGAGCTACACTCTGATCTCCACGAGGAGCCCCGTACGCGGGACAGTTTCCTCTCGGACATTCAAGCGAAATACGGGCTGGATGAGGCCGACGCCGAAACGCTCCTCAGCAACTTTCGAACGATCGGCGAGTTCTCTGGCCTCCTCGAAAATCGAAGCCATCTCTTCTCATGGCCGATGGACGGGTTCTATAGCTGTGCGACTTGCGATGCCGTCTATCGGTCGCCACGGGACACGTGTGGTGAATGCGGTGATCGCTTCGTCACGCGGTCTACCTACTGTAATCACTGCGCGGAAGAGTCACTGATGAGTTGGTACTGCCCCGGATGCGGGCAGTTGGAATCGTACATGCCCACCGAGCATGGCGGAGTCGAGCAGTCGTCCCGAGAGTGTCAGCGGTGTTCCGCTGCTAGGGACGAAGAGGTAGGAATGCTCCGCGTGACTTTCCGTCCGTATCTTGAATGTGACTCCTGCGGTCACGTCGAAAAGCGTAGCACAACGAGCGCGTGTCCCGCATGCGACGCGCCTACTGTTCGGACTGACGGCGGCGTCGCAGTCTGTACAAATCCGCATTGCGAACGAGAACTGACTATCTCCTCAAACTGTTCGAACTGCGGTGGGGAGAACCGACACCTGAAGACCCGTCCCGAGGCAGGGGATTGTCCGTCGTGTGGACGTTCCTACGAGCGAATCCCAGCGGGCGGGATCGAATGTGAATGCGGTGAGGTAGTGGTGAACACGCACCTCCTCCCCTGGGTATGCAGAAAGGACGACTGCGACGCACTCTATTTCGAGGCCCAGCCTCCGGGAACGTGTGACTGCGGCTCCAGAACATTTGCCCAGGCTGGACTCTACGAGGTTTTGGAGCGATCGGAGTGCCAGAACTGCCAAACGACGCTGATTCCCGGACACAGCTGCGATTGCGACGATCCAGACTTGATGGCCCAGACCTTCGAGCCGGATAATTACCACATGTTCGACCGAACGGGGGAGCTACGCAGTCCGACGGACTTCCGAACCGGAGTACCCTGCTACCACGCGGGCACGTCCTATAGCATCAGTGGGCGCGGACAGCGTTATTCGGAACTGATGCGCAGTCCGAACAACCTCGCTGTAACGACGTCCCAGTATCTCTTGCGAGGAGTGGCCGCTGACGAGGGATTCGAATCTGCAAAGATGCTGTCCTTCGCCGATTCACACCGGGATATGAACGAGTTGGGTCGAGACTTCGAGGACCCCGAGGCCGAGACAGTTCTCGACCAACTCCTCTACGACGGAGTCGTCTCGAACCAGGACGAGAACTCATGGGTCCCGCTCGATGAAGTACTCGACACGGTAGGTAACCGCCTCGACCAGCTCGAAGAGTCCCTTTCGGAGGTGAGAGACGTCTCCGAAGGACAGGTGTCTCTACGGAGCCAGTTGAAAGGGCGAGCTCGCCGGCGGTGGAGCCCGGAGGAAGCCCTGCGCGACCGACTACTCCGCCGAGCAATCCCTCATACCTACAGCGGTCGCTTCGGCGAACGGAACCCCCCGCTCGTTCACGATGGCGTCCTCGACGTCAAACTCCGCGAAACGAACGACCTGTCTTCCGATGAGCGAGCAGTCCTCAGAGCTGTAGTAGACGAAGGCAACGACATTGGAATCGATAATCTCCGGGAGAGCAGTGGGGCAGATAACGCTACCCGTGCCGTTGATACGCTCGCAGAACAAGGTATCCTTGCCTACGACGCCGAGGAGGGTTACGTGTCGTTCGATCCCGCCGCCCTCGAAGTCACTGTCTCTGGTCGGGACGACGGCCTCCAGTATCATCCGTACGACCAGGCGACGTACTCCTCCCTAGAGCGGAGGTTCGGTATCGTACCCAACGAGGCTGTAGAATTCGACACTACCTTCGATGAACAACGCGACCTGAATCATCCGCGATTCAACTATCGCGCGTACCGGCTCGGCTACGTCCCCCCGATGTTCCTCCTGAGCGAGACGTATCTCGGGACGACACCGAAGCAAAAGCGGAGGAATATAGAGTACCTATTCAAGGAGGGGAAGCACCCTCACTTCCTCTCCTCCGGACCTACGATGGAAGTGGGGGTTGACATCGGCGCGCTCGATTCACTCCTGCTGTTCGGGACCCCGCCGAATATGAACGCGTACCTGCAACGCGTCGGACGAGCGGGGCGACGGTCGAAATCAGCTCTGGTCCACAGCGTGAGTCAGCGCAACCCGATCGACTACTACTATTACGAGCAACCGGTCGATTTGATCGATACATCGCCGAAGGACGTCCCGCTCAACGAACACAACGAGGAAGTTCTACGGGTGTCCTTGAGCTGGGCCGTCCTGGACTACATCGCTGCGAACTTCGCAGTAGATTGGGACGTCCAACACGAGGGGCGGAACGCCCGTATCGAAGGGGGCGACAACTTCGTTAGAGACCCCGACGAGGGTGAGAAATACAGCAAGTTCACCCATCTAATGGTTCTCGAAAACGGGACGCTCCAGTTGGAAACACAGCGTCCCAAACTCCAGATTCTGGGGACGTTACTCCACGACCACGAGGAGGACATCAGGGAGTACCTCGAAAGCCTGCTCGATTACGATTACTGCGTGTCCTGTGGCGCAAAGTATGACCAAACCACCAGCCCGGCCAGGTGCTCGGATCCCGATTGTGGAGGGAGGATCGAGTCGGCGTCGGACGAGTACGGCCATCTAGTTGAAGATGCAATCTCGTCCTTCACCGAGCGGTTCATCGAACATTACCGGGAGTATACCGACGAATTATACGAGAACGTCGATGAGCTATCTGAGCGGGAGCGCGAACTGAATCAGGAGTTACGGGGAGCCGCTGACGACGAAGAGATAACGCGAATCCGGTCAGAGCTTGACGACGTTCGAGACCGCCAACAGGTAATTCAGGACCATCTCGCGGATGTTCGTTCAGAGGGTTACGTGGATTTCCTCCGCGGATCGAGACAGAGCAAGTACGCGTTCAATATGCGGAACATCTCCACGTCTGTCGGCCTGACGCTCATCGAGGAAAACTACGAACGTCGGCGGCTTGGTGACGGAGACGGAGGCCGAGAGATGCGGATGGCGATGAACGAGTTACACCCGGCAGCCGCGTACCTCCATAACGGGGAAACGTACGTAGTGTCCAGAGTGAACTACGACGACTACGCGTCGGAAACGCTCGAAGAAGAGATCACGGAGAATGAAACCGTGGACTACGGGGAAGAGTACGTTTGCCCCGCTTGCCACGCCACCTACCGAGAGCGCCAGCAGGAGTGTGAGGAATGCGATGCCGAAGCACCCTTGAAGCAGCGACGCTTGGCAGTTATGGACTCAGTCGAAGCCTTCCGGGAAGATTTAGCCGTCTCCACGGACGACGGCCTCGAAGCGCGAGAGATTCACTCCGAGAGCGACGCAGGGATACAGAGCACGTTCTCGGATCGAGATACGAGCATTCTTTCATTTGATTCTGAACGCGAGTTCAGTCTAAAAGACGCTGAGGGGAACGAAATAGGCACCCTCCGGTACGGCGAATTAGAGGTACTGGTTCACGCGACGGGATATCGTGCACGCTACACGAATGGCGCCATTGACGCTCAAGAGTCTCTCTTCGAACGTTGTGGTGTTGAAGGGTGTCCGGGGGTAGTTGTCCGAGACGAGGAGTCAGCGAGGTGTACTGTCGATTCCGGACACGACCCCGATGGTTTTGATTCGCCCTCTGAATTCGTCCGGTTGGGACACAAGTACACCACCGAGGGCATAGAGGTGAACCTGGAATCGGACGTGGCGGAACACACGCTCGCTCACGGACTTCGTGTGAGTCTCCAGTACCTCGGCGGCGTGGACATCCGGGAGGTCAGTGAAAGCGTTGAAGACGACGTCGTTTACGTGTTCGACTCCCAGGAAGGCGGAGCTGAAATCTCTCGCATCCTCGTGGAAGAAGACGAAGGAACCTTCCCCCAGTTCCAAGAAGCCATGGAACTGATCGAGGATCACTTCGAGTGCGACTGTGACAGCGGGTGCCCGTTGTGCGTCTACCAATACGGCTGCGATCGTCGGAACGACCCCCAGACACTCGACAGGAGAAGTGTTAGCGACGTATCTGGACCCATACAACTGAGTCAGGAAGACTGAACAAATCCTCGCAATACTGAACGGCTATAGAGCGAGTCGTCGCCTGTGACGGGTTGCATGGATGGAGGACTCTCAGGAAACTGCGGGGTGGATCTGCTTGGTTCTCAGGAAACGGTGGTGTGTTCGGTTCACTTCAATTCTCCGGGGAGAGTAGATTTACTCCGGGAACTCAGGAAACGATGGGGTGAAGAGGCCCTGCTGCACTCTCAGGAAACAGTGGGGTAGGGTACTGATCACGGTTCGGTCAACGCGATGTCCTCTCAGCACGAACCGGCCCAAAGTCCCGGCGTATTTCTGTTACAACGCCCCAATTTCGATGGGTCATCATGTCGCGCAACAAGCTTACCGTTGGATTTGTGGCCCTTTCGGCGGCGACCAGTTGCGTCTTCGCTGTCGGGATCATTGTGTCGCCCTCCATCCAGCCGTTCCGGAACGTCGTCGGATATTTCGTAGCCAAGTCTGCCGCGAGTGCGAAAGTGATCGCTGGGGTCGCAATCGGAGCGCTCAGCCTCTATCTCGCCAAGCGGCGGATCGTGAATCGGAAGCTGACAGGTCGAGACGGCGAACCCTCGCTGCCGCGACCCCCGGAGGACCGCGAATCGCGTCTCTCGGTACCCCGGACGACGTCCGTCGAGCCGGTCGGATCAGCGAGCCACGTGGCACAGGGAGTATCAGGCTCAAGCGACGAGTCAGGGGACACCGCCAGTGGGGATGACAGCACTGGTAGTGACGCGACTCCCGAATCGGAGTCTAGCCCCGAGATCGTGGATCCCCGGTACGACGATTCGGACGGGGAAGAACAATCTGAAGAGACAACTACCCAAGATGGAAGCGATCAGAAGGAGGTCGAGAAAACCGGTGACTCGACCGCCGACCTGTTCGAGGGACACATCGATACCAACGAGTATCAGTTCGACTGGGTCACAGGAACGGGCGTGGAGATGGCTGACGTCGGGGGACTAGACGAGGTGAAGGAAGAGCTGCGACAGGACATCGTCCGGCCGATGCGAGAGGAACCGAAAAAGGCCGAGAAATTCGACATCCCGCTACCGAACGTGCTCCTTCACGGTCCGCCGGGAACCGGGAAGACCTACCTGGCGAAGGCGCTTGCCGAGGAACTCGGATTTCCCTTTGTCAACTTGAGCGGGAGCGATATCACGAGTAAGTGGGTTAATGAAAGCGCTGACCAAGTCGGACAGCTGTTTGAGGAGGCCGAATCCTTGGCTGAAGACATCGGTGGGGCTATGATTTTCCTCGACGAACTCGACGCAGTTCTCCCGGAGCGCCAGATGGACAGTCACGAAGAGGACCGCAAGGTCGTCAACGAATTCCTGAGTCACCTCCAGAAGTCCTCACGAGAGCGGGTCTTGTTCGTTGGAGCGACGAACAAGCGTGACGATCTGGATAGTGCTGCGGTGCGGAACGGTCGCATGGACAAGGAGATCTTTGTCGGAGAGCCCGATTACGAAGCGCGGGTAGAGATCTTCGACGCCCAATTAGACGAACGGCCACACGACGTGACCGAGCGGGAGATTGAGGCACTCGCAGAGAAGACGTCCGGCGTCGTCGCCGCGGACATCGAGTCACTCGTCAACCAAGCTGCACGCCACGCAGCGTACGGACGTGATGGCGATCGCATCGAAGCGAGAGACATTGAACGTCACCTCGATCGATGACGACGAAATCGTCACCCGAGGATGCATCAACGGATGTCCCGGGCACATCACCGACGCAGGCTGCCGAAGACGCGCTCGATCTGGGGCTAATCAATGCTTCCGTTGTCTCTCTCACACTCACTTACGGTATCCTCGCTTGGACCGAATTACACAGTTGGCTCGCTGTCGTCGGCATCATCGGTGCCGACGCGGTAATCGTCCTCCTTGTCGTCCCCCACCTAATCGCCTTCTGGCTCAGTTACGACGTCGATGTACTGCTTGCCGGGAAATCTTCGGCCTCGGAGTGACTCACTGGACTAGAACTATACATTCCAGAGGTGAATGGCCTTGTTATGAAAATACTGTCATGGAATGTGCAGGGTGCCTTTCCACCAGCAGGATCACCCGACCGGATTACGAATCAGATTCGGTTCATTGTCGAGAACGCCAACAGTCCTGACCTCCTGTTGCTCAACGAGGTAACGACAGCGCGTCGGGAGCTATGGCATGAGAAGTTGGAGGACGCGGGATACAGTGAGATTGTTGATACCTTGGACTGGGACCGTACATTAGCCGATATCGACGTTCCCCCATTTCAGGACTTCACAGGAGTGAACGGGAATTTGATAGCGATCCAGGATGATAGCGAACTGGAGAACCTCTGCCGACAGACTCCGAGTATTCGAGAACCGCCTTTCGACGAAGCTACCCTGAAACACTGGGATACGAACCATCCCCAGAGAATTCTCAATGCCGAGGTTGATCTCGGGGACACAACGATTGACCTCTGGAATGTCCGAACTGTGCCCGGGAATATGTATGGCGAGGAGAAAATAAAGATTCTAGAGAATGTATATAACCGTATTCTCAAGAAGGAGGCCGGGCCTCGAATCCTCGCTGGAGACTTTAACGCTCCGAAGGCCGAAACTGAGGAAGGCGAGGTGATTCCGTGGCGCAACAAGAAACAAGACGAGTTGTCGAAACGATGGCAGAACGCAGAGCGAAATATTCTGACAGGGTTGGAGGAAGTCGGGATGGTGGATGTCTTCCGAATGATCCATGGCTACGGTGATTTGGACACGTTAGACGTTAGCCACCCAACTGGAGACAGCGATACGTTGACAGGGAAACGATTCGATCATCTGCTTGCATCCCGGAGCTTGAACGCCGAGGACTGTTTCTACGACGCGGATGGGCTCACCTGTAGCGATCATGCACCCATTATTGCCAAATTCTATCCTGACTTCTCTGGTTGAATCCATCGCCAAGCCGAGTAACCCCAATAAAACATAACGGCCTGGACTTTCGGCCTCAGCAATTTGTGTGTTCGTGATCGTCAGTCTCACCTACGTCACGCGGGTGAGAATGCACCCCAATTCGATAATTTTCGACGAGCCAGGACACGAACTGGTTGATCTTGGCCTCGTCCGTGGTTTTCTTCTGCCCTATCTTCCCATCGGGGTTCTGGTATCCTTTGATGACCGCATCTCGCAACTGATCATCTTCCGGGAGATGGACCTCGTTATTACCGAAGTACCAGAACTGACGACTGACGAGAACCGCCTGACGGCCGGGGGCATCCGGGGTATCAGCCTCGATCCGGGACGGCGGGTGATTGGGATTATTGAGTTGTACAAATGGCGACGAATCTCGATAATGAATCCGTTCACCATCCGGCATGGTAGAGAGATATACGTCTGAGTCCTCAATCTGTTTACCGTCTATCGGTTTCCCTGTGTAGTAGATGTTATCTCCTTGAGGGTCGTACAGACCACCATCCTTCGGCTTCTTATACTCGAATTCGTCTCGTTCGAAGTACTCGTCATAGGACAGTACCTCCTCTACCCGCATCGCGTAGAGTAGTCGTTCTTCGTCGTCGCCCTTCGAAAGCGATCCAGTTCCAATAACCCAGTCACCTACGTTAGCGTTCATCCGGATTTTGGGCTTACAAGTCGCCAACGTACAGTACCCGTGGCTGACGTTCGGTGCGAACCCAGAATCATGGGTTAAGACGTAGGAGTAGAGACTGGTGTTGGATCCAATCAGTCCTGTCATTTCATTGTCCAACCATTCTCGGAACAGCCCTTCGTCACCTGGCTCCAGCCAGCGGCCAGAAGCACGCGTGAGGTCTTTTTCTCTGCTGTAGCCCGTAATCTGGGCCACAGAGTCCAACATATGGTACTGCTGATTGGTCCCGCTGACGTAGGCGTCAGTCAACGGACGTGCTTTTTCGAGTGACCGGCTCTGGTTGGGCTTCCCCTCAACGATAACAGGATATGCATTCTGATTGGGATGTTTCGATCCCGGCGTCAACTTCGTCCTCTTTACGTGTGCGTTGTCCGAGAGTTGATCGAACAATTCCGCGCGTTCGGTTGGCGTCTTGTCGTTTAGTTCGTGAACCGTATCGACCGTGAAGTAACCGATAACGTACAGTCTTGGATGGCCCTCGGAATCCTTCGGCTTAAGGCCAGCGTAGAAGATGAGTAAGTCGTCTTCAGTGAGTTCAGCTAATTGGGAGCGTTTCCGAGTTGGGTCTCCATATGTGTACGTCTTGAACTCCGGGTCAAGGTGGAGAGGACTCGCTTCGTTATTGGATCCGACGTACTCAGCGTATGGCCGCCCGTCCCGCGTCGTTACCTCATCAAACGTCTGCTGCTGCGTCGTTTCATAGCTTTCAGGGATAGGTATGTACTCAAACATCCCATCTTCGTAGATCGGACCTAAGCCACCACCCGAGCCATGATCCAGTCCAACTCTCAAAAGGAGCGCTTGCATACTTATTCGTCTTTAGACAGACTGCTCATAATAATTCGCATGGACAACCCATCTCCCACTAATAGAGAGGATACTTGCAAAGGGGATTGTAGCACCACGCAGGCGTTATTATGACGCCGCGAAAATCACGATATATGAATATTGACTCAGCAGTTGAACGATTGCGAGCGGCGGAGAGAGATATGAAGGAAGATCCACCGGAATCTATTGAACACAAAGACTCTGTTCTCGACGAATACCGGCCACTCTTCCAGTCTGAGGAGGTCGGGAGTATCACCGAACAGGAGTTCAAAGAGTTCCTCTTATACGAGAACAATCGTCACTGGACCGGGCTCCATCGGAAGCGCTCCATGATGACAGAAGACATGGAACAACTCAGAGATGGATTACAGACTCTCATAGATGAGGAGCAAGATCTTTCGTCGCGTGTCCAGGCCACCAAGGAGAAAGTCGATGGCATGGGGAAAGCGACGATCTCCGCGCTTCTCGTGACTGCCTATCCCGAGAAATATGGTGTCTGGAACAACCGCTCGGAAGAGGCCCTCAAACAGTTAGATATCTGGCCCGATTTCGAGTACGGGAGTGATTTCGGTCAGCGATATGAGCGAGTGAACGAAGTCCTACTGGATCTCAGCAATGAATTAGACCTCGATCTCTGGGATCTCGACGCACTCCTCGGATATCTCGTAGAAATTGAGGAGGACCCTCAAGAAATGCTTGAGGATACGGAATCTAGTGGAGAATTCGTCAAAGAGCAGCACCTCCAACAGTATCTCGTCAACCACTGGGATCAAATAGAACTCTCCGAGGAGTGGGAAATCTATAGCGATGCGGACGATCCGGAAGCCGGGGTCGAGTTCTCAACCGGTATCGGCCGACCGGATATACTACTCGTGCATACGGCGAAAGAACGTGTCTGTGTCCTCGAATTGAAGAAAGGCAGTACCAGTGATCGAGCGGTGGGCCAACTTCTGCGTTATGTTGGCTGGGTTGATGAGCACCTCGAAGATCTGGAAGGCGTGAGCGCTAACGCCGACGTTGAGGGGCGGCTCGTCGTGAGTGAACCATCGGAGAAGCTCGAATATGCGATTTCCGCGGTTCCAGAGTTAACGATGTACGAATACGAGATGGAAGTCATACTGAACCAATCGACCTCGTGAACCATTGCAATATTAAGGATCAGAATGTGACTGCGTGGCTTGTTGCTGAGTTGCTCCGGGATCGTACCCTGCGTCTTGGAGGTGGGTGAGAGCGTCGTTGATGGTTTCGAGCGTGTTGTGGAGGTTTTCTGTTGTACGGCCGCTGCTGAGGAAGTCGTTGCTATCAGTGTTTTCGACGAGGAGGTTTGCGTGTGCGACGTCGTTGCGGAGTTCGGTAACTTTGTGGAGCCGGGACTCGGCAGCGCCTATAGTGGAGAAGCCGCAGGTTTGCCAGCAGGCTTCGACGCTGGTGACGATGGTTTCGAGGGTCGAGAATTGCGCGTAGTGGATCTCATCGAGAGCGACGTTGGCGGCTTGCGCATCTTCATATCGGTCTTCGATATCGTCGAGTTCGTCCGGCGTGACGGGCGTGTTCTTCCATTCAGGCTTTTTGTCTATGATGAGTTCGCGGAGTTGTTCTTCGAGGAGAGTGATGCGATCGAAGAGGTAGATGCGCGCGGGAGCAGTGTTGAGATCGGCGCGAGTGAGGATTCCAGTGACGTGGTTGTGGCCGCCAAGGAAGTAGACGGGGTGTTCGATGAGAGCGTCGAGGACGGCAGGGAAGTCGGCGTCGCCACTGATCATGTAGTCGATGGTCAGTGGGGTGAGATGGTCATCGAGGGTATTGCCATCGTCGTCGGTAGTAGCGTCGTCTTTATGCAGGAACCCGATCGGGCCGCCGTCATCGAAGACGGGGGCGGCGTCGTAGCCGTTTTCCTCAAGCCACACGGCGGCATCGCTTGGTGGTGTGTCATGGTCGAGGGATTCGACCGAGTGCGTAGCGAGTTCGGTTGCTGTGCAGTCGTACAGATCTCGGGGCATATCGACTGATGGGGCGGCTAGGGTAGTCAAACTGAGGGGGCAGAATTTGCTGAAGTATAGGAGTACGGCAAGCCACTCACCACAAAGTTAATTCTTAGTGAGCATATATCTATACTTGATTATGCTCAAAGGGCATTTCACGTCGGCGGGGGCGAGCATCGACTACGGGGACGCTACCGGATTGTTCCCCGTCGATGAACTCGATTCAACCGTGCTTCAGCATCGGGATGCCCAACTCGCTCTTGACGACGTTGATGGCGCAGATGTCATCATTATCGCCCCGACGAGCCTCGCTACCAGTTACCTCCTCACCCAGCACGCACTCACCACAATCCCCGTCGATAGTCTCCCGGCGGCGACCCAGGGGCAACTCGGCGAGAAGATTGAGGAACCTCTCGATACTTTCGACCTCATTCAGGTCGGGAAGTGGAATACTGACAGTCCAAACCACTCACTTGCCGAATTCACAAACGCCTGACCACCAGCATAGACGCCGGATCAGCTGACTATCAGCGAGACACACCTACCATGACCACCACTCTTGAAGAAAAATACCCGGAGGGCGCTCAGTACATCCTCAAGCTGTTGCTGAGCACGGCGAAGCGTGGGTGTTGGAGAATTACTACGAGAAGCTCTACCCACTCGGTGTTGTGATGGCGATGCCGGAAAAAGACGAGTTGCCATTCTACGATGAGGACGAACACGAAACGATGACAGAAGACGAGCGGATGGAGATGTATCAAGCTTGGGCGGAGTATCGAGAAAATCTCCGTACGGGAACGAAGCCCGACGAGTGACTCCCCTCAGATTTTCTCAGATATCGTCGTTGGGGTACAATGGATCTTCTCATAAGTGGAGTCAAATTCATATAAATCAAACCGTGGACCGGTTCGGATTCACTCGCAATCTTGCGATTATCCTGATTTAGGGCACTGGCAGAATCACACTGCTATGCTCGGAAACGAAAAGCCACTAGCAGGTGGCACTACTCAAGTGGGATTTGCCGCCTAGTTGTATTCATTAAGCGGTTTAATACCTATTCAGAGGTTACTGGATATGTTGATGAGTGACTTGACTGCGCTAAATAGCTGCAACACGTGATAAGAGACTGCGAGAATCGTAACGACCTCAATAGCGGCAATTGTAATATCAGACAAGACGAGTGCGCGCGGAGACCATGCGAGTAGGAACAACATCGGGAAAATAACCCCAACAAAAAAGAAAGTGACAACCCGATCTAAAAGAATTCTATACTCCTTATGATCCATAACTAATTCTGAGTTCTGAGCTGTCATCGACGCTCTGACGGTTTCTTGGCGGAATTTCTTCATAAGGTCACCCCAAGATTTCATAGTATTTGTTTGAATATCTGGTTTTCCAGGATATGTTCGGCTGAGAACATTGGGGAATACATTCTTATTTCTAACTTCATCAGGAGTCAGCGTCCCGATTGAAGTATCACTCAGAAATGCCTGTGCTGGCCCGTTTTGATTCAGCGTCTTGGAGAGATATTTTGAAGTTTCATTCAGCAGCCGGAGGTGTTCCTTCTTCTTATTATTTGGCTGCGGCAAAATGAGATTATTCAATAGCTTCTGGCTCCGTTTTAGATTTGCATACACTTTCACTGCTTCTGGCTGAGAGAACTGATTAGCGACTTGCTCTATATCATCTTGGGACACATCAATCTCAAAAGCTTGGTCTATACCGCCTCCAGCAGATGGGAAACTGGTAACACCCGTTAGCTGGTCCTCCATCTTACCCAAGATTGGGTTATAGTTTTCCTCAATTTCTTCAAGTCGATCCAAGAGCCTATTATAATTTTCTTGGTGTTTGTTTTTCCTAGAGCTGTACTGTGCCGCTATAAATGCAATCAGAAACCCAATAGATGCTGCGCTGGCTTGTGCTATCGTTGAAAAGAACCATTCAGGAGATACTGCTGCCATGAAACCAAAGAACAATCACTAACAGATATCCTTCCCGGAGTTGGTATGGACGATGTTGGGAGAATAAGGCTGAAGAGTGGACTAGACGCCATATCCAGTGCACTCAATCTGCTTAAGTACTGACTCGATAGGAACTACCGACTATGAGTGAATCATATATCATGACATCACGTTGCTTTGACCTCACCCCCTGCTCAATGTCTCGCCCGCTACCGCTAACAACGATCGCAATCCTCGCTTATAAACGGTGTCAAAATACCTTATAAACCGAAACTGGGGTCAATTCGGATTCGGTTGCAGTCTTGCGATTTTTCCGATTCTGAGTGCTAGCAGAATCACATCACGGATGCTCCGTGGTGAAGATCTACTAGTACCAACAGTCACCTGAGCCTCTCAACCAAGTTTCAGTACTTCACGAAAACCCGTCGTCTAACTGAGTGTGGCGGCTGATATTCCCGAATCTGATTGTTGCGAACGTGTTGATCAGGCAGGCTTTGCTGACCAATCGAGAGTCGTCGTTGTCGGCGGCGATTAGCCGCCGACGCGACGGTGTTACCACTACGAGATGAGCTCACTCACTCGATGATTACCGCTCGAACCGGTCGTCAGGTGGGCGGTTTGCGGGGACGGCCCGACGCACCGCGAGGGCCGTCCACGCTGCCCGCCGAACCATATTGATGAACTCCTTGAACGACCACTGCCAGAGACGACGCCCGCCTCGGCGAGGCGTCGCCACATACGCCCAGTGCAGATACCGATACACGTTCTGTAACAGGAGACTGACCACGACATACAGGAGCCGTACCACTGGATTCTGGGTTGAGGTCGTCGCAATACTCTGCTCGGAGAGCCGGTAGCTGGCCTCGATACCGAAGCGCTTCGAATAGTGGTATCGCGCCTTACGTGGGCTGTCGATAAACGGCGCGTCAGCGGCGTAGCCATGCCGCGCCACACCGTGCTCGTCATACCGACCCTGTTGGTAGGTACAATCGATATAGACAGGAAACTCGACGCTCCAGCTGTGACCGTCAAGTGTTCCCGTGAGATCGTGGTCAATGACGCGACTCCACCCCGTCGAGAGTTCCTGTTTGATCGTCTGTCCCCAGCGGACGACCGGCATCACGTAGGCGTGGTTGTGCGCCTGCAGCAGCGTGAGACACTTACTATCATAGAATTCCCGATCAAGATAGACAGCTGTGACACGGAAATCACAGCCGTCAAGGAATCCCAGAAACTCGGCGAGGACGCGACTGGGGGTGTCGCCATCAACGACTCGGCGCACCGCCAGCGTATAGCGTTTCTGTCGGACACGCGCGTAGAGGGTGGCATACGTGTGGAAAGCAGTGGTTCCACGCTTCGCTTCCGAATGATAGAGGCCGTCCGTGTCGGCTTCATCACCGTAGTAGGGTCGCAGGTGGAGGTCAACGACGACCTCCACCGCCTCAGGCAGCGTTTCGAGAACATCGTTCTGAAGCAGCGTGTTGCCGATTCCTTCGACCGATTCAAGATCGAACTTCTCCCGAAGATGGTACAGCACGGTGTTCTCATGAGGTGACTCCTCGCTGGTCTTGCACACCGAGGAGACAGAGGTCCCGTCGGCACACGCGCCGACGAGGACCTCAAAGATGGTGTCCGCGTCTATATCGGCGTTGCCACCGAACTCAAGGGTGAATTCCTCGGTGAGTACGTTAACGAGAAAGTTAAGAACCTGGTCTTCGGATATCTCGCTGGCTGCTTGTCTAGTCTTGAACACACTACGTCCAAGCAGCCATCCTTCCTAGTAAATTACTATTCAAGCAACAAGACCATCACGTGGCTAGGTTTCTTTGTCTAGTACCTTTGTGAAGTACTGAGTTTGTCTTCAACAGATGCTGGGCTTGTGATGTTCGGCAGGGGGAGGACGTAAAATCATACAGTGCCTCACATCATACCGCCTCAAACAGTATTTTCGTAGCATTTAGAAACTGAAGAGATAGATTCCAGTCCGTAGGACAGTGTTTCCTCACAGTATCTCAGACTCTAGTCCGATTTTTTGATGTGCAATCAGCACATGCATATTGAATATGCATAAAGCACAAGTAAGGCGGCGGTGATGGGATAGTGTGGAGTCCGAGACGCGGCTGAAGAAGCCTGAGAAGGAGATAATCGCCGAATTACAAGAAGGCGATCGCACGAAGGGATTCCTTGTCGAGGCTACAGGGAGACATCGAAACACGATCTACAGAGGTCTAGAGAGGCTCGAAGCCGCGGGAATAGTCGAATGCCTCCATCGTCCCACGCATCTGTATTCAATAAAAAACGTCCCGGAGGATAGCCAATGACCCCAAAACTCACCGACAAAGACAAAGACGAGAGCACCAACGGTACCGACTTTCAGGAACGCTCGTTTGATGGCGAACCAAAGACCGATTCTGACTCAAAAACAGTCCTAATTGCAGGAGAAAGAAACGACAGGGTCGAGATCACCAATATCGTCTCTCAGATTGACTCAGAGACAACTATTCCCTCGGAGCTTTCGATACTCCGTCGGAGCCAACGGTACTACGGTCCCGAGTTGTTATTACATAGTAAGATCGATGGGGCTGATCGCAACTTCCTTCTAACAGCACCTGGCCCGACGGATCAGCTTCAACTCTGGGCTGCACAACAGACCGATGGGTCCAGACGCCAGGGGTGGACGGCTATTGCAGAGGTACATGCAGTTCTCGCAGCGGAACAACCTCCGTACGAAGTGTGTGACCAATGTGGAGAAGAAATTCGAACTATCGAGCACGAACGTATGTCCGTTCTCGGACGTTGTCAACGTGGAGGGGTTGCGGATTAGTGGCCTGTGACGCTCGGTCCTCGAGCTGAGTCGTACATTTCCTCCATCGATTGGAGGTGTTGACTGAGTAGTTCTGACGCGGTCTTACTTTCGATGAAATCACGGGCTTCGCCGTTTTGGACTGCCGCACGGAACGCGCGCAGTCCGTAATTGAGGCTCTCGGCATTTGCCAAGTGGCGGAGTTCTCGACGCTTCGACTCCCCGACGCTGTCGAGTCGAGCGGGAGGAATCGTCGAAGCCTGTGGCCACTCGTCTTGGAGGTTGTCCAGTGACACATTTCGAAAGCCGAGAGTACTCGGATCGAATGCTTTGACGTTCGTCATCTGGTAATCTCCCTGTGGGAATGCCCGTGAAACATGGGTTTCCCCAAGTATGTCGAAGCCAGAACCAACGAGAGCGATTCCTTCGGAGGGGTGAACGCTGGCATTCCGTCGAGGGAAATACCTTCGATAATTCAGGGCGTATAGGACACGACTGCTTAGTTCACCGCGGACAGCTAAATCCGCGATAAACTCTTGGAGCCAGTCATAGACACGGTCGGTCGTCGGTTTGAGCCCACGGAAGTCAACTGCGAGGAATTCAGCACCAATGTCCTCGTACAGGGTGAGAATCTGGCGTTGATGGCCCGCAGCGAGAGGGGGAAGAACACCCATAATAGGCTTCTCAATATCGACACGAGTCAGTGATTCTTTGAAGTGTTCAACGCTGGCCCGAAATGCTCGGAATGGTGAACGATCCATCCCGTTTCGCCCGTCATCAATAACGGGCATCAGGGGTTCCGCGAGTTCAGGCTGGCAGGGTGAGGTAATGATGTCCGCATACTGGTCTTGGAGTTCGACCAGGGTATCCATGTCGTGTTGCCCGATCTCGTGCCCGTCAGTGTATTCGAAAATAACGACTTGGACTTCGTCCTCCAGCGTATGCGTTAGCTTATCCTCAAGCGTATCGAGTGCTTGAGGTTGGTTCCCGGATCGATAGGCTTCGAGGTCAGCAGGTCCCAGTTCAACGCACACCTGTGCGATCTTCCGAACATCCTGGTCAACCGTATCCCCAGAGGTGAGTTTTTCAACAGGTACGGCTTTGACAGGAGTGTCAATTTCGTACGGCCCCCACTCCAGTCCGCCAGTCGAAAAGAGGCCACCATCAGTCGAAATGTTAGTATCTATCTTGACCATCTTTCAAGCACCTCGAATCCAAATCGCCCGTCGAGGTTCGGGCTTCTTCTTGCGGATACGCCCCTCTTCAGCGAGGGTCTCAAGATAGTTGTAGACTGACCGACGAGGGGCTTCAAGTTCATCTGCTAATTCTCCAGTTGTATAGGGTTCTAGTGGTTCCATTTCCTCCAAAACGGCATTTGGGGAAAGTCCATGTTTGGACTCAAACCGACCATTATCGTTCCGCTGTTCTCCCGGCATGATAGCATTTACCGCAGCAGAGAATATAAACCTTGCCTTGGAAGGCTTGGCAGTTTTGTCGTACTAATGCCTCTACCCCCAATCCCGCCTTTGACTAGTGAAATATCCTGGTCAAATTGTCTCCCCCTCGTCCGGCTTGGCGAGTAAGATATCTCCTGTAATACCGTCTCGTTCACTCCGAGGTCAACTGGGGCTGCGATCAAGTCCGTTATTACGAGCTGAAGATCAAACTTCCCACAGTCAGTCCAGTGTCACGGTGAGTGTGAATCTCCTCAGTGCTGCTGACGGGCGATCTGCGAAACGGTGTATCAACAGATGGGTAAACGGTACGAATTGCTCAGTAAAAGGGGGTTCCACCCGCTCACTAAATGAATGGAATTCGCCTGATACCGCCCGATTCACGGTTGATATGGGGTGTATTCATACTGGTTCGATCTTCTCGACCTAACCCTTATCCCTGAGCCATCGATACACGGGCGCTGATGATTGCAGTAAGATTCGGCACCCACGCTACACATCCTGTAGACTGCAACAGAGGTGTACAAGATGGCGTTTGACCCAGCGGATCCGGTCAGCCGGGAAACGAAAAATGTGCTGGAGAACGACCTCTGGGTCGTCATCGCAGCCGATTGGCAGCTGTTCTACGAGTGGATGCAGCAGGAGGGGAAAAACCCGGAGGCTGGGAACGGTCTGTCGGACAGCGTCGCTGCGAACTACGTGTGGCGGCTGGACCAGATTCATCGTGCGCTCTGGCAGAAGTTAGAACTTGAATCCTCTCTCGTCACCCCTGCCCAGGCATCCGCGTTCGTCGATCTATTGGAGAACGACGAGTTTCGAACGCAGAGCGGCGAGCCGTACGGCGGGAACAGCAAACGGAAGTTCGTAAACACGCTTCAGAAGTACGCCGTTTGGAAGGCACGGGAGTTCGACGCTGACGAATGGGCGGAATGGGAGCCGCAGGAGACGTTCGGCCAGTCCTCGTACGACAGCTCGGACATTTTCGACCTTGAGGAGTTCGGCCGCTTAACGGAGGCGGCGAAACGTCTCAACGAGCTCCCAGACTACGAGGAGGCCACACCTGAGCAGCGAGACGAGATCAATGCTCGCTTAGCACAGCGATTCCACAAGCCGAAATCACGGGTTAGTCCCGAAGACTGGGATCACGAAGAGAACGGCGCCAAGATCCCGTCGCTCGTGATGACGGCCCAGGACCTGGCCCTCCCGCCGATCGAAATTCATCGGGCCACCGTCGATTGGCTCGACCTCGAACGAGGCGTTCTGGATATCCCTGAGGAGAAAGCGTCCAAGCAGCGCGAATCGACCGAGCTCTCGTTGTCGCCGCCGACGCAGGAACAGTTGGCGACGTGGCTGGACGAGCGCGAACAGTACGAGAAGTACGACGACACTGACGCCCTCTGGTTGAACGAGCGTGGGAATCGGTACACCTCGAAAACACTGAACGCCCTCCTGGAAAAGCTGTGCGACGAGGCTGGGATCGATAGGGACGGCCGCAATATTACGTGGTACAGCGTCCGGCGGACGGCAGGGACGTACCTCAAGGAGTACGACAGCCTCGAAATGGCGGGTGACGTCCTCCGGCACGAAGACCTCGACACGACGGACGAACACTACTCCGAGATCGTCCGCGAGGTGCAGCGAACGTCAGTGAGTGGCGTTCGAGAACTCGGAGCGGCACGCGCCAGCGGCGAACTCAGTGAGAGTGAGGTTGGCCAGATCCTGAGTGGGAACGTGAGCGTGCTATTGGAGTTGGTTAGAGAGTTGAACGGCGACACAGGGTCGATCGCGGAGTGAAGGCGCTGGAAAGCAGGCTACTCCATTCGGTTCAGCGCGTTTCGCCGGTCTTCGACGGGCGTCTGGTCGTACTTCATCGTCGTCTCGGGGCTCTTGTGACGGAGTTGCGCCTGAGCCGCGGCGAGGTCCTCTTCGCGGGTCATGTACGTGCCGGTCGAGTGACGGATGGAGTACCAGGTCATGCTTCGGTCGCCGGTGTCGATGCCCGCGATCTCACAGAGCTTGTTCACGAGGTACTTGAGCGAGTGCGAGGTGTGTTCGTTGCCGCGTTGGGTCAGCCAGAGCTTGTCCGTGTCCTCGTAGCGGTCACAGACGTCGCGGTGGTCGAGCCACCGGTCGAGGACGTCCGCAGTCCGGTCCTGAAGCCCGACGATCCAGTTGTCGGTGTTCTTCGAGGACTCCTCTTTCGGGATCCGGAGAACGGCGTTGTCGATATCGACCCAGTTCGTGGTTGCGCGTTGCACCTCGATAGGGCGGAGGCCGGCGTCGAGGCTCGCCCAGACGAGGCTCGGGATTTCCCAGCCGTTGGCCTGCTCCCAGTCTTCTCGAGTGATGTCCTCCTTGGGTTTCTCGAGGCGCTGGGCGAGGTACGCCAGCCACTTGTCGCGTTCGGCGCCACTTACGACCGTGTAGCCGGGGAGACTCCCGTACTCGAGCGCGGCCTCGCGGATGGCTGAACGCTCTTCGAGCGTCAGGTAGTCCCTGGGGTTGGTCGTGCCGCCGTTCGTGGAGAACTGTAACTCGGGATCCCACGGGTCCGTTCCGTGCTCGTGGTGGCGCCACTTGAACAGCATCATCACCGCCTTCCGGGAGTTGGACTTGTGCGCGTTAGACTTGTCCTGCTTGGCGAGGTGGCGCATGTACGCGTCGGCGTGGTCGTGGGTGGGCGTGCCGGTGTACCCGTTTTCTTGATCCCAGACCCACCGGTAGAACTGGTCCATGCGGTGGGAGCGACACTTGACGGTCGTGAACGCGTAGCCCTCGGCTTTGTCGGGGTTCTTCCCGAAGTGGAGGAGCCACTCGAGGCAGTCTTCGCGCTGGTTGCGATAGTCAACGCGCTGTCGTTTGTTGAGGTACTCGGCGGACGGTTCAGTGACGACCGAGATGTCGTCGAGGTCGCTCATCGGTCGTCCTCCACACCCCGTTGCTTGCCGCTGGGGGCAATGAAGTTCGTGAATTCGCCCGAAGGCGTCGGAATCAGGTCGATGTTTCCGCTTGCCGAAATGGCAACGATAGTTCTCGTGAAATCGCCAGACGGCGCGGGGGCGATTCGCGGGTCGGAGACGTGCTTGCCGTTGGACATGGATTAATTTTCCACGTCACGAGTAGTGAAATCGCAGGAAGGGAGCGGGATGAAAGTGCTCCGTCAGGGATTCGAACCCTGGTCCTTGCCGTGAGAGGGCAAGATGATTGGCCGGACTACACCAACGGAGCGCACACGCCCTCTGTGTGTACTCAGTTCTTGCGAGGAGACGGGTTTAACGGTTGCGCTTTGGTTCGCTTTCGCCACTCCGTCTCACGGTTACTCGTCGTCGAACGGGGAGCCCGCCGCCTCGGGTTCGTTGCCGCTCAGGCTGATGATGTTCTCGCGGCCGACCCGCAGTTTGCTGATGTCGCCGTCGTCCTCCATCTCCGACAGCAGCATGCTCACCTTCGACTTCGACCAACCGGTCTCGTCGACGATCATCGCCTGTTTCATCCGCCCCTCGTTCGATTCGAGGATGTCCACGATGAGTTCCTGGTCGGTCTGCTGGGCGGGTTCGGCGCTCTCCTCGCCCGCGTCGGCACCGGTCCGTTCCGGAGTCTCCGGTTCCGGAGGACTGTCCGTCGTCTGTGATCCGTCTCCGACCGACCCGGTGGACCCAGACTCGCTCGATCGAGTTCCCGAGAGCACCGCTGGGACGTTGGAGTGCCAGATAGCGACGCCGCCGAGACCGAGGATCAAGAGGACGACCGCGGCCATGATCATCCCGCCGACGTCACCGGACGCCTGCGTTTCGAGGAGGGCGTGCAGTGGCTCCTCGGCGGTCGAGACAGACAGCCACGGGTCTATCTCCGTCGCGCGTTCGATCCCGACCCCGAGCGACTGCACACCCCCAACCGCGTCGGCGACCAGCCACTGCTGCATCTATCATAACATGCCGAGGTCGGTATAAAAACGCTGTGAATAGCCGCGTTTCGAACGACCTGATCGCCGGAGGTGAACGGGGCGGCTCAGACGATGCCGACGGTGGGAACCGCGGTCTGCTGGAACACGCCGGCGAGGTCGAGGGCGGCGATGAGCAGGGTCGTCGCGACGATGGACGCGGAGGGGGGATCGAAGTGGGTGTCGCCGTGCGCGTAGAACACCCGCTGGGCCAGTTCCCCGAACAGTCCCCCGGCGACCCCGAAGACGCCGCCGACCAGGACGGCGACAATCGGGTCCGCGTTGGGGAGGGCGAGCGCGGCGATGCCGGCCGGTAGCGCCATGTGGTGGGTGACCGGGAAGCGCTCGACGCCCGCGGCGAGGAACAGCATGCCCGTCGCGGCGATGCCGAACGCGAGGAAGTAGCTCCCGGTGGCGACGGCGATGAAGCCTCCGAAGACGCCGGCGACGAGGCCGAGGACCGTCACCGTCGCCCACTCGGACTGGTAGGGTAGCCAGGGTTCGACGACGTAACGGCCGACGAGCGACTGCGCCCCGCCGCCGTCTCCGTCGGTCGCCATCCGGCGGTCGCCGTCGTCGTACGGACTCATATCGAGGACGTCCGCCCCCAGTCGACCCACGAGCGGGTAGCCGAAGACGGCCCGGTGGAGCAGCGCCGAGACGACGACGCTGGCGGCGACCGGGTCCCACGGGAGCGAGAGCCGAAGCGACAGCTGCGCTATCCAGTACCCCAGGAGGCCGAAGGCGCCGCCGACCGCGAGCGCGGCGGGCCGCGGACCCAGCGGCGTGGACAGGTGTTTGGCCTCGTGGTAGGGAAACTCGGTGTCGAGGTGGCCCTTCCGACCCAGGTAGGCCGCGCCCGCCGCCGCGCCCGCGAAGGCCACGTGGGGGCCGAACGCGGGCCCGTACCCGACGAGTCCGGTCACGCCCGCGGTGCCGAGATCCGCCGAGTCGGAGACGAGCGGCGTCCCGCCCGCGCCGGTCGTGACCCGCGCGATCTCGCCGAGCGTCACCGTCAGGCCCGCGAGGCCGTAGGCGGCGTACCCGCCGACCGCCGCGCCGATGGCGCCGCCGGCGACGGCGACGAGCAGTAGTTCGACCGCGAGCAATCCGCCGTCAACTGCCATCGGCACCACCCCGCGACGTCGTCCGGTCGCGGCGGTCGGCGTAGTCGCTCCGACGTGTCATACGCGACGAGAGTCGGAGCCGGAAGTTAGTACTGACGGATAGACGCCGCTGACCGGCCGGCGGCAGAACGTCCGCGCCGAGTCGGTACTGGCGAAGCGATCGATACGGAAAAGCGAAGAACCGGAAAACCGCGTCGCCGACCGATTCAGTCCCGCATCGAGAGACCGAGCAGCGAGAGGAGCCCGGCGCCGACGAGGGCGCCCAGCGTCGCGGGTTTCGCCGCCGAGGGCGCGACGAGTGCCGTCTGGTTCGATCCGCCCGTCGCGGTGGCGGTGTTCGACTCGCCCGTCGGCGTCGCGCTGGGCGTCGCGGTCGAGCCCTCGCCGTCAGCGGACGTGTCGGTCCCGGACGGTGAGTCGGTGGCCGTCTCGTTGCCCGAGGCGTCGCCGATCGTCGCGTTGCCGCTCGTTACGTTGGCTTCCAGCCGGTTGGGTTCGGTAACGCCTGCGGGGCCCTTCTCCAGGGTCACCGTCGTGGCGGTCTCGTTCTCGCCGATGACCTGTCCCTCGGTGACGTTCGCCGAGCCGACGTAGCGGAACGAGTGAGTCTCGTTGGACTGGACGCCCGTCCGGAACTGGTAGGGTCCGGTCGCGCGGACGCTGGCGTTCGTGTAGCCTTCCTCCGTGCCCCACTCGTCGTAGCCCATCGTGGAGTAGGGGACGGTCATCGTGAACGTCCCGTCGTCGCCGGTCTTGGCCTTCTGGCGGTAGACGAACGTGGAGTTCGTCGATGGGACCTCCATCTGCACGGCCGCGGTGACGTTCGAGTTGGCGGGCGCTTCGCCCTCAATGGTCGCGCCGGGGACGCGCTCGAAGGCCTTCACCCAGTTAGGGGCGTTCGGCTGGAGCGCGTTCAGCACCTGCGGGTTGATCTGACCGGTTCGGGTCAGCAGCGGGGACTGCAGCCCGCCGCGGGCCTCCTTCATCACGCCGCGCAGGTACCGGCCCGAGCGGTCGGCGCGGGACTCGCTGCCCTGCACCATGCGGTAGTGTTCGAGCGCTGGTACGCGTTCCTCGGGGAACCGACCGATGCCGCCGATCTGCGACGTCGGGTCGTTCTGCACGTAGTTGCGGGCCTCCTTCATGGAGTCCATCCGGATCGTCCCGTTGCTCACGGGGACCTGGTTACCCTGGATGGTCTCGATGTTCCAGTCGAGAACCAGCGGCTGGGGTTCGACCGCACTGCCGTGGTAGTTGTACAGGCGGACGACCGTCGAGTTGTAGTAGGGCTGCTGGTGGCGCTGGAAGAAGCGGTACTGGAGCCCCCTCTGTTGGCCGGTCTCGTAGTAGAGCCGGTTGTAGTAGTTCGACCGGGAGATGTTCCCGTTGGAGTAGAAGTTGAAGGGCGCGAAGTACTTCCCACCGAGCTGGACCGTCTGTCCGCTCGCCTGCTGGTAGTACTGCGCGGTCTCGACCATCTTCCAGTCGACCGTGACGAAGCGGGTCTCGGCGTCGTCCTCGCTCACGTCGGCGATCACGTTGTTGGCCTGGGACTCGTTGCCCGACAGCAGGAAGTTCGCGGCCTGGTTGGCGCCCTGCTGGAACGGGTTGGCGGTGGGTATCTGCTTGCCCATCACCGTGATCCAGTGACCGTAGTCCCACCACGAGAGAGTACCGTAGTGCCCCTCGGGGTAGTCGAAGTTCTCCGTCCGCTCGAAGGTCCCGTAGTAGGGCATGGCGTCCTCGTTGTTCGCGCCGCCGTAGGTCCCCTGATCGGGCGCGTTACCCTCCATCCAGCCGAGGGTCTGGTTCCAGGCCTGCGGCGCCTGACCGGGCCCGTTCGGCGCGGACGTCATCTGCATCGAGAGCGGGAGCGGGTAGACGAGCGGCGCGAACACGATGAGGACCACCGCGACGATGGTCAACACCTGGTAGGTCTCGATGTCGGTGTCCGGCGTCGAGAGGCCGGAGAAGTTCGCCAGCTGTCCGATGACGAGGCCGGTCATCGACGCGACGGCGATCGCGAAGTAGTAGTCGAAGCGGCGCTGGGTCAGCGTGGCGAACAGCATGAACACGGTCCAGACGGCGACGAGCGTCAGCTCGGCGCGCGGGCGGTCGAGGAACTGCCGGCCGGCGACGTAGACGACGCCGAGCAGCGCGATGAGGACCGTGAATCGGTAGCGGGGGAACAGCGCGCCGAACGGCATCGACTGCGCCTCGCCGATGGTCTGTGCGTTGTCGGAGACCGAGAGGCCGACGACGCGGGTGGTCTGGGTGACGAAGAAGCTCCAGATGTCCGGCAGGAGCACCGCCGTCGCGCCGGCGAGCAGGAGGAGGATCCCGGCGACCGCGGCGGGGTACTGCGCGGTCGGCAGGTCGCGGGTCTCCCACTCGCGGGCCAGCCAGGCGAGGAACGCACAGCCCGCGGCGACGCCGAAGGCGAGCATCGGCTGGACCAGACTGTAGCTCGTCGCGCCGATCCCGGCCTGCTCGACGACCGCGAGTCCCAGGATACCCGTCGTCGATAGCGTGATCACGCCGGCGATGGCGACGTGTTCGGGGCTCTCGCCGTGGGCGTACTCCGAGGTGAGTTCGATGAGGAAGTAGACGCCGAGGATACCGACGAGGAACACGCCGGGCGCCCAGGTCCACAGGTAGACGCCGATGGCGGCGCCGGCCACGATCGACCAGCCCACGGTGCGACGCAGGGCGTCGACGTCTCGCGCCTGGAACAGCTCCCAGACGGGCTTGTCCTTCTCGGCGACGGAGACGGCGACCATCGTCGCGAGGACCGCGGCGGTCATGAACAGCGCCTCGGCGACGTGGTGGTCGTAGAACCCAACCGTGCCGCGCTGTGCGAACGTGCTCCCGGCGAACGCGAGCGTCGCGACGGCGACGACGCCGGCGAACTTGCCGGCCAGGCGCTTGCCCAGGTAGTAGGTCGGGATGGCGACCGCCGTGCCGAAGACCGCGGGCGCGAACAGGGCGACCAGCCTGACCGTGTGGTCGCTCGGGTTCCCCAGGCCGACCACCAGTGCGGCGGTGGCGACCAGCTGGTCCATCACGGTCCCGAACTGGCTGGAGTGGGTCCCCTGGGGGAAGTACGTCCAGGGGTCGAACGGGCTCGTCTTTGGCCAGTGCTCGACGGTGTACTGGACCATCCGGTAGTGATACCACGCGTCGTTCCCGGAGAAGAACACGGTGCCGTCTATCAGGAATTGTTTCCAATCGCGGACGCGACTCCACAGCATGAACCCGAGGAGGGCGACGATCACCGGAATGTGGTAGTACCGTCCCACCGCATCGGCGACGTCTCCGGGTTCTTCGATGTCTTCTATTCGGCCACGCCACTGACTCATTGACGGAACCAATCCCATCGCGCGCATAAGCCTTGTCATCTCCCGGCAAATCCGACCCCCGGGAGACGACGGATCCGTCTGCAGTCCGGCGATCGGCGATCGGATCATGTTCCGCGGCCGCTCGGCCTGCGATAGGCCGTACCCGCCCGCGAACGAGACGTCGTGGGCCCTCATCCGGAGCCCGCAGACGGCCGACGTGCTGGACCAGCGGACGGCCGGCGTGCGGGACAGACGGAAAACCTATCCCGGGTGCCCGTTCATGGGGGGACATGCGCGTCTCCGTCGTCCTCTGCGAGCACACGCTCGACCGGTACGACGCGGTCACCGAGGCCGCCCGGAGCGTCCTCGACCAGACCCACGAGGACGTCGAACTCGTCTTCGTCAGCGACGGGAACCCGGAGGTCCTCGACCGGTTCGAGGCCGACTTCGGCGACCGGGAGAACGTCGTCACTCACTGCAACGACGAGAACCGCGGCCTGCTCGTCAGCCGGAACAACGGCGCCGAGGTCGCCAGCGGCGACGTGGTCGCGTTCATCGACGACGACGCCGTGGCCCACCCCGAGTGGATCGAGCGACTCGTCGCCGCCTACGACGAGTACGACGCCATCGCCGCCGGCGGCCGGATGGACCCCATCTGGGTCGACGGCGAACCCCGCTTTCTCCCCGAAGAACACTGGTATCTCATCGGCGCGACGTACAGGGGGTTCGGCGAGGGCCGAGACGTTCCCGCCGAGGTCCGCAACACGAACGGCTCGAACATCTCCTTCCGTCGGGACGTGTTCCTCGATCTGGGCGGCTTCGACGACGAGATCGGCGGCCGCAAGGGGGACAAGAACCTCCAGGGCGGCGAGACGGAGCTGTGCGCCCGGATGCAGGCCAAGTACGGCCGCGGCGTCCGGTACGTCCCCGACGCAGAAGTCGGCCACAAGGTGTTCGCCTACCGCACGGAGCCGAAGTGGCTGCTCGACCGGGCGTTCTGGCAGGGCTACTCCAAGCGCGGCATGCAGCAGTTCGTCCCGGGCTCGGCCGAGGAGGAGGGCGACTTCCTCGGGAAGATCCTCGGCGAGTTCGTTCCGCAGCGGCTCGGCGACCTCGTCCGCGACCCCGACGCCACGGCGGCCAAACAGCTCGTCTGGCTCGTCCTGTTGACCGGCGTCGTCGGCCTGGGCTACCTCTACGGCATCGTCAAGTGGGGCTGAGTCGTTCGGTACGAACCTCGACTCGCGGCGCGACAGCCGTGTCGAGGAGGTCCCGGCAGGGTTAAGCGGCCTCCGGAGCCACGGAGCCCTAATGGCGGACCTGCCCGACGTGTGCGTCGTCACCCATCCGCTGGCGGCCGCAGGCGAGAACGCGACACGGAGCCTCCTCGACGTCCTCTCGGCGATCACCGGCGTCGCGCTCGTCACGGCGGACCTCCCCGCCGACTCCGAGATCCGCGACCGCCACGAACTCGTCGAGCTCACCCGGAAGAGCGCGGGCGACTCCGTTCCCGTGGCGGCCGCCCGATTCGTCCTGAACCAGCTTCGGATGTGCCGCGTCGTCGCCGGCAGGGACGAGCAGGTCGTCCTCTTCTACGGGGCCACCTCTTACCTGCTCCCGATCCTGTTCGCCCGGGCGATCGGGAAGACCGTCCTCGTCGAACCGCGCGGCGACGTACCGCTCACGCTCCGCATCGCCTGGGAGGAGTCGCTGCCGAGCCCGGTCGCGCGGGCGCTCGCCGGGCTCGTCCGCGGGCTCGAACGCGCGGGCTTCGCGGCCGCACACGGCGTCGTCACGTACACGCCGGCGATGGCGAGCCAGCTCGACCTCGACCCGGAAGCCAGCGACGTGTACCCGACCGGGGCGCGGTACGTCCGGACCGACGACTTCGACGTGCGGACGCCGCTCGAAGACCGCGAGCGCCGCGTCGGCTTCCTCGGGCGACTCGACGAGGAGAAGAACGTCCGCGAACTCGCCGCGGTCGCCCACGACCTCCCCGACGACGTGACGTTCACCTTCATCGGCGACGGCGGCCTGCGCGAGTGGCTGGAGACGGAACTCGCGGCGGAGATCGAAGACGGTCAGGTGGAGATGCGCGGGTGGGTCGACCACGACGACGTGCCCGCGGAACTCGACCGCCTCCGACTCGTGATCCTCCCGTCGGAGCCCACCGAGGGGCTCCCGACCTCGATCCTCGAAGCGCTGGCCTGCGGGACGCCGGTGTACGCCACGCCGGTGTCGGGCGTCCCCGACGTCGTCCGCGACGGCGAGACCGGGTTCCTGATGGACAGCACCGACCCCGACGACATCCGCCGTGAGCTACTGGCAATTCTCGACCGCGAGGACCTGCCCGCGATCAGCGAGAACGGGCGGACGCTGATCGAGGACGAGTACAGTTTCGAAGCGGCCACGCGCCGCTACCGAGACATCCTGGCGACGGTGACGCGGCGCCGATAGGCGCTCTCAGACCCGCTGGTCCGCCCGGAGCAGCGGCGCCGTCGCGTCTTCGACGGCCCGGCTCGCCGACGTGACCGTGTCCACGCCGGGACTGTAGTAGTGGACCGGGTCGCGCTCCGGGTAGTCGAACCCGTGAGCTTCGAACAGTTCGTTGCGATCGATCTCGGCCGCGGCGTCGCAGAGCGGCCACGGCGGGTGTCGAGCGCGCGTGTACCGGAGTCGGCCCCGCTGGTCCTGCGTGTACAGCAGGTGACGTTCGGTCAGGAAGCGGGCGAGCGAGCCGCGCTCGGCGCGAAACCGCTCGCCCGTCGGCCGGTACGACGCGGCGAACCGACACGGCCGAGACCCCGGGTGGCGGCGCGTGCTCGCGAAGTACACCTCGTCCGAGGGGCCGCCGGTGGCCGCCCCGCTGGACGAGCGGGCGCCGCTCGCTGCCGACGACTCGCCGGGGCCGGCTTCGTCGACGCCGCGTTCGGCCCGGTTCTGGCGTTCGCGGCGCCAGCGCTCCCAGTTCCGCGAGCGCGAGACGTCCATCCGCGCGTAGTGGTAGGGGAGGTGGTGCGTGACGCGGGCGCCGAGGACGCTCAGGACGCCCTGGGCGTCCAGCGTGAAGAAGTAGATCCCGGGGTCGTCGCCCGCTCGGACGTACGTCCGGAGGTTGAGTTCCGGGAGCCGGATCCCGAGCGCCGACGGGGCGCCGCGCGGCCGGACGTTCACGTTGACGAACGGGACCACCGAGAGCCACGCGTCTCCCTCGTACGTGTCCAGATCGAGATCGTCCGGGACGTGCGGGTCGAGGACGGCGGGATCGACCGGCCAGTTGGCGAACAGGAGGTCGCGCCACCCCATCGCGATCGGAACGCTGAACCCGGACGTGAGACTCATCGGCCGTCTCTACGGCGCCCACTCGTAGGATAGTTTCGGCATAGAGCGGGCGATCGGGACGCCAGCGGTGTCGTCACTCCATGTAGCCGAGTTCGGCGAGCCGGTCGGCGACCTCGTCGGAGGGGCCCCCGGCGCTGGCGTCCTCGTGGTCGATGGGGTCCTGCGTTCCCACGTCGGGGTCCTCGACGAAGACGTCGAGCACTTCGCCGTCCATGTCGGTCGGCACGTCGACGCCGTGGGAGGCCAGGATCGTCGGCGCGATGTCGCGGATGTCGATCTCCGGGATCTCGCCGCGGTTCTGGAAGTCGGGGCCGTTCGCGACGAAGATGCCCGTCGGCGTGTTCTCGGCGGCCCAGCGGTCGGGTTTCGTCTGGACCGCGTCGCCGCCCATGCCGTCGTTGACGTGGACGCCCGGGCGCTGGTCGACCACGACGTCCGGGCCGATGTCGACGTACGGGCCGTCGTAGACCTCCTCGGCGCGGTAGACGTCGGTGAAGAGGAGTTCGCCGTCGTCGTCGGTGACCTGCTTCAGGTCGGCGATGAGCTGCTCGCGGACCGACTCCACGTCGAAGCGCGGGTTGACGTAGATCGGTCCCTGGCCGCTGGCGAGCGCCTTCGTCTCCTGGGGGACGATCAGTTCCATCTTCCGCTCGCGCTTGGCGCCGGCGCTCTGCGGGACGAGCGCCTGGACGCTCTCGGGGACGGTCTTCGCGAGGAAGTCGACCAGTCCGAACCGCTTGGCGACGGCGAGGGCGTTCTCGCGGGTGAGCCCCACCTTCTGGAAGTAGTCCTCGACGCCGCTGGCGCGAGTGAGGTAGCCGTTCTCGGCGAGCCACTCGTTGACGTAGAACTCGGTGGTCGTGGCGGCGGCGCCGTGGTCGGACATGACGACCAGGTTCGTGTCCTCCAGATCGGCGAGTTCGCCGAGCCACTCGTCGACGAGTTGCCAGCCGCGTTTCGTCGGCTCGTCGTCCCAGAAGAAGTGATGGAGGACGTTCAGGTAGAACAGGGTGACGTGCGTGAACTCGAGGTCCTCTTCGAGGAAGAGGTCCTTCGCGACCTGGAGGCGCAGTTCGAACAGCCGCAGGATCTCGTCGACCTCGGCGCCGCGCTCGTCGTTCGAGGACAGCAGCGGGTCGGGGTGGACTTGGTAGTCGTAGCGCTCGGCGAGTTCGGACTCGAACTCCGGAGGGTATGTGTAGCCAGTGTCGAGCGAGCGGTACTCGCCCTCGACGGCGTCGGGACCCCCCGAAACGACGTACCCGTCGATCTCCCGGGGCGGGTACATCGAGGGCATGTTCACGACGCCGGCGCGCTGGCCGTCGGCGTTCAGGTAGTCCCACAGTTCGGCGGTCTTGTAGTCGCTGCCGCTCATGATGTCGATGCGCTCGTCGGCCAGGTCGATGCGCTCCCACCAGAAGACGCTGTGTTTGCCGGGGTTCTTCCCCGACGCGTAGCACTTCCAGTTGGGGTAAGTGACCGGCGGGAGACAGCTCCGGCTGGTCGCGTAGGTGCCGGTATCGCGGAGGGCGGCCAGGTTGGGGAGGAGCCCGTCGTCGATCCAGGGCTCGGTCAGGAGCCAGCTGGCGCCGTCGAGTCCGACAACGAAGGTCCGCGTCATTGTCCAAAACCCCGCGAGGGCGCCGGAAATACGTTTCGCTCGTCCGAACGGTAGGCGCCGGTTACGGGGCCCGTCAGCGCCGGTTCCGCGACGGGCGACCGCGGTCGTTCCGCGACCGGGGGTCGGCCGCTACGGGTTCAACCCTCGTCGCCGCGGCGCGCGAGCACGTCGGCCATATCGAGGTTCGCGGCGGGAAGCCACCCCAGCAGCGCGGGGAGGTAGACGCCGAACGACCGGTCGACGAGGATCACGACCGGTGCGAGTTCCGGGGCGACCCCGAGACTCACGAAGACGGCCGTCGCCGAGGCCTCCGCGACGCCGACGCCGCCGGGCGTCAGCGGCAGGACGGTCACGCTGTAGGCCGTGACGAGGACGACCGGGAGGAGCACCGCGGGCGAGAACGACCCGCCCAGCGCGGTGAGCACCAGCCACACCCGGAGCGCGGGAAAGACCATCAGCGTCCCCGCCCAGCCCAGCGCATAGGGGATCACGACCGACGGCCGGGTCGACAACGTGCGGAAGACGCCCGCCGAGTCCGCGGTGAACGAGGGGAGCGCCCCGGCGACGCCGGCGAGACGGTCGCCGACGCGCGGGACGCGACCGAGAACTCCCGCCAGCCGGCTCGCCAGCCGCCCGGCGACGTCCATGCGTCGGCCCGCGAGCAGGACCAGCGCGCCCGCGGCGAGGTAGATGCCCGTCGACAGCAGGATGACGAGGAGCCAGCCGCTGCCGAGCCGAGTGGCGAAGACCGCGAGCCCGGCCAGCGCCGTCACCCCGTAGAGAGCGGCGTAGAGGCCCGTGTTGAGGCCGGCGATACTGACCGCCTCGGTCCAGTCGGCGTCGGTGTAGTACCGGAGGACCAGCGGCGCGACCGAGTGGCCCGACGCCTTCGACGGGACGACGTGATTGACGAACTTGATGACGAGATCGACCCGGGCCGTCGTCCCGAGGCTCGTCCGCTCGCGGCCGTTCAGCAGCGCGTACCACATCGTGAAGCGCGACCCGAACTCCAGGGCCGTGACGGCCAGGACGCCGACGACGACGAGCGGATCCAGCGTGAGGAGTTCCGCGGCCGCGGCGTCCCAGTCGACCTGGCGCGCCACGTACCAGAAGGCGCCCACCGCGACGGCCCACTGGACGACGGTGATCGCGGTCTTGCGCCAGTTTCGGCCGCCGTCTCCGTCGCCGCCCGCGCTCACGATCACTCACGCTCCGGCGGAACGGGATCTGTCGTCTCCGAGTCTGTGGTACCTGCCGCGGACGACCCGACGCGCGCGGCCAGGTCGCCCGTGGCGACGAACTCGAATGGCTCGTCGAGGATCCGGCGGACGGCCCGGCGCATGTAGTCGCCGGTCCGGACGTACACCCGCTTCGGAACGCCCTCGACGGCCGGCAGGTCGACGAGTTCCCAGGGATGGACGTACAGCACGGGCGGGACGCCGCGACGAGCGAGCATGCGCATGCCGAGGATCGTGTAGCTGACGCCGAAAAACCGGATCCAGGTCCCCGTCAGGGGGAGCCGCAGTCCCGGCATCACCGAGACGGGGACTTCGACGACATCCCCGGGCGCGGCGGGATCTATCTCGTTCGCGGGGGAGGGCAGTTCCGCCTCGTACTCACCGCCGTACCAGCCCGGGATCGACCGGCACGGGACGACGCTTGAGTCGTACTCGTAACCCAGATCGGCGAGCGTCCGGAAGTGATCGGACGCCACGTCGAACGAGGGGGCACGGAACCCCGTGACCTCGGTGTCAGCGACCGCGTCCAGGCGCGCCTTCGACGTGGAGAGTTCGTCCCGACGCTCGGACTCCGAGAGTTCGGAGAGGTGCCGGTGGGTGTGCGTGTGCGAGCCGATCTCGTGACCGGCGTCGGCGACCCGTCGTAGCACGTCGGGATTCGAATCGGCGATCTCGCCGACGGTGAAGAACGTGCCCGTCGCCTCGGCCCGATCGAAGGCGTCCAGCAGGCTCGTGACGCCGTCGAGGCCGACCGCCGGCAGGTCGGTCGTGCCGCGGGCGCCGCGGTAGGCCGGCAGGTGGGTGAAGTACTCGAAGTCGACGGAGAGTGCGGCCTGTGGGGGTGACATCGACGGGTCGACCTGTCACCCGGTACACCCGCGGCCTACTTGGGCGATCGGGTTTCGCACACCGGAGGCGGCCGGTTCCGCCGCCCGGAAACGTGGTCTCGTCGGCACAGCGGGGTCGGCGGCCCCTGCTTGCGACTGCCTCCGGCAGATACAAATTGCGCGCGTTTCTGGACGGAGGTACACAGATGCCGCCGACCCCGCCCGCGTCACCGCTCGCGGTCCTCCCCGGGTTGAGCAATCAGGCGCTGACCCTGCTCTTCCTCGGACTGGCCGTCCTGACGGCCCTGTGGGGCTTCGAGCGCTACCGCACCACCTTCTCGCGGTTCGAGTTCGGTCTCGCGGTCGCCGTCGCGCTCGGACTGCTGACCGTCGCGTTCGCCCCGGGCCTCTACGGCGCCATCGCGGGCGCGCTCAACCTCGAGAGCCGCTTCATCCTCATCCAGATCTTCGCCAACGTCGCCTTCCTGGGGATGATCTTCTACCTCGTCTCGCGGCTCAACGCGAACAAGCGCGCCCTCGGCGACCTCACCCGGAGCCTGACGGTCCAGCAGGCGAGCGCCGACGGCGACTACGACGAGCAGACGCTGTACGTCGTCATCCCCGCGTACAACGAGGCCGATACCATCGGCGACGTCCTCTCGGCGTTGCCCGACCGGGTCCACGACCACGCCGTCCACGCCGTCGTCGTCTCCGACGGATCCGACGATGCGACCCGCCGGGCCGCCGAGCAGTACGAGGCGATGGTCGTCGAACACCCCATCAACCAGGGGCAGGGCGGCGCGCTCAAGACCGGGTTCGACATCGCGCGCCAGCACGGCGCGGACATCGTCGTCACGATGGACGCCGACGGGCAACACCCGGTCGACCAGCTGGACGAACTCGTCGGACCGATCGTCGCCGACGAGGCCGACTACGTCCTGGGCACCCGCTACCGCGGGGAGGACAACTCCGGGAACTCCATCACGCGCCAGGGCGGCATCCGCACGTTCACGTGGCTGATAAACCGGCTCGCGAAGACCGACATCACCGACTGCACGAACGGCTTCCGCGCCATCCGCGGTTCACACCTCGGCGACCTGACGCTCACCGAGGAGCGCTTCTCGGCGCCGGAACTCATCATCGAGTCCCGGAAGAACGGCCTTCGCATCACGGAAGTGCCCGTCACCATCCACGAGCGCGAGGCCGGCGAGACGAAGAAGCCGAAGCTCGGCTACGCCGTCGGGCTCGCGCGGACCATCTTCGTCACCTGGATCCGGTAGGGTGAACGGGTCGCGCACCGGGTCGATTCAGCCGGCGTCCATGTAGCCCAGGTCCTGGAGCTGCTCTTCGAGCTCCTGGTCCACGTCGGCGCGTTCGACGTCGGCGCGCGTGCCCCCTTCCTCGAAGCTCACGTCGGCGTCGCGGGCGACGAACGTCTTCTCGTAGTCCCGCCAGGCGACGGTCGCGGTGTCGTGCCAGGGGGCGATCGTGACCGCGTACTCCGATTCGGATTCGAGCAGGTTCGTCCCGTGCCACGACGCCGGTGCGTCGACGCCGACCGACTCGACGAGCGTCGGTGGGACGTCGAGCAGGCTCATCGGCCCCTCGGCGTCGATTCCGTCGAAGATGACGGGCACCTTGGTCTGGAAGTCCGCGACCGAGCGCTTGTGGCCCTGGTGGAAGTAGAAGCCGTCCTCCCCGAACCCCTCGCCGTGGTCCGAAGTGACGGCGAGGATCGGGTCGCTGTCGATCTCCGAGAGCAGGTAGTCGATGTTCTCGTCGGCTCGCCGGATGGCGTCGGCGTACTTCCCTTCGATTTCGGCCTCCTCCTCGTCGGTGAGCTTGTCGGGTTTGAAGAAGGCCTTCTGGTCGAGTTCCTTCGACATGGCCTCGTCGCCGACGCCGTAGGGGCGGTGGGTCTCCATGAGGTGGACCCAGAGGAACCGCGGCCCGTCCGCGGCGTTGAACTCCTCGATGGCCCGCTCGATGACCTCGCGGTCGCGCGGGCGGTTCTCGCTTTTCGCCTGCGGCGGGTAGATCTTGTAGTAGATCCACCGGAGCGCGTTGATCGACCCGAGGTACTGCCGGAGCTTGCTCCCGCGGTTCCCGGGCTCGACGAACGTGTCGAAGTCGTCGAACCCGCGGTCGAACCCGAAGCGAGCGTCCGTGTTGGGCGTCGGGGTGTACCCGAGACAGGTGTAGCCGGCGTCGGAGAGCACCTCCGCGATGGTCGGCGAGACCACCTCGGTGGTGATCGCCCCGCGGTAGTTGGCCGAGATGAGGCTCGCGAGGCTCGGGCGGGTGTAGTGGCTGCCGGTGACACCGGTCTGGACCGGCAGGTCCGACAGCGACTCGAAGGCGTCGGCGTAGTCGCGCCGAACGGAGTCGGCCGTGACGAGAACGATGTCTTCCATTATCGGATCGTCCCCTGAAACGGGCAAGTATTTTCGGATCCGGTTCCCCGTCGGTCGCGGGGTCGGCCGATCAGGTCCCGACGAGCGTCAGCACCTTGCCGCGGATCTTCGTGGACAGGAGGAGGATGATCGCGCCGTAGACGGCGGCACCGAGGAACACGGCCCCGACGGTCGCGAAGACGTTCCGCGGGAGATACGGGAGCGCCGACCAGACGACGCCGGCCATCGCGACGCTCGCGACGAGTTCGTACCCGATCTCCACGAGGGGGACGTCGATGGCGCCGACCTCGCCGCGGAGTTCGAACCACGACACGGCCAGGTAGACCGTGGTCGAGGCGAGCGTCGCGATGGCCGCGCCGTACCAGCCGATCAGGTAGACGAGCAGGACGTTCAGGGAGATGTTCGTCGCGAAGAAGGCGGCGTTGACGCGGAAGGCGATCTCCGGGTAGTCGAGGCCGTTCAGCGTGTTGACGAACTGGCTGCCGAAGGCGTGGACCGTCCGCGCGGCGATGAGGATGACGAGTATCGTCGCTCCGGCCGAGAACTCCGCGCTGTACACGTCGAGGATCCGGTCGCCGATGACCAGCGCGCCGAACGCGCCGGGGATCAGGAACACGCCGGCGAACAGGAGGCCGTCGCCGACGAGGCTGCGGGCGCGGTCGTAGCGCTCGTCGGTCCCCAGGTCGCTCAGCTCCGGGAACAGCGTCTTCCCGATGGACTTGCTGGTCAGCGCCAGGAACGAGGCGAGCGTCCACGAGGCCTGGTAGATCCCCACCTGACTGTCGCCGACGAACAGCCCGAGGACGAGGATGTCCATCCACGTCAGCGCCAGCCCCTGCAGGTTGCCCAGCCAGGAGTACTGGGCGTACCTGCGCAGGTCGTCGAAGTCCCCCAGGTCGGGAATCGTCAGGTGCCGTCGCAACAGGAAGAGGCCGATGAGGCCGAAGACGGCCAGCGAGACGAGGTGGCCCGTGACGAGCCCGATCACCATCGCGCCGCCGAGGACGAACGCGAGTTGACTCGCGAGTCGGAGGATCTGTTCGGCCGTCCCGAGCCACCCCGACACGGCCACCCGCTTGCGGCCGACGAAGCCGCTCTTGACGTGGTCGAACACCATGTTCGCGGCCAGCAGGAAGACGAGCAGGTGGGCCGCGTCGGCGTTCAGGTATCCGTTCACGTACGACTCGAAGAGGAAGACGACGACGCCGACGAGGACGCCGTACCCGAGGGCGGCGACCAGCCCGGCGCTGAAGTGGCCGGTCACGTCCTCCGTCTCGGACATCCGCTTCGAGACGGCCGTCTTGATGCTGTTGCTGGGCAGTTTGAGCCAGAACAGCAGCGCGAGGACCTGTGAGTAGATGCCGAGGCCGGCCGCACCGAAGTATTGAGCGGCCAGTAGCGTCGTCCCGAACCCCGCGAGCGACCGCGCTACCTGGGCGGCGAAGTGCAGTACGGCGGTTCGGTCGCGGCGCATCGCTTTGGGTAGATTGCTGGCCGGCCAATAATAGGTGCGGTTCCTACCGGAGGTAGCCGAGGTCCGCGAGCCTGTCCTCGACGTCGTCCTCGACGTCGCGGCCGGCCGCGCTCCCGAGTCTGACGCCCCGGGGCTCCAGCCCGCCGAAGACGTCTTCGACGACGCCCCCGTCGCTGTCGGCCCGGCGGACGGTCCGCTGAGCGTCGGGGACCCCGAGTTCGATCGCGTCGTCGCCCCGCCGCGCGTACTTCACGACGCCGTCCTCGGTTTCCCGGTAGACCGCTCGCCAGGGGCCGAAGTACGGCTCCCGCTCTGCCTCCGGGAGCGAGAGCTCGTTGCCCGGGGGCTTGATGCGGAACGTCGAGCTGAGGACGTCGCCGTCCGGGACGAACGCGTCGGCCGGGTCGTCGCCCTCGACCGTCGCGTCGACCACGTCGGGAAACCGCGTGAGCGACGCCGGCGACGCGACGGTCCGCCCGCCGTCGCCTCCGGGCGACCTGACGAGCAGCGGGACGTGGGTGAGCACCTCGTCGATCCCCCAGCTGTGGTGGCGGAGCCGCACGTCCGGGTCGAGTTCCGTCCGTTCGCCGAAGCCCTCGCCGTGGTCGCTCGTCACGACGACCGTCGTCTCGTCGAGGAGCCCGCGCTCGTCCAGTGCCTCGACGAGCCGCTCGACGGCGGCGTCGGCCTGGCGGATCGTTCCATCGTACAGCGGTTCGAGGTCGGCGAGATGCTCCCAGAACGCGTCGGTGAACGGCTCGGGCACCTCGTCGTCGTGGACCCGCTCGCGGGCGCGCTCGGCGGCGTCGTCGCTCCAGTTGTCGTACTCCGGATCGGGCTCGAACGGCGTGTGCGAGTCCATGAGGTTGAGACAGGCCGCCCACGGACCGCTGCGCTCGTCGGCCCAGGAGAGGAACTCGTCGACGTACACGTCGCCGCCCTCGGACGTGGGGTCGTGCGAGCCGCCGCGCGATTCGAGTTTCTTGTAGACGCCGTTGAGCAGCGACCGTATCGGCTTGTCGTGGCCGAGCGCCTCCCTGGCGTACTCCTTCGGGGAGAGCCGCCCCTGCACGTCGAGGGGCGCGAGCGCGTCGTCGAACAGGCGGAACTTCGCCCGCTTGGGCCCGACGCAGGTGTCGAAGACGTCCCCAAGGTTCGAGGTCTGGGCGACGATGACGTTCGGGGTGAACAGCCCGGTCTCGTACCCGTGTTCCGCGGCGATCCGGTGCCAGACCGTCGCCTCCGGCCTGACGAACGACTTGTGCTCGGTGACGTCGTGTTCCTCGGTGTGATAGCCCGTGAAGATGCTCGCGTGACTCGAGATGCTGTGGACGCTCGGCGCTCGGGCCTGTTCGAACGTGACCGCGTCGTCGGCGAACTCGGAGAGGAACGGCGTGGTCTCGTTGTCGTGGCCGTAGAGGCTGCAGTTGCGCGCCCGGGCGCTGTCGAGTACCACGAGCAGTACGTTAGGCGGGTCCATCACTCGGAGCGTGGGTTGACCGCAACGGGATTTATATTGCGTGGTTCCCCGCCGGCCAGTTCTCCGGGCTGTCGGCGGTCGTTCAGTCGCGGCCGCGCGCCAGTTCCGCGTACACGTCGAGGTGCGTCTGGACCGCGTTTTCGAGCGACAGCGGCATCTCCTCCATCGTTTGGAGCCCGCGCTCGACCTGGGCCTGGTAGTACTCGGGGTCGCCGGTCAGTTCGCGGACGGTCTCCAGCACGGCCTCGGGGGTCCGGTCGGCCCAGACGTACGTCCCGCGGTCTTTGAACAGGTCGACGATGTGGCCCTGCGCCGTCGAGATCATCGGCGTGCCGCAGGCGATGGATTCGAGGCCCACGTTGGAGGTCTTGTCGTTCCTGCGGGGCGCGACCGTCACGTCGGCCACGTTGTAGTACGCCGGCAGGTCCTTGTTGTCGACGAACCCCTCGAACTGGAGGTCCTCGCGGTCGCGGAAGACGTCGGCCATCTCGCCGTCGCCGGCGACGATGATGCGGATATCGTCCTCGTCGCGGGCGATCCTGGCCATCTCGTCGACGAGTCCGGCCCCCTGTTCCTCGATGAGCGCGCCGACGTAGAGGACGACGGTCTCCTCGTCGCCGATGCCCCACTCGCGGCGGAGCTCCCGGACCCGCTCGTCGTCGTACTGGTAGAAGCGGTCGGTGTCGATGGTGGCCGTGCAGACGGCCGTGTCGTAGCCCGAGTCGTCCCAGAGCTTGTTGTGTTCGAGGACCTTGATCTTCTTGTCGATGCGGAGCAGTCGGCCGAGATACCGGTGGAAGGCCGAGGGCTGCAGGCCGGGGCCGACCCCGCCGACGAGGGGCCCCCAGTAGACGAGCCGGACGAACAGCACCTGATACATGTTCACCGGCACGTGGACGACGTCGGCGTCGGCGAACGCCCGCCGCGTCGTCGCGAGCGTCGACAGGGGGTCGTCGAGCGAGATCGGGTGCACCGTCGCCGGCCCTCTGACGTTCTCGGGTTCGTTCGTCAGGACCACGACCTCGTGGTCCGACTCCGTCGCCACCGCTTCGATGATGTCGGCGGCCCGGGTCCGGGGGCCGGTGCCCGAGAGACGATAGCAGAAGTAGCCGACTTTCATGCCAGAGTGGAGTCCTATCACGCTCAAAAGTGTTCTCATCGGTCGAGAGCGCACGCGACGGCAGGTCGCGGGCCGTTCGGGAGCGGCGTGCGAGCGGTGCACGACGGCACGCGAACGACACGGGGCGGCGATCCGGCCGGCGGCGGACGGATCCAAACGAATTTCTCTCTGGACACTGAACCGCGGAGCAATGACAGTCGTCGTGCTGGGCATCGACGCGCTGGACCCGGATCTCGTCGATCCGGACGCCCACCCGAACCTGACGCTCGCCGCCCACCGCTCCATCGAGACCATCGAGAGCGTCGCGGGCGAGCCGAGCACCCACGAGCTCTGGCCGACGATAATCACGGGACTGCGCCCCGAGGACCACGGCCTCACGCTCGAAGACGACGGCGTCGCCTGGGGCAACCCGCTCCTCGAACTCGGCAGCACCGTCGCGGACTTCCTCATGCCCGACGCCCTCCAGACCCGCATCGGCGCCTGGCTGCTGACGAACACCGACGCCGACGCCTTCCGCACGCCGGCGACCTACTACGAGGAGAACGACATCGAGACGCTGTTCGACGGCCGCGAGGCGACGGCCATCGGCGTCCCCAACTACGTCGTCGACCCCGACAGCGAGGACCGCGAGCACAACCTCCGGCGGTCGCTGGGCGACCTGTTCGAGCGGGACCCCGACGCGACCGGCGGCCACACCTCCGCCGACCCCTACGAGTTCTACGAGCAGTGCCTGGAGATGGCGATGGTCCGCATCGCCCGAGCTCGTCGGGGCCTCCGGGGCGGCCGCTACGAACTCGTCTTCGCCTACACGAGCGGACTGGACCTGGTCGGCCACGTCACCTACGACCTGCCCGCGCTCCAGCGGTCGGCCTACGACGAGCTCGACGAGTTCGTCGGCGAACTCCGCGAGGACCTCGCCGACGGGGACGAACTCCTGCTCGTCAGCGACCACGGGTTGCAGGACGGCGTCCACACCGACGAGGCGATGGTGGCCGGCACCGACGAGGCGATGGTGGAGGCCATCGGGAGCGTCGTCGACGTGCGAGCGGCGATCGAAGCAGAACTGCGTGGCGGCGACCACCGGGGCGACCGCGAGGAGGGGTCGTTCTCGGAGGCCGGCGCCGCGGAGGTCAAGGGACAGCTCGAAGACCTGGGGTACATGTGATGCAACCGAACGTCCTCTTCCTGGTTATCGACGCGCTGCGCATCGACCACTGCTCGACCTACGGCTACGAGCGCGAGACGACGCCGACGATGACGAGGCTGGCCGAGGAGGGGGTCCGCTACGACAACGCCTTCGCCCCGTCGATCTGGACGCCGACCGTCCACGGCGCGATCTTCACGGGCAAGTACCCCTCTCACACCGGCATCTACGGCAACTCGCTCGGCATCCCGGACGACCTGGAGACGCTCCCCGAGGCGATGAAACGCCAGGGGTACCGGACCTTCGCCGCGAGCGCCGGCGCGCATATCCGAAAGAGCCGCGGGTACGCCCGCGGCGTCGACGACTACGTCGAGACCCGCCGTATCGGCGCGGATCTGGACTTCGCGCAGAAGGTTCTCGGCGACCGCTCGTTCGCCAAGCAGGTCGGCTTCACGCTGACGCGGGGCCCCGACGACAAGACCCGCTACAAGTACGACCGCCTGGAGCGGTTCGTCGACGACGCCGCCGACGACGGCGACCCCTTCTTCGGGTTCATCAACGCCAAGACGGCCCACCAGCCGTTCAACCCGCCGCGGCCGTACAAGCGGATGTTCACCGAGGGGCTGGAGCGCCCCCGCTGGGAGGTCCTCGAACGCGCGATGGAGGCGATCGGCAGACAGGCGCAGGACCTGCCCGGCCACGACATCGAGAAGCTCAGACAGGTGTCCCACAGCGGCGGCGACGGCGTCTTCGCCGGCGAGGTGGAGATGAGCGACGAGGAGTGGGCCGTCATCGAGGCGTGGTACGACGGCGCCGTCCGGTACCTCGACGACCTCATCGGCGAGCTGATGGCGTTCCTGGAGTCGAAGGGGGTCTACGAGGACACGATGGTCGTCGTCACCTCGGACCACGGCGACAACTTCGGCGACCACGGCGGGCTCACGAGTCACATCTTCTCGCTGTACGACACGCTCCTGCACGTGCCGCTGGTGATCAAGCCGCCGCGGTCCGGATCCGGGACCGGGGACGGCGCGGCCGGCGACGCCGCGCCCGCCGGAAAGCGCATCGACAACCAGATGTCGCTGGTCGACCTGCACCCGACGTTCCTCGAAGCGGCCGGGGAGACGCCGCCCGACTACGACCTCACCGAGAGCCTGCTGGGCTTCGAGGACCGGCGCTACCACGACTACACCTTCGCCGAGTACGCGGGCTTCGACGGCCCCATCGAGCGGCTCCAGCGCAAGTACCCCGACTTCGACGCGACCCGCTTCGCTCGCCCGCTGCAAGCGGTCCGCGACGACGAGCACAAGCTCATCGTCACCGGCGCGCTGGAGGGCGACCACGACCGCGAACTGTACGCCTGGCGCGAGGACCCCGACGAGACGAACGACCTCCTCGGCGAGCGGCCGGAGGTCGCCGACGAGTTGCTCGGCGTCATGCGCGACACGCTCGAACCGCTCGACGACGCCGGCGAGTTCGAGGTGCCCGACGACGAGGAGCTCGAAGAACAGCTCAAGGACCTCGGCTACCTGTGATGTGGCCCGGCGTCACGCGCTTCTCGCTGGTCTGCTTGCGCTTCGACGACTACCACCAGGACGTCGACAACGAGACGTGGGTCGACGTCCTCTCGCGGTACGACGAGCGCGGCCTCCGCGGCGTCGTCGCCGTCTGTCCGAAGTACGAGGGCGAGCGCCTGAGCGCCGACGTGGTCGAGTTCCTGCACGACCTACGCGAGAACGGCTGGGAACTCGCCCAGCACGGCTACGAACACGAGGACGTCGGCGAGGGCCGCGGCGGGCCGCTCTACGACGACCGCAGCGAGTTCGCGGGGCTGGACTACGACGAGCAGGACCGGCGGATCGGCGCGGGCCGGGACATCCTGGAATCCCACGGCATCGAGCCGACGACGTTCATCCCGCCGTGGCACGAGTACGACCGGACGACCGCCCGCGCGCTCGCCGACAACGGCTTCGACTGCATCAACGAGGGCCGCTGGCCGGTCCCGCGCACGGTCGAGGGGATCACCCTCGTCCCGACGCACGTCCCGGCGATAACGCCGTACATGGTCGGCGCGGGCGTCGTGACGATGGTCTCCCATCCGCAACTGGAGGACTACCCGATGAAGAACGCCGACGCCGTCGCGGGGTACGAAGACAGGATTCGGACGCCGTCGGAGGTGGTCGACTGGTGGCGCAACCGCTCGACGACGGGTCGACTCGTCGACGCGGCGGAGCCGCTGTACTCGCTGTACTCGCACTGAGCGACCGCGGAGCGGCCCCGTCGCGTCTCCGTTACTCCACGTAGCCGAGCGCTTCGAGCTTCTCCTGGACGCCGTCGGCGGCGTCGTCGGCCTCGACGGGCGGCGCCTGTTCGAAGACGATCCACGGCACCTCGACGAGCGGGCGGACGTGGACGCGGTTCGGGTGACCGTAGAGCTTCCAGTCGCGCCAGCGGCCGAACGTCTCGCCGTGGTCGGCGGTGACGACGACGGTCAGGTCGCGGTCGACCCACTCGCCGATCGTCGGGAGGATCGCCTCCCACGTCGCCTCGACGGAGGCGTGGTAGCCGGCGATGGCTCGCTCCATGTCGACGTGGCCCGAGGCCATGGCGACTTGCGGCGAGAGCTTGTCCTCGTCCTCGCGGCCGGGGTTGCGCCGCCACACGTCCACGTCGGGGAAGGCGGGGATCCAGGTGTCGCCGACTTCGGCGACGTAGGGGGCGTGGGGCGGCAGGAGGTGCGCGACGACGGGGCGCTCGCCGTCGGCGAGGAAGTCGTCGGCGGCGTCGAGCACCGGTTCGGGGAGGACGTTCCCCAGTCGGTCGTTCCAGTGGTCCTCCCAGACGTGGTCGACCGCGGCGGCGCCGACGTCGAAGTTGGCGTAGTTGACGTTCCCGGTGGCGACGTAGCTGTCTTCGAGGACGCCGGAGCGCCCGCACTCTTCGAGCCAGTGGCCCGTGGCGCTGCCGGGGGAGCGACAGCGCTCGACCGGCCAGTGGGTGACTCGCTGGAGGGCGTCGTAGCGGCAGGCGTCGAGGACGACGAGCACGTCCCAGTCGGTCTCGGCGAGGCGGTCGTGCTGGTCGGGTCGCTTCGTCACCGACGAGATCTGCTGGAGCGCCCACTTGCGCGCTCGATAGGCCAGCGGTTCCGCCGTCATGGCTCCGCGTTTTTCCGGCCCGTCGATAAACCGTTCGGTGTGCGACCGCCGCCCGCCCGGAGATGTGACAGGTCCGCGGAGTGAAGACGGCCGGAGTTCACGTCCGTTCTACGTGGTCCTCGTAGAGTTCGGCGAGCGCCTCGACCGTCCGCTCGGCCTGGTACTCGGGCGCGCGCTCGACGGCGTTGCGGATGTACTCCTCGCGGCTGCGGTGGAACTGCTCGATGCCGCGGCGGACGCCCGACGGCGAGCGGTCCACGTAGACCGCCGTGTCCTCGCCGGCGTACTCGTTGATGCCGAGTTTGTCGGTGGCGACCACGGGCGTCCCGCAGGCCAGCGCCTCGACGATGGTGTTCGGGCCGTGTTCGTCGACGGAGGGCATGACGTAGCAGTCGGCCTGCTGGTAATATCTCGGGAGCTCCGAGCGGGGGACGAACCCCTCGACGTCGACCCGGTTTGCGAGTCCGGCGTTCGTGATGCGGTCGCGCTGTGCGTCGCCGGTCCCGACGACGGTCGCGTGGAAGTCGATGTCGTTGGGGATCTGCGAGAGCGCGTCGAGGAAGATGTCGTAGCCCTTGTACTCGGAGAGGTCGCCCAGGTAGAGCAGGTGAGTGGGTCGGTCCGGGTCGCGGTCTTCCGGCCGAGCGCGGCGGCCGGGCTGGAACGCCGAGGAGACGCCCGGCGGGATGGTCTCGACGGTCCGCGCGCCGAGTTTCCGGACGTTGTCGGCGTGATAGCGGCTGAGCGCGACGACCGTCGGGTCCTTCGCGAACTTCAGGAGGCCCCGCCGGAGGCGGTAGCGCAGCCGGTCTTTCCGGCCGGCACCGCCTTCTCGGTTCCAGCGGTCGCCCTCGCGGCCCGGGAAGTACCCCTGTACGTCGGGGCCGAGGACGGGCGTCCGCCGCGACATCCCCAGGGCGACGGGGTAGGCGACGGTGTCGAGGGTGAGGACGTGGACGACATCGGGGTCGGCCCGCCAGAGGTCGCGGACGGCCCGCGGTGCGTTGAGGGCGAACTCGGCCGTGTTGGCCGGCGAACCCCAGAGGTCGGTCGCGTCGCCGAGGACGCCGTGAGGCGGCGAGGAGAGCGTCTCGTCGGCGTTGCTCGCCGTCAGCGCGACGACCTCGAAGTCGAAGGGAGGGTCGTCCATGTCCCGGAGCGTGTGGACCCAGTCGTGGAAGCGCCCGAACCGCCCGTCGACCGCGCCGTTGTAATACGTCGTCAGATACGCGACCTTCACGCGGCCACCTATTCCACCGGTGGTATTAGTAGTTGACCGCTCGCGGTCGACCGGAGCGCGGTCTCGGGCCGTCCCGGCGACGCTGCTCGGTCAGCCCTGATCCGGGTACGCTTCGCGGGTCTCGTGCTCCCAGATGAGGTCGAAGTAGCGCATGAGTCCGGCGACGAAGGCGCCGTTGTCGGTGATAGCGGCCTGGCGCATGTGGTTGGGGACGTCTTCCTCCTCGACGAGCAGGATGGCCGCCCCGGTCTCGTAGTCGAGACTGGGATCGGCGACGTTGCCGCGGAAGGGGAGCTTGCCGGTCGAGAAGCGGATCTCGACGGATGGGTAGTCGGTCCGGATGCGCTCGACGATGCCCCGCTGGATCGCCGGTTCGTCGCGCGGTTCGGTCGAGAGGAACTCGGGGACGAGCATGAGGATCGAGATCTCGACGCCGCGGTCCAGCGCGTCGGCGAACGCCGGCTCTACGGAGTCGAAGTACTCGAAGCTCTTGGTGACGACGCAGACCCGTTCGTCGGCCTCGTGGTAGAGCTGTCGCGTCTCGCGCTCGCTCGGCTCGCCGACGTCGACGACGTGGAACAGCTCCTCGGTGGGCGTGATGTCCTCGCTTGCCTGCTCGTAGCGGGGGCGGAACTCCGCCAGGAAGTCCTCGCGGAAGTCGTCGACCGTCGCGGCGAACTGCTCGTAGTCCTGCCGGTGGTTCTCGACGGCGCGGTCGAGGACCTCCTCCGGCGGCTTGGGCTGGTACTCCTTCGGGCGGCCGGGAATGATCTTGATGAACCCGCGGTCAGATAGCGATTCGAGGACGCCGTAGATCCGCGCCTTCGGGATGTCGGTCGCCTCGGCGAGGTTGGGCGCCGTCGTCCGGCCGAGTGTCAGCAACTCCTGCAGCGCCGTCGCCTCGTACTCGGTCAGCCCCAGCGTGTCGAACCACCCGGTGTCCTCGCCGCTCATGTCTCCCCCTTGCGTCACCGCGTTTAAAATGGCGCCGAAAGGTTATTAACCGATGGGTGTGTGGTTACTCACGAACTGAGTAACTATGGTCGAGCTAAACCGCGCGGACGGCGACCACGTCGACGAGGGGGACGACGACGAGGCCGAGACAGAACGATCGGAGACCGAACACCTCGAAAACGTCGAGGACGGTTGCGGTTGCACGGAGATCTGGGAGCACCTGAGCGACGAGCGCGCCGAGGACTGACCGGTCGTCGCGTCCGCGGGGTTGCCCGCCACCGACCAGCGCGAAAACCGCTGGACCAGTGCTCGACGGGCCCAACGGGGAAGCTTTTTCTCCGGCAACGTCGAAGCGGGGACGATGGTAGAGTACGACGACGTCTGCGTGCTGGTGCCCACGCTCAACGAGTCCGAGACGATCGGGCCGGTCGTCGAGTCGTTCAGCGCCGAGGGGTTCGAGAACATCCTCGTGATCGACGGCGGCTCCACCGACGGCACCCAGTCGATCGCCGAGGAGAAGGGGGCGAGAGTCGTCCAGCAGCGCGGCTCCGAGGGGAAAGGCGAGGCGTTGCAGGAGGGGTTCGAACTGACGGACGCGCCCGTCGTCCTGATGCTGGACGGCGACCAGACGTACCGCGCGGAGGACGCCAGGGCGATGCTCGAGCCCATCTTCGAGGGACGCGCCGACCACGTGATCGGCGACCGGTTCGCCGACATGGAGGCCGGCGCGATGACCCGACTCAACCAGTTCGGCAACCGCGTCATCAACTGGGCGTTCAGCGTCATCCACGGGCGGGACTACCAGGACATTCTCAGCGGGTACCGCGCCCTCACGCGCGAGTCCATCGACCGCATCTCGCTGACCGAGGGCCACTTCGGCATCGAGACGGAGATGGCCGTCGAGTGCGTCAAACACAACGTCAGGACGGAGGTCGTCCCGATCCGCTACTGCGCCCGCCCGGACGAGTCGGAGACCAACCTCCGACCGTTCCGCGACGGCGCCGACATCATCCTCACGCTGTACAAGATGGCGAAGACCAACAACCCGCTCTTTTACTTCGGGAGCGTCGGCGTCGTCAGCACCGTCGTCGGCCTCGTCCTCGGCGCCTACGTCGCCTACGAGTGGATCACGATCCCCAAGACGTCGCACGAAGTGCTCGCGTTCCTCGGCGCGTCGGCGATCCTCTTCGGCGTGCAGTTGCTGATGTTCGGCGTCCTCTCGGACATGATCGTCACGGTCAACCGCGAGCAGACTCGTCAACTCGAAGATCTCGCGCAGCGGCTCACCGACGACGACCACCTCGGGTCCGTCTCGGGACCGACGGACGACAGGGCCACCCGGACGACAGGCGGGGCGGCCCTCGCGGCCGGCGACGGGCGGAGCGTGTCCGGTGACGACACCGAAGCGGCCGACGGCGAGGCCCGTGCGGGAGAGCCGTCACAGCCTGAACAGGGATGAACCAGTCGGAGCCCCAACGGGGGAGAGCCGGCCGTCGACTGTCGGGCCGATTCAGAAGGGAACGAGCCCGCGGATCTGTTTGAGCAGGCTGGTAGACGCCGCCTGGCGCTTGCGCTCGAAGACGGGATGGAGGGCGTTCAGCAGGTCCGCCTTCGAGTCGAACGACTGCCGGTCCGTCTCGACGAGCGCCTCGCCGACCGACATCTCGTTGCCGGCCGCGTCGTACGGGACCGCCGTGTCCCCCAACCGCGATTCGAGTTCGCTCGCCGAGACGGGAAACTCGAGGTCCGCGCCATCGACCCGCGCGTCGAGGGCCGCGATCCCGAACTCGACGACGTCCGGTTCCTCGTCCACGTCGTTCGACGGAGGCCGCACTCCCATTGGCGGACACAACGGCGTCGGGCACCGAAAATCCTGTGCTTACCCGAACGCCAGGCCGTCCGAGAGTGGTAAGAACGGACAGAAGCCGACTCCCGAATCACGGGACGGCCGGGTGGATCCGCCACCAAGGATAACTTACCGGCCCGCTTTGTGGCTGGTATGCTGCAGTCGCTGCCGACGTCGGTCTTTCGCCGGATTCTCGGCCTGTTTCCCTGGCAACAAGCCTACCTCGTCCTGACGGTCGTCGGCTCGCTTGCCGTCGCCCGGTACCTCACCCCCGGCGAGTGGCGGTGGGGTGATCGGTTCCGACGACGCTGGGTACTCGGCGTCCCCTGGGGGACGCTACTGACGGTTCTGGGAGTCCTGCTCGTGTACTGGGTGATCCAGGGCGGGTGGGCCCACCCCCGGAATCCGATGGTCATCCCCTTCCGGTCGTGGTCGTACTTCTACCCGCTCGGGACCCTCGTCGCCGGGTTCGCGCACAACGGCGTCGGCCACATCACCGGGAACCTGACGGGGACGCTCCTGTTCGCGCCGATCGTCGAGTACTACGTGGGCCACTACCCCCACGAGCGGGGATCGGAGTCGTTCGCGACGCCGCTGACGAACCCGTTCGTCCGCGTGCTCGCCGTGCCCGCCGGGTCGATTCTCGCCGGCGTCTTCACCGGGATATTCTCGCTCGGCCCCGTGATCGGCTTCTCCGGCGTCGTCTACGCCTACGTCGGTTTCGGGATGGTGACCCGGCCGCTGCTCACGGTGTTCGTCCTCGTCGGCGAGCGGGCGGTCGACCTGGTGTACTCCGCGTTGCGGAACCCGCTCGTCACCCGGCAGCCGCGACCGAGTTTCAACTCGCCGTGGTGGGCGGACATCGCGATCCAGGGCCACGCGATCGGGATCCTCCTGGGCGTCTGCGTCGGGATCGCGCTGCTCGCACACCGAGAGGACTACCCGAACCCGCTGTACCTCTGGTTCGCCGCGCTGGTCCTCGGTATCCGCCAGTCGCTGTGGGCGATATTCACCCCGCTGGGTTCGAACACGTACGTGCTCTTCCGCGCGATCGGGGTCGGGACCGTCTTCGTGTTCGCCGCGCTGATCGCGATCGGCGCGTCCGCGTCGAACCGCTCGCTGGTCCCCCAGATCGGCGACACGGGATCGGGCCGACTGACTCGCGGCACGGCTGTCCGTGTGCTCGTCGCCGCGCTCGTCGTGCTCAGCGCGGCCGCGGTCCCGTTCGGGCTGACGGCCATCTCCGGCGACCTCCCCGCGGACACCGCCACCGTCGAGGTCCGTGACTACACCGTCACGTACGTCGAGGGCGTCCCAAACCAGTACGTCTCGCTGGTCAACGAGTACCTCTTCGCGGAGTCCCAGGAGATCCAGTCCAGCGGGGTCGTGGTCTTCAGCGAGGAACGGCGGGTGTGGATCGAGGCCGTCTCGAAAGGGCAACTGGCCCACAGCGGCGGCGCGACGGTCAGAGTGGGCGGGCTTGGCTGGCGGGAGGCCGTGTACGCGAACCGCGTCGGGTGGTCGGTGGCCGGTAACGGGTCGGCCTACAAGGTCAGACTCCGTGAAAAGGGCGAGCAGGCGGAGCTCGCGTACGTATCCGATCCGGTCCGCGCGGCGCCGACGATAGCCGGGCGGAACGTCTCCATCGCCCCTGTCTCGGCGGGCTTCGAGGTGGTCGTCACCGAGAACGGGTCGGTCCTCGGCCGGGCGCCGATACCGGACAAGTCCAACGAAACGAGCGTCGGCGGCCTGACCCTCGAACGCGAGGGTCAGGACCTGTTCGCCGTCCACAACCGCACCAGAGTGCAGGTGGCCCAGAAGTCGGTCCCGCGGGCGCGACGGAACTGATCGGTGACCGGGGAACGGTATCGGGAGCCGCGACTCAGCCTGCCGCTGGTGAAGGTGCTATTTCGACCGCGTCAATCGTCGCCCCAGGCGATCCGGAACACTTCCACGTCGATCGTCTGGGAGGCCGAGTCGTGGAACTCGAACTGCCGCGGGAGGTCGAGTTCGGCGGCGAAGGCGTGGGTGACGGTCCCGCCGTTGTCGGCCGCGAACGACTCGACGAAGTCCTCGCTGCCCGCGTTGTGGATCGAGTAGGACACGTCGCTTATCTCGGCCGCGGTGGCGAGGAACCCGCGGTCGGCGTGTTCGTTCCCGGACTGCGCGCCGAACGGCGGGTTCATCACGACGGTCGTCGGGCCGTCGGGGGCCAGCGGGACCGCGGTGGCGTCGCCCCGGACCCACTCGACGTCGGCGTGAGCCGCGACCCGGCGCTCGTTCGCCCGGGCGGTCGCGAGCGGATCGGGGTCGAGGTCGACGCCGACGGCCGTCTTCGGCCCCCGGAGCACCGCGCCGAGCGCGAGCATCCCCGTTCCCGTCCCGAGGTCGACGACGACCCTGTCCTCGATGTCGCCGTGGAGATCGGCCGTGTGTATCAGATGGGCGGCGATGTCGGGCGGCGTCCGGTACTGTTCGAGGTCAACCCGCGGGTCCTCGAATCCCGCGACGACCGCCAGCTGCTGCGCGAGGCGCGTCTTGGTGCTCATCGGTCCCCCCGAGTCGACTGTCGGCCCGCTCGTCCCGTGTCGGTCATCGGTCACAATATCTATCGCGTATGCAAAAACGTTGTCGAATAACCAATAGTAATTCCCTTCCGATCGGTCGACCCGTGCCGGACAGCAGTTACCAGGTGTCGTGGAAGGTGTCGAACTCCAGGGCCTCCAGCGGTTCCTCGCCGATAGCGATGCGGTACTCCTGGGGGGTGAGCATCGGCTGTTTGAACTGCGGGCCGTCGTCGGTCGTGATCCGCGGACAGCCGGTGTTGACGTAGGCGTCGAGCCCGAAGTTCGTCAGTCGGTCGGGCGTCACCTCGTCCATGGTGATGAGGTAGGCGTCGTCGTTCTCCTCGACGATCTCCTGTGCGATCTCCCAGCGGCCCTGGCCGATCTTGGTGCAGAAGATGACGCCCCACTCGTCGGCGTCCATCGCGCGGTGGACGGCGCCGTAGCGCTGCTTCATGAACTTCTCCGTGTCGGCCACCGAGACGGCGTTGTTGACGGGGTCGGCGATGACGACGTGTTTGTCGGGGTGTTCCATCGCGAGGCCGAGCGGGTGGAACTTGCCGCCGCCGACGTAGAGCATCTGGTCGGCGTCGACGTCGGCGCTGGCGTAGTTGCAGCCGAGCACCTGCCCCTCGTGGGTGAGCCGCTCGTCGCCCTTGCGCGTGTGAACGGTGTAGCCGCGCTCCTCCAGCCACGAGCGCATCTCGTCGAACTTGTTCATGTGCTGGGCGGTCGTCACGAGGCCCACGTCGGGGTCCTCGTCGGCCGCGGCCAGCTGTTCGTCGACCGCGCGCTCCATGATCGGGAAGACGTCGACGTTCGAGAAGAGGGGGACGTAGATGATCTTGTCCGACTCCTTCATCGGACTGTGGCCGAAGTGGACGAACACGTCGGTTCGGCGCATCAGGTAGGTGTCGAGGTCGCAGGCGCCGTAGCAGGGCTGGCCCGAGATCATGACGCTCACGTCGTCGGGCAGTTCCGAGCGGAGGTCGTCGGCGACGCGCGGGCCCCGCCGTTTGAGGCCCTCCGGGAACTGCAGGCCGACGGTCTCGGCGTCCCGTTCGGCGACGGCTTCGACGATTCGGTCCAGTTCGTAATCCCACTCGCGGTCGTGACGGAGCGACATCCCCGTCTTGGTGAGGTCTCCCTCGGTTCGTTCCGGCGATTCCTGGCTCATTGGGCCCTCGTACCCGCTGGCGGGGTAAAACCCCCGCGGTCCGGAGCCGGTGCTGTGACGCCGTGACAGCCGCGGCTCTCGGAGGCTACGTAGCTACCGACCGGACGGCGGTCGGGGGCTCGGGGCCCGGGTCAGGGGTCCTCGATGGAGAGCGTGTCGTCGCCGCTCCCCGACCGGGTGAGCGCCGAGACGATGTGGTCCTGGAATCGGAGAAAGCCGAACACCAGCACGGCGAGCAACCCACCGACCACTAGTTCAGACACCATGTCCCACCGTTCGGGGGCCGGTCGGAAAAGCCCTCGGACACCAGCGAACCCCGCCGGTCTCGACCGCTCGCGGCGACCGAATCGCGGCCGAACCGCTCGCGCGAGTCACACTTATTCGACCGGGCCGGGTAGTGTCGGCCGATGGACCTCTCCGTCGCGTCGATCCTCCGGATGGCGGTCGTGTTCGTCGTTTCAGCCGCGTTCGCGACCGGCTGCGCGGTCGCGGTCACCAGGCTCGCCGTTCGCACCCGCTTCTTTTCGGTGCACGAGCGGATACCGGACACCTGGCACGGGCGGCGAGTGAACCACGACGACCGCGAGGACAACGGGCTCAACCCCGTATTCCTGGCCCTCCTGGCCTTCTGGATCTCGTTCGCGGTCGCGATGAACACGTTAGACGGACTGCTCGGCGGGTAGCGCCGGTCGCGTCGCGGTCGTATCGCGACGGGGCTCGGCCGCCGTCGTCGCGCCCGTTCAGCCGCCGAAGCTTTGCCGCTCGGGGACGCACCGACAGGCGTGACTATCCGCTCGTGGGCGACGGCGACAGTCAACTTCCTCCTCGGAGCACTGGGGTTGTACCTCGCGCTCGTCCCCGCGTTCACGGTTGCGTACGCTGCCGTCACCGGCGCGACGCTCTTCGCACAGCTGCCCCAGACGGCCGCGGTCGTCGTCGCCGTCGGCGGGAGCTACCCGTTCGTCGCCGGCGACTGGTCGTCCCGTCGGCTCCTCGTCTTCGTCGTCGCGCTCTACGTCGCCAGCGGCGCGGCGGGGCTCGCTGGGCTCGCCGTCCTCCGCTCGCTGGAGGTCTCGCTCCCGTCGGCGGTCGTCGCCCGCGCAGGTGCGCTCGCGCTGGCGTACCCGCTCGCCCTCGCGGCGGCGTTTCGCGACCGGGTACGCCGGCGACTCGGGCTCCGCCCCGTCGACGCGACCGATTCGCAGTGGCGGTGAAGCGGTCGTTTCCGTCGGTCCCGCGCGGAGTCGGCACCTTGAAAACCGCGAGGCACCAAACGTGAGTAGAATGAGCATCGAGACCGACGCGACGCGGACCGACGCCGGCGAGGACCTGGACGCGCTGGCCCGCGAACTCGGCGAACGGATCGCCGAGATGCCCCTCTACGAACGCTACCAGGAGGCCAAGGAGGAGGTCGAGGCCGACGAGGAACTCCAGGAGGAGATCCGCGAGTTCGAGCAGATCCGCGAGGAGTTCATGCTCGCGCGCCAGACCGGCGAGGCCACCCGCGATGACCTCCGGACCCTGCAGGACGCCCAGGAGGAACTCCACGAGAAGCCGAAGATGTCCGAGTACCTCGAAGTGCAGAACGAGCTCGAACTGCGCCTGCAGGAACTCAACGAGATCATCTCCGATCCGCTCACCGTCGACTTCGGCGGCAAAGCCGGCGGCTGCTGCGAGGACTGACGGTAGCGACGGCCGTTTTTTTCGTTCGTCGTCAGGCGGTCGAACCCGACTCAACGCGGTCCGCGAGATTCCTCCGGAGTGACCCGTTCGTAAAGGCTTAATCGCGGCCGTTCGCAGGGTGGTCTATGACAACGGATCCCGACTGGGGACAGACCTCGGACAGCGACTGGGGCGACTGGCTGCCGCGTGCGATCGAGGACGCGTCGCCGGACACCGTCGCCGTCTGGTACCTCGGCTGTAACGGGTTCGCCCTGAAAGCGAGCGACGGGACGACGGTCTTCATCGATCCGTACGTCGGCACCGGACGACCGCCGCGGACGATCCGGATGATCCCGGTCCCGTTCGACCCCGAGGACGTCGCAGAGGCAGACGCCATCTTCGGAACGCACGAACACGTCGACCACGTGCACGGGCCGAGCCAGGGGCCGATCCTCGCGAACACGGGCGCGGACTACTACACCACCGACTCCGGCCACGAGGTGATCGCCGAGGAGGACTGGACCGGCCACTGGGAGGTGAGCGACGACCAGTTGAACGAGATCAGCGAGGGCGACACGATCGAGGTCGGCGAATTCACCGTCCACGTCGAACCCGCCAACGACCCCGACGCCGAACACCCGGTGTCGCTCGTCTTCGAGCACGAAGCGGGGACGTTCTTCCACGGCGGGGACGCCCGACCCGGCGAGTTCGAACAGATCGGGGAGTCCTACGACATCGACGTGGGTGCGCTGGCGTTCGGCGCCATCGGGAACATCCCGGACAAGGAGACGGGCGAACCCGTCCGGACCCAGTGGTACAACGACGAGAACATGATCGTCGAGGCCGCGAACAACCTGCGACTGGACACGCTGGTTCCGACCCACTGGGACATGTGGAAGGGGATGACCACCGAGCCGACGGTCCTCCACAACCACGCGGCGAGTTTCGACTCGCCGAAGTCGCTCGAGATCGTCGAGATCGGCGACCGGTTCGACCTCTAAGCTCCCGACCGCCGCCCTCGGACGCCCCTGCCGTCCGATCAGTTATCGGCGGAAATCCCGCCCGTTCTCACCTCTCGACAGAAATGACGGACCCCGGACAATAAGTATCATTAAGTTGGTCGCTAAACGAGGGAGAACACATGAGCGATTCACAGCAATACGAGAAGGTCTCGGTCTCCGCCCACGGGGTGACGGTGGACAAGCGGTTCGAGGAGGACGAGTTCCCTGTGCCGGCGATCGCCTTCGAGATCCAGTCCGTGCGCTCGGAGACGGTGACGGTGACCCTCGTCGACGACGTGCCCGAAGACGTGGCCGTCGAGGACCTGGGCTTCCACCCGGAGTACGGGAGCGAGTACTGGACCATCGACGAGGACCAGATCACCTTCGAGCGCGAACTCGAGGCGGGCGCGGAGTACACGACGGTCTACGGGATCCGCGCGACGGGGACGGACAACGTCGAGCAGTTCCTCACCCAACCGCGGATCGAGCAGGTCGACCCGCCGCTGGAGGACGGCGGAGGCGGCCCCGTGGTCGACGAGCAGGGCAGCGACGTCGTCCGCGACGTCATCTCGGGCGACAGCGACGCCGTCCCCGGCCTCGACGATGCCGACGACGCCGACGAGGGCGACGACGTGGAGACCCTGGACCTGAAGGACCCGAACGAGCCCGCCGACTCCGGCGGGTCGTCCGGGTCGAGCGGGTCGCCGAGCGGCTCCTCGGGCGGCTCTTCCGGCGGTGGCGTCTCGCTCGACGACGCGGACGTGGACACGCTCGTCGGTGCGCTCGCGACGGAGATCCGCAACCAGAACGTCGACGCCGAGGACGTCAAACTGCTCCGGAAGGCGTTCGACCTGGCCGACGACTCGGGCGGCAGCGTCGACGCGCGCATCCAGCACCTCCAGACCGAGGTGTCGGACCTCCTCGCCTACACGGGTGCCCTGGAGGAGTTCCTCGACGAGAACGGCACGGGCGACGAGATCATCGACGAGTTCCGCGAGCAGGTCGAGTCCTTCGAGTCCGAACTGCAGGACGTCCGCGACATGGCCTCCGGACACGACGAGGCGCTGTCGAGCGTCGAGGGCAGCGTCGCGGAGGTCGAGTCCTCGATGGAGTCGCTCCAGTCGGACATGGACGAGTTGCTGTCGGAGGTCGAGGCCGTCCAGAGCGACGTCGAGACCGTCGAGTCGTCCGTCGACGACGTCGAGGGCGACGTCGACGACCTCGAACAGCAGATCGGCGACATCGACGTCGAGGACGTCAAGTCCGACATCGAGGACATCAACGACGAGATCGAGGAGCTCGAGGAGTGGCGCGAACAGCTCTCCTCGGTCATCGGCGGGAGCTAACGGCCGCGGTACCGACGGCGCGAACCGGCGAAACCGGCGGAGATCGGACTCGTTTTACGGCCCGCTCGCGTGGCGAACACCAATGACGACCGTCAGCGTCGCCGTGCCGCGGAAGGGACGACCGCTCGAAGCCGTTCTCGACCGACTGGCCGACGAGACGGGCGTCGCCGGGCTCGCCGACGACGTGATCTCGACGCTCAGATACGAGAAAGCGGTCACGAAGGGCGACCAGTCTGCGACCGGCGACGTCTACGAGCGACTCGCGACCTACAGCGACGACGCCGACCCGCACGCGCCGGAGTACACCCTCGTCCGGGACGCCCGCCAGGGGATGCCCCGGCGCATCGTCTTCGACAGCGTCGCCGTCCCGGTCGACGACGACCTCACGCTCCGCCTTGTCGGCCGCGAGGAGCCGTTCCGCGCGCTCCGGAAACACGAGATGCCGCTCGGGTTCGACAGCGCCGACCTCTTCCTCGAAGAAGTCGTCGAACTCCGCGAGGAACCGCTGGCGGAACTGGGCGACGTGAACGAGCGCGTCGACCCGCGGGACACGGACGTCCGCCTCGTGGCCGGTCTCGGGGACACCGTCTGGCACTCGCTGCTGGCGACGCCCGAGGTGGCCGGTGAGCAGGAGGCGGACCTGACGCGAGAGTTCGTGGACGACTACGAGGGCGAACTCTGCATCTCGCCGCGGTACGAACGACTGGTGGAGGGCGTACTCGGGACGGAAGCGACCGAGGGGGTCGACTTCTGCTATCCGGACGACGGCCAGTCGGAAGAAGCCGCCATCGCCGAGACCGGCATCGGGGTCTACCTCACCGTCTCGGGGTCGACGGCGCGAGACCACGGGCTCGAAGTCGGCGAACAGCTGTTCCCGAGCGAAACGGTACTGCTGAGAAGCGAACCCGAGGTCACGGACGCGGTCGAACGCGTGGCCGACCTGCTCGTCACCGCCGAGACGGGGACGCGACTGGTCACGCAGTGACGGTCACCGGCGCGCGAGGCGTTACTCGTTTTCGTCTTCGTCGCCCTCTCCGGTCTCTTCGACCGCGATGACGTCCAGCGGCACGTCCCGCAGGGCACCGCCGACGTCACTCTTGGCGATGCGCTCGGCGTGTTCCTCGCTCTCGGCGTTGAACACGTCCATCTCCAGGACGAGCCCCACCAGGGCCGTGTCGGCGGCGATGTACGCCGAGTCGAACGGTTCCCCGCAGGCGGGACAGTTCGTCGCGCCGACCCCGACCTCGACGTAGTCCATGTCCTGCTGGTTGAGCCGCTTGCCGGCCTCGCTGATGGCGACGCCGATAGCGTCGTCGATGTTCTCGACGTCGTGAACCAACCAGGCAGCTTCCATGACTACGATGTAGTTCATACACCCCACTCGGCGTTTCTCCGTAATCCTGTTTTTGATCCGCGGACGACAACATCGACCGAGACCCCCCGCTCGCCCGGTGCGCACGTGACTGGAATCATGGTCATAACTTATGACGATAGCCGTCCGTACCAAGCCGACCGTTACCTCGATCGGCTCGTCTGACTCGATTCGACCGGACAGATCGCTGACGATCGCTAATCGCACGACTGCGGCGGGGTAATCCATCACGATCGATTATCAACCGCGCGTCGCCGGGGGGAAGGCTTATGTACCGAGACCGCTGGAGGAAAGTCACACCACGATGCGTTCCACTCTGAACCGTGCAGTCGTGTTCGCACTGTACCAGTTGACCCTGTTCGCCGGAATCCTGCTGTTGCCACTGGCGCTCGCCATGCGGAAAGTCGGGTTCACGCTCCCGGCCCACCGCGCCGTCAGCCGTATCAACGACAAGTACGAGGAACTGGACAAGCGAACCGCCTAATCGACGGGTATCCCCCTTTTTCGGTGTCGTCACGGCCGCTCGGAGCGTCTGCGATCGCCGGACGCCGACGACCGAGAACGACCGAAGAGATGGTTTTATCAGCACAGGACTGATACCCGACAACCATGCGCGACCCATCCGCCGGTTCGGAGTTCTCGAAAAATCTGCAGCGTCACGACGCCGGGATCCCCGACCCGACCGAACCCGAGATCGGTTCGTTCCCCGACGAGTCCCCGCAGGGCGACCAGAGCAAGGTCGCCGAGACCGGGACGACGACCATCGGCATCACGGCCGAAGACGGCGTCATCATCGCGACGGACATGCGCGCCTCGCTGGGCGGCCGCTTCGTCTCGAACAAGACCGTCCAGAAGGTCGAGCAGATCCACCCGACTGCCGCGCTGACGCTCGTCGGCTCCGTCGGCGGCGCCCAGTCGTTCATCCGCTCGCTCCGCGCCGAGGTCGACCTCTTCGAGGCCCGTCGCGGCGAGGACATGAGCATGACCGCCCTCTCGACGCTCGCGGGTAACTTCGCCCGCGGCGGCCCGTTCTTCGCCATCAACCCGATCCTCGGCGGCATCGACGAGGAGGGGAGCCACGTCTACTCCATCGACCCGGCCGGCGGCGTCATGGAGGACGAGTACACCGTCACCGGTTCCGGGCTCACCGTCGCCTACGGGACGCTCGAAGACCGCTACGAGGACGGCATGAACCTCGACGAGGCCCGTAGCGCCGCCGTCGCCGGCGTCCGCGCGGCCGCCGAGCGCGACACCGGCTCCGGCAACGGCGTCTACATCGCCGAGGTCACCGGTGAGGGCGTCGACATCGAGGGCTACCCGAACTTCGAAGGCGTCGAGTAATCCGCCGCAGTTCTCTCGTTTTCACGTCGAGTAGCGGCCGCGCCGGGGAGGCCCCGTACGATCGCTCGTGCCGCCGTGCGCGACCGACAGCCGCTACGATTAATGGGGGCCGCGCCGTGGGACGGATATGGATCTGTTCGGGACCGCGGGCATCCGCGGCGATGCGCAGACGAAGGTCACGCCGGAACTCGCGCTGGCCGTCGGACGGGCGGTCGGCGCCGACGGCGACTCGTTCGTCCTCGGACGCGACGGCCGCACCACGGGCGAGGGGCTGGCCGCCGCGGTCGAGGCGGGGCTGTTGAGCGCCGGTGCGGACGTGACGCGGATCGGTCAGGTGCCGACGCCGACCCTCGCCTACGCCGCCCAGCACCGCCGCGGCGTCATGCTGACCGCGAGCCACAACCCGCCCCAGGACAACGGGATCAAGCTCTTCGCCGACGGCCAGGAGTACGACGACGCCGGCGAAGCGCGGATCGAGCGCCGCGTCGACGACGACCAAGCGCCCGTCCCCTGGGACGAGTGGGGGTCGACCGAGCGGGCAGACGTGCTCGGCGCCTACCGCGACGCCGTCGCGGAGTTCGCCCGGGGCTACGGCGAACCGCTCGACGGGCTGGAGGTGGCCGTCGACTGCGGGAACGGCGTGGCCAGCGTCGCCACGCCGCAGGTGCTCCGGGCGCTCGGCGCGGACGTGACTGCGATCAACGCCAACGTCGACGGCCACTTCCCCGGGCGCGAGAGCAAGCCGACGGCCGAGAGCCTCCGCGACCTCCGCTCGTACGTCGCCGAGGGCGGCGCTCAGCTGGGGATCGGTCACGACGGCGACGGCGACCGGATCGTCGTCGTCGACGCGAGCGGCGAGGTCGTCCACGAGGACACCGTCGTCGCCATCCTCGCGGAGCACTACGTGGCCGAGAGCGACGCCGGCGACCCGGTGGTCGTCACCACGCCGAACGCCTCGGCGCGGATCGACGAGCGCGTCCGCGGCGCGGGCGGCCGCGTCGAGCGCGTCCGGCTCGGCGCCCTCCACGAGGGGATCGCCGCCGCACGCGAGGACGGCAGCGAGGACACCGAGGTCGTCTTCGCCGCCGAGCCCTGGAAACACATCCACACCGCCCTGGGCGGGTGGATCGACGGCGTCGCCAGCGCGGCCGTTCTGGCGCGGCTCGTCTCCGGTCCCGGCCTCGCCGTGCTGCGCGACCCCGTGAACGAGCGCCCCTATCGCAAGACGAACGTCGACTGCCCCGACGACCGCAAGGACGCGGCGATGGACCTGGTCGCCGAGCGCCTGCCCCGGGAGTTCCCCGATGCGACCGTCGACACCGAGTACGGCGTCAGACTGGAACTCCCGGACGGGTCGTGGACGCTCGTCCGCCCCAGCGGCACGGAACCGTACCTCCGCGTCTACGCCGAGAGCGAGGACGTCTCGGCGCTCGTCGAGACCGTCGCCGGCGTCGTGCGCGGCGCCGTCGACGACGCATGATCGGGCCTGAGTAGTCCGCTCGGTCCGTCCAAAACGGCAGGTGTGCCGCGGCCGCTGGCTATTAGTCCCGACCGCCCCTCTCCCCGGTCATGAGCGAGTTACTCGACGCGGCCCGCGACGCGGTCGACGCCGCGTTCGCACCCTACTCCGACTACGCGGTCGGCGCGGCGCTCCGGACGGCCGACGGGAGCGTCTACACAGGCTGTAACATCGAGATCGCCAACTACAGCAACAGCCTCCACGCCGAGGAGGTCGCGCTCGGCTCGGCGGTCAGGGACGGCCACCGGGAGTTCGATCGCATCGCCGTCTCCTCGGCCGCCGAGGACGGCGTGACGCCGTGCGGGATGTGCCGTCAGTCGCTCGCGGAGTTCTGCGACGAGTCGTTCGTCGTCGTCTGCGAGGGCGAGGACGGCCCCGTCGAGTACGAACTCGGCGAGTTGCTCCCCGAGACGATCACCCGGGAGATGGTCGAGCGATGAACGGAGACGACGACGCGTTCGAGACGGGCTCCGACGCGGGCGCCTCGAACGACGTCCCCGACAGCGAGGACCCGAACGAGGAGGAGCAGTACCACCTCGAAGTCGGCCCCGGCGACGTGGCCGAGAGCGTGCTCCTGCCCGGCAATCCCGAGCGCGTCGAGAAGATCACCGACGGCTGGGACGACCACGAGGTCGTCGCCGAACACCGGGAGTACCGGACCGCGACGGGCACCTACGACGAGACGCCCATCTCGGTCACCTCGACGGGCATCGGGTCGCCCTCGGCGGCCATCGCCGTCGAGGAACTCGCCCGCGTGGGCGCCGACACGCTCCTCCGGGTCGGATCCTGCGGCGCGATCCGCGAGGAAGCCTCCGTGGGTGACCTGGTCATCACGACCGGCGCGGTCCGCCAGGAAGGAACCAGCAAGGAGTACGTCCGCGAGGACTACCCCGCGAGCGCGGACGACCGGGTCGTCGGCGCGCTCGTCGCCGCCGCCGAACGACTGGACTACGACTACCACCTCGGCGTCACCGCCACGACCGACAGCTTCTACGCCGGGCAGGGCCGGCCCGGATTCGAGGGCTTCGAGGCCGCCGGCAGCGACGAGCTCGTCGAGAACCTCCGTGAGGCGGGCGTCCTCAACTTCGAGATGGAGGCCGGCGCGGTGCTGACGCTCGCGAACCTCTACGGCCTCCGGGCGGGTGCGGTCTGTACCGTCTACGCGAACAGGGTCACCGGCGAGTTCCGGACCGAGGGCGAGCGAAAGGCCGCAAAAGTAGCCAGCGAAGCCGTCTCGATCCTCGCGGACATGGACGACGCAGCCGAGGAGGCCGGCGCCGACCGCTGGCATCCGGGCCTGGGCCTCGGCGGGGAGTGACCGCGCCGTTCGATCCTCCGAACGGGCGTCTCACTCGGCTTCGTCTTCGGCGGGCGGGGACTCGTGGCCGTCGGTCTCGGGCGCCTCGTCGGGAGCCGTCTCCCGCACTTCGACGCTGTCGATCCGGGCGCCGTCGACCTCCTCGACGGTGAACTGGTAGCCGTCGACGGCCACCTGGTCGCCGACCTCCGGGGCGCGGCCCAGCCTGTCGAGGACGTACCCCCCCACCGTGCCGACGTCGACGGAATCGAACTCGACGTCGAGCGCGTCTTCGACCTCGGAGAGGACGACGGCACCGTCGACGCGGTAGGTCCCGTCGGCCTGGCGGTCGAGCGTCGGCTCGCGCTCGTCGACGTCGAACTCGTCGCGGATGTCGCCGACGACCTGCTCGACGACGTCTTCGACGGTCGCGACCCCCTCGAAGGAGCCCCACTCGTCGATCACGCCGGCCATCTGGCTCTGTTCGGTCTGGAACTCGGTCAGGAGGTCGTCGACGGCCCCGGTCTCGGGGATCAGCGGCATCTCCCGCGTGAGGTCGCCCGCGGTGATCTCGGCGTCGGGGTCGGCGGTCTCGCTCGCCCGCAGGACGTCTTTGACGTCGAGGAACCCGACGACCTGATCCTGGTCGTCCGCTTCGAGGACGGGGTAGCGCGTGTGGCCTTCCTCGACGATCTGCGTGCGGAGTTCCGACAGCGGGGTGTCCGAGGTGACGCTCACCACGTCGGGTCGGGGGACCATGACCTCGCGGACGGAGATGTCGTCGAGTTCGAAGACGCGCTCGATCATCTCCACCTCGTTCGCGTCGACGTGGCCCTTGCTACCCGAGCGGGTGAGAACGGTCAGAATCTCCTCCTCTGACAGGGTCTCCTCGGTCTCGGAGGCCGGCGGGACGCCGATGAGTCGCGTGAAGTAGTTCGCCGTCCCGTTGAGGACGACCAGTCCGGGGATGAAGATGTAGTAGAAGAACTTCATCGGCGGGGAGACGAACAGCGCGATCTGCTCTGCCCGCGCGATAGCGATGGTCTTCGGCGCGAGTTCGCCGAAGACGACGTGCAGGAACGTGATGAACGCGAACCCGATCCCGACGGCGACGAGGTGGATCAGGTTCTCGGGGAGGACGGCGCCGAGGATCGGTTCGATCAGCGACGCGACGGCCGGTTCGCCTATCCAGCCGAGGCTCAGCGAGGCCAGCGTGATCCCGAGCTGTGTCACCGCCAGGTAGTCGTCGAGGTTGTCGAGAGCGTCACGCAGCAGCTCGGCGCCGCTCCGGCCCTCCGCGACCATCTGGTCGACTGCCGACGAGCGGACGCGGACGTACGCGAACTCCGAGGCGACGAAGAAGCCGTTCAGTGCGACTAGAAATAGCGCGGCGAGTAGCCGTCCCGTCGAGAACAGGAGGTCTACCATCGACCGCTCCGTGACTGCATTCTCTGGGCTCGCTGCTGGTACATGCCCCCTCGTAGGAAGGGGGCGCCGTTAACGGTGATGGCTCCGCCGGGTCGGAGGGGGCGATAGCTCGGCGTCTGCTCAGTTCGGCGTGCTTGTTTAGCGGTTGTTTCTGTAGGTTCGGTTGTGGACTGAAGTCGAGTCGGAGCGACCGCAAGATACACTGAGAGTCGAAAGCCCTCGGCGCGCTCGCTCACGGGTCGCTTCGCTCCCCGTTCGCAATCGAGGGCTCCCTTCGGTCGCCCTCGTACTCGCGCGGCTTCGTCGCGGCAGGGAGGCCGCGACAGCGCGCGCCACCGCAGTTGGTCACTTTGCGGACTGTACTGAGCATCCGCGCGAACGAAGTGAGCGCGGTTCACGCGGCCGAGCGTAGCGAGGCCGCGCTTTTTCACCCATGTTTTTGGTCGGGGGTGCCCGCAGCGAACGCAGTGAGCGAGGACACCCCCCGGCGAAAAAGATGGTTACATATCGGGCCAGGCGTCGAGCGCGTTGCCGACGCCGGAGACGTCGGCGATCCAGCGGGCCGCGATGCCCTTCTTGAGGATCTCGGCGGGTTTGCCGCCGAAGGTGGACAGCGGGAAGTACTTCACGTCGTGGGCGACGGCCTTCTCGCCGACGGAGACGACGGTCCCCTTGTCGTCGTAGGTCCACTCGGTGAGCGGCTGCCCCTTGACGCGGCGCGCGAGGTTCTCGCCGGCGACCTCGGCGGCCTGCCAGGCGGCCTGGGCGGTCGGCGGCGCGGGGTCGTCGCCGGGCTGGTCGACGATGGCGGCGTCACCGATGGCGAACACGCGGTCGTCGTCGGTCTCGAAGGTCATGTCGGAGAAGATGCGGTTGCTCCGCTCGTCCTTGTCGACGTTCGCGTCGGCGACGGCCTCGCGGCCGGTGATGCCGCCGGTCCAGATCAGGACGTCGTAGTCCATCTCGGTGTCGTCGCCGACGTAGACGGTCTCCTCGTCGACCTCGCCGATGAACTCGCCGGTATGGATGTTCACGTCGGCCGCTTCGAGGCGCTTGCGGAGCGCGCCCTGGAGTTCGGGGTCGCTGTTGGGTAGGATGCGGTCGAGCCCTTCGACGAGTTCGATCTCGACGTTGGCGCCGTAGTCGTCGCGGTACTCGGCGATCTCGCCGGCGGTCTGGATACCCGAGAGGCCGGCGCCGCCGACGACGACCGTGGCGGGGTCGTCGCGGGTCGCGGCCGCGGCCGCCTCCGAGACGGCGTCGTGGATCGAGAGGGCGTCGTCGAGGCTCTTCAGGGTGAGGGCGTACTCTCTGAGACCGTCGATGCCGAAGAAGGCGGTGCGCGAGCCGATGCCGACGAGGAGGTAGTCGTACTCGACGTCCTCGGCGTCTTCGAGTTCGACGACGCGCTCGTCGGTGTCGACGCCGTCGACGGTCGCCTGCAGGAACGTCGTCGAGGGGTCTTTGATCTCACCGACGGGGATGGTGATCTTCTCGCGGACGCTGGGGTCGCGGATGCAGCGGTGGGACTCGTGGAGGACGAGGTGGTAGTCCACGTCCGAGATCCAGGTGACGTTGGCCCGTCCGTCGAGGTGTGACTCGAGGCTCTTGACCGCACCCGCGCCCGCGTATCCGGACCCGAGCACGACGACGTTTTCGTTCATACCGCCGATTCGGTAGGCGGGTGATACAAAGGCTTTGAAACGGTCCCGAGGATCGGCGGATCTCGGCCGTTTCCATCATGAATATAGAGGATCGACCGCCGGCAACGGGTCACTTCGAGAGAGCGTTCGAACGTGAGTCGGGAAAACGGAGCGACGAGGTCGCTCCTCGCGTCAGTGTTCGGGTTCGCCCGCCGGCGCGCGCATGTCGTCGATGGTGAGGATGAGCTTGTTGTTCGTGTCGTCTTTCCCTTCGAGCGTGCCGATGATCTGGAGCTTCGAGAGCGGGGTCGGCCCGACGGTGATCGTGTCTCCCTCGTGGAAGTCGGCGATGGAACCTTGGAGTTTGATCTCCGCGCGGCACTGTTCGGGGTGGTGGACGCTGGTGAGGTCGATCTCCTCGACGTTCGCGTCGGGGATGTCCTCGCCGTTGTGGGCCAGCGGGACGTCCGCGGCCTGGTCCATGTCCTGGATCTGGAGGGCGTCGTAGGCGGTCGCCGTCGGCTTGTAGCCGCCCTTCGGGCCGGGGACGCCCTCGACCAGCTGCAGGGCCTTCAGACTCTGCATCTGGTTGCGGATAGTGCCGGGGTTACGATCCACCTTCTCGGCGATATCCTCCCCTTTCACTGCGTTCTCGGACTCCCGATAGAGATTGACGAGCTCCTGCAGGATGTTTTTCTGGCTGGGCGTCAACTCGATTGATGACATACTCTCGATTTGGTCATTGATTTTATTAAAGCCGGCGGTGGACCGCCGTGACGGCGGGAAATTTCGCCGTCTTCAGGGACCGATTTCGACGCCGTCCGGTACGCTCTCACCCCGAAGCCACTCTCTGACCGACATTAGACAGCGGTTATTTAATACGATCCGGCCGGCATCGGCGAGTATGCAAGGACGACGCGTTCTGGTCACAGGCGGCGCCGGGTTCATCGGCTCGAACCTCGCCAACTCCCTCGCGGAGGACAACGAGGTACTCGCGCTGGACGACGGGTACCTCGGGACGCCCGAGAACCTCGACGACACCGTAGAGTTCGTCGAGGCGAGCGTACTGGACGACGACCTCCCCACGGACGTGGACGTCGTCTTCCACCTCGCGGCGCTCTCGTCGTACGCGATGCACGAGGAGGACCCCACCCGCGGCGCGCGCGTCAACGTCGAGGGGTTCGTCAACACCGTCGACCAGGCGCGCCAGGACGGCTGCGACACCGTGGTCTACGCGTCGACCTCCTCAATCTACGGCGACCGGACCGAGCCCTCCCCGGAGGACATGGACGTGACCGTCAACACCGGCTACGAGGCGTCGAAGCTCGCGCGCGAGCGCTACGCCGAGTACTTCGCCAATCACTACGACCTGTCGATGGCGGGGATGCGATTTTTCTCCGTCTACCAGGGCATGGAAGAGGGAGCCGAGGAGCACAAGGGCGAGTACGCCAACCTCATCGCGCAGTTCGCCGACGACATCGCCAACGGCCGTCGGCCCGAGATCTGGGGCGACGGCTCCCAGACGCGGGACTTCACGCACGTCGACGACATCGTCCGCGGACTGGAACTCGCCGCCGACCACGAACTGACCGGCGTCTACAACCTCGGCACGGGCGAGCAGTACAGCTTCGACCACCTCGTCGAGGCCCTCAACGAGGCGCTCGGGACGGACGTCGAACCGGTCTACGAGGACAACCCCATCCCCGAGGAGGTCTACGTCCACGACACGATGGCCGACGCGTCGAAGATGCGCGAGGCGACCGGCTGGCAGCCCCGGATATCCTTCGAAGAGGGCGTCGAGCGGGTCTGCCGACAGTATCGGTAGCGACCGTTCACCGTCCAGAATCGGGACAGTTCGCGATCTTCCGTTCCCGGGATGGGTGCCGTCCCCGACCGTTTTGCCGTTCGCCTCCGAACCCCGCGTATGGACCGACCAGTGCGCGTGTTCGGCGTGCCGATGGACCTGGGCGCCGACAGGCGCGGCGTCGACATGGGACCGTCGGCGATCCGCTACGGGGGCCTCACCGACGAACTCGAATCGCTCGGGATCGACTGCGAGGACGGCGGCAACCTCGCGGTCCCCAGTCCGTCCCAGACCGACCCCGAGTCGGGCCGTCCCCCGGACGGGCGCGCGAAGTATCTCGCGGCCACCGAGGAGGTCTGCCGCCGGCTCGCCGACGAGGTGGCGGGCGCCGTCGACGACAGGCGGGTCCCGCTCGTCCTCGGCGGTGACCACTCCATCGCCATCGGGACGGTCGGCGGCGTCGCGCGCGACCGCGACCTCGGCGTCGTCTGGTTCGACGCGCACGGCGACTTCAACACGCCGGAGACGACTCCCAGCGGGAACGTCCACGGTATGTCGGTCGCCGCGATCCTCGGCCGGGGCTCGTTCGCCGGCAGCGACTGGGCCGAGGCGTCCGGCGTCGACCCCGAAAACGTCGCCATCGTCGGCCTCCGCAGCGTCGACGACGAGGAGGCCGCCGCGCTCCGCGAGAGCGACGTGACGGCGTTTACGATGACGGACGTCGACCAACGCGGACTCCCCGACGTGACGCGCGAGGCGATCGGCGTCGCCGCGGACGGCACGGACGGCGTCCACGTCAGCCTCGACATGGACTTCCTCGATCCAACCGAGGCCCCCGGCGTCGGCACGCCGGTCCGCGGTGGGGCCTCCTACCGGGAGGGTCACACCGCCATGGAGATCGTCTCGCGAAAACTGGGACGCGATCTCGCGTCGATGGAGATCGTCGAGGTCAACCCCATCCTCGACGACCACAACCGGACCGCCGAACTCGCCGTCGAACTCGCGGCCAGCGGCCTCGGAAAGCGGGTCCTCTGAGTCGACCCCGCCGTTTCTGCGCCGATACTTCCCGTCAGGAGCGACGGACGAGCGCCGCGAGGACCAGCGCGGTCCCGGCGAGGAGCACTGCGAGCGGTCCGAAGCCGGGACCCAGTCCGTCGGTCGAACCGTCGACGGTACCGCCCGCGGTCGTCCCGTTCGGTCCCGCGGTGCCGGTCGCGGCGGCGGTTCCGTTCGGCGCGACAGTACCCGACTCGTCGGGGGTCGCCGTCGGCGTTTCCTCACCGCGAAGCGTCGGCGGCGGGAGCTCCGTCGTCGCGACGGGGTCCGGGGTCGGCGTGGGCGTCGGCGTCACCGTCGGGGTGTCGGTCGGCGTGGCGGTCGGGACCGGCGTCCCCTCGATGTCGTCGGCGGACTGCAGGTCGACGGTGAGATACTGCGGGTCCCGCGGCGGGTTCGAACTGTCGCCGGAGAGCAGGACCCGCCCGGCCGTGTGGACCGCATCGCCGTCGATACTGTAGGGGCTGTCGTCGGCCGGGTAATCGAACCGGCCGTCGCCGTCGGAATCGCGGTGGAGCGCGAGGACGACGGTCTGGCTGTCGGTCAACCGCTTGTCGAGCGAGACGTACGTGTGGTGGACGCCCGATTGGAGGTACCCCGACCGACCGATCAGGTTCTCGTGGGTGACCTGTTCGTCCGGCGGAACGGCGTAGGCCGCGACGAATCCGCCGTCTTCGAGCGCCGCGGTCACGCCCTCGATACTCGTCGCCTCATCGGTGCTCGGGCTCTGGTACTCCTGGAACCAGATCGCCGTCTCCGGCGCGTCGCCGGTGGTCAACAGCGTCTTCGACCCGTCGACCTCTGCGGTCGAGAGGGTCAGTCGCGCGTCCTCCGGCGCGTCCGAGAGGTCGACCGTCGTCGAGAACGACCCGTCGGCGTTGACCGTCGTCTGCGCCTGCGTCTCGAAGTCGTCGTCGATGGCCGCGACATCGAAGGTGAGTCGGCTGTGCGGCGCCAGCGACGTCTCGCCGGCGATGGTCTGCCCGGACGCGGCCTCGCGACGGATCGCCTCGCCGGCGGGGTCGTACGTGACGTGGCGCTCCAAGACCGCGAAGTCGACGCCGCTGATCGCGTTCGAGTCGACGAGGTGCGAGCCGTCGAACACGGACACGCTGGCTCGACCGAACTCCCGGTCGCCCCATCCGTCGGCGCTCTCGTAGGCCGCCCGTCGCAGGTCGACGGTGAGGTAGAGCGTCTCGTTGGTGGCGTCGGGGATCACCTGCATCGAACCGTCGTCGAGGCTGGCCGGCACGTCCACGACCGGCGCGCACCCGTCGCGGCCGTCGATCGTGAGATCCAGCGCCTGTCCGCTCGCTCCGCTGCGCTCGACAGTGAGGAAGTTCTCCTCGGCGGTCTCGCCGCCCTGGGCCGCCAGCAGCCCGTAGAGGCCGCTCGCGTTCAGGCGGTAGACCATCGTGTCCCCGAGCGCGGGCGCAGGACCGTCGCCGGTCGCCAGCGGGTCCGAGACGACGCCGGATTCGAGACCCTCGGTGACGTCACGGCTCGTACTGATGTTCTCGAAGCGGTCGCCGGGCGCGCGCAGGAGGGTCAGGTCGCCCACGGACGGGTCGTCGATAGTCAGGCGCTTCGTCACCGTCTCCGACCCGCGTTCGATGGTCACGTCGTAGGCGCCGACGGGCATCGGCGCGCCCGTGACGGCGTCGCGGCTGTCGACCGCCACGCGGTCGTTGTCGCCGGCCGTGTAGGCCAGTCCCGCGACGGCCGAGTCGTTGCCGGCGAGGTAGGTGTTGAGATACAGCGTCGCCGGCTTCCGGCCGTCGTTGTTCGCGAAGGTGAGCGTCACGTCGAACTCGCCGTCGACCGATTGGATCCGGATCGTGCCGGTTCGGCTCCGCGCGATGCCGGTCTCGATCGCCGCGATGTCGCCGCGCGCGACGTGCATGTGTGGCGCGTCCGGGTAGCTCTCCCTGGAGGGGCCGTTCGCGGTCGCCGCGTCCGCACCCGCGGAGTCCGCGGTCGCCGCCGATCCGCCGCCCGCGACCGCCGCCGCGGACGGACAGGTAGTGCGATTCTCGACGGACGGACTCCCGGCGTTCGCGTCGGCCGGTCCCGGTGACCCGGCCGCGAACGCCGGTACCCCGGCCGCGGCCACGACGGCCATCGCGAGCACGAACACGACGCCGTACGTCGACACTGCGCGTCTTCCGAACCTCGTGAATTCCGACTGGTCCCCCATTACTGTGTGGGACTGCACGCGACTCTGACAAATGTCTTGTGACGTTTCACCGCCGAGGGCGGTTCTCCCCGGTGAAACGCTCGAAAAGAGATCTCGCCGTTCAGACGCGCTCTCCCTCGCGTCTTCGACAGCCGCGTCGAGCTCCCGCTATTCTTCGTCCGCGTCGATGTCTTCGACCGATTCGGGGATCACGTCGACCGTCGCGACCTGGTCGCCGTCTTCGACCCGCATCACGACGACGCCCTTCGTGTTTCGGCCGACCTCGCTCACGTCGCCGGCGCGGATCCGCATGATCTGGCCCGCCTCGCTCATGATGAGGAGGTGGTCGTCGTCGGCGACGGCCTTGACCGTGCTGACGGGTCCGTTGCGCTCGTCGGTCTTGATGTCGATGAGCCCCTTGCCGTACCGCGACTGCCGGCGGTACTCCGAGAGGGGCGTCCGCTTGCCGTACCCGTTGCGGGTGACGGTCAGCAGACAGCGGTCGTCGTCCTTGTCGGCGGCGACCATGCCGGCGACGCGGTCGTCGCCCTGCAGTTCGATACCGCCGACGCCGCGGGCGTTGCGGCCCATCTCGCGGGCCTCGCTCTCGTCGAAGCGGATGGTCATCCCCTGCTCGGTGGCGATGATCAGGTCTTTCGTCCGGTCGGTGACTTCCACGTCGACGAGTTCGTCGCCCGCTTCGAGGTCGGCGGCGATGATGCCCGTCGAGAGGATGTTCTCGAAGTCCTCCGCGTTGGTGCGCTTGACGTAGCCGTTGCGCGTGACCATCGCGATGGACTCCTCGGGCTCGAACTCGTCGGTGTTGACGACGGCGGTGATCTCCTCGCCGTCGTCGAAGTCGATGAGGTTGACCGCGGACTTCCCGCGGGCCGTCCGGCTCATCTCCGGGATCTCGTAGGTCTTGAGCTTGTAGACCTGCCCCTGGTTGGTGAAACAGAGCAGGTAGTCGTGGGTGTTGGCCCGGAAGACCTTCGAGACGCGGTCGCCCTCCTTGGGGTCGGCGCCGATGATGCCCTTGCCGCCGCGACCCTGGGGGTCGAAGCGGTCGATGGGCATCCGCTTGATGTAGTCGTCCTCGGTGATGACGACGGCGACGTCCTCCTCGGGGATGAGGTCCTCGTTGGTGATCTCGTCGCTCTGGACGAAGTTCGTCCGGCGCTCGTCGTCGTACTCGTCTTTGATCGCCTGGAGCTCCTCCTTGATGACCGCGAGGAGCTCGGACTCGTCTTCGAGGATCGTGTTCAGGCGCTCGATCTCCGCCTGGAGGTCCTCGTACTCGCTCTCGATCTCCGCGGCCTCCATCGAGGTGAGCGACCCGAGCTGCATCCTGACGATGTGGTCGGCCTGGTCGCCCGAGAAGTCGAAGGCCGTCTGCTCGTCGAGGTGCTCGAACTCCGCGTCCAGTTCCGCGAGGTCGACCTCGCCGCGGAGCGCGGCCTTCGCCTGGTCGCGGTCCTCGCTGTTGCGGATGAGGTCGACGACCGCGTCGACCTGCTCTAAGGCCTTCAGCCGGCCTTCGAGGATGTGCGCGCGGTCCTCGGCCTCGGCGAGTTCGTACTCGGAGCGCCGGCGGACGACCTCCTTGCGGTGGTCGAGGTACTCCTCGAGGGTCTCCTTGAGCGTCAGCACCCGGGGCTGGCCGTCGACCAGCGCGAGGTTGATGACGCCGAAGGTCGACTCGAGGTGGTGTTTCGTCAGCTGGTTCTCGACGAGGTCGATGTTGGCGCCGCGCTTGAGGTCGATGACGACGCGGACGCCGTTGCGGTCGGACTCGTCGCGCAGGTCCGAGACGCCCTCGATCTTCCCCTCGTTGACGTCCTCGGCGATGCGTTCGACCATCCGCGCCTTGTTCTCCTGGAAGGGGATCTCCGTGACGACGATCCGGCCCTCGTCGCGCTGGAGCTCGTACTTCGCGCGGACGGTGACGCGTCCGCGGCCGGTCGCGTACGCGGAGTAGACGGCTTCCCGCCCGACGATCGTGCCGCCGGTCGGGAAGTCGGGCCCCTTGATCGGGCCGGCGGTGCCGTTGCCGCGCTCGTCGCGGGTGTCGACGAGGTCGTCCACGTCGCAGTCGGGGTCGTCGATGAGGTGGACGACGGCGTCGACCACCTCGCCGAGGTTGTGCGGCGGGATGTTCGTCGACATCCCGACGGCGATGCCGGAGGAGCCGTTGACGAGGAGGTTCGGCACCTTCGCGGGCAGGACCTCGGGTTCGGTGAGGCGGTCGTCGTAGTTGGACTGGAAGTCGACGGTGTCCTTCTCGATGTCCGCGAGCATCTCCTCGGCGATGTCGGCCATCCGTGCCTCGGTGTAGCGCATGGCGGCCGCGGGGTCGCCGTCCATCGAGCCGAAGTTGCCCTGCCCGTCGACCAGGGGGTAGCGCATCGAGAAGTCCTGGGCCATCCGGACGAGCGTGTCGTAGATGGGGCTGTCGCCGTGGGGGTGGTAGTCACCCATCGTCTCGCCGACGATTGAGGAACACTTCCGGTGGGAGGTGTTGCTCGTCACGCCCATCTCGTGCATCGCGTAGAGGATGCGCCGGTGGACGGGCTTGAGCCCGTCGCGCACGTCCGGGAGGGCGCGGCCGGCGATGACGCTCATCGCGTAGTCGATGTAACTCTGCTCCATCTCGTTCTCGACGCGGACGCGGTCGACTTCCGCGGCCGGCGTCACGTCGTCTGTGTCGGGTACGTCTGAACTCATGGTGTCACCGTGGTGTTTTCTCCGGTGGTGTCAGTCGGGGTCCGGGATTGCGTCGGCGTGCGGCCCGGGCGGTCCCGGCGGGGGGACATCAGATGTCCACCCACTCGGCCTCGGGCGCGTGGTCCTTGATGAACTGCTTGCGCGGTTCGACGGCGTCGCCCATCAGCACGGAGAACATCTTGTCCGCCGCGGCGGCGTCCTCGATGGTCATCTGCTTCAGGATTCGCTGTTCGGGGTCCATCGTCGTGTCCCACAGCTGTTGGGGGTTCATCTCGCCCAGGCCCTTGAACCGCTGGACCTGGGTCGGGTTGCCGTCGCACTTCTCCTCGACGATCCGGTCGCGTTCGGCCTCCGTCATCGCGTCGTAGGTGTTCCCCCGGTAGCGCACGCGGTACAGCGGCGGTTGCGCGGCGTAGATGTAGCCGGCCTCCAGCAGCGGCCGCATGTGCCGGTAGAAGAACGTCAGCAGCAGCGTCCGGATGTGCGCGCCGTCGACGTCGGCGTCGGTCATCAGGATGATCTTCTCGTAGCGGGCGTCCTCGATGTCGAACTCGTCGCCGATGCCCGTCCCGATGGCCGTGATCATCGCCCGGATCTCGTTGTTCTCCAGGATGCGGTCGAGGCGGTGTTTCTCGACGTTGAGGATCTTCCCGCGGATGGGGAGGATCGCCTGGAACTCGGGGTTGCGCCCCTGTTTCGCGCTGCCGCCCGCGGAGTCGCCCTCCGTGATGAAGAGTTCGGCGTCCTCGGGGTCCCGGGTCTGGCAGTCCGAGAGCTTCCCCGGCAGCGCCGTCGAATCGAGCGCGGACTTGCGGCGCGTCAGCTCCTTGGCCTTCTTGGCGGCCTTGCGGGCCTTCGCGGCCTCGACGGCCTTCTGGACGATGACCTCGGCGGTCTCGGGGTTCTCCTCGAAGTAGGTCCCGAGCCCCTCGTGAACGGTCGACTCGACGATGCCGCGGACCTCGCTGTTGCCGAGCTTCGTCTTGGTCTGGCCCTCGAACTGCGGGTCGGGGTGTTTGACCGAGATGACGGCGGTGAGGCCCTCGCGGATGTCGTCGCCCTTGAGGGTGCCGTCGATCTCGCCGAGCAGGCTGTTCTCCTCGGCGTAGTCGTTGACGATGCGCGTCAGCGCGGTCTTGAACCCCGTCAGGTGGGTCCCGCCCTCGCGGGTGTTGATGTTGTTGGCGAAGGCGTGGATGGAGCCCTGTAGCTCGTTGGTGCCCTGCATCGCCACCTCGACGTGGATGTCCTGCTCCTCGTCCTCGAAGTAGATGACGTCGGCGTGGAGCGGCTCTTTGGTCTCGTTGAGGTACTCGACGAACTCCCGGATCCCGCCGTCGTAACGGAACGTGTCGGCGGTTCCGTCGCGCTCGTCGGCGAGCGTGATCTCGACGCCGGAGTTGAGGAAGGCCAGTTCGCGCAGGCGCGACTCCAGCGTGGAGTAGTCGTACTCGTCGGCCTCGAAGATGCCGGTGTCCGGCCAGAAGTGGATCGTCGTGCCGGTCTCTTCGTCGTCGTCCATGTCGCGGACCCGGTCGAGCGGCCCCTGCGGCTGGCCCTTCTCGAACGACTGGCGCCAGACGGCGCCCTCGCGCTTGACCTCGACGTCGAGCGACTCGGAGAGGGCGTTGACGACCGACACGCCGACCCCGTGCAGGCCGCCCGAGACCTGGTAGGACTTGTTGTCGAACTTGCCGCCGGCGTGGAGGATGGTCATCACGACCTCGACCGCTGGTTTGTCGTACTTTTCGTGGATGTCGACCGGGATACCCCGGCCGTCGTCGGAGACGGAGACCGACCCGTCGTCGTGGATCGTGACGGAGATACTGTCGCAGTATCCCGCCAGCGCCTCGTCGATCGAGTTGTCCACGACCTCGTAGACGAGGTGGTGGAGCCCCCTGTCGTCCGTGGACCCGATGTACATCGCCGGGCGTTTGCGCACGGCCTCCAGCCCTTCCAGGGCCTGGATCTGCTGTGCGCCGTACTCGTCAGACTCCCGTGACATATAATCTGTCTACCGGTAGTAGACCACCGTCCTTAAAGCTCTCGCACGCGCGCGAGCGCGAGACTGACGGACGAGAGACCGTTTCCACCGTGAAATCGCCCGGATCCGTTCGCAGGCCTGGTACACCCGGCCCGTTTCGGCCGGTTCGCGGGGGGCGCCTGCCATCCGGTCACACGCCGCAGGGGGGCGCCGGAGTGGACCGGTTTCACTTTCACTCTGCCGGCGAACGCCTTTTAAGCCGTCCGGCAGTAGGGGGTCGCACGGATGACATCGTATCAGTCGCAACTCGGCGAGGGTGAGGGGATCGCCGAGGAGCTGGCAGAGAGCCAGCGGTCGATCTCCATCGCCGAGTTCTTCGAGAAGAACAAGCACATGCTCGGGTTCGACAGCGGAGCCCGAGGACTCGTGACCGCCGTGAAAGAGGCGGTCGACAACGCACTGGACGCCTGCGAAGAGGCCGGCATCGCCCCCGACATCTACGTCGAGATCCAGGAGGCGGGGGACTACTACCGCCTCATCGTCGAGGACAACGGTCCCGGCATCACCAAAGAGCAGATCCCCAAGGTCTTCGGGAAGCTGCTCTACGGGTCGCGGTTCCACAAGCGCGAGCAGAACCGCGGCCAGCAGGGGATCGGTATCTCCGCGGCGGTGCTGTACTCCCAGCTCACCTCCGGCAAGCCCGCGAAGATCACCTCCCGGACGAAGGGCGGCGTCGACGCCGAGTACTTCGAGCTCATCATCGACACAGACACCAACGAGCCCGAAATCGACGTCGAGGAGACGACCACCTGGGAGCGCCCCCACGGGACGCGCATCGAACTGGAGATGGAGGCGAACATGCGCGCCCGCAACCAGCTCCACGACTACATCAAACACACCGCGGTCGTCAACCCCCACGCCCGCATCGAGCTGCGCGAGCCGAGCGAACACATGAAGTACGAGCGGGTGACCGACCAGCTCCCCGAGGAGACCGAGGAGATCCGGCCCCACCCTCACGGGGTCGAACTCGGGACGCTCATCAAGATGCTCGACGCCACCGAGTCCTACTCGGTGTCGGGCTTCCTGCAGAGCGAGTTCACCCGCGTCGGCGGCAAGACCGCCGACTCGGTCATCGACAACTTCCGCGACCGCCACTTCGGCCGCGAGATGGCCTGGCGACCGCCCGAAGCCCACGAGGACGCCGACGTGGCCCGCGCGCTCGACGCCGCCGTCGCCAACAAGGGCGCCGACGCGACCGCCGAGTTCGCCGACCGCGTCTCCGACGCGCTCGACGGCTACGAGCGGGTGTCCCACCACGAACTCTCCGCCCTCGTCGACGACGTGGCAGACGACGTCGAGGAGAAGTACGACACCACGTTCGGATCGACCGTCCGCGAGAACGCGGTCGAGGCCGGCTGGCAGGCCGTTATCGGCGTCGACGCCGACGACGAGTACGAACGCCTCCGGTCTGACCTCTACGGGCTCGTCGACGAGGTGACGACCACGCAGAAAGACGACGCGACGATCCAGGGGCTGGCCGACCGGCTCGCCCCGAAGTTCGGCGACGCCGACGACCGCCGCCACCGGTTCACCCGCGAGGAGATCCGGGAGTTCGTCCGCCGCGCGGCGGACGCGACCGAGGAGTACGACGACGCGACCTTCGGCGAGACCGCTCGCGAGAACGTCGTCGAGATCGTCTGGGAGTCCGCCGAGCGGGTCCCCGACGACCCGCCGAACGTGAAGGAGATCGCCGACGACCGCGACACCTCCAGCCAGCTGCTGGAGGCGATGCGCGAGACGGACATCATCTCCCCGCCGACCGACTGCCTCGCCCCGATCAACGCCGACCTCATCGAGGAGGGCCTGCGAAAGGAGTACGACGCCGACTTCTACTCGGCGTCGACCCGCGACGCCTCCGTCCACGGCGGCGACCCGTTCATCGTCGAGGCCGGCCTGGCCTACGGCGGCGACGTCGAGGCGGAGGGTAAGGCCGAGGTGATGCGCTTCGCTAACCGCGTCCCGCTGGTCTACCAGCGCGGCGCCTGTGCGACGACCGACGTGGTCAAGAACATCAACTGGCGCAACTACAACCTCGACCAGCCCGGCGGCTCGGGCATCCCGAACGGCCCGGTCGTCATCATGGTCCACATCGCGTCGACGAACGTCCCGTTCACCAGCGAGTCGAAGGACGCCGTCGCGAACGTCCCCGAGCTCGAATCGGAGATCGAACTCGCGATGCGGGAGGCGGCCCGCGAGCTGAAGTCGTTCCTGAAGAAGCGGCGCTCGATGCAGCAGCGCCGCGAGAAGCAGGACAAACTCGCGACCATCCTGCCGGAGATGGCCGAGAAGCTGACGCAGGTGACCGGCAGCGAGGAACTCGACATCGACGACACGCTCGCGCGGATCATGAACAACGTCCTCGTCGAGCGCGAGCGCGACGGCGACACGGTCCGGCTGACCATCGAGAACAACTCCGACCGCGCGGCGGACGTCGAGATCACGGACATCGTCGCGGGGAGCGAACCCGCGCTGGCCAACGGCGACGCGAGCGTCGTCGAGATGGACGGCGAGTGGTTCGTCAAGTGGTCCGCGTCGGTGTCCAGCGGCGACGAGACCACCCTGGAGTACGAGGTCGACGACGGCGCCGAGTTCGAGATCTCGGTCGAGGGACTGGAAGAAGAGCGACTCACGGTAGACGCATAACAATGAGCACGGAAACAGACGCGGACGCGAGAGAACAGCTGATCGACCTGGCCGAGGAGTTCTACGAGCAGTTCGAGGAGGGCGACGTCCCGAAGATGCGGATCCCGACCCGGACGAAGTCCAACATCGAGTACGACGAGGACAAAAACGTCTGGGTGTACGGCGACCGCGAGAGCACGCGGACGGCCAAGACCATCTCCGGCGCAGAGAAGCTCCTCAAGGCGACCTACACCATCGACTTCCTCGCCCGCCAGCTCGACCAGGACCGCTCGTCCACCCTGCGTGAACTCTACTACCTCAGCGAGTCCTGGGACTTAGACGAGGCCCAGTTCAACACGCAGGACGAGTCGAACAACCTCATCGAGGACCTGGAGATCGTCTCCGAGGTCAAGCGCGAGGACTTCCACATGCGCCCGGAGGAGTCCGGCGCGAAGGTGATGGGGCCGCTGCTCCTCCGCGAGCAGACCAACCGCGGCGACCGCGAGATCCACTGCCAGGACGACGTCGGCCAGGGCGGTTACCAGATCCCCAACAACCCCGACACAATCGAGTTCCTCGACAACGACGCGGAGTTCGTCCTCTGCGTGGAGACCGGTGGTATGCGCGACCGGCTCGTCGAGAACGGTTTCGACGACGAGTACGACGCGCTCGTCGTCCACCTCGGCGGCCAGCCCGCGCGGGCGACCCGTCGGCTCACCAAGCGCCTCCACGACGAACTCGGCCTCCCGGTCACGGTGTTCACTGACGGCGACCCGTGGTCGTACCGCATCTTCGGCTCGGTCTCCTACGGGTCGATCAAGAGCGCGCACCTCTCGGAGTACCTCGCCACGCCGGAGGCCCAGTTCATCGGCATCCAGCCCGAGGACATCGTCGAGTACGACCTGCCGACGGACCCGCTCGCCGACTCGGACGTCAACGCGCTGGAGAGCGAACTGGAGGACCCGCGCTTCCAGACCGACTACTGGGAGGAGCAGATCGAGCTCCAGCTCGACATCGGGAAGAAGTCCGAACAGCAGAGCCTGGCCTCCTACGGCCTGGACTTCGTGACCGAGACCTACCTGCCGGAACGCCTCGACGAGATGGGCGTCCTCTGATCGGCGTCATCGCGAGCGGACCACCGTTGGCCGGTTCGGACGCTGTCTCGGAAATTTTTATGTAGTAACAGTTTCGTGCGTGAGATATGGCAGATGAGAGTGGCGACAGCGGGCGAAACGCGGCGTTGATCGTCGCGGTCGGAGTCATCGGGGTGGTGGTCATTCTGGCGGTGGCGGTCGTCGGTGCGGCGATCGCGGGATCGCTCGTGCTCGCGCCCGATGGCGACCCGGCCGTGCCGACGGTGTCGATCACCGTCGAGGCGACGGAGAACGGTATCACAGTCTCCCACGACGGGGGTGACGCCATCCGGAGCGACAGATTACACGTGGTCGTCGACGGGGACCGGCGGACCGTCTGGGCCGACGCGGCGGAGGGCGACGACGAAGTGACGGAAGGCGACCAGATAACGGTCGACGGCGTCGCATACGGCGCAGCCGTGCGAGTCGAATGGCGGTTCGAGGAAGAACGGATACCGGTCGCCGAGACCACCGTCCAGCGCGCGTGAGGGACGTTCGGGAGAAAGCGTCCGGGATGATCACGAACGTCGGCGAGGCGGTAGGGCCGGCCGACTGACGCCGCTCAGCGCTCGTCTAAGACGACGGGAACGCCGCGCCTGGCCACGTCCTGAGCGAAGGCGCCGCTGTCGCCCTCCAGCGCTTCGAACGTGTTGTAGTGGATCGGGAGGACGAGGTCGGGGTCCATCGCCTCGGCGAGGTCTGCGGCGTCGTGGCGGTCCATCGTGTACGACTGGGAGATCGAGGGGACGAACAGCGACGCGTCGAGTTCCTCGTGCCCGTCGAGCGCGTCGGAGTCGCCCGTCCAGAAGACGTTCGTGTCGTCGACGGAAGCGACGAACCCGCAGCCGATGCCCTCCGGGTGGATCGGCGTGCCGTCCTCGTTGACGTTCTTCCCGTCGGGGTCGTTGTACGCCGGGACCGTCATGATCGGCACGTCGTCGACGACGAGTTCGTCCTCCATGCCGACTTCGACGACCTCGTAGGGGAGGTCGTCGATCGGGGTCAGGTCGCGGTCGCTGTCGGCCACGTCGATGCCCTCGAAGGCGACGACCGTCGCGTCCTCGCTGGCGACCCGCTCCACGCCGTCGCTGTCGTAGTGGTGGATGTGTGTGACGCAGACGATGTCTCCGTCCTGTGCGTCGTAGTCCTGGGCGGGCGGGTGACCGACGCCGGGCGTGTCGGGTTCCCACTCGCCGGTCAGGGTCCCGTATCGGCCGGGGTCGAAGTAGACGACGGTGTCGTCGCCCTCGATGCGGAGTGTCGCGTAGCCGAGCCAGTCGACCGTCAGGCCGTCGTGTCGCACTGTCATACGTCCGCGTTCCGGTGTCACGGCGAAAAGGCTTCGCCTCCGGGTAGCCGCTTCCGATACCCGTGGTCACTGCCGTTCGGCCAACCGCTCTACGCGTTCCAGCGAGTCCGCGTCGTCGGGGTCTTTGTCCTCACGGACGCCCAGGAATCGCGGGAATCGCAGGGCGTAGCCCGACGAGTAGGTGGGCGAGGCCTGGATCTCCTCGTAGCCGACCTCGAAGACGACGGCGGGGTCGATGTCCACGTCGGTGCCGTCCTCCGAGAGGACGTGTGGCTCCAGCAGGTCGGTCAGTTCCTCGAGTTCCTCGTCGGTGACGCCCGTCGCGACCTTGCCGAGCGTCTCGAACCCGTCGTCGGTCCGCGCCGACAGCAGGAAGGTCCCGAGCAGTTCCGCGCGCCGGCCCTCGCCCCACTCGGCGCCGGTGACAACGAGGTCGAGCGTCTCCACGTCGGGCTTGCGCTTCAGCCAGTTCTTCCCGCGGCGGCCGGGCGTGTACGCCGACTCGGGGTTCTTGAGCATGATCCCCTCGTGACCGGCGTCGAGCGACTCGGCTTCGATGTCGGCGATCTCGTCCGGGTCGTCGGACAGTTCGAGTGCGGACAGCGCCGACTCGCCGGTCTCGCCGAGGACGGTTTCGAGTCGGGCGTGGCGGTCGACCAGCGGTTCGTCGAGCAGGTCGTCACCCGCCGCGTGCAGGCAGTCGAACGCCCGGAACTCGACGGTCACGTCCTCGCGGGCCTTCGCCACGTCGTGTTTCCGGCGGAATCGCCGCAGGACTTCCTGGAACGGGAGCGGCGAGCCGTCCTCGGCGACGGCGACGACCTCCCCGTCGAGGATCGCGGGAACGTCGACGGCCTCGTCGACGAACTCGACGACCTCCGGGAGCGGGTCGGTCACGTCCTCCATGTTCCGGGAGAACAGTCGCGTCTCGGGCCCGTCGCCTTCGGCGTCGCCGTCTTCCCGCGAGGGGTCGTGGTGCACCTGGACGCGCGCCCCGTCGTACTTCCACTCGACGGCGGCCTCGCCCCACTCGTCGAGCGCGTCGGTGACGATCCCGGCCTGGGCGAGCATCGCGCCGACCGGCCGGCCGATCTCCAGTCCGAGCGCGTCGAGGCCGTCGACTCCCTCGTCGCGGGCGACGACCGCCACTTCGCCGTAGTCGTTGGTCACCTGGAGCGCGCGCTCGACCTCGTCGACCGGCACGTCGAAGGCGTCGGCGATCGCGTCTCGGACGGTCCCCTCGCCGACGCCGATGCGCATCTCGGCGAGCACGAGCCGCGCGAGATATCGCGCCTCGTCGCCCTCGGTCCGGTTGAACAGCCCGAAGAGGATGTCGCGTTTCGTGTCCTGGCTCCCGGCGCCTTCGGTCGCGGCGAGGTCGCGGAGTTCGCTGTCGACCTCCGCCACGGTCAGTCCGTCCGAGCCCGAGCCGCCGTCGCCGCCACTGCCCGCGCCGAACGCGCCGAGCCCCTGCTGGCCGCCGAAGTCGTAGCTCGCGGCGACTTCGCCGACGTCACCGAGGTCGGCGACGCGGCCCTCCACGTCGTCGGCGGAGACGTTCGGACCGGCCGCCTTCGCGATGGCCTCGTAGCACAGCGCGGGACCGATGTCGAGTTTCGTCGAGACGTGGGCGGGGAACACCCGGCCCTGCACGTATCGGGCGACGACGGGCAGGTCCTCGCCCGCCGCCGCGAACAGGTCGGTCACACGCTCGCGGACCGCGCTGTCGGCGCTCTCGGCTTCGATCGCTCGGGCCCGCTCTGCGAAGGCGGCCAGTTCCATCGCCGCGTCGGTAGGGTGGCCATCCGCCTAAAACCCGGCGAAGCGCGGCCGCCTGACCGGGTTCAGCGCCGCACCGCGCGTTCCTCGCTGGACCTGCGCTACGTCGTAGATACGGGTTCGCTCGGTCGGGTACGTTCGGTCGACGGACCCTCCGGTGTAGCCGAATCGCTCGTTACCGTCCGTGTCGAGGTGCGGCACGGCGTACAGCTCCATCTCGTCGCTGTAGGTCGAGCGGAGCGCGATCCGGACGTCCCGTTCGTCGCCCGGCGGGACGTAGCCGCTGTGGCCGACGATCTCGCCGTCGGCGGTCTTCGATCGGATCGTGACGTATCCCCCCTCCGAGAGGGAGACGCTGTCGACCGTGACGGTGTCGCCGGTTATCGTCTGGTCGGAGAACGTCACCTGTGCGACGGGCGAGGAGAGGAGCACGAACGCGGCGTAGGCGACGGCGAGCAGGACCGCCGCGTGTTTCGCGCCGTCCTTGAGCGACCCCTCGCCCAGCTGGCCGGCGACGAACCCCGAGAGGACGGCCTGGATGATGGCGGTGTGGAAGAACACGAGCGTGTAGGCGGCCTTGTTCACCCGGCCGAAGCGGGCGAACGCCTCGACGTCGACGGCCATTCGGTTCGTGTTCTCCGGCGTCGGGACGTTGTTCGGGAGGCTCGGAACGAGCACTTCCTGGACGGCGACGATGATGACCAGGAACACGGCGAAGGAGACGTAGATGACGACGAGGTAGGTGAACATCTGCTGGCGCCGCTTGCGTCGGAGTTTCAGCTCCGCCGCGGCCTGCTGGCCGGCGATCCGCAGGACCGGCGCGACGTCGCCGCTCGCCCGGAGCGCGTTGGTCAGCAGCGTGACGACGCGCGTCGTCGCCGTCGTCCGGACGCGCAGGCCGAAGCGGCGCAGCGCGTCGTCGACGTTCGCGCCGTAGGTGATGTCCCTGTGGATCCGGTCGACCTCGACGGAGAGCACGCCCAGGTCGCTCTCGCGGACCCGTTCGAGCGCCTCGACGACGGACATCCCCGCCTGGTTGAGGCTCGCGAGTCGGTCGAGGAACTCGGGGAGCGCGGCCTCCATCCGCCTGATCCGGCGGGAGTAGTACTCCCAGACCACGGCGAACGAGCCGACGACCACCAGCAGCGCCTGGACGAGCACGTCGTCGAGCGCGCGGACCTGCACGTCGCCGACGAACAACCCCGGCGCGCGGAGGGCCACCGAGAGCAGCGCGAGCGGGACGGTCACGTAGAGGATCGCGGTCGGCCGCCGGAGGAGTTTCTGTGCGGGTCGGTCGAAGAGCGCTCGGACGCGAGCGAGCGCGTCGTAGGCGCCGAGCTGTCGTCGGTCGATCGACGCCGTCGCGTACCCTCCGTCGGTGGCCTGCCGATCGCTGCCGCGCTCCGAGCCCGGGTGGCCGTCCGAAGCCGATCCCGGGTCACTGTCCGAAGTCGAGTCAGGAACACCGTCCCACTTCGACGACGGGTCGGGCAACCCGGCGTTGCCGCGGACGGACTCGGCGAGCCCGCCCGTCTCCGCCCCGCCACCGACGCCGAGCAGGTCGAGCTTCCCCGAGAGGTAGACCACGAACAGCAGGTTCGCCAGCGGGATCATCACGTACGCGAGCAGCCGAAGGAAGTTGATCGTCCGGGTCGTCGTCAGCCCGAAGACCAGTAGGATCGTCATCAGGAAGAGCGTCCCGGCCACGAGGACAGTCACGTACGCCTCCGCGATGGTCGCGAGCAGTTCGAGCACGTCCTCCTGGCGGTCGAGCGCCTCCTCCTGGTAGCGGTCGTACTGCTCCCGCAGGAAGCCCGACAGGTTCTGGCCGCTCTGGAGGACGCTCGCGAGGTTCTCGCCGAACGTCTTGAACTCCTCGCTGGGAGTCCGCCTCGTGACGTTCCGGACCGCCGTGATGATGTCGCGGCCGAGGAGGTCCATCTCGCGGACCGCGACGGACACCTCGTCCGCGCCGTGGCCGTAGACGGCCCGGTTGCGCGCGAGCGTCCGCATCACGTCCGGCATCGCCATCCCGCCGCGCGAGAGCGCGTAGACGAACGCCACCGTCCGCGGCAGTCCCTCGTTGATGCCGCGCCTGCGCGTCTCGGCGCGACTGCGCGGGCGCTCCCAGCGGAACCAGTAGGCGAACCCCGCGGCTCCCAGCCCGGTCAACGCACCGCCGCCGGTCAGGACCGCGAACACCTGCTTCGGCGTGAGTTGCGGTTCGAGTTCCGGCCGTCCGAGGGCGCTTGCCATCGCGTTCGGAAGCTGGTTGATGAACTCCCCGACCGCCGGCAGGATCAGCAGGGCGCCGCCGGTGAGGTACACCCCGACGATGGCGCCGGCCGCCGCCGCGACCGCCGTGACGAGGTAGGTCTCGGCGGCGTACGCCCGGTAGGTCTGGTCGACGTAGGCCTCGCGCAACCTGCGTCGTCGGTGGGGCGCGTCCTCCGAGACGTACCGGGCGAAGTAGCGGCGCGCGATCCGGATCGAGACGGTGCGCAGTTCCCGATGCAGCGGCGCGAACGCGAGGAGCGCGACCAGCCCGAGCCCGACCAGCAACGGCGCGAGGCCGACGAGCGACCTCATGAGTCGCCGACGGTCACCTCGGCGTCCTCGATCATGTCGACGACCTCGCCGGGGTCCGCGTAGTACTTGTTGACCATCGCCGTGAACCGTCGGAAGTCGGATATCCCGTTGTTTCGCAGGTACGCGAGGAAGCGTCGCCGATTACGGAACTCCCGCATCAGCTCGCCGCGCGTCCACCCCTGCTCCTGGCGGATCTCTTCGAGCAGTTCGCTGTTGTTCCGCGTGAACGTGTCCGAGGTGCCGTCCCAGGAGTACGTGTTGGAGTAGTCGAGTTCGCCCGTCCGCTGGTCGATGCCCTCGATCTCCGAGATGGTCTTCGCGCGGCGGACGCGTTCGCCGTCCGAGCGCGTCAGCACCTGCACGCTGAGCACGTCCAGCGACTGGACCATCGGCCGCGGGACGTTGATCGGCTCGTTCTCCAGGCGGTTGATGACCGTCTGCACGGAGTCCGCGTGCAGCGTCGAGAACGTGGTGTGGCCGGTGTTCATCGCCTGGAAGAGCGTGATCGCTTCCTCGCCGCGGACCTCGCCGACGACGATGTACTCCGGGCGGTGGCGCAGCGACGAGCGCAGCAGGTCGTACATCGTGATGTCGCCGTCGCCCATGCGCTCGCGGGTGACCGACGACAGCCAGTTCTCGTGGTACAGCGACAGCTCGCGGGTGTCCTCGATGGTGATCACCTTCGAGCGCGGCGGGATGAACATCGAGACGGCGTTCATCGAGGTGGTCTTCCCCGCCGCCGTCCCGCCGGCGAAGACGAGGCTCTTGTTGTTCTCGATGCACAGCCAGAGGAAGGCGAGCATCCGGTCGTCGTAGGTGCCGTAGTCCATCAGGTCGACCGGCGTCAGCGGCTCGTCGGCGTACTTGCGGATGGTGAACGCCGACCCGCGCGGGGTCACCTCGTCGCCCAGGGCGAGTTCGATCCGCGAGCCGTCCGGCAGCGTCGTCGAGACGACCGGGTCGCTGACGCTGACGTGCCTGCCCGAGCGCTGGGCGAGCTGGACGACGAAGTCGTCGAGGGCGTCGCGCTCGAAGACGACGTTCGTCTCCACGTCCGTGTACTCCTCGTGGTAGACGAACACCGGCAGGGCCGCGCCGTCGCAGGAGATGTCCTCGACGTGCGCGTCGTGCATGATCGGGTCGAGCTTGCCGTACCCCAGGAACGACCGGTGGAGGTAGTAGAACAGCCGGTAGAACGTCTCCGTCGGCACGTCGACGCCGTACTCTTCGAGCCGCCGGCGCAGTTCCTCGCGGAGAGCGTCCGCCGGGTCGGCGCTCACCTCGTCGCGGTAGATCAGCGGGTCGCGAACGTCCTCGAAGACTCGTTCTAACAGATCCAGTTCCGTCTCGTCGAGCGACGGCTCGACGACGCGGTAGCGGTGTTCGTTCTCCTCGTCGTCGTAGCTGATGGTCGCGTAGGCGAAGGGCGCGTTGAGCCAGTAGCGCTCGACTTCCCGCTCGCCGGTGGCTGGGGGGTCGGCGACCAGCCGGCCGTGGCGTGCGGGGTCGTAGTTCGGAACGTGGATCCGGGTGCCCGTGAGGACCGTGGCCGCTCGGGAGAGCCACTCCTGAAAGGCCTGGAGGCGGCCCTCCCCCGTTCCCGTCCCGTCGCTGGCTTCGCGTGACATGAGAGGTCCGTGGCCGCGTGTTACCCGAGGTATCCCGGCGACTCACTTAAACTCGAACCCCCAGTAATCACGGATGAAACTCGGCGTCGGCCGCCGCCCGCCGCGGCGCCAGTCTACCGGCGTTCACTGGTGGGCCGTCGCGGCTACTCGCCGCTGTCGACGGTCGGTAGCGTGAACGAGAACGTCGACCCCTCGCCCGGCTCGGCGTCGACCCACAGTTCGCCCCCGTGGCGTTCGACGATGCGCTCGCAGAGCGCCAGTCCGATGCCCGTGCCCGAGTACTCGTCGCTAGTGTGGAGCCGCTCGAAGACCTGGAAGATCGCGTCGGCGTACTCGGGGTCGATCCCGATGCCCTCGTCCCGGACTGAGACGACCCACCGGTCGCCGGCGCGTTCGGCCCCGACGCGGACGGTCGGCGGTTCGTCGCCGCTGTACTCGATGGCGTTGTCGACGAGGTTCTGGAACACCTGCCGGAGCTGGTCGCCGTCCCCGCGAACCCGGGGTAGGTCCTCGGCCGCGACGTCGGCGCCGCTCTCCTCGATGGCGACCTGCAGGTCGTCGCGAACGTCGGAGAACACGGCGTTCAGGTCGACCGGCTCCAGCGGGTCGCCCTCCGTCTCGACCCGGGAGTACTCGAGGAGTCCGTCTATCATCTCCCGCATCCGATCGGCCCCGTCGACGGCGAAGGCGAGGAATTCCCGCGCCTCATCGTCTAGATCGTCCGCGTACCGGTTCTCCAGCAGTTGGAGGTAGCTGGAGACCATCCGCAGCGGCTCCTGCAGGTCGTGGGAGGCCGCGTAGGCGAACTGTTCGAGGCGCTCGTTGGACTCTTCGAGCCGGCGCTCGCGCTCGACGCGCTCGGTCACGTCCCGCGCCGTCATCCCGACCTGCCCGCCCGACGCGCCGCCGATGGGGAACGCCTGGCACTGCAGGACGCGGCCGCGCATCTCGAGTTCGCGCTGGAAGGGACCGCCGTCCGTCGAGTCGGCGACGCTGTCCAGGACGTCGAACCACGCCCCAGGGTCGGCGACGTCGGCCTCGCGGACGGTACAACCGGCCACGTCACGCAGCCCGGTGTGCGCCTCGAACGCCGGGTTGGCCTCCAGGAACCGATAGTCGGTTCGGTCGGCGTCGTCGGGCTCCGCGGGTTCGACGACGCAGTACCCCTCCGTCATCGAGTCAAAGAGGGTCCGGTAGCGCTCCTCGGACTCGCGCAGCTCGTCGTAGAGGCGCGCGTTCTCGATGGCCGCGGACGCGACGTTCGCGAGCTGAACCAAGATGGCCTCGTCGGCCTCGGTAAATTCGCCATCGTAGCGGTCAGAGAGCTGGATGAGCCCCGTGTTCTCGCCCTCCGGGCCGACGATGGGGACGGCCAGCCAGCCGTCCATCGGGGGATGCTCGTCGGCCTCGTCACCGAATGCCTGCCAGGCCGGGTGCGACTCCAGTTCGTCCTGGGTCACCCGCATCGGCTCGTTGCGCTCGCAGACGACGGAGTAGATGCCGCTCCCGTCGGGTTCGGTGTCGTAGTCGCTGTACTCGGCGTACTTCTCCGAGAGCGAGACGGCGTTTATCGCCTGCTCCCAGTTCTGGTTGAGCGTCCTGCTGGTCACCGACTGGTGGGCGCCGACGAGCTCTCGGGCCACCTCGGTTATCTGGCGGAGGATCTCGTCGAGATCCGCGGTGATGTTTATCTCGGTGACGAACTGGGCCAGGTGCCGGTGGCGCTCGATCAGTTGCTGGCGCGTGATCTGGGCGTCGGGGTCCTCCGACGCGTCAGCCATCGCGTCGACCAGTTCCGCCCGCTCGGTGCGCTGGTCGATGGCGGGCCACCACACTCGACGGCCCCCCGTGAGTTCCTTCGTCCGTAGGAGGTCCCGGTCGACCAATACGTCGAGTTCGTCCCGGACGGCCGCCGCCGAGTACTCGGTCTCGGCGGCGATCTCCCGCGCGGTGAGCGGTTCGTACTCCGGGCCGTCGAAGAAGTCGCGGACCACGGCGGCTGGGGACCGGTCCGTCGGGCCGGGCATGTCTCATTGCACCGGACGGAACCGGAAAGCTATTTCCCCCGCCGCGATCCGCCGGATCGGCCCCTCGGGACCGTTCGCGGGGGTTCGCCCGCTACACCGTGAACAGGTGGCCCTCTTCGGGCACGTCGAACAGGCCGATGCGGGCGCCGGCGTCGAGCCAGGCGTGGCCGTACGAGAACGAGGCGAGGGCGTTCACCGGGTCGCCGTCGTCGTGGAAGTGGCGGCCGTCTTCGAGGTACGAGCGGGCCATCTCCTCGCACTCGGCGGCGGCCTCGGCCATGGGCGTCCCTTCGGGCGGTGCGACCTCCGCGGCGTCCAGCGCCTCGGCGAGCAGCCCCTCGTAGCGGTCGGTCTTCTCCTCCAGATCGGCGGGCATAGTCGGACCCTGCGCCGGTGTGACCCTAAGCGTTCGGTCCGCTGGTCGCGCCCGCCGGGGCCATTCCGTCCCCGATACGTCCCGACTGTTTCCGGGCTACTGGCGGTTTCGACACGGTGTCTCAGGCGTATTGAGGCTGGCCGCCCAACGGTCGACATGGACGACGAGGCCCGCAGCGAGAGCCCGCTCGACCGGGACGAGGTGGTCGCCGCCGAGATCGCGGAGGACGCCGACGCGTTCAGCTCCGCGCTCGCGCAGTTCTACCGGAGCGAGGTCACCCAGGCCGCCGGGGCGCAGGACCGGATGGACCGCACGACGAACTGGGCGATAACGGTGCTGGCGGCGCTGGTGTCGGTGGTGTTCTCGACACCGCAGATGCCCGCGTACCTGCTCCTGATAGGCGTCGTGGCGCTCTCGATGTTCCTCACCTACGAGGTCCGGCGCTACCGGTTCTACGACGTGTATCGGTCCCGCGTCCGGATCGTCCAGGAGAACTTCTTCGCGAACGCGCTGTCGCCGGGCGGCCTCGAGGACCCCACCTGGCGCGAGAAACTGAGCGAGGACCTCCGGTCGCCGACGTTCAAGGTCACGACGCGCGAGGCGCTCGCGCGGCGGCTCCGTCGGACCTACGGTCCCCTGTACGTCGTCGTCGGCCTCGCGTGGCTCGCGAAGGTGACGCTGTTCACGCCCGAGTCGCAGTGGTCGGAGTCGGCCGCGCTGCCCGGCATCCCCGGCACGGTCGTTGCGGGCGCGCTCGCCGTCTTCTACCTCTCGGTCCTCCTCGTGGCGAAGTGGCCGAGCGATCGCCAGGCGAAAGGGGAGATCCACGGGGAGCGAGTCGGCGAGTGGAAGAACGAGTGAGCCGCGGCCGGGTCGTACCACGACACCCGCTGCGGCTGTCGACCGTCTCAGCGGGAGTGTGAGCGGCCGGTGAGCGAGCGCAATCTACATACGGGATACTCCATTACCGTGAACCAATGACTACTGAGCCGGTCGACCACCGACGGCTGATAATCGCGGGTTCGGGCATCGCTGGACTGACAGCGGCCATCTACGCGGCGCGATCGAACCTAGAACCGCTCGTCCTCGAAGGCGACGAGCCCGGCGGACAGCTCACGCTGACCACCGACGTCGAGAACTACCCGGGCTTCCCCGACGGCGTCGGGGGGACCGAACTCGTGAACAACATGAAAGAGCAGGCCACGCAGTTCGGCGCCGAGATCACTCACGGGGTCGTCGAGGACATCGACGACGAGGTCCGGCCCTTCGAGGTGGAACTCAACACCGGCGACACGTACACGACGGACGCCTTCATCACCGCCAGCGGCGCGAGCGCGCGCACCCTCGGCGTCCCCGGCGAGGACGACCTCATGGGCTTCGGCGTCTCGACGTGCGCCACCTGCGACGGCGCGTTCTTCCGCGGCGAGGACATGCTCGTCGTCGGCGGCGGCGACGCCGCCTTCGAGGAGGCCGACTTCCTCACGCGCTTCGCGGACACGGTCTACCTGGCCCACCGCCGCGAGGAGTTCCGCGCCGAGGACTACTGGATCGACCGCCTGATGGACAAGGTCGAAGACGGCGACGTGGAGATCATGCGAAACACCGAACTGCTGGAGGTCCACGGCTCCCAGGAGGGCGGCGTCGACCACGTGACGCTGGCACGCAACGAGTCGGGCTACCCCAAGGACAACCTCGACGACCCCGAGACCGAGGAGTTCGACTTCGACGTGGGCGCCGTCTTCGTCGCCATCGGCCACACGCCCAACACCGACTACCTCGAAGACACCGGCGTCGATCTGGACCCCGAAGGCTACGTGAAGACGCAGGGCAGCCGCGGCGGCGGCGAGGGCGCGAACCAGACCGCGACCGGCGTCGAGGGGCTGTTCGCCGCGGGCGACGTCGTCGACCACCACTACCAGCAGGCGATCACCGCCGGCGGCATGGGCTGCAAGGCCGCGATGGACGCCGACGACTACCTCGAACGCGAAGTCGGGACCGAGAGCGAAGCCGAGGCCGCCGCGGAAGCCGACGACTGACGCCTCTCGGTGCGGAACTGACGGAATATCGCTCGTTTTCCCGTTCGACAGGTCACTCGCCGATACTCGCATACGCATCCACCAGACCCATATGGCGGCTGTCCGAACGAGGACCATGGCAGACGCCGAGACGGTGACGCTGACGCTCGAATCGGAAGACGGTGCGACGGACGAACTCGTCGTCCCCACCGAACTGCTCGACCTCCTCGCCGAGGGCGACGAGACGGCACCGGAGATCGTCGGGGACATCGCGATGTTCGGCCTCGCACAGCGCATCCACAGCGCCGTCCACCACAGCGAGGGCGAGGTCGACGACACGGTCGCCGACACCGAGGAACTGACGCTCGAGCTGTTCGAGGAGCGCTTCGGCCGCTCGTTCGCCGAACTCACCGGCCACGCTCACTGACGCGACTCGCCAGTAGCAGGCGGTTTCGCGGTTTCTCCACGCCGGGTCCGGTCGCGAGCGCTGAGACCGCCGCTGGACCTGGTGACCGGCGTTCCGACCGCCGTCGGGTCGTCAGCACACGTCCCAGCGGATCAGGACGCCGTCGTCGACGCCGTCGACGTCGCGCAGCGACAGCTCCGGAAAGTCGTCGACGAAGCCGTCGCCGTCGGCCAGCGTCGGCGCCTTCCAGCCGCCGATCACCGTCGGGCCGACGAACACCGAGAGCTCGTCGACTAGCTCCGCCTCGAACAGCGAGAAGATGATCTCGCCGCCCCCTTCGACCATCAGCCGGTCGATCCCGCGGGACTCCAGTTCGGCCAGCGCCGCGGCGAGGTCGACCCGCTGGTCGCCGGCGGCGATCACCTCGGCGCCGGACTCCGTGATCTCGGCGACGAAGTCCTGCGGGGCGGCCTCGCTCGTCAGGAGGTACGTCTCGGCCCGGTCGTCGAGGACCCTGGCGTCCGTGGGCGTCCGGATCCGGGAGTCGGCGACGATGCGCGCGGGGTTCTCGGGCTTGCCGGCGTTCCGGCGGCGCTCGCGGCGCGCGTCGTCGTCGACGGTCAACGAGGGATCGTCGGCGAGGACGGTCCCGACGCCGACCATGACGGCGTCGCTCTCGGCGCGGAGCGCGTCGACGCGGTCGAAGTCGTCGGGACCGCTGATCGCGACCTGTTCCCGTTCGCGCGTCGAGAGCTTCCCGTCGGCGCTCATCGCGGCGTTGACGACGACGTGCATGGGAGACAGAAGCGTACACCGGGGAATACCGCTTTCGGTCCCTCGGCCGCACTCCGCGGGGCTCGCTCCGGGGGGTCTCACTCCGGCGGCTCGGTGAGCTTCCCCGCGTCGAGGCGCTTGGCGCCGTCGATCTCGGCCGCGCGGAAGACGAACGAGCGGCCGTCGAGCCAGAGCTCCTCGACGTCGAAGACGTACTCCTCGGTCCACGTCTTGAGGCGTGCCTCTCCCTTGGCGTCGATCTCCAGGAACGTGCGCGGCGTCTCCTGGGTCGCGATCTCCCACTCGTCGTCGCCGAGGCCGAACGACTCGCTCTCCTCGTCGGCCCAGGCGAACACCGTCCGGTACTGCTCTCGCGGGTCCTCGGAGCGGTCGTGGTCGACGCGTCTGTCGGTCTCGAAGTCGAACCCGTGGGTCGAACACCAGGCGCGAAGCTCCCGTTCGTCGAATCGCTTCGGGACGCTCTCCTCGGCCCCGGATCGCCTCCAGATGACGTGCGTCTCCGACGGCTTGCCCCTGAACGTCGGAGGTTCCATGAGACCCACGTCACACGTGGACGACCAAAAACCTGCCCCGACCGAGCGTCCCGTTGACACGAGTCCGCGGCCGGGGTCCGGCGACTGTCGGCCCCGCCGTCGCGCACCCGTCGACCCTCCGTCGACCGACGGGAACGATTTTTACCGACCCCAGCCGAACGTCTCGGTGATGAGCTTAGACGACCATGCCGAGGAACTCGCCTCCAGCCTCGGCGTCGACAAAACGGAGGTCAAAAGCGACCTGGAGAACCTCGTCGAGTACAGCGTGCCCGTCGAGGAAGCGAAGGACAGTCTCCGACGGAAGTACGGCGACGGGTCGAGCGACAGCGGCGGTCCGACGACCAAGGACATCGCCGACGTCTCGACGGGCGACTCCTCGGTCACCGTCACCGGCACAGTCCTGACGGTCGGCAAGCGGTCGATCCGCTACCAGGGGTCGGACCACGTCATCTTCGAGGGGGAGATCGCCGACGAGAGCGGCAAGATCTCCTACACCGCGTGGGACGACTTCGGCCTCGAAGCAGGCCAGACGATCACCGCCGGCAACGCCGGCGTCCGCGAGTGGGAGGGCGACCCCGAGCTCAACCTCGGCGAGAGCACGACGATCCAGCTCGCGGACGAGGACCTCGCCGTCGACTACCCGGTCGGCGGCGACGCGACGCTCGCCGAACTCGAACCCGGGGACCGCGGGATCAACGTCGAGGTAACAGTACTGGAGGTCGAGACGAAGACCATCGACGGCCGCGACGGCGAGACGGACATCCTGAGCGGCATCCTCGCCGACGAGACGACGCGGCTCCCCTTCACGGACTGGGAACCCCACGAGGCGATCACCGAGGGCGCGTCGCTCCGCCTCGAAGACGTGTTCGTCCGGGAGTTCCGCGGCGCGCCGTCGGTCAACGTCTCGGAGTTCACCGAGGTCCAGGAACTCGACCGGACGGTCGAGCCCACCGAGGAGGCGCCCGCTCTGGCGGTCAGGGACGCCATCGACTCGGGCGGCCTGTTCGACGTCGAGATCGTCGGGAACGTCATCGCGGTCCGCGACGGCTCCGGCCTCATCGAGCGCTGCCCCGAGTGCGGCCGCGTCGTGCAGAACGGCCAGTGCCGGACCCACGGCGCCGTCGACGGCGTCGACGACCTGCGCGTGAAGGCCATCCTCGACGACGGGACGGGGACCGTGACCGCCATCCTCGACGACGGGCTGACCGAGGAGATCTACGGCGGCGGCATCGAGGACGCGAAGGAACACGCCCGCGAGGAGATGGACCAGGAGGCCGTCGCCGACGCCATCCGCGAGGAGATCGTCGGCCGCGAGTTCCGCGTGCGCGGCTCGCTGTCCGTCGACGAGTACGGCGCCAACCTCAACGCCCGCACCTTCGACGAGACGGAGGACGACCCCGCCGCGCGTGCCAGCGACCTGCTGGCGGAGGTCCGGCAATGAGCGGGTCGGAGGACCAGGGCGGCGCGGGCCGCCGCGAGGTCGCCTACCGCCTGTTCGCCGCGGAGTTCGAGGACGCCGACTTCTCGTACTCCGAGAGCGACGAGGAGCGCGCCCCGAACTACGTGGTCACGCCGACGGGCGGGCGCGTCAACCGCCTGTTCGTCGTCGGCGTCCTCACCGAAGTGGAGAACGCGAGCGAGGACGTGCTCCGGGCGCGCGTCGTCGACCCGACGGGCGCGTTCGTCGTCTACGCCGGGCAGTACCAGCCCGACGCGCAGGCCTTCTTCGAGCGCGCCCAGCCGCCGATGTTCGTCGCCGTCACCGGGAAGGCGCGGACCTTCCAGCCAGACGACTCCGACGTGACCTACACCTCGATCCGCCCGGAGAACGTCAACGAGGTCGACGCGGAGACCCGCGACCGCTGGACCGTCGGGACGGCCCGGCAGACCCTCGACCGCGTGCGGACGATGGCCCGCGCGCTCCGGATGGACGAGCGCGGCGACGAGCTGCGGGCGGCACTCGAAGCCGAGGGCGTCGACACCGGACTGGCAGCGGGCGTCCCGCTCGCCATCGACCACTACGGCACGACGCCCGCGTACCTGGACGCCGTCCGGAACACCGCCGTCCAGGCCCTCGAAGTCGTCGCCGACGAGCGCGACGAGGTGGACGCGCACACCGCTTCCCCCGACGCACCGGGCGAGGCGGACCTCGCTGCGCTCGCCGCGCTGGACGTCGCCCCCAACGTCGGCGGCGAGAGCGAGGACTTCGGCGGTGCGCTCGCCTCCGAGTCGACTGACGCGACCGCCGGTGACACGGGGTCCGCCGACGCGGCCACGTCGGCCGCGTCCGGAACGACCGGAACGTCGTCCGAATCGGTGGAGGCGACGGCCGAATCGACGGACTCCACGGCGGGAAGCGAAGCGGACGCCGCGACGGAGTCTCCATCGGCCTCCGCTGAGACCGGACAAGCGGAGGCCGACTCCGGGCCGGCCGAGTCGGAACCGGCGGACGCCACCGAGGCCGAACCGGTCGAGACTGCCTCGTCGGAGACGAGCGGAGCGACGACCGTCGCCGCCGAATCCACGGAGACAGCCGTCGACGAGTCGACCGAGACCGACGCGGCGGTCGAGTCGGCGCCCGAGGAGTCGGGCGCGGCCGCCGATACTGGCGACGCTGGCGGTGACGACCTCGACGACTTCGACCCCGGTGAGTTCGACCTCGACGAGGAGGAGCGCGAAGAGATCGAGGAGGAGTTCGGCACCGAGTTCCAAAGCGGGAGCGAAGTCGGCGAACCCGGCGAGGCCGGCATCGAGACGCCCGACCCCGACGAACTCGCCGAGGGCGAAGCGGCGGCCGAGGAGCCTGCGGCGACTGACGCTACCGATGCCTCCGCGGAAGCGGAGCCCGCGGAGCCCGAGGCGGACGACGAAGCCGCCGAGTCCGACGCACCGGAGGCGGACGGCGCGGAGCCGGAAGCCGATGGAGAGGACGAGACCGCGGCGGTACCGGAGACTCCGGAGGACTCGACCGAGCCGGCGGCCGACGCCGAGCCCGCCGAAGACGTCGACGTCGAGGACGCGGTGATGGACGCGATGGAGGAACTCGACGAGGGCGACGGCGCCCACGCGGACGACATCGTCGACGCGGTGACGAGCCGCACCGGCGCGCCGGCCGACGAGGTGCGCGACGCCATCCAGGACGCCCTGATGGACGGCCGCTGTTACGAGCCGGACGACGACGTGTACAAGCCGATCTGATGGGCGTCGAACCGCTCCCGGGGGAACCGGCCGCTGTCGCGGCGACTGCCGACGAGCGGCTGCTCGTCGTCGCCGACTACCACGCCGGCATCGAAGCCGGCCTCCGGCGGGACGGCGTCGAACTCCCCGACCACGGACCGGAGCGTCGAGAGTCGCTGCTCGCACTCGTCGACGCCGAGCGACCGGACCGCCTCGTCGTCCTCGGCGACCTCGCGAACGCTATCGGCGGCCCCGGCCGCGACGAACGCGAGGAGATCCTCGCGCTCTTCGACGGCCTGCCCGCCGACCTCCCCGTCACGCTCGTCAAGGGCAACCACGACGGCGACGTCGAGGGGGTTCTCGACCGGGTTGACCAGTCGGTCGAGATCACGCCGGGCCACGGCGTGCGCATCGGCGAGGTCGGCTTCGCGCACGGCCACACCTGGCCGAGTCCCGACGTTCTCGCCGCCGACGTGGTCTGCGTCGCCCACGAGCACCCCGTCGTCCGGTTGGAGGACGAGGTCGGCGGCGCCCGCGTCGAGCGCGTGTGGCTCCGCGGGGACCTGAACCCCGACCCGTTCCGCGAGTTCCACGACGCCGACCTCGATGTCGACGCCGATGTCGAACTCGTCGTGTTCCCGGCGTTCAACGACCTCTCCGGCGGCACCTGGGTCAACGTCGAGGGCCAGGACTTTCTCGCCCCCTTCCTACCCGACGGGCTGGTCGACGGCGAGGCGTACCTCCTCGACGGCACCCGCCTCGGCGACTACCGACGACTCTGACGCGCGGGATCGAATCCCCGGAGCTGTCGTCCAGAATACCTTTCACCCGCTGCGACGTACGACCGGATATGTCCAGAACGGTCGACCTCTCGGTCCCCCGGTGGGTGCACGTCCCGTTCGTGTTCCTCCTGATCGGCGGCGGGTTCGTCGCCGGCGTCGCCGCCCTCCTCGACCTCGTGGTCGAGGGACTGGGCCTCGTCGAGAGCGGCTACCTACCGAGTCTCGCCGTTGCGGCGCTCCTCTATCTGGCGATCTGCGCGGTCTGGTTCGCACGCACACGGGGAGACGGCAACGGGTCCGTCTGGTCCGCCATCCCCGACACGCAGTACACCGGTCGCCACGCCGAGAGCGGCGGCATCGCCCGGAAGGAACAGGAAGACGCGCTCCGCGAGTTGCAGGACGAACGGGAGTGAGGCCGAGCCGCCGCTCACGATCTGTTCGCGGCAAAATACGGTGGGAAGGGGATTTGAACCACGCCGAGACGTTCGCCTCGCTTCGCTCGGCGACTGCGACTTTCCTGCTTCAAATCTCCTATGAACGTTCGCCCGCGCCGCGATTCGCGGCGCGGTCTCACGGTGGGAAGGGGATTTGAACCCCTGGGTCCGTGAGGACACCTGCTCTCAAGGCAGGCGCGTTAGGCCACTTCGCTATCCCACCGAGCAAGCTCGGTCCGCCCCCGCCACGTCATGCGATTTTGGGCCTTCTGACCAGCCAACGATGAAACACCGTAGTTCCATTCCATCTCGATTGAACTGGCCCGAAACCACCGAAATCGCACGAATCGGGGCGTGTTACGATGAATGAGAGGGAGAAAGTTGAAGGTATCGTTCTCATTTGCGAGCCAACCGAAGAATATCTCAACGAGCGCCAGCGCGTTACGTACCGAAGCCACCGCGAGAAGCTAATCAAATGGCTCGCACGACAGGGAAAAGATCCCGAGAACCTAGCGGGTTACGCCCACGATACGTGTAAGACATATTCGACTATCATCGACCAATTCCACCGCCACGTCTGGACAGACCAAGACCGATTTACACTGAATCTCTCGCAGGAACACGCGGAAGAGTATCTACGAGGTCAGATTCTCAGTGACGAAGACTACTCATCGAGTCATCTGGACAATACCAAATTAGCGCTGAAAGCATACTTTCGGTTCTCGAACGACGAGTGGGACCCTGACCTCACTATCCCATCTACGCTCTTGTGAAGCACGTTGTTGATTTTCAGAGGGCAGCGTCGAGCGCATGTTTGAGCGCTTCGTCACCTGGTTTTCTGTAGAGTTCGCACCGGAGCTGGAATGCTCTGAGATACGGCGTTAGCTTGTCTTTCGAGACGCCTCGGTGGGGCGAGAGCCACCGTCGCGTCAGCGACGCGTGGCTCTCGCAACCGTTGACGTGTACGTCGCCATCAGCGTATTCACCGTCGCCGTGGACGACGTATTCGCGGGTGAATGCGTCATCGTCCTCTAGCGGGTCGTACGCCCGAAATCCGTCGGTGTAGACGGTCAGCGACTCCTGTGTGCGGTTGCCGAGCAGGAGTCGCACGGTCGATTCTTCGGCGGATTTCGCTGGCACGACGTACCGCTCGTCCGAGCCGCGATCGACCAGCGTGAACACCGGCGGTTTGTCGCCGTCGTACGAGCCTCGCCCACGCGTGGACAGGCCACGCGAGCGCGACTCCTGGTCGCGCTCGCGGCCTTTCAGCCCCGCAGACACGTACACTTCGTCGATTTCGACCGGCCCGGACAGCGTCATCGAAGGCGCGTCGAGCGATCTGGCGAAGCGCTCGACGCGCCGTCTCACCGTTCTGTACGAAAGATCGAGCTCTGCCTCGATCTGGCGAATGCTCGTGTTGAACCGTAAGAAGACGTAGATCGTGAAGTACCACTCTTTCAGCGAGAGCTTCGAGTGAGCGAAGATCGTGCCGGTCTTGTCGTTGAACGTCCGACCGCAATTCTTACACAGATACCGCTGGTACTCCCGATAGCTGCCGTTTCTGACCGTCAGGTCAGAACGGCAGCGGGGGCACTCGACGCCATCACGCCAGCGAACCTGTTGGAGCAGGTTCGCGGCAGCCGATTCAGACACGAACCGGCGTATTGGGAACATATCGGGCACCGCTGGCGCGGTGCCCTTGCCCTCTTCGACTTCCAGCCGCAGCTCCCGCTATCAACAATCTACTTCGCAAGAGCGTTGATCGAAACAGGAATCACGTAGTATTCGTCGTGGATTGTACGCCAGTGGTTACGCAATTGGTCCACATCGTCGTCTTCTGCTACTTGCGTAAGGTCGTCCCAGACGTCGTCGTATCGTCCGTCGAGCCAGTCGGAGTCGAGTAGTCCGTCGAGGACGGTCAGCAGGTGGCTCTTCCCACTGCCGTAATAGCCATAGAGCCAATAGTTCGAACCTGTACGCATATCGTCTGCCTGTCCAAGTGTCCGATCGACGAAGTCTCGAATAAAGCGCTGGGAGTCCGCAGTCACGTGGTATGAGTTGATGGCGCGTTCGCGATGATCGCGCTCATCCCTGTCGATGCGAACTGATTCCTCGAAGTCTTCTGGAAGGTCTTCGAACCAACTCGCGTCAACCATCAACTGACACCTCCCCTGGAGATCCACGAATACGGTTTCTCGGTGGGGCGGAGATCAAGGTCACCGTGGAGTTCGAGATACTCCCATGCAGAGGTGCTAGCAGCTCGATCAAACAGCTCTTCCCAGCGGTTCTCTGGTTGAAAGAGGTATAGGAAACCCCGTGGGGAGGCGATCCATTCCTCGTCGCCAGTTTCGTATGAATAATCCATCGCTACGAGTAGCGGCACAGTTCCTACAGAAGGAGTTCCTCCAGTCACTGCTTGTTGGCCCTCGAGAACCCCGACCTCGCGCATCACTGACCGGATCCCTTCGCACCAACGCTCGGTTGTCGATTCTGCATAATCGAAGCTGCTGCCGTCAGAATACGTCAAGCTGTTGAGGATGTTTAGGAGAGTTTCGTTAGAGAAGTCCAATGGTTTCGGCTCCTCGGAAACAAGACGGTCGCTGTATTCGGTGACGACGTATCGAACCAAGGTATCGTCGGTAACAAGATACAAATAGAGGATTTGTGCTTTGTCTCGCGTCGTCTCACATTGTTCGAACACCTGGGGGAGCAAACTGGGGTTCGGGAGCGTTGTCGGTGCGTTCTTGAAGCGAGATGTGAGGACCCGAAATATTTTCTGCGAGCTTCCCCGTGTGCTCCGATTCGATAGGCGTTCGTCGAACCAGATGTTCTTCACATCGTTCCAGTTTCCGTGATCTGCATAAAGTTGAGTGAGCTCCTCGGCTCGCTCAACGAGGAGACCACACATCGTTAGATCCATGTTGACTTCGTCTGGTGAGATCGTCCCAGACAAAGAGGGGATGGGCGCGTCACCGCCGTCGGATATGAGAGTCATGTATGGGTGGATTGAACGGACCTACTTTATGTTTCGTCTATCATAGCATACCCACTCAGAAACTTAACAGATGAGCAAGAAGAGCCAGTACGGCAAATAACAAAGCTTCCAGCCATCTCTCTCGATCACGAGGGACTCGCTTTTTACCAGGTCCTTCGGGAGGCTATCTGTGACAATAAACCGGAAAGGCGCCTGATACTCGAGGTCGATGAGATCTTCCCCATCTTCCTGTGGATGTTTCCCGACGGATGGGTCAAATGCCGTCGCGATCGACGTTGACGCGTCGGTATGCGGGTGGTAGGAGAGTACGAATGGGAGGACCAATTCGTCATTTCGGAGGACGTAATCCACCGTTCCGGCTTCGGTCTCGCAGTATTCGACTTGTGGATCTTCCCCCTCGAAATCATCCTCGACTTGGTATGCAAGCCGCTTGGCGTGGTCGAAACCGACGGTTCGAGCAAGTTTATACTCGAAGTCGTGATTGAGCCGACCCGTTGGCTCGTACGATTCGAATCCGAAATGTTCCTGCCGCTGTGAGAGGAGAACGACGTGCCGAGGATTACGCAGATAGAGTCTGGTCCGCCGGTATCGCTGTAGAGAGTAATCGTGTGATTCCGAAACTGAGAGCCCCTCGTCAAGAAGGGAAAGATACGTGTCAACGGTGCGGCGGTCCACACCAAGTCGTTCGCTAATATCGGTGTACTTTAACTCCTGCCCAGCACGACTCGCTGCCAGCGATGCGAGCCGGTGGAGGTTCTCCGGGTTCTTGATCGATTCGTACTGTGCAAGTTCCTTGTAGAGATAGAGCAGAAAATGCGAGTGGACGAGCTCGTTGTTTACGGAGTAGTCGGGGACTCGCTGGAACAACCCTCCTTTCTGCAAGTATCGCCGTGCAGCTTCGTGTAGTCCGTCCCGGTCAGCTTCAGAGAGTACGTTGTAGTGAAGATCTTCAAGGGCTTCGATAGCGTCTGGGAGCGCTGTGGCATCTGATAGGTTATTTCGAACGTCGCTGATTAACGAATTGTCCTCATCGAAGCTTGTCGTCCGGTGCGTTTCGACTATCGATGCGAGATCCGAATCGACGTCTTCGAACACGGACTTGTTGTAGACCCCATGTTGAACGGTATCGATGAACTTCATCGGAAGCATAGGTCTAGCCCACTTCACCTGGACCTCATCACTGCCAGTGACCTCCTCCATATTCACTTCAGATTCAACGATCCCCGTGACTACGAGAGACGTGTCGTCGTCGATAAGATCGAGAAGCTGCTGTTTCTCTTCACCTTCGAGGCGGAGTGCGCCGACGTCGTCAAGTAAAATGAACTTCCGACCGGTCCGTGGGGCAATATGGGTATAGAAGTAATCAACAACATTGCCGAGTGCTGCCATGGCATCTTCCGAAGGCTCGAGATGGTAAAGCGAGTCCTCCAACGGAATATACAGGACTTGTCGAGGATCAATACTACCGACGAGTTCTAAGTCGCGGTGGCTCGGGTCGAATGCCACCGTGTCCTCTCGAAGAAGAGCTGCAACAATCTGTAGTAATAAAGTGGTCTTTCCTATCCCCGTTGGTCCGTAGATAGGATAAACGAGACCATCCGTTTCTCCATCGTGTTCTCTATCGAGTTGTTTGAGGCAATTCACGACGTCGGAACGTGGCTCAAGCTCCGTGACCTCGGTGAGATCTGACGGACTGCCGGTTTCCCCATCCCACCATTGGTTATGCTGCTTTGCATCTTCGAGGAAGGAAGCGATAGACTCAGACGACTCCATCATATTGCTCTATCCTCCGTGCTGGACATAAATAATCATTCGTTCTGATGTCGCAAATCTGTGGATTTCTGTAATGTAATGCACTGGTTAATCCGTGGGTTCATTGGTCGGTCAGGTGATGTTCGAGCGCAACCTGTACAATCTGGTCGGGATCGGTGACTGCGGAGTCATCATTTTCAGCGATGGCGTCTACGAGAGGCACGAAGGTATCGAAACCAGCGACTGATATTGTTCGAGCATCGGGGTCGATGCCTAGACCCTTACAGAGAGTCCGTCTGACAGAAGTCGATACATCTGCATCGTCAGCCATTGACTGTTCGATCACCTGCTCTAGAGCGGAATCCGCATCGATAGTTGTCGCCGGCGCATCTGGCTCGATGTGGACGTTGTCGCCACGAAGGACGGCAGCCAATAGTTCCTCGACGGCGTCCGCGACGACAGCGTCGATAGTTGTCCCGCAGTCGTCGGCGTACTCGGCTGCGAGTGACCTGACGACGGGATCTATTTCAACGGTTGTGGCATCGTCAGCGCCGCCTTCCATGGCCGCTGAGGACCGAACACCGGACACAGACTGCTCGCTAGCGCCGTCGTTATCTATCGGTTCCTCCGTTGTTTCCTCCCGAGTCTGCTCAGGCTCACCGCGTTCGTCCGCCTCGATCGATCCAGTGGATTCGTTCGACCCAGTAACAGACTCCAAGCGCTCGCCAGCATCGGTACCGTCCTCGTCGTCCGTGTTTACGTCGTCTTTTGGAGTTGGCTCTGGCGCCGTATCAACGGATTCGGGAGCGCTATCGTTCGTCGTATCCGCTTCGGCGCTCAACACTACCTGCGTAGAGACCGTATCGAAAAGTTCCTCGGACTGGTCCGCATCGCCCGTGTCCACTGTAACACGGGCGCGCTTTTGTTCGCTGATGGCCGGGCCCGTCGTCTCGTACAGTCCACCGTCGGCAACGGTCGCCCGACGTTCACCACGGGAACTGCCACTCGCCTCCGCGTTCGGAGTCGGCTGGGACGTGGTTTCCGGGGCAGGCCGGCCTGTCCGAAGCCGCTTGCGGAGGGGCTTCACGTCGACACCTTCGGCCGCGAGATCGATCTGGTCACGTCTCCCGATTTCCGGTAGCGACAGCTGTTCGAGGAGCCCGTCGTTGCTCGCGGCTACTGTTCGAGACTGCTCACGTCCCCGAACGCGACTGTGGGTTTTTTCGCCGACCCACGGCGGGGCTACGATGGAACCGTCTCGGAAGAGTGTCTGTTCAGTCGCGTCGCCGTTCGCCCACGTATAGGCGTCCCACTTGTCCTTGTACCGTTCAGTTGCGCGGCCGTGCTGATGTTCGACGACGACGTGGATCGGCGAGATAGTGTCGACGACGTCGTCGAGGACGTCCTCGGACGGGTGATTCGTAAACATCGTCGAGGAGACCGTCCCTTTCGCGTCGCCACTGTCTTTCGCGTCGGTGTTCCCGCCCTGAACTTGCACGAGCGTCGCGTTTGGGTCGTCCTCGATCGCTCGGAAGAGCCGAGCGCTACTGCCCTCGACCGGGACCTCTGGTCCAGCGATGGTGACGGCACCGGCGTTCAGACAGGTCTTTGGATCGGAGTACGTCGGAACGGTCTCGACGTTGTCGTGGTCGTAGCCGAGGCGGTCGTACAGTTTCGCCACCTGGCCGGCAAGAATCACCCGCACGGCCCGTTCGGTATCCCGCTCGACGCCCGCAAGGAGCGTCGCCAGGTGGACGCCGGTCAGCCCGCTCGTCGTACACAGCGTCGTCGATCCTTCGCTCGCTCGCTGAACGAGCGTTCCGACGGTTTCCGTGAGCTCGTCCTCGAAGTCATCGTTCGTCGCCGCCGTGAGGAAGACGGCGTCGATGTCGAAGTAGTTCTCCGGCTCGAAGCCGGGATACCCGCCGGCGTCCCGAGGAGTGAAGTCTCCGGTCACGAGCGCGTGGAACGGATCTTCGTCGCCGACCTCCACGAGGAATCCACACGCACCGGGTGCATGCCCTGCCGGAACGGGATGGACGCGGACAGTCCCGGCCACGACATCACGCCAGCTGTCGATCCCTTCGACATGTCCGAGTAGTGCTTCCGTCTCACTGAGTCCGTAGTGACGTTTGCCTTCGGCGAAGACGTCCTCGACTATCGCCGCTGTTCCCGGCGAGGTGAGAATCGGCGCTCGGTCACGGTGGGCGTCGTCCAGGGAACGGTAGTGGTCGACGTGTGCGTGCGTGAGGAGAATCGCTGCCAGATACTCGTCGTCACCGAGTAGTTCCCCGGCGTCGACGCCATCTCCAGCGTCCACGAGAATGCACGGCGTACGTGCTTCGTGTTTTTCGCGAATGCGCAAGAGGAACGATTCGTTCCCCGAATGCGGATTTGCGTGCTGGTAGGTAATCTCCATGTATCTGAATTGAGAGTCCATCAATATAGTTCTGTGGTTTAGGTACATCCCAATGATTCAATCTGAATAATAGGGGAAGCACAGTGACTAGTTTTATTTGGTGGGAGGTTATTGGTATGTGTGAGGGTGTCATAGAATCCATCTCATACCGTGATGACGGTGCTTCCCGGATTGTCACCTCGTTCGTAGTTGGTGACGGCGACGACGAGTCGAACGCAGAGCGCAAGGAACACCTGCGCTCGGGCGTGGACGCGGCCTCGGGCGCGTAGCGTCCCGAGGCCGCAGTCCTTGACCGCATCGTTCGTTCGCTCGACCTGACTCCGGCGGTTGTACGTCTCGTCTAGGATCGACTGTTTGAGCTGAATCTCGTCACTGTGTTTCTCGATGCGGTCTTCGACTCTGTACTTGATATTGAGCGGATCGTCGGTGTTTCGCGGGTTGTACGGGGCGATTGGCACGACTCCTGCGGTCAGCAGGAGGTCGTGCCAGTCGAGCGTGTCGTAGGCGCTGTCACCGAGCATCCAGATCGGCTGGGCGACGGCGAGCGCGTCACGGGTGACGCGCATCGCCGTCTCTTCTGCGGCTTGTTTGCTCTCGGTGAACTCGGCTGCAATCGGGATCTTTGCGCCGGTTGAGACGATCGTACAGCCGTAGCCGTAATAGTACTCCTCAGCGGTTGGGTCGTAGTTCTTCGACGCATCTGGGTCGGATGGCATCGCTCGCACGTCCGTCGAATCGATTCGGTAGGTCATGTCGAGCAGGCCGCGGGCGGCGGCCTGCTCGACGAGGTGGTCGAAGACTTCGTCGACGACGTGTTCGAGGTCGGTGAGGAAGCGATCGACCGCGTCTCTTGAGGGCGGTCGATCGAAGCCAGCTGAGCCAGACGACCGTGTTCTGGAGTTCTCGTGTGACCGGGCGAATGCCGTAGATGTCCTTGTAGTAGCAGTGGAGGAACGCTCGGAAGAGTTCTGGTGGGTGGTGGTCTCGTGTTCGCCCCCGGCGAGCGGGGGCGAACACGTCGAACTCGCTGAAAAAGTCGAACTCAAGATGCTCGAACAACGCGAGCGTCTCGGTAGCCACGACATTGAAGAACTCGTCGATAGAACCCTCTTCTTGCAGGGTGCTGGCGCTCGTAGACACAGTTCCAACACCCTGCGTCCTCGTGTGTGAGGCTTTCTATGACACCCTCGAATACGCTTACTCATTGTTTGTGTACTACTCATCTCGATAGCGGGATGCGATGGGCGTGGACAGACGTCAGTGCCTGTCAGCATCGAGAACGTTTCGACAGAGTCGACAGACGACGCCATCGAATTCACCGGCGAACTTGTAGTCCTTCAACAATACCAGGGGGAGTTTGAAATTGAGGATACCGGGTCGTCTTCACGAATAGCTCAGGGACGACGATGCAGGCCGTAGAGATCGGGAGGATTCCCAACTCCTCGTTTCGAGAGGGATTCACGGTTAAGCTGGATAATCCCCCCGAGCGAGTCGTCATTCGAGTCGGCGAGGTACGCACTGACGTCGACGTCGAGTTGTACGGAACGCGCCGAACGGATTCCGGCACTTACGAGAGTTTTCTCCAAGAATAAGTACAGTCACCCCTGACGGAGATGGCCCGCACGGAGACGACGTTCCTCCGCCCGTGCGGCACTAGTATCCGTGGGACGATTGCCCTCGAATGCAAGCGGAAAGTCACCATCGCCTAAATGAGCGAGGATAAAGTGTCTGTTGCTCTCCGAGATACCGCGAACACGCAAAGGAGCGCCTAGAGGACGATACGATCTACAGCCAAGGATGGCGTGCCAAACCATCCGCCGAGATCCGAACGATGAGATTCTAGCTAGATGAGTTGGATCATTTCAATCGATACCAAGCGACTCCCAATGACGTATGAATAAGCCCCTTCAACGAAGAGAAGTCCTGTGCGGGACGGCACTATAGTAGCCGTTAGAACTTTCCGCTCAGAGAGTGTTGCTGTGATCAATGGACCACCTCGACGAGATCTCCGTCGAAGACCTCCAAGACGCCCTCGACAACGTCGAGGGAAACAAGCCGACACAACGGTTGTTAGCCGCAATTGCGTACAAAAACGGCGTAACGCAATCCGAACTTGCAGAGTGGCACGACACCGGTCGAAGAACGATCTACAGCTGGCTGATGCGATTTGATACGGACGAACCGCTTGAGCAAGCTGTGTCTGATGATCATCGATCCGGGAGAAAACGAAAACTCTCAGAATCACAGCAAGAAGAGTTCGAACAAGCCGTGCACGAACCGCCCGAAGAGGCCGGGATCGACGCGCCGGCGTGGACGCCGGCGCTCGTCCAGGAATTTCTCGAAGACGCCTACGATGTCGAGTACTCCTATCCGAGCTGCCGGCGGCTGTTGAAAGAAGCTGGATTGAGTTATCAAAAACCACGCCGCACAGCCGCCGAAGCTGAAGAATCCGACCAAGAAGAGTTCCACGACGAGATCAAAAAAAGCGAGCGGAGATGGACGCCAAAATAGTCTGTATCGATCAGACGAAGAAATCGGTGCAAGTCGAGCCGCGTGCCGCGTGGTTTCCGCGCGGCACGCGGCCGAGCGTCGAATTGTCCGGCCAACGCGACTGGACGTGTCTGCTCGGCGCAATCACCGAAGACGGTGACTGTTTTTTCTCACGGTTCACCGAGTACGTCACCGCCGATCATGCAAAACATTTCATTCTCGCGTTATGCGAAGAATTCGAAGAAGACTTGATCGTCGTATTAGATGGTGCGCCGTACTTCCAGGCGTCGGCCGTCACGGACCTAGCGGCCCGTGACGACCTCGCCTTCGTCACGTTACCGGCGTATTCGCCGGAACTCAACCCTGTCGAAGAGTGCTGGCGACAACTCCAAAACGCTCTCAGCAACCGGTTCTTCGACTCGCTTGAGCAACTGACCACCGCGATCGATACTGCTCTCGACCAACTGTCGCTTCCAAAGGTGAGCAATTATTTCTAACGTCCACTATAGCCGTTCTCTCCGGTTGTATGGAGCCGCGATCACGATCGCTCCGATACGGCTCAATAGAGACATCGCGGAAACCCGGGGCTGTCGAACTCCACATCGCTGTCCAGGCGAGCAGCAAAAACGTTGAAGGCGACTGGGCAGCTTTCCACAACGTCGAGGTCGCCGGATATGACAGTCCTGAGCCTGAACTATGTCGGGCAACGATCGGAACGCTGGCCCCCTCGGAGACGACCACGGTGACACTTGGTTGCTCCACCGCCCCATCCTCGGTGAAAATAAATGGCTAGTAAATTGAACAAGCGTATTATAGCAATTCTAGTGGTAACTGCCGGGTGCCATGAGCTGGGGCCCCAAGAGAAGGTATGGGGCGTGGGATCAGAGATTGCAGGTAGCGTCCAGAGTGACGGTAATTACACGACATCGGTCCAATTCGAACTGGAAGAAGACGTCTCACCTGTTGTTCTGAAAGGCGTCAAAGTAGAGTTCTTGACCGCGGAAGAGGTCATTCTTAACGAGACGACACTAGGAACAGTCCGATTCGAGCGGGGAGCACTTCATCAGTTCAACGTCTCCACACCGGAGCGGCCATATTACGTGTACCTGAAGTACGACGAGGTTGAGCAACCTACCGATGCCGTCGGCGGCGTCAGCGGGTTGCGCTTGCGACAGAGTGCAGAAGGTGAGTACCGATATAGCTCATATAGAAACTACACGGCTGAGTACTGAGTAGCTCTTGTGTTGGTTCCAACAGTGACATGTTACGAAAAGCACCCAGGAGACATCCAGTATTACCGGTCAGTACCTGAGAGACGTTTTCAGTGCGACAGAGCGTTCAGCCAAAGAAGGATCCGTAACAGTTGAATTAAATGAAACTCCTGTCAAACAGAGATGCGTATGCTGCCTCTCTGTCGGACGTGCCTCGTTGCGCTCCTCATCGTGACCGCTGGCTGCCATCAGGTCGGAGTTGAAAACGATAGATGGACTCTGTCTCCTGTGATCAATGAGACTGCTCAAACCAATGGGAGATATACGACGACAGTTGAGTTCAATCTAGGAGGGACGACGGCACCAGTCGTCTTGAATGGAGTCAAAGTACGGTTTCTGACCGCAAACAAGACGCTACTGAACGAAACCACGCTGGGGGCGATCAGGTTTGACTGGGAGGAGGAGACGAATAATCAGTTTACCGTCGTTACACCGGCCAAACCGCACTACGTGTACCTGAAGTACGACGAAGTCAAGCGGCCGACCGACGCCGTCGGCGGCGTTAACGGGCTGCGCTTGCAGCAGAACGCGGAGGGAGAATATACGTACTTCTCATACGAGAATTACACCCGGAGCTACTGAGTAGCTCCAATGCTGATTCCAGATGATCAGTACCGATACGCCACGGGAGGCACCCAGATGACAGCCAATATCATCGGCGCCGGACGGAAAGATGACGGTGTGAGACTCGATCCGGTCGGTGAAGTATCCAGCGGCATTCAGCATCGAGGAGCTACTGCCCGTCGAGTTAGGAAACATTGACACCATTAAAAGCAATGCGTCATAGCGAGATAATGGTAGTAATAGCAGTCTGTCTGCTGATTGCTCTCGCGGGCTGTCACGCCAGTCCTCGATCGTGGACACTGGAAGGCGACGTGGAACGTATTTCCCAGACGGACTCCGAGGTCAATATGACAGTAACTGTCTCTATTCAGGGACAAGGTGAGGGAGTGAAACTCACGGGCGTCAAGGCTGTCTTCCTCTCCGCTGAAAACCGTGTTATCGAGAACCAAAGCATCGGAACAATGTCCTACGAACTTGAGACGGAATATCACAACTTCAGCGTCACGCTTCCACAGCGGCCCCACTATATCAATTTCATGTATGACTCACTACGTCAACCTTCAAACGCAGCCGGGGGCGCTATCGGTTTGCGTTTGACTGATAAATACGAGGGGGCCCACCGGTACAGGACGTATTCAGACTACGACCCAGAATACTAACGGTGAGCTTCTGAGTATCGAACGGCGAGGAACGTTGAGACAGATATCCCTGCTCGAAACTCGCTAATCGGCAGTCTAGTGGCTGTTGTCGACGCTGGTATCTACCACGTCGTGTTCTCTGCCGTAATCTCACCCGGACGCGGAGCTGATATCGAATAGGTTTGATTGGGACCCATACGACCCAAAAGTAGCAGGTGGGCGTGTTCGGCATCGGGACCTTCGTGGCTCGCGGCTAGGCTGACGACCTCGATGTTCCACTGACGAGCGAGAATGCCATTGGTTTCAGCCTCGAATAGCTATCGACGATCGAATTCAATACCATCGAGATGGTGAGAATAATAAAACAAGTCGACAATGAGCCGATACTCAAAGTATCTCGTTGTCCTCCTCGTCTTGACTGCCGGCTGCCACCAGGTCGGGAACGAGCCGAAGGGGTGGACAGTCGCTCCGGAGGTAGCAGACAGTGTCCAGACCGATGATGGGCACTCGACGACCGTCCAGTTCACGCTAGAGGGGGACGCGAGTCCAGTGGTTCTGGACGGGGTCAAAGTCCTGTTCCTCACTCAAAACGAGACTGTACTCAACGAAACCGCCTTGGGCACCGTCGAGGTCGATTGGGGTGAGGGCCAGTCGTTTACTGTGACCACGCCAACGAAACCGCATTACATCAACATGCGGTACGACAGCGTCGAACGGCCCACTGACTCCGACGGCGGTGTCGTCGGATTACGGCTCGAAGGTGGTGGAGAAGGCCAGTATCGGTACGTCACCCATACAGAGTACACGGCGAGGTACTAACAGCTATCTGGCCGCGCAACACTCCCCTTCCTAAAGACGTCGAATACACCTACAGGTAGCCTACTCATGAAACGAACACTCCTCATTGTCTTGCTGGTACTCGCCTTACCAGCCGGATGCCACGTCCCGCAGGAGCGAGAGTGAACCCTCTACGCGGCGGGAGATCACGTGGCCGACTCCAATTCGTAGGTCGTGTCCACCGTCTAGGTGTACACCGGCGGATTCATGACGAACGTCACACTTCACGACGTGGCGGTTCAGTTTCTGACAGACGAGAAATCGGTTCTGCAGGAGGTGCCTGTCGGGACCATCAACGTCTCCGCGAATAGCTGAGATGAATCTAAGAGGCAAATTCAAAACATAGAAACAGTTCGTATCAAAGTAATACTATATCCAGTGACACCAAACAGAACAACAGGGATCGCAATAGTATTCGCCTTGCTTTTAGTGACATCTGGTTGCATTACTCAAAACGAACTCTCTTGGACCATCGGGCTGGAAATTCAAGATACCGAAGAGAGTGATCAGGCCCAAGAGATCACTTTGGAAACCTATATCGGTGGTAGCTATGGCCCTGTTGTCGTTCGGAACGTCTCTATCGTATTCGTTGGTGAACACCAACGAATCTTAGGCCGAGAGAACATTGGTACACTGAGCTCAAACCAGAGCTATCGCAAGAACGTTACAGTATCTCTCCCGGAGCAACCGGAACAAATGCTCCTGCAGCCAGAACGAATAACGACTCCGAACAACTACGTATACGTATTTGAAGGCCTCGTTTCTGATGGAAACCAGTACCTGGCAGTCCAGACGCTCACCGGGGATACCGATACACAATTTCACTTCTTCGAACGGTCCTGGCGCGACTGCAAATACAATTTGTCCTGTGAGAAGTTAGAGTCGGCGCCCTGACGACCGCCTGGTGAGATCTCCCGCGACAAATTGAATACTCGAGACCGTTCCGATTACAAATCGAAATCCGTGAGGCGGAGCGTCATTGCCGAGGGATTCAAACGGAGACTGCTGGAATGTCCAGTGGACGGAAATTATATTCCATTCAGTATCGAAGAACTATCGACAATCGAATTCGCCTCAATTGACATAGTTAGTGATGGATGAAATGAACCACTACAGATTTCTCGCGTTCGGTGTGGTAGCACTGGTTGTCGTCGCCGGTTGCGTCGGTTCCGGGATGTGGTCAGTTGAACCGAACGTTGAGAAGATAACCTCCACTGATTCGGGCTATTGGATGGAGGTCAGCGTTTCGACGAACGAAAACGCTCGACTAGTGCTACACGGAGTGAAGATCGTGTTTCTTTCCGGAGAGGGAAATCGACTCGCTGAGAAAGCACTTGGGAGGATGGAAGGAGCGCACAACAGTAGCTACAAGGTAGTTAACGTTTCCGTGCAGCGACCTCCAGAGTTCATTCAGATCAAGTATGATTCGGTAGAAGCAGGGAGTGAAGGCGAAGCACGCGGATTGAAAAGGACCACATCTGGTGGTGAAGAATACGGATACAAGGTCTATTCAAACTATACTGCGACCGATTAGTCCATCTGAATTCGATTCGAAATTCATCACCTCGATACTGGTCACAGAGACGTGACACAGAGAGTCGGAAGAGCCGACAGCGACGCCACGCTGTGGCGCTCGGAATGACTGCTCCCGATCCCGCAGACTGGAGGTGAAAGATCCGGGACAGTCAAGGAAAACCCTACATGCTGTGTGGCACGACTTATAGTGCTCGATCGATTAAAAGGGATGCCATGGATCGTTCGGGTGATCTGCCCTCGTCATCTACCGAGACGCCCGCTCCCGGAGATGCCTCTCTGTTATCGAAGGCGGATATCGCAACCGTCCAGCTCGATTCGACCGGCGAGATTCTCACAGTGAACGACGGACTCGTGAATCTCGTCGGGTACACTCGTGAGACCCTCGTCGGAAAGGCACTGACGGACATACTCGCGTCCGTCCCGGCCCCGCTCGAATCGTTTCTCGAAAACGGAACGAACGGACCGCTCACGCTGACGCTGCCGCTCGAGGCGTCGAACGAAGATATCGTCGCCTGTGAGACCCATCTAAAACCGATCGCTTCGGACGGAGACCGCGTAGTCGTAGGGCTCTTTTACGAATCCCGCGGGCAGTCGCCTCGACTGGATGCCACAGAAGACAGGGCGCTGACCCCATCGACCGAGATAGCGCCCGCGAGGGCGTTTGTCGCTCTCGCGGACGCCCTCTCCGACGGAATCATCGTTCTCGATACGGACAGCCAGATCCAGTACGCGAATCCGGCGGTCGAGCGGATCCTCGGCTACACGCCCGACGAACTGGTCGGAGGGAGCAATCTCAGCATCATCCCCGAACGGCTTCGAGACGCGCACCTGCGCGCGCTGAACCGATATCTCGAAACCGGGACCCGGAACATCGACTGGACGTACGTCGAGCTCCCCGGCCAGCACAAGGACGGGCACGAAGTACCGCTCGGGATCTCGCTGAACGACTTCGTCTTCGACGGCGATCGGTTCTTCGTCGGCCTGTTCCGGGACATCACGTCGCAAAAAGCGGCCGAACGCGCCCTCCGCGAGCGCGAGCAACTGCTCAACAAGTACAAAGAGTACACGGACGACGTCCTGAACGCGATCGGCGACGTGTTCTACGTGCTCGACGAGGATGGCTGCCTCCGGCGGTGGAACGACACGTTAGTCGAGGTGACCGGCTACACGGACGAGGAGATCGCGTCGATGCACGCGCTGGACTTCTTCGGAGAAGACGACCACGAGACTATCGAAGACGCCATCGAACGGGGGTTCGAATCCGGCGGGACGCGAGTCCAGACAGAGCTACATACCAAGTTCGGTGCGGAGATACCCTACGAATTCGACGCGGCGAGCCTCGAAGACCCCGACGGAGAGCCCGTGCTGGCAGGCATCGGCCGTGACATCACGGACCAGAGAGAACAGCAGCGGAAACTCAAGGAATCGAACGACCGCCTCGAACAGTTCGCCTACGCCGCCTCCCACGACCTGCAGGAGCCGTTACGGATGGTCACGAGCTATCTCCAGCTCATCGAACAGCGATACACCGACGACCTGGACGACGACGCGGTGGAGTTCATCGAGTTCGCCGTCGACGGGGCGGAGCGAATGCGGGAGATGATCGACGGCCTGCTCCAGTACTCGCGGGTGGACACCCAGGGGAAAGAGTTCGAACCGGTCGATCTGAACGCCGTTCTCGACGAGGTGGAGAGCGACCTCCAGCTGCGGATCGAAGAGACCGACGCTCGGATTCAGTCGGACGATCTGCCGCGCGTGTCCGGCGACCGCGGGCAGTTACGACAGGTGTTCCAGAATCTGCTGAAAAACGCGATCGAATACAGCGGGACCGAACCACCGAGAATCGAGATAACGACTGAACGCGACGGACGAATGTGGCGGATTGCGGTGACAGACAACGGGATCGGATTCGACCCCGACGAGACGCAACGTATCTTCCGGGTCTTCCAACGCCTCCACGGTCGCGAGGAGCACTCCGGGACCGGAATCGGCCTGGCGCTCTGTCGCCGCATCGTGGAGCGCCACGGCGGCGAGATCTGGGCCGAATCCGAGCCCGGGGAGGGGTCGACGTTTTACTTCACGCTCCCCGGATCGACTGAACAGCCAGATTCGAATAGGTACTCGCGTGCTCGATAGATGCGGTCCCCGAGCGACGAAGGCAGAGGACCCGCGGCAGAAGAACCCCAGCTACGGTGGTATACCCGATTTCGTCGCCGAGAGGTGCCCTCGTGGGAACCCCTAAGTCCGAACAGGCCGAAGTCACGCTATGGTCGAACCCGGCCGCGAGACGGAGTACACAGAGTCGGACGTCATCGAGGTGTTCCGCGACCGCGAGGACTACGCCGAACCGCTGACGGCGAGCGAGGTGGCCGAAGAGATAGGGTGTTCGCGCCGCACCGCGCTGAACAGACTCCACGACCTGCAGGAGGAGACGGACGTGACGAGCAAGAAGGCCGGCGGACGGAGTCGCGTCTGGTGGATCCCCGTGCTGATGGACGAATAAGCCGACGCGCGGGCATCGATCGCCCGATACTGGCATCTCCATCGTAGCCTCTCTGCCTCCCGCCGCTCGTGGCTGCGCCGTCGCGGTCTCTCCACGACTCACCGTCCCGCAGTGGAAGTCGGCCTCGCTGCAATTCCGGAAACTCTTTATGGATTTTTGGCTAGCCTAAACCCATGGAACGCGATCCCGAGAGTTCGGGTGGGCCGACTCGGAGAGCGTCCGTGACGTACGGTGGGGCGTTGGTGAGTGGCGGATTACCGGCCGGGTGTCCGAGCGACCGCGGTGCCCGAGGTGAGTACTCGTGAGCCCCGCGACGAGCAGCGTCTGCCGGGTCGGTCCCGGCGTCGCGACTCGTGCGGGTAGCGTGCGTCGGCACCCGGTCCGCACCCGAACGGGGCGGGGGGAGCGCTGATGGGAGAGCGCCAGTCCGTATCCGAGGAGTCTTCAGGCGCGCGCCCGGGAGCTTCTGACGAGAACGCGATGGACGACGACCACGGCGACCGCGCGAACCAGAACGGTCACGACGCGGCCAGCGAACTCGTCGGCGAGGACCTGGAGATCGGCTACCCGACGACGAGCGAACCGGTCGTGGAGTGCGACACCGTCGTCGTCCCGCGCGGGGAGGTGACCGCTCTCGTCGGCCCGAACGGCAGCGGCAAGAGCACGCTGCTGAAGGCGATGGCGAACCAGCTCGCGCCCGAGGGCGGCCACGTGTTGCTGGACGGCGAGCAGGTCCAGTCGTTCGACTCGAAACAGCTCGCCCGTCGCCTGGGACTGCTCTCCCAGGAGAACGAGTCGCCCGGGAGCCTCACCGTCGAGGATCTCGTCTATCACGGTCGCTACCCCCATCGCGGGTTCTTCGAGTCGGTCACCGAGAAAGACAACGACGCCGTCGACCGCGCGATCGACCTGGCCGGCGTCGACCACCTCCGGGACCAGGAGCTGCGCAATCTCAGCGGCGGCCAGAAGCAACTCGCCTGGATCGCGATGGTCCTCGCGCAGGACACGGACGTGCTCTTGCTCGACGAACCGACGACGTTCCTCGACCTGCACCACCAGCTCCGGGTGATGGACGTCGTGCAGACGCTCAACCGCGAGCGGAACATCACGATCGGCGTCGTGCTCCACGACATCGCCCAGGCGGCTCGGTTCGCGGACAACCTCATCGCCATGCGCGACGGCGAGATGTACGACTGGGGCCCGCCGACCGACGTGGTCACCGAGGAACTGCTGGCCGACGTGTTCCGCGTCGACGCGACGGTCGACCACGGGCCGTCCGGACCGCATATCTCGCCGAACGTCGCGATCGACGACGGCGAGTGAACGCCGGAGAATCGAGGACTCCAGCGAGGAGCGGCAGATGAGACGGGAGCGGACCGTCCGCCCGTCACTCCGTGGCGACCGGCCGTCGCTGGCTCTCCGCGCTCCCGGGCTGGCGTAACACGCGCTCGGCGACCGGTGCGAGGCTGTTCTGAACCGACCGGCCGTCGCGCTCGCGCTCGACCAGTCCGTCGTCTTCGAGTCGCGAGACGTGGTGCGAGATAGTGCTCGGATCGCGGCCGAGCGCGTCGGCGAGGTCGCTCACCGACGCCGGCCCCGACCGGGCGAGCGTCCGGAGGATCGGTTCGGTCGCGGTGTCGTCGAGCGCGGCGAGCAGCGCCGGGTCGGACTCGTTGCTGAGGAAGTACCGGCGCTGGCCGCGGATGCGCTCGCTGACGAGCAGGTGCTCCTCTTCGAGGATGCGGAGGTGGTGACGAACGGTCGACAGCGACGCGTCGGTCCCCTCGGCGAGCGTCGAGAGGTTGATCCCCGGCGAGCGCTCGACGGTCTCGAACAGGTCCCGCCGCGTCTCGTGTTCGAGCGGGTCGGAGTCGTCGTGGCGGCTGTACCCCGGCGGAACGATCACGCGCGGCAGGCGAGCGGCCTGTCCCCGAAGCGCGTCGACCGCCCCGTGGGCCTTCAACCGCGCCGCCTGTCCGATCCAGGCCAGTTCACTGCCCTGCGCGGCGGGGGTGTTCGCGGCGACGTGTTTCGACGCCGCGGCGGCGGTCACGCCCGCGACCAGGAGTGCGCCGCCGGCGGCCGCCCCCCCGGGCGAGGGCAGCGACGAGTCGCCGGCGCCGCTCTCCTCGCCACGGTCCGCAGCGAGCCCCCCTGACGTCGTCGGCGTGTCGGAACCAGCCGTCGAACCGTCGCTGGTGCTCGCGGCTGTCGCCGGATCCGTTTCAGTCGGGCCTGCTGCGGTCGGTGTCGGCGTCGGGGTCTCCGCGGCGCCCCCGATCCCGACTGATCCGTTGAGACCGACGGTCCCGTTCGCGCCGACCGTCGCCTCCCCGTCGACGGAGACGGTCGCCGTCAGGTTCGCGTCGACGAGGTCGTCGGTCTCGTCGACTACGGGCGACGTGACGTTCTCGGTCGTGTTCGTGACTTCCTCGGTGGTGTTCGTGACTTCCTCGGTCGCGTTCGTCACCGAGTCGGTCGTGTTCTCGACCGTCTCCTGGGTGGTGTTGGCCAGGGTCTCCGTCGTGTTCTCGGTCGTCTCCGTCACCGATTCGGTGGTGTTCTCGGTCGTTTCGGTCGCCGAGTCGGTCGTATTTTCGGTCGTGTTCGTGACGGTCTCGGTCGTGTTCGTCACCGAGTCGGTCGCGTTCTCGGTCGCGGTGCTGATCGCGCCCGAGAGCGAATCGTCCGGCGTCGGCGTGGGCGTCGCGTTCGTTCCAGCGGACGGCGTGGCAGTCGGGGTGGGCGTCGCCGTGGCGGTGTCGCTCAGGTTCCCGAGGACATCGGTCCCGACCATCGAAGCGGCCGTCCCAGCCGACTGGGTCGCACCGCTCACGCGGTCGGTATCGGCCGACGCGGCGCCGGCGAAACCGACGGCACCGGCCCCGAACAGACTCGCGAGTACGACGGCCACGACCGCCACCGCGGCGAGGGGGCTACCGGCCCGAGTATCGTCCATCCTGGAACACCCAGTTACCGCCGAGGTCCCCCCAGGCCGTAATAAGTCTCGTGGAACCGGTCAGTCGGTTCGGACGTCCCGGCCGGCGTCGGTGTCCCTGAACGCGACGCTCCCGCAGTTCGGACACTCGTCGGCGATCGGCCGGCGGACCTCACCCGGAACCGCCGGCGTGAACGACCCGCATCCGAGACACATCACCAGGTCCATCGCCGGTCACCGTCCGGATCGATCTCGTCCACGCGATACTCCGCTCAACGGTGCCGCGCGACGGCGAGACCCGTCAGCGCGGCCAGTGCGAGCAGCGCGACCGCACCACCGAAGCCGGGCCCGTCACCCGACGTGGTCGCCGCGCCGCCGGACTCCCCGTCGGTGGCATCGCCGTCACCCGCTCCGCCGTCGTCCGCGTTGCCGTCCGACGAATCGTCGTCGCCGGCGGACGTGTCGGTCTCGGCCGAGTCGGTCTCGGTCGAGGTGGTGCCCGTCGGCGTGTCCGTCGTATCGTCGGCGTCCGCGTCGTCGGTCATCGTCACCGTCCGCGTCGAGAAGTGATTGACGCCGACGAGAACCGTCGCGTCGGCCGAGGCCGAGGCGTCGCCGGACTGGCGCACCATGTACTTCGAGGTGTCGCCGCCCGCGGCCGCCTGACGGAGTTCCGCGTACGACGAGGCGCTTGCCGCGGCCTCGCCGTCGACGGCCACCTGCACGTCCTCTGCGGACTCGAACGTCTCGTTCGAGACGTGCGTGATGAGGACGCGCCCCTCGTGAGCGGTCCGGCTGACCGTCACGTTGACGCGGCCCTCCGCGCGCTCCTCGACCGCGACCGTCGTGTTCTGGCCGTAGGTGACGGTGTCGGTGACCGTCTCCTCGCCCTGCTGCATCACGTAGACGCTCGCGGCCGCGGTCTCGTTGGCGATCATCCGCTCCTCGCTCGCGTCGGCGTCGGTGCGGGCCTCGGTGTAGCTGCGGACGACGAGGCGGCTGTCCTCCGAGAGCGCGGCGGTGAGGTTGCCGGCCTCCGTCACGGAGACGTTCCCCTCGCCGACGACGATGGCGCTCGCGGTCGCACCGCCGTCTGTCTGGTAGACGACGCGGTCGTCGGCGACTCGCTCCGCGCCGTCGCCGCTGACGTTCAGCGCGACGTACTGGGCGGAGTCGTCGGCCGCGACGACCAGCGAGCCGTGCCCGTTGTCGTGGGCCTCGATGCGCGCACCGCTCTCGGTCGTCAGCGACGCGTTCGCGTCGGTCTGGACGTCGAGCGACAGCGCCGCGCCGACGATACCGGCCGCGGCGTCGAGCCCGGCCGATCCGCCCAGCCCGAGCGCCGAGTCGGCCTCGGATTGGGACTGGACGCGGACCGAGTCGATCGTCTGTTCGCCGTCGACCCGGTAGTCGACGACGGCGTTACTCTGCGTGTCGAAGGCGACGTGACTTCCCGCGTAGGCCTGTTGATCGGCCGTCCCGGCCAGTGCCGTGACGGGCGCGATCGCCGATACGACCAGCATCGCCAGTATCGCAACGGTGCGTTTCATCGTGTGTATCTCCGTCCGGGACGTAGCCGGATTGGTGAAAAGCGCTTGTGGCAAAACCGTCCAAAGGTCCCTGTGGGACGGTGACAGGCCGCGTCGCTCTCGGCGGAACGGGGCCGTGGGCACCCGTACCGATCGTGGTGGCGAAGGAGTCAGACGACCTCGTCGAAGCCCCACTCGTCGGCCCGCTGCTCGGCCTCCTCGCGGGCCTGCTCGCGGATCGCCTCGATCTTCTCAGTACCTTATATGACGAAAATGCGTCACGAACCTTGATCAACTGTCCGAACCGCGGACTTATCCGTGAACCAGCTATCCTCGTCCGGTTGAATAGGGATCGAATCCTTCTCCGGGCGCGATGGTTCCGGATTTGAGGGCACATTGACTGATGCCCGTCCGATGTGACGACTTGTGGCCACACCGGACTGCTCGAAGACCGATATTTTTGGCTGCATTATAGTCTGCATGGATCTCATATCCACACTCTTGACACAGGAAGGTATCGCGCTGGGGTCGGTTTTCGGAATCGATGTGGTCACAATCTGTCCGTGAACACATCCGACTGGTATTCCGAGGGTCAACCAGTAACACGTCGATACCTTCTGCAGTAGCTTTGTACTCAACGTAAGAAATTAAGCGTCTAAACGCCCAGCTGTGGAATAGAGATTGATCTGGGAGTCGTTTTACGATCCCCGTTAGTTCTTCGAAGGCAATCGTTGAGCAGTCATAACGGCGCGCTTCAGCGAGAATGCCGTTTGCAACCCGATGAATCCAGTCAATCGAGAATCTGCGGAGTCGTCTCCCTACTTCCCTATGGGTCCGATATGCACTTCGCGTTCCGGTTTCCTGCAATACACGCTGGAGTTTTTCATATCGCTCGCGCTCATGTTGGAGCTCGGACCCAGAAAAGAATCGCCCTGAACTCGTGACAGCGAGATATTCTATCCCGAGATCAACCCCGAGAACCGTTCCGTTCTCGGCGGCTGAATGTTCGAAATTTGGCGCTGGTTTCCGAAATCCCAGATGCAGGAACCACTGGCCATCCCGGATTGTTAGCGTACTTTCGGTAAGTTGCCACCCTGGATTGGAGAGATATTTGTACTGATAGCCATCTTCGTCGTCTGGAAGTACCAACTCTCCCTTTACACGATTATCGACAGTCGATAACGAAACCGTCCCGTCATCGAAAAGAGTCATCGACCGAGAATCGTAGCGGACAGTTGGAGCTGAAAACGTGGGCTTGGAGATGGGTCGGCCATTCTCTTCTCGAGTACGGCATGCCTGAATCGCCTCAGCTGCTTGGTGGGTCGCTAATATTGCGTGTTGGCTCCCCAGTTCGGTTTCCGAACGGATCGCACCGTACGCTATCGACTGAATGGATCGCTGTTCCTGATACTGTCCCCACGCTTTGTTGACCGCAATCTGACATCCGCCCTTCCACGCACTGAGCGTCTCTTCGAGGAGGTTGTGTGCAGATCTACTAACTACTAACCGCGTGATTGCTGTCCGACGGATGTATTCGGCGGCCACGAGAATCGTTCGCCTCGGATTAGTACTTAAATCTCAGGAGCAGGTAGTAGCAACTGTCCAAGTTGTAAGATATCAAAGAACGATTTCCAGCATGTTTATTCCATCATAGGTGTCGCTGAATTGGTTGTCCAATAGGTATGCGAACTGAGTAATTCCGTCAGACTTTAACGCTCTGGAAAACTCCTGCAAAGCCATGTCTTTTTAGAGTGCAACGTATGATCGAAGTAGTGGAATATGATATTCCCGCTGACGAATCAGTCGGCCATGCAGTGATCCGAACGGTAAGTGATTTCAAAGACTGCCCCATCACATCGCTCCCACCACTCCAAACAGTGATTGACGTGGATGCTCTCAACAAAATATTTGAGAGCGATTCAAACAAGGACCCACACGTGATATTCAATTATACTGGCCTCTCTATCTCAATTTGCAGTTCGGGATTTCTCACTGTCAATACCTGTCATCCGGTACCTCACGAAACGAAAAGTGACTCCTGAGGCTAGCACGTGAAGTGGTGAGGACTGTTTTTGACTCAGTCGTTAGCTGCGACTCGTGAAAATCCGTCGATGGGTTCTGTCTCGGTGAGAAACTGGCCAAGCCCGTTCAGTTCCTGGAGTTTGATAGAGTCCTTATTCGGACCGAAGGCAATAATGCCTGCATCTGCGATTTTCGGAAGGTGTGTGTGATGAAGGGCGATCTCAATGCTCTTTGGATCATTGTTCTGGTTCGTCGATCCCTTGGCCTTGTCCCATTGGGCAATCTCCGATGCGAGGGTGCTGATACTGATCTCCTCAGATGGCACTGTCTAGTTGAGTCAGTTTGAGAAGTGAGCAGGTCGTTGAGTTAGTTGGTCAAGATGCTCGCAGACCTGCTCAGCGAGAGCTATGAACCGGATTTAGAAGAAACTTGGGAGAATGAGCGGACGGCGACGCCCGTCAGGGCGTTCGCCGTCCGCCTCCACCAAACCGGTTGTTCGCTCAGAGAAACAACAACGATTTTAGCTGAATTAGGCGTTCAACGCTCGCATGGCGCGGTCTGGAATTGGGTACATCGGCTAGCTGACAGCGGCTGCGACCCGCCGACGGCGCAGCCGTCAAGGGTCGCCGTCGACGAGACCGCTGTCAAAATTAACGGTGAGTGGTCTTGGCTGTATGCTGCAATAGACATCGAAACAAAGTTGATCCTTGATGTCGCGTTGTTTGGGCGGCATGGCACCGATCCAGCGGCTGCGTTTCTGCAGAAACTCCAAGAGAAACATGATCTCTCGGAGGCTGAGTTTCTCGTCGATCAATTCGGGTACCGGACTGCCCTTGCTCGATTAGGATTAAGCGGTCGGGTCAACTATACCGACCGAAACCGCATCGAGAAGTGGTTTCATACGCTCAAAATGCGGGTCGGCCGCTTCCATAACTCGTGGGTGGGCAGTCGGTCGAGCGTCCGCGAGTGGCTTGAACAGTTTATGCATTACTACAACCGCCACAGACCGCATCAAGCTCTCGATGGAAAGACGCCGATTGAGGAGCTTCAGAACTAGACAGTGCCGGATTAAGAAATACGTCAGATTGTGGGAACAAATCAGTGAGTGAATCATAAGACCAATCCTCGATGTAATCTCCCCAAATTTCTCCGAATTTACCTCCATGTTCTCCGCTCACTTCTCCATAACCTTCCATATTGATTAAATCGTAATAGAAGGTGTCCATCAGTGCCTGTCTCAGCAGGCCGGGGTGTGCTCCAATAAATTCGTCATTATATTTTAGTATTGGTGAGGCGTGCACGGGGTTGTGGTCATCTATATACCGAAATTCAGACTCAAAGTCTGTGATATCCAGAGAGAGTCTTTCTAGATAATTCTCGAATGCTTCTTGATCCAAATCATCGGGAAGTTGATTCAGTAACTCCTGTTCTGAGATCCAAAGATCGTCAGAATAGGATGAGACCTTCTCATAACTTTCTTCGAGCACTTTTATGTCTCTCTGATAATCTTTTCTTTCCGTCGTCTTCGGAAATGACCCTTCCTCATTGATCTGCTCAACAACACTCTCCATCGTATTCTTTTCATGAGAAATTTGGCCCATATCAATATTAGATTCATCAAAATACACTTTGACAGCAAGATCGTCAAATTTCTTCTCAATATATCGAGTGAATTTTATTGCCTGACCAATATTGAAACCGACGGCCTCTACCATCATATCACTGTGGGGTGAATATGCCCGTCGAGCGACTTCTATCGGTTGTTCCCAGAACCAAAACCGGCCAGCAGTAACCTCTCTAAGCCGTAAATTGAACTTAATCGATTTTCGGGATTTTTCTTCATCTGGCGTCTCATAGGGGTCAATCTCTGATAACACTGAGTAACAATATGCATCTTGAACAGCCGTAGCTTTATCTGCGATTTCCCCATATTTTGGCTTCTCGTCACCGTATTCTTTTGCTGAAGCAATTTTTCCCAACAAGTATTCACACATTCTTGGTGGAATTCCTACTCCATCATCTGAGATCGGAACACTACTTATTAGCCCAGAAAGACCCGCTCCAAGTGCGATGTTTTCAATAAGGACTCTTGGATCCGAATCTTGGATAAACTCCTCTAATTTATCTATCTGAGCTTCGATATCGAGTTCTTCTGAGTCATAATGGTCAGTAACCCTATCGTCGTAATCATCGAGTTTTCCAAGAATATAGTCTGCTTCTTCTTCATCCATGTTTCAAATAGTCTGTTAGTTCTGTGTAAGTGTTTCTCAGTGAGTGCGGTGTATTTTGATGATGTGGCCTTAGCCACACCCCTGAGGGTGTCATAGAACGATTAGCACACCAAAGAGCAGGGTGAACGCTGAGGTGGATGAGTTCAGCGACCCTGCAAGATGATCCTTCGGTAGAGTCGTTCTTCAATGTCGTGGAGACAGAGACGCTAGCGCTGTTCGAGCACCTCTCCTTCGAATTTCTCGAAGAGTTTGACGTGTTCGCCCCGGCGCAGACGGGGCGAACACGAGACCACGAACCACCAGAGCTGATGCGTGGCTTTCTCCACTGCTACTACAAAGATATCTACGGCATCCGCCCCGTCGAACGAGAGCTTCGGAACACGGTCGTCTGGTTGAGCTGTGGCTTCGATCGACCGCCCTCAAGAGACGCGGTCGATCGCTTCCTCACCGACCTCGAACACGTCGCTAACGAGGTGTTCGATCACCTCGTCGAGCAGGCCGCCCGCCGCGGCCTGCTCGACTTGACCTACTGTATCGATTCGACCGACGTGAGGGCGATGCCAGCCGACCCAGATGCGTCAAAGTGCTACGATCCAACCAAGGACGAGTACTACTACGGCTACGGCTGTACAATCGTCTCGACCGGGCAAAAGATACCGATCGCAGCGGAGTTCACCGAGAGCAAACAAGCACCAGAAGAGACGGCGATGCGCGTCACCCGTGACGCGCTCGCCGTCGAGCAACCGATCTGGATGGTCGGTGACAGCGCCTACGACACGCTCGACTGGCACGACCACCTGCTGGCCGCAGGGGTCGTGCCAGTCGCTCCGTACAACGCGCGAAACACCGACGACCCGCTCGATATCGAGTACAGGGTCGAAGACCGCATCGAGGAACACAGTGAAGACGTTCAGCTGAAGCAACCGACGCTAGATGAGACGTACAACCGCCGCACGGGAGTTGAACGAACCAACGAATCAGTGAAGGACTGCGGCCTCGGGCGCACCCACGCCCGAGGCCGCGTCCACGCACGAGCGCAGGTGTTCCTCGCGCTGTGCCTTCGCCTTGTCATCGCGATCACCAACTACGAACGTGGAGACAATCCGGGAAGCACGATCATCACGGTGTGAGAAGAGTTCTATGACACCCTCGAACCGGAGACCGATAAGTGCGACCGACAGGTGGGGGAAGGGAGCCGGCGACGCGTGAGCGCGCCGGTTCACCCGAGTTGTCACCGGGGGACCGACGTCGACCGTCAGAGGCTGCCGCTGCCGCCTTCGAGTCGGTCGATGACCTCGCGGATGTCGGCCTCGTCCTCGATGGTCTCTTTGACGTTCTCGCGGCGGCGGACTTCCTTGGCGGTGGCGTCGTAGGCGCGGACGTACTCCGCGCGGCTGTGCTCGTCGAACGCGTGGCGGATCGCGAAGTAGCCGTCGGGGAGGACGGTCCCGCAGACCTTGCACTCGATGCGTTCGTGTGCTGTCGACTGGTGGACGATCAGGTCCTCGACGCGCTCGAACTGGTCGTCGTCGCCGTCGATCGCACACTCCCAGGGGGCCATCGTATCCGAGACATGCCGGCCCCTTAATAAAAACATTCCCCCTCGAACGGCAGTTCGGCGGGCGGTCGACCCCGCTCGCGGCCGTCGTCGGTCAGACCGGGAGCGACCCGCTCAGGTCGGGGAGGTAGTTCGGGAGCACGTAGACGAGGCCGGCGGCGACCGTGAGTTCGAAGGCGGTCACCGCGAGCATCATCGCGTCGGAGAAGTCGCTGCTGACGGGGACGCCGACGGGCGCGCCGAACTCCTCGTCCCACAGCGGGTAGAACAGGGCGATCCCGCGGGTGGTGCCCAGCACGTCGAGCACGTAGTGCGAGAGGACGCCCAGCCAGACCCAGTGGAGGTTGGAGAAGTAGACGGGGTAGGCGGCGACGATGCCGAGGACGAAGAGATTGTGGAGCGTCTTGCGGTGTTTGCCGAAGTGCGTGTCGACGTCGGGGAAGAGGGCGCCGAGGACCAGCGGGACGAACACCGCCGCGACGGTCCGGAAGGTCGCCGCGTCGCCGGCCGGTTCGAGGATGAAGCCGAGGCCGACGGCGAGGAAGACCGCGTTCAACACGTGACCGCGCTTGTTCATCGGCGGTATCGACGGACGGCGGGGTGACAAGTGTTCCCCTTCGGTGTGCCCGTCGAGCGAAGCAGGGGTCGCGGTATCACTCGGAGCGGTCGCGGGCGGCGCGTTCGAGGTCGGCGAGCGCGCGGCGTGCGAGCCGCTCGCGGACCGCCGCGCGGTCGCCGTCGAACTCGTAGCGCGCGACGGTCGCGGTCGAATCGCCCGACTCCCACGGCCCGGCGTAGGCGACCCCGACGAAGCACGTGCCGACGGGTTTCTCCTCGGTGCCGCCATCGGGACCGGCGATACCCGCGGTGGCGACGCCCCAGGTCGCGTCGGCCGTGTCGCGGGCGGCCCGCGCGAGTTCCCGCGTGACCGGCTCGCTGACGGCGCCGTGCTCGTCGAGCGTCTCGCGGGCGACGGCCAGCGTCGTCCTGAGAGCGTCGTAGTCGTAGGGGACGACGACGCGGTCGAGGTAGTCGCTCGCACCGGGTGCGCTCGTGAGGAGCGCGCCGACCAGGCCGCCCGTGGCCGTCTCGGCGACGGCGACGGTCTCCCCGCGGTCGCGGAGCAGGTCACCGACGCGCGACTCGACCGGCGGGTCCTCGGCGAACTCGTCCATACCGGCCCGACGAGCGGTCGACCGAAAAACCCAGGGGGCGGCCGCCGGAGGCCGGACGAGGTCGGTCCGCCGTGCGAGATCAGCGTCGCTCGGCGTCGACGACAGACAGACTGCTGTCGACCGTCAGCGTGAGTTCGTCCTCGCCCGCGGCGAAGGTAACTCGCGCCTCGAAGGGGTCAGTCGAGACGACCTCCTCGTCGAAGTTGTGGTACGCGCGGCCGATCGCGGGGAGCGTCTCGGCGGTCGGCGCGAAGGGGTTCAGCCCGTTGTCGAGCAGGAAGGCGACGAGGTGCGCCGAGTCGGCGAGACCGACGACGGCGGCCCCGCTCTCGTCGTAGATGCAGTTCGTGCATTCGAGGTCGATCGCGACGGCGTACCGTCGACCGCAGGCGCCACAGAGCCCCGCGTCCGGGTCGTGGTCCTCGCAGACCCGCGTCGAGCGGTCGAGCGTCGCCGAGCAGCGCGGGCAGACGCCCGCCGACGCCGCGAGTAGTTCGAGGTGGCCCCAGACCCAGGCCGATCGGAACACGGCCTCGGGGTCGCGGTCGGCGACGCCGGCGGGCGGGAGCGGGTGGTACCCGAGGTAGCCGTAGTCGGCGTCGTCGGCGTCGTCAGCGTCGGCGTCGGCGCACGTTTCGCCGCCCGGATCGGTGTGGGCGTACGTTCCCGCGCACTCCGTGCAGTAGAGCTCGACGCGCTCCTCGCGGAAGCGGACGGCGATCGGCGCGCCGCAGTAGTGGCAGGGCTGGTCGATCTCCGTCCGTTCGAGCACGGGCGCGTCGGTGACCGCCCCGGAGAGGACCGCCTCGACGACGCGCTCGCCGGCCCGCCGGAGCTCGTACCCGTCCTCGCCCTTCCGGACGAAGTGGCCGGTCAGGCGGTCGAGGTGGTAGTTGAATCGCCCGGAGTCGGTCATGCCGACGCGCTCGCGGAGCCGGGAGAACGTTACCGGGTCGTCGCTCCCGCCGAGCGCCCGGAGGATGTCGACGCGCGTCTCGTTCCCGAGGACCTCGAACGCCTCGTCGGGCGAGAGCGTGCGGTCGGCCGGATCGTCGGTCATCGCTCTCGCCAACGGGCGCCGGCACCTAAAACCCGCTCTCGTCGACGCGTCGACGGCGCATCGAAAAACCGCGATATCGACGATTCGACGCCGATTCGGGAGTTCGCTCACGGGGCTGTCCCGGCCCCGGACCGGCGGCAGTCGGCGTCAGCTCTCGACTTCGATGGTCGTGCCGCGGGTCTCGGCGCCCTCGAAAATGGGGAGGCGGACGTCGAGGATGCCGTTGGAGTACTCCGCGGCGATCGCCTCGTCGTCGACGTCCTTCGGGAAGCGGAACCGGCGATGGTACGTCTTCCGCTGGCCGCGCGTCTCGTCTTCGTGCTCCGCGGCGACGTTGAGAACGCCCTCGTGCCACGTCACGTCGATGTCGTCGGGGTCGAAGCCGGGTAGCTCGACGCTCAGTACGAACTCGCCGTCTTCCTCGTACAGTTCGTAGTCGTTGCGTCCCGTCTCGAACAGTCGGTTCGGCAGGTCCATTCCCTGGAACCACGAACTCACTGGTCGATCCGGTAGAGCCATGGCTTCTCACCTCGGCTCAGTAGATCGTTGTTCGCAGTTCTATAAAAACCCTACGGTGCCAGAATATTCCACCGATACCCAGCGGTCCGGTTCACCCGGATTCATACGGAGGGGGCGTCGATTGTGGGCCGATGGGTCCGAGACTCGTGGTACAGTGTGGCCTGCCCGGCGTGGGGAAGTCGACCGTCGCCGCGGAGATCGCCGACCGGCTCGGCGTCGGCCGCGTCCGCAGCGACGCGGTCCGGACCGAGTTGTTCGACGACCCGACCTACAGCCGCGCGGAGAAAGACCGCGTGTACGCGACGATGCTGGAGCGGGCGCGGGCGTCGCTCGCGGACGGGCGTCCGGCCGTCCTCGACGCGACCTACGAGCGGCAAGTAGACAGGGACGACGCGGCCGACCTCGCCGACGAGGTCGGCGCGGAACTCCTCCTGGTCAGGGTCGTCTGCGAGGAGTCGGTCGCTCGCGAGCGCATCCGCCGGCGGACTGACGACCCGAGCGAGGCCGACGTCGAGGTGTACGAGAACGCCCGCGAGCGGTTCGAGCCGCTCGAACGCGACCACGTCACGATCGACAACTCCGGCGACCTGGCGGCGACCCGCCGGCAGCTGGACGAGCACTTCTGAACGGGCGCCGAGCGCCAGTATTTACGTCGCGGGGAGCCAACGGACGCCTACTCGATGGACTACGAGACGCCGCAGTTCTTCAGAGTCATGCAGTACGCCGCCCGCGCGGAGCGCGACGTGGTCGACATGGTCAGCGGCAATCCCGACTGGGAGCCGCCCGCGGCGCTCCGCGAGGGATTGGCCGAGTACGCCGACGGCGAGGTGAGCGACTTCCAGTACCCGCCGAGCGTCGGCCTCACGCCGCTTCGGGACGAGATAGCCGAGCGCCGCGGCGTCGACCGCTCACGCGTGCTCGTGACCAACGGCGCCGGCGAGGCCAACCACCTGGCGATGACGAGCGCGCTCGATCGCGGCGAGGGCGACGAGGTGATCATGACCGACCCGGTCTACCCCTACTACGCGGGGCGAGCGAACCTGCTGAACGCCGAGAGCACCTACGTCCCCGTCGACGAGACCGGACAGGTCGACCCGGCGGCCGTCCGCGAGGCGACCACCGACGACACCGCCGCCATCGTCGTCAACTCGCCGAACAACCCGACAGGGGCGGTGTACCCGCCCGAGACGATAGAATCGCTGGTCGAGATCGCCGAGGACCACGACGCCGTGCTCGTCAGCGACGAGGTGTACGACCACTTCGACTACACTGGCGACTTCGAGAGCGCGCTCGCGACCGACTCCGATCACGTCGTCGCGACCAACTCCTTCTCGAAGTCGATGGCGATCACCGGATTCCGCGTCGGCTACGCCGTCTTCCCGGACGAAGACGGCCCCCTCGGCGAACTCGTCGAGCGGGCCAGAACTCGGCACATGATCCAGAACGTGGCCGGGAGTCGCCCGGCCCAGTACGCTGTCCTGCGCGCGCTCCGGGAGACGCCGCCCGAGTACTACGAGCGCAGTCGCGAGCGCCTCCGCGAGCGCATCGACCGGTTCACCGACGCGCTCGACGCGGCCGGCGCCGAGTACACGACGCCCGGGGGATCGTTCTACGTGATGGCCCGCTTCGACGGCTTCCCGGGGACGATGGAGAACGTCGAGCGGCTGATCGACGAGGCCGGCGTCGCGGGGATGCCCGGCGAGGCCTTCGGCGAGTCCCGCGCCGACTGGCTCCGCTTCGCGCTCGTCACGCCCCGCGTCGACGAGGCGGCCGAGCGACTCGCGGACTACCTCGGGTGAGGACTCACTTCAGCGTCACCGGTTCGCCGCGCTCGGCGGATTCGTAGATGGCCTCGACGATGGCGACGGCCTTGCGCGCCTCCGGGCCGTCGAGCATGAACGGCTCCCCGTTCTCGCGGGCGTCGAGGAACTCGCGGACGTTCGGCAGTTCGAGCGGGTTCGGCTCGTCGGCGCCCGCGTCGGGGCCGGAGAAGCGCTTTCGGACCTCTGCGTCGTCGTCGCGCTCCTCGCGGAACTCCCAGGCCGAGATCTCCTCGCCGCGGACCTCCGCGGAGCCGTCGCGTCCGCCGAGTTCGTAGCGGATGTCGCCGCCGGGATAGGTCGCGGTCGTCGCGAGCACCTGTCCGAGCGTCCCGTCGCGGAAGCGAAGCGTCGCGATTGCGGTGTCCTCGACCGCTAAATCGTCGTGTCCGCGGACGTCCGCGAACGCGAACACCTCGGCGACGGGGTTCTCGCCGGGGGCCAGGTCCAGTCCGGCGCCGACGATCCACTGGAGGGCGTCGACGCTGTGGATCGCCTGGCTCATGACGGCGCCGCCGCCCGCCAGGTCGTAGTCGGCCTGCCAGGTGCCGTCGTAGTAGTCGTCTGCCCGCCACCACGGGACCCCGGCGGTCGCGACGGCGAGCGACCCGAAGCGCCCGTCGGCGACCGCCTCCCGGACGGCCCGGACGACCGGTTTGTACCGGCGCTGAAAGACGCACCCGAGCCGGATTCCGTGCTCGTCGGCCGCGTCGATCATCCGGTCGACGCGCTCGGTGGTGATCTCCAGCGGCTTCTCGCTGAACACGTCGACGCCGCGCTCGGCGGCCGCGAGCGCGGGTTCGAGGTGCGCGCCGTTCGGCGTGCAGACGTCGAGCACGTCCGGGTCGACGTCGTCGAGCATCTCCTCGACGTCGAGGTACGGGTCGCAGCCGTGTTCGTCGGCGAACGACCGGGCGGGCGCTTCTTTGCGACCCGCGCAGGCGACGACGTCCACGTCGTCCAGCTGGTCGTAGGCTCGCATGTGCGTTCCCGCCGCGCCGCCGACGCCGACGATGGCGATCCGATGTACGGACATTGACGGACAGACGCCGAACGACGGCAAAAAGGTCGGGGTGGCGCGCTCGCGTCAGGCCAGGTCCTCGGCGTCGCCCGCGTCGAGTCGGAGCGTGACGGTCGTTCCCTCGCCGTCGGTGTCGAACGACAGCTCCCCGCCGGAGCGCTCGACGACCCAACTGACCAGCCACAGACCGACCCCGGTGCCGTGTTTGAGCGGCGTCTCCTCGCGCTCGTCCAGCACGTCGAGTTCCTCCTGTGAGATGCCCGGGCCGTCGTCGTCGATCCGCAGGGCGACGGTGCCGTCGTCCGCGGTCGCCGAGACGGTCACCGAGGCGTCGTCCTCGCAGTGGGTCACCGCGTTCTCGATCAGGTTCTCGACCGCGTAGGGGAACGCCCGGTGGACGTGGACGGGCACCTGTTCGGTGATCCGCACGTCGTACTCGGCGGCGGAGTGGGCGGCGGAGACGTTCGCGACGCTCCGGTTGACCACCGAGCGCAGGTCGAGCGTGACGCGGCCCTCGTCGCTGTCGATGACGCGCTCGATGGCGCGGGCCTTCTCGGCCGTCGCGACGAGTTCCTCGCTCCGGTCGACGATGGTTTCGGCCATCCGCCGCTCCTCGCCCGTCGTCCGCTCGGCCAGCACCTCCGCCTGTCCGCGGACGACGGTCAGCCCCGTGCGAACGTCGTGTCTGAGCACTCGCGTGAGCACCTGTTTCAACAGGTCCAGCTCGTCCTCGCGGCGCTCGCGTTCGGTCACCTCGTGGAGGATCCCGACCGAACCGGCGGCCTCGGCGTCTCCGAGACCCGCGACGGTCGCCTCGAACTGCCGGACCTCGCCGTCCGCGTCCTGGAGCTGCAGTTCGCAGGTGACGCTCTCGCCCGTCTCGCGCGCGCGGTCGAGGGCCGCGCGCGTCCGCTCGACGGCTTCGTCGGGCACGAACTCCGCGAGTCGCGCCCCGTCGAGCGCCTCGCGCGAGCGGCCGAACAGGGAGGCCAGCGCCTCGTTGCAGATCTCGATCCGGCAGTCGTCGTCGACGACGTACATCGGGTCGCCGGCGCTCTCGACGAGGCGGCGGTAGCGTTCGAGCGTCCGCTCGTGGTCACGCCGCTCGGTCACGTCGCGGGCGACGTTGACGAGCCCCTCGTAGCCGTCGTCGTCCTCGCGGACGGAGAAGTGGACGGCGAGCGTCCGCTCGTCCCCGTCGGCCGTCTCGAAGGTCATGTCGATGACGCCGCTGTCCTGGCTCGTCGTGCGCAGCCGCTGGATCAGCCGCTGGCCCGAGGCGAGTTCGCCGTCGGCCATGAACGACGCCGTGTGCTCGCCGACCATCTCCTCGTAGCCGAGCAGGTCCGCGAAGGACTCGTTGTGGTACTGGACGCGACCGTTGGCGTCGACGACGGAGATGCCGTCCTGGACGTGGCGGTCGAGCAGTTCGAGCAGTTCGTAGCGGGCGTCCGAGCGGGCCGACCAGGTCACGTCCTCGACGACGACCAGGCGGAGCGGCCCGACGGTCTCGGGGAACTCGTGTTCGCTGTACCGAAAGCAGGCCTCGCTGTCGGCGGTCGGCACCGTGAACCGCGTCGGCTCCTCCGGGACGTCGGTGCCACGGATCGTCCGGATCGCCTCGGGGTCGTGCGTGAGCGCCGCCGACAGCTGCTTGTAGAAGTTCGGCGTCTCCGGGAGCGTGACCGACACGTTCCGCCGGTCGAATATCTCCTCCAGCGTCGCCGTCTCCCAGATGACGGTCCCGTCCTCGTACACGAGGTAGCTCGACGACGACTGGGTGTCCGGGTCGACGCGGTCGAACGCACGCGTGAACCGCGACTCGGGCTCCGCGGCGGTGCGGACGGCGCCGAGCAGTTTCTCGACGACGAAGTCCAGCCCCTCCTCGGCGGTCCACTTCTCGACGAGGGTGTCCGCCGCGCCGGAGACCGCCGGGTCGACGTGGTTCGGTTCGAGCCCCGTGTAGATGGCGACCGGCACGGTCGCGTCGGTGACCAGGTCGGTCACGTCGGTCGGGGCGTCCGGTTCGACGACCAGCACGTCGACGTCTCCCTCGTCGAGGCGCTCGCGAGCGCGTTCGACGTCGCCCGTCCCCTCGTAAGTCACGTCGTCGTCACTCTCGTCGATGACGGCTGCCAGGCGCGAGCGGACGGTCTCGTCGGGGTCGAGGTGAAGTATCACCACTGCAGATCCGTCGCTGTCCTCCCCGCCGTCGTCCGTGTCGTCGTCCGATCCAGTCATCTGTCCTCCCGGCCGTCCAGTCCGTTCCGCGGCCCCACCGGCCCGTCTCGTCGGCCGTCGATGCCGGTAGTGCTGACTCCAGGACCATAAGTCTCCCGCGGAATCGCCATCAGTGGCCCGGTTCGCGCGAGCAGGCGGGTCGTGGCACCGCGGATCGCCGCGGCATCCGTGCGTTCATAGGCGAGGACGACGCAGGGATCCCCAATGGCCGAGGACCGCGGCGCGAGCGGCGAGACCGGCGCGTCGATCGGGAGCGGCGACCCCGAGACCGCCTGGCGCGACGTGTTCGGCTTCGACGAGCCCTACGAGAGCCAGACCGACGCGATCGAGCGGGCGATCGAGGTCGGCCAGCTCGGCGGCTACTTCGCGATGGAGGGGCCCTGTGGGACCGGGAAGACGATGGCCGCGCTGACCGCCGGCGCGACGCTCGTGCGCACGACGTCGAAGTACGACCGGGTGATGGTCGTCACGCCGGTCAAACAGCAGCGGATCCAGTTCGTCGAGGACCTGCGGACGATGAACGGGCGACTGGCGGGCGACCCCGACGCGCCCGATCCGCTCGACGGCGTCGCTCTCGTCGGCAAGCGCGACCTCTGTCCCTACGGGCGCGAGGGCGCGTTCCCCGACGACGCCTCGATGCACGACCGCTGCGAGGACCTGCGCGAGTCGACCGCGAATCTGGTCGAGGCCGACCGGCGCTCGGGCGACGCGCCCGCGGCCGACGCCTCGCTCGAATCCGACCCCGATGACATCTGGTGGGACCCGGACCTGGCGAGCGATCTGGTCCGCGAGGCGCGCATGGACGCCGATACCTATCGCACGTTCGACAGCGCGCTGGAGACCGGCGGCGCAACGTCGCCCTACCCGCGGAGCCAGCCAAGCGCCCCAGAGGGGATGACCTCCGGCGACGACGACCCCCTGTACTGCCCCTTCGAGGCCGACTGGTTCGCCCGCAACAAGGGCTCGCCGGTCGATTTCTCGGCCGGCGAGAATCGCGTCGTGACCGCCGACGACTACCTGCCCGCGAGCGTCGAGCGCGGCACCTGTCCTCACCGGGTGATGGGCGTCATGCTCGAACACGCCGACGTGATAATCGGCAACTACAACCACGTCTTCGACCCCGGGTCGCGACCGCTGGTCGCCGCCGCGCTCGACTCCTCGACCTTCCTCGTCGTCGACGAGGCCCACCGCCTCGAAGAGCGCGTGCGGGACCTGCTCTCCGACCGGGTGGGCCGCTCGACGATCAAGCGGGCGCGCAACGACTGCAACCACCTCCTCACGCGAGCGCGCGAGAGCGAAGACCGGAAGCGACAGGTCCGGGACCGACTCGCCAGCCACGACGTGCCGCTCTCGGCGATCGACCGGGCCAGGGAGTTCTACGACGACCTCCTCGGCTGGCTGGACGAGCGCGTCGAGGCCTACCTCGACGAGGAGTTCGAGCGCGACTGGCGCGTCGGCGACCCGGCCGACAGCGTCCCAGCGCGCGACGTGGAGATTCCCCTGCGCGACCCTGACGAGCCCGAACCGGACGAACTCACGCGCTGGGCCGAACGGGTAGGATACGACGGCGACACCTGGCGGACACTCGCGACCGTCGGCGCGGCCGTCGAGGACGTCATCGACGGCCTGGGACTGGCCCGCCAGCCAGTCTGCGCCGCCGTCGGCGCCGTGATGAACCACTGGTGGGAGCGCGACCACGACCGCTACCTGCGGGAGATCGAACTCGAACACTCGCCGAAGACCGGACAGGCCGCGGACGCGGTCGACGAAGACTACCAGCGCGTCTACACGCCGGGGCTCGTCCTGTTCGACTGTATGCCCGCCGAATCGTTACGGGAGATCTTCGACTCGCTCGGCGGGGGCGTCCTCATGAGCGCGACGCTCTCGCCGCTCGACGTGTTCACGGAGGTGTCGGGACTCGAATCGCTCCGCGCCGGCGACCCAGACCCGGGACCGACCCCCGACGAGGGCGACCACGGTCGCCCCGTGGAAGCGAAGAGCTACCCCCTGCGGTTCCCCGCGGAGAATCGCGCCAGCTGGGCCGTCGACGCGCAGCCGTTCACCGCGCGCAACCGCGGCGACCCGGGCGAGATGGACCCGCTCGGCGACGGCTGGAACCAGACGCGCGGCGAGTACGCACACGTCCTGCGGTCGGTCGCGCGCTCGCCGGGGAACGTCCTCGTGGCGATGCCCAACTACCGCGAGGCCGAGTGGGCCGGCGCGTACCTCGAGGACGCCGTCGACAAGCCGGTCCTCGTCGACGAGAGTTCGAGCAACGAGGCGACCGAGGAACTCAAGGCCGACTTCTTCCGCGGCGGCGGGAAGGTCCTGGTCACGAGCACCCGCGGGACGCTCACCGAAGGCGTCGATTACGACGGCGAGAAGCTCGCCGCGGCGCTCGTGATCGGCGTCCCGCTCGTCAACGTCGGATCACCACGTGTACAGGCCGTCCGCCGGGCCTACGCCGACGAGTTCGGCGAGGACAACGCCTTCGAGTACGCGCTGACCGTCCCGGCGGTCCGGCGCGCCCGCCAGGCCATCGGCCGCGTGATCCGGGGGACCGACGAGGTCGGCGTTCGCGTGTTCGCCGACAGGCGCTACACGGCGGGGACCCGCCACTCGGTCCACGAGTACCTCTCCCCTGCCGAGCGCGAGGAGTTCGTGCGGATGACCGCGGAGTTCCTCGACGGGCAGTTAGAGCGGTTCTGGGCGGACCGGTCGCCCTGAGACCTCCCGCGGGCTCGACGGTCGACGGTTTTCTCAGGTCGTCGAAAGGTAGTGCCGATATACCCCGGCGAAGCCGTCACCTGACAGGCGGTGAAGGGGAGTTAATCGGTCTATACCGCCATCCACGGCCGGAAAGCATATGGCGGAGTATTCCCGTTACTCAAGAGATGCCAGAGTGTCAGAACTGTGGGTCGTTTGTTACCGAGGCGTACGTACGCGTTTTCACGCCCGACGGTCACACTGGCCCTCGCGTCTGTCCGTTCTGCGAAGACAAACTCCGTGACGGTGCCGAGGTGCGCGAGGCTCGGTCGTCGCGGTCATAGGCATCAGGCCTACCCGCTCGTGCCGGCCGTCCGGGGGGACGGTCGACCTTTCGCTGTCCGACGCCGCGTAGTCGCTTCTGTCGTCGCCGCTCGGTAGATTCCGGTCGATCCCAGCGGAAACGACAACGGATACGGTGGCCCCTGACAACGCCGACGTATGGAGGCGTATCTGTTCGTCCACTTCAGGGAGAAGCGGACGCCGGACGGTGAGCAGGTGTACTTCGGGATCAGCGAGGACGGGTTCCACTGGGAGGAGGTCAACGGCGGCGACCCGGTCCTCTGGAGTTACAGGGGCGACAAGGGCGTCCGAGACTGCACGATCACCAGGACGGACGACGGGCGGTTCGTGATCGTGGGGACCGACCTCAGTCTGGCCTACGGGATGCCCAACCAGTACGACGGCTCGTGGGAGGAGATCACCCGCAACGGGAGCGACTCGCTGGTGCTGTGGGAGTCGGAGAACCTGGTCGAGTGGTCCGACCAGCGGATGGTCGAACTCGGCGACGGGCAGTTCGGCTGTCTCTGGGCGCCCGACATCACCTACGACAGTCAGAACGACGAGTACGTCGTCCACTGGTCGTCTTCGCACCGCAGCGACGACTATCAGGACAAGGCCATCTACTACGCGACGACGGAGTCGTTCGAGACGTTCTCGGAGCCGGAACTGCTCTACCGGAAGCCCGACAGCGGCGTCATCGACTCGGCCATGTACGAGGAGGACGGGTCGTACTACTGCTTCCTGAAGAGCGAGGCCGACCCCGCCGGGATCATCCTCGTCGAGAGCGATCGTCCGACCGGGCCGTTCACCCGAGTCGAGGCGTTCGACCGAACGATGGAGGGACTGGACGGCGCGCGGTACGAAGCGCCGACCGCGTTCCGACTCGACGACGGGCGTTGGTGCCTGTTCCTCGATTACTTCGGCGGGAGCCCGGAGACGCAGGGGTACGTCCCCTTCGTGGCGGACTCGCTGGAAGCGGAGTTCGAGCGCGCCGACGAGGAGTTCGCGTTCCCGTACGGGTTCAAACACGGCACGGTCCTTCCGATCACGGGCGAGGAGTACGACCGCCTGCAGGCCTACGAGAAGGATCCCTCGGAGCGGTAGGCCGCGCCTTAGCCGTCTAGACTCAGTAGGAGTTGAATCCGGTAGCGACGCCCCATAAACCTCCCGAGCGGGCGCGACGAGGGTACGCCCCGGCCAGAAAGAGGGGTTCTTATCCGTCGCGCGGGCCCAATCCGAGACAATGAGCGACATCGACGTCGAAGCGGTCGACGACATCGACGACGCGGCGGTCCCCGCCGGAGTCGACGCGCCGGAGTACGTCCTCTACGGGGGAAAAGGCGGCGTGGGGAAGACGACGATGGCGGCGGCGACGGCGCTGGCGAGCGCCCGCGACGGCACGGCGACGCTGGTCGTCTCGACCGACCCCGCTCACTCCCTCTCGGACACGCTGGAGAGCGAGATTCCGGCCGAGCCCGCACAGATCCGCGAGGAAATCCCCCTCTACGCGGCGGAGATCGATCCCGAGGCCGCGCTGGAAGACGGCCCGTTCGCCGACGACGGCGGCGGACTCGGCGGCGGCGGGGCACTCGGCGGTCTGGGCGGGATGCTCGGCGACGCCGGCGAGGAGATGGTCGACCCGCTGGGCGGGTCGATGCCCGGCGCGGACGAGGCCGCGGCGATCCGACTGCTCATCCGGTACATGGACGACCCCAGATTCGACCGGGTCGTCGTCGACACCGCGCCGACGGGGCACACGCTCCGACTGCTCGAACTCCCCGACGTGATGGACTCGATGGTCGGCAAGATCCTCTCGCTGCGCGAGCGAATGGGCGGGATGATGGAGAACCTCGGCGGGATGTTCGGCGGCGACGACGAGGACGTCGACCCCGAGGAGGGACTGGACGACCTGCGCGTGCTCAGCGACCGCATCGAGCAGTTGCGCGCCGTGCTCCAGGACCCGACCCAGACCGACTTCCGCGTCGTGATGGTGCCCGAGGAGCTGTCGGTCCTCGAATCCGAGCGACTGCTGGCGCGACTGGACGAGTTCGACGTGCCCGTCGGGACCGTCGTCGTCAACCGCGTCATGCAGGACCTGGCCGACGTGGCCGACGTGGACGCCGACTGGTTCGTCTCGCCGAACCTCGACGACTGCGAGTTCTGCCAGCGCCGCTGGTCGGTCCAGCGCGAGGCGCTCTCGCGGTCGCAGGACGTCTTCCGCGGGCACGACGTGCGCCGCGTCCCGCTGTTCGCCGACGAAGTGCGCGGCGAGCGTGCGCTCAAAGTCGTCGCGGCGTGTCTCGAAGAGTAGCCTCTACTCGCGGTACACGTCGGTGCTGCGTTCGTATTCCATCGCGTCCTCGACGTCGAAGGCGATCTCGTGACCCCACTCGCGCTCGACGAGCCACAGCGCGGCGTCGATGCCGGCGGTGATGCCTCCGGCGGTGAGCACGTCGCCGTCGTCCACGACGCGGGCGTCGACCACGTCGGCGTCGGTCTCGCGCAGGTCGTCGAGCGCGCTCCGGTGGGTGACGGCGGGTCGGCCGTCGAGCAGGCCGGCCGCTTCCAGCACCATCGCGCCGGTGCAGACCGAGAGAACCGCCGCGCCATTGTCGTGAAGCGCTCGGATCGCGTCGAGGACGTGCTCGTCGCGGGCCAGCGCCCGGGCGCCCGTGGTCTCGTCGCCGTCGTTCCAGCCGCCGCCGGGGACGACGAGATAGTCGAGGGCCGCGTCGCCAGTGAGGGCGCCGTCCGGTTCCACGCGGAGGTCGTACGCGGCGGTGACGCGGTCGGTCTCGTCGGTCGCCAGCAAGTCGACCGTCCAGTCCGCGCCCGCCGTCCGCGCGTTCTGGAACACCTCGTAGGGACCGATCGCGTCCAGCTCCTCGAAGCCCTCGAAGGCGAGGATGCCCAGCGAAGCGGGGTCGCTCATGCATCGACGCTACCCGCGAGACGCCCGAAAAGCTACCGGCCGGTCGAGACTGACGGCCGTCTGGCGGACGGGCCGTCACTCGACCAGCAGCACGCGCAGGTCGTTGACATTCGTCCCGGTTCGGCCGGTCCGGACGAGCGCGCCGCGGTCGGCGAGGAACGGCTCGGCGTCGTTGTCGGCAAGCGCGTCGCGCGCGGCGGCGGCCGCCTCGGTGTCGGCGATCGTCTGCCCGTCCACGAGCGCGCCCGCCGCGTCCGTCCCGCCGTCACGTCCGTCAGTGTCGACGGCACCCAGGACGGCCCCCTCTGGGAGTTCGAGGGCCGCGCGGAGGGCGAACTCCTGGTTGGGGCCGCCGGCGCCGTCGCCGCGGACGGTCACGGTCGTCTCGCCGCCCGAGAGGACGACCGCGGGCGGTTCGACCGGATTGCCGGTCGCCGCGATCTCCTCGGCGACGGCGGCGTGGGCGAGTCCCTGCTCGCGCGCCTCGCCGCGGATCCGCGAGGACAGCACCGCGGTCTCGTAGCCCGCCCCCTCCGCCACCGCGCGGGCCGCGTCGATGGCCGTCCACGCGTCCGCCAGCAGGTGCTCGCGCACGTGTCCGAAGTCCGCGTCCGGGCCGGGCGACTCCGGTCGGTCGCCCGCCGCGCCCGCTCGCAGGTGCGTCCGGACTTCCGGGGGGACGGCGAGGTCGTAGCGGTCGAGGACGGCCAGTGCGTCGTCGTACGTGGTCGGGTCGGGCGCCGTGGGGCCGCTCGCGATGACGCCCAGGTCGTCGCCGACGACGTCGCTGAACGCGAGCGTGACGACCGTCGCCGGGGCGGCCGCGGCCGCCAGCCGCCCGCCTTTTATCGCCGAGAGGTGCTTGCGGACGGCGTTGATCTCCGCGATCTCGGCGCCCGATTCCAGCAACGCGGCGGTCGTGTCCCGCACGTCCGCCAGGGAGAGGTCGCCGGCGGGCGCGGGGAGGAGCGCGCTCCCGCCGCCGGTGATCACCGCGAAGACGAGCGTCCGGTCGCCCGCGGCCGCGGCCCGCTCGCGGATCCGACGAGCGCCGTCGGCGGCCGTGTCGTCCGGCACCGGATGGGAGCCTTCGACGACCTCCACTCGCTCGGTCCCGACCGGGTCGTCGGTGACGACGACGCCCCCGTCGACGGCGTCGCCGATCCGTTCTTCGAGCGCGGCGGCGACCTGGCCCGCTGCCTTGCCGCCGCCGAGGACGAGGACGTCCTCGTAGGCGTGCAGGTCGTACACCTCGCCGGCGATCCGGAGCTGATCGCCCGACAGCGAGAGCGCGTCGGCGAGGACGCGCTCGGGCCGCGCGGCCGCGATCCCGGCTTCGAGGCAGTCGAGAACGACCTCGTGGGCGTCGGTGCGGGCCAGGTCGGCGCGGTCGCACACCGAGGCCACGTCAGCCCCCCTCCGGTCCGCGGCCAGTCATCGCTTCGTCGCGACCCAGCGCACCAGTCGATACGCGGCGTCGCGCCAGCGGTCGGGGAGGTGGCGCGACGCGATCATGACGCTCGCGAGCGTTCCGACGGGATAGCGCGGGTCCGGATCCGAGGCGCTGGCAGCGTCGCCGATGACCGCCGCCACCTCGGAGGGATGGACGCCGAAGTCGTTCCCGCTCCCCAGCACGTCCGTGTCCTCCTGGACGCTGTAGAGGTCGTGGTAGGCCCCCGAGCGCTCCAGACGGTCGAACTCCGACTCGGCCCGGTCGCCGAAGCGCGTGGCGACGGGACCGGGTTCGACCAGTACGACGTCGATCCCGAAGTCCTCGACCTCGACGCGGAGCGCGTCGCTCATGGCCTCCAGCGCGAACTTCGACCCGCTGTAGGCGCCGGTGCCGCCCGTCGCGACCCGACCCTGGACGCTGGAGACGTTGACGATCGTCCCCGACCCGCGCTTTCGCATGTGCGGGAGGACCGCGCGGGTGAGCCGGTGCGGGCCGTAGACGTTCACGTCGAACTGGTCGCGGACCGCCTCGACCGGCACGTCCTCGATCGGGCCGTACTGGGCGTAGCCCGCGTTGTTGACCAGGCAGTCGATGCGCCCCGACTCCTCGACGATCCGGTCGACGACGCGCTCGACGTCGGCGTCGCTTGTCACGTCGAGTTCGGCCGTCTCACACCCCGCCTCGGCGAGGTCGGCCACGTCGTCTGTGTCGCGAGCCGTCGCGTACACCGTCCACTCCCGCCGCAGGAAGTCGACGGCGGTCGCGCGTCCGATCCCGGACGAGGACCCCGTAATCAGCGCCGTCTTCGTCATGTTCCCGACGACGAGCGCCCGCAAGTTAAGTCTCCGCCGTGCAAGGGCGCCCTCGGAGGCTCCGCGGCCCGGTCCGCGCCGTCCGGAGCCCGGGCGCGGGAGCTATTTCAGGTCGCGGCGACAACGACGACGCGATGGGCCACCACACGTTCCCCGCCGAGGACGCGGACAGACTGGAAGACGCCGCGCGGCGCTATCGCCACTGCTCGGCCGAGGAACTGCTCTGGGCGATCGACCCCGACGCCGGTGATCGCGTCGTCGACCTCGGGAGCGGCACCGGCTTCTACACCGACGACGTGGCGCCCCACGTCGGCGAGGTCTACGCCGTCGACGTGCAGGCGGCGATGCACGACCGCTACCGCGAGAAGGGCGTCCCCGAGAACGTCACGCTCGTCACGAGCGGCGCGGACGAGTTGCCGTTCGACGACGACGCGCTGGACGCCGCCTTCGCGACGATGACGTACCACGAACTTCCCGGTTCCGCGGTCGCCGAGGTCGCTCGCGTCCTCCGCCCGGGGGGCCAGTTCGCTGTCGTCGACTGGAGCGCCGAGGGCGCGGGCGCGAGCGGACCGCCCGTGGAGGAGCGCTACGACGCCGACCACGCCGCGGCCGCGCTCCGCGACGCCGGGTTCGCTATCGAGTTCCGGGCGACCCGCTCGGAGACGTTCGTGCTCGTCGGCGTCCTCGACGGGGCCTGAGAACGGTCCGAAGCGCGCTCACAGGTTCTCGCGCACGTCGGCTTTCACGTCGTCTGCGTACTTGTCCGCGAGCCGCGTGGGTTCGGGGAGTTTGTACCCGCTCGCACAGGCCAGCGCGACGTCCGAAGCGGTGTCGGCGCTGACGCGATGGCCGGGACTGACGATCAGCGGGTTGACGTATCGGTCCGAGTTCTCGAACTGGCGCGTCTGAACGGCGTCGCCGATGTGCGTGCCCGGTTCGGCCGTCTCCACGTCCGCGTCGGCCTCGATCGCGACGCGTGCGCCCTGGGGGAGCTTCCGGTCGAGCGACTCCCGCGGCGTGCCACAGAGCAGGCTCTTGGCGACCCCGACCGTCGGGAGGTCGAGCGTGACGCCGATATGGGTCGCGATCCCGGCCTCCCGGAAGTGGATGCGCCCGCTGCCGTCCAGCAGCGCGATGTCGGGGTCGCGCGAGAGCAGGTCGAACGCCGAGAGGATGGCCGTTCCCTCGCGGAAGCTCAGCAGTCCGGGGACGTAGGGGATCTCGACCGGTTCGACGGCGTAGGCGCGCTCGACCACCTCGCCGCCCCGAAGGAGCACGACCGCGCTGACGGCGTGGTCGTCGACGAACGACTGGTCGACGCCGGCGACCAGCGGGGAGTCGGCGGGCGCGTCCGCATCGTCCTCGCTGTCTTCGCCGTCCGCATCGCCGCTCGCGTCCACGTCGGCGAGACTCGTCTGTTCGTCGTCGGTGGCGGCCGCGTCGTCGCCGCAGACCGCCGCCGGATCGACGGAGAGGTCGTCTTCGAAGACGGCGGCCTCTGCGATCTCCCGCTGGAGCGACTCCATGTCCTCGCGGGAGAGCGACGCGTCCGGGACGAACTCGGGGTGAACGATCCTCATCAGAACGGACCGCGACCGCCGGGACCGCCCGGTCCGCCAGGACCGCGGCCACCGCCGCCGGCGCCGAACTGGAGCTGGTTCGGGACGCGGTGGCGACCCTTCACGTGCTGGCCGTAGAGCAGGCCGACGATCAGTCCAAGCAGGTGCGCGACCTGCGCCGTGCCGCCGGCGCCCGCACCGACGCTGACGATCTGGTACACCGTCCAGCCGGTGTACCCCACGGTCAACAGCCACAGCGGGACGGGCAGGATGAAGTACAGGTACACCCGGAGATTCGGGTTCAGGACCGTGAGTACGCCCATGACGGCGAGTGCAGCGCCGCTGGCACCGAGGACGCCTGCGGTCGACGTCTGCGGGATCCCCCCGATCTGGACGATGTAGTATCCGATCTGGGCGAGTCCTGCGATCGCACCGCTCCCGAGGAACAGGAGCGCGAAATCCCGCGATCCGACGTAGTCCTCGACGATGCGGCCGAAGAAGTATATCACGATGCTGTTGAGTCCGATGTGGAACAGCGAGAACGGCGCGTGAGCGAAGATAGACGTGAACCACGTCCAGACGTACTCGGGGTGGCTCGCCCGGAGCGTGAAGATGGCGCTGTAGACGTCCCCGCCGGCGACCAGGATGACGACGTGCTGGAGCAGGAACGTGAGCCACATCGCGCCGAGGAAGGCGTAGGTCATGTTCCCGCGGAAGTACGCCAGCGGACCGCCGGGACCGGTGTCGATCCCGAGGCGGTCGCGGACGCCGCCCCCGCCGGAGTCGTCGGCGACGCCGTCGTCGAAGCCGCTATCGAAGACGCCGCCGGGGTCGGACCAGTTGTCCAGGCCCGGACACCCGTGGTTCTCCGGGAGGCGGTGTTCCGCACAGAACGTGCCGCCGCAGTGGCGGCACTGGTACGGCATGTTCTCCTGTTTGCCGCACTCGTCGCACCTCGACATTACAGGCTCTTGGGAAGGTACCGGCAAAGGGATTGTGTTTGGCCGTGTCCCGGCAGTTCCCGCGGCCCGCGGCTGCACAGCGCACGCAGACGGGCTGACTGGCCGCGGTAGTCGACACCCACGCACTTACATAGGATCACCGCATCATATCTCTCCGTGAACGAGACGAGTCCCGAGCCGCGGGTGCTCATCGTCGACGACGACGCGGAGGTCGCGGACGTGTACGCGCTTCGTCTCCGCGACGACTACGACACGGAGACGGCCTACGGGGGGGAGGAGGCGCTGGAGGAAGTCGACGAGTCGGTCGACGTGGTGTTGCTCGACAGGCGCATGCCGGAGGTGTCGGGCGACGACGTGCTCTCGGCGATCCGCGACCGGGGGCTGGACACCCGAGTCATCATGATCACCGCCGTCGACCCGGACTTCGACATCGTCGACATGCCCTTCGACGACTACCTCTGCAAGCCCGTCCAGAAGGGCGACCTCGTCGCGGCCATCGACCAGCAACTGACGGCCACCCGCTACGACGAGCGGCTCACCGAGTACCTCGAAGTCACGTCGAAGATCGCGCTGCTCGAAGCCGAGAAGACCGAACCCGAACTCGACGCCAGCGACGACGTCGCCGACCTCCGCGAGCGCGCCGAGCGCCTGCGGGAGGAGATCGACGAGGCGCTCGCCGAGTTCCACGACTTCGAGGCCGCGTTCAACGAGATCAGTCGCCACGCCGAGTGACACCGGCGAGCGGCAGCTATTCTTGCAGAACGGGCGGATCGAAGCGCGGTCCGCAGTTCGTCGGGTCGCCGGACCGCTCAGCAGAAGTTCGCGGTGGCGAACACGTCACCACGGCGGGTGATGTCGACGCCGACGCCGACCTCGTCGGCCCCGGGTCGCGTCAGTCGCGGCCGGTACGTCGACGTGTTCCACCAGTCGTCGACGATCGCGTGCGCGACGGCGCTCTCGTTGCCGTTGAACCGGCGCTCGCCGTCGTGACGGTACGGCTCGCCCGCGACGGTGCGATCGACGGCTTCGAGGGCGTTGTCGTCGGCGGTCACGAGGGCGTTCCCGTCCTGGGTCGACCAGCGACAGCGGTCGTAGAGGCTGTTCTCACGGTACCGGTCCGCGCTGGTCTGGCCGTCGATCCGGTGGATCGCCTTGTCCACGTCGGCCATGCGGACGCTGTGCCCGCGGGCCATCTGGATCAGGTCGTCGACCCCCTCTCCCTCGTAGTCGAGGCGGTCGAGGTCCCGCTCCGCCCGGCGATCGTTGATGTACTCGGCGACGAGGCGCTCGATCTCCCGTTCGTCGAACGACTCGGCCGGGACTTCGGTCAGCGCGGGCGTCGGCGTGGGCGTCGCCGTCGGCGTCGGTGTCGGCGTGAGCGTCGGATACGGCGTGGGCGTGGCCGTCGCCGTTCCCCCGCCGGCGACGGTCCCGGTTCCCGTGCCCGATCCGGTCTGTGTGGGCGCCAACGTGGGCAGGTCCGTCGCTTCCACGGCGGTCGGCGTCGAGTCGTCGCCGACGACCGGCGCGTCCGGTTGCGTCAGCGCCGCTCCGACGAGGATTGCGACGACTATCAGCGCGACGAGGCCGCCCCCCGCGACCAGCAGCGTCGGCTTGTTCACGTCCGCCATAATCGGGGGTGACTCCGCCACCCAATAACTGTTGCGTCAACCGACTGCCACGGTCCCGACGATTAGGAACCGCTCGCCGGCCGGGAGACGCTCAGTCGTCCGCCTCGGCCGGGCGATCGAGTGCCGCACGGATCCCCGCGACGACGGTGTCCGGGGTGGCCGCCGCGGCGGCGTCGACCGACCGTTCGGGGCCCGCCGCTTCGACGCTCCGGGCGTCCGCAGTGTCGGCGTCCGTCCGGTCGGCCCCATCGAGCAGTCCAGTCGCATCGGGCGATCCGGTGGCCTCGGCGGCGTCGACCGCTTCGGTCCTATCTACGATCTCGGTCGCGGCGGCCGGTCCGACCGCTCCGGTGGTCACTCGAACGACGGCGGGATGGCCGCTGGCGAGCGCCCCCAGCGAGGGGGCGACCGGTTCGACGACGACGGCCGCGTCGGCCGCCGACAGCGAGTCCCGCGCCTCGGCCTCGGCGTCGGGGTCGAGCGCCGCGAACGCCGCCGCCGTCACCGTCTCCGCGGCGAGTTCCCGCGCGGTCGCGGCCGCCACGTCGCCGTCCGGGACCGGTCCGACGGTGACCGTCGCCCCGGCCGCCGCCAGCGCCGCGACGGTCCGCGCCGTCGCCGCGCCAGTCCCGACGACGTGGACCGTCCGGTCGAGGTCGCCCGGTTCCGAGAGCGGGGTGACGGCGGGCGTCCCCGTCACGGGGTTGGGCAGGACCGCCGCGTCGGTGTCGAAGGCGGTTCCGAGGTGCTCGGCGGTCAGGACCTCCGCGGGCGGCCCGACCGCGAGCAGGTCGCCGTCGGCGAGGACGGCCAGCCGGTCGCAGAAGCGGGCCGCCATGTCCAGGTCGTGGATGGCCGCGAGCGCGGCCTTCCCCTCGCTGTCGACGAGGTCGCGGACGAGTTCGAGCGTCCGCACCTGATGGTTCACGTCCAGGCTCGCCGTCGGTTCGTCGAGCAGGAGCGCGGGCGTCCCCTGCGCGAGCGCACGCGCGAGGACGACACGCTGGCGCTCGCCGCCGCTCAGCGACGCGACCGAGCGGTCGCGGAACTGCGCCGTCTCCGTCCGGTCGAGCGCGCGTTCGACGGCCTCGTCCGCGTCGGGGTCGCCGCCGAACCGGCCGTGGTACGGCGTCCGCCCCATCTCGACGACGTCCTCGACGGCGAACTCGAAGGCGACCGTCGTGTCCTGCGGGACGGTCGCGATCCGGCGGCTGGCGGCCCAGGAAGACAGGTCCGCGACACGTTCGCCGGCGACGCGGACCGCCCCCGAATTCGGGTCGAGCACGCCGTTTATCGCCTTCAGCAGCGTCGTCTTGCCGGCGCCGTTGGGACCGACGAGCCCCACGAACTCGCCGGCGTCCACGGCGAGGGACACGTCGTCGAGCACCTCCACGTCGCCGTACCCCACCGAGACGCCGTCGACCTCGAGCAGGGCTCGATCTGGTGCGTAGCCAGCGCCCGATCCCGCCGCGTCCGGGCCGCGAGCGGACCCGCTACCGTCCGAGGCGTCGCCGACGAGGTCGTCGAGGGCTGCCGGCAGGTCGACCGTCACAGCGAGTGCACCTCCCGGGTCCGCAGGAGATAGAGGAAGAAGGGCGCGCCCAGCGCGGCGGTGACGATGCCGACCGGGACCTCGACGCTGCCGGAGCGCGCGACGGTGTCCGTCGCGACGAGGAAGGCAGCGCCGGCGATGGCGCTGGTCGGGAGCAAGATCCGGTGGTCCGGACCGACGACGAGGCGCATCATGTGCGGGACGATGAGGCCGACGAAGCCGATGGAGCCGGCGACGGCGACGGCCGCGGCCGTGGTGACGCTCGACACCGTGAGCAGGATCCGCTTCGTTCGTTCGACCTCGATCCCGAGCGTGTGGGCGTCCTCCTCGCCGAGCAAGAGGACGTTGAGGTCTCGCCCGTACGCGAGGAGGACGGCGAAACAGACCAGCGCGACGGGGGCGGTGACGGCCACGTCCGACCACGCCGCGTTGTGGAGTCGCCCCATCAGCCAGTAGAGCGCCTGTTCGAGGCTCTCGCCGGCCTGGAGGAGGAGATACGAGACGACCGCGCCGAGGAACGTCTGGATCGCGACGCCCGCGAGGAGGAGCGTCGCCACGGGGGTCCGGCCCCCCTCGGTAGCGATGACGTAGACGGCGAAGGCGGCGACGATCGCGCCGACGAACGCGGCGGCTTGGATGCTGTAGGGCCCGGAAAACGACAGCGCGATCGTGGCGACGGCGCCGACCGCGGCGCCCGAGGAGACGCCGATGATCGAGGGGTCGGCCATCGGGTTCCGGAAAAATCCCTGCATCACCGTGCCGGCCGATGCCAGCGCGAACCCGACCGTCGCCCCGAGGGCGATCCGCGGCAGTCGGATCCGCCGGACGATGGTCTCCTGGGTCGAGTCGACAGGGAACGAGAAGAGGTACGTGTAGGAGGGGTCCGGAACCGGCACCGAGACCGTGGCACCGAAGAGGGCGACGGTTCCGGTCCCGAAGCGGACGCCGGTCGGGATCCCGACGGCGTTGAGCGCGGCTTTCGCGACCTCTGGGAGCGGGACCGCGACCGGGCCCCTGGTCGCGCTGACCAGCGCGACGGCGACCAGCACCGCGGTCAGCCCGACCGACCACCCGGTCGCCCTAGTCCGGACGTTCATGGTCATCAAGTCTGGTTGCAGTAGGTAAGTATTTATTGCAAAGAGGCACAGCCACAGACGCCATGAGAGACGCGACAGCAGTCGTCGGTGCCGCGCTGGTGCTCGTCGCCGCGTTCGGGGCGGTCGCGACCCCGGCGGCGGCGGGCGTCGGCGCCGGATCGGGTGCAGCGAGCGCGAGTGCGAGCGGCCTCGCGGACTCACACTGCACCTACCCGATGACAGTAACTGACGCGAGCGGAACGGAAGTAACGATCGAAGAGGACCCCGACAGACTCGTCGCGCTCGCGCCGAGCGCCGCCCAGATACTCTGGGACATCGGCGCGCACGACGAGGTCGTCGGGCTGCCCATCAACCAGTACACCTCCTACCTCGACGGGCGCGAGGGCAAGACGGACGTCGCCACCAACGACAGCACGGTCATCAACGAGGCCGTCGTCGGTGCCGAGCCCGACCTGGTGCTCGCACCGAACGTGATCTCGAACGAGACGGTCCAGACCCTGCGCGACAGCGGCTTGACGGTATACCGCTTCGAGGAGGCCGACAACCTGGAGGACGTGTACGCGAAAATCGAACTGTACGGTCAGCTCACCGGGAACTACGAGGAGGCCGGACGGACCAGCGCCCGGATGCAGGGACAGGTCCAGGCCGTCCGTGACGCCGTGAGCGACGAGGAGAACCCCCGCGTGTACTTCTCTCTCGGGGGCGGCTGGACCGCCGGCGAGAACACCTTCGTCGGCCGGCTGATCGAGGCCGCGGGCGGGAACAACATCGCCGCGGGCGAGATCAACACCAGCAACGGGTACGGCCAGCTCAGCGACGAGATCGTCGCGCAGAAAGACCCCGAGTGGATCGTCCAGAACGGCCAGTTCGGCACGGTCCCGAAGACGGCAGCGTTCAACCAGTCGACGGCCGTTCAGGAGGGGAACATCGTCCAGGTGAACCGCAACTTCATGACACAGAACGGCCCGCGGAACGTCCAGCCGCTGAAGAAGATGGCCCAGGCGTTCCACCCCGAGGCCTACGAGAACGTGGACTTCTCGGCGGTCGAGACACCGCAGCCGGTCTCATGTCCGACGTCGACCGCGACGACCGCCGAGCCGACCGAGACAGCCACGGCCGAGAGCGGTGACGCGACGCCCACGGCGACCGCAGAGACGGGCGCCACGCCGACCGACACCGAGACGCCGGTCGCCGAGACGACCAGTGACGGCGGCCCCGGCTTCACGGCCGCGACCGCGCTCGTCGCGCTGCTCGCCGGCGCGCTGTTCGCCCGGCGACGCCGATAGGACGGCGACCGCGGTCCGCCGATAGAGCGGACGCCGACCGACCTTTTTTCGCCGCGGGTCGCGCCGACCGGAAAGACCCTTACGTAGGCGGGTTCTCAGGGCCGCGTATGGTCGAGAACGTCATCTGGCCCGCGGCGCTCGACGCCACCCGCACCCGCAGCGAGGGGCGTCGCGTGTCGACGGATCTGGCGGTCCCGGAGCCGACGGTCGACGAGATCGCACAGGCCGTCCAGCAGGTCGGCTACGACGCCGTGATCGAGCGCGACAAGACCTACCCCCGCGAGTACGAACCCCGCGGGCGCGTCCTCGTCAAGGACGCCGACGACGCCAGCAAGACCGACCTGCTCGGCGCCGTCGCCGCCTATCTCGGCGTCATTCGCGAATGACCCGCCGGAGGGTCGAGCCGTGAAACGAGTCGGCGAGGTCGTCCGGATCGCACAGCACCTCGCAATCGTCCGCGCGCCGGACGACGACCACGTCGACATCGGCACGCCCGTCGTGGACGAGAACCTCGACCACCTGGGCCGGGTCGTGGACGTGTTCGGCCCGGTCGACCGGCCGTACCTGGCCGTCACAGCCGACGACGACGTGCATCTGCCCGCCCTCGTCGGGACCCCGCTGTACGCGCGGTAGGCGACCCGGTGCGAGCGCGGGCCTGCATCTGTCGCCCCGGATCTTACACCGTGCCGGTCCGGATCTGAACTAGATGCAACTGTTCGGCGGCGACCGCGGCATCGGCGTCACGGAGGCTATCCACAGCCTGGCGGAGTGGCCGGTCGTCCTGCTGTTCGGACTGGTCACCCAGCTCGGAGACGGGTGGTTCCTGTTCGTCCTCGGCGGCACGCTCTTCGTCGCCGGCGAGGAGTTCCCGCTCTGGGGTGTCGACCGCCGCCGCGCGCTGTTCGTCTTCGCGCTCGCGCTCACCTACGTCGCCGTCATCGGCGCGCTCAAGACGTTCTTCGGGCTCGGTCGGCCGCCGGGGGCGATGGAACCGCCCGAGGTGGCGGTGTTCCCGGAGGCGTTCGACGCCCTGTTCGAGAGCGCCACCACCGCCGACGGCCCCGGGTTCCCGAGCGGCCACGCGCTCGGCAGCACGATGGTCTGGGGCGGACTGGCGCTGGTCCTCGACCGGTGGTCGTTCCGTCGGCGAGTCGCGGGCGCCGCCGCGGTGGTCGTGCTCGTCTCGTTCTCGCGGCTCGTCCTCGGCGTCCACTACCTCGTCGACGTCGTCGTCGGGGCGGCCGTCGGCGTGGTCCTCCTCGGCGCGCTCTACCGGTTCGCCGACCGCGGAACCGACCCGGGGCGGGTCCTGGGCGTCGCGGTCGCGACCGGCGCGCTCGGCCTCCTCAACGGGGTCACGTTCGACAGCGTGGCGGCCATCGGCGGCGCCGTCGGCGGCTGGCTCGTGTGGCGGCTCGTCGCCGACTCGACGCCGGCCCACCCGACCGACCGGCGAGAGGTGGTCGCCGGGTTCGCTATCCTCGCCGCCGCAGGCGTCCTCTTCAGCGCCATCGAGGCGTTCGAGCCGCCGCTCGCGCTCACGTTCTCCGGGACCGCCGTGGCCGTGGGCGGCGCCGTCGGCGCGCCGCTGTTGGGAGAGCGACTCGGCTGAGCGACCGACGACGGCGTCGCCATCCCGCTCGGCCCGGTCGCACGACCGCTCCGCCGTCGACGCGGGCGCGACGGCGGTAGTCGGCGACTCGTCGGCCGTAACCCTCAAACGAATCGTGGGCGAGGTGTGCACATGGACCAGCGGACGCGCGCCTACGTCGCTTCCGGAGCTATCGTCGGGATATTCGTGCTCGTGCAACTCGGGGCGCTCGCGCTGGTCGGGCCCTTTCAGGACGCGGGCTACCAGGCCGTCGAGGACCCGCAGAACCCGACGAACACCCTCGTCTACGTGGCGTTCATCCTCGTGATGACGGGCGTCATGCTGTTGATCATCCGGTACGGGGTCGATCAGCTCCTGCGCCTGCTGCTGGTCGGCACCGGCGCGTACGTCGGCCTGTTCGTCCTGCGCGTGCTCGTGCCGCCGGTCGTGACCGTCCCGGTCGGCGGCGTCGAACTCAACGCCGTCGCGTGGGCCGGCGGCGCCGCCCTCGGCCTCGCCCTGTGGTTCCACCCAGAGTGGTACGTCATCGACGCCGCAGGGATCGTCATGGGCGCCGGCGCGGCGGCGCTGTTCGGGATCAGTTTCGGCGTGCTCCCGGCGTTGCTCCTGCTGACCGTCCTCGCCGTCTACGACGCCATCAGCGTCTACGGCACCGAACACATGCTCACGCTCGCCTCCGGTGTGATGGAGCTCAAGGTCCCCATCGTCCTCGTCGTCCCGCTCTCGCTGTCGTACTCCTACCTCGACAGCGGCGCTCCCGACACCGTCAGCGACGGCGAGGACGGGCCCGGAGGCGAAGACGACGGTGCGGACGGCGACCGCATCGGGGAGAACGAGACCGCTCGGGCGGTCGAGACGGACGGCTCGGCCGAAGGGCGAGCCGAAGCGGACGGACGGGACGGCGAAACAGTGCGGGAGGACGAGGGGGAAGCCGAGGACCTCGCCATCGACCGCGAGGCGCTGTTCATCGGTCTCGGCGACGCGGTGATCCCGTCGGTGCTCGTGGCGAGCGCGGCGTTTTTCGCCCCCGACTCCGTTCCGACGGTCGACCTGCTGGGGATCCCCGCGACGCTCCCGGCGCTCACCGCGATGGTGGGGACGACCGCCGGGCTGGTCGTCCTGCTGTGGATGGTACTCAAGGGCCGCGCCCACGCCGGACTGCCGCTGTTGAACGGCGGGACTATCGCCGGCTACCTCCTCGGTGCGCTCGCGAGCGGGCTGACGCTCGCACAGGCGACCGGGCTCGCGCCGTACCTCTGAGCGCGGCCGTCGCGGGCGCGGGAACCGGAAGATCCGGCGGCAGACAGAACAGTGAAGCGGGAGTCGCCACAACACCGGTCCATGCCGCTCGATTCTCTACCGCGACTCGGACTCGGTACGTACTCCGACGACAACCGCGAGCAGTGGCGCGGGAACGTCAGCACCGCCCTCGACGTGGGGTTCCGCCACGTCGACACCGCGCAGGTCTACGAGAACGAACAGTACGTCGGCCAGGGGATCCGCGACAGCGACGTCGACCGCGAGGACGTCTGGCTCTCGACGAAGACCGTCCACCACGACGTCCCTCCGGAGCCCGAGCAGGTGTCCGACGCCATCGACGGCTGTCTCGACCGACTCGGCGTCGACGCCGTGGACCTCCTCTACGTCCACTGGCCGTCGGGGATCTACAGTCACGAGGATGTCCTGCCGGCGTTCGAGGCCGCCTACGAGGAGGGCAAGACCCGGAACATCGGCCTCTCGAACTTCACCCCCGAACTGCTCGACGAGGCGCGCGAGTTCCTCGACGTGCCGCTGTTCGCTCATCAGGTCGAGATGCACCCGCTGCTCCCGCAGGAGGAGTTAGTCGAGTACGCCCAGGAACACGACCACTGGCTGGTCGCGTACTCGCCGCTCGGGAAGGGCGCGGCGCTCGAAGCGCCCGAGGTGCAGGACGTGGCGGAGAAACACGACGCGACGCCCGCGCAGGTCAGCCTCGCGTGGGTCCTCTCGCACGACAACGTCGCCGCCATCCCGAAGGCGAGCAGCCGCGAGCACATGGAGCAGAACCTCGCCGCTCGGGACCTCGAACTGGACGAGGAGGACATCGAGCGCATCGACTCCATCGACCGGCGCCACCGGGAGATCGACCCTGACCACGGCCCCTGGAACTGGTGAGCGGGCGCGTCCGAACGCCGCCGCGGTGATTGCCCGTCACGCCTCGGCGACGTCGGCGAGCGCGTCGAAGTCGTAGGTGACGCCGGTGCGGTCCTCGGAGACGGTCCAGAGCCGCTCGGCGTCCTCCCGGTCGTAGGAGGCGTCGCTGGAGCGCTGTTTCTCCGGGTGGCCGCGCATGCCGAACAGGCCGCCGGGACCGACGTAGTCGCCCCCGTCGACCTCGGGCGCCGTAGCGGCGTACACCAGCGGGAGCGTCCCCTTCTCGGCAGATTGGGCGAACACGGCGTTGAGGGCGGCCATCGCGTATCGCTTGAGCGTCGACCCCTCCTGTTCGGGCCCGCGCCCCTGGAGCTCGGTGTCCGCGTAGCCGGGGTGGCAAGCCGCCGAGAGCGTGTCCGCGATCCCGGCGGCGTCGAGGCGGCGCTGGAGCTCGTAGGCGAAGAGGACGTTGGCGAGTTTCGACTGGGCGTAGGCCTCCCACTTCCCGTAGGCGTCCTCGTGGCCGAGGTCCGCGAAGTCGATCTCGCCGCGCTCGTGGACGCCGCTGGACTGGGTGACGACGCGCGCCTCGCCGGCCGTCTCGACGAGTCGGTCGAGGAGGTGACCGGTCAGCGCGAAGTGGCCGAGGTGGTTGACGCCGAACTGCGTCTCGAAGCCGTCGGCGGTCTCCGAGCGCGGGATCGCCATCACGCCGGCGTTGTTACAGAGGACGTGCAACTCGTCGTAGTCGGCGCGGACGCCCTCGGCGAACGACTCGACCGACGAGAGGTCGGCCAGGTCGCACTCGCGCACGTCGAGGTCCGGATCGGAGAGCCGAACGCGGATGTCGTCCGCGGCGCGCTCGCCGCGGTCCGTGCTCCGACACGCCATCACGACCGTGGCGCCCTTCACCGCGAACATGCCGGTCGCCTCGTATCCGATCCCGCTGTTGGCCCCCGTGACCACGATCGTCTTCCCCGAGAGGTCGGGCGTGTCCGCCAGAGTCCACTCGCTCATACCGGAGTGTCGGACGCCGGCCACTCAAACGCGTCGCCCGGCTGGCAAGACGCGGCGCTGGACCGGCAGGACGCGTGCGGGCGGCGATCAGTCGACGGACTCGGCGGGGTCGCCGACCGGGACCTCGGCGACGGTGACCGTCGTCAGGAGGGCGACGATGCCGACGGTCAGCAGGGCGCCGAGGACGAACGGCGACCAGTAGACGACGACCGCGTAGAGGGCGGTCATGATCGGCGGGCCGACGGTCCGTCCGAGACTTCCCGCGCCCTGCGTGACGCCGAAGGCGCTCCCCTGCCGGTCGGCGCTGGCCGCGAGCGAGACGAGCGTCGTCAGCGCGACCGTCAACAGGCTGTTGCCGAGCGACAGCAGCGTCAGCGCGCCCAGCAGCGCGACGACCCGGGGGCCGAATCCGAGTATCCGGACGTCGCCGAGGAACGCGCGGCCGATCTCCGGCGAGAAGGGGAACGCGCCGAGCGCGACGACGAGCAGGACCGCGCCGGCGATCGCGAGGCGGCGGGCGGGAACGCGGCGGGCCAGTCGCCCGACGAGGACGCCCTGGTTGAACACCGCCAGCGCGCCGACGTAGGTGAGCAGCAGGCCGGCCTGCGAGGCGTCGTAGCCGTACACGTCGGCGACGTACGGGATGAAGGCGATCTGGATGCCGGAGAACGCGACGGAGGCGACCAGGAACGCCGCGACGAGCGGGCGGAGGGTGGCGTCCCGGAACGCCTCGACGAACTGGCCAATCACGCGGGGGCGACGGGCCGGGCCCGCGCGGCGGTCGGGTTCGGGCAGGAACGCCCAGGTCGCCGTGAACGCGACGAGACTCAAGAGGGCGGCGCCGAAACTGGGGAGCGAGAAGCGCGTCGCCGGCAGGAACTCCGGGAAGACCGCCGCTGCGCCGGCGACGGCGCCGTCGCTCGCGAGAACGGAGCCCAGCGCCGGTCCGAAGACGAACCCGAGGCCGAAGGCGGCGCCGACGAGGCCGAGCGCGCCGGCGCGCCGGTCCGCGGGCGTCACGTCGGCGATGTAGGCCTGCGCGGTGGCGATGTTGCCGCCCATCGCGCCGGCGAGCATCCGCGCGAGGAAGAGCGTCGCCAGCCCGGCGGTCGTCCCGGCCGTCGCCGCGACCTCGCCGCCGAGGCCGAACACCGTCCAGGCGACCGCGTTGGCCGCGAGCGAGATCATGAGGACCGGTCGGCGACCGCGGCTGTCCGAGAGCTGTCCGAGCAGCGGCGCGAAGACGAACTGCATCAGCGAGTACGAGGCCGCGAGGAGGCCGTAGACCACGTCGCTCGCGCCGAAGTCGCGCACGTAGAAGGGGAGGATCGGGATGACGACGCCGAAGCCGAGCAGGTCGATGAAGACGATCACCAGCACGGCGAACAGCGCCCGGCGGCGGCCGGCGGCCGGACGAACGACGGCGCGAGGGTCCTGCACGCGCTCCCGTAGGGAGTGCGCGGCCGAATAGCTAGGGGCGGCGGATCTGCGGAGGGGGGCTCGCCATCCGGCGAGGCCAGTGGTGGCCCGGTGTGGCCGGGTCTCGCTCCTGCGCGGCCGCGGCGGTCACGGTTTCCGTCGCTCGTCGAACTCGAAGGCGAACCAGCCGTCCGCGCAGGTGATCCCGCCGCGCTGGACGCGGCCCGCGGCGTCGAGGTCGACTTCGTACCCGTACAGCGTCGCCTCGCCCTCGCGCAGTTGCGCGGCGATCGATTCGAGGTCGGCGGCGATTCGGTCCTCCCGACTGCGGCGTTCGCCCATACTGGACCGTGACGCGCCGCGGAGAAAAATCAGTCCCCGCGCGCCCGGGAAACGACCTCGCCGAGTTCGCGCGTCGCGGCCTCGGGGTCGGCGGCGCGGGTGATCGCGGTGATGACGGCGACGCCGTCGGCCCCGGCCTCGACCACCGGACCGGCGTTGTCGGCGGTGACGCCGCCGATCCCGACGACCGGGATATCGACCGCGTCGGCGATTTCCGCGACGCGTTCGGGGCCGATCCCGTGCTCGTCGTCGTCGATGTCGTCCTTCGAGCCCGTCTCGTAGACCGCGCCGACGCCGAGGTAGTCGGCGCCCGCCCGTTCGGCCTCGCGGGCGTCGTCGACGAACGAGACCGAGCGGCCGATCACGGCGTCCGGCCCCAGTTGCTCGCGCGCGACTTCGACGGGCAGGTCGTCGTCGCCGAGGTGGACGCCGTCGGCGTCGACCGCCCGCGCCAGGTCGACCCGGTCGTTGACGATCAGCGTCACGTCGGCCTTACGGGTGAGCGCCCGGAGTTCGCGTCCGAGACGGTAACGCTCGCGGGCGCTCCGACCTTTCTCCCGCAGTTGCACCACGTCGACGCCCCCGGCGACGGCCGCCTCGACGATATCGGTAGTCGCGCGACCCGCCGAGAGGCGCTCTTCAGTGACGAGATAGACGTCCCAGTCGGACATTGCCGGAGGGTCGGCGGCGCGCGACCTGTTCCTTTCGGACCCTCTTTTTGGCCGGAGGGTCGCCTGCTGCGACTCCTAGCGAAAAAGATGGTTGCGCAAGACGGCGGAACCGTCGTCGGGTCCGGCCACGACCTTATGCCGTCGGCGTCGCTACTCGGAACCATGACCGGCGACACGCCAAGGATCGATCCCAGGGACCTCCAGCGGCGGATCGACGCCGGGGACCCGGTCCGCATCCTCGACCTGCGCAACCGCGGCGAGGTCGAGCAGTGGCGGCTCGCGGGACAGCCCGTCACGGTCACGCAGAAACCCTACAACCGCTTCGTCCAGGCGACGGTGACGGGCGACGTCGACGGGTTCGTCGCCGACGTCGAGGGCGAGGGGCCGATCACCGTCGTGTGCGCGCGGGGGGAAGCCAGCGCCGAAGTGGCGGCGGAGCTGGCGGAAGCCGGGTACGACGCACGCAATCTCGCCGGCGGAATGGAAGGGTGGGCGCGACTCCTCCTCTCCTCGGAGGTGGACGACGGAGTCCCGGACGAATCAGACGGGAGACTCGTCCAGTACCGCCGGCCGTCGAGCGGCTGTCTGGGATACGCCGTCGTCTCGAACGGCGAGGCGGCGGTCGTCGACCCGCTACGGTCGTTCACCGACCGGTACGTGGCCGACGCCGGCGAGCGCGGTGCCGACGTCGAGTACGTCGTCGACACGCACGTCCACGCCGACCACGTCAGCGGCCTGCGCGAACTGGCCGAGGCGACCGGTGCGACGCCAGTGATGCCCGCGCCGGCCGTCGAGCGCGGCGTCGCGTTCGACGTCGAGACGGTCGCCGACGGCGAGACGCTCCGCGTCGGCGACGTGGCGGTCGAGGCCGTCCACGCCCCGGGACACACGACGGGGATGACCGCCTTCGCCGTCGGGGACGCGCTCCTGACCGGCGATAGCCTCTTCACCGACGGCGTCGCTCGGCCGGACCTGGAGCGGGCCGACGACGCCCCGGCGTTCGCCCGCGACCTCTACCGGACGCTCACCGACCGGTTCGCGCGCTTCCCCGACGAGACGGTCGTCGCGCCGGGCCACCACGGCGTGGGTGCGACGCCCGGCGACGACGGAACGGTGACGGCGCGCCTCGGGGAGTGTCGTGACCTGCCCGTCTTCGCGCTGGGCGAGGACGAGTTCGTCGCGCGTATCACCGAGCGGACGCCGCCGCGACCGGCCAACCACGACCGGATCGTCGCGATCAACCTCGGTCGTGAGTCGGCGACCGACGACGACGCGTTCGAGCTGGAGCTGGGACCGAACAACTGCGCGGCCGCGGCGGCCGACGACTGACCGGGACAGAGCGCGGTAGTAACCCGGACTGCGAATCGCTGGAGTCGACGAGCGCACTCAGAAGGGGAGTCGTTCGCGGATCTGTCCGAGGAACGAGTCGTCGGCGGGGTCGACGGGGCCGACGACGCCGTCTTCGGGGACGATGACGGTGCGGCGGTCTTCCTCCGTGGCCTCGATGAGGCCGTCCTCTTTCAGGTCGGCGAGCGCCGTCTCCAGGGTGTCGATGTCGACCTCCACCCGCGACCGGAGTTCGAAGACTGTCATCCCCTCCTCGCGCCGGTCTGCCAGCGCGTCGAGGACCGCGACCTCCACGTCGTCGCGGTCGCGGTACTCCGGTTTCGCCCTCATACATCTGTATTCGACGGGGCGGGTCTTACGCTTATCCCTCGGTCCGGTCGTCGAGCGGGCCCACACGACGGCGCTACGGTCCCGCGCAACCGCCGGATCGCTCGGCGTTCGGACAAACAGCACGCTTATGTTTCGGAGAGGACGAACACGTGGTAATGAGTATCAAGTGTTCGCTCCTGGGGCACAGTTTCGGGGAGACGACTGTCGAACGGGAGCGCGAAGAGGAGGGGACCGAAGTGGTCATCACCATCACCGAGATGGAGACCTGTTCCCGCTGCGGCGAGTCCCGCGTCGTCTCCGAGAACAAGGAAGTGACGACGCTAGAGGCTCCCGACGACCAGGACGGAGGGGCCGACAGCGACGAGAGCGAGGCGGCGACCGACGAGTTCGCTGCGACCCCTACCGACGACGGGGACGACGAGGACGACGTCGGGGGGTCCGACGCCACGGACGCCGTCATCCTCGACGACACCGGCGACGAGTCCTCCGCGCAGGCCGAGGCCCGTGGCGCGGAGTCGACTATCCCCGACGCCGAGTCCGACGCGCCGGTCGAGAGCGACCCCGACGGCGAGGACGCCGTCATCATCGGGGACGCCGAGGACGACGACCGCGACGACGGCGAGTGGCCGGACGACGACGAGGCGGAGTCGGACCCGGACGACGAGACCGCTCGGGACGACGCGGGCGACGACGACCGCGACCCGGGCGAGTGGCCCGACGAGCCGACCGACCCGGCCGAGCGAGCGGGCGAATCCGACGAGGTTGAGATTCTCGACGACGGTCCGAGCGACGACGACGCGACGGGACCCGCGGACGCGTCGCAACCTGCCGACGCGGGCGACGACGCGGCCCCGGACGGCACGACGGACGAAGCGGACGTCGGCGCGGCGGCGGGTTCGGCGGACGGAGGCGACGCCGCGGCGGCCGAAGTCGACGACCGCACCACCGGCGAGTGGCCGGAAGAGGAGGACGCGACGACGAGTGCCGACGCCATGGGCGAGTGGCCCGAGGCGACGAAGCGCGACGAACCGGCCGACAGCGGCGTCGCCGGCCCGTCGCTTGACGGCGAGGAGGGTCACTCGGTCACGGTCCCGGCGGGGATGTTCAAGTGCTCGGAGTGCGGTTTCACGACGGAGGCGGACTCCTCGTCGCTGCGGGCGGGCGACTTCTGTCCCGAGTGCCACCGCGGGACGCTGCTCCAGCGAGAGGACGAGTCTTCGCCGGCGGAGTGAGGCGGTAGAGTAACGGTCGTCGGACGCGCGACCGTGCGTTCGCTCGTTCGGCGCTCGAAAAAGGTAAGAACGGTGCTTGCAAAAGGTCGTCCATGCGGGAGTACAAGATGCGCCGGGGAGAACACCTCGAAGAGCGTATCGAAGACATGGAGGCGACGATCGAGGACTACTTCGGGACCATCTCCACCACCGAGGAGTACAAGGGGAGCGACCTGTACGTGGTCGAAGATCCCGACAACCCGGTGTTCCAGCGCATCACGGCGGGCGCCGTCGAGTACAGCGGCAAGAAAGACAAACTGGCGGTCGACTTCGAGGAGCGACCCGCCGAGGAGGTCATCGCGGAGGGGAACGCCGACGCCGCGGCCGACGCGGTCGACGCGAAAAACGATTTCCTGCTCGAAGCGACCGGGCGCGACGCCAAGAGCCGACGCGACTCGATGAAACGCTCCGTCGAGGACAGCCCCGACGAGGCCGACGAAGTCTAACACTCCTTTTCCGGACCGCGACGGGACGAACGCCGCCGTTCGAAGTCCGGGTCCGCGGTCAGCAGTCCGACGCCCAACCGCGGTACCCCTAAATGTGTGTGCGACGTAGTGACACACGTCGCCTTCCCGGAGGCGATCGGAGAAGTATCCCGGTCGGGGCCGCCGTCCCTGTGGCCATGGGTAGGGCCTGCCACAGTTCCTGTCGAACGCCACCTCGGACGCGGCGGTCACGGATGCAGACTGGCGGCCCCGGTAAATGCTTTCTGGCGACTGTCCGGACGGTGATACGATCCGAATCCAAGCGGCGGCCGCGGTCGGGTACCGACGGCCGGACGGTCGCGTCGAGAGAATGGACGGCTGTTGGCGGCCACTCGCCCCGTCGACCCCAGTAGCGCGGCGAGCGGACGATTACTGCCCGAGCGGATCGCGGTTGATCGCGACGCCGTGGGGCGTGATGATGAGCTGGTCGTCGCCCTTCTGGGCGATGTCGCCCCCGACCTCGTTGGCGACCTGCTTGAGTTCGTCGGTGATGTGCTCCATCGTCCGGTCCTGGGTCGTGTGGCGCGTGATGTCGGCGATGACCACGTCGCCGTCGTAGACGGCGTCTTTGATGTCGATGACGTCCTGCTTGTCCCCGATCTTCGCGATCCGGAGTTCCATCTTGGTCGCGGCCCCCCCGGCGTCGACGCCCTCGCCGTCGATCTCTACGTAGTCGTCTTTGTGCCGGCTACCGGCTGAGTCCCCGAGGATCTTGCTCATTAGTCCCATACTCTGTCTCCCGGTCGCTGAGGGTTTGTATTTTACGTCAGACATCCCTCGCCGTCCGGACATTCGCACGCGACGGTCGCTTCACCCGATCAGCGCTGCAAGCGTCGTCTCCTCGACCACCCAGTCGCCGGGAACGGTCTCCCGGATCGCCAGCGTCACCAAGTCACCGCCTCCCTCGCGGCCGTGCAGTTGTGCGACTGATCCCATCCGCAACGTCTCGCCCCCGGGAACCTCGACCACCGAGACGCGATAGGTCTCGGCCTCCGGCAGGGCGTACTGCTCGACGATAGCCTCGCGGTCGAGACCGCCGTCGAACTGGTCCGCGCGGTGGAGCCACCGGTCCTCGTCCAGTCCGTCGGGCTCGAACCGGAGATAGCGCTCGGGCCGTCCGGTTTCGAGCCCCATCACGATCGAATCCTCCGCGAACGGTCCGGTCATCGGTTGGGACTGTCACGTCGTGAACGGGTACGGGTTTCGGTCGACCAATCGAAAGCACCGTCGGCGGCCCGTGATCGTGTACTCGATGTCGCCCATCGGATTCCATATCGCGTCCTCTCACATCCATCACGTCTTCTTCCGCGACTGAACACATCTTCTCGGCCGCGAGGTCTCCGAATTTGTCGTCGAGGATAGCCACGACTGCGTGAAGCAAAATCACAGTGATCGAAAACCGAGTAGATTCTACGAGTCGAAGTACTTTTTCTGATATTCCTCTTGTTTCCAAACCAGGTCCTCGTGTGAAAACGCAGTTTCTTCGACTGTCAAGTCCGGATCAAACGACAGCTCGACCTCGATGTAGCCTTCGTCACCCTCCTCGGTGATCCACTCTGGGAGATCCGACCGGTTTCGTGTATGTTCGCCGGTCCAGTCCAATCGGTTGGTCTCGATCTTAAACCAGCTTTCCTCATTCGTGGACGTACACGTTACGGGACCGACGACCCTCGTGAAATCGTCCGTGACTTCTGTTTCGTCTTGGAACGACGTTTGCGAGAGTTCGATCCGGGCGTGAAAATACGCGAGTCCGAATCGTCCGTTCGTCGGGAGTAACCGCGCGTTGAGGGCGGAAAAACCCATATGACTGTCGCTGACTAGGTGTGCAACCGGCAACTCCCCCTCGATGTCGTCAACGTACAGGTCCACTTCGACGATTTCACACATATCCGAGGTAGATCCTCGCCCGTATATAAATAAACTGTCATCTTCCAGTAGTCGCCTGCCGATCGAGGCAATCAGTAATCGTTCGCGACAGTGATTCAAGTCAGCCGGTCGCTTCCGCACGCTCGCTCGACGGCAATTCGCTGATCAAGAAGTCGGGAACAGGTGGGACTTCCGAATCGAGATCATCTCCGTCTTCCGACTCGGCAACGACACCCAGCCTCCCGTCTTCTACCTTGAACACGATGTCCTCGTGAGTTGCTGTCCAATACGTCATCACGTCGTTCTGTTCGAGCACACGGAATACCTTCCCGCCAGGAGAACTGGAAGGCGGACTGCTATCGTCGTTGTTCGAGACGACCGCAGTGTACTGGATCGATTTGAGCATCGTTCGGTTGTACGACGAGTCCGTGCCGTGGTGGGGCAGTTTCACGACATCGGCACCACCGAACTGGACGACCGAACGGTCGATGAGTTCCCGGATGTGGGGCGTCTTCACGTCACCCGTGAAGAGGAACGAGTGCGTGCTGTAGTTGACTCGCAAGATCACGGAATTACAGTCGGTCGCGTCGTCGTCGGTCGGGCAGATCCGATCACTGCTCGACGCGTCCATCGGATGCCTGACATCTGCGCTGACGAGTCCGCCACCGAAATCGATGTCGTCGCCGCGGGTGACGATCGTCCAGTCGGCGACCTGATCCGCGTTACTGCTCAGATGGCTGTCGTCTGGTACTGGCGGCCGATACCAGTTGTGGACCTCGATATCGGGATCTCCTTGTAGATTCTCGATGTATTTGTTGTGATCCCTGTCGTCGTGAGAGAGCACAAAGTGGTCGATATCGTAGTCACCATCCCCGCCCTCCGGGACGTCTTCTTCTATCGAGTCCGTGATATCAGCGTAACTTCGACCGCTTTCGTGGTCACCGGCGTCGATGAGCATCGTCTCCCCGTTGGGCGCTTCAAGCAGGATACTGGTCCCTTTCCCCATATCGATGAACCGCACCGTCATATTCTTGTCCGGACAGCCGTCCTCCTGTTCCGGATCGTCGTCACTGCCCGTACTACTCGCTCGTGCGCTGGGCGCCGGGAAGTCCATGTCCTCTTCGGCGACCGGGCACATCGGCCCGGCGGCGAGATTTTCGAACTTGTCGTCGACCATGTCCGCGGCCGTCTTCAGCGCCGAAGAAGCGGTCGTAGACTTCGACGAGACGCCCGTCAGTTTCAGTCCACCCGTGTTGGCCTTCTTCTTCTGATTGTAACACTTGTACTTGTCACCGTGCTTACCGCCGCTGTCGCTGGGCGTCCGCTTGAACGGCGTAAAGCCCGGCCCGGTGTACGTCCACGTCGACGAGCACTCCTTGAGCTGGTGTTTCGCCGCTTTCTTGCCGCTGCTCCCGAAGCGTTCACCAGTCCCCAGCGACCCCGACGGCATCACGGTTCCGCCGGGCATCGCCACTACGATGGGCACGCCGTTGTCGAAGGAGATCGGCTGGACCGTCCCCGCCCGCCGGTCGACGCCGTTAATCTCCAGGTACACCGCCTGCTCCTGGCGGACGTACGTCACGGGCTTCGTCCCCGACGGGTCGCCGGTCCGCGCGGTCACCGCGAATCGGGCGTACTCGCCCTGCATCCGCACGTTCCAGGCGTTGACCGACAGGAACCAGTAGCCCGGGATCGGCGCGATGGGCAACCCCGGCATCGGTCCGCCCTCGACCTTGCTCGCGAACGGCGCGTGCATCGTGTTCTCCGGGTCGGACGGCCCCTCGCCGGCCGGCCGCACCGCCGGCACCGTCTGGCTGTTGACCGGCTTCATCGTCAGCATCGTCGGCGACCCCTTGACCCGGTACGTGATGTCGCCCATCAGCTCGGTGTTCATCTTCGCGGGGTCGGACATGGTCAGCTTCGGCGTCGCGCCGCCGATGAATTCCTTCGCGTTCGACAGCCCGTTCCCGATGCTATCGATCCCCAGTTCGCTCTGGAGGTGGCCGTTCGCTTTGTCCTTGCTGCTCTGGCGGCGCTTGTTGATATCGTTGATCCAGTTTTCGATCTGGGCTATGTAGAGGTGACGCGCCTCCGCTCGCGCCAGATCCGCCGCGTTGCCGTACTCGGATCCACTGGCGTGCTCGTAGATGTACCCCCCTTTCCGCTTGTCGAGCTTGGTCAGGAACTTCTGGAACGGGTTCGACGACGTCCCCATCTTGACGAGCTTCATCTCGATGGGGTCGAAGTCCTTGAGGATCTTCGGGTAGACGTGGTTCTTGATGTCCTCGGCGAGCCAGTTGCGGAGCTTCCCCTGGTCGGCCGGTGAAACGTCCCAGCGGGCGGACGATTTTTGCCGTAACTGGTTTTCGAGCGCGCTCTTACTACCGACGGAACTGGCGGTGATAGCGCTCCGCACGTCAGACTTGGTGAGCTTGCCGCCGGGGCTGATCGTCGAGACTTTCTCCGCTGACTGTTGGGGTAGCCCCTCGAAGTTCGTCGGGGTCGTTCCCTTGTAGTCGGGGGAGCCGCCGGTTTCGAACTCCTTGGTGAGTCCCTTCGCAGTGACGTCGGCAGCCATGCTCCGAGCGCCCTTGATCTCGAAGGACATCGTGTAGGTGACCGTCTTCCAGCCCTTCGAGAAGGTCTTCTGCTTCCAGTCGACACACTCCTCGGTGCCGTCCCCGTTGGTATCGGCCTTGTCGGCGCACTTCCTCCAGCGCTCTTTCTCCTTGTACTGCTTGTCGACCTCGACGGTCGCAGTGTAGTAGGTCCGCTGGCGCGGATTCGACGAGGTCCCCGTCTCGTAGGTCCGTTCGAAGTTCGTGACTCGCGCCGAACTCTTCTTGTCGTACCAGTCGCGGAGCTTCGTGTCGTACCCGGACGGGTCGGACACCTCGGGCTTGCTCCCGCTCTTTTCCAGCCGCGTCGTCTCGAAGTTCGCCTTGGCGGTGTAGACCTCGTCGATCGCCTTCTTGACGATGTCGTCGGGGTCGCCGATCCCCTCGTCGGTCTTCGGAAGCTTCGACTTCTTCCCCGTCACCTTGTCGGAGTTCGGCGGTCGGTCGCCGCCGTTGTACTTCGATCCCCCCCAGTCTTTGCGCAGCACGGTATCGATATCCTTCCAAGTCAGTTTCTTGTCACGAACGTCTTTCTGCGCGGGGTAGGCGAACTTCTTGATGTCGACCTTGATCGTCCGTTTCTGCGGATAGGCCTTCTTGCGGCGCGACTTCTTGAACCCGCCCGTCAGCGACGAGAGGCCGCTGGGGATGAAGTTCATGTACTTCGTGTGGTCGGCGAAGAGGAACTGTGCGCCCGCACAGACCTTGTTCGCGACGTCTTTCGCTCTGGCGCGCCGGGGCGATTTCGATGAGACGATCTTGTTGACCTTCTTGGCGAAGAAACACGCCCAGGCGGGCGCCATCGCTTCGGTCGCTCCTGGGTCCTGCGTTCCGAAGGTCTCCCGCTGGACCGCGTAGATCGCGTCGTTCGCCAGGAGTTCCACTTCGCGGTTCTCGACGACGCTATGGAACGTGCCGCCACCGGAGACCGACGGGGTGGGATTCGTCCCCGCCGCCGGGAACCGCTCGTAGCCCGCCTTCGCCCAGGCGATCGGATAGACGCGCATCGCGAACTGCGTCCCCAGCGAGTTCGGGTTCGTGGAGTCGACGTCGGTATTCCGAAGATTGTCCTCGTAGTTCGAGACCTTCTCGTGGAGCGCGAACACCGTCGTCGCGGCAGAAACCGTGATCGATTCGGTCCGGGTACCGACGCGTTCCCCGTCCCGGTAGGCAGTCACGGTGAGGCCGTCGATCGTCGCCTTCACCGTCCCGGGGTCCAGTGACCCGGATACCCCGGTCTCGAGCGTCACGCGTCCGATCGCTGCTTTCACAGACGCCTTCGAGTAACGGACCGCCGGAAGACTCGCGGTGGTCGTGGTCCCCGCACCGACCGTCTGACCCGCGTCAGCGAGGTTGCGCTGGGCCTGCAGATAGATACGGAGCTTGACGTAGTTCCTGAACACGTCGCCGCCGGCGGCTCTGATCCCCTTCCCGGCGGGCGTCTCCGCGAGCGATCCCGTAGTGGTGAGCGGTTGCTTCGCCGCGGATCGTGCACCCGCCTGGATGGCAGCCCGGACTTCGCTCTGTGCCGCACCGACGGTCTGGTCCATCGCGACCGAGATGTCGACATTGGCGGTCTCCTCCGTTCTGGACTGGAGCACGCCGACGACCGTCGCGCTCGTCACGAGAAGGAGAACGCCGACGATCGCGAACGGGACCCGTGCGCTCCGGTTCGATGCCAGTGCTATCGTGTTCGGCTGTCTCGGTCGCATGGTTACCAGGTTTGAACGGTAATCGTGACTTCCCCAACGGTGATCTCCTCGGCGAGTTCCTCGCCGCTCGTCGACGGATACTTGTCTTTCAGTTCTCTCTTGATGTCAGCCGCGAGCTCGGCACGCAGTTGATCGTTCGCTTTGCGGACCTGGGGGCGAGAAGAGTCGACGAGGTGCGCGACGTTCGGGTCGTAATCGACGCCACGGTCGTCCCACGTCCCCATGGGCCTGGAGCGCTCGCCTCTCCAGTCGTCGAGCCGGTCCTTCCAGCGTTCGTAACGATAGGTGGCCACGGCGCCCTGAAAGCCCCCCCGCTCGAGGACCAGTTGTGTCTGGTGGCGGGGGAAGTACCCGCGAACGATCGCGTCGGCGAGTAGCCGTGCGACGCCACCGTAGTCACCCGTCGCCCAGCGACTCTCGATCTCGCCGTCGCTGACGGACGGGATCCGGCTGTCGACAGTCAGTGTAACCGTCCTGAGGTCGGTTCCCTGGGGCGGTGCTGGGCCGGCCTCCGCTCGCCCCTGAATGGCCGATCCCTCGTAGGGCCGCCAGACGGCCACTACGTGCGCCTTCGCGTCCGCGCTCGTGAGGATGTCGCGGACGTTCCCCTGCATCTTCCGCAGGTAGTCTTCGCCCGCCTGGGAGACGCGGTCGTCGGCGACGCGCACACGAGTGATGGCGGCCGCCGCGAGCAGGTCCGTCACCGGTCCGTGAGACGCCCGCATCAACTCCGACGACGACGGCGATGAGGGGCCCGAGTAATCCGGGTCGTCGACCACCGGCTGAAGCGAGTACTCGACCCTGAGCGTGGTCGCCGAAAGCGTCTGGGCGGTCTGTTCGGATTCGAGCGTGTCCCGCTCGGCGTCGTCGTCCGTGATGTGGATCGCGAGGACGGCTATCGAAGCGCTCACCAGCAACAGCGCGAACGTCACGTCGACGACCGTGCTGATCGCTCGGTCGTCGGGACGGACGGCCCCGGTCATTGTTCCCACGCCGCCACGTTCAGGCGGCCGGCCACCACGTCACCGTGGCCGCGCTGGATCGGGATCGGGCGGCTCGCCGTGCTCGCGCTATCCGGGACCCCCAGATCGGAGTTCTCGACTTCGTCGCGCACGTCGGGGTGGCCGGGAGCGCCCTGTGGCCCGTAGACGACGTGCTTCGTCGTCCCGGTCGCGTTCACGAACAACGCCTGTTGCTCCGTGTCGCCGACTTCCGTCCGCGTGATGTTGATGTAGACGTAGTACCCCTCGGGAAGCCCGGACGGGCCGGGTCCGTCCGACGCCGACGCGCTGTACAGGGAGTCCATGTCCTTGTCCGCGGGGTACACCCCCGATTCCTGCATCTTGTTCCACACGTCGTCGATAGCCGACTCGGCCACGTCGCGCTGCTGGGACCCGGGGAGCGCATCGGTGACGTAGCCGGCGTAGAGACTCAGTCCGATGGCCATCGCGGCGACGGCGATCAGCGCGGCCAGCGGTTCGGTCTGGCCGCTGTCACGCGTCGACGAGCGTCGCACGGTACTCACCCCATTTGACGTGCCTGACCACCAGTCGTCCGTCCGCGACGCGCCAGTTCCGCACGTCCGGGTCGTCGATGTTGTTCTCCACCGTCGTGGAGACGGTCTTCACCGCGTTCCGGAACTCCTCCGGGTCGTCGTAGTGGTCGCTCGGGTCCGACGAGCCGTTCAGTATCGCTCTGAGGTACTCGTTCGGCTGGGCGGGAACGACTCTCGCGTACGAGAGACTCGCCCGCGTCGTGCCGCCGTCGTTTTTCATGGCGATGGTCTTGTTGGCGACGTACCAGCGGTCGGCGTTGTGCTCGTACTCGGCGGTCGCGTTGTAGCCGCTGGCGGTCACGCGGTCGATGGCGTCGGCCGCCTCGGCCGTGTCGGGCGGCGGCTCCGAGGGGAACGACGCCACGACCCCCACGAACGCCAGACTCACCAGCGCGACGCCGAACCACACGTACCACGCGTCAGCCGGCGACTCGAGGTCCATACAGTGTTTGGTCCCGTCATCGCATTTAAACGACAACGCGGACGCGGTCGCGGCCCGCTCCCGCGGGGAGACGGAACCGCTCCGTCCCGGGCAGTCACAGATTGATGATGAAGCCGGTCGCGACGACGGCCAGCACGTAGATCGGCGTCGCGGAGACGAGCGAGCGGCCGACGTGATACCCCACGAGCGAGCGGTCCAGCCCGTCGCGCAGCCCGATCGACAGCGTCGTGAGGATCACCGACATCAGGAGGACGTACCCGCCGACGACGACGCTGAGCTGGTCCGGTGGGAGCGCCTTCCCGACCTGATCGCTGGCGGCCTGCGTGCCGTCGTTCTCGGCGATGTACTTCGCGAGCCCGACCGTCGCGCCGGCGACCAGCGGCCCGAAGTACGCCGCCGTCGAGTCGAGCGTGCCGGTGACCGACGACAGCTCTCGCTTGGCCTCGGCCTCGACCTCCTGTAGTTTCTCCAGGTGGTCGGCCATCGAGACGACAGCGGTACCCGCGGGCCGTCCCTCCCGGGCCGCGATCGACAGGAGCGACGCCATGCCGTGGGCGCGCGGGCTCGGCACGTCCGTCAGCGAGCCGTACTCGCCGAAGAACGCGTGGTCGACGGTGACGTGCAGCCGCTCCTGGAGGCCGGCGGCCTGCTCGAACACCGCGCCGGTCTCGCCGGGGACGCGCTCGCCGGCGTGGGCGATGGCCGACTCGACGGCCTGCCCCTCCGAGACCTGGCGCCCGACGAGGTACAGCGCGTCCGTGAGGTGTTCCTCGATGTCCCGGACGTGGTCGCGCATCGCCTTGACCGGTCCGAAGACCACGAGGAGGGCGGTCCCCAGCCCGAGTCCGATTCCGGCGATCGGCGCGAGGAAGCCGTGGCGGAGGACGCCCGTCGCGACCCCGGCGACGAGCCCGACCGCGATGCCGCCGCCGATCCCGACCAGCCGCCGGTCCTCCACGTCGGGGTGGTCGGTCGTCACCTGGGGCGGCGGGAAGGCGACGGGCCGTCGCTGGAGCAGCCAGACGCTCGCGGCGACGAGCCCGACCGGCAGCGCCAGGTCGTAGACCAGGACGAAGAACTCGATGGGGAGGCTGATCCCGCCCTGGCCGCCGGCGAGCCCGATCGCGGGCACCAGCGCGACCAGCGCGAGCGGGAGCATGACGCCGAAGGCGTACAGCCCGGTCGTCGGCCCGCGGATCTCGCTCGTGAACTGCGCCATCTCCTCGCGGGTGCCGTCGAGGACCGCCCGGAGCGAGCGTTCGAGCGTCCGCTGGCGCTCCTCGGGCGGCGCGTTCTCCGCGGTGGCGAGCAGGTGCGCCGCCCGCCGCAGCGCCGGGAACTCCTCGGCCCAGTCCTCCGCGAAGGAGATGAGCCCGGTCTGTGGCGACCCGATCGAGCGGTCGATGTGGCTCTCCAGGCTGGTCGCCAGCGGGCCGTACCCCGTCCGGGCGGCGAACTCGACGGCCGTCTCGGTCGCCGGCTGGATCTGCATCCGGAGGACCGCCCGGCCGATCAGGTTCGGCGTGTCGCCCAGCGCCTCCGTCCGGCGGAACCCCGCCAGCACGGTCGGCGCCGTGTGGACGCCGTGGATCACCCCGACGCCGATCGGAAGCGCGAGGACGATGTACGGGAGCTTCCCCGCCGCGAGGAGGACGACGGCCACCAGCAGCGCCGCGACGACGCCCGCGCCGAAGCCGGCCCGGACGACCGTCTCCGGAGTGACCGGCGACTCGATGAAGGCGATCGCCTCGACGAGTTCGTCGCTGGTCTCGACCTCGTAGGGGTACAGCCGCGCGAGCCCGCGGACGGCGCCGACCTTCCACCCCATGGCTCACTCGACGCCGCGGCCGGCGTAGGCCGCGGCCACCTCCGTCGGCGAGGTGCGCCCGTCTTCGGCGATCGCTTCCAGCCGCTCGCCCCGCTCGATGACCGCCTCGCGCACGTCGGCGTACGATTCGGCCGGGCCGGTGAGCCGGTCGAGAAAGCGGCTCTCCCCGCGGTCGATCCGGTCGGTCGAGCGGGCGATGTCGCCCTCGATCTCGTACAGCGGCGCGAAGCGGATCTCGTCGTCGCCGACGATGACCTCCTCGATGGCCGAGAGCCGACGCTTGCGGCCCGTCGGGGTGCGGTAGGCCTGGACCGTCACGACCAGGTCGGTCGCGCCGAACGACGACGGGGGCACGCCCAGGTCCGAGACGACCCGCTCGAACACCTCGTCGGCGCCGTCGCCGTGGATCGTCCCGAGGACGGCGTTGGCGTTGGCGCCGACGCGCATCGCCTCGTAGAGCGTCTCGGCCTCCTCGCCGCGGATCTCACCGACCACGAGCGCCCCGTCGCCGAGCCGCAGGGCCGTCTGGAGCGCGTCGGTGGGTGTGATCTCCGGTCCGGTTCCGGTCCCTGTCCGCAGCGGCTGCACGTCGCGGTCGCACTTCTGGAGCTGGTTGACGGGCAGCTCCGGCGTGTCCTCGATGACGACCGTGCGGGTGTCCGGCGTCACCTCGTAGAGGAGGGTGCCGAGCAGCGTCGTCTTCCCCGCGCCGCGGGTCCCGGCGATGAGCGCCGCGGCGTTGCGCTCGATGGCGACCGAGAGGAATCCGGCCGCCTCGGCCGGCATCGTCCCGTTCCTGACGAGTTCCGGGAGCGTGAAGGTGTCCTCGGCCTGCTCGCGGAAGGCGAACGCCACGCCCTCGGCGACCGGGTCGGTGACCCCCGCGACGCGCAGGCCGGTCCCGTTCTCCAGGTCCGCCGTCGCGTCGACGGTCGGCGTCGCTCTGGAGAAGGCGCGACCGCTCGTCCGACGGATGCGCGAGGCCAGCGCGCCGCCGCCGTCCGGCGTCAGGTGGACGTTCGTCGTCATCGCTTGGCCGTCGACTTCCAGGCGGATGGGGTTCGACTCGACCGGGGAAGTGGCGTACACGTCGGTCACGCGCGGGTCGGCGAACAGGTCCTCCAGCACGCCGTACCCCTGCGTGTGTTTGCCGAGCACCGAGGTCAGGATGGGGTCGACGTCGCCGTCGCTGACGTACTCGATGGCCCGCGAGGCCCGCCGGTCTCCCTCGACGAGCCCCTTCGCGATGGCCTCGTAGCCGTCCAGCAGGAGCTCGCGCTGCTCGACGGAGAGGGTCACGTCGACCACGTCCAGCGAGTACAGCGGGACAGAGTCCTCCCGGCCGTAGATCCGGGCGGTGCTCCCGGTCGGCAGCTCCGTCACGTCCCGGAGTCGCGCGCCGTCGTCGACGGTCCGGTCGACGAAGTAGTGACCGACGGTCAGCCCGACGGTCGGCGCGAGCGCCTCGTCGTAGTCTTCGACGCCCGCCGCGGCCTCGTTCAGCCCCGATTGCGCGGCGATGTCGGCGACCGGGCCGACCCGGGTCTCGGCCTCGTCGGCGACTGCGAGCGGGTCGGTCGCGGCGGTCCGGGCGAGCCGGTCGTCGCGGTCGCCCAGCAGGTCGACGAAGCGGCCGGCCGTCGAAAGCAGGGAGACGGCCGAGTCGCCGTAGCGGTACTCGAGACCGCTCGTCTGGACGACCAGCCCGTCGACGGTGTGGTCGGCCAGCTTGCGGACGACGGTCGCCCGACAGGCCGACGACGCGCGGAGGTCGCCGTCGTTGTCACACGCCGACGCGTCGACCAGCAGGACCCCCTCGTCGATGCGCAGGTCGCACGTACAGGGACCGTCGTCGTCCTCGTCGTCCCCGTCGTCGGTCAGCCCGTCGAGACCGACTGCGTCGAGGACCGAGGACAGGGAGAGATCGGACGTACCCGTTGCCATGCCGGGAGTGGCCGCGTGTTCGGTCTTAAACTTCTACACGGCGGCGCCGCGACCGTCGGAGTCCCTCGTCGGCCCGGCGCCGGGTCGATGTCGGGCTACAGCAGCGGGTCAGCCGCCGGCGCGGTGGACCTCGATGATCGGGTCGTCGGTCGTCGACTCCCGTCGAAGCCGGAAGACGAACGTCTGATGGCCCGAGATCCGGCCCAGCTTTAGCGTCCCGCCCTTCGCGTTAACCACCGGCGCGTCGATGTGGTGGACTCGTTCGGGCCGGCCACCGACCCGGTAGATGAGCACGCTGTGCATCTGGCCGTCGCGACGGGCGACGGTGAAATTCTGGACCGCCGTGGCGGTGAGCGACGGCGTCGGGAACTGAACCTCGACGATCCGCTGCGGGCCGCGGACCCCCTTCGGCGGGAGGTCCTCGCTCTCGTTGAGTTCGACCGCCGCCTGCTCGAACTGGCTTGCGATGCTCTCGACCCGGCGGTCGCTGTTGACCCCGGCGGCGTGGTCGATCGCCGGCAACGAGATACCCAGCAGGACGACGGTCAGGATGACGGCCAGGACGACGCGAATCACGGCAGCTTCGAGCGGATGGTGTCCAGGAAGCCGTCGTCCTCGTCGTCGTCACCCTCGCCGTCGAGGTCGAACTCGTCGGCTAACTGCCCCTGGTCGGCGTCCGCGGTCGCATCTGCGCCACCGGCTCCGTCGGCCGACCCGGCGCCACCGCGGCCGTTTGCCGACCCGCGGCCGGCGACTCCGCTGGCGGTTCCGGCGCCGTTCTGCGCGTGACCGTTCCCCGCGGCGCCGCGAGCGGGCCCGGTCCCGCCGCGAGCGGCGCCCTGTTCGCGACCGGAAACGACGCGGTCGACGGAGTGTTCGGCGTTCTGCGGCCCGCTGGCACCGCGATCGGTGCCTCGGCCGTGAGACCCGCCCTGTCCGCCCCGCGTGGCGCCCTCCGTGACTGCTTCGAGCTCAGCGATCCGCCGTTCCAGCCGGTCGACGGCCGCGAGCGCGGCGTCGGCCTGCTGCTCGACGTCCTCGTTGACTGAGCGCACCTGCCCGACGAACCCCTCGACTGACTGCGAGCGGGCTTCGACCGTCGCCAGCCGGTCCTCGATGTCGTCGAGGCGGGACTCCAGCCGATCGACGTCGTCGGCCACCGCGGCGAGGTCGGCCAGTTCGTCGAGTTGGTAGTCCCCGTCGACGACCGCCCGCTCGACCGCCGTCAGCCGCTCGTCCAGGCGCTCGATGTCGGTCATACCCCGTTTGCCTGCCTCATCGTATTTAAACCACAACGCTCCATTCGCCGGTTTTCCGTCGCTCGCCCCGTCGCCGACCGGTCCTCGGCGGCCGGTGGTCGGTGGTCGGTGATCGGAGCGGTCAGCCGTCGACGCACGCCCGGGGCAGCCGCGTCAGTCGTCGTCGGAGAGCCGCGGGTGGGGCTCGACGTTGACGTCGCTCGCGTTGGGGCTGTCCCCGCCGTGTGGCGTCTCCCGGCGGCGGACGTTCGCCGAGTGGACCGTCTCGGTGGCGTCGTCGATGACGATGACCTCGCCGGGGCTCGTCGGCAATCGCTCGGCCAGCGAGGTCTGCATGTAGGTCGGCTGGGCGGCCTCCAGCGCGTCGAGGTCTGCCTCGGAGGTCAGTCGGTGGGAGACGACGATGTCTGACTGGGAGACGGCCACCTCGGAGACGGCGCTGGGCCGCTGGGTCGCCAGCACGAGGCTGACGCCGGGCGCGCGGCCGCGCGTGAGGATCGTCTCCAGCGCCGCCTCGCCGACGCCCTGGAAGAAGGTGTGGGCCTCGTCGATCATGTACCACGGCAGCCGCTCGATCTCGCGGTTGACGCGGGCGCGATAGAGCGCCTCGCCCACGCCGCGGACGACCGCGTTCATCGGCGCCGAGTCCAGCCCCGAGACGTCGACGACGGTCACTTCGCCGCCGCCGAGTTCCTGTGCGTCCAGCCCGTCGGGGGCGAAGATGCCCCACGAATCGGCCAGATCGAGGTGGTTGACGGCCGCGCGCTTGTCGACGGTCGGCGCCTCGGTCGCCTCGACGTTCGCGCGCATGTCGGCGAGCGTCGACTCGTCCTGGGCGGCCTGCCAGACGAGGCCGCCGGCGCCGCTCTCCGGCGAGAGGTCGAGCAGCGCACACCACGACCGCGGGTCGAGCGTCGTCGCCGTGATCTCCGGGTCGCTGACTACCTCGGCGGGGACGGGGTCGCCCTCCGAGGGCTGGTCGAGCGTCGGGAACACGCCCATCGGGTCGGCGATTACAGGTGCAACGCCGCGCGCCCGCGAGAGTGCCTCGGCCACGACGCCCAGCGTGTAGGACTTCCCGTAGCCGCGCTTGCCGACGATCAGCATCGCGTGGGGGCCGTCCAGATCGATGTGCAGGGGGGCGCCGCTGGAGCCGTCCCTGGCCCGGTAGGTCCCGAGGTGACCCGCGGGCGCGTCGTCGTCGGCCGTCACGACCTTGCCGCGGCCGATGACGAACTCCGTCTCGTCGGATGCGGGGGAACCAGTCACGCGAGTCGATAGCCGCGCCGCCGCACTTGTAACTTCGGTTCAAGGTTTAAGTACGAAGACGGGACCAAGACCGACATGCGGCGCACAACGACGCTGTCGCAGGACGAACGGGCCATCGAAGGACTCCCAATACGGCTCGTCATCGCTCTCGTCGTGGGCGTGGCGAGTCTCGCCATTATGATGCAGATGATCGGGGGGCTGGGCTTCAACACCCAGAAGGAAGTGACGGTCGAGATAACGTCGAATTCGATCGCGAGCACTGGTGGCTCTCCGGTCACGGTGACGGTCATGACCGAAGAGGGGGACCCGGTTCGGAACGCGCAGGTGCTGATAGAATCGGGCACGCTGACGGTCACGAACGGCCCCGTGCAGATGTACCCTGATAGTGCTTCAAGCCCCGGACCGAGTGCCGACAACGGTAAAATGAAGACGAGTGGTTCGATTTGTGCGAGCTGCTCCTCCCCCGGCTCTGGTAGACCAAAAGTCGACTTCAGGTCGGACCAGGACAAGGGGACGATTAAATTCGACATCGTCCTCCAGGGCGACGGAAACTACAAGGACAAGAAACCGAATCCGGAGTTAGTCGTCACCAAGTGACGTTGCCGTGACGTCTCGGTTCGGGCAGTGTCCGCCAAATATTCACACTGCATCTCGACGGGAAAACAGTAACTGAGAACAACAGAACCCCGAATTACAGCGAATTAACGCCACTACGCCCGTTTAACGAACAAAATTCTCACCAGGCCGTATTTAAATAGAAAATGCACCACGCCCACGCAAACGAATCGCTCGAACGACTCGAAAAGGTAGTCGCCGCCCTGGTCGCCTGTCTGCTAGTTACTTCCCTGGGTATCGGATTCGTCGGTCCGGCGAGTGCTACCAACTCGTTGGAGCGCGACGCGCAGGGATCAGTTCTCGACGACATGGCCGGCAGTGGCACCGCCGAGGACCCCTACCAGATCACGAACGCGACGGAACTGCAGGCGATGAACGAAGACCGCGAGGCCCACTACGCGCTCGCGAACGACATCGACGCGAGCGAGACTTCCGATTGGAATCGCGGCGACGGGTTCGATCCGATCGGAAGTTACGAAGAGGGCGACGGTTTCAGGGGAACGCTCGATGGCCAGAATCACACGATAACGGGGCTGAAAATAGACCGGCAATCGACTGCTGCCGTCGGGTTGTTCGCCGTCCTAAACGGTGGGACCGTCGAACACCTGACTCTGAAAGACGTTTCCATCACGGGAGAACAGGTCGTTGGTGGTTCTGTTGGATCCGCACGGAACTCAGCGACCATCGACGACGTCAGCGTCAGCGGGACAATCAACGCAGAAAGTGGTTACGCTGGCGGGGTTGTTGGCACCGTTTCAGAGTCGACAGTCGTCGGCGCTCATTCCTCTGCGGACGTGAGTGCGAAACAGCATGCTGGCGGATTGGCAGGGGTGGTTTCTGGAGGCACCGTCCAACTCTCTACTGCGACGGGAGACGTGGCAGTCACCGATATTGTTGCAGGGGGAGCGTTCGGGGAAGTCCTGAAGGAGAGTTCGATCAACCGCGTTTACGCACGCGGATCAGTCACCGGGAGTTCCGGAATCGGTGGTCTCATCGGAACCAACTACCAGAACGAAATCTCAAACGCGTACGCCACTGGCGAGGTGACCGGTGACAACGAATTCGGTGCCCTCCTGGGCGTCGACCAGAAGGGCGGAACGACCTCAAACCTCTACTGGAACGAACAGACTGCTGGTGTCAGCAACAGTGTTGGCTCCGGTAGTGACGTTGGTACGGCAGTGTCGACGGACGAGATGCAGGGAGCATCCAGCAAAACGGCGCTCTCCGGTCTGAAATTCGATCAGGTCTGGGCGACTACCGACAGTTACCCGGTCCTCCGTGACGAGATCGAATCAGTCTCACTGCGGGCACCCGACCAACTGATCGTCAGTCATACCGGTGAAACGTCGGTGCGTGTCACGCTCGCCGACGGTCGAACCGTCACCGCGACCGAGACAGCCAGCTACGACAGCAACCAATCGTTCCTCTCGGTCGATGGGGGCGTCCTCGACGCCTCCGGAACCGGAATGGTCGAGGTGACCGCTTCGGTCGGTGGCCACCCTGACAGCAACACCGTGTCGGTCGTCACTCCGCCGGACATCTCCGTCGAGAGCCGTTCGCTCCGCTACGACAGCGTCGGTTCGGAGACGGCCGCACCGGTCGACGTGACGCTGACGAACGACGGCGGGGCCGACGGCGAGTTCGACGTGGTGCTCTCGATCAACGGTACCACCGAGCAGACCCGGACCGTCACGGTCCCAGGTCACTCGACGACCACGGTCCAACTGAACTACTCCGCGCCCGCGACGGGAACGTACCCGGTCGCGGTCAACGGGACGGACCTGGGCGACCTCACTGTCGTCGAGGAACCCGAGACGAGCGTCGCCTCGGCGTCCGTCTCGAAACGTCTCCTCGCGGTCGGTAACGGCACGACCGTCGAGGCGACAGTGGAGAACGCCGGCGACGCCGCCGCCGGACAGACGGTCGAGCTGACCGCCGGCGGTGAGACGGTCGCTACGAAAGACGTGGTCGTCCCGGCCGACGGAACGACGGTGAGCTTCGACTATACCGCCGATTCCACGGGCGAGTACGATCTGTCCGTCGGCGGCACGAGCGCGGGCACGCTGACCGTCGCCGAGATGGGGAGCGTCTCCGTCGAGAGCGTCTCGGTCCCCGAATCGGTCGAGGCCGGCGCCTCGTACGAAGTGACGGTGACGCTGGCCAACTCCGGCGGGCTGCCGCTGAACTCTGAAGTCGCCTACAACGTCGGCGGCACCTCGGTCGGTACGCAGACCGCCGAGGTGCCGGCCGACGGCACGACGGTCACGTTCGAGGCGACCGCACCCGAGGGCAGCGAGTCCATCGATCACGCCGTCACCACCGGCGACGCGGAGTGGACCGGCAGTTCGACGGTCGCTATCGAGACGGCGACCGCTGAATCGAGCGGCGACGGGAGCGACGGCGGCTCGACGGGTGACGGCGACGGAGCATCGAACGACGGAGACAGCGCGGCGACGACCAGCGGCGACGGCCCCGGCTTCGGCGTCGGCGCAGCGCTGGTCGCACTGCTCGCGCTGGTGGCTGCGACGCGGTATCGACGACGCTAGCGGCGAATCAGGCGATTCGATGACACAGATACAGATGAAACGAACTGGGTTCGGTGGGAACGGATGAATCGGATGCACGCGACGCGAAGCCTCGGGCTCGCGGCAGTGCTGGCCCTGTCGCTCATCGCCCCCTCAGTCGGGGTCGCGACCGCGGACAGACAACAGCAGACGACGTCGTCGCCGCTCTCGGAGATGGAGGGAAGCGGGACGCCCCAGGACCCCTACGTGATCACGACCCCCGAAGAGCTACAGGCGATCGACGAAGACCTGACGGCCCACTACGTCCTCGGGAACGACATCGACGCGAGCGTCACGGAGACGTGGAACGCCGGGAACGGGTTCGATCCGATCGGCGGTCAGAACGGCGCGTTCCGGGGCTCGCTCGACGGGAACGGCCACACGGTCTCCGGGCTGACGATCGTCAGGCCAGGCCTGGGGAAGGTCGGCCTGTTCAGCGTGTCGAGGGGCACGATCCAGAACATCTCGCTTCGCGACGTGCTGATAAACGGGAATCAGAACATCGGTGCCCTGGCCGGTGTCAACCTCGGATCCGTCACCGGGTCGTCGGCGACGGGCCGGATACAGGGAACGGCCGGGAACGTCGGCGGGCTGGTCGGCGTCAACGCCGGACAGATAGTCGCCAGTTACGCGGAAACGACGGTATCCGGTCAGGAAACCGTCGGCGGGCTCGCGGGCGTCAGTCGAGGGCCGATCCGCGGTTCGTACGCCAGCGGCGACGTCACCGCCCAGACGGTCGCGGGCGGGCTCGTCGGCGTGAACAACAACGCACTGACGGCCTCCTACGCGACGGCGACCGTCGACGTCGAGGAGGTGGGCGGCGGACTGGTCGGGTCCAACGGCGGGACGATCCGGACTTCCTACGCCGCGAGCGAGGTCGACGGTAACGCCAGCGTCGGCGGGCTGGTGGGACGGAACGGTAACAGCATCGTCAGCCAGAGTTACTGGGACGAGGACACCGCGGGCGTCAAGCACGCCGCGGGCGACCGGGCCGACATCGGCACGGCGCTGTCGACCGGCGAGATGAGCGGCGACAGCGCGGCCGACAATCTCGACGGCTTCGACACCGCGAACATCTGGATGACGTCCGACGACTACCCGGTCCACCAGTGGGAACGGTCGGACGTCGACCCGCTCGACCAGTGGCAGGTGCCGACACCGACGGCGGCCCCGCCCACGCCGACCGCGGCGCCGACCGCGGCGCCGACGCCGACCCCGACGCCCACTTCCTCGGGGAGCTTCGGCGTCGGTCCGGGCTTCGGTCCGGCCGCCGTCTTCCTCGCTATCGCCGCCCTTGCGGCGCTGGGGGTGACTCGCCGGCCATGAGCCTCCCGGTCGAGGTCCTGCTCGGCATCTCCTTCGGGCTCCTCGTGGGGCTGATCCCGGCGTTCGCGGTCGGGCTGGCGAGCTTCCTGTTCGAGTACTACGGCGACCGGTCGATCCCGGGGTTCGCGGCCGTGCTGGTCGCGTTACCGCTGGCCGGCGCGAACGGCTACGCGGTCGGGCTCGTCGGGACGACCGTCGAGCAGGCCCCGCGACTGCTGATCGCAGCGCTCGTGGCGCTGATGCTCGTCCTGTACGCCAACAGTCAGGGGAACGCGATCGCCGCCGACCTCCCCCGGGACCTGGCCCAGGCGACGCGGAGCCGCCGCACGCTGTCGGCCGAGGCGCTCGACAGCGTCGACGGCTCGGGGCAGGTGATGATCCGGGCGACCGGCGAGATACGCGACGTCGAGGGGTATCCGCCGCTCTCGCCGGAGCTTCGGACGGCCCTGGAGACGGGCGCCTGGCGGCTGCCGGCGGACCTACCGCTGGACGAACTCGAGGCGCGGCTGGCCGACCAGTTGCGGACCGACTACGACCTGGCGGACGTCGCGGTGTCGATCGACGCTCGCGGTCGCGCGTCGATCGCCGCCGCGCCGCCGTCGCGGGACCTCGCCGAGCGCGTGCCCGACGGGTGGCGCGCGGTCTCGTTCACGGCGCTGTTGCCGACGGGGCTGTCGCCGGGCGACGAGGTCGTCGTCGACGCCGGCGGCGAGTCGGTCTCGGGTCGAGTGCTGAGCGTGAGCGCCGACTCGGACGACGACGCCGACGAAGACGATCCCGGCCCGTCGCCGGGGGAGGTCGAGACGCGCAAGCGCGCCCGCGCTGAGACGACCGGCGGTCGCGGTCGCGTGACGGTCGCCGTCCGCACCGCGGACGCGCGGACGGTCCTCGGCGACGACGAGGCGCAGGTCCGCGTCACCTCTCAGGGGACGAGCCACGTCTTCGAGGCGTTCTCGCACCTCGAACGCGCCGGCCAGGCGGTCCGGCGCGTCAGGCTCGACGACGACGACCGCGCAGCGATCGCCGACGCCGGTTCGGACCTCTCGGTCGTCGGCGTCCGCCGCCCCGACGGAGCGGGGCGCGGCTGGCAGTTCGGGCCCGACGCGGCCTCGGTCGAGGAGGCCGACGAGGCGTTCGTCGTCGGCAACGACGGCAGCGACCGGATTCACAGGCTCTCTGGCGACGGCGTGGAGGTGGAGCCGTGACGCTCGCCGTCCCGCTCCAGTTCGCCTCCGACTGGACGACGACCGCGCTGTTGCGGATCCTCGGGTTCGGGCTGTACGCGAGCGTCATCGCGATGGGCTTCGCGTTCATCTATCGCGGCTACAGCACCCGCCCGCTTCCGGTCGGCGCCGCCGTCGTGATCGGGCTCTCGTTCGTCACGACGTCGCTGAACATCACCGCCGTGGTCCAGTCCTCGCTCATCGACGACACGGCGAAGATCCACTACGCCAGCGCGGCGTACCTGCTGGGCGTGTTCACCGTGGGCGCCGTCACCTCCGAGGTCGGCCGCCGCATCGGCGACCACTTCGCCTGCGACGTGTTCGAGATCACCCGCGTCGACGCCGGCGGGATGGTCGCGCGGCTCGTCCAGTCGGCGGGCCTGATCGTCGAGGTGACCCTCCCGGAGACCGTCGACGACATCGACGGCTACCCCGCGGTCGACGACGGCGTCAAGCGGGCGCTGGCCGGGCGGACCGTGCGGTTCCCGCGGCGGCTGTCCGACGCCGACCTCGAAGACCGGCTGGCGACCCGCCTGGAACGGGACTTCGGCGTCGGGCACGTCCACGCAGAGATCGAGTCGGACCTGACGGTCTCGTCGCTGGCCGTCGGCGCCCGCCCGTCGGGGATCGGTCCGTCGCTCCCGCCGGGGACGGTCGCGCTCGCCATCGAAGGCGACCCGTCGCCGGACGCGAGCACCGGCGACCCGGTCGAGGTCTGGATCGACGGCGACGACGGCGGTCGCCTGGTCGCGACCGGCAAGTTCCGGGCGACCGTGGGCGACGTGGCGACGATCACCGTCGGCACCGACGACGCGGAGGCGTTCGACCCCGACGGCTCCTACCGGCTGGTCACTCGGCCGGACACGGCGAACGACGTGAACGAACTCGTGGCGACCGTCTGGGAGGCCGAGGAGACCGTCACGGCGGTCACCGTCGAGGAGGGCGACGCGCTCCAGGGCGAGTTCGTCGACTGGCTGCCCGTCTCGGTGCTCGTCGTCGTCCGCGACGGCGAGCCGATCCCCTTCCCCGCGGAGAACGAGACGCTCGACGTGGGCGACACCGTCTACGTGCTCGGGACGCCGGCCGGCCTCCACCGACTCGCCGAGTACGAACCCGACCGGGAACCCGGTGACCGGCCGGTCCCGGACGGCGCCGTCGGGGGAGCCGACGGCGACGCGGGCGATCGCGACGGCGCTGACAGCACCGACGCGGACGGCGACGGTACCGCGACGGCCGAGTCGAGCGACGACGCCGAGAGCGAAGGCGGCGGGCTCGCCTCGATGTTCTCCGGCGACTGACCGGCGCGGACGTTCGCCGGCGGCCGGCGGACGCCTCATTTTCCCGTACCGTCTGGCGACCGCGGCGGACGCGTTGAACTTTATACAGGAACGGGCGACCAATACCGGTATGGACGAGGTATCGGAGTGCGACACGGTCCGGCGAAACGGGGTGACGTTCGTGCGGGCGACGGTCGAGAACGAGCGTGGAACGCCGCAGGTGGTCGAGCTCGAGAACCGGCTGGACGGGCCGGTGTGGCCCCCGCGGTTCGGCGACGTGACCGCACCGGAGTGGACGGAGGGTACCTGGAAGTCCCGCATCGAACCGGGGCAGACGCTCGGCGTCGGCTACGCCACGCCGGCGCCGCCGCTGCCCGACGAGGACCCGGTCGCCGTCGTCTCGCGGACGCGCGCCTCGGACGCCGGCGAGTCCGACCCCGAGGAAGTGCTCGCATCGCTCGACGACTGGGCACCGCCGAGCGACACCCTCTCCGCCGACAGATGATCCTCGCCGTCTGCGGCGGGAAGGGCGGCGTCGGCAAGTCGACCGTTTCGCTGAACCTCGCCCGCGAACTCGGCGCCGTCGCCGTCGACGCCGACCTGGCGACGCCGGACCTGCCCCGCGGGCGCGGCCCGGACCTCCACGACGTGCTCGCCGGGCGGGCGGCGCCGATGGAAGCCGTGGAGTCCGTGGACTCGATCGACCTCCTGCCGTGCGGTCGGTCGCTCGCCGGCGCGCGGGCGGCCGACCTGACCGAGCTCCCCGAGGCGCTCTCGATGGTCGACCGGCAGTACGGCCGCGTCGTCGTCGACTGCCCGGCGGGGCTGGCCCGCGACGTCGGCTACCAGATCCACAGCGCCGACGCGGTGGTGCTCGTCACGACGCCCGACCGCGCGGCGCTGCTCAACGCCTTCCGGACGCGCCACCTGGCGGGCGAACTCGACACGCCGGTCGTGAGCGTGGTGGTAAACAAGGCGACCGCGTCCGAAGACCGTGAGATCGCCGCCCGCGTCGAGGACGAACTCGGCGCGCCGACGACTGTCGTCCCGCGGCGGTCCGCACTCGCCGACTCCTTCCAGAACGGCCGGCCGCTGCGCGACGCGCGACCGCAGAGCCCCGCGCTGTCGGCGTTCGAGACGCTGACCGAGCGGATCGAGGAGAGCGAGCGACAGATCGCCGAGAACGCGGAAGCGGTCTGAGCGACGCGGTCCGTTCTATCGAGTGTTTCCGGGCGCCTCCTGCGGTCTGCCGGCGTCACCACGCCCGTGATCCGAATCGCCGGCGCGGCCCCGACCGGCACGCTCGTCGCCGGAGAGCGCCGAGTCCACGGACTCGGGGGTGGCGCCGCCGGCCCGGAACTTGGGGACGGCGATCCGGTCGGCGCCGTCGTCGGTCGGTTCGACGGTGAGGACGGCGTCGGCGACGTGTTCGGTGGTGGCACGGTTCTCCGGGACCGAGGGCCGCGAGAGGCAGTGCAGGACGGCGATGCTGTCCGTCTCCAGCATCTGTTCTTTGAGGGCGTTCAGGAACTCGCGGTAGTCGTCGCGGTCGGCCCGCTCGAGCGGGGCCATCGTGTCGACGACGACGTTCGACCCGTCGGGCACCTCGCCGACGAGGCGCTCGGTCTCCGCGAGGCGCTCGTCGGTGACGTAGCGGACGGTCGGACTGCCGACGGTGACCGGCGCTGCGTCCAGAGCCACCCGGATCGTCCGTTCGGTCCGCTCGGTGGAGACGTACAGCGTCCCGCGCGTGGCAGTCAGTCCGTAGAGCAACTGCTCCGACTGGCTCGCCGGCGGCGCCTCGACGACGGCGACGCTCCCCGGCGGCAGTCCGCTCAGGTCGACCTCGAAGGCGTTCAGCCCGGTCGCGGGCGCCTGTCGCCCGTCGTCGACCGTGTCGGGAGGTGCCGTCGCCTCGGACGCGACCTCGTCGCGACGCTGCGCCGGCGAACCGCCGTCGGTTCCGGCCTGGACACCGTCGCCCGAGGGGGGCGCGTCCCTGGCCGGCGACTGCGCGTCGTCCGCCGAGGACTGTGGGCCGCCTGCGTCGACGCGGTCCGCGGCGTCGGCGTGCTCCGTACCGGTTTCGGCTCCCGTCGAGTCGAACGGATCGCCGGTGTCCTGCCCGTCGTGGTCCGCCTCGGCGGGCTGCCCGTCGTCAGCGGCGTCTGGGGTCACCCAGTCGCCGGGTTCGGGGCCGGTCGCGGCGGAATCGACCGGTTCGGGGTCGGCGGGTCGGGTGGCTGTCAGGGAGGCGAGTTCCTCGGCGGCGCGGTCGTACTCGGTGCGCGCCTCCTCGCTGGCGAGCGGCGAGTCCGACTCGGGGACGACCGCGAGGACGGGGATCTCGAACCGCGAGTGGAACGCCTCCGGGACGGCGCTGCAGTGGGTGAAGACGGCGCCCGCGACGGGCACGTCCAGTCGGCGGGCGATGTCGATCGTCGTCGCCGCGGCGTCCAGGCTCTGGTCGCTGTCGGTCGTCACGACGACGACGCCGTCCGCGAGCGCGATCGCCTCGACCACGTCCGGCCCGGCGCCCGACGGGCAGTCGAGCAGCACCTCCGTCGCGCCGGCGTTCAGCCACTCGAGCGCGGCGTCGAGTTCCACGTTCTCGGTGGGCTTCTGCCCGGGGAGGACGTGCGCGCCGCTCGTCCCGGGGAACTCCTGTGCCAGCGAGTGCCAGCTCGTCTCCCGGTCGAGCGCGGCGACGGTCGGCTCTCGCTCGACGCCAGCGGTGACGTGCAGGTCGGGCAACTGCCGGTCCGCGTCGACCGCCAGCGTCTCGATGCCCGAGCGGGCGAACGCCGCGGCGAGACCGAGCGTCGTCGTCGTCTTCCCGGATCCTCCTTTCGCTCCCGCGATCGCTATCATGCCCCTAGTGGTCGCGTCTTCCGTCTTGAACCCTCACACGGGCCCGACCGCCTCGGCCGTCGAGCGCGACGCTCTCCGGGAGCTGTGCTCCCGGCGGGTTCGAAGTCGTGATGCGACGAAAACAGCCGCTATCGCCGTGATGGCCGTAGAATCGCTGATGGCGGCGACCGACGACTACTCGAGGTCGTCGAGGTCGCTCACCGTCGAGCCGATGGTCATCCGCGAGACGTCGGCCAGGTCCGCGGCCTCGCTCTGTTTGACCGCGACGCCGCGCTCGTTGGCGGCCTTGTAGAGGCACGCGGCGGCGACGCCGCTGGGGTTCTTCCCGCCCATGCGGCCCGATTCGACGAGCATCACGGCGTACTCGCGAGCGCGCCGCTCGACCTCGGTCTCCAGATCCAGGTCCGAGGCGTACCGCGGGAGGTACTCCGTCGGCGAGACGGGACCGACGGGGAGGCCGAGCTCCCGGTTCAGCGCGTCGTATGCGGTCTTGAGCTCGCTCCGGTCGGCGCGCGCCACGTCGACCACCTCGTCCATCGTGCGGGCGATCGACTGGGTCCGGCAGGTGGCGTAGACCACCGCGGCGGCGAACCCCTCCAGCGAGCGCCCGCACAGCAGGTCCTCGGACTGGGCCGAGGAGAACAGCGAACACGACTGGTCGCGCACCGACGTGGGCAGCGACATCACCGACACCAGCCGTCGGATCTCCGTGTAGGCGTAGAGCTTGTTGCGCTCGGCCTTGGAGTCGAGTCGCGCCCGGTTGTGCTGGCGACGCATGCGCACGAGCTGGCGCTGGCGGGCACCCGACACTTCCGAGCCGGTGCCGTAGCCGATCTCCGTCGACAGTCCGCGGTCGTGGCGAGACGCCGTCAGCGGCGCGCCCGTGCGGCGCCGGTCGGTCTCTTCGTCGAGCGAGCGCCACTCCGGACCGCGCTCGACGGCGTCCTCCGCGAGGACGAGACCGCAGTCCTCACACACAGTTTCCGTCTCGGATTCGCGAAGCGTCCCACCACATTCCGTACACGCCCGGTCGGTCTGCGGGCCGTCTTCGGCGTCGATACCCCTCCGCTTTTGCTCCGTTCGTTCCCTCAAGCGTACTCCCCCGTGCAACCAAATATGTAGATCTCACGCACTGACATAACTTTTTATATTTCAACTAAACATTTGTTTACTGACACTCGCGGCTGTTCGGAACGGGGTCGGTCGAATCACCGGCGGAGTCGTAACTAACGGACAGAGACGACGTCGGACGCCTCCATCACCGCAAACTTCCACCCGATCGGCCCCCGCCGATACCCGCGATATCCCACAGGAGCAACAAAAACGTACCGGAACGATCGACCCAGTGGAACGACCAACGCGGAGACACGAGGCGCGATCCGTCCGTCGGCGCTCCGGTGAGCGTTCCTCGGACGCCGCCAGTCCAGCGGCCGTAGCCAAACACTGAGGAGCGTCGCGTCCGACGTAGCGGCCGTGACCTTCAGTATCTGCGTTCGCGAGTCGTACGTCGACGACGCGGGCGACGAGCAGACCCGGTTCGGGGTCGCGGTGACGACGCGGCTCGCCGGCGTCGGGACGCTCTGTCCGTTCGCCAGCGAGCACGGCGCGGTGGCGACCCAGAGCCTGGTCAACGTCGACCTCGGTCGCAAGGGCATCGAATACCTCGAAGACGGGCTGGCCGTCGAGGACGCCCTTGAGGCGCTGTTGAACGCCGACGACGGGCGTCCGCAGCGACAGCTCCACGGCGTCGGCGCCGACGGCGAGTTCGCGTTCTCCGGCGAGGAGTGCCGGCCCTGGTACGGCCACGTCGTCGGCGACAACTACACCGTCGCCGGCAACCTGTTGACCGGCGAGGACGTCGTCGAAGCGACCGCGACGGCCTACGAGGCGGCGGCCGCCGAGGAACCGGACGGCCCCGAGAGCGACCCCGCGACGCCGCTGGCGAAGCGGCTGATCGAGGCGCTGGCCGCCGGCCACGAACTCGGCGGCGACAAGCGGGAGGACCTGCACGTCCAGAGCGCGGCGCTGCTCGTCCGGACCACGGAGGACCGGGAGATGGCGCCGTACTACGACGACCTGCGCGTCGACGCGACGGAGACGCCCATCGAGGACCTCCGCGAGACGTACGACCTCGCGAAGGAAGGCTACGAGATGGCGATGGAACGCTACGCCGACGAGTACGAGGACGACGAGAACGCTGGCGATACCGACGCCTGACTGTGGACTCGTCGATGCGCACGGCGGTCTGCGGTCTGCGGTCTGCGGTCACCGACGCTCGTCGGCCAGATACCGACGAGCAGTCCCGACTAGTGCCTCGCCGGCGGTCAGCACGTCCGGCCACCGGATCGACTCGTCGGGGAAGTGCGCCTCCTCGATCCTGCCGGGGCCGAACACGACCGCCGGGATCCCCGCCTCGACGTAGTGGCGCGCGTCGCTGCCATACGTCTCTCCCGTCGGGTCAGTCGCCGACAGCCCCGTTGCCGCCATCGCCCCCTGGAGCGCCGTGACGACGGGTTCGTCGGCGCCGATCTCGGCCGAGGCGAACTGGACGCCGAACCGCTCGAACGTCGGCGGGTCGACCGACCAGGACTCCTCCGTTGCGGCCTCGTCGAGCGTCTTCCGACACGCCGCTTCCACCCTGTCCAGCGATTCGCCGGGCGCGACGCCGACGCGCAGTTCCGCGGTGAGCGTCCCGGGGACATTGGACGCCCAGGTGCCCGCCTCCACCCGCCCGATCACGATCGGCCACGGCGTCTCGAAGCGGTCGTACAGCGGATGTGTGACGGTCTCCGCGCGCTCGGCTTCGAGATCGGCGAAGGCCTGCCTGACCGACTCGAACGCAGGCAACACCGACTCACCCTCCCACCGCCGGGCGGCGTGGGCGGGCGTCCCCTCGATCCTGATTCGGCCCATCAGGCAGCCCTCGGTCGCCGTGACGACCCGCATGTCCGTGGGTTCGGCGACGATGGCGGCGTCGCGTTCGAACGGATAGGGGTTCGACAGCGCCGCGGTCGCCGCGCCGATACCGCCGTCTTCCTCCCCGGCCACGCTCTCGACGACAACTCTGCCGTCGAGGTCGAACTCGCCCGCCTCGACCCGGTCGGCCAGGTGCCGCGCGGCGAAGACGCAGGTCGCGAGCTGGCTCTTCATGTCCACCGCGCCGCGCCCGACGAGGCGGGCGCCGTCCCACCGCGGTTCGAACGGGTCGACGGTCCAGCCGCTCTCGCCGGCGGGGACGACGTCGACGTGCCCGTTCAGGACGAGCGTCCGCCCCGCGTCGGGGTCGCCGAGTTCGAGGACGCCGGCGACGCTCGGGCGGCCCCCCGAAACGAGGTCGTCGGCCGGTGCGAACGAGGGGTGATCGGCCAGCGTGTCGGCGTCCGCGGTCCACGTGTACGTCTCGAACCCGAGGTCGGCGAGGCGGTCGCGGACCCACTCCTGGGCTGGCGCCTCGTCGCCGGCGGTCGTCTCGAACCGGACGAGCCGCTCGGTGAAGGCCCGAGCCCGGTCGCCGTACGCGGCCGCGAAGTCCTCCATCGTTCGCCCTTCGGGCGGCCGGATCTATCAGTCCTCGGGAGCACCGGACTGGCTGCCGCGCGCTTCGACGCGCCCGACCGCAGATGACAGCGTACATTTCCGGATTCCGTAGCGTTACACAGGGGCACGCACACGGGCTGCACATGGAGTACACCAAACTCGGTTCGACCGGCGTCGACGTCTCGAAACTCTGTTTCGGCACCTGGCGCTTCGCCAAGGAGTCCGGCGGGACCGTCGAGACGGACGAGGAGACCGCCCACGAACTGCTCGACACCTTCGACGAGCACGGCGGCAACTTCATCGACACGGCGAACGTCTACGGCGACCCCAACGGAACTAGCGAGGAGTGGATCGGCGAGTGGCTCAACGACCGCGACCGCGAGGACTACGTGATCGCCTCCAAGGTCTACTGGAGCGCGCGCAGCCGCTTCGGTGACAACCTCTCGCGGAAGAACATCCGCGCGGAGATCGAGGGTACCCTCGAACGCCTCGGGACGGACTACATCGACGTGTACTACATCCACCGCTGGGACGACGAGACGCCCATCGAGGAGACGCTGCGGACGCTGAACCGGCTGGTCGAGGAAGGGAAGGTCCACTACCTGGCGGCGTCGTCGATGGCGGCCTGGCAGCTGACGAAGGCGCTGTGGACGAGCGACGTCGAGGGGCTCGAGCGGTTCGAGGTGACTCAACCGCGGTTCAACGCCGCCGACCGTCCCCAGGAGTACCTGGACGTCTGCGCCGACCAGGACATCGCGGTCTGTCCGTGGTCACCGCTCGACGCCGGGTTCCTCACCGGCAAGTACGACACGGACGACCCCGAATCGGGGTCGCGCGCGGACCTGCAGGACTGGGACCTGGAGTTCTCCGACCGGCAGTGGCGGGTCCTCGATGCCGTGCAGGAGGTCGCCGAGGAGACCGGCGCTACGCCCGCTCAGGTCGCACTCCGGTGGCTGACCGACCAGCGGGAGTTTACCTGCGTCCCGATCTTCGGCGCCCGCACCGTCGACCAGATGGAGGAGAACCTCGGCGCGGTCGACGTCTCGCTCTCGGACGACCAGTACGACCGCATCGACGAGGCCTACTGAACCGGCGCCGAACGAGCGCTCGACCGTTCAGACGGAGAATTCGAACAGGCCCTCGGACGACCACTTTTTCGGATCGAAACGCTCGCTCCACCCGCGCTCTCAGACGGAGAACTCGAACAGGTCGTCGCCCACGTGGTGGATGGACTCGACGACCTTGCCGGAGTCGCCGACCATGTCGTCGCCGCCGGTCTTCGCGCGGCCGATGGCGAGGAACTTCCCGTGGCCCTCCTCGTTGATGGCGACGAGGTCGCCCGCTTCGATGCCGTCGTCAGCCTCGACGATGCCGGGGCGCATCACGTCGGCGCCGTCGGAGACGAAGGAGATCGCGCCGGCGTCGACCGTGACGACGTTCCGCTCGGGCGGGTAGGCGTTGGCGCCCTGGACCGTCAGGAACGGTTCGTCGTCGCCGGCGTCGTTCTCCACGTAGAGGACGTGGGGCTCGCCGTCGACGAGGACGACGTTCCAGTCGCTGTCGTCGAACTCGACCTTCTCGAAGCTATCGGCGTCGAGCGAGACGCCCAGCCGCTCGTCGAGGGCGTCTTCGATCTCCGCCACGGCGTCGGCGCGGAGGTGGTGGCGCGACTTGACGTTCATGTCTCGACGTGGGCCGTGACGGGAGATAAATCGACCGCTCCGCGGCCGGTCGGGGCGTCGTCGAACTATCGGGTCGGCGGAGAAGGAGTCAGATCGGCGGCGGGGTTTCGATTCAACGGTTCGGGCCGTCGGAGAGGTGGCCCCGTCCGGCGAGGAGCGCGACCCCGTGAATCGTCCAGAGAGCGGCGAGCAGCGGCATCGTCTCCGGGGAGAACCCGCGGAGCGCGAGCAGCGGCAGGTGGACGCAGGGGAGGGCGATACCGGCCCAGAAGGCCAGGCGCTCCGCGACGCCGACGACGTCGGCGAGGGCGCGGGCGAGTTCGCGGAGGGGAGGGGTCGGAGCGCTCATCCGTACAGAAAGGTCACACCCCGTCCCTCAAAAGACGGCGAACGTTCAAACCCGGGTTTGAGTTATCCCGAGGCGGGCGCGAGCGGCCCGGCGACTGTCGAGACGGCATCGTTCAGGACTTCTCCGCGTCGGCCTCGGTGACCGATTCCGCCCGGCGCTCGTCCCGCTGGATGATCCGCCCGCTGACGTAGGTGAGGATCGTCAGGAGCACGAGCGGTATGAACGTGAGCACGTGCATCCAGAAGACGAACCACAGGTCCCATCCCCAGGGGTTGTACACCCAGAACATCACGTCGAGAAAGGCCAGGATACCGATCGGGATGAAGTTCACCGTGAGGTCGAGCCAGGTTTCGTCGGTGAGTTTCAGGAAGCTCATTGTGTCGGACCCCGGCGCGCGGACCGCGCCGTACAGGCGCTCGGACCGCTGCCCGCAAAGCGCTCGGGCTTGCGATGCAAAGCCGGCGCGCTCGAGGTCGCGTGAGACCGGAACCGGGAATCGTTCTGGGGAGACGGACGGTCGGGGACGGGACCGTTTCAGGGGTCGACGTCTAGTTCGCGCAGCGCGGCGTCGTAAGCGTCGTCGCTGTCGAGGCTGCGGACCACGTCGTCGAGTCGCTCGTCGAGTTCGGCCAGTCGGCGGTCGAGGTCGGCCCGTTCGCCCTCCTCGGCGTCGGCCCGTTCGCTCGCCGCTCGGTAGTACGCTTCGAGCGTCGTCCGGTAGGTCGCCCGGCGGCTGAGTCGGTCGACGGTGTCTTCGAGGAGGTCGTCGGCGACCGGCTTGACGAGGTAGTCGTCGAAGGCGGTCGACTCCACGTCGAGCGCCTCGTCGGTGAGCGCGGCGACCTGGCAGTCGGCTGCGTCGGTGCGCACGCGTTCGAGGACGCGCCGCATGGAGAGGCCCGGGATATCGGGGTCGAGCAGCGCGACGCTCACGTCGGAGTCGAGGCTCGCCAGTACGTCGGCGCTCTCGTAGGCCGAGCGGACGGTGTAGTTGTCCCAGAGCACGGCCGCTATCTCGTCGGTGACGGCGGGGTCGCTGTCGGCCACGAGCACGACCGCAGTCGGCGTCTCCTCGCGGGAGTGCTCGGACCCGCTCGACCCGGCTCGACTGGTTTCGTCTGTGTTCATCTGTTCGTGAGTCACTCTTCCGGAGTAGTCATTCACCGCTGACGCTGGCCGTTCGGAGGTCGACGACGCTGTCGAAGAGGACCTCGAACGTCCGGATCGTTTCGGCGTCGTGGACGTCCGGATTCATGTGGTAGTGGGCGACCGCGTCCGCGCGGTCGACGCTGCTCGTCAGGACCTCGAGGAACTTGAACACGCTCCGCTCGTCGGCGCGCTGAAGCAGGTCGCTCACCGAGTGAACGCAGACGGCCGTCTCGCCGTCAGCGCTCAGTCGCGCCAGGTGGCGGTCGATAGTCTCGCCGAGGTCGACGAGGTCCGCCTCCGCGGGGACCACTTCGACGACGGCGTTCGTCGGTGTGAGGGTCTCGCCGGACGCAGCCGCGGTCGACCGGGCCGCCGTCTCGACGTCGACGACCGTCGCCTCGTTCGGTTCGGCGTGCTCGTGACCGGTCCAGGCTGCGAGTCGCTCCGCGGGCGTTTCCATGCACGTGACCAACAGTCCGTGATCACGGCCCGCCGTTCCGTGTAGGAGCTCGCTGCAGACCTCGGATTCCTGCCCACCCACGGAGGGAGCAAGTACCAATACGTTCGACGGCATCTCTGTGTCTTCCCTGTTAGCGTCCGGTCTCGTGCTCATTGCGATGTCCCCGGAGTTGGCTTCGACGTAACTCCGCTACCTGAGATAAGGGACTTCGCCACGCAAGTAAGTTCCGTTGACGTTATCAGTTGTGATATGTAGTCGTGATATGCATTCGTTCGTACCACTATGGTTGCGGATTGCCAGTGGGCCGTCAGATCCACGGCGACTGGTCGATCCAGAGATAGTAACGAGTGGGTTGGTCCGCCGTAGCACAGGGCACTCGTTTGGAAAGTCTTAAATCCAACTCCGGCAAAGCGATGAATGCGTGCCCGGGTGGTGTAGTGGCCCATCATACGACCCTGTCACGGTCGTGACGCGGGTTCAAATCCCGCCTCGGGCGCTTCTTCGAACTCAACTGAAGAGCGGCGCGTTTCATCGCGCCGCGTTTTGAGTTCGATGTGCGCCGTACTGGGTTTGAACCACGTCAGACCGAACGCAGTGAGGTCTGACATCGGGTTCAAATCCCGCCTCGGGCGCTTTCTGCTGCGAACAATTCCGCGAGCACCGCGTAGCGTGTGCTCGCTACCGTGAGCAGCGAAACGACCTCGAGAAGGGATTTGAACCCTATCAGTCGCGCACAGCGAACGGAGTGAGCGGGCACGTCTGATTCCGGTTCAAATCCCGCCGGTAGTGAAGATCGTTCCAGAGCGACTGCGATCGACAGTAGACGTCGAAAGCCCTCGGCGCGCTCGCGGTCGCTGAGCGACATACCCTCGCTCCGCTCGGGTAGGGGCCGCTCAGACGACTGCACAAGCGCGAGCGCGCCTCGCCCTTTCAGTCCACCAGGAACCGCAACAGCACCCGTCCAGCACAGCACCGCAGACAGCCACGTGCCTCCCCAGCCGATTGCGATGCTCGCAGGCTGCGCTTCTCATCCCTCGCACGGCTACGCCTCACGGCCTCACCGTCGTTCGGCACGCTCGGCAGCGCGCGCCACCGCAAAAGTTCCCCCGGTCAGAGCCACTCGATGCCGTCGTCGAGGTCGAGGGGGACGTCGCCGTGGCGGTAGCCCTCGCAGCGGCCGCTGGGGCGGCAGCGGAAGACGACGGTGGGTTCGTAGCCGAGCGAGGGGCGCTCGGCGCGGATGGGGTTCCACTCGTCGTCGCGGAAGGAGGTGCAGTCGACGAAGAGGACGGCGTCGTCGTGGATGGCGAGCTGGTCGCGGGTCTTCGAGTCGACCGTCCGGCGGAGGGCGGCGATGGCGGTGCCGGCGTTGCGGTCGCGCGGTGGCATCGGGCGAGTGACCTCGACGAGGCGCTCGCCGCCGGGCGTCTCGACGGCGAAGTCGAGGGCGTGCCCGGAGTCGCGTTCGGACTCGGGGACGAACGGGATGCCGGCGTCGGCCAGCAGCTTGGCGGCGTTGAACTCGCCCATGGTGGCGCGCATGCGGTTGAACTCGTTGCGTTCGCTGGTGCCGAGCTTGGCGGCCATGGTGTAGCGGTGGTCGTCGAGGACGCCGGTCGAGAGGAACCGCTCGTAGAATTCGAGGCCGTCCTCGCGGGTGGCGTCGGGGAAGCCAGCGGCGTCGCGGTCGAAGAACGCGCGGGTGGTCTCGCGGCCGTCCTTCGAGAAGAGGACGGGGAGGAAGAACCACGCGACGTACTCGTATGCGGCGAGCCAGGGGGCCTGGCGTTCGAGGTCGTAGGTGAGCTCGCGCTGGGCCCAGCGGGCGATGTCGAACGGCGCCTCGTCGAAGGTCTCCTTGTCGGTGCGCCAGAGGACCTCCGGGGTGACCGTGTTGCCGAGCCAGAAGGCGTCGCGGTCGGTCCAGGCGAACAGCGCGAGGTCGCCGTTGTCCATCTCGAGCCGACGGGCGGTGTACCCCTGCGGGACGTCGATCTTCGGCGTCGTCAGTCGGGCGCCGAAGCGGTCGTCGAGCGGGGCGAGGAGCTGGCGGCGCACGCGCTCCTCGTCCCAGCGCTCGGTCGACCGCCGAAAGCGAACCGGTCCGGCCATACCGGAGACCGGACCGCCAGTCGTATACACTGTTCGAACTCTCTGCGCCGCCGTCCGCCGACGGCCCGCCGTCTGACTGCCGCCCGCTCTCGTCTGTCTCCCACCCGATCGTCGGCCGTCCGCCGGACGGCCGCTGACGATCCGTCGGATCCCGTCGATATCGTTGGTATCCGGCCCGCTCCGTGGACATTCGCACTGACCGTTAGATTGATAGGTGTTAACTCACAAGTGTGGGTGTGGTACACAATGTCTATGGGTGCATACGACGAAGTGGAGCATGAACGGCGGGAGCGGAAGAACAGCGAAGTGGACGTGAGCGAGGACGACCGTCGGACGGAGTACCGCGGGGAGGTCGAGTACGAGAGCGACGAGTCGACCGAGGAGCTGCTCGACCAGTTCAAGGAGATAAATTCGTAATTCCGACGATGCCTTCTGTGCTCCTCTAGAGGACGACCAGCGACAGCGACGCGACCGTCTCGACCGCGTGGCCGACGCGTCGCCGCGGAGACGCTTCCTCTCCGCGGGCCGACCGTCACTCCCAGCCCGGCGTCGCTGGCGCGCCGCGCCCCTCTTCGACCGTGGCGGCCGTCTCGGGGTCGGCCGATTCGTCGCTCGCGGCGCGCTCGCTCCACTCGGCGATCGCCCCGTCGACCCAGGAGTCGGCGTCCAGCGCGCGTTCGTGCGCCTGCTCGTAGCGGTCGTCGTTGACGGCGAGCGTCCCGGGGCTAGAGGCGGCGGCGACGGCGACGAACTCGGCGTGGTCGGCCCGCGTCGCCTCGCCCGTGGCGAGCCGGCCGACGGCGTCCTCGATGCGGTCGGCGTCGGGGTGGACGAACACGCGCGACCCGACCGCCCCGGGGCCGATAACCGGATCCGAGTCGGCCGGCGGGTCGTCGTCGACGAGGCGGTCGCCGCCGTGAGCCCGCTCGACGCGCTCGCATTCGGTCTCGGCGTCCAGCGCGAGGTTGTCACCGGGGTACGTCGAACAGGTCTGCGGGTAGGCCTCTTCCCCGTGGATGCGACACTGGAGGGTCTCGGGGTCGAGGAAGACGCAGCTCGGGAGCCACTGCGGGTCCGAGTCGAAGGGCGCGACCGGTTTGGGCACCTTCGCCAGGCCGACGAGGAAGGCGGGGCGGCCGCGGACGGCGGCGACGTCGACGCCGCCGACGGTCACGCTCGGGCCGTCCTCGATGCGGAAGAGACGAGCGACCATGGCGTCGGCGTGGCCGGCCGCGAGGAACGCGCGCACCTCGTCGCACGACAGCGGGACGAGGTTGTCGACGTCGTCCAGCGGCCGGTAGCGGCCGCGGCGCTCGTGGCCGTGGTCGAAATCGTCGGGGGCGAGCGCTCGCCAGTCGAGGCAACAGCCGGCACACCCCTCGCAGTGCACCTCCATACCCGTCGTTGGCGGCCGAGGCGGAAAAGCGCGACCCCGATCACTCCTCGGAGCGACGGGACGCGGCGTCGCCGACCTCGCCGAACTCGAAGCGCGCCCCGCGGGAGCGCTCGCTCTCGGTCACGTCGACTTCCCAGCCGTGGGCCTCGGCGATGGTCCGGACGATGCTCAGCCCGAGACCGGTCCCGTCGTCGCTGGTGGAGTAGCCCGAGTCGAAGACGCTGTCGCGGTCGCCCTCGGGGATGCCCGGGCCGTCGTCGGCGACGAAAAATCCCTGCCTGCCGTCGAGGTCGCCGACGGTGACGGTCACGCCCGGGCCGGCGCGTTCGCCCGGGTCCGCAGACGCGTCAGCGTTCGCGTGACTCGCGGAGCCGTGCTCCACGGCGTCCTCCGGAGCGTGCGACGGAGGGCCTGTCGAGCCGTGCTCGACAGCGTTCCGGAAGACGTTCTCCAGCAGCTGCTGGAGGCGCCCGCCGTCGGCGAGCAGCGTCGCGTCGGTCCGCACGTCCAGCGACGCCTCGGGCGTCTCGACGACCTTCCAGGCCTCCCGCGCGACGGACGCGAGGTCGGTCGGCTCCGGGTCGCTGACGGTCTCGCCCTCGCGGGCGAGCGTCAGCACGTCGTCGATGAGGTCGTCGATGCGGTACAGCGAGCGCTCGAGGGCGTCGAAGTGCTCCTCGTCGCCGTCCGCGCGGGCGAACTCCAGGCGGCCGAGCGCGACCTCCAGCGGGTTGCGCAGGTCGTGGGAGATGACGCTCGCGAACCGTTCGAGGCGCTCGTTCTGGCGTTCGAGCTGTTTCTCGTACTTCTTGCGGTCGGTCACGTCGCGGGTCACGCCGACGATCCCGAGGACGTTCCCGTGCTCGTCCCGCCAGGGCGCCTTGGAGGTCGTCACGTACGTCTCTTCCAGGTCGTCGCCGTAGGCCTGTTCGATCCGGTCCTCGATCGACTCGCCGGTCTCGACGACGTGGCGGTCGTCCGCGACCGCCCCCTCCGAGAGCGTCGGCGGGTAGAGGTCCCAGTCGGTCTTGCCGATCAGGTCTGCCGGCGTGTGGTGGCGCTTGCCGTCCGGGCTCTCCAGGTACGGCGGCCCGTTCAGCCCCAGCGCCCCGTCGCTGACGCGGACGTGACGGCTCCGGCGGTCCTTGATGTAGATGGACAGCGGCACGTTCTCCAGTAGCGAGTCGAGCATGGTCGACTCGCGGCGCTCTTCCCGGCGCCGCTCGACCGCGGGGCGGAGCCGTTCGAGGGTCGCGACGCGGTCGGTGTCCGCGTCGACCTGCAGGTACGTCGCGACGCCGAACTCCGTGGCCGTCGCGAGCGGGAACGAGTCGTCGGCTGCGAGCACGAACACCGGCAGGGCCTTCGAGTACTCGCGGACGGCTTCGACGACGGCGGGGCCGTCGAACGAGCCGTCGCTGTCGCAGACGACGGCGTCGTACCGACCGTCGGCGAGCATCCCCGCGACGTCGACCGGGGGCGTCGCGCTCTCGACGGCGAGTTCCTCTCCCGATTCGTCCCACGCGTCGGCGACCGAGCGGGCGTTCGGCCCGACGTAGAGGACCGTTGGTGCGGTGTGCATCTGAAGGGCTCCGAGACGATAGAACGGGTTACCGCTGGGGCGCCATAAGTACGTGGGTCGGTCGAACGAGCGCGGCGACCCGGCCGGCCCGAGCCTTGGCGACCCGAGCCCGACGACGCCGAGACCGGAACCGCGAGGCGGTCTCCCGGGCGATACTCCCGCGGTCCGCCCGCACGGCTTTTCCCGGCGGCCGCCCTACGGCGGGTATGACGACCCAGCCATGCGACGGCTGTGGCGACGACGTGAGCATCGCCGGCGGCATCGCCAACATCTGGACGCTCGAGAAGTCCACCACCGACGGCATGACGCTCGAACTCGCCGACGGCTCCGAGCACTTCCTCTGTTACGACTGCATGGAACGGTTGCCCGACGACCGCGAGCCGACCGCCGACGACGTGGCCGACCTGTGAGCGCGACCGGGCGCTCGGTTTCCCGCGTCGCTCAGGCGTCAGGTCCCTTCCCGGCGTCGAGGACCGCCGACGTGTCGCTGTTCGACGGCTCCCAGACGACCTCGATCTCGTAGTCGCTGCGCACGCCGACCCTGACGGTGTGACCGGTGTAGACGCCGCCGTCGTCTTCCGCGCCGCCCTGCCAGGTCCCGGGGCTCGTCTGATCGGCGCCGTCGACGTCCGTGAAGCCGGTTCCTCGGAGCCCGAGCGCGGTCCGCTTGACGATCTCGCCGCCCGCGTGGGTGATCATCAGGAGGCCGACGCCGTCGGCCGTCTCCTCGTAGTGGAAGTCGAACGAGGCCGCCGGCGGCGACGACGACGCCGTGACCGTTTCCGAGTCCGACGCCGCGGTCGGCGGTCCGGTCTCGATCTCCGGGCCCGGGAACTCCCCGGGGAACTCGGTCACGTCGCCCGTCGCGACCTGCGCCGTCGCCGTGACGACCCGCCCGTCGGTCCTGACGGTCGGCGTCCCGCCGAGGAACGCGTCCGACCCGTTCGCCCAGTCGCTCACGGCGCTTCGGTCGGTCGCGCCCTCGGCGAAGACGACGCCGGCGTGGACGCGGGTCTGCTCGCTCCCGACGTGATAGCCCATCCCCTCGCCGACGCCGCCCTCGAAGGTCTTGCCCGCCTCGTGGGTCCTCCCCTGGAGGAGGTGTGCGCTCCCGAGCGTCTCGACGAGGCGGTCGCAGTCGGCGACCGCGTCGACGTACCGCTCGCCGTTGCCCGTGCGGGCGTCGACGATGGCCTCGACGACGGGCGTCTTGTCGGTGGTGTCCGTGCTGGAGACGTCCCCGACCGTGACGAGCATGTTGTCCCGGACGGCCGCCGCCCGCGGGTCCTCGGCGCTGAAGATCCGGAAGCCGTGGCGCGCTTCCCCGGCGGTGAAGCCGAGGCTCCGCAGGTTGTCTTCGACGGGCGTCCGGTCGAACTTCGCCTCGATGACCGAGGCCGTGCGGGCGAAGCGGTGGATGACCGTCGCGTCGCCGATGGTGTCGATGGCCGCGAGCGGGTAGGACCGGTCGAACCCCTCCAGCGCGCCGTCCCCGAGCGCGCCCTCGAATCCGAGTATCGCCCTGGGCGCCATCGACATGAAGGCGTACCCCGACTGGTCGATGGCGCTCGGCGCGGGCATCCACTTCGACAGCTCGGCGACGGGCGTCTCCGGACGCGCCGCGACCGGCGTCGCCGTCGGCGTCCCCGCCGGCGTGGGGGTCCCTCCCGACCCGTCGTTCCCGTCGCTGTCGTCTCCGCCGTCGTTCGGCGGTTCGGTCGCGGTCCCGCCCCCGCCGCCCAGACACCCGGCGAGCGACGAGAGGGCCGCGATCGCTACTCCCCCGCGTTTCAGTGCGTTCCGACGCGTCTCCGACATGCCCCGCTGTTTACCGAGTGCCTTCAAATTGATTGCGGAGTTGACGCGTCGCCTCGTTGACGACACGATCGGCCGCAGACGCACTGCACGGGCCGCCGACGCGCCGCGATGCTACGCGTCAGGGCCTTCTCCCTCCATGAGCGTCGACGACGTGTCGCCGTCGCTGCTCTGCCAGACGACGCTGATCTCGTAGTCGCTGGCGGCGCCGACCGCGACGCGGTCGCCGGCGACGACCGTCCCGTCGTCGCCGCTGGCCGAGCCCTGCCACTGCCCGGCGCTCGTCTGGCCGGCTCCCTCGACCTCGGCGAAGCCCGCGCCGCGGACGAACAGCTGGCTCCGCTGGATCGAGTCGCCGGCCTCGTGGGTGATCTCGAGGAGGCCGACGCCGTCGCCGGTCGCCTCGTAGTCGAACTCGAACGAGGCCGTCGGGGTCTGGCCCGTGGCCCTGTCCGCCTCGCCGGGAAGCTGTGGGTGAAACCGCTCGATATCCGCGCTCGGCACGGTCGCGGTCGCGGTCACGACACGGCCGTCGACAGTCGTCCCGGGTTTCTGCCCGTAGAACGCGTCCGCGCCGCTCGCCCACTCGACGACCGGACCTTCGTTCGCCTGCCCTTCGCGGAAGACGACGGGCGTCGCGACGCGCGTCTCCTGGGTCCCGACCGAGAACGCCACGCCGCCGCCGACCGCGCCGTCGAACGTCTCGCCCGGTGCGTGGGTCCGCCCGCGGATCAGGTGGCCCGTCCCGAGCGCGTCGGTCAGGCGGGCACAGGCCGACGAGACGTCCGCGTACCGGTCCGCCTCGCCCGCCTTCGCGTCGACGATCGCTTTGACCGTCGCCTTCGCGGCACCCGCGTCCTGCTGGCCCATGGCCGAGACGAGCGCGTCCTCGCGCAGCGCCGCCGCGCCGCTTCCCGTGTAGAGCGTGAAGCCGTGGCGCGTCTCGGCCTCCGAGAGGCCGCGCTCTTCGAAGCCGGCGGCCGCGTCCTCGACGGCCACGTCGGTCTCGAACACCATCGCCCGGTTGGCGACCACGTGAACGGCGCTCGCATCGGCGTACGAGCCGACGCCGGGGACGCGCGCCTCCCTCTCGAACTCGGAGACTGCGCCGTCGCCGAGGCTGTCCTTCAGGTCGACGAGCGCGCCGGTCGCGATAGAGATGAACGTGTAGTGTCCGCGGTCGTAAGCGCTCGGTGCCGGAAGCCACGCCGCGTAGTCGGCGTTCCCGAGCGATCCGTCGGGCGTCGCGGTCGGGGTGTCAGTGGCGGTTTCGGCGTCCGTCGCGGTGGCCGTCGGGGTGTCTGTCGCAGTGGCCGTCGCGGTCGCGGTATCGGTGGTCGCGTCGGTCGGGTCGCCGGACCCGCCGGACGGGTCGGTCGCGGTTCCGCTGCCGTCGCTGAGACAGCCGGTCACGGAGCCGACGAGGAGAGCACCGGTCGCGCGTTTCAGGAAGGTACGTCGCGGGGATGTCATCTCCGTATCGTGACAGCGGGGATCCAAAAACGGTTCCGATCGGATGGAGGCCGACGCCGTCTCCGGGATCGGTCGGTCGCGGTCCGGCGACGACCGGCAGTTTTAGGCGGACCGCCCGCCTGCCTCCGTCCGTGCAACCGGGTCGGATATTCGACGAGTTCCCGGCGCCTTCCTACCGCGGCGCGCAGGAGCAAGCGCTCGCTGACATCCGCGACGCCTTCGAGGCCGACAACGACGTGGTCCTCGTGCGCGCGCCGACCGGCAGCGGCAAGTCCCTGCTCGCTCGCGCCATCGCCGGCTGCGCCCGCACCGCGGGCGAGAGCGAGGCCGGCGAACCGATCGACGCCTACTACACCACGCCGCAGGTCTCCCAGCTGGACGACGTGGCCGGCGACGACCTGCTCGCGGACCTGAAGGTCATCCGCGGGAAGAACAACTACGACTGCATCCTCCCCGGCGAGACCGACACGCCCGTCGACCAGGCGCCCTGCGCCCGCGAGCGGATGTTCGACTGCCAGGTCCAGCACCGCTGCCCCTACTTCTCCGACCGCGCCATCGCCGCGAACAACCGCATCGCCGCGATGACGCTCGCGTACTTCATGCAGACCGCCGGTTCTGACGTGTTCGGCCAGCGCGACGTGCTCGTGATCGACGAGGCCCACGGGCTGGGCAACTGGGCCGAGATGTACGCGACTATCGACCTCGGTCCCGACACCGTCCCCATCTGGGACGCCTGTGAACCGCCCGATATCGACGGCCTCGACGACGCCGTCAGCTACGCGGACACCCTCCACACCATGGCGGGCCGGCGCCTGACGGAAGTCCGCCAGCAGGCCGAACTCGCGCCCGAGGAGGCCGCCGAGCGCGACAAGCTCGTCAAACTCCAGTCCGACCTCTCGTGGTTCGCCGAGGACTACCGCGACCCCGAGAGCGCGACCACCTGGGTCGTCGACCAGCCCGACGGCGCGGGCTCGCGGGTGACCATCAAGCCGATGGCCCCTGAGAAGTACCTCAAACACACCGTCTGGGACCGCGCGAGCAACTTCGCGCTGCTGTCGGCCACGATCCTGAACAAGGACGCCTTCTGCGCCAACGTCGGCCTCTCCGCGGACAGGGTCGCCCTCGTGGAAGTGCCCCACACCTTCCCCGTCGAGAACCGGCCGCTGTACGACGTTACCCAGGGGAAGATGACCTACGAGACCCGCGACCAGACCATCCCGCGCGTCGCCGAGACGCTCGTCCGGATCATGCAGGCTCACCCCGACGAGAAGGGGCTCGTCCACTGTCACTCCTACGCGATCCAGGAGCAACTGCTCGACCACCTCCGAGACTTCGGCGTCGACTCGCGGGTGCGCGCCCACGACTCGGCCGACCGGGACGCCCAGCTGTCGACGTGGAAGCGCGTCGACGACCCGGACGTCTTCCTCTCGGTGAAGATGGAGGAGGCGCTGGACCTGGAGGGCGACCTCTGTCGCTGGCAACTGCTCTGCAAGGCGCCGTACCCCAACACCCGCGACTCCAGGGTCGCGGCGCGACTGGAGGACGACCAGTGGGGCTGGTACTACCGGACGGCCCTGCGGACGGTGATCCAGGCCTGCGGCCGCGTCGTGCGGGCGCCCGACGACTACGGCGCGACGTACCTCGCCGACACCTCCCTGCTGGACCTCTTCGAGCGCGCCCGCGTGGACATGCCCGACTGGTTCGCCGAGCAGGTCGACCGGATGAGCGAACCGGACCTCCCCGCGGTAGACACCGCTGCCGCGAGCGGGTCGACCGGCTCGAACGGCGGGACGACCGCCGGATCTAACCGCTCGCGCTCGTCCTCGGGGTCGAACGGAGGCTCCGACTCGGGGACGTCCTCCGGCGCGTCCGCGTCGGGATCCGGGTCCGACGACGACGGCGACGGGAGCTCCCGGAGCGGTCGCCGCCGCTCCCGGCGCTCGAAGTCCAAATCCAACCCTATCGCCGACGTGTGGGACACCGAGTAGCGGCGTCGCCCGCGCGTCGTTTTGAGTCTGCTCGCCGGAGCGCTCGCTGAGAGGCCGGGCGTCTGAGCTATCGGCTCTACGGCGGCCTGACCCTCTCGGACGGTGACAGTACGGATCTGCCTGGGATCGAGTCATAGGGACCCCGCTCTCGCCGCGCGGTCGTCGGACCAACCGCCGAGCGCGTGCGCGCTCCTGACGGCGTCTCCGAGGGGGATCGAGTCGCTCGTCCCGGTTGTGCGTACAACGGAGTTCCGAGTGACTCACCGATGCGACGGGACGAACACTCAAACGTTCTGTATTTCTCCACCATTGTAATATATTGACATTATTTATTTATACTATTGTCCGGAATCGGTTTCCGCATGTCTGATAATACCATGCAAGATACGTGCGGTGACGAACAGAGACGAACGACGACGCGGCGGTCGGTGCTCCGGGCAGCGGGGGCAGGCGCCGCGACGCTGGCACTCGGCGGCCTCAGCGGCACGGCCGCGGCGGCGCCCTCGCGGCTCCACACGGAGGGGAAGTGGATCAGAGACGCCGACGGCAACGACGTGAAACTCCGCGGGCACGCCATGGCGGATCCTGGGTTCTACGAGCGGTCGCACCCGAAGTCGGCGATGGACGTGGCCCAGTGGGCGACAGACGCGGACCGCGGCTGGCACCCGAACCTGCTGCGGATCCCCTGCACGCAGGACTCGATCAGCCACTACGGTGCATCGAACTACGTCCAGAACCACGTTCGACCGATCGTCGACCTCTGCGCCGACCGCGGCATCTACGCCATGGTCGACCTGCACCTCGTCCGGCCCTACACCGAGCAGGCGACGGACGATTCGAGCACGAGCTACGACAAGTACCCCGACGAGGTGGTGCGGGACTTCTGGAACGCGGCCGCGCCGGAGTTCGCGGGCGACTCGCACGTCCTCTTCGAGCTGTTCAACGAGCCGACCGAGCCGGCCTACTGGGACGACGACCAGAAAGCCTGGAGCACCTGGAAGGGCGTCGCCCAGCCGTGGGTCGACCGCGTCCGCGAACTCGCGCCGGAGACGCCCGTCGTCATCGGCTCCCCGCGGTGGACCTCCGTCCCCGACGCGGCGCCGGACGACCCGTTCAGCGGGAACGACCTGATCTACTCGGGGCACATCTACCCGTCGAACGGCCAGCCGTCGGACTTCGACGGGACCTACGGCGCGCCCGCCAGCGAGGTCCCGATCTTCATCACCGAGTTCGGCTGGGACCCCGACGGCAACCCCGACGTCGACCAGGGGACCACCTCCGGGTGGGGCGAGCCCTTCCGGAACTGGGTGGAAGGCTACGAGAACATGGGCTGGGCCGCCTGGTGCTTCGACGACTCCTGGGCGCCGACCTTTTTCAGTTCGCCCGACGCGGGCGCGAACGAGCCATGGACGCTCAAGGACGGCGACGAGCAGGCCGGCGGATACATCAAGACGTGGCTCGACGAGACCGTCAACGGCAGCGGCGGCGACGGAAGCGACGGTGGCACGTCCGGCGGACTCGCCGACGGCACCTACCAGGTCGCCAACGTCAACAGCGGTCAGGCGATGGACGTCTCCGGCGGTGACACCAGCGACGGCGGGGACGTAATCCAGTGGCCCTACGGCGGCGCCGATAACCAGCAGTGGAACGTCACGCAGAACGGCGACGGGTCCTACACCTTCGAAGCGGTCCACAGCGGCAAGGTCCTGGAAGTCGCCAACGCCGGGACCAGCGCCGGCACGAACGTCCAGCAGTGGACCGACAGCGGCGGCGCCCACCAGCGGTTCGAACTGGTCGACCAGGGCAACGGCGAGTACCGGGTCAAGCCGGTCCACAGCGGGATGGCCGTCGGCGTCGCCGACGCCTCGACGTCCGACGGCGCGAACGTCGAACAGCAGTCCTGGACCGGCGGCGCCCACCAGCGCTGGACGTTCTCGTCGGTCTGAGACCGGGCGACCGGGACTCGCGGAGCGGTCGCCGCCGCTCCCGGCGCTCGAAGTCGAAGTCCGACCCGTCGCCGACGTGTGGGACACGGAGTAGCGGCCCGCTCCGGGCTCAGACGCCGGAACCGAACTCGTCCGTCGCGGCGTCGACGAGTTTCGCCTCCGCGCGCTGGAGGTGTCGACTCGCCGTCGACGGCGCGCAGTCCAGTTCGGCGGCCACGTCCTCGTGGGTCGCGTCCCGGGGCGTCTCGTAGTAACCCAGTTCGTGCGCGGCGGCCAGCGCGGCGCGCTGGCGGTCGCTCAGCCGGGACGCCGGGTGGTCGAGCGCGCCGCGGAACGTCCCGACCGTCTCGACCCGCACGTCCATCGCGTCGGGCGCCCGGTCGAGCGCCGCCTGGATGGCGTCCGCGTCGCCCACGACCCGGAAGTGCATGTCGCCGTCGCGGTAGACGATCGGTTTGCGGACGACGAGTCCGGTCCGCGTCCGCGCCCGCCTGACGGCCTCGAAGAGCGGCGTCTCGTGCGGTCGCACCGCCGCGAGGGCGTACGTCCAGCGCCCGTCCACCGCCGAGAGCGTGACGGACTCGACCGCCTCGGTTTCGGGCGCAGCGGCGGCGAACGGTTCGGCGTCGCCGCGGACGGCGAACAGCACCGTCTCCGCCTCGGCGGGCGTCGTGTTCCACTCCAGCACCTGCGTCTCCGCGACGCCGGGCGCGTCGGCCAGCATCGTGTAGAACGCCGGCGCGCGCTCGCCGTCGACCGCCGCAGTGACGCGGAGCTGTTTCACGACCGACAGCTGTCACGGATACGTGATAAATCCCCGTCGTATACTGCACTAAACGCCCACCCGGCCGGCGGGCGACGGTCGACGTGATGACCGACTCGACGCGGGCGGCGCCCGTCCTGACCACCGGGCGACCGCTCGACGACCGCGGCGACCCCCGACCGGGACCGGCGCTGGAACTCGACCGCGAGGGCCCGAGCGCGCGCCTCCTCCGCGAGTCACCGCACGCCCTCGTCTCCAGTCCGGGCGCCGACACGTGGGCGACCCTGCTCGAACGTCCCACGGACGGAGCGACCGACCGCCCCGGTCCCGCGGTCGATCACGACCGGCCAGTCCTCGTCCAGTGGCTCGGCCCCGACGCGCCCGAGCCGCCAGCGCACGTCCACCCGACGACGGAGACGTTCGAGGCTGTCGAGGGGACGCTGACCGTCGAAGTCGACGGGCGGACCCGCCGACTCCCGCCCGGCGAGTCCGCGACCGTCGACGCCGGCGTCGAGCACACCTTCCGCAACGCCACCGGCGGGACCGTCGCGTTCCGGGCCGAACTGCCGTCGATGCGGACGGTCGCCTCGCTCTACACGGTGTGGGCGCTCGACCACGAGGGCGCGTTCGGCGGCGACGGCGAGTACGGTCGGCCGGGACTCCTGCACGCGCTCCCCGTCAGCGAGGACGTGTATCCCGACACGGAGACCGCGGTCGCGCCCGTCACCGTCCAGCGGGCGCTCTGGGCGACCGTCGGTCGGCTGGCGCGCTCGCTGGGGTACACGGGCATCGACGAGGCGTACCTCGCCGACGCGTTCTGGGAGCGTCGGGTCGAACAGCCGCCTCTCTGACGCGCACGCCGCTCTCGGCTGCTGTCCCGATCAGACCGCCTCGCCGCCTTCGCGCCGGCGCTGTTCTCCGGCGCCGCCTCGTCCGGCGGGCCGCCTGACGACCCCACTCTGCGACCGATCCGCACACCAGCCGAACCGATAAGTGACGCCGTGCCGACAGGCGCGGCATGGACGAACTGCCTGCCGACGCGATCTACGACCGGACGCGGCCCGGCGAACTCGCCGTCTCGCCGGACGGCGACCGCGTGGCGTTCGCCGCCAGCGAGGCCGACTCCGACGAGGACGAGCGCCTCCAGTCCGTGTTCGTCGTCCCGGCCGACGGGAGCCGCGACCCCCATCGGCTGACGCGCGCCTCCGGCGCCTGGAACGTCGAGTGGTCGCCCGACGGCTCGAAGCTCGGCGTCGTGATGGTCCGCGACGAGGACATCGCCCTGCGAGTGGGGCGAGACGACGCGAACGCGGACGAGAGCGACGGCGGAAGCGATACCGACGGCGACGGGGACGGTGAGGAAGACGACGCCGACGGCGAGAACGGGGACGGCGAATCGCACGGGAACGGCGGCGACGAACCGAAGCCGCAGGTCTGGGTGTACGACCTCGAACTGGGCGGCGACGCCCGGCAGGTGACCGACCGCGAAAAGGGGGTCCGGGACTTCGACTGGGGGCCGGAGGGCGAGCGGATCGTCGTCTCCGCGCGGGACCCGACCGACGAGGAACGCGAGTACCTCGAACAGCGACGCGAGGACGGCCCCATCGAGACCGAACGCCTCCAGCACAAGATCGACGGACAGGGCTGGCTCGACACCGTGACGACCTACCTGTTCGTCGTCGACGTCGAGTCCAGCGAGGAGCGCCGACTGGACGACGCGTACGGCGGAGGGATCCTCGGGGGGCTGGCCGGCCTCCAGCCCGCCTGGCACCCGGGCGGCGAGCGGATCGCCTTCTGCTCGTATCAGGGGGACGACCCCGACGACACGTACGTCCAGCACGTCTACCTCGTCGACGCGGAGACCGGCGACCTCGACCGTCTCACGGAGGAGGGGAGCAGCGCGACGGCCCCGACCTGGAGCCCGGACGGAGAACGGCTGTCGTTCCTCTCGCGCGACCCCGCGAACTGGTACGCCCCGATCGACGTGGCGGTCGCCGACGTCGACGCGGGCGAGTACTCGATCGTGACGGACGACCTCGACCGGACGATGGGGATCTTCGGCGGTGGGCCCGTCTGGCTCGACGACGACCGGCTCGTCACGGCCATCGCCGACGAAGGGTGGACGCGCTTCGCGGAGATCGACGCCGACGGCGGCCATCGGCGCGTCTTCGACCGCCAGCCGCGCGACGAGACCCACCGGCAGTTCGACGCCGACGGCGGGACGGTCGCCGTCGTGCGGAGCCACCCCGCGGAAGGCACCGACGTGTACGCGATGGACGCCGCCGACCTCGACGCGGGCTCCGACGACCCGGACCCGCGGCGGCGGCTCACGGCACTCGACACCGACCTGCTGGAGGAGTACGACCACCCCGAGACGGCGCGGCTCACCTTCGAGAGCGACGACGGGACCGAGATCGAGGGGATCGCCTACCACCCGCCGACGTTCGATCCCGAGAACCCGAGCCCGCGACCGACGCTGTTGTGGATCCACGGCGGGCCGATGGCCTACGACCAGCCGCAGTTCGACTTCGAGGCGAGTTTCTGGACGAGCCGCGGCTATCTCGTCTACGAGGTCAACTACCGCGGGTCGACCTCCTACGGCCGCGATTTCTGCGAGGCGCTGAAGGGCGCGTGGAACACGCTCGAAGTCGAGGACCTCCTCGCGGGCACCGAGGACCTGGTCGAGCGGGGGTGGGCCGACCCCGACCGGCTGTTCGTCGGCGGGTTCTCCCAGGGCGGGGTCAACACCGCCTACGTCCTGACGCGGACCGACAGGTTCGCCGCCGGGCTGGCGGAACACGGCGTCTACGACCTGCGCTCGGCGTTCGGCACCGACGACTCCCACAAGTGGTTCGAACACGACTTCGGCCTCCCCTGGGAGAACCCCGAGGCCTACGACGCCGCCTCCTCGATCACCGACGTCCACCAGATAGAGACGCCCCTCCTGTTGACCGCCGGCGAGAACGACTGGCGCTGTCCCCCTACCCAGTCCGAACAGCTCTACCGCTCGCTCAGAAAGCGCGGCGTCGAGTCGAAGCTCGTCGTCTACCCCGACGAACACCACAACGTCGGCGACCCCGACCGCGCGGTCCACCGCCTGGAGACGCTCGACGAGTGGGTCGCTCGCTTCGACCCCGAGCGCGACGCACCCGACGGTACCGACGGCGGCGCGGAGTGACCGCACGGGGGGTCAGTCCCTAACCGAACGCGTACGCGAGGACGTAGACGACCGAGGAACCGATCATCAGGAAGACGAGGATCAGCGACAGGATCTGCTGCCGATCCAGGCCCGTGACGTTCATACGCGGACGTTACCGCGAGGACTGATATGGTTTTCGCGCCGGCGGCGCGACCCGTGAAAAGGTTAATAACGAGACAATTCGAACTACCGAGATGACGCCTCAACTGCCGTCGAACGAGCGATTCGTCTCGGTCGCGGGAACGCTGACCGCGATGGCGTTCGCGCTGGTCGGCGGTTTCCTCGCGCTCGTCGTCGCCTTCCCGGTGATAACCGCCACCGATCTCACGCCCGGGACGGCGGAACTGATACAAGGAGCGACCGGGATCGCCCTCGTCACCCTCGGCTATCTCGTCTTCCGGTTCGCGGCTCGCCGGGACGCCTCGCCCCGGTCCGAGGACGAGGAGACCTATTCGGACCCCGCCAGCACGCTCCTCTGGGGCTGGTGACGCCTCCGAACTCGACAGCCGCGTTCTGCGACTCGACCCGCTGCTATCGCCCATCGCTTCTCTGAACTCGACGTGCCAGTAGCGCCCGCTTCCCCGTCGCGACCACCGGACCAGCAACGTTTATCACCCGGTAGTATAACCTAGTAGTTATGCCGACGCAACTACAGCGCGCACGAGACGGGGAGGTCACGCCCGCGATGGAGCGGATCGCCGAACGCGAGAACGCCACGCCCGAGTTCGTCCGCGAGCAGGTCGCCGAGGGGCAGGCGGTCATTCCGTCGAACCACGGCCACGACTCGCTGGACCCGATGATCATCGGCCGGGAGTTCGGGACGAAGGTCAACGCGAACATCGGCGCCAGCGAGACCACGAGCGACCTGGAGGACGAACTGGAGAAGCTTCACACCGCCGTCCACTACGGCGCGGACACGGTCATGGACCTCTCCACGGGCGGCGACCTCGACCGGATCCGCGAGGCCAACGTCGAGTACTCGCCGGTGCCGGTCGGGACGGTCCCCATCTACGAGGCCGTCACGCGGGTCGACGACGTGGCCGATCTCACGCACGAACTCCTACTGGACGTCATCGAGAAGCAGGCCGAGCAAGGCGTCGACTACATGACCATCCACGCCGGCGTCCGCATGGAGCACCTGCCGCTCACGGACGGCCGCAAGACCGGCATCGTCTCCCGCGGCGGTTCGATCCTGGCTCAGTGGATCGAGGAGAACGGCATGGAGAATCCTCTGTACACGAAGTTCGAGGAGATCTGCGAGATATTCGCCGAGCACGACGTGACCTTCAGTCTCGGCGACGGCCTGCGGCCCGGCTGTCTCGCCGACGCCAGCGACGAGGCGCAGTTCGCCGAACTCGACACGCTGGGCGAACTCACCCGCACCGCGTGGGACCACGGCGTGCAGGTCATGGTGGAGGGGCCGGGCCACGTGCCGATGGACCAGATTGCGGACAACGTCGAGCGCCAGCAGGAGGTGTGTGACGGCGCGCCGTTCTACGTCCTCGGCCCGCTCGTGACCGACGTGGCGCCGGGCTACGACCACATCACCAGCGCCATCGGCGCGACCGAAGCGGCGCGGGCGGGCGCGGCGATGCTCTGCTACGTCACGCCGAAGGAACACCTCGGCCTGCCCGACGCCGAGGACGTTCGCGAGGGACTGGCGGCGTACCGTATCGCCGCTCACGCCGCCGACGTGGCCAACGGCCGCGAGGGCGCCCGCGACTGGGACGACGCCCTCTCGGAGGCGCGCTACGAATTCGACTGGCGCCGGCAGTTCGAACTCGCGCTGGACCCCGAGCGCGCCCGCGAGTTCCACGACCAGACCCTGCCCGGCGACAACTACAAGGAAGCCCGCTTCTGCTCGATGTGCGGCGTCGACTTCTGCTCGATGCGGATCGACCAGGACGCCCGCGACGCCGACGGCGAGGGCACGATGGAAGCCATCGACGACGAGACGGACATCGAAGCGTCGCCCGCCGCCGAAGTCAACCGGCCGCCCGTCGGCGAGCACGACGCCGCCGACGTGCCCGACCTCCCCGAGTTCGTGGAGTACCCCCATCCGGATCACGAGGAACCCGCGGACGATTAGTGCGCCGAGAGCCTGACGCGGTTGAATCGGCCCTATTCGTCCGAGAGTGCGCGGAAGCAGTAGACGAAGAAGAGCCCCAGAACGCCCACGGTCACCGCCGATAACGTCTCGAGTAGCTGTTCGGGAACGTCCACCCCGCCCACGTCGACTTCGCCAGCGGCGCCGTCCTCGAGGTCGCGGCCGTACACGCTCACGTCCTCACCGGCTAGACTCCGGCGGTGAAACTCGATTATCTCCGGTTCGCTCGCGTATTCGTGTCCCAGGTTTTCGTAGAGTCGGAACTGGGCCGCTACACCCGCCCGCTCGTAAGCGGTCTGGCAGAACGGGAATCGCTCTGTGGTCATGTCGTCCCCGTAGACCTGGCGCGCGGTTTCGCGTAAGGCGTCGCTCGTCCAGGCGTCGTCGTGCGGTAAGGTGTCGTTCGTGTCTTCGGCGCCCATGTAGAGGAACTGGTTGGTCTCGGAGAGCGCTGAGAGGTCGACGGGCGACCCGGTGAGCGATTCGACGTCGGCAATTCCCACCTGGTAGCGCAACGCGTCGCCGTTCGCTTCGGCCAGCGGCAGCAGGGCCATCCCGTTGAGACCGCCGGCTGTGACCGAGAGCACCCGCTCCGCGTGCAACACGGTGAATCGATCGGCGAAGTGGCCCGAGCTGGAAAACCCGTTCAGCATGATCTCCTCCCGGACGGATACGCCAGTCTCGGCCTCGATCCTGTCGATAGCGTGATCGACCATTGACAGCAGTTGTTCGTCGATCCGTTCGAGCGGCCCCCCGTCGATCGCGAGCGTATCTCGGTCCAGCTGGTGGGTGTAGTGGGTCCAATCGACGGGGTCCGAGTCCGGCCGCGGAAAGACGGGCACGAGGGCCGGGACCCCGAGTTCGTCCGCGATAGCCCGGGGGAATCCTCGCATCGTCTGGCGCGCGCCCTCGAGGTGTTTCTCGAACTCGTCTGTCGTCCCGCCCGGCGTGTCGTTGGGCTGGACGAGAATCGACGCGTCAGGACGGATTGACCCTGCCGAGGGGACGGAGAGGAGGTACGGATAGTTGAAGCCCGCGTCTGGATCGGCCTCGACGATCCGGACGTCGGCCGTGCGGGTGGCGTCCACTGCCCGGGACAGGCCGGAACCGATCCCCAGCATCGCGCCAGTCGCCTGTACGAAGCGGCGCCTGCCGGTCCGGGGATTCGGGGGCGTACCTCCCACAGTGGTCGTACAGGAGTAGAGAGTTCGGATAAGGATTCGGGTGGTGACAGCGGTGCCCGGTCGACACCCCGCTGTGCACTCGGCGCCTCGCACGAGACGAGGTGTCATCAGAACGTCGAGACGAGCTGGCAGGTTCAAACCCCGCGCGAGTTGTCGCGAGTGCTACGCACCTATTTGGGTCTGCGGGCCCCGGACACGAGTATGCGACGTAGTACCACAGCGGAGGTGAGACGGTGACCGACCGGTTCTCCGTGGCCGGCCAGACGGCCGTCGTCACCGGGGGAACGAAGGGGATAGGCCGCGCCGTCGCCGATCAGTTCGTCGCCGACGGCGCCGACGTAGCGATCTGCGCCCGGACCGAGGACGACGTGGACGAGACGGTCGCGGAATTGAACGAGGGGGACGGCGGCAGCGCCGTCGGCCGGACGTGCGACGTGCGCGAACGCGCCGAGGTCGAAGCGCTGGTCGACGCGGCGGCCGAGGAATTCGACACGATCGACTGTCTCGTCAACAACGCCGGGGCGAGCTTCATGGCCGGCTTCGAGGACATCTCGGAGAACGGCTGGGAGAGCGTCGTCGACGTGAACCTCACCGGAACGTACAACTGCACACAGGCCGCCCGCGAGCACCTCGCCGACGGCGACGGGACGGTGATCAACGTGGCGAGCGTCGCCGGCCAGCAGGGCGCCCCCTACATGAGCCACTACGGCGCCGCGAAGGCGGCGATCATCAACCTCACGAGCACGCTCGGCTACGAGTGGGCCGGCGACGGGATCCGCGTCAACTGCGTCGCGCCCGGGTACGTCGCCACGCCCGGGGTCGCCAGCCAGATGGGCGTCGAACCCGGTGATATCGATCGAGGGAACTTCGACCGCAACGTCGGCCTGAGCGAGGAGATCGCCGACGTGGCGCAGTTCCTCGCCAGCGACGCCAGTTCGTTCCTCGTCGGCGAGACGGTCACCGCCCGCGGCGTGCCGGACATCGAGGAGACCCCCGACCTATGACTCGAAACTCCACCCCGACCCGCGACGTGTTCCTCCCCGTCGCCGCCCAGCCGTCGATAGACACGCTCGTCGAGTACGCACAGGACGCCGAGGAACTGGGTTACGACCGCGCGTGGCTACCCGAGACGTGGGGCCGCGACGCCGTGACGGTGCTGACCGCTATCGCCGAGCGCACGGACGAGATCGGTATCGGCACCTCCATCGCGAACGTCTACTCCCGCTCGCCCGCCCTGATCGGCCAGACCGCGGCGACCCTGCAGGAAGTCTCCGACGGCCGACTCAGGGTAGGTCTCGGGCCGAGCGGGCCCGCCGTCGTCGAGGGCTGGCACGGCGTAGACTACGACCGGCCCCTGCGTCGGACCCGCGAGACCATCGATATCATCCGGCTCGTGCTCTCGGGCGACCGCGTGGAGTACGACGGCGACATCTTCACGCTCTCGGGTCTGCGTCTACGCTGTGATCCGCCGGATACGCCCCCGGGACTCGACGCGGCCGGGATGGGGCCCAAGTCCGTCGAACTGGCCGGTCGATTCGCCGACGGCTGGCACGCGCTGATGCTGACCCGAGACGGGTTGGGCGACCGGCTCGACGACCTCCGGCGCGGCGCCGAACTGGGTGATCGGGAGTTCGAGGACCTGCGCGTGACGCTCTCGCTCCCCTGTCTCGCGCTGGACGACCGCGAGCGCGCCCGGGGATTGGCCCGGAACCACCTCGCGTTCTACGTCGGCGCGATGGGCACGTTCTACCGCGAGGCCCTCGAACGGCAGGGCTACGAGGACGAAGCCGTCGAGATCGCCAGCGAGTGGGCCAACCGGAATCACGACGCCGCCGAGGCCGCGGTCTCCGACGAGTTGCTCGACGACCTGGGCGTCGCCGGCACGCCCGACGAGTGCCGCGAGCGATACGCCGAGTGGGAAGCCATCGACGGCGTCGACGCCGTTTCCGTCTCGTTCCCACGCGGCGCAGAGCCAGGGGAAATCGACGCGACGATGCGCGCGCTCGCTCCGGAGTAGCTGGTGGAGAGCGCCACGAGGACTCCAGCGGAAGCCGTGAGAGTTGCAGGCCGTGAATCGACTACAGCGCTCCTGACTCGTCACTACCGGCGTTGAAAGCCCCCGACCGCTGCGGTCCCGGGACTCGCTGCGCTCCTCACTACGCTGCGGTGCTTGCTTCGTCCGGGTTCCCGCAGCTGTCGGCCCCTTTCAGTCCCGCCCGGCACAGCACCGCAGACAGCCACACGCCTCCCCAGCCGATTGCGTTGCTCAGTCGCGTCGCTCCTTGCGCTACTCATCCCTCGCACGGCTCCGTCTCGCGGCCTCGCTATCGCTCGGCACGCTCGACAGCGCGCGCCACTGAAAATTTGGGCCCGATACGCCTCGAAAACCGCCTTACTCAGACTCGTCCGGGAAGATCTTCCCCGGGTTGAGAATCCCGTCGGGGTCGAGCGCGTCCTTGATCGAACGCATGACGGCCACGGAGTCGCGGCCGTGCTCGCGGTTCATGAACTGCCGCTTGCCCAGCCCCACGCCGTGCTCGCCGGTGGCTGTCCCTCCCAGTTCGATCGCTTTCTCGACGATGCGCTCGTAGGCGTCCTCACCCCGGGCGACCATCTCCTCGTCGTCGGGGTCGACGAGGATCTCGTAGTGGAGGTTGCCGTCGCCGGCGTGGCCGTAGCAGGCCATCGGGAGGTCGCGGTCCTCGGCGACCTCGCGGGCCTCGCGGACGATCGTCGGGAACGCGCTGATGGGGACGGTCACGTCGCCGGGGTGGAGCGGTCGCAGGTGCTCGCGGTAGTCGTCGAGCGCGTAGGCCATCTCGCGGCGCAGCTCCCACAGCTCGGCCATCTCCTCGTCGGCGGCCATCTCGAAGGAGAGGGGGTCGTAGTCGGCGAAGACAGCCCGGCAGAAGTCGATCTCCTCGTCGACGCCGTGGTCGGCGTGGAACTCGACGAACACCATGGGGGCGTCGGGGAGGTCGGTGCCGACGTACTCGTTGGCGACCTCGGCCGCGAACGAGCCCAGCAGTTCGATCTTCGCCACGTCGACGCCCGACTGGATAGCGTCGGCGATGGCCCCAGCCGCGTCCTCGAACGTCTCGAACACGGCGCGCCCGCCGCGGATCTGCTGGGGTCGGCCGGCGAGTTGCAATGTCGCCCGGGTGACGACAGCGAGGGTCCCTTCGCTGCCGACGATCAGGTCTTTGAGATTGTATCCCGCCGAACTCTTGACGGCCTCGCTGCCGGCCGAGATCACGGTCCCGTCGGCGAGCACGGCTTCGAGGTCGAGCACCCAGTCGCCGACGACGCCGTACTTCACCGCTTGCATTCCGCTGGCGTCTGTCGCGATCATCCCGCCGACGGTCGAGATGTCGCCCGACGAGGGCAGCGGCGGGAAGGTCAACCCGTGCTCAGCCGCGGCCTCGTCGACGGCGCTGCCGAGGACGCCCGGCTGGACGTCGACCTGGAGGTCCTCGGGGCGAACGTCGAGAATCTCGTTCATTCGGGTGGTGTCGAGGCTGATGCCCTCGTGGGCAGGAACGGCGTTGCCCTCCAGTCCGGTCCCGGCGGCGTAGGGGGTGACGGGAATCCCTCGCTCGTGAGCGCCGGCGAGGATCGCCGACACCTCCTCGGTGGTCGTCGGCCAGACGACGGCGTCGGGGCGGACCTCGTCCTCGGGGTGGGTGCCCCAGTCGCCGGCGTGTTCGTCGCGCGCGTACTCGTCGACCGACACCCGATCGTCGCCGACGGCGTCGGTCAGAAAGGCGTAGTCGGTCATTGCCTGAGTGAGCGGTCCCGTCGCATTTAGCTCCGTCGGCGGAGGAGACGGCCCCGACGACCGCCGTTCACTGACTCACCGACTGCTTCGCGGTGATCCGGTGCGTCAGCGAGTGGCCGATGAGCACGAGGCCGACGCCGGCGAACGCCGCCGCGGCCCAGCCGCCGAGGTCGGCCGGCCAGTGGCCGGTCGTCGTGCGCAGTGCGACCGAAACCAGCGCAGTGAAGACCAACAGCGCGCCGAAGTTCCGGGCACTCCAGAACTGCTCGTCGCGCGTGTCCCTCGTTCGATCCATCATTGACCACGTCGGAAGTCGGGAGCGGATGGCAATAACCGGAGCGCCAAAACAGTTAGAGCCGCCAGATCGCCACCGAGACGCGCCATTCGCCGCGAGCTGTGCGACGGGCGAGCCCCGGTCGGGTCGACTCTTCTACGCCCCCGTCAGCGGTTCGAACTCGTCGTTGCCGCACTGGCAGGTCCCGTCGGTCCCGAGCGGGACGACGGCGCCGTCCGCACCCATCTGTAACGAGTAGACCTGCCCGCATTCGGTGCATTCCCCCACCAGCGCCTCCTCGTCGACGGCGTCGGTCCCGTTCCGGTCTCCGCCCGTTTCGGCCTCGTTTCGCCCACCGCCCAGTTCGGTCCCGTCTCGCGCCCCCGCGTTTTCGGTCATCGCGCTGATACTACGGTGTCCGTCTATAAATTGTCACCTGCGAAATCTGTACGGAGTGGTTACCAGATGACGACGCGGACGAGTCGGCGTCGCGTACATCGGTCGCACCGCGCCCGACGGCGTCGTCCGTGGGACGTGTAGCGATGGGAAAACACGTCACTCTGTTGTCTGAACGGATTATCTCGGGAGGGCCGACTCGTCGATGGCGTCGCGCCGCCCGTCCAGCACGTCGAAGCGTTCGCCGCGGCGGGCCTCCAGCCACCGCAGCAGCCGCTCGGCCCAGACGAGTTTCCGGCGCTTGATCGGTCCGACGTCCGGGTCGTCGAAGTCCCAGCCCGCGAAGACCAGTGCTGCGGCGCCGCGGTGGTCGGCCAGGAAGGCGGCGCGGTCGCCGTCGGTGAATCCACCGGTGTTGTGGACCGGCCCCGCCGGCGCCGCCTGGGTCGTCGGCAGCACGTACTCGACCGCAAGGCGCGGTACCCGCTCGCGGAGCGCCGGGCGGTTGTCGCCGTGGGCGTGAACGCCGACGGGGTTCCCCTCCCGCGTCAACTCGCGAGCCACGTCGCTCTCCTCGTCGAGGTCTGTCACCATGCAGTCCACCGCGAGTCCGGCCTCCCGAAGTCGAGCGGCGGCGTCCGAGGCGGCCACGACGCGTTCGGCCGCTTCGACGCGATCGAGCTCCGCGTCGAGGGACGGCCCCGCACCGACGATAGCGACCGTCTCGCCGGAGTAGTTGAGGTCTGACGGTGAGAGTGTGCGAGCGTCGGCTTCGATCGCGTCCGACGGGTCAAGTCCGGGATCGGGGTCTCCGTCTGACGCGTCCGGGCCAGCGTCTGACGCGCCCGCACCTCCGCCGGAGGCCGCTTCGCCGGTGGAATCACCGTCGCTGACCAGGTCGGCGAGCAGGTCGCGGGCCCGTTCGTCGGCGGCGCGGTCGAACCCCATATCGGACAGGATCGCCTCGTAGACGGGCTCCCAGTCGTGAAATTCCATGGCTGTCGCTACGGTAGTTGGTCGCCAATAAACCGGATTAGCCGAAGTGGCACGGACAAGGTACCCCTACCCAGGTGCCCTTTCGGCCTTCACCCACCCGTTTTCGCGCATCCGGTATAAGTTTTCTCACCTCTTTTCGGCCCCGCCGCCCGGCAGCGTCCCCGCGAGCGGACGTGGAACGTCGGTTCTGTCCGCCAGGGCCGCCAGCGCGGCCGCCGATCCACATAAAAACCCCCTGCCCCCGTCCTCGGCGAGCAGGAACCGACAACCCGTGGCCTCCGCCGCCGCCCGCAGGCGTTTCCGCGTCGATTCGTTCAGGCCGGAAACGGCGTACAGCCGGCTCACGGCCACCGCGGGGTCGGCGTCGGTGACGCCCAGCCGTTCGAAGTGTCGGGCCGCCTCAGCCGGGGTCGTCACGTCCAGTTCCTCGACGGTGAGGTCACCGGCATCGCGGCCGGGACCGCTCCGTCCGCGCTCGCGGGCGAAGGCGTCGCCGACGAGGGCGGCGTCGCGCGTCTCGGCCACGTCGTGGGTCCGGATCACGTGCGCGCCGCGCTCGACGGCCATCGACGTGGCCGCGAGGCTCACCGGCAGCGCCTCCTCGGTCGAGCGGTCGGCGATCGACCGCAGGAAGTTCTTCCGGTTGATCGAGACGAGCATCGGCCGGTCCAGGCCGCGGAACTCCCGCAACCGGCGGAACGTCTCGCGGTCGTCCTCCAGGGTCTGGTCTTCGGCCCACCCGCCGAACGCCGGGTCGACGATGGTCTTGTCGGTCAGGCCGTTCTGTTTCAGCGCCTCGTACACCTGGTCGACGTAGTCCGCCCGCTCGGCCCACTCCGCCGACCGGCGCTCGGCCCACGGCGTCGCCCGCACGGCGCCGGGTTTCGTCAGGTCCGGCGGACTCGCCATCTTCGCGACCGCCACGTCGTACTCGCGACAGACCTCCGGCATCTCCGGGTCCGCGAAGCCGGCGATGTCGTTGACCATGTCGAACCCGCGGTCCAGCGCGGCCTCGGCCACCTCGGCGTAGCGCGTCTCGATGCTCCAGACGGCGTCGCCGGAGGTCGAGTGGAGCGTCTCGACGGCGGTGTCCAGCCGGTCGAGCTCCTGCTCGGCCGAGAGCACGTCGAAGCGCTTGTTGGCGGACTCCAGCCCGACGTCGACGATGTCGGCGCCCTCGCCGATCAGTTCGTCGTCGACGTACGCCGCGGCCTCGCCGGGGTCGTCGAAGACGCTCGGGTCGTAGGGCGACTCCTCGCTGACGTTGAGGACGCCCATGATCCGCGGGGGGTAGTCGTCGCCGATCCCCAGGCCCGCGGCGGTGACGTTCTGCATGCGCGCCCCTGCGGACTGGGACCGCAAAAACCGTGCGATGCGTCCGCCGGTGCTCGCCGACCCGCGGCCGCCCGCCTGCCGGCCGGCTCACGCTCACTCGCCCGTGCGGAGGCCGCGCCCGGGCCGGTCACTGGTTCAGGACCCGGACCGGTCACTGGTTCAGGAAACTGTTCGGCGCGCCCTTTGACCGCTCGTAGCGCGACTCCGGCAGCTTCGACGAGCAGTTCTTGCAGACGCTGTACTCCGGGTCGTTGTTCGTCCCGCAGTCGGGGCAGTACCCCGGATACTTCGAGGGCGTCGTGCTGACGAGCGTCGAGTAGTGCGACGGCAACACCTCGTCGTTCCGCGGCGCGTGCGCCGCGACCCGCCCGAGTGCGAGCCACGCGCCCATCGCGACCACGCCGAGCGCGAGCCCCGCCGCGAACACCATCGCCAGGAAGACCACCAGACTGGCCATGCGTGAGACAAGGTAACGTGTCTACATAAATCGTGGGTCGAGCGGAATCTCCGGTCTCGCCGCCTCCTCCCGGCGGCGCCAACACGGGCGCTTTTTGTCGACTCGTCGTCTACCCGCCGACATGGGCAAGGTTTCGATCGGTCTCCGCGGCTGGCGGTTCGACGAGGACGCGGTGTTCGACGCCGACGGCCGGATCCGGCCGCTGGGGAACATGGACGAGGACACCCGCGAGCGGATCGTCCGCCTCTCGGCGATGATGGGCGAGCCCTGCGACGCCTGCTATCTCGTCCACGGCGACGAGGACATCGAGCGGTGCAACCCCGCGCAGGCCATCTACGGCGAACCGCTCGGCGAGGTCCTCCTCTGTGACGACCACGAGGCCGACTTCGTCTACTGGTTCCAGGAGGAGGGCGGCAAGCGCCTCGCCGGCGAGCGAGAGCTCCAGGGGGCGTTCCACGACTGGTTCGCCGACGGCGGCCGCTCGCCCGAGGGGTTCGAACTCGAACACGTCGAGGAGGACCCCGACAGCGTCCCCGAGGCGCCCGACCCCGACGACGAACTCCCCGGCCTCGAAGAGGAGATCGAGGAGATGGACGACGAGGAGCTCGACGCGCTCGACCTCGACCTGACCGACCTGGACATCGAGTGATGACCGACGAAGCAGACCGGCCCGCCGCGGACGACGACACGGACCCCGACGCCGGCGGCCCCTCGATCACCGTCGCGGTCGTCGACGCCGAGACGCCGGGTAACATTGGCACCATCGCCCGGTCGATGAAGAACTTCGGCCTCTCGGACCTGTTGCTGGTCGATCCGCCGGAACTCGACCCCGAGGGCGAGGCCTACGGCTTCGCCGGGCAGGCCCGCGAGGACGTCCTCCCGAACGCCCGCGAGGTCAGCTTCGACTACCTCGTCGAGAACTTCCACACCGTCGGCTCGACCGCGGTGACGAACGAGGACGAACGGAGCCACACCCGCTATCCGTTCAAGACCCCGGCGGAACTCGCCGACAGCCTCCGCGGCGTCGAGACCGACACCTGCGTGGTCTTCGGGCGCGAACGCGTCGGCCTCACCAACGACGAACTCGCCCGCCTCGACGAGGTCTGCTCGATCCCCGCCGCCGCCGACTACCCGGTCCTCAACCTCGGCCAGGCGGCCACCATCGTCCTCTACGAACTCCGCGAGTTGACCGTCGCCGAGACCCAACACCCCGACGAGCGCCACCAGCGCGCCGAGGAGCGGGCGGTCGAAGGACTCGACGACCAGTTCGGGGACTTCCTGGAGGCGATCGACCACCCCGAGGAGAAGCGGCCGAAGGCCCGGCGGCTCTGGCGGCGGCTGGTCGGCCGCGCACACCCCACCGGGCGGGAGGCGACGACCCTCCGCGGCATCTTCCGCCGCGCGGCGCAAGCGGTCGAGCGACGCGACGAGGAGTGAGCCCGGGCGGCACGGCGATCTGTGCGCGGTGGTGACCGAACCGGAACGGGCCGCCGACCTATTTACGACCGGTGGGCGAAGCGGGGACGATGCCGCTGGCACGCGCCGACGTCAGGGACGTCTGTTTCGCGCACTGGCCGGTCGAGCCCGCGAGCCTCGCGGCGGTACTGCCGGACGCGCTTGCGCCCGCGACGCGGGACGGGACCGCCTGGGTCTCCGTCCTCGCCCAGCGGACCCGGGCTGGCCTCGGCGGTCTCCCCGGTCGCTACGAATTTCCCCAGGTCGCTTGCCGAACCTACGTCGTCCCCGACGGGGACTCCGCCCCCGGACTGGGCGATCCCGCTGTCGGCGTCTTCTTCCTGCGAGTCGCGGCCCCGAGCAGACTCGCGACGCTCGGCGGTCGGATCGCCTTCGGGATCCCGTACGTCCGCGCGCCGGTCGACCTGCGGCGGACGGCCGAGTCGATACGAGTCCGGACCGAGTCGGATGACGGCGCGCGCTACGTCGCGTCCCTGGCCCCCGAGGGCGATCCGACGCCCGCGGACCCGGACTCGCTCGTCGCCTAGCTGACCGAGCGCTATCGCTACTACCTCCCGGACGGTCGCGACGGCGAGATCGGCCACGGCCCCTGGCGGCTGGCGACGGCCACCGGGAACGTCCGCGAGAACGGGCTGCTGGACGCCGTCGGCGTCGAAAGCGGCGCCGATCCGATCCTGCAGTACTCGCCCGGGACCGACATCCGGCTGACGAAGCGGGCCTGAGTCGGCGCAGTCGCTTCGCTGGTCGGGCCACTCGGCGGTCAGTCGACTGCGATCCCGTCTCTCTACTCCGATTCCCGTCCGCCGTCGCTGCGTGCCGGGGCGTCGCCGTCGGCGGCGGCGCGACCGTCGGCGACCGTCCCGTCGCCGCGCTCGACGACCACGCCGTGGCGCGTCGTCGCGACGAGGTCGGCGAGCAGGTGGGCGTACAGGGAGGCGCCGACGAGGCCGGCGAGGTACGGCCGCCACAGCCACAGGGCGGGCACCGCGATCCCGCCGATGACGACGTGACTCAGCAGGCGGTTCAGCGCCCCCACGATCCCCTCCTCGAAGATCTCGTCCTGCGCGAAGAAGACGATCCGCGGGTCGCGCAGACAGCGGTAGATGGGGTCCAGATCCCCCGCGTTGTACCACGCGAGGAAGAAGTGGTCGAAGTCGATGCCGACGCCGACGGCGACCGCGACGGCCACGACCGCCCACATCGGGATCGGCGGAGTCGTTACCGCGAGCGCGGCGAGGCCGACGACCAGCGAGATCGCGGCGTGGGCGCCCGACTTCATCGCGGCGCCCCGGAGTCGTCGACCGCGGTGCCCGTCTCGGTCCCGTCGCGCTCGGGGACCGTCCGCTGGATTATCGACAGCCCGGCCGCGCCGGCGAGGAAGGTCCCGGTCGCGAGCAGGAGCGTCCACGACTCGGGCGCCGGCCACAGGCCCATCCCGGCGGCCTCGACGGCGCCCATCGGCGTCGCCGTCGCGCCGACGAGCACGACGCCGAGCCCCGCGCTGAGCACGCCGACCGCGATCCCGAGGACGACGAGCACCAGCCAGACGGCGGCGGCACCGCCGACGGCCGACCGGACGTCCGCGCCGTCGACCGCGAGCGCGAGGAAGGCGACGGCGAGGACGCCGTAGTCGACCGCCCCGCCCAGCGCCCCGACGGCCGATCCGCCGACCGCGAGCCAGAAGTACGGCGCCCCGAGCGCCAGCCGAGAGGCCACCTCGATCCCGAACCAGAGGGCGGCGACGACGCCCATCACCCGCGCCACGCGAACGACTGCCCGCGGGCTGACCCGGGGGAGGCGGTGGTCGGTCGGTGCGAGCGGGAGCCCGCCGGTGTCCCGGTCGCCGAGGGCGTCCCGGAGGACCGCGCCGCCCGCCGCGGTCGCGACGAGCAGGCCGGCGGCGAACAGCCCCTCCTGGAGGGCGCCCGCGACGCCGTTGACGAGCACTGTCTCCGTGACCGACGACGGCTCGGCGACCAGCCTGACCAGCGGCGACACCTCGATGGCGACGCCGCCGACGAAGACCGCGATCGCCAGCCGCCGGACGGACGGCCGGGTGATCGACTCCTCGCCGGTGGCGACCCGCTCGCCGAGGCTCAACAGCGCGACGACGGCCAGCCAGTCGGTCGCGACGCGCAGTCCGAGCGAGTTGACGAGCGTCACGACGCTCCGGAGCGGCCGCGGCGGCACCGAGGCCAGCGTCACGGTCGCGACCGCCAGCAGGAGCGTCGCGACGAGCGCACTCGCGCCGCGTCGCCGGGTCGCCCTCATCGGCATCCTACCCCGCTCGCTCCTGGATCTCCTCGCGGAGGACGCTGCTGACCGTGTCGCCGTCGGCCTTCCCGCGGAGCTCGCCCATGCACTCGCCCATCAGCCCGGAGAAGGCGCCCATCCCCTCGGTCTCGACCTGCTCGGCGTTGCGTTCGACGACCGTCACGACCGCCTCGCGCACCTCCTCGGCGCCGACGCCGCCCAGGTCCTGCTGTTCGACCGCTTGTTCGGCGGTGAGGGCGGGGTCGGCCGCGAGCGCTCGCAGCAAATCGTCCAGCCCCTCCCGGGGCACCTCGCCGCCGTCGACCAGCGCGAGCGCGTCCGCGAGGTGCTCGTCGGTCAGGTTCTCGACGGCCACGTCGTCGCGGCGCAGTTCCGTCAGCGTCGATTCGAGGGTGCCGGCCGCCAGCGTCGGGTCCACCCCGTCGGCGACGACCTCCTCGAACAGCGGCATGTACTCGCCGTAGGCGACCTGCTCGGCCAGCCCCGAGTCGAGGTCGTACTCCGCCTGGTAGCGCTCGACCTTCTCGGTGAGCAGTTCCGGCTGGTCGACCTCGGTGGGGTCGGGTTCCACGGGCGGGACGTCCGTCTCGGGGTACATCCGCGCCGCGCCCGGCAGCGGCCGCAGGTAGCGCGTCGTGCCGTCCTCGTTGGCGCCGCGGGTCTCCTCGGGGACCAGTTCGAGGGCGTCCGCCGCGCGCTCGACAACCGCGTCGACGGCCAGTTCGGTCGTCTCGGGGTCGTCCGCGACGAGCGCGACCGCGTCCTCGGGGCTCGCGTCCACTGCCTCGCGCAGGGCGTCGACTTCCTCCTCGGTGACGCCGTAGGCCGGCAGTTCGTCCGTGTGGAAGATGCCGCCGGCGCCGTGGCGCTTGGCGTGGTCGGACAGTTCGGTCCCCAGCCGGCGGTCGGGCTGGATCTCCCGGCCGACGAGCCCGTCGAAGCCCTCCAGTCGGACGGCCATCACGTTCCCGCCGCTGGAGAGCGCGCCGCCGATGACGCCCGAGTCGGTGTCCTCGAAGACCTCGGTGACGTCCCGCGGGTCGCCGACGGACGCGTCGCGCGCCTGGAGTTCGTCGGCGATATCCAGGAGTTCGACCTGCCGGCGGACCTCGTTACGGACGATGTCGTCGATGTCGTCGAGGCTCTGGACGCCCTTGATCTCGACGCGGGCGCCCTCGGCGATGGAGACGTTGACGTCCTGGCGAATAGTACCTAAGCCGCGCTTGACCTGCCCCGTCGAGCGCAGGAGCATCCCGATGCGCTCGGCGGCGTCGCGGGCCTGCTCGGGCGAGCGGATGTCCGGCTTGGTCCCGATCTCGACCAGCGGGATCCCCAGCCGGTCGAGCGAGTAGCGCACCCCCGCATCGGTCTCCTCGACGCGCTGTGCGGACTCCTCTTCGAGCATCAGGTCCTCGATGCGGACCGTGCCCTCGTCGGTCTCGATAGCCCCGTCGCCGGCGACGCGCATCGTCCGCTGGAACCCCGTCGTGTTCGACCCGTCGACGACGATCTTCCGCATGACGTGGACCTGATCTGCCACCGTCGCGTCGAGCAACTGGGCGATCTCCATGGTCACGTCCATCGCCTCGCGGTCGACGCGGTGGGGCGGCTCGTCGTCCTCCTCGACGAGACAGGTGGTGTCGTAGGCGAGGTACTCGAACTCGCGGTCGACCATGCTCTCTTCGAGGGCGGCCTCGTCGATCTCCCCGAGTTCGCTCTTGGTCGGGTGGAGGTAGCGCGTGAACGTCCGCTGGGCGGCCTCGGGCTCCCGGAGCTCGGTGGGACACGGGCAGAACAGCTTGTGCGCCGTGTCCAGTTGCTGGTGGATCTCCAGCCCTGCCACCAGCCCCAGGTCCTCGTAGTCGTAGTCGGCGTCGCTCATTGGTGAGTCCTGCGAGGGCGTCGGGCAAAAAACACACCCTTCGGTCGCCGCCCGGGCGGCGCGCCCCAGTGAATCGCGCTCGCACGGACGGCGTCGGAGAGAACCACCGTGCGGTAGGCTCCCGACTTACAAAGGACTCATATTCACCTATTTCGTTGGGTGGGTAATGGGGTGGATTCCGTGACGGGTGGAAACTTGTTCGTGGTGGACGACAACCCGGGAGATATCCGGTTCGTCGAGGAGGCGTTCAGCGCCTCGCAACTGGCCCCGGCGATCCACAGCGTGAAAACGAGGGAGGAAGCGCTCGCCTTCATACATCGACGAGGCGAGTACGAGGATAGCCCCGAACTCGACGTCGTCTTGCTCGACTGGAACCTGTCTCAAACGACGAGCGGAGAAGTGTTGAGCGCCCTGCAGTCCGCCAGACCGGAGACCCCTGTCGTCGTGATGACGGGCACGAAATCCGAGATAAACGGGGCGAAATCTGAACTACCGCAGGTGGATCGGTACATCGAGAAACCGACCGTTCCCCAGCGATACGTCGATGTCCTCAAGCCGTATCTGACCGAGAGATGAGCGTTCGATACCGAACGCCGCCCGGTCGATGCGACGGTTTTTGCCGGCCGCGCCTGTAGTGCGGTCGATGCGGTGGCGCCTCCTCGTCGCGCTCGCGGTCGTGGTCACCGCCGGCTGCGGCTCGCTGTTCGGCGGCGACGAGCGCGCCGACCCCGCGACGGACACGCTGACGCCCGCACCGGTCCCGGAGGTCACGCCGACGCCAGAGCAGTGGCCCGTCGCGCCGGGCGTGACGGCCAACGCCGTCGCCGACGCCGACGCGCTCGTCGCCGCCCACCGCGCGGCGACCGCGAACCGCTCGTACGTCTGGCGCGAGCGCCGCGGGACGACCACCCACCCGAACGAGTCCGTCCCGCTGTTCGACCGCACGGTCGCGCGGGTCGAGTCGCAGACGGTCTACCACGTCTGGACCGGCCAGGAGCGCGTTCGGCTCCGTACCGGACTGACGAGCGTCGCCGACTACTCGGAGTACGCCGACGGCACCGAGCGGATCGTCCGCTACCGGTACGTCGGCCGGTCCGACTTCGAGCGCCAGCGCCGCCACCCGGTCGACGCGACCGCCCACCGGCACATCGGGCTGAGCGCCGCCAGTGCCATCGAGCGGTATCTCGACGTCGAGTCGGCGACGGTCGCCGCGGTCAGCGTCGACGGCCGGCGCCACTACGAGGTCGTCGGCCGTAACTGGAGCCGGCCCGACGACGACCGCGTGACCGACTACACCGTCGTCGCCGTCGTCTCGCCGGAGGGATTCGTCCGCTCGCTCGACGCCTCCTACACCGTCCGGTCGGTCGGCGAACCCCGACGCGTCCGCTACACGTTCGCCTACGAAAAGGTGGGAGAGACGACCGTGGATCCGCCCGAGTGGGACGCTGAAGAAACCGATCGCTCGTCGTAACGTGGTCCACACTTCGTCCGGATCACGCTACTCGCGGGTCGCTTCGCTCCCCGCACGTATTTAGGGAGGCGCTCGCTTCGCTCGCGCCTCCCCTACTCGCGGCTCCTTGCAGTCGCCGCTCGCTATACCGTGGTCCTCACTCCGTTCGGACCACGCTACTCGTCACCCAGAATGACGCGCTCGGTCATCTTCCGCGGATCGAGCACCTCGTCGGCCTCCTCCTCGCTGAGGTACCCCTCGGCGACGACGACCTCCTTGATCGTCTTGTCCTCGGCCATCGCCTGCTTGGCGACCTTGCTGGCCTTGTCGTAGCCGATAGCGGGGTTCAGGGCCGTCGCCAGCGCCATCGACTGCTGGACGCGCTCCTCGCAGTGCTCCTCGTCGGCTTCGAGTTTCGCGACGAACTTCTCGGCGAACACCTCGCTCCCGTTGGCGATCAGCCGGGCGGACTGCAGGAAGTTGTTGGCGAGGATGGGCTTGTAGAGATTGAGGTCGATCTGGCCCTCGGCAGCGCCCGCCGAGACCGCGGCGTCGTTGCCGACGACCTGCTTGTGGACCTGGTTGACCGCTTCGGCGACGACCGGGTTGATCTTCCCGGGCATGATGGAGGATCCGGGCTGGTTCTCCGGCTGGTCGATCTCGCCGAGGCCGTTGCGCGGGCCGGAGGCGAGCAGGCGCAGGTCGTTGGCGATCTTGTTCAGGCTACCCGCGACGGTGCGCAGGGCGCCGTGGGCCTCCGACATCGCGTCGTGGGCGGCCTGGGCCTCGAAGTGGTTGTCGGCCTCGCGGAACTCGATGCCGGTCTCCTCGCTGATGTACTCGGCCGCCTTCGCGGGGAACTCGGGGTGGGTGTTGAGGCCCGTGCCGACGGCGGTCCCGCCGAGCGCGAGTTCGCTCAGGTGGTCGCGGGTTCCCTCGACGCGCTCGACGCCCTTCTCGATCTGGGTGCGGTAGCCCGAGAACTCCTGGCCGAGCGTGATGGGCGTGGCGTCCTGCAGGTGGGTGCGGCCGGTCTTGACCACGTCGTCGAACTCGTCTTCCTTCTCGGCGAGGGCGTCGGCGAGCGTCTCCAGCGCGGGGAGCACGTCGTTCTCGACCGCTTCGAGGCTGGCGACGTGCATCGCGGTCGGGATCACGTCGTTGCTCGACTGGCCGTAGTTGACGTGGTCGTTCGGGTGAATCGTCCGAGAGCCGATCTCGCCGCCGTAGATCTCCGTGGCGCGGTTGGCGATGACCTCGTTGGCATTCATGTTCGAGGACGTGCCCGACCCGGTCTGGAACACGTCGACCGGGAACTGGTCGTCGTGCTCGCCGGCGATGACCTCGTCGGCCGCCTCGACGATGGCCTCGGCCTTGTCGTCCTCGACGAGCCCGAGGTCGCTGTTGGCCAGCGCCGCGGACTTCTTGACGACCCCGAGCGCGCGGACGAACCGCCGTCCGAACGTCTCCTCGCTGATCGGGAAGTTCTGGATCGCGCGCTGCGTCTGGGCCCCCCAGTAGGCGTCCGCCGGCACCTGCATCTCGCCGAGGCTGTCCTCCTCCGTCCGATAGTCGTCGTCTGACATACGCGGACCGACGACTGGGGAGGCGTAAAAGCCACCGAAGACGCGCGGCCGCTCCCCGTCGCGTTCGGGCCGCTACGAGCCGCGACAGCGGGACGCACCGACCGCGCCGGCGCTTCCATTCAGGCGAAAAAATTCGGTGGGTTCGTGGCCGCGTCAGCGCACGAGGCCGGTCAGTACCCTTCGGTCTCGGTCTCGTGCCCCTCGTCGGTCGGCGTTTCCATGGGAGTCTCGGTGTCCGTGGGGGCCTCGGTCTCGGCACCGGCCGTCCCGGTCGCCGTGCCCTCGCCCTCGGTCACGATGAACCCGAGGTCGACGACCGCCTGGCCGACGCTCGTGTAGGGGCCGTCCTCCGCGCCCTCGCTGGTGACGAAGTCGTAGGTCTCGTTTCCGTCGGTGTCGAGGTGCGGCATCGGGACCAGCGGCTTCGCCGGCGCGGGCGGGAACGTGACCTCGGCGATCTGGTCGGGGTCGTCGAGCGTGACCTCGATCGTCCGGTGGCGGCCCGGTTCGAGGTACTCGGAGACGCCGACGACGCTCTCGAACAACTCGCCCGAGAGCAACCGCGCGTCGTGCAGGGCGACGAACCCGCCGTCGGAGAGCAGCGCCTGCCCGACCGACACCGTGTCGCCGTCCAGCACCTGATTCTCGAAGTCCACCGTCGCGAACGGCGCCGTCTCGTCGCTCGCCGCGTCCGTACCGGTTCCCATGTCCGTGCCGGTTCCCGCGGGCGTGTCGGTCGGCGTATCCGTCGGGGTCTCAGTCGGCGTGTCCGTCGCGGTATCAGTCGGCGTGTCAGTCGCGGTCCCCTCTCCGCCGCTCGTCCCCGCGACGAACCCGAGGTCGACGACCGGGAGCGCGTTCTCCGCGAACGGGCCGTCCTCCGCGCCCTCGCTGGACACGAAGTCGTAGGTCTCGTCGTCGCCGGTCTCGCGGTGGGGCATCGCGATGAGCGCGCCCGTCCCCTGGAGGCTCTCGGTCTCGAAGTCGGCGCCGGGCACGTCGAACAGCGTCACGTCGGTCTGGTAGTGGACACCGGCGTCCAGCCGGTCCGAGACGCCGATGACGCTTTCGAGGACGTTCCCCTCGAAGAGGCTCACGTCGTGGAACGCGACGTAGCCGGGCTCCGAGAGCGTCGCCTGGTCGACGACGACGCTCGTCCCGTCGTCGGACTCCTGGTTCGCGAACTGCACCGACGCGAACGGACTCGTCTCCGTCTGGTCGTCCCGGGCGGCCGCGCCGTCGCCGTCGCGTCCCGAAACCACCGCGCCCGTCCCGAGAGCGATCGCGCCGGTCGCCAGCGCACCGCTCTTGAGGAACGTTCGTCTGCTCGATTCACCAGTCGCTGATCGGTCTGTGGGTTCGTCTGTCATCGCTTTGACTCCACCGACTGTTAGGAAGTTCGGCGAATAAAGCCCGGAAACCGTTTTCTCGGTAGCGCCGCCGTACGAACGCGCCGTCGCGATGGACGCAGAGTAACCCTATTCAGCCCTGAGTAACGACGGCGTTCGACGGCGACCCGCGACCGGTGAGTCCCGTTTGGCCGATCATACCGCCCGGCTCAGGTCCAGCGGTCGAGGCCGGTCTGGACGACCGACTGCTCGATGCGCTCGAAGCCGCGCTCTACTTCCTCGGGGTCGACCTCCCACTCCTCGCAGACGTACGCGCGAGCGGCCTCCATGTCGGGTTCGATCTCGCGGTCGAAGTCGTAGTCGTCGGTGACGGCCGGGTGCAAGAAGAGGTCGCGGATGCGGTCGGCGTTGTCGACGTAGACGTCGCGGGCCTCGAAGACGCCCCAGATGTCGCCGTGCTCGCGGACGGCCTTGACGGCGGTCTTCGGCCCGATCCCGGAGACGCCCTCGTTGAAGTCGGTGCCCATGAGGATGGCGGCGTCGACGAGTTGCTCCCACGTCAGGTCGTGGGTCTCCAGGGTCGCCTCGAAGTCCATCAACTCGGGGTCGCCCTTGCTGGTGAGCTGGCGCAGCGTCAGCGGCGTGCCGAGCAGGAGGGCGTCGTAGTCCTCGGTGCCGACGTAGTCGACGGCGCCCTCGCGAGCCATGTGTGCGGCCTGGGCCTCCCCTTCGGCCGGCGCCTCGATAACGGGCACGTCGAACAGTTCGAGGACCTCGCGGGTGGTCGTCAGGATGGTGTCGGTCAGCCGCTGGGTCTGCGATTCGAGGCGCGCCACGGCGATGGAATCGCCTTCCTCGCGGGCCTGTTCGAGCTGCTCCTCGCGCTTCTCCCGCTCCTCGCGGCGCTGCTCGACCTCGTCGTCCTTGAGGTCGACGACGGAGCCGTCGAAGACGAACACGGGCGTCACGTCGTGCTCGAAGAACTTCGGGAGCCCCTGGACGACGCCGACGAGGTTGGCGACCTCGTCGCCGTCGGCGGTCGTGTAGATGTCGTCGTTCGTCCACCGGACCGTCGTCGTGAGGTAGCGGTACAGCCAGTTGTGCGCGTCGACGGCGACGACCGACCCGGCCAGGTCCTCGAAGGACACGTCCTCGATGGCTGCCAGGTCGCGGAGATCTGCGTTACCCATTGGCCCCGATACGGTCGATGCCGATTTGAATCCCCCGACACGCCGCCTCCCGTCGAGTTACCCATGAGATATATATTTACGGCGAGATGACAACTCGTATCGATGCCCCCATTCACGCGACGCCGCGCCCTCCAGGCAGCCGTCGGCCTCGCCGCCGGGTTCGCCGGCTGCAACGACTCCAGTGGCGGTGGCCGGTCGCCGACGCCCTCGGCCCCCCGCGGTCCCGACGACGACCACGTCGCGCTGGACCCCGAGTACGTGACCCTCCGGGCGAGCGACTACGAACTCGGCGACCGGTTCGCCTGGTTCCTCGCCGATCCGGCAGACAGGCCGACCGACGGCGGGACTGTCGACCGCAGCGACCGCCAGACCCGTGGCCTCATCGCCGACCGGGCGACCGCGGAGACGCTCACCATCGAGGAGGGCGGCGTCGCCGACACAGAGATATCCGACTCCCCCGAGGCGGTCCGGGAGTTCGTGGCGGCGACGGACTTCGACCGGGAGACGCTGTACCTCCACCACGAACTGACCGACGAGTGTTACCGGCTCGTCCTGTGTCACGTCAGCTGGGCAGACCGCGAGGTCGAGATCCGCTACGGCCGGTTCCTCCGCGACCACGACGTGGCCTGCGAGGCAGACGCCCGCGACGGACACCTCACGGTCGTCCGGATACCGGCCGCCCTCGACCCGAAACGGTACGAACTCGGCGGGACTGGGGTCGGAAACGGGCACTGCTTTCCCCCGCCCGGCGAGCGCGGACGGCCGACGCCGCCCGTCACCGCCCCCGGGACGACGGCCGACACGGATGCCGAGGCGGGGACGCCGGCGGACGCCGCGTCCCGCGACGGGAGAACGCGATGAGCGACGAGTCGCGCTCCTCGCCCGGGCACGTGACGCGACGGGGTGCGCTCGCGCTCGGCGGTGCGGCGTTCCTCGCCGGCTGTGGCGTCCCCGGGGACCTGCTCGGGTCGGAGCCGGTGGAACTCGACGGACCGAAACTCCGGCTCGTGACCTCCCGCGAGGGGCCGACGGTTCCGCGACCGTTCCCGGTCGAGGTCGCCGGCTCGCACGTGACGGCCTCCCGGGACCGAGCGTACGCGATGCTCGACGCGGTCCCGCTCCCGCTCACCGCCGACGAGATGGCGAACGGGGCGATGCGCGATGAGATAGCCGAGCACGCCGAGCGAGCGCGGAGCCGCCTCTCCGAGGCGATCGAGGCGCCGAGCGTCCGCGAGCGACTCGAACGGCTCGCCGACGCTCGCGGGTCGGCTCGCGTCGCCGAGGGGACGTGGGCGGCCGCGAACGACGAACTGAGCGCAGCGGCCGTGCGGGCGAACCGCCGGACGACGCGCGAGGCGATCGACGCCTTCCGCGAGAACTGGGCGTACGTCGGCGACGACGACGTTGTCCGGGCGCTGCTCGTCCACGACCTCGTCGAGGAGTGGGCCGCGAGCGCTCGCACCGGGATCGAACCGGACGACCGTCACGTCGAAGGGGTCGTCAACGCGCTCGTCGTCGGGGAACGCGCCGGGTCCGTCGAGGGGGCCCGCGCGACGCTCGCGGACGCAGAACACGTCGGGCAGCGGTTCCGCGAGTCGCTGTCGGACGCCCGGTCGCTGCGCTCGACGTTCGCCGACGCGCGCGACTCCCTGTCGTCGACCATCGAGTCGCGGATGGCCGACGTCCCGCCCGAGAGTGCCGACTTGAACGGCCAACTCGACGCAAACCTCGACGAGACGGTCGCCGGGTTCGCGCTGAAGGACCTCCACGGCGACCTCCCGACGGGCGACGAGATAGCTCGGACCGACGGGCTCGCGGTGACCGTCCTCGGACAGATCGAGGGGATCGCCCGCCTGGGCGCGTTCGAGACGCTGTACGGGCGGATCGAATCCGGCGATCACCGAACGGTGGAGGGCATCGAGGACGTCGAAGCGCTGCGGGCGGCGGCGGTCACGGCCGTGGAAGACGCGCTGGCGGCGAGCGCCGACGACCGACTGGCGCGGACCGTCCTCGCGACCCTGTCGGGCTGGTTCGACTACGCCGAGCGGCAACTGAGCGAGCTGGGCGACAGCGTCGAACTCTCGCGGGCCGCCCGCGACCTCGCGCTCTACGTCGCACTGGAAACGATCGCCGCCGCGACGCCGGCCGCCGTCGACGAGGGGCTGGCGGCGCTCGGCGTCGAGTGACCCAGAGCGATGCGCGATCGGAGTCACTCGCCCCGCGGCCGTCTACGCGCGTTCTTCCACCGACTCGACGGCCTCCTCGGGCGTGTCCACGTGGTCGATGCCGTCGACGCCGTCGATCCGGTGCGTCCCCAGGCCCGCCACGGGTTTGCCGAAATCGAGCGCGTGGCCGAGTTCCGAGAGCGTGCCCGTCCCGCCGTCGACGGCGATCACGGCGTCGCCGTTCATCGCCACGAGCACGTTCCGCGCGTTGCCCATCCCGGTCGCGACGGCGGTGTCGACGTACTCGTTCGCGTCCGCGCGGCGCTCCGTGGGCAGGATACCGATAGTGTGTCCGCCCGCTTCGCTCGCGCCCCGACAGACCGCTTCCATGACGCCGCCGAGGCCGCCGCAGACGGCCTCGTGGCCGCGCTCGCCCAGCGTGCGGCCGAGCGCTTCCGCAGTCGCCGCTTGCTCGTCGGTGACCGTTCCGCCGCCGATGACGCTGACTCGCATGGCGGTGGGTGGCGCCCGGCCACCTAAACCGTCACGACTAGCAGAAAACTTATTTACTCAACATGTGGGTAACCCAATAGATGCTTCGCACTGGCGACGCGGCGGCCCTCCTCGATCGGCAGACGCACGAGGGGATGGTCGTCCCCGACTACGGGGGATACTGTTTCGCGAACGTTCCGGGGACGGTGGGGGACGTGTTCGACGTGGACGTCGGTCGATCGCTCCCGACGGACGTGTTCGGCGGGGTCGACACTGACGTCTCGCACGTGGTCGTCGTCCTCCTCGACGGCCTGGGATGGCGGCGGTGGCGTCGCGACAGCGAGGACCACCGGTTCCTGTCGCGCCTCGGGGAGCGCGGCAGCGTGACGCCGCTGACGACCGTCTGCCCGTCGTCGACGGCGACCGCGATCACGACGGTCCACACGGGGGCCACACCCGCGGAACACGGGGTTCTCGGCTGGGACGTCCACCTGCCCGAGCACGGCGACATCGTCGGCGCGTTCCCGCACGCCGTCCGCGAAGACGTCGTCGGCGACGTGGCGGGAGGCCGGACGCCGGCGACCGAGTCGGCGGACCTGGTCGCCGCCGATCCGGTCTACCCGACGCTGGTCGACGCGGGCGTCGAAGCGCACGTCGTCCAGGGGTCGGAGACCCTCGGTACGGACTACGCCGACGCCACGTTCGGCGGCGCCGAGCAGGTCCCCGCCGACGGGCCGCGCGAGACGGCGCGGGCCGTCCGCCGGGTGGTCGAATCCGCCGACGGACAGACCTACACCTACGCGTACCTCCCCCAGCTGGACGCGACCTCCCACGAGTTCGGGACCGACTCGGGCGCCTACCACGACGCGCTGGCGACGCTGACCCGCTGTCTCTCCCGGGAACTCTACGACCGACTCGACCCCGAGACGGCCGCCGAGACGCTGTTGGTCGCCACCGCCGACCACGGGATGGTGGACCTCGAACCGGGACCGGCGGGGTGTCTCGACCTGTCGACCGTCGACGGAGTGACCGCGGGGCTGAAGCGGCGGCCCTCGGGGGAGCCGTCGCCCCCGTTCGCCGACCCCCGGCTGACGCACCTCGCGGTCAGGGCCGGCGGCGTCGACGGCGTCGTCGACGCGCTCGAACCGCACGGCGTCGACGCGTTCACCCGCGAGGAGGTGCGAGAACTCGGACTCTACGGGCTCGATCACGGCGTCGTCTTCGAGCGACGGGCCGGCGACCTCGTCCTGACGCACCCGGAGATGAAGCTCGTGCATCCCGCCGTCGAGGACGTGGTGTCGCACGTCGGGATGCACGGCGGGCTCACGCCCCGCGAGATGCTCGTCCCGTTCGCGGCGGCGCGGCTGTCGGACCTGCAGTGACGGCGAAAACGGAGCGCGGAATCGAGAGCGAGCGGGCTTACTCGACCTGCTCGAACCAGTCCTCGACGCGGGCCACGGGCGCGCCGGTGATGTCGGCGACCTCCGTGGGATCGCTGTCCCGCAGGTCGGCGACGCTGGCGATGCCGGCCTCGTGCAGGCGGTCGGCGTAGGTCGGGCCGATACCGGCGATGGTGTCCACGTCCGGGCTGTCGGCGGCGACGTCCGCGCCGTCGCCGGCGCCCACGTCCTCGGCGTCCTCGGCCACCTCGGCCTCGGCGGACGCGTCGGTCGGCTCGGCGTCGTCGGCCGCGGTCTGGGCGACGGCCGCTTCCTCGGCGGCGGGGCCGGCCTCGGCCGCCGTCTGTTCGGCGGCTTCGTCCGCGGCTGTCACGTCGTCGGGTTCGGCCGCCTCGGCGCCGGCCTCGGCCGCTCCCGTGCTGGTCGCCGGCGCGCGGTCGGCGTACCACTCGCAGACCTCGGGCCAGACTTCCTCGTGTGACGACGAGGACACAGAGAGGCCGATGTGGCCGGTCGCGTACTCGATGGTGGTCACGTCGTCGGAGCCGACGACCTCGTTGAACGGCTTCGAGGCGTCGGCGGGGATGAGGTGGTCGTACTCGCCCATGATCTGCAGGACGGGCATGTCGATGTTCTCGACGTTCACGTGCGTCCCGTCGAGGTACATCTCGTTCTCGTAGAGCTTGTTCTCCTGGTAGAGGTCCCGGAGGAACTGGTCGTAGGCCTCACCGGCCACGTCGATGCCCTCCGAGAGCCACCGCTCCATGCGGCCGAAGTTCTCGACGAAGTCCTCGTTGTCGAGGTTCTCGTAGAACCTGATGTACTTCGAGACGTAGTTGTCGACGGGGTCCATCAGCGCGAAGCCGACGTCCAGGAACTCCGCGGGGACGTTCCCGAAAGTGTCGGTGACCTCCTCGGGGTCGTAGTACTCGTCGGAGCCCCACTGTTCGAGGACGCCGCCGGTCCCCTGGAAACAGAGGCCCGCGGCCATCAGGCCCAGCGCGTTGACCTTCTCGGGGTGGAGCGCGGCGTACATGGCCGACATCGTGCCGCCCATGCAGTAGCCGAGGACGTTGATCTTGTCCTGGCCGGAGCGCTCGCGCACCTCGTCGACGCAGTTCTCGATGTAGCGGTTGACGTAGTCGTCGAGCGTGAGGTGCTGGTCCATCCGCGACGGCTCGTTCCAGTCGATGAGGTAGACGTCGTGGCCCGCTTCGAGCAGGCGCCGGACCACGGAGCGCTCGGGCTGGAGGTCGAGGATGTACGGCTTGTTGATCAGCGCGTAGACGATGAGGATGGGAACGTCGTGGGTCTCCTCGGGTTCGATGCCGGCCTCCTCGGGCTTGTAGTGGAGGAGTTCCAGCTTGTTCTCCCGGTAGACGACCTCGCTTGGCGTCTGGCCGACTTCGACGCTCTGGACGGTCGCCAGCGCCTCGGGGAGGTCGGCGTTGCTCTCGGTCGCCTGGGTCATCGTCTCCAGCGCGGTGCGCTGGGCGTCGAGGGCCATCGAGACGGGATTGAACGGGTCTGCGCGTTCGCTGGCCATCTTACCCCTCCAGGTGGTCGAGGACGCGGTCGAGCTTCTCGTCGACCTCCTCCAGTCGGTCGAGCTGCTGTTCGACGTCGTGCTGGCGCCGTTCGAGTTCGACGAGTCGCTCGCCGACCTCGTCCATGTCGTCGCGGGTGGGGAAGCCGAGCTGGGAGATGGTCTCCTGGCTCACGTCGTCGGCCTCGCGGCGCATCTCCATCATGCGCTCGACGAGCTGGCCGTTGGCGGCGGCGAAGGCGCTGGTCGACATGACCTCCTTGAACGCCTCGTTGGCCGACTGCAGCCAGATGTCCCGGTATTCGGAGGGCGCGACGTCATCGCCCTGGGCGGCGTCGGTGCTCCGCTCGAACATCTGCTCGGCGGCGTCCATCCACACCTCGTAGGCGCGGTTGTAGCCCTGGATGCCCTCGGCCATCGCCTCTTCCTCGGGGACCGAGTCCTCGACGGCCTCGGCCCACGACTCGACGAAGGCTGCCTGGGCTTTCATGTTCTGTTCGAGGGAGTCGGCGACCGCGTCGTTCATCTCCTCGACCATCTCCGTCCACTGCTCCTGCATCTCGTTGGTGTTGCTCATGGTATGTGTTCGTGTACGTTGAAAGAAAAAACCGTGTTCTACGCGTCGACGGCCTGCGCGGCGCGCTCCTGGACGTCGGTGACCTGCTCCTGCAGGTCCTCGACTTGGTCCTGGAGCGACTCCAGCTGGTCGCCCCACTGCTCGGCCACGTCGACCGACTGGGACTCCAGTTCCTCGTGGGCCTCGACGAGCAGCTGGACCTGCTCGTCGAGCGCTTCGACGTAGTCGGCCGCCAGCTCGTCGTAGGCGTCGGCGCCCTGCTCGTACTCGTCGGCGACGGTCTCGAAGACCTCCGCGTGGTTGTCGAGCAGGAAGTCGTACTGCTCGTCGACGGCCGCGCGGACCTCGTCGACGGTGCCGGCGGCGCCGGGCACCGAGGACTCGACGACGTCGAGGTAGCTGTGGGCGAGCGTCTGGGACAGCTCGACGCCGCGGCGCTGGGCCGAGCGCTGGCTGTCGAAGCTGTCGACGACGGCCTCGTTGACCGTCTGCTGGAAGTCGATGGTCTGCTCCAGCGCCTTCTGGCTCTGCTCGATCGTCGCGCGCTGCATCTCGAACGCCGTGGTGATGGGGGTGGTGTATGCCATGTGGATCACTCTCGGTTCCGCTTGACCGGGATGACGACGGTCTGGACGATGTCTCCCTCTTCGATGTCCAGCGCCTCGCGCTCGGCGTCGGGGATGGAGATCCGGCCGCCGGACTGCACGCGGGTCTTGAACGTCGCCGTCTGACTCATCGCACCGAGCTGGTTCATGTCCAGCCCGCCGGCACCCGCCTGCATCATCTGACTGAGGAACTCCTGCTGGGTTTCCATCGCCTGCTCACTCATCTCCTGCATCCCGCTGAACATCGTCGGCGGCCACGTCGGACCGTCGTTCTCGTCGGTCATCGGTCAACAGTATGTACATCCCTCGAACACATAAGCATTGCGCTGAATACCATCTTCTACCACTCAATACCATTCCATGGATCGGCGTACGTCTCAGTAGCCCTCGGGACCCGAATCGAACCGTGGGCCGCGAACGGTCCGAAGTGGCAGTCCCCCATCGACCACGAGCGGCGTTCGACCAGAAGCGACAGCAAAATGCAGTCGCGCTTCGCCGATCCTCGCTCACGCGCCGCTCGATAGGGCGCGGTAACGCGACGTTACTGCCCGCAGGTCGGGGGTCACAGACGCGGTGGGGCGCGGGTTTTCCTTCGCTGCAGAATCCGCCGATAGTAATCTCCCCGTATCCCGGAGAGACGCCTGAGAGACCGCTTCTCGGGCGATTCCGTGTGATCACGTACCACTACGTTTTAATAGCATCAAACCCAAACGAGGGTATCGATGAGTTCTGAACCGCACCGAAACGCGCTGCTTGACACGTGGACGGAGACGTCCTCACACATGTTCAACAGCGTGGTCGCGGCCAACCGGGCGGCGTTCGCGGCGTTCGGCGTCTCCCCGTCGTCCGACGAGGAGGGAATGGAGGCCGTAGACCGGATCGAGGCCGACGAGGACCTGCCCGAGTGGCACGTCGAACTGACCGAGACCGACCGCGGGAGCCTCGGCGTCGGCGACCGCGTCGAGTTCACCAAGACGATCTCCGACCGCGACGTCCAGTCGTTCGCCGCCGCCAGCGGTGACACCAACCCGCTGCACCTCGACGACGAGTTCGCGAGCAAGACCCGCTTCAAGGGCCGCATCGCCCACGGGACGCTCGTCGGTGGCCTGATCAGCGCCGGCCTCGCTCGCCTGCCCGGCCTGACCATCTACCTCTCCCAGGATCTGGAGTTCCACAACCCCGTCCGCCTCGGAGACCGCCTCACCGCGGAGTGCGAGATCGTCGAGGACCTCGGCGACGACCAGTACCGGCTCACCACTCGCGTCGTCGACGACGGCACCACGATCATCGACGGCGAAGCCGTCGTCCTCGTCGACGAACTCCCCGACGACGTCTGAGGATCTTCTGCCCCGTTCGACCCGTCTGCATCCGACCTGTCCGAGTGACTTCAGTCACCTATCTGACTCTGACTCCTCGGGCCCCCGGCGGTCATAGACGCCCTCGCCTTCCAGGCGAGCGCGCTCGCGAACCACAGCGGGCGTCCGGCACGTCCCCGGCGCACCGGTCACCTGCGGGACGGTGCAGTTGTTGCAACTCGCGCAGAGCGCCGCCGAACCCTCGCGTCGGCCGCGCTCGCCGAGCAGTCGCGCACCGAGGCGCGGTTCGGCGTAGAACGGCCGCCCCATCCCGACGAGGTCACAGGCCGGTTCCCCGCCGGACGCGCCCAGCAACTCGTCGCACGTCTCCCGTTCTCGGACGCCGCCCTCGCAGAGGACGGGCACGTCGACCCGCCTGCGGACCCGACGGCAGAGATCGGCGTTCCAGCCGGGCTCCCTGGGGAAGCGGCGACTCTGCAACCGGTTCAGCGCCGCGACCGCCCTGGCGCGCCGCGGACCGCCGAACGCCTCGGCGTAGTCGCTCCGGAGGTCCGCGGCCTCCCAGGCGCGGTCCGGATAGGCGCCCCTGACGACGCTCATGTCCCAGAACGTCGAGACCTCGACCGGGACCACGGCGTCGTAGCCGATCGCGGCGACGCGCTCGCAGATCCCGACAGCGTCGTCGCGCGAGAGGCGGCGACGGACGAACCGGGGCGCGGCCGTCTCGGCCGGCACTTTCGTCGCCAGCGGCACGTCGCCGGCGTGGTCGCGGACCGCGTCGTGGACGGCTTCCAGGAAGCGCACGCCGCCGCTCCCCGGCGGCTCGTCGGGGCCGGTGCCGAACTCGTCGTCGCGGCGGTTGTAGAACGGGGAGAGGAACTGCTGGACGACGCCCATGTTCGCGCCGGAGAGGTGGATCCCGTCGTACCCGGCGTCGGCGGCGTAGCCCGCCGCTCTCCCGAACTGCTCGGCGAGGTCGTACACCCCGGCCGTGGACATGACTCGCGGCTGGAAGTCGACGAGTCCCAGCCGGTCGAGCGCGCGCAACTGCGCGGGCGGCCGGGAGACGGCGAGTTCCTCGTGGTCCGGGTTCCGGGCGCGGTGGCCGGCGTGCCAGACGGCCATGCTCCGCAGGCCGCCGTGGGCCAACTGGACGAAGATGCGGCCGCCGTGGTCGTGGACGGCGTCGGTCAGCCGCGAGCAGCGCGCGACGAACGCCGGGTCGTGAAACCGGGTCATGTTCGGCGCCGCGCACCCGCTCTCCGCCGTGACGATACTGGCGCCCTGGAAGACGAGCCCGACGCCCGACGCCGCCGTCGGTTCGAGTTCGTCGACGAAGGTGTCGACCGCGTCGGGACCGTTGCCCGCGCACTCGAGCAGCGGCGCCCGGTAGAGGCGGTTGGGGATGTCGACTCCGCCGACGGACACGGGGTCGTCGAGCGTCGCCATACGGTGAGTAGTCGAGTTCGCAGGTTAAGCTTACTCCCGACGTATGCCGATGGTTACGGCGGCCGGCCGCCCGCGAACCGTCGCGCACCTATTTACCGCCGATCCGTCTCGGTCCGATCGGGGACCATGACCGATCGAATCCTGCTCTCGCTCGACGAGCGCACGTCAGAGGGAACCGGTGGGACAGCGGCGGCGATCGACCGCGCGCTCGACATGGCCGAACGCAGCGGGGGCGTCGTCCACGCGCTGTACGTCGTCGACACGGGCCGGTACGGGGAGCCGGCGCTGAGCAGTGCCGAAGTGCTCGTCGGCGACGCCGAGGACGCGGGCCGCGACCTGCTCTCGACCGTCGACGCGCGCGGCCGCGAGCGCGACGTCGTCGTCCGCACGCGCTGCTGCCACGGCCGACCGAACGAGGAGCTACCCGCTTACGCCAGCGAGATCGACGCCGACGCCGTCGTCCTCGCCGGCCGTCGCCGACCGGGGCGGGTCCGACGCGAACTCGAACGGACCGCCGACACCGTCGTCACTCCGGGGGCCGTCGTCGGTCGGTGACCGCCCCGGTCGAGGGAGTCCGTGGCACCGTCCCGAGGCCGTGAGACACTTCTCTCGTCCGACCGATGCGTAGGTATGCGCGTCGCAGTCGCCGGCACCTTCGGCCCGATCCACGACGGACACCGCGCCCTGTTCAGGAAGGCGCTCGAACGCGGCGACGAGGGCGTCCTCGTCGCGCTGACCAGCGACGAGTTCGCCCGCGGGAAGCGCGAGCGCCCGGTCCCCGACTTCGCGGCCCGCCGCGAGCGGGTCCGCGAGGAGGTCGAGGCGCTCGACGAGTGGGGTCGCCAGGTCGAGATCAGGAAGCTCCACGACGAACACGGCATCGCGTCGACGGACCCGACGCTCGACGCGCTGGTCGTGTCCCCCGAGACGGCGGGCGAACTGGCCGACATCAACGACGAGCGCGCCAGACGCGGCCTCGACCCGATGGAGGGGTTCGTCGTCCCGTTCGTCCGCGCCGCCGACGGCGAACGGATCTCCTCGACTCGCCTCGTGGCCGGAGAGATCGACGAACACGGCGGGCTCAGTGCGGGGGAAGACGAGAGTGAGAGTGGGGACGAGAGCAATGGTGGAGGCGAACGCAACGGCGGGGCCGAGAGCGCAAGCAACGGCGAAGGCGAGCGCGCAGACGGGTCCGAAGGCCGCGACGGGACCGATTGACGACCGGTCTCGACGCGCCGGGCGCGTCGGTCGGTCCGTCGGCGCTATTCCTCGGTGTCGTCCTCGCTCGCGCGGACCGTCAGCACGGGCACGTCGGCGGCGCGGACGACCTTCTCCGTGACGCTGCCGAGGAGATACCGCTCGATCCCGGTCCGCCCGTGCGTGCCCATCACGACGAGGTCGATCCCCTCCTCGTCGACGTAGTCGAGGATCGACCGGTGGGGCGTCCCGGTCGTGACCGAACCGACGGCGTCGACCCCTGCGTCGCGCGCCCGGGCCACGGCAGCGTCGGTGGTGTCCTCGCCCATCTGCTCGAACGACTCGGCGAGATCGACGGCCCCGGACTCCGGGCCGATCGCGGAGACGTCGACGACGTACAGCGAGTGGACCGTCGCGCCGAACTCGGCGGCGAGGTCGACGGCCTCGTCGTGGGCCCTCTCCGCACCGGCGCTCCCGTCCGTCGGAACGAGGATGTCCTCGTACATACTCGACCTTCGGCGCACGGACGTAAACTGGTGGCGCCGGTTCTCGATCTGCAGGAACCGCCCGCTCACTTCTCGACGTCGAGGAGCGCGACGCGCTCGCGGACGACGTCGGCGAGCGTCCCCTCGACCGCGTCGAGTTCCGCGTCGCCCACGTCGAAGAACTCGCGGACGCGATCGGGATCGAACTCACCGAGCGTCGCAGTCGGTTCCAGGGTCGCGGAGCCCTCGACGTCGCGCACGGCCGCAGCCGCGTCGCCTTCGGCTCCGGTTCCGTCGCCGTCCCCGGCGTCGACGAGGACGACGGCCGGACACTCGCCCTCGCTGACGCCGATCGCCAGCGCGCGGTCGATCTGGCGCGTCCCCGCGGCGTACAGCAGGATCTCGACGCTCCGCTCGCGCGCGACGTTCTCGCCGCGGTCGATCGCCCGGTCGGCGAGTTCGACCGCCCGCTCCAGGTGCGCGCGGTCGACCACGTACCGGGCGTCGAACGCCTGGACGGCGACGCCGTGTTCGTCGCCGATCTCCCCGAGTCGTGCCACGAACCCGTCCAGATCCTCGACCGTCGCGACGGCCTCGACGAGTTCCATCAGGCCTCACCCCCGTCCATCAGAAGTCACCCAGGCTCGACTGGTCTTCCTCCTCGTCCGGTTCGGCCGCGTCGTCGCCGCCGGCGCCGGCGTCGCCGTCCTCCTCCGGACGGGCGCTCGCGTCGGGGTCGACGCCGTCCATCGAGGGGTCGCGGTGGCCCGCGTTCTCCAGGACGGTCTCGGCGGTGCGTTCGCGGCCGCGGAGCGCGCCGAGGACGACCGACTTGTCGGCCTCGCGCAGGTCGGCGCGGTCCTCGATGCCGGCCTGATACAGGCGGCGGGCGCGCTTGCGGCCGACGCCGCGGACGCCTGCGAGGTCGGTCAGTTCCTCGCGGACGCCGTGTTCGGCGCGGACACGCGCCTCGCGGATGGCCGGCGCGAGCCCGAGCCCGAGTTCGCCCGCGAGCGACTCGGCGGCGCCCAGCAGCCACTGGGCGGTCTCGACCTTGCCGCGCACGTCGCCGGGGCCGACGCCGTAGCGGTCGGTGATCTCGTCCTCGTCGACCTCGCTGGCCCAGTCTTCGAGCAGGCGGGCGGTCTTCAGCGCCGAGAGCCAGTCCTCGAAGGCGGGGTCGAACTCGCTGGGCATCGACCCGAGGAACTCCTCCTCGCGCTCGAAGGCGAGCATCTGGTACTCCTCCTCGTCGCCCGAGCGCAGGTAGAGTTCGTACATGTCCGGGGTACGCGCGACGAGGTGGTAGAGGCCCATCGCGGTGGGATCAGGACGGTCCGCTTGTTCGTCCTCGTCGGCGTCGTCGGCCAACTCGCCGGCGGTCGTGAATCCCGGCGGCTCCTCGTCGGCCGCCGGTGCGTCGGCCGCCGGGGTCGCGCTTTCGGCCCGCGCTCGCCCCTCGCCGCGTTTCCAGGCGCGGAGGCCGTCGATTATCTCCGCGGCGCTCATCGGATCGAGGTAGAGTCGCGAGACGGTGTGGCCCAGCGAGGTGGCGGTCAGGTCGTCGCCGTCGCGTTCGAGGAACTCGTTCCGTTCGAGGTACTCGATCATGTCGTCCATCACGCGCTCCAGGCGACCCCGCTCGGTCGTCTGGGACGCGTACAGGGTCTGTTCGAGGAACTCCAGCAGGCCCTCGCGGGAGTTTGCGAACCCCGAGGCGACGGTGGCGAGGATGTGCGTGCGGAGCGCGGGCTCGGCGGCGAGCTTCGACTGGACGGGCTCGGGGTCGGCCCAGACGTACCGCTCGAACAGCTCGTCGAGTTCGTCGTGGCTGTTGGCGATCAAGAGCGCCTCGCCGTACGGGTCGAGGCCCGGCCGCCCCGCACGGCCCATCATCTGGTGGACTTCGAGCACCGAGAGCGGTTGCATCCCGCCGGCGGTGCCGTCGTAGCGCCGCCAGTCGCGGACGACCACCCGTCGCGAGGGAGTGTTCACGCCGGCGGCGAGCGTGGGCGTGGCCGAGACGACCTTCACGAGCCGGTCGCGGAAGGCGTCCTCGACGAGCGAGCGGTGGCCGCTGGCGAGGCCGGCGTGGTGGAAGGCGGCGCCGCCCTCGACGGCGTCGGCCAGGTCGTCGCTCGTGTCCGTGTCGCTCACGTCGCGGATCTCGTCGGCCACCTCGGCGAGTTGTTCCTTCTCGCCGGGCGTGAGGTGGGGTTCGACCGTGGAGGCGAGGCGACCGGCGGCGGCCTCGGCGTTGCGCCGCGAGTTGACGAACACGAGGGTCGAGCCGTCGTCTTCGAGCGTGTCGCGGACGATGGCGGCGGTCGGCTTCTCCGAGTTCCTGACCGAGAGCTCGCTCTGGCTCCCGTCTTCGAGGTGGAGCGCCTGGCCGTAGTGGACGCCCTTCTTCAGTTCGATGGGGCGCCAGTCCGAATCCACGAGGGCGGCGTCGAGCCACTCGGCGAGCGCCTCGGCGTTGCCGATGGTCGCCGAGAGCGCGACGGTCTGCAGGTCGGGGTTCAACTGGCGGAGCTTCGCGAGCGTGACCTCCAGCGTGGGGCCGCGCTCGCCGTCGTCGACGAGGTGGACCTCGTCGGAGACCACGCAGGTCAACTCGTCCAGCCACGGCGCGTCGTTCCGGACCAGCGAGTCGACCTTCTCGCTCGTGGCGACGACGATGTCCTTCGTGGCGAGCCAGCCCCCCTCGGACTCGTAGTTGCCGGTGGAGACGCCGACGTCGAGGCCGTACTGCTCGAACTGTTCGAACTCCTCGCGCTTCTCGCTGGCGAGCGCCCGCAGGGGGACGATGTACAGCGCCTTCCCCCCCGCGCTCGACCGAGGCGAGCATGGCGAGCGTGGCGACGAGCGTCTTCCCGCTGGCCGTGGGAACGCTGGCGACGAGGTTCTCGCCCTGCGTGACGCCGGCGTCGACCGCCTCGGCCTGGGGCGGGTACAGCGACTCGATGCCGTCGGCTCGCAGGTGCTCGGGCAACCAGTCGGGCACGCCCGGGATGTCCGCGACGTCCATTACTCGCGTGGTAGTGCGCTCCCTGATTTAAACTGTCGGACCATCTTTTTCGCTGGGGGGTCGCCTGCGGCGACCCCCAGCCAAAAACATGGGTGAAAAAGGCCGAACTCGCGTGCAGCGCGAGTTCGGTGTCTGCGAGAGTGTGCACCGCGAACGACCGCAGGCTCGTCAGGGCTCCGCTCTCACGGCGAACCGCGCTCGCTTCGCTCGCGCGGATACTCGACGGGGGGAGGAGAAGGCCGACCGCCGCACATACAGAGATATATGCGCGGTGGCCTATCGGAGAATAGATGGACCGTCGCCAGGCGCTCAGAAGTTTGGGAGTGGCCGGGAGTCTCGGGCTCGCCGGGTGCTCGTCCGTTCTCGGTTCCAGTGGGACCGTGCTCGGGCGGATCGAAGTCATCAACGCGTCGTTCACGGCACGGACAGTTCGGCTCGCAGTGGAGCGCGGCGACGAGACCCTGATCGACCGGCAGGTCTCGCTCGGTCCGGCCGACGCTGCAGACGGGTCCGCCTGGACGAAGATCCAACCGACGTGGTCGGACACACAGAGCCAGTACCGTATCTGGGCTCTCCACCTCGACGAGGAGGGGGAGCGAGCCTCCACGTCCTGGGAGTACACGGTCACGCGAGCGGACTACGACACCTACTACGAGGACGAGGCCGAGGACCCGGGATGTATCGGTGCTCTCGTGAAGATAGGCGACTTCTCCGAGGCGGAGTACCCCCCGATCGGAATCAGCCCGACGTACGTGGAGAATCCGTGCGGGACCGCGGATCGGACCCGGTGACCTCGCACCTGACGCGGCAAACCGCACCCGCCGCCGGGTCACATTCCGCTCGGTTCGGAACTCGTCGGATCGCGAACGCCGTCCCGCCATTCCTATGCCGTTCGCCGGTCAACTACCGCCATGCGCATCGAATACGATCGGGACACCTGTATCGGGATGTTCCAGTGCGTCGCCGAGTGGGACGGCTTCGAACGCGACAGCGACGCGGGCAAGGCGGTCCTCGTCGATAGCGAGGAGCAGGACGACGATATCTTCGTCCGCGAGGTCCCGGAGGACGCCGAACTCGACGCGAAGTTCGCCGCCCGGGCCTGTCCCGTCGACGCCATTGCCGTCTACGACGACGACGGCGAACAGATCGTCTGAACCGCTCACCCCCGTCGCCACTGGTTCGCTCCGAACGCTACTCGCGGTCTCCCGCCGGAGCTAGTACGGTCGATCGGCGGCCGCGGGAACGTCCAACTGCGCGGCGAGGTCGCGCCACTCGGTGTACTGAGTCGGGTCGCCGGGGGCGACGACGGCTATCGATCCGTCGCCCAGTTCCTCGACGCGCCGAACCGAGAGGCCGAGCAGCCTGTCCCTGCCGTACTGCTCGACCATCGGGGGCGTGAAGACCATCACCCACGCCGCGTCGTTGAACTCGTCGCTCCCGAGACTCTCGGCCGTCACCGGGTGGCGGTACCCGGCAGTGCCGTTTCGAATCCCGCTGCTCTGGTCGCCGCCCATCAGGTACCCGGCGGCGGGGCGCTCCGGGAGGTGCTCGTAGACGGTCACGAAGAGGTCGACGTACTCGTCGCGTCCCTCTCCCCGGGCGTAGGCGACACCGCCCTCGTACCGGTTAACGACGAGACACGAAAGGGGCGGAGTGATGGTCGCGCCCTCGGGCGCGTCCGGTTCGTACTCCGGCGCTTCGACGTGGAACTGGATGCGTTCGTCGTCGGCGAGCTGGATTCGCCTGTCGTCGATCCGTTCGAGGCCGTTCGTCGACGGGTCGAACTCGCCGAAGAGGCGCTGTTTCACCGCTTCTGCGCTCCCGTCTGGATAGACGAACGCGCCGTGTATGTTTCCCTCGACCATCGTTCAGGCGGACACGGGTGATCCCCCGGGACGAGTGCGGGTAACCGTTGGGTCGAACCCGCCGTCCGACCCAGTCGCGAAGGGCCCGACGACGAACAGATCGTCCCAACGGTTCGCGCCCTCGTCGGTCGCCTGTTTCTCAACCCTTGATAATACGCACCACTCTCCATCAATAGAGCCATTCAGGACCGAGAACTGGTCGAAACGGGGTTCGTACCACGTCATAGTTACCGGTCGGCCCCATTGAAGACAAAACTTTTTCAATACGGTGGTCCATAGAATCACCTAACCCAAGTGACCACTCGTGCCGGAAATGGAAACAGCGCAGTTCGAGACTGACCTCAGTCTCTTCAAGTACGACAACCTGGAACAGCTCCCGCCGGCCTACCGCGACCTGGACGAGGCCGAGCGGAGCGAACGCATCGAGGCCGCGCTCGACGAACTCGGCGACGACGTGGTGATCCTCGGCCACAACTACCAGCGCCGTGAGATCGTCGAGCACGCCGACTTCGTGGGCGACTCCTACCAGCTCTCGAAGGGGGCGGCGAACGCCGACGCCGACTACGTGATCTTCGGCGGCGTCACGTTCATGGCCGAGTCCGCGGACATCATCACCGACGACGACCAGTCGGTCATCCTCCCGAGCATGGAGGCGTCGTGTCCGATGGCCGGGATGGCCGAGGCGCTCCAGGTCGACGCCGCGTGGGCCGAGATCACGGGCGCCGCGCCCGACGAGGATATCATCCCGATCACCTACATGAACAGCTACGCGGACCTGAAGGCCTTCTGCGCCGAGCAGGGCGGACTGGTCTGCACCTCCTCGAACGCGCACAAGGCCTTCGAGTACGCCTTCGAGAAGGGCGACAAGGTCCTCTTTCTCCCCGACAAGCACCTCGGGGAGAACACGGCGTATCGGCTCGGCATGGAGGACGAGATCGCCGAGTGGGACCCGTGGGACCCCGAAGGCAAGGACGTCGAGGAGGTCGTCCAGAACGACATCGTCCTCTGGGACGGCTACTGCCAGGTCCACGAGCGCTTCCGCGAATCGCACATCGAGGACCTCCGCGAACGGCGCCCGGACGCCAACGTCGTCGTCCACCCCGAATGTCGCCGCGAGGTCGTCGAAGCGGCCGACGTGGTCGGCTCCACGTCGACCATCTGCGAGACGGTCGAGAACGCCGACCCCGGCGACGCGTGGGCCATCGGCACCGAGATCCACCTCGCCAACCACCTCGACCGCTGGCACCCCGAGGTGGAGGTGCTGCCCCTCTGCGGCGACGCCTGCATGGACTGCAACGCCATGCGGCAGATCGACCCCAACTACCTGACGTGGGTGCTCGAAGAACTCGTCGCGGGCCGCGAGCGCAACGTCATCGAGGTCGCGCCCGAGGAGAAGGAACTCGCACAGGTCGCCCTCGACCGGATGCTGGAGATCTAACGATGAGCGAGACCGAACTCGAAGACTACGACGACTACCGGACGACGGATGTGCTCGTCGTCGGCTCCGGAATCGCCGGCCTGGCCGCGGCGCTGGGCGCGGTCCGCGAGGGCGCCGACGTGACCGTCGCGACGAAGGCGACCCGCCCGGAGGGCGCCTCGTCGTGGTGGGCGCAGGGCGGCATCGCCGTCTCCCGGGACGACCCCGGGCAGTTCAAGGAGGACATCCTGGCCGCCAGCGCCGACACGTCCGACCCCGGCGCGGTCGACGTGCTCGTCGACGAGGCCAACGAGGCCGTCAACGACGTGCTGGTCGACACGCTCGGCGTCGAGTTCGACACCAGCGGCGCGGACGAGGGCGGCGAGGAGACCGCGGACTTCGACTTCGGCCGCGAGGCCGCCCACGACGAGCCGCGGATCCTCCACGTCGACGCGTCGACGGGCAAGCACATCCACGTCCCGTTCCTGAACCAGCTCGACGACCGCGACGGCGTCGAGATACTCGACGACACCGCCGCGCTCAAACTCGTGAGCCACGAGGGGCGCGTCCACGGCGCGTTGCTCGAACACGAGGGCGATGTCATGCCGACGTTCGCGGGGGCGACGGTTCTCGCCACGGGCGGCATCGGCGACCTCTACCCGCGCTCGACCAACCCCGACGGCTCGACGGGCGACGGCATCGCGATGGCCGCGCTCGCCGGCGCCGACGTGGAAGACATGGAGTACGTGCAGTTCCATCCGACTGTGTACCCCGGTGGCGAGGGCGCCAACGACGGTCCGTTCCTCGTCAGCGAGGCCGTCCGGGGCGAGGGCGCCGTCCTCCGCAACGGCGAGGGCGAGCGGTTCATGCCCGACTACCACGCGGACGCCGAACTCGCGCCCCGAGACGTGGTCGCCCGCGCCGTCCAGAAAGAGCGGGACGCCACGGGCGAGGTCGTGCTGGACGTCTCGCCGCTCGACTTCGCCGGGGAGTTCCCCGACCTCGTCGAGAAGTGCGAGGACCGCGGCATCGGCTGGGAGTCGGGCATCCCCGTCGGCCCCGCGGAGCACTTCCTCTGCGGCGGCGTCGACGTGGACACCTGCGGACGAGCGTCGCTCGACCGCCTCTACGCCGTCGGCGAGTGCTCGCGCACCGGCGTCCACGGCGCCAACCGCCTGGCCTCGACCTCGCTGCTGGAAGGGCTCGTCTGGGGGCTCCGCGCGGGCGGAGACGCCGCGGATTACGACCCCCAGGTCGTCGAGGCGCCGGAACTGCTGGACCGGGACCCCGCGCTCCCCGACAACTTCGCCCGCGAGAAGTTCGTCCGCCTGCGCCGCGTGATGGACGAGTACGTCGGCCTCCGCAGACATCCCGACGACCTCGGTCGCGCGCAGGCGGTCCTGCGACGACTCAAGGGCGAGGTCGACGCCTACGTCCGCACGCGGACCTCGCGGTCGCTGTACGAACTCCGCCACGCGTCGGTGACGGCCCTGCTCGTCGCGCGGGCCGCCGCCGAGAACGAGGAGTCCGTCGGGACGCACAACCTCGTCGAGGAACCCGCGACGACGCGGGCCGACTGAGCCGATGATCCCCGACTCCAAAGTCGAACGGTGGCTCCGCGAAGACGTGGGCCACCACGACGTGACCAACCAGGTGCCGGGCGAGACGACCGGTCGACTCGTCGCCAAGGAGTCCGGCGTGGTCGCCGGTCTCGACGCGGCTCGCGCCGTCTTCGAGTACCTGGACGTGGCCGTCACCGACAGCGCGGCGGCCGGCGACCGGATCGAACCCGGCGACGCCGTCCTCGAAGTCGAAGGATCGGCCCGAGAGGTGCTGCGCGGCGAGCGCGTGGCCGTCAACGTCACCGGCCACGCGTCGGGCATCGCGTCGAAGACGCGACGGGCGGTGGATGCGGCCCGCGCGGAGAGTGACGACGTGCGGATCGCCGGGACGCGAAAGACCACGCCCGGACTGCGGGGGATCGAGAAGCGGGCCGTCGTCGCGGGCGGCGGCGACACCCACCGGCTGGACCTCTCGCACATGGTGATGGTCAAGGACAACCACGTCGCCGAGCTGGGGCTCGAATCCGCCGTCGAGCACTTCCGGGAGCGGGCGTCGTTCGCGACGAAGGTCGAGGTGGAAGTCGAGGAGCCCGCCGACGCGCCGCGGGCCGCCGAGGCCGGGGCGGACATCGTCCTTCTGGACAACATGGACCCCGACACGACCGAGCGGGCGGTCGGACTGCTCCGCGACGCGGCGGACGACATCGGTCGCGAGGTGCTCGCCGAGGCCTCGGGCGGCATCACCGTCGAGACCGTTCCCGAGTACGCCGCGACCGGCGTCGACGTCGTCTCGATGGGGTCGCTCACCCACTCCGCGCCGACGCTCGACTACTCCTTCCGGACGGGGTGACGGCCGCTTCGGACGCAAATTGACAGGCGCCGCCCCCTATCGTTTTATTGACAGAGAGTGATCGCACGGACATGGCAGAATCGACGATGGACGAGAGCGTAGTCTCCCCGGGATTCGTCGGTGGAGCGGCCGCCGTGGTCACGTTCGGGGCGCTCGCGTACGTGACCGTCCTCCTCTTCGAGCAGATCGCGGCCGGGGTGCTCGTCGGCGCCCTCTCCGGCGTCGGGATCTTCTACACCGTGCCGTACACGATCCGACGGGCCGACGAGAGCTACGTCCGCGACGACCACGAGAACCTGGCGCGGAGCTTCCACCCCGGTGCGGCCGGCTACGCGCTCTCCGGGGCCGGCATCGTCGCGCTGGCGCTCATGTTCGTCCTCGAGAACGCGTTGCTCTCGGTGCTGGTCGCGGTCACGCTTGCGTTCGCGGAGTACGTGGTCCTCTCGCGGGCGCTCCCGCGTGCGGGGGAGTCGTCGGTCGAAGACCACGACGGCGACTGGTCCAGCGACGATTGGGACGAATAGGGCGAGGGCGCCTCGTAAGTCACTCGTCGAGCCGCCGGGCGAGCATCACTTCGTCGACGAGGCGGCCGTCGATCTCGTAGTGCTCCTCGCGGATCGCCTCGATCTCCCAGCCGTTGCGTTCGAGGAAGTCGATAGCCTCGCCGTTGGTCGCGGGGAGGCTGTTGTACACCTTTCGGCACCCCCTGGAGGCGGCCCACTCGACGCAGCGCTGGAGGAGGTGGCTGCCGATGCCGTGGCGGCGGTAGCCGTCGAGGACGCCGACGGTACACTCGGCGGTCCCGCGGAGCTTAGCCTGCTCCTGGGCGTCGACGTGGCCCCAGCCGACGACCTCGTCGGCGACCTCGGCGACGAAGACGATCCGACACTCCGTGGGCGTGCGCCGGAAGAGCGTCTCCTCGTAGGTGAGCTCCTCGGCGACCGTCTCGGCGGTGATGTAGGTCCCCTCGGTGGTGACCTCGCGGATGACGCCGACGACGCCGGAGAAGTCCGCGGGCCGGGCCGGACGGATCGCGTAGGCGACGCCCGCCTCGGCGAACTCCTCGGACTCCCCCGGCTGGAGTTGCGCCCGCAGGCGCCCGCGCTCGTCCTCCTCGATGAAGTCGTCGCGCTTGAGGATCGAGACGTGATGTTGGAACGACTCCGGGTCGACGCCGACGGTCTCGGCGACCGACGCCGGCTCGACCGGACCGTGCCGGTCGACGAAGCGATAGACGCGCTTGCGGTCGCCGGAGAGGTCGATCTCGTCAGGGACCGACATTGGCGGAGATACGCGCGCCACGGCCATGAGCGTGACGGCGGCGCGAGAACGGCGACAGTACGGCGGCGGCCGATCGCCCCACCTCAGCGCCGGTACGGACGGCGCCGCACCACCTCGAAGCTGTCGGCGAGGTCCGCGACGCTGACCTCGAAGGTTCCGGGTTCGACCGTCCGCGTCCCGTCGTTCTCGACGATGCCGAACTCCCGGACGTCCAGCGAGAACGAGACCGTCGCTCGCTCGCCGGCGTCGAGGGCCACGCGGTCGAACGCCCGCAGTTCTCGGACCGGCGTGATGCGGGTGCTCACCACGTCGGTCGCGAACACCTCGACGGGTTCGGTCCCGGCGCGGTCACCGACGTTGGCGACCGCGACCTCGACGTCGACGGTGCCGTCCGGTCCGACCTCGGCCGGTGCGACAGTCAGGTCCTCGTACTCGAAGTCCGTGTAGCTGAGCCCGTGTCCGTACTCGAACAGGGGATCGTAGGAGGAGCGGTGGGCCTCGTGGTCGACGGTCGGATGGGTGAGGTGGTTGAACCGGACCGGCACCTGTCCCTCCGAGCGCGGGACGGAGAGCGGGAGCCTGCCCGACGGGTTGTGCTCGCCGAACAGCACGTCCGCGACGGCGCCGCCCTCCGAACCGGGCTGGTAGGCCAGCAGCAGGCCGGGGACGTGCTCGGCGATCCACGGCGTCGACAGCACGCGGCCGGTGACGAGGACCGCGACGGTCGGCGTGCCGGTCGCGTGGATCGCCTCGACCAGTTCGCGCTGGGCGTCGGGCAGCGTTAGGCTCTCGCGGTGGGGGAACTCCTCGGCCCCGAACTCCTGGGAACTCGCGCGGAACTCGTGGATGTAGTCGGGTTCGCCGACGACCACGACGGCCGCGTCCGAGTCGGCGGCCGCGTCCCGGGCGGCGTCGACGTCGAGCGTCTCGCCGATGGCGCTCCCCGGTTCGTGGACCACGTCGGTCCCGTCGTCGACCGCCGCCTCGATCCCGTCGAGGACGGTGTCGCCCAGGGGCCGCGGGTCCTCGACGCTCCCCCAGCCGCCGTGCTGGGCGGCGATGTCGTCCGCGTTCGGGCCGGCGACGAGTAGCTGGTCGAGGTCGGGGTCGAGCGGGAGGACGTCGTCCTCGTTCCGCAGGAGCGTCATCGACTCCCTGGCGACCTCGCGGGCGAGGTCGCGGTGGTCCGGCCGGCCGAGCGTCGCGACGGCGTCGTCGGGGTCGACGAACGGGTCCTCGAAGAGGTCGAGCGCGAACTTCAGGTGGAGCACGCGCCGGGCGCTCTCCTCGATCCGCGACTCGCTCAGTTCGCCGTCTTCGACGAGGGCGAGGACCTGCTCGCAGTACTCGGCGCCGCCGGAGGGGAGCAGGTCGATCCCCGCCCGGATCGCACGCCAGAGCGACTCCTCCAGGGAATCGGTGGCGCGGTGGCCGCCGTGGAGGTCCTCGGCGCCGGCGTAGTCCGCGAGCGTGAACCCGGTGAATCCCAGGTCCTCGCGGAGCAGATCCCGCAGGAACCGCGGCGAGCCGTGGACGGGTTCGCCGTCGATGACGTTGTAGCAGGGCATGATCCCGGCGGTCCCCGCCTCGATCCCGGCCTCGTAGGGCGGGACGTGGACGCGCCGGAGCGTGTACTCGGAGATGTCGTTGGGGGCCTGATCCTCGCCGCGGACGCCCTCGCTGTAGGCGGGGAAGTGCTTGGTGACGGCCAGCACCGACTCGTCGAGGTCGTTCTCCTGGTACCCCCTGACCATCGCCTCGGTGAAGGCGGCGCAGAGGCGCGGGCTCTCGCCGAACGTCTCGGCGATGCGCCCCCAGCGCTGGTCGCGGGCCACGTCGCCGATGGGGCTGCTTGTCGACTGGACGCCCGTCGCGCGCATCTCGACCGCGGCCGCGCGCGCCGCGCGCTCGGCGAGGTCGGGGTCGCGCGTCGCGCCGAGCGCGAGTTGCTGGGGGAAGACAGTGCTCCCCGAGATGGCGGCGTGGCCGTGCTCGGCCATCGCGCGGACGAACAGCGGGATATCGAACCGCGAGGCGTCGATGGCCGCCCGCTGGAGGTCGTTGACGAACTCGGCCTTCTCGGCGGGCGTGTTGTGCGGCGTCCCGCCGAAGTGGACCGAGCCGACGTGGTGGTCGGTGACCGCCGTCTTCGCCTCCTCGACGTCCGCGAGCGCCGGGACGCCGACGACCTGGCCCACCTTCTCGGCGACGGTCATCTCCTGGAGGATCGCCTCGACCCGCCGCTCGTCCTCCTCGGCGAGTCGCTGGCCGAACGCGCTCCGATCTGGCATGCGTTCACGTGCGCCACTCACGTCAATCAACGTTCGGGTGCCGGAAGCGAGGACCGGAGCGGCCGACGGCCGGACGCCGATGTCGACCGGGCGAATCAGTCGTCGAGGTCGGGCGCGCCGTCGACCGTGTCGTCCCCCATCGCGTCCCCGTCGAGCGCGAGGCCCCCGTCGTCGACGACCGCGGAGAGCGGCACGGCCTCGGCCCAGGCGCGGTCGAACACCTCGGCCAGCCGACCGGCCATCTCCCCGTCGCGGACGTGGATCACGCCCAGGCGCTCGCCGCTGTCGAGCGGGTGCGGGACGTGGAAGCAGACCTCGTTGCCGTCGACCACGTCGAAGGTGACCTCCAGGTCGGTCGTGACCCGGAGCGAGACGTTCGGCGGCGCGTCGACCGTCTCCGCGACGACGTCCGGCGGCGCGGCCTCGACCATCGCGGCGTGGCCGAGCATCCGGACCTCGACCCCGTCGTCGAGTGCCGCGTAGAACGGGTCGACCTCCGGTTCGTAGCGCTCCCACGGCGCCGCCGCGTAGGGCACGCTCATCGCCGACCGGATACTGTCGCCCGCGGTCGCGAACAGGTCCCGTTCCAGCGAGATCGCCGTCTCGCTCCCCAGCGGCGCGGTCCAGAAGCGGCTCTCGGCGGGTTTCGTCGCAGCGAGTTCGGGACCGATCTCGGCGGCGATCGCCTCGTAGCGGTCGGCCCGCGCCGACAGTTCCCGCCGGCGCTCCGCAAGCAGTCGCTCGACGGCCGTCTCCGGATCGACCGCCGCGTACGTCGTCGGCTCGGTCGACTGGCTGCGGACGACGTCGCGGGCGTCCAGCCCGTTGAGCACGTCGTAGATGCGCCCCATCGGCACGTCGCTGGCCTCCGAGACCTCCTGGGCCGTGGCGGACCCGAGCGACAGAAGCGCCCGATAGACCTTCTCCTCGTAGCTCGACAGCCCCAGCTCCCCCAGGTCGGACATGCCTCGCGGTGGGGCGCGAGCGGACTAAACCATTCGGGAACGGACAGGAAGTGGCGGCGCGTTCGACAAGCGGTTTTCCCGCGGGCGGACTCCCTCCGGCCATGCGACCGTACCTGACGCTCGCGCTCGCGATCGCCGCGGAGGTGACCGGCACGACCGCGCTGAAGGCCAGCAGCGGGTTCTCGGAACTCGCGCCCACGGCCGTCGTCGCGGTCGGGTACGCGGGCTCCTTCTACCTGCTCGGACTGACGCTCGAAGAGCTACCGGTCGGGCTGGTGTACGCGACCTGGGCGGGGATCGGGATCGTGGCGACGGCGCTGGTGGGCGTGGTGGTCTTCGAAGAACAGATCGACGCGGCCGCGGTCGCCGGGATGGCGCTCGTCGTCGCCGGCGTCGTCGTGTTGAACGCGTTCTCGGACGCCTACGCCCCCGCGCACTGATCGCGACGGCCGCGGGCCGGTGGTTCGCGGCGGGCGCCGAAGTGTGGGTCCGACCGGGGGGTTACTTCATGTCCTGCAGGCGGTCGACCAGTTCGTCGGCGGAGTCCGCGCCCTCGACCGACACCTCGCCCTCGTGGTCGTGCTCGTGGACGTTGACTGCGTCGTCTTCGTCGTAGTCGGCGTCGCCGCTCTGGTTCTCCTGTTCGGATTCGTCGTAGCTCCCGAAGCCCATTGTGGATCGACGTAGCGGAATGGGACGGAAAAACGGTGCGGTCGTGGACGCCACTGCGGCGTGCCATCGGGCGCCATACCCGGGGACGGCGAACGTGTTTTCCGGCCCGGCGGCGAACTGGACGGCGATGACTACCGTCCGCAGCTGCGAGGACCACGGGTTCTTCGAGGGCGACGCCTGCCCCGTCTGCGAGCGCGAGGGACGGGCGGTCCTCGGCGCCGCTCGCCGCCGCCGTCTCTCGAAGTACCTCTCGGGCGCGCTCAGGCACTTCCCGGACGACGCGGGGCTCGCGCTGGACGACGCCGGCTGGACGCCGTTCGGCGACCTGGTCGCCGCGGCCGAGCGACAGTACGACTGGGCGGACCGCGAGCGCGTCGCCGCCGTCGTCGCGACGGACCCGAACGGCCGCTTCGAGCGGACCGGCGGCGGGGTCGGCGACGGCGGTGCGGAGTCCGGCGACGACCGCGTCCGCGCGGCCTACGGCCACTCGGTGGCCGTGGACCTGCAGTCGGGCGACGGCCCGGTCCCCGACACGCTCTATCACGGCACGGCGCCGCGGACCCGCGACGCCATCCTCGCCGAGGGCCTGAAACCGATGTCGCGCCAGCTGGTCCACCTCTCCGGGGGCGTCGACGAAGCCCGCCGCGTCGGCGAACGGCACGCCGACGAGCCCGTGGTCTTCGCGGTCGACGCCGCCGCGATGCTCGCCGACGGTCACGAAATCACCCGCCGGGGTCGAGCGACCTACACGACCGAACGGGTCCCGCCCGAATACCTCACCGTCCGGGAGTCGGACTGACGGCGCCGACCGGGCGGGCGCTCCCGCCGCGGTCTCCGCGGTCGAACCATGCGGACTCTTGGCGGACTGGTGAGTACGGTCGGTCATGGATCCGACCGTCCTCGTCGCCGGCGAGACGCTCGTCGACTTCCTCCCCGCGACCGAGACACCCCTCGCCGACACCGACGAGTTCTCCCGCCAGCCCGGCGGCGCGCCGGCGAACGTCGCCGTCCGCCTCGCGCAGCTCGACCGACGGCCCTGGTTCTGGACGCGCGTCGGCGCCGACCCGTTCGGCGACTTCCTCGCCGACGCGCTCGCCGACCGCGGCGTCCCCGAGCGATTCGTCGAGCGCGACCCGGACGCCGAGACCACGCTCGCCTTCGTCAGCGGCGACCCCGAGGAGGGGCCCCGGTTCACGTTCTACCGCGACGGCACCGCCGACACGCGGTTCGAATCCGGCCGCGTGCCCGACGAGACCCTCGCCGACGTCGAGTGGGTCGTCGTCGGGAGCGTCCTCCTCGCGAGTTCTCCCTCGCGGGAGGCGATCCACGACCTCGTCGAGCGGGCGAACGAGGCCGGCTGTACCGTCGTCTTCGACCTGAACGCCCGGCCGGAGCTGTGGCACGACGCCGACTTCGAGAGCGAAGTCCGCCGCCTGTTGCCCGCGGTCGACGTGCTGAAGACGTCCCACGAAGACCTCGAACCGGCGGGCTTCGACGGGTCGACGATCGACGCGGTCGCGCCGCGGCTCCACGAACTCGGTCCTCACACCGTGTTCCTGACGCTCGGCGAGGCCGGCGCGGCGGCCGCCGCGACCGACGACGCGCCGTGGGGCCCCGAAGAAGCCGTCCACGAGGGGTACGCCGTCGACGCGGTCGACACGACTGGCGCGGGCGACGCCTTCACCGCGGGCGTCGTCGACGCGCTCGCGGCCGGGGAGCGCTCGCTCGCCGCCGTCCTCGACCGCGGCAACGCCGTCGCCGCCGCCTCGACCACCCGCGCCGGCGGGATGGCCGAGCTACCCGACCCCGACAGCGTCCTGTAGGCGGCCTTCGAGTCGGAGCGACGTCGCTGGCGGCGGAGCGCTCTTTTCTGACGGCCGCCTGGTCTCCGGTATGTTCACCGACGCCGAGCGCCGCTACCTCGAATCCGCCCGCGTCGCCCGACTCGCCACCGCCGATGCGGAGGGGCGGCCGAACGCCGTCCCGGTCTGTTTCGCCCTCGTCGACGGCGAGGACGACGAGAGCGCCGCCCCGGACGGCGAGACCGCGCCCTGGATCGCCTCGCCGATCGACGAGAAGCCGAAAGGCGGTTCCCCGGAGACGCTGCGCCGAGTCCGCGACGTGCGCGAGAACGGCCGCGTCGCGCTGGTCGCCGACCACTACGTCGAGGACTGGGACCGCCTCGGCTGGGTCCAGGTCCGGGGAACGGCGTCGGTACTGGCGCCCGGGGACGCGAGCCACGATGCGGCCGTCGGCGCCCTGCGCGGCGAATACGACCAGTACGCGGACCACGCGCTCGGCGAGCGACCGGCGCTCCGGATCGACCCCGGCCACGTCCGCTCGTGGGGTCGCATTACTGACCTGTAGCGGTACCTTCATACTCACCGCCGCGGGATGGATCGACAGATGACGGATCAAGGTCCGACACGTGACGTTTCGATACGCGGCGTCATCCCGCCGACGATCACCGCCTTCGGTGCCGACGAGGAACTCGACCTCGACGCGACCGCGGCCCACGCCCGGTTCGTCGTCGACCGCGGGGTCCACGGCGTCTTCCCGCTCGGGACCAGCGGGGAGTTCCCGATGCTCAAGCCCGACGAGCGCGCGGCGGTCATCGGCGCGGTCGTCGACGAGGTCGGCGACGAGGTGCCCGTGATCGCCGGCGTCAGCGCGCCGAGCACGAAGAACACGGTCTCATACGCGCTCGACGCCGAGGACAGCGGCGCCGACGCCGTCGTCGTCGGCATCCCCTACTACTACCCCATCGACAGCGAGGCGATCGTCGAACACTACGAGGAGGTCACCGACGCCGTCGACATCCCGGTGTACATCTACCACTTCCCGGCGCGGATGGGCAACAAGCTCGACCTGGACACGCTCGACCGCCTCGCCCGGATTGACGGGATCGTCGGCGTCAAGGACTCCAGCGGCGACGTCGCGTGGCTCGGCCAGGCCATCGACCGTCAGCCCGAACTGGCCTACCTCGCGGGGCTGGACTCGCTTCTGTTCGCGGAGCTGGAGATCGGGTGTTCGGGCCTCGTCAGCGCCGTCTCGAACGTCTTCCCCGAGCTGACGGTCGAGCTCTACGAGTCGTACGTCGGCGGCGAGGAGGGCCGCGCCCGCGAGCTCCAGAGCACGGTCTTCGACGTGTGGAAGGCCATCGACCGCGGGCCGTACCTGGGAGGCGTCAAGTCCGCGCTGGACTTGCACCCCGAGGTCGAGTTCGACCCCGGGCCGATGCGGCGGCCACTCCAGCGGATGGACCGCGACCAGGAGGTCCAGCTGGAACGGACGCTCCGGACGCTCGACCTGATCTGAGCGGGAAACGAGCGAGGGCGAAGTCGCCGAGCGCGAAACACGTCGAGGCGAAACCGTCGAGTGCGAACCCGTTCAGTCGTCGCACTCGGCGGGAGCCGCGGGGCGTGCGGACGGGTTGACGTCCGCGTTCGCGGTCACCTCGCGACCGAGTTCGCGGATCCGGTCTTCGAGGCCCGGTTCGGTGACCTCCTCCCCGTCGAACTTGTCGTAGGCGCCGCGGATGCCCACCTGCGTGGGGACCGTCCAGCCGTGGACCGAGCGGACGACGACGCGCAGGTGATCGAGCGTGCTGGCGTAGCTACCGCCGCCGGCGGTGGCGAGCAGGCCGACGGTCGTGTCGGTGAACTCGTCCTTGCCGCAGTAGTCCAGCGCGTCCTTCAGCGTCGCCGAGTACGAGCCGTGATAGACCGGCGACCCGAGGATGACGGCGTCGGCCTCGCGGACGCGCCGCTTGAACTCCCGGACGGTCTCGCCCTCCTCCGCGTCGGGGTCGAACGGGGGCAGGTCGATCGTTCGCAGGTCCAGCAGCTCGGTGTCGGCGCCGGCGTCGGCCGCCGCGTCGAGGGCGATCCGGAGGGCGCGGCGGGTGTAGCTCCCCTCGCGGCGGCTGCCGCAGACGGCGACCACGTCGGGGCAGTTCATGTACATCGATCGGAGCACGGCTCGAATAAAGGTTCCCTGAATGGCGTTTTGGTAGGCGGTCCGATAGTTTCGGCGAGGTGGCCAGACTGCCGCGGCAGGGAGCAAACGGCCGTGGCGGATCCGCGCCGGCCGACGAGGAGCTATATACGGGTACGGCCCGGTATAGATCCCTCATAGCAACCGCTTACCCGTCCGGCCGGGCGGATCCGACACGGACCGCCCGACAGCACATGACAGCCTCGAACTCCGCGCCCCTCCGGACGGCGATCGACATCGTGGACAGGGAGATCGAATACGCGACCGACGAGCGGGCGGCGTTCGACCGGTTCCGCGCTCGCCTCTCGAACGTCGATCCGACGCCGCCCAGCGCGACGAGCGCGACCGCTGGGTCCGGCGTGACGACGATGCCCGCGGCCGTCTCGACGGGCGGCGATCCGGGCCCCGCCGCCTCGCTCCGGGCCGTCAGGACGGCCTACCGGGAGACCGTGATGGACGTCCCCCACTACGAGGCGGAGTACGGCGACACGCTCCGCGCGAGCCTCGCCTCCGAGTTCTGCCCGGAAGTGGCGACGCAGGTTGTCGACGGCCGGCAGTTGACCCCGCCGCTGTACCGCGCGCTCTGGGACGGCAGCGAGTCCGCCAGCGACGACCGCGAGCGGTTCCGCCGCGCGCTCGAACGCGAGCGGGAGTCGCTCGTCGATATCGACGGCGCGCTGGCCGAGTGCGACCGGCGACTCGCCGAGATAGAGCCGCAACTCGACGACGCGTCGACAGCGCGGCTGAGCCGGCTGGACGACCGGTTGGCCGACCTCGAAGCGACGTGCGCCGACCTGGCAGACGAACGCCAGTCGCTCGTCCACGGCCGACCGGACGTCCACCTCTCCGGCGTCGCCGGGACGAGCCTCGTCACCTTCCTCTACGGCGAGTTCGACGCGCGCTGTCCGGCCCTGTCGGCGATCGCCGACCGCCTGCAGCGGATCCGCGACGACCGCACGCGCTGTCTCCGGTGACCCGCGGGCCCCGTGACCGCGGCGCAAACGGGAAACATCGACCGGGAGCGAGGGGTTCAATGGCCAGTAGCCGGGATCCGGGAACGTGATCGCTCCCAGCGGTATCGTCGCCCGTCCGCCCGCGGACGGCCCGTCCGAGTCGTCGCAGGTCAGGCGAGCGCGGTCGCTCGTCCCGTCGCCGCGCTCGCCATGAGCGGGTCGACGGCCGAGGCGGCCGGTACCGGTCGAACGGTCCCCCGAGGCCGTGCCGGCGTGTTCGTCTCCATCTGTGCCTTCTCCTTCCTGGTGAACTTCGGCCGGATCGCCTTCGCGCCGCTGGTGGACTACTTCATCCGCTCGGGCGTCAGCCCGGCCACGGCGGGGCTGGCCGCGACGGCCGTCTGGGTCGGCAGCGCCCTCCCTCGGCTCCCGACGGGCTACCTCCTGACGAAAGTCGCGCGCCACCGCGTCCTCGTGGGGATGGGGCTGTTCCTCGCCGGCGCGGCCGGGTTCACGGCCTTCTCGCCGGACATCCGCGTCACCGTCGCCGGGGCGCTGCTCGTCGGCCTCGCCTCCGGCGTCTTCTTCATCGCCGCCAACCCGCTGGTGAGCGAGCTCTACCCCGAGCGCGTCGGCCTGGCGGTCGGCCTGCGCGGGATGTCCTCGCAGATCGCCGCCGTCACCGCCCCGTTCCTCGTCTCGCTGGCCATCGGGCTGGGCTCCTGGCGGCTGTCGTTCCGCGCGCTGGCGGTGCTCGCGCTCGCGCTGACTGTCGCGTTCGTCTTCGCGCTCCGGCGGGCGGACCTGCCGGAGGCGGGCGTCGACGACCGCGACCTGCTGGGGGCCATCCGCGCGCAGTGGCGCCTCGTCGCGGCGGGCGTCGTCTTCGTCGGCTTCAGCGGCTTCGTCTGGCAGGGCGTGTTCAACTTCTACGTGACCTACCTCGGCGCGAAGGGGATCGCCTCCGGCCCCGCGAACACCCTCTTGACCGTGACCTTCGCAGCGGGCGTTCCCTCGTTCGTCGTCGCGGGCCGCCTCGCCGACCGCTTCTCGTATCTCTCGGTCCTGCTCGGGATCCTCGGGGGGTTCGTCGTCACGCTGCTGGCGTTCACGCTCGTCACGAGCTGGGTCGCGGTCGCCGCCGTCTCGATCGTCATGAGCCTGATCGTCCACGGCCTGTTCCCGGTCGCGGACGCCTACCTGCTCGACTCGCTGCCCGACGAGAACCGCGCGAGCGCCTACTCGGGCTACAGCGCGGTCATGATGCTGATGCAGGCGCCCGGGAGCGTCGCCGTCGGCGCGCTCGCGGAGTTCGGCCTCACCTACTCCGGAGTCTTCCGCGGCTACGCCGTCGGCGTCGGGATCATCACCGTCGCGATGGCCGCGCTCGCGCGCGACGGGCAGCTCCCCACCGGAGAGTGAGCGGTGGCGGAGTGAGCGGCCACGGAGTGGTCAACTGTCGGTTCCCCGGCGGATCGACGCCGCTCGCGGGCCGGTTCGGAGCAAACGTTACTGTCCGAGACCGAGTAGTCGAGCCCATGCGCATCGACCGGATCGGGATCGACGAATCGGTCGCGGCGGTGTTCCCGCCGGAGCCGCTCGCCCAGCGCCTCGCGGCGGCCGCCGTCGACGCGACGATCGTCGACGGGTCGCCCGAGTCACTGGCCGACTGCCAGGCCGTCGTCACCCTCGAACACCGCGAGTCGTTCCTCGACCTCGAGTGGGTCCACTCGATACAGGCCGGCGTCGACCGGTTTCCCCACGACCGCTTCCGCGAGGAGGGCGTCGTCCTGACGAACAGCACCGGCGTCCACGGCGACGCCGTCGGCGAGACGGTCGCCGGGTTCGTCCTCGCGCTCGCCCGGCGGATCCACGAGCACGTCGCCCACCAGACCGACCGCGAGTGGTCCCGGCCGGGCTGGGACGACGGGTGGACGGTCGCCGGTGAACAGGCCTGCGTCGTCGGCCTCGGCGGCCTCGGCCGCGGGATCGTCGACCGACTGACCGGCCTCGGGATGGACGTGGTCGGCGTCCGCCGCTCGCCGCTGCCCGAACCCGGCGTCGATCAGGTGTACACGGTTGACGGACTCCGCGAGGCCGTCGCGGACGCGCGGTTCGTCGTCCTCGCCGTCCCGCTGACCGACGCGACCCGCGAGCTGATCGGCGCCGAGGAACTCGCGGCCATGCGCCAGGACGCCTACCTGATCAACGTCGCCCGCGGCGGCGTCGTCGACCAGCTGGCGCTGGTCGAGGCCCTCCGAGACGGCGAGATCGCGGGCGGAGCGCTCGACGTCTTCGAGACAGAACCGCTCCCCGAGGACTCGCCGCTGTGGGCGATGGACGACGTGATCGTCTCGCCGCACTGCGCGGCCTACACCCGCGACTACTACCGTCACGTGGCCGCTATCCTCGAAGAGAGCGTCCGCCGGATCGCCGACGGCGAGGACCCGGTCAACCGGGTGCTCTGAGAAGCCCGGGCGCCCGTCGGTCCCGTCGGTCCGGAGTACGGCCGCCGACTACGGTTCGATCACGAGTTTGCCGAGGAACGAGTCCTCCAGCACGGCGCGCTGGGCCTCGCTCGCCTCGTCGAGCCCGTACGTCCGCGCGAGTTCGATCGAGAGCGCGTCGCGCTCCATCAGGTGCGCCGCGCCGCGGAGCGGCACCCGCAGGTCGGGCGTGTTGAACATGGTCATGAACTGGTAGGAGACGTCCTTCGAGCGGGCGGCGCCGTCGTTCGTGAACGCGGGGTCGGGGCTGTTCTCGCCGATGCCGACGACGCGGGCGCCCGTCGCGGCCACGTCGGCGTCGAACTGCAGGTAGTCGTCGAGCCGGTGGTCGAGGACGACGTCGACTCCGCCGTCGGAGGCCTCAGTGACGGCGTCGGCCAGGTCGTCGCGGCCGTAATCGAGGACCGTCTCTGCTCCCATGGCGGCGAGTTCGTCGTGGTACGCCTCGCGAGCGGTGGTGATCACCCGGGCGCTCACGGCGTCGCCGATCTGGACCGCGGCGTGGCCGACGCCGCCCGACCCGCCGTGGACCAGGCAGTGTTCCGCGGGGTTCAGGTCGGCGTGGTCCACCAGCGCCCGCCAGGCCGTCACCGCCGCGACGCCCGCGGCGCCGGCCTCGGTCAGGTCCGCGCCGTCGGGCAGGTGGACGACCCGATCGGTCGGGACCGTCGCGTACTCGGCGTAGGCGCCCTGGTGGCCGCCGTTGCCGATTCCCGTCCCGAAGACCCGGTCGCCCTCGTCGAACTCGTCGACGTCGGCGCCGGTGGCCGCGACGACGCCCGCGAGGTCGACGCCGGGCGTGAACGGCAGACCGACCGGGTCGTACGAGCCGTCGCGGAAGTACGTGTCCACGGGGTTGACGCCCGCGGCCGCGACTTCGACGAGCAGTTCGTCCGGACCCGGGTCCGGACGGTCGACGTCCTCGACTGCGAGCGCTTCGGGACCGCCGTGGTCGTTGAGCCGAACAGCGCGCATATCGGTCGAACCGACGCGTCGGACCGCCATAACTGTGGGCGTCCGAGCCGCGTCCGGGGATCCCGGCCGCGCTCCGCCCGGAGAAGGCTCGGCCGTGGGAGTCACAACTCCGGACCGACCGCGTCCGACACCTAATCATTAAGGCGCGGCGGACTTCCGTCTCCAGCCCTTACGACAAGATGGCTCGTGCCAATGCGAGCCCCATCCCACCACGGATGCACCCCACCCGCGACCCACCCTGTCCACACCCACCCGTTCCCGCGCTCGGGGGAGCGTAGGAACCCACCTTTCCGTCGTCCGCCTTCGCTCCCACCGTTCCGCTCCCATCGAGCCCCGGGCTCCCGCCCGCTCACCGGTCACTCCCGTCCCGGTTCCCGCTTTTTCCACGCCCCAACCGATCAGCGCCGCGCCCCTCGCTCATCCTGTCCGACCGAGACCAGCGGAGTCACGGACACCACCAGAACAATCATATCATGTATAATTACGCGGTAAAGTAAAGTTTCCCACATCCACGCAGTCGATCAGCAGTTCAGTCACCGAGGGTATCGAGTGAGTGACTAAGTCGGGCGTCTGCTGGACGATTCGGCTTGAAACCGAACTTTAGGAGAGGCGTCGTTCCCGTTCACGTGACTCCGATCATCGGGACCGACGCTTGCAGCGGGATCTGCGTTCCCGCTCCGACTGATCCAGTTCCGCCCGGCGAGAGACAGGTGAGCTGCGTATTCGACGGGTATCTCGGGCATCGTCGTTCTTCGGGCGCTCGATTCGAAACGCTTCGTCGACGCGATCCCCGAAATCAGAGAGGTATAATCATATGTATTCTATCATATATTGATTTGTGGCTTTTCGGGGCCGGATCTGGTATCCTGCTCGGGCCCCGATAGAGACGAGGCGGCAGACCGTAACGGAGTCGACGACCACGGGGACATCGTCGGGCGACCAAATTGTCCGGCAATACCGGACCCACATCGGCACTTAGAATTACATCTGTATATTTGTAATTCCCATCAGAAGGGTCCTATTCCACGGTCTTGACGGCCCAGGCTAGCCGGTTTCGAGCCGGCCGTCAGAGAGGGGGTGCCAAAGTCCGGCAATGCCGGAAAGAAAATGCGCAGAAACGGCCATTGAGGAGTAGATCCGGTTGCACCCAGTTTCGATCACAGAAACGAGCAGCCTCGTTTCGGTAATACCGGAAGGTAGTGCAATTCGTTGACAAACGACGCGGCGAGAGAATTCCGGGGATTGTGAACCGCGGCAGTTCGCTCCGAGCGACGCCCGGCGGCCCGGGACGGGCGAGCGGTCCACCACGGGACGGCGACCGGGCACGCAAGGATTATATAAAGGTTGTCCGATGTATGGAACGAACGGCATTCAGCGTCTACTATGGAGATCACCGATATTGACGTCACGAGCGTGAGCACAGAATCGTGGGGCGAGTTCGTGGAGTTCCCCCTCGTCACAGTCATGAGCAAGTACGACGAGTACAACAACGCCGACGGGGACAACCCGCAGGCCCGCCGCAAATGGATGGGGCCGGTCGGCGACGTCGTCGTCGAGGTCCACACCGACGCCGGGATCACCGGCGTCGGCCACGGCAACTGGGCGACGGGCGCCATCGAGACCATCGTCGACGAGACGCTCTCGAAGCTCGTCGTCGGCGAAGACCCCCAGGAGCGCGAGAAGCTCTGGGACATCATGTACCGGGCGACGATCCCCTTCGGGCGGAAGGGCGCCGCCATCGAGGCGATCAGCGCCGTCGACCTGGCGCTGTGGGACATCGCCGGCAAGGAGGCCGACAAGCCCGTCTACGAACTGCTGGGCGGACCGGTCACAGACGAGATCCCCTGCTACGCGAGCAACCTGCATCCGGTCGATATGGACACGCTCGAACGCGAGGCCATCGAGTACGCCGAGAAGGGCTTCGACGCGATGAAGCTCCGCTTCAGGCACGGCCCCGAGGCCGGCCGCGCGGGCATGAAGGAGAACGAGGAGATCGTCAAGACTGTCCGCGACGCCGTTGGCCACGACATCGCCATCGCCGGCGACGCCTACATGGGCTGGTCGGTCCGCTACGCGAAGAAGATGCTCGACCGACTGGAGAAATACGACATGGAGTGGGTCGAAGAGCCGGTCATCCCCGACGACATCGACGGCTACGCCGAGGTCCGCGAGTCGACTAGCATCCCCATCTCCGGCGGCGAGCACGAGTTCACCCGCTGGGGTCACGAGGAACTGCTCGAACGCGAGGCCGTGGACATCCTCCAGCCGGACGTCCACCGCTGCGGCGGCCTGACGGAGCTCCAGAAGATCGACGCGCTCGCGAGCACGCACGACGTGCCTGTCGTCCCCCACTCGGGGACGAACCCGCACCTGCACTTCATCGCCGCGTCGACGAACGCGCCGATGGCCGAGTACTTCCCCATCCCCGAGTGGTTCCAGGAACAGCAGGAGGAGAAAGACTCCACCTACGCCGACGCCATCTACGAGCACCCGCCGGACGCCGAGGACGGCGTCATCCCGCTGCCCGACGGGGTCGGCCTCAGCTCCGAACTCAACCGCGAGGCGCTCGACAACTACGCCGTGGAGTGAGCATGTCCGACATCAGCTTCGAGTACAACGTGCCGGTGTTCGCGGGCGCCCCCGACGAGGGGAACGAACCCGTCCACCGCGACACGCCGGCGTACGAGTCGCTCGACTGGGAGACCACGCTCGAAGGCGTCCGCCGCGCGGAGGAACTGGGCTTCGACGCCGCGTGGGCGCCCGACCACCTGATGCTCGGGCGCGACAACGCCGAGTACGAGTGCTGGACGCTGCTGTCGGCGCTCGCCGGCGAGACCGACGACATCGACGTCGGCTCGCTCGTCCTCTGCAACGACTACCGCAACCCCGCGCTCGTCGCGAAGATGGCCGCCACCCTCGACGTGGTCTCGAACGGGCGGCTCCAGCTCGGCCTCGGCGCCGGGTGGCACGAGCCCGAGTACGACGCCTACGGCTGGGAGTACCGCGACGGCTTCGAGCGCCTGATGCGCCTCGACGAGAGCATCCGCCTGATGAAGCGGATGTGGGACACCGACCCCGGGGAGGGCGCCGACTTCGACGGCGACCACTACCAGATCGAAGACGCCCACTGCGAGCCCGGACCCGTGCAGGACCCCCATCCGCCGATCCTCGTCGGCGGCCAGGGCGAGGAGGTCACGCTCAAACTCGTCGCCAAGCACGCCGACGTGTGGAACACCGACGTGTTCAACGGCGACGTGCCGACGCTGGAGCACAAGATCTCGGTCATCGAGGACCACTGCGAGACGGTGGGCCGCGACCCGGCGGACATCGAGTACTCCTGGGACGGCCACGTCATCTGCACCCGCGACGAGGCGAAGTTCGACCGCCTGCTCGACCTCATGACGCCGATCCAGTTCGAGGAGGAGTACCAGGACCAGGCGCCCATCGAGACGGAGGAAGACGCCCGGGAGTACTTCGTCATGGGCACGCCAGAGGAGTGCGCCGACGCCATCGAGGACCGCGTCGACGCCGGAGTCACGAAGTTCCAGTGCTGGTTCGTCGACTACCCGGACTTCGAGGGCATGGAACTGTTCGCCGACGAAGTGATGCCCGAGTTCGCCTGAACGCGTCGCCGCCGCCGGGCGTCCGAGAAGATCGACCCTCTTTCGCGACTCTCTCCCGGGACCACCTGCTGGCGCCTGTACGTAGTCCTGCGCACCTACGTCGCTTCACCGCGCCGAGAGGGTCAGCCCTTCGACCCGCGCTGGGAGAGGTGGGTAAAGGCGTACGCGCCCAGACCGACCAGCACCATCGCGAAGCCCCAGACCGGAAGTATCCCGGCCCAGACGCCGGTGCCGAGCACGAATCCGGCCGCGATGAACGCGATCCCGGCCACCGCGAGTTGTAGCGAGAAGGACGAGCGGATCGGAGTGAGTACGCCGAGCGAGCGCTGCGGCGAGCCTGACGAGTCTGAACCGGGATTCTCGTTGGCGTCGACGGCCATAACGGAGTATCATCCGACGTCCGGATAGTTGTTTCGCCGGAACGGACGTTCGGAGCGGCCGGCACCTGGTCGGATCCTCGACAGCCGTGTGGGACCGGCGAGGCTCTCAGCCGATGTCGAAGACGTCCCATTCGAAGTAGGAGATGAGCGCGACGAGCGCCAGCATCGCGAGACAGAGGGCGGCGGTCATGACGGCGACGACGTACGACGCGGTGCCCGGTTCGAGGTACGGGTAGGAAAAACCCAGGAGGAGCAAGAAGAGGACGTTGATCCCGAACACCAGTTTCAACACGGAACGCGTGCGGTCCATCGGGGAGTGATACCGAACCGACCGTCAAATAGCTTGTCTCCGCACGTGCGTATTCTCGGATTAACCAGTCACCAATCAGTGCTGAACGGTAATAATTTTCAGCGAAATTTATTTATATTAGCCGGGGAAAGTACTTCCGAATGTCTGACGATAACAGACACCAGTCCAGGTGGCTGAGCCGACGGAGCGCCCTGAAGAGCGGTCTCGCCGGTAGTGCGGCGCTGCTCGCGGGGTGTAGCAGTAATTCCGACGGCGGGGACGGAAGCGGGGGTACCGGAACGCAAACGGGTGAGCCCGTACAGGAACGGGTCGACAAGCGATTCACCATGGCACTCCACCGCGGGACCTACAAGATGTCCAACGCCTCGTGGAACCCGTACGATCCCAACGGCTCGATGGCGAACTTCGACCCGCCGGGGCTGATCTACGATCCGACGGTCGTCTGGTATCATAGCCACAACGAGGGCCAGGGTGTCATCGCGAAAGACTGGGAGAAAGAAGACGAGACGACGTTCCTCGTCGAGTTGAGCGAGGAGTGGGAGTGGCACAACGGCGATCCGGTCACGACCGCCGACTGGAAAACCGACTGGGACCTCAACTTCCGGACGTCCGAGATCACCTCGCCGGATGCAGAGCCCCACTCCGTCGTCAGTGATTACGAGGCCGTCGACGACTACGCGATGCGGTTTCACCTCCACGACTCCTTCAGCACGCAGCACGTGCTCCAGCACGCTGTCGCCACGAACCTGATGATCAAGGAGGACGTCGGCGATCCGTCCTTCGGCGACTGGCGCGACCGGCTCATGGACGCGGACGCGGAGAGCGACGAGGCGTCGCAGATCGTCGCCGACTTCCAGGAGTGGTCGCCGAGTCTCGACCAGGTCGTCGGCAACGGCGCCTTCGAGATCAAGGAAGTCACGGACAGCACCTTCGTCACCGAGGTGTACGACGGGCATCCCAAGGCAGACGACATCAACTTCACCGAGTTCGCCTTCGAGAAACACAGCGATCAGGTCCTGGCCTTCATGGAAGAGGAGGTCGACGGGATCAGCCTCAACCTGCCCGCTTCGCCGGACGTGATGAACAAACTGCCGAAGCGACACAACATCAACCGGGACTACAACCACGTCTGGTCGCTGCTGTTCAACTTCGGGAACTACGACTGGGCCAACTCCCCCGCCGAGAACCCCTCGAACCAGCCGATCACGTCGGATCGGCGGGTCCGGCACGCTATCGCGTCCGCCGTCGACCGCGAGGAGATCTTCGCGTCGGTTCCGCAGCAGTACGAACTCTACGAGCTGCCGTCGACGTTCCTCAATCAGAGCACGGTCGACGAGGGACTGGTCGACGTCGAGGGGTACGACTACTACAAAGTGGACAACAAGGAGGCGACGGCGCTCATGGAGGAAGCCGGGTACCAGCGAGATAACGGGAAGTGGTACGGCGAGGACGGGGAACCCGCCTCGCTCAGGTTGATCGCTCAGTCCGGCACCAGCGTCCAGGTCGACGCGCTCGACTCCGCACGGCACCAGCTGAAGGAGTTCGGATTCGACGTGACCCTCGACGCCGTCGACGAGGCCACCTACGGCGAGGCCCGGCTCAACGGGGACCACGACATCATCTTCGACAACCACCCGATCTTCTCGCTCACGGGGCTGACGTACGTCGGCTTCGTCTGGGAGTGGTTCGCCAATCTGAACCACGCCGATTACGTCAACACGACCTGGGAGATCCCCGCGGAGATCGGCAACCCGGACGCGAGCGAGACGATGGAGATCAACGTCATCGACACCATCGAACAGATCCCCCTCACCGACAGCTCGAAGCCGCTGCAGAAGCTGACGTGGTTCGTCAACCAGGTGCTGCCGATGTACAACTGCGTCGTCGGCCGGGACTACGGTGCGATCAACGCAACCGAGTGGGTCGTCGACGCGCCGGAGGCGCTACTGGACAACCGCGTCGCGGAATTCAACCTGGTGCGGGTTCCGGACGCGACGCTCGCCCCGAAGCAGAAGTAAGCGGGTTCTCCCGCGCCGGTAACTGATTCAGAGAGGCAGCATGGAACGACAACAACTGTAGAAATCGACAATACGATATTAGATAAATGAACTGGAAGATACGCAGGATCGGTCAGGCCGTGTTTACCGCCCTGACGGTGTTGACCCTCTCGTTCGTGATGATACGGATGATGCCCGGCAATCCGGTCGACGCCTTCGTCGCCCGAGTCGGTCCCCAGCTCGAGAACCCCCAGGAGGCCTACGAGCGCGCGGAGATGTACATGAACGTCAACCCGCAGGAGCCGATGCACGTCGCCTACGTGAACTACATGGTGGACATGGTTCAGGGCGACATGGGCCGCTCGATGAGCCAGAACGCGCCGGTCGCCGATATCATGGCCGAGGCCATCCCGTGGACGCTGTTCGTCATGAGTTGGGCGGTTTTCCTCGGCTTCACAGTCGGCATCGCGCTGGGCGCGCTCATGGCCTACTGGGAGGGGAGCAAGTTCGACAGCGCGCTCACCGGCTACGCCACCACCATCACGTCGATCCCCTTCTACGTGCTCGCGCTCTTCCTGTTGATGACGCTGGGCTACAAATTCGGGTGGTTCCCGACGAGCGGTCGCCGACCCGAGGGCGTCGTCGTCGGGTTCAACTTGCCGTTCATGATGGGCATCATCTACCACGCGACGCTGCCCGTCCTCTCGATGTTCGTCGCGTCGGGCGCGGCCTCACTGACGATGCGCGGGAACAGCGTCCGCGTGCTCGGCGAGGACTATCTCCGCGTCGCCCGGCTACGCGGCCTCTCCGACCGGACGATCGCCATTCGATACGTCGCCCGAAACGCGATCCTCCCGATGTACACCGGACTGATGATCTCGATCGGCACGATGTTCGGCGGCGCGGTCGTCCTCGAGGAGATATTCTCCTACAGGGGGATGGGGTATTACATGATCCAGGCCGTGCGAGCGCGCGACTACCCGCTGATGATGGGCACGTTCACGGTCATCACCATCGCGGTCGTGATCGCGCTGTTGATCGCCGACCTGACCTACGGGAAAATCGATCCCCGTGCGGGAGGTGAAGACCGTGAAGCGTTCTGACGACCCCGGAGAGCGAGCGGGGGATTCGATCGACGAGTTCGTTCCGGCCCGTCCGGACGAGTCGAGCCGCGACGGCCCGGCAGACGACGACGCTGCCGGGGAAGTCCGGAGCGACGGAGGGACCGTCGGATCGGAGTCGCCGTTCGAGACGACCTCGTCCATCCAGGAGACCCGCGGTGACCGGATCAAGCGGTTCTTCGACGAGTTCGTCCGTACCCCGTGGTCGATCCTGCGCGGCGACTGGCGAGCGCTGGTCGGATTCACGATCGTCAGCATCTACGTGTTGGTCGGGACTGTCGGCGTCTCCCTGGTGGAGACGACGTCTCCCGCAGACGGGCCGAAGTTGGTCGGCGCGTTCCAGAACGGGGAGTTCCCGCTCGGGACGACGTCGGCGGGGAAGGACATCCTCTCGCTGACGGTCCACTCGACGCCGTCGATCCTCATCATGATGGCCTCGGGCGCCGTGTTCACGGTGGTCGTCGGGACCGCGTTCGGCGTCGTTACCGGCTACAAAGGGGGCCTCGTCGACACCGTGCTCAGCACGATCACCGACGTGTTCATCAACATCCCCGGGCTCCCCCTCGTGATCGTCCTGGCGACGCTCCTCGAAGAGTGGATCAACAACCCGGTCACGCTCGGCGTGCTGCTGGCGATCGCGGCGTGGGCGGGGCTCGCCCGGGCGATCCGATCGCAGGTGCTGACGATCCGCAGCGAGTCGTTCGTCGAGTCGGCTCGTGCGATGGACCTGTCGACCCGGTGGATCCTCTCGCGGGAGATCGTCCCCCACCTGATGCCGTACATCGTAGTGAACATGGTGAACGCGGCCCGGCGGACTATCTTCGCGGCCGTCGCGCTGTACTTCCTGGGCGTCCTGCCGTTCTCGGACGCCAACTGGGGCGTCATGCTGAACAACGCCTACAGCGCCGGTGCGCTCTATCGACCATCGGCCTACCACTGGCTGCTCGTCCCGATGGTCGCCATCTCTGGCATCGCGCTGGGGCTCATCCTGCTCGCGCAGTCGCTGGACCGGGTGTTCAACCCGCGGGTCAGAGCCCGACATCAGGATTCCGACGACGGCGAGCGGCTCGAACCGGACACCACGGACGACGCAAGCGACATGATGAACGTATGAGACTGATTCGACCACTGACGACGGCGATTCGCGGCGACCGCACCGAGAGACGAGCCCCCGTACCGGAGGCGTTCGAATGACGCTCTCGCAGTCCGACGCACGCGCCGCCCGGACGGCGGACGACGTCGTCATCGAGTTGCGAGACGCGTCCGTCGAGTACCGGATGGACCGCGGGACGTCGAGGGTCCTCAACGAGGTGGACTTCGAGGTCCGGCGCGACGAGATCGTCGGCGTCATCGGGGAGTCGGGGTCGGGGAAGTCGATGTTCGCGTCGGCGATGCTCGACGCGGTCCCGGAGCCGGGCGTCACGACCGGCGAGGTGATCTACCGGCCCGAGGACGGCGACCCCGTCTCCGTCACCGACCTCTCGAAGGAGGAGCTCCGGCGGTTCCGCTGGGAAGAGGTCTCGATGGTGTTCCAGGGCGCGATGAGCTCGTTCAATCCGGTCATGACGATCCGGACGCACTTCGTCGAGACGCTCAGCGCCCACGACTACGACGTCGACCGCGGGATCGAGCGGGCGCGAGAGCTGCTCGCCGACCTCTACCTCGATCCCGACCGGATGCTCGACTCGTACCCGCACGAACTCTCCGGCGGGATGAAACAGCGCGTGCTCATCGCGCTGTCGCTCGTCCTCGAACCGGAAGTGCTCGTGATGGACGAGCCGACGGCGGCGCTCGACCTGTTGATGCAGCGGTCGATCGTCTCGCTGCTCGAGGAGATAAAGGAGAAACACGACCTCACGATCGTGTTCATCACCCACGACCTGCCGCTGGTCGCCGACCTCGCGAACAGGCTGGCGGTCCTCTACGCCTTCGAGTTCGCGGAGATCGGTCCCTCCGGGGACATCCTGGAGGACCCCGCTCACCCCTACACGCGGGCGCTGTTGAACGCGACGCCCAACCTCTCGGCGCCGCTTGACGAGATGCGACCGATCGAGGGCGAGAGCCCGGACCCGGTGAACATCCCCGAGGGGTGCTCGTACCATCCCCGCTGTCCGCTGGCCGACGAGCAGTGCGTCGAGACCGATCCCGGCCCCTACGACGCGGGCCCGGACCACGACGTCCACTGTCACCACTGGGAGCAGTCTGTCGAGGACCTCGACGTCGCCTTCGCCGAGTCGGAGGAGCGGGCGTTCACCAGCGCGGCCGAGAAGGCGGCCGACGAGCCGCTGGTGTCCCTCTCCGACGTCGAGGTCACGTTCGGCTCCGAGAACGACGGGTGGCTGGACTTCGGCGAGGACGAGACGGTCTCGGCCGTCGACGGCGTCTCGCTGGACGTCTACGAGAACGACGTCCTCGTACTCGTCGGCGAGTCGGGCTGCGGCAAGACGACGCTCGGAAAGACCGCCGTCGGCCTCCAGCGACCGACAGCGGGCACGGTCGAGTACCGACAGCGGGACATCTGGGAGGGGAGCGGCAACACGAGTTCGCTCGCCGACGAGGAGATGCGCCGCGCGCTCCAGATCGTCCACCAGGACCCCGGGAGCTCGCTGAACTCCCACCAGCGCGTCCGGACGATCCTCGAACAGCCGCTGAAGCGCTGGCACCCCGAACTCGACGGCAACGACCGCCACGAGCGGATACTCGGTATGCTGGAGTACGTCGGCATCACCCCTCCAGAGGACTACGTCGAGCGGTATCCTCACCAGCTCTCCGGCGGCGAGAAACAGCGGATCGCGCTCATCCGCACGATGCTGATCAACCCCGATCTCATCCTCGCGGACGAGGCCGTCAGCGCACTCGACGTGAGCCTGCGCGTCGGGATGATGGACCTCATGATCGAACTGCAGGACGCCATCGACACGTCGTTCCTGTTCATCAGCCACGACCTCTCGAACGCGCGGTACCTCGCCGAGAAGACGGGTGGCCGGATCGGCGTCATGTACCTCGGGAAACTCGTCGAGGTCGGATCCGCCGAGCGGATCATCCAGAATCCCCAGCACCCGTACACGAAGGCGCTGCGCTGGGCGACGCCCGAACTGGGCGAAGACGAGGTGCGGGAGGAAGCGCCGATCCGGACGATCGACATCCCCGACGCGCAGGACCCGCCGTCGGGCTGTCGGTACCACACCCGCTGTCCCGAAGCGCGGGAGACCTGTGCGACCGAGTCCCCGGAGTTCGTCGACGTCGGCGACGAGTCGCAGATCCAGCGGAGCGCCTGCTTCCGCGCGCTCGACGACCACCCCTACTGGGAGAGCGACCCGATCACCGAGGGCTCGTAGCCCGGCCCTCGGGTCAGACCATCCGGTACACTTCGTCCATCCAGATGTCGCCGTCGTCGCCTTCGAGGATGCCGTCCATCACCTCGTCCCAGTCGGCCTGAGCCTCGCTCGACTCCATGACCTCCTCGATGGCCTCGGGGTTCTCGAGCTCCATGAACCCGAAGACGTGGCCGTCCTCCTCGAAGACGGAGTAGGTCTCGAGCCCGGCGTCGGAGTCGAGATAGGCCCGCTCCAGGGCCTCGGGGACGTTCTCGTGTTCCTCCCGGTACGCGTCTCGCTGGCCGTCCTCGATAGTGAGGTGGAACGCGATTCGCTCCATGTACACCACCGCGCCCGACTCCCGCATAATATTTTGGGCGCCGACAGCTGTACAGCAGTCAGTACAGCCCGCAGAGTAAACGATTGCAGTGGCGCGCGCTGGCGCGAGTTTCATCTCGCGACAGTAGTCGCGCGAGGGATGACTGAGCGAGCGCAGCGAGCGAAGGAATCGGCTGGGGAGGTTCGAGGTGCGGTGCTGTGCTGGGTGGCCGCGGTGCTGTCCCTGGCGGACTGAAAGGGCGAGGCGGGCTCGCGGTGAGCGAAGCGAACGGAATCGTCTGAGCGGGCCCTATTCGAGTGAGCGGAGCGAGCGAGAATATCCCGCTCAGCGACCGCGAGCGCGCCGAGGGCTTTCAATGCCTGCTGGCTCCTGCGGTCGTGCCCGGTTCACTTTCCTTGACGACACACCCACCAGCAGTAACCGATACTGAACAACCACGACGCCGAAACAGCACAACAGGTAAGTGACCGCCACGCACAGCATCGGGCGTAGCAATGAAATTCGGTATTTTCCCGATAGAGGGCGGTGACACCTGGGAGGGTGTCGTCGAGCAGTGCCAGGTCGCCGAGGACGTCGGTTTCGAGACGTGCTGGGTCAACGACCACCAGGCGACCGAGGGCGACAACTACTGGCCGTCGCCGCTGACGCGCCTCACCAGTATCGCCCAGGGCACGGAAGAACTCGAACTCGTCACCTCCGTGCTCATCCTGCCGCTGTACCACCCGCTGCACGTCGCCCAGCGCGCGGCGATGCTCGACAACATCTCCGACGGTCGCCTGACGCTCGGTGTCGGCCTGGGCTACGTCGAGGAAGAGTTCGAGGCCTTTGGCGTGCCGATGGACGAGCGGGCGGGCCGGATGATCGAGGGCATCCAGTTCATCGACGAGTTCCTCTCTTCGGAAGAACCGATCTCCTACGAGTGTCCGTTCTTCGAGGTCGAAGACTGGCAGCCGCTGCCCAAAACCATCCAGGAACCCCGTCCGAGCCTCTGGATCGGCGGGTGGGGTCCCAAGCAGATCCGCCGGTCGGTGCAGTTCTCCGACGCGTGGGTGCCCGGCGTCGTCGCCGACCTCGACATCGTCGAGGACCGCAAGAACCAGCAGCGCGACCACGTCGAAGACACCGACCAGGACTGGGAGTCGATGGACCACCCGCTCATGCGCGAGGCGGTCATCGCCGAGACCGAAGAAGAAGTCATGGAGCGCAAAGAGTACCTCCACACCACCTACGTCGACGAATACGGTGGCGAGTTCTCCCACCCGCTGATGACCGCAGACAGCGTCGAAGACTTCGAAGAACTCGCCGACAACCGCTTCATCTACGGCACGCCCGAGCAGATCGTCGAACAGATCGAAGCCATGCAAGAGCGCTTCGAACTCAACCAGCTCGCCCTGCGATTCCACCACTCGGGCATGCCCAAAGACCTCGTCGAAGACCAGATCCGCCTCTTCGGCGACGAGGTCATCCCCGAGTTCAACTGACCGCCGGGAACGCAGGCACCGACCCTTCACGGGATGCGACAGGTCCGTTCTCTTCGATGCGCTCGGTGGCCGACGGACTTCCCGGCTTCGAGTCATTGCCGACCGCTCTCACACCGCACTCGCCGGCTTTATTATTCGGTACGGGAAACGAGGGAGCGAGATGGCAGACGCGAGCCCACCGACAGGTCTGCGTACAGCGTACGCCGTCGATCCGATCGGGATCGGCGAGCGCGAACCGACGCTCCGCTGGCGAGCCCCGGCAGACCGTCGGGGCGCGAGCCAGACCGGGTTCCGCGTGCTCGTCGCGACGAGTCCGGACCGGCTCACGCCCGATCGGGCGGACGTCTGGGACACCGGGAAACGGCTGAGCGAGCGGCCCGCGGTCAGGTACGACGGGCCGGCGCTCGACGCCGGCGAGGCCTACCACTGGACGGTCCGCGTCTGGGACGACCGCGAGGAGGCCAGCGCGTGGAGCGAGCCGGCCTCCTTCGAGACGGCGCTATTCGACGAGGACGACTGGGCGGCCTCGTGGATCCGCCGGCCGACCGACGGGTTCGAGCGCGGGGAGTTCTCCTACGTCCGCCGCGAGTTCGAACTCGACGGCGAGGTCGAACGGGCGCGAGCGTACGTCTCCGCCAGCCACCAGTACGCGCTCTCGGTCAACGGCGAGGCGGTCGACCGCGGCCAGTCCTTTTCGTACCCCGACTTCCAGTACTACAAGACCGTCGCGCTGGACGACGCGCTCTCGGCGGGCGACAACGCCGTCGGCGCGCTCTACAACTGGAACGGCGAGGGGCAGGGTCGCCCCGAGGCGGAACCGGGGTTCATCGCCCAACTTGTCGTCGAGTTCGCCGACGGGCGCGAACGAGTGATCACGACCGACGGCGAGTGGCAGACGCGCCCGGCCGAGTGGGTGAGCGCGCCGCTGCGGAACGAGGAGATCGCCGAGCCGGTCGAGACGATCGACGGCCGCGTCGCCCCGCGGGGGTGGGACGAAGCCGGGTTCGACGACGCCGCGTGGGAACCCGCAGAAGTCGTCGGCGCCCACCCGACCGACCCGTGGGAGCGCCTCGTCGCGCAGGACCGCGAGCGCGTCCGCCACCGCGTCGACCCCGAGTCGGTCGAGCGCGTCGACGATGACACCTACGTCGTCGACTTCGGCAAGGTGTACGCGGGCGTCCCGAACGTCAGGTTCGAGAACGGGAACGACGGCCACCGCGTGAACCTGCTCGCCGGTTACCGCCTGACCGCCGACGGACGCGTCGACGACACGGAGGGGACCCAGTGGACCGACATGCGCTACGAGTACCTCCAGCGCGAGGGCGCACAGACGTTCCGGCCGTTCAACTACCTCGGGATCCGCTACCTGCAGATCGAGGACCCCGGCGAGGCCCTCGACGCCGACCAGATATCGCTCGTCGCGACGCACAACGAGGTCCCGGACGCGAACGCGGGCACCTTCGAGTGCGACGACGAGACGGTCGAGGCCGTGTTCGAACTGGCACGTCACTCCGCGCTGTACGGGAGCCAGGAGCAGTTCGTCGACACGCCCACGCGGGAGAAGGGGCAGTTCCTCGCCGACGCGTTCAACGTCTCGGCGGTGACGACCCGGGCCTTCCGCGAGCGCCGGCTGAGTCGGCAGGCGATCCGGGAGTTCCTGCGCTCGCACTACCGCTACTGGGCGCCCGAGGGGCGGTTCAATGCCGTCTATCCCAACGGCGACGGCAAGCGCGACATCCCCGATTTCACCGTCACGTTCCCCCAGTGGCTCCACGAGTACTACCGCGAGAGCGACGACCGCGCGACGCTCGAACGCGCCTACCCCGCCGTCCGCGCCGTCGCCGACTACGTCGTCGAGCACGTCGACGATGAGACCGGGCTGGTGGCCAACCTCTCCGGCGGCGAGGGCGGTCCCTACCACGAGGGCATCGTCGACTGGCCGCCGGAGATGCGCTACGGCTACGACCGCGACTGGCCCGCCCGCACGACGGTGAACGTCCTCTGCGCCAACGCGCTCGCTCGGGCGGCCGACATCGCCGCCGAACTCGACCGCCCCGACGCCGAGCGGGCGTACTACGACGAGAACCGCGCGGCCATCGAGACTGGCATCGACGACCACCTCCGCGACGGCGACCGCTACGTGGACGGTGCCGACCCCAGCGCCGGAGACGACCAGATCGGCGAAGACGAGGTCAGCGACGCACTCCCGGCCAGCGACCACAGTTCCCAGCACGCCAACGCGCTGCCGCTCGCGACCGGGCTGGTGCCCGACGAGCGGGTCGACGACGTGGCCGAGCGCGTCGCCGCAGGTGGCATGCGGATGGGGCCGATGATGGTCCGCTGGCTGCTCGACGCGCTCGACCGGACCGACCGCCCGGCAACGATGGTCGATCTCGTGACCGACGCCGACGCGGACGGCTGGGCGAACATCCTCGACGTCGGCGGCACGTTCACCTGGGAGACCTGGCACTGCCGCACGCTCGAACCGGCCGACGAGCGCCACAACCGCAGCGAGTCACACGCGATGGGCGCGACCGTCCTGACCTCCATCCAGCGGACGCTACTGGGCGTCCGTGTCACGTCGCCGGGGGCTGGGACCCTGGAAATCGCGCCGCCCGCCGACGGACTCGACGAGGCCAGCGGTCGCGTCCCGACCGAGCGCGGCCCCGTCGCTGTCGACTGGGAGCGCGACGGCGACGCGTTCGCGCTCGACGTGACCGTGCCCTGGAACGCGACGGCGACAGTCGTCCTGCCGGGCGAGCGACAGCCCGATGCCGTAACCGAGGGCGAGACGCCGCTCCTCCGCGTCGACGGGCCGGTCGCGGACCTGCCCGAGGGCATCGAGTCGGTCGAACTCGGAGAGGACGGCGTCGCGGTCGAAGTCGGCGCGGGATCGTACAGTTTCGAGCGGCGCGGATAGCGTCGATATCGGGAGAATCGTCGCGGTATCGAACTCGACCGGGACTCAGTTTTCGCCGCTCGCCTCGTCCGGTGGCCCGTACGTCCCCGGATGGTACCGACCCATCTCCAGTTGCTCGAAGGGGATCTCCAGCAGCGAGTCGCCGTCGAGGTACTCGGTCGCGCCGTGCTCGCGGAGCCACTGGACGGCGGCGCGGCGACAGCGCTCGACCACCTCCGGTTCGTCGTCGGCGCGGTCGACCGTCTCGCGGGGGTCAGCGTCGAGGTCGAACAGTTGCTCGCGGCCGCCGTTCACCGCGTAGACGTACTTCCAGTCGCCCTCGCGGACCATGCACGTGAGGTTGTGCGGGAGGGAAAACAGGCTCGTCTCGCGCGGGGTCTCGTGGGCGCCGAACAGCCGCTCGCGCGGTTCGGCCTCGCCCGTCAGCGCGCCGAGGACGTCGGACCCGTCGCGCAGGTCCGGATCGCCGGCGGCGGTCGTCGCGATGCCGAACACGTCGGTCAGCGAGACGAGCCCGTCGTACGTCTCGCCGGCGGGAAGGCGCTCGGGCCAACTGACGAGGAACGGGACGCGGGCCGACTCCTCGAAGAAGGAGCTCTTCCCCCAGCCGTGGTGGTCGCCGAGGAGTTCGCCGTGGTCGGAGACGAAGCAGATCAGGGTGTTCTCGGCGTCGTCGCGCGCCTCGACGGCGTCGAGCACCCGACCGATCTCCCGGTCGAGTTGCGTCACGAGGCCGTAGTAGTGGGCGCGGGCGATCCCGATCGTGGACTCCCCGGTGTCGTCCTCGCGGCTCTTCCAGAAGTGGTAGTTCTGGGCCGGGATCTTCTCGTCGACGTGGTCGAGGTCGCGGTCCTCGCGTATCGGTTCGGGCATGTCGTCGGGGTCGTAGTAGTCGTCGAACGGCGGCGAGGGGTTCCACGCGGGGTGGGGCTTCGAGAAGGAGACGAAGCCGAAGAACGGGTCGTCGGTGTCGCGCTCGATCTCCGCCACGGCCTCGTCGGCGATCCACGACATCCTGCGGTCGTCGGGGGGGAGCGAGCAGGACTGCGGGAGGAAGTTCATCGCGGCCAGTCGCCCGGTGTCCTCCGCGGCGTCGGCGCCCGGTTCGGCGGCGTAGTCGTCGCCAGTCAATCGGGTGTCGTAGCCGAGGTCGATGCCGCTGGGATGGGCGTGAAACTTGCCGATGCCGAATGTCCGATACCCCCTGTTCCCCATCGCTCGGGCCAGGAAGGCGCCGTGTTCGGCTTCGAGGTGTTCGGCGGACCGCTTGTCGTTGCCCAGGAAGCCGGTCGCGACGGGGTCCCGGCCCGTCCGGACGTTGTGTCGGGCGGGGACGCAGATCGGCGCGCTGCTGTAGGCGTTCGTGCAGGAGACGCCGCGGTCGGCGAGGCGGTCGAGGTTGGGCGTGTGGACGTGGTCGTGTCCGAGCGCGGCGATCGTATCGTAGCGCTGCTGGTCCGTCATCACGACGAGGACGTTCGGCTGGTCGGCAGGCATCGACTCCCGGTTCGCCGCCGCCCCCTTTCAAGATTGCCCGATCTGCGCGGCGACTGCTGGCGGACGACCGGCGAACGTCGTCCAGCAGTAAGTGTTAATAATATATCGTTTCTAAATAGATCATAAATATTTATCAATCGAGGAGTGTGTGATAACTATCCGCAGCCATGACACACGATGGCTCACCACAGAGTGGCAACGACAGTGGTATCGACGGCGAACGATCGAAATCGGCCGACGGGGCGCGGTCGGACGGTGCGCGCGACCGGCCCGCGGAGGCGGGCGATGGAGCCGGTCCGAGCGTCACGCGGCGGCGCGCGCTGAGCGTCGCGGGCTCGTCGCTGGTCGCGGGCGCGCTGGGGAGTTTCGTCGGCACCGCGTCGGCGAGCAGTCACAACGCGGTCGTGTACAACGGCGGCGCCGGGTTCGTGGCCGAGAACGTCGACAGCGGGACTGTCGTCTACGACGGCACCGACTTCATCGCGGCCATCCAGGCCGCGGTCGACAGCCTCACCGCCGGTCGGACGAGCAAGGAGAAGGTCCGCGTCGACGCGACGGGTGACACCGGGACGGCGTCGAGCACGAAGGCGGTCGACCTGCCGAGCTACACGATCCTCGACGTGCCGGGCAACATCAACGTCAACGACAGCGGGGAGCCGTGGATCATCCCCGCTCGCGCCCAGAGCGTCAACGACGTCGAGATCCAGCGGTTCAACGTCAGCGGCAATCCCCGATACGGGATCCGGATCTCCCACTGCGACGGCGTGATCCTCGACGACATCAACATGAGCCTCTCCAGCGGCCTCGGCATCCGCATCGACGGCCGCGACGGGGCCGACACGACGAACGTCACGCTCAACTCCGCGAACGTCAGCGGGTCGGGCACCCACGCCGTCGAGACCTACGGCGTCGACACCATCGACATCGGCACGGTCACCGCGACGGACAGCGGCGGCTGTGGCCTGTTGCTCAACGACACCGCCAACGCGACGGTCGACTTCGTCGACGCGACCCGCTGCGACCAGGGCGGCGGCTACGCCGGGTTCCGCTGCGCCAACGACGCCGGACCGAACATCACGGTCAACCGCGTCGACGCGGTCGACTGCGGCCGGGGCATCTTCACCGTCTCGGGGTCCAGCGGCATCGAGATCTACGACGTCTACCTCGACGGCAACGGCGGCAACCTCGTACAGGACACCCGCGACACGACGATCAGCGGCGGGACCATCACGAACACCGGGAGTTCCGGCATCAGGCTGGACTCCCGGGACAGCGACACCCACCCGTACACGCGCAACGTCACAGTCGAGAACCTCACCATCGAGAACAACGCCGGGTGGGGCGTCTACGAGACCGGGCCGGACACCGAGAGCAACGCGATCCTCAACAACGAGATCTGCGGGAACGACTCCGGCGCGGTCGAGACCTACGCGTCGAACACCACCGTCAGCGGAAACACCTACTGCAGCGGGGGCGGCGGTGGCGCCATCAGCGACGGCACCTACCGGATCACCAACGAGAACAGCGGCAAGCTCCTCGAAGTCGCGAGCGCGGGCACGGCCGCCGGCGACAACGTCCAGCAGTGGAGCGACAACGGCGGCACGCACCAGCAGTGGGACGTGACGGAGAACGGCGACGGGACGTACACCCTCACGAACGTCAACAGCGGCCTCCTGCTAGAGGTGGCGGGCGCCGGGACGGCCGACGGCGACAACGTCCAGCAGTACAGCGACACCGGCCACGCCTGCCAGGACTGGAACATCGTCGACAACGGCGACGGCACCTACCGCCTCGAAAACGCCCACAGCGGCAAGGTCGCGGACGTCGACGGCGCCTCGACCAGCGACGGCGCCAACGTCCTCCAGTGGTCATGGAACAGCGGCGCGAACCAGAAGTGGACCTTCGACTCCGTCTGATCCGCCGCGGTAGTCCGAGGTCGTAACCAGCCCGGTCCCCGTCTCCTTGCGACGTACTGGAGGTTGTGCTATCACTACACATGGAAAGAATTAACAATCATTGATTATTAACGAGGATTGCATGACAGACAGTCATGACAGCATCAAAATCAACAGGAGAAACGTGTTGAAAGCGATCGGCGCGGGGACGCTCGCGGCGGGCGGTGTGTTCGGGACGAGCGGTTCGGTGACGGCCGACCCGAGTTCGGAGCACTACCACAACCCGGTCGGGCCCGTCGGGTTCGGCGACGTCTCGATCATCGAAGACGGTGGGACTTACTACGCCTACGGGACGGAGACGCCGAACGACATCATTCCGATCGCGGAGTCGTCGGACATGGTCGAGTGGTCGTACATCGGGGCGGCGCTCTCGCAGACGCCCGGCTGGCACCCCACGGAGTCGGACCCGGGCTGCTGGGCGCCCGACATCCGCTATCACGACGGCCAGTATCACCTCTACTACTCCCTGTCGGTCTGGGGGAGCGACAACGCCGGCATCGGCCTCGCCACGTCGGACACGCCGGACGGGCCCTTCACCGACCAGGGACCGGTGATCCAGAGCAGCGACCTCGACCTGACGAACTGCATCGACGCGGACACGGTGATCGTCGACGGCCAGCCGTGGATGGTCTGGGGGAGCTACGAGGGCATCTACGCCGTCCAGCTGAACGACGCGATGGACGACATCGTCCCCGGCACCGAGTTCCACATGGCCGGTGACTCGATCGAAGGGCCGGTGATGCTCCAGGCCAACGGGTACTGGTACCTGATCTACTCGTCGGGGCAGTGCTGTGAGGGCTACGACAGCACCTACCGCCTCGAATGCGGCCGCGCGACGTCGTTCACGGGGCCGTACTACAACCAGAACGGGACGGACCTGCGGGACCTCTCGGGCTCACACGACGGCGTCCCGATTCTGGAGGGCAACAGCGAGTTCACCGGACCGGGCCACAACGACGTCTTCTGGGGCCCCCACGGGGACCTGTGGTGTTTCTACCACGTGGAGGCGACCGCCGACGACGAGACGCGCTACATGATGATGGACCGCATCGAGTGGGACGACAACGACTGGCCGGTCATCGCCTGCAACGGCGAACCCAGCAGCCAGGCGCCCGTCCCCGGCCAGCCGTCCGGTTGCGACAGCGGCGGCAGCAGCGGCGCCATCAGCGACGGCACCTACCACATCGCGAACGTCAACAGCGGCAAACTGATGGAGGTCGCCAGCGCGGGCACGGCCGACGGCGACAACGTCCAGCAGTACGCCGACACCGGCCACGCCTGCCAGGACTGGAACGTCACGTCGAACGGCGACGGGACCTACACCCTCACGAACGTCAACAGCGGCAAGCTCCTCGAAGTGGCCAGCGCGGGGACCGCCGACGGCGATAACATCCAGCAGTACGCAGACACCGGCCACGCCTGCCAGGACTGGACCATCGAGGACGCCGGGAGCGGTCAGTACCGACTCGTCAACGCCAACAGCGGCAAGGTCGCCGAGGTCGCCAGCGCGGGCACGGCCGACGGCGACAACGTCCAGCAGTGGGCGGACAACGGAGGAAACCACCAGCTCTGGACGTTCACCTCGGTGTAAGGGTTCGGTACGACGAATGCGGCACCGGTGGGACGAGCGGTGCGGTCGACCTCAGAAGACCGCGTACCCGCCGTCCGCGTAGAGCAGGTGACCGGTCACGTACGAGGCGTCCTCGCTGGCGAGGAAGAGGTACGGGCCGGCGACCTCCGCGGGCGCCGCGCGACCCATCGGCGCCGACTTGTCGATGGACGGCACCTCGGTCTCGGACTCGCCGGTGTCACCCGACCCGATGCCGGTGTCGACCGGTCCGGGCGCGACGGCGTTGACGCGGACGCCGTGTTCGGCGAGTTCGAGCGCGGCGACGCGCGTGAGCATCATCACCGCGCCCTTCGACGCGTCGTACATCGCGTGGCCGGGCTGGGCGAGTTCGGAGCTGATCGAGGCGGTGTTGACGATCGACCCCGGTTCGCCGCGGTCGATCATGTCCCGGGCGGCCGCCTGCATCCCGGCGAAGGCGCCGCGGGCGTTGACGCCGTAGACGCGGTCGAACGTCTCGGGGTCGGCGTCGAGCAGCGGCGCGCCGCGGTAGATGCCGGCGTTGTTGACCATCACGTCGACCCCGCCGAACTCGCGGGCGGCCTCGACGACCAACGCGATCTCCCCCGGGTCGGAGACGTCCGTCTCGACGAAGGTCGCCTGACCCCCGGCTTCGCGGATCGCTTCGTGCGTCGGCGCGTCGGCCCGCTTCGGTTCCTCGCGCACGTCCGCGACGACGACCGTCGCGCCGGCCGCGCCGAACCGCTCCGCTACCGCACGGCCGATCCCGGAACTCCCGCCGGTTACGATCACCGTCTCGTCCGCGTAGTCGTAGCTGACTGCGCCCATAGCCTCCACTCCACGGCTCGCCGCATCAAACTGACGGCGCAACCGATCCGCAACAGATCTGTCCGTAGCGCGGGCGTATCCGCATCGTTACGCTGAGTGAACAATAATTATAAATATGTAGTATCCGACCCGGATTGTGATGCGCGATAGCAACAGTCACGGCACACCGAGTAGCGACGCCGACGGGCTAACGATGACGCGACGGGTGGCGATGACCCTGTTGGGCGCCGGGACGCTCGCGGGGGCCAGCGGCATCGCAGCCGCTCAGGAGGGCGACGGGAACGGGAACGAACCCACCCGCAAGTGGAATCAGGACGTCGACGCCCAGGACCACGACCTGCGGAACGTCGGGGGACTCGACGCCGGGGGAGCGACGCTCGGGAACGTCAGGACGGCCGCGCGGGACGCGGACGTGTTGGTCTGGCAGGGCCCCGACGGGACCTACCACGCCGACGGCGTCGACGAGACGGTCCACAGCGGTGACGACTTCACCGCGACAGTTCAGGCGGCCCTCGACAGTCTCACCGACGGCCGGACGACCAAGGAGAAGGTCGTCGTCGCCTGCTCGGGGACGATGGGGCCCCACGAGTGGGACGGCGACGTGCTCGCCATCGACATCCCGAGTTACACCATCGTCGACTTCCGGGGGACGATCCACGTCGAGGACGAGGGCGAGGCGCTGATCCGCCCGCTTCGGGCGCTGAACGCCGAGGAGATCGAGATCCCGCGGGTCGCGATCAGCGGCAACTTCCGGTCGGCGGTCTGGTTCCGGAGCGTCTCGAACGTCCGGTTCGGGCACGTCGACATCCGGACGCCCGAAGACAGCGTCATCAGCGCCACCGGCGGCGGCGTCCGCATCGACGGGTTCGCCGAGGGGCGCGGCGACGACACGATCCGCACGACGGACGTCCAGGTCGACACCGCCTACTTCGAGAACGTCCAGGGCCACGCCTTCGAGACCTACGCCGTCGACCGGATCCAGATCGGCCAGGTCATCGCCAACGGCGGCGGACAGTGCGGCGTCCTCCTGAACGACACGAGCGACGCCACCGTGAACGCGGTCGTCGGGAAGGACCTGGACGTCGGCGGCGGGTACGCCGCCTTCCGCCTCGCCAACGGCTGCGAGGACGTCACCTGCGGACAGGTCGTCGCGCGCAACTGCGCCCGCGGCGTGTTCACGGTGTCGGCCTCGTCGAACGCGACCATCAACGGCGTCAACATCGTCGGGACCACCTCCCACGGCATCCTGATCCAGGACGGCGAGAACGTCACCGTCGACGGCGGCCTCGTGAAGAACACCGGCGCGGAGGGCGTCCGCATCGACTCGCGGTCGTCCCCCCAACACCCGCCGGCGGAGGGGGTCTCCGTGTCGAACCTGCGCGTCGTCGACGACCGCGACGACCCGCAGATGCCCTACGCGATCAGCGTCACGGAAGGGCCTCGCGACGGTCGCGACACCAACAACGTCCGCGTAGTGAACAACGACGTGCGGAACTCGGGGGCAGAGGGCGCGATCAACGTCGAACCGTCGAGCGTCGTCGTGCGCGACAACGTCGGCGACGGCGTGGCGTCGGGCACGGTCACGCTCTCGTCGGGGAGCGACCCCGCCGCTCGCGTCGAGAACGTCACGACGCAGGGGCAGGCGACGCTCGACCTGCGCGCGAAGGTGTTCGACCCGCCCGGAACGGCGTTCGCCTACGACCACCGCTTCGAGTACAACGGGTCGGGCTGGGACGTCGTCGTCGAGTGGGTCGAAGACCCCGGGGAGGACCTCGCCCTCGACTACGTGGTCGACCAACCCCAGGCCCTCGTCGGCCGCGACCCCGCCAGCGGCGGCGGGGACGACGGCGGTGGCGGTGACGACGGTGGCGAGGTGTCCTGGGACTACGACACCAGCCCCGGCGTCGTCGACGACTTCGAGGACGGCGGCATCGACGAGTACGAGGGCGCGACCGGCGACTACGAGGTCAACCAGACCAGTCCGGTCCCCTCGGGGAGCTACCGGCTGGAGGGGTCGGGCGGCGAGAACTCGAAGCTCCTGGCGGCGGACCTCGACCGCATGCCCGCCGAGGGGACGAAGTTCTCCGCGAAGATCGGCGCCACGAGCGACGCCCAGAACGCCGGCGTCGCCTTCGGGAGCGCGAAGTCGCTCGACGCCGACTCCGCGTTCCCCTTCCACTTCGCCCGCCTGTGGAAGAGCGGCGAGGACGACTGGCGGTTCCAGGTCTGGCAGCGCAACGGGACTCAGGTGATCGAGCAGTCCGTCGGCGCGGTCACGCTCGGCGAGTTCTACGAAGTCGTCATCGACTGGGCCGACGGCGAACTGACTGCAACGCTGAACGATCCGGACGGGAACGAGGTCGCCACGGGGACGACCTCCTTCGAGACCGACTACACCGAGGGCGGCGTCGGAACCCGCGGCACGGGGCTCCTCGACGAGATCCGCATCCTCGAAGACAACACCTGATCGCGGTCGAGAACGGGACCGGGACCGCGTTCGGGTGATCCCCGATCCGAACCGGTCGCATCGATCGTCGGCGTATTTTCCCACGGGACGGGTCGTTCGAATCGGTCGAGAGCCGCATTTCCGAACGCACGGACCGGCTGCGAGTTCAGTACGCGTGCGAGAACGGGACCGACGGGAGGGTCGTCGTCGATTGCGGGACGCGGGTGGTGACGGAAGGCGGTGGCGCGCCGCTCAGTCCGCGAGGACCGCCTCGCGGTCGAGTTCGTAGCCGTCGAGCACCGACGCGCCGTCGAGGTCGTAGGCGTCGAGGTAGTCGCGCTCGATGGCGACGAGGTCGGCGAACAGATCCTGTGCGGTGTCGCGCTGGACGGTGACGAGCGGTTCGTTGAGGAACGCCTGGAACGCCAGGTCGAGGTCGCCGGCGAACCCGGCCTCGATCAGCGTCTCCTGGTTGTGGATCGCTCGCGTGACCATGCTGCGGACCTGCCGGGGGAGCGTGCCCGCGTTGACGGGCGAGATGTCGTCGCCGGTGACCAGGGCGTTCGTCTCGACGACGGCGCCGTCGGGCAGGTCGGGGCACTGCCCGCGGTTCGGGAAGTTAACGTGGGTCTTCATCGGCTCGATGCCCAGCAGCGCCCGCATGATGTCGACGACCTCCTCGCCAGACTCCGAGAGGTGGAACTCGCCCTCGTCGTCGCGGAACTTGTCCATCTTCGCCGGCGCCTCGCCGTCGCTCCGGCGAGCGGAACTGGGCGTCAGGCGGATCCCCCACCGTTCGACCTCGGCGGGGGTATCCACGTCGAGGTACCACGGGACGAACTCCGCGAGGTGGCGGTCGCCGGCGGCGGCGAACACGCCGAAGCGGTCGTACAGGTCGAAGGCGACCTGGTCGTGGTTGCTCCAGTAGGACTCGTCCGCCAGTTCGCCGGGCTCGAAGCCGGGGAACGGCTTGTGCCGTTCGAGTTCGTCGTCCAGATACTGGAAGACGTCGTGGCCGCGCCAGCGCACCTCGTCGATCCACGTGAAGTGGTTGATCCCCTTCACGTTCACGGCGATCTCCGACCCCGAGACGTCCTCGGCGGCGTCGATGTGCCGTTCGGCCACGTCCGCGAGCATGTGCTGGACGTGGGTCACCTCGTGGCAGAGGCCGATGGCGTTGATGTCGGGGTACTCCTCGTAGAGCGTCCGCGTGCAGACGGTCATCGGGTTGGTGTAGTTGAACACCCACGCGTCGGGGCACTGCTCGCGGACGGTCGCCGCGATCTCGCGGTACTGCGGGACCGAGCGCAGCGACCGGAAGGCGCCCCCGGGACCGACCGTGTCGGCGACGGTCTGGTAGATGCCGTACTCCTGTGGCACGTCGATGTCGTGGACGAAGGTCTCCTCCGGGGGGTCCTGCGTGGAGCAGACGACGAAGTCCGCGCCGGCGAGCGCGTCGTCCATCTCGCGATGGGCTTCGAACGTCCACTCGCCGGGCACGCCCGGCCGGTCCATCACGTCGTTGGCCAGCTCGGCGTTCTCGACCGCGCCCTCGTAGTTCACGTCGTACAGAGCGACGGTGCCCGAGACGTCTTCGCACTGCGCGAGGTCGTTGATCAGCGTCAGCGCCCAGCCCTGGCTGCCGCCGCCGACGTACCCGATGCGCACGCCGGTCGCCGCGCCGTCGACTGGTGGCTCCGCTTGCAGCGAATGCATGTGTCTCACCCAGCGCCTCGCTACCCAAAATACCTACCGTTCACGGCGGATCGCGCCGTCACCTGCGGAGCCGCCGTCGCGGGACGGCTCCCGGGGAACCGGCCGGTCGCGGCGCGGCCGCCCCCGGATCCGTAAGACGCAAGCGATCGGCCCCAGAATCGGGGAGTCGTGCTACGAACTGCCATCATCGGGACCGGCGGCATCGGGACCCACCTCGCCCGGGAAGTGCGCGAGCACCCGGACGGGCGGGTCGCGGCCGCCGTCGACGTGAACGAGGAAGCGCTCGACGAACTCGCGGCCGAACACGACCTCGACGAGTCGGTCCTGTACACCGACGAGGCCGAGATGTACGAGGAGACGGGCCTGGACGCGGTGATCATCGCGACGCCGCCGGCGTTCCACGACGACCAGATCCACGAGGCGTTCGACCGCGGCCTGCACGTCCTCTGCGAGAAGCCGGTCGTGATCGAACAGGAGGCCGCCGAGCGGCTCCGCGACCGGGTCGCCGACTCCGATCTCGTGTTCATGGCCGGCTACCAGCGCCACCTCAACCCCGGCTTCGTCGCCGCCTACGACCGATATCACGAGGAGGGGCAGGAGCCGACGTTCATGACGGGCGAGCTGACCCAGGACTGGACCGGACACTTCGAACGCGGGACGAACTGGCGGGTCAAACCCGAGATCGGCGGGCGAGGGCACCTCTTCAGCGTCGGGACCCACGTCGTCGAGTCGGTGCTGTGGCTGTCAGGGCTGACGCCCGCGGCGGTCAGCGCGGAGATGGACTTCTACGACGACGAGCAGTACATCGACACGAAGTCCTCGCTGACGGTCCGCTTCGAGAACGGCGCGGTCGCGAGCTTCGCCGACTCCGCCGTCGCCTCGGCGACGCGCGAGCACATCCACGTCTGGGACGACGAGGGCGCGATGTACCTGGAGGGCACCGGCTGGGGCCGGCGGGAACTCACCGTCGTCGAGCCCGGCGGCGACGAGCGGGTCCCGGACCTGGCCTACGACGAGGCGCCGAGCAAGTTCGCCGCCTTCGCCGAGGCGATAGAGAACGGGGAACAGCCGCCCGCGACCGCCGAGGACGTCCTGGTCGTGACGGCGCTGCTCGACGCCGCCTACGAGAGCGCGCGGACCGGCGAACGGGTCGCGGTCGACCTGGATTGACGAGCCGGTCACGGAACTGCCCGAACTTGCACGAAGCGGGAGACCGACGGCGGCGACTCGACCGGAAACGGACCGACCACACCGGCCTCCTGGCCAGTACCTTTATTTATCGAAAGCCCCACCTGTCAGTGTCGAAGTCGAGAGGGATCTATTAGGCTATGAAGCAAATCGTCCAGACGGGCCCCGCGTCCGTCGAAGTTCAGGAAGGAGAGAGACCGTCCCCCGGTCCAGCGGAAGTTCTCGTCCGAGTACACTCGGCAGGTATCTGTGGGAGCGACGCCCACGCTTACGAGTACGAGGGCGGGTACGACTGGATCGCCATGCCCCGCATCATGGGCCACGAGTACTCCGGCGAAGTCGTCGAGGTCGGCGACGAGGTGCGGAGTTTCGACCCGGGGGACCGCGTCGTCGAGGAACCGATCCACAACTGCGGGGAGTGTTTCCAGTGTCGCAACGGCGAGGAGAACATCTGCCAGAACTTCTCGATCACCGGTATGCACCGCGACGGCGCCTACGCCGAATTCACGGTGGTCGACCCCGAGTTCCTCCACGCGGTCCCTGACGACGTTTCTCTGGCCGATGCGGCGATCACGGAACCGCTGAGTATCGCCACGCGGGCAGTCTTGACCCGCTCGTCGATCAATCCCGGCGACGACGTGCTGGTCGAAGGACCGGGACCGATCGGCGTGTTCACCGCGGCGGTCGCCGATTCGCTCGGCGCGAACGTCCTCGTCTCCGGCCTCGACCAGGACGCCGCCGCCCGGCTCCCCCTCGTCGAATCGCTCGGCATCGACACGATCAACATCTCCGAGGCGGACCTCGAAACCCACGCGAACGTCAGAACGGACGACGTCGGCTTCGACGCCGTGTTCGACGCCAGCGGCCATTACACGGGCGTCGAGACCGGCGTCGAGGTCGTCCGCAAAGGCGGGGAAGTCGTCGTCGTCGGCATCCCGCGCGAACCCAGCGAGGTGTTGATGACGCCGGTCGTCCGCGGGGAGATCGACATCGTCAGTTCCTACGGGTCGGACTGGACGAACTTCGAGCAGGCGCTGCGGCTCATGGAAAACGGCGCGATCGACGCCGAGGCCGTCGTCGACGACTCCTTTTCCACGGCGGACCCCACCGCCGCCTTCGAAGCGTTCCTCAACTCCGAAGTCGTCAAGCCCGTCTTCCGCTTCACCGACGCCTGAGACGGTCAGCCGCCGACGTGCTATCTTTCCGGACGGTTCTGGACGCTCAGTCCCTGACACCGATAGACCCGGTCAGCGACGAATCCATGCCCGTCTCGTCTCGATGGCGTAACGGGCGCACTCTGCCATTGTAGTCCGACATTCGTTCGGTAATACCGGAATGGCATTTGGTCCGTAGTTTCGGCGGCCGGATATACCGGCCCATTTCACCCAGATAGCGGACGATTACCCCGACCCTTGTTAGTAAATGGCACATTGATTTCGGTAATACCGGACAAAATAGTTCCTCGAAATCGGCCGATTACTGCCCCACCGTCGGAGCTGAAGGTGGATTCATCGCATCGGGGCCGTGGCGAATGAGGCGGCCTCAGACCGGAACGACACTACAGATTACAATCCTAATTCTGTAATATAATTCGAGGTGTCGACAACCACGGTGACGCATTCGATACGGCCTGATACGTGGTGAATGGGGTCCGGTATTGCCGGAATGTAGCCTGTCAGAAGCCTGGTGTCCCGTTAGAACGACCGAACACTACTGAAGACGGCTACGTGGGCAAACGAAACGGCCGCGAGAAACCGAAGCAACATCGAAACCGCTCCCGGTGAGTCGGGTACGGTCATCAGTAAAATAGCGTCTACCCGACGATCCGAGGAATCGAGCGGCGTAGACGGTGCTTTCGGAGACGTTCGGAGATTCCGAACACCGATCGACGCGTTCGCGGCCGAACTCGCCGATCTCCGCCTATCTGGCGTGTTCGACGCTGTCAGCGACTCGCTGTCCGCTGTAGAGTCGCGATCAGCGAAATCCAGTGCTCGGCCGCGACTTCAGCCATATCTCGCGCGGGGCCGGTCGGAGACCGATCGGGCGGAGATATCCAGCGAGAGGTTCTGCGAGGGGAAGCTATATCCGCCGCGGGGCCCAGGATTTCGGTACTCATCATGCCAGAGACTATCGAACAGGGGCCCCGAGCGGGCAGCCACTGGCCCGCCGAGGACGAGACGTTCGCGGACCCGACGAGCGGCGCGCGCGTGCGCCGGCTGACGAGCTATCCCGAGGTCGGCGACTATCACCTCTACTTCACCGAAGACGGCTGGTACGACGACGGCCGCCGCCTCCTCTTTCGCTCCGACCGGGACGGCTCCCGCCAGCTGTACTCGATCGACCTGGAGTCGGACCTGATCACGCAGATCACCGACATTGAGGGGTTCCGCGGCGGGACCTCGATCGACCACGACGCGGAACTCGTGTACTTCTGGGTTCACGACCGACTGGTGAGTCTCGACCTCCGGACGCTGCGCGTCGACGGCGTCCACTACGAGGTCCCCGACGGCTGGAACGGCGGGTCCCTCGACGTGAACGCCGACGGGAGCCGGCTCTACGTCGCCATCGGCGAGGACGTGGAGGTGCCCGAGCGCGACGACAAGCTCACCGGGACGTTCGAGGCAGCGCCGGACACGCGGATCCTGTCGGCCCCGACCGACGGCGGCGAACCGGAACGCCTCAGAGAGGTCGACGTCTGGGCCAGCAGTCACGTCAACGCCTCCCCGACGCGCCCCGAACTGTTCACCTACTGCGAGGAGGGACCGTGGGACGCCGTCGAGAACCGCATCTGGTCGGTGAACGCCGAGACGGGCGAGACGTGGAAAGTCCGGGAGGTACCCGAAGCGGGCGGCGTCGGCCACGAGTACTGGATGCGGGACGGCGAGCGCATCGGCTACCACGGCTCGCTGAAGGACCCGCAGGGCCGCGAGCGCGTCGACGACCCCGACCCGTTCATCGGGAGTTCACGCTACGACGACACGGACCGCCGCGAGACCGCTCTCCCGGACGAGGTGTACGCGCTGACACACACGCATGCCAACTCGCCCGAGTTGCTGGTCTGCGACGGCACGTTCGAGGAGGTGCCCCACAGCCTGCTGTACCGGTGGGACGACGAAGCCGGCGAGTACGAGGGGCCGCGCATCCTCGCGACGCACGACTGGGACCACCGGGGCCCACACCCCCACACGCGGTTCAGTCCCGACGGCTCGCACGTGCTGTTCGACTCCGCCCGCTACGACGGGTCGAGCAACCTCTATCTCGCCGAGGTGCCCGACTTCGAAGAGTTGCCCGAGTACGAGAGCGACAGAGTGTAACCCCGGACGGGTCCGCTGGATCCTCCGGGCGAGGTTGGAAATATTGACAGTTCCCCCCCTGCGAACGCGTCGGACTCGGACCTGAGCGGAGGCTGGGGCTGGTCCTATCCGTTCTCGGACTACGAGGGAGAACGAGTCGGCGAGGAGGGCGGCGGGCCGGCGCTCGTATTACTGCCCGTCCATCGGAACGGCCCCGTTACGACGAGTTGGGAGGGGGAGTCCACGGCGACAGCCTCCGAGACCGATGATCCGAGAGCGACAACCACCGAGAGCGAAGGCCGACGGACCGCGAGCGGCGACGTCGCACCCCGGGAACGCCTGTTCGCGTTCCACGAGCAGCCGTCGATGCCGCCGAGCCTCACCGTGATGGTCCGCGAGGGCGACTGGAAGTACGTCCACCTCGCCAACGGCGGCCGCGAGCAGCTGTTCGACGTCGCCGCCGATCCCGACGAGACCGAGCAACTCGTCGACGAGTTCCCCGAAGTGGTCGAGCGGCTCCACGACGCGGCCGTCGAGCACTGCCGACAGCGCGGGTACGACGAGGCCGTCGCGAACGGCTCGCTGGCCTCGTACCCGTTCCGTCGGCTCGACGGCGTGCGCGGCGGTGACTACCCCGCACGTCCCAGCGACCTGCTGCCGGACGACGCCTAGATCGTCAGCAGCTTTTCGAGCACTTCCTCGCTGACCCCTCGGTCGGGGTCGAACGCGTCCGACGCCGCGTACTCGACCAGTGACCGTCCGAAGGCTCGCACCGAGGGATCGTCGTCGGCCGCGAACAGGTCCGCGGCGCAGACCAGCAAGCTCCCCTCGCCGACGGCCGTCTCGAAGACGAGGCCGAGCCGCTGATTGCGTTCGATGTTGTCGATCATCGAGATTAGCGGTTCGAACTCGTCCGGCGCGTCGTCCAGTACGATCGGGCGGGCGTTCGAGAGGAGGTGCCACCACTGCCAGTCGCCGTGAGCCTCCGTCGGGAAGTCGTCGAACAGGGGGTGGTCGGAGTCGCAGAGCGGGCCCATCGTCCCAGGGGGCGCGTTGCGCTTGAACAGCGCGTACGACCAGAAACAGGGCGCGAACGCCGACTTCACGGAGTGGCGCACGTCGTCGTGGCGAGGGACGAGGATCACGTCCTCGCCCGATTCCAGCGACTCGCGAGTTTCCTCGTCGAACGCTCTGCTGACGGTCACTGGCGCGTCCGCGGATCCGCCAAAGGACTCCGAGTCCGCGTCGACCGCGGGTAGGTCGGCGGGGTACACCCACACGTCGTAGTCGGTGGCGGCATCGGTTGCCGCGACGGACACCGAGAGCGTGAGACGAACGGGCGCGTCGACGTCGGCGTTCTCCAGCGCGTTCCCGAAGCCAACCTCGACGGCCCCCAGATCGACCAGTTCCCCCTGGGGTACGTCAGCGGCGGGGAGCGTTCCGTCCGCGATCACGGCGTCCGAATCGCCGGCCCAATCGGCGGTTGTCAGCGTCCACTCGGCGGCGACGCTCTCGTGGCTCGCTGGGCCGAAGTGCGCCAGTTGCACGTCCGCGGCGAGCGATTCGTCGGCGGCGAACGTCCGCGCGTCCATCCGGACCAGCGGGACGCTCTCGGCGCAGAACTGGCGCCACTCGGCGGGCTCGATAAGCCCCTTCGATTCACGGAAGGCGTCGAGGATCCCCACGAGCGCGGTCCCCTGCCCCGGGAAATCCTCCAGTTGCAGGAGCTGGAACCCACCGAACCCGGGCGTCCGCAGGGCTGCCTCGACCTCCTCGCGGTAGCACTGCACCGAGAGGCGCCCGGAGGCATCGCTGAACGCCTCCGCGCGGTCCAGCAGACCGTGGGCCTCAAGGTGGTCGCGCTTGAGTTCGAGGTTCCGGGGGGCGAGGACGCCGCCGTAGCGCTCCAGCCCCGCGAAGTCCGGGTAGGTCTGGTACTGCCCGATCTCGTGGGCGACGACGGGGATCGGGATGTCCTCGACGGCCTCGCGGTAGTCGGTCGTCGTCGCGGGCGGCGCGTCGTCGATGGCGGCCCCGCGGACCATCTCGCGGCCCGAGTCGACGTCGGTCGGGTCCGGCGGGACCGACGCGGTCGTCCAGTAGTCGTCCGCCTCGGTCAGCGTCGAGTCGCTGAGGCCGTTGTACGAGCCGCAGGCGTAGAGGCGACGCGGGTCCCGGTCGCGGAGCGATTCGACCAGATCGCTCATCGCCGCGAAGTCGCCCGCGAGTTCGTTACCGAGCGCGAACATCACGAACGAGGGGTGGTTCCCGTACTCGTCGAGGATCCGCTCGGCCTCGGCGCGGTAGAACGCGGCCGCCTCCCGGTCCTCGAAGGCGCCGCCGTTGTTCCACAGCGGGAGTTCCGGCTGGAGGTAGATCCCCAGGTCGTCGGCGGCGCGGAACGCGGCCTCCGGGGGACACCAGCTGTGGAAGCGGTAGTGGTTGAGGCCGTACTCGCGGGCGGTCTCGAAGACCTCGCGCCACGCCGCCTCGTCGGTCGGCGGGTAGCCCGTCTCCGGGAAGATGCAACAGTCGACGTTCCCGCGGAGGAAGGTCGTCTTCCCGTTGACGGCGAAGCGCGTCCCGTCGCGCTCGAACGACCGGACGCCGAAGACCGTCTCGGTGGCGTGACGGTACGCTGCGCCGGTAGCAGCGGTCGTACCTGCGCCCTCGGCTGTCGCGTCCAGCGTCGCGGTCAGTTCGTAGTGGTCGGGATCGAACTCGTCCCACCGGAGCGGGTCGCCGAGGTCGTACTCGACCTCGACGGTCGCCGACTCGCCGTCGACCCGAAACGACGCCGTCTCGGGAGCGACGGTGTGAGTCCCGTCGGCGCTCTCGGCGGCGAGTTCGACGGATCCCTCGGCGACGCCGCCGGTCCGGTTGCCGACGGTCACCGCGACCCGCGCGGTCCCGGCCGCGGGCTCGGGAGAGACCCGACAGTCGTCGATCCAGACGGGGTCGGTGGCGACCAGTTCCAGGTCGCCGACGACGCCGTTCCAGTTGGTCTGGGTGTGTTCGGTCGCGGCGTGCGAGCGCTGGACGCCCGGGAACGCGACCGGGTCCGAGCCGGTGTCGATCCGGAGCGCGACGGCGTGTTCGCCGGGGTCGAGAGCGTCGCTGAGGTCGTACTCGTGTGGCGTCGAGAGGCTGTCCCCGCGGCCGGCGGGGTCGCCGTCGACCCAGACGCGGACCGGCCGCGTGCGTTCGAGCCGGAGGACCACCCGTCGGTCGGCCCACGCGTCCGGTATCTCGACGGTCGTGCGGTACCAGGCGGCGCCCTCGTAGCGGTAGCGGCGGGTCAGGTGTCCCGGCGTCCGCTCGGTCGTGCGCTCGCCTTTCTCGGCTTCGTCGGTCGTCCCGGGGAGCCCGATGCCGTCGTCGAGGACTGTCGGTGGAGAACACTCGGCGTCGCCCCCGTCGTCGGGGTCGAGCGCGAACTCCCAGCGATCGGCGAGGCTAATCCGGTCGGTCGAAGCGTCGGTCATCGACCCGACAGACGGCCGAGTCTGCCATAACGCTGGCGCCGGCGGAAGCGGATCCGCGGCTCACTCCCCGGCGGTTTCGAGCGGACGGGTCTCGGTGACGACGACGGCCCGTCCGGACCGCTCGTAGGACGGATCGACGAACTGGAGCGGGTCGTCGCGCTCGCCGTCGCGGATCCAGTTCGACTCGACCCAGGAGCGAGTCGCGTCGAGGGTCGCCTCTCCCTCGGGGAAGGTGGCGACGAACCGACGGTCTACCACCGGGTCCTCGAATGCCTCGGTCGGGGCCGGTGCCGTCGTCTCGGTCGGCGTCGCCGTCTCGGTCTGCGTCTCGACCGGCGTCGCCTCGGTCGCGGTCGACGGAGGCGACCCGGCCGTGGCGTCAGCGGCCGTCGCGACCGGCGTCGTAGTAGCGATCGCCTCCCGGCCCGCCCAGCGGACCGTCAGCGCGAATCCGCCCGCACGGGCACCGTCGGGCGCCCAGGAACTCCCGGAGAAGGTCCCGCCGTCGGTGCGAAAGCGCGCGAAGACGAAGTCCGCCTCGGGGAGGCGTTCGACGAGCGCACGGTCGGCCGCCGAGTAGCAGTGGCCGGGGTGGGCGTCGGCCCGGGCGGTGTCGAGGAGTCGCTCGATGCGCCCCCCCGCGTCGGCGGCGACCGGGTCGGCGGCCTTCGGCGCGACGACGACGTACTCCTCGTCGAAGGCGACGGCGTTGACCTTGTTGTCGGAGACGCCGCGGCGCTGGAACCCGCGGTAGTCCGAGGCCTTGGTGAGTTCCGCACTTCGGAAGCCGGTCCCCTGGAGCCGGGTGAGCCAGCGCCAGCGCTCCTCCGAGTAGTCGAAGACGACGTACAGCGCGGGGCGCTCGCTGGGCGGCCGGAGCGCGGTCACCCGGTCAAGGTCGGGAAACGGCATCGCGGCGGCCTCCGCGAGTTCGCGGCTGTACCACAGGTACGGCCGCAGTCCGCGGTAGAGGGCGGAGTGCGGCGTCAGGAACCGGGGCCGGGCGCTGACGAACGCGACCGTGGGCGCGTCGTAGTCGCCGGGACGGAGGCGCAGGAGCCAGTCGTCGTACAGCGCCCGGGTGCCGGTGTCGCCGGAGGCGCACGTCGACTCGCGGGGGGTCGGCGTCCCGCCGCCGAGGACGCCCCGCTGGCATCCCGCCAGCGACGTCGCCCCGACCGCGCCCCCGAGCGCCCGCAGACAGGCCCGCCGCGTGTGGTCGTCAGTCCGACCCGACTCGTCCATGCGTGCCGGTCGGCGTGGTCCGAACAAAAGGGTGCCGTTCACCTGCGACGAGCGCCAGCGCCGTCCGCCAGTTCGCCGGGAGACGGCGCCACGGGGCTGAGTGGACGGCATGGGACGGAGACGAGACCGAACAGAGCGTCCCGAAACGGATATATCACCCCTCGTGAATATGTCACTACATGACGACCTTCGATCGGCGATCGGTCCTCACAGCGCTGGGTGGCGTGGCCGGAGCGGGAGTGCTGGCCGGGTGCTCGGAGTCGTCGGGGAGCGGCACGGACGACGGGAGCAACTACGTGGGCGACACGGCGACGATCGACGGCCTCGACCTGACGCTCCTCGCCGGTGACCTCCGCCAGCGCGTGACGGTGACACCCAGACGGTTCGACGAGGGGAGTGACGGCACGCCGGAGGGAACGCAAGCGAGCCGGACTGTCCAGAGCGACGACGGCCGGCAGTTCGTCGTGGTCGTCCTCCGACTCTCGAACGGCACGGACGAACCGCTCGGCGTGCCGATGCCCGGCGGGACGGCCATCTCGGAGGGCGAGATCTACCTCCACAAGCGCGGGACGAAGAGCAATCCCACCGACGAGAACCTCACGCAGGTCCCGGCGGAAGGCGACGCCCCGCTGACCGTCGGCGGCAGGTACGCGCACGACGGAACGACCTACGACCGCCTCACGTTCGCTCTCGGCGACTATCAGGCCGAGCTCCCGGCGGGCGAGTCGGCCGCGGGGTGGATCCTCTACGAGGTCGGCGCGGACGTGACGCCCGACCGGTTGAAACTCGTCGCCGACCGCAATCCCAGGACGGTGACCCAGCGCGCCGAGTGGGAACTGGCGAACTCCGCGGAGTGAGCGGCGCCGCGACCGACGCAGTCACTCGGCCGTCTCGATGCGGTCGACCGTGAGGTTGGCGTACTCGCCGATCAGCGGCGCGGTCTGCCGGAAGCCGATCTTGCCGCCGCCGCGGACGGGCCCCGTCCGCTCGTCGTCGGTCCACGACAGCACCGGGAGGTCCTCGACCGAGAGCGTCACGTCGGGGCCGTCCTTGACGACGGTGATCCGGTAGGGCGGGTCCGCGGCCCCGACGTCGGGGATCGGATCGGCTCCCCGGGCGACGAGGTGGTCGCCGCGGCTCTTGCGGAGCGTGACGGTCCGGAGCGCGCCGTCGGCGCGGGCGCTCCCGCCGCGGCGGTAGTACGACGCGTGCAGGGCGTCGACGTCGCCCGCGGTGTACTCCTCGTAGGCGCCGGTCCGGTCGGGCAGGTCCGGGTCGAGCAGGTCCTCGCCGCCGCGGCCCTCCGCGGCGAGAAAGAACGTGCTCAGCCCGGGACCGGCGACGGGCCAGAAGTCCCAGGAGACGGCGATGCCGTCGGGGAAGGTCTTCGGGCACCAGTAGACGAACTGGGGGCCGTCCCGGCGCTCGCTCTCCAGGCGGAGGCGGCCGTGCGGAAACGTGACGGCGGCCGCGCCCTCCAAGACGAAGTCCGCGACGTCGGCGGGGCCGCCCAGTGGATTCTCGTACAGTCGGTCTCGCGTCTCGTACGCCACCATGTAACGGCCTGAGCTTCACCGCCGGCCCACAAATAATTGCAGGTTGCCAACATACACCACATTCACCCGAGTTGTTCGAGACGCGAAGGGCCGGGAGCGGACGGTAGTAACTGCTCGACACCGGCAGAACACGGACGGACGCGGACGTACACACCGGTCGCCACTCACACCGGCGCTCAGCGGATCCGTGAGGCGCCCGTACGCTGTCCGGGTGACCGGAAGACGTAGTCGCGGCGAGCCGCCTCCGCTCCGAACGGACGACCCGGTCCCCGCGGACGGCGCGTCACAGGGTTTTAGACGTATCGGGGGGTAGAGGGGGGCATGAACAGGCAGTTCTGGAAGGGGATCCTCATCGTCCTCCTGATCATGCAGGGGATCCTCGTCGCGTCGATGCTGTCGGTCGGGCGGGGAACGCCGACGTTCGTCGTGTCGGTCCTGGCGACGATTCACGTCGTCGCCGGGATGGCGATCATCGGGTCGATGCTCTACTTCGAGTGGGACCCGTTCGAACCGCTCCGGTAGGAAGAAACCGGCCTCAGCTCGCGCCCGGCCCGGTCTTGTCCCGGGCGATCGAGATGCCGCGGGACACGTACAGGACGAGGTAGCCGAACAGGCCGAGCGTTCCGGCGCCGACGCCGTAGATTGCGAACCACCCGGCCGCGATCGGCGGGACGCCCGGCACGTCGACGACGCTCAGGACGCCGGCGACGGCGAACAGGAACGCCGAGACGAGCAGCAACAGGCCGAGTATCGGGTGGTCGAAGTAGTCCGACAGCAGTGAGGCGAAGTGCCGTATCATGTGTGAATTGTTGTCGTGATCTCAGTTAGTGGTTGCGGTGCTACAGCGGGATCTCGCGGTCCCCGCCGTGGATCGACTCGCTGTCCCAGTACTCGTGGGAGGGGTCCTCGCGGAAACAGGCCGCCCGGTGCTCGCGCTCCTCGCCGCCGATGAGGTCCGGATCGACCTCGGTACAGACCTCGTGTGCCTTCGGACACGTGGTGTGGAACCGGCAGCCGCTGGGGATGTTCCGCGGGTCGGGCGCCTCCTCGGACATCATCGGCGACTCGTCGGTGATCGTCTTGCGAGCGTCGTCGGGGTCCAGCGGGAGCGACGCCCACTTGAGGATCTGCGTGTAGGGGTGGCTGGGGTCGTTGATGATCTCGTCGGCCGTCCCGACCTCGACGATCCGACCGAGGTACATCACCGCGATGCGGCCGTCGGCCTTGTCGGCGATGTAGCGGGCGTTGGTGAGGTTGTGCGAGACGAACAGGTAGGAGGTGCCGAACATCTCCTGCAGGTCGAGCAGGAGGTCCATGATCTCGATCCGCAGCGAGACGTCCAGCGCCGAGACCACCTCGTCGGCGAGGATCAGGTCCGGTTCGAGCAGCATCGCGCGGATGATCGCCACGCGCTGTTTCTCGCCGCCGCTGAGCTCGTGCGGATACCGCTCCATGTAGTCCTCGGCGGGCGTGACGCCCGTGGTCCGGAGCATGGTCGCGATGCGCTCCTGGCGGTCGTTGAGGTCCATCTCGGGGTACCACAGCTTCAGCGGTTCGGCCAGTTGCGACCGGATCGTCCGGTAGGGGTTCATCGCCGCGTCGGAGTCCTGGTGGACGATCTGCAGCGCCCGACGGACGTCCTCGGCGTACACCTCGCCCGCGTGTTCGCCGCGTTCGACGTCCTGAATGTCGTACCCGCGGTACTTGACCGACCCCGCGGTGGGCTCCTGGAGCCCGATGGCGGTCCGGCCCAGCGTCGTCTTGCCCGACCCGGACTCGCCGATCAGGACGACGACGTCCTCCTCACCGACTTCCAGTGAGACGTCGTCGACCGCGTGGACCGGCTCTTCGCCCATCCCGAGGCGCTCGGTCAGGCTGTCGGGGAGCGCCGACTCGAGCAGCGACTCGTCCTGATACTCGACGGAGACGTTCTCCATCGACAGCACCGGTTCGTCGTTGTCGATCACGTCCTCGTCCGTGTCGATCGTGCTCATTCTGAATCGTCCTCCGAGAGCTTGACGGGCAGTTCCTTCCGGGCGCGGTCCGGGTAGAAACAGGCCACGTCGTGGTCGTCTTCCAGTTCGATCAGGTCCGGGTCCTCGATGGTACAGCGGTCGTCGGCGATGGGGCACCGCGGACTGTAGGAACACCCCGAGGGGATGTTGATCGGGTCCGGGCTCGATCCCTCGATCGTGGTGATGTCGTCGACGTCCATCGCCAGGTTCGGCGTCGACCGCAAGAGCGCCCGCGTGTAGGGATGTGCGCCCTCGTGCATCACGTCCCGCGTCTCGCCGAGTTCGACGAACTCGAAGGCGTACATGACGCCGAGCCGGTCGACGAACCCCGAGACCACCGGGAGGTCGTGGCTGATGACGATCAGCGTGATGTCGTACTCCTCTTTGATGTCGTAGAGCAGCCGCAGGATCGACCGCTGCATCAGGAGATCCAGCGCCGCCGTCGGCTCGTCGAGGATCAGTACCTCGGGTTCGAGGAGCAGCCCCAGCGCGACCAGCGCCCGCTGGCGCTGGCCGCCCGAGAGCTCGTGCTGGTACTCGCCCAGGATGGCGTCGGGGTCGAGGTTGAGGTCCCGCATGATCGACCGGGCCCGCTCCATCCCTTCCTCCTTGTCGGCGTTGTGCGCCGAGAGGGTCTCCTCGAAGTGCGTCCGGATCGGCTTGGTCGGGTTGAACGAACTCATCGCCCCCTGGGAGACCAGCGCGATCTCCTCCCAGCGGAGCCGCTTGGTGTCGCCGCCTTCCAGTTCCGTGATCTCGACCGGGTCGCCCCCGTCGGGGTAGTAGGTGATGCTCCCCTGGAGGACGCCCGGTTCCTCGACGGCGTCCATCAGCGTCGAGGCGAACATCGACTTGCCCGACCCCGACTCGCCGACGATGCCGAGGGTCTCCCCGCGGTAGATGTCGAGATTGATCTCGTTCAGGACACGCGCCTGCCCGCGACCCATGTCGTAGGTGACAGTGGCGTCGCGGACCTCCAGGACGGTGTCGCGGTCCGCCTGCGGTCGTTCCGTCGCGAATTGTGATTCAGACATGTGTGATCACTGGAATCCCATCTGCGAGACGCCGCTATCTTCGATGTCAGACTCGTCGATGTCCTCTTCGACCTCGGCCTTGCGAGCCTCGTGGCGCGCCCGCACCCGCGGGTTGAAGACCTGGTCGAACGCCTGCGCGAGCAGCGTCAGCCCGAAGGTCAACAGCGCGATGGTCAGCGCCGGCACCAGCAGCCAGTGAGCGTTCTCGAACGACGCGAGGATGCTCGAGTTGTCGTAGGCGCTGTTGAGGACGACGCCCCAGTTGGCGCTGGTGTACGGCAGCAGGCCCAGGAAGTACAGGCCGACCGACGCGAAGATGACCGTGCGCGCGGTCGACATGAACCGCAGCGTCACCAGCGGGAGCAGGTCGGGGAGGACCTGCTTCATCAGCACGGTCGAGGTCGACTGTCCCATGGTCCGGGAGGCCTCGACGTACTCGACGTTCCGGAGCGGGAGGACCTGCGAGCGGATCCCGCGGGCCAGCCCCGCCCACGCCTGGACGGTCAGGATGACCCCGATCAGGTAGGGGTTGCGCGGCTCGATGATCGCCGCGAGGATCAGAAGCAGCGGGAGCCCCGGGATCGACGCCACCACGTCGGTGATCGTCATGAGGATCTTGTCGGTGTTGCCGCCGGTGTAGCCGCTGACGAGGCCGACGACGACCCCGAGCGTGTTCCCGAATATGGCGCCCGCGAGCATCATCTTCAGCATCTTCGGCGTCGCGTGGACCATCAGCGGCATGAGACCGCGCCCGACGCCGTCGGCGCCGAGCAGGTACCGCAGGTTCGTCTGCTCGAGCGGGCTCAGGAGCCGGTTGATCGGGTCGACCGCCGGCTCGGGGACGACGACGACCCCGACGGTCCCGACGAGCACGTAGAACGTCACGATGAGCAGTCCGAACCGCCCGCGGTAGTCGCTCCAGAGCACGCGAAGGGGCGCGACGACCCAGCGGTTGAACACGACCTCGTAGACGTCCATCGCGGTCGCGTCGTAGTCGGACTGCGATCTGAACGGCGATTCCTCGTCTTTCTCGGCCGGAGTTTCTCCAGTTCCCATCTCTTGTCACCCCATGCTGGACTGCTCGGCCCGCGGATCGATCAGCGAGTACGTGAAGTCGGCTATCAGCGTCCCCGCGACGAATATGATCGTCGTGAAGATCAGCGACGTCGTCATCAGCGGGAAGTCCCGCTGGACCGTCGCGTCGTACATCAGCTTGCCCATCCCCCTGTAGACGAAGATCTCTTCGAGGATGATCGACCCGCCGATCAGGCCGGCCAGCCCCAGGACGATCCCCGTGTACATCGGGAGGATCGCGTTGCGGGCGAGATAGCGCGTCGAGATAGTGTACGTCGACAGGCCCCGGAGCTCGGCGTTGCGGATGTGGCCCTCGCCGAGCAGGCGGATCGAGTTCGCGCGCAGGCTGAGCGCGTTCCCGCCGAATCCTATCGTTATCCCCGAGAGTATCGGTAACGCCGCGTGGTTGAACACCCCCGCGATGAACGGGTAGTTGAACCCGGGCGTCGTGTCGGTGTTGAACCGCCCACCCGTCGGGAACCACTCGAGGTTGTAGGAGAACAGGAACAGCAGGAGGATGGCCACGATGTAGTAGGGTATCGAACTGGCGGCCAGCATCGAGACCGTCAGCCCGACGTCCATCTTCGTCCCCTCGTAGTAGGCCATCAGCGACCCGAGGACGATCCCCGCGACGAGGCCGTAGACCAGCCCCGCCGAGGAGATGAAGATCGTCCACGGCGCCGCCTCCAGGATGAGCTGGACGTTCGACGCGCCGGGGTCGACGATCACCGACGTCCCGAAGTCGCCCTGTATCGCGCCCTGCATGTAGGAGATGTACTTCTCCCAGATCGGGCCCGGCGTGTAGTTCATCTGGGACTGCATGACCTCGTTTATCTCCTCCAGCGTCGGGTTCGGCGGCAGCCCGTAGGCGCCCGGGTTCTGCTGGATCTCCGCCCGGAGGTAGGCAGTCGGGTCCCCCGGCATCATGCGTATGAACACGAACCCCAGAGTGATGATACTGTACAGCGTGATTACTGCCTGCAGTAATCGATTCCGCAGGTATCCCATTGCTATCGAATGGCACAAGCTAGCAGGATAAAAAGGTTTGGTAACCCCTCTCAGGACCGGGAATACGGCCGCTTAGCTGTCCGGTGAGAACGGTCCGCGGTCGAGGACCGGACCCGACGCGGCGGATCCACTCCATTGCCGTGACGAACCGGCGAGATCAGCCGTCAGTGCTGGCAGCGATCGCGACGGTGGAACGGTGGACGCCGACTGTCCGGCGGGACGGCAGGCTGGCTCAGAGAGACTCGCCTTCCTCGACGATGCGCTGGCGCTTCTGGTAGATCATGTAGCCGCAACTGACGGCGATGACCGCGCCGAGGACGCCGTAGGCGAGGAGTTCGCCCACGGTCAGGACGGCCGAGAGCACGAGCACCGCGCCGATCGCCGCCCCGACGTAGTAGGGCGTGTTGCTCCGGACGTCCCGGCCGCAGTTCGGACAACTCTCGGCGTCGATCGGGAAAGTTTCACGACATCGTCGGCAGAGGATCTTGTTACCGTCGGCGCTCATACGTGCCTGATTCGACGGACCGGACTTAAATTTGTGCCCTTTTCGGGGACGGCGCGGGGACGAACGCGGTCGAGCCCCCGCGTGAACTACCGGCGGTGTCGGCGAGACAGTAGCGGAAAAGCGTCGTCTGACGGGGGAGACCGCAACGGAAAAGCGATGCCTGACGGGCGAGGCCGCGGAGCGGAGCAGTTACCTGACGGTCGGGACCGGGACCTCGTCGAGGACGTCCTGGACGACCTCGTCCTTCTCGACGTCGTTGACCTCGGCCTCGGGCGTGAGCACGAGTCGGTGGGAGAGGACGGGCTTTGCGATCTTCTTCACGTCGTCGGGGGTCGCGTAGTCGCGGCCCTCGATGACCGCGCGGGCGCGAGTGCACTCGAACAGGCGCTGGGTCCCGCGCGGGGAGACGCCCGTGCGGACGCGGTGGTCCTCCCGGGTCATCCGGCAGATCTCCTTGAGGTAGACGAGCAGGTCCTCGTCGGTCTGGACCGTCTCGACGACGTCCTGCAGGGCCTGGACCTCCTCGGGGCTGTCCATGACCCGCCCGGACTCGGGGGTCGACTGGGTGCGGCCGGCCCGGCGGCGCAGGATCTCGAGTTCGCCCTCGTCGTCGGGGTAACCGAGCGAGGTCTTGACGAAGAAGCGGTCGACCTGCGCTTCGGGGAGCGGGAACGTCCCCTCCTGCTCGACGGGGTTCTGGGTCGCGATGACGAAGAACGGCTCGGGCAGCTGCCGGGTCTCCCCCTCGATGGTGACCTGCTTCTCCTGCATCGCCTCCAGCAGCGCCGCCTGGGTCTTCGGCGGTGCGCGGTTGATCTCGTCGGCGAGGACGACGTTACCGAAGATCGGGCCCGGCTGGAACTCGAACTGGTTGTCCCGCTCGTTGTAGATGTTCGTCCCGGAGACGTCGTTCGGCAACAGATCCGGGGTGAACTGGATGCGCGAGAAGTCCAGCCCGAAGGCGTTGGAGAAGCTCATCGCCGTCAGCGTCTTCCCGGTCCCCGGCACGTCCTCCAGCAGGACGTGACCCTCCGCGAGGATGGCCAGCAGGACCTCTTCGAGGAAGTCCCGGTCCGCGATGACAGCGGACTGGATCTCTTCGATGATCTGGTCGCACCGCTCGCTGGCCTCCTGGATGGTGAACTCTCCGGTAGACGTACTCATACCATGCCAATCCCATCGATCGGACTTATGTTTGTCGGTTCTCAGAACCTCGGCCGGTCACGACACCGCCGCTGTCGGCCGGATCGTTCTCGGAACGGACTGCGTCGAGCGGCCGGCGAGTCCAAAAGGAGCGAGTGCGGCCGGATCGACGGCCGCTTCAGGTCCGGATCGCCCAGATGAGGAACACGAGCGCCAGCGAGAGCATCCCGAGCGCCGCCATCGGGCGGCCGCCGCTCCCGACGACGTAGACGCCGTAGCCGACGCCGGTCGCGACCATCGCGACGATAGTCGCGGCGGAGGCGTGGATGATCTCGTTGCGCCGGGTTCGCGAACTGGCGCCGATCTGTTCGCCGAGGCTGATCGCGTTCTGGCCGAAGTTCCAGGCCAGGATCGTCGCGGCCGCGCTGACCAGCAGTATCTCCGGGCCGGTGCCGAACAGGCCGGCGATCAGCACCGAGAGGAAGAGGCCGGCCGCGCCCATCGTCACGCGGAGACGGCTCGACCCCATGAACAGGCCCGACGCGAGGACGGCGATGCCGCCGAAGCCCAGCGGGACCGCGTACAGCGCGAAGGGAGCGCTGGTCACGCCGGCGATCACCGCGGCGACGACGGCCGCGATCGAACTGACTCTCGTCGGCGAGTGGTCGACCGTGACGGTCGAGAAGTCCTCCTGTTCGACGCTCATACGGCCCACCTCTGTCGTGCCTCGTCGAGTGCAAGTCCGAGCATGCTGTCGTATTCCCAGTCGACGACGCGGATGTCCCGCTCGCGGAGCGTCGCGATCCGCATGGTCCGTTCGATGCGGGCCAGCCGCTGGCCCACGGTCCGGTCGGCCGTCGGGTCGGGGCTGATGACCGTCACCCGGTGGCCCGACGAGTCGAGGCGGCGGGCGACCTCGACCGTGTAGTCGTCCGTCAGCGGCGAGAACAACACGAGCTGTGACTCCGGCGAGAGCTGGCTCCTGACGTGGGTCATCGGGTCCACGTAGTGGCCCTCGGTCTCCGCCTCCTCGGGCGGCGTCGAGGACATCGCCGGGTGGCTCGCGAACATCCGGCGAGCGCGTTCGAGGTGCGCGTCACCGGCGCTGGGCGCGAGCCAACAGGGCACCGTGTCGAACGCCGCGAGCCCGACCATGTTGCCCTGGTCGGAGAGTGCGCCGAAGGCCTCGACGGCCGCTTCGACGCTGCGGTCGACAGCGTGGTGTTCGCCCGGTTCCGGCGCGACGTAGGAGGCGTCGCGCGCGTCGAACAGGAACACCAGCGAGGCCGCCCGCTCCAGGCGGAAGTCGATGGTCGCCAGTTCGCCCGTGCGGGCCTGGCGCTTCCAGTCGATGCGGTTCATCGGGTCGCTCTCGCGGTACTCGCGGACCGCGAAGAACTCCAGACCGGAGCCGCCCGTGGAGGTGTTCTCCTGGCCGGAGTACAGCGAGGTCTGCTGGCGGACGGGCATCTCCGCGGTCGTCCGCAGCGAGGGGACGCACTGGATCTCCCCCTCGACGTCGACGATGGCCTCGCGCTCGAGCGCCCCGGAGAAGTCGCGGCCGATCGCGAGCAGCGGCCACTCGTGGGTGCCGCGCTCGGCGACGACCTGGTAGGTGAACGTGGCGGTGTCGCCCGATCCGAGGGCGGTCGCCAGCCGGGGCGTCCCGCTCACCACGCGCATGTTCCCGGGCACGCGGTCGACCAGCCGCAGGTCGGGGACGAACGAGCCGCCGGTGTTCTCGACGGTGACGGTCACCTCGACGACCTCGCCGGGCGTCACGTCCGACTCGTCGAACGTGCGCTCGACCTCCAGGGCCGCCAGCCTGGGGGGCACCGCCGCGCGAGCGTACGCCGAGAACGCGACGCCGAGGACGGCCACGAGGACGACGGCGGGCGTCGCGGTGATGACGCCCCAGCCGATTGCCACGAGCGCGAAGGCGGTGACGCCGCGCCACTGCCCCGTCTCGATCAGCTCGTTGTAGACGATGGAGTCGGTGATCCGCTCGGCGTTCTCGTCGACGTACTGGTCGCGGTAGCCGGCCTGGGCGCGCGGCCCCTCGTCGCCGTCGCCGCCGCGGAGCCCCGAGAGCAGTCCGCCGCTGTCGCCGTCGTCGGTCGTCACCTCGGGCTCGGTGGCCGTCTCGATGCCGGCGTACTCGGCGATCGCGTCGACGGTGGTGTCGACCCACTGCTCGTAGGGCGTCTCGTCGTCGCCGAGCCACCGGTCGAGCCGGGACTGGCTGGGCGGCGAGCCGCCGGCGAAGAACGAGGCGGCCTGGTAGTTGTCGGTCCACTCGCCTTCCTCGAGCTGGTGGACCGCCTCCGCGCGCGTGCAGTTCTCGCGCTGGCGGATGGCCGACACCGCGGCCTCGGCCAGGCGCTCCTGGATCTGGTCGCGGTACTCCGAGGTCCCCTGCCGGAGGTGGGTCAGCCGGTAGAGCGTCAGGTCCAGGTCCGACCCCGGCGCGGGGAACGACCGCGGGAGCTCGACGTCCGGGATCGCCGTCTGGTCGACCCCGCCCTTGTACGCCGTCCGGATCGCCCACAGCCCCAGCAGGAACGCCACGAGGCCCGCGAGCGCCACGACGGCGAACGTCGAGGGGAGCATGTCCGCGAACGGGTCGACGAGCAGGTACGTGGCCGCCCCGAGGATGAACACGACCGCACCGATGGCGGCAAGCGCCAACCGGACGACGTCGTCTACGTCCATCGGCACCACCCCGGACTACCCGCGTCGGTACTCGCGCCGTTCGTCGTCGTGTTACTGTGACTCATCGTTCTGGCCCTCCCGTTGGTCGCCGTCGGTCTGGTCGTCGCCGCTGTACTCCGACTCGATGTTCCGGAGGATGTCGAGCGCCTGGTCCTCGCGGTCCGCGGCGTCGCGGCCGCCGTAGCGGACCTCGTTGAACAGCCGCGTGAGCTCTCGCACGTGGTCTTCGGCCATGCCCAGCGCGATCGCCGTCTCCGCGAACTCCCCGGGGGTGTACATCTCCGGGTCGTCGACGTCGAGCAGGTCGGTCATCTCGACCCACGCGCGGTAGACCGCGTTGTCGACGTCGGCGTTGTGTTCCTCGATGCGGTCGGCCGCACGGCCCGCCGCCTCGGCGAACTGGTCGAGGTCGGGGCCGTCGTCGATCTCGTCGTCCTCGACGACGACGATCTCTTCCTCGCCCATCGAGCGGTAGAGCGCTCCGACCGCACCGACGAGGACGAGGCCGACCAGCAGCCCGATGGCCCACGAGGGGACGTTCGTCAGCGGCGAGACGGGCGCGGTGTCGCCGCCGGGGATGGGGTTACCACCGCCTCCCCCGGGCGGTCCGCTGGGCCCCGAGGACGCGCAGTTGGTCCCGAGGAAGTACACCAGCGCCACCGGCGGGAGGAGCGCCCAGCTGGTCAGCAGCGCCGCGGAGAAGTTGAACCGGTGGTAGACCAGCCCGATCACGCCCAGGAAGCCCACCACGACGAGCAGGGTCCCGAGGGTGGAACTGAGAAACTCGATACACGCCGATATCTGGAGGACGTTACGCTCGGGCGTGTCGCTCGGGTTCCCCGATCCGAACTCCCCGGGCCCGCTGGGGTTCTCCTGTCCGGGCTGTTCCCCCTGATCGGGCTGTTCGATGATCCCGCCGCCCCCGCCCCCGCCGATGGTCTGGGCGGAGTCGACCGTCGCCGCGATCATCCCGATACCCACGATACAGAGGATCGCGACGATCAGCGGCATCGCGACGTCTCGACTGACACTCTGGCTCATGCGACGCCGCCAACCCCGTGACCGAGCGTGTCGAGTCGAACGCCGGTGCCGTCCGATCCGATAATTGCACTGTCGGTAACGCGTCTCATACTACACTGAATGAGCGGTCACCTGTTTAAGTTTTTTCCGATGGCCGGGAACAGCCCGCCGAGAACCGTCGAAACGCCGTCTTCGGGGCAGCGGCTCTCGGGCGCCGCTTCGCGCCCGGATCGGCAGACCGCGTCGGGGGGAGTGCTGCGAGCCGATCGGAGCGACGGCCCCCGCCGCCGTCGCGGACGATTTATACGCGCTCCCCGGTTCTGGTTCGGCAATGAGTCGCGCTCGCACGGCGGAGGTGCCCTGGCGGTGACGGACCCCGGCCTCGCGGAGACACCGCGCTTCCGGCGCGTCCCGCGCGAGGGGATCGACCGCTATCGCCTCGTCGACCCGACCCGGAGCGTCGGCCCCCGGCGGGTGGCCCCCGTCAGCACCGACCGGTCCGTCTGGCTGTACGCCGGTGGGGAGACGCCGACGCTCGGCGTCCTCGACGCGGAGACCGGCGCCGTCCAGTCCGCGACGGCCGCGACGCCCGACGGCCCGACGCCGTTGGTCGACGCCGAATCGGGAACGGCCTACGTCCTCGACGGCCACGCCGTCGCGGCGCACGACCCGGAGCGGCCGGCGGAACCGCGGTCGGTCGGCCGGTTCGACCCCGGAACCGTTCCGGGCACGGCCGCCGCTGGGCTGACCCGCTCGGCCGACGGTGAGCAGTTCGCGGCAGTGTTCGCGACCGACGACGAGTCGCGGCTGGTGACGCTCTCCGCGGAGGAGGGGACGACGGCCGTCTGGCACACCCGCGACCGGCGCTACGACACGGTCCGGTTCAGCCCCTCGGACGCGTCGCTGGCACTGCTGGCGCGAGACGCGACCGACGGCGTCGGCGGGGAGGCGTGGCTGGCCCGCGAGGGGCTGGGCGCTCGGCCGCTCGGGCAGTTGCTTCCCGACCACCACAGCGACCTCCGGTGGAACGAGGGCGGGACGGGCCTCTGGTACGTCGAACCGCGTCGGGGCGTGGGGCTGGTACACCTCGAAGCGGGACGCCGAGAGCGGGTCTGGGCGACGTCCGCGCGGGAGGCCGACGCGACTCGCGACGGCGACCTGCTGGCGGCGACGGTCGCCGACGGTGAGTCCGTTCGCGTGTCGGTCTACGACAGGCGCGACGACCGCGAGCGGACCCTCTCGGACCCGGTTCCGGTGAGCGGCGCGTGGACGCCTCGCCCGCAGTTCGTCTGCGGCGACCGCTGGCTGCTGTACACGGCGACGATCGACGGCGTCCCGCGGGTGACGCTGGTGTCGGTCGACGCGCTCCGGTAAGCGGGTCGGTCCGGCGAGGATCGGCGTGGCTGCGGGTCGGAACGATCGAGACGAACTCCTGACGATGTGAGACGAGAACGAGCGTCGAGCGCGCCGGAACAACCAGCCGCGCCGAACGAGAATCGGGTCGGCGTGAGACGCCGACCGGCGACGGGAATCGAGTGTCGGACGTGGTCTGCTGTGCGAAGACCGCGGCGGCGGAACCGGGCCGTCAGTTACCCGACGTGGCCTGGATCTTGCCCTGCTGGATGAGCTGGAAGACGGGCAGGTTCATCTGCCACTCGGACTCGTCCTCCGGCGCGGTCCAGTTGGCCGTGTCCTGGAAGGCCATCTCGAAGCTCTGCACGAACGGCGCGATCGGCAGCTGGTAGTTGAAGACCCAGCAGAGCCGCCGCTGGTACTTGGCGCGAGTCTCCTCGTCGAGGTTCTGCCCGAGCTGGGTGTCGTAGAACCAGACGGGGTACTCTTTCAGTTCGCCGTCGGGCTTGCCGACCGGCGGCGCCTTGAGCGTGAACTCCTTCTGCTGTTCGGGCGTCGCGCCCTCGAGGTTCATCGTCCAGTCGTACTCCTTGTTCTGGACGTTGTCGTACTTGTTGGCGAACTTCTTGACGTACTCGTCACTCCAGAGGCTCCCGAACCGGTGGCGCCGGTCGCTCTGCTGGACCATGCGGAACCACATGCCGGCGGTACTCGCGAACGGCCACTCGTACATCGTCAGCTCGAAGTCGCCGTCGCCCTTCCGCTGGTCGGCGACCGTCGAGTCGACCTTCTGGAGGCTGACGTTGACGCCGAAGTCGTTGAGGAAGGCGATGACCGTCGATTCGACTTGCACCGTCGAGCCACCGGTCAACAGCGTCAGCTCGAACGGATCGCCGTCGGGCGTGATCCAGGAGCCGTTCTCCTTGGTGAAGCCGGCCTCCTTCATGAGCGCGGCCCCCTTGCTCTTGTTCTGGTCGTAGCGGGTGAACGCGTCGACCATCCCGGCGTCCTTGACGTAGCTCCGCTGAACCGGGTCGAGCAGGCCCGCCGGGTACGGCAGCTTCTCGTTGGAGTAGCGGTTGCGGACCTGAGCGATCTGCTTTTTGTTGATCGCGAAGTTGAACGCCTGCCGGACGAGCGGGTCGCCGAGGTACTCGTTGGCCTGGGCGTTCATCGACAGACCGTACTGGCCGCCACCGGTGTGGTTGACACGCCGGAACTCCTCCGGCATGTTGTCGATGGTGCTGGGGTTGGGTTTCAAGACCCGACCGTTGACGCCGTCGAGGATGCTGTTCTGCAGCGCCTGCACCTGGGACTGCTGGTTCGGGATGATGTTGACCTGGACCGTGTTCCAGTTGATCTGGTCCGAGAGGAAGTACTCGGGGTTCTTCTTGAGGATGACCTGGTCCTCGCGGACTTCCTGCAGCACGAACGGCCCGGAACACGGGATGTTCTTGGGCTTCTGGATCTCGCCTTCGCCGCGCTGGCGGAGCTTGTCGAGTTCGCCCTGGATGAGCCCCGTCCGGTAGGACGGATCCCCGCTGTTGGCCGTCGCCGTCCCCTCGGGCTGGGCCCACTCGAGCTTCTTCGCCTTGTCGTGGATCGGCTTGATGTCCTGTGCCATCGTGGCGAGGGACTCACCGAGCGACTGGTTGTTGGGGTGCGAGAGGCTGAGCATGTCGATCTGCGCAGTCTCGCTGAAGATGTCGAACCAGCCGGGTTCGCTGCGCACGGTCAGCGTGCCAGCGTCGTCGTCGAACTCGATACTGGTGATGGCCTGGAACGCGCTGAGGGGTTCGCCGTTGGGGTTCTGATCGCGGATCTCGTCGGGCGAGAGGTCGTTCCAGCGCGCCAGCCGGAGGGAGTACCCCCAGTCGGACGGCTTGACCGGCGTCCCGTTGATGTCGTTGGGGTCGTCCGGATTCGCGACCGCCCAGGCGCTGTCGTCGCGGAACTGGACCTTGATCTCCGTCTCGTCGACGATCTCCCAGTTCTTGACGATGTGCGGGATCCGCTCGGCGGTCTCCTGGTGCATCATCGTCTTCTTCGCGTACATGAACGGGTACACGAAGCGCGGCATCTGGCTCCGGTGGTAGTACTTGTTGAACCGGAGGCGGTCGCTACTGAGTTCGCCCTCGAACGTCACGTAGTTGCGGTCCGGGAACTGCTCCACATTGCCGCTCGCAGTTCCGTCACCACCGTCTCCGCCGTCGCCGCCACCGCCCGAGGTTCCGTCGCCGCCTCCGCCGCCGCCGTCGTTCCCATCGCTACTGTCGCCGCCGTCGCCGGGGGTCCCGCCGTCGCCGTCGTTGCCGCCACACCCGGCAAGTCCGGCGGTGCCGGCTGCACCCAACGCGGCCAACAGTTTCCGCCTGTACTGGTCAACCTCCGTGTCCGACCTTCGATTCTCGTTACCGCGTGTCATAAGACGGTCGCACAAACGGAATAGCAGTATTTAACGTTTTGGGACTAGAACGAAAAATGGGGAAGATTCGGACCGGACGGCGTCACTCCGGGGGATTCCCGACGTGCTCGACGGCAGAACGGAGGGCGTCGGGGCGCAATCCCACCGTCACGTCGGCGAAAAACGTCAGCTCGTCGCCGTCGCGGTCCGCCTCCACCACGAGATAGGTCCGGTCGTCCTCGTCGTCGACGTACGCCATCACGACGTTCTCGAAGGGGATCTCGAACAGCGAGTCCGAGAGGCGTCCGCCGGCGACGAACAGGAACCGCGAATCGGTGACGACCACGGCGAGCTCGCGAGTCGGCGTCTCGCGGGTCAGGGAGTCGCCGTCACTGACCATGAGCGTCCCGCCCCGGAAGAGGTACTCGGGCTGCTCGTCATCCTCGACGTACGCGACCAGCGGGTGCCGTGTGCGGTCGCCCGACGCCGTCAACGCGTCCGCGGTGATCGCCGGGTCGGCGGCGTCGGCGGCCAGTCGCGCCGCGCGCTCCTCGTCGACGTCCGGATCGGCGTCCGTATCGGGTCCGGCGGCCAGTCGATCGATCAGGTCGAGCAGTCCCATCGCCCGCACCTATCCCAGCGACGGTATTCAGACTATCGCCTGTCCGCCCGATCGAAGCCGCCCCGTCCGGGAACAGATCTCTGGGGTTGCCTTCGCGCGTACGCGTGACCGGGATCGAACAGCATCCACGCAGCCTCGAGGACAGGGGTAGACATGATACCGGCGGGACCCCATCTCGGTCCCCGGACGGGGGCCGAGATCCGCAAGACACCACCAACATTGATTAGCATTGGCAGACACGCACACATATGATTCGTCGAATCGCGACTCTTCCAGACGGGATCATCCGGCAGCGGACGCCGAAACGCGGGCTCACGCTGGAGACGATCGTGGTCCTGCTGTGCGGCCTGGCCGGCAGCGCCGGCTTCGCGTACGTGATGATAGAGGCGCTCAACGTGGTCAACACCGACAACTCGATGTTTCAGGTCCAGCTGGTCGGTCGGGTGCTCCGGCCGGTCGTGCTCATCGTCGTCGCGTGGATCCTCTACTCGGTTGTCGCGCACGTCGTCGCGAGTTCCAGCGGCGGGCGCGGTCCCATCAGCCGCCTGATGCGGGGCGCGGCGTGGGCGATGATCCCCCTCGGGATCTGGAACCTCCTGCGCTCGCTCGTCGTCGCGTACCTCTTTTTCGACGTCGACATCCCGACCGATCCGGAGGGACTGAGCGCCGCCGAGAAGGCCGCGTCGGTGTTCACCGGCACTGCCGCCGGTGGCGAGGACGTTTACGCGGGTCTGACGGATCCGCTGTACGCCGCCGTCCTGCTGGTCGGGATAGCCTTCGTGGTCTGGAGCGCGCACCTGCTGTCGATCGCCGTCGCCGAGTCCAAGAGCCTCGAGATCGATACCGCCCGCCGGGCGGCCGCAGTCCCGGCCGGGCTGCTCGCGCTGTACCTCCTGGTCACCGGTCTCGGACAGGCGGGCATCCTGTAACGCGGTCTCGTTTTCACCGTTCGGCGCCATCGGGCGAGGTCGACTACTCGCCCACTACGACGCAGATCCGCCGAGCGGAGGTCCCGGTCTGGCGCCACGACCGCGACGAGTGAACCCCGACAGGCGCCGGAGTCAACCCGGAAACGGCGGGCGGGTACCCGGTATTTTTATGTTCGGTCACGGTCCAATCGAGAGTAGCGCGGTTCGAGAAGGAGCCATTAGCGCATGAAACAGATAGTTCAGACGGGCCCAGCGTCCGTCGAAGTTCAGGAAGGAGAGCGGCCGTCCCCCGGTCCAGCGGAAGTTCTCGTCCGGGTGCACACGGCAGGTATCTGTGGGAGCGACGCCCACGCCTACGAGTACGAGGGCGGGTACGACTGGATCGCCATGCCTCGCATCATGGGCCACGAGTACTCGGGCACGGTCGAAGCCGTCGGCGAGGAGGTGACGAGTTTCGACCCGGGGGACCGCGTCGTCGAGGAACCGATCCACAACTGCGGGGAGTGTTTTCAGTGCCGCAACGGCGAGGAGAACATCTGTCAGAACTTTTCGATCACCGGCATGCACCGCGACGGCGCCTACGCCGAGTACACCGTCGTCGACCCCGAACACCTCCACGCCGTCCCCGACGCCGTTTCTCTGGCCGATGCGGCGATCACCGAACCGATGAGCATCGCGACGCGCGCGGTCCTCACTCGGTCGTCGGTAAATCCGGGTGACGACGTGCTGGTCGAAGGGCCGGGGCCGATCGGCGTGTTCACCGCGGCGGTCGCTGATTCGCTCGGCGCGAACGTCCTCGTCTCCGGCCTCGACCAGGACGCCACCTCCCGGCTCCCCCTCGTCGAATCGCTCGGCATCGACACGATCAACATCTCCGAGGCGGACCTCGAAACTCACGCGAACGTCAGAACGGACGACGTCGGCTTCGACGCCGTGTTCGACGCCAGCGGCCATTATACGGGTGTCGAGACCGGCGTCGAGGTCGTCCGCAAGGGCGGGGAAGTCGTCGTCGTCGGCATCCCGCGCGAACCCAGCGAGGTGTTGATGACGCCGGTCGTCCGCGGCGAAATCGACGTTATCAGTTCCTACGGCTCGGACTGGACGAACTTCGAGCAGGCGCTGCGGCTCATGGAAAACGGCGCGATCGACGCCGAGGCCGTCGTCGACGACTCGTTCTCTACGGCCGACCCCACCGCCGCCTTCGAAGCGTTCCTCAACTCCGAAGTCGTCAAGCCCGTCTTCACGTTCGCTGCTACCTGAGGCGGCCGGCCCCTCGGAATCCGACACGCCGTTTCTACTGCGCATCTCGATTTTCACGCGCGCTACGCCCGATCGAACGGTCACCGACCGTCTGTCGTATCGGGCCCTCGGAAGATCCCTGCCCGGTATCCGCGTTCTCAACCGGCTGCAGCCGCGCCATCTCGCGTCGGGATCGCACGATCCCTGCATTTATTTCGGTAATACCGGACATTGACTTGGGGAGAACACCGGGAGGGCCCGGGTACTGGCGGTATCTATACCTCTGAGCCCTATTCGTCGTCACCTGTGACAACCTTTCTCATATTGCTTCCGGTATTACCGTACGAACGTTACGAGACGGGCAAGACGGCCTGCTATCGACGGTCCCGCGCTGGAAGTGAATCCGCGACAGCAGACACTGCCGAGTAGTCGTAACACGGCTTACATTACATCCTTACAAACGTAATTTCTCGTCGTAGTCATCTGCGGGCCCGCCGATCGTGGGAATTCGACCACCTGTTTCAGGATCCTCCCTGCGTTCGCAAGCCGGACAGTTCCCCAGCGATGGCGGTACGGACGTGGATATATTCCGGCATTACCGGAATATCCCACCGCTCCGGACTTGCGGTCGTCTTGGAGGACCTGAGGGTACCGAGACGCGGAACGAATCCGGACGGAAGCGGTCGTTACAGGTCGACGTGCCGGCGGAACGCTCGGTCGGTGAGCCACTTGCGATCGCCGGTCGAGAGGTCGTCGACGGCGTCGACCCACGACAGCGTCTCTCCGTAGGTCGCCTCGTCGGAGACGTTCGGGAAGTCCGACCCCCACACGACGCGCTCGCGGCCGAACTCGTCGAGCAGCCACCGCACGTGGTCGTGCATGTCGGCGTAGGGGTGACCCTCGTCGGACTGGTGGACGATCTCCGAGACCTTCACTCCGACCGAGTCGTACTCGGCGAGCGCGGAGAACGTCTCGTAGACCCCCTCGCCGAGCGGTTCGTCGGGCTCGGCGTAGGCGAAGTGGTCGAAGAGGTACGTCAGGTCGGGGTAGCGCTCGACGAGTTCGAGCGCCTGGTCGAGTTGCTCGCCGCGGACGAGGATCTGGACGAGCGCGTCCGTCTCGGCGGCGGCCTCCCAGAACTCGGTCTCCTCGGCCGCGTCCCGGAGCCAGGTCACCGACCGGTCGAACGTCTCCCACATGCGGTCGTAGGGGCAGAGCCCGCCCAGTCTGAACCCGAGGACGCCGTCGACGGCCATCGCCTCGCGGAGGTCGTCGGCCGCGCCGTCGGCGAACTGGTCGAGCATCACCACGCCGTACAGCCGGTCGTGCTCGCGGGCGGCCTCGACCGTGTACCAGTTGTCCGTCCACTCGCAGATGGGATAGCCGACGACGACGGCCTCGTCGACGCCGACGGCGTCCATCTCGTCGAGCAGCTTCTCGTTCCGGAACACCGTATCGACCGAGAAGGAGTCGACCGAACCATCCACGAGCGGCCCGTTGACCCACGGGTGGTCGTCGCTCGGCGGGCCCCACGTGTGCGTATGGGAATCGAGTACCATACCAGCCGGTGGATCCGCAGCGATAGTAAAAGTTCCCACGCGGGCGACCCCGAACGACTACGGGCGTTCGGTGCACCCGGCGCCGGCCACGACTGGGACGCGCTCGAATCGCGGGCTTACTGCCCGGACTGTGACACCGAGCGGACCCACGGCGTCGACCTCGCCGGCAGTCGGTCCGAACTGACCTGCACCGAGTGCGGGAACCTTCAGGGCTAAGGGACGGCACTCGCTCGGACGGAGAGATCGGGAGCGGACGGAACAGCGCGGAAGCGAAAACGGAGAGACAGGTGAGAACGGAGAGAGAAGGACGGCAACCGGGACCGCGATCGGTCAGCCGTCGCCGGGGAACAGAGAGCGCTTATTCGGCGACGACGTGGTTCTCCAGGGTGCCGATGCCCTCGATCTCGGCCTCGCAGACGTCGCCGGGTTCGAGCAGGTCGAGGGGCTCGCGGAAGATACCGACGCCGCCCGGCGTCCCGGTGGAGATCACGTCGCCCGGACGGAGCGTCATCTGCTCGCTGATGTACGAGACCGCTTCCTGGACGTCGAAGATGAACTGCTCGGTGTTGGAGTCCTGTTTGGTGTCGCCGTTGACGCGCAGCGACACGTCGACGGCGTTGGGGTCGAGGTCGTCGCCGGCGACGAGCGACGGGCCCATCGGCGAGAACGTGTCGAAGCTCTTCCCGCGGAAGAACTGGCCGTCGTCGAACTGCGAACGCCGCCCGCTCACGTCGTTGAGGACCGTGTAGCCGGCCACGTGGTCGTCGACCTCGTCCTCGTCGATAGCCTTCGCCTGGCGGCCGATCACGACGGCGAGTTCGACCTCGTAGTCGACCTGTTCGTCGCCGCCCGGGTGGACGATCGGGTCGCCCGGATTCGTCACCGTCGTCGGCGCCTTCGAGAACAGCAGCGGCGTCTCGGGGATCTCCTCGTCCTGTTCCTCGGCGTGGTCGCGGTAGTTCAGGCCCACGCAGACGATCTTGCCGGGGACCGGCACCGGCGCGAGCAGCGAGACCTCCTCGGCGGAGCGCTGGGAGAGCGCGCCGCCCTCGACGCGGCGGCGCACCTCGTCGAGATAGCTCTGGTTGGTCAGTTCCTCGTAGGTCGGTTCGCCCGTGGGCTGGCCGTCCAGCGAGTGGATCGTGTCGCCGTCCCGGACGCCCCAGGTGGCGCTACCGCCGTCTGTGTACCGAACGAATCGCATCACCGAGAAAGGCGACCCATCGGCCCTTAAATCTTTAGAAGGGCGACGCTTCGGCGGCGGCCGGGGAAGGGCAACGAACCGCTGAGACGGCCAGTGACGCCAGTGCCGACCGGCGCCGACCGGTCCTCACCGGGGGCGATGCGCCGACAGCGCCCGTGGGAAAGCCGGGCGCGTCGATATCGCTGTTACGCGTGGGTCATGTTGACTTCGATGACGTTGGCGATGCGCAGCACCTGCCGCGGGATCTCCTCCTCGAAGCGCTCGCCCTGCATCCGGTTTTTCGGGCCGGAGACGGAGATGGCCCCCAGCACTTCGTCGTCGTCGAGCAGCGGCGCGGCGATGCAGATCATCCCGCGGACGCGCTCTTCCCGGTCGATGGCGTAGCCCCGCTCGCGGATCTCCTCGAACTGCTCGAAGAGCACGTCCTCGTCGGTGACCGTCCGGTCGGTGATCGCCGGCATGCCGTGGCGGTCGAGGATGTCGCGGACGCGATCCTCGTCCATGTGGGCCATCATCGCCTTGCCGAGCGCCGTGGTCTGGAGGTGGACGCGGTAGCCGTTGTACGTGTCGAGCTTGACCGCGTTCTCCCCCTCGGTCTTGTAGAGGAAGACGCCGCGGCCGTGCTCCTCGATCATGAGATTGGAGTGTTCGCCCGTCTGTTCGGCGAGCTTCTGTAGTTCGGGCTTGGCCACATCGAACACCTTCATGCGCTGGCGCGCGTACCCCCCGAACTCCAGGAACCTGGTCCCCGTCTTGTACGTCCCGTCCTCGTTGACGACCAGCTCCAGCTCCTCCAGCGTCCGGAGGTGGTCGTGCACTGTACTCCGCGGGAGGTCGAGCTCGTCCGCGACTTCCGTCACGCCCGCCCCGTCGAGTGCCCGGAGCACCTCGACGACGTCGAAGCTCACCCGCGTCGCCTTCACCGGAACGTCGATCTCGGTTTGCATCCTTCGGTCGCCTCTGTCCGATACTGGGAACTCGATCGTTATAAATCTGTACGGTATTACCGGAACGGCGGGTCGGCCGTTCGCGACCGGCCCGTCGACCGCTGACGCGAGAGTTTCGACCGACGTGGACGGCCGACACGCCGCCGCTCAGGCGAGTTCGAGCGTCGACCGGACGGCCTCGTCCATCGACGTGCCGTCGCTCGTCGCGAAGAACTCCAGGCCGACGTAGCCGTCGTACCCGGCGTCGTCCAGCGCGTCGAAGATCCGACCGTATGCGATCTCGCCAGTGCCGGGCTCGAGGCGGCCGGGGTTGTCGGCGACGTGGACGTGGCCCACCTGGTCGACGTTCTCCGTGAGGTTGCGGATCGCGTCGCCCTCGGTGATCTGCTGGTGGTACACGTCGAACAGCACCTGCACGCGGTCGCTCCCGACCGCGCGCGTGATGTCGAACGCTTCCCGGGAGGATTCGAGGAAGTAGCCCGGATGGTCGACGACGGTGTTGAGGGGTTCGACGACGACCGTGACGCCGACGTCTTCGGCCGTCGGCGCCACGTCCGAGAGGACGCGTTCGAGTGCACGCCGTTGCGTGTCGCGGTCGAAGCCCCCCTGATCCGGACCGACGGTGACGATGAGAGCGTCTGCACCCAGGTCGGCGGCTGCCTCCAGCGACCGTTCGACGTCGGCCACGGCGGTCTCGCGGTCGTACGGGTTGACCGCCGCGGGGGCGTCGCGGTCGTCGATGTTCGACCCCGCGCCGGCCGCGAGGATGCCCGCGACGTCGACCCCGTGCATCTCACAGGCCGACTCGACGGCGTCCAGGTCCGCGCCTTCCCAGTCGAAGAACTCGACGGCGCCGACGCCCAGGTCCGCGGCGCGCTCGATCCCGTCCGGGACCGACTCACCGACGATCCCGGCGTTGACGTCGAAGGTCACCACGGTGCCGTCACCGCCGCTTGGGCCCGGTTCGCTGCGTGTCGTCCGCGTCGTCCGCGCTCGTCAGACATGTGCCGGTCCAGTCGGCGCTGGGTCTTGAAACTACCTCTCCGTTCGGCGGGGACCCGCAAAACACAAGACCGACGAGTCCGACGTTCGTCCCATGACTTCCGGGAGTGCGGACGGCCTCAGTCAGGACCTCGAAGCGGCGGGCGTGCGGACCCGCCGCGTCCGGCCGGCGGCGTTCGCCGAGACCATCGCCGATCTGGCCGTCGGACCGGCCGTCGGCGTCGCGTTGACCGACCTCCCCGTCTCGCTGGAGGAGACGCCCGTGACCGTCGACCCCACGCCCGCGGAACTGGACGACGCGACCGTCGGCGTCACGCCCGCGTCGCTGTGCATCGCGGACTACGGGTCGCTCGTCCTCCCCGGTACCGCCGACGGCGCCGAACTTGTCAGCCTCTTCGTCGAGGACCACGTCGCCGTGCTCCGCGAGAGCGACGTCGTCGGCGAGATGGAGGCCGCCTTCGAGGCGTTCGACGCGGACCCCGAGACGGCAAGAGGGAGCCGGATCGTCGCGACGGGGCCGAGCGCCACCGCCGACATGGGCGCGCTCGTCGAGGGGGCCCACGGGCCGAAAACGGTGACCGCGGTCGTCCTGGAGGGGGAGTGACCGTGGCGAAGAAAGACGACTACCGCCGGCTCATGGACACCGAGGGGGCCGCCGTCCGCGCCAACACGACGGCGTTCAACGACGGCCGCTACGAGTCGGTCGCCAGGCTCGACGACTACGAGGAACTCAAAGAACAGGCCCGCGCGATCAAGGAAGACGCCATCGAGCGCCTCCCCGAACTCGTCGAACAGCTCCGCGAGACCGTCGAGGACAACGGCGGGACGGTCTACGTCGCCGACGACGCCGCGGACGCAAACGAGTACATCAGAGAGGTCGTCGCCGACGAGGACGCCGAGCGGGTGGTCAAGAGCAAGTCGATGACCACCGAGGAACTGGAGGTCAACGAGGCGCTGGAAGCCGACGGCGTCGACGTGGTCGAGACCGACCTCGGCGAGTGGGTTCTGCAGGTCGCGGACGAGGCCCCGAGCCACATCGTCGCGCCGGCCATCCACAAGTCCCGCGAGGGCATCGCCGACCTGCTCAACGAGCGCTTCGACCCCGACCCACCGCTGGAGACCGCCGAGGAACTCACCCAGTTCGCCCGCGAGCACCTCGGCGAACTGATCGAGGACGCCGACGTCGGCATGACCGGTGCGAACTTCATCGCCGCCGAGTCGGGGACGATGGCGCTCGTGACGAGCGAGGGCAACGCCCGCAAGTCCGTCGCCGCGACGGACACGCACGTCGCCGTCGCCGGCGTCGAGAAGATCGTCCCCTCGGTGAGCGACTTCGCTCCCTTCGTCGAACTCATCGGCCGCTCGGGCACCGGACAGGACATCACCTCCTACATCTCGCTGTTCACCCCGCCGGTCGACACGCCCACCGTCGACTTCGGCGACGACGAGACGCCCCTCTCGGAACTCGACGCGGACCGCGACTTCCACCTCGTGCTCGTCGACAACGGCCGCCTCGACATGCGCGACGACGATCAGCTGCGCGAGACGCTCTACTGCATCCGGTGTTCGGCCTGTTCGAACAGCTGTGCCAACTTCCAGAGCGTCGGCGGCCACGCCTTCGGCGGCGAGACGTACTCGGGCGGCATCGCGACGGGCTGGGAAGCCGGAATCGAGGGCGAGGACGTCGCGGCGGAGTTCAACGATCTGTGCACCGGGTGTACGCGCTGCGTGAACGCCTGTCCGGTCGGCATCGACATCCCGTGGATCAACACGGTCGTCCGCGACCGGGTCAACCGGGGCGCCGACGAGGGGAACTTCGACCCGCTCGTCGACGGTCTGACGCCCGACGCCGAGGACGACGCGAGCCCGCCGCTCGGCAAGCGCTTCTTCGGGAACTTCGAGACGGCGGCGAAGCTCGGGAGCGCGACCGCGCCGCTGTCGAACTGGCTGGCCGACGCGGGGCCGAGCCGCTGGGCGATGGAGCGCGTGCTCGGCGTCGACCGCCGCCGCGACCTCCCGACCTTCCGCCGGGAGACGTTCCGCGAGTGGGCCGAAACGCGGACGAGCGGTATCAGCGCATCCGCCGACGGCCGGAAGGTCGTCGTCTACCCCGACCTCTACACGAACCACGTCCTCACCGAGCGCGGAAAGGCGACCGTCCGCACGCTGGAAGCGCTGGGCTGCGACGTGTCCGTCCCCGACGTGCGCGCCAGCGGCCGCGCACCCTTCTCGCAGGGCATGGTCCGAACGGCGACCGACCACGCCGAAGACGTGATCGACTCGCTCTCGGAATACGTCACCGACGGCTACGACGTGGTCGTCGTCGAACCGAGCGACCTCGCGATGATCGACCGCGAGTACGAGAAGCTCCTCCCCGAGGACGACGACGCGCTGGAGACGGTCTCGGCGAACAGCTACGAGGTCCTGGAGTACGTCTACGGCCTCCTGACCCAGGAAGGTGCAGACGAGGCCCTCCTGACCGGCCCGGACGCCGACGGACCGGGCGTCGTCTACCACAGCCACTGCCAGCAGCGGACGCTCGGGCTGGAATCGCACACCGTCGCCGTCCTCGAACGGCTGGGCTACGACGTGACGACCACCGACGTGGAGTGTTGCGGGATGGCCGGAAGCTTCGGCTACAAGACCGACTACTACGAGATCAGTATGGACGTCGGCGAGCAACTCGGCGAGCAACTCGAAGCGCCCGGAAACGACGACCGGATCCCCGTCGCGAGCGGCACCTCCTGCCTCGAACAGATCGACGCGCTCCTCGCCCGCGAGCCGGCACACCCCATCGAGCTCCTCGACCCGAGGCGCGGCCGATAATCCCCGGTCTCCGCCGAGGAGTCGACGCTTTCGAACACGCAGATTAGACATCTCCCATACACTGATCGGGAAATTATATTTCGTATCGTCGCCGCGACAGACTCGAACCAGCCAGCGGCACCGAACACAGCCCAGAATCAGAGTAGAAATCCGCGAAGAAGCCTAAACGCCGCTGATTCGCGAACAAACTTCACCACCAGGAGAGAGTAACGCTTGTGGTCCTGCCGGCCATGGGCGGACCTGATCTGCAACGCGGTATTTGCGGATTAGAACACCCGTATCGTCGTCAGCGAGTTTTGACCAGAGAGCGATCGGCAACAGCGACGATCGAGCCGGTCTCATTGTTCTTTCCAGACGTATACTCACTCATACCAAGCATATTAGGTTACTATCACCATGGAGTTTCCGAGCGGGGAACACCCCTTCGTCCCGCTGGAACTGAACCGGTTCACCCGGGCCTAAGATTTGAGGCCGGACAGCTATGCCGTTGCAGGCCCTCTGATCAGATGGCTCGTGCCAGACGGGCCCCATCTTGCCACGGCACCGCCCCGCCCGATCCCACTCTGTCACTGTCACTGATTTCACGTTCGGGGCGGCTCGCCCGCTTTCACGCCGCGAAAACCACACTTCCTCAGACCGAGCAGCGGCCGCTCACCACTCGGCGACGCCGCCGTCGTCGTGGCGCCAGACCGGGTTGTGCCAGTTGACATCTTCTTCGGCCGCTTCGCGCACGTAGTCCTCGTCGATCTCGATGCCGAGTCCCGGACCGTCGGGGACGGCGACGGCGCCGTCCTCGTACTCGAACACCGACGGGTCCGCGAGGTAGGCCAGTTCGTCGGTCCCCTCGTTGTAGTGGATACCGAGGCTCTGCTCCTGGATGAGCGCGTTCGGCGCGTTCGCGTCGACCTGGAAGCACGACGCGAGGGCGATGGGACCGAGCGGGCAGTGCGGCGCCAGCGCCACGTCGTAGGCTTCGGCCATCGCCGCGATCTTCGAGACCTCGGTGATCCCGCCGGCGTGAGAGAGGTCGGGCTGGATGACGTCGACGACCCCCTGCTCGAAGACCTCCTTGAAGTCCCAGCGGGAGTACATCCGCTCGCCGGTGGCGATGGGCGTGGTGGTGTGGTTCGCGACGTGGGGGAGGGCGTCGTTGTTCTCCGGCAAGACGGGCTCCTCGACGAACATCGGCTCGTAGGGCTCGACGGCCTCGGCGATGCGCTTGGCCATCGACTTGGCGACGCGGCCGTGGAAGTCCAGCCCGATGTCCACCTCGTCGCCGACGCGCTCGCGGACCGTCCGGACGCGGTCGACGGCCGCCTCGACCGCCGCGGGGTTGTCGACGCGGCGCAGTTCCGGCGTGGCGTTCATCTTCAGCGCCGTGAGCCCCTGCTCGACGCGCTCCTCGGCGGCGTCGCCCACGTCGGCGGGTCGGTCGCCGCCGATCCACTGGTAGACGCGGACGCGGTCGCGTGCCTTCCCGCCGAGGAGTTCGTAGACGGGCGCGCCGAAGTGCTTGCCCTTGATGTCCCACAGCGCCTGGTCGATGCCGGCGATGGCGCTCATCAGGACGGGGCCGCCGCGGTAGAAGCCGCCGCGGTACATCGCCTGCCAGTGGTCCGCGATGTCCGCGGGGTCCTCGCCGAGCAGGTAGTTGTCCATCAGCTCCTCGACGGCCGTCTCGACGGTCTTCGAGCGGCCCTCGACGACGGGCTCGCCCCAGCCGACGGTTCCGTCGCTCGTCTCGACTTTCAGGAAGAGCCAGCGCGGCGGTACCTCGAACAGTTCGTAGTCGGTGATCGTCGTCACGGGTGGTTCTGTTCCGGACGTGCGATACGGGTTCGGTTAAGCGTTCTGTCCGGCGGTCAGCGACTGGCGAAACACTGCCGACGCGACCCCGAAGCCGGGCCTCACTCGTAGTAGCTCAGGCGCTCGACGACTTCGGCGAAGGCGACGTTCTCCCGAACGTCGGTGATCTCGACCTCGACGCGCTCGCCCTGTTCGGTGTCGGGGACGATGACGACGAACCCCCGCTCGACGCGCGTGATGCCGTCGCCCTGTTCGCCGATGTCCTCGATCTCGACGCGACGGGACTCGCCCTCCTCGACCGGCGGTCGCTGCCGGCCGCGGTCTCGGCTCCCGTTCGTCGACTCGTCGGCGTCGCCGCTCCCGCTCGCCCGGTCCCCGTTCGACGACTGTGACGAGTCCGAGCCAGAGGACCGAGTTCCGTTCGTCTGCCGCTGCTCGCGCTCGTTCGTTGCCGGCGACGGGACCAGCGCCACGCGATACGTCTCGTCGGATTCGATCCCGCCGCGTCGGACCTCCCGCTTCGGCACCTCGACGACGTACGATCCGTCTCGTTCCTCTACCTGTGCGGAGAAGAGACAGCGAAGTTGATCGGAGATCTCCATTCGTAGCTCTGTCTCGCACGCAGGCCCCCGGACCACTTGGTTCTATCGAGCCACGGCCGGCGACGCGCTCGATCCCCATCGCCGTCGACGACGCCTGCGACCCGGCAGCCGGGAGAACCGCTGGTGGGGGCCATCCGGAACCTGACCCGGTGGACCGATCGTCTCTTGACGCGGCCCATCCGAGAGTTCAGTAGTCGCGCCAGCTCCGTTCGGGCCTCCAGTCGAGGAGGGCCTCGGCCTTCGAGAGGTCGAACAGCGCCTCGTGGCCCTCCAGGTCCCTCCGGCGCTCGGCCTCGGGGAAGCACTCGTCGGCGAGTCGCGCGGTCGGAGCGTCGGCGGTGGTGTCGGCGGCGACCGTCCAGAAGGACTCGTGACCGTCGTAGTCGGCCTCGACGGCCTTGCGCGCGACGACCGCCGCGTCGTCGAGGTGGAGGTACGAGAACAGCACGTCGCGCCCGCTCCAGGGGTCGTCGGCAAGCGCCTCCAGCGAGCGGTCGGGCTCGACGAAGCTCTCGACGAGTTCCTCCTCGTTCGGCACCCACGGGTACCGCAGCGTGGCGATCGTCAGGTCGGAGTCGGGCCGGCGACCGAACCCGTCGGCCGTCACTTCCATCGCGTGCTTGGCGACGCCGTAGACGTCGTCGGGCGTCCGGGGGTGGGCCTCGTCGACCGGGAGGTACTCGACCTGCGGCGGCCGCTGCTGGTGCTCGGCGCCCATCGCGTTGATGCTGGAGGCGAGACAGCACGACTCCAGTCCGAGGGCCTCGCTGGCTTCCAGGACGTGCATCGCCGACATCGTGTTGCTCTCGTAGGTCCGGTACTGCGGGTTGCCGTCCGGGTTCGGGATGGTCCCCATGTGGACGACGGCGTCGGCGTCCGCCGTCGCGAGCGCCCCGTAGGTCTCCCCCGCGTCCAGGAGGTCCGTCGTGACGTACGCGTCCGAGACGTCCTCGCGCCGTTTCCCGCGCGAGACGTTCACCGTCTCGTAGCCGTGATCCGAGAGGTCCCCGAGGATCGCCCGCCCGATCTTCCCATTGCCGCCGGTCACCGCGATCGTCGAGAGCGTCATCGTCCGTTCTCTCGGCAGGGTCGGTATAAAATCACGCGGTGCCGAGAGACCGCTCGCGGCCGCTCGTCGCGGGCGGGATCGGTCACGTCGCCGGCCCGCTACTTCTTCGGTAGAGTCGCGATGAACTCGTTCGGACCGACGCGGTCGACGGTGTACCCCTCGGCGTCGAACGACTCGACTTCCGCGGCCATCTGGTGGTACAGCGGCGTCGGTTCGTGGTCGTTGACGATCGCCAGCGCCTCGCCGCTCTCCAGCGCCTCGAAGGCCTCGAATATCTTCGGGTGGCGTTCCGGCGGCGGCACCTCGCGCAGATCGAGTTGCTGTTCGGCCATTGCGTCGGGACCGACGACCGCGACCGCCGAAGGGATTCGTGCGAATACCTTCGTCCGGTCGCGAGTGTCTGCGGGGCCCCGCCGTCGGGATCCGGGCACGGAGGCGAACGACGTTCGGGGCAACCCCTTCCGCGGAAGGCGCGGTAGAGTGGGCCGATGACCGCCGACTACGACGACCTGCCGCTCGTGTACTCCTGTTCGGGCTGTTCGAGCGCGGCCCAGCTGGCCAACGACATCGCCGTCCGGCTCGACCGCGAGCGCCTGGCGGAGATGTCCTGCATCGCCGGCGTCGGCGGGGACGTGGCCCCGCTCGTCGACACCGCGACGTCCGGCCGACCCGCGGTCGTGATCGACGGCTGCCCGCTGGAGTGCGCGCGGGCCTGTCTGGACGACCACGGCGTCACGCCCGACTACCACGTCAACCTCGCCGAGGAGGGCGTGCCCAAAGAGTATCACACCGACTACGACGACGAGCAGGCCGAGCGCCTGTTCGACGAGGTCGCCGACGAGGTCGAACGCGTCGACGCCACGGGCTAACTCGTCTCACTCCAGTTCGGCGAGGCGCTGGAGCGACTGCTGTTTCGTCTCGCGGTCGAGTTCGGCGCCGTCGAGCATCGACCGCATGTACTCGATCGACCGGTCGTAGCGCTCGCGCTCGACGGGCTGGGGCGTCCCGTCCTTGCCGCCGTGGGCGTAGGCGTACTTCGCCGGGTCCTCGCGGGAGCTCTCGGCGTCGTAGACCAGTTCCGCGATCAGCGCGAGCGCCCGGATCGACCCCGGCCCGATCCCGTCGAGGTCGAGGAGTTCCTCGTAGCTGTCGGGCTGGTACTCGTAGGCCCGTTCCAGCTGGTCGAGCGCTCGCTCGGAGAGGTCGGCGTCCCGGAGTTCGTGGTGGGCGGGCATCGTCAGATCCGGGTCCTCGGCCAGCAGGTCGAGCGCTCTCGTACCGCTCCGTCCGCCCCCACCGTCGTCGACGCTCGGGGCGCCCCCGCCGAAGTCGGCGAGCGAGGTCTCGCCCCGGAGTTCGCGCTTGAGGTGGGCCGGGTCGTCCTGCACGAGGTCGACGGACGCCGCGCGCGTCTCCGCCGAGGCCTCGGCGGTGAGATCGAGCGTGTCGGCCCCGCCCTGCGAACAGATCGCCGCCTGCGGCTCCTCGACGAAGTCGTCCACGTCGTCGGAGAGCCAGTGGTATCGCCGCGCAGTCGAGTCGTTCATCCCCTGCTGGACGACGCACCACGACTCCGACTCGGTGATCGCCATCGTGTGGTGATACAGGGTGAACGAGTCCTGGACGCAGGCGTTGTCGACGGTGGCGCTCAGCCGCGAGGTGTACCGGAGGTCGTCGCGGGCCCCCGGCGGCAGGCCGAGCGGGCTGGCGTCGATCTCGTCGGGCGTCTCGCGGGAGGTCGCGCCCTTGCCGCCGACGATCTCGATCCCGTGGTCTTCGGCGGACAGCGCCTCCTTCAGCGCGCCCATGGTCGTCGTGGTGACGCCCGAGGAGTGCCAGTCGAAGCCGATGACGCAGCCCAGCGCCTGGAACCAGTAGGGGTCGGCGAGCCGTCGGAGCAGCTCCTCCCGGCCGTACTCCGCGACGACGGCCTCGGCGATGGCGCCGCTGAGGTCGACCATCCGGTCGAACAGCCAGGAGGGCGCCGATCCGGAGTGTAGCGGCAGGTCCGCGCTCGTGCGTCGAGCCATGTCGCGCGGTAGGGCCGGGACGCCCAAGAGTGAGCGCCACGGAGCGGAAGTGAAACCGCGGCGGGTTCGCGCGTTCGCACCGCTGAGCGGCCGAGCGGCCGACCGCGACGGACGACCCATTGCGCTCACCGCTGCGGACCGCGGGGCGTACCGCCTCGGGGTGGCCGATCGCCGCCCGCGGGCGGCACGTCTGCGCTCCGGTGTGGCCCGCCGCTCCCTCCGCGCGGCCCCGCACCGTCTCGGCCCGCTCCGGCCTGCCGGATCATGGGCGATATCTCGTGCAGCAGGTCCGACGCAACGAAGCCCGGGCCGACTCGCTCGGCGAGTCGCTCGCCGGCCCGGCCTTTCACGTAGGCCGCCGCGGAGGCGGCGTCGAGTGGCGCGGTGACGCCCAGGAAGGCCGCGGTCACCCCGGCGAAGACGTCGCCCGTCCCGCCGACGGTCAGGGCCTGGGTGCCGGCGCGGGAGACGCGAGTCTCCGTCCCGTCCGTGACGACCGTCTCGGCGCCCTTCACCGCGATCGCGTGGCCCAGATCGTCCGCGAACGACTCGATCTCGTCGGCCGACTCGCGGAGGTCCTCGACGGACGGCCCGCCGAGTTCTTGCAGTTCGTGCGTGTTCGGCGTCAGGACGAGCGTCGCGTCGGTCTCGACCGCGGGGACCGCCGGGATGGCGTCCGCGTCGACGACCGCGCGCCCGTCGTAGGCCGAGAGGAAGGACTCGACGGCCTCCAGAGTCTCGTCGGCGTCGCCGAGTCCCGGACCGAGGACGACGACGTCGTCGTGGGACGTCGCCGTCTGCACCAGGTCGTCGACCTGATCCGGCGTCAGGTGCGCTCCGGGGTACGGCTGGACGATGAGGTCCTCGGCGTACCCGCTGACGGGGTCCGCGACCGCCTGGGGGACCGCGACGAAGGCCAGATCGGCGCCGCCCCCGAGCGCCGCCTGCGCGCTCAGCGCGGGGGCGCCGGTGTAGGGGCCACCGCCGATCACGAAGATCCGCCCGGAGTCGTCCGCTCCGCGGTCGCCCCGCATTCGTCCGCGGATCGGCCGGAGGTCGCCGGGACCGGCGAATCGCTCCGCAGCCGACGGCACGCCGACGTCAGCGACCGTGACGCCGGCCGCGGCGTCGAGGCCGGGCTTTCTCGCGTGGAAAGCGACGACCCGGTCGGCGTCGACGGCGGCGCCCGGCGTCTCGCCCGTGTTCCCGTTCAGCCCCGACGGGACATCGACGGCGACCACCGTGGCCTCGCAGCCGTCGACCGCCTCGATCGCCGTCCGTTCGGGTTCGTCCGGCACGTCGGCGACGTCGGCGCCGAGTATCCCATCGACGACCACGTCCGCGCCGGCGAGGTCGATGGCACGCGGGTCCGCGATCGACTGCGCGTCGAGTTCCGACGCGACGACGGCGGCCCAGTTTGCCCGCCCGGTCGCGGTCGCGATCGATTCCGGACGGCCCAGCAGTGCGACCGACGGATCGAACTCGTCGAGATGTCACGCCGCGGCGAGAGCGACGCCGCCGTTGGCTCCGCGTCCGGCAACAACGGCGACACTCGCCGCCGCGTCGGCGCACCCGCGCACCTCGCGGGCGACGGCGCTCCCGCTCGCTTCCGCCAGTTGCCTCCGCGAGACGCCGAGCGCAACCGCGTTCGCTTCGACGGCTCGCATCCGGTCAGCCGTGAGCATGCCCGCGGTACGGCGCCGCGCGTAATCGGTGGCCGGGCGGATACTGCAGGGCGGCCGCGACCGGCCTGCCGGCGCCCGGGACTCGCACCAGGGGAAAACGGCGGACGATTCGTCCACCGTCCGGCGAATTCCCCCGCTGAACAGGCCCAGCGCCCGCTCCGTAAATAGCAGACGTTATTGTGTCTGCCAGAGAGAATCTGGTGCCGGGCCGGTGGAACTCGCATGGAAGAGATCTTCAAACTCGAATACCACCCCGTCGACACCGCGCCGCGACGGCTCCGTATCCTCCTGTTCCCGGGTGAGGACGATATCCATCGAGTGACCGAACAGCTGACCGACGGGACGTGGGAAGAGATCGACCGCGACCGGATCGAGTACTTCGAGTACTCCGACGAGTGAACAGCACGACGCCCGGCACCGCTCGACGGAAGCCATCCCGTCGCCAGCGGCCGCTTCGATCGGTCCTGTGACTCGGCTGCCCGGGTTCAGCGTTCCGCGTCGGAGTCCACTATTCGTAGTATTCGCCGACGGGACGCCGTTGCACGTCGTCCCGTTGTAATCAGACACCACCTCGCTTCCCTTAATTGTCGATCCACCCGATACCCCAGACCGGATTCGGGATCCGGGTCTTCCCCGCTTGACCATAATGCGATGGTGGGGGGAAATCTCCACAACGAACAGACATATAATATATAGATATATAACACCGAAATTTATCTTATAGCCCTTCGATCGGAGAGGACAGTCAGAAGAACAGCAGTATTACGGAATTAAAAGGGGAGATCCGCGACTTTCGTGATGGACGCGAAGCGGTACGGGCGGAAAACTATCCGGCAGTGACGACACATATTGCCGCACCTTAGAGTGACGCAACAGTTGCATGGGAAGGCGCATATCTTCGGCTTTTGAGGCTTTACAGGCGATCTATTCTGGTTTCACGCAGCGACCTGGAGATCGAGGTCGTTCTGTTCTATTGGTACCCGAGATCAGCTACTGGGCTGTGTTTGACTTCCAGAGATATGTTCTTAGACTCTCAAACAGATACTTTCCTCAATAAAAAGTAGAGAATTTTATTAAACGGTCGTATTAGATTGATTCTGATAATATGTGGCGGTAAAAAGGTCGATAGAATACGGCGAAAGTCGGTCGGAGTCGAAAACCAAAGTCGAGGGCGACGTGTGGTGGCTCACCAGCCTGGTGTGCCAAGTCTGAGGCCGGTCGTAGCCACCAGAATATCGGGTCGGTGCCAGCGTTCCGTTGGATTAAATTTGCGCCTCACTCGGTTACCGGGAACCTGCGTGTTGCTAATTTCCATCATCGCTGGAACCAGTCGGTCCAAATTGCAAGATTATGTTTGTAATCTCTCTCGGTTCGTCTCCCGGTGTTGCACCTCACCGAAGACGGCGCTCGTGGATCCCCTGGTACTCTCCCGGAGAATTTTACCTGATATCTCGCGAGAACACCGTTTCCAACATGAGTGGATCAATAGCAGAGCGCGAGGTAAAGTCGTAGCAGACGCTCGGACTTCGTCGGAGAGAAACGCAGAGCGTCGGCCGGTTAGTGGACCGCGAAAAGGGATGCCCGGTGTCGCTACGTCCCAGACGGCCTCTCGGCTCGCATGGCCCGGAGCATGCCGCGGATGTAGCCGATTGTGAACGCGCGGCCGCGGTGCTCCCAGTCGGTGTCGCCCTCGAGGTGGGGCGTGTGGTCGGGGATCATCAGTCCCGAGAACCCCACTTCGTCGAGGAGTTTCAACAGCGCGTACTCGTCGTAGTTGCCCCGGTCGATGAAGTCCTCGGCGAAGCGCGGGACGGTCCCCGACACGTCGCGGAAGTGGACGTAGACGATCTCCTCGCGCTCGCCGAAATAGCGGATCACGTCTTCGAGCGGCGCGCCCATCTCCGACCAGCAGCCCAGACACAGATCCAGGCCGTGATAGTCGCTGTCCCGATAGTTCATCGCCCGCTGGAAGTTCTCGAAATTCCGGAACAGCTGGGGGACCCCACCCAGTCGCTCCATCGGCGGGTCGCTCGGGTGCAACGCCAGCGTCACGCCCGCTTCTTCGGCCACGGGGAGCAGTTCGTCGAGGAAGTACTCGTAGTTGGCCCACAGTTCGGCTTCCGAGTACTCCCGGTCGTGGGTCAACTCCTCGGTGTCGATCGCGTCGCCGTCGAAGACCGAGACGTCCGCGCCGCCGCGGGTCTCCTCCCACCCGGTCCGCCAGACGCCCGCCGGCGCCCAGTGATACCCGAAGATGGGGATGCCCGCCGCACCCATGTTCCGGATGGTTTCTTTGAGGGCCGCGAGTTGCGCGTCGCGATTCGGGCCGTTCAGCATCACGTCCTCGTAGAACGAGACCGGGACGTTCTCGATGGCCGCGAGCCGCAACCCCTCGGCCTCGACGCGCTCGCGGAGTTCGCACAGTGATTCGACCGACCACGGCCCATCGCTCGACAGCGGCACCCGCTCGTCGTCGGGCATGTGGTCGTAGTCGGGATCGTCGACCTGATACATGTTCAGAAGGACGTCCGACCCGCCGAGTTGCTTCACGTACCGCAAGCGCTCGGGCGTCGGATCCATGAACTGTCCCGCCCCCACCCGCATCGGAAGCTCTTCGAGGGTGAGAGAAGACGTGCTGCTTCCCGCAGTCATAGGGCCCAGTACCGGATTCACCTATATAAAAGTACGTCCCGTCGGTCACGGATTGGTCGGCTTCGGTCAACGACCGCCCCGATGAAGTCGTCGGTCGGTCCACCGACTCTCCCGCACGACGGGCTCTCGGAACGACTGTAAGGACGAAACAGGAGTCCGTACGCCGTTAGTTCACTCATTTCGACGGCAGATGCCACCCTCACGATCGCGGGAGAACGAAAACCGCAATTGCATTGGAGAACATTCACTCGCGAGAGTACTATAAATGAAATAATAAAATGGTATAAATACACCGGTCGTAAAGGAGCGAACAGGCGTTCAGCAATGTCAAAAGATAGCGGCACTTCCAGCGGTAACCAGTGGTATAGCGGTGGGAAGATCTCGCGTCGTCGGATGCTCCAGGGGGCCGGTGGCGTCACGGCGGTGATGCTCGCCGGATGTGGGTCGAACGACCAAGACGTGACGCCGGTCAACGGCGGCGGCGACGGCGGCGACGGCGGTGGCGATGGGGGCGGTGGAGACGGTGGTGGCGACGGTGGCGGGACCAGCGGCGGGAACATGCCGGAGTTCCACACCTTCCTGCCGGGGGCGATCGAGTCCCAGTCCCAGATCGGGAACCCGTGGGGGCAGTCGGCGAACTACCACGCGCTGGCGTGGGCGGTCCACCCGCACCTCGCCCGCTGGTCGACATCGGCGGAGTTCAACAAGGAGACGACCCAGACGTACAACCAGTTCATCGAGACCGGCGTCGAGTCCCTCGACATCGACCGCGACGGCGGGACGATCACGATGAAACTGTTCGACGACTGGCAGTGGACCTCCGGCGACGAGGTGACCGCCGACGACGTCGTCCTAAACCTCAAGATCAACAAACAGCTGGGATACGACACGGTCCTGTGGGCGAACATGGACCGCATCTACGCCGACGGCGAGAAGACTGCGGTTATCGAACTCGGCCAGCTGAACACTGACTACGCCGCCAAACAGCTGTTCACGCAGGACTTCCACCTCAACCCGCCCCGCGAGGTCAACGGCGAGGAGACGGAGTTCGTCTCCTTCCTCCAGCGGCTCGAAGACGCCTCCAGCGAGGAGGAGATCAACTCGATCGACCAGGAGCTCACCGAGTTCCAGGACTTCCCCATCGACGAGACTGTCACCTGCGGGCCGTGGGAGATCGCGTCCTCGACCGAGACGGTCGCGGAACTGGTCCCGAACGAGGGGTACCACACCGACGTGAACTTCTCCGGTCGCATCGAGAACTTCGACGCGGCGGGGGGCCGCGCACAGCCGATCTCGGCGTTCCTCTCGGGCGACATCGAGGCCGGTCCGCTTCCCCAGCCCGAACACATCGAACGGATCCAGAGCGACGACAGCAAGGAAGTCGTCATCCGGGCGGGGACGGCGGTCCAGGGATTCGCCCTCAACTGGAACACCAGCGCCGAAGACGTCCCGGAGATCTACGCGAATCCGAAGTTCCGGCAGGCGATCGCGTACGTCCTCGACAACGAGGGCATCGGGCGCGCCCACCCGACCCGGACGACGGCGCTCGAACGCGCCGACGGCGTGTTCTTCAACGTCGAGGAGGCGCTCCCGAACATCCACGACCAGCTCCGAACCTACGAGGTCGACCACGAGAAGGCGACGTCGATGCTCCAGGACCTCGGGTTCTCGAAGGAGAACGGGACGTGGCAGTACGACGGCGAGACGTTCACGATCGACCACATCTCGCCGAACTACCACCACTGGCCGACGACGGGCCAGGCGACGATGAGCCAGCTGAACCAGTTCGGCTTCGAGACGAGCTTCTCGGTCAACGAGAACTTCGGCTCGATCCTGTGGGGCCGCTCGGACGACACCTGGGACTCGCTGCGGACGCACGCGAGCGCGCTGACGCCGGTGTCGTACATGAGCACGATGTTCGAGGAGAACAGCATGGTCCACTTCCCGGCCACCGTCGAGGTCCCCATGCCCGTCGGCGACTGGGAAGGGAGCACGGAGGAAGTCAACGTCCGCGAGGAAGTCAACGGCCTCGCGCAGCTCACCGGCGAAGAGTACACCAAGCAGCTCGAACGTCTCGCGTGGATCTACAACTACACGCTGCCGTCGATCCCGACGAACGTCGAGAACTGGGGCATGATGTACAGCACCTCCGACTGGAGCTGGCCGGCCAAGGACGACCCGCTGTGGGGGATCAACTTCACGAACCGGTCGTTCATGTCGATCCCCGCGATGAGCCCGAAGTGAGTGACGTGCTCACCTCGACGGCATCTCGCCACGAACGTCGACGAATCAGGGTCCGACAGCCCCGATCTCCGGTGGCCGAGTAGTACATGATTAAACGCTAAAGATAAAGCTTCGACACGAGAACTACAACACATGTCACAACAGGCGGTAACGCACGACAACGTACTCGAAATGCGGGGAGTAGACGTCAGCTTCTCGATGGATCGGGGAGAGTCCCGCGTCCTCGACGACGTCTCACTCGACGTCCGTCGCGGGGAGATCATGGGGGTCGTCGGCGAGTCCGGTTCGGGCAAATCGATGCTCGCCTCGGCGATCCTCGACGCGGTCGTCAACCCGGGGCAGACCTCCGGCGAGATAACCTACAACCGCGCCGACGGCGAACAGGTCGACGTCCTCGACCTCGACGACGACGACCTCCGCGCGCTCCGCTGGGAGGAGATCGCGATGGTCTTCCAGGGCGCGATGAGCTTCTTCAACCCGACGATGACCATCCGCGGGCACTTCGTGGAGACCCTGAAGGCCCACGACCGGGACGTCGACGAGGGGATGGAGCACGCCCGCGAACTCCTGACCGACCTCCACCTCGAACCCGAACGGGTGCTGGACACGTATCCCCACGAGCTGTCGGGCGGGATGAAACAGCGCGCGCTCGTCGCGCTTTCGCTCATCCTCGACCCGAACGTCCTCGTGATGGACGAGCCGACCGCGGCGCTCGACCTGCTGATGCAGCGGTCGATCCTCGCGCTGCTCGACGACCTGCAGGAGAAGTACGACCTGACGATCCTCTTCATCACGCACGACCTCCCGCTGGTCAAGGACCTCTGTGACCGCATCGCGGTCATGTACGCCTTCGACGTGATCGAGGTGTTCCCGACCGACGATCTGGCCAACTCCAGACACCCCTACACGCGGTCGCTGCTCAACAGCGTCCCGAACCTGGAGACGCCGCTCGACGAACTCCGGTCCATCGAGGGGTCGGCGCCCGACCCCGTCGACGTCCCGGAGGGCTGTTCGTACCACCCGCGGTGCCCGCTGGCGACGAGCGAGTGCCAGACCGACGACCCGCCGCGGGCGCAGATCGCGCCCGACCAGGAGGTCGCCTGTCACCACCACGACCAGGTCGAACGGGAACTACCGCTCGTCCTGGAGGAAGAGGCGTCCGACGCCCCGGCGGAGGTGTACGATGGCAGCCAGTCCGACGAGCCGGTGGTCACGCTCGAAGACCTCGAAGTGCACTTCGAGGAGGACACCGGCCTGCTCGACTTCTTCAGCGAACCGGACGTGGTCAAGGCGGTGGACGGCGTCGACCTCGACGTCTACGAGAACGACGTCGTCGCCGTCGTCGGCGAGTCCGGCTGCGGCAAGACGACGCTCGGCAAGACGGCCGTCGGGCTGCAGGAACCGACCGGTGGATCGGTCAACTACCGCGGCGACGACGTCTGGGCCGCCAAGCGCGGCGACAACGACGCCGACTACGGGAAGATTCGACGCGCGCTGCAGATCATTCACCAGGACCCGGGGAGTTCGCTCAACCCCAACCGCAAGGTCTCCCCGATCCTGCAGGTGCCGCTGAAACGCTGGAAACCCGATCTGGACAAGGAGGACCGACAGGCGCGCGTCCTCGCGATGCTCGAAGCCGCGGGGATGACCCCACCCGAGGACTACGCCGACCGGTATCCCCACCAGCTGAGCGGCGGCGAGCAACAGCGCGTCGCGCTCATCCGCGCACTGCTGATGAACCCGGACGTGATCCTCGCCGACGAGGCCGTCTCCGCGCTCGACGTGTCGATGCGCGTCGACATGATGGACCAGATGCTGACGCTCCAGGATCTGTTCGACACCTCGTACGTGTTCATCAGCCACAACCTCACAAACGCCCGGTACCTGGCCGGGCGCGCTGGGGGCCGGATCGCCGTCATGTACCTCGGGGAGATCATCGAGATCGGCCCCGCCGAAGAGATCGTACAGAACCCGAAACACCCCTACACCAAGGCGCTCCACTGGTCGACGACGAACATCAAGTCCGACGAGGAGACGGGCGAGGCGCCCATCGTCGACATCGACGTGCCGGACCCGATCGATCCCCCTTCGGGCTGCCGGTTCCACCCGCGGTGTCCGAAGGCCCGCGAAGCCTGTACGACGATGAAACCGGAGCTGCAGGACCCCGACCACGCGGCGGCCTGCTTCCGGGAGCGCGAGGGCCACCCCTACTGGGAGAGCGAGCCGATCCACGAGGACGCGGCGACGGTGGGAGGTGACGACTGATGCAGTGGAAGTGGGTCCTGCGCCGCCTCGGGATGGGGTTCCTGGTCACCTACATCACGATCACGCTGACGTTCTTCATGATCCGGCTGATGCCGGGCAGTCCCATCGACCGGATGCGCGCCGAGCTCTACCAGCGCTACGGCGCGACGATGTCCGACGCGGAGATCAACCGGCAGGTCCGCCTCTACCTGAACGTCAAGCCCGACGAGCCGCTCTGGCGGCAGTATATCGACTACGTCGTCACCACCTTCCAGGGGAACATGGGCTACTCGTACATCCAGGGCGTCGAGGTGTCGACCCTGCTAGCGGACGTGTTGCCGTGGACGGTGTTCCTGCTCTCGGTCGCGATCGCGTGCCAGTACGTCATCGGCATCCTGCTCGGGGCGATGATGGCCTACACCGAGGGGAGCAACTTCGACGTCGCCACCTCCTCGGTCGCCACGTTCCTCGTCTCGACGCCGTTCTACGTGTTCGCGTTCATGCTCATCTTCTTCTTCGCGTTCCAGTGGGACGTGTTCCCGCAGGGCGGGAAGTACGCCTCCGGGCTCGAACCGGGGTCGCTGGCGTTCTACAAGAGCGTCCTCTATCACGGGGCGCTCCCGATCATCTCACTCGTCGTGACCGGCTTCGGCGGCATCGCGCTGAGCATGCGCGCCAACAGCATCCAGACCCTCGGGTCGGACTACATCCGCGGCGCGCGCCTGCGCGGGCTCTCGGACTTCCGGATCTCCTACCGGTACGTCGCCCGCAACGCCATCCTCCCGCTGTACACGGGGATGCTGATCCAGATCGGCTTCCTGTTCGGCGGGTCGGTCATCCTCGAACAGATCTTCAGCTACCGCGGCGTCGGCTACCTCCTGCTGGACTCGACGCTCCGGCGGGACTACCCGGTGATGATGGGCGCGTTCCTGATCATCACCATCGCCGTCGTCATCGGCGTGTTCGTCGCCGACCTGACGTACGGGAAACTCGACCCGCGAATCGAAGCGCGAGGTGAATCCAAATGAGCGACGCGTCCATCGACAACGTCGCCGACGCGGCGATCGACGACGACGAGATCCCCCTCGAAGTCGTCTCCGACGTGGAGTACACGTGGGAAGACACGCTCCGGGACATCCTCTACGCGTACGTGGTCATCCCGGGGAAGATACTGCTGAACGACTACCGCGCGCTCGTCGGATTCGGGATCGTCCTGCTGTACCTCGCAACGGCGACGCTCGGCACGTGGCTGCTGGAGCCCACCTCGATGTGGGCCGGCGAGCGGCTCACCCAGCCGTTCCAGACGATGGCCCATCCGCTGGGGACCGACCCGCAGGGCCGCGACCTGCTCAAACTCATCGTCTACGGGACACCGCCCGTGCTGACGATGATGTTCAGCGGCGGGCTGTTCGTCGTCGTCGTCGGGACGATCGTCGGGACCCTCGCCGGATTCGCCGGCGGGCGGATCGACAGCGTGCTCTCGACGGCGACCGACGTCGCGCTGACGATCCCCGGACTGCCGCTGATCATCGTCCTCGCGGTGACGCTCAATCCCAAGAACCCGATCCTCATCGGGATACTCCTCGGGATCAACGGCTGGGGCGGTCTCGCCCGGAACCTCCGCTCGCAGGTGCTCTCGATCCGCGAGGAGGAGTACGTCGAGGCCGCCCGCGCGATGGGCGTCACGACCCGGAGCGTCCTCTCGAAGGACATCCTGCCCAACATGATGCCCTACGTCATGTACAACTTCATGAGTTCGATGCGCGGCGTGCTGTTCGCGTCGGTCGGGCTCTACTACCTGGGCGTGCTTCCCTACTCCCAGGAGAACTGGGGCGTGCTCATCGACCAGGCCTACACCAACGGCGCGCTGACGACGTGGTCGATGTTCCACTGGATCGTCTGGCCCATCCTCGCCGTCGTCACCCTGTCGCTGGGCCTCATCCTCATCTCCCAGTCGACGGACAAGCTGTTCAATCCCCGCGTCCGCGCCCGTCACGAGGACTGACGCGCCGCGGTCGCGCTCTCGTTCTCTCTCGGCCTTCGACGGCCCTCAGAGGTCCCGTGACCGGCACTTCGTGACGATCGCGGCCAGGACGACGATGTTGACCAGCAACACGGCGAACGTGAACCGGCTGATCGCCCGAGCCTCCGAACCGGGCGTCGTGTTGAGCCACGAGAACAGCGTCAACGCCAGGAGCGACGTCGATACCGCCAGCAGCACGTACGCCTGTGTCGTGAACAGGCACACCACGTCCCAGAACCGATCGCCGAACGTTTCCATGGGGGATCTGCGACGACCACCCCCAACGGTGTTTCGGTCGTCTCACCGCTCCGATTCCTCCCCTCGGCGAACCAGCGTGACCGGAATTCCGAGTGAGTGGTTCAAGCTACCTCTTCATTCTTATCAAATTTCAATATATAATTTCTATAGATGAAAACCGCAGTTCGTCGGATGGATCGGCCGCGCGTTCCAGCGACTACCGCAACTCCTCGATAGCGGTACGGCTGAGCACCGTACGTTCAGCGAGCGACCAGCGTATGGTCCAAGAGCCCCGTTCAACCCATTTCGATCGGTGAGCCGGCGGCCTGAACTCATGTCACTCGAACTGAGTCCTCGTGAATCGAAGATCGGACGTCGTGTTCTCGCGTTTAGAGAAGACCGGTGGTTTCAGCCGTTATGGGCGAGATGTGTGTCCAGAGGTGTCGGACACAGATCCGACCGCGGTGTCGACTATTCAATCGGCCGCGGGGCCGGGAATCTCCCCTGGATTGGAGAGTGACAGATTACAATTATAAGATCGGACCTCCGTGATAGAATATTTATTGTGTTTTCTAGATATCGTCTTCAGCTACACCTACGTGAGAATGGAGAGGCCGGGACACCGCCGCGAGGGCGACATCGAGAAAATTCCGCGCGATCAGCATCGATCAGCCAGGCAGGGTCGGATCCCACTCGGCCCGAACAGGTGCGGACTCACCGGGCCTCGTTCCGGACGGGCACCGATCGCCGAGGCCTGTCCGGGTACGCTCCGCCGTCCGGAGACCTGATCGATACCGGAGTGACGCAGCGTCGTCCGAAAACGCCGGGCCCCGAAGGGCCCCGCGAAAGGTGTGGTGGGTTCGGGTGGGTTTGGGAGAGCGGGACTCCCGAACGAAGTGGATGGCTTCGTTGTCCGTGTGTGCGGACAGGTTCGGATGCACGCCGTCGGGACATAAGCTTTGTCCACCAGGCGGCTCCCCTATCAGTCGTGACCGGGTGAGCGACTCACTCCGTCGTCGCGCCGGTGCCCGACGGATCCGGCGCCGTCTCCGCTCCGGCGGTGATTTCGTCCGCGTCCGGCGCGATCCTCGGGAGTTCGACGCGGAACACGCTCCCGTCCTCGCCGGTCTCCGCCAGTTCGACCGATCCGTCGTACTGCTCGGCCAGCTCTCCGATGAGGAACAGGCCCAGGCCGTGGTCGGTCGCGAACGAGTCCGGTCGGCCGAACAGGTCCGGGACCCGGTCGTCCGGGATCCCACTGCCGTTGTCGGCGACGTCGACCACGACCGACTCCTCCGATCGCGTCACCGACACGCGCACACGCGGCACGTCGCTGTCGTTGTGTTCGACCGCGTTCGCCAGCAGATTGCCGAACACGTGCTTCAGCAGCGAGTTCGCTCGCACGTACGCCTCGCCGGGGATGGACGCGGTGACCTCGATCCGCTCGTCCCTGTCTTCGAGTTTCTCGATCTCCCTCCGGAGTACCTCGCCGACGTCGACCGGTTCGAGCGGCGTCTCCTCGTGGGCCACCTTGATCAGCAACCGGACGTCGGTTATCACGTCCGTGATGTCCTCGCTCCGGCGGTAGATGACCTCGCTGTGCGCGTGGGCGTCGCTGCCGGGGTCGCTCTCCTCCATCAGTAACTTCGCGTGGCCGCTGATGACCTGGACCGTGTTGAGCCCCTCGTGGCGCAGGAAGCTGTTCAGGTAGTTGAGCAGGTCGCGCTGCCTGGTGAGGCGGGCGGACCGGTCCCTGGCGAGCTCGGCTTCGACCGACTTCTGGACGGCCCGACCCTCGGAGACGCCGATGGCGAGGCCGAGGCCGGCACCGACCGCGACGCTCCAGCGGACCCAGGCGACGAACATCGCGACCGACGTGACGCCGATGACGGCGATGAGCAGGAGATTGAACGCCAGCGACAGTACGGCCCCGCGGAGGAGCCACCGCAGTATCCGCGGATACCTCGCGGATTCGAGGTCGCTTCGGGGGAGCCAATAGCCCGCGTACCCGATGCCGGCGACGAACGGGACGGTCGTCAGGACCCCGACGAGGAACTCCCCCTCGAAGACCAGGGTCTCGCCGCTCGGCCCGACGAACACGCCGAGCGTGCGGAGGACGCCCTCGCAGATCGTCACTCCCGCGAGGACGGCCGCGATACCGACGAGATACCGCGGGATCCGGCTTCGTTCGATGCGGAGCGACGGGTTCACAGTGTACTACAGAGCGAAGGGGGCTATATAATCAGGGGCCCGATTATCGGCAGCGTTGCCGCCCGGATCCCGTCCGGTTCGGGCGCCCCGCGAACGGCGTCACGGCCAGAGGCCCCGACTCTCGTGGGCGTCGGCGATCCGCGACAGTGCGACGATGTACGCCCCGTCCCGCCAGGACGCGTCGTGCGCTTCGACCTCCCGGCGGACGGCGTTCCACGCGGCGAGCATCTCGGTCTCCAGTTCCTCGTTGACCCGCTCGCGCGACCACGCCCGCCGGTTGATGTCCTGGAGCCACTCGAAGTAACTGACCGTCACGCCGCCCGCGTTGGCCAGGATGTCCGGGATCACGTGGACGCCCCGCTCGTCGAGGATCGAGTCGGCGGCGAACGTCGTCGGCCCGTTGGCCCCTTCGACGATCAGGTCGGCCTGGATGTCGTCGACGTTGTCCTCGGTGACGACGTTCCCGACGGCCGCGGGGACGAGCAGATCGACGTCGAGTTCGAGGATGGCCTCGTTGCTGACCGTCTCGTCGGCGTACTTCGTCACGGCCTCGGGCTCCTCGTCGTGGAAGGGGATCGCTCGCGTGTCGAGGCCGTCGGGGTCGTACGCGGCGCCGTTCACGTCGCTCACGGCGACCACCGACGCGCCCCAGTCGTCGAGCAGGCGGGCCGCGTTCGCGCCGACGCTCCCGAAGCCCTGCACCGCGACGGTCGCCTCGTCGAGCGGGTAGTCGTAGTACTCGAGGGCCTCCCGGCTGATGATGGCGACACTCCGCCCGGGCGCTTCCTCGCGGCCCTTGCTCCCGCCGATGACGGGCGGTTTCCCCGTCACGACGCCGGGCGTCGTCTCGGCCTCCTGGACGCTGTAGGCGTCCATGATCCACGCCATCGTCTGCGCCCCGGTCCCCATGTCCGGCGCCGGGATGTCCGTCATCGGCCCGATGATGTTGCGGATCTCGTTGGCGAACCGGCGGGTCAACCGCTCGGTCTCGTCGTCGCTCAGGTCCTTCGGGTCGACGACGATGCCGCCTTTCGCGCCGCCGAAGGGGATGTCCATCACCGCGCACTTCCAGGTCATCCACATGGCGAGCCCGATGCACTCCTCGCGGGAGACCTCCGGGTGATAGCGGAGCCCGCCCTTGTACGGGCCGCGGACGCTGTCGTGCTGAGCGCGGTACCCCTGGTACATCTCGACCGTCCCGTCGTCGCGCTCCAGTGGGATCGTCACCTCGTGGACCGCCGCGGGGTAGTTGAGGCGCTCGACGATGTTCGGGTCGACGTCGATGATCGACGCCGCCTGGTTGAGCTGGTGGCGCGCGGTTTCGAGCGCGGTCTCCGGAAGCTCGTCGCCCTGTGACGCTGTACCCTCGGCTGTCGAGGTGGATTCTGAGGCCATTGGATAGTCCCCCGTCCGGCTATTCGAGGGACTTCGCGCGGTTCTGGAACTGGCCCCCGCAGTCGCATGCGCCGGGGTGGGACTCCGACTCGACGATGTCGCCGCAGTGCAGGCACTCGTACTTCGACGCTTCGTCCGGGGCGTTCTCGTGCTCGACGTCTTGGCCGTGTGGCATGACTCCCGCTTGTGGTGCCACGGTTAAATATTAATCGTAAGGAGAATATAATTGTGTATAAGGGCCGATCAAGTCGTCTCTGAGCGACGAGTCCCGGGATACAGTTACCGCTCGATACCAGTAGCTCTCCGGCGATCGAGCGGCTGTAATTCGCTGCGAGGACGCCGCGCCGGCCGGTTACCAGCCGGTCCGCTCGGCCAGGGCGAGCGGATAGACGGCGCCGCTGTCGGCGTCTCGGAGCATCATGCCGGCCTCCGTGAGCGCCCAGCGGGTGTCGACCGTCTCGTCGACCAGGAGGACGGGCTCCGGACGGACCGACGCCGTCGCCTCGAAGACGCCCTCGACGTCCCAGCGCTTCTGGTAGGAGTTCGCCAGGTCCCCGTCCGGGGCGGTCGGTTCGACCTTCCGGAGCGCATCCGCGAACGGGAGGCCCAGTCCGTCTGCGATCCGCTCCGCGAGGTCGGTCACCCGGTCCTCCCCGGACCGCGACGGGACGGCGGTCACCCACGCCGGCGCCGGCGTCGGATCCCACACCTCCTCGACGTGGTCGACGGCCGCGTCGACCAGCTCGTCGCTGTAGCCGCTCTCGCTCTCGCGCCCGTCGCGGACGAGTTCGCCGAGCCCGGGATCGCCGTACGTGCAGAGGACGCGGCCGTCTTCGGGTTTGCGCGATTCGGGGATCTTCGAGCGGCCGCCGCCGCGCTCGGGCACGTAGTAGCGCGCCGAGATCTCGTCCCACGACTCGGCGCGGTAGTGGTCGACGGCGGCCGCCACGAGGTCGTCGTCCCGAACGGCTGTGGGCAGGAACTCGCCGGCGCAGTTCGCGCAGCGGCCGCACGGCGCGTCCATGGAGCCGTCAAGGGCGTCGTCGATGAACTTCGTCAGGCAGGCGTCGGTCTCGACGAACTCCCGGATCTGCGCCAGCTCCTCCCAGCGGTGGTCCGTGATCGATTCGAAGCGCTCGCGGTCGTAGGTCCAGTCCCTGGCCGTCCGCTCGAACCCGTCGTCGACGCGGACCACCGCGTTGTCCACCCGCAGGATGTTCAGACACTTCGATGCGGCCTTCCACGAGACGTTCGCGCGCTTGAGGATCTCGTACTTGTACAGCGGTTCGTCGCTCGCCGCGACCGTCTCCAGGACGGTCTCGAAGTCGTCGGGGTCGGGGAACGCCTGCTCGATGAAGAACTCCGCGATCTCGTCGTCCTCCTCGCCCGAGAGCACGACGGCGAACGCCTCGTCGAGGCCGCGTCCGGCGCGGCCGATCTCCTGGTAGTACCGGATGAGGTTCGGCGGGCGCTGGAAGTGGACCACCCACCCGAGGTCGGGCTTGTTGAACCCCATCCCGAGCGCGTTCGTCGCCACCAGCCCGTCGACGTCGTTGGCCAGCAGCCGGTCTTCGAGTTCGCGCCGGCGGTCGCCGTCCATCCCGCCGTGGTACGGCGCCACCGAGAGGCCGCGCTCGGCCAGCCAGTCGGCGACGACCTCGACTTCGTCGGTGGTCAGGCAGTAGACGATGCCCGCCGAGGGCAACTCCCGGAGGTTCTCCGCGAGCCAGGCGAGGCGCTCGGCCCGCGAGTCCATCTCGACGGTCTGGATCCGCAGCGACTCCCTGACGAGGTCCCCGCGGACGACTCGCAGGTCGGGGACCTGTTCGGTCACGTCTTCGACGACGCGGTCGTTCGCCGTCGCGGTCGTCGCTGCGACCGGGATGTGGTCCGGGAGCTCCCGCAGGATGCGCTTGATCCGGCGGTAGTCCGGCCGGAAGTCGTGGCCCCAGTCGGAGATGCAGTGGGCCTCGTCGACGACGAGCAGGCCGAACTCCTCGTCCATCTCCACCAGCACGTCCTCCTGGAACTCCCGGTTGGCGAGGCGCTCCGGCGAGATCAACAGGACGTCGCAGGTCCCGTCGACGACGCTCTGTTTGGCCTCCTCCCACTCGTCGGTGTTATTGGAGTTGATCGTCCGGGCCTCGAGGCCCAGTTGCCGCTCCGCGTCCTGTATCTGGTTGTGCATCAGCGCCAGCAGCGGGCTGACGATCAGCGTCGGTCCCGCGCCTCGGTCCCGCAGCAGCTTCGTCGCGATGAAGTAGACCGTGCTCTTGCCCCAGCCGGTCCGCTGGACGAGCAACAGCCGCTCGCGCTCGTTCACGAGGCGGTCGATGGACTCCCACTGTTGCGGGCGGAACTGCGCGTCCGGGCCGATGCTCCGTTCGAGGAGTCGCCGCGCCTCCGCTCTCGTCGCTGAACCGGCGTCCGAGTTCACACCCGTTCCCTGCCGACCGCGAATATTAACTGTTCTGTGCTCGCGACGCGCGGCGCGCCTCGCCGGAGGCGGTAGTCGACTCTCAAAACTCGTAGCGGCTGAACGCCTCGCTGCCGCACTCCGGGCACTGCTCCGGGTCTTCGTCGAGCGACGTCCCGCAGCGCCGACACTCGAACACGACCGCCTTCGACGAGCCCAGCAGCCGCTTCATCCCCTCCAGGAGAGACGGGCTCATCGCGGATGAACAACTCCGCCACAGCCCGGACACTCGGTCCAGACTTCTCGATCGTCCGAGTCGGTCTCGTACCTGATCAGGACGTGGCGAGCCAGGATGTCCTCGTCACAGACCGGGCAGACGCCGAGCCGCGACGATTCTTGAGCAGTCATTCGTAGTCTCCCGCGAGAGAGGCCCGGGAGCGCGACCCGCGCCCCGGTCGCTCTCTCACTACCTCCGCTTGAGGGGCCGTTCCTACATAGAGGCCAGCCTACCGCAGTGAAAGTGAAACCGGCGTCCGGCACTCCTCCGAGCGCAGCGAGGGAGCGGAGCCGAGCGCACCCAACGCATCCGCACCCGGCCCGCGGTCGGCGAAGCGAGGCGGCGACGAACGCGCAGTCGTGGCCGTTCGACTAGTCGAGGTCCACGTCAGGTCCGGGACCGCTGTTCCGCTCGCCTCCGCGACGCGTCCCGCTGCGCTGTCCGGTGCCGTCTCCGCTCTTGCCGCCCTTTCCCTTCCCTCGCCCCGGCGAACGGTTGTTCTCGATGGGGATGTCCTCCTTGCCGTCGAGACCGTGCCAGACGCCGTTGTCGCCGATGATGTCGGCCTTGCCCCGGTCGTTGTCGACGTACAGGCGGGCGATAGACGCCGGTTCGAGGTCCAGCGTCACCGTGCCGTCGCCGCCGACCTCTTCGACGGTGTGTGCGACCGCGTGGTTCGTCGGTTCGTCCCACGAGGTCGGAAAGTCGTGGGGCAGCGGACGCTCGTCGGTGGCCGGTTCGAGGACGACCACCTCGACGGCCCTGTCGGCGTACCGCTCGCCGAGTTCGACCGTCACCTCGCTGCGCGCGCGGAGGTTCCGGTTCGTCAGGAACACGGTCAGTGCTTTCCCCCGCTTGTCCTCCATCGCGGCGGCGTCGACGTAGGGGACGTCCGACATCGGGTTGATCCGCGGGCCGGTGTCGGGGAGGTCGCGGCTCGCTCCGGACACGCTCACGTCGACGGCGTGCCACTCCGCCTTGCCCTCGAAGGCGGCCGAGTACAGCCCGGTCACGGACCCGTCGGGGCGGAGCGGGTTCGGGTCCGGCGGGTAGTCGTTGGTCTTCACCGGGACCCAGGTCTTGAGCGGGACCCACGTCTGGGCCGCCCAGTCCACGTCGGGCTCCCGGATGCACGCGTTGAGGACGCCGGCCACGTAGGAGGCGCCCGGCATCGTCTCCGGCCCGGGGTAGGGCGCGCCCTCGGCGACGGTCGGGAAGATGCCGATCTCGCTGAGGTTGACGTAGAAGTCGTCGTAGCCCTGTTCCGCGGCCAAGTCGCCGATATCACCGAGTTGCTCGCCCAGTTGCGTCGCCGCCATCACCAGCACCTCGTTGTAGTCCCAGTCGTCGGCGTCGTTCTCGCTCTTCCACGCCTCGACCGCGTCCGCGCTGTCCAGCCCCCACTGGTAGCGGTGGATGTTCAGGCCGTCCAGCACCTCGGGCGACAGCTCGTCGAACAGCGTCTCGTTCCACGGGATGCCGTTGTGCTCGGCCTCGGCCGGGTCCCACCCGCTGGCGAGCACGGTAATCGAGTCGTCGACCGCCCGCATCGCCTCGGAGTACGCCTCGAACCCGATCCGCGCGTCGGACCCGGTGGCGTACTCGGAGGGGTCGGACGTGTGACCGAACTGCCAGCTCCCCCAGACCTCGTTGCCGACGCCCCAGTGCTCGACGCCCCAGGGCTCCTCGTAGCCGTGTTCTTCCCGCAGCGCGCCCATCTGGGTGTCGTCGTCGCCGTTGCAGTACTCGACCCAGTCGGCGGCGTCCTCGGGGAGTATCTGTCGCTCGGCGGCCCACTCCGGTGGATTGCCCCACCAGCCGACCGTGATCTCCGGTTCGAGGTCGGCGACCTCGCACAGTTCGAGGTACTCGGCGGTCCCGAAGAAGTTGGGCTGCATTCCCTGCCAGGCGTGGTTGAACCGGGGCGTCCGCTCCTCCAGCGGCCCGATCCCGTCGCGCCAGTTGTACTGGCTCGTGACGTTCCCGCCTGGCCACTTCAGCCACGTGCCGTTCTGGTCCTCCAGTAGCTCCACCGTCAGCGGGTTGAACTTCCCCTCCACGGCGTCGTCGGCGGCGAACTCGACGAAGTCGATGTCGAAGTGACCGGTGCCCTGGGTCGTGAACTCGACGGCGTACTGCCCGTAGGGAGTCTCGATGTTCGCGACCGCGCCGCCGACGTACTCGTCGCCGCTCTTCTCGTCGAGTTCGAGCGTCGGTTCGTGGCGCTCCCACTCGTCGTCGACCTCCACGTCGGTCGCCGCGAGCACGTCGCCGTCGAGGGTCGTGATCGATACCGTCACCGCGTCGACGTCGCCGCGGACCGAGAACCCCAGATCGTACCCGAGCGTCCGGTAGTCGGGGAGGACGATGCGCTGCCTGAGCCCGCCCGTCGACGCCGCGTCGTCGACCGTGATCCGCGGGTAGCCCACGGTGCCGTGGGGCGTCTCCCCGCCGGCCACCCCCTCACCGTCGGAGCGGTGTTCGAAGCCCACGCCCGCGTCGGTCACCGGCTCCCACGGGAACGGCAGCGTCTCGTGGCGTTCGACCTCGTAGAAGGCGTCGATCTCCGCGCTGAACCAGTAATCGGGTACCCGCCAGAACGTCGGGTTCATCACGTGCAGCGAGTAGACGCCCGGATAGATCGTCGCGTCGCCGTAGTGCTCGTTCAGCCGGCCGAACAGCGTGTCGTGGACTTCCCCCGACCGGCTGTCGGCGTCGACCGTCACCGTGTTCTCGATCGACTCCTGGGAGTCCGCGGACGCGACGCCGGTCCCCAGCCCCGCGATCGACCCCGCCGCCAGCATCGACTGGGCGGCGAGGAACTGTCGACGCGGAAGGCCCGTTCGCTCCCCATTGCGATCCGTGTCACCGTCGCTGTCGGGTCCTGGTGTCATCGGGGTGATATACAGATACAAATATTAAATAACTAATTCAAGAATTCATGACACTGACCTGTGAAACGATTCGGGAACGCGTGACAAACACGCACGGCGAACGGGCACCGGGCGGGACGGTGGAGCCAGTGGTCGACCGGTTACGATGGCCCTATCGGGTGAACTCGACTCGGTGACTCGCCGTCATCGAGAACACCCGACCGTGTACTCCCGGAGCAGGCGGAGGAACGGTTCGATCTCTCGGAAGTTCGGACCGCGGGAGAAGCGATCCGCGGCGGGGTGCCACTCGACGTAGCCGGTCTGCTCCAGTTTCGGGAGGTGGGCGTGCCGTAACGCCACGCGCGACAGGGAATCGTCTGCCACTCGTTCGACGCCGTCGAGACTGGTCTCGACGGAATCGTCCAGCAGCGCGAGGAGGATGAGTCGCCGCGGACGCTTGGCGAGCGCGTCCATGATCGAGTCGATCTGCGGCGACCGCAGGCTGTCGTGCTCGCCGAGGTTGTGGCTGACCGTCTCGTCGGTCGGCGGTCCCGTCCACTGGTTCAGCTCGTAGGTCACCCACCGGCCGAGCATCTCGACGAGCGCCCGCTCTTCGCTCCTGATGGACTCCGCACGAGGGGCAGTGTCCGCGAAACAGAGCGTCCCGTACAGATCGCCCTCGACGGTCACTGTCGTCCCGACGTAGCTCCGGAATCCGAATCGCTCGTACGCCCGGTCCCCGTCCCACCCTTCCGCGAGGGCGTCGCTGACCGCCATCGTCCCGCCGGGGTCGGCTATCGTCTTCCGACAGTAGGTACAGGCGAGCGGGACCGAGACGCTCCGCTCCAGGCGGTCCCCGGGCCCGTGGACGATCTCGAACGTGAACCGGTCGGCCTCCCGGTCGATCCGGGAGAGGAACGCGTAGTCCAGCCCCAACTCGTCGGTCTCGTTCGCGAACTCGCGCTCCAGTTTGGTCGCCATGTCGAGGTCGGGCGCCAGCAGGCGATCCCACAGCCGCTTGAGATACGACAGTACGCCGCTCTGAGTCCCCGTGCAGACGGTATGTGGCATGTCTCTCGTCCCCAGATATCGCCGTCGGTTCGTCCGCGCCGTGCCTCCGCGCTCCCGCAAGCGTCTACTGTACGCCGCGGAATGACAAATGATTTTTCGTTACATACGCCGCGGGCGCTCGACGTGTTGCCATCATCGTCTCAGCGGGCGGACTCGTCGATCACCAACGGATCCAGCGAGTGTGAAATCCGACCACGTCCAAGGCAGATGTAGTACTCAAAATTAGTATGCTTTCCCCATATAGTGTGATTTATTACTAATAGAATCTCACGACCGATCGGCCACGTCGTTCGGAAGCAGATCCGGATCGGAGGACCCGAGTCGGCGGATCAGAAGCCGTCCGGAAGAGCCGCCGACTACCCACCAGTCACCCCGAGAACGTCCCGACAGCCCAGAGCCGCTTCGAGAACTGCGGCCGATCGCTGGCTATCCCGTTCGCCAGCGCCGCGAACTCGTCAGTCCCGTTCCTGACGGTGTTGATCCCTTCGATCGGCTCGGCCTCCAGCAGCACCTCCTGCGTCCACTCGCCGTCGGACCGCGTGAGCACGGAGTAGTCCGAGGCCCGCTCGCCACCCTCGTCGGTCTCCGTGAGGAGGTGGGCTTCCAGTCGTCCGTCGTCGCTCGTCCTGACGTGCGAGTGATTGCTCGCGGTGTAGGAGCCCGGGATCCGTTCGAACGCCCAGCCGTCGTCGTAGGTCGCGAGGACGTGCTGGGACTTCCCGTCAGGGATCCCGAAGTTGTCCGTCGACTGGAACACGACGACGACGGTGTCGTCGGTGAGCAGGTGTTTGTACACCCACCCGCTCCGAGTGGTGTACTCGTCGTCCGCCAGACGGAGGGCGCCATCGCTGTGGTCGTCCCAGGTTATCGTCGACCCGTACTGGTTCCCGGCCAGGTCGTAGAGGAGACCGTCCTCGGTGTCGTAGTACGCGTGGTAACCGCCGCGCCGCGGGCCGTCGTGACCGCGCGGCGGCTGGGAGTCGGGATCGCCGGTCGCGACGGTCCACGTAATGTGGAGCTTCCCGTCCCGCTCGTCGAAGTCCTCGACGTACGCGTCGGACTCCGGTCGTCCCCGGGCGCCCCTGGTGTCGATCACCGGCCCGATATCGTCCCACGTCTCACCCCCGTCCGTGCTCCGGAGTATCGTCGCAAAGGCGTGGGAGGGGTAAGTGATCTGGTCGCCCTGTTCCGGATCCGGACCGTGGGCGTTTGGTTCCGTTCCTGTCCGATACAGTAAATATATGTAGCTCTGGTACGTAAGCGGAAACGTGTAGGTTCCGCCGGGGACGGAAAGCAGGGCCCGGTCGGTCTCCCAGTAGTCCGAGGCGAGGATGTCGTCATCGGCCTCCGCCATCGGCTGACCCATCGGTTCCCAGGCGCTGGTGTCGTAGGGCGCCTCGCTTTTCGCGTACGAGAGCGGGTCGTTGTGGACGCCGTAGAAGACGTGTAGGAACCCCTCGTCGTCGATCGTCAGCGCGGGGGCGCCGTGGGTGTCGTCGTCCGGGATCGGGTTCGTCCCGATCCGGACTTCCGGCCCGATCTCGCCGCCCTCGTGGTCGTAGTACGTGGCGTACGGGTCGGCGCTCTCGCCGCGGAAGACGACGAAGGTCGTGTCCTCGCCCGGCGCGTAGACCGCCTGCGGGTTCTGTTTGTCGTGAGCGCTCTTGCGGCCGGCGTTCTCCGAGATCACGCGCGCCTCGGCGTCGGTTCTATCCGCTCCCGGGGGATCGGAGGCTGGAGTCACACGCGCTGGTGCGACGCACCGCTATTTGAGGTTTTTGGAACGGTCGACAGACGCCGCTCGGCCGTCGGGGTCGGGCGAGGGCTCGCGACCGGACGGATCCACCTGGACTCGTCAGCGACGATACTGGACCGTCCCCTCGACGACCGTCGCGACGACGTCCAGGTCCCCGTCGAGCACGGCGATGTCTCCCCGGTACCCCGTCGCGAGTCGACCCCGGTCGAGGAGGGACAGCTCGCGAGCCGGGTTCGCCGTCGCCATGGCCACCGCGTCCGCGAGGTCCACGCTCGTCTCGTCGACGACCGTTCGGACGGCGCCGTCGAGCGTGAGCGCACTCCCGGCGAGTGTCTCACCGTCATCTGCACGACACGCGCCGTCACTCACGACGACCCGTCGCCCTCCGATTTCGTATTCGCCGTCGGGACAGCCCGCGTAGGGCGCCGAGTCGGAGACGAGGAGGACGTTCTCTACGCCTTTGGCACGGATCGCTAGCTCCACGGCAGCGGGGTGGAGGTGGACGCCGTCGGCGATCAGTTCGACGGCGACGCCGTCGGCGACCAGCGCCCCGCCCACGAGCCCGGGCCTTCGGTGGTGGAACTGCGCCATGCCGTTGTAGAGGTGCGCCACCAGGGAGACGCCGCTGTCGAACGCCGTCCGGGTCCGCTCGTACCCCGCGTCGCTGTGTGCCGCGGAGACGACGAGTCCCCGGCGCTTCGCCGCTCGAACGAACTCGAGGGCTCCGTCGAGTTCCGGTGCTAGCGTGACCCTGGCGATACCGCCGTCGGCCGCGTCGAGGAGCTCGTCGAGTTCGTCGACGCTCGGCTCGCGAAACGTGTCTGGATCCTGCACCCCGCTGTGGCCGTCGTCGGTGAAATACGGGCCTTCGAGATGCAACCCGGGCAGGTCCGCCCCTCCCGCCGCCCGGGCCCTCGCGGCGGCGAACGCTGACGCCGCGTCCAGCAGGCGGCCGTGTGTCGCCGACATCGTGGTGGGAAACACCGTCGTCACGCCGTGTGACGGCGCCGACTCGGCTATCTCGGCGACGTCCGAGGCGTGACCCGAAGTCGCGCAGTGACCGCCGAATCCGTGCGTGTGGACATCGATCAGCCCGGGGATCGCGATCCCGTCCGGGAACGACAGGTCGGCCGATCTCTCTGGGGACTCGTTGATGCCGTCGATCCGGCCATCGACGACACTGATAACGGCCCCGCTGTACGTCTCTCCCGGTGTCAGGACGGTTCCGGCGTACACGTCGATCGTCCCGCTCATGTGCGGTTCTGCCCGGCGATCGCCGGAACTTCGACGTGCTTGGATAGCTCCGGGGGATCGTCCGGGTCCCGGCCCAGTTCGACGGCGCCCTCGTAGGCCAGCCGCTGGACGAGCTTCAGCGCCGGTAGCGCCGTCTCGACCGGTCGGCCGACCGCGATCGTCTCGGTAGCGGCGTACGATTCATCCGCCGGCCGAAATACGACCGTCTCCGCGCCGGCGTCTGTCAGGCGCTCAAGGACGTGCCTGTAGACTGCTCGGTCTCCCGTGAGCGCGAACACGAGCACCGCGCTCCCGTCGCTGTTCGCGATCGGGCCGTGCGTGATCTCCAGTGTCGACAGCGGCGTCGCGTGGTGGCGGGTCGCCTCGGCGAACTTCGTCGCGGCCTCCCCGGCGACCCCGTGGAACGGGCCTGTCCCGAGCGCGTACAGCCGGTCTGTCGCCGTGATCGCCGACACGGCCCCCGAGAGGTCCACGGTCAGCGCCTCGCGGCAGCGCTCACCGACGGCCGAGAGGTCCGGTCCGCCGTCGCGGAAGCGGTCCGCCAGGAGATACAGGGCCGCCACGGCGGCGTCGACGGTCTTCGTGGCCATGACCGCCTCCTCGCGGCCGGCGGGCGTCACGTACGTCCGTTCCGCGCGCTCGTCGAGCGTCGACCCGGCCGTGTTCGTGATCGCGGCGGTCTCGGCGCCGCGCCGTCCGGCCCGTTCGAGGGCCGCGACCGTCTCCGTCGTTTCGCCGGACTGCGAGAGGGCGACGACCAGCGTCTCCTCGTCGACCGGGGGGTCCGCGTGGCGGAACTCGGAGGCGTACTCCGCCCGCGCCGGGACACCCGCCGCTGCGAGGAGATAGCTTCCGATCTCACCGGTCCAGTACGACGAACCGCACCCGAGGAAGAACACCTCCCGGGCCGCAGCGACGGCGTCACCGAGCGGTTCGATCGCGGCCCGCGCCGAGAGCGTTCGATCGACGACGTCACAGCCCTCACTGATAGCTGCATTCGACTGCTCTCCGATCATGAAGTCGTCAATTTCGGAAACGGAATGAAAAGTCCACCGGATCGCAGTGCAGCGTCCGCCTCCCGACCGCTTCCTGCCGCTCGGTCTCTGGTACGATCACGGCATGTGCCCGTATGTCGGCTATATACTGGTACTATATCTGAGGGAGAAATACGTCGCGGGACGAACGCCGTGTTCAGCGGACGCCCCTCGGGAGAAAATATCGGGGCCGTCTCACACTGGAAGGGAATCGAGTCGGGGTCGCGAGGTCTCGCCGACTACCAAAACTCGCGTGGTAGAGTCGATCTCGTCGGTGCTGATGGGAATCGCGGTCGCAGATTTCGACCGGGTTCGCTCGGTATATAAGGCCCGATTACAACACTATGTGTGGAATATATCCCTCGGTACCGATATGCCCCCACCACGTCTTTCGGGGTGGTCCGAATCGCCGGAGGGGACTCGGGGCGCGCGCCGGAGTTCCACCGGTCGGCAGGCGTGGCTGATGCGACTCCCTCGGGCCGAAGGGACGCCTGCCCGAATCCCTCCGTCGGAGCGTGGCACTGAACGAATTATCTGGGGAGAAACGGAGCCGCCGGTAGATCGGTCGAACCGACGCGGTTCAGGAGAGCGGAGTGAACTGCTCGTACCCGGTCAGGTCCACCGGTGACGACGGCTCGGCCCACTCCGCCCCGGTGTCCGAAAGTTGCACTCGCCGCTCGAACGCTTCGTCGAGGAGTTCGTCGATCCCCTCGGCGACGCGACGGACCGTACCGTCGTCCGTTTCCTCGGTGCGGACCGCGTCGTCCGGAAGCTGAACGACGGTCCCGGACGACTCGAAGGAGCCGTTGACGGCGGTGACGAATTCGCGGGTGGTCTCCGGCGTACAGTAGAGCGCGTCGACGTCGCCCCGTTCGTACGCCGCCGTCCGACGGAACACTTCCAGACCGGGATCGACGTCCCCGTCGTCGAAACTGATCGGCTCGCCGTCGGCCGGCCGGATCGTCGTATCCCCGCTGTAGCGCCACTCGGCGATCCCCTCGGTCCCCTCGATCACTATGGACGGATCGCGGCGCTCGGGCGGCACGTGCGTGACGTAGAAGTCGATATCGACTCCCCCGTCCGTGGTCGCGGTGAGACACGCGATGTCGGCGGCCTGAATGTCCGGGTTCGCGCGGTAGCACTCGGCGGTCACCTCGGTGAGAGTTCCCGTCTCGTGGGCCTCCTCGCCGGTCAGAAACAGCATGTTCTGCAGGAAGTGCGCGAACGCGTTGTTGACGGGGCCGTCGAGGACGACGTCCCCGCGGTGGACGAGTCGTCCGGCCCAGCCGTTGCGCTCGTAGTAGGCGTTCGACCGCGGCCAGGACCCCTGGCACGCGACGGCTTCGAGGTCGCCGATCGCACCGTCGAGTAGCTCGCGTTTCAACCGCCGGATCGACGGCGCGTGGAGGTACTGGAACCCGACGGAGCAGAACCGGCCCGTCCGGTCCGCGGTCCGACTGATCGCGTCGAGTTCCCCGACGGTCGGCGCGGGGGGTTTCTCCAGGAGCACGTCGTACCCGTGAGTCATGCCCGCGATGCTCAACTCGGCGTGCGAAGCGATCGACGTCGGGAGCCCGATCACGTCGACGTGCCGGTGGCCGTTCCGCAGGAGGTCCTCGTAGGAGTCGAAGATCCGGATCCCGTCGCGCCTGAGTTCGCGAGCTCGCTCGCCTTCGGCCGTCTGGTCGGTGATCACGACGCCCGCCAGCCCAACGCCGTCGCCTCCGAGCGACCGGATGTTCGAGATGTATTCGGCGGCGAAGTTCTGTGCTCCAACGACTGCGAAGCTCGTCTCATCCATTCGTCGCGCCTCTCCGAGAGCATCTCGGAGGGCAGGTTTCAACGTTCCGGATCGTATCACTCGCGAAGGAAGTGTGGCACCAGAGATCGGCCGTGGGACCGGCGCCGGTGGTGACAGACGACGGGGGAGTCGGCGTCGCTGACGGCGGACGACGTGTGGACGGCAGGCGGCGTGCGGACGCCGTTCCTCACCGGCGGCTGTCGCCGTTACGAGGGAGTCACGAACTCCATGCGGTCCCGCAACTGCTCGTTCGTCGCGACGACGTCGCCCTCGAAGAGCTGTTCCTCGGTGGAGTTGCCGGCGAAATCGGTCACCACGCCGCCGGCCTCCTCGACGATGAGCGTTCCCGCGGCGACGTCCCACGACCCAAGGTTTCGGTGGAGGAACCCGTCGAAGGTCCCGTCGGCGGCGTAGCAGAGCTGCAGGGCGGCCGACCCGTATCGCCGCACGCCCAGCGTCTCGTCGATGAGAAACTCGAACGCCGTCCGGAGCGTCTGGCTGTTCACGTCGTTTTGCGAGAACCCGATGCCGAAGAGCGAGCGGGATAGGTCGGTCTCGTCCGAGACGGAGATCTGGTCTCCGTTGCGATATGCGCCCTCCCCCGCCACCGCCGCGTACGTCGTGTCCGACTCGGGGTGGTGTACGATACCGACGGTTCGGACGCCGTCGACGACGTAGGCGAGCGATATCGACGAGTGGGGGAGGTCGTAGACGAAGTCGGTCGTCCCGTCGATCGGGTCGATGTACCAGACCGACTCCGAGGCGCCCTCGGAGCCTTCTTCCTCTCCGACGAACGCGTGCGTCGGGAACTCCGCGGAGAGCCGCTCTTTGATCCGCTGTTCGATCCGGAAGTCGATCTCCGTGACGAGCTGTTGCGGTGACTTCAACTCCGCGCCGTCCCACTCCCGCTCCTGGTGGATCGTGGCCGCGTTATCTACCGCCTCCAGTCCGACTCGTAACGGCTTATTCTCTCTCACGAGTTGTTCCATGTTGAATGGACACCGCCTGACGGCTGGCTACGAAAAGACCTTTCTTTACCTTTTTGTTTTTTCTCTGTAATGAACGCAGCCGATAGAGGGATCTCGACACGAACAGTCTCGAACCGATCGGGGTCCCTCTATGCCCGATTTCCGGCGCTCGATTCGCCCCTGGACATTTTCTGCGGAGTCTCGAAGTCGATCACCCTCGGCGGCAGTGGTGTTTGTCGTGCCGACCCACTCCACAGTGACTCGGCCTTCCTTGCGCGGGGACCCGTGGGTGACCTACCGAGTGCCCGCGGACGAACAGGGGGACCGTCTGAATCAGATACCTGTCTGATTCGTTCCAATAACTTTTTATTGGAGTCGAATATCGATTCCCACATGCCCTCACAGGGCGACGGTACAACGGGAGCACAGATCACGGACTATCATACGAGGCGTAAAATTCTGCAGGGCATGGCCGGTGGGAGCGCGGCGCTCCTCGCGGGGTGCGGTGGCGACAGCGGTGGCGGCGGTACCGGCACGGACGGCGGTAACGGCGGCGGCAACGGCGGTGGCGGCAACGGCGGTGACAGTGGCACTGGAACCGACGAAGAGGTCGTGTACCACAGCTGGATGGGCCCGATCGAGCCCGGTTCGAACGCCCACATGAACGCCCCGTGGGGGCCGGCGGGAGCTATCACCCAGCACTGCTGCCGGTGGGGCGTACACCTGTTCGACGGCGTCGTCGGCAAGCTGTTCGGCGCTCAGGAGACGTTCCCCATCATGGCCGAGGACTGGGGAGAGGAAGACGGGACGGTCTACGTCGAACTCGACCCCGACTGGAAGTGGCACAACGGCGACCCGGTCACGACCGAGAGCATCGGGATCGCCTACGACATCAATTGGGCGATTAACGAGCACACCGGCGAACCGAACATCGACGCGCAGTTCTACAAGGACTACGAGATCGTCGACGACCACCGCGTCGAGTTCACGCTCCGCGACCGCTACCAGGACGGCGTGCTGAAGACGTTCCTGGTCGACGCGACGCTGGACCTCGACAGCCACTTCGCGTACCACCCGGACACGTGGAACGAGTGGCGCGAACGGGCCGTCAACACCGAGCCCGGCACTGACGAGTTCGACCAGTTCCTCACCGACCTCAGCGAGTTCACGCCGACCAAGCAGGCCGGCGAGAAGTTCCTCGGCTTCGGTCCCTTCCAGTTCGACAGCCTGGGCGAGTCGAGCCTCGAACTCAAGAAGTTCGAGGACCACCCTCGCGCCGACTGCATCAACATCGACCGCATCCACTACGACTTCATCGAGGACCGCTCGGTCGCCCAGTCCGCGTGGGTCGAAGGCGAACTCGACAACTGGGAGTACCCCATGGAGTCGGGCCTCGCCCAGCAGGCGCCGGACGTCGAGAAGTACAAGCGGGAGACGCGCTGGCAGATCCACGCGTTCAACGTGAACGGGTCCGGCGAACGCCCCCGGCGGCCGTCGAACTACCGCCGCATCCGCCACGCGATCGCGTTCGCGCTGGACTTCGGGCTCATCGTGCAGAACATGGGCCCCGGCTTCGAGGACTTCCCCATCCCCCAGAGTCACCTCTCGGTGGAGAACGTGCAGAACGGCATGCACGGCGACCTCTCCAGCTGGACGGACCACACGCCCCAGGACCAGGACCTGGCCGTCGAACTGATCAACGCGACCGACGACTTCGCCTACGAGGACGGCCAGGTCTACGACGACGTCGAGGGGGCGCAGGCCCACCTCGACCTGATGGTCTCCGAGGGCGACTGGGTCGCGAGCTTCGAGACGATGGAGAGCCAGCTGAGCGAGTTCGGGTTCGACGTGACGCTGGAGATCGTCGACACGGCCGTCTACGACAAGCGGCGCCACTCCGGGGAGTACGACATCTACCCCGACTCGACCGGGACGACCCAGCCTTCGATGGAGCGCTGGCGGCTCGGTCGCATGGGACCGAACTCCTCGTACCAGGAGCGGTGGGACCACCCGGCCGAGTGGGAAGTGCCCCAGCCCGTCAGCGAACCGAACCTCCTCGCCGACGGCGAGGACCTCTCGACGGTCAACGTCTACGACAAGATGAAGGGGATCCTCGCCATGCCCGAGGAGCAGGCGTTCGAGCGGACGACCGAACTCGGCTGGGCGTGGAACCAGTACCTCCCCGCGTTCATCCCCTATCTGAAGGTGTCCTCACAGGGCGTCAGGAGCCCGCCGTGGGAACTGTCGACCGACAAGAGCGTCTGGATCAACGACCTCCCGAGCCACTCGTTCCACCAGCTCGCGCAGTACGGGATCCTCCGTCACCAGGACGGCCCCGGCGGCGAGGCCTGTCTGCCCGAGTTCGACGACGTCACCATCGGTAACTGACGCGTCGGGCGCTCCCTCGTTCCCCGCTCGCACCCCGCCCTCGGGGCGCGACGGCGGGACAGTTCGTACCCCCGCGTTTCTCCACGTCTTCTCCGCTTTTCTCTGCTTCCCCGCTATCGGTATCCCCGTTCGCGGAGCGGTTCGAAGTCCCGCATCGGCGGGTCGTCGGGCAGTCGCCCCTCGGTGTAGACGAGCTTCCGGGCCTCGACGTACTCGTCCGCGAGCGGGAGTGCTTCGAGGTCCGCGATCGTCCGCTCGACGTCGTAGTCCACCGCTCCGAGGTCGACGTCGCCGTCTTCGACGACGGCGTAACACGCGAGAACCTCGCCCAGTCGGTGCTGTCCCACGCTCCCGGGATTGACGAACCGGGTCCCGCCAGCGGTCGTCTCGAACTGGACGTGCGAGTGGCCGAACAGGACGACGTCCTCGTCGTAGCGGTCGGCCAGTTCGCGGTACACCTCCGGGTCCGTGTCCGGCCATCCGCGCCGGTCCCAATCGAGGCCCTCGCGCTCGACCGCGAAGTCCCCGTGGTGTAATCGAACCGGACCGGCGGCCGTCGCCACGCGCCGCTCGTCCGCGAGACCTGCCAGGAAACGACGATTCTCCGGGGATAACTGCGCGCTCGTCCAGCGCTCGAAGTCGCGCGAGTTCGGAGGCGGTCGTTCCGGTCGCGTGTCGAGGACCGACCGGTCGTGGTTTCCGGAGACGAACCCGCCCGAAAGCCGGGACAGCGTCGTCAGTACCTCGTCCGGATGCGGCCCCGTGCCGACGGCGTCCCCGAGAAACAGGACCGCGTCCCGGTCTGACTCCCGATCCAGAACTGCTTCGAGCGCGGGGAGGTTCGCGTGAACGTCAGCGAGTACCAGGTAGTCCACACTCGACGACGAGAGCGCCCCGAGTGAAATTTCCCTCGGTCGACCGAACGCCGACGACACGATCCGGGAGCCTCCCGGGGTCGAAACGGGAGCGACGGGCCACGTGAGTCTGTTCCTACATATCTCTCGATAGTGGAACACACCGATACCCATCTAATTACAGAACTACGACTGTAATTTCTATGTAACTCTCGGTAGGGGAATTTCCCCGGCCTATAACGCGCCGACGCCACTCCCCGAGCCTTCGGCGCGGCCCGAGTCAGCGGCGAGCGTCGCAATTCGGAAAGCGAGGCCACTGCTGCACATACTCCCAGCCGATACCCGGAGTCGGGGGTCGTCCGGACGGGGCGAACCTCGCCGCGAAGAACCTCCAAAATGTTAAGTAATATGCGAGAGCAGAGCCAGCAAGCAATGTGTCCGAGTGGGAGACGTGGCGACGATCAGACTCGCGTCTGCGGCGGAACCGACCGTCTGGACGACTGTCCCCAGAGTCGAAGTGGCGCCAACGAACGCCGTCCGAACGGGCCGCAGGCCGGTCGAGGCGACAAGGAGTCCGGAGGAGAGCACCAGACAGATGTCTGAGACAGCCGGTGCGCGCGACGCGAGCGGCATCGACAGCGGCGACGACACCGTCTTCGAGCTGCGAGACGTGACGGTCCGGTTCGGGACGGATCGGGGCAACTCGCGGGTCCTCGACGAGGTGAGCGTCGACCTGAAGCGAAACGAGATATTCGGCGTCGTCGGCGAGAGCGGGAGCGGCAAGTCGATGTTCGCCTCGTCGCTGCTGGACGCGGTCGTCGAACCGGGCGTCCTCTCCGGCGACATCACCTACTACCCGCCCGACGGCGACCCCGTCGACGTGCTCGACCTGTCGAAGGCCGACCGCAACCGATACCGGTGGGAAGAGGTCTCGATGGTGTTCCAGGGCGCGATGAGTTCGTTCAATCCGGTCCGGCGCATCGAGACGCACTTCGTCGAGACGCTCTCGGCGCACGACTACCCGGTCGAAGACGGGATGGAGCGGGCGCGGCGGCTCCTCTCCGACCTGTACCTCGACCCGGACCGCGTCCTGGAGGCCTATCCGCACGAGCTGAGCGGCGGGATGCGCCAGCGCATCCTGATCGCCCTGAGCCTGTTGCTGGAGCCCGAGGTGCTCGTGATGGACGAGCCGACCGCCGCGCTCGACCTCCTCATGCAGCGCTCGATCATCTCGCTGATCGAGGAGATCAAGGAGGAGCACGACGTGACTATCGTGTTCATCACGCACGACCTATCGCTGGTCGCGAACCTCGCCGACCGGCTCGGGGTGCTGTACGCGTTCGAGTTCGTCGAGGTCGGTCCCGCCGACGAGATCCTCCGGAACGCCGCACACCCGTACACCCGCGCGCTCCTCAACTCGACGCCGAACCTGGAGACGCAGGTGGACGAGATGGAACCGATCGTGGGATCGAGCCCCGACCCGGTCAACATCCCCGAGGGCTGCTCGTATCACCCGCGGTGTCCGCTCGCCGACGAGGAGTGTCTCCAGGAGGACCCCCCGGCGTACGCCGTGGACCGCGAACACGACGTTCACTGTCACTACAGGGAGCGGGTCCCGGAGTCGATCCCGCTCAGTTGGAAGGAACGCGACGGCGACGGCGAGGTCGCCGAGGTCGCCGAGACCGGCCGGGGAGCGACGACCGACCGCCGGTCGGACGACGCGGTCGTGACGCTGACCGACGTCGAAGTCCACTTCGAACAGGAGCGGGGCAGCAAGCTGAACCCGTTCTCGGAGACGAGCACGGTGAGAGCCGTCGACGGCGTCGACCTCGACGTGTACGAGAACGACGTCGTCGTGCTGGTCGGGGAGAGCGGATCGGGCAAGACGACGCTCGGGAAGGCGGCGATCGGGGTCCAGGAGCCGACGAGCGGCACCGTGGAGTACCGGGGCCAGGACGTCTGGCAGGCGCGACGCCGGTTAGGTGACATCGACATCCCCTTCCAGGACATCCGCAAGGCGCTGCAGGTGATACACCAGGACCCGGGGAGTTCACTGAACGAGATGCGGCGGGTCAAGTCGACCCTCGAAGACCCGCTCAAGCGGTGGTACCCCGAGCTGAGTGCCGACAAGCGCCACGAACTGATCGCGAGGATGCTCGACCGGGTCGGGATGACGCCCACGGAGGAGTACGCCGAGCGGTATCCGGGTCAGTTGAGCGGCGGGGAGAAACAGCGGGTCGCGTTGATCCGGGCGATGCTGGTCAATCCGGAGCTCATCCTCGCCGACGAACCGGTGAGCGCCCTCGACGTGAGCCTGCGCGTCGAGATGATGGACCTCATGGTCGAGCTGCAGGACCTGTTCGACACGTCGTTCCTGTTCGTCTCCCACGACCTCTCGAACGCCCGCTACGTCGCCAAGAAGATGGACGGACGCATCGCGATCATGTACCTCGGCGAGATCGTCGAGATCGGGACGCCCGACGAGATCATCCACGACCCGAAACACCCCTACACGAAGGCGTTACGCTGGGCGACGACGACCCTCGACCCCGACGAGCGATCGGACGACGACACGCCTGTCCGGAGCATCGACATCCCCGAACCGACCGACCCGCCCAGGGGCTGTCGGTATCACACCCGGTGCTCCGAGGTCATCCAGCCCGACGCGTACGCGTTCGAGCAGGCGGAGTGGAACGCCGTCATGAGTCTGAAAGAGGCCGTCGAGCGCGGGGAGTTCGACGGCGGTGCCCTCGTCGACCGCGTGTTCGGTCCGGGCGCGGAGGTCGAGACCCTCCCGGAGTCGGAGTTTACCTCTCGCGTCCGCGACTACTTCGGTATTCCCGGGACGCTCGGCGACGAGAGCGCCGAACGGATCGTCGCGGACGCGCTCGACATGCTCTCCGCGGGAGATTCCGAGGGCGCACGCGCGCTGCTCGAAGACGAGTTCCCGACCGTCTGTCAGCGGCGCTCGCCCCAGGAACTCGTCGCGACCGAGGGGGACGGAGGCCCGAACTCGGCGGCCGGCGGCCACGCGGGCGACCGGGAGGTCGCGTGCTTCCGTCACTCGGAACCGGACGCCGAGCGGGAGTCCGTAGACGCGGAGGCGGAGTCCGCGAGCGGCACTCGCTCGCCGTAACACGCCGCTCTCAATCCGACTGTCGCACTTACCGTGGGAGGCCCGCTGTCCGGTACTCTTCGATGAACGCGGATCGCGCCGTCCGGGCGGACCGGGCCGGGACGGCCGGTCTATGTCAGCAGTTATCCACAACTTTGATACCGAATGCGTCTGGACGTTTTTTCAATGAGGTGGATTACTCAGCGGATACTGCAGGCGCTGATAACCGTCTGGGCGGTGGTCTCGCTCTCGTTCGTGCTCGTCCGCGTGATGCCGGGCGGGCCGGCGAACACGCTGCGAGTCCAACTCCAGCGGGAGGGGCTGTCCGACAGGCAGATCGCACGGCGGGTCGAGCAGTTCCTGAACACGCAACCGGACCGGCCGATCTACGTCGATTACTTCCACTACATGGGCAACACGCTGACCGGCGACCTCGGCGAGTCAATGTGGAACAACCAGCCCGTCGCCGAGATCATCGCACAGACCGCGCCGTGGACCATCTTCGTGTTGAGTTGGGCGACGTTCATCGGCTTCTTCGTCGGCATCGTGCTCGGCGCGCTCATGGCGTACTACGAGGGCGGGAAGCTAGACGTCGGCCTGACGTCGTACGCGATGATCGCCGGCTCCGTCCCGTACTACATCTTCGCCATCTATCTCATCCTCTTCCTGGCGGTGCGATGGGGGTGGTTCCCGTACACCGGACGGCAGTACTCTGGCGTCGACCCCGGGTTCCACTGGGAGTTCATGAAGGGCGTCATCCACCACGCCGCCCTACCGACGCTATCGCTCGTCCTGTCCGGCAGCCTCGCGTCGCTGTCGATGCGGGGCAACAGCATCCGCGTGCTCGGCGAGGACTACCTGCGCGTGGCCCGGCTCCGCGGGCTGTCGGACGCGACGATCGCGGTCCAGTACGTCGCGCGCAACGCGGTCCTGCCGCTGTACACCGGGTTCGTCATCTCGCTCGGGTCAATGGTCGGCGGCTCCGTCATCCTGGAGACCCTGTTCACGTATCGAGGGATGGGCCTCACGATGGTGAACTCGATCGACAGGCGCGACATCCCGACGATGATGGGCGTCTTCATGATCATCACGATCTGCGTCGTCGTCGCGCTGCTCGTCGCCGACCTCACGTACTCGAAGCTCGATCCGCGGACGGGGGGTGAGCAGCGTGAAGCCTTCTGAGGACCGCCGCGACGGGACGCCCGAGACCGACGGGGGGACGGAGGACGCGTCGCCGTTCGAGATACTGATGCAGTCCTCCGACGACGGGACCCAGACGACGCGCAAGTCCAGGCTGAAGGGGGCGTTCGTCCAGTACGTCTACGGCCCGCTCTCGATCATGGCCCACGACTGGCGCGCGGTGGTCGGCCTCTCCATCGTCCTGTTCTACCTCGGCGTCGGCGTCCTGGGCCCGACGCTCGTCGAGCCGACGAGCACGAACGACGGGGGGCGGTTCGTCAAACCGCTCCAGACCTGGGCGCATCCGCTCGGCACGGACAACCTCGGCCGGGACCTGCTCGCGCTGCACGTCTACGCGACCAAGCCGATACTGCAGATGATGGCGGCCGGCGGGCTGTTCACCGTCTCGATGGGGACGCTCTTCGGGACCGTTTCCGGGTACAAGGGCGGGACCGTCGACGTCGTGCTGAGCACGATCACGGACATCTTCATCAACATCCCGGGGCTGCCGCTGGTCATCGTGCTGGCGGCGATCATCCAGCCGGAGAACCCCTACGTGCTCGGACTGTTACTCACGGTCGCCGCGTGGGCCGGGCTCGCCCGGGCGATCAGGTCACAGGTGTTGAGCATCAGGACGGAAGCGTTCACCGAGGCGTCGCGGACGATCGGCGTCCCCCAGCAGAAGATCATCCTGCGGGACGTCCTCCCGCACCTGCTGCCGTACATCACCGTCAATCTCGTCCAGGCGATGCGCAACGTCCTCTTCGGCGCCGTCGGCCTCTACTTCATCGGCGTGTTGCCGATCACCGACCCCAACTGGGGGACGATCCTGAACACCGCGTACTCGAACAACGCCCACCTCCGCCCGAACGTCATCCACTGGCTGCTGATCCCGACGGCGGTCATCGTCGTCCTCTCGATCGGCATGATCCTCCTGTCGCAGTCGCTCGACCGCGTGTTCAACCCGCGCGTCAGGGCCAAGCACATCCAGCAGCTCGACGAGTCGCCGCCCGAGGAAGGCGCCGAGGACGTCGAGAACACCGACTCCTGGGTGTAGCCCCGAGTTCGCGCTATCGCTGTCGCTCGGGCTCGATTCGCTGGCGGGCTTCGAACAGTCGCGCGCCGCAGTCCTCGCACTCGATCGCGACCACGTCGGTCGACCTGCAACACGACTCGACGACCTCCTGCCCGGCGCGTAACCGCCCTCCACAGGACGGGCAGGCCTCCAGAAACGCACGAAGCCGTTGCAGGACGGTGCTCCGCTGACGGACGGTCAGGGCCGACCACCCCCGGCCCCGCGACCGGAGTTCGTCCGCGGCCGCGACGTCGGCGACGAACGCCGCGTACGACTCCCACCTGCCTATCAGCTCCTCGTCGTAGAACGCCACGAACGCGTCGCCGTGTTCGTCGTACGACAGCGCACCGGGACTGACCCCGAGGACCGCCGACAGTTCCTCCCGCGGCGTGTCGTCTTCCCGCGACCGACGGATGCGGCGCCTCCACGCGTCCCGGAACCCGTCCGTGAGACAGAGGTCGTCCGCGCGATCGCAGTCCGTCACTGCGTCGGCCCGCCGCAGCGTCGCCTCCGCGTCGAGGTCCCCGTCCTCGGTCGTCGGCGGTTCGGGCCGCTCCGCTTCGAACAGCCGCAGAATCCGGTCCGGGGCGTACCGTTTCGTCAGCACCGGAGTCTTCGGGACGAGGTACCCCCGGAAGTAGATCGCGGCGACGAACGCGGAGAGTCCGAGGGCGCTCGTCAGGACAGCCGAGAGCGGTTCGAACCGAGCCCAGGCAACGGCGGCGATTCCGGCGCTCAGCAGTACCGCGAGCGTCAGGTTCACGACCGTACAGAGGCCGCAGCGGTTCTCGCCGGTGTACTCCGGACGGCGCAGTCGGTCCACGGTCTCTCGGAGATCGACTTCCATCGCGAGAGAGTATCGGGCACTGACACAAAAACGTATGCCACGCACCCCGCCACCGCGGCCCGGAACACGCTCGGAGGCACACGAACGATTCGTGCTCGGGTCGGCGCAACCGCACCGCCCGTCCCGAACCATCGGGCGGGGACTTCTCAGGAAAGCTTATGTGTTCGGCTGATCCAGAGCCGACAATGGGTTCGTGGCAGACGTTCGTCCGGTTCGTCCTGACGAGTTCCGTACTGTTCGTCCTCATTCTCGGGTTCTCCTTCCTCGAGCTCGATCGCCAGACCGCGGCCGGCCAGGAGGCCTTCGTCGTGGGCGTGATGGCGCTGGTCCCGGCCGTACTCACCGTCTTCGGTGCCGTGGTCGTCATCTCGGTCGGCTGGGACCCCTTCTAGAAGACCCAGATTAGCCATCCGGTGGCACCACGGCAGGGCGGTACCTCCGGTCGCCGCTATCAATACGGTGACCGCGGTCCGCACCCGCTTCGCGGCCTGCGCATCTCCCTCCCGGAGAGACACCTCTTACTCCATTCATAATATATTTATAACAGGTCGTCATTTTCGGAGACATGGTCATCCGTCTGCTCACCGACTCGGAGGACTACCTGGAGCGCAAGTCTGCGGTCGGCCGTATCTACGAACCGGGGGTGATCGTCGCGCTCGTGGCGCTGAGTTTCAGCCTCCACCCGATCGCGTTCTCGTACGCGCTCGGCCCGCGGGAGAGCGAGTGGGTGCTCGACCTGCTGACGGTGCTGTGGATCGGCCACCTCGTCTGGGGACTGGCCCTGTGGGGGATCTTCACCGCCGCGCTGTACGTGCTATCGAGTCTGATCGGTGGGAGACCCCTGATGGGGCATCTCACCAGAGTCGTCGGCTGGGGAATGGCCCCGCTGATTCTGGCGTCGCTGGTCTGGGCCGGCGGGAAGTACCTCGTGTATCGGGACGCGGCCCTCTCGGAGCCGCCGTATCCCGGGATCGAACACGAGAACAAGGTCTTCAACGAGTTCACGGCGCAGGCGGCAGGCGACCCGCTCCTGATCGGGACCACGATACTGGGATGTCTGTTCGTCCTCGTCACCGGGTACCTCTGGGCGGCGGGCCTCGTGACGGCCAGCGACATCAGCAGGCGCGAGGGGGCCATCGTCTCCGGGATCACGGTCGGCGTCTACGTCCTCTGGAAGATCGTCGCGGTCGTCTGAGAAGCGGGTCAGGCCCGTCGCTCTCACCGAAAATTACATTTCACTGTCAACCGACTGCAGACACGTCTGCCGTTTGCCAGCTATGAGAACGAATCAAACGACAGGGCTCGGACTGATCCGGGAAGCGCTCTCGAACATCTGGGGGAGGTTCTCGCTCAGACTCGCTCTCTGCGGCTTCGCGTTCGTCCTCGCGGGGTACGTCATGCAGACCGGCGTGTGGGCCGGGTTGTTCCCGATCTGGGGAGCAGCGCTGATCGCAGTCGGTCTCTCCGCGTTTTGCCTCACCTGGTACACCTACCGGTGAATCCCCGGCCCGTGGCAGCAGGCCCGACTCGACGGTACCGGAAGCGAGCGCCGGCCGTCGACCGGTGGTACCGGCCGGTCTAGACCGCGTGGACGACCGATACCGGCCCGTCTCGTTCGGTCGCCGTCAGTTCGACGTCGCGCTCAGCGACAGGTCTAGGCCCACGTGGTCGGTGAGGTAGTTCGGCTCTTCCTCGTTGTCGTCGACGTAGAACTGGTCCGGCGGCGCGAGTTCCCGCCAGAACACCCGGCGCCGAACGGAGTCGACGGTGAGGTCCATGGCGTGGGCCGACTGGGACTCCTCGATGAAGACGTAGTCGATGCGTTCGCCCGCGTCGTCGTTGGGACAGTACGCGGGCGGGGCGCCGGACGGATCGAAGTTACAGCCGTCGAAGATCGCGTTGTCCTCGGTCCCGCCGTGGCCGGTGCCGTGCTCCTCCCACACGTCGTAGAGATCGCGGTCGGACGCGAAGGTCGTCAGCGCGTCGTAGGCCTCGTCGCCGGGCGCGATGTTGAAGTCGGCGGCGACCACGGTGATGGCGTCGTCGCTCGCGTGCTGGTCGACGAACCCGCCCAGTTCGTCGATCTGCTGCTCGCGCAGCGCCGGGATGTCCTCGTCGCCGCTGTCGGCCCACGGCAGGAGCGACCCGGTGACCAGGTGGGACGTGAACATGTCTATCTTGCCCGGTCCGAGGTCTAGTTCCGCGTAGTTCACTCCCTTGCCGACGTGGGCGTCGACGTAGGTGAAGTTCCCCGACGGTTCGGCCTCGTACTCCAGCGTCGCCTGATCGGTCACGCTCACGCCGGAGACCAGATCCAGCAGTCCGGCGCCCTTCTCGCCGCCGTCGGCCGCTGGCCCCGAGACGGACTCGCCGGACCCGGCCGCGCTGACGTAGTTGTCCGTGACGGTCCCGTGTTGATCGTCGAACACCTCGCACAGTCCGACGATGTCGTACCCGTCCTGGCCGAGGCGCTGCCCCAGTTCCTCCGCCCGCTGTTCGTACTGGGGTTTCGCCGCGATGTCGACGGGAATTCCGGCGACTCCTTCGGTTCCGTTGGACAGCCACGAGTTCACCCACAGGAACCGGTACGATTCGGCGGCGGCCCGGGAGGTGTCGACCAGGCCCACCGTCCCGAGAGCCCCCGCGCCGAGGGCGCCCGCGCTTGCTTTCAGAGCGGTTCGTCTGTCGACCGTGATGTCGCTTCGGTCAGTCATCTCTGACCACCGTCCGGGACGAACCGTCGTCTAAACAATCATTATAATATTAACCAATCGATACATGTGTCGAATAGAAAGCTCTTTTCGAATACCGATCGGTCATATTCCGAACGACATTCGTGGTTGGTCACCGAGCCGAACTGGCCCCTCCCGGCGCGGGGCTATAGAGCGGAACAGAGACCTCATAGCAATCTAAATCGTGTCGCGGGTGACAGCCGAGGGCATGGGGACTCACCCACAGCTCTGGACGGCGGTTCGCGCCACGCGGCGGGCGGGGGAGGCGCTCTCGTCGCACTCCCCGACCCCCGGGCAGTCGCGGGAAGAAGCGGAGGGGACGACCGAGAGCGACCTGATCGCGGAACGGGCGGTCCTGGACGTGATCGAGGAGACGTTTCCGGAGCACAACACCGTCTCCGAGGAGAGTTCGCCGGTCTACACGGCGAAGCCGCGGTGGATCATCGACCCGCTCGACGGCACCACGAACTTCCTGAACGGCGTCCCGCACTACGCCGTCTCGGTCGCCTTCGAGGGGGCCGGCACCGAAGACGTCGGCGTCGTCTACCACATCCCGACCGATACCGTGTTCACGGCTGTCGAGGGCCACGGCGCGTACGCCAACGGGGAACCGCTGTCGCTGTCGGAGACCTCCGAGCTCTCGAACGCGCTGGTCGTGACGGGGTTCGACGCCGCGTCCGTGCACGACCGGGACTTCGAGACGTTCCGCTCGCTCGTCTCCATGACACAGGGGGTCCGCCGGTTCGGATCGGCCGCCAGCGAGCTGGCGATGGTCGCGGCGGGCCGGTTCGACGCGTTCTTCGAGCGGATGCTGTCGGTCTGGGATACGACCGCAGGCGCGCTGATAGTCGAAGAGGCGGGCGGCGAAGTGACGCGCGTGGAACTGTTCACCGACGGCAACGAGGAAGTGATCCTCGCGTCGAACGCCCAGATCCACCGCGAACTCGTCGTCCTGTTCTCGTCCGGGATCACGCCCGAGTGAACGGAAAGGTGTAGCCCACAACCCGGAGGACGACCCATCCCGTGTGCCATTCTGAACACACGAGACCAGGGCGACCGCGTGCTCTCAGCCGCCCATCGTACCGTGCACCTTGCCGTCTCCACGCAATCGAGTAACTCGGCCCCGGTTCGTCGGTAGCAGTAATATAATAACTACTATAGTAACTGGATATAGTACTCATCCTGTACGTTCAATTCCTCGATCAGGATATCGATGAACGGGCAATATCACGAGATAGAGTAACAGAATTCCCGCCCGATCGAGTTACAATGTTATCGGAGTCTCGGCGGCCGCAGAAATCAGCTAAAACAGACCTGATAGCCGACAAATAGGCGTTTATCATCCGCTCTCGGCCACAACCGGTCTCACGGATCACTTCGAATAGCGGAACGCGCGAGATCGTGCGCCCAGCGCATCAAAGCTTAGAATCGCTGCGCTTTACGCGTCAGGGAGTCGAATTATTGATTTCTCGATTTCACTCTTAGTTCGGCGTTCGAGCGAGTGAAGCACATCGGACCTCGCCCGGTCCCCCGATAGTTGACTTCACCGCTTCCCAGAATAGTGTAATAATTTAGTTATACCTGTGAACTATATAATTTTACGTCTCTGGCGTCGCTCGTCACTCGTATTGGCGGTGGCACTCTCGTCTTGATTCGCGAGTCGTTCCAGTGCGACTCCGATCGCTTCGACGGGTACAGCGCGACACGTGCAGTTCGCGGACTGCCGACAGTTCGGTTGTTTCAGCGGCTGGTCGTTGAGCGTCGCCTCCAGCGGTTCGTGCGGACAGAGATTTTCGGCGGTGAGAACGTGGCGAACACCGACGAGGGGCCGAATCGGGTGCCTTGGCTCCCGCGTAGATGTCGATCGAGGAAGTCGTCCGTGAGTCGAGGGACCTCGGGGCCGTCGAAGTGGCCGTGGCCTCCACCATCGAAGGTGTAGAGCGTCGCCGTCGATCCGGCGTCGCGGAGCACCTCCCGGAGGGAGACGCTCTATTGGTTGGGAACGACGGGGTCGGTGGAGCCGTGGACGAGGAGGAACGGCGGTTCGATGACGACGCGTTCACGCGGACTGCCGTTCGATCGAGACTTCGTACGTCCCCGTTCCGCGGATCCGGAACCGCCGTCGGTCGGCGTCGTGACCGACGACCCGTTCGGCGACTCGCTCGCTCGTCCGGAGCGTCACAGTCTCGATAGCCTCCTCGACGAATCCGACGGTGTTTCGGAGCCCCCGGTATCGGCGTTGCATCACCTGCTCGGGGACGAGGGTCCGGTTCGCCTCGTCCGCACTCGTGAGCGTCAGCTCCGCCGGGGCGGAGTTGTCGGTGCGTTCCCGCCGCGGCGAGGTGACCGTCACCGTCGCGTCCGATCGCTCGGAGGTGACGTCGTCGGTCGGTTCGATCGACACCTCGTCGCCCTTGAGTTCGACGAGGGCCGCGCTCTGGTCTGCTCGCCCGCCGTAGCCGACGACAGCCGCGTACGCGCCGCCGCCGAGGAACCCGAAGCTCGCACCGTTTCCGTGCCCGATAGGGGGGAGGGCTTCGCCGCCGTCGGCGTTGAGTGTCCAGGACTTCGTCTGGCCCGGGCGGAGCTGGCGACAGTCCGCAGTGTGGACGTACGGGCCGATGTGGTACCACCGTTCGCCGTCGAGTTTGTAGAGGCTCCAGTGACCGCACCCGGTCGTCGACCGGGACTTGTTCACGACGGTGAACGCGACCTGCGCCGGCAGCCGGGCCTGTTCCCGATCCGGGCGCAGGTACGTGCCAGTCGTCGCGTCGGCGTCGTGGAACCAGGCTGTCGACGCCTCCTCCGAGATCGGAGGGAGCGTCTGTTGCTCGAACCGCGAGCCCCCCTCGGGACCGGGGCGCCCCGTCTCCCAGACGGCTATCCGGAGCGTCGAATCGGACCGCCCGCGGAACTCGTACACGCCGGGGGGCCGCCCTTCCCCGGCGCCGTCGGCATGCCCGACGACGGCGTACTCCCCGTGTACCGTCTCCCCCGGGTCCAATCGGACCCGTTCGGGGAGCCACTGGTCGACGCCGGTCGCCAGGCGCCAGTAGCCGTCGTCGTCGCGCTCGAACTCGGGCGGGTCGTCGACGAGCTCGTGGTTCGCCGTCGGCGCGAGGACGAGACCAGCGCGGTGCGTGGCGTCGGCGAGCGCGTCCGTGTCCGCGAAGGGCTCCGGGACCCTGCTGGAGAGGCGGCCGAACGGCGGCGTCCACTCGATCCGGAACGTGTTCGCGAAGTCGTTCGCGTTTTCGAGCGACGCGGAGAGGGTCGCCGGGGACTCGGCCGTGGCCGTCGAGGCGAACCGCGCCGTGATTTTCCCCTCGTCGGGGGTCCGGTACCGCGTCGGCGCCAGCGCGTACGTCCGGTCGGTCGGCTCCAGGTCGACGATACTCGCCGCTGCGACGCCCGAGTCGTCTCCCGGCGTCGTCGCCGTGCCGGCGGGCGATTCCCGAGTCGAGGTCGGGTTCGGGCTTGCCCCCTGGGCCCGCGTCGGAGTCGACGCGTCGGACTCCGCAGGCGCCGTCGCCGCGGTTTCAGTGGTCGGATCGCCGAACCCCGAGCAGCCACCGAGCCCCGCGGCGCCGACCGCCGCGAGGAACGTCCGTCGGTTCATACGGTTCCCTTCGGACGCGACTCAAAGTGTTTTCTGGAGTGTACGAGCGCGAGTCGAGCGGCGCCTTGGTCGCCACTGCGGCCGATCCGGCCTCCGCCGAAACCTACAACCGAGTGGTACTACCGTGTAGAAACCTTCATACCGCCCGTGTTCCGACCCCGTGGTATGCAAACATCGACACGCGACAGCGGGGCGGCCTCGGTCGGCCGAGTGAGGTCGTATCTCTCGAACATGGGGCCGTCGTGGGTCGCCGGTGCCATCGCCGCCGGCCCGGCGACGATGGGGTCGCTGATCACCGGCGGCGGCGCCTTCGACTACGCGCTGTTCTGGGTCGTCGTCCTCTCCGCCGTCGCCGGCGCGTTCGCCCAGTACCTCGCGATGCGCCTCGGGGTGCTCACCGAGCGCGGTATCGTGGGCGTGGTCGCGGACCGGCTCGGCGACACCTGGGCCTGGCTGCTCGTCCTCGACGTGGTGGTCGCGGCCGGCGTCGCCCAGCTGTTGATCATGAAGACCGTCGCGAGCGTCTCGGCGACCGTCACCGGCGTCGACAGCCGCGTCTGGGGCGTCGTGTGGGCCGTCGTCCTCGCCGCGGGACTCGCGACGCGGGGCTACCGATTCCTCGAAACCGTCGCCAAACTCCTCGTCAGCGTCGTCGTCGTCGCGTTCGTGGCGTCCCTGTTCGTCGTCCCGATCGATGCGAGCGCGGCCGTCGGCGGACTCGTCCCGTCGCTGCCGTCCGGGAGCGCGCTCGTCGCGGCGGGCATCCTCGGGGGCGCGGTCCACATCACCCTGATAACGATGCACTCCTACACCATGCGAGCACGCGGCTGGACCGCCGACGACTACGACCTCGCGACGTTCGACGTCGTCGCGTCGATGCTCGTCGCCTTCGGGATCTACAGCGTCGCGATCTACCTCGTCACGGCGAGCGTCCTCACCTCCGGCGACCTCTCGACCGTGGAAGCCGCACAGGCGCTCGGGCCGTTTGCCGGACGGTTCGCCGAGTGGCTCTTCCTGTTCGGTCTCCTGGGTGCGGCGGTCTCGACGCTCGGCGGGAACACGATCGTCCCGCCGTTCCTCCTCGCGGACAAACTCGGGTGGGGGACCACCGTCGAGGACGACCGGTACCGCGGACTCCTCGTCGCGGCGGCGCTCCTCTCGGCACCGGGGGCGTTCATCGGCGGGCCGGTCCTGAGCCAGTTGGCGCTCGTGCTCGCCATCGGGACCGTCGGAACCCCGTTCGCGATCGCGGTCGTCCTGTACCTGCTCAACTCGCCCGCGGTCCCCGAATCGAACTCCGCGGTCGCCAACCTCGCCGGACTGGCCCTGCTGGTCGTCTCCGGGGCGCTCGCGGCGAACTTCGTCAGGGAGCAGGTCGCCGCGGGCCTCGGTCCACTGTCGGGAGCGATCCTCGTCTTCGCGGTCGTCCTGGGTCTGGCGACGGTCGGTGTCTTCGGGAAGTACGTCCGACGGGAGGGCGCCTTCGCGTGACAGACCTCGGATTCCCGCTCGACGGGTCGACGCTGATCGTCGGCCCGTCCCAGGCCGGCAAGACGCGGCTCACCGCTCGCGCCCTGGAGGCGTGGATCGACCGGGAAGGACCGACCGGCGTCGTGCTCCTGGAGTTCGGTCCGGAGTACGAACACGAGGGGACCGTCCTCGGTCGACGGCTCGAACGGTACACGGACGTCCCGGCCGACGTCTGGGTCGGAACGGTGGACGCGCACGCCCCGCGGTCCGAAAGCGAGAGCGAACCGGAACTGCGCGAACTCGCCCGACAGAACGCGGCGGCGGTCGCGGACCGGATCGCGGCCGCACCCGCGGACCCGGCCGCCGTCTTCGTGAACGACGCTACCATCGGGTTCCAGCACGCGCCGGACGAGGTCGATCAGTTACTCGACTACTGCGACACGGCCGAAGCGGCCGTTCTCAACGCGTTCGAGAGCGACGAACTCGGCACGGACGACCCGGTGTCGGTGCGGGAACGCGGCGTCGTCCGGCGGCTGCGAGCGTGGGCCGACCGAACCGTCGCGCTCGGCCACCAGTGACGGCCGGGCGTCTAAGTCGGCTGGATCGGCGAGCGAACGAGCGGCCCCGCCGGTGATAGATACCTCCAGTCAGTCGGTGAGCGAGACGTTCTGGCGCAGGACGGTCTCGATAGCCTCGGGAGTCCGGCCCTTCGTCTCGTGACACTCGCTGGGGACGATATCGTCGCCGTTGTATTCGTCCTGTATAGCCGAGTTAGCCCTTGAACCGGATTCTCTTCGGTGCGACTGCGCGGTCCAGTGAGATCGAACTGACACCGGTACGGATCAGGTTTCAGCCCCGTCGAGCGGATCAGCGTCGCGGTAGGCGTGCCCACGGCCGTAGCAGTAGACCGTCGGCCCGGCCTGGCCGAGGAGATCGGCGCGGTGTTCTGGACACGGTCGCTGGTCCAACCCGGCGTCTGTCGTGACCGCCGCGTGGTCACTCTTCGGCGTTCTCGATTCTCCGGCAGTAGTCGGCGGCCGCGGCGGCGGCGGTCCGTCCCGTGCCTTCGACGTCGACGCCGCCCTGCGTGACGACCCACTCGTCGTCTCGCTCTTCGAGCAGGAGCGTCGTCATGTGTCTGCGCGTGTGGTCCGCCTCGGTCATCTCGTCGAGCGTCGAGCTCATACGCGCTCGAACGGTGCGGCGGGTAATAGACGCCAGCCAACACCGGAGCGAAACTGGATCCACTTTCACTGGGGGCGGTTACGTTCCTGGTCCGCACTTCGAGATACCGTCATCTCTGATCTACTATGCGACGGTGTAGTTACACAACTGTACTTTCGCCACAACTATCCCGGGATCTCGATAGAATTAACCGTCTGGCAGTCGTATCAGGAACTAGTTCAATGTTCGACTTGACCGGATTTCAACGCGACCTGCTGTACGCCATCGCTGGCCAGGACGAACCGCACGGTCTCGCAATCAAAGAAGAGCTCGAAGACTACTACGAGAAGGAGATCCACCACGGCCGGCTGTATCCGAACCTCGACACCCTCGTCGACAAGGGGCTCGTCGAGAAGGGCGAACGAGATCGGCGGACCAACTTCTACAGTCTCACCCGACGCGGGCGCCGGGAGATCGAGGCCCGACGAGACTGGGAAGCCCAGTACGTCGACGCGGACGGCAAGCCCGCGTGAGAGGGGATCTCGGTAGAGGTGGGACAGGCAGAGCCACGGCTTGACGGCCGTGGAGGCCATCGAATAGCCGGAGCCTGCCGTCGGCTCAGTCACCTCTCACTCGTCTCTGTATCGTGGATCTCGAAGCGTGCACCGCCCGTCTCGCTATCGGTGACGCGGAGGTCCCAGCCGTGAACGTCGGCGATCTCCCGGGCGATCGAGAGACCGAACCCCGTCCCGTCCCGACTCGTCGAATACCCGTAGTCGAACACGACGTCCTTGTCGGCATCTGCGATCCCGACCCCGTCGTCAGCGACGTAGAAGCCGTCTTCGAGGTCGCCGGCGGTGAGAGTCACCCCATCGCCCCCGTGTTCGACCGCGTTCCTGAAGAGATTCTCCAGTAGCTCCTGGAGGCGACTCTCGTCGGCGTGTACCGCCTGCTGAGTGTCGGTAATCAGCGTCGCTTCGCCCGTCTCGACGTGTCCCCAGCAGGTTCGACAGAGAGTCGTGAGATCGACGGGTTCGGGATCGAGCGTCGCTATCCCGGCCCGAGCGAACGCGTGGAGATCGTCGAGCAGTGTCTCCGTCCGCGTCAGCGCCTGGTCGACGTCCGCGAGATGCGGACAGTCACAGGCCTTCTGTGCCATTTCTAGACGGCCGATCGCGACGTTGAGCGGGTTTCGCAAGTCGTGGCTCACGACATCGGTGAACGTCGCGAGCCGGTCGTTCTGCCGAGTGAGTTCTCGTTCGCGTTCGACGCGTTCCAGCGCCGCCGTCGCGTGTGCGGCGACCGTTTTCGCGAGCGAGACGTCCGTCTCGTCGAACGCGGCGGGTTCGGGCGAGCCGACGAGGTGGACGCCGCGGTCGTCCAGCGGGATGGCCAACTGGCTCCGGATCGGTGTGTCCGGGTTGTACCGGCTCTCGTTGGTCGCGATATCGTCGTGTACGAGCGGCTCACCCGCCGCGAACGCCTCCCAGGCGATCCCTTCGCCGGACTCGAAGACCGGCGGCTCGCCGACGAGTTCCTCGGTCCGGTCGGTCCAGGTGACCGGCACCAGCCTGTCGTCCGACTCGTCGTAGCGGTGGACCCCGTTGGCCGGCATATCGAGGATGTCACGGACGGCTGCGACAGCGATCTCCGCGACCGCTTCGGCGGTCTCGGCCTGAATGAGTGCGCGGGCGGTGCTGTGCAGCTCCTCGATCGCCCGTTTCTGTCTCCGCTGCTCGGTCGTATCGAGCACCGTACAGACGAGTTCGCCGTGGTCGGTCGTGGCGAGGCGGTGGTCTTCGACGAACGTGCTCCCGTCTGCACGGAGACCGGTCGTTTCGCCCCGCCAGAACCCGTTCGCTCGCACAGCCGGGAGTATCGTCTCCCGGATCGATCGGGTGTCCTGGTCGGGGTAGATGAGCGACCAGTGCGCACCGATCATCTCCTCCCGGTCGTATCCATAGAGGTCCGCGTAGGCCTCGTTGACGTAGATGAACTCGCCGTCCGCGTTGAGGATGCTGATGCCCTCATGGGCGGTTTCGATCGCGCGGAGCTGCCGTTGCTCGGCCTGTTCGGCACGCGCTCGCTCGACGGCGTTGATGACGCGGTTGGCGAGGAGGGCGTACTGCTCGGTGCCCGTCTCCTTCTGGAGGTAATCGGTGACACCGGCGGAGATCGCGTCGCTCGCGATCTCCTCGCTCCCCTTGCCCGTGAACAGGATGAACGGCAGATCCGGCCGGTCCGTCCGAACGGTTTCGAGGAAGTCGAGACCGTTCCGACCGGGCATCTCGTAATCGGAGACGACGCAGTCGATATCCGCCTCGTCGAGCCGAGCGACGGCGTCGGCGACGGTCGAAGTCGTCTCGACTGTGAGTCGCTCGTCTTCGCGTTCGAGGAAGGTGGCCACGAGATCGACGAGGTCCGGCTCGTCGTCGACATGGAGTACTCGAATCGACTCCGACGTCGCTGTCGACGGGTGCATCCGAGAGACTCGGTCGAACGCTCGAATAAGAATTGGGGTGCGGCTATCAACGCTGAATCCGCGGTCGGCGTCCAGGTCTCTCACCGTGTCGTTCGGTCGGCTGCCGCCGGTCCCCCGGTATCTCGGGTTCGGCCCGCCACAGACGTGCGCGCTCGGAAGTCGTCCCCTGTATCCGCGGGAAACGAATTCTCACCGTCATCCGCTGTGGAGCGCGTTCGCGGACTGCCCGTGGACAGCATCCCGCCCAGAGGTAGCCACGCTTCGACGCACGAACCGATTCGGATATCTGTGTCCGTGATTGGGAAGTTCGCCGGCATGCAGGCGGACCGCCGATCACGAAGATATTTACATAGTTATGTTGATCGATAGTGATCTAATGGATACCGCGAACCGATTGATCGTACTTGCGGTTTGTTTGGCGCTCGCGGGGTGTGCTGGTCCTGGTGGCATCGATCTCGACCGAGGGGGACACCCTGACGACGCGGGAACGTCGCCCGGTCCGAACGAAACCACTCCGACTGGGACGAGCGTGGACTCGGACGGTGATGGCCTCGCCGACGCGCGTGAGCGCGAGGTCGGTACCGACCCGACGCTCCCGGACAGTGACGACGACGGGTTGACCGATGAGTCCGAAGTCGACCAATTCGATACGGATCCGCTCCGATTAGATACTGACGGAGATTCGGTGAACGACAGCGAGGAAGTGACCACACACGGGACGGACCCAGCGGTCAACGACTCCGACGGCGACGGGCTCGCCGACGGCCGAGAAGTCACCTCCCTCCGGACAGAGCCGACGAATCCAGACACCGACGGAGACGGCTTCGCTGATGGGGCGGAACTATCCGACTTGCAGTATCTCAACGGGTCAGATCCGCTACGCATGGACGTCTTCGTCGAGGTAGATTACGTGGAAGGCGTTCAGTTCAAACCCGGCACGCGAGAGCTCGTTACGAGACGCTACTCGGAAGCTCCAGTGACGAATCCGGACGGCACGAACGGGATCTCGCTCCACATTATTGTCGACGAGGAGGTGCCGGATGTCGGGACCGTCGACGGCCAGAAGGTAGACAAGTTGCAGTCAGAGTGGTTTGACAGGCGCGGGTACGGATACCACTACGCCGTCGCAGTCAAGGACGTCGAAAGTGACGGGAACGACGTCGGTGGGTTAGCCGGGCACGGGCCCCATGGCCCGTGGTTCGTGTTCAACGCCAGGGGGAACTACCGCGGAGCGGCGAGTGTCTTTATGCATGAACTGGGCCACTCGGTCGGCCTCAGCCCGTCCGACTACGAGGGTATCGACTCCCGATCGGTTTCTCTCTCGAAGTACCCGAGCACGATGAACTACAATTCGGGGAAATACCACACTCGATACGCCCGCAAAGGGCCGTTCGATGACTGGGCCCATATTGCCGAACAGATGGACACCCCCGAGATGTCGGCTGTCAATCCGGGCGTGAATGAAACGCGATCGAACTGACACCGTCGGTGACGACGGCCCGTAGCGGGTTCACACCTTGCCGCACCGGGGTGCCGGTTCGTCAAGACGGTTAGTTCGATTCGGAGTCTGGCGAATCGTCGTCACGGAGGCGGTGAGCGAGTCCGAGACCGCTGACCGCTGCTAGGGCGGTCCCGGCCCCGAATCCAGGCCCACTGGATGCGGTTCTATCGTCTCCTGCGTCTTCTTGAGCCGCGGTCGAACTGTTTGAGCGCTGTTCCGAATCGGTAGTCCCGCTGGCTTTCGTTTGCGTTCGGTCGGTCTCAGGCGTCGCGCTCTCAGTCGTCGGAGAGGGCGAATCGGTACTCCGCGGCGTCGGCTCTGCCGTGCGCGTTTCAGTCGGCACTGTCGTCTTGCTATCGGTCACCGTGTCGGTGCTACCGCCGTCGGTGCTACCACCGTTGGCGCTATCGTCGTCGGTAGTCGCCGGGGGTTCCGGCGCGACAGACGAAACGTCGATCGTCGTGACTGTATCGTGGCTGAGGAGCAGTGATCCGTCGTGGAGGACGAGCGGCCCGGTGATCTCTCCCGTGACGTCGAGCCAGTCCAGCAACGCTCCGGTTCTCGCGTTGACGGCGTAGATTCGCTCGTCCGCGCCGCCGAAGAACACGACGTCGTCTCTCGCAGTCGGGGTTCGCTTCACGACCGGGGACGCACGCAACCGGCCCCCAGTTTGATACCGCCATCGTTCCTCTCCGGTTTCGACGTTCAGCGCGTAGAGCGCCCCGTCTTCGCACGGGGTGAATATCGTGTCGTCGTCGACGGTCGGCCGGCCGCGAACCGCGGGCATCGTTCGGCTCCAGCGTTCACTGCGACTCGCCAACTCTAACGCGACGAATTGGGCGTCACTCCCAACCGTGTTCCCGCGAGGAACGAACAACGTCGTATCCGAGAACGCCATCGGAAGACCGCCAGTTCCGCCCGTATCACGGCCCCATATCTCGGAGCCGTTCACCGCGTCGATCGCTCGAACACGGCCGCCGTTCGCGTAAATGGTTTTCGCCCCGACGAGAAGATCGGGGTCGACGAGCCCGTTCGTACTCGAAACCGAAGTGGCCCACTTCTCCTCCCCCGATTGCCCCTCAACAGCGATGACCTCACCGCGCCGACTCCCTGTATACACCACGCCGTCGGCGGCGACTGGTCGCGAGTCTCCGCCCTCCATCTCGTAGTTCCACTGTATCTTTCCAGTGTTACGGTCCAGCGCGACGAGATCTCCGAAGAATTGTTCGACGTACACACGGTCCTCCTCGACCGCTGGTGGCCGCTGAATCGGCCCGTCGAGCGTGGTCTGCCACCGGGTCGATCCGGATGCCGCAGAGAGGGCAGAGATACGGCCGTCGAAGTTCCCGACGAATACCGTCGGATCGGACGAACCGGACGAAAATCGATAGGCCCCTCCCCCCTCTGCCGACCACTCTCTACGCATCGTCCCCGTTCCCTGCGCGGGCTGTTCGGTCGAAGTTGCATTTCGCAACGCGACGACAGTGCCCGCGCCACCCATGTACAACCGCGTATCGTCGATCGACAATCGTCCCTGGTCGACCGGAAACTGCCCGCGCAAGTGCTCGGAACCGTCTCCGCGATCGACCGCGTAGACGTAGTCGCCGTCGTCGGCGATGTATACGATTCCGTCACCGACGATAATATCGGTGACGAGGGCTTCTACAGCCGTAGACCATCTGGTATCGCCGGTTCGCGCGTCGATTGCCCAGACCGCGTTCGACGACCCGACGAAAACCGAGTCGGTAGCGACGGCCGGAGTCGCCACGAGCTGGTCACTTCTGGGCAAGTTGAACGTCCAGACATCGGACCCGTCGGCGGCGTCGAGGCAGTGAACACGGTCGAAGGTCCCCGTGTAGACTCGTCCATCACCGATGGCCGCGCCGCTCACGGTAGAGGTGCCCATTCGTCTTTCCCACCTGATGTCCCCACTCTGCGTATCGAGTGCGGTCACTTTCCCCGTGAACGAAACCACGTGGACGGCTCCATCCCCGACTGCGGGCATTCCATTACTCGCGCCAACGTCCGTCGCCCAGTCGGTGTCGCCAGTATCCGCCGATAGCGCGTATAATCTGTTGTCGTTCCCCGAAACGTAGACTGTATCGCCGTCGCTGACCGGCGGAGCAGATGCCGCGTCGTCTATCGAAGCGCTCCACACCTGCTCCCCCGACTCGGGATCCAGCGCAGTGACGAGGTCTTTCGACGAACTGACGTAGAGGCGTCCGTTTCCGATCGCTGGCGCGAAATCGCTCCCCTCCGTCTGCGAACGCCAGAGCTCGGTCCCGTCGACGGGATCGAAGGCGACTACCCCGTCGGGAGTACCTGCATAGGCCCGCTCGTTCCCGATAATCGGTGGATTCACTCCCTGGATCGCAGATGTTTGCCAGTCGACTTCGAATCCGTCCGTTACGGGCCCGGCGTGAGGGGCGACACTGGAGTTCCGGCTGTCGTGCCCGGCAACCGGCCAATTTCCATCTCCCTGAACTGGGTCCGTCCCGCCCACCGCTCGATCGCTCGCGAGCGCCGGACGTGAAAGCGATGACCCGGCCATCGACGCGGCAGCGATTCGAAGGAATTGACGCCGGTTCCCGTCCGGAAATTCCATAATGTCTAATTTGAATTACCATTGAAATATTTTTCCCACCTGCATCAATTTCCTGGTCGCATTGGTTCCGTTACCGGGATCATCTGTTGCGACACGGTCACCGTATCAACTACCGGTACCCGTACACTTTGCCCGCTGTCGGCGCTTGTTGTACAACGACTCTCTTTCCGCTTATCGGCGGTCTCGAAAGCGCTTCTTCCGGTCGCCGATCTCAGAGCGGGCCGCTATCCGGGGTCGTCTCTCACTGGGTTCTCTGAAATCAGGGCTGTGATCCCCCTCTTTCTGTCTAGCTCTTCAACTCTGTGTCGCCGATGCCGCGGTCGCATCGATGAACGGCGGCGTGGGACTACCGATGTGCGGGTAGTAAAGTTGTTGACAGAAACGGCGATGTGAACGAGCACTCCAGCAAGGAACGTGAAGAGAACTGCTGAGACTCTGGGTGGTAGACGGTTGAAAACCACGTCCATGCGCAGGGAGATGGACGAGAGGAAGAAAGTATCTGAGGTGGTTCAAACGGGACTGTCGTCAACAGGTGCCTCGGACCAGCGTATACTGTGAGTAGACAGATCCACCGATTCACGTATTGAAATGCGATTATTGAACCCAAGCCGATACGAAATTGATGTCATTTGGGCTGTAAACGATCGTAAGCCACAAGTGTTTTTGATAGATAATTTCTCATGCCCGCACAAGCGGGTGACGAAGCAATCCTGTTTCGTCCCAATCTGGCAGGTCGACGTGGTCCGTGGCTCATGAATCACCACCCCACTCGACCTCCACTCATTGTCAGTCGCTCACTGAGAGCGGAGTCAGGACTGTGGACGGTCGGGTATCACGAGATCCGGTCGGCACGCGTCCGCGGATACGACAGCGCGTGCAAACACCGCGCCGCCGTCGCGATTCGACGCGTCCACGGCGCAATCAGACTTCAAAATAGTGTCTGACCAACGTACCGACGGAGACGACTCAGCCGTAGCGACCGAGGACTGCGACGAGTGCACCGGCGAGTTCCAGTGCCGGGAGTCCGTGCTGTCCGGATGCAGGGAAATGCCCGAGTAGACTGATCTGGCTCCGTCGGAGTCCGCTTCTTCGGAGACATCGTGAAGCGGCTGTTCGTTGACGACTGCCACTGTACTGCAGATTCCACAGGCAGAGAAGGCCGAGTGCCCCGGGACTCACCCCGAGGCGGTTCATCAGGTGAGATTGTACTCGACGATGGGAATCAGTATTTCCTCCACGCGAAGTGGGCTGATGACGCACGAAAAAGTGCAGTAGGCGACCGCGTCCTATCACACTCAATTCATATGTCTGACGATGTTTTATGCTACTGCAACCCCCCTGTTTTCACATGAGCAGTAAACCGACGAACTCGAACGCAGGAGCCGAACAGGAGCAGGCCGCTGAATCCGATAGCGAGTCGTCCAGCGAGGACCCAGCAGCGTCAAACGGGCTGAAAATCGCCCTTCCGGAGGGCAGCGAGAGCGTGTCCGACGCCATCGTCACGCACAGAGAGATGCTCCGTGAGCCGGACCAACACGGGCTGGCGACGGACGAGGATATCACCCATCTCTCCGAGGCGATGGAGAAGTACTCCGAGGCCGTCGACGAGATCAACCAACAATACGACGAGACTGAGACGGACATCGCCGAGTTACAGGAGGTCATCGAGCACCAGCAAGCACAGATCGACGAATTGCAGTCGATGGTCACCTCGCTCGCGGAGATCCTCGGCACAGAAACTGAGTGGGATTCGTTCGAATAGCTCTCCCTGTGGAGGAGCGGTAGCGGCGATCGCACGGCAGTGAACTCTCGGTCTGCGGCAATTCTATTCGAATTTTACCAATTATCGCAACAAACTAACAACCACATCACGCCGGTCTGATGGTTCGAGACCTCCGACGGCCACTAACTCACCGACGCCCATCAGTTCTCGAACGTGATCGCCTTCTGTAGTAGTTGCCACCGGAAGGCCGAGCTCGACGAGGAGGAAGCACTTCGGTCCAAGATCGCTGATTCTGTCCACGAGCGCCCTATGTCAGAGATGCTTTGATCGAAATGAGATTCGGCCCTAAAATATCTCTACGCACCGTTCTATGCACTTCAACTCCAGGAGAATTGTTAAAGGTCCGGGTGCGAGAATCGAACCCGCGTCTCAGCCTCCACAAGGCTGAAGGATAACCACTACCCCAACCCGGACACGCTTCGTTGAGGCGTCTTGGGATAACCGGGTAGAATTGAAATACGTTACGACTCCCGGATCGGAGTGCGAACGGTGGTCACGGCCACGGGCCGAGTAGGGGAACTCGCGTGGAGGGGTCGTATATCCGGGAGGGCTTACCGGGTGACGTCGACGGCGTAGTTAGACTGGATCCAGGCCTGTTCGTTCTTGGTGTCGTGGAGGAGGGTCATCTGCTCGCCGCCGTCGCCGTACTGGGTGGTGATGTATCGCTGTTCGGAAGCGTCCGTCTGCATCTGGGTGGCGTTGGTCTCGTGCATGAGTTCTCAACTGTAGGAACGACCTACGGCGGGGTAAGGATCGTTGCTATGTCTGTTATCCCGGTGTGCGAGTCGACCCTATGAGTGTAGCCCCCCGGGGGGTGCGGGCGGATGCGACCGGAGAGTAGATGCCTGTGTACGAGGCCGGAGGGCTGTACTCCCGGCGTAACACGGCCTTACCGCATAGACGTAACCGCGATCGTGCCGTGGTCAGCGGTAGGGCGCGTATGCCACCAGACGACCGCGGGCAACCGACGGACACCAGCGCGCGATCGGAGAGCGATGGCCCCACCCCCGACGATGAGCAGGTCGACGCGCTGGGCGCGCTGGGCAACGAACACCGCCTGGTATCCTGCTCGCGCTGGGGGGTCCACCTCGCGCGCGACAACGCTGGCGATCGGCTTCTTCGTGGTCTTCGAGTTCCGCTGGGACGTGGTCCCGCTGGGGAACGTCTACGTCGTCAACGGCTTCTCGCTCCTCCCCGACGTCGCGGCGTCGCTCCCAACCAAGACGTTCGCCGGCGCGAGCGTCGACGCCGTTTACGCGGTCCCCGAGATCGGGCTCGTCGTACTCGCGTTCTGGATGGTGGTCCCGCTCGCGGTGGGCTACTACCGCTTCGACACCGCGGACCTCTGAGAGGAGCGTGTTCGCCGGCCGATTCCACGTCCCCGGGGTCGCCAATGGGTAGGTCCTCGGTTGTTTTCGGCTGTGAGACCGTCGATTTGTTCGAAGCCGTCGTTCCGCTCCGCTTCGACCTCGCGGACCGGCTGTTCTATCCTCGCGTCACTCCAGACCTCACTCCGAGAGCAGATCCTCGACTGCCGAGCGCGTGGGGGCGCCGAGTAGTTCCTCGACGGTGGTGTCGTTCGTGTCGACGGCCCGCACCGCGGCCTTGACGGGGGGGACGCTGACGGGGCTGACGCTCAGTTCGTCGACGCCGAGGCCCGCGAGAAACGGCGTCAGTGCGGTATCCGCGGCCAGTTCGCCGCACACTTCGAGCCGACAGTCGCGGCCGCGGGCGCTCCGGGCGACGGTGGCGATCGCGCGCAGAACCGCGGGCTGGCGGCCGTCGTGCAGGTCGGCGACAGCCTCGCAGTCGCGACCGGCGGCCATCACGTACTGGGTCAGGTCGTTCGTGCCGATCCCGAGGAAGTCAGCCTCCGCGGCGAGTTCGTCGGCGAGTAGCGTTGCGGCGGGCGTCTCGACCATCGCTCCCACGTCGGGGTCCCCGTGGGCGACGCCGTCGGCGTCGAGGTCCGCAGCGACACCCCGCAGTCGCTCGCGGGCCGTCCGGAACTCGTCCACCGTCGACACCATCGGGAACATGACGCAGAGTCCATCGCAATCCGCGCTCGCTCGCAAGAGCGCTCGCAGTTGCGTCTCGAAGGCTCCCGCGTGGTCGGCGAGCGAACGGCGGATGCCGCGTCGACCGAGCGGACCGGCAGCCGACTCGCCACCATCGAGCGTCGGCGCTCCCCCGCCACCGAGACCCGGGACCGCCTTGTCGCCCCCGACGTCGAGCGTCCGGACGACGACTCGCGACGACGGGGCGGCGTCGAGCGTCGCTCGGTAGGTCTCGTACTGCTCCGCTTCCGTCGGGGGCGCGTCCCGGCCGGCGAAACAGAACTCCGTCCGGCAGAGCCCGATCCCGTCGGCACCGTGTTCGGTCGCTCTCGCGGCGGCGGCGGGCGTGCTCGCGTTGGCCGTGACGGCGACCGAGACGCCGTCGGCGGTCTCGACCGGTGCGTCGACGACCGCTCCGGCGTCGGCGGCCGCGTCGCTCCCGGCGCTCGCCACCTCCGCGTCGCTCGGAGCGACGACGAACCGACCGGTCGTCCCGTCGACGAGCGCCCGCGTCCCGCCGCCGAGGTCGTCAAGCGAGATATCGACGCCGACGACGGCCGGGATCTCCGTAGCTCGGGCGAGGATCGCGGCGTGTGACGTGGGCGACCCACGGGCCGACACGAGCCCGGCCACGTCGTCCGCGTCCAGCGCGCCGATGTCGCTCGGGCGGAGTTCGGAGGTGACGACCACGGCGCCGGACGGGACCGACGAGAGGTCCGATGCCGTATCGGTCAGGTCGGCGAGGAGGCGCTCGCGCAGGTCCCGGAGGTCGTCGCTCCGTTCGGCGACCCGGCCGTCGTTCGCCTCGAAGGCCGCGATCACCGCGTCGAACGCCTCGTCGACGGCCGCTTGCGCCGTCCGCCCCTCGTCGATGCCGTCGAAGACGGCCCCCTCCAGCGTGGGATCGGTCAGGAACGCCCGGTGGGTGCGGAACACGTCGGCCTCGGCGTCGCCGGTCGCGTCGGCCGTCCGCGATTCGAGGGCCTCCAGGTCCGCCAGAGCCGCATCGCGGGCGGCCTGGAAGCGCTCGCGCTCGGCGGCCGGGTCGTCGGCCTCGACGGCTTCGACGGCGATCCCCGCGTCCGGTCGGTACCGGTGAATCGGTCCCGCGCCGGCGAGTGGCGTGAGCCCTTCGCCCTCGAAGACGCGCCGTCCGGTCACGCGATCACACCTCCGCGAGCGACCGGAGCGGGCGCGTCACTGCGACGGGCGCCCGGGTGGTATCGCCGCTCGACCACGAGTGACTGCCTGTGAGCATCCGATACTGGGATACCGGGTCTCCGCCACATCACGCTTTCGCCGCTCCCGGTGGACCCGCGCCGACGCGAGGTTCTACGTCGAGGATTGTCGGACCGCTCCCGCCCGGACGACCTGACCGAGGTCGGGGCCGGACCGACCGGGCCTGCGCTGTTCAGGCCCCGGCCGGGCCAGGTCACGGCGACCGGGCGGACGGCTGTGCGGTGTCGAGGTCGGCCGGGCCGTGGAACAGCGCCTCGCCGGTGTCGGCGTCGAAGAGGTGGATGTCCGAGTCGTCGAAGGTCGTCCGCACCGTCGTCCCGTGGCTGGGTTCGACGGCGGAGTCGGTACGGACCCGGTACTCCTCGCCGCCGAGGTCGAGGTAGATGACGTTGTCCGAGCCGACGACTTCGACGACCTCCACGGTGGCGGTGACGCTCCGCTCGTCGGGCGCGTCGCCGTCGACCTCGACGTCCTCCGGGCGCACGCCGAGCGTGAGGCGGTCGCCGTCGGCGACGCGCTCGCGGACGGCGTCGCCGATCGCGTACTCGAACTCGTCGGCGACGAGGCGGTCGCCGTCGACTTCGACGTCGAAGAAGTTCATCGTCGGCGACCCGATGAAGTTGGCGACGAAGCGGTTGGCTGGCTCGTTGTACACCACCTTCGGCGGGGCGACCTGCTGGAGCGTCCCCTCGTTGAGGACGACGATGCGGTCAGCGAGCGTCATCGCCTCCTCCTGGTCGTGGGTGACGTAGATGGAGGTGATCCCCAGCTCCGCGTGGATGCGCGCGAGCTCCGTCCGCATGTGTTTGCGCAGCTTCGCGTCGAGGTTCGAGAGGGGTTCGTCGAAGAGGAAGACGGCGGGCTCGCGGACGATGGCGCGACCGGTCGCGACCCGCTGGCGCTGGCCTCCCGAGAGGTCGCCCGGCTTCTTGTCGAGCAAGTCCTCGATGCCCATCATCTCGGCGGCCTCCTCGACGCGCTTGTCGATCTCCTCGTCGGTGAGGTCCGTGCTGAGCTGCAGCCCGTAGCCGATGTTGCCGCGGACGCTCTTGTGCGGGTAGAGCGCGTAGCTCTGGAACACCATCGCGATGTCGCGGTTGCGCGGCGCGACGTCGTTGACGACCTCGTCGCCGATCCGGATGTCGCCGTCGGTGACGTCTTCCAGGCCGGCGACCATCCGCAGCGTCGTCGACTTGCCACAGCCCGAGGGTCCGACGATGACCGTGAACTCCCCGTCGGGGATCTCGATGTCCAGCCCCTCGACCGCGAGGATGTCCTGGTCGCCCTGGTACACCTTCGTCACGTCGTCGAACTCAACGCGGGCCACGGCGACCACCTCCGGCGACCGCTGGAACTACTGCGCGGGCGATGCCTCGACCGTCGGAACCGAGATGTCGTTCGATCATGGTCGTGTCTGCGTCGCTCGAAAGTGCCGCCTCGCCCTGTCCGTGCCTGTGGCGCGCGTCGGTCACATCGATCCCCCCAGACCTTCGCCGACGTAGCGCTGGGAGACCCCGTAGAACAGCACCGGCGGGAGCACCAGCAGGACGACGGCGGCCATCAGGATGTTCCACTCCCGGAGCGTGTCGCTGCCGAGGATGTAGTGGATCGCCACGGTCGCGGTCCGGACGCTCTGGTCGCTGGTGAGGATGAACACCCACAGGAAGTTGTTCCAGGCGTTCAGGAACGAGAACAGCGCGGTCGCCGCGATGGCGGGCATCGACAGGGGCAACACCACCCGGAAGAACGCGCCGACCCGCGTCGTGCCGTCGATGAGCGCCGCCTCCTCGATGTTCTCCGGGATGCCCTGCCGGAAGAAGCCCTGGAGCAGCCAGAGACACAGCGGCAGGATGAAGATGGCGAGCGCGATGACGACGCCGTGCATCGTGTTCAACAGCCCGAGGTTGAAGTACACCTCGTAGACCGGGATGGTGATCACGATCCACGGGAACATGATCGTGAACACCGCGGTGTAGAACAGCAGCTTCCGGCCCGGGAAGTCCAGCCGGGCGAACGCGTAGGCGCCCGGGATGGCGAACACCAGCGAGAGCGCGGTGCTCCCGAGGGAGACGATGATGCTGTTGCGGAAGTACAGCGGGAAGTTGTAGTTCTCGAAGACGGTGACGTAGTTCTGGATCGTGAACGCCTCCGCGAGGAACGGGACGAACGGCCCCTCCGGCCTGATCGCCGCGAAGCTCGTCAGCAGCGACGTGCGGAACACCCAGTAGTAGGGCAGTAACGCGACGAGGAGGAACGTCGCGATGCCGACGTACAGTGCGACTCGGTTGCGTCTCGTTTCGTTCAACATGGTCAGACGTAGAGCTGTTGCTCGCTCTGGATCGTTTTCAGGTACACCACGGCGGCGACGATCGAGATCGCGATCATCACCATCCCGATCGTGTACGCGCGGCCGAATTCGAAGTTGACGTAGGCGACCCGGTAGGTGAGAATCGACAGCAGCATCGTCGAGGTCCCCGGCCCGCCGCCCGTCAGCTGGTAGGGCTGGGCGAACTCCGCGAGGTTCCACGTCGTCCGGATCGCGAGGATGATCGCCGTCGGCGTCAGCAGGTGGGGCAGGGTCACGTCGCGGAATCGCCGGAGGCGTCCGGCGCCGTCGAGCGCGGCCGCCTCGTACTGGTCCGGCGGGATGGACTTCAGCGCCGCCGCGTAGATGATCCCCGCGTAGGCGTAGTCGTGCCAGGCCTGCGCGACGATCAGCGAGACGAACGGCCAGACCCCCTCCGCGAGGAAGGCGATCGGCTGGAGGCCGAACTGCCGGAACAGTCTGGCGACGAACCCGTAGTTCTGCCCGAGGAAGAACATCCAGATCACGCCGCTGGCCAGCGGCGCCGCGAAGTACGGCGAGAACACGACCGCCTGCAGCCAGTCGCCGACCCCCTTGCGCACCTCGTTCAACAGGAGCGCCGCGAGGAGGCCGAGGAACAACTGCAGCGCGAGCGCGCCGAACGCGAACACGAGCGTCCAGCCCAGCGAGTAGACGAACAGGTCGTTCGAGACCAGCCAGAAGTAGTTGTCGAGCCCGATGAAGGCGTTCGACCCGTCGATCGAGAAGTTCGTGAACGTCAGCCAGACGCCCCTGAGGATCGGGAAGTAGAACAGCAGCGCGAACATCACGAACGTCGGCGCGATGAACAGGTAGCCGATCCAGTGGTCGCGGATGCGGTCCGTCAGCGACTCCTCGCCGACGTACTGTGCGATCTTCGCCGTGTCGGTTGGTTGTGACATGGGTTGCTATGGTATCGTGGCCGCCGGTGGTCGCCGCGGCGCGTGCCGGCGCTCGCCCGCGGTCGACGGGGACGCCGCGAGGCCGGTCGAGCGAGTCACGTCAGTCCGCCGCGGCGCCGCAACGCCCGACTCGTGGACGGCCTGCTCGACTTCGCGCTCCGCATCTCTGAGCGTCGACCGCACTGACGCGACTCGCTCGGGAGGCGCGTCCTCGGCGGCCAACGCGAGGAACCGCGCCGCGTCACGACGGATCTGCGCCGCCTGCCGTCGCTGGGTCCGGATCCGTTCGGTGTCGTTGCCGAGCCACCGGATCTCGACGGCCTCCTCCGCCAGCATCTCGGTGAGGACGGCGGCCTTCCGAAGGCGCGCGTCGGTCCGGCCGGCGTCGGGCGCGAGCGCCGCTTGCAAGTCGATCGAGACCAGCACCGTCCGCTCGGCCGGGTTGTACGTCGACGGCGCGTACGCGCCGCCCGTCCCCGCGACGACCGTCGCGGTGAGGAGACAGCCCAGGCACAGCCAGAGCGCGATCCGGGGCGCTCCCCTGAGCGGGATCGGGCCGCGGAGGGGGTTCGTCTGCCGCGCGGTGAACTCGGTCGCGAGGACCGCGTCGAGGGCGTCGACGACCGCGTCGACCGTCGGGTCCTCGCCGCCGACGACGACCGTGCCGTCGGCCACGTGGACGAAGGTGCCGTGGAGGCCCGTCTGCCCGACAGCCAGCCCCTCTCCGTCCGCGAAGGAGTCGCGGCTCACGTCCAGCCCGTCGACCGACGCGAGGCGCGCCTCGATCCTGTCGAGCGTCGCTTCGCGCCCGGCGGGCGCCGGCGCGGCGACGACCGCGCGGCCGCCCTGTCGCCGTCGTCGCCACCGGAACAGGCGGCGGTTCAGGCGTGCGCTCGTCCACGGGAGCGAGGCGGCGAGGGCGGCCAGCGCGCCGGCGACGAGGAAGGCGCCCCCGGCCGGCCCGTAGCGCACTCTCGCCCAGAGCGTGACTGCCAGGAGCGTGACGCCGGTCGACAGCGCGGTCGCACGTGCCCAGTTCACAGCCGTCCCTCCCGCCGTGGGCGACGGCCGACCGCGCTCGGTCGGCTCACGCCTCGCTGTTCACACGCGCCCGAACGCGAGCGCGAGCGCTGGACGTGCTGTCCTCGCCGGTACCGTCGCGAGTTGCTGTCGGTCGTGAGTCCGTGGAGCATCGGTTGCTTCGAGCGTCGGGGCAGCGCGGTTCGCCGGTCGCGATCCCGACCGCGGGCGCGGTCGGTCGCCGGTTCGGAACCGGCGGCGTCCGGGTGTCGATGCGGCGTTCGGGCGGCGGGCGAGCCGTCGTCCGAGCGGCGGGCTCAGCTGCCGCTCATCGTCTTGTTGACGTTGTCGACGATGGTCGAGACCGCCTTGTCGGGGCCGAACTTGCCGGCGATGGCCTGGCTGATCGGCTCGTTGATGTCAGTCCACCGGATCTGGGAGGTCTCCTTCAGGTCCCAGGCGGCACCGGTGACGTTGTACTGGGGCCCGTACTCCTGGGCCGCGTTGAGCATCGCCGTGAGCGGCTGGGAGAGCTGGTCGCCGTACTCCGACTTGATCGTGTCACTGAGCGGCTCGTAGGTCGGCGCGGCCGGGTAGATCGTCGCGTACAGCTCCGCCAGGTGGTCGGCGCTCGTGTTCGTGTAGTTCAGCAGGTTCCACGCCTCCTGGGGGTTGTCGCTCCCGGAGAACACCTGCTTTTGCTGCTCGAGGCCCCAGGCGTGGGCGCCGTGCTGGCCCTCCTTGCCGGCTAGTTCGTCGATGCCGAACTCCTCGCCGTAGTTCGCGTCGAGCTTCGGGATCGGCCCCTGCCAGATGTCGCCGTCCCAGCCGAACGAGACGTCGCTCTTGACCGAGCGGTACTTCGGCGCGTTCCCGACCGCGTACGTGTACGACGCCGCCCGTTGGGTGAGCAGCAACTGGGGCATGTTCTCGTCGCCGCGGGAGGCGGACTTGCTGCTCGAGAACGTGTTCGCCATGTCGATCGTGTTCTTGATCATCCCGTCGGTGCGGTCGGTCTCGCCGACTTTCAGCGTCGCCTCGTCCCCGTTGCCGTCGAACCAGGGGTCGGTCCCGTCCGTGTAGGAGGTGCGGGCCTGCCCCCAGTAGGTCTCGAGGTCGCCCGGCGTCCCGGTCTCCTCGTAGGCCCACGCGTCAGGGAACTGCTCCTGGACCTTCTTGACCGCGCGGCGGAAGCCGGTCCACGTCTCCAGTTCCTCGGGCCCGGAGACGCCGGCTTCGCGGAACATGTTGGCGTTGATGCCGAGCATCGTGTAGGTGTGGCGGGGTGAGCCACCGGCCCACCAGTTACCGCGGTACTGCGCCGCGTCGATGTTCGACTGCGTCCAGTTGTCCGGGAGCCCGTCGGTGCCTTCGATGAACGTCCCGTGGTCGGCGAGCTTGTCGTTGAAGTAGAACTGCAGCGCGGTCGTACCGCCCTGCGCCATGTCCGGGGAGTTGCCCGCCTGGACGGCCGACGTGAGCTTGCTGCCCATGTCGCCGTAGGAGATGGGCTGTAAGTCGACCGTCACGTTGGTGTGTTTGTTCTGGTAGTTCTTCATCGACTCCTGGAACCACGAGCGCGTCTCCGAGCTCTCGGCCGCGTCACCCGACCAGAACGAGATCGTCACCGATTCCATGCTCCCGCTGTCGGTCTCGGTGTCGCCGCCTCCGCCGTCGCCGGAGTCCTCGGTGCTATCGCCGCCGTCGCCGCCGTCGCCGCTCGCACCGCCGTCACCACCGGTCGTCGAGTCGCCGTCACCGCCGTCTCCTGTACAGCCTGCCAGCGATCCCAGCGCACCGACTGCGCCGAGGGCGCCGGCCGATTTCACCACGTTTCGCCTCGTGATCCGGTCTCGTTCGCCGTTGTCTTCGTCCACCATGCCTCTCCGTCACATGCACAACCACCCACAATAAATGTTTCTGTGCGTTTTTGATTGTATGGTTTCGATTGGGGCCATCTCCGGGCCCGTAAGTGAACGGTATCTAGCTACGATCGTAGTAAACAGCCCCTAATCCAGATATCGTGGACCACTCACGAAATGGGAGTCACTGATCGAGTTCCAGAGAATGATTGTTCTTGTTCGTTCCGGGGCCAGATTTATGTCGCGGGGAGCGGATCGGGTCTGCATGGACGGATCGACACGAACGGCGAGCGAGCGGGACCGGGCGGCGTGGGCGCTCGGCGGAGCGGAAGCGCGCGCGTTCGTCGGACGCCCGACGTCGCGGCTCGCGGACCTCGTCGCCAGTTCGCTGGGGCCGCACGGACTGGAGACCCAGATCGAGACGGCGGACGCGCAGGACGAGCGCGAGGTCGTCAGGACCGCAGACGCCGGGACGATGCTCGATGCCATCGAGCGGGGTGGCGGCCTCTCACACCCCGTCGCGGCGCTGTTCGTCGACGCCGTGGACGCGATGGAGCGCGCGCACGGTGACGGGACGACCAGGGCGACGCTCCTGACCGCGGCGCTCGTCGAGCGCGGGCTCGGCCTCGTCGAGCGAGGGCTCGCCCCGACGACCGTCGCGAGGGGCTACGCGTTCGCGACGAGCCGAATCGGCGAGACGTACGACGCGCTCGCCGAGCCGTGTGACCCGGACGACGACGCGCGACTCGCGGCGGTCGCGCGGACGGCGGCGACGCGCCTGGACTCGCTGCCCGACGACGACGTGTCCGCCGTCGCCGGGGCGGTCTCGCGGCTGGCGGCGGACGACGCCCTCGACACCGAGTACGCCACGGTGATCGCCGCCCGGGACGCGCCCGCCGGCATCTACCGGGGCGTCGTCGCCCGCCGGTTCGCCACGGGGACGCAGGCCGCCGAGCACGTCCCCACCGAGTTCGACCCCCGACCGGGGATCACCGACCCGATCGAGGACGCGACCGTCGCGATCGTCGACGACGAACTGGAGTTCGGGGAGTCCGTGGCCGGGGGCGGTGACGCTGTTTCGGTCGACGGGGCGGCGGGCGCGCGGCGATACGCGGAGGAGCGCGCGGCCGCGCGAGCGGACTTCGCGGACAGACTGTTCGAACTCGGCGTCGACGTGCTGGTCTCCCGTCCCGAGGTCGAGGCCGACCTCGCGGCGACCCTCGAGAGCCGCGGCGTCGCTGTCGTCGACGAAGTCGAGACGCCGGTCGAGGACGTCTACCGTATCGCGAGGGCGACCGGCGCCGACGTGGTCTCCCATCCCGACGACGTGACGGCCGGCGCGCTCGGCACCGCGGGGAGCGTGGTCGAGCGGCGCGTCGGCGACGAGTGCTGGGCGGTCTTCGACGACTGCGACGGCCCCTGCGTCTCGCTGGTCGCGACCGCCGATACGGAAGCCGGGTGCGACCGCGCCGAGGCCGCGCTCGAGACCGCCGTCGAAGCGGCGGCGACCGCCGTCCGTGACGATCAGGTGCTGCCCGGCGCCGGCGCGGCCGAGATGGCCGCTGCGGCCTCGCTCCGGGAGTACGCGCCGGGGATCGCCGACCGCGAACAGCTGGCCGTCGAGGCGTTCGCCGACGCGCTCGAACGCGTGCCCGAGCAACTCGTCCGCAACGCCGGGGGCGACCCGAACGCGGTGCTCCCGGCGCTCCGCGCGGCCCACGACACCGGCGAACCGGCCGCAGTCGGCGTCGCCGCGGACGGGAACGGAACGCGCGACGCCGTCGCGGCGGGCATCCTCGATCCGCGCCGCGTCCCGTCCGAGGCGGTCGAGACCGCCCGCTCGCTCGCGACGCAACTGCTCACCGTCGACGAAGTGCTCCACCCGGGCGTCGACCTCGCCGCCGTCCGCCCGGAGACGGAATCCTGAGTCCGCTCGCGGGTCGGCTTTCGATCCCCGGGGCCACAGAACAGATCGCCCGCCAGCCGCAGCTACGCCTCGCCGTCCGTCTCGACCGGGCCGGTCTCGGGCAGGTCCGACGCCGGGAGCCGCTCGTCGATGCGCACCGCCTGGGTCGCGAGATCGGTCGCTGCCCCCCAGACGCCGGCAACCTGCGACGGCGGCTCGAGGACAGCTTCCTCGCCGAAGCAGTCCCGTATCTCGCCGGTCCGGGCGTCGACGCCGGTCGTCGCCTGCCCGGTCGCGTGTGCGCTCGCGAGTTCGGCGAGCGCGCTCGCGGGGTCGGCGCCCGCGTTCGCGGCCAGCGTCCGCGGGACCGCGAGTAGCGCGTCGGCGTACGCCTCGACCGCCAGTCGGCGCCGGTGGTCGATGGCCCGGGCGTGCCCGCGGATCTCGCGCGCGGCGTGCATCGCCGTGGCGCCGCCGCCGGGGACGATCGTTCCCCCGCGAGCGGCCGCGTCGACCGCCGCGATGGCGCTCTCGACTGACGCCTCGAACGTCTCGACCGCTCGCGGGTCTGGAGCGCGGCAGAACAGCGTCGCCACGGCGTCGTCGGCGTCGCCCTCGACCACCGCGTAGTCCCGCCCGGCTTTCCGGACCACCCTGGCCGTCCCCCGACCCATCGCCTCGGCGGTGACGTGGTCGACGTCGGGGACGACCGTGGCGCCGGTCGCCCTGGCGAGTCGCTCCATGTCCGCCGCGTCGACCCGGTCGACGGCGAGGACCCCGTGTGCCCCCAGTATCGATTCGACCCGGTCGTTGACGGCGCGCTCGGTCGCGAGGAAGCCGCAGTCGGCCGCGACGAGGTCCGCGAGCGCCGTCCGGAACTGCTCGCGCTCGCGCTCGCCCACCGCCGCGCGGCCGTCGAACCCGTCGACGTCGAGGGAGACGTCGCGGTCGACCGACGGCACGTCGACCGTCTCCGAACAGAGGACGACGCCGTCGCGCTCCGGCCGCCGGGGCATCGACCGGTCGACGGGCCGCCTGTCGAGGACGACGCCGTCGACGATGTCGGTCGACCCCGGCGTCCCGCCGAGTCGCGAGACCACGTCGACGCCGTCGAGTCCGTCGTCGGCCGCCTCGGCCAGCCGCGCGACGCCGTCTGCGACCGTCGCCCGTGCGGTGGGGTCCCGGACCCCCGTCAGCGCCGTTCGAGCGACCGCGTCGAAGCCGACGGTCCCGGACGGTCGGCGCAGGTCTGCGACCGCCTCGACGGCGACCGCGGCGGCCTCGCGGAACCCCTCGACGACGGTCGAGCGGGCGAGGCCCAGCTCTCGGAGTTCGTCGGCCGCCCACAGGAGCTCGCCGGTGAGCAAGAGCGTCGTCGTCGCGCCGTCCCCGTGTTCTCGGACCACGTCCTCGGCCGCCGTTTCGAGCAGGCTCGCCTCGGGTCCGTCGAAGGCCAGCAGATCGACCACCCGTCGGCCAGACGGCGTCGTCGAAACGGACCCGTCCGGCGTCACGACGAGCTTGGCTGCCCCGCACGGACCGAGCGTCGACCTGACCGAGTCGCAGATCCGACGCACCTCGTCCCCGACCGTCGGCGTCGCCTCCCCGTCCCCGGGGCGTCGCGTCGTGTCCATGCCACACTGTCCCGCGGCCAGCCGCTTGTAGTTTACCCTCGAACAGTCACATTCAGTCAACTACAAACACGAACGATCGGGTTCTAGCGTTCGTCGCCGTTATACACCGGTACGAACCCGGGATCGTGAACGGTCCTGTCTGTTCTCCCACAACCGGCGGTCACGTTAAGTGTTCGCGCGCGGAACGCTCGGGTGATGGCAGGCCAGCGCGAATCGCGGCGCGCGTTCCTGGCGGCCGCGGCCGGGGCGAGCGCGAGTCTGGCGGGGTGTGCCCGGGGAGCGCTGGCGCGGCGGTCGGCCACCGCGAGTTCGCGGGACCTCGCCGACCGGATCGTCTTCTACAACGCGGGCGACCTGCAGTTCGACCCCGGCACGCGGCGAAACATCGAGCGGTTCGAGGCCGAGACGGGGATCACCGTCGAGGTGCCCGAGGTGCCGTGGCCGGACCTCAAGACCACGCTGACGACGGTCTGGAACAACCGGTCGTCCCGGATCGACGTCTGGAACGGCCCGACGTGGTGGCTGGCCGACTTCGTCCAGTCGGGGTGGCTCGAACCGCTCGACCTCCCGGCGTCGCACATGGAGAAGTTCCCGCAGAACCTCCGGGACCTCGTCACGTTCGACGGGCGGGTGTACATGGCGCCCCAGCTCGGCAAGTGGGGGACCTTCCTCTACGACAGCGACTACCTCGACCGCCTCGGCTACGACCACCCGCCGCGGACGTGGACCGAACTCCTCGAGACGGGCGAGATGCTCACCGGCGACGAGCGCGCCGGATTCGCCGTTCCGTGGGCCAACAAGGACGTGTTCACGTTCAAGCAGTTCCTCTACCAGGCGGGCGGCCAGCTGTTCGACGGGAACGAGCCCGTCTTCGTCGAGGAGGGGTCGGTCGCGCTGGAGTTCCTCCGGCGACTCGGCGACCGCGGCGTCCTGCCGGCCGACGCGATGGAGCTGGGCCAGCCGGGCGTCCGGCGCGCGTTCATCGACGGGCGGCTCGCGACCGTCGAGTCGTGGACGCCGCTGGGGGCCCGTACGCTCGACGCCGACGGGTGGGACGCCGACCGCCTCGGCACCGCGAAACCACCGGCGGGGCCGGCGTCGCGGGCCACGTTCCAGGACACCAACGGGATCGGCGTGTCGGCGTTCTCCCAGCGCAAGCGCGCGGCCAAGCTGTTCGCCGAGTTCATGACGACGACCGAGTCGGCAAAGCGAGACATGCTGGTCGAAGGGAACCCGTCGGTCGTCCCCGCCGTCTACGACGACCCGGAGGTACGCGACCAGTATCCGAACGGGCTCCTCGAAGACATGCGGTACAACCTCGAACACGCGAAAAGCGAGACCTATCTCGCCCAGTCCCGCGTCGACGCCTACCTCTCAGAACAGATCACGCCCGCGATGCGCGGCCGGAAGGGCCCGGAGACCGCGCTGGAAGACGCCGCTGCGAACATCAGACAGCTCTACAGTAGCATGGGGCTGCTGTGACGGGCACGCCGGTGAGCGAACGTGCACGGAATTCGACGCCAAGTACAGCAGAACGAAAAGGAAAAGGAGATTGCCCGTTTTCGTACGCACGTACGGCAGCACCCCAAGCATGCTCCCCGCCGAACGCAAGCGCAAGATCGTCGATACAGTCACCGAGGAGGACGGCCGCTCCGTCAGCGAACTCGCCGACCTGCTCGACGTGTCGAAAGCGACGATCCGGCGCGATCTGAACGAACTCGAGGAAGAAGGGCTCATCGAACGCTCCCACGGCGGGGCACTTCCGGTTCGGACGGTCGCGAGCGAACCGTCCTACAGCCAGCGGAACGTCCAGAACCTCGAAGCCAAGCGGGCGATCGGCGCCAGAGCGGCCAAGGAGATCCACGACGGGGAGGTCGTGTTCTTCGACTCCGGGACGACGACGATCGAGGTCGCCCGGAGCGCACCGGACGACGTGCGGTTCATCACGGCGACCAACTCCCCGGGGCTGGCGCTCGAACTGGCCGAAGACGACCGAGAGGTGAAGCTCACGGGCGGGACCCTTAGACCGCAGACGCGGGCGCTCGTCGGGCCGACGGGTGAGACGTTCATGCAGCGGACGAACTTCGACCAGGTGTTCATCGGGACGAACGCCGTCGACGTCGACGCGGGCCTCACGACGCCCAACGAGGACGAGGCGCGCATGAAACAGCTCATGTGCGAGCGCGCCCAGCGAGTGGTCCTCGTGGCCGACGCGGCGAAGTTCGGGCGGCGGAGCTTCGTCCAGTTCGCCCCGCTCGAGGACGTCGATCTCGTGATCACCGACGCTGCGCTCGACGACCGGTTCCGCGAGACCTTCGAGTCCCTCGGCGTGGACGTCGTCGAGGAGGTCGGGGTCGCGGAATGATACTGACGGTCACGCTCAACCCAGCCGTCGACCACACCATCGAGGTCGCGGGCTCGCTGCGGACCTGCGAGGTGACGCGCACCGAGCGGTCGCACTTCGACGCCGGCGGGAAGGGGATCAACGTCTCGAAGTTCCTCGCCGCGCTCGACGTCGAGACGGTCGCGACCGGCCTCGTCGGCGGCTTCACCGGCGAGTACGTCTGCGACGAACTGACGCGGGCGGGCGTCGAACACGACTTCGTCGAGACCGACCAGCCGACGCGGCTCAACACGACGCTGCTGACCGACGACGGCGAGTACAAGCTCAACCAGTCCGGCACCGACGTCGGTTCCCGGGAGATCGAGGCCGTCGTTTCGGTCGTCGCCGCCCGCGATCCGGACACCGTGGTCGTGGCCGGGAGTCTCCCGCCGGGGCTGGGCGCGTCGGCCATCGACGCCATCGCGCGGGCGGGCGACTGGCAGACGGTCGTCGACGTGACCGGGTCGGTGCTCGGCGACCTCTCGGCGGAGTACTCGTTTTGCACGCCGAACCGGCACGAACTCGCGGCCGCGACCGGGTGCGCCACCGAGTCGACCGAGGAGTGTCGGACGGCCGCTCGGCGGTTGCTCGACGACGGGTTCGACCACGTCGTCGTCACGATGGGCGAGACGGGCGCGATGCTCGTCGGCCCCGACGACGCCGTCCACATCGACCCGGCAGACGTCTCGGTCGTCGACACGGCGGGCGCGGGCGACGCGCTCCTGGCGGGACTGCTCGCCGCCGACGACGGCGGGGCCGACCTCGAGACGGCGCTCGAAACCGGCGTCTCGACCGCCGAAGCGGTCATCGGGATCCCGGGAACGGGGAACGCGACCCGGCTCGACTACGACGGGCGTTAGAAACGAACAGAAACGGACAGATTCGGAAAGCATTTTGTACGCCTCCGCCTAACTATGCTAACTAGTGGCATGAGGAAGAATGCCGTAGAGGCGGACTCGATCCACCGGGTCAGAGCCGACCTGATGACGGGGGTGACGTACATGATCCCGTTCGTCACGATCGGCGGCGTCTTCTTAGCCGTCGGCTACACGCTGGGCGACTCCACCTCCGTCGGGGGGGACGTGGGGACGATCCCCTGGTATCTGGTCACGGTCGGTTCGATAGCGCTGAGCGCGATGGTCCCGATACTCGGTGGGTTCGTCGCCTACGGCATCGCCGACCGGCCCGGCTTGGCCCCGGGGTTCATGCTGACGGCATTGATCCAGGACCCCAGGCTCGTCCAGGCGCTCGGAGCGGTCCTGGGTGTGGACACCGGTGACGCCCACGCCGGGTACATCGGGGCGCTCATCGTCGGCCTCCTGGCGGGCGTCGCGACGGAGTGGGCCAAAGATCGGGAGCCGCCTGCCCTGCTCGAACCGCTCGTCCCGGTCCTGATCCTCCCGGTGAGCGTCACGGCGGCGCTCGCGCCCGTCGTACTCGCGCTGAGCGTCCCGATAGCGCTGGCGAGTTCGATCTTCGAGGCGTTCCTGCGCAACGCGGACCCCGCGGCGCTCGTCGCCGTCGGCACGGTGCTCGGCGGGATGATGGCCGTCGACATGGGCGGGCCCGTCAACAAGGTGGCGTACGTCTTCGCTATCGGACGGCTCCCCGAACTCGTCTTCGAGCCGATGGCGGCCGTGATGCTCGGCGGGATGGTGCCGCCGCTCGGACTCGCGGCCGCGTACGCGCTCGTCCCGCACCGCTTCGCCGTCGACCGCAGCGACGCGCGGGCGGCGGTCCTCTCCTCGATGGCGTTCGTCACCGAAGGCGCCGTCCCGTTCACCGCCCGGAACAGTCGGCTCCGTCCGCCGTGCGTCCTCGGGAGCGCCATCGCCGGCGGTGCGGCCATGGGCCTCGGAATCACGATGCCGGCCCCCCACGGGGGGCTCCTCGTCGTCCCGCTCGCGAACGATCCCGCCCTGTTCGTCGGGTGCCTCCTGTTCGGAACAGTCGCGACGACGCTCACGGCCGCCGGCGTCGTGCTCGTCGGGACCGGCCGGACAGTTGACCGAAACGCGGTCTCGGAGACCGAGTGATACGCCATGCAATCGAACGTGATCCAGTCGTCGTTCGTCTCGCTGACGCCCGCAGTCGACGGGCGGTGGGACTGTATCGAGCACCTGGTCGATCTCGTCGCCGACGCGGGCCGCGTGACCGACCGAGAGCGCGCGATCACGGCGCTCCGCGATCGAGCGGCGGAATCTCCCTTCGGCGTCGGACTGGGGGTCGCCGTCCCGCACGCGCGAACGGCGGCCGTCCGCGAGCCGACGGTCGCCGTCGCCAGTCTCGCGAACGGACTGGACTTCGGGGGCCCGGACGGGACGCCGGCACGGCTGGTCGTCCTCCTGCTCGCCCCCGACGGCGCCGACGAGGCGCACCTCTCGCTCCTGTCGGCCGTCTCGCGGGGTCTCGTCGACGAGGACGTCCGCGACCGGCTCCTGACCGCCGACGACGAGTCGGCGGTCGTCGACGCCGTACAGACGGTGATCGACGCGTGACCGTCCGCCGTCGCGTCACCGTCGGTCACGACCCGGGCCTGCACGCCCGCCCAGCGCGTGAGGTCGTCGACCTCGCGTCGTCGTTCGAGGCGACCGTCGCTGTCCGGCCAACCGCCAGCGACGAGTCGGCCGCGCTCGAGAGCGTCCTCTCGCTGACGGCGCTGGGACTGCAGGCGGGCGAAGACGTCGTCGTCGCCGCAGACGGCGAGGAGGCTCGCGCGGCGGTCGAGGCCGTCGGCGACGCGATCGCCGAGGGAGCGGAGTGATGCGGTTCGTCGTCATCACCGCCTGTCCGACCGGCGTCGCCCACAGCCAGATGGCCGCCGAAGCGCTCGAACGCGTCGCGACCGACCGCGGCCACGAGATCGAGGTCGAGGTACAGAGCGCCATGGGCAGCGAGAACGAACTGTCCGACGGCGACATCGAGGCGGCGGACGCGGCGATCGTCGCCGCCGACGTGAACGTCCGGACCGAGCGGTTCGCGGGGCTCCCCCTCGTGGAAGTGCCCGTCTCGACCGGCGTCAACGACCCCGGCTCCGTCCTCGACCGCGCCGAGGCCGCGGCGACCGACGGCGACGGGCCCGAACGCGAGTCGACCGGGGATCCGGATCCCGACCCCGGCGCCGGCGCCGGTACGGGAGCAGACAGCCTCGTCCAGCGGATCCTCGACCGTTTCTGACCGCCGGCCGCGTCGATTCGCCCGTTCGGCCCGTCTCCGACCTGCCGGCCCCGGCGATGGCCGTCGGTAGGGTCTGTCCCTCCGGCGAGGCGGCGGTCGCCGTTCCGGTCGCGGTGTGCGGACGAGCGCCGAACGCCGGCGGCGGACGACGCCGGCGACGCTCCGAGAGACTTTTAGCCGCCACCGCCGTTCGTTCGGGTAGCCGTGGCCATCACGGACAAGATCTACGTCAAGAACCACCAGCAGATCGCCTCGCAGCTAGAGACGTCGTTCCCCAAGGGCGCGTTCAAGGGAGCGACGATGGACATGCTGTTCCAGGCGGAGAACCTCGCGAAGCTCGACGACGCGACCCAGGACCGCGTCCTCGACTTCGCGACGGACTTCATGGACTGCAGCTGCGAGGCCAACCCCCACTGTGGCCACCCCGAGGAGAAGTTCGTCAGCTACCTCCTCGAACTGCGCGCCCAGGGCCTGGGCCCGGACGCCATCGTCGACGTGATGGGCGACGACTACATGCTCTACGCCTATCCGGGCGACGTGCTCTCCTTCCTCGACGGCGCCGTCCGCACGCTCGAAGCGGTCGAGACGCTGGCCGACGTCGACGGCCGGGACGGCGCCGCGAGCGAGGCTCGACGGAAGCGCGAAGAACTCCTGTAATCCGGCGAATCGGCGGCTACCGACCGTCTTCAGACGCCGAGCGCGGCGACCAGTTCGTCGAACGTCTCGATCGTGAGGTCGGGTTCGGGGCCGAACGTCTCCGGCGGGTCGCCTTTGCGGTCAACGCGGACGCCCTGCATCCCGGCGTGCTGGGCGCCCATCACGTCGAACCACAGCGCGGTGACGTGTGCGAGTTCGGCCACCGGCGTGCCAGTCCGCTCGGCCGCGTGGCGGTAGAGTTCGGCGTGGGGTTTGAACAGTTCCACCTCGTCGGCGCTGATCGTGTCGGCGACCAGGCCCTCGATATCGGCGTGGGCGACCAGCGAGTCGAGCATCTCGGGATTTCCGTTCGAGAGGACGTAGCAGTCGTAGCCGGCCTCTCGGAGGCGCTCCAGCCCGTCGCGCACGTCGTCGAAGACGTCGAGTTCGTGGTAGACGGCGAGGATCTCGTCGCGTTCGTCGGCCGAGATGTCTGCACCCGTCGCGTCGAGCGCGTACTGGAGCGCGTCCCGGTTCATCTCGTAGAACGGCTGGTAAGCGCCGACGTGGTTGGCGACCATCGTGTACTCCAGCGAGCGCGAGCGCCACAGTTTCGAGACCGGCTCGGGGTCCGCGACTCGCTCGGCGAGCGCCCGTTCGGCCGCGTCGACGTCGACGAGCGTGCTGTACGAGTCGAACGTGAGCGTCGACACCCGCTCCGGGTCGAACGACATGTGTTAGCGACTATCGCAGGCACGACACAAAACGGCTCGCTCCGCGGGGTCGAGTGGACTACTCGTTTGGGAGAGAACGAAAGAGAAGAACGGAGAGGGAGAGACGCTGTCGCGGGGATCAGACGGACTCTTCGAAGTTGCCCAGGCGGTAGGACGCTTCCTCGTCGTCCTCGCCGCCGTCGAGGTCTTCGAGTTGCACGACGTCTTCCTGGTCGTGTTCGTCGAGTTGCTGGCGGAGCTTCGTCACGTATCGCTTGTGCTCTTCGAGCTGTTCGCGGAGGTGCTCGGCTTCGAGTTCGAGGCGCTCGTGCTCGCGGACGAAGCTCTTGGGCACCTCGACCTTCGGCGGGAAGCTCTCGGTGTCGCTCGTGCTCGCACTCGATTCGTTCAGCTGGTGTTCCGGCACCACCTCCACCTGCCCGTCGTGCGCGACGAGCATGTCGACGTAGTCCCGGAAGACCGCCGACAGCGACAGGTCTCGCTCGTCGGCGATTTCGCGGAGCGTCTCGAACTTGTCCTCGCTCACGCGAAAGGAGATCGTCTTGTTCTTACTCATTGTCCACCACTCGAAGCGCATCCCACTTAATCATTTGTCAGACGCTGGCTCGGGCGATCGCTGACGCGAAATAAATAGATAGAGGGCCTGAATCTTCCGTTTAGCCACCCCTTCGGAAATCAAATTTGATAATAGGGTGGCGAAGACCAGTCGGTTCAGTCCCCCGTCGGGGGATCGAGACGAGTTCCTGTTATTTCGAACGAAAAAGTCGTCGCGGAACGCCGTCCGAGTGGACGGCCGGCGTTCGACCGGTCGGAGCGAGCCGGGAGCCGCCGGAGTACGTGCGCTTCAGTCGTCGTCCGTCTCGGCAGCGACGGCTTCCTCGTCTTCGAGGCTCTCGAGGGCCTCGACGACCTGACGACGGTAGTTCTCCACCGGGAGGTCGTACTCCTCCTGGGCCATCGCGACGTACTCGTCGACGGCCGCCCCGTCGCCGTCGTCGCCGGTCTGGTCCTTGTAGTGGCGGATCCGTTCGAGCGTCCGCTCGGCCGTCTCGACGACCCAGCGGTCGCGCGTCGCGGCGTCGACCTCGGTGATCGACTCCGGCCGGACCGAGACGTTCACCTCACCGTCGTCGGTCTCGTAGGTGCGCGGCTTGCCGACGACCGAGATGTAGGCCGGCGGCTCCAGCTCGCGCAGCATCGAGGCCGCGTCGGGCTGGTACTGGCCGGCGTACATGTAGTAGCGGTCGCCGTTGGGGTCGATGACCTGGCCCTGCCAGTACTCGCTGTCGTCGCCCACGTCCTCGGTCTCCATGAGCGTCCCGACGATGAACACGCGGTTGGCCCGCGCCCCCGTCGGGAGCAGCAGGTAGACCGGCGCTCGCTCGTCGTCGCTCTCCTTGAACGTGTAGTGCGCGTCGTTGAACTCGCCCGCGAACACGCGGCGGGCGACCTCGCGAGTGGGTGTCGTCGCCATTTAGATCGACCTCGCTTTGATCAGCACGGCCTCTGCATCCGCCGGTTCGGAGAGTCGCTCCACGTCGTCCACCAGCACGTAGCGGCGGAACGTCGGCCCGGTGATCCGGTAGTACTTCCCGAGCAGGTCCGCGCGCATCTCGTCGGCGACGACGGACGTGTCCAGCGCGTCCATCGCCATCTCCTGGGCCTCTTCGAGCGTGATGCCCGTCAGCGCCTCGGTGGCCTCCTGGTTGAAGAGGACCTCGTGGACCTGCTCGCCGTCGTCGAGCACGCCCTTGATCCGGAGGTCGAACTCGCCCTCGACCTCGCCGTGCTCGTTGCAGCGGCCGTTCTGGAGGACGCGCGTGCAGTCCTCCTCGGGACAGCGCTTGATGAGCCCGGAACCGGACTGGATGTCGACGAGCGCGCCCTCGACGGTCACGTCGTCGCTCCCGACTTCCAGATCCTCGTCGAGTTCCTCGATCACCGTCGTCCGGTTGAGCTTGACCGAGAACCGGCCCTCGTACTCGTCGGTGACGACGTTCCGCAGGTGGTAGACCTTGCCCTCTTCGAGGTCTGGCAGGTCCGATTTCGACCACTTCGTGAACTTGATCGTGCCCGTCTCGTCGCCGAGCAAGCCGACCTGGGCGACCGCGTCCGAGGTCGCGTCCCAGAGTTCGGTCACCTTCGCCGTGATGTCGACCCACTCCTCTGGCGCGTCGACGTCGGCGATCTCGACCTGCTCGTTGCCGTCGGCGCCGCCACCGCCGAGCTCGTCGCGCTCCATCCCGGCCTCGTCGAGGTAGGTGTTGGTGACGCTCCGGCGGGCCTCCGAGAGGGGGACCTTGTACTCGTTGACCAGCGTGTCGAGACGCTCCTCCACGTCGTCGACCGAAATGTCGAGCTGGTCACTGAACTGTTCGTGTATCTCTGTCGCCTGTGTACGCAAATCCGTCATCTGTGTCGTTCCTGTCTCCACGTTGTTTTCGGTGGGAGACATGCGTCTCTTGGTCGCCCCCGTATTTAAACTCTCGTACGGCGCGGTGAAAGTGAAACGGCAGGATAGAACCGCCAAACAGCCGGATGCTGTCGGCGCGCGCTGTCGCGCGTACCCGAGTCTTCCGAGGGTCGCGCGACAATACCGTGCGAGGGACGAGGAGCGCAGGGAGCGAAGCGACTGAGCACCGCAATCGGCTGGGGAGGTGTGAGGCGCGGTGCTGTGCGGTCGGGTGGAATGAAAGGGGCGAGGCGTTCGAGGGACGAGACGACGCAAGCACTGCAAGAGCGAACGAAGTGAGCGACGAAGCGCGCAGCGAGTTGCAGTCCGCGAACGCCTTGGGGCTTTCACGCAGTTCGATGTGCTTTCCGCCGCTTCTGCAGTCGCGGAGTCGGTTTCGACAACTCCGCTCGGTTCAGGGCCGACGGGGCTAAGAGTCACCCACCCCAACCCACGAACAGATGGCGGACGACCGCATCGAGCGTATCCTCCGGAACAAACTCCGGTCGGCGGGCAAGCAGGTCGGCGAGGCCAAGCGCGCGTACAGACACGCCAAGCGGGCCACGCAGGCGGACCTCCCGTTCGGCGACGACGGCCGCGCGAAGATCGTCTGCCGGCGGTACGCCGAGCGCCGCGCGGTGGAACTCGACACCGAGTACAAGCCGGGCTGTTTCGACCCCCAGTCGCAGGACTGCCGGGGCTGCGTCGAGGATATCCGCGCCGGCGAGATCGAGACGTGGTGAACGGGCCGAGCGTTTCGCCGGTGATTTGACACCCCGAGCGGATCCTCGACTATGGCTCTCCGCGCCGAGTACGAGATCGGCTGCGACGCCCTCCCGCTGGTCGACGTGGCCGCGGCGGTCCCCGACGCCGACATCGAACTCGCCATCAGCCCGGGAACGAGCGAGCGGCCGCGCTTCACCGCCCGCGTGGTCGGGAGCGAGGAGACCGTCGCGGCGGTCGAGGACGAATTCGAACGGACGCCGTTCGTCGGCGAGTACACGCTCGTCACCCGCGAGGGCGAGGCGAATCGCTACACGATCCTGCCGGGCACGAGCATGGCCGAACAGCTCGGCGACCACCTCGACGATCTCGACGACCTGCGGGCGCTCTACGAGACGCCGACCCACATCGAACGGATCCGCGCGACGCCCACCGGATGGGTCCAGTGCGGCCGCTTCGCCGACCGCGCCGCGTTCGACGAACTGCGGACGTTCTGGCAGCGCAACGTCCCGTTCCGCCTCCGCAAGCTCACCCGCGTCGGCGACGACGCAGACGGACCTGCCGGTCCCGGCCTGGACTCCGACGACGGCCTCACGGACGCCCAGCGCGACGCCGTCCGGACCGCGTACGAGATGGGCTACTTCGAGATCCCGCGGACGGCATCGCTCGACGACGTCGCCGCCGAACTCGGCATCTCCGCTTCCTCGTGCTCCGAGCGACTCCGTCGCGCTCAGACCCACCTCGTCGAGGCCCACGTCGACGTAACTGACTGGCGACGCTCCCGGCAGCCACTTAAACGGCCGCACGACTGAGAGACAGACGTAGCCCGGCGGGCGTTCGACGACGAGACCCATGCCGACGACAGAGACGACAACCTCCGACGACGGCACCGAGATCAAGTACGAACGGCACGGCGACGGCCAGCCGCTGATCTGCCTCCACGGCGGGATGGCGCCCAGCGAGTACTGGCAGCCGGTGATCCCGCACTTCGAGACCTACGCGCCGGTCGTCCCGCAGCGACCGGGCTTCGGCACCTGCCGCGACGGTCTCGACGAGACCGGCCCGGACGACGTGCTGGACCGCGAGGTCAGCTACGTCCGCGCGCTCGTCGACGCCGTCGACGGCGAGCCGGTCCTGTTCGGTCACTCGTTCGGCGCGCTCACGGCGCTCGAAGCCGCGAAGGACGCGCCGGTCGAAGCGGTCGCCGCCTACGAACCGGCGGTCCTCCCCGAGGCGTTCGCCGAGCACGCCGACCTGGCCGACCGGATGCAGGAGCGACTGGACGCCGACGACCGCGCGGGGTCGATGAAACTCTACGTCGACCAGGTCGTCTGCGCCGGGGAGGTCGACGACCTGGACGCGTGGCTCGCCGAGTGGCCGGTGTGGCCCGACTGCGTCGACCTCGTCGAGGAAGTGATCCGGATGAACAGGGTGGTGGAGCGCTACGCACTCCCCGACCGTCTCGACGTCGAGGTCCCCGTGCTCGTCCTCACCGGCACCGAGGGCCCGGAGTTCCTCCGCGAGAGTGCCCGGAACGTGCACGAGGCGCTCCCGAAGGGGCACTTGGTCGACTTCGACGGCGTGAGCCACTCGGGACCCGCCGAAGCGCCCGGGCGGACCGCCGACGAAGTCCGGGCGTTCCTCGGGAGTCACTGACGACACTGCCCACTCGGCGTCCAGTTGCCAACTCGAAACTCGGGCCCCAACCGTTTTGTCGGATCACGTCCATCGGATGTCCATGTCCTCCAGACGCCAGTTTCTCGCCGCCTTCGGGACGACCGCTGCCGCCTCGGTCGCGGGCTGTTCGGGCGGCGGGTCGACGGCCGGTACCGTCGCCAGGAAAGACGTCACCGTCGCGGTTCCCCAGCAGGTCGGCGACCCCGTCGAGGCGAGCGTCGCGCTGCTCGGATTCGAACCCGACCGCAGTCTGGTACACGGCGAGTACGACCCCGAACACGCCGGAGCGGCCGTCGACGGCGCGACGCTCTCGGTCTCCGAGCAGACCCACGACGCGCTCGCGGACGCGTTCGCGTCGGTCCGGTACAGCGTGAACGTCGTCCCCGAAGACGGGACCGAGCCGGTCAACGGGGTCGTGACCCGCGAGGACTTCGGCGCACTCACCGTCGGCGGTCGGGCGACGGTCGACCCCCGCCGGGGCGAGGACGGCCTCGGCCGGGTCGGAGTCCGCGAGACGACGCCGCGCGAGTCCGATCCGACGACGGTCACGGTCAGCCGGTTCGACCTCGACGAGCGCCTCGACCGGTCCTGAGGTCGCCGGATCCCGCGCCTATTTTTCCGGTCCGCCCCACTATCCGCCTATGCCCGACAGCATCGTCGCCGTCGTCCTCGCGGGCGGCACCGGCACCCGGCTCTACCCCGCCAGCCGGAGCGACCGCCCGAAGCAGTTCCTCTCGTTCGGCGGGGACCAGTCGCTGCTCGCCGAGACGGTCGAACGCGCCGGCTTCGCCGACGAAGTGTACGTCCTCACGCGACCCGACCTGGCCGACCAGGTCCGCGAACACGCCCCGAGCGCCGCCGTCCTCACCGAACCAGAGCCGAAGGACACCGGCCCGGCGCTGGCCTACGCGGCACACCGCGTCCGCGAGCAGGTCGGCGACTGCACGCTCGTCTGCCTCCCCAGCGACCACCACGTCGAGGGGGACTTCGCCGAGACGATGACCGACGCAGCGGCCGTCGCCGCCGAGACGGACTCGCTGGTCACCGTCGGCGTCGAACCGACCCGGCCGGAGACCGGCTACGGCTACGTCAAGCCCGGCGACGAGCGACAGACCGACGCGGGCCGGACCTACTACCCCGTCGAGAAGTTCACCGAGAAACCCGACCAGGGCGCGGCGATGCGCTACCGTCACCACGGCTACTACTGGAACGCCGGGATGTTCGCCTGGACGCCCGACGCGTTCCTCCGCGAGGCGGCCGACACGGAACTGGCTCCCCTCGTCGAAGCCATGGACGACGGCGAACCCGAGCGCGGATTCGACGCCGTCGATCCGGTCAGCGTCGACTACGCGGTCATGGAAGCGACCGAGAACGCGGCGCTGGTCCCCGCGACCTTCGAGTGGGACGACCTGGGGGCGTGGGACGCCATCGAGCGCGTCCTCGACGCCGACGAGGACGGAAACGTGGTGCTCGGCGACGCGCTCACCGTCGACGCCGAGAACACCGTCGTCGCCACCGACGGCCACGTCAGCGTCGTCGGCGTCGACGACCTCGTCGTCGCCTCCTACGGCGACCGCACGCTCGTCGTCCCCAAGCGCCAGGCCCAGCGAGTGCGGGAAGTCGTCGCCGAGCTCGAAGCCGACGACCTGTTCTGAGCGAAGACAGCACCGTCGTCGACGGCCCGTCCCGAGTCAGGCCGGTTCCAGCCCGCCCACCAGCGACCGGAAGGCCGCACCGTCCAGCGCTCGCGACGCGCCAGCGATCGCGGCGTACGTGATCCCGTTCTCCTCCCAGACAGCTTCCCACGCGCCGTGGTCCTCGGTCAGCGCCGCGTAGTGGACGGTCGTCCCGCGCAACTCGACGGGTTCGCGCGCTGCGGCGGGCTGGTCGGCCGGTTCCGGCGGCAGGTCGGGCGCGAGCGCGCTGTCCGGGGCCGCCGCGGTGATCCAGAGGTGGTCGCTCCCGTTAGCTTCGTGGCGGTAGATCGCCTCCGCGGCGTCCGCCTCGGGGAACGTCACCGCCGAATCGAGGGCGAACTCTCCACCGACGTCACGCTCGCTACCGCCGCTCTCGCCGGGAACGAGCAACTGCGGTTCAGCGTCGCCGAGCGCCGCGGGCGAGCACGGGACGCACTCGTAGTACGGCCGCGCGATGCCGTGGTCCCAGAGCCCGTGGGGCACGCCGACCGACTCGTACCGGTAGCGCGCCCAGTAGCTGAGTCGGTGGAACGGGACCTGCCGGACGGCCGCCGCTCCCGAGTCCGGTGACTCCGGGTCGGTCGCCGGTTCCAGCCCGTCGAGCAGGGATTCGAGTTCGTCGTCGGTGAACTCGCCGTCGAGGACCGATACCTCGACCTGCGTGCGCGCTCGCTGGACGCAGGCGCCGCGGTTGTGCTTGTAGTCGGTGCCGAGGAAGCCCACCGCGTCGCCCGCGTCGACCGGCGTCGGGTCCTCGGTGCCCCACAGCGGCGCGATACTCGCCGCCGGCGGCGCCCAGTCGTACAGGAACTCCTTGATCCGCAACCGGCGGCCATCGCCCTCGACGACGGCGCGGAGCGCGCACGGGTTCCCGTCGCTCCATGGCGTCTGTCCCAGCTCGTCGGCGTCGACGCCCTCCGGCCGGCCAGGCGGTTGCTCCGGCCGGAACGTGGTCTCGACGACGTCGCAATCGTCGGGGAGCCAGCCCGGTTCGAAGACGACGAAGTTCGCGCCGGTCTGCGCGTCCGCGAACGTCGTCTCTCGCGGCGACAGCGCCGCCTCCGCGTCGGTCAGTCGTATCCACTCGCCCGCGGTCGTCCAGTCCGTCCCGCCGCTCGGCCGCTCGTTCGACATACCTCACTCCGCGGTCGCAGCCGACAAAACCGTTCGCTGAACCGCGTTTTGGTGACGGATCTGATATCTTCTGTCTTCACCGCTGTGCCGGCGCCGCGGGCGCGACCGACGCGCCCGGTATGGTCGGCGGCGCCGGAACGCTGATACGCCCCGGGGGCCAACCGACTGCCAGCATGGACCCCGCAGTCCGGTTCTGGTTGCTGATCCTCGCCGGGGCGGGAACGCTCTCGGGCGTCGCCCTGCTCGTCGTCTCCGCGTTCCTCCCCGGCGCGATCCTCGGCGAGGCGGGGACCGTCGGCTACGTCGTCTCCATCTTCGTCGCGCTCGCCTCGCTCGGCCTGCTGGTCTGGTCGCTGAGCGCCGGCGGCGACTCCTCGACCGGCGGGTCGCCGGGGACGCGATAGGGATGGACGGAGCGTCGCTCCGGTGGACCGCCGTCGCTGGGATCGCCTTCGCCGTCGCCAGTGCGGGCGCGCTCGCGACGCTCTCGGTCGCCACCGGCGGCGCCGCCACCAGGGACGGCCGCGCGCTCGCGCTCGTCGGCCTCGGGACGGGGGCCGTCGGCGCGTGTTGCTGGTTCGCAGTCGTCGAACGGCTGCGTCGTCCGCGGACTCGACTCCGCGGCGCGCTCGCCGGGGCGCTCGTCGGCGTCTTCGGCCCCGCCGGATTCGTCCTCGTCGCGACCCTGTTTGTCGACGTATTCGGGGGCACAGACGGACCGCTCCAGCGGGCGGGCGTCGCGCTGTTCGTCGGACTCGTCAGTCTCCTCTCCGTCGGCTGGTGGTCGCTCCCCGTCGGGACCGCGACCGGCTATCTGCTCGGTCGCTGCCGCGAGTCGCCGAGCGACGGCGAACAGAGCGCTGCGTGACCGCTTCAGCTCCGCATCGACCCGCCGTCGATGGGCAGCGCCGTCCCGGTGACGAAACTCGCTCGCGGGCTCGCCAGGAACGCCACCACGTCGCCGAGCTCCTGCGGGTCGCCGATCCGCCCCAGCGGGACGGACGACCCCTTGTCTTCCAGCCCTTCCTCGTAGCTGTCGTAGACGCCGCGCTCGACGTCGTCCTCGATGAGTTCTTCGATGCGGGCGGTCTCGTGTGCGCCGGGCAGGACCGCGTTGACCCGCACCTCCGGCGCGAACTCCCGCGCCTGCGTCTTGACCATCCCGATGACCGCCCGGCGGACCGCGTTCGAGAGGACGAGGTCGTCGATGACCTCCCGGACCGACCGCGAGGTGATCGCCGTGATCGAGCCCTGATCGGACTCCTTCAGGTAGGGATACGCGAAGCGGGTCGTCCACACCGCCGACATGACGAGCGTGTCGTAGGCGCCGTACCAGTCATCGTCGTCCATCTCCAGGAAGGCCCCGCTGGGCGGCCCGCCCGCGCTCATGACGACCTGGTCGATGCCGCCGAACGCGTCGGCGACCTCCTCGACGTACGCCTCGACTTCCGCCCGGTCCGTGAGGTCGACCTGGACCGCGAGCACGTCGCCGTCGCCCAGGGCTTCGAGTTCCGCGGCGGCGGATTCGAGGTGCGATTCGGTGCGTCCGCAGATCGCCACGTCCGCGCCCTCACGGGCGAGCGACTTCGCGCTCGCGAGGCCGAGACCGCTCGAACTAGCCGTCGTCAGTGCCGCGCTGCCGTCGAGTTGCAGGTCCATACGCGTGTGGTCGACGCCGAGGGTCAAAGAACCGGGAGGTACCGGATCGACTGTCGGGTCACGACCGGGCCAGCACGGCCCGATACCGCTCGGCCAGGGTCTCGGCGAGGCGGTGCTCGGCCGGGGTGAACCCGAGGAACCACAGCGCGGCGGCGTACGCGCTCAACCCGGCGGCCACGCCGACGACCGGCGCCGCCGGCCCCGAGAGGAGCGCCTTCGCGCTCCAGGCGATCACGCCCAGCGGGACGGCCGCCACGAGCGGCTTCCCGTGGAGCCACGTGAACGGCTGGAGGCGCTCGAAGTGATAGAGCACCGCCACTTCCAACCCGTTGTTGAGCGTCAGCATGAGCACGTAGCTCGCCACGACCCCGGCCAGTCCGAAGCGGATCGTCAGCGGCACCGCGACCGCGGCCAGCAGGAGCGTGATGCAGACGTTGACGACGAGGTACGCCCGCTGGTTGTCGGTCATCATCAGGAGGATGCCGACGCTCCCGACCGCGCAGGCGCCGAACTGCGCCAGGACGAACCCGACGAGCAGCGGCGAGTACGGCACGAACGCGGGGCCGAACAGCGACATGACGGTCTCGCGGTAGACGATCACCGGGATCGCCAGGCCGACCACGCCGACGAGGACGAGCCGGCTGGTGACGTGGTAGAACCGCGCCAGCGCCGCGCGGTGGTCGTCCTCGTGGAGCGCGGCGGCCACGGGCGGGACGAACTGGTTGAGGCCGATGAGCGGCAGGCGCACGAGCGTCCCGACGACCATCCCGACCGCGAACACGCCGCCGGCCACGTCCGTCAGGTACAGCGCGATGAGCGGGTAGAAGCCCAGCCGCTGGATCGTCGTGGCGAACCCACCGACGAACAGCGGGATCGTGTACCCGACGTAACGCCGCCAGACCGCGCGCAGGTCGAGGTCCTCGCCGCTTCCGTCGGTGGGCTCGGCGCCGTCACTCTCCGCGGTCCCGGCGTCGTCGCCCTCAGTCGCGTCGTCGAAGACGCCGCGGACGCGCAGGCCGAGGCCGCGCTCGCGGACCAGCCACGCGGTCGCTCCGAGTCCGACGAGACCGGAGACGGCGACGACGCCGATTGCGACGGCCACGAGGTCGCCGTAGACGACGGTCCCGACGACGCCGACGGCCAGCTGCGCCGCCGGGAACCCGACCCTGAGCGCGAGGTTCAGCGGAACGACTTCCTCCAGCCCGCGCAGGACCTCGGTCGCCGTAAACAGCCACACCGTCGCCGGTAGCCCCACGGCGAACACCCGCAGGGTCGCGGTGAACAGCGGTCGCTGGTCGGCGACTTCGGTCACCATCGGCGCGCCGAGAAAGAGCGCGGCGCCGAACAGCGTCGCGACGGTCCCCAGCAGCAGCGCCGCGACGGTCACGATCGCGTCGCGCTCGGCCGCCGAGTCGGCGTTCGGGAGGAAGCGACTCAGGCCGCTTCGGAAGCCGAGCGCGAGGTGCAGGAGGAACTGCTGGAGGCGGCGAGCGACCGCGAAGACGCCGTAGGTGCCGGCCGCGAACCCGTTCGTCAGCACCGCGGTGAACGCGACGGTCAGGCCGCGCTGGACGAGGATGCTCGGCACCGAGACGGTCGCGCCGTGGGCGACCCGCTCCAGCGCGTCGTCGAGGCGGGCCTCCACCGGGTCGCCACCGGGTTCATCCGCGGCGGCGTCCGCGCTCCCGGCACCGACCGCTCCGGCGGTCGCGCTCCCGTCGCTGGCCTGCCCGGCGTCCGCGTCCCCGACCTCGACGTCGCTATCGGCGTTCGTCGGGGACGACTCGTCGGAGGGCCGATCCGCGTCGGAAGCCATCCCCGGCGATTGCCGATCGGTCGGCATAAAACCGCTGAAACGCGGCAGGCGCGGTCGCCGCGGAGCGGTGCCACTGCGAGGGCGCGAGTGCGAGAGAACCCAGCGGGTGACGTACCGTGGGAGAAAACTGCGGCGTCAGGACTGTCCAGGCGGGAGCGCCGGCCGCGACTGGGGTTACGAGCCCCAGAAGTTGTCGCGGCTGCCGAGTCGCTCTCGGTCGTTCGACTCGTCGGCCTCCGCGGCGTCGGCATCGTCGCCCTCGTCCTCGGCCGCTTCGGCCTCCTCGTCGTCGGGGTCGTCGGGGAGCCGTTCGATCTCCTCGGCGCGGGCGTGGTTCGAGCGGACCTTGTTGATCTTCACCTTCGCGCGGGCCGGCGGCAGGACGCCGTCGACCATGATGATGAAGCCGTCCTCGGTGCGGCCGACGCCGGCACCGCTCTCGTGGATGTCCTCCACGGTCACCTCGACCTCCTCGCCGGGCTGGACGGGTTGGCTCTTGAGGTCCTCGATCGGCTGATTGTAATGGTTACACCACTCGGCGCCGCCGCGGTCGCCGTAGTGCGTACAGCCCATCCCCTCGATGCGTTCCTGGAAACTGGGGCACTCGTCCGCGAGTGGACAGTCGGGCATGGAGTGAGTTACCGCTGGGGCGAATTAAACGCTTGCGCTCTGCCCGCCAGCGTCCGTCGAACGCCCGAACTCCTCGACGGACCCGATCCGGCGGCCCCGACCGATCCGGGCGACTCTCGACCGCACGGCCCGCGGCCGACTCAGCCGTCCGGACGGACGTCCTCGCCGGCGCCGTCGGGGTCGAGCCCGAGCGTGTTACCCGTCTCGACGGTCTCGACGCCCTCGACCTCGCAGACCGCACCGACCCGCTCCTGGTCGACCGTCACCTTCAGCGTCCGGAACTGGAGTTCCTCCTCGACGGTCGCGCCCGCCTCGCTGACGGCCGCCTCCACGTCCTCGATACTCGCCCCGTCGGCGACCTCCAGCAGGAGCGTGACGGGCTCTCCCTCCATCGGGTCCTCCCGGATCGTCCGAACCGCCGGTGAGACGTACATCACCGCGTCCGTTCGACCGTCACCGACGAAACGCTGGCGGTCCTGGCCGATCGCGGTCCCGCGCCTCCGGCCGGTAGAAACACCCGACGAGTTTGTCAGCACGTGGGTTGGCTACGTGAGGAGGTGGTGAGAAACCCCGACCCAGTTTATTCAGCGTCGAAGTCGGGGGACTCTTCGGCCCCGCGGCCGTAGTCGACTCCATGCGAGACGACAACCGGCAGTTCCGCCTGGCGAAGCGCCCCGAGGGGAAACCGGACCGCGACACCTTCGACCTGGTCGAGACCGACGTGCCCGAGCCCGGCCCGGGCGAGGCGCTCGTCCGCACTCGCTATCTCTCGGTCGACCCGTACATGCGCGGCCGGATGAGCGCCGGCGAGTCCTACGCCGAGCCGTGGGAGGTCGGCGACCCGCTCCGGGCCGCTGCCGTCGGCGAGGTCGTCGAGTCCAACGGCGCCGGCTTCGACGAGGGCGACGTCGTCGTCGGCAACCTGGAGTGGGCCGACTACACGGCCGCCCCGGGGACCGAACTCACCGCGGTCGACCCCGACCTGGCACCCGTCTCGACGGCGCTGGGCGTGCTGGGCATGCCCGGCCGGACCGCGTACTTCGGCGTCCGCGAGGTGGCCGAACCCAAGGCCGGCGACACGTTCGTCGTCACCGGCGCAGCGGGCGCGGTCGGCTCCGTCGCCGGCCAGATCGCCGCCCTCTCGGGCGCCCGCGTCGTCGGCTTCGCCGGCTCCGACGAGAAGGTCGCGTTCCTCGAAGACCAACTTGGCTTCGACGCCGGGATCAACTACAAGGAGACCGACGACTACCGCGCCGCGCTGGACGAGGCGGCGCCCGACGGGGTCGACGCCTACTTCGACAACGTCGGCGGACCGATAACCGACGCCGTCTTCGACCGGCTGAACGTCGACGCACGCGTCGCCATCTGCGGCCAAATCGCCCACTACAACGCCACCGAGCGCCCGACCGGCCCGCGCAAACTCTCGACGGTTCTTACCAAGCGCGCCCGCGTCGAGGGGTTCCTCGTCGGCGACTTCGCGCCCCGCTTCGAGCAGGCGACGAAACAGCTCGGCGAGTGGGTGGCCAGCGGCGAGATCGAGTACCGCGAGACCGTCACGGACGGACTGGAGACCGCTCCCGACGCGTTCCTCGGGCTGTTCGAGGGCGAGAACATCGGCAAACAGCTCGTGAAAGTGAGCGACGCGAACGAATAGAAGTTCGGCGTCCGTGCGGTCTGCCCTTGTTCAGTGATCGTGACTGTGGCCGTGGCCTACCTCAGAGCAAGCTCTGATGAGGTTCGCTTCGCTCGGCTCACCGCCGTCCGAAGCGGCGCTCGACCTGCCGTCGTTCAGTGGTCGTGACTGTGGTCGTGGCCGCCGTCCGAAGCGGCGCTGGATCCGCCGTCGCTCGCGCCCGCGATGTCGCCGCCGGCGACGAGCGCGTCGTGGTCGCCGTCGATCATGTCCATGTTCTTCAGGTTGTCTCGCTCCTCGAAATCTTCCACAGCGTCGAGCAGATCCTGCTGGGTGAGCGTCGTCCGCTCCTCGGTCAGCGCGTCCAGCACCGCCTCGCGCAGGACGAGCCGGAGGTCGCTGCCGGTCAGCCCCTCGGTCTTCCGGGCCACTTCCATCGGGTCGAAGTCGAGGATCTCCATCTCCCGGGTGACGACCCGGAGGATGTCGGCGCGCATCTGGTCGTCGGGCTTCGGGAAGTTGACGATCTCGTCGAAGCGTCGCCACGCCGCGGCGTCGAGCTGGTCGGGGTGGTTGGTCGCGCCGATGAGCAACACCTCGTGCTCGATGAGGCTCACCTCGTCGATGCTCTTGAGCAGTGTGTTGACCGCCCGCTTGATGGCCGCGTGCTCGTCGCTGGCGCGGGTCTTCGCGACGAAGTCGAACTCGTCCATGAAGAGGATGCACGGCGAGAGGCGGGTGGCGACCTCGAAGACCTTCTCGACGTTCTTCGCCGTCTCGCCGAGGTACTGGGAGGTGATCATCGACAGCTTCACCTCGACGAACGGGAGGTCGAGTTCGCTCGCCAGCGCGCGGGCGATCGAGGTCTTCCCGGTGCCCGGCGGGCCGACGAACAGGAGCTTCCCGATCTCCCGCAGGCCGATCTGCGCGAGGTAGTCGCGGTGCTCGATGGCCTTGACGATCTTGTGGATCTCCCCCTCCTGGTCGGCCGTGAGCACGAGGTCGTCCATGGTCATCTCGACCTCCTCGGGCGCGCGGATGTCGACGAGGTCGAGCATCTCCTGTTCGTCCTCGTCGTCCTCGTCGAAGTACTCCGCGAGCAGGTTGTCGATCCAGACGCGGTCGGCGCGGATCGGGCGGTTGTCCTCGCGGGCGAGCTCGTAGTCGGCCCCCTCGATCTCGTCCTCGAAGACGCTCGCGAGGACGGGATTGTCGTTCAGGTGGTCGGCGTCCACGCGGTCGAGGTACCACTCCCTGGCCATGTCCTCGTCCGTGAAGGTGATCGTCCCCGAGAAGTCGTCGCGGTCGGTGAACATCAGGCCCGAGATCGCCTCCCAGGGCTGCTGGACGTCCGTCGCCTGTCGGGCGGTGGTCGTCGTGGCCGACAGCGGTCGCTCTATCTCCCCGTCGTTCCAGAAGACCGCCCGGTAGTCGGGCGGCAGATCGTCGGCGTCGAGATCGCGGTGTTCGCTGTACACCTGCGTCGTCAGCACGAACTCCACGACCGCTAGCTCCGGATCGCTCATTCCCACCTAGATTCGCCTTTCGACGGTATAAGTCTCGCGAACTAGCGGCGCGAGCACCGGCGTTCGATACGGCGATTACGGGTCGGTCCCCCACACCAAACTTATGTCGGCGCGGCAACCATACGCCGAACGACATGGACGAAGTCTTCGAGGTGGCCGAACTCGCGACCGACTTCGGACTGGGCGGTATCCTCCGGTGGCTGCTCGGCCTCGTCGGCGTCGCCCTGATCCTCGGCGGCGCCGGCCTGTGGCTGCTGACCGACATGGGGCTGCTCGTCCTCCCCGCCGCGCTGATGGCGATCGGCCTCCTCCTGGTCGTGGCACCGGTCGTCCTCTTCCTCGCCGCCGAGCTGTTCTGACAAACTCCGCACGACGCGTTCCCGGTTTGTGAGGGTTTAACAGAGTCCGGCCCCTCCCTTCACCCATGACAGAGAGGACACCGGTCATCGTTCAGGCTCGTCGGACGCCCCAGGGGAAAGAGGACGGCGTGTTCGCGGACGTGCGCAGCGAGGACCTCTCGATCCCGCTGATCAACGAGATGCTCGCCGACACCGGCCTCGCGAGCGAACAGGTCGACGACCTGCTGTGGGGTTGCGCTCAACAGCGCGGCGAGCAGGGCAACAACATGGCCCGCGTCATCGCCCTGCTCTCCGATCTGGGCGAGGAAGTGCCAGCGGCGACGATCAACCGCTGGTGCGCTTCCTCGGCGGAGGCGGTCATGCGCGGCGCCGACGCCATCGCCGCCGGCCAGCGCGACTGCGTCATCGCCGGCGGCGTCGAGTCGATGACGCGCGTCGACCTCGGCGAGAACACCCACAACGTCCACCCGCGGCTCGCCGAGCTGTACAACATCGGCGAGCTCCAGATGGGGATGACCGCCGAGAAGGTCGCCGAGGAGTTCGACGTCTCCCGCGAGGAGCAAGACGAGTACGCCCTCCGGAGCCAGCGCCGCGCCGCCGAGGCGACGGACTCGGGGAAGTTCGACGACGAGATCGTCCCCATCGAGACCGAGGAGGGGACCGTCGACGAGGACGAGGGCATCCGCCGCGACACCTCCATGGAGAAGCTGGCCCAGCTCCCAACCGTGTTCAAGAGCGACGGGACGATCACGCCGGGCAACGCCTCGCAGATCTCCGACGGCGCTTCGGGGACGATGATCACCTCCCGCGAGTTCGCCGACGACCACGGCCTCGACGTGCTCGCCGAGGTGGGCGACCACATGGTCGCCGGCGTCGATCCGACGATCATGGGCGTCGGTCCGGTGCCCGCGGTCCGCAAGCTCTGCGAGCGAACCGGCCGCGACCCCGAGGACTTCGACCTCGTGGAACTAAACGAGGCGTTCGCGAGCCAGGCGCTCTACTGCCAGCGCGAACTCGGCTTCGACGACGACATCTACAACGTCACCGGCGGCGCCATCGCCATCGGCCACCCGCTCGGGGCCTCCGGCGCGCGCCTGCCGGTGACGCTGGCGCACTCGATGAACCGCCGCGGCGACGACCTCGGACTCGCGACCGAGTGCGTCGGCTTCGGTCAAGGGGCGGCCATCGAACTGCGGGCGCCGTAGGCAGGAGAGTCAGACTTTCGTCCGCGCGCCACCGGCGCGCGCGGTTCCCCGGCCGCGAACGGAGTGAGCGGCCGGCTTTTTTTGCCCCATCTTTTTCGCCGAGTGGCGCCCGCAGCGGCGCGAAGCGCCGCGAGGACGCCCGAAGCGAAAAAGGTGGTCGGGTCAGTCCGGGTTGACGAGCTTCATCCCTTCGCGGACCGACTCGGTGCGGCCGAGCAGGGTGAGGTAGTCACCGCGCTCGATGACGGTGTCGGCGGTCGGGACGTCCGCGGACTCGGGGTCGCCCTTGCTCAGCAGGGCGATGAGGCAGGCGTCGGGGAGCATCGGGCCGACGTCGCGGACGGGCTTGCCGATGATCTCCTCGTTGGTCACTTCGACCTCCTGGACGTCGCCCGCGCGGCCCACGTCGGTCATCCAGTGGGCGATGGCCGGGCGTTCGATCTGGTTGTCGATGGCCCAGGCGGTCGCCATCGCCGAGGAGATGGTCCGCACGCCCAGGTCCTCGAAGGCGTCGACGTTGTCGGGGTTGTTAGCCCGCGCGATGACGTGTTCGACGTCGAACTTCGTGCTCGCCAGTTGCGAGACGAGCAGGTTCGCGTCGTCGTCGCCGGTGGCGGCGACGACCGTCTTGGCGTTGTTCGCGCCGGCTTCGCGCAGGACCTCCGTGTCCGTGCCGTCGCCGATGATGGCGGTGAAGCCCGTGTTTCGCACTCGTTCGGCGGTCGATTCGTTCTCTTCGATGACCACGACGTTCTCGCCGCGGTCCTCGAGGCGTTCGGCGAGCGAGCGGCCCACCTTCCCGCCTCCGACGATGATTACTCTCATGGGAATGACGTCCAGGTATTGTGCGACGTGGCGCGCGAGGCCGCCCTCGACGAGAGCGGTCGCGAAGATCGCCAGGAAGACGACTCCGAGCAGCAGTTCCGATTGGCTGACGAGCGTGCCGGCCTCCGCACACAGGGCCGCGGCCTCGCCGGTCAGATCCGGTCCGCAGACGGTCGTTGCGTTGACTCCCTCGCCGACGAGTTCTGCCGCCCTGGCCCGGCGCTCCGAGGCGACGTTCTGTAGCTCGACGGCGAACAGCGTCGCGACCGACGCCGGGATGATCCCCCGCGGGCCGATGGCGCTGATGAACAGTCGCTCGTTGAAGGTGAAGCGGTCGCCGACCGTCGAGATCATCACGAGCAGCGGGCGGATGATCAGCGCGACGGCGGCGACGACCGCCAGCCCGGGGATCCCGACTTCGAGGAGCGTCTGTGGGTTGAGCTGTGCGGCCAGCGCGATGAACACGAACGAGAGGACGAGCAGCGTCACGTCGCCCTTGAAGTTGGTTATCTCCTCCTCGTAGGGGATGTCGACGTTGCCGAGCACCATCCCCGCGGTGGCGACGGCGGCGACGCCGGCCTCGCTGGCGAGGGTGTTCGCCCCGGCGAAGGCCACCAGGGCGCCCGCGAGCACGAGGAGGCGGGCGTTGCGCGGCGCGTCGCCCGGGGAGAGGTCGACGTACCTGAGCAGGTAGAAGACGGCCGCCGCGACGACGAGGCCGACGAAGATGCCGATGCCGATGCGACTGGCGAACGACTGGACGAACCCGGTCGACCCCGCCTCGGGGTTCAGCGCGTCGAAGACGACGACGGCGATGATCGCCGCCGTCACGTCGTTGACGATCCCCTCGGTCTCCAGGACGGCCGCGACGCGGTCGCGGACGGGGACGACCTGGAGGATCGGCGTCACCACCGTCGGCCCGGTCGCGACCAGCAGGGCGCCGATGAGGAAGGACAGCTCCCAGGTCGCCTGTTCGAATGCCAGCTTGACCGCGACGGCGGTGCCGACGAGCGCGATGATGGCACCGAGGGTCACCATCCGGAACGCCTCGGCGGGCGCCTCCTTGATCCGGTCGAGGTGGAGGTGGAACGCGCCCTCGAAGACGATGATGGCGACGGCCAGGCCGACGATGGCCGGCAGCGCCTCGCCGAACGTCTCGCTGGTCACCCAGCCGAGCCCGGGGCGGCCGATGATGACGCCCACGAGCAGGTAGAAGATGATACTCGGCACTCGCAGGCGGGCCGCGAGCAACTGCGCGAGGATACCCAGTCCGATGATCCCCGCGACCAACGGGATGAGCAGTTCGCTACCGCCGGTAGCCACGGTGTCCCTCCATCTGGTCGGGCTCACGGAAGCCCGCGATATAAACGCACTCACTCGCCGCTCCGACAGAACGGAACGGGATCTGTGCTCGGTCCGGCAGTCGTGTCACTCTGTCGCCACCGAACCGTCGTCCCCGGGGCCCTCGTCGGTGGGACCGCGATCGCTCGACGCCTCGGCGGCGTCCCCGTCTCCGTCTCCGTCTCCGTCTCCGGGGGCCCGGTAGTAGGCGTAGAACTCGTGGTCCGGGCAGTGCCCGTAGACGATGCCGTCGTACGGTTCCGCCGTCCCGCCGCTGGTCGTCGCCGTCGTGACGACGACGACGCCACCGGGGACGACGACTCGCCCGTCGGCGGAACAGCCCTCGTACGGGCAGTCCGCTCGCTTGACCACCGGCTCGGCGTCAGTCACTCCGACCTCTCGAAGCCGCTGCCGTCGGCCCCACTGCGATGCTCGGTACCGTTCCGTCTCCGTCGTAACCTGGCATGTGTCTCCTGAATCCTGAAGCGCGAACGCCCGGTGTGAGTCTCCCACTCCCGGACCGCGGCCCCGGGCGAACGCACAGGTTTCCTCACCGGGTACGACGCGCTGTCTGAAAAAGGTCGTGTCCTCCCGCAGCGGGCGCTACAGCGTCACGTCCCAGTCGTGGTCGCACTCCGGACAGCAGAACTCGACCCGGAGCCCCGCTTCGGGCTCGCTGTTCCTGTCCGTCACCTCGCCCTCCGCCGACCGGCAGTTCGGGCAGAGGGCGTTCACGGGTACGTGCGCCGTCGGGACGGCAGGCGCCCGATACAGCGGGCCCGAGAGCCCGCGTCGCCGACCGTGGACGGCGTCGGCATCGGCGCTCAGGCCGGCAGGGACGTCGGCACGTCGCCGACCCGCTCGATGCGATTCGTCTGTGCGTCGTAGTCGATCACGCCCAGGTCCGCCATGCGCGGCAGGTGGGCGTGGTGGAGCGAGACGGCCGCTCGCTGGGTGTCGGTGGCGGACGGGGTAGCGCCGTCCACCTCGCGAGCGGCGACCGCGGCCGCGAGGTCGTCCAGCGCGATGGGGGCCGACCGCTCGGCGAGTTCGGCCAGCGCGAGGCGCCGTCGTTCGTCCGCCAGCAGGTCGTAGCACTCGTCGTCGGTCAGCTCTCTGTCCCCGTTTCCGTCGTCAGTCTCGCAGGTGATCCGTGACATAGATGGTGTCTCCCGGGTTCGGCTGCGTACTTGCAGAGAACACCCGACCACCGGTAAGGGATCGCTAGAAGTGATTAGGTTCGGTGCCGGCGGGAATTGGAACATATATGACATCTATCTGTCCCCGATGGCCCCGTTCGGCCGCGAGATAGATTCCAGGTAGGTACCGGTCACGTGTCGCTTGGAGACTCCGCCGGCGGAAGGTTGTAGTTGCCCCCGACCGAGCATTCTGACGATGGAATCGCACGGGTTGACCGAGAGCCTCAGGGAGACGCTCGCGGTCTTCGACGGGGACGCGGAGCCGAAGACGACGAGCGAGGTGGCCGAGGCGCTCGATCTCGGCCGGCGGAGCACGTACGACCGACTGGACAGGCTGGTCGATCGGGATCGGCTCCGGACCAAGAAAGTCGGCGCGAGCGCACGCGTTTGGTGGCGCGTGCCCGCCGACGGGGAGCGAGGGGGCGCCGATCCCGACTCGCCCGCGGCGGCCGAGTCGCTCGTCTCGGACGTGCTGGGTCGCGCCGAGGTGGGCGTGTTCGTCCTCGACGAGGACTACACGGTCGCGTGGATCAACGACGCCACCGAGCGCTACTTCGGGATCGACCGCGACCGGGTGATCGGCCGCGACAAGCGCTCGGTGGTCGAGCAGTCGATCGCCCCGTCGGTCGACGACTCCGAACGGTTCGCCGAGCGGGTGCTCGCGACCTACGACGACGCCGGGGAGGAGCGCTTCGAGTGCCGCGTCACGATCGGCGACGGCCGGACCGAACGGTGGCTGGAACACCGGAGCAAACCGATCGAGTCGGGCGCGTACGCGGGCGGCCGGGTCGAACTCTACTACGACGTGACCGACCGCAAGCGCTCGGAACAGGCCTACATCGCACAGCGCGACCAGTTCGAGTCGCTGGTCGACGCCGTCGAGGAGTACGCCATCTTCCGCCTCGACGCCGACGGCCGCGTCCGGACCTGGAACTCCGGCGCCGAGCGCCTGAAGGGCTACGAGACCGGCGATATCGTCGGCGAGCACGTCTCGACGTTCTACACGGAGGCCGACAGGGAGGCGGGCGTGCCGGAGGCGAACCTCGCGACCGCGGCGGAGGAGGGGTCGGTCGAAGACGAGGGGTGGCGGGTCCGCGCCGACGGGAGCCGGTTCTGGGCGAACGTCACGATGACCGCGATCCGCGACGACGCGGGCGAACTGGTCGGGTACGCGAAGGTGACTCGGAACATGACCGAGCGCCGCGAGTTCGAGCGGGAGCTAGAGCGCGAACGCGACCTGCTCGAGCGGACCATCGACGCCATCCCCGAGGGCGTCGCCGTCCTCGACGGGCGGGGCGACCCCCTCCGGATGAACGAGCAGGCGAAGCGGTACCTGAACGCGCCAGACGGGGTGGACTCGGATCCCTTCCCCGAGAACACGGTCTTCGACGAGGACGGCGAGCCCGTCCCGCCGGGCGAGCGCCCCTACGAGGTCGCGCTCCGGACCGGCCAGCCCGTCGAAGACTGGGTCGGGCGGTTCGACCTGCCCGGGACCGCGGAGCGGTGGTTCTCGGTCAACGCGGTCCCGCTGACGGACGCCGACGGCGACGTCGAGCGCGTCGTCGTCTCGGCCGAGGACATCACGCGGCTCAAAGAGCAGGCGCGGCTGCTCGAACGCAGCCGCGACGACCTGGAGCACGAGTTGAACGAGGTGCTCGACCGCGTCGACGACGGCTTCGTGGCGCTGGACGACGAGTGGCGGTTCACGTACGTCAACGACCAGGCGGCCGAACTGCTCGAACGGCCCCAGCAGGCGCTCGTCGGGCGGAACGTCTGGGACGAGTTCCCGGAGGCCGTCGACTCCCGGTTCCAGCGGGAGCACGAGCGCGCCCGCGAGACCAACGAGTCCGTCTCCTTCGAGGCGTACTTCCCGCCCCTGGAGACGTGGTTCGACGTGGCGGCCTACCCCTCCGAGAGCGGGCTGTCCGTCTACTTCCGCGACGTCACCGAGCGCAAGGCGCGCTAGCGCGAGCTCGAGCGGTACGAGTCGATCGTCGAGACGGTCGACGACGGCATCTACGCGCTCGACGACGACAACCGGTACGTCCTCGTGAACGACGCCTTCTGCGAGATGGTCGGCTACGACCGCGAGGAACTGCTTGGCGCGGAGGCGAACACGCTCTACGACGACGAGTACGCCCCCATCGTCGAGGAGCGCGCCGCGGCCGTCGCCGAGGGCGAGCGCGACGTCGCGACCATCGAGTTCGAACTCGTCCGCAAGGACGGGAGCCGCGTCCCCGTCGAGACGCGCTACGAACCGCTCTCCGTCGGCGATGGGTACGGCCGCTGCGGCGTCGTCCGCGACGTCTCCGAGCGCATCGAACGCGAGCGGGAGCTCCAGCGGCGGATCCGCCAGCAGCAGGTCGTCACCGACCTCGGCCAGCGCGCCCTGGAGGACCGCGATCTGGACACGCTGATGGCCGAAGCGGCCGAGCGGGTGGCGACGACGCTCGCCACCGACTACTGCGAGGTGCTCGACCTCGACGCCGACGCCGGTGAGCTCCTGTTCCGCCAGGGCGTCGGCTGGGACGAGGGCGTCGTCGGATCGGCGACCGTCCCCGCGGTCGACGACGACTCCCAGGCCGCCTACACGCTCCGCTCGGGCGACCCCGTCGTCGTCGAGGACCTGCCGTCCGACGCCCGGTTCAGCGGCCCGGACGTGTTCGCCGACCACGGCGTGCGCAGCGGGATCAGCGTCGTCATCGGGCCGCCGGAGGACCCGTGGGGGATCCTCGGTACCCACGACACCGAGGCGACCGCGTTCTCGGAGCGGGACGTCAACTTCGTCCAGTCGGTCGCGACGATCCTCGCGACGGCGATCAGCCGCCACCGCTACGAGGACACGCTCGTCCGCCAGCGCGAGCAGCTCGCGGCGCTCAACAGCCTCAACGAGGCCGTCCGCGAGATCACCGACGCGGTCCTCGACCAGTCGACCCGCGACGAGATCGAACGGACCGTCTGCGAGGAGCTCGCCGCGACCGACTCCTACGAGTTCGCCTGGATCGGCGACGTGGAATCGGCCTCCCAGACCGTCGCCGTCCGGACGCAAGCGGGCACCGAGGGATACCTCGACGACGTGAGCATCTCTATCAACCCGGACGACGAACGAAGCCGGGGACCGACCGCGCTCGCCCTCCGGACCGGAGAGGTCCAGGCGATCCAGCGGATCGGGAGCGACCCCCGCTACGAGCCGTGGCGCGAGGCGGCCGCGGAGTACGGCTTCGCCTCCTCGGCGGCGATCCCGATCCGCTACGAGGGGACGACCTACGGCGTGCTGAACGTCTACGCGGGTCGGCCGAACGCATTCGAGGGGCAGGAGCGGAGCGTTCTGCGCCAGCTCGGCGAGGTGATCGGGCACGCCATCGCCGCGACCGACCGCAAGCAGGCCCTGTTGAGCGACGAGGTCGTCGAGGTGGAGTTCGGCATCCCGAACCTCTTCGAGGCGCTCGACGTCGGCCACGCCCCGGGCGGGCGGTTCACCTTCGAGCACGTCGTCACGCTCGGCGACGACGAGTTCCTCGTCTACGGCGACGCGTCGGCCGACGCCGTCCCGACGCTGGAAGCGCTGGTCGACCGGCTCCCCCACTGGGCCGCGGTCTCGTTCACGGACGCCGACGCCGACGGCGACGGCGGTACGCGGTTCGAACTCCGGATGAACGAACCACCGGTGCTCTCGACGCTGGCGTCGCTCGGCGGGTCCGTCGAACACGCCGCCGTCGAGGACGGCGACTACCGCATGACGCTGCACATCTCGCCGAACGCGGACGTGCGGCAGGTCATCGAGGCCGTCCAGGACGCGTACCCGTCGGCGACGATGCTGCGCCGCCAGCAGGTCAACAAGGAGGAAGCGCAGTCGCGGCCGACGAGCGCGCTCCTCTCGGATCTCACCGACCGCCAGCGGACGACCCTCGAAGCCGCCTACCACGCCGGCTTCTTCGAGTGGCCCCGCGACGCCTCCGGCGAGGACGTCGCCGACTCGCTGCAGGTCTCCCCGCCCACGTTCCACCAGCACCTCCGCAAGGCCGAGGGCAAGGTCTTCGGCGCCCTCTTCGAGTCCGCGAGCGGCTGAGCGGGCCGCGCCCCCCTCACTCCTCGCGGTCGAGCGCCGTCAGGACGCCCCGGACGTTCATCGCCACTTCCGCGTCGGCCTTCTCCGCCCCCCACAGCTCCCGCTCGGCGTCGGCCTCGGCGACGAAGTGGTCGATCACCCCCTCGTCGTCGCCGCGCTCGGCCCGCTCGTCGGCGACTGCGGCGACCCACGACGAGAGCACCTCGGCGTAGCGGTCGAGCTTCTCGCCCGTCTCCGCCGGGCCGAAGTGCGGGTAACAGAGCACCTCGGGGTTGAGCGACCGGAGCATCTCGACGTCGGCCTGGCACTGGTCGGGGTCGAAGTTCGGCGGCGGGCTCGTCGGGAAAATCTCGTCGGCGGTCGGCGAGTAGATGCCCGCCGCGTCGGCGACGAACGTCGCGTCGTTCGCGGGGTCGTGGAAGACCACCTGATGTGGCGCGTGTCCCGGAGCGTGGTGCACGTCGAGCGCGTGGTCGCCCAGGTCGATGCCGTCGCCGTCTTCGATCTCGGTGATCCGCGACTTCGGGACGGGCTCGGGCTCCGTGTACGCCCGGATCTGGTCGCCGACGGCGCGCTTCGTCCCCTCCCAGAGTCGCTCGGGATCGATCAGGTGCGGCGCGCCGATCCCGTGGACGTACACCTCGGCGTTCGGACACTCGTCGACGAGGAAGCCCGCGCCGCCGGCGTGGTCGAGGTGGACGTGCGTCACCGCGATCACTTCGATATCAGCGGGCGCGAGCCCGGCCGCGTCGACGGCGTCGAGCACGTGCTCGTAGTTCGTTCCGATCCCGGTGTCGATCAGGGCGGGCCGTTCGGCGTCGAGGACGTAGACCGCGCCGTACTCGGCCACGCCGTACATCCCCGTGTCGACGTACGAGAGGTCCGTGCAGTCGCCGACCGTCACCTCGGACACGTCACCGATTGCCATACCCGATTCCCGGGCGGCGCGGACAAAATGGTTCGCGTCGCCACGGCCAGGGACCGGACGACCGCGGGGCTACCGTGCGGCCGCGTCGATGATCGCGCCGCGGTTGTTGACGTACGTCGAGTAGTGTGCGTCGTCGGAGAGGTGGAGGTCGGCCTCGGGCAGCAGGTCGCCGAACGCCCGCGCGAGGTCGACGCCGACGGTCGCGTCCGCGCGACCGTGCCACAACTCGACCGGGAGCGGGCACTCGCCGGCGTCGAACCCCCAGTCGTTGCCGACCAGCGGCAGGTCGTGGGCGGGGCCGCGCGAACCCATGCGGAAGGACTCCGCGCTGTCGTTCACGAGCGTCTCGCCGGCCGGCCCGTCGAAGACCGCGCGGTCCTGCGCCGGCGACCCGGCCACCAGCGCGGTCCGGAACTGCGGCCGCGCGTTCGCGGCCAGCCACGCCGACGACGCGAACGCCGCCTGCGAGAACCCTGGCACGAACCGCGTCGCCGACAGCACGGCCTCGTTGAACGGGTCCGCGCTCGCCCGCGTCTCCGGCGGCGTGACGGTGCTCACGAGCGAGACGCCGCGCACCCTGTCGGGGACGGCGTGGGCGCAGGCCATCGCGTGCGGCCCGCCTCCGGAGAACCCGACGACGCCGAATCGATCGATGCCCAGGTGATCGGCGAGCGCGCACACGTCCTCCGGCCAGTCCAGCAGGCGCCGGCCGGCCTGGAAGTCGGAGGCGCCGAAGCCCGGACGGTCGGGCGCGACGAGGCGGACGCCCCGATCGGCCGCGTCCTCGTCGCAGAGCGACCACATCAGTCGCGACCCGATGACGCCGTGGAAGGCGAGGACAGGCGTTCCGTCGGGGTCGCCGTACTCGGCGTACGAGAGCGCCCGGCCGTCCGGCAAGTCGATCGTCGACGGCTCGTCCATGTGTATGCGTTGTTGGACGCTGGACACTAACGCGTGTCGCTCCGGCGTGTGTGGGTTGTTATCGTAGTTCAGTGTGGAGACAAGATGAGCGCTACGGCCGAGACTGCATCGACCGAGACTGTATCGACCGAGACTGTATCGACCGAGACTGTATCGACCGAGACTGTATCGACCGAGACTGTATCGACCGAGACTGTATCGACCGCAAACAGCGTGAAAGCCCCCGCTCGCTCGTACCGCCGCGGCTCGCTGCGCGCTTCACTCGCTGCGCTCGTTCCAGTGCTTACGTCGCCGGGGCGGCAACGAGCCAGCGGCCCCTTTCATTCCCACCTGCGTAGCTTGGCCGATCCGTCTGTGTGGGAATGAAAGGGGCGAGCCGTTCGGCGAAGGTGGACGACGCAAGCACCGCAGGGAGCGAAGCGACCGAGGAGCACAGCGAGACCCCCGAGCCGAACGGGTCGGGGCTTTCACGCTGTTCGCGGTTCCGGTTCGAGTAGCGGTCGCGGTGGCGCTCACGGCACGAAGTGCCGGCTCTCCGAAGGCCGTCACGCGTTCACATCGGACCGACACGCCTACGGTCGGCCGTCGAGAACCGGCGACCATGCTAAGCAGGCAGTTCGTCCGGGAGAACCCCGAGACGGTCCGCGACGCCATCGAGCGCAAGGGCGTCACGGGCGTCGACCTGGACGAGATCCTCGAGATCGACGAGGAGTGGCGCGAACTCAAGGCCCGCGGCGACGGCCTCCGACACGAGCGCAACGAGGTCTCCAGCACGATCGGCGAACTCAAACAGGAGGGCAAAGAGGAGGAGGCCCAGGAAGCCATCGAGCGCTCCCAGGAACTCAAGGACGAACTCCAGGAGGTCGAGGACCGCGCGGACGAACTCGAAGCGGAACTCGAAAAACGACTGCTCGAACTCCCGAACGTCCCCCACGAGTCCGTCCCGACCGGCGAGGACGAGAGCGACAACGTCGAGCGCTACCGCGAGGGGTTCGACGACCTGCGGGTCGACCCCGACGACGTGGTCCCCCACTACGACCTCGGCGAGGAACTCGACATCCTCGACTTCGAGCGCGGCGCGAAGGTCTCCGGGGGCGGGTTCCAGTTCGTCAAGGGCGACGGCGCGAAACTGGAGCGGGCGCTCATCCAGTTCTTCCTCGACGTCCACGAAGAACAGGACTACGTCGAGGTCTCCCCGCCGATCCCCATCAACTCCGCGTCGATGCGCGGGACCGGACAGCTCCCGAAGTTCGCCGAGGACGCCTACCGCGTCGGCGCGCGACAGGACGACGAGTACGACGACGACGACCTGTGGCTGCTGCCCACGGCGGAGGTGCCGGTCACCAACATGTACCGCGACGAGATCCTGCTGGACGACGACCTCCCCGTGAAACACCAGGCGTTCTCGCCGAACTTCCGCCGTGAGGCCGGCGAACACGGGACGGAGACCCGCGGCTACGTCCGCGTCCACCAGTTCAACAAGGTCGAACTCGTCAACTTCGTCCGCCCGGAGGAGAGCTACGACCGCCTCGAAGGGCTCCTGAGCGAAGCCGAGGAAGTCCTCCAGCGACTGGGCCTGCCCTACCGCGTGCTCGACATGTGTACCGGCGACATGGGGTTCACCCAGGCCAAGAAGTACGACATCGAGGTGTGGGCGCCCGCCGACGACATGGAAGACGGTCCCGACGTGGGCGGGCGCTGGCTGGAGGTCTCCAGCGTCTCGAACTTCGAGGACTTCCAGGCGCGGCGGGCGGGCCTGCGCTACCGGCCCGAGCGCCACGAGGGCGCCGAGTACCTCCACACGCTCAACGGCAGCGGCGTCGCCGTCCCGCGCGTGATGGTCGCCGTCATGGAGTACTACCAGAACGACGACGGCACCGTCACCGTCCCCGAGGCGCTGCGCCCGTACATGAACGGCCAGGAAGTCATCGAGGGCCACGAACCCGTCGGCGAGAGCGCCGTCGGCGCCGGCGACAAGGAGTAACGACGCTCTCGACGCCTCCAGTCCCCGGCAACGAGCCTATCTGACGGTCCGTGGGCGGCGGTCAGGGTTCGCCCGAGTAGCCCTCGCGGAGGAACCGGCCCTCGGTCTCGTAGTGGCTGAGCACCTCGTCGAGGAACTCCTCGCGAGTCACGTCCGACTCGCAGTGCCGGTCGATGCGCTCCACGAGTTCGTCCGGGAGTTCGATCGTCGCCATCGCGCCCACTTCGGGTTCCTCGCTGAAAAGCGGATCACGCCACCGACGAGTGACAGGACGCGGCGCGGGCGTCCCCACGACGGCCGACCGCTTCGACGCCGGTCACCCCACCGCCGCGCAGGGGTCAGTCCGTGTAGGTCTCGATGCGACGGATCGCCCCATCGGCGATGGAGAACACGTCTACGAATCCGGTAATCTCGGTCCCGTCGGCGGCGAGCAGGCGCCCCTGGACGGCGACCCGGTCGGGGCCGTCGAGGACCTCCTCGACCCGGTGGCTGGTGTCCGTCTGCGGCCGCTCCTCGCGCATGAACGTCACGAAGCGCTCGCGCCCGTCGAGCGTCAGGTCCGGTCGCTCGTGGACGAACTCCGGCGCGAGCAGATCGGTGAGGCGCTCGTAGTCGTGCTCGTCGAGAGCGCGGTAGTAGGCGCGCGCCCGCTCGACGGCGCGGTCGGTCATACACGGACTTGGCGGGGCCGGGGCAAGAACGCGGTGGTCGGGACACGTCCACAGCGCGGCGTTCGAGGCTACCGCCCGGGGATGTCCCAGTCCGCCCGCTCGTCGTCTTCTTCCGCCTCGTCGTCGCCCTCCGTCGGGTCCACGAGGTCGAGTTCCTCGACCTCGTCCTCTTCGTCGCCCTCGCCTGCCGACTCACCGCCGTCGCTCGCGTCGCTCCCTCCGCCGGGCGCGTCGGCCGGATCGACCGCGCCCTCCCGCTCGGCGGACGTCTCTGCGGCGTCGCTTCGGGGGGACGACGCGGCGCCGCCGTCCGACTCGTCCCCGTCCGTCGCGTCCTCGACGACGTCCAGGTCCATCTCCAGGTCGCCCTCGACGGTGTCGCCCTCGACCGCGGACCGCTCGCCGTCGTCGTCCGCGTCGGCGGCCTCGACCGCCTCGACGTCCATCTCCAGGTCGCCTTCGACCGTGTCGGACTCGGCGCTCGCGTCGTCGTACGCGCTCTCGCCCTCCGGGACGGCGTCGAGGGCGTCGTCGGCCAGATCGAGGTCGGTGTCGACCGCGTCGGCGTCGTCGGCCCGCAAGTCGTAGCCGTCTTCGTCGGCCGAGTGGACGACGACCGACTCGCCGACTTCGACCCCGTCGTCGGTGAGCGCGAACGCGTCGGGGTCGGGCGGTTCCGAGAGGTCCTCGGCGGCGTCGAGGAGGCGCTCGGCGTCCTCGCGGTACTCCGCGCCCTGTTTGCCGCGGCCGCTCGCGAACGCGTCGGCGGAGTCCGTCAGCCACTTCGCCGCGTGCGAGAGCGTGTCCGCCTTCTCCTCGGTGCGGTCGACCACCGTCTCGAAGTCGCCCGTCTCGGCGAACCGGACCGCCGTGTCGAAGTGGTCGGCGGCGGTCGTGAACGCCGGCTCGGCCTCCTCGAACCCGTTCCGGGCGTCCATCCACTCGCGGTCCTCGTAGTCGGCCATCGCCTCCGTGAACGCCTCGCGGCCCTCGACGTAGTGGTCGTGGCCCACCCGATAGCGCTCGATAGCGGTGTCGTCGCCGCCGATGTCGCCGACCGCCCGTTTGACCGGCGCCACGTCGATCTGTGCCTCCAGGTCGTCGGTCGCCCATGCGTACTGGACGGTCCCCCGGTGGTCGACGACGAAGGCCGCCCGCTGGACCAGCCGCTCGCCCAGGTCGGTCTCCAGCGCCACGTCGTAGGCTTCCGCGGCGTCGCCGTCGCGGTCGCTCAACAGCGGCACGTGCAGGCTGTAGCGATCGGCGAACGCCTCGTGGCTGTAGGTGCTGTCCGGCGAGACCGCGAACACGGAGACGTCCTTCTGCATCGTGAAGAGGTCGAGATCGCCGAGATCGGACGCTTGCATCGTACACGCGGGGTTGAAGTCCGCCGGGTAAAAGGCGAGGACGACGATCCCCTCGCCCAGGTACTCCTGTAAGTCGATCGTTCGGCGCTCACCGTCGACGTACGCCGGCAGGCTGACCGCCGGCGCCTCGTCCCCCTCCGAAAGCATTGTCCCAACTATCCGAGTGGTCATATAAAGGTGTTCTGAGCGTTTTCACGCGCTGTATCCACCGCATGCGCCGCGGTACCGTTCGATATCCGACCGGTAGCGACGGGTTCCGGTGAGCGCTCGCCGGCGTCCTTCGAGCGGCTTTTGGCACCCCGGCGAGTACCGGACGGCGTGGAGTTACACGTCCGGTACGAGGGCGACGACGACCCCGACAAGTGCTCGGCGCGCCGGCTCGCGCAGTTCGACCACGCCGAGTTGCACCGCTCGACGCGGTCGACGCCGCCGGGCATCGTCCTCAACCCCTTCGCCGATCAGGCGCTCTCGCCCGCCGACCGCGAGGGGACGGGCAGTCGGCGGGACCGGCTGGTCGCCCTCGATTGCTCCTGGGAGACCGCCGAGCGCGAGGCGTTCGACCTGGAGGGGATCCACCGCTCGCTGCCGTTCCTCGTCGCCGGCAACCCCGTCAACTACGGCACGGCCTTCCAGTTGAACACCGTCGAGGCGTTCGCCGGCGCGCTGTGCATCCTCGGCGAGCGCGAGCAGGCCGAGGAGATCCTCTCGGTGTTCTCCTGGGGCCACACCTTCCTCGAACTCAACGAGGAACCGCTGGAGCGCTACGCCGCGTGCGCCGATTCGGCGGCCGTCCTCGCCGTGCAGGACGACTACCTCGCCGACGAGTGAGCCGGCGCCGCCGCTGTGGGTCTGCCCGGCCAGAAAATCGACGCTCCCGGCGTTCGGGAGCTAGTTCGACGCGGCGATCGGACCCAGCACCGGCAGGCCGTAGCGCTCGCCCTGGTAGGCCTTGAGGAGCAACAGCACCCAGCCGGCGAAGGCGATGAGTCCGACGGCGCCGTTCAGCGGCATCGTCAGCGCCAAGAAGAGATCGCCGACGAAGGGTATCGCCGTGAGGACGCCCATCACGATGCCGACGACGACGTAGGCGCCGATGGCGGCCGCGCCGAACCCGATGCTCTGGATCGAGTGGAACCGGACGAAGTCGTCGTCGCCCTCGAGCAACAGCATGAGGACGCCCGTCAGCGGCGCGAACACGTACGCGATCGCCGCCGCGACGTTCGGCTCCAGATCGGTTCCGCCCGCGGCCGGGCCGGTCATCGAGTCGCTCGGCTGCGCGCCGCGACCCGCCGACCCGGCGTTCTGCCCCGCCGTTCGCTGCCCGGCCTGGCCGGACCGCTGCCCCGGGCTCTGCCCGCCGGTCTGGCCGGCGCTCTGTCCACCGGTCGACTGCCCGCCCGTAGACTGGCCACCCGCGGACTGCCCGCCCGTCGACTGACCACCCGCGGACTGCCCACCCGTAGACTGGCCGCCCGTAGACTGCCCGCCGGTCGACTGCCCGCCGGTCGACTGCCCGTCCGACGATTGGCCGTCTGCCGGCTGTCCACCCGTTGACTGACCACCCGTGGATTGTCCACCCGTTGACTGACCACCCGTTGACTGTCCACCCGTTGACTGACCACCCGTCGACTGGCCGCTCTCGACAGTGGTCTCGACGGTACGCTCCTCGACGGACTCGTCGGCGGCCGACCGGCCGTTCTCGCTCGGGTCCGCCTCGTCTTCGGTGCGTCCGTCGCTCATCGCGCGACCACCTCTGCGTTCACACCGCGTTCGTGCCCAATCTCCCTGGTTCGGAGTTTCCCAACCATGTCAGCATGAGGGAAAGCACCGTTTGTAATACTTTCCACTAGAGAACAACGTCCGAGTTCCAGACAGTTCGCGTGGCCGAGCGCTCGGCCGGTGATGTCCCGCTCTCCCGTCGCAGGGGTCACGGGCGCCGGGACAGAAGCGCGGTCTCGGTCGACTGTCACGGCAACGTTTTACTCGGGCGGGCGGCACCAGTTGGCATGGAGACGGATCGACTCCGCGAGGCGCTGGAGCAGGCGGGGCTGACGGAGTACCAGGCGGCCGTCTACCTGGGACTGCTCGACCAGGGAACGGCGCCGGTGGTCGACGTCGCCGAGCGGGCCGGGGTGCCCACCTCGCAGGTGTACGACGTGGTGCGGACGCTGGAGGACCGCGGGTTCGTGGAGACCGTCGAGCGCGACCGGCTGCACGCCCGGGCGGACGAACCGGGCGAGGTGCTCGACGAACTCCGCTCGACCGGGGAGCTGCTGGCCGACGCCGCCGACGAGATCGAGGACCGCTGGGAGCGGCCGGACCCGGAGGAACACCGGGTCAGCGTCGTCAAGCGCCAGCGGACGGTGATCGAGAACGCCCGCGCGGCGATCGACGAGGCGTCGGTCTCCGTCGAGTTCGGCGGTTCGGTCGAGCAGTTCGCCGACCTGCGCCCCGCGCTTGAGACGGCGGCCGAGCGCGGCGTCGTCGTCCACGCCCTGATCGGCGGGTCGGTCGACGGGCCGGTCGAGATACCCGAGGACCTCTCCGAGAGCCCGATCACCGAGATCAGGCGCCTGGGCAAGCCCGCCTCGTTCCACACCGCCGTCGACCGCCGGCAGGGGTTCCTCTCGCCGAACGTCCACGGCGACGAGGAGTACGGCGTCCAGGTCGGCGACGACCTGATGACCTTCCACTTCCACTGGACGTTCCTCACCTGCGACTGGGTCCCCGCCGAGCGGGTCCACCTGGCCGACCCGGACGAAGCGGTCTACGTCAGCATCGAGGAGTTCATCCGCCACGCCGCGGTGCTCCGGGAGGAGGGCGCGACGCTCACGATCACCGTCCACGGCCGGGACACCGACTCCGGCGAATCGGTCACCGTCCGCGGCGAACTCGTCGACGTCCGCTTCGGCGGCCGGGAGGAGCAGGTGACCCGGCCCACCTACGACGAACTCGGCGGGACGGTCAGCATCGTCGTCGCGACCGACGACGGCGAGGTGGAGGTCGGCGGCTGGGGCGCCATCTGGGAGGACGTCGAGGCCGAGATCGTCCGCGTCGACGACTTCAGCGAGTGACGGACCGCCGGCGGCCGGACCGCACCCACCGCGGACTCACTCGCGCGACCAGCGCAGCCCCTTCGGGTCCGCGGGCGGTTCCAGCGGGCTCGCGGGCACGTCGGAGTGCGGTTCCGGCGCGTGATAGGCGCTCGGTGCGACGTCGTTCGGGTTCTCCGGGTAGAACGCCGACGCGACGGCGTGGAGGTGCTCGCGGCCGACGCCGAGTTCGTACTGTCCGCCGCCGTACAGGGAGACGTCGCGGTCGAGGCAGTAGGCTATCGTGTCGAGCAGGTCCGCGACCGTCCCGAACCGCGACGGCTTGATATTCAGCCACGAGGGCTCGATCGGGAGGGACTCGACGCTCTCGACGTCGGTGATCGGGTAGTCCCACGAGAGGCGATCCTCGTGGCCCGACAGGACCGGGCGCGTCTCGTCGGTGAACTTCGCGTCCTCGACGACGGCGTCGGGGAACGCCGCCAGGACCTGCCGGTAGCGCTCGGGGTCGGCGTCGGTGTCCACCTCGGTGCCCTCGTAGTAGCTCTTCAGGTCGAGGATGCGCACGCTGTCGGTCGCCGCGAGGTCGTCCATCAGCTCGCGCGTCCACGCCGCCGTCGGGTCGAGCTTGAACTCCATCGTCGGGTCGACGTCGAGCCACCGGTGGATCCGGTCGGTCGACGGCTCGCCCTCGGTGTCGAGACGCGTCGAGACGACGAACCGCACCGGGTCGTACTCGCGGCCGAGCGCCTCCGCGAACGTGGTGTCGGCCTGTCGCAGCGCCAGGTCCAGCGCTGCGCTCTCGACGGCCCAGCGCCGGTAGTGGCGCGACGCCGCGCGTTCGGGCGGCTCGGGAAACAGGTCGAGGTCGTCCAGCGCCGCCGAGAACTCGTCGAACGTGTACTCGCCGGCCAGATCCCAGTCGAGGGCGCCGTCGTCGCGGGCGTCCCGCAACCGGTCGTGGTCCTCGATGTCGTAGGTGACGTCCTCGCCGCGGCCGCGCTCGCCGTCGCCGCGGAGTTCGACGACGGTCGTCACCCGGGTGAACCCGGCGGAGGTGTCCATCTCGTGGCGGTCGAGGTCGAACCCGTCGACGACCAGCGGCAGATCCGCGACGCGGTCGTAGAGGTCGCTCATACTCGCCTGATAGAGCGCGACCGGGTTAACGGTGGCCACGCGGCGGGCGGTGCGGTCCAGCGGCTCCGAGCGCGGTCCAGTGGCGACGAACGCGGACCGGCCCCGCCGGAGGGCCGCCGGACGAGAGAGGCAACGCTTAAACGCGGTGACGAGGAAAGACGGGTATGCCCAAGTTCGAACCCGCGGAACGCCGCGTCCTCGAGAAACAGATCTGCATGCGCTGTAACGCCCGCAACTCCGTCGACGCCGAGAGCTGCCGCAAGTGCGGCTACAAGAAGCTCCGACGGAAGAGCAAAGAGCGACGCAACGCCTAATCCAGTCCCTTTCTCTCTGCTCTCCGGCCGGCCAGCGACTGCGCCGGTTCGACCGGACACTCCCCGCCCGCCGAGCGGCCGCGATTCGACGACTCGCGCTGGGAGGTTACTCGTCGGGGTACTTCGGCTCGCGCCGCTCGGCGCGTTCGAGCGCGCGCTCGACGACCGCGCGCACGTCCCCGTGGAAGACGCTGCCGTGGCCGCTGTACATGTGCTCGACCGAGTCGGGCATCCGGTCGAGCAGGTCGCGGATCGACTCGATGAGCCGCTCGCGGGACTGGCCGGCGTTGTCCGTGCGGCCGAAACTCCCGTCGTCGAACGCGCCGTCGTCGTGGACGACCACGTCGCCGGAGAACAGCGACGACGCCGAGACCAGCGAGACGTGATCGTCGGCGTGGCCGGGCGTGTACACCACCTCGCAGGACTCCTCGCCGACGGTCAGTGACTCGTCTGGAGTGAGTTCGTGCGTCCGGCGCGGGTGGTCGCCGTAGGCGTACAGGTCGGCGTCGAAGCGGTCGAGCACGGCGTCTAGCTGGGCGACGTGGTCGCCGTGCTGGTGGGTGAGGACCACTCTGTCGAGGTCGTCTGTGTGCTCGGCGATCACCTCGGCGACGCCGGTCATCGCGCCCGCGTCGACGAGCGTCGGCGTCTCGCCGAGCGCGAGGTAGGCGTTGCACGTGAACGTGTCCGCGTCCTCGGTGACGTTGATGACGTCCATACCCGGCGGATCGACCGCCCAGCGCTTGAGTCTGGTGCCCGCGCTGGCCGGCGCGACTGACCGCCGCCGGCGGACCTGCAGTCAAAAACCGGTCGCCGGAGGTATCGGTGGGCGCAATTTTTACCCCTACTGCGACCGTGAACAGTCACATGTCCCTCGACAGGCGGCGATTCGTCAGAGGCCTCGGGACCGTCGGAGCGCTCACACTCGCAGGCTGTACCGGGGACGGCGGCGACGGTGGTGACGGCACCGACGGCACCGACGGCGGCGATAGCACCGACGGCGGTGACGGTGGGGCCGGTGGGGGCGACGGGACGACGCACGTCGGCGTCGTGTACGCGACCGGCGGGCTGGGGGACGGGTCGTTCAACGACCAGGCCCAGAGCGGCATCGAGCGGGCCGCCGAGGAGTTCGACATCGAGTACAACGAGGCCCAGCCGGAGGGGACGACCGAGTTCTCGAACTACCAGCGGCAGTTCGCCCGCGAGACGAACCCGAACTACGACCTGGTCTGTTGCATCGGCTTCCTGCAGGCCGACGCGCTGAGCAACACCGCGAGCGAGTACCCCGACCAGCGGTTCATGATCGTCGACGAGACGGTCGACGCCGACAACGTCGCCTCCTACGTCTTCGCCGAGGAACAGGGCTCGTTCCTCGTCGGTCACCTCGCGGGCGCGCTGACGACGATGGACTTTCAGGCCGGCGCGGGGTCGACGAATCCCGACACGACCACCGTCGGGTTCGTCGGCGGCGTCGAGTCGCCGCTCATCAAGCGCTTCCAGGCCGGCTACGACGCCGGCGTCGCCCACGCGAACGAGAACGTCGACGTCCAGACGGCCTACGTCGGCGGGTTCGACGACCCCTCGGGCGGCAAGGAGGCCGCGGTCTCGATGTACGAGTCCGGCGCCGACATCGTCTACCACGCCGCCGGGAACACGGGGACCGGCGTCTTCCAGGCCGCCCAGGAGCAGGGTAAGTTCGCCATCGGCGTCGACCGCGACCAGTCGGTGACTCGCGAGGAGTACAGCGACGTGATCCTCGCGAGCATGGTCAAGCGCGTCGACACGGCGGTGTTCAACGCGGTCCAGGCCGTCGTGAACGACTCGTTCGAGGGGGGATCGACGACGGCGCTGGGACTCCAGGACGACGGCGTCGAGATCGTCTACGGCCAGCAGCTCGGTTCGGAGATCCCCCAGGACGTCAAAGACGCCATCGCGCAGGCCCGCCAGGGCATCGTCGACGGCGAGATCACCGTCCCCGAGGAACCCTGACGCGCCCCACCGATGACTGGCTTCGCCGACGCGAGTGACGACAGCGACCGAGCGGCGACGGAGGCGCCCGACAGCGGAGGGGTGCCGTGAGCGACGGTGCCGACGGCGGACGGGCCGCGACAGACAGTCCAGAGAGCACCGGGGCCGCGACGCACGCGGTCCACCTCGACGGGATCACCAAGCGGTTCCCGGGCGTCGTCGCCAACGACGAGGTGGACCTGCGGGTCGAGCGCGGCACCGTCCACGCGCTGCTCGGCGAGAACGGCGCCGGCAAGACCACGCTGATGAACGTCCTCTACGGCCTCTACGAGCCCGACGAGGGACGCGTCGTCGTCGACGGCCGACCCCGCGAGTTCGACTCGCCGCGGGACGCCATCGACGCCGGCGTCGGGATGATCCACCAGCACTTCATGCTGGTCGACCCGATGACGATCGCCGAGAACATCACGCTCGGCAACGAGCCCGAGCGGTGGTTCGGCCTCGCGGTCGACCGCGAGCGCGCCCGCGAGGAAGTCGTCGACCTCTCCGAGCGCTACGGCTTCGACGTCGACCCCGACGCCCGGATCGAGGACGTCGGCGTCGGCGTCCGCCAGCGCGTCGAGATCCTGAAGGCGCTGTACCGGGGCGCCGACGTGCTGATCCTCGACGAGCCGACGGCCGTGCTCACCCCCCAGGAGGTCGAGGACCTGTTCGGCGTCTTCGCGGAGCTGACCGACCAGGGGAAGACGATCATCTTCATCACGCACAAGCTCCGCGAGGCGATGACGGCCGCCGACGAGATCACCGTCCTCCGCGGCGGCGAGAACGTGGGGACGGTCCCGGCGGCCGACGCCTCCCGCGAGCGACTGGCCGAGCTGATGGTCGGCCGCGAGGTCCTGCTCGACGTCGACCGATCGGAGGCGACGCCCGGCGAGACAGTCCTCGACGTCCGCGACCTGGTCGTCGAGGACGCTCGCGGCGTCCGCGCGGTCGACGACGTCTCGCTGTCGGTCCGCGAGGGCGAAGTGTTCGGCATCGCCGGCGTCGACGGCAACGGCCAGGCCGAACTCGTCGAGGCGATCGCCGGCCTGCGCGCAGCGGACGCCGGCGAGATCAGCTTCCGCGGGCGCGACGTCACCGGCTGGAGCCGGCGCGACCGCATCGACGCCGGGATGGCCTACGTGCCCGAGGACCGCCAGGAACGCGGGCTCGTGATGGACTTCGACCTCGTCGGGAACGGCCTGCTCGGCAGCCAGCACGCCCGACCCTACGCGTCGAACGGGCGGATCGACTGGGACGCGGCCCGCGAGCACGCCGAGGAGATCGTCGCCGACTACGACGTCCGGCCGCCCGACGTCGACGCTCGGGCGGTGTCGCTGTCGGGCGGCAACCAGCAGAAGTTCGTCGTCGGCCGGGAGTTCGCCCGCGACCCGCGGCTGGTGGTCGCGTCCCACCCGACGCGGGGCGTCGACGTCGGCTCGACCGAGTTCATCCACGCCCGCATCAACGCCCTCCGGAGCGACGGCCGCGCCGTCCTGCTCGTCTCCTCGAAGCTCGAGGAGGTCCAGTCGCTCTCGGACCGCCTCGCCGTCATCTACGAGGGGGCGTTCGTCGACGTTGTCGACCCCGAGGCGGTGACGGAGGAACAGCTCGGCCTCCTGATGGCCGGCGAGCGGCCCGAGACCGACGTGAGCGTCGACCGGGAGGCGTCGCGATGAGCGACGACGCGGACGGGGACGGAGACAGGCCGCGCACGGGCACCGAGGACGACGACGGGTCGCGGACCGACACGGTTCTCCAGCGCACCCGCGGTTACGCGGTGGCGATGGCGGGGACCTCGGCGGGCGAGCGGGCGCTCATCGCGGTCGCCGCGCTCGCGCTGTCGATCCTCGTCGGCACCGTGATCGTGGTGGTCGGCGGCCTGCTCGCGACCTGCCGGTCGCCGGTCCTGACCGCGGGCGAGGTGACCCTCTGCTACGACCCGATCGCCGTCTGGGACCGCCTGTTCCTCGGGGCGCTCGGCGATCCGCTCTCCGCGGGGTGGTCGCCGCTGAACGCCCAGTTCGCGGTGACGCTCCGCGAGACGACCATCCTGGTCTTCACCGGGTTGTCCGTCGCGCTCGCCTTCCGCGCGGGCATCTTCAACATCGGGACGCAGGGCCAGCTCGTCGTCGGCGCGCTCGCCTCGGCGCTCGCCGTCCTCTGGGCCGCGCCGGCGTTCTCGGGGCTCGTCGGCGCGGTCGTCCTCGTCCCGCTGGGGCTCGCCGCGGGCGCTCTCGGCGGCGGGTTCTACGGCGCGATCCCCGGCGTGCTGAAGGCCTACGCCGACGCCAACGAGGTGATCACGACGATCATGCTGAACTTCGTCGCGGTGCTCGTGGTCCGCTACCTCGTCAGCGACCACTTCCAGGACCCGACGAGCCAGGCCATCCAGACGGCGTCGGTGCCGGAGTTCGCGCGGTTCCCCTCGATACTGTTCGATCCGCGGCTGGACTTCTCGCTGGTCGCGCTCGCGGTCGCACTCGCGGTCGTCGGCGGCGTCTACTACCTGCTCGAACACACGTCGTTCGGCTTCGACCTGCGGACGGCCGGGCTTCAGCCCGCAGCGGCGGAGTACGCCGGCGTCGACTCCGCCCGGACGGTCGTCGCGTCGCTGACGCTGTCTGGCGCGCTCGGCGGCGTCGGCGGCGCGGTGTACGTGCTGATGATCCTCGGCCGGTTCCAGACGGGCGTCCCCTCCTACGGGTTCGACGGCATCACCGTCTCCATCCTCGCCGGGAACCACCCCGTCGGCGCGGTGTTCGCCGCGTTCCTGTTCGGCGTGCTCCAGTCGGGCTCGTCGGTCGTCGACTTCGCCACCGACGTGCCGCCGCAGCTCGTCGGCGTCCTCCGCGGGCTGATCATCCTCTTCGTCGCGATGCCCGAGTTCTTCCGGCTGATCGGTCGCCGGATCGAACCCGAGGAGCCGGGCGTCGCCGCCTCGCCGGGAGGTGCCGCCGATGACTGACGGCACTGAAGCGTCGACCCGGTCCGACGAGGGCGGCGCGACGGCCGGGACCAGCGGACTCTCCGGACGCCTGTGGGTCGCGCTCGCCGCGGTGGCGCTGCTGGCGTTGCTGGGCGTCGCCGCGGTGGTGGCCCCCGAGTCGTCGGTTGGGCGACTGTTCGGCGTGATCGTCTCGACCTCGACGCTGGCGGCGACGCTCCGGCTATCGGTCCCGATCGTCTTCGCCGCGCTCGGGGGGATCTTCGCCGAGAAGTCCGGCGTCATCAACATCGGCCTCGAAGGGCTGCTCATCATCTCCGCGTTCGCCGCCATCTACGGCACGGACGTCACGGGCTCGCTCCTGGCGGGCTTCCTGATCGGCGTGCTCGCGTCGACGGCGCTGGCCGGGCTGTTCGCCGTCGTCTGCATCGAGTTCCGCGCCGACCAGATCATCGCCGGGCTGGCGATCTGGCTCATCGCGCTCGGGCTGGCGCCGTTCCTCTCGCAGGTCGTCTACGGCGGCCCGAACACAGACAGCGTCGACACCCTCGGGACGTGGACGGTCCCGGTCCTCGCGGACGTGCCGCTGCTGGGCGCCGTCTTCGACGCCGCGCCGCCGGTGTACCTGATGTTCGTCGCCGTCGCCGCCGCGTGGTACACCCTCAACCGGACCGCCTTCGGCCGGTGGGTGCGCGCCTCCGGCGAGAACCCCCGGGCGCTCGACACCGCCGGCGTCGACGTCTCGCGCGTCCGCTACGCCGCCGTCCTGCTCTCGGGCGTCCTCTCGGGGTTCGGCGGCGCCGCGCTCGCGTTCAACATCGGCCAGTTCACCGGCAACGGCCCGACGATGGTCAACGGGAAGGGGTTCATCGCCATCGTCGCGTACCTCTTCGGCAACTACAACCCCGTCGGCGCGCTGGGGTCGACGATGCTGTTCGCCGGGCTCGACGCCGTCCAGCTCCGACTGCAGACCCAGCAGATCCTCGGCGTCCCCGACGCGCTCGTCCAGACCATCCCCTTCGTCGCCGTCATCGTCGTGCTCGCGCTCGTCGGCCGCACCCGCATCCCCGAGGCCGCGGGCGACCACTACGAGTCCGGCGAGGAGTGACTGGACCGCGCCGGGCCCCACCGTCGAATCCCACCGACCGACCGCGCCCCGAACACGTGATGGGATGGCGCACCGAACCGGATGATTTTTCATGGCCAGGGGCCTGGTCTGTGACATGTCCACACGACGCTCTGTCGACGGGGCGGCCGGGCGCGCGGAGGGCGGGCTTCCCGACGCGGTCCCCGTCTCGCCCGAGCGAACGACGCGGCTCAGTTGGGAACTGGGCGAGCGCCTGACGCGCGGCGCGGACGCGGCGCTGTCCGGTCGGTGGGAGTGCGTGACCGCGCCGTGGGAACTGGCCGTCTTCGACGTCGCGGACCACACCGCGCTCGTCCGCGTCCGGACGCCCGTCGGGCGCGAGCTGTTCTACGAGACCGCCGCCGACGCCATCGACGCCGCCCGCGCCCGGCTGGCCGACGCGCCCGACTGGGAACTCCGCGACTGAGCGCGACCGGCCGCCTCGACCGCTATCGAGCCGGAACTCGTCGGCCGTCCTCGGCGGGTATTTCGCCGCCGAGACGGACTCTCGACCGCCCTGCGAGCACTTGCCGTTCCCTTTTCGCCGCCGGCGCCGAACCGGGCCCATGGAGTACGTCACCGTCAACGGCGTCGACGTGCCGGCACTGGGATTCGGGACCGCCCGGATGGACACCGACGAGGAGCGCCGGCGGGCCGTCGAGACGGCGCTCGACGTGGGTTACCGACACCTCGACACCGCCCAGAGCTACGGGAGCGAGGGCGCCGTCGGCGACGCGCTCGCCGCGTCCGACGTCGACCGTGAGGACGTGTTCGTCACGACCAAGCTCTCCGGTGACAACCGCGCCTACGACGACGTCATCGAGTCCACGGGCGAGAGCCTCCAGCGCCTCGGCCTCGACGCCGTCGACCTGCTGCTCATCCACTCGCCGAACGACGACGTTCCCCACGAGGAGACGCTGGACGCGATGAACGAGCTCCGCGACGACGGGTTCGTCCGCCACCTCGGCGTCTCGAACTTCTCGGTCGACCAGCTGCGCGAGGCCATGGACCTCTCCGACGCGCCGATCCTGACGAACCAGGTCGAGTACCACGTCCGCGAGCGCCGCGACGAGTTGCTGTCGCTCTGCATCGAGGAAGACGTGATGCTGACCGCCTACAGCCCGCTCGACGTGGGGGACCTGGCCGACGACCCGCTGCTCGCACAGATCGGCGAGCGCGTCGGCAAGTCGGCCGCCCAGGTCGCCATCCGATGGCTGATCCAGCAGCCCATGGTCTCGACGATCCCGATGTCGTCCTCGCCCGAGCACATCCGCGCGAACTTCGACGTCTTCGACTTCGAACTGACCGACGACGAGATGGAGGAACTGGCCGAGCAGGGCGGGGCGGTGGACGCCATCCGGTCGAAACTCGGGTGGTAACGGCGCCGTCCGCGCCCCCGCCTGCCGCCGATCACTCGATGGGGAACCGGAGGAGCGCGCCGACGCCGCCGAACGCCTCGCGGAAGCGGGCGCCCTGGTCGAACCCGTCGGGGACGACCACCGTCTCGCCACCTTCCTCGTCCGTCCGGGCTTCCCACTCGCGGATCTCCTCCGCGGGGAGCGCCGCCGAGCAGAGCGTCGTCTCGACGGCGCCGTAGTCGAGCGCTTCCTCGGTCTCCTCTGGGCCGTAGACGACCGGCTCGTCCGCGCCGAGGGCGTCGAAGAAGTCGTCGAGCGCGTCGCGCGCCGGTCGTTCGGCGGCCGCCTCCAGGTCGTCGCTCGCGCGGTCGACCAGCTGGTGGAGGCCCTGTTCGCCCGCGTACTCGACGGCGTAGTGGCCGCCGACGATGGCCTCGTCGAGCCGGTAGTCGAGGTGGTCGCCCTCCAGGAAGTCGTCGACGGTGACGGTCGTCCCGCCCACGAGCAGGCCGTCGACGGCGAGGCCGTTCCCCTCGTCGTCGCTGGCGGCGTCGGCCGCATCAGCGGCGGTTGCCCCCTCCGGCCCGGCCAGGAACGCCCGCTCGGCTTCTGCCGCGACCTCCTCGAAGAACTCCTCCTTCTGGCGCTCGCGCTCGCGGGCGAACCGCTGGGCGGACTGGCCGCCGGCGCGGGTCTTGCCCATCACCGCGCTCTCGATGGACTCGACGGGCACGACCGCGTCGCCGTCGAGTCGGCCGAGGACGGCGCCGCCGCGCTCGACGACGAGCAGGCCGTAGGTCCGCGAGTCGCCGGTCGTCCGCTCCAGCGGGGCGGTGTCGAACGAGCGGTCCAGCCGGTAGACGGACTCGGCGACCGGCGTCGGGAGGTCGTCGAAGATCCACTCCCGGGTCTCGCCGTCGACCGTCCCGACGTAGAGGACGAGGCCGTGCTCGGGCGTGCCCGACTCCTCGTAGCGGTGGAGGAGGTGGCGGGCCTGCTCCAGCGTCGAGCGGGCGGCGTCGTCGGCGTCCTCGGAGTGGATGTACTCGGCGTCGGCGTGGGCCTCCTCGACGCGTTCCAGCACCGCGCCGACCGGTTCGTCGGGCGGCACGGCCACCGTCAGCAGGCGGTCGCCGGCGGCGTCGATCCCGGACAGTTCCTCGATTCGGTCGGCGAGTTCGTACGCTGTCGTCATCGGTGAGAGAAGTCCCGACCGGCCCCGCCGTCGGGTGGTATCCGGGGTACGGGCCGTGCCGGAAAGGGGCCGGGGCCTGCAAGTGAAAGGCCGAGGGATCGGGCCCGCCGATCGAGACGGGTTACTCGGGGCCGCACAGCGCCGCGCGGATCGCCGCCGCCCGCGTCGCGCCGACGCCCTCGACGGCGAGCAACTCGGACTCGTCGGCCGCGAGGAGCGACTCGACGGTCGGGAACGCCTCGTAGAGTGCCGCGGCCGTCGTCGGCCCGACGCCGTCGATGCAGCCGTACATGCGCTTGGCGACCGGCTCGGACCGCGAGGGGACGGCGCTGGTCGGGAGCGGGCGCGTCGACGGCGCCTCGGCGTGCTTGCGGGCGAGGCGGACGGCCACGTCGACGAGGCGCTCCAGGTCGCCGCAGGGGACGACGGGGACGCCGAACCGCGCCGTGATCGAGGCGGCCGACCCCCGGATCGACGCCGCGGCGACGCCCGGCCAGTGGGTTTCAAGATCGGCCCACGTCCCTTCGACGAGCACGTAGGCGTGTTCGCAGGCCTCGTCGAGGGCGGCGACCTGCGCTTCGAGGTCGGTGCCGGTCCGCCCCAGCGCCGAGCCGAGGTAGTCGCCGACGGTCTTGCGCTCGAACCCGACCTCCCCGATGACGATGTCGCCCGCGTCGAGGCGGCGCACCTCGACCGCCGTCACGTCTGGGTGAGCGCGCACCGCCGCCCCGACCGCGTCGGGCTCCCGGTCGTCGACGACTGCGGTGACCGACATCGGCGGTGAGAACGCCGGTCAGCGCTTCGGCCGCGTTCGAGCAGACCCGCCTGACCGACTGCCCGTCCGCGACGGGCGAGCGGCGCGGTCGCCCGTCGACCGGTCGCCACCTCGGCGCCGTCGCCGCGCGGCCGCGAGGAGGACGCCTATGGCAGCGAGGGCGACGAGCGCGAGTTTCCCGCGATTGCGCCCGAGTCTGTCGGTGACGACGGTCACGTCGGGGTCGCGCTGGTCGCCCTCCGGGAGCGAGAACAGGAACCCTTGCGTGGCCGGCGGCGACCCGCCGGCCATCAGCTTCGCGTTGATCGTCGCGTACGCCTCGCGGGCCTCCTCGACCGCCTTCCGCTCGGTGATCACGTCGTGGGCCAGGTTTATCGCCAGGACGTTGGCCTCCTCTTTGTGGCAGGTCGCCACCAGTTCGCCCTCGGTCCGGTGGGCGTGGACGCTCCCGTCGAACCGGGCGAGGTCGTCGTACTTCTCCGTCGGGACCTGGTAGTCGACGTACTGGTAGAGGTGGTCGATGTGGGGGATCGGGAACCGGTGTTTCGTCCCCTCGCGGTATACCTCGGTGCGTTTCCACGGACCGTTGTCGTGCCAGACGAGTCGCTCCGCCGTCGCCTCGTCGGGCTCGCCGTACTTCGCCCGCATCTTCTCGGCGGTCTCCTTCGGATGTTGCTGCTGGCCCGGCGTCTTCGACGGCCAGTCCTCGATGATCCGGTCGACTGCCTCCGTCGACGCTGTCGCGGTACCCATTGTGAGAATCCTCCGGATACACCGTGGGCCTCGACACGCAAAGCCGTTCCCCGGAAGCTGCAGGCGTCCCGATTTCGGGCCGTTCGACGGCCGAACGGTGCGGATTCGACTCGGATCGCATCGGGCAGTCGCCGGTGGGCGCGGCGACCCCACCCAGGAGACCGTCGAACAGCCGGAACAGGCGGAACGTCCGCTTCTGGTCGGGGGCGCGCCCCGCCCCGCCGCTCGGCGGTCACTCCAGTGCACGCAGACGGAACCTTCGGTGACCGACCGCTCCGGGCGGTCAGTCTCCCGAGCGGTTCGGACCGGCCGGCAACCACCACTGGACTAGCTTCCAGGCGCCGACGGCGACGATGGTTCCGGTGACGTTGGCGATCACGTCGGCGGCCTCCTTGCTCCGCCAGGCGATAGTGCTCTGGACGAACTCGACCCCGATGCCGAGTGCGATGGCGACGGCGGCAATTCCGACGAGCGACAGGACGCTCTCGGCGAGAACGGCGTAGGCGAGGAGAAACGTGACCAGCGCGTAACTCCCGGCGTGGATCCACTTGTCGATTCCCACGTCTCCGAACATGCCGGTCTGGTCGACGAACGCAGGCGGGTGAGCGAGCGAGGCGAACACCACAGCGAGCGCGAACCCACAGGCGATGGAGAACCGCGTCGGCGCGGGAAGCGCTGACGCATCAGATAGCTCCATGTGAACGGTTGGGGAGCCGGCCGGAAAAACAGACGACTGCTACCCGATTCGGGTCGCGAACTACCGAGCACGAGCCGCCACATCCACTCCGTACCGACCCGACAGGGGCGACTTACTTCGGTGCCGCGGCCGACCGGTCGGCGAGACGGTCTGGCGAGGTCGGCGAGACGGTCTGGTGGGGGCGGCCGGTCGCCAGACCGGCCGCCGCCCCACTCCCGGTTGGTCGTCCCGCGTGCGGATACGTCCGTGTCCCTTTCCAGGGAGTTCCAGATCGATACGTAGACGTGCGTGATTCACGCCGAAACCGAGTTTCCGACCGAACCGTTCGGATCGGGCCGCTGCGGGTACGCCCACTCGTGTCGACGCCGCGAACGGCGCCTGGTGAGCGTCGAACGCCGACCGACGACGGTAATACTCAGATACCGAGTCCCGAGTCGGCGAAGGCGGTTGCCGCGCGAGGGGGTCGACCCGCTCCGGCTCGGCGGGCAGTTCGACGACGCGGTCGGCGCGGACGCTTCGGAAGCGCCCGTCGACGCCGCGAGTTCGACCCCTCGCTGCCCGGCCGGACAGTTGGTTTGGACCGCAGAACTTGTAACTTGTAAAATATTTTCCTCCAACCAATCGCTAGAACTGGAAATCGGCGAAACCTGGCGAGACAGCGGCCGTTCCTCTTAAATCTTGCAAGTGCATCGCCACAATTAAGCCGATCCGTTTCGAGGCGACGCACGGTGATGGGTGAAATGTTGAGTACCAAGGTAACCAGACAGATCGCGGCGCGCGAGGGCGTCGATCCGCTACATTTGGATAAACCGCTTTACGACGTGATAGACGTGGGTGCGCTGGAGACGATGGTCGAGTCGGCGAGCAAGCGAGAGGGGGGAACGCTCGAAGTCACGTTTACGTACTACGGTTACGAGGTCGTCGTCGACGAGACGGGTGACGTCACCGTCACGCCGACGGCCACGGCCGGTAAATCCGGCGACGGATCGGCGAACCGAACCGCGGCGGGGAAATAACTGCGCCGGCGCCCCCGGACGTGCGACCGGGACCCTGAATCGAGGCCACTACGAGTCGGGCGAGGGAGGCGACGGTCAGTCGGCGACGTCGACGTCGGTGATCTCGAAGCGGGCGCCGCCGGACTCACTCTCTGTGACAGCGACCGACCAGCCGTGGGCTTGCGCGATCTGTTCGACGATCGAGAGCCCGAAGCCCGTCCCCTCCGCGTCCGTCGAGTAGCCGCTCTCGAACACCTCCTCACGACGCCCCTCGGGAATCCCGGGACCGTCGTCGGCGACGAAAAAGCCCGACCCGTCGTCGAGCGTCCCGACCCTGACCGTCACCCCCGAACGCGCCGCGTCGCCCCGGACCGGTCCGTCCACCCGTCTCGGCGCTGATCCGGATCGTGCCTCCCCGGAGTCGTCGGGGTCGGTCCCGTTCGCGTTCTCGGGTACCTGCGAGTCGGCACCCCGACGAGCGCGCGAATCGGCAGTCGTGGAGCCGTGCTCGACCGCGTTTCCGATCAGGTTCTCGAGGAGCTGCTGGAGTCGTCGTCGGTCGGCGCGGACGCTGTCGTCGGTCTCGACGACGAGCGTGGCCGGGGACGCGCCGACGGTCTCCCAGCAGGTCCGTGCGACCGGGCCGAGGGCGACGGGTTCGATGTCGAGGACGGTCTCGCCCTCGCGGCCGAGCGTGAGGAGGTCGTCGATGAGCGCTTCCATGCGGTCGTGAGCGCGCCGGATCGAACGCAGGTGTTCGCTGTCGACCTCCTCGGCGAGTAACTCGGCGCGGGCGGACGCGATCTGGAGCGGGTTGCGCAGGTCGTGGCTGACGATGCCCGCGAACTCGTCCAGCCGTTCGTTCTGGCGTTCGAGTTCCCGGCGATGCTCGCGGGACTCCTGTTCTCGGGCCGCGCGGTCGAGCGCGGCCTCGACCGTGTTCGCCAGGATGCGAGCCAGCGAGACGTCGACCTCGTCGAAGCTCGCCAGTTCGGTCGCGCCGACGGCCATGACGCCGTACTCGCCCAGGGGGAGGATGATCTCGCTCTCCAGGGGCGTCTCGGCGTTGTAGCGGTCCGGTTCGGTCTGGAGGTCCTCGCAGACGGTGACCGCGCCGCTCCGGAACGCGTCCCACGTCAGGCTCTCGCCGCCGGTGTAGGTCGGCAGGTCGCCGATCAGGTCGAGGGCCGCGTCGGTCGCGGCGACCGGGCGGAGCGCGGACCCGTCCTCGTCGACGAACCAGAGGCCGCTGACCTCCTCGTCCAGCACCGCGGCCGCCGTCTCGACGGCGTGCTCCGCGACGGTCTCGCGGTCGGGAGCGTCCATGAACTGCCGGGTCGCGTCCGTGAGCGCGCTCAGGGCGCCCTCGCGGCGCTTACGTTCGGTCACGACGCGGGCGACGCCGACGACGCCGTCGAACTCGCCGTCGATCTCCAGTCGCGCGAGGCGATAGTCGAGGACAGCCTCGCCGTGCTCGGGGAACACCGCCTCGACTATCCCCTGGAGTTCCTCGCGGTCGCCCTCGACGAGTTCCCGATACGGGTCCTCGCCCGCCTCGGCATCGGCGCGGATCTCCGCGACGAGCGCGCTCTGCTCGCCTTCGAGCGCCTCGGGCGACGCGCCGAAGAAGTCCGCGAGGTAGTCGTTCGCGATCACGAATCGGCCGTCCGCGTCGTAGATACACGCCGCGTCGGGCATGGCGTCGACCATCGACCGGTAGCGTTCGAGCGTCTGGGCGCGCTCCCGGCGCTCGGTCACGTCCGTGATGAACCCCTCGATCCGCTCGGCGTCGTCGCCGACGGCGCGGCCCCGCTCCCACATCCAGCGGACCTCGCCGTCGGCCGTCCGGATCCGGTAGCTCACCTCGAATGGGTCGCCCGCGTCGACCGCCGACTGCACCGTCTCCCAGAGTCGTCCGCGGTCATCGGGATGGAGCACGTCCTCGCCCCAGACGACCGCGCCGCGCTCCAGTTCGGCCGCGGTGTAGCCGGTGAGCCGCTCGCACTCGCCCGCGACGAACTCCATCGGCCACCCGGGGTCGTTCCGACAGCGGTAGACGACGCCGGGGAGGTTGCTGATCAGCGTCTCGAGGCTCCGGTTGCGCTCTTCGAGCGCGCTCCGCGACCGCGCGGCGGAGACGGCGTTTTCGATCCGGTTGGCCAGCAGCGCGTACTGGTCGGTCCCCGTCCCCTTCTGGAGGTAGTCCGTCACGCCCGCCGAGATGGCCTCGCTCGCGACCTCCTCACTGCCCTTCCCGGTGTAGAGGACGAACGGGAGGTCGGGGTCGCGCTCGCGGACGGTCTCGAGGAACTCGATGCCCGTCTGTCCGGGCATGTCGTAGTCTGAGACGACGCAGTCGACTCGCTCCTCGTCGAGGAGGGTCAGTGCATCGTCGGGATCCGTCGCCGTCAGCACGTCGAAGCGGTCGTCTTCGCGTTCGAGCGCCGCCGCGACGAGTCCACCCAGGTCCCGGTCGTCGTCGACGTGGAGGACCCGTATCGCCGTCGATGTGCCGCTCATGTCTCGTGGCCGGTCTACACCCTCTTTCGTGAGGGGGACCTTAAGCCTGTGAGTTTATTTCGACCCGACTACACATAGATTTACGATACGTGCGGTGTACTCGCTCGACCGCCCGCCGGAGCGACTCGCCGCCGGCCTCGTACACCAGGTGCGACCCGCAGTCGCAGTCCGACGCGCCGAAACCCGGAACCCGTTCGCGCTCGTCCGCGCCGCCCCGGTCGTCGCTCTCCTCGCCCGCGAGTAGCCGGCTGACCTCGCATTCGACGTCCTCGTCCGGCGTGCGGCCGACCGCCTCGACGCGCACGTCGGGGTGGTCGAGCAGGTAGTCGACGTGCCAGTGGCGAGCGTCGCGCTCGCCGGCGCACAGCTCCCGGTGGCGCTCGACCCGCGCGAACCCGCCCGGACCGAACGCGCTCCCGGAGTAGGCGTACCACCCGGGCGCGAACTCGCGGGCGCCGAGGGCGCCGACCTCGATAGTCGCCGACGCGGCCAGTTCGAGGACGAGCGTGTACGTCCCCTCCGCGGTCGGTTCCGTCATCGACTCCGCGGTTCGGGGACCGGCGGCAAGTGCGTTCCGCCTCCGGGCGCCCCGACCTTTCTTGTAGCCGGTGGCCGAACCTCCGTTCGTGTCGCGAAGTCCGACGCTGACGCTGGTTGGCGTGATCGTCGTCGTCTTCCTCGTCCAGCGAGCGGTCGCGTTCCTCCAGATACCGCTCGCCTTCGCCCTCTCGGCGCCGGTCGGCCGCCAGCCCTGGACGATCGTCACCAGCGTCTACGCCCACGTCGGCGTCGGCCACCTCGTCGCGAACGTCGTCGTCCTGCTGGTCGTCGGCCTCTATCTCGAACAGCAGACCTCCCGGCTGCGCTTTCACGCCTTCTTCCTCGCCACCGGCGCACTGGCCGGCCTGACCCAGGTGTGGGTCAGCGACCTCGTCGGGCCCGGCGTGGCCGTCCTCGGCGCCAGCGGCGGCATCGCCGGCCTGGTCGGCTACCTGCTCGCCGGCAACCGCATGAGCGACACCGTCCTGGACCGCACGCCGCTCAGCCCGCGCGCGCAGCTGGTGATATTCGTGGTCGTGGCGGGCGCGATCACCGTGGTGACCGGCGGCCGCGGCGTCGCGCTGGTCGCCCACTTCACGGGCCTGTTGATCGGCCTGCTCGCCGGCCGCGCGCACCTGTTGCGGCCGTCGCGGTGACCGTTCCGCGGCCGGGTTCCGTCAGTCAGAACGGATAATTGAAGTAGAGATACGCGAGCGCGGCCAGGACGACGGCAGTCAGCGACGCCGCGACGATCGAATCGTTCGCCACACCGACGACGACGGCCGGCACCAGAAAGACGAGCAACCACAGCGGATACGAGTCCGTCCGAACGTTCATTCGTGTCCCGTTCGGCAACCGCGCCGAAAGACCTTCGCTGTCCCGCTCCACACGGTTCCGCCGGCGTTACCCGGCATCGGATACGACGCGATGGAGGACGCCGACGACGCCGCCGACGACCAGCGCGAGCCCGAGGAGGAATATCGGCCACGAGAGCACCCTGCGGACGAACCGCGGTAGGAAGGGCACCACAGCGAGCACCACGTTCGAGAGGTCCATAATCCACTGTCCGACGACGACAGCGGCGTAGAGCGCGAGCAACTCCCGCCGGAACGCGTACCTGAACGACTGGACGGCGTTCGAGAGCACGACCGGTTGAACTCTCAGGCGAGATATATGTTTTCCGATGCGAACGACTCGTCCGTTCTGTCGGACCGGTCGGGCCTGGAGAGAGCGCCGGCGCGCGAACGGACGCGCTCAGTACAGCTGCTTCTCCTTCTCGTCGCGGTCCTGCTCTCGCTCGTTCTCCGCCCGCTGCTCGCGGCGGCGGGCGAGCCAGGCCTTGAATCCCGGGACGTAGGTCTGTCGGCAGTCGCGGACGAACGCGTAGATGCCGTAGACCCAGAAGAAAAAGAGCAGGGTCCCCATCCCGAAGTACAGCAGGAGGCCGGTCGAGACCACGGTCAGCTCTCCTCCCGGGCGCCGGGGTGCCCGCCGCCCATCGCCTCCGAGCGGACGATGTCGTGGCAGAGCGCGTCGCCGGTCGCCGTGTCGAAGACGTGGATCTTCCCCCTGTCGAGGACGACCTCCAGGTCCTCGTCGGCGGCCAGATCGCTGTCGGGCTCGACGCTCATCAGGAGTTCGTCGGCCCCGTGGGCGCTGGCGGCGCCGGCGGTGCCGGTATCGCCGCCGGCGGCGTCCTCGCCCTGGAGGACGAGGTAGACGAATATCTCGTCGCCCATCGGTTCGAGGACGTCCGTCCGGGCGCGGATGCGGCGGGTCGGGTTGACGAGTTCGCCCGCCTTGCTCGCGGGGTAGACGTCCTCGGGGCGGACGCCGACGGTCACGGCGTCGCCCTCGGCGAGTTCGGCGACCTGCGCGGGGTCGAAGTCGACGTCGAACCCCTCGGTCTGGATCTCGCCGCCGCGGACGGTCCCCTCGATGAAGTTCATGCTCGGCGAGCCGATGAACCCGGCGACGAACAGGTTGGCGGGCTCGTCGTAACACACGAGCGGCGGGGCGATCTGCTGGAGGTGCCCCTCGTTCATGACGGCGATGCGGTCGCTCATGGTCATCGCCTCGGCCTGGTCGTGGGTGACGTAGATGATGGTGGTCTCCAGTTCCTTGTGGAGGCGCTGGAGCTCCGTGCGCATGTGGACGCGGAGCTTGGCGTCGAGGTTCGCGAGGGGCTCGTCCATGAGGAACACGGCGGGTTCGCGGACGATGGCGCGGCCGATGGCGACCCGCTGGCGCTGGCCGCCCGAGAGCTCGTCGGGCATCCGGTCGACCAGTTCCTCGATCTGGAGGATCTCGGCGGCGCGGGCCACCCGGCGGTCGATCTCGTCTTTCGGGTAGTCCCGGAGGCGGAGCCCGAAGCTCATGTTGTCGTGGACATCCATGTGCGGGAACAGCGCGATGTTCTGGAACACCATCGCGATGTCCCGGTCTTTCGGCGGCTTCGTCGTCACGTCGTCGCCGGCGATGGTGATCCGTCCCTCGCTGGGGATGGTGAGGCCGGCGATCGTTTCGAGCGTGGTCGACTTGCCACAGCCCGACGGGCCGACGAGCGTGACGAACTCGCCGTCGGCGATGTCGAGGTTCATGTCGTCCACTGCCGTGACGTCCGCGTACCGTTTCGTGACGTGGTCTAAGATGACGTCTCCCATTGTTACTCCTTGAGTGCTCCCGCGGTCAGTCCGCTGACGATGCGCTCCTGGGCGATGACGACGAGGATCACGACGGGGAGGACCCCGACGATGCTCGCCGCCGCCATCAGGTTGTAGAAGGCCTGGTACTGGCCCTGGTAGTTGACGACGCCCCAGACGATGGGCGCCCAGTTCTCCGCCTGCCCGTCGGTCATCAAAAAGGAGATGAAGAACTCGTTGTAGACGCCGATGAACGTCAGCACGCCGGCCGTCGCGACGCCGGGCGCCGACAGCGGGACGATCACCCGGAAGAGCGCGCCCAGTCGCGTCGCCCCCTCGACGCGGGCGGCGTCCTCGAGGCCGTCCGGGATCTGGCTGTAGAAGGTCGTGAGGATGAAGATAGAGAGGGGGAGAAAGAGCGCGCTGAACGGCGTCACCATCGCGCCGGGGGTGTTGAACCAGTCCGGGCTGTAGATGGTCCCGAACACCGGTAGCGTCAGGATCTCGACGTTGCCCGTGAAGAACTGGAACAGCGGGATGATGAACGCGGCGGGCGGGAAGTAGGAGATGGCGAGCAAGAGGAGGAGCATCGGCGTCTTGCCGCGGAAGTCCAGGCGGCCGAACGCGTAGCCGGCCAGCGTCGCGACGAGCAGGACGATGGCCGTCGTCGTCAGCGCGATGACGATGCTGTTGAACATGTAGACGTGGAACGGCAGCCGCTCGAACATCTCGACGAACGAGTAGGGGTTGAACCCGTTGGGCAACAGGCCGAGGTTACTGAACTCCCCCTGCGGCGTCAGCGCGAGCACGAGCAGCCAGTAGAAGGGGAACAGCGTCGTCACGAGGAAAAAGAGCGTGACGACGTAGAAGAGGAACTGGTAGGCGCCGCCGGGGTTGCGGATGGCCTCCCGGGTCCGGCGCTGGAGCGGACCGCCGTCGTCGCCGTCGCCGCCGTCCTCGTCCGCGGTCGCGGAGGCCATCAGGTCCCCACCTCCAGGTCGGCGAACTTGACGATGTAGATCATCGCCACGGCGGCGACGATGCCGGCGGTGATGAACGCGACGGCGGCGGCCGTGGCGTAGCGGCCCGAGCGGAAGGTGTCGACGACCATGCACGTCAGCGACGGCATCGTCGAGCACCCGCCGGTCGTCTCGATGATGCCGTAGACGCGCATCGACTGGATCGTCCGGAACAGCAGCGCCACGAGCAGCGCCGGCAGGACGAGCGGGAAGGTGATGTAGCGGAACTGCTGGACCCGCGAGGCGCCGGCGACCTTCGCCACGTCGTAGAGGCTGCGGTCGACGCTCTGGAGGCCCGCGAGGATGAGCAGCGCCATGAACGCCGAGGTCTTCCAGACGTCGGCGACGATGACGATGATCATCGTGTCGACGCTGTTGATCAGCGGGTTCTGCGAGAAGATGCCGAGCCAGTCGCGCATGATCGTCGTCCCGAACCCGACGCCCGGCTGGAAGAACAGCCAGAAGATCAGCCCCTGGATGGCGATGGGCACCGCCCACGGGATGAGGATCGCCACGCGGACCCAGCGCCGGCCGCGGAAGCTCTGGTCGAGGACGAGCGCCTGACCGAAGCCGAGGATCGTCTCGAGCGTGACGGCGATGGCCACGTAGATGAGCGTCACCGTCAGCGCACTCTGGAACGGCTGGCTGAGGTCGACGAAGGGGCTCCCGAGGACGGCGTTTCGCTGGCCGGTGAGCAACTCGACGTAGTTCTCCAGACCCACGAACTCGCCGACGTACTCCCCGCTGAACAGCGCGTCCGCGTGCAGCGACATCTGGAACGTGTTCACCAGCGGCCAGACCGCCATCGTCGAGACGAGCAGCAGGGTGGGGAGCAGGAGGACGTACGCGAACTGCTGTTCGGAGAGGCGCTCGGTCCAGTTGGCCGGGGCGACGGCTGCCGACCGCAGGCGGCTCCGGGAGTGCTCGTCGCTGGTCGCCATCTTAGACGCTCTGCTCGATCTCCTCGAGGCTCTGTGCGAGCTGGGACATCGCCTCGCTGGGGGGCTGTTGCTGGGCGATCACGCCGTTGACGCGGCTGGCGATCTGCGACGACTGGTCGGGCCAGACGACCGTCACGGGCCGGGGGATGGCGTTCTCGCCGGCGATCCGGAGCGTCTCCAGGTGGGGGCCCCAGGGCTCGACGTCGCCGACGTTCGCGGGGTCGAACAGCCGCCGGTCGCCGGTCAGGTAGCCGAGTTCGCTGAACTGGAACGACCGGAAGCTCTTCTGCATCGTCGCCTCGATCACCTGAACCGCCGCGTCGACGTTGTCGGAGTTGGGGTTGACGGTGAGGTGCCACCCGCCCAGCGCCGAGGCGGTGCCGCCGATGTTCTCGTACTGGGACTCCTCTTCGGTCACCGCGTAGGGGATCGGCATCACGCCCAGCGCGTCCGGCGAGAGGTTGTCCGACTCCTCGAAGGCCGTCGCCGCCTCGAAGATGCCGCTCGGCCAGTAGCGCAGGGCGACGGCGTTGCCGTTCGTGAACGGCTGGAGCGACGGCCCCTCGGTCCACTCCAGGACGGCGTTGGGCGAGATCTGCTGGTAGCCGTCCAGCGCGTACTGGTCGCCGGAGCCGTGGATCAGCGTCCGGACCATCCGGAGCGCCTGGATGACCTGCTCCCCGTCGACGGTGATGGGCCGCTCGCCGACGGGCCCGAAGAGGTTGTCCCGGCCGCCGAAGTACGCGCCGCCCCACGTGCTCATGAACTCGTTGAACGTACAGCAGGAGAGGCCGACGTAGTCGGTTCCCTGCCAGTTGAAGCCGTACTCCACGTCGGCGTTCTGGTGGGTCTGGGAGATGACCTCCGAGAAGCGCTGCCAGGTCATCGGCTCGGTCGCCCAGTTGTTCCCGTCCGGGTCGAAGCCGGCTTCGGTCACCAGGTCCTTCCGGTACTGGATCGTCGGGAAGCCGACCTGCCAGGGGACGCCGTAAAGCTCGCCCCGCGGACCGCCGCCTCGACCGGTTCCGGTGTCAGTCTGCGCTTGCGTGCCCACGGCGTTGGCCGGCGCGCGGGCGCTCTCCAGCGGCGCCTCGAAGTAGTACTCGTTGATCATCGAGAGCGCGTCGTCGGAGAGGTGATCGGTCAGGTCGACGAGCTGGTCGCGCACGATGAAGGGGATCGTCCACCCGCTGTCCATCCGGAAGATGTCGGGCGTCGCGCGGCCGGCGTTGAGCCAGCTACGGTACTGCGACTGGACGTCGCCCGAGATCTCGGAGGTCGAGAGGAACTCGACGGTGATGTCCTGCGAGAGCCCGGCGTCGTGCAGCGCCTCGCGGGTCTCCTCGGCCCTGTCGGTGACGTTCGAGGGCATCGCCATCTCGACGGTCGCTCCGCCGCCACCGTCACCGCCGCCACCGCCGGGCGTCCCGCCTCCACCGCCGTCGCCTGTGCCACCACCGTTCCCGTCGCCCGCCGTCCCGTCACCGCCGTCGCCGCCGCTCGGACAGCCGGCCAGCCCGACCGCCCCGGCGACGCCGACCGCTTTCACGAACCGTCGGCGCGAGCGCGACGACGTGCTCTCCGCTCCGTTCGACGACGCGGATTCGTTCGACATGTTTCAGATGATCCGCCTTGCAGACTAAGGTATAGTCCGGCATCCGCTGACACTCCGGGAGTAACACCGGGTTACCGGCTGTCACGCGTTCGAAACCGTCGACGCCGCTTTGATGACGGCGGCTCGACATAGGGCATGGACCTCGTCGGTCACCGCGGCTGCGCTGATCACGGCCCCGAGAACACCCCGTCGGCGGTCGCGGCGGCCGCTCGCCGCCTCCCGGCCGTCGAGATCGATCTGCGCCGGTGCGCCTCGGGCGAACTCGTCGCCACTCACGACGAGCGCGTCGACGAGTTCACCGACGGGAGCGGCCGCGTCGCGGCCCTCGACCTGGCGGCGCTCCGGGAGTTGCGCGTCGACGGATCGGACGAGCGGGTCGCCACCTTCGGGGAGATCCTCGACGCCGCGCCCGCCGAGACGACGCTCCACGTCGAACTCAAGGAACCCGGACTCTGGGCCGACGTGCGGCGCGAACTCGCGGAGCGTGACGACCCCCCGCCCCTGCGGGTCACCAGCTTCTCGGCGCCGGCGCTGGCCGAGATCGCCCGGTCTGACTGGGATCCGGAGACGGGCCTGCTGTTCGGCGAGTATCCCGACGCGAACCTCGACCTGGCGGCGGTGCTGGACTGCGCGAACGTCCACCCGCACGCGCGCCAGTGCCTCGATACGGACGTCGTCGAGCGGGCCCACGACGCCGGATTCGGGGTCTACGCCTGGGGACTGCTCGACGCGGCCGGCGACCCGTCGGACCGGGCCGCGACCGTCCGCGCGCTCGCCGAACGGGGCGTCGACGGCGTGACGACGGACACCTGGGACCTGCCCGAGCCGTGACTCCCGGGGCCGTAACCCAGAAGTGTAAATTACACGTCACAGCGACGGCTGTCCGGAACTGTCACCGAGACAACCGTAACGGGCGCCTAGAGGCAGTAACGCCGGCCTATTCGAGGAAACCGACGACACGCTAAAACGAGCGCCCGCCGAACTGTCGGCGATGCGACCCTCTCAGTCGACGATCCGCCGACCGGCCCACACCGGCGCGGACCGGTGCTGGCCCTGTACGGCGGTCAACCTCGCGCTGCTCGCCATCGGCTGTCTCGCCCTTGCGGTCGTCTCGCCGCCGGCGAGCGCTGTCCTCGCTTTCGCCGGGGCGGCCGCGATCTGGCTGCGCGGCTACCTGGTGCCGTACACGCCACAGTTCGCGCCCCGGTTGGTCGCCCGACTGCCGTGGACCCCCTTCCCCGCCGGCGCAGGCCACCCGCCCGGGCCGCGAGCCGCGCCGGCCGATCCTCCGTCGGGCGGCGGCCGGGCGGACTCCGAGAGCGGTCGACAGTCCGACGACGATACCGACGCAGACGCGGCCGACACCGACGCGGCCGACGCAGACTCAGACCGAACCCCGGCCACGCTGGCCGACGCGACGGTCGCCGACGGGGAGGCGGTCCTGTCCGACCTCGTCGCGGCCGGCGTCGCCGACGCGAGCGGCGACGAGGTGCGACTCGCGGCGTCCTTCGAGGAGCGCTGGCAGTCGGCGATCCGGGACCTCCGCGAGCGGTCGCCCGCGGACCTCGCCGCCGCGACGCTGGCGGCGGCGCCCGCCGCGAACGACGCGGACGCGGTGACCGAGCGCGACCGCGCCTACGTCGTCCTCTCGGACGGCTCCGGCGAACCGGCGGGCGAGGTCTGGCTCCGGCGGCCGGTCGCGGTCGCCGAGACCGCCGCCGCGCGGGCGCTGGCCGAGGCGACGGACCTCGACCCCGGCCGGCGCGCGGTCGCCGCCCACGGCCTCGCGGTGTTCCTCGACGACTGTCCGGTCTGCGAGACCCCCCTGAGCGAGGGGAAAGCCGGCGGCTGTTGCGGCCCGCCGCGCACCGACGCCGAGGGGCACCCGCTCCGGGCGCTCGTCTGCCGGGACTGCCGGACACAGTTCGCCGCCTTCGAGTGAGTCGGCGGCGATCGGGCTCGCATGACCCGTTATCTGCTCGCGACCGCGTCGGTCCACACGACCGCCGCGGCCGCCGACCACCTCGGCGACCGCCTCACCGCCGACGACGAGGTGGTCGTCGTGACCGTCGCGGAACCGGATCTCGACGCGCGCGACGCCGGCGACGCCGCCAACGTCGCCCGGACGCGTCTGCTCCCCGCGACCGTCGACGTGCTCGAACGCGAGGGCGAACCCGCCGAGGAGATCCGCGCCGTTCTCGCCGAGCGCGACGCGGACGTGGTCGTGATGGGGTCCCGACGGGGCGACCCCGAGGAGAGCGAGTCGACCGGTTCCGCGGACGGCGACGTTCCCGGCTCGACTGTCCGCGCGCTGCTGGGGAGCGTCGACGTTCCGGTGGTCGTCGTGCCGCTGCCGGCGTTGTAGAATCGCGCGCTCGTGACCGTCACGGCCCGCTACAGCCGTTCGAGGACGGCGTCGGCGTCGTAGTTGAGCGTCAGCTCGCGCGAGCGGCCGCGGCCCTCCACGTCGGCGTAGCTGGCGTCGATGATCCCGAGCTGGTCGAGCTTGTTCGTCACCTCGGAGTAGCGGGTGTACCCCAGTCCGGTCTCGTCGTTGAACACGTCGTAGATGTCGCCGGCGCGCTTGCCGTCGTGCTCGGCGATCACCTCCAGCAGCGCGCTCTCGGACTCGGAGAGCTCCTGCAGGCGCCGCGAGAGGTGGACGTACTTCGACTTGTCGTAGGCCTCCTCGACGTCCTGCCGCTCGACCTCGCGGCTGGCGCGCATCTCCGCGTTCAGGCCCGCGCGGCGCAACAGGTCGATGCCGACCCGCAGGTCCCCGCCCTGCTCCTCGGTGTACTCGGCGACCAGGTCGAGGACCGGCGCGGTCATCACGCCGTCGTGGAACCCCCGATCGACGCGCTCCTGCAGGATGTCGACGATCTCCGGCTGGTCGTACTTCGGGAAGTAGACGTCCTCGGGCCGGAAGACGCTCTGGACTCGCGTGTCCAGTTCGTCGATGACGTCGAGATCCAGGTCCGAGGAGATGCAGAGGACGCCGATCTTCGCGCCGCCCTGCTCCTCGTGGGCGCGCAGCAGCGAGTACAGCGTGTCGGAGGCCTCGTCCTCGTAGAAGAGGTAGTTCACGTCGTCGAGCGCCACGGCCAGGACGCGGTCGTCGGCCACCAGCTGGTCGGTTATCTGCGAGAACAGCTTCTTGAACGAGATGCCCGACGACGGCGGCTCGTAGTCGAACACGCCCTCGAAGAGCCGCGAGAACACCGAGTACCGCGTCGAGTTGACCTGGCAGTTCACGCGCACCGTCTTCACGTCGGTCTGGGCCCGTAGCTCGCCGAACATCTTCTGGACGGCGGTGGTCTTGCCGGTCCCCGGCGGCCCGCGCGCGACGACGTTCAGCGGCCGCGACCCCCGGACGGCGGGGCGCAGCGCGTACTTCAGCGTCTCCATCTGCGTGTCGCGGTGGAGAAACGTCTCCGGCAGGTAGTCGATCTCGAAGACGTGTTCGTCGCGGAACACCGATTCGTCCCACGACAGCATCCCCTCCTCGGGGTCCTCCGTCATTACTTTCACCACGCTCCGCGCACCACTTAACCGTTTGCCAGTCGCGGCGAAAGTGGAACGCGACCGGTAGTTTCCGGTCCGTTTCAGGGACTCGTGACGTGAAATCTGACTCGCGTCCCGCGGAACCGTCGCCAGCGGAGCGGGAAGCCGAGCCTCGCCGTCCCCCCGGAGCGGAAGTGAAACGGGGCGGATCGGTTCGGTCGCGGCGGGCGATCGGAGCCCTCGTGGCGAGCGGCGTGTTCACCGTAGACGGGATATCCGCGTCGGGTTGGCCGGCGCGCGCCCCGCCCGGTGGACTGAAGTCACCGCGGGGTGACAGTCCGTCGATCACTGACATGCAGGCGACCGAAGCGACGCTCTGTCACCCCGTCGTCGACGACGAGATGCTCCTCATCCGGAAACAGCGCGGTCTCGGGGCCGGAAAACTGGTGGGTCCCGGCGGGAAGGTCGAGTCCGGCGAGACGCCGCGCGAGGCCGCCCGTCGGGAAGTCCGCGAGGAACTGCGGGTGGACCCGGTCGGCCTGGAGAAACGCGGCGAGTTCGACTTCCACTTCCGCGACGGCACCGTCGACGACGACTCGATGTACGTCCACGTGTTCGCGGCCGACGGCGTCGACGGCGAACCCGAGGCGACCGAGGAGGCCGTGCCCGAGTTACACCCCGTGAGCGAGTTACCCTACGGCGAGATGTGGATCGACGACCGCGTGTGGCTCCCCCACCTCGTCACCGGCGAGACCTTCCGCGGGGAGTTCGTGCTGAGCGACGACGGCGAGTCACTGGTGCGCTACGAGATGGACATCGGCGTGGAGTTCGAGTAGTCGGCATCCAGATCGAGCGTGCGACCGACCAGCGGCGACAGCAGTCGATAGCGAGCCGCGAGGAGTCTCACTCCTGCCGGGGGTTGGCGACGTCCGAGAGCCGGACCGCGTAGGCGTGGTCGTGGTCGGGCCGTTCCGGGAGCGAGACGACCAGCGCGTCGTCGCGGAGCGTCGCGGACACCTCCTCGTCACCGTCGGCGGTCAGCAGCGCCGCGTCGGGCGCGTCGGCGAGCGAGACGTGGGACGGGACCGAGAGTTCGAGGGAGTCGCCGGGCCAGTCGAGGGCGACGGCGAACAGGTCGCCGTCGCGCCACGTGTACCGGACCTGGACGTCGCCGTCGCTGTCCTCCGAGACGGCCCACGGTCGGGTCCCGAAGATAGCCGGGCCGTTGACCGAGAGCCAGTCGCCCAGCGCCGCCAGCCGCTCGCGCTGGATCTCGGGGATCGCGCCGTCGGCCCTGGGACCGACGTTGAGGAGGAGGTTGCCGTTCTTCGAGACGACGTCGATGAACGAGTGGACGAGTTCGACCGGAGCCAGATGATCGTCCTCGCCCTCGATCTGATTGTACCCGAAGGAGTGACCGATGCCGCGGGTCGCCTCCCAGGGGTCGTCTCGGATCTCGTCGTACGTGTAGTACTCCGGCGTCTCGAAGTCGCCGTGGATCGCGTCGTCGCTCTCGTCCTCGGCCAGGGGGCCCCCGATCGAGTCCGTCGACGCCCGGTCGTTGACCGCCACCTCCTTGCCCCACTCGTCGGCGGCGTTGTAGTAGTCGGCGACGAGTTCCTTCGCTTCGAGGTGGTCGCTGTCGGCCTTGGGGACGTCGAACCACAGCAGGTCCGGTCGGTACTTCCGGATCAGCTCCCGGTGTTTGGCGTTCATGAAGTCGACGTACTCCGGACCGGGACCGGCGTCGTCGTCGAACGGGTGGCCCGCCGCGAAGTCGGGGTGGCCGAACCGCCCCTCGAAACCGGGCTGGTAGTAGTTGAAGTTGGCGTGGTACGACGCCGCGAACCGGAGGTCGCGCGCCCGGACCGCCTCGCAGAGGTCGCCGACGAGGTCGCGCTCCGGCCCGCTGGTCGCGGCGGTGTGACGGGCGTAATGGGAGTCCCACAGCGGGTAGCCGTCGTGGTGCTCGGCGGTCAGGACGACGTAGCCCGCGCCCACGTCGGCGAAGAAGTCCGCCCAGCGGTCGGGGTCCCAGTTCTCGGCGGTGAAGTCGTCGGCGAAGTCGAGGTACTCCAGGTCTTCGCCGTACGTCTCGCGGTGGTACTCCCGGGTCGGCGACCCGTCCTCGTACATGTAGTAGGGGTACCACTCGGCGTACGGGGAGGCGTCCTCGCCGCCGATGTCCGCGTCCGGCGGCGCCCACGCGGGGACCGAGTAGAGCCCCCAGTGGACGAAGATGCCGAGTTTCGCGTCGCGGAACCACTCGGGGACCTCGTGGGCGTCCAGCGACTCCCACGTCGGTTCGTAGTCCGGCATGCGTGTAGCCCCGTCACTCGATCGCAAATAGCTTGCCATAGATCCACACAGCCGCCCGCAATCCGAGGAAGGACCCGAACCGATGCGGCCGTCGGCCGAGAGATCAGAGTGGCCGGGCGAATCTTGCGACCACGTAATCGAAGTTTCCAAGAGCGTCGGGCGGGTCCGTGGAGGTATGAGCACGGACGACGCCGACGGAGACGGGGAACCCGCGGCCCGCACCGAGCGGTTCGCGGACGTCCCCGACCAGTACGACCCCGACGCGGTCGAGGACCGCGTCTTCGACTACTGGGACGCCGTCGACGCCTACGAGCAGACGGTCGAGCACCGATCCGACGGCGAGGACTTCTTCTTCGTCGACGGCCCGCCCTACACCTCGGGCGCGGCCCACATGGGGACGACCTGGAACAAGACGCTGAAGGACTGCTACATCCGCTATCTCCGAATGTGCGGGTACGACGTGACCGACCGGCCGGGCTACGACATGCACGGCCTGCCCATCGAGACCCGCGTCGAGGAGCGCCTGGACTTCGAGAACAAGAAGGACATCGAGGAGTTCGGCGAGCAGAACTTCATCGACGAGTGCAAGGCCTACGCGAACGAGCAGCTGGAGGGCCTGCAGGAGGACTTCAAGTCCTTCGGCGTCTGGATGGACTGGGACGACCCGTACAAGACCGTCACGCCCGAGTACATGGAAGCGGCGTGGTGGGGCTTCGAGAAGGCCCACCAGCGCGGCCTCGTCGAGCAGGGCCAGCGCTCTATCTCCCAGTGTCCGCGCTGCGAGACGGCCATCGCCAACAACGAGGTCGAGTACGAGGACGTCGAGGACCCCTCGATCTACGTCAAGTTCGACCTGCGCGAGGCCGACCACGGAGAGGCCTCGGACAGCGCGAGCGGGGACGACGGACCCGCGAGCGGCGACCGCGAGGGGAGCCTCGTCATCTGGACGACGACGCCGTGGACCATCCCCGCCAACACCTTCGTCGCCGTCGACGGCGAGGGCGAGTACGTCGGCGTCGACGCCGAGAGGGACGGCGAGACCGAGCGCCTGTACGTCGCCGCGGCGAAGGTCGACAGCGTCCTCTCGGCCGGCCGCTACGACGACTACGAGGTCGTCGAGGAACTGACCGGCGAGGACCTCGTGGGGTGGACCTACGAGCACCCGCTGCGCGAGGAAGTCCCCGACGCGCCCAGCGGCGAGGGCGCGCTCCAGGTCTACACCGGCGAGTACGTCGACACCGAGGGCGACGGCACAGGATTGGTCCACTCCGCGCCGGGCCACGGTGAGGAGGACTTCGAGCGCGGCACCGAACTCGGACTGGACATCTTCTGTCCGGTCGGCGCCGACGGCGTCTACGACGAGAGCGCGGGCGAGTACGCCGGCGAGTACGTCAAGGACGCCGACCGCGAGATCATGGACGATCTCGACGCCAACGGCGCGCTCCTCGCGGAGGAGACGACCACCCACAGCTACGGCCACTGCTGGCGCTGCGACACGGGCATCATCCAGATCGTCACCGACCAGTGGTTCATCACGGTCACCGACATCAAAGACGAGCTCCTCGACAACATCGAGGACTCGGAGTGGTACCCGCAGTGGGCGCGCGACAACCGCTTCCGCGACTTCGTCGAGGACGCGCCCGACTGGAACGTCTCCCGCCAGCGCTACTGGGGCATCCCGATCCCGATCTGGATCCCCGACGACTGGTCGGGCGAGATGGCCGACGCCATCGTGATCGGCGACCGCGAGGAACTCGCCGAGCGCGTCGACCAGGACGTCGACCCCGACAGCGTCGACCTGCACAAGGACACCGTCGACGACCTGACCATCACCGAGGACGGGACGACCTACGAGCGCGTCCCGGACGTCTTCGACGTGTGGCTGGACTCCTCGGTCGCGACGTGGGGCACGCTGAACTACCCCGAAGACCAGAGCCGCTTCGACAACCTGTGGCCCGCCGACCTCATCATGGAGGCCCACGACCAGACCCGCGGGTGGTTCTGGTCCCAGCTCGGCATGTCCACCGCCGCGACCGGCGAGATCCCCTACAAGCAGGTCCTGATGCACGGCTACGCCAACATGCCCGACGGCCGCGGCATGTCCAAGTCCAAGGGCATCTTCGTGGACCCCCACGAGGTCATCGACGAGTACGGCGTCGACCCGATGCGCCTGTTCCTGCTGTCGGTGACCGCCCAGGGCGAGGACATGAACTTCTCGTGGGACGAGACCCAGGAGATGCAGCGTCGGCTCAACATCCTCTGGAACGTCGCGCGCTTCCCGCTGCCGTACATGCGAGCCGACGACTTCGACCCCGACGCGGTCTCGCTGGCCGACGTCGAGGACGACCTCGAACTCGTCGACGAGTGGGTGCTCTCCCGGCTCCAGAGCGTCGAGGCGGAGATGACCGACGCGATGGAGGACTTCGAGAACGACCGCGCGGTGAACGCGCTCATCGACTTCGTCGTCGAGGACGTCTCCCGCTTCTACGTGCAGGTCGTCCGCGAGCGCATGTGGGACGAATCGGACTCCCCGAGCAAGCGCGCGGCCTACGCGACGCTCTACACCGTCCTCGAAGCGGTCGCGACGCTGTTCGCGCCGTTCACCCCGTTCGTCGCCGAGGAGGTCTACGGCTCCCTGACCGGCGACGCCGGCCACCCGACGGTCCACATGGCCGACTGGCCCGAGCCCGACGAACAGTGGCTCGATACGGACCTCGAACAGGACATCGAGGTCGTCCGCGCCGTCGAGGAGGCGGGATCGAACGCCCGCCAGCAGGCCGAGCGCAAGCTCCGCTGGCCGGTCCAGCGCGTCGTCGTCGACGTGGACGACGCGGGGGAAGCCGACGCCGCCGCAGTCGCCGACACGGTCGAACGCCGCGCGGACATCCTCGCCGACCGGCTCAATGCCCGCGCAGTCGAGGTCGTCGGTCCCGACGGCGAGTGGGGCGAACTCGCCTACTCCGCCGAGGCCGACATGAGCCTCCTCGGTCCGGAGTTCGGCGACGACGCCGGCCGCGTCATGGGCGCACTCAACGACGCCCGGGTCAGCGAGCCGACCGTCGAGGCGCTCGAATCGGCGGTCGCCGACGCGCTCGGCGAGTCGGTCGACCTCGACGAAGAGATGGTCGAGTTCGTCCGCCACACGCCCGACGGCGTCGCCGGCGCCGAGTTCCGGGCGCTCGACAGCGAGGGCGTCGTCTACGTCGACACCACCCTGACCGAGGACATCGAGAGCGAGGGCTACGCCCGCGAGGTCGTCCGCCGCGTCCAGGAGATGCGCAAGGAACTCGAACTCGACATGGAAGAGTCGATCCGCCTGGAGTACGAGGTGCGCGACGACCGCGTGGCCGACCTCGTTTCGGAACACGAGGACCTCATCGCCGACGAGGTGCGCGCGACCGAGGTCGGCGCGGTGTCGGACGGCCACCGCAAGACCTGGGACGTCGAGGACATCGAAGTCGAGATCGCGATAGAACCGCTCGCGACCGCCGAAGCGTCGGACTGACCGCAGCGCAGTCGCGGGGTCACCTCGCGGTCGGGCCTCGCGCCGTGCGCGCTCAACTCGGCCTCGACACAGAGGCGTCTGGCTGAGTGACGCCGACCGCGGCGAGACCTGTCGCTCGCGGAAGGGGATTCTTCGACTATCGAAATCCATTTTTACGCGTATCGCAACCGCCCGATCAGTGACTGATACGGGAAAGCAACTACGGGCGCTCTACTTCACCCGATTCGCGAGTTCGTTCGGACTCATCACGCTGCTGACGCTGCTCTCGGAGTTCATCAAAGTGCTCGGTGCGGAGGGCTTTATCCTCGGGCTGTTCGCGACCGGGCTCACCTTCGCCCAGGCGGTCGGAATCATCCCGATTTCGTGGGCGGCAGACCGCTACGACAAGCGGACGATCCTGCTCGGCGGTCTCGGGATGTCCGTGTTCGTCTATCTGGGCTTCGCCTTCGTCGAGACGAGCTGGCAGTTCATCGCTGTCCGGGCGGTCCAGGGCATCGCCGCCACAGCGGCCGGGCTCATCGGACTGGCGCTCGTCGGCGACCTCGCCCGCGAGTCCGAGCGGGCGAACACCATCGGCACCTCGAACGCCTGGCGGTTCGCGGCGGCCATCGGCGGGACCTTCTCCGCCGGGATCCTTTACGACCTGTTCGGGTTCGATGCGGTCTTCGCGCTGCTGATGGTCATGGCCGCCTCGGCGTTCGTCGTCGTCTGGATCTGGGTCGAGCCCGACGACACCCGGATCCACGGCTTCCCCTTCACCGATCTCGCGTTCAACAAGCGGATCCTCACGATGACGAGTTTCCGCGCGCAGTACGCCGTCGCGGTGACGCTCGTCCGGACGTGGGTGCCCATCTACGCCGGTCTCTCCGCCGCCGACGGCGGTCTCGGCTTCGAGGCAGCGACCGCCATCTCGGTCGTCATCGCCGCCGAGAAGTTCACGAACATGCTCTGCCAGCCCTACACGGGCGGACTCTCGGACAAGTTCGGCCGCGCCCGGTTCGTCTTCATCGGCGGCCTGTTCTACGGCACCGTCGCCGTGGTCGTCCCGTTCACCCCGGCCATCGGCGGGGCGCTCGCGCTCCCGACCACCTTCCCGTTCCTCGGGACGCTCTCCGCGGCGTTCCTGCCGCTCGTGGTGCTCAACGGCCTGCTCGGCGTCGCCGACTCGATCCGCGAGCCCGCGAGCATGGCGCTGTTCGCCGACGAGGGGAAGGGCAAGGGCGTCGCCTCCAGTTTCGGCGTGCGCGACCTCGTCTGGCGGCCCGGGTCGGTCCTCGCGCCGCTGGCCGGCGGGTGGCTCACCAGCAACGTCGGCATCGACTGGGTGTTCTTCCTCGGGGGCGCCTTCGCCTTCACCGGCGTCTTCGCCTTCCTCGGCATCCTCTCGTACAACCACGGCCGCGACGCGCTCGCCGCGTGGTGACGTGAGTTCCGGTGGTTGTGCCGGTGGCGACACCGCTACCACGACCGCCGACTGGACCGCGACCGCGGACTCGACTGGTGCCGAGAACAGCGTGAAAGCCCCGACCTGTTCGACTCGCGCGGCTCGCTGCGCGCGCTCACTTCGTTTGCGTGCTTACGTCGCCGGGCTTCGTCGAACAGGTCGCCCCTTTCATTCCCACCCGTATCGGCTTCCCAACAGTCTATGCGGGTGGGAATGAAAGGGGGCCGCTCGCTCCGGGAAGCACGACGAAGTAAGCACTGTCGGGAGCGGAGCGACCGAAGCGCGCAGCGAGTCGCGAGACCGGAGCGAGCGGGGGCTTTCACCCTGTTTGCGGTCACGAGTTCCGCTACGATCAGGTCGCTCGCTGTTCGCTCTCTACCGGGACGGATACATTCGGATTCGCCGCCTCTCACTCGCCGACCACAACGTACACCACGAACCCCGACGACGACCACACCATGTCACCGACAGTCCACGCGCTGCGCAACGAGATCCGCGTCTCGGTCGGCCGCTTCGAGCGCGAGGTGTCGAGTTCGTTCACCAAGGAGGCGCTCGCGGCGATCTGCGACGCCGTCGACGCCGATATCGACACGGACGCCCAGCCGTCAAAACCAGCGATGCGGACGGCGATCCGCGCGGCCGTCGACGGCCTCGACGGTGAGGGCGAGGACAGCGGCGATAGCTTCAGAAAGGCGGACCTGCAGGCGATCGCCGAGGCGCTCAGGGACGAATAGGGGCCCCCGACACGACGATTTAAGTCGTATGGGTGCAGTGATATGACAGATGGGTGTCGAACGGTACGACGTCGGGGTCGTGGGCGGTGGCGTGGCCGGCGCGAGTGCCGCCGCGCGGCTGCAGGCCGACGGATTCTCGACGGTGATCTTCGAACAACACGACCAGATCGGCGGCTGTGCCGGGTATTACCGGCAGGACGGGTTCGCGTTCGACGTCGGCGCGACGACGCTCGTCGACTTCGGCCCGGGCGGCGTCGGCGGGCAGTTCCTCGACCAGATTGGATTCGACCCGCCGCCGATCGACGTGCAGGACGCCTACGCGCTCCACTTGCCCGACCGGACCGTCACGCTCTATCGCGACCAGGAACGGTGGCGTCGCGAGCGGCGTGCGACGTTCGGTGACGACGAGGCCCATCGTCGGTTCTACCAGTTCCTCGACGACCTCTCCGAACGGCTCTGGGCGCTCACCAGGGCCGACGTGAAACTCCCGGTCCAGAACGTCGGCGACCTCCTGCGAAACCTCCGGGCGGTCGGGCTGGCCGACCTCGGGCTCCTGCGCTATCGCAACTGGACGATGGGCGATGCGCTCGCTCACTACGGACTCGCCGACGACGGGCCGTTGCGGTCGGCCATCGGCATCCTCCTCGAAGACACCGTCCACGCGAGCGTCGAGTCCGCGCCGCTGCTCAACGGCGTCCTCGGGATGACGATCCATCGGGCCGGGCTCGGACGCCCGCGGGGCGGGATGTACGGGTTCTGGACGGCGTTCGCGGATCACTACGACGAGATGGGCGGGACGGTGAAGACGGAGCACGCGGTCACCGAGATCCGGCGGCGGAACGGGGGGTTCCAAATCGAGACCGACCGCGGCGACTACCGGACCGACCAGGTCGTCAGCGCGGTCCCGGTCACGCTCACGGAGCGACTCGCGCCCGACGTCGTCGGCGACAGACTCGTCGACTGGACGGCGATGGTACGCGAGCACGAGGGCGGCGCGGTCGTCGTGTTCCTCGGGGTCCCCGAGGAGGAAGTCGCCGACCGCGAGTTGACCCACCACCAGGTCCTCCGGTCGTACGACGAACCGCTCGGCGACGGAACCAACATGTTCGTCTCCGTCTCGGCGCCGGGGGACACGGTGTGCGCACCGGCGGGCCACCGGGCAGTCATGCTCTCGACGCACTGCGACGTGGCAGAGTGGCAAGGGCTCGGTCCCGAGGAGTACGAACGGAAGAAGCGGGCGATCGGTGAGCGCCTGCTCACCGGTGCTCGAACGGTGTATCCGGACCTCGGGACCGACCCGGTCGTCTACGAGGTCGGGACGCCGGTCACCTACCAGGCGTTCACGGACCGGCCGCGAGGCGCGATCGGTGGCTACCGGCAGACACTGGGCAACACGAACCAGAACGCCGTCCCGCAGGACGTCGGCGTCGACGGGTTCTATCTCGCGGGCGACACCACCTGGCCGGGGCTCGGGACCGTCGCCTGTCTCGAGGGGAGCCGGATCGCAGCGGGACACGTCCGCGACGGCCGCCGACGCTGAGCGATCGAGCCGTCGCCGCTCAGAACTCGCGGACCATCACGAGGGCGTCCTCGCCGTTGGCGTAGTAGCCCGGGAGGGTGCCGTGGTGCTCGAAGCCGAACCGACGGTACAGGTCCATCGCCCCGTCGTTGGACTCCCTGACTTCGAGTTTCACCGAGGCGGCGTTCTGGGCGGCGAGCGCGGTCAGCGCGCGCTGGAGGAGGCGTCGGCCGATCCCCTCGCTGCGGCGCTCCTCGGCGACCGCGATGTCCTTGACGTGGCCGAGGTCCTCGCCGTGGTTCGGCACCACGTCCGCGACGACGTAGCCGACGACGCGGCCGTCGTCGCCGACCGTCGCGGTCTCTCTGGAGTCCTCGGCGTCGCGGACCTGCGCGACCAGAAAACCCGGTTCGTCGAGGAACCGCTCGAACGCCGAGAACGGCCACGGCTGGGGGAACGCTTCCTGTTCGATGTGGAAGACGGCGAGCAGGTCGGCGCGCTCGGCCTCGCGGATCCGTACGTCCGGTCCCGACGCCTCGTCTGGTGCGACCGTCGTCACTGTCGCCGCGTAGGTGACCGGCGTACAAATGTCTACTGCCGCGGCCGGATCGCCCGCTACGGCGGCCAATCGGCGGCCGCGGCCGGCGCGACCGGGAGACGCTGGCGCGCTCCACAAAATTCTTAACGGCGACGGTCACACCTCCGGACGCACCCCAGATGGGTGCCACTCCACCCTCCCCACCCCACTCTCTTTCCGAGCGGAATCGGACAGTCCTCGACTCGTTCGGTAGCCGGCGGCGTCGCCGTCCGACCGACGAGCGCCGCGGCTCCCGGAGCGACGGCACGTCGAAAAAACGGGAAGGTAGCGGACCGATCAGTCGTCGGCGGGCGCGCCGGAGCCCTCGGACTCGTACTGCTGTTTGACGTGGGTGAGCTTCCCGCCGTCGGCGAGGATCTCGCGCTCGCGCTCGGAGGCGTCGAGGTACGCCGAGGCCTCCCAGTCGTCGTTGACGCGGATGGTGAACTCTTCCTTGCCGGAGCGGACCGCCTCGGCGACGTCGTCGACGATCTCGACGTCGTCGCCCTGCTCGATGTCCTCGTAGGTGTCCTCGTCGATCGTCAGCGGGACGATGCCGAAGTTGAAGAGGTTCGCCTTGTGGATGCGGGCGAAGCTCTGTGCGAGGACGGCGTCGATGCCGAGGTACATCGGACAGAGTGCGGCGTGCTCGCGGGAGGAGCCCTGGCCGTAGTTCTCGCCGGCGAGCAGGATGCCGCCGTCGTTCTCGAGCGCGCGCTCGGGGAACGTCTCGTCGACGCGGGTGAGCGTGAACTCCGAGAGCTTCGGGATGTTCGACCGGTACATCAGCACGTCGGCGTTGGCCGGGCTGATGTGGTCGGTCGTGATGTTGTCCGGCATCTTCAGCAGGATCTCGCCCTGCAGGTCGGCCGGGAGCGGGTCCTTCAGCGGCACGTCGCCGATGTTCGGGCCCTTGATGAGCTCGTCGTCGACGGCCTCGTCGGGCGTGATGAGGTCCGAACCGCTGACGCCGACGTAGTTGTCGGCGAGTTCGAAGCCGGGGTCCTCGAGGTCGCCCAGCTCGTCGGCCAGGTCGCGCGGGTCGACGATCTCGCCCTTGAGGGCGGCCGCCGTGGCGACTTCCGGCGAGCAGAGGTAGACGGAGTCGTCCTCGATGCCGGAGCGGCCCTCGAAGTTGCGGTTGAAGGTGCGCACCGAGACCGAATCGGAGGCGGGCACGTGGCCGTTCCCGATGCACGCGCCGCAGGTGGCCTCGGAGAAGTTGACGCCGGCCGCCATCAGCTCCGCCGTCCAGCCCTCGCGGGCGAGCATCTCGCTGGCCTGCTTCGAGCCGGGCTGGATGATCATGTCCGTCGTCTTGGCGACTTCGCGGCCTTCGAGCATCTTCGCGGCCGGGAGCATGTCCTCGTAGCCGCCGTTCGTACAGGAGCCGATGATGACCTGGTCGACGTCGGTGCCGGCGACCTCGCTGACGGGCACGACCTTGTCGGGCATCGACGGCTCGGCGATGAGCGGTTCGAGCTCCGAGAGGTCGACCGTGATCTGGTCGCTGTACTCGGCGTCCTCGTCGGGCTCGACCTTCTCGTAGTCCTCGGGCCGGCCGACGGCTTCGAGGTAGTCCTCGGTGCGCTCGTCGGTCGGGAAGATCGACGAGGTCGCGCCGAGCTCCGTCCCCATGTTGGTGATGGTCGTCCGCTCGGGCACCGAGAGCGTCTCGACGCCGGGGCCGGTGTACTCGAAGATCTTGCCGACGCCGCCCTTCACCGAGAGGCGACGGAGCAGCTCGAGGATTACGTCCTTCGCGGTGGCCCACTCGGGGAGCTCACCTTCGAGGCGGACGTTGACGACCTCGGGCATGTCGATGTAGTAGGCGCCCCCGCCCATCGCGACGGCGACGTCGAGGCCGCCGGCGCCGATGGCGAGTTCGCCCATGCCGCCGGGGGTCGGGGTGTGGGAGTCCGACCCGAGCATCGTCTTGCCCGGCGCGGCGAAGTTCTCCTTGTGGACGTTGTGGCAGATGCCGTTGCCCGGGCGCGAGAAGTGCGCGCCGAACTTGCCCGCCGCCGAACGGAGGAAGCGGTGGTCGTCCGTGTTCTTGAAGTCGAACTGATAGGTCTGGTGGTCGCAGTACTGCGCGGCGATTTCGGTCTGGACGTTGTCCAGATCGAGCGCGTCGAACTGCAGCCACACGAGCGTTCCCGTGGTGTCCTGCGTGAGGACCTGGTCGATCTCGATCCCGATCTCCTCGCCGGGTTCGAGTTCGCCCTCGACGAGGTGCTCGTCGAGAATCTTTTCCGTGAGTGTCTGTCCCATAACGTCCGACAATGGCACACGCGCGGATATAAAACCCGCGAGTTACCGCGAGTGTTGTCAGTTACCACCCCGCCGCCGTCTTGCGATTCCGTTCGTGACACATCCGAGACAATTCTGGAAGGGGCAGATCGCGTTCGGCTTCGACGAACGCCGTCTTGCAGTTCGACGATCCACAGAACCGGGGCGACGGTCGGCGTCGAGGGCCTGCAGAGGCACGAACCGGTGCGGTCTCGGAGTTGCGAGAGCGAAACGGCTATGCCGGCGAGGGATCCACCGTCGGTATGTTCGAGAGCGGGCGGTTCGTCGCGGACGTCCTCGGTGACGTGAACGACGACCAGATCCAGCCAAACGGCGTCGACCTGCGACTCGGTGCGGTGTACGAGCAGGTCGAGCCCGGTCGCATCGGCACGGACGGCAAGACCGTCGGCGAGCGCCGTGAACGCGACCCGGAGAGCGACGGAGACGGGGACGTCTACCGCCTCGATCCGGGCGGGTACGTCGTCGAGTACGCCGACACCGTCCGGATCCCGGAGGGCCACGTCGGCTTCCTCTACCCGCGGTCGTCGCTGCTTCGCAACTCCTGCATGCTCGATACGGCCGTCTGGGACGCCGGCTACGAGGGGCGCGGCGAGGGGCTGCTGGAAGTGTACCATCCCGTCGAACTCGAACGGGGCGCGCGGATCGCGCAACTCGTCCTCGCCGAGGCCGAGCACGCCGACACCTACGACGGATCCTACCAGCGCGAGGGGATCGAGTGACCGCCGCCGCGGCCGGGGCCGCCCAGCGCCGCCGACCCTGTTAGACCAAGCCGTAAGATTAATCGAGACAGTAGTGAAAGGTACACCTGGTGTTGGGGGGGAGATCGACCGGACCGTGCCTCTGACATCCAACACCGGACGACGCCTCCAACACCGGTGTATCGGGGGTCTCCCCGATTTCTCTGACTCGCGCCGCCGAGACGCGGGTCCGTTCGACGGGCTCGACCGGGCGTGTCCGCGAGCGGCGCCGCAAAAACGCCGTCGCTGGAGCGCGCGCGAGCGAGCGAATCGACGGACGGGACCGGGTAGTTCTTTCAGAGCGTGAAACCGCACTCACGGTTCTATATACCGTTCCGGTGACGTAGAGAGTATGCCAGCCAACGGAGAACTGTACGTGCTCGCCCCCGGGGAGGGCGAGGCGGAGAGCGACGGGTGGGTGAGTCCCCGGCCGATAACCGAGGCCGTCGGCGCTGCGGTCGCCGATGCGACCGACCTGGCGGCCGACGACGTCGACGACGCCGACGCGTACGTCGACATCGACCGGGTCGAGACGCTCCTCGACGGCGAGGACGACGACGATTCGCTGACGTTCACCGTCGAGGGACACGACGTCACCATCGACGGCGGCGGCCACGTCTCGGTCGACCCCAGCGAGTGAGGGGGTCGCTCGGGGCGCGTCCGAACGGGCGTCGCGGGACAGGTCTAACAGCCCGGGGGCCGATCCGTTCGTATGACGCGCCTGGCGCTCATCGCCCACGACGACGAGAAGCCCGAGATGATAGACCTCGCGGAGAGCTACGAGTCGCTGCTCGCGACCTTCGACCTCGTCGGGACGGGCACGACCGGCAAGCGGGTCGCCGAAGAGACCGATCTGGACGTCGAACTGAAGGAGTCGGGTCCGATCGGCGGCGACGCGCAGATCGCCGCCGAAGTCGCCGAGGACCGCCTCGACGGGATCATCTTCCTGCGGGACCCGCTGACCGCCCAGCCGCACGAACCCGACATCAGCGCGCTCCTCCGGATCTGCGACGTCCACGACACGCCGCTGGCGACGACGCGAACCAGCGCCGAGTACGTCCTCGACGGACTCGCCGCCGACGCGGACCGGATGGAGTGAGCTACGTCGAGAATACGTACACGGCGCCCGTCTTGTCCGTCCCATTGCTCCCCTTGTAGATGGCGCCGACGAAGCCTCGTCCGTTCGCGACCGCCGCCGACGAACCGAACAGGTCCGGGGAATCTCCGTGGTCGGGGAGGAGTTTCGTCTGCTGGTCCCACTCGCCGCCTTCGAATCCGAACAGGTACGCCGATCCCGCGTTGTCGCCGTTGGGCTCGTCGTCGTGCTCGGCGCCGACCAAGGCGGTGTCGCCGTCCAGCGCGATCGAACTCCCGAACACGTCCTCGCGGCTCCCGTCGGCGGCGACCAGTTTCGTGTCCATGATCCACCTGCCGTCGATCCGCTCGAACGCGTAGGCCGACCCCGCGTAGAAGCCGTTGGGGTCGTCGTCGCCCCAGGACGCGACGAGGGCGGTGTCGCCGTCCAGCACGACCGAGCTCCCGAAGTAGTCCTGGTCGTCGTGGTCGGCCGTCGGCGTCAGCGTCGTCCGATGGTTCCACTCGCCGTCGGCGCGCTCGAACAGATAGGCCTTCCCGATGGTGTCCCCGTCGGGCGCCTCGAAGTCGGGGGCGCCGACCAGAGCAGTGTCGCCGTCCAGCGCGACCGAGTAACCGAACCGATCGTAGTCACCTCCGTCGGGGGGAGCGAGCGTCGCCCGTTGGGTCCACTCACCGGACGCCGGCTCGCGATCGGGCGTCGAGCGACCGCGCTCCGACCGATCGGCGGTGTCGGTCGCCGATCGACCGTCTGCAGGCGCGTACACGTACGCGACACCAGTGTCTGTCCCGTCCGCGCGGTCACCGTAGGGCGCGCCGACGAGGATCCGATCGCCGCCCAGTTCGACCGACCGACCGAATCCGTCGTACTCCTTGTCCGCGCCGGACTGCAGCACTGCCGCCCGGTGCCACTCGCCGCCCGCCCGTTCGTACACGAACGCCCCACCATCCGGGACTCGATGGGGGCCCACGTGCTGTAGCGCACCGACCACCGCGCGGTCGCCCGAGACAGACAGAGCGGTGCCAAACCTGTAGTCGAACGGGAGCGCCCCGGGCTCCGGGACGAGTTTCGCCCGCTGGGTCCATTCGCCGTCGACGCGGTCGAAGACGTACACTGACCCGGAAGCGCCCTCCAGATCCTGGTGACTGTCCCCGGGCGCGGCGACCAAGAGCGTGTCTCCATCTGCCGCGACCGACTGACCGAACTCGTCGTACTTCTGAGAATTCTCGCCGGAGAACCGGGCGATCTGTGTGCCGTCCGCCGCCGTCGGCGTATCCCAGGTCGACGCCGTCTGCGTCTGCGAGGACCCCGCGGTCGTCGGAACGGGCGAGAGTGTCGCCGTCGGCTTCGGCGACGCCGTGTTCGGCGGCGTTCCCGTCGGCGTGAGCGTCGCTGTCGAAGTGGGCGTTGCAGCGGAGGTGAGCGTTCCCGTCGGCGTGAGGGGCGCTGTCGAAGTGGGCGTTGCAGCGGGGATGAGCGTCGCCGTCGGCGTGAGGGGCGCATCTGCGGGCGTCTCTCCGTCCGGCGTGGGCGATTCGCCGTCGCTCGACGCGAACGAACACCCGGCGAGCGCGCTTCCGGTCCCGGCTAGCAGAGCGGCGAGGACGGATCTGCGAGAGGGCATACCGGATACTGTTACAAACCGGACAAATACTTTCTGGACAGACGGCCCGGGCGGGAGTCGCGCCTCCGACAGCGGCGTGACAGTGGAGCAGTGACGGCTCGGCCCGGTGTCAGCGCCGAGAGGCGGAGAAACGGACGACGACCGGAGGCGGAGATGGGGCGGGGACGGAGTGGGTGGAGGGCCGACCCGCCAGCGGACAGGGGTAGGTTCGGAAGGCACTCGGGGATACACCCGGCTCTCTTATACTCCTTGTCGAGACTCAAAGAGCGATTGTAGTTATCGCCGGTCGGCGGTTCGCCGGGGAAACGGCCCACGGCCGCCCGAGGATAACACATAACCGGCGGCCGCGCCTCGGGTTCTGACATGAGCGATTCATCGCTACGCGCGCCGGCCGAGACCGCGGTCCGGCAGTGCATGGACCTGCGCGCCGACGAGTCCTGTGCGGTCGTCACCGACGACGAGCGGCAGGCCATCGGCGAGGCGCTGTACGCCGTCGCCAGCGAGATCACCGACGACGCGGTAATCGTCCGCTACCCGCCCGGCGACCAGCACGGCGAGGAACCGCCCGAGCCAGTCGCCGCCGCGATGGCCGGCGCCGACGTGGTGCTCGCCCCGACGACCAAGAGCCTCACTCACACGCAGGCCCGCACCGACGCCAACGAGGCGGGCGCCCGCGTCGCGACGCTCCCCGGCATCACCGACGGCGTCTTCCTCATGGGGCTCGACGCCGACTACGAGTCCATCGCCGCCGAGTCCGAGCGCCTCCTCGAACAGGTCGAAGACGCCGAGGAGATCCGCGTGACGACCGAACTGGGCACCGACATCACGTTCGAACCCGGCGACCGCGAGTGGGAACTCGACACCGGCATCGTCCACGAGCCCGGTCAGATGTCGAACCTGCCGGCCGGCGAGATCTTCCACAGCCCCGAGGACGCGAACGGCCGGTTCGTCGTCGACGGGACGATGATGCCCCACGGCAAACTCGAAGACGGCCAGACCCTCGAATTCGAGGTCGAAGACGGCTACGTGACCGACATCTCCGACGACGCCGTCCGCGCCGACGTCGAGGAGGCCGCCGAGGAGGTCGGCGACGACGCCTACAACCTCGCGGAACTCGGCATCGGGACCAACCTCGCCGTCGAGGACCTCGTGGGATCGGTCCTGCTGGACGAGAAAGCCGCGGGCACCGTCCACATCGCCATCGGCGACGACCACGGCATCGGCGGCGACACCCACGCGCCGATCCACCTCGACGGGATCATCACCGGGCCGACGGTGTACGCCGACGGGGAGATCGTAGATCTCCCGTCAGTCGAACGGGAAGCGTAGCGATCCGTGAGACGGCGAAGAAGTCGACCTGCCGAGCGCGAACTGACCGCTCAGACTCGTTCTGCGCTCCGGTCCGTGCTTTCGGCCCCGTCGGGCAGCAGCCACTCCGGCCGGGCGAAGAGAGCGGCGGCGACGACGAACCAGGGGACGACGCCGATCAGTCCGACGGGCGTCGGGCCTAACACCTGGTTCGGGACGGCGGTCGCGAACAGCGTCGCCATGCCCGCGCTCCCGTTTATCATCGCGTGGCCGACGACGGCGGGGAAGACGCTCCCGCTCCGCAGGGTGACCCAGCCGAGGAACACCCCGAGCCCGACGGTCGCGACGACCATCGCGAGCATGCCGAGCCACGGCGCGCCCGCGTAGTCCAGCCCGTAGTTGTACCCCATCGCGATCACCGGCCAGTGCCACATGCCCCAGACGACGCCGTGGGCGAGCAGCGCCCGCGTCCAGCCCAGCGGGGCGAGTTTCGGCAGGAGGTACGCCCGCCAGCCGAACTCCTCGCCGAAGGTCGCGAGGCTGTTGAGCAGCGGCGCGGCGACGACCGCCTGGACGAGCTGGACGCCGAGAAACGCCGTCGGCGAGAGCGGGATCTCCCGGCCGGTCTCGGCCTCGATGGTCGCCAGCAGGTCCGCGACGGCGTCCAGCCCGCCGAAGCGGCCGGGGAAGACGAGGAAGTACAGCCCGGCACCGGCCAGGATGAGGACGAGCGGGCCGAGCCAACCCACCACCCACGGGAGCGGGCGGGTCCGGACGCGCAGGAGCATCGACTCCCGGTCGAACCCCTCGTCGGTGAGCCAGCGGGCGGCGACGTGGCCGATCGCCGGTCCCCACATGTACGGCCCGGCGAGCAGGAGGAGCCACAGCGGGATCCCCATGCCCAGCGTCGGCCCGGCGCCGATGCCCCCCAGCGCGTAGATGACCGCGGCCGTCGCCCACGAGACGCCGAACGCGACCCCGAGAAAGACCGCGATCCGGCGCCGTTCGAGCCCGTCCTCGCCGTCGGCAGACTCGAACGGGGAGTCGGCCGGCCGACCGGGAGCAGGTCCCATCGGTCCGACGTTCTCCGCCCACCCACGTGAATATTCGCCACTGGTCGGCCACGACCGCGTGACCCCGGGGAAATCTCACGGCGACGGCGCGTCTTCGCCCGGACGCGGGGCGAGCGTCGCCGAACCGGGGCGACTCAGCGGACTTTTACGCGCTCGCCGGCAACGTACGGACATGACAGAGACCACGGAGCGGGTCGCCGTCGCCTGCCCCTCGTGTTCGCCGGACCTCGAGACGGTCCACGAGGTGCTCACGACGGGCGGCGGCCACGCCACGATCCGCTGTACGGAGTGCGGCCACACCCACAAGGACCAGCTGGAATCGACGACCGAGTTCGAGCGCGAAGTCGTCGTCTCTCAGGGCGGGGAGTCGTTCACCGCCACGGCGGACGTGCCCGAAGGCGAACGACTCGCCGTCGGCGAGGAGTTCCTCCTCGACACCGAGGAGGCGATCATGACCGTCCGGATCACCAGCCTCGAACTCGACGGCGACGAGCGCGTCGAGGAGGCCGACGCCGAGGAGGTCCGGACCATCTGGACCCGCGCGGTCGGCAACGTCGGCGTCAACCTGACGCTGCACCCGAGCGACGGCCGCCACGACGAGACGCGCTCGATGACCGTGCAGGTGCCCGGCGACTACGAGTTCACCGTCGGCGAGGAGGACGAACTCGGCGGCGAGGAGTTCACCGTCGAGGGGATCCACATCCGCGACGACGCCCACGGCTACCACCAGGAGAAGCTGGACTTCGACGGCGATACCGCGTTCGCAAAGGACATCAACCGGTTGTACGCGCGCGACGAGTCTTCATCGGCCTGGTCCGCGTGGTAACATGGGCTCCGAGGCCGCCCGCCAGCGGTTAGTCGAGCGCCTCGCCGGCCGCGTCGACGACGAGCGCGTCCTCGACGCGATGGAGTCCGTTCCTCGCCACGAGTTCGTCCCCGAGGGCCAGCGCGAGGGTGCCTACCGCGACAGACCTCTCCCTATCGGTGAGGGCCAGACCATCAGCGCCCCGCACATGGTCGCGATCATGGCCGACCTGCTCGACCTGCGCCCCGGCGACGAGGTGCTGGAGATCGGCACCGGCTGCGGCTACCACGCCGCCGTCACCGCCGAACTCGTCGGCCCCGAACACGTCTACTCCGTCGAGTACCACGACCGACTCGCCGACCAGGCCCGCGAACGCCTGGAGCGACTCGGATACGAGGGCGTGTCGGTCCGCGCCGGCGACGGCAAGGGAGGGTGGCCCGGCCACGCTCCCTACGACCGGGCGTACCTGACCTGCGCCGCGCCGTCGATCCCGGATTCCGTGGTCGAGCAGGTCCGCCCCAGCGGCTACGTGCTCGCCCCGGTCGGCCGGGGCCGCCAGACGCTCGTCCGCGCCCGCCGGCGCGCCGACGGCTCCCTCGACCGCGAGGAGCACGGCGCCGTCCGCTTCGTCGAGTTGCAGTGAGCGACCGCTTCTGACTCCCCGACGGGTCGGGGGTGACCCCCACAAGTCGCGCCATTCATTACCGTCGAGGGCGGACGGAAACCCATGGACCCAGCGGTGTTGCGCGACGACATGGTCGACAGCCTGGAACACGAGAGCAAGGGCTGTCTCCGGAGCGACCGGCTGTCCGTCGCGATGCGGGAGGTCCCGCGCGAGGCGTTCGTCGGCGAGGACCGCGGCGCCTACGCCGACCGGCCGTTCGAACGCCTCGGCACGCGCGTCCTCGCGCCGAGCACCGTCGCTCGGCTCGTCGAGGCGCTCGACGTGTACGAGGGCGACTCCGTCCTCGTCGTCGGCGCCGGCGTCGGCTACACCGCGGCCGTCGTCGCGGAACTCGCCGGTGAGCACAACGTCCACGCGATCGACATCGCTCGCCGCCTCGTCGTCGAGGCGCGCGGGAACCTCGCCGAGGCGGGCTACGACGGCGTCCTCGTCGACCGGCGGAACGGCGCCGAGGGGCTCGCCGAGTACGCCCCCTACGACCGTATCCTGCTCGAAGCCGCGGCCGTCAGCCCGCCGTCGGCCCTGGTCGACCAGCTGGCCGACGACGGTCGGCTGGTCATGCCCCACGGCGCGGGCGACCAGCACCTCGTCGTCGTCGAAGACGGGGAGATAACCGAGCGGCTCGGCGGCGTGGCCTTCCAGCCGATGCTCGTCGAGGGCGAGCAGGCCGACACGGTCGAGCGCAACCGAACTCGCCGCGAGGACCGCGAGTTCGCCCGGCGCAACGCCGAAGGCCGCACCGGCTGGGAACAGGGCTGGATCGACTGGGACGACGGATCCGGCCGCTGAGCGGCGGGCGCGGCGAACCGGTCACTTCTCGCTCACGACGAGCACCTCCGTGTTCCCGCGGTCGTCGGCGTACTGCCCGCCCGCGGGCGGTTTCACGCTGAACTGTATCGTCCCCTCCGGTTGATTCGGCCCCAGCGAGGGCGATAGCGACAGCGCCGCCGTCCCGTTCGCGTTCGTCCGCGCGGTGGTCACCGAGTCGAGGGTCGCGGTACCGCCCGACGCGACGACGGTGGCGTTGGCGATGCGGTCGCCCTGCGGGCCGACCACCTCGACCGAGAGGTCGGTCGTGCTGTCGTCGATGACCTCCGGCGTCGGCCGCACGTCGAGTTCGGTCACGCCGAGGGTCTGGATCCCTCCGAGCGTGTTCATCATCACGCTCAGGCTGGCGACGCCGACGACCAGCGCGATGACGAGCCTGATCGGTAGTCCCTCGATTGCGCGTTCGTCTCCCGTGAGCGTTCGTAGCTCCATGGGCGGCCCTGGTCCGGGTCTCTCTGATAAAGGCTCGTGCGAGGGTTTACCGGCGATCGCTCGGTAATTTGCTGGTTTGGCGATCGGGTCCGGCCGGCAGTGTCGTGGCCGAACGGAAACACACGAGTATCCCCGGAGAGTCCCTCGGAGCGATAGATGTCTGCCACCCACGTCTCAGCGCGCCTGCAGCCGCTCGCACTCGTCGGCGTCGGCGGGTTCGCGGGCGCGGTCGCTCGCCATCTGGTCGCGCTCGCGCTGCCCGGCGCCGTCCCGTGGGGGACGCTCGCGGCCAACGTCCTGGGGAGCTTCGCGCTCGGGGTCGTGCTGTACGAGCAGCGCTTCGCCGGCGCGTTGAGCGGGGAGACCCGACTGATCGTCGGGACGGGATTTCTGTCGTCGTTCACGACTTACAGCACGTTCGCAGCGGAGACGGCGGGGCTGGCGGGCGGACAGGCACCGGTGCTCGCGGCGGCGAACGTCGCGGCGAACTACGGGCTGGGGTTCGCGGGCGTGCTCTGTGGCCGCCGGGTCGCGAGGTGGCTGTCGTGAACCCGCTCGTCCTCGTCGGCGTCGGCGGCGTCGCCGGCGCACTGGCCCGACACCTGCTCGGCGAGCGCATCGACGCGCGGACGGGCGACACGCTGGCGGTGAACCTGCTGGGGAGCTTCGCGCTCGGCGCGGTGCTCGCGGCGCCGGCCAGTGACTCCCTCGCGCTCGCCGTCGGTACCGGCTTCTGCGGCGCGTTCACGACGTTCTCGACGTTCGCGTTCGAGACGGTGCAGCTCTGCGAGAGAGGCGAACGGTACCGCGCCGCGGCGAACGCGCTCGTCAACCTGGTCGGCGCGCTCGCCGCGGTGTGGCTCGGGTCGGCGCTCGCGACTGCGGTGTGGTGAGTGTGCGAACGGATCGCCGGAGGGTCCCGGTCGCGCCGGCCCTCACTCGCTGAGCGCGTAGAAGGTGCCGTCCTGACTGCCGATGTAGACGCGGCCGCCGGCGACGATGGGGGCGGCCTGGTCAATGTTGTTGCCCGTCTCGAACGACCACTCCTCGTCGCCGTTCTCGGTGTCGACGGCGTAGACGGTGCCGTCGCGGCTGCCGACGTAGACGGTGCCGTCTGCGACGGCGGGCGGCGCGGTCACGCCGTCGGTCGGATCGGTGAACCGCCAGTGCTCCACGCCGTCGCTCGCGTCGACGGCGTAGAGCGTGCTGTCGCGCGTCCCGACGAACACCCGGTCTCCGGTGACCGCGGGGGTGGCGGCGATCCCGGCACCGAGCGGCCGTTCCCAGTCGACGCTGCCGCGGGTGTTGATCTGCGAGAGCGTTCCCCCCTCGGTGGCGACGTAGAGGCGGCGGTCGCGGTAGGAGACGCCGTTGACGCTCCCGTCGAGCTTCTTCTTCCACTCCACGTCGCCGCCGGGCGTGATCGCGTAGAGGCTGTGGTCGGCGCTCGGCGCGTAGATCATCTCGTCGGCGAAGACCGGCGAGGCCGTGATCGCGCCGTAGGTGTCCTGGTTCCACTTCTGAGTGCTGTCGAGGGCGTCGAAGTTGTAGACGCGACTGCCGGTCGAGCCGATGTAGACGTCCCGCTCGGCGACGACCGGGGCGGTGAACGCTTCAGTCGAGGTGAGGTCCCACTCCCAGAACTTCGAGCCGTCGGCGGGCTGGAGCGCGTAGAGCATCCCGTGGGACGTGCCGACGTAGACGAGCCCTCCGCTCACCGCGGCGGCGCTGGTGACCGGCGCCGCGGTGTCTTTCGACCACTTCGTCTCCCCGGTGATCGGGTCGAGCGCGTGGAAGGAACCGCTCGAGTCGCCCGCGCCGCCCGCGCCGACGTACAGTGTCCCGTCAGCCAGCACCGCCGTGGCGTTGATCTGGTCCTGGTCGAACGACCGCTTCCAGTCCACCGAGGCACCGTCGTGGGGCCCGCTCGCGTCCGGGTGGTGTCCCCAGTGTTCGTTGTTGCCCATGAACGCCGGCCACGACGCGAACGACGACGCGTCCGGCGTGGGCGTCGCCGTCTCGGTCGCCGTCGGCGTGTCCGTCGGCGTCTCTGTCGGCGTGTCCGTCGGTGTGCGCGTCGCCGTCGGCGCGTCCGTCGGCGTCGCAGTGTCCGTCGGCCGATCGGTCCTCGTGCCTGTCCCCGCTCGCTCGTCCCCTGTCGTCGCCGTCCCACCGTCGTCTGACCCGCATCCGCTCAGTCCGACGGTCGACGCGCCCAGCACCGTTGCCAGGTACGTGCGACGACTCACCCGCTTCCGTGCCATAGCCGACGTATCGGTGAACTGGTTGATATGCTCTGGGGTTTGTTCGAACCGCTCACGCGCCGTCTGGGCTGGTTCGGCGTCCCGGTCGACCTCGAATACTGTGCAAAGGTTTCGCATACCAATAGACCTATATGCTGGTATGGTATATCGTAGCACGTATGGCGTCCGCACCGAGCACCGACGACATGTTCGACGAGTTTCTGACCGATCGTGGGCACGACGTCGAGTCGACGGGCTGGGAAGAGAACTATAACAAAAAGCAGTGTCCCGACTGCGGGGGACTCCACGACTCGGCCGCGACAGAGTGCTCGGTATGCGGCTGGTCCCCGGCGTAACGCGCGACCACCGACCACTGATTTTTTCGGCGGCGAGTGCGGTGAGCGACCGACCGGAGAGCGGCGGCCGCGCTCGTGGGTGCGGACCGGTTCCGTCGGCGGCGTGCGGCGGATCACCGCTCGGAGCGGCGACGCTCTCGAGTGAGCGGTCTCGGCGTCCGACGCGCTGAAAGGAAAGGGGGGGAACGTTTGGGGGGAATAGGGGGGAAGTCCACCGGAAAGCGGGCAACGGAGGCCGGTAAGGGGGATAACCGGCGGGTCGGGGGACCCGTTCGTTCCCGGGCCGCGTCGGGGGGATGACGCGTTGGGGGGGGGGAAACGCCGGGAACGACCTCCGGCAACGCGCTCGTGCCGGCGAGGACCGCGTGCGAGCCCGGTGACCCCGGCCGGTCCGCGAGGGAGCACCGGGCGCCGTGACGGCGCTGTCTCGTGCTCCCGCCGCGGACCGGGTGAACCCACACCCCACCACTGGCACACACGGATGCGCACGGTGCGATTCGGGGTTCGTCGGGCCCGCACTTGGTCCGCACTCGATGCTACAGGGGGCATTCACATAATGGGGCAGGCGCGTTTTCTGAGGCTGAAAGAGCCGACGCTCGAAAGGCATATGTAAGAGGTCGAGAGATCACACCGGTAGTGGACGAAGAACGGGCTATCGAGGAGATACTCGACACCATCGGCGACGAACACGCCCGCCGGGTGCTCGCCGCGATCAGCCGCGAGCCCCAGTCGGCGAAGGACCTGAGCGAGGAGTGCGACCTGTCGCTGCCGACAGTGTACCGCCGCATCGAGATGCTCAGTCAGTACGACCTGGTCAAAGACCAGACGCTCGTCGCCGACGACGGTAACCACTACAAGGTGTACGAGTCCAACTTCGAATCGACGGTCATCTCCCTCGAGGACGACGAGTACAAGGTCCGCATCTACCGCGAGGAGAACCTCCCCGACCGGTTCAGCCAGCTCTGGGACGACCTCAACCCGGAGTGACCGGCAGCGAGCCTCCGCTCGGACCGCCCGAACCGCGAGAGGGCGTCGGCGGACCGGCGAAACTATATGGGAGACCGTGCTGTCGGACAGACGACGCGAACAATGGTAGAAGTCGTCGCGGTGATGCGGGGGATACTGGCGCTGATGCGGATGGCGGTGTTCGGGCTCTCGCTCGGGATCACTATCATCAGCTTTCAGGCGTATCGACAGCGGCCGACCGAGCGGCTGCAGTACGCGTTCATGGGGTTCGCGTTCATCAGCATGGGCGTCGCGAGCACGGTGATCGCGCAGGTCGGCGCCCGCGAGGCTACCGAGGCCGTCCGGCTGTTCTTCCGGATGACCGAGTCCGTCCCCTTTATCATCGGGTTCGCGATGCTGTACGTCTCGCTGTACCGCGACTGAACGGGCGCTCGCGGTGCTGGCGCGAGCGGTCGGCGTCCGAGTGGCCCGCGACCCCTCGTCGCCGCCAACCCACGTCGTTTATGCGTGTGTAGCCCCTTTCGTGGGCCAATGACTGAAGCGTCCACCCAGGTGACGCGCCTGTTTGGTGGTCCCGGGAGCGGGAAGACGACGGCACTGCTCGACAGGGTCGAGACCCTGCTCGAAGAGAACGACGACGTGGAGTTCCGCGACGTGCTGGTGGTCTCGTACACGCGCGCGGCGGCCGCCGAGATCCGCGAGCGCCTCGCCGAGCGACTGGGGGAGTCGCCGCGGGCGCTCAAGGGCAACGTCTGCACGATGCACGCGAAGGCCTACGAACTGCTCAACCTCTCGCGCGGCGACGTCGTCGGCGAGTCCGACAAGGAAGAGTTCTGCGACGAGTTCGGCATCGAGTACGAGGACGAGTACGAGGGGTCGCGGCGCCGGTCCGCCCGGTCGACGACCATCGGCAACAAGATCATCGCGACCAGCCAGTGGCTCCAGCGGACCCGCCGCGACGTGGCCGACTGGTACGACGTCCCGTTCAAGTGGGACGACGAGGTCGTTCGTCTCCCGCCCGACATCGACGAGAACGCCCAGACCGGCAACAAGTACACGCCGACCTGGCCCTCCGACGACGACCGCATCAGCGTCCCCGAGACGATCCGCGCCTGGCGCGAGTACAAGGGCGAGAACGACGTCGTCGGCTTCGCCGACATGCTCGAACGCGTCGCCCAGCGCTCGCTGCTCCCCAGCGTCGACTACCTCGTCATCGACGAGTTCCAGGACATCACCACCCTCCAGTACGACGTCTACCAGGAGTGGCGCCCCCACATGGAGACGGTCCTCATCGCCGGCGACGACGACCAGGTCGTCTACGCCTGGCAGGGCGCCGACCCCGACCTCCTGCTGGAGGAGCAGGTCACCGACGACAACATCCTGCCCAACTCCTACCGCCTTCCCTCCCGGATCCTCAACGTGGTCAACCGGGAGGTCAGCCACATCGAGAAGCGCCAGGAGAAAGACCTCAACCCGCGCAAGGAGGGCGGCCGCGTCGAGGGCGTCAAGAACCCCTCGATGATCGACCTCGTCCGCAACGTCCGCCGGACGATCGAACAGGACGAGGAGGGCACCGCGATGATCCTCTTCCGCGCCCGCTACCAGATGTTCCAGTTCATCGACGAGTTCATCGACGAGGGCATCCCCTTCACCTGCCTGACCGACCAGCGGATGTGGACCGACCGGCTCAGCCAGTACGTCAGCGCGATCGAATCCCTCGACGAGGACGAACCGGTGACCGGCCTGGAGGCCCGCCGGCTGGCCGACATGCTCGCCGACTCCGCGTTCGGGACGAGCGAGCGCGACGAGCTGTTCGACGAGCTCGACGAGATGGAAGAGGCCGCCGACGTCGAGGACCTGGAAGAGCTGTCGGTCGAGCCCGACACGATCCGCGACTTCGCCCCCTTCGTCCCCGAACCGCGGGCGGCCGCGGACATGCTCCGGAAGGTGACGAGCTTCCAGGAGCGCAGCGTCGAGGCGTACTTCGGCGGCGAGTACGCGGGCATGCAGACCGACCGCGTCCGCGTTGGCACCATCCACAGCGCGAAGGGCCGTGAAGCCGACCACGTCTTCGTCGCGACCGACCTCACCGAGAAGGTCGTCGAGCAGATGGCCGCGACGGTCGACCAGTCCGACCGCGAGGTGCCCGGTGACGAGGAGTTCACCAAGCACACCTCGCCGGTCCCCACCCTCACCGACAACGAGCGCCGCGTGTTCTACGTCGGAATGTCCCGCGCCCGCGAGCGCCTGATCATCATGGAGAACCTCGTCGACGGCGCCCCGACCCTGCCCATCGACGTGCTCCTCAACAACGAGCCGACGGGCGACTCCATCGACGACGTGATCGCCGACGCCCAGGAAGTCGACGACGCCGTCGCCGCGGACTGAACGAGCGGTTGGCCGACGGTCGTCGCCTCGATCGACCCTCACCTTCTTTGCGACACGTGATCAACTCACACAGAGAGCGACAGTGCCCGAGGAGTGTGGTGTCTGCGGCGAGACGGTCCCCTTCGGCGAGACCGTCCACCTGATCGTCAACACCCAGAGTGACGCGGGCACCTTCGACCGGTACGTCTGCCGGTCGTGTTACGAGGACGAACTCGAACCGCTGGTGGCGTGACGGCGGCGCCCTCACTGACCGTCCGGTGGCTCGGTCCGGTTCGACCGCCCCATCGCGGCCACGACGGCGAGCGCGGCGAACACGAGGAGCGACCCGATCGCGACGAACAGTTCTGTCTGTCGGGTCTCCCCGAGCACGAGTCCGAGCAGGAGGCTCACCGCCAGCACCGAGAGGGCGAGTATCGCGTTCAGTCGCACCAAGAGCGCGTCGTCGCGCATACGGTCATTGTCCCGCGAACTGACAAGTGTCTTGTCGTCGCCGGCCGCGCGGCGGGCCAAAGCCTATCCAGTCCCCGGACACAGCGACCCCATGGACCTGACCGACCGAGTCGCGGTCGTGACCGGCGCGTCCTCGGGCATCGGCGAGGCGACGGCGAGGGCGCTGGCCCGGGAGGGCTGTGCCGTCGCGCTGGTGGCCCGTCGCGAGGAGCGCCTGGAAGCGATCGCCGACGATATCGACGGAGAGACGCTCGTGGTCCCGACGGACGTGAGCGACGAGGACGCGGTGACGGCCATGGCGGAGACGGTCCGCGCGGAACTGGGCACCGTCGAGATCCTGGTGAACAACGCCGGGGTCGCCCGCGGCGGGCCGGTCGCCGACGCGGACCTGGCGGAACTCCGGCAGAACGTTCGGGTCAACCTGGAAGGGGTGATGAACGTCACCCACACGCTGCTGCCGGACCTGCTGGACTCCGACGGCGACGTCGTCACCGTCTCGTCGCTGAGCGCCCGCTTCCCCCAGGAGGGCGGGAGCGGCTACACGGCCTCGAAGTTCGGCGTCAACGGCTTCTGCCGCTCGCTCCGGAAGGAGCTGTCCGACGAGGACGTGCGAGTCTGCATCCTGATGCCGGGACCGGTCGTGACCGAACTGAACGACTGGGAGCACTGGGACGGCCGTGCGATGGACCCCGCGGACGTGGCCGAGACCGTCGTGTTCACGCTCACTCGGCCCGACCGCGTCGAACTGACCGACATCAGCGTCAACTCGACGGACAAGCTGTAGGGTCGCTACGACCGGAAGACCACGTAGACCGCGGCGATCCCGCCGAGCAAGATCGCGAACACGTAGCTGGCGACCCGATAGACGATGGCGATCGAGAGGCCGGTGGCGAAGGTGAACCCGCCGAGCGTCCCGAGCAGGCCGGCGAGCGCTGCCTCGACGCCGGCGAGTCCCCCCGGCGAGGGAGTCAGTCCCGCGAGCGTGCTCGCGGGGACGATGAAGAAGACGAGGAAGAGCGATATCTCGCGGCCGACGGCGCGGACGGCGAAGTAGAGGGGCATGGCGAAAAAGAGCCAGCCGACGAACGAGTAGACCAGCGCGTGGGCGAGCGCGGTCCGGTCGGCGGCGATGCGCTCGAAGGCCGTGTTGAGTTCGCGCATCCGGTCGCGGAGCCCCTCGACGCTGACGAACCGGCTTCGCCTGGCGACCGGCGCGACCACCCGGAGCGCGAAGTTCCCCACGCGGCGGCGCGAGCGCCAGCCGACGACCGCCGCGGCGGGCGCGCCGACCGCGAAGACGACGAGGACCCCCGCGACGCCGCGGATCTGGTTCGACAGCGTCGACCGCACGACGAGGACGATCGTCCCGATCGCGGCGAACGTGAAGAAGGGGAGGAGGTTGAGCAGGTCGGCCGTGACGACCGAGGCCAGCGAGTCCTCGTAGCTCGCGTCCGTGTCCCGGGAGAGCACGTAGGCGATGAAGGGCTCGCCGCCGGCCTGCCCGAGCGGCGTCACGTAGTTCGCGAACGTCGCCGCGTAGTAGGTCACCACGAGCTTGCGGAACGGGACGCGGTAGCCGACGACGCGGAGGACGACCTGCCAGGCCTTCGCCCAGGCGACCAGCCCGACGGCGGTCGAGAGACAGCCCGCGGCGAGCCAGCGAGGGTCCGCGCGGGCGAGTTCCCCCCGGATCTTCTCGATGCCGATGCCGTAGGCGATGAGCGCGAGGATCACCAGCGCGATGGCGAACCCGCCGACGATCTTGACGGCAGTCGTGCGGTCGACGAAGTCTCCCAGACCCAGCCCGGAACTGCTCACGGTTACTCGATGTACCCCAGGTCCGACAGGCGGTCTTTCGCCTCGTCGCCCATGTCGTCGAGGACGTCCTCGTCGGTCACGTCCGCCCACTCGCCGTCCATCTCCGACTCGAAGGTGACCAGCGCTTCCTCGGCCGCGGCGATCACCTCGTCGTCGGCGTCGACCACGTCCTCCAGTTCCTCGGGGTCGGTGTCGATCCGGTAGGCCTCGTCCGGGATGCGCTCGTTGCGGATGTACTTCCCGTCGGTCCGTCGCGCGGCGCGCATCCGCGAGTAGAAGCGGGAGTTCGTATCGAGTTCGATCCCCGCCGCCTCGGCCTTGCTCTCCAGCTGGTTCAGTTCGACGACGGGGCGGTGGTAGTCGACGAACGCGTAGTCGTCCAGTTCGCCGTCGTCGTGGGCCGAAAAGCGCGACTCGGCGCCGCGCGGCGCGTCGACGCCGGCGAACTCACGGTAGTCAGCGCGCAGGAGCGACCGCGCGGCGTCGAACGGTTCGCCGCCCGCCGCGACCGAGACGCCGGCGTGGTCGAGGACCGTGTGGTACAGGTCCTGCAGTTCGACCTGCGTCTCGTCGTCGCGCTCGGCGTCGAGTTCGGGATGTTTGACCATGAGCGGCACGTTGACGAGGGGGTCGTAGATGCAGAACTCGTGACCGTAGAGGCCGTGTTCGCCGAACAGCTCGCCGTGGTCGGCGCAGACGACGACGAGGGTGTCCTCCCAGCGGCCCGTGTCGCGCAGCCAGTCGAACAGGCGGCCGAGGTGGTGGTCGATGTGGGCGATCTCGGCGTCGTAGAGACCCTCGATTGCCTCCCACTCGTCGTGGTCGATGTCGCGGGCGCCGGAGTTGTACTCCTTTGAGTTCTGGCAGACCTCGGTCGAGTCGACGCCGGGGGCGAACTCCTCGGCGAACTCGTCGGGCGGGTGGTACGGCAGGTGGGCGTCCATCAGGTTGATGAACGTGAACCACTCGTCGCCCGCTCGCTCGGCGTCGGTGACGAACTCCTGGACGCGGTCGACGATCTCGGGCGTCTTCGTGTCGCCGCCGCCGCTCTCGGCGAAGTACTCGTGGGCGGTGTTGCCGAGTTCGACGAGTTTGTCGGCGACCCGCCGCAGCGCGTCGTTGTCGTTCATCGTCTTCCAGGCCTTCGACAGCGGGCCCGAGAGGAACTCGCCCGGCATGACCTGGAAGAAGTTGTCCTGGTCGTCGAAGCCGTCCGTCAGGTTGGTGTAGGGCGTGATCCAGGCGTTCGAGGAGTAACAGGCGGTGGCGTAGCCGGCCGCGTTGAGTGATTCCGCGAGCGTGGTCGCGTCCTCCAGATAGGGGTTCTCCTGGGTGGCCCCGTGCTGGGTGGGGTACAGCCCCGTGAACAGCGAGGCGTGGACGGGGAGGGTCCAGGGCGCCGGCGCGACGGCGTGCTCGAAGACCCGCGCGTCGTCGGCGAAGTCTTCCAGGTTCGGCGTCGTCGGCCGGTCGTAGCCGTACACGGAGAGGTGGCTCTTCCGGACCGTGTCCGTGACGACGAAGAGGACGTTCCCCGGACCGTCTGTCTCGCTCATGCAAAGGGAACCGCCACGCACGGAATTAAAGTCCGTGATTCCTCGTTCGAGGCACGCAGCGATCCCCGGGGCCGCGGCGCGAGGGCTTTCACACTGTGTCGGAGTTCCAGTTCGGTGCTGTGCCGTACGTAGAAGCAACGTCTCCGCGACCGTCAGCACCTGGCCGGAGTCCGAGAGGTATTTGCACGCGGTGGCCGTCCGACCCGAACATGCACCGGGTGCCGTCGCAGGGGAAGCCGACGACCGACCGCCACCGGGGGGCCGACCGATGAGCGACCACGCGGCCGCCGAGTCCCGCGACGAGACGCCGGCGATCCCCTCGGGGACGTACGCCTACGTCGGGATCGTCGCGCTCTACACCGCCACGATCGTCCTCGGGCTCTCGATGACGGACGAGGTGGCCGAGATGGGGCTGGCCATGTTCCAGAATCCCGGGAACGTCGGGAACGTGGGCGTCTTCGCCGTACTGTTGCTGGTCGCGACGGGTGTCATGGTCGCCGCGTTCCGCTACGGGTACGGCGAGGCGCTCGTCCGCGTCTTCCTCCTCGGGTCCGCGAGCACGCTCACCTCCGTGGCGTTCGTCGCCCTGACGGGGATCGGAGAGATCGCGGCGAGCGGGAGCGTGCTGATGGGGCTACCGACGAGTCCCGCCTCCATCGCCGTGGCCGCAGTCACGTTCGTCGTCCTCTGGGGCTACCCCGAGTGGTACGTCAACGACGTCGCCGCCGTGATCTTCGGCGCGGCGGCGATCCCGATGCTCGGACTCGGGTTCGGTCCGTTCCCGGTGGTCGTGCTCCTGGTCGTCTGGGCGGGCTACGACGCCTACGCCGTCTACGTCTCCGGGCACATGCAGGAACTCGCCGCCGGGCTCGGCGACCTCAAAGCGCCCATCGTCTTCGTCGTCCCGCACTCGCTCGACTTCTCGATGCGCGACCCCGACTTCGACCTGATGGGCGGTGGCGAAGAGGGAGAGGACAACGAGGAGGGCGGAGCCGGCGCGGCGTCCGCCGAAGATCAGTCCGCCGAGAGCCCGGCACGCGCCGAGATCGCCCTCCTCGGCCTCGGCGACGCGCTCATCCCGGGGATGCTCGCCGTCAGCGCCGGCCACTTCCTCGACGCACCGACCGTCGTCCCCGCGCTGAACGCCAACGCGCCAGCGATCGGCGCGCTCGTCGGCGGCCTCGTCGGGATGGCCGGACTCCTCTATCTCGTCCACCGAGTCGAGGGCGCCCACGCGGGGCTCCCGCCGCTGAACGCCGGCGTCCTCGGCGGGTACCTCCTCGGCGCGGTCGCGGCGGGAATCCCCGTCACGACGGCGCTGGGGCTATAGTCGACCGCGTTTTCGGCAATTCGAACACCACCGACAGCGTCGCGACTGGCGCGGTGGAAAAGACGAGAAGTGGACCGAGGAGGCGGCGTTCAGAACGGCGCTTCGGGGCCTTCGTCGTCGTCGCCGCCGATGTCGCCGCCGCGGGATTCGCCGGGCATCGAGGGGCCGGTGTCGGCGCCCATCATGCCTTCGCTGCCGCCCATGCCGCCGCCGGTGCGGGCGTTGACGGTCTCGATCTCCGGGATCTCCTTGGTCATTCGCGTCTTGATGGCCTGGATGGTCATCGGGGAGATGCCACAGCCCGAACACGCGCCGCCGAGCTGGATGGTGACCGAGCCTTCCTCGCGGTCGATCTCCTCGATGGCGGCCGACCCGCCGTGCATCTGGATCTGCGGGAAGTTGCGCCGCAGGAAGTTCGAAATCCGCTCCTCCAGGTCGTCGCCGCCCTCGGTTTCGGTACTCATAGTGTCTCGACGTTAGCGACGACGGGGCTTAGACCTTTGGACTCACGCGTTCGCCGCGTCCGGATCTGCGTGAGACCGGGCCGCTCAGTCCTGCCAGTCGGGGTTCGCTCGCGGCGGCGCGAACACGTCGATGCCGTCGAGCGGTTCGTCGCCGGTGTTCTCCAGACTGTGCGGTTCGTCCGCTACGAGGTGATAGGAGTCGCCGGAGCTGACGGGGAACTCCTCGCCGTCGACGACGAACACGCCCGAGCCGCCGGTGATGTACCCGACCTGCTCGTGCTCGTGGCTGTGTTCCGGGACGACCGCGCCCGGTTCCATGTGAACGTGCTGGACGCTCGTCCGCTCACCGACCGCCAACTGTGTGAGGTGGACGCCGTCCACGACTTCGACCGTCTCGTTCGCCGAGTGAGCTTCGACCTGCATGGATTGGTGATGGGCGTGCGCACACCTAAGCGTGGGTGGTACTCGGGGAACGGCGTTCAGTATCGATTGCATACAGAGTAGTTGTTTCTGGTGGAGGAGTGGCGAATAGAAGTCGAACCGGGACGACCGCAGGCGACAGCAGCCAACGAAAGCCCTCGGCGCGCTCGCGGTCGCTGAGCAGGCCCTATCCTCGCTTCGCTCGGATAGGGCCTGCTCAAGCGACTGAACTGGACGCGAGCGCGCCTCGCCCTTTCAGTCCGCCAGGAACCGCACAGCACCGCGCCTCACGCCTCCCCAGCCGATTCGCTCACTCGCTGCGCTCGTTCGCTCATCCCTCACGCGGCTTCGTCGCGCGCATAAGAGCGCGCGACAGCGCGCGCCACCACGATTGTTCACTCTCTGGGCTGTATTGAGCATCCGCGCCGAGCGAAGCGAGGCGCGGTTCTTCCGCGAGCGCCTACGGCGCTCGCGGCCTTTTTCACCTATGTTTTTGGTTAGCGAGGGACCTTCGGTCCCTCGGACCGTGCAAACGGGCGGCGAAGCCGCCCGTGAGCAGACGGGGGGTCGCCGCAGGCGACCCCCCGACGAAAAAGAGGGCTAAGCTTGATTGGGGCTCGCTCCGACCTCTCGCACATGAGCGAGGACTGCATCTTCTGTCAGATCGTGGCCGGAGAGATCCCCAGTCGCACGGTGTACGAGGACGACGACGTGTTCGCCTTCCTCGACGCGAACCCGCTGGCGCCGGGGCACACGCTGGTCATCCCGAAATCCCACCACGAACACGTCCAGGACATGCCGAACGACCTCGCGAGCGACGTGTTCGCGGTGATGCATCGACTGGTCGACCCGATCGAGTCGGCCGTCGACGCCGACGGGACGACCGTCGCGTTCAACAACGGCGAGGCGGCCGGCCAGGAGGTCCCGCACGCGCACGGCCACGTCGTCCCGCGGTTCGAGGACGACGGGGGCGGCCCCATCCACTCGATCTTCGGCCAGCGCCCGGATCTGGACGACGACGAACTCGACGACATCGCCGCGTCGATAACCGAGAACGCCGGCGACTGATTCGCTCCCGGCCTCATCGACGACCGGCGCGCCAACGCGTCGGCTCGGCGACGGCGACTCGACGCCGAACGGTTCGCCGAGCAACACGTATCTTTTTCAAGGGGTAGGTGGCAATGGCGGTACATGACCGGAACGCAGGGGAGCGGTGAGGTGTACGCGGTGGTGAGCGGGGTCGGCGGCGCCGGGGCGACGCGGCTCTCGGCGGAGTTCGCGGCGGCGCTGGCGCGGGACGGACGCGACGTGACCGTCGTGGACGCGTCGTTCACGACGCAGGGGCTGGCCGCGCTCGTACCCGAGCGGATCGACCCGGACTTGACGCGCGTCCTCACGGACGACCGGCCGCTGCAGGAGGCCGAGCGGACGCTGTCGCTAGACCTGCCTGGGACGGTGACCGTCACGCCGGCGCTGGCCTCCTTCGAGCGGCTGGCGCGGGCGAAGACGAGCGAGTGCGCCCGGCGGCTCGCCGAGCGGCTGTCCGCGGCGGCCGACCGGTACGACGCCGTCTTCGTCGACGTGCCGCCGGTCGGCGCCAACCAGGCGGTCGCCGCGGTGACCGCCGCGGACGCCGTCGCGCTGGTCGTGCCCGACAGCGAACGCGGCGTCGACGCCGTCCCGCGCCACTGCGACCGTCTCGGTGACGTCGACGCCGGCGTGGACGCAGTCGTCGCGAACCGGGGCGACCCCGAGTCGCCGACCGTCGACGCGGCCGACGCCGTGGTCCCGCCGAGCGAGGCGGCCGCCCTCTCGGAATCGCCGGCCGCCGTCGAGCCGGCGGAGTTCAGCGTCGCGGTCGGGTCGGCCGTCGAAACCGTCACCGGCGTCGAGGTCGATCTGCCCGAGCCCGACTCCTCCTCGGTGGCGGACTACCTGCCCGGATAGCGACCTGGAACGGCCGCTGCCGCCCCAGAGACGTTCCTCCCGCGTCAGCGACCGGGACGCCCGAGCGGTGGCTCCGCCGATCGGAATTGACGGACCCGGAATCCTCGTGTGGGATCACGTTTTAATTGTTCAAGGGATAGCGTTTTGTGTTCTGAATATGCGCTACAAAACGACAGAATGGTTTGCGTTCGTCTACAGAGTTCGCGATTATCAGTACGATCCAGCAACACCGCTCGACAGGCGGTGATCGGGCGATGAGCGACTGGGTGCCGACGACGTGCATGCGGTGTGCGGTCGGCTGCGGGCACCTCCAGCGCGGTGCCGATATCGGGACCGGCATCGACGTGGTACGCGGGGACGCCGCGCACCCGGTCAATCAGGGGCTGGCCTGCCAGCGCGGCGTCCGGGAGACGTCCGATCCGCAGGGGGAGTGGCTGACTCGGCCGATGGTCCGCCGCGACGGCGAACTCGTCTCCACGACCTGGGACGTGGCGCTGTCGGAGGCGCTTCGGGCGTTCCAGGGTGCGGTCGACTCGGCTGGCGAGGTCGCGGTGCTCGGGAGCGGCCAGCAGACCAACGAGGCCGCCTACGCGCTGGGGAAGCTCGCCCGCGGCGGGTTCGGGACGCGCTACTACGACGCGAACACGACGCTGTGTATGGCCAGCGCCGTCACGGCCTACTACCAGGCGTTCGGCAGCGACGCGCCCCCGTGCAGCTACGACGACATCCCCGAGGCCGAGGCCCACGTCGTCTGGGGCGCGAACCCGGCCGCGGCCCATCCGGTCATGTTCCGGTGGATCCGTCAGGCCGCGAGCGACGAAGGGGTCGAGTTGCTCGCGGTCGACCCCGTCGAGACGGAGACGGCCGAGGCCGCCGACGCGCACGTCGCGCCCGATCCCGGCCAGGACCTGGCGCTCGCGCGGGCGGTGCTCGCCCGCATCGTCGAGACCGACCGGGTCGACGAGGGGTTCGTCGCCGAGGCCACCGAGGGGTTCGACGACCTGCGGGACGCCCTGCCCGACAGCGAGTCTGCGGCAGCGCGCGCTGGCGTCTCGACCGCAGACGTCGACAGACTCGCCGACGCGTTCGAGCGCGACGCCCTCTGTTACTGGGGGATGGGCGTCAACCAGCACGTCCAGGGGACCGACATCGCGCGGGCGCTGATCGACCTGTGTCTCGCGACCGGCAACCTCCGGCCGGGGAGCGGCCCGTTCTCGCTGACGGGTCAGGCCAACTCGATGGGTACCCGCGTCTGCTCGTGCAAGGGGACCTGGCCGGGGCAGCGGCCGTTCGCCGATCCCGACGAGCGCCGGACCGTCGCCGAGCAGTGGGACATTCCGGTCGAGCGTCTGCCGCCGGATCCCGGTCCCGGACCGGTCGGCATCGCCGAGGCGCTCGGCGACGAGGTGGAGGTGGCCTACACGGTCGCGACGAACCCCGTCGCGGGCATGCCAGACGCGAGCACCGCGAAAGAGAACCTCGAAGACGTCTTCCTCGTCGCGCAGGACGCCTTCCGGACGGAGACGACCGACCTCGCCGACGTGGTCCTGCCCGCGGCGACGTGGGGCGAGTCCGAGGGGACGGCGATGAACATGGAGCGGACCGTCTCGCGGGTGCGCGCGGCGACCGAGGCGCCGAGCGGTGTCTGGAGCGACCTGCGGATCATCTCGACGGTGGGCGCGCGCCTGTTCCCCGACCTGTTCGACGACCCCGATCCCGACCCGGAGGCGCTGTTCGACGAGTTCGCGGGCCTCACCGCGGGCACCGTCGCGGACATGTCGGGGATCACCTACGACCGCCTGGAGGACCTCAAGGCGCTCCGCTGGCCGGCGCCGGACGCCGAGACCGACGCAGGCTATCGCTACTACGACGGCGACGACGGCAACCGCGGCTACGTCCCGCGCGACGAGGACGAGCCGGCCCCCGACGAGACCGGCGAGGAGTCGTGGTCGTTCCCGACCGCGAGCGGGCTGGCGGGATTCTCGACCGCCCGGCAGGAGGGGCTCCCCGAACCCGTCGACGACGAGTACCCGCTCACGCTGACGACCGCCCGTGAGTCCGACGCCTACAACACGGGCGTTCGCTCGCGTGACGTGGACGACCTCGACCCGGTCGTCGCCCGGATCAACCCCGAGACGGTCGCCGAGAGCGACGCGATCAGGGACGGCGAGGTCGTCGTCGAGTCGCGCCGGGACGCAGTCCGCGCGTCCGTCGACCCGGACGCCGCCGTTCCGGAGGGCCTCGTCTGGCTCCCCATCCACCACCCGGCGACGAACCGGCTGACTATCGATGCGCTGGATCCCCAGTCGAAGGAGCCGAACTTCAAGCAATGCGCCGTCAGGCTCGTCGCGCCGGCTGACGAAACGGCCGCGACCGCCGACGCGCCCGTCCGCGCCGACGATTGACTCCCGGCCCGGAATTCGGCCCAGTTTCGACTCGCCAGTCGTCTGCCGCTCTCGTTTTCCCACTGCTCCGAACGATCAGCATGGCCGGTCAGACGGCGATCGCTACCCGCGTCCGGCGCGCGCCTCGCGTTCCCGCCGCCTGATCGGGGAGTGTCGGACCGATCGCTCGAAGTCGACGTCCGTCCGGTTTGCCGTCCACCGATTCGACGAATTACATCCTTATATCTACAGTATCCGTCCTAATATCGTTCGTCCGTCCAGTGGCGATAGTCTGTGGTTTACAAATTAAACAACTACCGTTATGTGGTTGGACTGTCCAACACATATCCGTAGAAAGGTGGACGTTCGAAATGAGATCGAGTAAAATACTGAATGGACGGGCGGAAATTGTGACTGATCGTGGGCCGAGGCTCTGCCAGCCAGAAGAGTCGGCAGTCGTCGACGAAGTGTCGGCCGCGACGACTACGGCACCGGCGGCCGCGGCGGGGGGGCACGCATGGGACTGATCAGGATGACCAAGTGGCGGACGCTGGCGCTCGCCACGGTCGGGTTCAACTTCTCGTTCCTGATCTGGTTCTCGTTCGCCCCGTTCACGGGGCCGATGGCCGCGGAGTTCGGCCTCTCGCTGGCCGAGATCGGGATCCTGGCGAGCGCGGCGATCTGGCTGGCGCCGTTCGGCCGGATCCTGACCGGCTGGCTCTCGGACAAGTCCGGTGCGCCGGCCGTCTTCGCCATCGTGCTCACGTACGTCGGCGTGTTCTCGATCGCGAGCGCGTTCGCCCAGAGCTACGCCGTGTTCTTCGTCGAGCGGCTCATCGTCGCGACGGCGGGGATCACGTTCGTCATCGGCATCCAGCACGTCTCCGAGTGGTTCGAGGAAGAACAGCTCGGGACGGCCGAGGGCATCTACGCGGGCGTCGGGAACGCCGGCGCCGCGGGGGGCGCGCTCGTTCTCCCGCGAGTGTTCGGGTCGAACTGGAGCGGACCGCTGTTCGAGACGAACTGGCGGGCCGCGTTCTTCTACACGGGGTGCGTCTCGATCCTGCTCGCGGTCGTCTACTACGCGCTCGGCGAAGCCGCCAAGAGCGAGGAGAAGCGACAGGCGACCGCCGAGTCGGCGAGCTTCGAGGGCTGGTTCTACACGGCGACGCGCTACGGGACGGTCGTGCTCGCGCTCGCGTACGTGATGACCTTCGGCCTCGAACTGTCGATGAACGGCTGGCTCGCGACCTACTACCGCGAGGGCTTCGACACCGACAACCTCGTGCTCGCCTCGACGTTCGCGGCCACGTTCTCCGTCGCCGCGGGTCTGCTGCGGCCCATCGGCGGCTACGTCAGCGACGTGCTCGCGCGCAAGGAGAGGAACATCATCCCGCTGTTCGAGGGGCGTTACCGCGAGCAGTGGACGTTCGTGACGCTCTGTTTCGTGGTCGTCTCGATGTTCGGCATGACGCTCGCCGGCCTCTCCGGGCAGGTGCTGGTCGCGGTCGGCGCCGGCTTCGTGGTCGGAATGGCCTGCGCCTTCGCCGAGGGGTCGATCTTCGCGCAGGTGCCGGCGATGTTCCCCAACAGCTCCGGGGCCGTCGCGGGCGTCGTCGGCGGCGTCGGGACGGTCGGCGGGATCGTCTACCCGCTGGTGTACTCCGCGCCGTTCCTGGCGAACCTGCACCTGGGGTACGCCGTCGTCGCCGTCTCGATGGTCCCCATCGTCCTGCTGGCGGCGTGGGTATTCCAGCCCCACATCGCCGAGATCGCGACCGAGAGCGGGTTCGTCAACGCCAGTCCGAACTCCGAGTCGCGGGTCCCGGGGGACGACTGAGATGCGGTCGGCGCTCCTGCTGAGCGAGATCGGGAGTGCGGACCCAGAGGACGGCGAGCCGCCCCTCGACCGAGTCGCTGCGGCCGTCGGATCCGTCGTCGACGAAGTCGTCGTCGCCTGTCGCGACGACCGCCGGAGCGCGGTCGCCGACGCGCTGAGCGACGTCGACCACCGTCTGGCGGTCGACCCGGTCGCGGACGAGGGACCGGTCGCGTCTATCCGGACCGGCGTCCGCGTGGCCAGCAGCGACCGCGTCGCCGTCGTCGCCGGCGACGTGCCGACGGTCGACGCGCCGCTCCTCGAAGACCTCTTCGACGCGTGCGACGCCGCCGCGGTCCCCCGGAGCGACGGCCGGCTCCACCCGCTCCACGCGGTCTACGAGGCCGACGCCGCTCGGGTCGCCTGCGACCGCACGCTCGCTTCCGGATCGGGTCGCCTCTACGACGTGCTCTCGCGGCTCGATCCGGTCGTCGTCGACGCGGACGCGCCCGACGTCGACGCCCATCCGTTGACCGTCGGCTCGCACGCGGACCTCGTGACCGCCTCCGACCGACTGGGCACCTGACCGCCCGGTCAGTTCCGCCACGCGACCCCACCCAAATGCGTTTAAGGTCTTTGTATTTCGAGCGTTCGTCCGGATTTCGAGAGTGTATTCGAACTTTGTAAACGATTACGCTTATGTTCGTCGAACTTGGCTAGATAAAACGTAAATCAGAAGACGTGCGTTCGGATATCCGCCGAAATTGCGGACAAACACAAACGGAGGGACCCAATGCCACACAAGAAGGAAGCCTGGAAGGACGAACTGTACGGCGACGCGGTGCGCGAGAAAATAGAGGAGTTCGCGGAGAAGGGGTGGGAGTCGATCCCCGAGGAGGAGCGCGACGAGTGGTTCGCCCGCTTCAAGTTCTGGGGCGTGTTCCACCACCGCGGCGGCCAGGAGAGCTACTTCATGATGCGCCTCACCAACTGCGGGGGCGTGCTGGAGCCGGGTCAGCTACGGACCATCGGTGAAGTCGCCCGCGACTACGCCAGAGGCCCCGTCGAGAACCCCGAGTTCGGCAACGGCTGGGTCGACTTCACGACGCGGCAGTCGATCCAGCTCCACTGGCTCAAACTGGAGGACGTCCCCGAGATCTGGGACAAGCTAGAGGCCGTCGGCGTCTCCTCCCGGTCGGCGGGCGGGGACACGATGCGTAACATCTCCGGCTGTCCCGTCGCCGGCAAGGCCGAGGAGTACGTCGAGAGCCGCGAGCTCCTGGACGAGATCCAGGCGGACATCCGCGACGACGACGACCTCTGTAACATGCCCCGGAAGTTCAACATCTCGGTGACCGGGTGCAAACAGGGCTGTGCGCAGGACTCGATCAACGACATCGGGCTCGAACCCGCCCGGAAGCTCATCGACGGCGAGGAGGTCAAGGGGTTCAACGTCCGCGTCGGCGGCGGCCTCGGCGGTCGAGAGCCACGGGCGGCGCGCCCGCTGGACATGTTCGTCACCCGCGACCAGGCCAAGGAGACGGTCCGGACGTTCGTCGAGCTCTACCACGAGGAGGGCAACCGCGAGAACCGCTCGAAGAACCGCGCGCGCTTCTTCGTCGACGAGTGGGGCACCGACGAGATCCGCGAGGCGATGGACGAGCGCCTGGACTTCGAACTGGAGCGCGCGGGCACGGACTTCCGCGGCGAGTACACCTACAACGCGGGCAAGTCCGCCGAGCGCGGCGCCCACGACCACGTCGGCGTCTACGACCAGAAGGACGACAGGAACTACGTCGGCCTCTCGGTCCCGGTCGGGCGGATGCCCGCCGAGGACGCCATCGAACTCGCCGACCTGGCCGACGCGTACGGCTCCGGCGAGATCCGGCTCTCGCGCCGCCAGAACCCGCTGATCATGGACGTGCCGGACGGCCGGCTCGCGAACCTCCTCAACGAGGACCTGCTGGAGACCTACCAGCCCGAGCCCAACCCCTTCGAACAGGGCGCGATGGCCTGCACCGGGACGGAGTTCTGCTCGATCGCGCTGACCGAGACGAAGACGCGGATGGCCCGCCTGCTGCAGTGGCTCGGCGAGGAGGTCGACCTGCCCGCCGACGTCGACCGCATCAAGATGCACTACTCGGGCTGTACGGCCGACTGCGGGCAGGCGATGACCGCAGACATCGGCATGCAGGGCATGCGCGCGCGGAAGGACGGCGAGATGGTCGAGGCGATGGACGTCGGCGTCGGCGGCGGCGTCGGCGAGGACCCCTCGTTCATCGAGTGGGTGCGCCAGCGCGTGCCCGCCGACGAGGTGCCCGGAATGATCCGGAACCTCGTCGAGGCCTACGCAGCGCTGCGCGAGGAGGGCCAGACCTTCCGCGAGTGGGTCGACGCCACCGGCCACGAGACCATCGTCGAACTCGCCGAACCCGAGGAGGTCGAGGGCTACGAAGACCCGTGTCTCACCGACGCCAAGCAGTCGTGGTACCCCTTCGCCGACGGGGAGAGCCCCGCGCCCACCGACGCCGAGGGCCAACCGCTCTCGGCCGACGACTGACCATGCGCGAAGAACGCCCTCACTCTGAGCGGGCCCGGAGTCGCCGCGACGCCGACGCCGCACCTGATGCCGCCTTCGACGTCGCGCCGGAACTGTTCGGGACGAGTGCGCCCGCCGACGGACGTCGGGTCGCGGACGACACCGCCCGGTAGGGCGCCAGAAGTGTTTCGAATCGCTGTGCTACCGACCGAATCGAACGGGTATCAGTCCGCGTGAGCGGTGTAGCCGGAGGCGTCGTTCGACGACCGAGTCGTGTCGGTCGTCGCCGCGCGGGCGGCGGCGCCGTCCGTCGGGTTGAACCGGTGGGGCGACCGCATGAGCGCGATGAGCGACCACATGGTCGCCGCGGCCGTCGAGCCGACCGCCGACATGGTCATCCCGAGCGTGAAGAACGTCGTCCCGTAGACGAGGCCGATGCACGCGGAGGGGAGCGCGGTCCCCAGCGGCACGCGGGCGCTCGCGTCGCGTAGCGTCGGGAGGAGCACGCACAGCGAGAAGACGCTGCCGCAGAGGAAGACGAGGTCCTGCCAGATCATTTTCCGTCACCGTTCGAGTCGTTGGAGAGCTGCGTCGTTGTCATCGACCTACCGTAGGATAGGGCGGGGATAAAAATCTTACTCGGTCGCGAGTAAACAATTAATTACGTTTCGGGACGGTACCACACATCGCGATAGCCGGTCGCACGCTCCTGCCGCTGGACCGGCTTCTCATCCCCCGTACCGGGTCGAAAGCCGCTCTTACCGGGAACCGGGAGCCCCTTACCCCGCCCGGTCGAAGGGGATGGAAATGGCAGTCGTCACCAACGGAGGCGTCGACCTCTACTACGAGGCGAAAGGCGATCCGACTCCGCCGGAGGACGCCGACCGCGATGTGGACGCGGTCGCGTTCGTCAACCCGGCGGGCTACGGCGCGTGGGTGTGGGGCTGGCAACACGCCGCGCTGGCCTCCGGTTTCGAGACGGTCGTCTGGGACCTCCGGGGCACCGGCCGGTCGGACGCGCCCGCGGGGCCCTACACAGTCGAAACGCTCGCGGGCGACCTCGAAGCGGTGCTCGCGGACCACGGCGTCGCCGACGCGCACGTCGTGGGCGCCGGACTCGGCGGAATGGTCGCCCTGGAGTACGCCCACCGGTACGGGCGCGCGACGTCGCTGACGCTGTTCGCCAGTGCGGCGAGCGGCGACCGCGTCGACGCCGACGCCCTCGACTCGCTGTTCGTACCGCGCGAGGACCCCGCCGCGCTCCGGGCGTCGCTGCGCAACGCGTTCGCGGCGGACCTGGACGCCCACGAGGACGTGGTGTCCGATATCGTCGGCTGGCGCCGCGAGGAAGACGCCGACCGCGGGGGGTTCGAGGCCCAGGCCGCCGCGATGCGAGCCTTCGATCGGTCGGACTCGCTCTACGAGATCACGGCGCCCGCGCGGGTCTACCACGGGGTCGACGACGCGGTGGTTCCCGCGGACGCGGGTCGGGACCTGGCCGACGGTCTCCCCCGGGGCGAGTTCACGGCCGTCGAAGGGGGCCACCTCTGCTTTATCGAAGAGAGCGCGGCGGTCAACGACGCGCTCCTCGGCGCGTTCGACGGGACGGAGTGACCGCGGGCGCGGCGACGGCCGCGAGCGGTCGGTAACTTTACACTCGTGACTCCCATCGTCAGGGGTATGTCAGGTGACGAGTCCGGGAACGACGGCGATCCCGACGGCGCCGACGACAACTGGGTCAGCGACAGCGTCGACGAAGGCGACGCGTCCCCAGTCGACGACGGACAGCCGACCGACGCCGGCGGGGCCGATCAGTCGGCGGACGGCGGCCCCACCGGGAGTCCAAAGAAGGGGCCGGACGAGAAGTTCTGCGCCGAGTGCGGCGCGGTCATCAACGAGAAGGCGGAGATCTGCCCGGAGTGCGGCGTCCGCCAGCCGGGCATGGGGTCGAGCGACGACGAGCGACTCATCGCCGCGCTGCTCGCCATCTTCCTGGGCGCGTTCGGCGCCCACAAGTTCTATCTCGGTCAGACCGGTCTGGGGATCCTCTACCTGTGTTTCTTCTGGACGATGATCCCCGGACTCATCGGTATCGTGGAGGGGCTGATCTACCTCTCGAAGAGCGACGAGGAGTTTCACCGGCAGTACATGCAGGACTGAACGGGACGGCCGGCGCCGCGCTCGGCGCCGAACCGAACTCCGTCCCGGCCTCGCCCGCACTCGACGGTATCTCCTCTCGCATCACGAGCCCCACGAGTACTATCGCTGTCACTCGGTCTCGCTCGGCGATCGGACGGTCCACCTCTGCGCGCGCTGTAGCGGCGTCTACCCGGGGATTCTCGTCGCTCTCGCGCTCGTCCTGACCGGGACGGCGACGGCGGCGTGGCCCTGGCTGGTCGCCTGCGGACCGGCGCCCGCGCTGGTCGACTGGGCGGCCACGACGTTCACCGACCGCCGCGGGTCGAACGCCCTCCGGACAGTCTCGGGCGCCCTGCTCGGCCTCGGGTACGGGGTCGCGGTGCCGTGGTTTCTGATCGACCGACCGCCGTGGCTCCTCGGCGTGGCTGGGGCGTACGGGGGCGTCGCAGCCGTGTCGCTTGTCCGGGTGCGCGGAGACGAGACCACTGAACGGGCCGAGAGAGACAGCGACGACCGCGGCACCCGTTCGCACGGGCCGTAGTACTGCCCCGGTGGACAGCCTTTTACTCGGCGAGTACGTCCGTTCCGACGATGACACGGCCGCGCATCGCCCTGTTGAACGCAGCCCACGAGGCCGAGGGCAACCGGCGGAACTTCCGCCGCGAGCTGGCCGCCGACCTGACGGAGTTTCACCTCCCCGGCGGCGACCTCCCGGAGACGTACGACTTCGACGGCGTCGTCGTCACCGGCTCTCGCGCCTCCGTGTACTGGGACGAGGAGTGGATCGACCCCACGAAGGAGTGGGTCGAGGCGGCGATCGACCGCGGACTCCCCTGTCTGGGCGTGTGTTACGGCCACCAGCTGCTCGCCGACGTGCTCGGCGGGACGGTCGAGTCGATGGGCGAGTACGAGATCGGGTACCGCACCGTCGAACACACCGGCGACGACGTCCTGTTCGACGGCGTCGACCCCGCGTTCACGGTATTCACGACCCACTCGGACGCCGTCGTCGAACTCCCGCCGGGCGCCGAGCGCCTCGCTACCAACGACTACGGCGTCCACGGCTTCCGCAGAGACCGCGTCTTCGGCGTCCAGTTCCACCCCGAGTACGACATGCAGACCGCCGAAGAAGTGACGAAGGGGAAGGACCTCCCCGAGGAACGGATCCAGTCCGTCCTCGACGGGATCACCCCCGAGAACTTCGACGCCGCCTGCGAGGCCAAGCAGGTCTTCGACAACTTCGTCGCGTTCGTCCGCGAGGTCGACGTCAACGGCGTCGAGGCGCCGGGCGCCGAGGACACCGTCGGCGAGGACGCCGTCGCCGCCGACGACTGAGCAGAGACACCTCCGCCCCTGCGCTCCGGCGTTCACAGTCAGGCTTTTTTGTCGGACCCGAGACACGCTCGTACGACGGCTCTCACGATGACAGACCCAACAGCCGACCTGACGGATCTGCGGGCCGACATCGACCGGATCGACGCCGAGATCGCGGACCTGATCGCCGAGCGAGTCGAGCGGGCGGAGGCGGTCGCCGACGTGAAATCGAGCGCGGGGCGGGCCCTCGTCGACGAGGACCGCGAGGCGACCGTCGCGTCCCACCACGCGACGCTGTTCGCAGAGCGAGGGCTGGACCCCGACGACGGCCGGGCGCTCGCCGAGTTCCTGATCGACGTGGCGCTCGACCGGGAGCGGACGGTCGACGGCGAGGCCTGATAGACCCGCGTTACGTCCCGATTCCGTACTGGCTGTAGTCCAGACGGGCGGGCCCCGCCTGGGCGACCTCGCCGTCGACGAGACAAGGGGCGTCGACGCCGCGGTCGAACCGGCGGTTCCCGTTGCCGTCGGTGTAGACGACGACCTGCACCAGGTGGGGGCCAGTGAACGACCGATCGAGGTCGAACCCGAACCCATCGACGTGGTAGCGTCCGGGTCCGTAGTCCGCGTCGAAGGAGGTGCCCGCAAGTTCCCCGTCGACGTAGGCGACGAGGAAGATGCTCGTGTTCGCGGGCAGGGTGTAACTCACGCGGACGCTGCGCTGCGTCCAGCCGCCCATACTGTTCTGGGGGTCCGAGAACCCGATCCAGAGGTTCTCGTCGCACGGCTCGGCCGCCGCCCGAAGCGGGACCGGCGTGGCCGCGACCGGCGTCGGCGTCCTCGTCGGTGTCTCGGTGTCGGTGACGCTCGGTGTCAGCGTCCCATCAGGCGGAGTTGTCGAGGCGATATCTGCGGTCTCGACGGGTGACGCGGCTGTCGGCGCGGGCGAGGGCTGCGCGCTCGGCGCACTACACCCCGCGACGACCACGACCAGACAGACGGCCGCGAGGACGAGCGACCGCATCTTATCGAACGTTCGCCACGTCCGGTAAGTACTTTGTCGTGTTCGACACCCGACTGCGGGCCAGCGAGTGTTTTTCACGACTGCCTCCCAAGGTCGGTCATGCTCGATTACGTGGATCTCGAGGCGGATCTGAGCGAGGAGGAGCGGCTCATCCGCGACACCGCCCGGGAGTTCGTCGACGAGGAGGTTCGGCCGGACATCGGCGACCACTTCGAGGCCGGCACGTTCCCCGAGGGCCTGATCACCGAGATGGGCGAGTTGGGATTCTACGCGCCCAACCTCGACCACGAGTCGACGGCGAACGTCGGCGAGCGCGCCTACGGGTTGCTGATGCAGGAACTGGAGGCCGGCGACTCGGGGGTCCGATCGATGGCCTCGGTCCAGGGTGCGCTCGTGATGTACCCGATCCACGCGTTCGGCTCGGAGGCCCAGCGCGAGCGCTGGCTCCCGGATCTGGCCGACGGTTCCGCGGTGGGCTGTTTCGGCCTCACCGAACCCGACCACGGGTCGAACCCGAGCGCGATGGAGACACGCGCTGAGCGGGCCGACGACGGAGGGGGCTACGTACTGAACGGCTCGAAGACGTGGATCACGAACGCACCCATCGCCGACGTGGCGCTCGTGTGGGCGAAGGACCGCTCTGCCGAGGGGAGCCCCGTCCGGGGGTTCCTCGTCGAGACCGACCGCGACGGGATCGAGACGAACCACATCGACGGGAAGCTCTCGATGCGCGCCTCCATTACTGGCGAGATATCCCTCGCCGACTGCTACGTCCCCGCGGAGAACGTCCTCCCGGACGTGTCGGGGATGAAGGGGCCGCTCTCGTGTCTCACGCAGGCCCGGTTCGGCATCGCGTGGGGCGCCGTCGGCGCGGCGCGGGACTGCTTCGAGGCGGCCCGCGAGTACGCGACCGACCGCGAGCAGTTCGGTGGACCGATCGCGCGCTTCCAGCTCCAGCAGGAGAAGCTCGCCGACATGGCGACCGATATCACGACCGCGCAGTCGCTCGCCTATCGGCTCGCCGACCTCAAGGAACGTGGCGACCTGCGGCCCCAGCAGGTGTCGATGGCCAAGCGCAACAACGTCCGGACCTGCCGCGAGGTCGCCCGCACCGCCCGGGAGATGCTCGGCGGCAACGGCATCACGACCGACTACTCGCCGATGCGCCACCTCGCGAACGTCGAGACAGTCTACACGTACGAGGGGACCGACGACATCCATACGCTGATCCTCGGGGAGGACCTGACCGGCATCGCGGCCTTCGAGTAGTCATCGCGTCCGAATCGGCGCGATGTCGGTCAGCGACCGGCATCGCGGCCTGTCTCCCATGGAACTTATAGGGAAACACTGCGACCACCAGGCGATGGCAAACGGGTACGTCGGGCTGCTGGCGGTGTTCACCTACTTCGGGTTCGCGCTCGCGTCGCCGGTCGTCGCGCTCGTCGCGTGGGGGCTCTCGAAGCGCCGCGAGTCGTTCAGAATGGCGCTCGGGAGCGTGATGGCCGGGTCCGTCGGTCTGCTCGCCGCGGTCGCGACCGCGCTCGCGCTGTTCGTCGACCCCGGCGCCGGCCTCACGTTCGCCCTGGTTGCCGCTGCCGCGGCGCTCGTGCTGGCGGCGTTCCCGCTCCTCATCGGCCGGCAACTGCTGGACCGGTGGACGCCGCTCGGCCCCGACGAGGCCCTGGAGTACGCGACGCTCGGCTGGCCGGTCGCGATGGTCCTCAGTGCCGTGTTCTTCGTCGCGCCGGGCGGTCTCGGCCGCTACAACGTCCTGTTCCTCTCGGGAGGCGCCGCGGCCGTCGCCTGGCTGGTGCTCGCGGTCGTCGTCACGCTCGGCCCCGCGTTGGCCGGCCTCGGCTTCTACCGCGCCGTCGAGCGCTACGCCTGACCGGCCGCGTCGGGGATCGCTGGATCGTCCGGGGTTCGTCGGCGACACAAGACTTTTGCCGGACCCGAGTCCAGCCTCGATCGTCTTCTCGCCGGCCGGAGCCGCAGCACCGCTCCGGCCGGTCGCCGCCCGTCACGCGGCGAGATCCATGACACAGGACGTCCACGACGCGCTCGCGGCGAACTTCGAGCGCTACGAGATCCGCGAACAGCTCCACGACGTACCGCCCCACGCCGTCTACGAGGTCCGCGTCGACGGCCGACGGGCGGTCTGCAAGGTCGCCCGCGGTGAGGCCGCCGACCCTGAGACGGAGGCGGCCGTCGTCGACCACGTCGACCGCCGCACCGACCTGCCGGTCCCGAGCGTGCTCGCCGCCGGCGACGGCTACTTCGTCGCCTCGTGGCTCGACGGACTCCCCGCGGAAGACGAGGTCCCCGACCCCGACGAGATCGACGCGGTCTACGCTCGTGCGCTGGGCCGAGGTCTCGCCCGGCTGCACGACGCCACGGCCGAGACGTTCGCCAGGCCGGGGTTCCCACGACCCGGCGGCGGCGACGGCCGGCTCGCGGTCGACGCGCGCGACCGCTGGGTCGGCGTCGTCCGGGGCCTCCTCGACCGGTTCGCGAACTACCTCGCCGATACGGAGTGGGTCGACCCCGTCCGCGAGGCGCGAGCGCTGGTCGAGGACTGTCCCGACCTCTTCGCCGGGGCGGGCGCTCCCGTGCTCTGCCACGGGAACGCGCTACCCGACCACGTCGGATTCGAGACGGACGCGAGCGGCGATCCGACCGAGGTCGCCGCGCTCGTCGACTTCGAGCACGCGCTGGTCGCGCCGGGCGAGTACGACTTCTGGCGGACGGCGATCCCGGTGTTCGGTCGCCCGGGCGCAGACGCGCCGCGGCCCGCCCTGTCGGCGTTCCGCACCGGCTACGAGTCGGTCCGGCCGCCCCCCGGCGGCTTCGAGCGGCGGCGCGACGGCTACCGGCTCGTGAATCTCGCGTCGTACTTCGTCGCGCTCGACGTGCAGAACGGAGGGATCGGTACAGAAGAACGGCCGCAAGCAGAAGGGATGGCCGAGGCGGTCGCCGAGACGGTTCGGTCGATACGCGACCGACGGCGATAGTACGCCGCGGTCGCCGGGGGACTGCCGGCGCTCGGCCGGGTTTCGACCGGCGTCTCCTCAGCTCAGGTGAACCGCCCGGTCTCGGTCCCGCAGTCGGTACAGCGGGTCACCAGCGCCTCGCGGTCGTCGGCCATCTCGACGGCGTTTTCCGTGCGGCCGCCGCAGTCGGGGCACTCCCGGAGCATCTCGGTCCGGCGGGCGTCGCGCGGTGCGCCCATCGCGAGCGCGACGCAGCGCTCGTCGCCGGCGTTCCGACCGAGTTGCCACTCGCCGGGCGCGAAGCGGACGGCTTCGCCGGCCGAGACCTCCACGTCGCCGTCCTCGGTCTCGAAGGTCGCCGTCCCGTCGACGACGTAGAAGACCTCCTCCTGCTCGGGGTGGCGGTGGTAGCCGAACCCGAAGCTGTCGCCGGGTTCGAGTTCGTAGTAGTTGAGGGCCAGTTCCTCGGCGTCGAGCGCGGCCGAGAGCGCCCGTTTGTCGGCGGCCGGTCCCATCCGGCGCTCGCAGTCGTCGCGGGAGACGCGTTTCATGCGGGGAGGTTGCGCAGCGAGTCAGTAAAGTCTCGCGGGGACACGGGGCGGGCCGAACGGGGGCGTCACTCGGCGCGGTCGATGTCCAGATCCTCTTCGATGCCGTCGAGCCAGTCCGAGTCCGCGATCTCTTCCATCTGCTCGCGGAAGTGCGTCTTGCAGACCCCGACCTTGACGCCGTCTTTCTCGACCGCGATCTCGGCCTCGCGGTCGCAGTAGTGACACTGCATACCCGGCCTTGGAACCGAGGGGCATTGAACCCTACGACACCGGACGCCGCGCGTCTGACGCCGCCGCCAGACGGCCGTTCCCACGAGGGAACTGGCCCCGCCGGCGGCGGTCACGGATCGACGCCGAGCGCGACTGCGACCCGCTCGAACTCCCGAGCGGAGAGGCCGGCCTCCCCGAGCGATCGGTCGTGCGCGTCGCTCCCGCCGGTGACGAGACAGTCGTTGCGATCGGCGACCTCCCGGACGTGGGCCTCGTCGAGGGTTCCGGTCGAGTCGGTGTGCCCGCGGGCGCCGTAGGGGTAGACGGCTTCGAGCGCGTCGAGTCGCGGCGCCAGGTCGAGGGCGGCCTCGGGATCCGGGTAGCGCAGCGGGTGGGCGAGTCCGACGAGGTCGCACGCCTCCGCGAGCAGCTCTCGGCCGCGCTCGAACGAGGGCACGTCCCTGGCGACGTAACAGGGGTCGCCCTCGCCGATGAGGTCGTCGAAGACCTCCGGGATCGCGTCGTAGTCGGCGTCGCTGGCGACGACCGCGCGCGCGATGTCCGGCCGGCCCAGCCCCGGCCCGGGGTCGATCCCGAGGTCGACGCCCAGCCGGTCCTCGACGCACTCGACGATGGCGCGGCCGCGCTCGACGCGGTCGCGCTGGAGGCGGTCGATCTCGGCGGTGAGCGCGTCGGTCGGCCGGGCGCCGTAGCCCAGCAGGTCGACCCGCTGGTCGCCGGCGTCGACGCGGAGCTCGATCCCGTGGATCAGCGTGATGCCGTCGCGTTCGACGACGGGGGCGTCGAGGGCGGGATGGAGGCGGTCGTGGTCGGTGATCGCGACGGCGTCGAGGCCGGCGGCCCGCGCCGCGGGGGCGACCTCGTCGTAGCGGAAGGTTCCGTCGGAGTTCGTCGTGTGGACGTGGAGATCCGCGGCGACCATACCTCCGCATGTCTCCGAGGCGGCAAGCCGGTTGCGGTCCGCCCGGGCGCTGGCGCGGTCGGTGTCGCCGACCTACTTGTCGAGGAAGTCCGGGCGGTCGGTGGCGTCTATCTCGTCGGGGTTTGGCTTCTCGATGCCGCCGAACTTGTCGACCGCCTCGGGCAGGCCGTCGCGGCCGCCGGTCGGGACGTCGTCCTCGTCGATGGTGACGACGTCGCCCTCGACGAGTTCGTCCCACACCGCCTCCTCGTCGGCGTCGCCGGCGGGCGCGGCCTCGCGGCCCTCGTTTTTCCCCTCGCGGAACGCGAGTTCGACCATGCTCTTGGTGTAGGCGGTGTCCATCTCGTCGTGGACGGCCTCGAACTCCTCGCGGTTGTACTCCCCGAGGGACTCCGCGACGCCGAGCGCGTACGCCCGCTCGGTCGCCTCGTCCTGGTCGAGGGCCGACCACGCCGTGCCGTACTTCTCGTCGTACAGACCCATGGGTCAGGCCTCGACTTTCTTGTCCGGCATCACCCGCAACCCCTTGTTCGAGAAGTCGATGGCCCTGATGTCGCAGTCGATGGCGGTCCCGCGCATCTTGATCACCTGGACGCCGCGGGTCATCCCGCCGGACTCCAGGTAGTTGTGGAAGAAGATGACGCCGTGGGCGAGGTAGTGCTCGTCGGCGTACGAGGAGGGGTCGGTCATCTCCGAGATGAGGACGACCGTCGTCCCCGTCTGTTTGAGCGCGGAGAGGAAGCCGGTGATCTCGTCGGAGACGTCGTTGAAGAAGTGCTGGAGGAGCATCGTCGAGTCGATGACCGCGCGGTCGATGTCCTGCTGTTCGAGGAAGGCCACGATGCGGTTGGTCAGCCCGCCCTCGGTCCCGAACTGGGTGATGGTCCGCTTGCCGCTGTCGGTCATCAGGTTGAGGAACTGGATCTTCCCCGAGGCCATCACCTGGTCGAAGCCGAAGTCGTAGCCCGACATGTCCTGCATCAGCTCCTCCTTGGTCTCGTGCATCGTCACGTAGAGGCAGTTCTCCCCCGCTTTGGCGCCCTGGGTGATGAACTGCGAAGAGAAAGTCGTCTTCCCGCTGCCCGGAGGACCACTCACCACGTAGAGCCTGTCTTTCAGGAGGCCGCCCTGGACGATCTCGTCGAATCCAGGAACGCCGCTTGAGACGCGCATACAGAGGAATGTCCGGTCCGGGTATAGACCTTTACCCCCTATTTTTCACGGCTGATAATCGTTCCAATATGGAAACCGATCGCCCGCGGTGCCGCGTCGAGCGCACTCAGCGGAGCTGGGCGAGGCACTTCCGGCAGTAGGTGTAGGTCGGTTCGTCGGCGTTCGGTGCGCCGCAGTGCGGACAGTGGACGCCGTCTTCCCCCTCGTCCCCCTCCTCGGATTCCTCGCCCCCGAGCGGCCGGTTCGGGTCGCCGACCGAGCGACCGGGATCCCCCGACTGGGGCGGCGAGGCCTCGTTCGACTCCAGCGAGACGCCACCCAGCGACCGGTCGTCCGAGAAGTACCGAACCAGCAACAGCTGGAAGAGGGTGAACCCGACGAGGTAGACGACTATCCAACCCCAGGGTTCCATATCATGTTATTCGTTGCCACGACACTTGGGTGTTTGGCCGGCAAGGCCGTAGTCCGCCGAACGGCCTTCGGCGGCCCGTCTCCCTCGGACTCTCGTCTCATGCCACGAACCGTTCGAGGCGATCGCTGACGCGGGGGAGGAGCACCACAAGGGGGAGGCCGCCGAGAATCACTCCGTGCGCGGCGGTGTTTCCGACGACGCTCACCGACGCCCCGACGTAGCCCGCGCTCGCTTCGAACGCGAGGTACGCGACCCCTTCGAACGCCGCCTGGACGAACGCGCCCAGCGTCGCCCCGACCAGTAGCGACCGCGGCCGCCGGGGGTCGGTGCTGACCTCGTGGACGTACCAGCCGAAGGCGGTGAATCCGACGACGTAGCCGATGAACCCGACCGGGTCGTCGAGTTCGTACCCCTCGAAGACGTCGATCACGCCCTCGCCGAGCGCTGCGCCCAGTCCGACCGACAGCGTCGGGATGCCGAATCTTGCGACGGCGATCAGGAGATACGGGGCGAAAAACGGCTTCAGGTCTACGTCGACGGCGGTCTCGCCGAACGACTCCGTGATCAACAGCCCCAGGATGAACAGCACCGCGCTCGCCGCGCCCAGCATCGCGTTTCGCGCCATCGGGCCCGGCCCGCGTTCCGGTCGGTCGCTCGCCCCCGGCGGCCGGCGGGACTCTGTTGCCATCGTCTGCTCGACGGCGATTCGGTACAAAACCCCTGCTATGACCGAACCCGCTGTCTATCGGGAGATATATACCGATCATATCAACGTTGAAATTCACCACTTCCCCAGACCGGCGTAGTGACAGCCGTACTGCGGAACACAGACCGCGACCTCGCTCAGACCCTGATGACCGGTTTCTGGGTGCTGTTCACGGTCGCGTACCTCGCGTTCTTCTACCTGTTCCGGGACGCTCGGGAGATAGCCGACGCCAGCCTCGACGGCTACCTCGAAGTCATCCTGCTCGGGATACCGACAGTCGTCTTGCTCGCCGGGTCGATGTGGCTACGTGACGCGGACGTGGACCGCGAGCTGCGGCCGCGGATCGTCGGGTGGACGGTAGGGATGACGCTGTTTTTCGCGCTCGCGATGTACGCCGCGTTGTTCGTCGTGGAGACGCGCTTCGACCACGGGGAACAGTGGCTGATACTCATGCTGTCCGTCGGGTTCGGCGCGTCTTCGGGGACGGTGATGGGCGTCCTCGCGGTGCGGTCGAAACAACGCGAACGCGAGCGGAATCGTTCGCAGGCCGTGGCCCGCCGCAAGGAACGCGAACGGAGTCAGCTCGAGTACCTGAACCACTACCTCAGACACGAGGTGCTGAACGAGGCCCAGAAGATAAACGGGTACGCGACGCTCCTGGCCAGGGACGCCGAGGCGGACGGCGACGGCGCGGCGTATCTGGAGACGATCCGCGACAGCAGCGACGAGATAGCGGCGTTCGTCGGGTCGATCCGGACCGTCCTGGACGCGTCCGACCACGAACCCGACCTCACCGCGGTCGACCTCCGGGCCGTGATCGAAGCGGAAGTCGAACAGGTCCGCCGCACGCACCCGTCGGTCGCCGTCGAGACGAGCGGCCCCGAGTCGGCGGCGGCGCTGACCGGCGAGCTCGTCAACCGCGTGTTCCGGAACTTGCTCGAGAACGCCATCGAACACAACGGGTCGGACCTCTCGATCGCCGTCGACGTCTCTGTCGACGACGACTGGGTCACCGTCGGGATCCGCGACGACGGATCGGGCGTCTCGCCGGAGGAACGAGAGAGCCTCTTCGAGCCGCCCGAAGCCGGTGACCACGGCTATGGCCTCTTTCTGACGAAGAACCTCGTCCAGGTCTACGGCGGCACGATCGCGCTCGCCGAAACCGGGCCCGACGGCACGGAGTTCGCCGTCCGATTCCCCGCCGCGGGCGGCAGCTCCGACACCGCTGCGGCGAGGCGATCGAGACAGCGACTCGCCGTTTGATCAGGCGTCGATCGAACCGCGACCGAGCCCCGCGAGGAGCGGGCGTCGGCCGATCACCACGTTTTTTGCGCCAGGATCGTGTCGCCTCGATACAATGCCTGCCCCTGCAGATCGCTCCCCGTCCCGCCGCCGGTTCCTCCGTGCGAGCGGTGGTCTCGCGGCCGCACTCGGCCTGTCCGGGTGCGTCGTCTCGACCCAGCCGTACACGGAGACCTCCGACCGCGAGTTCGACCCCGGGAACGCCGAGGCGCTGGCCGTCCAGACCGACTCGGGCGACGTGTCTCTTTCGGCCACCAGCGGCGGCGTGGTCTCCGGCACAGTCCGGAAAGAGTCCCGGTCCGGCCGCGACGCGCTCGATCAGGTGACCGTCGAGGGGAACGTCGAAGACGGCACGCTGACGATCGCGCCGCAGCGCCCGGACGAGCGCGTGAACGTCACCGTCTCGCTCGACCTCTCCGTCCCGGAGGACCTGCCTGTCGTCGAGGTCGCCTCCGAGAACGGCGACGTGAACGCCGACGGCGTCGCCGGCGACGGGACCTACCGGACCGACAACGGCGACATCGAGGTGCGCTCCGTCGACGGCTTCGTCGCCGTCGAGTCGACGAACGGCGACGTCTCCGCGAGCGACGTCGCGGGCCTCGACGGCGCGCTGACCTCCAACGGCGACGTGACCGTCGACGTGCCCGCGCTCCGCGGCGACGCGACCTGCCGGTCGAACAACGGCGACGTGACCGCGGCGGTGCCCGAGGACCTGGGCGCGGCAGTCAGCCTGCGGACGAGCAACGGCGACGCCGAGACCTCGGGCGTCTCGCTGACGGTCGACGAGTCGACCGAGCACCGGATCGAAGGGGTGCTCGGCGGGAGCGAAGGCGGCGAGAGCGCCGAGCACACGCTCGAACTCCGGTCGACGAACGGGGACGTGACGCTGCTCGGACTCGGCGAATAAGCCCGTTCTCCGGACCCGCGACGGGCGGTCAGTCGCCCGGTGGCTGGCGGTCCCGGCCGAACTCGTCGAAGACGTTCAGGTTCTCGGGGAGGTCGTAGTCGAGTTTGCGCGACTCGCGGCGGTCGACGTTGGCGCCCTCCAGGTCGTCGGCCACCGGTTCCCAGCCGTCCTTGACGGCGATGGACTTGGCGGGCGTCCCCGCTGCGATGTGGTGGGCGGGGACGTCCTTCCCGGCGATCGACTTGGCGGCGAGGACGCTGTTCTCCCCGAGGCGGACGCCCGCGCGGACCATCGAGTCGTAGGTGACGCGCACGTCGTCTTCGATGACGGTGTGGTAGTTGTCGACGGCGGTCTGGTCGTTGACGTCGTGGTCGTGGCTGTAGACGTGGGCGTCGTCGGAGATGGAGACGCGGTCGCCGATGGTCAGCGTGCCGCGGTCGTCGAGGTGGACGTCGTCGTGGATGACGACGTTGTCGCCGACGGAGATGTTGTGCCCGTAGGTGAACGTGATCCCCTTGAAGAAGCGGCAGTCCTCGCCCACGTCGGCGAAGAGGTGGTCGGCGAGCATCCGGCGAAATCGCAGCGCGAACTCGACGTTGTCGGCCATGGGCGTGGCGTCGAACTGGCGCCAGAGCCACTGGAGGTACTTCGTGCGTTCGAACTCGCCGTCGTCCATCGCTTCGACCTCCGCGTAGTACTCGCTCTCCAGGGTGACGTTGCAGGGGTCGTAGCCCTGGAGGCGGACGCGCTCGGCCGGCGAGACGGACTCGCCGGACTGCCAGCGCTCGTAGGCCTCGCGGTCGCCGAACAGGTCGACCAGCACGTCCTCGACCACGTCGCAGGTGTCCTCGTCGCCGCGGAGGCGCTCGTCGACCTCCTCGATGAACGCGTGGATGCCTTCCTCGCCGCCCGGAGGGAGCGAGACGTGGCGCTTTGTCATACCCGTCGATCGGTCCGGCCGACAATAGGGGTTTCTGTACCGGACAACCGCCGTCCGGGACGGCGACTGCGCGTGACCCCGGCGCGGCCAGCCGCCGCTGCCCTGGGTCGGGCGGCGGCCGCCGGCGGTCTCGTCGCCGGTCGCGCGTCCCCGACGCTTAAGCCCCGGAGCGCCGATCTGCAGACGATGTCCGATTCTCCCAGCTTGCGCGGCCTCCTCTGGAACCGCGACGAGGGGCGACCGCGGGCGTTCTGGCGGCTCGGTCTGGCGGCGCTACTGCTGCTGGTCGGCGGGATCGGGGGGGTCGTCGTCGCGTCCGCGCTGGTGGCGCTCGCCCCGAGCACGGCGCCGCCGATCCTCGCCGCGGTCGTGACGGTCACGGCGCGGACGACCCAGGTCGCGGGGTTCGCCGCCGCGATACTGGCCGCGGCGTGGCTGATCGACCGCCGTCGCCTCGTGGACCTGGGACTGGGCTGCTCGCGGGACTGGTGGGCCGATCTGGCGTTCGGGCTCGCGCTCGGCGTCGCGCTCCCGGCGCTCGTGTTCGCGCTCGAACTCGCCGCGGGGTTCCTGCGGGTGACCGGCACGCTCGTCTCCCGGGCCGACCCCTCGCTGGCGGTCGGGCCGGGCGTTCCGGTCGCCGTCGCGGTCGCGCTCACGTTCGCGTACTTCGTCGGGGTCGGCGTCTTCGAGGAACTGCTCTTCCGCGGCTACCTGCTGACCAACGTCGCCGAGGGCCTCGACGGCTGGTTCGGCGTCGGCCGGCGCGGCGCGCTCGCGGCCGCGGTGGCGCTCTCCAGTCTCGCGTTCGCCGCCGGCCACTGGATGAACCCGAACGTGACGCCGCTGGCGGTCGCGAACATCGCGCTGTTCGGCACCCTGTTCGCCGCGAGCTACCTCCTGACCGAGCGCATCGCCGTCGCCATCGGGTTCCACGTCACCTGGAACTTCGCCATCGCGTCGGTGTTCGGCTTCCCCGTCAGCGGGTTCACGACGCCCGCGACGGTCGTCGCCGTCGAGCAGTCCGGCCCCGAACTCGTGACCGGCGGCTCGTTCGGTCCCGAGGGCGGCCTCGTCGCGCTCGTCGCGTTCGCGGTCGGCGTCGCGGCGCTGGGCTGGTGGGTGCGACTGCGAGAGGGGGCGCTCCGGTGGCGGGCCGCCGTCGCGCGACCGACGCTGCGCCGCTCCGTGGTCGCGGAACAGAGAGCCGACGAGGCCACGGAAGTCGACGGCGAGACCGCGGATACCGCCGACGGCGAAACCGTCGACGGCGACGCGACGACCGGCGGCGCCGAACCCGACACCGAGTAGCCGTCGGCTGTCCCAGCCGCGTCCGAGTGACCGCGGCGAGCTTGCCACACTCCCCCACGTCTGGGAAACTACCAAGCCGGTCGGGCGGGAACGCGACGACAGAGCGATGAACTCCGTAGACGACTCGGTGACGGCGGTCCTCGACGAGGCGGTCCCCGACCGCGAGGTGGCCGACGCGTCCGCCGCCGGCCTGTCCTGGAACGACCAGAACCGGACCGTCCGCGTCGAGTTCACAGACGGCGGGAGCGCCTTTCTGAAGGTGGCCGCGGACGGCGACGGCACCCGGATCGCACGCGAGCGGGCCGTCGTCGACTACGTTGACGCACGCCGCGACGTCGCAGTCCCGACGGTGCTCGCGAGCGGCGTCGAGGCCGCGACCCCGTACCTCCTCACAGCGCCGATGGCGGGCGAGAACTTCCACCGACCGTGGGAACACTGGGGCCTCGACCGTCGAGTCGACGAGATCGAGCGCGTGGGGGCCGCGCTCGGGGCGGTCAACGCCGAGCGGTTCGACCGGCACGGCGAGGTCGTCGGCGGCGGTGCGGACGGACTCGAACTCGACGCGGGCCCGTGGACGGACGTGCTCGTCGCGACCATCGAGCAGGCGCGGGGACTGGCGTCGTCGGACCGGTTCGACCACTACTTCGACGCGGTCGTCGACGCCGTCGAGGCGAACCGCGCCCTGCTCGACCGCGCACCGGCGGCGCTGGTCCACGGCGACCCGGCGATGCCCAACGCCTTCTGCAGCGAGCGCGCGATCGGCTTCATCGACTGGGAACTCGCCCACGTCGGCGACCCGGCCCGCGATCTCAACCGGGCACGCGAGCAGCTGATCGAAGCCAGAGACCTCCCGGACGCCGACCGCGACCGCCTCGTCGCGGCACTCCGTGAGGGGTATCGACGCGGCGCCGGGTCGCTCCCCCACGGCCTCGACGAGCGGCGGCCGGTGTACGAGGCGGTGCGGCTGGTCGGCGTCGCCGGCGCCTTCGACAAGGCCGTCGAGCACAGCGACCGGTCGCAGTCGGAGTACGCGGGGTGGCTCGAAGCGGAGATGGAGCGGCGGCTCGACGCGCTCCGGTGAGCGGCGCCGGCCGCCGTATTCGGAGCGGTCGGCGAGCGGACAGCGTAACCGCGGCGGCTAAGTGGCCCGACTCCTAATTCGCGCGTATGAACCACCGCGAACTCGGATCCTCGGGCGTCGAGGTCAGCGAAGTCGGTTTCGGTGCGTGGGTCGTCGGCACCGACTGGTGGGGCGACCGCACGCGCGAGCAGGCCGTCGACATGCTGCACCACGCGATCGACCGGGGGATCACCTACTTCGACACGGGCGACGTGTACGGCCACGGCGACAGCGAGGAACTCGTCGGCGAGGCCCTCGGCGAGTACCGCGACGAGGTCACCGTCTCGACGAAGGTGGGCTACGACTTCTACAACAACCCCCAGGCCGGCCACGGCGAACTCCCCAAGCGGGTCGACCCCGACTGGATCGAGACGGCGCTCGACCGCTCGCTCGACAGGTTGGACATGGAGTACGTCGACCACCTGATGCTCCACAACGTCAACGTTGGCGAGGTCGACCCCGACGTGCTCGAAGCCCTCGACGAACTGCAGGAGTCCGGCCGCGTCGACTCCGTCGGCTGGGCGCTCGGCCCCTCGATCGGCTGGCTCGCCGAGGCCGAGATGGCCGTCGAGGAGGGCTTCGACGCCGTCCAGCTCGTGTTCAACGTCTTCGAGCAGACGCCGGGTCGCCACACCATCGAGACGATCCGGGAACTCGACGCCGACACGAGCGTCGTCCCGCGCGTGCCCCACTCCTCGGGACTGCTCAACGAGCAGGTCACCCCCGACACCGAACTCGGCGAGGGCGACCACCGCGCCCACCGGCCCGACGAGTGGTACGAGACGGGCTGGGAGAAGGTCGACGCGCTGCGGTTCCTCGAAGACCCTGACCACGCCGAGGGCACGCGGACGATGGGTCAGGCGTCGATCCAGTGGCTGCTCGGCCACGACGAGGTGGCGTCGGTCACGCCCACGTTCCGCACGACCGACGACATCGACGAGTGGGCCGCGGCCCCCGACACGCCGGCGCTCTCCGACGCCGAGATGGAGCGCGTCGAGGAGCTCTACCGGGACAACTTCGGGATCGACCGCGACGACGGCATGGACGCCCTGCGCTCGTCCGTCGGCGGCGCGGACCTCGACGGCGTCGACAAGCAGGCCGCCGGCGACTGAGGTCGCTCCCGACCGCTCCGTCAGTGTCGCTCCAGGCCGATCGATTCTCGACCGTCGGCGCTCCCCCGCCTACCGGAGCGCCGAGACGGTCCCAGACCGCGGCAGATACGTGCGACCGGGCCTCCGTTTCGACACCAGTTCGTAACCCCTTGGTTTCCACTGAACGGGCCGCTACCGCCCGTTCTCGGACGAACCCCTCCGTTTCGACTCGAACCCCGGCCACGTCCGGGGATTTCTTCAGTATTATTCCACTTTCACTCGCGGCGTCAGACGGCCGTCATACGCATCGCGTAGTGCGATCGGCCGCTCACGGGGGTCGAGCGGGAGTTCCAGTCGAAATGACGGGTGTGTGAACGGCCCGCACGCGGGACGGTCAGTCGAGTCGCTCGAACGTCTTCTCGGCCCACTGGACGGCGTAGTCGGCGCCGTACTCGCGGTAGGCCCCGGTTCCGAGCGCGCCGAACGGCGTCGGGAGTTCGGGGCCGCCCCCGTTAGCGTGTGAGTCAGAGGTCCTGGAGTTTCGCTCCACGGTGTGCTTGACGGCGGCGCAGGCCAGTTCCGCGGCGTCGCCGAAGTCGGTCCGACCCCGCGCGAGGTCGGTCGAGAGGTCGGCGAGGCGGGGTTCGAGGCGCTCGCCGGCGTCGACCCACGTGTCGAACAGGTCTGGACGTGACTCCGCCCAGTCGGCGAAGACCTCGCGAGTGTGCAGTCCGAGATAGGCGTCGTAGAGCGCAGCGGCGAGCTGGTAGGTCCCGGTGGGGTCGAGGCGGTCCTCGGCGGCGGCCGCGAGGTCGCGGTAGCGCTCGCCGAAGAATCCCAGGAAGTGTTCGGGCAGGTCGAGGCCGACCTGGACGAGCGCCTCGGCCACGAGGAAGTCCACGAACGGACCCGGCGACCCCTCCAGCCGCGGCTTGACGAGCACCACCGGCGGATCGGTCTGGTGCGTCCAGGCCACGCCGCCGTCCCCCGGCGCGCCGACCGTCAGATCGTCGCTCGCGTAGCGCCGGAGGATCTCGGGCGCGTCCGGCGGGAGCCACTCGCTCGGGTACGACCGCGGCTCGAACGAGTCGGTGAGCAGCGAGAGGTCCTCGGCCTGCGCGGAGGGGAGCGTCTCGAAGTCTCTCGCACAGTCGAGAACGACCGCGTCGGGCGCGTGTTCGTCGCGGACGGCCGCCAGATCGGCCGACAAGTCGCGTTCGCTGAACATCAGTCGGCGCCCGCGGGCGCAGTCGGTTCGCTCGCGGCGCGTTCGACGACGGCGGGGTCGCCGCTGGGCGACGTGGTCATGTGCGTCGGGAGGGGCCGTCGGGAGTAAACCCCACCGGTCCGGGCCGGCGGTGGAGTGCCAGCCCCGGCCGGTCCGCCGTCAGTCGGTCGCGGCGCGAACGTTTATAACGGATACCGGGACCAGTCCGAGTCGTATGGTGGACGACATCTCGCGGCGCGGCGTCCTGCGATCCGCGGGCGCCGCGCTGTCGGGGGGTATCGCGACGGGGATCGGATCCAAGTCGGCGGCGGCCGCGATGGGTCGGTGGGACCAGGACGAGGCACCGCCCGTCCGCTGGCACGCGACTGTCGGTACCGACGACGTCAACGAGTCAGTCGGGATCCGGGCGGAAGACGGCCGACTCGCAGTCGGAGGGGGCAGCTGGGACGACTACGACGAGGTGGACCCGTGGTCGGTCACGGTCGACGCCACCGACGGATCGAACCCGTCGCACGCGACGCTCGACGTCGAGGGTCAGTTCCTGACCCAGGGGTCCGTGCCGGTCGCAGGAGGCGGCAGGCTCTACCTCGGGAACCGCACGCTGGAGCCGGACATCGAGGACGCGACCAGCGAACCGATGCTCGTCGCGAGCGGCGAGGACGGCGAGACGGCGTGGCAGCGGACGTACGAACCGCCGTTCGAGATGTTCTCGGCGGCGGCCCTCGCCCCCGGCCCGTCCGGCGGCGCGGTCTTCGTCGGGTACTCGGTCGACATCGACAATCCGAACACGTGGGTCGCGGCCGTCGACGCCGAGGGGAACGTCCGCTGGGAGCAGCAACTCGACGAGTTCTTCGCCACGTTCGCCACGGGTATCGAACCCACCGGAGACGGCGGCTACCTCGTCTACGGGAGCACGATGCGGGGCGAACAGTGGGACATCGACCGGCAGGACGGGTGGGCGGCGCGGATCAGCGCCGAGGGCGATCCGCAGTGGTCACAGCGCTACCGACAGCGCTCGGCGGGCGGACAGAGCGAGTACCACCGCTTCGTCGACGCGGTCGAGACAGGATCGGGGTACCTGCTCGTCGGCGACCTCGCACCGAGCGCGGACGACGCGGCGACCCGGGGCTGGGCAGTCACCGTCGACTCGGAGGGCGAACGGCTGTACACCGCCCTCGACCGCCCCGGGACGGACGGCGGCGGCAAGTTCGTCGCCGCCGTCCCGTACGGCGACGAGTTCGCACTCGTCGGGTCGGCCTACCGGAGCGACGACCGCGTGGTCGAAACGCCCTGGATCCTCGGTGTCGACGCGACGCTCTCGACGAACTGGGACGTGCTCGACCCGCTCGACCAGTCGGCGGTCGTCCGCGACGCGGTCGCGGCGGCCGGCGGCGGGATCGCGCTCGCGGGCAACCACGACACCGAAGACGGGTGGTCCGAGCCGTTCGTCGCGAAGCTCGGCGGCGACCCCGCCGAGACGCCGACGCCGTCGTCGACGCCCACACCGACGCCGTCGCCGTCACCCACGCCGACGGCCGCGCCCTCGCCGACGCCCACCGACGCGGCGACGCGGTCTTCGACGCCGGCGCAGACGCGAACGGCGGACGACGCGGCAGAGGCGGAAGACGCACCTGCCACGAGTTCCGGCGACGGACCGGGATTCGGTGTCGGAGCGACGCTGGCGGCGCTCGGGAGCGTCGGGGCGCTGCTCCGACGGAGCCAAGCGCCGACTGACGAGGAGTGATCCGGCCGCGGGAGCGGGCCGCACCTCGCCCGCCGTCCCTACGACAGGAAGACGAGGACGAGCGCGATTGCAAGGGCCGCAGCGATGCCGATCGTACCCAGGGTGAACTTCGTCGCGTAGCTCATGGACGGCAGTTCAGCGGCGAGCGACCTAAAGCCCCCGTTTCCGGGCAGACCCGTCGCACCGCCGTCGGCCGGTCTCCGGGCGGCGCGACCGACGGCGAACAGTGCTGTTTATCTCTCGCCCGCCGCAACTGGGGGGCATATGGAGCGAGAGCTGACACGTCGCGGGCTGCTCGCGTCCGGCGGGTCGCTGTTCGCGGGGAGCGCGGTCGCGTCGGTCGCGGGGGCCGCCGCCGTCGGATCCGCAGCCGATCCGCCGCCGCTTCGCTGGTCAGAGACCTACGACGGCGCGACCACGGACACCGTCCAGGACGCCCTCCGGACGGACGATGGGAACTACGTCGTCGTCGGTCAGTCGGGGGAGGGCACCGACAGCGTCCGACCGTGGGCGTTCTCTATCGACGAGCGCGGCCGCCCCCGGTGGCAGCGCCGCGTCGACACCGACGACCCCGCCGGGTTCAACGCGGTCGTCGAGACCGACGACGGCGGCTACCTCCTCGCGGGGTACCGCGGTCGACCGACGACCGGACAGGAGCCGCTGTTCGTCAAGCTGAACGCCGGCCGCGAGGTCCAGTGGCGGCGGACGGTCGAGTCGCCGCGAGAGGGCGGGAACGTCGCCTCGCTCGTGTCCGCCGGGGACGGGCAGTACGTCGCCGCCGGCCTCGCTCGCGGCGGTACCGTCCTCGACGTCTCCGGATGGATCTTCGGGATCGACGGGGCCGCCGAGCGACAGTGGAGCGAGACCTACGGCCCGCGCCACACCAACTACGTGGCGAGTCTCGCCGAGACGGGCGACGGCGGCTACGTCGTCGGCGGCGGAACGCGCGCGGAGTCGACCGAAGACGACAGCCAGCCGCCGTTTTTCGGGTGGCTGTTCGAAGTCGACGGCGAGGGAAGCCAGCGGTGGTCGACGACCTACCGCGAGTCCACCGACGGGACAGACCACCAGATGAACTTCTTCTACGGCGTCTACGCGACCGACTCCGGGTATCTGGCCGCCGGCGGGACGTCGCGGGAGCTGCTCGGCAGCCAGCGCGGGTGGGTCCTGTCGGTCGGCGGCGACGGCGAGCGCCGCGGGCAGTTACAGACGCAACCGGCGGACATGGACGTCGCGCAGTTCCAGGATATCCGACCCTTCGAGGACGGCTACGCGCTCGTCGGCGTCGCGCGGGCGAGCGCGTCCGACCCGGCGACCGTCTGGGCAGCCGGTATCGACGGCGAGCTGTCCCGCCAGTGGTCGGCGACCGAACAGTTCGCGAACGGGAGTCAGGCGATCACCGCGCTCGGGACCGAGGACGACGGACTACTGGTGGTCGGGAACGCCAACGTCGAGGGCGGCCAGACGTCGACCGACGCGCTCGCGGTGAAACTCGGCGGCGACCCCGTCCCGACGGCGACGCCGGGAGCGACGACGACCGAGACGCGATCCCCGACGGCCACGCCCTCGCCGACGCCGTCTCCGACGCCGACGCCCTCACCCACCCTCACGTCCGCACCGAGCGCGACCGAGACCGCGTCGGGGGCCGACCCTTCGCCGACCGAGGGCGGCGACGCGGAGACGACCGCGGGCGACGGAGCGGGCTTCGGGATCGGTGCCGCACTCGCAGCGCTCGGTGGCGGCGCGCTCCTGCGACAGACCCACGCGGCGAGCGGCGACGAGTCGGACGAGACGTAGCGATCGGTGGCCGGTCGGCCGTTTGCGGCGGCACACAGTGTCATTTATCCGTCGGGTATCCGAACCCGGCCTCGTATGGACAGCGATCTGACGCGACGCCGCCTGCTGGCGTCGGCCGGACTCGCCGTCTCGGCCGGCGCCGCGTCCGTCGCCGGAGCGACCGGGGCGGCCCCCGTCGAACAGCCTCGCGGTCTGGCGCTCGACCAGCCCGCGGTCCGCTGGAACCGGTCGTACGGACAGCGCAGTTACAACAGCGCGCGAGCCCTGCTCGAAACTGACGAGGGGAACCTGGTGGCGCTCGGGAACTCCCAGGAGTCCCGGACCGGTACCGGATCTGACTGGCTGTTCTCCGTCGACGGCGCGAGCGGCGCCGGCCGGTGGAGCCACCACCTGGAGCGCGGCGAGGAGTCGTTCCCGGTCCGGTCGGTCGCGGAGGCCGACGACGGATTCGTCCTCCTGGGCGGACGCCTGCAGAGCAGGCAGTTCGCCCTCCGGAAGGTGACCGCCGACGGCGAGCAGGCCTGGCGAGAGACGTTCGAGCCGTCGAGCGACGCCGAGGGCGTCAGCACTGCGGCCCTGGCGTTGCAGGCGGTCGACGACGGCTACGTCGTCGGCGGGTACGTCCTGCGGCAGGGGGAGACCACGACCGCCGATTCGGCGACCGCCCTCGCCGTCAAGGTCGACAGCGAGGGGGCCGAACAGTGGCGCCACCGGTTCCTGCGGGACCGGATCTCGGGGATCCAGTCGCTCGGCAGCGACGGCGACGGCTACGTCGCGAGCGGGATACTCCAGGACCCTCCCGAGAGTCAGAGCGACCGGCCGCCGCTGAAGAGCGTCCTCTTCCGGTTCGACGAGAGCGGCTCGGTCGACTGGCAGACCGAACTGTCCCAGACGACCGGCGGGGAGCCGAACCAGGCGAACCAGGTCGTCGACCACGCCGCGATGGCGGACGGGTACCTCCTCGCCGGAGTGACCGGGTCGAGGGCCCAGACGTCGGCCTGGGTCGTCGCGACCGACGGGTCGGGGTCGGTCCGGACGATGCGGACCGTCGACCACGGGCAGTCGAACGGGCAGCTGACCCTGACGAGCGTCTCCGGCGACGGCGATACCGCCTACGTCACCGGGTCGCTCGTGAACCGGCAGCGCCAGGAGTCCAGCGCCTGGCTGGGCGCGTTCGACGCGAACACCGAACTCGGCTGGTCGGTGAATCCGGCCCGCAAACAGACCAACGCGTTCCGCGACGTCGTCGTGACGAGCGACGGCGGTATCGCGGTGGCCGGTAGCGCGACCACGAGCGAGGAGAACGCCGAGACGCCGAGCGAGGCCTGGCTCGTCAAACTCGGCGGCGACGCCGCGCCGCCGTCGGCCACGACCGCGGAGTCGATGGACGCGTCGACGCCGACGGCCACGCCCACTGCGACGCCGACCGCTTCGCCCACCCCGACGCCGACGGCCGACCCGACCGAGGCGGCAACCGAGACGGCGACGGCGACCCCGAGCGACGACGCGGCCGAGACGACCTCCGGCGGCGGCCCCGGCTTCGGGATCGGCGCCGCGCTCGCCGCGCTCGGGGGCGGTGCGCTCCTGCGCGAGAGCGGCCTGAGATCCGGTTCCGACGCCGACGAGGAGTGAGGGGGAAGGAAGTCGCTCGTCGGTCGTGTGAAAGACGAGCGAATCGACCATTTTCGCCGGCCCCCGCCACGCAGGGCACGTCGCGGCGGCCACAGTGCCGACCGGTGAGCGGACGACGGGTCATCCACCGGTCGGCCGAAAAGCGGTCGCCCGGACGAACCGCCGTGACGGCGACGGCTCAGTTGCGGTCCGTCACTCCGAGACGGTCCGGGTGACCGTCGTCGTCCGTCCGGTCTCGTCGGTGACGGTGATCCGGACGGTGAACTGCTCGTCGTCGACGTGTTTCAGCTTGAAGCGGTTCGAACCGGACTCGCTGGCGCCGGAGACGTCCGTCGTGGCGCTGTCGACGACGCTCCCGCCGCCGTCGACGACTTCGACGCGCACGCTGTCGAGGTCGCCGTCGCCGTCGGTCACCCGCCAGTGGGTCGTGAACTCCAGGTGAGGGTTCGGCGAGCCTTTCTGGCTGATCGACGACCGATCGACCTCGGGCGCCGCGGACGCGCTCTCGGTCGTCAGCGTCCGAACGGCGCCCACGGCGCGGTCGCCGTCGCTCGTCTCGACGACGGCGCGGTACTCGTAGGTGGTCGACTCGCCGAGGCCGGAGACGACGGCGTCGAACGACCCGGTCGCGTTGACGGCCGTCGGCCCGGTAGTCCGCCACTCGTCGGCCCCCTCGGCGCGGTACTCGAAGGTGACCTGCGCGCGCTCGGCGCCGCCGAGGTCGGTCAGATCGCCGGTGAGCGTCGCCGAGGAGTCGGTCACGTCGACGGCGTCGGCCGTCGCGACCGCCGGCGGGCTGTCCGTCCGCACGGTCAGCGTCTCACCCGCGTCGGCGTCGCCGTCGCTGGCCTCACCGGCGATACGGACCTCGTACTCCGTCCCCGGATCGAGGCCGGTGATCGTCGCCGTCACCGCGCCAGCGTCGGCGAGTTTCGTCCGCTCGGCGACCGTCCACCCGGTCGCGTCCGCCCGGCGGTACTCGACGGTCGCGGTGGCGGCGTCGGCACCACCGAGATCCGCGATCGCTCCGGTCACCGTCGCGGCGGTGTCGTTGCTCGCTCGCACCGACTCGGTGACGACCGCGAACTCGGTGTCGGTCGTCAGCGTCGCGACGCCGCCGGTCGCGCGGTCGCCGTCGCTCGCCGAGAGCACGGCGCGGTACTCGTAGGTCGCGTTCGCCTGGAGGGCTCCGGCGGCGGCACGCAGGTCAGCCGGCGCCGTGACGTTGCGCGCCGCGACGGCTCGCCACTCGCTCGCGCCAGCGCGGCGCAGTTCGAACGTGACCTCGGCGCTGTCGGCCCCGCCGAGGTCGGTGACGGTCGCCGTCAGTCGCGCCGACGAGTCGGTCACCGAAGCGGCACCGGTCGTCGTCACGACCGGCGAGGGCTCCTCGCGAGTCGTGACGGTCGCAGGCGTGCCGAAGTATTCGTCGCCGTCACCGGCGACCGCGTAGATCCGGACCTCGTACTCCGTCCCCGGATCGAGGCCAGTGACGTACCCCTCGAACGTCCCGGTCGAGGAGACGCCGGTCCGCGTCGCGGTCGTCCACGAGTACGACCCCGCCTCGCGGTACTGGACGGCGACCTCGGCCGTCTGGGCGCCGGCGAAGTCGGTGACGGTCCCGTTGACGACGACCGCGGTCGCGTTGACCGCCGACGCGGCGTCCGTGCGGGCCGTGAACGGCTCCTCGGTCGTGAACCGCGTCGGCGACGCGGTCGCCGTGTCACCGTCGCTCGCCGCGACGACGACGCGGTACTCGTAGGTCGCGTTCGCCCGGAAGTCCAGGAACGTGGCGTTCACGTCCGCGGGCGCGGAGACGTTGCGCGTCTCGAAGGTCCACCAGTCGTCCGCGCCGACGCGGCGGAGCTGGAAGTCGACGGCCGCGCTGTCGGCGCCGCCGAGGTCGGTGACGGTCGCCGTCAGCGTGCCCCGGTGCTGCGTGAGGTCGGTCACTCCGGTCGTCGCCGCTTCGGGGCCGGCGTCGCCGCCGGTTGTCGCGTTCGCGACCGCGGTGTAGACCTGATCCTCGTCGGTCCCGACCGTCCGGATCCGGAACTCGTAGGCCGTGCCCGGGGCGAGTCCGGTGACGGTTCCCTCGATACCGCCGTCAGTGCCGACGCTCGCCTGCGTCTCCGCTGACCACGACGACGTCCCCGCCTCGCGGTACTGCACGAACGCGTAGGCCGAGTCCGCACCGCCGAAGTCCGTGATCTGCCCGTCGACCGCCACGGCGGTCGCGTTCACCGCAGACGCGCCGCCGATGCGGGCCGCGAACTCGGTGTCGGTCGAGAACCGCACCGGCGACGCGGTCGCCGTGTCGCCGTCGCTCGCGGCGACCACGGCGCGGTACTCGTAGGTCGCGTTCGCTCGCAGGTCGAAGTAGTCCGAACGGACGTCCCGCGGTTCCGTGAGGGTGCTCGAAGCCACGGACCGCCACTCGCTCGCGCCAGCGCGGCGCAGTTCGAACGTGACCTCGGCGCTGTCGGCGCCGCCCAGGTCCGCGACCGAGGCGGTCATCCCGACGGTGGCTTCGGTCACGTCGGCCGGCCCGGTCGTCTCCACGGTCGGCGCCGGGTCGGCGTCCGTTGCGACGGGCAGCGCCTGCCCGGCGCCGGCGTCGCCGTCGCTCCCCTCGCCGGCGACGCGGACCTCGTACTTCGTGCCCGGTTCGAGGCCGGTGATCGTCGCCGTCACGTCGCCCGCACTCGCCAGCTTCGCCCGCCGAGCGACCGTCCACTCGGTCGCGCCACCTCGGCGGTACTCCACGGTCGCGGTGGCGGCGTCGGCACCACCGAGATCCGCGATCTCGCCGACCGCCGTCACGGCCGTCTCGTTGACGGCGCGCGCCGACGTCGTGGACGCGGCGAACTCGCTGTCGGTCGTGAACCGGACCCACGAACCGGTGGCGTTGTCGCCGTCGCTGGCGCGGACGTGCAGTCGGTACTCGTAGGTCGTGTTCGGCACCAGCTGTCCGAACGTCCGGTTCACCGACCCGATGTCGGTGATCGTCTGCGCCGAGGTGGCCGTCACCTCGTCGGAGCCGACCGGGCTGACGAGGAAGACCGCCTCCGCCGAGTCGGCGCCCGCGAGCCACTCGACGGAGCCCCGCAGCGTCGCCCCGCGTTCGGTGACGCGCTCGGGATCGGTCGTGGCCACGGCCGGCGGTTCGTCCGGGACGGCGAACGTCCGGACCGTCCCCGCCGCGGAGTCGTTGCCCGCCTCCGCGCGGGCCCGGTACTCGTAGGTCTCACCCGCGGTGAGGCCGGTGAGGTACGCGTCGAACCCGCCGGCGGACGAGACCGTCTGCCGGCGCGTCGTCTGCCACGCGTTCGCGCCCTCGGCCCGGTACTCGAACCAGACCGCGGCGTCCGCGCCGTCGGCGAGGAACGTGACGTTCCCGCCGACGGAGTACGACGAATCGGTGCCCGTCTCCGCCCACGTGGTCTCGACCGACACCGCGCTCGCGGCGTCGGCCGTCCCGTCGGCGGCGGCCACCCCCTGTGAAAGCGATACCTGTGCTGCCCCGACCTGTACCGCCAGGCCGAGGAGGACCAGTACGACACCCACCGTGCGGAGCGCTGTGCGCCCCCCTGTGTCGTTCCCGTTCATGTCAACCCAACCGCGCTTCGTTCGCTGAGATTCTCCCTCCGCAGAAAATACTTTCTCTTTGATCTGTCTTCCCGCCGGGACGTATCCGGGCCTCAGCCGCGAACGACGGCGATCGGTTGTGCGCGGTCGGCGACAAAACGACCCCGGCCGAACCAGCAGGCCCTACGCGTCCCTGTCGAAGACGACGTCGCCGCCGACCAGCGTCGCTCGGACGTCGATGTCGGCGATCTCGCCGGGATCGACGGCCCACGGGGACCGGTCGAGGACGACCAGATCGGCGAGCTTCCCGGGTTCGACGGTCCCCAGCCGGTGCTCGTCGAAGCCGGCGTAGGCGGCGCCGCTGGTGTAGGCCCGGAGGGCGTCGGTGACGGAGAGCCGCTGGCGCTCGTCCGGCGCGGTCACGGCCTGTTGCACCCCGTAGAGCGGGTCGAGCGGCATGCAGTCGCTCCCGAACGCGAGGGCGGCGCCAGACGCCAGCAGTTCGCCGAAGCGGTTCGAGGCCAGTCGCCGCTCGTCGCCGAGGCGCTCGGCGTACAGCCCGCCCTCGCCCGCCCACTTCAGGAAGTTCGGCTGCATCGAGGCGACGACGTCGCTCTCCGCGATGCGGGCGAGGAGGTCGTCGGTCAGCACCTCGGCGTGTTCGATCCGGTGGCGCTCGCCGTCGGCCGACCGGAAGGCGTGCAGCGCGGCCCGGATCGCCTCGTCGCCGATGGCGTGGGCGGCGACCTGCAGGCCCGCTTCGTCCGCGCGGGCGACCAGTTCCCGGAGTTCCTCGGGGTCGACGACCCACTGGCCGCGACGGTCGTCACCCTCGCCGCCGGAACCAGAGTCACCTCCGTCGGAGCCGGTGTCGCCGCCGTCTTCGCCGCCGGAGTCGGCGGCGTCGGCGTACGGTTCGGAGAGCTTCGCGGTCCGGCCGCCGATGGAGCCGTCGGTGTAGGTCTTGATCGCCCCCGTCCGCACTCGCTCGCTCCCGTGGTTCGTCCGGAGGCCGAGTTCCTCGACCGCATCGAGGTGGTCGGCCCAGTAGTTGATCCGGACGCGCAGGGAGAGTTCGCCGACGCGATCGAGTTCGCGGTAGACGGCTGGCGCTTCCGAGCGGCGGACCATGTCGTGGACGCCGACGACGCCGAGTTCGTTCGCGCGCTCGACGGCGGCGTGGACCGCCCGGCGCATCGCGGCGCGGTCCGGTTCGATGGCGTCCCACAGGGGGTCGAGCGCGTCCTCCACGACGACGCCCGTCGGCTCACCGCCGCGCGTCTGCACGTCGGCGTCGGGCATCTCGCCGCGCAGGCGGTCGAGCGCGACCGAGTTCAGGGAAGCGAGGTGCATGTCCTCGCGGACGGCCGCGACCGGTCGCTCGTCGCTCACCTCGTCGAGGTCCTCGGCGGTCAGGTACCGGGAGTCGTCCCACGCGCTCTCGTCGTAGCCGAAGCCCAGGACCCACTCGCGGTCGGGACCCGCGGTTTCGGGGTCGGTCTCGGCGGCGTGGTTCACCAGCAGACCCACGGCGTCGGCCGGCGATTCGGCGGCGGCGAGGTCGGCGTTGACGAGCCGTCGGCCGACCATCGGCAGGTGCGTGTGCGCGTCGACGAATCCCGGGAGGACGACCCGGCCCCCGCAGTCCCGGACGGTCGTCTCGACGCCGGCGAGGTGTTCGACGTCGCGCGTCGTTCCGACGCCGGCGATCCGCCCGTCGCGGACCGCCACCGCCTCGGCCGTCTCGTCGGGATCGGCGAGCGTGTGCACCTCCGCGTTCGTGAGGACCAGATCCGCGGCCGCTGTCATGGTGGCAACTGGGAGTCGAGCGGTTGGTAAGCGTTCGGACGACGGGGCGTCCGAGGAATCGGATCGGCGAGCGACTCCACCCTACGAGACGCGCATCGTCCGGTAGAGCGCGAGCGCGGTCACCGCGCCGACTGCGAGGAGATACGCCGCGCCCTCGCCGGCGACCGACAGCGCCACGTCGGTCGAGAAGCCGGCGTCGACGGCGAGTTCGACGGGGACGTGGCCGGGCAGCAGCCGCGCGTACTCCGGCGGGTCCGCCAGCGGGTTCTGGACGAGGAAGAGGTCCATCATCGTCCCGAACAGCGCGAGGTAGACGCCGGCGAGGCGGTCGACGACGAGGCCGGCGAGCACGCCGAGCAGGCCGTAGGTCAGGGCGGCCAGCAGCGCGGCGACGCCGACGATCAGCGGCCGTTCGGGAACGTAGATGGTCGCCGCAGTGGCCACGGAGACCGCGGCGACCAGCGCGCCGACGACCGCGAGGAGACCGAAGCGCGCGAGGAGGACCGAGACGGGGCGGGCGCCGGCGACGACGAGCCGAGCGTCGGCGTCGCGGGCGGCCTGTATCAGGAACACGCCCGCCAGCGCGCCGACGAGCGCGCCGACGAGCGGGACCATCAGCACGGCGTAGAGGGCCGCCATCTCGACGGCCTGGGTGCCGCCGCCCGGCACGTCGAGCGGGGTCGTCGTCGACGGGACCAGCCGGGTGAACCCGCCGATCAGGTACGCGGGGAGGAAGACGAACAGCGCCAGCAGGACCGGCGTGCGGGCGTACTCGCGGAGGCCGCCGACGAAGGCCGCGAGCGCGGTCGACCGCCCGCCGCCGACCCTCGCCCTGGCGTCGTCGGTGCTCACGCGCCCTCACCCCCGCTGGCGAGGCGGACGTACGCGCCGAGGACGGCGACGAACAGGACGGCCAGGTACGCCAGTCCCGCCAGGACGTCCCCGGTCGGGACCGAGCCGTCGAGGACGGCGGCCCGGAAGAGGGCGTGCGGGTAGTGCAGCGGGAGGAGGTTCACGGCCGGCGAGTCCACGTCGACGACGCCGCTGGCGAGGAAGTCGTCGAAGTCGGCGAGGAACACGAGGACGAGCGACCCCTCCAGTTCCCGGGGGAGGAGCGTCCCGACGAGGACGCCGATGAGGCCGTAGGTCAGCGCGGCGAGGACGAGCGCGCCGAACGCGGCCGTGGGCGCCGCGACGTCGACCCGCCACCAGAGCGCGGCGAAGGTGACGGCGGCCGAGCAGGCGCTCACGGCGAGGACGGTGCCGAGGCGGGAGACGAACAGGTCGGCCCGGGAGAAGCCGCAGACCGCGAGGCGGCCGTCGGCCTGGACGGCACTGACGACCTGGAAGAGGCCGATCAGTCCCGCGAGGAACGCGGCGGCGAAGACCGCGCCGTTGACCCGCCCGAGCGTCGCGGGGACGGCCGTCAGGTGCGGGAGCGCCGGGAACGAGGCCATCGCACGGCCGTAGCCCTCGACGACGAGCGGCGGGAGCGCGAGGAGCAGGACGACGTGGACCGGCTCCCGCAGGAACTCGCGGACGTGCGCGGCGACCCCGACCGAGAGCCGATCGCCTCGCCCGCGCTCGGCGGTCGGCGGCGCACCGCTTCCGCCGAACGCGGCGTCGCCGTCGGCGTTCCCGCTTGCGCCCGTGCCGGCGCCCATCTACGCCACCTCCGTCGGGTCGGACACCGCGTCCCCGTCGGCGTCCGCGGCGTGGGACTCCCCGGCGGGACCGCTCTCCTCGGCGGTACCGCCGTCACCGACGCCACCGCTCTCGCCATCGGACTCGACGAGGTCGCCGTCGCGGAGCTCGTAGATCCGGTCGAATCGCTCGCGCTCGCTGACGAAGTGGGAGATGACGGCGATGGCGGTGCCGCGCTCGGTGAGCTCCTCGGTGAGCTCCCAGAACGCCAGGTACGTCTCCCAGTCGAAGCCCGTGTACGGTTCGTCGAGCAGGAGCACGTCGGGGTCGTGCAGCAGGGCGACGGCGAGGTTGACCTTCTGGCGGTTGCCGCCGCTGAGGTGGCGGACCTGGTAGTCGAGGAACCGCTCGAAGTCGAGGCGGTCGGCGAGGCGGTCGCGCGCGTCGGCGACCGCCTCCGCGGAGAGCCCGTAGGCGGCGCCGAACAGGTCGAACGTCTCCGCCACGGTCAGCCGGTCGTAGAGGAGGCTCTCCTGGGGACACCAGCCCACGCGCCCCGAGCGCGTGACCGACCCGCCGTCCGGGTCGAGCGCCCCGACGAGGATCCGCATCAGCGTCGACTTGCCGCTGCCGTTCGCGCCGACGATCCCGACGATCTCGCCCGCGCGGACCTCCAGGTCGACGCCGTCGAGCACGTCGACGCCGCGGCGCCACGGGAGCCGCGAGTCGTAGGTCTTCTCGATGCCGGCCCCGCGCAGGACGACCGCCTCGTCTCCGCCGGTCTCGTCGCCCGCGGTAGTGCCGTCTTCGTCTCCAATCGGAATATTCGGCATATACAAAATATTCTGTAGAGAACGATTTAAACGTTGGGGCGCCGAGAGACAGACGTGACGGGAGCGGTCGACGCGGACGGCGACCGTCGCGACCGAACCATGAGCGACACTGACACCCACGATCCGGTCGAATCGGCGCGCGCGGAGGTCATCGACGCCCTGGAGCGCAGTGCGGAGGTATACGGCGCCAAGCGCAGCTACGGCCGCCTGTTCGGCATCCTCCTCTTCGAGCCCGAGCCCGTCTCGCTGGACGGACTCGCCGAGCGGAGCGGCTACGCGAAGTCGACGGTGAGCACCGCGATGACCACCCTCGAACGCTTCCACCTCGTCCACCGCCGGTCGCTCCCCGGCGAGGGCAAGAAGGCGTTCTTCGAGGCCGAGACCGACCTGTGGTACGTGTTCCAGCAGTTCCTCCGCCAGGAGGTCACCCGCGAGATACGCATCATGAGCCGCGCGCTCGACGAGGCGGCCGAGGCCCTGGAGGACGCCGAGGGCGAGCGCGCCGAGTACCACCTCGAACAGGTGCGGAAACTCCAGCGGATGTACGACCGCAGCGACCGCCTCGTCTCCCTGCTGACCGGCCAGCCGCTGGACCGCCTGACCGACCTGCTCGGGCGCGTCACGGGCGGATCCGACGGGGAGTGATCGGCTGCCGGACGGCGACCCCCGAACCGCGCGACCGGGACAGCAACTGTTAGGGGCGTCGACCGCGAGCCTCCGGGCATGACCGACGACTCCGACGCCGCGGGCGCGGCCGCGAGCGGGAGCGACACCGCCGACGCCGAGACGCTCGCCGACCGCGTCGCCGACGGCGACCTGCGCCTCTACGAGCTCGAAGACCACGCCGACGCCGAGACGGCCGCGACGGCCCGACGGCTCGTCGTCGAGCGCGAGACGGGTGTCGACCTCTCGGCGACCGGCGACTACACCTTCGCCGCCGAGTCCGCCGACTCGAACATCGAGAACATGATCGGCGGCGCGCAGCTGCCGGTCGGCGTCGCCGGCCCCGTCGCCGTCCGCGGCGAGGCCGCCGACGGCGACTTCTACCTCCCCATCGCGACGACCGAGGGCGCGCTCGTCGCGAGCGTCAACCGCGGCTGCTCGGCCATCTCGGCGGCGGGCGGCGCGACCGTCCGCGTGACCAAGCGCGGGATGACCCGCGCGCCGGTGTTCCGCGTCGCCGACATCTCCGAGGGCGCCGCGGTCGCCGAGTGGGTCGAGGACAACGAGGACCGCCTCGCCGATGCCGCCGAGGAAACCACGAGCCACGGCCGCCTCCAGTCGGTCACGCCCTACCTCGTCGGCGACTCCGTCTTCCTGCGCTTCTCCTACGACACCGGCGACGCCAACGGGATGAACATGGCGACCATCGCGACGCAGGCGGCCGCCGAGGTCGTCGAGGAGGAGACCCCCGCCTCCCTCGTGGCGGTGTCGGGCAACCTCTGTACCGACAAGAAGCCCGCGGCCATCAACGCCGTCGAGGGCCGCGGCCACACCGTCACCGCCGACGTGACCATCCCCCGGGAGACCGTCGAGGAGCGCTTCGGCACGACGCCCGAGGCCATCGAGGAGGCCAACACGCGCAAGAACCTGATCGGCAGCGCCAAGGCCGGGAGCCTCGGGTTCAACGCCCAGGCCGCCAACGTCGTCGCCGGCGTCTTCATCGCCACCGGGCAGGACGAGGCCCACGTCGTCGAGGGGAGCAACTGCATCACGACCGCGGACGCGCGGGAGGACGAACTCTACGCCAGCGTCAACCTCGCCAGCCTCCCGGTCGGGACGGTCGGCGGCGGGACCGACCTGGCGACCCAGTCGGAACTGCTCGACGTGATCGGGGTCGGCGGCGGCGGCGACCCCGTCGGGTCGAACGCCGACGCGCTCGCGGAGGTTGTCGCCGCCGGCGCGCTCGCCGGCGAGCTCTCCCTGCTCTCCGCGCTCGCCTCGCAGCACCTCTCCAGCGCCCACGAGGAACTCGGCCGATAGCGCCGCACGTCCGGGACGTGTTCTCTGCACAGCATTTCGAGGCGGAGGGTACGTTTTACTTTCACTTCCACTCCGGTGTTGGCTGGCGTTTACCTTCCGTGCCCCGGTAGTCAGCGTGCGTCCGTCCGGGAGCCCCGGCGGGCGCGCCCACACCCATGCGCCCCAACGAAGTCGCGGACGCAAACGTCCGCACGACCGACACCGGTGAGAGCGAGAGCGGCGACGACGGTCGACCCGTCCGTCGAGCGACGCGGGTCATGCGCCTCGCGAAGCTGACGGTGACGACGCTGGCCGCGCTCGTCGGCGTCGCGAAGGCGCTCGGCCTGCTGTAAGGGGGAGAGCGGCACCCGACCCGGGTCACCGCCGCGGCCCAGGGAGTCGCTGCGGCCCGGGGTGTCCCCGCTACCCGAGCAGTCGCCGGTGCCCGGGGAATCGTCGCCGGAGAAAACCCTATACTGGTCGCTTCCGTCCGTTCGGACCATGGACGACAGAGCTCCGATCTACGCCGCGGCCGCGGGCGTGGTCGCGCCGGTCGCGACCGTTCGCCTCGTCGGCGTGGCGATAAACGCCGGCGTCTTGCACCCGATCGTCGGCCTCGTCGTCCTGTTTCTCGTCCCCGTGATGGGCATCCTCTGGATCGTCTCGGCGGCCTGGAACCTCGGTCTGACGGGGTGGGACCCGCTCGACCGGTTCCGCGACCGCGCGACCGTCCGCGAGGACATCCCCTCGCAGTTCCACGACGCCATCGACTACGAGACGCTCGACGAACCGAAACACGAGGGGAAGATACCCACGAACCTGTTCCTCTACGGGATCGCCTACTTCGTCGGCGTCCCGATATTCGCCCTCGTCTTCATCGTCTGAGGGCGCCGGCGCGGCGGCCGGTCTGTCCGTCGGTCAGATCAACCGCGAAGCGCCGACCAGAGGCGCTCACCGTGGTCGGCCACGACCCCGAGCGTCGATCCGACGACTGCCAGACCCATACCGCCCCAGAAGAGCGGGTCCGAGTAGTCTCGGGTGACGCCGACGGCGACGACGGCGAGTCCGGCGGCCGCGATCACCTGTCCCGCCGCGTTCAGCCGCTCGTCAAGCACCAGCGAGACGACGGCGAAGCCGACGAACAGGACCGAGAGCAGCGCGTACATCCCGACGAGCCACGCGTCGTCCGGCCCGATTATCGCGAGGGCCGCCGCGACCGCTCCGAGGCTGGCGAGCAGCGCGGCCGCCCAGGCGTACCAGAACCGCCGGCCGAGCGCTCGGAGCGCCTCCGGGTCCATGTGAGACGCGTTCGCCCAGTCGATGCAAGTGTTTTTCCCTCCGCTGGGTGCGGGAGGGCGGCGGCGCTCACAGCGGCCGATAGACGCCCCGGTTCTCCGTCGCCTCGCCCGCCCGGACGAGTCTGTCGAGCGCCGTCCGCGCGTACTCGGCGTCGACGCCTCGCTCGCTCGCGTACTCGACGACGCCGTCCTCGGTCGGTTCGTCGAGTTCCCGCAGGGCCTCCTGGACGATCTCCTTGCGGCTCTTGCTCGTCCGGGTCTCGGTCGCCCGCTCGCCCGCCTCGGTGACGGCGTCGGCGTCCAGCCCCGACCCTTCGAGGTACTCCGCGTCGGAGGGGCCGACCTCGTCGATCTGGGACTCCATCTCGGCGAACGAGTCGAGTTCGGCGAAGGCCTCGCCGTGGCCCTGCCGGTTGGCGAGCATCGACGCCCGCACCTCGCGAGCGTGGTCCCTGTCCTCGGTCGAGACGAACTTCTTGCGCTTCGCGTACTGGCGGGTCGTCCCGCAGCGCGGACACTGACTGGTCTCGGGGCGCCCCTCGACGACCCAGAGCATCGAACAGTCGCTACACCCGACGACGGCGTACATCGGCGGTGCGTTCGCCCCCCTCGGCAATGAACCCTCGGACGGCGCGGCGTCGATCGGCTATCAATCGTGGATCTCCATGCGACAATATTTATCGGCGAATCGGATTACATAGAGCAATGAGCCGCGCGTCGAACGAGGTGAGCGGCGGAGCGCTCGCGGTCGCGGCCGCCGCCCTCACCGTTTACCACCTCTCGGAACTCTACGCATTGCGGGAGGCCACTGGGCAGTTCTACGTCCAGCTTCTCCCCCCCGCTCTCTCGCTCGCGGTGATGGCCGTCGGCGTCGAACTGGCCCGCGGGCGACTCGCCGCGGACCGCTTCGCGGGCCGGTTGCTGGCGTGGACCGCCGCCGGCTCGATCGCGCTCGTCGCGCTCGGCACCTGGGTCTTCGCCGGCGTCGTCGTCAGGGGATTCCCGTTGACGGACCCGTTGGCCGCGCTGCTCGGCCTCGCGACGTTCGGCGCGCTCGCCGGCGTCCTCGTCGGCGTCTACGACGTCAGGCGACTTGAGCAAGAGCGGTTCCTCGAACGGCTCAACCGGATCAACGACACGCTCCGCATCGCCACCCAGGAACTGGTCGACGAGACGGACCGGGACAGACTCGAACAGACCGTCTGCGAGCGGCTGATCGAGTCCGACCCCTACGACGCCGTGTGGATCGGCCGCTACGACCCCGACGACGCCGAGGTCCGTCCCGTCGCGTGGGCCGGGTTCGACGACGAGTACGTCCAGTCCATCGTGGTCACCGTCGACGACAGTCCGACGGGCAGCGGCCCCGGCGGCCGCGCGATCAAGACCGGCGAGATCCAGAGCGTCCCCGACGTGTTCGCCGACCCCACGATGGAGCCGTGGTGGGACCTCCTGGAGAGTCACGGGATCACGTCGCTCGCGGTCGTTCCGATCCGCCACGGCGACAGCGTCTACGGGTTTTTCAGCATCTACACGGAGCGGGAGGACGTCTTCGACGACCGCGAGCGGGAAGTGCTCTCCGAGCTCGGCGAGACGATCGGTCACGCCATCGCCTCGATCGAGGCCCACGACCGGGTCGCCGAGCGCGAGCGCGAACTCGCCCGCCAGAACGAGCGCCTCGAGGAGTTCGCCGGCGTCGTCTCCCACGACCTGCGGAACCCGCTGAACGTCGCGGCGGGGCGCGTCGAGTTCGTCCGCCGCGAGAGCGACAGCGACCACCTCGCCGTCGCGGCCGACGCGCTGGACCGGATGGAGGAACTCATCTCGGACCTCCTGGCGCTCGCTCGACAGGGCGAGGCCGTCTACGAGCGCGAGCGGGTACAGCTCGGCGCCCTCGCCGAACAGGCGTGGTCGACGATCGACGCGCCAGCGGCGACGCTGCGGACCGAGGACGCCTCCGGGAGCGACGCGAGCGGGGACTCGTCGGAGAGCGATCGACGCGAAGGGGCCGACGGCGACCTCGGCCCGATCGAGTGCGACCCGTCGCGTGTCCGCGAGCTGCTGGAGAACCTCTTCCGGAACAGCGTCGAACACGGCGGCGCGGACGTGACCGTCACCGTCGGCCGGACCGCGAACGGGTTCTTCGTCGCCGACGACGGCCCCGGCGTCCCCGAAGGCGAGCGGGAGGAGATCTTCGACGTCGGCTTCTCGACGAACGACGGCGGGACGGGCTTCGGGCTCAACATCGTCGAGCGGATCGCCCAGGCCCACGGCTGGGACGTGTCGGTCGGCGAGAGCGCCGACGGCGGCGCCCGCTTCGAGTTCACCGGCGTCGAGTCGGACCCATCAGTCGCCGACCGCGCCTGACCCAGCGCCCGAACCCGCGGCCGCGTCGGTAAGTCGCTCCCGAAGCGCATCCACGTACTCCTCGCGGGAGTAGCCGAGTCGCCCGATCCACACCTCCTGATACGACGGGTGGACGAGCGGCACGAGCGTCGTCCCGAGGCGCTCGCAGTCGACCGGCTCCAGCACCGCGTCGAGGAAGCCGTCGAGTTCCCGGTCTTCGACAGCCAGCACTGACTTCGTCGCGTGCTTCCCGGTGGCGAGGACGGCCGCGGGGTCGACCTGCCGGATCTCCGCGAGGAGGTACGGGCGGCAGTTCGCCCGCTCCTCGGGAGCGGGTTCGCGGTTGTCGCTCGGGTCGTCGGGGTCCGGCGGGAAGCACTTCACCGCGTTCGTGTAGTAGGCGTCGCCGGCGTATCCGGCGTCGGCGACGAGTTCGCGGACCTTCCGCCCGGAGCGCCGCGAGGTGTAGGCCATCCCCGTCAGGTTGCCGCCCCGCCAGCGGTCGGCGTCGGGGTCACCCGCGGCCGGCGCCTCACCGACGACGACCAGCGCGGCGTCGTCGGGGCCGTTACCCCACGAGATGCACTGGCGGTGCTCGACGAGCGCGGGACAGCGCCGGCAGTCCTCGGCGAGGGCGTTCCGGTCGTCTGGCTCTGGAAGCGAGGGCATGCGTTCTCAGTCGGCGCCGGTGACGCCGTTCCAGGCGCGGGCCGGCCACGACGCGACGGTCGCGAGGCCGGGATAGCCGTCGGCGCGCCAGACGGCCAGCGCGACCGCGACGAGCAGGAACTCGAAGTACAGCTCCGGCGAGGGCTCGATCAGCGCGAGGTGGGCGACGAAGCTCTGCTCGACCTCGTACTCGACGGCCGGGATCGCCGGCCAGAGCAGGAAGCTGACGTCGCGGAACCGAAGGGCCGCGATCGAGTACAGGGCGTCGCCGAACAGGTGGCTGAGCGCGCCGAGCGCGAACGCGACCGCGAGCGGGCCCTCGCCCTCGCGCCTGACCCGCACGAGGCTGTAGAGGAGGGCGACGACGGGGACGACGACCAGCAGCGAGTGCGACAGCGAGCGGCCGGTCGGCAGGATCGAGAACGTCCACGCGAGGGGCTTGTCCACGAGGTCGGGGACCTGCGAGGCGACGGCGACGACGAGCGCGGTCGCGGCGGTCGGCCGGTGACCGCGCCGGAGTCGGGAGTACAGCGAGTAGAGGAGGTAGGCCAGCGCGAGGTGTCCCCAGGGCCACATCACCGGATGGAACGACCGTGGCCTCCTTACGTGTGTCGACTCGCTGGACCTCGGTCGGCCGCTCCCGGCCGCTTCTGAAAGGCATATGCGCCTCGCGGCCGTCGTGGCGGGTATGGGCTACGCGTGTCCCGTCTGCGACGACCCCCAGGCCGACGCCGAGCACCTCGCGAACCACCTCGCGTTCACCGCCATGCTCCGCGGCGCCGGCCACGAGGCCTGGCTGGACGACCACGTCGACGGCTGGGCGGACCGCTCCCCGGAAGAACTCGCCGAGCAGGTCAGCGAGTACGCCGACGAGGAGGAGTTCCCGCAGTCGGTCGAGGACGCGACCGGCGGTCACGAGTCTGGACACGGCGACGCACACGGCGGTCACGACCACGGCGCAGGCGGCCACGACCACGGCGGACAGTCGGCCGACGGCGTCGAGAGCGCGGCGCCCGGCGGCATCGCTGACTTCGACGTCGACGACGACCAGGAGGACGTGCTGGCCGAAGCGCGAGAGCTGACGCGTCGGCGCCGCGAGAACGCGGCGGCCGACAGCGAACCGGAGGGCGAGGCCGACGCGTCCGACGGCGACGAGGACGAGGACGAGGAAACCGGGAGTTCCTAAGTCCCCGCGAGCGAACCAGTGGGTATGGACACCGAGGGGACGATCGCGCCGGCGACCGCCGAGGAGGCGCGCGAGCGCTACGAGGCGCTCGGGTCGACGGCGCAGGTGGTCGTCAAGGAAGTCGCGAAGGCGATGGCGATGGACGCCGACGAGTACCGCGAGCGGGTCACGAGCGACGTCGTCGAGACCGCCCGCGACGCGCTGTTCGCCTCGATGCTCGAAGTGCACGTCGGGACGCGCGCGGAGTTCGACGACTGGACCGCCGAGAACGACGAGTTCCCGGTCACTGAGGTCGGGAGCGAACACGTCGACAACGTCGTCTGGCACGTCGCGCCCGCGGCGGAGACCGTGGTCGCCGCCACCTTCCAGGACGAGCGCGAGGCCGCCGTCGGGACGCTCCGCCGGCAGGCCTTCGGTCGCGTCTACCGCGATATCGTCGCGATCGACGGCGGCGCCGAGTCCGGAACCGACGGCGCCGGGTCCGGAACCGACGGCGACGAGTGAGCGGGCAGCCGGCGCTCGGCCGCAAGCGCGTATCCGTGGCGTTTTCACCGGTTCGACCGTAGCGCCGGTATGCGAAGGGTCACTCGCAACGTCGTCCTCCTCATTCTGGCCGTGCTCGTCGCGCTGCTCGCGCTGGGCGCCCTCCCCGCGCTCCTCGGGAGCGGCGACCCCTACTACCTGACTGCCACGCCCGTCGACGACGGGAACGTGTCGGCGAACGGGTCTTCCGCGAGCGGATCTGCTGCGAACGGACCCGCCCCGGCGAACGACTCCGCGGCCGCCGCCAACGCGAGCGCGGCGATCAACGGCTCGGCGCTCTCCGAACGGCGCTTCCCCTACACGACCGAGGCGCTGCGCAACGGGTCGTCAGAGCCCTACCGCAAGGGGCCCTGGGGACTCAAGGAGACCTTCACGCACTCGCCGTTCGACGAGCGCGACGCGCTGGCGGCGCGCAACCCGACCGCGGTCTCGCCGGAGGGCGTGCTCGTCTCGTACAACGGCACGCTTTACCGAGTCGCGGTCGGACAGCGCGTATGAGCGACCGCGACGACGCCGATGACGCACCGGCGACCGACGGCGACGGCCGGACGCGAGAACCGGCCCACGAGTGGCGAGTCGTCGACAGCGAGACCGAGTACGAGACCGGCTGGTACGACGGCGGCTACGACCGCGTCGAGCAGCCCGACGGCTCCGAGAAGGACTACTACTGGGCCGAGCTACCGGACGCGGTCGTCGTCGTCGCGCGCACCGGCGACGAACTCGTCCTCGTCGACCAGTACCGCCCCGTCATCCGTGAGCAGTGCCTGGAACTCCCCGCCGGCATCGTCGAGGACGGCGAGTCGTTCACGACCGCAGGCGCCCGCGAACTCCGCGAGGAGACCGGCTTCGACCCCGCCGGCGTCTCCCTGATCGAGGACTTCTGGTGCTCGACCGGCGTGCTCCGCCACCGCCGGGGCATCGTCTTCGCCGAGGGCCTCGAACCGGTTGAGCGCGACCTCGACGGCAACGAGTTCCTCTCGGTGACCACGGTGCCGGTCGACGACGCGCTCGATATCGCGCGGCGCCAGCCCGCCAACGACGCGACCATCGAGGGGGTGCTCCTCGCCCGCGAGGAGGGACTGCTGTGACGCTGCCGACCCCGCCCTGGGAGGACGACGACCCAGCGTGGCCGGTCCGCGAGGAGGTGGTCGCGTGGGAGACGCCGTTTTGCGAGACCGGCTACGACGTGGTCGAACGACCCGACGGCACCGAGGGCGAGTACTACTGGCTCGCCTCGGCCGACGCCGCGGCCGTGATCGCGCTCACAGAGAGCGGCGAACTCGTGCTCGTCGAACAGTACCGCCCCCGATACCGGCAGCGGTCGCTTGGCCTCCCGGGCGGGTTCGTCGAGGACGGAGAGGACCCCGCGACCGCCGCCGGGCGGGAACTGCGCGAGGAGACCGGCTTCGTCGCGGAGGACCTGTCGCACCTCGAAACCCATACGCTGTCACCGTGGACGCGCTACCTCCGCCACGTGTTCGTCGCCGACGGCCTCGAACGCGCGGAGCCTGACCCCGACGACGGAGAGTTCATCGATGTCGTGACCGTCCCGGCCGACGAAGCGATCGACCGCCTGCGCGATAGAGAGGGGCCCTCGAAGGGGATCACGCTCACCGCGCTGCTCCTCGCTCGCGAGGAGGGACTGCTGTGACCGAAAAGGAAGACGCCGCTGCGAGCGACGGAGACGGAGCGCCGACCAGGACGAGCGCGGAGGCACTGGCCGATCCGCCGGCCGACGCCGGCGCCGACTGGACGCGCCTGGACACCGAGGTCGTCTGGGAGAACCCCTACTTCACCGCCGGCTACGACGAGTACCGCCAACCCGACGGCGAACGCGGCCGCTACTACTGGATCGACCCCGGCGACTTCGTCGCCGTCGTCGCCGAGACCGACGCGGGCGAGGTCGTCCTGCTCGAACAGTACAGCGCCCGACTGGACCGGTCGCTGCTGACCTGTCCCGGCGGCGCCGTGGACGAGGGCGAGTCGTTCGTCGAGGCCGGCGTCCGCGAGTTGCGCGAGGAGACCGGCCTGCGCGCAGGCGAGGCCGAGTTCCTCGAAGCCTACCACCCGACCGCCTGGACCCGGATGACGCAGGCGGTCGTCTACGCGACGGATCTCGAACCGGGTGCGCCCGCTCTGGAGAGCGGCGAGGACATCGAGGCGTTCGCCGTCCCGGCCGACGAAGCGGTCGCGGCCGTCCGCGCCAGGGAGTATCCGTTCGGTGGCGGCCTCACGCCGCTGCTCGTCGCCCGCGACGAGGGACTGCTGGGCTGACCGGACTCGGTCGAGAGACTCCGACGAACCTATAGCGGCCGATAACCGATCGCGATCCAACGATGGACGGCGAGATCTCCGGTGACGAACTGCAGGAACTCCTGGACGAGACCGAAGACGGCGATCTCCGGATCGTGGACATCCGCAACCCCGGGTCGTTCGAGCGGGGCCACATCCCCGGGAGCGAGAACATCCCGGCGCCCGAACTGACCGACCGCGTCGAGGAACTCGACGGCGCCGAGCGCGTCGTGACGGTCTGCCCGAAGGGGAAATCCAGCGTGCAGGCCGCCCGCCTCGTCGGTTCCTACGAGGGCGTCGACGGCCCGGTCGAGAGTCTCGCGGGCGGGCTGACCGCCTGGGACGGTCCGATCGAAGCGTCTGAACCGTCCAGCGGGTCTGGCGACGGATCGGCGGCTCCGTTCTGAGGGGACTCGCATCTGCCGCACGCGCCGACGCCGTAGCGGCCGCTCCGGGGTCGGAGAGACGGTGGCTCGGGAAAACACCTCGTCACAAGGGGCTCAGTGGGGGTAACTGCTCGTCATCGCCACCGTCCCCGGATTGTCGTTCGGCGTTCAAAAGGGGCGCGTTCTGACACCGGTCCCGACTAGCGCAACTACTATTATACCTCGTTGCGCAGATTCAGACAGTGTCCGAAACGGCGAAACGAGGAATGGCGGTCTGTGTCGACGTCCGCCCGACGGGCGATAGCGACGTCTTTCGGATCGGGGCAGCCGACGAGATACTTCGGCTCCTCGCCGACGCGCACGAGACGGAGTTCACGATACCCGAACTCGTCGACGCGACGGGAGCCGCGCGGTCGACAGTCTGGCGGGCCGTCGATCTCCTCGACGGGATCGGCGTGATTCGCGTCCGCGAGACGCCACAGCGCAACTACGTCTCCATCGACCCCGAACGACTGCGCAAGGACGACCCGATACTCGCGATCGAGCAGACCCATTTCCACCGCCCAGTGCGGGCGTTCGTCGAGCACGTCAGGGACACGTTCGACGAGAGTAGCGATATCGGGTCTCTCGTGGGCGTCGTCGTCTTCGGCAGCGTCGCCCGCGGTGAGGCCGACAGACAGAGCGATATCGATCTGTTCGTGGTCGTCGACGGTGACCGGACGGTCGCGCGTCGGCTCGTGACCGACGTGGTTAGCGACCTCGCGGAAGTGCGGTTCGACGGTGACCGATTCACGTTCGAGCCCTTCGTCGAATCCGTCGAGAGCGCCGAACGAGCCGGATCGAAGCTACAGGAGATATTCACCGAAGGGATCACCGTCGTCGGAAGCGAACGGCTGTCGTCCATTCGGAAAACGGTGATGACCGATGAGTAGCACTCGCATCGAGCAACTCCTCGCCGACGCACAGGCCGCGTTCGACCGCCATCCGACCGCCATCCGACCGACATCGAGTCCGAGCTGGACGTGTCGGATCCCGCAGTACTCCAGCTCCGGAAGGCGTGTCGACTGCTCGCCGGAGCGAACGCGCTGAGCGAACAGGGGTACTACACGCTCGTGATCGAGTCCTCGTTCGTCGCGGTCGAGCGGACAGTCGAGTTCCGGCTGCTGGAACGTGGAACGACGGAACCGACTGATTTACCCGGAACGCATCCGGGCGTGTATCACGAAGCAGCGACAGCCGGTATCTTCACCGAGTCGACGGCCGACGGCCTCGCGGACCTGTGGGGCGACCACCGTGCGAAAACGTATTACCAGGACGGCCTCGCGGCAGCAGAACGCGCACAGACGATGCACGCCCTCGCCCGAGAAGTTCACGCCTTCGTCGTCGGTCGGTCCTCACAGGGACACGAGTGTCAGTGTGAGTGAGGAGGCCACCGAACCGAAGGATCTGGTAACAGCAGCCCGGTCTCAGTGGGAGTGACTGCTCGTCATCGCCGCCGGTTCGGCGGAGACGGTCCCCGGTGAAAAGCACGGGTATGTGCGGTCGCCGGTAGTACCCGAAGCCGACAGTTCCACCGCGGGAGAAGTTTACGACTGTACGCGGATGTCGGCCGCCGAGAGTCGGCCACCCGGAAGAATAAACCCCGCTCGCTCGCACACCACGCACGACATGGAAGACTGGATCGACCCCGAGACAGTGGGTCGGAATCGACTCACACCGCACACGGACGTGCTGCCCTACGCGGACGCCGGGAGCGCCCGAGACCGCGCTCGCGCGGCCTCGCCGTGGATCACGCTCCTCAACGGCGAGTGGCAGTTCGACCTGGCGCCGACGCCCTCGGACGCCCCCGAGGGGTTCGCCGACCCCTCGTTCGACGCCGCCGACTGGGACGACATCGAGGTCCCGCTGAACTGGCAGGCCGCGGGGTACGGGCGACCGCACTACACGAACGTCGACTATCCGTTCCCGGTCGACCCGCCGCACGTCCCCACGGACAACCCGACCGGGTCGTACCGCCGGACGTTCCACGTCGACGACGAGTGGGACGGCCGCCGGGTCCGCCTCCACTTCGAGGGCGTCGACTCGGCGTTTCACCTCTGGGTGAACGGCGAGCGCGTCGGCTACAGCGAAGGGGCGCGCCTCCCCGCGGAGTTCGACGTGACCGACCACGTCGAACCCGGCGAGAACACGATAGCGGTCCGCGTCTACAAGTGGACCAACGGGAGCTACATCGAGGACCAGGACATGTGGTGGCTGAGCGGCATCTTCCGGGAGGTCTACGCCTACGCCGTCCCCGAGGCTCACATCGCCGACGTCGACGTGCGCACGGACCTGGACGACGACTACGAGGACGCCCACCTGCGCACCGAGGTGGAGATCGCGAACGACGGGTCGACCGACGCCACCCGGACTGTCGCGGCGACGCTCCGCGACGAGGACGGCGCGGTCGTCACCGAACTCGGCGGGACCGCGGAGATCCCCGCGGGCGACGCGGCCACGGTAACGCTGGAGACCGCCGTCGACAACCCCGACAAGTGGACGGCGGAGACGCCCACCTGTTACACGCTCGAACTCGCCCTGAGCGACGGCGAGGGCCGGGACGCGGCCGGCGCCGACCCGACCGAGGTCGTCACGGAGACGGTCGGCTTCCGCGAGGTCGCGATCGAAGACGGGCAGTTCCTGGTCAACGGCGAGGCGGTGACGATCCGCGGCGTCAATCGCCACGACTTCCACACCGACCGCGGCCGCCACGTCCCGATAGACTCGATGCGCGAGGACGTCGAACTGATGAAGCGGCACAACGTCAACGCGGTCCGGACGGCCCACTACCCCAACGACTCGCGCTTCTACGACCTCTGTGACGAGTACGGGCTGTACGTCGTCGACGAGACCGACATCGAGTGCCACGGGATGGAGAACGCGCCGGAGACGCCACACATCAGCGACGCCCCGGAGTGGCGCGACGCCTACGTCGACCGCATGGTCCGGATGGTCGAGCGCGACAAGAACCACCCGAGCGTCGTCGTCTGGTCGCTCGGCAACGAGTCGGGCTTCGGCGAGAACCACGTCGCGATGGCCGACGAGACCCGCGAGCGCGACCCGACGCGGCCGATCCACTACGAGCCCGACACCGAACAGGAGGTCTCGGACATCGTCGGCCCGATGTACCCGCCGTGGGAGCAACTCGAAGAGTGGGCCGCCGAAGACGACTACGACCACCCCGTCATCATGTGCGAGTACGCCCACGCGATGGGCAACGGGCCCGGCAGCCTCAGCGAGTACTGGGACATGATCTACGAGCACGACCGCCTGCAGGGCGGGTACGTCTGGGACTGGCTCGACCAGGGGCTGCGCCAGCGGACCGACGACGGCGGGGAGTGGTTCGCCTACGGCGGCGACTTCGGCGACGAGCCCAACGACGCGAACTTCAACATCAACGGCCTCGTCTTCCCCGACCGCGAGCCCTCGCCCGGACTCACCGAGTACAAGAAGGTCATCGAGCCCGTGACCCTCGCCGCCGGTGACCTCGACGACGGCGAGGTCGTCGTCGAGAACCGCTACGACTTCCGCTCGCTCGACCACCTGGCCGCCTCCTGGCGCGTCGAGGCCGACGGCGAGGTCGTCGAGAGCGGCGCGCTCGACCTCCCCGAGGTCGCGTCCGGCGAGCGCGAGTCCGTCGCGGTCCCGCTCGCTGACGCCGAGCGCGGCGACGCCGAGTACCTGCTGACTATCGAGATCTCGCTCGCGGGCGCGACCGCGTGGGCGGACGCCGGCCACACCGTCTCGACCGGCCAGTTCGAACTCCCCGACAGTGGCGAGCCGGCGACCCCGCGCGTCGACGCCGGACCGCTCACCGCCGAGCGGACCGACGACGGCATCGTCGTCGGCGGCCCCGAGTTCGAACTCGCGTTCGACGACACCCACGGCGTCGTCGACTCGCTGACCTACCGCGGGCGCGAACTCGTCGCGGACGGGCCGCGCGTCGACCTCTGGCGGGCACCGACGGACAACGACCGGGGACTGCCTCTCGACGGCCAGCTCCTCTCGCGGCTCACCGCGCTCTCCGAGCAGGAAGCGACGCTGGAACCGGGCGAGTTCTGGACGATCGGCTTCGCACAGCTCTGGCGCGAGCACGGGCTCGACAGCCTCCAGTTCCGGACCGACGAGGTCACTCACGAACGCGGCGAGGACGCGGTCGAGATCACCGTCTCCGGCCGGCTCGCACCGCCGATCTACGACCACGGCTTCGCGACGGAGCAGACCTACACCGTCTCCGCCGACGGGTCGGTGACTATCGACACCCGACTCGAACCGGAGGGGGACATGTCCGTGCTGCCCTCGCTGCCGCGCGTCGGACTCGACCTGACGCTGCCCGGCGACTTCGAGACGGTCACGTGGTACGGCCGCGGCCCCGGCGAGTCCTACGCCGACAGCAAGCAGTCGTCGCTGGTCGGCCGCTACGAGCGCGACGTGACCGACCTGCACACGCCGTACGTCAGGCCGCAGGCCAATGGCAACCGGACGGACGTGCGCTGGGCGGCGTTCACCGACGAGAGCGGCGTCGGCCTCCGCGTGACCGGCGACTCGCTGCTCGACGTGACCGCCCACCGCTACACGACGGCGGACCTGGAAGCCGCCGACCACGTCCACGAACTCCCCGAGCGCGACGAGATATCCGTCTCGCTCGACCACACCCACTGCGGGCTCGGGACGGGGAGCTGCGGCCCCGCGACGCTCGAACGGTATCGCGTCGCACCCGACGCGTTCGAGTTCTCTGTCGAACTCCGCCCGTTCGTCGAAGGCTGACCGACCGTCTTCGGCCAGTACACAATTTCTGTATTCGTATACGCGTTCGGCCGGCCGACAAGCACCCGACTTATGTGCGCTCGGACGCGTACAGGGAGCAATGACCGTGCGTCACGACGGGATCACCGTCGAGTGGCTGGGCTACGCCACGCTCCGCTTCGCCGGCGAGGACACCGTGGTCTACACAGACCCCGGTCGGTACGGCGTCCTCACCGGCGAGTGGGAGCCGGACACCGAGGGCATCGGCCACCCGCCGGCGAAGGACTACCGGCCGGAGGACGCCGACGTGGTCTGTCTCACGCACGTCCACCACTACGACCCCGACGGCGTCGAGCGGGTCGCCGGCGAGGACACGACCATCGTGGCGTACGAGGCCATCGAGGAGGGCGTCGAGGACCGCGAACTCCCGCCGCTGTCGTCGCTCCCGTACGACGTCGAGACGGTGGGGGACACGGACAGCCTGACCGTGGGAGACGTGCCCATCTGGACGGTCCCGGCCTACAACGAGGAGAACGGCCCGCACACCCGCCCGGACGGCACCCCCTTCCACCCCGAGGGGTTCGGCTGCGGCTTCGTCGTCGCCGTCGAGGGGAAACGGGTGCTCTACCCCGGCGACACGGACGCGCTCGGACCGCACCAGAACGTCGACGTCTCGGTGTTCTGCCCGCCGATCGGCCCGCGGTTCACGATGAACCGCCACGAGGCCGCGGCCCTCGCCGCCGCGATGGAACCGGAACTCGTAGTCCCCGTCCACTACAACACGTTCTCGACGCTCGAGACCGACTCCCGGGCGTTCGCCGCCGACGTGGCCGAAGCGGGCGTCCCGGTCGCGCTCGACGAACACTGACGGCGGTTAGCGTCCGCCGTCCCGTGCCGGCGCGCTCTCGCCGTCTTCGCCGTCCGCCGGGACGAACGTGAACTCGGTCGCCTCCCCGACTCGGTCGCCGCTCTCGACCGCTTCGACCGTGAGCGTCACGTCGCGGGTCGCGCCGCAGCCGCGGCTGACGAAGTGCTCCCAGGCGTCGCCGGGGGCGACCGGCCCGGCCTCGGCGTTCCGGAGGTAGGCGCTGTACCGCGGCGACGCCAGTTCCTCGGTGACGCGGTCGGTCGCGGGCGCGTAGCGGAGGACGACCCGCTCGGCGACCGCGTCGGTGGGCGCGCTCGCTGTCACTACGTGGACCGAGGGGACGCTCGATGAAAAGCCGTGCGACCGGTCGGACCCGGGACCGCCGCGGGAGCGACCGGACGAGTGCCGACAGAGAGTTATATCGTGGCATCCAACGTACAGGTATTCGAGATGTCACTGGCTATCGCGCACTTCGCCGTCGGGGCGGCGTGTACGGGCGTCGCGCTGACGCTCCTCCCGCGGATTCCCTTCCAGCGGACGCTGGTCGTCCTCGGCGGGATCTGGGCCGTGATCCCCGACGCGTGGCGGTTCCTCCCCGCGTCCGCCGGCGGGTACGCCCACGACTTCCACGCGACGGCGTGGGCGAACCTGTTCTGGTTCCACAACGTCCTCGACCGGGCCGACGTCGGCGACTCCCACGCCACCGGCGTCGTCCTGCTCGGCGGCTTGCTCTGCGTGACGGCCGCCGCGGAGTACCGCGACTACCGGACGCCGGAGCCCGTCCGCGAGGCGCTCCCCGAGGCGGTCTCCGAGGACCACTGACGCCCCGCCGACCTCACTGCCAGTCGGCCAGCGCGCGGTGCTCGGCGGCGACCTCCCCGACGGCGTCGACGTCGAGGACGCCGCGCTCGGTCACGAGCGCGCCGATGCGGTCGGCCGGCGTCACGTCGAACGTCGGGTTGGCGACCCGCAGGTCGGCGTCGCCGTCGTACACCTCCGCGGGGTCGCGCTCCTCGCGGTCGACGGAGCGGGCGGCTTCGTCCGGGCGACCGCGCTCCGGCGCGATCTTGTCGCTCGCGGCGACGACGAGGCAGTCGATCCCCTCGCTCGCCGCCGCGGTCGCCGCGGCCCGGGTCCCGACCTTGTTGACGACCCGTCCGTCCGGGAGGATCGTATCGGCGCCGACGACGAGCGCGTCGGCGCCCATCGCCGCCAACCGGTCGGCCAGCGCCGCGTCCGTCGTCAGCGTCACTGCTGCGTCCGTCGTCTCGGTCAGCCGCTCGGCCGTTTCGACCCCCTCCCGGCCCGGCCGCGACTCGGCGACCAGCACCTCCGCCGGGTCCGCGCGTTCGAGCGCGCTCGCGACCGTCCCCGACCGGGAGAGGGAGGCGACGCTGTCGGGGATCTCGCCCGCGGCGAGCGCCGCCGCGTCGCCGTCTGCGGTGCTCGCTCGTTCGATACCCTCGTGGGCAGCGGCTTCGAGCGCCGCGGGCGTCGCCGATTCGCCGGCGCGGTGGACGACCCCGTTGACCCGGTTGGCGACGACGGCCATCGCCGGGCGGGCGTCGAGGAGGTCGCGGGCGACGGCCGTGAGGTCCGACCACGCCGCTCCGGGGTCGTCTCCGCGTTCGACGGCGACGGCCGCCTCGTCGCGCAGGACTTCGAGCGCCCGTACTGAGATGTACGCGGCGCCGTGCTCCCCGTCCCCCGCGATCGATTCCGGCGTCGGCCGCACCCGGTCGTAGGACGCCCACAGGTCCGGGACAGTCTCGCGTCGCAGGATCGCGGTCGGCGGCGCCCACTCGTAGGCCGCCGTCTCCTCGTTGGGGTCGACCGACCGGGTGTCGCAGTCGAAGAGGTAGGGATGGACCACCCAGCGCGTCCCGAGGTCGGCGTCAGTGACTGCGAACGGGTCGCCCCGCCGGACGAGCGCCGCGTCGGTTCCGGGGTCGAGACGGGTCTCCTCGCGGATCTCCTCTCGGGCGGCGGCGTCCGGGCCGCCCTCGGCGTGACCGGCGACGGCCCCCCATCGGCCGCTGTAGGAGCCCACCGCGTCGCTCCGTTCGAGGAGGAGCACGTCGCTGTCGTTCCGCAGAAAGACCGTGACGACGTGCGTCTCGACGAGGTCGTCGGGTGCTATCTCGGCCGCGTCGTCGGTTGCCTCGGGCGGGTCGCAGTCGGCGGTGCGCGGTTCCCCGTCGGCACGCGGTTCCCCGTCGCCGTCTGTTCGTCCGGACATCGGTCGTGTGCGTGTTCGTCGTCGGTCGACATGAGGCCCCGGGTCGCCGCGGCGCGGTGGAACGGGTGACGGCGATTCCGCAGGGCAAACCCACTTGGGGGCGCCCGTCGAAGCCCCGCGCATGGAAATCGCCCTCATCAGCGACACGCACATCCCCTCACGAGCGCGGCGGATCCCCGACGAGTTCCGCGAACGGATCCGCTCGGCCGACCACGTGGTACACGCCGGCGACTTCGACTCCGAGAGCGCGCTCGCCGACGTGCAGGACCTCGCGGGCGACCTGACGGCCGTCGCCGGGAACACGGACCCGCGAGTGGGACTGCCCGAGCGCGTGGCCGTCGAGTTCGAGGGCGTGACGTTCGTGGTGACCCACGGCGCCGGCTCCAAGCGCGGCTGGATCGACCGGGTGGCACGCGCGGTGCGCGAGGAAGCCGACGAACCCCGGGTCGGCGTCGCCGGACACACGCACGAGGTCGTCGACCGCGAGCACGGCGGGGTGCGGATCCTGAACCCCGGCAGCGCGACCGGCGCGGCTCCCGCCGACCGGGCGACGATGATGACCGCGACGGTCTCCGACGGAGACGTGGACGTGACGGTTCACGAGCGCTGAGACCCGGTATCGGCGATCCGCTCACGGTCGCGTCACGGGGCCCTCTCGGGCGCTCAGTCCTCGGTGAGGAGGACGTCGGTTCCCGGATCCGAACGGCCGTCGGAGAGCTCAGTCGCCTCGACGACCCTCTCCGTCGGGTCGTATTCGACGAGTCCCGCGTCGTCGAGTTTCGGGAGATGGACGTGGTGGAGCGCGGCGGCGACGTCGTGGCGGCGCTCGCCCGACGTAGATCCCTCCGCCGCGGCGAGTCGGTCGGCGAGTTCCGACAGCGCCATCCGAGCGCCGGGGTCGCGCGTTTCGAGGACGTCGAGCAGGCGGCGACGACGCGGGTCGGCGAGGATCGCGAACAGCGCGTCCCGTTCCGACGGGGTCCGCTGAGAGTCTTGCATGTAGTTCTCCGATCTAGGCGACGATTCCGGGTAAGCCGACCGGTGAGATACCGAAGGCGTTCAAGTACCCCCTTCGGGGTCGCCGGTGACGAGCGCGTCTTCGACGAGCCGGTCGATCCCCCGGTCGAGCCGCTGAGAGAACGCCTGCTGGGAGATGCCGAACCCCTCGGCCAGCTCCGTCGCCGTCGCGCCGCGCGGCGTCTCGAAGTAGCCGGCGTCGTAGGCGGCCAGGAGCGCGTCGCGCTGTTTCGGCGTCAGGTTGAACGTCCCGCTGTGTGGTTCGCTCGGCGAGAACAGCTGGTGGAGCGCCACGTCCCCGCTGTTCTTGAAGTGGGCGTGAAACTGCCCCAGTCGCTCGCGGTCGCCGAACCGGACTCGCAGTCGCCACTCGCCGGACTGGCCGGTCGCTTCGAGGATCGCCCCCTCGTGGTCGAGCACGAGGTCGACCACGCGAGCGACCTCCCGACACCAGGTCATCTTGTAGAGGCGCGCCCCGGGAAACGCGTCCGTCGCCTCGAACGCCTCGACCGACGGGTCGCCGGCCAACGCCTCCTCGAACGGCTCGAAGGCGTCTTCGGGCGCCGACACCCAGAGGAACGGCATGATCCAGTCGCGGCTGTGCGCGACGAGACGGTCGAACTCGACGGTGAGAGAGGGGTCGACATCCAGGGACTCGCCCAGCGCGAACGCCTCGGCGGGCACGGTGAACTCTCCGACGACACTCATTGCGGCCCGTAGATCGATCCGTGCGATGAGTCTTTCGGCCCGGTTCGCGGTCAGTGATACCGGGGACGACGGTGAGCGGCCGCCTCGCGGGTGAGATTCTCCAGTCCCCGCGACCGCGTAGAATCCGTTCAGAGCGCGCCCGTGGCGGCGTCCCACAGGGCGTCGCAGATCGCCTCGTCCGTGCCGAAGACGGTGAGCGGCCCGTCAGAGCGCTCGACGGCGCCCGCCTCGCGGGCGAGGAGCTCCCCGGCGACCTGCTCGCGTTCGGCGGGGTAGTAGCAGACGAACCCGTCGAGTTGCCCGCGGGCGAGCAGCCCCCAGTAGACCACCGGCGCCCACGACTGGATGGTCCGCTTGCAGACGGGGTCGACGGCGTCGCTGATCGCCTCCCACTCGCGGCGCTCGTCGCCGCCCGAGACCACCTCGGGCCCGACGATCAGCCCGACCGTCGCCTTCTCCGGCGGGAGCGAGACGCCGTCGGTGACCTCGACGCCGGTGCCGTTGTACCGGACGCCGCCGCCCCGCTCGGCGACGTAGGTGTCGTCCAGGACGGGCACGTGGACGGCGGTCGCGACCGGGTCGTCCTCCGGGCCGGTCGGCCCCTGCCGGTCGCAGGCGGTCGCGGCGACCCCGAACGTCGGGATGCCGACCGTGAAGTTGTTCGTGCCGTCGAGGGCGTCGACCACCCAGCGATACGCCCCGTCGCCGGGGTGGTCTCCCGACTCCTCGGCGGAGATCCGGTGGTCCGGGTACGCGTCGGTGACGGCGTCGAGGACGCGCCGCTCGGCCTCGCGGTCGGCCTCGGCTTTCACGTCCGTGGCGGTGTAGTCCGCGGGGGTCCCGCCGTCCTCGAAGGCGTCCCGGAGGTACTCGCCGGCGGACTCGACCGCTCGGACGGCGGTGTCGGCGAGCGCGGCGGCGTCGGCGGCGGCGTCGGTCACGCGACCAGCGGGGTCGTCGGTCATGCCGCATCCTGTCCCGCCGGCCCACTACCAGCGTTTCGGATCGGTGCGAGGCGAGCGGCGCGGGATGCGGCGGCGCCGGCGCGGGACGAGGCGAGCGAGGAGAGTCCCGGCGTCGCCTGTCACCGGTCCGGGCGAAGCCTGCTCGTAGCGGGGTGTTTTTGCCCGGGCGTACCGCAGGGCGGGTATGGAACTGTTCGCGGTCGAGGGCATCCCCGAAGTCCGCCCCGGCGACGACGTCGGCGAGCTGATCGCCGAGCGCGCCGACCTGCGGGAGGGCGACGTCGTCTGTGTCTCGCACTCTATCGTCTCGAAAGCGGAGGGCCGCCAGGCCGACCTGAGCGAGTTCGACCCCGGTCCGCAGGCCGAACGGATCGCCGAGCGCATCGGCGACCTGGCCGGCGAGGCGAAAGACCCCCGCTTCGCCCAGGCGGTCGTCGAGGAGAGCCGGGAGTTGCTCACCGAGGAACCGCTCATGCTCGCGGTCACCCGCTTCGGCCACATCTCCGTCAACGCGGGCATCGACCGGTCGAACGTACCCGATTCGGATCTACTCTTGCTCCCCGAGGACCCGACCGCCAGCGCCGAGCGGATCCACGAGACCCTCGGCGTCCCGGTGATCGTCACCGACACCTCGGGTCGCCCCTTCCGGCAGGGCCAGCGCGGCGTCGCTATCGGCTGGGCGGGCATGCCGGCCGCCCGCGACTGGCGCGGCGAGCGCGACCGCGACGGCCGCGAACTCGGCGTCACCGTCGAGGCGGTCGTCGACGAACTCGCCGCGGCCGCCAACCTCCTCACCGGCGAGGGCGACGACGGGCTGCCCGTCACCGTCGTCCGCGGGTTCGAGTTCGGCGACTACGAACCCCACGACGGGCTCTTCCGATCGGAGAACGCCGACTACGTCCGCGACGCGCTCCGCGAGTGGGAGTACGACCGCGACCGACTGCAGGGCGGAGACGCGGGAGACGCCGACGAGTCCGACGACGAGCGAGACGACGGGGAGGATCGATGAGAGCGGTCGAACTCACCCCGGAGCACCCGGTCTCGACGCTCGCCGAGTTCGGCGCCACCGCGGAGGACGCGGGCTTCGACGCCGCGTTCGTCAGCCACCACTACAACAACCGCGACCAGTTCGCGGCGCTGACGGCCATCGCGGGGGCGACCGAGGACGTTCTCGTCGGCCCGGGCGTCGCCAACCCCTACGAGACCCACCCGGTGACGCTCGCCTCGCGGATGGCGACCCTCGACGAGTACAGCGGCGGCCGCGGCGTCTTCGGGATCGGCCCCGGCGACCCCTCGACGCTCGCCAACCTCGGCATCGACCCCGACCGCCCGCTCCGGCGCGTGCTGGAGACGTTCAAGGTCGCCGAGCGGCTCTGGGCGGGCGAACGCGTCGACCACGACGGCACCTTCGAGGCGACCGACGCCGGCCTCAACTACGACGCCGGGGAGATCCCGGTCTACGTCGGCGCGCAGGGGCCGCACATGACCCGGATGGCGGCCAAACACGCCGACGGCGTGCTGTTCAACGGCGCCCACCCCCGCGACTACGAGTGGGCGAGCGAGCGAGTCGCCGAGGGGCTGGCCGAGCGACCGGACGACCGCGGCGACTTCGACTTCGCGGCCTACGCCTCGGTCAGCGTCGCCGAGGACGGCGCGGCGGCCCGCGAGGCCGCGCGCTTCCCGGTGGCGTTCGTCGCCGCGGGCGCGCCCGATCCGGTGCTCGACCGCCACGGCATCGACCGCGAGCGGGCGGCGGCGGTCGGCGAGTCGGTCTCGGCAGGCGAGTTCCGGGAGGCCGCCGAGCGGGTCACGGACGCGATGCTTGACGCCTTCTGCATCGCGGGGACGCCCGAGGACGTGGAACGGGAGGTCGAGGCGGTGCTCGAACGCGCGGACAGCTTCGTCGCCGCCGCGCCGCTCGGTCCGGACGTCGAGCGAGCGATCGAGTTACTCGGCGACGTCGTCCCGGCCTAGCGGGCTTCCGGCGGCGGCGAGCTCTCGATCGAGAACAGCGAGAAGAAGGCGCCAAGCGAGAGGTAGCCCATCACCGCGCTCGGGGCGAGGACGAACAGCGCACCGAGCGCCAGCAGGACGGCGCTGAGCGGGTCGTGCATCGCGACTTCCTGGAAGTGGCCGGGCATCTCGATGATACTGTTGACCAGCTCCGTCGCCGAACTTGCGAGGTCTGCCATGCGCGACTCTTTGGACCCCCCGTACTTCGAGGTTTCGTGTGCGAGTCGCCCCCGGCCCGCGGGCGGCGAGCGTTCGGTCCCGGATCAGGCCACCGCGAGCGCGAGGCGGGTCGCCACGTACAGCGCGGCCATCCCGAAGATGTCGCCGGCGGTCGTCACCGTCGGGCCGACAAGGTTGTCGGGGTTCATCCCGCGGCGGTAGCCGCCGAAGACCACGGCGACGATGACCGCGATCAGCACCACGCCGGCGAGCGCGCCGCCGACGAGTGCGATGAGCGCGAGCGTCGCCAGCGGGGCGACACGCCGGCCGAGCGCAGTGAGAATGCCGAACGCGAGCACCGCGGCGACCAGGCTGGCCGCCAGGCCGTTGAGCAGGGCCGCGGCCATCGCGCCGACGAGCCGGTCGCTGGGGGCGAAGCGGGGTTCGATCAGCCCCTGGTGGAGCGCGCTCGACAGCCGCGACCCGAGCGACCCGTAGACGCTCCCGCGGATCGCCAGGAACGCCGGCACGACCACCAGGAGGCCGGGGACCGCTTCGAGTTCGGCCTCCATCCCGCCGAGGATCCCCCCGGCCAGCAGCCCGCCGAGCGCGCTCACCAGCAGCGTCGGCAGCGCCCCCCGATACCCTTCGACGATCGTATCTCTCAGCGACACGGCGGGCAGTCACCTCCGCGCGGCCGGCGCGCCCGGATCACGCGACGATCACCTGGACGACGCCGAACAGGACGATCACGCCGAGGACGTCGCAGACGTTCGTCACCACGGGGATGACCACGTCGTCGGGGTCGGCCTCGAACCGGTAGGCGCCGTAGGCGGCGACGACCGTGACGGCGACGGCGAGCACCGCGAGGACGAGCCCGCTGGCGAACGCCACGATCACGACGGTTTCGACCGGGAGCCGGGCGCCGCCGGTCGCGCGCGCCACGGCCCACGCGCCGGCGCCGACGACCGGGAACACCGTCACCGCGAGCAGGACGGTCGTTATCGTGTTCCCGAGGAGTTCGTCGTCGGTCGGGTCGAAGGATAGTATCCCGAGGTGGAAGGCGGTCGACAGCCGCGCCGAGAGGACGCTCCCGAGGTTCCCCGCGGTCCCGATCGTCACGGGGACGAGCACGAGCAGCGACGGGTATCGCCGCAGCGTCGCCTCGAAGGAGCCGAGCGTGAGCCCGCCGACCAGTTCGAGCAGCGTCAGCACCACGAGGATCGGGAAGAGTCGCCGGGTGATTCCGGCGACCGACCAGTCGTCCGCCATGGTCAGCCGGCCAGGCCCCGCAGCCGCTCGGCGCCGGTGCGCGTCCCCTTCGCGATGAGGGTGTCGCCGCCGCGGAGCGTCGTCCCCGGGTCGGGGGTGAGCAGCCAGTCGGTCTCGCCGTCATCGCTCGACCCGCCGGCCCCGCTGGGCTCGCCGTTCTCGTCAGTCTGGCGTCGGATCGCGATGACGAGCATCCCGGTCGTGGTGCGCAGCGCCTCCTCCCTGATCGTCTGCCCGTCGAGGTCGCTCCCCGGTTCGACGGCGACGCTGACGAGTATCTCGTCGGAGTCCTCGACCGCCGCCTGGACGACGGGGTGGCTGCCCAGCCCGCGGAGGACGCCCTCGCTAATCTCCAGGGCGGCGTCGCTGATCACCTCCGTGCTCGCGGCGATGTGGAGCAGCCCGCGGATCGTCACCGGGTCGTCTACCTCGGCGGCCGCCCGGAGCGCCCACGCCTCGAAGCGCGACTGCAGCGCGTCGACCTCGACTTCGAGTTCGCTCACCTCCCGGGCGAGTTCGGGGTCGTCGAAGAGGACGCTCCCGTAGGCCAGGTCGACCGCGAGTTCGCTCATGTTCTTCATCAGGACGACCGTCTCGACCGCGCGGTCGAGGTCCTCGATCGGCGATTCCGGGGCCTCGGGGTGCTCGAAGGCCTCGCCGGTCACCGTCTCGTAGACGCCCTGGACGCCGTCGTCGGGGCCGCGCAGGAGCAGCGCGTCGCCGCCCCGCAGCGTCGTCTCCCGGTCGGGGTTGAGCACCCAGTCGTCGCCGCGGCGGATCGCTAGCACGCGGACGCCCGTCTCGGTCTCCAGGTTGATCGCGCCGAGCGTCCGGCCGGCGTACGCCGAGTCGGCGGCGAGTTCCGCGCGGGCGAGCGTCTCCACGGGGTCGGGCAGCGAGGCCCGCAGCGCCGTCGGCAGCCCCACGTCGTCGAGGACGACCTTCGCGACGTCGCCGGCCGCGTCGCTGATCTTCTCGGCGGCGCCGACGATGCCGAAGATGGGCGCCAGCTGTTCGGCCTCCTCGGGCGAGCGCCCGGCCATCACGAGGCTCATCCGCGCTCGCAACTGGAGCACGTCCATCTCCGACTCCAGTTCGAGCACCTCCGCGGCGAGCTCGCGGCTGTCGAAGAGGACCGACGAGTACGACAGGTCGATGAGCAGCTCGGCGATGTCTTTCATCTCGCCGAGCACCTCCTTGACGCTGACCGGCTCGTACTCCACGCGGTCGCCGTCGCGGCCGTTCATACCTGTACTCCGGCCGCGAGCGCCTTATGCGTGTGCGCTTCGGTGAGCCAGGTGCGCGGTCGCTGCGGGACGACCGCGCCCCCGGGAGTACAAAGCCTTTAACGGACCGGTCGCGTACTCGGCGGCAAATGGTACTCGACGATCTGGGCACGTCGCTCCGGAGCACGCTCAACGACCTCCGGGGACAGTCCCGCATCTCCGAGGAGGACGTCGAGGAGGTCGTCAAGGACATCCAGCGCTCGCTCCTGCAGGCCGACGTCGACGTCGACCTGGTAATGGAGCTGTCGGACAGCATCAAGACCCGTGCCCTGGAGGAGGAGCCGCCCGCGGGCACCTCCGCCCACGACTGGGTCCTCCGCGTCGTCTACGACGAACTCGTCGGCCTCGTCGGCGAGTCGACCGATCTCCCGCTCGAATCGCAGACGATCATGCTCGCCGGCCTCTACGGGTCGGGGAAGACCACCACCGCCGCCAAGATGGCGTGGTGGTTCTCCAAGAAGGGCCTGCGCCCGGCGATCATCCAGACCGACACCGACCGGCCCGGCGCCTACGACCAGTCCAAGGAGATGGCCGAGCGCGCCGAGGTCGACTTCTACGGCGACCCCGACGCCGACGACCCCGTGAAGATCGCCCGCGACGGCCTCGAAGAAGTCTCCGACGCCGACGTCCGCATCGTCGACACCGCCGGCCGCGACGGCCTGAACGAGGAGCTCATCGACCAGATCGAGGACATCGAGGAGGAGGTCCAGCCGGATCGGGACCTGCTCGTCCTCGACGCGGCGATGGGCCAGTCCGCCAAGGACCAGGCCCAGGAGTTCGAGGACTCCATCGGCATCGACGGCGTCGTCATCACGAAGCTCGACGGGACGGCGAAAGGTGGGGGCGCCCTCGCGGCCGTCAACGAGACCGGCTCCTCTATCGCCTTCCTCGGGACCGGCGAGACCGTCCAGGACATCGAGCGCTTCGAGCCGTCGGGGTTCATCTCCCGGCTGCTCGGGATGGGCGACCTCAAACAGCTCACCGAGCGCGTCGAACGCGCGATGGAGGAGACGGGCGAGGAGGAGGACGACTGGGAGCCCGAGGACATGATGGAGGGGAAGTTCACCCTCTACGACATGCGCAAGCAGATGGAGACGATGAACAAGATGGGGCCGCTCGACCAGGTGATGGACATGATCCCCGGCCTCGGCGGCGGGCTCATGGACCAGTTGCCCGACGACGCGATGGACGTCACCCAGGAGCGGCTCAAGGACTTCGAGGTCGTCATGGACTCGATGACCGAGGAGGAACTGGAGAACCCCCGCACCGTCGGCAAGAGCCGCATCGAGCGCATCGCTCGCGGCGCCGGTCAGCCCGAGGAGCGGGTGCGGGAACTGCTCGAACAGTACAACGCCATGCGCCAGATGCTCGACCAGTTCCAGGGCATGGGCGACGCCGACATGGAGCGGATGATGAAGCAGATGCAGGGCGGTGGCGGCGGTGGCGGGATGGGCGGCATGGGCGGTATGGGCGGCGGTGGCGGCCCGTTCGGCTAATCTCGGCCGCCCTCGGCGACGGATTCCTCGCCCGCGAGCGGCGTCGCGTCCGGTTCTCACTCCTGAAACTGCGCCGGTAACAGCTATATGTCAGCCAGGGGCACGGAGGTGCGTATGTCCGACTGGCCGCCGCTCGACCGGACGCTCGATCCGGGGGCGTTCTACTCGCTCTACCGGGGCGCGCTCGCCGCCGAGAGCGTCCAGCGGCGGCTCGGCCGGTGTTACACGGTGTTGCTGGCCGGCCGGCTCGGCCTGCGGCCCGACGAGATCGTCCACTGCCACGAGGGGTGGATCGACTGGGGGCGCGGCGAACTCCGCGTGCCGGCGCTCGACCCCTGCGCCTGTCCGACGTGCTGGGCCTCGGCCAGGGCCCGCCAGGCCACCGGCGACGAGCGCCCGCTCGAAACCGTGCTCCGCACCGAGCAGTGGTCGCCCCACGCGGAGGCCGGCGCGCGGACCGTCGCGTTCGGCTGGTCCGAGCGGATCACCGCCGTGCTGGCCACCTTCTTCGACTACGTCGACCACCTCGACGGGGACGTGACGACCGTCCGCGAGCTGGTCACCGAGACCGCGGCGGCCGCGGAGGGGATCGACCCCGACGGGCTGACGCCGCAGGTCCTGCGCGCGACCGGCGGCCGGTTCCTCGCGGAGGCGGGCTTCGACGCGACCTCGGTCCGGAACATGCTGGGGCTGGACGAGCGGGAACCGGCCGAGGCGTTCGTCCGCTACGCCGGCCAGCGGACGAGCGCGGCCGTCTACAGCGCGTTCGACCGCGGGGCCGTCGGGCCGGAGGTCCCGCCGGCCGAACCGGCGCGGACGTTCCCCATCGTCTGCGACCCCGCGCCGTTCTCCCGGGAGCCGTTCGACGCCGCCGACTACGGCCCCGACGCCCGCTTCGAGCGGGCGAAGAACGAGGCCGGCCGCCGCGTGCGGAACCCGCGGCCGGACCACGTCCCCGACGGGTTCGACTACGACCCCGACGAGCACGAGACGGCCGAGCAGGCCGACCCCGAGGGCGGGCAGTACTCCCGGTCGGCCGGCGCCGACGCGAAGGACATGGCCGCGCTCCGCGACTGGGTCAGGCGCAAGGACGCGTCGCTGCGCCCCGAGAGCGAGAGCGCCGACGGCGACGAGCCCGTCGCGCCCACCGTCGACGGCGACTGGAGCGGAGCGGCCGACCCCGGCGAGGGGCCGCCTGCCGAGCCGACGCCGCTCGATACCGCCGCCGACGGAGCCAGCGCCGAGTCCGCTGCGCGCGCTCCCGCAGGGGGAGTCGGTGCCGGCGAGGACGCCCGCTCGGCCGAGCCGACGACCGTGGAGGAGGCGGTGACCCAGCCGCTGGTCGCCCGGGTCGGGACGCACTTCGTCACGCCGGGCGTGGCAGAGGGCCACCCCGTCGAGGGGCAGGTCGTCCTCGGCCAGAACGAACTGCTGCTCGTCTCCCCGGCGACCGGCGGCGACCTCACCGGCGACGGCGTCGCCTTCGATCTGCTCTCGCTCGACAGCGTCGTCGACGTGATCCCGGACGTCGACGAGGCGACCGACGTGCCGTTCGACTCGGCGCTCGGCGTCGTCGTCCGCCGGGGCGACGACCACGAGGTGGCGGTCGTCGAACTCGACCCCGGCCGCAAGTGGGACTTCTGGCTCGCGCTGTTCCGCAACGCCCTGCACGTCTCCCGGATGAGCGTCACCCACCCGGCGCGGGTCGGCGGGCGCGTCACCGATGAGTCGGCGACGCCGGGCATGCTGTACCTCGACCGCGACCGGGTGCGGTTCACGCCCCTCGGCTCCGACGCAACCATCCTCTCGGTCGACCTCGACGACGTGCTCCACGTCGAGCGCACCAAGCAGTCCGTCGACGGGGAGCGCCGACCCGCCCTCGCCGTCCAGCAGTTCGTCGACGGCGAGGCCGTCACCTCGCTGGTCGGCAGCGACTCGACGCGGACCCTCGCGCTGTTCGAGCGGTTCGTCCGCCGCGACTACCAGGACCGCCTCGACGAGGCGCGCGCGCTGGCGATCCCCGACCGCGAGAAGGAGGTGCTCGTCGCCCTCTACTCGATCGGCGAGGGAGTCGATCTCTCGGCCGCCTTCGCCCGCGAGGAGGAGGTGCTCCGGTCCCAACTCGCCTCCCTCGACGAGAAGGGCCTGGTCACCGGGACCGACCCCGACGACACCGGGCTGACCGCCACGGGGCGCCTCGTCGTCGGCGACCGCCTGGAAGCCGTCAACGACTGAACAGCCGGGCGCTCACCCCAGGTTCGCGGCGACGACGGCGACCTGGCAGGCGCAGAGCGACGCCAGGAGCAGGTGGACGAGCGCGTCGTAGAGCCGCCTGTCGCGGGGAGTATCGAGCGAGACGAGCGCTCGGGCGGTCCGGAGGGCCGCGTAACTGGCGACCGACAGCGCCGGGAGGAGCGCGACGCCCAGCACGCGCGGACCGATCGTCCGTGAGAGGCGGCCGTCGAGCCCGACGTGCCAGCCGACGACCATCTCCGCCGGGAGCCGTGGGAGCGCCGCCGCCGCGACCGCGACGGTCAGTGCCACGAGCGCCAGCGCCGTCACGTCGGTCCAGCGCGGGCGAAGTCCGCGAGCGACGGAGGCGCTCACGGGCGGTTCACCCCCGCGTCCGTGACGAACTCCCGTCCGCGGCGTTCGGGGCGGTCAGGGCGGTCGGCGGGCGATGCGAGCGGTCGACGGAGAGCGGGGTGCGTCGTCACGATCGGACAGACGGGTCGACCACACGTCGTTCCACCAGCAGCACTTCAGCGCGTGAAGTCCCGGATGGGTTTATAAGCGCGGTGGTCGTGTAGCCGCCACCGTGAGTGAGGACCCCGATCTGGAGACCGTCGCCGGCCTCCTCGAAGACGAGACGGCGCGGGCCATCCTCACCGAGACGAGCCAACGACCCATGTCAGCCAGCACACTCGCCGAGCGCTGCGACGCGTCGGGCCCGACGATCTACCGCCGCCTGGAGCGCCTCCGGGACTGCGATCTGGTCGTCGAGCGAACCGAGCCGGATCCGGGTGACGGCCACCATCGCAAGGTGTACGCGCCGAACCTCCGGCGCGTGACTGTCGAACTCCGGGACGGATCCTTCGCTCTGGAGATCGACCGCGGGGAGGACATGGCGGACCGGTTCACCCGCCTCGTCGAGGGGATGTAGCGTGGTCGGCGTCGCATTCGCCCGACCGCTCGCGGCGGCCGGGACCGACCTCGCCCTCCAGATCGGGAGCCGCCCCGACGACACCGCCGAACTGGTCGTCCAGCTCTCGGAGTTCACCGGCGCGCTGCTGGGACTGTTCATCGCCTACCAGGCCTACCGCGGCTACCGCCGCAACGACAGCCGGCCGATGCTGTTCATCGCTGTCGGGTTCATCGTCATCATGGGCGTCCCGCTGCTGTTCTCGGTTCCCGCGCTCCTGATCCCGAGCATCCCCCTGCTCGAGGTTCAGGCGCTCGTCCAGGCGTTCGAGGTCGCCGGCCTCCTCTGTATCATCTACGCGCTCCGGATGGAACCGTGAGACCGCGCGGCGGCGCGGGACGGCGCTGCCGAGCCGACAGAGTCGGGGGGAGGGAATACGTCCGGAGAGTGACAGACGAAACGGGTTTCGGGCGGTCGGCCCAAACGTGGGCATGCGCGTTACCCTCATGGGGTCGGGAGACGCGGTCGGCGTCCCCGCCCCGCTCTGCGACTGCGAGTACTGCGCCGAGAGCGACCGCCGCCGGCGCCCGGCCGTCCTGGTCGAGGCCGCGGGGCGGACGGTGGTCCTCGACATCGGCCCCGACATCGCGTCGCAGCTCCACCGCGAGGAGGTCTACGAGGTCGACGCCTTCTTCGCGACGCACGCGCACTTCGACAACTACTGGGGCATCAACGAGCTGAACCAGGCGGCCATGGATCGCCACGTCGCCAACGAGGAGGAGTTCGACCACCCGACCTTCGGCAAGGACATCTCCGTCTACGGCAGTCGCCCCGTCCGGACGTTCACCGAGGACACCTTCCCGCACATCCTCGACCACGTCCGGTACGAGCCGCTGGACCCCGGCGAGGAGATTCGGAAGCCGGGGTTCACCGTCCGCGCCTTCGACGTCGACCACGGAACGCGCGCCTTCCCGACCCAGGGGTACGCCCTCTCCGCGGAGGGGACGACCGTCGTCTACGCGCCCGACGTGGACAGCATCGAGTCGGTCCCCGACTACTGCACCGGCGCGGACCTGCTCTTTTTCGACGGCTCCGTGCTGGGCGCGGAGTTCCACGGCGACGCCGAGACCCTGCGCGAGAGCGCCGAGCGGTTCGACGCCGACCGGGTCGTCATGACGAACGTCTCCGAGCACATGCTGGAGCGCCACACCGGCGACCTCGACGAACTGACCGACTACGAGGTCTGGAGCGACTTCGATCACGCGGCGTTCTGAGCCGGATCCGACGCCGGCGGTGTGAAAGACGACCCGCTGGCCCGCCGGCCAGCCCGCCGACAGACTTTCCCCGCGACCGGGCGAGTGCGCGCACGGAGGCACTTCAGTGAGCAGTACATCGAACGACAGCGAGTCAGTCGGGACGATCGAGGGGACCGTCGTCCCGCTCCTCGTCACCGGACTGGTCGGCGCCGTCGGCTTCGTCGGCGCGTGGTACGCGTTCGTCCGCTATCCCGGGTCGATACTCGACCTCGCGGGCGTACTGGTCGTCGCGGCCGTCACCCTCGTCGCGCTGTGGGTCGGCAGTCGGCTGGCCGGGTCGCTCGTCACGCCGTACACCGTCGCCGAGGTCGCCGTCGAGGGGCCGATCGCCCGGGAGAGCAATCGCGGCGTCCCCGGGCCTGCGGTCGGCGCGAGCGCCGACGACGTGGTCGAACAGATCGAGCGCGCCGACGCGGACCCGAACGCGCAGGCGCTGCTGGTGAAGCTGAACACCCCGGGCGGGGAGATCGTCCCCAGCGAGGACATCCGGCTGGCCGCCGAGGCCTTCGACGGGCCGACCGTCGGCTACGCGACCGACGTCTGCGCCAGCGGCGGCTACGACATCGCCGCCGGCTGCGACGAGATCTGGGCCCGCGAGGGCACGCTGGTCGGCTCCATCGGCGTCATCGGCTCGCGGGTCAACGCCAGCGACCTCGCCGACCGCCTCGGGCTCTCCTACGAGGGGTTCACCGCCGGCGAGTACAAGGACGCCGGGACGCCGCTGAAGGAACTCGACCCGCGCGAGCGCGAGTACTTGCAGGGCCTCGTCGACGACTACTACGACCAGTTCGTCGACACCGTGGCCGAGGGCCGCGACCTCGACCGCGAGGCCGTCGAGGAAACCGAGGCCAGGGTCTTCCTCGGCCCCGACGCGCTCGAACGGGACCTCGTCGACCACCTGGGGACCCGGGACGACGTGGAGGCGAGCCTCGCCGACCGCCTCGACGAGCCCGTCGTCGTCCGGGAGTTCGAGCCCACCCGTCCGCTGCGCGAGCGGGTCCGACTCGGCGCCCAGCAGGTGACCTACGCGTTCGGTGCCGGCCTCGCCGGCGCACTCGACGGCGACGCCGACGGGCTGCGCTTTCGCCGGTAGCGACTCGACTCCCGCCGCCACGTCGACGCCGATCCGACCGGCGCCGATCCGAGCGAGTTCGACCGCGGCCGGTGAGTATTTTGCCGGTCCCGTCCACGTCCGGGTATGAGCGAGCCACGCGAGCGAGACGACGAGCCCGACGGGGACGGCGCGAACGTCCGCGTCGGCGTCCGCAGCCGGAACCTCTCTGACGAGCGGCTCCGGTATCTCCGCCAGCTCGGCGCCACCGACGTGTTCGTCGACCACGCCGACACCGACGAGGAGCCCGACGAGTTCAACGACCGCGAGGCGTCCCACACTGTCGCCGTCGGCCCCGACTCGATCCCGAGCGTCGAGGAGCTCGTCGCCGCCCGCGAGCAGGTCGAGTCCCACGGCCTCCGGCTGGCCGGCATCCAGTCGCTGCCCTACTCGCTGTACGGCGACATCATGTTCGACCGCGAGGGCAAGGAGGACGCACTCGACCAGATCGAACGGCTGGTCCGCAATCTCGGCGAGGCCGACGTCCCCATCCTGGGCTACCAGTGGAACCCCCGCGGGGTGGTCCCGATGCGGACCGACCCCGTGGAGATCCGCGGCGGCGCCGTCGGCACTGCGTTCGACCTCGACGAGATCGACGACCCCCACGAACTCGCACCGGGCCTCGACCGCGAGTACACCGAGGCGGAGTTCTGGGACAACTACGAGGTCTTCCTCGAACGGATCCTCCCCGTCGCCGAGGAGGCGGGCGTCGAGTTGGCGCTGCACCCGGTCGACCCGCCGAGCCTCGAATCGCTCGGGGGGATCCCCCGCCTGTTCCGCAACGTCGAGAACTTCGAGAAAGCGATGGAGCTCGTTCCGAGCGACAGCCACGGCCTGAAACTCTGTCTCGGCTGTTTCTCGCAGATGGGCGAGGACGTGACGGAGGTCCTGCGGACGTTCGGCGAGCGCGACGACATCGTGTTCGTCCACTTCCGGGACGTCGTGGGGACGGTGCCGCAGTTCCACGAGACGTTCGTCGACGAGGGGAACTTCGACACGGTCGCGGCGGTGCGGACGCTCCACGAGGTCGGTTTCGACGGCGTGGTCGTCCCCGACCACGTCCCCGAGATGGAGGGCGACACGGACTGGCGCCACCGCGCCCGCGGGTTCACCGTCGGCTACCTCCGCGGCGTCGTCGACACCGTCCGCGACGAGCGCTCGGGGTCGTAGTCCCGGGCCGAACGCGGCGATACATCGGAGCGATCCGGCCGCCCTGCGGCGGTCCGCACGCGACGGATCCGGCGCGAACGGTCGCGAGGATTTTTATCCCGTGGTCGCTTCCCTCGAACTGTGACAACGCTGGTCGTCTGTATCGATCGCGCGGGCGACCTCGTGACGGGAACGGACCCCCCGGTCGTCGGCCGGGACGCCGTCGAGTCCCTCGTCGTCGACGTCGGCGTCGAGGACCCGGAAGACAGCCAGGTCAACTGTCTGCTCGAAGCCCTCCGCGTCGCGCGCGACCTCGATACCGGCGGTGACGAGACGGTCGTGGCGGTGCTGGCCGGCACCGACGACACCATCAGTGCCGACAGGGCCATCGCCCGCCAGGTCGAGGGGCTCATCGACGACTACGACCCCGACTCGGCCGTCGTCGTCGTCGACAGCGCCGAGGACGAGCGCCTCGTCCCCATCGTCGAGTCGCGGCTGACCGTCGACGCCGTCGACCGCGTCGTGGTCCGCCAGGCCAGGGACATCGAGTCGACGTACTACCTCCTCAAGCAGTTCCTCGCGGACGAAGAACTGCGCAAGACCGTCCTCGTCCCGCTCGGCGTCGCGCTCATCGCCTACCCGGTCCTGTGGTCCGTGACGAGCCCCGGCGTCGCCACCGGCGCCATCGTCGCCGTCGTCGGCCTGTTCCTCCTCTACAAGGGCCTCGGCGTCGACGCCTACCTCGCCGCGCTCCCCGGCCAGATACAGGAGGCGCTGTACTCCGGCCAGGTCGCCCTGGTCACCTACGTCGTCGCCGCCGGCCTCTCGCTCGTCGGCGTCTTCGCCGGCGTGATCGGCGTCTCCGCGGCCGGGGGGGTCGGCCCGTTCGTCCTCGCCAGCCGCTTCGCCTTCGACGCCATCCCCTGGCTGACCGGCGCCGCGCTCGCCGCCAGCACCGGCCGCCTCCTCGACGAACTCATCCGCCGCGAGGGCGTCCGCAGCGCCTACCTCAACCTCCCCTTCGGCGCCGTCGCCGTCGGCCTCGTCGTCCGCGGGTTCTCCGCGTACTTCCTCGAACTCGCCGAGAAGGAGAGGGCGCTGAACATCCCGGCGTTCGACGTCGGCCCCCTCGCCTTCCAGGGCGCAGAGATCACTCCCCCCGGGCGCCCGCCTCGCCCTGTTCATCCTCGCCGGCGTCCTCGTGAGCCTCGCCGGCGTCCGCTTCGCCGCCTACTTCAGCGGCACCACCGTCGAACAGGAGTTCGCTCACCAGCGCGAGGGCAGCGACTAGATGCTCCGTTCACGAAGACCTCGCGCGGCTCCGTCGCGGCACGAACGCCGCGACAGCGCGCGCCACCGCGATTGTTCACTCTGCCGGTCGTGTTGAGCATCCGGCGCCGCAGGCGCGCGGTTCCCCGAACTCGCGCGAAGCGCGAGTTCGGCCTTTTTCACCCATGTTTTTGGCCGGGGGGTGCCCGCAGGGAGCGCAGCGACCGAGGACACCCCCCGGAGAAAAAGATGGAAGGGCGTAAATGAGCGAGCGCGCCTACCGGTGGGTATGACAGACGACGCCGGCGACGCGGGGGGCTGGGTCGCGCTCTTCTCGGGGGGGGAAGGACTCCTCGTGGGCGCTGTACCGCGCGCTCGAACGCGGGCTACCCGTCGAGCGCCTCGTGACGGTCCACCCCGAGGGCGACTCGTACATGTACCACGTCCCGGCGACGCGGCTGGCGGGGCTCGCCGCCGAGAGCGTCGGGATCCCGCTCGTCGAGGTCGAGCCCGACGACTTCGCGGCGAGCGAGACGGTCGACTCCGGCGCGCAGGGCGACGCGGAACTCGAACCGCTCGAAGCGGCGCTCGACGAACTCGCCGACGAGCTTCCCGGCGGCCTCGCGGGCGTCACCGCCGGCGCCGTCGAGAGTGAGTACCAGACCTCGCGCATCGAGGCGATGGCCGACCGGCTCGACGCCGACGTGTTCGCCCCGCTCTGGCAGCGCGAGCCGCGCGACCTCGCCGACGCGATGCTCGACGCGGGCTTCGAGATCCGGATCATCCGCGTCGCCGCGGGCGGCCTCGACGAGTCGTGGCTCGGCCGCCGGCTCGACGCCGACGCGCTGGACGAACTGGAGTCCCTGAACGAGCGATACGGCGTCCACATCCTCGGTGAGGGCGGCGAGTTCGAGACGCTGGTGACCGACGGGCCGCACATGGACCGGGCGATCCGACTGGACTACGAGACCGAGTGGGACGGCACGCGCGGCACGGTGCGGATCGAGGACGCCTGGCTGGAGTGAACGGTCATTATTGAGACGAACGTTCGCGCCGCTTCGCGGCGCGATTCACGCGAGCGAACGGGGTGAGCGAGCGCCTTTTTGGTCCAGATTTTTCGAGGAGCGGTACCCGCAGGCCGCCGAAGGCGGCCGAGGATACCCGACGCTGAAAAAGGTGGTTCTGAGACGCTGGGGACCGACGGGCCGCACATGGACCGGGCGATCCGCCTCGACTACGAGACCGAGTGGGACGGTACTCGCGGGACGGTCCGGATCGAAGACGCCTGGCTGGAATGAGCATCCGCCGAGCGAAGCGAGGCGGTTCACCGAATCCGAGCGGAGCGAGGATTCGGCCTTTTTCACCCATGTTTTTGGCCCGGGGGCGCGCGCGCGGCGAAAAAGATGGTGGTGATTTCAAGGGATTCGGCGTCGATTCCTCGGGTGTGAACCGGGAACGGTTGGAACGGGAGCTCGAACGCTTCGAGGGCGACGCCGACGCGCGCCGCGTCGTCGCCCGGCAGGCCCGCGACCTGGCGGACTCGGGGTTCGTGGAGGAGGACCTGGGGTTCGAACTGGACGCCGAGACGGTGCTGGACAACCTCGACGACGCGCCCGACGACCACAGCCTCGTCGAGCGGTGGAACTGGTGGGTCGGCTCGTTAGAACTCTCTCACGGCGGCTACGAACAGTTCCAGGTCAGGATCTACTGACGCGCCGGCCCAGCCCGAACCGGCGCGCCGACTCAGAATACGCTCAGCCCGTGTGATTCCCGCGCGTGCTCGAGAAGCTCCTCTGTGGTTTCGAACTGTTTCCCACAGCTGCACGTGTGATATGTCGGAGTCGGCTCCGACGCGGACTGGCGTGTTGCCATACATATTCACAGTGGAGGCCGACCTTAATAATTGTTTACCCGGTACGTGATGGCAGGGCATACGTCCAGTGTGAACGCGTATCAGCCGCCACTTCCGCGACCGGTGGAGCTATCCGGCAGACGGTCGACCCATCGGGCATGACACGGATCCTCGTGCTCGGGGAGAACACCTTCCCGTTCCACGCTATCGACGACAAGCGCCCGCAGTTCGCGGCCGCTCTGGAGGGCTACGACCTGACAGTGACGGACGACCGCGACGCGCTCACCGGCGAGTACGACGTGCTCGTCGACTACCTGACCGACTCGACGCTCACCGACGAGCAGCTCGACGCCCTGCTCGGGCACGTCGAGGCCGGCGGCGGCTACGTCGGCGTCCACTGCGCGTCCGACCTGACCTCGATCGCGCCGGAAGACCCCGACGAGGTGATCGACCACATGGACGAGCCGTTCCCGGAACTGCGCGAACTGATCGGCGGACACTTCCTCACGCACCCAGAGGACTCGGAGTTCGGCGTCGACGTCGTCGCCGACCACCCGATCACCGAGGGCGTCGATGACTTCTCCGTCTTCGACGAGCCCTACCAGGTCGAGTGGGACGACGACCTGCAGGTCCTCGCGCGGATGGACCACCCCGACCTCGACGACTACCCGGTCGTCTGGACCAACGACTCCGCGGGTCGCGTCGCCTACATCTCGCTCGGCCACACCGACGAGGCGCTCGAACACGACTCGTTCGTCGCGCTGCTGCGCAACGCCGTCAAGTGGGCCGGCGCGAACTGACCGGGCCGGAATCCGGACGCAACGGCGCCGGCGGATCGGGGCGGCTTCGGCCCCGAGACGCCCTCAGTCCGCCGGGTTGACGTACAGGCCGTAGCGGTAGTACTCCGCTCCGAGCGCCAGCCGCAGGCCGGTCTCGGTCCGGCGGTGGCTCCGACCGAGCGCTCAGTCGCCCGGGGTCGCGTCGGGCCGGTAGTCGCGACTCACGATCTTCCAGGTACCCGAACGGTAGCGGTAGTAGGTGATGCAGGCCGGAATCGCCATCTCGGCGAGGACGGCGGCGTACAGCGCGGTCTGGCCGATCTCGGGGACCGCGACGCCGACGTAGGCGATCGGGAGCGCGAACACGTACAGTCCCGTGAGCTGGGCGTACAGCGGCCAGCGGGTGTCGCCGCTGGCGCGCAACGGCCCGGTCGACCCGCCGTAGACGCCGCTGAAGAGGACGCCGAAGCAGGCGACGCGGATGAAGGTGACGACCGTCGGGAGGATCGCGGGGTCGTCGACGAACACCTGCCCGATCGGTCGCGCGAGGGCGAACACGCCGACCGCGATGATGGCGTAGACGGCGACGGAGAAGCGGACGATGTCGTGGGCCCACGCGCCGGCGTCGTCCTCGTCGTCCTGGCCGAGCGCCTGGCCGACGAGGGACGAGGAGGCCATGCTGAAGCCCCAGTTGGGCGTGTCCATCAGCGCGCGCACCCGCATCGCGACGACGTACGCGGCGACGACGTTCGGACCGAACAGCCCGACGATGTACAGTTTCGGGAACTGCCCGCCGCTGCGGGCGAGGTTCGTCCCGATCAGCGGCGTCGCCATCTCCACGAGGTCGCCGAACAGCGAGCGGTCCAGGTGGGGACCCGACAGCGGCACCTGCACCGGGAACTCGCCGATGCCGGGGAGGCCGCCGCGGGCGAGGCCGACGCCGAACGCGACCGTCACGAGCACGTTCGACAGCGCCGTCCCGATGGCCGCACCGGCGGCACCCCAGCCGAGGCCGAAGATGAGCACCGCGTTGAGGACGATGTTGACGACGGCGCCGCCACCGCGGAGGATCATCGGCGTCCACGCGTCGTCGGCGCCGACGAGCGTGCGGCTGCCGATGAGGTTCAGCGCGGCGAAGGGGACGCCGATCGCGACCACCCGGAGGTAGTCCGCACCGAAGCGGATCGCTTCGTCGCCCGACCCGATGAGGGCGATCAGCGGTTCCGCGAACAGGGCGTAGATACCGACGAGCGGCGCGGTGATCGCGACGGTGAGGAGGGCGCTGACCTTGACCGAGAGGGCGAGTTCCTCGTAGGCGTCGGCACCGAACCGCTGTGAGACGAGACCGATGGTCCCGCCGGCGACGCCGCCGCCCAGCGAGAACGCCAGGCCCCAGAAGGGGCTGGCGAAGCCGACGCCGGCGATGGCCGCCGGGCCGAGCGCGATGCCGACCATCGCGACGTCCGCCGTCGAGCGGGACATCCGCGCGAGGCCGGTGACGATGCGCGGCCACGACAGGTCCGTCGCCCGCTCGACGCGCTCCCGGTCGATGATACCGAAACGCGCGACGAGCGTCCCTACTGCGAGGAGGAGCGCTCGAACGGGGTTGTATCGGGACCAGGACACCACGACCCGGGTTTCGTCCGGACGGTGAAAACCGTTTAGACTCCGGTCGGACGCTCCGGTTGGGGTGTGCAGGCTCGTGACAGACCGGTCGCTGCCGGCCGGTCTCCGGTCCGCACGACGACCGGCGACGGCCCGCGAACGTGGCGACGCGCGGGCCCAAGTCGTCAGGATTTTCCGGAGCGATCGCGTTCCCGTAGCCGATACCGTGCAGGCACTCGACGCGATCGGCTCGCTCCCGTCGATATTCCTCTCTTCCGTCGCGCCGCCGCTCTCGATCGCGTTCGTGGGGTACCTCCTCGGCCGCGTCCGCGAGGTCGACACGGACGGGCTGAGCGCCGCCGCCATCTACGTGCTCCTGCCGGCGCTGGTCTTCGAGACGCTCGTGACGCTCACCGCCGACCTCGGGACCGTCACCGCCGCCGTCGCCGCGATGGTCGTGTTCACGTTCGCGATGGGCGCGCTCGCGCTCGGCATGGGTCGGCTCCGGGGGCAGGACGGGCCAGTCGCCTTCGGCGCGGCGATGGCCGCCGCCGTCCCGAACGCCGGGAACTTCGGCATCCCCGTCACATCGTTCGCCTTCGGGGCTATCGGCCGCTCGACCGCGGTGCTGTTCGTCCTCGTGCAGAACGTCCTCCTGCACACCCTCGGGATCTACCTCCTCTCGACCGGCGGTGACGAGGAGGCGTACGTCGACGGACTCAGGCGCGTCCTCCGGCAACCGGTCGTCTGGGCGCTGGTCGCCGCCGGCCTGGTGACCGGTCTCGGCGTCGTCCCGCCGGAGGACGGGACCGCGATGGAGACGCTCCGGCTGCTCGGCAACGCCTCGATCCCCGTCTTCCTCCTGATCCTCGGGCTGCAGGTCGAGTCGATGGACCTGTCCGCGACGGTGCGGGAGACGCTCCCGACCGTCGGGCTGAAGCTGTTCGTCGCGCCGGTCGTCGCACTCGCGGTCGCCCTGCTGGTGAACGTCGGCGACCCGACGGTGACCGCCGCCTTCGTCGTCCTCGCGGCCGGCCCCGCCGCGGTGACGCCGCTCGTCCTCTCTCTGGAGTTCGCGGACGACGCTGGGGCGCCCGTCTCGACCGCTGACTACGTCGGTACCGTGGTGTTCCTCACGATCCTCGGCTGTCTCCCGATCGTCACCGGGCTGATCCTGCTCGCCGAACTCGGCGTCCTCGGGTGAGCGACGCGGGCGGTCAGATCTCGACCGTCTCCCCGACCGCCGGGGCCGACGCCTCGAACCCGTCTCCGTCCAGCTCGGCGGCGAAGGCCTCGCAGCGGTCGCCGTGGTTGACGAGGACCCGCGCGTCGCGGTAGGCGTCGAGGAATTCGAACAGGCCGTCGCGGTCGGCGTGCGCGGAGAAGTCGTAGGACTCGACCTGTGCGCTGACGGGCATCCGCCGGCCGTCGATCTCGGCGCTCCCGGTCTCCAGGAGGTCCCGTCCGGGCGTGCCCTCGACCTGGTAGCCCGTCATCGTGACCTTGTTCGTCGGACTCGACCGGGTCGCGGGGATGTACGTCATCGCCGGGCCGCCCGAGAGCATCCCGCTCGTGGTCACGATCACGGTGTTCTGGTCGGCGATGCGCCGGCGCTGGCCGTCGCGGCCGTCGACGAAGCGGGCCGCCGACGTCGCTCGCTGGAGCGCGTCGGCGTCGCGGACGAACTCGGGGTGGCGCCCGAGCATCCGCGTGACCTGTTTGCCCATCCCGTCGACGTAGCAGTCGATATCGTGGGCCTCGCAGACGAGCAGCATCTCCTGGGTGCGACCGATCGCGAAGGCCGGGACGACGACGGTGCCGCCCTGCCAGACCGTGGTGCGGACGCTCTCGGCGAAGCGGTCCTCGATGGCCGCGCGGTCCTCGTGTTCGACGTCCGAGTAGGTCGACTCGCAGAGCACCACGTCGGCGTCGGGGCGGGCGGTGGTTCCGGACACGAGCCGTTGATCGTCCGTGTGGAAGTCCGAGGTGTAGAGCAGCCTGGTGTCGCCGTCGTCGACGAGGACGTGGGCGCTCCCGGGGATGTGGCCGGCGTTGTAGAAGGTGACCTCGTGGCCCGCGGCCTCGAAGGACTCGCGGTAGCCGTGGGTCTCGGAGACCTGCGTGACCCGGCGGACCTCGGTCTCCGTGAACGGGCAGTCGTAGGTCCCGCCGTGGAGCTTGAGGGTGTCGCGAGCGAGCGTCAGCGCGAGTTCCCGGGTCGGCGGCGTCCAGTGGATGGGCGGCCGGCGGTCGCCCGAGCACAGCGAGGGGACGGCGCCGACGTGGTCGAGGTGGCCGTGGGAGACCACGACCGCCTCCGGCTCGACGCGTTCGACCGGAAACCGGGGCGGGTTGCCGGTCAACAGCCCGTAATCGAGGAGGAGTCGGTCGTTGACGAGGACGGCACTGCGACCGACCTCGCGCGCCCCGCCCAGGAACCGGACGTTCATCGCCCGTGTCTCGCGGCTCCGGCCGCTTGGGTTCGTCGGTCCGCCGCGAGGCCGCGCGGCGCCGTGCTGACCGGCGGGAACGCGGCGCCGTGTTAACCGGCGGGAAGGTTATTATCACGGCACCCCGTGTATGAGACATCGTGGTTTCTGAGAGCGTCTACCTCGGGCTCGTCGCCGTCTCGACGCTCGTCGCCGCGACGGTCGCCGTCTGGCTGTGGGACGACGACGGGAGCGTCCCAGGGCGTTTGTTCGCCGGTGTTGCGGCGCTCTACGCGCTGACGGGGGCGTTCGTGCTTGGCGAGCTACTGGCTGCGACGCGCGCCCTCTCGGTCGCGCTCTTCGGCGTCCACAGCGCGGTGGCGACGCTGATCCCGCTCGCGTGGTTCCTCTTCGCGCTCGCGTACACCGGGAACCTCCGGCGGATACCGCGTGCCGCGATCGCAGCGATCTGCGGGGCCTACGCCGTCTACGTCGCCTTGCAGGCCACCAACACCTACCACCACCTCGTCTGGAGCGGCTACGAGTTCACCGCCACGCCGTTCCCCTACGTCACGGCCGAGCCGACGGCGCTCGCGTTCGGGTTCTTCCTGCCGCAGACGCTGGTCTACTACGGCGTCCTCGGACTGCTCGGCGCGTACCTCCTCTTCGGCTCGGGCGTCCGGCGCACCCAGACGGCCGCGCTGTTCGTCGGCTACCTCTCGTCGTTCCTCGTCCTCAACGCCTGGTTCTTCGGCGTCCTCCCGGGACCGCTCGACGGCGCACTGGTGGTCGGGTCGACCTGGTCGCTCGCGCTGGCGTCCTGGGCGGTGTTCCGCCACCAGCTGTTCGACCTCGCGCCGCTCGCCCGCGAGACGGTCCTCGAGATCCTCGACGACGCCGTCGTCGTCGTCGACAGCGAGCGGCGCTTGCTCGACTACAACCGGAGCGCCACCGCCGCCTTCCCGGAACTGGTCGGTCACGAGGGAGGCCACATCGACGCGGTGATCCCCGAGCTCGTCGAGACCCGCGAAGCGAGTGACGACGCCGAGAACGCGACTGAGCGGGCGTCCGCCGGGACGAGCGCGGCCGCCGGGGCAAGCGTGGCCGCCGTGGCGGAGACGACCGACGAGAGCGTCGACCGAGCGGTGCCCGGGCCGTTCGTCCCGTCGTTCACCCGGTTCGAAGACGGGCGCGTCCGGGAGTACCACGTCACGGCGTCCCCGCTGACGGTCAGGGGGACGGTCGAGGGGTACACGCTCGTCCTCCGGGACGTGACCGAGGACCGCCAGCGCGTCCGCGACCTCGAACAGCAGACCACGCAGCGTGAGCGGTTCGCGAGCACGCTCAGCCACGACCTCCGGAACCCGCTCAACGTCGCCCACGGGCGGGTCCAGATCGCCAGGGAGGGAGGCGGGGACGAGCACCTGGCGAAGGCGACCGAGGCGCTCGAACGGATGGACCAGATCGTCCAGGACACGCTCACCCTGGCGCGGGAAGGCGAGACGATCGAGGACCGCGAGCGGGTCGACCTCGCCACCGTCGCCCGCGACGCCTGGGAGACGACCGAGACGGGCGAGGCGACCCTGGAGGTGACGCCCGAGGCCGAGATGCGGGTCTACGCCGACGCGACGCGGCTGCAGTCCGTCTTCGAGAACCTCTACCGGAACGCGCTCGACCACGCCGGCCCGTCGGTGACCGTCACCGTCGGCCGGACGGACGACGGCTTCTTCGTCGCCGACGACGGCCCCGGCGTCCCGCCCGCGGACCGCGAGCAGGTCTTCGAGTACGCCTACACTACCGCCGAGGACGGCACCGGCCTCGGGCTCGCCATCGTCGACGCCGTCGCCCGCGCACACGGCTGGGACGTCGCGATGACCGACAGCGACCTCGGCGTCACGGACGGCGGCGACGGGGCCGAAGTCGAGCGTGAAGGCGAAGCGCGCCAGCGGTCGCCCGGCGCGAAGGTCGTCTTCTCCGGCGTCGACGTCGTCGAGGGGGCCGCCGGGGTGAGGCGAGAGCGCGGAGACAGTCCGGAGAACGAGCAGGGAGACGACCCGGAGAACGAACACGACGACGCGGAAAACGAGCGCGCCGACGTGTGAGCGGGCGCCGTCGTGGCGGGCGCCCCCGGTCGACCGGTCAGTCGTCCAGCCCGGCCTGCTCTCGCTCGGCCGTCCGCTGGATAAACTCCTCGGGGAGCGCGTCGATCTCGCCGACCTGGACGCTCCAGAGCGTCGCGTAGAGCCCGTCTTCGGCGAGCAGGTCCTCGTGGGTGCCCTGCTCGACGAGTTCGCCGTCGTCCATGACGAGGATGGTGTCGGCGTGGCGGACGGTCGAGAGGCGATGGGCGATCGCGAAGGCGGTGCGGTCCTCGATGAGGTCGTCGAGGCTGTTCTGGATGACGGCCTCGGTCTCGTTGTCGACGTGGCTGGTCGCCTCGTCGAGGACGAGGACGTCCGGGTCCTTGAGCACCGCCCGCGCGATGGAGACGCGCTGGCGCTGGCCGCCCGAGAGCTTCACGCCGCGCTCGCCGACCTTCGTGTCGTAGCCGTCCTCCAGGTCGACGACGAACTCGTGGGCGCCGGCGACCTTCGCCGCCGCCTCGACGTCCTCGTCGTCGGCGTCGGGGATGCCGTAGGCGATGTTCTCCCGGACCGTGCCGTAGAACAGGTACGGCTCCTGGCTCACGTAGCCGATCGACTGGCGGAGGCTGCGGAGGGTCACGTCGCGCACGTCAGTCCCGTCGACGCGGACGGCCCCGTCGTCCACGTCGTAGAGGCGCAGGAGGAGTTTCATCAGGGTCGTCTTGCCGGCGCCGGTGGGGCCGACGAGGCCGACCATCTCGCCGGGGTCGACCTCGAAGGAGACGCCGTCGAGCACCTGCTCCTCGCCGTCCTCGGTGTCGTAGGCGAAGGACACGTCGTCGTACTCGACGGCCCCCTCCAGCCCGTCGAGTTCGACCGCGTCGGGGCGGTCGGTGACGCCCGAGGGCGTGTCGAGCAGGCCGACGATGCGCTCGCCGGCGGCCTCGGCGTACTGGTAGTCGTTGATGATCTGGCCGAACTGGCGCATCGGGTAGACGAACCGCCGGGAATAGGAGAGGAAGACGACGAGCGTCCCGGCCGTCAGGGCGCCGTTGAAGAAGGGGAGCGGCTCCGCGACGATGCCGCGGTTGACCATCACCCAGTAGCCGCCGACGAGGAAGGTGGCGGTGTAGCCGGCGGCGGTCACCAGCCGCAGCGTCGGCCAGAAGGCGATGCGCGTCGTGATGGCGTCCCACTGAGCGTCGAGGTACTCCCGGGAGGACGCCTCGACGCGGTCGGTCTCGAAGCGCTCGGTGGTGTAGGACTTGACGACCTCGATGCCGCCGAGGTTGTTCTCCAGCTGGGAGTTGAGCTGCCCGACAGACGAGCGGACCTCCTGGTACTTGGGGTGGATCCGCCTGACGAAGACGTAGCTCGCGTAGCCCAGCGCGGGGATGATGACCGTCGGGACGATGCCGAGTCGCCAGTTGATGAGCAACATCGCGGCGCCCATCCCGCCGACGCGGAAGACGATGCCGATGCCCTGGTTGAGGCTGTTCGTCAGGAATCCCTCCAGCTGGTTGACGTCGTTGTTCAGGATGCTCATGACCTCGCCGGTCTGCTTGTCGTCGAAAAACGAGAGCTCCCGGCGCTGCATCGCGTCGTACGCGTCGACGCGCATCTCGTGCTGGAAGTGCTGGGCGAAGCCGTTCCAGGCCCAGGAGTTCAGCCAGCCGAGCGCGGCGCCGAGGACGTGCGAGGCGGCGAGCAGGCCGATCAGGAAGGCGAACTGCTCGACGGGCGCCGACGGCAGCCACGACCGCGGGACGAACGGCAGCCGGAACGGCTGGTCGGCGGCGAGAAACGAGTCGATCGCGACCCCGAGCAGGAACGCGGGGACCAGTTCCATCAGCGTCGAGAAGACGCTCGCCAGCCCGCCGACCGCGAACCGCGTCCGCTGGCCGCGGCCGTACTCGCCGAACAGCCTGACCATCGCGTTCGACTCCTCTGCGCGCAACTCCTCGAACTCGTCGTCGTCGGGGCCACCCGGTGCCATGCCACACCATATCGGTGTACCACACATAAGACTGACTCTCCTGTTAGTCCCGGCGGATCGATCGCCCGGGATCCGGGGGCGCGGAAGATTTTTGCCCGGGCCGGATAACTCGTGGATATGGCTTCGGAGGTGGACGTGCAGGGCGACACGCACGACGCGATCATGGGCGCGACGTACCACGCGCTGTGTAAACACGGGTACGCCCACCTCACGATGCAGGACATCGCCGACGAGTTCGACAAGAGCCGCTCGCTGCTGCACTACCACTACGACACGAAAGAGGAGCTGTTGCTCGCGTTCGTCGACAACATCGTCGGCTGGATCGGCGACCGGCTGGCCGAGTCCGAGACCGAGGAACCGCTGGAGCGCCTGGAGGAGTTCATCGACCGCTTCGTGATCGAGCCCGGCGAGGAGGACCGCGAGACGTTCGCGCTCGCCCTGCTCGAACTGCGCGTCCAGGCGGTCCACAACGAGGAGTTCCGGGAGAAGCTGTCGGTCCACTACGAGAAGAACGTCGAGACGGTCGCCGACATCGTCGCCGACGGCATCGACGAGGGCGTCTTCCGCGAGGTCGACCCCGAGGCCACCGGCGAGGCCATCTACACCGCGCTCGTCGGCGCCCGGATGTACCAGGTGACGCTGGGCGCCGAGCACGCCAGCCGCCGGATGCGCGACCAGCTCGCCGCGTTCGTCGTCGACGACCTCATCACCGACGGCCGCGAGCCGGCGGCCTACGCCCGCGACGACCCGGAGAACTGACGGGGTAGGCTCACGAACCGACGGGCGAGCATGAAGCGCACCAGCCTCGACTTCGAGGGATTCTTCGACGTCCGCCTGACGACCGACGACGCCCAGGCCGCCCAGATGACGCTCTCGCCCGGCCAGTCCACGGGCGGCCCGGACAACTTCCACGCCGAGAGCGACCAGTGGTGTTACGTCGCGTCGGGGGAGGGCCGCGCGACCGTCGACGGGGGAGAGGTGCGGTTCGAGGCCGGCGACCTGCTCGTCATCGAGGCCGGGGAGACTCACGAGATCGAAAACGACGGCGACGAGCCCCTGGAGACGCTCAACCTCTACGTCCCGCCGGACTACTGAAACGATCGAACGCGACCGCACTGACGAGCGATGAAAGCCCTCGACGCGCTCGCTCGGAGTGACCGCAACCGTAGCGTCCGCTGAGAGTTGAAAGCCCTCGGCGCGCTCGCGGTCGCTGCGCGACATACCCTCGCGACCTGCGGTCGCTCGGGTAGGGGTCGCTCAGACGACTAGATGAACGCGAGCCCCCCTCGCCCTTTCAGTCCACCAGGGACGGAACAACACCGCAACAGCGACCGCCCCGCACAGCACCGCAGACGGCCACACCCCTCCCCAGCCGATTGCGATGCTCGCAGGCTGCGCTTCTCATCCCTCGCACGGCTTCGTCGCGCGCATGAAAGCGCGCGACAGCGCGCGCCACCGCAGTTAATCGTTGAGTCTGCCGTTGATCGCCCTCAGCTACGATTCGAACGCTTCGCTCGCGGGCAGGAACTCGATCTCCCGGCCGAGGCCCGCCTCGCGCGCCTGCTCGTAGCACATGTGCGCGGCGGCGACCGTCTCGATAGCCGTCCCGCCGCTGTCGAACAGGGTCACCTCGTCGGCGGCCTCGCGGCCGGGTTCGACGCCAGCGACGACCTCGCCCAGTTCGGCGTGGACGTGGTCGTCGCCGATGGCGCCCTCCTCGCGGGCGAGCAGGTAGGCGCCGGCGTCGCGCTCGACGCGCTCGCGGAGGTCGGGGACGTACTTCGCCCGCGCGACCGTCTCCGCGTCGACTTCCCGCTTCTCCGGGTCGTACTGTCCCATGCAGGTGACGTGCGCGCCGTCGGCGAGCGCGTCGCCGTCGAAGACCGGCTCGGAGGCGTTCGTCGCGGTGATCACCACGTCGGCGCCGTCGACCGCGGCGTCGCTCGACTCGACGGCGCGGACGGCGGGGTCCACTTCTCCGTCCATCTCGTCGGCGAACGCCTCGCGGTGCTCGCGGGTCGGCGAGAAGACGCGGACGGTCTCGAAGTCGCGGACGGTGACGGCCGCGCGGAGCTGGCCGCGGGCCTGCGCGCCGCTTCCGATCAGGGCGAGGTCGGTCGCGTCCTCGCGCGCGAGGGCGTCGATACCGACCGCGCCGGTCGCGCCGGTCTTGAAGGGGTTCAGGCTCGCGCCGTCGAAGACCGCCAGCGGCGCGCCGGAGTCGGCGTCGAACAGGGGGAGGACGAAGTGGGCGTCGCCGGAGCCGAAGCCGCCGGTGTACATGTACCCGCCCATCGCGCCGGTCTCCGGGAGCATCGCGGTGTAGCCGGTGAGCATCCCCGGCGGGTCGCCGCCGAACAGTCGCGTCCGCGGGCGAGCCGGCGCGCCCTCGCCGCGCTGGCGGTACCCCTCTCGAACCGCGTCGACGTACTCGGCGGGCGTCGCGAGCCCCGTCACGTCGTCGCTCGACAGAAACAGTGCGGTTCCGTCGGTCATACCCGCCGGTAGGGCGAGCGCGAGTAAAGGCGTGGGGGAATCCCATCGAGAAGCGTGAGAGAACGGAGAGAAGCGTCGTAGAGAGAAACGGAGCCGGTCAGTCGGCGGGCTGGAAGCCGCCGTCGTCGGCCGCCGGGCGGGCGTCGTCGACGGGGCCGTTGACGAACATCGCGTGGCCGATGAGACCGACGGCGACGAAGGACGCGGGCAGGACGGCGGTCGTGAGCGTGAATCCGAAGACGGTGAGGAGCGCCGCGATTCCACCGAGTGCGAGCGGGATGAGGCCGAGAACGAGGTCGTAGTATCGCGTCATAATCTATCATAAAATACAGGGCAGTAATACATAAGTGTTTCCCAAATCCATCCTCTATCATTTCTCGTCACCCCTGCATATTTGCTCTGAAGGCATTAGGAATAATTCCCATAACTTATGGATGTAATTTCAACCGATTTCGGGCGCGCGCACCCTCCGAGGATGTCGATATCGACGGAATTCGGTCCACCGCAGTCCATCGACGGCCGAACTACCGGCGGAGAAACGCTCCGGGGTCGGCCTGTCGGTTCGCGGGCGGCGTGTTGTGGGCTCCGCAACAGTCGACGTCCATCGGCGGCGACCGACGGTATCACCGCGGAGAACCGGAGCGGTCTCGCGATCGGGTCGGCCGACCAGCGAACGGACAGATCGACCACACAACGTATCGAGATGGATTCTCTCCCCCATTATACGATGTGATATTCGAGGAGGTGCGCTTATGGTATCCCACTGGAAAGAGAGGTCCGGAGGGACAGCGAGCCGGCGCGGACCGACTCGAGACACCATGACGCCAAACGCCACGGACGACAGCGACGGACGGCACGCAACGGGCGAGGAGCGGCCGCGGTACGCCGAACTCAACATCGGCGACGAGGAGTTCGTCATCTACGACCGCGAGAACCACGAAGCGTGGATCCAGTCCACGGAAGCCGTTCCAGTAGAGGAATCGTGTTGACGATGGACCGACGGACAGGTCCCGCCACGAGCGAGCGCTCCCTCCCCTATCGTGGGACAGCCTGATCGCTACCCACTCACCCCCCACCACTCCACCCACCCCCACCACTCCACCCACCCCCACGATCCCCCATCTACCCCCACCCCGATTCGGACTGCGGTCTCTCTTCCGGCGCGGCGACCCCCGTCGTCGCGCCGCTGTTTTCGACGCTCTACAGACGTGTCCGGTCCATCCCGCTCAGCCGTCCGACGCGAGAACGGCGACCGCGACGCGCCACGGAACCAGCAGGGCCAGGACGACGCCGACGGAGACGAAGAAGAAGGTCAGCGCGGCGCCGCCCGGGAAGACCGACGTCGCACGGAGCCCCTGGGCGATCACCGCCGCGCCGATCCACGCCGGAACCGCCCGAGCGACCGCGGCCTTCGGCGACGACCGCGCATCCACCGAGTAGAGTCCGCCGGCGAGCGACGTGACCGCCCAGCCGGCGGCGAACGACAGGAACGTGAGCGCGACGCGGCCCGGTCGCGCCAGCGGGTCGATGCTCTCGTGACCGACCGTCACGCCGAGGAGGACGAACGCCGCGATGCAGACCAGATCGCCCAGTGCCACCAACGCCGTGAACGCCGCCGGGTCCACGCGGTGTCGGACCGCCCTCGCCACGGATGTCATGGGTCGAACCAAGGGCTCGCCGGCCCTTCACTGGTTCGATGCCTCCCGTCGCGCAGGGGTCTACGTCGGCGACGGACAGCGGCCGGTGTGCCCGTCCGATGGGTCCTCACCGCGCCGTACAAGGGGCCACGTCCGGTAGGTTCCGGCGATGGAGTACGTACTGCTGGGGTGGCCTGCCGACGGCCCGACGCTCACGCTCGACTACCGGGAGTTCAGCTACGCCGGCAAGTTCGTGATGTCGAACACGGGGAAGGCGCTCGTCCGCGACCCCGCGGAGCGAGCGAGCGGTGCGGAGGACGAGGCGAACCCGGACGAACCCGCGGGACCGCCGGTCACCGCGGACGGGGACGCGGCCGACGACGTGGTCGCCGCCGCCGCGTTCAACGAGGACCGCACCGACAGCGGGACCTGCTGGATCCGCTACATCACCGTCCGCGAAGATCGCCGCGGCGACGGGATCGGCCCCCGGCTGGCCGCGTTCGTCGCCGAACGCGCCCGCGAACGCGGCTACGACCGCGCCCGCATCGCCGTCAACAACCCCTTCGCCTACCAGGCGCTGTACCGCGCCGGCTTCCGGTTCACCGGCGAGGAGACCGGCGTCGCCGAACTCGTCCTCGACCGACCGCTGGGCGAATCCGGGACGGACAGCGGCGGAAGCGCCGCGTCCGCCGATCGCTCGCGCGAGACCTACCAGGCGGGTCTCGACGTCTACCGCGAGCGCGACGACGACCCGGAGGCGCCGGCGCTCTCCGCGGAAGAACGGGCGTTTCTGGACGAAAAACGGGGAGCCGATCCGCCGGATCCGATCGAATCCCCGGCGTGAGCAGCCCGGAGCCGGGACGGTTCGCGCCGGTCAGGCCGCCGCCTGGTCCTCGTCGACAGGCGACTCGAAGACGCGGGCGTCGCAGTCGTTGCAGGTGACCGCCGCGACGGTCCGGCTGGAACAGCAGGACTCGACGGTCTCCGTTCCGAACGAGACGGGACCGCCGCAGCCGGGACAGGTCTCCAGGAAGATGCGCAGCCCGTTGCAGACCTGTCCGCGCGCGTGTGCGGGCAGCGACTCCCACTCGGCGACGCGGTCGGCCAGCAACGACCCCGCGGCGAGGTCCGCCTCGAAGGCCGGCCGCGACGCCCAGGTGCCCACGCGGCGGGTGTTCACGTTGACCGTGAACGCGTTACCGCGCTCGGTCGTCGCCACGTCGCCGCCCTCCAGCCCGAGTCGTTCCAGCCACGGCGACAGGTCCTCGGCCTCCCGGACGGCGTCGGTCTCCTCGCGCCAGGCCCGGGCGAACTCGTCGGTGAGACAGCGGTCGTCCCCCCGGCACGGCTCGATGGCCTCGGCGCGTTCGAGCACCGCCTCGACGTCGAGAGACTCCGCTGCCTCCGGGTCGGCCGTCGCGTCGGCCGAGCCGGCGCTCGTGGCGGCCGCGGTTTCGCTCCCGTCCGCCTGGCCCGCGCCCGCGTCGATGCCGTCGGGCGAGTCCGGCGGCGCCTTACCGAACGCCGCGAGGACGGACTCGGGGAGGTAGCGTTTCGTCAGCGTCGGCGTCCCGGGGACGAGGTACCCGCGCAACCAGATGGCCGCCAGCGAGAGGGCGAGGACGGCTGTTCCCCCCCACAGCGCGACCGTGGGGTAGCCGGCGGCGGTGAGCCACGCGACGAGCAGCGTCGTCCCGACGGAGGCGATGGCGACGTTGAGTATCGTACACGGGAGACAGCGGTTCTCCCCGGTGTACTCCGGTCGGCGGAGGCGATCCAGCGGCGATCCGGTCCTGGGCATACCCTCGCTTCGCGGAGCGGCGAGTTGAAACTGACGGCGGGTCGGGCGGTCCGGCCCGCCGGCGCGCTCGCGCGGCCCGCGGATTTCAAGTATCGTGGCGGTCGAACGAGGTGGTATGTCCGGCTCCGAACTCGCGGCGCGCGTTCGCAAGGCGCTGTCCGTCGACACCGAGGACTTCGACCGGCGCGCCGCCGAGGAGGCCGAACGGCTCAAAGACGAGGTGCGCGAGGGCACCTTCGACAACACGGAGGCCATCGTCGGCCTCGAACTCGAACTGTACGCCGTCGACGCGCGCTCGGGGTCGCTCCGGCGCGTCCCCCGAAGCCTGCTCGGGCTCATCGGCTTCGAGAAGGAACTGGGGCTGCACAACGCCGAGATGCAGACCAGCCCCCAGCCGCTCAACGAACACGGCCTCGCCGCCCAGGAGGCGGAGCTGAAAGCCAACCTCGCGCCCGCCCTGAAGCGGACCGACCGCGAGGACATCCGGCTGGTCAGCGACGGGATGTGGACGGTCCCGCCGACGGGCGAGACGGCGACCGACTACCTCTGTGACTCCGTCGAGCAGGGCGGCGTCCGCATCGCGACCAACATGTCCGACGCCGCACGCTACCACGCGATGGCCAACACCGACTACCCGACGGGCATGCGGATCGAGGCGCCCCACGTCTCCCTGCGGGCCGACACCGTCATGCCCGAGAGCCTCATCACCTCTATCCAGCCGCACTACCAGATCCCCCACGCCCCCGACCTCCCCGAGTACTTCCGCTACGCGCTCCGGGTCGCCGGCCCGCTGCTCGCGCTCGGCGTCAACGCGCCGTTCTTCCCGCCGGATCTGTACGACGACGCCGACGACGCCGAGATCGTCGAAGACGCCTGGATGGAACACCGGATCGGCGTCTTCGAGGACGTGCTCAACCCCGCGGACGACGACGCGCCCGACAAGGTCCGATTCCCCCCGGACTTCGAGAGCGTCGAGGAGGCCATCGACGACATCGTCGCCGACGAGACAATCGTCCCGATGGACGTCGAGGGCGGCGCCCGCTTCGACGACGCCTTCGCGCACCTCCGGCACAAACACGGCAGCTACTGGCGGTGGGTCCGCCCGGTCTTCGACGGCGCGAACCGCTCGTCGGCCAACGCCCGCATCGAGTTCCGCCCGCTGCCGGCCCAGCCGACCGTCCGCGACGCCGTCAGCTTCCAGGCGGCGTTCGCCGGCCTGCTGACCACGCTCACCAGCATCGAACACCCCGTCAGGAGCATGGACTGGGAGACCGCCCGCGAGAACTTCTACGCCGCCAGCCGCGACGGCCTCCGCGCCGACCTGACGTGGATCACCAGCGACGGCGCCGAGACGACGAATCACGACCGCATCTACGGCGAACTCTTCGAGGCCGCCCGGCAGGGCCTGGAGACGCAGGGGCTCTCGACCGAGGCCGCCCGTCGGTACGTCCGGCCGCTCCGCGAGCGGGCCGACCGCCGGACGACCCCCGCCCGCTGGAAACACGACCACGTCGCCGCCGCCGTCGACGAGAACGTCCCCCTCGCCGAGGCCATCTGGGGGATGCAGTCGGCCTACGTGGACAACCAGACGGAGACGCTGCTCGACGGGTCGTTCGTCGACTGGCTGTGAGCGGAATCGACGCGCAGACGCGCGTACCTCGGTCCGCCCGTCCGCTCGGGATGTTCGTGTCCGGCCAGCTTTCCAGTATCACACCCGTTGACGGATCGATCTCGTAGTGGCCGTCCGTCTCGCTCGCCGGGAATCGGTTCGACGCCGGCGCGCTGGTGTCCGCCGTCACTTCGAAGCGGGGGAACTCGCTGTCATGCTGAACCGCTCAGAAGAACATATCAATGGCGTCTCAAAATCGGTCTCATCACTCCGACGCCGAAACGTACTGCTCCGGGTCGGGGAGATCGGATTCTAAAACTTCGACGCGCTTGCCCGTGTCCGGGTCGAGACGAACAATTGCCCGACGGGCATCGTTCGGAACGATGGTTTCGGCGAGCGCACCGTCGCGAATCTCTAGTCCGGCGTTCCCGTGTCGCTGCCAGCGTAACGAGCCGTCCGTCTCGTAGCCGTAGAACGACGTGGGAGTCGTTCCCGTCTCGACGACGACGAGGTCATCAAGCTGATGAATCCGTTTGACTGTCCCGTTGAACGAGACGACACGGTCACCGATCGGAAGTTGCGTCTCGGGATAACTACCGACTATCTCACCTGTCGACGGGTCGACCTCGTAGTAATGGTCGTCCGTGTTGTTCGCCAGGAGCCGATTCGATACGAGGGACAGATCGCGAAAGTGGTCCTCGTTCGTGCCGTGGTCTGGGGTGTCGACTATCCACGTGATCTCACCCGATTCGTCGAATCCAACGAGGTTCCGGTTCGGTGAAGGAAGGGCGAATTCCGCACTCTTGACGGCATCACTGAGGTCGATACCGTAGTGTTCGTCCGGCGTAATGCTAACCGCGAGTAGATCGTCGAGTTCTTGACAGTCTCGAATTCTCCCCGGCACAGGCTGTTCAACTGAGCCGATCGTCACCGACGTGTTCGCGGCTTCATACGAAACGTCCATCGTCTATCTATCGTACGTCCGTAGAAATTACGGACGTATGAATTTTTCTCGTTCCTGAGAAACCAAGCCGCCTCACGGACTCACGTTACAGTTGTGTCCCGACGGAATAGGCGGTGAGTCACCCGGACCACTGACATCGTTCCATCGGTCGTCAAACACGGCGCCATTAGCGAGGGATTCGATTGATCCCAGAGGTACCCAATGATCGTCAGGTACCTGTCCGGGACTGCCGACGATCTCGTACTGGATCTCGCCGGCACTCAGTTCCCCACCGAAGTCGCCGTTAGCGAGCGCGTCCTCGTCCAGTGTGGGATATTCGTTGGGATGGAACCCACCGGAGTAGCTCACCCGCATCGTCACTCCCTCGGGGACGTACGCTTTCGCGAGACAACTGTAATTCCCCCACGAATCGCCCCCGTCACTAACGACACTTCCGTCCCAGAGCGCGAACCGATCGATCAGCGCAGTCGTATCGTACCCTCGGACTTCCGACGGGCGAGCCAGCCAACTCCCACTTGGGCCGTAGCTGCTCTCGTTGTCGTAGATTCGAACGAACGGGTCCGGCTCGAATTGTGTCTCGAGTTGTGTCACGATCCCTGGTTGTCTGTGCGAATCAACACCACCGTTATTGACGTACTCCACGTCGTTCGTCGCCTTCGCCGTCAGGAACTTGTCGATATCGTGTTCACGCGCGAGGGACTGGCCGTTCCCGTTTTCGTCCCGCAAGAGATAGTCGAGAGCATTCTCGACGTTCGTCAGACCGATCCGATCGATTCTGATCACGGCCCGCCACGAGTTAGCGACATTCTGGTCGTCCGAATCTCCGGGTTCGTCTCCTTTGATGAAGTCCGCATAATGCGTCTGGTACCGGTCGCTCGGGAGCCGACAGAACTGTTTCTTCCAGATCTCCGTCCGGTCCGACTCAGGTAACCCCTCGTACCAGTCCATCGCGTCGTCATCCGTCTCGAGTTTCTCGGTCAGGTCCTCCTCTTCGCAGTTGTCCGGCCCGGGCGCGTCGAACTCGAACTCGTCGTCGCTGCTGTCGTACTCCAGGGGCACGTCGCTGACCATGTCGCTTCCCGGCACGTAGTCCGCCAGCGACGCCTTGATCTGGCCGCCGTTGTCCTGAATGTTGCTACACTTGCTCGGGTCGATCGCGCCGGGATTGAACCCCGGCCCGACGTGGGGCCACGTCGCCGAGCACATGTTCTTCCACGGCTTCTTGAACGTCCCTGGTGCCTGCAGCGTCCAGTCGTCGCCCACCCCGTAGCGGGGCTTCGGATACACCGTCCCGCCGGGAACCGGGATCACGACCGCCGTCGACGCCGAGAAGTTGATCGGGTCGACCTGGCCGACGCGGCGCTTTTGGCCCGCGATCTCAAGCTCGACCGGCATCTCCTGGCGGACGTAGGTGGTCGTCTTCGGCGAGGCCGGCGCGCTGTTGTTCGCCGTCACTTCGAAGCGGCCGTACTCGCCTTTCACCTGAACTGACCAGTGGTCGACCGAGAGGTACCAGTACGTCGGCCACGGGATGATCGGCACCCCGGGATAGCCGAACGTGTTGTGCTTGCGCACCGCCATCGGCACGTGCTGGGTGTCGCCCGCCTCCGAGACCGACGCGTAACTCGGCCGGACGGCCGGCACGGTGGCCCGCGAGACGGGCGCCGTCGTCAGGTACGTCGGCGACGCGTCGACCGAGTACCGGACGTCGCCGAGCAACTCAGTGTCCGACATCGTCCCGGGACTGTAGGTCGGCCCCGACCCGTCGATCTGGTCGGAAGCGAAACTCAGTCCCTCGTTCAGTACGTCCGACGCGCCGTCGACTCGGCTAGATATCTCGCTGTTGACGTCGTTCGAGGACTGCTCGCGCGCTCCTTCCACGCGGTCGATCCACCGGTGGACCGAATCGACGTACTCCATGCGGGCCTCCGCGATGGCCTTCTCGCGGGCGCTGTCGTAGGTCCCCGACGTGTCGTAGTAGACGTGGTCGGCCGTCGTGACGTTCCGCCGGATCGGCGCGAACACCTTGTCGCCCGTCGCCATCTCGGTCGGCGAGACCTCCATGCTCGGCACGGCCTCCGGTGGCCCGGACTCGTCCCCGACGACGTGAGCGTGCAGGTCGTCGACTTCGGCTTCGAGGTCCGAACGCAGGTCCGAGCGCTCGGTCCCGGAGAAGAACGCGTCTGGGGCGATCGTCGCGCTGGAGGAGATCTGGCTCTCGACCGCCGACTCGAGGTCGCTCGCGCTCTTGATGTTCCCGGTGGAGATCGCGCTCCCGAAGTTGCTTCCGGGGTCGCTCGCATCGACGTTGAGGCCCTTCTCGATCGACCTGGCGATCGCCTCCTCGAAGTTCGGACTCGACCCCGTGTAGGCGCCGTCCGTGCCGTTGTGCGTGACGTTGATATTCGGGTGATCGCTGTAGGTACCCGACACCGTCACGTCGATCTCCCAGGTGACCTCCTCGTAGTCGGTCTGATCCTCGTACTCGTAACACGGTCCCGTGGGCGTCGGCGTCGGCGTCGAACCCGAACTGGACCCGGAACTCGAACACGTCACCTGTCTCCGGTACCGCGACGTCTCTTTCAGTCGGTTCGTCACGCTGACGGTGAACTCGTGGAGGTCGCGGGTTCTGGCCGTGGACTCGTCCCAGACCTCGTCGTGGGTGACGGAGACGTCGACGGTGCTGTCGACGTTGACCGAGCCGTCGTCGACCTCCGACCAGCCGCTCCCCGAGGGCTCGGTGGCGTCCGGGAAGCTACCGGACACCTTCGACGGACTGCCGGTGGAGGTCGACACCGAGTAAGAGAATATCCGGTCGATGAGGCGATCGAAGGTGTTTCGATCGGTGAAGTCGGTCGGCATGTCCCCGCCGACATCCGGGACGTTGTCGCTCCCGTTCGGCTGGTCTTTACCCGTATCGTCGCTGTACTCCGAGTTGAAGTCCACCGTCTCGCTGTGGACCTCGTCGAGCGCCGGTTCGGCGAACTTGTCGACCTCAACCGTGCTCTTCTTGTTGAAGGCCCGCTGGGCCTGGCCGCCGATGAACTGGTTGACCACTTCCTGCACCGAACTGGGCGGGTTCCCACTCGCGCCACCGGTGAGCATCGCCGCGGCCGCACAGAAGTCCTTGGCGTTCAGACCGGACACGGCGGAGTTGAGTCCGTATCGGTCTTTCCACCCGCTCGTCGAGCTCTCGTCGTTGAGACTGTCACCGCCGGCGCCCTGGCTGTAGTCGTCGCCGGAACTACTCGAACCGCTCCCCGACCTGCTGAACGCGCCGGCGTCGTACAGCTTCTCGACGTTCCGGAGGACCATACAGGCGTACGCCGACGCCATCACGTAATCGTGGCGCGGGTCTTTCGTCCCGAAGACGCTCTCCTGGACGGCGAAGTTGGCGCTGTTGGCGAGGACCTCCATGTCCTTTTTCATCACCATCTTCTTGAACGCGTCCGCCTTGCCGGGCGGCGCCATCCGCTCGTAGTACGCCTTCGCGTACATCAGCGGGTAGAGCCGCGCGGCGAACTGTTTGCCGAACCCGTCCGTGCCGTCGTCGAAGAAGCCCTCCGCGAGTTTGTCCTGGTACTTCTGGGTCTTGTGCTGGAGCAGCATGGTCGTCGTCGCGACCGAGACGTTGATCGAACTGGTCTCGCTCGCGCGCACCTCACCGTTCTTGACGACCTTGGTCGTGAGTCCGTCGATCGTCGCGACGACCGTCCCGTTGCTGACTTCGTCGTCGAGGTCGTCCATCCCGGCGGTCAACTCGACGCGACCGATCGCGTCCTCGATGGACGATTCGCTGTAGCTCACGTGCGGGAGCGACGTGCGCGTGACCGATCCGTCGCTCATCCGCTGGGACGACGTGTCCAGTTGCTCCTGTGCTTCGAGGTAGATCCGCAACTTCAGGTACCGGCGAAAGACCTGATCCGGGTCCGGATCGCCGCTCGACCCGGCTAGCACTCGTCCCGCAGGCGTATCGGCCGGGACCGTGACCGGTTTCTCCGCCGCTTCGTTCGCCGCGTCGGAGACCGCCTCTCTGACGGCCGACTGGGCGGCCGACTCGGCCTGATTCATCGCTTGCGCGATAGTCGTGTCCGTGTTCGGGTCCTCGCGCGACTGGATCACTCCGACGACCGTCACGCTCGTTATCAGGAGTAACACCCCCACGACCGCGAAGGGGATGCGCGCTCGATCGCTCGATGCGACAGCCAGTGTCTGCGGTCGCTTTCGGCTCATTCGTTCCAGGTGGTGACCGTGATCTTCACTTCACCGACCGACACCGCCGACGCGACCTCCTCGGGGTCCGCGCTCGACGGAGACGGGTACTTCGTCGTCAATTCCTCATGTATCGTCGACTGGAGCCGGGACTGCAACTGCGAGTTCGCCGTCGCGGCGTCGGCCTGGGTTCGGCTGACCGGTCGAGCGGTGCTCCCGCCGATAGACGGGTCCGTGTTGAACCCGCCGTGGTCGACGAGCTTCGCCATCCGCTGGTACCGGTAGACGGTGAGCGCTCGTCCGAGCCCGTTGCCTTCGAGCGCGAGTTGCGTCTCCGTGGGCGGGAAGTACCCCTCGACGATCGCGCCGGCGATCAGCCGCGAGACGCCCGTGTACTGGTCCAGTCGGAAGGCCCGCTCGATCTCTGCCTCGTCGAGCGACGGCATCTTGCTCGGGACCGTCATCGTCGCCGTGCTCGTGTCGACGCCGGCGGGGGGTTCGGCCCCCGCTTCGACGCGCCCCTCGATGTCCGAGTCCCGGTAGGGCCTCCAGACCGCGACGACGTGCGCGTCGCCGCCGGCGCTGGTCAGCGCCTGGCGGACTGCGCCGTCGACGGCGACCTCGAAGTCGTCCCCGACCTTCGTGAGGTACGTCGACGAGTCCGGCGCGTAGGCCGTCGATCCGCCGCCGTCGGGGAAGCTCGCGTTCGTCACGGCCGCGTCCGCCAGGAGTCCGGTCAACGTCCCGTGCGTCGACCGCTCGAAGTCGTAGCCGTCGTTCGTGAACTCCGGTTCGCCGTTGACCGACTCGACGCTGTAGTTCACTGACTTCGTCGCCGCCGCCAGCGTCTCCGCCGTCCGGTCGGCCTGAACCGGGTCGTGGGCCGGTTCGTCGTCCGTCAGCGTGATCGCCAGGACGCCGATCGACGCGCTCACGAGCAACAGCGCGAACGTTACGTCCACGACCGTGCTGACGCCGCGCGAACGCCGCTCGATCACGGACTCGTCCCCCGCGTTCGCGTCCGGACCACCCCGACCTCGATCACTGGCTCGCCGCTGTTCCCCCGCGGATCCCGTCGTGCGCTCCGGCGTTCCCCGGCCGGCGGCGCCCCTTCGGGCCCGGGCTCTAGACCCCACCGGGCCCGGCTAACCGCCTCGTCTGCCGACAACCGAGACTGCATACCCCCATTGGCCTCGTCATGTTATTTAAACGTAACAAGGCCGCGGCTGACGACGTAGGCTATCGCGGAGACACCGGCGAGTTGCCCCCAGCAGAACAGACCGCGAGAGGTGACACCGGCGTCGGCTTGGTCGGCCTTCCCCTCCGAGCCCGATCAGTCCTCGCCGACCTGTGCCTCGACCCGGTCCCGCAGCGCGTCGGCGTGTTCCTTGGCCGTCGCGGCGTGAGTCGAGTCCTCGGTCTCGACGAGGCGCTCGACCGCTTCGCACAGCGCGACGTAGTGGTCCGGATCGCTCTCGAAGAACTCCCCCAGTTTCGCGACGAGCTCCTCGGCCGCAGAGGCGTTGGTCTCGTTGTAACCGACCTCCAGCCCTGCCAGTCGGGCGTCCAGGTCTTCGAGCGTCTCCAACACCCGTTCGTAGGGCCCCCGCGCCATGTTCCGACCTTTCCCACCCATGGGATAAAAACTACTGTGGTGGCGTCGGCCGTCAGACCGGCAGCGTCGTGCTAATTGGTACCGTTCCACCTGCGCTCGGGACCGTGCCCGTCAGTCGACGCGGGCATCCACGACGACGTGCGCGACGCCCTCGCTGTACCCCTTCACGCGTCGCGTATCGAGCACGTCGACCGCCCGGCCGCGCTCGGCGGCGGCGTCGCGCAATCGACCGACCGGGCGGTCGGGGACCAGCCCCTCCGGCGTCGCTTCGTGCATGTGCACGAAGCCGCCGGGTTCGAGCGCCCCGAGCGCGCTGTCGAGGTACTCGTGTGCCTCGTAATATCCCATCACGACGCGGTCGGCGGTCACGTCGGTCGCGGGGTCAGTCCTGGCTAACACGTCCCGGCAGTCGGCCCGGTAGGGCTGGACGCGGTCGGCGACGCCGTTGCGCTGGACGTTCTCCAGCAGGTACCGGAACGAGTCCGGGTTGCGCTCGATCGCCGTCACCTCGGCGCCCGCGCGGGCCATCGGGAGCGTGAAGTACCCGATGCCGGCGAACATGTCGACCACGCGCTCGCCCTCGGCCACGACGTCGCCCATGCGCGCGCGCTCGGCCTTGTTCCCCGGCGAGAACATCACCTCGGCGAGGTCCATCGCGTAGACGGTGCCGTGTTCGCGGTGGACCGTCTCGGTGTCGCCGGCGCCGGCGAGCACGGTCACGTCCGGTTCGCGGTGGGCGCCCGAGATTCCGCCCCGCGAGAGGACGGTGTCGGCCGACCCGTGGAGCGCCAGCAGCGCCTCGCCGACCTCGTCGGGCCGCGGCGCGTCACCGACGTCGACCAGAACGACGGTGCCGAGGACCGCCCACGACGAGGGGGCCAGGTCGATCTCCTCGTCGGTCCAGCCGCGCTCGCGGAGGTGGTCGGCGAGGTCCCGCAGTCGGGGTTCGCCGACCTGCCGGACGACCTCGATGTACTCGACCGACTCGGGGATCGACGTCACCGGGACCGACACGCTCCCCTCGTCGAACTCGCGGACCGACCGGTCGGCGTCGTAGACCCCTTCCGCCTCCAGTTCGGCGATCACCGCCTCGGTCCGCGGCTTGTCGACGACGACCGCGAACCGCTCCTCGCTCTCGTCCATCTGCCTCCGCGAACGACCCCGACGGCCGAAACGGTTTCGAGTCGACGGCGGCCCGCGCCCGGATGGACTGCCGCTCGCGTCACCGCTCGCTCACGACGATTCGGGCTCGCGATCGCGGCGGACCGGAGGGCTCCGGTCGCTCGTTCGGCCGTCTTCCGCCCGTGTCGATCCGCGGTTCGGCGCGTCACGGCGGTCTGGCTCGCCGCGACGAGCCGAGGCGCCACGACGGCCCCCGGCCGTGGTGCCCTCGCTTTCGAGCAGCTGGTCGAGCCGACGCTCGAACTCCGCCTGGTCGATCTCGCCGCGCGCGAACCGTTCGCGCAGGACCGCGACGGCGTCGTCCCCGTCCGCGTCGGAACCGGACCCAGATCCGAGCCCGGGAGTCGCGCGGGAGCCGGAACTGGTGGCGATCGCCGGCAGGTCGATCCCGCGGTCGGCAAGCGACCCGGGCAGGTCGACCGGCGAGAGGTCGAGCACGATCCACGCGAGGAGCACGGCGACCGGCGTCAGCAGGAGCCAACCGGTCACCAGAATCTCCAGCGCCGTCACGACGCCGGCGTTCAACAGCGCCAGGAGCGCGATCGGCAGCGTCGTCACCGCGATCAACACCGGCACGAGCGCGACGAATCGGCGGAGGACGGTCCCGAACGAGCGGAGGGGCTTGCGCATGTGTCGCCTCACCGACCGCTCCGCGAAAAAAGTTGCTCTCCGACGGTCAGAAGCGGTCGCGGCGTCAGGCGTCGCCGGTTTCGCCGCCGTCGTCAGGGAGGACGTGCAGGCCGGCGCGGCTCTTCAGGACGGGGACCTCGTCGGCGTCGGGGTCGAAGTAGTCCGGGCGGGGGATGGTCTTGGCCTCGTAGGTCTCGGGGTCGAGCACCTGCACGGCGTTCTCGTCCTCGACGGTGACGACCGTCGTCCGCTGGCCGTCCTCGCGGGTGCCCAGTCGCCGGGCGTCCGGCGCGTCGCCGTCCTCGAAGCTGGCCTCGTAGTCCTCGCCAGTCGCGAGTCTGGTCCCCTTGAGGTTCCCGCGGACGCTCCGGACGAGCACCGGCCCGTCGCCGTCCTCGGGGTCGATGACCTCGCCGGGCCGGTACCGCGGTAGCCGCACGGCGAAGGTGACCCGATAGACCTCGTTGCCGTCGCCGTCCTCGGTGACGAGCGTCTCGTAGTCCTCGAAGGTGCCGCCCTGCTGCTCGACGATGCGCTTGGCGATCCCCTGGCCGAGCTGGTTCGTCGAGATCTTCATGTCCAGCCCCTCGTCGACCTCGGTGACCTCCGTGACGAACGCGTTGCGGTCGCCGGTGGCTTCGCGCTCGGCGACGAACGCCTCCGCTGTCTCCTGGGCGCGCTCTTGCTCTTCCTCGGTCGGCGTCCGCTCCTCGGCGCGGATCTGGACGATGGCGGCGTAGGAGCCGCCGGCGATCCGACCGCAGCGCTCGCAGGTCTGGCGAGCGATCTTCACCGGGACGACGACCTCCTCGGAGACGAGCGTCCCGCGGACGACGCCGGAGAACTGGCAGTGCATGCGGATGTTGTTCTCGTCGACCTGTTCGGGCGCGACCTCCCAGCTCACGTCGGTGGCGTCGAGGTGGACGCCCAGCGCCTCGGAGACCTCCTCGACGGCGATGTCGGTGTAGTCCTGGGCGCCGACGTCGACCCAGCGGTTCCCGCGGTGGACCGCGCCGCACTGCGAACAGACGCGCACGTCGATCCGGTCGGGTGCCTCCACGAGGTCGAACTCCTCGAAGTAACAGCCGTCGCAGAGCACGCTGTCGGGGTCGCGGACCCCCTCGGCCCCCGGGCGCGCCGGGCGGGCGTCGAGGTCCGCTTCGATGGCGTCCCCGCAGCGCGGACAGAACTCGCCGGAGCGACTCATTACCCCGAGGTATTGTCCTGCGGGGTATAAGGGCCGCGTTCCCGCCCGGCGGCCCCGGACGCGAACCCGCTCAGTCGTAGACGTACGGGACGATCCCGAACAGGGCGGCGAAGACGCCCACCACCGAGAGCAGCCCGCCGGCGTAGTAGAGCCACGTCTCCGGCTTCGGGCACTCGGCGGCCCGGACCTCCGTGACGTATCGGTCGCCCCCGTGAACGACAACCGCTTCGTCCAGCCGCGCGATCGATTCTCGCCGCCCGAACGACCGGTCCGACCCGCTCCGACCGGCGTCGAAGGCGTGCTGCTGGCGGTCGGTGAGGTTCCCGTAGTCGACCACCGGTTCGGGCGTGTCAGCCACGTCGTCGGCCGGCCGGACGTCGACGACGTAGTTCGTCCCGCAGGTCGAACTCAGCGATACGTACAGCCCCAGTCCCATGAGCGACAGGCCGACCAGCAGGGCGAGGGCGCCACCGCCGACGAACGCGACCGTTCGAGCCGCCATCTGCCGGAGCGTGACGCGGTGCGATAGTGAGCGTTTCGGAGGGCGAGCGACGGCTGCTCGCCGACCGACCGGCGATCGCTTACCGGCCGATCGGCGAGCAGTCCGCGGAACGCGCCGAGACTGGCCGGCGCGGCCGCGACGCGAGCCATTGATATGTCCGCCGGCCCCTATCAAGTGGTATGGAGTGGAAAACCGACTGGGGACTCCGTGGCCGGATGTTCTTCACGATGTTCCTCCTCGCGGCGCTCTACATCGTGTTTATCGGAGTGTTACTGTGGACGAGTCAGTCGTATCTACTGATCGCCGTCGTCATGAGCATCTTCCTGTTCGTCCAGTACTTCTTCAGCGACAAACTGGCGCTCAAGAGCATGGGCGCCCGGGAGGTCGACGAGAGCGAGTATCCCGAGTTGCACGGCATGGTGAGCCGGCTGTCCCAGCAGGCCGACCTGCCGAAACCCACGGTCGCCGTCGCGGACACGCGGACGCCCAACGCCTTCGCCACCGGGCGCTCGAAGAAGACCGCGACCGTCGCAGTGACGACCGGCCTCCTGCAGACGCTCGATCAGGAGGAGTTAGAGGGCGTTCTCGCGCACGAACTCGCCCACGTCAAGAACCGCGACGTGATGGTGATGACCATCGCCTCGTTCCTCTCGACCATCGCGATGCTCATCCTCCGGTGGGGCTTCCTCTTCGGCGGCGGGGGCCGCAACCGCCAGGGCGGCGCGCAGGTCCTGGTCGCCATCGTCGCCTCGCTGGTCGTCTGGATCGTCTCCTTCTTCCTGATCCGGGCGCTCTCCCGGTACCGCGAGTACGCCGCCGACCGCGGTGCCGCCGCGATCACCGGCAAGCCCGCCGCGCTCGCCTCCGCCCTGCTGACCATCGACAACCGCATGGACAAGGTCCCGAAGGAGGACATGCGCTCGCAGTCGGAGATGAACGCGTTCTTCATCATCCCCATCGACAAGGGCGTCGTCGCGCGACTGTTCAGCACCCACCCCTCCACCGAACGCCGCGTCGAGCGCCTCCAGCAGATCGCCGGCCAGCAGGAGACCGCCTGACCGCCCCGAGCGACTCGCTTCGCCGTCCGATCACCGCGACCGATCTCGTCGCCGGTTCCCCGACCGAAGGCATATTACTCGCCCGACAAGACTCCCGGCCATGGAGTGGCAGACCGACAGCCGCCTGACCCACCGGATGACCCTCGCGCTCGCCCTCGCTGCGGTGGGCTACGCCGCCCTCCTCGGCCCGGTGTACCTGCTTCTCCCGTTGCCGGCCGCGCTCGTCGTCTTCGGCGTCCTCCTGGCCGCCCTCGGCGGGCTCGTCCTCGAAGCCGACCGGCTGGCCTACGTCGCGACGCGAGCCGTCGCGATCGACCGCGAGGACCACCCCGAACTGTTCGACGCCGTCGACAGGCTCGCCGCCCAGGCCGACATGCCCCGGCCGCCGGTGGCCGTGATCCCCAGCGACGAGCCGAACGCCATGTCCGCGGGGACGGGCGACCGGGCCGTGGTCTGCGTGACGCTCGGGCTCCTGAAGGAACTCGACGACGAACACCTCGAAGCGGTGCTCGCCCACGAGCTCTCCCACCTGAAAAACGGCGACTCCTCGGTGATGACTATCGCCGGGTTCCCCGCGACGGTGGCGCTCTCGCTCCTCGGGAGCGCCCTCGATAGCATGAACGGGACGGCGATCCTGCTGGGCTACTTCGGCGCCGCAGTGTTCGTGGCCATGCTGAGCCTCCCCCTCTTGCTGGCGAGCCTGCCCGGGACGCTCGCGCTCTCGCGCTATCGCGAGTACGCCGCCGACCGCGGTGCGGTCGCCATCACCGGCAAGCCGGTCGCGCTGGCGGAGGCGCTCGCCGAGTTACACGGGCTACCGGAACCGCCGGACGAGGACATGCGCTCGATGGCCGGTTTCAACGCCTTCTGCATCGTCCCGACGCGCTATTTCGGCCTGCCGTGGACCCATCCACCGACCCACAGGCGGATCCGGAAGCTGCGCGAACTCGCCGCCGAGATGGAGAGGTCGGAGTAGCGGGAGGCTCTCACCGCTTCCCCAGCCGTTAGGGTCGCACAGCCCAACAACGAGAAGACACATGAGCGAACTCGACCTGCACGGACTCGGACTCGGAACGTGGCAGAACACCGATCCCGAGCAGTGCGCCGAGAGCGTCCGCACGGCGCTGGAACTGGGCTACCGCAGTATCGACACCGCGCAGGCATACGAGAACGAAGAGTTCGTCGGCCGCGGCGTCGCCGAGGCGGACGTGCCGCGCGAGGAAGCCTTCCTCGCGACGAAGGTCAGCACCTCGAATCTCGCCCACGACGACGTGCTGGAGACGGCGGAGGAGAGCCTCGACAAACTGGGGACCGACTACGTCGACCTGCTGTACGTCCACTGGCCGACGAAGACCTACGACCCCGAGGGCACGCTCTCGGCGTTCCAGCGGCTGTACGACGAGGGCAAGATCCGCCACGTCGGCGTCTCGAACTTCGAGCCGGAGCACCTCGACGAGGCCCGCGAGATCCTCGACGCGCCGATATTCGCGAACCAGGTCGAGATGCACCCCTATCTCCAGCAGGAAGAACTGCGCGAGTACGCCGCCGAGCACGGCCACACCGTCGTCGCCTACTCGCCGCTGGCGCGGACGGAAGTGCTCGACGACCCGGTGTTGCAGGACGTCGCCGAGAAACACGACGCGAGCGTCCCGCAGGTTACGCTGTCGTGGCTCCTGTCGCTGGAGCACGTCGCGGTCATCCCGAAGGCCACGAGCGCCGACCACATCGAAGACAACTGGCGGGCCTACGACGTGGACCTGGACGACGAAGACCTGGAACGCATCGCCGAACTCGACCGCGGCCAGCGGGAGATCGACCCCGACAACGCCCCCTGGGACGACTGAAACGAACCGGCTCGCCGTCCGGAGGGAAGCGTCTTTTACCCGCTCGCCCAAACGGAGGGACATGGGACTGCTGGACGGCCTGAAGTCCGCGCTGGGGATGAAAGCGGAGGCCGACGCGACCCGGGACGCTGACCCCGAGGATCTGTTCGGGATGAGCACGGCCTACATGACGATGGAGGCCGACCTGGGCTTCGCGCCGGCCGAGGCGGCCGCGCTGTGTTTCGCCGACGTCGACAGCACGGACTTCGAGGACGCCGTCGAGAACGTCGAGGCCATCCTCGAAGCGGGGGAGGTCGAGACGGGGACGAAAGCGCGGTTCACGACCGACGACCACGGCTACGAGTGGGTCGTCCTCGAAGACGACGACCCCGAGGATCTGGTGACGAGCATCCACTTCGCCGCCGACGAGTTCATCGAGCGGGGATACGGCTCGCGCCTGCTCGCCGCGCTGTTCGCGTTCGAAAAAGACGGACAGCGGGCCTACTGGGTGTACTCGTTCCGCCGCGGGAAGTACTACCCCTTTGCGCCGGAGGGCGACCACGAACGGCACAACCAGACGGAGATCAAACTCCAGAGCGTGCTGGACGGCGAGCTCACCGTCGAACCGGACAAGGAGTACTGGTACCCGCTCTGGCCGGACCGCCCCGGCGGCCACCCGTGGGAATAGGTTTATTTGCCGAACGGGCGACACGCCGCCAATGCCGCCGCTGCGTTCCGATATTTCGGTGTACGACCACCTCCGGTCGACAGGCGCGGGACCGGCCGACGAGGGCGTCTATCGCGTCGTCGGGACGGACGACGAGCACGTCACGCTCCTCCGGGTGGGCGACGCCGACGGCCGCAGAGTGAACACCGGCGAGGTGCTGACGGTCGACCGCGACGCACTCGACGGGTTCGAGCCGACGGACAACCCCGACGGGAACCGGCCCGCCGGCGAGACCGTCTCGGGCTTTCTCCGCGACTTCGTCTGGCAACTCCGAGCATTCGCGGGTGGCCTCCGCTCCCGTCCGCTGGCCTCGCTCGCCGCGCTCGCGCTCGTCGTCGTCGGCCACCAGGGCCACCGCGTGCTCTCGGTCCCCGAGTTGTGGCTCACCGCCGTCTACTTCCTCGGCGTCCTCGGCGTCGTCTACCTCGGCGCCCGCGGCGGCTGAGAGCCCCCGGCCACAGGCACCCGCGATCGCTCTCCGCCGCCCTCGCGTTCACCTATCAACCTTCGGATCAGTTCGATCACGAACGGTCGCTGTGCGCCGGTTTCACTTTCACTTTGGTGTTAACGAGGGTTTATATGATGGGCGGCGCAATCGATATCCATGGCGACAGACGACCTCGAAGAACTGTCGGGCGTCGGCCCGGCCACTGCGGAAAAGCTCAAAGACAACGGATTCGACTCCTACCAGGGCATCGCGGTCGCGAGCCCCGGCGAGCTCTCGAACTCCGCCGACGTCGGCGAATCGAGCGCCGCCGACATCATCAACGCCGCGCGCGAGGCCGCCGACATCGGCGGGTTCGAGTCCGGCGCCGCCGTGCTCGAACGCCGCGAACAGATCGGCAAGCTCACCTGGAACGTCGACGAGGTGGACGACCTCCTCGGCGGCGGCATCGAGACCCAGTCGATCACCGAAGTGTACGGCGAGTTCGGCGCCGGCAAGTCCCAGGTCACCCACCAGATCTCGGTGACCGTCCAGCTCCCCCGCGAACACGGCGGGCTGGAGGGCAGCGCGATGTTCATCGACTCCGAGGACACCTTCCGCCCCGAGCGGATCGACCAGATGGTCAAGGGCCTCTCCGAGGAGGTCCTCGAGGACACGATGGTCCTCCACGGCGTCGTCGAAGACGCCGAGCAGGCCGACGCCACCGACGAGGCGCTGCTCGACGACCTCGTCGAGACCATGCTCGACAACATCCACGTGGCGAAGGCGTTCAACTCCAACCACCAGATCCTGCTGGCCGAGCAGGCCCAGGAGCTCGCCAGCGAGACCCAGGAAGAGGAGTTCCCCATCCGCCTGCTCTGCGTCGACTCGCTGACCGCGCACTTCCGCGCGGAGTACGTCGGCCGCGGCGAACTCGCCGACCGCCAGCAGAAGCTCAACAAACACCTCCACGACCTGATGCGCGTCGGCGACCTCCACAACACCGCCGTCGTCGTCACCAACCAGGTCGCCTCCAACCCCGACTCGTTCTTCGGGGACCCGACCCAGCCCATCGGTGGCAACATCCTCGGCCACACCTCCACGTTCCGCATCTACCTCCGCAAGTCCAAGGGCGACAAGCGGATCGTCAAGCTCGTCGACGCGCCGAACCTCCCCGACGGCGAGGCCGTCATGCGCGTCGAGGAAGACGGCCTGATGAACGAGTAACGGCCGGGACTCGCCCGCTGTTCCGCGCCGCGACGTTTTTCGCCCTCTCGGGATCAGCGCTCCGAACGGGCCTACACAGTGACCAGCCGGCCACAACGCACTTGCCGGTCGGTTCCGAATGTGGACGTATGTCGTTCACGCTCTACCAGCTCGACGGGTGCCCGTACTGCGAGAAAGTCGCCGACCGCATGGACGAGCTCGACCTCGACTACGACTCCGTCTGGGTGGAGGCGCTCCACTCCCAGCGCAACGAGGTCAAGCGCGTCTCCGGCCAGCGCGGCGTCCCCGTCATCGTCGACGAGGACCACGGCGTCACGATGGCCGAGTCCGAGAAGATCGTCGAGTACCTCGAAGCCAGCTACGCCTGAGACGGCGCCTCAGTTCTCGCTTCTGTCCAAGTACACCAGTCCCGCACCGAGCGTCGCGAATATCGTCGGGTAGGCGAATCCGAAGACGACGAGCAGGTACCGGTCGGGCAAGACCGTGACCGCGCCGGCGATCGAACTCCGCAACACGGCGGTGAACAGCACCGACCCGACGAACAGGACGACGAGATAGCCGGCCGCGACGGCGATGCCGAACCGCGCCACGTCCACCAGCGACTCCGTCGTCGTCTCCTCCCAGTAGCTGTCGGCGAACTCGTAGCCCGCGCCGACCAGCGCGACCGGCGGCACCAGGTAGTAGACCAGCGTCGGCACGTCGGTCTCGCCGAACGCCTCGATGAGGTTCAGGTGCCCGATCCCCGCCGTCTGCCCGCCGAGGATACCGCCGGCGTGCGAGAGCGGCGCCGTGTGGCCGGTCCCGAACGTGAACAGCCCGCGCAGGAGCCGTCCGACGCCCGGGACGCCGGCCACCGGTTCGGCCACCGGGGCGAGCAGCTGCGGCACCGCGCCGACCGTCGCCGGGATGTTGTGGGCGTTGAAGACGACGATACCCAGGAGCGAGACGCGACGCTGCAGCGTCCCGGATCCGAACCCGCCGATCGCCGCGACCCCGGCCGTCAGGACGAAGGCCGCGACGAACGCGGCCGGCGCCCGCGCCATCCCCGCGCGCCACGGGAACGCCACGAACGCCTCCTCTACTACCACGTCCGCCCCGAGCACCGAGACCGTCCGGTCGCCGGACCCGTCCGCCGATTCCTCCGCGTGTTCGGGCGTCACACCTCTGCAACCGATCACGAGTTCAAAAAGGCTTCCGGCCGGTTCGATCGATTTGATAGTCGGTCCGGCCTACGTCGATTCCGGCGGTTCGGGCTCTCGCGATGCCGCGGTCCTCACTCCGATCGCGGCGCGCTGCTCGCGGGTCGCTTCGCTCCCCGCCCGGTATATCGTGGTCCTCACTCCGTTCGGACCACGCTACTCACGGTTCCCGACGGTCACCGTTCGTCATAACGTGGCTCTCCCTGCGGTCGAGCCACGCTACTCGTCGCCCTCGAAATCGAGCGCCGCCGAGTTGATGCAGTAGCGCTTGCCCGTCGGCTCGGGGCCGTCGTCGAAGACGTGCCCCAGGTGGCCGCCGCACGTCGCGCAGACGACTTCCGTCCGGCGCATCCCGTGGCTGGTGTCCAGCCGCGTCTCCACGTTGCCCTCCTCGACGACGTCGAAGAAGCTCGGCCAGCCGTGGCCCGAGTCGAACTGGTTGTCCGTCGAGAACAACTCCGTCCCGCAGCCCGCGCAGGTGAACTCCCCTTCGTCGTCGACGTCGAGGTACTCGCCGCTGAACTTCGGTTCGGTCCCCCGCTCGCGCAGGATCTTGTACTCCTCCTCTGTGAGCCGCTCTCGCCACTCCTCGTCGGAGTCCGGGAGCGTCTCCTCGCTGTCTGACATACCACCCGATAGCCGCTCCACGCGTTTATATCGACCGCTGGCGACCGCTGCCCGCGTGACCGAGCGCGTCCGGCGGTGGTTTTTTATATTACCGATGGTTATTCCGTCGCATGGACTTACCGACGCCGGCGGATCTGCGGGAGCGGCGGAACGAACTGGGGTTGACCCAGAGCGACCTGGCGGACAGGGCGGACGTGTCACAGCCGCTGATCGCCCGGATCGAGGGCGGGGACGTCGACCCGCGGCTGTCGACGCTCCGTCGGATCGTCAACGCGCTACAGGAAGCAGAGGGAGCGATCCTGCGGGCCGAAGACCTGATGAACTCACCCATCGTGAGCGTCCAGCCCGACGACTCCGTCCACCAGACGCAGGAACGGATGAACGAACGCGGGTTCTCGCAGGCCCCCGTCATCCGCGACGGGACGCCGCTGGGCCTGATCAGCCACTCCGACATTCGGCAACTGTCGGACTCGTCGGAGGCCGACAACGTCGGCGACTTACCCGTCGACGAGGTCAAACGCGAGTCCATCGCGACCGTCGAACCCGGCGCGACCATCGACGAGATCAACGACTACCTCAACCACAACGACGCCGTCCTGGTCGTCGAGGGCGGCGAGACCGTCGGCATCATCACCGAGGCCGACATCGCCGCACACATCAGCTGATCGACGCCCCGCCGGAACCCACTCGTCCCGAGTCAGCGTCGGCCACCGTTCACGACTCGCATCCGCGGTGACCCGTCGCTCGCATCCGCCGTGGGCCGCCGTCTACCTCTCTATCTCTGCCGTCGGGCGCAGTTCTCGCCGTCAGTCTTCGCCGTCGTCCGCCGACTCCGGATTCTCCTCGTCGTCGGGCGTCATCGGGATCGACGTCTGGTCGGCCTCCCCGAAGCCGGCGCTGAGGACGCGTGTCAGCGCCTCTTCGACGCGTTCGTTCGTCTCCTCGTAGGCGTCGGGATCGACTTCGACGACGAAGCCGGTAGTGATGTTCGGTGCTGTCGGGAGGAAGAGCACGTCGCGGCCGTCCTCGGTCGACTTGCCGGTCTTGAACGCGGTCATCCGCATGCCCTGCCAGGTCTCGATCTTGACGGGTTCCTGGAGTTCGTCCGCGCCGGAGACGACGGTTTCGACGGCCATCTTCGACGCGTTGTAGACCACCCGGAGCCCGGGGAGTTGGTTCATCGTTCGGTCGATGGTCCCCTCGATGAGGTCGCCGAACGTGGTCCGCATCAGGTACCCCAGCGAGAAGACGACGAGCACGAAGACGACCATCGTCAGCAGCACCCGGAGCGGAGTGCCGACGGGGACGGACCGGTCACCGACCGTGACGTTGTGGCTCTCGACCGGCAGCGGCACGCCCGCCAACGCCGTGTAGAGCCAGAGGATGATGTAGGCCGTCACCAGCAACGGTACGAGGATGACCAGCCCGCTGGCGAAGTCTCGCTTCCAGGATGCCGAACTCATCTGCGCCTATCTGTCCGCCGGAGCGTACTAAGCGTGTTCCTTCCGGACGGAGAACACGAGCGGATGTTGTTCATCTCTACCCCGAATTCCCGGCTCCGCCGCTCGCTCAACCGTGATTCTCACTTCGTTCGAATCACGCGTCACCCGCTCACGACGGCGCGGAGCGCGAAGGTCAGGTTCTCCTTGCGTTCGAGCACCCGCCGGTAGAAATAGGAGAGCCACTTCGAGCCGTACGGGGCGTACTGCCAGACCTCGCAGTCGTCGGCCAGGTCCACCTGGGCGTCCTCGCGCACGCCCATCAGCATCTGCACCTCGTAGGGCGTCCCGTACTCGCCGTGCAGATCCGCGGCCAGGTCGATCATCCCGGGGTCGTGACTCCCGACCGCGACGCCGTCGTCGAACTCACGGAACATGAACGCCAGGAGGTCCCTGTACTCCCGGTTCACCCGTGATTTCTCTCGATAGGCGACCTCCGCCGGCGGGTCGTAGGCCCCCTTGACGAGCCTGACCTTCCCCGGGAGGTCGGCCAGCCGTTCGAGGTCCTCGCGGGTCCGCCGGAGATTAGCCTGAACGCAGATGCCGACGCTTCCCCCGGTTTCGCGGGCGTGATGCTCGAACGCGTCGAGCGTCGCGTCCGTGGTCGTGTGGTCCTCCATGTCGATCCAGACGAACTCGTCGTGCTCGTCGGCGCGTTCGACCACGCTGGCGAGGTTCTCGCGGAAGACGTCTTCGCCGACGTCGAGACCGAGTTGGGACGGCTTGACCGAGACGCACGCCCGCAGACCCGCGTCGGCGATGTCGTCGATCAACTCGCAGTAGGTCGCGGCGTCCTCGTCCGCAGGCCCGCGCTCGTGGTAGTGTTCGCCCAGTAGATTGAGTATCACCCCGAGCCCGCGCTCGTTCGCCTCGCGGGCGTGTTCGAGCGCCTCCGGGGCCGTCTCGCCGGCGACGAACCGACTCGCGATCGGCGGAATCATGGTCGCAAGTATTGCCGCCAGTGTGAAAGTGGTACCGACACCGGGCGGCAGAACCCGGGCCGGACAGTGCGACCCGGGCACACAGCGGGGCCCACACCGATCCGTCGGTACGGACGCCGCGAAACACCGTGATTAAGGGGCACGGAACTGTCGGCGAGCATATGGACCTGTACCCGGCCATCGTGACGGCGCTGTGGGCGATGTTGCCCGCGTACGTGCCGAACAACGCGGCGGTGCTGGCCGGCGGCGGCCGCCCCATCGACGGCGGCCGGACCTGGGGCGGCCGGCGCGTCCTCGGCGACGGCAAGACCTGGCGGGGGACCGCCGCCGGGACCGCCGCCGGCGTCGCGCTCGCACTGGTACTCAACGCCGGATCGGACGCCATCGCCGACCTGCTCGGCGTCGCGCCCGTCGAGTTCCCGCTCCCCGCCGCCGTCGGCCTCGCGCTCGGCGCGATGTGCGGCGACATCGCCGCATCCTTCCTCAAGCGGCGGACCGGCCGCGAGCGCGGCGCCCCCTTCCCCGGCCTCGACCAGCTCGACTTCGTCGTCGGCGCGCTCGCGCTCGCCGCCCTGCTCGATTTCGACTGGGTGGTCGAGACGTTCGCGCCGACGGTGCTCGCGGTCGTCCTCGTGGCGACCCCGCTGCTCCACGTCGTCACCAACGGCATCGCCTACGTCATCGGCGCGAAAGACGAGCCCTGGTAGACCATCTTTTTCCCGGCCGGGTTTCCTCGCTCGCTGCGCTCGCTGCGGGAACCCGACCGACAAAAACATGGGTGAAAAAGGCCGAATCCTCGCTCCGCTCGGATTCGGTGTCCGCGGGAGTGAGCACCGTGAACGACCGCGGGCTCGTCAGAGCTTCGCTCTGACGGTGAACCGCCTCGCTTCGCTCGGCGGATGCTACCGATAGCCCGCAGAAGAGACAGTCACGGTGGCGCGCGCTATCGAGCGTGCCGAGCGACAGCGAGGCCGTGAGTCGAAGCCGTGCGAGGGATGAGCGAAGGAGCGGAGCGACTGAGCGAATCGGCTGGGGAGGTGTGAGGCGCGGTGCTGTGCTGTTCCTGGCGGACTGAAAGGGCGAGGTGGGTTCGCGTTCAGTTCAGTCGACTGAGTCGGCACTATCCGAGCGGTGCGAGGTCGACCGCAGGGAGACCTCGATGTGAACGGGGAGCGAAGCGAGGATATCCGACTCAGCGACCGCGAGCCCGCCGAGGGCTTTCATCGCTTGCTGTCTCCTCCGGTTGCGGTCGTTTCCGTTTCTTCCACGACCCGTCCACCAGAAACAACCGCTCAACAAGCACGCGAATTAAACAATAGCCGCGAACGGAAGTGGTGTGCTTTTCACGTCGGCGCGTCCACTGAGAGACAATGAGTACAACGTTGCGGCTGGGGACGCGCGGGTCGACGCTCGCGATGCGGCAGGCCGCCGCCGTCAAGGAGCGCCTGGAGAACCGACGGTTCGACGTGGAACTCGTCGAGGTGGAGACCACGGGGGACCAGATCACCGACGAGGCCATTCACGAACTCGGCAAGACCGGCGCGTTCGTCCGCGCGCTCGACGAGGAGGTCCTCGACGGCGACTGCGACGCCGCCGTCCACTCGATGAAGGACATGCCCACGGAGATGCCCAAGGACCTCGTCGTCGCGGGCGTCCCCGAGCGCGCGGCGCCCCGCGACGTGCTCGTCACCCGCAACGGGTCGAGCCTCGCCGGCCTGCCCGAGGGCGCGACCGTCGGTACGTCCAGCCTCCGCCGGGGCGCCCAGTTGCTCGCCGAGCGGCCGGATCTCGACGTCCAGCCGCTGCGCGGCAACGTCGACACGCGGGTCGAGAAGCTACTCGCGCCCCCGCTCGTCCGCGAACACGAGCGCCGCGTCGAGGCCGAAGCCGACGAGGAGGCCGAGTCCTTCGCCGTCTACGACGAGGCCGACGACGGCGACGCGGACGATCAGGCACGATCCACCGACTACGCCAAGTACAACAAGCCCGACGGCGCGGACGACGAGACAGCGGCCGACGCGGGCGGAAACGACAGCGAGGACGCCGACGGCGACGAGGACGACGACTCCGAGTTCGACCGCACGGTCGCGGAGTGGTTCGAGGACCTCTCGGAGCTCGAGCGACGTGCGCTCGAACGGGATCCGGACGTCGAGTACGACGCCATCGTGCTCGCCGAAGCGGGATTAGAGCGGGCGGGCCTGCTCCACCACGTCGAACACCAGCAGCTCCGACCCGACCAGTTCGTCCCCGCGCCGGGGCAAGGGACGCTCGCCGTCACCGCCCGCGACGGCGACCTCGCCGAGGACATCCGGAGCGCGCTCGACCACGCGCCGACCCGGGTCGAAGCGACCGCGGAGCGGACAGTACTAGAAGAACTCGGCGGCGGGTGCGTCGCGCCCGTCGGCATCTACGCCGTCCTCCAGGGGTCGGTCGTCCGGACGAGCGTCCGCGTGCTCGACCGCGAGGGCGACGAAGAGGTCCGCGAGACCCGCGAACTCCCCGTCGACCGTCACCCGCAGGCCGCCCGGGCGTTCGCGGCGGACCTGGCCGACGACGGCGCGGCGGCGATCATCGAACGAGCGCGACGGCGCACCGGCGAGGACTCCGGCGCGGCCAGCGCCTCCCCGGACACGCCCGACGCCATCGAGGGCGGTGACGACGGCGACGAGAGTGGGTCCGGGGGGACCGACGCGTGACCGGGACCGTCTATCTCGTCGGCTCCGGCCCCGGCGATCCGGACCTGCTGACCGTCAAAGCCCGCCGGCTCCTCGACGAAGCGGACGTGGTGCTCCACGACAAGCTCCCTGGCCCGGAGATCATCGACCTGATCCCCGAGGAGCGCCGGGAAGACGTTGGCAAACGCGCCGGCGGCGAGCGCACCCCCCAGTCGGCCATCAACGAGCGGCTGGTCGAACTCGCCCGCGAGGGCGAGGACGTCGTCCGTCTGAAGGGCGGCGACCCGTTCGTCTTCGGCCGCGGCGGGGAGGAAGCGGCGTATCTCGCCGCCCACGAGGTGCCGTTCGAGGTGGTCCCGGGAGTAACGTCGGCCATCGCCGGCCCGGCGGTCGCGGGCATCCCCGCGACCCACCGCGACCACGCCTCCTCGGTGTCGTTCGTCACCGGCCACGAGGACCCGACCAAAGACGAGTCGGCCGTCGACTGGGAGGCGCTGGCGGCGACCGGCGGGACCATCGTCGTCCTCATGGGCGTCGGCAAGCTCCCCGACTACACCGCCGCGCTCCGCGACGCCGGGATGGCCCCCGACACGCCCGTCGCGCTCGTCGAACGCGCGACCTGGCCGGACCAGCAAGTCGCGACCGGGACCCTTGACACCATCGTCGACGCCCGCGACGAGGTCGGCATCGAACCGCCGGCGATCACCGTCGTCGGCGACGTCGCCGGCGAGCGCGAGCGCGTCGTCGAATTCCTTCGAGGGTACGGCGGCGACGCGCCGGCCGGCGAGGACGGCGAGCCCGCGGCCGACGACGACACCGAAACGGCGGTCGGCGGAGGGGCCGACCGATGAGCGCGGCCGACCGCCCGCGGATCGCCGTCTTCCGCCCGCCGGACGGCCGGCTCGCGGCCGCCGCGGAACTGCTCGAATCGCTCGGCGCCGACCCCGTCGCCGACCCCATGCTGACCGTCGACCCGACCGGCGACGTCCCCCGGAGCGACGCCGACTACGTCGTGTTCACCAGCAAGACGGGCGTCGAACTCGTCGCCGGCGAGCGCGCCGAGGAGGGCGGCCCCGACGAGCGATGGGAGGCCGGCGACGCGACGGTTTGCGCCATCGGCGAGTCGACGGCCGACGCGCTGCGCGACCACGACTACCCCGTCGACCGGGTGCCCGCGGAGTTCTCCTCGGCCGGTCTCGTCGAAGCGCTCGAAGACGAGGTCGACGGCGCCCGCGTCGAGGTCGCCCGCAGCGACCACGGCTCGGCGGTGCTGCTGACCGGGCTGGAAGACGCCGGCGCGTACCTCCACGAGACGGTCCTCTACCGGCTGGAGCGGCCCGCCGACGCCGGCGAGTCGGCCGAAGTCGCCGCCGCTGGCAATCTGGACGGCGCCGTGTTCACCTCCTCGCTGACGGTCCGGCACTTCCTCGCCGCGGCCGACGAGCGGGACGTCCGCGAGGAGGCGCTGGACGGACTCGCCGACGCCGTCGTCGGCGTCATCGGCGACCCGACCGCCGAAACCGCGGCCGACGCTGGCGTCGCCGTCGACGTGATCCCCGAGACCGCCGACTTCGAGGCGCTCGCCGAGGCCGTCGTGGAGGCCGCGTCCGGTGACGACACCGTCTCCGACGGCGTCTGACCGGCGACAACTGACCGAGTCCCCGTCCGCCGGCCTCACGGAGATATATAGCGCCAATAGCCGTCGATAGCGGCGGGTACTCGCCCGGTGGCTACGTACCGCTCGATACTGCAACGAACCGGAAATATAAGCCGTCTTAACCGTCGTCCGCGCCCGTTCTCCCGTATGAACACGTCACGGCGGCGGTTTCTGACAGGAACGGGTGCGGTAGTAGCGAGCGGTCTCGCGGGCTGTACCGGCGCGCTCGGCGGCGGGGACGGGGGAGCCACCGACACCGACGCGGCCGAGGAGTACGAGGTGGGCCACGGCGACTACCAGACGACCGTGAGCGCGTCGTCGTTCCCGGAGAAGCTCTACGTCTACGCGGTCCAGTCGAACTGGTCGAACTGGCCGGCGCTGATGCAGGCCTTCGAGCAGCAGTACGGCGTCCCGCTCAACGACGACGACCGCTCGTCCGGCGAGGCGCTCAAGCACATGCGCTCGCACGCCCAGAACCCCGACCACTCGGCGTACAACGGCGGCTACACCTACGGCATCATCGCCAAGAACGAGGGCTTTCTCACCGGCTACAAGCCGAAGAACTGGGACAAGGTGCCGGAGAAGCTCAAGACCGACGACGGCCAGATGACCGCGACCCGGCGGATGACCACCGCGGTCACCTACCGCGCTGACGTCTACGAGGAGCGCGGCCTCGACGCCCCGACGACCTGGGACGACCTGCTCCACCCCGACGTCGCGAAGGACATGGCGCTCCAGACGCCGACGGCGGCCGTCGGGCTGGCCTGCGCCCTCTCGATCAACAACGCCCGCGGCGGGTCGCTCGACGACCTCCAGCCGGTGATCGACTACTACAAGCAGCTCAAGGAGAACGGCGCCGAGTTCACCGACAACTTCCAGGCGCAGTTCACCAAGGGCGAGTACGCCACGTTCGTCCGCTACGACTACTCCGGGCTGAACCTCAAGTACAACGACGAAGCCATCGCCGAGGACAAGGTCGACGTCGCGCTCCTGAAGGGCAAGAACGGCAACAAGGGCGCGTTCAACCAGCCCTACGGCTACGGGCTGATCGAGGGTGCCCCCAACCCCGAAGCGTGCAAGCTGTTCATGGACTACGTCCTCTCGAAGGAGGGCCAGCGCAAGTTCCTCGACGCGTACGTCCGCCCGATCCGCGCGCCGGAACTGGAGATGCCCGACGAGTTCCCCGACCAGTCGGTCTACGACGAGACGGAGTTCCAGGTCGACTACGGGAAACTGGTCGAGAAACAGCAGGGCATCATCGACGAGATCGAGCGCTCCGCGGGCCTGTAGGCCGATGGCGGCCGACGAAGCGACCGACGGGATCCGCGGCCGACTGGCGCCGGTCGCCGACGCGGCGGGGACGGCCGCCCGCGGCGGCGTCGAGCGGCTCCCCGACCCCGCCGAGCGACTGGTGCTGCCGCGGACAGAGCGCGACCGCGAGCGCCGGCGCATCGCCGCGCTGTGTGCCCCCTTCCTCGTACTCGCGACCGTCGCGGGACTGTACCCGCTGAGCGAGATGTTCCGTATCAGCGTCTCCGAGGCGAAGTACGTCACCGAGGGGTTCTCGCTGTCCGCGTACCGGCGACTCGTCACCGACCCCCACCTGCGGGCCTCTGCCGTCAACACGCTCTGGTTCTCGCTCGCGACGACCGTCGTCAGCCTCGGCGTCGCGACCGCGACGGCCCACGCCCTGGAGAAGTACGACCTGCCGTTCCGCGGCGCGCTGGTGACGCTCCTCTCGTTCCCGATCAGCCTGCCAGGCATCGTCGCGGCGTTCATGATCATCGTCCTCTTCGGCAACAGCGGCCTGGTGACGAACCTCGCCGCGTGGTTCACCGGCCGGAGCAACCTCGACCTGGCCATCGCGACTAGCGTCGGCGGCCTGTTCGTCGCGTACTGCTACTCGATGGTCCCCCGGGCGCTGTTGCTCCTCCGGGGGAGTTACGCCGAGGTGAACGAGCGCACCGAGGAGGCCGCCCGCTCGCTGGGCGCGACACCCGCCCGGACCTTCTATCACGTCACGCTCCCGCAGATCAAGCCGGGCCTCATCGGCGCGTTCATCCTCACGTTCCGGACGGCGCTGGCGATCTTCGGCACCGTCCTGATCCTCCGGGCGCTGCGCGTCTGGACCTACGAGATCGACTACGCGCTCTCGGCGGGCAGCGGGTTCGACATCCAGCTCGCCTCGGCGATGGCCGCGGTCTGGTTCGCCTTCGTCCTCGGGTTCACGGCGCTGGGCCTGCGCTACACCAGCGCGGAGGTGGGGCTGTGAGCGAGTGCGACGACACGGGCTCGGCCGAGACCGCACGCCCTGACGGCGGCGTCGCCGTCGAAGACGCGGAGGCTCGCTCGTGGCGCCCCTCACCGTCGGGCGTCCTCGGTCGCCCGCTCGTGACGGCCGTGTTCGCGCTGACGTTCGTGTTCCTGGTCTTCCCGGTCGTCGCGACGTTCGCGGCGTCGTTCGCCCGCGAGTGGACCGGCGTCCTTCCGTCGGGGTTCGTGACGTTCACCCACTGGAAGCAGGTGCTCGGGCTCGGCGGCGACGCGCTCTACTCGCTGCGACTCGGTGCGGTCCTGCGCACGCTGCCCGAGAACCCCCTCGCCGCGCCGGGCCAGAGCCCACTGTTCCGCAGCATGTGGCTCGCGCTCGGCGGCGTCCTCGTCAACCTCGTCGTCGGCGTGCCCATCGCCTACGCCGTCGCGCGCTACGAGTTCCCCGGCCGGGACCTGCTCAACGCCGTCGCCGTGTTGCCGCTGGCGCCGGGGATCGTCCTCGGCATCGCCTTCCTCCGGGCGTACCCCCAGCTCTCGGCGACTGACTTCGGGCTCATCGTCGGCTACTCGCTGCTGAAGGCGCCGTTCATGGTGATGGCCGTCCAGTCGAGCTTCGAGTCGATGCCCCTGCGCCAACTGGAGGAGAGCGCCCGGTCGCTGGGCGCCTCCTGGCCGCGGACCTTCATCTCCGTCATCGTCCCGAACGCCAAGCGCGGCATCGTCTCGGGGGCGATCATCTGCTGGGCGCTGGCCGCCGCGGAGTTCAACTTCTCCTACGTCGTCTTCTCGCGGGGCGCGCGGCCGCTCGCGCTCTTCCTCAAGGCGAACATCTCGAACAGCTCCTTCCTGACGACCGCCGCCGCGGTCTCCGTGTTCTTCCTCCTCATCGCGGGCGTCACGGCGGCGCTGCAGCTGCTGGGCAACCGGGGGTTCGCGACGGACTGATACCATGGCAGACATCACACTCGACAGCGTGACGAAACGGTTCGGCGAAGCGACCGCCGTCGACGACCTGTCGCTGACGGTCGGTGACGGCGAGATACTCGGGGTGGTCGGCCCCTCGGGCTGCGGCAAGACGACGACGCTGCGGACGATCGCCGGCTTCGAGACGCCCACCGAGGGCCGCGTGCTGTTCGACGACGAGGACGTGACCCGCGTGCCGCCGGAGCGGCGGAACGTCGGCCTCGTCTTCCAGTCGTACGCCCTCTTCGAGAACATGACCGTCCGGGAGAACGTCGAGTTCGGCCCGAAGATGCGCGGAGTCTCGAAGGCGGAACGCCGCGAGCGCGCCGTCGAACTCCTCAAACTGCTCGACATCGCGGAACTGGCCGACCGCGACCCGACGACGCTCTCGGGCGGCCAGCAACAGCGGGTCGGCCTCGCGCGGGCGCTCGCCATCGAGCCGACCATCCTCCTGCTCGACGAGCCGATGACCGGCCTCGACGCGCAGTTGAAGACCCGTCTCCAGCGCGAACTCGTCGAACTCCTGAACGATCTGGACGTGACCGCGCTGTACGTCACCCACGACCAGACCGAGGCGATGGCGGTCTGCACCCGCATCGCCGTCATGAACGACGGGCGCATCGAGCAAGTTGGCACGCCGGCGGAGGTGTACGAGGAGCCGGCCAACGGCTTCGTCGCCGACTTCGTCGGCACCTCCAACCGCTTGCCCGCGACCGCCCGCAACGGCCGACTCGACTTCGGCCACGCGACGACGCCCGCCCCGAACGGCGACGAGGGGGAGGTGACGGTCGTCGCCCGCCCGGAGGCGTTCGAACTCGGGGACGGCCCGTTCGAGGCGACGGTCCGCGAGCGGTTCTACCTCGGCGAACACGTCCGCTGCGTCGCCGACCTCCCGAACGAGGAGTCGGTGACGCTCCGGGTCGATCCGACCGACGCGCCGGCGGCCGGCGAGCGAGTCGCACTGACCCTCGATACCGACCGCGTTCACGTCCTCACCAACTCATGACACCACAGACCGTCGCCCCCGGACCCGTGTTCGCCCGACTCGACCGCCCCCGCAGCGATTCACCGACGACGCTCGCGGTCGTCGCCGACCCGCACGTCGCGCTGACCGCCCGCGGCACGTGGAAGGTCTACCACAGGACGCTCGAACGCCTGCGGTCGGCCGTCGCTATCGCGAACGAACACGCCGACGCCGCGCTCCTCGCGGGCGACCTGACTCGCGACGGCCACTCCGCGGAGTTCGACGCCGTCGACGACGCGCTCGGCGATCTGGACGTTCCCTGGTACGCCGTCCCAGGTAACCACGACGTGCCGAAGGCGTTCGACGACCACACGACCCCGCCGGTCGAGCGCTTCGCCGAGCGCTACGACCCGCTCCCCTTCGCGCGCGAGGTTGGCGAGTTGACCCTGCTCGGCGTCGACACCGCGACGAGCGGTGTCGCCGGGCTGGTCGACGGGCCGGCCGTCGACAGCGATTCGAAGGCGGCCGCCGGAGGGCCGACGACGACGGACGACGACCGGGAGTCGGCCGCCGAGGACGACCGCAACGACGTCGGCGACCTGCGGGACACCTGGGGCGGCCGCGTCGGCCCCGCCCAGCGGGCGTGGCTCGCCGAGCAACTGGCCGCAGCCGACCAGCCCGTGGTCGCGCTCCACCACCCCGCCGCCAGGCTCCCTGACTGCCCCGACCGCGACCGCTGGCGGAACTTCTCCCTCCGGGACGGGGACGCGGTCTCCGAACTCCTGCGCCGGCACGACGTGCCGCTCGTGCTGTCCGCCCACCACCACGTCCCCGCGCTGTGCACGCACGGGGGCACCGTCGAGGCGCTCGCTCCGGCGACCTGTTCGTTCCCGCAGGCGTCGCTCCACGTCGAAGTCGGGCCGGACGGGACTACGCTCCGGCTGGTCCCGCTGACCGACCGCGCCGGCGTCGCCGAGGCTCACGGCCTGGCCAGGGACGGGTCGCCGCTGGGCCAGACGGTCGTCGAACTCGTCGAGCGGCGGCTCTCGGAGCGTCTCGACGGCTAATTGTCCAGTCCTCCGGCGCCATCCGGCGAGCGGGAACCCCTTAGGTTTAAACCCAGTGCCGCGATAAGAAACGCTCGATGAGCACGACCGGGCCGGTCCCCGACCTCGCCGGGCGCGCAGACGCCTGCGCCGACAGACTGCTTTCCGCCGACGAACTGCTGCTGGCCTCGCACATCGACGCCGACGGCCTGACGAGCGCGGCCGTGGCGTCGACGGCGCTCGAACGGGCCGGCCTGGAGTTCGAGACCGTCTTCAAGAAACAGCTCGACGAGGCGGAGATCGCGTCTATCGCGGCCCGCGAGTACGACACCGTGTTGTTCACCGACTTCGGCAGCGGCCAGCTCGACGCCATCGCCGCCCACGAGGAGGCGGGCGACTTCGAACCGGTCATCGCCGACCACCACCAGCCGGCCGACGCCGAGACCGAGTACCACCTCAACCCGCTGCTGGAGGGCATCAACGGCGCCTCCGAGCTCTCGGGCGCTGGTGCGGCGTACGTCCTCGCCCGCGCGCTGGCCGAGCGCAGCGGCCAGTCCGAAGACAACCGCGACTTGGCCGGGCTGGCGGTCGTCGGTGCCGTCGGCGACATGCAGGCCGTCGGCGGCGAACTCGTCGGCGCCAACCGCGGCATCGTCGAGGAGGGCGTCGAGGCGGGCGTCCTCGCCGAGGGGACCGACCTCACGCTGTACGGCAAGCAGACCCGCCCGCTCCCGAAGCTCTTCGAGTACGCGACGGACGTCCAGATCCCCGGCGTCTCCGGCGACGAGGCCGGGTCGGTCCGGTTCCTCGAAGGGCTCGACGTCGACCTGAAGGAGGCCGGGGAGTGGCGAACCTGGGTCGACCTGACCGACGACGAGCGCCAGACGGTGGCGAGCGCACTGGTGAAACACGCCGTCCAGCGGGGCGTCCCGGCCTCGAAGATCGACACGCTCGTCGGGACGACGTACGAACTCGTCGACGAGCCCCACGGCACCGAACTGCGCGACGCCAGCGAGTTCTCGACGCTGTTGAACGCCACGGCGCGATACGAACGCGCGGACGTCGGCCTGGGCGTCTGTCTCGGGAACCGAGACGGCGCGCTCGATCAGGCCCAGACCCTGCTCTCGAACCACCGTCGCAACCTCTCGGAGGGCCTGGAGTACGTCCGCCAGGAGGGCGTCACCCACGAGGACAACCTCCAGTGGTTCGACGCCGGCGAGGCCATCCGCGAGACCATCGTCGGTATCGTCGCGGGGATGGCCCTGGGCACCGACGGCGTCTCGGCGGACAAGCCGATCGTCGCGTTCGCCCGGAAGAACGAGGAGGAGACGAAGGTCTCGGCCCGCGGGACCGGCGTGCTCGTCCGCGAGGGCCTCGATCTCTCGGTCGTGATGGGCGAGGCCTCCCGGTCGGTCGGCGGCGACGGCGGCGGCCACGACATCGCCGCCGGCGCGACGGTCCCCGCCGGCGAGGAACAGGCGTTCGTCGACGCCGCCGACGAGATCGTCGCCGACCAGATCGGGTGACGGCCTCCTCCCATCCTCGCTCCCTCCGCCCTCGCTCCCTCCGCCCTCGCTCCCTCCGCCCTCGCTCCCACTTTCCCTTCTCCCCGCTACGACTCCGGACGTGAATCGGACCCGCTACGGCCAGAGACGCGACCGCCACTCACGATCCGATATCGACCGACAAAATATATAAAACTCAGAATAGTTCTGCATACTACTAAGTAGACTGTCCTTTCTATCCTTCGAACCCGTCAGTCTCGTTCGTGAGATCGGATAGTCGCCTCTAAATCCCGGATGGCGACGAATCGGGCACATACAGCGCCTTCGCGGAATAATTCGTCTGTTCGTCGAACGCGAGTGAGTACCGGGACCGGCCTGTCGTCGTAGTCGGCTGTTGCTCCCCACCGAGCGTGAAATTCCGACACATTCGGCCTATGAACCGGGATTATAGCATACAGTCACCAGTCAGGCGAGCGAACGGCCAGTGCGTGGCGACGACACCGGTGTCACTGCTTTGACCGAGAGCGGACTTTTAGTCAGTTACAGATTATGAACGTGTATTTTATGTATTCGCACCGGTCGACGCGATCCGGTCGATCGCCTCGATGCACTCGACGAGCGCGCGGCCGTTGTGGTAGGCGCCCTTGTAGACGGCTCCCTTGCGGCCGACCGGTTCGAGGTCGTCGGTGACGCCGGAGTGCCACTCGCCGCGTTCGCGGTCGATCTGGTGTTCGTCCAGGAACGCCCACGTCTCCGCGAACACGTCGACGTACCGGTCGTCGCCGGTGCGTTCGTACGTCCGGAGCGCGCTGGTCATGCACTCGGCCTGCACCCACCACGCCTTCACCCGGAAGCTCGCGGGTTCGTCGAACCCGCCGTAGAAGTAGAAGCCGCCGCGTTCGTCGTCGTAGCCGTACTCCAGCGCGTAGTCCCACAGCGTCTCGAAGAGTTCGCGGTACAGGTCCGTCGACAGCCCCAGCGCGTCGGCGGCCTCCATCGCCAGCCACACTCCCTCCAGGTCGTGCCCGTAGGAGACGATCCGGAACGCCTCGTCGTCGAGTTTCGGCGTCCAGTCGGGCTCGTACTTGTCGGTGCAGAAGCGCCGGCCCGTCCGGTAGACGGTGTTCGTGACGATATCGAACAGTTCGTGGAGGCGGCAGCGGCCGGTCTCGGTCTCGAACACCTCGTAGTAGGTGGCGAACGCCTCCAGCAGGTGGAGGTGGGTGTTGGTGAGCTTCAATGTCGGGTCGAGGACGGCGTCGCCCGACTCCTTGGGCGACCAGTCCGGTTCGATGTTCTCCAGGTAGGTCTGGCCCTCGGTGATCGGGTCCCAGTCCGGCGTGAAGTACTCGACGTAGCCGCCGTGGACGTCGTCTTTGGCGTGTTCGTCGAGGAGGGAAACGAGGTCGTGGGCGTACTCGGCCGGCCGCTCGTCGTCGGTGACGCGGGCGAGTTCCGAGCAGGCGTAGAGCCCGAACGCCTGCCCGTAGAGGTGCTTGTTCGGCTTGCTCGTCGTCCCGTCGCGCTCGACCTCCCAGTAGAAGCCGCCGCGGTCGTCGTCCCACATGGCGTCGACGAGGAAGTCGAACCCGGCCTCGGCGATCGCGCGGTACTCGTCGCCGTAGCCCGCGCGGGCGACGCGGGCAGCGACCCACACCATCCGCGCCTGCGTGACGACCTGCTTGCGACCGTTGCCGGCGAACGCGCCCTCGCGGTCGTAGCTGGTGAGAAACCCGCCGTGCTCGTCGTCGACCGACCGCGGGAACCAGAAGTCGAGGACGTTGTCGGTGAGCGTCGATTCGAGCGGCTGTCGGTACTGGTCGAGCGGCGTGGCTCGGTCTGCCATTGCGTTCACGAATGCGTCGATCGACCCCATAGTCTTGCCGGAAGGCCGACCCCCGGCGCGGCGGGTCGGCCGCGGCCGATCGCCGAGAAAGCGTTAACTGGCGGCCGGGTGGAGACCCTACGAGCCATGGACGAGACTGTGACGGTGGGGATCGTCGGGCTGGGAACCCACGGTGCCAACCACGCGCGACTGCTACGGGAGATGGGCCACGAGGTGTTCGGCGTCGACGCCGACCCGAGCGCCCGCGAACAGTTCGAGCAGACGTTCGACAGACCGGCCTACGAGAGCCCGGACGACCTCTTCGGCCGGGACGTCGACGCGGTCGTCATCTCGACGCCGAACAGGTTCCACGAGCCCTCGGCGCTCGGCGCGCTCGAAGCCGGTCTGGACGTGCTCCTGGAGAAGCCGCTCGCCCACGATCTGGAGAGCGCCGAGCGCATCGCCGAGGCCGCCGAGCGGACCGGCAACGTCTGCATGGTCGGGTTCCACCACCGCTACCGGGACGTCTGCCGGGTCGCCCGGTCGTACGTCGAGAGCGGCTATCTCGGCGAGATAACGCACATCGACGCCAAGTACGTCCGCCGTCGAGGCGTCCCCGGTCGCGGGACGTGGTACACCTCCGAAGACATCGCCGGCGGCGGGGCGCTGCTCGACACCGGCGCGCACTGTCTCGACATGCTGCTGTACCTCTCCGGGTGGCCCGAACTCGAATCCGTCAGCGCCGCCGTCGACTCGTACTTCGGCCACCGGGACGACTACGCGTATCTCGAGATGTGGGGCGAGGACGACCAGGCGAAGATGTACGACGTCGAGGACACCGTCACCGCCTTCTGCGAGTTCGCCAACGGCCTGACCGCGACGGTCGAAGTCGCCTGGGCCGCCAACGACGAGGGGAGCCACTCCTACCGGATCAAGGGGACCGACGCCGGCGCGAAACTCGACATCACCAACTCGCTCGACGCGGTCGAACCCGTCCCGGACCAGCGCAACGACCTGACGCTCTACGAGGTCCGCCAGGGCGGCCGCGACCACTTCGTGGATTCGACGGTCCACGTCCGGCCGAACGACCCCTACACGGACGAACTGGAGACGTTCGTCGACGCCGTCGTCACCGGCGAGCGGCCGTCGGTGACGAACGTCCACGAGGCGCTGGACGTCCAGCGGGTCATCGACCGCATCTACGACGCCCAGTCGGAGTGACCGCCGGGACGATTTATATCCGCGGGGCACGTTCGGCGTCGTATGACCGGCACCGACGGCGAGATCGGGAAGACCGTCCAGTCCGTCGAGACCTCGCTGCGCGTCGTCGACGTCATCCGCGAGCGCGAGCGGGCCGGCGTCACCGAGATCGCGGTCGCGCTCGACTGTTCGAAGGCGTCGGTCCACCACCACGTCACGACGCTGTGCAAGCACGGTTACCTCGAACGCGACGACGGCGAGTACCGCCTCGGCCTCGGCTTCCTCTCGGTCGGCGGCCAGGTCCGCGAACACCAGCCGCTGTATCACCTCGCGAAGACCGACGTCGAGGACCTGGCCGCCGAGACCGGCGAGCAGGCGCGGCTCATCGCCGAACACGACGGGCGAGGCGTGACGATCTACCGGACGAGCGGGGACCGGACCGACCACCCGCGGATGCACCTCGGGAGCGACGAACCCCTCTACTGCACCGCGGCCGGGAAGGCGTTCCTCGCCGAACTCGCGCCCGAAGCGCGCGACCGCTACCTCGCCGAGACCGCGCTCGAACCGTACACCGACGCGACGGTCACCGACCCGGACGCGCTGCGCGAAGAGCTGTCGTCGATCGCCTCCGAGGGCGTCGCCTTCGACGACGAGGAGCGCTACGAAGGGGTCCGTTGCGTGGCGGCGGCCGTGGACTCGCCGGACGGCGAACTCCTCGGCGCGATCAGCGTCTCGGGGCCGACCGAGCGCCTCTCGGGCGAGCGGTTCCGCTCGGAGCTGCCCGACCGGCTTCGCAACGTCGTCGGCGTCGTCGAGCTCCAGAACACCTACTCGACGTGGACCGAACAGTTCTCGCAGTGACGCCGGTCCTCGACAGCGGTCGGGGAGCGGGTGGACGCGGGCAGTAACTGACGCCGCCGGACTCAGGTACCCGCGCCGTCAACGGCGCCGTGGAGCATCCACTGCCAGTGGTTGCGCAGGTAGTAGACGTCCTGGTCGGGGTTGGGGAAGACGAACTTCTGGGTGTTGCCGTAGTGGGTGAACACCTCGTCGAACAGTTCGAGGTTCGGGACCGCCCAGTTGGCGTACCACGCGAACTCGGCGGCGAGATTTTCGAGTTCCTCGCGGGAGGTCGTCCGGCGCATCGAGTCGTTGAGCACGAACGGCTCCAGGGTCTTCGTCTCCGAGACCTGCGAGAGGTCGAGCGTCTCCGTCCCGATCTCGGCCGGGTACGCCGGTCGGATCGGCTGTCCGAGCCGGTCGTCGACCTCCTTGCCTTCGGCGATCTCGAGTGGTTTCGGCTCGCAGGAGTCGGCGCTCTCGCCGGGGTTGGCGAGCATGTTCAGCCCCCACCCGCGCAGCTCCTGCCAGCCCTTCCCGTTGCGGCCGAGGCTGTACCAGATCGCCGGGTGGAGCCCCGACTGGAACCACGTCATCATGTCGAACTCGAAGGTGTTCTGCCACTTGTTCATCAGCCCCGAGTACGACAGCGACTGCACCTTCGTCTGGACGCCGAACTCGCCGAGCTTGTTGCTGAGGTAATCGGAGATGAACTTGTACTTGTTCCACGGCGGCGTGATGTGGGTGAGGTTGACGCTGCGGCCCTGGTCGTCGGTCCACGTCCCGCCCTGTTTCGTGTACCCGGCGGCCTTCATCAGCTCGGTCGCCTTGTCGAGATCCGTCGTCGACCCGTAGTCGATCATCTTTTCGAGGGTCCCGTCGGGCAGGTAGTTGTTCTCGATCTGCCGCGAGGTCATGTTCTGGGTCCGGACCGTCTTGGCGTTGACGCCGAGGCCGCTGTCGAGGGCGGTCGTGATGTCCTCGTAGTTGATCGCGTAGGCCAGCGCCCGGCGGACGCGGGGCTTGGCGAGGTGGGGGTTGGCCTTGTTGAGTTTGAGGCCGATCTGGGCGCCCGTCGGGACGCTGTGGACGATCTCCATGTCCCGATTCGGGACCGACGTGCCGGAGATGGCGCCGACGTTCCCGGCGTCGACTTCGCCGTTGGAGATGGCCTGGGTGATCTTCTGGTTGCTGCCGAGGAGGTCGATCGTGAACTGCTTGAGGTTGGTGTTGCCGGCGCGGGGGTGGTCTTCGACCTTCTCGTGGACGATCCGCTGGGTGTCCCAGTCGGTCGGTTTCCAGAGGCCGCAGCCGTAGTCCTCGTCGACGACGGTCTGCAGCGACAGGGACTCCTCGTTGAACTCCTTGGTGATGCTCTCGATCTCGGACTCGCTGGAGGCGTCGCGGTACCGCTGGAACCACGGCTCGTAGAACTCGTACCTGGGAAAGTTGAGGCTATTGCGCTGGTTCAGCAGCGCCAGGTCCGGGTTCGTCGGGCACCGGTAGTTGAACCGGATCGTCGCGGGCTGCTCCTGGACGATCTCGGCCGGGTTGTCCGGGTGTTTCTCCTGGTAGTGCTGGGTGAAGTTGGTGTACGTCCGCGTCGTGAGGAGGTCCTTCGGGCGAACCGGCGTCCCGTCCCACCACTGGTAGCCCTCTCCGAGCGTGAGCGTCGCAGACGACCCGTCGTCGGCGACCTCGAAGGAGTCGGCCATGAACTCGATCGGCGTCCCCTGGAGGTTCGCCTGGATCGTGAGATCCCCCCAGATACGGTTGAAGAACCACTCGGAGTTCGAGTTCGGGCTCTGGGGGTTGAAGTTCCCCTCGACCGGGTTGAAGTCGCTCTTGACCACCCAGTTGAAGTTGGGGTCCTGCGCCTGAACCCCCTCGTCGACCGCCGTCTGTTTCGCGACCGTCGCCGTCGCCGCGCTCGTCTCCCCGCCGCCCGACGGGTCCGTGCCGTCGCCGTTGCCGGTCGGCGTCGAACCGCCGCCGCTGCAGCCCGCGAGCGCCGACGCCCCGACGCCCATGACTGCCGACAGCCACGCCCGGCGGCTCAACTGGTCGTGTCCACCGCTATCGTCCTGCATGAGTATCTGTGTCAATTCATCGCCACTATAAAATGATTTTGGAACAAATATTATATTTCGGCGACCGACGCGGCCGCGGTCAGTCGGCGTCGACGGCCGTCTCGTCCTCGTCGCCGAGCTGGCGGGCTCGCAGGCGGACGTTCCAGAGCCGGTCGAGCGACTGGGCGGTCAGGATGAGTCCGAGGACGAGGAGGACGATGGTCAGCATGGGGAACACCAGCCAGTGGAGCTGGGAGAGCGCGGTGAGGTCGGAGTTGTTGTACGCCTCCTGCATCATGATCCCCCAGTTCTGCGTCGAGGTGGGGAGCAGGCCGAGGAAGTACAGGCCGACGGCCTCGAAGATGATGCGCCGCGAGCTGTTGGCGAAGTTGATAGAGATGTACGGCATCAGGTTCCGGACGACGTACTTCCGGACGATCCGCGCGTCGGAGAGGCCCATCACGCGGGCCGCCTCGACGACGTCGTTCTCGCGGATCGAGAGCACCTCCGAGCGGACGGTCCGGGCCAGCCCCGGCCAGTTGTTGATCCCGAGGATGAGCCCGACGACGTAGGGGTCCTCGGGCACGTAGACGGCCACGAGGACGACCACCAGCGCCAGCGCCGGGACCGTCATTACGGTGTCGGAGAACAGCATCAGGACGTAGTCCCACCGGCCGGACTTGTAGCCGGCGACCGTCCCGATGGCCGTCCCGAGGACCATCGACAGCAGCGCCCCCGAGAGGATCATCTTCAGCATCGCCGGCGTCGCGTGGACGATCTGGCGGTCGATCTGCTGGCCGAGCACGCCCGTCCCCAGCGGGTACGAAAGCGACTGGAACGGCGGCGCGAAGATCGGCGCCTCCATCGTCGTCGGCTGGGGGTAGACCACGACGCCGACGGTCCCCAGGAGGACGAACGCCGTCAGGATCGAGATGCCGACGACGCCCCGGGGGTCCTCGGCGACGATCCGCAGCGGCGCGACGACGTGCGCGCGGATCCCGTGACCGATCCTGTCCGCCAGCGTCTCCCGCTGGACCGACGTGTCTGGCGTGAACAGGTCCTCCTCGGCAGTTCCGCCGTCAGAGCGGAGCTCTGACGAGCCCCCTGCTCGCTTCGCTCGCAGGGACGCCGTCGGATCGAAGCTCCGAACCCCCCCTCAGAAGGCCTCACGGTCGCCACCTCCCTTGACGCGCGGGTCGATGATCCCGTAGGTCAGGTCCGCGACGAGGATGCCAAGCAGCGTGATGGCCGTGAAGAACATGAACGACCCCATCAACAGCGGGTAGTCGCGGTTGAGCAGGGCCTCGTAGGTCACGTAGCCCATCGCGGGGTAGCCGAAGATCGTCTCCAGGATGATGGACGAGGAGAAGACCGTCGCGATGGCCAGCGTCAGGCTCGTGTAGATGGGCAGCAGGGAGTTGCGGCCGACGTAGCGGATGGCGATGCGCGCGTCGCTGATGCCGCGGAGGTGGGCCACCCGGATGTACCCCTTCCCCAGCTCCCGGATGCAGTTGCCGCGGTAGGCGAGCGCGCCGCCGAACCCGGCGATGAACGAGGCGAACACGGGGAGGGTGGCGTGCCTGACGATGCTGACCATGAAGTCGACGTTGAGCCCCGGCGTGTAGGCGCGGTTGTAGAGCCCGCCCGAGGGGAACCAGCCGAGGTTGAACGAGAAGACGATCAGGACCACGATACCGACGATGTAGAACGGGACCGTCCGGTTGAGGATGGAGAAGCCGGTCAGCACCTTGTCGAAGCGGCTGCCCTCCTTGTAGGCCATGCCCGCCCCGAGCAGGAGCGATGTCGTCCGACCCAGCGCGATGCCGTAGACGCTGATGAAGATCGACCACTGCATCCGGGTCGCCAGCACCTCCGTCACCGGCTTGCTGAAGTGAAACGACCGGCCGAGGTCCTGGTGGACGATCACCTGTTCGAGGTAATCGACGTAGGCGAGCGGGATCGGCCGGTCCGGGTTGATGTTCGTGTACGTCTCGACCATCGTGTTGATCCGGTCGAGCTCGGCCTGGCTGAACGACCCCGAGGTGCTCATCTGCTGCATGAGCCGGAGCCGGACCATCTCGACCGGGCCGAACGGCATGAGCCGGAAGATGGCGAACGCCAGCGACGTGACGATGGCGAACACCAGCACGGCGTGGGCTGTCCGCTTGAGGAAGTAACTGGACGCCATGTGTTCGCCGTCGTAACTATCCCGTTTATGCTTTGCGGTGGTAGCGACCGAGGCCGGCCTCCGGCGACCGACACGATCGTCGGCACAGCGGCGGGATTTGGGCCATAATTTTTTATACTAGGATAGAGAACCCCGGCGCATGACAGTTGCCGAGTCAGCGGAGCGACCGGCGGGAGACGTCGTCTTCGAAGTCAGGGACGTGTCGGTCACCTTCGACATGGAAGCGGGCGAGTCGCGCGTCCTCGACGGGGTCGACTTCGACGTGTACAGGGGCGAGACGCTGGGAATCGTCGGCGAGTCGGGGTCGGGCAAGTCGATGTTCGCCTCGTCGCTGTTGAACGCCGTCGTCGAACCCGGGCGCGTCGGCGGCGAGGTCACCTACTACCCCGAGGAGGGCGAGCCGATCACCGTGACGGACATGAGCGAGTCGGAGCTCAAGGCGGGCGTCCGCTGGCAGGAGATGGCCTTCGTCGTCCAGTCGGCCGGGAGCGCGTTCAACCCGACGATGACCGTCCGCCAGCACTTCCTGGAAACGTTCGCCGCCCACGGCGTCGACGAACGCGAGGGGCTAAAGCGGGCGCACGAGATCTGTCGCGACCTCTACCTGAACCCCGAGCAGGTGCTGCCCTCCTACCCGCACGAGCTCTCCGGCGGGATGAAACAGCGCGTGCTCATCGCGCTCGGGGTCGTCCTCGACCCGGAGGTGGTCGTCCTCGACGAGCCGACGGCGGCGCTGGATCTGCTGATGCAGCGGGCCATCGTCTCCCTGCTCTCGGACATCAAGGAGAAGTACGACCTGACGCTCGTGTTCGTCACGCACGACCTGAACCTGATTTCGCTCATCGCCGACCGGCTGGCGGTCATGTACGCCTTCGAGTTCGCCGAGGTCGGCCCGACCGAGCAGATGCTGACCGAGCCCGAACACCCCTACACCCGCGCCCTGCTGAGCGCGGTGCCGAACGTCTCGGCGCCGCTGTCGACGATGGCGGCGATCCCCGGGTCGACGCCCAACCCGAACGACGTGCCCAGCGGCTGTCCCTACCACCCGCGATGTCCAGTCGCCGACGAGCGATGCGCCCGCGAAGCGCCCGCCCTCGACGTCTTCGGCGAGGAACACGCGGCTGCCTGCCACTACCCCGACGCCTCCAAACGGGAGGTCCGGATCCCGACGGCGGGACCCGCCGAGTCCGACGAGGAGCGTGGTGTCGATGAGTGACGACGTGGTCGTCTCCCTGGAGGACCTGCACGTCCACTTCGAGAACAGCCGGCTGTTCGGGCTGAAGGGCGCCGAAACGGTCAGGGCGGTCGACGGCGTCTCGCTGGACGTCCACGAGAACGAGGTCGTCGCGCTGGTCGGCGAGTCCGGCTGCGGCAAGACGACGCTGGGCAAGGCCGCCATCGGCCTCCACCGGCCGACAGCGGGGAGCGTGCGGTACCGCGGGACGGACGTCTGGGAGGCCAAGGACGCCCGCGGCCTGCTCGGCGGCGGCGACCTCGACCACGACTTCGAGGAGATCCGCCGGGCGCTCCAGATCGTCCACCAGGACCCCGAGGCGTCGCTCGACGCGAACTCCCGCATCGAGTCGATCCTCGCCGAGCCGCTGCGCCGCTGGGAACCCGAGATGAGCCGCACCGACCGGCGCGAGCACGTCTACGGCTTCCTGGAGTACGTCGGCCTGGACCCGGCGGCGGACTTCGCCGACCGGTATCCCCACCAGCTGTCGGGCGGCCAGCAACAGCGCGTCGCCCTCGTCCGCGCGCTGCTGATGAGTCCCGACCTGATCCTCGCCGACGAGGCCATCAGCGCGCTGGACGTGAGCCTCCGGATCAACATGATGGACCTGATGCTCCGGCTTCAGGAGGCCGTCGACACCGCGTACCTCTACATCACGCACGACATCTCCAACGCCCGCTACGTCGCCAAGAAGTCCGGCGGCCGCATCGGCATCATGTACCTCGGGAAGCTCGTCGAGATCGGTCCCGTCGACCGGGTCATCGAGAACCCCCAGCACCCCTACACGAAGGCGCTGCTGTGGGCGACGCCGGACCTCGCCTCGGGCGAGCGGGCGAGCGACGCCCACGGCATCGAGGACGCGCCGCTCCGCGCGATCGACGTCCCCGACGCCGCGAACCCGCCCGCGGGCTGTCCCTTCCACGACCGCTGTCCCGAGGCGCGCGAGGCCTGCACCGACGAGATGCCGCCGTCGACGTCCGTCGAGTCCGCCCACCGTACCCGCTGTTTCCGCGCCGACGACGACCACCCCTACTGGGAGAGCGCCCCCCTGCCGGACGCCGACGAGGGCTCGGCCGCAAAACGATCGGCCGGCGACTGACCGGATAGACGGGAGTGCAGAGCGATTTTGCGGCGGCTACGCTTCGGCACCAGCGGTCGCGTCGCCGAACGCGTCAGTACGTCTCGCGCAGGTGGCGGACCGAGAGTTCCTCGGCGAGGTGGGCTTCGACGAGCGCGTCCCGGCGGTCGTCGTACGCGTCGAACGAGAGCGTCCGCTCCTCGCCGGCGGCGAGGTGGACGTAGTTGTCGCCGAAGGCGCCCGGCAGCGCGCCCGGGTCGAGTTCGACGAACAGCGCCGCCCGGTCGGCGCCGACTGTCACGTCGCATCCGTCGATCTCGACGGTCAGGTCCGTCTCGGGCAGGGCGAGTCGCTTGTAGTCGGCGAAGAAGGCCGTCGCCGGGTAGGACTCTCGCGAGCCGTCGAGCGCGGCGCGGACCATCACCTCCGACGGAGCGACGCCGTCGGGTAACTCCGCGCGTTCGACAGTCGCCAGAGCGGTGCTCTCGTGGGCGTCCAGGTCGACTGCGACCGACTCCTCGCGGACGAGTTCACCGTCGAAGGTGGCGACTTCGAGGTCGACCGCCCCGGTCAGCGGCCCCGTCTCGTCGCTGGTGATCCACAGCGTCTGAGCGGTCACGTCGCCCCAGTCGGCGTCGTCCGGGTCCTCGGCCTGGACGTTGTCGACGCCGTCGCGCCCCTCGAACGCGGGGTGGAACGAGAGGAGGACGGGCGCGAACTGTCGACGGGCGGCGTACTGCTGGGCCTTCCACTTGCCGTCGTACTCGATGGACGACCAGGAGGCGACCGGCCAGAGGTCGTTGAGCTGCCAGTAGAGCGCGCCCATCGTCGTGGGTTTGCGCCGCCGCCAGTACTCGATGGCCGTCGACATGGCCTCGGCCTGGAGCAGTTGGGAGACGTAGACGAAGTCGGCGAAGTCGAAGGGGATGCGGAAGTAGTCGGCCATCCGGCGGAGGATGGTGGCGTTGCCGCCGGGATTGCGCTGGTGGTGTTCCATCGTCGGCGACGTGGGGTTGAACTCGTCGGGGTCGAGGACCGTCCGGAGCGAATCGAGCGACGGGAACGACTGGTAGCCGAACTCGGAGACGAATCGGGGCTCGGTCGTGTAGTAGTCCTCGAAGGGCTGGCCGCGGTGCCACACGTCCCAGTAGTGGATGTCGCCCTTCTCGAAGACGTACGGTTCGAGTTCGCCGGGGCCGCTGGAGGGCGAACCGGGCCAGTAGGCGCGCGAGGGGTCCTCCTCGCGACACGCCGGCTCGACGGTCTCCTCGTAGAGAGCGCGGTAGTCCTCGCGGTGAGCCTCGTGGCGCTCGTGGTCGCCGTACCAGTTCTCCAGCGCCTCCTCGTTCTCGTTGTTGGCGCACCAGACGGCGATCGAGGGGTGGCTCGCGAGGCGGCGGACCTGATAGCGGACCTCCTCCTCGACGGTGTCGAGGAACGCGTCGTCGGCGGGGTGGAGCGAGCAGGAGAACATGAAGTCCTGCCAGACCAGCAGCCCGTACTCGTCGCACAGGTCGTAGAACGCCTCGTCCTCGTAGTACCCCCCGCCCCACACGCGGAGCATGTTCATGTTCGCGTCGGCCGCGCTGCGGATCAGGTGTTCGTAGCGCTCGGCGGTCACGTCGCCGTACAGCGGCGCCGTCGGGATGGTGTTGGCCCCCTTGGCGTAGACCGGTTCGTCGTTGACCTCGAAGTAGAAGGACGTGCCCGCCTCGTCGGGTTCGACCACCAGGTCCACATCGCGGAAACCGATCCGGTCCGTGTGGGTATGGTCCCCGACAGAGACTGACAGGTCGTAGAGTGGCTGGTCACCGTACCCGTCGGGCCACCACAGTTCGACGGCGCCCTCGTCGACCGGGACGGTGAGTTCGACTTCCTGCTCGCCCGCGTCGAGCGCGACGGCCTCCGTCAGGCTCGTCTCTGCCACCTCGACGGTCAGGTCGTACGTCCCCGCGGTCGGCGCGTCGACGCCGACCCTGACCGTGAGGTCGATCCCCGCGACGGTGTGGTCCTGCTCGGTCTTCGCGTAGCGGATCCGCGGTTCGGAGTAGCCGACGAGCGAGATGTCCCGGTAGATGCCCGAGGTCGGCAGGCAGGGGCCCCAGTCCCACCCGTAGTGGCACTGGGCTTTGCGGACGAACGCGCGGCCGGGCTGGTCGACGGGATAGCGGATCGACGGGACCTCGTGGGGGTACTCGGCCGCCCGCTCTCGACCGTACTCGACGGGCGACCGAAACCGGACGGTGACCTCGTTCTCGCCCGGTTCGAGCGCCCCGGCGGCGTCGAACTCGTGGCCGACGTGCATGTTGACCGACTCGCCGACGACGCTGCCGTTGATCAGGACGGTCGCCACCGTGTCGAGTCCCTCGCATCGCAGGACGACGCGGTCGTGGTCGAGGAGCCGCTCGCCGACGTCGACGGTCCGGCGGTAGACCCAGTCCGTCGTCCCCACCCACTGCACGTCGAGTTCGTTGTCCGCGACGAAGGGGTCGGGGATCTCGCCGGCGTTCAGGAGATCCGAGTACACGCCCCCCGGCACCTCGCCGTCGAGCCAGGACTCACCGTCCGATCGACGGAACCGCCACTGTCCGTTCAGCGACTGAGTTCGCATACGGTCTACAACGCCGGCTCTGGCCCTTAACAGTGTCGCCACCAGCGACGCTCCTGCCGCCGTTCGGCGTCTTCTCGACCGGCAATTCCTCGCAAACGTCCCCGCCTTTCGTTTGTCTCTATCAAACTCATCTGGAGCCTCCCAGATCTGTTTGCCACTCGGAAACAGGACGCGATATTCCAGAAAAGCGCCGGAACTCTCAGCAGTCACAGGATTGCATCGGCCGGGAACCGGCCGATAGTGATGCTCCTGGCGGTCTCGGGCAACCCAACACTGAATACCGGTCGGGAACAGCGAGGGACTATGGCGGAGACGTTTCGACAACAGCTCCTGATGCACGTCTGTGCGAACCAGCTCGTCGTGGCGCTACTGCTCGCCGGTAGCGTGCTCGCACTGATCCTCGACGTCGCGATCCTCGTGTTCGTCAACGAACCCGGCGGAGCCGGCGCGACGGTGGGGATCATGAGCCTCCCGGGCATCCTGTTCATGATCGGCTGGACGAGCTACGCGCTCTACCGATGTCGCGACGACATGCCCTACGGTCGGTCGGGCCCGACGCTCGACGCGGACGACGGTGGGCCGCCATCGTTATAAGCCTGGATCGCGCGTTTGGGGACGTGTCCACGATGACTGACAGCCTGGACTCCGACACAGACGAGTACCACCCGCTGCTCCGGCCGCTGGTCGCGGTTCGGAGTTCGTTCCTCAACTTCGTCGTCGCCCTGGGCGTCGCGATGTTCGCGACCGCGCTCGCCGTCTCCGGCCCAATAGCCGGCATTCTCGGCGTCCTCGGCGTCAGTGCGATCGTCTACGCACTGTTCGGCGAACTGGGGTTGCGGGCCATCGGGTACAAGTGAACCCGGAGCCGCACTCCTGACCCCACGATCCGACCGATCCACCGGCGGTACCGCCTCCTGCGTGCATTTTCTCGACACTCGACACCGGAATCCACTGTCACCGTTCCGTATCGAGTTCTTCGGACGGTCGTCTCGACCAACGTTTGCTTGAATCAAACAACCGATTACGATCCTATGGCCGTAATCTTCTGCTGGACTCGTCGAGTCGAACGTCGCACACCGAACGACGACACAGCCGCACGCCGGAGCGAGAAACTCGAAGCGAGACCGAAAGTGCCGCCCTCGGATCGATAATAGCTAAAATCATACATGATCCACTACTTTCCTGTTATCTTCTATAACCGCCGTTTCTCAATGCAGTACTCAGAGAAATACATCTCACGCGCTCAAACGGAAGAATACTCGGATTTCGAAGTCCCTCACAGCCTACGACAAATCTGACCAGCTGCCTCGATACGTAAATCGGATCGGCGAAGATATTGCCATCGTATACCGTTCAGACACGAACCGACGGTAGAGGGTGCTGATCCGAACACAACAGACAGTCACTTAATATAAAAACACGAGTATGTATTCAAACGCTATCTATTCGCAGTTCAGATCCGCGGAGAGAGCCCGTCTTCACGAAAACCCCGTTCACAGGGCTGCTACCTACTCGACTGAGCGCCAATCGGCGAAAGCACAGTCGGAACTTCGTATAGCGATATACGGTGTATGCAAACAGCTCTGCGGCGTGCCGGCAGACGGCAAAAGTCGGGCGTTCGCTCCGGATAGCACCCTAAAGGCCGAATCCCGTCGATCAACCGTCCTCGAAACCCCGACCGCGAACACGACGTGGAATGAGCGGCCATCACCGGGTCGGATCGTGCGCGCGCGGACAAGTTAGGAGCAACCGGATTCACTGGCCTCGTCGATCCCGTCTGACCGCCACCATCGACGGTTGGTGATCCAAGTCCCGACTGCCTACCGTCCGGAGCCCCTCAGTTGTCGTCGGTGAAGACGTAGTCGACCGACAGCCCAAACACAGTCCGAAAGCAGCGAACGTTTCCACGGGTCACGGATCGGCGGCAGCCGGGTTTTGAACGAACAGGAACCTAGTGAGACAGGAGACAGCTATGCCCGAAGCCCCGATACTCGGCTGATGGAGATCCCCTGCCGCGAAGTGTAGAAGGCGGCGCAGAACCCATCCAGAGTGTTCCCCGTGCGGTGAACGACGGGCAAATTCCTACCGGTTCGACGGCCCTCTACGCGAGCGAAACGTGGGCGTCCGACCGGAGGTTGCACAGACCAGCGATCGGCAACGCACGCCGGTGGGCAGACATGCGGAGGTGGGCGGAGCCGATTGCGGCCGGCGAACCCCTGGTCGGACGGTCGAAACGGGCGGCCGTGGCAACTATGTGGGTCGGCCGCGAGCGATCCGACGATGGCAATCGAGGAGCGGGACGCCTTCGACCTGGCGCTGGTCGCGATAGCAGTGGCGCTCGTCGTCGGTTCGTCCGTCGAGGCGTCGAACCCGGCCGCTGTGGTCGGCTCCGCTATCGGCGCCGTGACGTCCCTCGATCCGATCGCCTACCTCGTCGTCCTCGGCGTCGGCGGCGTGTTGTTCATGGCCTACGCGCTGCTGTATCTCCCGTCCCAGAGCGGGTACTGACGACCCCGCCGTAGCAGCCCAGGCGATTCTGTACTTCGGTGGCCACCTCCGGCCCAGTTGAGGGCTCGATCGGCAGATTTCGACCGAGAGGGCGATTTCTCGCGGCCTTCCGCGAGCTCGTCGCCCGAGCGCTATTCGGCAGCGTAAACCGAATGCCGATATACCAAATGGCGGGCGCGAATCGAACCGCGGCCGTCGGGAGGCGGGGGAGACGAAGCGTAGGCGGCGGGCACCGGGTCCAGTGGCAAATATTTAAGCGAGAGGAGCCGACTGGAGAGCACGATGCACACCGAAGCGACGGATGCACTGACCGACGACGGCAAGCTACTGTTCGGGGCTGGGTTCGTCTTCGGGGTGATGGCGTCGCTGGTGCTGCTCGGCGTCGTGGTCGCGGTCGTCGCTGCGAACGGCCAGTCGGTCCCGGTGACGGTCGCGGCGACCGTCGCCGCGGGCGTCGTCTTCGCGGCGATCGTCGGCGGCGGGCTCTACCTGCTGGCGTTCCCGGAGAACCGGACGCAGATCGCGGTCGACGCCGCGGACTTCGGCCTCGGCGACGAGGAGTGAACGAGGCCCGGAAGCCGGCCGTGACGCGGCCGAGCGACGCTGTGCGTTCGCCCGTCGGCGTCGCCGCGAGACGGACGACTTTTTGTCGGTGGTCGTCCTCGGTCCGGACAATGGCCGAGTTCGACCCCGAGAAGTTCGAGGACAAGTACGCGAATTACTTCACCGAGCTCCAGCGGACCTACAAGCAGGCCTTCGAGACGATGAACGACCGCTACGACTCGGAGCTCGTCCACGCTATCGACCAGCAGATCCTCGCCGAGAGCGAACCGTTCTACGAGGGGGACGGCGAGTTCCGGATCGAACTCCCCGACGACCCCACCGACCGCCTGTCGGGCGTGCTCGTCGTCGACGACGAGAAGGTCGAGACCGTCCTCGACCGGTACGTCGAGGAGATCGAAGCGGAGATCCGTTCGGTGTTCGGTCTGAACGACTGACCGCCGCCGTCAGTTGCAGACCAGCGAATCGCCGTCTTCCCCGAACGGCCGCCCGCTCCGACGGCGGATAGAGTGTGCGACCGCGTGGCGCGAGACACTTATCTTCGCGCGCGGCGAAACGTGAGTGATGTTCGTCGGCCACGCCTGCCTCGCGTTCGCGATCGCCGCGTTCGGCGCCCATCGACTGGGCTGGAGCCGAGCGACTGCGCTCCGCGTCGCCGTACTGGCCGGCCTCTTCGCCACGCTCCCCGACGTCGACGTCGTCTACGGCCTCGCCGGACTCGTCGCGCCGTCGCCTGGCGCCGGCCCCATCCCCGTCGAATCCTTCTGGGACGCCGGCAATCGGGTCCACCGCGGCGTCACCCACGCGCTCCCCGTCGCCGCGGTGACGACCGTCGCCGTCTCCCTCGCCGCCCGTTCGGAGTCCCACTTGCGGGCAGTCGGCGGTGGCTTGCTCCTCGCACTGATCCCCGTCGTGACCCTACTCAGCGGCCTGCTCGCCGGTGCGGTCACGGTCGTGTTCGTCCTCGGCGCAGTCGCGCTGGTCGTCGCGGCCCATCGCCGGGACGTATCGCCGCGGGTCCTCGGTGGCGCCGCGCTCGTCGGCCTGGTCACCCACCCCTTCGGCGACCTGCTGACCGGGGAACCGCCCGCGTTGCTCTACCCCTTCGACCTGACGCTGGTCGCCGAGCGAGTCGTCCTCTCCGCGGACCCGACGCTGCACCTGCTGGGCGCGTTCGGGATCGAACTCGCGACCGTCTGGCTGGCGCTGGCCGCCTACTTCCGCATCTCCGGCGAGCGCCCCCACGCTCACGTCGACCGCCGCGCCGTACTCGGCGTGGCCTACGCCGGCGCCGCGCTCGCACTGCCCGCGCCGACGCTGGAGGTCTCCTATCACTTCGTCTTCAGCGTCCTCGCCGTCGGCGTCGTCGGCGTCTCGCCGCCCACCTTCGAACGGTTCCGGTCCTGGCGGGCGGCCGTGACCGCGCTCTCGGCCATCAGCCTCGCCGCCGTCGCCTACGCGATGGTGTACCTCTTCGTCGGATGAGTCGTTTCCGGCAGACGGGTTTCTGGGGACGCGACTACCAGCAAGCAGGGAAGGTGGATCTGCCGGGTCTGGCTCCGATCGGTCCCGGAACCGGTTTCGAGATTCTGCAAAACTTAAAACGTCTCCCGAGACAACGGACGAGTATGAGCGACAACGAGGGACGAACGGACCTGCGGATGCCCGACGACGACGAGGTGTTCGCCGTCGTCACGGAGATGCTCGGAGCGAATCGAGTGGAAGTGCGCTGCATGGACGGGACGACGCGGACGGCTCGCATCCCGGGCAAGATGCAGAAACGCATCTGGATCCGCGAGGACGACGTCGTCCTCGTCGAGCCGTGGGACTGGCAGGACGAGAAGGGGGACATCACGTGGCGCTACGAGAAACAGGAGGCCGACCAGCTGCGCGAGGAGGGACACATCCAGGAGTAGCATGGAGGACCACATCACCGTCGAGTGCGCCCGCTATTTCTCCTCGCGCGCTCGGTGGAGTCACTGACCATGTCGGAGTATCGCCTGCTCGACACCGACGAGGCCGACTCGCCCGGCGACGAGTGGGAAGAAGTCGACGTCCACGACACCGAGGCGGACAAGATCGCTCGCCAGCGCGACCGCGAGTTCAACGAGTTCCGCGAGCGCATCAAGAACACCGAGCAGTTCAAAGTCGAGGCGTCGGTGTTCGACGACGCGACCTTCGCCGCCCTCTACAAGCTCGTCCAGGACGACTACATCGTCGCCTTCGGCGGCCCCATCTCGACCGGCAAGGAGGCCAACGTCTACACCGCCCTCGGCGCCGAAGACACCGAGGTCGCCGTCAAGGTCTACCGCATCAACGCCTCCGACTTCACAGACATGCGGGGGTATCTCGACGGCGACCCGCGCTTCCAGGGGATCGGGTCCGACAAGAAGAAGGTCGTCCTCGCGTGGGTCCGCAAGGAGTTCGCCAACCTCAACCGCGCCCGACAGGCCGGCGTGCTCGTGCCCGAACCCATCGCCGTCGAGCGCAACGTCCTCGTCATGGAGTACCTCGGCACCGACGAAGGCCGGGGCAAGCGTCTCTCCGAAGTGAATCTCGAAAACCCCGAGACCGCCTACGAGGTCGTCCGCGAGTACATGCGCCGCCTCCACGGCGCCGGCCTCGTCCACGGCGACCTCTCGGAGTACAATCTGATCGTCCACGGCGACGAGATATACGTCATCGACCTGGGCCAGGCGGTGACGGTCCACCACCCCAACGCCGAGGAGTTCCTCGATCGGGACTGCGAGAACGTCGCCGCCTTCTTCGGCCGACAGGGCCACGACGTGACCGCCGACGAGCTGAAGGCGTACATTCTCGACCAAGACGACGACGAGGACGAAGCGGACGAGTTCTGACCGCGAACGCGCGATTCGACCGGGGTCACTCGACGGGCTGTGCGAACCCGAAGTTCGGTTTCACGTCGTCGACGCGGACTTCGAGCGTCTCGCCTTCCTCGACGCCGGAGACGAACAGCGTGTAGCCCTCTACCTTGGCGACGCCGTCGCCGTCGCTCCCGATGTCGACGATCTCGACGTCGAGCGTGTCGCCCTCGCGGACGGGGGCCGTCAGGTACCCCTTCGCGACGAGGTAGAGCTCCGAGGAGGAGTCCCGCGAGGCGTCGGGGCGGACCTGTCGGACGTACTCGAACTGCTCCTCCATGTCTTCCTGGAGGGGAGCGACGTCCTGTCCGTCGAAGACCTTCACGGCGAGGTCGCCGCCGGAGTCGAGCACCTGGTCGGCGACCTCGAAGGCCTGCCGGGCGAGGTGGACCGAGCGGGCGTGGTCGAGGTCGTAGTCGCCGGTCATGTTCGGCGCCATGTCCGAGAGGACGACGTCGACCGGACGCTCGTCGCCCGCGGCGCCGACGCGCTCGACGACCTCCTCGATAGTCGAGTCCTCGGTGATGTCGCCGCGGACGTACTCGACGTTGTCGTGCTCGTCCAGCGGGTCGATGCGCTGGCGGTCGACGCCGACGACGGTGCCGTGTTCGTCGACCTCCTCGGCGGCGACCTGGAGCCACCCGCCCGGTGCGGCGCCCAGGTCGACGACGGTGTTGCCCGACCCGAACAGCCCCGCGGTCCGGTCCAGTTGCTGGAGCTTGTACGCCGAGCGGGCGCGATAGCCCTCCTGTTTGGCCCTGTTGTAGTACTCGTCCTTGCCGCTCATTGGCCACGGATACCCCGCCGACGCGGTTAGGGGTGTCGTTCCGGCGACGGGAGAGACGCGAGCGCGCGGGCGAGGTCCGAGGGTCAGACCAGCCGGTCGATCGTCCCCTCGAGCTGCGAGCGCGCGGCGTCGGGGTCGGCTTCGGGGAGGGCGAAGCTCGTCTTCCGTTCGTCGGCGTCGGCGAGTTCGCTGAGGAGTCCGCCGCGGCGGTCGACCTCGGCGTAGACGGTCAGCGCCTCCGGCGAGGGGTCGAAGACCAGTTCGAGCTCGTCCAGTTCGCCCCGGAAGGGCCCCTCCGACGGGCGGAACTCGAACTCCTGGACGAACCGGCGGTCGGTGTAGCGGCCGTAGGGGTCGGCCTCGCAGTCGGCGGTCCGGAACGAGAGGCCCAGGTCCTCGGCGGCGTCGAAGACCGTCTGCATGCGCTCGGTGGGGCGGACCTCCAGCCGATCTTTGTCCTCGGGGTCGACGGCCATCGACACCTCCAGGTCGGTGTCGACCCACACCGACGCGTCGCCCATGGTCAGCGGCGTCGCGTAGGGGATCGAGAGGGCCGTCTCGTAGCTCGTCGACTCGCCGGGCTCGACGGTGAACCCGTCGGTGAGGTGGAAGCGATCGACGGTCGCCTCCTCGTAGCCCTCTTCGCCGCGGTAGCGGGTCTCGACGTCCAGTTCGATCCGGTCGACGGTCTGTTCGGCGTCGCCGCCCTCGACCTGTACGACGGCGTCGACCGACTCGCCCGGCCGTACCGTCTGGTCGTGGAGGACAGTGTCGACAGTCGCGTTACCGATGCCGACTGACGCGAGGATCTTCTTCATTCCATCCGATAGTTCCCGCGGCTCGATACATAAATGTACGTAACGAACGAGGCCGCGCCCGGGGCGAGGGTTACTCCTCGGCGTCGTCGCGCCACCGGAGGAGCGCGCCGCCACCGAGGAGGCCGGCCAGGGCGGCGAGCGGCCCGAATCCCGGTCCGCTACCGCCGAAACCCTCGCCGCCGCCATCTGGATCGGCCGTCGTGACGGTGCCCTGTCCGTTACCGGCGTCGTCGGGGTTGGCCCCCACGTCCGAGCGACCGATCTGTTCGAGCGTGACGCCGACGAAGCCGCTACCACAGCGGTTGAAGCGGTTGATGATGTACAGCTGTCCAGGCGCCACGTCGACCGACTCGCCGATGTACAGCGTCGTCTCCTCCTCCTCCGGCGCGCCCTCCCCTTTGGCGTTGATGATCTGGGCGTCGTACGCGAGCATCGTCTCGGGCGGCCAGGTGTCGCTGCCGGGCACGGTGCAGTCCTCGGCCACTCGGACCTGTGCCGGAGACGTCGACCCCCCGACGTGGATCATGAACCCGGCGATGTTGTCGTTCTCCCACCGCGTCACCTCCGGGATCGCCGCGGCCTCGGTGATCTGGCCAGCGGCGACGCCGCTTGCACCCCCGAGCCCGGCCGCACCGACGACCCCCGACCCCAGCGCCACGCCGGCCCCCGTCAGCACCGACCGCCGCGTCAGCCCCGATTCCCGCGCGGCGTCGCCGACAGCTCCGTCGCCCCGGTCGACCGATCGGTCGCCGTCGCTCGCTGGTGCTGGCATACGGTCGTCGTTGTGTCCTCGCGTGCCTAAGACCGGTGGGTGCATTCGCAGGCAGCGAGCGTCCGCGCTCGCTCGAACCCGGTGGCGCCTGTCACCGCGACACGCGCGCACTCGCGGGTAAAGAAGGGACTTTTTAATGGATGGGGGCGTAGCCGCGGGCAAGATGTTCAACGCTATCGTGAGCGCGGACACGCTCCGGACGACGCTGGACTCCGTGAGCGTGCTGGTGGACGAGTGCAAGATCCACCTCGAAGAGGAGGGACTGGAGATCCGGGCGGTCGACCCGGCCAACGTCGGCATGGTCGATCTCACGCTCTCGGCCTCGGCCTTCGAGTCCTACGAGACCGACGGCGGCGTCATCGGCGTCAACCTCTCGCGGCTGGAAGACATCGCCGGCATGGCCGACGCCGACCAGCTCGTCCACCTCGAACTCGACGAGGAGACCCGCAAGCTCCACATCGCCATCGACGGGCTGGAGTACACCCTGGCGCTCATCGACCCCGACTCGATCCGCCAGGAACCGGACCTGCCCGACCTCGATCTCGCCGCCGAGATCGTCATCGAGGGCCGGGACATCGACCGCGCGGTCACGGCCGCGGACATGGTCTCCGACCACATCGCGCTGGGCGTCAACGAGGCCGACGAGTACTTCTACGTCGACGCCGAGGGCGACACCGACGACGTCCACCTCGAACTCACCCGCGAGGACCTCATCGACCTGACGGCGGGCACCGCCCACTCGCTGTTCTCGCTCGACTACCTGAAGGACATGAACAAGGCCATCCCGAAGGACGCCGAGGTGCGCATGGAACTCGGCGAGGAGTTCCCCGTCAAGATGCACTTCGACATCGCCGAGGGCGAGGGGCAGGTCACGTTCATGCTCGCACCGCGCATCCAGAGCGAGTAAGCCGCCGCCTGCGTTCGCTTCCCGAACGACGCTCGGCTGCCGTTTCATCCCTTCTGTCGTCGCTTCTCTCCGCTCGATCGGTTTCTCAGACGCGGCGGTCACCGAGCACCGCCCGCGGGCCGCCGCAGTCGGTTGACCGCTGTCGCGCCTCGGCCGAACAGGGAATCGACACGTAGCCCGCAACCGATCCGGAGTAACCGGGATCAAGGCCCTTTGGGCCGGGACTCCTCCGATCGACCGTGCGAATGCGTAGCCTCTCCGAGCCGGCCGGCCCGAATCGCGCCGGGTCGGTCGCGGTCGATCGGTGGTCCTGATGGTGCGCTCGTCGACCCTCCGGGTCGGCTTCTTCGTCGCGCTCCTGACGGTGTTCGCCTACCTGCTGGTGCTGATCGTCCGCCCGTTCCTGACGGCGCTGCTGGCCGCCCTCCTGCTGGCCGTGCTGCTCGCCCCCGCCCAGCGCCGACTCGCGCCGCGGGCGGGCGAGAAGGTGGCCGCCTTCGGGCTGGTAACGCTCTCGCTCACAGCGGTCGCGGCCATCGTGGCCGTCCTGGTGGTTGCCGCGCCGTCCGGTCTGACGGACCTGTCGACGGTGCTGCAGGGGTTCCCGGCCGGGAACGCGGCCGAGCGGCGGATCGAGAACCTGCTCGGGGTCGAGGTGCCCCTGGAGTCCATCGTCGAGTCGGTACCCCGGCGCGTGGCCGAACTGCTGTTCGGCGACGTGTCGATGCTCGTCAGCGCGACGACCGACTTCTTCCTCGGCGCCGTGCTGTTCCTGTTCGTCCTCTACTACCTCCTCGTCGACGGCGACAGCCTGATCGACTGGGTCGAGGACCGGCTCCCGCTGAACGACGAGACGACCGCGGAACTCCACGAGGAGGCCTACCAGACGACCTGGGCCGTCCTGAAGGGGCACGTGTTCGTCGCCGTCGTCCAGGGGGCCGTCGCGGGCGTCGGCCTCTTCGTCGTCGGCATCCCCGACGTGCTGTTCTGGTCGTTCGTGATGATGGTCCTGGAGCTGTTCCCGGTCCTCGGCGTCGCCGGCGTCCTCGGCCCGGCGGCACTCTACCTCGGACTCCAGAACCGGCTGCTCGCGGCCGCGTTCCTCGTCGTCTACGGGATGACCGCCGTCGCCGTCGTCGACGACTACCTGCGTGCGCGCGTGGTCGACCGGGAGTCGTCGCTGCACTCGGCGACGATCCTCGTCGGCGTCTTCGGCGGCGTCTACGCCTTCGGCGTCATGGGGCTGTTCTACGGCCCGATCGTCGTCGGGCTGTTCAAGACGCTCGCCCGGGTGCTCGACGAGCGATACGTCTCCGAGTCGTAGTCCGTCGTCGAACGAGCAGCGATCGGCCCCGAAACGGCATCGAGCGGCCTCGAAACGACGGCGAGCGTCGTCGAAAGAAATAGCGGGCGGCGACGGCTTAGCGGTCGCCGGCGGCGTCCCGGCCGCCGTCGGTGCTGGCGGGCAGGTCGGTCGCCCCGTCCGCGTCGAGGCCCGTCTCGTCGTCGAGGGCGTCCAGCGCGTCGGCCCCCGAGTCGGTGTCGTCGTCGGTGTCGCCGACCGCGTCGGCCTCGCTCACCTCGAACTCGTCGACCAGTTCCTCCAGGTCGGCGGCGAGGCCGGCCATCTCCTGGACGTTCTGGGAGACGCTGTTGATCGAGGCGGCCTGCTCCTCGGAGGCCGAGGAGACGTTCGTCGCCTCGGCGGCGGTCTCCTCGCTGACCGTGCTCACCTCGTCGACCATGGCGACGACCTCCTCGGTCGAGGCGGCCTGGTCGTCGGTCGCGTCGCTGATCTCCCGGACGCCGCTCTCGGCGGCCTCGACGGCCTCGGCGATGTCGCCGAACATCTCGATGGCCTCCTCGATGGTGGCGACGCCGGACTCGACGCGCTCGCGCATGCTGTCGATGTCGTCGACCGTCTCGCCGGTCGTCGACTGGATGTCGGTGATGCGCTCCTCGACCTCGTCGGTCGCCTCGCTGGCCTCGGCGGCCAGCCCCTTGATCTCGTCGGCGACGACGGCGAACCCTTCGCCGGCCTCGCCGGCGTTGGCCGCCTCGATCGACGCGTTGAGCGCGAGCATGTTCGTCTGCTCGGCGATCTCGTTGATCATGCCGACGATCTCGCTGATCTCGTCCATCTCGGCCTGCAGCGCCGCGACCTGCTCGGCGGCCTGCTCGGTCTCGTCTTCGATGTCGCGGATCTCCGTCGAGGCCTCGGCGGCCTGGTCGCGACCGGCGTCGGCCTGCTCGGCCGCCGCGCGGGCGGTCTCGGCCACGTCGGCGGAGGAAGAGGCGATCTCCTCGACGGTCGCGGACATCTCGTTCATCTCGTCGGCGGCCTCCTCTAAGTTCTCCGCCTGTCGGTCGGCGCCGTGGGAGATCTCCTGGACCGAGCCCGCGACGTCCTCGCTGGCGGCCTCGATCTCCTCGGTGCTGGCGGCCACGTCGCCGCTCGCGGTCCGCACTTCCTCGGCGATCTCCTGGACGCGGGCGACGCTCTCGTCGACGGAGTCCAGTCCCTCGTCGATGTTCTCGAGCACGTCGCCGTAGTCGCCGGGCAGGTCCGTCTCCAGCTCCTGGGCGAGGCGGCCGTCGCGGAGGTCCGCGCTGACCGTCTCGAGTTCGTCGAAGCTCTCGGAGAGCTGTTCGAGCCCCTCGTCGAGTTCGGTCATCACCTCGCCGTACTCGCCGGGCAGGTCCGTCTCCAGGTCCTGGTCGAGCTGGCCGGCGCTGACGTTCGCGCTCGCGCGGCTGATCTCCGCGAAGCTCGTCCCGAGCGCGCTCATCCCGGCCTCGAGCGAGGTCATGATGTCGCCGAACTTGCCGGGCAGGTCCGTCTCCAGGTCGTCGTCGAGGTCGCCGCCCTGCAGCGCCTCGCCGACGGCCTCGATCTGGTCGACCTGTCGGTTCATGTTCGCCTGCATCTCGTCGAACGCGTCGACCATCTCCCCGATCTCGTCGTTCCCGGCGGAGATGTCCGTATCGTCGTCGAAGCGGCCCTGCGACATCGCGGCGGCGCGCGCTTTGATCTGGACGATCGGGCGGGAGATGTACCGCGCCGCGCCGTAGCCGGCGCCGGCGACGACGACCGCGGCGATGGCGATCAGCCCGATCATGAGGTTCCGCGCGCTGTCTGCCTTCTTCTGGAGCGACGCGCCGAGCGCGGCGATCGGCTCGTTCACGTCGGACTCGGGCACCGTCGCGACGAGCGTGAACTGCTTGTTCCCGAAGTGCAACGGCGCGTAGTCGACGTAGCGAGTGACGTTCTCGCCGTCGACGGTCTTCGTGTGGGTCGCCATGCCGGACTCCCCGGCGAGCATCCGCTCGGTGACGATGTCGCCGAGTTCGGCGCCGTACTCACCGGCCGCGGCGTCGGTCCCGGACGCGACGACGGAGTGGTCCGGGTGGCTGACGATCTTGCCGTCCTCGTTCAGGACGTAGAGGTACCCGCTGTCACCGACGGAGACCGAGTTTGTGGTCTCGGTGACGAGCGAGTAGTTGAACTGCGCCGCGACGACGCCCTTGAACTGGCCGTCGTAGTAGACGGGCGTCGAGATGGCCATCCGCTCGCTGCCGTCGACGGTCCGGACGTCGCCGAAGTACGTCTCACCGTCCGACATGGACTTCGCCTGCTTGAACCACGCCGCGTCCGCGTAGGAACCGAGTCCGGAGGTCGCGGTGTCGACCTGTCCGCCCGAGCGCTCGGTCCGGACGACGGCCTCCCCCTGGGCGTCGACGTACGTGATCGCCTCGAAGACCGGCGACTCGGTGTCGCCGACGGTCATCGTCTGGGTCTGCAGCGACCGCTCGAAGGAGGACGCGGTCCGCTGTTTCGCGTCCTTCAGCGCCGTCTGCTGGAGTTCGTAGTAGTAGACGCTCGGCGCCAGGATCCAGTCGAACGGCTCGTAGTAGGTGTAGGAGATGAACTTCGTCTCGACCGGGTTGCCCTCCTGGGTCGTGTCCTCCCAGTCGTACTGGGCGACGCCCCACTTCTCGCCGGAGCGGATCGCCTCGTCGTTCTGGATCCGCTTTTTGATGTCTTCGAACACCGTGAGCGTCCCGCCGGCGTCACGCTTCAGATTGTAGCCCTCCTCGAGGCTGTGGTGGATGATCACGTTCGACTCCAGGTCGGTGATGTACGCGTAGCCGGTGTTGCCGATGTACCCCGGCTGGAACGTCTGGTACATCGTCCCGTTGGGGGCGGTGCCGGCGCCCGCGGTACCGCCGATCTGGGCCTCGACGCGGCGCTCGACCTCGCGCTGCTCCGCTTCCGAGAGGTCCTCCCACGCGCGGCCGTCGTAGTCGGATTCGAGGATCGTCCGCCGGGCGTTCTCGATCGAGTTACGCATCTGTAGCGCCACGTACCCGACCTGGTCCTCGCTCATCTGCTGGACGAGGTCCATCTCGCCCTCGCTCGCGGCGAGGTAGTTCTCCATGGTCGCCGAGGAGGCCATCGCCCGAACGCCGACCCCGCGTTCGTCGATCTGGTTCTGGATGCCGTCCTGTCTCGCCTCGACTGTCGTGTCGAGCTGTCGCGTGATCTCCGTGCGCAGGTACTCCGAACTCTGGTTCTGCGCGTGCTGGTTGAGATCACCCATGTTCGTCGTCGCGAGCGCCCCGACCGCTGATAGCGGTATCAACGATATCGCAAGAAAGAGCGCCACAAGCTTGATTTTCAGGTCCATATCGGGAAACGATAATTGCCATATATAAAGTTTGCCGGCAAATTACGCCCGTTGATAGCTGCACTCCCGCCTGTCCGAACAGTTGGATAGGTCTATGTTTCTGTTTGATAATAGCGTCAAGCGATCAGGTGCGGGCCGGAGCGGCGGTCGGACGCCCGCTGGACGGGGCGTCGGCGTCCCGACAACGGTAAACCCGACGCCCGTGTAGCGCGGGTGAATGACCGAGCGCGTCGCTGGTGACGACCTCGGAGACGTCGACGGGGACCTGACGCTCCCGCCCTCTCGCGAGGCCGGCGAGGGCGAAGTCCACGTTCTCGGCACCGCCCACGTCTCCCAGCAGAGCGTCGAGGACGTCGAGACGACTATCGCCGAACGCAAGCCGGACGTCGTCGCCGTCGAACTCGACGAGGGTCGGTATCGCCAGCTCAAAGGCGAGGCCCCCGAGGACATCGACCCCGGCGACATGCTCCGGGGGAACACCGTCTTCCAGTTCCTGGCCTACTGGATGCTCTCGTACGTCCAGACCCGGCTGGGGAAGAAGCTCGGCGTCGACCCCGGCGCCGACATGATGGCGGCCATCGACTCCGCCGAGGAACACGGCCTGGGCGTCGCCCTCGTCGACCGGGACATCCAGATGACCGTCCAGCGCTTCTGGGCGCGGCTGAGCCCGCTACGGAAGCTCTCCATGCTCGGCACCCTGACGCTGGCCATCGGCTCGCCGATCGCCGTCGGGACCGGACTGGGCCTCGCGATGGGCGCGTTCGCCGGCTTCGCCGTCGCCATGGTCGCCGCGAGCGCGTTCGGGTTCGCGAGCGCCGACATCGTCGCGGCCCTCGGTCCGAACGTCGTCGCGCTCGTCGGCGGCCTCGTCGCCGGGGCCGTCGGCGGCGCGGTGCTGTGGTCGCTGTTCGACGGGGCGTTCGCGCGTGTGCTCGACGCGCTCCCGATACCGAACACGACCTACACGCGGATCGCCGCCGGCGTCGGGGTCGGGTCGGTCGTCGGCGTCGCCATCGCCGCGACCGGCGGCCTCGCCGTCGGTCCGCTCTCGCTGACGGTCGACCGGCTGGCCTCGATCGGCGGGTTCGTCCTCCAGGTCGGCGCCGGCGTCGCCGCCGGCGCGCTCGCCGGCGTCGCGCTGGGCGTGCTGGCCGGGGCCGTCCTCGCGCAGTTCGTCGCCGACGAGGAGGAAGACATCGAGGAGATCGACATCGAGGAACTGACCGAGGCCGACGTGGTGACGGCGATGATGGAGGAGTTCCGGCGGTTCGCGCCGGGCGCCGCCGAGGCGCTCATCGACGAGCGCGACGCGTTCATCGCCCACCGCCTCGTCGCGCTCCGCGAGGCCGGGTACAGCGTCGTCGCCGTCGTCGGCGCCGGCCACCGCGAGGGGATCGAGCGCTACCTCGACGACCCCGAGAGCCTCCCGCCGATGGAGTCGCTCGTCGGCGAGGCGTCGGGGACCGGCCTCACCGCCTACCTCTACAAGGCGCTGGGCTACGCGATGACCGTCGGCTTCCTCGTCTTCTTCGTCCTGCTGGCGCTCGGCGGGGCGAGCAACGGGTTCCTGCTCGAACTGTTCGTCGCGTGGTTCCTCGTCAACGGGATCCTCGCCGGCGGACTCGCGAAACTGGCCGGCGCGCACTGGCCGAGCGCGCTCGTCGGCGGCGGCGTCGCCTGGCTGACCAGCGTCAACCCGCTTTTGGCCCCCGGCTGGTTCGCCGGCTACGTTGAGTTGCGCTACGTCGACGTGAACGTCGCCGACATCGGCCGCCTCAACGAGATCCTCGACGACGAGGAGGCGCCCATCGCCGACATCTTCGCCCGGATGCGCGAGGTGCCGCTCTTCCGACTGATCCTCATCGCCGGCCTGACGAACGTCGGGAGCATGGTCGCGAGCCTCGTGGTCTTCCCCGCGATCCTGCCCCTGCTGTCGGCGCCCATCGGCGGCGTCGATGCCATTCCCGGCTTGCTCCTCGACGGCGCACGGAACGGCTGGGACATCGTCTGGAGGACGCTGACGTGAGCCGGTCGTCCGTCGGCGGCCGAGGGGGTGGGAGCGGCCGCGGTGGCCCGGGCCGAGGCGGTCCGGGCGCCCGCGGGAACCGCGGCGGCATCTCCTTCAGCCGCCGCGAACTCCGGGACCTCGCCGTCGCGTGGCTCGCGCTCGGCGTCGCCTTCACTATCTTCATCGACCGCACAATCGCTAACGCGGCCCTGCGCGGGATGATCAGGCCGTCGACGCTCGCGCTCGCGCTGGGCGTCTCGCTCGCCACCGTCGGCGTCGCCTTCCTCCTGCACGAACTCGCGCACAAAGTCGTCGCCGTCCGGTTCGGTCAGGTCGCCGCGTTCCAGGCCGACTACGGCATGCTGTTCCTCGCCGTCATGTCCGCGCTCGCGGGCTTCCTGTTTGCCGCCCCGGGCGCGGTCGTCCACCGCGGACGCATCACCGCGCGGGAGAACGGCCTCATCGCCCTCGCCGGCCCGGTCACGAACCTCGGGCTGGCCGTCGTCTTCCTGCCGGTCATGCTGTTCGGCCCCGGACTGCTGGAACTTATCGGCCAGCGCGGCGTCAGCATCAACCTGCTGCTCGCCGGGTTCAACATGATCCCCTACGGCCCGCTCGACGGCCGGAAGGTGATCCGCTGGAGCAAGCCGGTCTACGTCGCCGTGGCCGTCCCGAGCGTCCTGCTCGCCGTCTTCGCGCTGTTCGGCCTCGGGCTCTGAGCGGTCCGCACCGCAACAACTGACTTCCGCGTTCCGGCCGAGTGTTCGACATGGAGCAGACGGTACCCGCCGAGGTCGAAGAACTGCTCACCGGCGACCCGGTCGTCGCGCACCTCGCGACCTATTCGGACGGCCGCCCCCACGCCGCACCGGTGTGGTTCCGATACGAACCGGCCGACGAGACGCCCGACGACGAGGGTCGCCCGCCGGAACCCGCCGCGGACGCCCACGAGGGCGGCGTGATCGAGGTGATGACGACCGGGCAGAAACTCGAAAACGTTCGCGAGAACCCCCGCGTCGCGCTCTCCATCGAGGAAGACGAGGACGGCCACCCCTCGTGGATGGCCACCATCCGCGGGACCGGGACGGTCGTCGAAGACGACGACGAGAACCGGGAGGCCAACCGGCGGATCAACCGCCGCTACGGCGCCGACGACCCCGACGACTGGGAGGAGGAGAACACACTCGTCCGCATCGCCGTCGGATCGGTGTCGTACAAGACGTTTTGAAGCGGTCCGCCGAACGGGCAGGCGCTCGATTGCCGAAGCTATATCGGCTCACCGGCCCCGAACAGAGGTATGCCAGACGACGAAGCCGACGGCGTCGCCGTGCGGCCGCTCTCGGCCGACCGCTTCGCCGAGTTCCGCGCGATCACCGACTACGCCTTCCAGCCCGAGGAGGGGCCCCAGGAGTACGACGACGAGCCCGAGCGTATCGCCGACCGCTACGGCGCGTTCGACGGCGGGGACCTCGTCAGCGTCTGCGGCCACTACGACCTCACCGCGAACCTGCGCGGCGAGTGGGTCTCGATGGCCGGGCTGGCCGCCGTCGCCACCCCGCCGGAGCGTCGCCGGAAGGGGTACGTCCGCGCGCTGATCGACGACGCCCTGGAGCGGTGGCGCGGGAAGTTCCCGCTCGCCGCGCTGTGGCCGTTCTCGCGGTCGTACTACGCGCAGTTCGGCTGGGCGACGGCGAACACGTACACCGAGTACACCTGCCCGCCCGACCAACTGGCGTTCGCCCGCGGCGCGGTCGACGGGGAGGCCCGGCCCGCTTCGGCCGACGACTGGCGCGACCTGCAGGCTGTCCACGAGGCCCAGGCCGGCGAGACGTCGCTCGCGCTCCGGCGGTCGAGCGAGGCCTGGTGGCGCGAGCGGGTGCTCCGCGAGGACGACGAGGACCGGCCGTGGGCGTACGTCTACGAGCGCGACGGCGAGGCGCGAGGGTACCTCGTCTACAGCTTCGAGGACCTGGGCGGTCCGAAGCACATGAACCAGCGGCTGACGGTCGCCGACGCGGCCGCGGCGAACCACGACGCGTGGCTCGGCATGCTCGGGTTCCTCGCCGACCACGACTCCCAGGCCAGCGAGGTGCGACTCCGTTCGGACGCGCGAACCGACCTGCTCGACCTCGTCTCCGATCCCGAGGCGGTCGACTGCGAGGTGAAGACCGGACCGATGGCGCGGATCGTCGACGTGGCCGACGCCCTCTCGGCGTGTCCGTACCCCGCGGACGTGAGCGCCGAACTCACCCTGCGAGTGACAGACGAGACGGCCGCCTGGAACGACGGACAGTTCCGCCTCGCCGTTTCCGACGGGAGCGGAACCGTGACTGCGGACGCGAGCGGCGACCCCGACGCGACGGTCGGCATCGGGACGCTCTCGCAACTCGTCGTCGGCTACCACGACGTGGAGGCCGCGCGTCGAATCGGGGATCTCTCCCTCGCGGACGGGGGAATCGCCGACGCGCTCGCGGCGTTGTTCCCGCCGGAGCGGACGTACCTGCGGACGTTCTTCTGACCGGGTAGGGAGCGCCTACCCGGTAAGGCACTTCCACGTTCGACCCCAACCGTCGACATGTCCAGACCGGACGTCGACGACATCGCGCACGTGGCGGCGGAGGAGAGCCAGGCGGTCAGGCGCGACTTCCGGCAGACGATGCTCTCGGGGCTGGCGCTCACCGTCCCCTTCTTCATCACGGTGCTCGTGCTCATGTGGGTTCTCGGGACAGTCGCGAACGCGCTGACGCCCCTCGCGGACGCGATCGTCGCGCTCGGCCCCGGCCAGGAGATGAGCACGTGGCTCGTCGAGTTGCTCGCCGCAGCCATCGTGTTCGGCGTCGTCTTCCTCGTCGGGTTCGCCGCCCAGCACGGCCCGGAGACCGACATCGCCAACCGCTTCGACGTGCTGATGGAGGACCTGCCCGGGGTCGGCTCCATCTACACCAGCGTCGAGCGGATGAGCGACGTGATGGTCGACGGCGACACGGAGAGCTTCCGCGAGGTGAAGATCGTCGAGTTCCCCCGCGAGGACTGCTTCGCGCTCGCGTTCCTCACCGCGGACACGCCCCACCAGATCGAACAGGCCGCCGACGGCGCCGACATGCAGACGGTCTTCGTCCCGATGGCGCCCAACCCAGTCATGGGCGGCCACCTCATCAACCTCCCCGAAGAGCGGATCTTCGACGTCGATCTGTCCGTCGAAGAGGGGATGCAGGCCATCATGACCACCGGGATGGCCATCGACGAGAACGTCGAGGGCGGGGACTGACGGCCCGTCCGGGTGCGGTGGACCGGTGAGACGCGGTCGGGCGTCACCCGCACACTGCCGGCCGGCGACTTACCACGGTCGGGCCCCTCCCCGGAGACATGAGCCTCGAAGGCGAATCCGCTCCCGAGTTCGAACTACCCAGCACCGCCGGCGACACCGTCTCGCTGAGCGACGAACTGGAAGAGGGTCCCGCCGTCGTCCTGATCAACCGCGGCGTCTGGTGCTCCTTCTGCGCCGAGCAGCTCCAGACGTTCAGCGAGGTGTCCTACGACATGTGGTTCCACGACGACGTGAGCGTCGTCCCCGTCGTCCCCGACCCCCTTCCGAAGGTGACCGAGATGCGCGACCGCTACGACCTGCAGATCCAGCTCCTGGCGGACCCCGAGGGCGAGGTCTGCGAACGCTACAGCGGCACGGAGCAGACCAGTCACGGCCTGACCGGGAAAGCCGCGACGTACGTGATCGACGAGAGCGGGACGGTCCGATACGAAGACGTCTCCGACACCCCCGCCGACCGCACCTACGGTAACTGGGTGCGCTACTACGTCCGCAACGGCTACGAACCGCCGTTCCAGGGGTGAGGGCAGCCGCGTCCGCCTGGCGGTCGGACCCGGATCGCACCGGCCGCGCGGCTTAAGCGGCGCTGGAACCTTTTCCGAAGGGTATGAGCCAACTCGACACGGGCGGTGTGGTCGTCGTCACGGGCGCGAACGAGGGGATCGGTTACCACCTGTCGCGGGCCCTGATCGGGGACGGGTACCGAGTGGCCGCCCTCGACGTGAACCGGGACGGTCTCGACGCGCTCGCGGAGGTCGCTCCCGACCGCGTCCACGTCGTCGAGTACGACGTGACCGCGGACGAGGACGTCGAGGCGGCGGTCGACGCCGTCCTCGACCGGTGGGACCGGATCGACGTACTCGTCAACAACGCCGCTGTCTTCGACTTCGGCCTGTTCGCCGACCGGACGCTCGAAGACACCCGACGGGAGTTCGAGGTGAACTTCTTCGGCTATCTCCGGACGATCCACGCCGTCCTGCCGCACATGCGCGCCCGCGGGTCTGGAATCATTCACAACGTGAGTTCGGGCGTCGCGGCCGTCGGCCACCCCGGGCTGTCGGGGTACACCGCGACGAAGGGCGCCGTCGAAGGGCTCACGCGCACGCTCCGGGAGGAACTCCGCCACGAGGACGTCTGGTGTACGCTGCTGTACCCGCCGGCGACGCGGACCCGCTCGGCGGCCGCGCTGGACTACCCCGACGCCGCGACCCAGGAGCCTGCCGCGGTGGGCCGGAAGCTCGCCCGGAAGATCGACTCGACCGAACCGGTGATCTACGCCGACTGGCAGACGCGACTCGGGATGGCGCTCGTCGAGCGCGTCCCGTGGCTCGCCCGACGGGGGACCGAACGGTTCCTCGACCGCGACGAGACTCGTGACGAGTGAGGGCGCTCCACCCGAAACGGTGGCCTTTTGCTCGCGCTCCGCGGGGGATTCAACATGACCGACGGGGACGCGACCGACGGATCGGACGACGCGGCCGAGGACGAAGCGGAGGGACTGACCTACGCCGACGCGGGCGTCGACATCGCCGGCCAGGAAGCGGCGACGGCGGCGCTGGTCGGCGCCACCGGCGACTTCGAGGGCGACTACGCCGGCCTGCTCGACATCGGCGACCGCTACCTCGCACTGGCGGCCGACGGCGTAGGGACCAAACTCCTCGTCGCCGAGGCGCTCGACGACTACTCGACCATCGGCATCGACTGCATCGCGATGAACGCCAACGACCTCGTCGCCGCGGGCGTCGACCCCGTCGCCTTCGTCGACTACCTCGCCGTCGAGGAGCCCGACGACGCCACCGCCGAGGCCATCGGGAAAGGACTCGACGAGGGCGCCGAGCGCGCCGGCGTCGCCCTCGTCGGCGGCGAGACCGCCGTGATGCCAGACGTGATCAAGGGCCTCGACATCGCCGGCACGTGCGCGGGCCTCGCACCAAAAGACGCCATCTTCCCCGGCGAGGCCGAGGCCGGCGACGTCGTGGTGGGGTGGCCCTCCTCGGGCATCCACTCGAACGGTCTCACGCTCGCCCGCGAGGCCGTGACGCGGAACCACGAGTACACCGACCCGTTCCCGCCGAACGCGGACCGCTCCATCGGCGCGGAACTGCTCGAACCGACGCGCATCTACAGCGACCTCCTCGGCCCGCTCCGCGAGGCCGAGACCCACGCCGCCGCCCACGTCACCGGCGGCGGGTGGACGAACCTGACCCGCATGGGCGCGTTCCGCTACGAGATCGACGACCCGTTCGAGGCCCAGCCGGTCTTCGAATTCGTCCAGCAGGAGGGCGACGTGGCCGACGAGGAGATGCATCGCACGTTCAACATGGGCACCGGCTTCGTCGCCGCGATGCCCGCCGAGGACGCCGAAGCAGTCGTCGAAGCGACCGACGACGGTCGGATCATCGGCCGCGTCGAAGACGGCGAGGAGTCAGTCGCGATCCGCGGGCTGGAACTGTAACGGGCGCAGACTACTGATTTTCTGTCGTGGCGCGCGCTGTCGCGCGTCTCGTCGCGCGACGGCATCGTGCGAGGGATGAGCGAGGGAGCAAAGCGACTGAGCGAATCGGTTGGGGAGGTGTGAGGCGCGGTGCTGTGCGGTAGCGATTCCTGGCGGACTGAAAGGGCGAGGCCCGGTCGGTGGCGGCCCGGCGAAGTAAGCACGCGAACGAAGTGAGCGCGCGCAGCGAGCGCGTGGCGCGACCGACGGGAGCGCCACGGCCGCTCGAACGGTGAGCGAAGCGAACCGTGAGAGCCGCGGCGCCCCAAGCGGGCCGAGGGCTTTCATCGCTTGCTGTCGACGACGATTCCAACTGCTAGCAAGCGAGCAGAGGGCTTTCATCACCTGTAGTAGCCGTGGTCGATCCGACACTTGGCGAACACATCGAAGACGCTCGGAACTCACGAGGGGGGACACCGGATCGCGGACCCGTTCTCGATCGGATCGACGCCCTCGGTCCCAGTCGCGCGAACGACTCGCTCGTCGGTGAGGAGATAGCTGACGGTGTAGAACCCGCCGTCGGCGTGGTCCGGTGTCGTCGTCGGCGGGTGGCGATAGTTGGGCCCGATGACGCCGAACTGGACGACCCACCCGTCTCCCGAACTGCTCACGCCGGCTTCGCCGCCAGGAGACGTATCGACGTCGATCCAGACGATCTCACGACGAGTTTCCCGCAGCGTCCGTCGGACGACGAACGCGCGCTCGAACTGCTGTGCGAACTCGCCGGCCGTCTCGGCAGTGAACGAGTTCGGCCGCTCTGGCCATGGCGGGATCGATACCGATGGGTTCTCGGGCGTCTCCGGACAGGATATCGCGGGTCCTGCCGGCGTCGGCGCAGGCGAATCGGTATCTGACGAGCCAGGGGCGGCGACACACCCGCCGAAGGTGACGAGTGCGGAGGCGGACGCGAGGACCTGTCTGCGGTTCACATGACAGTCGTCCGAATGCATCGGTAAGTGCTTTGTCAGCGGAGGCGGGGCAGAGAACGACGAACCGAGACCCGAAACGCCAAAGTCGCCGAGCGAGCCACTACGGGCAAGATGACACCGACGTTGCCGGGCGACGCGGACGAGTGGGCGGACCAGTTGCAAGCGAAACTCAACGACCGGGAGGCGTTCACCGAGGCGGCGGCGGGGTTCGACGCCACCTTCCGGTTCGACATCCTCCCGGACGAGCGTTACGACGGGAACCCGATCACGCTGACCGTCGTCATCACCGACGGCGCGTGCGTGGCCGCGCGGGGCAGCGACCCGAACGCGGAGTACGACTTCGGTCTGCGGGGGCCCTACGCGGCGTGGGTCGACCTGCTGGAAGACGAGATCGAGGTCACCGAGGCGGTCATGGGCGGGGCCTTCGAGTTCGAGGGCTCGGAGATGCGACTGCTGAACCGGCGCGAAGCGGTCACGGAACTCGTCCGCGCGGCCCAGAGCGTCGACACCGAGTACGCCTACTGACGCGGGCCGCCGCCGGTCGATCCGTCGGAGCCGCGACTGAAACCGTTAAGTTCCGCCGCTGAGCACGGGGAGACGTGCTCAAGAAACTCGGCGCCGCCGGGATCGTCGGCCTACTCGTGATCGTCGGCGGCATCGGACTGCTCGCGTGGGTCGACCCGCTGATCGCCGCCGGCATCGGCCTGGTCGTCGCCGGCCTCGGTCTCGTCCTCTACGGCCTCGTCACGAACGTCCTCGCCTCGTTCGGCATGGGCGGGATGGTGTAGGGCCGTCGCGTCAGTCGCCGCGGTCGCCGACGACGCTTCTCAGGCCGCGACAGACGGCGTAGCCGACCCCGCAGACGACGAGGACGAACGCGACCGAGGTGAGCAGCTGTTCGGCGACGAATCGCGTCTCGTCCGGCGGCGCGAGCAGGCACGTCTCCGACCCGCTCGCCGCGGGAAACAGCCGGTGTGAAACGCCCAGTACTCGCTCCGGAGCGCGAGCGCCAGCCCGGGCGCGCTCGTGGCGATAGCGCCGGCCGCCGGACCGAACCCGCGGTAGCCGGCGCCCGCGGCGAGGAGACCGAGGCCGCCGGCGACGAGGTAGGGGACGAGGGCCCAGAGCCAGCCGGGCGGGAGATACAGCCAGTGGGTGACGAAGACGGCGACGCCGAGCGCGAGGAGGACGCGGACGTGCGCTCGCTCCTCGCTCGCCCTGCTCGCGCGGGTCCGGCGGCGCGGCCGCATGCCCGACACCGGGTCGCCGGACGGCAAAAAGCTGCGTGTCCGCCAGTGGTCCGGGCCGACTTCTCAGAGGAGGTCGTCGCGCTCGAACAGCACGTGGAACGCGATGACGTAGCCGAAGAACGTGAGGACCGAGTAGAGCGGGCTGATGAACAGCCCGAACCCGACGCCGAACGACGAGGACAGCAGGTCGCCGAGGATCGACTCGAAGAACGCGGCGCCGTAGACGACCGCGGAGGCCTTCGCGAGGAGTTCCTGGCTGGTGCCGCGGACGAACACCGCCATTACGGACCCGATCACGGCCGCCGTCGAGATGTGGCCGATCGCCATGCCCTGAACTCGGTGCACCGCGAACGCGCCGAAGACGTCACCGTGCAACAGCGAGTTGAGGACGCCGAGGAAAATGCCGCCGCAGACGACCGCGAGTACACCCAGCCCGGTCGCGGCGGTGATCGATTCGATCTCCACTTGCCCGTGTTGTCTCCCTGCCATGTCCCGTGTGGGTCGCCCGACACACAAAAAGCTTGACAGCACTGGCGGCGATCCGGACAGTGTCGGCCCGACGGAGCTCAGTCGCTCTCGCCGCGGTCGCCGGCGCGGTGTTCGCTGATGAGGCGGTCGACCATCTGGGCGTTGCGCTCGCGTTCGCGCTCCTCGGCGCGCTCTTCCCAGTCGGCGAGGGCCTCGTCGATCTCCCGCTCGCGGGCGACCGCCAGTTCGTCGACCTCCTGGACGGTCACCATGTCGGCGGGCGCGACGGGGACGTCGTGTTTGAAGAGGATCTCGTCGGCCACGTCGGAGAGGCCGCCGTTGCGGAGGACGATCTGCGGGTCGATATCGACGATCTTGTCGGCCGTCGACGCGCCGGCTCCGGACGCGTCGCGGAACAGGATGATGTCGTCCTCGGCGAGGCCGAACCGCTCGTCGGCGTCGTCGATGGCGTCGCTGGTGAACTGCTCGACGACCTTGACCGGCGTCAGTCCCTGTTTCTTCTCGGCGACGTCCGCGAAGTTCGAGTGGTCGAGCTTCCAGAGGGTCTTCAGCCGCTCTAACTTGCCCTCCAGTTCGTCGATGCGGTCGTCTTTCTCGTCGATCTCGCCCTTCAGGCGGCGGTTCTCCCGCTCCAGTCGGGTGACCTCGCGGTCCTTGCGGGCCTCGACGCGGGCCTCGCTGCGGGCCTCCGAGAGCTTGCGCTCGTAGTCGTCGATCTCGTCGTCCTTCTCCGCGATGGTCTCCTCCAAGTTCTCGACGTGGGACTGGAGCTGGGCGACCTGGGATTCGAGCTGGCCGATCCGCTTCTGCTCGGGCGACTGCTCGTTGTCGGGCTGCTCGGACTCCTCGGGCTGTTCGCCGCCGTCGTCGCGCAGGTCGTCGAGGACCGTCTCGACGCTCTCCTCGTTCGCGACGACGCGGGCGACGACTGGGCCGACCTCCTGGCCGGGCGGCACCTTCGCGGCGATGCGCTCGAACTGGTCCTTGTGGGCGTCGAACGCGCCGAACGCGGCGGCCATGGCGTCGCGCTCGTGGTCGTTGTCGTAACCCTCCTCGCGGGTCCGGTGCTGTTTCACGTCGACGGGCAGGTCGCGGTCGGGCGTCCACCCGGCGGCGTCGAAGCTCCGCCGGAGTTTCTCGACGGTCTCGGGCATCGGCGTCACGTCCGCGGCGACGATGACGGGTCGGCCGCGCTCGACGATCCACTCGGTCACCTCGGCGCTGTCGGCCGTGCGAGTGCTGAGCACGTCCAGCACCTCGCCGTCGAGGCCGACGATGGCGACCGCCGTGGTGGTCCCGGGGTCGACGCCGACGACGACGTGGTCCCGGCGCTTGGCGAGCGGGCGGAACTCGATGCCGTCGCGGCGGACGCGCTCGACCTCGACGCGCACGTCGCCGGCCCGCTCGTTCGAGACCGGGATGTCCCGCGGGCGGCCCTCGACGGTGAATATCGCGTTCGAGAACCCGCCGTACTTCTCGGTCTCCTCGCGCTCGAAGTCGAGACCCGCCTCCTTCAGGTCGGCCTCGACCTCGCGGGTGCGCTTCTTGACCGAGCCGTGGATGCGGCGGGTGTAGCGGTCCTCGGACCAGCCGCCGCCACCGCCCGTGGAGCGGCCGCGAGAGACCTTGATCTCCGTCTCGTCGGTGAACGCCGAGACGACCTGGCCGACGTTGCGGGCGGCGAGGCGGGCGGCGGCCTCGGCCTCTTGCATCGGGTCCTTGCCGTAGGGCACGTCGTGGCGGTTGGCGACCCTAGAGAGCGGTTCCGGGCGCTCGGCGCCGGTGACCTGCACCAGCGTCGTCTCGTCGGGGAGTTCGCCCAGGAAGTGGACCAGCGCGTCCTTGTTCTCCGCGAGTTCGTACATGTTGTCGGTGGCGACGATGGCGGGCTCCTCGTCGCGGATCAGCCGGCGGAGCTTCCGCCGGGAGACCACGTCGCGGTCGACGTGCTCGCCGTCGAACGCGACTAGCGCGTAGGAGACGTCCCCGCGCACGTCGCCGCTCTGGACGTCCACCCCGAAGACGACCGCGTCCAGCGCACTCGTTCGCGTGCTCACACGCCTGCGTAGGCAACAGTCGAATATAAACCCGGCGCGGGATCGGACCCCCACACGGCGAGTCCGTCTCACCCGGGTTCGGCCCGGATCGCGGTGACCACGCCGAGCAGCTTCGTCGACGCCTCGCGGAGCGCGAGGTCGGACCGGGAGACGAGCGTCAGCGGTTCCTGGTTCCACCGGCAGCGGTGTTTCTCGAAGTGCGCGTCCGCTCGCCAGTCCTGGAACCGACCGAGCAGTTCCACGCTGCTGCGACCGTGTTCGAGGAGCAGGACCTGCCCGCCGGGTTCGCAGACCCGGTTCATCTCGCCCAGCGCGGCGAGCGGGTCGGGGAACGTGCACGTCGAGAGCGACGATATCACCGTCTCGAAGCTGTCGTCCCGGAAGGCCAGCGCCTCGGCGTCCATCTCCGCCAGCGTCCCGCCGCGCCCCAGGCGGCGAAGCTCCGTGTCAGCCTCCCGGAGCATCGCCGGGCTGACGTCGACGCCGACGTATTCGGCGGTCTCGGGCACGTACTCGGCGTTCGTTCCCGTCCCGCAGGCGACGTCCAGGACGCGCCCGGTCGCCCGGTCGAAGAGCCGGCGCCGATACCGCCCGACGAGCAGTCGATCGAGCGGGCGCATCCGGGCCACCGTGTCGGCCTGGTCCGCGTACGTCGTCCGGATATCGTCCAGGGAGCCACGCCGACGCGCCGCGCGGTCCGGATCCGCTCCGGCGGATCCCCTCGTCCGTGTCGAGCCGTCGCGGTGGGTGGTATCTGTCATCGTGTCCCACTATCGATCCCCAGTGAAGTAGTCGTACTGCCGGCGATACCGGAGAGCGGTTTCCGCGGGCGATCCACCGCACCGCGGACGCGACGAACGACCGTCGAATCTGTCTCCGGAGACACAAGACCGAAATGACCGCGCCCGGAACCGGTCGTCATGAAAGCGACGGCGATCGACCACGTCAACGTCCGCGTCCCGGAGTCGGCGATCGAGGCCTTCGTCGGCTTCTACCGCGACGACGTGGGCTTCGACCTGGAGTACTACGACGAGTATCGCGCCGGCGAGCGCGAGTTCTTCTACGTCCGCCTCGGGCCGTCCTGTATCATCCACGTCTCCCCGCGGGAGACCGTGCCCGAGCCGACGGGCGAGACGATCGACCACTTCGCGGTGTTCGTGGACGCGTCGATGGACGAGGTGATGGAACGGGTCGAAGCGGCCGACGCCGAGGTGCTCACCGAGGCGGTCCGCGAGGGCGCGACGGGCGAGTACCCCTGCGTCTACGTCGAAGACCCCGTCGGCTACACGGTGGAGTTCAAGACCGCGGCGTGACTCAGAGGAACTCCGTGCACGTCTCCGCGAACGTCGCGAGGGGCAGGTCGGCATCGGAGTCGACGCTGACGAACAGGCCGGTGAACTCGCCGGTCGCGAAGTGGAAGGCCGTCAGCTCCTCGAAGCGGTGGATCGAACACTCCAGGCGTCCCGCCGCGAAGAGGTCTTCGAGGTGCCCCCGGCCGAGCCCCTGGAGGATCAGCTCGTCGTGGACCCGGTCGGCGTACTTCTCCGCGCGCTCGGCCGCGTCCGGTCGGGAGTAGAACACCTCGTAGCCGTCCTCGTCGTAGGTCGCGGCCAGTCGGAGATCGTCGCCGGCCGCGTCCCGAAGGGCGTCGACCAGGGCGGCCCTGTCACCGGCTACCATACCATCGCGTTCTCGGCCTCCCATTGTCAAAGTAGGGGCCGAATCGGGCGACGACCCTGGTGACCCAGGTGACGCCTGCGCCCGGGAAGGGGTCGCAGACCGTTCCGCGCTTCCGCGGTCGGTCGTTTTACGTCCGATCGCTCCGTCACTCCGCCATGGAGTACACCACGCTCGGTTCCACGGGCATGGAGGTCTCGAAGATCTGTCTCGGCTGCATGAGCTTCGGCAGCGGCGCTGACTGGATGCTCGACGAGGACGAGAGCGAGGAGCTGATCGAGCGCGCCATCGACCTGGGCGTCAACTTCTTCGACACCGCCAACACGTACTCGGCGGGCGAGTCTGAGGAGATCCTCGGCGACGTGCTGTCGCACTACGACCGCGACGAGCAGGTCGTCGCCACCAAAGTTCGCTTCTCCGGCGCCAACGACCACAGGAACGCCGAGGGCCTCTCCCGGAAGACCATCGAGCAGGAACTCGAACACTCCCTCGATAGGTTGGGAATGGACACCGTCGACCTCTACCAGATCCACCGCTGGGACTACGACACGCCCATCGAGACGACGCTGCGCGCGCTCGACGACGCCGTCCGCCGGGGGCAGGTCCGGCACATCGGCGCCTCCTCGATGTGGGCCCACCAGTTCCAGGAAGCGCTGCAGGTCAGCGACGAACGGGGGTTGGTCCGCTTCGAGACGATGCAGAACCTCTACCACCTGACCTACCGCGAGGAGGAACGGGAGATGTACCCCGTCTGTGACAAGGAGGACGTCGGCGTCCTCCCGTGGTCACCGCTGGGCGCGGGGTACCTGACGCGACCGCACGAGGAGTTCACCGCGACCGAGCGCGGCGAGCACGAACTGGACTACGGGACTCCGTATCACGAGGGGCCCGGCAGCGAGGAGATCAACGAGCGCGTGCAGGAACTCGCCGCCGACAAGGGGGTCACGATGGCGCAGATCGCGCTGGCCTGGCACTTCCAGAACGACAACGTCGACGCCCCCATCGTCGGCACGTCGAGCGTCGAGCACCTCGAAGACGCCGTGGAGGCGCTGGAGGTGTCGCTGTCGAGTTCCGACGTGGCCTACCTCGAAGAGCCCTACGAGCCCGTCCCCGTCTTCGGGCACGAGTAGGCCTCCCAGAATCGTCCGGGAGGGCTGGCTATGGGGACGGCGGCTCGACGGCGCGTTCGTCGTCCCTCGCCGAGCCGTCGCTCCCGGACGGAACTCGCGTCCTGCGCCCGGGGTCCGTGTCGACCCAGTCGCCGCCGACGGGGAGGAGCACGCGGGCGAGAACCCGCGGACTGAGCAGTGCGGTGGGGGACCGCTCCAGTCCGACGACCTCGCCGTAGGCCTCGGCGACGACGCCGTCGTCGTGGGCCTGTTTCAGCAGGCGGGTGAAGTACCAGTTGAACAGCTTCGTGCCGAGCGACGGGGAGCCGTCGGTCTGTTCGTACTGGTAGTCGGCGCCGGCGGCCATCCGCCAGGGGGTGTCGAGGACCGGCGCGACCGCGTCGAAAAAGCGGGGAGCGAGCCCCTCGCGGCCGCCGTCGGCGAGGGCGTGGTGGAGCACGAGCGCGTCGAGCGCGGCGACCGACATGCCCTGGCCGTAGACGGGGTTGAAACTCGACACGGCGTCGCCGGTGACGACCAGGCCGTCGGGGAACCGGTCGAGGGCCTCGTAGCGGCGGCGGAGACTCGCCGGGAAGGGGTAGCGGGCGACGCCGTCGGACACCCACGGCTGGGCGCGCAGGAGGTCCGCGATCAGGTCGATCGGCAGGGAGTCGGCGAATTCGAGGACCTCCGCGCGGTCGTCCGGCGCGCCGTCGCCGAACATCCCGGCGAGGATCACGTCCCACTGGCCGTCCTCGATGGGGAGGACGACGGCGCCGCGGGTCCGCGGCGCGTTGGTGGGGACGCTGACCATCCGGCGGTCGTCGGGCGGGCGCTCGATGCGCAGCGAGCTGTACTGCAGGTCGACCTCGACCCTGTCTTCGGGCGGCGCGCGGTAGCCGTTCTCGGCGAGCCACTCGGGCGTGCGACTCGCGCGACCGGTCGCGTCGACGACGAGGTCGGCGGCGAGATCCTCCGGGGGTCCGCCGCCGTCGCGGACCCGCACGCCCGTCACCGCCGTCGCGCCGTCGTCGGCCAGGTAGTCGACGAACTGGCACCCCCCGCGGAGGCGGACGGGGGCGAGTTCGCCGACGCGGCGGCGGATCACGTGCTCGAACAGCGGCCTGCTCGCGCAATAGGAGGGCGTCCGCTCCGGGCCGTCGGCGACGAAGCCGCCGTGCTGGTACTCGACGAGCTGGCGCGTGACGTCGAGTATCAGCCCGCCGGCGGCGACCAGGTCCTCGCCGAACCCGGGGAAGAAGTCCTCGAGGGCCGCCTGGCCGGCCGCGAGCAGCGCGTGGGGATGGCTGGTCTGTGGCGCGCCGTCGCGGGCGACCGGGCGGTCCGGGAGCGGGTCGCGCTCGACGACGACCACCTCGTCGAAGCCGACGGCGAGGACGCGCGCCGCGCAGAGGCCGGCGACGCTCCCGCCGACGACCACCGCGCGGTCGCCGACGGCGCCGACCCGCCGCGGTTCGTACCGGTCGACTGCGTCCAGCGTCATCCGGACCGCCCCCGCGCCGCCGAGCACCGAGCCGACCGCCGACCGCGCCGCCCGCCGACCGCGACGGCGCCGAACGCCACCGACTGACCCGTCCGTGCGACACACCCCGCCGCTGCGCTGGAGACCACGTCGTTCACGGGAGGAGTGTCAGTCCCGACCCACAAAGCTGTCTCCCCTCACCTGTCATGGAGAGTTATGTGCCCCCGCGGCGGGGCGAGAGTTTTGAGGCCGGGGCGGCAAGAGGTGTCAATGACACACGCAGAGACCGACGACGGGTCGGCGCTCGGGGACGGACACGTCGTACTCGTCACCGGATCGACAGACGGCATCGGGGCCGAGACGGCGCGCAACCTCGCCGAGACGGGCGCGACGGTCCTCGTCCACGGCCGGGACCGCCAGAAGGGCGAGCGGCTGGTCGCCTCGCTCCCCGGAACCGACCACGCGTTCTACGCCGCCGACTTCACGGACCCCGCGGCGATCCGCGACCTGGCCGAGGCGGTGTCCGCGGAGTTCGACCGACTGGACGTACTGGTCAACAACGCCGGCACGTTCCAGAGCCAGCGCCGCCTCGTCGACCTGCCCGGCAGCGACGAGGGGGTCGAGATGACCTTCGCCGTCAACCACCTCGGCCCGTTCCTGCTGACGAACCTGCTCGCCGACCGCCTCGCCGCCACCGGGGAACTGCGGGCGAGCGACGCCCCGGACGGGGAACGGGACCCCGCCCGCGTCGTGACGGTCTCGTCGGACCTGCACCGGGACGTGGTACTCGACCTCGACGGCGTCCGCGGGCCAGCGGGACCGTCCGGCATGGACGCGTACAACCACTCGAAGCTCGCGAACGTCCTGTTCACGGCCGAACTCGCGCAGCGACTGCCGGACAGCGTGACCGCCAACAGCTGCCACCCGGGCGTCTCGCCGACGACGGCGCTCACGCGGGAGAGCGCGCGGGTCTTCGGCCTCGTCTGGTCGCTCTACGGCGTCGTCGGCGGTGCCCTCGGGCGGACCGACTCGCCGGCGGAGTCCGCGGAGACCCAGACGTACCTGGCTCGCTCGCCAGACGTGACCGGCGTCACCGGCGAGTACTTCGACGACTGCGAGCCGGTCGCGCCGGGCGACGGCGCGACCGACCGCGACGCCCAGCGGCGACTCTGGCGGGCGAGCGTCGAGTGGGTCGGGCTCGCCGAGACGGAAGAAGCCGGTACCGAGCGGGCGCAGCGGGCCTGATCCTACAGCAGCGGTGCGAGCGACCAGCGCTGTCGCGCGAAAGCGGCCCCCGGCGCCGTCCCCTCACGTGACGTTCGCCGGTTTCAGGAACCGCAGACAGAGGAAGTTCGGCGGTCCCTCGCGGAACGCCGCGGCGTGGTCCGGCGCGAGTTCGGCGAAGACGTCCGTCACCTCGGGCTCGCGGACTCGCTCGACCAGCAATCCGGCGTCGGTCGCCGGTTCGAAGACCGCCTGGAGCGGACGGCGGTAGAACGGGACGACGAACGGGTCGTCCTCATCGCCCCAGTCGCGGTCGACCCGTTCGATATCGCCGTACGTAGCGCTCTCGGCGAGGACGTGGTCGCGGACGAAGAACTCCGCGTCGACGTAGTCCCGGACCGGATGGCTCGTCGAGACGACGACGTGGCCTCCCGGTCGCAGGACGCGAGCGAACGCCGCGAAGACCGCCCCCCAGTCCCGGACGTGTTCGAGCGCGAGCTGGCACAGAACGAGGTCGAACGCCGCGTCGTCGAGGAAGGCGAGCCCGTCGGTGAGGTCGGCCTCGTGGATCGGTATCTCGTCGGCGGATCCGGCGCCATCGAAGCGCTCCCGTGCGCGGCGGACCATCGCCGGACTGGCGTCGACGCCCACCGGGTCGGCACCGGCCTCCGCCAGTCGCTCCGTGTAGAAGCCGTCGCCGCAGGCCGCGTCGAGGACGCGTCGGTCTTCGAGCGGCGGGAGCAACTGCTCGACCGTCGGCCACTCGTAGTGCTCGCGGATCGCCGCGTCGGTGATGTCTTCGTACCCCGGCGCGAGTTCGTCGTACGTGCTCCGCGAGATGGGGTGGTCGTCCTCCGGAGGCATCGTCTGAATCGTGTCGGTCCTCTGTGTGATATACTTTCTCAGGATCGCCGAAATTCTGACAGTTAATCACTTCGAGACAGGCTTAGGTGTCTTATGGAACGCCGGTTTAGTTCTCGATTCGGCGAATTTTGCTCTTTAGTTTCGACCGAGAGATCGCCCCAGCGTCAGCCTTGCGGTGGTGATTTGGACACAGGACGATCAGGTTCGACCGGTCGTTTGGCCCACCTTCGCTCCGAGGTACGATATGATGGACTTCAGGCTGATCAACCTGCTCACCACACCATTCGCACTGTTGATCAGCGCGTTCGAAGTATAGGTCGTTCTTGAGCGACTCCGGTGCGGGCGGTGTCTTCTCGGTTCCATCATCGGTGTCTTTCGCTTCTGTGGACGACTCTTCAATGGTGAGAAGTTTCTCAAACCCTTCTGCAGCCGTTTCAGCCGATAAAAACGCCAATCCGATGATTCCGATCCCCCCGATGAGAAAGCCACTCCCAACGAGAAACACGATGGATCCGAATTGGATACCGCTCGTCATGATCGCTACTACACCGGTGATAACCATCACAAGCGCAACACCACCCGGCGGAAGCTCTTGTTCACTATCGTCTGTAGCAGCAGGTACCTTCGCGGTGTTGGCGCCGCTAGGCGGTTGCGAATTCTGGACACTTGGTACTCCAAATCCTCCGTTGGGAGACGTGCGACCAGGATTCGCATTCATCGAAGACGAACGGCCGTTCGCCCGTTCTTCAAAGAGGCCCTCAGCCTCAGAGTACGATTCGACGTTGTGAACGGGGACCGCCCCGATACCGTAGTTATCCATCATCCCCGGCTTATAATCTGGAGTTAAAATCCGCTCTTGTGGGTCCTTGTTGTACGTAATCTCGTAGACTCCATCTTCCCGCTTTTCTAGCCGCCAGTCGCCCTCGCGCCGAACCACTCCCATACCACAGAATTTCCATAATGATTGATAAAATATTCGGCCAGATCGAGTTTACTTACTTCTGAGCGTCAGATATGCTCAGTGGAAGTAGTGTTGCTGCGGACAGCCCACAGATTCCTAAGGAGCGAAATTCGACATATCTCTCAAAGGGAGTCTCCGATCCGGTCGCTAGTAGAAACGAGACTCGCGACAGTGCGCGCCATCACAGAAAATTGGTAGCCGAAATCGCGGAGTGTCACTCCGCGTCGGCTTCGTCGGGGAAGGGGACCTCCAACCGCTCGCCGTCGTCGGGGACCCAGGCGTCGCCGTCGAAGTGCTCGCGGGCCTCGCGCTCGATGGGCGTGTGGTCGCCGGCGTAGCGCGTCGAGATGTGGGTGAGCGCGAGCCGTTTCGCGTCCGCTCGGTCGGCGATGGCAGCGGCCTCACGGGCGGTGGAGTGTGCGGTATCCCTGGCGCGGTCGGCCCAGTCGCTGGCGAAGGTGGCGTCGTGGACGAGCAGGTCGGCGTCCTCGGCGGCGGCGGCGACGGCGTCGGTCGGTCGCGTGTCGCCGGTGTAGACGAGGCGGCGGCCCGGTCGCGGCGGGCCGACGACCTCCTCGGGTTCGACGGTTCGGCCGTCGTGTTCGACGGGTTCGCCGCGGTGGAGCTTCGAGTACTTCGGGCCGGGCGGGATGCCGAGTTCCTCCTCGGCCTTCTCGCGGTCGAAGCGGCCCTTGCGGTCGGCCTCGACGAGGGCGTAGCCGACGGCGTTGGTGCGGTGGTCGGTGCGGACGGCGCGGACCTCGTACTCGTCGCGGTCGAGGACGACGTCGCCGGCGTCGACCTGGTGGATCCGGACGGGGAAGGCGGGGTCGTTGCCGCCGGCGTGGACGAGGTTCTCGACCTGGCCGCGGGTGCCGCTGGGTGCGTGGATGGCCAGCGGGTCCTCGCGGTCGTTGAAGTCGAAGGTCTGGATCAGGCCGGGGATGCCGAGGACGTGGTCGCCGTGGAGGTGCGTGACGAATACGTGGTCGACGGCGAAGCCGGTGTTGAACCGCATCATCTGGCGCTGGGTGCCCTCGCCGCAGTCGAAGAGGAGGCGGTCGCCGTCGCGGTTGACCAGCAGCGCGCTCGTGTTGCGCTGGGTGGTCGGGACAGCGCCGCTCGTCCCGAGAAACGTCACGCGCATGTCCGCCTCTCGGCGGGCGCCCGGTAAACGCGTGTCGGATCCCGATCCGCGGACGGCGACCGACTCGCCGTCCGACCGCCCGTCGACGACGGACGGAACTCGGCCGGTGACGAACGCCGTATAAGTAGTTTTCGTCAGTTCATCCACAGCGAGGGACCGTTTCGCCGGAAATCGGCCCCACCGAGTTGGCAGCAAAGCGATCGGTAATCCGAGTTGATCGGCGTTGATCCGGCTTCGGAGTCGCCTTTATATATGGGTATTCGGGTAATAGAGAGGGATACGATGTCACAGCCAGACCGACCACGAATCGGGAGCGAATCGGCGAGCGGACACAGACCGCGACGGACGGGGGTGTCCGCATGAAGCGCGCTGTCGTCGCGCTCGCGACCGCGTTCCTGATCGTCACGGCCGGCTGTGCGGCGACGCCGGGGACGGGGACGTCGACTGTCGCCGACAGCGACGGTGACGATGGCGCCGCCGGGGACGGCACCGACGGCGACGCCGGCGGGACGGACGGCGGCACCGACACCGCCGATTCCGACTCGGGCACGGTCAACTTCTACGTGAGCGACGAGCCCAACGACATGGACGACTTCCAGCGGCTGAACGTCACGATCTCGTCCGTGCAGTTCCACCTCGTCGACGCCGCCGACAACGAGTCGGCCGACGAGGGCAACGCGTCCACGGCCACCGCGGCGGTCACGCCCGAGAACGGCACCGACGCGGGCGACGCGAACGAGACGGCGACCGCCGTCGAGACCGACGAGAACGAAACCGACGAGAACGAAACCGAAACCGACGCCGACGAACGAGACGACGACCGCGAAGACGACGAGAGCGAGGGCGAAGACGGCCGCTGGGTCACGCGCGACGTGAACGCGACCGAGGTCGACCTCTCGCAGTTGCGCGGCGCCAACGCCACGCTCCTCCAGCAGTTCGACCTGCCCGCGGGCGAGTACGACAAGGTCCACATGGAAGTGAGCGAGGTGAACGGGACGCTGACGAACGGCGACTCGGCGAACGTCAAGCTCCCGAGCGAGAAGCTCCAGCTCAACTCGGAGTTCACCGTCGAGAACGGCTCGGAAGTGGACTTCGTCTACGACGTGACCGTTCACGAGGCGGGCAAGAGCGGGAAGTACATCCTCAAGCCCGTCGTGAGCGAGTCGGGGACCGACGTGCCCATCGAGCGAGTCGACGACGAGGGGAACAACGACGACCGCGAAGAGAAGGGGGAAAGCGGCGACCGCGACGACAAGGAGAAGAACGGCGACGAAGGCCGAGACGACGCCGAGCGGACCATCGACGCGTCGTTCCTCGGGAACGTCTCCGCCGGCGAGAACGTCACCGTGCGGGTGACCGAGAACGGCAGCGCGGTCGCGAACGCGACGGTGACCGTCGACGGTGAGGTAGTCGGAACGACCGACGCCGACGGCGAGTACGTCGTCAGCGTCCCGAGCGACGCCGAGAAGCTGGAAATCGGGGTCCAGTCAGGCGACGCCGAGGCGGAACTCGAAGCCGAGTTCGAGGCGAGCGAGCGCGACGGCGAGAGGGACGGAACTAACGCTGACGGCGGGAGCGGCAACGGCAATGGCAGCGGCGCAGCGAGCCTGAGCGGTGCCGACGCGGTGTCGACCGCTCCGTAAGCCGAGCGCTCAGTCCCGGCTGGTTTTCGAAGCGGGGCGGACTCCGGATCCGGGGCGGACACCCGGATCCCACAGGCCGCCACTGGGGGCCTGTTCGCGGCGCACGCCCGCTCGTCGCGACGCGTCGCGAGAGACGGCGTCCCGTGCCTTCGGAACTGTTTTACGCGCTGCTGGGCCAAGCTAGTGCAACGAATGAGCGACCTCGAACAGGAGTATCGACTCGACTATTTCGAGGAACACGGCTTCCACAGAAAGCAGTGTTCCGAGTGTGGGGCCCACTTCTGGACGCTCGACGGGGACCGGGCGACCTGCGGGGAGCCGCCATGCGAAGAGTACGGCTTCATCGACGACCCCGGCTTCGACGAGGAGCTCTCGCTGGAGGAGATGCGCGAGCAGTTCCTCTCCTTTTTCGAGCAGCGGGGTCACGAGCGCATCGACCCCTATCCCGTCGCCGCCAACCGCTGGCGCGACGACGTCCTCCTGACGCAGGCGTCTATCTACGACTTCCAGCCGCACGTCACCAGCGGCGAGTCGCCGCCGCCGGCGAACCCGCTGGTCGTCTCCCAGCCGTGCATCCGGATGCAGGACATCGACAACGTCGGCAAGACCGGCCGGCACACGATGGCCTTCGAGATGGGCGGCCACCACGCGTTCAACGCCGACGAGGGCACCGACTACGCCTACGAGGGCGAGGTCTACTGGAAGGACCAGTGCGTCGAGCACTGCATGGATCTCCTCGCCGAGGTGGGGGCGCCCCGCGAGGACGTCACCCTCATCGAGGACCCGTGGGTCGGCGGCGGCAACGCCGGCCCCGCCTTCGAGGTCATCTACCGCGGGCTCGAACTCGCGACGCTCGTGTTCATGCAGTTCGAGCAGGACCCCGACGGCGACTTCGAGATGAAAGACGGCAACACGTACAGCCGGATGGACCGACGGGTCATCGACACCGGCTACGGCATCGAGCGCTGGACGTGGATGTCCCAGGGGACCCCGACGGTCTACGAGGCCGTCTACCCCGACATGATCGACTTCCTCAAGGACAACGCCGGGCTCGACTACTCCGAGCGCGAGGCCGAGATCGTCCACCGCGCCGCCACCCTGGCCGGCCACATGGACATCGACGAGGCCGAGGACATGGAGTCGGCCCGAGACAACATCGCCGACAAGCTCGACGTCCCCACCAGCGAACTCGTCGACCTGCTGGAACCGCTGGAGGACATCTACGCCATCGCCGACCACTGCCGGACGCTCGCGTACATGCTCGGCGACAACATCGTCCCGTCGAACGTTGGCACGGGCTACCTCGCCCGGATGGTCCTCCGCCGGACCAAGCGCCTCGTCGACAACGTCGGCGTCGACGCGCCGCTGGACGAACTCGTGGACATGCAGGCCGACCGGCTGGGCTACGAGAACCGCGATACGATCCGCGACATCGTCCGCACCGAGGTCGAGAAGTACCGCGAGACGCTCGACCAGGGCGGCCGGCGCGTCCGCCGGCTCGCCGACGACTACGCCGAGCAGGGCGAGCCCATCCCCGTCCGCGAACTCATCGAGCTGTACGACTCCCACGGCATCCAGCCGGACATGGTCGAGGAGATCGCCGCCGAGAAGGGCGTCGACGTGGAGACGCCCGACGACTTCTACGCGCTCGTCGCCGACCGCCACGGCAGCGGTCAGGCCTTCGAGGACGAGGAGGAGCGGCCCTACGCCGACCGCCTCGAAGAACTGCCCGACACCGACCGCCTGTACTACGAGAACCAGCAGCGGACGGAGTTCGAAGCGGTGGTGCTCGAAGTGTTCGAGCGCGACGACGACCGGTACGACGTCGTGCTCGACCAGACGATGTTCTACCCCGAGGGCGGTGGCCAGCCGCCGGACCACGGCACGCTGTCGACCGACGACGTGACCGCCGAGGTCTCCGACGTGCAGATCGTCGACGGCGTCATCCTCCACACCGCCGATGAGGACCCTGGCAAGGGCGAGTTCGTCCGCGGGCAGATCGACGCCACCCGGCGCCGCCGCCTGATGGCCCACCACACCGCGACGCACATCGTCGTCCACGCCGCCCGGCAGGTGCTCGGCGAGCACGTCCGCCAGGCCGGCGCCCAGAAGGGCACCGAGTCCTCGCGCATCGACGTGAGCCACTACGAATCCGTCTCCCGCGAGCAGGTCCGGGAGATCGAACACCGCGCCAACGACATCGTCCGCTCGAACGTGCAGGTCAAACAGGAGTGGCCCGACCGACACGAGGCCGAAGACGAACACGGCTTCGACCTCTACCAGGGCGGGATCCCCGCCGGCGAGAACATCCGCCTCATCCACGTCGCCGAGGACGTCCAGGCCTGCGGCGGCACCCACGTCGCCCGCACCGGCGACATCGGGACGATCAAGGTGCTCGGCACCGAGCGCGTCCAGGACGGCGTCATCCGCATCGAGTTCGCCGCCGGCGACGCGGCCGTCCAGGCCACCCAGGACACCGAGGACGCGCTCTACGAGGCCGCCGAAATCCTCGACGTCGCCCCCGACGAAGTGCCCGAGACCGCCGAGCGCTTCTTCACGGAGTGGAAGGAGCGCGGCAAGACCATCGAACAGCTCAAGGAGGAACTCGCCGAGGTCCGCGCCGCTGCCGGCGGTGACGAGGGCGAGGAAGTCGCGGTCGGCGAGGAGACCGCCGTCGTCCAGCGCCTCGACGCCGACATGGACGAACTCCGCGCGACCGCGAACGCCCTCGTCGAAGAGGGGAAGATCGCGGTGCTCGGCTCGGGCAGCGACGGCGCGACCTTCGTCGTCGCCGTCCCCGACGGCTCCGCGGTCAACGCCGGCGAAGTCGTCAGCGAACTGGCGAGCAAGGTCGGCGGCGGCGGCGGCGGCCCGCCGGACTTCGCCCAGGGCGGCGGCCCGGACGTCGACGCCCTCGACGACGCCCTCGACGACGCCCCCGACGTGCTCCAGCAGGTCGCGAACGCCTGAGTTCGCGGCGCACCGCTTCTCTTCGCCCCACGAGGCCCGTTGTTGTTGCTCGTGTGACCGCGTCCGGCAGCCACGCCTCTAATATCACTCCTGTTATGAACGACAACGTTCATGTATCGGAGCCGTCAATCAGCTATCGAACATGAGCGGGATCGAATACGACGCGCCGGGGGTCGAATCGACGGCCTCGCGGAGCGTCTCGCGGATCGCGGGGATCGGGGCGGGACTGGTTGCACTGAACATCGTGTTCATGCTGGTGTTGAGCGAGACGCCGGTCGCGCCGCTGGGCGCGGCGCTGTTCTCGAACTTCTTCATCGGCATCGCGACGTTCGCCGTCACCGTCGGGGGCGGGTACTGGCTGGCGAACACGGGCATCGAGAAGGGCAGTATGGGCCTGGCCGGCGTCGGCGTGGCGCTGTCGCAGTTCGGCTACGCGCTGATCGGTTCGGCGATCCTCGTCCGAGTCCCGTCGTCGACGAAGGTGACCGCCCTCGGCATCACCGCGGTCGTTACCGGGATCATCACGGCCGTCGTCGCCGTCGTCGTCTTCAAGACCGACCACTCCTTCGAGCGCTGGCAGATGTATTCCTGGGTGTGCTTCGGGGGCGGTTTCGTCGTCGGCGCTATCGGCTTCTTCGTGAACCCGATGCTGATGCTCGTCGCGGGCGCGCTCTTCCTGATCGGGTTCATCGTCGACCTGACCTACGAGATCTGGGCGGTCCGCGAGAGCAAGTACGGCGACCTGCGCAGCGCCATCGGCATCTACATCGCCGTCATGGGCGTGTTCATCCACATCCTCCAGCTCGTGCTGCGCGTGCTGGAGATGCTGGACGCCTGATTCGTCCACTCCCTACTCGCCGTCGGTATGCTGAAATGGTAGGAACGGCAACACTTATCTGTGAGTCCGACGCGACTCCGCCAGGCGGTCGGTAACTGGCGACACTGGTGGGACCTGGCGGAAGTCGCGTTCGCCGGCTGGTTGCTCGTCGTGTTGTTCGGCGGTCCGGTAAACGTCGGGCGACTGACCGGACTGGAGTCGATGACACCGGCGCTCCAATTCGTCGCGAACTGGGGATTTCAGGCCGCCCTCGCGTCCGTATTCGTCGGTTTTGCACTCCTTCACCTCCGCCAGGAGAGCGGTTCGACCGACTGATCGGTCGCTGCGGACGGAAACGAAGTGGATTCTATCCGCCGCTGACGGGTGGAAACAGCGCGAGTTCGTCGTCCGCTTCGAGCGCGGTCTCGAAGCCGTCTTCCTCGGTGAAGGGGTCGCGCCCCTCGTGGAGCAGTCGGACGTGCTCGTAGAGGTCGCCGTCGTCGTCGAGCACCTCGTCTTCGAGCGCGGGGTGGGCGTCGAGCAGGGCGTCGAAGGCGTCGCCGACGGTCGCGCCGGCGTCGACGTCCACCGCGACCTCGGTGTCCCCGGCCGTCTCGGCGAGCGTGGCAAAGAGCCGCCAGTGCATATCGGAGGCTGGACGCCGGGACTCAAAGAGCGTTCCGCACTCGGTGCGGGCCCGTCCGCGGTCGGCCGGCGAGCGACCCGCACACGTTCGCTAGCGGTCCGCGTCGGCGTCGCGGCGCTCGTCGACGGCCACGGTCCAGCCGCCGTCGTCTCCGCTGTCGTCCGAGTCGAACTCCTCGCCGTCCGCGTCGTCGGCCTCGCCGAACTCCTCGTCGTCCGTGGGATCGTCGGCAGCGGATTCGTCGACGGCAGGTTCGTCAACGGTGGGTTCGTCCACGGGGTCGTCGACGTCCGCTCCGTCCGCGGATTCGTTCGGCTGTTCGTCGGGTTCTCCGTCGGCGTCGACGGCGACGTCCGTGCCGGTCAGGTCGTCCACGTCGACCCCCGCGAGGTCGTCCAGGTCTTCGCGGGTCGGCTCGCCGTCGGACGGGTCGTCTCCGCTCCCCGACGCCGGAGCCGAGTCGTCTGTCGCCGCCGCCGCGCGTTCACCGTTACCGTCCGGTTGGTCGGCTTCGAGCGTCCGAATACCCGGCGCGTCCGCGTCCGAGAGGTCGTCGACGTCGGCGGACTCGCTCGGTTCGGAGGGGGCGCCGACATCGGTGGAGTCTGCCGGTTCGAAGGGGGCGTCGGCGGACTCCGCCGGGGCCGTTGCCGTCCCGGAACCCGGCGCGCCATCGGCCGGCAGGTCCGCGGACCCGTCGGGCGCGGATTCCCGGTCGTCGACCGCTCGCGTCGCCCCGTCGCGGTCCGGTGACTCGCCGGCGACGGGCGTCGTCGCGTCGACCTGTTCGTCCGGGGCGAGTTCCGCGCCGCTCCCCGCGGTCGGAACTGTCGGATCCGCCGTCGGACCGCCGACAGCGGAGCTCGCGGCCTGTTCGACCTTGCGGATGGCCTCCGGCGCGGCGACGAGGTAGAGCGCGTCGTCGGCCGTCAGGATCCGGTCGCGAGCGGGGAGCGGCTCCACTGGCCCCTCTCTGGGGCGGATCGCGACGACGGTCACGTCGATGGCGCCGACGGGTTGGCCGACCAGCGGGCTGCCGTCGGCGACGGTGACGGCGGCCATCGTCTCGTCGGCCGCCCGGAGCACCGACGCGAACTCGCGGTCGGGACGGGACTCGACTGGCATCGTCACGAGCTTGTAGCGGGTCTCGGCGTCGAGCTTCCGCGTGTCCGCGGCGTCGACGGCGAGGGTCACCACGTCGTCGACCGTCCCGCGGACCTCCGCGGTGAGCACGCGCTCGAAGGGGTCCGTCCCCCACACCTGAACGAGGTCGCCCGCGCTCGCGGCGAACGCGGGGTCGGCCTGGACGGCGACAGCGGAGGTCTCCGGGGGGAGCGTCGGGCCGATGCCGGCCGCGCGGGAGCCGACGGCGAGGAACTCGACGGTCCCGTCGTCGGCGAGTTCGATGTCGACGTGGCCGACGGCGTAGTCGGCCTTGAGGCGGGTGACCAGCCGGTCGCGGAGCTCCTCGACGGTCAGCCGGCGCGGGAAGACGAACGTCTTGCCGGCGAGGTCGTCCTTCGTCTGGTCGGGGACCGGGTCGTAGCCGACGACGTCCTCGACCTCCTCGGGGAGTTCGACGGTGATGACGCGGCCGACGGCCTGGACGAGGCGGCCGACCTCCGCCTCGACGGCGCGCTCGCCGGTGGCGACGGTGAGGTCGCTCCCGATACGGTCGCCGATGCCGGTGCCGATGCGGGTGGCGAGCAACCAGACGGCGACCGTGACGATGTGGGACAGCGCCGTCGCCGCGTCGATCGGGTCGCCGTTCCCGGTCGGCGTGATGAGTTCCTGGAGCACCTTCTGCGTGCGGAGGAGTGGGACGACCGCGCTGAGCCCGAACAGGGTCGGGAGGCCACCGGGGACGCGCTCGCGGACGTACCAGCGGTACAGGAGCGCGACGACCGCTGCCACGCCCGCGGCGATCAGCGAGAGCCCGAGTATCTGTGCCGCCCCGATGAGGGCGCGCTCGGTCAGCGGCCGGTTCTGTGCGACGGCGGTCAGCGCCGCGACGCCGTGGCCGGAGGCCAGTTCGACCGTCGCGCTCACGCGACCGCCTCCCGGAACGCGTCGAGTTGCTCGCGCGTCCCGACCGCGAAGACCTCGTCGCCGGCCGAGATCGTGGCCGAGCCCCGCGGAGCGACGACCCAGCCGCTCGCGCCCCGGACGGCCATCACGGCCACGCCGTAGGTCTCGCGGACGTTCGCGGTGCCGACGGTCGCTCCATCGAGCGGGCCGCCCGGCCCGACGGTCACCCGCTGGAAGCGCCGGCCGGCCCGGCGCAGCAGCGAGACGAGTTCGTACTCGCGGCGGACGCCGCGGGACTCGACGACGACGCGCGCCCGGTCGGCCTTCAGGAGCGGCTCGGCGTCGGTCCGCGTCACGGCGACCGTGATGCGCCCCTCGCCGCCGGTCGTCGTCGGCGCCCGCACCGGTTGCGGGGCGGCGTCTTCCTCCTCCCCGTCGGCGTCGTCGTCCTCGTCGGCGCCCTTCGAGGCCGGCTCGGGGACCGATTCCGTCGTCGGCTTCCGCGTCTTCGCGCTGACGACGGTGCCGCGGACCTGCGCGTCGGGCGTGATGAGCGTCACCTCGTCGTTGCGGGCGACGCCCGTCGGGACCAGCGCGTTCACCGACACCGCGCGCTTGCCGTCGGGGACGCGCTTGGAGAGGCCCGAAAACGGCGGCGCGGCGACGACCGAGGCCCGCCCGCGCTCGTCGACGGTCACCGCCGCGTCGCCGAGGTCGTACTCGGTCTTGAGCCGTTCCGCGAGGCGGGCTTCGAGTTCGGTGATACGGAGATCCGCGGGGAAGGTCCACTCGCTGTCGCGGATCTCCGCGCGGAGGTCGTCGGCGAGCGGCGGGTACCCCTCCATGTCGGCGACCTCGCCGACGATGCGGATCCGCGCCTCGTCGCGACCGGCGAGCGCACCGCGGACGTCGGCCGCGAGCGTCCGCTCGCGGAGCTGTTTCAGCGAGAGCCGCTTCGGGAACGTCGCGCCCATCGTGTCACCGCGGTTGTGTGCGTACAGCGAGATCATCAGGACGACCATGATCGCGGTCGTGATCGTCACGGCGTTGGCGTTCTGGGTGATCGTCGGGTCGGCCAGCGCGAGCAGCCCGCCGTTGACGCCCGCGAGCGCGACCGCGAGGACGACCACACCGAACCCGGGGATGGTGACGCCGGTGAAGTACTTGAAGAGGAAGCCCAGCGACCACGCGACGAGCCCGGGGATGATCCCCGTGAGGATGCCGAGATAGATGCCGAACAGGATCTCGACCGGAAACGCAGCCATGCACGGTGTCACGGAATCCACTCTTAAACGTGTACCGGCGCGACCCGTTCCCGCGGCGGTCGGCAGCCCCAGCGACCCCGCTGGCGCCGACCAGCGTCTGTGTCCTCGCCGACAGCTATCGCGAAGGGTCGGCAGGATTTTACCCGTTGGCCCACCTCCGAGAGGACATGGATCCGAGGCGGGCGATCGACGAGCCGCTGACGGTGTTCGTCGGGACGCGGGCAGCGATCTGGCTGCCCACGGTCGTCGCCATCCTCTCGTTCGGGACCGGCGTGGCGAACATCAGCGCCACGACGGTCAACCCGCTGCTGGAGACGTACTTCCAGATCCCCCAGGAGATCCAGCGAGCGGCCGGGTTCACGGGCGCGCTGACCGGCTTCCTGATGCTGATGAGCGCGTGGGGGATGCGCCGCCGGTTGCGCGCCGCGTGGGTCTCGACGGTCGTCCTCCTGCCGGTCACCGCCGTCCAGGGGCTCGCCCAGTCGAGCCGGTACTCGCTGCCGCTGATCGTGCTGTCGCTGCTCTCGCTGCCGACCGTCGTCGCGAACTACCGGCGGTTCGACCGCAGCGCGGACCTCTCGGCGACGCAACTGGCCGCGATCTCGGCGCTGACGGGGACGCTCGTCTACGGCACGGCCGGCGCCTACCAGCTCCGCGACGAGTTCAACGGGCTGAACACGCTGACCGACGCCGTCTACTTCACCATCGTCACCGCCAGCACCGTCGGCTACGGCGACGTGACTCCCCAGAGCCAGCAGGCGAAGCTGTTCGGCATGTCCGTCGTCGTCCTCGGCGTCGCCAGCTTCACCGTCGCGCTGGGGTCGCTGCTCGGCCCCGCCATCGAGGCCCGCCTCTCGCAAGCACTCGGCACCATGAACGACTCAGAACTCGAGCTCCTGGAGGACCACGTGGTCGTCCTGGGCTACGGCGACCTGACCGAACCGCTGCTGGAAGAACTCGCCGCCGTCGTCGACTTCGTCGTCATCACGCCCGACGCCGATCTGGCGGCCACCATGCGCACGCGGGACCTCCGCGTCGTCGTCGGCGACCCGAGCGACGAGGAACCCCAGAAACAGGCCGGGATCGAACACGCCCGCGCCATCATCGCCGCGACCAACGACGACGCCCAGGACGCGCTGGCCATCCTCACCGCCCGGCAGTTCCACCCCGACGCCCGCATCGTCGCCGGCGCCACCGACCGCGAGAACGTCGAGAAGCTCCGTCGCGCCGGCGCCGACGCCGTCATCAGCCCCGCCGTCATCGGCGGCCACCTCCTCGTCGAGTCCGCGCTCGGCGACGCCGACATGGAAGGGCTCGCCGAGCGCCTCCTCGAAGCGGACGGGCAGGCCGAGACCGCGGACGACGACTGACGCCCGCGTTCGCACCGATCCGGGCCGTCGCCGCCTCGCTCACGACCGGTCGACGATGGCGACGTCGGCGTCGAGGTCCTCGATCCGTTCGAACGTGGGCGGCGAGACGAGCCGCGAGGCGGCGCTGCGGTCGGTGCTCGCGCCCATGAACACGAGATCGAACTGGGCGGCGTTCTCCGCGAGATAGCGCTCGATCGATTGCGTCGCGACTCGCGTCTCGAAGCCCCCGTCGAACGCCTCGACCAGGTCGGCGAGCATGTCTTCGGCGCGTCGGCGCTCGCGATCGCCGGAGACGCACGAGCAGACGCTGATGTGGCCTCCCCGCCCGACGAGTCGGGTCGCGAAGTCGACCATCCCGTGGGCCACGTCGCTGGCTCGCCGGACGGGTACCATGACGCGCTCCCAGCGGGTCCGCCCGTCCGCCGACCGGTGGACGAGCACGTCGAGGTCGCCGTCGAAGAGGTCGTAGAGGTACGGCGAGAGCGCGCCGTGGCGCCGCTCGTAGGCCGCCGCGACGAGGTCGCAGTCGACCTCGTGGGCCGTCTTCAGGACGGTCGCGGCGGGCGAACGCCCGCCGACGGCGACGACCACCTGGCAGGGGACGCCCACCCGCGCCTCGATGTCGTCCGCCCGCGCTTCGAGGTGGGTCGCCGCCTCGGCGACCGCGCGTTCGGCCGCCAGATCGTCGCCGTCGTCCGCCGAGGAGGCGTCCGCGTCGCCGCCCGCACCACCGCCGTCCGCATCATCGCCGTCCGCACCGCCTCCGTCCGCACTGCCGCCGGCTGTACCGCCGCTCGACTCGCCGACTGCGCCGCTCGCGGTCGCGCCGCCGTCCGCGGTGGCGCGCCGGTCGACCCGACGGCGGTCGTCGATGAGGTCGCGTTCGGCGCTGGCGACGGCCTCGTCGTCGACCACGTCGAGGAGGACGACCTTCCCGGCGTCGTGGGCGGCGGCGAGGCGGGCGCCGAGCATCGCGGTCGCGTCGGGGTTCTCGCCGCGCATCGGAACGAGGACGCGGTCGTCGCTCCCCGTCGACTCGTAGAGGAACCGCGCGCGCCGCTCGTAGAACTGCTTGCGCCAGACGACGAACACGAGCGCGACGACGCTGCTCGCGAGCAGGACGCTCAGCGCGAACACCGGCTCGTTCCCGGGCCGGACCAGCAGTCCGAGCAGGGCCGTCGAGTACGCCGACGGCTCCTCGACGTCGAGCGCCCACGTGGCCGAGCCCGCGAGGAACACCGCGACGGCGGCCTCGAAGGCGCCGACGTTCAGGTTCCCCGGGCCGCCGGTCAGGCCCGCGACCGACGCGAGGGCGAGCGCCGCCCAGCCGCAGAGCGCCCCGACGGTGAGCCCCGTGACGAACCGCGTCGGCGAGGCGTACCGTCCCTCGGGGTCGGCGAAGAGCGTGTACGTCCCCGAGGCCAGCGGCGGGAAGAGCAGGAACGTGAGCGACGAGAAGCTGTTGAGCAGCGCCGTCACGACCGCGATGAGCAGCGGGACGAACGCGAGCGCCGAGAGGTGGACGAGGTTGCTCGTCCGCTCGACCCACCGGCGGAACGCGCGCAGCTCCCGGCGTTCGAGCCGGCGGAGCCTGGCCAGCGCCGCGAGCACCCGGTCGCCGAGCGGTCCGCGCACGGTGGCTACTACCCGGCCGCGCCACTAAAGGGCGTTCCCGGGCGGCCGCGGAGTCAGTCCGGAACGGCGGGCGGCGGTCCTCGCGCTCCCGTTCAGAGCCGCGTCGCCGCGTCGAGCGAGATGCCGATCGCCCGCTCGACGTTGTTCTTCGCCTTCTCGGGGAGTTCGTCGTCCTCGGTCTCGCCCTTCTGGGTGCCCTCGACGAGGTTGCCGTCGACGGTGCAGATAGCGCCGGCGCGGAGGCCCTTCCGCCGAGCGAGCGTGAACACGGCGGCCGCCTCCATCTCGACGGCGAGCAGGCCCGCTCGCTCCCAGTCGTCGACGTACTCGTCGGTCTCGGCGTAGAACGCGTCGTCCGTCGCGATCGGGCCGACGTGGACGTCCTCGTCCCTGGACTCCGCGCTGTCGACGAGCGCAGAGAGCGTCTCGTAGTCGGCGACGGCGGGGTACTCGACGTCCTCGTAGCGCTTCGTGGTCCCCTCGTTCTTCGCGGCGCCGGTCGCGACGACCATGTCGCCGATCTCGATGTCGGACTGGAGCGCGCCAGTCGTCCCGACGCGGACGAACGTCTCGACGCCGACGTTCGCGAGTTCCTCGACCGCGATGGTCGCCGACGGGCACCCGATCCCCGTCGAACAGATCGTCAGGTCGCGCCCCTCGTAGGTCGCGTTGACGAGCGCGTACTCGCGGTTCTCGGCGACCCGCTCGACGTCCTCGCAGTGGCCGGCGATGCGCTCGACGCGCCCGGGGTCGCCCGGGATCAGCGCGATGTCGTTGACGTCGCCCGGTTCGACCAGCAGATGCGGCTGTTTCGCCATACCGGCCCCTGCGTCCGGCGGCGGGAAAACGATATCCGTTCGGGCGGCCCGCTCCCGTTCGAGCGCGACGCTCCCGGCGGTCGGGCGCCCGCGGTCAGAACTTCGCGTCGTCCACGATGGTCTCGACGACGAACACCACCCCGAACACGGCGAACACCGCGAGCGCCTCCAGCGGCGTCGGGCGATACCAGTAGACGAACCCGCCGAGGAGGACGAGCAACGCCGCCGCGGCGAGCCCGGCGACGACGAGCGGGCGTTCCGTCCACTCCATGTTCGTGTCTACCTCCGAGGAGCTGGTAGTCCCTGTGTCTCCCGAGCGCTCCCGACGCCTCCCCTCCGCTCGGTATCCGAACGCGGGAGCGTTTCGGTAGCGATTTCGGCAGACGAAGTCGCACGACTGTGCGCCGGTTCCAGCCGAAAGGACGGGGTTGTCCGGGAGCGTCCGGCCGCGACGTGACACGCCGGGCCTGCACGGAACCGAGCGCTCCCGGGTGCTACGGAGCGGTACGTACCACTCTATCTCCGAACGGGGGAGCGTTTCACCAGCGAGCGGCGCGTTCGAAACCGCTAGACGGGGGAGCGGTTCCACGGGAAAGGAGGGGGTTCGATCCCGGTGCGGTGCGAGCGGCGGGGGCTCAGATCGCGGGGCCGAGCAGGAACAGGAAGAGGTTGTTCGCGGCGGGACCCATGCCGACGGCGGCGACGAACGCCAGCAGGACGTTCCCCTGCGTCGGGTTCTCGTCGACGATGTCTGCGAGGAGGACGACGATCACCATCGCCATGACGAGTTTGACGACCGCGAACAGCCAGCCCTTGCCGAGGTAGGGGTAGGTCGGCAGCGTCTCGGCGAAGTCCATGATCTGCCGGGGGATGGGCGAGCGCTCGCCGGTGCCGATCACGTCGACGCCGATGGCCGTCGAGAGCCCGTCGAGCGCGTGGGCGAAGACGACCAGCGGACCGCCCCAGCCCGCGCGGTCGACCGCTCCCGACCACCCGATCGCGAGCAGGTAGTAACACGGCGCCGTGATCAGGGCGGCACCGAGGAACCCCAGCGGCAGCCAGACCAGGGCGACGTTCGCCTGAATGCGGCCGGCGGCGTAGGTGTAGCTGAACACGGTCAGCCCGATGACGAGCAGCCCGCCGGCGACGCCGAGGTTGCGGGCGATACGGCCGACGTCGTCGACCGTCCGCGCCTGGATGACCGACGGCAGCCACACCGCCGCGGCGAGGAGGAACGTCGTCACGTACACCGCCGGCGCGGCGAAGAAGGGCTCGGCGACCGCCGGGATCAACTCCGCCTGGTAGAGCGCGTGGAAGGCGCCGCCGGCGACCATCCACGGCGCGAAGGCGATCACCTGTCTCGTCGTGACCGGCGGATCGAGCAGGTACAGCGCGGCGAGAGACGCCGCCGTCAACACGACCAGGACGATCACGTACGGCAGCGGTGGGATCGCCAGCCCGCTCGGGAGGAACTGCATACCCTGTGGCGGTGCGCGGACCGCCGAAAGGGTTCCGGTCGATACGGCGCGCTATCGCCGGCGCGACTCGGGGACCGGCCGCGGCGGGGACCGTCGGTCCGAGACACCCCGACGGATCCGAACGGGCTTTTAGGCGGGGGTGAGACGGGTGAGCCATGAACACGGACGCGGCGGAGGTGACGGGCCGTATCGAACACACGGTCCTCGGGCCGGAGACGACGCCGGACGACGTGATAGCGGTGCTCGACGCCGCCATCGAGTACGGGCTACGGGCGTGCATCCCGCCCTGCTACCTCGAACTCGCCGACGGCTACGCCCCGACGGTCCCGCTGTCGACGGTCGTCGGCTTCCCCCACGGCCAGCACACCACCGCGACCAAGTGCGCCGAGGCCACCGACGCCTGGGACGAGGGCGCCGACGAACTCGACGTGGTGATCAACGTCGGCCGACTCAAGGCCGGCGAGGACGACGCCGTCACCGAGGAGATCGAGGAGGTGGTCGCCGCCGTCCCGATCCCGGTCAAGGTCATCGTCGAGACCCCGCTGCTGGCCGACGAGGCCGAGAAGCGCCGCGCCGCGGAGTGCGCGCTCGAAGCCGACGCCGATTACCTGAAGACCGCGACCGGGTTCTCCGACGGCGGCGCGACCGTCCCCGACGTGGAACTGCTGGCCGAGTACTTGCCTGTGAAGGCCTCCGGCGGCATCGGTTCGTGGGAAGCGATGGAGGCGATGCTGGACGCGGGTGCGGAGCGGATCGGCGCTTCGAGCGGCGACGTCATCGCCCGCGAGTATCTGGACCAGCACGAGACGGCGACTCGCGAGGACGTGAGCGGCTGGGACGACTGAGCGAAGTTTCGAGTCGGTTCTGACGACGGCGAGTTCTGTGTGTGTTCTGGGAGGACGACCGTTGCGGACGCCAACAGGCGACGAAAGCCCTCGACCCGCTCGCGGTCGCTGGTCGGGATATCCTCACTCGCTTCGCTCGCTCGGATAGGGCCCGACCAGCGACTCCCCGCTGGCGCGACCTGATCTCGCCCTTTCAGTCCACCAGGAACAGCAGCACAGCGACCGCACACTACCGCGCCACCCGCCTCCCCAACCGACTGCGATGCTCCCTCGCTCCGCAGGCTCCGCTCGGTGCGCTTCTCATCCACCGGAAGACTCGCTCCGCTCGTCTTCCGAGCCCTCGTTCGCTTCGCTCACGAAGACCTCGCACGATGCTGTCGCGGGATGAAACCCGCGACAGCGCGCGCCACTGAGAAAGAGTCGGGTCCGAAATTGACGTGACGCCGGATCTACAATAATCGGCTTCAGAGAACAGTTACGTGGCGTGCGCCGAGACAGTCGACAGAGAATGTCGGTGCGCGAACGCCTGCCGGCGCGGCCGGTCGCCAAGTACTACCTGTACATGGCGACGAACACGATGGGGCTGGCGCTGCCGATCTGGGTCGTCTTCCTCCGGGCGCAGGGCCTCTCGTACACGGAGATCATGGTCCTCGACGCCATCTGGTGGCTCGGCCTGACCGCGGGGGAGATCCCGACGGGCTTCGTCGGCGACCGGATCGGCTGGCGCAACAGCCTCGTCCTCGGGAACGCCCTGCGGTCGGTCGCCGTCGTCGCGATGGGGCTGTCGAGCACGTTCTGGGTGCTGGCGGCGGTCTACCTGCTGTGGGCGGTCGGCACGACGCTGCAGTCCGGCAGCACCGACGCCTGGCTGTACGAACTGCTGGAACGGCGCATCGGCGACGAGACGTTCGAGCACGTCCGCGGCCGGGGGGAGTCGGTGACGCTCGCGGTCGGGGCTGTAGCGGCAATCGCCGGCGGGTACGTGGGCGACGTGAGCCTCCGGTGGCCGTTCTACGCGACGGGCGCGCTCTGGGCGGCGGGGACGCTCGTCCTCGTGACCTTCCCGTCGATCGCGGTCGACGCCGACGACCGGGTCGGCCCGCTCGAAGTCCTGCCGCTGTTGCGCGAGCGGATCCTCGGGTCGGACCTGCGGCGGTTCGTCCTGTGGGTCGGCGTCCTGCTCGGCGTCGCGCAGGCCGTCTCGCGGTTCACCCAGCCGGTGAGCGTCGATCTCGGCGTCCCCGTCGCGTCGCTGGGCTGGCTCTACGCGGGGTTCACGCTGCTGGCGGCGCTGGCCAGCGCCCGCGCGGAGTGGATCCGCGAGCGCGTTGGCCTCGACGGCTGGTTCCTGCTCACCCCCGCACTGCTGGGAACGCTGTTCGTCGGCGCGTGGGTCGTCCCGCTCGTGGCGATCCCGGGGTTCGTGGCGATCCGCGCCATGCGGGCGGTGACGCGGCCGCTCTCGAAGGGGTACGTCAACGACCGCGTCGCCACGGCCGGCCGGGCGACCGTCCTCAGCGGCGTCTCGATGGCGTACTCGCTGATCAAGCTCCCGTTCTCGGTCGCCGGGGGCGTCCTCGCGGACGCCCTGTCGCCGCTGGTCGCGATGGCGGCGCTCGGGGTCGGCCTGCTCGCGGTGACGCTGGTCGTCCACCGCGGGGGTTCGCCCGTGGGACTGCGGACCGGGTCCGAGGTCGGCGCCGACTGAGCGACTGCGACCTGCGGCGCCGACCCAGCGGCGCCGATCCGTCGCGCTTTTGGCCGCGAGCGCCAAGAGAGAACTAACGAGATGGCCCGCTATCACATCGAGACCTACGGTTGCACGGCCAACCGGGGCGAGAGCCGCCAGATCGAGCGGGCGCTCCGGGACGGCGGCCACCACCCCGCCGACGGCCCCGAGGAGGCCGACGTGGCGATCCTCAACACCTGCACCGTGGTCGAGAAGACGGAGCGAAACATGCTCCGGCGGGCCGAGGAACTCGACGCCGAGACGCCCGCGGACCTCGTCGTGACCGGCTGTATGGCCCTCGCGCAGGGCGAGGAGTTCGAGTCGGCCGACGTCGACGCCGAGATCCTCCACTGGGACGAGGTGCCCGAGTACGTCCGCAACGGCGAGTGCCCGACGACGACGCCCGACACCGAACCGGTGCTGGACGGCGTCGTCGGCATCCTCCCCATCGCCCGCGGGTGCATGAGCGACTGCTCGTACTGCATCACCAAGCGGGCGACCGGCCGGATCGACTCCCCCTCCGTCGAGGAGAACGTCGAGAAGGCCCGCGCGCTGGTCCACGCCGGCGCCAGGGAGATCCGCATCACCGGCCAGGACACCGGCGTCTACGGCTGGGACCGCAACCGGGGCGAGAGCCTCCTGCCCGAACTGCTCGACCGCATCTGCGACATCGACGGCGAGTTCCGCGTCCGCGTCGGGATGGCCAACCCGAAGGGCGTCCACGGCGTCCGCGAGGAGCTCGCGGGGGTCTTCGCCGCCAACGAGGAGATCTACAACTTCCTGCACGCGCCGGTCCAGTCCGGCAGCGACGACGTGCTCGCGGACATGCGCCGCCAGCACGAGGTCGGCGAGTACGTCGAAGTCGTCGAGACGTTCGACGAGTACCTCGACGAGTGGACCCTCTCGACGGACTTCATCGTCGGCTTCCCGACGGAGACCGACCACGACTTCCAGCAGACGATGGCGCTGCTCCGGGAGACGCGCCCCGAGAAGATCAACGTGACCCGGTTCTCGAAGCGGCCGGGCACCGACGCGGCCGACATGAAGGGCCTCGGCGGCACCGTCAAGAAGGAGCGCTCCTCGGCGATGACCGACCTGAAGATGGAGGTCATGGACGAGGTGTACGGGTCGATGGTCGGCGACACCCGCTCCGTGCTGGTGACCGAGGACGGCACCGACGACTCGCTGGTGGGCTACGACCGCGCCTACCGCCAGGTCGCGATCCCCGGCGCGCAGACGCAGGGCGTCGAGGTCGGCGAGACGGTGGACGTGGAAATCACGGGTCACAACACCGTCTACGCGCTCGGCGAACTGGCCTGACTGCCGCGACCGAAAGCCGTTTTCCGACACCGGGCGACCACCGGCTATGACCGACGTGACTGTCGACCGGGACGTCGTCTTTCACCGTCCGCCAGAGCGAGAGTCGCCGCTGGAACTCGACGTGTACCGGCCCGACGACGGCGGGACGGACCGCCCGGCCGTCGTCGTCTACCACGGCGGCGGCTGGATCGAGGGCGAGAAGGGACAGCTCGAAGCGCTCGAACGCGGGCTGGCCGAGCGCGGCTACGTCTGCTTCGACGCGAACTACCGCCTGAGCGGCGAGGCGACGTTCCCGACGCCGGTCGAGGACGGCGCCGCGGCGGTCCGCTTCGCGAAGGAGCACGCCGACGAGTACGGGATCGACCCCGACCGGGTCGCGACGACGGGCCACTCCGCCGGGGGCCACCTCGCGGCGCTGGTCGCCGCCGCCGACGGCGACTTCGACCCCGAAGACGCGACCGTCTCCTCGAAAGTGGCGGCGAGCGCGCCCATCAGCGGGGCCTACGACATGCGCGACCGCACCCCGGAGGCGGCCAACGACCTCGAACGGCAGTTCCTCGGCGGCGGCCCCGACGAGGTGCCCGAGCGCTACGAGCGCGTGTCGCCGGCAGCTCACGTCGACAGCGCGACGCCGCCGACGCTCGTCCTGCACGGCGACGACGACGACCTCCTGCCCGCCGACGGCGCCCGCGAGTACGCGCAGGCGCTCGCCGAAGCGGGGCGACCGGTCGAACTCGGAATCCTCCCCGGAGGCGGCCACGGCATCGTCGTCGAACCCGAGGACTGGCAGGACCGGGGCATCGAGACGGTCGCGGACTTCCTCGACCGCCGCCTCTGAGCGAGACCGGCTTAGATCCGCGACGGCGCCACGTCGCACACCTCGCGGAAGGCGCCCTGGACGACCTCCGAGAGTGCGGGGTGGACGTGGATCGTCTCGGCGACCGTCGCCGCGTCGGCGCCGGCCGCGACCGCGGTGCTCACCTCGTGGATCAGCGTCGAGGCCTCGGGGCCGACGACGTGACAGCCCAGCACCTCGCCGTCCGCGCCGACGAGGACCTTCGCGAACCCGCCCTCGTCGTCCAGCGCCGAACCGAGCGCGGTGTCGTCGTACGCGAAGGTCCCGACCTCGTACTCGTCGTCGGCGAAGTCCTCGTCCTCCTCGAGTTCGCCCTCTGTCTTTCCGAGGCTGGCGACCTGGGGAGAGCCGAACACGGCGTGGGCCATCCCGGGGTATTCGACCGGCGTCTCGGCCCCTCGAACGGCGTTCTCGACGGCGTACTCGGCCTCTTTGTCGCCGGAGTGTTTGAACATGTAGTTCCCCGCGATGTCGCCGATGGCGTAGACCCCGTCGGCCGACGTGCGGAGGTACTCGTCGGTCTCGACCAAGCCCTCCTCGGTCGTCTCGATCCCGGCCGCCGAGACGTTCCAGGTGTCGGTGTTCGGTCGCCGCCCGGTCGCCAAGAGGAGACGGTCGCCCGCGACCTCGATCTCGTCGCCGTCCTCGTCCTCCGCGGTGACGCGCTTCTCGCCGTCGCTCTCCGCTATTTCTGTCGCGCTGTAGCCGAGGTGGAGTTCGTGTTTCTCCCGGTAGACCTCGGTGAGTCGCTCGGCGACGTCGGAGTCCTCGCGGTCGACGAGGAGTTCGGCGTGGCCGACGATCACGACGTCGGCGCCCATCTGCGAGAAGAAGTGGCTCAACTCGGCGGCGATGTAGCCGCCGCCGACGACCACGAGGCGGTCCGGGCACTCGGACAGCCACAGCGCCTCGTCGCTCGTGAGAAACTCCGTCTCCGCGGTGCCGTCGATGGCGTCGGGGACCATCGGGCGGGAACCGCCCGCCAGAACGACCCTCTCGGCGGTGAGCCGCTCGCCGTCGTCCGCTCCGCCGCCGCTGTCCGCTCCCCCGCCGGCGTCGACCTCGACCGTCCGCTCGTCGACGAATCGGCCCTCGCGCTGGTAGAAGGCGATGTTGTCGTGCCCCCGCGCTCGTTCGGCCTTGGCCTCGGCCGTCTCTCGTATCGTCGCGCGCACGTCGTCGACGATGCCCTCGAAGTCGACGCTCTCGACCGACGCCTCGACGCCGAGCGCGTCGGCACCGCGCACCGTCTCGGCGACGTTCGCGCGGTGGATGAGCTTCTTCGAGGGGTTGCACCCGCGGTTGAGGCAGGTGCCCCCGAGCCGACCGCGCTCGACGAGCGCCACGTCCGTCCCCTCGTCGGCGGCCGCTGCGGCGACTCTGTTCCCGGTACCACCGCCGAGGACGATGAGGTCGAACTCGGGCATGTGAACGTACAGACGTTAGGTGACGGGCGCGTTTGTCCCTTGTGCGCAAGACGACCCGCCACCGATGGGTCTTCGACTCGGCGATCCGGTCGAAGCGAACCGGTCGTGAGCGGCGCGTCGGAGCGAGCGAGCGCCTGCCCCCGTCACCACTCAGGGAAGTACCGACCGTGGAAGCCGAACGGGACCGCGTGCGGGAGCGGCGCTCGCGCCCGTTCGTCCAGCGTCTCGCCGTCGAGGACGAGCAGGTCGGTCCGCCCCTCGTCGGTGTTCAGCGCCGTCGCCAGCACGACTCCCCGGTCGCTCGGTCGCTCGGCGTCGGGCGCGCGGACGAAGACCGGTTCCTCGACGAAGACGCCCGGCTCTTCCCAGCGCCGTGACTCGCCGGTCGTCACGTCCACTTTCGCGACGTGGTTGCCGTCCCGGTCGGCCGCGCCCTGCGCGTAGACGTAGCGGTACTCCCTGGTGCGGTCGCCGCGGGCGATCCGGGGGAGTTCACAGCCCTCGTACAGCGTCTCGCTCCCGACGGCCTGTCCGTCCAGTTGGACGCGAAAGCGCCGGAGGTGACCGTCCCGTCCGTGCTCGAACCAGTCGCTGGCTTCGGACAGGTAGAGCCCGTCGACCACGTCGGCGTTCGGGTAGGCGACGAGGTCGACCACGAGTTCGCCGTCGGCCTCGAAGGCGTTGGCGTGGTGGAAGACGAACCACGGGTCGGCCGTCGCGGTCGCGATCCGTTCACCCGTCTCGCGGTCGAGAACGTGGAATCTCGTCCCGTGCTCGGGCTTCCAGTCGTAGTGGTCGACGAAGGTGTCCCGACCGGGCAACAGGAACGACGCGGGAGTCGTCACGAACGGGTGTTCCGTGAGGACGACGAATCGCTCGGTGAGCCCGAAGCTGTGGAGGTACGCGGGGTCGCCGGTCGCGACCGAGCCGATCCGTTCGCGCGAGCGCGAGCCGTCGGGGAGCCGGTAGAGTGTGTACTCGCTGGGGCGACCGAACGTGGTCAGGAGGCCCACCGTCTCCCCGCGGTGGGGGTCGGGGAGGACGTGCGCGCAACTGAGGTGTCCGGTGAGCGCGTCGGCGAAGGCGAACTCGCCGAGCGTGTCCAGCGTCTCCGGGTTCACGCCGACGTAGCGGGGAACCTCGGTCATCGCGACGAGCGCGTCGCCGACGCGGGCGACGTGGACGTTGCAGTTGTCGGTCGGCTCGTCGAACAGCAGTCGGCGGATCCGCCGGAGATAGCCGCCGCCACCGGTCGCGAACTGGCCGTCGATCTCACCGTCCCGCATCGCTTCGCGGTACGTGTCGGACCGGAGCGAGCGGTTGGTGTACCTGACCGCGTCCTCGCGCCCGCCGAACGCGAAGCGGTGGAGCATCGCCAGGCCGTCGAACCAGTGTTCGACTCGGTCGCCGCCCACCTCGAACGTCGCGGGCCCGTTGCGGACCAGCGCGCCGGCGAGCCAGTCCGGCAGCGACCCCTCGACCGCGAGCGACCGGTCGGCGACCTCGTTCGAGAGCGAGGCGAACCCCAGTTCGAACCCGGTCTCCATCGACATGTCCGCAGTTGGGCTGCGACAGGGGAGTCACTGGCGGTGGGTCGCCCCGCGGACGACTCCTATCGAGACCGCCAGCGGTCGCCGGCGAGCTGGTCGACCTGCTCGTCGGCCTTCCACTCGTCGAGTTCGCGCGGGTCGACGTGGACGAACACGTCGTCGACCTCGGGGAGGTCGCGGATCGACTCGACGACGGCCGACTCGATGTCGTGGGCCTCGAACAGCGTGCGGTCGCCCTCGACCTCGATGTGGAGCGAGACGTCGATCTCGGGGCCGACGTAGTGGGCGATCACGTCGTGGGCGCCCTCTACCTCCGGGTGAGAGAGCGCCCGGCGGATGATCTCGCGGCGGAGTTCCTCGGGCGGCGCGCGGCCGAGGAGGTAGCCGAGGTTGTCGCGGACGACCTCGATCCCGGTGTAGACGATACCGACCGCGACGACGACCGCGGCCAGCGGGTCGAGGATGGGGTAGCCGGCGCCGGCGCCGAGGACGCCGACGATAGCGGCTGACGCGGTGAGGATGTCGTTGCGGTTGTCCAGCGCGGTCGCGGTCAGCGCCGGCGAGTTGTGCCGGTCGCTCGCGGCCAGCACGTAGCGATAGAGCCCGTACTTCACGACGGCGGCGACGGCGAGCACCGCGACCGCGGTCGGTCCCCGCGAGACCGACACGTCGCCGGAGAGGAGCGACGTCGCCGACTGATAGAGGACGGTGCCGCCGGCGGCGAAGATGCCGAGCGCGACGAACAGGCCGACGAACGGCTCGATGCGCTCGTGGCCGTGGGGGTGCTCGAAGTCCGGCGGCCGCGTCGTCAGGTAGAGGCCAGCGACGGTCACCAGCGAGTAGACCGAGTCGGCGGCGCTGTTGACCGCCTCGGACTCGACCGCGAGGCTGCCGGTGGCGAGCCACGCGGCGCCCTTGAGCGCGACGAGGCCGAGGTTGACCGCCAGCAGGAGCAGGCCCACCTTGCGGAGCACCCGCGGCCGGTCGTCTGTCATCGTCGGAGGTTGACGGTCCCGGGCCAAAGCCGTGTCGACCTGCGGGACGGAGACTCACTCCGAGAAGACGACGGCGCGGTCCTCGCCGGTCACCTCTGCGCCGTCCTGTTCGGCGAAGGCCTCGCGCAGGCGGTCGTAGGAGTCGTCGACCGCCTCGACGATGACCTGCGTGTCCGAGATGACGGGCATGAAGTTGGTGTCGCCCTCCCAGCGCGGGACGACGTGGGTGTGGAGGTGGTCGTCGATGGAACCGCCGGCGGCGCCCCCGCCGAGGTTGAGGCCGGCGTTGTAGGCGTCGGGGCCGAGGCCGTCGTCGAGCGCGTCGAAGGTGCGCTGTTTCAGGCGGGCGTGGTCGAGCAGGGCCTCGTCGTCGAGATCGCGGTAGTCGCCGGTGTGAGCGTGCGGGATGACCATGACGTGGCCGGGACTGTAGGGATAGTTGTTCATGAGGACGAACGAGCGCTCCGAGCGGGCGACGACCCACCGGTCGCGGTCGCGATCACGGTCGCCCTCGGCGAAGGCGCAGAAGACGCAGCCGTCGACGTCGTCGTTGCCGCCCTCGCGCTCGACCCACTCGATGCGCCACGGGGCGAAGACCTGGTCCATGCCCCCTCTGTGGCGCGGACGCACTAAATCCCGGCGGGCGCCAGGTGGCGACAGGCCGGTCGGCGCCCGCCGGCGGCCGGCCGCTAGACGAGAGAGAAAAAGGTTTCCACCCGGGCGAGAGATGCCGAAGGTATGGCACCCGCCCTCCACGCGACCCCCCTCCGCGCGGCCGCGATGGCGTTCGTCGCCGGCGTGCTCGCCGTGACGGCGTTCGGCATCGTCGTCGCCGGCGACTCCCCCGAGCGAGCGGCGCTTGGCAGCCTCGGCTACGCCGTCGGCGGCGCCATCGGCGTCTACATCGCCTACGCAGCCCCCGGCGTCGACCTATAGCCCGCGCTCCATCACCTGTCCCCACGCCTCCAGCCCCTCCGCCTCGTAGAACGCCCGTCCGGCGTCGTTGCCGTCGCGACACGCCAGCGCCAGGTTCTCGCAGTCGCGGTCCCGGGCCCACTCGCCGAGCCACTCCAGCAACTCGCGGCCGAAGCCCTCGCCGCGGCGAGGGTCGTCGACGACGAAGTCGTGGACCCAGAGGTGGCGCTCGTGGTGGAGCACCCGCTGGATCGAGACGCCCGCCACCGCGACGAGCGTTCCCGGTTCCGGGGCGTCAGTCGCATCGCCGTCGCGTTCGTACAGCCCGAACAGCCGGTAATCCTCCTCGTCACGCCACCCGCGGACGAACTCCTCGTCGGCGTCGCTCCACAACTGGCGGATGATCGGGACGGCCTCGTCCCACCCCTCGTCGGTCGTCACCTCGCGGACGCGCGTCGGCATGTGCGCCCGCTCGGGGCGTCGCCGGAAAACGGTTTCCGCGGCGTGAGAGCGCCTCGCAGGCCCGCCGCCGTCGGCGGAACGGCTTTGGCCGCCGCGCGCGTCCGAACGGGACATGGGGCTACTCGAAGCCGTCCTGGTGTTCGTCGTCGGCTACGTCTGCGGTGCGGTCACGCGCGTCTTCGCGGGGATCGCCGCCGTGGGCGCGCTGGTCCTCGCGGTCCTCGGCGTCGCGCTCCCCGAGTCCGTCGTCGGCATCGTCGACCCGGTCCTCGGGGTGTACCTCGGCAACGAACTGCTGTTCCTCTCGGGCTTCCTGTTCGCCATCGCGCACGACCCTGCCGGGGAGAGCGACGAGGACTGAAAGCGGAGCCGGGACCCCTCGACCGTCGGTGCTTACCGGTCGCCGCGCTCCGCGCCGAACCGCAGCAGGCCGGGGTAGTCGGCGATCAGGCCGTCGACGCCGGCGGCCGACAGCCGCTCGGCCTGGTACCAGGTGCCGACGGTGTAGACGTTCACGTCGCGGCCGGCGTCGTGCGCTTCGGCGAGCAGGTCGGTGTCGGCCCACTCCGAGCCCTCCGTGTAGTACTCGTCGGCGTAGAAGGGCGTCCCCTGGACCATGTTGTACGGCGGGTGGATCGCCTCGGCGTCGTACTCCTCGGCGATGGCCAGTCCGTCCTCGACGGAGTCCCACAGCAGCGGCGCCACGGGGTACTCGGATGCCTCGCGCGTCGTCGCCAGCGCGGCCTCGTAGAACGACGAGAACAGGAAGTCGTTGTGGTAGTCGTCGACGACGTCGAGGACGTCGTTCACGAACGGCCGCCAGATCTCGGACTGGGTCTCCAGGTCCGACCCCGAGAGGTTCGCGGCGAACCGGAGGTCGGACGAGCCGGGGTTCTTGAGTTCGACGTTCACGCCGACGTGGCGCGGGATCGCGTCGAGCACGGCCGACAGCAGCGGGACGGTCTCGCCGCTCTGTAGCACCTCCGCATCGGTGACGGTCTCGGTGTCGGTCTCCCAGACCAGGCCCTCCGCGTCGGTGAGCCCCCGTTCGCCCCCGTCGCGGCCGGCGAGGCGGTCGTCGTGGAACACGACGACGTCGCCGTCCCCGGTCGGCATGACGTCGATCTCGACGCTGTCGGCCGCCCGGGACCGAGAGCGCGGCGACTTCCCCCCGCGGGCCGCCCGTTCCACCGCACCGACGGTGTTCTCGGGGTACATCCCCGCGAACCCGCGGTGGGCGATGAGATCCGGGAACTCCCCCTTCTGCTTCCGGCCGCGACCGCCGTCGCTGTCGTCCCCCTCGTCGTCTCCCCGTTCGTCGTCCTCCTGTTCGTCCCCCTCGTCGGTGCCGGGCGCGCCGCGGCCCGAGACCACGCCGGCCAGCCCCGCGGCCGAGGCGCCCACGCCGCTCACGAACGTTCGCCGCCGAAGACCCGCCGCTGTCGTGTCCGGATGATCTGTACTCCCGTCGTTCCCCTCGGTATCGGACATCGCAGGTGAACGGTCCGACGGAGGTCTCAAGACAGTGTATAATTGGTATCAATACGGCTACAGGCTGGTAGGTAAACGACGTAGTCGTACGGAACCAGGGGCCGAACGGTCGGTCAGATCACGGGTTCGTCCACGTCCTCGTCGGCGGCCTCGCGCCACGAGTGAACGGGTTCCCAGTCAAGCAGATCCGCGGCCTTCGCGTTCGAGATGGCCGCGTCGTCGCCCGAGAGGTCGCAGGGTTCGGGGACCTCGCCGAATCGCTCCTCGAACAGCTCCGCGGTCGGGCGGTCAGCGTAGTTCTCGTCGGCGACGGCGAAGACGGCCTCGTGGCCGTCCACGTCGGCCGAAAGCGCGGCCGCAGCGATGGACGCGATGTCCCGCACGTCGACGTAGCTCCAGAAGTTCCCGACGCCCTCTGCCGGCGGGTCGTTGTCGAGACAGACGTATTCGCCGGGGTACTGGATCCACGACGGCCGGATCGAGACGACGGGGACGCCGTGGCGGCGAGCGGTCGTCCGCGCGAGCGCCTCGCCGGCCTCCTTCGAGACGCCGTAGGGGTCCTCCGGGCGGAGCGGGTGGTCCTCGTCGACGGGGAGGTAGTCGGGCGCGGCCGCCTCCGCGGCGAAGGGGAACCCGAGCGCGCTCTCGGAGGAGGCCCAGACGACGCGGGCGTCGGCGCGGCCCGCCGCTTCGAGGACGTTGTACGTCGAGACGACGTTGTTCTCGAAGACCTCGCCGCCGGGGTGGTCGAGCGGGTCGGGGATGGCGCCCCAGTGGACGACCGCGTCGGGGTCGAACTCGCCGACCAGATCGAACACGTCGCCGCGGTCGGTGAGGTCGGCGACGCGGACGTCGACGGTTCCGCGCTCGCTCTCGGCGAAGCGCTGGTCGACGCACGTGACGGCGTGGCCGTCGCTCGCGAGCCGGTCGACGATCCAGCGGCCCGAGGCTCCGAGTCCGCCGGTGACGAGTACGCGTGACATACCCCGACGTGGGGTTCAGTGGGCATAAAGCCGGAGAAAGCGGATCAGACGGGGACGAGCAGGACGGGGACTTCCCGCGTCTCCAAGACGGCCTCGGTCATGCTCGGCAGGACGAAGCTCTCGACGGCGGAGTGTTCCACGTCCCCCATGACGACGTAGACGAACTCCCGGTCGGCGTCGACGATCGCGTCGGTCAGTCGCTTCTGCGCCGAGACGTTCGTCTGGTCGGACTCGCCTTTCCCCGTCTCGACGGTGATCTCCACGGGGACCTCGGCGCCTACTCGCTCCAGCACGGACTCGATCTCCGTGCGGACCGCCGCGGCCTCCTCGTCGGCGATGTCCTTCGTGTGGTAGACGTACAACCCGTGGCCGCCGTCGGTGGCGCGTTCGACCGCGAATTCGAGTACCGATTCCCGGCCCTCGGCGCCGTAGGCGACGAAGATCGTTCCCATGGCGACCGGTTGTACCGCGGGTCCCTTCAGTTCACCGACGACCGATCCGGTCGCGCAACCGGGTCCGACGCGGGCGGCCGGTTCCCGCGGCGCGTTGCGACGCGGCGCCTTGACCTGCGCGGGGAAGACCCACGTCCGCAGCGGCCGTACCGACGCACATGTCGGACCGCTCCGATTCGGACGACGGAAACGCCGAGACCGACCTGCTCGCGAAGTTCGAGGAGAGCATGCCGTCGCTGTTGGGCCACTTCTACCGGGCCGAGATGGACCGGTCGACCGCGTGGCGCGGCCGCCTCGACAACACGACCAACTGGGCGGTGACGATCATGGCCGCGCTGCTGACGTTCGTCTTCTCCAGCAGCGACAACCCCCACTACCTGCTGCTGATCGGGATGGTGACGGTGGCGGTCTTCCACGTCATCGAGACGCGCCGGTACCGCGCCTACGACGTGTGGCGGTCGCGCGTCCGGCTGCTCGAAGAAGACGTGTTCGCGCCCACCGTCGACCCCGACGGCGGGTTCGAACACGGCGACTGGCGCCGCGCTCTCGGGGAAGACCTCCGCCGTCCGGCGCTCAAGACCTCGTTCTTCGAGGCCTATCGGCGACGACTCCGGCGGATGTATCTACCGCTGCTCCTGGTGTTGCTCGCCTCGTGGGTCGCGCGCGTCACCGTGTTCGCGCCCAAGGGCAGCGTCTTCGAGAACGCGTCTATCGTCAACGTCCCCGGGACGGTCGTCGTCGGCGCCGTCGCGCTCTTCTACGCGGCCGCCGTCGTCGTCGCCCTCTGGCCGCAGGACCGCGAGTCGAAAGGCGAGTTCTACGAGCGCAACCAGGAAGGGGAGTGGAAAGACGACTGAGAGCGAACCGCTCGCTTCGGTCGACCTCGCTACTCGCGGGTCACTGCGTTCCCCGCTCGCAATAACGTGGTTCTCGCTATGCTCGAACCACGCTATCGGCTCCGCGTCGTCACTTCCGCGCCGTCGCTCCCACCTTTTTCCCGGTGGGATTCCTCGCTCACTCCGTTCGCTTCGGAACCCACCCGGCAAAAATCTGGACCAAAAAGCGGCGTCCTCGCTCCGCTCGGACGCCGTCGGTGGCTTAGCGGCTCCGCGTCGTCACTTCCGCGCCGTCCTCGGTCACGATGACCGTGTGCTCCTTCTGGCTGACCAGGAAGCCGTCCTCCTCCTTGAGGACGGGGTAGCCGTGGACGATGTCCTGGCGTTCGAGACGGCGCAGGGCCATCGAGGCGCGCGAGTTGTCGAGCCAGCGGGTCGCGAAGGGGAGCGTCTTGAACTCCTCGGTGACCTGTTCGAGCACCTGGCGAGCGTTGCGGTCGCGCACCGACCCCTCCCGTTCGAGTCCCCATATCTCCTCGTCGCTGCCTTCCTGGACCTTGCCGCCGCCGTCGGTGGCGAACGGTTCGATGGCGACGACGTCGCCGGCTTCGAGTTCGACGCTCTGGGCGACCTCGCGGTTGGGGATGTTCGGCGTCGTGTGCTGCTCCCAGTGGCCCAGGCCGTGGCCGGTGAGGTTGACGACCGGGTTGTAACCGTAGCCGTCGATGACCTCCTCGATGGCGGCGCCGATCTCGCCGGTCTCGACGCCCGGTTCTATCAGGTCGATGGCGGCGTCGAGGGCCTCCGCGGGCGCCTCGGCGAGTTCCGGGTTCCCGGAGAGGTCGACGGTGACGGCGGTGTCGGCGAGCCAGCCGTCGACGTGGACCCCGATGTCCAGGTTGATCATCTCCTCGCCGAAGGTCTCCTCGTCGTCGACGCTGGGAGTCGCGTGCGCGGCCTCCTCGTCGATGCTGATGTTGACGGGGAAGGCGGGCTTGCCGCCGAGTTCGCGGATACGGTCTTCCGTCCACTCGGCGAGTTCGAGGTGGCTCCCGCCGACCTCGACGCGCTCGGCGGCCTCGTCGCGCACCTGCGCGAGGATCTCGCCGGCCTCCCGACACTTCTCGTACTGCTCGGACTCGAAGTCCACGTCGCTCATGGCAGGCGGTTTGCGCCCTGCGGTCAAAGGGTTTCTGTGTCGCGGAGGACGGCGCCGCAGATCGGAGGCGGGTTGGTCAGGGAACGCTCGGAGCGCAGGCGGGTTGGTCCGGGAACCGATCGGAGCGCAGGCGGGAGACGACCGGACCGGCCCGAACTGATTGAAATAATTTTCGGCCAGCCGCACGGCCTGCGGTCGAACTCGCCGGCTTTTGCCCGATCGGTGCGTACCGCCGCACATGACGCCCGCACTCTCGAACGGCGCGGTATCGATCGCGACCGGCGTCGCGCTCGTCGTCGTCGGATACCTCGTGCGGTTCCACGGCTGGACGTTCCTGATCGCCGGGTTCGACCGCACGTCGGCGGCCGACCCCGACGCCGTCGGCGACGTGGTCGGGAGCGCGGTCATCCGAGTCGGCGTCGCCGTCGGCGTCGTCGGCGGGCTGACGGTCGCCGGTCACGGGTCTGACGTCCTCGACCTGGCGCTGACCGCCGCCGTCGTGCTCGTGGTCGCGCGGACGCTCTACCGCGTGAACGTCGTGTTACCGCGGCAGTCGACGGAGGCGAACGGCGCGTGAGCGGCGGCGACCCGACGGACCATCGCCGAGCGGGACCGGAGGCGCCGCAGCGGCCCACACGGGCGGGCCGAGTAGCCCGCGGCACCGATCAGATTTAAGCGATCACACACGCACGCACCGACAGTGAATGCGGAGGACGACGTCGAATCGGTCGCCGAACTCCTCGCGGACGACACCGTCCGGTGCATCCTGCTCGCGACCAGGGAGGGGCCGATGTCCGTCGCCGAACTGAGCGAGCGCTGCGGCGTCTCCGAGACGACCGTCTACCGCCGGATCGAGGACCTCCAGACCCACGACCTCGTCGCCGAGCGGACCGAAATCGACGAGGGCGGGCACCACGGCACCTACGAGGCGACGCTCGACCGGGTGACGGTCGACGTCACCGACGACGGCTTCGACCTCACCGTCGACCGCCGCGACACCATGGCCGACGCGTTCACCAGACTCATCGACGAGCTATGACTCCGATCCCCCCTCTCCCGACGGCACTCGCCCCGCTCCAGAGCGACCTGTTCGGCCCCGCTGAACTCGCGCTCGTCGGCGTCGACCTCCTCTCGGCGCTCGTCGGCGTCGTCATCAGCTACATCGCTTACCGCGGGTACCGCCGCAGCGGCAACCGGGCGATGCTGTTCGTCGCCGCGGGGTTCGTTCTGATCATGGTCGTCCCCTGGCTATCGTTTCTGGTCGGCCTGGTCGCGGGATCGGAGGGGGCGGTCGGCCTCGCCCTCGGCGCTGTCTCCGAGGTGAGCCAGCTGCTCGGGACGCTCGCTATCCTGTACGCGATCCGGCTGGAGACCGAGGCCGGTGGCTGAGACGACGGCGGAACAACACTTTTCCGCATCTGTAAACGACGTATACACATGGGAACGAAGACGGTCCGCCTCGACGACGACGTCTACGAGCGCATCAAGAGCCGCAAGCGGGCGGACGAGACGTTTTCCGAGGCCATCGATCGGCTCACGAGCGAGTGGACGCTCCTCGACTTCGCCGACGGAGACTCGCCGACCGACCCCGACCGCCACAGAGAGCTTGTCGAACGGTCGGAACGAGCCGGCACCGAAGAAAGCGAAGACCGTCTAGACCGACTCGGTATCGATACCGACGGCGACGGATGATTCTCGACACGGACTTTCTCGTCGCGCTTGACGAAGGCGACGGCGCCAGAGAGAAAGCGCTCGAACTCGAAACTGCGGACGTTCCGCTACGAGTCCCGACCGTCGTCTTGCAAGAACTCTACGTCGCCGTCGGCGCCGGTGAAAACGCGAATAGCAACGCACGGAAGTTCGAGGCGCTGGTCGCGAACAAACCGATCGTGGAAATCGACCAAAACATCGCTCGCCGCGCCGGTGTGGTAGAAGGCCAGCATCTCGCTAGTGACCGGAAACCGACGCTCGGACCGGGCGACGCGCTCGTCGCCGCGACAGGGCTGCAGTTCAACGAACCCGTCGTCACGTCCGACGGAGACTTCGAGGCCGTCGACGGACTCGCCGTCGAATCGTTCTAACAGGACGGCCGCCCACGGTCGCGTCTACTCGGTCCTCGCCCACGCCGTCTGCATCGCCGGGCTGTTGAACGCTTCGCCGACGGTCCCGTCGGCACCGACGACGATGATCCCCGCGTCCCCGTCGGCCGCGTCGTCGAACTCCTCGATCGCGATGCACGCCGCCGTCTCGGCGTCGGCCCCCCGTTCGAGCAGTGCGACGGCCCGCCGGGCCAGTCCCTCCCGGGCGATGTCCTCGCCGGCGCCCGTCGCACTCGCGCCGCCGGCCTCGGAGGCGTAGAAGCCGGCACCGACCTGCGGTACGTCGCCGACGCGGCCCGACAGGGCGTACCAGCGGCCGCCCGTGGACGTGGCGGCCGCGATCTCGTCGCCGTCTCGCGCGACCGCGCCGACGGTGTCGTGGTCGCGCGCGTCGGTCACCGCCCGGTCGGCTGCCGTCGCTCGCTCCGGGTCCTCCTCGTCGCTGGCGAAGCGCTCGCGGACCCACCGGAGGTGCGCCGCGGGGTCGTCGACGGGCGGGTCGGCGTCGGTCCACTGCTCGCGCGTGCGGTCGGCCCAGAGGTCGATCCCCGTCTCGACGCCGACCGCGTCGGCGAAGGAGACGGCGCGCTCGCCGGCGAGCATGACGTGCGGGGTCTCCTCCATGACGGCGCGGGCGACCTCGACGGCGTGGCAGACGCCTGGCATCGCGCCCGCGGCGCCGACCGCGCCGTCGGCGGTCATCAGCCCCGCGTCGGTGCGGACGACGCCGTCGCTCTGGACGGCGCCGCCGACGCCCGCGTTGAACGCCGGGTCGACTTCGAGGACGCGGATCGCCGCGCAGACGGCCGCAATCGGGTCCTCGGTCTCGGCGCCGCAGGCGAGGGCCTCCTCGAGCACTGCCTGGCGGTCGGCGGGCTCGTCGGGGGGCGATCCCGCGCCGCCGTGGGCGATGATCTGCATACCTCTCCGTGCCCCCGCCGACGGCATAAGTTCGGTGTCACGGCGACGACGGACCGCGGCCCCGTCGGTCACTCGCCGGGGAGTTCGGCGGCGGTCACGTCCTCGAACGCGGCCTCGCAGTAGGCGCCGATCATGGTGCTACAGGCGGCGAGGCCGACGCAGACGGATTCGCCGAGCGCGACCGGGCGCTGGTCGACGGCGTGCCACTCCTCGCCGTCGGCCGAGAGGAAGGCGGTCACGCGGTCGCCGGTCCGCTCCAGCGCGAACCACTCGAAGCTGCGGTCGCCGCTCTCCAGCAGTTGCCGGCGCGTCGGCCTGCCGCCCTCGGCGCGCCAGAGCACTTCCGTGCGGCCGTTGCCGGTGACGCCGACGTAGCCGAACGGCGCGCGCTCGGTCGCGGTGTCGCGGATCATGACGCCGGCCTTGCTCCAGTCGGCCGGCGGGTCGAACTCGGCCAGGCGCGCCTCGACGCGACAGGGGCCGCGGATCGCCGCCCAGCGGAAGTGGAACTCGTCCGTCTGCCCGATCAGGTTGTCGCCCGCTGCGCTGAGCGTCCAGCGACCGGTCGCCGCGTCGTGGGAGGACTCGCCCGTGTTGAGGGCGTCACCGACGTCGGTGCCGGTCGTGAGCGGGCGGGACGGACCGATCTCCCCGGCCGGTTCCGGGTCGGCGACCAGCAGCACGTTTCCGAACTCGAAGCGAACGCCCGGGGACGCGGAGTCGCCGATCGCCGCCGCGTCGCCCCCGTCTGCGGTCCCCTCGTCTCCGCCTGTGGACCCCTCGTCCGGAACGCCCCCGTCGGCGGCCCCGCCGTCCCCAGGCTCGCGGATGCGGAAGTCCCAGCCGTGCGTGTCCGCGATCTCGGAGACGATCGCCAGCCCCGTTCCGGCGCCGGTCGGCGTGGACGTGAAGCCGTCTTCGAGCACCGCCTCGCGCTCCTCCTCCGGGATCCCGGGGCCGTCGTCCTCGACGAAGAAGCCGTCGCCGGTGAGCCCGACGCGGACGGTCACGTCCGGGCCGGCGTGTTCGACCGAGTTCTCGAAGAGGCGCTCGAACAGCGGCTTGAGCTGGAGCCGGTTCGTGTACAGCCGCGTCTCCGCCGGCATCTCGATCTCGAGGGTCGCCCGCGCGGTCGCGACCTCGTCCCACGCCACCTGGAGGAAGGTGGGGAACTCGACGCCGCCGACGGGCGCCGGCGCCGTCTCGCCGGAGGTGGCGAGTTCGCTCAGGCTCTCGATCTGCTCCTCCATGCGTTCGAGCGCGTCGGCGACGGTCTCGGCGGCGCCCTCCTCGCCCTCCCGGGCGAACTCGTGGTACGCCATCGCGACGTGCAGCGGGTTGCGCAGGTCCCGGGCGACGAAGGTGGCGAAGTCGTCGAGCCGGCGGTTGCGCGCCCGCAGGTCGCGGATCGTGCGCTTCTCGTCGGAGACGTCCTGGGTGATCCCGACAAGCCCGCGGACCTCGTCGCCGTCGCGCCAGGGGACCTTCGTCGTCTTGAGCCAGCGGGCGGCATCCGGCGGCCCGTGGCGCTCCTCGCGCTCGCGGATCGGCTCGCCCTCGTCGATGACCAGCCGGTCGTCGCCAAGCGCCTCGACCTTCGACTCGTCGTCCCACGAGTACAGCTCCCAGTCCGTCTTCCCGATGGAGTCGACGGGGTCGGGCGCGCCGTGGACGTCGGCCATCTTCAGGTGGCGAGCCTCGTCGTCTTTGACGTACAGCGGGACCCCCAGGTCGTCGAACATCGCGTCGAGCATGTCGCTCTGGACCGCAGCGCGGTAGCGCCGGTCGTGGACTGCCAGCGCCTCGCCGACGGTGTCGAGTAGGTCCCCGTGGTCGGGGACCGCCGCCGCGTCGGCGGGTTGAGGGACGTACGCGAACGCGCCCGCCCGCGTCGTCTCGCTCGCGAGCCCCTCGTCGCCGTCGGCCGCGTAGACGACCACCGGCAGGTCCGGATGCTCGTTCACGATCGACGCGACGCAGTCGGCGACCGACCGGTCCGCGAGCGCGTCGTCGACGACGACGCACCCGACTCCCTCGGTCGATTCGAGTCTCGCCAGCGCCTCGGCGCAGGTCGAACAGGCGACCGAATCGACGGTCTGGTCGTGGTCCGTCGCCTCCGCTGCGCGGACCTCCGCGCTGGTGACCGGCGAAGGGAACGACCGTCGCTCGATCGCGCTCGCGACCGACTCGCCCAGCGCGGGGGCGCCGGCGACGATCAGCACTGCCGATGGCCCCCCGAGGAACTTCCCCATCACGAAACCCTGATCGCCACCGTTGTTCTCCAGTCTCGTTGATAAGTGTTCTCCCGTCTGCGGGGATCGTCGACACACCGCTCGGCCATCGTCGAAATTCGTTCGGTGATTCCGAACAGATTCGGGTCTCAGGGGCGACCGAGCAACGGAAAATCGTTCACGGAAAACGGCAGTCCTTTAGGCCCGAACGCAGAAGGGCGGCGTATGGGATACGAGTACGACAAGGTCGAGGTTCCGTCTGACGGAACGGCGATCGAGGTCATCGACGAGGAGGCCGACGAGCTGGATGTGCCCGAGAATCCGATCGTCCCCATCATCCACGGGGACGGTATCGGGAAGGACGTCGGACCTGCCGCCCAGAAAGTGCTGGAGGCCGCCGCGAACGCCACGGGCCGGGACGTCTCGTGGATGCGCGTCTACGCCGGCGAGTCCGGCCGGGAGAAGTACGACGAGAACCTGCCCGACGACACGGTCAACGCCATCGACGAGCACCGCGTCGCCATCAAGGGCCCGCTGACGACGCCCGTCGGCGCCGGCTTCCGCTCGCTGAACGTCGCCCTGCGCCAGACGCTGGACTTCTACGCGAACGTCCGCCCGACCTACTACCTCGACGGCGTCCCGTCGCCGATGAAGGCGCCCGAGGAGATGGACATGGTCACCTTCCGTGAGAACACGGAAGACGTCTACGCGGGCATCGAGTGGGAAGAGGGTACCGAGGAAGTCGAGCAGGTCCGCGAGTTCATCGAGGAGGACATGGGCTTCGACGAGACGATGCACGACGGACCCATCGGCATCGGCATCAAGCCGATCACCGAGAAGGGCTCCAAGCGCCTCGTCCGCAAGGCCATCGACTACGCCATCGAGCACGACCGCGACAAGGTCACGCTCGTCCACAAGGGGAACATCATGAAGTTCACCGAGGGGCAGTTCTCCGAGTGGGGCATGGAGGTCGCCGACGAGGAGTACCCCGACGACGAGGTCTTCGCCGCCCCCGACTCGCTGTGGGAAGAGCAGGACGAGATCGACGTCCCCGAGGGCGCCGTCATGGTCGAGGAGCGCCTCGCCGACGCGATGCTCCAGTGGATGCAGCTGCGCACCGACGAGTTCTCCGTGCTCGCCATGCCGAACCTCAACGGCGACTACCTCTCCGACGCCGCCGGCGCCCAGATCGGCGGCCTCGGCATCGCGCCCGGCGCCAACTTCGGTGACGCGCGCGTGCTCGCCGAACCCGTCCACGGCTCCGCGCCCAAGCGCGCCGGCCAGAACATGGCCAACCCGACCGCGATGATCCTCTCCGGCCGCCTCATGTTCGACTACATGGGCTGGAAGGACGCCGCCGACCTCGTGCGTGACGCCGTCGAGGAGACCATCTCCTCCGGCACCGTGACCTACGACCTCGCGCGCCAGCGCGAGGACGCCGAGAAGGTCGGCACCGACGAGTACGCCGAGGCCATCGTCGATAATATCGAGCAGCTGTCGTAACCACGTCGCCGACACCGACTCGTTTTTTCGCGCCGTCGCGACGACCGCCGACCGGCTCTCGCCGGGTCACTCCTCACTGGACCACGTGTAGTGGTGCGCCACGTGGAGCGTCGAGTCGGGGACGACCGCGTCGACGCCCGCCGCGTCGGAGACGTCGCCCACCGAGAGCAGGTAGGGGAGCCACAGGTCGCCCGACGCCGCGTCGCCTCCGAACGCCCGCATCGAGTCGACCGGCCGCAGGCCGCCGTCGGCGTCGCCGTCCTCCGCGAAGACGCAGACGGCCCGGGTGACCAGGTCGAGGACGAAGAGGTACCCGTCGTGGGTATCGACGGAGATGGGGAGCAGGAACTCGTGGCCCGAACCGTATCCCGGTGCGCCGACGGCGTGCCACTCGTCGCCGTCGTAGCGCTGGACCCGGTGGTTGTTCTCGTCGGCGACGTAGAGGCCTCGCCGGCCGACCGCCACGTCGGACGGGTTCCAGAATCCGCCCTCGATGTACCCGAAGCAGCCCCGGTCCCCGAGCGGCGTGGCCGCGTCGCTCACCCAGTCGTACTCCCAGACGCCGATCCGGCCGTTGCCCGAGTCCGCCGCGTAGACGCGGGCTCGCTGGCCGCCGACCGGCTCGACGGCCACGCCGCGCGGGAGCTTGACCTCGCCCTCGCCCAGTCCCCACGAGCCGAACGAGTGGACCAGCGAGAGGTCGACCGCGCCGCGCTCGCCGCTGGCGTCCTCGTCGACCGCGTAGACGTGGATCTGCCCGCGGTCGTCCTCGCGGTAGCGCGCGGTGTAGTCGGTCACGAACAGCCGACCGCCGCCTCCCACCGACGGCCAGAACGCGAGCCCGAACGGGAACCGCGTCGCCGGGAGCGCGACCGGGGCGAGCGCGTCCGCGCCGTCGTCAGGAGCGGAGTCGCCGCTCGACACCGTGCCGTCGAGCGGGAACCGCTGGAGGCGGCCGTTGGCGCCGTCTGCGACGAGGCCGCTCCCCGAGAGCGGCCCGCCGTCGGCACCGACGACCGCCGAGCCCGTCGGGACCGAGAACTGGCCGGGGTCGTCGCGCACGCCGCCGACCGTCCCGAAGCGACGGCCGGTCTCTCGGTGGACGTCGACGGCGTACGCGCCGACCCGCTGGGACATCGCCTCCGAGACGAGGAGGGCGAGCGTCGGGTCGTCGGCGTCGCTGTCCGGGGCGGAGACGCCGTCGAACGGGCGGATCCCGACAGGGCCCTCGAAGCGGCGCTGTTCGCCGGGGTCGCCGTCGCCGGGCTCGTCGAGTCTGCCGTCCCGAGGGATCCCGACCCCGTCTTCGAGGCCCGCGTGGGCCCGCAGGTCCTCGTCGCTCTCGGGGACGACGCCGTCGGGGATGCCGACGCTGGTGTAGACGTGGACCCGGCCGGTCCCCGCGTCGGGCACGAATATCTGCGCGTCGCGGCCCGAGCCGACGACGGCCACGTCCCGCGGCATCGGCAGGTCGTCCAGCACCGCGTCGGCGCACCCCTCGAAGGGGGCCGGCTCGCCCCACCGGTCGCAGCGGACGATAGAGGCGAGCTTCGGGGGCCCGGTCGGGCCGTCGTGGAGCACGCCGTAACCCGTGTTGGCGACGTAGAGGCGTCCCGCGTCGTCGACGTCGAGGCCCTGCGGCCAGTACAGCGGGACCGGGTCTTCCGCGCCGATCGAGCGGATCGAGCGCAGTTCGGTCCCGTCCTCGTCGAAGACGACCAGCCGGCCGCGCAGGTCGTCTCCCTCGCGGTAGAACTCGTCGGCCGCGACGACCCGGACGCCGTCCCGGTACTCGTGGGCGACGACCCCGTTCGGATGGAACTCGCCGGTGGCGGCGAACGCGTCGACACCGGAGACCCGCGGCACCTCGCCGTCGTACTCGTAGTCGAGCCGCTGGACGCGCCCGTTCCCCGTGTCGGCGACGTAGACGGCCGCCGCGGTCGGATGATGGGCGAGTCGGAGCGGCAGGTCGAACGATCCCGGTTCGTCGCCGGCCGTGCCGACCTGGCCGAGCAGCCGCTCCAGCGTGTCGTCGACGACGAGCAGTCGGTTGTGGCCGGCGTCGGCGATCCAGACGTTCCCGCGGCGGTCCTGTGCGAGGCCGACCGGCGACGCCAGCTGCAGGTCGCACTCGGTCAGCGGCGTCGGCGGGCGCGGCGAGCAGACTGGCGACCGCGATCCGTACGACCTCCGGAACGTGAACCCACCCATACAGACCAATTGACATCTATGCTCATGTCGTTTACTCTCCCGATCGATCGGCCCCACCCCGGTCAGCACGGCCGTATCGACCGCTCGGACCGCCGCTCCGACGGCCGCGATTCCGGCGGCGAACCGAAATCGACTATACGGACGGGCGCGGCCGGTCGGTGTATGCGACGTGACTGGGGGATGACACTGGTCGTGGCGGCGCTCGTGGTCCTGTCGGGCTGTGCGGCCATCGGCGGCGGGACCGGGACGCCGGACGCGACGGCGACGGAGCGGACAGAACAGTCGGGTGACGGAGCGCCGACCGACAATCCGACGGCGACCGACGGACAGGCCGCCGACTCGGGCGACGGATCGGCGGACGGGACCGAAGCGACCGGGCCGACGCCCACGACCGAACCGACGACCGGGCCGACGGCGACGCAGACGCCGATGCCGACGCTCACGCCCGAGGCGCTCGCGACGCCGAGCGACGGGACGTCGCTCCCGCCGGGGATCGGTGCGAACGGCCGGGTCAACGAGACCGCCCTGCTGGTCGCCCACCTCGAAGCGGCCAACTCGTCGGGCTGGCGGCTCGACCACCGCAACGGCAACGACACGCGAGTGAACTACCACGCCGACGGCGTGAGTTACGCGCGGACGGCCGAGGGCGTCACCTGGTACAGCGACGGCGTCGCGGTGACCAACCGGACGTACTTCGGGCCGCCCTACGAGATGTCGGCGACGCACAACGCGTCGGCCGGACGGGGCGACCCGACGGGGACCGTCGTCTTCGCGCTCGCCGTCCGGCTGTCGACGGGCAACTACGAGTGGACCGGGACGACCGACGTCGACGGGCGGACGCTGCACGAGCTTCAGATGACCGGAACCAGCAGTGCCGGGTCGACGCTCGACCACTACACAGGTCGCATGCTCGTCGACGACAGCGGCCGCATTCACCGCCTGGTCGGCGAGGTCGGCGAGAACGAATCGGCGGCCGACACCTACGACTACGACTACGAGTGGGGAGTCGAGACGGTCCCGCGGCCGTCGTGGTTCGACAGCGTCCCCCGCGGTGTCGCCGAGAAGACCCCCAACGGCACCGCGCTCAACGTGACGATGACCGGCGGACCGGCCGTCCCCGCCGACGCCGAGTTCCGGTTCACCCACAACGGGACCACGGAGACCGTCACGCTGGACGAGCCGCTCGAACCGGGCGACTCGCTGTACGTCGGCCTCCGCGAGGGAGAGGGCGATCAGTCGGTGGTCGTCGCGCGCGAACCCCTCGACGGGGAGGGCCTCCGCGACCTGCGCGGCAAGCAGACGGACCTCTCCGGGACGGTGACCGTCGACGGGACGGAGGTCGACCTGTCGTTCACGGTCGGCCAGTGGGACATCTGAGGGGGCCCGGGTCGGCGTGATCGCACCACCGACGCCCGTCCCGTGGTTTTATCCCCCCGACAGTGCCACCCACGCGGTATGACAGCCGAACACGAGTGGCTCTCGCTCGACCCGGGCGAGGAGGTCGTCTGGACCGGCCAGCCCCGGGTGTGGCGCATCGCGGGTACGGTCGCCGGCGGCGTGGTCATCACGCTGCTGGCGTTCGGCGGCGCGATAGCCGCCAGTATGGGTTTCCTACCCGGTATCGGCGGCCTCACGGGGAGTTCGAGCGCGCTCGTCTGGGGGATCGCCGTGCTGGTCGCCCTCTCGCAGGTCGGGTCGGTGACGCTCGCCTACCTCAGAGTGGAACACACCGACTACGTGCTGACCGACCGCCGGATCTACCGGAAGACAGGCATCTTCTCGGAGACCGTCACCAGCGTCGGCGTCGACCGCGTCCAGAACACGACGCTGCACAAGGATATCACTGGCAACTTCTTCGACTACGGGACGGTGTCGCTCAGCACCGCCGGCAGCGGCGGCGCCGACCTCTCGGTCAGCGACCTCGACGACCCCGAGACGTTCCGCGACCGACTGCAGGAACAGGTCCGCGCGGCCGGCGAAGCGCGCGAAGACGACCCAGCGCCGAGCGCCGAAACCGCCGCACTCGACGGGGAGGCGATGGACGCGCTCCTGACGGAGGCGCGGCGACTCCGCGCCGTCGCCGAGCGGATGGAGGAGAACGTATGAGTCGAGACGGGCCGCGAGGCGCGGACGGAGCGGGCGACGGTGAGGACAGCGAGGGACAGCCGACGAGCGACGCGTCGGTCGTCGACCGCGCGGCGGCCGCGGCCGACTCGGACGTCTCGGAGTGGCTCTCGCTGGAACCTGGTGAAGAGATCGTCTGGACCGGCGAGCCGACGAAGCTCAGGATGATCGGGACCGTCGTCACGGGGATCGTCCTGATCCCGTTCCTGATAGGGTTCGTCGTCCTGCTCGCCGCGCCGGCGTCGTACCTGTCCATCACGCACACCGACTACGTGGTCACCAACCGCTCGCTGTACGTCAAGCGGGGGATCCTCTCGAGGAACATCGAGAGCGTCGACCTCGACCGGATCCAGAACACGGAGTTCACACAGTCGTTCTGGGGGAAACAGCTGGGCTTCGGGACGATCGAGATCAGCACCGCCGGCAGTTCCGGCGCGGACATCTCGTTCGACGACGTGGAAGACGCCCGCGAGGTGCGCGAGCAGATCTCCAGAGTCCAGCGGGAGTTCGGGGGCGGCCGCGGCGCCCGCGACGGCACCGGCGGCGACGGCGCCGCGGCGGACCGACGGGTCGCCGGCGCCGACCAGCTGGACGAACTCGTCGCCGAACTCCAGGCGACCCGGGAAGCGCTGGAGCGGGTCGAAGCGCGGCTGGCCGCGGACGATTCCGCTGGCGCGGCGGAGGTCCCGTCGGACCCGTTGGCCACGGCCAGTGACGACCGGGGAGCCGACGAACGGGACGGCCGCGGGGCTGACCGGGACGAGAGCGACTGGCCGCCGGAGAACTGATCGGGTGGTTACTCGCGGGACAGCGTTGCGGAGACTTCCTCGACGGCGTTCCCGCAGGTCGAGCACGTCGACTTCTCTTCGGCCACGTAGACGGTGTCGCACGTGGCGCACTCGTAGAGGTTCGTCTCCGGGACGTCCCGCGACTCGCCGCGGTCGGTGGCGCCCGGTTCGTCCGGTCGGGCCGCGTCGTCGGAGCCCTCGCCGCGACCCGCTCGCTCGCGCGCGTCGCTCAGCACGGAGCGAAGTCGGGCAGTCAGTGCCATCGTCGGGTCACCCCCGGCGCCGGGTCGTCATCAGCGATCCGTACGCGCCGGCCGTGACTACTGGGCTGACTCGTCGGTTGCATCTACCGGATATCAGGTGAGAAGACCCCTGACCGTTACCCCTAACTGTTTAGCCTGTGCGCGGGGTCCCGTGATATCACGGTGGAACGACCGTGCGTAACGGCCGAATCGCGGCCGTTACGCACGAGACAACTTGCGAATTCAAGCAACGGGCGAACGAGCGACGTCATCACGGGGGCGTTGCCGAATTCGACCGCGAGAGTCGTCAGACGTAGGTGAACCAGTCGTCGTAGCCGTCGAGCCGTCCCTCGACGAGGTCGAAGAACTGCGACTGGATCTCGTCGGTGACCGGTCCCTTCGTGCCCTCGCCGATGACGTTGTCGTCGACGCTGCGGATGGGCGTGACCTCCGCGGCGGTGCCGGTGAAGAACAGTTCGTCGGCGGTGTACAGTTCGCCGCGGGAGATGGTCGCCTCGTCGTGGACGGTGTAGCCCATGTCCTCGGCAAGTTCGATGGCGGTACGGCGCGTGATGCCGTCGAGGATTGACTCGGCGAGACCGGGCGTGTAGATCTCGCCGTCGCGGACGAGGAAGAGGTTCTCGCCGGGGCCCTCGGCGACGTTGCCCTCCTTGTTGAGGACGATGGCCTCGGTGTAGCCGTTGCCCTTGGCCTCCTCGGTGGCGAGCAGGGAGTTGACGTAGAGGCCGGTCGTCTTGGCGTTGGTCGGGATCTGGCTGGAAGCGTGCTTGCGCCACGAGGAGACCATCACGTCGACGCCGTTCTCCAGGGCGTCCTCGCCGAGGTAGGCGCCCCACGGCCAGGCGCCGATGGCGACGCGGGTCGGGCAGTCACCCGGGCTCACGCCCAGCGAGTTGTAGCCGTAGAAGGCGATGGGGCGGATGTAGCAGGATTCCAGGTCCTCGCGGCGGATCAGGTCGACGGTCGCCTCGGTGAGTTCCTCGGGTTCGAAGGGGATATCCAGATCGTAGGGTTTGCCGGACTGGTAGAACCGTTCGAGGTGCTCCTCCCAGCGGAAGATAGCGGGGCCGTCGGCGGTGTCGTAGCAGCGAACGCCCTCGAAGACGCCCGACCCGTAGTGCAGGCCGTGGGTGAGGACGTGGATCTGTGCGTCGTCGAAGTCGACGAACTCGCCGTCCATCCAGAGTTCGTCGACGCCCTGGAACATCTCTGGGCGCTCGGTCATGGGTCGTACCTCCCGGTGATGGGCGCCCCCGATTTATAGATAGCGCAAAGAGAGATCCCACGGCTTGGGCCGTGGGATAAAGTCGACAACTGAAACTGCAATTTCGCAACGATGGCAGGCCAACTCCCTACATTTAACAATCAAACACACCACATAGAAGATATGGAGATGCGGCGTACCGTCCCCGTTGCTCTCGACGTGGAAAGAGACGATGCCGCACTCCTCAGAGACACCGTAGACACGTTCCTCTGGTCTGCACAATACGTTGTAGACCACGCCTTCAAAGGTGAATACGTCACCACCAGCAAAACCACGCTAGACGAGGAAACCTACGATGACGTACGAGAAGCCACGGACAACTTCAACGGTGGACTGGTGCAAGCCGCGCGCGACAAGGCTACTGAAGCCTGCAAGAGTGTCGTTACGCGCTGGAAGCAAGGTAAAAAGGCGTCGAAACCACGCTTCACCAGTCCACACGTCGTCTACGACCACCGCACCGCAACGTTCCACGACGAGTATGTGAGTCTCGCCACGACCGACGGTCGCATCAAAGTCGACTACGTGCTACCCGACGAGGACAGTGAGACTCCACACTCAGAGTACCTATTTTCGGACGACTATGAGACAACGGGTGCGGAACTACACTACCGTGACGGCACGTGGGTACTTCATGTCCACTGTAAACTGGAGGTGAAGTCTGATACGTCGGAACAGACAACATCCGAGAACGGAGCGGTTCTCGGGGTTGATCTCGGCGTAAACAACCTTGCCGTCACTTCGACGGGCACGTTCTGGACGGGCGATGAATTCGACCACTGGCGCAGAGAATACGAGAATCGGCGTGGCGACCTGCAACAGTGTGGAACTCGCTGGGCACACGAGAACATCCAGTCCGTCGGTCGGAAAGAGACAGGACGGTTCAAGTCGATGCTGCACCGCATCAGCAACGAACTTGTCGCAGAAGCCCGCGAAAACGGGTGTTCCGTGATTGCGTTCGAAGACTTGACCGGCATCCGCGAACGGACAGGGGCGTCGTGGGGGCACAAGTGGGCTTTCGACCGCCTGTACGAGTACGTCGAATACAAAGCTAGAGAATACGGTATAGCAGTCGAGCAGGTTGCCCCCGAAAACACGAGTCGGCGGTGCTCACAATGCGGATTCACACACCCCAAGAACCGCGACCGCGAGAGATTCGGATGTCTGAAATGCGGCTACGAGAATCATGCTGACTACAACGCCGCGAAGAACATCGGTTTGCGGTATCTCCATCGCAACCAAACTGGAGGCGATGGAGGCGCGCCCTTGAGCGTGCGCTTGAACAGCGGGACGTTGAACGCGAACGGAGGCTATTCTCCTGCCTCACTAGAGGCCAGAACGGGAGTTCACGCTGAATCTCACCGCGATAGTGGTGGGTAGCTCAAACGTTGTCAGTCCGCCAGCCTCGCCACCGCTCGGTCTGTCCATGCCGGGTGTTGCGACCCTGCTGTAAAGAGTGTTGACAGTCCGTGTGGGTACGTGGCACTGCGCGCGGAGATGTTCGGCCCGTGGGCCTCCGCGTGGTCGCGTGCCCGGTCATGATCTTCCGGACAGTTCCAGCGCGTGGATCTGGTCGAACGTGCTCCGGCAGCGCTCCCCAGGGTAGCGGGTGCAGACGACTAGCCTGACGAGGGGATCTGAGAACGGAACCCCGGAGGCGGTCTCGCTTGCCCACGTTCCATCGGCTCACCACGAGATCAGTCGTGTATATCCGCGCAGGAACTGACAGTTTCCAATAATAGAAACTTTCTTTATTTGAGTTAGATATGAAGAGAGCGCGAGAATCGTCTCGACACCGATGTCGACCAGTGAGTTCCCCTGATTCGCCCAGAAGTCGGCATAGAATCGTAGACCTCGACCCAGCGGAGACGAAACCATCTAGTATCGGGACGAACGCGACCAGAATCGGCTCAGAGACGCACTTGCGGCCTGCCTCGACCGGTATTGGCGGTACTTCTGTTCGCTTGTACAGAGGCCCGGCGTTTTGGCTCGAATGGAGTGTATGCGTTCTCTCTACGCCTATCAGAGACACAGGCGGACAACGAGCGGCTGGAGAGCCGAGAGGGAGATAGGACACATGAGCATTACGCCCATACGACTGTAATATCCGAACGGACTGTGCAGAGAGATGTCAGAGGGCCCTCGAGAGCCGGACGTTAGTTCCGCGGATTATACGGTTCAATGGCCTGCTGCGGCCAGAATTCGCGAGTTCAGAGGGGGCGGATGAGGGGTACCAGGGCGGTGGATCGTTTTCCAAACTGAAACAGGGTGTCCCGTTTCGAACGACCGAGCCCACATGTGAAACTATGGGCGGAAGCCAGTTAGGATCTGTCTGTCGATGCCGAACGGTAGAGCTTCCGCCGAACTGGTATAGCCTCCGCCGAAAGCCCAGAGGTGATCGCGTGCCTGGGCAGAATGCCGTTCGATCCCCTGTGGATTGGGGCACCAGCAACCGGCTCACAGAAGCGATATCCTACTTCGGGTTTCAGCTACCAACGCAGACAAGGGCTACTGACGCGTCCGACCGGGCCGTTCACGGTGCGGGTAGACTGCGAGAGAGCCCCCACTGGCGAGCAGTGAAACTCGGAGGGGGACCCTCGCCACCTGAGCAAGCCTCTCCAGAGACATGCGGAGAATACCGGTAGATTTAACAGCCAAATTCGGGCTCGTGTAAACGCGGACAGGCTCAAGCGGCCAGTACCCATTGCCATGACTCACAGTGGGAGATCGGACGCGCAACGAACGGGGATCAAGCCCCCGGCGCGCCGTTGAGTGCTGTCTGCATCCGCTACCCCGTCGTGCGGGAGGCACCCCATCTGACGGTTTCGCCGTTCGTCTACTGGACCGGGAGAGAGATCCGACGCATGGGGAGGCAGCGTTCGGAGCGAACGGACGGAACCACGCGTTTCTCTCCGTGAAACGGAGCCGGTATCACGTTCCAACGACAGCTAGACGAATTTCAAGCCGTGTCTTCGGATATAATCCATCAGTCAGTTTCGTCAATGTGACGGATACCAATAACACTTCGAGTTACAGCCGTCCGTGTCGAAAGCGGTAGACGGAGAACGGAACCTGCATCGCTCCCGAGACGGATCAGCCGAGAGACTCCAGGGAGCCGGTGGTTCTTCGGCCGAGCCTTCGAGACGTGGCCGCGCTGCTCTATCCGTCCTCGCTCGCGCCGTTCGTCCCTCCTCGTTCTACTCTGACTGTCCCGACCATCCCCTGCCGGGCGTGCGGAATGCAGACGTACGTGTACTCGCCGGCCGTCTCGAACGTGTGCTCGTAGGTTTCGCCTTGCGGCACCGTTTCTCCGGGATTACCGTCTTCGTAGCTGGCGAACGGTTCGGCGCCGTCGGGCAGTGACACCTGTCGGTTGTCCTCGGGGACGCAGGAGACGTTGTGGGCCGGACTGGCGAACGACCACGTGACCGTCTCGCCGACGGAGACGGTGTACTCCTCGGGGTCGTAGGCGTACGAGCCGCCGGGACCGACGACGACGTCACCCGCGGGCGTCTCGCTCGGTTGATCGCCGGACGCACCGCTCGAACAGCCGGCGAGTGCGCCGACGACCGCGAGACCGCTCGCGCGGACGAACGACCGGCGTGAAACGTCTCTCATCGTCCGTGCTGGGGGACGTGTGCCCTTCAGTGCCGCGGAGTCGCTGTCGGAGAAGGCGGGTCGGGCGCGGCTATCCGAGGCGGTCGATGACGGCGCTGCCTTCGACGTAGACGAGCCCCTCGCGGTCGGCGTAGCTCCGGGCGGCCGCGGGCGAGAGGGCGCCGCCGGTGTCGTCGTCGAGCATCTCGCAGACGACCATCGCCGGCGGGAGGTCGGCGGCCTCCCCGAGCGCGACGGCGAGTTCCGTGTGGCCTTCACGGTCGGCCAGCAAGCCAGGTGCGGCGCGGAGGACGTGGACGTGGCCCGGGGCGCGGAACTCGCTCGCGAAGTCGGTGCCCTGCGGGTCGGCCGCTGCGGCGGCGAGTTCGGTGATCGTCAGCGCGCGGTCCTCGTCGGTGATCCCCGTGTACGTGTCGCGGTGGTTGACCGTCAGCGAGAACGACGAGCGGTCGTCGTACCCCAGTTCGTGGTCGGCGGCGGCCGGGTGGTCGAGCACGTCCTGGAGGTAGGGTAACTCGAAGGCCGCGGCGACCGCATCGCCGAGCGCGACGCAGACGAGGCCGCCGGCGTCGTTGCGCATCCGCGCGACGGCGTCGGGCGTGACGGCCCCGGCCGGATAGACGAGGTCGGTCTCCCCCTCGCGGTCGGCGGCGTCGTGGACGAGGATCGGTTCGCCGCGGCGGAGGGCGTCGAGCGCGCGCTCGACGCTCGCCGCAGCAGTCGATGCGTCGCCGGTCATGCTATCGCTGTTCGGTGACATCGATGGTGAGGGGGGCGCCGTCGTCCAGGCCGAGTTCCTCGCGGAGCTTCACCGGTGCGATCACTTCGAGCTGGTCGTCGCCGTGGTGGGTTCGCTCAGGCGTGATGACGTGCGCGTCCGCGAACGCCTCGCCGTCGCTGTTCTCGACGGTCGCCGGGTAGCAGTACGCCGGCCCGTACGTCCGCTCGTCGTCTTCCCAGCCTTCGATGGTGATGGGCTCGAACGAGGAGAGGTGCCCGCGCTCGCGGACGCTCTCCTCGGAGAGCTCGACGTTGAGCGTCCCCAGGAACGGCTCGTAGCCGAGCGTCTCCTCGAACTGGCGCATGTAGCCCGGCAGCGAGATGTAGTGGCGACCCTCGCCCATCCCGCTGGTGATCGAGCCGTGGAGTTCGACGCTCGCGTCGCGCTCGAATATCCGTCGGTAGTCGGCGTACTCCCGCTGGAGCGCGCGCTGGCCGGCGTCGGTCACCGTCACCCACTGCCCGTCGCTGACGATCTCCCGCTCGATGAGGTCGGCCTCTTCCAGCCGCTGGAGCCGCCGCGAGGCCGTCTGCGTCGACGCGTCGAGCCGGTCGGCCAGCGCCGAGCACGACACTTTCTGGTCGCCGTCGAGCCCGCCCTGCAACGCTAACGCCTTCAGCGTCGCCAGCTCGGCGTGCCCGACCGACGACGCCGTGATACCTGCCATACCAGTGAATAGTCCCTACCGGCCGATAAGTATACCGAATTCGGAACGCGTCTCAGAAGTGGAACGGCAGGTGCGTTTCGAGACGTTGTCTGTGAGAGTGTTCGGAACGGTCAGTGAAAACGGCGTCGGCATCGTCGCGGCGGACCCGGGCGTCCGCAGGTTCGGACCGGTTCGGTCGCGCTGACAGGCGGGGGCTCAGGCCGTCGGTCCGTCGCCGGAGGACGGGCCGCCGTCTGTCGCCGCACGCGGCGATGCGCCGTCTGCGACGGCCCCGTCGCCGACGACGAACTCGTCGAGCAGGTCCCGCAGGTCGTCCGCGCGGTCGGACATCGAGTGGGCGTTCTCGGTCGCCTGCGTGAGCGAGGCGGTCTGTTCCTCGGCGGCCGCGGAGACCTGGTCGGACTCCGAGTCGATCCGGCCCGCCATCTCGGATATCTCGTCGACCATACTCGCGACTTCCTCCGTGGAGGCCGCCTGGTCGTCGGTCGCCTCGCTGATCTCCCGGATGCTGTCGTGGGCCGTCCGGATCGTGTCGGCCATCTCGTCGAGCGCGTCCAGCGCTTCGCCGGTCGTCGCGGTGCCGGCGTCGACGCGGTCGCCCATCTCGCGGATGTTGACGACCGTCTCGTCGGTCGAGTCCTGGATGTCGGTGATGAGCTGTTCGACCTCGTCCGTGGCCTCGGCGGCCTCGCTGGCCAGCCCCTTGATCTCGTCGGCGACGACGGCGAAGCCCTCCCCGGCCTCGCCGGCCCGCGCCGCCTCGATCGACGCGTTGAGCGCCAGCATGTTCGTCTGCTCGGCGATCTCTGCGATCATGTCGACGACCTCGCCGATCTCGTCCATCTCCGCGGCCAGCGAGTCGACCTCCTCGACCGCCTCGTCGGCTTTGGCCTCGACTGCGTCCAGTTCGTCGAGCGCCTCGTTGGCCGACTCGCGTCCCCGCTCGCCGACCTCGACGGACTCCTCGGTCGCGTGGGCCAACTCGTCGGCCGAGGCGGCGACCTCCTCGACGGCCCCCGAGAGCGTCCCCATCTCGGTCGAGACCGACTGGAGGCGTTCGTTCTGTTCGTCGGTGTCCGCCGAGACCGTCTGCATCGACTCGGCGACCTGCTCGCTGGCGGACTGGCTCTCGCTCGCGCCGGCGGTGACTTCCCCGCTGGCCGTCCGCACCTCGTCGGCGAACGACCGGATCTCCACGAGCGTTCCCTCCAGGTCGGCCATCATCGCGTTGAACGACTCGGCGATCTCCGTCATCGCCTCGCTGTCGCTGTCGGGATCCATCCGTCGGGTCAGGTCGCCCTCGGCCGCCGCCGCCATCACGTCGCCGAACTCGGTCGCCTTCCGCCGGAGCGTCTCGCTGAGGCGCTCGGCCTGCTCGCGCTCGCGTTCGGCCTCCTCGCTGGCCCGCTCGGCTTCGAGCCGGGCGTCCTCGGCGTCCTCCTGTAGCTCGACGGCCTCCGCTCGCGCCTGATCGGCCTTGGCCTTCGCCGCTTTCATGTCGTCCACGACGGCCATGGTCCCCGTCGAACCCACCGCGTAGACGCCGATGGTCGTCCCGAGGAGCGTGTTGCTCAGCGCGTCCATCAACACGGGACTCACGCCGAGCCACTCCAGCAGGACGGTCCCCGTCCACAGGAATCCGAGCGCCGCGCCGAACGTGAAGTTCACCCAGAACGCGCGTTCCAGGTCCGTCTCCCGCCAGTTCCGTATTCCGAGGACCACCGCGCCGGCGAACGCGCCCGTCGCGACCAGGTCGAAGACGACGGTGAGTTCAACCATCGTCGAGAACCCCCTCCTCGCGCAGTCGGCGACGATGGACGAGCGCCGCCACGAGGAACGCGATCCCCGCGCCCATCAGTCCGATGGCGTGTTCCGCGAGGTTCAACAGTCCCCCGAGGAACAGACTTTCGAGGTTCGTGAAAAGCGTCGCCGCGACCAGCAGTCCGTAGCCGACCGCGAACCACTTCGAGCGGTCGCGGTACTGGATCACGACCGGGGCGATGCCTAACACGGCGATCACGGCCAGGGCGACCTTGGCCGGTTCGAGCGCCGCAAATATGCCTGACATTATGTAACACCGGGTACGGAGACACTCGTGACGGGTAGCATCAAGGTATCCCCCCGGTTACGAGGAGTGATAACCAGAAACGCAGTGAAGAGACGCGAACGGCCGGGATCCGGTCAGTCGCCAGCTTCGGCGTAGGGGTCCCGCTCCCAGAACTCGCTGTCCTTCCGCAGTTTCGGCACCCAGGTGTCCTCGGTCTTCGAGAGCAGGGTGACGTGCGAGACGGGCACGTCGTTCAGGTAGTCGTGTTCGGGCATGTGCTCCATGACGTTCTCGGTGAAGGCGCGGACCTCCTCGTGTTCGGGCATCGAATCGCGGTCGAGCCGGCCGCGCGAGTGGCCGACGTGCATGTACGCCTTCAGTTCGACGAAGTCGGGGTCGGCCCGCTGGAACATCGAGGCGTACCACTCGGGGTGGTGCATGTTGTTGCCCTTGACGAGCGTCGTCCGCAGGACCGTTCGGGTCTCGTCCTTCTCGGCGAGCACGTCCAGCGTGTCGATCAGCCGCTCCCAGGCGTCGTCCTCGACGGCCTTCACAGTATTATCGAACGTCCAGCGGTCCGGCGCGTCGACGCTGACGTACAGCTGCGTCGGGTCGCACTCGGCCAGGACCTCGGGTTTCGTCCCGTTCGAGACGAGGAACGTGGTGATGTCGCGGTCGCGGAACTCCTCGATGAGTTCGGGGAGGTACGGGTAGAGAGAGGGCTCGCCGTCCAGCGAGATGGCGACGTGACGGGGTTCCATCGCCTCCTCGAAGCGCTCGCGGGGGACCTGATCGTTGCCGCCGAACCCCGAGAGGAGCTTCTTCTGGAGTTCCAGCGAGGCGTCCGCGACGGCGGCGGGGTCGTCCCACTCGACGTCGCCGAGTTCGTAGGCGTGGCCCGCGTGGTCGCGCCAGCAGAAGACGCAGCGCTCGTTGCATTTGACGACCGGCGTCATCTGGATGCAGCGGTGGGACTCGATCCCGTAGAAGGCGTACTTGTAGCACTTGCCCTCTCCCCGGAGCGAGTTGGCCGTCCACCCGCAGGTCTGGGCGGCCGTGTGGTTCTCGCTGTGGTAGTCCGGGTCGTCTACCTGTTTCGGACCGTCCGATTCGCTCATTGACGGGGACAGGAGAGGCGCTCGTAAACATCTTTCCTCCGCGCCGCGGGCGAGACAGTCGTTCTCGTCTCGTCGTTCGACTACACCCGCAGCCGGACGGCGTTCTCCCGGATGTTCGAGACGTAGCGGTCGTTCAGCGTGTGGGTCTCCTGGTTCGTCCGCGTGTCCCAGCCCATGTGGTCGACGACGTCGTTGTTGTTCCCGACCGTGACGCGGACGACCATCGACCCGTCGTCGATGGCGGTCACCTCGCCGATCTCCTCGCCCTCCTGGGAGACGACGCGCTTGCCGACCTGTTCCTCGGAGTACTCGGCCATACCGTTCCCAGGGGTCGGCGCGCCGTAGGGGTTCTGTCGAAGTGGTTGCCCACCGGTAGCGGGTCCCTTCGGGCGGTATCGGCCGTCGCGGTCGTCGCCCGTGTCAGTCGCCGCGGAGCGCCTGCACCGCTTCGATGCGGTCGGAACCGCCCTCGCCGTCGCCGCGGTCGAGGCGGTCCAGCCGGTCGAGGCGGTCGGCGACGGTGCAGATCGCGTCGCCGGTGCTGTACGGGGCGACGTGGACCAGTTCGTCGCCGTCGTACTCGGCGAGACAGCACACCGGCAGTCGGAGGGCGGCGAACTCCTCGCCGGTCATCGCCGAGGAGCGCTCGCGAGCGTCGAAAAACGGCGACATCGAGACCCCGCGCTCGTCCGCCCACGCGCGGAAGTCCGCGATCCGGTCGAGGACGCACTGCCCGGCGCGGGTCCGGCGCGCCCGCGCGGAGAGTTCGATCTCCCGTCCCCAGACTGCGACTGACGCGTCCGCGACCCGCCCGGTGTCTTCCAGGTCGCGGACCCGCGCGACGTGGCCGGCCGCGGGCGTCTCGGTCGGCGACAGCGAGCGGACGAACAGTACTACCGAACGACGGCCGGGAGTTGCTGTGGCCATTGGTGGACGTCACGCGGAGTGTCACCCGCCATCGTCTAATAATTTCCTTCGATTGATACTTTATTTCACAGTAGTCTATATAGCCGCCGCGCGGCGGAGAACGCGTGACGGCGGACGGGGGAGCGAGACACCGCTGCCCGCTGGCGACTCACTCCTCGAACCGCTCGACGACGGCGGCGGCCCCCTCGGCGGTCTCGCGGTAGACGGTCCCGTCCGGCGTCCTGACGGCGAAGTCGTAGTGGTCGCTGTCGGGCCGGTACCAGGCGTCGGGGTTGTCCCGCAGCGGCCCCGGCAGGTCGCCGTTCTCCGCGACCGCGGAGTCGCCGCCCGCAGTCGCGACCACGGACTCGACGGCGGCGGACGTGCGGTCGTCAGTTCCGGCATCCGACGCTTCGCTGTCCGGTTCCGCGTTCGACGCGCTGCTATCGGCACCCGGCCCGGTCGCGTCACTGTCAGCATCCCGGTCGGCGCGGCCGCTACCGACATCGTTCCTGTCTCGGCTCGGTCCCCCGCGATTCGGTTCCCCGGGACCCGGTTCCCCGCGACCCTGATCGATCGCTTCCCGACCCGGACTGAACTCGCCGCGACCGGAGTCCGCCGGTTCGACCAGCAGGTCGCTCTCGGTGGCGTCGCCGGCCGGGATACCGCAGTCGACGTCGTCGTCGGCGGCGGCGCGGCGGGCCCGCTCCATCAGGACCTCCTGGGTGCTGATCACCGCTTCCCCGGGGCCGGGCTGGCGCTGCTCGTAGCTCCCGTCGGCGTTCATCTCCCAGCACTTCCGGTTGTCCCGGAGCAGCAGGTCGAGGACGAACCGCAACTGCTCGCGGATAGCGGTGTCCTCGACGGGCGCGACGGCCTCGACGCGGCTGTCGAGGTTGCGGGTCATCAAGTCCGCCGACCCGATGTAGTACTCGGGCTCGCCGAGCGGCGAGTCGTCGGCCCGCAGGTCGGGGTCGCGGGCGCCGTTCTCGAAGTAGTAGATCCGCGAGTGTTCGAGGAATCGGCCGACGACGCTGTAGACGTTCACGTTCTCGCTGACGCCCTCGATACCCGGGCGGAGCCGGCAGATGTCCCGGACGACGAGGTCGACGTCCACGCCGGCCATCGCCGCCTCGTAGAGCTCCGCGACGATCTCGGGGTCTTCGAGGGCGTTGACCTTCGCGACGATGCGGGCCGACCGGCCGGCGCGGGCGTGTTCGGCCTCCCGCCGGACGTATCGGGTCAAGCGGTCGCGCATCGTCACGGGGGCGATGAGGAGCTTCCGGAACTCCTCGTCCAGCGACGGACCGGTGAAGAAGTTGAACACCTTCACCAGGTCCTGGCCGATGTCGCGGTCGGCCGTCAGCAGGCCGAGGTCGACGTACCCCTTCGCCGTCTCGGAGTGGTAGTTGCCGGTGGCGACGTGGGAGTACAGCTCGACGCCGTCGTCCTCCTGGCGGACCACGAGCGCGGTCTTGGTGTGGGTCTTCAGGCCGATGGTGCCGTAGGCGACGTGGATGCCGTTCTCCTCCAGCCGCCGGACCCACTCCAGGTTGTTCTGTTCGTCGAAGCGGGCCTTCAGCTCGACCATCACGGCGACCTGTTTGCCGTTGTCGGCGGCGTCGATGAGCGACTGGATCACCTGCGAGTCGCTCGCCGTCCGGTAGATGGCGGCCTTGATCGCGAGCACGTCGGGGTCGGTCGCCGCCTCGGCGATGAACCGCTGGACCGTGTCGGTGAAGGAGTGATACGGGTGGTGCAGCAGGATGTCGTCCTCGCGGATGCGCGCGAAGATGTCGCCTCCGTCGTCGCTGGCGTCGTTCAGCGGCGTCCGCTGGCGCTGGAGGCGGGGGTGGGGCTGGGGCGTCCACTCGGGGAGTTTCAGCTCCGGCCGGTCGAGGTCGAGCAGGGTGTCGAACTCCCGGTAGTCCATCGGCCCGGGGCGCTCGAACACCTCCCGCTCGTCCAGGTCGAGCTGCTCGACGAGCGTCTGGCGGACGCGTTCGGACGTGCCGGCTTCGACCTCCAGGCGGACCGCCGTCGCGAACCGGCGCTGTTCGAGCACCTCCTCGATCATGTCGATGAGGTCCTCGGCGACCTCCTCGTCGCGGCGGACCTCGGCGTTGCGCGTCAGCCGGAACAGCGACGCCTCGACCACCTCGGCGTTCGGGAAGAGGAGATCGAGGTTCGCCCTGACGACCTCCTCGATGAGGACGTAGCGCTCGCCCGCCGCGATCTCGACCAGCCGCGGCAGGTTCTGCGGGATCTTCACCCGCGTGAACGTCGGCGACTCCTCGTCGTCCTCGCGGGTCAGCACCGCCAGCGACAGGCTCAGGTTCGAGATGAACGGGAACGGGTGGGCCGGGTCGAACGCGAGCGGCGTGAGCGTCGGGAGCACCGACCGCTCGAAGTACTCGCGCATCGACGCGCGCTCGTCGGGCGAGAGGTCGTCGTAGTCGACGACGTGGACGCCCGCCTCGGCGAGCGCCGGCCGGATCACCGACTCGTAACAGTCGGTCTGGCGCGCGAACATCGGCCGCGCCGCGTCGAGGACGGCCCCCCACTGCTCGCGGGGCGTGTGGCCGTCGACCGTCCGGTCGGTGATCCCCGCCTCCATCTGCTGTTTGAGGCCGCCCACCCGCTTCATGAAGAACTCGTCCATGTTGCGGGTGAAAATCGACAGGAAGCGGACCCGTTCGAGCAGCGGGTTGCGTTCGTCCAGCGCCTCGTGGAGCACGCGGCGCTGGTAGGCCAGTTCGCTCAGCTCGCGGTTCAGGTAGAACTCGGACGACGAGCGGTCGAACTCCCCCGCACGACCGCCGACCTCGTCGCCGGCGGCCTCGTCCGTCCCGCCGTCGGCCCCCAGCATCGAGACGGAGGCCGGCCCGGCGTCCAGGATCGACACCGTCCCGGCCTCTGCCGCGCCGTCGCCTGCGACCCCGCGGTCGCCGTCCCCGCCGTCAGTTGCGCCTCCGCCGTCGTCGTCGCGGCTACCTCCCGTCATGTGTATCAGCCGCTCGCGCGCGGTGTGACGATGCTGTCGGCGCTGCGCTCCTGGTAGGTCTCCGTCGGCTCGACGGTGACGAACTCGCCGGTGTCGACGTGGTAGGCGGTCAGCGCGCCACCGTAGACGCAGCCGGTGTCGAGCCCGACCGCGCTCGGCGACTCGAAGGGCTCGGCGAGCACGGTGTGGCCGAAGAACACCCGCGGACGCCCGTCGTACTCCTCGAACCAGTAGGGTCGGTCGTAGCTCCCTCCGGGGGCGAGCGAGCGCATCGTCAGCAGTTCCGCCGAATCGTGGTCCGCCAGCGCCTTGCGCGGGTCGATGCCGCCGTGGACCACGAGGTTGTCCTCCCACGAGATGGCGTGGGGGAGCGACTCGACGTACGCCATGTCCGCCTCGGAGAGTTCCGGGAGGTGTTTGTCCCCCCGGATCAGCTTGTCCTCGTTGTTGCCGCGGACGCTGATCACGGTGTCGCGCTCGCGGACGAACTCGACGACGCCGCGGCTGTCGGGCCCCTTCCGGACGAGGTCGCCGACGACGACCAGCAGCGTCTCCTCGTCCGGTCCGATGCGCTCGACCAGCCGTTGCAGCGCCGGCAGACACCCGTGGACGTCGCCGACGACGTAGATGTCCTCCCACCGGTCGGCGTCGATCCGCCTGTGGTCGTCGCCGTCGCCTCCGAGCAGTTCCTCACTCGTCACCGCGGCACACCCCTGCGTCCGTCCGTGACATGGCCGGAGCATCCCGATCCACGGTATAGGTGGTTTATATGAGTGTTCCCCGGAGCGATATATCACTCTATAGCGCTACTGACCGGTCCGTAGACGGACAGGATGGGTGCGCCGCGACGACCGCGGCGACGACGCGTCTCACGGTGGCCGGTCCGTGAGGAAGAAAACTGCGTTACAGCGGACGCCGCTGGTCAGATGTCGTTCGCGGCGGCGAGCACGGCGTCGTGGACGCCGCCGTTCGACGCCACCAGTCCGACCGAGTCGTGACGCCAGCGCTCGCCGTCGAGATCGGTCACGCGGCCGCCCGCTCGCCGGACGAGGTGGACGCCTCCCACCGTGTCCCAGGGGTGTGCGTCGACGTTGGTGAACACGCCGTCGAGTTCGCCGGCGGCGAGGCGGGCGAGCGCGGTCTGGACCGACCCCGGGCGCCGGAGGTCGCCGAACCGGGTGACGGCGGCCCGGGCGGCGGCGGCGAACTCGTCCCGGCGGTCGTGGGGCCACCAGACGGTCGGTGCGACCATGCACCGCTCGGGCTCGGTCCGGTCGCTGACGGTGACCGGTTCGCCGTTGCGCTCGACGCGGCCGTCGGCGGCGACGACGGCGTCACCGACCGCGGGACAGACCGTCGCCGCGGCCACGGGTTCGCCGTCGGCGACGGTGCAGACGCTGGTCGCCCACGTCCGCCCGCCGCGGACGAAGTTGTGACTCCCGTCGATCGGGTCGACGATCCACGCGGGACCCGTCTCGGGGACCGCCTTCGCCGCGTCGTCCTCCTCGGCGACGACCGGTTCGTCGGGGTAGTGCTCGCTGATCACCGCGAGCGTCTCCTCCTGGGCCTCCCGGTCGGCGCGGGTGACGTAGTCCGTCTCGTTTTCCTTCGTCTCGACGGCCACGTCGCTGCGGAACAGCGATTCGGCGACCGACGCGCCGGCGCGGGCCGCCCGCTCGGCGACGGCCGCCCGCTCCTGGGGGTCCGTCATCGCTCGCCCTCGCGCTGGCGCGCGGCGATGGTCTCGCTCACGCCGCGGTAGTCGGACTCGCCGCGGAAACAGCGGCTCTCCGCGTCGCCGACTGCGACGGCGTCGGGCGCCTCCCGGTCGCAGCGGGATCCGAACGCCTCGCGGAGCCTGTCGGCCGCCTCGCGGTCGTCGCCGCCTTTCGCCAGGGCGGCCGCCTCGTCGACGACCCGTTCGGCCTCCGACGGGAGCGAGTGGTCGCCGAGCAGTTCGTCCACCGCCTCGTCGACGGCGTCGGCGTCCACGTCCAGCCCGAGTGCGCCCTTCGCGCGGTCGAGCGCCGAGTCGTCGCCGCGGGCGCGCGTCCGGAACACCACTCTGAGTTCGTCGAGCGCCCGCCAGGTCGCCTCGGGCAGGTCGAACTCCTCGGAGCGGATCTTCGCCGGACAGCGCGTCGCGAACGAGCAGCCGTCGGGCGGGTCCCGCGGGCTGGGCGGCGTTCCGCGCAGTGTCACCCGCTCGCCGTCCCACGGCGACCCGCTCCCGGGGATCGCCGACAGCAGCGAGAGCGTGTAGGGGTGAGCGGGATCGCCGAACACCGACTCGGTCGGCCCGATCTCGACGACGTTGCCGAGGTACATCACCGCGACGCGGTCGGCGATGTGCCGGACGACACTCAGGTCGTGGGCGATGAACAGGTAGGTGAGGCCGAACTCGGCCTGCAGCTCTTCGAGGAGGTTGATGATCCGCGCCTGGACGCTCACGTCCAGCGCGCTCACGGGCTCGTCGAGGACGAGGAAGTCCGGTTCGAGCGCGAGCGCCCGGGCGATGCCGACGCGCTGGCGCTGGCCCCCGGAGAACTGGTGGGGGTACCGGCGGACGTGCTCCTCGTTCAGGCCGACCCGCGTGATCAGGGCCTCGGCGCGGTCCCGGCGTAGTTCGGCGACCGACTTCTCGACGGTCACCGAAACGGTCGGCCGCCCGGCGTCGTCGACCGAGACGGTCACGTCCGACCGGTCGAGCGGGAGTCGCTCGCGGACGGTCACGTCGTGGCCGCCCTCGGCGACGTCGACCGTGATGTCGGCGCTCTCGGGGTCGGGCACCGAGTCGCCGGCCGTCCGGTCCTCGACGGGGCCGCTCCCCGAGACGGACGCCTCGTCGACGCCCGTGACCGCGACGGACAGGGTCGGCCAGTCGTGCGCTTCGAGCGGTTCGCGGACGATCTGGCCGACCGTCTGGCGGTCGTTGAGGCTCTCCTGTGGGTCCTGGAACACCATGCCGACCCGCTGTTGCCACTCGCGGGCCTCCGCGCCCGACAGGTCGGTCACGTCCGTCCCCTCGGCGGTGATGGTGCCGCTCGTCGGTTCTTCCAGCCCGAGGAGCGTCCGCCCGAGCGTCGTCTTGCCGCAGCCGGACTCGCCGACGAGGCCGATCGTCTCACCCTCGAAGACGTCGAAGGAGACGCCGTCGACCGCCTTGACCGGCGGCGACCGCGAGAAGATCGAGCGCTCGTCGTAGTAGGTCCGCAGGTCGCGCACGGACAGCAGGGGTTCGCCGCGGGCCTCGCCCTCGTCGGCGTGACCGGCTGTCTGGCCGGTCGCCGGATCGGGTGTCACAGCGACTCACCTCCGTCCGGGCTGACGGCGCCGTCGCCCGTTCCGTCGGCATCACGGCCGCCGTCGAGGTCGCTCTCGCCCGGGTAGCGGTCGTCGTGGAGCAGGCACGCGGCCGTCCGGTCGACGGCCGGGTCGCCGACGGGTTCGTGCTCCGGGTGGACCTCCCGGCAGGCGCCGAACGCGTCGGGACACCGGGGCGCGAACCGGCAGTCGGTCGCCGGGCCGGTCGGCGTCGGCACCTCACCCTCGATGGTCGGCAACTGCTCGTCGGGCGGCGTCCGCCCGGGGATCGACCGCAGCAGCGCCCGCGTGTAGGGGTGTTTCGGGTCGTCGAACAGCGCCTCGGTCGGCGCGCGCTCGACCACCTCGCCGGCGTAGACGACGTTCACGCGGTCGGCGGCGTCCTCGATGACGCCCATGTCGTGTGTGATGAGCAGGATGGCCAGGTCCTCCTCGCGCTGGAGGTCGTCCAGCAGGTCGAGGATCTGCGCCTGGATGGTCACGTCCAGGGCGGTGGTCGGCTCGTCGCAGACCAACAGATCGGGGTCGCAGGCCAGCGCCATCGCGATGACGGCGCGCTGTTGCATCCCGCCGGAGAGCTGGTGTGGGTACTCGTCGACCCGGCTGGCGGCGTCGGGGATGCCCACGTCCTCCAGCAGTTCGATGGCGCGCTCGCGGGCCTCGCGCCCGCGCAGGTCCTGGTGGATCCGCAGCGCCTCGCGGATCTGGTTGCCGACGGTGTAGACGGGGTTCAGGGCGCTTCCGGGGTCCTGGAAGACGATGGCGACGTCGCCGCGGTGGGCCTCCCAGTTGTCGTCGGTGAGGTCCTCGCCGCGGAAGCGGATCGACCCCTCCTCGATGGCCCCGGGGTCGTCGATCAGCCCGAGGATAGACCGGGCGGTGACGGACTTGCCCGACCCGGACTCGCCGACGAGGCCGACGGTCTCGCCCGCGTCGACCTCGAAGGAGACGCCGTCGACGGCGTGGATCTCCTCGCGCTCGGTGTGGAACACCGTCCGGAGGTCCTCGACGGCCAGGAGCGGTTCGGTCTCGGGGCGACTCACGCGCCACCACCCCGCCCGGCCGCGCCGCCCTCCGCGTCGGACTGCGGGTCGATGGCGTCGCGGATGCCGTCGCCCAGCGCGTTGAACCCGGTGACGACGACGGTGATCAGCAGTCCCGGGATGAGCGAGATGTGCCACGAGCCCGTGGTCACGTAGTCCTGGCCGAGGTTGATCGCCCGCCCCCACTCGGGGGTCGGCGGCGAGACGCCCAGCCCGAGGAAGGACAGTCCGGCGATGGCGATGATCGCGCCGCCGAGGGTCATCGATCCGTAGATGAGCAGGTAGCCGGTGATGTACGGGAGCATGTGTCTGCGCATGATGACGTGGGGTTTCTGGCCGAAGCTCCGCGCGGCGTCGACCCACTGGCGTTCGGCTACCTGGAGGGCGGGCCCGCGCACCGACCGCCACATGTAGGTCCAGCCGGTCCCCGCCAGTATCAGCGCGAGGACGAACGCGCCGCTGTATATCCCGCCGACCCAGGTGTCCGCCAGCACTTTCGTGAGCATGATGAGCAAGAGCAGTTGCGGCATCGCCATCACCGCGTCGGAGACGAGCACCAGCCCGAGGTCGACCCGGCCCTTGTAGTAGGCCGCGGTCAGCGCGAGCGACCCCGCGAGCAGGACGCTCAGCCCGACCGAGAGCACGCCGATGATCAGCGAGATACGCGACCCGGCGGCGATGAACGTGAACAGGTCACGGCCGGTCGGGAGCGTCCCGAACGGGTGATAGCGGCCGTACTGGTCGTAGCTGAAGGGCATGACTCGCGACTGGGTGCCCGTCGACTGCGTGTCGAGGTTTGCCTCCCCGACGAGCGTCGTCTCGACCGTCCCCGTGTCGGAGTTCCAGTAACTGAACTCCGTGGAGTACGTGTTTCGCATGTTCTCGTCGACGGTCGTCGGTCCGAGCGCGGGGGCGAACACGGCCATCACGACGAACATGAAGACGATGGTGAGCCCGGTCAGGCCCCACGTGTGCGAGCGGAAGCGGTCGGCCATGTCGTCGCGCGGCGTCCACTCGATGTCGCGGATCTCCCGGCGATAGAGGCGGTATCCGAGCATCGCCCACCCCGCCCACGCGAACGCGTACGCGTAGACTAATATCACGCGGAGCGCCCACGCGAAGGCGGGTTCCAGCCCGAGGAACGTGCCGACGTAGCGCTGGCCGTTCCAGTAGCCGTCGTTGGGGACGGTCTCCCGCGAGAGCAGCGTCGGGACCGACTCGGCGGCCGACCGGGCGACCTCCAGCGCGTCGACGACCGGGGCCGCCGCGGAGGCGACGCCGGCGAGCGACGCCCCCGTCGACAGGAAGTCCGCGAGAATGCCGGCGACGAAGGCGGCGAGCGCGCCCGCCTCCAGGGCGAACAACACGGCGCCCGCGGCGACCCAGACGGCCAGCGGCGAGCCGGTCGGGAGGACCGTCGATTCGCGCGCGCCGGCGTCGGCGTCGTGTGCGCCGGCCATCTCAGGCCCCCTCCAGCGCGACGCGCGGATCGATCACCGTGTACAGCAGGTCTTGCAGCAGGTTGATACCGACGATCATGAGGATGAAGATGTACATGAGCGTGCCGACGAGCGGCAGGTCGCCCTGGATGGCGGCCTGGAAGAACAGCCAGCCGATGCCGTGGATGCTGAAGACGGTCTCGACGAGCACCGACCCGCCGATGAGCAGGAACGCCTCGCTCGTGATGATCGGTACAAGCGGCACCAGCGCGTTGCGGAAGATGTGCTTCCAGACGAGCGCCCGGTCCGAGACGCCCTTGGCCTTCGCCATGTCGACGAAGTCCTCGTTTCGCACTTCCAGCACGGCCGTCCGCCCGATCCGCATCTCGTTGCCCATCGAGGCCGACCCCAAAACGAGGGCGGCGGGCAGGACCTTCTTGGTCGCCGCGAGGAAGCCATCGACCGTGTGGAGCCGTGAGAGGTCCGGACTCCCCGATATCGCGTCGATGGGAACGAGGAGTTGCTCCCAGCTCACGCCGAGGACGGCCTGGGCACCGCCCAGCAGCGCCAGCAGCATGATCGCCAGCCAGAAGTTCGGCATCGCCCGCCAGACGATCCCGCCGAACGAGGCGAAGTAGTCGGAGACGGTGTTCGAGCGCAGGCCGGCGAAAAAGCCCAGGGGCACGCCGATCAGCACCGCGATGAGCACCGACCAGAAGCCCAGCCACAGGGTCCTCGGGAGGAAGTCGAGGATGAGCGCGTTGACGCTGGACCCCTGATAGAGCAGGAACGTCGGGCCCAGGTCGAACGTGTAGAGGTTGATCAGGTAGTCGACGTAGTGTTCCAGCGGCGGCTGGTTGAGCCCGAGCCGTTCCTGTGCGGCGGTGTAGGCGTCGGTGTTTCGCATCTGGCCTTCGCTGAGCAGCCGCGCCGCCGGGTCGATGGGACCCATGTAGATGACGAACCACGTCAGCGACGTGCCGAGCCAGACCACCGGTATCGAGAGGAGGAGCCGCTTCCCGAGGTACTTCAGTCGACTCACGGACGGACCCCTCCGTTTGCCGACGGTCGCTGCCGCTCGCCACGGTGGCCACACCCGCAGGGTCGAACCCGCGTGCAGTCGTTCGCGTACATCGTGATCAGATGGGGATCGAGCCGACGGTCGACCGCCCGCGACCGACCGACGGCGCCGGGACTGCGTCGTTACCGGTCTAGCGTGACGTCGTCGAACGTCTGGTTCTCCATCACGCCGTACATCTCGACGTTCACCCCGTCGTGCCAAAAGCGCTGGCTATTCGGATGGAAGAAGGGGAGTTCCTGCACGGACGCCCAGTTCATCTCCTCGACGGTCTGGAACGCCTTGTTGTGGTCGGCCTGGGTCGTCCCCTCGGCGGCGTAGTTCTTCTTCCACGCGTCCATGGCCGTCTGGCGGTACTTCTCGGTGTAGTTGCTGCCCTCGGCGCCCCAGCGGGTGAACTGCGAGCTCGGGCTGTCGCCGTAGAGGAACCGCAGGAAGTTCTGCGGGCCGGGGTACTCCATGCCGTCGCCGAGCCCGAACACCTGCATGTCGCCGGAGATGGCCTGGCTGATGATCGTCCCGAACTCGGCCTCGGTGATCTCCATGTCGATGTACGCCGAGCGGAGCTTCGGCTGGAGTTGGGTGAACATCTGCCGGTAGCCGTCGTTGCCCGAGATGGTCGTCGCCGTGACCGAGAAGCGGTTGTTCTCGCCGTAGCCGGCCTCCTCCATGACCGCGCGGGCCTCGTCGAGGAGGGTCTCGTTGTAGCCGTAGGGGTAGCCGTCAGCGCCGAACTCCGTGGTCGAGTGGGCGCCGTTCTCGGCGTGGGCGTCGTAGGACTCCTCGCCGGACTGGCCGTCCTCGAAGGTGGGGTACGGCGCCGGCGGCGTGATGTGGTAGCCGGGCTTGCCCATGCCCTTGTAGACGTTCTCGGCGATGTCGTGCTGGTTCATCGCGTAGGCGAAGGCCCGCCGGACCGCCAGCGGGACCTCCTTGGTGTTGAAGACGATGTACTCGGTCCGCAGCGACGGGATCTCGCCGTAGTTGACGGTGCCGCCGTTCTCGAACTCGTAGGTCCCGATCTCGCGGTTGCCCTCGCGGGTGTCGATCGAGACGTTGTCCGGGTTGAACGAGGAGGTCGGGATCGATTCGAGGATGTCCGCGTTGCCGTTGCGGAAGCGGCTGAGCCGCGTGTTCCCGTCCGAGACGACGGTGTAGGTGATCCCGTCGATCTTGGGGGCCTCGCCGTAGTAGTCCTCGAAGGCGGACAGTTTGAGGCTGGTCCCCTTGGTCCAGGAGTCGACCTGGAAGGGGCCGGCCCCGGCGAACGCGGGGCCCTCGCCCTCGGTGCTGAAGAACTCGTTGTAGCTGTAGTCGCCGTCGTACCCCTCGATGTCGCCGACCGAACCCTCGGGGATGATCGCGAACGCGCCGCCGGCGATCTGGAAGAGGGTGTACTGGAACGGCGACTGCAACTTCATCTCGAAGGTGTAGTCGTCGACGGCTTTCACGCCGAGGGACTCCGGCACCACGTCGCTGAGCGTCTCCTCGTCGCCCGGCGTGTTGCGACTCGCGTCTTTCTCGTGGACGAGCGTCAGCGTGTCGCCGATGATGTCGTCCCGGTTGCGGGAGTTGTCCGACTCGGCGAGGCGCCGGTAGGAGTAGACCACGTCGTGGGCCGTCAGCTCGGACCCGTCGTGGAACTTCACGCCCTCCCGCAGCGTGAAGGTGTAGGTCAGGCCGTCGTCGGACATCTCGTAGCCCTTCGCGATGGCCGGCTCGGGCGGGTACTGCCCGTTCGGGAACTCCATCAGCGACTTGTTGTACTGGTTGTAGCCCGCACCCGAACCCTTCGCGTTGATCGGATCGAGCGTCTGGATCGACCCGGTCGCCATCAGCTGGAGCGTCTCACCGCCGCTCCCCTCGGTCGCGTCACCGCCGTCGCTTCCGTCGCCCGGCGTCGAGGTGTCGTCGCCGGTGCAGCCGGCGAGCACGGTGGCCGCGCCGGCTCCCGCGGCAGTGAGGAAGCGTCGTCGGGTCTGTTTCTCTGGCATCGGTGGAACCGTTCGATGGAACGCAGATATAGGTTATGAAACGGTTTATGGATAGTTATAGGAGCCAATTTTTGGTATATAGTGGAAATACCGAGTCAGAAGTTGGCATCCGGAACTGACATGTAGCGGTAGACGGAGGGTCACATATGGCCGCCGAGACCGACGACGACCCGTCGGCGTGGAGTCGCACGTTGCGGGAAGCCAACGAGATGGCCGAGGCCCTCCGGGCGGACGACTGGGAGGTCGTGACCGTCCGCGCGGGCCACCTCGCGCCGGTCGCGCCGGACAGCGGCGAGACCGACCGCTTCGGGCTGGTGTACGTCGCGCCCGACGGCGTCGCCGAGTCGCTCCCGGCCGCCGTCGACGGCGCCGAGTTCGAGCGCTCGGCGGCGTTCCGCCAGCGGGTCGGGGACGATCTCTTCCTCCTGACGCGCGTGGAAGACCCCGACGAGCGGGTCGCCGTGTTGCTCGTCGGCGCGCTCGATCTGAGCCGCCCGGAAGCCAGCGACCTCGCCGGCGCCGCCCGCGACCGCGGACGCCTCTACTCGCACGTCGAACTGCTGGACGGGACCCACCTCGCGACGTTCCGCCACGACCACCCCGCGGACTTCCTGCCGGAGGCGCAATGAGCCCCGCGAGCTCGGACGACGGTGTGACGGGCCGCGACGACGCGCCCGGGTCGGTCTTCGCGCGCCTCGACCGGCCGGCCGGGGAGCACACCCGGATCGCCCTCGTCGCCGACCCGCACGTCTCGACGAGGGCCGAGGGCACCTCGAAGCTGTTCGAAGAGACGCTCGACCACTTCGAGGCCGCCCTCGCGGACATCGAAACCCGGGACGTCGACGCGGTGCTGTCGCCGGGCGACCTCACCAAGGACGGCGAGCCCTGGAACTACGAGGCCGTCGACGAGGCGCTCGCCGACCTCGACGTGCCGTTCCTCGCCGTCCCCGGCAACCACGACGTGCCCAAGGAGCGCGACGAACACGAGACGCCCGGACTCGGGCGGTTCACCGAGCGCTACACGCCCGACGACCCGGTCTCGCGCGGGCCGGACGGGCTGTCCTTCCGCACGCGTGTGGGCGGACTCGACGTGTTCGGCCTGAACAGCGCCGGGACGGCCGAGCGCCTGTTCGACTCCCACGAGGGCCACGTCGAAGCGCGCCAGCGCGAGTGGCTGGCCGACGAACTGGAGACCGCCGAGACGCCGGTCGTCCTCGTCCACCACAACCTCCCCGCGATCACCGAGCAACTGGACGCCCACCGCGAAGCCGTCGAACCGGAGTTCGCCGACATCCCCGCGATGGCCGACCCGGAGCCGTTCGTCGAGACGGTCGCCGACGGCGACGTCGAACTCGTGCTCGCCGGCCACTACCACATCCCGACGACGGGCGTCTCCGGCGGCGTCCGCGAGGTGACGGTGCCGACGACCTGCTCGTTCCCGCAGTCGTACCTCCTCGCCGACGTGACGCCGGAGGGGACGACGGTCCGACTGGTCTCCGTCGCCGACGACACGGGACTGGAGTCGGCCCACGCCCGTCGCGTCGCCGACTCGCCGACGGCGCGCGGGCTGACCTCCGTCGCCGCCGCCCGGCTTGCCGCGTTCCCGCTGGTCGACGAGCGCTGACCGACGGCCACCGTCCACGACAGTAGGTCTATATAGCGATACCGAGCGCCCAGTGAGGATCGTTCACAGGGAAAGCCGACAGTACGGGATCGGCCGGGGGCGTATCCGCCAATACACCTATTATAAACCCGTTTAGTTAGCTCCCATCTCCGTTCAGGTGATGACGCACGATTCGGAGCGTCCGGCAGACGGGGTAACGCGGCGAAAGTTCTTGCTCACGTCCGGTGCGATCGGAGCGGCGGGACTGGCTGGATGTACCGGCGGCGACAACACGGACACGCCGGAGTCCAGCGACGGCGGCTCGAACTCCAACGGCGACGGCTCCTCGGACTCGACGCCGACGCCGACGCCTGAGCAGACGGCGACCGACAGCGGGATGGCGAACTCCGGTCCGCTCGAGGCTGGCGGTTCCTCGACGGTCTACCCGATCGCGAACACCGGGGCCTCCTACTGGAACGCCAACCGACCCCCGAGCGACACGGAGTACTGGCCCCACGGCGAGTACGACATCGACACGAAGGAGAACCTCGCCGACTACTGGGGGAGCCTCTACGGCTTCGAGGCCGGCGACGGCGGCGACGCGCCGTTCACGGTCACCGTCGCCCTGTCGCACTCCGGCACCGGCGTCGAGAAGGTCATGAACGGCCAGCACGACATCGGTAACTCCTCGGGGAACGTCGAGGACGAGCTCCCCGACCGGGACTCCTACGAGAACTTCGTCGACCACGTCGTCGGCGTCGACGGCCAGCCGATCGTCGTCTCCAGCGAGATCGCCGACGCCGGCGTCACGAAGATCACCGGCCAGCAGCTCAAAGACCTCTACAAGGGGAAGATCACCAACTGGTCGGAGCTGGGCGGTCCGGACAAGGAGATCCAGGTGCTCGGCCGCGTCAAGGGCTCGGGGACGCGAACCGCGTTCGTCAGCAACGTCTACGGCAACCCCAAGGAGAACACCCAGGTCGCCAACCGCTACGGCCAGAACCAGCGCCTCGCCCAGGCGGTCAAGCAGGCCGACAACGCCATCAGCTACCTCGCGCTCGCCTTCCTCGACACCGACGGCGTCACGCCAATCTCCCTGGAGTGGGAGGGGACGACCTACAGCTACCAGGACGACCAGAACGGCCTGGACTCGAAGGAGTACCCCCTCTCGCGTGACCTGCACATGTACACGTGGAAGGACACCTCGATGAAGGAGGCGGCGTTCATCAACATGATCCTCCACGACTTCGGGCAGGACACCTTCGTGGCGCCGAACGACTACTTCACGCTCGGGAAGCGGCGCCAGAAGGCCCAGATGGACAAGCTCCCCGACCAGGTCTAAGTCGGCCGCAGTGAGGTGGCAGTCTCGCACTTTCCGACTGTTTATCAGTACTCGATAGAGATTCCATGCAACAAGACATCGAAACGAACCGAAACAGATTCTCGCCGGGCGACGACGGGAGTTACGTGGTCATGGGGGTCATGGGGTGCACCCTCGCGGCGACGGTGGTCGCGTTCCTGTTCAGACCGGGGCTCGTCGCACCGCTGCTCGCCGCCTTCCTCGTCTCGACCGCCGTCGGATGGCTGGTCGCGCAGGCGGTCGTCGCGCGTGCGCTCGGATTCGTCGCGACCGTCTCGACGGTGCTCACGGTCGCGTTCATCACGTACTTCCTCTTCGTGAGCGCGGCGCCGGCGTTTCTCGAACACGGCCGCGGACTGTTTATCATCCCGGTCCAAGACGGACGGGTGCAGTGGTTCTTCGGACTCGACGCCGTCCTCCCGACGAGCGACGAGTACTGGAACCCGGCGGCCGACGCGTACTCGCTGATCCCGGCGATCTGGGCGACGGTCATCGTGACGGTCATCGCGGGCTCGGTCGCTGGCCCGCTCGGCCTGTTCGGCGCGCTGTTCATCGCCGAGGTCGCGAGCGACGGGCTGCGATCGGTGGTCAAACCGGGCGTCGAGGTGCTCGCGGGGATCCCCTCGATCGTCTACGGGTTCATCGGGTTCCAGGTGCTCAACGGCTTCGTCCAGAACTCGTTCCTCGACGACGGCGCGAGCTACCTCATCGCCGGCATCGTCGTCGGGATCATGGCGCTGCCGACGGTCGTCTCCGTGGCGGAGGACGCCATCTCGTCGGTGCCGGGGTCGATGCGCGACGGGTCGACGGCGCTGGGCGCCACCCGCTGGCAGACGATGAAGAGCATCTCGATCCCGGCGTCGTTCTCCGGCGTCTCGGCGGCCGTGATCCTCGGGCTCGGGCGCGCGATCGGCGAGACCATGGCCGTGGCGGCGATCATGGCCTCCGGTACCGGCCTCGCGAACCCGCTGTACGACGTGTTCGACGCGAGCGTGACGCTGACGAGCCTCATCGCCACCCAGTACGGCAGCGCCTCCGAGAGCACGCTCGACGTGCTGTTCGCCGCCGGCGTCCTCCTGTTCGTCATCGTCGCCGGCATGAGCGTCGTCTCTCAGGCCGTCGAGCGCCGGATGAAACGCAAGCTGCGGGGTGAACGATGAGCGACGCCACCGAGTCGGCGCGGCGCTCGCCCGCCGACACCGGCCGACGCGCCTCGCTCGTCAACGCCGAGTCGAACGCCTACGACCGCGGGCTCGACGGCGTGATCGCCCTCGGCGTGGTGAGCTTCGCGCTGGGGCTGCTCTCGCTGGTCGACCTCGTCGCCCTCGACGCGAGCGGCGCGGCGCTCGGCCGGTCGCTGCTCGTCCTGCTCGCCGTCGCGGTCGGCGGGATCGGCGCGGTCGGCGTCGCCTCGTGGGCCAACGTCGTCCCGGTCACCTCCGACCGGGTCCGGGGCATCGCGCTCGGGGTCCTCGTCGCGACGGCCGCGCTCGCCGTGGTCGCGTTCGCGGTCGACGTCCGCCTGGCGACGCTGCTGGGCGTGATCATGCTCGTCGAGGCCGCCGGCGTCCTCGCCGCGGGGTTCGCCTCGCGGACCGGCGCGGTCGACACGTCGCCCGACGCCTCGGCGGGCCTGCTGGCGGGCCTGTCGTTCGCCGTCGTGGGCGCGCTGTTCGGCGGCGCGGTCGGCGGGTCGCTCGTCGGCTTCGGCTCCCCGGCCTGGATCGTCGTCGCGCTCGCGGCGGCGATCGGGCTGGGCGCGGTCACGATCTTCCCCCGGGAGGACATCGGATCGACGCTCCCGCCGGCGCTGATCGTCGGGGCGCTCGGCGCCGTGATCACCGCCGCACTGATCGGCGTCGGCTGGCAGTGGGACCCCACGTCCATCGACGGCGGGTTCACCGGCGGGGCGGTCGTCCCCCTGTTCGTCGTCCTCGGCGCCATCCTCTCCTCGTGGGCGGCCGCGAAGTGCCGCGCCGGCTTCGGCGCCCGCGGCCGACAGTACGGCGCCTTCCTCGTCATCGACCTCACCGCCGCGCTGCTGATCTGCGTGATGGTCGCCATCGTCGCCTTCGTCACGATCAAGGGCGTTGGCTACGCGCTCCACGGGTTCACGATCGGTGCGCTCTCGGCGCTGGTCCTCCTGACACCGGCCCTCGTCTTCGCGGTGTCCTTCGCGCGCACGCCCGCGGGCGGCACCGACTGGCACCCCGGGGCTCGCCACCTCGTTCGGACGCTCCCGCTCGCGCTCGTCGGGGCGGCCGCGGCGGTCCTGGCCGGCGCACTCGCCACCGGGAGCGCGCTGCGCTACCCGTTCACCTACACCGTCCAGGTCAACCGACAGCCGAAGGTGCTCGACACGGCGGTCGCGGTCACGGCCGAACCGGCGGTCGGGTCGCTACTGCTCGCCGGGGTCGGTGCGGTGCTGTCGACGATCTTCTACCGGCGCTACGGCTCGCTGCGCGACGTCGGTACCGCGACGGCTGTCGACGAACGGCTCCGCCGGGCCGTCCCGGCGGCTGTCGGCGCCCTGCTCGCCCTCGCCGGACTGTTCGTCCTCGTCGGGCCGACGCCGCTCGGCCTCCCGCTGGCGGGGACGCTCGGCCTCGCGCTGGTCGCCGCCGGCGCCGCCGGCGCGTTCGCGCTGTCCGTCGCGCCGCTGGCCGCCCTCGCGCTCGGCGACGGGGGCGCCACCGAGCGCGCGCCGCTGGCCGTCACGGGCGTCTTCGGCGGGCTGGGACTGCTTGTCGCGACGGTCGTCCTACAGACCGCGAGCGGCGCCGTCCCGTCGGTCGGACCGGCCGCGATCGTCCCGGGCGTCGCGCTCGCCGGTGCGGCCGCCAGCGCGGCGTTCGCACTCCTCGTCGGCCTCGCTCGACAGTCGGTCGACGAGTCGCTCCCCCGCCGGTTGCTCGGCGAGGCCGGCACGCTCGGACTGGTCGGCGCGACCGGATTCGCGGCGATCGCCGGCCTGCACGTCCAGCTCGTCGGCTCGTCGTTCACCGCGCTGGGCGTCACTATTTCGACCGCGGGCACGCTCTCGTGGCCGATGACGATGCAGGCGTACATCCCGCTGGGCGCCGAGCCCGGCGGGATCATGCCGGCGGTCGTCGGGACCGTCTGGCTCGTCGTCGGCGCGACCCTGTTCGCGGTGCCGCTGGGCGTCGGCGCCGCGGTGTTCCTCACCGAGTACGCCGAGCAGGGCGCGTTCACCGCCGTCGTCGAGGTGGCGACCAACGCGCTGTGGAGCACGCCCAGCGTCGTGTTCGGCCTGTTCGGGGCGGCCTTCCTCGTCCCGCGACTGGGCGGGGACACCTCGCTCGCGGCCGGGATGCTCGTCCTCGGGTTCATGCTCCTGCCGCTGGTGCTCATCACGAGCCGAGAGGCGATCCTCGCGGTGCCCGACGAGTACCGCGACGCCAGCGCAGCGCTCGGGGCGACCCAGTGGCAGACGATCCGCAGCGTCGTCCTGCCAGCGTCGATGCCCGGCGTCATCACCGGCACCATCCTCGGCGTGGGCCGCGTCGCGGGCGAGACGGCGCCGCTGATCCTCGTGCTCGGCTCGACGCTCAACGCGACCGAGTCCGTCCACGTCTTGCAGGGGTTCCAGTTCGTCGGCCATCCGCCGTTCGTGACGAATCCGGAGCTACTGTCGGCGTCGGCGTCGCTGCCCACGCAGGTGTGGGCGGTCATCGCCGCCGGCGTCAGCGGCTCCCCGTCGATGGGATGGGCGACCGCGTTCGTCCTGCTGACGGTCGTGCTGACGTTCTACGCCGTCGGCATCACCGCGCGCAGCTACTTCAGAGCCAAGATCAACTATGAGTGAGAGCTTCGGCGACACGGCGACGGCAGAGAGCGATCGGACGACCACCGGCGGGACCACCGCCGACGGACCGACGACCGCCGGCGAGACCGACGAGCGCGTCCGCGAGGAGTGGACGCAGTTCTCCTTCCAGGGGGAACCGAAGCTCGCCGTCGAGGACCTGGACGTCTACTACGGCGACGACCACGCGCTGAAGGGCGTCTCGATGGACATCCCCAGCGAGAGCGTCACCGCGCTCATCGGCCCGTCGGGCTGTGGGAAGTCCACGTTCCTGCGCTCGCTCAACCGCATGAACGACCGGATCAAGAGCGCTCGGGTCGCGGGGTCGGTCGAACTCGACGGCGAGGAGATCTACGGTTCGGGGACCGACCTCGTCGAACTCCGCAAGCGCGTCGGCATGGTGTTCCAGGCGCCCAACCCGTTCCCCAAGTCCATCCGGGAGAACGTCTCCTACGGCCCGCGCAAGCACGGCGACATCGACAAGAGCCTGCTGGCCAGACTGACCGGCCGCGACGACAGCGAGGCCGAACGGGAACTCGTCGAGCGCTCGCTCAAGCAGGCCGCGCTGTGGGACGAGGTGAACGACCGCCTCGACGACAACGCGCTTGGCCTCTCGGGCGGCCAGCAACAGCGGCTCTGTATCGCCCGCTGTCTCGCGGTCGACCCCGACGTGATCCTGATGGACGAGCCGGCCAGCGCACTCGACCCGGTCGCCACTTCGAAGATCGAGGACCTCGTCGAGGAGCTCGCCGAGGACTACACGGTCGTCGTCGTGACGCACAACATGCAGCAGGCCGCGCGCATCTCCGACCAGACCGCCGTGTTCCTCACCGGCGGCGAACTCGTCGAGTACGACGACACCGAGAAGATCTTCGAGAACCCCGAGAGCCAGCGCGTCGAAGACTACGTCAGCGGCAAGTTCGGGTGATCCCGTGGCGCGAGACGAGTACCAGACGGCGCTCGAAGACCTCCGCGCCGACGTGCTCGATCTCGGCGCGGACGTGATCGCCCAGCTCGAAGACGGACTGACCGCTCTGGAGAGCGGCGACGAGACGATCGCCCGCGACGTGATCGACGCCGACGACGGGATCAACGACCGCTATCTCACCCTGGAGGGCGACTGCGTCGACCTGCTGGCGCTCCAGCAGCCCGTCGCTTCGGACCTGCGCTTTATCGCCGCCTCGTTCAAGATCCTCACCGACCTCGAACGCGTCGGCGACCTCGCGACCAACCTCGCGCGGTACTCCCTGTCGACCGAACACCACGCTCACGAGGTCGACGTGCAGGCCATCGGCGCCGATGCCTCCGACCAGCTCGAAGCGGCGCTGACCGCGTACGAGACCGAGGACGCCGCGGCGTGCCACGCCGTGGCCGCCCGCGACGACGACCTCGACGCGCTGTGTCAGCGCGCGAGCGAGCGGGTCGTCCGCGACCTCCTCGAACGGGAGGCCGGCGACGACTCTTGGGCGGTCGAGCGCGTCCTCGACGACGTCTCGCGGATCCTGCTGACGATCCGCGACCTCGAACGCGTCGGCGACCACGCAGTCAACGTCGCCGCTCGGACGCTGTACATGCTCGAAAACGACCCGCAGTTGCTCTACTGACGGTGAAAATCGAACGCGGGTCGAGCGCGCCGGCGTCGGTGCCGGCGCGCTCGGCCGACGCGACTGTTCTCGCTACTCGTCGCCGTCGAGGCCCGACCGGCTGTCTTCGAGCGCTCGCTCCACCGCGCCCCACTCGATCGGCGGCGCGAACGCGTCGACCTCCCGCTCGAACGCGTCCAGGCGGTCGCCGAACCGCTCGCGCCAGGCGGGTTCGGCCAGAGCGTCGAGACGCTCGTCGAGCGCCCCCCGTCGGCTGTCGAGGTCGTCGAGGCGCGCTTCGAGGGACGCCAGGTCGTCGCCGGACCCGGCGTCGCTCGCCTCGGCCTGGGAGCGGTCCGCCCAGGTCCGCAGATCGGCGAGTTCCGCCCGCAGGTCGTCGATCGTGAGCCCGGTCACCTGAACGCGCAGCGTGGCGTCGAACCAGACGGCGGCGACGCCGGCGTCGTCGTCCGCGTCGCCGTCCGCACCGTCGCCGGTCGCCGCTTCGGCCGTCGCGTCGCCACCGTCGCCCTCGGTCGCGGCGGCCAGGTCGTCGACGGCCGCCGCGAGGGCGTCGAGCGACGATGCGAGGGCGTCGACGTCGTCGCCGAGGTCACCGACGCGCGCCTCGTGGCCGTCGAGCCAGCGTTCGAATTCTTCGAGGTCGAACTGGAGTTCGTCGGCGGTCCGCTGGACGGCCCGCGACCGGGCCTCCAGTCGGCGGATGCCGTCCGCGACGGCGAACCGGGCTTCCGGGTCCTCGCTGTCGTCGACGACGGACTGGACGACCTCGCCGAGATCCGCCGTTCGCTCCTCGACGGCGGACACCTCGGCCTCGAAGCGGTCGAGTCGCGCGGCGACCGTCGGGAGGTCGGCCACGGGCTCGGCGGCCTCGCGGGCGTCTTCGAGCGCGATCCGGGCGAGTTCGGTCCGCGTCTCCGCGGTGGCGACGAGTTTCGACGTCTCCTTCAGCGCCTCCGCGACGGCCTCCCCGCTGACGACGCCGTCGGCGGCCACGTACTCCAGCGACGCCCGGACCGTCTCCGGGTCGCGCTCGCGGTCGTGGGCGACGACGCGTTCGACCGCCTCGTCGAGCGCCAGGCCGTCGATCGACGGGCCGTCCGCCGCGTCGGCGTCCGCCGCCTCGACGGCCGCGTCGGCCCCCGAGTCCGTCTCGCTCGTCTCCTCGGTCGCGCCGGCGTCGTGCGTGGTATCGGTCATGGTGAGGTCTGGACGCGGGGGCGTGACCCCGCGTCGGTCGTCCGTGGATACCCGGTCAGCAGTGAAGACGGTGACTAAGTTCGCTCCATAAACCTTCCTACCGGTACGTACTGCTATATATCTCCGCCGGACACGACGACCGCGAGAGCGTGACCGACAGCGCAGGCGACGGCGAGAGCGAGAACCGGGCTGGCGGCTGTGATCGCGGCAGCCGGGCCGACTGGCGCGATCCGCGGCGAGGCCGGCACCACATATTAGTCCGTTCGCCGCCAATTACTCCCGATGGCAGAGCCCACGGCGAACGCGACCCGGACCGGCGGCGCGTCGGAGGTCGACAGATGAGCGCGGGCGACACCGACGACGCCGGCGACGAGCCGGTCCCGGGCTGGTGGGTCTTCGTCTTTCTCGTGCTCGCGCTCGCCACGCTCGCCGGGGTCCTGATCGCCCTCGGCAGCCTCTGAGCGCGGTCGAACCGGGAACGCCGACGACGGATCCGCGCCGAGGCCGCCGGGCTACATCGAGTCGGGAGCGGCGACGCCGAGCAGGTGCAGGGCGTTGCCGACCGTCTCGCGAGCGGCGGCGACCAGCGCGAGGCGGGCGCGCCGGGTCGCCTCGTCGTCGGCCGAGAGGACCGGGCACTCGCGGTAGAAGGCGTTGAACTGCTCGGCGAAGGTGCGAGTGTACGTCGCGACGCGGTGGGGTTCCAGTTCCTCGGCGGCCTCCTCGACGACGGCCGGGAAGCGCGCGATGGTCCGGAGGAGGTCGCGCTCGGCGTCCGTGTCGAGCAGGTCGGCGTCGACCGAGTCGGCCGGTTCGAGCCCCTCGCCGTCGGCCTCGTCGAGGATCCCGCAGGCGCGCGCGTGGACGTACTGGACGTAGGGGGCCGACTGCGCCTCGAAGTCCAGGGCGCGCTCGAACTCGAAGGTGATGGCCTTGGTCGGCTGCTTCGAGACGATGTCGTAGCGGACGGCGCCGGTGCCGACCTGCTCCGCGATGCGCTCGATGTCCGCCTCGTCGAGGTCGTCGTCGCGGATGCGGTCGTCGAGGCGGTCTTCGACCTCCGCGCGGGCGCGGTCGATGGCCTCGTCGAGCAGGTCGTCCAGGTCGATGCCGGTCCCCTCGCGGGTGCTCATCCCCTCGCCGCCGGGGAGGTTCACCCAGGAGTAGAACACCTGGTCGAGCTGGTCGGTGTCGTGGTCCAGCAGTTCGAGCGTCCGGTCGAGCTGCTCGAAGGTGAGCTGGTGGTCCTCGCCGATGACGGTGACCGCGCGGTCGTAGTTGTCGAACTTCCACTCGTGGTGGGCGATGTCGCGGGTCGTGTACAGCGTCGTCCCGTCCGAGCGCAGGAAGACGAGGTTCTTCTCCAGGCCGAACGCCGAGAGGTCGAGCTGCCAGGCGTCCTCCTCGTAGACGGCCTCGTCGAGGGCCTTGAGGCGCTCGACCACGTCGTCGGTCGAGCCGTCGCGCATGAACCGGCTCTCCTTGACGAACTCGTCGAACGCGGCGGGCAGGCGGTCGAGCGTCTCGGTCATCCCCGAGAGGACGGTGTCGACGACGCGCTCGACGCGCTCGTAGACCTCCTCGTCGTCATCTTCGAGGCCCTGCATGATCGCCTCGATCTCGGCCTCGGCCTCCTCGACCTCCTGGGGGTCGCCGTCTTCGAGGAACTCGTTGCCCTTGCGGTAGTAGCGGACGAGTTCGTAGTCGGCCTTCTCGCGCTCCGGCTCGGGGAGATCCTCCTCGTCGAAGGTCTCGTAGGCCCAGGTGAACACGGCGACCTGGCGGCCGGCGTCGTTGACGTAGTAGTGGGTGTCGACGTCGTAGCCGGCGAAATCGAGCAGGCGAGCGACGGCGTCGCCGACGATCGGGTTACGTGCGCGGCCGACGTGGACCGGTCCCGTCGGGTTCGCGCTGGTGTGTTCGACGACGACCGAGGTGTCGCGGTCGGGCAGGCGGCCGTACTCGTCGGACTGGCCGCGCTCGACGGTCTCGGCGAGGTACCGGTCGGTCGGGTAGAAGTTCAGGTAGGGGCCCTGCGTGTCGACGCGCGCCAGGTAGTCGTAGCTCGCGGGGTCGATCTCGGCCGCCACGTCGGCGGCCACCTTCGGCGGCGGGGCGCCAACCTCGTTCGCCAGCCGGAAGGCGACGCTGGAGGCGACGGCGGCGTCGACGTCGTCCGGCGGGCGCTCGATGCCCAGGTCCGCGGTCGGCAGGTCGAGGGCGGTCAGCGCCGCCGCGAGGGCGTCCTCGACCTCCGCGCGCAGGGAGAGATACATACCTCCCGGTTTTCGAGCGGCGGATATATGAATGACGAATGTGCGCGGGACGGCCGCCGACGCGCATCGGTCGTAGACGGCGACGGGCGCGAGGTCGTGCGACCCGCTACGGGCCGATCGTCACTGCCGACCGGGGCCTTCCTCGTAGGGCTGGACGACGACGAACCCCTCTGTCCCCGAGAAGTCGAGCTGGTAGGTCTCGCCGGAGGACTGCCCGATCGCGTCGCTGAGGCTCCGGTCGGTGTTGATGCTCGGCGAGAGGTTGCTGCTCCACGCGACGGTCGCGTCGGGGTCCGTCCGCACCGGCGGTTCGAGCACCAGCGGGTCGCCGTGGGTCGTGATCGCGACCGTTCCCGGTCCCGAGAGGAAGACGTTCGTGAGCCCCGCGGCGGACGCGCCGCCGATGCTCCCGATCGTCCCGATCTCGTAGTCGACGCCGCCCTCGAAGGCGAGGACGTCCTCGCCGTTGACCGAGATGGACTCCTCGTCGCCCAGCCGGAGGAGCTGGATCTTCTTCTCGCGGTCGGCCACGTAGACGTGGCCCTGCCCTTCGACCTCCATCACGGGCGTCCCCTCGCTGGTCGCCTTCTCCTTGATGAAGCCGGTGAGCCCGCCCTCGGCGGAGGACTTGCCGGTGAAGGAGAGATCGCCCGTGTAGGCGACCATCGCGCCGGCCTTGGTGAGGACGGTGCCGTCCACGTCGATGTCGAGTAGCTTGCTGTTCTCCAGTTCGAAGCGCTCGCCGCCCTCGTCGGGGGCGTTCGCGCTGACGAATTCGTCGAGTTCCATGGACCAATCCAGAGCCGCGTGCGCGGCTCTACGCGGAGTTCGACTGCCCGCGTCAAATAAATGCCCGATCCGTCGGTCAGCCGAACAGTCCGAACCGGCCGCCGGAGTCGTCGTCGTCTTCCTCCTCCTCGCCGTCGACGAACCACCCGGGTTCGACGGCGGTCTCGACCTCGTCGATCTCGACGCCCTCGAAGAAGACGCCGATCAGCCGCTCGGTCAGCTGGCGGTAGGCCTCGGCGGCCGCGCTGTCGGGCGCGTTGAGGACGAGCGGTTCCTCGGCGGTCGCCTCGATGTCGTCGGGGACGACCGCGAACAGCTTCGAGTCGAAGCGGTCGGCGATGGCCTCCACGTCCGTCTCGGTCGTCGTCCGGTTGAGGACGGTGCCGATGACCTCGCCGTCGACGCGGTCGGCGAGTTCGGCGGTCTTGATGGCGTCGCCGACGGCCACGTCGTCGGGCGTCGTGATGAGGACGACGCCGTCTGCCAGTCCCAGCGGGACGGTCGTCTCGTGGCTCAGCCCGGCGCCCGTGTCGATGAGGACTACGTCGTAGGCGTTACGCAGCGTCTTGATGACCTTGCTCAGTTTCGCGGGGTCGGCGTCGGCGAACGCCTCCAGGCTCTGCTCGCCGGGGACGATGGTGATCCCGCCCTGCACGTCGGTCAGGGCCTCGCTGACCGCGCGTCCGCCCGCGAGGATCTGGTGGATGCTCGTCTCCGGTTCGACGCCCAGCATCGCGCCGAGGTTCGCCATCCCCAGGTCCGCGTCGACGACGACGACGTCGTACCCGTCCTGTTCCATGGCCGCCGCGACGTTGACCGCCGTCGTGGTCTTGCCGACCCCTCCTTTACCGCCGGCAACGGTACACACGTAGCCCGCCATTGTGTACGTCCAAGTGACGGGTCACACATAAACCCGCCGTCCGTGCTGACGCGCGTCAGACGGCCGCCCGCGGAGATGGCCGGAGTCGACGGTGAAGACCGTCGAACCCGTTCGTCCGTCCAATCGTCCCGTTCGTCACAGCCGACGGGCCGTTCGACTGCTCCGACCGGTCAGTTCGGCGGCCGCTCGGACGGCCGGTGCGTCGACGAATTGCCCCCCGTTCGACGCGCGCGCGGTCGCGCGTCCCGACAGGTCAACACTTACTTAGCCCCGACAGCCCGAACGAGACACAATGAGCGAGCAAGAAGGACAGTCGGACAAACAGAAATACGAGTTCCGCAAGGTCATCGAGGAACTCAAGGGGTACAGCGGATCGGGGACGCAACTGGTCTCCATCTACATCCCCGAGGACCGCCAGATCAGCAGCGTCGTCGCCCACGTCACCCAGGAGCACAGCGAGGCGTCGAACATCAAGTCCAAGGACACCCGTACCGCCGTCCAGGACGCGCTCACCTCTATCAAGGACCGACTGCGCTACTACGACACCTACCCGCCTGACAACGGCATGGTCGTCTTCTCCGGCGCCATCGACACCGGCGGCGGCCGCTCGGAGATGGTCACGCGGACCCTGGAGAGCCCGCCCCAGCCCATCGAGTCGTTCCGGTATCACTGCGACTCGGACTTCCTCACCGAACCGCTGGAGGAGATGCTCGCCGACAAGGGCCTGTTCGGCCTCATCGTCCTCGACCGCCGCGAGGCGAACGTCGGCTGGCTCCGCGGCAAGCGCGTCGAGCCCGTCAAGTCCGCGTCGTCGCTCGTCCCGGGCAAGCAGCGCAAAGGTGGCCAGTCCGCACAGCGATTCGCCCGCCTGCGCCTGGAAGCCATCGACAACTTCTACCAGGAGGTCGCGGGGATGGCCAACGACCTGTTCGTCGACGAGCGCCACGACATGGACGGCATCCTCGTCGGCGGCCCCTCGCCGACGAAAGACGAGTTCCTCGACGGCGACTACCTCCACCACGAGCTCGGCGACATGGTGCTGGGCAAGTTCGACGTCTCCTACACGGACGAGTCGGGGCTGTACGACCTCGTCGACGCCGCCCAGGACGTCCTCGACGAGCACGAGATGCTCCAGGACAAGAAGTACATGGAGCAGTTCTTCGACGAGCTCCACGACGGCGACCTCGCGACCTACGGGTTCGGCCCCACCCGCGAGAACCTCAACATGGGCGCCGTCGAGACGCTGCTGCTCAGCGAGGACCTCCGCCAGGACGTCGCCATCTACGACTGCCCCAACGGCCACACCGAGCGGGAACTGCTCGGCCAGAGCGACGGGCTCGACGACGAGCGACAGTGCGACCGCTGCGGCGAGCCGATGGAGGGCGAACGAGAGGACGCCATCGACTACCTCATGACCATCGCCGACCAGCGCGGCACCGAGACGTACTTCGTCTCGACGGACTTCGAGAAGGGCGAGCAGCTCCTCTCGGCGTTCGGCGGCATCGCCGGCATCCTCCGGTACTCCACCGGCGTCTGATCTGAATCGACTGTCTTCTCGTCGCTGCGCGTTTCTCGTTTTCACCCGCCAGACAGCCGGCCGGCTGGTCGCTGCTACGTTCGCGGCGACGTCGGAAGCGATCGCGGCTACCCGTCGGTTACGAAAGGGGGGAGAGAGAGTGTCGCCGGCGTACCCGGGAGGCGGGGGGAGAGTGCCTCCGTCGGGCCACCACCGGCGACGCGAATTGGGTGCTGGTGGTTAGGGGGGGATTGGGGGGGAGACGACGACGGGTCCTAAGTGTCGTCGCGGCGGCACCTGGCATCGATGCCGCAATCGTTTCTAGCACCCCCGGGTGTAAATGCGGTGTACCTAACAGAGTAGGGAACGGGGCGAGACGGGAACACGTTCGGGGTCGATTCGCCGGACAGCGCGGGGTCACAGCAGCTGTTCGAGCTGGCGGCGACGGGTCCGCAGGTCCGCCTCGGGGTCGACGTCCGGGTCGGCGGCGAGGCGGTCGAGCGCGAGGAGCGGGTCGGTCCCAGCGCGCTCGACGCGCTCCAGGAGCGCGGAGATCTCCGAGCGGTTCGTCGCCAGCGACGGGATCAGCCCGACGAGGAGGACCAGCGGGAGGGCAGCGTCTCGATTCGAGGGGATCGCGTCGCTGATAGCCATGAAATCGGGGATATCCTCGGGCGGGTCGTCGACGGGTCGGAGCGCGAGACAGCCGGTGCACACCTCGGCGCCGGCAGCGTCGGCGGGCAGGTACTCGCGGTACTCCGACGGGACCGAGAACGCGAGCGTCGGTGCGCCGCAGTCGGGACAGTCCATACCGTCGGTGGTGCCGCTTGCGACTAAACGCTGCCGGCGGGTGAGAACGAACGCGAAGAAGAGGGCGAAATCGCAGAACGCAACGGGGCGAGCGTCAGTCGTCGGCCGCGACGGTCTCGGCGTCCTCTTCGGCGTCTTCCGCCTCGGCCTCCTCCCGCTCCTCGGCCTCCTCGCGCTCCTTCTTGTCTTTGATCTTCTTCATGCGGAAGATCTCCTCGCGCTCCTGCTCTTCGAGTTTCTGCTCGATGTACTCCTCGCTGGCGCGGAGTTCGGGGAGGAGCTTGAACTCCAGGGCGTTGACGCGGCGTTTGGTCGTCTCGATCTCGTCGAGCATCTTCTTCATCGCCGTCTCGACCTCTGCGGCGAGGATGATCTGGTCGAGCAGCTCCTCGTAGGCTGAGGCGGCCTCGTCGATGCGGGCGCTGGTCCCGAGGACGCCGTAGCCGCGCTCGTCGAGGTTCTTGGAGACCTTCGTGGCGTCGATCTGGGGGATGTAGACGCCCATGACGCTCTTGGACTCGGTCGTGATCTCCGGGTGTTCCTTGAGCGCGGCGGCGGCGCCGCGGACGGCCACGTCGCCGTCCAGTGCGCGCGCCATGTTGATCGCATTCTGGGCCTCCTGGTACTTCTCGTCGAGGTCCGACCGGACGTCCTGGGCCTCGTCCAGAATGTCCATGAACTCCATGATGAGGCCGTCGCGTTTCTGCTCCAGCGTGTCGTGCCCGCGCTCGGAGAGCTCGATGCGCTCCTCGATCTGCATGAGCTCCTTGCGAGTCGGTTTGACGTCCTCGGCCATTTGATCCGGGTTTGTCGACGTAGGCAGTTAACCGTTTTCAGTTCGGCCGTCCGAAACGCCGGCAGATCGGTCGGACTCGCGGACGAACCGACTCCACGCGGCGGTCGCCAGTCCCCGACCGCCCCGTCGCGTCGAGCGGGCGCTACCAGTAGCCCGCGAACCGGTCCAGCCACGTCACGACGACGACGTGCGGGAGCGTCAACACCGCGATCGCGACGAGATAGACGGCGGCGGCGCCTTCCAGCGTGGTTTCGGGCGCCGGCGCCAGCCGCCAGAGGGCGCCACAGCCGACGAGGGCGATCAGCGTCGGAACGGCCGCCTCGCGGGCGAACCGGGCGAGCGGGCCGGCGAGGTGTCCTCGCGAGAGCGCGTCGCGCGCTCGGCCGTCCAGCACGAGGACGCGTGCGACGTGACGCGGAGCGTGCCAGCAACAGAAGTACAGCCCGACCGCGAACACCGGCGGCACCGCGAGGAAGTACGCCCACAGCAGTGCGGTCTCGCCGGCGTCGAGCGCCCACCCCCGACGGTCGCCGGCGGCGCGATATCCTGCGGCGAGCGTCCCGACCGTCAGCGCGGCGAGGGCGCCACCGAGTGCGAGGCGGCCGTCGGCGCCGAACGGCCAGGCCGGCACCGTCCCGCCGAACGGCGCGACGAACGAGTCGAGGACCGTCCGGTAGCGGCCGGGGAAGGCGAGCAGCGGGACGCCCATCGGGAGCGCGCCGCGGACGGCGACCGTCAGCCCGCGCCGCCAGCGGGCGTCGAGGTGGTCGGCGCCCAGCACCTCGCGAAGCGGGTGGAGTTCGCCCTGCCCCCAGTGAAACCACGTCAGCGCGAGGAACGCGACGGCCGCTGCGGCCGGCGCGAGGAACCAGCCGACGGCGTAGGCCCCGCCGAAGACCAGGTAGACGAGGCCGACGACCGCCAGCCACCGGCGGTCGAGGCGCGCGTGGCGTCCGCGCCGCCACGGCCTGTAGAGGTCGGCCCCGCCGACCGCCGCCCGCGGCAGCGCCGCCCAGTCGACGGCGCCGTGGGGGAGTCCGAAGGCGGCGACGCTGACGACCAGCGGGACGTAGCGCCACTCACGGGGGACCGACAGGCCGAGCGCGAACGCGAGCGTCGCGGCGGCGACCGGGAGCCAGGGGAGCCAACAGACCAGTATCCGGAGCGGACCGCGGGCGGTCGCCGGGACCCCCTCGCTTCCGCTCACCTCGCGAGTTAGCGCCATCGGTGGACCACCCAGCGGAAGAGGACGACCCCCTGGACGACGAAGCAGTTCGTCACGACGAAAAACAGCATCTCCTCGACGGGCAGTCCGGCGACGGCCAGTCCCGTCGTGTACGTCTCGGAGATAGCCCAGACGCCCGCCTCGATCGCGAGGCGGTCTGCGATCCAGAGGTACGCCGAGGGGACGAGGACGGCGACGGCGACGCGACCGCGACGGCGCCAGAGATACCGCCAGCCGACGGCCCACTGGAGCGCCAGCACCGGACCGGCCCACGCGAGGATTGCGCCCAGATAGAACGTTCTTCGCCCGGTGAGCAGCGCCGCACCGACGAGCCCGACGGCGAACCCGGCCGCGGCGCCGGCGATCCGGTCCCGACGGCTGTGTGCGACGCCGTCGACGACCGGGCCGGCGACGTGGACGGTCCACAGCGTCGTCAGCGCGGGCTGGAGGACGAAAAACAGGACCTCCTCGTATGGGACGCCCCACAGCCTGCCCGTGACGGCGTCGGCGCCGTAGGTCCAGACGCCCGCTTCGATGAGCAGGCGGTCCCAGGGCATCGTGTACGTCACCGCCAGCGCGGTGACGAGCGCGAGTCCCCCGCCGCTGACCCGCCAGTCGACGCTGTCCCGGCGGTAGTGGACCGTCGCCGCCAGCACCGCGAGCGCGGGCAGCACGTAGACGGCGTGGAACTGGACGTAGGTCAGCGACGGCGCCATTCGATGCCCGAAGCGTGGGACAGCGCCGCCGTGAATCGTTCGGCCCAGTTCTCGCGGGTGATAGCGACTGATCGCCGCGCGTGGTCGGCAGTAAGGAGGGCCTATCCGTACAGTTCCTCGAAGACCTTCCGCTGGACGGCGCGGAGGTGCTGGTGGAAGGTCGAGCGGCCGATGTCCATCGAGGCGGCCAGATCCTCGCCGTTGGTCTCGCGCGGCCACTCGAAGAACCCGCCGACGATGGCCGTCCGGAGCGCCGTCGACTGGCGGTCGGTCAGCCGGTCGTCGATGCGCGCCCTGACGTCCGTGCGGGTGCCGGCCGGCCGCTCGTGTTCGCGGTACGCCGTCAGGTCGGCGCCGGCCACGCCGTCCTCGACGGCCTCGACGACCTGTCGCGGCTGGGCCTCGGGCGGGCTCTCGACGGTCAGTTCGCCCGCCCCGTCGGAGGCCGACGCCGCCGCGATGCGGCCGCCGCGGTCGAGTAGCAACTGGACGAGGGGCGACTCCGCGACGGTGAACTCGACGACCGAGCGGCCGTCACCGCTGGTCACGGCCGTGCACCCGAGGACGTCCTCGCGGGACGCGGCCGCCTCGACCACGGCGTCGGGGTCGGCGTCCGTCTCGAAGAAGAGCGTCGTCGGCCCCTCCTCGCGCGTGACCGTTCCCGCGTGGACGAACTCGGCGTCGAGTTCCGCCGAGAGATCGACGAAAAACGGGTCCGCGCCCGACAGCGAGAACGTCAGTTCGGTCACGTCGTCCGAGCCGAGCAGCCGCTGGGAGGTCAGGTCGTGCAGCGCCATGGCCGTCGACTGGGCGACCGCCGACAGGACCCGCTCCTCGGGCTCCGAGAGCGACGCGTCCGCCCGGAGCACGACCGCGAGGACGCCGTAACTCACGTCGCCGTACCGGAGCGGGAGCGCCGCCAGTCCGCCCGCGCCGTCGGGGAGCTTGTCGGCGTACACCTCGGGAACGCCGTCGGCGCCGACGAACTGCCGCTCGCCCGTCCGCACGGCGCGAGCGACGGGGTCCTCGGCGTCGGCCGCCAGTTCGAGCGCCGGCGGCTCCGCGTCGCCGGCCCACGTGTCCGGCGTGATGGTGTCCGTGCCGGGTTCGGCCTCGCCGATCCACGCCACCGCGTACTCGTCGGTCGCGACCAGGCGCTCGGTCACCGCCGCTTCCGCCGCCGCGCGCGTCTCCGCGCCGAGCAGGCCGCTGGTCACGTCGGTCACCAGCCCGTCCAGCCTGTCGAGCAGCGCCTCGACCGTCTCGCGTTCGGCCCTGGCTTTCTCGGCCTGGCGCCTGGCCTCGCGCTCGGCCTCGACGCGCTCGGTCACGTCCGTCTGGAACCCGACGTAGTGGGTCACCTCGCCGGCGTCGTTCTCGACCGGTGCGATGTCGACCCGGTTCCAGAACTCCTCGCCGTCGCGAGTGTAGTTGCGCAGTTCGACCCTGACAGGTTCGCCGGCGTCGATGGCCTCCGCCATCTCGGCGACCGACTCGTCGGCGGAGTCGGGCCCCTGGAGGAGGTTACAGTTGCGGCCCAGCACCTGCGCCTCGTCGTAGCCGGTGAGTTCCTCGAAGGCCTCGTTGACGTAGATGAGCGGCGTGTCCCGTCGGTTCCCGTCGGCGATGGTGATGCCGACCGGCGCCTCGTCCATCGACCGGTCCTTGAGCGCCTCGGTCACGTCGGCGAAGCGGCGGTCGGCGTCGGCCAGCGCCGCCTCGACGGCGTCGACGAGCGCCCCCCGCTGTTTCTCGGGCGGGTCCCGGGGCACGTAGTCGGTCACGCCCGCCGAGATGGCGGCGCTCGCCAGGTGTTCGTCGCCGACGGCGGTGAAGATGAGAAAGGGCAGCGCCTCCCACTGCTCGCGCACCTCGCCGAGCAGTTGCAGTCCCGATCCGTCGGGCAGATCCTGCTCGCTGACCACGCACGCCGGCGGGTCCGTCGCGAGCGCGTCGCGCGCTGCCTCCGCGCTCGGGGCGCGCTCGGCGGTGAACCCGGCCTCCCGGAGCGCGTCGACGACCGGCGTCGCCCGCTCCGCGGCGCCGTCGACATAGAGGACGCGCGCACCGGGCCGGTCCCCACTCTCGTTCGTCATGCGCCCATCTACCCGAGCGCATCCAAAGAACGTTACTCCGGAGCGGCCCGGTATCGCGAGTCGCCTGCCCGAGCGGCGGCCGACGAGCGGTCCCGCGAGAGTAGCGCTGGCCGGACAGCGAAACTGAAAGAAAAACTACGGCGTCAGTCCGCGGCGACTTCGGCTTCGACGTCCTCGCGGTAGTACTCCTCGATGTTCTCCTCGTCGATGCGGTTGAGCTCCTCTTTGGGGAGCATCGAGAGCAGGTCCCAGCCGATGTCGAGCGTCTCGTCGATGTCGCGGTCGGTGTCGTACCCCTGCTCGACGAACTGCTCCTCGAACTCCTCGGCGAAGTCGAGGTACTTGTTGTCACGCTCGGAGAGCGCCTCGCGACCGACGATGTTCACGAGGTCGCGCAGGTCCTCACCCTCCGCGTACGCGGCGTAGAGCTGGTCGGAGACGCCGCCGTGGTCCCCGCGGGTCAGCCCCTCGCCGATACCGTCGTCCATCAGCCGGGACAGCGACGGCAGCGGGTCGATCGGCGGCTGGATGCCCTGGCTGTTGAGGTCGCGGTCGACGAGGATCTGCCCCTCCGTGATGTACCCGGTCAGGTCCGGGATCGGGTGGGTGATGTCGTCGGACGGCATCGTGAGGATGGGGATCTGCGTGATCGACCCCTCCTCGCCCTTGATGCGGCCGGCCCGCTCGTACAGCTGAGCGAGGTCGGTGTACATGTACCCCGGGTAGCCACGGCGGCCCGGGACCTCTTCGCGCGCCGCACCGATCTCGCGCAGCGCCTCACAGTAATTGGTCATGTCCGTCAGGATGACCAGCACGTGGTACCCCTTGTCGAAGGCGAGGTACTCGGCGGTGGTCAGGGCCAGTCGCGGCGTGACCGTCCGCTCGACGGCGGGGTCGTCCGCGAGGTTCATGAAGACGACGGAGCGTTCGAGCGCGCCGGTGCGCTCGAAGTCGTCCATGAACTCGTTGGCCTCCTCGGCCGTGATCCCCATCGCGCCGAAGATCACTGCGAACTCGGTGTCGCCGTCGCCGTCGTCGCCTTCTTCCTCCGGGACGGAGGCCTGGCGGGCGATCTGCAGCGCCAGGTCGTTGTGCGGCAGCCCCGAGCCCGAGAAAATCGGGAGCTTCTGGCCGCGGACCAGCGTGTTCATGCCGTCGATGGCGGAGACGCCGGTCTGGATGAAGTCCTCGGGGTACTCCCGGGAGTAGGGGTTGATCGCGGCGCCGACGATGTCGCGCCGTTCGTCCGGGACGATGTCCGGGCCGCCGTCGATCGGGTTGCCCGAACCGTCCAGGACCCGCCCGAGCAGGTCCTCGGTGACGGGCATCTTCATCGTCTCGCCGAGGAAGCGGACCGAGGAGTTCATGTCGATCCCCTCGGTGCCCTCGAAGACCTGGATCGCGACGTGGTCGGACGAGGAGTCCAGCACCTGGCCGCGGCGGGTCTGGCCGTCGCCGGTCTCGATCTCGACGATCTCGTCGTAGCCGATGGGCTCGTCCGTCTCGACGTGAACCAGCGGACCGCTGATTTCCGTGATTGTCTGGTATTCTTTCATTGTTAGTACAGGGAGCGCAGTTGCTCGGCGATGTCGTCTTCGAGGTCGTCGACGAACTCGTCGACCTCGTCGTCGGGCGTCGTGCCGATCCGGTTGAGCCGCGGAACGGCGTCGATGCCCGTGATCTCGTCGATCGGGACGCCCGCTTCGAGGGCCTGCTCGGCCTCGTCGTTGAACGTCCGGATCGCGCCGAGGATCCGGTAGGTCTTCTCCGGCGGACAGTAGCGGTCGACGTCGTGCAGCGCGTTCTGCTGCAGCCACGCCTCCTTGATGTACCGGGCGACCTCCAGCGTCAGCTGCTGGTCTTCCGGCAGGGCGTCCTTGCCGACGAGCTGGACGACCTCCTGCAGTTCGCCGTCCTCGTCGAGGACGTCGATCGCCCACTGGCGCTGTTCGGGCCAGTCGTCGGCGACGTTGTCCTCGAACCACGGGTCGAGCTGGTCGCGGTACAGCGAGTAGGAGTCGTTCCAGTTGATCGCCGGGAAGTGGCGCTTCTCGGCGAGGTCGGAGTCCAGCGCCCAGAACGTCTTGACGATGCGCAGCGTGTTCTGGGTGACCGGCTCCGAGAAGTCGCCGCCGGGCGGCGAGACGGCGCCGATGGCCGAGATGGAGCCCTCGGTGCCGTTGATGTTGTCGAAGTAGCCGGCCCGCTCGTAGAACTGCGAGAGGCGGGCGGCCAGGTAGGCCGGGTAGCCTTCCTCACCGGGCATCTCCTCCAGTCGCGAGGAGATCTCGCGCATGGCCTCGGCCCACCGCGAGGTGGAGTCGGCCATCAGCGCCACGTCGTAGCCCATGTCGCGGTAGTGCTCCGCGATGGTGATCCCCGTGTAGACGCAGGACTCACGGGCCGCGACGGGCATGTTCGACGTGTTCGCGATGAGGCACGTCCGGGCCATCAGCGCGTTCCCGGTCTGCGGGTCGGGCAGCTCCGGGAAGTCGTCGATGACCTCGGTCATCTCGTTGCCGCGCTCGCCGCAGCCGATGTAGACGACGATGTCGGCGTCGGCGAACTTGGCGAGGCTCTGCTGGGTGACGGTCTTCCCGGAGCCGAACGGACCCGGGATGGCCGCGGTCCCGCCCTTCGCGAGCGGGAACAGGCCGTCGAGGATGCGCTGACCGGACGTCAGCGGCTCGGTCGGGGTCTGCTTGTCCAGCGTGGGTCGGGCCTCGCGGACCGGCCACTCCTGGCGCATCTGGACCTCCGTCCCGTCGTCGAGTTCGACGACCGTGTCCTCGACGGTGAAGTTGCCGGACTCGACCGAGACGACCTCGGCCGTCTCGCCCTCGTCGAGGGCGTGCGGCGGCACCATCACCTTGTGGTCGATACTGGGCGTCTCGGGGACGCTCCCGACGATGTCGCCGCGACCGACCTCGTCGCCCTCCTCGACTTCGGGGGTGAACTCCCAGGTCTTCTCCAGGTCGATACCGGGGGCGTCGACGCCGCGGTCGAGGAACGCCGACCCCATCTTCTCTTCGAGGACGTCCAGCGGGCGCTGGACGCCGTCGTAGATGGAGTCCAGCATGCCAGGACCGAGGTCGACCGACAGCGGCGACCCCGTCCCTTCGACGGGTTCGCCCGGGGCGACCGCGGACGTCTCCTCGTAGACCTGAATGGTCGTAATCTGCCCCTCGATCTCGATCACCTCGCCCATCAGTCCCTCTTCGCCGACGTAGACGACGTCGTTCATCTTCGCGTCGAGGTTCTTGGCCGTGACGACCGGTCCCGACACGCTCTCGATGACGCCGTCCTCGCGAACGGTCGTGTCTGTTGCTTGGCTCATGTTAGTCTTCCTCCATCAGGTCGATGCCGATGGCGCGTTTGATCTGCTCGCGGAGTCCGCTGGAGCCCGCGCCGCCACCGAGGGTGACCAGCACCGGCTCCACGCTCGTCTCGACGTCGGACCGAACGCCGCGGGAGAGTCGCTCCAGGTCGTCGTCGTGCATCACGAGGATGCCCACGTCGTCGTCGTCCAGCATCTCCCGGACCGCCTCGTCGAACTGTTCGTCTGGGTCGTCGTCGCGGACGTCGGCGAACCGCCGGACGCCCGCCAGTCGGAAACCCGTCGTGAAGTCGGGGCTCCCGACGACGCCGATCTCCTGGCTCATATTGTCACCAGCTCCTCTTCGATCTGGTCCGGGCTCAGGCCCGCTTCGCGGCCGCGGGCGATCGCCCTGACGTTGTCGACCTCGCGCTCCTTCGCGAGGACGAACGAGAGCACCGGACACACGGATAGGGGATAGCGATTTGAAAGGGTGTCGGCGTACTCCAGCAGCGCCGCGTCGAGCGCGTGCTCGAACTCGATGAGGCTCGCCGCCTCGTCGAGGACGCGCAGCGCGTCCGAGAGGTCGTCGCCGTAGGTGCTCTCGCGGATCCGCTCGACGAGCAGCGCCTCGTCGTCGACCAGCTGTCGGAGCTCGGCGGCGTCGAACAGCCGCCCGCCCTCGATGAAGTACTCCGCCGGGTCCATGTCGGTGTCCGTCCGGGCCAGCCGGAGCGCGTTCCGGAGGTTCCGGAAGTCGATCTCCGCCCGCAGGAACTCGACGTACAGCTCGGTCGGCCGGTTGGGGTTCGACGGCAGCCCCTCGATGAGCATCTCGTAGAACGTCCGGTCGACCGCGTTCTCGAGCGGGACGAGCAGGTCCGTCTCCTCGTAGTCCTCCATCGCGGCGACGAGCGGCTCGCCGAATATCGTCCCGTCGAGCGCGGCGACGACGTCCTCGACGGATTCGGCCGCGACGAGCGATTCGAGCAGCGGCTCGGAGAACTCCCCGGCGCGGATGAGGTCGTCCTCGACGTCCCCGGCACTGGCGTCCGAGTAGACGCCGCGGAGGACCGTCTTGACGTTCCAGGCGTCGAACTTCCGCAGGTAGCGGGCGACGTAGTCGTACAGCCGCCCCTCGCACCAGCGGAGCAGGTCCTCGAAGTGGTTCGCCAGGTTCTGGTTCAGGGCGTACTCGATGAGGTCGACGCCGGAGTGTCGCGAGCCGAGGCGGTTCATCTCCTCCTCGTACTCCGACTCCTCCATGAACCGGGCGATCTCGCCGGGCCCCATCCGGACCAGCTTCCGGTAGTCGTCGTCGTCGAACAGCGACGCCCGCCGGGACCGGACCCGGGCGTTGACGTACTCGTAGTTGCTGGTCTCGTATTCGGAGGCACTCATTGTGCTTCGAACAGCCGGTCGCTGATCTCCCGGAGGTTGTCCTCCCAGACGTCTTCGAGCAGCGAGTCGAACGTGTTGTTGACCCGGACGCGGGAGGTCTCGCTCTCGACGACGACGCCGCCGAGGCAGTCGCGCTCGCCGGCGTGCTCGTAGCCGAACTCCTCGGCGAGGTCCTCCAGCAGCGCCGCGTCGTCGGCGCGACCGTAGACGCTCACGTCGTCGTCCTCGTCGAACTCGGTGCTCGCCGCCTCGAGCAGCGTGCGGGTCAGGTCCTCGCGGCGCTCTCCTTCGAGGGAGGCGAGCTCGTCCTCGACGGCGTCGCGGACGTCCTGGAGGACGTCGCGGCGCGCTTCCAGCCGCGCCTGCTTGGCTTCGAGTTTCGCGCTCGAGAGCTTCTGTTCGCGCTCCTGCTCGATGGTGGCCTCGACCTCCCGCTGGCGCTCCTCGCGGATCGCTTCGGCCTCGGCCTCGGCCTCCTCGGTGATCTCCTCCGCCTGTGCCTCGGCGTCGGCCCGAATCTCGTCCGCACGCGCGCGGGCCTCGTCTCGAATGTCCTCTACGACAGTATCGAGGCTCATGTGTAGTGAAAGGGGGAGGAGTGTTAGTTCGCGATGAAGATCGTCACGAAGGCGATGATGATCAGTGTCTCCGGCAGCGCTGTGAAGATCAGCGCCGGAACGAACATGTCATCGTCCTCCGCGACGGCGCCGACGGCGGCGGACCCGATGCCGCGCTGTGCGTAGCCCGTCGCGAGAGCCCCGAGACCGACCGCGATGGCCGCTGCGCCCTGGTTGTTAAGTGCCGGACCGCCCTGCTGCAGTGCAACTTCCGCCATCTGAATGGTGGTGTCCATCATAGTTGTGATCGAACTCGCGGATTTGGTTTCCGTACAGGTGTTGTATACTCTATCCAGTTCATAAAGGTTCTCAAATACGTCGATAGACATTCCGAGTCCAGACAATTCTCACCGCTGACGAGCGGGGATCCGGCCCCAACGAACGTGGCAGAAACCGCGGCGAAACGGGAGAGTCGGCGCGCGTTACTGGTCGCGAGTGAACACGCGCTCGCGGCCGAACGGCGAGTAGGTCTTGCCGTCGCCGTCGTAGAACTTCTCGAAGAACTCGAAGAACTCCAGGCGGATGGACTGGATGCCCGAGGAGGTGACCCCGAGGATGAGCACGACGAGGTGGCCGACGATGAGCACGAGGATGCCGAACACCAGCATCGCCGGACTGCCGTGAGCCATCCCGCCGAAGATGATCGACGCCTCCTCGTGGTGTTCGAGGACGTACTCCGGCCCGTGGGCGAGCATGTAGTGGTACTCGCCGTGGGTCTCGTAGGCGCCGAAGAACAGGAGATTGACCGCGAAGGCCATCCCCGCCTTGGCGAGCAGGACCGCGGCGATCCGCAGGTACGAGAGCGCGTGGGCCAGCACGACGTGGATCTCGATGAGTTCGTGGGCGGCGGGCCCGAAGGCCAGCAGCGCCATCCCGGCCAGCACCATCGCGGCACCGACCATCCCGACCTCCGTCGGGAACCCGGCGAAGCCGAGTTCGAACGCGGCGCCCTCGCCCTCGTTGAACACCTGATAGATGAAGTTCGGCTTGGGGCCCTCGAACCAGTCGCTGAAGATGAACAGCCAGAGGCCGTTCAGCGCCAGGATCCACGAGCCGCTCTCGAAGACCGCTTCCTTGGCGCCGTGCAGCGAGTAGTTCTCGATGAAGTTGAGGGTGTACGCCGTGTTCAGGTGCAGGATGCCGAACAGCACGCTCACGACGAACCAGGCGCGGGCCCAGTAGCTCGACGCGGGCGAGAGGCCCTTCTGGATGGGCGCGTGGTCCATGTGGAACACGCCGTGCCAGAGGTGCTCGGCGACCAGGTGCAGCCCGAATATCTCGCCGTAGAGGATGCCGAACACCGTCGTCGAGATCCCGGCCGCGATGGTGATGACGCCGAGGTTCTCGAAGGCGTCGGAGTCGAAGTTCTTGTAGATGTAGTAGCCGATAGCGGTGTAGATCAGCCCGTAGCCGGTGTCCCCGATGATGAAGCCGAACATCAGCGGGAACGTCAGGAAGAGGATGATGGTCGGGTCGAACTCGGAGTAGTTCGGACGCCCGACCGCCCTGGTGAGCAGTTCGAACGGCCGGATGACCGAGGGGTTGTCCTGGACGACCGGCGGGTCGTCGTGCTCGTTCATCGAGACGGTCCCGCCGTCGGTCCGCGCCTCCTGGGGCGCGGGCGCTTCCTCGGCGTCGGCCGCGCCGTCGTCTGCCTCGCCGTCGGCCGCCTGCTCGGGTTCGATGCCGCCGGCGGTCTCGGTCTCGGGAGCCTCCGCCTCCGTGTGGCCGTGACCGTGGCGGTCGTAGGCGGCCGTTTCGAGCTCCTCGATGTGGACGTGGCCGTCGACGGACTCCTCGACCGCGCGCTCGAACGTCTCGACTTCCCCGGTCGGGAGCCACCCCTCGGCGACGAACGCGTTGTCGGTCGTCGCGAAGGCGAGCGGCGCCTCGGCCTTCTGGGCGCGGATGTTGAGTTTCTCCTCGGCCGCCAGCAGGAAGCCGGCGACGTCGTAGCGCAGGTCCTCGAGCTGCCCCTCGACGGTCGAGCGGTTCGACTCCAGGGACTGTTTCTCGTGGCGCAGTTCCTCGAGGTACTCCGCGGGGTCGCCCTCGCCGTCCGGGACTTCGAGGACGGAGAAGTCGGCCTCGACGAGCGCGCTCTGGAGCGTGTCCTCGTCGGTGTGCGCGAACGCGGCGACGACGCCGTCCTCGGCGAACACCTGCGTCGCGGCGTCGAGGTTCGCGAGCGCGAGTTCGACCGTTTCGGGGTCGCCCTCGCCGACCTGGACCGCCAGCGAGTCGTACCCGTAGAGCAGGTCGAGGTCGATGCCGAGCGTCGCGAACGGTTCCAGCGCGTCGATGCGCTCCTCGATCGAGCGGAGTTCGTCCTCGATCTCGGTCCGTCGGTCGTCGAGCTCGTTGACTTCGGTCCGGATCTCCTCGAGTTCCGTCTCGAGGGTGTCGTCGGTGACGATCCGGCTCGGACCGGCGTCCTCGGGCTCGACCCCGAGGATGCTCTTGAGCGATCGGACGGTCACGAGCTTCTCGGAGGCGTCGTCGCCCCCTTCCATCGGGTTGCCGTTGTCGAAGCCCGGCCAGTGGCCGTCGTAGTCGTTGAGGTGCAACACGCGCAGGTCGTAGGCGGCCTCGATGACGTCGTCCATAACGGACTTCGCGCCCGTCACGGACACCTTGCTCATTCGCTTAGGTCTGAGCATGCACCGCCTCCTCGAACTGTGTCACCACGTAGTCGACTACCTCGTCGGTTCGTTCCTGTGCGCGCGCCTCGAGGTCCTCACGCTCCTCGGCTCCCCCTTCGAGGATGCGTTCGCGCTCGGCCTCGATCTCTTCGCGCGCCGCTTCGAGGCGCTCCTCGGCCTCGGCGTCGGCGTCTTCGCGCGCCTGTTCGCGGATCTCGTCGGCCTCGTCGCGAGCCGCCGCGATCGTCTCCTCGGCGTCCTCCTCGGCCTCGGCGACGATCTCGTCCGCCTCCTGTTCGGCGTCTTTGACTCGGTCGAGAACCTCTGGCCTTGGCATTTGCTAATCGTGGAGAGATCCGTTCAGGGCCTATTTGGTAGTTGCGAAGTGGGCCGGCCGAACGCGCCGCGAGCGCGCTCGTCCGCCGTCGCTACGCGCGACCCCGGTGACGGAAAGTGAGCCCCGCTCGTCGGCCCCGGCCCGGCCGTCGCTTCTCTTCCGCCGTCCGCCCCCAGCCGTTCGCTCGACGCCGAAGCGTCGGAAAACAGGGGAATTATGCCCGACTGGGACGAACGGCCGGCAATGGCCGTCCAAGACAAGACGCGGGCCCGCCTGTTCTACAAGTATCTCTCGAAGGTGTACGACCAGATCAACCCGTTCATCTGGACGGAAGAGATGCGGACGGAGGCGCTCGACCTCTTGGACATCGAGGAGGGCGACCGGGTGCTCGACGTGGGCTGCGGCACCGGGTTCGCCACCGAGGGCCTGCTCGAACGCACCGAGAACGTCCACGGTCTCGACCAGAGCGTCCACCAGCTGGAGAAGGCGTGGGCGAAGTTCGGCAAGCGCGGCGCCGTCCCGTTCTACCGCGGTGACGCCGAGCGGCTCCCGTTCAAGGACGACACCTTCGACGTGGTGTGGTCCTCGGGCTCGATCGAGTACTGGCCCGACCCGGTCGCGGCCCTCGCCGAGTGTCGCCGCATCGCGAAACCCGGCGGCCAGGTCCTCATCGTCGGCCCCAACTACCCCTCCAACACCGTCTTCCAGAAGCTCGCCGACGCGTTCATGCTCTTCTACGGCGAGCGCGAGGCCGACCGCATGTTCCGCGAGGCAGGTTTCGAGCAGTTCCGCCACGTAACGATGGGGCCCTCGTACAGCCCCGAAGTCGCCATCACGACCGTCGCAGAGGTCCCGGAGTAGCGACCGAAGGGCACGACGTAACGACGGACCGAAACGACCTACGAGCGTCCGTAGCGAGCGTTTCTGGCGCTGATTCTCCGCTGAAGAGCGCACAGTGGCGAGAGTACAGTGAACGAGAGTACAGTGAACGAGAGCACAGTGAACGAGAGCACAGTGAACGAGAGGGTCAAATACGCGACCGCGATCTCTACGGAGTTCGGTGGCCGGGTGTCCTCGCCAGCGGCGCGGCGCCGAGAACCGCCCCGGTCAGTCGGCGAAGAATCGCTCGGCGACGGTCCGGCCGTCCGGGGTGGTGATCTTGATCCGGACGGCCTGGTGCGGTGTCAGCGTCCAGAGACGGCCGTCGTCGCCGGTCGAACCGACCTCGTTGCCGTTGATCGTGACAGTCGCGTCGAGCGGTTCGCCGGTCTCGTTGTCGGTGACGGTGAGGTGCATGGGCCCGGTGGCGTGGGTGCGGTTGACGCGGAGGGCGACCCCGTCGCTGGCGTTGGTAGTCGTCCGCGTGGGAAGCGCACTGAGTCGCTTGGTCTGGAACTCGCGGAAGACGGACTCCGTGCGTCCGTCGAGGTACGTGTCGAGCGAGCCGTGGGGGTGGCCGACTTTGACGTAGTAGATCGAGGTGTTCCCGATCGTCTCGACGTCTGGACCCTCGCGGGCGTTGTTACTGACCCAGGGGTAGAGTTCGGTCATCCGACTGACCGCGGCCCTGACGCCGTTCGGAGTGCTCTCCGTGACGAAGCGGTCGGGACCGATCTTGTCGCGGTTGTCACCGATGTACGCCTCGCGGTAGTACTGCGACCCCTGAGTCGACGCCAGCACGATCCCGGTTTGGGACGTGACCGCGTAGACGGGCACTGGACCCCGGTCCCCAGTCATCGCCTGCGCCATCTGCTGGCGGACCGGACCGTGCAGCGTGAGCAGGTCCCCCTCGAGGTTGTACATCTTCGTCTTGAGATCCGATGGCAGCCCCAGCCCGGCGGCCTTTCTGACCCTGGCGAACTGCGACTCGATCGCGCGCGCCGCCGTGTCGATCGCTACCAGTTCTCGATAGAACGCCGCGGTCTCCATCTCGCCGCTGTTGTACTCGTCGATAGCCTGGTTGCGGCGCAGTTCGAGCTGCTGGACGCGCCGTTCGAGCCGGTCGACTTCCGACCGGAGCACGTTCATCCGCGCCTCGCGACCGGTGGTGTTCTCGTACCGCTGCTCGAACGTAAGCGACGCGTACTCGCTCCTGAGGGCGGTAACGTCCTGTTGAACCGCGCCGGCGATGTTCAGCGAAGCGCGGTCCTGGGCTGTCCGTTCGGCCGCCTCCTCCCGGATTTCGAGGTAGTTCGACGTGTTCCCCCGGAGACTGGCACCCACGATGGCGCTCTCGGTCGTTGCGGGCGGGCTCTCGTTGTCGACCGTGGACGAGAGGGCAGTCGCGAGATCCGGGGACGGGTAAGCAGTCGTTCCGACGGACGGCGCGGCCGAACCCGTGGACGGAGGCGGCATCGTCGAGGCGGCGCCGACGTGGGTAATCGGCGCCAACACGAGGGCTGCAGCGAGAAGCGCGAGGAGGACAGGACGGTTCCGTGGCATCGTCACGTCTCTTTCGTCCGCGATTACAAAAACCCATCTACTCTTAACGAGCGCGCGAGAGAGCGAGAGGTGCGCAGACGTTTCAAAAGCCTCGGAGACGTTTTAATGGAAAGCGTTTTCCCCCAGGCCAGGGATGGATGGAATATGTCCCCGCGGTCGTTCGTCGCAGTCGTCACAGCCCTCCTCCTCCTGGCGGGGGTCGCACCAGCGGCCGCTCTCGCCGGGGTGTCGGCGGGCTCGGACGGCGGCGCGGTCGCCGACGCGAACGCGCTCCCGCACAACAGCTCGCTCGATCCGGGCGAGTTGGAGATGCGAGTCGACTTGGCTGCGAACGGCGACGCGCGATGGCGAGTGAAGACCGCGGTCCCCGTCCGCGAGGGCGACGAGCAGGGCTTCCGCGAGCTGGTCGAGAAGTTCAACGAGAGCGAGTCACCGCTCGGGATCGACGCCTTCAGGGAGGCAGCCGCGAACGCGAGCGAGGCGACCGGCCGCTCGATGGAGATCAGGAACGTCGAGCGCCACCACGCGCTGCACAACGAGACCGGCGCACTGTGGATCACGTTCACGTGGACGAACTTCGGCCGGACGAGCGGCGACCGCCTCGCCGTCGACGACGTGTTCAACACGAGTTCGGGCCTGTCGCTCCCCCAGCTCAAGGCGGGGGAGACGCTCGTCATCGTTCCGCCGGAGGGGTACGGCGTCAGCAGCGCACCGACGGGGTCGAGTTCCGCCCCGTCGAGCCTCTCGAACGGCGTCGCGCGGTGGATCGGACCGCAGAACTTCGGCGATCGCGGGCCGTGGATCGTCTACTCTGGCGACGCGCCGACGGCGACGCGAACTCCGACCGACGCGAGGCCGAACGGAACGGCGTCGCCAACTGACGGTGGCCCAGGCACCGGGCCCGGGACGTCACCGGACGGCCCGGGCAAGGACTTGCTGCCGGGCGCGCTCCCCATGGCCGTGCTGATCGTGCTCGCGGCCGCGAGCGCCGCGATGCTCGCGGCCTACATGCGCGGCGAGGACGACGGATTCGACGGACTCGGCGCGCTCGTCGGATCCGGTGGGAACGACGGCGGGTCGAGCGCCGAGACCGACTCCGGAGCCGACTCTGGCCCCGACACCGGCGTCGAGGTGGACGCGGCCAGCGGGAGCAGCGCCCCGGCCGAGAACGGAAGCGGAGCCGACGACGGCGCCGCCGGTGCGGCTGCCGGCGCGGCCGCAGACGACGCGGACGAGCCGGCCGAGGACGACGAGATCGACGAGGAGTTACTCAGCGACGAAGAGCGCGTCGAGCGGCTCATCGAGCGGAACGGCGGGCGGATGAAACAGGCCGCCATCGTGCAGGAGACGGGCTGGTCGAACGCGAAGGTGTCGCAGTTGCTCTCCGCGATGGACGACGACGGCCGGATCGACAAGCTCCGGATCGGCCGGGAGAACCTCATCTCGTTCCCCGACGAGGATGTCGCCGACCTCGACTCCGAGTGAACTGCGGACTGGCCGGAGCGGGGATTTCGACGGCGAAAACGCCGAACAACGGGCTGATCCTCGGAAACGTTTAACCGCCGACCGGGCCAAGGTTCGATGCATGAAAGTCCTCGTCACAGTCACGGACGTGGCGGTCGTCGACGACGAGTTCGAGATAGACGGACTCGGCGTCGACGAGCGCTATCTGACCTACGAACTCAACGAGTGGGACGACTACGCCGTCGAGGAGGCCGTCCAGATCGCCGAGGCGGGCGAGGAGGTGGAAGTCGTGACCGTCACCGTCGGCCCCGAACGCTCCGACGAAGCCATCAGGAAGGCGCTGGCGAAGGGCGCGGACCGCGCCGTACGCGTCTGGGACGACGCCGTCGCCGAGCGGGACCTGCTCGACGCGGAGACCAAAGCCGACTTACTGGCGGCGGTCGCCCGCGAGGAAGATCCCGATCTGATCCTCTCGGGCGTCCAGAGCGGCGACGACAGCTTCGCGGCCACGGGCGTCACGCTCGCGGAGAAACTCGACATGGAGTGGGCCGCGGTCGTCAATCAGCTCGACCTCGACGCGGGCGAGGGCGTGGCTTCCGTCCACCGCGAACTGGAGGGCGGCGTCGACGAGCTGACCGACGTCGAGTTGCCGGCCGTACTGACAATCCAGACGGGTATCAACGAGCCCCGCTACGCCAGCCTGCGGGGGATCCGCCAGGCGCAGAACAAGCCGCTGGAGGTGAAGTCCCTCGGTGATCTCGGGCTCGACGAGGGAGCACTTGAGACCCCGCTCCGGTGGACGGCGACCTACGAGCCCGAGAGCGAGGGCGAGGCGACTATCTTCGAGGGGGACTCCGACGAGACGGCGGGTGAACTGGCCGGCGTGCTCCGCGACCAGGGGGTGGGCCAATGACGGTCCTCGCCGTCGCGGAGCACCGCCGCGGGGAGCTACGCGACGTGAGCCACCAACTGATCACGGCCGGTCGCGAACTCGCAGACGCGGTCGGGTCGGAACTGCACGTCGCGGTCGTGAGCGGCGACGTCGAGCGCTTCGGCGAGGACCTGAACCGCGAGGGCGTCGACGTCGTCCACACCGTCGACCACGGCGAGGAGTTCAACCACGACGTGTACGTCCAGGCCGTCGAGGCGCTGGCGACGGACCTCGACCCGGCGTACTTGCTCCTCCCGCACACGGTCAACGGGCTGGACTACGCGCCGGCGGTCGCCGAGCGCCTGGGCTACCCGCTGGTGACCGACGCCGTCGATCTGGCCGTCGACGGGGCGCTCGAGGTCACCCGCGAGATGTACGGGTCGAAGGTCGAGACGACCATCGAGGTCGAGAGCCGACCCGCGGCGGTGACGGTCCGGCCGGCCGAGTGGCCCGGCGCGCCCAGCGGCGGCGACGCCGTCGTCGAGCCCTTCGACGTGAGTATCGACGAGAGTGCCGTCCGCTCGACCGTGACGGGCTTCGAAGAAGCGGCCGGTGGCGACGTGGACATCTCGGAGGCCGACGTGCTCGTCTCCGTCGGCCGCGGTATCGAGGAGGAGGACAACCTCGACATCATCTTCGACCTCGCGGAGGCGATGGACGCCACGGTCTCGGCGTCGCGTCCCGTCGTCGACAACGGCTGGCTCCCGAAGAACCGGCAGGTCGGCCAGAGCGGGAAGGTCGTGACCCCCGACGTGTACCTCGCAATCGGCATCTCCGGTGCGGTCCAGCACGTCGCCGGGATGAAGGGAGCCGACACGATCATCGCGATCAACAAGGACCCCAACGCGCCCATCTTCGACATCGCCGACTACGGCATCGTCGACGACCTGTTCGAGGTCGTACCGGCGCTGACCGAGGAGTTCGGTGGATAGCACGGCTAGTTCCGTTTGTTTCGTACTTCGCAAGTCGAGTCTTCCGTTCATCTCGTCCTGCACGTTAAGCGGGTGTTTCTGGTTGATCCGAGGTGAAGAGAAGTTGATTGTAGACAACCCCTGGGGACAACAAGCGATGAAAGCCCTCGGCGCGCTCGCCCTTTCAGTCCGCCAGGACAGCGACTGCATCGCGCCTCACGCCTCCCCAGCCGATTGCGGTACTCGCTTCGCTGCGCTCCTCATCCCTCGCACGGCTTCGACTCGCGGCCCTCGCACTGCTCGGGCACGCTTGACAGCGCGCGCCACCGCGATTGGTCGCTTTATGGGCTGTACTGAGCATCCGGCGCCGAAGCGCCGGTTCACCGCTCGCGCCGACGGCGCGAGCGGCCTTTTTCACCCATGTTTTTGGCTTAGCGAGGGGCCGAAGGTCCCTCGGACCATGCGAACGGCGCGAAGCGCCGTGAGCAGACGGGGGCGGGGGTCGCCTGCGGCGACCCCCCGAGCGAAAAAGATGGTGTAAGACTTATCACGGCGCGTTCACAATGGCGGGTATGACTTACGATACCGTCGTGTTCGACAACGACGGTGTCCTCGTCGGCCGGACGCATTTCGACGTTCTCCGCGAGGCTACCGAAGAGACGTTTGCGCAGTTCGGCGTGACCGACCCCGATCCCGATCACGTCGAGGACATGACCATCGGCGCGACCCCCGAGCAGGTCCAGGCCGTCAGCGACGTGTACGGCTTCGAACCGGACCAGTTCTGGCGCGCTCGCGACAGCACCGTCTCGGGCGCCCAGCAGGAAGAGGCGCGCGCGGGCCGGAAGACGCCCTACGACGACGTCCACACGCTGGAAGACCTAGACGTGGCGACGGGGATCGTCAGCTCGAACCAGCAGGAGACGGTCGACTTCCTGCTGGAGCACTTCGAGATCGACGGACTGTTCGAGACGGCCTACGGCCGCGAGGCGACCATCGAGAGCCTGACGCTCCGCAAGCCCCATCCGCACTACATCGAGCGGGCACTGTCTGATCTGGACGCGGAGTCGGCGCTGTACGTCGGCGACAACGAGTCGGACATCGAGGCCGCCGAGAACGCCGGCATCGACTCGGCGTTCATCCGCCGGCCCCACCGCCACGACTGGGACCTCAACGTGTGGCCCACCTGGGATCTGGACTCGTTGGACGACCTCCACGACATCTGCGCGGTCTGAACGTCCGCGCGAACGGAGTGAGTGCGGTTCACCGAACCCGAGCGAAGCGAGGGTTCGGCCTTTTTCACCCATGTTTTTGCCGAGGGGGTTCCCCGCAGGCGCGCGCAGCGCGCCGAGGAAACCCCCTCGGGAAAAAGATGGTTCGTCAGGTACAAGCGGGACTGTTCCTAACCGTCGGGCGATGGAGTACCTGGAGAGTCGTCGGGGACGGGTCGAAGAGCGGCTGGAGGAGGTCCTCGACGGCGTCGAGCCCGACGAACTCGGCGAGGAGGTACGCCACGTCGTGCTGTCGGGCGGCAAGCGGGTGCGACCGACGGTGACGGTGCTGGTCTGCGAGGCGCTGGGCGGCGACGTCGACACGGCGGTCGAGTTCGCGGTTGGGATCGAACTCGTCCACAGCGCGTCGCTGGTCGTCGACGACATCATCGACCGCTCGGAGCTCCGCCGCGGGACGCCGAGCGCCTGGGCCGAGTACGGTCACGGCCCGGCGATCATCGCCAGCGACGGCCTGCTCGGCGAGGCCTTCGCCCTCTTCTCGGCCAACGAGCGCGCGATGCAGGCCGTCTCGGAGTCGATGGTCGAACTCGGCGAGGGCGAGGCGACGGAACTGGTCGCTCAGCCCGCCAGCGAGGACGAGTACATGGAGCTCGCGCGGCGGAAGACCGGCGCGCTGTTCCGCGCCGCGGCGGAACTGGGCGCCATCGCGGCGGAGGCCGACGCCTACACCGTCGAGAACTTCGGCAAGTACGCCGAGCGGGTCGGCGTCGCCTTCCAGATGCGCGACGACGTGCTCGACACGACGGCCGACGCCGACGAGCTGGGCAAGCCCACCGGCCACGACGCCGCGATGGAGCGCCCGTCGCTCGTCCAGGTCGCCGACCTGACGCCCGAGGAGGCCAACGAGCGCGCCCGCGAGCAGTCCCAGGTCGCGCTGGACGCGCTCGCGGCCGTCGACGCCGACGACTCGAAGGCGATGGACTACCTGCGCGACCTCGCGGAGTTCGTCGTCGTCCGCGAGCGGTGACCGGAGGTCGGATTCTCCCGGTCGTTGGGCCCGTTATTCCTCGTTCTCTGTCTCCGCCGTCTCGACGACGGCCTCGGCGCCGCAGTCGGGGCAGTAGTCGTGGTTCGTCGTGAACCGCGCGTCGCACTCCTCGCACCGGTAGTCGTAGCGCTCCTCGGCCGACTCCACGGCCGTCTGCTTGAACTGCTCGACCTCCCGACCGAGCCTGTTGAAGATGCCCATCTTTTCTGAGCGGAGGGGACAGAACGGCATAAGCGTTCGCTGGGGGCGCCGCCGAGAGCGCTATCGCGGCGGTGGCTCCAGCGTCTCGTCATCGAACGGCGTCTTCGGCGGCCGGCACGTCCTCGCCAGGGCTCTCGGCCGCCGCTCCGTCGTCGGCGAGCCGGGTGACGAGCACGCCCCGGAGCGAGTGCGGGCTGTGCTCGCGGACGACCAGAAGCATGTTGCCGGCGAAGAGCGCGAATCCGACGGTCGCGAGGGCGCCCGCGCCGGCGGTGACCGCGGCCGAGAGTCCGAGCGCATCGGCGAGGGCGAGGCCGACGGCACCGGCGAGGACGCAGGCGAAGTCGGCGGCGGCGACGCGGTCGTCGTAGAGGTCGTCGATCATCGGGACCTGCTCGTACCCCAGCAGGTCGCTGTAGCGGTGGACCCAGACGATGAACGGGACGACGTGGTAGAGGGTTCCGAGGACGACGAACCCGACGACGCCGAAGACGAGCAGGTGCGGCGGGCCGCCGCCGAACCGCGCCGTCGGAGCGAGGGGATCGACGAACCACACGCGGGCCGCGAGGACCGCCCACGCGGCCATCGCGGCGGCGACGACCGCGTAGCGCGAGAGCATCGGCGTCCACGCGACCTGCGTCTCGACCAGTCGGCGGGCGAGAACGGCGCTGAACCCCAGGAGCGCGACGGCGACGAGGAGGCCGCCGACGCGGGCGACGGGGGCCGAGCCCAGGAGTCGGCCGGCGGCGAGCGCGACGACGCCGACGGGGTAGCCGACTTCCTCGACGCGGCCGAGGTGCCGGTCGACGCCGTGTAGCTCGGTCTGGGTGAACATCGTGGCGAGCTGGTAGAGCGCGCCCAGGACCGTCGTGAGCACGGCGCCGAAGACGGCGAGCGTCACGTGGGCGGCGGCCAGTCGCGGCGGGGCGACGGGCGACCCCGCGAGGAAGGGGACGGCGTAGTTCATCGCGAGCGCGAACCCCATCGCCGGCACGGCGACGAAAAACCCCAGCGCGAGCGCGAAGTGGCGCTCGGTCACGTCCCAGGGCCGCGCGCGCAGGAGCGTGCGACCGAGGTTGTAGGCGAACGTCCAGAACCCGAGCAGTGCGAGGCCGCCGAAGGCGTGGACCCACGGGAGCGTTCCGGTCGCGAACGTCGCGGCCATTCCGCCGACGCCGGCGGTCACGAGCCACAACTGCGCGGTCGCCAGGCGTCGGGAGTGCAGCGGGGCGTTCGACCACACCGGGACGAACTGGGTCATCGCGCCCATGATCGTCACGCAGACCCACCCGGCGACCAGGAGGTGGACGTGCGCGAGCACGGACAGCCCCGACAGGGCGCCGACCGCGTCGAGCACGCCCGTCGCCCCGCCAGTGACGAGCAGGCCCAGCCCGACCAGAAAGTGCCGGAGCGGGACCGTCATCGGCGGCTGCTGGTCGGTGTCGACCTCCCCCGGAATCGCGCTCATGACCGATCGTACGTCCCCCGCGTTCCTCGACCTGTGGACGAACACGTTCGGTTCACCGGTCAGCGTCCGACGGGGGACGAGACGGTCGACCTGACATATAAGCCAGTTGCAACCCACGGATCGGTATGGGAGACCGCCGTCCCAATTACGCGCTCGTCCCGTTCCAGCAACACCTCGGGCAGAACGAGGAGAGCCTCGCCGTCCCGTGGGCGGAGTTCGTCGGCGACGAGACCGACGAGAGAGAGTTCACCGTCCCGACGGACGACGCCACCGACGCCTACCTCGAACTGCAGGCCTACGACGTCGAGGAGTACGGCCACGAGATACTGGTCAACGGCGCCTCGCTGTCGGGCTTCGACATCCCGCCCAGCGAGGGCTGGCAGCACTGGATGGACACCCTCTCGGGGATCGACCTCACCGAAGGCGCCAACACGATCAAGATCGAGCGCGACGCCACGACCACGGACGCGTTCGTCGTCGGCGTGGTCATCGTCCACTGGAAGGAACCCGCGAACTGACCACCGGCGGACCGCGATCGTCCGCCGAACCGCTCCTCACATCCGGCAGGCACGTATAAACCCCAGTGACAACCAGCCGCACACGTTGGTAACAGGTAGCACACTCGAACCGGGTAGCGGACGCGATATGCCGGTTATCCGGGAATACACGGCAGCTACGGCAGACGCCCCCGTCGGCCTCGAACACCCACTTTTATATAGAAGCACATTCATACTTCCGTACGAATATGAGTCAACAGCGAATGCAGGGTCAGCCCATGATCATTCTGGGCGAGGACTCCCAGCGGATGAAGGACAAGGACGCGCAGAGCCACAACATCTCGGCGGCCCGAGCGGTCGCGGAGTCGGTCCGCTCGACGCTCGGCCCGAAGGGGATGGACAAGATGCTCGTCGACTCGCTCGGCGACGTAACCGTCACGAACGACGGCGTGACCATCCTCACCGAGATGGACATCGACAACCCGACGGCCGAGATGATCGTCGAGGTCGCCGAGGCCCAGGAGGACGAGGCCGGCGACGGGACGACCACGGCCGTCGCTATCGCGGGCGAACTCCTGAAGAACGCCGAGGACCTCCTCGAGCAGGACATCCACCCCACGTCGATCATCCGCGGGTTCAACCTCGCGAGCAAGCGGGCCAAAGAGGAGATCGGCGAGATCGCCACGTCCGTCGACCCCAGCGACGAGGAGATCCTCGAGAAGGTCGCCGAGACGTCCATGACCGGCAAGGGCGCCGAGCTCAACAAGGACGTCCTCGTCGGCCTCGTCGTCGACGCGATCCAGGCGGTCACCGTGGAGGCCGACGACGGCAGCCACGTCCCCGACCTGCAGTTCCTCAACATCCAGACCCAGACCGGCCGCTCGGTCTCCGACTCCGAGCTGCTGACCGGCGGCACCATCGACAAGGACGCCGTCCACAGCGACATGCCCTCGACCGTCGAGGACGCCGAGGTCCTCCTGCTGGACACCCCCATCGAGGTCGAGGAGACCGAGACGGACGCCCAGCTCAACCTCGATAGCCCCGACCAGCTCCAGGACTTCATCGAGCAGGAGGAACAGCGCCTCCAGGAGATGGTCCAGACCATCGCCGACGCCGGCGCCAACGTCGTCTTCTGCCAGAAGGGAATCGACGACATGGCCCAGCACTACCTCGCCAAGGAGGGCATCCTCGCCGTCCGCCGCGTCAAGAAGTCCGACATCGAGTTCGTCTCCGAGGTCCTCGAGACCAACATCGTCTCCGACATCGACTCCGTCTCCTCCGACGACGTCGCCAGCGGCTCCGTCCGCCGCGACGAGGACGACGACATGTTCTACGTCGAGGGCAGCGGCCACGGCGCGACCCTCATCCTGCGCGGCTCGACCGACCACGTCGTCGACGAGCTCGAGCGCGGCATCAACGACGCGCTCGACGTCGTCGCCTCGACCGTCGCCGACGGCCGCGTCCTCGCGGGCGGCGGCGCCACCGAGGTCGAACTCGCCGGCCGCGTCCGCGACTACGCCGACTCCGTCGAGGGCCGCGAGCAGCTCGCCGTCGAGGCCTTCGCCGACTCCCTGGAGCTCGTCCCGCGCGTGCTCGCCGAGAACGCCGGCCTCGACTCCATCGACACCCTCGTCGACCTGCGCGCCGCCCACGAGGACGGCGACGAACACGCCGGCCTGAACGTCTACTCCGGCGACGTGGTCGACACCTTCGAGGCCGGCGTCGTCGAGCCGGCCCACGCCAAGGAGCAGGCCGTCTCCTCGGCCTCCGAGGCCGCGAACCTCGTCATGAAGATCGACGACATCATCGCTGCCGGCGACCTCTCGACCTCGGGCGGCGAGGAAGAGGGCGCCGGCGGTCCCGGCGGCGCCGGCGGCATGGGCGGCATGGGCGGCGGCATGGGCGGCATGATGTAGAAGCCACTTTTTGCTGAGGGGGTTTCCTCGCGGCCCTGCGGACCGCTACGGTGAACCCCCTCAGCAAAAACTTGGGGAAAAGCGCGAGCGCCGCTGGCGCTCGCGTGAACCGCGCGCCTTCGGCGCGCGGATGCTTACCCGTCGACCGCTGTACCGCCTCCGCGAACCGCCGACGGCTCCCGACACCTCCTCCGTCCGTCGACGGTTCCCGAATTCCGTTCGGACCTGCCCGATACTTTTTGCGCGCTCGCCGCGTTCGCTCTCGTATGTCTCCCGCCAGTTACACCTGTCAGTGCGGGGCGACGCTGCGGTACAAACAGGACCTCGTCAAGGAGCAGGGCGACGTCTACCCGACGTGGAAGTGCCGGGAGTGTCTATCGGAAGTCCCGAGCGTCCGCGCCGAACAGATCAAACACCAGCACCCGTCGTAGTCGCGCGGCGACTGCCGTAAGCCGCGGCCAACGGCCGTCGGCCTCGGTGGTATCTCCCCGTTACTTAACAGCGTGTGAGAACTGGTCGAGCGGTATGTCCCGGTCGCGAACGCTGGCGCTGTTCGCCGTCGTCACCGTGGTCTACGGGACCGCGTTCCCGGCGGTCAAGACCGGGCTCGACTTCGTCCCGCCGCTGCTGTTCGTCGCGATCCGAAACTACCTCGCCGCGGCGCTCCTGCTGGGGTACGTCGGTCTCACCGCGGCGTACCGGACCCCACGGACCCGGGGCGACTGGACAGCCGTGCTGACCGGGGGCGCGTTCCTGATGGGCGGGGTGGGGTTCGGGTTCGTCGGCCAGCAGTTCATCCCGAGCGGCGTGGCCGCCATCATCTTCAGCCTCTCGCCGATCGTCACCGGCGTGCTCGCCTGGGCGCTCCTCCCGGCCGAACGGCTCGTCGGTCGCGACTACCTCGGGATACTGCTCGGGTTCCTCGGCGTCGCGATCATCGTCCGGCCCGACCCGTCGGCGCTCCTCGATCCGGCCCTCGTCGGGAAGCTGCTGGTGTTCGTCGGCGTCAGCGTCGTCGCCCTCGGCTCCGTGCTCGTCAGGCGGAGCCGACCCGAGATGCCGATCCCCGCGCTGACCGGCTGGGCGATGGTCGTCGGGGCGACGATCCAGCTCGCGTTCGCCCTCGCGCTCGGCGAGTCGCCGGCGGCCGTCCGCGTGACGCCGCTGGCGATCGCCGTGGTGGGCTACCTGGGCGTGTTCCCCGGCGCGATCGGGTTCGTGCTGTTCCTCACGCTCATGGAGGAAGTGGGCGCGGTGAAGGCCAACCTCGTGACGTACCTCACGCCCGTCGTCGCACTCGTCGTCGGTTGGCTGTTCCTCGCCGAGCGGATCCAGCCGGCGACGCTGCTTGGCTTTCTCGTCATCGTCGCCGGGTTCGCGGTGCTCGAAAGCCGGGAGCTGGCCGCCGAACTCGCCAGGTATCGCGGGTTCGTCAGGTGAGTCGGGGCACCGAGAAACGGTGTCCGGTCCCGCGTTACCGGCCCATCCCGAACCGGCGGTGGCGCAGTTCGGGCGTGATCTGGATGCGGTCGATCTCCTGGCCGGTGCGGTACCAGACGAAGGCGGCGCGGGTGAACAGCTCGCGGCACTCGATGCGGACCTCGCGCGGGATGCCCTCGCTGCGCTCCGTGATGTCGCGGATGGCGGCCTCCGTGAACAGTTCGGGCCGCTGGTCCTCGTAGGGCTCGCCGCGGAAATACGCGAACGAGCGGGCGATGTACTCGGCGACGTCCTCGGGGCCGAACGGCTCGATCCCCTCGTAGTAGCGCAGCCGGGAGTCGAGCGTCCCGCGCAGGTCGGCGACGCGCTCTTTGCCCTCGGGCGTGCCCATCAGGAACAGGCGGACGCCCATGTCGCCCGCGACCTGCAGCGTCGAGAGGATCTCGGCGGGCAGCACCTCGATCTCGTCGACCAGAAGCAGGATGGTCTTGCCGTCGGCGCGGACCTCCTCGACGAGTTCCCGGGCCGCTTCTTTCGCGTCCTCGGTCGCCCACGGCACGCCGTCGCGGGTCTGCCAGTAGTCCCGGTCCTCGATCTCGTAGCCCGCCGCCTCGGCGGTCGTCTGGATCGTCGCGTAGAGCTTCCGGGGCGTGGTCTCCCGCGGGTTGTCGAGGATGGCGACGACGAAGTCGTCGTGTTCGCTCAGATCGCGGCGGACGATCTCGCGGAAGGCCGTCTTGCCGGTGCCGTAGTGACTGACCAGCCCGATGTGCTGTTCCTGGAGCAGCCAGCCGGTCACCTGGTTGAGCATCTCCGTGTCGTGGCGGACGTAGAGCGGCTCGGGCATCTGGTCGGTGCCCGCCTCCTCGGTGAACGGCAGGTCCGCGACCGTCTCCGGGTCGCCCCCCAGCGCCCGCCCGAACGCGAGCAGGCGGTCCTCGACCTCCGAGAGCTGATCCAGCAGGATCCCCTGACTGCGGTCTTCCTCGTCGTCCAGCGAGCGAATCTTCTCGACCAGGTCGCCGACGGATTCGGTCTCCCCCGCGCGCCCGTCCGCCGTCGGCCGGTCCGTGTCGTCTGTCATGCTGTTCGTCCGATCGGTACAGCGTTGACCGCCCGGACGGATAGCTTTTCTGACGGCCGGCCCCGAGAACGGTCACTCAGAGACGACGAACGTCCCGACCTGCTCGTCGCTCTCGGCGAACCCGTAGCGGATCGCCTTCGCGCGCACGACGGTCTCGCCCGCGGGCAACTCGACCGGGCCGGTGTAGAGCCGCCACTGCGGTTCGCTCCCGTCGTCCCTGACCAGGTCCTCCGAGAACGCGTAGCCGATCGAGGCCCCCTGCGTGGCGCAGTAGAACGACACCGTGGCCGGCCCCTCCAGGTTCAGCCCGTCGGTCCTGGCCGTTCGCTCGTCGTGATCGGGGCTGTTGACGACGAACCGCGGCGCGGCGGTCTCGGGCTGCTCGTCTCCCTGGTACTGCTCCCAGACCATCCGTTCCTCGGCGACGTCGCCGGTGTCGTCGACGCGCTCGCGCCACTCGTCGAGCGCGTCGCGGAACCGCTGGAGCGTGTCCGCGTACTCCGGGTCGTCGGCCAGATTGACGACCTCGTAAGGGTCCGCGCGGAGGTCGTAGAGTTCCTCCGCGGGTCGGCGGGCGTCGAACCACTGCTCGGCGCCCTCCAGGTCGCCCTCCCGGGCGCGTTCCAGGATCTGGCGCATCACCGGGTGGCGATTCCGGAAGGGGATCCACTGCCGGTAGGGCGTCCCCGGACGGTAGTGGCGGACGTACTTGAACCGGTGGTCGCGGACGGCCCGGACCATGTCGTAGGCCTCGTCGTACCGGTCGCGCGTGGCGAAGACGTACTCGCGCTCGTCGGCGTCGGGGCCGAGGAAGCGCCGGCCGCCCACGTACTGCGGCACGTCGAGCCCGCAGGCATCCATCGTTGTCGGGCCGAGGTCCATCATGCTCACGAGGCGCTCGTCGACGCCGCCGCCGTCGACTTCGCCGGGCCAGCGGACGATCAGGGGGACGTGGATCCCCCCGTCGTAGGGCCAGCGTTTGCTCCGGGGGAGCCCCTCGCCGTGGTCGCTCCAGAGGACGACGACGGTGTCCTCGGTCAGGCCGTCCGCGTCGAGCCGTTCGAGGAGCTCTCCGACCCACTGGTCGGAGCGAGCGACGTTGTCGTACTGCCGGGCGATGGCCATGCGGGTCTCGTCGGTGTCGGGGAGGTACGGCGGGACCTCGACGGCGTCGGGGTCGGTGTCCGGGTCGGCGACGGCCCCGCCGAACTGGTCGTCGGTGCCCGGTTCTGTGGGGTCCCACTGGCCGCTCTCGTGGGTGACACCGTTCGTGAACATCGCGAAGAAGGGCTGGTCGGAATCGCGGGCGTCGTCCCACCAGCCGGCGCCGTCGCCGTGGTGGTCCCACACGGTGAAGGGGGTCCCGAACTGGTAGTCGGCCTTCGAGTCGAGCGTGCAGTAGTAGCCGGCCTGCCGGAAGTACTCGGGGACGGCGGTGACGTAGTGGGGCGGCACGGCCTCGTAGGGCGTCGGGAGTTCGGGGGCGTCGTCGTTGGTGTGGGTCGTCCGCATGTGGTGGGCGCCGATGGCGTTCTGGTGACAGCCGGTCATCACCGCCGCGCGACTCGGCGCGCAGACCGGGGCCGTCGAGAACGCGTTCGGGTAGCGCCGGCCGTCCGCCGCGAGGCCGTCGATGTTGGGCGTCCGCGCGAGGTCGTCGCCGTAACACCCCAGGCGCGGCGTCGTGTCTTCCATCGCGATCCAGACGACGTTCGGCCGGTCGGCGCCGGGCATACCGGATCGCCGCCTGCCGCGGCCCTAAAGGTACTTGCGGGATGTTCAGCGGTTCTCGTGGTCCCGCCCGCTCCCGGCTGGGGTCCGCCTACGTCGCCGACAAGTATATGGCGACCAATCCGAATTGTCCGACGATGCGACGGTCCCCGTTCGCACTGGTCGCCGTCCTCGTCGTCGGCGCGGCAGTCGCACTAGTTCTCACCGGATCGGTGCCCCTCGGCGGCGGTCCCGCCGTCGACGGTACCCCCACGGAGTCGCCCGCCGACGCCGAGTTATCGGCCCCCGACACGCCGGCCGCGACTACCGCGACGGGCACACCGACGGCCACGCCCACGGCGACACCGGACCCCGACAGCGACGGGGACGGCCTCGACGACGCCGCCGAGCGCGACGAGTACGGCACCGATCCGACCGTCGCCGACACCGACGAGGACGGCCTCTCGGACGGTCGCGAACTCGAACTCGGGACAGATCCGGCCGCCGCAGACACCGACGGCGACGGCCTGCCCGACGGTCGGGAGCGCGAACTCGGGACCGACCCGGCCGCCACGGACACCGACGGCGACGGTCTCTCCGACGGTCGCGAGGCGGAGGGCGGAACCGACCCGACCACGGCCGACACTGACGGCGACGGCCTCGACGACGGCCGCGAGTCAGACCTGGGGACGAACGCCACCGCGGCCGACACCGACGGCGACGGGAGCCCGGACGGAACCGAGGTCGACAGCGAGACCGATCCGACGGTCGCCGACACCGACGGCGACGGCCTCTCGGACGGTCGCGAACTCGAACTCGGCACGAACGCAACCCTCGCGGACAGCGACATCGACGGGCTGGCCGACGCCGACGAACTCGAACGCGGGACGAACGCCACCGCGGCCGACACCGACGGCGACGACCTGCCCGACGGCCGCGAGTTCGAGTACGGCGCGGACCCGCTGACCGCCGACACCGACGGCGACGGTCTAGCGGACGGAGCGGAGGTCGACGCGGGCACGAACCTGACCCAGGTCGACACCGACCGCGACACGCTCTCGGACGGCGCCGAGGTCGCTGGCGTCACGGACGCGGGCGCACCCCTCCCCGACGCCGACCCGACGCGCGCGGACCTCTACGTGCAGGTCTCGGTGAGCGAGAACGCCGAGGCGTTCGAGGAGGACGAACTCGCCGCCCTCGAGGACGCCTGGGCGTCGATGCCCGTCGGCAACCCCGACGGCTCGACGGGCATCGCGGTCCACGTCGAACAGGACGCGCTGAACGAGTCGATCACCGTCTCGGACGACCGCGACTACTACGACCTCAAGCAGCGATACGACGGCGACGCGATGGGCAACCGGAGCGGCGTGTACCACCGCCTGGTGCTGGCCGACGTGGACGCCGAGTTCGCCGGTCGGGGCGCCACGCCGGGGACCTTCTCGCTCGTCGCGACGCAGTACCACACCGAGTTCAACGGGACGAGCTACCGCACGTTCGTCGCCGTCCACGAACTCCTGCACAACGTCGCCGGCCGCCTGGACGAGCGCAACCAGTGTCCCGAGGAGTTCGACGGCGAGGCCGCCGCCTACCACACCTGCGACGGCTGGCTCAGCTACGACACCCCCGGCGACTCCCAGTTCCTCCCCGAGGGCCTCGCGGCCGAACTCGAACGCGACGGCCTCCTGAAAGCCCGCGAGACCTGGTGACCCGACGGTCGCGCGGTCGCCCGATCTCGGCCCCGTCGAGCGGTCCGCGAGTCCGGCGGGCGTCACAGCTATCGGTCGAGCGACCGTACGGTCGGGCATGGCTGACTCACCCGGTAACCCGGCGGCGCGGGAGCTGGGATTCTGCCCCTGTTGCGGGTATCGGACGCTCCCGCCAGGTCGGCCCGGCTCCTACGACCACTGCCCGGTCTGCGACTGGCTCGACGACCCGGTGCAGTTCGGCGACGCCGACCACGTCAGCGAGGCCAACAGCGTCGCGCTCAGCGACGCCCGCGCCAACTTCCGCGAACACGGCGCCTGCGTCGAGGGCGCGGCGCCCAACACGCGCGACCCCGACGAGCCCCGCGACCCCAACTGGCCCTACGAGTGAGCCGCGCGGGAGCCGATCCGTTGACACCTTATCGTCCAGCGAATCGCGACGGCGTCGGCGCGCTCACCCCATCGATCCGCGCCCGCGAACCCACGACCCGAAGGCTTATTCGCCGACGCGGCGGACACACCTGCCACGATGGACGTTTCGCGCGGTAGTGCCCTGGTCCTGCTCGGCGTCGGCCTCGTCGTCGCGACGATGGCCGTCGGCGCCGCGACAGCCCCCGACCGTTCAGTCGGCGGCGTCGACGCATCGACACCGACGCCGACGCCCGCGGACGGCACCGCGACGCCGGACGGCTCGGACGGCGAGACGCCGACGGAGGCGCCCCTCCCCGAGTCGCCGCGGACGCTCGTCGGCGTCCAGGGCGGCTGGGTGACGCACGGGAGCGTCCTCGGCTACGACGGCGGGAGCGTCGAGTGGCGCAACACCCAGGCGGACGGCTACTTCGAGGTGACGCGACTCGACAACGGGACCGTCCTCGCGGCCTTCGCCAACGAGAGCTCCGAGGAGTGCGGCGACATCCCGGCGCCGTGCGCCCGGACGGGCTACCGGATCATCGAGCCCGGGAGCGGCGAGATCCGCTCGGAGTACAGCTTCCCGGTCCGCGAGATCACGAACCGCGAGGTCCACGCCGCCGACCCGACGGGCAACGGCGGCATCGTCTTCACGGACATGGACGAGGAGCGCATCGCTATCGTGGAGAACGGCACCGTCGTCTGGGAGTGGCACGCGAGCTCGTTCTACGAGGCGCCGGAGGACCCGACCAGCCGGGACTGGCTGCACATCAACGACGTCGACACCATCGGCGACGGCCGCTTCCTCGTCTCGGTGCGCAACGCGAACCAGATCCTCGTCGTCGAGCGCGGCGAGGGCGTCGTCGAGGTCGTCAACGAGGACACCGGGACGAGCGACGCCAACTGCCTCACAGATACCCGCCTGTACGACGCCGACGGCGACGGCGACGTGCGCTGTGGCGACCCGTCGGTGATCAAGGAACAGCACAACCCGCAGTGGCTCGGCAACGGAGCGGTGCTGGTGGCCGACAGCGAGAACGACCGCGTCGTCGAGCTCCACCGGACCGAGAACGGGAGCTGGGAACCGGCGTGGATCGTCGACGGCCTCCATTGGCCCAGAGACGCTGACCGCCTTCCCAACGGCAACACGCTAATTACCGATTCACTGGGCAAGCGCGTCATCGAAGTGAACCCTGAGGGCAAAGTCGTCTGGAGTGTCGCGACAGACGATGACGTCACCAGCGGACCCGGCATCCCCTACGAGGCCGACCGCCTGCCCTACGGCGAGTTCGCGGGGAGCTACGACGACGGCAACGAGACGCCCTCCGACGGGAACGGCACCGTGGGGCCGACGAAGACGCCGCTCCCGCGGATGAACGGGTCCGGCTCCCTCGGCGGCCCCACCGGCGGCGGGATCCCCCTCCTTTCGCTCGCGGTGGCCGGCATCCAGGGGAGCGTCGCGCAGGTGCCCTTCTGGTTCCGCGAGACCCACCTCGCCGTGTCGGTCCTCGGTCTCGTCCTCGTGCTCGTCGGCGGCGTCGACCACCTGCGCGCAACGCGTGACCGTCCCCTGATCGGGGGCGAGTGACGCCGTCGCGGCGGGCCCCCGACCGTCTACCGCTCCGGCCGCCTACTCCGAGAGCGTCCGCCAGCAGACCCACAGCCCCGCGAGCACCGCCGCCGGACCGACCGCGAGCAAGAGCGCCCGCGTCGCCGCCGGCACGACCGCGGTACAGCCGTGGGGCCAGGCGCCCTGTTCCACGCAGGCCTCCCCGGGCACCGCCGTGAGCGTGACGACCAGCCCGCCGAGGAGGAGCACCGCACCGGTCCGCAGCCGTCTCGCGGCGCGTTCTCGCCGCGCTACCTCCGCCCAGCGCTCGCGGACGGCCGCTCGCTCCCAGTCGGTGCCTCGTTCCATCCCGATCCGGAAGTGTGGTGTGGGATGCCAAAACAGTATCTTCCGAACCGTTGCCGGGTACTCAGGCGCGGCGGGCTCGGCGATTCACTCGGGGACCGTCCCGGTCGCGCGATAATACTCGTGGCGGGGTTCGCGCCCCCACAGCACCGGATCCGCGAGCGGTTCGTACTCGACGGACCGGAGGCCACAGGATTCGAGGGTGTCGCGCATCGCCCCGGGCGGTCGCCCGTCGTACATCGGCAGGTCCCCGTGGACCTCCTCGTACTCGTCCCACGGCTCGTCGTGGTCCCAGAAGCCCTCTATCAGGAGAATCCGTCCACCGGGTTCGACGACTCGCCGCCACTCACGGATCGCCCCCTCGGGGTCCGGAAGCGTCCAGACGAGGTGGCGCGCGGCGATGAGGTCGACGGCGCCGTCGCGAACGGGGAGCCGCTCCGCGTCGCCGCGAGCGAACGCGACCGAGGCGTCCGCCCGCTCGGCCTTCGCCCGCGCCCGTTCGAGCATCGCCGGCGCGAAGTCGACGCCCGTGACGTCGTGGCCCAGCGCCGCCAACAACAGCGAGACGACGCCCGTCCCGCAGCCGACGTCGAGCGCGCGACGCGGTCGCTCGCCCGTCCACCCGCGGAGGACAGACAGCCAGCGCTCGCGCTGGGCCGCGGTGTGGACGCCGTGGTGACGCTCGTCGTCGAACGTCGGCGCTCGGCCGTTCCAGTGCCGTCGAACGAGTTCCTTGACCTCGCCGTCGTCGCGGTCGGGTCGCGTCATGCCAGGTGGTCGCTCACTCGTCCCGCGGTATCCCCCGATCCGACAAAAGCCTACGGGGAAGGCGACCTGAGCGAGCGGGCCCAGGGGTTTCGGACGGCGTCCCGAACCGCGAGCGGCGACCGCCCGTGCGGATCGGCTCCCCAAATGTTTTGGAAGGAGGGTTATCGGGACCGGTGTCGAAGCAGATGTCAGGATGTCCGTACTCGAACGCGGTTCCCGGGAGGACGGTGCTCGCACGATCACCAGCGAAATGGTCTCCTGTCCGGACTGCGGGCACCCGACCGGTGTGCCGCTACCCCGGGAGAGCGCAGTCGTCGACGACGCGGCCGACGCCGACGGGGAGTCGCCGACCTGCTGCCCGGCCTGCGACACGTACTTCGACGTCCAGTACGCGTTCGAGCGCGGATCGTAGCGACCAGTTCTTTCCCCCATTGCCGGACGCATCGCCCGAGCGGTGGCGCTATTCGCCGGCCGTGATCGTCGTCTCGGAGAAGTCGACGAACGCCGTCTCGTAGCCTTCGTGTCGGGATATCTGCGGCGGTGCGCCGACCGAGAGCGTCAGTTCGTCGCCGGACCGGACGTCGGCGACGGCGCCGTAGTGGCAGCCGAGGTCGGGGTCGAACGCCTGGACGAGGCCGCCCTCGAAGACGGTCTCGCCGCCGCGATCGACCGTCGCGGACACCGAGGTCTCGGGGATCGGATAGCGGTTGTACGGCGTCCGCATCGAGACGGCGAGGTAGGACCCCGTCCCGGTCGCGGAGTCGCCCCCTGCCGAGTCGGTCGCCGTTCCGGTTTCGGCGGCCGTTCCGGTTGCGGTGGCTGTTCCGGCGTCGCTGTCTGTGCCGGTGGCGCTGTCCGCTCCCTCGTCGTCGGACTCGACGAACCCGGCGGGCGGCGATTCGAGGCGCGTGGCGACGAAGATGGCGTCGCCGCTTTTCGCCTCGCCGAGGACCGTCCCCGGCAGGTCCTCGGTCGCCGGCGCCTGGCCGACGGGGATCATGTCCATCTCCATCGGGTCGAGGGCGCCGCGCTCGCCCTGTCTGTCCTGTAGTCGCTCGAATCGGACCGCTTCGAGCGTCGACTGGGCGAAGTCCATCGTGAACGAGGCGGTCCCGAGTTCGCCGAAGCGGTCGCGGAACGCGCCGGTCCGGCGGACCGAGAACGGACTGACGGCGATCTCGACCTCGTAGGTGCCGTCGCCGTCGAGTTCGATGTTGTCGCCGGCGTGGACGCCCATGTTCTGCGAGAGCATCAGCCAGAGCGGCTTCCCGCTGACGAGCGTCTCGCCGTCTTTCGTGATCGTCGTGGTAATGGAACCGTTCGGGACGACGGTCCCCGTTTCGGCGTCCCACACCATCGTCATGAGGTGGACCGTGTCGCTGCCCTGGATCTCGACTTTCGTGGGCTGGTCGCCCTCGGCGCGCCAGAAGCGATGGGGATAGCTGTAGGTGAGCGCCACCTTGTAGTCGCCCGCGTCGGCCGTCCCGACCATCTCCATCCCCTCGACGTGCGTGGGGACGTAGACGGCGTCCGGCCGGTCCTCGACCAGCGGGGGCGCGCGGGCCGAGCGCGTCTGGAACATGGACCGACACCCCGCCGCACCCACGGACGCGGCCGCCACGCCCGCCGCGAGAAACCGTCGTCTGTACATGTTCGGCCCTAGCGGACGTACCTAAAAGCGGCTTCTGGTAGGCCTCTCGAAAGAGCGGGGGACGGCGCGGGGGCGAGCGGTGACCACGGGAAGTTGCGCGATCACTCGGACGGCCGTGGGGAGGGGAGCGCCCGGTTCTCGCGCGGCGGGAGCAGGTAGTTCCCGCGGCGGCGGACGGACATGTACTGGAGGATGCCGTTGTTCGAGCGCTGGCGGACGGCGGTGTCCTCGGCCAGGTCGCTCCCGTTCATCGCCTCGCGCGTCCGGACGAAGTCCGCGATGGACGACTGCAGCGAGAGGAAGTGGACGCCGGCCTGCCCGCCGTCGGTCGAGTCGAAGTCCCGCCGCAGGATGATCGGCGAGCCGTCCTCGCGGACGGTCGCGGTCTTCTGGGAGTGGCCGACGACGCCCTTCTCCCGCGCGTCGCTGTCCAGGTCCTCGGCGCAGGCCTCGACGCCGGTGTCGGTGCCGAGGTTGTCGCCGACGCCCTCGATGCGGTCCTCGTCGGCGTGGGCCGGGCAGAACATCGTCGCCTCGCGCTGCTCGCGGCTGTCCTGCTCGTACCACTGGCCGAGGTTGAGGTGGATCTGCGAGACGTGCTGGGTGGTCCCGCCGGCGAACGGTCCCGACCCGATTGTCACGCGGTCCTCGCTGGCCTGGTTGCCCTCGAAGCCGGACTTGAACCCCATGTAGAGCGGGCTGTCGTCCGGGACGGGTTCGGAGTCGGGGATCCCGTTGACGTCCTGGTTGTCGGCGGGGAGGCCCGCGCCGATGAATCCCGTCCGGCGGTTCGGGCCGTCCTCGGCGAGCGACGCCCGCTCGAAGACCCCCTCGACCGTGGCGTCCATCTCGCGGCCGTTGAGCGTCGACTGCTCGCCGAGGAGCGCCTCCTCGGCGGCGAGGACGACCGATCCGTAGTCGCTGGCGAGGTGGACGACGGCGTCGGGTTCGTCGGGCGCGGGGTCCTCGAAGGGCGCGAGCGGTTCCGGCGCGGGCAGGTCGACGCCGTCGGGCAGCGCGGCGTCGAACCGCTCGAAGTACGCCGGCGCGTAGCCGACGGTGAACAGCAGGCCGACCTCGCCCTCGTGGCGCCGCGGGTACGACCGCTCCAGGGACCGCAGCGCGGTCTCGACCGTCTCGCGGTCGGCGTCGGAGGGCGCTCCGTCGCCCGTGTAGTCGAGGTAGAGGAGGAGGTGGTGGCGCGGCTGGAGGTGGTTGCCGTGGTCGTCGGTCGAGAGGGCGGCGTTCCAGGCGTGCTGGCGCCGGGGCAGGGCCGAGAGGTCGTCGGGGCCCTGCGGGAGGTCGGGGTTCTCCCGGCCGAGGCAGGCCGACAGCGCGGACGCGCCGCCGATGGCGACGGCCGCCTTGACGAACTCCCGGCGGGAGACGCCGCGGGAGCGACTGGGTGGCATCGACGGCTCTAGCCACCGCGGCGACAAGGGGGTTCTGGTCGGTACGTCGAAAGCCGACCGGGACGCTGTGCCACCGGACGACGCAGGGATGACCGCTCCGGATCGGCGTCGACTCACTCCGCCAGCAGGCGGTCGAGCAGGCGCGTGAAGCGGTCGACGAGCCGGTCCGGCAGCGACGGCTCGACCGTGCGCAGCAGTCGCGCCGTCTCCTCGGGCCGTTCGAGCACGAGCGTCACGCGGCCGCGCTCGTCGCGGCGCTTGGCGACGAGGTCGAGGTCGGTCAGCCGGTCGAGGTGCCACTCCAGCGTGCTCCGGGCCACGTCGATCTCCCCGGCGACCTCCGCCGGAGCGCTCGGGCCTCGACGGAGGAGCGTCACGACGACGTCCGCGGCCGTCTCCCGACGTAGCGCGGCGAGCGCGCGCCGCTCGAAGTCGTCGCAGTCGGGCGGGTAGTAGTGCGTCCGGCCGTAGAGGTCGGCCGCGACGACGTCGTCCAGCCGGCGCAGGTGGTACTGGACCTGCCCCGGCGCGAGGTCGAGTTGCCGGACGAGTTCGCTGAAGTACACGCCCGGATTCTCGGCGACGTGGGCGGCGATCCGGGCGCGCGTGTCGGTTCCGGTCATCGCGGATCACCCGGCGCGACCGGACCGGTCGTCCGCGCGTAGTAGATGGCGCCGAGCAGGAAGGTGGCGAGCATGGCGTCGAGCGCGTGCTCGGCGAAGTGGTGGACTCCGGGGTCGAGCGGGCCGAACATCGCGAGCCCGGAGACGACGGTCCGGGCGACCAGCGCCCCGAGCGCGAGCACGACCAGCAGGTACGAGCGCGAGCCGCGCTGGCCGAGCGCCACGACGCCGAGCGCGAGCAGGAGGCCCGAGCCGACGCCCGCGAGCAGGTGGACGCCGAGGAGCATCGGGTCCGGGGAAGGCGGCGCGTGGGCGACCGGGCGGAGCGGTGTCACACCACTGCTAGTCGCCGTCCGTACCTAAGTCGGTCGCTTCTCGGTCGATTCACCCTCCGAACGGATACATCGATTCACCCCGCGAGCGGCCGGGAGACGATCCACAGCGAGAGCACCGTGTACCCGACCATGACGACGACGAACGGGGCGTGTCCCCGCCGGGCGGCCGAACCGGTGCCGTAGCGCTCGGTCGCCACCCGATGAGCGGCGACGACCGCGACGAGGTGGCCGGCGACGACGAGCGCGACCTGCGACCCCCAGAACAGTTCGACCGACAGCCCGGCCAACAGCCGGACGGGGTCGCCCTCGGTCCCGAGCGCGAGGTCGCGGACGACGGCGACGGTCCCGCCGAGGTTCGCGGTCACGAACGGGTAGTTGTGGGCCACCTCGTAGGCCGCCGCGATGGGGACGACGGTCCCGCCGAAGCCGACCGCGGCGTCGAGCCACCCCGAGCGCGGCGACGTACCGGACGCGGGACCGGTACCGAGTCGCTCCGCCAGCGCCGCCGCGAGCGTGAAACTCAGGAGGAAGGCGACGAGTCCCAGCGCGTAGAGGGCGACGCTCGCGACGCCGACGCCGAGGGCGTCGCGGGCCGGCGCGAGGAGGCCGCGGTAGGCTCGCGTCGCGGTGAACCCGTCGAAGCTGACCGTGTACACCGCCGCGACGACGAAGGCGACGAGCGACGCGGACGCGAGGGGCGCGCTGACCTCCTCCCAGGGCGCCCGGAGGGTGACGGCGAAGTCGCCGTCGTCGGTCCGCCGGACCGAGAGCGGCGCGACACGGCCGAGGAGGGCGAACAGGACCGCGAGCGCGTCGGCGCGGGCGAACCACTCCCGGCCGAACGCCGCCGCGCCCGCGAGCATCAGCGCGGCGTAGCCCGCGGCGACGACGACGGTCGTCCCGGGCGAGCGCGTCGCGACGGTCAGGTTCTCCAGCACGCCGACGCCGATGACGAAGCCCGCGACCGCCGGCCAGGCCCCCAGTCGGTCGGGGTAGTCGCCCAGAACGGCGATCTCTCGCCCTTCGAGCGCGACGAGGGCGTCGTAGAGCGTCTCCCACGGCGAGAGCACGCGCCACGGCGACCCGGCGACGACGGCGACCAGGCCGACGCCCTTGAGGAGGAGCGGCCAGAGGACGAGCGTCGCGAGGTTCTCCGCGGCGACCTGCCGACCGACCAGGCCGTGGCCGAGCGCGGCGAGAAACAGCGCCAGGAAACCGACGCGAGCCACGAGGGCGACGGGGCGGACGAGCGGCGACGGGAGCGTGACCGCGGACGGGGGACTCGAATCGCGTGACGGGGAGGACTCGTCGCTGGCCGGCGCCGACCCGTCGGAGGGTGCCCGGTCGGCGACCCCGAGCCAGAGCGCCGTCAGCGCGACCGTCGCGCCGGCGCCGGCGAAGACCAGCGGCAGGGGGACCGGGGCCGTGAACTCGCGGGCGGTGAGTTCGTGGGCGTTCGCGACGCCCGCGGCGGCGGCGAACGCGAGCGTCGCGACTGCGGCGACGACCGCAGGCCGCGCCGCTCGGCGAGCGCCAACTTGCCCCCGGCGTCGAGACATATCGGGAGGTTCGGCCGAGCGCGGCCAAAGGGGCTCTGGTACGGCGCTCGAATCCCGCGGCCGCGTCGGAAGGGCTTTGGCCGGCCGACGGCGACTCGGAGACGATGCGAACCCGCACGGTCGCCGCGCTGGCCCTCCTCCTCGTCGCCTTCGCCGGCGTCGGCGCCGCCGCGTTCTGGACCCTTCCCGGCGGGGGCGGTGCCGCGCTGACGGAACTGTGGGTCAGCGACACCGCGCGGGCCAACGACTTCAACCACCACGGCGTCGGCGCCGCCGACAGCGTCGTCGTCGCGCCGGTCACCGGGCTCCAGGGCCAGGAGGACCTCACCCGCCGCTCATGCTCGCTCAACAGGCTCGACGCCGACGACGGGAGCGTCCGGTGGTGGGCGGGCGTCCCGCCGGAGCGCTGTTTCAGCCACGCGCTGACGAAGCCCGCGGTCGCCGACCTGAACGGCGACGGGCAGCCGGAGGTCGTCGCGGGGACGACCGAGAACGCGACCGTCGCGTTCGCGGCGAACGACGGCCGGGAGCTGTTCCGGATCCCGACGCGCGCCTACGGCTACGCGCGACCGACCGTCGCCGACGTGCTGGGCGACGGGAGCCCGGAGATCGTCGCCAGCGACGTCTCCGGCGACGTGGTCGTCGCGACCGCGGACGGGACCGTCCGCTGGCGCGGCAACGTCTCCAGTCTCGTCTACGCGTCGCCGGTCGTGACCGACCTCGACGGCGACGGGACTCCGGAGGTCGTCGTCGCCGGCAGGGAGGAGACCGTGGCCTACGACGCCGAGGGGACCGTGCTGTGGCGCCGCGGCGTCGGCGCGAACGACGTCGCGGCCGCGACCGTCGGCGGCGAGGTCAGGGTCGTCGTCGCCGGGAACGACGGCGTCGTCGCGCTCGACGGCCCGACCGGCGCCCGCGAGTGGAACCGCTCGGCCGCGGGGTCGCCGACGATAGGCGCGCTCGCTGACGGCGACGGCGACGGCACGCCGGAAGCGTACGTCGGCGAAGCCGGGAGCCTCCTGCGGGCGCTGGACGCCACCGACGGGACCGAGGAGTGGCGGGCGCGGCTCTCGACCGCCGACGGGTCGGTCACGCCGCCGGCCGTCCTCGCGGACCTGGACGGCGACGGCGAGCGGTCGCTCGTCGCGGTGACAAACGGCGGGCGGGTGGCGGTTCTCGACCCGGCGACCGGCGGCGAGCGGGCGACCTACGAGCGCGACGTGCCGATCTGGACCGGCGTCACGCCCGCGAACCTCACCGCTGCACCGGGCGAGGAACTGCTCGTCCGCTACGGCGACGGGCGCGTCGTCGCGCTCGAATACGGGTCCTGACCGAGAGACGGTCAGCGCGGGCCCCCTGGGGCCGCTCCGACGGGCGTTACGCCAGCGAGATGTCGAGGTAGAGCATGACGACGACGCCGACGATGGTGCCGAGCGTCGCGATCCGCTCGTTGCCGTGGAGGTGGGTCTCGGGCACGATCTCGTCGCTGATGACGAACAGCATCGCGCCGGCGGCGAAGCCCATCGCGTAGGGGAGGATCGGGGCCGCGAGCGAGACGGCGAGCGCGCCCAGCAGGACGAGCGGGATCTCGACCAGCCCCGAGCGGATCCCCGTGACCATCGCGTAGAAGCGGCGGTCGAGGCCGGCGTTGACGGCGGCGACCGACACCGCGAGCCCCTCGGGGATGTTCTGGATCCCGATGGCGAGCATGAGCGCGACGGCGTCTCCGATGGAGGAGGTCTCCGCGGCGCCGGGCGCCACCGGCGCCGCGGCCGATCCGAAGCCGACGCCGACGGCCAGCCCCTCGGGCATGTTGTGGAGCGTGATCGCGAGGATGAACAGGACGACCGACGCCAGGCGGTCGTCTTCGACGGACAGGTCTTCGCCGGGCTTGGCCGCGTCCTCCCGTTTCTGTCCGGTCAGCAGGTAGTGGGCGTGGGGGACGAGCACGTCAGCGCGGTCGAGCGCGAGCGCGCCGAGCAGGACGCCCCCGAGCACGGGGAGCGGATTCCCGCCCGGTGTCGCCTCGATACCGGGGAGGATGAGGCTGGTGAAACTCGCGGCGAGCATGACCCCCGCGGCGAACCCGAGCGCGCCGTCGAGCCCCCGCTGAGAGGGGTCGCGCCAGACGAATATCAGCGACGCGCCCAACAGGTTGAGCCCGGCGATGACCAGCCCGCCGACCAGCGCCTGGACCAAAAGCGACTGCGCGCCCAGCGCCTCGACCAACGTCTCGACGACTCCCTGCATGCTGTGTCGCGGCGACGGCGGGCGTGCATATAAAGGTCGCCGCCGGTTCGCCGGCGAACCGTCCGCGGTCGGCCGTTCGGAGCGGCGTCCGATTCCATCCCCGGGGCAAGCGTTCAACCGCGTTCGGCCCCAACGAGGCGACATGTGGAGGAACTCCGACAGCGAGCGAACGGCCCCGGCCCGGCCGCTCTCGACCGATGCGGAAGCGGCGCTGCGTCGCCGCCTCGCCGGCACGGTCCTCACGCCGAGCGACGACGGCTACGACAGCGCGAGGCAGGTCTGGAACGGGCTCGTCAACCGCTATCCCAGCGCGATCGTGCGCTGTCGGGGCGTCACGGACGTCGTGGCCGCGGTCGACCTCGCGCGGGAGGACGACCTGCCCGTTGGCGTCCGCGGCGGCGGCCACCACGTCGCCGGGAACGGCGTGGTCGACGACGGCGTCGTGATCGACCTCTCGCCGATGGACGACGTCAGGGTCGACCCCGAAGCGCGGCGCGCACGGGTCGGTCCCGGCGCGCGGCTCGGCGACCTCCTGCGCGAGACGCAGGCGTTCGGTCTCGCCGCGCCGACCGGGACCTCCGCGGACGTCGGCGTCGCGGGGTCGACCCTCGGCGGCGGCGTCGGGTGGCTCCGGCGGAAACACGGCCTCGGCATCGACGCGCTGCGGTCCGCCGACGTCGTCACCGCCGGCGGCGAGTGCCTGACCGCCAGCGAGTCGCGCAACGAGGACCTCTTCTGGGCGCTCCGCGGCGGCGGCTGGACCGTCGGCGTCGTCACCTCCTTCGAGTTCGAACTCTACCCCGTCGGCCCGGACGTCGCCACGGTCACGGTCTTCTACGACGACGTGGCCGACGCGCTCCGCGCCTACCGCGAGTGGGCCGGCGGCGCGCCGGACGAGGCGACGTCGATGGCGTTCTGCACGGCCGCCCCGGACGACGCCGTACCGGAGAGCGCGCGCGGCGAACCCGCGGTGGGCATCGCGGCGTGTTACGCCGGCCCGGTCGAGGAGGGCGAGCGCGCGCTCCGCCCGCTCCGAGACATCGGCGACCCGCTGGCCGACTACAGCGAGGTGACGACGTTCCGCGACCTGCACGACCTGGGGAACGCCTACCCGCACGGCCGCCGCTACTACTGGAAGTCCCACCTGCTAAACGACCTCACCGACGAGTGCGTCGAGGCGATCCGATCACACGCGGCCGAGGCCCCGTCGTCGCGCTCCAGCGTGACCGTGTGGCACCTCGGCGGGGCGATGGGGCGCGTGCCGACCTCGGCGACCGCCTTCGCGGGACGCGACGCCGCCTACATGGTGAGCGTCGAAGCGAGCTGGGACGACCCGACGGCGAACGCGGCGAACCTGTCGTGGGCGCGCGACGCCTGGAGCGACCTGGGGCGGTTCTCCACGGGCGGGATGTACGTGAACTTCGCCGGCCTGGGCGAGGAGGGCGAGGACATCGTCCGCGCCGGTACCGGGCCCAACTACGAGCGCCTCCGCGAGGTGAAAGCGCGGTACGACCCGGAGAACCGCTTCCGCGTCGGCCAGTCCGTCGGCGGCGACGGCGAGAGCGAGTAGATCGAACTCGACCGATCTGGAGGCGGCGACGCGGGCGGACCGCTCCGGCCGTACATATACCTGCGCGGCGCTCCAACGACGGGCCATGAACGGCCAGGAACTCGTCGAGGCGGTGCGAGAGGCGCGGGCGACGGAACTCGACCGGCTCGGGTCGGACAAGTACCTGATCGCCGCGACGGACGCCGATCTGGAACGCGCCCCCGTCCTCCGCGTCGTCGCCGAGTCGGCGGCCAGCGGCCGCGAGACGTTCGAGCGGTGGGCGACGGAAGCGGTCGGCGACGCCGCGTCGGCCTTCGACACTGCCGCCGAGCGCGAGACCGACCACTTCGACCGCGTCGTCGGCTCGCTGGCCGCGCTGCCGAACGACGACGCCGACGCGGCCGACGCGCTCGACGCCGCGGACGACCCGCTCCACGACGCGCTGGCCGAGACCGAGGGAACCGTCGAGCGGCTGGCCGCCGCGTTCGTCGGCCGCCCGCTCGTCGCCGAGCGGACGCGCCTCCAGGCGGTCAGCTTCTTCGTCAACGAGGCCGACGAGGAGCGAGCGGACCTCGCCAGAGACCTGCGGTCGGACGCACGGGAGCGGCTCCAGGAAGGGATCGACCTGCTCGATTCGGTCTGCGAGGGGGACGACGACTGGGAGCGCGCCGAGCGCGGCGCCGTCCGAGTGATCGACGCGGCCTACGACGAGTACGTCCGCGCGCTCGAAGCGATGGGCGTCGACCCGAAGCCGGTGTGCTAGCCCGGTATGACGGGCGCGGAAGCCTCCGGCTCCGGGGGCACGTGACGTACACAAGACATATACCGGGATCCCGCGACGCTCGGGTAGAGATGCAATGCCACCGACAGTAGCCGTGGCGCACTACCCCGAGGGAGCGGGGCACGCGACGCGGATGTTGGCCGTCGCCGAGGCGATCGAGTCCGCCGGCGGCTCGGTGCGGATGGCGGGCGGAGGCGCCGGCCGGGAGTTCGTCGCGCTCAACGGCTACGACGAGTTCGAACCGACGACCGTCGACTACATCGACACCTATCAGGACGGGTCGCTGTGGCGGGCCGCGACCCGGAGCCTGCCGGCGAGCCTCGGCCGGATCGCCGACTACCAGGCGTGGCTCTCCGCGACCGAACCCGACGCGCTGGTCACGGACGACATGTTCGCTGCGATGGCGGCCACCCGCTGCGACGTGCCCCTCTACGTGCTGAAACACGACATGCCGGGGCTGTACGACGACGCCGTCGAGCGCGCCGGCGCCCGGTTCCACACGCTGTTCCAGCTCTCGGCCGCCCGGGAGTTCTTCTACCCCGTCGTCTGGCCGGGGTCGGAGGCCGACCCCGAGCGGGCGACGCGGATCCCGCCGGTCGCGCTCGACGGCGACCCGCCGGTGCGGGACGAGGCCGACGTGGTGGTCGTCCCGAGTCACTACTCGTCGCTGTCGCGCATCGCCGACCACCTCCGCCGACAGGGGTACGACGTGCTGGACGTGGCCGACGAGGACTGGGACCCGGTCGCGTCGCTGTTGCCGTACATCCGGGGGGCCGACGTCGTCGTGTGTTCGGGGTACTCGACGATCATGGACGCGGCCGTCGCGGGGACGCCCTGCGTCGTCCACCCGGCGACCGACGAGCAGGAGGCCGTCGCCGACTGGCTGGAGCGGTTCGACGTCACCGGATTCGCGGTCGCGCCGGACCAGATAGACGTGCTGGACGCCGTCGCCGACCCGCCGCCGGAACCGCGGTTCGACAACGGCGCGGAGGTCATCGCACAGCGGGTCCTCACCGACCTGCGGGACCCCGACCCCTACGCCACGCCGAGCGCCGACGAATCGTGGACGACCGCCGCGGGGACCGTCCCGCCGGCGTCCCGCCTGCGGTCGCTCGCGACTGTCTCGACGCTCGCCGCGGCGTTCGCGATCACGACGACGAGCCTCCTCTCGCCGTCGCGGTGGCGCCGGAAACTGAGCGGGATCGCGTCGCGGTCCGCCAGCGCCGGTCGCGCCGCCGCGGACCGCGCTAGCTGCCTGGGTCGCACCGCCGCCGCCGCCGCCGCCACTGGAGCGATTTCGACTGCCGCTGACGGCTGTCGCCGCGTGCTCGACCGGTGTCGCCGCGTCACCGCTGACGCGAGAGTTCCCCGGCTGTCCCGGTGACCGGCCGGTCCTGATGACAGAGCCGCACTCTCACTCTTTGGCGTCCCGGATCGCCGACCAAACGCGCTCCTCGGTCAGCGGCATGTCGACGTGGGCGATCCCCAGGGGTTCGAGCGCGTCGCAGACCGCGTTGACGACGGCGGGCGGCGCGGCGATGGTCCCGGCTTCGCCGATGCCCTTCACGCCGAGGTCGTTCGTCGGGCTCGGCGTGACGGTGGCCTCGGTCTGGATATCGGGCACGTGGAACGACCGCGGGACGGCGTAGTCGAGCATCGAGTCGGTCTGGAGGGTCCCGTCGTCGGCGTAGACGGCCGCCTCGTAGCGCGCCTGGCCGATGCCCTGGGCGACGCCGCCTTCGACCTGTCCCTCGACGATGGTCGGGTTGACCCGCTCGCCGCAGTCGTCAAGCGCGACGTAGCGCTCGATGTCGACGGCGCCCGTCTCCGGGTCGACGGCGACGGCGACGACGTGGGTCCCGAAGGTGTAGGCCGTGTCCTCCTGTTCGAAGAACGTCGTCGCTTCGAGGCCCGGGTCCATTCCCTCGGGGACGCCCCAGCCGTAGGCCGCCTCGGCGACGTCCGCGAAGGAACAGGTGTCGTCGGTGTGCTCGGGCGCGGCGAACTCGCCGGCTTCGTACTCGATCGCATCCTCGGGGGCGTCGAGCAGGTTCGCGGCGAATTTTCGGGCCTTCTCCCGGACGGCGCGGGCGCTCTCGGCGACGGCGTTGCCGCCGGTGATGGTGGAGCGACTGCCGAACGTCCCGGTCCCGGTCGGCGTCGCGTCCGAGTCGCCCTCGTTCACGTCGATGTCGTCGTAGTCGATCCCGAGTTCGTCGGCGACGATCTGGGCGTAGGTGGTGCCGTGGCCCTGGCCGTGGGAGTGGGTGCCGGCGTAGACCGTGACCGTGCCGTCGGGGTGGGCGCGCACGACGCCGCTCTCGTGACCGCCGCCGGTCGACTCGACGTAGCAGGCCAGCCCGACCCCGAGGTAGCGGCCCTCGTCGTCGCGATTCGGGCGGTCCCGAAGGTCGTCCCAGCCCGCCGCGTCGAGCGCCTCGTCGAGACCGAGTTCGTAGTCGCCGCTGTCGTAGGTAGCCCCCACCGCCGTCTCGTGCGGGAAGTCGGTGATCTGGTTCGTCCGGCGCAGTTCGGCGGGGTCGAAGTCCAGTTCCCGCGCGGCGGCGCCGACGAGGCGCTCGGCGACGTAGTTGGCCTCCGGACGGCCCGCGCCGCGGTAGGAGTGGATCGGCGTCGTGTTCGTGAAGACGGCGCGGGTCTCGCAGTGGATCGCGGGGACGTCGTACTGGCTGGAGAGCAGGGAGCCGTACCAGCCGGGCATCGAGAGGCTGCCGCCGAGGCCGTAGCCGCCGACGTCGGCGTCGGTCTCGACGCGCAGCCCCCGGATGGTCCCGTCGTCGTCGACGGCGAGTTCGGCCCGCGTCCGGTGGTCGCGGCCGTGGGCGCCCGCGAAGTAGTTCTCGCTGCGGGTCGCGGTCCACTTCACGGGTCTGTCGAGGTCCATCGCGGCGAAGGCGGCCGCGGCCTCGCCGGGGTGGTGGTGGCCCTTGTGACCGAAGCCGCCGCCGACAGAGGGCGCGACGACGCGGATGTCGCTCTCGGGCAGTCCGAGCGTGGTCGAGAGCTTCCCGCGGTGGCCGTGTGGCGACTGGCTCGTCATCTCGACGGTCAGGCGCTCGTCGCCGGCGTCCCAGCGGGCGACGGCCGCCCGCGGCTCCAGCGCGTTCGGGATGAGCCGGTTGTTCGTCAGGTCGACCTCGACGACGCGGTCGGCCGCGGCGACTGCCTCGTCGGTCGCGTCGGCGTTCCCGAGTTCGGAGACCGCCGCGACGTTGTCGGGCGCGTCCTCGTAGACGGTCGGCGCGTCGGGTTCCTGTGCCTCTCGCTGGTCGACAACCGCCGGGAGCGGGTCGGAGACTACTTCGACCGCGTCGGCGGCGTCGCGGGCGCGGTAGCGGTCCTCGGCGACGACGGCCGCGATAGGCTGCCCCTGGTAGCGGACCCGGTCGCGGGCGAGCACCGGGTGGCCGGGCGGGTCGCAGTCGAGCCCGTGGGTGGAGATGGGGAGCACCCCCGGAACGTCCGAGGCGGCGATATCGTCCCACGTGTAGACCGCCAGCACGCCGTCTATCGACGCCGCGGCGGTCGCGTCGACGGACTCGATCTCGGCGTGGGCCTCCTCGCTCCTGACGAAGGTGAGATACGCCAGGTCCGCCGCGTCGACGTCGTCGGTGAAGGTGGCGTCGCCGGTGAGCAGGGCGGCGTCCTCGCGGCGGGCGACGCCCTCGCCGACGAGGTGACTGGATTCGTCCGGTCCGCCGTCCGGCGGGTCGGTCGGCGCGTCGTCGGTCATGGTTTCACATCTGCCGACAGCGGCTAAACTGTTGTCCCGACGCGGATGAAGGGGCGCGGGGCCGAACGCGGTGAACCACCCCCGCACGTTTAGCCCCCGCGGGGCGAAGTCCGTTCGTGACTGGACACGAGGAGCAGAGCAGATGAGCGCCCGGTCGCGGGCCGCGACGAACCGGGCCGTCGACTGGGTGGCGGGCAGCGAGCGCCGACGGGGAGCGGTGGCCGTCGCCGTCCCCGCCCTGTTCTGGCTGGTGGTCGAGCTGGAGGCGAACCTGGGCCTGGCCCCGCTCGTCGCCGCCGCGGCGCTGAGCGCGTTCCTCTACACGCGGGACACGACGCGGGCGACGCTCGCGGCCGGCGCCTACGGGACCGGTCTGCTCGGGATCGGCGTCGCGCTGGTGCAGATCTACTGGAGCGTCGCCCGCGGGAGCACGGCGTCACTGACCGAGACCGTCGCGGGGCTGTGGGGGTGGTTCCTCGTCGGCGCCGTCCTGATCGCGGTCGGCGTCTGGATCCACGGAGCGGATCGGTGAGGGATCAGGCGGGCAGCGAGAGCGAACTGACCGACTGGCCGCGTTCGGCGTCCCAGAACTCCAGGCGTTCGACGACCCACTCGACGGGGTCGAACGGAGCGTCCCGGAGGTCCGCGGCGCGTTTGACGGATCCGCCGCGCGCGACGGTGATGTGGGGGACGTACTCTTCGCCCTCGATCTCCTCGACCGGGTCGAACACCTCGCAGAGCCGGCGGTGGAGGGCTTCGAGGCCGGGGCTCTCGACGGTGAGGTAGACGACGGGGCCCTCGCCTCTGGGGACGTCGGTGAACACGTCGACGCCGCCGACGCGGACCTCGAAGGGGGGTTCGCCGGCGAGGGTCTCGCGGGCGCGGGCCTCGATCTCGTGGTACGTGGCGGCGTCGCCGGTCCCGAGACGCTTGCAGACGAGCGTGTGCTCGCCGCGCGGGCGGACGTCGGCGGTGCCGAGGCGCGTCCCCAGGTCGCCGGCGAGGGCCGCGACCGTGCTGGGGACGGGGACGTTCAGGCTGTACACGGGTGTGAGGAGGGGATCGCCGGCGAAAAGACCGTCGAACGACAGTCCGCGTCGATCCGACGGATCAGATGCGGTCGAGCAGCCAGAGGACGATGAGGACGACGATAACCAGCCCGAAGACTGGTTTCAGCGGACCGAGGACCATCGAGATCGCGGCGTCGAGGATCTCGATCGCGATCCAGACGATCACGAGCACGAGGACGACCTTCAGCAGCGTCTCGACCTCGATGTCTGCCCGGGAGCCCATGACCGAGCGCTCGACGGCCGCTCGCAAATGCCTTGCGGGCGTCGGCTTGTGGCCGCGTGGCGAACCCGGTCCACGTCACAAAGCCTTTCGGGGTACAGACCAACCCGAGTGACGATGAGAGACGCGTCGCGGCAAGTCGCCGCCTGGGTCGCGGCCGCACTGTTGTGTCTGTCGGCCATCGGTCCCGCCATCGGGGCCGCGAGCGGCCCGGGATCGGGGGACGAGCGGGCGTTCGCGGTCGACGGTGGCGTCGCCGCCCAGCAGCAGGTCCCGGCGTTCCAGTCTGCGGTCGACCCGGACGTGGTGCTGCTCCGGGCCGACGTCGGCGAGGACGGCACCGCCCAGTGGACCGTCGCGTTCCGGGTCAGGCTGACCGACGAGAACGAGACCGCCGCCTTCGAGTCGGTCCAGGCCGACGTCGAGGAGAACGCCACCGCCTTCACCAGCCAGTTCGCGACCGGGATGGAGCGGACCGTCGCGAGCGCCGAGAACCGGACCGGCCGCGAGATGGCCCTGGAGAACGTCACCGTCACCGCGACGACGGAGCAGCTCCCACAGGAGTACGGCGTACTTACCTACCGCTTCCGGTGGACGAACTTCGCGGCGGCCGACGGCGACCGCCTGCGGATCGGCGACTCGCTGTCGGGCTTTTTCCTCGACGGTGAATCGTCGCTCACGCTGGCCTGGCCGGAGGAGTACGAGCGCCAGTCGGTGACCCCCCAGCCCGACGAGAGCGGCGAGACAACGGTCACCTGGCGCGGACCCGCTGACTTCGGGCCGGACGAACCGCGCGTCGTCGCCGCGCCCGCGGGCGGGCTCTCCACCACGCTGCTCGCGGTCGCCGCGTTCCTGCTTGTCGCGCTGGCGGCCGGCGGGTGGCTCTACCGCTCGCGGAGTGGCGGTGAAGACGCCGACGAGCGCAGGTCCGGCGGGGCAGCGGCCGGCGGCGCGGCGACCGGCTCGGCGGCAGCGGACGGTGCGACCGACGCCGCGGACACGGACACCGCCCCCGACGAACCGCCGGAGGAACTGCTGAGCAACGAGGAACGGGTGCTTCGCCTGCTGGAGGAGAACGGCGGCCGTGTCAAACAGCAGCGGATCGCCGGCGAGCTCGACTGGACCGACGCCAAGACCAGCCAGGTCGTCGGCAACCTCCGCGAGGACGACGCCGTCGAGACGTTCCGCATCGGCCGCGAGAACGTCGTCACTCTCCCCGAGGAGAGCGACTTGTAGCTTTCGGCCGTTCATTCCGCCGCTCGACGGCTAGACCTCGATTATCGCGAGACAGCGGCCCTGTGTTTGCCGTCGAAAACGGCCTTAATCCGGGTTGAATCGGGTTGGGGATCGGGGATATATATGGAGACAGGAGACTATGATGGGAGTGAGATGGTCGAAGCATCACCCGTCGCCGCGGCGCTACTACTCGTCCTCGGAGCGGTCGGCGCCGTTCCGGTCGCTGCGCTGGCGGGCTCGGAAGCGGGAGCCCAACAGGCGGCGACCGATGGGAACGAGACGGTTGCGCCCGGCGAGCAGTTCGCGGGCGTCGTCGGCGTCCAGCAGGCCGAGGTGTCGAGCGAAGTCGACGCCCGGGCGTTCGGCCAGCGGATCGCCGCCGCGGGGTCGAACCGGTCGGCCGCCGGCGTCGTCGCCGCGGAGGTCGGCGACCTGGACGAGCGGCTCGCCGAACTCGAATCGCAACTGTCGGAACTGGAGCGGGCCCACGAGAACGGGACGGTGAGCGAGGGGCAGTACCGCGCCCGTCTGGCGAAGCTCCACGCCGAGCAGCGGGCGATCGAGCGCCGGCTGAACCAGACCGAGCAGGTCGCCCGCGGGCTGCCCGCCGAGGCGCTGGAGGCGAAGGGCGTCAACGCGACCGCGATCGACCGGCTCCGGACGAAGGCAAGCGAGATGACCGGGCCGGAGGTCGCCGCGGTCGCGCGATCTATCGCGGGCAAGAACGCCGGCGGGGGGATGGGCGGCCCGGCCGCCGCCGGTCCACCGGCGTTCGCCGGGAACCGAACCGGCGCGAACGCGTCGGACGCCCCGGGAAACGGTAACGCCGGTCCGCCGGCCGACGCCGGCCCCGGAACCGAAACCGGACCGCCCAGCGCGGCCGGCCCGAACGACGGAGCACAGAACGAATCCGGTCCGCCGACCGATGTCGGCCCGAACGACGCCGGCTCCGGCGGCGAGGCCGGTCCGTCCGCGGACCCCGGTCCCGGCAACGAGACCGGCGGCGGTAGCGGCGAGGCCGGCTCCGGCGGCGCCGGCGCCGGCGCCGAGAACGCTACCAGCGGCGGTGACGCTGCTGGGAACGCTACCAGCGGCGCTGGTGCCGGCAACGCTGATGGCGGCAGCGACGGTGCGGCCGGGTCGAACGGCGCTGATACCGGCGACACCGACCGGAGCGGCGACGGGAGCGTCGACGACGGGGCGGCCCGGTCGGCCGTCCCCCTGTTCGAGTGGATCTGATCGGCCGCCGGGTGCCGCCGACGGAGAGGACCGGCAATTTCTGCCCGGCCGTGTGAACGGCTAACAGACGATAACGGGCCGCTCGGCGGCGGTTCGCAACCTTTTAGTAGCGAGTTCTCGGTAGTAGCAGGTACATGGCTACGACCCGCGCTCCCGGCACGCAGGCCGCGTCGAGTGGCGGGTCCGCCGACCGACTTTTCGCGCGTCGGAGCGCGGCGCCGACCGGCGTCGACGCCCGACGACCGCGGCGACGACGACCGGGCCGTTAGGCCCGAAATTACTACTCCCATCGTCGCCACGTCTCGTTTCCGACTCCCGCCACCGTCGGGTTCCGGGCGGACATCTCACCCGACAGTCACCACACAACACATGACATCCGACCCATCCGGCACCGTCGCGCTCGCCTTCTCCGGCGGGCTCGACACGACAGTCTGCGTCCCGCTCATCAAGGAAGAGTACGGCTACGACGACGTCATCGGCGTCACCGTCGACGTCGGCCAGCCCGCCAAGGAGTTCGACGAAGCCGAGGAGACCGCCGAGGAACTCGGTCTCGAACACTACGTCGTCGACGCCAAGGAGGAGTTCGCCGAACTCTGCCTCCAGTCCGTCAAGGCCAACGGCACCTACCAGGGCTACCCGCTGGGCACCGCACTCGCGCGCCCGGTCATCGCCAACGCCATCCTCGAAGTCGCCGAGGAACAGGGCTGTAGCGCCCTCGCCCACGGCTGCACGGGGAAGGGCAACGACCAGCTCCGCTTCGAGGCCGTCTGGCGCGCCTCGGATCTTGACGTGCTCGCGCCGGTCCGCGAACTCGGCCTCACCCGCGAGTGGGAGAGCGAGTACGCCGCGGAGAAGGGCCTGCCCGTCGAGGGCGGCGACGGCGGCCGCTGGAGCATCGACACGAACCTCTGGAGCCGCTCGGTCGAGGGCTCGGAACTCGAAGACCCCGCCTACGTCCCCGGCGAGGAGATCTACGACTGGACCACCGCGCCCGGCAGCGCCGAGACGGAGACGCTGGAACTCACCTTCGAGCAGGGCGTCCCGGTCGCGCTCGACGGCGAAGAGATCGGCGCCGTCGAACTCATCGAGCAGCTCAACGAGACCGCCGGCAAGCACGGCGTCGGCCGCTCGGACATCATGGAGGACCGCATGCTCGGGCTGAAGGTCCGCGAGAACTACGAGCACCCGGCCGCGACGGTGCTGCTGAACGCCCACGAGGCCCTGGAGAGCCTGGTCCTGACGCAGGAAGAGCGCGCGTTCAAACAGCAGGTCGACCAGCGCTGGGCCCAGAAGGGCTACGAGGGCCTCGTCGACGCGCCGCTGACGAAGGCGCTCGAAGGGTTCATCGAGCAGACCCAGACGAAGGTCACCGGGACCGTGACCGTCAAGCTCGACGGCGGGCAGGCCCGCCCGGTCGGCCGCGACAGCGAGTACGCGGTCTACAGCGAGTCGGCGGCCTCGTTCAACGAGGAAGCGGTCACCGACGACATCGAACAGGACGACGCCACGGGCGTCGCGAAGTACCACGGCTTCCAGTCGCGCCTGGCCAACCGCGTCGCCGAGAACGTGGCGGCGAAGCAGGCCGAGGCGGCGACGGACGGCGGCGGGGACGCCGCAGACACGGACGAATAAGATGACCGACAGCGAGGACACCCCTGAGGCGGGCGAGGCCGACGGAGAGACCGGCGGGACCGCGATCCGCCGGGACCGCTTCTCCGGCGGACCGGCGCGCGGGTTCATGTCCTCGCTGGCCGCCGACGAGCGGATCTTCGCGGCGGACCTGCAGGTCGACCGCGCCCACGTCGTGATGCTGGCCGAGCAGGACATAATCGACGACGAGGACGCGAGCGCGATCCTGGCGGCGCTGGACGACGTCGAGGCGGCGGGCCACGGCGAGTTGCCCGACGCCGAAGACGTGCACGAGGCCATCGAGACCGCCGTGATCCAGCGCGTCGGCCCCGAGGGCGGCCGGATGCACACCGCCCGCTCACGCAACGACGAGGTGGCGACGTGTATCCGGTATCGCCTGCGTTCGGACCTGTTCGAGGCGCTCGAAACTGTGGTCGGCGCGCGTGAGCAGTTGCTCGACGCCGCCGCCGACCACACCGAGACGGTGATGCCCGGGTTCACCCACCTGCAGTACGCCCAGCCGGTGACCGTGGCCCACTGGATCCTCTCCTACGAGGGGCCGCTGGCGCGCGACACCGAGCGGTTGCTCGCCGCGCTGGACACGACGAACCAGTCGCCGCTCGGCGCGGCGGCGTTCGCGGGGACGCCCTTCGACGTGGACCGCGAGCGCACCGCGGAACTGCTGGGCTTCGATAGCACGGTCGCGAACTCGATGGACGCCACGTCCTCGCGCGACTTCCTCGTCGAGACGACCAGCGCCCTGACGACGCTGGCGACGACGCTGTCCGGCATGGCCGAGGACCTCGTCGTCTACAGCGGCCGGGACTACCTGGAGATCAGCGACGACTACGCGTCGACGTCGTCGATCATGCCACAGAAGAAGAACCCCGACACGCTGGAGATCGTCCGCGCCACGGCCGGCGAGGCCCAGGGCGCGCTCCAGCGGCTGCTGACGACGCTGAAGGGGCTGCCCCGGTCGTACAACATCGACCTGCAGGAGGCGACGCCGCCGGCCTGGACCGCGGTGGACGCGGTGCCGCCCGCGCTGGAGGTGGCGACGGGGGCGCTGACCACGGCGGAGTGGCACGAGGACGTACTCGCCGACGAGGCCGCGGCCGGGTTCTCGACGGCGACCGGCGTCGCCGACCGCCTGGCGATGGCCGGCGTCCCCTTCCGGACGGCCCACGAGGTCGTGGCCGCGGTGGCCGAGGACCTCGAACCCGGACGGGACGCCCCGGAAATCGCCGAACTGGAAGCGGCGGCCGAGGAGATCCTGGGCGAACCGCTGACGGCGTACGTCGACGAGGAGACGCTGGCGGCGACGCTCGACCCGGTCGAGAGCGTGGCGATGCGCGACTCGGCGGGCGGCCCCGCGCCCGACGCGGTGGCCGACCAGATCGAGGGCGCCCGCGGGCGCCTGTCCGCCGACGAATCGGCGGTGGCCGACCGGCGGGACGCCGTGGCCGGCGCGCTCGACGGACTCGAATCGGAGGTGGCCGACTATGTCTGACCGCGAGGACGCCCGGATCCGTCCGCACATCGACCCGCACCACCGACCGCAGCCGCTCCCACGACCCCCGCGAGGGGAAATAACACAAAACTGATACAGTGAACGGACTGTCCACGAATTCCGGCTCGCAACGCGGTTAGCGGGGCGTATGCGTATTACTCTTTGTCTGATAGGTTCGAAGGCTTTAAGTAGGTAGCAGTCCGAGTTGCGGGTACGATGGCAGAATGCGTCGAGTGCGGGGCGGAGGTAACCCTGCACGACGGCATCGAGATAGGAGAGATCGTCGACTGTGGCACCTGCGGTGCGGAGCTCGAAGTCGTCGACACCGAACCTCCAGTCCTCGAGACGGCACCGGAGCTCGAAGAGGACTGGGGTGAGTGAGAGTGAACGTCGGCATCCTCTACTCCCGGATCCGCCGGGACGAGAAGCTCCTGCTGAACGAGCTGCGTGAGCGCGACCACGAGGTCGTCAAGGTCGACGTGCGCAAGCAGCGCTTCGGGCTCTCGGACGCGCCCGAGGACATGCAGGACGTCGACGTGCTCGTCGACCGCTGTCTGGCGACGAGCCGCTCGCTGTACGCCACCCAGTTCGCCGAGGCCTACGACATCCCGGTCGTCAACGCCGCCGAGACGGCGGAGGTCTGCGCGAACAAGGTGAAAAACAGTCTCGCGCTGGAGGGGGCCGGCGTTCCGACGCCGACGACGGACGTGGCGTTCACGAAAGACGCCGCCCTCGAGAGCATCGAGGAGTTCGGCTACCCGTGCGTCCTCAAGCCCGTGATCGGGTCGTGGGGGCGCCTGATGGCCAAGATCGACTCCCGGTCGGCCGCCGAGGCGATCCTGGAACACAAGGAGACGCTGGGCCACTACGAGCACAAGGTCTTCTACATCCAGGAGTTCGTCGACAAGCCGGGCCGCGACATCCGCATCGTCGCGGTCGACGGCGAGCCGGTCGCCGGCATGGTCCGCTCGTCGGACCACTGGCTGACCAACGCCGCCAAGGGCGCCGAGACCGCCGAGATCGAGATCACCGACGAGATGCGCGAGCTGGTCGAGACCGCGAGCGACGCGGTCGGCGGCGGCCTGCTCGGCATCGACCTCATGGAGACCGGCGTGGACGACGACGGGAACCCGTCGGGCTACACCGTCCACGAGGTCAACCACACCGTCGAGTTCAAGGCGCTCAACGAGGTCACCGACGTCGACGTGCCCGCCGAAGTCGTCGACTGGCTGGAGGAGCGCGCGGGTGCCGACGAGGAAACCGCAGAGGCAGCCACATGAGTGAATACACCGCATCGGTCGTCGGCGGCTCGGGCTTCACGGGCGGCGAGCTACTGCGCCTGCTCGCCGGCCACCCCGAGTTCGAGGTCGCACAGGCGACCAGCCGCTCGAAGGAGAACAAGACGGTGGGCCACGCCCACCCGAACCTCCGCGACCTGGACCTGCGTTTCTCCTCACCCGAGGACCTGGAGAGCGTCGACGTGCTGTTCGCGGCGACGCCCCACGGCGTCTCGATGGAGCAGATCGACCAGTTCCAGGAGGCCGCCGACACCGTCGTCGACCTCTCGGCGGACTTCCGGCTGGACACGGAAGCGCAGTACGACGAGTGGTACGACGGGCACACGCGCCCGGAACTGCTCGAGGACGCCGTGTACGCGCTGCCCGAACTGACCCGCGACGAACTGCCGGGCGCGGATCTGATCGCCTCCGGCGGCTGTAACGCGACGGCGACCATTCTGGGGCTCAAGCCGCTCGTCGAGGACGGCATCCTCACCGGCGACGAGCAGGTCGTCGTCGACGTGAAGGTGGGCTCCTCGGAGGGCGGTGCAGGGGGCGGGGAAGCCTCCTCGCACCCCGAACGCTCGGGCGTCGTCCGCCCGTACGCGCCGACGGGGCACCGCCACGAGGCCGAGATCGAGCAGTTCCTCGGGCTGGACGTCTCCTTCACCGTCCACGCGGTGGACATGATCCGCGGCGCGAGCGCGACCTGTCACGTCTTCCCGGGCGAGCCCGTCTCGAAGGGCGACCTCTGGGGGGCGTACCGCGGCGAGTACGAGGACGAGCCGTTCGTCGAACTCGTCGCGGGCGGCGGCGGGGTGTATCGCTACCCCGAGCCCAAGGCGGTCGCGGGGACGAATCGTGCGGAGGTCGGGTTCGAACTCGACCCCGGAAACAAGCGCCTCGTCGTCTTCTCGGCGATCGACAACATGATGAAGGGCTCGGCGGGGCAGGCGGTCCACGCCGCCAACGTCGCGCTCGGCGTCGAGGAGACGGCGGGCCTGGAGTTCCAGGGCCTCCACCCGGTCGGGGCCCCCTGAGCAGGTGATTTTTCGTGACTACAGTCGTCAAGATCGGCGGCGCTCGCGCGGTCGACCCCGCGGGCGCACTGGCGGACGTTGCATCGCTGCGTGAAGACGGAGAGGACGTCGCCGTGGTTCACGGCGGCTCCACGGCCGTCGACGAGACGCTCGAACGCCTGGGGATAGAGCCCGAGTACGTCGAAACCCCCTCCGGCGTCGTCGGCCGGTTCACCGACGAGGAGACCATGGAGGTGTTCGAGATGGTGTTCGGCCACCTCAACACGCAACTCGTCGCGGGGCTCCAGAGCCAGGGCGTCGACGCCGTCGGACTATCGGGCGTCGACGGCAAGCTCCTCTACGGCCCGCGAAAGTCCGCGGTGCGCGTCATGGAAGACGGCAAGCGCAAGATCCGTCGCGGGGACCACTCCGGGACGATCAAGCGGGTCAACGCCGACCTGCTGGAGACGCTCTTCGACGACGGCTACACGCCCGTCGCGTCGCCGCCGATGGCCGGCAAGGACGACGACGAAGTGGTGCCGGTCAACACGGACGCCGACCGCTCGGCGGCCCACATCGCCGGTGGGCTGGAGGCGACGCTCGTCCTGCTGACGGACGTCGAGGGGATCTACGCGGACCCCGACGACCCCTCCACCCTCATCGAGTCCGTCGAGACGCCCGCCGAGTGGGCGGACCTGGAGGACGCCGCCGAGGGCTTCATGGAGCGGAAGGTGATGGCCGTCGAGGAAGCGCTCGACGGCGGCGCCGACGAAGTGGTGGTCGCGGACGCGAACGCCGAGGATCCGATCCTCTCGGCCCTCTCGGGCGGCGGCACGCACGTCCACGCGTCGGCACTTTCAGATACTGCGGACACGGAGGAGACACAATGAGCGGATTCGTCTTTTCGGAGAAACCCATCCAGATCGAATCGGGCGACGGCACAGTCCTGTACGGCGACGACGGCACGGAGTACCTCGACATGGGTGCCTCCTACGCCTGCGTCCCGCTGGGCCACGGCCACGAGGCCGTCCACGACGCCGTCACCGAGCAGTTCGAGAAGCTGACCTACGTCCAGGCGTCGTACCCCAACGCCGCGCGGACGGCGCTGTACGAGCGCCTCGCCGACTCGGCGCCGGACCCCATCGGCAAGACGTGGCTCTGCAACTCGGGGACCGAGGCCAACGAGGCGGCGCTGAAGTTCGCCCGCTCGGCCACCGGGAACTCGAAGATCGTCGCGACGATGAAGGGGTTCCACGGCCGGACCATGGGCGCGCTCGCGACGACGTGGAAGAGCAAGTACAAGAAGCCCTACGAGCCGCTGATCGGCGACGTGGAGTTCGTCCCCTACGACGACGGCGACGAACTCGCCGACGCCGTCGACGACGAGACGGCGGCCGTCATCGTCGAACCCGTCCAGGGCGAGGGCGGCATCAACCCCGCCTCCGCGGAGTTCCTCCGGCGCGCCCGCGAGGTGACCGAGGAGGCGGGCGCGGCGCTCATCTTCGACGAGGTCCAGACCGGCATGGGCAGGACGGGCACGCTGTGGGCCTGTGAGCAGTCCGGCGTCACGCCGGACATTCTGACGACCGCGAAGGGTCTCGGCAACGGCTTCCCGGTCGGGGCGACGCTGTGTCGCGACTGGATCGCGGACAACTACGGCAGCCACGCCTCGACGTTCTCGGGCGGTCCCGTGATCTCCGCGGCGGCGGGGGCGACCGTCTCGACCATCGTCGAGGAGGACCTGCCGGGCCACGCCGGCGACGTGGGCGCGTACATGCAGGAGCGCCTAGACGAGGAGCTCGGCGACGAGGTGCGCGACGTGCGCGGCGAGGGGCTGATGGTCGGCGTCGAGGTCGGCCGCGGCGCGAACCGCGCGCTGAAGCAGCTCGCGCTGAACCACGGCGTCCTGGCACTGCCGGCCGGCCGCACCGTCGTCCGGTTCCTCCCGCCGCTGACCGTCAGCGAGGAGGAGGTCGACCGGGTCGTCGACGCCATGGCGGAGGTCGTGGGCGATGAGTGAGGGCGAGGGAGCCGATGCGGACGACGGCGAGGAACCGGCCCCCGACCTGCCCGCCGACGAGGAAGCCCGCGAACTCCTGATCGACGTGGTCGACACCCCGTCGGTGACCGGCGAGGAGGAAGCGGCCGCGCAGGTCCTCGTCGAGTTCTTCGAGTCCCACGACCGCGAGGTGTGGGTCGACGAGGTCGGCAACGTCCGTGCCCCCGCGGACGACGGCGTCCTCCTCACGTCGCACATCGACACCGTGCCGGGCGACATCCCGGTCCGAGTCGAGGAGGGCGAGGACGGCGAGGAACTGCTGTGGGGCCGCGGGAGCGTCGACGCGAAGGGGCCGCTGTGTTCGATGGCCGTCGCGGCCGTCCGGACGGGCGCCTCGTTCGTCGGCGTCGTCGGCGAGGAAGTCGACTCCCGGGGCGCTCGCCACCTCGTCGAGGACCGCGAAGCGGAACCGGACGCCGTGGTCAACGGCGAGCCGTCGGGCTGGGACGGCATCACGCTGGGATATCGCGGTTTGCTCGCGGGGACGTACGTCGCGACCTCGGAGTCGGGACACTCCTCGCGCCCGGAGAACAACGCCATCCAGGACGCCATCGGCTGGTGGTCCGACGTGGAGGAGGAGTTCGGCCACGACGAGTGGGTGCCCGTCTTCGAGCGAGTCACGTGCAAGCCCATCAGTTTCGAGGGCGGCATCACCGACGACGGGCTCTCCGTGGAGGCGACGGTCGACGTGCAGCTGCGCGTTCCGCCGGAGTACACCACCGAAGAGGTGCACGAGATGGCCGACGGTCACCTCACGAACGGCACCGTCCACTGGCACGACGCGGTCGAGCCGGTGATGCAGAACCCGCGGACTGCGGCCGGACGGGCCTTCCGCGCGGCTGTCCGGAAGACCGGCGGCGACCCCCGACTCCTGCGCAAGACCGGCACAAGTGATATGAACATCTACGCACAGGAGTGGGACTGTCCGATGGTGACCTACGGCCCCGGCGATTCGGACCTCGACCACGCACCGGACGAGCACGTCTCGCTGGCCGAGTACGACCGCGCCGTGGCCGTCCTCGAAGACGCGACGGAGCAACTACTATGACCAACTTCCTCGACGTCGACGACCTCACGACCGACGAACTGGCGACCGTCCTCGACCGCGCGGCCACCATCAAGGCCGACTACGAGGCGAGCGGTGCGAGCGACCTCCTCGGCGGCCAGACGCTCGGGATGATCTTCGAGAAGCCCTCGACCCGGACGCGCGTCTCCTTCGAGACGGGGATGACCCAACTCGGCGGCCACGCCGTCTTTCTCGGCCCGGACGACATCGGGTTACACGGCCGAGAGCCGGTGAAAGACATCGCGCGAGCGCTGGGCCGCTACGTCGACTTCGTGATGGCGCGGGTGTTCGACCACGACGACGTGGTCGAACTCGGCGAGTACGCGGAGGTGCCGGTCATCAACGCGCTGACCGACGACGCCCACCCGTGCCAGACGCTCGCCGACCTGCTGACGATCACGGAGCACTTCGACGACGACGTCTCCGTGGCGTGGGTCGGCGACGGGAACAACGTCTGTCAGTCGTTCGTCCTCGGGTCGGCGATGTGCGGGCTCGACCTGACCGTCGCGACGCCCGAGGGCTACGGCGTCGACGACGACGTACTGGACCGCGCCGACGGCCTCGGCCCGGCGCCCGACGTGACGACAGACCCCGAGGCGGCCGTCGCGGACGCCGACGTGGTGTACACGGACGTCTGGGTCAGCATGGGCCAGGAGGACGAGCGCGAGCAGAAGCTCGCGGCGTTCGACGGGTTCCAGATCACCCCCGAGTTGCTCGGCGACCGCGCGCTGATGCACTGCCTGCCCGCCCACCGTGGCGAGGAGGTCACCGACACGGTCATCGAGAGCGACAACGCCATCGTCTGGGACCAGGCCGAAAATCGCCTGCACGCCCAGAAGGGGCTGCTGGCGTGGCTGGCCGAGCAGGAATAGTCCCGCGCCGAGCGGAGCGAGGCGCGCTTTTTCGCCCACGTTTTTCGAAGAGTGGTCGCGAACGAAGTGAGCGACCCGATGAGAAAAAGGTGGCTGCCGGACCAGGCCGAAAATCGCCTGCACGCCCAGAAGGGGCTGCTGGCGTGGCTGGCCGAGCAGGAATAGTCCCGCGCCGAGCGGAGCGAGGCGCGCTTTTTCGCCCACGTTTTTCGAAGAGTGGTCGCGAACGAAGTGAGCGACCCGATGAGAAAAAGGTGGCTGCCGGACCAGGCCGAAAATCGCCTGCACGCCCAGAAGGGGCTGCTGGCGTGGCTGGCCGAGCAGGACTGAGATCCGCGAGCGACCGCAGGGAGCGAGCGGCTTTTTCACCCACGTTTTTGCCGGTGGGGTGCCCGCAGGGCGCGAAGCGCCCGAGGACACCCCACCTGGAAAAAGATGGTTCCGAAACTATTGACGAGTTTTTACTCGTTTCTCCCGACGTGCGTTCAGGAATGCGGAGTCGACCCCTGAGAATTATTGACGCACATTCACCCTCATGATTTATAATGACTTAGTCACATGGGTGTGGTACGGATGCGAATCACAGAGACGCGGCAGTTGTTCAGACAGTCGTTCGACTATCCGATGGACGCGACGGCGGTCGCCGACGAGTTCGGCGACGTGGAGATCGAGGCCCCGACGGGCGACACGACGACGGTCGAGACGGTGCTCGCGCGGTCGAACGTGACGGACTATCAGTCGGCGGACGATGTCTTCACCGCGATGATGAGCAACGTCGACGAGTCCTTCATCGGCCGCAAGTACTACGACGACCGCGGCGACAACCAGCCCCACCCCAAGCGGAGCTGGTAGCCGGACCGCGGTCGGTCCCGCGGCCGTGTACCGACCGCGCGGTCGCGACGAACACTGATTATCGCGGCGGGCCGATCCGAGTCCGATGACAGACCCGCCTGTCGTCGCCGCCGGCGAACTGGACGCCGACGAGTTGCTCGCCCGGATCGTCGACGAGGGGCGGGTCCGCGTCCGCACCGAGTTCCTCGACGCCGAACACGATGTCGTCCTCCGCTGGGACGGTGACGTCTTCTACTGCGACACGCCGACCCGCCTGCACAGACACGACTCCGAGTCGGAGATGCGCACCTGTCTGGAGAAGCAGGGGTACGCACGGTAGTCTGCGATCCGGTCGCGTCAGTGGTCACCGCACCGCACCCGTTTATGCGTCGGGGGACTGTAGTCGTCGGTACGATGGTCGAGGCGGACCCTTCGCCCCAGCGATTTCGCGAACTGATGCTCGACGAGGAACCCGGATTCGCGGATGTGCTCGCCTGCGTCTTCGACATCCAGGAACACGAGGTCCGGACGTTCCTGACGCTTCAGGACCACCCGGGCAGCACCGTCGAGGAGCTGGCCGACGAGCTGGACCGCGACCGCAGCAACGTCAATCGCTCGCTGTCGACCCTGCGTGACAAGGGTCTGGCCGAGCGCGAGCGGCGGCTGCTGGACGGCGGTGGCCACGTCTACCAGTACTCCGCGACGCCTCTGCCCGAGGCCCGCGAGTTGATGCACGATACGCTAGAGGAGTGGACCGCCTACGTCCACGACCGCATCGACGAGTTCGGCGAGGAAGATCTGTAACTGTTCGAGTTTCGCGCGGAACTGCGGTCGACTGTTGTAGACCTTCGACCGACTTGCCAAGTGTCAGATCGGCCGCTGGCGACAGCAGGCGATGAAAGCCCTCGGCCCACTCGCTAGCAGTCGACTCGACAGCTACTGACAGCAAGCGATGAAAGCCCTCGGCCCGCTCCGGTCGAGGGTAGCGAGGGACCGAAGGTCCCTCGGACAGTCGGGCGGCTGTGCCGCCCGACGAGCTCGCTGCGCTCCTCGCTTCGCTGCGGTGCTTACGTCGCCCGTCTTCCCGGAGCGCGCCTCGCCCTTTCAGTCCGCCAGGGAACCCCGCAACAGCACGGCACAGCACCGCGCCTCAGGCCTCCCCAACCGACTGCGGTGCTCGCTTCGCTGCGCTCCTCATCCCTCGCACGGCTCCGTCTCGCGCCCCTCGCAGTGCTCGGGGACGCTCGACAGCGCGCGCCAGAAGAACGGTCGGTAGGCCGAAACCGGCTCGCCAACCGAAACGGTGTTACTCGCCCAGGTGGTCGAGGACGGCTTCGGTGTCGTTGGGGACGGGTTCGGGCTCTCCGCCGGCCTCGTAGGCGGCGTCGGGGTCCTTGAGCAGGTGGCCGGTGGTCAGACAGACCACGTCCTCGTCGGCCTCGATTTCGCCGGTCTCGCGGAGTTTCCGCAGGCCGGCGATAGAGGCAGCGGAGGCGGGCTCGACGCCGACGCCTTCCTCGGCGAGCGAGCGCTGCGCGTCGGTGATCTCCTCGTCGGAGACGGCGACGGCGGTGCCGCCGGTCTCGCGGATGCCCGGCAGGGCCTTGGGGGCGTTGACGGGGTTGCCGATGCGGATGGCGGTCGCGCGGGTCTCGACGTTCTCCCAGCGGCGGACCTCGTCGTTGCCCTCCTCGATGGCCTCGACCATCGGCGCGGAGTTCTCGGCCTGGACGCCGGTGAGCTTGGGTACCTCGTCGTCGTCGATAGCGCCGACTTTCCGGAGTTCGCGGAAACACTTGTACAGCGCGGCGGTGTTGCCGGCGTTGCCGACGGGCAGAACGATCCGGTCGGGGTAGCGGCCCTCGTCGGCGTGGAAGCGCTCCATGATCTCCAGGCCGATGGTCTTCTGGCCTTCGAGGCGGAAGGGGTTCAGGGAGTTGAGCAGGTACGCCTCGCCGCGGGCGGCCAGGTCCTGCACGATGTCGAGACAGGAGTCGAAGTTGCCGTCGACTTCGAGGATGCGGGCGCCGTGGAGGCTCGCCTGGGCGACCTTGCCGGCGGCGACCTTGCCCGCCGGGAGCAGGACGAGCGTCTCCATGCCGGCGCGGGCGCCGTACGCGGCCAGCGCGGCGGAGGTGTTGCCGGTCGACGCGCAGGCGAGGCGGTCGACGCCCACCTCGCGGGCGACGCGGACGCCGACGGTCATCCCGCGGTCCTTGAACGACCCGGTCGGGTTCATCCCCTCGTGTTTGACGCGCAGGGTGTTTACCCCGGTCTCTTCTTCGAGGCGGGGAACGTAGTGCAGCGGCGTGCCGCCCTCGGGGAGGGAGACACCTTCCTCGAAGGGCAGCGCGGCCGAGTAGCGCCAGACGCCGTAGGGGCCGCTCTCGGGCGTGCTCGCGCCGCCGAAGTCCTCCCAGGTGGGCAGGTCGGCGTAGCGGACTTCCAGCAGGCCGTCGCAGTGGTCGCAGGTGTAGCGGATCTCCGCGAAGGGGGCGAACTGCTCGCCGCACTCGATGCAGGTGAGCCAGACGCCGTCGGTCGCCACGTCGGGCTCGGACTCCTCTAAGTCCAGGTGCGCGCTCATTGGTGGCTCTCGACGCCCGGCGACCAAAAGAGGGGCGGTTGTCGCGTCACCCGCCGCGTCGCTCAGGCCACGTTCAGCACCAGCGCGTCGCCGTCGCGGTGGAAGTGCGTCCGGTAGGGCTCCGAGCGTTCCCGCATGGTCTCCCGACACCACACCCCGACGTCTCGCTCGGCCGCGTAGACCGCTCTGTCCCTGATCTCGATCGGTTCGAGACGGAGGGAGCGGACGCCCGACTCGTCGGTCTCGGCGACGAACAGGAACCCCCGGTCGTTGCGCAGTTCCTGATCCACCCGGTAGTCGTCGACGAAGTCGCCGCAGTCGTGGAGCACTGGCGTTCCGTCGACGACTTCGACGCCCTGGAACACGTGGGCGCTGTGGCCGTGGACGAGGTCGACCCGCTCGGCGAGCCACCGGTGGAACTCGCGGAGGGCGTCGCTCGGCGCGGTCTCCATGTTCGGTCCGCCGTGGACCGATGCGACGACCAGATCCGGGTTTCGGGCCCGCGCGTCGGCGACCATCCCCTCGACGGCCGTCCGGGTCACCTCCTCGGTGGGGTCGAAATCGAGGTGGCAGACGCCCGGGCTGTCCGGCCCGGCCGCGTACTCCGGCGTGTTGTCCGTCGCAGCGACGACCGCGACGTCGATGTCGCCGGCGGTGAACAGCGCGGGTTCGCGGGCCTCCGCGATGGTTCTCGCCGCGCCGGCGTGGGCGACGTCGACGGCGTCGAGGTGGTCGAGCGTGTCGAGCAGTGCGGGCTCCTCGTAGTCCAGCAGGTGGTTGTTCGCGAGGCATGCGAAGTCGACGCCGGCGGTCGCGAGTGCCTCTGTCGCCCAGTCCGGCGTCGCCCGGAAGTGGAACGGCCGGCGGGTGCGCGTCCACTGTCGCCCTCTCGTGGAGACCGCGCATTCGAGGTTGACGAGCAGTCCGTCGAGATCTCGGAGCCGGTCGTGCAGGTTCCCCCAGATCGCGGCCGCGTCGTGACCCGGCTGGCGGTAGCGCTCGTCGACCAGCCGCCCGAGCATCACGTCCCCCGTCAGACCGATTCGGGGCATACGTGTATGTTTGATATCGAGTGGCAAGTTTGCTTGGTTGGCTGGAGTCTTTGGGTCTGTGAGTATCGTGGGTGTGAGCAATAGATCGACCGCGAACAGCGTGAAAGCCCCGGCCTGCTTCGGTCGCGCGGCTTGCTGCGCGCTTCGCTCACTGCGTTCGCTGCAGTGCTTCCGGCGCCGTGCTTCCCGAAGCAGGCCGCCCCTTTCATTCCCACCCATGTCGGCTGGTCAGCCAGTCTGTGCGGGTGGGAATGAAAGGGGCGACACGCTGGACGAAGGCCGGCGAAGTAAGCACCGCAACGAAGTGAGGAGCGCAGCGAGCCGCCCGAGCCCAGCGTGTCGGGGCTTTCACGCTGTTTTCCATGCAGGTGTCTGAATCGCCAGCACTCACGACAATCAGAACCCGGGCCGCTTTTTAATCGCGCCCGCACAATTCAGAACGAGGGCACGTAGCTCAGTCCGGATAGAGCGTCGGACTTCTAATCCGACGGTCGTGGGTTCGAATCCCACCGTGCCCGTCCACCTTTTTCCCGGCCGGGTTTCCTCGGTCGCCTGCGTCGACCTGCGGGAACCCGACCGGCAAAAACGTGGGCGAAAAAGGCCGGACGCTCACTTCGTTCGCGTCCGGTGAAACGGCTCGCTTCGCTCGCCGTATGTGAGTACAGGAGACTAATTCCGCGCTCGCAGCCCGTTCAGTGGACCCGTAGCGCTTGTGCGCCTCGTCGATATCCACGATTTCGATCACGTGGACCTCCGCTTGCTTCGAGAAGTCCATTCTAGCGACGGAGTATCCGCCTTTCGAGTGTTCGATCTCCGTCAGAGACATGCGCGAGTACAACTTCTGTCGGGACAGATGGAGTGAACTCCAGACTGATGCTATACGAGATGGGCCGGTCTGCGCCCATGATGAACTGATCGGAGTCCGCATCGTCGGCTTCCCGGATCGTGACTGCTACCTCATCGTCGTCGACTTCGACCTCGTCGAGGGATATCGTGCGATCCGATGCACCGCCGATGAAGACTCCGGAGATCAGAATCTTCTGATCTTCTGACAGAAAGAACGCCATAGATTCGCCTGTCGAGGGCGGGAAGATCTCGAAGCTATTTATTTCAAATTCGAAGTCGACGAGGGACCTGAGTTGCACATAGCCGAAAGTGCGATTTCTGGACACATATTAGATCGGTCGCGAAATCGTGAGCGCCGAGCACAACAGATCTCGAAACGGGACATTTCCCGTCAACACGCGGTTGACGTGCCGACAAAACTCGGAGAGTCGGCTCAGACGTGCTCCCGCGGCATCAGGTCCTCGTACGCCTGCTCGTCCAGCCACTCAGCCAACCGGACCAACTGGTCACAGGCGGCCTCGAACAACTCGGCGCCTTTCTCCCGCGTCGCGTCGGTCTGGTCGCCGATGACGCCGCACTCGGTGTTGTCGATGGCGTCGTAGAAGGTGCGCGCACCGAACTTGCGGGCGCCCTCGTAGTCCTCGAAGTTCCGGATGCCGTCGTCGCGGGCGCGTTCGAACTGGTCCTCGCGGACGAGTTCGTCGGCGATGTGGAGCATCATCGCGGTCTCCTTCGGGCCGCCGTGGGGGCCGTTGTGTTCGAAGAGGTCGTCCACGAGGTCGGGGATTGACTCGTCCCACATCCACTCGATGGCGTAGGCGTCGCCGTCGTCGCGCAGGCGACGGCCCACTTCGCGGAGGTGCTGGACGTTGCCGCCGTGGGCGTTGACGAAGATAACGCGGTCGACGCCGTGGTAGGTGAGATTCCGCGTCAGCGACTCGACGTAGTCGCGGAACACGCCGGGCTCGACCCACATCGTGCCGTGGAACTGCCGGTGGTGGGGGCTGACGCCGACGTTGATCGTGGGCGTACAGAGGAAGCCCGTCCGCTCGGCGGCCTCGCGGGCGAGCGCCTCGGCGATGCGGTGGTCGGTGGACTCGGGGAGGTGCGGGCCGTGCTGTTCGGTCGACCCCAGCGGCACGAGCGCCAGCGACTCCTCGGCGAAGTACTCGCCCAGTTCCGGCCAGGTCCGGTCTGCGAGGTACATGTCCCACTTCGAGGACTCACCGACCGTTACTGTTCCCCAACCCACGGTAGCACACCGCACGCGACCCCGCCACTCATCTCCCGGGCGAGCGATCCAGGCCCTATGGAAGACGACGCCATCGGTGCGATGCTGCGCGATTACCGGGACGGCGGTGACGGCTACGAGATCGTCGAGCGCGACGACGGCTGGATCGGGATCAGCGCCGGCGGCGAGTACTACTTCAGCGGCCCCGAGGAGTGGCCCGAGATCGAGCGACGCGCGATCGACCACGTCGAGGGCCGCGTCCTCGACGTCGGCTGTGGCGCCGGCCGTCACGCGCTGGCTCTCCAGGGTCGGGGCCACGACGTGACCGCCATCGACGTCTCGCCGGGCGCCGTGGAAGTGGCCGAAGACCGCGGCGTCGAGGACGCCCGCGTGGTCGATGTGGCCGACGTGGCCGAGGCGTTCGACCCCGGTTCCTTCGATACAATCCTCATGCTGGGCAACAACTTCGGCCTCGTCGGCACCGCGGAGACGGCCCCCGAACGGTTACGCGATCTGGCCGAAGTAGCGACCGAGGACGCGACGCTGATCGCCCAGAGCCGTGATCCCGTCGTCACCGACGACGAGCACCACCGCGCCTACCACGAGAAGAACCGCGAGCGCGGTCGACTCCCCGGCGCGCTCCGGATGCGCGTCCGGTACGAGGTGCACGCGTCCGACTGGTTCGACTACCTCATGGCCGCCCCCGATACGATGGAGGAGCTGGTCGCCGACACCCCCTGGGACCTCTCCGAGACGATCGAACCGGACGAGCAGGTCACCGACCCCGGCGGCGACTACGTCGGCATCGTGCGCACGAACGGCTAAGAGGAGCGACGCGAAAGCGGGCCTCCCGACGATCACCGATCGCACTCACTCGTCTCTCCGGAACCAACACTTTACTCTCCGCGGACCGTTGTCCGCACAAGTTACCGACCCTCGCCCATGGCTACACACGACATCACGCTCACGGTGAACGGGCAGGAGGAGACGCTGACCGTCGAGTCGCGGACGCTGCTGGTCCACGCGCTGCGGGACGAACTGGGCTACACGGGCCCGAACGTCGGCTGCGAGAGCGGCAAGTGCGGCGCCTGCACGGTCGAACTCGGCGGCGACGCGGTCAAGTCCTGTACCGTCCTCGCCGTCCAGGCCGACGGCGGCGAGGTGACGACCGCGGCCGGATACGCGACCGACGGCCTCGACGCCGTCCAGCGGGCGTTCCACGACGAACACGGCCTGCAATGCGGCTACTGCACGCCCGGCATGCTCGCGACGACTCACCAACTCCTCGACGAGAACCCCGACCCTTCGCGCGCGGAGATCCGGAAAGCGCTCAAGGGCAACGTGTGCCGCTGCACCGGCTACGGCAACGTCGTCGACGCGGTGGAGACGGCGGCCGACCGACTGGCCGAGATGGAGTCTTCGGGCGACGAGACCGGACGGCGCGCCGACCCGCCGGAAGTGGAGGCCGAGGACTGAGATGTTCCCCGCCGACTTCGACTACGAGCGGGCGACCTCCGTCGACGAGGCGATGGACCTACTCGACGACCATGCCGACGCGGAGGTCGAGATCCTCGCGGGCGGCCACAGCCTCGTCCCGGCGATGAAGACCGAGGGGCGCAGCCCCGACGTGGTGGTGGACCTGGACGTGCCCGCGCTCGACGCGATCAACGCGCTCGACGACCGGACCGTCGTCGGCGCGCTGACGACCTACGCCGACATCGCCGACTCCCGGGCGCTCCGGGCGAACGCGCCGCTGCTGGCCGAGACCGCCGCCGAAGTAGGCGACCTGCAGATCCGAAACCGGGGGACTATCGGCGGGAACCTCGCCGAGGCCCACCCCGGTGCGGACCCGCCCGCGGCGGTGCTGGCGAGCGACGCGACGATACTGCTGCGCCACCGCGACGGCAAGCGCGAGGTACCCGCGACCGAGTTCTTCCGCGGCGACGGCGAGACCGCGGTCGAGTACGGCGAACTCGTCACCGGCGTCCGCGTCCCGCACACGGGCGACGCCGGCGTCGCGTACGCGAAGAAGACCCACCCCGCGACGGGCTACGCGATGGTCGGCGCGGCGGCCGTGGTCGAGGTCGCGGAAGAAGCCGTTTCGCGTGCGCGCGTCGCCGCGACCGGCGCGGTCGACCGGGCGGTCCGCCTGCCGTCGGTGGAAGACGCCCTCGTCGGCGAGCGTCTCGACTCCGAGGCTATCGACGCGGCGGCGAGCGAGGCACACGCCGACATCGACTCCGAGCGGCTGCGCTCTGACCCATACGCGTCCGGCGAATTCCGCGGCGAACTGCTGGAGACCTACGTCGCTCGCGCACTCGAATCGGCAGCCGAGCGAGTCGCCGGCAACCCTCCGACGGCATGACCGACGATAGCGGTACGACAGCGGACGACTCAGACGATCGAACCGCCGACTGGACCGCGCCGGCCCGAGAGGTTCGCGCGACGGCCCGCGGGCATCTCGACTCGGACGAACCCGCCGTGCTGGCGACCGTCGTCGCCGTCGACGGCCGAGCGTACCGTCGACCGGGCGCGAAGATGGTCGTCGCGCCCGGATCGGGGGGCGTCGGGTCGGTGACCGCCGGCTGTCTGACCGACTCGCTAGCCCGGCTGGCGGGGGACGTGCTCGCCGACGACGCGGCCCGCCTGGAGCGGTTCGACCTCCGCGAGGACGACGCCTGGGGCCTCGGCGTCGGCTGCGACGGCCTCGTCGACGTGCTGCTCGAACCGCTCGGCGAGTCCCACCGACCGGTGTTCGCGAGCGCCGATGAACTGGACGGCGGCCGGATCGCCGCCGTCGTGGTCGAGAGCGACGACGAGCGCCTCGACGTCGGGGAGCGGTGGACGGACGACGGAGGTGATGCGGCCGACGACCTACCCCCGGACGTGGCTGCCGCCGTTCCCGAGGACGTGGACCGAACGACGACGGTTCGAGTGGAAACTGGGGGCGGATCGGTCCGGCTGTTCGTCGAGCGCGTGACGCCACCGCCCCGGCTGGTCGTCGTCGGGAGCAACGCCGACGTCCGCCCGGTCGTCGACCTGGCGCGGTCGGCGGGGTTCCGCGTGACCGTCGTCGGCTTCCGCGGCGGACGCGCGACGGCCGAGCGGTTCCCGCGGGCCGACCGCGTCGTCTCCACCTCGCCCCGAGACCTGCGCGACGCAGTGGATTTCGAGTCGAGCGATTCCGCGGTCCTGATGACCCACAACTTCGTCGACGACCGACTGGCGCTCGGAGAGGTGCTGGCGACGCCCGTCGGGTACGTCGGCGTCATGGGACCGCCCGACCGGTTCGAGCGGCTCCGCGACGCGCTGGCGTCGGACGGCATCGAAATCGGCGAGGGCGATCGCGAACGGATCTACGCGCCTGTGGGTCTGGATCTGGGCGGTGGGAGCCCCTACCAGGTCGCTCAGAGCGTCGTCGCCGAGGTCCTCGCGGTTCGAAACGGCCGCGACGGCGGCCACCTGCGTTCGAGTTCGGAGCCGATCCACTCCCGGGACGAGTGACCTGACGCAGGGAGTGGCGACGGCTATCCGTCCGTCTTCGGTGGTTCGACCGTCCGTTCGAGCCGCTTCTCGCGGTAGCGGAGGACGACCGTCGCCGGTTCGTCGTCGCTGTCGTTCCAAACGTTCTGGAACGGGACCCGGCGAGTGACCGTCCGCGTCTCGCCCGCGGGCACCTCGACAGTCAACTCGGGCTGGTCGGACATCGCGGCGTGCCCCACTTCCGCGAGGAAAGTCCCGTCTCCGACGCCGACGTTCGCGACCGTCAGCGTCACCGCGATCTCGTCGCCCGGGACGTTCTCGACCTCGAATCCCCGGAGGTCGAACTCCGGCAGTCGCGCGATTTCAGCGAGGAGGGGGTCGGGGAGCGCCCATCGGACCTCCGGCCCGTCCGCGGGCGACCAGACGATCGCTCCCTCCGCCGGTGCCGGCGAAGCCGGGACGGTGAACCCGAGACGCTGGCGAATGTCGTCGGCGTTCGAATCGGCGACGACGAAGGTCCGACCCGTCCCGTCGGTCGTGTCGGTCTGACAGGCGACGCGGAGGTCCGTGGGGTCCGCGGGGTCGGGCGCACCGTCGCCGGCAACTACCAGGTCGGCGACGACGAACTGCCCGCCGTCGGCCCAGTCCGGGTCCCAGTGGGTCGGTCCGTACTCGACGACGGCTCTCCGGACCGCGAGGTTTTCGACGGTCAGATCCCAGCCGTCGGCCGTGACGTAGGACTCGCCCGGTGCGAGCGTGACAGGGGCCGGTGTCGAAGTCCCCGTTCGCGTCGTCGTGTTCGCCCTCGTTGCCGGGTCAGGCTCCGCTGTCGGAGTTTCAGCGGGCTGAGAGGGGTCGGGCGTCGGCTCGGCAGTGGCCGCGTCGCCACTGGTTTCTGGACAGCCAGCGACCGACGCCGACAGTGCGGTTCCGAACGCGGCCAGGAGGGCTCGGCGGGACCGGTCCATACCGGGTCAGGCGGTGGATCCGGGATAAGTCTTCTACGTGAACGGGCGAGGTAGTCGTTCTCGATTCCGGGACGACGGCGCGCCACCGCCGTTCCTGTCCCGATCACGGACAGTTTGAAAGGGCTTATCGGCGCAAGCACGTAGTTCGGGTATGGACGACTCAGCGGTCGAGACGAAAGTCGAGTGGCGCGAGTGGGGCCCGGAGGCGTTCGGCCGCGCCGAGGGGGCGGGCAAGCCGGTCCTGCTCTCGCTGTGGGCGCCCTGGAGCGAGGACTGCCGCGAGATGGACCGCACCACCTACTCCGAGCCGCGCATCGCCGCGAACGTCAACGACGGGTTCGTCCCCGTTCGGGTGAACGTCGACCGCCATCCGCGCGTCCGCGACCGCTACAACATGGGCGGGTTCCCCTCGACGGTGTTCACGACGCCCGACGGCACCGTCATCACCGGCGCCACGTTCCTCGGCGTCGACGGCTTCCGCGAGATCCTCGACGCCGTTCGCCGGACCTGGGACGGCAAGGGCGAGGAGGCGGGCTCGATCCCTCGGCAACTCGGCGACGCCCGGCCGCCGGGCGGCGAACTCTCCGCCCGCGTCGAGGAGCACATGGTCGAGCAGTTGCTCGCGGCGTACGACGACGAGTTCGGCGGGTGGGGCACGGACGTGAAGTTCCCGCTCCCCCGCACTATCGAGTTCGCGCTGGTGCGGGCGCGCGACCAGGCGACCCGGACGCTCGAAGCGGTCCAGAACCGGCTGTTCGACACCTACGACGGCGGCTTCTACCGCTTCTCGCACAACCGCAACTGGGGGTCGCCCCAGCGCGAGAAACTCGTCGACGAGAACGCGGCGCTCGTGCGGGCGTTCGCCCACGGCTACCGCTACACCGGCGAGGACGCCTACCGCGAGACCGCCGAGCGGACCGTCGAGTACCTGACGACGGACCTGTGGACTGGCGACGCCTTCGCGGCGAGTCAGGGCGGCGACGATTCGTACTACCGGCTGGAAGCGACCGAGCGCGCCGAGGCCGACCCGCCGGCGGTCGACCAGACCGTCTTCGCCGGCCACAACGGCGTCGCCGTCGACGGACTGCTGACCTACGCGGCGTACACCGACGACGAGCGCGCCCGCCGCTACGCCGAGCGGGCCCGCGACCACGTCCTGGCCGAACTCGTCGGCGAGGACGGCGCGGTCGTCCACTTCGGCGACCCCGAGACCGGCGAAGTCGGGGAGGCCGGGCTCCTCTCCTCGCAGGCGCGGACGCTGGCGGGGCTGACGACGAGCGCGTCCGTGCTCGGCGAGCCCGGGCCGATGCGCGCGGTCGCCGACTACGCCATCGACGCGCTGCGGGGCGAGGACGGCGCGTTCCGCGACGGGCCGACCGAGGGCGCCGGCCTGCTGGACCGACCGCTCTACCCCCTCGACACGAACGTCGACGCGGCCGACGCGCTGATCGACTGCTGGCTGCTCACCGACGAGGACCGCTACCGCGAGGCCGCCCGCGACGCGCTGGCGGCGTTCGCCGGCGCGACCGACCGGATGGGCGTCGAAGTCGCCGCCTACGCCTCGGCCGTGGCGCGACTGCGGGACCCGCGCGTCGTCGCCGTCGGGGCCGACCCCGGCAGCGACCTCCATCGCGCCGCGCTCCGCCTGGCCGACCACGAGTCCGTCGTCTCGCCCGCCGACGGCCGCGCCGAGGACGGCGAAGCGGTCGTCCTCGCCGACGGCGAGCGCGAGGGGCAGGCGACCGACCCCGAGGGCCTCGAATCGCTGCTGACCGGGTGAGCCGAGCGAGCGGTCGTCGGACGTAAATTCACCCGTTGTTTTTTGTTGTGGCAGTTCGAGATACTGACAATGGCGAGTCTCAGAGACCTCGGCCTCTCGGAGTACGAGGCGCGGGCCTACCGCGCGCTCCTGGAGGCGGGACCGACCACGGCGAAGGACCTCTCACGGGCGAGCGACGTGCCGATGGGGCGCATCTACGACGTGTTGAACAGCCTGGAGACCCAGCAGCTGGCGCGCAGCCAGACGGCGAGTCGCCCGAAGAAGTACGTCGCCGTCGAGACGGACACGGCGCTCGACCGACTGCTGGAGAACAAGAAGCGCGAGCTCGAAGAGCAGGCCGAGCAGTACGAGGACATCGTCGACGACCTGGTGGACGAACTCGACGAGGGCGAACCGGTCGAGGAGCCGTTCTGGACGGCCAGCGTCGGCCAGCGCGAGGCGTTCGATCTGCTGGTCGAGCGGCTGACCGCGGCCGACGAGCGCATCGTCGTCGTCGCCTCCGAGCCGGTCCAGCAGTTCGACCTCGACGAGGTGTCCGCCCGCATCACCGCCGCGCTGGAGGACGCGCTGGAGCGCGGCGTCTCCGTCTCGGTCCTGCTGACGCCCGAACTGGTCGACGCGCTGCCCGACGCCGTCGGCGCGCGCTACCGGGAGACGCTCCAGCCCCACGACCGCTTCGAGACGCGGACGAGCCCGAACGTCTCCGGCACCTTCGAGATCATCGACGACACCGAGGTCTGCATCGAGGTCCCCCACCCGCTCATCGAGGACGAGACGTTCGCGGTCATCGACCTCAAGGACCCCGAGTTCGCCGCCGACGTGGGGGCCGAGTTCGCCCCCCGCTGGGACGAGGCCGAAGCGCTTCGCCTCTGAGTCGCCCCGGACCGGGGTCGGATTTCTGTCGGACTCGTAACCAATCCTTAAGTCGCTTGCCGCCGCCACACCGGGGTACGGATGAGGTTACTCCACACCGCGGACCTCCACCTCGGGCGGGGCGGCCAGCGGTCGGTCGCCGCGCTCGACGCCCTCCTGGACGCCGCCGAGCGCGAAGGCGTCGACGCGCTGACCGTCGGCGGCGACTGCTTCGACTCGGCCGCGGCCGCCGACGAACTCCGCCCGGAACTCCGCGAACGGTTCACCGACAACCCCTTCGACGTGCTCGTCGTCCCCGGGAACCACGACGTCGCCGCCTTCCGCGAGAACGTCGAGTTCGGCCCCGACTTCCGCGTCCTCTCTGCGGACCCCTTCGAGGTCGCGGAGGTCGACGGCGGCGAGGTCGTCGGCGTCCCCTACCGCGAGCGACTGGGCGACGACACGTTCTTCGAACTGCGCGAGCGCGCCCACGAGGACGCCGTCCTCTGCCTCCACTGCACGCTGGACGCCGGGTTCGGCGCGGGCGCGACCGGCAGCGAAGAGGCCCCCAGCTACTGCCCCGTCCAGACGGAGACGCTGGGCGAACTCGGCTACGAGTTCGTCCTCGCCGGCCACGTCCACGCCGAGCTCTACCAGCGGAAACTCCCTAACGGCGGCCTGTTCATCTACCCCGGCTCGCCCGTCAGTCACTCGTGGGCGGAGACCGGCCGGCGCCACGCCGTCGTCGTCGACACGGACGACGCGAACGTCCAGCCGGTCGCGCTCGACACCTACTACCGCGACCGCTTCGAGGCGACCGTCACGCCCGGCGAGGGCTACGAGGTCATCGACCGCGTCGAGGGGTGGGTCGACGGCCAGGACACCGACCGCAGCGACCTGGAAGTCCGGGTCGACGGGTTCACCGAACTCGACGAGAGCACCTTCGACGAGCGGCTGCACGCCGCCGCGGGGCCGGCGACCGTCGTCAACGAGACCCGCGGCGTCGCGGCCGTCCTCGACCACCCCATCTACGCCGACTTCGTCGACCACCTCGACGACCTCGACCTCGACCGGTGGGAGCGCGTCGACGACCGCGAGGACGTCGAGCGGCGGCTCGTCGAGACGCTCGCCGAGTTGCTCGCCGCCGGGGAGGTGACACACGCGTGAAGCTCAGCGAGGTCCACGTCGACCGCTACGGTCCCCTCCGCGAGACGCTCCAGTTCGACGACGCCCACGTCGTCTACGGCCCCAACGAGTCCGGGAAGACGCTGCTGACGGAGTGTCTCCTGCGCACGCTGACCGGCGACCGCCGCGTCGCCGGGCCCCGGATCGACGAGCGACCCGAGGGCTACGTCGTCCTCGACGGCGACGAGGGCGAGCACAAGCTCTCGAACGGCGAGACGCTGCTCGACAGGTACGCCGAGCGGTACAACTTCGAGCTGACGCCCGCGGAGTTCCGCAACGTCTTCGTCGTCCGCGACGGCGACCTGGGCGTCCTCGACGAGGGGGCGTTCTACCGGCAGGTCACCGACCGCATCGTCGGCATCTGGACCGGCGATATCGAGACCGTCCGCGAGCGCGTCCTCGAACGCGGGCGACTCACGCCCGAGCGGCTGAACCTCTCGAACCAGCACGACGACGCGCGCGAGCAACACGAGCGGGCCACCGAGTTACTGGCCGACGTCCAGTCGTATCTGGAGCGAGCCGAGTCGGACGGGCTCGACGCCATCGAGCACGAGTGCTACCGGGCGGCCCGCGAGCGCGAGCGCGCCGAGGCCGACGTGGCCGCGCTCGAAGCCGCCCAGGCCCGCGAGGAGTACGAGGAGCTCGTCAAGACGAAGGGCGCACTTGAGCGCAGTCTCGAAGAGCGCGCCGCCCTGCCGGGCGACGCCGACCTCTCCGAGCTTGAGTCGCGGCTGGACGAACTTGCGACCGGGAGCGAAGACGAGTTCGAGCGCCGGAAGACCTGGTGTCGCCGGGCGACGCTGGCGGCGCTGGCCGCGGGCGTCGTCGCCGGGGCCGTCCCCCTGGCGCTCGGGATCCGCGAGCCGCCGCTCGTCGCCGCCGGGCCGGCCGCCTTCGGCGTCGTCACGCTGGTCGCGCTCGCGCTCTACCGGTCGGCGAGCAACGCCGTCGCGCGGCTCCACGCCGACCGCGAGGCCGTGGTCGAACGCGCCGCGGAGGTCGGCATCGAGGCCTACGACCCGACGGAGGTGCGCGCCTCCATCGCGGACCTGCGCGACGAGCGCGAGAGCCACACCGAGGTCGTCCAGACGAACACGGGCGTCCTCCGGAAGTGGCTCGACATCGACGCCGAGGACCCCCGCGAGGTCGTCGACGCCGCGGAGGACGCCCTCGAAGCCCGCCGGGCCGAGATCGACTTCGACGCCGACCGCGAGTTCACCGAGGAGGAGCTCGAAGACGCCCGCGAGCGCGCCGAGGAGGCCCGCGAACGCGCCGAGCAGCTCGACGCGGCCCTGCGCGAGCACCGCCGGCAGCTCGACCGCTTCGCCGAGCGCGCCGGGGAGATCCGCTTCGAGGCGGTCTGCGGCGAGCCGCTCGACCTCGCGGTCGCCAACCTCGGCGCGCTCGAGGACCTCGCCGACCGGCTGGAGGCGTTCGTCGACGCCGTCGAGACCGACGCGGACGTCTCGCGGGCCGCGGCCGCCGTGCTGGAGCGGATGGCCGAGTCGGAGAACGAGAAGATGGCGTCGCTGTTCGCCGACGGCGAGGCGACCGAGGTGTTCCGGCGGGTCACCGACGACCGCTACGTCGACGTGGGCCTGACCGACGAGTCGCGGCTCGCGGTCGAACTCGCCAACGGCGAGCGGCTCTCCCCCGCGGAGCTGAGCCGCGGGACGCGCGACCAGCTGTACCTCTCGGTCCGCGTCGCGCTCGGCCGCCGCCTCATGGAGGGGCGGGACGGGTTCTTCCTGATGGACGACGCCTTCCTGTCGGCCGACCCCCAGCGGCTGGAGCGCCAGGCCGAGGTGCTCGGCGACCTCGTCGACTCCGGCTGGCAGGTCGTCTACCTCACCTGCAAGCCCGAGGCCCGCGAGGCGCTCACCGAGGCGACCGACGCGGGCGTGACCGAGCTGACGTCGCTGTGACCGGGCCCGGAACGCGGCGGCCGCGGGCGGCGGTCGGGAGTCTCTGGCGGCCGCCAGCGACTGACCGGTTCCGGCCCACCATCTTTGGGCGTGACGGCCCTACGGCGATCCGATGGCTCCCGAGGGACAGAGCGCCGAGAGCGGTCGGATCGAGCCGGTCGCGGCAGCCGCGCAAGAATGGGTCCTGCTCGACGGGCGTCGGGTCGTCGTCGCCGGGCTCGTCGTCGCGGCGCTCTTTCTCGCGTTCACCGCCCTGAGCCTGTCGGGACTGAGCCCGTTCGACGACGCGCAACCGCTGTTCTACGTCTTCGGGTCGCTGGTGAGCGGCAACCTCACCATCATCACGGTCGTGGTCTCCATCAACCAGCTGTTGCTCTCGCGCGAACTGCACACGCCCCACCAGTTGCGTTCGCAGATCGACGGCGTCATCGACTACCGGAAGGAGGTCGAGGACTCCGCCGGCCAGGTGGCGCCGGTCGAGCCGCTCGGGTTCCTCCGCCTCGTCTACGAGAACACCCGCCGGGAGGCCCAGCGGCTCGGCGGGCTCTCGATCACCGAGGCCGACGACGACACGACCGAGGAGGTCGACGCGGTCGTCGAGGACGTGACCGATCACGCCGACCGCGTCGACTCGCTGCTCCGGGACGGGAACCCGTCGACCTTCCACGTCCTCTCGACGACGCTCACCACGAACCACGCGCGGGACATCAACAGGCTCCGCCGGATCAAGTGGCGACACGGCGACGACCTCCCCGACCACGTCGCCGACGGGATCGACGACCTCATCGACCAGCTCCAGAACATCGACGTCGCCCGCCAGTACTTCAAGTCGATCTACCTCCAGAACGAGCTGGCCACGCTGTCGCGGTACCTCTTCTACACCGGGCTCCCGTCGATCGCGACCGTCGTCGGGGCGCTGTTCCTCTTCACCGCCGGAAGCGGGAACGGGAGCGTGGTCCCGGCGTCGGCCCTGCCGCTTCTCGCCGCCGCGACTGTCACCGTTGGCCTGGCGCCGCTGGCCGTCCTCTGCTCCTTCATCCTCCGGACCGCGACGGTCACCCAGCGGACGGCCGCGACCCTGCCGTTCACCGCGCCCAGCCAGGAGAAGTGAGGCGGTCGGTCAGGGCCGAGGCGTCCGGCCGCTCACTCGTGGTTCGTCAGGCACTTCGAGAGCCCGACGAGTTCGACGGGCTCGGAGTTGTCCGGCGAGTAGACGACCTTCTGGCCCTTCTCCATGTAGGGGACCTTCTGTTCGAGGCTGGCCGGGATGTTGACCGCCGAGATGGCGTCCTCGTCGCCGAGATTGAGGACGACCGTCGTGTTGATCTGCTTGAAGACGGGGTCGGCGATGTCCTGCGGGTCCTGGGTGATGAGGAACAGGCCAAGCCGCTCCTTGCGGCCCTGTTTGGCCGCCTCGGTGAACTTGCCGATGATCTGCTCGCCCTGGACGCTGTCGACCTCCGAGAGGAAGTTGTGCGCCTCGTCGAGCCCCAGCACCAGCGGCGTGTGCTTGATGCGCTCGTACTGGGGGTCGTTCGAGAGCTTCTGGTCGACGATGAGGGCGGCGAGCGCGAGGACGACGGTGACGGTCGTCCGCGAGTTGTTGATGTGGTACGTCGGGACGACGGAGATGCCGCCCGCGCGGACGAACTCGTGGATGCGGTCGGTGATCGGCCGGGCGTCCTGGTCGAAGATGCCGTCGAAACCCAGCGCCCGGCGCTTGACCGCGTTGAACGTCGCCTCGTGGACGCGGCCGGTCTCGTCGAGTTCCTCCCGCAGCGCGGGGTCGTCGAGGAACGTCTTGAACTGCTGGTAGGTGCCGTCGGGACCGTAATCGCGGGAGAAGCGATCGAGCAGGAGGCGGAGGGCGTTGTACTGGTTGCCGTTCAGGCTCGAACCGGCGATGAGCCAGGGGTTGCCCTGCACCATCGAGAAGGGGATGGTGAACTCCACCTGCTCGGCGCGGTGGTCGCTGGTCGCGTAGGAGGCCCCCTCGACCTTCGGGACGAACGCGACGGTGTCGTCGACGCCGCCGTGGGCGATCCCCTCGCGTTCGAGTCGGCGGGCGAACTCGTCGTCCAGGTCGGGGTTGTCGTCGTGCATCTGCGCGTACTCGTCCTGGGGGTCGAACATCACGAGCCCCGGCGAGACGTCGCGGGCGCCGTCCTCGACGGGATAGGTCCGCTCGTCGGCGAGGTACTGCCGGAGGACGTTCTTGGCGCTGTGGGTCTTCCCCGACCCCGTCCCGCCCGCGACGAGCGTGTGCCGGAAGACGAGCGGGTCGCCGTCCTCGTAGTCGTCTTTCAGCCGGTAGTCGATCGTCGGCGGCTGCGCCGCGGTCCTGACCTTCTCGCCCCCCACGGAGAGGTGACCGAGGAAGACCCCGTCCTCCGGGATCTTGAGGCCGGTCTTGATCTCCGAGGTGTCCGTCGCCTCGCGGACGACGGTCTCGGGCTTGGGCACGCGGTCGGTCATCCGCCGCTTGAGTTCGCCGTCCTCGGAGTACAGCACCGCGACGGGGTCGAGCGTGGCGACGAACTTGAAGTCCTGTTCGTCGATGTCGCCCCGGCGCATCGCGCGGCGGGCGTGGATCTCCGTCGCGTCGTCGGCGCGGAACTCCTGGGCGTACTCCAGGGCCGTGATCCGACAGAACAGCCGCTCGTCGTCCTGGTAGGGGACGAGCAGGTACTTCCCGATGCGCACGTCCGACCGGTTCTCGACGGTGACGTACGCGCGGAGTTCGGTCTCCTCGCCGTCCTCGCTGATGCGCAGGCCCTCGGTCGCGGAGACGACGCCGACGCCGTGGTCCTCGCCCGCCGGCGCCACGTCCATCTCGGCGAAGTCGTCGTCTGTCTCCTCGTCCGCGTCGAACAGGTCCCCGTCGGCCGCGGTCCCGTCCGTGTCCACGTCGGCCGTCGAGGCCGTCGATGTCGCCGCCTCCGCGCCGTCGCTCGCATCGTCGCCGTCGTCACCGCCGTCGAAATCAGTGAAATCCCCGAGGTCAGACATACCCGCCACGTCGTACTGCGACGTGAAACGCTTTCCGCCCCATCTTTTTCCAGTCCGGGTTTCCTCGCGAGCCAGAGGCTCGCTGCGGGGAACCCGGACGGCAAAAACATGGGTGAAAACACCGTCAGAGGACAGCTCTGACGAGGTCTCGTTCGCTTCGCTCACGAGACAGGCCGGACGACTCGCTCACTCCGTTCGCTCGCGTCCGGTGAACCGGCGCCTTCGGCGCCGGATGCTTACCGCAAGGGATAACCTGACAGCGGTGGCGCGCGCGGCGGCTTTGCCGCCCGGTATGCGGAGGTCGGCGAAGCCGACCTCCCGGCTCGCGTGCAGTTCAGTCGTCTGAGCGACCGCTACCCGAAGCGGCCCCGGCCGCGAGGGTATGTCGCTCGGCGACCGCGAGCGCGCCGAGGGCTTTCAACTCACAGCAATCCCGGCGGTCGTTCTTCCAGCTAGTGGACCCGTCGAGGGCTTTCGACGCACAGCGTTCCCTGTGGTCGCTCCAGTCACACTACCGCCCACGGGCCTTCGATCGGAATCGACGACTCCGGACCGCGGTACTAAGGTCCGCCGCGCCCGAGAGACCGGTATGAACGGTGACGCCGTCCGCGTCCTCACGTACAACGTTCGCCGGGACGTGGCCAGCGACGGGGAGTTCGACTGGGCGGCCAGGCGCGACGCCGTCGCGAGCACGCTCCGCTTTCACCGCCCCGACGTGATCGGGCTCCAGGAGCCGCTGGCGCACCAGTACGCGGACGTCCGCGATGCGCTGCCGGCCTACGAGTGGGTCGGCCAGTCGCGCAACGCCGACGACGGCGACGGGGAGTTCTGCCCCGTCGGCTACCGCCGCGACCGCTTCGAGCGCGTCGACGCGGGGACGTTCTGGCTCTCGCCGACGCCCGAGGAACCCGGCAGCGTCGGCTGGGACGCCGCCTACCCTCGCATCGCCACCTGGGTTCGTCTCGAATACCGGCGGAGCGGCGAGCGCCTGCTGTACGCCAATACGCACCTCGACCACGAGAGCGCCCGCGCCCGGGCCGAAGGGGCCGAACTTCTCCGCGAGCGGGTGCAGGAACAGCGGGAGAACGACGAGGCGCTCGTCGTCGGCGGCGACCTGAACTGTCTGGCCGGGGACGAGCCCCACCGTGCGCTCGCGGGGCCTGACGAGGAGAGCCCCCTGGTCGACGCGCGGGAAGCGAGCCCGCACCCGCCCCACGGGCCCTCGACCACCCGCACCGACTTCGAGGGACTCCTGCCCGATCGGCAGATCGACCACGTCTTCGTCGCCGGTTGCGACGTCGCGGGCTACGGCGTCGCGGCCGACGTGATGGGTGACGGCTGGTTCCCCTCCGACCACCTCCCCGTCGTCGTCGACCTGGAGTTGTGAAGCCGGCGGCTGCAGCCACGATGGGCCGCTCGCAGCAGTTCGACGCGAAATTCCCCCGGCGTGCTTTTCCCGGTCGGTCCCGTAGTATCAGGGAATATGCTCCTGATACGCGGTCACGCGGGCGGGACGACGCTGACGGGGACGCTCTACGAGCGCGGCGAGCGGCCGCCGACCTTCGAGGGCGCGCCGGACGAGGGCGCGCCGTTCGTCTGGATCTGCGACGAGTTCTACGAGGTCGAATCGGGCGGGCAGGTCCAGCGGATCGACGGCCAGGAGCGGCGGGTGGCCTTCGAGGCGCCGACGACCCGCGGGTTCGACACGCGGGAGGCGGCGCTGGCGGCGGCCGAAGAGCACGTCCGCACGCAGTTCGCGCGGCTCGGCCTCTCCGGCGACGACGTCGACGTGGAGGTCGTCGAAGACCCCGACACCGACGGCGCGGGCGACGCCCGATAGCGACCGGCCGGATCCGACGACCGAGCGATCCGTCGCAGAACTCGTGCGACCGCCGCAGGTTCTTTCTCACCGCTATCGGGTAGGATAGGATTTCGAGACGGGAGCGGGTTTCGGCGCGGTCGCTCGGTCGACCGCGACTTCGCTCGAACGGACTGACGTATCAGTCGCTCTGCAACGACGCCGACGGCAACCGGGATCCGGTTCCGCAGCGCCCGGCTGAGCTGCGGCCGTACTGCCCGCTTCTGCCGGTTCTCGGGGGAATCGGAGCGACACGCTGACCCTACCGACAGATAGCTGTTAGCAATACACACAAGATTTCAGAGCTGGCGGTGGCCGGGATGTCCGTTTTCTGGGACGGAGCGTCCGCGGGATCCGCGCGTCGGGAGCGGTGCGAACTGACGGCGACCACCCACCGCGGTAAGGAGGCGTCGCCGAAACGAACCGCGGCGTGCCCGAGCGGTAAGGGAACGCGCAGACCGCGTAAGGCCTGCCCCGAAGATCGATAACCTGGATACTCGATGCTTTGGCCGGAGTATAACAACGTACGCTCTGGCCCAAGTGCCGACGCGATGTTAGACAAGAATTCGTCTCAGATCAAGCTCGGAGCCGTCGCGACAGCACTTCTGTTAGTGGTAGCCACAGGGTCGGCCGCCGGATTGCTGTCGGGCGGCGCTAGCGATCAAGCGGGCAACGTCCAGACAGTCACTGCGGAGGGTGTCGAAGCCGAGGAGATCAGAATGGAGAACGTCGAGGTGTCGAACCTGACGGTCGAGCTCGGCGACTTCGAAGACACCGAGTCGTTCCTGACGGACCGGTTCGAGGAAGTGCTCTCGGAGAACGCGGAGGGCGTGGAGATCGAGTCCGTCGACCTCGGTAACATCACGACGGCGACGGTCGTCGTCGAGAACAACACGGCGTACGTCGACGCCCAACTCGAATACGTCGCCCTGGAGGGCCTCCAAGTCGACCGGGTCTCGTTCAACGGGACCGCCTCCGAGACCGGCGCGATGAAGGGTCTCATGACCGCGGCCGACGTGAGTTACGACACGCTGACGGTTCAGGAACTCTCGGTGGAGACGCTGACCATCGAATCGGCCGAGGAGGAGATGCCGACCGACACTGACACGCCGACAGAGACCGACACCGAGACCCCGACCGCGACGGAGACCCCGACGGAAACGCCGACCCCGACCGAAACCCCGACGGAGACTCCAACCGAGACGGAGACCCCGACGGAGACGCCGACTCCGACGGAGACTCCCACTGCGACCCCCACCGAAACGCCGACCCCAACCGAAACGGAGACGCCGACCGAAACCCCGACGGAGACGCCGACTCCGACGGAGACCGTGACGCCCACTGATACGGAGACGCCGACAGCGACGCATATCTACAACGGAACCGACACGCCGACGGCGACCGAAGCCGGCGGGTGAGCGCGGTTCCGGAACTGTGGTCGAGAGACGCGGTCCGCGTTCTGTTTTTTCGAACGTCGCTCGACAGCGAGTCACTCGATAGCCAGCGCCCGTGGTTCGAACGTCTCGCGCGCCCGTTCGGTTGTTCCGACTGGTCGGAGCACTGCGCCTCTCGATCCCGGAAGGACGCGCCTGGACGTCGAAGACGCCGTTGCTGACACCTGACTGGAATAGAACGAGTATCGAAGGGCCCCGCGGCCCACGAGGTGACCGGCTACTGCTGAGTGGTGTCGGTGTCGGTCGCCGGGCCGTCCTCCAGGTCGGCGGCGGTCTGCTCCTCGGCCTCCTCGGCGGCCTCGCTCTGGACGGGGTGGGACCCGCCGCGATCGGAGTAGTTCGTCCGACCCTCGGTGTCGCTGGGCATCTGGCCGACGATCTGCTGGCGGAGTTCCTCCTCGGACTCGAAGGTCGTGTCCCCCATGTACTCCAGCACGGTCCCGACTTCGATGGGATCGGCGTTGGTCCGGGGGAGTTCGCGGTCGCCGTACTGCTCGACGAACTCGTCGGCCGTGATCGGATACGAGAGGTCTTCGAGGACGGGGTTGAGATCGGTGAAGTTGACGCCTTCGAACCGGTCCTGATCGTCGTCGTCGGACATACGCGTGGTACGGGCGCGAACGGTAAACACCCTTTGCGCCGGCGTAGCGGGACGTACGTACGCGATCACAGAATCGAAAGCGGCCGGTGAGGTGCTGGGACGAAGTTCGCTTCGCGCAGTCACTTCACAGACGAACTCGACGCGCGATTGAGCAGGTAGACCATCGCGCCGCCGAGCACCAGATCGAGCGCGAGGAGCACGGCGACGGCGGGAACGAGCGTGTTCCAGATGCCGCCGAAGCGGGTGACCTCGACGACGGTCATGACGTCCTGGTCGAGCATGAGGGCGCGGGCGGCGTCGACGCCGTAGGTGATCGGGTTGTAGGTCGCGACGACCTGGATCCAGTCGGGCATCGCGTCCAGCGGGAGGAAGGCGGTCGAGACGAACAGCAGGGGGAACTGCAGGAGGTTCGCGCCGATGATCGTCGACTCCTGGTCGCGCGTGACGATCGCCATGATGTTCGAGAGCGCGATGAACCACAGCGAGAAGAGGATGCCGACGCCGAGGATCCCGACGGCGCCGACGAACCCGGTGGCGACCTCCGCGCCGAGGACCGCGCCGAGTGCGAGGATGATGGCGATCTGAACGACGATCCGGAGGATCTCGGCTGCGGTCTTGCCGAGGAACATCGCCGAGCGGCTCATCGGCATCACGAGCGTCTTCTCGAACATCCCCTCCTCCATGTCGTTGACGAGGCCGATCCCCGACCCCGCGGCGGCGGCCAGCGACACCTGCATCGCGATGGCGGGCAGCAGGAACGTCTCGTAGGTGATGCCTCCCGCGCCGCCGCCGCTGAGCGCGCCTGTCGCGACCTTGCCGAACACCTGCGTGAACAGGACGAGGAAGATGATCGGCTGGACGAGCGACCCGACCACCACGAACGGGTTCCGGACCGCCTTGAGGTTCCAGCGGACGAAGTTCACCCAGAAGTCGCCGAGGAAGGAGTTGCCGGCCCGGCCGGACCGGACGTGCCCGCCGTCCGTGCGGGCCTCCGCTGAGGCGCCGTGCCGGGAATCGCCGTCGCTCATTCGGCGGTCACCTCCGGTTCCGTCACGTCCGCGGCGTCGGCCGAGCGCTCCGCGGAGTCGAGTTCCTCGCCGGTGATCGCGAGGAAGACGTCGTCGAGCGTCGGCGCGCGGATGTTGAACCCGGTGACGGTGATCCCGGCGTCGCGCAGGGCGACAAGGAGGTCGGTCCCGTGCTCGCGTGCCCGCTCAGCGGTGACGCTGATCCCGTCGTCTGTGACGGTCACGTCCGCGTCGTCGTCGAACAGTTCGTCCTCGCGGGCGATCTCGGCGGCCCGCTGGCGGGCGTCCTCCCCGGCCGGGACGTCGACGTCGAGGATCTCCCCGCCGACCCGTCGCTTCAGCTCGGCGGGCGAGCCCGTGGCGACGATCTCGCCGTCCATGATGACCGCGATGCGGTCGCAGAGCTGGTCGGCCTCTTCGAGGTACTGCGTAGTGAGAAACAGCGTCGTCCCGCGCTCGTTGATGCGCTCGAAGTACTCCCAGAGGCGGTTTCTCGCCTTGGGGTCCAGCCCCGTCGTCGGCTCGTCGAGGAAGACCAGCGGCGGGCTGTGGACCAGCGCCGTCGCGGCGTCCAGTCGCTTTTTCATCCCGCCGGAGAACTCGCCGGCGCGCTTGTCGCCCACGTCCGCCAGGTCGACCAGATCGAGCAGTTCGTCGATGCGCTCGGCGCGCTCGCTCTTGGGGACGCCGTAGGCCCGCGCGGCGAAGCGGATGTTCTCGCGGGCGGTGAGCTCCTCGTCGACGCTCGTCTCCTGGGCCATGTAGCCGATGGTCTCGCGGATCTTGCGGGGCTCGCGCCGCACGTCGAACCCGTTGACGGTGATCGACCCCGCCGTCGGGGCGAGCAGCGTCGCGAAGGTCTTGATCGTCGTCGTCTTGCCCGCGCCGTTCGCGCCGAGGAAGCCGAAGAACTCCCCCTCCGGGATCGTCAGGTCGATCCCCTTGACGGCCTCCGTCCCGTCGGCGTAGGTGAGTTCCACGCCCTCGGCCTCGATGGCGGCGCCGCGCCCGTCCGTCCGTAGCGTGTCGTCGGTCACAGGCGTGTTTGTGACCACGGACCCGTAGCCCGTGCCCTAATTTGTTCGGGGTTTTATGCCGGAGCTGCGCCGGAACTCCGCGACGAGGTGGTTCTGCGCGCGGCGCAACCGCTCGGAGAGCGACGCGGGCGCGACGCCGAGTTCGTCGGCCACGTCGGCCATCGTGGCGGTCCGCGGCGTGTCGAAGTAGCCCATCTCGTGGGCGGTGACCAGCGCCTCCTGCTGGGGCTCGGTCATCTCGCGCGGCCGCGAGCGGTCGCCGGTCCCGAACGGGCTCGCCACCCGCCCGTCCGATCCCTCGTCGGCCTCGACGAGGCGGTCCAACCGGAGGTCGTAGTCGTTGGCCCGGCAGAACGTCCGGAACTGGTCGAACTCCGCGCGGTCGGCGAACCAGCGCCGCTCCTCCCAGCCGCTCGGCGTGGCGAGCACCCGGTCGGGGATCGACCCGTTGTCCGCGAGCAGCTCCAGGTCCGACGGCGGGTCGCCCGTCGGGCGACAGCGGTAGCGCCGCGTCCCCCCGTCGGCGACGACCAGCGAGTGGTCGGTCACCGAGTCGGCGTCGGCGAACGCCGCCTCGACCGCGTCGGCGTCGGCGCCCGCGACCCGCACGATGAACGTCGGTGCCCCCGACGGGCGCCCCTGGACCGACTCGAACTCGACGGTGGCCTCTGGCACCCCCTCCGCCACGTCGACCAGCGGCAACTGCTCGGACGTCATCCGGAACTCCGCGATCAGTCCCATGGGGAGTCACAGGGCGGACGGGCAGTTAGCGCTGGCGGGCGACACTGTCGGTCGAGCCGGGTCGGTACGACCCCGCCGTCGCGTTCGCCGCCCAGTCCGGTTTCTCGACGTCGGTGCTCCCGACGTCGGACAGAGTGTACGACTTCGCGATCCGCCGGGTGTGGTACTTGGTCCAGACGAATTCGTACTCGTAGTGGCGGATGACGCCGTCCTCGTCGAGCAGGAGCGTCGCCGAGAACTCCTCGTACCACGAGCTCGCGTTCTCGCCTCCCGCCCACGAGTCGGCGAGCGCGTCGACGCCGGTGGCTTCGTACCGCATCACCGGAACGCCCTGGAACGTCTCGACGCCTTCGCGCTCGAAGGTGGCGTCGATCGCCGCGTGATCGAACTGGTTTCCGCTGTCGTTGTTGAACAATCCACGCCAGAGATAATACTCGCCAGACTCGTTGAATATCGACCGGCGGGTGAGATCCCGCACTTCCGTCCAGTTGTTTTCCCGCGACAGCACGTACGCCACGCTCCCGTTCGAATAGGTGCTCCCGTTCCCCGAGAAGTAGCCGCTGGTGTGTCCGAGGTACTGTGAGGCGACGGGCTCGGCGAGAATCCGGCCCGTGTCGTTCATGTGCGTGAAGTTCTCCTCCCTGAACGGGGGATTGCGATCCGTCCGGTTTTTCACGGTCGTGAGCGTGAAGCTCGTATTGCCCATCGCGGTCGCGTGTCTATCGAACACCGACTGGTCGATGGCCGACGCGTTCGGGAAATCGCCGGGAGACGCGTCGGGTGTCGGTTCGTTCTCGCCCGCGCCTGGAAGTCCACTACAGCCCGCGAGGACGAGGAGGGCGACGACGGCGATCGCTGAGAACGGAGACGCACGCATACGATAGTGTTACTCACCGTACAGTTAACGCTTCCGTCCCGCCCACCTATCAGAGAGGGTGATGCCACCCGAGCCCGGTGTTGTGACGCTCGGGAGAATCAGTCCCGAACCGATCACTTCACCCGGGAGTACAGGGCCAGCAGCGCGTCCATCGGGAGCGACGAGCGCTCGACGCTGTGGAACGTCTCGACCGAGGGCCCGAACTTCGCCTTGTAGGAGTTGATCCGCGGGTCGCCCGCGCCGACGAGGTCGTAGGCGTCGAGGCCGCGGTCCATCGCGTCGGTCATGACCGTCCAGTCGAGGGTGTCGTTGACCGGGAAGTCCACGTCCGGGGTCACGCCGCCCTGCCAGCGGTGGATCCACTCGTCGGTCTCGTAGGTGAGGATGCCGCCGACGAACTCGCCCTCGCGGCGGCAGACGTACGTGCGCATCGCCCCGTCGGGCAGCGCCTCGTAGCAGTCGCGGGCGAACCCGCGGGGGAGGCTGAACGGTTCGCCCTGGGCGTCGAAGCGGTCGCGGACGTGGTCGACGATCCGCTCGACGTCGTCGGCGTCGCCCTCCTCGAAGGCGGCGTCGGTGTCGAGGTTCCGGACGTTCGACCGGGCGTCGCTGCTGAACGAGGAGAGCAGGTCCTCGCGGTCGCCGGGCAGGTCGACGACGTAGGTGAACTCCGGTGTCACGTCCGCGTCCGCCCACTTGAACGGCCGCAAGTCGGCGAAGCTACACTCGGTCTTCACGCGGAGGATGTTCGGGCTGCATTCCTCGTCGAGCCACTCGATCGTCCCCTCGACGAAGCGGCGGATGCGCCGCTCGGCCTTGCGCTGGGAGAGCTTCTCGACGTTCAACAGCGCGGGGCCGAGGCGGTGGATCCACAGCGGCGGCGGGGGCGAGAACGCGGCCGTGATCGGGCCCTTCGACCGCTCGAAGACGGGGAAGATCCCGACCGGTTCCTGGCCCTTGTAGCCGACGAGGCGGTGACACGTCGTCCCGGAGTACTCCGCCTCGACGGCCAGCGCCTCGGCGCGGTGGAAGGGATTGGCGTCGGCCGACCGCTCGACGTGGCGGTTCCACTCCTCGTCGTCGCCGTCGTCGAGGACGTCGATCTCGACCGTCATGTGTCTGGGTAGGCGTATCGCTGGTAACCGCGGCGCGCGACGCGGTAGGCGTTCCAGAGGACGGGCGAACCGCCCCGCTCCCACCGGAGCGTCGGCACCACCCGCGCGCCGTACTTCTCCTTGTACTTGAACGTCCCGTCGCGGAAGGTCGACCCCGTCGAGCCGAAGTCGTAGGCGTCGTAGCCGTGCTCGCGCGCCCACTCGGCGACGTGGCTGTGCAGGAGTTCGGTCGGGTTGTACTCGTAGTTCGACTCGTCGCCGATGGCCGAGAAGAAGTAGTGGACGGCGGACTGCTCGTCGTCGAGCAGGTAGACGTACTGCCCGGCCGCTACCCCGTCGACCTCGGCCGAGAAGACGCGCGTCCGCTCGGGGAAGTCGGCAGCGAGCGCCGCGAAGAACGAGCGCGGATAGGGGTCGCCACCGGCCCGCTCCATGTCGCGGAGATACCGGTCGTACGTCTCGTCGAGCGTCTCCGCCAGCGGGCGCTCGGTCACCTCGTACTCGCGCTCGCGAGCGTCGCGGACGGCCTTGCGCCGCTCCTTGTCCATCCCGTCGAGCACCTCCTCGAAGGGGCGGTCCACGTCGAGCACGAACCGGCAGTCGAGCAGGGTCGGAGCGTACCCCCGTCCGGCGAGGAACTTGCCGTAGCGCATGAACGCCGGCTCCTTCGCCTTGACGACGTGACAGAGGGTGTACTCCGAGATCGCGTCGTCGAGCGCGTCGAACAGCATGTCGAGACACTCGGCCTCGTCGGTCAGGACGACCGGGCCGCCGAAGCCCGGCGCGGTCGAGCAGAGGCGCTCGACGGGGAGCGAGTCGAGCGCGTCCGCGCTCGCGTCGGCGGGCGCGCCGGCGACGGTCGAGACGGCCCCCAGTGCGCCGGTCGGGAGGCGGTCGACGAGGGTCGGCGAGTCGAAGCGCTCCAGCAGCGCCGACGGGTCGGGCAGGTCGACGGGCGCCCGGAAGTTCGGGAGGAGCGCGACCGGATTCGACCCCTTCCGGACGACGAAGTGCTCCGGTCGCCGGTCGAGGCCGCGTTCGACCGCCCGGAGCCAGCCGTGGCGGTGGAACACGGACCCCAGGTCCGACTGGCGAACCAGCGTGTCCCACTGGTTCTCGTCGACCGCGTCGATCGTCTCGTGGCTGGTGACGGTGAGTTCAGTCATCCTGTGTCCGGTCGATGTAGCCGAGGTCGGCGAGGGTCTCGGTCACCCGATCGTCGTCGGTTCTCACCCGCTCGCGCGCCTCGCGCGGCGGATACCGTCGTTCGTCGGTCGGTTCCACGAACGGGAGCGGCGACCCGTCCATCCTGTCGCTGCGCGGGATCCCGAGCGCCGCACACACCGTCGGCGCCACGTCGAAGAGGTGCGGATCCCCGGTTCCCGCCTCGGCGTCGACGGCGTCGCCCGCGGCGACCACCATCCCCGTGCGCTTGTGCGTCCAGGGCTCCGAGGGCTCGCCGAACCGGTCGCCGTAGAGCTGGGCGACGAGGTACTGGTCGAAGTCGGCGGGGACGGTGACCACGTCGACCGCCCGCTCGGCCTCGGGACCGTGGAAGTACGCCTCGCGCGGCGCGACGTCCTCGAAGACGGGGTCGCCGTCGGGCGTCCGCACCGACTGGAGTGCCTCGATCAGGTCCCGCCGGACCGACTCGTACTCGTCGGGGTCGACGACGCCCTCGGGGTCCCGGCCGGCCAGGTTGATCCGGACGCCGAGTTCGATCGGGTCGCGCACGTACGCCGCCGACGCCCGGAAGTCGACGCGCTCGGCCCCCGCCCGCTGGAGGTCGTCCGGGACGACCGCCGAGACGGCCTCGGTTAGTCCCAACGCGTCCACCACTCGCGCCGCGCGCTGGGTGGTGAGCCCGGCGCGAGCGGCGACTCCCATCGCCGACTCCAGCGCTTCGGCCGCCCCGGGAACGCCGGAGACGCCGCCCTCCTCGCCGCTGCTCCCCCCGCCGCGCAGCCGTCCCTCGCGGATCGACACCCACGTCGGCATCCCGTCGCCGTCGGTCGCCGTCTCGACGAATCCCCGCTCGCGGAGGAACTCGTTGACGCGGAACTCGCGGCCCTCGCAGGGGCCGATGCCGTGGTCGCTGGCGAGGATCACGGTGTCGGGGTCGCAGGCGTCGAGGATCGCCGCGATCTCGTCGTCGACCGCGCCGTAGACGGCGCCGAGGAGGTCCTCGTCTGCGGGGAACTCGTGGCAGACCGTGTCGGTCTGCTGGAACTGCACGAACCCGAACTCGGGGTCGAACCGGTCGGCGAGATAGCGGAAGGCCGCGCCGCGCGAGCGGACGAACCCGCGGTAGTCCGCGGCGGCGGACTCGCGCTCGACGTCCCCCTCGGAGTAGAGCCGGTAGTCGCCGACGCGGTCGCGCACGTCGTCCAGGAGCCCCGGCGGGTGGCACTCGGGGTCCTCCGGGGCGGTGTAGCCCGGGACGAGCGCGCCGTCGAACGACCGCGGCGGGTGGGTCACGGGCGCGTTGACGACGGCGCTAGTCAGCCCGTTGCGGTCGGCGAGTTCCCAGACGGGGCGCGCGCGGAGGTCGGTCGCGTTGACGACGTCCCAGTCGTAGCCGTCGAACCGCAGGAACCCGAAGACGCCGTGCTTGCCGGGGTTCGTCCCGGTGTACAGCGACGGCCAGGCGCTCGCGGTCCACGGCGGGATCGCGGATTCGAGCGGCGCGGCGACCCCCCGATCGCCGAGTCGCTCGATCGTCGAGACCGCCGACCGGTCCGGCAGTCGCTCTACGACCGGCCAGCAGGCCGCGTCGATCCCGACGACTAACGTGTGTATCCCCACTGGCAGAGACACCTCTCTGGAAGTAACGTGGACGGCCTCCCTGGATTGTTATTCACTGACTATTAATTCGAGCGACTATTTCCGATCGACCGCCGCGCTGTCCCGACATCCGCCCGTCGGCGGCCTCCACCGAAGCTGTAGACCGACGTGAACTTACCGGCAATAACATCCGCTTACGGCGAAGCGGACGCGGATCGATACGCCGGATTCCGGGCGACATCCGAGAGTCCAGACCCGCTCGCGTCGGACTTCACCGGACCTGTGGAGTCCGCTTGACGCCTCGGCCGTCGAGACGCCGCCGATCAGTCGGTTTCGCCTTCACTGGCGGGAGGTTCATCTTCGACCGGGTCGACGGTGTCGCGGTCGACGGTCACCCGGACCTCCTGGATGCGAGTGTCTTCGACCTGTTCGGCCCGCAGCGACACGTTCTCGTAGTCGAACGCCTCGCCCTGGTCGACGAGGCGGCCCGCGCGGTTGAAGATGAAGCCCGCGATGGTTTCGAACTCCTCGCCCTCGGGGAGGTCGATGTCCAGCACCTCGTTGACCTCGTCGATGGTGACCTCCCCGCGGACCAGCACCTCGGTGTCGTCGACGAACTCGATCGGGTGGTCCTCGTCGCCCACCAGTATCTCGCCGACGATCTCCTCGACGATGTCCTCTATCGTGATGAGCCCCTCGGTGGCGCCGAACTCGTCGACGACGATGACCATGTGCATCCGGTTCTGGCGCATCTCGAGGAGGAGTTCGTCGACGTTCTTGGACTCGGGCACGTGAAGCGTCGGGCTGACCACGTCCCCCACCTCGAGGGCGGCGTCGTCGTAGCCGGAATCCCGGTCCAGGTCCCGGATGTCGAAGACCCCGATCACGTTGTCCAGCGACCCCTCGTACACCGGGAGGCGGGCGTGCCCAGACTGCATACACTCCCCGATCGCCTCCTCGACGGTCGCGTCGTTGGAGATGGCTTCGACGTCGAGGCGCGGGGTCATCACCTCCTTGGCGGTGGTGTTTTTGAACCGCAGGGTGCGCTGGATCATCTGTCGCTCCTCCTCGTCGAGGATTCCCTCCCGCTCGCCCGTCCTGACCATGTTCCGGATCTCCTCGCGGGTGACGTACGACGATTCGATGGACGAGCTACCGCCGGTTACCTTGTTGACCATCTTCGTCAGATAGTAGAACAGGGTGATGAGCGGCCACAGCACCTTCCCGACGATCGTCAGCAGGGGAGCGACGGTCCGCGCCCACGAGTCGGTGTTCTCGACGGCGTAGGACTTGGGCGCGCTCTCGCCGAACAGCAGGACCATCGACGTGATACCGAACGACGAGACGAGCACCGCCGTTCCGGCGTCCAGGTAGAAGCCGATGATGGTCGTCGAGATAGAGGACATCGTGATGTTGACGAGGTTGGTCCCCACCAGGATCGTCACGAGCAAGCGGTGGGGGTCGTCCTTGAGGGACTTGACCGCCCGCGCGCCGCGCTTGCCCTCCTCGACCATCGCGTCGATCTGGTGGGCAGACAGGGAGAACATCGCGATCTCCGACGAGGAGAAAAAGCCCGATCCCATGATCAGAAACAGGATCATGAGGACACCGATCGCGGTGAGCGCCGTCTGTCCCAGTTCGATACCGACGACCGGCACAGCGGACTGTATGACACCAGTCACAGATGCGGCTGTGAGCACGGATAATCCCATCAACGTTGCTTATTAGAGCGGAAAATTAATCCTTGTGCAGCAGCGCGCGGATTTTCCGAACAACGGTTGCACGGATCGTCGGACGACTGTCGTGTCGTCTCGTCGGAAGCGGCTGCGGGCCGCGGTTCGAAGGTATGCGGCGGAGCCGTCCGAAACAGCGCTCGCCCGGGAGCCGGGCGAGCGCGACGACATCCACGGCCTCCGACGGGAGCGAGCGGACGGAGTCACCGCAGGCGACCCCCGGAGAAACGCGGCGGCGTTAGACTAGCTCCTCGACATCGACGCCCCAGCGCTTGTCGTCGTACTCGCGGTGGCGGTCGCTGCCGAGTTCGCGCTCGATGCGGCGGCGCAGTTGCTCGTTGGCCTGGCGGTCGATGTGGGCGAGTTCGTCGGCCTTGGCGACGGCGAGCGGCGGTCCCTGCTCGCCGGCCACGTCGTGGAGCACCTGCAGGCGGAGCGCCTCGCGGGTGTTCTCGTCCTCAGTGAACGCGTAGGGCGCCTCGACCCGGTAACAGAGGTCGTCGCGCGGGTCGTACAGCACGAAGAACGTGACCTCGTAGGCCTCGGGGTCGAGGGTCCGGTCGATGCCGAGGGCGTCGCCGTCGGCGGCCAGCACGCGGTCGGTGCCGACGCGCGAGCGGAACCAGTTGGTCGCCGTGAGGGCGTCGGTCTTCAGGTCGCCGCGGTCGTCGCGGCGGGCGAGGATCCGCTGGAAGAAGGCGTTGTCGTTGGCCCAGGGGGCATTGGTCTTCTCGCGGACGGCCTGGGTGATCGCCTTGGCGGTGCTGTTCTTGATGAAGCCGATCAGGGGCACGTCGCGCGCGACGAAGTCCTCGACGAGGCGGACGTAGTTCTCGACGACGTCGCGCGGGCGCTCGTCCTCGGTGAGCAGGTCGGCCAGGGCGGTGTCGCGCTCGGCCCACTTCAGCAGGCCCGTGGGGTAGAGCGGTCCGTCGAGGATCAGCAGGTCGTCGACGATGCCGGCCTGTTCGAGGGCGTGCTCGCTCTCGGCGAGGTAGAGGGCCAGCGCGTGGACGACGTTCTGCTCGTAGCGGTCCACGCGGGGGGCGTGCAGGGCGCGCTTGCGGACGTAACCCTCGTCGTGCATCGTCCAGTCTTCCTGGCCGATCCGGTAGGTGTCGTCGTTGGAGTGGGCCGTCATCACGATGGTCCGCGCGCGGTGCAGGTCCAGATCGGAGGGGACGCCCGCCATCGCGGCCTGCGAGACGTCGAGGACGAGGCCGTTCTTGAACGTCGTCGGGTTGATAGTGCCCGAGTCGAGGCCGTGCTGCGTGGGGAACGGCGGGTCCCGCAGGGCGACGGCGTCGACCGGGACCTTCTTGCGGCGCTGGTCGCCGAGGGGTTCGAGGACGGCCGAGCCATCGCGGTAGAGGGGGTCGAGGAACTCCGCCCAGACGGTCTCGGCGGCGTTCTGGTGGTCGTCCTCGTCGACGCCCTCGCTGACGCGGCCGGCGAGACGGGCGATGCCGTCGACGTGGACCGGATCGAGAGTCATTCCGTCGTGGGGTCCTCGGCGAGCATCTTCTCGATCGCGTCGGCGATCTCCTCGTAGGACTGCATCTGGAGGCCGTCGGTGGTGATGAGCACGCCGGCGCGCTCACCGGTCACCCGGAGGAGGTAGCCGTTGGTGAACGCGCGGACGGTGAAGCGGTACTCGCCGAGTTCGGACGTCTGGTAGGCGTTGCGCGTGTCGCGGAAGCCGCGCCACTCGTGGCCGACGAAGGTGTCCAGGTCAGCGTCGCGTTCCAGGTCCTCGCGGAGGTACAGCTGCTCGAAGTCCGACCGCGTGAAGTACGTCACCGACCGGAGGCTGTCGCCGGTCGCCGTCCGGGCCGTCGTCACGATCTGGTCGGCCAGTTCGTTCGACAGCAGTTGGGCGTCCATGCTCCTACGAGGTGCGGCCAGGGACAAAGAGATAGTGGTGCCAGGAGTCGCCGTCGGTCCGATCGGTCCGCCGCGTCGCTCGGGCCGCCGGACCACAGTCCGCGCGACCGAACCGGCTGGGGGACCGACACTCACTTTGACCGGCCGGTCGGACTCCGAGACATGAAAGCCGCGCTCGTCATCCTCGACGGCTGGGCGTTCAACCCCGACGAGGGAGTCCGCGACGCCGTCGCCGCCGCGGAGACGCCCAACTTCGACCGCTTCTGGAACGCCGGCGCCCACGGGACGCTGGTCACCTCCGGCCGCCGGGTCGGTCTCCCCGAGGGCCAGATGGGCAACTCCGAGGTCGGCCACCTCAACATCGGCGCCGGCCGCGTCGTCACCCAGGAGTCCGCCCGCGTCACCGACGCGATCCGGAAGTGGCGCGGCGAGTCGGTACCCGACGACGGCATCGACGACCCGCCCATCCACGAGAACGAGGCGATCCAGTCCGCCTTCGACTACGCCCGGGAGAACGACGGCCGCGTCCACTTCATGGGCCTCGTCTCGGACGGCGGCGTCCACTCCTACCAATCGCACCTCCACGCGCTGATCGAACTCGCCGCCGACGAGGGCGTCGAGGCGGTCACCCACGCCTTCACCGACGGCCGGGACACCTCCCCGACCGGCGGCGAGGACTACCTCGCCGACCTGCAGGCCCACGCCGACGAGCAGGGCACCGGCCACGTCGCCACCGTCTCCGGCCGGTACTACGCGATGGACCGCGACGAGAACTGGGACCGCACCGAACTGGCCTACGACGCCATCGTGAACCGCCACGCCGGCCACACCGCCGAATCAGCGGTCGACGCCGTGCTGGAGTCCTACGACCGCGGCGACACCGACGAGTTCGTCGAGCCGACCCTGATCGAGGGCGAGGCGCGGAGCGCCTCGGAGAGCGAACGGCGGAGCCGTGAGCAGGGCCGGCCCGCGCTGGAGGACGGCGATTCGGTCGTCTTCTTCAACTTCCGGTCGGACCGCGCCCGCCAGCTCACCCGGATGCTCGCGGACATCCGTCCGGCGGCGTGGGGCGGTCACACCGACCCGCCGGAGACGCGCGTGGTCACGATGACCCAGTACGACGAGACGTTCGACCTGCCGACCGCCTTCCCGCCAGTCCGCCCGGAGGACACCCTCGGCGAGGTCGTCTCGGAGACGGGCCACACGCAGCTCAGGCTCGCCGAGACCGAGAAGTACGCCCACGTCACCTACTTCCTCAACGGCGGCCGCGAGGTGGAGTTCGACGGCGAGATCCGCGAGATCGTCCCCAGCCCCGACGTGCCCACGTACGACCAGCAGCCGGAGATGAGCGCCGCCGAGGTGACCGACACCGCGATCGCGGAGATCGAGGAGCGAGACCCCGACCTCGTGGTGCTCAACTACGCGAACCCGGACATGGTCGGCCACACCGGCGACTTCGACGCGGCCGTCGCGGCCGTCGAGGCCGTCGACGAACAGCTGGGGCGGCTCGTCGAGGCCATCCGGAAGGCCGGCGGGCACGTCCTCGTCACCGCCGACCACGGCAACGCCGACGACATGGGCACCGAGGAGGAGCCCTACACCGCCCACACGACGAACCCGGTCCCGCTGATCTACCTGGCCGACGACGGCACGGACGGCGGTCGACTCGTGCGAGAGGGCGGCGCGCTCGAAGACGTTGCGCCGACGCTGCTGGAACTCGTGGGCGTCGAGAAACCGGCCGCGATGACCGGCGAGAGCCTGCTGGAGTAGCACCACGTGACGGGGCCACTGCGGGTCGACGACGCGACGCGGGCACTGCGGGGCCGACGGCCGCGCGACCGTCAGTGGGATCGTGGCGTCTCTACTCCGGTTTCCAGTCCAGTTTGATCGTGAACGCCTCGCGGTCGCCGCGCAGGAGCGACGACATCTCGCGGACGCCGATCTCCATGCCGACGTCGTCCGGGGGCGCGAGGTGGACCGTCCGGTTGTTCACGTTGACGTCGAACGACCCCTCGCCGCGCAGGCCCTCGGCGAACGATTCGAGTCGCTCCGCCGCCTCCTCGCGGGTCACGTCGAGTTCTTCGAGTTCTTTCGCCATGCCGGCTCTCACGGAGCGACGGGGAAAAGTAAACGGCGAGAACCGACGATAACGGCTGCCTAGGTGCTCGTCGTCGGTCCGGACGACGGTTCGTTGCCGCCCGCTACTGGACGACGCGCTCGGGCGCGGTCAGGAACTCCGCGGTGACGCCCTGGAACTCCTCGGCGAACTCGGGACCGAACGCGGAGGCGGGCGTCTGGAACCCCTGGCCCGCCTCGCCCGCGAGGACGCGCTCGGCCGCCGTGACCGCCGTCGCCGTCGTGAGGTCGTACGTGTCCGGCGTCCGCATCCGAGCGCGGGCGACGGTCCCGTCCGCGGCCCGCACCTCGCCCCAGATGTGCGTCTCGCTCTCGGCGCGCTCGCGGGCGGTCGGTCCCGAGACGACGCGCTCGACCGCTCCCTCCGCGACCCGTCTGACCGGGCCGGCGGCGAGCACGCGAGCGAGCGGGCGGGTCCGTTCCATCACGTCGGCGGCGCGGTCGGGCACGCCGGCGTACACCTCGATGTTCGGGATACCCGTCGAGTAGTAGGCCGTTGACACGTCGCCCCAGGGGACGGTCACGGCTGTCTTCTCGCCGGAGGGGAACTCGAAGGTGCGGCGCTTCCAGGCGAGCGGCACGGTCTCGATGTGGCCGTCCTGCCGGACGGCGCCGGGCCTGTCGAGCCCGCGGAGGACGGACTTCAGCGTCCCCGGGGAGAACGTGCCCATCCCGTCGATGGCGAGCGTGAGTTCGGTCGCCTCCGGGAGCCGACCGTGGAGCGCCGCGGCGAGGCAGTCGGTCGGCACGACGTCGAACCCGACGCCGGGGACGAGCGCGACCGACTCCCGGGTCGCCTCGGCGTCGCGCGCGGCGGTCGCTTCGAGGACGTCGACGTTGCCGGCGATGTCGAGGTAGTCGGTCCCGGTGCGGATGCACGCCTCGATCAGCGGCTCGGCCGTGTCCTCGAAGGGGCCGGCGCAGTTCAGCACCGCGTCGACGCCGGCGAGCATCGCGTCGACGACCGTCGGGTGTTCGAGGGTGAACACGCGGTGGTCGCAGCCGCGTTCGGTCGCCGCCGCCTCGACTCGCTCGGCGTTTCGGCCGGCGAGTATCGGGTCGAGCCCCTCCGCCGCGGCGCGGTCGCTGATCAGTGCACCGGCGTAGCCGTACGAACCGTAGACGAGCAGGTCGCCGCTCATGGCGCCCCGTTCGGGTGCGACGGGAAAAACACGCGCGTCCGTTCAGCCGCCGCGGCGAGCGGAGCGATTCACGCCCGACCGACGGCGGGACGCGAGCCCGCTCGGCCGCCGGTTCAGCCGAGGTTTCCGCGCGGTAACCCGCGCGTATCCCGACGCGGTCAGCGAGTTCGACGGTAGCGAGTGGATTACTAACCGCGAGTGGGCCGAACGCCCACGCGGTGACTCATTCATGGCAGTGAACTCAGCGCAGGAGCTGTTCGAGCACGAGCTAGAAGACATCTACTACGCCGAACACGAGCTGCTCGACGTCCTCGACCAGCTCGCGTCGCAGACCGAACACGAGGAGATCGCACAGGCCTTCCAGGAGCACCGCGAGGAGACCCAGGGCCACATCGAGCGCGTCGAGCAGGTGTTCGAGATGATCGGCGAGCCGCCCGAGGAGGAAGAGTGCGAGGGGATCCAGGGCCTCATCGAGGAACACCAGGAGCTCGTCGACATGGACCCCGACCAGAGCGTCCTCGACGTCGCCAACCTGACGGCGGCCCAGAAGACCGAGCACTACGAGATCGCCGCCTACGGCAACCTCGCCCTGCTGGCCGACCGGCTCGGCATGGACGAGGCCGGCGACCTCCTCCACGAGAACCTCGAAGAGGAAGAGGAGGCCCTGGAGAAGCTGAAAGACCTCGCCGACCAGTACGACTACGAGTCCATCGTCGCGGCCTGAGTCCGTCTCTGACACGCCGCGAAATCGACGCCTGCGGCCGGTGCGGTCGTTCACCGCCCGTCGCCGGTCGGGCGCTCGCCGCTCGCTGCCGCCCGTCGCTCGCCGCCCGCCGTCTCCGGGACCAGATCACCTCGTTCTCACACTATGCGATTCGTCCACGTGACCGTGCCCGCGGGGAAGCGGCGGGAGGTCGAGCGGGTCCTCGTAGATCACGACGTCGACTACTCGGTCACCGACGAGGTCGGGACCGCCGCCGCGCGGCCGGACGGCAGAGAGTACGAGGCGGTCATGACGTTCCCGCTCCCGGTCGAGGCCGTCGAACCGGTGCTCGCGTCGTTCCGCGAGATCGGCCTCGACGAGGAGTCCCACGTCGTCGTCCAGAACGTCCAGACGGTCGTCTCGGACCGCTTCGGGGAGCTCCAGCGGGAGTACGACGAGCATACGCCGGACGAGCGGATCGCCCACGAGGAGATCCGGATCGTCGCGAAGGACCTCATGCCGGACCGGTACACCTACGTCCTCCTCGTGGTGGTGAGCGCGATCGTCGCGACGGCCGGGATGTTGCTCGACAGCGCGTCGATCGTCGTCGGGTCGATGGTCATCGCCCCGCTGGTCGGGCCCGCGCTCGCCGCCAGCGTCGGGACCGTCCTCGCCGACGAGGCCCTGTTCCGGAAGGGGGCGACCTACCAGGTGGCCGGGTTCGCGCTGGCCGTCGTGAGCGCGACGCTGTTCGCCGTCGTCGTCCGCCACCTCTTCCTCGTCCCCCCCAACCTCAACGTCACGGCGATCGAGCAGATATCCGGTCGCCTCTCGCCCGACCTGCTCGCGCTCGTCGTCGCGCTGGGGTCGGGCGCGGCCGGCGCCAGGAGCCTCACCGGCGACATCTCGACGCCGCTCGTCGGCGTCATGGTGGCCGCCGCGCTGGTCCCGCCGGTCGGCGCCGTCGGTATCGGCATCGCCTGGGGGCACCCGACGATCGTCTTCCGCGCCGGGTTGCTCGTGCTCGTCAACGCCTTCTCGATCAACCTGACCGCGCTCGCGATGCTGTGGGTCTCGGGCTATCGGGGCCACGGGGGGCGCGAGCGGCGGCGGTCGATCGCCGACGTCCAGAACAGAACGGTCATCCTCGTGGTCAGCATCCTCGTCCTCGCGTCGATCCTGGGGGCGTTCACGTACTCCGCCTACCAGGCGGGCTCGTCGACGGAGACGATCCGGGCGACCGTCGAGGGAGTGGTCAACGACGAGCGCTACGCGAACCTCACCCTGACCGAGGTCACCGTCGAGTACGGCGACGAACCGTTCAGCCGGCACCCGGAGCGCGTCGTCACGACGGTGACGACGCCCGGCGGGCGGACCTACCCCGGGCTCGACGACGCGATCGAGCGACGCCTCCGGCAAGAGAGCGGCATCGAGGCCCAGACCGCGGTCAGGTTCATCCCCGTCGAGACTACCGGGGCGACGGTGACGCCGGCCGGCACTGCGACGGAGGCGCCGACCGAGACCGCATCGCCGACAGCCACGGCGTCCGCGCCGCCGCCGACAGCGGCGGCGACTGCACCGCCGTCGACCACGACACAGGCGCCGACCGCGACGGCGCAGCCACCGACAGCGACCCGAGCGGAGAACACGACGTCGGCGCTACGGCGATTCCAACCCGAGCCCGGATCACACCGCCGATAGCGCCCCACTGTGGTCAGTCGTCGATCGAGGTCGATACGGGCAGCGGCTGAAGAACCAGCCGCCGAGAGGCCGGCGGCGCCGCGGCGTCTGACGCCTGACCGACTGGTCTTTATGGGTGGGGAGTCCCTCGGATCGAGGCGAGACGACGATGATCCCGACCACGGAACACGGCGACGACGCTGGTGTCGGCGAGGCGGCCGGAGAGCGGTCGATCCCGATCGAGATCAGCGTCGCGAGCGACGGCGACGAGCGCCCGCCGGTCGACGACGAGACGCGGATCGACGTCGAGGTCGACGGCCAGATGTACCCCACCGCGCGGCTGGCCGACGGCCGCTACGTCGCGTGGTGGTTCGAGACCGACGCGCCGGCCCTCGACGACCCCGTGACGACCGAGTGGGTCGCCGCCCCGACGCGCTTTCTCGCCGCGGGCACGCTGCACGAACTCTGGCAGGACCCCGCGGCCTTCGACTCGCTCCCCGACGACGGGTTCTGAGCCGGGGCGGCGCCGACTCGCGACCGCCACTTTGCGGTGATTTTCCGCCTTCTCGCAGCGGCGCCGTAACCCACAATGGCCCGCCGGCCGTTGTGCGAATGGAGACCCATGCCCACCTACATCAGCGAGGTCGACGTCCACGAAGCGGAGGCCCAGAACCCCCAGGATCTCGTCTCTACCTGGGGGAGCATTCGCGAGGAGATCCGGGAACTCGGGGGCGAAGTCCTCGACTCCCACGCCGTGCTCGGCGAGTACGACTTCCTCGTGGTCTACGACGTCGACGACCGCGAGACGGCGTTCAAGGTGACCCAGGTCATCGAGCGACACGGCCTCGACACGCGGACGATGGGAGCGCTCCCCATCGAGCGGATCGGCGAGCTCGTCGACGACGTGTGACCGCACCGTCTCCCGCCAGTCGGTTCGACCCACGAGCGCGGCTGTCAGGACTGGCGCGACTCGTCGGGCCGGAACACGTCCGGTTCCGCGCCGTCGGCCGGTTCGGCCTGGTAGCGACCGCTCGATTTGATGATCGAGAGGGCGGTCATGATGTCGGTCCGGGTGATGAGCCCGGCGAACTCGTCGTCTTCCATGACGAGGAGGCGACCGACGGCGTGTTCGTCGAGTTCCTCCAGCGCCGTCATCACGTCGGTGTCGGGCGCGACGGTGTACAGCTCCGTCGTCATGATCTCCTCGACGCGGTAGGCGTCGCGCTCGACCTCGCGGACGGCCCGGGCGTCCTCCAGAGCGACGAGCCCGACGATCTCGCCGTCGCGCTCGACCGGGTAGCCGGTGTGGCGCTCGCGGAACATGGTCTCGATGAGGTCCGCGACGGACTGGTCGGCGTCGACGGTCGTGACGCGGTCGGCCGGCGTCATCACGTCCTCGACGACCACACCCTCGAAGGCGGCCCGCATCACCGTCTGCTGGGCCTCCGACGCCGCGCCGATGTAGATGAAGAAGGCGATCGCCACGAGAAAGAGGCCGCCCCCGCCGAACAGCCCGTAGAGCCCGAGAGCGATGGCGAACAGCTTGCCGACCTCGGCGGCGATCTCGGTCGCTCGCGCGTAGGGGCGGGTGCGGTTGAGCAGCGCCCGGAGGACGCGCCCGCCGTCCATCGGGAACCCGGGGAGCATGTTGAACGCCGCGAGCACGACGTTCATCAGCGCGAGGTAGCCGAGGACGAACCGCGTGGCGGCGACGGCGAGTGAGTCGCCCGCGGGCACCGCGAGGAAGGCCGCGTAGGAGATCACGCCGAGGGCCACGCTGACGACGGGGCCGGCGATGGCGATGGCGAACTCCTGGCGCCAGTCCTCGGGCATCTCCTCCATCTGGGCGATGCCGCCGAAGATCCACAGCGTGATCGACCCGATGGGGAAGCCGTAGCGCATCGCCACGAGCGAGTGGCCCAGTTCGTGCAGGACGACGCCGACGAACAGCCCCAGCGCCGCGAGCAGCCCCAGCCCCAGCGACAGCTCCGTCGAGGAGGTGAGCAGATCGACGGGGATCGACGAGCCGAATAGTCCGTTGACGACCCCCACGTACCGCCCGACCTGCGACCCGATCGCCCAAGCGAACAGCGGCAGCACCAGCAGGAAGGTGAGGTCGACGTTGATCGGGATGCCGAAGGCGCTCCCGAGTCGGAATCGTCGCATACGGGAATATTGGACGGGCAAACCCTTAAGCGCGTGTGTCGCCCGAATCGGCCCGCCCGCGATTCCGGCCGGGAGTGACTTCACGGACCCGTTCGTACGCCGTGCCATGGCAGAACGACCCGACACGGCCGACCCGCAGGTGCCACTGATCCGCCGCGCCGACGACGTCGAGTACGAGACAGTCGACGCCGCCGAGGGCCTCCAGAAGGGCGTCCTCGTGGGCGAGGAACACGGCGCGCCGAACCTCGCCATCCGGCGGTTCACGCTCGCGCCGGGCGCCGAGGTCCCGAAACACACCAACGAGATCGAACACGAGCAGTACGTGCTCGCCGGCGAGTACACCGTCGGCATCGACAGCGAGGCGTCGGAGACGCCTCGGAAAGACGGCGAAGCCGTCGACGGCGAGGAACACACCGTCCGCGGCGGCGACTCGCTGCACATCCCCGCCGGCGCGGTCCACTGGTACCGCAACGAGGCCGACATCGAGGGCGCCTTCCTCTGTGCCGTCCCCACCGGCGACGACGCGATCGATCTGGTCGAGGAGTAGCGACGTGGTTCTGGCGCGACGGGTCCGACTCGACGCCGCCGGAATCCCCATATCCGTCGCCGACCTACTACCACACATGAGCACGCAGGAATCGGAAGACGACCGCGGCGAACCGGTGGCCACCCGGATCGAACTCTCCTTCCCGGCGGACATCGGGACGCACGGCCGCAAGCGGATCCGCTCGGACTACTACATGACCTACCTCAAGAAGGTCCACGACAGCGCGGAGGTCGGCGACGAGTGGGACGAGTTCACGGACGTCGGCTGCTGCGGCAGTCAGATGGATATGCCGCTGGTCGTCGAGGCGGTCGAAGGCGGTTCCCGGATCGATGCGGACACCGAGATAGAGTACACCGAACGCGAGGCCTGCGGCGTCAACCAGGGCTGGTCGGTCCAGCACGACGAGCCCGAAGCGCTCGACTGACGAGAGTTCTCAGGCGTCCGGCACCGGCACGTCGGCGTCCGCGGCGTCGCGCCACGACCGGGTCGGTACCCAGTCGAGCAAGCGCTCGGCCTTCGCCGTCGAGTAGGCGCTGGCGTCGCCCTCGACCGTGCAGTCCTCGGGGACCGCGCCGTAGTACTCCTCCATCAGTTCGACGAGCGGGCGGCCCAGCGCGTTGTCGGGGCCGACGCAGTTGAACGCCTCGTGGCCGTCGAAGTCGGCGGCGAGCGCCGCGGCGACCATGTCCGCTACGTCCCGGGCGTCGACGTACGACCAGTAGTTACCGGCGCCAGCGCTCAGATCCTCGACGTAGGCCTCGTCTCGACACGGATACTCGCCGGGCGTCTGGATCCACGAGGGCCGTAGCGAAGCGACGGACACGCCGTCCCGTCGGGCGATCGTCTTTCCGATCTCCTCGGTGACGACCTTCGAGAGGCCGTAGTCGTCCTCCGGTCGAAGCGCGTGGGACTCGGTGATCGGCAGTTCGTCCGGGACGGGCGTCTCCGCGGCGAAGAAGAAGCCGTAGGCGCCGTCCGAGGAGGCCTGGACGACGTCCGCGCCGATCCGCCCGGCGGCGGTGAGGACGCTGTGGGCCGCGAGCGTGTTGTTCCGGTAGACGTCCACGCCGGGGCGGGTGTCCGCGACGGGGATGGCCGCCCAGTGGACGACCGCGTCGGGGTCGAGCGCGGTGAGCGCGTCGAAGACGCTCCCCGCGTCGGTCAGGTCGACGGCGCGGTAGTCGACGTCCGGGTGGCCCTCGGGGCCGGGGTGGTCCCTGTCGAGGCAGGTGACGGCGTGGTCGGTCGCGAGTCGGTCGACGACCCAGCGCCCCGACGCGCCGCGGCCGCCCGTGACGACGACGTCCATAGTCGAGCGCGAGCCGCCAGCAACCAAAGCGTGGCGGCTCGCCACCGCCGCCGCGCTCGCCGCCGGGACTGATGCGTGGTATCGACCCGCACGAGAGTCCGAATCGCTGATATACTTCTACCACGGAGGGAAGCGTGTGTCACAGCAGGTCGGCGAGGTCGGGACGCTGTTCCTCCACGAGTACGGCGACGACGTGCGAGTCGCCGTCGTCAAGGACGGGGAGCGGCGCCTCCACGCGGTGCTGGAACTCAAGGAGACCGACGCCGGGCCGCGGCCGGCGCGGCTCCGCGTGAAGCGCGGCTCCAGCGAGGAGCCCCGCCCGCCGGACCTGTTCCTCGAACTCGCCCGCTCGGCGACGCGGATCCGCATCTCCGAGCAGACCTCGCCGGCGACCCGCCAGCGCATCCTCGACTTACTCGACGCCTACCAGCTGGAGGCGAAGGCGGTCCGGACCTGCAGGTACTGCGCCAGCGAGGGCCACTACTCGCCGGTCACCTCCGAGACGGCCATCGCGGCCGACGACGAGTTCATCTGCGTCGACTGCGCGAAGGCCGAACTCGACCGCGAACTCGCCTACAAGGGCGAACTCACGAGCGGCGCGCGCGACCGGCTCTACGACCTCCTCTTGGAGGTCCAGGACCTCGAACGCGTCTCGAACCTCCTGAAAGGCGACCTCGATCCCGACCTGACGAAGTTCGACGAGATCTCGGCGACCGTCGACGAGGTCGACCCGGTCCGCGTCGACTCCCTGAACCTGCACCCGGGGATGCAGGAGCACCTCGAGTCGCGCTTCGACACGCTCCTGCCCGTCCAGAGCCTCGCCGTCGAACACGGCGCGACCGACGGCGAGGACCAGCTGGTCGTCAGCGCGACGGCGACGGGGAAGACGCTCGTGGGCGAGATGGCCGGCATCGACCGCGTGCTCAACGGGGAAGGGAAGATGCTCTTCCTCGTCCCGCTCGTGGCGCTGGCCAACCAGAAACACGAGTCCTTCGAGGAGCGCTACGGCGACATGGTCGACGTGTCCCTGCGCGTCGGCGCCAGCCGCATCAACGACGGCGGCGGCCGCTTCGACCCCGGCGCCGACGTCATCGTCGGTACCTACGAGGGAATCGACCACGCGCTCCGGACCGGCAAGGACCTGGGCAACATCGGGACGGTCGTCATCGACGAGGTCCACACCCTCGGCGAGGACGAGCGCGGCCACCGCCTCGACGGCCTGATCTCCCGTCTCAAGCACTACTGCGGGGAGCTGGCCGACAACAGGAGCACGCACGGCACCCAGTGGATCTACCTGTCGGCGACGGTCGGCAACCCGCAGGACCTCGCCAGGAAGCTCCGCGCCAAGCTCATCGAGTTCGAGGAGCGGCCGGTCCCCATCGAGCGCCACGTCACGTTCGCGGACGGCCGCGAGAAACGCCAGATCGAGAACAAGCTCGTCAAGCGCGCATTCGACACGAAGTCCTCGAAGGGGTATCGCGGCCAGACCATCATCTTCACCAACTCCCGGCGGCGCTGCCACGAGATTTCCCGGAAACTCCAGTACGACTCCGCGCCGTACCACGCGGGGCTCGACCACGGCCGCCGGAAGAAAGTCGAGCGGATGTTCGCCGACCAGGACCTGGCCGCGGTCGTCACGACGGCGGCGCTCGCGGCCGGGGTCGACTTCCCCGCCTCGCAGGTGATCTTCGACTCGCTGGCGATGGGCATCGAGTGGCTCACCGTCCAGGAGTTCCACCAGATGCTCGGTCGCGCCGGTCGCCCGGACTACCACGACAAGGGGACCGTCTACGTCCTCGTCGAGCCGGACGGCCACTACCACAACAGCCAGGAGATGAGCGAGGACGAGGTGGCGTTCAAGCTCCTCAAGGGCGAGATGGACCCCGTGATCACCCGCTACGACGAGGGCGCCGCCGTCGAGGAGACCCTCGCGAACGTCACGGTCGCCGGCAAGCACGCCAAGCGGCTCAACGACCGGATGATCGGCGAGGTCCCGACCAAGCACGCGCTCGGGAAACTGCTGGAGTACGAGTTCATCGACGGGCTGGAGCCGACCCCGCTGGGCCGGGCGGTCACCTCCCACTTCCTCTCGCCCGACGACGCGTTCCTCCTGCTCGACGGCATCCGGAAGGGCCACGACCCCTACGAGATCGTCGCGACGATGGAGTTGCGCGACGAGGAGCGGTAATCGGTCGCTCGCCGTCTCTATTCTCTCCGGCCGTACGCGACGCCGGAGTACCAGAGCGCGGCGAACCCGCCGAGATACCCGAGCGAACGGACCGGTCCCACCGACCAGTCCGGCAGTATCCGCTTGAGGGGGTTCGTTTCGCGGTCTGCCGTCTCGTGCAACCGAAGCTGATAGAACTCGCCGTCGTGTTCGAGGTAGGTCCTGGGCAGTTTCTCGGTCGTGGTCCCGGTCCCGTTCTCGATGGCGCTCACGGCCGCCGGCCACTCGTCGGCGTCGGACGCGAGTTCGCGCTGGACGGTCTCGAACGAGACGGGCTCCATCCCGAGGACGACGGTGTGGTTCTCGACCGTCGAGACCGGGCGGTAGTACCCCTCCGGGACGTCGACGAACTCGTACTCCGCCCCGAAGTGCCGCGAGACACCCGTCTCGGCGTCGAGGGCGATCGTGTTGCCGTCGGCCAAATAGCGGGCGACCGCACACTCGTGTGACCGCATCGGGTGCCAGCCGCATTCGGCGAGCTGGGAACTGTCCGGTTCGCCCGCGGTCTCCGCTTCGTAGGTGTAGACGCGTTCGGTCGTGTCTTCGGCGGGGACGGTCAGCGGCGTCCCGGCGACGAGGACCACGCCGAGTACTGCGAGTAGCGCCACGCGACAGGAGGGCATCGGTCGACAGTTCATCTACCGTGGTAAGTGCTTGGTGGTCCCCCCGGAGTTCGTCGCCAGCCCCTCGCGGCCGGAGCGAAAGCCGGAGAGCGCGCGGCGATGAGTTGCTTTTTTGCCGCCGCAACGAGTCGGGTCGGACGTGCCATTCGGGATCTCCGCGGCGACGGCGTTCGTCTTCCTCGTTATCGTCGTCGCGCTGATCCTCTTCGCCACGGAACCGGTGCCCGTCGACATCACGGCCATCGGCATCCTGATCGCCCTCCTCGTCGTCGAGCCCCTGTCGTCGGCCGCGGCGGATCTCGGCCTGCTCGCCGAGGGACTCGTCGTGCTCTCGGACCCCGCCGAGAGCGTCTCGATGACCGACGCCGGCCTCTCTGGGTTCGCCAGCTCGGCGACCCTGACCGTGCTGGCGATGTTCATCCTCTCCGACGGCGTCCAGCGGACCGGCGTCGTCCAGATCCTCGGGTCGAGGATCGCCGGGTTCACCCGCGAGAGCGAGGGTCGACAGCTCGGTGCGATCGTCGGCCTCGTCAGCCCCATCTCGGGCTTTATCAACAACACCGCCGCGGTCGCCATCCTCCTGCCGATGGTCACCGATCTGGCCCACGAGGGCAAGACCTCGCCGTCGAAACTCCTCATCCCCCTCTCGTACGCCTCGATGTTCGGCGGCATGCTGACGCTGATCGGCACGTCGACGAACATCCTCGCCTCGGAACTCTCGGGCCGGCTCATCGGCCGCACGTTCACGATGTTCGAGTTCACGAAGCTTGGCATCGTCGTCTCGATCGTCGGGACGATATACCTGCTGACGATCGGTCGCTGGCTCACGCCCGAGCGCATCCCGTTCGCCGAGGACCTCACCGCGGAGTTCGAGATGGGCGAGTACCTCACGGAAGTCGTCGTCCGCGAGGACTCCCCGCTGGTCGGCCAGACCGTCAGGGACGCGCTCCGCGAGACCGAGTTCGACATCGACATCGTCCAGCTGATCCGCGGCGACACCGCGTTCACCGAGCCGCTCGACCCGAAGACGATACGGGCGGGCGACGTGTTCGCGGTGCGGACCGACCGCGACACGCTCGTGGCGCTCTCCGACTCCGAGGGGCTGGACCTGCTCCCGGAGGTTGAGGTCGACGAGGACGAACTGGAAGCCGCGAACGAGCGCGACAACCTCGTCGAGGTCGTGATCGCGCCGGGGTCGAACCTCGTCGGCGAGACGCTCCGGACGACGAACTTCCGCCAGCGATACGACGCGACCGTCCTCGCGCTCCGGCGCGGCCAGGAGCTGTTCCGCCAGCGCATGGACGACGTCCAGCTGCGCGTCGGCGACACGCTGCTGATCCAGGGGCCGCCCGACAGCATCGAGCGGCTCAACGTCAACCGCGACTTCATCGTCGCCCAGGAGATCGACCGCCCGGACTACCGCAGATCGAAGATCCCCGTCGCCGTCGGGATCGTCGCCGGCGTCGTCGGCGTCGCGGCTATCGGACTCATTCCCATCGTCGTCGCCGCGCTCGCCGGCGCGCTCGCGATGGTCCTCACCGGCTGTCTCAAGCCCACCGAGATATACGACGCCGTCCAGTGGGACGTGATCTTCCTGCTGGCCGGCGTCATCCCGCTGGGCATCGCGCTGGAGAACACCGGCGGCGCCGACCTCGTCGCGGACCTCGTGGTCGGGTCGGCCGTCTTCCTCCCGCCGCTGGGCGTGCTCGCCATGCTCTATCTCGTCACGGCGCTCCTGACGAACATCATCAGCAACAACGCCAGCGTCGTACTCATGGTCCCCGTCGCCGTCGAGGCCGCCCAGCAGCTCGGCGTCAACACCTTCTCGTTCATCCTCGCCGTGACCTTCGCCGCCTCGACGGCCTTCATGACCCCTATCGGCTACCAGACGAACCTCTTCGTCTACGGCCCCGGCGGATACCGCTTCTCCGACTACCTCCGCGTCGGGACGCCCCTCCAGCTCGTCTTCGCCGTCGTCACGACGCTCGGGATCAGCTTCTTCTGGGGGCTGTGAGGGCAGCACGCGGCGGTCCGGTCGGCGCCAGCGCGCAACGAAACGCTTTCCACAGTCCCCCCGCAATTTGGTCTTGCGGGACCGTGGGGTAGCTTGGTATCCTTTCGGCCTTGGGTGCCGATAACCTCGGTTCAAATCCGAGCGGTCCCACTTCCGACGTACCGTTTTTCCAGGGTCTCCGGATAGTTCGGACCCTACCCTGTTACCGAGCACTGGGGCGAACGCGGGAGACCAGAATCGTGGTCCGCCCGAGATCTACGCGGTCTCCGTCGCGTCCGGCGTCCGGAACCCGAGAGTGCTCCGGTACGCGAGCCCCGGCGGCCGCGCCGTCAGCGTGACCGCGAGCGGCACCGAGTCAACCCGGGCTCACGCTCCGGAAGTCGTTGTTTCGTCGTAGTAGTATCTGTCGTCAGGGCCGGCGTTAGCCGGTGCACGCGTCGTGACGGACGCGTCGAGGGAGTCCGGCCCCTGCTCGCCGTCCTCGTCGCCTTTGTACATCGGCGTCTCGGCTTCGAGCTCGAAGTGGACGCCGGAGAGCGGGGCGTTGTCCGGCATGTTTTCCGCTTCCGAGCGGACCTGGAGCCCGACGTCGGCCCCCTGCTCGGAGTAGATATTGAACACCATGTGGTGGTCGAACTGCCACGGACCGGAGGAGCTGTAGCTCCACTCGTTCTGGTAGAAGTCCGGGTTGGATTTCGGCGTCAGTGCGGAGAGGACCTCCTGGGCAGTCAGCGCTAGCCCGACGATGGGATTGAGCTCGCCCAGCGCGTACGAGATCATGGCCTCCGCAGCCTCTGCCTCGTTAGAGTTGTCTTCGGGCGACGGCCTGGCGGAGACGTCGTTCTCGGCGACGTCGAACTCGTGTGACGACGAGTTCAGTGGATACGGGTCGCCGACGTTCAGTGACGGCGCGCCGTCCTCGATGACGATCGAGTGTTGCTGGAAGAAATCGGACCCTTCGTTCCAGTCCTTTCCGTCGCCGTCCGGGCAGGCGTAGCCGGGACACCGCATCTCACCGTAAGCACTCCCGTGTATCTCGAAGGAGTGCTCCCACTTACCCTGTGTCTCGTCCCAGGTCGGGCCCCAGTACCCGAGCGTGGCGGAGTGGTTCCGACGGTAGTCGTATTTCCACCCCATGTCGCTGTCCACGTCCACGAAACAGTCGTCTGTGAGGAGGAGATCCGGGTCGTTGAACGACGTCGCACCGGCTGATCCAGTCGCTGACGAGGCGGCAGCTAGCGTCGATAGCGACCCGATACCGAGGTACTTGAGCGTCTTTCTCCTATTCTCGTCGACAGTTGTATCGTTTGTATCCATGTGATGGACATGTTGTTAATACATACTTTAGTTCAAATAGGTTTATATCACAGATATGTAGTCTATATAATAGTCTCATTGGGTACGGGAACGGACGATAGGAGCCACCGACGGATCTCCGGGAAGGAACTTGCCGACGGGAACGAGCGCTCCCATCGTCTCGTCGCCCTCGCTTTGCGAGCGATAGTCACTGCCGCACAGAACACGCGGTCGACATAAACGGCCACAGCACTGGGGGTAGCAACTCAAGCCCGGTCGCGTCGTAGTACTACTCGGTCGAGGGGCACTCGGCCACGGGGCGGACAGCGAGGGCGACTGTCCCCGTCGGATATCTCTCCGTCCAGGGACCCCCGGACGCTTTTCCTAACTGGTTTGGCGGGATTCACTTGAGGCGAGCGGCCGAACGGCGGGTATGAGACCCGGACGCGACGACCGCCCGCTCGCGGAGATGGACGTGGCCGGGGAGTTCGTCGCGGCAGTCGTCGAGGGCGTCGAGAAGTTCTCCGCGGACGCCCGGGAACCGGCGCAGCGCGCGTTCCGCGACCGCGATCTCGCGACCGCTCGGCCGGGCGAGTGGTATCCGCTCTCGTCGTACGTCCACGCCGTCGAGGCCGTCCACGGGCTCGTCGGCGACCACGCGGTTCACGCTCTCGGCCAGCGCATCGCCCGCGCGGTCGCCTTTCCCGAGGGCGTCGAGAGCGTTCCGGACGCGCTCGACGCGCTGGACGACGTCTGTCGCGACCGACACCGCGGCGGTGACGTCGGCGGCTACGCCTTCAGGCAGATCGGGGACGAAGACGGCCGCATCGAGTGTCACACCCCCTACCCCTGTGCGTTCGACCGGGGCGTCGTCGAGGGCACTGCCGTCGCGCACGCCGACGGGTTCGTCTGCGTCTGCGAGGTGGGCGCCTGCCGGGCCGAGGGCGCCGACCGCTGCACCTACGACGTGAGCTGGTAGCCGTCGGGCGACCGCGACCGGAGCCCCGGCCTACAGGCCCCAGTTGTCCGCGACGACGTGGTCGTCCCCGGCGGTGATCTCGTTGTACCCGCCGTCGGCCGAGAACTCGTTGTCGCGGATCCGACCGCTCACCGGGGCGTCCTCCGGGCTGTCCCAGGTGAGCTGTCCGGATTTGAAGCGGTTGCCGACGACCCGGGCGCGGGTCCCGTTGATACGCAGGGCGGTGTGATCGACGTCGAACGTGCAGTCCTTGACGGTGAGGAACTCGACGGAGCCGTCCGGCGCGACGACCAGCCCGCGTCGGTTGTTCGACGACCCCTTCGAGCGCCAGTAGACGTTCTCGAGGGTCAGGCGCCCGCTGTTGAACGTGCCGGAGTAGTAGTCTCCGCCGCTGTTGACGATCGTCGAGTCGGCGATCGTCATGTTGCAGGCGTTCTCGACGGCGAGGACGTGACCCGCACCCTCGTCGTGGACGGTCATGTTCCGGAACGTGACCTCCGACCCGGTGTTGCTGCCGCGCAGCAGGTTGTTGACACCGCTCTCCCGGTGGACGTATATCCCGTCGAACAGCGCCGGCCCGTGTTCGGCGTAACAGGCCAGAGCGCTGGCGTAGGGTTTGCAGTCCACGTCGATCTCCACCCGGCAGTTCCGGGCGGTGTCGCCCTCGCCGAGGCGGATGTTGGCCAGGCCGTTGTTCCGCGCGACGCAGTTCTGGACGTGGACCTCGCCGCTGGCGTCCAGCCGATCCGCGCTGTCGTGGCGTTTCAGGTAGAACCCGTTGTTCGGGAACCCCTGGACGACGCAGTTTACGAGGTGGAGGACGCCCTCGTGACGGTCGGGGTACGTCCTGATTCCGATGAATTCGTCGGCCTGGCTGGCCTTCTCGGCGAACTCTCCTCCGTCGGGCAGGCGTACCTCGACGCGGCCGACGCCGTGCGGGTCCCGCACCGAGAGCGTGACCGTCTCGGTCGTCGGGTCCGCGGTTCCCGCCCAGGTGCGCTTCCCGACGACGTCGACGTTCCTGACGTCCATGTACTCGCCGGCGTGAGCAGCTAACGCGGGTGCGTTGACGCCCCCGATGTCGATGGTGAGGCTGTCGACGAAGATCTTCCCCGCGGGCTGACCGCCGTCCCGGTCGTCGATACAGATTCCCTCGTCGGCCGTGTCGGACGGGGCGCCGCGCAGACTGAGCGCCGCGTGTTCGAGCGAGTTCGCGACGTCGATCGTCGCCTCGGGTTTGCCGACGAAGGCGATCGACTCGAAGCTCGACGCCTGGAGCGCTTCGGTCAGTCGGTAGGTCCCGCTGGGGAACGCGAAGACCGTCTTCGGCCCGAGGTTCTCGGCCAGGACGTCCTCGATCGGTTCCTCGCCGGTCGGGTCCCCGCCGGCCTCGACGACGTCGACGACGTTCCAACCCTCGATCGACGGGTTCTCCAGCGAGACGCCGCCTCTCACGTCGAGGCTCCCCGGCTGCTGGACGCCCGGGTCGGACGCCGGCGCGCCCCGGATCGGCGACTGGAACTTCACCGGCCCCGGTTCGTTCTCGACGCCGCTCTCGGTCGCGCGCATGAACCACGTCTTCGCGGTCTCGTCGTAGAGCTGGACGTTCCCGTCCTCCGAGCCGCTGGTCTTCAGCGAGAAGTAGTCCCCGACGGGTTCCCTGGACGCGACGATGTCGTTGACGTTCTCGATCGTCCGCGCCTCCTGACCGGCGGATCCGGCGTCCCCCCTGCTCCCACGGACGAGCCCCGGCATCGAGAGGCCGAGGCCCGCGGCCCCCGCGAGCGACATAGCCCGTCGCCGCGTGACGCCCGTCGCGTCGGTTCCCCCTTCGTTTCGATCCCCCTGTTCGTGACCGCTGACGTCATCCTCTGATGACATCTATCAGATACATACCCATTGATAATATATGTTTTCTGGTACGGATGTCGTTCGGATTCGCGGTGGCGTCTCTCACGGCCGGTCCCCGGTCCGGTCGACTGGGCGCGTGGAGTCCCGGCGTGCAGTTCCAGTCGGCTGCAGTCGTGCGGTCGTGCAGCGCAGTCACTGGACGGTTCGGCGGGTCCGCGCGTTCACTTTCGCCCCGGTTTGCGAACCTTCTTATCCGAGCGGAGGCTACGCTGGCCCACTCAATGGCGCGCGCGGAGAACACCGAACTGATAGACGCCTTCGAGGATCTCTACCGGGATTACTACCGCAACGAGATCGGCGACCTCGCCCAGAAGTACCCGACCGAGCAGAAGTCTCTCTATCTCGACTGGCAGGACATCTACCGGTTCGACCCCGACCTCGCCGACGACGTGCAGAACCACCCCGAGGAGCTCCGGGAGTGCGCCGAGGAAGCGCTCCGGCTCTACGACCTGCCCGTCGACGTGAAGCTGGGGCAGGCGCACGTCCGCATTCACAACCTCCCCGAGTCGACCGACATCCGGGAACTCCGCGCCGACCACCGCGGCCAGCTCATCAGCGTCCAGGGCATCGTCCGCAAGGCCACCGACGTCAAGCCGAAGATCACCCAGGCCGCCTTCGAGTGCCAGCGCTGCGGGACGCTCACCCGCATCCCCCAGCAGACCGGCGACTTCCAGGAACCCCACGAGTGTCAGGGGTGCGAGCGCCAGGGCCCGTTCCGCATCAACTTCGACCAGTCGGAGTTCATCGACGCCCAGAAGATCCGCGTCCAGGAGTCCCCCGAGGGCCTGCGCGGCGGCGAGACGCCCCAGAGCATCGACGTCAACATCGAGGACGACATCACCGGCGAAGTGACCGCCGGCGACCACGTCCGCGTCTCGGGCGTCCTCAAGCTCGACCAGCAGGGCAGCGACCAGGACCAGTCGCCCATGTTCGACACCTACATGGACGGCTTCTCGGTCGAGATCGAGGACGAGCAGTTCGAGGAGATGGACATCACCGAGGAGGACAAACAGGAGATCATCGAACTCTCCAGCCGGGAGGACATCTACGACGAGATGGTCGGCGCCATCGCGCCCTCCATCTACGGCTACGACCGCGAGAAGCTCTCGATGATCCTCCAGCTGTTCTCCGGCGTCACGAAACACCTTCCTGACGAGTCCCGCATTCGTGGCGACCTGCATATGCTCCTGATAGGGGATCCCGGAACTGGCAAATCGCAGATGTTATCATATATCCAAAACATCGCGCCACGCTCGGTCTATACCTCGGGGAAGGGGAGTTCCAGCGCGGGGCTCACCGCGGCGGCGGTTCGCGACGACTTCGGTGACGGCCAGCAGTGGACCCTCGAAGCGGGAGCGCTCGTGCTCGCGGACCAGGGCATCGCCGCCGTCGACGAGCTGGACAAGATGGCCGCCGACGACCGCTCGGCGATGCACCAGGCGCTGGAACAGCAGGAGATCAGCGTCTCGAAGGCGGGAATCAACGCGACGCTCAAATCGCGGTGTTCGCTGCTCGGAGCGGCCAACCCCAAGTACGGCCGGTTCGACCAGTACGAGCCGATCAGCGAGCAGATCGACCTCGAACCCGCGCTCATCTCCCGGTTCGACCTGATCTTCACGGTCACCGACCAGCCCAACGAGGAGAAAGACCGGAACCTGGCCGACCACATCCTGCGGACGAACTACGCGGGCGAGCTGCACACCCACCGCGTCGAGTCGAACACGTCGAACTTCAGCGACGAGGAGGTCGAGAACGTCACCGACGACGTCGCGCCGACCATCGAGCCCGAGCTGCTGCGCAAGTACATCGCCTACGCGAAGCGCAACTGCTACCCGACGATGACCGAGGAGGCCCGCGAGGAGATCGAGGACTTCTACGTCGATCTGCGGACCCAGGGGGCCGACGAGGACGCGGCGGTGCCGGTGACCGCCCGGAAACTGGAAGCGACCGTGCGGCTGGCCGAGGCGTCGGCGCGCGTCCGGCTCTCCGACAAAGTGACCGCCGAGGACTCCCAGCGGGTCATCGACATCGTCCGCTCGTGCATGGAAGACGTCGGCGTCGACCCGGAGACGGGCGAACTCGACGCCGACATGATAGAGGCGGGGACGACCAAGAGCCAGCGCGACCGGATCAAGAACATCAAGCAGCTCATCGACGACCTCGAGAGCGAGTACGACGAGGGCGCGCCGGTCGAGGTGGTCATCGACCGCGCCGAGGAGGTCGGCATGGACGAGACGAAGGCCGAACACGAGATTGAGAAGCTCAAACAGAAGGGCGAAGTGTACGAACCGCAGACCGACTACCTCCGCACGACCTGACGACGATGGACCGGATCTCCGCCCTGCGTAACGTCGAGGACGCCCTCGGAGAGTTCGAGGACGGCGAGATCGACCTCGCCGAACTGGAGCGAGAGGTCCGCGGGACGCTCCGGACCTACGCGACGGAGTTCGACGGGGAACTCGCCGCGTATCGAGCCCGCAGTGCGGAGTCCGATGGGGACGGCGAGGCCGGCGACGCGGACCAGGACGGGACCCCCCAGCAGGTCGACGGCACGGTCGTCCTCGCGGGGTCGCCGCAGGGCGCCCGCGAGCGGGTGCGCGAACTGGTGGACCGGCCGGGGGAGTTCACGGTCGAGCGGTTCGACGAGCCGTAGCAGCCGAGCGAGGTACCGTCGGCCCGTCCCCGACCGGAACGGAAGGATTTTGGTCGTTCCGCGGCTACACTGAGTGAACTGACCGATTAGTGATGACCGACCTCACCTCCGAATTGGCCGACGCCCGGAACGTCCTCTTGTGCGCGCCGTCGATGACCGGCGGGGAAGGCGAGGCCTGTACCGACCTCCTGATCCCTTCCGACCCCGGCGGGGCGAACGTCCTGTGGGTGACCTTCCGGAGCGACGCGAGCGACTGCCTCGACCAGTGGTCGGCAGCGACCGACGAACAGCCCGGCCACGCGGCGGTCGTCGTCGTCGGCGAGTCCCCGGGCTCGAAGCCCGACGGCGTCACCGTCGAACACGTCTCCTCGCCCAGCGACCTGACCGGACTCGGCATCGCCATCAGCGAGTTGCTCTCGGAGTGGGAGGACGCACCGAGGGTCTGCGTCGACTCGCTGACGGCGATGCTCCAGTACGTCGAGGCCGAGACGGCCTACGAGTTCCTCCACGCGATCACCGGACAGCTCTACGCCGCGAACGCTCGGGCGCACTTCCACATCGACCCGAGCGCCCACGACCGCACGACCGTCGACAGCATCGCCTCGCTGTTCGACGCCGTCGTCAAGTTCGGCGACGGCGAGCCCAGGATCCGCAAGCGCCACCTCCTCCAGTAGACGGACTTTACGCGGCTGCGTTCCGTCCGAGAGTGTCCGATCGCCGTCCGCTGGCTGTCAACCGGGCTCGGCGGTCGTCGGCAGTTGCCGCCCCGCTCCACTCCGGGACTCGCTTCAGCCTACGGCGAAATCGAAAGTGAAGACGAAACCGGCGAACGCCGCTCCCGGCTTCCAAACGCCGTACAGTAGTTCCACCGTGTGAGCATCAGGATCCCACTCCGACGCAGATTCCGAACCGAACGATCGTCGCCGGGCCGGATTTAACCGGCGCGGCTGCCCACAATAAATAGTATGGAATATTATGATTTTCTATAGCGCCCAGATATATTTCATTTATCGCAGGGAGATTCACGATCCGCTTGCACGACCAGGAATTTCGATTTCGAGAGGCCCATCCGACGTTACTGGATAGCTCAAAGCACGGACAGAGTGTCCTAAATCAGCTATAGAGAGCTAATCCCAAGACATCTGATGAGATTCCAGGCATTTCTGATCTTCTAGTCCGGTACAACCAAAAGAATAGGCGATACGTAAACACATCCAGAAATAAGTATCGAATTTCAAAACGATCCCGGATAAGACTCACTGATCTGGAACGGGGTGATGGTGGCATTGGAGAATACTAATCAATTTCGGCTATATCCTTCATTTCATACTATTATTCGCCTTCGCTCCCTCCGCTGTCGTAGCTGGTACCGGATCGAGTGCGGCCGGGGAGCGCCGCCCCACACAGATTACAACCATAATCCTGTAATTGGAGTTTCGCAGCAGTGCATCGACCGGCTGGGGACGGGCTGCCCACGACGACTGATCGAACCGATCTGCCACGGACGCAGAGAACAGATTCTCCGTCCCCTCGCTCGACGGCCTGGCGATACAGATCGGGGGGCAGAACACTCGGCCACAGCGAAGATCGTTCTCGATAGGTGAACATTACGGGGGCGGAGCGTCGAAAGTTGCTTGAAAATAGTGATCAATTGGTGGCGGTCTACGCACCGGGGGGTTTCGTCGGTCGCCAGACGCGTTCTCGATACGTTAACGTTCACCAGAGAGGAGCTCGTTCTCGATCGACCTGGCGGAACTGATCACGAGCCCGGTGACGTCCTCTGCGAGGCGCTTCCCGGACATCTGTGAGATATCGCCTGAGACGCTGAGCGCGCCGACCGGTTCTCTGTTCTGGCCGAGGATCGGGGAGGCGACGCACTGGTGGCCGGCGACGTACTCTTCGCGGTCGAAGGCGATGCGTTGGTCGCGGACCGTCTGTAACTCCCGTTCGAGTTCCTCGCGGTCGGTGATCGTCTTGTCCGTGTACGCGGGCGTCCCCACCCGCTGGAGGATCCGGTCTCGCTCGCTCTCCGAGAGAAACGCCAGAATCGCCTTTCCACCGGCCGTCGCGTGAAAGGGCGCCGTGTCCCCCTCGGTGGTGGCCGACTTCGAGTCGGAGTAGTCGTCGACGCACACGACGTAGATCCCGTTCCGGCCTTCGTGCGCGATGAAGTTGGCGACGTGGCCGGTCGTCTCGGCGAGGTCCTCGACGACTTCGCGGAGCACCTCGACGGGAAAGCGTTCGCTCGCGCGGGACGCGAGGCTGCGGAATCGGTTGCTGAGGTAGTAATCGTCGCCGTCGCGGACGAGATAGCCGAGCCGTTCCAGCGTCTGGACGTGTTTGTAGACCGCGCTCTTCGACAGGTCGACTGCCCGGGCCAGCTCGCTCACGCCCGCGCCCCCCTCGCGCTCCAGGGCCTCGATGATCCGGAAACTCGTTTCGGTGGCTTTCACCGAGGGACCGTCGTTGTTCATGATACGTGGACGCAACGCCAGTGCTAATAGTTGTTCGTAAATAGTAAACTACATATCGTACCTTGCGTCCGCCTCACGGGTTCCAGCGCCACAGCCGCCGAGAGGGCGTCCTGTTGCGCGGCCGTTCGCGCCGGGCGTGGTCCACACCGTCGGATCCCCCGTGGGTCGGTTTTACGTGTATGGCATGTGACCACATCCCTAGGCCAATGAGCCGGATCGTAAACTACGAACTGTTCGAGGTCCCTCCGCGCTGGTTGTTCCTCCGGGTCGAGACCGACGACGGGACCGTCGGCTGGGGCGAGCCCATCGTCGAAGGGCGCGCCCGGACCGTCCGGACCGCGGTCGAGGAACTGATGGACAACTACCTGCTGGGGGCGGACCCGAGTCGCATCGAAGACCACTGGCAGACGATGTACCGCGGCGGCTTCTACCGCGGCGGCCCCGTCCTGATGAGCGCCATCGCCGGCATCGACCAGGCGCTGTGGGACATCAAGGGTAAACAGCTCGAGACGCCCGTCTACGAACTGCTCGGCGGCGCGTCGCGCGACCGGATCCGCGTCTACCAGTGGATCGGCGGTGACCGGCCGTCCGACGTCGCCGACGAGGCCAGGACGAAAGTCGACGCCGGCTTCTCGGCGCTCAAGATGAACGCGACGGGGAAGATCGAACGCGTCGACGACCCCGAGACGATCGACACCGCCGTCGACCGCCTCCGCAAGGTGCGGGAGGCCGTCGGCGACGGCGTCGACGTCGGGGTCGACTTCCACGGTCGGGTCAGCAAACCCATGGCGAAGAAACTCGCCAAGGCCCTGGAACCCTACGAGCCAATGTTCATCGAGGAGCCCGTCCTCCCCGAACACAACGACGCGCTCCCGGCCATCGCGTCGCACACGACCGTCCCGATAGCCACCGGCGAGCGGATGTACTCCCGCTGGGACTTCAAGGAGGTCTTCGAGCAGGGGGTCGTCGACGTCATCCAGCCCGACCTGTCCCACGCCGGCGGGATCACGGAGGTCAAGAAGATCGCGGCGATGGCCGAAGCCTACGACGTGGCGCTGGCCCCGCACTGCCCGCTCGGGCCCATCGCGCTGGCCTCCTGTATCCAGGTCACCACCTGCTCGCCCAACACCCTCATCCAGGAACAGAGCCTGAACATCCACTACAACGAGAGCAGCGACGTGCTGGACTACCTCGCCGAGCCGACCGTGTTCGAGTACGACGAGGGGTACGTCCGCGTTCCCGACGCGCCGGGGCTCGGCATCGACGTCAACGAGGAGTACGTGCGCGAGCAGGCCGAGAAGACCGTCGACTGGCACAATCCAGTCTGGCGTCACGAGGACGGCAGCGTCGCCGAGTGGTGAGAGCCGCGGAACGCGTCACTCGTCGCTCTCGATGCGGTCGACGACAGTCCGCGCGGTCGCGCGAACCCGTTCGTCCGGGTCGTCCTCGGTGACGGCCCGCAGTTCCGCGAGGACGCTCTCGTCCCCTGCCTCACCGAGCGCGAGCACGGCGCTCGCGCGGACGTCGGGGTTCGAATCGTTCAGTGCCGTCGCGAGTGAGGCCGTCACCGGCGCCACGGCGTCGGGACGGTGTTCGGCGACGTACGCGAGCAGCGTCGCGCTCGCGACGCGCGCGGCCCGGGCGTCGGCGTCGAGGTACTCCGCGACCGGGTCGACGTGAGCGTCCACCGCGTCGGCGACGCGCTCGCCGTGGGTGTCCGCGAGGACGCCGAGCGCCCAGGCGGCGCTCGTGGCGACCGCCGAGTCCCGGTCGTCGAGAAGCCCGGCGAGGTCGTCGGTCGTCTCGGCGACGGCCTCTGGGTCGGACTCCGCGACGCGTCCGAGCGTCTCCGCCAGCGCCGCCCGGGCGACGCCGACTGATTCGGACCGGAGCGCCTCGACGAGCACCGGACGGACCGATTCGACGACCTCCGGTCGCGCGGTGAGCGTCTCGTTCACGAGGGCGACGATCCGGTCTCGTTGCCGACCGAGTTCCGCCGCGTGCTGTCGCCGAAACTCGCGCGCAGCGGGCGAGGAGGCAACGCCGCCGGCGAGGTCACCGGACCGACCGGCCGCCGAGTCCGCCACCGCGTCCAGCGTGTCGAGCAGCGAGGGGACCAGCGGGAGGGCCGCGTCGGGGTCCGACTCGGCGACGGCGGCCGCGATGTCGAGGCCCGCGCTCAGCAGGTCCGGGCTGGCGGGATCGAACAGCTCCGGGAGAGAGTCGACGGCCGCGTCGGCGGTCTCGGGGTCGTGGAGCGCGAGGTCACGGAGCGCCGTTCCCGCGTGCTTTCGGACGACGTGGTCCTCGTCCGTCAGGGCCTGGGCGAGTTCGGGCGCCACGCCCGTGCCGGCCTCCGGCCGGGCCTCGAAGCACGTCCGGAGCGCGAGCGCGGCGCCCCGTCGCACGACGACGTCCGCGTCGGTGAGGCGGTCGGCGACGGCGGCCACCGCGACGACCCGAGACTCCCCCTCGACGGCGCAGAGCGTTTCGCCGACGGCGGCGGCTTCGCGGGGGAACGTCTCGAGCGAGCGGGCGAGCGCTCCCGGGTCGACGGCAGCACGGTCTCGAAGCTGCTCGGGTCGCTCGGTCATGTTGGAACATCGGAACGGGCACGCGTAAATCGTTTCGGGGCGATCGGTGGCGACCGACGGCCGTACCGACCGAAGCGCGCCCGACGGGTCCGCCATCGACCGCGGCTTCTCCCGCGGTGTGCGTACCGAGCCGACGCGTGGCGACGGATCGTTCATCATAAATCCTAGACAAAATTTATCAGTGACGCACGTTTGGGTCGACCCATGCCAACAGATGGCAAGCTCGGTAGTGAACCGTATTCGCGACGAGAGGCGCTCAAGGGCCTCTCGGCGATGTCAGGGCTCGCGATCCTGGCGGGGTGCTCACAGAACGGCGACGGCGGCTCCGACGGGGGAACCGACGGAGGTTCCGACGGCGGCTCCGGCGACGGCTCCGGCGGCGGTTCGGACGGTGGCTCCGGCGACGGTTCCGGAAGCGGATCGACGCCGCAGACCGTGGACACGCCGTTGCGCTGGGCGGCGGCCCGGAGCGGGGACCCCCTCACCGAGCACGAGACGAACCCGTTCAGCCCGAAGAACTACGACGAGACGATCCGCCTGATATACGCCCGGCTCGGCGGGCAGTCGCTCACGACCGGGCAGTGGATGAACCTCGACGAGGTCAACCTCTCGGAGGGGCACCCGTCCGAGATCGACGAGGAGAACAACGAACAGCGCATCACGATCAAAGACGGCGTCCACTGGCACCGGGGGACGGAGATCGTCGACCCGGTCACCGCGGAGGACTTCAAGGTCTCCGAGGAACTCGCTCGCCGAATGACCCCGCAGGCCAACCGGGCCGAGAACCCGCTGGTGGTCGGCTGGGAGGTCGAGGGCGACAACAACAAGACCCTCGTCCGGAAGCTGAACCCGGACGGCTGGAACGCGAACCTGGCGACGGGCCTCTGGCGCGTCCAGATCGACCAGTACAGGGACGGCTGGTACGCCGGGAAACTCCAGGAGATCAAAGACGCCACGACGGTGGACGCACGGAGCTCCATCAGGACCGAGATACAGGAGCGTTCGGAGACGCTCGCCGACGATCCGCTGCTGTCCGGTCCGTGGATGCTCAAGAACGTAAACCAGAACAAGGCCACGTTCGAGCGCAACCCCGAACACTGGTCGGCCGGGAAAGCGAACTTCAACAACTTCGAACTCGTCCGGCTCGGCGGCGGCGGCAACTCCGGCTATCAGGGACTCGCGAGCGACCGGATCGACATCGAACAGGGCGGGCTCCCGTCGGCGGTCTCGAACGCCCCGCAGAACGTCACGGAGGTCTCATCCGCGCCGGGCGCGAGCTTCGGCTGGACGTTCGTCATCAACTACGGGGGGGACAAGGTCGACCCGTGGTTCCACGCCGACCACGACAACGGCGTCGTCCCCGCCCGGGCCGGGAAGCTCCGCCAGGCGATCGCCCACGTCATCTCCGAGTCGGACATCATCCAGAACCAGCTCGGCTCCCGCGCGGCCAGCGCTATCAGCCCCTGGAAGAAACAGACGCTCATCGGCACCCCGGCGGCCGCCGACCGGTTCCCCGACGTGGTCAGCAAGCTGGAGACGACCTCCGGCCAGAACACCGACGTCGCCACGAAACGGATGGAGTCGGTCGGGCTCACGAAGGAGAACGGGAAGTGGGTGAAACCCAACGGCGAGCAACTCTCGCTGACCATCCAGTCGTACGCGAGCAACCGGGCGATGTTCGAGACGATCAAGGAGGACCTGAACTCCTTCGGCATCGCCGTCGAGCACTCCACGCCGGAGTCGTCGGTCGTGTTCAGCGAACTGAGCGAGGGCTCGTTCGGCGCGGCCCAGGTCTGGACCAGCGCCGACGGCCCCTACGAAGGGGAGGTCGAGGTTCGGTTCAGCCCGAGCGCGTGGTACGACAGCCGACGCGTCATCGACTACGAGATCCCGCCGGAGATCGGCGACTACGAGGGCGAGGCGTCGGAGACGTTCAACGCCGGCGAGGCGTGGAAACAGCTCGCGACCCAGTCCGTCGAGGAGAACGACAAGGTCCTCCCCAAGATCATCTGGACCTTCGCGTACCACATGCCGAACATCATCCTGTTCCCGTACCCGAACCAGACCATGGTCAACACGCGCCACTTCGAGTGGCCCCAGCCCATGCCGGAGAAGGCGAGCAACGGCGTCGCGACGGCGACGGACGAGCACCACCCGGTGTGGGGCGCGACCGAGAACTGGCGGCAACTCCGCCGGGGGATCCCGTCGATCACCGGCAAGCCGAACTGAGCGGACCGCGACAGCCGCCGCCCCGACCGCGGATCCGCGGTTTCACTGCCGTTCGCGTTTCCCGGCGCAGCCTCGATCAGCGCCCGACCGGGCGAAGAGCGCCATCTGTCTTCGAGCGGGACGAGATCCGTGCCCTACGCGGCGTATTCGTCGTGTTCTGACTGGATCCGATAGCGATAGACCGCGTAGATGACGACGAAGTTGATCGCCAGGAAGCCCGCCGAGAAGTACATCACGTACCGGGTCGCCGGGCTGATCTGGACGTCCGTGAACGCGATCGCCGCCGCGGAGAACAGCAGCAGCGCCGTCAGCATCACGTTGACCGGGACCGCCCTCCGGGCTAGCTCCTCGAGTTCCATACTCGACGTTCACGATAGATCGCCGTATAAGTTCCCCCGCTCACGCGGCGGTCGCGACGGGCGACCGCCCGCTCAGACGAGTTTCGAGAGGATCGCGACCGGGAGGAAGACGAACAGCGCCGAGACGACCGAGAAGAGGACGACGTACGAGACGAGCATCCCGGCGATCGTCGGGAACCCGACGAGCTGGGCCCCGACGGCGGAGACGAGGAGCAGGACGACGAACAGCGCGTAGTAGAGTTTGAACCGGTGGTCGTTGAACAGCCGCTGGACCGAGGTGCCCCGCTGGTAGTAGCTCTCGTACGACATTAGTTCACGTTCCTCACTGCCCGCTATTAAACTTTCCTCCGGCGCCGACGGCCCGCCGGTGGCGACAGCCGTCGCTCGTCTGTCCGGGCGATCGGAGCCAGCGGCGAGGAGAAGTGAACCGGCCGTTACCGGCAGTTCAGGACGGCGTCCATCGCCGCCTCGGGGTCGCCCGTCGGCCGGAACTCGCAGCCGACGTAGCCGTCGTAGCCGGCCTCGTCGAGCGCCGCGAAGACGTTCGCGTAGTTGAGTTCGCCCGTCCCCGGTTCGTGCCGGCCGGGCACGTCCGCGACGTGGACGTGTCCGATCCGGTCGACGTTCTCGGTGACGGTCTGGATGACGTTCCCCTCGGTGATCTGCTGGTGGTACACGTCGTAGAGGAGGCGGACGTTCGGCGAGTCCACGTCGTCGACGACGTCGAAGCCCTCCGCGGAGGTCGTCAGGAAGTAGCCGGGGTGGTCGACCTCGGTGTTGAGCGGCTCCAGCGCGAGCGTCACGCCGGCGTCCTCCGCGTCGGCCGCCACCTCCGAGAGCACGTCGACGACGTTCTCGTACTGCGTCCGGCGGTCGAGCCCGTCCTGGTCGGGGCCGGTCGTCGCGATCAGCGTCGGACAGCCGAGTTCGCTGGCGGTCGCGATCGACTCCCGGATCGTCTCGACCGCGTCCTCCGCCTGGCCGGGGTCGGTGAGCGTCCCCCCGGCGCCGAACGCGGCGATGGGCGCGTCCGCCTCCGCGGCGGCCGCCTCCACGGCGTCGAGGTCCTTGTCGCGCCATCCCCAGAACTCGACGGCGTCGGCGCCGGCGGCGACCGCGCGCGGGATCCGCTCGTGGAACGGCTCGTCGTCGAAGACCATCTCGACGCAGACCGAGATGTCGGGCATCTACGAGTCCCTCGATTCGGGGGTCAACTCCCCGGATTCGACCATCTCGACGAGCGGGTTGTCGTCGATCTCCAGGGAGAGGTCGACGCGGCCGCGCTTCCGGGAAGACTCCCACGTCGCGAAGATGAGCTCCGTCGCGTTCAGCGCGTTCTCCGCGCCGAGTTCCGGCGTCTCGCCCTCGCGGAGACAGCGGACGTTCTCGGCGATCGCGCGGTCGACGAAGTCCCAGCTGTGCAGGCCGTCCTCGGTCTCGACGGGCTCCCACTGCGCGTCGCCGTGGCGTCGGATCCGCAGCGGAGGCGTGTCCTCGCCGGCGGGCCCGACTTCGATGACGCCCTCCGAGCCGACGAGCCGGTTGTGACAGGCGATCGCGGCGGCCGGCCCGCCGGTACCGGTGCCGTCGGTGCCGGCCAGCCCGTGGACGCCGTTCTCGTACTGCCACATGACCATCGCCTGGTTCTCGTTGTGCGAGCCGAACAGGACGTTCTCCTCGCGGTAGTCGATCTGACCCATCACCCACTCGCCGGGCGTCTCGTCGTTGAAGTAGTTACAGAGGTCGAACGAGTGGCTGCCGTAGTCGAAGATGCCGACGCCCGCCGAGAACTCGACGCGTTCGAGGTCGCCGATCTCGCCGTCGTCGAGCAGTCGCTTGGCGGTCCGGACCGCGTCGCTGAACCGGCGCTGGTGGTTGAAGGTGAGCTGGACGTCGTGGCGGTCGGCCTCCTGGGCCATCATGCGGGCGCCGCCGTACGTCTCGGCCATCGGCTTCTCGCAGTGGATCGCCTCCACGGAGTCGGCGCGGACGCAATCGATGCAGATGGGCGCGTGGATCGACGGGGGCACGCAGACGGAGACGATGTCGGGCTCGACCTCCTCCAGCATCGACTCGTAGTCCTCGTAGACGCCCCCCTCGTCGATGTCGTACTCGGCCGCGAACGCCTCGGCGTTCTCGCGGACGATGTCGGCGCACGCGACCAGGTCCGCGTCGTCCAGTTTCTCGTAGCCGTTCGCGTGGTGGTACGCCATCGCGTAGCCGTCGCCGCCGGGGTCGTCGGGCTCCGCACCGGTACCTATCACTGCTACCTCGTAGGGCATGCTCACACCTTCAAAAGATCCGATAATAATGGTTTGCGTTGCGGATCATCTCTCTGCACCGGTCCGCGCCGGCGACGAGCGGCAATCCACAGCCGTCGAGCGACCGTCGAACGGTCGCCGAGCCGCTGTCGCACGGTCGTCGAACGGGCACGCCCGTTCCGCCCACCCGCGCGACCATGCGGTGGAATGACGTGGGTGAGGGTAACACTTACAGAGGGGCGCGGAGGATGTAGCCACACATGTCCACGGAGACTCTGGAGCAAGCGCGTAGCGACCGGGATCACATCCTCTCGGTCGAGGACGTGACCGTCGAGTTCGACATGGAGCGGGGCGTCTCCACCGTCCTCGACGGCGCGACGATCGACGTCCGCCGCGAGGAGATACTCGGCGTCGTCGGCGAGAGCGGGTCCGGCAAGTCGATGCTGGCCGACTCGCTGCTCGACGCCGTCGTCGAACCCGGGCAGGTCTCCGGCAGCGTCGAGTACTACCCGCCCGACGGCGGCGAGCCGATAGACGTGCTCGAACTGTCCGACGACGAGCTCAGCGAGTTCCGGTGGGAGAAGATGTCGATGGTGTTCCAGGGCGCGATGAGCTCCTGGAACCCGACGATGAAGCTCCGCGCCCACTTCGAGGAGACGGTCGAGGCCCACGACACGCCGATCGACGTCGGGATGAAGCGCGCCTACCGCCTGCTCGAAGACCTGTACCTCGACGCCGATCGCGTGCTCGACTCCTACCCACACGAACTGTCTGGCGGCATGAAACAGCGCGCGCTCATCGCGCTCTCGCTCGTCCTCGAACCGGAAGTGCTCGTGATGGACGAGCCGACGGCCTCGCTGGACCTGTTGATGCAGCGTTCGATCATCAACCTCCTCAACGACCTCCAGGAGGAGTACGGGCTGACGATGGTGTTCATCAGCCACAACCTCCCCCTGGTCGCGAACCTCTCGGACCGCATCGCGGTCCTGTACGCCTTCCAGCTGGCCGAGGTCGGGCCGACGCGAGAGATCATCGAGAACGCCTCGCACCCGTACACGCGGCTGTTGCTCGAATCGACGCCGAACCTCGACGCGCCGCTCGACGAGATGGACACGATCGCCGGGTCGAGCCCCGACCCGATCAACATCCCCGAAGGCTGTCGCTTCCACACGCGCTGCCCGCTCGCGACGAGCCGGTGCCGGAACGAGGAGCCCGAGATGCTGGACGTCGACGGGACCCACACGGTCGCCTGTTACCACTGGGAGGACGCCGCGCGCGAGATCCCAATCAGCTTCGACTACCGCGAGCGGGAGTACAGCGTCGACGAGGCGGCGGCCGACGAGCGTGCTCCCGTGGTCGAACTGGACGACGTGACTATCGAGTTCGAGGTGAACGAGGGCGTCCACAGTATACTCGGCGGGACGAGCACGCTCCGGGCCGTCGAGGGCGTCGACCTCGACGTGTACGAGAACGACGTCGTCGCGGTCGTCGGCGAGTCCGGCTGCGGGAAGACGACCCTCGGCAAGACGCTCATCGGGATCCACCGGCCGGCAGAGGGGTCGGTGTCGTACCGCGGACAGGACGTCTGGGAGGCCCGCGACGGGAGCGACGACGCGACGATCCCCTTCGAGGAGATCCGCCTGGCGCTCCAGATGATCCACCAGGACCCGGGCAGTTCGCTCAACCCCAACAAGCGCGTCAAGCGGACGCTGTCGAAGCCGCTCCACAAGATGCACCCGCAGATGTCCCGGGAGGAGCGCCACAGCCAGATCCTGACGATGCTCGAACACGTCGGGATGACGCCGCCGGAGGACTACGCCGACCGCTACCCCCACCAGCTCTCCGGCGGCGAGAAACAGCGCGTCGCGCTCATCCGCGCGCTGTTCATGAACCCGGACCTGATACTCGCCGACGAAGCCGTCTCCGCACTGGACGTCTCGCTGCGCGTCGAGATGATGGACCTGTTCCTCGAACTACAGGACGTCTTCGACACGTCGTTCGTGTTCATCAGCCACGACCTCTCGAACGCCCGGTACCTGGCCGAGAAGGCCGACGGCCGGATCGCCGTCATGTACCTCGGTGAAGTCGTCGAGATCGGGCCGGCCGAGCAGATCATCCAGGACCCCCAGCACCCGTACACGAAGGCGCTCATCTGGGCCACGCCGGACTTCGATCCCGGGGACGACGCGGAGGAGTTGCCCGTCCGCAGCATCGACATCCCGGACCCCGCCGACCCCCCGTCGGGCTGTCGGTTCCACACCAGATGTCCGGACGCCCGCGAGGTCTGTAGCCGGCAGCGCCCCGAGGGGTACGCCGGAGCGAACGACCGCAACGTCGTGTCCTGCTTCCGCGCCGATCCCGACCACGAGTACTGGAACAGCGAACCGATCCCAGACGACGAAGCCTCCGAGCCCTCCGGCGGGGACGCCGGCACAGAGAGCCGCTCGTAGCACGCACAGCGACGCTGACCGTTCACTCGTTCTCCGCGCTCGTTCGGCCGATTCGTTCTCCGCTCTCGTTCAGCCGATTCGCCGAACGTGCCACACCGGACCGAGCCGGCGCGACGACCGGCTACAGTGTAGGCCTGTACGGCGCGGAGCAGAGCGAAGGGAGCGTGAGCGAACGAGTGGGTCGAGTGGACTCCGTAGGCCGCTCCGGAGAGCGGAGCGACGTGAGAGAAGTGAGCCGAGATGGAGACGGCAGTTCCGGAGTTAAGGAGGAGGCCGAGTACCCGTTACCGGTTCATCGCGTCGGTGCCGTCGGTGTCGATCGAACTCGCGTACCTGGCCCGGACCTTCGGGTTGAACAGGCGGTCCATTCCCTGTGAGAACAGCGTGATTCCGAACCCGAGCAGGCTGATCGCGACGATCGGGATCAGCAGCCAGTGGGCCGCGTTCCACGTCAACAGCCCGCCGCGGTTGTAGGCCATGTTGATCATCACGCCCCAGTTCAGCGTGGTGAACGGGAGCACGCCGAGGAAGTACAGCCCGACGGAGGCGTGGATCACGCGGATGGAGTTCCCCATGAAGTTGATCATCACGTACGGCATGATGTTCGGCAGGACGTCGTCCCAGATGATCGGCGGCGAGGAGAACCCCATCAGGCGGGAGGCCTCGACGTACGACTCGTTGCGGAGCGACAGCACCTGCGAGTGGAGCTGCCGGGCGAGCCCCGCCCAGGCGTCGACGCTGAGGAGGAAGCCGACCAGGAGTGGGTCGCGCGGCTGCAGCGCGACGGCCAGGACGATGAGCAGCGGGAGCCCGGGGATCGCCATCTGGATGTCGGCGGCCGTGATGAGGACCTGCTCGGTCCGGCCGCCCTTGTAGCCGGCGACGGTGCCGACGGCGGTGCCGATGAGCGTGGTGACGACGCCGCCGGCGAACGCCATCTTCAGCATCGCCGGCGTCGCGTGGACGGTCATCTCCAGGAGGCTGTTCCCCAGGATGTCGGTCCCCAGCGGGAAGTAAAACTCCGGCCACGGGACGGTCACGCCCCCGATCACCGTCTGGCCGCCCGAGATCCAGGCGTTCTCCCCAGTCGGAACGATCCCGCCGGGGAACATGCCGACGAGCGGTTCCCCCTCGTTCTGGACGGGGGCCTCCGTGACGACGACGCCGACGGTCCCCATCAGGACGTAGAACGCGATGATCAACGCCCCGATCCGCGTCCGAGTGTCCTCCCACATGATCCGCGCCGGGGCGACGACCCACAGGTCGATCTGGGTCCGCCAGCGGTCGAGCCGCGAGATGTTGGTGGCGCCGTCGTACTCCTCTTCGAGCGATCGGATCGGACTCGCAGTGTTGTCAGACATGGTTGAACCCTCCGTCGTGTCGGTCGGCCGCGTCAGTACGCTTCACTGGCATCACCCTGTTTGATCCGCGGATCGAGGAAGGAGTACGTCAGGTCCGCCACGTACATCGCGATGACGACGGTGACGGTGATGAGGATGAACGCGCCCATCATCAGCGGGTAGTCCCGGGCCTGGATCCCCTGGAAGAGGTAGTAGCCGACGCCCGGGTAGGCGAAGATCGACTCCAGGTACACCGACCCCGCGAACACGAACGCGATCTGGATCAGCATCTGGGTGTACATCGGGAGGATCGCGTTCCGGCCGACGTACAGCAGGGCGATGCGGTCGGAGGCGATACCGCGGAGCCTGGCGGCTCTGAGGTAGTCCTCGCCGAGCACCTGGATCGAGTTCGCCCGCATCGCGAGCGCCCCCTGTCCGAACGAGACCCAGACAAGCGAGACGATGGGGAGCGCGGCGTGCCACAGTATCCCCTGGACGAACGGGACGTTGAGCCCCGGTGTCGCGTTGGCGTTCACCCGGCCCGAGATGGGGAACCAGCCGTACTGGTACCCGAACACGTAGATCAGGACGATAGCGATGATGTAGAAGGGGATCGAGTGGCCCCAGATCAGCGCCGTCGTCCCGCCGAGGTCGAGCTTCGATCCCTCGATGTACGCCAGGAGCGCGCCGATGACCACCCGGGTCGTGAACGACACCGTGACCGCGATCGATCCGAGGAACACCGTCCACGGGACCGCCGGGAACAGGACCTGTGCGACCGGTTCGCCGTACCAGATCGACTGTCCCAGGTCGCCCTGCAGGAGGTTGACCATGTAGTCGGTGTACTGGAGGTAGATCGGCTTCGACGGGTCGATGCCGACGTACTGCTGAGCGAGCTGGGAGAACTGGTCCATGTCCACCGACCCCGATCCGCCGCCACCGGACCCGGGCCCCAGGTTCCCCAGTGCCATCTGGGCCCTGATGAAGTCCAGCGGTCCACCGGGCATGTAGCGCGTCAACACGAACGTGAATGTTAACGTCGCCCACACGGTGAAAAACGCCTGGAACGTACGTTTTACATAGTAGTTCATCAGCAATGTAGTGGCTGAAGTGATTCGTCCTTCAAACTTTCGGTCATATAAATGTTTGGTGAGTGTGGAGGTGCGTGAGACTGCAGGGCTCTCGGTGTCCACGAGGGCCACAGTCGGGGCCCAGTTGGGGCTACATGGATCCTCACAAAACATAGAGTTCAGAGAACACATAAAATCCAATAGATTATCTCGACAGATTCTCCCATTCGCCAACACGGTCGGGAAAACAGTGGTTTCGTCCGGAGGGATCGACGCGAATACGGCGCCTCTTGTCCGCGATAGCGCCCAAATATTCAAATTCACCGCTCCGAAAGTACTGCGGAGCACACGGCGAAGTCGCTGTCCGAGATTACCGGAACTGCACGCTCTCCGCCGGCTATTCGCCGTCGAGAGCCGAGCGTCGAGCGGTCGCCGTCGATGCTGACCGATCGCCGGAACCGAAACGCCGATCGGTATTTTCGTAAACTCGTTGTTATACATTCGAATACGAAAGGTATCGATACCGGACCGAGGTGCATCCGCGTCACTTCCCGGAGCGAGCGATCGGCGAGACTCGTTAATTCCTAACGACACTTTTATCTCGCCCGGCAGTGCAATCGCTGGCCGTGCTACTGGTGGTGGCCTACTCGCGGGCGGCGCGGGGGACGCTCCGGAACGTCTGTCGGACCCACGAGGGGGTCGTGGTCCGGCGGTTCGGGCGCGTCGCGCTGCTCGCCGAGACGGAGTTCGCGGCGTTCCAGGCGCTGCGACTGCGCGAGAAACACGGTGGGGACGTACAGATCGAGCGGACGCGCCCGTTCAACGAGTTCGAAGCCCTCGACGCGTCGATCCGGGAGGCCGCGTCGGCCTACGAGGCCCGCGACGAACCCGCGCTCCCGTACGCGACTTTCGCCGACGGGAGCGAGCACCCGGCGCCGGAGCAGATGCGCGATACCGAGCTATGAGCACCGAGGAGGGGTCGACCGTCCACATTTGCTGCGGGCGGGAAGCGGATCGCGCGGTCGACCTCCGGGGTCGCGGGATCGACCCCGAACGGCTCGTCGCCGCGATTCGCGGGCAGGCGCCGTCGAGCGGCGGGGAATCCGCGGACGCCGAAGCGACGGTCGCCGTCGACTGCGCGCCGCCGCGGCCGGTCCACGAGCACGTCGGATGGGTCCGACCCGCGACGACGATCCGGGTCCGGACAGCATTGGCAGCGGCGGCGCGGTCGCGAGGCGGCGAGGCGCCGCAGGACGACGAACTCGCGGAGGTCCGCGAGGCGTTGTCGGACCTGACGGTTCCGTCGCCACCGGACGTGCGGGGGCCGCGCGAGCGCCTCGCCGGGACCGACGCCGCAGTCGACCGGATCCACGAGCGGGTGGCCGCACTGCGGGGACGAGTTCAGGCGGGCCGCGAAGCCGGACGGGACGTGAGCGACCTCGAAGCCGAACTGGCCGACGCGACCCGCGAACTCTCCGAGCGCGAGACCGAGCGGGCCGCCGCGCGAGAGGCGCTGGAGCGGGCCGAGCGGCGGGCCCGCGAGAGCAGGGACGCCCGCGAGCGGCGGCGTCGGCTCGAAGACCGGCGGGCCAACCTCGAACGGCGCGCCCGCGCCCACCTCGTCGACCGCATCTGCGGGGAGTACGAGACGGCCATGGCAACGGTGCCCGGGGCGCCCGCGGACGCGGCCGACGACCCGTTCGACGTCGACGGCGTGACCGCCGCTCTCGCGGTCGCACGCGTGGCCGAGCTGCGCGCGCCAGTCGTGCTCGCTTGCGGCCGGTTCGAGACGGCCGACACAGCCGCGGAGTGGCTCGACGCGCCGGTCGTTCGGGTCTGATCGCCGACGATCGCGGCGGCGCACGAGCGGCAGGTCGGTCCACGAATTTAAGTTCGAACGGGCGACCACCGGCCCCATGGTCACGCTGGACTGGAGTCTCGAACGGAGCGACGGGGTGACGCTGGTCGGGCTCGTCGTCGCGGCGGAGCGGCCGTGCCGGGTACGGATCGAGAACCGCCTCGACGGTCCCGTCTGGCCGCCGCGGTGCCGCGGCCAGCCCGCCGATGGCTGGGAGGACAGCGTCTTCACGGGAGACGTGCCCGCTGAGGGACGATTGACGGTCGGCTACGCCACCCCCGCGTCACCCGCAGACCCGCCGGCGGAAGTGGTAGCGACCGAACCCGCGCCAGACCACGACGGAACGGGGAGCGACGAGACGGCGCCAGCGAGACCGGTCCCCACGGTCGAGTCGACGCCCGCCGGCGTCGTCCGCGCGCTGGGCGATCCGGTCGTCCCGCGGGACAGCGTCCCGGTTCCCGACACGTCCCGCTCAGAACCGGACGGAACGCCGGAACGGAGACCGGGAGGCGACCGGTCCGACGGCCCGGTCGAGGACTGCGAGGGCGCCGCCGAGCCGACCGACGCAGACGCGAGTCCGCGACCCGAGCCGCGGCAGCCCGACCGCGCCCGCGCGGCGGACCGATCCGGCGAGGTCGAGAAGCTGGTCGTCCCGAGCGGCGTCCGGGCGTGGCTTCGGGACGTCGAAGCGCGACTCGAAGCGGACCGCAACGCGAGTGAGTGCGGCCGGGCAGACGGCTCACAGCGCCGTACGGCGGAATCGGCGCTCGCGTCGGCACGTGCGGCGGACAGGCAGGCGCTCCGGCGAGTGCGACGGCGAGCGGACGCGCTGCTCGCGCGGACCGAGGAGTCTTGCCGGGCCGATCCAGAGTGCGAGCGGACGGACGCGGGCGACGCCGGCACGGCAGGGCGATGATCCTCGCGGTCGTCGGCGGGAAGGGCGGCGTCGGCAAGTCGACCGTCGCCTACAACCTCGGCGCTCACCTCGACGGCGTCGTCGTCGACGCCGACCTGGCGATGGCGGACCTGCCCGCCGACCGCGGTCCGGACCTGCACGACGTGCTGGCCGGGCGGGCGGCCCCGACCGAAGCCGTCCGGGAGGGCGGTCCTGTCGCCCTCCTCCCGTGCGGTCGGTCGCTGGCGGGCGCGCGGGCCTGCGAGCCGACAGCGCTGGTCGAGACGGTCGAGCGCGTCAGGGACGAGTACGGGCGCGTCGTCGTCGACTGCCCGGCGGGGATGTGCGGCGACGTGGGGCTCGGGTTGCTCGCCGCCGACGCCTGCGTCCTCGTCACCGAACCGGCGCCGCCGGCGCTGGGCGACGCGCTCCGGGCGCGAGCGCTCGCCCGCGAACTCGACGCCGGCCTCGCGGCCATCGTGTTGAACCGGTCGAACGAGTCCTCGCCGACGGACATGGTCGCGCGCGAACTCGGCGGACCGGTGACGGCGGTGCCCGAGTCCGACGCCGTCGCGGACGCACAGGCCGCCGGCGTGCCGGTCCGCGAACACGCCCCCGACGCGGCCGCGGCCGCGGCGTTCGCGGATCTGGCGGGGACCGTCGAGCAGGCGTGCCGGCACGCCGACCCGATGACGTACTCGTGAGCGGCGCACGCTCGGCCGAAGCCGACGGAGGGCGGGGCTCAGTCGCCCGCGTCGAGCGCGTCGGCGCGGCGTTCGATCCGGTCGACGAACGCCGACGGGAGCGACTGGACGTCGCCGACCTGCACCCGCCAGAGCGTGGCGTAGAGGCCGTCGCGGTCGAGCAGGTCCTCGTGGGCGCCCTGTTCGGCGACGCGGCCGTCGTCGAGGACGACGATGCGGTCGGCGTCTCTGACCGTCGAGAGGCGGTGCGCCACGACGAGGGTCGTCCGGTCCTCGATCAGGGCCTCGATCGACCGCTGGATCAGCGCCTCGGTCTCGTTGTCGACGTGGCTGGTCGCCTCGTCGAGGACGAGGATCTCGGGGTCGTGGACCATCGCGCGGGCGAGACAGATCCGCTGGCGCTGTCCGCCGGAGAGCTTCACGCCGCGTTCGCCGACCTGCGTGTCGATGCCGTCCGGCAGCGTCTCCACGAACGCGGTGGCCTCGGCGCGGTCGAGCGCTTCCCGGACGGCCTCCTCGTCGGCGTCGGGCGTGCCGTAGACGACGTTCTCGCGGATCGTCCCCGAGAAGAGGAACGGGTCCTGGCTGATGAACCCGACCGCGTCGCGGAGACTGTCGACGGTGAGATCGCGCACGTCGGTGCCGTCGACCCGCACCGCCCCCTCGTCCACGTCGTAGAAGCGGACGAGGAGTTTGAGGAGCGTGGACTTGCCGGCGCCGGTCGGGCCGACGATGCCGACGGTCTCGCCCGGTTCGACCTCGAAAGTCACGTCTTCGACGACGGGGCCGCCGTCGGTCGGGACGGTCGGGTCGTCGGGCCGCTCGCTCTCGGGGTAGGCGAAGGTCACGTCGTCGTAAGTGACTCTGCCGCGGACGTCGGTCAGTTCGGTCGCGTCGTCGCGTTCCTCGACGGACTGGGCGACCCGCTGCACCCCGAGGAGGCGCTCGGCGGAGGCGGTGGCGCTGCTGTAGCTCTCGATGACGCCGGCGATGTTCTGGAGCGGCCATCCCATGTGCCGCACGTACATGACGAACGTGACGAGCGTGCCCGCGGTCAGCGACGCGGTGAAGGGACCGGGCGGTCCGTTCATCACCCAGAACCCGCCGACGCCGAAGGTGACCGCGAGGCCGGCGCCGGTGAGCCCGCGCATCGTCGGGTAGTGCAGCGCGCCCAGCCGTATCGCGTCGAGGAACGCGTCGACGACGGTCCGCGAGGACTCGGCGACGCGCTCGCGTTCGAACGGCTCGGCGGTGTAGGCCTTGACAACCGAGATGCCGCTGATCGAGTTTCGAAACTGGGCGTTGAGTTCGCCCTGAGTCCGCCGGACCCGGCCGTAGATCTCGTGCATCCGCTGGGAGAAGTAGTAGTTGGCGACCGCGATGACCGGCGCGACCGACAGCGCGACCAGCGCGAACTGCCAGTTCAGCCAGAGCATGTAGACGGAGATCCCCAGCATGTACGCGACGATGGTCATCGCGTCGTCGATGGTGTCGGTGAGGAACGTCTCCATCGCGTCGACGTCGTTGTTCAGGATGCTCATCACCTCGCCCGTCTGGTGGTCGTCGAAGAACCCCATCTCCAGGCGCTGGACGGTGTCGTAGCTGTCGACGCGCACGTCGTGCTGGAGGCGGAAGGCGAACGCGCCCCACGACAGCGTGCGCAGCCAGTTGACCGCCTGCCCGAGCACCGAGAGCGCGAGGACGAGGCCGGCGACGAGCCAGACCTGTCCGACCTGGGTCTCGGGGATCCACGCCGCGGGCACGAACGGGAGCGTGAACGGTCTGGCGTCGCTGAACACCGCGTCGAAGGCGTAGCCGATCAGCGCCGGGGTAGCCTGCCCGGGCACGATCCACAGGAGACGGACCAGCAGTCCCGCGACGGCGAGGGGCCAGTGTGACCGGCCGTACTCCCGGAGGAGCGCGAGCACCGGCCAGTCGGCGTCGGCGCGGTACGGGTTATCGTCCGGTGATTCGCCGTCGGTATCGGACCCGTCAGATCCGTCGCTCATGCGGTGTCACCTCGGCGGACGCGCCGGAGGAACGAGTCCGGCAACGCGGTCACGTCCCCGACCTGCACGTTCCAGAGGTTGGCGTACAGGCCGTCGCGAGCGAGCAGGTCCTCGTGCGTTCCGCGCTCGACGACCTCGCCGTCGTCGACGACGATGATGCGGTCGGCGTCGCGGACCGTCGATAACCGGTGGGCGACGAGGAACGTCGTGCGGTCGGCCGCGAGTTCGTCCAGCGTCCGCTGGATCAGGACCTCGGTCTCGTTGTCGACGTGGCTGGTCGCCTCGTCGAGGACGAGGATGGCCGGATCGCGGACGATAGCCCGCGCGATTGAGACGCGCTGGCGCTGTCCCCCGGAGAGCTTCACGCCGCGTTCACCGACCTGCGTGTCGTAGCCGTCGGGCAGCTCGGCGACGAACTCGTGGGCGCCCGCGAGCTTCGCCGCCTCGACGACGGTCTCCTCGTCCGCGTCCGGGTCGGCGTAGGCGATGTTCTCCCTGACGGCCCCGTAGAACAGGAACGGGTCCTGGGAGACGTAGCCGATCGACTCGCGGAGGCTCTCGACGGTCACGTCGCGCACGTCCGTCCCGTCGACGCGGACGGCCCCCGAATCGGGGTCGTAGAAGCGCAGCAGGAGCTTGAGGATCGTCGACTTGCCGGCGCCGGTCGAACCGACGATGCCGACGGTGTCGCCCGGTTCGACGTCGAACGTGACCCCGTCGAGCGTCGGCTCGTCGCGGCCGGGGTAGCTGAAGGTCACGTCGTCGTAGGCCACCGCTCCCTCGGGGTCGGCGAGTTCGGCGGCGTCGCGGCGCTCGGCGACGCTGTCGTTGGCGACGATGTCGCGCAGGCGGGTGGCCGCGGCCTTCCCGTTCTGGTAGCCGTCGACGACCTCGGCGATGCCCTGCATCGCGGTCAGCAAGGAGCCGACGAACACGTAGAAGGTGAACAGCGCGCCGGGGGTGAGCGTGCCCGTGAAGAACAGCGGCGGGCCGGTGAGCACCCAGATCCCGCCGACGAGGAGCGTGATGACGCGGGCGAGCTGGGAGACGGTGCGCGAGACCGGGTCCATGGTCGCCTGCGCCCAGTGGGCGTCCCACTGGGCCGTCCGGAGGTCGCCGGAGGCGTCGCGGACGCGCTCGCGCTCGGCCCGCTCGGTGCCGAAGGTCTTGATGACCGAGACGCCGTCGACGTTGTTGTTCAGCCGGCTGTTCAGGTCGCCGACGCGCTCGCGGACGGCCATGTGTTTCGGCTCGATCCAGTTCGAGAACCAGTAGCTCAGGGCGAACAGCGCGAACGGGACGACGGCGAGGACGACCGCCAGCTGCCAGTTCAGCCAGAGCATGTACGCGTAGGTCGCCACGGCGGTCATCGTCATCGTCGACCCGCGCGCGAGGACGCCGAAGACGAGCGTCTGGACCTCCTGGACGTCGTCGTTGAGGACGCTCATCACCTCGCCGGTGTCGTGGTCGTCGAAGTAGCCCATCTCCAGGCGCTGGACGGTGTCGAACACCTCGGTGCGGATCTCGTGCTGGAACGACTGGCCGAACCGCCCGAGGACCCGCCGGCCGAAGTAGTTGACCAGCGCCACGGCGGCGAAACTGCCGACCAGGAGAGCGATCAGGACCGTCAGCTGGTCAGCCATCTCCGTCGGAAGCCACGCGTCGGGCACCAGCGGCAGCCGAAACGGACCGGTGTTGAGCAGCACCGCGTCGATGGCGACGCCGACGAGTACCGGCGGCAGCCGCGCCGGGATCTGCTCGACGGTCGAGAAGCTCAGCCCGCCCACTAGCTGCTTCCAGTGCGGCCGCGCGTACTCGTCGAAGAGCCAGACGACCGGGTGACCCGGTTCGGCGCCTGCACCGTTGCCGCCGCCATCGTCCGCCCCGTCACCGTTCGCGGTTACACCCATGGATCCACCTCGTTGACATCCCCCTGGGAAAGAACGATCGGTGGTGTGCCACAAATCCTCACCCTGTCGGGGCGACCAGGCCCTGTGGAATCAGAATGCCCGAGCACAGGCGAACGGTCACAACGCCGCCCGATAACTGTTTTCAGAACTACATTTCGGAAAGCGATCTGATAGGTTTTGCGTCTGCGCGGGAGACCGGTGTCAGTCGCCGCCCTCGGTCAACGCCTGATAGGTCGCCCGGAGGGTGACCGGCGTCACGTCGGCGGCGTCGGCGGCCTCCTGCTGGGTGAGCGGGTAGGCGCGCTCGTCGGCCGCGGTGTAGAGACAGCCCGCGGCGACGCCCGCGGGGTTACGGCCGGTGACGTGGTTCCGTTCGCGGGCCGTTTCGACCAGTTCGCGGGCGCGGCCTTCCAGTTCCTGCGGGAGGTCGAGGTCGCTCGCGAAGCGCGCGAGGTACTCTGCGGGGTCGATGGGGCCCGTGGGGAGTCCCAGTTCGCGGTTGAGCGCGTCGTAGGCCGCCGAGAGCTCGGCCTTCGAGGCGCGGGCCTCGCCGACGACTTCGTCGACGGTCCGGGAGACGTCTGCGGTACGGCAGGTGGCGTACACCGTTGCGGCAGCGAACCCTTCCAGCGAGCGCCCGCGGAGCAGGTCCTCGTCTTGGGCGGACTCGAAGAGGACGCACGAGCGATCGCGGATGTGGTCCGAGAGGCCGAGCGCGCCGACGAGCCGACGGATCTCCGTGAAGCCGTACACCTGGTTGCGCTCGGCCTTCGAGCCGATCTTCGTGCGGTTGTGCTGGCGGCGGAGTCGTGCCATCCGCCGGCGCTTGCGACCCTTGAGGCGGGTCGATCGACCGATCTCCGTCGAGAGGCCGCGGTCGTGGCGCGACCGGGTCAGCGGCGCGCCCGTGCGTTCGCGGTTGGTATCGTCGTCGTCGAACGACCGCCACTCCGGGCCGTGGTCGATGTTGTCCTCGGCGACCACGAGGCCGCAGTTGGCGCAGACCGTTTCGCTGTCGTCGCTTCGCAGGCGCCCGTCGCATTCGGGGCACGCAGTGACTGTCGTGCTCATATGCGACGCTTCGCCGGGAGAGGGGTTAATAAACGGTGCGGTCGACCCGGGTTTCGGGCCCGTTCGCGGCCGATCCACCGACCGGTTACCGGTAGGTGGGGCGGTCGTCCAGTCATCCACCAGTCCGGTCGCCCGATATCCGCCACCCGTCGCCGCGAATGTGGCGGAGATCAGGTCCCGGTTTCGACGGTGATCGACGGACCGTTCGGTCGCTCATCGGGCAGATCGCCGGATTGTCCCAGATATCGGATATCCAGTCGTTTCAGCGGTCGTACAGGCCCGTTCCGCGGGCGCCGAACGGCGTTCCGCGGGCGTCGATCGGCAGTTTGCGACCGCGGAATCCGCTTTTGGTTTTAACTACCCACCGGTCCGAGTGGCGGGTGCCGTGTCAGACCCTCCAGAGTGGATCGAAGAGCGGGTCAGTCGCGACCTCAACAACAAGCTGACCCAGCAGCACGTCGTCGAGACGATGCTGGAGGCCGACCGCCCGTTCTTCTCGATCCGGCAGATACAGGCGCGCGTGAAGCCCGACGTGGGGAAGGGAACCGTCCGGAACCGGCTCAACGAGCTCCAGGAGATCGACGTCGTCGCCACGGAGACCTATCCCGAGTCGATCACGCTCTACTACGTCGACCACCCCGAGTCGGACTGGCCGCTGTCGCCGGCCGGGAGGCGCGCGCTGACGAACGAGTCCCCGCTGGACCGCCTGTCGCTCCGCGGATTCCTCTCGCTTCGAGACACGGCCGGGATACGGTCGCTCGTCCTGGCGGGCTTCCAGCTCAGTCTGGTCCTGCTGGCCCTCGGCGCCGTGGCGCTGGTGCTCGGCGTCGACCTCGGGACCAGCAGCGACAGCAGACTCATCGCGGCGGCGTTCGACCTGTTCGCCGTCTCCCTGCTGTTGTCTCTCCTCGAACGAGCCGCCCGCTGGGTCCGAAACAACGGCTGGACGCCGGGTGGCGACCGATGAGAGCCCCCGACCCCGGTATCTACCCGCCAGACGAACGCAGCCTCCGATCGATGCGAATACGTCGTAATACAATGTCAACGCCTTCGCCACCCTCCGACCAGTCGCCCGACCTGTTGAACCAGCGTCCGCTCGCCGGGATCGCGGTCCACCTCCTCGCCTTCCCGACCGGGATATTCGGCGCCGGACTCGTCTACCTCCTCGCGAGCCACGAGTTTACGAGAGCGAACGCGCGGAACGCGCTGAACTGGCACCTCTCGCTGACGGTGCTGCTGATCGCGACCCTCGTCGTGTTCTTCCTGGGCGCCGACGAGATCGAGGTCTCCGGCGGAGCCACGATCGAGGCGCTGTCGTTACCGGCGCCGCTGAACGCGCTCTTCAGCGTCGCGGCGATCGTGCTGGGCCTGTCGCTGGGTATCGCCGTGCTGCTCAACTTCGTGTTCGCGGTCGTCGCGACTGCGAAGGCGATCTTCGGCACCGCGTGGAAGTACCCCTTCGCGTACCCGTTCGTGGGCGACGACTGACGCGCAACGGCGACGGAACTGGGCGTCGATCTGTCCGAGCGGTCCTCTCCCGAGCGGGCACCCGGCAGACGTTCCCGGTCACCGCGTTCGACCCACACGCCGAAGTGGCGCCGGAGCTGACAGGGCTGGAGACCGGCCACATCGGACTCCGGACGGGAAGTAAGGCGTAACCGGAGAGTGGCACTTGCGGAACGACGAGACGTCTATACGCCGCGGATCTCGTCTAACTGGACGCGCTCGCCGGTCTCCGACGAGCGGTAGGCCGCGAGGATGATGTCGATGGCCGTGCGGGCCGCTCGGCCGGTGACCTCGGGTTCGCGACCCTCCCGGACGGCAGTCACGAAGTCCTGGACGACGCCCGTGTGGCCCGTGCCAGCGTCGTGCGGGTCGCCCTCTGCGAGTCGCTGTTCGGTCTCCGCGTGGTACCGGGACTCCTCGCCGGTGCCGACGCGGAAGTCGGTGATATCGGTCTCGTCGAGCGCGATGGTCCCCTCGGTGCCGTTGATCTCGGTGCGGTCCGTGCCTCCCTTGGTGGCCGTCGTGACCGCGACGGTTCCCACGGCGCCGTTCTCGAAGCGCAGGACGAGCGCGCCGGTGTCCTCACACTCCAAGTCGCGGTCGAGCGCGTCGAGTTCGGCCTGCACGGACTCCACGCCGCCCATGATCCACTGGAGCGCGTCGAGGGAGTGGATCCCCTGGTTCATGAACGCGCCGCCGTCCATGTCGCGGGTCCCCCGCCACGCGGCGTCGTCGTAGTAGAACTGCGGCCGGAACCACTTGACGTGGGTGTCGCCGAGGACGGGCCGACCGATCTCGCCGTCGTCGACGGCCCGCTTCGCCCGACGGAGCCCCGGTTCGAAGCGCCGCTGGAAGACGCCCGCGAGCGTGACGCCCCCGTCCTCGCACGCCGCGATCATCCGGTCGACGCGCTCGGCGGTCACGTCCAGCGGTTTCTCGCAGAGGACGTGCGCGCCGGCCTCGGCGACCGAGGTCGTCACGTCGGCGTGAGTGCCGCTCGGCGTGCAGACGCTGACGGCGTCGACATCGCCGTCCTCGACCATCTTCGCCGGATCCTCGTACGTGTCGGACACGTCGTGTTCGTCCGCGAACGTCCCGGCGGCCTCGGCGTCGAGGTCGGCGCAGGCCGCGAGCGTCGCGCCCGACGCCTCGCGGACGGCCTCGGCGTGCGTATTCCCGATCCCCGCGCATCCCACGATCCCGTATCTGAGCGGATCAGCCATGCACACGTGGCGCACTGCCAGCCGCAAGTATCTGCCGCCGCCGGAGAGATCGGCTGAGACCGCGCACGGGCCGGTGGTGTCGAACCACCAACACTTAAACCGGAGAGGGTTGAAGTCGCGGGCAATGGGGCTGTCGGACATCGCCGCGGGGATCGAGGTGGTCGACGAGCAGCGCGACTCGGGGGTCGCGACGGTCGACCGGACGACGGATTCGCTCGCCGAGCGACTGGAACCGTTCGCCGCCGACCTGCCCTGCACACCGGGGGAAGCCGCGGCGCTCGTCGACGCCTACGCCGAGGGCAAGAGCGTCGGCGCGAGCGCTCGCGTCGCCGGTATCGCGCCCACAGACGGCGCGAAAGCGCTACACCTGTTCGGCGAGTCGGTCTCGCCGGTCGGCCCGATGGGCCGGGAGATCGTCGGCGACTGGCTCGCCGGCGAGCTACCGCGAACCGAGGCCGTCGAACTCGCCGGCGTCTCCGACCAGGAGTTCGCACTCGCCGCCTACGTCGAGACCCACGAGCCCATCGAGGGAGCGATGGAAGCCGTCGAAGGCGCGCTGTCGCTCGACGGCGACGGCTCGGTGGCCAAGCGCGACGCGCTGGGAGACACCATGGACGGCGTCGGCGACCTGAGGAACTGCTGACCGCCCAGCAGCCCGGGAAACCGGACAGAAGTAACCGAAATTTTCTATTCGTTCCGCTATAATAGGGGAGCAATGGCACGGCTGGAGAACGTCCCCGTGGCGGAGCTAGAGGCCGCGCTCGACGAGGCGACCGGCGCGACGGAAGCGACGCGGCTGGTAGTGGCGATCATCTACAAGCGAGGCCCGTCCGTGCCGATGATCGCCGAGTGGCTCGACGTCCGCGAGCAGACGATCTACCGCTGGTTCGACCGCCTCGAAGCGGAACCGATCGAGCGGGCGGTCCGAGACCGGCAGCGCCCGGGGCGGCCGCCGAAACTCGACGACGGCGACCGCGCCGAGTTCCGCGACGCCGTTCGACAGACGCCGGAGGCGGTCGGATACGACCGACCCGCCTGGACGACCGCGCTCGCGCGCCAGTTTCTCGAAGACGCCTTCGGCGTCGAGTACTCCCGCCGTCACGTCCGCAGACTGCTGAAAGACGCCGGCCTCGGTCGGACGGAGCGGCCGGAGTCCGAGACGGCCGACGGGGACGGCGAGGACGGTCGCACCGAGTTCTGGGACGCGGCCGGCGAGTGACTCGGGCGTCGCGAGTCCGCCAGTACTGCCGCTAATCCACGGAAACAGTCCCAACAGGGCGGTGACTCGATGGATGCCCCGTACAGCGAGACCCGGGGTCAGATCGCGAGCGCGCCATAATATTTGAAATGAGTGATTTCTATCCGATTACTTCTGTCATTTATCGCCAGTGGGTGTCACGCGACATTCGGGGAACGATTCGAGACAGCGAATCCGACTCCGTGAATAACAGACATATGCCTGTAATCTCGGCGGCAGGAGCAGAGCGGCGGCGCTCACCCGTCCCGGTTCCTGCCCGTCGAACGGCATTGCGACGCCGGTCGGCAGTCGGCTACGGGAAGCCCCTGTCGTAGGGCTTGATCCGCGGGGTCTCGCCCTCCACGTCGGCGATGTAGTCGAGCAGTCGCTCCCGCAGGTCGTCGGCGACGTTCCGGTAGGACGGGCGGCCGGCGAGGTTCACGGACTCCGCCGGGTCGCGGTGCAGGTCGTAGAGGTACCGCTCGACGTACGTGTCGCTGGACTGCTCGCTGCTCCCGCCGCGCCAGCCTGTCGTCGAGGGGGCGGCGACGGCGTACTTCCAGCGGTCGGTCCGGAGCGCCCGCCCGACCTGCGATTCGCTGATCTGGACGAACGCGTCGCCGTCGGCGTCGGGTTCCTCCCGGCGGAGGACCGGGAGGAGGCTGTCGCCGCGCATCTCGTCGGGGACGTCGACGCCGGCGGCGTCCAGTAGCGTCGGCGGCAGGTCCAGGAGACTGGTCACTCGCTCGACGGTCCCGCCGTTCCTGAACCCGGGACCGGACAGGATGGCGGGCACGCGGACGGCCGACTCGTGGGGCGTCCGCTTGTACTCGCCGGGCCGCGTGCGGAAGTGACAGCCGTGATCGGCGGTGTAGGCGAAGACCGTGTCGTCGCGGAGCCCCCGTTCGTCGAGAGCGTCCACGAGGTCCGCGATGCACTCGTCGAGCCGTTGGACGATCCCGTAGTAGTCCGGCAGTTCGCGGAACCACTCGCCGGGTCGGTCCTGTAGGTCCGGCGGGACGTACGGGTCGGTCTCGTGGTCGTCGGCGTAGCCGTCGGGCGCGACGAAGGTCCACAGTTCGTTCTGGTCGTGCGGTTCCAGATAGGAGACCATCAGGAAGAACGGCTCGGAGAGCTCGTCGAGCCCCTCGATGGCGTAGTCGGTGAACGCGTCGGCGCGGTACCCGTCGAACTCGACGGCGTTCCCGTCGGCGTCGTAGAGGTGGCCTTCGTCGGGACTGGTGGTGAACTCCGGGACGTCCGCAGCGATCCAGAAGTCGTCGTAGCCGCCGCGTTCCTCCGGGGGCACCGGTTCGTCGAACGTGCTGGCGAGGTGCCAGTTGCCGACGTAGCCGACGTCGTAGCCCGCATCGGCGAACCGGTGGGCGAGCGTGCGCTCGTCGTCGGGGAGCCGCGTCGACCCCTGCCAGACGCCGGTCTCGGTGGCGTGCTTCCCGGTCTGGAAGGCCGCGCGGAACGGGCCGCAGATCGGCTGGGGCGAGATGGCGCGCTCGATCCGCGTCCCCGTCGCCGCGAGGTCGTCGAGCGTCGGCGTCAGGTCCATCGGATTACCGTACGCGCCGACCGTGTCCCACCGCTGCTGGTCGGTCACCACGACCAGCACGTTCGGGGGGACGCCGTCGTTGTCCATACCGTCCCGAAGTCTCCGGAGGGTCTTGTATGTAGCCGTAGCCCGCGAGCGGTCGGCGCCGGCGCCGTTACAGTCGACTCTCGATCGACGCGGTGGTGCTGCCGACCAGGCTGGCGAAGTCCGCCTTGATCGACTTCTCGGCCATCCGGTCGGCCGGCCCGGAGACCGTCACCGCCCCGATCGCGACGTCGTCCGCGTCGACGATCGGGTTCGCGACGCAGTGCTGGTCCGAGCGGTACTCGCCCGTGTCGTTGGCCAGTCGGCGGTCGCGGATCCGGCGGAGTTCCTCGTCCAGCGCCTGGCGGTCGGTGATGGTCGCGTCGGTCATCTCCGGCAGCCCGTGCTGTTCGATGATCCGTTCGCGGCGCTCCTCGGGCGTGTACGAGAGGATCGCCTTCCCGCCGGCGGTCGCCGTGAGGGGGACGCTCTCGCCCTCGCGGATGTCCACGTCGGGTCGCCCCTCGTTGCTGACCCGGAGGACGTAGACGCCGTAGCCGTGTTCCGGGACCATGACGCTCGCGACCTCCCCCGTCGCGTCGGCGAGTTTCTCGAGCGGGTCGTAGGCGATCTCGTACAGGTCGAGGTTCAGCCGCGCGCTCGTGCCGAGGCCGAGAAAGCGGACGCTGAGCCGGTACTCCTCGCCGTCCTTGACCACGTAGTTCACCTCGCGGAGCGTCGAGAGGTGCTTGTGGACGGTCCCCTTCGCGAGCCCGAGTTCGTCGGCGAGATCGGTCAGTCGCGCGCTCTCGCGGCGGTCGAGCGCCTCGACGATCCGGAAGCTCGTCACCGTCGTCTTGGCCGTGCGCCCGTCGAACGCCGACGCCGGAGGGATGGGTGTCTCGTCCATGCCGCAGTCTCCGTCCCGCAACGACATAATTGTTCATATATTATGAACAGCCTCGCGAGCGTGACCGGCCACCGCGGTCGCATCGGCCGATTTCCGTCGATTCGCGAGCGAGCCGGAGCTGGGCGGAGAATTCTCGTTCACACATCGTGAAAAACAGGCGGGCGCCGGGGTCGGTTCAGTCGTCGGCGGCCGCGGGCGGGCGGGCTCGTCCGCCGCCGTCGAGGTCCGGGATGTACGCCTCGTTCGCTTCGATGAGTTCCTCGGTCATCTCGTGGATCTCCTCGAGCGTGCAGGAAGCGGCCGTGAGCGGGTCAAGTTTGAGCGCCTGGTGGATCTTCTCGCGGTCGCCCTCTAGAGCGCCCTCGACGGCGAGTTCGTACACCGTCGTGTGCTGGCGGTCCAGCGCGGCGACTTCCGCGGGGAGTTCGCCGACCGAACAGGGGTGGACGCCGGCGCCGTCGGCGAAGACGGGCACCTCGACGCAGGCGTCGTTCGGCAGGTTCTCGATGGCGTTGTCGTGGTTCGGGACGTTGAGGTTGAACCGCCGCGGCGTGTCCGTCTCCAGCGAGTGGATGAGCCGCGCGGCGTACTCCTCGGAGCGCTCGACTTCGACCTCGTCGAGGTCGACGTCCAGTTCGGGGCTGTCGCGCTCGTCGGAGCGCTCCTGCCAGCCCTCGAGGTACGTCGCCGTCGCCATCCGCTCGGCGTAGTCCGTCCCGGCCATCTCCTCGATGACGTCCCCGTCGGTCCGGAAGTACGGGACGTATTCGCTCATGTGGTGGCTGGACTCGGTCGGGAAGTAGCCGAAGTGGCGCATCATCTCGAAGCGGACCGTGTCCTTCCGGTAGGTCTCCTCGTCCTCGTAGGCCGCTTCGAGCGCCGGATAGACGGACTCGCCGTCGTGTTCGGCGGTGAGGAACCAGGCCATGTGGTTGATGCCCGCGACCCAGTAGTCCAGTTCCTCCTGGGGCACGTCGACGTACTCCGCGATGGCCTCGGCCGTGTGCGGGACGGAGTGACAGAGGCCGACGACCTCGACGTCGGTCGCCTCGTAGACGGCCTTGCAGACGATGGCCATCGGGTTCGTGTAGTTGAGCAAGAGCGCGTCGGGACACAGCTCTTCCATGTCCGCGGCGATGTCGAGCATCGTCGGAATCGTCCGGAGGCCGCGGAACACGCCCCCGGGCCCGGTCGTGTCGCCGATGGCCTGCTCGACGCCGTACTTCTCGGGGATGCGGATCTCGTTCTCGAAGGGCTCCGTCCCCCCGACGTTGATCATGTTGAGGACGTAGTCGGCGTCCTCCAGCGCTTCGCGGCGGTCGGTGGTCGCCTCGACGGTCGCGTCGAGCCCCTCGTTGTCGACCATCGCCTCGGCGATCTGCCGCGTCTGTTCCAGTCGGTGTTCGTCGATGTCCATCAGCCGGATCCGGCTGTCGGACAGCGCCTCGTAGGAGAGGATGTCCCCGACGAGATTGGTGGCGAACACCATACTCCCGGCTCCGATGAACGTGATAGTTGGCACAGGTAGGTATGACGAACAGCAGTATATAAATTCTTCCGTGGTTCGAGGTGAGACCGGTCGCTCCGGTCCCGAGGGCGCAAAACGTCCGGCCTCGCGTGTGCGAAGCGGTCGTCGCACCGCCGCGCGACGACCACCGAGAAGTCCCTCCGCGACCGACCGGAGCGGATCGAATCGGCTAACCCGGACAAGGCTTAAGTACCTGTATAGGGAGTATCCGGTCATGGGTGACCTCGAGATCGAGAAGCTGCAGAAGGTGTTCCACGACGACGGCGGCGACATCGTCGCCGTGGACGACTTCGACGTCGACATCGAGGACGGCGAACTGATCGTCCTCGTCGGCCCCTCCGGCTGCGGCAAGTCGACGACGCTCCGGTGCGTGGCCGGGCTCGAATCGCCGACCAGCGGCCAGATCGTCCTCGACGGCGAGGACGTGACAGACAAGAAGCCGAAGGAGCGCGACATGGCGATGGTGTTCCAGTCCTACGCGCTGTACCCGCACATGACGTCGCGGGAGAACATGGCCTTCGGCCTGAAGATGACCACCGACCTCTCGAAGTCGGAGATCGACGAGCGGATCGACGAGACGGCGGAGATGCTCGGCATCCGCGACCTGCTGAACAAGAAGCCCGACGCGCTCTCGGGCGGCCAGCAACAGCGCGTCGCGCTGGGACGGGCCATCGTCCGCGAACCCGAGGTGTTCCTGATGGACGAGCCGCTCTCGAACCTCGACGCCAAGCTGCGGACGCAGATGCGCACCGAGCTCCAGTCGCTCCAGCAGGAGCTCGGGGTCACGACGCTGTACGTCACACACGACCAGACGGAGGCGATGACGATGAGCGACCGCATCGCCGTCCTCGACGACGGCAAGCTCCAGCAGATCGGGACGCCCCTGGAGTGTTACCACGAGCCGGCCAACCGGTTCGTCGGCGGGTTCATCGGGTCGCCGTCGATGAACTTCTTCGAGGTCGAACTGGACGAGTCCGGGGAGGTTCCCGCCCTGGTCCACGAGGGGTTCACGTACGAACTGGACGAGGCCGTCCACGCGGACATCCGCGGCCACGGCGACCGGTTCACGCTGGGCATCCGCCCGGAGGACATCGAAGTCGTCGCCGGCGACGCGCACAACGCCGTCTCGACGACGGTCGAGGTGACCGAGCCGCTCGGCGAGGTGACCTACGTCTACGTCGACGTCGCCGGCCAGCAGTACACGGCGACGCTCGAAGGCGACCTGGTCATCGACCCCGGTCGGACGCTCACCGTTCGGTTCCCGCAGGACCGGATCCACGTCTTCGACGGGGCGACCGGCGAGGCGCTCCGCAACCGCGCGCCGCCGGACGAAGACGAGTTCGAGGCGCTCGTCGGCATCGAAGACGCCGGCGGAGCGGAGGTCGGCGCGGAGTGAGCGCGTCTCCGGCCGCTCGACGGCGGTCGTATTAGAAATTTGAAGTAAAGTATAAATAGTAATAGACTCACGTGGACGATAGACGTTACTTATGCACGACGCAGACTCACCAGGGAGGACGCGGCGGTCGATAGTCAAGGCGGTCGGTGTCGGTGCCGCGGCGGGGCTCGCCGGCTGTATCGGCGGCGGCGACGGCGGGAGCGGTGACGGTGGCGACGGCGGCGACGGGAACACCGAAACCACCGGGAGCGGCGAGAAGGCGCTCATGTGGGAGTACGGATTCCCGAACGAGGAAGGCGCCGAGCCCGTCTGGAAGAACGCGTTCAAGGCGAACTACGAGGAGCGCGTCGGCCAGGAGATCGAGATCGGCCGGTTCGCCTACGAGGACCTGCGCCAGAAGTACCTGACCGGCGCGCGGACCGGGAACCCCGACGCCATCGAAGGCGTCCTGAGCCACCTGACGGAGTACGTCAAGGCGGGCCACCTCGAATCGCTCGACGGGTGGGCCGAGAACCTCGAACACTACGACGGCTTCGTCGAGAGCGCGCTCGACGCCTGCCGCTACAAGGGCAAGCTGTACGGCCTCCCCTACGAGGGCAACGGCCGCGCGTTCATCGTCCGCAAGGACATCCTCGACGAACTCGGGCAGGACGTCCCCCAGACGACGAGCGAGATGCACGAGGTCGGGCGGATGATAAACAAGGAGGTCGACGGCGTCACCGCCTTCCACAACTGCACGAAAGACGGCAGCGTCCGGGCCTTCCAGGAGTTCATGAGCAGCGTGTACCAGTTCACGGACAGCCTCTACGTCCCGGACGGCGACTCCTGGAAACTCGACATCGAGGCGGAGCCGCTCGGCAAGATCCTCGACGACTACTACTACCAGATCTACGCGGCCGACAACCCGGTCGGCAACCCCGACGACCTGGGGACCGGCTGGCAGACCAACGACCCCGGCTACATCAACGGGAACTACGCGTTCATCGAGTGTGGCACGTGGCTGCAGGGCTGGACCAGCGGCGAGAACATCAACGACACCGAGACGGCCAAGGACATCCTGAACAACAAGACCCGGGTCGCCCACATCCCGCGCAGCGAGGGCGGCGAGAAGGGCACGTTCCTCGAGATCAAGCCCGTCATGGTCAACAGCCACTCCGACCAGACGGACAAGGGCAAGAGCGCCGTCGCCGCCTGGACCGCACCGGACACGCTGAAGGCGATGGCCGAGGACTCGCCCGGCAAGGCGATGACGCCGGTCCACGAGGGCATCGAGTCCACGATCGAGGACGACGACTGGGCGCCGTTCACCGAGGTGTTCAAGACCGGCAGCGCGCTGGAGAAGATCACCTGGGGCCCGGTCCGCCAGGAGTTCTACCCGCTCATGCAGGAGGTCGCCTACGGCCGGACCGACCCGTACAAGGCCGGCGACCAGCTCCACTCCGCGCTCAAGGGCCTCGAGAGCGATCTGTAGGCCCACGGACTAATCATGGCTACACCCACGAAATCACGATTCCGCCGCTACGGGAGCGAGTTCAAGTCGTTCCTCTCGGAGACGTGGCTGGGGTACGCGTTCGTCATCCCGGCGACGCTGATACTGGCGGTCATCATCGCCTACCCGACGCTCCGGGGGATTCAGCTCGCGTTCTACCAGGCGTCGCTGCTCAACCCCGGACAGATGCAGTTCGTGGGTCTGGAGAACTTCGCCCGCCTCCTCCGGGACGCGACGTTCCACGAGGCGCTGTGGCACACCGTCTTGCTGACCGGCGTCGCCGTCTCGCTCCAGTATCTCCTGGGGCTCGGGCTGGCGCTGGCCCTCAAAGAGAAGGTGCCCGGCGCGGGCGTGTTCCGGAGCCTCTCGATGGTAACCTGGGTGATGCCCGTCATCGTGATGGTCATCATCTTCCGCTTCCTGGTCCAGAACGGCTTCGGCCCGGTGAACATCATCCTCGGCAACCTGGGGATGCGGACGACCTACTGGTTCGGTGAGCCGGGCGTCGCGTTCCCGCTCATCGTGTTGATGCACGTCTGGCGGAACGTCCCGTTCTACGGCATCGCGCTGCTCGCGGCGATGAAGTCTATCCCGGCCGAGCAGTACGAGGCCGCCCGCCTCGACGGCGCCGGCCCCCTGGAGCGGTTCCGCTACATCACCCTGCCGCAGATCTCGTACGTGTCGATGATCATGATCATCCTGCACGTGACGTTCACGTTCAAGAACTTCGACATCGTCTTCCTGTCGACGGGCGGCGGGCCGCTGGGCAACACCGAGGTCCTGGCGACGTACGTGTACAAGCAGGCGTTCCAGCAGTACGCGCTCGGGTACGGCGCGAGCATCGGCGTCGTGATGCTCGTCATCATGCTCGTGTTCACGATCATCTACGTCCACATGGAGGAGACCGACTAATGGCGACCGAGACCGACAGCCGCGACCGGACCGGGGGACTGAACGCCGTCCAGCGACTGGACGCCTGGCTGGACGAGGACATGTCGCCTCGCCGCGCGCTGGTCGTCTACCTCGTGCTCGGCCTGTACTTCACGTTCCTGCTCCTGCCGGTGGTGTACATGGTGCTCGTCTCGTTCACGACCCAGGAGTTCCTGTTCTCCTCTGCGCTCGTCCCGTCGCTCAGCGACCTCTCGCTGGACAACTACGCGACGGTGCTGTCGCGGGGGCAGTTCCAGCAGTACTTCGTCAACTCCGTCATCGTCTCCACGAGCACCACGCTGACGGTGCTGGTCGTCGGCATCTTCGCCGGGTACTCGATGAGCCGCTTCGAGTACCCCGGCCGCGGCGGGCTGCTGTACGCCTTCCTGTCGACGCAGATGCTGCCCATCGTGCTCATCCTGATCCCGTTCTACCTGCTGATGTTCAACCTGGGCCTCATCGACTCGCTGCTCGGGATCATCGTCGCCCACTCGGTCATCGGCATCCCGCTGGGCACGTGGCTCCTGAAGGGCTACTTCGACGACATCCCCGAGTCGCTGGACGAGGCAGCCAAGATGGACGGCTGCTCGGAGTTCGGCCTGCTGTGGCGCATCCTCGTGCCGCTGGCGATGCCCGGCATCGCCGTCGCCGGCTTCTACACGTTCATCCTCTCGTGGAACGACTTCCTACTGGTGTCCGTGCTGTCCCAGACGGCCGCGACCCGGACGCTGCCGTTCGGCCTGCAGCTGTTCCAGTCCCAGAACGCCGTCGCCTGGAACCTGCTCATCACCGCCGCGGTCATCACGATGATCCCCGTCATCCTGCTGTTCGCCGTCGCCCAGAAGTGGGTCGTCGAAGGGCTGGCCAGCGGCGGTATGAAGGGCACCTGAGCGGCGCCCGCTTCCCTACTCTAGCGAGTGCAGGTTCTTTTCTCGTTCTGACGCTGAACAGATATTTCGCCAGACCACTGGGATTCAGCGACGAGATTGATGATATATCTTATAATACTCTATTACGGTAATACAGGTTATGTGTACTCGACTGTGATCTCGGCAGTAACTTCGCCTGCGGTCGGGGGTAGACGGTCATCGAGAACCGACCGAGTCGACAGCCGTCGGTGGAACGGAGATAGCAGAATGAGAAGCGCGGATATCACGGCAGAGTATGCCTTTTCGCCGTGATCTATAGACTCGTCCATTCGAAGGGCAAGTTGTGGTCGAACGATGCCCGACTGGTCGCGGCGACGCACTCGATCTCGGAAGCGCGACCCGAAGTAGACGGAACAAGCCGCCAGAACATCGGAATACCGCTCTATTCACAGCTCGTGCCCAGGCGAGACTGACTTTAGATGCCGCCAGACGGTGTCCACTAGGCCGTGGACAGTAGATCGGGCCTCGCCGGCGATCATATCAGATTAGAAGTTACACTCTCAATCAGGTATTTTTGTCGCAGAAAGCGTCGAATACGAGAAGGAGTTATCCGACAGAGTTGTTGCCGCTACGGAACAGACCTGACAGTGAACCTTCCCGATGGGTAGACGGCGGTAACCATCCACGCGAACGGTGCGGAGTTCGACGCCGCGTTCGCGGAACAGCCGACACTGCTTCGGCGGGTCTGATCGCTCCCGTTGAAGCGGTCGATGCGAGCGGGTCGCGGCGGTCGACCGAAGGCGTTCGGGTCCCAGGGCGGCGCGAAAGCGGCAGACGCGTCTCACCTCGGTACGCCTTTGGGCGACGAGCGAGAAGGCGCGGACATGAACCACGACCGGTCACGGGACCTCTACGATCGCGCACTGTCGGTCATGCCCGGCGGCGTCAACTCGGCCGTGCGGGCCGCCATCGAGCCGTATCCCTTCTTCGTCGAGCGCGGCGACGGCGGCCACGTCATCGACGCCGACGGCAACCGCTACATCGACTGGGTGATGGGCCTCGGCCCGCTGCTGTACGGCCACGACCTGCCCCAGCCCGTCGAGTCGGCGATCCAGTCGCGGGTCAGCGAGGGGCCGATGTTCGGCGCGCCGACGGAGATCGAGGTCGAACACGCCGAGTTCGTCGCCCGCCACGTCCCCAGCGTCGAGATGATCCGCTTCGTCAATTCGGGGACGGAGGCGACCGTCTCGGCCTGCCGGCTGGCCCGCGCGGCGACCGGCCGCGACAAGATCGTCGTCATGCAGGGCGGCTACCACGGCGCCCAGGAGACCACCCTCGTCCAGGGCGAGTACGACGACGTCGAACCGTCCAGCCCCGGCATCCCGGATTCGTTCGCCGAGCACACGCTCGCGGTGCCGTTCAACGACGAGGAGGCCGCCCAGCGGGTCTTCGAGGACCACGGCGACGACATCGCGGCCGTCCTCGTCGAACCGATCCTCGCGAACATGGGCGTCGTCGCGCCCGTCGACGGCTACCACGAGACGTTACGGGACCTGACGGAGGACAACGGCGCCCTGCTGGTCTTCGACGAGGTCATCACCGGCTTCCGCGTCGGCGGCCTCCAGTGCGCCCAGGGCAAGTTCGGCATCGAACCGGACATCACGACGTTCGGGAAGCTCATCGGCGGCGGGTTCCCCGTCGGCGCCATCGGCGGCCGGTCGGACCTCATCGAGCAGTTCACCCCCTCCGGCGACGTGTTCCAGGCCGGCACCTTCTCGGGCCACCCGGTCACGATGGCCGCCGGCCTCGAATCGCTGCGCTACGCCGCCGAACACGACGTCTACGACCACATCAACGGCCTGGGCGAACAGTTGCGGACCGGCCTGCAGGAGATCGTCCGGGACCAGGCGCCGGAGTACACCGTCGCCGGCACCGAGGGGATCTTCAAGGTGCTGTTCACCCGCGAGGCGCCCGATACCTTCGAGGACCACTGCGAGGGCGGTTGCTCCCAGCGGCCCGAGTGCCCGCGCTACGACATCTGTCCGAAAAACGCCGCGGACGTCGCCGCCGGCCAGACCGACCGCTGGAGGCGCGTCTTCTGGCAGGAGATGAAAGAGCAGGGCGTGTTCCTCTCGCAGAACCAGTTCGAGGCGCAGTTCGTCACCTACGCCCACACGGAAGACGACGTCGAGGAGACGCTCGAAGCGTACAAGGCGGCGCTGTGACGGGGCCGCGCCGTCGCGTGTCCGCGGCGGTCGCCGACTCGTAGTCTCGGCGGATCGCCCGTCTCCCGTCGGTCCCGGCGCTATCAGCCGGTGAAACGGGTCGCGACCGTTTATTAGTCTCGGGCGCGCTACCGGTGGAGCATGGACATCCCGACGGTGCCGCCGACGGCGCTGGACGCGCTGTCCGCCTCGGTCCGGCGGGCCGCGCTCGCAGCGTTGCGCGACCGCGAGAGCGCGACGTCGGTCGACGCGCTGGCGTCGGCGGTGGCGAGTCGGCTATCCCGGTCGTCTGCCAACGGCCACGCGGACGTCGACGGGATGCGGCGGTCGCTCTATCACGCCCACCTCCCCGTACTCGGGCAGACGGGCGCGGTCACGTTCGACCCGGAGTCCGGGCTGGTCGCCGCCGCGAACGAGCCCCCGTTCGACGAGGCGTGGGTCGGCCGCCTCGTCACCGACCATCCCGACAGGGAGTACGACTCCCTCCTCGACGCGCTCGCGAGCGCGCGCCGGCAGGCCGTCCTCTACGAACTGTTCATCGGGGAGTCGGCGACGGTCGACGCGCTGGCCGACGCGGTGGCGGTCCACGAGCGCGACGGCGCCGAGGCGTCCGAACCCGTCTCGCGCGTCGTCGGGCTCTCGCTGGCGCACATCCACCTGCCGCTGCTCGCGGACGTCGGATTGGTCGCCTGCGACCCGGCTGCCGAGACGGTGCACGCCGGGGAGACGGCCTGGCGGTCGCACCCGTGGGTCGGCCTGAGTCCGATCGGCGAGTGGGCCGCCGTCGAGTGAATCGCCGTCGATCGGCCCGCGATCGAACGGGTAGCTCGCGGTCTCCGAACCGGTACGGCGGCAGGTTTTCACGCCGGGGCCACCCAGCGGAGGTATGAGCACGCTCGAGGAGAAGCGGAAGTACGGCGAGCACCGCGAGGAGACGGTCGCGTATCTCGCGACGGGACAGGGGGTGGCCACCGTGCGTATCTCCGGCGACCAGGTCGGCCGGTTCGGCCTCGCACACCGCTGTCGCGCTCGCGACGTCGCGACGACCGACGGCGCGGCCCTCGTCGCCACCGACGAGGACGTGCTCGTCGGCCCGGACCCGTTCGAGTCGCTGGCGTTCGGTCCGGCCGTCGCGGTCACCGCGGACGCAGCGGGGACGGTCGTCGCCGCCGACGAGACCGGCCGCGTCTCGCGCTACGACGACGGCGAATGGACCGAGCTGGGTGCGGTCGAGGAGGTACGCGCCCTGTCTGCGGGACTGGTCGCCGCCGCCGACGGCGTCTTCCGGATCGACGGCGACGGACTCGCCAGCGTCGGCCTCGACGACGCCCGCGACGTCGCGAGCGCGGACGGGGTGCCGCTCGCGGCGACCGGCGACGGACTCTACAGGCTCGGCAACGGCTGGCTCCGGGAGTCCGAGGGGTCCTACACCGTCGTCGCCGCCGGCGACGGCAAGTCGCACGCGGCGACGGCCGAGGCGCTGTACGCCCGCGGCGCCGACGGCTGGGAAGCGGTCGACCTACCGGCCGAGGGGTCGGTCGTCGACGTCGCCTACGGGGAGTGCGTCTACGCCGCGACCGAGTCCGGGACCGTCCTCGTCGAGGCCGACCCCGAACTGACCGCCGACGGCACCGGGGGCTGGCGGTCGCGCTCGATCGGACTCCCGGAGGTATCGGCCCTGGCCGTCGCCTGAGTGACGGTCTCCTCGCCGTAGTGACGGCTCCTTGCGCCTACTTTCGCCCCCGCGCCAGCGCGGCGAAGACGAACGCCGCTGCGCCCGCGAGGGCACCGAACCCCGCTCCCGACCCGTTGGTCGTCCCCGACGGATCGTCGGTCGCCGCAGAAGACCCGGACGCGGCCGACGGTTCGTCGCCCGGCCCGGTCGGGACCGGCGTCCCGGTCCCGGTCCCGGTCGTCGTCTCGGCCCCTCGCGTCCGCGTCGACCGGCGCGTCTCCGTCTGCGTCGGCGCGGACGCCGGCACTTCGAACGTCCCGACGACGCCGGCGTGATCGGACGGCCACACGGCGACCGTCTCCCCGTCGACCGTCGTCTCGCCGCGGTCGGCCGACTCCTCGCCCAGGCGCTCGACCGCCGTCGGTCGCGCCTCGCCGCGGGCGAGGAGCCCGTCGATACGCTTCGTGAGGCGGGAGCCGCCCTCGCCGACGATGGACGCTCGACAGCAGGTGTACCCGTCGTCGTCGGGCCGGAGCTGTGCGTGAGCATCCGTGAGTGAGTCCGTCAGCGCGTCGTACGCGCTGGTGATCGTCCCCGGGCCGCTGTTGAAGTCGCCCCCGACCACGACGGGTCCGTCGGCCGGGAGCGCGTCGAGCAGTTCCATCGCCTGCCGGCGCCTGGTCGACGCCGACACGGACTCCAGATGCGTCGAGACGGCCGTGAACGCCGCGCCCTCGGGCCCGACATCGGCCCGGCAGTACCCCCGCCGGAGCGCGACGGTCCGGTCGGTCCCGGGGACGGGGAACTCCATGCGCTCGTCGTATGTCTCCCCGCGCGCGTTCCGCGCGTCGACTCCCGGCCTGACGAGCAGCACGTCCCGGTCGGTCAGTCGGACGGTCTCCCGGCCAGACTCGCTCTCGACGGGCAGTTCGACGTCGGTCGTGACGGTCGAGGCCGCGACCTCGTACGGCCGGTCGCGGGCCTCCAGCGCCGACCGCACCGAGTCGAGCAGGTCGGCCACAGTCTCGCCGTCCCCGTCGGTCTCGGTGGAGCCCGCCCGGATGCGCGCCGCTTCCTGGAGCGCCACCGCGTCGGCGTCCGCGGCGACCAGCGCGTCCGCGATGGCGGCGGCGCGGGCTTCGTAGGGGTGTTTCCGGGCACCGGCGAGCAACTCGCCCGCGATCTCGCGCACGTCGTCGGCCGAGCGGGCGTCGAACAGTTTGAACAGGTCGACGCCGAGCGCGACGTTCCAGGTCGCGACGGTCACCGGTCTGGTCGCGGGCGGTCGGTCCGTCGAGCGCAACCGTCCGGATCGGCGGCCCGCGATCCCCGCGGGAAGCCCCGCGACGCCCGCGAGGACGGCGCGACGCGAGCACGACGGGTCGTCGGAATCGGGAGACGCGGAGGGCATCGTTGGCGGTCTTTGCGAGCACAGCCTCTTGAGGATGTCGCGCGGTTCGCAGCGGTGACACTGCCGGCCGTCGGATGGGTGAACCGCCGTCCCGCGGTGGGATCCGACGGCCGCGCGACCGGCCGCTGCAACCGAAACGGTGTTTACCGGCGAAAGCGACCACCCGCACATGATCGTCAGCGGGTCTACGTCACAGGCGTTCGCGGCCGCACTGGCCGAAGCGACGGGTCGGGGGCTGGCCGCCGTCGAGTACGACCGCTTCCCCGACGGGGAGATCCAGGCGGCAGTCCCCGAGTTCGCGGCCGACGACGCCGTCGTCGTCGGTTCGACCGTCTCCAGCGACGCCCACCTCGAACTGCTCCAGCTCCAGGACGCCGCCCGCGAGGCCGGCGCCCACGAGGTGACGACCGTCCTGCCCTACATGGGCTACACCCGGCAGGACCGGGCGTTCTCCGCGGGCGAGCCTGTCTCGGCACGCGCCGTCGCCCGCGCCGTCTCGACGGGGACCGACCGCGTCCTCACCGTCAACCCCCACGAGACCGCCGTCTGCGACTTCTTCACCGTCCCCGCCGAACCCGTCGACGCGGCCGGCCGCCTCGCCGACCCGCTCCCCACAGACCTGACGGACCCGCTGTTCCTCTCGCCCGACGAGGGCGCCGTCGACCTCGCGGCGACGACCCGCGACGCCTACGGCCGCGGCGCGACCGACTACTTCGAGAAGGACCGGGACTACGACACCGGCGAGATCGAGATCCAACCGAGCGACGCCCCCGTCGCCGACCGCGACGTCGTGCTCGTCGACGACATCGTCGCCACCGGGTCGACGATGGCCGAGTCGATCGACGTGCTGACCGACCGCGGCGCCGCCCGCGTGTACGTCACCTGCGTCCACCCCATGCTGGCCGCGAACGCCCGGACGAAACTCGAACGCGCCGGCACCACCGCCGTCTTCGGCACCGACACCATCGAGCGACAGGTCAGCGCCGTCAGCGCCGCCCCCGCCGTCGCCGAACACCTCTGACGGACCCGGCCGCTCGACCGCCCGCGTCCGCCACGCCGCCGTTTGCGGGCCCTCCCGTTCGCCCCCGGAGCGTCTGACAGGTGTCAATACCGTAACCTATAAAGTAGCGGTGGGAGAGTTAGCGAGTAACACGGACGATGACCGGCAAGACACACAGCCAGTCCGGCACCTCCGAGGACGCGCTCGGCACGCTCGATCCGGACTCCATAGACCGGATCGACGTTCACCTGCAACGAGCGCTGGGGGCGGAAGACAGGGACGAGAAGGACTTCCACGTACGACACGCTCGACAGCTGCTCGAGGCCTGCCGGGAGTATCCTACGACCGGTCGGTCGTGATCTCGACCCGGCCGGTGCCGGTGATCGTCACTTCGGTCCCCGCGTACGCGAACGACACGCGGACGGCCGACGGGTCGCCCGATCGGACCATCGCGTTGAGTGCGTCGGCATCGATCACGTCCTGTAACGGCGGAATCGCGGTCACGCCCCGGTTCGTGACGGCGGCGACCGCCTCCGGGACCGCGATGCTCGGCGTGTCGTCCCCGTCCCAGTCGTAGTGTTCGAACCGTACCGTCTCCCCCGCCGCGTCGCTCTTCTTTCCGGTGTCGCCTGTATCGTCCCCCTGTTTTCGATCTCTCATGTCTCGGTGGCTCGGTGAGCCCGCCGTTTCGACGGCCAGTTCACCAGCAATAGTTGCACGTAAGTTGTCGTCCCAGATATGCCTTGTGACAGTAATATCGTTAGTGAAATTAACATCCGCGGACCGAACGACGGGCGTTCTCCCGATCTACGGCCGCAAATCCGCCCCAGACAGTCGCGTTCAGCGCTGGATCGCCGCGTTTCTCACATTCGATAGACTCGATCGGTTCCGCCCTCGATCTGCGTACCGGGAAACAGGCGCGCCCAGTTTCACTGCACACCGGGTTCGTCGCGCTCATCCGGTTCGCCTCGGGGTCGCACAGCGATCCACTCGGCCAGGCAGATGCGGCAAAAAAGCGCGAATCGCGACGGGGTTCGCGAAAACTGCTACCGAAGGCGATTCCCGCTCAGTCCCACTTCGCGCCGGGGTTGGTGACCGCTCCGTTGGATGCGGACCCGAAGTCACGGGTGTACTTCGCGAGGACGCCGTCCTCGTAGTTGGGTTCGGGGTCGTGGTCTTCGAGGCGCTCCTCGAGTTCCTCGTCGGAGAGGTCCACCGAGAGTTCGAGTTCGTCGATGTCGATGGTGACGGTGTCGCCGTCCTCCAGCGCCGCGATGGGGCCGCCGACGAACGCCTCGGGGGCGACGTGGCCGATGGAGAAGCCGCGGGTCGCGCCCGAGAAGCGGCCGTCGGTGAACAGCGCGACGTCCTCGGCGTGGCCGTGGCCGGCGACGGCGGAGGTGACGCCGAACATCTCCCGCATGCCGGGGCCGCCCCGCGGGCCCTCGTTGCGGATACAGAGGACGTCGCCCGACTCGACTTCGTTCTCCTGGACGTACTTCATCGCCTCGGCCTCCTCGTCGAAGACCCGGACGGGGCCCTCGTGGTAGAGGTGGTCCTCGCCGGTGATCTTGATGACCGCGCCGTCGGGCGCGAGGTTGCCGGTGAGGATGCGGATGGCGCCGCGCTCGTGGATCGGGTCGTCGACCGTGTTCAGGAAGTCGACGTCCAGGTCCTCGATGGCCGGCGGGTCGACGCGCTCGATGGCCTCGGCCATCGTCTCGCCGGTGACCAGTTCGGCGTCGCCGTGGAGCTTGCCCGCCTCCAGCAGTTCGCGGAGGACGACGGGGACGCCGCCGACCTCGTGGAGGTCGTTCATGACCCGCTCGCCGCCGGGCTGCAGGTCCGCGATCTTCGGCGTGCGTTCGCTGATGTCGTTGAACTCCTCGATCTCCAGGTCGACGTCGGCCTCGGCGGCCATCGCCAGCAGGTGCATGACGGCGTTCGTGGAGCCGCCGATGGCGACCTGCAGCGCGATGGCGTTCTCGAAGGACTTCTTCGAGAGGAAATCCGAGGGCTTGCGGCGCTCCTGGACGACCTCGACGGCGAGTTCGCCCGTCTCGCGGGCCACCTCGTAGCGCGCGTCGCTCTCGGCGGGCGGCGAGGCCGACCCGAGCGGCGCGAAGCCGATGGTCTCGGAGATGGAGGCCATCGTGTTGGCGGTGAACATCCCGCCGCAGGATCCCGCGCCGGGACAGGCCTTGTACTCCATCTCCTCGAGTTCGTCCTCCGTCATGTCGCCCGCGGCGACGGAGCCGACGCCCTCGAACATGTTCTGGATGGTGATCTCCCGGCCCTCGTGCTCGCCGGGCATGATGGACCCGCCGTAGAGGAACACGGAGGGCAGGTCCGTCCGGATGGCCGCCATCATCATGCCGGGCATGTTCTTGTCGCAACCGCCGATGGTGACGAGGCCGTCCATGCGCTCGCCGAAGGTGACGAGCTCGACGGAGTCGGCGATCATCTCACGGGAGATGAGCGAGGCCTTCATCCCCTCGTGGCCCATGGAGATGGCGTCGGAGATGGTGATGGTACCGAACTCGATGGGCATGCCCTCGCCCTCGTCGATGGCCCCGTAGGCCTGCTCGGCGAGGTCGTCGAGGTGGACGTTACAGGGGGTGATGTCGGCGGCGGGGTTGGCGACGCCGACCATCGGCGAGGTCAGGTCCTCGTCGTCGTACCCCATCGCCCGGAACATCGCCCGGTGGGGCGCCCTGTCCGTCCCTTCCGTGACTTCGCTGCTCGGCAGGTCGTCCGGTTTCCCGCCGGGGACTCCGTCGCGCTCCTCGTCGTCTCGAGGTTCGGGTTCCTGTCGACTCATACCCCTGAATCGTCGCTTGGCCCCTAAACCCTTTACTAACACGTGACGGCGGTTGCCATGCGATCACGAACCAGTTCGGCGAACCGGGCCAGCGCGACCCCGACCGCGCCCCGGGTCCGCTCGGAGTCCGCCCCGGACTACACTCCGAACGGCCGCCGGGGTTACTCCTCGGACGGCTCGCCCAGCGAGACGCCACAGCGCAGTTCCGCCAGTTCGACCGCGTCCGTTTCGAGAATCGCGTCCGGCTTGTCGTCCCCCTGGCTGGTCCCCTCCTCGTCGCTCGTGGCCTCCGTCGACTCGGAACCCGATTCCATGGGAATTATAACCACGATACTCGCACTTAAGCGTTGTTACCGTCCCCCTACCGCGGGGTTCGAGCCGGTCGACGGCGCGCGCTACGACGCTGTGCCGTCGCGCGCTCTCGTCTTGCGCGCGTCTGACGGGTAGTTTTGTAGGTCGCGTGTCAACGGAGATCCATGCCCAGTCTCTCGGAGGCCTACGACCGCGGGGAGTGGACCGGCAGGGACCCGCGGCGCGTGTCCGCCGGCGGGAGCCTGTTCGTCGTCGGCGCGCTCGCGGTCGTCGCCGCCATCCTGGTGTTGACCACCGGGCTGGCAGCCGTCTTCGACGCGACCACGACCACCGAGACGCGCCGCGTCGCCGGCGTCCTCGCGGGCCTGGGGATCCCCGCGATGTTCCTCGGCGTCGTCGCGGTCCTGCCCGCGAGCCGCCGCGAGCGCCTCGGCGTCCTCGTCGGCGCCGCGCTGAACGTCGGCGGCGTCGCCCTGTTCCACCACGCCTACCCGAGCCAGTGGGTCGAGGCCAGCGAGTCGCTCGCCTTCCCCACCGCGATGGTGTACTTCGTCGGTGGCTCGGTCGCGCTGTGGTTCGTCCTCTCGGCCGTCGCCTCGTTCAAGCTCCGCAACAACCCACAGGGAACCGTCAGGCTGGAGGTCACCCGCCAGGGCGAGACCGAGGAGATCCGCGTCTCCCGCAGCCAGTACCGCCGCTACAAGCGCGCCGTCCAGGGCGACGACGAGCACAGCGAGGCCGTCGCCGAGGAACTGCGCGCGCTCCACGAGGACTGACGGGCCGAGTCAGCTACCCGGATTTCACGCTGCAATCTCACGCTGCGATCGCTACTTCCTGTCGCCGACGACGGATCGGCGTCTCGCGTCCCCGGTGACCGTCGGGTTTATTCGGCGGTGGAAATAACGGACGGGTCGATGAGTATCCAGCCCATCCACGCGCGCTACCCGTTCCGGCAGGTCTCCCGTCAGGCGGTCGGGGAGGCCGGCGTCGACCTCGCGGCGGTCGTCGCCGAGGAACCGGAGGTCGTCGCGCGCGGCGTCGAGCGCGTGGTCTGGGCGCTGGAAGACGGGACCGTCGGCGAGGCACACGACGTCGACCGGATCGAGTTGCTCTCCTACCCGGTCGCGCGCGTCCTCGTCTCGCTCGTCGACGAGCACATCCTGACGCGCCGGTACGCCCAGGCGGAGGCGGCGACCGCCTACGAGCGGTTCACCGCCGACTTCGCCGACACCTCCGAGCTGAAATACGCCAACACCGACCGGCTCACGCTCCCGGACCTGCTCGCGGAGTTCGACCTCGCGGACGCGGTTCGGGCCGCCGGCGGGACCGTCGGCGACGGGTCGGCGGCCGTCGCTGACGGCCAGTCCCGCGAGTTCCTGGTCGGCGTCGGGACTTACCTCGATCTGGCCTCCGACCAGCGCGGCGACGAGTGGCGGCTGGTCAACCGCGCGCTCGCGGACGGCGAGGTGGTCGTCGACGGCGAGGAACTGCTCGTCCTCCTCCGCCAGGCCGTCCGCCACCGCATCGACGACGGGCTGCCGCTGTCGGTCCCCGAGGCCATCGAGTCCGAAGTCACCGAGGAAGTCGAGGACGTCCGGGAGCGGCTCTCGGAACTCGACCTCACGCGCGAGATCGACACCGTCGTCCCGGAGCTGTTCCCGCCCTGCATGAAGTCGCTGCTCGACCGCGTCCAGAAGGGCGAGCACCTCGAACACCACTCGCGGTTCGCCATCGCGTCGTTCCTGACGAGCATCGGGATGACGACCGACGAGATCGTCGACATCTTCCAGGTCAACCCCGGTTTCGGGGAGGAAGCGACGCGCTATCAGGTCGACCACATCCGCGGGGCGACGAGCCCGACCGACTACTCACCGCCCTCGTGTGCGACGATGCAGTCCTACGGCGACTGCGTCAACAAGGACGACATCTGCGAGGACGTCATCGACGAGTCCCACCCGCTGAACTACTACGAACACCGCCTCGACCAGGAAGACGAGGACGAACTGACCGACTGGCGCGACGAGCAGGGCGACGACGCGTCGGACGAGGCAGACGAGGCCGACGCCGAGGAAGCCTGAGCGGGAGGCGACGTGCGGAGAAACGCGAACGCACCGAGCGCAGCGAGCGCGAACGAGTCGAGAGTCGGGAGAACGGACGCGTCGCGAGAGCGAGCAGTCACTCCTCGTCGAAGTCGGCGCGGTACATGATCAGGCCGGCGATGGCCATCACGACGACGAACAGGCCGATGACGCCGACCATCGCGAGGCCCCCCTCGGGCTGGAGGATCGGCGAGGCCGACCCGTTGTTCGTCACGTTGCCCGGCGTGGTGTAGTTCGAACTGACGACGTACGCCGCACCGACGAACACGACGACCGAAACCGCCGACACGGCGAGTTCGGCGGCGAACTTCCGGTCGATTTCCATGACCAAGCGTTTCCTCGGCCCCGGCAAAAGCGCTTCGAAGCCCCCGCCTTCCCCCACCGGCGAGTCCGACTGCCGTCGGTCGACCGCGACGCGTGTCACAGACAGTTATTCACGGCCTCGACTGCGACCGGCAGAGACCTCCGTCCGACGCACGACCCCGACGGACTTAGGTTCGTTCGGAACCTACGTTTCGTGTGGACGCAGAAGCCGAAAACACCAGCGTCCAAACCCCTATGTCCGAAACAAACGCCCCTACCCCTGCCCAGAAGACCGCACTCGCACCGGACGTTCGGCGGCTCGACGAGCGGGCCGCGCGCGCCTGGACCGAGCGCATGGCCGTCCGCCCGCTGGGCGACGGCCGCTACGCCGTCGACAGCCAGAGCGGCGCGACCTACGTCGTCGACCTCACCGAGCGGAGTTGCACCTGCCCCGACAACCAGATCCGTCACAATCGCTGCAAGCACATCCGCCGCGTGGGCATCGAGATCACGACGCGGCGCGTGCCCGCACCCGGGAAGCGCGCCGCGTCCTGCGACGCCTGCGGCATCGAGACGTTCGTCCCCGAAGACGACGACGAGCCCCACCTCTGTGCGGCCTGCCGCCTGGAGAACGGCGACGTCGTCCGCGACCGCGAGGCCGACGACCGCCTCGTCGTCGTCCGCGTCACGCCCGAGCGCGCCGACGAGGTCCTCATCGAGGGCGTCGGCGAGACCGTCGCCGACTACCCCACCAACGCGGACTACCCCGCCGACGACCTCGTCGCCGAGGTCGTCTACCTGAGCGACCTCACGCGCTCGGCGTCGCCGCGGCGCTACTCGTTCCCGCTCTCGCGGCTGGAACGGGTCGACGACGCCGAGATCGTCGACCGGGACCTGCGCGAGCAGGTCCCGGCCGCAACACAGGAGTGACCTCCGCGGACCCGACGGTCGCCCGAAGTGACGACGGCTCCGACCAGCGACGCCAGCCGTCAGTGTTTTAGCAGTTGGCGAACGCGCGTTCGACCATGTCCGGAGTCCTCGGTCTCCCGACCTGGGTCGTCGCTCTCGCCGTCGTTTCGGCCGTCGTCGCGCTGGCGTACTTTCTCCTCCGCGGCCTCCGCGACGACCACGCGACCGGCCAGTATCACTTCACGTGGGGCGTCGGCGTCGTCGCCCTCTTCCTCATGGGATTCGCGCCCGGGCTGGTCGGACTGGGCCTGTACCTCGCCGTCGAGTGCGGCTACCCCGTCTACTGGCTACTCGGGCTGGTCGTCGCCGCGTTACTCGTCGTGACCGCGCTGAGTTACGGCGTCGACGTCTCGACCGCCGCGGCCGTCGCCCCGACCGCCCCTCCTCATATCCAGGGATGAACGAAGACGACGATTCGACTCGGTCGCCGTCACCGCCGGTTCACGCGGACGCCTCGCGCGCCTGCCTCGCGCACAGCGCGCCGAAGATCAGCACGACGACCGGAGCTATCAGACCCATGACGCCCATCTCCGGATACTGGAGATACAGCCACAGCACCAGCGCGGCGATCGCGGCCGATTCCAGTGCGCCGAGCGCGAAGAGGATTCGTTCGACAGTGGCCATGCCGTCTCGTATTCGACGGGTTAGCGTTTCGTCATAAACATTTTCGGACGGGAGCGACCGGCGATACGGCCGGTGGCGCCTGCCGAACACTTATCAGCGGGCCGCGGAATCGACGCACATGAGCGACGGCAGGCTCGCGCTGACGTTCGACGACGGCTACGCGACGGACTACGAGGACATCTACCCGGTACTCGACGACCGCGACGCGCCGGCCTCGCTGGCCGTCGTCGCCGACTGGCTCGGCGAAGAGGGGCACCTCTCCGTCGAACAGCTCCGCGAACTCGCGGACGACGGTTGGGAGGTCGTGGCCCACGGGCGGAAACACCGGTATCTGCAGGCCCACGGCCTCGCCGCGGACGCCAGCGCCGGCGACGAGCGCCTCCTCCTCGACAGCGACCACGCCTTCCCCGAGGCGGACCACGGGCTCTACCCCGAGGACACCTTCGAGGTGACCGACGGCGAGCGGACGGAGACGGTGACGCTCGCCGAAAAGGGGGTAGCTGCGGGCGACGCCGGCGACCCGTTCGTCCGGTTCGAGGCCCCGCTCGGGTCGAGTTTCGACGCGGAGGAGGCCGTCTTCCGGCCGACGCGCGAGCAGATTCGAGACGAAATCGAGGGGTCGAAGCGTGACCTCCAGGAGCTGGGCTTCGAGCCGACGACGTTCGCGCTCCCCTACGACGCGGCCGACGCGCGGGTCTGGGGCGTCGTCGCCGAGCACTTCGAGGCGCTGGCCGACGCAGCGGTGCGCTCGCTGCCGAACCCGCCGGGCGCCTCGCCGCTGGACCTGCAGCGGTACTACCTGGAGACCGACGCGATGCGGCTGGCCGAGATCGAGACCTACCTCGACGGCGTGGCCGAGCGAGGCGGGCTGGGCATCCTCGCGGGCCACACCGCCTGGGATACCGTCCCGCCCGAGCGCGTCGCCGCCGTCGTCGACGCCGCTCACGAGCGCGGGATCGAGGTGACGACCGTCCGCGAGGCGGTCGAGTCGGACGCCGATTCGTAGCCATCGCCGGCCCTATATGTAGTACGGTATACACGTCTGTATGGACTGGTCGGAGTTCCCGGTCGTCGAGGCGGAGACAGTGGTCGTTGCGCTCGTCGGGGTGTTCTTCCTCGGCGGCAGCGTCGGCTTCGGACTGGCCAACGCGCTCCAGTTCGTCGGCTGGGTGGGCGGGCTCGTGTACCTCGTCGAACGCGGGCGAGCCGCCCTCTCGCACTGAGCGGCGTCAGAGCATCTCCGCGGCTTCCTCCTTCGTCAGGTCGCCGCGTTCGAACGCCGAGAGCACGTCCAGCGTGCCCTGGTCGGGTCCGTCGTCGGCGACTTCTTCGAGGGTGACCTTCTCGGAGTGGCCGACGAGTTCGTCGAAGTCGGTGCCGTGGGCGAGCGCCGTCTCCTTCTTGATCCGGTAGTTGCCGCCGTCGGTGACGTGGACGGCCTCGTCGCCGGGGTGGAAGAAGTACCAGTCCTCGCGGTCGTAGCGGACGCCGATGCGGGGTTTGGCGCCGAAGTTCCGGGAGAAGAAGAGCAGCGCCTCGACCTCGGCGCCGTCGAGGTAGATCGGGTCGCCCGACGAGGACTTGGCCTCGATGGCGTAGAAATCCTCGCCGTCGCCGGCCAGCACGTCGGGGAGTTCGCGTTCGGTGGCGCTCCCGCTGGCGGGGGCGCGCATCACCGCGAAGCCGGCCGCGTCGAGTTCGTTGACGAGCTCGCGCTCGCGGCGGTCGCCTTTCGCGTTCGAGTTCGCCATCTGCCGAGTAGTTGCCGGTCGACGGCTAAAGGGTATCGGGACCGGAGCGAAAGTGATCGCCCGACCGCGCCGCGGCAGTGGAAGCCGAGACCGGGCGCCGTCGCCGCCGTTCACTCGCCGAGTTCGACCGTGGCGAGTTTCGCGGGGACTTCCCACACCCGGTCGGACTCGTCGTGCCAGACGTGCTTCGCGTCGCGGTCGTCGTCGTCGTCCAGGTCGTCGGCGACGTGGACGTCCATCCCGAAGCGCAGGCCCGTCAGCGGCGTCACGTCGTAGGATTCCCAGGGAACCGAGAGCTCGACGCGCCACCCCTCGTCCGTGTCGTCCGTCCTGACGAACACCGGGTCGGAGGTCGCGGAGTTGGGGCCCTGCCACGCCTGTTTGATCCCGGGGATCATCACCAGTTGCAGGTCGTCCTCCCCGTCGTAGGAGTCGCCGCGGCTGTTGTCGAGGTCGAGGAACACCTCGACGGCGTCGGCTTTCTGAAGGGTCCCGTCGGCCACGGAGACGAACACGTACAGGGCCTCCTCGTCCCACAGCGCCCGCCACTCGGCAGAGATATCCGACGCCTGGTCGCCCCAGGCGAGGACATCGATCCCCTTCGGTTCCGCTCGCTGCCAGACGTCGTCCAGCGTGCCGTCGACCGTCGGCCGCGTCGGGGTCCGCGGGATCGTCGCCTTCGACTCGGCGGCCTCGGTCGTCGTGAACTCGACGCTGGCCGCGTCGGACTCCAGCCCGAACTCGTCGACCGCAGTGACGGTCGCGGTGTACGATTCCCCGGGCTCCAGCCCGGTCAGCTCGAACGATCGGACGGACCCCCGGAGGATCGTCCGCTCGCCGTCGCCGACGCCGACGCGGTACTGGAGGACGTCGTCGCCGTCCGGGTCGAGCGCGCCATCCCAGGCGATCCGCGTCGTCGTCTCGCCGACGGCTTCGACGCGCAGGTCCGCAGGCGGGTCCGGCGGCCGTCCCTGCGCGAGCGGCGTCGCCGTCGGCGCGCCGGCGCCGTTCGGCGGCCAGTAGCTGTCTCGCTCGTCGGCCAGCCACTGCTTGGTGAGCACGCCCATGTGCGCGTTCCCGCCCAGCAGGTTCCACTCCTCGTCGAACATGCTGGGGACCCACTGCGAGTCGAACGCCCGCGCGCACCAGCTGACGTTCTCGTGGGCCTCCAGCCACCGGCGGAACGGGCGGCCCCACGACTCCGTCGTGCCGACCACGTGCGAGTCCGGGATGCTCTCGTCGTCGACGTACCCCCACTCGGTGACGAACACGGGGACGTCGAGCGCCGGATCGCCGAACGTCGGCTCCCACGTCTCGGGCTCCCACGAGGGGTAGACGTGTGCCGAGTAGAGCACGTTGTCGTCGTCGACGGGCTCGGCGGCCGCGTGGCGAGTCATCGACGACCACCGCGGCGAGCCCACGACCACGGGCGTCTCCGGCGACTCCTCGCGGATCAGGGCCAGCCACGGCTCGGCCGCGTCCTTCCACGTTCGCCAGCTCTCGATCCCGTCGCTCGCGGGCTCGGTCGGCTCGCTGAACAGCTCGTAGAGGACGTGCGAATCGTCGGCGTACCGCGGCGCGACTTCGCTCCAGAACGCCCTGATCCGCTCGTCGATCCCCTCGGTGTCGTAGCGCTCGACGGCGTGGTAGTCGATCAGCGCGTAGACGCCCCGCTCCGCCGCGATCGACACTGCGCGGTCGAGGTAGTCGCGCGCGACCGCCTCGACGCCGGCGTCCTCGATCGACTGGGGTTCGACCGGAATCCGGAGCACGCGGGTGTACCAGTCGGCGTTCCGGTTGGTCGCGAACCGCAGCGTCTGCCAGTAGCTCTTCCCGCGCGCGTCGGCCCGCTCGGTTCCCCACACCGGATCCGGCACGTTGACACCCCGGAGCACCACCCGGTGGCCGGACGGGTCCCGCAGCCACCGCCCCCCGACGTGTAGCCGCGGCGGCCCTTCGACCTCCGCGTCCCCGCCGAACCCCGCGAACGCCCCGCAGCCCGCGACCCCAGCGGCGGACCCCACCCCCAGCCCCGCCAGAAGCTGTCGTCGTCGCATATCCCGTAGTTACCAGTTGCTCCGTAAAACCCTAGCGCCGTCGTTATCAATGCGTGTTTTTCTGGCTTCTTTTCAGGGATAAATCGGTCCCAGATCGCCTTTCTGAGAGTGTCGTAATTACCACATCCGATAACGAGCGGCCATCGACCCGTCAGTCCTCGAAGACGCCGGAGACGACGAACTTCGCGCCGGCGTCGTACTCCTCGTCGACGGCGATCGACCAGCCGTGAGCGGTCACGATGGTCTCGACGATAGCCAGCCCGAACCCGGTGCCGTCCGGGTCGGTCGTGTGCCCGTACTCGAAGACGTCCTCGACGGCGTCGGACGGAATCCCCGAGCCGTCGTCGGCCACGTAGAAGCCCGTCTCGGTCAGCCCGACCTCCACCGATAGCGGCCCCTCGCCGCCGTGGGCGACCGCCCCGTCCTCGCGGTCGGGCAGGCCGTGGTCGACGGCGTTGCGCAGGAGGTTCTCGAAGGCCTGGCGCAGGCGGTCGGGGTCGGCCTCGATCGTCCGGGTCCCGGCCACGGCGAAGGCCGCTTCGCCGCTGTCGACCGTCTCCCAGGCGTCGCGGGCGATAGTCCCGAGATCGACCGGCTGGGTCTCCTCGATGTCCCGGCCCTCCCGGGCCAGCGCCAGCACGTCCCCGATGATCGCTTCCATCCGGTCGTGGGCGTCGGCCGTCTTCTCGACGTGCGATTCCAGCGACTCGGCGACCTCCTCACCCAGGTCGTCGGCCTTCCGCTCGATCAGCCGGAGGTGGCCGCTGGCGACGTTCAGCGGGTTGCGCAGGTCGTGGCTGACCGTGCTGGCGAACTGGTCGAGCCGTTCGTTCTGCCGCTGGAGTTCCCGCCGGGACTGTTCGGCTTCCTCGCGGGCGGCTTCGGCCTCGCGGATCTGCCGGCGGAGCGCCCGGCGCATGCTGTCGAACGCGACGAACAGCCGTCCGATCTCGTCCTCCCGGCTCGTTCGCAGGTCCACGTCCAGGTCCCCCTCCTCCATGGCTTCGGCCCGGCGGCGCAGCCGGGTCAGCGGGAGGACCGTCCCGCGACCGAGCACGAACCCGACGACGGCGAGCGTCGTGATCGACGCCACCACGAGGACGACGACGTTCCGGCCGACCGTCACGCTGGCCTGGTAGAGCTGCGATTTCGGCGCCTCGGTGACCGCGACCCAGTCGGCGCCCCTGACCGGCGCGAACGCGAGCACGTCCGTCTCGCGCTCCAGGGTCGTCGTCTCGCCGGCGAGCGCCGCCTCGAAGGCGTCGGTGTCGGCCAGCGGACTCGGGCGGGTCTGCCTCGAAGCGAACACGTCCCGTCCCCGGGGGTTCAGCAGTCGCGTCCGCACGATGCTGCGCGTCCGGTGGAGCTGTTCGAAGTCCTGGCGCACGTCCCCGACCGCCACGAGCACGCCGTCGCCGACGCGGACGCGACCGGCGAACGCCATCAGCAGCCGGCCGTTGTTCTCGTAGGCCCGGTCGGAGGTCCCGACGCGCCACTCGCCTTCGGGCGCCGCCGTCGCCGCTTCGATCGGGCCGCGCCACCGCGGTCGCTGCGCGCCGACCGACTGCCCTTCGAGGTCGGGCGACGTGCTCGCGACGATCGTCCCGTTCGGACCGACGTAGTGGAGGCCGACCACGTCGGTGCTCGCCCGCGAGAGCGAGTCCGAGAGCGCCTCGCCGATCCGGGCGCTGTCCGACGACGCGTACACGTCAGAGCCGGCGAACCCGCTGACCTGTGCCCGCATGCTCGCCATCCACTCGCTGACGGAGTCGGCCTGGAGCGTCGCGGTCGACTGGAGCGTGTTCTCGGCGTCGTCCTCGATGATCCCCCGGATCTGGACGTGACTCCCCACGCCGACGACCGTGATGAGCAGAATGACGACCAGCATGGCGACCGCGAACTTCAGCGCGTAGTTGCGGCGGATCGGCCCCGGGACCAGTCGCCGGCCGAGTCGGCCGAGCGGGCCCGCGGGCTCGGTCCGCACGCTCGCGGCGTCCGACTCCTCCGCGCGTCCCGTCACCGGGCTTGCGTCGACCGACCCGTCGTCGTCGGATTCGTTCGGCCCCTCCATCTTCGACGTCCATGTACATCTCTGGAGCCCCTCCTTGACTGTTGTCCCCCAGTATCAGCGCGCGAGAAACGCCGCTGGGAGCGAGGGTCCCGGCGGCAACCCGCCCGGCGATCCGTCCGCTTAAGTCCTGACTGAACGTTCGAACAGGTATGACCGGGGAGGACTCCACGCGCGAGGCGATCATGGATGCGACCTTTCGGGCGCTCGCGACCCACGGCTACGCCGACCTGACGATCCAGGCCATCGCCGACGAGTTCGACAAGAGCAAGTCGCTCATCCACTACCACTTCGACTCGAAGGCCGACCTCATGGTCGCGTTCATGGCCCACCTCCTCGAAGGGTTCATCGACGAGGTCGAGGCCGGCGCGGACGCCGACCCGCGGGACCGACTCCGCCGGATGACCGAGATCGTCGTGTGCGGACTGGGCGGCGACGAGGAGACCCGCGATTTCCACACCGCCCTGCTCGGGATGCGCGCGCAGTCGCCCTTCGACGCCGACCTGCAGGACCAGCTGGTCGAGAACGACCGGCTCATCCGCGGCGTGATCGCCGACGTCGTCCGCGAGGGGATCGACGCCGGGCAGTTCCGCGAGGTCGACCCCGAGCGCTACGCCGCCCTCTTCCGCTCCGCCATCGAGGGCGCCCAGTCCCACGACGTGATCCTCGGCGACGACGCGCCCACCGAGGAGGCCGTCGCCGGCATCGAGTCGTACCTGATCGACGACCTGCTCGTCGCGGACGGTGCCGACGAATCCGCCGGTGGCGAGACGGAATCGTAACCGCGCGACGGTCGGGAGATCCGCGGGAACGTACCGACCGACGAGTTCCGGAACCTCGCGCCGCATCCATCAGTTATTTGTTTGATTAAGTGCTCAATCAACAGCATGAGTGATAGTTCGGGCGACGCCGCGGAGGGCGACGGGGAGCCGTCCACGGCGGACGAGATCCGGTGGGCCGCCTTCGACGTGCTGGTCGAGCGCGGCTTCGACGACTTCACGACGCACGCGGTCGCGGACGCGGCGGGCGTGAGCCAGTCGCTGGTCCACCACTACTACGACACCAAGGAGGACCTGGTCTTTTCGATGTTCACGAACGGGCTGGACCACCTCACCGAGGAGGTCCGCGAGCGGGCCGACAGCGACGACCCCCGGGAGCGGTTGCTGGAACTCGCCCGGTTCATGCTCAGAGAGCCCGAGGGCGACGACGTCGTCGAGTTCTCGCGGATGCTTCTCGAGATCGAGGCCCAGGCGCCCTACGACGACCGCCTGCGCGAGGCCGTCGAGTACGACTCCGAGTTCCTGGAGGAGTTCGTCGCCGACGCCGTCGCGGAGGGCATCGAGTCCGGGCAGTTCCGCGACGTCGAGCCCGAGCCGTTCGCGGTCACCTTCGTGGCCGCCATCCGCTCGGGCCAGAACCGCCGCGCCATCTTCGCCGACGACGCGAGCGTCGAACCCGTCCGCGACGGACTGGAGGCGATGATCGACGATTACCTCACGGAGGGCGACCCGTGAACGGTCGGTCGGCGTTGGCGTCCCCGAACGACCGCAGCGACGGACGACCGCGCCGCGGTGGTGCGCTAACACCACTCACACCACCGGTAGCGATATCCGGGCCCCGGCGACAGATCGCTGTACGCGGCGGAATCGGCCTCCGAGATCCCGCGGCGGTGATCGAACGTGAGTGAGTCCTCCGAGTCGTCGAAGTTCGAAGTGCCGGACAGCGTCGGCAATCCGCTCTGGCACCTGGTCCGCCGATACGCCCGTCCCTACGTCCCGCGGTACGTCGTCGCGATCGTCGGGACGGCGCTGGCGCAGGTGCCCCAGCGGGTGCCGGCGCTCGTCGTCGGCGTCGCGCTTGACGCCATCCTCCTGTCGAGCACGCCCTACGCGCTCCCCGGCGTCCCAGCCGGGTGGATCCCGAAGACGACCGAGGGACAGGTCGCGTTCACCGTCGGCCTGCTCGCGGGGGCGTACCTACTCGACGGCGGGCTGAGCTGGTTCGCCGGCAGGATCGCCGGGACGGCGCGCCTGCGGACGCTCCACGACATCCGCGTCGACACGTTCGACGCGCTGGTCGGGCGCGACCTCGGATTCTTCGACCGGCGCCAGACGGGCGACGTGATGAGCGTCCTCAACAACGACGTGAGCAACCTGAACGGCTTCGCCGACAACGCCGTCCAGGGGCTGCGCTTCGTGACGCAGATCGCCGTCGCCTTCGCGTTCATGGCGACGCTGCACCTCCGGCTGGCGGCGCTGCTCCTCGTGGTGCCCGTCGGCCTCGCCCTGCTCGGCCACTGGTACACGACGCGCGTCGAGACGATCTACGAACACGTCCGCGAGAGCGTCGGCGCCGTCAACTCGCGCCTGGAGGACAGCATCGACGGCATCGCGACGGTCAAGAGCTTCGCCCGTGAGGACCGCGAGCGCGACGCCGTGGCGAGCGCGTCCCGCGAGTACCGCGACCGCAACTGGTCGGTCATCCGCCTGCGCCTCGCGTTCAACTTCAGCAGCTGGTCCGTGTCCTCGTTCTCCTTCATCGGCCTGTTCGCCGTCGGCGCGTACGTCAATCTCAACGGCGCGCCCCCGGTCCTCGGCCACTCGCTGACCGCCGGGACGCTCCTGACCTTCCTGCTGTACAGCAAGTCCTTCTACGGCCCGATCCGCCAGCTCATGCTCGACGTGCTCGACAGCTACGAGAACGCGCTGGCCTCCAGCAAGCGGATCGTCGCCGTCCTCGAAACCGACCGCGACGCCACCGAGACCGGCGACGACCTCGACGTCCGCGAGGGCCGCATCGAGTACGACGGCGTGGACTTCAGCTACCGCGGGAGCGACGAGCAGATCCTCTCCGACGTGAGCTTCACCGCCGAGCCCGGCTCGCTCGTCGGCATCGTCGGCCCGACCGGTGCGGGGAAGTCGACGATCACGAAGCTGCTGTTCCGGTTCTACGAGCCCGACGACGGGTCGGTCCGGGTGGACGGCACCGACCTGTCCACGGTCTCCCCGCGCAGCCTGCGCGAGCACCTCGGCTACGTCTCCCAGGACCCGTTCCTGTTCTACGGGACGATCCGCGAGAACATCGGCTACGGCGCGGATGACCCCGACGAGGACGAGATCGTCGAGGCGGCGAAGCTGGCCGGCGCCCACGAGTTCGTCACCGGCCTCGACGACGGCTACGACACGCAGGTCGGCGAGCGCGGCGAGAGCCTCTCGGGCGGCCAGCGCCAGCGCATCGCCATCGCCCGCGCGCTGCTGCGCGAGCCCGAGATCCTCGTCCTCGACGAGGCGACCAGCCACGTCGACAACGAGACCGAGCGGCAGATCCAGCAGAGCATCGACGCCCTGGCCGGCGAGCGGACGACGCTGGCGATCGCCCACCGCCTCTCGACGGTCAGGAACGCCGACACCATCGTCGTCGTCGACGACGGCCGGATCGTCGAGCAGGGTACCCACGAGGAACTGCTCGCCCGCGACGGCCTGTACGCCGACCTCTGGAATGTGCAGGTCGGCGACCTCGACGCCGTCTCGGAGGCGTTCCTGGAGCGGGCGCGGGGCCGCGAGCGGAGCGGTGAGAACGACGCGGCCGAACCGGTCGCCGACGGGGAGGTGCCCCGATGAGCGATAGCGAAGGCGAGGGCGAGCGAAGCGAGCCCTCGGAAGACGCGAGCGATGAAATCGAGGGCCGCGAGCGCGGACGGATCGCCGCGGCGGCCGAGGACGAGCGCTGGCCGCTGCTCTCCCTGCTCCGCGACGGCGGGCGCGGCGACCTGCGCTGGGTGGGACTCGGGGGTATCTCCTCGGTCGGCGCCCAGTTCATCTCGAACCTCGACATGTTCATCATCGGGCTGGCCTTCGACGCGATGTTCAACGACCGGGCCTACGCCCTGCCACTGGTCCCGACGGGCTGGATCCCGAGCGAGCCGACGCCGCAGCTCGGGTTCACCGTCGCGCTCCTGTTCGGGTTGAAACTCGTCGACATGAGCCTGGGCATCCTCGCCGAGTACTCGTTTTTCCTCTTCGCCCAGCGGACGCTCCACCGCGTCCGCGTGGACGCGTTCGACACCGTCCAGCGCCTGGACATGGGATTTTTCGACACCCAGCAGACCGGCGAGGTGATGAGCGTCCTCAACAACGACGTCAACTCACTGGAGCGGTTCCTCGAGGTCGCGCCGAACCTCGGGGTCGTCTCCGTCTCCATGATCGCGAGTTCGCTCGTCTACATGGCCCTGCTCAACTGGCACCTGGCGCTCATCTCGCTGGCGGTCGCGCCGGTCCTGATCGCCGTCAACCACTGGTACGGGGCGCGCCACGAGGCCAGGAACGACGACGTTCGCGAGGAGACGGGCGTCCTCAACGCGCTGCTGGAGACGAACGTCAGCGGCATCCAGACGGTCAAGGCGTTCGGCGGCGAGGGCCACGAGACCGACCGCGTCGAGCGCCAGTCGGCCGCTCACCGGACGGCGAGCTGGCGCGCCAACCTCGTCGGCGTCCGCCACCAGCCCTCGCTGCGCATGCTGGCCGGCGCCGCCTTCGTCGCGACCCTGTTCGTCGGCACGGAGTGGGCCATCAACGGCCGCTTCTGGTTCCTCCCGGGCACGATCACCGCCGGCGAACTCGTCCCGTTCATGTACTACACCCAGAGCCTCGTGCTCCCGGTCCGCTTCGCCGCCTGGGTGACCGGCCTCTACAAGGGCGCCAACTCCTCCGCCAAGCGCATCCTCGGCGTCCAGCGCATCGAACCGCCGCGCGACGACGGCCGGACCGAACTACAGACCCCCGAGGGCCGCGTCGAGTACGACGACGTGTCCTTCAGCTATCCGGGGACCGACGAGCGCGTCCTCCGCGACGTCGCTCTGGACGTCGAACCCGGCGAGACCGTCGGACTCGTCGGCGAGACCGGCGCCGGCAAGTCCACCCTGCTGAAACTCCTGCAGGCGTACTATGACCCCGACGAGGGCACCGTCCGCGTCGACGGTCACGACGTCCGCGACCTCTCTCGGGCCTCGCTCCGCCGGTCGATCGGCTACGTCGCACAGGACCCGTTCCTCTTCACCGGGACCATCCGCGAGAACATCGCCTACGCCGTCGACAGCGCCACGGACGCCGATATCGAGGCCGCCGCGCGGGCCGCCGGTGCCCACGAGTTCATCAGCGACCTGGAGGCGGGCTACGACGCCGAAGTCGGCGAGCGGGGCGTCATGCTCTCGGGCGGGCAGCGCCAGCGGATCGCCATCGCCCGCGTCCTACTGGCGGACCCGCCGATGCTGGTGTTCGACGAGGCGACCAGCCACGTCGACAACCGCACGGAGGTCCTCATCCAGCGCTCGCTGGAGGAGGTGACCGCCGAGCGGACCACCTTCGTCGTCGCCCACCGGCTCTCCACGGTGCGAAACGCCGACCGAATCGTCGTCATGGACGACGGGCAGATCGTCGAGCAAGGCACTCACGACGACCTCCTCGCCCGCGACGGGAAGTACGCCGACCTCTGGAAGGTGCAGGTCGGCGCCGTCGACTCGTGAGCGAGTCGGCGGTCCGCGGAGCCGCGCCGAGCGATCGCAAGATTGCCGAGGTGCGACGGGCTCTGCGGATGCGGCAGTCGTTGCCGCTCGCCGAGACGGTATCGCCGAGACGCCTCATCGATCCGCCGTGTCCGACCTCACCGTCCGCCGGTACGAAGCCGACGACGAGGACGCGGTCTGGGACCTCCACGAGCGGGCGCTCCGGGACGTCGGTGCCTACGACGAGGAGTACGCCCACCTGGACGCAGACCTCCGGCGCGTCGAGTCGGCGTACCTCGACGCCGGCGGTACCTTCCTCGTCGGTGAACTCGACGGCGCGCTCGTCGCGATGGGCGCGGTCCAGTCCGCGACCGCCATCGACCACCACGAGAGCGACCCCGCGGCAGCCGTCGTCCGACGGATGCGCGTCGACCCCGACCACCAGCGACAGGGGTACGGCAGTGAAATTCTGCGGGAACTGGAGGCCCGCGCGGTCGAACTGGGGTTCGAACGGCTGGTACTCGACACGACACCGCGCCAGCAGGCCGCGATCGGGCTGTACGAGTCGTTCGGCTATCGGGAAGTGCGCCGGGAAGAGACGCCGACCGGGGAGCGGATCGTTTACGAGAAGAGACTGTAGACTCAGTTTCACTTTCACTCCGTGGCTACTCATTAATAAATCGAAACTAGTCTGCGAGAACATGGAGAGAACGGAACAGGAATGCATCGAATCGCTCCATAGAGCGGCGGAACTTCTGGACGAGGCGCCCACGAAGAAGCAGTACGTCGAACTGGAGTTGACGCCAGCGGCATCGACGATCATGCGGATCATGGGAGGATGGAACGAAGCGAAAGAGAAAGCGGGACTGGAGACGTACGCACAGGGGGAAAACGGTGGGTTTCCCGTTCAGCCGAAACCCGACGACGTCGAACTACCCGAGGACAAAGTGTGGCAAGAGCTGTCCGGATACCAGCGCTGGTACTACAAGAACCGAGAGAAGGAGATCCAGAAGAAAGAAGATCGGAGGGAGATGCTGCGCGCCTGGCTCCACGAATTGAAGCGTGACCACTACGAGTGTGAGCGGTGCGGGGCCGGTCATCCCGCATATCTCGACTTCCACCACACTAACTCCGCAGAGAAGGATCTTGGCGTCGGAGAGATGGTCAGTTACGGCTACGCGAGAGAGAGCATCCGCGACGAGATAGAGAACTGCGAAGTGCTCTGTGCCAACTGTCATCGCAGAGAACACTACGACGTCCCGTCTCCGATCGACGAGGAAGCCTAATTCAGCAGGGACGTTACCGTTTCACAGGACCTCTCTGCTCCGCAACACTCAAGTATTACTCCGTCCAACCTACGGGTGTAGCGTTGCCCAAAACACGGTAGGGCGACATGTCAGAGTCCCGTGGGGTAGTGGCCAATCCTGTCAGCTTCTGGGGCTGACGACGGAAGTTCGAATCTTCCCGGGACTATCTTCTCAATTCCGTCACACGTTCGCGAATCACAGTTACTCGGCTACGGTTCCACGACGAGCTTCCCGACGCTCTCGCCATCCTGCATCGCCGCGAACGCCGCGCCGGTCTCCTCCAACGGGTAGGTCTCGTCGATCACCGGCGAGAAGGCGCCGTCGGCGACGAACTCGACCAGTCGTTCCAGGTCGGGCTGGGTGCCCATCGTCGATCCAATGATCTGTTTGTGCCCGAGGAAGAGGTCGGCGACGTCGAAGGTCGAGGTGTTCCCCGCCGTCCGTCCGCAGACGACCATCCGGCCGCCGCGCCGGAGCACGGACTGGCCCAGCTCGGAGAACTCGCCGCCGAGGTGGTTGATCACGGCGTCGACGGGCTCGTCGACGGACTCGCTGATCTCGTCGATATCGGCGGATTCGATCCCGTGGTCCAGCCCGACCTCGCGAACGCGGTCGAGCTTCGCCGCCGAGCGCGAGGTGCCGACCGATTCGAGGCCGAGGACATCACAGAGTTGGACCGTGGCGACGCCGACGCCGCCGGTGGCGCCGGGGACGAAGACGGTGTCGCCGGCGTCTACCTCGGCGCGCTCGAGCATCCGATAGGCGGTCATGTACGCCGTCGGGAGCGCGGCGGCGGTGGTCGCGTCCACGCCGTCGGGCAGCGGGACGAGCCGGTCGGCCGTCACGCGGGCCTGCTCCGCGAGGCCGCCGTGGTACAGCGAGAAGTTCTCGCAGCGGTTTTCGGGGCCCTCGCGGCAGAATCGGCAGACCCCGCAGGTCTCGTTCGGACAGAGGACCACCCGGTCGCCGGCGTCGAGGCGGGCGACGTCCGGCCCGACCTCGCGGACGGTCCCGGCCACGTCGAGGCCGGTGACGAAGGGCAGGTCGTCGGCGTCGACCATCGCGGAGTCGCCCTCCAGGATCCAGAGGTCGTGGCGGTTGATCGCGCACGCGTCGACGTCGACCACCGCCTCGCCCGGTTCGGGCGCCGGGTCGGGTCGGTCGATCACGTCCACGCCGTCCGGTCCGACGAGTTCGGTGAAGGCTGCGGCACGCATTATCGGGAGGTGCGTGAGCGAGCGCAAAGAGTGCGGCGTCGGCGGCGATATCGTGCCGTTCTTGCCTCGGGCCCCCGGCTCGCCGTGGATACTTGGGACTCGACGCGCAACCATCACGTATGCCGCCTTCGCACGTGCTCGTCCCGCTGGACGGGTCGCCGCTCGCCGACGACGCGCTCGCGCACGCACTGGAGACCTTCGACTGCGGCGTCACCGTGCTCAACGTCGTCACCCCGATCGACGCCTCGATGAGCGAAGGGGGCGTTCTCGAACCCGGCGACGAGCGCGAGTCCGAGGCCCGCGAGCGTGCGGAACGACTGGTCAAGCAAGCGCGCGATCGAACGGCCGAGGGCGATCGGCGCGTCGAGGCGGTGGTCGAGACCGGCGACCCCGCGGAGACGATCCTGAAGGCCGTCGGCGAGCGCGGCGTCGACCACGTCGTGATGGGCGGTCACGGCGGCGATCGGTCGGACCTCGGTCGGCGGCTCCTCGGGACCGTCGCGACGACGGTCGTCGGCGAGGCCCCCGTGACCGTGACCGTGGTCCGGTGAGATCTCGACCGTGACCGCCGTCTATCGACGGTTCTGACCGTGCGTATCGCGCGGCGGGCCACCCCTCATCGAAAACGTGTCAACCGATTTTCTCCACCCGAAACGGAGGGGTTTGGGGACCGTTCTCAATCGACCCGGAGCCCGGAGAGGGCGCCGTAGAGCTGATCGGCAAGGTCCTCGGCGCGGTCGGCGGTGCGCGCCTCGGCGTAGATGCGGACGACGGGTTCCGTGCCGGAGGGGCGCGCGAGCACCCAGCCGTCGCCGTAGTCGAGGCGGTAGCCGTCGGTGGTGTCGAGGTCGGCGACGGACTCGCGGGCGGTCCGTTCGATGGCGTCGAGCATCGCCTGGCGCTGGCGCTCGCCGTCGTACTCGACGTCGCGGCGGACGTTGACGTAGTCGTCGTAGCGAGCGACCACCTCGCTGGCGGGCTCGCCCCGGTGAGCGAGCAGTTCGCAGAAGCGCGCGGCGGTGTAGGCGCCGTCGCGGGCGATCCGGTAGCTCGGGAAGAGGATGCCGCCGTTGCCCTCGCCGGCGACGGGGACGGTCTCGCCGGTGGCACGCAGGTCGCGGATGCGCGAGACGATGTAGGTGCTCCCGATGGGCGTCAGCGTCAGGTCGGCGCCGGCCTCGTCGGTCACGTCGACCAGTCGCTGGGAGGCGTTGACGGCGGAGACGACGGTGTCGCCCTCGTCGATAGCCGCGGCGGCCAGCGCGGCGAGCGCGGCGCTCCCCTCGACGTACTCGCCGCGCTCGTCGACGAAGATGGCGCGGTCGGCGTCGCCGTCGTGGGCCACGCCGAGGTCGGCGTTCGTCGAGCGGACGAACCGCTGGAGGTCGCCGAGGTTGGAGGCGACGGGTTCGGGGTCGCGGCCGGGGAAGTGGCCGTCCGGCTGTGCGTGGATCGTCTTGACCGAGCAGCCGAGGCGGCGGAAGAAGTCGGGGCTGGTGATCGAACCCGCGCCGTGGCCGGGGTCGACGGCCACGGTCAGGTCCGCGGCGGCGACGGCCTCGCGGTCGACGGCGGCGAGCAGGCCCTCGATGTAGGCTCGGCGGACGCCGTCGACGCGGCGGCTGTCGCCGGTCTCGTGCCAGGCGACGCGCTCGACGGTCTCGTCGAGCAGGCGGCGCTCGATGGCTTCGAGGCGCTCGCGGGGGAGTTCCACGCCGTCGGCGCCGACGAGTTTGATGCCGTTGTACTCCGGCGGGTTGTGCGAGGCGGTGACCATCACGCCGGGGACCCCCTCGCGCTCGGCGTAGGCCTGCAGGCCGGGCGTGGCGAGGACGCCCAGGCGGTCGACGTCAAGGCCGACGCTGGCGAGGCCGCTCGCGACCGCGTCGGCGAGCATCGCGCCGGTCGCGCGCGTGTCGCGCGCGATGGCCACACGGTCGACGTCACCGTCCCTACCCCAGACCGAACCGGCCGCCTGTGCCACGTCCGTGGCGTACTCGGGCGTGAGGTCGTCGTTGACCACCCCGCGCACGCCGCTCGACCCGAAGACCCTCATTGGGGAGTACTCAGCGGTCTGGCCGCATAGTGGTTCCGGACGCACATTGAGGGGTCTCCCCAGTGCGCGTCGCGCCCGTGGACGGTCGCTCCGCCGGCCGCCCGCAGACGGACACCGAATCGGATAAACGCCGGGGTGCCGAGGGAACGGGTATGGACAAGCAGGGACTCATCGACGCGCTCCGCGACGCCGAGGCCGTCAAGTTCGGCGAGTTCGAGCTCTCCCACGGCGGCACCTCGAACTACTACGTCGACAAGTACGTCTTCGAGACCGACCCCCACTGCCTCGAACTGATCGCCGAGGCGTTCGCCGAACGCATTGAACGTGCCGGCGGGCACGCAGGGGAGACCAAACTCGCCGGCGTCGCCCTCGGCGCCGTCCCGCTCGTCGCCGTCACCAGCGTCGAGTCGGGCAGCCCCTACGTCATCGTCCGCAAGCAGAAAAAGGAGTACGGCACCGCGAACCTCGTCGAGGGCGACCTCGCCGAGGGCGAGGAGGTCGTCGTCCTCGAAGACATCGCGACGACCGGCCAGAGCGCCGTGGACGCCGCCGAGGCGTTGCGCGAGGCGGGCGCCGTCGTGAACCGCGTCCTCGTCGTCGTCGACCGCGAGGAGGGCGCCGCCGAGAACCTCGCCGACCACGACCTGGAACTGCAGTCGCTGCTGACCGCCTCGGATCTGCTCGCCGACGCCCCCGACGACGTGGACGTCTGACCGGCCGAGACCGGGAGTGCCATTGTCTCGCAAGGGCGCCCGGCGGTCGGCGCACGTCACAACCCTTTTATCCGATTGCGCGTTAGCGGAGTCCAAGATGGCAGGTGACTGCTTTACACGCGGGCCTCGCGCCCCATAACCAGTCACCGCCACGTTCTCACGCTCGCACTCAGCCGGCAAGCGACGCGTGGCGATCCGGAGGTCGATGACATGTCACGACAGGAATCCTCAGTAACGGTCGAACTGCCCGATGGAAACACGCTCGACGTTCCGTCGGGCACCACAGTCGAGGGCGTCGCCTACGAGATCGGGCCCGGCCTCGGCGACGACACGGTCGCGGGGAAGCTCGACGGCGAACTCGTCGACAAGGCCGACCCCGTCTACGACGGCGCGACCATCGAGATCGTCACCCCCTCGGCGGACGAGTACCTGCAGGTGCTGCGCCACTCGGCGGCCCACGTCCTCGCCCAGGCCGTCCTGCGCCACTACCCCGACGCCAAGCTCGCCACCGGCCCGCCGACCGAGGAGGGCTTCTACTACGACTTCGACGGCGTCGACATCGACGAGGGCGACCTGGACGACCTGGTCGCCGAGATGGAGTCCATCGTCGAGGACGACCTCGACATCGAGCGCGAGGAGGTCCCCCTGGAGGAGGCCCGCGAGCGCGTCGCCGGCGACCCCTACAAGGAGGAGATCCTCGAAGACCTCGCCGCCGGCGACCGCGGCGCCGCCGAGGACATCGAGACCGTCTCGTTCTACAGCCAGGGTGACTTCGAGGACCTCTGTGCCGGTCCGCACGTCGCCTCGACCGGGGAGATCGGCGCGGTCGACCTGCGGGAGATCGCCGCCACCAACTGGCGCGGCGACGAGGACGAGGCGCGGCTCACCCGCGTCTACGGCACCGCCTTCGAATCGGAGTCGGACCTCGAAGACTACTGGGAGCGCAAAGAGGAGGCCGAGCGCCGGGACCACCGCCGCATCGGCCAGGAGATGGACCTGTTCTCTATCCCCGAGCACTCCCCCGGTTGCGTCCACTTCCACCCCGACGGGATGGCCATCCGCCGCGAACTGGAGGACTACATCCGCGAGAAGAACGACGAACTCGGCTACGAGGAGGTCTGGACGCCCGAACTGAACAAGACGGACCTGTGGAAGACCTCGGGCCACTACGAGCACTTCTGCGAGGAGGACGAGATGTTCCACTGGGAGCAGGCCAGCGCCCGCACCGACGACGACGAGGGCGACGAGTACGGCCTGAAGCCGATGAACTGCGCCAACCACGTCCACCTCTACCAGCGCCAGCGGCGCTCGTATCGCGAACTCCCCAAGCGTTACTCCGAGTTCGGCACCTGCTACCGCAACGAGCGCTCGGGCGAACTGTCGGGGATGCTCCGCGTGCGCGGGTTCACCCAGGACGACGGCCACGCGTTCGTCCGCCGCGACCAGATCCAGGGCGAGGTCACCCGCACGCTGGAGGTCATCGACGAGGTGCTCGACGACTTCGGCCTCGACGTGACGTTCAAACTCGAAACGCAGCCCGACGAGGCCTTCGGCGACGACGCCCTCTGGGAGCGCGCCGAGGACGACCTGCGTAGCTCGCTCGACTCCCTCGGCGAGGGCTACGAGGTCGAGGCCGGCGAGGGCGCCTTCTACGGGCCGAAGATCGCCGCCGACGCCGAGGACGCCATCGGCCGCGAGTGGACCGTCGGCACGGTCCAGCTCGACTTCGTCCAGCCCGAGCGCTTCGACCTGAACTACGTCGGCGAGGACAACGAGGAGCACACGCCGGTGATGATCCACCGCGCCCTGCTGGGCACCTTCGAGCGGTTCATGGGCGTCATGATCGAGCACTTCGCCGGCCGCTTCCCGCTGTGGCTCGCGCCCGAGCAGGTCCGCGTGCTCCCGCTCAACGAGGAGGTGCTCGGCTACGCCCACCGCCTCAAGAACGACTTCGACGACGACGGCTTCCGCGTCTCGGTCGCGGACGGCGACGACACGCTCCAGCGGAAGATCCGCCGCGCGCACGACGAGAACGTCCCGTACATGCTGATCGTCGGCCCCGACGAGGAGGAATCGGGGACCGTCTCGGTCCGGGACCGCGCCGAGCGCGAGGCGCGCGATGTCGACCCCGACGACTTCCGCGCGCACCTCCGCGACGAGCGCGAAGCGAAGCGCCTCGAACCGGACTTCCTCGACGAGTAGCGGCCGAGGCGTCGGCGCCGATCCCGACCGTTTTTGCCGCTCGCGGTGCCACTCGACCGATATGGCAGACGAAGCCCTCCAGCGGACGGTCCGTCGCTGCGCCGCGACGGTCGTGATCCCCCTCTCGGTGCTCGTGATCCAGTTCCACCGGTACATTCGGGCGACGGTCTACGAGGAGCGGCTCACCCCCGCGCTGACCCTGCTGATCCCCGGCGGGCTCCTCGTCGGTGCGATCGGGTATCTCGTCCTCTCGACGCTCCAGATCGACCGGCCGCCGTCCGACGACGGACAGTCCGGCGGCCGCGACGAGGCAGACGGCGACAGCGCCGCAGAGACCGCGTAACCACACCGGTATCGTTTTTTCGACGCCGGACCGAGTGGCGACCAGTCCCCCGCATGCCCTCCCGCACACGAGCCCTCGCGGTCGTGGCGGCCGCCCTCCTCTGTCTGACGGCCGCCATCGGCGCGCTCGCGCTGACGACGCCCGGCGCGCCGGCGGCCGCCGACCGGGCGCCTCGACCGACCGACACCGACCTCCGGAGCCTCCACGCCGCCGGCGTCGACGGCGGCAACGTCACCGTCGGCGTCGTCGGCGTCACCGGGTTCGACACCGACCACCCGACGTTCGCCGACCAGGTCGTGGACGCTCGCGCCTTCGGCGACGGGGCCACCGTGTCCAACGGCGGCCGCAACCGCCACGGCACCGCGACGGCCGCCGTGCTCTCGCGGACGGCCCCCGGCGCGGAGCTGTATCTCGCCACTTTCGACGAGACGCGGGACTTCCGGCACGCGGTGACCTGGCTCGTCACGTCGGACGTGGACGTGATCGTCGCGCCGGTGTCGTTCTACGGGACGCCCGGCGACGGGAGCGCGGCCGTCGCGCGGCTCGGGGAGTGGGCCCGCCGCCAGGGCGTCGTCTTCGTCGCGCCGACCGGCAACCTCGCCCGCGGCCACTGGCACGGCCGCTACGACGACGTGGAGAACGGCACGCTTCGCTTCGGCGAGACGACGCGCAACTACGTCGCCGGCCGCGGCAGCCGGACGCAGATCTGGCTCTCCTGGGACCGGGCCCACGCCAACGAGTCCTACACAGCCGAACTCTACCGCGCCGAGGGCAACGAGTCGCGGCTCGTCGCTCGCTCGCAGCCGTACAGAGCCGACGACGTCCCGAACGCACGGATCAACGCCCGACTGGAAGGCGGGACCTACTACGTCGCCGTCCGCGGGCCCGAGAACGCGACCGGTGCGCACCTCCGCCTCGCCTCGCCGACTCACCGCTTCCAGCGGGCGAAGCCGGAATCGAGCCTGGCCGCGCCCGCGACCGGCAGGGGCGTCGTCGGCGTCGGCGCCTACGACCCCCGAGACGGCGGTATCGAGCCGTTCAGCTCCCGGGGCCCGACGTTCGACGGCCGCCTCGGCGTCGACCTGGTCGCGCCCGCTCGACACGAAATCAGGGGGTACGACGAACCCCTCGTCGGCTCGTCGGCCGCGACGCCCTACGTCGGCGGCGTCGCCGCGCTCGTCCTCGACTCCCGCCCCGGGCTGGCGCCGGATCGAGTCGAACACCGTCTCGAACGGACGGCCGTCGACGTGGGGCCGAACGGCACCGACACCGTCGCCGGCCACGGCGTGGTCGCGCCGCGGCGAGCGGTCGGCCGGCCGACGAACGCGACCGGATAGGGGCGTTCAAAGCGCGATTTAACCTACGGACAGGGCTATAGTACCGGCGAATGGATCGGCGTGTACGGACAGATGTCGGGGCTCATCGACCGCATTCAGGACCGGACGGCCACGAGCGACGAGCAGTTGCGGGTGTTAGACGTCGAGGGCGAGGAGACCGACGACGTCCTCGACGCGCTCGCGACGGACACCCGCCGGGCCGTCTACCGCGCGCTCTTCGAACAGCCCCGCACCGCCTCGGAGATCGCCGACCGCATCGACACCTCCGTCCAGAACGTCCACTACCACGTCTCGAACCTCGAAGACGCCGGCCTCGTCGAGGCCATCGACTCGCGGTACTCCGAGAAGGGCAACGAGATGACCGTCTACGGCCCCGCGAGCGACCCGCTCGTCATCGTCGGCAACCGCGAGATGCGACCGCGCGTCCAGCGGTCGCTGACCGACGTGGTCGGCGGCATCGGCCTGCTCGGGGTCGCCGCACTCTTCGTCCAGTGGGGCGCCGAACGGATCGCGCGTCCCGCCATCGACGACGCTAGCGCCATCCCCGCCAGCCCGAACGCGACGCTGGGCGAACCCGGCTCGCTCGCCTGGGTCGTCTTCGACGTCGTCGAGCCCGGCGTCCTCTTCTTCTTCGCCTGCCTCGCCGTCGCTTCCGTCGTCGCGCTCGCGCTCGACTGGTGAGCGCCGGCCGACGCGGGAGCCCTGCGCTGACCGTACTGACGAGATAGCCGACGCTAGTCCTGCGAGTGGCGACTCGTGACGAGTGACGGGAGCCAGATCAGGCGAGAATACTATCGGCGGAGCGGCGGTAGGCGGAATTGCGATGAGCGGAACCGCGGCGGACGGAACCGCGACTGGCGGAACCGGCGGGAAACGGGGAATCGGGGAACGAAAACAGCGGGAGTGGCGTGTGACTCTCGACGGTGCGGATCAGCTGCGGACGAACCCGAGGAACATCGCGATAGCGCCGAACGCGAGCAGTCCGCCGAGCGCGAGCGCGCCGACGCCGGTGAGGAACGAGCTGGAGCCGCTGTCGTCGGCTGCCACGGTCGCGTCGCCGGGTCCGGGCGGCTCGTCGTCGGTCGCTGTCTCGTCGCCGTCACTTCCGCTGTCGCCGCTCTGTTCGCCGCCGCCGTCACCGGCTTGCACGACGATCGTGCCGACCGTCGCGGGGTTCCCGTCGGCGTCCGGCCCCGAGAACACGTCGACCGAGTAGGGCGCGGGATCGAGGACCGAATCGAGCGTCGTTTCGCTCGTGACGTTCGCCGGGCGGGTCTCGCCCGCCTCGGCGACCGCGAGCGCGGGTCGGTCGGCGTCGGCGGTCGCGTTCGTCCGGAAGAGCACGACGGCGCGGCCGTCGCCGTTCGTGTCCCGGATCGAGGCGGTCGTCTCGTAGTTGACCGCCTCCTGGTCGCCGATAGTGATCGTCAGCGCGTCGGCGTCGCCGAACGTGACCGGGATCCGGGCGACGGCGCCCTGGTCGACCCGGTTGATGTCGTGGACCCGGATCTCGTCGGTGGCGAGCGGCGTGGGCGTCGCGGTCTCGCCGTCGCTACCGCCGGAGGTCGCCGTCCCCGTCGGACAGTCGGTCTCGCAGTCGACGATCTGACCCGGGCTGGCGGCGAGGCGGCGGTCGTCGGTGCGGACGGACACGTCGATGGGCGTCCCGGACGACATGTCGCTGAAGTCGAACGTGCCTTCGAAGGTGCCGTCGTCCGCGACCGTCGTCTCTGCCGTCACGAGGAACGGCGACGACGGCGAGTCGGACACTACCCGGATCGAGATGGGCGTTCCGGCGTCGAGCGTCGTCTCGCCGGAGATCGTCTGCCCCGCCTCGGGAGCGACGCGGACTTCGCCGTCGGTCGTGTCGAGGGTCGTCCCGTCGTGCGTCGCGGTGGCACCGTCGGTCGGTGTGGCGGTGTCGGTCGGCGTCTCGTCGTCCAGATGACGGCTGCCCTCGGACAGGACCGAGAGCGTCGCGGTCGCGGCCGGGTCCCCGGGATCGCCGAGGCGGAGACCGTACGGCGCCCGGTTGAGCAGCTGGTCGACCCCGTCGACCTCGGTCCGGTTCTCGATCACGTCGTCGCCGGCGGCGGTGAGGTACGAAGCGGGCCCGGACTCGTGGGCCGCGCCGGTGTCGAATCGGACCGTTACCGTCCCGTCGCCGTCGGTGTCAGTGACCGTCCCTCGGACCTCGAAGTTCACCTCCTCGGCGTCGCCGACGGTGAACCGAGCGGTGTCGGTTCCGTTCATATCGATCGCGATTTCGGCCGTCTCGCCTTGGGCGACCTCGTACCCGTCGTCTGCGAACGAGGGGGCCGCCTCGCCGGCGGCGACGGCGCCGGCCATCGGCGCGGTGAGCAGCGCCGCGACGGCGAGCGCGGCGAGCAGCCGTCGGGCGGTCACGCGACCACCCCCGCTGGCGACGTTCGATGGTCACGCGGTTGTTCGCGGGCGGTGCGTCGGTCAGTACGGCGGTCCGGAGGGGACCGGTCAGGGCGTCTGGATGCCATGCACTCGTCGGATCGTTCGGTACACAAATACCACCCCCGTAAGCTTCAAAGTGGCTTTGAGCGCGGACCGGTCTCGGAGCGGCGGCTCCGTCGGCCGTGCGCGGCCGGTACACGCGACCGTTGGTCTCTTGCCACTCGATCCCTAACTCCCGACGATGGCAAACCTCGAACTGTACGAACTCGAAGGCTGTCCCTACTGCGCGAAGGTCACGAAGAAACTCGACGAACTCGACCTGGAGTACGAGTCGCACATGGTCCCGCGCTCGCACGACGAGCGGACCGAGGTCGAGGAAGTGAGCGGCCAGACCGGCGTCCCCGTCCTCGTCGACGAGGAGAACGACGTCGAGGGGATGCCCGAGAGCGACGACATCGTGGAGTACCTCGAAGAAGAGTACGGAAGCTAGGGCGGTCTCTGCGAGCGCGACAATCGGGAGCGCTCGCCTTTTTGGTCCAGATTTTTGGCCGAGTGGGTCGCGTAGCGACCCCGAGGCGAAAAAGGTGGGACTGACATCGTGGAGTACCTCGAAGAAGAGTACGGGAGCTAGAGCTGTCTCTGCGGGCGGTCCCTTTTTAGACAATCGCTTAGAGGTAGTCGACGGTCTCGCTGCCGACGCCGTCGAACCCCTGGCGTTCGTGCGACCACTCGAAGACGCCCTCGTCGCGGCGCTCCGCGAGGAAGTCCACGATTCGCTCGCCGACGTTCTCGCCGTACAGGTCGGGGCCGGACTGCAGGCGCTCGCGCACGTCGGATTCGAGGGCGTGGGTGACCATCTCGTGGACGAACTCGCCCGATATCGGCGGGACGAGCAGGTTGGTGTTCGCCTCGAAGACGGTCTCCGGCCGGTCGGTGTTGAACCGCGCCGTGAGACAGCAGGCCTCGTCGATGTGGTTGAGCTCCTCCTGCATGCTCCCGGAGTCGGTCAGCTCGGCGAGGCACTGTCCGGATTCGAGGAACTCGTAGACGTGGGCGTGTTTCTTCCAGAGCCCGGTGAACAGGAAGTTCTCGCGCTCGTCGGCCAGCCGCTGGAGCCGGTCGCGGTAGCCGTGGCGTTCGAGCGCGTGGCGCGTCGCGGTCAGTTCGACGAAGTTGACGTTGTGGCCGTCCTCGACGAGCGCGACGACGCCCTCGACGAGCGCCTCGAAGCGGCCGGGCAGGAGGTTCGCCCGACGGTGGATATCGACGCGGATCCAGTCGTCGCGCTCGTCGAGGACGGGGTAGACGTCGAAGACGCTCTCGCCGTCGTGGCCCTCCTTCATCTGAATCGCGTCGACGACGGAGTTGCCGACGACGGGCATGCGCTCGCGCCCGTCGACGGTCCGCGGGTAGCCCTCGGCTTCGAGGTGCTCGCGGTTGAGTTCGACCGGCGCGAAGTGATAGCGGGCGGCCGCCGACCCGACGAACGTGTCGTACTGCTCGGGGAACGGTTCCGTCCGGTCGACCGACCACTCGCCGTTCCACTGCTCCTCCACGAGGGCCTCGGGGTCGGGGTAGTCACCGCCGGCGTCGCTTCCGGCTGCGGCTCCCGCGGACGGCACGGCGTCGTAGTCCGGCGCCATCCCGCGGAGGCCCGCCTCGTTGTGGGCGACCTGCTGATTCGTGGCGAACAGCCACGCCTGCGGGAAGATGGCGGCGGCGTGGGTGTCGCCGTGGACCAGCGGCAGGACCGTCGTGTCCGGCCATTCTTCGAGGCGCTCGGCGAACTGTCGCACGGCGAGCATCGTCTGGGCGGTCTTCTCGCTCAGGTCGCCGCGGATGCCCAGGTCGACGGCGATGGAGTCCTCCAGGTCGTACTCTTCGAGGCCGTGTCCGAGCAGGTCGTCGTAGTGCTGGCCGGTGTGGATCACGAAGCAGGGCAGTCCGCGCTCGCGCGCGGCGGCGACGACCGGCGCCTGCTTGTAGAAGTCCGGTTTCGTGGCCGTGACGACCGCGAGCACGAACTCGCCGCGGTCCATCTCCGCCGCGAGTCGTTCGTCGTAGAACGTCGGGTCGGCGTCCATTGTGTCAACTGTCGAGAGGACCGGACGGGTGTTTACAGTTCCGGAGGGAGGTGGAATTCGTATCCGGGGAATCGTTTCGAATGACGGCGACAGCGCGCGATAGAAGCCCTCGACCCGCTCGCTAGCAGTCGGAGTCACCGCAGGAAACAACAGGTGGTGAAAGCCCTCGACCCGCTCGCGCGGTCTGTGCGGGATATCCTCGGTCGCTGGCGCTCCCTCGGATAGGGCCCGCGCAGACCACGCGACCAGGTCTCGCCCTTTCAGTCCGCCAGGACAGCCACGGCACAGCACCGCACCACACACCTCCCCAGCCGATTCCCTCGGTCGCTGCGCTCCCTCAGTCATCCCTCGCACGGCTCCGCCTCGCGGCCCTCGCAGTGCTCGGGCACGCTCGACAGCGCGCGCCACATCTGAAAACAGGAATTGGCGACACCGTCGAACGCCACTCACGCCGAAACCCCCACCCCGGCGGTCCGCCGACGCCGGTCAGGCGTCGGGTTCCGGGTCGAAGATTTCGGGGTTCTCCCCACCCTGGACGTCGATCACGGCGAGCGCACCCTTGCGGGCGACCCGCGAGAGCGCGTGGTCGACGAGTTTGATCGGGCCGGGGACCGGGTAGTGCATCGTCGCGACGGCGGTGCTGCCCGGCTGGACCGGCGTCGTCTGGATGTTCGGCTGGGGTCGGCCACCGAGGCCGCCCTGCGGGTACACCTCGTCCCAGACGCTCCCGATGGGGTGGAAGCTGCTGGCGAGGTTCGGGCCGCCGACGCAGTAGTACACGCGGGCGGTCTCGCCCGCCTGAGCGGTCATGTCGGCGTACTTGTCGGACGTGATTGCGTACTTCTCGCCGTTGATGAGCACGTAGGTCGGCTCCTCGCGGGCCATCGCGCCCATGTCGAAGGTGTGGTGTCCCTCCTGGCCCGTCTCGCCGTCGGTGTAGACCTCGTGTTGGCCGAGGTAGAATTCCTGATCCACCTCGGGCAGGCCATCCTCGGGCTCGACGAGGATGATGCCGAACATCCCCGAGGAGATGTGGTAGTCCATGTTCGCGACGGCGCAGTGGTAGATGAACGCGCCGGGGTAGGTGACCTTGAAGCGGACGCGCTGAGTCTCGCCGGGCGCGACCGTCGTCGCCTCGGCGCCGCCGCCGGGCCCGCGCACCGCGTGCAGGTCGACGTTGTGCGGCATCCGGTTGCCGTCGTCGCTGTGGACGGTCAGATTGACCGTGTCACCGACGCGAGCGCGGATCATCGGCCCCGGAATCTGCCCGTCGAAGGTCATGTACTCGAAGGTGACGCCGGGCTCTATCTCGGCGGTGACCTCCTCGGTGGTGAGTTCAGCCTCGACCGTGGCGGGCTCGTCGCGGTCGATGGGGGCCGGGATGTCCGTGGGGTCGGCGGCGACGCGGTCGGCGGTCGTCGCCTTGGGGGCGTCGAGCGACTGCGGGCCGCTGTCGGCCTCCGTGTAGGTGACCTTGTCCTGGGGAATCTCGCCGGCACAGCCGGCGACTGCGGCGGCGCCCGCCGCGGCGCTGGTCTTCAGGAACGTCCGACGGGTGGCCGTGGATCGGGTCATGGCTTCACCTGGATATCGGTCGAGGAGACACATATACCGGGACGCGGGTTCTCGGCCGCGAGGAACCACCGAAAGGAGTTCCCAGCATCTGGGAACGCCCGTCGCGGGTTATGTGTGTCAGGTGGCTACCTCCAGATATGAACGCCGACGACGGCATCGACGAGGGACGGCGCACCGTCATGAAGGCCCTCGCTATCGGGGCGACCGCGGGCGGGCTCGCGACGGTCGGGTCCGCGCCGGCGGCGGCGCAGTCGACCGACCTGAGCGGGTGGTTCTCGAACGTCAGCAACGTCGACGGAGTGGTCGACGAGACCGGCAAGAGCGAGGTCACGGTGAAGGTCGGCGTGCAGGCCAACAACGGCGCCTTCGGCTTCGGGCCCGTGGCGGTCCGTGTCGACCCCGGGACGAAAGTCGTCTGGAAGTGGACCGGCGAGGGCACCCCGCACAACGTCGTCGCCGAGGACGGCAGCTTCAGCTCGGACATGATCAGCGAGGCGGGCGCCACGTTTTCCCACACCTTCGAGAGCGCGGGCGTCACGAAGTACGCCTGCGTCCCGCACAAGGCGATGGGGATGAAAGGCGCGGTCATCGTCGGCGACGCCGAGGTGACCGTCCCGAGCGCGAGCGGGTCGAGCGGGTCGAGCAGCGACGGCGGGAGCGGCACCGACACCGGAGGCGACGGCACCGCTGCGGGCGGCGAGTTCGTCGAACCCGACTACGAGGGCTGGTTCGACAACGTCGGCAACTTCGACGGCACGGTCGACAAGACCGGGCAGGACGAGGTGACCATCAAGGTCGGCGCCGAGGGCAACGGCGGCCCCTTCGCCTTCAGCCCGGCGGCGGTCAGGGTCGACCCCGGCACCAAAGTCGTCTGGGAGTGGACCGGCAAGGGCGGCCAGCACAACGTCTCCGGGGAGACCCACGACTTCGAGAGCCCGATGCAGGGGTCGCAGGGCGACACCTACGCGCTGAAACTCGACGGGCAGGGCGTGGTGAAATACGCCTGTACGCCCCACCAGGCCGCCGGGATGAAAGGCGCCGTCGTCGTCGGCAACCCCGCCGGCGCGGCGTCCGGCGCCACCGGGATCGACCTGTTCCAGACCTCGCTGTGGGGGCTCGCCGGCGCCATCGTCGCCGCGCCGTTCGTCGCCAGCGAGATCGTCGCACGCCGGCGGCGCAAGGACGAGGACGACGAGCACCGCCGGCCGCCGACCCACCCCGCGGACTGACCGCGGGACGGCCGCGCCCGCTCTCGGGGGACCCGAACTATTACGTCGGCGACACAGGTAGAGCGGGCATGCGACCGCCGAGAGAACGTAGCGTCGAGACCGTGCTCGACGTCGACGAGGTGTGGGCGGGACATCCGGTCGGGTTCGACCTGCTGACGGTCGAGAACCGGCAGTTCGTCGCCTACTACGACGCCGAGCGGTGGCTGACCGTCGCCCAGCGCGATCTGGACGAGGAGGAGTGGACGCAGACGGCTCTGGACGAGCGCGTCGAGTGGGACAGCCACAATGACATCGCGATGTCCGTCGACGCCGCCGGGCACCTCCACGTCAGCGGGAACATGCACGTCGACCCGCTGGTGTACTTCCGGAGCACCGAACCGCTCGACGCAACGACGCTCGAACGCGTCGACGCCCTCGTCGGCCGCGACGAGGACGCGGTCACCTATCCGACCTTTCTCGACGGTCCCGACGGCGACCTCGTGTTCATGTACCGCGACGGCGGGAGCGGCGACGGCCGGCGCCTGCTGAACGCCTACGACCCCGAGGCGGAGACGTGGCGCCGACTACTCGACGAGCCGCTGCTGGACGGCCGCGGCGAGATGAACGCCTATCCGACCGGGCCGCTCCGCGGTCCGGACGGCGACTACCACCTCGCGTGGGTGTGGCGCGACACGCCCGACGCCGCGACGAACCACGACCTCTCGTACGCCCGGAGCCCGGACCTCGTCGACTGGGAGCGAGCGGACGGGCGAGCGCTCGACCTGCCGATCACGGTCGACGACGGCGCGGTCGTCGACCCCGTCCCCGCAGGCGACGGCCTGCTCAACAGCAACGTCGCCGTGAGCTTCGACGCGGAGGGGCGACCGGTTCTCTCGTATCACAGGCACGACGCCGACGGAAACACGCAGGTCTACGACGCGCGGTTCGACGGAGCGGCTGACGAATGGACCGTCTCGCAGGTCAGCGACTGGGACTACCGCTGGGCGTTCGGCGGTCACGGCACGCTGGACGACGAGATCCTCGTCGACCCCGTCCGCGTCGTCGACGATCGGCTCGTGCAGACGTTCTGGCACGCTGAATACGGCCCCGGTCGCTGGATTCTCGACCCCGAAACGCTCGCCGTGGAGCGGACCGACGCGCCGTGGCACGGCCTCCCCGAGGAACTCGGACAGCCGACGACCGGCGGTCACGAAGTGCAGTGGGCCGCGGACGCGGCGAAACCGCCGGACAGCGAAACGGGAGACAACAACGACGATACGCGCACGTACGCGCTACGCTGGGAGACGCTGCCGGCGAACCGGGACCGGGCGCGGGGGGGAGCTCCGGAGCCGACGACGCTGCGGCTCTACGCCTTCGAGTAGCGGAGAATCCGACGGCGAGACCGCGCTTACGCCGAACCGCCTTCCAGGTCGGCGCGCTCGCGGATGAGGTCGCGGAGTTCGTCGGCCTCCTGGAGGTTCTCCATCTCCGACTCCTCGACGATGGCGGTGCCCTCGACGGACTCGCGGGTGGCGCGCTCGACGACGTACACCGAGCGGGTCCGCGTGACCTTGCCGACCGAGGACATGATGCGGGCGCGCTTCTCGGCGGTCTTGGTGAGCTCCGAGTGGCCCGTCAGCATCTCCTCCTCGCGGCGCTCGTTCTCGCTGACGGTTTTAAATGGCGCGCGGTCCGTCGGGTGGACGTCGAAGCCGACGCGCGTGAGGACGGCGACGATGGGCTCGTCCTCGGGGTCGACCTCGGGGTCCTCCGGCGTCGGTTCGTCCTCGCGGACCTCCTCGGCGCCGTCGAGGACGTCGACGGGCGCGGTGAGCGGCTCGTCGAACAGCTCTTCGAGCTGGCTCGCGACCTCGACGGAGGCGTCCATGCCGTCCTCGTACTTGGAGACGGTCCGGCGGGAGACGCCGAGTTCGTTCGCCAGCCGCCCGAGCGACCAGTCGCGCTCCTCGCGGGCGTCCGCGAGGACGTCGCTGTCGATGTTGACGTAGAGGCCGCCCGGCGCGGCGTAGATGAGCGGCGGGACCTCCTCGACGAAGAGATCCATCGCCGTGTCGGGCGAGAGGACCGGGACGCCGTGGCGGAAGTACGTGACGCCAGGCTTGAGTTCCTCGTCCCGGGTTCGAAGCCCGATGACCATCGGCGTGGCGCCGAGGTAGGTGCCGAGGCGGCGCATCTCGGCGCCGGTGTGGCCGTCGAACGCGTCGATGTTGCCGAGGATCTTCACGAGGAGGACCTCCTCCCCGCGGCGGGCCGCGACGTCGAAGCTCTTGGGCCGGATGGCACAGCGCTCGCTCACCACGAAGCCCGCGTCCTCCAACATCGCGGTGACGTTGCCGACCAGTGCCGACCGTGACATACCCGGAGGTAAGTACGTCACCGCATATATGCATTGTGCCGCCCGTAGACTGTCCGTGCGTCCCGTTCTTTCGCGTTAACCGATAGATTGATATAGTGAAACGCAGTCGAAACCCGTTTGCCCGCGACCCGGCTACGGGCGTTCGTGACCGTCATCGGCCTCGACGATACCGATTCTCGCGAGCGCGGGATGTGCACGACCTACGTCGCCGCGACCCTCGCCGAGCGGGTCCGCGAGGCCGGTGGCCGCGTCGAGCGCCGGCTGCTGGTACGGCTGAACCCCGGCGTCGAGCACAAGACCCGCGGGAACGCCGCGCTCGCCGTCCACACGGACCTCGATCCGGCGCGCGCGCTCGACCTCGCGCGCGACCACCTCGACCTGGCCGAGACCGCCGACCCGCGAACCAATCCCGGGGTCGCCGTCGCGCCGGGGGCTCCGGACGACGTGCCCGACGACGTGGCCGAGTTCTCCCGCGCGGCCGTCCGCGACTACCACGAGGTCGACGACGCGGTCGCCCTGGCCGCCGACGCGGGCTACGAGACCGCCCACGCGGGCAACGGCCGCGGCCGTATCGGCGCCCTCGCCGCCGTCGGCGCCTGGCGCGCGTTCGACGACTGGACATACGAGTGCATCTCCTACCGCGAGCGCGACCGCTGGGGGACCGACCGCGAGGTGGACTGGGAGTCGGTCCGCTCGGCGGCCGAGCGCGCCTATCCGGACGCCTGGGACACCGTCGACCGCGGCGAGGGCTACCCGGTCTGCGTCCCGCGGACGCCCTGCCCCATCCTGCACGGGATCCGCGGCGACGACCCCGAGACCGCCCGGTCGGTGGCCGAATCGATCGAGGGCGAGCCGGTGGCGAGCCGCGCGCTGTTCGTGACCAACCAGGGGACGGACGCGCACTTGCGGCCCGTCGACGGCTTCGGGTCGGTCGCCGACGGGCGAGCCTACCGCGTCGACGGCGAAGTCGTCGAGTCGCCCGAGACGCGCGAGGGCGGACACGTGTTCTGCACCGTGCGCAGCGACGACGGCGCGGCACTCGCGGTCGCGGCCTTCGAGCCGACGAAGCGGTTTCGGGACCGCGTGCGAGCGCTGCGCGTCGGCGACCGCCTGACCGTCTGCGGCGAGGTGACCGGCGGGACGCTCAAACTGGAGAAGTTCGCCGTCCGCGAGTTGGTGGCGACGGAGCGAGTGAACCCGACGTGTCCCGAGTGCGGCCGGTCGATGGGTTCCGCCGGTGCTGGACAGGGGTATCGCTGTCGGGACTGCGGCACGAGCGCCGACGAGAAGGCCGAACGAGTGATCGACCGTGATCTGGAACCCGGCTGGTACGAGGTACCGCCCTGTGCCCGCCGCCACGTCGCGAAACCGCTCGTGCGCGGCGGCTTCGACGCGCCGACGCATCCCGAGCGGTAGCGACGTGACCTCTCGCGGCAGAACGAAATTCGCGATAGCGCCCGCGAAAGGCGCGATTAGTCGGTGCCTACGCGTCGAGCACTTCGATCAGGTTGCCGTCGGGGTCGCGGAGGAAGAGGATGGTCGTCCCCGTCCCCGTCGTCTGCGGTTCGCTGATCGTCTCCACGTCGTCGGGGAGGTCCTCGTAGAACGCCTCGACGTCGTCGACGCCGAAGCCGAGGTGTTTGGCGCCGCGGTCGTTGACGCTGTCGGCGACGGCCTCCTCGCCCTCGGGTTCGTACTCGACCAGTTCGACCCGGGTGCCGTCGCCGTCGAGGTGGGCGAACTGGCCGGTGGCGTTCTCGACGCCGACGCCGGTCGAGAAAGCTTCACCTCCGGACTCGAACTCGGCGAGGACCTCCAGGTCGAACACCTCGGTGTAGAACTCGACGGCGCGGTCCAGGTCTGCGACGGTCGTGCCGGTGTGGTGGACGCTTCCGGACATGTCCGGGTGGCCGACTGCCGGCGGGTAAACGGTGTCGGTCGGCGGCCGCGCGGGCCGGCGAGAGCGGTCGGGGCGGCGGCGAGGGAGTGCCTAATTCGCGGTTAAGCGGGCCTGAACGCGGGTAGTAGACTCGTAACAATGATCGCTGCGTTCGTCCGAGCGGACATGGCAGAGAGATCCTCGGAGACCCGCGACGGGCGCGTCGTGATCGGACCGCCGCCGCCGCCGACCGCCGCGCCCGAGGACGTCCTGCCGGCGGTCGTCAGGACCCGCACCGACGACAGCCGACGCTACATCCTCTACTCCGACGCGCCCGACCGCGACGGCGTCGCCGAGTCCCGGCTCTCCGTCGACGCCGACGTGGTCCTCGACCGCGAGCTCTGGCGGTAGCGGGTCACTCCGCCGTGAACTGTACTCTCTCGCCACGCAGTCGCTCGACCGCCGCCTCGATCCGCCGGCAGTCCACCGACCGCGTCAGGACGCCCCCGTCCCGGAGGTCGGCGAACGACCAGAAGCGCGCGTCGGTCGTCTCCGGTCCCGGCCGGACGGTGCCCGCCGTGTCCGCGCGCTCGACGGCGAACGTGATCGAGAGGTACGAACCGTCGTCGGGGTCGTCGACGTCGAGGCCGGTCCGGACCAGTTCGAGCGCGCCGGGGTCGACCGACAGCCCGGCCTCCTCTTCGAGTTCCCGCGCGGCGCCCAGCGCCGCCGGTTCGTCGACCTCCAGGATGCCGCCGGGGACGGCCCAGGCGCCGAGGTCGGGTTCGATACCACGCTCGATGAGCAGCGCCGCGTCCCCGTCGAGGACGACGACGTGCCCGCCCGGCGTCGGATTCTGGAAGACGAACTCCCGGCACTCGGGGCAGAACCGCCGGTCGCGCCCCTCGAACCCCTTCGTTTCGAGTGCGGTCCCGCAGTACGGGCAGTAGCTGGCTCGTCGCTTGGTCATCCCTTCAACCCCGTTCCCGTGAGCGCGACGACCACGTCGTCGTCAGGCGAGACAGTCCCCCGCTCCCTGAACTCGGCGAGCGCCGCCGTCGCCGTCGCGCTGGTCGACTCGACGTGGAATCCCGCCCGCGCGAGGCGGTCGTGTTCGCGCTCGGTCGCGTCGGGACCGACCGCCATCGCGCCGCCGTCCGTCTCCCGGATCGCCGCGAGGATCTGGTCCTCGCGGGCCGGGTCGCGGATCTGGATGCCGTCGGCGGCGGCGTTCGGCGCTTCCTCGGCACTGCCGCCGCCGTCGTCGACCGCGTCGGCGATGGGGGCCGCTCCGGTGGCCTGGGCGCCCAGCAGTTTCGGCACGGCGTCGGTCCACCCGGCGTCGCGCAGCGCCCGGAAGCCGCGGTAGGCGCCGAGGAGGAGGGTGCCGTGGCCAAGCGGCGTGACGACGGCGTCGGGCGCCGTCCAGTCGCGCTGGGCGGCGAGTTCGAACGCGACCGTCGCCGTCCCGCGGAAGAAGGCGGGGTTCCAGGCGTGGCTTGCGTACCAGCCCTCGCCCGCCTCGACCGCCTCGACGCAGGCATCGGTCACGTCGCCGCGCGACCCCTCGACGCGCACCACGTCCGCGCCCGTCCGCTCGATGGCCCGGAGTTTCCCCGCTTTGGCGTCCGCGGGCACGTAGATTTCGGCGTCCATGCCCGCGCGGGCCGCGTAGGTGGCGATGGCGAGACCGGCGTTGCCCGACGAATCCTCGACCAGTCGGTCGACGCCGAGCTCGGCCGCTCGCGAGACCGTCAGCGCCGCGCCGCGGTCCTTGAAGCTCCCCGTCGGGAAGACCGATTCGAGTTTGAACGCGACGCCCCACTCGGGCGCGTCGACCACCGGCGTCCACCCCTCGCCGAGCGTCACCGCCCGTTCGGTATCGAGAAACGGGTCGAACGCCCACAGCCCGCGGTCGCGGTCGAGGTGCGCGGGCGGGTCGCTCGCGTCCGGGAGCGGTCGCTCCGCGTAGTCGAGCGCGTGGCCGCACTCGCAGCGCCAGGGCGCATCGGCGTCGTCGGGATAGGTCCGTCCGCAGTCGCCGCAGGTGAGCATGGACGTGTCGTGGTGCGGTACGCCCCTGTAGGTGTTGATCCGCGAGCCGCGACGGATCCAGAAAGAGCGCGCTGGCGGCGGCGCGTTACCGCTCGTCGATATCGACGAACTCCAGGTCCTGCGGACCGGTGTAGCGGGCCCGCGGGCGGATCAGCCGGTCGTGCCACCACCTTTTTCTTCGACGGGTTTCCTCGCTCGCTTCGCTCACGGCGCTTCGCGCCGTTCGCAGCGAGGCCCTCACTCCGTTCGAGCCTCGCGCTCGCTGCGGGAACCCGCCTCGAAAAAGATGGGGCAAAAAGCGGCCGCTCACTCCGTTCGCGGCCGTACTATCGCTCGTCGATATCGACGAACTCCAGGTCGTGCGGGCCAGTGTAGCGGGCGCGCGGGCGGATCAGCCGGTTGTCTTCGACGTACTCGACGGCGTGGGCGATCCAGCCGGCCGAGCGACTCATGGCGAAGATGGGCGTGTAGATGTCGACGGGGATGCCCATCTGGTAGTACGTCGAGGCGGAGTAGAAGTCGACGTTGGGCGCGAGGCCCTTCTCCTCGGCCATGTACTCCTCGACCTTCGTGGAGTACTCGTACCACTTCGGCGTGCCGGCGGCCTCGCCGAGTTCCTGGGAGCGTTCGCCGAGGATCTTCGCGCGGGGGTCCTTGACGTTGTAGACCCGGTGACCGAACCCGGAGATGCGCCGGCCCTCGTCGAGGGCCTTCTCGACCCAGCCGATGGGGTCGCGGTCGCTCTCGTCGACCTCCTTGAGCATCTGCATGACGTCCTGGTTGGCGCCGCCGTGGAGCGGGCCTTTCAGGGTGCCGATGGCCGAGGTGACCGAGCTGTGCAGATCCGAGAGGGTCGAGGCGGTGGTGATGGCGGAGAACGTCGAGGCGTTGAGGCCGTGGTCGGCGTGGAGCACCAGCGCCATGTCGAACGTCTCGGCGAGGACGTCGTCGGGCGCCTCGCCGTTGAGCATGTAGAGGAAGTTCGCGGCGTGGCCCAGGTCCTCGCGGGGCTCGACGGGATCCTCGCCGTCGCGCATGCGAGTGAAGGCCGCGAGGATGGTCGGGATCTTGGCGACGATGCGCCGGCCCTTGCGGAGGGTGGCCGTCTCGTCCGTGGCGGGGGCGTCCGCGTCGGGGTCGTACGCGGAGAGCATCGAGACCGCCGTGCGGAGGGCGGCCATCGGGTTCTCGTCGGCCGCGGCGAGCTGGCCCACCGTGTCGAGGACGTCCTCGTCGACGGCCCGCTCGGCGACCATCGAGTCGGTGAACGAGTCGAGCTCGTCGGCGTCGGGGAGGTCGCCGTGCCAGAGGAGGTAGATGACCTCCTCGTAGCTCGCGTGTCTCGCGAGGTCCTCGATGGCGTACCCGCGATAGATGAGTCGGCCCTCGTCGCCGTCGATCTCGCTGAGATCGGACTCGGCGACGAGCACTCCCTCGAGGCCTTTCCGAAGCTCGTCAGTCATACCACCATTTTTGTTCTGGCCCGGGCAAAAGGGTTACCGTTCGTAGGTGGACGCGTACGGAATCACCGAACGCCTTTCTGGACGAACGTCTATCGGCGCCCCGCCCACCCCGCCGACGAATCGAACGTCTCTGCACCCGACGCCCCGCGACGGAGGGGTTTCAGTCGTCGATAGTGACTTCGACGTTCGTCGTTATCTTCCCGCTGGGAGGCGAATTCGTTCGATTCTCCCGAACGGATCGTCGGACCGAGCCGCTCCGGCGGAGCCGCGGCGCCAGACCGCTCGACCCGGTGGTGTGCGGAGACGAGGCGGGACAGCGAGACGACCGGTCGCGAGTCAGAGACGGGATCGGCGGGGATCGATCGGCGGTCCGCGGCGTGCCCTCCGCGAGGTCAGAGTTCGCGTGAGAGCCGGACGGCGCGGCCGAGCGTCAGGAGGAAGGCGACGAGACCGGCGGTCGACATCGCGAGGGTGAACCCCAGCGCGACGTACCACAGCGGCGAGTCGCGCGCGTCGAGGAGCACGACGAAGAGAAAGAACGCGCCGAGCGCGACCGCGACGCCGACGGCCAGCCCCCACTTGGCGTTGCGTCGAACGCGGAGCGCGGCGAGGAAGGCCGCGCGGCCGCTCTCGGGCCGCTCGGTCCCCTGCTCGCCCGGCATCGACTCGCCGCCCTCGGGTCGCTCGCCCACCATGGCGGCGCTTCGGTCACGACCGGCAAAGACGCGTCGATCGGTGACCGCGACCGGCGACGAGAGACGGCGGTCGTCGGGGGACGACGGCGGCAGAGAGCGGGGCACACCGAATCGCTAAAGAGACGCGGGTTCTGCAGTTGTGGTAATGACGACGCTCGGTACGGCCCAGGCGGCGCCCGGGGAGATGGACACGGGCCGTCTGCCGGTCGGCGAGACGCGGGACGGGACGCAGGTCGGGCTCCCAGTGGCGGTCATCAACGGCGCGGCGGACGGCGACACCCTCTACGTGCAGGCCGCGAGCGACGGCGACGAACTCAACGGCGTCGGGGTCGTCCAGCGGGTCGTCCCGCAGCTGGACCCCCAGGATATCGCGGGGACGGTCCTCGTCGTCGGCATCGTCAACTTCCACGCCTTCCAGGTCGCCGAACACCGCAACCCCATCGACGACACGAAGACCAACCGCGCTTACCCCGGCGACGAGACCGGAACCTCCACCGAACGCATCGCCGCCGCCACCTTCCAGGTCGCCCGCCGCGCCGACCTCATCCTCGACCTCCACCAGGGGTCGACCTCCCGGATGATCGACGAGTGCCGCGTCCGCTGTGGTCCCCGCCACCGCCTCCACGACGCCTGCCTCGAACTCGCGAAGGTGTTCGACTGCGGTTACGTCCTCGACCAGAAGGGCCCCGACGGCCAACTCGCCCGCGCCGCCCCCGACGAGGGCATCCCCACCATCGACCCCGAACTCGGGGGCTGTGTCGGCTGGGACGAAGACTCCATCCAGGCCGGCGTCGAGGGCGTGTTCAACGTCCTCTCGTACTACGGCTTCACCGACGGCCAGGTCGACCTGAACCCCCAGACCCGCGCGAACGGCTTCGAGCAGTACGGCTCCCCCGCCGGCGGCCTCGTCTCGCTCCGCGCGGACCTCGGCGAGCGCGTCTCCCGCGGCGACGTGCTCTTCGAGGTCACCGACACCTTCGGCGGCGTCAAGGAGACCGTCACCGCCGACTCGAGCGGTATCTTCTGGCGCGCCCGCAGACTCCCGCAGGTCGCCACCGGCGAGTACGTCTGTTCGGTCGGGACCGACGTGGACAGTTACTGAACCATCTTTTTCCGCCGGGGGGTGTCCTCGGCGCGCTACGCGCGCCTGCGGGCACCCCCCGACGCAAAAGCATGGGTGAAAAAGGCCGGACGCATCACTCACTTCGTTCGCTCGCGTCCGGAGAACCGGCGCGCTTTGCGCGCCGGATGCTTCATCCGCCTACCGCTCCGCGACCGTACCGCTGCCGCTCCGCGACCGTACCGCTGCCGCTCCGCCACCGCTACGCCTTGTCCCCGTGCTTCCGCTCCCACGTCTCGACGGTGAAGTTCTCGTACTCCTCGGTCTCGACGAGGAGCCACTCGTTCTCGTCCCACGCGGGGTAGAAGGTGTCGCCCTCGTACTCGCCGGGGACGCGCGTCAGGACCATCCGGTCGAGGTGCGGCTGGAAGAGGTGGTAGATGGCGCCGCCGCCGAGGACGTAGGCGGTGTCGGCGCCCAGCGACTCGGCGATCGAGACGGCCTCGTCGACGCCTCCGGCGTGGTAGGCGTTCTCGCGGTCGTACTCCCGCTCCGTGCGGCTGAGGACGACGAACGCGGAGCCGGGCGGGTCCGCGAACATCTCGTAGGTGCGCCGGCCGAAGATGGTCGGGTGGCTTGCCACCCGCTCGCGGTACTGCTTCTTGTCCTCGGGGAGGTCCCAGGGGACCTCGTCGCCCTCCCCGATGACGCGGTTCTCGGCGACGGCCGCGACCGAGACGAGTTCCATACCCTGGATTCGGGCGGGTGGACAATAACGAGCGGTGTCTCCCCGTGCGGTCCGGGGGACCGCTCGCGCTCAGTCCGTCGGATCCGCCTCGGCGTCGGGCTCGCCGTCGACCCCGCCGGCGCTCCCGCGCTCGTCCATCATCGCCGCGGCCTTCGCCGCCCAGTCGCCGCGGGCGAACCCCCACGCGACGACCGCGAGCGCCCAGAACTGCTGGAGTGCGATGGCGGCGTAGATGCCGACGACGCCCCACCCGAGGACGACGCTCGTCAGGTAGCCGAACCCGAGCAGGAAGCCGAACAGCCCGGTCGTCTGCGCGATGAAGGGCGTCCGGGTGTCGCTGCCCCCCTGGAGGGCGCCCGAGAGCGCCAGGTACGCGCCGATGGCCGGCGCGGCGACGGCGTAGGCGCGGGCGAACCCGGTCGCGTACCCGGCGGTCGACTGGTCGCCCGTGAAGAACGCGACGAACCAGTCGGCGCCGAAGAACAGGACGAGGCCGATGGCGCCCATCGTCGCCACGGCGAGCACGGTGGTCGCCCACCCCTGGAAGCGGGCGCTCGCCACGTCGCCGTCGCCGAGCGACTGGCCGACGACGACGCTGGTGGCCGTGTGGTACGCCCGGCCCAGCGGCGAGGTGACCTGCTGGTACATCCGCCGGCCGATCTGGTAGGCGGCGTTGACATCCGTCCCGAACGTGAGGAGCAAGGCGTTGAACGGGAACTCCGCCAGCGTCCGCACCAGCCCCTCGGCGATCCGGGGAGCGCTCACCGCGAGCAGTTGCCTCGCGATGACCAGGTCCCGCGGGCGAGTGAACGACGCTTCCGTCCGGGAACTCCAGATCGCGAGCGACAGCACGCCGGCGGTGAAACAGTTCCCGACGGCCGTCGCGATGCCGACGCCGACGATGGCGAGTCGCGGCGCGCCGAACAGCCCGAGCCCCAGCACGAGCGATCCGGCGATGTTGAGGACCGAAGAGGTCACGTCGACGTACATCGGCGTCCGGGTGTCGCCGGTGCCCTGGAGCGCGCGGGCGCCGACGAGCGCGACGTGTCTCGCGGGCGCGCTCGCGAAGACGACCGCGAGGTACGTGCCGCCCATCTCCGCGACGGTCTCGGGCGCGCCCAGCAGCGCGATGGCCTGCTGGCCGAACAGGAAGCCGAATGCGATGAACGGGACCCCCGAGAGCAGGCCGATGAGGATCGCCTGTGTGATCGCCTGGTCGCGGTTCTCGATGGCCTCACCGCCCGTGTCCTGACTGGACAGGGCGATGGCGCCGCTCCCGAGGCCGAGGCCGATCCGGAGCGGGAAGCGGGCGTACAGGTCCGCCAGGCCGACCGCGGCGACCGCCGCCGGCGAGAACAGGCCGGTGACGATCACGTCCGTCGTCCGCATGAGCGTCCGGAAGACGTGCTGGATCATCATCGGCCACGACAGCGAGAGCACTCGCCGCCAGACCGACAGCCCGCGCTCCCGCACGCCCGCCGTCGACATTGCTCCGGAATCCGGACTCGCGACGATTGAAGCTACCGGTGCCGGCGGAACGGACGACGGCGCGGAAGTCGCAACGCCGATACCGTTCGCCGACCGCCGATCCACGTATGGACGTCTTCGTCTACGGCACCCTCACCGACACTTCCCGGGCGGAGACAGTGCTGGAGGACTTCACCTACTGCGGGCCCGCCGTCCTCGACGGCCTCCACCGCGTCGACGGCGAGTACCCGACGCTCGCGCCCGGCGGTCGTGTGGACGGCCGTCTCCTCCGGACCGGCGACCGAGCGGCGCTCGACCGCTACGAGGGCGTCGAGAGCGGGCTGTACGCCCGAGTTCCGGTGCCGCTCGTGGCGAGCGGCACCGACGGAAGCGGAGGCGGCGGGACGACGGTCGAAACCTACGTCGGCGACCCCGATCGGCTGAGTGCGCCTGCCGAGTGGCCCGGAGAGGGCGGGTTCGCCGAGCGCGTGCGAACGTACGTCGAACGTGAAGACGTGGTCGTTCGCCCAGGAGCGGGCCCGTCGTAGCACCTGCTCGGCGTCCCTCGGTTCCACTTTCACTCCGGTTGGCTCGGGTTCAAGTACGGTCGGGCCGAAGTACCAGTCGTCACACGCTCTTCCCCCTACATCTAACACGCCGCGAGCGGTAGCTATGGCATGATCGAACTCGCGGACGTGCTCGACGCACGCGAGCGGGTCGCGGAGACGGCCCGCCACACGCCGCTGGACTACTCGCACACCTTTTCGGCGATGACCGGCGCCGACGTGCACATGAAACTGGAGACCTTCCAGCGGACGGGGTCGTTCAAGATCCGCGGCGCCACCAACAAGATCGCGACGCTCTCCGACGGGGAGCAGGACTCGGGGGTCGTCACGGCCTCCGCCGGCAACCACGCCCAGGGAGTCGCGCTCGCCGCGACGCGCATCGGCGTCGACTCGAAGATCGTCATGCCCGAGCACGCCCCCGTCTCGAAGGTCCAGGCCACTCGCAACTACGGCGCGGAGGTCGTCCTCCACGGCGCCGACTACGACGAGGCCTCCGAGCGCGCCCACGAGATCGAACGCGAGGAGGAGCGCGTCTACGTCCACGCCTTCGACGACCCGATGGTGATGGCCGGCCAGGGAACCATCGGCCTGGAGATCCTCGAAGACCTCCCCGAGGTCGAGACCGTCGTCGTCCCCATCGGCGGCGGCGGCCTCGTCAGCGGGATCGCCACCGCCGTGAAGGCGAAGAATCCCGACGCGCGGGTGATCGGCGTCCAGGCGGAGGGCGCCTCCAGCGTCGCCGACTCCCTGCAGAAAGGGGAAGTGGTCGCGCGCGACTCCGTGGACACCATCGCCGACGGCATCGCCACCCGGAAGGTCGGCGCGCAGACCTTCGACGTGATCCGCGAGCGCGTCGACGAGGTCGTCACCGTCAGCGACGACGAGGTCGCCGTCGCGCTGACGACGCTACTCGAACGCGGAAAGACACTGGTCGAGGGCGCCGCCGCCGTGGCGCTGGCGGCCGTCCTCGAAGGCGCCTTCGAGTACGACGACGACGAGGTGGTGGTCCCCGTGCTCAGCGGCGGCAACATCGACCTGAACGTCCTCACCACGGTCGTCATGCGCGGCCTCGTCGAGACCGGCCGCTACCTCCGCATCCGGACCACCCTCAAGGACCGCCCGGGCGAACTGGAACGCCTCGTCGAGGTCATCAGCGACTCGCGCGCCAACATCCACGCCATCGAGCACGACCGCGCCGGCAAGGACGTCGCCATGAACGCCGCAGAGGTCGAACTCGATCTGGAGACGCGCGGCCCCGACCACGCCACGGAACTGCTCGACGCGCTGCGGTCCGAGGGCTACGACGTCGACGTGCTCGTCTGAACCGGCCCCGTCGGCCGCGTCAGTCGTCGGATTCGAGCCGGTAGCCGACCTCGAAACGCCGGTCGCAGTGCGGACACTTCGTCGTCGACGACCCCTCGGCTTCCTCCGCGGCGTCGACGATCGTGCTCTCGTTCGGGACCGGGACGCCCGTCGCCCGCCCGCAGTCCGGGCACGGAACCATCTGTCCGGTGATCGTGGTATCGGACTCTCCGAACCGACCGCCGGGTGGACGGATCATTCGTCTGTAAGTTCCCCTCCATCGGAAAGAGCGTCCTCCCCAACGTGTTGGGATATCCGCGAGAACCGGCGACGAGCGTCACGCGCCGCTCGGCGGTCCGAGTCGAGGCGGCTCGGAGTCCCGTGTCGTCACAAGGGGCTCGGAGGGGTAACTAATCGTCATCGCCGCCGGTCGGACGGAGACGCCGCGGGCGTATGAATCCCCCGTCATCCTCCGGTTCGGTGGGTCCCCGCGGCGCCAGTGGCAAGCGTTTTTCCGCTCGCCCGCCTCGCTCCGGGCATGAACCTCGACGACGTCGAGCGCCTCATCGAGGAGTCCATCCCGGACTCGGAGGCGACCGTCAGCCGCGCCCGCGGCGCCGACGACGACGACCACCTCGCCGCCACCGTCGTCTCGCCCGCCTTCGCCGGCGAGTCGCTCGTCGACCGCCACCAGCTGGTCTACGACGCCCTCGGCGACCGCATGACCACCGACATCCACGCCCTCGAAGTCGAGACGTACACGCCCGAGGAACGCGAGGAGTAAGCGTTTCCTGCGAACGGACGAGGAGAAGTGCCGCTACAGCGCCGGGTACTCTTCCAGCGCGTTCTCCAGCCGTGCTCTCGCGTCGCGACAGGCGTCCAGTTCCTCGGCTACCTCGCCGCTGGCCAGTCGGTCGCGCTCCTCGGAGCCCAGCTGAGCGCGGGCCTGCGCGCTGTCGCGGAGCCGCTCGTAGTCCGTCTCGCGGGGCAGTTCCCGGACCGTCCGCAGCGCCACGAGCGCGCCTTCGCCGTCCTCCACGTCGTCGGCGAATCGGGCGACGACGCTCGTCAGCTCTCGCGCCCGGAACCGAAGCGTCTCCGCCTCCGGCGGCGGCCAGTCCACCGTCAGCGGCTCCGGACCGAGCCGGCGCAGGTAGGTCCGCTGGGTCGAGACGTTGCGCTTCAGCGCGTCGGGGTCGTTCACGTAGTGGTCGAGCTTCGACTTCGAGTAGTCGGCGTACTCCAGCAGTTGGCCCATCGGCTCCGCGCCGGCCTCGTGGGTCTCGACGTACTCGCGGAGGTCGTCGGGCGGCGACTCGAAGCCGACGAGCGGGTACGACTGGGTCTTGGCGACGAAGTCGAGGAGTTCGCGGGCGCCGGCCGACTGCCGGAACGCCGCGAAGGCGTCGGTCACCCGGTCGTTGTACGTCTCGATGGGGTCGCGCAGGCGCTCGGTGGGCGCCTCGAGGTCGGCGTCGCCCAGCCGCTGCAGGTCTTCGAGGTCGGCGATGCGGTCGGCGAGCGCGTCGATTCGGCGCTCGACGGTAAACCGGACGTCTTCGTACCGCTCGCGGGCCTCGCGGCGGTCCTCGATGCGGGCGACGTCGTCGCGGACGGGTTCGAGCGCCGAGCGGACCTTCCGCCAGTCCGACTCGGTGAGCCGGCGCTGCTGGAGGAGTTCGTCGACGCGCTCGAAGACGTCGCGGTGGCGGAGGTCCTCCGAGAGCTCCTCGGTGACGGCGGCGATCTGGCTCTGGAACTCGATGAACGTCTGGAAGTCGCCGTCGCCGGTCACCTCCTCCTCGTAGCGGTCGAACAGCGTCGTGAGGTCGTCGTAGGTGTCTGCGACGGCCTGCAGTTCCGACTCGCCGATAGCGTCGACGCGGTCGCGGGCGCGGTCGAGGGCCTCGCTGGCCTCGCGGAGGTCGGCGACGAGGGCGTCCGCGGCGGCGCGGGGGTCGTCGGTCGCGGGGTCGAAGGCGGCGTCGCTCATCTCGCTACTCGTAGACCTCGTCGGGGTCGAACACCCGCTCGCCGACGGTCTCGCCGTCGATAGTGCGGTAGAAACACGACTCGTAGCCCGTGTGGCAGGCGCCGCCCTCCTGGTCGACGAGGTAGAGCAGCGCGTCGCCGTCGCAGTCGACGCGGATCTCCTCGACCTCCTGGACGTGGCCGCTGGTCCCTCCCTTCTGCCAGAGCTCCTCGCGGCTGCGCGAGTAGTAGTGGGCCAGTCCCGTCTCGCGAGTGCGCTCGACGGCCTCGCTCGTGACGTACGCGAGCATCAACACCTCGCCGGAGTCGGCGTCCTGGGCGACGGCGGGGATGCGCTCGTTGTCGCCGAACGCCAGGTCCACTTCGTCGGTCATATCTCAACTGGGAGCGACCGGCGAATAGGTCTTTTGTCGCGTTCGGGAGCGCTCGCGGAGGACAGAGTCAACGCGGGATTCAGCCACGGCGGCCGCCCACACTTATGCCCGGGGACGCACAACCCACGGCCGATGATCGGATCCGTTCGGCAGTTCCTCGCCGCCTGGCGCGAGGAGGAGCGGGCGATGCAGGCGTTCCTCCTGTGGAACGCCGGCAACACGGCCGTCGCGGTCGCGCTCCTCGTCGGCGCGTTCGCCCTGCTCGTCGCCACGAGCGCGCCGGGGTTCCAGCGGACGCCGCTGCTCTCGTACATCGCCGTCGCCGTCGTCTGGCTCGTCTCCATCTTCGGCATCGGCCCGGCCTACGACCGAGTCGAGCCCGCCGAATCGTAACGCGCTCAGACGAGGAGGGAGACGAGTTTGAAGAACAGGTCCCCGTAGACGAGGCTGACGACGAGCGCGACGAACATCGGGACGATGAACGGCATCCCCGGCGAGATCCAGACCACGTCTTCGGCGGCGAGTACGTCCAGTCCCTCGCGGAGGTCCTCGACTGTCGTCCCGTACGCCGAGCCCTCGATGTCGTCGAGGAACGCCGCTGCGCCCCACGGGTCGTCGTACGGCGCGGCGTCGGCGTCGGCTCCTGTGACGTCAGCGGCCGCGTCGCGGCCAGCGACCTCGGCGTCGTCGCCGCCGTCGGTCGCGACGTCGGCCTCGACGGGTCCGGTGACGTCGTCGCCGTCGGGGACGGACCCGTCGCCGGGCGAGTTCGGATCGTCGGGGAGGCTGGCGGGGTCGCGGTGGCGCTCGGGGTCCGCGCGGACGGCCGCGAGCGTCGTCCCGCGCCAGCGCAGGTACATCCGGAGGGCGTCCAGGTCGAGGCCGCCGCGGGAGAACCCCTCGGGCGTCTGGAGGAGCGACCCGTACTCGGTGGCGGCGTCCGCGGCCCGGATCGGCTTGCCGATGAACATGATCGGCGCGCGGTGGCCGGAGAGGGCGTTGCGGAGCGTGACGAAGACGGGGTAGGCCGCGCCGACCAGCACCGTGTTCGAGAGGACGGTCAGCGAGAAGACGCCGACGGTGGTCCGGGTCAGCGGCAGCGCCGTCGTCGGGAAGATGTACTCGGGGAAGGTCGGGAAGAGCACGGCGAGGACGATCAGCGCCTTCGCGTCGGCGCCGCCGAACCCGCCGAACCAGTAGAAGAGATAGCCGATCGACCCGACCATCCCGAGCGAGAGCGCGACCCGGAGGTAGAAGCGCTCGCGCTCGACGAGGTCGCCCACCATGATCCCGGTCGTGGCGCGGTAGATGTCCCAGGCCAGGAGGGCGATCCCGAGGAGGGCGAGCGGGAGCCACGTCCGGTTGGGCACCCGTCGAGTGCGGACGTCGCGGTAGGCGGCCCAGGCGAAGACGGGCACGGCGACCAGGCGCAGCAGGTCCGGCGTCGGCGAACTCGTCAGGAACGTCGCCAGCCACTCGATCACGACCGGATGAGTGCGATGGAGTCAGTTAGTGGTTTCGGCGCGCTGCCAGCGGCTGCGACAGCGTCGAACAGAACGAGTGCAGACGCGGGCGAGTGCGGACCCGTCGGGCGGTCTCCCCCGCCAGACCGACGCCGTCGCTCGCGGTGCGAGTTCGAAAAATCGGGCGGGTCCCGATAGTCGTGTAGTACGAGCGCGTCGGTGAGACGCTTATATGACGCGGTTCTGCAGGTAGTCGAGGTGCTTTGCGTTGTAGACGATCTTGACCTCGTCCTCGGCGGCCGAGCCGATGCAGGTCAGGCGGACGTTCTTCTCCTCGACCTCTTCGTCGGAGAGGATCTGCTGCATGTCCATGTCGATCTCGCCCTCGACGACGATGGCTGCGCAGTTGGCGCAGGCGCCGGCGCGACACGAGAAGGGCCAGTCGTAGCCCTGGGCCTCGGCGGCCTCGAGGATGTACTCGCCTTCGTTGACCTCCAGCGTGCCGTAGTCCTCGTCGTCGAGGTCGGCGTCGGCGGCCTTGTCGAAGGTCGCGTCGTCGTACATGTCCCAACCCTGGTCGTCCAGTACTTCGTAATTCAGGTACTCTACGGTGGGCATCACCTGCGATGTTCGCCTTCCTGACTGTTAGACCTTGCTGTTTCCGCTACCGTCTCGACCCCGCGATCGCAAGGTTTGCCGATCGAGCGCCCCGATCAGTGGACGTACGCACACGTCCGGGACCCGCCCGCTCAGACGATCGGGAGGTACCGGAAGACGAGATACGACGCGACGGCCGACAGCGACGGCGTGAGTATCCACAGCAGGACGACCCGGCCGGTCGCCGCGGGGTCGAAGAGGTCGGCGGCCGTGACCTCTTCGGGGGCTTCCTCCCCGATCTTCGCCACGTCGCCAGGTTCCGGCGAGTCCCGGTGCCCGGCGTCGCCGTCGGCGATGGCGTCGACAGAGACGGTGCTGTCGTCGGCCTCGGGCGGGCCGGCGACGGCCTCCGCGGCGGCGTCGGCGATCTTCTTCGTCCGCGTGGCGCGGCCCCACCCCAGCCCGACGATGCACATCGTCGCCGAGACGGCGAGGCTGGCGGGGATCCCCGCGGCCGAGAGCAGGTAGATGATCGTCGCGCTGACCGCCTCGACGATGAGCGCCGCGAGGATCGGCAGGTCGGTGAGGTCGTTGCCGACGGTGTCGAGCGTCCGCCGGGCGATGGTGAACGCGCCGATCCCGATGGCGACCCCGGCCAGGGCCACGTAGGGGGTGAACGAGTCGCCGAGCAACCGGCCGCCGTACAGCGGGCCGACCGCGTTGGCGACGTTCGACGCGCCCGCCGCGTAGGCCATGTAACAGCCGATCCCGACGACCAGCGCCGTCCCCAGCCGCTCGCGCAGCGACGGTTCGTCGCCGGGCGACTCCAGCGTGAAGCGGGCTTCGAGGTGCGGGTAGAGGTACCGGCCGGTGACCGCGCAGACCCAGAAGGCCGTGATGGGCGCGACCAGCCACCAGGTGACGATCTGGCCCATGACTTCCCAGTCGATGCTGCCGGTGGCGACGCCGAGGCCGGCGATGGCGCCGACGGCCGTCATCGAGGTCGAGGCCGGCACGCCGAAGAGGTTCGAGACCAGGAGCGCGAGACCGACGAAGAAGAGGACGGCGACGCTCGCGGCCAGCGTGAACTGGTCGCTCGGGACGATCCGCCCGCCCATCGTTTTGATGACGTTCGTCCCCGCGGTGGCGCCGCCGAAGATGGCGAACACCGTCATCAGCGCCGCGGCGCCGGTCTTCGACACCGACCCGCTCCCGACGGCCGGTCCGAAGGCGACGCCGGTCGACGAGCCGCCGATGTTGAACCCGACGAACGCCGCGACCGTGATCCCGGCGACGAGCAACAGAGAGACCATATCCACTCACTCGACCGACGGCGAGTAAAACGTGATGGAGACGGCGCGGACCGGTGGCGGCTCCGACGCGGGTCGCGGTCCCGCCGATCGATACGCTTTACGGCCGCGCTCGCGCATCGACGGGTATGTTCCCCGAGTTCGAGGTCGTGCCGGCCGTCGACGTCCAGGACGGGCAGGTCGTCCAGCTCGTCGGCGGCGAGCGCGGCACCGGGAAGACGTACGGCGACCCCGTCGAGGCCGCGCGTGAGTGGATCGACCAGGGCGCGCGGACGCTACACCTCGTCGACCTCGACGGCGCCTTCGAGGGCGAGCGGGCCAACGCCGACGCCATCGAGGCCGTCGTCGACGCCGTCGACGTCGACACGCAACTCGGCGGCGGCATCCGCACCGTCGCGGACGCCACCGCGCTCCTGGACGCCGGCGTCGACCGCGTCATCCTCGGCACCGCCGCGGTCGAGAACCCCGATATCGTCGCGGAGATCAGCGACGAGTACCCCGGGAGCGTCCTCGTGAGCCTCGACGCGAAAGACGGGGAGGTCGTCGTCTCCGGGTGGACCGAGGGCACGGGACTGGACCCCGCCGAGGCCGCCGGCCGCTACGAGGACCTGGGCGCGGGAGGGATACTTTTCACCGACGTCGACGTGGAGGGGCAACTCGAAGGCGTGCGGACCGACCCCGTCGAGCGCGTGGTCGACGCGGTCGACATCCCGGTCGTCGCGAGCGGCGGCGTCGCCACGCTCGACGACGTGCGAGCGCTGGAGGCGGCCGGCGCCAGCGCCGTCGTCGTCGGGAGCGCACTGTACGAGGGCGCTTTCTCCCTCGAAGAGGCCATCGATGCCGTCTGACCCCCGATACCGCTCGTTCGCGGCCTGCCGTCGCGCCGCAGCTGTCTGGCGCCCTCATTCGAACTGCCCCTCGATCACGACTGAACTGCGGCTTTCTTCCCAGGTCGATACCGGTAGGGACCGAAGTGGAGATAGTAGGCTACGCTTCGATACCAGTTGAGTGAGGACACTGATCGTTTTCGCCTCTATCCCCGCATATTTCCTACGTATACTCTCGAAAGACGAGTTGTTATTGCGAATTAGGAGAGAGATGCCGCCATGGGACTGAAGTCGATCACATCACTGGACACCGATTCCGCGGAGCAACTCGCCGGCGTGACGGGGCTGGGCTGGACCACTTCGACTCTCGGATTTCTCGGGACGGTCCTCGGCTACGGGAACAGCGTCGTGAGTCGGCTGGTGACCGACCCGCAGTCGCTGCTGTACGTCGGCGTCGTCTGCTTCCTGGCGACACTTGGGCTGGACCGGGTCGCCAGGCGCGCGACGGACGACGCCGGCGAGGTCGAAACCAAAAACGACGGCGAGCGCGAGGTCGGTGCCTGAGGCGCGCTACGCCTCCCGCAGCGTGACGCGGCGAGCGGCGAAGTCCTCGAAGTAGGGGTCGAAGCCGGGGGAGTCGCCGCCGATGCTCGCGGGGCCGTTCTCCGTCTCGACGACGAGCGCGTTCTCCACCGGGAAGGAGCTCGTGACCGGCGGGACGAGGCTCTGTCTCGCCTCGCGGACCGGGACGCCGTCCAGGTCGAGTTCGTGGTCGGAGCCCGTGTCGGCGACGGTCACGTCGGCGACGAGGTCGCGGCCGGCGTCGAGGTGCTGGGCGGCGGTGGTGACGCCGTTGCGGAAGTACTCGACGGTCGTCGGGAGTTCCGGCGGGTCGGAGACGTGGCGCGGGTCGCCCATCGGCCAGACGTTGCTGACCATGTTGCCGTAGAAGCCGTTGGCGACCTCCGGCTGGCCGAACGTGACGGCGTACTCGTCGCCGTGGCGGCCCGTGAGGACGCCGTGGGAACCGACCAGGCCCGCGCGGGCGTCCCGGAGGACGATGATCTGCGGGCGGGCCTCCCAGGTGCGGACGACGTGGGCGTACGCGCCGAAGTCGTCCACGGCGTCGGCGACGACGCCGGTGTCGGGCGCGACGAGCATGCAGTAGACGAAGACGCCGCGGTCGACGGCGGCGGCCATCGCCTCCTTCAGGTCGCCGAAGGAGGTGGCCGGGACGACGACGAACGCCTCGTGGACCGCGTCGCCGAGGAAGCGCTCCGCCCGGCGCTCGACCGTCTGGCGCGAGCGCACCACCTCGAACCCCACGTCGGTCGCCGCCGGTTCGCTGTACACGTCGTCGATGGCCGACTGCAGGTCCGACAGGCGCGTCGACAGCTCCGCCACCGCCTCGGCCGCCGGCCGCGCCCGCAGGACCGTCGGGCTGGCGCCCTCGTCGACGGTCACCAGCCCGCGGTCGACCAGCGTCTCCGCCACCTCGTAGACGTAGCCCTGCGAGACGTCCGCCGCCGTCGCCACGTCCCCCGTCGTCGCCTCGCCGCGGCGCGCGAGCGCCAGGTACGTCTCGATCTCCGTCGTCGAGAGCCCGAACGCCCCCAGGTGTTCCCTGATCCGCGACTCGCTCATTGTGGAAGGTTCTTTGACTATCTACAAAAACGTTTTCCGGTGGCACTCGGTACGGCTCCGTATGCACGAGACGAGCGAGCGGAACGGACGCCGAGCGCCGGCGGGTACCTCCGGAGGCCGCGGCGGGAGGGCTGGCGGTGAGTGAGGAGGCCGCCGGCCCCGCTGAGGCGACGGGCCCCGACGACGCCGACCCGAGGAACCGCCGGCTGTGGACGGTCGCGATCTTCCTGACGATGGCGTTCACGGGCGCCGTGATGCAGGTCCGCGGCGCCGTGCTCCCGACGCTGGAGGGGTATTTCACCGTGCCCGAGTGGCAGCTCGGGCTCGTCGCGCCGGCGGGGACCGTCGGCTACCTGCTGATCATCCTCGTCGTCGGGTCGAGCGCGGGGCGCGTCGACGTGCGGCGGCTCATCGCGGTCGGCGCGTTCGTGACCGGCACCGCGCTCCTCGCGATGGGGCTGGCCCCGTCGTTTCTCGTCTTCCTCGGCGCGCTCATCGTTCAGGGCGCGGCGGTCGGGCTCTTCCGCGCGCTCGACAGACCGCTCCTGAGTCACTTCTACCCGAGCGTCCGCGGACGCGTCTACAACCTCTACGACGGGACCTGGGCGGTCGGCGCCGCGCTCGGCCCGCTGGCGGTCGTCCTCGCGCTTCGAGCGGGGTCGTGGCGGTTCGTCTACGGCGCGCTCGGGGTCGGCGTGCTCGCGCTCGCGGTCGCGTTCCGCTCGCTCCGGGCGCCCGCGGTCGAGTCGAGCGAGGAGCCACTGACGCGCGAGGACCTCGCCGAGCTGGTCCGCCGGCCCGAGGTGCTGGCGCTGCTCGCCATGCTCTTTTTCGTGACCGGCGTCGAGGGCGGCTTATTCACCTGGCTCCCCTACTACGCGCGCGCCGAACTCCCCGCCGGGTGGGCGGAGGCGACCCTGACTGCGATGCTCGTCGCGTACGTCCCCGGGCGGTTCGCCTGCGGCGCCCTCAGCGACCGGCTCGGGCCGCTCACCCTGCTCGTGGGCGTCCTCGGCCTGCTCGTCCCGGCGTTCGCGTTCACGTTCTTCCTCGCCGACGGCCTGTGGGTGCTCGCCGGGGTAGTCGCCATCGGCCTGCTCGTCTCGGGTGTGTTCCCGACGATGATGGCCTACGCGACCGACGCCGCGCCCGAGTACAGCGGGCCGGTCAACGCGCTCGCGTCTGCGGTCTCCGCCGTGTCGGTCGGCGGCGTGCCCGCGCTCATGGGCTTCGTCGTCGGCGACGCCGGCGCGGCGACGGCCATGCGCCTGCTCCTCGCCCCGATCGTGGCCGCGCTGACGGTGGTCGTCGTCGCACGCGTCGCCGAGGGGCGACGGGAGGCCCGCGAGGCCGGCGGGACGGCCGCCGTCGACGACTGAACACGACGGCCTCGCGACGAGCGGGACGGCGGAAGAATCCGCGACCGCCGGGGCCAGCGGGGTCGGCAGTCGCGTTCGCTGGGAGGGGTCAGCGGGGACTGGCCCGTCGGCTGGACGCGACGAACTCGGGGAGGACGAGCGCGTACGCGCTGACGGCGGCGACGACGCCGGCGAGGAGGGCCGCGTTGCTCACCGTGAACAGGACGAACCCGGCGGCGATGCCCGACAGCGCGACGAGGTCAAGCGTCCAGTGACGGTCCATACTCGTGTCATCGACGCAACCAGACGTAAAGCCTCGGCAGACGCGCGTCTGACGATCGGCTGACGCCGCGCCGGTCAGACGACGCGCCGTACTTGCACGCTGTAGTGGTAGCCGCCTGTCGACCCCTGTTCGTAGGATTCGACGACGCGGATCTCCTCGCCTGCGCTCGCGTACGCGTCGACCGTCGCCGCGCCGCCGTCCGGCCGGGTGGTGTCGACGCCGACGCTCGAGCCGCGACCGGCGCGGTCGATCGAGGGCGCTATCCCGTCGAGCGTCGCGCCGTCGCCGACGCCGACGGACACTTCGACGCCCGAGGCGTCGCCGCTGCCGTCCGCCGTGACGTAGACGCCGTCGACGTACCACAGTTCGCCTGCAGGTACCGTCAGCGAGGCGAGCGTGGTCGTCGCGCCGTCGAGTGGCTGTCTGTCGTGGATCGATTCGTCCGCCGTGGTGGTGTCGTAGGTTGGCATAATTTTGAGTGCGTCTCTGCTGCTCGTTTCAGTTCTTTTCTGCCTCCGTTACTCGATCGACGGGCCAGTTCAGCAGGTACTGTCTGCCCTGCACCCACTGTAGCAGCTCGTCAGATTCGATTCGGGACTTGATGCTCACCGCCCGTCTACTGTCTCTGACGGTTGGGCAGCGATCGTCCTTCCAAATCCGTTCCTCCGCTATCCTCGAGTTAGACCGGGAAGGCGAGAGCCTCAGACAATCACATCGCCCATGTGGACAGGCCGAGGAAGCCGCCGGCAAGCGGATCTGCTTTCGGATACGCTACAGAATTTTTCTAGCTATCAACCGAGAATCGACGTTTCTAATCGCTGCTGTGTACCCATCGCTCTGGCTTCGGAGCTGCAACTGGAATTCGTAGTTCCAACCGTCCCCTTGCAGGTATTCTCCAATATTCCCATAACTATACTCTTTGTCGAAATTGGTGTTGTCAGATCTAATTGTCGGTGTTGCGTACTGATTCGAAACTAGGTTGTTCTCTGGGTTGATCATTCGAATCACACCTCGTCCGCGTCCAGGGTACCCGCTACTAGCACCCTTTATTTCGCCGCATATGCCCATTCCGTCCAGATAGATTATCTCACCGTTACTGATGTTGAGCGGTTCAGATTTGACGGTTTGCCACGAATCGTTCGTCGTGCTGGCTTCCGAGCTATGCGAGATGTTCTGTTGATAGGTGTCGACCATGTGTTATCCAAGGAATCCGGGCGCGAAGCCCTCGCTGTGAATCAGTGCTGCGTGTTTTGCTTCCGAGTCACTGTACCTCGTGTGATGGGCTTCAGCGTTCGAGGCGTGGGAGTTTAGCTCGCTGTCGGTTGCGAATTTGGATGCGTGAGCTCCGTCCAGTGTGTCGGCGTCAAGACCGCTCCCCGGCCCGTCTGCGAGCGCACTGGCTGGGAGCGGCGTATCGTTCCCGTCCAGCGTGTCGGCGTCCAACCCGCTGCCGGAGCCCTGAGTGATCACGTTGTTCGGGACGTTCGCAAGCACCGCTCGCGCGTCGTGGATCTCCGAGTCTGACACGCCGTTCGCGTTTGCGGGCACCTCGGTTATCGCCAGCAGTACGGCGTTCGGCGGAATACTCGGTGTCTCGGGAGTCGCCGACGGTTGCCCGGAGACGGCCGACACCGAACCGTCCCGCTCTGCTACCACGATATCGTAGCGGGCGTGGTCGGGGTCGGCGTCGGCGAGGATCACCGACTGGGCCGTCACCGGGACTTCGGTACCGTCGACGAACACGTCGCCATCGACGACGCTCACCGACATATCGATGCTTCCATTGTCGCTGACCATGCAGCCCCGCTTGACCAGTGTGCCGCTGGCCAAGGCGTCCCGTACGACCGCATTGAAGTCGTTGGCGAAGGGGAACTCGCCGTCTTCGTGCTCTCTCATGGGTTCATCGCCCGTTCCGTCAGCCGGAACTCGATCTCGAAGTCGCTCGTCTTGACAATCGAACTATACGTCAGTCGCGCCTGGAGGTCGCCGTCGCCGTCAACGGCGCCGAGTTCGGCGAGGTCTGCACCGTTGGCCTCCGAACTCGTCAGTCGAGTCGCGAAGGTAACCTCACCAGTGCCGGCGTCGTCGCCGTCGACGGGCTTGCGGATCACCTCGTTTTCGAGCGCGGTGTCGGTCTTCGTCGGATCGGTCGTGCCGGTACCGACCGCCAGTTCCGTGACCTCCGACTGCAGGAAGTCCCGGGTAGCGTTCAGTCCGGCGTTAGTGATTGTTCCTGGCATCAGTATGAGTTACAGCAGTTGTTCGGGCTCGCCGCGTTGATCGCCCCATCGGCCGCCACCGACCCGCGGGTCACCCCATCCGCCCTTCGTCGTCCCAAGCAGTAGCTGGTCGTCAGGGACGGTCCGCCTGTAGGCCGTCAGTTCGAGGTCGACGCCGAGCGCTCGGTCGAACTCCACGAACTGGGTGATAGTCGCGTCCTCGTCTGCGGCACGGGAGTCGATACGTGTGACCTCATTACTGAGCGAGACGAGGGTATCGACGACTCCACCGGTGTTCTCCGCCAACTGGACCGCCGTCTCGTCGTCGGCCCAGCGGTAGGTGACCTCCGCTATCCGGAAGTCCCGGTCGACGCCCTGGTCCGGTGCGACGACGTGCGTCACGTCGCCGGGGCGGAGGCCGAACGCCTCCCAGGTGGTCAGCGAACCGGTCTGGACCACGTCACGGTCGGTGAGGATCTGGCGAGCCTTCCGCTCGGCCGCCTCCTCGGAGTCAATCTCGGGGAAGCTCTTCGTGACGCCGATGACGACTGGCCGCGGTCGGTCGAGCTTCTGAGCGAGTTCCTTCTGGCTTTCGCGGTCCTCGACGGCGACCGCCCCCGTGTCCGGTCGCTCACCGTAGTAGAGCGTGACCTCGTTGACCTCCCGTTTGGCGTTCTCCGAGAAGTCCGCGTCGAGGTACTCGCCAGCGGGGAAGTTCCGGGGTGCCGTCCGTTCCTCCCGCGGCCGGAAGAAGAACTCGCCGGCGTCGTTGGCACCGAACTCCTCGTCGGCGGAGATGGACGCGAGCTCCGAGAGCACCTCGTCGAGGCGCTCGCCCTTCCAGTCACGAGTGACGGGTTCATCGTGGAGGACCGAGACGTTCCCCGGGACCCAATCGAGCGGCGTCAGGTCGACGACCAGTTCCCGGAGGATGTCGCTGATCGCGGCGTCAGTGAACCCGCGGAATACCTGCCGCTTGCGGAGCCAGAAGTCGTGGCTGAGTGCCTCTAGCTCCGTTGTGTGTTCGAGTGTCGTCGAGTTGACCACAAACCCGCCGAAGCGACGTGCGTAGCCATCGTCGATATCGCGCCTCACCTCAAGCTCGACGGGGGTCGGCCGTGCGTAGCGGTCGTCGACCCTTCCCTCGGGGTCGTCGACCCTTCCCTCGGGGTCGTCGAGGGTCGCGGTCGCCGAGCGGGCGAACCGGTTGAACGCGTCGGTCACCTCGACATCGACCAGCGCGGGGTCTGGGACGGAGTGACCCGCGCCCCAAGACAGGTCTCCCCGGATGGTTCCGTGGTTGCCGTTACCGGTAGCGTCGGAGAGTCGGTCGCCCTCGCCGTCGAACCGCCAGTAAGCGATGAGTTCTCGGTCGTCGGGCGAGCGGCCGTGCCAGAGCCGCTTAACTTCCTCGGCGTTGAGCGCGCGTTCGTATAGCAGCGTCTCGTCCTGTTCGCCCTCGAAGAGGTGACTATTCCTGTTGCCATCGAACGTCTCCGCCTCAGACCCGTCGCCGAGGAACCCGTACCGCGTGGTCCCGCTTCCGATGGCGGAGCCACCGTACACGTCCACCGCACGGGCGTCTTCCTCACCGTCAACGTAAATGAGCTTGTCCGAGCCGTCGTAGACGACCGCGAGGTGGTGCCACTGGCCGTCGTTGATCGCAGTCTCGGAGTACTGGTCGTGAATGACATCCGATTGGCCCGTCGTCGCAAACCAGACGCGACCGTCGTCGCCGCGTACGGAGAGATTGAAGTACTCGGTACGGTCGAAATCGAGGTTCGCCCAGTTGCCCTCGCTGCTTCGACCGCTCACAGCTGTCTTGACCCACGCGCTCACTGAGAACTCGGGCAACGCACCGGGTTCGCTGTACGACATGTCGAGCGCGACGTAGCCGCTGCCGCCGAACTCCAGCACGGGCCGACCGGGCCGAAGCCGCCAATCGACAGTCATCGGAATACCTCCAGAGCCTCTGTACTCATCGGGGCACCCCCACGGTGAAGTCAACGGCGTACTCGAACCGCGGCAGTCCGGCCTGTGACGGCGGCGTGATCTCGGCGATCTGGACCGCCGGATAGACGCCAGCCCGCAGATTCACGTCAGCGGGATCCGTCGCGGTGTACTCGTCGGCACCCTCGTAGAGGTGGAATGGACCGCCGACCTGCGTGGCGTAGTAGACCAACCGGTTGACCTGGTCGCGCGGGGTCACCGGCGCGGCCCCGACCATCGATTCGACGTCGTCGGCGTGAGCCGCCGGCAGGTTCGACGAGTGCTCGAAGACGCCCTGAACCGACAGGTCGTGGCTGTAGCGCTGCCCGTCCCTGACGACTGGCGGGTCGCCACCGGACCGGTCAGCCTCGTGCAGGTCGTTGGAGATCTTCGGCTTCACCTCGAAATTCGGCGCGAAATATGCCACGACGGTCCCGTCCTGCGTCTCCAGTCGAACGTCGGTGTGGTCTCCCATCTCACCGCCTCCCGAACTGGTTCGCCATCTCCTCGCCGATGCCCTCGGCGGTCCGTTCGGCGTTCAGCCGATCAGTTCCGCGGCCGTTCAGCTGGACCGCTCCAGCCTCGACGGTGACGTCAACGGCAGTGGTGTTCGCTGCAGTCGGCTGAGGCTGTGGCAGTCCCATCGCACGGGGGCCGGTTCCTGGGAGCGAGCGGTGGAGCAGCCCGGCGTTCGCCTGAACCCCACGAGAGAAGTGCGTGATCAGGTCCGCACCCCAGCGACGGGCCATTCGATCGTTGGACGGGATATCGAACGAGATCCGGCTCGTGACCTCGCTCTTCACGTCCGAAATGGCACTTCTGACTGCACTGATCTTGTCTTTGATCCCGCTAACGAACTCGCCGATGACGTCTCTCCCCCACCCGGCCGCCTGCTTCGAGAGCGAGGAGAGCGGACTCGTCACGTCGTCGGCAACCGCCTGCGCGCGCTCTCTCAGCACCTCGATCTTCGCGTCGATCCCCTCGACGAGTTTCGTGAGGATATCCTTCGCCCAGGTGATCGCCTTCCCCGGGAGCGCAGAAAGCGGGTCGACGACCGCCCCTTCGACCTCGGCGATCTTGGACAGCAACTGCTCCGTCTTCGCCGTGATCCCCGCGAGGAACTGCGACATCATCTCCGTCGCCCAGGAGATGGCCGCGTCCCCAAGGCCGCCGAGGATCGACTGGATACGTGACGCGAACCCGTTGATGCGGTCCACGAGTCGCTGGACGTACCCGACGACGATCTGCACGGCGCCGTCGAAGTCGCCCTGCATGAGCGCGAGCGTGAGTCGGACGGTACTGAGAAGCGCGTCCATGACCGTCAGGACGACCGTCTTGATGACCGCGAAGTGAACCTTTACCAAGGCTGCGATCACTGTGAGAAAGCCCTCCCAGAGCGGTTTCGTCACCGCTACGAACTGCTTGAATCCACCGGTCAGGTTCGACATCGTCGTCGTGATCCGCGACGCCAGTGCGGATCCGTGGACGTTCCAGAGCTGCTTGAGTCCGGCCACGAACCCCTCCCAAATCGGCCGGACGAATTCGACGACTGCCTGAAACTGCTGTTTGAGAGCCTCAAGGACGACGGCAGTCTTCTGCTTGATGCCGAAGAGATTCGTCGTCCACACCGCGTAGAGGCCTGCTATCAGGGCGGATGCGACGAGTATCGGCGTGAGCAGCGATCCGAACGTCACTGCAAGAGCGGCGACGGCGCCTTGTGCCGTTGCGACGACCGCTCCAAGGCCGACGAGCGCCGTCGTGAGGGCGAACGCTATCCCGACGAGTCGCCGGACCGGAGACGGTAACGCCCTAAACACCGAGACAGCGCTTTTCACGAACCCCGAGACCAACCGGAACGCCGGGATGAGCGTCGACCCGAGCGAACTGGCGAGCGCCTCGAACTGGGTTCCCATGCCCGCAAGTTGCGACTGTAGCTTCGGGCTCTGAGCGACGATCGACTCCCAGATTGGGAGGAGCCCGTTTAACGCCATGCCGAACATCGATGCCGCGCTCGACGCCCTGCGCAGCCTGTCGCTCGCACCGCTCATCCCCTTGGTCGTGTTCTCTGCGGCCGACTGCGCACGCTGCTGGACGCTCTCGTTCACACCCGATGGCATCTACGAATCACCGCCGACCGTGGCGCTGGCCGCGCCGGGTCCGTTTCTGTTCTTTTTGTCGGGCCGTCTGCTTCCCGTCGAGCACGGCGAGGTGCGCCTCGTGTTCCCGCGCTGGGAGGGTCCGCGGGTCGAGCGGGCAGCCGTACGCGTCCCAGAAGGCCGCGTCTTCGAGGACACGCCGTTCAAACGGGGTTTCAGGAGTGACATCCTTCCCCTCACCCCATCTCTTGAAACCCGTCGTGCTCCTCGACGGACAGTGTGCTCAGCGACTCGACGACGTCCACGAGTTCGTCCTGGACGCCCGGTGGAAGCGTGTTCAGGTGGTCCGCACGGCCGGGTTTGAATCCGTCCGGCCCGTCGACGATGCCGTACTCCAGTGTCTTGCGACGAATAGCACCGGTGTCCACCTCGACATCAGGGTCGCCGCGACCCCGCTGCGTGACGGACGCGGCGGCCTGTTCGACGTCATCGCGCTCTTCGCGGGTGAGGCCCCGCAGCGTGAACGTCGCCACGCCGACGTCGGGGATCTCCACGCCGATGGTCCGGCGCTCCTCCCGGCGTCGCTGGAAGCCGCTCGCGGCCTCGTCCCAGGTGAGCGGGTCGCCGGCCGTCTGCTGGTCGTCGTCCTGTGCGTCTCGGTGCTGTCCTGTCTCGTCCGTGCTCATGGTGTGTCTCGGGTGTCTTCGGTCTGCGAGCGGTGCCGAATTCGCGGTTCAGTCGCCGCCGGCTAGACCGGTTCGCGGATCTCGATCTCCGTGTCTCGCGGCGCGAGTCCGACCTCCGCCTCGACGACGCCTTCGCCGGCGTCCGGGATCGGAGCGCTCGTTACCGTACACTCCTGTAGTCGGACGTACAGTGCGTCGGTCACGTCCGCCTGGTTCGGCGGGCGGTAGAACGGGATCTCGACGTCGACTGGGGCCTCGGCCTCGGCTGCCCGCCGGTACAGCGCGGTGTCGGTGACCGAGACGGTGATCGTCATGTCGTACTTCTCGGCGCCCGTCGTCTCCGCGACCGCGTGTGCGTCGCGTCCGGTCCCGGTGTGCTGGCTCTCGAGGCCGTTGTCCCAAGCCAGATCGATCCCGGAGACAGTGGCCACGGTGTCGACCGTCGAGCCGTCGGAGGGGTTCGAGAGCGTGACGTCGCCGGCCATCCAGAACCGGAACGGGCTCCGACCCTGCGGGATCGAGAGGTCGGTCGCCGACGACGACGCGTCATCGTACTCGCGATCGGCGGCCGTCATCGACATCGTCGCCTCCAGGGGTTCGCCCTGCTCCGCGGAGAGTTCGAGGTTGGCCTTCGTCCCGACGAACCACTCGGTGAAGTCCATGTCCGCCTGCTGGTGTTCGATGGACATCGTCGGCAGCCTGTCGGCCTCCGTGAACAGGTGTTCGGTGTACTCGTCGCCGCTCCCGTCGGTTCCGTCGGGGTTCTTGCTGGTCTCCGAGCGGTTCCCGAGCGCGAACTCGAACGGTGCGTTCGCGTCGAGGACGAGGAACGGGACCTCCAGTTCGTAGGTTCGCGGGTCCGGGGAGTTGACGTGTGGACCGCGCCGACCGCCGCTCGTGGCCATCGGCGTGGCCTCGTTCGGGTTCGCGACTTCGACGTCATCCGTGATGATGCCGAAGTACGAGTCTGTCGCCCCGGCTCGTTCGTATGCCGTCCCTTCGCGTCCGTAACTGACCTGACCCTGGCTCGCTTGTGCGTAGCGCATGTGTGTTGTATCGTGCGGGCGTGGTTCCCGGCGCCCACTCCGCCGATGGGGCTGTCCGGGGCGAGTGCGGCCCGCGACGCACCGCCGCCTGCTATCACGCACCGACGGCGACCGAAGCGGCCCCGGTCGGCGCGTACTACTACGTAGGGGCCGGGACCACCTCAGTCGACGACGAACGAGTCGTCCACGGGGTTGCCCCCTCAGTGGACCGGAGTCCGCACGTCCACGACGGCGCGACGGTGTCGATATTCACCGACGAACTGCCGGAAAATGCAGGCGACTCCGACATCCGGGCGACTCAAGGGAGCGGAGCCGCGCCGGGCGTCCTCAGAGTGCGGTCGGACCCCGGTTTTCAGTCACGGCGGACTCGAACGGAGAACTAGCGGCCGCTGTACCGGTCGAAGTCCACGAGATACGCGTCGAACCAGCGATACAACGTCTTCTTCGCGACGCCCAGTTCTCGCGCCCCGCCGCGGACGGACCGGGTCCGTTCGAAGCGACGGAGCAAGTCGACGAACGTCTCGTCGGGCCGCGCGTGCGCCCGATACACCTCCCACTCGCGGTCGCTCAGCGGTTTGACCGGGTCACCTCCCTGTTTGACCGTGACGCCGTCGCTCGTGGCGAGCGCGCGGGGATCGGTGCGAGCGACTGGTCCGAGCACGACCCGCTGGATGCACGAACAGGCCAGCGGCGTCCGTTCTCCGACGACGTACGCGGTCCCACCGACGGCCGGTTCGCCGAAGCAGCGCTGGACCGGGCGCTTCCGCGAGACGGTCCCGTGGACCGGGCAGACGGCCTCGTCCGCGGTCCGCCACTGCTTGGCGGTGACGAGGTCACACTCGGCCGCCAGCGCCTGCGAACCGCACCGAGCCGCCAGGAGCAGCGTCGCCGTCGCGAGGATGCGCGACTGCGCGGTGGCGAGCGTGGAGAACCGCTCCCTCGGGCGCCCAGTCCCGACGACCGTGGCGTGGAGGGTACGGTGTGCGGCGGTCACGGCGCGGTCAAGCAACGAGGAGAGACCCCGGCGTGCGTACTGGCGCGCGAACCCGTCGGGGTCGACGGTGACGGACACGTCGCCGTCGTATGCGACCCGGGCCTCGACGCGCGCCGCTAGTGTACTCGCCTCGTCGTCGACGGCCGCTCGGATACTCTCTCGGACGGTCGTCTCGAGCACGGGACGGAGCGCCGAACGGAGACCGAGTTCGGAGCGATCCGCCGGCTGGATGTCGCCCCGTGTACGGACCGCTGCGATAAACGGTCCGACCGCCTGTCGCCGCCGTCTATACGCGTCCGTGATCGATTCCTCGAGCGACGGGATCCGCTTGGTGAGCGATGGGCAATAAGCGGCAAGTGCGACCCGCTGTCTGCTGACGAGGTCGTCGACCGGGTCCAACGAGCCGCCGACCCCGCACTCCGCCGCCGGGATGTCCAACCCGGCCGCGGCAGTGCCGGCCGTCACCGCTTCCCACCTCGGAGTCCGCGGAGGACCCGGTATCCTGTTCGGACGGCCTCGCTACCGAGGACGGCTGCGCCGGCCGCGAGTCCAAGGAGTGAGACCAAGACGACCAGCCAGCCCTCCGTCTCCCCCCTCGCCGTCAACTGATACAGGAACGCCACCAGAATAGCGACGATGATCAGAAGACCGCCGACCGCTCGTATCCACGGTGTCTGGGTATCTCGTTTCACAGTCGATCACCCACGCGAGTCGTCCCGGTGGGATCAGACGATACTGTCGTCAGCGACTTCTCGCACGACCCGTTCGACGTACAGTGTGTCCTCAGTTCACGATGTGTCAGGAGAACCACCCGGCACCGTCTCAGCCACCTGTCAACCGTCTCCGGTGAGAGGGTAGTCCATCGGCTCGGTCGCGCTCGGATCGGAGGGATCTCGTATCGCCACTCACCGTCGGCGAACGTCAGGACAACGCCGTCGCCGGGGCCGAGCAGGCGAGCACACAGCTCGCCGTCGGACCCTCGGATCGCGTTGTGGTACGCCTCCGGCGTCGGACAGACCTCGACGCCGGTGGGATATCGATCCACCGTTCTACCGGGCGCCTCTCGGCGACAGATAGGTGGGGCGGAGTAACCTCTTAACCGATCGTGTGCATACGTACTCATGCTCTTTCCACCTTGGGAAGGGCATCCCCGCCGGTGTCCTCGCACCGGCGGTCGATACCGCAGAGCGGGGATGCTGGATAGGGACATATCCACTATAATGTATTAAACGACAGCCATATCACCGGAGTGAAAGTAAAGTGGCAATGGACCGCCAGATCCATCTCGTACAGACCAGAAACCGTCCTCAACAGCAATCTCGGGCAGTTGGATCGAGGTGAAAGTAGTACCCCGGTTAAACACGAACCGCTCTTGGGCGCGGGGTAGCACAATCGCCTTGTACCAGGCTCGCGTCTGTTCGGGACATGACTCAGCGGACGGCGGCGGTGACCCGCGAGACCGCCGAGACGGCCATCGAGGTGACGCTCGACGTCGACGGCGACGGCGACGCCACCGTCGACACCGGGATCGGCTTTTTCGATCACATGCTCGGGTCGTTCGCCACGCACGGCCTGTTCGACCTCACCGTCCAGTGCGACGGCGACCTGGAGGTCGACGACCACCACACCGTCGAGGACGTGGCGATCACTCTCGGCGAGGCGTTCACGGAAGCGCTGGGCGACAAGCGCGGCATCCGCCGGTTCGCCGACCGGCAGGTCCCCCTCGACGAGGCCGTCGCGTCGGTCGTCGTCGACGTGAGCGGGCGCCCGTACTTCGACTTCGACGGCGAGTTCTCCCAGGACGCCGTCGGGGAGATGACGAGCCACATGGCCCAGCACTTCCTGCGCTCGCTGGCGATGAACGCCGGGCTGACGCTCCACGCCGGCGTCGAAGGCGAGAACGCCCACCACGAGGTCGAGGCGCTGTTCAAGTGCCTGGCTCGCGCGCTCGACGACGCCACGCGGATCGACGAGCGCCGCGGCGACGTGGCCAGCACGAAAGGCGAGCTATAATGAGCGGCGACGACAGCGACGGCGCCGGGGCCGACGACGCCGACGCCGCCGGAAGCGACGGCCGCGGGGACGTGGACGCCGAAACGGCCACCTTCGACGCGATCATGGAGAAGTTCGCCGACTCGCCGAGCCAGCAGGCCGTCATCCGACTCATCCTGGAGCGCGGCTTCTCGGTCAACGACGAGGGCCGCGTTGTCTCCGGCGGCATAGAGATCCCCAACACCGGCATCGCCCGCGAGATCGACGTGGACCGCCGGGTCGTCGACGCCACCACCGACGCAATCCTCGCCGACGACCAGTTGCGGCGGATCTTCCAGAACATCTCCGCGATCCCGAGCCTGATGGACCTCGCGCCGGTGCTGGACCTGACGGCGCTGGCGATCACCGTCCGCGACGCCGAGGAGTCGGGCATCGTCGCCACGGTCACGAGCGCGATCGCGGACCGCGGCATCTCCATCCGCCAGACCATCAGCGAGGACCCCGAGTTCACCGACGAACCGAAGCTCTACGTCATCACCGACGGCGAGATCCCGGGCGACCTCCTGAACGAGATCCGCGGGATGGCGTTCGTCCACAAGATCGAGTTGCGCTGAGCGCCGGTGGCGGCCCGTCGCGGGCCCGCGCTGCCCGCCGCCGCCGGTTCGCGGCCGCGGCCCCTGCGTCCGTCGGCCCCCTCGTTTTCAGACTCGGACCCGTAAGCGAGCCATGTCCGCGTTTCGACGAGCGGCGACGCTGGCTCGCGCGGTCGTCCGGGAGGCGCGCGCCGAGCGGCTGACGTTCATGGCGGGGAGCATCGCCTACCACGCGTTCGTCTCCCTGCTCCCGTTCATGCTGGTCGTGCTGCTGCTGGTCACGTCGGTCGACGACCAGGCGACGGCCGTCGACGTGCTCGACGCCATCGGCACCTACCTCTCGCCGAACGCCAGCGGACTGTTGACCCGGACAGTCACCGAGGCGACCGAGCGGACCAGCCTCTCCCTGCTCGGCGTCGGCGTCCTCCTCTGGGGTACGATCAAGATCTTCCGCAGCCTCGACGCGGCGTTCTCGAACATCTACGACCTCGACCACCGGAAGTCCGTCGTCGACACCTTCCGCGACGCCGTCGTCGCCCTGCTCGCCGTCGGCGCCGGGCTCCTCGTCGCCGGCGCGATCGGATCGGTCCTCTCGTTCGGCCCCGGACCGCTCGGTCGGGTCCTCAACCGCATCGTCTCGACGGTCAGCCTCGTGGTCGTCTTCCTCCCGCTGTTCTACCTCTTCCCCGACGAGGACGTGTCGGTCAGCGAGGTCGTCCCGGGAACGGTGTTCGCGGCCGCCGGCTGGACCGTCCTGGAGTATCTCTTCCGGTACTACGTCGCGGTCGCGGGCGTCGGCGAGCGCTACGGCGTCGTCGGCACCATCGTCCTGCTCGTGACGTGGCTGTACTTCAGCGGCTTCGTCATCCTGATCGGCGGCGCCCTGAACGCCGTACTCGGCGGTCGAACGGCCGACGTCGCCGAGTACGGCTGGGGCGAAAACGACGCGGCGAAGTCCCGGTCGCCCTTCGGGGACGAACTGGAAGCCGTCGGCGAGGCGCTCGCCGCCGGGCACTCGCTCACGCTCCGCGTCGGCGACACCGAAGTGACGCTCCCGCCGCCCGACGAGTACGAGGCGGAGGTGTCGGCTCCGAACCGCCCGGACAGTCTCGGCGGCGACGAAGTGGAGGGGCACCTCGACCTGACGTGGGTCCGGGGGCGGTCGGGCGGCGACGATGAGGTCTAAGAGCCACCGGCGCGAACGGCGAGCCGTGACAGACGAACGCGGCACGAGCGACGAGCCCTACCGGACTGTCGCCGGACGGGGGGAGGCCCGGTTCGAGGTGCGCGGTTCGGAGTTCATCGGCCACGTCGCTCCCGCTCGCACCGTCGAGGCCGCCGAGTCGTTCGTCGCCGCGGTCCGCGAGGAGTACGACGACGCCACGCACAACGTCCCTGCCTACCGCGTGCGGGCCGACCCCTTCCGGGAGTGGACAAGCGACGACGGCGAGCCCTCCGGCTCGGCGGGCGACCCCGCGCTGAACGTCCTCCAGCAGGAAGAGGTCGAGAACGTCGTCGCCGTCGTCACCCGCTACTACGGCGGGACGAACCTGGGCGTCGGCGGGCTCGCACGGTCGTACTCCCGGGCGGTCAAAGACGGTCTCGACGCCGCCGGCACGGTGACCGAACGCCCCCAGGAGGCCTTCTCGGTCGCCGTCGACTACGACGACTCCGGCACCGTCCGGGGCATCCTGGAGAGCGCCGGCGCCGAGTTCGACGCCGACTACGCCGAACGCGCGTCCTTCGACGTGCGCGTCCCCATCGAAGACGGCGACGCGCTCCGCGACCGACTCCTGAGCGCGACGAGCGGACGCGCCGACATCGAACAGTGACCGGATCCATGCCCCGGGAGAGGGTCGCTGAGGTCGAACAGATATCCGCCTATCTGTCCGTCTCCCGTAGCTACTCAGGACAGTTCCAGTCGAAACGGTGGCCTTCAAGACGAGGTGGTCAGACGAGCGGCCACCCGCAGTCGGTTCCGCGGACCGGGGCAGAAGCGGGCGGTCGACGCGGGCCGGTCACTCGGGCTGGGCCTCGCCGGTGTCGGCTTCGAGTTCCTCTTCGCTGGGGGTTTCGTCGGGGTCGTAGTCCTCGGTGCGGGTGACGCGGGCTTTCATGATCCGGGTGTTCTCGACGCCTTCGACGGTGATCTCGATGCCGTCGTACTCGATCACTTCGCCCTCCTCGACGAGGCGGCCGGCGAGGTTGAAGATGAACCCGGCGATGGTCTCGAACTCCTCGCCCTCGGGGATGTCGATCTCCAGGGCCTCGTTGACCTCCTCGATGTTGACCTCGCCCTTGACGACGACGGTGTCGTCGCCGACGTACTCGATCGGTTCGTCCTCGCCGCCTTCGAGGATCTCGCCGACGATCTCCTCGGTGAGGTCCTCCATCGTCACGAGGCCCTCGGTCGTCCCGAACTCGTCGATGACGATGACCATGTGCAGGCGCTCGTCGCGCATCTCCGTCAGGAGTTCGTCGACGTTCTTCGACTCGGGGACGTGCAGCGTCGGCTCGATGAGGTCTTCGAGTTCGAGGTCGCCGTCCTCTGTCTCGCCGTAGTTCTGGTCGCGGACCAGATCGCGGATGTTGACGACGCCGATGACGTTGTCGAGACTCCCCTCGTAGACGGGCAGACGGGCGTGGCCGCTGTGGATGCACTGCTCGATGGCCTCCGAGATAGAGGCGTCCGTCGAGATGGCGTCCATGTCCAGGCGCGGCGTCATCACCTCTTTGGCGATGGTGTTGTTGAACCGCAGGGTGCGCTGGAGCATCTCGCGTTCCTCCTCTTCCAGCACGCCCTCGCGCTCGCCCGTCTCGATCATCTCTCGGATCTCGTCGCGGGTGACGTACGACTCCTCGATGGCCGAGCGGCCGCCCGTTACCTTGTTCACGATCCGGGTGAGGTAGTCGAACAGGACGATGAGCGGCAGGAGGACGTACTCGGACATCTTCAGCGGGCGCGAGACCCGCAGCGCCCACGATTCGGTGTTCTCGACGGCGTAGGACTTGGGCGCGCTCTCGCCGAACAGCAGGACGATGGCGGTGATGCCGAAGGTGGCGGCCGCGACGGCCTGCCCCTGGCTCAAGTAGAGGCCGAACAGCCCCGTCGCGATGGAGGACATCGCGATGTTGACGAGGTTGTTCCCGACGAGGATCGTCACCAGGAGCCGGTGCGGGTCGGCCTTGAGTCCCTTGAGGGTATTCGCCCCGCGGCGCCCCTCCTCGACGAGCCCCTCGATGCGGTGGGAGGGGAGCGAGAACATCGCGATCTCGGACGAGGAGAAAAACGCCGAGAGCCCGATCAGGACGACGATCAGGAGCACTCCGGCTGTCGCGACGACGCTCTTCTGGACCACGTATCCGTAGACGTTGAGATCGGTCTGTGCGATCGGCATCACTTGCGACCACGCCGCTGCGGGTATACCCATCGACGCCAAGACTTGTCGTGGGGCGGAATTAAGGCTTGTCATACCGGACCCCCATTTCGGCCGGCAAACCGGCCGAAGAGGGCCGTTTCGGGTGGAGATCGGGGGATCCCGCCGGTCACGAGGCGGCCACCTCGACGGTCGCGACGGTCGCGCCGCTCGGCCAGTGGACGATGCGGACCGTCGCATCGTCGCCCGATCGCACGTCGAACTCGTGCTGTGCGATCCGGAGCGACGCGGCCTCGCCGCTCTCCCATCGGCCATCGCCGTGAGCGGCGTCGAGTTCGCCGTCGACACCGGCGTACGTCCGGTCGAACAGATCCGCCCCACGGCGGTGTTCGTCCGTGAGCCGCCGCGTCGGGAACCCGCGCAGTCTCGCGCGCTCGCCCGACCGTTCGAGTTCGACGACGACTGCTAGGTCCGAGACGACGAGCGTCTCACCGGCCTCGTGGACGACCCGGAGTCGCTGGCCGGACGGCCAGCCGTCGGTCGCCGACAGCTCCGCGCTCAGGTGAACCTGGGGCGCGGCCGCGGGGCGGGCGTGGTTCAGGCCGACCACGGCCAGCGAGACCGACGCCAGGAGCGCCGTTATCCCGACCAGGACTACCACGCCGACGACCGGACTCGTCGCTCGATCGGTGTGGGCGTCACCGGTCGGGGATCGGACGCCGGTCGCGGGGCGAGGGCCGGATGGGCGACGGTCGGTCACGCGCCGGGCTGGTCGCCCGTTCGCCCTTAAATTTCGGGGTCGCCGACGGCGAAGCGCTTACCCGGCCGTTGGCCGTACTTCCCGGTGAGATGAGCGAGCCAGCCATCACGTTCTACCGGTTGCAGGCCTGTCCGTTCTGCGAGCGGGTCACCAGGAAGCTCGATGAGTACGACCTGGACTACCGCTCGCGGTTCGTCGAACCGATGCACAGCGACCGCGACGTCGTCCAGCGCCTCACGGGCAAGCGCACCGTGCCCGCCATCGTCGACGAGTCCACCGGCGTGACGATGTCCGAGAGCGCCAACATCGTCGAGTACCTCGACGCGACCTACGGCGAGCGCTCGAAGGGGGGTGCCTGATGGACCTCGACTTCGACGTCGTCGACCTCCCCGAGACTGACCACCCAGAGGAGGGCGACCGCGTCCCCGACTTCGAGCGCCCGCTCGTCAACGAGGAGTACTGGGAGGACGTCTCCCTCTCCGAGTTGACCGACGAGCAGCCCGTCGTCCTCGTGTTCCACCCGATGGACGGCGCGTTCCCGGCGACGTACGTCTGGAACGAGATCCGCGACCGGGGGTGGCTCGACCGCGATAACTGCGAGGTGGTCGGTCTGTCCATCTCCTCGCCGTACGAGCACGCCGACCTGCTGGACTCGCGGGGGGTCGACGCGCGACTCTACTCCGACCCCGGAAACGGCGTCGCCGAGCAGTTCGACATCGTCAACGACCTGGACGGCATGGCCGGCATCGAGGAGCCCCGCCCCGCCGTCTTCGCCCTCGACGAGGAGCGGGTCGTCCAGTACGCCTGGGTCGCCTCCCAGTGGCCCGAGTTCCCCGACTACGACGAAGTCGGCGAGGTCATCGAGGAGTTGTGACCCCAGGCGTCGTTTCGGCGATTCTGTGACTGGATACCGTGCGGTGGCGCGCGCTGTCGCGGCGTTCATGCCGCGACGAAGCCGTGCGAGGGATGAGGAGCGCAGCGAAGCGAGCACCGCAGTCGGTTGGGGAGGTGTGTGGCGCGGTGCTGTGCGGGGCGGTACGGTCCTGGCGGACTGAAAGGGCGAGGCGCGCTCGCGGTGAGCGAAGCGAACGGAGTCGCCTGAGCGGGCACTATCCGAACGGAGTGAGGATATCCCGCTCAGGCGACCGCGAGAGCGAGGGCGACCGAAGGGAGACCTCGAATTCGAACGGGGAGCGTAGCGACCCGTGAGCGAGCGGCCGAGGGCTTTCATCGCTGGCTGTCTCCTGCGGTCCAGAGTACTGCTAGCGAGCGGGTTGAAGGCTTCCGATCGGGGCAATCACACAACGATATCCCGGTTACACTGATGTCAGCGCCTACTGAAGTACGAGCAGTCCATACGGAGGGGCAATGACAGACGACACGCGGACGCCGGGCATCCACCACGTCACCTGCATCGCGAGCGACCCGCAGCAGAACCTCGACTTCTGGGTCGAGACGCTGGGGCTGCGGCTCGTCAAGCGGTCGATCAACCAGGACGACCCGAGCACCTATCACTTCTTCTTCGCGGACGCGGAGGGGAACCCGGGGACGAGCATGACGTTCTTCCCCTGGGGCGAACAGACGGGCCAGGGGAAGGTCGGCTCCGGGCAAGTCTCCCGAACCGCGTTCCGCGTCCCCGAGGGGAGCCTCGACTACTGGGAGGAGCGGTTCGACGACTACGGCGTCGACTACGACGAACGCGTCGAGCGCTTCGGCGAGACGGTCCTGCCGTTCCGCGACCCGGACGGGCTCCCGGTCGAACTGGTCGAAGTCGAGATTCCCGAAGACGATCCGACCGCGCCGTGGACGGAGTTCGTCCCCGAGGAGGCGGCGATCCGCGGGTTCCACTCGGTGACGCTGTGGCTCGTCGACCCCGAGCCCACCGAGGGGCTGCTCCGGCGGATGGGCTTCGAGGAGGTCGGCACCGAACAGGCCCAGGGCGACACGCCGGGCGACCAGCGGACGCGGTTCGCCGCGCCGGGGTCGGTCGGGAAGTACGTCGACGTGTTGCCGACCGTCGAGTCCGGACGACAGGGACGGGGCACGGTCCACCACGTCGCCTTCCAGACGCCGACGGACGAGGACCAGGAAGCGATCCGGAAGGTCGCCCGCTCAGAAGGGCTGAGCCCGACGACGCAGATCGACCGCCACTGGTTCCGGTCGGTGTACTTCCGTGAACACGGCGGCGTCCTCTTCGAACTCGCCACCAACGGCCCGGGCTACGACAGCGACGAACCGCTCGACGACCTCGGGGGCCGGCTCGTCCTCCCCGGGAAGTTCGAGGGCCGACGCGAGCAGATCGAAGCGGGGCTGACCGACGTGACGATCCCGCGAGCGGAGACCGCGGACGCGGACGACTGAGCCCGGAACGGGGTCCGGGGCTGGGGGACTCCCGTCGCGTCACACTTTTCCCGACCAGTGTCGGACACTCCGACATGAGCGACGTAGCGCAGGCGGCGCGGGCGATCGAGGACGGCGAACTGGTCGTCTACCCGACGGAGACGGTCTACGGACTCGGCGCGAACGCCGTCGACGCCGACGCCGTCGAGCGGGCGTTCGAGGTGAAAGGCCGCGCGCGGGACAAGCCCGTCTCGCTGGGCGTCCCGAGCGTCGAGCGGGCACGGGAGTACACCGAGCCAACGGAGCGCGAACTGGCGTTCATGCGGGAGTTCCTGCCCGGGCCGGTCACCGTCGTCGTCGAGCGGCGCGAGTCCGTTCCGGACGTTCTCACGGCCGGACGTGACCGCGTGGGCGTCCGTGTGCCGGACCACGAGCTGGCGCTCGAACTGCTCGACGCGAGCGACGCGCCCGTGACCGCAACGAGCGCGAATCTCAGCGGAACCGGCAGCGTCCGCGAGGTCGAAGCGTTGAGTGACGAGGTCCGGGACGCCGTGAGCGTCGTGCTCGACGGCGGCCGGACCGACGGCGCGGAGAGCACCGTGGTCGACGTCCAGGCGGGCGAGATCCACCGCCGGGGAGCGATGAGCGAGGAGATCGACGCGTGGCTGGAGCGGAACTGACGGCGCCGTTTTCGGTGGCTGTGGGAGGGACGGCGCCTCAGATCGATACCGACAGCGCGTGCCACCGTCGACATCACTCCGCTATAGCATCGACTTCAGCGACCGGGTGACGACGCCGCACTGGTCCCGATAGTCACAGGGCGAGCACTTCTGGCGGTTCGACGTGCGGGAGGGCGGGCCGTCGATTGACTCCGCGGTCCGGATGGCGGATCGGTAGGTCGCCTTCCGGCGGGTCGTCAGCGGCACCTCGCGGACGATGCCGTAGGCGGGGTACTCGGCGAAGGCGGTCTCGACCGTCGTCTCGCGCTCCCAGGCCAGCGCCTTCGCCGCGGCGACCAGCCTGACGGTCTGTGGCTCCCAGACGCCCTGCTCGGGCGGCGAGCCGGCGAACACGAGTGAGGGCCGCGGCGGGCCGTCCAGCACCTTGTGCGCGACGCCACGGCACTCCCGGCCTTCCAGCACGACCTCGCGGCCGGCGGGGTCGACCAGGCCGTCCCACGCGTCGAGCGCCGCCCGTAATCGGCCCAGTCGGGAGCGGTACTGCGTCGGCGTCACCTCGATGGGCGCCGCCTGTATCTCGGGATCCGATTCGAGCAGCGCCGGGTAACGGAAGGCCAGATCCCGGCGCGCGCGGACTTCCTGTGGGATCTCCTCGTCGGCCGCGGGGTCGCGGTGGCGGTAGTAGAGCTTCCGCGGGCAGTACGCCGCCGTCGCCACGTCGCGGAACGTGTGCATAGACCGGCGTGGCCGCGCTTTCGGTCATAAATTCTCGGCGGCCCCGGCGCTGCCCGGCGACGGGAGTCCCCGGCGACAAAAAACGGTGAGCCGCTGGTCAGAACGAGACGTCGGTTTCGATGTCCTCGGCGGCCTCGTCGAGGCCGTCTTCCGTGATCTGTTCGGTGAACTGGCCGGACAGGGCGGCGTCGGTGAGGATCTCGTCGAATTCTGTCTGATAGCGGTGGTTCGCGGCCCGGGCGGCGTCCTGGGCGGCGACGACGTGCCGGTAGTGGCGGACCGTCGCTTCGTCGACACCGAACTCGGCGGCGAGCGTCTCGTCGCTCGCGTCGCGACGCCGTCGCAACTCGCAGACGTCGAACGGCGCGTCGGTGTCCTCCCCCCGGAGCAGGTGCAAGTCCATGCGTGCGCGGAACACTTCGTCCTCGGAAACGTCCAGTTCGTCGGCGATCGAAGCGTCGGACTCGTCGTCGTAGAACGCGCGGACGAGTCGGACGTACGTCGCCGTGTCGAGATCGGTCGCGAAGTCGTAGCGGCCGCCGAGCGCCTCGATTACCCCCCGCAGGCGCTCGCGGACGGCCTCCTCGTCGTCCGTCTTCGCGATAGAGCCGCGCGGCTCTTCCTGGCTCTCCGTGACCGTCCCCTCCTCGGAGACGTCCATGAAGATGTCCCGCAGTTCTTCGGTCTTGTCGTCCATCCCCGACCAAGAGTCCGGGACCGTACACATAAATAATTGTTGACACCAGAGTGTTATATAGTTGCCACGTTACTGGCGCCGACGGCGGCGAGATCGACAAACTCCGCGACGATTGCGAACCGTTGTCGTGTGAGTTCGTAGCAAGCTTTAAGCGGGCGGTTGCCCGCCATCTAGTATGTCTGTACTCCAGTCCGGAGCGCCGACGCGCCCCACGTTCTGGGGGATCGGTCCGGTCGGGAAGGCGGCCTTCTACTATCTCACCGTGCTGACCGTCGTCGTCTTCCTGCTCGGCTCGTACCGCCGGGTCGCCCGCTACGCCGAGGGCGACGCGGACCCGCTCCCGCGGCTCGACGACCTCCCCCGGCGGATCGTCGGCGCCGCCGGGACCGTCCTCTCGAACCGGACGCTGCGCGACCGCGACGTGGTCGCCGGCCTCGCCCACGCGTTCGTCCTCTGGGGGTTTCTCACCCTGCTGCTCGCGACGACGATCCTCGGCGTCGACATGGACTTCTACCGCCCGCTGGCCGGCGAGTCGTTCTTCGTCGGCGACTTCTACCTCTCGTATTCCTTCGTCGTCGACGCGATGGGCCTACTGTTCGTCGTCGGCCTCGGCGTCCTCCTCTACCGCCGCTACGGCGTCCGCCAGGGTCGCCTCTGGGGCCGCCACACCAGCGCCGAGGACGATCTCTTCGTCTGGGCGCTGTTCCTGCTCGGCGTCGGCGGCTACCTCACCGAGGGCTTTCGCATCCTCGGTCAGGGCTACCCGGACTTCGAGACGGTGAGCTTCGTCGGCTGGGGGGTCGCGGCCGCCCTCGACGGCGCGGGGATGACCCCCGCGATGGCCGAAGCCACCTATCCGCTCGTCTGGTGGAGCCACTCGCTCCTCGCGTTCGCCTTCATCGCGGCCGTCCCCATGGGCAAGCCGTTCCACATGCTCTCGTCGTACGCCAACGTCGTCACGCACGACGAGGACGCGGGCAGGCGCCTGCCGGGCGTCCCTGCCGACCTGGAGGCCACCAACGCCGAGTCCATCGACGACTTCACCTGGAAGGAACTGCTCGACCAGGACGCCTGCACCAAGTGCGGCCGCTGTTCGGCCGCCTGCCCCGCGAAGGCCTCCGGGCGCCCGCTCGACCCCCGGAACGTCATCCTGGACCTGAAGAGCTACCGCGAGGCCCGCGACGCCGGCGACGAGACGATCCCGATCGTCTCCGACGACCTCGACCCCGACCGCCCGGGCGAACTCGCCTACGACGAGGGCGGGAGCGTCATCGCCGCCGCCACGATGGAGTCCTGCATGGCCTGCATGGCCTGCATGGACGCCTGTCCCGTCGAGATCGAGCACCTCACTTCCTTCACGCGGATGAACCGCCAGCTCGTCGACCAGGGGGACCTCGACCGCAACATCCAGGACACCTTCCAGAACGTCATGCAACAGGGCAACACCTTCGGCGAGTCACAGCGCAACCGCGCCGACTGGGCCGACCCGCTCGACGCCGAGCCCGCAGACGCCCGCGAGGAGTCCGTCGAGTACCTCTGGTACGTCGGCGACTACCCGAGCTTCGACGACCGGAACAAGAAGGTCGCCCGCTCGCTCGCCCGCCTGTTCGAGGAGGCCGGCGTCGACTACGGCATCCTCTACGACGACGAGGTGTACGACGGCAACGACGTGCGCCGCGTCGGCGAGGAGTTCCTCTTCATCGAGCAGGCCGCGACGCTCGTCGACGCCTTCGACGAGTGCGAGTTCGAGAAGATCGTCTGCACCGACCCCCACGCGTTCAACACCTTCGCCAACGAGTACCCCGAGCTCGACTTCCAGGAGTTCGCCGACGACCCGATGATGGAGGTGCCCGACGAGAACTGGGCGGGCGCGCCCGTCTTCCACTGGACGCAGGTCGTCGAGGACCTCGTCGACGACGGCCGGCTCGGCCTCCGCGGCGACGAACTCGACTACACCGTCACCTACCACGACCCCTGTCACCTCGGCCGGTACAACGGCGAGTACGAGGCGCCCCGCGAGTTGGTCCGCGCGACCGGTTGCGAACTCGCCGAGATGCCCCGCAACCGCGACGACTCCTTCTGCTGCGGCGGGGGCGGTGGCGGCCTCTGGATGGAGTTCGACGAGGAGACGAAACCCAGCGAGGAACGGCTGCGCGAGGCGCTGGAGGACACCGACGCCGGGCCGACGGTCGAGAAGTTCGTCGTCGCCTGCCCGATGTGCACGACGATGTTCGAGGACGGCCGCAAGACCGGCGGCTTCGAGGGCGAGATCGAGGTCGTCGACGTGGCGGAGTTGCTGATCGAGGCCGTCGAGGTCCGGGAGGACGCCGGTGTCGCAGCCAGCGAAGCCGACGCGGCGGAGTTCCCGGCCGACGACTGAGCGCCGTCGCGTCCGGCGGCTGCGACCCCGCTCCTCTCAGCGCCGGACGCGCTCGACCACGTCGACGTCGAACCTGCTCCGCCAGCGATAGCGCCGTCCGCACCAGACGAACGTCCGGCGGAGGTGCGCGTAGACTCCCAGCGGGACCGACGCGACGAGCGACGGGAACGCCAGGAGGAACGTCGGCCTGGCGACGCCGAACCGGGCGTAGGCGGCCGCGGTGAGCGCCGTCAGGACGGCGGCCGAGCCGAGCGGGAAGGCGACGCTCAGCGCGACGATCAGGAGGACGACGGCGACCGAGGCGGCTGTCCCACCTGGGTCGTGCTGGCGGACGAGCTTGTTGAAGCGGACGTGCCGTTCGAGCGTCTCGCGGACGCTACCGCCGATCGCGACGCGACGCGTCCGATCGACCGCCGTCACGTCGAGGGCGTCCGTGAGGACCCCGTCGTCGCTGACCGTTCGCCGGAGCCGGTCGCACAGCGCCGCCTCGTCGTCGATGTCCGAGCGGTCGAACGTGACCGACCCGCCCCAGGCGTAGTCGTTCGCGTACGTGACCAGCGTGGCGCCGACCAGGTACACCGGCTCCAGCAGGACCGCGAGCGGGTCGCGACCGACGAAGACGGGGACCTCCGAGACGGGTCCGTGGACCTCGTAGTCGGCGTGGAGCGCGTCGAGCCAGTCGGGCGGGTGGTGGAAGTCGTCGTCCGTGCAGACGATCCGGTCGTGCGCGGCGGCCTCGATCCCCGCCGCGACGGCGTTGGCCTTGCCGGAACAGCCGCTCGGCTCGCCCGCGGCGACGATCCGGACGTTCGCCGGGAGCGGTCCCGTGCGGTCGGCCACCGGGTCTGTCTCGTCGTCGTGGACGACGAGCAGTTCGTCGCCGGGGTCGAGCTGGTCGGCGGCCTCCGCGCAGGCGTCGGTCCACCGCACCGTCGGCAGGATCACGCTCGTCGGCGGCCGGTCGGCCATGTCTATCACGTCGGGCTCGCGGCCAATAAGCGCCGAGCCGGAAGTGGACGGGTCGAGACGGGGCCGAATCGGAGACGGCGGGTCGGCGAGCCGGTAGCGTTTACCCGTCCGATCCCCACGTCTCGCTCATGGACGTCGCGATCGTCACCGTCGGCGACGAGTTGCTCGCGGGCGACACCGAGAACACGAACGCGACCTGGCTGGCGCGCCAGCTCGCCGAGCGCGGCGCCACGGTCACGCGGATGCTCACGATACCCGACGACCGCGCCCTGATCGCACGGTGGGTCGGCGAGTTCGCCGACGCCTTCGACGCCGTGATCGTCACCGGCGGCCTCGGCGACACGCCCGACGACGTGACCGTCGCGGCCGTCGCGGACGCCTTCGACCGGGATCTGGAGGTCCAGCCGGACGTCCGCGAGCGCATCGCCGAGAAGGCCCGACAGTTCCGCGAGGCGGACCCCGAGTACTACGAGCAGCACGACTTCGACCTCGACCTGGACGAGACGGCGGCGCTCCCCGCGGGCGCTCGCCCCATCCAGACGGAGGAGAGCTTCAATCCCGGCTGCGTCGTCGAGAACGTCTACGTCTTTCCGGGGTTCCCCGGGGAGCTGAAAGTGATGTTCGACAGCGTCGCCGACGAGTTCGGCGGCGACGCCGTCTCCGACGCGGTCGAGACGGCGACACCGGAGGGCGCGCTGAAGGACGTGCTCGACGGCGCCCGCGAGCGCTTCGACGTGGCCGTCGGGAGCTACCCCGCTCGCCGCGGCGAGCCCGGCCGCGTGAAGGTCACCGGCACCGACCCCGCCGAAGTCGAGCGAGCCATCGAGTGGGTCGACGAACGGGTGGCCGACCCCGAGTGAGCGAGCGAAAGCAGGGCCGTACGCGACTCGTTCACTCAAGCGGGGACGAACTGTTGCCTGAAAAACTTATTCTTCCGCCGAGAGTTGCGAACGTATGGACGACGACCACGGCCAGAGCGGATTAGTGGGATCCGCCGCGACGAATACCTCCGAGACGACGGCGTCGAACCTCGAGTCGCTTGGTTACGGCGTCACGGACGACGCCGAACCGGACGGCAGCGCCGGAAGTCCCACACACATCGCGATCAAGATCTTCGCGTTCGTCGGCACCGCCTTGCTCCTGGCCCTGTTCCTGCTGGGGAGCGGGCTGTTCTGACGGCCGCGGACGACTGGCGATCACTCGCGGGAGACCGAGGGAGAAGAGCTGTTAGCCGTCGTCCCACTCGCTCGCGAGCAGGCCGTACTCGACGCGGTCGACGTGCTCGCCGCCTACGTAGTAGTACTCGCGGCGCCGTCCTTCCTCGACGAATCCCACCCTGTCGAGCAGCGCCGCCGACCGGTCGTTCGTCGCGAGTCGGCCCGCGTTCAGGCGGTCGAGTCGCCGCTCGTCGAACGCGTAATCGACCAGGAGCGAGAGGGCCTCCGTGGCGTACCCCTGCCCCTCCGCGTCGGGCGCGAGCCACGCGCCGACCTCGGCCCGTCCCGAGTCCCCGTCGATGGCGAACAGCGCGCAGAATCCGAGGCGCTCGGTATCGCCGGCCTCGCCGTCGCAGATCAGCAGGCCGACCGACTCGTCGTAGCCCTCGACGTACTCCTCGCGGGTCGCCTCGCGGTTCTGGGGGTGGACGCGCGGCATCGACCGCCGGACGTCCGGGTCGTTGTGATTGCGCTGGAGGAAGTCGAGGTCCTCGTCCTCGGGCGGTCTGAGCGTAACGCGGTCGCCCCGCAGGAACACCGGACCGGGCATCAGCGGTCGCCCCCGTTCGACTCGGCGCCGCGGTCGGCGTCGGACGCGTCGTCTCGCGGTCCGTCCCAGTCGTCGGCGACGAGCCCGTACAGTTCGGCGTCGACGTACTCCCCGTCGACGTAGTACTCGTCGCGTCGCCGACCCTCGGGCTCGAAACCGACCTTCTCCAGGACGCGCCGCGATCCGTCGTTGAACGCCAGGACGCGGGCGTCGACCTTGCGGAGGCGCCGCTCGGCGAAACAGTACTCGACGAGCAGTTCCGCCGCCGCGGTCGCGTAGCCGTTGCCCTGGTGGTCGGGCGCGATCCAGTAGCCGATCTCGACGCTCCCGCGCCGTTCGTACAGGTCGAAGCAGAACGCCTCGCCGACTCGCTGGACGGACTCCGAGTCGTTCCCGCCGGCGGCGCAGACGAGGAACGTCTCGCTGTCGTCGGACTCGGTCACCTCCTCGATCCGGTCGGCGACATCGTCGGCCGAGGTCGGCGCGCCGCCGCCGAAGCCGGAGCGGACCGCCGGGTTGTTCGCGTGCCGCTGGAGGAACTCGTAGTCGGACTCCTCGACTGGACGGAGCGTGACGCCGTCGCCGCGGAGGAAGACGGGGCCTGGCATACCGGCGAGTCGCGGGGCCGGGGCGAAAGCGTTTGGGTGGTCTGGGAACCGTTCGCGCGACCGCTCAGAAGAAGTTCAGGAGGCCGAGCGAGACGGCGTAGTGGTACGCCACGGCGAGCCACGCCTCGAAGATGAGCGTGCCGACCGCCGAGAGGGCGGCGAACTCCCGGACGTCCATCTCGGCGACGCCGGCGGGGACGGTCAGCATGCCGCGCGTGAACAGGAGGGCGTTGCTGACGAGCACGGCCCACTTGCCCCAGCGGTCGAACCAGCCGTCGAAGCGGTCGAGTTTGGACTCCTCGATGCGGAACCACGGCTTCTGGAGGAGCCACTCCCGGCCGCCGCGCTTGGCGAGGAGGAACAGCGAGACCTGACCGACCGTCGCGCCGACCGTCGCGACGGCGAAGATGAGGGCGATCGTGCCCCACTCGTACCCCGCGGGCTCGGTCGCCAAGAGTTCGATCGCGCCGGGGACGAGCGCCTCGCTGGGCGCGAAGTACAGCAGCATCGCGCCTTCGAGGACGAAGATCGGGAGCAGCGCGGGGAGGCCGTAGTCGTCGATGATCCGCTGGGCGAACGCCTCGTCGCCGAAGACGAACAGGAGCACGCCCGCGACCGCGAGCGCGAAGAAGAACCCGGCGACGAGTATCAGGCCGTAGTCCTCGGCGAACCCGCGCAGTCGGGACCGGTCGGCCGATTCCAGTGATGCCATTCGTCTGACCGGTCGGAGCGTCCGGGCCAAATGTCTTCCGTTACTCGGCGTCACCGCCAACGCGATGCGCCTCTCGCGCGTCACGCCGGAGCGGTTCGAGTAAGACCGGTCGGCAACCAGGTCGCCAGCCGGTGCCCTAATTACCGAGAGGCGACGACAACGGGGTATGAACCTCACACGCCGCCCGCGTCGGCTCCGGAGCGACGGCGTCCGCCCGCTGGTCCGCGAGACGGACCTGTCGGCGTCGGACCTGGTCGCGCCCGTGTTCGTCGACGCGACGACCGACGAGCGCGTCCCGATCGAGTCGATGCCCGGTCACGAGCGGGTGCCCGTCGACCAGGCCGTCGAGCGGGTCCGCGAAGTCCTGGAGACCGGCGTCGAGGCCGTCATCGTCTTCGGGATCCCCGAGTCGAAAGACGCGGAGGGGTCGCGGGCGTGGGCCGACGACGGCGTCGTCCAGCGGGCCGTCCGGGCGATCACCGACGAGACCGACGCGTACGTCATCACCGACGTGTGCCTCTGCGAGTACACCGAGCACGGCCACTGCGGGGTGCTCACGAGCGAAGCGAGGGAGCGCTCGGAAGAGCGAAGCTCTTCCGGTGGTATCGAAGACGGCGCCCGCGAGGACCCGCACATGACCGTCGACAACGACCGGACGCTCGACCTGCTCGCGGAGACGGCCGCCTCTCACGCCGAGGCCGGGGCGGACATGATCGCGCCCTCCAGCATGACCGACGGGATGATCGGCGCGATCCGCGGGGCGCTGGACGAGTGCGGATTCGAGTCGACGCCGATCATGAGCTACGCCGCGAAGTACGAGTCGGCCTTCTACGGTCCCTTCCGCGACGCCGCCGACGGCGCGCCGGCGTTCGGCGACCGCCGGCACTACCAGATGGACCCCGCCAACGGCCGGGAAGCGATGCGCGAGGTCGCCCTCGACGTCGAGGAGGGCGCGGACGTGCTGATGGTCAAGCCCGCGCTGCCGTACCTCGACGTGGTCGCGGACGTGCGCGAGAACTTCGATCACCCCGTCGCCGCGTACAACGTCTCCGGCGAGTACGCGATGCTCCACGCGGCGGCCGAGAAGGGGTGGCTGGACCTGGAAGCCGTCGCGTACGAGTCGCTGCTGTCGATCAAGCGCGCCGGGGCGGATATCATCGTCACCTACTTCGCCGAGGACGTGGCCGAGCGGCTGTAGCGAGCGGCTGTTGCGGGCGATACGAGCGGCGGCCACGCACCAACACTTAACTCGTCGCGCGCGGGATACCGGCAGGTAATGACCAGCGACGAGGGAGCGAACGCGGCCAGACTGCTCACGTTCGACGCGTACACCGACGACACGGCACCCGACTACGACGGACTCGCCGTCGCGTACGTGACGGTCGTCTCGGCGCTGCTCGTCGCGATGACCGTCGGCGTCGTCTGGGTCCTCGAAGACGGCGTCGTGGGCCGGCTCGCGGCGGACGGGTTCGGCTACGGCGGCCCCTTCGAGTCCGTCGTCGTGGGCTTCGGCGTCCTCGCTGTGAGCGCAGCCGTGCTCGCCGCCGGCCGCTACGCGAGCGTCAGGGCGATCGACGGGAATCACGCGCCGACGGCGGTCGGCGTGACCCTCGTCCAGGTCGCCGTCTACGGCGTACTGGCGACGGTCGCCCTCGAGGTGTTCGTCGTGATCGTCACCGACCGACTGCTGCTCGTCGGTGGCGCCGCGGCGACGGGGCTGGCGGTCCTCGGTGCGCTCGCCGTGCTCGCGACCGACTGGGACCTCTCGTGGACCGCCAGCGCGGCCGTCGTCGTCCTCGGCATCGCCGGGCTGCTCGCGCTGGTCTCCGCGTTCGTCTGGGACGCCAGCACCGACGGCTTGCTCTGGTGGACCTACCTGCGCATCTGGGACGTGATCAAGTACGTCTGCGCGCCGGCGTTTTTCGGCCTCGCGTACGTCCACGACGTCTGGCGCGTCTCCGAGCGCGGCCTCTCGCCGACCGTCGGCGCGATGGCGACCTACACCGCCGTCGCCGGGCTGTTCCTGATCCCAATCGAGTACGTCGTCGGCGCGGTCAAGCTGGCGAGGGAGAACTGATCTCGGCCCGAGCGGAGCCGCAGTCGGCCGATCGTACAGCCACCGCACACGACCACTCACACGGCCACCGCGCACGAACGAGAACGGGCCCGGCCCCGCCTGATCGGCCCGGCACCGGCCGACGAACGTCAAATTCGAACCGGACGTTCGTCCGCATTTCTGGACGAACGATGACCTATTATCCATAATATCGTTGGATAGTTCTGACGCGTGTCTCGTTCTCGGGGAAAATTTCCAATTATTTCAAGCATAACCTTATGTGGCAGGATTCCATGAGGTCCAACCGAGATGATAGCCACGAACGTAGTGAGATTCGGTGGAAAGGTAGACGTTCATCAAAATTCTGCGAGCCGTCTCGTCGGGATGGGGGTGGCGCGCTGATGGCGGGGGCGCTGCTGGCGCCGGCGGTCGACGCGGCGCTGCAGTTGGGGCCGGGGCCGGTCTCCAACAGCGTCAACTACGTCTGGATCCTTGTCGTGTGTTTCCTGATCTTCTTCATGCAGCCCGGCTTCGCGCTGCTGGAGAGCGGCCAGGTCCGCGCGAAGAACGTCGGGAACGTCCTGATGAAGAACATGACCGACTGGACGCTGGGCGTGCTCGTCTTCTTCCTCCTCGGGGCGGGCGTCAGCGCGCTCGTCGCCCAACTGACCTCGGGGGCCGCGTTCGACCTCACGGGCGCGTTCGGCCACATGGCCGCGCCCGGCGAGAGCGGCACCGGCTGGATCGACTGGTTCTTCGGCGCCGTCTTCGCGATGACGGCGGCGACCATCGTCTCCGGCGCCGTCGCCGAGCGGATGGACTACAAGGCGTACGTCTTCGTCGCCGCGGCGATGACGGCGGTCATCTACCCGGTCGTGACCGGCCTGACGTGGGGCGGCGGGCTGCTCGCCCTCGGTGACACGCCGGGGTACCTCGCCGACGCTATCGGCGCCGGCTACCTCGACTTCGCCGGTGCGACCGTCGTCCACATGGTCGGCGGCGTCGCCGGCCTCGTCGGCGCGAAGATGGTTGGGCCGCGCGCCGGTCGCTTCGACGCGAACGGCAACAGCCAGCCGATCCCCGGCCACTCGATGCTGCTCGCAGTGCTCGGGACGCTGTTCCTCGCGTTCGGCTGGTACGGCTTCAACGTCGGCACGCAGGCGACCGTCCTCACCGAGGGCGGCGTCTTCATGGGCGGCGCGCTCGGCCGCGTCGTCCTGAACACGACGCTCGGCATGGGCGCCGGCGGCGTCGCGGCCATGCTCGTCTCCTCGGCCTGGCAGGGCAAGCCCGACCCGCTGTGGGCGGCCAACGGCCTGCTCGCCGGCCTCGTCGCCGTCACCGGCGCGGTCCCGCACGTCACGTGGTGGGGCGGGCTCCTGCTGGGCGGGCTCGCCGGCGCGCTCGTCCTGCCGACCTACCGCTGGGTCGTCGACTCCCTAAAGATCGACGACGTCTGCGGCGTCTTCGCGGTCCACGGCAGCGCGGGCGCCATCGGGACGATCCTGATCCCCGTTCTCGCGGCCGGCAGCGGCGGGGTCGCCGTCCTTGGTGACCCCTGGACGTTCCTCGGTGTCGACCAGCTGATCATGCAGGTGGTCGGCGTCGCCGTCATCACCGTCTGGACGGTCCTGGCGACCGCGGTCGCGTTCAAGATCGCCGACGTCCTCTTCGGCCTGCGCGTCTCCGAGGAAGAGGAGGAGATCGGCCTCGACGAGAGCGAACACGGCGTCTCGACGTACCCCGAGTTCGTCGCCGGCGGCAGCCGGGAGGGGCCGACCGTGAGCGCCGATGGAGGGGTTCAGGGGGGTGTCTCCGATGACTGACGAACCCGACGACGGCGAGATCAAGATGGTCGTCGCGGTCGTCCGCCCGGACAAACTGGGCGACGTGAAACAGGCGCTGGCCGAGGCGGGCGCGCCGTCGCTGACGGTGACGAACGTCTCCGGTCGCGGCTCTCAGCCCGCCAAGACAGGCCAGTGGCGCGGCGAGGAGTACGTCGTCGACTTACACCAGAAGGTGAAAATCGAGTGCGTCGTCGCCGACATCCCCGCGCAGGACGTCGTCGACGCCATCGCCGAGGCCGCCCAGACGGGCGAACCCGGCGACGGCAAGATCTTCGTCCTCCCCGTCGAGGACGCGGTCCAGGTCCGGACGGGCGACTCCGGGCCGGAGGCGGTCTGACGCTCGATGTCCGCGGACATCGACGACACGGACCGGCGGATACTCGACGCCCTGCTGGACAACGGGCGCGCCAGCGCGAGCGAGCTGGCCGAGACCGTCGGGATCGCCACGGCGACGGCGACAAAGCGACTCCAGCGATTAGAGGAGTCCGCCGTCGTCGACGGCTACCAGCCCGAGGTCGACTACGAGGCGTTCGGCTACGAGGTGACCGCGGTCTTCCGCCTCGACGTTGCCGGGTCCGGACTCGCGGCGGTGGTCGACGACCTCCGCGACGCCGGTCACATGATCGGCGTCTACGAGGTCACCGGCGGCGACGACGTGGTCGCCATCGGCAAGTTCGAGAGCACCGAGGCGATGAACGCCCAGATCAAGGACCTGCTGACTCACCCGGAGGTGCGCTCGGCCCGGACGAGCATCGCCCTCGAGACGGTCTGCGAGTACGAACCGGTGCCCGTGGGCGCCGCCGAGGGAGAGTAGCCGGCGGTCGCCGGCAAGCAACCACCGGTCGCCAGCCAGTGGCCGCCGACCGCCGGTCGACGGTCGCGACGATGGCACCTGATCACTTTTTCGGCCGTCTCCGATCGGATCGTCACGACGACCGCGCGAGAGGTCGACACCCCCGTTTTCGCGGTTTTTGCCGGATCCACTGGTTGACGAGCGTCCAGATCCGCGGGACATCGGTGTCCGGTTTCTGGACAGAGTACAACCTTAAACACGTAATACTCTGCCATAATTTTGACGAGCGTCTACGGGAGCCCTGAAATATTCGTCATTGTAAAGCCAACCCTTATAGGGTACGATTCCGCACAGTTCTCCCGTACTCTCCGAAACGTTCGGAGTGAAAAGACGCGTTCGACTGGACGATTCGGAACAAATCTCCCGAGACGACGCAACGATACAAACCATGCTCGAACCCACCGCGCTACAGACCGACACGCAGACGCTGATCGACGCGATAAACAACATGTGGATACTGGTAGTCACGTTTCTCATCTTCTTCATGCACGCCGGCTTCGCCATGCTAGAGGCGGGGCAGGTGCGCTCGAAGAACGTCTCTAACCAGTTGACGAAGAACCTGCTCACCTGGAGCATCGGCGTGACGGTGTTCTTCCTGATAGGTGCCGGCGTGGACAGCCTCGTCGGTGGCGCCGGCTTCTCACCGGCATTCGCTGCCGAGTCAGCCGCTGACTGGATCGGCTGGCTCTACGGCGCCGTCTTCGCGATGACGGCGGCGACCATCGTCTCCGGGGCGGTCGCCGGCCGGGCGAAGCTCCGCGCGTACGTGACCTACACGATTCTGCTCGCGGCGGTCATCTACCCCGTCGTCTCCGGGATGGCCTGGTACGCGACCGGCCTGCTCGGCGCTGACGGCGCCGTCGGCTCGGCCGTCGGCATGGCCTTCACCGACTTCGCGGGCGGGACGGTCGTCCACGCGATGGGCGGCATCGCCGGCCTGACGGCGGCGTGGGTGCTCGGCCCGCGCATCGGCCGGTTCAACGACGACGGCTCGGCGAACGTCATCCCCGGTCACTCGATGACCTTCGCCGTGCTCGGCACGCTGATGCTCGCGTTCGGCTGGTACGGCTTCAACGTCGGCACCTCGGCGATCTTCAACACCGAGAACGCCTTCCTCGCCGACCAGCTCGGCCGCGTCGCGATGACGACCACCATCGCGATGGCATGCGGTGCGATGGGCGCCGGGCTGGTCGCCTGGGCCAAGACCGGCAAGGTCGACACCCTGTACGTCGCCAACGGGCTGCTCGCCGGCCTCGTCGGCATCACGGCGATTCCCCACACGACGACGTGGTGGGGCGCGTTCCTCGTCGGCGGCCTCGCCGGCGCGCAGCTGCCCGTCGTCTTCTCGTTCGTCGAGAAGCGCCTGAACATCGACGACGTCTGCGCGGTCTTCCCCGTCCACGGGAGCGCCGGCGTCCTCGGGACGCTCATGTACTCGTTCGTCGCGACCGAGGCCTGGAACGGCTTCACGCCCGACGTCGGGTTCATGATCGAGGGCTTCATCGCCCAGTTCGCGGGCGTCGCCATCATCGCGGCCTGGACGGTCCTCACCACGGGCCTCATCTGGGGCGCGTTCAAGGCGCTCGGTCAGGCCCGCGTCAGCCGCGAACACGAGCAGGAAGGGCTCGACGGCAGCGAACACGGCATCGAGACCTACCCCGAGTTCGGCGACGAAGGCACTGCGGTCGCCGACGGTGGCACGGTACGGACGGACGGCGGCGTAGTTCCCGCGGATCGTCGGAGCGACTGAGACACATGGACGACCAGAACACCGACCTCGACGGCATCGACGCGGACGACCAGCGACACTCTGACACGAACATGCACGAACACGACATCCGAACCGACGGAGGAGAAGCGAACGACGGAGAGATCAAGATGGTCGTCGCGATGGTGCGACCGGACAAACTGGGCGACGTGAAACAGGCGCTCGCGGAGATCGGCGCGCCGTCGCTGACGGTGACGAACGTCTCCGGTCGCGGCTCCCAGCCCGCCAAGAAGGGCCAGTGGCGCGGCGAGGAGTACGTGGTCGACCTACACCAGAAGGTGAAAATCGAGTGCGTCGTCGCCGATATCCCCGCGCAAGACATCGTCGACGCCATCGTCGAGGGCGCCAACACCGGCGAGAAGGGCGACGGGAAGGTCTTCGTCCTCCCCGTCGAGAGCGCGACCCAGATCCGCACGGGCAAGACCGGCCGGGACGCCGTTTGAGGGTCCCGTGCCCCCCGCTCTCTCAGAACGAACGCGACCGATGATCGACATCGACGACATCGACAGGCAGCTGGTGGACGGGCTCCTGGCCGACGGCCGGGCGAGCGCGAACGAGCTCGCCGACTCGGTCGGGATCGCGACCGCGACGGCGACCAAGCGCATCCGCGCGCTCGAAGACGCCGGGGTCATCGAGGGGTACCGCGCCGACGTCGACTACGCCGGGTTCGGCTACGAGGTGACGGCAGTCTTCCGCCTCGACGTGACCGGTGACGGGCTCGGTGAGGTCGTCGCGGACCTGCGCGACACCGGCCACATGATCGGCGTCTACGAGGTCACCGGCGGCGACGACGTGGTCGCCATCGGCAAGTTCGAGGACACCGACGCGCTGAACGCACAGATCAAGGACGTGCTCACCCACTCCCGGGTCGAGTCGGTCTCGACGAACGTCGTGCTCGACACCGTCTGCGAGGACGACCCGGTGGCCGTCACTGCCGTGGAGTGACGACGGGCCCGCCCGCGCTCACGGGGTAGAAGTGAGTCGGTCCCGCGAGCGGGGAAGTGTAAGGTCTTAGTATTTGGGACTGGGAGTACGCTGTACTATGAACGTCGCAGACGTAATGACGCCCCGCGAGGACCTCGTCACGGTCGAGTTACCCGGCACCCGGGACGACGTCCTCGAGTACCTCCAGGAGCGGGCCTTCTCCTCGGTCCCCGTCGTCACCGACGGCGACGACGGCGAGGAGTTCCGCGGGCTCGTCTCCCGCGACGCGCTCATCGACGAGCCCGACGAGGACCAGCTCGCCATGCTCGTCGAGGAGGTCCCGACCACCGGCGCCGACGCGACGCTGGAGGAACTCGCGGCGCTGATGCTCGACGAGAACGCGCGCCGGGTGCCCGTCGTCGACGGCCGCCTCGAAGGGATCGTCACTATCACCGACGTCGTCCGCGCCATCGCCACCGGCGACGTGAACGGCGACGTCACCGTCGACGGGCTCGCTCGCCGGGACGTCAACTGCGTCTACGAGGACGCGCCCCTCCCGGTCGCCGAGCGCGAACTCTCCCACGCCGACGTGCCCTACGGCGTCGCGCTCGACGACCTCGGCGAGACCAGCGGGATGATCACCGAGGTCGACATCATCGACGTCGCCCGCGTCGTCGAGGGTGAGGAGGAGACCGGCGACAGCCTCGCCGCCGACGACGACGACTGGAAGTGGGAGAGCGTCAAGGCCGTCGGCAGCCGCTACATGCCCACCCGGAACGTCGAGATCCCGGCCGGCCCCGTCTCCGAGTTCATGACCGCCGACTTGGTCACCATCAGCGGCCGGCGCACGGCCCAGGACGCCGCACAGCTGATGATCGAACACGACATCGAGCAGATCCCGCTGATCGCCGGCGACGAGCTGGAGGGCATCGTCCGGGACATGGATCTGCTGGAGGCGCTTCGATGAGCGAGGAGGGCGACTACGACCTCGCCGAACTCGCCAAGCGCCGCGGCTTCTTCCTGCAGAGCGCCGGCGCCTACGGAGGCGTCTCCGGCTTCTATACTTTCGGTCCCCAGGGCGCCAGCCTCAAGGACAACATCGAGAACGTCTGGCGCGAGCGGTTCACCGTCCGCGAGGGCAACATGGAGATCGACGCGCCCACCGTGATGCCCGAGCCCGTCTTCGAGGCGTCGGGCCACCTCGACGGCTTCGACGACATGCTCGTCGAGTGTCCCGAGTGCGGGGAGTCCCACCGCGCCGACCACATCGTCGAGGACAACACCGACTACGAGGAAGCGGAGGGCCTCGGCCCCGAGCGCGTCGGCGAGATCATCGCCGAGTACGAACTGGTCTGTCCCAACTGCGGCACCGGTCTGGCCGGCCAGGCCATCGAGGACTTCAACCTCATGTTCGAGACGAACATCGGCCCCGGCAGCTCCTCGCCGGGCTACCTGCGCCCGGAGACCGCACAGGGCATCTTCGTCGAGTTCCCGCAGCTCAAGGAGTACGCCCGCAACCAGCTCCCCTTCGGCGTCACCCAGATCGGCCGGGCCTACCGCAACGAGATCAGCCCGCGGAAGTCGCTGCTGCGCGTCCGGGAGTTCACCCAGGCCGAGCTCGAACTGTTCGTCGACCCCGAGGACGGCGAGGGTCCCGACCTCGCGAGCGTCGCGGACGTCGTCGCTCCCTTCTACGGCGTCGACCAGCAGGAACAGGACGGCGGCGAACCGCTGGAACTGCCCGTCGGCGAGGCCCACGAGCGCGGCCTCGTCGCCGACCCGTGGATCGCCTACTACCTCGGCGTGGCCGCGGAGTGGTACGAGTCCATCGGCGTCGACATGGACCGCTTCCGGTTCCGCCAGCACCTCAGCGGCGAGCGCGCCCACTACGCCGCGGACTGCTGGGACGCCGAGGCCGAGGTCGACGGCGACTGGATCGAACTCGCCGGCTTCGCCTACCGCTCGGACTACGACCTCTCGAAACACGACGAGTACTCCGACGAGGACTACACCGTCTTCCGCCAGTACGACGAACCGGTCACGGTCGAACAGCCCACCGTCGATCCGGACATGAGCTACCTCGGGCCGGAGTTCGGCGGCGCCGCCGGCGACGTGGCCGACGCGCTGGAGGACCTGGCCGCGGAGGACCCCGACGCGTTCCGCGACGCCGCCGAGGACCCCGAGGGCGACGGCACCGTCACCGTCGAGGTCGGCGGCGACTCCCACGAGGTGCCCGTCGAGCAGACCGGTTTCGCCGTCGAGGAGGTCACGGAGTCCGGTGAGCACATCCTGCCCCACGTCGTCGAGCCGTCGCTCGGCATCGACCGCGCGCTGTACACCGTCCTCGACCACTGCTACCGCGAGGACGAGATCGACGGCGAGGAGCGGACCTTCCTCGAACTCCCGGCCGCGGTGGCGCCGACGACGGTCGGCGTCTTCCCGCTGATGGACCGCGACGGCCTGGGCGAGCGCGCCCGCGAGGTCGCCGCGGACCTGCGCGAGCGGGGCCTCTCGGTCGCGTACGACGACTCGGGCGCCATCGGCCGGCGCTACCGCCGCCAGGACGAGGTCGGCACCCCGTTCTGCGTCACCGTCGACTACGCGACCATCGGCGAGGCGCGCGACGAGGACGAGGGCGAGCCCGGCACGGTCACCGTGCGCGAGCGCGACACGACTGCCCAGCGCCGGCTTCCCATCGACGAACTGCCCGAGACGCTCGAAGCGCTCCGGGACGGCGACCTGGCGTTCGACGAGCTGTAGCCCAGCGACACCCCTTCAATGCGCGACGAGATCGCCCGGCGGCTGGTGCACGCGAGCGGGACAGCGGTGCCCCTGGCGTTCCTCCTGTTCGAGGAGGTCACCTGGCGGCACATCCAGCTCCTGCTGGTCGGCGGCCTCGTCGTGGCATTCGTGCTCGAAGTCGTCCGCCTCGTCGTCGGCCTCGACTGGCGGATCTACGAGAAGCTCACCCGCGAGTACGAGCAGGACAACCTCGCCGGGTACTTCCTCGCGGTCTTCGGGATGACCGTCGTCGCGCTCGTCTTCGAGTGGCGGATCGCGGTCCCCGCCCTGTTGATGCTCACCATCGCCGACCCGGTCAGCGGCCTGCTCGGCTCCGGTGAACTCCGGACCGCCAAGGACGTCTCGGTGCTGCTGGTCACGTTCGCCGTCGCGACGCTGCTCGCCGTCCCGTTCGTTCCGCCGGTGGCCGCCGTGCTCGGCGGCGCCGCCGCCACCGTCGCCGACGGGATCAAGCCCGTCATCCGCGGCTACGTCATCGACGACAACCTCACCATCCCAGTCGCCGGCGCCCTCGCGATGTTCCTCGCCGTGCAGTATCTGCCCGCGAGCCCGGTCTGAGCGGTCGCGCCGGGTGACCGGTGAGTCGTCCCCCTGTCGAGAGCGGCGAGTCACTCGTCCGTCGGGACCAGCGGGGCGAGCGCGCCGGTCAGCGGATCGGCGTACTGGATCATCACCGTCCCGAGGACGCTCATGACGAGGACGTATCCCACCGCGAACGGCGGGACGACGGCGGCGAGGAGTCCGCCGGCTTCGAGCGCGAGCGCGGCGACGACCAGCGAGAACTCCCCTCGCGGTACCAGGCCGATTCCCGTCCGGAGCGAGCGAACCGCGCCGAGACCGTAGATCCGGCCCGAGACGGTTCCGCTGACGATCTTCGTCACCGTCGTGACCGCGACCGCGGTCGCCAGCAGGCCGGCGACGGTCGCGAGGACTGTGACGTCGATGCTCAGCCCGATGGCGAAGAAGAAGAACGCCGCGAAGACGTCGCGGACGCTCCCGAGCGACCGCTCGATGCGCTCGACGTGCCCGGTCCCGCTGAACGCGGTCCCCACGAAGAAGGCCGCGACGGCCTCGCTCAGCCCGACCGCGAGCGCTGCCGCGCCCGCCAGCGTCGCCGCCGCCAGCACGCCGAGGACGAACTGTTCCTCCGCGTCCACGTCGAACACCGCCTGAAGGGGGCCCGTCCCCACCCACGCGACTGCGGCGAGAACCAGCAGGAAGGCGAATGCGAGCCCCACGTCGAGGGCGACGGCAGCGAGGCTCTCGCCGCCGCCGACCAGCGCCGCCAGCACCGCGAGGTAGACGGCGATCAGCAGGTCCTCGAAGACCAGCGTCCCGAGGATCGGGTCGCTCTCGGGGTTGGCGATCCACCCCTGTTCGATGAGCGACTTCGTGACGATCGCCGACGAGGAGATGTAGACGACGCCGGCGAGAAAGAGCGTCTCCAGGGGCGTCCGGCCGAAGGCGAGCCCCAGCGCGACGCCGGCGCCGAAGTTCAGGACCAGGTCGACGGTCCCCGCGGTCGCGATGCGACGGCCGTCGGCGAACAGGCCGCCGACGCTGAACTCCAGTCCGAGGAAAAAGAGCAGGAGGATCACCCCCAGGTCGGCCAGCACGTCGACGAACTCCGTCTCCGGGACGAGCGTCAGCGACAGGCCGAACAGCGACGTGGGCTCGTGGGGGCCGACGACGATCCCGGCGACGATGTAGGCGGGGATCACCGAGAGGGAGACACGCGAGGCGGCGTAGCCGGCGACGGCGAGCGCGCCGAACGCGATCGCGACCTCGACCAGCGCCGCGCTCATTCCTCGGCGCCGAGCAGCGCCGCGAGGTCGCTCTGCTCTTCGCCCGTCCCGAGCGCGACGACCGTGTCGCCGGGTTCGAGCACCGTGTCAGCCGGCGGGTTCGGGATGGTCTCCTCGCCGCGCTGGATCGCGACGACGGAGGCCCCCGTCCGCCGGCGGACGTTGCACTCTTCGAGCGTCGCGCCGACGATGTCGGCGTCCGCTCCGACGGTGTGCCACTCCATGATGGCCTCGCCCAGCGGGACCCGCGCGTCGTCGAGTTCGACGGGCTGGAAGTACGCCCCCTCCAGGATCGACCCGAGCTTGCGCGCCTCGTCGCCGGACAGGGAGAACAGCCGTTCGCTGTCGGCCTCCGGGGAGGGCCGGAGGTACACCTCCCGCCTGCCGTCGTGGTGGATGACCACGACGAGCCGCCGGTCGTCGCCGATCTCCAGTTCGAACTTCCGGCCGACGCCCGGGACCTCCGTCTCGTAGACGGTCATACCGGATCTTCGCCCGGACCCGGCATAAATTGCTGGTTATCAGCGGATCTAAGCGGTATGGATCACTCCACCGGGAACCGCAGCAGCGCTCCCACTCGAAATGTCTCTGCGAAGCGAGCGCCGCGATCGAACTCAGTCGGAATCGTCAGGGTTTCGCCGCCATGCTCCGCGACGGCGGTCTCGACAGCCTCGCGGCGGTCGGGGTCGACGGTCGACGCGACGAGCGCGGTGTCGACGGCTCCGTACTCGACGGCGCGCTCGACGTCGTCGCCGTACACGACAGCGTCGCCGTTGCGCAGTCGCTCGAAGAACTCGTCGAGGCGCTCGCGGGTCGCACGCGCGTCCGCGTCGAGGAGTTCCTCGCCGGCCGCCTCGACCAGCTCGTGAAGCCCCTGCTCGGTGGCGTACTCGACGCCGTAGGTCCCGACTACCCGCTCGGCCAGGCGGTAATCGAGGTAGTCGTCGTCGACGAACTGCTTCGCCGTTCCGAGCGAGCCGCCGACCACGAGCCCGGCGACCGGCTCGCCGTCGTCGAGGAAGGCGGCGTCGGCGATGTCGCCGACCTGCTGGAAGAACTCCTCGGCCTGGCGCTCCCGTTCGCGCTCGAAACGCTTGGCGGACTGGCCGCCGGCCCGCGAACTCCCCATGACGTGGCTGTCGAGGGTCCGCACGGGGACGACCCGGTCGCCGACGAGGCGGCCGACCGCGGCGGCGCCGCGTTCGACGACGACGAGGCCGTACACCTCGCCCGGCGCGACGGTTTCGCGGACCGCGTCGAGGTGAAAGCGGTCGTCGCAGCGGTACGTGCTCTCAGTGATCGGTTCGGGCAGGTCGTCGAAGACGGCCGAGATGAGGTCCCCCTCGACCACGCCCGCGTAGACGGCGAGCCCGCAGTCGGGGGTGCCCTCGTACTCGCGGAGGTGGCGCCTGACGCGGTCGAGCGCCCGCCGGACACGACCGCGGGTCCGGTCGGACCTGATCTGCTCGGCGCCGGCGTGTTCGGCTGCGATCCGCTCGCGGGTCGACGCGAGCGACTTCCCGGCCGGGACGGTCAGCGTGACGAGTTCGGTGCCGTCGCCGTCAAGCGATTCGAGTCTGTCGATGCGGTCGCGAGTCGTGAAGTGTGACATCGGTTGGTGGTGGTCTGCTGGGTCGTCGTGGGCGATACCCGTGGCCCGCGCTGGGCGGTCACCACCGTCTTCAACGGAAAAACTCGCCACTCGCGGCGCCCGCGAACCCGGTCGGCTCGGCGCGTGAGTGGTCCATGCTCGTGCCGATGCGCGGCCGGATGAAAATGATTCCGATAGTGTGTGAATGAGTGTCACATCTGGGTGCAGGAGTGGACTTGCCACGGCAGGCCAGATGTTCATGGCCAACACGCGGTAAGCGCCGCTATGCTCGAAGCGCCCGACTGGGACGTGTACATCGGCGAGCGCGTCCGCGACCGCGGCAAACCGATCGGAACCGTCGTCGACTACGACGACGAGCGCGGGGAACTGTTCCTCGAACCGTCGCCGGAGATCGACGAGAACACCTGGGACGGACTGGGCTGGGGCGACCGCGCGGCGTACGACGTCGACTGGGAAGACGTCGACTACGAGCGGTGGCAGGCGGGTGAGAGCGACCTCCCGGTCGACTACGACGAGTGGCCCTGCACGCTGCCGAACGCCCGCCTCGAAGACGGTGAGGACGGGCTGCAACTCGTTCACCTGCCCTGAGCGTTCGCAGCGAGGACGGCCGTCGACCTCGTTTTTCACTTCCACCCCGCTACCTGAAGCCTTATCCACCGGCGCGGCCAACCGGAACGTAATGGCGACGACCGACGAGGGGGACGGCGTAGCGGGGCCGCTCCTGGTTGACGGCTTCCTCGAGGACCGCAGGTATCAGCGCGAACTCGCCGACGCGGCGCTGCGCACGCACACGCTGGTCTGTCTCCCGACCGGCCTCGGCAAGACGACGGTGAGCCTGCTGGTCACCGCCGAGCGGCTGGCCGGCGACGTGGTCAACAAGTCCCTGCTGCTCGCCCCGACGAAGCCCCTCGTCCAGCAACACGCCGACTTCTACCGCGAGGCGCTGGAGGTCCACGACGACGAGATCGTCGTCTACACCGGCGACACGCGCCCCGACGACCGCGCGGACCTGTGGTCCGGCGCGCGCGTCGTCGTCGCGACGCCCGAGGTCGTCGAGAACGACCTCGTCGGCTCGCGGATCGACCTGACCGACGTGGTCCACTGCACCTTCGACGAGTGCCACCGCGCGACCGGCGACTACGCCTACAACTACATCGCCGAGCGCTACCACGAACAGGCCCGCGACCCGCTCGCGACCGGGATGAGCGCCTCCCCCGGCGACGACGAGGAGGCCATCCTCGAAGTGTGTCACAACCTGGGTCTCCGCCAGGTCGAGGTAATGACCGAGGAGGACGCCGACGTCGACGACTACACCCACGAGACCAGCGTCGACTGGGAGCGCATCGAACTCCCGGAGACCGTCGTCGAGATCCGCGACGCGATAAACGAGGTCATCGAGGACCGCCTCGGGAAGCTCCGGGAGCTCGGCGTCACGAACACCAGTAAGGCAGACGTCTCCGAGCGGGAGATCCAGCAGATCCAGGGCAAGCTCCGCGAGCTGATGAACAACGACCAGTCGGAGGGCTACGAGGGCATGAGCCTGCTCGCCGAAGTCCGGAAGCTCCGGACGGCCGTCACTTACGCGGAGACCCAGAGCGTCGAGAGCCTCCGGCGGTACTTCGAGCGGCAGAAGCAGGCCGCCCGATCGTCGGGCGCTTCGAAGGCCGACCAGCGGATGATCTCCGAGCCGAAAGTCCGGGAAGCGATCCGCCGCGCCGAGGACTACGACGACCTCCACCCGAAGTTCCGCCGGACGCGGATGCTCATCGCCCAGACGCTCGGCATCGAGAACGGCGAGCGCGTCATCGTCTTCACCGAGTCCCGTGACACCGCCGAGACGCTGACGGACTTCCTCAACGAGCACTTCACCGCCCGGAAGTTCGTCGGCCAGTCCGACACCGACGGCAGCGACGGGATGACCCAGAAAGAGCAGCAGGAGACGCTCGACGAGTTCCGTGCGGGGGAGTTCGAGGTGCTCGTGTCGACGTCCGTCGCCGAGGAGGGGCTGGACGTGCCGGAAGTCAACCTCGTGCTGTTCTACGAACCCGTCCCGACGGCGATCCGCGCGATCCAGCGAAAGGGGCGGACCGGCCGCCAGACCGAGGGCGCGGTGTCGGTCCTGCTCGCCGAAGACACCCGTGACGAGGCGTACTTCTGGAAGGCCCGCAACGACCAGAAGCGGATGAAAGAGGAGTTGCGGTCGCTCAAATCGATCACCGGCGAGATCGAGAGCGAACTCTCCCAGACCGGGATGGACGAGTTCGACGAGGAGAACGGAGCCGTGGAGAGCGACCCGTCGGCCGGGGACGACGGCGAGGTTCCACACGAAACGGAGGGCGAAACCGCAACTGAGAGCGAGAAGCCGTCGCCGTCCGGTAGCGGATCCGCACGCAGCGACGGGGAGTCCGCACGTGACGGTGACGAGACCGCAACTACCGCGCAATCGTCGGACGGCGACGGGCAGGCGGGCCTCGACGCGTTCGCGGGCGACGACTCCGCCTCCGACGATGCCGCGACCCGCGACGAGCCGGACGGGGAGATCGCGACCGCGAGCGCGGACGGGGAGGAGTCGGTCGAGGTCGTCGTCGACCAGCGGGAACTCGACGCGTCCATCGCGAAGGACCTCTCCCGGGAGGAGGACGTCGAGACCCGACTGGAGACGCTCGCCGTCGGCGACTACGTCCTCTCGGACCGGGTCGTCGTCGAGCGCAAGACCGTCGCGGACTTCCTGGACACGCTTACGGGGGGCGACGAACGGTCGATGTTCGAGCAGGTCAAAGACGCGACGCGCTACTACGCGCGGCCGGTCGTGGTCGTCGAGGGCGAGGACCTCTACGGCGAGCGGAACGTCCACCCGAACGCCATCCGCGGGGCGCTCGCGTCGCTCGCCGTCGACTTCGGCGCGAGCGTCCTCCGGACGACCGACGAGGACGAGACGACGGAGTTGCTGCGAGTCATCGCCACGCGCGAGCAGGAGACCGAGGACCGGACCGTCAGCGTCCACGGCGAGAAGAGTTCGAAGACGCTCGCCGAACAGCAGGAGTACGTCGTCGCGAGCGTCGCGGAGGTCGGCCCGGTCACCGCCGAGTCCCTCCTCGCCGAGTTCGGCAGCGTCGAAGCGGTGATGACCGCCGACGCCGAGGATCTGCAGACCGCCGAGGGCGTCGGCGAGGTGACCGCCGAACGCATCCGCGAAGTCGTCGGCAGCGACTACGACGGCTGACTCCCGGGTTTCTCCGGCGTCCGCCGCCGACTCGCCGGACCGGTGACCGCCTCCGTCCCACCGACCCCTTCGTTTCAGGTGGAGATTCCGACCGATCACAACAACGAATACCCCCGGGTTCGTTGGAGGTGACGACAGGGGGCCATAGATGAGCGACGGCATGCACTGGATTGTCAGGTTCGAGTTGCCGAACGGGGGGCCGGGGCCGGACACGGTCGCGAGCGACGATCTCGCGGCCGAGTTCGACGCCGTGGTCGTGCTCCTCCTCCGTGACCACTACTGCCAGGTGTCCCGCGACCGGGCGATGGCCTACAGCGACGCGTTCGAGTCGTTCGCCGCCGAGGACGTGGCCGTCATCGGCGCGCTCCCAGACACCGAGGACCGTGCGGCTTACTGGCGACGCCGCTACGACCTGACGTACCCGGTGCTCGCCGATTCGGCGGAGATAACGGCGGCCGCGGACGCCGACGCGGATACGGCCCCCGCGATGACCGACGGGACGCCGCGGTTCGACGCGTTCGCCGACATCGAGACGGGGACCGACACGCTCCCCGGGATCGGCGTCCTCGACACGCGGTCGAAGTTCCCGCGACTGGTCTACACCGAGGGCGGCGAGACGCTCCAGGAGTGTCCGAGCCCGGACGAAGCGCTCGACGCGGCGCTCGACGCACTCGACAGATAGACGAGCGGACGCGGAGAAGCGGGCGGAGAACTCCTCGCGTCAGTACGACCCGGACAGCGCCGACAGCGCCTCGGCCGCCTCGCGCGCGGCGGTGAGGTGGTCGCGGGCGCGACGGGGATCATCGCAGTTCTCCGCGTGCTCGGCGTGTTTCCGGAGCGTCCGGACCAGCGACGCGCGCGCCGCCCCGAAGTCGTCGCTCGCATCGGCCTGCGCGCTCGACCGGTCGGCGGCCGGCGGCTGCTGACCGGACGGTGGCTGTCGGTTCGACGATGCGGACTCGTTCTGTCCGGACGGCGGCGATCGCGGAGTGCCGCCCGCGGCGGGACGCTCGCCAGGAGCGGTCGCATCGTCCCGGCTGGCATCGGTCTCGTTCACGCCTGCCGCGCCCGATCCGGTCACGTCGGCCGCCGACGCGCCCGCTTCGGATTCGTCGGACTGGTCGGCGTCGCCCTGGTCGGCGCCGGTTTTGACGGCGGGGCCGTCGGGCTGTTTGATCTCGATGTGGTCCGGCGCGTCGCCGTTCTCGGCGTCGGCCCCCGTCTCGTCGAGACCGGTCGAATCCGCCGCAGCGTCGTCGCCGTCGTCCTGCTGGCCGCTCTCGGCGGCCTCCTCGGCGGCGTCGTCGCTGGTGACCACCTGCTGGCAGGTCGGGCAGAACTCGTCGCCGTCGTAGCGGAAGATGGGGTCGCCGCAGTTCCCGCAGTGAGAGTTGGTCATCGTCGCGCCCTTCAGCAGGAGGTCGCTCATCCGCTCGCTGGCTTCCCGCTTCTGCTGGTCGCGCTCGTACTTCTCCCGGAGCCGCTCGCGCTCGGCTTCCTTGTCGAAGTCGCTCATACCAGATTGATACCAGCGACCGCCAAAAAGGGCGTCGCCACGACCACCGACCGGGCCGGCCCCTCGAATCGTCGTCTGTCGAACCGAAAATGGACGACTGACGGGCCGAGAGGGTGGGGTCCGATAGATTTACCCACCGAACGGGGCAACGATTTACGTGGTATGACGAAAGTTAGCATCGTCGGTGCCGCCGGCACCGTCGGGGCAGCAGCGGGGTACAACCTGGCGCTTCGGGACGTCGTCGACGAGCTCGTCTTCGTCGACATCCCGGACAAGGAAGACGAGACCGTCGGCCAGGCCGCGGACGCCAACCACGGCGTGGCCTACGACTCGAACACGACCGTCCGGCAGGGCACCTACGAGGACACCGCCGGCTCGGACGTCGTCGTCATCACGGCGGGCATCCCCCGCCAGCCCGGCCAGACGCGGATCGACCTCGCGGGCGACAACGCGCCGATCATGGACGACATCGGCTCCTCGCTCGCCGAGCACAACGACGACTACGTGACCGTGACGACCTCGAACCCGGTCGACCTGCTCAACCGCCACCTCTACGAGACCGGCGACCGCGACCGCCACCAGGTCGTCGGCTTCGGCGGCCGCCTGGACTCGGCGCGGTTCCGCTACGTCCTCTCCGAGCGCTTCGACACGCAGGTCCAGAACGTCGAGGCGACGATCCTCGGCGAGCACGGCGACGCGCAGGTCCCCGTCTTCTCGAAGGTCCGCGTCGACGGCCGCGACCCCGAGTTCTCCGCCGACGAGCGCGATGAGATCCTCGAAGACCTCCAGGAGTCGGCCATGAACGTCATCGAGCGCAAGGGCGCGACCGAGTGGGGCCCGGCGACCGGCGTCGCCCACATGGTCGAGGCCGTCCTCCGCGACACCGGCGAGGTGCTGCCCGGTTCGATCGTCCTCGACGGCGAGTACGGCTACGAGGATACCGCCTTCGGCGTGCCTGTCAAGCTCGGCTCGAACGGGGTCGAGGAGGTCGTCGAGTGGGAGCTGTCCGACTACGAGCACGAACTCATGGACGAGGCGGCCGAGAAGCTCTCCGACCAGTACGATCAGATGACCAGCGGGGACTGACGGGTCTCTCGCGGTCCGATTACTGTTTTCGGGTACCGCCCTGGGCGTCGTTCCCGGACTCGCGAACCCGTCTCACCCGCGCTGACGAGGTTCTGACCAGTCGGTCCCGCTGTCGGGCTGGATCCCCTCGTCGAGCGCTTCTTCCGAGACGCGCTCGTCGAGCAGCGACGCCCACTCTTCGAGGTGTGATCGCTGTCTGTGCACGGGAAACACTCCGTTGGGACGAGTATCGACGGCCGAGAGTATAACGATTGTGCCTGCATCGTAAACCGCACGAACACGCCCGGACTTCCACGGAATCCGGACGCTCCCCCGCGAGTTTAGAACGGGTACCGCCTCTGTTTCCGCTGGACGGACACCCACTTCGGTTCGGTGAACTCGCGGACGACAGCCTCCCCGTTGTAGCGGCCGATGCCCGAGGCCTTCCGCCCGCCGAACGGGACGTGGGGCTCCTCGTTGATCGGCTGGTCGTTGACGTGGACCATTCCCGCGTCGACAGCGTCCGCGACAGTCTCCGCGCGGCCGAGATCGCCGCCGAACACCGCCGCCGCGAGGCCGTACTCGGTGTCGTTGGCGATCTCGACGGCCTCGTCGTCGTCCGCGAACGTGATGACTGGCGCCACGGGGCCGAAGTGCTCGTTGCACGCCGCCGGCATGTCGTTGGTCACCCCCGACAGCACCGTCGGCGCCACCACGAGGGAGTCGTCGACGCCGTCGATCGGGACCGTCTCGCCCCCCGTTTCGAGTGCGGCGCCGGCCTCGATCGTCGCTTCGACGTAATCGAGGACGCTGTCCCGCTGGGTCTCGTCGATCAGCGGCCCGACGACAGTCTCCTCGTCGTGGGCGCTCCCGGTCGGAACCGCGGCGAGTCGCTCGGCGAGGCGGTCGACGTACTCGTCGGCCAGCGACTCGTGGACGAGGTGGCGATTGATGGAGATACAGGCCTGCCCGCTGTGGTAGACCGTCCCGTAGGCCGCGGCGTCGACGGCGGCGGCGAGGTCCGCGTCGTCGAGGACGACGAACGGCGCGTTCCCCCCGAGTTCGAGTGCGGGGAACGCCAGCGAGTCGACGGCGCGTTTGCCGACGCGCCTGCCGACCTCCGTCGATCCCGTGAACGCGACGACGTCGGCGGCGCTGTGCCCCGAAATCGCGTCCCCAACCTCCTCGTCGCGACCAGTGACCACGTTGAGTAAGCCCGGTTCGAGCCCCGCCTCCTCGAACAGACGGGCGAACGCGAGTCCACCCGAAATCGGGGTGTTCGGCGCGGGTTTCAACACGACGGCGTTACCGAGTGCCAGCGCGGGGAGGACCGCACGGGCGGTGAGACTGAGCGGGAAGTTCCAGGGCGTGATGACGGTGACCACCCCCGCGGGGACGCGCTCGACCCGGTTGTCCTTCCCCGGGATGAGCGAGTCCTTGAGTTCGCCGGAGAGACGGGTCGGGAAGCCCGCCGCTTCCTGGGCGACGCCCTTCGCCGTCATCACCTCGAATTTGGCCTTCGTCGCGCAGCTTCCCGATTCCTCCGTGAGCAGCGACTGCAACTCCCCGAAGTGCTCGTCGAGCGCGTCGACGAACGACCGGATCACCGAGGCTTTCCGATGGGGCGGCGTGTCGGCCCACTCGGGTTGCGCCGACTCGGCCGCATCGTAGGCCGCGTCGACGTCGTCGGTCGACCCCGCGGCGACGGTCGCTATCCGCTCGCGGGTGGACGGATCGAACACGTCGATCCCGCCGCGGTCCCCCCGTTCGATCCACTCGCCATCGACGTACTGGAACCCCCAGTTCGTCTCCGTGGAGAGCGGTCCATCGGCCGGACGTGGCGCCTGCTGTGCCATACGCTATCGTGGGCCCCGAACCGATAAAAAGATCGTGTAGAACATCCAGTCGACGCCGATCAGCGACACTGTGACTACACGCCCAATAGCGAGCGTGGGATACGAGCGCAGAAGGGCGTCGTGGGACACGTACGCAGAAGGACGGATGGAAGAGGTCAGGCGTCGGCCTGGCGCCAGGTTTCGGGGACCTGGATGCTGTAGCGGCCGTCTTCCTGGAGCGCGATGATGTACTCCTCGCGGTCGTAGAGCTCCATGAGGTTGAGTTCGTACTGCCCGGGTTCGACGACGCGGATGCTCTCGAACTGGTCGTTGAGCTCCTCGCGCAGTTCGGCCAGGTCCGGCCGGTCGGCGCGCTCGGCATCGGGTTCGTCCGCGACCGTTCGATCGGGAGCGGCCGTCTCGTCGGTTTCGTCGTCCGCCGGCGACGCCGTCGCCTCGCCGTCGGCAACGGATTCGACCGCGGTGTCGGTGGCCCCTTCGGCGGTCGAGTCGTCGCGGTCGGCGGGGTCGAAGCCCTCGGTGTCGGGCATCTCGTCGGGGTCGACGAGCTGGCTCCGGGCGTCGGCCTGCGCCGTGTCCTCGCCCTCGATCGGTTCGGACTCGGCGACGATGATGTCGTCGTCGAGCGCGGCGTCCGACGATCCCGCGGATTCCGTGGTAGACGCAGTCGACGAGCCGGTCACCGCGGTCTCCGTCGCGGACGCCGACTCGGTCGCCGACGCCGAGTCCGCGGGCGGTTTGGCTCGCGTCGCGTCGCTCCCCGCGGAGCCGCTGACCAGGTCTCGAACCGTCGCGGCGGCGTTGCCGACCGTCCGGGTCATCGAGTCGCCGGGCCGGTCGGTCGGTTCCGGCGGCGACTCGGCGGAAGTCGATTCCGCGGCCGTAGTCGCGCCGGCGCCGGTGCTCTCGCCGCCGGATCCCGACCCGCCGAAGCCGTCGGGACGGAACTGGAACTTCGTGCCGCCACACTCCGGACAGCCCGACAGCATCTCCTTGGAGCCGTCGGAGAACGTCCGGTCGCAGTTCGTACACTGATGGGGCATACCTGGCTATTTCCGCGATACGAGTGCGCTGATGAGGGTCTCGTCCTTGTGGAGCGTCTCGATCTGATTGGCCGGGCCGATCACGGTGAGCTTCTTCGTCTCCTCTTTGCCCATGAGCCTACCGAGCAGGCTCGAGTCGTCGGCCTGGGACTTGGGGTAGGTCTCGATCTCGATGCCGTTGAACTCGTCGGGGCTGATCTCGGTCATCGTGACCTCGATGAGCCGCGACTCCTCGTCGGGCGTCAGGCCGGCTTCGAGGATGACGATGTTGTTGTCCCGGACGCCGTCCAAGATCATCCGGATCTTCTCCATCGTCGTCTTGCCGTCCATCCGCTCGGCACTGATCAGGTCGATCTGCACGCCGTCTTCGTCTTCGGGGTGTCGTGCTTCAGCCATGATTCACCCGAAGTACTCCGCTATCTGGTCGTACACTTCGTCCATGTTGTCTCCTTCGAGCGCCGACAGCTCCGTCGTCTCGTGTTGCGGGAACGCGTTGCGGATCCGCTGGACGCTCGATTCCTCTAAGTCGATCTTGTTCGCAAGGATCAGCACTGGCAGGTCCTGGCTCTCGATGATCCCGATGAGCATCGTGTTGACCTGCGTGAACGGGTCCTCGGTCGAGTCGAGCACGTAGATGACGCCGTCGACGTCCTCGCGGAGCCAGTGCATCGCCTCGGCGACCCCCTCGGTGGCCTCGCGGGAGCGACGCACGGCGTCGTCTTTCTCCATGTCGTGTTCGAGAAACTCGGTGTAATCGACCTTCGTCGTCACGCCGGGCGTGTCGACGATGTCGATGGTCACCGTCTTGCCGTCGCGTTCGATCTCGACGTTCTCTTTGCGGCGCGCGCGTCGCGTCTCGTGGGGAACGTGACTCTCCGGACCGACCGCGTCTCCGGTCCAGTCGCGCGCGATGCGGTTCGCGAGCGTCGTCTTCCCCGCGTTCGGCGGGCCGTAGATACCGATACGTTTCGGGTCTTCCTCGGAGAACAGCGTCGATGCTGCCCGCGAGATGCTGTCTTTGAGTTCTGTGAACAGTCCCATCCTATCCTCCTGCGCCACAGCGACGCATCTGAGCGAATAAGCCGCGCCGACTCACTTAAGCCTACGTCAGACAAATATAAACTATCCGAATTAAACGCCGTAATTCGGACGGCTCGGCGTTCGACTCGGCGTCTCACGAACGTAGCCGCATTCACTGTCAGATACCATATATGTGTGGCGACAGAGTTTGCGGGAAGGTGACGATGGAACGAACGGTCTGGTCGAAGCCGACACGTGGAGACGAGACGCGGATGCGGCTGCCAGTGAGGCAGGACAAGTTCACGTCGCGTTCTCCTCTCCGGAGCAGTTCGGCGAGGGGAAACGGAGTTGAAACGGCGGGCGACCGATCGCAATCCCGGCGTTCCAGGGGCAACTGGAACTGGCGACGATGGAAAACGCGGGATCGGTCACACCCCCACCCCCTTGTTTCAGGTGGAGCGGGGAAGGCCCGTGGGTGACGCCTGACGACACCACGTGAGAGATGTCACTCCGATCCCGGGATTGAATTACTGAGAGTGATTTCGAGTGAGTCGAAATGTCTTCTAGACATTCACCCATAACTACGGCGCATAATAACCCTAGTCCTAGAAACGAAACCCCTTGAAAATTTGTTTTCTTACTAGTGCGGATTTGGTTTTAATGACTAGGTAGTAAATCTTTCTCTCTAGCAGGGCCAAGCAAATCCCGCTCGCCCCCCACCTCTCTTTCTCGCTCTCCACCCGAAACGAAGGGGTGTGGGGGATCCGGCTAGAATATCTCTCTCCGTGACAAGTCGTTCAGTCGGGGCGGCGGTTCCCGTCGATCTCTGGCAAGAATCGGGTCATCGGCCGAACCGGCATACGTGAAAAATACGCCGTATGGCGTCTCTATCGGATAGTTTCGACGTGCAGCCGAACGCCGCCTGCGATACTCACCGAAATATTTAATATCGTATCAACCACGGGTTCTTGTGGTTCAACTGGACGCGCCGTCGTTCCCGAAATCGGCGGATGACGGCGTATTACTCGATGTGAGCGACGTTCCGAGGGCGCGTGGTCGCGTTTCCAGACGAAATAGAGGGGTTCGGTATCGCAGCAATCACAGAATAATGGACGGGGACGACAACGATCAGGACACGACGCTCGATTCACCGGGGCAGGTGGATGGGGCGGGCGACGAGGAGGAACCGGTACCGGCGCCGACTGACGGTGAGGCGTCGCGGACTGACGATCCCGACGGATCGGCGACGAATTCTGACGATCCGTCGGCGGACGAATCCGTCGGGGCCGGATCGATCGCCGGCGCCGACGAATCAGGTGGCGTGGACGGGAGCACTTCTGCCGACGAAGCCGTGGGGTCAGGTGGCACGGCCGAGACGCCTCCGGCCGGCGAGGTCGCCGACGCGACGGACGCGACTCCCGACGACGCCGTCGATTCCAGGGACGCGGCTCCCGACGGCTCGGGCGGCGAGGTGACGGGTGACGACTCGTCGTCGACGGTGCGCGGCTCGTCGAGTTCGTCGCCGACCGTCGATATCGACGCGGACCCGGGCGCGGACGGTGAGGACGCCGAATCGTCGGTTCTCGACGAAGTCGTGCTCGACGACGTCGCCTCCGAGGACACCGAGGAGGCCTCCCAGGGGCTGTTCGACGACCTCCTGGCCGGCGACCCGATATTCGAGAACAAGGAGGTGCTGCGCCCCTCGTACACGCCGCGGAAGCTCCCGCATCGCGAGGAGCAGATCAACAACATGGCGACGATCCTCGTGACCGCGCTCCGCGGGGACTCCCCGTCGAACATCCTCATCTACGGGAAGACGGGGACCGGCAAGACCGCCAGCGCGAAGTTCGTCAGCACGGAACTGGAGTCGACCTCCCAGAAGTACGAGGTCCCCTGCGAGGTCGAGTACATCAACTGCGAAGTGACCGACACGCAGTACCGCGTCCTCGCCCAGCTCGCCAACAAGTTCATCGAGAAGAACGAGTCGGTCATCGACGAGGAACTGGAGGAACTCACGGACCTGCGCGAGCGTGCGCGCGAGAACGAACAGGCGCTCGTCGAGACCGAGTACGACTCGCTCGCGGCCGTCGAAGACCGGATCGACCGCCTCCGGGAGGACCGGGAGTCGTTCGAACACGTCCCGATGACCGGGTGGCCGACAGACCGGGTGTACAGCACCTTCTTCGACGCCGTCGACTACCACGAGCGCGTCGTCGTCATCATGCTCGACGAGATCGACAAGCTCGTCGAGAAGAGCGGCGACGACACGCTCTACAACCTCTCGCGGATGAACTCGGAGCTCGAACGCTCCCGCGTGTCTATCATGGGCATCTCGAACGACCTGAAGTTCACCGACTTCCTGGACCCGCGGGTCAAGTCCAGCCTCGGCGAGGAGGAGATCGTCTTCCCGCCTTACGACGCCAACCAGCTGCGGGACATCCTCGAACACCGCGCCGAGGTCGCCTTCGAGGGGCACGCGCTCACCGACGACGTCATCCCGCTGTGTGCGGCCTTCGCAGCGCAGGAACACGGTGACGCTCGCCGCGCGCTCGACCTGCTGCGGACGGCGGGCGAACTGGCCGAACGCGACCAGACCGACAACGTCAACGAGGCCCACGTCCGCAAGGCCCAGGAGAAGATCGAACTCGACCGGGTCGTCGAGGTCGTCCGCACCCTCCCGACCCAGTCGAAGCTCGTCCTCTTCTCGATCATCATGCTGGAGAAAAACGGCGTGCACAACATCAACACCGGCGAGGTCTACAACGTCTATCAGCGCCTCTGCGAGGAGATCGACGTCGACACGCTCACCCAGCGGCGGGTCACCGACCTCATCTCCGAACTCGACATGCTCGGCATCGTCAACGCCGTCGTCGTGAGCAAGGGCCGCTACGGCCGCACGAAGGAGATCTCCCTGTCGGTCCCCATCGACGAGACCGAGGCCGTCCTCCTCTCTGACTCCCGGCTCTCGGACATCGAAGACACTCAGCCGTTCGTCCAGACCCGCTTCGACAACGACTGATCGGCCGACCGCTTCCCCCGATCGCTCGCGACGAACACGCTCGAACGGTTCTCGCCGTCGTCACTCCGGAGTGAGTGCTGTCTGGTCGACAGAGTACAGTCTGCACAGGAGTGAGAGCCGGCCGACCGGGAGTCAGGGCGCCGCCTGGCCGGCGCTCTGGTTGCACAGGCACGCTCGCTCCAATGAGGTCGCGCCGGCGCTCGGGGCGACGAATCCGAAGGCCCCGTTCATACAACCCTCCGAGCGAAGGCGGATGCAGCCGAGTTTCGGGATCCGGACCTCGGCGGTGCCGACGACCCAGGCGGGTTTGACGGGGCTGCTCAGCCCCTGGGCCTGGTCGTAGATGCCGTTGGCATCGCCCTTCGTGATGAACCCGGCGTGGGGGGCCGGGCAGTTCGGCAGCGCCTCGTCGGGCGTCTCCCCGCACTTGCTGTATCGGCCGATCGACTGTTTGTTCGCCTCGTCGTACCAGTTCTCGCTCTCGTTGACCCAGAACATCGCTCGGTGGATGATCGGGGTCTTGTCCGCTCGGCCGTCTGGCTTGTAGACTATCACGTCACCGGTCTCCGCGAACTTCCGGTAGTCCGTCCGCTCTCCCGTCTCGGCGGTGACGACGCCGGTTCCGGCGATCGCGCCGTCGCCGGGGAAGCGCTGCTCCTCCATGACGAAGACCAGGTCGCCGGTCTTCATGTGCGGCGTCATGCTCGGGCTCTCGACGGCGACCATCGGCGGCCAGACGCCGCTGACAGCGAACAGGAGCACGCCGACCAGCAACACCGCGATCGCGCTGCTCAACACGTCGACGACGAACGTCCGCAGGGCACCGCCGCTCTGGCGCTCCGGTTCGGGGTCGGCCCGCCTGGCCGGCGGCGCGTCGACGGTCCCGCCGGCGCCGTTCGGCGCCACGTCGCTCTCGCCGTCGGACTCTCCCGGCAACCCATCGTCGCCGCCAGAGCCCGTCGATCTGTCGGGAGCCAGCGGATCGCCAGCGGACGCGTCGTCGGGCCCGCTCGCGTCGTCGGCACGTGGAGGGCCGTCGTCGGTGGCGTCGTTCGACGGGTCGTCGGCGGGCCCGTCGTCTGGGGGATCCTCGCCGTCGCGGGGCGGACTCATTGACAGTCTGTTGGTGCAGCGGCCGTTTGAATGTTCTGACCAGAATCGCGGGGCGGCGACCGGTGTCGACGCGGTTCGACCGGGGTACGCCACAGCGACCGTCTCAGTCCGTGACTGGCGAGGTGCGGACCAGTCGCTTGCAGGTTCGCTACGCTTTTGCGGACCGCCGCCGATCACCGATTGTGCCGCTCGAGACGCCGGTCCACGTCGCCAACGAACTCGCCAGACGCGGGTACAACGCCGAGCCCGAAGCGGTCACCCTGATCGCCTCCGCGTCCGACCCCGCCGGGGCCCTCGAACGGACACTCGAAACGGTCCCCGACGAGGCCGTCAAGCTCACTGCCGACCACGTCAAGGAGGCCATCGAAACCCGATCACGCTCCGGCGGTCAGGGGGGCGACGTCGGCGCGTCGCCCGGAACCGACGACCCCGGTCGATCCGCCGACCCCACCGTTTCAACTGGAGAATCGGACCCGGGGTCGACCGACACCGGTTCGGGAGCTCCAGTCGAAACGAAGGGGGTTAGCGGCGACGGGTCCGCGGCCGCGAGCGATACCGGTGCTTCGACTGCGACGGTCGAGGCGGACGCGGATCAGCCGACGGGGACCGGGCAGTCGTCGAGCGAGCGGGCTTCCGAGAGCGGTCGGACGCCGGCCGACCCCGACGCGCAGTCGATCGACATCGAGGGCGACATCTCCAGCACGGGGACCGGCGAGTACGCGGACTTCGTCGCGGTGTTCCGCGACCGCTACGAGAAGCTCTCCAAACAGCTCCGCGGTCGGGTCAACCACCGGCCGACCGACGCCATCGAGTCGATGCCCGGCGGGAGCGAGGCCGCCATGGTCGGGATGGTCTCTGACATCCGCTCGACCGCCAGCGGCCACTGGCTGGTCGAACTCGAAGACACCAACGGGACCTTCCCCTGCCTGGTGATGAAAGACCGCGACATCGCGGACCTGGTGAACGAACTCCTGCTGGACGAGGTGATCGCCGTCGACGGGACGCTCGCCGACGACGGGGGTATCCTCTTCGTCGACTCGCTGTACTTCCCGGAGATCCCCCGCACGTACGAGCCGTCGACCGCCGACCGCGAGGTCGAGGCGGCGCTCATCAGCGACGTCCACGTCGGCAGCCAGGAGTTCGAGGCCGACGCCTGGCACCGCTTCACCGACTGGCTGCACACCGCCGACGCCGACCGGGTGGAGTACCTTCTCATCGCCGGCGACATGGTGGAGGGCGTCGGCGTCTACCCCGGACAGGACGAGGAACTCGACATCGTCGACCTCTACGAGCAGTACGAGCGCTTCAGCGAGTACCTCAAAGAGGTGCCCGGCGACGTGGAGATCGTCATGATCCCGGGCAACCACGACGCGGTCCGCCTCGCCGAGCCCCAGCCCGCCTTCGACGAGGAGCTCCGGGACATCATGAGCGCCCACGACGCCCGGATCTCGGGCAACCCCTCCACGGTCACTGTCGAGGGCGTCGACGTGCTGATGTACCACGGCGTCTCGCTCGACGAGGTCATCGCCGAACTCCCCGACGAGAAGGCCACCTACGAGGAGCCCCACAAGCCCATGTACCAGCTCCTCAAGAAGCGCCACGTCGCGCCGCAGTTCGGCGGCCAGACGCGCCTCGCGCCCGAGAAGGAGGACCACCTGGTCATCGAGTCGGTGCCGGACGTCTTCCACTCGGGGCACGTCCACAAGCTCGGCTACGGCAAGTACCACAACGTCCTCACCATCAACTCGGGCTGCTGGCAGGCCCAGACCGACTTCCAGAAGAGCGTCAACATCGACCCCGACGTGGCGTTCGCGCCCATCGTCTCGCTCGACACGCTCGACCTGCGGATCCACGACTTCGAGTAAGCGGAATCACGGACGCCTTCGTTTCGGGTGGAACCGGTCGGTCGCCGATCAACCCAGCAGCGGCGTCTCCTCACCGGCGACGACGAGGACGAACCCGAGCAACGCGACCATCGGATACGCGGGGTGCGCGGCGGCGAACTCGACCAGCGCGGTCACGGTTCCGATGTCGGCGGTGGCCGTCGCGGTGTTCGCCCCCGACTGACCGGGGACCGAGAGCCCGTGCGGCGTGGTGAGACTCGCCGCGGTGACGACCGCCGTACAGCCAACCGTCACCAGTCCGACGATACGGAGGGTCTGTCTGGCTAGCCTCGCTCCCAGTCCCCTGCTCGCGTTCCCTCCGAGCCGTTCCATCGGGCGTGTACAAACGTCACGACCGCATAAATCTACGTCAGACGCTGCACGATACGCCCCCGCTCGTCATCTACTTCCCGAGCACCGGCGTCTCGTCGCCGGCGACGACCAGCACGAACCCGACGAGCACCGCGACCGGGTAGGCGGGGTGGGCCGCGGCGAACTCGACGAGCGCGGAGACGGTGCTCACGTCGGCCGTGTACGCCGCCGTCTGGCTCTTCTCCCCGACGGTGACGGCCAGTCCGTACTCGGTCGAGACGCTCAATCCCGCGACGCCGGCGGACAGCAGGACGGTGAGCAGGCCGACGACCCGGAGCACCTGCGCGCTGACGGTCGCGACCAGCCTCGATCCGATCCCCGTGTGACTCATTACCGGACACGCGGACGCGAACGGACTTATAGACGCGTCAGACGCTCGGTCGCGAAACGGGGTCGATCCGGACCGTCCGCGCCCGGGTGTATCGCGGGGCGAACCGGTTCGGGCCGGCGCGAAATCCTGCCGGAGTCGCCGACAGCGGGCGGAATTAACCCGCTGAGGGGGACTTATGTGGAGGGCGCCCCTCTGTTCGTGGTATGTCCGAAGACTGGGACCCGGCCACGGAGGCCCTGCACGTAGGACAGGAAGCGCCCGACGCGGCGACCGGCGCCCGCGCGCCGCCGATCTACCAGACGACGTCGTACGTCTTCGAGGACGCCGACGACGCCGCCGCACAGTTCGCCCTGGAGAAACCGGGGCACATCTACTCGCGGCTGATGAACCCGACGAACGCGGTCCTCGAAGAGCGCATCGCGGCGCTGGAGAACGGCGCCGCCGCGGTCGCTACCTCCTCGGGGATGGCCGCGCTGAACCTCGCTACCTTCATGCTCGCGGACGTGGGCGACAACGTCGTCACCGCCTCCTCGCTGTACGGCGGGACCTACACGTACTACACCCACACCGCGCCGCGGATGGGCGTCGAAGCGCGGTTCGTCGACACGCTCGACTACGAGGCCTACGAGGAGGCCATCGACGACGACACCGCCTACGTCCACTTCGAGACCATCGGTAATCCAGCACTCGTGACGCCGGACATCGAGCGCATCGCCGACATCGCCCACGACCACGGCGTCCCGCTGTTCGTCGACAACACCTTCGCGACGCCGCACCTCTGCCGACCCCTCGACCACGGGGCGGACCTCGTCTGGAACTCCACCACGAAGTGGATCCACGGCCACGGCACGACCGTCGGCGGCGTCCTCGTCGACGGCGGATCCTTCCCCTGGGACGAGCACGCCGAGAAGTTCCCCGAGATCGCCGAGCCGAACCCCGCCTACCACGGCGTCAACTTCCGCGAGCGGTTCGGCGACGCCGCCTTCACCTACGCGGCGGTCGCCCGCGGGCTGCGCGACCTGGGGAGCCAGCAGTCGCCGTTCGACTCCTGGACGACCCTGCAGGGCCTGGAGTCGCTCCCGATGCGGATGGACCGCCACTGCGAGAACGCCCAGGCCGTCGCCGAGCACCTCGCCGACCACCCCGAGGTCTCCTGGGTCACCTACCCCGGGCTCGACGACCACGAGACCCACGACGAGGCCAGCGAGTACCTCGACGGCGGCTACGGCGGCATGATCACCTTCGGTCTCGAGGAGGGTTACGACGCGGCCCGCACCACGGTCGAGTCGACGGAGATCGCCTCCCTGCTCGCGAACGTCGGCGACGCGAAGACGCTGATCATCCACCCCGCGTCGACGACCCACCAGCAGCTGAGCGACGAGGAGAAGGCCGCCGCCGGCGTCACCGACGACATGGTCCGCCTGTCGGTCGGCCTCGAATCCGTCGACGACATCGTCGCGGACCTCGACCAGGCCATCGAGACCGCGACCGAGTGACGCGCTCGACCACGCCGCCCGCGGCTCCCCGACGACTTTTATAGATCAAACGCGTCCCTTTGTCTTATCGCATGGATCGGGGGCCCGAATCGACCGATATTGACAATCAGGCGTTCTTCGAGACGCTCGCCGGCGCCGTCGACGCTGGGATTGCGGCCTGCGGCGGCGACGGTCGGATCGTCTTCGCCAACGAGGCCGTCGAGACGATGCTCGGCGTCGCGGAGGGATCGCTGCTCGGATTGGGGCTCGGTGAGACGGCGCTCGTCGACGCCGACGACGGGGGCGCGTGGGTCGCCGCGCTCGACGGCCCGTCGACGGTCGAGCGGACGATCGAACGCGATCCGGACGGGGTTCCGGTCCTCGACGAGGGGCTGTCGGACGGAGCCGGATCGCCGGTGTCCGCTCCGAGTGCCGACGGCAGGCTGTCAGTCGCCCTCGAAGACGCGCGGGAGGTCGCGATAGAAGTGACGGCGAAACCGGTCGCCGTCGGCGGCCAGCGCCACGCGGTGTTGACCGTCCGAGACGTCACCGAGCGCGCGCTCCTCCAGCGCGAGAGCAACATCCTCGACGCCATCTTCGAGTCGATCCCGGTGTACCTCTACGTCAAAGACGAGGAGGGCCGGCACGTCCGCGTGAGCGACTACAACCCGGAGGCCCACGAGTACCTCGGAAAAACCGACCTCGATATCTGGGGCGAGGAGGGCCGCGAGAGCTACGAGGACGACATGCGCGTCATCGAGGAGGGGGAGGAGATAATCGACAAGGTACGAGCGAACCCGGAGTGGAACCACTTCTTCACTACCTCGAAAGTTCCGTGGCGTGACGGAAACGGCGAGATCCGGGGACTGATCGGGCTCACGCACGACATGAGCGAGTGGAAGCGACAGGAGCGACAGCTCGAACGCCAGAACGAGCGCCTGCGGACCGTCGCGAGCGTCATCTCCCACGACATCCGGAATCCCCTCCAGGTCGCCTCCGGCCACCTTGAACTCGCGAAACAGGGGACGGGCAGCGACCACGTCGAGTCGGCCGCCGACGCGATCGACCGGATGGCCGTTCTGCTCGAAGACCTGCTGGAACTGGTGCGCCACGGCCAGTGGGTCGAGGACCCGGAGCCGGTGTCACTGAACGCAGTCGCGAAGGGGTGCTGGGACACGGCGACCGGGGAAGCCGGGACCCTGCGGTTCCACGAGGACCCCGATCTCGAGGCCGACCGCGACCGACTTCGGCAACTACTCGAGAACCTCTTCCGCAACGCCGTCGTTCACGCCGGCGACGACGTCACCGTCAGAGTCGGTCCGCTCTCGGACTGGTCGGGCTTCTACGTCGAGGACGACGGGCCGGGCATCCCCGACGACGACCGCGAGACGGTCTTCGAGTCGGGGTATACCACGTCCGAGGACGGGACCGGGTTCGGGCTCTCGATCGTGCAGGTGATCGCCGAGGCGCACGGGTGGCGTGTCTCACTCGCAGACCCGGCGGACCGCGACGGTCCGGGTCCCGACCCGCTCGGCGGCGCTCGCTTCGAGTTCCGCGGGGTCAAGTTCGTCTAGACGGGTTTCGCTCCCTATTCGAGGACCTGCTCGGCTTCGAGGACCTCCTGCAGTTCCGCCATCGTCTCGACGATGGTGTCGCAGGCGGGCGCGACGGCCGGTTTCGGGTCGAAGCCGACGGCCAGCCCTGCGACCTGCAGCATCGGGAGGTCGTTGGCGCCGTCGCCGACGGCGATGGTGTCGTTCCTGTCCGCGCCGACGACCGCCGTCAGCACCTCCAGCGCGTCGTCTTTCGTCCCCTCGATGAGCGGTCCCTCGACGGTCCCGGTGAGGGCTCCGTCCGCTACCGGGAGCCGGTTGGCGACGATGGCGTCGACCTCGACCCCCTCCGTTTCGAGTGCGGCGGCGACGCCCCGCTCGAACCCGCCGGTGAGGATGGCGACGTAGACGCCTGCCTCGCGGAGCGCCTCGATCACGTCGGCGGCGCCGGGCCGCAGCTGGACCTGGTCGAACGCGTCCTGGGCCTGTTCGTCCGGCAGGCCTTCGAGCAGCGCGCAGCGCTGGCGGAGGCTCTCGGCGTACTCGATCTCGTCGTTCATCGCCCGCTCGGTAATCTCGGCCATGTCGTCGGCCGTGCCGTTCTGGCGGCCGAGCAGCACGGTCATCTCGGAGTCCGAGAGCGTGCCGTCGAAGTCGAACGCGACTACGGTCATGACTCACCCGTTCGCTACGGGGGGATTCAAACCCCCCGATTTCGGGTGGAACTGACCGGTCGAGCAGCGGCAACCTGCGGTGCGGGCGCGCCGGCTACGACCTCACTCGTCGCGGACCGGGACGTATATCTCCCGGTCGGCGACGGTCGTCGGGTCGCTGTCGGCGCCGTACCGCTCGAAAATCGGCGAGTGGACGCCGTCGCCGTCGTCCCTGGAGTCGAGTTCCTCCTCGTGGATCTGAACGACCATCTCGTCGACGGTCTCGTAGTCAGGTCGGAGGACGGCGTAGGTGGCCTGGGGGATCTCGACGGCCGTCAGCTCCGGCGAGAGGTCGTCCGCGGAGTCGACCTCGCGGCCGGCGACGTAGGTGAACTCGCCGCTGTCGGTGTCGACGTCGTACATGACGGCGTAGTAGTCGTCGCTGATCGCCGCGTCCTCGAGGTCGTCGGCGTAGTCGTCGAGCGAGGCCCACAGCGCGGCTTCGTCGACGTCGGTCCCGCGGTGGGCGACGCCCGCGACGAGGAAGTTACCGTGCCGTTCGGTCTCTGTCTCTTCCGTGTCGAGCACCATACCAGCGGTTGGGGTGGTACCGGCTTACGTTCCCGGAATCGGGGGATAACCCGACGAACAGGTCGCCTCAAGCCGGTACGTACTCGTAGCCGCTCCTTGCGTGCTCAACGAAATCCACGCCTCCTGCGGGTCGATCGGTCGACCGGTCGGGGAGGGCGGCGACCGACTCGAATCATCACCTGAGGACGGTTCGACACACGGCCGCGACGGACGCCTCGACTCACGGCCGCGGCGGTTCCCCGTCGTAGCCGTCCACGTCTTGGAAGAAGTTCAGGAGCGCGAACTTCAGTTTCTCGGGGTCGATGTCGACCATCTCGCGGCGTTCCTCCGGCGGGAAGGTGCCCCGGACGGAGTAGTCGCGCATCTCGACCTCCGAGCGCTCGGTGTAGCGCTTGTCCAGCAGGATCCGCGCGCCGAAGTCCTCAGGCGAGCGGACGACCCGGCCCAGCGCCTGCCGGGTCTTCCGGACGGTCGGGATCTCGACGGCGTAGCGCCAGCCGGCCCCGTCGTCGTCGCTCGTGCGACCGCTCGCGCCGCCGCGGCCCTGCTCGTCGTCCTCGCCGAAGGCGGCGTCGTAGGCCTCCTGGACGGCGTCCATTCGGTCGTCGAGGTGGGGGTAGGGGACGCCCACGACGACGACGGTCCGGGCGTCGTCGCCGTCGAAGCTGACGCCCTCGGCGAGCGTGCCCCACAGCGACGTGAACAGGACGGCGTCGTCGTCGTCGGTGAACGACTCGCGGAGGTCCTTGGCGGAGGTCCCCGGGCGGTCGAGGTACGTCGCGCCGCCGGCGTCGACCCGCTGGTGGTAGCGTTCGGCCTCGCTGTAACTCGGGAAGAAGGCGAGCGTGTTGCCCGGCGTGATGCGGGCGGCGTCCTCCAGCACCTCGGCGACGGTCGACTGGACCTCCATGTCGTCGCGCTTGCTGGCGAACAGGGCGGGACCGTCGACGGCGTAGGTGCGGCGGCGCTCCTCGGGGAACTGCGGCCCGTAGGCGAGCGTCACCGGGTCGTCCAGCCCGAGGACGTCCTCGGTCACGTCGAACGGCCGCAGCGTCGCGCTCATCAGGACGCCGGCGTGCAAGTCGCCGAACAGCTCCGCGGTGACGGAGCTCGGGATGCAGGTGTACAGCTCCGCGCGGCCGTAAATCTCGCCGGCCTCGCGGGGGCCGCCCTCCTCGGCGCGGCGGACGCTCACGACGGGATACTGCCCCTCTGCGGCGGACTCGTCGAGCCAGTCCTCGACGAAGCTGGCGGCCTGCAGCGTCTGGCACTCCTGTCGGGTCGTCGTCTCGCCGCTCTTGTAGGCCTCCTCGTAGGACTGGTCGAGTTCACGCCCGAGGTCGAGCGTGCGGTCCAGTTCCTCGTGGAAGCCCGGCCCCGAGTAGTTCTGGAGGAACGCGAGCGTCAGGTCGTCGCGGGCGTCGTCGTTGTCGATCGAGAGGTCGTACCAGTGCTCGTCGACGCCCTCGCGCTCGCCGAAGGAGAAGGCCTCCTCGTAGGCGTCGACCAGCGCGTCGCGGAAGGTGGTGAGGACGTTCAGCGCGGCGTCGGCGCGGGGGTCCTCCGTGGTCTCCAGTTCGTCGAGGGCCTGGTCGAGGGTCGTCTCTGTGACGGTGCGGCGGGCGTGGTCGCGGGCGGCGTCCTCGACGTTGTGCGCCTCGTCGAAGACGGCGATGACGTCCTCGGGGTCGCGGCCGAGCCACCGGAAGAACTGCTCGCGGATCATCGGGTCGAGCAGGTGGTGGTAGTTGCAGACGACCAGATCGACGCCGTCCATGCCCTCCTTGAGGAGTTCGTAGCCACAGAGCCCCTCGCGGTCGGCGTAGTCGTAGACGTCCTCCGGAGTGCGTACGCCGTCGAACAGCCAGCCGTAGAACTCGTCGGTGTCGGCGGTCAGGTTGCGGTAGTAGTGGTCGCAGACGTTGCGCTCCTCGCGGATCCCCTCGATCTCCTCCTCGACGGATTCGAGTTCGTCCATCACCGCGCCGCGGGCGTCGGCCGCCTCGGCGCTCCCCTCCTGGCTCTCCTCCAGCAGGGCGCGCTGCTGTGCTTCCAGTTCGGCCCTGTTCTCCTCGGCGTCGACGAGTTCGCGCGTCGTGTCCCGGAGCGCCTGGCACTCCTCGTAGCCGACGTCGATGTGACACATCGAGGCCTTCCCCTGGAAGACGACCGCGCGGATGGGCTCCTGGTCGGTGATCGCGGCGGCCTCGCGGACGAACTGGCGCATCTGCTGGTGGACGTTGGTCGTGATGACGACGGTCTTGCTCGTCTCGCGAGCGTATTCGAGCGCGGGCGCGAGCGCGGAGAGGGTCTTGCCGGTCCCGGTCGCCCCCTCGAAGAGGACGTTCCGCGACTCCTCCAGCGCGTCGTAGATGCTGCCCATCGCCTCGGTCTGGTGGTCGTACGGCTCCTCGTAGGGGAAAAAGCGGAGGTAGTCGGGGTCTGACGCGCTCGCCACTGTAGATAGCTGTTTGCGCGCCCGAATAAAAGCCCTAGCCCCATCGCGGTGAAAGTGGTCGAGCGGACCGTCGCGACCGTCTGCTGGCCCGTCGTCACCCGGTCGGCGCTCACACCTCGGGTTCGATGTAGATCTTGTTGACGTCGCTGTTGGCCTCGCGGATCGCATCCTGCATGGCGCTGATGCGCTCGTCGAGTTCCGTCCCGCTCAGCCCGGGCCTGAACTCCACGTCGGCCGAGAGGAGCGCTTCCTCGGGGCCGAAGTACACCGTCCGGAAGCCGACGATCCGGTCGACGTCGTCGGCCTCCTCGATGACCGTCCGGAGCCTCCCTTCCTCGTCGGCCGGGAGGCTCTCGCCGAGGATGAGCCGCTTGTTCTCCCAGGCGAGCGCGACGGCGAACACCATCAGCATCCCCCCGATGACCAGTGCGCCGGCGGCGTCGAACAACGGCTCGTCGAACACTCGCGCGAGGGTGATCCCGAGGAGCGCGACGACCAGCCCCAGCAGCGCGATGGTGTCCTCGGTCAGCGCCGTGAGCGTGGTCACGTCGCTGGTCTTGCGGAACGCCTCCCGGATCCCGCCCCAGTCGTTCTCGGCCATCTGTCGCTTCATCTCGGCCCAGGCCTTCTTGAACGCGTAGCTCTCGAAGGCGACGGCCGCGAGCAGGACCGCGACGTTGACGTAGAACAGGTCGAAGCCGACGGGGGGCTGGTAGGTGAACCCGAGGAACTTGACGGCGCCGCCGGCCTCGGTGCCGCCGTGCGTGAGGACGTGGTACCCGTGTTTCAGCGACTCCCAGCCGGCGATGCCGAAGAGGAACACGGAGACGAGAAAGGAGTAGAAGAACTGCGCTTTCCCGTAGCCGAAGGGGTGTTGCCGGTCGGCCTCGCGGCCGCCGAAGCGGAGGCCGATCAGCAGGAACACCTGGTTGCCCGTGTCGGAGATGGAGTGATACGTCTCCGAGAGCATCGATGGACTCGCGGTCAACAGGAACCCGATGAACTTCAGAATCGCGATCGCACCGTTCGCGAACAACGCCGCGATCACGACGCCTCTGCTACCTGCCATTTCCTGTTGAGTCGACCGGATCGGGCAAAACGCTTGGGTTAGACTCGCGGCGTTTTTGTCCGTCGACGCCCGCCTTCCGGCCGTGATCACTGTCGTCTCGGACACCCACGGCACCGACGGACACCGACTCGAGGGGCGAACCCTGGAGGCGGTCCGCGCGGCGGACCTGGTGATCCACGCCGGGGACTTCACGACGGAGGCGGTGCTGGACGACTTCGAATCGGAGGCGGGCGCCGACGCGGACGGCGCCGGCGAGTTCGTCGCGGTGTACGGCAACAACGACGACGCGGGGATCCGCGGGCGGCTGGAGGCGACGCGGACGGTGCAACGGGCAGGGCTTCGGTTCGTCGTCGCTCACGGCCACGAACACGACGACACCTCGCTGTCGCTCCTGGGACGCCAGGAGCGGGCGGACGTCGTCGTGGTCGGGCACTCCCACGAGCCAGGCTGGCGGGAGATGGGGACGGTGGCTGTCCTGAACCCCGGGAGTCACGCCGACCCGCGCTGGTACCGTCCGGCCCACGCGGAGATCGAGACGGCCGGGGAGGGCCTGCGTGGCCGACTCGTGGCGCCGGACGGGGAGGTCTACAGCGAGTTCGACCTGACCGCCACCGGGCGAGAGTGACGGCGGTCGGGGCGGCGCGCATCCGTTGCTTCGAGGGGGACGGGAAAGTAGGCGGCGGAAACTAAAAGGCGAATTTCAGTCTGTGACGTACCACACGAGAAAGGCGCCGGCCAGGACGGCGGCGCCGCCGAGGAAGAAGAAGACGCCGGGCGGCAGGCCGGCGGCGGCACCGGTCGCGGCGTCGACGGCGCCGGCGTCGGGGACCGGCGTGTGCGCCGCGGCGGCCGGTCCCTCGCTGGCCGGCGGGCCCCCGTCGCTCCCGGACGAGGGGAGGGCTGAGCCGCCCACGAGCGCCTGGACGATGAGGCTGACGACGGCGAGCAGGCCGACGGCGCCGAGCAGCCGGGAGAGGGCGGTGCGGATGCTGGTCGACTTCTCCTGGTCGCCGGCGAAGATCACGAGCGGCTGGTCGGCGGGCGCGTAGACGTCCATCTCGCGGCCCTTCTGGGAGTAGGCGGTGTCGACGACTTCGACGGCGCCGGCCTCTTCGAGGTTCTCCAGGTGGTACTGGGCGTTCTGGAGCGAGGTGTCGACTCGCTCGGCGAGTTCGGCCGGCGGCGCGGGGTCCTCGTGGAGTTCGCCGAGGAGTCGGCGGGCGGTCCCGGAGGAGAGCGCAGAGAGGAGGTCGTCGGCGTCGTCGCTCTCGACGCCGACCACCCGCGGCTCCGCGTCCTCGGCCGCGGTGGAGTCGGGTTTGGAGGGCAGCAGCGACATCTCACGTCGCGCTTTGCACTGCGGGGGCATGAGTCTTATCACACGATTGGCGCGTTTGACGATCGTGGCCGAGCCGTGATCGCGGGACCGCGCGGCGTCGCCGTCTCCAGCGGCCGGCGCTCGTCGGCCCGCGAGCGCGAGCGGGCGTGCCGAAACCTCTTTGCCCGACGGGGCGGTAGCCCGGCGTATGCAGATCGGTGATCTGGTCTCCGGGTTCTTCGAGGATCCGGTCCTCGTCTTCATCGTCGCAGTCCTCCTCGGGTTCGTCTTCCTCGTGTACCTGTTCCTCCGTCGGACTGCGAAGAGTTTCAAGGAAGGAATGAACCAGAGCTAGCGGTAGACAGCTCAGTCGACAGCGCGCTCGACGCCGTCGAGCGCTCGCTCCACGTCCTCGTCGTCAACGTTCCAGTGCGTACAGAAGCGCACGCGGTGCTCGCCGAAGGCCACGCAGCCGACGCCCTCGCGCTCGCAGGCGGCGACCACCTCGTCGGCGGAGGCGTCTGTCCGCGCGACGACGATGTTCGTCTCGGGTTCGTCGGCCGCCAGCCCGCCAATCTGATCGATGCCCGCGGCGAGCCGTCGAGCCCGTTCGTGGTCTTCGGCGAGGCGGTCCCGGTTTTCGAGCGCGAGCAGGCCGGGCGCGGCGAGGATGCCCGCCTGGCGCATCCCGCCGCCCATGAGCTTGCGGACGCGGCGGGCGCGTTCGACGAACGCCTCGCTGCCGGCCAGCACGGACCCGACGGGCGCGCCGAGGCCCTTCGAGAGACAGACCATCACCGAGTCGACCTCGCGAGTGAACCGCTCGGCGGGGACCTCCAGCGCGGCGGCGGCGTTGAACAGGCGCGCGCCGTCGAGGTGGACGGGGACGCCGCGCTCGCGGGCGGCCGCCGCGGCGGCGTCGATCGCCTCGGGCGCGATTGCGGTGCCCCCCTTGCTGTTGTGGGTGTTCTCCAGCGCGAGCAGACCCGTGCCGGCCCGGTGACCGTCCGCCTCGACGTAGGCGTCGCGGACCTGCTCCGGTGCGACGACGCCGCGCTCGTCGCCGTCGACGGGGCGGGTCTGGACGCCCGAGTGCTGGGCGACGCCGCCGAGTTCCCACTTGTAGACGTGGCTCTCGCGTTCGAGGATCGCCTCTTCGCCCCGCTCGGTGTGCGTCCGCACGGCGACCTGGTTGCCCATCGTCCCCGAGGGGACCAGCAGCGCGTCCTCGGTGCCGAGCACGTCGGCGACGCGGGCTTCGAGTTCGTTGACGGTCGGGTCCTCGCCGTAGACGTCGTCGCCGACCTCCGCGTCGCGGGCGGCCGTCCGCATCGCGTCGTCGGGTCTCGTGACGGTGTCGCTGCGCAAGTCGATCATGGCCCTCGGTTGGCGCTCGCCGCAGAAATAGGTGGCTCGACGAGACCGCAGTCGCACGGCGGGACGGCCCGACCGCTCAGTGCCGGTCGACCAGGTCGCTGGGGGAGACCTCGGTGCCGTTGTAGTCGATCCGGAAGTCGGCGTCGCCACCGGTCCGCTGGAAGTCGGTCACGTCGCCGGTGACGGCGTAGGTGTCGCCGTAGCCGGCGTTCCCGGTGAAGCCGCTCACGGTCACGGTCCCGTCGCCGTTGTCGGTGACGCTGTCGTTCCCCGCGGCGGAGCGCTTGGGGCCGGCGTTGGTGATCGGCCGGGCGACCCCGTCGACGGTGAACTCGTAGTCGACCTCGCCGGACTCGGTCGCGACGACCGCGAGGAGGTCGGTCGACGGCGATGTGTCCTCCACGATCCGCCACTCGCACTCCCGGAGCACGTAGTCGCCCGGCCCTCCCGTCTGTTCGAACGACGTGACTGCACCGTTGACGGCGTAGACGTCGCCGTAGCCGGGGTTCCCGGTCGACCCGGCGACCGTCCACGTCCCGTCGCCGTTGTCGCTGATGGCGTCGTTCCCGCCGGGGGTGGCGCCGCGCCGGTCGGAGAGCGTGACCGCGCGCACGGGACCGTCGACGGTGAACTCGTAGTCGACGGCGCCCTCGGTCGCGCCCACGACCTCGATGCAGCGGTGCTGGCAGCTCTCTTTGCCGAGGAGGTACTTGTCCGTAGCGGGGTTTCGCACGTAGTGAGTGGTGTGGTTGAGGTCGTAGGATATCTCGAACGCCTCGATGACTTTCCCCTCGTTGTCCCCCGTCCCGCGGTAGACGTCGGGGACGTTGGTCGGCGGTCCCTCGTAGTGATACACGTTCTCGGTGGTGCCGTCCACGAAGTGCAGGTCGACGGTCGAGATCAGGCTGTCCGGCGTGGCGTCGACGTCCAGGAACTGCCCGCCCCGGACGGTCACGCGCGAGTCGGTGAACGTGACCGCCTTCGCTCCCGGATCGCAGTCGGTCGAGTCGTTGGAGAACGTCCGGTCGTTGCCGTTCGAGTCGGTGAACGTGACAGATTCGACGACGCGGCCGGGCGCGCCGAAGCGGTCCGGCGTCCCGTCGCCGACCGAGACGAAGCTGCCGTCGCGGAAGACGGCGCGAGCGCCCGAGGCGGTGTCCCAGTCGTCCACACTGACGGTGGAGCAGTCGATCGTGAACTCGGGATCGGGCGCCGTTGCACCCGTTTCACCCGCGCTCCCAGTCGTTGCGATCCCCGCGAGGGTCCCCAGCGCGCTCGCCGCGAGGAACGTCCGCCTCGTGTTCCGCAGTGGTCGGTCCGTCATAGCACGCTATCCGGGTAGGGTGGTTTCCGTATTTCGTTATAGACACCCCATTGCCCGATAAGCACGGGTTACGCCGCTTCAGATCGACCGATGGCGCCGGGGGCGGCGGAGCACCGCCGACATTGTTGTTCGTTACCTCGTCACAAATTAGCACTTTACGCGTCGGAGACACGTACCGACTGTGACGCGACTACCCGACCACTACGAACTCGTGCGCGAACGGAACGACTACGAAGCCGTGACCGGAGCAGTCGGTCCGATCCCGACGGCGCAGCGGCGACGCTTCGTGGCGGTCGACGGGACCGACGTGCTTGACGCCGCGGCCGACCGTCCGACGCTCGTCTCGACCGGGGTCGGGATGACCGGTCCGCCGCACCTGGGCACCGTCGGCCAGGTCCTGACCGCCGTCGAACTCCAGCAGGCCGGCCTCGGCGTCCAGTTCGTGATCGCAGACCTCGAACCGTACCACGGCGGCACGCCGCTGGAGCGCGTGCAGGCCCTCGCGGAGCGCTACCGCGGTTTCATTCGCGGCCTCGGCTTCGACCCCGACCGCGGACGGCTCCGCACCCAGTCGGAGGCCCGTGACGTGATGCACACCGCCCAGTTGCTCGCGCCGTACTACGACCCGGATTCGTGGGACGACGGCCCCGACCATCCGCCGACGGCGTGGGAGCGGGCCGTCAGCGACGCCTACGAGGCGGCCGACGGCGAGTGGACCGTCGAACACTCGGGACCGACCTCCGAGGCGGCCCGCACCCACAGCGCCGTCCTCCACGGCGTCGACTTCCTCCACCCGCTCTACGCGGGCGAGTACGAGCAACTCGTCCTCTCGTTCGGGATCGACGAGCACCATCTGACCCGGATGGCTCGTCGGTACCGCGACGCCGCACCGGTCGAGGGGCGCGTCGCCGGCATCTACACCCGGATGCTCCCGGGGTTCGACGGCGCGCCGAAGATGGCGAAGTCGATCCCGGGATCGGGGATCTCCCTCGACATGGCCCCCGAGACGATCCGCGAACGGATCGGTCGCGACGAGGGCGGTGACCCGGAGGGATCACCGGTGTTCCAGGCGATGTGTCTCGCGTCGCGCTACGACGCCGAGCGCCTCGACGAGTTCGAAGCTGCCTGTGAGCGGGGCGGCGCGGAATGGGAGCGGGCGAGGGAGGAGTACGCCGATTTCGTCGTCGACCTCGCCGAGCGCTGGCGAGCGACCGGGAGGTGACGGCTTCGCCACGTCGGCGTCGCCTCGACGCGAAACCGGTTTCACCGTTCCGTCCGAGGAGTGGGGCATGGACCCGCGCGTTCGCGAACACGCCGAGATAATCTGTGACCACTCCGTCGACCTGCAGGAGGGCGACCAGGTCGTCATCGACGCCCACCCCGAAGCCGAGGACCTGGTGACGGCGCTGCACGAGGTCATCGCCGACCGCGACGCCCTGCCGCTGGTCGTCCAGGACCGCATGGGCAAGCGCTTCCAGCGGGCGTTCCAGCGCAACCACGACGGCGACTTCGACCTCCCGGAGCACCAGATGGCGCTCTACGAGGAGATGGACGTCTACATCGTGATCCGGGGCAGCGACAACGTCACCCAGACCAGCGACGTCGACCCCGAGGTGTCGACGGCCTACGCGGCCGCCCAGCAGCCCCTGCTCGACGAGCGGCTCTCGAAGCGGTGGTGTCTCACGCAGTACCCCGCGCCGGCCAACGCCCAGCTCGGGCAGATGAGCACCGAGGGCTACGAGAACTTCGTCTGGGACGCCATCCTGCGCGACTGGGACGAGCAGCGGGCGTTCCAGCAGAACATGGTCGAGATCATGGACGACGCCGAGGAGGTCCGTATCGTCTCCGGCGACTCGACTGACGTGACCATGAGCGTCGCCGGCAACCCGACGCTCAACGACTACGGCGAGCGCAACCTCCCCGGCGGTGAGGTGTTCACCGCGCCCGTCCCCGACTCCGTCGAGGGCGAGGTGTACTTCGACAAGCCGCTCTACCACCAGGGCCGCGAGGTGACGGACGTCTACTGCCGCTTCGAGGGCGGCGAGGTCGTCGAGTACTCCGCGGGCAAGAACGAGGAGGTACTGCGGAACGTGCTGGAGACCGACGAGGGGTCGAACCGCCTGGGCGAACTGGGCATCGGGATGAACCGCGCCATCGACCGGTTCACCTACAACATGCTGTTCGACGAGAAGATGGGCGACACCGTCCACATGGCCGTCGGTCGCGCCTACGAGGACACCGTCGGGGAGGGCAACGAGCAGAACGACTCGGCCGTCCACGTCGACATGATCGTCGACATGAGCGAGGAATCGTACATCGAGGTCGACGGCGAGGTCGTCCAGCGGGACGGTACCTTCCGGTTCGAAGACGGTTTCGACGGGTAGTCGATCTCGGGCCTACCCGACGAGTGCGCCGAACACGGCGCGTTCGATCTTCTGGAGGTGTTCGCCGACGGTGGCGGGCGAGCAGCCGACGGCCTCGGCGATGTCCTCGTGGGTCGCCTGCCGGGGCGCCTCGTAGTAGCCGACGGCGACGGCGGCCTCCAGCACTTCCCGCTGGCGGCTCGTGAGCGCGTCGAGTAGGCGGCCGCTCTCGGGGTGGTACTCGCCGGTCTTCTCGATCTCGATGTCGTACCCCTCGGGTTCGTCGAACCGGGCGGCGCGGGCGAACGCCTCCTCGGTGCCGACGAGGGTGACCCGCTGGTCGCCGTCGTCGGTGATCTCGATGGGCATGTCCCGGACGAGTTCGAGCTCGCGGTCGCGTTCGAGCATGTACTCGACGAGATCGTTGGTCTCGACGCGCGAGTAGCCCCACCCGCGATCGCCCTCCCCGTCGGCGACCGTGAACTCGTGGACCTTCGGGGACGATTCGAGGATCTCGCGATATCGGTCCAGGTCGCCCGTGCCCTCGGTCAGCATCGTCACCGTCCCGTCGCCGAGGTCGTCCATCCGGTGGATCGCCTCGCCGGCCACGTCGGGATCGCGGGCGATCCGCTCACCGACCGGGTGAAAGCCCTGCCCCTCCGTCGGCGATACCAGCAGCGTGACGTACCGCATACGGTGGTGTACGCTCGCTGTGGCAAAGATTCGTCGGTCGCGGGCGAGGCGGCCGCTGTCCCGGGCCGACTGGCGGCGTCACACGCCGGCGGTGTCGCGGCGCTGTCTGCTTTTGATGAGTACGAACGAGAAGCTCAGACACACGAGCACAACCAGTCCCAGGCTGGCGACCCAGTACCCGAATAGGTCGGCGGCGGCGAGGTAGTTCGGCGGGACGAGCAGAGCGATGAGCAGGTACTGCCGACGCTCGATACCGCGGAGTCGCGCCTGGAGGGCGTCGTCGTCCATACCGGGTGACGTGTTGTCGACCGGCCATAGTTCTCCCGGCCGGCGCGGCGGAACGACCCGGCCCGACCTACTTTGTGGGGCCGCCACGAAATCCCGCCATGGAAGAACTCACGGGCGGCGTCTACGCCCTGACGGAGACCATCGAGACCGACGACAGCGAGCGGGCCTTCCATCCGGCGGCGGTCGAGACGGACCGGGGCCTGCTGCTGATCGACGTCGGCCTCCCGGGACAGGCCGACGCGCTCGCGGCCGAACTCGCCGAAGCGGGGTTCGACTGGGCGGACGTGTGGGCGGTCCTGATCACCCATCAGGACGGCGACCACGCGGGCGCGCTGGCGACCGTCCGGGAGGAGACCGGTGCGGTCGTGTTCGCCCACGAGGGCTGTGCGCCCTACGTCGACGGGCGGGAGGACCCGATCAAGGGGGACGGCGAGCGCTACCCGCCGGTCCCGGTCGACGTGGAACTGGTGGGCGAGGAACGGTTCCGGACCGCGGCGGGGCCGATGCGGGTCGTGTACACTCCCGGTCACGCGCCGGGGCACGTGTCGCTCTACCTGCCCGAGGAGCGACTGCTGCTGGCGGCCGACGCGCTGACGGCCGCCGACGGAGAGCTACAGGGGCCCAGCGAGCACTTCACGCTTGACATGGCCGAGGCGGGCCAGTCGGTCGCTCGACTCGCCGCGCTCGACGTCGAGCGGGTGCTCTGCTATCACGGCGGCGCCGTCGCGGCGGACGACGACCGGATCGCCGCGATCGGCGAGTCGATAGCGGCCTGACGCGCAGCGAGTCGCGTGTCGACGCCGTTCAGGCGTCCAGACAGTTCATGTATCAGTATCTACGCCTACCCCGCGTACGCGTGCAAGTAGATCACAATTAATACGGCGCGTTCCCCGCTCGTCGCGGTGTGCCATTCGCTGGTCTGACGGGCGTCCGACACCAGTTTTCAGGTTATGAGAACGGTTCCGGCAGTTTTATAGGTGATTGCTACATGTTCTCACACATGGCGCCGGATATGGTCGCTGAAGCCGAGGTGGAAGCGAACGCCGAGGTTATGGCCTCCGTCGAAGACGGGCCCACCGAGACCCTCGTGATCGCGGATATCAGCTGTGACGATGCGTATCTCACAGCGCCGCTCGCCGACGCCGCCACCCTTCCCGAGTGGCGCTAGGCGCGGATTCGCTTCCGGCTCGTCGCGTTTCTTCCCGATACCCGTCGCGTTCGACCGTTCCTGACCGACGACCAGCGTGGCTTTTGTAACGTCTCTTCCGATCGACGCTTCGCTGCTCCGTCCGAGCAACGCTCACCCAGGCCTCGACGGGAGCGCATCTGGACCGAGACGGGAGTGACCCCCGACTGTGTCGACAGTGTCGATAGTGTCCTCGGCTGCGTCCGGAGAGAACAAGCGTTATACGCGCTGGCCGGGATCTGACCCCCATGAAGGTACTCGTCACGGACCCGATCGCGGACGCGGGTCTGGACAGATTCCGCGAAGCGGGCCACGAGGTCGAGACAGCCTACGACGTCGAGGGCGACGCGCTCCTCGCCGCCGTCGAGGACGCCGACGCGATGGTCGTGCGCTCGGGGACGGAGGTCACCGCAGAGGTGTTCGCCGCCGCGCCGAACCTCCAGATCGTCGGCCGCGCCGGCATCGGCGTCGACAACATCGACATCGAGGCCGCCACCGAACACGGCGTCATCGTCGCCAACGCGCCGCAGGGCAACGTCCGCGCCGCCGCCGAGCACTCCGTCGCGATGGCGTTCGCCACCGCTCGCTCCATCCCGCAGGCCCACAACCGCCTGCGCGACGGCGAGTGGGCCAAGGGCGACTTCCTCGGGACCGAACTCAACGAGAAGACACTCGGCGTCGTCGGCTTCGGCCGCGTCGGTCAAGAGGTCGCCCGCCGCCTCGACGCCCTGGGCATGGATCTCGTCACCTACGACCCCTACATCAGCGAGGAGCGCGCCGAGCGCTTCGGCGCCGAACTCGTCGACTCGCTCGACGACTGTCTCGAGCAGGCGGACTTCATCACCATCCACACGCCGCTGACCGACGAGACCGAGAACATGATCGGCGAGGAGGAGATCGCCCAACTCGAGGGCGGCTACGTCGTCAACTGCGCCCGCGGCGGCATCATCGACGAGCCCGCCCTCGCCGAGGCCGTCGAGGACGGCCTGCTCAAGGGCGCCGCCATTGACGTCTTCGCCGACGAGCCGGTCGACCCCGATAACCCGCTGCTGGACGTGGACGACGTCGTCGTGACGCCGCACCTCGGCGCCTCCACGGAGGCCGCCCAGGAGCACGTCGCCACCTCCACCGCCGACCAGATCATCGCCGCGTTCAACGGCGAGCCGGTCATCAACGCGCTGAACGCCCCCTCGATGGACGAGAGCGCGTTCCCGGCCGTCGAGCCGTACCTCGACCTCGCGGACACCGCCGGCACCATCGCCGTCCAGCTGTTCGACGGCCACGTCTCGGACGTGGAGGTCACCTACGCCGGCGACATCGCCGACCACGACACCGAGATCGTCACCGCGACCGCGCTGAAGGGCGTCTTCGAGCGCGCGGTCGAGACGCAGGTCAACGCCGTCAACGCCGAGCGCATCGCCGAGGAGCGCGGCATCGACGTCACGGAGTCCAAGACCAGCTCCGCCGAGGACTTCCAGAGCCTGATCACCGTCACCGTCTCCGACGGCGAGGAGTCGATCAGCGTCTCCGGGACGCAGTTCGCCGGGAACGACGCCCGCATCGTCCGCATCGACGGCTACCGCGTCGACGCCGTTCCGCACGGCCACATGCTCGTCGCCCGCAACGAAGACGTGCCCGGCGTCATCGGCTTCATCGGCACCGTCCTCGGCGAGGCCGACGTGAACATCGCCGGCATGTTCAACGGCCGCGAGACCATCGGCGGCGAGGCGCTGACCGTCTACAACCTCGACGACCCCGTCCCCGAGGAGACGGTCGAACGCCTGCTCGACGACGAGCGCGTCATCGACATCACGCAGATCCAGCTCAACGGGCAGTAACGCTTCTCTGCGGCTCTTTGGACGCTGAAAACGGAGTTCTCCTCCCCACGTGCGACGGCCGCGACTAGCTGAGCAGTTCCCGGAGTCGGTCGACGGGACCGGCCGAGCGCTCTCCGTCGGTCGAGTCTCGGTCGGCTCGGTCGCGTCGATCGGTGGTCTCGGTCGCGTCCGATTCGATCTCGATCGAGGCGAACTCGTCGGACACGAGTGGTTCGTCGCGGCAGGCGTCACGTTCCTGGAGAACGTGTTCGTAGCGGTCGACGACGTGCTGGAGGTCTCGCTCTTTCGATTCGAGGTCTGCTTCGAGCGTCGCAACTCTCGCTTCGAGCATCGCGATCCGTACCAGATACAGCGTCTCCGGCGTGTGATCGACGGCGCTGTCGGCCGCCTCGATCTCCGGTGCCGGTGCTACGCACGACTCGCCCGCCGACTGGCGGTCGGTGCATGGGACGTCCCCCTGATTCGGTTCGTCGGCGTTCGCGGCCATGCTTTCGAACAGACGTGACACCCGTGCAAAAAGACCGGGCAGACGGACACCCGACGCGCGTCTGACGATCAGTATCACACCGGCGCTGTCTTGCGGTTTTCAGCGGTGATGAGTTTGTTCCGGCCCGCTCGCTAGCAGTCGACAACAGGCGGTGAAAGCCCTCGGCCAGCTTGCTAAAAGTTGGACGCGCAAGCAACACCTAGCGTCGAAAGCCCTCGGGCCGCTCAGGCGGTCTGTGCGGGATATCCTCGGTCGCTTACGCTCCCTCGGATAGGGCCCGCGCAGACCGCCTGACCGACCCTCGCCCTTTCAGTCCACCAGGATCCACCGCACAGCACTGTAGACAGCCTCATACCTCCCCAGCCAATTCGCTCACTCGCTACGCTCGTTCGCTCGTCCCTCGCACGATGGTGTCGCGTCTAGCGAGAGCAAAGCTCTCGCTGACCCTCGTTCGCTTCGCTCACGAGGAAGATGAAACGCGCGACAGCGCACGCCACACGGTTTGCCACACCGGCTGTGCCACCGGATGTGCCGAGCGCCGGATCCGGTGGGGTTTTCCCGGCGCTGGTCTATCTATCGGGCATGACTGACCCGATCACGGAGCGCGTGGACGACCCGGAGGCGAAACGGGAGTCCGGCCGCCGGAAGATGGAGTGGGCGCGCCAGCACATGCCGATCTGCGAGTCGCTGCGCGAGGACTTCGAGGAGAGCCAGCCCTTCGCGGGCGAGGTCGTCGGCATGGCGATGCACGTCGAGGCCAAGACGGCAGTTCTCGCCGAACTCCTCGCCGTGGGAGGCGCGGAAGTCGCCATCACCGGCTGTAACCCGCTCTCGACCCACGACGACGTGAGCGTCGCGCTGGACGCGGTGGAGGCCGTCACCTCCTACGCCGAGCGCGAGGTCGACGACGAGGAGTACTACGCCGCCATCGAGGCGGTCATCCAGCACGAGCCGACCATCACCGTCGACGACGGGATGGACCTCGTCGCGGCAATCCACGAGGACTACCCCGAACTCATCGACTCGATCATCGGCGGCTGCGAGGAGACGACGACCGGTGTCCACCGCCTGCGTGCGATGGACGCCGACGGCGAACTCGCCTATCCGATGTTCGCCGTCAACGACACGCCGATGAAGCGCCTGTTCGACAACGTCCACGGCACCGGCGAGTCCTCGCTCGCCTCCATCGCGATGACCACGAACCTCTCGTGGGCCGGGAAGACCGTCGTCGTCGCCGGCTACGGCCACTGCGGCAAGGGCGTCGCGATGAAGGCCAGCGGCCAGAACGCGAACGTCGTCGTCACGGAGGTCGAACCCCGCCGCGCGCTCGAAGCGCACATGGAAGGCTACGACGTGATGCCGATGGACGAGGCCGCCGAAGTCGGCGACGTGTTCCTGACGACGACCGGCAACCGCGACGTCATCGTCGAGGAGCACTTCGAGGAGATGGACGACGGCGTCCTGCTGGCGAACGCGGGCCACTTCGACGTGGAGATCGACCTCGACGCGCTCTCGGACCTCGCGGTGGACTCCTACGAGGCCCGCGACGGCGTCCAGGCCTACGAGCTGGAAGACGGTCGACGCCTGAACGTCCTCGCCGAGGGTCGCCTCGTCAACCTCGCGACCCCCATCGCGCTGGGCCACCCGGTCGAGGTGATGGACCAGAGCTTCGGCGTGCAGGCGGTCTGCGTTCGGGAACTGGTCGAATCCGGCGACGAGTACGAGGCCGGCGTCCACGACGTGCCGGATCGGCTGGACAAGGAAGTCGCCGAGATCAAACTGGACGCCGAGGGCGTTGCGTTCGACGAGTTGACCGAGACCCAGGAAGAGTATATGGGCTCGTGGCAGCACGGGACGTAGCGTGGTTTGAGCGAGCGGCGCGAGGCGTGAGTGCAAACGAGCGCCTCGATGCGAACGGGGAACGGAGTGACCCGTGAGCGAAGCGAGCGAAAACCACGTCAATGCGAACGACGAGCGAAGCGAGCGGGGAAGAAGTTCCTGCGGCGGAGAAATAGATCGAATATCCGTCGCTTACTCGTCGGTGTCGGTGAGACAGAAGACGAGGCTGCCGTCGTCGAGGCCGGCGACGCGGGTCTGAGCGGCGAACTCCTCGCCGTCGGCGGTCACGTAGCGGCAGCCGCCGGTCCACTGCCAGTTGTCGCGAACGGTCTCGATGGCGGTCGATTCGAGGCGTTCGACCTCGTCGTCGGGGAAGCAGGTCTGCCAGGGGCGACCGGCCAGCTCGTCGGGTTCGACGCCGAGGCGGCTGGCGAACACGCGGTTGGCGAAGGTGATCGTGCCGTCGGGGCCGACGACGGCGATGCCGTCGCGAGTGGCTTCGATGGCGGTAAGCGTCCGGTTCGCCGCCCGGAGCGTGCGGTGGTGACCGACGAGGCGGCGGATCCGGCTCGCGAGGATGGGCATCGCGGTCTCCGGGTCGTCCTTCCGGAGGAACTCGGTCCAGATGTCGTCGGGGAACTCCTCGGCGAGCTTCTTCCGGGCGGACCCGGTGAACAGGACGAACGGGAGGGTCGGCGAGCGCTCGCGCACCTCCGCGTGCAGGTCGAGACCGTCCATCCCCGGCATGTCGTAGTCGCTCACGACGCAGTCGACCTGGTCGACCGCGTCGGCGGCGACGGAGGAGGCGGTTTCCGTGCGGACCGAGAAGTCGTCGTGCCCGGAGAGATGCGCCTCGATCAGGCCGAGGTAGTCGGGGTCGTCGTCGACGCAGAGGACCTCTATCGGCTCTTCGGGGGTCGGGCGAGCGGACGCGGCGGCGTCGTGGTATTCGACCATCGTCATTCACTCCCTCCGCGTGGCACTCCGTGTCGGTCGGTGGACGCGGCCTGGGGACACCACGCGCCCGAACAGCGCACTCCGCGCGGACTCGCCGCTGGCCCGCGGCGGTCGGCCGGTCGTCCGCTATACACCCTCCCCGAACCCCTCATTGCTCGATAGGCTCGGTCCTGTCGGACTGGATCCAGGCGTGTTCGTTCTCCGGGTCGGCGATCATCGCCAGGCGCGTGTCGCCCACGTCGTACTCCTCGTAGGTCTCGCGGATGACCTCGTCGGTGGTCTCGGTGGAGTGGGTCGACATCGTCAGGCCCCCCTCCCGTCGACGGTGACAGTCTGCTCGTCGTCGATGCGGATGGTATGACCGTTGTACTCGAACTCGACGGACGCCACCGCGCCGTTCTCGTAGAGCGAGTCGAGCGCGTCCGTGTCGATTGCCTCGTACAGCGGGGGCTCCATCGTGAGCGGGTCCATATCGGTCACGCTGGCTATCGTCTCTATCACGTCGATACTGACCTGGTCGCGAGCTTCGTGAACTGCCATGCCGTCCATTATACTTCCTCCTCCGTCGTGTCCCGGTATCGGTCTGGCCGCTACGTGAATAACGCGAGCCGGATCCGAGGGGCAATATGTATAGCCCCGACGCGAGACGCGTGCGTACCCGCCGCCCGTCCGATCTGTCGTATCCAGCGCCGAGGCGTCCGAATATAGCGATCCATTACCGGCGGTAAGCCGCTTCTGTCGTCGGGCGCGTGAAACGCGGGGCTCCAGAGCGGGCGCGTGGCGGAACTCGGGACAGTTAGTGGAACGATATATCGCTAAAGTGGGAAGTAACGGTTAATTGCGCGTGCAATCAAATAGGCGTCAATGGACGCTGGTTCGATCCGCGACGCTGTCGTCGGCCGATGTGCCGGGGACAGGGGGGACCGTATCGAGCGCGACGCCCCCGAATCGAGTCGCACGGGGGACGGTGTGATGTCCGGCGGGCGGGGGGCCGCGGGGCGTCACGGCGTGCTGGCACTGGCCGCGCTCGTGTTCGGAAGCGCGGCGATAGCATTGACCGCCGCACACGGGCCGTCGGCACCGCGCGCGGGGACGGGGACTGTCGTGGGGCTGCTCACGACCGGCGTCGTCGGACTGGCGGCGTCGAGCGACGGCGAGGACGCGATCGCCGCGCTGACGGAGAAGATAGCGCGCGTCCGCGAGGGGGAGGACGTGGCCTTCGAGACCGACCGGGAGGGCGAACTGGGCGAGTTGACCGAGGCCGTGGAGGGCCTGGCGGACGACCTGCGCGAGTGCGAGCGCGAGCGGGACCTCCGCGAGCGGGTGATCGACTCGGCGCCCGTGGGGGTCACCGTCGCCGACGCGACCGCGGAGGACTGTCCGCTCGTCGCCGTCAACGAGCGCTTCGAGGAGATCACCGGCTACGACGAGTCCGAGTGCGTGGGCGAGAACTGCCGGTTCCTCCAGGGCGAGGGGACCGAGGAGGAGCCGGTCGCGGCGATGCGCCGCGCCGTCGAGGCCAGAGAGGAGACGACGGTCGAACTGCGCAACTACCGGAAGGACGGGACGGAGTTCTGGAACCGGGTGCGGATCGCGCCGGTCGAGAACGAGGAGGGGGAGGTGACGCACTTCGTCGGCTTCCAGGAGGACGTGACCGACCGCAAGGAGCGCGAGGAGGAACTGCAGCGCCGCGGGTCGCTGCTCGACGCGGTCTTCGACCAGTTGCCGCTCCACATCTACGTCAAGGACCGCGAGGCGCGCCACCTCCGCTACAGCACCGCGTTCGCGGCGGAGTCCGGCCCCGACCTGACCGATGCCGAGGTCCTCGGGAAGACGGACCCGGAAGTGTTCGACGCCGACTTCGCCGAGCAGTCCTACGAGGACGACCTGCAGGTGATCGAGAGCGGCGAACCGCTCGTCAACAGGGAGGAGTACGTCGACCACGCCGACGAGTGGAACCTCACGACGAAAGTCCCCTGGCGCGGCGCGGACGGCGAGATCAGGGGCCTGATCGGCGTCTCGCGGCAGATAACCGAGCGCAAGCGGCGCCAGCAGGAACTCGAACAGTACCGGGCGTACACGAACGACATCCTCGACGCCATCGACGACGTGTTCTACGTGCTCGACGCCGAGGGCGAACTCCGCCGGTGGAACGAGACGCTGGCGGAGGTGACCGGCTACGGCGACGACGAGCTAGCGTCGATGCACGCGACCGACCTCATCGCCGAGAGCGACCGCGACGCGATCCGGCGGGGGATAGCGAACATCGACCGCGCGGCCGGCGTCCCGCTAGAGGCGCGGCTGGAGACCAGAGACGGCGAGACGATCCCCTACGAGATCGTCGCCTCGCCCATGGAGAACCCCGACGGCGAGCGCGTCATCGTCGGGATCGGTCGCGACGTCTCCGAGCGAAAGGAGCGCGAGCGACAGCTGGAGGCCATCGTCGAGAACACGGAGGACCCGATCTACATCAAGGACCGCGAGGGCCGATACCAGTTCGTGAACGAGGCGACCGCGACCCACTTCGGGTTGACCCCGGAGGAGATGGTCGGCAGGACCGACGAGGACCTGTTCGACGAGGCGACGGTCGAGGACATCCGCGCGGACGACCGTCGCGTCGTCCAGCGCGGTGAGTCCGTCTCCCGGGAAGTGATCCGGCCGATCGACGGCGACGAGCGGATCTTCCTCGACCACAAGTACCCCTACCGCGACGACGACGGCGAGATAATCGGTCTCATGGGGATCAGCCGCGACATCACGGACCGGAAGGCCGCCGAGCGCGAGTTGCGCGAGCGCGAGCAGCGCCTGGAGGAGTACAAGGAGTACACCGAGGACATCCTCGACGCCATCGACGACGTGTTCTACGTGTTCGACGACGCCGGGGAGATAAAGCGGTGGAACGAGAGCTTCGCCGAGGTGACCGGCTACACCGACGCGGAGATCGAGTCGATGCACGGGACGGAGTTCTTCCCGGAGAGCGAGCACGCGCAGATCGCCGAGGCGATCGCGTCGGTGTTCGCGACAGGGGACGACGGCCGGGTCGAGGCGTCGGTCCTGACCAAGGACGGCCAGCGGATCCCCTACGAGTTCGTCGCCTCGCGGCTGGAGAACCCCGACGGCGAGTACGTCCTCGTCGGGATCGGCCGCGACGTCTCCGTCCGGAAGGCCCGCGAGCGGGAACTGCGAACGACCAAGGAGCGCCTGCAGAAGTTCATCGATACCTCGCCGGTGGGGGTCGTCGCGACCGACCCCGACGGGCGCGTCACGCTGTGGAACGACGCCATGGAGGACATCTTCGGCTGGTCCGAGGAAGAGATCCTCTGGGAGCCCTACCCCGCGGTGCCGGACGACGAGGAGGGCGACGACGGCGTCCGCCAGCGGGTGCTCGACGGCGAGTCGGTCTCCGGCGTGGAACTCCAGCGCGTCCGCAAGGACGGCGAGCGGATCGACATCTCGCTGTCGACGGGTCCCGTCAGGGACGAGGACGGCGAGGTGACCGAGATCGTCGGCTACATCGAGGACATCACCGAGCGCAAGGAGCGCGAGCGCGAACTGGCGGCGCGGTCGGCGGCGATGGAACAGGCCAGCGACGGGATCGCCATCCTCGACGAGGACAGCGTCTACGAGTTCGTCAACCAGGCCCACGCGGAGGTCTACGGCTACGACGACCCGTCGGCGTTCCTCGGCGAGACCTGGGAGCTGTGTTACGACGAGCCCGAACGCGAGCGGCTCGCCGAGGAGGCCATTCCGACGCTCCTGAACGAGGGTGAGTGGCGCGGCGAGGCCGTCGGGCTCCGGGCGGACGGCGAGCGGTTCATGCAGGAGCTCTCGCTGACCGTCCTCGACGACGGCCGGCAGATATGCGTCATCCGGGACATCACCGACCGCAAGGAGCGCGAGCGCGAGCTCGAACGCTACGAGACCGTCGCCCAGACCGCCTCGGACGTCATCGTGACCATCGACACGGACAGCGTCATCCGCGACGTGAACCCGGCCGCGCGCGACGTGTTCGGCTACGAGCCCGACGAACTCGTCGGCGAGTCGCTGTCGGTCCTGATGCCCGACCGGCTCACGGAGGGCCACTTCGCCGCGCTCGATCACTACCTGCGTTCGGGCGAGCGGACGGTCGACTGGGACCACGTCGAGTTCCCCGGCGTGCGCGCCGACGGGGCGGAGGTCCCGCTGGGCATCTCCTTCAGCGAGTACGAACACGGCGGCGAGCGCTACTTCGCCGGCATCATCCGCGACGTGAGCGAGCGGGTCGAGCGCGAGCGCGAGCTCGAACGGACGACGGATCTGCTCGCTCGCGCCGAGGAGATGGCCGACGTCGGGGGCTGGACGGCCACGGTCCGGGAGGACGGTGAGGATCAAGTCAGGTGGACAGACAACGTCTACGAGATATTCGGCGTGCCCCGCGAGGAGGGGCCGCTGGTCGAGGGCGTGCTCGACCGCATCCACCCCGAGGACCGCGACGCCCACCGCAGAAACCTCGACCGAGCGCGGGCGAGCGGCGAGTCCTGGGACACCGAGTACAGAGTGATCAGGGACGACGGGAGCGAGCGGTGGGTCCACTCCATCTGCGAACCGGTCGTCGAGGACGGGGACGTAGTCGAACTCCGCGGCTCGCTCCAGGACGTCACCGAACGCAAGGAGCGCGAACTCGCCCTGGAGTCGCTCCACGAGGCGACGCGGGGCCTGCTCGGCGTCGAGGACGACGCCGAGACGGCGGAGCTGGTCGTCGACACGGCCCACGCGGTGCTGGACGTGGCGGGCGTGGCCGTCTACCTGCTCGACGACACCACCAACCAGCTCGACGCGCTCGCCTGTTCGGAGGGGTTCGAGGCGCTGTGCGACGCCGGGCCGGTCGGGGCCGGTGCGGGCGACTCGCTGCTGTGGAACGCGTACGTGACGGGGACGCCGACGGTGTTCGACGACACCCAGACCGCCGCCCAGTCCAGCGTGTTCGGTCAGGACGTCGGCGGCGGGCTGCTGGTGCCGATCGGCGACCACGGCGTGTTCGTCGTCGCCACGCGCGAACGCGCGGTCGACCAGGCGACCCGTCGGCTGGCGGAGACGCTCGTCGCGACGACCGAGGCGGCGTTCGACCGGCTGGCCAGCGAGGAGACGCTCCGAGAGCGCGACCAGGAGCTGGAGGCGCGCAACCGCCGCCTGCGCCGGCAGATCCAGATCACCGACCTGCTCCGACGGATCGACCAGTCGCTCATCCAGGCGGAGTCCCGCGAGGCCATCGAGTCGGCGGTCTGCGACAGGCTGGTCGAGAGCGACGACGTGGCCTTCGCGTGGATCGGGTCGCTCGACCCGGCGGGCGACCGCGTCGAACCGAGCGCGTGGGCGGGCGACGGCGCGGACTACCTCGACGCGGTGTCGCTGGCGACCGGCAGCGCCGAACCCGCCGTCGCCACCGCCATCTCGGAGCAGCCGACCGTCGTCCGCAACGTCGTCGACGACCTCAAGCGCGAGGACTGGCGCCAGACCGCCCTCTCGGAGGGGTTCCAGTCGGTGCTGAGCGTCCCCATCGCCTTCGAGGAGTACTTCTACGGCGTGCTCACCGTCTACGCCGGGGAGCCGGACGCCTTCGGCGACCTCGAACGCGAGGTGTTCGCCGAACTCGGGGAGAACGTCGCCCACTCGATGAACGCCGTCGAGACCCAGCGCGCGCTCCACACCGACCAGCGGGTCGAACTCACGCTCGAGTTCGACGCCGGCGACGACGTGCTCGGCCGCCTGGCGACGGAGGCCGACTGCGAGATCGAGTTCGCCGGCCTGTCCACCCACTCGGACGCGGAGACCGGGCTGTTCGTCACCGCCTCCGGGGCGCCGGCCGAACGCGTCGCGGCCGTGCTGGAGGACCTCGTCTCGGTCTCGGACTACCGCCTCGTGAGCGACGGTGACGGCGACGACGAGGGCGGGGACGACGGCAGTTCGCTGTTCGAGGTGACCGTCGGCGGCGACGCGCTCCCCGCGCGGTTCGTCCGTCACGGCGCCGGCCCGCAGTCGATCCGCGCGACCGCCGCGGGCATCGAGGCGGTCGCCGACGTACCGACCGGAACGGACGTCCGCGAGTTCGTCGAGATGCTCGCGGAGACCCACCCGAGCGCCGAACTCGTGAGTCGGCGGACCGTCGAGCGCGGCGACGAGGCCGGCGGGACGTTCGCGGCCAGCCTGTTCGAGGCGCTGACCGACCGCCAGCTGGAGGTGCTCCGGACCGCCTACTTCGCCGGGTTCTTCGAGTGGCCCCGCACCTCCACGGGCGAGGACGTCGCCGAGATGCTCGACGTCAGCCAGCCCACCGTCAACCGCCACCTCCGCCTCGGCCAGCAGCGGCTCCTCCGGCAACTGTTCGAGGAGTCCGCCGCCGAGGTCGGGGCGACGGCCGACTGAACCGACCGGCGCGGTCGTCGCGTCTCCGACTCCCCGCCGGTCGGCGACTCCCGTGCGCACGACTGCCGTACCGGGGCAACGTTCAGGGCACGGGCGCACCCAGTCGCGGTATGGCTGACGACGCCGCCGACGATTCGATTTCCCACGCCTCCGGGGACGCTGCTCGCGCCGACATCTCCAACGACTGGGACCCGGACGCCTACGACCGCGACACCGGCTTCGTCCACGAGTACGGCGGGTCCGTCGTCGACCTGCTGGACCCCGACCCGGGCGAGCGCGTGCTCGACCTGGGCTGTGGCACCGGCCACTTGACCGCCGAGATCGCCGACGCCGTCGGCGAGTCGGGGTCGGCCGTCGGCGTCGACCAGTCCCCAGAGATGGTCGAACAGGCGCGGGAAACGTATCCCGACCTGCGCTTCGAGGTGGCCGACGCCCGGACGTACTCGCCGGACGAGCGCTTCGACGCGGTGTTCTCCAACGCCGCGCTCCACTGGATCCCCGAGGCGGACCAGCCCGCCGTGGCCGAGCGAGTGCGGGAGTCGCTGGCGCCCGGCGGCCGGTTCGTCGGCGAGATGGGCGGGGTCGGGAACGTCGCGACGGTCGTCGACGCGACGGTGGCGGAGTTGCGAGAACGCGGGTACGACGCGGCGAACCCGTGGCACTTCCCGACCGTCGGTGAGCACGCCGCCGTGCTGGAGTCGGCCGGCTTCGAGGTGCGACTGGCCCGCCTGTTCGATCGCCCGACGGAACTGGAGGGCGGCGCCGACGGGCTGGCGCGCTGGCTGGACGTCTTCGGCGACTCGCTGTTCGCCGCCCTCGACGACGGGGAGAAAGCCGACGTGGTCTCCGCTGTGGAAGCGCGGGTCCGCGACGACCTGTTCGATCCGAACGCGGGCGACGACGGGGTCTGGACGGCCGATTACCGGCGACTTCGATTCGTCGCGGTCCGGGAGTGAAGGGTACCGTTTCGGGTCGAACCGGTCTGGGTTGACACTTTCACTCCGTGGCGGACGTTTATCTCCCGTCGTGTCGACTCAGTGGTGTGATGCTGGTGACAGAGACCATCGCGGTGGCGGCGCGGCAGTCGGGGGTGGCGGCGTGAAACTGAGTACCGTCTACGTCGGCGTCGAGGACATGGACCGGGCGCTCGCGTTCTACGAGGACGTGTTCCAGGCCGAACCCGAGCAGGCCGAGCAACGGTTCTCTATCTTCGAGTTCGACGGCGCCGACTTCGGGCTCTACAACGCCGGCGCCGACGGCCACGAGTTCGACTTCGGGAACAACTGCGTCCCGAACTTCGAGGTCGAGGACGTCGATTCGGCGTACGAGCGGATCTCGGCTCTCGCGCCCGAGGTCGTCTCCGACGGCATCTTCGACATCGACGGCTACCGGGGCTTCCACTTTCTCGATACCGAAGGCAACACGATCGAGGTCTTCAGTATCGACTCCGAGTAATCTCACGAGTTCTCACCCCGTCAGGGATGGCTCTTCAAGGAACTGACGGCGAGCGTCGAGACCCCTCGACGCGCTCGCTAGAAGTTGCTCCGGCTGCACTTGACAGTGAGAGTTGAAAGCCCTCGGCCCGCTCGCGGCCGCTGGGCGAGATATCCTCAGTCGCTTCGCTCCTTCGGATAGGGCCCGCCCAGCGACTCCGTCCGCTCCGCTCACCGCGAGCGGACCTCGCCCTTTCAGTCCGCCAGGAGAGCAAACTCTCCTGAGCCCTGGCTCGCTTCACTCGCCAGGACACCAGGAACCGCAGGACAGCAACCGCACAGCACCGCAGACAGCCTCACACCTCCCCAACCGATTGCGATGCTCACTCCGTTGCGCTTCTCATCCCTCGCACGGCTATTTCGAGCGGCCCGCCAAGCGGCGGGCACGCTCGACAGCGCGCGCCAGAATCAAGTTCCGTGACAGAAATACGCTGGAAAGTCGCCGTTCGAATCCGTCTACCGGTTGTCGAGGCGCCAGTCGGGGATGGGGACCTGGCCGCCGTCGACGCGGAGTTCGTGGCCGTTGACGTAGTCGGCGGCGGGGGAGGCGAGGAAGACGACGCCGTTGGCGATGTCCTCGGGTTCGGCGAAGTGCCCGAGCGGGTTGAGGTCCTGGATCTGCTCGGTGACGGCCTCGGAGAAGCCCTCGGTCATGCGGGTGTTGACCCAGCCGGGGGCGACGGCGTTGACGCGGATGCCTTCCCGGCCGAGTTCGAGCGCGAGGCTCTTGGTGAGGCCGAGGAGGCTCCACTTGCCGACGTCGTACTGCGGGGACTGGCCGACGGCGTTCTTGGTGTGGATGGAGGTGATGTTGACGATCTTGCCGTAGCCGCGCTCGACCATGCCGTCGACGACGGCGCGCGTGCAGTTGATCGACCCGAAGAGGTGGACCTCGATGTTCAGCCGGAAGTCGTCGTCGTAGCCCTCGTCGAGGAACGGGCCGGCGTTGCCGACGCCGGCGTTGTTGACGAGGATGTCGACGCTGCCCAGTTCCTCCTCGGCGTGTTCGACCATGGCCTCGACTTCGGCCTCGTCGGTCACGTCGGCGGCGAGACCGACGGCGTCGCTGTCGTCGTCGCGGTCGCGGATAGTCTGGGCGGTGTCTTTCGCCACGTCCTCGTCCAGATCGTTGACGACGACGTCGGCGCCGTGGGTCGCGAGTTCGAGCGCGATGGCGCGGCCGTTGCCGCGGCCGCCGCCGGTCACCAGTGCCGTCTCGCCGGTCAGGTCGAGATCCATGGGGCGGCGTTCGACGGCCGCCGTCTTCAAGCCCGGCCTTCGCGGAACCGCGGCGGATACCGCCCCGGGTGTCGCCGGGTCGGAAACGTTTTTTGTCGAGCCACTCGCTGTAGTGGGTATGGATTACCTGGAACTCGAGGGCGCTCGCGAGTTCGTCGCCCGCCTCGAACACGGCGCGGACTGGCGCGCCCAGATCGAGGCCTTCGCCGCCGACGAGGGGGTCGACGCCGCCTTCTTCTTCGGCCTCGGTGCGGTGCAGGACGCCGAGATCCTCTACTACGACCAGGACGACGAGGAGTACTACCCCGAGACCTTCGACGAGCCGCTGGAGATGGCCGCCTGCGTCGGCAACGTCTCCGAACTCGACGGCGAGCCGTTCGCCCACACCCACGCCGTCCTCTCGCGGGAGGACGGGACGACGCTGGCCGGCCACCTCGACAGCGCCACCGTCTTCGCCGGCGAGTTGTACGTCCGCGAGTTCGACGTCCCGCTCGAACGGGAGTACGACGAGGAGACCGCGCTCGACCTCTGGCCGCTGTGATGGGAGCGCGACGATGAAACCCGAGGACGAGCAGTACTTCGAGCGGCTCGAGTCCGAACTCGACCGGGCGTTCGACGTGGCCGAGGCGGCCCGCGAGCGCGGCGGCGACCCCACCGACGACGTGGAGATCCCCGTCGCCCGCGACATGGCCGACCGCGTCGAGAACATCCTCGGCATCGACGGCGTCGCCGAGCGCGTCCGCGAACTCGAAGGCGAGATGTCCCGCGAGGAGGCGGCGCTCGAACTCGTCTCCGACTTCGTCGACGGCGAGGTCGGTGACTACGACACCCGCGCCGGCAAGGTCGAGGGCGCCGTCCGCACGGCTGTCGCCCTCCTGACGGAGGGGGTCGTCGCCGCACCCATCGAGGGGATCGACCGCGTCGAGATCCTCGAAAACGACGACGGCACGGAGTTCGTCAACGTCTACTACGCCGGGCCGATCCGCTCGGCGGGCGGGACCGCGCAGGCCCTCTCCGTTCTGGTCGCCGACTACGCCCGCGCGATGCTCGGCATCGACCAGTACAAGGCTCGCGACGACGAGATCGGCCGCTACGCCGAGGAGATCGACCTCTACGACAAGGAGACGGGCCTGCAGTACACGCCGAAGGAGAAGGAGAGCAAGTTCATCGCCGAGCACATGCCGATCATGCTCGACGGCGAGGCCACGGGCGACGAGGAGGTCTCGGGCTATCGGGACCTCGAACGGGTCGACTCCAACTCCGCTCGCGGCGGGATGTGTCTCGTCATGGCCGAGGGGATCGCCCTGAAAGCTCCGAAGATCCAGCGCTACACCAGAAACCTCGACGAGGTCGACTGGCCGTGGCTCCAGGACCTCATCGACGGTACCATCGGCAAGGACGACGGCGACGAGGAAGGCGACGCCGACGGTGACGAGGAGGCCGACGCGGCCGACGGCGAGGGCGAGGACGGCGACGAGAGCGAGGAACCCGCCGGACCGCCCCGCCTCGAACCGTCGAAGAAGTTCCTGCGGGACCTCATCGCAGGCCGCCCGGTCTTCTCGCACCCGAGCGAGGCCGGCGGCTTCCGCCTGCGCTACGGCCGCGCGCGCAACCACGGGAACGCGACCGCGGGCGTCCATCCCGCGACGATGCACCTCGTCGACGACTTCCTCGCGACGGGGACCCAGATCAAGACCGAGCGCCCGGGGAAGGCCGCCGGCGTCGTCCCCGTCGACTCCATCGAGGGCCCGACCGTCCGCCTCGCCAACGGCGAGGTCCGGCGGATCGACGACCCAGAGGACGCGCTGGAAGTCCGCAACGGCGTCGAGAAGGTGATCGACCTCGGCGAGTACCTCGTCAATTACGGCGAGTTCGTCGAGAACAACCACCCGCTCGCGCCCGCTTCCTACACCGTCGAGTGGTGGTCCCAGGAGTTCGACGAGGCCGGCGCCGACGTGCAGGCGATGCGCGACTCGACGGACGTGGATCTGTCGGACCCCAGCGCCCAGGAAGCGCTCGACTGGGCCGACGAGTACGACGCGCCCCTCCATCCGAAGTACACCTACTGCTGGCACGATCTCTCCGTCGACGAGGTGTGCGCGCTCGCGGACGCCGTGGAGCAAGGACGGGTCGCCCAGACGGACGGTGCAAGCGAGGCGCGAAGCGCCTCGGTAGCGAGCGGGGAGGGAAGCGATCCGCGAGCAGTCGTCCGGGACCCCGACGATCACGACGGTGATGCCGAGGCCGATACCGGCGTCGAGACGCAGCACGACGCGGCCACGGACGGCCACGACCGCGACGCCGGCGCTGCGGCCGCCGGCGACCTCGTCCTCCCGCGCTCCCCCGCGGTCCGCGAGGCGGTCGAACACCTGCTCGTCGAGCACACCCAGACCGACGACACGCTCGTGATCCCGGACTGGCGCCCGCTCGTCCGCACCCTCGGCTTCTCCGACTCGCTGGAACGCGAGTGGATGCCCGAAGACCTCTCCGAGCGCGCACGGACCTACGGCGGTGGCGAGGCCAGCGACGCGCAACTGGACTCCTCGGCGGCCTCGACCGAGGACGGCGCCAACGCGATCCTCGCCGTCAACGAGATCGCGCCGTTCGAGGTCCGCGAGCGCGCCCCGACGCGTATCGGTAACCGGATGGGTCGCCCCGAGAAATCGGAGAGCCGCGACCTCTCGCCGGCGGTCCATACGCTGTTCCCCATCGGCGACGCCGGCGGCTCACAGCGGAAGGTCGGCGACGCCGCCGTCGCGGGCGACAGCTACGACGACAGCCAGGGCAGGGTCGAGGTCGAGGTCGGCCGCCAGGAGTGCACCGACTGCGGGACGCGGACGTACAAACCCCGCTGTCCAGACTGCGGGGGCGTCTGCGAGGCCGTCTACGTCTGCCCCGACTGCGACAGCGAGGTCGAACCCGACGAGTCCGGCCGCGCGGAGTGTTCGCGCTGCGAAACGCTCGCCCGGCCCACGCAGACGAAAGTCGTCAATGTGAACGCGGAGTTCAAATCGGCCCTCGCGAACCTCAACGAGCGCCCCACCGCCTACGACGCGCTCAAGGCCGTCAAGGGCCTGTCCTCGGAGAAGAAGACGCCCGAACCCATGGAGAAGGGCATCCTCCGCGCGAAACACGGCGTCTCCGCGTTCAAGGACGGCACCGTCCGCTACGACATGACTGACCTGCCCGTCACGGCCGTCCGCCCCTCCGAGTTGGACGTCACCGCCGACGCGTTCCGGGCGCTGGGCTACGAGGAGGACATCCACGGCCAGCCCCTCCAGCACGACGACCAGCTGGTCGAACTCAACGTCCAGGACGTCGTCCTCTCGGAGGGCGCCGCCGAGCACATGCTCAAGACCGCCGACTTCGTCGACGACCTCCTCGACTCGTACTACGGCCTCGATCCCTTCTACAACCTGGAGGAGCGCGACGACCTCGTCGGCGAACTCGTCTTCGGGATGGCTCCCCACACTTCCGCGGCGACCGTCGGCAGAATCGTCGGGTTCACGACAGCGGCGGTCGGGTACGCGCACCCCTATTTCCACGCCGCGAAGCGTAGGAACTGCTTCCACCCGGACACGAAGGTCTGGTACGAGGATGAGGCTGGTGAGTGGCATCACGAGACTGTCGAGCGACTGGTCGAGAATCGTCTGGACGACCCGGACGAAGACGACTTCGGGACGCTCGTACAGGAGCTACCCGGGAACCTCTCGGTTCCGTCCGTAACGGAGGACGGAGAGCCGACTCGAAAATCGGTCGAAGCAGTGTCGAAGCATCCGTCGGCTGACCACCTTATCGAGATCCAGACGAAGACTGGGCGGACCCTGACTGTTTCCCCCGAACACTCGATGCGTCGGTGGAACGGCAGTATCGAGCGGATCCCCGCCCGCGAACTCGAAGTCGGCGACGACCTACCGATGCCGAAATCAGTTCGGGTGGACGGATCTCGGGAACGGATCGACCTCTTGAGACAGTTCTGCGAGAGCGACTCAGTTCCCAACGACGACCTCGTAGTCCGTGGGCTAGGGTCAGACCGGATCAAATCTCTATTCGACGAAGCGACCCCGGGAGACTGTTACCTCAAACCGGCCTGTGAACGCCTCGACTTGAGTGATTCGACCGTCTACAACTGGGTGAACCGGGACAGCGTCCCCGTTGCTGTCTTCGAAGAACTCTTCGATGACCCACCTGCGGACGTACTTCCGGACGACATCGCTCTTTCACTCCGCCGCGATACTGCTGAAGTCAGCCGGTATCTCGCGATCGACGACGAGTTCGGCACCGTCCTCGGCTACTACGCCGCGGAAGGATTCACCCGTCAGAGTGAGGGGAATTTCTACCAGACGACGATCTGTATCCCTGACCAAGCGCCACGCGAACAAATAATCGAGACGCTCAGTGACTCGCTCGGCGTCGAAGGATTCGAGGAGAACCAGTGGAAGGTCACGGTTTCAAGCCGGCTAGTCGCCATCCTGTTCGACGAGGTGCTCGACACCGGTTGCCGAGCGGAGACGAAACGGATCCCGGATCCTGTACTCTCAGGACCGGAAGACGTTCTCCGGTCGTTCCTCGCTGCGTACTTCAGCGGAGACGGCAGTGTATCCAGCTCCCGTATCGAAGTGCGGGCTCACACGGTCAGCGACGAATTGAAGTCCGATCTGATCGCGGCATTGAAACGGTTCGGTATTGTCGCGAAGTCGTATCGCAAGACGAGAACGCCGGAGACGGGAGCGATAGCGGAGTTCTACGACGAACCGAAGACGTTCGAATCCTGGGTTCTCAAAGTTACTTCGGAGAACGCGGTTCGATATGCGAATGAGATCGGGTTCCATCTCTCCCGCAAGAGCGAAACCCTTCAGGAATCGGTCGATTCGATCGATGTTCGAACGCAGAGGCTCTGTGGAGATGGAGGAGAGATCTGGCTCGACGAGATAGAGAACGTCGAGATCGCGGAAAGCGACACGTCTCACCTATACTCGTTGACCGTCGCCGATACGAATACTCTCGTTGCAGAGGACCTGTTCGTCGGCCAATGCGACGGCGACGAGGACTGCGTGATGCTCCTTATGGACGGTCTTCTCAATTTCTCGAAACAGTTCCTCCCCGACCAGCGCGGGGGCCAGATGGACGCGCCGCTGGTCATGTCCTCGCGGATCGACCCGGCCGAGATCGACGACGAGGCGCACAACGTCGACATCATGCGGGAGTACCCGAAGGAGTTCTACGAGGCGACCCGGGAGTTGGCCGACCCGGAGGACGTCGAGGACGTCATGACCATCGCGGAGGAGACGCTGGGGACCGACGAGGAGTACACGGGCTTCGACCACACCCACGACACCACGGACATCGCCGCGGGACCGGCGCTCTCGGCGTACAAGACCCTCGGGTCGATGGAGGAGAAGATGGACGCCCAGCTCGACCTCTCGCGGAAGATCCGGGCGGTCGACGAGACCGACGTCGCCGAGCGCATCATCGAGTACCACTTCCTGCCGGACCTGATCGGGAACCTGCGGGCGTTCTCCCGACAGGACGTGCGCTGTCTGGACTGCGGCGAGAAGTACCGGCGGATGCCCCTCTCGGGCGACTGCCGGGAGTGCGGCGGCCGCGTCAACCTCACCGTCCACGAGGGCTCGGTCAACAAGTACATCGAGACCGCCACCCGCGTCGCCGAGGAGTTCGACTGTCGCACCTACACCAAACAGCGCATCGAGCTGCTCGACCGGAAGATAAACCGCATCTTCGAGAACGACAACAACAAGCAGAGCGGGATCGCGGACTTCATGTGAAGGCCGTGTTTTTCCGGCCGGATCTCCTCGGAAAAGGAGTGTCGTCCAGAGGGAAACTGTGAGTGGCCAGCACTGGGTTCACTGACGTCCACCGATCGTTACAGTTCGGAGACCGTCGCCGTCTCCATCGTGCCGTCGCGTTCTTCCCGCGTCACCTGAAGACGGATCCCCTGCTGCGTGTCGCTCTCCTCGATCACGTCGACCACCTTCTGCGTCGCTTTCGGGTCGAGTAGCGTCAGGCGGTCGTCCTCGGTGACGAGTCCGTACCCGCTCTCGACACAGTGGCCCATGAGGGCGCACTCTTTCGAGTGGATCCGGGCCTTCTCGAGCAGTTCGTTCCGGGGGTTCTTTCGGATGCACGCGACGTCGATGGCGTATCCTTCGATAGATTCGGTACTGGTGTCCATCTCGGGTTCCCGTACGGGCCCACCACGTTTGGACGTTTCACCGCGGCCGGTGGCAGTCCTCCTCACGGAGCAATGCTAAATTCGCAGATCGAACCGAACACCGCGAGTATCCAGCACCCAAACCCCGAAGTAGTTGTATTCGCTGTACTACCCATGGCACCCGTGCCGTTGCCGGCGGCGGCCTCGTTCGCGGCCGCGGGCGGAACCCTCCTCTTGATCCGGTACCTCTGGCGGTACCGCGACAAACCGGGCGCGGACTGGTTCCTCGCGAGTCTGGGATTCCAGACGGTCTGGAGCGTCGCCTACGGGGTCGCGCTGCTCACGTTCGCCGAACCGGTGCGCTGGGCGCTGGAAGTCCTCTCCTGGGCGGCGATGGCCGGGACGGGCGTCTACTTCCTGGCGTTCGCGCTGGCGTACACGGGCCGCGGAACCCCCGTCGATCGATGGTGGCGAGCCATCGCCGCCTTCCCGCTGCTGATCGGGCTGATCGGGGCGACGAACCCGCTCCACGGGCTGGCGTGGACCGACTTCACGGTCGTCCCGGTCGCGGGGATGGCGGGGGCGACCTACGACATGCGGCTGTGGGCGGTCGTCGCCGCGACGGCCGGCGTCTCGCTGATCACCGTCGGGAGCCTCGTGCTGTTCGACACGGTCGTCAGCTACGGGCCGCTCTACCGCCGCGAGGCGGTCGCGGTGGGGCTGAGTACGATCCCGCCGGTGGTCGCGGTGTTCGGCTGGCTCTACGGCGCGGGGCCGATCCCGGAGGTGAACCTCGCGACGGCCGCGTTCGTCCCGCACGTCGCCCTCGACGCGTACGCGTTCGTCGGGAGCGACATGTTCGAGTTCCACCCGGCGACGCGGCGGGCGGGCGAGCGGGCGGCGATCGACGACCTCGGCGCACCGGTGGTGATCGTCGACGAACGACGGCGGGTCGTCACGCTCAACGGCGCGGCGGAGGCGGCGTTCGGCGTGGAGAAGGAAGCGGCGCTGACGCGGCCGCTCGGCGCACTGCTCAGCGAGGAGCGCGCCGACCCGACCGGCGTCGACCCGATCGGCGGCGACGACGTCGTGACGGTCCGCGACGGCGGGCGCCGGCGGGTCTACGCGGTGACGGCGACGCCCCTCTCGGACGCGGGCGGGACCCACGTCGGCCACACCGTCGTCTTCCAGGACGTGACCGACGAGCGCCGGCGCGAGCAGCGCCTCGACGTCCTCAACCGCGTCCTCCGTCACAACCTCCGCAACGACGTGACGGTCGTGCAGGGGTTCACCGAGGCGGCGGCCGAGCGCGTCGACGACGACGAGATCCAGTCGATGCTCGACCGTGCGGCCTCGAAAGCCACCGATCTGGCGGCGCTCGGGGAGAAAGCGCGGACGGTCGAGCGCGTCGTCGACAGCGACCCGCGCTCGGAGCGAGTCGCCGTCGCCGACCTGCTCGCGGAGGTCCGGGACGAGCACGTCGACGGGAGCGGAGACGCGACGGTGACGGTCGACGCGGCCGACGTGGCGGTCACGACCGATCCCGCGGTCCTGCAGGTCGTCGTCGGGGCCCTGCTGGAGAACGCGCTCGAACACGCCGGCGCGGCCCCGACGGTCGAACTCTCGGCCGAGCGGCGGGACGGTGCGGTCGCGGTGGTCGTCGCCGACGACGGGCCGGGCGTGCCCGACCACGAACTCGCCGTGCTCACCGCGGGCGCGGAGTCGGCGCTGGAACACGGGTCGGGGCTGGGTCTCTGGGTGGCCGACTGGGGCGCGACGGCGCTCGGCGGCGACCTCTCCATCGACGCGGCCGGCGGGACCACCGCGACGGTCGCCGTGCCCGACGGGGGCCGCGACCGGTAGCGGGTCGGCGAGTCGTCCCGGCGAGGAGGGCCGGACTCAGAGCCGGTCTTCGAGGACGGCACCGAACCCTGCCGCGCCGATACAGATCGCGACGAGGCCGCCGATCCCAGTGAGGACGAGGCCGCCGTTCATCGCCGCGGCGACGAGGAGGGCCGTCGTCCAGTCGTCCCCGTCGCGGTCGACGAGTCGGTCGGCGATCGCGAGGAAGGCGACGGACGCGCCGACAGCCCAGACGACGTACGCGACGAGGACGAGCGGGATCGCGACGACGATACCGACGAACGAGATGACGAGGAGGAACGTCACAAGTGCGAGGGCGATCAGGACGAAAATTCCGTAGACGAACGACCCGACGGGGTCGTCCAGCACGGCGGCCATCCGGTCTTCGAGGAACTCGGGAGCGACGGCGACGAGGATGGCGCCGACGATCAGCGTCGTCAAAAAGGAGCCGACGGCGCTCCCGACGACGTTGGCGACCGGATCGAGGTCCACGTTCACGTCGATCTGGAGGGCGAGCGACGAGAGATCGACCTGCAGTGCCAGCGTCGAGAGGTCGGCGACGGCGGGGGAAAACATACTGCGAACGGTCGACGGACGGCCTTAAGAAGCCACCGACGAGCCGAATCGGCGGCCGGAGCCCGATCAGACCGGCCGTCGTCACCGCTCGACGCAGACGTCCACGAAGTTGCGCAGGATCCGCAGACCCGTCTCGCCGGACTTCTCGGGGTGGAACTGGGTACCGAAGACGTTGCCGCGCTCGTTGGCGACGATGGAGGCGAAGTCCGTCCCGTAGTCGGTCGTCGCGACGACCGCGTCGGCGTCGTCGGGTTCGGCGTAGTAGGAGTGGACGAAGTAGGCGTACTGGCCGTCGACGCCCTCGACGAGCGGGTGGTCGCGCCGGACGTCGAGTTCGTTCCAGCCCATGTGGGGAACCTTCAGGTCGCCGCGGAAGCGGACGTTCCGGCCGGGGACGAGGTCGAGTCCCTGGACGCTCCCCTGCCCCTCGCGCTCGGCTTCTTCGCTGGTCGTGAGGAGCATCTGCATGCCGAGGCAGATGCCGAAGAGGGGCGTGCCCGCCTCGGCCTGCTCGACCAGGGCGTCGCGGAAGGGGCCGGCGTTGTCCATCCCCTCGGAGAAGGCGCCGACGCCCGGGAGGACGATCCCGTCGGCGGTATCGAAGTCGGCGGGGTCGTCGCTGAGTTCGATGGAGGCGCCCGCGCGTTCGAGGCCGCGCGTGACGCTCCGGAGGTTCCCCAGCCCGTAGTCGACCACGACGACCTCGGCCGCGGTCTGTCGCGTGCTCATGCTCGGGGCTACGAACACCGCGGACAAGTCCCTTTCCGTCCGGGCGAAGCCTGCGGCTCGCGCTGACGGCTGTCCTGTCGGTGCGCGGACCCGCTCGGCTCAGAAGTCGCCGATGCGCGACTGGCCGCTGGTCTCGTCGGTGAACTCGGCGGCCCGCTCCAGCGTCGACGCGAACGTGTCGCGCTGGGAGGGGTCGTACAGCGTCGCCGCGGGGTGGACGCAGATCAGGACCCGCCGGCGCTCGCTCCCGAGTTCGGCCTCGACCACGTCGCCGGCCTCGTTCGTGACGCCGACGTCGCGTTCGAGCAGGTGTTCGGCGGGCACCTTGCCGAGCGTGACGACGACCTCGGGGTCGATCCGGTCGATCTCGGTTTCGAGGTACCCCCGGCAGTTCGCGAGTTCGTCGTCGGTGGGGTCGCGGTTGTCGGGCGGACGACACCGGACGCAGTTGGTGATGCGCACATCGCCGCGGTCCAGGCCGGCGTCGCGGAGGCCGTCGTCGAGCACGTCACCGCTGCGGCCGACGAACGGCTCGCCCTGTTCGTCCTCGTACTGCCCGGGGGCCTCGCCGACGAACAGCAGGTCCGCGTCCGCGGGCCCGGTGCCGTTGACGATGCGGCTGCGGCACTCGACGAGCGTCGGACACCGCTCGCAGGCGGTCACTTCGAGGCCGTCTATCGCGCCGTCGCTCATGCCTCCCCGTCCACCGGGCAGGCCTATAACCGGGTCGGTCCCCGCCCGGTAGCGGGGGGTCAGGCCGACCCCGCATCGCCGTCGCCGAACCGCTCGTCGGCGGCGCGGGCGGCCAGGCGCGCGACCCGGAGCGGTTCCGGCCGGCCGCCCTCGGGGGTGAACGCCCGGACCACGTCGGCGGCCTCGTCGCCGTCGAGCCCCGCCGCGCGCACGTACACCGTCTCGTCGCCGACGGTCACGGGCCGGCGGTCGGGCTGTCGGCGGTAGACCGCCAGGCGCTCGTCGAGGGCGTCGCCGTCGAAGGCGTCGCGGAGCGCGGACTCCAGCCCCTCGCTCTCCTCGAAGCTGACCGAGAGGACCGGCCGGTCGACGCACTCGCGGATCGCCGGCAGGTCGAAGAGGTTGAACCACGCGGGCGCGATGCCCGCGAGAAGCACGTACCGCACGTCCTCGCGGTCGAGGCTATCGACCAGCGAGGCGACCGTTTCGCTGGCGTCGGTGCCGCCCACCGCGCAGGTGTCGAACGCGAACCCGTCGACGACCCGACTCGCGCGGACGACGGCGCCCGCCAGCGTGCTGTGCTGCCCTCGGTACGATTCGGCTACGCCGAGGGCGCGGACCCCTGGCTTCACGTGTTGTCTTTGATGTCCTCCAGGCGGTCCAACAGCTCGTCGTTCGAGGCGTCGAACTCGTAGGACACGTCTCCGTCGTGTGTGTTTTCTGCCGTGTTGACTCCGTCCTCGTCTTCGAGGTCGGCGTCAAGCTCCTGGTTCTCTTGTTCTGATTCGTCGTAGCTCCCGAACCCCATACGAGTAATCATAACACGGTGATCGTGAAAAATCATACGCCCCCAGGGGAGTAATCCGCAATTAACTGATCGAACATCGGATACCGGTGGGTGTAGGAGTATATTATCGAAAACCACTGAGTAACACGAACGTTAATCAAGATACCCGTCGGATAACTGTACGCCCGTGTGCGAAGATATCACACCGAAGACCGGTCGACCGGGTCGCAGTGATCCGGGTATTTCGGACACCACGCCGTCTGTACGGGGGAGTAATCGGTCCCTACGGGTGAGGGCGAGCCGGTATTGACAACACGACAACTAGTGCGCCGTTCGAAACCGCGCTCGGAGCGACCGCAGTGGCGATCACCTCGCCCCACAGTTCGGGCCGCCGACCGGCCCGGAGGGTATGACAGAAGTGTGCCCTGTCGACTCCCGATCAGGTCCGCGGTCCGGTCGGTCGCGACGAGCGCTCGCCGCCGGCACACTGGGTCCGTGACCGTCGTCCGGTCACCGGTGAAATCTCGATAATCGCCGATTCAGCGGCCGAAGCGCACGGTTCTTCCCACGAGAGCGGTTCCGAGAGTGTTCGGTTCGGTGACCTTTTCCGCTCCCCGATCGTAGCGGGCAGTATGACGCGAGCAACTCGTCATCGAGCCCTCTCGCTCGCCTTCGGTGTCGTCACCGGGGCGGGACTCTGGCGGCTCGGCACCGATCCCGTCCTCACGATTGCGGCCGGGCTCTCGGTACTCGTCCTGGGCCTGGTCGGCGGGCGACTCGTGCGCGACCGCCCGGACTACACCAGCGCCGGCGGTAGCTGGCGCGACAACAGGTGGAGCGCCGCCGGCCAGGTGTTCGTCATGCTGGTCGCGTTCCAGGCCGTCTTCGCCGTCCCGGTCTCGCTGGCGAATCAGGTCGGACTCCACGTCGTCGTCCTCGCCACGTTCATGATCGGGTACTTCCTCGGCGGACTCGACGCGCTGGAGCGCGATTCGCCCGAGTCGGGCGGCGGACAGGTCGACGCCGCCGTCTCCGCGGACGACTGATCGGCCGGGCGCAGTCAGGGGACGGCGTTCCGACCGCGCCCCTCACCCGCTACTCAGGTCCTCGGACGTGCGCTCGGGGAGGTAGATGTGGGCTTCCGGGCTCTGGTCGCCGTCCTCGACGACGTCGTCGCGCTCGCGCGCCTCGTTGATGACCGTGTTCGCGTCGCGGCGGTCCATCCCACCGACGAGCATGAGCGCCTCGACGACGGCCTTCTCCGGGACGCCCCCGCCGGGGCCGCCCAGCGCGAGGTCGTCGAGGTAGTCGGGGTCCTCGTCCAGCATGAACTCGACCACCTCGCGCGCGTCGGTCGACTCGCCGAGGCGCTCGTGCCACGCCGCCGGATACAGGCTGATGCGGTGGTCGTCGACGCCCTCCCCGATGTCGTAGTACACCCCGCCTTCCCACCAGTCGCCGTCGGTCGTGTTCTCGTCGACGTGGGCGAGGAAGTCCTCCGCGTCGAAGGCGTAGTCGTCGCGCGCTTCGAGTTCCGCGGCGTAGGCCTCGATCGTCTCCCGTTCGACGCCGGCCCCCCGGTGGTAGCGCTCGATCAGTTCGACCAGGTCGCGAGCGCCCATCGACTCCCCCTCCTTGACGGCCTCGTCGACGACCGCCTGGTTCAGTTCGCTCATGCGATCGGTTAGGCCGTCAGGCGAATAAATTGCAGGCCGGCGGCTCCGGCGGCCGACGGATACGCTCAACTGTCTGCGTGCGCATGACGGTAGCATGGACCGACCGACAGCCGGCGCGACGGGGGCTGGCTCTCCGGCCCCGACCCCGGGAGGCAGTCCGTGAACGTCGACTTCCCGGACGCGGAGGTGCTGGCCGACGCGAACGACTACACGGTCGACGACCTCCCCGAGTTCGCCGTCGCCCGCCGGGAGCGCGAACCGGAGTCCGTCGCGGACGTCGCCGAAGCGGCCCGCGAGGCAGTCGATGCTATCGGTGGCCTCGCCGACCTCGCGGCGGGCGCGTCGGTCGCAGTGACGGCCGGCAGTCGCGGCATTCGCGACGTATCCACTGTCCTCGCGGCCGCGGTCGAGCGCCTGCGGGAACGGGGGTTCGAGCCGTTCGTCGTCCCGGCGATGGGGAGCCACGGCGGCGCGACGGCGGAGGGACAGCGCGAGACGCTCGCGGCGCTCGGGATGACACCCGAGACGCTCGGCTGTGAGATCCGCTCGTCGATGGCCGTCGAGGCCGTCGGCGAGGACGACCTGGGCCGGCCGGTCTACGCCGCTCGCGACGCGCTGGATGCCGACGCGGTCCTGCTCGCCAACCGCGTCAAACCGCACACCGACTTCCGCGGCGACGTCGAGAGCGGCCTCGCGAAGATGGCGGTGATCGGCCTCGGCAAACACCGCGGCGCCGAGTCGCTGCACAACGCGGCCATCGCGACGGACTTCGCCGACGTGATCGCCGACCGCTACGAGATCCTGCGGGCGGAGACGCCCGTCGTCGGCGGCATCGCGCTCGTCGAGAACGCCGACCACCGCGCCGTCCGCGTCGAGGGGATCGACGCCTCCGACGTGCTCGACCGCGAACCGGAACTGCTGGATCTCGCCCGCGAGCACCTGGCCGAACTCCCCGTCGACGACCTCGACCTGCTCGTCGTCGACGAGACGGGCAAGGACAAGTCGGGCACCGGGATGGACACGAACGTCCTCGGTCGCTACGACTTCCACGGCGAGACCGAACCGGATTCGCCGTCGATCACCCGGGTCTACGCCCGGTCGCTGACGGCGCCCTCGCACGGCAACGCCGTCGGGATGGGCCTCGCCGACTTCGTCCACCGCGACCTCGTCGCCGACGTTGACTTCGAAGACACGTACGTCAACGTCGTCACCAGCGGCGAGCCCCGGCGGGCGAAACTCCCGTTCGTCGTGCCGGACGACGCCACCGCGCTCCTGCTGGCGTGTTCGACTACAGGCGTCGCCGACCCGGCCGACCTGCGGGTCGCGCGGATCCCGAGCACGATGGACCCCGACTCGCTGGTCGTCTCCGAACCGGTCGCCGCGGAACTGCGCGAGCGCGACGACGTGACCGTCGGCCCGCTGGCGCCGCTGGATCTCGCTGGGGGACGGTTCGACCCCGACCCGTACTGACGGTGCTGCCGTCACCATCGGGGGTCTGAACTGTCGCCGATCGGGGGTCTGAACTGTCGCCGATCGGCGGTCTGAACTGTCGCCGATCGGGGGTCTGAACCGTCGCCGGACATACGTGGGTGGCGACCCATCGTCCGTCTCGTGAGTACAGACGCGCCCGGCGGGGCGAACATCGAGGGCGAGACGCCCGTCGTCGAGGAGACGGTCGAGACCGACGAGGCGACGATCACCGACGACGCCGAGCTGGAGCGGACGCTCGGGCTGACCGGCGGCCTCGCCATCGGGATCGGGACGATGATCGGCGCGGGCATCTTCGTGTTCCCCGGGCTCGCGGCGGGCGAGGCCGGCCCGGCCGCGGCGGGATCCTTCGCCATCGGCGCGGTCGTCGCACTGCTGGTCGCGCTGCCGACCTCGGAACTCGCGACGGCGATGCCGAAAAGCGGCGGCGGCTACTACTTCATCTCCCGGGGCCTCGGCACGCTCGCGGGCACGGTCGTCGGGCTCTCGCTGTGGTTCGGGCTCGTGTTCGCGACAGCGTTCTACCTCGTCGGCTTCGGCTACTACGCCGTCGACACGCTCGCCGAGATCGGCGTCAGCGTCGGTGAGGGACTGGTCGTCCCCGTGGCCCTCCTCTTCGGCGCCGGCTTCACCGTCCTGAACGTCACGGGGACCGAGAACGCCGCGAAGCTCCAGAACGGCGTCGTCGCCCTGCTGCTGTCGATCCTCTCGGTGTTCCTGCTGTACGGCAGCCTGGACGCGGTCGGACTGGTCGGCGCGCCCAGCGCGCCCGAGCAGTTCATGCCGTTCGGCCCGTTCCCGGTGCTGACGACGGCCGCGCTCGTGTTCACCTCCTACCTCGGCTTCGCGCAGGTCGCGACGGTCGCCGGCGAGATGAAGCGGCCGGGGCGGAACCTCCCGCTGGCGATGGTCGGGTCGGTCGTCGTCGTCGGCGTCATGTACGTCGTGACGGTGTTCGTCGCGACGAGCGCGATACCCAGCGGCGAACTCGCCGAACTCGGCGAGACGGCCATGGTCGACGTGGGCCGCCACTACCTCGGCGCCGCGGGCGCGCTCGCCATCGTCTTCGGCGGCCTGCTGGCGACGATGTCCAGCGCCAACGCCTCGATCCTCAGCACCTCGCGGGCCATCTACGCCGTCTCCCGGGACGCCCTGCTCCCGCGGCGGGCCAGCCGGATCAACCTGAAGTACGGGACGCCCCACGTCGCGCTCGGGCTGGCCGGCGGCCCCGTCCTCGTGCTCGTCGCGACCGGGCAGGTGGCGGTCCTCGCGGAGGTCGCATCGTTCCTGCACCTGATCCTCTACGGGCTGATGTGCGTCGCGCTGATCGCGCTGCGCCGCGACGAACCCGAGTGGTACGACCCCGACTTCCGGACGCCCGGGTACCCGGCCGTCCCGATACTCGGCGCGCTGTCGAGCTTCGCGCTCATCGGCTTCATGCAGCCGGCGTCGCAGGTCATCGGGCTGGCGGTCATGCTCGCCAGCGCGGGCTGGTACTTCTATTACGCTCGCGACGTTAGTCTGCGGGGAGCGCTATGACCCGCGTCCTCGTGCCGCTGGCGATACTGGAGGGGGGAACCGTCCCGCCGGGGCTGATAGACCTCCTGGGGACCGTCGACGTGACCGTCCTCGGGTACCACGTCCTCCCTGAGCAGACCCCGCCCGACCAGGCGCGCCTCCAGTACGAGGACCGCGCCACCGAGGCGCTGGACGACGTGACCGCGGAGTTCGCGGCCGCGGGCGGCGCCGCCGACCACCGCCTCGTGTTCACCCACGACCGGGAGCAGACGGTCCGGCGCGTCGCGGCCGAGACCGGCGCCGACGCCTTCGCCATCGTCGGCGCGACGGGTCCGGTCGAGCGCCTGCTCGTCCCGGTGTCCGGCGACGTGGCCGTCGACCGCATCACCGACTTCGTCGCGGACCTGGTCGGTGACCGCGACGTCGGCGTGACGCTCTTCCTGGCGACCGACGGCGACGCAGACGAGGAGCGGACCGCGCTCGACGACGCCGCGGCCACGCTCCGCGACGCCGGCATCGACGTCGAGACGACGCTGGCGACCGGCGGCCCGTTCGAAGCGCTCGTCGACGCTGCGGCGGGCCACGACGCCGTCGTGATGGGCGAGCGGGCCCCCTCGTTCCGCTCGCTCGTCTTCGGCGAGGAGACCGACCGCGTGGCCGCCGAGACGGTCGGCCCGGTCCTCGTCGTCCGCCGGGGCGACGAGGGCGAGGGCGACGAGTAACCGGCGGGCGGTCCCGACCGGGCAGGACGCGTGGGCCGGACCGTCGCGTCGCTCGGCCGGCGCGAACGTTTATTCGCCCGCCGACACAACGTGCCCGCCATGGTCGCGTCGTCAGTCGACGGGGGGTCGTGAGCGTGGCGGGCGCCGGTTTCTGGGCGCTCGTCGTCCTCGCCACGGTGACGAGTCTGCTGACGGCGTGGGCGCTGGGCGCCAACAGCAACTCGCCGCCGTTCGCCCCCGCCATCGGCGCCAACGCCATCTCGACGATGCGAGCCGCGTTCCTCATCGGCATCCTCGCCGCACTCGGCGCGCTCACCCAGGGCGGCGCCATCTCCGAGACGGTCGGGGCGGGCCTCATCGACGGCGTCGCGATCACTTCGCTGGCGGCCACTGCCGGACTGCTCACCGCCAGCGCGTTCATGGCTTTCGGCGTCTACAGCGGCTATCCCGTCCCCGCCGCCTTCGCCACCACGGGCGCGATGGTCGGCGTCGGCCTCTCGCTCGGCGGCGACCCGGCCGTCGAGACGTACCGCCGGATCACCCTCTTCTGGATCCTCGTCCCCCCCGTTTCGGGTGGACTCGCCTACCTCACCGCCACGATCCTCCGCCGCGACGACATCCCCGAGACCGTCGGCGTCCCGGTCCTCGCGGCCGTCGTCGGCGCGATCATCGCCAACGTCCAGCTGGGGATCATCCCCTCGGGCCCCGAGGCCGAACAGAACTCCCTGGCGGGCTTCGCCGCGGACCTCGTCGACCTGCCCGCCGTCGCGACCGTCGAGCCGATGGTCGCCGTCGTGACGCTCGCGTTCGCCGCCCTGAGCTTCCAGTACATCCGCCGGCGGACCCAGCAGTCGGTCGACCGGGGGATCCGGACGTTCCTCGTCGTCCTCGGCAGCGTCGTCGCATTCTCCAGCGGCGGGAGCCAGGTCGGCCTCGCGACCGGCCCGCTCGAAAACCTCTACAGCGCCGAACTCGGTCTCCCGGGTATCGTCCTGCTCGCCATCGGCGCCGTCGGGATCCTCGGCGGGGCCTGGATGGGCGCGCCGCGGCTCCTCCAGGCGACCTCCCGGGAGTACGCCTCGCTGGGGATCCGCCGGTCCATCGCCGCGCTCGTCCCCGGGTTCATCATCGCCCAGGCCGCCATCGCGCTGGGCATCCCCATCTCGTTCAACAACATCATCATCTCCGGCGTCATCGGCGGCGGCCTCGCCGGCGGTTCGGCGGGCGTCTCCCGCCGGAAGATCGGTGTCACCCTCGCCTTCTGGATCATCACGCTCGTCGCCTCCATCGCCATCGGGTTCGGCCTCTACCGCGCGTTCGCCGCCGTGCTCGGGTGAGGACTGTATTTCGGTGCGATGATGTGTTGAACGAGCGTCGTGGCGCGCGCTGTCGCGGCCTCCGTGCCGCGACGAAGCGCGCGAGGGATGACTGAGCGAGCGTCGCGAGCGAAGGAATCGGTTGGGAGGCGTGAGGCTGTTTGCGGTTGCTGTGGCGGTGTAATGGCTGTCTTCCTGGCGGACTGAAAGGGCGAGGCGCGCTCGCGCCAACGGGGAGTCGTCTGAGTGGGCACTATCCGAGGGGGCGGAGCGACCGAGGATATCCCACTCAGCGACCGCGAGCGGGCCGAGGGCTTTCGACGCGTGCTGTCGACTGCAGTCGAAGTTATTGCGAGCGGGCCGAGGGCTTTCACGCCTTGCTGTCAGCAGCGGCAATCGCGACTCGGAGACGGTCGTCGCAAGAGGTATCCACGAGGGGCGCCAGCACACGGGTATGACGTTCGATCCCAACGAGAGCCTTCCCCAAGACGAGGTCGACGAGCGCGTGGACGAGGCCATCGAGAACAACGAGGTCGTGCTGTTCATGAAGGGGACGGAGATCATGCCCCAGTGCGGTTACTCCGACCGAGCGCTCACGCTCCTCAAGCAGTACCGCGAGGACGTCGAGGTGGTCGACACGCTCGAATCGCTCGACGAGTTCCGCGTCGCGCTCGAACGCCACAGCGGCCGGGAGACCATCCCGCAGACGTTCGTCGACGGCGAGTTCGTCGGCGGGAGCGACATCCTCAAACAGCTGGACGAGCGCGGCGACCTCGAACCGAAGCTGACCGCGTAAGCGCCGCCCGCACGTCGGATCTCGAACGCTGGTGACCCGGTTTCGGACGCCGGCGACGGGTTTCTGTCGCCGGCCGGGCGCTTTTCCGCGCCGTCCCCGTACCCGGCCCATGTCCGACCGATCGGGTAGCTGGCTCGGCGTCCCGCCCGATATCGCGCCGCTCGTCCGGGCCGGCGTCGTCCTCGGGGTCGGCGTCGGCGGCTTCTTCGACGGCATCGTGTTCCACCAGGTCCTCCAGTGGCACCACATGCTGTCGTCCCATCCCGACCCGAGCGTCGCCCGCGACCTGCCGCTGAACGTGCTCGCGGACGGCCTCTTTCACGTCGCGACGTACCTCTTCACCATCGCCGGCGTCGTGCTCCTCTGGCGGGCGTGGCGCGACCCGGCCGTTCCGCCGTCCGGGCGGGTGCTGTTCGGCGCGACGCTCCTCGGCTGGGGCGCGTTCAACCTGGTCGAGGGCGTCGTCGACCACCACGTACTCGCGATCCACCACGTCTACCCCGCCGGTCCCGGCCCCGTCGTTCTCTGGGACCTGGCGTACCTCGCGTGGGGCGCCCTGTTCGTCCTCGGCGGGTACGCCGTCGTCCGCCGCGCGGCCGCGCCGTCGCGCGACACAGCGCCAGCGTAGCGACCGCGGCGCCCGTCCACGGGAAACGTGTGAGTGACAAGCTACTTTCCGGCGTCGTTCGATCGCTCCGCATGGTCGCCGCCCTCCTCCCTCCAGCGCAGTCCGTCGTCAGCGGCGCGATCGAGACAATCTACGGCTTCACCTTCCTCCTCGCGGTGTTCGGCGCCGCGGGGCTCGGTCTGGCCGCGCTGTGGCTCCCCTTCCTCCTCTCCGGTCGCGTCCGGGAACTCTTCGAGGTCGGACCGACGGGTCACTGGGCGGCCAACTACGCCCTCGGGTTCGTGGCGCTGGCGACGGTCCACGTCTCCGCCCTGTTCGTGACGCTGACGAACGCGCCGACGGACGACGCCGTCGCCTCGATCGTCGTCTTCACCGGCCCGGCGATCGCCCTGGCGTGCTGGGCGACAGCGGCGTTCGCCCTCCCGTTCGCCGGCTACGAGTGGCTCGAAGACGCAGTCGCCACTCGACTCCTCCTCTTCGCCGGCGCCGTCTGGTACGCCGCCGTCACCACCGTCCCCCTGTTTATCGCGATGGTGTTCTACTACTTTCCGGGGTGAGCCGACGCGCCCGCGCTGGCGCCTGTACCGGCGGCCGCCCCACGGGATTTTAAGCCGGTCGCGGCCGCTCCTCCGAGTATGAAACGCATCGTCGACACCGACGCGGCGCCCGCCGCGGTGGGCGCGTACAGCCAGGCCACCGAGACCGACGACCTCGTGTTCACGGCGGGACAGATCCCGCTGACGCCCGACGGCGAACTCCTCGACGACGCCGACATCGACGTCCAGACCCAGCAGTCCCTGGAGAACGTCCGCGCCATTCTGGAGGAGGCCGGCGCGAGCATGGGCGACGTGCTGAAGGTCACGGTTTTCCTCGACGACATCGACGACTTCGAGGAGATGAACGACACCTACGAGTCGTTCTTCGACGACGAGCCGCCGGCCCGCAGCGCCGTCGGCGTCGACGAACTCCCCAAGGGCGTCGGCGTCGAGATTGAGGCCATCGCGACGAAGTGATGGCCGGCGACGAGTCACCGAGCGGCGACGAGGAGCCACGCCGACGCTCGACCGACGCTGAGCCCGCCCTCTCGCCGCAGGCCAAGTCCAGCCTGCTGTGGGGCCTCGTCGGCGGGCTCTCTTTCCTCGTGCTCGTCCAGGGGTACGAACTCGTCGCGGACCTGAGGGTCGGGTTCACCGTGAAGTTCCTCGTCGCGCTGGCGGTCGCCGTCGGCGCGGCGGGACTGTCCCACGTCACTCAGGACCGATTGCCGGCGCCCGACGAGGGCGAGTGAGCGGCGGCCGATCGCCGACGGAGAACGAAAGCCCTTAACCGACCGACTGCGGTATCTCCAACTGAGCCAGGATGGCCGAACGGTAAGGCGCACGCCTGGAAAGCGTGTTCCCTTTGGGATTCTGGGTTCAAATCCCAGTCCTGGCGCTTCTGACGCGAACAACTCCGGCGAGCACCTCCTGTGCTCGCCATCGTGAGCGTCGAACCGCTTCGACTGGGATTTGAACCCCTGGAAGTCGCAGCCCCGGAACGGCCGAGTGAAGCGAGGCCGCACGCCCGGAACGTCTTCCTCCGGTTCAAATCCCGAGAGACGCTTCGCGTCTCTCGGCGTTCGCGACCGCGAAGCGGTCGCTCACTTCCAGTCCTGGCGTACCACCTTTTTGCCGGACGGGTTTCCTCGCGAGCCGGAGGCTCGCTGCGGGAACCCGACCGGCAAAAAGATGGGGCAAAAAGGCCGAGCGCGCCGCAGGCGCGCTCGGTGGAAACCGCGCTCGCTCCGCTCGCGCGGTACGCTAGTTCCGCCCCGCCCCGCCTTCTCGCCCTCCATGCCCGCAACTATCACCCGACGACGTACTCAGTCCGCGAACGTCGCCGTTCGGCCGACGTTCAGCCGCAGGAAGACGGGCAGGGTCACGAGCGCGACGACGATCTCCAGGCCGCCCGCGACGAGGAAGGCGGTGGGGTAGTCGTAGGCGCTCGCGACGCTACCGCCGACGACGACGCCGGCCAGAAAGCCCAGGCTGCCGAAGACGTTGAAGCCGGCCATCGCCACGCCGCGCTCGCGCTCGCTCGCGAGATCCGTCACGAGCGCCATCGTCGCCGGCGACATCAGCGCGCCGAGGACACCGACCGCCAGCATTCCAGCGCCTGCCAGTACCGCCGTCGGCGCGCGTCCGATCGCGATGACGACGAGGCCGTAACACGCCGACCCGGCGACGATGGGAACGGTGCGGCCGATCCGGTCCGAGAGGATCCCCATCGGGTACTGCAGGAGCGCGAACGGGGCGAAAAAGAGCGCGAGCATCAGGCCGGTCGCGCCCGGGTCGAGTCCGAACCCGGCCGCCGACCGGAAGTACAGCGTGCCGACGAGCGCGAAGAAGCCGGCGGTTAGCCGGTCGAGGAAGCCGAACGCGTAGGGGACGAACAGCGTCGGCGTTCGCCGCAGTCCGGCCATCGCGCGGGCGAGCGAGTCCCGGTCGCCGGAGGGCGCGCGGTCGTCGACCGCCAGCGCGAGCAGGCCCACGGCGGCGAGCAGTGCGCTCGCCAGATAGAGTGGGACGAACGCGCCCACTTCGTAGAGCTGACCGCCGAGCGGCGCACCCATCGCCGTCCCGCCGCCGATGGCGGCGCCCGCGGCGGCCATGTTCCGGCCGTGACCGCCCTCTAGGTCCATCAGCATCGTCATCGCGAGCGAGAAGGCGCCGATGGTCGCCGCGCCCTGAAGGGCGCGCAGCGCGAGCACGGCGCCGAACGAGAGGGAGGCGAGCCCGGGGACGAGTGCGAGCGCGAGGTAGCCGACGCTCCCCCCGAACGCGCCGGCCGCGATGAAGGGGGTCCGCCGGCCGGCGCGATCGCTCGCGGCGCCCCAGACGCCGGCGAAGGCGACGAACGCGGCGAACTCCGCGGCGAGGAACCACATGCTGGCGTCGAGGTCCGTCGTCGCGCCGAGCGCGCCGACCAGGCGGTCGACGCCGGGGTAGAGGAGCACCTGCGCCAGCAACACGGCGAAGACCATCGCCGCCAGCGACCAGCGGTCGCGCGACTTCGTCATTCACCCGGGACGTGGGACGAGAGCACTATCGGTGTGTCGGATGCGCGCCGCCGTCGACCCCGCCGCCCCGTCTCAGAACGGTGTCTGCGATCTGTCCGGCTCGGGACCGCCGGGGACGCCGTCGTCTATCTCCGTGTCGAGGCCCGAATTCGCTCCGTCGCTCGGTTCTGGCATCTCGCCGGTCTCGACGTACGTCGCCTCCATCTCCCGCAGCGCGGCGTTGATGGGCGCCGACCGCTGGTGCATCTGCGCCACGCGGACCCGCACGAGGTCGAACTCGTGGCGGCCGGCGAGGCCGTTCCACGCGCGGAACGACCCCTTCGTGAGCGTGTCGCTCTGCGGGCAGAAGGCGGTCGTCGGCGTGAACTCCGCGCGCAGGACGCGGGCGTCGTCGGGCATCTCCGGCAGGTCGTCGGCGCCCGCTGGTAGGCCGTCCGTGCCGTCCGCCTTGGCGACGCTGTCGGGGTCCTCGACCGCGTACCGATATCCGGCATTGGGATGTCGGGTGTCGCCGTTCAGCCGGGCGAGGTTGTACCCGAACGTCATGTCGTAGACCGCCCGCTCCTCGAACAGTTCGCGCGCCAACCGGTGGACTGCGAGGTGACGACGGCCGTCGAGCACCCGGTGTCCATCGAGGAACTCGCCCGGGACCGGGACGTGTTCCGGCACGAACTCGTCGTAGGCGTCGAAGGTGTCCTCGTCCGGGCCGAACGGCGATGGAACGCTGACCATACCCCCGCTTGGTCTCCCGTGCGGCTATGTCCCGTCCCGAACGGGTTCGGGACCCCGCTGAGCGACGGAGTCGCCGTTCCGCGGGACGCCGCAACCGCCCGAGAACGCGGTCGCTCCGGTCACTCTCCGTCGGCGTGTCGGATGTAGACGTGCCACTCGTCGTCCGCCACCTGTTCGGTCTCGTGAGTGAACCCGCGCTCGGCGAGCACGCCGTAGAGCGGTTCCGGTTCGAAGCTGTTTATCAGGCGGAGCGTGCCGTCCTCCGGGAGATCGCCGAGCGCGCTCGTGATGTCGCCGAAGGGTTCGCCGTCGATCTCCCGCGCGTCGAGCGTTCGCGTCGCCTCCGTGGATTCGTCGGCGGCCATACCCCGACTTGGGAGTCGCCGGGCGAGCGCGTTGCGCCGAAGACGTTCGGGTCGATTCCCGGAGTTCCGAACGCACCGCGGGAGGGCCCCGCGAGGGCCGCGACCGAATCGATACGGCGTGACACTGACGGGGCTGGAGCGTGTCGTGGCGGGCATGCAGTCGGTCACGGTCTCGCGACGCGTCGACGCCCCGCCCGAGCGAGTGCGCGCGGCCATGGGCGACCTGGAGCGGTTCATGCTCGCCGCCGGCTTCACCGAGGTGACCGTCGACGGCGACGAGATGCACCTGGAGAACCAGGTCGGGCTCGCCACCGTGACGCTCGACCTCCGCGTCGTCGACGCCGACGCCGACCTGGCCTACGAACAGGCCGACGGCTTCTTCGAGACCATGGACACCGAGTACCGGGTGGAGGCGGTGGGCGAGGAGGCGTCCGAAGTGACCGCCACGACCGACTTCGCGCTGGACGTCACGCTCGTCGGCCAGATCCTCGATTCGACCGTGATCAAACGCCAGCGTCGCCACGAACTCGAAAAACAGTTCGACTGGCTCGCCGAGGAACTGGAGGAGTGAGCTCCGTTCACCGCGGCAATTAGGAATCGAGCCGGCTACAGCGACACGGTGTCCAGCGTCTCGGAGATCTCCTCGACGTGCTCGTTGAAGGCGTCGACGAAGGCGGGGAAGTCGTCGACGTGGGCGCGCAGGTCCTTCGGCGTGGGCGGCTGGTACTGCGAGAGGACGTAGATGCCGCCCTCGCCGCCGACGCGGAGGTAGCTGGCCCGCCCCTCCTCCCACTTGAGTTCCCAGCGGGAGCTGTTGACGCGGGCGGAGAAGGTGCCGTAGTCGTTGCCCTCGACGCGGTTGAGCTGCTGGGCCATCTGATTACAGGCGTCGCGCATCCGCGACAGGATCCGCTCGCGCTGTTCGACGACGGAATCGACGGAGGCGATCGCGGGGAGGTCGTCGGCCACCTCGTCGAGGACGCCGTCGAGCGACCTGACGTACTCGTTGAACGACTCGACGAAGGCGTCGTAGTCGACCATCGCCTCGGCGAGCGCCTCGGGTTCGGGTGGCTGCTGTGTCGAGACGACGTAGACGTCGGTCCCGCGCCCCTCGTATCGGAGGTACTGCACGTCGCCGGCTTCGTACTTGAGCGTCCACGTCCCGCGGTCGGTCTCGAACTCCTCCTGGCCGTAGTCGCCGCCCTGGAGGCGGGCGAGTTCGCGGGCGATCCGGCCGGCGTGGTCGGTGACGTCGGCGACCACTTCGTCGCGGCGCTCGGCCGCCGCGTCGGCGCCGACCACGTCCGCATCGAGGCCTGCTGTCATCGACGGATCCACGGGCGCGAGGGGCATAACCCCCGCGCTCTCGGCTCGCTCGGGCCACTCGATCCGCGGCGCGCAGCGCGAACCGAGACGCCTCGCGCCTCGGCCGGATCGACATTTACTTTCGAGACTGGGGCCGAGGTCCGTCCATGTACGTCGGACGCTTCGTCGTCGTCGCACCGGAGGTCGGCGCCTACCGCGTCTCCTCGCGCTCGTTCCCGAATCGCGAGGCGACCGGCCGCCAGCCTGGCACCGTCACCGTCGGTCCGACCGAGGACGCCCCCGAGACGGACAACCCCTACGTCGAGTACAACTGCCTGCAGCAGACGGCTCGCGGCACCGTGATCGGCAACGGCTCGCACGTCGATCCCATCGCCGAGAAGCTCTCGCTCGGGTACCCCGCCCGGGACGCGCTGGCCGAGCCGCTCCTCGCGCTCGACTTCGAGAAGGACGACTACGACACGCCCCGCGTCGCCGGCGTCGTCGGCGTCGACCCCGCCGACCCGAGCACGAACGCCGACGGCCCCGGCGCCGTGATCGGGACCGTCCGCCGCGACGCCCTGCTCGTCGAGGAAGTCACCGAGCCGACGCTCGTGGCGACCTACGAGAAGGACAGCCCCGAGGCGTTCGACTTCTCGGCCGTCGACGCCGCCGGCGCCGCCCGCGAGGCCTACGACCTCGAGTTCGAACACGAGGTCTGCGCCGTCGGCGTCTCCGGATCGGCCGTCGACGGGTTCGAGACGGCCATCGTGAACGGCGGCGACGAGTAGCGGCCGCCGACCCAAGACTTCTCACCGGATTGACGTTCGTCTGCCGTGGAACTAAGACAGCGGCGCGTGCACCCTTCCCCATGAAAGTGGGCGTCATCTCAGACGTACACGGGAACCTGCCGGCGCTGGAGGCGGTTCTCGAGGACATGCCGCCGGTCGACCGACTCGTCTGCGCGGGCGACGTGGTCGGGTACAACCCGTGGCACGCCGAGTGCGTCGCGGCTATCCGCGGCGAGGGCCAGACCGAGCTGAGCGACGAGGCCGCGGCGATGCTCCCCGACGGCGAGGTGCCGACGGTGATGGGCAACCACGACCGCGCGGTCGCGTTCGACCAGGCCTACGGGTTCAACGACATGGCCGCCACCGCGGTCGACCACGCCCGCGAGACCTGCTCGGAGGACCAACTCGCGTGGCTCGGCGAACTCCCCGAACAGCGACTCGTCTGCGACGGTCGGATGCGGCTCGTCCACGGCCACCCGAACGACCCCGACCGGTACACCTATCCGGAGGAGTACAGCGCTGACATGCTCGGCAGCGAGGACGTGCTCGTCATGGGCCACACCCACGTCCAGGGCCACGAGATATTCGACGAGGGGCTCGTCATGAACCCCGGCGCCGTCGGCCAGCCCCGGGACGGCGACCCCCGTGCCGCCTACTCGCTGGTCGACTTCGACGAACAGGAGATCGAGGCCCGCCGCGTCGAGTACGACGTCGACCGGGTCGTCGACGCCGTCCGCGAGGCCGACCTCCCGCTCCGCATCGGGACGCGACTGCGCTCGGGGCAGTAGCGACCGCTGTCGCGGTCGGTTCGTGGCCGGATCAGGCGTCCAGCGGCCGCAGATCGGCCGAGAAGTGGCGCAGCTCTCTCATCGGCGGTTCGTCGACGATCTCGAACCCCGCGAGTTCGTCCGCCCGCTCGACGACCGCGGTCGCGGTCTCGCCGACGTGTTCGAAGTGCTCGCGGTGGTACGTGCGTCGCGGGACGGCCAGGCGAACGTACTCCGGGCGTTTGGTCTCCGGGAACGCGAAGCTCCCGAGCTCGACCGTCCGGACGCCGCCTTCCAGGTACAACTCACAGGCCAGCGCCTGGCCGGGGAACGCCGCGGTCGAGATGTGGTCCAGTGCCGCGCCGGCGTCGACGTAGACGGCGTGACCGCCGATCGGCTCGTAGATAGGGAGCCCCGCGGCCGCGAGTTCCGCGCCGAGCGTCGCCACCTGCTCGACGCGGTGGGCGAGGTAGTCGTCCTCGACCGCCTCGCGCAGTCCGACGGCCATCGCCTCCAGGTCTCGCCCCGCCAGGCCGCCGTAGGTGGGAAAGCCCTCGTAGAGGATGGTTCGCTGTTTCACCCGCTCCAGGAGGTCGTCGAGTCCGTCGTCGACGGCGACGAACCCGCCGACGTTCGAGAGGCCGTCCTTCTTCGCGCTCATGACGAGCGCGTCGGCGTACCCCAGTTGCTCGCGGGCGACTTCGGCCGCGGAGGCGTCGGCGAACTCCGCTTCGCGCTCGGCGACGAAGTGGGCGTTCTCGGCGAAGCGGCAGGCGTCGATCACGAAGGTGGCGTCGATATCGTCGGCGAAGGCGGCCACCTCGCGGGTGTTGGCGACGCTGACCGGCTGGCCGGCCGCGGAGTTGTTGGTGATCGTCAACACGACGACCGGGACGTTCTCGGCGCCGACTTCTTCGACGCGGGCGCGGCCGGCCTCCACGTCGAAGTTCCCCTTGAAGGGGTCGTCGGCGTCGGGGTCGCGCGCGGCGGGAACGGGGCAGTCGACCGCTTCGCCGCCGTTGGCCGCGACGTGTGCGCGCGTCGTGTCGAAGTGGGTGTTGTTGAGCACGCGGTCGCCCTCGGCGACGAGCGTCCCGTAGAGGACGTTCTCGGCGCCGCGGCCCTGGTGGGCGGGGACGACCCGGTCGAAGCCCATCACGTCGTCGACGGCCTCGCGGAGCCGCCGGAACGAACTGCTGCCCGCGTAGGACTCGTCGCCGCGGTGGAGCGCGGCCCACTGGGCGTCGCTCATCGTCCCGGTCCCGCTGTCGGTCAGGAGGTCGACGAACACCCGGTCGGCGTCCAGGTCGAACAGGTTGTACCCGGCGGCCTCGAGCGCGGCGGCGCGTTCCTCGCGGTCGGGCAGGTCCGCCGGCGTCGCCATCCGCGTCGCGTACGAGCGCATGCCCGACCTCCGGGCGGCACGGACTTATTTCGAACGTGACAGGTGCGCTCATCGGTGGCGCCATCCGGCGAGCGATGGGCACGACCGTCCACTGGTCGCCGCCGGGTCTCGGCGCGACGAACGCGTCGCGCCGAGACCATCGCGACGGGCCGTCGCGGGTCCGGCCGAGGATTCAGGTCGCTGCGGCCCGAACGACGATCCGTACTCGCGACTCCCGGGCGGCGACTCGAAACTCCCCCGAACGTCGGGGAGACCGGACAGTAGGGGCGGCGAGCGGTAGGTTCCACACGCATGGCCGGCATCTTCACGCTCCTGGGCGGCATCCTCCTCGTGTTGAGCGTCGCGGCCGTCGTCCGCGTCGTCGCCGCGCGCACCAGCGAGGCGGTCTACCCGGTGTTGCTCGTCGTCGTCGGCGTCGCCCTCTCGGTCACGGGTCTGGACCCGGACTTCCGGCTCTCCTCCGACCTCATCCTGATGGTCCTGGTCCCGACGGTCCTGTTCCAGGGGTCACAGGAGACGAAGTCCGAGGCGTTCGTGCGCGTGCTCCCGGTCGGCGTCTTGCTCCCCATCGTGGGCCTCCCGGTCGCGGTGATCCTGCTCGGCGTGCTCGGCAGCTACGCGTTCGGCCTCCCGCTCGTCGTGACGCTGCTGTTCGCGGTCGTCATCTACCCGGTCGACCCGGTCGCCATCGTCGCGCTGTTCCGGGAGGCCGACGCGGCCGAGCGCCTGTCGATCCTGGCCGAGGTCGAGAGCCACTTCAGCGACGGGTTCGCCGTCGTCACCTTCGGCGCGATGATCGGCATCGTCTCCGAGCGCTTCTCCACCGGCGCCGACCTCGAGACGCTGCTCTCGCCGGCGGACCTGGTGGACCTGGCCGTCGAGATAACCGTCGTCAGCTTCGGGGGGGTCCTCGTCGGCCTGGCGGCGGGCGCGCTCGCGTTCGTCGTCCTCCGGGCCATCGACGACCGGATGGCCGAACTGCTGACGACGGTCGTCCTCGCCTACGGGAGCTTCCTCCTCGCCGACCACTACCTCCACGTCAGCGGCGTCCTCGCGACCGTCGCGGCCGGGCTCGTGATCGGCCTCTACGGGAAGGGCCGCGCCGTCCACCCCGACAACGTCACGTTCATGGAGCGGACGTGGGACACCGCGGCGTTCATCGTGTTCACGCTGGTGTTCGTCCTCGTCGGGATCCAGGCGCCGTGGCGCCGACTGCTGTGGAACGCGCCGACCGTCCTGCTGGCCGTCGCGCTGGTGCTCGTCGTCCGCGCGGTCGTCGTCTACGGCGTCACGAACGTCCTCGGAGTGGCGGGCGCAGAACCCGTCCCGTTCCGCTTCCAGCACGTCCTCGTCTGGGGCGGCATGCACACCGTCATCCCGATCGCGCTCCTGCTCAGCGTCCCCCGCGAACTCCCGTTCCGCCCCGCGCTGGTGGAACTCGTCTTCGGCGTCGCACTCGTCAGCATCGTCGCCCAGGGGCTGCTGTTCCCCGTCGCCCTCCGCCTCACCGGTTCGGGCGAGGAACCCGACGAGGAGTCGCCCGGACTGTTCTGGTGATCACCACGTCACGAGCCGCGCGAGGACGAACACGAGCAGCGCCGAGAGCAGCGACCCGACGATCGAGAGCGTCCCCGCGAGGAATCGCGCCCAGGCGCCGATCGGCTGGATGTCGCCGTACCCGAGCGTCGCGAACGTCACGACGCTGAAGTAGAGGCTCTTGAAGAAGACCCGGCCGATCCACCACACCGGCGCGCTCGAGGGGTCCTCGATGGTGTAGGTGATCGCTCGCTCACCCTGGATCTCCATGATGCCGCCGGTGATCGGGAACAGGGCGGCCGAGACGACGATCGACAGCAGCGCTGCGAGGAGGACGCGGTACGGGCTGCTCCCGTAGTGCATCACCCACCGGGACAGCTCCCACTTCGCGGCGGTCAGGTAGTCGCCCTCGCTCCACGCGAGCCGCCGCCGGGCGTCTTTCTCCTGGGTGTAGCTCTCGCGGGCGAGCCCGGGCAGGGCGTTGTCCTGATAGATCCGCTGGAGCTGGCGGTAAGTCCACGCGGCGGCCTCCAGCGGGTGGTCGTCGCTCAGCGTCGGTTTGACCGGCTCGCGCTCGTACGCGGAAATGTCGCTGAACCGCGTCCCGGCCCCGACGTGGACGTCGGTGAACACCGCCTCGTTGGTCAGGACGTGTTCGAGCGTCGCCCGCCGGAGGTCGGCGTTCGTGAAGACGGCGCCTTCGAGCGTCGCCCCGGTGAAGTCGGCGTCGATGGCGGCGAGGTCCTTCATGTTCGCCAGCGTGAGGTCCGCGCCGCCGAGGTCGGCGCCGTTGACGACGGCGCCCGAGAAGTCGGCGCCGACGAGCGAGGCCTCGGCGAGCCAGTCGACGCCGACGAGCGACGCATCCCTGAGGTACGCGCCGTCGAGCGACTCGCCCGGTTCCGGCCGGAACTCCTCCAGCGTCTCCGCGCTCTTCCCGTCGACGGTCGCGTGCCAGACGCAGCGGTCGTTGTCGTCCCACGCCGGCCGGTCGCACTCCCCCGCCGGGACCGAGACGTCGCTCAGGCCGACTTCGAGGCTGTAGCCACAGCGGCCGTCAGTCGCCGTTTCCATGGCCCCGCTACGGGCGCGAGGCGGAAGTCGGCCGCGCCGCGGGAGTCGGTCGGCGGTCCGGCCGACCGGACGTTCCGACCGTCGGGTCGTCAGTTCGTCTCCCCGACCGGTCCGGCCGCCGGACCGTCAGTTCGTGTCGGCGGTCGCGTCGACGGCGTCGCCGGTCTGGAAGACGAACTCGTGCTCGGCGTCGGTCTCGAAGTGCGAGATGCCCTCGCCGAGGTACTGGGCCGTCCGCTTCAGTTCGAGCGCGCGCGCCGAGACCTCCGCGAGTTCGGCGGCCTGCTCCTCGGCGGCGCCGGCGACCGTCTCGCTCTCCTCCATCACCGTCTCGCCGGCTCCGGCGGCCTCCTCGACCAGGTCCGAGACGGCCCGGATGTGTGAGAGCGCCTCCGCGAATTCGAGGTCGTCGCGCTCGGCGTCCAGCGCTTCGAGTTCGTCCGCGACCGCCTCTATCTCCTGTGCGATCGCGGTCAGGCGCTCTTTCTGCTCGTAGGCGTCGTCGGAGATCTTCTGGATCGACTCGGCGACCTGCTCGCTGGCGTCTTTGACCGTCTCGGCGCTGGTGTGGACGTCCTCGCCGCCCTTGCTGACCTCCTCGGCGAAGGTCTTGAGCTGACCCGTCGTCAGTTCGAGTTCGCGGATCATCTCGTTGAAGTCGGCGGCGATCTGGTCCATCGCGTCGTTCTCGCCGTCGGCGTCCATCCGCCGGGTGAGGTCGCCGCGGGCGCAGGCCGCGAGGACCTCCGAGTAGCGCTCGGCCGTCTCCCGGAGGTACTCGTTCGTCTCGACGGCCTCGGCGCGCGCGACCTCGGCCTCCTTGCGCGCCCGCTCGGTCTCGGCGATCTGCTCGTCGAGCGCGTCGCGCATCTCGGCGAAGCCGCGGGTGAGCTGGCCGAACTCGTCCGCGCGGTCGCTCCGGATCTCGACGTCGAGGTCGCCGTCGCGCATCGCCGACGCCGTCTCGGTCAGGTCGTCGAGCTCGCGGCCCGCGCGTCGGCCGATGACGGCGCCGACGAGCCCCAGCGCGACCAGCGGGACGGCGACCAGCGTCGCCATGCTCGTCGCGATGTCGTTGCGGAGGCTGAACGCGGCCGACTTCGGCTCGTGGGTCAGGACGGTCCAGCCGGTGCCGGCGACCTCGGCGTAGCCCAGCAGTTCCTCGCCCGCGGCGGTGACCCCGGAGCTGTTGGCGGCCAGCGCCCCGGACGGCGCGGCCGCGCTGTCGACGCCGTCCCCGCAGATGGGCTGGCCGTCCGGACCGTGGACCGTCGTGTACGCCGACTCTGACGGTTGATCGAACGACCGGCCGCACGCGGAGAGGTTCGCCTCCACGACGACGAGGTGTTCCGTGTTCTCCGGCGGCGCGCTGACGAACGCGAGCACGCGCTCGCCGGAGGCCGGCGACTCGTAGGGTTCGCTCGCCACGTAAACGGTCGAGGCGACGTTCGTGACCTGGCCGACCGTCTCGGCCCGCTCGCCCGCCCACGGCACCCCGGCCTCCGAGAGGTTCGTCCCTTCGACGCTGTCGTTCGTACTCACCAGCACTTCCCGGCTGTAGGAGTGCACGTAGTGCACGTCGAGGATGTCGTCCCTGAACTGCCGCTGTTCCTGCAACAGGTGGTAGTCGATGGTCGAGCGGTTACCGCCGCGGAACGGCGGCGCCTGCGAGATGAGCCGCGTCTGGTGGGTCAACCCGTCGACCCAGCGGTCGAGCCCTTCGGCCTGCAGTTGCGCCGTCGACTCCAGTTGGCCTTCCGTGCGGTCGGTCAGCGTCGCCGTCGTGGTCCCGAAGAACACGGCGCCGATCCCCGCCGTCAGGACCATCACCACGAGTACTGACAGGAAGAACTTGTACACGAACCGCTCCCGGATCGCCGCCGGAATCAGCCGCGCGATCCCCGAACCCGTCTCCGAACTCCGCTGGCTCATGGCGGTGGGTGGCCCCGACCGATCCTTAAATACCTGCTATATATAGGGTATTGTGACATCCCGACTGTTCGGGTCGGTTGCGGAGCGCTCCGTACCGGATCGAACGGCGCGCTCGGCGGCGGATCGGCGGCCTCGTCCGGAGGGGGGACTGGACGACGGCGAGACTGGACGACGGCGAGACTGGACGACGGCGAGACTGGACGACGGCGAGACTGGACGACGGCGAGACTGGACGACGGCGAGATGGTCGACGGCGAGATGGTCGACGGCGAGATGGTCGACGGCGAGACGGTCGACGCGGCAGGCCGCGGAAGCGATCTGGGAGCCGATTCCCGGCTCGTCGCGGAGGGAGAGAGCGACTCCGGTCGCCCGTTCAGAAGACGTCCTGGACGAGTTCGAGCGTCTGCTCGCGGTCGTCCCAGGGGACGAACACGGAGACGGAGGTCGCGGAGGTGATCACGTCGTAGAGGTGGATGTGGGCCTCCGAGAGGGGGTCGATGGTGCGCTTGACGATGCCCGGCTGGTTGGGCAGGTCGCTGCCGGTGACGCGGACGACGGCGATCTCGTCCTCGACGGTGACGCTGGAGAGGGCGTCCTCCTCGACGACGCGGTCGTGCAGCAGCGCCTCGGCGTCCTCGGCGTCCTCGACGTTCACGTAGAAGGTGATCGAGTCCATCCCCGAGGAGTTGGCCTCGATGTTGATCCCCTCCTCGCCGAGCGCGGTCGCGAGTTCGCCCAGGATGCCCGGACTGTTGCGGATGGCGCGGCCGGCGACGGTCATGCAGGCGAGTTGGTCCTCCTGGAGGTCGATGAGGTTCTGGAACTCGCCCTCGATGGAGGTGCCGCCGGTCAGCAGGTCGTCGTGCTGGTAGTGGACGACCCGGACGCCCAGGCCAGCGTCCTTGTACGACAGCGCTGACGGCGCGACGACCTCGGCACCGCGGAACGACAGCGAGCGAAGCTCGTCGACGGTGATCTCGCCGACGTTGCGGGCGCCCTCGACGACGCGGGGGTCGCCGGTCATGACGCCTTCCACGTCGGTGACGATGACGACCTCGTCGGCGTCCATGAACTTGCCGAGCATGACGGCTGTGGTGTCGGAGCCGCCGCGGCCGAGGGTGGTGACGTTACCCTGGTGGTCCTCGGCGAGGAACCCGGTGATGACGGGCACGACGTCGCCCAGCTGGCCCCCCAGCGCGCTGGCGCGCTTGGTCGTCTCGTCGACGTCGACCTCGCCGTACTCGTCGGTGATGATCGGCCACCCCTCGCTGCCGGGCTCGAAGAACTCGGCGTCGATGCCGCGGGCGGCCAGCGCCCCCTTGAGCATCCGGACGGAGGTGCGCTCGCCCATGCTGACGATCTCGGCGCGGTCCTCGTCCTGGGCCTCGTAGTCGATGTCGTCGAGCAGGTCGTCGGTCGTCGACCCCATCGCGCTGGCGACGACGGCGACCTCGTGGCCGTTCTCGATCGCTTGGGCGATGGAGTCGGCCGCTCGCGTGACTCGCGAGCCGTTGCCGAGGCTCGTGCCACCGAACTTCACTACGACCCGCATCGGATCACCCGCTTCGTGTGTGCGTGACGCATGGCTGGTGCAGTGGCGTTGTCCCTCTCCCCGAATAACTGTGTCCATCTCGGGGCGGCGAAACTCCGCTATCGTGGGATCTCCGCGGCAATATCTGCGACGGCGGTGGAAATATCGCCATCGTTCTCGTAGACGAGGGCGTTCTCGCGGTCGGCCAGCAGGATGCGGACGGCGGGGGCTTTACTGCGTAAACCGCGCCGCGAACCCGCCGTTCTCCGGAACCACAATATCGAGTGCTTCCTCCCCGGTCACCGGCCACTCCTCGGACGCGAGGGCGCCCCCCGTTTCGTCTCGAACGACGTGGGCAGTCCACGTCTCGCTCGGGTCCGCCTCGCCCGACCCGAGGAACGCGCAGTCGACGGTCACGATGCGCTGGGGACCGGCCGTAATCGTGCCGAGGAACCACTCGTCGCCGTCTCTGCGGGCGACGGTCGCCTCGACCCCGGGGTGGCCGCCGACTAAGCGGGTTTCGTCCCAGGCGGCCGGCACGGTTTCGAGAAACCCCTCCGCTTCGGGTCGAGCGGCGTACTCGTCGACGGAGTCGGCGAAGTGCTGGAGCGGCGACTCGAAGACGACCGAGAGCGCGAGTTCGTGGCCCGGCGTGGTCTGTGCGGCGTCGGCCGAGAAGGTCACGGGCGTGTAGTCCATCGGGCCGACGACGTTGCGGGTGAACGGGAGGGTGCAGTTGTGCTCCGGCGTGACGGTGCTCCACTTGTAGTACTCGGCGCCCATGACGCCCTCGTAGGTCATCACGTGCGGGTAGCGGCGCTGGAGGCCGGTGGGCACCACGGAGCCGTGGAAGTTGACGAGCAGTTCGTACTCGGCGGCGTCCTCGGCCAGGGCGTCGTAGAACTGCATCCGACCCTGGTCGTCGTGGTCCATGAAGTCGACCTTGATCCCGGCGGCGCCCCAGTCGGCCCAGGTGCCGAGGCGCTCCTCCCGTTTCCTCCCGGTGTTCAGGTCCGTCCAGTGCGACCAGAGGAACACGTCGACGCCCCGTTCGTTCGCGTACTCGATCAGGTCGGGAACCTCGTCGCGCCGGCGCGGCCACCCGGCGTCGACGAGGACGTACTCCCAGCCGCGCTCGGCGGCGTAGTCGATATATTCGCGCTGGCGATCGAAGTCGTCCGGACTGTCGGACTCGGACCACCACGACCACGCGACGCGCCCGGGTTCGACCCACTCGTCGTCGACAGCCGGTCCCCCGACGAGATCGGTCACCAGCGTCGACTCGACGACGGTCGCGAGGTCGCCGACGACGGCGACGCGCCACGGCGTCTCCAGCGGGAAGTGGGCGTTCAGATGGCCGGCCGGCACGCCGAACGTCATCTTCGATTCGCCGGCGACGAGTCGGGACGTGGCGTAGTCGCCGTCGGCGCCCGCTTCCGTCAACAGCAGCCACTGGTCGTCGACCCGAAACAGTCCCGGCGGGCAGTACTCTCCCTCGGTCTCGACGATGGGCTGTTGGCGTGCGCTGGCCTCGTGGGCGTGATCGAAGGGTATCAGCCAGGAGACGGTGTCGCGGGGGAGCGACAGCGTGGTCCCGTCGCCGGTGTGTATCTCCATCGCGTCACCGGTGACTCGGTACCGAAAGGCGACGCCTTCGGCGGCCGCGCGCAGTTGCACCTCGACGACGCCGCCGGCGTCGGGGTGGTCGTACGTGACGGTGCGTTCGACGGCGCGGTGGGCGCGCTCGCGAGCCTTCCCCTTCGGCATCTCGTAGGTCTCCTCGATCTCGGTGGCGTCGCCGACGGACACGTCGGCCCCGGTCCAGTCGACGCCGTGGAGTTCCCGGGAGAGTCTCTCGACGGGGAGTTCGGAGGGCGTGACGACCGTGGTTCCGTCCCGCTCGACGGCCAGCGTGGCGTCCTCGGGGTCGAACACCGCCGCCGTCGCGCCGTCGGGGCCTGTCAATTCCATGTCTCGACCGGCGGTCGGCCGTCGCAAAAAGTTGCCGGGTCGACCCGTCCCGGGGCGGACGAACCCGGCGCTGGTCCGTCCGCGAGTCCGCGGGTCCGCCGCTCACGTCGGATTGACGCGAGACCCGAGGCGCGACTCCGCCAGCGCGAAGGCGAAGGTGCTGGCGAGGCCGAGCAGGGTCGCGCCGGTGAGCGTGAACGCGAGGTACGACAGGTCGCCGAACGAGAGGACGAAGCTGCAGACGCCGTGGAGGATGAAGGCGATGGCGAGGACGTAGACGGGGGCGTTGAGGTGGCGCCACTCGAACTCGCCGTCGATGTAGCCGTCGACGACGCGCCCGAGGCTGCTCGTAACGCCCGCGGCCGCGAACCAGCGCAGCGACCCGTAGACCAGCGCCGCGATCACCTCGATGACGTCGAGCGCGTCGTCCGCCTGCGCCTGGAGGTCGGTGACCGTTTGCACGCCGGTGAACCCGCCGATGATCAGCAACAGCCCCGCGACGAGGTAGGTCACCAGCGACACGCGCCCGCCGTACAGCCCCTCGCGGACCCGGTCGACGAACGCGTCGAGGCGCTGGCCGAGCGCGAGCCCTCGCGAGAGCAGGTAGAGGCCGATCAGCGCGGACGTGACGCCGAACACGGCGCCGGGCATGTCGAGGCGCTCGGCGACGATGGACAGCGGGTAGATCAGCAGGAGGATGCCCATCGGGATGAGCAGCGTCCCGCGGGTCTCGGGGTCGTCCAGCACCTGCTTGATGGTGTAGTACATCGACTCCAGGTCCTGCGCCTGGCGGACGACGACGCGCTGGACCCCGTCGATGGGGACGCGCGAGCGGATGACCGGCAGGACCGACTCGTCCTGCGCGCCGTCGGTGACGACCATCGCGCGGACGTCCTCGCCGGTCGCCAGCCCCGCCAGCACCTCGTCGAGTTCCTCGCCGACGGCGCGGTTGGCGGCCACGTCGCTGCCGTCGACGCCGGTCACCGCGGCGACCTCCACGGACTCGTCCGTGATGCGGTCGGCGATGTGTAGCCCCTCGAAGAGGACGTTCACGTCGCTGTCTTCGGGGTCCGCCGTCGCCAGATCGACGGCGGCCGACTCGACGGCGTCGCGGCCGACGACGGGCGTGTCCACTCCCGTCTTGCGTCCAAGGTCGTCGTCGAGGTCCACGCACAGGACCAGCAGCATCACCAGAGGGTAGACTGTCGGCGTGTATCAGTCTTCGGGGCTCCGACGACGCGGCTCGGGACGTCGTCTGCGGCTTTCGGACCGTCACTCCCACGACGCGCGGTCGCGCAGCCGGTCGATACGGCGGGCCAGCGGCGGTTCCATCCGCCGCAGCGCCGCGAACCGCCCCCACTCCATGGGAGCGTCGTTCAGGTCGGCGAACCGGCGGATGGCCGCCTCGACGGTCTCCCGATCCGTCCGGCCGGCGGCGTAGGCGTCGGCGCGATAGACGAGGCGCTCGCCGGTCCACAGGCCGACGACGGCGGCGGCGAGGACGCCGCCCGTGCTCGACTGGCCTATCGCCGGCGGAGCCGGGGCTGCGCCCGGCGGAAGCGGATGGAGGGAGGGCATGGGCGTGGCTGCGGCCCGTCGATCGAAAAGGTTTGCGTGTCGACATGTGGTCCTCGGCCCCTCAGGCGGTCCGGCGGGTTCCCCGGTCGATGCCGTCGGCGACGACCTTGTAGAGCAGGCCGAACGTCCCGCCGTACAGTGCGACGAGGCCGACGACGGACAGCGCCAACCCCACCAACAGCCGGCCCCACTGCATGACTTCCCACCCGTCGTACGTGTAGAGGACGGACCCGGTCGCCATGTTCGTCCCGGCGATAGCGAATACGAGTGCGATCAACAGGACGAACCCGAACGAGAGAGTTGCCTTGAGCCCGTACGCGATGCCGTCCGTCGCGCTGACTGCGGTCATGGGGTCCAGTGGCCTCCCCTTCCGGGATAAACGTACGGACGGGCCAGTGGTCCACGCCGCGGAGAGAGGGAAAGACAGTTGCCCGCGGCCCGTGCAGTGCTGGTATGCGCATCGCCGTCCCCAACAAGGGTCGCCTGCACGACCCCGCGATCGATCTGCTGGACCGGGCCGGCCTCCACGTCGTCGACGGGGCCGACCGCAAGCTCTACGCTCAGACCGTCGACCCCGACGTGACCGTCCTCTACGCCCGCGCCGCCGACATCCCGGAGTACGTCGCCGACGGCGCCGCCGACGTGGGGATCACCGGGCTGGACCAGGCCCGCGAGTCCGGCACCGACGAACTCGTCGACCTGCTCGACCTGGAGTTCGGCGCCTGTCGGCTCGTCCTCGCGGCGCCCGAGGACGGCGACATCGAGACCGTGGCGGACCTGGACGGCGGCACCGTCGCCACGGAGTTCCCGAACATCACCCGCGAGTTCTTCGCCGAGCGCGGTATCGACGTGGACGTCGCCGAGGTGTCGGGCGCGACGGAGCTGACCCCGCACGTCGACATCGCCGACGCCATCGTCGACATCACCTCGACGGGGACGACCCTCCGGATGAACCGCCTCGCGGAGATCGCCGACGTCCTGGAGTCGTCGGTCCGCCTGTTCGCCCGCGAGGACGTCGTCGACGACGAGAAGGTCCAGCAGATCCGGATGGCGCTCGAATCCGTCCTCTCCGCGGAGGGCAAACGCTACCTGATGATGAACGTCCCCGAGGACGCCCTCGACGACGTCGAGGAGGTCCTGCCGGGGATGGGCGGGCCGACGGTCATGGACATCGCCGGGAGCGACGACGTGGCCGTCCACGCCGTCGTCGACGAGCGCGAGGTGTTCGAGACGATCAACGCGCTCAAGGAAGTCGGTGCCAGCGACGTGCTCGTCACCGAGATCGAGCGGCTGGTGGAGTAATTCACTCTCCGCGGCGTGCCTGCCCGAGGCAGTCGAGCGCCTGCGGCCAGCAGTCGGCGCACGCTCGGGCGTTCGCCGCGGGCGTTCCGCCCAGCGCCATCCCGCCGGCGACGGCCGTCCCCGCTGTCGGGCGATAGGGCGGCGCGATGCTGTGTCCAGCGCTCAGACGAACTGGAAGATGTTGTTGAGGGGGATGATGAGCGCGACGGAGAAGGCCAGGTGCAGCGCGGTGAGTATCGCCGTCGGCCGCCAGGAGATACGGTAGGAGACGCTGATGGCGATGGCGTCGGCGAGGAGGGTCACGACCAGCGCGACGAGGAAGGCGAGTCCCGGCGGGACGAACCCGATCCCCTCCACGCCGTAGCGCCCGAGCAGGATGGAGACGACCGCCGGGATAGGTCCGACGTAGGCCGCCCGCTGGCTGGGCACGTCGCCGATGAAGAACGTCGCCGCGAGGTGGAGCGTGACGGCGTAGAACAGCGCGGTGAGCAGGAACGTGACGATCAGTGCGAAGATCCCCCCGCCCGTGACGTCGACCTGGAGCGGTGCGAACGCCGTCGTGCGCCCGACCCGATCGACGGCCGAGTACCGCGCTACGAAGTCCATAGCGGCGGTAGGGAGGGCGGCCGCTTGTAGCCTGCTATCGCGGACAGCCGGTCCGGCGAGTGCGAACGGCTATTCGAGCAGGCCCAGGTCTTCGAGGCGCGAGACGATCTTGTCGACGGCTTCTTCGGCGTCCTCGGGCTGTTTACCGCCGGTGATGACGAGCTTCCCGGAGCCGAACAGCAGGGCGACGACGTCGGGGTCGTCGAGGCGGTAGACGAGACCGGGGAACTGCTCGGGCTCGTACTCGATGTTCTCCAGGCCGAGCCCGATGGCGATGGCGTTGAGATTGAGGTTACGGCCCAGATCGGCGGAGGTGACGATGTTCTGGACGACGATCTCGGGGTCCTCGTCGACCTGGATGTTCAGGTCGCGCAGCTTGTCGAAGACGATGCGAAGGCTCTCGTGGACGTCGTCGGTGCTCTTGGCGCCGGTGCAGACGATCTTGCCCGAACGGAAGATGAGCGCGGCCGACTTGGGCTCCTGGGTGCGGTAGACGAGGCCGGGGAACTGCTCGGGGTCGTAATCCGCCCCTTCAAGGTCCATCGCCACGCTCTGCAGATCGAGCTCCTGCCCGATTCCAGTCGAGGCGACGACGTTTTCGATATTGATTGTCTCCTTGGGGTCAACCATGTCTCGACTTAAACGTTGTATTTAAGGCTTATAAACTTTCATACGAGCGGGTGATAGGTCACGCGCTCGAACGAGTCAAATCCGTTATGTAGTGGTCGCCGGGATACCCGTAAAAACGCCTTTTTGTGGGGGTGAGAGTGTGGTTTTATCAGGGGTCGGGGGTACCCGAGAGGGAGCGAACAGGCGGAGGTCGGCGGGGACGCGCGTCGGCGGGTCACCGGTGGGTTCTTGGCCGACGGCGGGCGACTGTCGGGCGTGTACGTCCTCGAACTCGGCGGTCAGGACGACGATTTCGCGGCCTGTGAGGCCGCGAGCGCCGCGTCCGGGGTCGAGATACTCGGCGCGGGCCTGGCGACCGCGCGCGCGGTCACCGACCGCGTCCGCGACCTCGCGTTCGTCCACCGCGCGAGCGAGCAGGTCGGGCGCGCGGACCCCGACGTGGCCAGCGCCCGCGCGCTCCTCTCGGCGGCGAGCGTCGGCCGCGAGGGGAGCGTCGCCGTCCGCGCCGTCGACGTGCGCGCCACGACCGGCGTCGACACCCAGCGCGCGGAACGCGAACTCGGGCAGGTGCTCGTCGACCGCGGGTTCACCGTCGATCTGGACGACCCCGACCACGAACTCCGCGCGCTCTTTGCGGGGCCGCCCAGGGCCGACAGCACGGCCGAGAACGGTGAACCGGAAGGAGACGTAGGATCGGGGGACGGCGTCTGCGTCCTCGGCTGGCTAGAAATCGAGAGCGAGCGCGGGTTCGGCGACCGCCGGCCGACGGACCGCCCGTTCTTCCAGCCGGGGAGCATGGACCCGATGCTGGCCCGCGCGCTGGTGAACATCGCCGGTGCGCGCGAGGGAGCGACCGTCGTCGATCCGATGTGCGGGACCGGAGGCGTGTTGCTGGAGGCCGGGCTCGTCGGCGCGCGCGCCATCGGCAACGACGCCCAGGCGAAGATGGCTCGCGGGACGCGCGCGAACCTGCGCGATGCGCTCGAGCCGGAGGGCGACTTCGGCGTCTGCCGCGGCGACGTGACGCGACTGCCGCTCGCGGACGACTGCGCCGACGCCGCCGTCTTCGACGTTCCCTACGGCCGTCAGTCGAAGATAGAGGGCGACTCGCTGGCCGACCTGGTCGGCGACGCCCTCGCGGAAGCCCACCGGATCGCACCGCGAGCCGTCGTCGTCGCCGACCGTTCGTGGGCCGAGGAGGCCCTCGCGGCCGGCTGGACCGTCGAGGACCACTTCGAACGGCGGGTCCACAACTCGCTGGTCCGGCACGTGCTGGTTCTCGATAACCGCGAAGACGATATCGGTCCGGGCGCAGCGTGACCGCGCTCGGCGCGAACCATTTCGGCACAGCCGCCGACAGATAGTTTTACATTGCCCGGATGCAGGTACTCGAAAGATGCAGCAGTATCTCGATCTCGTCCGGACGGCCATCGCCGACGGCACGTACAAGCCCAACCGGACGGGCGTGGACACGCTCTCGACGTTCGGGGCGCACTACGAGGTGGACCTACAGGAGGGGTTCCCGCTCCTGACCACCAAGGATCTGTCGGGGTATCGCTGGAACTCGCTGATCCACGAGCTCCTGTGGTACCTCTCCGGCGAGGAGCACATCCGCAATCTCCGCGAGGAGACGAAGATCTGGGACGCGTGGGCCGACGAAGAGGGCCACCTCGACACCGCCTACGGTCGCTTCTGGCGGCGCTACCCCATCCCCGAGGAGGGGCTGGAGGGCGAGAGCTGGCCCGAGGACAACCATCGCTGGGTGAACGAGGACGAGCGCACCTTCGACCAGTTCCAGTACGTCCTCGACACGCTCCGGGAGAACCCCCAGTCGCGGCGCATCGTCGTCAACGCCTGGCACCCCGCGAACGCGACGGTCAGCACGCTCCCGCCCTGCCACTACACCTTCGTCTTCAACGTCCAGGGCGACCGGCTCAACCTCCACCTCACCCAGCGCTCGGGCGACATCGCGCTGGGGATCCCCTTCAACATCGCCGCCTACTCCCTGGTGACCCACATCGTCGCCCAGCGGACGGGCTTCGAGGTCGGGAAATTCTCACACTCGGTCGTCGACGCGCACGCATACTGCGGTGAGGGCGCCCGCGGCGAGTGGTACGAGGCCAACCGCGAGGAACTCCGCGAGCGGATGAACGCGGTCGACGAGCGGGCGGCGTTCGCGAGCGTCAAGGACTGGATCCTGACCGAGGCGCCCGCGGAACCGGGGACGGAGAACGCCGACCACGTCCCGAACCTGCTGGAGCAGTTGACCCGGGAACCGCGCGACCGGCCGACCATCGAGGTCGCGGACAAGCCCGTCGACGACCTCGAATACGACGACATCGAGGTCCGGGACTACGACCCCGCGCCAGGGCTGGACTTCGCGGTCGCCGAGTGACGATGGCGGAGACGTGCGGTTCGATGGAACTCGCGCTCATCGCCGCGGTGGCCGAGAACGGCGTCATCGGCGCTGACGGCGAGATGCCGTGGCACTATCCGGACGACCTCGCGCACTTCAAGGAGACGACGATGGGCCACCCAGTGATCATGGGCCGAGTGACCTACGAGTCCATCTCGGGGCAACTCGGCGGGCCGCTCCCCGGGCGGACGAACGTCGTGCTGACTCGGTCCGGCGTCGAGGCTGCCGAGGAAGTCGAAGTCGTCGGGAGCGTCGACGCAGCGGTCGAGGCGGCCGCGGCCACCGGCGCGGAGACGGCGTTCGTCGCCGGCGGCGCGACGGTCTACGAGCAGTTCCTCCCGCGAGCGGACAGACTGGTCGTGACCGAGGTTCCAGGTGAACCGGAGGGGGACACCGTCTTTCCCGAGTGGGACCCGGAGGAGTGGATTGCGGTCTCACGCGAGACGGCGGGTGAGCTTTCGTTCGTGACCTACGAGCGGGACTGAGCGCTCCCCGCGACCCTGGAGCGTTACTGCCGGTCGAGTCCGAGAATCTGGAACGCGCGAGCGGCGTCGCCGTCCATGCGTTCGAGCAGGCCGACGACGCGCTCGCGGGTGTCGGCGTCGACGCTGACGTGGACGACGCCCTCGCCGGGTTGGCCGTAGAGGACGCTCGCGCCTTCCTCGATGGCGGCGATGGCGGGGAGGGCGGCGAGGTCCTCTTCGCCGTCGACGCGGACGAGCGTCCGCTCGCCGGTCGTCAGCGCGTCGGCGAGCGCTTCCAGAAGCGCGGCGGTGAGCGTCCCCGGCGGGTTCTCGACGCGGACGACGCGGTCGAACTGGGAGTCCTCGATGGCTTCGCTGACTTCCTCGTCGACGGCCGCGCGCTCGGTGCGTTCGTCGACGAACGCCACGTCGGGCACGTGGTCGGCGGCGAGCGTGTGGTAGGTGACGATGTCGCCGACGGTGACCAGGGGGCCGCCAGACTCCGCGAGGACGGCGGAGGTGTCGGTAGAAACGGGGCCGAACGGGTCTTTGAGCGCGGAGCGGAGCGCGGGCTGGAGTTCGAGGACGACGGTCACGTTAGCGGACCTTCAGCGCGTAGGCGCCCGGCTCGGTGACGCCCATCTCCTCGGCGATGCGGCTGCGGTCGGGGTGACCGATGACGACGTAGCCCGCCCAGTCCTCCGTCAGCGACGAGGACCCGCAGACGACGCAGGTCTCGGCCTCCTCGGAGTCCTGCACGCGGTGGCACTCGCGGCAGACCAGTCTGTCGGCCATCAGTCTTCACCCGCTTCCGTCGTCGCTCCGCGTTTCTGGCGGTCCTCTTCGAGCCAGCCGTGCTTGCCGAGGCCGACCTGTTTGGCCGTCAGCCCGATCTTCGAGTCCCGCGGGTTGCGCTCGTCGATGCTCTTGGTGACGATGCGCGCCCGGACGGCGTCGCCGACACCGAGGGTGCGATTGGAGTCCCGCGAGGAGAGCATCTGCCCCTCCTCGTCGTAGGCAAGGTACTCGTCGGAGATCTGCGAGACGTGGAGCAGGCCGTCGACCGGCCCGATGCCGACGAAGGCGCCGAAGTTGACGACCTCGACGATCTCGCCGTCGACGACCTCCTGCATCTCGGGATCGAAGGTCAGCGCGTCGAACTCGGCGGTGAAGTAGACGCCTTCCTCGCCGGGGACGACCGCCCCTTCGCCGATGTCGTGGACGTCGATGACCGAGACGACCGATCCGACGTCTTCGTCCATACGCCCTTCGAGCTTGTCCTGCAGGAGCCGTTTGACCAGCCCCGGCGTCACGTCCGCCAGGTGCGCTGGCGGCACTTCGACCGTGTCGCGGAGTGTGACCCGTTTGTACATGTTATGGTTGAGTGACTGTGAGTTTGTTCTCGGCCCGTAAACTAACTACCGGAACGCCCGCGTCGAGCAGCCGGCGCTTGAGCGGACCGTCGTTCGTGACCGCGTGCGTAACCTCCTCTCGCTCGGCGACTTCGAGCACGGCGTCGTCGGCGTAGTCCTCCTCGTGGGCGACCGACTCACAGCGGTCGCGCGCGAGGTCTAGACCGACGCTGGCCGCGGTCGCCTCTTTCCCCCGCCCGTCGGCGAGCTTCGCGAGTTCGTCGAGGACGGCCTCGGGGACGAGCAGTTCGCCTGCATCGACTACTCGCTCCAGTTCCTCGAACACGCGAACGTCGCATTCGACGGGCATCATCAGTGCGTTCGTGTCCATGACGACGCTCATTCCCGCAGCGTGCCGATCCCGATGAGCCGCCAGCGGCCGCCCAGCCGTCGGTTGATGGCGATCTTCGCCCCTTCGCGGGCGCAGACCGGCCGCTGGAGCGCGACCTCGGCCTCGCCGCCGCGTGCGCTGGTGACCGAACCGACCGTCGTGGCCGTGCCGATGGTCATCATCAGCGGCTCGCCCGTCGAGATCTCCTCGACGTCGCCGGCGTTCTCGCCGACGATGCGGTCGAGCAGGTCCACGTCCATCGTGAACTGCTCGTGGGTCGGCGGCAGCGTGCCGGGCGGTCCCGCGACCTGTCCGGCGAGCGCGTCGCCCTTCGTGATCGACGGGTCGAGACCCGTCCCGACGCCGAGCAGTCCGCCCGGCGTCGCCTTCTCGACGGTCTGGCCGCCGGCCTGGAGCGAGCGCACCGTCGTCTCGACGGGTTGCCACTCGGTCTGGCCGCCTTCCTCGACCTCGCGGCCGGGCCGCAGCTGGATCTCGTCGTCGGCTTCGAGCTCGCCCTGGACGAGCGAGCCGCCGAGGACGCCGCCCGAGAGCGAGTCCCAGGTGGTGCCCGGGCGGTTGATGTCGAAGCTGCGTGCGACGAGCATCTCCGCGTCGGCCTCGGGGTCGCGCTCGGGCGTCGGGATCTCCCGCTCGACCGCGTCGATGAGGAGATCCATGTTGACGCCCTGCTGGGCGCTGACCGGGACGATCGGCGCGTCCTCGGCGACGGTGCCCTCGACGAACTCCTGGATCTCCCGGTAGTTCTCGCGGGCCTGCTCCTCGTCGACCAGGTCGATCTTGTTCTGGGCGACGACGATGTTGTCGATCCCGATGATGTCCAGCGCCATCAGGTGTTCCTCGGTCTGTGCCTGCGGGACGGGCTCGCCAGCGCTGACGACCAGGACGGCGCCGTCCATGATCGACGCGCCCGAGAGCATCGTCGCCATCAGCGTCTCGTGACCCGGGGCGTCGACGAACGAGACCGTGCGGAGCACGTCCGTCTCGACGTCGTGCTCGCCGCAGGTCTCCTCGACGGTGTAGGAGTGAGGCGACTCCTCCTCCGGACACTCGCGGAACGTCGCGTCGGCGTAGCCGAGGCGGATGGAGATACCGCGCTTCATCTCCTCGGAGTGCTGGTCCGTCCATTCGCCCGACAGGGCTTGCACCAGCGTCGTCTTGCCGTGGTCTACGTGACCGACGAGTCCGATGTTCACCTCCGGTTGTGTGTTCGTCGTCATCTGGAGAGTAATCTTGGGGAATCTTCGCCCTCTGCGACTGATAAACCTACTGTTCCGTAGCCGGCAGCGCGGACGCCCGGCCTCACTCGTACGGATTCCTGCCCGTCACGTCGTACCAGAATCTGACTGCGGTGACGTAGACCGCAGTCGACGCGACGAACACCGCCGCCGTCGGGAAGGTCGGATCGGTGACCAGCGCTACCGTTCCGACGGCCAGCAGGGCGAACAGCCCCACGTTCAGTTTCCGTTCTGTCTCCACGGCCGGAACTGTCGTCGCGCAGTCATCTACTTTCCGCTACCGGCCGCACACCCGTCCAGCCGGTCGAGTCCGCGAGCGCTTCGGTCAGTCGTCGAGTTCGCGCTCGACCGTCTCGGTCAACTGGTCGAAGCCGCCGGCGGCCGGTCCTTTCCGGACGTACCGTGCCCCGCGTTCTCGCGCCCGCTCGGCGACACTGTGCTCGTCCGCGACGGTGAACAGGACGAACGGCAGGTCCGGATAGCGCTCGCGGACGGCCTCTAGCACGGCGAAGCCGTCCATCTCGGGCATCTCGTAATCGCAGACGACGCAGTCGACGCGCTCGTCGAGCTGTGCCAGCGCCGCCCGCGGGTCTGTCTCCGTTCGGACCGACACGTCGGATAGCCGTCCCAGGTAGGCGCCCACCAGCGCCGTCAGTTCCGAACTGTCGTCCACGACCAGGACCGTTCGGGTCTCACAGCGGCTGGTCGAGCGATAGACGGGGCCGGAATCACTCGATGCACACATCACGTCCCCACCTACGCCGGCGCGCGTGGTAACACCCACCAAGTGTTTTCTGGCTCTGAAATCACCGCGAAAGTAACAGACTGCGAACAAAAGGTCGTTTCAGGGAACCCTTTTGGGAGACGCTGTGGAACGATCGTGTATGAGCCGCGCTCGCGAAGACCCCGGCGAGGACGCCGACGCCGCGGACGTCGACGCCGCGGAGGCGTTCGGCGTCGTCGCCAACGAGACCCGACTGGACATCCTGGAGGCGCTCTGGCGCGCCGACGAGCGGCCCGTCAGCTTCTCTGAACTCCACGACGACGTGGACATGCGCGACAGCGCGCAGTTCAACTACCACCTCCAGCAGCTCACCGACCAGTTCGTCACCAAGACCGACGACGGCTACGACCTGCGCCACGCCGGCGCGCAGGTCGTCCGCGCGGTCCGCGCGGGCACGTTCACCCGTCAGCCCGACGTCGACCCCTCCGCGGTCGAGGGCGCCTGCACCCGCTGCGGCGGCGCCCTCGAAGCGCGGTACGCCGACGAGCAGTTCCGCGTCGAGTGCGTCGACTGCGGGAAGTCCCACGGCGAGTACGAGTTCCCGCCCGGCGGGCTGGTCGACCGCACGGACGAGGAGATCGCCACCGCCTTCGACGAGCGAGTCCGTCACCTCCACTGTCTGGCCGCCGACGGCGTCTGCCCCTCTTGCGCCGGGCGCATGCGCACCGAGATCGTCCGCGGCGGCGACTGCTGTCTCGACGTCTCGCTGCGATCGGTCCACGTCTGCGAGCGCTGTCGGAACGAGCTCTGTTCGCCGGTCGGCCTCGTCCTCCTCGACGAGTCGATCGTCTCCGCGTTCTACGAGGACCACGGCATCGATCTCTCCTCGCGCCCGTACTGGACGCTCCCGTGGTGCGTCGACGACGAGTACACCACCGTCGAGAGCAGCGACCCCTGGCGGGTCAGCGTCGACATCGCCCTCGCGGACGACCGACTCACCGTCACGCTCGACGGCGACCTCGACGTGGTCGAGACCGACTGTCGCTCCTGTGACGGATAGGAGACTCGACTGATCGGCCGACCCGACAGCACAGAAGACGCCCGATACCCTCGTTCTCGCCCGGTAAGCACGGCCTACTGCGTCTCGGCCACTACGTCGTAACAATGATACTGGTGGACAATGAACTGAAGCGATACTTGACATGGTGGGTGAGCGACAACAGGGGCGTCCGGGGGGCAACGGGACCCGTCTGGGCCGGTGGGACGGCCCGGACGACCGGGGACAAACACTGCACGACTACACGGTGGGCATCAGCCTGTTCATCATCACGCTGAGCACCGTCCTGGCTGGCCTGTTCGGATTCGTCGGGCCGCTGTCGACCGGAGTCGGCAGCGAGGAGGTCTCCCAGTCCGACCGGATCGCCACCACGGTGGTCCAGAACCTCACGACGGGGCGCCAGCCGAACGAGTTGCACGCCGGTCGGCTGTCGGCGATGCTCGCGCTGTCCGAGAGCGAACTCCGGACGCGCTGGGGGCTCCAGGGGTCGGCCCAGTTCAACGTGACGCTCACGACGCTCAACGGGAGCCGGATCGTCAGCCACGGCGGCTCGAAACTGGCCGCCGGCCCGCGGTATCAGGGCAACGCCGCGGGGACGACGGCTCGCATCGTGACGCTCGGGGACGGGACCTGTCGGCCGGGGTGCCGGCTCGCGGTCAGGACGTGGTAAGATGGACGGGATCGGAATCCGCGGGCAGGCGTTCACGCTCGAAGGGCTGGCGGCCGCACTCGTCCTGCTCGGCGCGCTGTTTCTGGCGATCACCTCGGTGGTCGTCACGCCGACGAGCAGCGGCGACGTGGACCAGTCTGCTCGGACCGACCTCCGACAGCAGGCCGACGACGTCCTCCTGATGACGTCCCGTGCCGACGGGAACGACCTCTCCAGCCTCGTGCGGTACTGGTCGCAGAGCCAGCGGACCTTCTCCGGCGCCGCCAACCCGCGGATCGGCTACGGCCCCGAGCAGCTACCGGGGTCGTTCGGCGTCCTGCTGAACGAGACGTTCACGCAGCGGTCGCACTTCTTCAACGTCGAGGTGGCCTATCGCCCGCGAAACCTCTCGACCGGGACGGAGACGATCACGATGGCCCACCGCGGCGAACCGTCCGACGACGCGGTGACCGCGAGCTACACCGTGACGCTGTACGACAACCAGACGCTGACGGCGCCGAACGCCTCGCGTAACGTCGAACTCTGGCAGTACGACACGAACGCGACCAACAGCGAGGACGGGCACTACCCGATACCGAACGCTGTCGGTGGTCCCATCTACAACGTCGTGGAGGTGCGACTGGTCGTATGGTGAGCGACACCGCCCGGAACCGCGCGCAGATGATCCTCCTCGGTGCGATCACGCTGGCGGCCATCGTCGTCGGGCTCACCGTCGTCGTCAACAGCCACTTCGTCACCCAGAACGGGGCCGTCTCGGAGGTCGCCCCGCAGATCGACGAGGCCCAGGAGTTCGAGTACGAGTCCCGGAAGGGGAGCCGTTCGCTCGTCCTCCGGCTCAACCACCGCCACCGGAACCTGACCGCGGCGGATCTGGGGGCGCTGATCGACCGCAACATGACCGTCTACAGCGGGCTCATGGCCGAGTCCTACGCCAGTTCCCGCGGCGAGTACGTCAACGTGACGTACAACAACGCCTCCTCGCAGTTCGGGATGCGGGTCGTCCAGGCCGCCGACGGCAACGTCACGTCCGACGCCGGCCAGGGGGAGTGGATCGTCGGACGACCGGGTGAGCGCCGCAACCTCGGCTGGTTCACGATGAACGTGAACGTCGAGGAGACGAGCGAGCGGCCGACGTGGATCAACGTGACGAACGCGACGGGCCACTCGGTGAACGTCTCGATCAACAGGACGACCGCCGGCACGGGGATCAACCTCGGCGTCAGCTCGAACGTGAGCCACGCCGGGAACGCCTCGACCCTGTGTGACCCCTCGCGCGACCGCGTGCTGCTCGACGTCTTCGAGGGGAGCACGTTCACCGGCGACTGCGCCTTCAACGGGACGCGGTCGATCGCGCCCCCGTACAGGGTCGACGTCTCCGGCGGGAAACAGCTCGTCGCGAAGTACGAACTCGTCTACAACGAGACGCTCGTCTCGACGTATTACCGGCCGTGTACGGCGACCGGGCCGCCGCAACCGATGGACCAGCCCTGCCGGACGCCCGCGGTCTGGAACGCGAACGTGACCACCGAGTTCGGTGGCAGCCAGCTCGATTACACCAACGAGTACAACATCACCGTCTACCGGGAGGCACGATGAGATCACACACGAGCGACGACCGCGGCATCTCGACGCAGATATCCCACGTGTTCGGGATCGCGATCACCAGCCTCCTCATCGTCGTCCTCCTCAACGGCGTGGCGGGCTACGTCCAGGACGAGCGCGCCAAGGTCGCCGATTCGCAACTGGAGACGATCGGCAACCAGCTGGCTTCGCAGGTCGAACGCGCCGACGAGCTGGGCCAGCACGGCGGGACGGTCTCCGTCGAGACGACGGTCGACTCGACCGTCATCGGGGACAGCTACACGGTGACGCTCGCGGAGGGCGATCCCTGCGACACGGGGACCTTCCACACCGATTCCTGTCTCGTCCTCGAGGGGGACGGCGTCGACGCCACGGCGAAGGTCCCGCTGAACCTCACGAGCGACGTGGCGATCGACGACAAGGGGAGCGGGCGGTTCGTCATGACCGTCGTCGCGTCCGCCGGTGTGGCCGACGGCGCTCGGCCGGTCGCCGACCACCAGCCACGGATCGGCGTCGGTCGGACGTTCACGGTCAACCGCTTCGGGACCGTCGTCAGTCCCGTCAACCGGCCGCCGATCTCGAAGTTCACCTTCTCGCCGGGGATGCCCCGGAGCAGCGATCCGGTCCGCTTCAGCGCCGGCGACTCGTTCGACGTCGACGGGAACGTCGTCGCCTACAAGTGGGACTTCGGCGCGGACGGGACGTTCGACGCCCTCGGCCGGAACGTCACGCGGCAACTCGACCCCGGCTCTCAGGAGGTAACGCTCCGGGTCGTGGACAACGAGGGCGCGACGAGCAACGTCACGCGGCAGATCCGGGTCTCCGGCCTCGCGTACGAGGGCGACCTCACCGACAGCGACGAGGGGACCAACGAGCACCACTCGGACCCCGATGAAGGCGCGGTCAACTTCACGGTCACGAACGAGTACAGGCAGCAGATCAAGCTCACGCACGTGCTCGTCGACCCGAAAGACGATAGCCTCGACGCGATCGACAACAACTGCGACGACGACGATACCTGTCCGTTCGGCCACGACGACAACGACGGCGAGATCGTCGTGGACGAGGGCGCAGACAGGGGGCGGGCCGAGTCGATCACGTCGGTGTCCGGCGGCGTCCCGGCGGGCGGTCGCATCGTCGAACTGCGCGATCCGGTGTATCTCCAGGACGGCGAGAGCGCGGAGATCTGGACGGGAGCGCTGGCGGGGAAGAACGACCTGAGCGGGACGGCGTTCGACCTCGGCGTCAGATACCAGGTCGACGGGCAGCGGAACTCGACCGTGTTCACGGACGTCGTCGGGAGCCCGAACGTCGACGACGTCCAGATCGAACACGAAGCCGACGGCGACGTCAACCTCGTCGTGTACGCCGACAGGGAACTCGACACGATCGAGTTCGATCTCGGTGGGGACCTGAGCGGCGTGGCCGACGGTATCGACCACGTGACGTCGGTCGGTCCGAACCGGCACCGCCACGAACTCAACGTCGTCGGCACCCTCTCGAGCGGGATCGTGAAGGCGAACCTCACGACCGCCGAGGTCGGGACGATCCCCGCCTACGAGACGCAGGGATCGAGGTCGATCAACAGGTCGATAAGCATCCTCAGCGGCGACTACGTCTGGCAGAGCGCCGGCGACTGGGACGCGGCGAGCGTCTCCGACGGCGTCGTCCACGACTCGTTCGGCGACCGTCGTGCCGACCGGGTCGCGCTCGGCTACCCGGCCGAAGACCAGTTCGGGTCCGGTCTGGCCGGCTACTGGCCGCTCGACGGCAGTGGCGACGACGCATCGGGATCCGGGCTGTCCGGTACGCTGGAGAACGGCCCATCGAGCGGGCTCGGCGTCCACGGGACGTCAAGCGTCCGGTTCGACGGCACCGACGACTACGTCGACGTCGGGACGGGACTGGGCGACATCCACAGCGGCACCTCGTCGCTCTCGGCGTGGGTGCAGACGAGCAGCAGCGGGAGCTCCAACATGTGGCAGTCGCCCGGTATCCTGGGTGTCGAGGAGGACGGCGGTGGCGACGACATCTTCTGGGGATGGATAGACGCCAACGGGTACATCGGGATTCAGGCGGGCGACAACGCCGCTGCGAAGAGCGCCACGCCGATCGACGACGGGCAGTGGCACCACGTCGCCATGACCTACGACGCGTCGAGCGGTGAAGCGCAGATGTACGTCGACGGGGAGCACGCCGAAACCGTCACGACCGGGACCGGTCCGATAGGGAACGACTTCGGTAGCATCGGTCGCATCGAGGACACCGGCGGGACGCCGGAACACTTCGACGGAAAGATCGAAGAGGTACGCTCGTACGACCGGGTTCTGTCGAGCTCCGAGATCGAAGCGCTCGCGGACCCCAGCGGAGAGCTGGTGACCGACTGGAAGAGCGGGACGCCGGCGCTCGACTCCTCGAACATGTCCCTGAACTACGGGGCCACGGTACCGAGGGCGACCTCGATCAACGTCACGGTCGTCGCGGACACGAACGGCGACGGGACCCCCGACGTCACGAGCGACAAGATATCCCTGCAGGACGGCCAGCACCATATCGCCGTCGACGGTCTCCCCGATACCGCGAGTCGCTTCAGGCTGCAGATTGAGTTCGACTCGGACTCGGTGGTCAAGGCACCGACTCTCGAAAAGATCGGGCTCATGGAGGACTCATGAGACTCCACGGCGACGAGCGCGCGGCCAGGAACATGGTCGGGTTCACGCTGACGTTCGCGATCATCGTCGTCTCAGTCGGGCTCGTCGCGACGATGGGGTACCCGCAGATCGACAACCTCAGCCAGACCGAGCGCCTGGACAACGCGGAGGCCGGGATGGAACTGGTCGCGTCGAACTTCGAGCAGTTGCAGGAACAGCGCGCGACCGTCCGGACGAACGAGCTGTCGCTCTCGGGCGGGTCGCTGACGGTGATCGAGGGACCCACGGTGACGGTCGAGGCCGAGAACACCGACTTCGCCCGGACGTACTCGGTCGGCGGGCTCCAGTACGCCCACGAGGGGACGACGATCACCTACGAGAACGGCGGCGTCTTCAGGACGTACGGCGAGGGCAACGTCGCTATCGTGGACCGGCCGTCGATGACCTGTACGGAGGACCGGGCGGTCGTCTCGGTCGTCCGCGTCGTCCCCGAGTCGACCACCAAGACGGGCGCCGACTACGTGTCCATCTCCGGTGCGGCCCAGACCCGCGAGCTTCACTTCCCGATCAACCGGACCGGCCCGGACAGCATGGCCGCGGCCGACGAACTGCGCGTCTCGGTCTCCTCCCCCCGGTCGATAGCCTGGAACCGGCACTTCGAAGACGCCGGCAACTGGACGGCCGGCCCCACGGCCGGCACGTTCCGCTGTGACGGCATCGAAGCGATGTACGTCCGAGAGACGGTCGTCTCGGTGTCGTTCGACACGTAGCGGCGGGGACTTCGAGAGACACGTGGCGCCGCTCGCCGTAGTCCAACGCTTCCTTTCTGCCGCAAGAGACGATCTTCAATCACGCGACGCGATGGATTCTCGGCACGTGTCGGATGAAGAGCGCGACCACGCGTGGGCCATCCGACGCGCGACCCGGCGAGTACGACCCATCGAGCGGTCATTGGCCAGGTGTGCCGGCCAGTAGCGTCCCCACTGGAGAGTCAGGAGCTGACCTTGACGTTGTTGACCCGGATGTTGATGACGCCTTCCGGTTTCGCCTCCGACTCGGCGAGGCCGATCTGATAGAGCAGCGCCAGTCGGTTCGTCGAGTTCGTCCCGTCGGGGTAGTCGAGGACGACCAGCGCCTGGTTGCTCTTCATGTGGACGATGTTACTCGTCGAGTTGAGGCGGACGTCCGACCGCGAGTCGATGGCCTCCTCGACGTCCTCCTGCCACCACGCCGGCGAGTCGCCCTCGAGGAACGAGGTCATGTTGTCGCCGTCGCGGAACATCGTCGCGTTGTCGGCGCCGAGGGTCTCGTCCTGGGTCGTCATGTTCGTACAGCGGGTGACCTGATACGTCGACCCGTTGTGCGACCGCGTGATACCGGTGCCGCGCCACTCGGCGCAGTTGTACGTCGAGGCGTTGAACGACAGCGACTCGTTGTCCGCGAGAGCGAACGAGTGACTGAACAGCGTCGGCGCAGTCGGGTCGTTGATATTCAGGTACTGCGTCCCGTCGGAGGTGTTGACGGCGATCCTGTCCGTGTCACCGGCGATCTGGGGCGCGTACGTACGGCCCGCGCCGGTCTGGAGGCTCGTGGACGTCGGCATGCGGGCGATCTGTCGCGTGCTGGAGATACGGGTCGCGATGTCCTCGAAGATATCGTCGAGCCTGCTTGCGTTGTCCGCGAAGTAGTACCGACCGCCGGTCGACCCGTTGATGTCTTTCAGTACGTCCTGATCGATATAGTTCTTGTCACCGAATCCGATCGTATGAATCGTCGTTCCCATCTCGGCAGCCTGCTGTGAGCGGTAGATCGCGGCTTCATCTAGCGTATATTGCGTTCCGTCGATCCACGTGTTCTCGTTATCGTTCGCCCCGTCAGAGAGGAAGACGACGATCCGTCTTCGAGTCTGGTTACTCTTCAGGTGGTGAACCAGGTTCGCGTCGCGAAGTCCGGCGTTCCCATGTGTCCCGCCGCTGGAACTCGTGTGGCCGACCGTGGCGTTGAACGCGTCGAACGAGTCAGTGAGGTACCGGCCGTTCGTTCGGTAGTACTGGGCGTTGTCACTGTCTGGCTCGTAGAATCCGATGAGCCCGACCCGATCTTTACTCGCATTCAGGTCGCCGACGAACATCTGTATCGCCTCCTGAACGGCTTCTCGTTTGCTCTGACAGCTCGCCGTCGGCGGGTCGCCTTGATGACAGCCGGGTTTCGACGGGTTTGCGTCCCAGCTCATCGACCCGGATTCGTCGACCACGAACACCACGTCGAGCGGCGGCCCGGTGACGTTCTGGGCGTTCTGGATCCGTCTGATCTGCCCGATGTCCAGCCGGTTCTTCGAGAGCGCCTCGACGTAGGTCCTGTAATCGTTGGAGACGTTCTTGGTGACGCGGATCGAGTTGCCGTCGATCTCGACCTCGTCCATGTACGGCGCGTTGGACACGTTGATGACGTGGTTGCGGCTGTCGTCGACGCGCCGCGGGAGGTCGCTCTGGTTGAGGTAGGCGACCGCGGTCCGGTTCGAGGCGTAGACGTCCGTCTCCACGCCGAGTTCCCTCTCCAGGTAGTCGCCCCAGGCCAGGTAGAAGTCGCTCTGGACCTCTAGCGTGACGTTGTCCGGCCGGGCGCATGTCCCGGTGATCACCTGCTGAGAGCGCGCGGTCGACTCGCGCTTGGACGTGGTCGCGTTGTAGAACGCCTGGTTCTTCTCGCTGGACACCTCGCCGGTGAGGTTCGTCACCGAGACGTCCAGGCTCCCGTTGCGATACTGGACGTCCGGCGCCGTCTGCATCGTGCTCCCGTTGTCGCCGGCCGACCAGACGCCGCCCGCCTCGTAGGCGACGGTCTGGCCCTCGTCGTTCTCGTAGCGGATCGAACTCAGCGTGATGTTGGTCGCGCAGGTCGCGTTCCGATTGACCGTGACGTTCAGGAAGCCCGAGCGTATCAGCCGGGCGTCGTTCCGTTCGAGGTCCCCGAGCGAGAACCGGTCGCGCGCGGAGTACTCCGAACTCGTCAGCGACGCGAGTTTGGAGTCGGCCCCCTCCATCGCGACCTGCGAGCTCACGTCCGACCGGTCCTGCTGGAGTTCGCTGATCGCGCTCGACCCGCTCACCAGGACCAGCATCGCCCCCGTGAGCACTAGCCCTATCAGGATCACCATCCCGATGATCCCGGACTGCCCTCTCCCCGACGTCTCGATGGTTCCCATTTCCCACGTCACCCTAATCTCATTGCCAGTTGCTCACGACCGATCAAAAGTGTATCGGTGAACTGACGCGTCCGGCGACGGCGCGGCGCGAGCGGTCCTCGGACCGGGCGTTCGCGGCGACGCGTCGCGCTTATGTCCGCTCGCGCCAACCCGTTCCTGTGCAGGAGTTCGCGTTCGAACTCGCGCTGTGTGCCCACCTGGAGGCGCCCGACCGCGTCGTCGGGCGGCAGCTCGGCGCCGCGGTCCACGGCCGCCGGGTCGCCGACGTGGTCTGCGTCGAGCCCGGCCCCGAGTTCGAGCGCCGCGCGGCCATCACCTCCGAGACGATCCCGCCGCTGGCCGTCGAGAGCGCCGTCGGCCCGGGCACCGCCCGTTCGGTCACCGATGCGTTCGACTGTCACCCCGACCGCGCACGCGCGGTGGCCGAGCGTGCGGTCGACCTCGGGTTCTTCGAACGCGAGCGCGACGGGTCGAGCGCCGCGGTCCGCCAGACCGTCCGCTACCCCGACTGGTTCGACTCGCTCGTGGGTATCGAGAACAAACCCGACCTCGACCGCCCCGGCGACCTGCGCGACCAGTTGCGCATCGACGTCTCCGTGGGCCTGTTCGACCGGGTCGTCCTCGCCACCGAGACGTACGTCACCGGCGCACACCTCAACCGCTTCCCCGACGCGGTCGGCGTCTGGCGGTTCGACCCCGAGACCGGCGAGCGCGAGGTCGTCCGCGAGGCAGAGCCGCTGTCGACCGACGGGCCCGGCATCGAACTGCTCGACCGGGAGGCGGGCCGGGCGAAGGTCCGGCCCGTCACCGCCGCCGAGAAGCGCCGCCAACGCCGGCGCATCGCCGAACGCGCCTACGGCAAGGGGTGGCGGACGTACGACCTGCCCGACTGCCAGCGGTGCGCCCCATCGGCGGCCGAGCCCGACGAGTACGCCGGCGCGGGGCTCCCGTGGTGCGACTGGCAGGACGGGATCGTTCGGCCCGTGGCCGACTGCGGCCCGGAGTGCCCGGGGTACGAACCCGTCGGGGGGGACGGAGCGGTCGACGGCGCGGACGAGCAGGCCGGCGAGGGCGAACGAGCAGACGACGCGGAGGCGATCCGTGCTCGGCGGAGCGCCTGGGAGCCCGACCCGGCTGGCGTCGCTCGTCGCCAGAGCGGGCTCGACCGGTTTCTGGAGTGAGTCACTCGGCGGGGTCGTCCGCCCGGGAGTCGTCGGGCTGTTCGCCTTCGCCGTCCCGGAGATAGCGGTTCCCGGCGACGTAGACGAGCGTGAAGATCAGGCCGAACGACGCCGTCTCGGCGACCGCGACCGAGCTGTCGAAGACGAGCTGGATCCCGGCGTAGGCCGCGGTCGCGACGAGCGCGACGAGGGCGGTCGCGACGACTGGGCGTTCATCGACGACGGCGTCCACGTCCACGTTCATGGCCCCGTAGAGTCTCCCTGTTGGCATAATTGTACGGGTGAGCGAGAGCGCGGGAGAATCGCAGGTCGGGAGCGGAGACGGGGCGGCGCCGTCACTCGGGTCGCGAGTAGGCGGTCGCGGAGGCGGTCTTCCGGGAGCGGACGGCGGCGACGACGGCGTAGACGAAGGGGGTGTCGACGACGGCGACGAGCAGTTTGAAGAGGTACTGGCCGACGATAAGCGCGACGGCATCCGCGGGCGATGTGCTGCCGAGCAGGACGAAGCCGACGAGGATGAAGATGATCGTATCGAGAAGCTGGCTGGTCGCGGTCGAGCCGATGTTGCGCAGCCAGAGGTACTCGCCGTCGGTGTAGTCGCGGATCCAGTGGAAGGCGAACACGTCCCAGTTCTGGCTGACGAGGTAGGCCGCGAGGCTGGCGACGACGATGGAGGTGCTCGACCCGAGCACGCTCCGGAAGGCGGCGAGGTCGACCGGCTGGGCGGCCTGTGGGAGCGCCGGCGCCTCGATGGTGCTCCAGACCAGCGCGAGCAGGACGAAGTTCATCACGAAGCCGACGTTGACGACGACGGTGGCCGCCTTCCGGCCGTACAGTTCGGCGTAGCAGTCAGAGGCGAAGAACGTCAGCGCGTAGGCCAGCGCCGCGCCGGGCAGCACGAGCGAGCCCTGGACCACGGGCAAGTTGAACGGGAGTCCGAACGCCAGGAGCTTCGATGCGGTCACCTGCGCCGTGACGATGGCGGTGACGAACAGGCCGATGAGGCCGACCTGCACCGGCGACGGCGCCGCGCGCGTGTCGCTCATCGTTCTTCCTCCAGTCGCCCCTGTCGGGAGTCGATGTCGTCGAGCATATCGAGCGTCTTCCGCATGGACGCCCGGATCGCCTCGCTCCGGTTGACGAACTTGCCGTTCTCGCCCACGTGCTCGTCGAGGTCGTCGAGCAACTCCTGGGGCACTTCAACGCTGATCTTCGGCATAGATATTCGTCAGAGGTCACTCCGCGAATATAGGTAGTTCGTTTCACCGAGATCGGGGCGGCGTCCGGGAGCGCGCCGTCGGAGCGAGAGCGGCGGCACGTTTATTCGGGAATGCGGTAAAGAAACTGTCATGCCGCACTCGGGGGACATCTCGACGACAGTCGCCGTCGTCGCGGCCGACGACGCGGTCCGTGACGCGGCGGTCGCCGCGCTGGAGGCGGACACCTCGCTGGCCGTCTCGACACCGAACGGCGAGGGGGAGGAGGCCGCCAGGGCGGGCGTCGAACGCGGGGCCGTCTGCGTCGTCTGCGGTCCGGACGAGGCGTACTACGGCGCGGTTCGGGAGGCCGACCCGGCGCGACCGGTGGTCGTCGTGGACCCGGGAGGCGACCGGATCGCCGGGGACCTGCTCGACAGGGTGCTGGAGGACCCGGCGGCGGCGTACGTCGCCGACGACGAGCACACGTCGAGACTGGTCCGGTCGCGGGTCCGCGACTTCGTCGAGCGCGAACGCGACGAGGTGGGGTGGCACCTCGCCGACCTGAGCGGCGAGGCCATCGTCTCGTTCGACCTGGACACCTACGGGCTCCGGGAGGCCAACGAGACCTTTTTCGACAACTGGGCGCTCGACCCGCAGGCGATCGGCGACGCCACGCTCGCCGACCTCCGCGAGACGGACATCACGCACGAACTCCGCGGGCGCGGGCGGGGCGAACCCGGCGAGGAGGACCTGGAGTGGCTCAGAGACGGCGGTTCCGTCGAGACGTTCGTCGAGGGGGCGCTGAACGGCGACTTCGAGCGCCGCGAGTGGCACTGCACCGGCGTCGACGGGGCGTTCAAGAGCGAAGTCGAGATCGTCGCCGACCGCTCGGCGGGCATCGGCTACCTCGTCGCGACGGTGCCCGACGACGACGGACCCGGCGGGATCGACGACGACTACGACGAGGGCGCCATGCTGCGCTCGCTCGTCGAACACGTCCCCATGTCGGTGTACTTCAAGGACGACCGGAGCCGGCACGTCCTCGTTAGCGAGGACGTCGTCGAGCCGTTCATCGAGTCGCCGGAGGGGAAGATCCTGCAGACGCCGGAGGACGTCCACGGGAAGACGGACTTTGACCTCTACGAGGCGAGCCACGCCGAGGCGGCCGTCGCCGACGACCGGCAGGTGGTCGAGAGCGGCGAACCCATCCGCGGTCGGATCGAACGCGCCAGCCCGCCGAACGGCCGGGATCTCTTCTTCCAGACGACCAAGGCGCCGTGGTACGACGACTCGGGCCGCCTCCGCGGGACGGTCGGCGTCACCGTCGACGTGACCGAGCAGAAACACCGCGAGCGGGAGCTCGACCGACAGAACGAGCGCCTGGAGGAGTTCGCGAGCATCATCTCCCACGACCTTCGCAACCCGCTCAACGTCGCCGGGGGCCGCCTTGAGCGCTACCGGCAGACCGGCGACGAGTCGGACCTCGACGCGGTCGCGGAGATGCACGAGCGGATGGCTTCGATCATCGACGACGTGCTCTCGCTGGCCCGCGACGGCGGCAAGATCGAGGAGACCGAGCGGACCGACGCGAGCGCGGTCGCCACCAGGGCCTGGTCCACCGTCGACACCGGGACCGCGACGCTCGAACAGGACTGGGCCTACGCGATCGAGGCCGACCCTGACCGACTCGCTCGCCTGTTCGAGAACGTCTTCCGCAACGCGATCGAACACGGCGGCGCGGACGTGACCGTCCGCGTCGGCACCCTGGACGACGAACCCGGCTTCTACGTCGCCGACGACGGCCCGGGGATCGCGATCGAACCGCCCGAGCGCGTGTTCGAGCGGGGCGTGAGTGCGACCGAGGACGGCACCGGGTTCGGGCTCGCCATCGTGCGCGAAATCGCCGAGGCCCACCGCTGGTCGGTGGCCGCGGTCGCGGACGAGAACGCTTCTGGCGCCCGATTCGAGTTCACGGGCGTCACGCGCGCGGAGTAGTACCGACCCGACTCGACCCTGCAGTCGTCACGGCCGATAGTCCGCCGTGGGCTAACGGCCGTATCGGGGCTCAGTCGGCCGCTTCGCCCTCTTTCCGGGGCGTGCGTCGGCCGCCGAGGGTGTAGACCCACAGGAACGCGAGGCCGACCATGTACGCCAGGGCCGTCGGGATGGAGAACACCAGCATGGTGAGCAGGCTGGACGGCGTGAGGAACGCCGCCGTGACGACGATGGCCATGACGACTGTCCGCCAGCGGTCGAACATGGTCTGGAAGGTGACCAGGCCGCCGCGGTGGAACAGGAACATCGTCACCGGCACCTCGACGAGCAGGCCGACGCCGACGGTGGTGGCGACGACCAGCCAGCCGAAGTTGTTGATCCGGTAGTAGATGACCATGCTGGAGTTGATGGCGTCGGCGGCGAGCCACGAGATGATCGCCGGCGCGACGTAGAAGAACCCGAGCAGGCTCCCGCCCACGATGCCGACGATGAGCGAGACGGCCCACGCGCCGAGCACCCGCCGGTCGCCGCCGACGAGGCCGCGCTCTTTGAGCCGCGGCCAGGCGTAATAGAGGATCAGCGGAATGGTCGCGACCAGCCCGAGCAGCGTGGCGAACTTGATCTCGAAGATGAGCGCCTCCGCGGGGTGGAGCGTCACGATGTCGGCCTGGGCGATCTGCCCCTCGGGCAGCCGGCCGAAGAACGCCTTCCGGACGGTGTTGATCCCGCCCTGGTAGAGGAAGACGAAGGTCGCGGCCATCACGACGCCGAACAGGCCGACGATGCGGAACGCCCGCGAGGTGAGGCTCTCGAGGATGAAGGCGATGTCGTAGTAGTAGCCGCCGATGTCGTCCTCGGTGGTCTCCTCCTCGGTGAACGAGTCGACAACGCCGGCCGTCGTCGAGGTGAAGATGCCGCCCTCGTCGTCGTCGGACTCGGCGGTCGCGGTCCCGTCGCCGCCCTCGGCGGCCTCCGCGCGTTCCTCTTTGGCCTCCTGGACCTCGTCGAAGCGGTCGAGGATGGCCTGGGCCTTGTCGGGGTCTTCCTGCTCCTGCAGGGCCTCGCGGGCGAGTTCCGTGGCTTCCGGCTCGTCCATGTCCTCGAATCGCTCGGGCGGCGTGGCGGGGATGGCCGCGGCGTCGAGCGCGAGCAGGTCGATGTCCGCGGGTGACCCCGTCGGCTCCGTGGGGTCGCGCGCCGCGTCGAGTTCACGGATGGAGAAGGCGAACAGGGCGGCGCCGAGCCCGACGGCCGCCACGGCGACGCCGACGAGCGCGGCGACGATCTGCGGATCGAGGCCCGTCAGTTCGGCGAGGCTGGGGTAGGGACCGCGCTGGTACTTCTCGGGGAGGCTGGCGAGCAGGTCGTTGATCGCGGCGACGCCGAGGCGGGTGACGAAGAGGTAGCCCGCGGCGAAGGTGAGGAGGGCGATACCGGCCAGCTGGTTCCAGTAGGCGCGGACGACCTGGCCGGCCGAGACCTCGTCGGCCGACCGGCGCAGGAGCTCGGCGAAGCGTGCGAGCGCGAGGCTGAAGCCGTAGAGGCCGATCAGCGGGAGCGCCCACATGATCTGGGTGAGCGGGTCCGGCGGCGAGAAGAAGGCGCCGAACACGAAGATCGCGAGCACGGCGTAACGCCAGCGGTCGCGCATCGACTGGTAGCTGAGGATCCGCAGGTACGCGAGCGAACTCATCGCCAGCGGTAGCTGCGCGGCGAGGCCGAACGACAGTCCGAGGAAGGCGATGAACTGGGTCCACTTCACGATCGACCACGAGGGCTGGAAGCCGGCGGTCGCGGCGTTGCCGGCGAGGAACCCGAGCATGAGCGGGAAGAAAAGGTAGTACGCGTACGCGAGGCCGGCGGCGAAGAGGACGACCGACAGCACCACGGGGAACGCGAGTTTCCAGCGGGGGATGTCTTCGGCCGGCCACCAGCCCCGCGCTCGCAGGGCGTCGCGGCCGTAGTAGATAACGACCGGGACCGCCATGATGATCCCGATAAATATCCCGATCTTCGCCTGCAGGAGGATGACGTCGAACGGCGTCGTCGCGACGATCTTGACGGTCTTCTCCGTGTTGGCGAGGGCCTGTGGGTTCAGGTCGGCCTTGAGCTTGTCCCAGACGTAGAGCCGCAGCGCGTAGAACGTCCCCATGAACCCGATAACGAAGACCATGAACGCCTTCTGCAGGTCTTCGCGGGCGCTGCCGATCATGGACCCGAGGGTCGCGCGACCCTGTGCGACGGTCCGTTTGGTGTCCTCGTCGATCGCGGCAGCCATCTCGGGGAGTGGTAACCGAGTGACTGTTATCAATCTATTCATCACGAGACTCCGCGGGCGGGTCGAACGGCCGCTCGTCGGCCCGTGATCGGCGTTCGACGCCGGCCGAACGGACGAGCGAAAAGAAGGCTTACAATAGGGGAGCGCAAACCCGGCGACGAATGACTGACGAGCGGCCCGGCGACGCGGACGACGACGAGGGAGCCGCCGGTCCGCCCGACGAGTCCGTCGGCGGCGACCCGTCGGCCCGCTCGGACCCCTCGGCCGACCGGCGCACCGACGGCCCTCCGGACGCCGACGCGTCGGACGACACCGAAAACCTCGACGACGGATCCCCCGACCCGGTCTGGACGGACGACGAACCGTCGGAGCGGCCCGACGACGCCGGCCCCGAGGCCGTCGCGTCGGACTCGACCGACTTCGGGGCCGACGACAGCGACGCGGCCGCCGACGGCGGGTCCGACGCCACGGAGTTCGGCGGCGACATCAACCCCCACGTGGACCCGTCGACGGGCGGCCCCACGGAGGGGGCGCCCGCCGCGCCCGAGAACGTCGGCGCGCCGGACGACGAGGAGATGCCGCTGGCCGAGCACATCGAGGAGATGGTCCGCCGGCTGGGCGTCGTCATCGTCGTGATGGCGCTCGTCTCGGGCCTGGCGTTCCCATTCGCCGACCGCATGATCAACTTCCTGTGGTACTCCTTTTTGCCGGGGTCGCCGGGCGTCTGCCCGACGACCGACCCGACCGCCGACGCGGCCTGTCCGTACCTGTTCCACCCGCTCGCGCTGATGTTCGCCCGCCTGAAGGTCGCCTCGCTGGTCGGGTTCATCGCCGCGCTCCCGCTGACCGTCTACGAGTCGTACCTGTTCATGCGGCCCGGCCTCTACCCCCGCGAACGACGCTACTACCTCGCGTCCGTCCCGACCAGCCTCGTTCTCGCGTTCGTCGGCGTGCTCTTCGCCTACCTGCTCGTGCTCCCGACCCTCTTCGCGTACTTCACCGGCTACACGAGCCAGGCCGCCGAGGTCACCTTCAGCCTGACCGAGACGTTCAACCTCATCGTGATGATGCTCGGCTTCTTCGCGCTCGTCTTCCAGATCCCGCTGCTCATCATGCTCGCGGTCATGATGGGCGTCACCTCTCGGCGCTGGCTCGCGGCGCGGCGCATCTACTTCTGGGGCGGCTTCGCCACCATCGCCTTCCTGTTCAGCCCGGACCCGACCGGCATGGCCCCCATCCTCGTCGCCGCGACGATGATCCTGCTGTTCGAGGGGACGCTCCTGCTGCTGTACTGGACGGGCGAGGCGACCGCGGTCGAGGCCGAAGACCTCGCGGCCCGCCGGCCGTTCGTCTGGCTGACCGCGGCCGTCGCCGGCTACGCGGTCAGCACCGCCCCGCTCCCCTCGGGCTACTACGACCAGCTCCCGGCCGCGGTCACGTCGGCGCTCGCGGAGTTCGGCGTGACCCGGATGACGCCGCTGCTGATCGGCCTCGCCCTCATCGCGCTCTACGAGACCGCGCTGTACATCGCCCGCCGCGCCGGCAGGACCGGGCGCGCATACCGGGCCTTCGCCCGAGCGCGGGTCGCCGTCTGGCCGCTCTCGCTGTTCGTCGGCTACCTCGGGAGCCCCGATCCGCAACTGCTCCAGCGCATCGACGCAGTCGACCTCACGACCGTCGAGGCGGCGGGCGTGGTCGTCGGCCTGATCGTCGCCTTCGAGTTCGTGGTCGCCGCCCTCGACTGGTACCAGAGCCGGGAGTGACGGACCGAGACGAAGTATGAACGGTCGAATCTTCGCATGACTGCGACGCTACTGCTGGTCCGACACGGCCAGACCACCTGGAACCGCGACGGGCGGATCCAGGGGTGGGCGGACTCCACGTTGACAGAGCGCGGCCGCGAGCAGGCGCGAGCGCTCGGCTCGCACCTTTCTGCGGAGTACGACGTGGACCGGCTGGTCGCCTCTGACCTGCGACGAACGCGCGAGACCGTGGGGCTGCTAGAGGAGGCGGGTGTCGGGCCGGATCCCGAGTTCGAGCGCGCCTGGCGCGAGCGCGACTTCGGCGACCTGCAGGGACTGACCCGTGCGGAGATCGCGGAGCGAATCCCGGAGTACGACCCCGACGGCTCGCTGCTGGCTGTGGAATCTGTGCCGGGCGGCGAGTCACTCAGCGCGTTCGAGGAGCGCGTGCTCGACGGCTGGGAGCGGTTGGTCGAGGAGTTGGGCGAGGGGGAGACAGCCGCGGTGGTGACGCACGGCGGCCCGATTCGGGCCGTCGTCGCCGCGGTGAGCGGGCGGGAACTGGCCGCGGTCGCCCCGGAACTTTCGCCCACGAACTGCGGCGTGACTGAGTTTCGGTGTGCGACTGACTACTCTGTCGTGCGTCGGGACGTGACTGATCACCTCTCTCTGTAGGCGTTCGGTCGAGGGGTTCGATCGTCTCGGTTGCAGGAGACAGCAAGCGGTGAAAGCCCTCGGCACGCTCGCTTACAGTTGATCTCGTCACAGGAGTCCGCAAGCGATGAAAGCCCTCGGCACGCTCGCTTACAGTTGATCTCGTCACAGGAGTCCGCAAGCGATGAAAGCCCTCGGCGCGCTCGCGGTCGCTGCGTCGGATATCCTCGTTCGCTTCGCTCACTCGGATAGGGCCGACGCAGACGACTGAACTGAACGCGAGCTCGCCTCGCCCTTTCAGTCCACCAGGAACAGCAGAACAGCAACGCGCCTCCCGCCTCCCCAACCGATTGCGTTGCTCGTCGCTGCGCTCCTGCGCTACTCATCCCTCGCACGATACTGCCGCGAGACGAGACTCGCGACAGCGCGCGCCACAGCACCGCAGGACAGTGATTCCCTCAGTCGAACTTCTCGAGGAGTTCGACGTAGAAGCCGTCGCGTTCGTCGGCGAGTTTCTCGACGATGAGTTCGGGGGTCGAGCGCGCGAGGACGTCCTTGACGGGCGAGCGGTCGACTTTGAGTTCGCCGTCGACCAGGCCTTCGGCTTCGATACCGTCGACGGCGAGGTCGGAGCGGGCGGACTCCTGGATCTCGCGGGCGAGGTGGGTGACGAAGACGGCGGTGGCCTCGCGCTCGTCGAACGCTTCGAGGATGCCGGCCATGATCTTCGCGCTCGCGCCGGGCTCGGTGATGCTCTCCAGTTCGTCGACGAGGACGAGCACGCGCCCGCCCTCGCCCGACCGGATCTCGTCGACGAGCGACCCGAACTCCCGCAGGGTGGACTCGAAGGCTCCCGCGTCGAGGGTGCCCTGGGTCTTGGCGTGGTAGTGCAGTTCCTCGACGTGCTCGACGCGGGCGCGTTCGGCGGGGACGGGCAGGCCCATGTGCGCGAGCGTGACCGTCAGGGCCACGAGGTCCAGGACGGATGTCTTCCCCCCGCTGTTGACGCCGGTGAGGAGCGCGACGCCCTCGACGCGGTAGTCGACGGGGTCGACCGCGTCGAAGGGAACGTCGAGCAGGGGCGAGCGGCCGCCCTCGATGGCGACGCCCCTCCCGCCGAACTCCGGCATCGTGCAGTCGTACTCGCGGGCGAAGCGGGCGATGGCGAGTTCGACGTCGAGTTCGAGCGCGGCCTCGGCCAGGCGCTCGGCGTCCTCGCGGGCGTCGGCGAGGTCGGAGGCGACCTCGCGCTTGAGGCGGGTCGCGCGGCGGTCCCGGGCTGTGGTGAGTTCCTCGCGCAGTCGGGAGACGACCTCCTCGTCGCGCTGGACGGGGAAGGTGGGCTGGTCGGGGAACGCGCGGCGGGCCACGTCGGCGTAGTCGTCGAGGCCGAGGGCGTCGATCAGGTGGTCGCGGGCGTCGGCGACCGCCTCGGCGTACTCGTCGGCGAGTTCGCGCTGGAGCAGGGAGTCGACCCCGGCGCCCTGCTCGACCAGCGAGAGGAGGTCGGCGCCCTCGATGGTGACGTCGCGCTCCTCGATTGCCTCCCGCAGGCGGTCGTTGGCGACGCTCTCGGCGGTCGAGACGGCGGCGTCCAGGTCGTCGACGGCGTTCTGGAGGCGCTGGAGTTCCTCGTCGTCGGCGACGTTGCCCTCGGTGTCGATGCGGCCGAGGGCGGTTTCGAGCGCGTCGAGGTCGCATGGCGCGTCGAGGTCGGCGACGCGGTGGACCTCGACGGCGGCCCGCAGGCGGTTGCGGTTGTGCGCGAAGAAGGCGAGGGTGCGCTCGGGGACGACGGTCGCGGGGTCGTCGAGGGCGCTCGGTTCGACGCGGACGTCGCCCTCGACCTCGACGCCGGTGAAGGCGTCGTCGAGCGCGATGACGGTGGCGTAGCCGCGGGCGAGGTCGGCGAGGCCGCGGGCGTCGTCGACGATCTCGACGCTGACCTCGGGGAGGACCTCCTGGGCGCGGGCGTAGGTCTCGGCGTCGGTGGTGGCGAGACAGCGGTCGCGGACGCGGACGTTCGGCGGCGATTCGAGGGGTTCGACGCCGGCGAGGGCGCCGCGGATCTCGTCGTCGGGCTCCCGCTCCATGGCGCGGGCGGCGAACTCGCGGGCCTCCTCGACGCGCGAGCGGGAGGGCGAGGGGTAGAACGTCTCGAGGCGGCGCTCCGCGTAGCGGGTGACCGCGTGGTCCGCGACGAGCTCGAGGGCGTCGCGGTATATCTCCTGGGCGCGGGAGGTCGCCGCGAAACCGCCGGGGTCGCCGTGCTGCTGGCGGATGGCGGCGCGGGCGATGCGCGCGGCCCGGCCGTCGCTGATGCCCGGCGCGCGCGACAGCGTGGCCACGTCCCCTTCGCTGAGCGCACGCTCGGGGTCGTCGAGCGCGGACAGCGCCTCGGCCGTCTTCTCGCCGACCCCGGGGATCGTCTCGATGTCCATCTACCGGTGTCATTCGCACCGGTGGAGAAAAATCCCCCGCCGCGTCGCCGACCCGCCTCCGATCACTCGTTCCACGGCCAGTCGTCAGGAGGCGCGAACGGCGCGACCGACACCGTGTAGCGCATCACCGTCGATATCCGCAGGAGTCGCACCACCAGCAGGACGAGCGGCGCGAAAACCACCGCAAACGCGCCGCTGACGAGCCACGGGAGCGTCAACTCGGGGACTGCCGCGCCCTCGGACCGGTACAACAGCGGGACGTACACCGCGACGAGCAGGGTCGGGACGCTGATGTAGATGATCTCCCGCGAGAGCTGCGCGAGTTCCTGCTGGAGCGCGAGCGTCTTGAAGTACTGTCGCCCGACGGAGAGGTGTCCGAGAAGCTCCTCCACGGCGTCGAGGTCGGCGGCGAGGTCCTCGGGAAGGGCCGCGTCGTCCGCGACCGCCAGCGTCTCGTTGCGGAGCCGCGCGTAGTCCGACCCGGCGATCATCGCGATGACGTCTATCGGCTTCATGTCTTCCGAGATGCGTTCGATCTCGTCGGCGTAGCCGTCCAGGCGGTCCGCGAGGTCCCCGAGGTCGTCGGCCGCGTCGCCGGCCGCCTCGCGCCGTTCCCGGAGCGACGCTACGTGGTCGTTTAGCGCCGTCCCGATGGCGGCGATGAACTCGGCACCCCGGACGGGCGCGGGCCCCGACGTCCCGAGGTCGGACACGGAATCGTGGAACTCGGCCCCTTTCTCGTAGCGGCTCCGCAGCGAGTCGGGCTGGCCGAACACCTGCGAGGAGATGAGCTGGTTGACCGTCAGCGTCAGCGTGATGAGCGTGAACACGCCCGCGGTGACGCCGCTGCCGAACGCCGTCGGCACGCTGCTGCGCGGCCCGACGGCGAGCAGGTCCGCCGCGACGAGTACCCGCGTGAGCACGAAGATGCAGACGCACACCAGGCCGGTGATCAGCAGGCGGTTCCCGTCCAGAAACACCCAGTGCCGTATTCGGCTCGCGCCGTCGTCCGACGCGTCGGTCGCGCTCGCGCTATCGGCCATCGGTCGGTCGGCTCCTGTGTCCCGTCTCTCCCGCCCTCGCCGCCGCGACACTGGGGCGACGGGTGCGCTCGCCGCCGCGGGTTCGGGTCGTCGGAACCCGGCCACGAGAACAGTCGATCATATCGACGGATTGGCGTCCGTCCGGAAAGATCCGCGGCAGGCACTTGCCGGGGTCGACCGCGTTGAGAGCGCCGTCGAGACTCGAACCGATTCGCCCCGTCGCGAGCAGTCGAACAACGGGCTTTTGGCCGCTCGCGCCGAATCGCCGTCGATGAGCACTTCGGTCGCCGACAAACTCGACGCCGCGCGCGCCGACCTGGCCGACCGCGACGGCGTCCTCGTCGCCTTCTCCGGCGGTGTGGACTCCAGCGCCGTCGCCGCTATCGCCCACGACGCGCTGGGCGACGACGCCGTCGCCTGCACGGCCAGAAGCGAGACGCTGCCCGAAGCGGAACTCGAAGACGCCCGTCGCGTCGCCGACGAGATCGGCATCCGTCACGAGATCGCCGAGTTCTCCGAACTCGACAGCCAGGCGTTCGTCGAGAACGGCGACGACCGCTGTTATCACTGCCGCACGATGCGCCTCGGCGCCATGTTCGATCGCGCCAGGGAGCTCGGCATCGACGTGGTCTGCGACGGCACGAACGCCTCGGACCCCGGCGAGGGCCACCGTCCCGGCCTCCGCGCCGTCGACGAGCTCGACGCCTACTCCCCCCTCCTGGAGCACGGCATCGTCAAGTCCGAGGTCCGGGAGATCGCCGACGAGTACGGCCTCTCGGTCGCCGACAAGCCCTCGATGGCCTGCCTCTCCTCGCGCATCCCGACCGGCCTCGAAGTCACCGAGGAGCGCCTCTCCCGCATCGAGAAGGCCGAGACGGTCCTGCGAACCTGGGGCTTCCAGCAGTTCCGCGTGCGCGACCACGACGGCATCGCCCGCATCGAGGTCGGCGAAGACGAACTCGAAGACGCCCTCAACCCGGAGTTCGTCCGCACCGCCCGCCAGTACATCGGCGAACTCGGCTTCGACCACGTCACGCTCGACCTCGACGGCTACCGCACCGGCAGCGTCAGCCCGGACGAGACGCGAAGCGCCTCGGAACCCGCGAGCGGTGCAACCGCGGGCCCCGCCGACGAGCAGGAACCCGACGGCGCGGAGTCGACCGCCGACGACGAGCCGGTCGTCGAAGACGTGTTCGCCACCGATTACCCCACCGCCGACGAGCTCTGAGGGCCGCTTTTCGCCACGGCGCGTTGTCGACTGCGGACGAAGCGCTCGCTACCTAGCACGCCGAGACAGTTCAGCAGGCGCTGTCCGCCGCGTCCCGCGGCGTCCGTTCTCACTGAGACGAACTACGACCCTCCCCGGGGCCGAAGAGACCGCCCGCCTCGACGGCTATTCCGAGTTCCCGTCCGTCTCGCTCAGACGGGTGTATCTGACCACGAGCCGTCCGTCCCCGTCCGTTGTGGTGTCGATGGCGAACTCGTCGCCGATCTCGATGTCGTGCTCGCGAGCGACCCCGGCCGGAATCGAGATGTCCTTTGTCGATGTCCCTTCTCGGCCTCGCACAGCGACCGTCTTCTTCGGCATTAAACCTTCTTCCTAATTATCTTAAGATAACCTCTTTGGTCCGCTACGCTGCCATGTACATATTTAGTCAGATTTATGAACAGAGACGGAGACCTGCACACGTCGAACACAGAGTGCATGATACCGTGACAGCGAAGGACAGCGATACACCGTCGATGCCGCCAGACGAACCGTATACTCGCCAGATCCGATCGGACGAATCCCCCAGTATCGGCGTCGTCCGCACGATCGCCGCGTTGAAGAACACTCCCAGCCACGAGATCGACCCGCTCTCGAAGTCGATCGACCCCGACGCACTGGACCAGCTCGTCGCCCACGGCGACGGGGCTTCCGTCGAATTCGAGTACGAGGGCCTGTCCGTCACCGTGGACGGCCGAACGGTCACCGTCCGCGGCGCCGTCGAGGAGTAGGCTCACGTCCGCGGCCCCGGGCCGGACCGCCGCCACCGCCCTGCTCGGCGACACACGTACCGCCGAGAGCCGTCCGCAATCACCTGGACCGGCGCAGAACCGCTCGAAACCGTCGAGACCGCTCTACCCCGCGACGGCGGCCCCCCTCACAGTTCGACGGCGGTCGACTCCGAGCGCTCGGCGATCTCCTCGGCAGTCAACTCGCGGCCCGCTTCCTGCGAGCGGTAGATGCCTTCCATGATGCGCATCGAGTTCAGCGCCAGCTCGCCGGTCGGGACCGGGTCGGCCGCGTCCCCGGCGACCGTCTCGACCCAGTGGGCGAACTGGTCGCTCGTCTCCGCGGTCTCGTACCCGTCGCCGGCGATGAGGCCCTGTCGGCGCTCGTACTCGTCCAGGTCCAGCGACACCGTCGCCTCGTAATCGCCCGTCGTCGTGTAGAACTCGAAGGGGTCCAGCTGCAGTCCCCCCTGCGATCCGGCCACCACGCTCGGTCGGTCGGGCAGGAACATGTGCCAGGCGGCGCGCAGTTCCACCACCGAGCCGTCGGCGAGGTGGGCCGTCCCCACGCCGGCGTCTTCGACGTCGTAGCCCGACTCCTCCAGCCGTTCGGTGTAGGTCTCGCGGTTCGGTCCGACGAGGCTCTCGTCGTAGGAGTCCTCGGTCCGCTCGAAGGTCGCGCCCCCTACGCGCTCGACGGGCGCGTTCCCGAGCAGGTAGAGCAACTGCCCGAGCACGTACGTCCCGATGTCGATGACCGGACCGCCGCCGGCGGACTCCTTCGAGACGAACCCCGGCGTGCCGTAGCCGTCGACGTAGGGGCGACCGCGCCGCCGCGAGTAGACTCCCCGAGCGTAGTAGGGATCGCCGAGTTCGCCGTCGTCGACGAGGCGCCGCGCCGCCGTCGTCTCCGCGGAGAACAGTTCGTAGTTCTGGACGCCGATCTCGACCCCCGCGTCCGCGGCGGCGTCGGCCATCGCCTTCGCGTCGGCGTAGGTCGCCGCCATCGGCTTCTCGGTGAAGATATGCGCTCCCGCGTCGGCCGCCGCCTCGGCGACCGGCCGGTGCAGGTTGTTGTGGACGCAGACGCTCACCGCGTCGACGCCGGCGTCGCCAAGCATCTCGCGGAAGTCGCCGTAGACGCTCGCGCCGTGTTCGTCCGCGAGCGCGGCCGCCGCCTCCTCGTCGATGTCCGCGACGGCGACCACGTCGGCGCCGTCGACCTCGCTGTACGCGTCGGCGTGGGCCTGCCCGCGGTTGCCCGCGCCCACCACTCCGATAGCGACTGACATGGGTGGCCTTCCCACGCCACTGAAATGAACACTGGCATCGCGGAGGCCGTCGCCGCGACCGACGCGGTGCCGGTCGCGCCGGGGCCGTGCCGGCGCTCAGGCTGGACCGTAGCCCCGTTCGACCGCCAGCGAGTAGCCGACGACGGCGATCGCCCACACCGCGACGCCCACCACGAAGCGGTCGAAGGGCACGTCGCGGCCGAGGTTCCAGGCGAGCACCAGTCCCTGGACGACCGCCAACAGTCCGGCCGTCGCGACTTTCACCACTTCCAGAACCTGCGGCTCCTCCGGCGGGTCGAAGCGCGCGGCGGCGTCGAGAACGAGCGGCAGCGCGACCACGTTTTTCTCATCGGGTGTCCTCGCTCGCTTCGCTCGCTGTGGGCACCACTCGTCGAAAAACGTGGGCGAAAAAGCCGGACGACTCGCTCACTGCGTTCGCTCGCGTCCGGTGAACCGGCGTCGTCGGCGCCGGACAGAATCAGTCGCCGGCCGCACTCCGTCCGCTGTCGGTTTCAGTCCCACTCCCGCCCGACAGCGGCGTCCGCTCGACCACGGTCCCGTCGTAGGTCGGGTACTGCTCGACGATCTCGCCCTCCTCGACGTCGCCGTCCTCGACCATCTCTTCGAGGAGCCACCAGGCCACCTCGACGTGGTCGGACTTCGCCGTGTAGAACTCCTCGGGCACGCCGAGTTCCTCGAAGCGCTCGGGCTCGGCCCACGTCTTCCCGTAGACGAGGGTACCGTCGTCGGTGATCTCGTCGAACGGGCGGCGCAGGCTGCGGGCCATCCGCTTGAGTCGGCGGCGGTGCTGGGCGGCGTCCTTGAAGACGCTCGTGCAGAAGTAGACCTTCTCGTGGTCGCCCATCTGGTCTAAGATCTCCTCGCGCGGGCTGTCGACGGCGCTCATGTGCTCGTCGCGGAGTTCGAAGCCCTCCTCTTGCATCCGGCGGTAGTTCCCGTCGGACATCTCGAACTCGTTGATGTTGCAGAAGTCCGCGGCGCCCTCGTCGAGGAAGTCGATGAACTCCTGTTCCGGGCGGATGCCGGGGATCTCGAAGGCGGGCGTGAGGCCTTCCTCGCGGGCGATGTAGAGGATCTCCTCCCACCCGGTGCCGTGCAGATCGCCCCACTGCTCGTAGGGCGGGTGGAACCGGATCTCGTCGAGGCCGGCCTCCGAGAGGCGGCGCATGTTCTCGCGGCCGCCCGTGATGCCGGTGTAGAGGTGCGTGTGGAAGTCCTCGCCGTACTCGTCTTTCAGCAGAGAGAGGTAGCGCGTCGTGCGACCCATCGCCTCCTGGGGCTCGCCGCCGGTGATCGAGGCGCCGAGGGCGTCCATGCGCTCGGCCTCTTCGAGGACGTCCCGGTCGGACTCGACGGGGCGCTCGTTGGCGTAGACCTGCTCGACGTTCTTGCGGTTCTCGCCGAGGGGACAGTAGAAACAGTCGCGCTGGTCGCAGTAACCGTAGACGAACAGCACCAGCTTGCCGCCTTTGGCGCACTGTTCGCAGCCCTCGGATATCATCGCTCCTTCCTATCCGCCCGAGCGGGAAAAGTCGTGCGCTCCCGCGTCGGGAGTGTGAGGCGGTCACATCCGCGATGGCGCCGAAGGGGTAGATTCAGGCACCCGCCGGGCCAACTCCGGGGCATGAGCGAACTCCTCGTTGCCGGCGGACAGGTACTGCGACCCGATCTCACGGTCGAACGGGCGGACGTGCTCGTCGACCGGGACAGCGGCGAAGTCGTTGCCGTCGACGACCCGGGCGCGCTGGACGGCGACGAAACCCTCGACGCGAGCGACGGGCTCGTCGTCCCGGGGCTCGTGAACGCCCACACCCACGTCGCGATGACGCTCCTGCGGGGCTACGCCGACGACAAGGAACTCGACGCCTGGCTCCAGGAGGACATCTGGCCGGTCGAGGCCGAACTCACGGGCGACGACATCGAGGTCGGCGCCGAACTCGGCCTGGTCGAGATGATCAAGTCCGGGACGACCGCCCTGTCGGACATGTACTTCCACGTCGACCGGATCGCCGACGCGGTCGAACGGGCGGGCGTCCGGGCGGTGCTCGGTCACACGGCCGTCACCGTCGGGAAGGACGACGAAGCGGCCCGCGCGGACCTCCAGCAGAGCCTCGACGTGGCGAAAGAACTCGACGGCGCCGCGGACGGGCGGATCACGACGACCTTCCAGCCCCACTCGCTGACCACCGTCGGCGAGGAGTACCTCCGCCAGTTCGTCCCGAAGGCCCGCGACGCGGACCTGTCGATCCACTTCCACGCGAACGAGACCGAGAACGAGGTCGACCCCATCGTCGACGAACACGGCGTCCGGCCTCTGGAATACGCAGACGATCTGGGCCTGCTGACCGAGGACACCTACGTCGCCCACGGCGTCCACGTCGACGAGACCGAGATCGAACTCCTCGCCGAGCGCGGCACGGGCGTCGCTCACTGCCCGGCCTCGAACATGAAACTCGCGAGCGGGATGGCGCCGGTCCAGCGCATGCGCGACGCGGGCGTGACGGTCGGCATCGGGACCGACGGCGCGGCCTCGAACAACGACCTCGACGCCTTCGACGAGGTGCGCGACGCGGCGATGATCGGCAAGCTCGCCGCCGCGGACGCCAGCGCCGTCCCCGCCGAGGCGGTCGTCGAGATGGTCACGCGGGGGAGCGCGGATCTACTCGGCTTCGATAGCGGACGGGTCGAGGCCGGCGCGAACGCGGACCTGGCCGTGATCGATCTGGACGCGCCACACCTCACGCCCGCCCACGACCTCGTGAGCCACCTCGCCTACGCCGTCCGCGGCAGCGACGTGCGTCATACGGTCTGTGACGGCGAGGTGCTCATGCGCGACCGCGAGGTCCTGACGCTCGACGAGGCGGCGGTCCGCGAGCGGGCCGAAGCGCACGCGCAGGACCTGATCGACCGGGCCGAGAGCGGCGAGTGAAGACGGGACGCGGAGATATTCTGCTACACAGCCGCTCAGGGCGTCAGCACGACCTTGATACAGCCGTCGTCCTTGTCGTTGAACGTCTGGTACATCTCCGGGCCCTTCTCCAGGGGTTCCTGGTGAGTGACGACGAACGACGGGTCGATCTCACCGTCTTCGATCTTCCCTAGCAGGGGGTCGAGGTAGCGCTGGACGTGGGTCTGGCCGCTCTCGACGGACAGGGCCTTGTTCATCAGCGATCCGAACGGGATGCCGTCGACGTCGCCGGTGTAGACGCCGGGGACCGACAGCGTCCCGCCCTTCCGGCAGCAGGTGATCGCCTCGCGGAGGACGTGCGGGCGATCGCTCTCTAGCCCCACCTCCTGTTTCGCGCGGTCAGTCACGCCCGCGAGACCCGTGCCGTGGGCTTCCGTCCCGACGGCGTCGACGCAGGCGTCCGGTCCGCGGTCGCCGGTCATCGCCATCAGGGTGTCGTAGACGTCTTCCTCCTCGAAGTGGATCGTCTCGGCGTCGCCGTGCTCGCGGGCCATCTGCAGGCGCTCGGGCACGCGGTCGATGGCTATCACGCGGTCGGCGCCGAGCATCTGCGCGCTCTGGATCGTGAACTGCCCGACCGGGCCGCAGCCCCAGACCGCGACGGTGTCGCCGTCCTCGATGTCGGCGTTCTCGGCGGCCATGTACCCCGTCGGGAAGATGTCCGAGAGGAACAGCACCTGCTCGTCGGGGAGGTCGGACTCGATCTTGATCGGCCCGACGTCGGCGTAGGGAACCCGCAGATACTCGGCCTGACCACCGGCGTACCCGCCGAGGAGGTGTGAGTAGCCGAACAGGCCGGCGGGCGACTGCCCCATCACCTCCCGGGCCATCTCGGCGTTCGGGTTCGAGTTGTCACACAGCGAGTACAGGTCGCGCTGGCAGAACCAGCACTCCCCGCAGCTGATCGTGAACGGGACGACCACCCTGTCGCCGGCTTCGAGCGTCTCGACGCCCTCGCCGACCTCGACCACTTCGCCCATCGGCTCGTGGCCCAGGATGTCGCCCTCCCGCATCCCGGGAATGTTGTCGTTGTAGGGGTGCAGATCCGAGCCGCAGATCGCGGTCGCGGTGATCTCGACTATCGCGTCGTTCGGATTGACTATCTGCGGCCGGGGAACGTCCTCGACGCGGACGTCCTGCTCCCCGTGCCACGTGAGCGCCCTCATCGCTCGCCCCCGTCGCTGTCGGTTCGCCTGGGTCCGTGAGCATCGTCCACTCGAGCGTCGGTCATCGTGCGATATCTGTTAGCGCGGTACACCCACGGACCGGCTAAATGTGGCCCCTGCGCCTGCAAGAGGCCCCTGAGGCGCTCCGGCGGCCTCACCAGTGGGGCGATCCCTGATTTCGACGGGTAGAGAGCGACGACAGACCGTAGGCTCGCCGACTCGCGACCGCACAGAATAGCCGTGTCACCGTACCGAGCGGTCGTTCTCACAGGAGATAATACCCGAGCAGATAGTTTACGGGCGGAAAATTCGACTTAATTCGGCGCAAGCCGCCCTAAGGGTGACCGGCAATTAAGTGGGATCCAGTTGTGGAATAGCAGCGTATGAGTCAGCACACGCGGGCAGTCGTACTGGCGGCACTGATGGTCGTCTCCGTGGCGGCACCAGCGATGGGCGCGACGACGGCCGACTCGCTGGACGTCGCGGTAACGCAGAGCGACGGCGTCACGGTGACCGTCACAGACGGCAATAGCACGGCGGTCGAGAACGCGACAGTGAACGTGGCGACGCTGACCGAGAACGTCACGTACGAGGGCGCGGGCGAGTACACGACCGATTCGACCGGAACGGTCACCCTCCCGGCACCGAACGAGACGGTGACCGTGTCGATCACGGCGTCGACCGGCACCCTCACGGCGACTACCGAGGCCGAACTGACCGCCGGCGGGAACGAGACCGACAACGAGACGGCGACGCCGTTCGGGACGCGGGTCACGAACTTCATCTCCGGCCTGAACGAGACCGAGGGGCCGCGCGGCCTCGCTATCTCGACCTGGGTCGTCGCCAACAACCCCGGCAACGGGAGCGGTCCGCCGGACCACGCCGGACCGGGGAACGAGACGCGCGGTCCGCCGGACCACGCCGGGAACGAGAGCGGTAACGAGACGCGCGGCCCGCCGGACCACGCCGGCGGCGACGACGGCAACGAGACGCGCGGCCCACCGGACCACGCTGGCGGCGACGACGGCAACGAGACGAGCGACGACGACGAGAACGGCACGCAGGGCCCGCCGGACCACGCTGGCGGCCCCGATAAGAACGACGACGACGCGGACACCGACGACGACGAAGCGGGAAACAACGGCAACGGCAACGGTAACGGTAACGGCGCCGGCAAGGCCAAAAAGCGGTAGCCTACCCGTCACGCGGTTCGTACTGGCGCACTCTTTTCCGACCGAGTGGTCTCGGACGTGCGGTGTTTGCGACCTGTGAGGCCGGAGTACGCCGCACTCGGACGTCGTGGGAATTCACTGGTCATGGCGTCGGCATTCACTGGGCGCGGCGTCGGCACGACGAGAAACGGGGTCGATATCCGGATCTACCTGCGCTCGGAGCGCAAGGGTGCGAAAGTGGCGAGACGAGGCCGGTGGCTTCAGAACTCGTCGATGACGGGGATGCCGACCGTCTCGAAGTCGGTCATGTCGTCGAGGACCTCGGAGACGTCGTCCAGCGCGATGCGGTCGGTGATGATCGCGGCGGGGTCGAGTTTCCCGGTCGCGACCATCCGGAATATCTCGTCGTAGCGCTCGGGCGGCATCCCCAGCGCGCCGTAGAAGTCGATCTCGCCCGTGACCATCTCGTCGGTCGGCAGCGGGAGGGTCCCGCCCGCTTCCTTCGTCGTGAGTCCGACCTGGACGTGCTGGCCGGTCTTGCCGAGGCTCTCGATTGCGTTCCGGCAGGTCGTCTCGATGCCAAGCGCGTCCATCGACACGTCGGCGCCGCCGTCGGTGAGCGCCCGCACCTCCGCGGCGGGGTCCTCGACCTCGCTCGCGTTGATCGTGTGGACGGCGCCCTGTTCTTCGGCGAAATCCAGCTTCTCGTCCATGAGGTCGACGCCGATCACGTTGGCCCCGATAGCGTCGGCGATCTGGACCGCCGAGAGGCCGACGCCGCCGCAGCCGTGGACGACGAACCAGTCGCCCGCGCCCACGTCCGCGCGGTGGGCCAGTCCGTGGAACGCTGTCATGAAGCGACAGCCCAGTCCCGCCATGTCGACCGAGGAGACCCCTTCGGGGAGTTCGACGAGGTTGTGGTCGGCGTGGGGGACCGGCACCTGTTCGGCGAAGGCGCCAGGGGCCGCGGGCTGGAGACCCAGGGCCTGGCGGTTCTCACAGATGTTCGAGTGGCCGGTCTGGCAGAGGTGACACGAGCCGTCGCCGAGGTTGAACGGGACGGCGACGTGGTCGCCCTCGGAGACGCCCTCGACCTCCTCGCCGACCGCGACGACGTGCCCGGCGGGTTCGTGCCCGAGGATGTGGCCGGGGACCGGGTCGAGTCCGCGCCACTCCCAGTCGCCCTGCCAGGCGTGCCAGTCGCTGCGACAGACCCCGCAGGCCTCCACCTCGACGACCGCGCCGTCCGGTTCCGGCTCCGGGTCGTCGACCTCCCGCACGTCGAGCGGTTCCCCGTAGTCCGTGAAGACTGCTGCGCGCATGTCCGAGGTATCGACGCCGCCCGTCAAATACCCTCGTCTCTCCGCGTGGAAAGATAGACGATATCGCCACCCCTATACTTATACAATCGGTCAACTGAAGCCATGCACTGTGAAAGGGTCGCATCGAAATTTCTATTTTAACCTCCTCGTCTCCGCGCTGGCAGCGCTGTGGACTATCCAACTGCTTTGGGAATCATTCCGTACGACGGCACTTGATCCGCTACTTCCCGCCGCTTTTCTGGTCTCGGTGATAGTGATCTCCGGGTTAGATGGATACGAAGACTACACCGGGAAGACGATGTACATCCCAGAGCGATTCGAGGGGCCCGTGATCGCGATCGGGGACGAGCGCCACTTTCCTGAGAACCGGGAGTTTGAGACCGATACCGGGGGAACGTCGTGTCAGATGGCGATCGCGAACCTTCTATTTTTTGTCCCGCTTGTCGTCCACGAGTTCTCGCATGCTTTCGTGGCTGCCGCGGTCGGAGCACTCCCGAAAGCGTTCGTCGCTGGTAACCTTGGCCGTGCCAGTGGATACGTGATTCCTGGTGAAACCGATAGCCGATGGAAGAGCGAACTGATCACCGCGAGCCCGATACTATTCAATGCTCCAATCGGTTTCGCACTCGTCTACACCGGACTCGTTACCAGGCCGTTGAGTGCTGGAGCGGATTCCATACTACTTCTCTACGGGTTCGTTTTCGTGCTGACGGGTCTACCAGACCAGCTCACGTATGGTATCCTCGATCGGGTTACTGGTTCCGTTGGAACGGACCCGCAATGAGAAGTGAACGGTCCCGTCGATGTCTGGTGTGGCCCCGTAGCTCCGTTCACTGAACGACATACGGTAAGGATACGGATCTAGCGTTCGTCTTTCTAACCCGTGAATTGGTGGTAGTCCAGACCCTTGTGTTTCATCTCGTTGTGCTTCTCTTCGAGGAACGAGTAGACGGTGCCGTGCGGGGCGCCCTCGATGATCATCTCCGCGGCCTCGCGGACCACGTCGACCTGTTCGGGGCCGCCGATGATGCCCAGCGTCGAGCCGTAGATGACCACGGAGGCGCCGCTGAGCTCCTCCATGAGTTCGCGGGTACGCCCGCCCTCGCCGATGAGCCGACCTTTGTGGCGCTGGAGGTCGTTCTGGTTGCGCGCGGCGGCGTCGATGTCGATGATGTCGAACATCATCATCTCGTCGTCGAGGAGTCGCATGGCCTCGTCGGGCGCGAACCCGCGGCCGATGGCCTTGACGATGTCGGGACCTTTGAGTGCGGTGATCGGGTCACCGGTCTGCTCGACCTTCACCTGCCCCGTCTCGCTGTCGACGTCGAGCCGGACCTCCGCTCGGTCCTCGATCGCCCGCAGCGTCTCACCCCCCTCGCCGATGAGAGCGCCGATCCGGTCCTGCGGAATCTTCACGTGTTGCATGCCCGACCGTAGGTGTCTCCGCCGTTTTAAGGCTTTGTTGACGCGGTACCGTGCGAACGGATCGCGCGACCCGGGATCGGTTCCCGGTTTCGGCCGAGGAATTGCGTCCGGCTCGCCGAATCTATCGCCGGCCCCGCCGTCTCGTGTACGTGACCGCTGACGACAGTCGAAGTCGTCATTCCTGTCTGGGTTCAATAATACTGATTTATTTTATAATAATAAACTTACTAGTGTCGGGGATACGAGTAGATTTGCTCTTTTACCGGCGTATACTCGGGATATTTTCCAGAATCGCCGACATTGGTACCCCGCATTTACTCCCTCGTTCGAGAAAAGGTATTTTGCGAAAACCGCGATCTGCGTACTCTCCTCTTGTTTGGTTTGTTTGCCATCTTTCCCATAAAATATGATTGGTATAATACTGAAAAGCTGTTGTGACAGAAAACATATGCTCATTCACCACCCTCTGTTTCGGGTGCAACCCCCATCCACTGACAGGTGTTTCTCCAGCCGATTACAGGTTTATGGCTGTAATCCAATCGCCGGTTTCGTCCTGCTCGACGTGCTAGTCCGTTTCTCATCTGCGAACGGGGTAGTGGGGTGACGGGGTTTTCGGCCGCGATCCGTTCGCAGGTAGAAAACGGCTTAGTCGGAGTCGGTCGACAGCGCGTTCTCGACGGACCGCGAAGCGCTGACGACGAGTCCGGATATCTTCGCTTCCAGGCGGGTCTCAGAGAGGCTCTCCGGGGGGCCCGTGACGTACACTGCGCCGATAGGGATGCCTTCTTCGTCTAGCACGGGGGAGGCGACACCGTGGACGCCCTCACGGTACTCTTCCAGCTCCGTCGCCGTTCGCTGCCCGCGAACGGATTCGAGTTCTTCTGTCAGGGCGGCGGTGTCCGTGATAGTCTCGGCCGTGTGTTCGGTCAACGGCTGCTCGTCGAGGACGGTCCGACGCTCGGTGTCGGGGAGGTGGGCGAGCACGGCCTTCCCGGCGGCCGTCGCGTGCAGCGGGAGCGAGTCGCCGAGGGATCCCACCGTGTCGACGTCGGCGCCAGGTCGCTCGCGGTAGACCGAGGAGGCGACGCCGTTTTCGTAGACGACGAGGCTGGCGACGTGGCCGACCGAGGCGACCAGACTGTCGACGGTACGGCGACCGGCCTCGACCGGATACTCCGAGCGAGCGCCGGCTCCCAGCGTCCACATCCCGAGCCCTAACCGGTATTCGCCGCCGTCCTCGACGAGGTATCCGCGGTCCGCGAGCGTGCGGACGTGCTTGTATACTCCGCTCTTGGACCGGTCGAGGTGATCCGCCAGCGCCGTCGGCCCAGCGCCGTCGAGTTCGCGGATTCCTTCGAGGATCTCGAAACTCGTCACGGCCGTCTGCACCGTCTTCCCGTCGTCCGGTGTCATACTCTTCCGTTCCGGCGGGAAGTCCTTATACGTTCGCAGATAGGAAACGGTGGTGGCGCGCTCCGACGCAGCATGCGGTGTTCGCGGGCCGCTGACAGCGGCGTTCGGCGACCAGCGGTTCGCGAGCGGGCTGACGGGCCGACCGCCGTGATACCCTGTCGTGTGGGAACATTTATTACACCGCGGTCGAATTTGCCAGAAACAACCATGGAGGACGATATCGGTGACGAAACCGGGGGAAGTGGGGCCCTTGGGGCGATACGCGCGGCCGTCCCGGATTTCGTCCGCAAGCGGTTCATCCTGAAGTTCGCGTTGATACTGGCGGTGATGGCACTGACCGTGGCGCTCATCGGAGCGACGGCGACGGGGAAGCTCTCGTCGCAGGTCGAGCACGACGTCGAGCAGGAGTACGAGGACCTGGCGACCCAGAAGGCGACGGTCGTCGAGAAGTGGATCCAGCGCAACTCGGTGTCGGTGAAGCTCGCGTCGAAAAACGCCGTGCTGACCCGCGACGGCGACAGGGCCGGCTACCAGATACGCAACGAACTGGCGACGACGGGGGCGAACCTCTACGGCGTCCAGTCGATCTATCTCGTCAATCGATCCACGTCGCCGGCGTCCGTGGTGGCGAGTCCCCAGTTCCCGTTCGACACCGACGTGTCGGCCATCGGGCGCGAGTGGCTGGAGAACGTCTCGACCGAGGAGATGGACGTCGCGGACGTGCACACCACCGACGTGCACGTCGTCGACGGGGACAACCGGGTCATCGCGTTCGTCAGCCCCGTGCAGGGGACCGACGACCGGTATCTGGTCGTCGAGTACAAGGTCCAGCAACTGGCGAACTCCATCGACCAGGACGGGATCTCGTCGCGGTTCACCCAGGTCGTCGACGCGAACGGGACCGTGCAGGTCGCCGCGCGGTCGAGCGAGATCCTCCGGCAGTACGGCAGCGAGGACGCGCTACGGCCGGTCAGCCTCGCCACCGAGGAGTCGGGCCCGGCGGGCGGTTCCGCGGGCGTGATCCCGCGGATGGGGCCGCACTCGCAGGTGCTCGACGAGGAGTACACGGTCGGGTACGCGCCGGTCCGGGTCTTCGGCTCGGACCTCTCGTGGGTCGTGCTGGTCCACGAACCGACCAGCGACGTCTTCGGGTTCGTCCAGACCATCTCCCTGTGGGGGCGGCTGTCGACGCTCGGCGGCGTCGTCTTCATCGGCCTCGTCGGCACCGCGATCGGGCTCAGCACGACCCGCGACATCAACCGGCTGCGCCGCCGCGCGGACGAGATGCGGGAGGGGGACCTCGACGTGGCCATCTCCTCGCCACGGATCGACAGCATCGGCCAGCTCTACGACGGGTTCGACGACATGCGGCGCTCGCTGAAAGAGCAGATCGAGGCGGCCGAGCACGCCCGCCAGCGCGCCGAGGTGTCCCGGGCCGAGGCGATCGAGATGAACGAGTACCTCCAGGAGAAAGCCGAGGAGTACTCCGACATCATGCAGCAGTGCGCCGAGGGCGACCTGACCCAGCGGCTGGAGCCCGACAACGAGAACGACTCGATGGACCGCATCGCCCGCGAGTTCAACGACATGGTCGCGGAACTGGAGAAGACGACCGGGCAGCTCCGCAGCTTCGCCGAGGAGGTCGAACACTCGGGCGAGGTCCTCCAGTCCAGTTCCGAGAGCGTCAAGACCGCCAGCGAGCACGTCGCCAGCTCGGTCCAAGCCATCTCCGACGACGCCCACGACCAGAAGGAGCAACTGGAAGCCGTCTCGGCCGAGCTCGACGATCTGGTCGACCTGTTCGACGAGTACGCCGCCGAACACGACGAACTCGACGTCGCTGAACCGCTCGACAACCTCGAAGAGATCGCCCAGACGGTCTCGCGCGTCGCGGAGATAAGCGAGCAGACGCTGGCCGAGACGGAACTCGTCGCGGGCGCCGCCGAGGAGCAGGCGGCCGAACTCAACGAGGTCACTCAGCGGGCGAACGACCTCACCCAGTACGCGGGCCCGCTCAGCGAAGTGCTCGACGGCTTCGAGACCGAGACCGAACGCGAGTTCTTCTACCCCAACCGCGAGGACGGCCGCCCGTCCGACGAGGGGCCGATATCGGGCGACGACTGATCGACCCCGAGCGCGCCCGGGTTGCGGATTTGCGACCGATCGTGGGACTGGCGACCTATCCGAAAGAAAGGGAAACGATTTTATGCGTGGTTTGTGCTACGCTGTATCATGGCAAATCTGTCCCTAGAGGCAGCTACCAAGCAGTACGGTGACGGTGACGAGGGTGTCCTGGCGGTGGACGAACTGGACCTGGACATCGAGAGCGGCGAATTCCTAGTGCTCGTCGGCCCGTCCGGGTGCGGGAAGTCGACGACGCTCCGGATGGTCGCCGGGCTCGAGACGCTCTCGGACGGGCAGATAACGCTCGACGAGGAGGTCATCAACACGCGGACGCCCCAGGAGCGCGACATCGCGATGGTGTTCCAGTCGTACGCGCTGTATCCGCACATGACCGTCCGCGAGAACATGTCCTTCGGCCTCGAAGAGTCGACCGATCTCCCGGACGACGAGATCGAGGAGTTAGTCGAGGACGCGGCCGAGACGCTGGGTATCACGCCGCTGCTCGACCGGAAGCCCGGCGACCTCTCGGGCGGCCAGCAACAGCGCGTCGCGCTGGGGCGGGCCATCGTCCGGGACCCGAAGGTGTTCCTGCTGGACGAGCCGCTGGCGAACCTCGACGCGAAGCTGCGGGCCGAGATGCGGACCGAACTCCAGCAGCTCCAGGACGAACTCGACACCACGACCATCTACGTCACGCACGACCAGACGGAGGCGATGACGATGTCCGACCGCATCGCCGTCCTCGACGGCGGCGAACTCCAGCAGGTCGGGACGCCCATGGAGTGTTACCACGAGCCGGCCAACCAGTTCGTCGCCGGGTTCATCGGCGAGCCCTCGATGAACTTCTTCTCGACGACGCGGGAGGGTGACACCCTGGTCGGCGAGCACTTCGAGTACGACCTCTCTGAGGAGACGCTGGCCGATATCGGGGACGCGGAGGACGTCGTGCTCGGCATCCGTCCGGAGAACGTCGAGGTCGGGGACGGCCTGCCGGGTGAACACGTTTTCGACGGCGTCGTCGACGTGGTCCAGCCCCAGGGATACGAGAACACGGTTCACCTCCGCTTCGCCTCGCAGGACGAGGACGCCGACACGCTCACGGCGACCATCGACGGCATGCGAGCGCTCCAGTGGGGCGAGGAAGTCGACATACGGATCCCCGAGGACGCGATCCACCTCTTCGACGGCGTCACCGGCGAGGCGCTCCACAACCGGGTCCTCGAAACGGTCGAGAAGGTCGAACAGATCGGCACTGCGTGACCACGGGACTCGGCTCGCTCGCCGCCGACCGCGTTTGCGCTCGCATCGCTGTCGGCCAGTAGCCAGTTTTTCGCCTCCGCGGTCGGACAACATCACGAAAAATTCGGTAAGTATTTATGGGTCGGTTTAGCACGTGTGTATCGTATGTCAGACGATAGCACTGGTGGCAGTACGGGCGAGTACGTGACGCGGCGTCGAGTTGTCGCCGGCACGGCGACGGGGCTCGCCGCATCGTTCGCAGGGTGTATCGGTGGCGGCGGTGACGGTGGCGACGGCGGCGACGGCACCGACGGAGGCAGCGGTACTGACAGTGGCGACGGTGGGACGCCGACGATGACGGACAACGCGATGGAGGCGTTGCACGGGTGGACCGGCGGTGACGGCGCCGCCGCGGTGGGGAAACTCGTCGACATGTGGGAACAGCAGCACCCGGACATCGAGCACGACATCAAGCCGATCGGCGGCGACGCCAACGAGAACCTCAACGCGACGGTGGCACGCCGCCTCGCCAACCGCAACCCGCCGGACGCGTTCGCCTCCTGGCCGGGCAAGACGATGCAGCAGTACGGCGGCCGCCTCATGAGCGTCTCCGACGTCTGGGAAGACGCTGGCTACACGGACACGATGCATCCGAAAGCCGCCGAAGCGTGCCGGCTGAACGACGCGTACCGGGCGGTGCCGCTGGGGTCACACCGGTTGAACAACCTCTTCTACAACGTCAGCGTGCTCGAAGAGGCCGGCGTTGACCCGGAGAGCCTCACGTCCTACGACGCGTTCATCAGCGCGTTAGACAAGGTCAAGAACAACACCGACGCGATCCCGATGACGATGACCACGCGCGGGTCGTGGGCGAACCTGCAGTACTTCGTCGAGTTCTTCCTCGGCACGGAGGGCGCCGACGCCTACGACGCATTCATCAACGGCAACGGTGACAAGCAGGCCGTCGTTCGCGCGCTGAAGAAGACGAAAAACGTCATCGAGAACTACTCCAACGAGGACAAATCGTCGATCAGCTTCCCCGAAGCCAACGACAAACTCATCGCGGGCAACGCCGCGTTCTTCACCATGGGTAACTGGGCCTACGGGATGTATCGCAACACGGAAGACTTCAAATTCAACGAGGACTGGGGGTGGGTCCCGTTCCCCGGCACGGGTGACATGTACGTCTGGCACCTCGACTCGTTCCTGTTCCCCCGCGACGGCAACGCGCCGCGCAAGGCCAAGATCTTCGCCGAATTCCTCGGCCAGAAAGACGTCCAGGTGGAGTTCAACAACCTGAAGGGGTCGATCCCGCTGCGGACGGACGTCGACGGGAGCAAACTTACCGAGTTCCTCAGCCTCAACGTCGACGACCTGAACAACCTGGAGAAGTTCCCGCCGACGCTGGCTCACGGCCTGGCCGGCACGTCCGACCAGCTCAGCGCCTGCAAAGACGCCATCGCCTCGAACTTCATGGGGCCGTACAAACCCAAGGCCACCGCCGACGAACTGATGAAAGTCTTCTGACCAGCCTCCAAACTTCAACTCACAATTTATGGCAAGCTCGCAAGACACAGTGTCCGGTTCCCAGAGCGTCGGTAGCGGCGCCGAACGCGACTGGCGTACGAAGCTCCGGGTGTACTCGAAGAGCGACTTCGTTCGGTCGTTCCCCTACTGGTTCATCCCCTTCTCGATCATGGGACTGGGGGTGTACGGCGGGATCGGCTACAACACGCTGATCTCCCTGACCGACTACGAGGGTTTCAACAAGGGGCCGGATTTCTCGCAGTTAGACCTGGATATGTACGTCCAGGCGATGAACGACCCGTGGGTGTGGACGACGGGTAAGAACACGTTCGTGCTGTTGATCGTGTTCACGACGGTGACGATGCTACTGGGCCTGTTTTTGGCGATCATGCTCGACCGGGGCATCCGCTTCAAAGAGCAGATCCAGACGGTCTACCTGCTGCCGATGGCGCTGTCGTTCGTCGTCACCGCCCAGTTCTGGCTCTGGATGTACAACGTGAATAATGGCCTCGTCAACATCCTCCTCGGCGTAGTCGGGTTGGGCCCGTACAACTGGATCGGCAATCCCGAGTTAGTACTCGGCGCGGTGATCTTCGCGCTGATCTGGCAGTTCAGCGGCTACGCGATGGTCGTCTTCCTCGCGGGATTACAGTCGATCCCCGACGACCAGTTCGAAGCCGCCCAGGTCGACGGCGCCAGCATCTTCAAAACCTACTGGCGCGTGATTATCCCCCAACTCAAATCGTCGTCCGTGAGCGCGGCGGTGATCCTCGTGATCTTCGCGCTCAAAGCGTTCACGTTCCTGTTCTCGATGTTCGGCCAGTACCGCGTGCCCAAAGCCACCGACATCCTGGCGACGCTGATGGTCCGCGAAGCGTTCAAACTCCAGAACTGGGCCTACGCCGCGGCGATTGCGACGATACTACTGCTGATGGCACTCGCCGTGATCGCGCCGTATCTCCACTACCAGCACAAACAAGGGAGCCTCTAACATGAGCAAAGCAACCCAATCTGTCGATGAGAGTTTCGCGGACATCCTGCCGGAGTGGAACTACTGGCGGATCGGCCTCTCGCTGATCGTCACGTTCTTCTTCGCGTTTTTCCTCGCGCCGATCTGGACCGGCCTGGTCACCTCGTTCAAGACCAGCGCCGCGGTCACCGGCACGACGCCGTTCGTCCCACCGGGAGCGGGCGGGTTCACCCTGCAGAAGTGGGGCCGCGCGATCGACCACCTCTCGACCGGCTTCGTCAACAGCCTGATCATGACGGTGCCGGCGACTATCGCGACGGTCTTCTTCGGCAGCACCGCCGCCTACGGTCTGACGCTGGTCGACTGGGGCGACCGGGCCCAGTTCGGCGTGCTCGTGCTGTTCCTCATCGGCATCTTCATCCCCTACCAGGCGGTGCTGGTGCCGCTGTCGGACTTCTGGATCAACGTCTTCCCGCTCGCCGAGATCCTCGCACCGGTGTGGCAACTGCCCTTCCTCGAACCGGATCATGCGCGACTACTCTCGCTAACGATCACCCACGTCGTCTACGGGATCCCCATCTGCATGCTCCTGTTCCGCGGGTACTACATGACGCTCTCGGAGGAGCTGGTCGAGGCGGCGAAGATCGACGGCGCGACGATCACGACGATCTACCGACGGATCGTCCTGCCGCTGTCGAAACCGATGATCGGCGTCGTCTTCATCTACCAGTTCACCCAGATCTGGAACGAGTTCCTGTTCAGCCTGACGCTGATCGGGAGTTCGTCCAGCCCCGCGGCGACAGTCACCCTCGTCCTCTCCGGACTGGGGGCCGACCTGTCGGGTATCGACTTCGGGCTGCGGATGGCCGGCGCGCTGTTCGCCGCGCTACCCACCATCATCATCTACGTCCTGTTCGCCGAGCAGTTCGCCAAGGGCCTCGCCTCCGACAACTGATCGGCGGTCGGACGCAGCCCGACACCTATCCTATCATTTGCTTACAATGATTGTATTTCAGAACTGAATTGAACCGCCGCGAAGCCACTTTATGGCGACTGCATATGGGATATCGCGTCGTAGAGTGCGTTACTATCGGGGTAATCTGCCTTCGGCGCTTTTATTTCGTAAGGCGGTTCCGGTGATTCAGGTCAGATCATCTCAGTTCGGAACATCGGGTAAATAGCCCGAAAACACTCGCTATACGGCGAAAGATGCTCCATCTAGTGTGTCACGGATCTCGATTGCGGCGTTCTGGCGAAAAATAACATAGCAGTTACCGATTCGTCGTACAATAAGATATATGATAACCATCGCCTCGGGCTGACGACCGTATCCCGTGGCGGATCACCAAGTTGCGCCTCGGGCCGAGGTGATATTGAATCGACACCATCATGGGACACCGGCGAGACGGTCGTCTGTGCCACGGTCCCTGCCCGGATCCACGCGGGGTGAGATCTACGTCGCCCTCGGATTCGCGTTGCTCCTCAACCCGTTCGTCGTCGGCGCGTTCGACGTCGGCGACCCGGACAGCTACACCTACGAACCGAAGGAGATCACCTTCTACGACAACGGCACGGTCGATCGGCCGGCCGGCGTCAGGGACGTGGATCCGGCCGTCGCCTGCTTCGAGGCGCTTCCGCAACGGACCTGTATGCTCGAACGCGCAATTCGCGCGAACGGCGGCGTGCGGTACGACGGGCTCTCGTCGACGTTCCTCCGGCACGACTACCAGTACGTCTACGTCTACGGCGAGGGCTTTTTCGCACCGGTCGCCGACGACCTGGGCAACGACACCGTCGAGTACACGATCCGCCCGGTCTCGCAGTCTGCGGCCCTCGACTCCATCGCCGAACCGAGCAGCGACGCGTCCAGGGGCGTCCGGACCGCGCTCGAAACCGGCGAGTACCGGACGAGCGACCCGCTCGACGGCGCGAACGAACTCGTCACGCACGACGGGGACTACTACGTCGTCTCCATGGTCAGCTCCCGGACGACGACGGGCGGGCGCCGGACGTCGGTCGTCGCGCTCCAGTGGGCGCTCGGGCTCGTCGGCGCCTGGCTCGTCCTCCGCGGACAGCGTCTCCGCGTGATGGCCGACGCGTAGCGGCAGGCTGTCACTTCCCGCTCCTCACTCGTACCGGAGCGCGTCGATGGGGTCGACGCGGGCCGCTCGCCAGGCGGGGTAGAGGCCGGCGACGACGCCGGTCAGGACCCCGACGGCGACGGCCGCAGCGGCCCACCCCGGCGCGAGCGTCAGCGGGATCTCCGCGTAGCGCGTCGCGACCCACCCGCCGGCGATGCCGAGCGGCACGCCGAGGAGCGCGCCCAGCGCGCCCAGCAGCACCGACTCCGCGAGGAACAGCTGCATCACGTCGCGGCGGCGGGCGCCGACGGCCTTCATGATCCCGATCTCGCGGGTCCGCTCGGTGACGCTGACGAGCATGATGTTGGCGATGCCGACGGCGCCGACGACGAGCGCGATGACGGCGATGCCGGTGACGAAGCGGGTGAGCCGGGAGACGATGCGCTCGATGCGCTCGACCAGGTCGGCGTTGGTCCGGGCCGAGACGGTGTAGCCGTCGGGGACCAGCCGCGAGGCGTCGGCGTTCCCGCTCGCGAAGTACTCGCGGACGCGCTCTTTCGTCGCGGTGGTGTCGCCGGGGGCGGTGACGACCGTCACCTGCGGGTAGACGAACTGGCTGGCGACCGCGTTCGGGCTCTGGACGACCGACTGGTAGAACGGGTCGGCGGGCAGGAACACGCGCGGCCGGTCGCTGAACGACCCGAAGGGGAGCTGGCCGCCGGTGCCGTTGACGACGCCGACGACGGTGACGTTCTCCCGACCGCCCGCGGCGAGCGTCACCGTCAGCCGGTCGCCGGCCGAGAGGTTGTCCGCGAACAGCCGCGCCGCGGGGCGATTGACGACGGCCTCGCGCTCGCCGTTGCGGAACGCGCGGCCCTCCTCGAAGTCCGCGGTCGCGAACGCGGTCGCGTTGGTCGCGGTGACCTGACTGCGGGCGACCGTCTGGTTCGCGTGGCCGATGGCGCTGACCGGGACGATCCCTCGCGGGACGACTCGCTGGACGCCCTCGATGTCGCGCAACTGCCGCAGGTCGTACTCGGTGAACACTGGCTGGCCGGCGCCGCCGAACCCGCCCTCGTCGGTCTGGCTGGCGACGAGATAGATCTCGTTTGCGCTGGATCCCTCGATCTCCGAGACGACGTCGGCCTTCAGGCTCGCGCCGAAGGTGGCGAAGGTGACGACCGCGGCGATGCCGATGACGATGCCGAGGACCGTCAGCGCGGCGCGCAAGCGGTGGGCCCGCAGCGAGCGGAGACTGATCCGCAGCGTCTCGGCGAGGTCCATCTATCCGGTCTCCGCCCCCGTTCCCGTCCCTCGTTCGTCCGCTCCGCCCACGCGCTCCGCGACGGTCTCGACGCGTTCGATCTCGCCGTCGCGGACGTGGACGATCCGGTCGGCGTGCTCGGCGATGTGGCGTTCGTGAGTGACGAGCAGGATGGTGTTCCCCGCCTCGTGTAACTCCTCGAACAGCGCCATGATCCGCTCGCCGGTCTCCGTGTCGACGTTGCCCGTCGGCTCGTCGGCCAGCAGGAGGGCGGGGTCGGCCGCCAGCGCGCGGGCGATGGCGACCCGCTGGCGCTGCCCGCCCGAGAGCTCCGTGGGCCGGTGGTCCAGCCGGTCGCCCAGGCCGACCTCGGTCAGCAACGCCTCGGCGCGCTCGCGGCGGTCCGCGCGACTCCACCCCTGGAAGACGAGGGGGAGCGCGACGTTCTCGACGGCGGTGAGCCGCGGCATCAGGTTGAACGTCTGGAAGACGAAGCCGACCGTCCGCCCGCGGACCCGCGCCCGCTCGTCCTCAGACAGCGCCGCGAGGTCCCGTCCGTCGAGCCGGACCGCCCCCGCGGTGGGCGTGTCAAGCCCGCCGACGAGGTTGAGCAGCGTGCTCTTGCCGGAGCCGCTCGGCCCCATGACGGCGGTGTAGGACCCTTCGGCCAGCGCGAGCGAGACGCCCGACAGCGCCTCGACCGTGGCGCCGTCCTCGTAGGCCCGCGTCACGTCGACGAGTTCGACCACCGGTTCGTCGCCGTCCCGTCCCGGTGTCGGCGCCCCCGGCGCGTCACTCTCGGGGTCCGCCGTCTCGGTCGCGTCGGTCACACCCGTTTCAGGTGCCCCATTCAAATCAATCATCGGTCGCGCGGCGGCCCGCGCCGACCGCGCCCGCGACGAGACAGAGGAGAATGCCGCCGTAGAGGCCCAGATGAACCGGGCTGTCGGGGGCGATCACCACCGCGATGGCCGCCATCCCGAGGCCGTACGCGGTCGCGGCACCGATCGCGAACTCCTGCGGTCGGATGTCCGCGATCGTCGCGAACGCGCCGCCGAGACCGACCGCCACGGCGATCACGACCGCCAACGTGGGCGCCTCGCCGATCCGCTCGGCCACGGCGGTCCAGTAGACCGCTTGAGGTGGCCACAGAGCGGCGCCCGCGACGGCGGCGAACACGGCGCTGATTCCGGTCGCTCGCGCGTTCACGACAGCGGGTTCGGTGCCCGATCGGAAAGCAGTTCGCGCGTTCGTCGTCACGGCCGGCCGCCCCGGGTACGTCGCCACGACCGGCGGCCTCGGGTCCGGCGACGCCCGGACGGGGACTCGCCTACTCGGCCGTGGAGACCCAGGCGTCCGGGCCGAGCGACTTGATGGTCGAGAGGTCCTCCTGGGCCTCGACGCGGCTCTGGAAGGTCGCGATGCTCTCGGCGAGCTCCTCGCCGTGGTCGTCGACGAGCCGCCAGGTCCACCCCTCGTCGGTGCGGTGGAACTCGAAGGCGGCGGAGTCGATCTCGAGGACGCTCGCGTCCCCGAACGCCTCGCGGGCCGCCTCGATGTCCCGCTCCGCGGCGGCCTGTGACTCGTGATAGCCCGCGGCGGCCCCGACGACGCGCTGTTCCTCGTCGACGAGCCGCCACGTCCAGCCCCCGTCGGCTTCCTGGAGTTCGAAGGCCACGTCGTCGTAGTCGAGGACGTCCGCGTCCGGCGCGAGCCTGCTCACCAGGCCGACCGCGGACTCGACGGCCTCGCGCCCGTCGTACGTCGTCGACGCGCGGGCGAGGGTCTCGTGATCGGCGTCGACGAGCCGCCAGGTCCATCCGTCGTCCGTGCGGTAGCAGTCGAACGCGGCGTCCCGGATCTCGTAGACGGTCGCGTCGGCCGCCGAGGACTGCAGGTCCGAGACCGCCGCCGCGACCGCCTCTCGGTCCTCGTAGGTCACGTGCCCGGTCGCCACGGACTCGCGGTCCGCGTCGACGAGTTCCCAGTGCCAGTCGTCGGGGTCGAGGCGGACCGCGAGACTGCCGACGGTGGCGACCGGCGCGTCGGTCGCGTCGGCCGCGAGCGACTCGACGGCGGCTTCGGCCTGGTGGCGCGTGCCGAACTCCGTCGGCGACTCGGCGACGATCCGGCCGTCGGGGCGGACGAACCGCCACCACCACTCGTCGTCGCCGTCGGCGTAGACCTGGAAGATGCCGTCGCGCATCCGGCGCTCGCCGACGTCGCTGACGGAGCCGACGAGGGCGTCCATCGCCTGCCGGGCGGCCTCCTCGGAGTCGTAGCGCCGCGCGCTGTCGGCGATGGTGTCGCCGATGTCGTCGACGAGCCGCCAGCCCCAGCCGCCGTCGTCCTGGAACAGTTCGAAGGCCGCGTTCTCGATCTCCAGGTGCTCGGCGTCGGGCGCGTTCTCCTGCAGGGTCATCATCGCGCTCATGGCGTCGTCTTTCGACTCGTACTCGCCCTGGCCGGAGTCGGCCAGGACCGTCCCGTCCTCGTCGATGAGGCGCCAGCGCCAGGCGCCGCCCTCGGCCTCGTACACCTGGAAGGCGGCCGTGTCGAACTCGATGAGGTCCGCCTCGGGCGCTTCGCTGCGGACGCGCTCGACCACCGCGGTGGCCTCCTCGTCGGACTCGTAGGCGTCCGTGCTCCGGGCGTGGACCGCGCGTTCGGAGTCGACGAGCCGCCAGTGCCACGCGCCGTCGCGCCGATACGTCTCGAACTCCAGGTCCTCGATCTCGACGACCTCGGCGGACCCGGCGTGGGACTGCAGTTCCCTGGCGCCGGCGGCGGCCGTCTCGGCGTCGCCGACGGTCTCGACGCCGCGGGCCACGGGCGATCCCGTCTCGTCGACGAGGCGCCACGCCCAGTCGCTCCCGGTCTGGTAGACGTCGTAGGTCGGCTGGCCGGCGACGACGGTGCTTGCGCGCTCGACCCGTTCGAGCAGGTCGTAGACGGCCTCCTCGGCGACGCCCTTCGACTCGTAGGCGCCCGCGCTCGACGCCAGGCGGCGGTGGGCCTCGTCGCGGAGGTGCCAGCGCCAGCCGTCGTCGGCCGAGCGCAGTTCCACGCCGTAGGCGTCGACGGCGAGTTCGGTCGCCTCGCCGACTCGCTCGCGGAACGCGTCGATGTCGGCCCGCACTCCCGAGCGGTCGTTCTGGGTCTCGACGCCCTCGGCGAGCGGGTTGCGGTCCTCGTCGACGAGCCGCCAGACGAAGTCCGAGCCGCGTTGCTGGACGTCGAAGGCGGCCTCGTCGCGGACGATGACGTCGGCGTCAGGGCCGTGGTCCTTGATGACGTTGATGGCCGACTCCGCGGTGTCCCGCGACTCGAAGTCGCGCCCGCCTTCCGCCACGGCGCCCCCGTCGTCGCGCAAGAGGTGCCACTGCCACTGGCCGTCGCCGCCCTCGTACAGCCGGAAGGCCGCGTGCTTGATCTCCAGCAGGCTCGCGTCGGCGACCTGCTCTTTGACCGCGTCGACCCGCTCCTCCGCTTCGAGCCGCGAGAGGAACGATCCGGTGCTGCCCGCGACGGCGTTCTGGTCGATGAACCGCCAGCTCCACTCCGTGTTCCGCTTGAACACCGCGAACAGCCCGCCGCGGTCGGTCTTCCCGAGAGCGATGTCCGGGTGTTCGTACTCGTGGCCGACCGTCGTCTCCGAGAAGTAGCTCCGCTCGCCCGTGACGACCGGGACCATGATGACCACCCCGGCCACGACGGCGACGCCCGCGGTGTAGACGGCGATGATCTGCCCGCTGTAGCTCGGCGTCCCGAAGTGCCAGTTCCGCGGGTAGTACATCCCGAACATCACGACCGCCGCGAGCCCGACGACCGTCCCGGTGACGGCCGCGTAGAGGCTCCGGTTGGTCACCGGTAACAGCGACACGATCCCGAGCAACGACAGCAGCAGGCCCGGTGCGGCCAGCAACACCGCGATCTTCCGCACCAGGTACACGGTATCGGTCGCGGCCCCCGTGCCGCTCGGCCCGAGCAGGTAGACCAGCATCCCCCCGATAGCCAGCAGGTACCCCGTCACGAGCAGGGTGTACCCGTAGACGTCCATCTTCGACTCCGGTTCTCGTACGTACTTCGTGTACAGTTCGAACAGCTGCCCGTCGTAGGGCGCCCCCCGACTGTTCGTTTCTGTCGACATGGCCCACCGGACAGGGGTAGTACTAATAAGTCTTCAGACAGTTCATCCCGCTCTGGCCGCGATTGTAACCGGCAAGTACCCGGCCGTAAGCCGATCAGGAACCGGAAATCGACATGGCCGCGCTGCGAACTCGGCGGGGCCACGCGCTGCGAACTCGGCGGGGGCCAACTCGTCCGCCGCTCTCACTCGAACACCGACGGCCGCAGTCGCGCTCGCTCGTCCCCCGTGAGCCGATACGGCTCGAGTTCCTCCTCCAGGTCGCCGAGCGCGTCGCGTCGCTCCCGGTGCTCGGCGAGGAAGTCGCCGATCCGCTCGGCGGCGATCTCCTTCAGTTCGCCCGTCAGCAACTCGCCCGAGCGGTACCGGGCCGCGAGTTCCTCGACGCGCTCGTCGTCGGGTTCGAAGAACGTGTGGAGGTACTGGTAGGCCACGTCGACCGAGGGATCGCCGCCGTGCTCGCGGTGCTCGTCGACGTCGACGCGGCCGCCGGAGTGGGCGTACTGCATGATCTTCTCGCGGACGGTCTCGCGGTCGTCGGTCAACTCGATGGCCGGCGCGTCCGACGAGGAGGACATCTTCCCCGGCCCGTCGAGGGCGGGCAGGAACTTCCCGAGCAGTGCGCCGGGCTTGTCCACGTCGAAGCGCTCCTTGGCGGCCACGTCCCGGCAGACCCGGACGTGGGGGTCCTGGTCGACGGCGATGGGGACCAGCGTCGGGTGGCGGCCGTGGACGAGTTGCGGGAGGAGCAGATGGGTGGCCTGCATCGCCGGGTAGAACGAGAGGCCGACGTTGTCGGGGTCGCCGTAGGTCGCGTCGACGGTGGACTGGGTGATGCCGGCGGCGACGCGGGCGGCCTGCGGGTAGAGCACGTCGGCGTCCAGTCGATCGACGACGATCCGCGTGCGCTCGGGGTCGAAGCCGACCGCGAGCAGGTCCCTGAGATTGCTGCGGGTGGCCGCCTCGATCTCCGCAAACGAGAGGTCCTTGGCGTAGAACTTCTCGTCGTCCGAGAGCGGGACGTAGACGTACGCGCCGGTCGCCTCCTGCAGTCGCTTCGCGAGGTAGAAGACGAGGACGTGGCCGAGGTGCATCGGTCCCGAGGGGCCGATGCCGGTGACGATAGAGTGAGTCTCGCCGGCCTGGGCCGCGTCGAGATACCCGTCGACGTCCCGGCCGGCGTAGAAGACGCGCCGCCGGAGCATCGGGTGGTCGGGGAACCGGCGGATCTGCTCGTCGGTGAGCCGGTCGGCGCCGAACTGCTCCAGCAGGCGGTCGTAGTCGACGGTCCCCTCCACGTCGTAGGGCGTGACGGTGAACTCGTCCGGACGGTCCGTTTCTGTCGGCTCCTGTGCCGTCTGTGCGTCGGTCGCTGTGTCGTCGTGCATGTGTGTCTGTGGGGCTGCGGTGGCTGGCGGGCGAATCGGTCGGGAGAACGAGGGAGCGCCGCGCCCGGCGCGGCCGGGTTAGGCCCGGCCGCCCGCGGTCGCGACACTGTCCGCTCTCGAAGCGGGCGGGCGCCAGCGCCACGCGAGAGCGGACTGCATTCGACTCGGGGTACTCCGCTGGGGCGAAAAAAGATTTCGGCCGGGCGGCCGTGGTCGTCCTACACCCAGACGCCCTCGCGGTACGTCTCTACCCACTCGGGCGCGACCCACAGCGGCTGGGCGCGCTCGACGGACGCGACCGACGCGTTCGTCTCGGTCGACGCCGGCGTCTCTGCCGGCGTCGGAGTGGTCGTCGCCGTCGCGGTGGTGGTCCCGTTCGGTGTCTCGGTGGCGGTCCCGTTTGAGGTCTCCGTGGCGGTTTCGGTCACGGGTGCCGTGGCGGTCCCGTCCGGCGACGTGGTCGCGGTGGTACCGCCACCGCCGCTCCCGTCGCGGACCCGCTCGACGATCCGGCCGTTGTTGCCGACCGCGACGTCGACGCCGCGGGTGCCGTACGCGACGCCCCGGAGTTTCGTCTCGACGGGCGTCTGGGTGCGCTCCCACTGGCCGGTCGAGACGCGGTCGTACACCTTGCCCCCGTCGCCGGCGGCGACGCCCCCGTCGGCCGTCCGGTCGACGGCGCGGATGCTCTGCCTGCCGTCGTCGATGACGTGGGGCGTCCACCGGAAGCCGTCGTAGCGGTAGACGATGCCGTTGCCGGCCGCGACGTTGACGTCTCTCGGGCCGACGCTCGCGACGTCGAAGAAACTCGTCCCGGCGAAGTCGATACCGATCCGGGTCCACGACTCGCCGCCGTCGCTCGACCGCGCGACGAACTGGCTCGTGCTGACCACGTGGCCGTTCGACCGCGAGTTGAAGTCGATGCCGGGGATGGTCGACCCGCCGCCGGGCTTGACCACGTCCCGGTACTTCACGGCGCCGCTGTCCTGCCGGACGCCGACGAGCAGCTCGCCGGACCCGTTGACGAAGTAGAGCCGCTCGTTCTCGCCGGCCGTGCCGCGGACGGCGCAGTCCTCCCACGTGCTCGTCTTGCCCTTCGGCGCCGAGTAGTTCGTCAGCGTCTTCGTCTCGACGTTGTACTCGCCGATGACGCCGCTGCCGCCGACGAACCAGATGGCCGCGCCGTCGTCGGTGACGTCCACGCCGGTGAGCGGCCGACTGCGGGCCTGCGGGCCGTACTCGACGACCTTCCGCCAGCCGTCGGCCGTCCGCCCCACGACGTCGCCGCCGCCGCCGACGGCGAACGGCCCCCGACTCGTCTCGACCGCGTCGTTGAGCGGCTTGTCCGTCGGCGACTCCGCCGCGGTCCACTCGCCTCCGGTCTCGTCGTCGCTCTGGGCCACAGCGGTGGCCGTCCCGGCGGCCCCGAGCGCCGTGACCCCCGCGAGTCGCACGAACTGTCGCCGCGTGTGTTCTGACATTGTCGAAGCTCCGACCAGCGTTGCCCGGCCGCGCTCTTGTACCTCCGAGACCCTCCCGGCGACGGGAGCGTCTGGCCGTCGCGTCCGCTCAGAGTTCGAACCGCTCGCCGTCGACGGCCAGGGGGTCGTCGAACGCGCGGTCGGCGTCGAGGAAGTGCGAGACGTGGACCACCCGGGTCTCGTCGGCGTTCAGGTCCGCGCCGAGCGCCTGCGCGCCCTCGACGGTCATGTGCTTCGTGCCGAAGGTCCGCGCGAGGCCGTCGTCGTCGAAGTGCGCGCCGCCCGCCGGGTGGTGCTCGCAGTACTCCGCGGGGACGATGCCGTCGGCGAGCAGCAGGTCCGGGTCGTCGAGCACGGCCCGGGACGCCTCCCCGATGTCGTACGTCGTGTCGCCCGATATCGAGAGCTTCGCACCGGTCTCGGGGTCTTCGATGGCGAGGCCGTAGCAGTGCAGCGGCGGGTGGTCGACGGGGACGAGCGTCACCTCGAACCCGCAGGTCTCGATGGGCTCGAAGGGCGTGCGCGGGAGCACCTCGACCTGGTCGAGGTAGTCGTAGCGGCGGCGGACGGTCTCGGCGACGCTCTCGTCCGTCTGTGGGTCGGTCTCGTCGGCGGCGTACACCGGGAGGCGGTCGAGCAGGCGGTAGACGTGCCCGAGGCCGTCGAGGTGGTCGAAGTGGATGTGCGTGACGACGGCGGCGTCGGGGAGCGGGACGTCGCGGGCGAGAAACTGCTGGCGGAAGTCGGGGCTGGCGTCGACCAGCAGCGACTCGCCGGTGCGCTCGTTGCGGACGTGGACCGAGAACCGGGAGCGCTCGACGCCGAGTTCCGCCGCGCGCTCGCAGGTGTCACAGTCGCAACCGGGCGTCGGCGTCCCCGTCGTGTCGCCGGTGCCGAGGAGGGTGACGTCCATCGACCGAGGCAAGGCGAGGGGCGGGCCTAAAGGGTGCGGTCGACGGCGGCGGTGTGACCTGTCGCCGGCTGCGGACCCGGCCGTGAATTCACCTGCGTCCGGTCAACAGAGTTCGTTCGTCCGCGAACCGGCCCGTTCGAGCGACGCGACCGGGTCCGCGCCCTCGTACTCGTAGATCAGCCACTCGCTGTCGTTCGCCGCGACGGCGTCGGCGATCCCGTCTAGGTCGAGGTCGCCCTCGCCGACGGGGACGGACTCGCCCGCCTCCACGTCGTAGTCCTTCAGGTGGACCAGCTGCGAGCGGTCGCCCAGCGCGCGCAGTCGCTCGACCACGTCGTCGCCCGCCGCGAGCGCGAGGCCGAGGTCGAGTTCGATCCCGAAGGAGGTCTCGTCGAGGAAGGCGTCGAACCCGGATTCCCCGTCGAGGTCGGTGAACTCGTGGTCGTGATTGTGGTAGTGCAGCGCCATCCCGTGCGCGGAGAGCTCGTCGGCGAGTTTCGCGAGGCGCGCGGCCGCGGCCTCGACCGCCTCGACGGACTCGAAGTGCTCGGCGTCGAGCCACGGGACGACCACGTGTTCGACGCCCAGCTCGTCGTAGAACGCGACCGTCTCCTCGAAGTCGCCTTCCAGCTCGTCGATGGGGACGTGGGCGCCGGCGACGTCCAGTCCCGTCTCGTCGAGCGTCTGGACGACCGCGTCGGGGTCGGCCTCGGTGACGCGGTAGGCGAACTCGACCCCGTCGAAGCCGGCGTCGGCGACCAGTTCGAGCACGTCGGTGAACGGGCGGTCGACGTCGCGGAGCGTGTACAGCTGGACGGCGGAGCGCGTCATACCCGACGTGTCACCCGGCCGGCTGAAAGGCGTTCGCGTCCCGGTCCGCCGCGCCGGTTCCCGTCCGGTTCCACTCGAAACGAGGGGCGACGCGGGATCGCGAACCGCCGGATCCGGCCGCCGCGCCGTCGCGCGGCGGGTCAAGAGTTTAGGCGTGGGAACCCGTCGCACGCTGTATGGACAGTCGCGAGTACGCCTTCGAGGGGACGGCGCCGGACGTCCACGGCTACGCCCACGTCAGTCGCGAGGCGACCGTCGTCGGCGACGTGACGGTCGAAGCCAACGCCAACGTCTGGCCCGGGGCGGTCCTCCGCGGCGACGTCGGGCCGGTGCGCGTCGGCCGGCAGTCGGCCGTCGGCGACAACGCCACCGTCCACGTCTCGGCGATCGGCGAGAAGGTGATGGTCGGCCACGGCGCCGTCCTCAACGACGCAACCGTCGAAGACGGCGCCCTGGTCGGCTTCAACTCCACCGTCAGCGACGCCACTATCGGCTCGGGCAGCATCGTCGCGATGGGCACCGTCGTCCCGCCGGGCTACGAGGTCCCGCCCGAGTCGTTCGTCCGCGGGATGCCCGCCTCGGTCACCCCGCTCTCCGAGACCGCGATCGACCCCGAGGCCGTCTTCGAGGCGTTCAACTCCGGCGACTACGCCAACCTCGCCGAGCGACACGAGAACCTGTTCGCGCCGACCGACGCGCGCGACGAGTAGTCACTCCCGTTCCATCGACAGCTCCCGCTCGGTCCGATTCGCACTGCCGCCGGCCCTGCCGTCCTCGACTTCGACTAGCCGCTCCATCCGCCGCTCGAATTCCGCGTCGTCGATCTCCCCGCGGGCGTAGCGCGCTTTGAGTTCCTCCAGCGGGCTCTCCTCGGCGGACTCGTCGGAACTCCCAGACCGATCGCGAAGCGCCGGCCAGATCTCGTTGCCGACGATGGGGATCAGCGGCGTGAGGAGGAACCACCCGACGATGAACACCACGGCCGCGGCTTCGAAGCTCACGAACAGTCCGGCGAGCAGCCCGAGCGGGAGCGTCAGGATCGCGACGACCGCCGCGATACCGCCCAGCAGCCGGTGGTCCATACGCGACTGTTCCGACGACGCGCTGAAAACGGTTGTTGTCAGGTACCAACGGACACGGCCCTCCGCGCGGATCCGGCGTCGCCGAAACCCCCGGTAAGGGCCCGCTAGCTATCCGGGTGGGGGCCGAACGCATCGCAGAGATGGTCGAAGACGGTTCGGAACCCTCGGCGGCGCAGACCGATGCCGACTCGCGGAGGATCGACAAAGAGGAGGCGATGGCCAGCCTGACCGGGAACTTCTACCGCGGGGAGGTCGAGCGGACGGCCTCCTGGCGGGGCCGGCTGGACCAGACGACCAACTGGGCCGTCGTGGTCGTCGGCGCGATCCTGACTTGGGCGTTCTCCAGCGGTGACAACCCCCACTACGTGATCCTGATCGGCGTGTTCGGCGTCTCGGCGTTCCTCGTGATGGAAGCCACCCGCTACCGCGAGTACGACGTCTGGCGAAACCGCGTCAGGATCCTCCAGACGGACCTCTACGCCGAGATGTACGCGCCGTCGCCGGACGCGGCCGACTGGCAGACCCGCCTCGCCCAGGACCTCCGGAACCCCGAGTTCCACCTGACCATGCGCGAGGCGCTCACCCACCGGCTCCGCCGGTCGTACCTCGCGCTGCTTCTCATCCTCCTCGCGGCCTGGGTCGCCCGAGTGACCGTCTTCCAGCCGTCCCAGCCGTGGACGGAGACGGCGTCGATCCTCGGCGTCTCCGGCGTGATCGTCGCTACCGCGGTCGGACTGTTCTACGCCGTCGTCGTCCTCGTCGCCGCGGTGTCCGTCCGCGGCGAGACCGTGATGGAGTTCCAGGAGTGAGCGACGACCCGCGCGGCCGGTCGGCCGTCGTCAGCGGGCAGTCGCTCGAACGGTTCGTCCGCAGGAGAACGCGCCGGTGAAGTGACTCGGCCGCTCAAAGGCCGCTCTTGTTCATCACGCGGGTGACGTCTCGCCAGTTGCGGACGGTCCAGTACCCGAGGCCGGAGGCGATCATCGCCGCCGACAGCAGGTACGCCGAGAGGTGCGACGCGACGACCGCGTCGGGGTTCGTCAGCCCGTAGACGACGCCCTCCGTGCCGAGGCCGATCATCACGAAGCCGACGATCCCGACGCACGTCGCCGTGACGAGCGCCTCGCGGCCGTAGTACTCGGAGTGCTCCGCGGCGAGCAGGGCGGCGACGAAGCCGACCGACCCCGCGAGCACGTAGACCGGGAGTCGCCCGACGAGTCCCCCCGCGTTGCCCGACGCGATCCCGACGATCCCCAGAAAGGCCGCCGTCAGCGCGAGCGTCGTCGCGCAGATCAGCGGCCCCGCCTGTACCAATACTTCGCGTTCGAAATACCCGTTCGCCGACGTAGCCATCGGCCTAACAACGGCGGTTTCCCCACAAAAAGCCCCGTCAGCCGCGCGTCAGCCACATGTGAGCTGAACGAACGGTCGCCCGTCGCGCCAGCGGGTTTTTTGCCCGCGCTGGTCCACCTCACACCAATGACCGACCACGTGTCGCTCGTCCGGCGCTCGCTCGCCGGGACGGACGAGTTCGACCGGCGCGTCCGCGACCAGGGCGGCCGCCTCGCCGACGCGCTCGCGGAGGGGGCCTTCGGCAACGACGCCGCCACGCTCGGCCTCGAACTCGAAGTGTACGCCCTCGATCGGACGGGCGAGTCGCCGACGCTCGCGCCCGTCCCCGACGCCGTCTACGAGGGACCGGCCGACAAGGAACTGGGCCTGCACAACGCCGAGCTCAACGCCGCTCCGAGCCGGTTCGACGACGGCGGGATCGCCGCGCAGGCCGAGGAGGTGGCTGCCGACCTCGCCGCGACGCGCGAGCGAGCGCGCGACCACGGGCTCGAAATCGTCCTCGACGCGATGCCCGCCGTCGCCCCCGAACCGGGGACCCACGAGTACCTCGACGACGTGGAGATCCGGGGGACCGACGGCGACCCGAACGACGCCGCGGCGCCGACTGACCGCCGAATCGTCGTCCCCGGCGGCGGACCCGACGACCCCGTCCTCGTCGCCAGGAACATGCGCAAAGACCCCCGCTACGGCGCGCTCGACAACGTGGCCGTCCGGCGGGCGGGCGGCGAGATCGAGTTCTCGGTGCCGGGCGCGACGGCGGGCTACCGGACGATCCTCTTCGAGTCGCTCGCGACCTCGATCCAGCCTCACGTGCAGGTGCCCGACCCGAGCGAGTTCCCCCGGTATCACAACCTCGCGGTCCGGACGCTCGGGCCGCTGCTCGCGCTGTCGACCAACTCGCCGTTCCTGCCCGGCGACTGCTACGGCGACGGCGTCGACCCGGAGCGCCTCGTCGACGACACTCACCACGAACTCCGCATCGCGGCCTTCGAGCAGTCGATGAACCAGGGCTGCCGGAAGGTTCGCGTCCCCGACGACCTCGGCTCCCCGGCAGATGCGGTCGAACACGTCGTCGCCGACGAAACGTTCGCGCCGTTCCTGCGCGAGTGGATAGAGGACGAGGACGACGTGGAAGAGGAAGGACAGAAGGGCGGCGACCCGACGAGTGCCGCCTGGGAGTTCGACTACAAGCGCGGGACGTTCTGGCGGTGGGTCCGCGGCGTCGCCGGCGGCGACCCGGTCGACGGCGCCTGCGACGAGCGCTCGCTGCGCATCGAGTACCGCCCGCTCCCGACCCAGCCGACGGTCCGCGACATCGTCGGTTTGCAGGTGCTCACGGCGGGGCTGCTCCGCGGGCTCGTCGCCGCCGACCACCCGCTCGAAAATCTACCCCACGAGGCCGCCGAGGAGAGTTTCTACGCGGCCGTCGAGGACGGCCTTGAGGCCGACCTCGCGTGGGTCACCGCCGACGGCGAGCGGACCGACGACTCCGAGACGATCTTCGCCGAAGTCTTCGAGTTCGCCCGCCGCGGTCTCGACGAGCAGGGGGTCGACGAGGAGACGCAGGACCGCTACCTCGACCCGATCGAAGCGCGCTGGGAGGCCGGAGTCACGCCCAGCGTGTGGAAGAAACAGCGGGTCCGAGACCACCTGGACGACGGTGACGACCTCGAAGCGGCGCTCGCCGAGATGCAGCAGAAGTACGTCGAACTGAGTCGCGAGCGCGAGTCGTTCGCCGATTGGATATAAGGGCGAAATCCGCCGGTCCGCCGGTTCCGTGCGGAACCTGTGCCGGTTCGTTGCCGGATCGTTGCCCGGCATAACCGCACCGCGTTCGTGCGCCGTGACAGCACGGACACACGCCCGCGCCGGCTTCTTTCACTGCTCGGGAGTCGGTTCGAGTATGTCCACTGCGACAGAGACGACCGGACAGACCGAGACGGCGAACGAATCGTGGCAGGCGGGCGTCGTCGGGGGGATCCTCGGCGCGCTCGCGATGGGCGCGCTGATCCTCGCCACGAACGAACCAACGCTCGCGGTCGCGATCCCCTCGCTGTACGCGCTGGCGCCGCCGCCGAACGCCGCCGCGGGGATGTTCGTCCACGTCTCCCACGGCGCCGTGCTGGGCGTCGCCTTCGCCGCTATCGTCGGCGCGCTCGACCTCGATTCGACGGGGAAACTCGTCGGCGCCGGCGCGGCCTGGGGCATCGTCACCTGGGCGGTGTTCGCCGCGCTGATCATGCCGGTGTGGCTCTCCGCGGCCGGGTCGCCCGCGTCGCCGCCGTTCCCGAACTTCGCGCCGCCGTCGCTGCTGTGGCACCTCGTCTACGGGGTCGTCCTCGGCGGCGTCTACGCCGCGACCGTCGGCCGACTGTAAGCGGTCCGGCAGTACGCCTCTCGGCGGCCACGTCCATCAGATGCTGCTTTCGGACCAGATCTTCCACGCACCGGTTTCGTTCGTCCTGAGCGTGGCTCGGAAGGTTGAAACTGTACAGTCGCTTCCCCGCTTTTCTTCGCACGGACCAGCGTGCTTGTAGGTGACTCGAACGACCGCTCGGTCGCTGGACTCGTCCTGTAGTTCCATTTCTTGGATCTCCCTCGGGCCGCGGTGTTGACCACGTCCTTCCGCGTATTCAGACCGGATCTCCTTCAGTTCCGATTCTGAGTGGATGTATTCGATTATCGTCTCGCGCTCCCGTTCAGTGTAATATCTCTTGGCGACTCCTTCAGGACTATTCGGGTATCTTGGTGTATCTGTAGATCTCTGTCCGATTGTAGAGCAACCTGTGATACCAACACTTCCCATCGCAGCAATTGTCCCAAGTAAATTACGCCGCTTCACACGTCTACTATAAAGTCAAATCAATATGTATTTTTGGGCTATTTAAATAATGGCATAAATAGCCCAGATGTAGATCAGGACCCGTCGGGGCCAGTTCGTATGTAGTATTGCGATGTACCTGTCCATCCAGTATCTCGATAGATGATTTCTCCGGACATCGTGTAGTACTTCCAAGTGAATCTAGATTCACTCTCTATCCATCTATAATCACTTCCATTTGCATCAGGTGCTACCTGACACTCTACTGTTGGAAGTTCGTCAATATCAGAACTGCTGTCGGGAGATGACGGGCTGGTAGGCCATGTATCCCAAGAATCAATAGTCCATTCATCACCATACTCATCATGATCGCGTCTGTCTACCTCTCTCTCTGCACTGCTTGACAATGGGTGAGAGACAGATATTCCCGCTGTGAATGGCCCTACGCCGACTCCAGCTGTAGCTGTCAGGGAAGTAACGGTCATGTCGCCATCACCACTATCTGTCGTTTTGGGGCGTGGATCTTTTAGACTTGTTTCCGAATGATCTCTTGGATTGATCCGGAATTCAACGTCCATTGCATAATTATTCCCGAGATTACTGCGGTCATTTACTTTACTGGGGTGTTTATCGTCTATCCAATAACCAGTCCGGAAAATAAAGTCTTGCCCGGCTGAATTGATATCTCGGATTGAAGCATCAGAACCCCCATTATCTTCCATAAGCTGGGCAAGCCTGTACTCCTCTTGCTCTTCAGAGACATCTCGTGCGGGCGCATATTCTCGCTTATTGGAATATTCATCAGTATAGATGTCTCCAACATCGTAATCAGTCATTGTTTAGCCCTCCAACTATGTCGGCTCGGCTCTTGCTAGACTCTGGTGGAAGCAGCGTAAATCCGACACGTTGTCGACCATTCGGTGCTTTGAATTCTCCGACGATTTGATCTCCGGTATCGTTTACTTTTGCCATGGAGGGTATTTTCTTCTTCTTAAACTTGCCACCGATCTTCATTTTATAATACCTTTCTGTTCCTTTATTCCGTCCCGGGATATCTCCCTTTACTGGAACTTTTCCTTTTAACAAGCTCACACTTCGCTTTTTACTTCTTTCACGGCGTTTGCGCAACTCCTTTCTTTGTTCTTCCTTTGATGGGATCTCAGCGTCGTCAGGAAGTTTTTCATATGGGAGTCTACTCACTTTCGCGTATTCTGGAATTTCACCCTTCAATTGAGATGCATCATAGCCTTTTCTACGAGGGTGTCATAGAATCCATCTCATACCGTGATGACGGTGCTTCCCGGATTGTCACCTCGTTCGTAGTTGGTGACGGCGACGACGAGTCGAACGCAGAGCGCAAGGAACACCTGCGCTCGGGCGTGGACGCGGCCTCGGGCGCGTAGCGTCCCGAGGCCGCAGTCCTTGACCGCATCGTTCGTTCGCTCGACCTGACTCCGGCGGTTGTACGTCTCGTCTAGGATCGACTGTTTGAGCTGAATCTCGTCACTGTGTTTCTCGATGCGGTCTTCGACTCTGTACTTGATATTGAGCGGATCGTCGGTGTTTCGCGGGTTGTACGGGGCGATTGGCACGACTCCTGCGGTCAGCAGGAGGTCGTGCCAGTCGAGCGTGTCGTAGGCGCTGTCACCGAGCATCCAGATCGGCTGGGCGACGGCGAGCGCGTCACGGGTGACGCGCATCGCCGTCTCTTCTGCGGCTTGTTTGCTCTCGGTGAACTCGGCTGCAATCGGGATCTTTGCGCCGGTTGAGACGATCGTACAGCCGTAGCCGTAATAGTACTCCTCAGCGGTTGGGTCGTAGTTCTTCGACGCATCTGGGTCGGATGGCATCGCTCGCACGTCCGTCGAATCGATTCGGTAGGTCATGTCGAGCAGGCCGCGGGCGGCGGCCTGCTCGACGAGGTGGTCGAAGACTTCGTCGACGACGTGTTCGAGGTCGGTGAGGAAGCGATCGACCGCGTCTCTTGAGGGCGGTCGATCGAAGCCACAGCTGAGCCAGACGACCGTGTTCTGGAGTTCTCGTGTGACCGGGCGAATGCCGTAGATGTCCTTGTAGTAGCAGTGGAGGAACGCTCGGAAGAGTTCTGGTGGGTGGTGGTCTCGTGTTCGCCCCCGGCGAGCGGGGGCGAACACGTCGAACTCGCTGAAAAAGTCGAACTCAAGATGCTCGAACAACGCGAGCGTCTCGGTAGCCACGACATTGAAGAACTCGTCGATAGAACCCTCTTCTTGCAGGGTGCTGGCGCTCGTAGACACAGTTCCAACACCCTGCGTCCTCGTGTGTGAGGCTTTCTATGACACCCTCTTTTCTACGTGAAAATTCGAGGTTTCCTCTTACCTTTTGTTCGTTCGGATATTTTACATCTGCTGATATATTTCCGAGGACAGATTGAGTTTTTGCATCATAGGCAATTCCTCGGTACCGCTTTTTGTTGTTATCGGCTATAGCTGTTCCACTTGCGAAAAGCAATCCAGAAGACCCTGCTCCAATACTCTTTATTACTTTCCGCCTACTTGTGTCATTAGTATGTTCAGACACAGTTAAGTTGTTGTTTGGTTAGTACTTAATACTTTGCATGGTGTTGTCATAAGATGATCTGATACAGAAGAGCCGTCAAAACACCCAAACCAACTATCACATGATTGCCTCGGCTGTTCAGTCATGTGATACTGTCCCAATCGAACATCTGAATGTTGTCTACGAGCTGGTGCTTGGTATCTACATAGCTATCGTCGACCGGCTATAGGTTCAGCACCGATCCACCGCCGTGGTTCCTGGCCGATCGACCCCACCGAGGTCGATATCGCCCCCGGGCATCGGCACGCCGTCGAACGGGTCCGAATCGAGCAACAGCGACCCATCGAGGTCGACGTAGTCGAACAGCGGCGCGAGGTGAGCGCTCGCCGCGATGGAGGCGTTCGAGGCGACCATACAGCCGAGCATCGCCTCGCAGCCGTGGGCGTGCGCGACCGCGGCGACTTCCCGCGTCGCCCGCAGACTCCCGCACTTCTGGACCTTCGCGACGACGACGTCCACGGCGTCCGCGACCCGGGCCGCGTCCGCCGCCGTCTCGACCGACTCGTCGGCCGCGACCGGGACGGCGCCGCGCTCGCGAACGTGGCGCAGCCCCGCGACGTCGTCGCCGGGGACCGGCTGTTCGACGAACTCGACGCCGTGGTCGGCGAGCGTCTCGGATCTGGCGACGGCTTCGCCGGGCGTCCAGGCGCCGTTGGCGTCGACCCTGATCCGCGCCTCGGGCGCGCCCTCTCGGACCGCCGCCAGCCGTTCGGCGTCCTCGCCCGTCCCCAGTTTCACCTTCAGGACGGAGAAGCCGTCTGCGACCGCGCGCTCGGCCTTCGCGCGCATCTCCTCGGGATCGGCCGACCCGATGGAGAACGACGACGTGGGTGCCTCAGCGGGGTCGAGACCCCACTGGCGGTACAGGGGCACGTCGAGCCGTTTGGCGGCCAAGTCGGCGAGGGCAATATCCACTGCGGCCCGCGCGGCGGGGTTGCGGCCGACGACCTGGCGCAACTCGCGCTCGATCCGCTGGCGAGCGTGGGGGTCACCGACCCGCTCGACGACCTCCAGGTACTCGGGCAACACGGCCTCGACCGTCTCGGGCGTCTCGCCGTAGTACGACGACGGCGCGGCGGCGCCGATCCCCTCGTGGGTCCCGTCGCTGATCCGGACGAGGACGTTCTCGGCGGTCTCGGTCGTGCCGCGAGCGATGGTGAACGGGTCCGCGAGTGGGAGCGAGAGTCGCTCGAATTCCGTATCAAGGTCCGGAGACACGGAAATTCACTCCTCGCCGAGCGCCGCGGGCAGTATCTCCGCCGCGTCGAACCGGACGGGATCGGTCGCGGGCGCGCCGATGGCTTCGGCATATTCCTCGACGGCCGCGCCGGCCGCGTCGTCGTCGAGACGCTGGGTGTTGAGCGCGCCGGCGACGACATCGGTGGGTGCAACGGGTTCGGCCATCGACTCGTACAGCGCCGCGTACTCGTCCGGTGGGGGGATCGGGACGTGCTCGTAGCCGTGGACGGCCTCGCGGCCGGCGACGTGGCAGAGCACCAGTCGGTCGGGCATCGCCCCGTGCAGAATGGCCGTCGTCACGGCCGAGTACGCGGGGTGGGCCAGCGACCCCTGTCCCTCGACGAAGAGCACGTCGTACTCGGCGGCGCGCTCCTCGACCATCCGCTCGACCGCGCCGGCGGCGAAGTCGGCGACGACGCGGTCGACTGCGATCCCGTAGTTCTCGATGGCGATGCCGGTCTGGCCGGTGGGGACGACGCCGGCGTCGACGCCCCGCTCGCGGGCCGCTTCGGCGAGTTCGAACGCCGTCGTCATCTTCCCCGACGAGCAGTCCGTCCCGACGGTCAGGACCACGTCGGCGTCGACCTCGCTCGCGGTGCCGTCGCTGACGGTCAGGTCGTCGGGCGGCCGGCGCAGGTCCCGGAGTTCGCAGTCGTGTTCGTCGGCCAGTCGGGCGAACTCCTCGTCGTCCGCGAGGAAGTAGTGGAGCCCAGCGATCACGTCGCAGCCCCGCTCCAGCGCGCCGCGAACGTCCGGCCGCCAGGTCTCGTCGAACCCGCCCCCGATGGGCGCGATGCCGACGAGCAGGGCGTCGATGGGGCCGGCCACGTCGTCGATGCCGGCGACGATGGGCGCGTCCTGCACGTCGGGGACGTGGTCGCGGACGCGCTCGCCGGCCCGGGTTCGGTCGAGGACCGCCGCCACCTCATCGTCGCCGTACCGCAGGACGCCGACGGCCGTCTTCGCGCGGTCGGGGAACTGCTCGTGAGCGAGGATGGCGACGCGCATGGACGGGTGTTGGTCGCCGGGCGATTTAATCGCACGGTGGATCGAGGAACAGAGTTTGTGAGCCGAACAGTACCCGACAGCACCGCCGGCTCGATCCCGACTGCAAACAGCGTGAAAGCCCCGGCCGTCTGAACTCCCGCGCCTCGCTGCGCTCCTCGGACTTCGTCCTGCGGTGCTTGCTTCGTCGGGGTTCGTTCAGACGGCCGCCCCTTTCATTCCCACCCGTACCAGCCGTTTCAACAGTCTATGCGGGTGGGAATGAAGGGGGCCGACCGCTTCGGGAAGACGGACGACGTACGCACTGCAGGGAGCGAAGCGACCGAAGCGCGCAGCGAGTCCCTCGACCGGAGCGGTCGGGGGCTTTTACGCTGTTTGCGGTTGCTGTCGCCCAGTTCGATCCTCCAGGCACTCCAATCCACGCTACAGCGCCCGCAACTGCACCCGCCAGAACTCCCGGAAGGCCTTCTCCAGCGCCGGTTCGGGGTCGCCGCTCGCGCTCACGGACGAAACCGTGTCGGCCACCTCCTCGAACTCGTCGAGCACCGTGCGCTCGCCGACGACGATCAGCCGGTCGGTCTCGCTGTCGTCCAGCGCGACCCGGCACCGTTCCAGGTGGTTGTCGATCTGCTCGTCGCGCAGGCGCTCGAAGCGGGCCTGCGAGTAGCCGCCCTTCGAGTGTTGGCTCTTCAGGTCGGAGTCGAACCCCTGGTAGGCGACCCGCTCGTCGCCGTCGTACTCGCCCATCGCGAAGAGATCCGAGCGGACGAGCGCGAAGGTGAACGACCCCGTAGGCTCGAACCACGACCGCTCGAACGCGAACTCGTCGTCCCACGTGGCGAAGGACGCCGGCGGGTTCGGGACGGAGAGGCAGGCGTCGACGAGCGCGGCGTCGTCGGTGACGGCGAGACAGGGTGCGGCCCGCCCGACGAGCGCGGCGCGTTCGCCGAAGGCGTCCCGCACCGACTCCGAGAGGTCGTGCCCGTCCGGAACGTAGGCGGTGAACGCGCCCTCGGGGTCGGTCTCCACGGACTCCAGCCGGTCGAGGACCGCCCGGAGCCGGCCGTCCTGCAGGGTCTCGGTGCGTGCGAACGAGCGGTCGACGCCGGCCTCGTCCGACCGCCGGCGCTCGACCTCGCCTTCGAGTTCGGCGATGCGGTCTTCGAGGCGGTTGACCCGCTCCTCGGCCTCCTGGCGGTCGCTGGCGGCGTCGGCCCGGCGCTCCTGCTCGGCTTCGAGCTGGCGCTCGCGGTGTTCGAGCTCCTCCTCGAGCTCCTCGATGCGCTCTCTGAGCTGGGCCCGACCGAGCACCCGGTCTAACATCACCGGATGGGGGCGCCGCTGGCGGTTAAAACTACAGGTCTCGGGCGGATCCCCGCGCGCGGAGCGGTGCGCCGGGGAGCCGCCCGACCCAGAGAACGGCGCGGCCGGTCAGATCCCGGTCGGACCGTCGAAGCCCCCGCGGTCGAACGGGCCGTCATCGAAGGAGCCGCCGTCGAACGCGTCGCCACCGGGGTCGTCGGGGACGAACTCGTCTATCGCTTCGTCGCTCGTGGGCGTCCCGGCCGCCACCGAGAGCAGTTGCTTCGCCCGCTCGGCCTTGGCGAGGAACACCTCCCGGAGCGACGGCGGGTTGCGGATGCGCGTCGCTTCGACGAGTTCCTCGGGGACGGCGACGGTGTCCGCGGGGACGCTGTCGTCCCCGTATACGGTGAAGTGTGTGTTCTCCAGTTTCATCACCAGCGGGAGATCTGTCCGCTGGATCCCGTCGTCCGCGTACAGTTGCCGATTGACCTGCTCGTGCTGGGCGCGCGAGATGGCCGCCGCGTCGCCCTCGCTGGGCTCGACGTAGAGCCTGCCCAGGTAGTAGCCGCTGGAGAACTGTTCGAACATTGCTGTGCGAGTGTATCACACGCACGGATGCTGATAAGGCTTGCCCGGTACGCTTATACCGCCGCGCTTTCAGACCGCACGAGGCGGCCGCGACGACGCCGTTTCGGCGCTCGCCCCGGTGTTCGACACGGCTTTGTATCCGGCACCCACCTCGTCGGGCATGGAGTGGCCGCTGGCCGGCGAGGGCCGGACGGACGTGATCCCGCGGCGGTGGGCGCGGTACTACCTGGAGAACGCGCCCAGCCTAGTCTGGCTCGTCTTCGCCAACGTCGCCGGCGTCTTCGTCGGCGTCTTCTTCTACCTCCCGACCCTGCCCGAGGTGGAGACGCTGGCCTGGCCGCTGTACATGGACTCGCCGGTCGCGACGCTGCTGATGGCGCTCGCGCTGGCGACGCTGCTGCCGAACCTCGGGAAGCGACTCGACGCTGCGCCGACCAACCTCGTCCTCGCGTACCTGCACACGATCGCGTTCGTCTGGCTGGTCGAGACCGGCCTGTGGACGGCGCTCGCCCTCAACCTCCACGTCGGCCTGTACTTCCCCGACCTCTGGCGGTACTTCGGCGTCCTCGTGACCCACGTCCTGTTCGTCCCGGAGGCGTACCTGCTCCCGCACTTCGGCCGGACGACGCCCGGCGCGCTGGCCCTCGCCCTGGCACTCACCCTGGTCAACGACGTGCTGGACTACGGCTTCGGACTCCACCCCCCGCTCCGGTACGAGCCCGGACTCGTGCTGATCGCCGGGAGCGTCGGGACGTCCCTCCTCGCCGTGGGGCTGGCCGCCCACGCGTTCGGGCGACTGTCCCCGGAACCGGAGCGGTGACGGATCCCCGCCGCCCGGCGCCGTCCCGTGAGCGGCGCCGGCCGCGAGACGGCGTCGGAACGGTGGGATACGCTTATCAGTCTCGACCGCGAACCTCAGGTGAATGGACTCCGCCGAACTGCTCGACCTGCTCGGCAACGCCAACCGTCGGCGGATCCTCCGGCTGCTCGCGCACAAGCCCTGTTACGTCACGGAGATCAGCGAGTACATCGGCGTGAGCCCGAAGGCGGTCATCGACCACCTCGAACGCCTCGACGACGCGGGCCTCGTCGAGAGCAGCGTCGACGACCAGCGCCGGAAGTACTTCCGCATCGCCCGGAACCTCCGGCTGGAGGTCACCGTTTCGCCGTACCAGTTCGGGACCAAGAGCGCCTATCCCGGCAGTTCCATCGACGTGGCGTCCTGCCGGCACGTCTCTATCGACGCCGAGGTCGAGGAGGGCCGCGACGCCCGCGAACTCGCGGCGGAACTCGACCGCCTGCAGGACCTCGACCGGGAACTGTCGCTCGCTCAGCGGTGGGTCCACGGCCGGCTCTCCGAGGTCATGGAGGAACTCACCGACCAGTTCGAGGGCGAGGACGCCCGCCTGCTCGGCGACGTGGTCTCGGCGCTCGCGACGCGCTCGGGGACCGTCGAGGAGGTCAGCCGCCGGGTCGAGGCGCCACCGGAAGTCGTCGAGGAGGCCCTCGAACGGCTGGCGGAGGAAGGCATCGCCGAGCGCGACGACGGCGAGTGGCGCCTGCCCGAGTGAGAGGGACGGTACGCCCGCGCGGTCGCGTCGACTGCCGCGGCCACACGGCGCTCCGGGTCGGCGCTCCGCTCAGTCGCCTTCGATCTCGTATCTCCGTTCCGCGTCGCGCCTGTCGATGTCCTGTTCGACCAGTTTCGGGACAAGTTCCTCGTCGTCCGCGCCCGTGACGGACACCACGCCGACGAACAGGGCGCCGCCGGCCACGCCGAGCAGGAGCGAGTCGGCGAGCGCACCGTAGCCGGCACTCGCGAGCGCGACGGCCCCCGCGATCAGGTACCGCAGGAGCCGCCGTTTACGGAGTTCCCGTTCGTGCGCGCCGACGACGGCCTCGCCGCGGCCCGCCTCGATAGTTCGGTAGACCGGCCCGTCGTCGGTGTGGTAGCGGAGTACGTCGACCGGACCGCCCTCGGAGTCCATGGACCGACCGTGTTCGTGCCGGGGAATTAAACGTCGCGGGTCAGCCCGTCGCGCAGGTCCCGGCCGAAGTAGTGGCCGAGTACGGCGACGAGGATGCCCGTCGTGGCGCCGACGGCCGCGAACTGCGTCAGGCCGAGGTCCGAGAGGAGGGCGAACCGGACGAACGCGCCGGACGTGATGGAGACGACCGCGGCCGCCGCGCCCGCGACGGCGACCGGGAGGTACCGGCGCTGGCCGCTCGCCAGTCCGAGGACGAAGGCCCCGAGGAAGATGCCGGCGACGCCGGCGAGCGTGCCGACGAGCGGGACCGCGCTTCCCGCCAGCATCCCGCCGATCACGACGACGAGGGCGAGCAGGAACGAGCGGGCGGAGGGAACGTCGGGCGCGAGGCTCGGCAGCGAGAGCGACGGACGGCTCAGCGAGGGGGTCAGCCGCGACAGCAGCCCCGGCCCCGACGCCGAGTCCGACTCGGTCGCGGACGGATCGGCGGCGTCCGCGTTCGACCCCCCGCTCGCGCCCACGTCGGTCGTCAGCGCGTCGACGTCGACGCCGAGTTCGTCGTCGCCGAGACCGACGTCGTCGCCGCCGCTGGCGTCGATATCTCCGGCGAACTCGTCGTCGAGGAGGTCGTCGACGTCGTCCCCGGACGTCCGTTCGTCCGTCCGCTCTGACATACTCGCCACTCCGCGCCGAGGCCCCATGTGCCTTTTCCTCCCGTCCCCGCAGAGGCGACACAACCTCCGGCGGCGGTCGCGTCTCGACCGACGGATCCCGCCGTCGGTTTCCGGCGCCCGCACGTTTTTGCGGGCGATCCGCGTACGGGGTGACATGACAGTCGAGACGCGGCTGCCGGAGGAGTGGACCGAGGGCTTCGTCGAGGTGGACGACGGGGTACGACTGCACTACGCGCGGACCGGCGGCGACGGCCCGCCGCTGGTCGTCGCCCACGGCGTCTTCGACGACGGGCTCGCCCGGATCCCGCTCGCCCGCGACCTCGAAGACGAGTACGACGTGGTCCTCTACGACGCTCGCGGCCACGGCCAGTCCGACGCGCCGGAGTCGGGCTACGGCGCCGACGACCGCGCCGCCGACCTCGTGGGGCTGCTCGACGAACTCGGCATCGAGAACCCGCTCCTGCTGGGCCACTCGATGGGCGGCGACACCGTGCTCGCGACCGCGGCGAACTACCCCGACCGACCGCGGGCGGTCGTCGCCGTCGACCCCGCCGGACTGCTCGCGCACAACCGGGACAACCGCGGCGACGACGGCCTCGACGAGGAGGAGATCGAGGGCGTCCGCGAGCAGGTGCTGTGGTGGCACGACCACTCGAAGGCCGAGCTGCTGGAGGCCGACGACGAACTCGCGGGCCACGTCGAGGCCGGTCAGGAGGAACTCGCGAGTCTGCTCGCCGACGCCCGCCTGCGCGTCAGCGCGAACATCACCGAGGTGTTCCGGAGCGGGTGGGCCGACCCCGCCGACTACTACTCGGACATCGACGCGCCGACGCTGGTCCTGCGCGCCGACGTGGACGAGCAGGCCCGGGAGCGAGACCGCGAGAGCGTCGACCTGATCCCGGACGGTCGGCTCGTCCACGTCGACGACGCCGGTCACTGCGTCTTCCGCGACCAGCGTTCGGTCGCGACAGACGAGGTTCGGTCGTTCCTCGCCGGGCGCTGAGCGTTTCCGTCCGCAGGGCCAACCGCGCCCGGACTCGCTGCCTGCTGGTGCAGGGCGGAGACTGACGGGGAGACCGCCCGAGGATCGGATCCGAGCGTCGTCGCCCGAACCCGACGCGAACGGCGTCGGCGCGCCAGCGCACGGCCGCGGCGGCCCGTGAGCCGTGCGGGTGAGCTTTCCATGACCAGCCAGACCACACAGCCGGGCGAACGCGAATCGTCGGACGCCGGGAGATCCGGCGGTCCGAACAGTGGAACCGACACGGGAAAACAGCGACGCGCCGCGGCCGGCATCGCCGGCGGCGCGCTCCTCCTCTACGGGATCAGCAAGCGGTCGATCCGCGGCATCGCTGCGGCCATCGCGGGGGGATGGCTGCTGAATCGGGCGATCCGCGGCGGCGACTCGACCGGCGGTTCCGGCAACTGGAGCGCCCGCCAGGAGCAGTCCCCGACGGGGGCACCCCTCGACGCGCCCGAGGTCCAGCGCTCGATCACGATCGAACGGCCGGCCGAGGAGCTGTACGACCACTGGCGCGACCCGGAGACGCACGAGCAGATCTGGGCGCACTTCGCCGAGGTCGACCGGATCGGCGAGGACCGCCAGCACTGGGCCGTCGGCGGCCCCCGGAACACCACCGTCGAGTGGGACGCCGAGACCGTCGCCGCCGAGCCGGGCGAGTTCCTCCGCTGGAAGTCCCTCCCCGGCGCGCGGATCCCCAACGAGGGGTCGGTCCGGTTCAAGTCGCGCGAGAACGGCGAGGAGACCGAGGTGACGCTCCACCTGCGCTTCGACCCGCCGGGCGGGCGCGTCGGCACCGCGCTGGCCGAGCGGTTCGACCTCCTCCCCGACGCGGCCGCGGGGACGGCGCTCCGCCGGTTCAAGAGCCTCGTCGAGACGGGCGAGATCCCGACGCTCGAACACAACCCGTCGGCCCGCGGGGAGGGCGATCTGGTGTGAGCGACGCCACGAGCGGGGCGGGCGCGACCGGCATCGGATCGATGCGGGCGCTCTGCTGGCACGGCACCGACGACCTCCGCGTCGACTCCGTCCCGCGACCGTCGCTCGTCAACCCCAAGGACGCCATCCTGCGGGTGACGGCCTCGACGGCCTGCGGATCGGACCTGCACATCGTCGACGGCTACATCCCGACCATGCGCGAGGGTGACGTGCTCGGCCACGAGTTCGTCGGCGAGGTCGCCGAGACCGGCGAGGCCGTCGAGGACGTCGAGGCCGGCCAGCGCGTGGTCGTCCCCTCGTTCATCGGCTGTGGCGCCTGCGCCTACTGCCGGGACGACCTCTGGTCGCTCTGTGACAACACCAACCCCAACGCCGAAATGCAGGAGCCGATCCTCGGCGACTCGACCGCCGGGATCTACGGCTACACGCACGCCTTCGGCGGGTACGCCGGCTCGCACGCCGAGTACATCCGCGTGCCCCACGCCGACGAGAACTGCTTCGAGGTCCCGGACGAACTCGACGACACGCAGGCGCTGTTCGCCTCCGACGCGTGGCCGACGGGCTACATGGGCGCGGACTTCTGCGACATCGAGGACGGCGACACCGTCGCCGTGTGGGGCTGCGGCGGCGTCGGCCTCATGGCCCAGCAGAGCGCCGACCTCATGGGCGCCGAGCAGGTGATCGCCATCGACCGCTTCCCCGAGCGCCTGGACGCGGCCCGCGAGCACGCCGGCGCGGAGACCATCGACTACACGGAGGCCGACAGCGTCGTCAAGCGACTGGACGCGATGACCGGCGGACGGGGCCCGGACGCCTGCATCGACGCCGTCGGGATGGAGGCCCACGGGACCGGCCTCGCCCACCGCTACGACCGCGCGAAACAGCAGTTCGGCCTGCACACCGACCGCGGCGAGGCGCTCCGGCAGGCGATGGTCGCCTGCCGGAAGGGCGGCACCCTGTCGATCCTGGGCGTCTACGGCCTGATGGACAAGTTCCCGCTCGGCGTCCTGATGAACAAGGGGATCACCGTGAAGACCGCCCAGCAGCACGGCCAGCGGTACGTCCCCGACCTGCTCGACCTCGCCGTCGAGGGGGAGATGGACCCCTCCTACCTGGCGACCCACGAGTTCGCGCTGGAGGACGGCCCGGAAGCCTACCGGATGTTCCGCGAGAAGGAAGACGGGATGATCCGGCCGGTGTTCCGGCCCTGAGTGGGCGGGCGGTGAAATGAGGGGGTTGAAGTTGGCGGCGGCGGTACCCCGGACCATGAACGCAGGAGACCGCGTCCGCGTCGAGCGCGCGGGCCAGACGCACGAGGGGGTCCTGATGCCCTCGACGACCGGCGAGCACCTGGTCGTCAAGCTCGAAGGGGGGTACAACGTCGGCGTCGACCGCGAGGAGGCCGACGTGGAAGTCCTCGAATCGGACGTCTACGACGTCGAAGACGCCCAGGCCGAGAGCGAGCAGTCGACCATCGAGTTCGACGACGACCTGCCAACGATATCGCTCATCTCGACCGGCGGGACCATCGCCTCGACGGTCGACTACCGGACCGGCGCGGTCACCGCGCAGTTCGACGCCGAGGACGTGCTCCGCGCCGTCCCGGACCTCGCGGGGATGGCGAACTACCGCGGTCGCGTCGTCGCCAACATCCTCTCGGAGAACATGACGCCGGACGTCTGGCAGGACCTGGCCCACGCGATCCACGAGGAGATCGAGGCCGGCGCGGACGGCGTCGTCGTCATGCACGGCACCGACACCATGCAGTTCACCGCCAGCGCGATGGCGTTCATGCTCGACACGCCGGTCCCCGTCGTCTTCACGGGGAGCCAGCGCTCGGCGGACCGCCCGTCCTCGGACAACGTAATGAACGCCGTCTGCGCCGTCGAGGCTGCCAAGTCCGACTGCGCGGAGGTCCTCATCTGCATGCACGCCAGCGAGTCAGACGACCGCTGCGCCCTCCACCGCGGCGTCCGCGCGCGGAAGAACCACACCTCCCGTCGGGACGCCTTCGAGACGGTCGGCGCGAAGCCGCTCGGCGAGGCCGACTACGGCGTCGACGGCGACCCCGAGATCACCTTCCGCCGCGAGTACCGCGAGCGCGGCGCGACCGAACTCGACGCCGACACCGACATCGAGACAGACGTCGAACTCCTGAAGTTCACACCCGGCACCGATCCCGCCTTCCTCGACGCCCTCGACGGGAAGTCGGGCGTCGTGCTCGAAGGCACGGGACTGGGGCACGTCCACACCGACTGGATCCCGACTATCGAGGAGCTGGTCGACGACGGGACGACCGTCGTGATGACGAGCCAGTGCCTCGAAGGGCGGGTCTGCGACCGGGTGTACGACACCGGGCGCGACCTGCTGGAGGCGGGCATCGTCGAGGGCGAGGACACGCTCCCCGGGACGGCGAAGGTGAAGCTGATGTGGGCGCTCGCGAACGTCGAGAGCGTCGAGGAGGCCATGTCGACCTCGCTCGCGGGCGAGATCCAGGACCGATCGGTCCCCTGGACCTGAGTGGTCGCGATGGAGGTACGACAGGCGCACGCCGCCGACCACGAGGACGTCGCGGCGTTCACCAGCGACACGTGGGGCGACCGCTTCGACCGCGGCGACTACATCGCCGACGTGTTCCCCGAGTGGGTCGAGAGCGACGGCCCCGGCCAGCGCACCGTCGTCGCCGAGGAGGACGGGCGCGTGATCGGCGTCTGTCAGGTCGTCCTGCTCTCCGAGCACGAGGCCTGGGCCCAGGGGATGCGCGTCGACGAGGACGCCCGGGCGAAGGGCGTCGCCGAGGCGATGAACGACGCGTGTTTCGACTGGGCGCGCGAACGCGGTGCGACGGTCTGCCGGAACATGGTGTTCTCGTGGAACGTCGCCGGCCTCGGCGCGGCCCGCGGCGTCGGCTACGACCCCGCCACGGAGTTCCGGTGGGCCCACCCCGACCCGGGCACGGACGCCCGGCTGGACGAGAGGGCTGACGGGGACGGCGGAACCGAGTTCGACGTGATCCCAGACCCCGACGCGGCGTGGAGCTACTGGCAGCGCAGCGACGCGAGCCGCGAACTCGCCGGCCTCGCGCTCGACCCCGAGGAGTCGTGGGCGCTCTCGGAGTGTCCGCGCGAGCGATTCCGCGAGGCCGCCGACGAGACCGCCGTCTTCGCCGTGCAGGACGCCGACGGGACCCGCGGCGCCGCGTACCGGACGCGGGACTACGAGCGCGAGAGCGGTGACGGGGAGGGTGGGGGTGAGGGAGAGACCGAGCTGTGGGTCGAGTACGGCGTCGGCGCGTGGGACGGCGTGCCCGCCGCGCAGGCGCTGTTCGCCGCCATCGCGTGTGACGCCGCGGAGATGGGGGCCGACCGGACCAGAGTGCTGATCCCCGAGACGCCCCGGCACGTCTCCGACGCCGCCTACGCCGGCATCCCCGTCAGCGAAGACCCCGACTTCGTCATGGCCGCCGATCTGACGGGTCGGATTTGAGGATCTGGTGAATACGGTCACGGCACCGCGGGGGACCGCAGATCCGAGAACAGCGTGAAAGCCCCGACCCGCACAGACTGTCGAAGCAGCCGACACGGGTGGGAATGAAAGGGGCGACGCGTTCGGCGAAGCCCGACGAAGCAAGCACGCGACCGCAGGGAGCGCGCGCAGCGAGGCGCGCGAGTCGAACGCGTCGGGGCTTTCACGCTGCTTTGCACGGTGATCCCGAGTGCGGTGGTGGCCGTCGTAGAGATTCGGGCACGAACATCTCATACACCTCGCCCGGAGATTTACACAGAGCCGACCCGAACCACTCGCACATGGACGTCGAGAGCTTCTTCGAGGAGATGCCGTTCGCGGACCTCCTCGGGATCGAACTCACGGAGATCGACGACGGCCACGCCGAGGGGCGCCTGGAGATGCGCGACGAACTGTCGTGGCATAGCGAGCGCGTGCTCGCCCACGGCGGGGTGACGTACACCCTCGCGGACACGGTCGGCGGCGCGGCGCTGGTCTCGCTGGTCGACCGGCCGGTTCCGACCGTGGACATGCGGATGGACTACCTCGAAGCGGGAACCGGAGACCTGACCGCCGAGGCCGACGTACTCCGGCAGGGGAGCGACGTGGGCGTCGTCGACGTCGACGTCTACGCCGACGACTCCGGCGGCGATGGCGACACCCACCTCGCCAGCGCCCGGGGAGTGTACAAGACCGGCGCGAGCGAGTGAGGCTCACTTGGGAGCTCGCTGTCTCGCCTCTCGGTCCCGGTCGCTCGTATCGCGGCGCTGGAGTGGGTCACTGACTCGTTCGAATCGTCTGTGACCAGGGCGAACGAACCATTTGCGGACTGGGCGGCGTGATAGCGCTACGGACGGCGGACCGACAGTAAGACGACCACCAGACCGACCCCGCCCAAACCGAGGCCGATCCTGTACACAGCGGCGGCGGTCTCTCCCTCGTGTACGTAAAACAAGGACAGGTGGAGGCTAAAGAGGATAATCGCGATCCCCCGCAGCGCGGTCAGTATTTGCTTCCTGCCGTCGTCGGCGTCGCTCATACCGCCGTAGTGTCAGACGGGTGGGTAAAATTCTGTGGTCCAGACCGTTCCCTGGGCTGTCTTCACGCAGCGGTAGGTCTCCGCGCTGGCTCGAACACTCCCGCCACTCACACTCTGGGGGCGACCTCGTCGCCCAACCGCCGAATGCACTCGGCCATCGCGTCGGTACCGATCCCGGGGTAGTAGGTCCGCAGGATGACGTGGATATCGTCGCCGAGCGCCTCCCCGTAGCGCGCCAACTCCGCGACCACCTCGTCGGGCGTGCCGAAGACGGCCTCGTCTTTCAACTCCGCGCGGCGGTCCTCGGGGAGTTCGTCGATCGGTTCGCCCTCGTACCACTCGGCGTAGCGCCGCTGGAGGTAGAAGTAGCCGTCGCGCATCGCCTCCCAGGCGGCTTCCGCGGACTCGCCGACGAACCCGTGCTTGATGACGTAGATCTGAAAATCGCCGTCGATCCCTTCCTCGTCACGGACGCGCCGGATGTCCTCGACTCGCTTCCGGACCCCCTCCAGCGAGAGCGACGAGGGGGCGCACCAGCCGTCCCCGATGCGGGCCGCCCGGCGGACCGCGGGCCTGGCCGCGCCGCCGAGGAATATCGGCGGGTCGCCGGCGGGTTTGGGTGTGACGGTGGTCTCCGGGTCGATGTCGTGAAATTCGGAGTCGACGCCGAGCGGACCCTCCGACCACGCGCCGCGCAGGACGTCGACGGCCTCCGCGGTGCGCTCGGTGCGTTCGGCCTTCGGGACGCCGAAGTTCGCGAACTCGGCGTCGCGGTAGCCGATGGAGAGGCCGACCGCGAGGCGTCCGTCGGAGAGGAGGTCGACGGTGGCGGCGTCCTCGGCGAGGCGGACGGAGTCGTACAGCGGTGCGAGGGCGATGCAGGTCCCGATAGCGACGTCGTCGGTCGCGGCGGCGAGCGCGCCGAGCGCGGGCGTCGTCCCCGAGAGGTAGCCGTCGTCGGCGAAGTGGTGTTCGGAGACCCACGCCGAGTCGAGGCCGGCGTCGTCGACGACGCCGGCGAGTTCGAGCATCTCGTCGTAGATGGCCTCGTGAGTGCGGTCGTCGTCCGGACGGCGCTGGCAGGTGAACAGCCCGGTGCCGAGGTCCATGGCGGCCGTTCGGCCGCCGCGGTGAAATAGCCGCGGACGGGCTGTTCTCCCTCAGTAGTCGATTTGGGTGATCTCCTCGACCGGCCACTGGCTCAGCACCTCGACGCCGTCCTCGCGGACGACGACCATCTCCTCGACGCGGACGCCCTGTCGGTCGGCCGGCTCCTGCGTCTCGACGGCCATCGTCATGCCCGCCTCGATCTCGATGGGGTGGTCGGGCGAGACGCCCCGCCAGATCAGCGGCACTTCGTAGAGCTGCAGGCCCAGTCCGTGCGCCCAGTGGTTCGTCGTCAGCTGCCAGTGCTCGTCGGCGTCGTACCACTCGGCGTGTTCGCCCGCCATGTCCGGGAACGCCGCGGCCACCTCGTCGGTCGTGACGCCGGGTTCGATGCGCTCCAGGACTCGATAGAGGTTCTCGACGGCGGTTTCGTACGCGTCCCGCTGGGCGTCGGTCGGCTCGCCGAGGGCGAAGGTGCGGTAGTAACAGGAGCGATAGCCGAGGTAGCCGACGTTGTAGAAGTCGGCGTAGACGAGGTCGCCGGGGCGCATCGCGCGGTCGGTCGTGTTGGCCTGGTGTTTCGGCCAGGTGTTCGGCCCCGAAGTGAGATACCCCCCGCCGACGGTCGCGCCGTGGCGCCAGAGCTCCCGGACGGCCTCGCCCCACACTTCCGACTCGCGCTGACCGGGACGAGCGGTCTCTTTGATCCGCTGGAAGCCCGCCTCGCAGATCGCGGCGACCTGCCGGAGACACTCGACCTCGTCGCGGGTCTTGGTCTTCCGGGCGTCGTGCATCAGGTCGACCGCTTCCTCCGTTCGGGTCGCTATCCCCCGTTCGTCGAGCGCGTCGTGCAGCCGCCGGGCTCCGACGTCGACGCCGAGCGGGAGGTCGGCGACGCCGTAGTCGGCCATCGCGTCGGCCACGAGATCCGCCATCTTCCCGGCGAGGAAGGCCCGCGCGGAGTCGCTGCCCGAAGCCCGGGGGACGTTCCCCAGCCCCGGCGCGGCGTAGCGAACGTCGTCCAGCCACGGGCAGTTGTACCGCTGGTTCGCGGCGTGGTCGGCGGTGTCCCAGTGGACCACGTCGCCGTCCTCGGTCAGGAGGGTGTAGTGGTCCGCGCCGCTCCCGCCGGTCATCGCCAGCCCCGTCACGTAGCGGATGTCGGGGTCCGAGACGAGCAGCAGGGCGCCGAGCGGCGAGTCGTCCAGCCGGTCGAGCACGCGCTCGCGGCGCTCGCGGCGCAGCCGCTGGGTGTCGATGCGCTCCTCCCAGTCGACGGCCATCGTCCCCCGCGTCCCCGCCATGAAGTCGCGCTCGTGCATCGTCCGCCCTACGCGCGGCGCGACCATGAGCGTTGGCAACAGTCACCACTTTCGAACGGCGTGACAGGAACGCTTATCTCGGTGCCGGCGGTTCGGCGTGGTATGCGAGAGGTGCTGTCGAGTCTCGGGGTCGGATCGGCGACCGTCGACACGATACTGGACGAAGGGACGCTCCATCCGGGCGAGGCCGTCGACCTGACCGTCGAGATCGAGGGCGGGTCGACGAGCCAGGCGATCGACGCGATCTACTTTAGCCTGGAGACCCGCTATCGCAGTGAGGACGGCGGCTACGAGACGACGGCGATCCAGCAGGAGGTCGCCGAGCGGTCGTTCACCGTCGAGCCGGACGACCACCGGCGGCTGGACGCGAGCATGACGCTGCCGCGGGTGACGCCGCTGACGAAGGGCGCGGTCGACGTGTGGCTCAAGACCGGCCTGGAGATCGACTGGGCGAAAGACCCCCAGGACCGCGACGCCATCGAGGTGGTCCCGACCGAGAAGATGGCGGCGGTGCTGGAGGCCGTCGAGGGGCTAGGCTTCGCGTTCAGTGAATCGGATTGCAAGCAGGCGTCGGTGTACAGCCCGGCGCCGTTCGTCCAGGAGTTCGAGTACGAGCCGACCGGTTCCCAGTGGCGCCGACGGGTCGACGAGCTCGAACTGATCTTCGCGCCGCTCTCCGACGAACTCGAAGTCCGCGTCGAGGTCGACCGCAGGGACTCCACCTACACCGATCTCACCGGCGGCGAGGAGCGCGCCGAGTGGTACACCGTCGAACACGCCCAGGTGAGTCGCCTGCGCGACGACATGCGAGCACTCGTGAACGACAACTTCTGAGCGAGCGGTCGGCGGTCGGCCGGTTCGGCGTCGTCGGCCCGGCCCTCAGGCGAGTTCCACGCCGTCGAGCGCGTCGGCCAGCGCGTCGCTCTCGGCGACCTGGTCGCGGACGCCGAGCGGCGAGACGCTCACGTCGCCGTCGGCGAGCGCGCGGCGGTCGGTGTCGGTCTCCTCCGGCGGGAAGTCAACGTCGAGGTCCTCGCGGAGCGGGTCGTAGCTCCGGTCCTCGAACCGGAGGGTGTCGCCGTCGCCGGCGACGGTCACGTCGAAGGCGTCGGTCGGCCGGGTGATCCGGACTGCCGGTGAGTCGGCGGTCTCGGTCGGGACGTGGACGTTCAGGTAGTCGACGGCGTCGAAGGCGCCCGAGCCGGGCAGTCGCTCGCACAGCGTCGCCGCGAACGCCCCGCTGCGGGCGAACGACTCGCGCGTGGGGTCGTCCACTCGGCCGTCGACCACGTCGTACGTCGAGACGGCGATCGCCGGCGTCCCGAGGTGTGCGGCCTCGATCGCCGCGCCGACGGTCCCCGAGCGACCGAGCCGGTGGAGCCCGATGTTCGGCCCGGGGTTCGCCCCGGAGACGACCAGATCGGGCTCGACGCCGAGGCCGCGCAGCCCGACGGCGACGCAGTCGGCGGGCGTCCCCTCGATCACGCGACCCCACTCGTGGTCCCGCACCGTCACCTCGTGCGAGTTTCTCCGGCCGACGCCGCTCTGGTCCTCGGCGGGCGCGACGACCGTCACGTCGGCCGTCTCGGCCAGCCGCTCGCGCAGCACGTCGAGTCCCACGCTGTCGATCCCGTCGTCGTTCGTCAGGAGCACGCGCACAGACTCGTCCATCGCCGGCGGTTGGACCGGGCGCGACACGTCGCTATCGATCGATCGGAGTTTTGCCCCGGGCGGCAATTTTCGCCGGAACATACATCCGGCATCCGCTCGGTATGTGAGACATGTACAAGCACGTCGCGCTGCTCGTCCGGCAGGACGGACTGACCCACGACGAGTTCCGGGAGCGCTGGCTCGACGGGCACGCCCCGCTCGCCCGGGACATCGAGGGGGTCGTCCGCTATCACACCGTGGTGCCGACGGACCCCGAGGCATCCGAGTTCGACGGGATTGCGGAGCTGTACTTCGAGTCGCTCGCGGACCTGCACGACGCGCTGGGGTCGCCGGGGTCGCGCGACTCCGACCCGACCAAGGAGGTGGCGGCGACGGCCCGCGAGGACGTCGACGACTTCCTGGCGGTCGACGGCCGACCCCGGTTCATCGGAGAGGAAGTCGTCCAGAAGGACGAGACCGGCGGCGACACGGACGGCCTCTACAAGCACTCGGCCTTCCTCGTCCGCAAGGAGGGGATGAGCCACGGCTCGTTCCGCGACTACTGGCAGACCGAGCACACCCCGCTCGCCCGGGACATCGAGGGGGTCGTCCGCTACCACACCGTCTATCCGACCGACCCGGAGGCCGCGGAGTTCGACGGCGTCGCCGAACTGTACTTCGAGACGCTGGAGGAGTTGCACGACGCGCTGGGGTCGCCGGGGTCGCGGGACTACGACCCGACCAAGGAGGTCGCCGCGAAGGCCCGCGAAGACGTGGACAACTTCCTCGCCGTCGAGGAACGGCCGCGGTTCATCGGCCGCGAGACCGTGCAGCTGGACGAGACGGACGCGGAGGGGTACTGATGGCCGACGAATCCGAGGGGAACGGCCCGCCGGACCCGACTCAGACGGCCGCGGCCGACTACGACCAGCAGGTCCAGGACGCCTTCCCCGAACTCGACGCGATCACCGACGAGGGGCTCCGCGACCGGGTAGTCCAGGCGTGGGTGCTCGGGCTCCGCAGGGGCGGCTGGCGCGACGTCCACGACGTTCCCTACGCCTGGAACATCCACGAGGTGAGCAACGTCGAGCACACGCGCGGCGTGACGGAGATCGCCGCCGAGTCGGCCGCGGTCCAGCGGACCCGCCACGCCGCCGACGTCGACAGCGACACCGTGATCGCGGCCTGCCTGCTCCACGACGTCGGCAAGTGCTACGAGTACGTCGACCACGTCGACGACGATCTGGTCGACCCCGACCCGACCTACGCCGGCGACGCGATCCCCCACTCGCTGTCGGGCTACGCGCTGGCCCACGAGGTCGGCTGTCCGGTCGCCGTCCAGCGGGCGATCCCCCACTTCGTCGGGGAGGTCCCCGACCGGACGCTCGAAGCCGAACTCGTCAAGAGCGCCAACGACGCGTCCTCGAACGCGATCATCCGGGCCACGATGGGGATCTCCCTCGACGAGTGGGTCGCCAAGTACTCTCAGACGAGCGAGTGACGCCGACGCCCGCCGCCGCGACTGTCGAGGGCGGGCCTACCGTTCGGTTGGGCCTCCGTACCGAGAATAACGCGCCGATAACAATCGGTCGCGGGGGCCTGGGAGGGGTATGGACGGAAAACTCGCGGCAGTCGCACTGACCGGGATCGTTCTGCTGAGCGCCGTCGGCGTCGGTGGGGTCGGGGCGCTGGCAGACGGCGCCCAGGCGAGCGGGAACGACACGTCGACGGTGACGGTCTCCGCGTCGGGGTCGGTGAGCGCCGAACCCGACCGCGCAGTCGTCTACGTGGCGGTGACGGCCCAGGCGCCCAACGCCAGCGCGGCGACCGAGCGCCTGGCGGCCAACGCGTCGACGCTCCGCGACGCGTTCGGCGGCGGGAACTACTCCGTCGAATCGGTCCAGACGACCGGGTACACGGTCTACGAGCAGCGGGACAACGGGACGACTACCTACGTCGCCCAGCAGTCGTTCGCCGTGACGACGACGAACACCAGCGCGGCCGGCGCCCTGATCGACGCCGCCGTCGCGAACGGTGCGACCGAGATCGGCGGCGTCAGCTTCACGCTGTCCGAGGAACGTCGGCAGGACCTGCGGTCCGACGCCATCGACGCCGCGGTCGACGACGCTCGCAGCCAGGCCGAGGCCGTCGCCGACAGCACCGGCCTCACCCTCGGCAGCGTCAGTTCGGTCTCGACCGGTGACGGGGGCGACTTCGTCGCCCAGCGCGTCGGCGCCGACGCGGAGACGAGCATCGACGCCAGCCCCGTGACCGTCTCCGCCACCGTCGAGATCACCTACAACGCGACCGCGAACTGAGGACGGCAGCCCTGAACGCCCGTCGCTGCCGGCATTCTACGGCTGTCTCGACCATTGCGCCACTGCCGTCGTTCCACGGCCGGTGCGACCACTGCACGATTGCCGTCGCGATCACTGCGCAACTGCCGTCACACTACGGTTACCGCTGCCCTTCGACGGCGTATTCGATGTTTGACGGTGGATACACCACTCCGATCGGATCGAGACTGTCCTCTCAGACCGGATCGAGTCCGTGCTCTTCGCGGAGGACGGAGACGTACTCGCGGACCCCCGCTTCGAGGTCGTACTCGGGCTCGTATCCGAGGTCCTCGCGCGCGTGAGACGTCTCCAGCGTCTGCGTCCACGGCAGTTCGCCCTCGTCAGAGACCGAGATGTCGGCGTCCGGGACGACCGACGCGACGGTCTCGGCGGCATCGCGGACCGTCGCGCACTCACCGCGGACGTTGTAGATCCGGCGTGTGAGGTCAGACTCGGGCGCGAAGGCGGCTTTTCTGACGGCCTGGGCGATATCGCGGACGTACTGCCAGTCGATCACCTGGTCGCCGTACTCGACGGCGACCGACTCGCCCAGCGCGGGCTTCTCGATCAGGTCGACCAGGAACGCCGAGCCTCCCGTCTCCCGGTAGGGGCCGTATGCGACGGTGGGACGCAGGCCGACGTGCGAGACGCCGTACTCCTCGTGATAGACCCGGGCCTGGTGTTCGTTGTACTCCTTGGTCGCGCCGTAGAGCGTGTCAGGATAGACGAGGTCGTCCTCGGTCACCCAGCCGTCGCGTTCGTTGTCGGTGTAGTTCTCGGGCGGCGCGTAGACGGCCGCCGAGGAGGCCCACGCCACCCGCTCGACCTGATCGGAGAGGGTCCGTGCGGCCTCGAAGACATTGTTCGTCCCGCCGCAGTTGACCTCCAGCGCGGCCCGCGGATTCTCGCGCGCGCCGTCGGTCAACAGCGCCGCGAGGTGGACCACGCGCTCGGCCCCCGACTGCCGGATCGCACGGACGACCGCCGTCGGGTCGGTCACGTCGCCGCGGACGACCTCCACGGCGTCGGCGACGCCGAGTTTCGACAGCCGCGTCTCGTCGGTCGAGAGGTCGAACGCGACCACGTCGTGGCCGTGTTCGACAAGATCGGCCGCGACGTACGCGCCGATGAAACCGGTCCCGCCGGTCACGAGCACCGTTGCCATACCACGTGTTCGCCCACGCGGTGGAAAAAGTTGCCGCAAAATAACGTGCTGATATTTATGGCCGAGAGGGCGACCAGCGCCGTCCATGCCCTGACGAGTCGCCGCGGAGCGGTCAGCGGGAGCGTGGCACGCCGCTTCGCGCGTCGGAGGTCGCCGCCTGTTCGCCCGTAGAGCGCCTCTCAGACGGTGCGATCACTCGTGGAGCCCACCGACGTCCTCGTAGAACGACGAGGCCAGCTGGTCGGCCATCGGCTCGTCGCGGTCGATGCGCACGTCGACGACGGTCGGTCGATCCGCCGCTTTTCCGGCTTCGAGGGCCGGTTCCAGGTCCGCGGGATCGGTCACTCGCTCGCCGTGGGCGCCCATCGCCTCGGCGACGGCGACGAAGTCGGTGTCGTGGAACTCCGTCCCCGGTAGGTCGTCGTCCATCTGCCGGACCATCCCCAGCGAGGTGTCGTTGAGGACGACGAACAGCGGCGCGACCCCCTGCTGGACTGCCGTCTCGACGACCGTCATCGTCATTGCGAATCCCCCGTCGCCGGCGACCGCGACCGCTTGCCGGTCGGTCACCAGCGCGGCGGCGACGGCGGCCGGCGCGGCCCAGCCCATCCCGCCGACGCCGCCGCTGCCGAAGTACGTCCGGCTCGCGGGCGTCTGCAGGTAGTTCAGCAGCCAGAAGCGGTTGTTGCCCGAATCGGCCGTCACGACCGTCTCCCCGTCGACGACCGACTCGACGGCCGCGACCGCCCGCTGGGGTTTGATCGGGACGGCGTCGGACTCGCAGGCGGTCGCGGTGAAGTCCTCGCGCGCCTCTCGGGCCCGGTCGAGCGCCCAGCCCGCGCCGGTCGACGAACCGTCACGGTCGGCTACCTCCTCGGCCAGCCCGTCGAGCGTCTCCCGCGCGTCGCCTATCAGCCCCACGTCGGCGGGGTAGACCCACCCCGCGTTGCGCGGGTCGACGTCGGCGTGGAGGATCGTCTGCTCGTTTGGTCGGATGAACGACGCCGCACCCCAGTTGGTGTCCATCGGGTTCAGTCGACAGCCGACGACGAGCAACACGTCGGCGTCGCTGACGACCTGATTCGCCCCCTCGTGGCCGAACGATCCCGCCACGCCCGCGGCCCGCTCGTGCGTCTCGGCGATGGTCGACTTCCCGAGGTAGGAGGTGACGACAGCGGCGTCCGCGACCGCCGCGACAGCTTCGAGTTCGTCGTAGGCGTTCGCAGCGTGGACGCCGTTGCCCGCGAGCACGACCGGCCGATCAGCGTCAGCGAGCGCGTCCGCTGCCCGCGCCAGGTCCTCGTCGGTCGGGCGGGCGTCCCACGTCCGAGTCTGGTCCACGTCGTCCCACAGCGGCGGCGTCGGGTCGTCGGGCACTTCCTCGGTCACCGCATCGCCGTCGAGGACGACCGCGCAGGGGCCGGGTCGTCCGGCGGTGGCGTGTTTGAACGCGAGCTGGAGGCTGCGGATCGTCTCCGCGGGCGTGCGGGGTTCCCAGTGTTCGGCGGTCACGCCGTCGAGGATCGACGGCAGGTCGAGCCCGCCGTAGTCGCCGCGGGCCTGCTGGTACGGCGCGAGCGTCGAATAGTCGCCGCGTTCACTCATCTCGGTCAGGACGACCATCGGCGAGGAGCCGAGCCGCGCTTCCATCTGCCCGATGGCGCCGAGGCTCCCGATCCACGGCCCCTGGCCGGCGAGCACGCCGGGATCGCGGGTGATTCGCCCCGCCGCTTCGGCCATGACGCTGGCCTCCCGCTCGTCGCGCGGCCGAACGACCTCAACGTCGGACGCGGCCAGCGCGTCGAACACCTCGATGACGCGACCGCCGGGGTAGCCGAAGACGTACTCGACGTCGAGCGCTTCCAGCGTCGAGACGATCCGCTCGGTCGTGTCCATGTCCAGTGGTACCACGGCTACCGCCTTGGTAGTTCCGCGGCGCGTGGGCGTCACGCGGCGGCAGACACTTCCCGCAGTCGGGCGTAGCCGGCGACGTGACCGCCGATTCGACCGTCGCGGGCGTGCTCCTCGCCGCGGGCGACAGCGAGCGCTTCGGCGACCGGAACAAACTGCTGGCGGACCTCGACGGCGAGCCGCTCGTCCGCCACGCGGCCCGGACGCTCGCGGGTGCGGACCTGTCGGCGACCGCCGTCGTCGTCGACGCGGGCGACTCGGACGCGCCGGCCGTCCGCGACGCGCTCGCGGACTTCGACTCCGTGGTCTTACCGAACCCCGGTGCCGGCGCTGGACAGGCCACGTCGGTACGCTGTGGGGTCGAGTGGGCGCGCGAGCGGGCCGACGCGGTCGTGTTCGCGCTCGGAGACATGCCCCGGGTCGACCCCGTAACGGTCGACCGACTCGTCACTGCCTTTCGGGAGGGCCGCGGGTCGGCGCTGGCGGCCGGACACGACGGGCAGCGCGGTAATCCGGTGCTGTTCGACGCCCGGTACTTCGACGCACTCGCCGGAGTCGACGGCGACACCGGCGGACGCCCGGTCTTCAGACGGGCCGACGACGCCGCTGTCGTGGAGACGGGCGACGCCGGCGTCCTGCTCGACGTCGACACGCCCGCGGACCTCGATCGACTTCGGTGACGGGGGACCGCTCCTCAGAGCACGTCGGTGTCGACCAGCGAGACCGGTTCGCCCACGCCGTGTTCCTCGGCGTACTCGTAGACGACGTGGCTGGCCGCAACGTCCTGGGTCGCCAGCCCGGTCGAGTCGAAGACGGTGACGCCCGTCTCGGCGGTGCGACCGGGCTTCTCGCCGACGACGATCTCGCCGAGTTCAGCGTGGAGGTCGTCGTCGCCGAGGACGCCCGCGCTCCAGGGGACGTTGATCTCCCCGGAGTGGGTGCACTGCTCGTAGTCGTCGATGACGAGCGTGGCGTCGAGCAGGATCTCGTCGGCGATCTCGTGTTTGCCGGCGGCGTCGGCGCCGATGGCGTTGACGTGGGTGCGCTCGCCGACGCTGTGGACGATCGGTTCCTCGACGGGCGTCACCGTCGAGAGGACGTCGCACTGGCCGGCCTCCTCGATCGACCCGCCGCGGACGTCGAACCGGTCGTCGAACGCCTCCACGAACTCGGCGACCCGCTCGTCGTCGCGGTCGGCGACGACGACTTCCTTGATGGGGCGCACCGTCGCGACGGCCTCCAGTTGCGTGTACGACTGGACGCCGGCGCCGACGATGCCCATCGTCCGGGCGTCCTCGACGGCGAGGTAGTCCGTCGCGACTGCGGCCGCGGCGCCGGTCCGCTCGCGGGTGATCGTCGTCCCGTCGAGCAGCGCGAGGGGGAACGCCGTCTCGGGGTCGGAGTAGACGACAGTGCCCATCACCGTCGGGAGGTCGTGGTCTTCGGGGTTGTCGGGGTGGACGTTGACCCACTTGACCGCCGCGGCGTCCCAGTCGCCGGCGTCCATGTATGCGGGCATCGAGCGGAAGTCGCCGTTGTACTCCGGCAGGTCGATGTAGGACTTCGCGGGCATCTGGACGTCGTCGCGAGCGTCGGCGGCGAACGCCTCCTCGACGGCGTCCACGACTGCCGGCATCTCCGCGGCTTCCTCGACGGCCTCGGGGTCCAGTAGAAGCGTCTGCATACCGATCGTACCGTCGCCCGGCACTTAGAAGTTCGACCGCTCTCGCCCGCCTCCGACTCGAATCGGCGCCACCGATTGTACCGCGCGATCGCCTGGGTAACAGTTTAGCCGCTTCTTGCCGTATGTTACCAGGGGTGACACACCTATGTACACAGTCCTGTTGCCGGTCGACACCGCGGAATCGCGGGCGACGGCGCAGGTAGAGACGGCGATCGAGTTACCGAACGCCGGCGCGGAGGTCGAGGTGGTGCTCCTGCACGTGTTCGACGAGGCCGACCGTGCCGAGGAAGGGTCGCCGCTCCAGTTGCGGGCGGGTGAGCGAGCGTACGAACGACTCCAGGACGCCGGCGTCTCCGTCGATCTGATGACTCGATACGGGGACGCGTCGACGGAGATCCTAGAGGCGGCCGAGGACGTCGACGCGAACCTGATCCTGCTCGGCGGGCGCAAGCGCTCGCCGCTCGGCTCGGTGCTGTTCGGGAGCGTCAGCCAGGAGGTCACGCTCGACGCCGAGCGACCGGTCGTCGTCACGGGGGACCGACGACAACAGCAGCGCCCGAGTCACCGCTGTCGGAGCTGCGGCCAGGAGTACTTCACCGACCACGATCTGGACATCCCGTCGTGTCGCAACTGCGGCGGGACCAAGGTCGAACCCGTCGACGGGCGAGAATCCGACGAACCGACGAAAGCGGCCTGAACCGCGTCTCGCGAGACCGGGTCGGCGCGGCGGAGCCGGGTCCCGATCGGTCCGGCCGGAGTGGGCTCGGCCGGGTTCTACCCGACCGATCCGTCAGCCGACCAGAATCTACACGGTCGTCCCGCGCGGAGTATCGAGTATGACTGCCACGGACGCGACGCTGCTCGACCGCCCCTCCGCCGAGTCGGTGCGCCGGACCGTCAACGGCGTCGACCTGCACGTCGTCACCGCCGGCGACCCCGACGACCCGCTCGTCGTGTTGCTCCACGGCTTCCCGGACTTCTGGTACGGCTGGCGTCACCAGATCCCGGCGCTCGTCGACGCGGGGTTCCGCGTCGTCGTCCCCGACCAGCGCGGGTACAACCTCAGCGAGAAGCCGCGGGGGCTCGACGCCTACCGCATGCGGGAGCTCTCCCGGGACATTGTCGAACTCGTGGCCGCCGAGGACCGCGACAGCGCGCACGTGATCGGTCACGACTGGGGCGCGGCGGTCGCCTGGGACCTGGCGCTCCGACACCCGGAGACCGTCGACCACCTCGGCATCATCAACGTCCCGCATCCGACGGTCATGCGGCGGGCGCTCAGGTCGAGCCCCCGGCAACTGCTCCGGAGCTGGTACATGTTCGCGTTCCAGCTCCCGCGCGTGCCGGAGCTGTTCCTCGGGCGCGACGACGCCCGCGGGGTGCTCGACGTCCTCGAAGAGAGCGCCAACCCCGGCGCGTTCTCCGAGGCGGACCTGGCGCACTACCGCGACGCCTGGCGCCGCCAGGGGGCGATCCGCGGCGCGGTGAACTGGTACCGGGCGCTCGTCCGCCGGCCGGACGAACCGCCGCGCGAGACGGTCGAAGCACCGACGCTCGTCGTCTGGGGCGACGAGGACGTGGCGCTGCTCCCGAAGCTCGCCGCCGAGAGCGTCGGCTACTGCACGGACGGCCGGCTCGAACGGATCCCATGGGCCTCCCACTGGGTCCACGACGAGGAGCCCGAGCGGGTCAACGAGGCGCTCGTGGGGCACCTGAAGGCGGAGTCTGAGACGGGCGACTGATCAGTTCAGCGCCCAGAACTGGTAGTTCAACGCCGCGGCGAAGGTAACCCACGCGAGATACGGGACGAGTAACAGGGCCGCTCGCCGGTCGACGCGGCCGAAGGCCCAGATCGTCGCTACTACTGCGGGCCACAGCGCGATGATCACCACGAGCTCCGCGAGCAGGTTCTCCGCGGCGAAAAACGCCGGCGTCCACGCGACGTTGAGGGCCATCTGGCCCGCGAACAACGCGAGCGCGAGCCGTCGAGCGCTCCAGCCGGCTCCGTCCCCGTCGCCGGTCCCGTCCGACAGCCAGACCAGCGCGAGGGCGACCCCCATGAGCGTGAACAGGAGCGTCCAGACGACGCCGAACAGCCACGGCGGCGGATAGATCGCCGGTTTCGCGAGCGCCTGGAACCACGCCGATCCCGGCCCCGACAGCACTGCCGGGGCCGCGCCGACGACGTTCACGAGGACGATCCCGGCCACGACCGCCAGCGCGCTCCGGCGGTCGTTCCGTCCGGAGCCCAGAGTCCGCGTTCGGGTCATGCTCCCCAGTTGGGCCCGCACACGCAAATCAGCCCGCCCTGGTCTTCCACGGGGAGCGTCCCCGCCCGTTCTTGCTTTCGGGGAACCGTCCCTGCGCTCGCCGCTCCGCTCGCCGCCACTCCCTCGCTCGCCGCGTTCACCGGTTCCCGTCGCCGTCTCTCGTCCCGAGACGACGGTTTCTCGTATATAAATGCGTGCTTGAGACGGGTTCTCACACTTTTCTCTGGCTCCCAGCGAACGGAATGCCGTTCACCACCGCCACTTTTATATAGAATCGCAATCAACCTTTCTCTTGATTATGGCTCAGCAGATGGGTAACCAACCCCTCATCATCATGTCCGAGGACTCGCAGCGAACCTCGGGCAAGGACGCACAGTCGATGAACATCACGGCCGGGAAGGCCGTCGCCGAGTCCGTACGCACGACACTCGGTCCGAAGGGGATGGACAAGATGCTCGTCGACGACGCCGGCGGGGTCGTCGTCACCAACGACGGCGTCACCATCCTCGAGGAGATGGACATCGAGCACCCGGCCGCCAACATGATCGTCGAGGTCGCCCAGACTCAGGAGGACGAGGTCGGGGACGGCACGACGACGGCGGTCGTCATCTCCGGTGAACTGCTGGGCAAGGCCGAGGACCTCCTCGACCAGGACATCCACGCCACCATCCTCGCGCAGGGCTACCGCCAGGCCGCCGAGAAGGCCAAGGAGGCCCTCGAGGACATCGCCATCGACGTCGACGCCGGCGACACCGACATCCTCGAATCCATCGCCGCGACGGCGATGACCGGCAAGGGCGCCGAGAACGCCAAGGACACCCTCTCCACGCTCGTCGTCAACGCCGTTCAGGCCGTCGCCGACGAGGAGGGCGTCGACACGGACAACATCCAGCTCGAGACCGTCGTCGGCGGCTCCATCGACGAGTCCGAGCTCGTCGAGGGCGTCATCATCGACAAGGAGCGCGTCCACGAGAACATGCCCTACGCCGTCGAGGACGCCGACGTCGCCCTCCTCGACACCGCCATCGAGGTGCCCGAGACCGAGCTCGACACCGAGGTCAACGTCACCGACCCCGACCAGCTCCAGCAGTTCCTCGACCAGGAAGAGGAGCAGCTCAAGGAGTACGTCGACACGCTCGACGAGGCGGGCGCCGACGTCGTCATCGCCCAGAAGGGCATCGACGACATGGCCCAGCACTACCTCGCCCAGCGCGGCATCCTCGCGGTCCGCCGCGCGAAGAAGTCCACGATGAAGGCGCTCTCGCGGGCCACCGGCGGCCGCATCGTCTCCAACATCGACGACATCGAGAGCGACGACCTCGGCCACGCGGGCAGCGTCGCCCAGAAGGACGTCGCCGGCGACGAGCGCATCTTCGTCGAGGACGTCGAGGACGCGAAAGCGGTCACCATGATCCTCCGCGGCGGCACCGAGCACGTCGCCGACGAGGTCGAGCGCGCCATCGAGGACAGCCTCGGCGTGGTCGCGACGACCCTCGAAGACGGGCAGGTCCTCCCGGGCGGCGGCGCCCCCGAGGCCCACCTCGCCCTCGAACTGCGCGACTTCGCCGACTCCGTCGGCGGCCGCGAGCAGCTGGCCGTCGAGGCCTTCGCGGACGCCATCGACGTCGTGCCGCGCACGCTCGCCGAGAACGCCGGCCTCGACCCGATCGACTCGCTGGTCGACCTGCGCAGCCAGCACGACTCCGGTAACCACAGGGTCGGCCTCGACGCCTACACCGGCGACACCGTCGACATGGTCGAGGAGGGCGTCGTCGAGCCCCTCCGCGTGAAGACCCAGGCCGTCGAGTCCGCGACGGAGGCCGCGGTCATGATCCTCCGCATCGACGACGTCATCGCTGCCGGCGACCTCAAGGGCGGCGGCACCGACGACGACGACGAGGCCGGCGGCCCCGGCGGCCCCGGCGGCGCGCCCGGCGGAATGGGCGGCGGCATGGGCGGCATGGGCGGCGGCATGGGCGGCATGATGTAAACCCACTTTTTGCTCAGGGGGTTTCCTCGCTCGCTCCGCTCGCTGCGGGAACCCCCTGAGCAAAAACTTGGGGAAAAAAGCCGGTCGCTCCCTTCGGTCGCGTCCGGTGAACCGGCGGCCTGACGGCCGCCGGATGCTTACCCGTCGACCCCGAACCGTCTCTGACCACTGCGGACGGCGACTGAACCCGATTTCCGCACTTCTCTTCGTCTCCGACCGATCAGCGACGGCGTCGGTCTGCGTGCGGAAAGATTATATCGAACTGACACCACCGCTCGGTATGCGCGACCGTTCGCTGTCCGTCGCCGACCGGGTCGTCGCCGTCGGCCTGGTGCTACTCACTGCCGGCGTCTATCTCCACTGGGGCCAGGACCTAGTCGGGACGCTCGGGCTGCGAGTCCCGTGGGAGGCGAACGGCTTCTATCCCGGTAGAGCGGTGGTGCTCGTCCCGCCGGCCGCCTACGTCCTCGTCCGAGCGGGCCGCTCGCTTCCCCGGGTCGAGGTGGCGACTCTGAGTCTCGCCGCAGTCGCCTGCGTCGCGTACCCGCCGGTCAGACTCCTGCAAGCACCGGGCGGATACACCCCGGATATCGGCTTCTTCCCGACGACGCTGAGCGGGCTGCTGTTCGCCGTCGCGGCCACGACGCGCTACGCAACGACTGTCGGAGAACGGGAGTGATCTGCTCGACCCGGCGGTCGGGTCGGTGGCGGTCGGGCTACTCCGTGTCGAGTTCGAACTGCTCGTGCTCGGAGGCGGCGTTGAGCACGACGCTGGTGTTGGACTCCTTGATCTCGGGGTCGACGAGCAGTTCTTTGATGTGCTCGTTCATGCCGTCGGTGTCGGTGAACTTGCCGATGGCGATGATGTCGTAGTCGCCCGTGACCTCGTAGACCGAGACCATCTTCTCGTGGTCGCGCAGCGACTCGGTGACCTCCGGGAGGGAGCTCCCCTCGACTTTCAGCTGGAGGATCGCGGTCACGTCGTAGCCGAGCTTGTCGTAGTCGACCTTCGGGGTGTACCCCTGGATGATGCCGTCGTCTTCCAGATCCGAGAGGTGATTCGAGACGGTCGTCACCGACACGTCGAGGTCCTCGCCGAGGCTCCGGAGGCTCGCACGCCCGTCGCCCAGCAGCGCGTTTACCAACTTGCGGTCGAGATTTTCGTACGTCATTACACCCAGCAACTATCCCCGGGCATTAGAATTTTACGAATATTCAATTCCGCTCGTCGAAGGGGAAGAATTGCGCAGATGGACAGGATTTTAATACTATGGGTCTACCCTTCGGGTGTCGATAAACATGACAAGCGAAAACGCGCAACCGGACGGGGGTCTCTCCGCGGAGGCACAGGACGTGCTCGACGAGATCGAAGAAGAGAACGTCGACTTCCTGCGTCTGCAGTTCACGGACATTCTGGGGACGGTCAAGAACGTCTCGGTACCGGCCGACCAGGCCGAGAAGGCGTTCACAGAGGGTATCTACTTCGACGGCTCGTCGATCAACGGCTTCGTCCGCATCCAGGAGTCGGACATGCGCCTGGACCCGGACCCGTCGACGTTCGCCATCCTCCCGTGGCGCAACGACGACGACAGCGCCGCCGCGCGCCTCATCTGTGACGTGATCGATACGTCCAGCGGCCAGCCGTTCGCCGGCGACCCGCGCGGGATCCTCAAGCGCGCCATCCAGCGCGCCGAGGACATGGGGTACACCGTCAACGCCGCGCCCGAGCCCGAGTTCTTCCTCTTCGAGGAGGACGAAGAGGGTCGCGCGACGACGAAGACCAACGACGTCGGCGGCTACTTCGACCTCGCGCCCAAGGACCTCGCCCAGGACGTCCGCCGGGACATCATCTTCGGCCTGGAGGACATGGGCTTCGACATCGAGGCCAGCCACCACGAGGTCGCCGAAGGGCAACACGAGATCAACTTCACGTACGACGACGCGCTGTCGACGGCCGACAACGTCGCCACGTTCCGCGCGGTCGTCCGCGCCATCGCGGCCGAACACGACCTGCACGCGACGTTCATGCCCAAGCCCATCCCGCGCATCAACGGGTCGGGCATGCACACGCACTTCTCGCTGTTCCAGGACGGCGAGAACGCCTTCCACGACGACGACGACGAGTTCAACCTGAGCGAGACGGCCAAGCAGTTCACCGCCGGCATCCTCGACCACGCCGAGGCGCTGGCCGCCGTCACCAACCCGACGGTCAACTCCTACAAGCGACTCGTCCCGGGCTACGAGGCGCCGGTGTACGTCGCCTGGTCCGACCGGAACCGCTCGGCGCTCATCCGCAAGCCCGCCGCGCGCGTCCCGGCCGCCTCCCGCATCGAGGCGCGCTTCCCGGACCCGTCGTGTAACCCCTACCTCGCCTTCGCCGCGCTCATCCACGCCGGCCTCGACGGCATCGAGCGCGGCCTCGACTGCGACGACCCGGTCCGCGAGAACATCTACGAGTTCGACGAGCAGAAACGCGAGGAGTACGGCATCACCACGCTCCCGTCGAACCTCGGCGAGGCCATCGACGCGCTCGAATCCGACGAGGTCATCCAGGACGCCCTCGGCGAGCACGTCTACGAGAACTTCGTCGAAGCGAAGACCAAGGAGTTCGAGGAGTACATCGTCGAGGTCTCCCAGTGGGAACTCGACCAGTACCTCGAGACGTTCTAAGTCGCCACCGACGCTCTCGTTCGCGGATTTTTCGGCTCCCACGCCCGCGGGGCGCTCGTCCCGCGATCATTTCGCTGCTCGGCCGTCGCCCAGCCGCCGCTGTGATCCATCCGAACTGACACGTCACCGTCGGCTTTATAGGTCCATACTGGTTCTATCCCCCCAACGACGGTCGGTCGCCTCCACGGGCGACGGAGAATGTGTGAAGATACTCTCGTGTAACGCCGGTTACCTGCTCGATTACGACGGATCGCTACGCGAATACGCGCTGAAACCCCACCGGGGGCTGCTCGGCAGCGACGCCGCCGAGGAACGCGCCACCGAGCGCCTCGCCGACGTCATCGCCGAGGAGCGCCCCGACGTGGTCTGCCTCCTCGAAGTCGACCAGGGGTCGATGCGGACGATGACCGAGGGGCAGGTCACCCGCCTCGCCGAGATGCTCACCGAGCGCGGCCTCGCCTACCACGCCCGCGCCGACGCCAAGTACGGCGACGGCAACGTCCTCGGCCACCTGCCGGTCCTCTCGCACCTCTCGAACGGCCTGCTCGTCCGCGACGACCTCGACGCGACCATCGAGGCCCACTACCTCGAAACCGGCCCGAAGCGCCTGGTCACCGAGGTCACCCTGGACGGCCTCTCGATCTTCGGTGTCCACCTCGCGATGAGCGGCCGCGGCCGGCGCAAGCAACTCGACGAGATCGCCGCTATCGTCGCCGAGCGCGACCGCGTCGTCGTCTGCGGCGACTTCAACGCCTACGACGGCCTCGACGAGGTCGAGGAGGCCCTCGAAGAGACGGGCCTGGTCCTGCACAATCCCGGCGAGACCGTCCCGAAACGCCCCTTCGACACCATCGTCTCCGAGACCCGGACGCTGGATTTCTTCCTCGCCTCCCCCGACATCCGGCCCACCCGCTGCGACGTCATCGACGTCCAGATCTCGGACCACCGCCCCGTCGTCTTCGAGTTCGACGAGTGAACGCGGGGCGAATCGGCGACTTCTCTTTCTGCCGTGGCGCGCGCTGTCGCGGCCTCCGTGCCGCGACGGAGCCGTGCGAGGGATGAGCATCACAGCGAACGAAGTGAGCGAGAAGCGCAGTCGGTTGGGGAGGTGTGAGGCGCGGTGCTGTGCGGTGCTGTCCCTGGCGGATTGAAAGGGCGAGGCCCCGCTCCGGGAAGACGGGCGATGAAAGCACCGTGGTTCGAGAGAGCGAAGCTCTCTCGTCATCACGAAAGAGTGCTTTGCACTCTTTCGAACGACAGCGTAGCGAGGAGCGCAGCGAGCCCCTCGACCGGAGCGGGCCGAGGGCTTTCATCACTCACCGGCAACTGCGGTCACGACAACTCCTAGCGAGCGGGCCGAGGACTCGCGCGGTTCACGGCCGATTTCGACCGCAGCCACACGAACACCGAGCGACACAGATCGGTGGACACATGCACGACCGAGGAGCAATCCAGCACCATGAGTATCGACTGGCGGGAGCGGGCGGGCGAGATATGGACCGTCCCGAACCTCATCTCCCTCTCTCGGCTGCCGCTGGTCGCGGGGATCGCCGTCACCCTCCACTCCCCGGTGCGGTACGTCCTCCTCGCGCTCATCGTCCTCTCGGACGGCGTCGACGGCTGGGTCGCCCGCAAACTCGACCAGACGACGGAACTCGGCGCCATGCTGGACCCGGCGCTGGACAAGCTCACGGCGCTGGTCGTCGTCGCGATCCTGTTCCCGCGGCTTGACCTCCCCCTCGCGTATCTCGTCCTCTTTTTCGCCCGCGACGCCTTCGTCGTCTCGCTGGCGCCGCTCGTGCCGCTGTACGGCTTCGACACGAGCAAGGTGCAGGCGCGGCTCCCGGGGAAGGTCGTCACGAATCTCCAGTTCCTGGCGATGGTGGCGATGCTGGTTCCGGCCGTCGCGACCACGGAAGCGCTGCTGTGGGCGCTCGGACTCGCCTCGGCGGTGGCGATCACCGACTACGTGGTGTTCGTGGCGCGGGAACTGAGCGACCGCGCGTGGGTCCACGACCGGCGCGGCGTCGTCGCCGCCGCGGTCGGCGTCTTCGCGGCGTTCGCGCTCGTCGTCGGGTTCCTGCTGTCGGAGGAACTGGCCGACTGGCTTGCGGCGCTCGGATAGGAGTCGGTGGGGCCGAGGTTCAGCGCCGACCGCTCACCGATAGGCGTTCATGTCGGCGAAGCGGTCGGGGTAGTCGCCGGCAGGGTGGGTCGGCTCGTCGCCCTCCAGCACGACGCGTTTGAACTTGTCGTAGGTGTTCTCCCAGCCGAGGTGGGCGAACTCGGCCCGGCGCTTGAGGAGGTGCGTCAGGCCGTTGCGGTGGTACATCCGCCGCGGCGCGCCCGAGCGCAGCGCCTCCACCAGATCGGCGGCGGAGTCGATGGGCCGCTCGAACTCGACCCAGGCCTCGCCGATCGTGGTGGTGAGGTGGGCGTACGAGGAGATGTAGGTCTGGAGGCCCGAGTCGCGGGCGATCTCGCGGGCGCGGCGGTCGTCCCAGGGCCAGTGTTTCGGGTTGTACACCTCGACGGCGTCGACACGGTCGGCGTAGGTAGCGATGTCCGACTCGGTCATGCTGAGGGTGAGGAACTCGGGGTGGGGAACGAGGATGCCGGTGTCCTGGTCGGCGATCTCGGCCATCGTGTCCTCAAGGGTGAGGAAGTCGGGGACCGGTTCGTCGGGGTCGACGGCGAGAACGTGCTTGCGGTCGGTCCACGTGTCGGTGAAGTACTCTCGGCCGGGGACGACGAGGAGTTCGTCGTCGGAGAAGCGGGCGGCGCGCTCGCGGATGGTCGAGAGGTGTTCGAAGTGGGGAGCGTAGACGAGGGCGTCGAGTCCGACGGCCTTGGCCCGGCGGACGACCTTCTCATCGAGGATCTTGACGTGGAGGTCCACGCGCGACTCGCCGTCGGTCGATCCGCCACCCCGAGGCATGCCTTGAGGTACGCAAGGCGGAGTTTAGATGTTACGAAGACGGCGGCGCGCCGTCGGCGACCGCGCGGTCGGCCGGCGTCGGCCGCGCTGCGGCGTCACCGGAACTTGCCGACGAGGTCGCGCAGCCCGGCCGCTTTGCGGCCGGCGGCGATGAACGACCCCATCACGACCATGAAGACGTAGAGGCCGAGCGTGGAGAGCCAGACGACGAGCATGGCGGCGACGGCGACCCAGTTACTCAGGTAGTAGAAGGCGCCGATCGTCATCGCCGTCCCGTAGAGGAGGACGAGGTAAGGGCCCCAGCCGGTCGCGTGACCGCGGCGCTGGCGCTTGCGGACGTAGCGACGGAGCTCCGCGCGGATGTCGTCCCGGTGGACGGTCTTCTCGTCGATGCGCTCCCGCAGCGCCTCCAGTTCGTCGCGCAGCTCGTCGACCTCGTCGTCCGCTCCGGGGTCCGGAGTCTCGCGCGCCCGCGAGTCCTCACGCTCCCCCACGCTCCCCCCGTCGGTCCCGGTCGCGCCGTCGGCGACGGGATCGGGGTCCGGGGACGCGGTCGATTCGTCCTCCCCGGCGGACGCGTCGTCGTCAGCACCAGTATCGGCGGTCATATGCGCGTGTCTCGTGTGTCGCCTGGCTCCCCCTTGGTATTGGTGGTCGCACGTGCTTGCTCCGCCAATACCGCGTTGAGTGTGGCGCCGACGAGGACGACGATGCTCCCCGCGTAGTACCACGTGACCAGCAGCAGCACGACGCCGAACACGCCGTAGACGTCGAACTGCCCGGCCATGCCCGCGTAGATACGAAAACCCGTCCCGAGGAGCGTCCAGCCGACGGCCGCGAAGACCGTTCCCGGCGCCGCCTGGCGGACGGTCCCGTCGGTGTCGGGGAAGACGTAGAACAGGGGATAGAAGACGACGGTCAGCACGACGACGAGCGCGAGCGTCCCGAACACGCCGACGAAGGCGATGCCGGAGTAGCTGACGAGCGTGCCGATCACGACCAGCGCCGCCAGTCCGATCCCGACCGCGCCGAGCGCGACCAGCGCGTCACGGACCCGTCCGAGCAGCGACGCGGCCGCCTCCGTGCCGTAGATCCGCGAGAACGCGACGTCCAGCCCGCGGAACACCTTGAGCGTACTCCACGCGAGCAGCGGGAGGCTAACTATCGTCGCCGGCGCCCGCCCGGAGGCGTCGACCAGCGTCGTGCGGACGAGGTCGCGGCCGACCGGCGAGAGCGCGTTCCCGGTCACGGCGACGACCTCCGCGGCCAGGTCCTCCCCGCCGACCGCCGACGCGACGACCAGCAGCAGCATCAGCGCCGGCAGCAGGGAGACGAAGGCGTAGTAGGCGATGCCCGCCGCCAGGAACGTCACCTCCCGCTCCTGGACGAGCGCGACGACGGCCTTGACGACGGCGACGGCGTCGCGGCCGGTCGCGACCGCGCGCCCGCCCGCTGAGTCGCTCTGCACGCTTCCGACTGCGGCCCTGCCACACAAATAGCCCCGGCACCGAACGGCCAGCCCAGTACTGAACGGCCGGCGGGTCGAGACCGGCGGCGGGCGACCCGAGACCCGCGGTCGGCGGCTCGCGGGACGAAAGGACCAAGACGCGGCCGCTGTGACCGATCGGTATGGATCCCACGCTGGACGGAGTCGTGATGCGCGCGACCGTCGTCCTGCTCGTCGCCGGCCTCTGTCTCGTCACGGCCGGTACCGCCGGCCTCGGCGGGTCGCTCCCGCTCGCGTTCGCCCTGGCCGTCGTCGGGGCCGGCCTGTACCTCGTCGCGACGACCGTCGACGCGCCCGCCGACGGCCTCGGCGTCCGGGAGGTCGCGACCGACCTCTGGACCGGTCCGCTGCTCGCCGCCGTCGTCGTCCTCGTCTGGCTCGAGGGCTCACCCGGCGAGATACAGGCCCTCGGGGGCCTCGTCGGCCTCGTGGGTATGTTGAACTACTTCCTGCGCCCTCTCTACCACCTCGTCTACGGCGCCGTCGGCCGCGTCGCGAACGCGTGACGCGACGTCCGGTACCGACTCACTTCTCCCCGGTGGAGTCCTCGTCGCCGGACGCGCCCTCCCCGGAACGCCCGCTCACTCCTCGTCGAGTGCCGCCGCCCGGATCTCCGTCACGTCGGCGTCGGTCTTGAACGTCGTCCCGCCGTAGTGGGTCCGCGAGGCCGAGAATCCGGCGTCGCGCAGCCGCTCGATGAACTTGTCCATCGCGACGGCGCCGACGCCCCAGCGCTTGCACAGGCGGTGCTGGTCGTAGTGGGTCGGCTCGTCGAGTTCCGCGGCGACCGTCTCGCAGAGGTCGCGGGCTTCCGCGGCGGTCCCCATCCCGTCGTCGACGGCGTCGCGCACCGCCTCGGCGAACGCCGGGTCGCAGGTCCGCCCGAGCCAGATCGGCCCCGCTGTCTGGATGGCCTCGTCGCACTCGGGACACCAGTCGAGCGGGTCGGCGATCAGCCCGCGCGTCGCCTCGCGGAAGAGGCAGTGTTCGCAGTGGTCGACGTGGCCGAGGTCGCCGACGAGCGCGTCGGCCGCCTGCGCGCCGGAGTCCAGCCGGAGGTACGTCCGGGCGTAGTGCTTCGTGGCGTGGCTGAAGACGGGTTCGGCGGCCAGGTCGTAGCGCGCCGCCGTGCGGACGAGCGCCGAGATGAGGACTCGAAGTCCCATCTCGGCGTGGTACTCGGTGTTGCGCGGGACCGCCGAGTAGTGGCGGACGCCGCTCTCGAAGTGGGCGCCACAGAGGGGCGCGGTGTCGGTCGCGGTGATGCAGACCAGCCGGCTCGCCCCGCGGAACGCCGCGTCGGCGAACGGGATGGGCGTGCCGAACGGGTCCACGTCGACCACGTCGAACGTCTCCTCGTGCATGAGCGCGTTGGCGTCGCGGTGGACGACCCGCCCGTCCAGATCGTTGCGAGCCAGGTTCTCGCGGCACAGCTCGACCGCGTCGGGGTCGACGTCGCACAGCGTCGCGTCGTACCCCTCGGCGGCGGCGCGGACGCCGCGGATACCGGAGGCCGCGTTGGCGTCGAGGTAGCTGGGCGTCCGGTCGCCGTCGCCGTCGCGCTCGGCTTCCAGCGCTCGCAGGACGGCGACGGTCAGGTCGCGGTTCAGCTCCTGAACCGGGTTGAAGAAGACGTCCTCGCCGACGCCGGCGTCGGCCTGCTCGGGCACCTCGACAGCGACCGTCCCCTCGGTGACGCGCATACGTCGGTCCTGGCCGGCGACCGCGAAAAGGGATGCGTTCTCGGACCGCGAGGGGACCGCCCCGCTCTCCGGGTGCCCGTCGACTCTCGGTGCGCTTCACGGTCCCGACCGTTCACGCCGTCTTACTCGTTCCCGCTCGGCGGTACGCCCGGATTTCCGTTTGCGCGCACCGAACCTGTTTAGTCGGGGTGTCCCAAAGAGGTGGTATCGTGAACGCGGTCGACCGCTGGGAGACCGCGCTCGCCGAGTCGGGGGAGCTCACCCCCGACGCCGTCGATCTCATCCTCGACGCACACGGCGAGCGCGGGGCCCGCGCGATCGAAGCCGTCTCCGAGCGGCGCGTCAAGGAGTACCGCGATTTCACCGTCGTCGTCGGCCACCACGACGAGTACGTCGTCGAAGACGACTCCTGTGACTGCAACGACGCCACCTACAACCTCGACGACGAGGACCCCGAAGAGCTGTGCTGGCACGCCATCGCCGTCCGCATCGCCCGCGCCATCGACGCCCTCGACCACCACGACATGTGGTACTCCGAAGTCCGGGAGTTCCTTTGACCATCTTTTTCGCTCGGGGGTCGTGCGTAGCGCGACCCCCCGAGCCAAAAACATGGGTGAAAAAGGCCGCTCGCGCCGTCGGCGCGAGCGGTGAACCGGCGCCTGCGGTGCCGGATGCTTGACCGCACCGCCCCGCCACCACCCCGCGACCGCTCCGCGACCGCACCGCCACCACCCCGCGACCGCCCCGTTACCACTCCGCGACCGCACCGCCACTGCTCCGCTACCACTCCGCTGCCGCACTGCACCCCTCCGTTTCCGGTCGAACCGGCCCCCCGAAACTCTTGGACCGTCCGTCCTTTGGGGTCGCTATGCAAACGCCGGTCGAGTACCTGTCGGACCTCGCGATCGAGACGGTCAACGAGTTGGCGGCCGCGCTGCGGACGGCCATCCCGCGGCTCGTCATGGCCGTCATCTTCGTCTCGATCGCGTACGTGTTGATAAAGATCATCCTGCTGGTGCTCCGCCGGTTCTTCCGTGGTATCTACCCGGAGGAACAGGACCTCATCGCCCAGCTGTGGGTGACGGTCGTCGGCGTCTTCCTCTGGTTCGGCGCCGGGCTCGTCCTCCTGAAGATCCTCGGGATGGGCGACGTGGCAGCGAGCCTCGGGACCGCGACCGGGTTCATCGCGCTCGGCGTCTCCTACGCCCTCTCTGAGATGATCGAGGACGCCGTCGCCGGCGTCTACCTCCTGCGGGACCCCGACTTCAACCCCGGCGACCGCGTCACGACCCAGTCGATGACCGGCACGGTCAGCGCCATCGAACTCCGCAAGAGCCGGTTCGAACTCGACGAGGGCGACACGGTCGTCCTCGCCAACCGCGAGGTCGAGAAGCGCTGGACGAGAGAAGCCGAGTGACGGCGACCGACGGCGACCGACGGCGCCGGCCCGCTCAGTCGCGGACCGCCGCTCGCTGGTCGGGGATCAGATCGAACCGTTCGTTCGTGTCGCCGAGCACCAGCAACGCGTAGTACCGCAGGTACGTGATCACCGGGACCTGTACCAACGCGGCGACGGCGATCACCGCGAGGGCGAACAGGAGGCCGACGACGACGAACGCCGCGATCCCGACGGGCTCGGCGAGGACGAACAGTCCGAAGGCCAGCGCGGCCAGGACGCCGAACGGGATCAACAGCAGGACGGCGAGGATCGCTGTGACGACGCCGACGAGCGCGCTCCCGACGATCCCGAGCACGAACGCGAGGACGGCGTACGCGAGGTACTCGGTCCATTGCCCGGTGAGTGTCGGCCAGAAGCGCCGCCAGCCCGCGATCACGCCGCAGTCCTCGGCTATCATCACCGGGACGACGAACGCGGTCGTGAACCCGCCGACCACCGCGGCGACGAACACGATCGCGAGGAACGCGGGAATCAACAGTATCGCGAGCAGCGCCGTCGACGCGACTGCATCGCCGAGCGCAAGCGGGACGAAGACGAGTGCCGCGAGGAGCGCCAGGGCGGCCAGTACCGCCAGTCCGAGGAGTAGCCGAAAGCCGAACAGACGGAGCCCGCGCCGGAAGTACCGCCGCCAGTAGGCGCGGATCTGGACGTCCTCTTCCCGGAGCGACTCGACCAGCACGAACTCCATCACCGAACCGACGAGCACGAGCGCCAGGGCGAGCGCGACGGCGACGACCACCGCGACGGCGATCGCGATCCACGCTTCGACGGGGACATCGACCGGTCCGCCGTCCACCGGCATTCCGCCAGGGCCGCCGTTCGCCGGCGCCTCGGCGCCCGCCCCGCCGAACTGCGCGCCGCCCGCGTTCGCCGTCGGGAGGCCGACGAACAGGCCTATCAGCGCGAGCTTCGCCCACCGGGTCCGGTCGACGGGTCGGAGGAACGCGCCGGTCGCCCGATAGGCGTCGTCGACGGCGTCGAGCGCGGACAGTGACATGTCTCAGCGTCCGCACGAACGCGAGAAAAGTATGCGTCGGGTAGTCGCCGCGTAGCGCGGCCATACCGCGCCGTAACGGCGGACTATTCCGACCCGGGGTCGAGCCGGTACCGGACCGTCGGTTGGCCCTCGAACGTGGGGCCGCCGCCGGCGTGCTCGAACCCAGCGTCCTCCGCGGATTCGCGCGTCTCGCTCTCGTCCTCGGGAACGAGGAGTTCGACGGTCATGCCCTCCGCCGTCGCGAAGCGGATGGGTTCTTCGAGCAAGCGGTCGCGGACGGCCGCCGTGCCTTCGAGCTGCGTGACGTGGACCGTGTCTTCGCGCGCGTCGTAGCTGACGAACCCCTGTATCTCCTCGTCGTCGGCCGCGACGCGGACGGTCCGGTCGTGAACCAGGTTCCGCATCACGTCCTGTGGAGACGCCGTGAGCTCCGCCAGCCGCTCGGCGTCCGCTTCGACTGCGTCCCGGATGTCCATACCGCCACCAGGCTCCCTGCGCCATTAAATCCCCGCCTAGGAGCGGACTTCGCTGTCACTGGATCTGCGAACCGCGCCGGCGACGGAACGGGAGCGGTGAACAGCGTGCAAGCCCCGACCGCAGACAGCGCCAGTACCGGCACCGCAAACAGCGTGAAAGCCCCGACCGGTTCGGCTCGCGCGGGTCGCTGCGCTCCTCGGGCTTCGCCCTGCGGTGCTTGCTTCCCCGGGCTTCCCCGAACCGGTCGCCCCTTTCATTCCCACCCACACAGACGAGCCGACTGGCCGAAGCGGGCGGGAATGAAGGGGGCCGGGCGCTCGTCAGACGAGACGACGTAAGCACTGGAGCGAACGCAGTGAGCGAAGCGCGCAACGAGTCGCAGTCGGCGAGCGCCCGGGGGCTTTCACGCTGTTCTCGGTGCTGTCTCCGATAGTAGCCGCAGAGCTATCAAACCAAACTCCTCGCACCCAAACCGTTTACTCCGCACCGGTCGAAGCGCGGGCGTGAGCGAGGACGACCGCGCCTGCTGTAGCCCCGCGCGCGAAACTGGTGACACCGGCCACGGCGACGCTTCCACTGCGGACCCGGATTGGCGGACGGAACCCGCTACCGACGACGAGCGCACCGACCGGATGGTCCGGATCGACGGGGGGACCTTCCGGATGGGCACCGACGAGGACGTGGGCTTCCCGGAGGACGGCGAGGGGCCGGCCCGCGAGGTCACGACCGATCCCTACTACGTCGACCGATACGCCGTCACGAACGCCGAGTTCCTGGAGTTCGTCCGCGACACGGGGTACACGACCGACGCCGAGCGGTTCGGCTGGTCGTTCGTCTTCGAGGACTTCGTGGCCGAGGGCGACCGCGAACACGCCCGGGACCGGGTTCCCGGTGCCGACTGGTGGCTCGCCGTCTCGGGCGCCGACTGGTTCCACCCTCGCGGCCCGAGTTCGAGCGTCGTCGACGACGACCTGCTGAAACACCCGGTCACGCACGTCTCCTGGGCCGACGCGGCGGCCTACGCCGAGTGGGCGGGCAAACGGCTCCCGACCGAGGCCGAGTGGGAGCGAGCGGCCCGCGGCGGCCGCGAGGGCACGCGCTTCCCGTGGGGTGACGAACTCGAACCCGACGGCGAACACCGCTGTAACGTCTGGCAGGGCGACTTCCCCGAGCGCAACACCGGGGCGGACGGCTACCTCGCCACCGCGCCCGTCGACGCCTACGAGCCGAACGACTTCGGCCTCCGGAACGTCTGCGGCAACGTCTGGGAGTGGTGTCGCGACTGGTTCGGCGCCGGCCACCACACCACCGACGCCTACGACCCCGAGAACCCCGTCGGCCCGGAGTCCGGCGACGAACGGGTGATGCGCGGCGGCTCGCACCTCTGTCACGAGTCGTGGTGCAACCGCTACCGGCTGGCCGCCCGGTCGAAGAACGACCCCGAGAGCTCCACAGGCAACGTCGGCTTCCGCTGCGTCGTCGACGCCGGGCGATAGATGTCGGAGAACGAATAGAAATCGCGTTCGCCACACGCTGAAGTCCCCGCCGCGTCTCGCTCGATCCGATGACGACGTTCGACCCCGAACCACCCTCCACGAGTGACGCTCGCTCCCGCAGAACTGTCCTCCGTACGGTCGCCGGCCTCGCCTGCGCCGGCGCGCTCGCGGGCTGTAACGACACCTCCGGCGCCTCCACCGACTCGCCGATCCCGGGCGGAACCGGGACCGACGCCCCCGTCTCGACGACGACGGCCACGCCCACGCCGACGGTGACGGCACCGCCGACGGGGACGCAGATGCCTACGCCGGACTCCACGGGCACGCCCGCGTCCACGGCGACCCCGACGCCGTCATCCACGCCGGCGGGGCGGGAGACCGCTCGCGAGTTCGTCGCGCGCCTCCGCGCGGGCGAGTTCGACGCCGCCCATTCGCTGTTCGGGGACACCCTCGCGTCGCGGATGCCGCGACCGACGCTCGAACGCTACTGGCTCGGGCTCACCGCCCAGCACGGCGCGGTCGAGTCCGTCGGGAGCGTCGAGTCCGGTACCCGCGACGGGTCGGAGACGCTGGTCGTCCCCGTCGAGTGCGCCGAGCGGCGCCAGCGGATCGAACTCGGCGTCGACGGCGACGGGGCGCTCTCCGGGCTGTGGTTCCCCGCGGAGTACTCGTCGCCCGAGTACGTCGACGAGTCGGCGTTCGCCGAGCGGACGTTGACGCTCGAACCCGGCGGCTGTTCGCTCCCCGCGACGCTGTCGGTGCCCGCCGGCGACGACGGCGGATCGACCGCGACGGCGACTGCCGGAACGAAGACGGCGACCGTTACGGACGTTGGAGACACCGTCCCGGGCGTGGTCCTCGTCCACGGAAGCGGGCAGCACGACCGCGACGGGACCATCCAGCCGAACGAGCCCTACCGCGACCTGGCCCAGGGCCTCGCCAGCCGCGGCGTCGCGGTCCTGCGCTACGACAAGCGGACGCACGCCTGCGACGTCCCTCGGGAGGAGTGGGCAATCGACGACATCATCGTCGACGACGCCGTCCACGCGCTGGGCGTCCTGCGTGACCAACCGGAGGTCGACCCCGACCGAACCGTCGTCGCGGGCCACAGCATCGGCGCGACTTGCGTCCCCCGGATCGCCGAGCGCGACGGATCCGTCGCCGGCGGCGCGCTCCTCGCGGGCAACGCCCGCCCGTTCACCGAGGTCTACCCCGAGCAGGTGAAACACCTCCTGGAGGTCCAGGGCGGTCTCTCCGCGCGCGAGGAGCGCCAGCTCTCGGCCGTGAAGCGACTCATGTCCGCCGTCGAGGACGGCTCCGTTGCGGACGACCGACAGATCGGCCCGGTCCCCGGGATCTGGTGGAAGACGCTCTCCGAGTACGACCAGGTCGCGACCGCCAACCGCGTCGACGCGCCCCTGTTCGTCGCCCACGGCGGGCGGGACTTCCAGATCCCGATCGACCCGGCGCTGTCGGGCTGGCGCGAGGGGCTGGACGACCCTGACACCCACCGATTCGAGCGCTATCCCGACCTTTCACACCTGTTCCACTCCGGAACGGAACCCTCGCTGACGACCGAGTACGTCTTCCCGGACAACGTGGAGGAGGCCCTCGTCGCCGACCTGGCCGAGTGGGTGACCGGGCTGTAGGTCCGCGGGTGCGCAGCTCGGCCGTCGCATGGCGATGGACTTGTGAGCGTCGGCCGCGAACCGTCGAGCATGCGACGGGAACCCGCCCGTGTGTCGCGCCCGTGAGCCCGTTGGGCGACGGATCCGGGAAGCGCGGCGACGAGTCCGCCGGCCGCGGCGACGACTCGACGGATTCGGGAGCGTCCGACGACTCGCACGTCGACCCGTCGGAGGCGTTCGCGGCGCTGTCGGACCCGCTCCGCGTGGACATCCTCCGGGCGCTCGCCGCCTTCCACCGCGAGTCCGCGCCGGAACCGGTCGGCTTCGCCGACCTGCGCAAGCGCGTCGACGTGCGCGACTCCGGGCGCTTTCGCTACCACCTGAACGAGCTCCGCGACCACTTCGTCCGCAAGGCCGACGACGGCTACCACCTCACCCACGCCGGCGTCGAGATCGTCGCCGCCATCCTCGCCGGCACGTACACTGACCGCGGGTCGAGGGGTCCGGAACCGCTCGACAGCGGCTGCTCGCTCTGCGACGCGCGAGCCGTCGCGGTCTACGAGGACGGCCGCTGCGCCGTCTCCTGCGAGAACGACCACCCGCTGTTCAACTGGAGCGTCCCGCCCGCCGCGGCCTCCGACGCGTCGCTCCCCGAAATCGTCTCGCTCGCGGAACTGCTCGCCCGCCAGGCCATCGAGCGGACGCTCGCGGGCGTCTGTCCGAAGTGCTCCGCGGCGGTCGACCCCGCCGTCGTCGCGGAGGACGCCGCTCCCGCACCGCGCCTGCGCGCCCGCTGTGACACCTGCGGCGCCACCATGGCCGGCCCGGTCGGCTTCTGCCTGCTCGTCGACCCCGCGGTGGAGGCGTTCTACCGCCGCCACGACCGCCCGCTCGACGAACGCTACGCCTGGGAACCCGCGTTCGTCGCCGACGACTCGACGATATCGGTCGCGGACACCGATCCGATCCGCGTCGAGATCGCGGTCACCCTCGACGACGAGACCCTCGCCGTCTCGGTCGACGAGTCCGGTCGCGTGTCCGTCGACGGGTCCGGCCGGGGCGGCGAGTGACAGATCCCGAATAGAAATCTCGTTCGCCGAGCGCTGAAGTGGGCGCACGCGGTAGCTACTCGTATGGCATCGAACGGTACTGACACCGGTGGGATCGCCGACCTCTACGCCGAAGCGAAGTCGATGACCGCCTCGCCGCTGCTGTACATCGGCGCTGTCACGGTCGTCCTCGGTCTGGAGATCGCCGAGCTACTCCCGCTCTCGGACACGCTCACGGCCCTGTCGCTCTTTCCGATCGCGCTCGCGTTGCTGTACGGACAGTTGACGCTACTGGCACTGCTTCGGCGCCGCGGCTACGCGGGAGGGTGTCGATGACCGCTCTCGAACTACGCTACCGCCCGACCGCTGAGCCGGTCGGCGCGCCGCCGGTCGCGTGACCATGTACGCCGACCCCGACCCCGAGTGCGACGACGAGGAGTGGGGGACGGCCCGGGCAGTGGCGATGCCCGTCGCCGTCGCCACCGCCTTCGCTGGCGTCTATCTGGGCGCCTACGGATTCGACCGCTACCTCGACTACGCGGCGATGCTCGGCCCCCGCGGCGAGTGGCTCCAGTTCGCCGTCATGGGCGGACTGGTCGTCCTCCACGGCGCCGTCCACGCCGTCGCCTACGCGCTGCTCTGCGAGGGATCGTGGCGCGACGTGGCGGTCGAGGCGTCGCTGTTCCCCGGTGGTCTAGACCCGGTGCAGGTGTTCGTCGTTCCCACCGCCCAGATCCGCCGGTCGGCGTATCTCGTCGGCGTCGCGGCGCCGGGCGTCCTCCTGGGGCTCGTCCCCGCCGCGTGGGCGCTGGCGACCGGCAACCCGCTCGCGCTGTTCGTCGGCCTCGTGGGAATCCTGCTCACCGGCTCGGACATCGGCGAACTGCTCGATACGGTGCGGTCACCGGACGCCGCCGGCGCGGCCGAGTTCGCGTCTTCCTGAGGGGGCGGTGTTCGAACTTCCTATTCCTCGCGGTTCCCTGCGGTCACCGCTTGGATTTCGGAGACGCTCCTTCCAGTCGCGTCTCCCTATTCCTCGAACGTCGCCGAGAGGAACCCGTCGTCGACGGTGACGATCTCGCCGGTCGTGTAGCTGGCGGCGTCGCTCGCCAGGTAGATCGCCGCGCCCGCGATCTCCTCGGGCCGGCCAAGCCGCTCCTGGGTCGTCCGGTCTTTGATGGTCTCGAAGCGCGGCTCGCCTTCGGTGTAGGTCCCCTGCGTCTGCTCGCTGACGATGAATCCCGGCCGCACGGCGTTGACCCGGATCTCCGGGCCGAGTTCCTCCGCGGCGACACGGACGAGCGTGTCGAGTCCCCCTTTGGCGACCGAGTAGGCCGCGAGGTTGGGGATCGCGCTCTCGGCGGACGCCGACGCGATGTGGAGGATGGACCCCTCGTCCATCGCCTCGGCGAAGATCTGCGTCGCCCGGTAGGCCCCCTTCAGTTGCACGTCGAAGACGTCGTCCCACTGATCGTCCGTGACCTCGTCGATGCTCTCGCGGGCGATGTAACTGGGCGCGTAGACGAGAACGTCGACGGACCCGAACTCGGCTTCCACCGTGTCGCGGAGCGCGACGACATCGTCGCGTTCGGTCGCGTCGCAGGTCACTTCGAGCGTCTCGGCCCCGCGGTCTCGGAGTTCGTCGGCGGTACGGGAGACGCGCTCTTCGTCGCGAGAGGTGGCGACGACGTCGGCTCCCTCCTCGGCGAACCCGAGTGCGATCGCGCGTCCGATCCCGCTGGTCGCGCCTATCAGGACGGCCGTCTTGTCTTCGACCGTGACCGGCGTGTGCGTGTAGTCCAGTGGCATGGATCGGTGGTGGGCGCGGCGGGACTTGGTGATTCGTTTCTCGGAGGCTCTGGAGTTAGTGGTTCGACCGCGGACGACAGCGGGCGATGAAAGCCCTCGACCCGCTCGCTAGCAGTCGGAGTCACCGCAGGAAACAACAGGCGATGAAAGCCCTCGACCCGCTCGGGCGGTCTGTGCGGGATATCCTCGGTCGCTGGCGCTCCCTCGGATAGGGCCCGCGCAGACCGCCCGACCTGGTCTCGCCCTTTCAGTCCGCCAGGAACAACACCGCGCTCGCACAGCACCGCGGACGGCCACACGCCTCCCCAACCGATTGCGCTTCTCGCTTCGCTGCGATGCTCATCCCTCGCACGGTGCCGTCTCGCGGCCTCACTTTCGCTCGGCACGCTCGACAGCGCGCGCCACGACGAAAGTTCCCCGCAGAAATAGACGCCCGAGTACCCGCCGCTCACCGATTCAGCGTGTGGACGGCCTCGCCGAGCGCGTTGGCGCAGGCCTCGCGGACGGCCTCGGAGAGGGTCGGGTGGGTGTGGACCGTCGCGGCCACGTCTTCGAGTTGCGCGCCCATCTCGACGGCGAGCGCGAGTTCGGCGATGAGTTCCGATGCCTCCGGGGCGACGACCTGCGCGCCGAGGACGAACTCGCTGTCGGCGTCGGCGACGACGCGGACGAACCCGTCCTCTTCGCCGTGGGTGAGCGCTCGGCCGTTCGCCCGCAGGGGGAACTCGCCGACGAGCGGGTCGAAGCCGGCTTCCTCGGCCTCCGCTTCGGTCATGCCGACCGTCCCGATTTCGGGGTCGGTGAACACCGCGGCGGGGATGGCCTGGTGGTCCAGCGCGGAGGGCTCACCGGCGATGACCTCGGCGGCGACCTCGCCCTCGGCGCTGGCCTTGTGGGCGAGCATCGGTTCGCCGGCAACGTCGCCCACGGCGAAGACGTGATCCACGTCCGTGCGGGCCTCGTGGTCGGTCTCCAGGAAGCCGTTCTCGTTCGGTTCCAGCCCGACGGCGTCGAGTTCGAGGGTGTCCGTGACGGGTCGGCGCCCGACGGCGACGAGGCACGTCTCGGCGCCGAACTCCTCGACGTCGCCGTCCTCGTTCTCGGTGCGGACGGTGATGCCGTCGCCGGCCTCCTCCCAGTCCTGGGCGGCCTGCCCGAAGAAGAAGTCGACGCCCAGATCCTCGGCGCGCTCGCGGACCACGCGCGTGACGTCTTCCTCGTAGCCGGGGAGGATGTCGTCGAGCATCTCCACGACGGTCACGTCGCAGCCGAGCTTCTGGTAGACCGTCGAGAGTTCCATGCCGATGTAGCCGCCGCCGACCACGACCATGCTCTGGGGGACGGCGTCGAGCGCGAGCGCCTGCCGCGAGGAGAGGACGTGCTCGCCGTCGAACTCGAAGCCCGGCACCTGGATAGGCTTCGAGCCCGTCGAGACGATGGCGTGCTCGAACTCGATGGTCTCCGAGCCCTGGCCCTCGCCGCCGTGGACGATGCGGGCCTTGTGCTCGCCGGCGAACTCCGCGCGGCCCTCCACGAGGTTCACGCCGTTGGCCTTGCAGAGCTTCTCGACGCCGCCGGTGAGCTGGTCGACGACGCCGTCTTTCCACTCGACCATGCCCTGCAGGTCCACGGCCGGGTCGGCGTAGATGCCCATCTCCTCGGCGTGGCCGGCGTCGTGGGCGACGTCCGTCGCCGAGATCATCGCCTTCGACGGGATGCAGCCGTAGTTCAGGCAGGTCCCGCCGTAGGCGTCCTTCTCGACGAGCGTGACGTCCAGATCGAGTTGCCCGGCGCGGATAGCGGCGACGTAGCCGCCCGGTCCCGCGCCGATGACCAGTACGTCGGTTCCAGTAGTGACGTCTCCGACGACCATTGTCGGAGAGTGGAGTGCCCCGGTAAAAAGAGGCGGGTGTGGCGGATCGATACCGGCGGAAACGCTTTTGCGCTCGTAAATCGTGTTTTACGACATGACGAAGATGATCCGGGTCCCCGACGAGTACCACGCGTGGGTCGCGGCGCACAACAGGGACGACGAGACGATGTTCGAGACGCTCAGGCGCCTGACGCGCGAGCCCGATCCCGAGGAACTCGTCGGCATCCTCTCCTCCGAGGAGGTCGAGGAGGCTCGCGCGGCCGCCGAACGGTTCGGCGGGCGGGACGAGGACCGACTGGAACGGGCCCGGGAGGCCTTCGAGGAGTGATCCTCGACTCGTCGTATCTGTTCGACCTCATCGAGGGCGACCCCGAAGCGCTCCGAACCGGCGAAGAACTGACTGACGCCGGGGAAGTGCAGTGGCTGCCGACGCCGGTCGTCGCGGAGGTGTACTACGGCGTCGTCTACACGGCCAGCGAGGAGGAGCGGCGACAGGTAGAAAACGCGCTACTGGGATACCCGCGAGTCGACGTCGACGAGGCAATCGCTCGAACGGCGAGTACGCTCCTGGCCGAGGCCGACAGGGAGACCGGGGGCAACAGCGGCGTGGAAACGAACGACGCGTACATCGGCGCCGTCGCGGAAATACTGGACGAACCGGTTCTCACGGCCAATCCCGACGACTTCGATGCCCTCGGGATCGACGTACAGACGTATTGAAATCCGCTGTCGATCGGCAGTGAGTAATTCGAGTAAAAGCGGGGGCCGAGTCACTCCAGCAGCAGCAGCGTCGGGTCTTCGAGGTACTCCTTCAGCGTGTTGACGAAGCGTGCGGCGTCGGCGCCGTCGACGACCCGGTGGTCGATCGAGAGCGAGAGGGTCAGCACGTCCCGCGCGACGACCTCGCCGTCTACTGCCATCGGTCGCTCCTCGATGGCGCCGAGACCGAGAATCGCGGTCTCGGGGTAGTTGATGATCGGCGTCGCGTACTCGCCGCCGATGGCGCCGAAGTTGGTGATGGTGAACGTGCCGCCCTGCATCTCCTCGCGGGCGATCGAGCGCTCGCGGGCCTTCGAGACGAGTTCGTTCGTCTCCGAGGCCAACTGCAGGAGTCCCTTGCCGTCCACGTCTTTCACGACCGGGACCATCAGCCCGGCGTCGGTCGCGGTCGCGACGCCGACGTTGTGGTCGGCTTTGTAGACGATCTCCCCGTTCTCCTCGTCGAGTTGCGTGTTGAGCACCGGGTGCTCGGCCAGCGCGGCGGCGACGGCCTTCATGACGAACGGCATGTAGGTCAGCTTCACGCCGCGCTCCTCGGCGCGGGGCTTGAGTTTCTCCCGCAGTTCGACCAGCGCCGTCGCGTCGACCTTGTCGTGGTGGGTGACGTGCGGCGCGGTGAACTTCGAGCGCTCCATCGCCTCGCCGATGGTCTTGCGGACGCCCCGGTAGGGCTCGCGGCGGTCGCCCTCGCTCGCCTCGACGGCGTCGGGTCCGGCGCCGCTCTCGGCCGTCGTCGTCGGCGGGCCCGCTTCGCCGGCGCGCTCCGCGTTCGCGAGCGCTTCCGCGTCGGCGGCCTGCGCCTGTTTCTGGGCCTCGGCGTACTCGCGGACGGCCGCCTCGTCGACGTAGGGCTCGCCGTCGCGCATCTCGTCGGTCGGCACGTCGTCGATGTCGACGCCGAGTTCGTCGGCGAGGTTCCGGGTGGCCGGCGCGGCCAGCGTCCGCTCGCGCCCGGCCGCTTCGATGGACTGGGCCGCGGCGCCCGCGCCGCCGGCACTTGCGTCCGCGGAACCGCCCGTATCGCCGTCGTCGATGCGCGAGACGGCGGATTTCAGTCCGCCGCTGTCGCCCGACTGACCGTCCCCGCTCGCGCCGTCGCCCTCGTCGTCTCCGATCCGACTGACGGCGGATTTCAGCTGTTTGCCGCCGCCGTCGCTCCCGGCGTCGGCGGCCTCGCCACCTTCCGCCGCGGCGCGCACGTCGGCCTCGGTGACCCGGCCGCCCGGGCCGGAGCCGTCGACGGCGGCGATGTCGACGCCGAGTTCGCGGGCCAGCCGGCGGGCGCTCGGCGCGGCGAAGATCCGGCCGCCCTGACCGTTCACCGAGGACTCGGTGCCGCTGCTCTCCTCGGCGACGGCCTCCTCGGATTCGGTCTCGGTCGCCGATTCCTCGGAGACCGCCGCCGTCTCCGTGTCGGCGGTGGCGTCCTGATCGCTCTCCGTCACTGGTTCTCCCTCAACGTCGAAGGTGATGATCACCGTGCCGACGGGGACCACTTCGCCGGGTTCGGCGAGTAACTCGCGGACGGTGCCGTTGACGGGGGAGGGCACGTCGACGACGGCCTTGTCCGTCTCGACCTCGGCGACGACCTGATCCTCCTCGACGGTGTCGCCGGGCTGGACGTGCCACTCCAGCAACTCGCCCTCGGCGACGCCCTCGCCCACGTCCGGTAGCTTGAACTCGCGGACCATGCGTCAGAACTCGAAGGCGTCCCTGATGCCGTCTTCGATGCGCTCCGGTTCCGGCAGGTAGTAGTCCTCCAGCGCGTACAGCGGGTAGGGTACGTCGAACCCCGTGATCCGCTCGATCGGCGCTTCCTGGTACAACAGCGCCTCTTCCTGGATCGTGGCGGTGATCTCGCCGGCGAGCCCGCCCGTCTTGGGCGCCTCGTGGACGACCGCGGCGCGGCCGGTCTTCTTGAACGACTCGACGATGGCCTCCTCGTCCAGCGGCGAGAGCGTCCGCAGGTCGACGACCTCGACGTCGATCTCGCCGGCGAGGTTCTCGGCGGCCTCCATCGTCGGCCGGGTCATCGCGCCCCAGGTGAACACGGAGACGTCCTCGCCCTCGCGGCGGACGGCCGCCTCGCCCAGCGGCACGGTGTAGTCGTCCGCGGGCACCTCCTCGCGGAACGCCCGGTAGATCAGCTTCGGTTCGAGGAAGATCACCGGGTCGGGGTCGCGGATCGCCGAGGCGAGCAGCCCCTTCGTGTCGTAGGGGGTGCTCGGGATGACGACCTTGAGGCCGGGTTCGTGGACGAAGAAGGCCTCCTTCGATTCGGAGTGGTGCTCCGGCGCGCGGATGCCGCCGCCGTAGGGCGCGCGGACGACGAGCGGACAGGTGAACTCGCCGCGCGAGCGGGTCCGCAGGCGCGCCGCGTGCGAGACGATCTGGTCGAACGCGGGGTAGATGAACCCCATGAACTGGATCTCGGGGACGGGCCGCAGGCCGTAGGCGGCCATGCCGATGGCGGTGCCGACGATGCCCGATTCGGCGAGCGGCGTGTCGACCACGCGGTCCTCGCCGAACTCGTCGATGAGTCCCTCCGTCGCGCGGAAGACGCCGCCGTTCTCCCCCACGTCCTCGCCCATGACGATCACGCGGTCGTCGCGGGCCATCTCCGTCTGGAGGCCGTCGCGAACCGCCTGTACCAGGGTCAGGCTCTCGGTCTCGCCGCTCGATGCGTCCGCCTCGTCCTCGGTGTCGGTGGTCTGGCTCATGATTACTCCAGGAGCGCCTCGTCGCCGTGTCGGTCGCGCAGTCGCTGCAGGTAGTCGATCTGTTCGTCCAGCCGCTTGGGCATCCCCTCGTAGACGTGTGCGAACATCTCCGACGGGTCGGGCCGCTTGACGCCCTCCGCCGCGGAGATGGCGTCGGCCACCGCCTCCTCGACGTCGTTCTGGATGGCGTCGACCCGCTCGTCGTCGAGCACGCCCCTGTCGCGGAGGAACGTCTCCATCCGGGGGATCGGGTCTTTCGCGCGCCACTCCTCGACCTCCTCCTCGTCGCGGTAGACCGAGGGGTCGTCCGCGGTGGTGTGCGCGCCGTAGCGGTACTGGACCGCCTCGATCAGCGTCGGGCGCAACTCGTCGGGATTCGGGTGTTTGGCCTTCTCGACGGCGGCTTTGGTCACCTGGTACACCGCCAGCGGGTCCATCCCGTCGACCTGCACGCCCTCGAAGCCGTAGGCGTCGGCCTTCTGGGCGAGCGTCGCGCTCCGGGTCTGGCGCTCGCGGGGGACCGAGATGGCCCACTGGTTGTTGTTGCAGAAGAACACCGCGGGCACGTCGAACACGCCCGCGAAGTTGAGCCCCTCGTGGAAGTCGCCCTCGCTCGTGGCGCCGTCGCCGAAGTAACAGAGGAACGCCTTGCTCTCGCCCTTGAGCTTCGACGCCCACGCGGCCCCCGTGGCGTGGGGGATCTGCGTCGCGATGGGCACAGCGACGGAAAAGATGTTCTCGTCGTGGCGGACGTTGCCCTCCTCGTGGCCCATCCAGTACAGCAGCGTCTGCTGCAGCGAGAGGCCCTTGTGGAGCATCGCCGCGTGCTCGCGGTAACTCGGGAACAGCCAGTCGTCGTCGGCCAGCGCGTGGACGCTGCCGATCTGGGCGCCCTCCTGGCCCGACAGCGGCGGATACGTCCCCATCCGCCCCTGGCGCTGCAGGCTCACCGCCCGCTGGTCGAACCGGCGGGCCAGCGTCATCTCCCGGTACATCTCGACGAGCGTCTCGTCGGGCAGGTCCGGGACGGTCGCGCCCTCCCGTACCTGTCCGTCCTCGTCGAGGACCTGGACCCGGTCCTCCGGGTCGCGCTGTAAAGTGCTCATAGAACCCTCCGAAGCATACCCGAACCAAGCAGGGCTGTCGGCTTAAGGATTTTCGTAAATAGCTTACGCTGCGGTCCATTTTTGCCGGCCAGGGTGACGGATCGACGGCTACATCCCTTCATTTCTTCGCAAAACCGCCCGTCAACCGACTCATTTGTGGCCGATCGTCCACGTCGGAACGAGTGCCTACGAAGGAACCGGACTGGGAAGCGGAGGCGCGGCCCGTCTCGGTGGGATCACATAGCGGGGGAGACGGTACAATAGCGGTCTCGACCCGACAATACCGGTCATATAAGTGCCTATCAGTGACCTGGGGGGAGTAGCCACTGACCCGCGCGGACGCGGGGACTTATCCATGAACGTCAAACAGACGATCACCCCCAACGTGACCGCATCGAGCAACAAACGAATGATGGTCTTCATCCTCGTGCTCTCGCTGTCGGGACTGGAGAACACCATCGCCGAGCTGATCCCCGAACCCACGATGGGTCCCATCGAACTCGGGATCTCCAGTTTCATCTTCCTGCCGCTCGCGCTCGTGTTCCTCTTTCCCTACATCGAGGCGGCCCTCGCCGTCCCGCTCGGCGAGATCGTCTTCACGGAGTTCCTGCTGGGGGAGTTCGGCGGCCTCAGCGAGCTCAGTGAGGTCATCCTGATCACGACGTTCGTCTACGTCGCGGCCCAGATGGTCCACGACCTGACGAACCCGCGACAGGTGTTCGTCGCGGCGGTCGTCGCGAAGATCGGCTCGCAGATCCCGTCGGCGCTGATCGACGTCGGGGTGGTCGTGGTCGGCGCCGAAGAACTGGAGGCCGTCCCCGGACTCCCGGAGAGCATCGTGGTCATCGAGTTCGTCGACATGATCCCAGAGGCGATCATCACCGGCCTGATCTTCGGCGCGATCCCGACGATGTACCTCGTCCCGTCGCTGTACGGCAAGATCGAACCGCTGCTCGGCCTGGAACCGCGCCCGCGCTCGGACGCGAGCATGCTGTCGGACGTGGGCCTCGTCCACCTCGCGGCGCTCGTCGGCGCGTCGGTTCTCGCCTTCTTCGTCGCGACGATGGGATTCTTCCTCGGTATCCCGATGATGGAGACCGAGGCGCTCCCCAACGTCGGGAGCCTGCTCGGCCTGAGCGCCGAAGAGGGCAACGCCGGCATCTTCGTCTCGCTCGTCCTCGCGTTCCTGATCGTCCTGCTGGCCGTCAGGCTCGCTCGATCCGGTTCGAGCGAGCCGGCGCGATAGCGTCTCGATGAGCTCCGAAGCACCTCCGCCGCTGATACGGGTCGAGGACTACGCCTTCCGATACCCCGGAACCGACGAGTTCGTCCTCGACGGCGCGACGCTCGCCGTCGACACCGACGAGTTCCTCGCCGTCCTCGGCGGCAACGGCAGCGGAAAGACGACGCTCTGTAAGGCGTTCAACGGCCTCGTCCCGCACTTCTTCGAGGGCGAAACCGAGGGGAAGGTCGTCGTCGACGGGGTCGACACGACCGAGGCGTCGGTCGGCGAGCTCTCCCGGACGGTCGGCTACGTCTACCAGGACTTCGAGAACCAGCTCGTCCAGCCGACGGTCCGCCGCGAGGTCGAGTTCGGGCCGCTGAACTACGGCTTCGACGACTACCGCGAGCGGGCGACCCGTGCGCTCGAACGCCTCGGCGTCGGCCACCTGGCCGAGCAGTTCATCTGGGAGCTGAGCGGCGGGCAGAAACACCTCGTCGCCGTCGCCGGCGTGCTCGCGCTCGACCCGGAGGTCATCGTCGTCGACGAGCCCGCCGCCCAGCTCGACCCGGGCAACGCCGAGCGCGTCTACGACGTGCTCGCCGACCTCCGCGCCGACGGCCGCGGGGTCGTCGTGATCGAACACGACACCGAACTCGTCGCCGAGTACGCCGACCGCGTCGCGCTCGTCGACGATGGGGCCGTCCGCTGGACCGCGCCGACGCCGGACGCGCTCAACCGTCTCGACGACCTCCGCGAGCGGGACATCCACCCGCCGGCGGTGACCGCGCTCGGCGAACGCCTCGACGTCCGCATCGGGGGCGACGAGAACAATTCTCCCGACGCGGGCGACGAGGGGCGCTATCCCGTCACCGTCGACGAAGCGGTCGACGCGCTCGCCGACCGTCCCGTGACGACGCCCGACGGCGGTGCGCGCGGTGTCCCATCGGACGGTGGTGGGCGGGACGCGGCACCCGACGGCGACGCGCGGGATGCGCCACTGGACGGCGACGCGTCCGTCGTGGACGTCGAAGACGTCTGCTACGGCTATCGCTCGATGGGCTCTGGGAAACAGCGGGTCCTCGACGGGCTCTCGCTGTCGGTCGAGCGGGGCGAGAAGGTCGCCCTCGTCGGCTCGAACGGCGCCGGCAAGTCGACCCTGCTGAAGCTCGTCACCGGGCTCGTCCGCCCCGACGCGGGCACCGTCGAGGTGCTGGGGACCGACACCGCCGAGACCGCGCCCGAGCGGCTGGCCGACGACGTGGTGTACGTCCACCAGCAGCCCGAGGAGATGTTCATCGAGGACTCCGTCGAGAAAGACGTCGGCTACTACCTGCGCCAGCGCGGCCGCGAGGACGCCGACGCGGTCGTCGACGAGGTGGTCGACTACCTGGACCTCGGGGCGTTCCGCTCGGCCGACGGTCGCCTCCTCTCGATCGGGCAGCAGCGGCGGGCGTCGCTCGCCATCGCGCTCGCGATGGAGCCGTCGGTCGTCCTGCTCGACGAACCCACGGGCTGTCTCGACGTCGAGAGCCGCCGGGAGGTCGAGGCCATGCTCGACAGCGTCGAGCGCCGCGTCGACGCCGTCGTCGTCGCCACCCACGACCTGCAGTTCGTCGCCTCGTGGGCCGACCGCGTCGTCGTCCTCGACGACGGACGGATCGCCGCCGACGCCCCGCCGGCCGAGGCGCTGACCGACGCCGCGATCGGGGCGGCCGCCTCGATGCGACCGCCCCAGGCCGTGCAGGTGAGCCGTCGCCTCGGTATCGACCCGCCGGCGACGACGATCGACGCGCTCGCCGAGCGACTCGGGGAACCGCCGGAGCGTGCCGACGGCGCCGGGAGGAAGCCGTGAGCACCGTCAACCGGTGGCTCTCGGTCGACCGCGTGCGGGTCGAACTGATGCGGATCGCCCACGCGGACGACGACGCCTTCCTCAACACGCTCGACCCGCGCGTCCTGCTCGGGTGGTACGTCGCCTTCGCGCTGCTGCCGTGGATGTTCTACGACACGCTCGTCCTCGGGTCGCTGTTCGCCTTCATGGCCGTGCTGGTCGTCGTCTCGCGGGTCAACCGCTTCCTCCTCGCCGTCCTCGCGTTCGGGATGGTCTCGAACCTCGCCTTCTTCGGCGCGTTCGTCTGGCTGACCGGTGGCGACGCCCGGGGCGCCGTGCTCTCGCTGGTCCCCTACAACCTGAAGATGGCGAGCATCTCGCTGGCCAGCGTCGCGGTGTTCACGACGATGAGCCCCTCGCGGCTGAGCAAGGCGCTGCTCAGCTTCGGCGTCCCGCGCCGGTTCACCTTCTCGCTCGCCTACGGCTACCGGATGCTCCCGGTCCTGCTGGAGGAGTACCGCGACATCGTCCACGCCATCCGACTGCGCAGTAAAGGTCCCTCGTCGGACGGCCTGCTCCGCTGGCGCCACTGGGCGCACCTCCTGAAGATCGGCGTCCGGGCGTTCTACCCGCTCATCTTCGACGTGGCCAAGCGGAGCCGGGTGACCGTCGAGGCGATGGAGACCCGCGGCTTCTCCCAGTCGCTCGCCGACCCGGACAGCCGCCGCCTCCGGCTCGACGAACTGGGCACGACGACGCGCGACTGGGCCTTCCTCGCCCTCTCGGCCGTCTTCGTCGGCTCTCTCTTCTGGCTGCGCTCGACGACGTTCCTCCCCGGGCTCCGGTAACCCCGGCTTTCGACGGCGGCGATTCTCCGGCGGCTATCCGGTCGGCGGAGAAGCGGTAGAAACCGCGGCGGGGAGTGCGATTCTCGGCGCGACGGGATTGAAGACGGACCCCTCAGCGCGACGGGGCCGACTCGGTCTCGGACGCGCCCGCTCGTCCGGTCAGGATTCGGTCCGCCGGGAGCGGGTCGATCCCGTGCTCGTCGGCCACCGACCGGAGTTCGGGGACTCGGTTTTCGATCTCGGCGGGCGCGTGGCTGTCCGAGCCGAGGACGAACGCCACGTCCCGGTCGAGAAAGGCGTCGAGCATCGCGGGGTCGGGGTGGACGCGGCCGAGCGACTCGTGGACGCGGCCGGCGTTGATCTCCGGGACCGTCTCGGAGTCGGCGAGCGCCGCGGCGACGCGCTCGTAGTCCTCCTCGCGGGAGTAGCCGCGCAGCGGGGCCATCCGCTCGGGCAGGTCGAGGTGACCGAGCACGTCGAACAGGCCGGACTCGACGGCCGCGACGACGGCGTCGAAGTACCGCTCGACGGCCGCCCGGCGCGTCTCCTCGGAGGCGTCGACGTACTGTCCGGGCGACGTGTAGTCGTACGGGCCGGCGAAGTGGACGCTTCCGATGGCGTACTCGAAGTCGGCCGCGGCGAGGAGTTCGGCGGTCTCCGCTTCGGCGTCGGCGACGTAGCTGACCTCGGCGGCGTCCCAGACGGTGATGTCCGTCCGCGGGCGCATCCGCTCGATGGCCTCGCGGCGGCGCTCGTAGGTCTCGGTGAGGTCGTAGCGCTCCCGACGGCCGAAGTCGTCGCCGACGGCGATGCAGTGGTCGGTGAACCCGACGGCGTCGAGGCCCGCCCGCTCGGCCGCGCGACACATCGCGGGCAGCGGCGACCCGTCGGAGTAGGTGGTGTGGGCGTGCAGGTCGGCGCGCATCACTCGTCGCTCACGTCGTAGAGCTTCTGGCCGTCGAGCCTCGGCACGACCGCGCTCTCGCTGAACCGCAGGTCGTACTCGACGAGGTCGTTCAGCCGGATGTCGGCCTTCTCCGCGTACTTCGGCGCCTTGCCGAGCTTCGCGATCTGCCGGTAGAGGTCGCGCTCGGCGTCGCTCGGGGACTCGCCGTAGACGTGGCGGCCGATGACGACGGCGCCGACGGTGTCCTCCGGCGAGGGCTTGCCCTTCGACCCCGCGGCGACCAGGTACGTCGGCTTTTCCGCGCCGTCGAGGTGGTCCGCGACCGCCCGGGCGTTGGCGAGGGTCCCGACGTAGACGTCGACGTCGTCGCCGCCGGCGAGTCGGAGATCGGTCACCGCGGCACCGCCGTTGGTCGAGGTCAGCGCCGTGGGGCGGCCGGCCACGTCGACGTCCTGCACCCACGTCGGCGAGTTGAAGAAGTCGTACCCCTCGGTGGGGGTGTACTCCTCGCTGGACCCGCCGCCGATCTTGGCTCGCGGGTGCTCCTCGGCGAAGGCGTGCTCGTCGCCGCGCTCCTCGGTGACGTGGACGTACTCGGCGCCGTTCTCGAACAGTTCGACGACCGTCGTCGAGAAGTGGGTGACGTCGATGACGACGTAGTCGCCGGCGGGCGGGTCCTCGGGGATGCGGGCGCGCGAGGGTAGGATCCGGTCGGTGAGCGTCTCATCCAGGTCGGGGTCCGCGATCGAACGCATACCCGGTTCCGCACGGAGCGGACTGAAGCCCCTTGCTAAGAGTGCTATTGTCGGGTCCCGTCCGGTACGTAGCGGTATTGACGGCCGAGCGCCGGAGCGCCCGTCAGTCGCCGGCCCGCGCCTCGGCGCGGGCCCGTTCGACGCTCTCGCCGTCCCGCAGGACGGCGTCGACGAACAGCTCGCCCGCGCGGTACGACGACCGGACCATCGGGCCGGAGGCGCAGTAGAGGAAGCCCAGTTCCTCCTCGGCGACGCGCTGCCAGGTGTCGAAGGCGTCGGGGTGGACGTAGTCGGCCACTTCGAGGTGCGACCGCGAGGGCTGGAGGTACTGCCCGAGCGTCACCACGTCGACGCCGACGCTCCGCAGGTCCGCCAGGGTCTGGTAGACCTCGTGGTCGTACTCGCCGACGCCGAGCATGAGGCTCGTCTTGACGTACGACGCCGATTCGGCGGCGGCCTGCCGGAGGACGGAGAGCGACTGCTCGTAGCCCGCGCGGCGGTCCCGCACCGGCCACTGCAGGCGGTCGACGGTCTCGACGTTGTGGGCGAAGACGTCCGGTTCGGCGTCCAGCACTTTCCGGACGAGGCGCTCCTCGCCCCGGAAGTCGGGCACCAGCGCCTCGACGAGGATGCCCGGGTGGCGGTCCTTGATGGCCTCGATGGTCCGGGCGAAGTGGCCGGCGCCCTGGTCCGGCAGGTCGTCCCGGTCCACCGAGGTGAGGACGACGTAGTCGAGGCCGATCTCGGCGACGGCGTCGGCGACCTGCTCGGGTTCGTCCTCGTCGAGCGGATCCATCCCGCCGGTCTCGACGTCGCAGAAGTTACAGCCACGCGAGCAGGTGTCGCCCATCAGCATGAACGTCGCCGTGCCCGGCCCGTCGCGACCGCTCCAGCACTCGCCCATGTTGGGGCAGTTGGCCTCCTCGCAGACGGTGTTGAGATCGCGGTCGCGGAGCGACTGCTTGATCTCCGTGAAGCGCTCGCCCGACGGCGGCCGCATCTTCAGCCACTCGGGCTTGCGGGCGCGACTCATTGGCGAGGGTTCGGTTCGGTCGCTGAAAAGGGTGCGGGAGTCCGACCGGGTATCAGACGCCGCCTACCGATACCGGACTCTCGGCCCGTCGCCGCCGGCAGCTACCCGTCAGACGAACGCCGCCTGGAACCGGCTGATGTTCTCGTCGGTCCCGGCCACCACGAGTTCGTCACCGGGTTCGATCACGAACGACGCGCCGGGGTTGGTGACGACGCGACCGTCCCGTTCGGCGGCGACCACGGTACAGCCCGTTCGGTTCCGAACGTCCGCGTCGGCGAGCGACTTCCCGACGGCGCCCGGGACCGTCGTCCGGACGAGTTTGAGTTGCGTTCCCGACGAGAGGCTCTCCTCGCCGAGGACGATCGACGCGAGCATCCGTCCGCTGACCGCCGAGAGCGAGAGCACGTAGTCCGCGCCGGCGCGATACAGCTTCGACACGTTCTCGTGCTCGTTCGCCTGGGCGATGATCTCGATGCGGGGATTGAGTTCGCGGATGGCAAACGTCGCGAAGACCGTCGCCGTATCGTCCGGCAGCGCGAGGACGACGGTGTCGGCGTCGGCGATACCCGCCTCCCGGAGGACCTGCCGATCGGTCGCGTCGCCGACCACGTCGACGGTCGAGCCCTCCGCGACGTCGATAGTCGTGTACTGGAACCCGCTGTTCGAGAGCGCGGTCGTGACGGCCCGTCCGACGACGCCCATCCCGGCGACGACCACGTCTCCCCGCCGGCGACGCCCCTCCGAGAGCGTCATCTCCTTCAGTCGGTCGAGTTCCGCGTCCCCGCCGGTCGCGACGATGACGCTCCGGGCATCGAATCTGGTGTCGGCCGGCGGCGGACTCCGGAAATCTCCCCGGACCCACACCCCGATGACGGCCGCACCGGTTCGCTCACCGATGTCGCTCTCGCCGATCGTCTGGCCGATCAGCTCGCTCCCGTTCTGGAGCGGGAACTCCGCGATGTCGAAGTTCTCGTCGATCTCGACGGCTTCGATGGCCTCCGGATCGAACGTCCCGACCGCCTTGGCCGCGAGCTGCTCGCCCAGTATTCGCTTGGGCGAGAGCACGTGGTCGGCCCCCGCGTATCGGTGGTAGTCCGCGGTGTCCGGGTCGTCGGCCAGACTGACCGTCCGGACGTCGGGACCGACCGCTCGGACGGAGAGGAGGACGCTCGGGTTGGCCTCGTCGTCGACGTTGGCGATCAGCGTGTCGGCGTGTTCCAGCCGGGCGCGTCGGAGCGCCGCGTCCGACTCCGGGTCCCCGAACATCACCGTGTACCCCGCCGCGTACAGGTCGTCGGCGCTCTCCCGGTCGGCGTCGACAACGACGTACTCGACGTCGCGTTCGGTGAGTTCGTCGATGAGGACCTCCTCGCGGGGGCCGTACTCACAGAGGACGACGTGCTCGCCGACGCCGCGGACCGACGAGGGGGCGCTGGACCGGAACGCGTCCTCGAAGAGGGGCACGACGAGCACCGGGAGCGCCGCGAAGATGAGCACGAGCCCCGAGAGGGCCATGAGCGAGACGAGGTAGTTCATCTGCGGGCTGGACCACGGGGCGTCGCCGCCGTACCCCACGGTGGTGACCGTCTGGACGACGGCCTCGACCGACCGGTACAGCGGCTGCGGCCGCCCCTCCCACGTGGCCATCCCGTAGTTGTACAGGACCACGAACCCGGAGAGCACGCCGACGACGAGGACGAGGTAGTAGACGGTGAGCCGCGTTCGCCGGTCCATGTTATGTGGTATCACGGGCTGCGGCCAGTAATAGCCACTCCTCGGCAACGGTTCGCTATCGGTGGAGGCCCCCGACGGCTCTCACTGCGGTCGCGGTACCGGGGAGCGCCACTCACACGCTACTCTCTGTGGGCGCAGCCGTGGGATCGGCCGCTCACCCCGACGGTCGCCCTCGCAACCGAGTGATCCGCTCGGTCAGCGGCGGGTGGTACGACAGCAACCGCGACGGGCCGGTCGCTTCCGCGACGTAGCGGTTCTCGGCGAGCGTCTCCAGCGCGCTCGCCAGCGCCGCTCCGCTCACGGCCGCGGCGGCATAGGCGTCCGCCTGTTCCTCGGTCCGGCGGACGACCCACGCCAGGACGACGGCCGCGGGAGCGGTGCCGACCAGGATCGCCGCCAGGGCGAGCTGGGGCGCGGCGGAGGCGACGCCGAGCGCGACGCCCGCGGCCGCCGCGACTATCGAGTACCGCAGGAGGACGTGCTCGTGCTCGTGGTGGCCGACCTCGTGGGCCACGACGGCCCGCAGTTCCTCGTCGTCGAGCACGGCGAACAGCGACTCGGTACAGAAGACGTACTCGGCGCCGGGGACCAGGCCGGCGGCGAAGGCGCTGCCGAGTCGCGTCCGGTCGTCGACGACCCGCAAGCGGACGCCCGGCGGGAGCACGCCCTCGACGACGGCCCGCTCGGCGTCCGTCGGCCAGCGGGTCCGCAGGGCGACGACGAGCGCCACGGGCGTCAGCGCCGTCGCGATCAGGCCGAGTCCGACCGCCGCGACGACGCGCGGCCACCCCGCCGGAACGAGCGCGATGACGCCCGCGGCGAGCAGGACGCCGAGGAGTCCGACGCCGTCGCGTTCGAGTTCCCACGCCGCGGCGTCGCGGTAACGCAACCGGAACCCGCGGACCGCGCGGCGGTAGGGGACCGTCGCCAGCCGGACGACGAGCGCGAGGACCACGACCGGGAGCGCGTAGACGGCGACCGCGACGAGGACGCCCCCGACCGAACCGACCGTCGCCGTCCCCGTGGCGTCGGCGAGAGCGTCGGTGGCACCGGCCTGCGCCGCTCGCGCGAGGTCCGACAGATAGGTGAGGGCCGCCGTCAGCACCCCGCCGGCGAGCAGCCACCGGTGACGGAGGTCGCGGAGTTCGACCGCGGTGTCGGCGTCGCCCGCGGGCCCCTCGTACGCGGTGCGAGCGCGCCACCTGACCACCGCACCGACGGTCAGCACGACGACCGCGTGGGCGGCCACTGCCGCTGGTAGGGAGAGCGGAGGGCTCACTCCCGGAGCGACGACCGCGGGGTACAAAATGTCACCGAACGGTCCTGTAGTCCACTCAGCACATAGATACAAATATTTAACATGTGGTGGGGAGTGAGGATACGGCATGTTCGATGTGTCGCGCGAGGACATCGTGGGTGGGTCGCTGGCCCGGGCGCTCGTGATACTGGCCGGACCGCTGGTCGCCCAGAACTTCGCGCTGGTCGCGCAGTCGGTGGTCGACCTCTTCTGGGTCGGCCGCCTCGGCGGGCAGGCCGTGGCGGCGGTCGGGCTCGCGACCGTCGTGGTCGCGCTGTTGACGGTCCCGCTCCAGGCGTTTTTCACCGGGAGTCAGGTGGTCACCTCCCAGCACGTCGGGGCCGACGAGACGGAATCGGCCCGGCGAGTCCCCTTCACGGCGGCGGCGTGTGCGATCGCCGTCGCGGTAGTGCTCGGTGCCGGTCTCGTCCTCGCGGCCGAGCCCATCGCGGCGGCGTTCCTCGACGACCCGACGGTCCAGTCCTACGCGGTCAGCTACCTGACGGCCTACGCGCTCGCGCTGGTCGCCATCGCCGCCAGCGACACGCTGGAGAGCGGCTTCACCGGCTGGGGGGACACCCGCGCGGCGCTGTACGTCAACCTCACCGCCATCGTCGTCAACGTGATCGCGGACCCCGTCCTCATCCTCGGCTGGTGGGTGTTCCCCCGGCTGGAACTGTTCGGCGCCGCGCTCGCGACCGCTATCGGGTACGGTTGCGGGGGGTTGTTCGCGCTCGCGCTCGCCGCCCGGGGCCGGCAGGGCTTCGTGCTCACCCGCGCGGCGCTCCGTCCGCGTCTCGACACCGCCCGGGAAGTGGTCGACGTCGGCCTCCCTATCGCCGGCCAGAACGCCGGCCGGCAGGTCGCCCGCCTCGGGATGATCGGCATCGTCTCGGCGGTCGGCGGCTCCGCCGGGCTGGCGGCGTACCACATCGGGTCGCAGGTCGCGACGGTCGCGTTCGTCCCGGCCACCGGGGTCGCACAGGCCGCGACGAGCGTCGTCGGGCAGAACCTCGGCGCCGAGCAACCCTCCCGGGCCCGCAGGGCCACCTGGATCGGCGTCGCCATCGCGGTGGTCGGGCTCTCGGTCTTCGGCGTGATCCAGTGGCTCGTCCCCGCGCCGATCGCCCAGATATTCGTCCCCGACCTGTCGGGGCAGGCGCTGGAGTACACGGTCCTCTACCTGCAGATCCTCGCATACGGCTACTGGGCGCTGGGCGCCATCTACACGGTCGAGGCGGGGTTCAACGGCGCCGGCAACACGGACGTGAGCATGTACTCGACGCTCGCGCAGTACTGGGCGGTCCGCCTGCCGATCGCGCTCGTCGGCGCGTACGTCCTCGACCTGGGCGTGGCCGCCGTCTTCTGGGGCGTCACGCTCTCGAACGTCGCCGCGGCGCTGTGGCTGGCGGCGTACTTCTACCGCTCGGCCGACCGCGGGATGCTCCATCAGGCGGCCGACGAGGCCGCGGCGTCGGACTGACCGGTTGGCGGGGCCGCCGCCGGTGACGTTACGACCAGACGACGAGCGCGTCCAGTCGTTCCCCTGCCAAGCGGGGGACGAAGACGACGGCGACCGCGAACGTCACGAGCAACACGGTGTTTGCGAACAGGATCGGCGGGATCCCGTCGGGCAAGGGGTCACGATCGCTGGCGGCGAGCGCCCAGCCACCGAGGACGATTGCCATCGCGGTCGCCGTCGCGATCGGCGGTCCGGGGACGGTCGACGGTGAGAACGTCGCGACCCATCCGGTCGCCGCGAGGACGAGCGGTCCGGCGAAGGTCGCCCCGACGACCCACGGACCCACGCGCCGGACGGACTGTCCGTCTCGGACCAGCGACAGTCCGACGCCGACCGGGAGCGCGACGTAGAGCAGGAGAACGACGACCGGTGCGGCCCACGCGACGCCGATCGCGAGAGTGACGGCTGGCGTCGTCGGGCGAGGGACCGCGAAAACGTCGCCCGGCGCGTAGCCGAGGAGATCGATCAGCAGGCTTCCCAGGACCGCAACGGCAACCAATTGCCCGGTCGCGTACGCGAGGGCTCGATCTTTCGGTCGCATCTCAGGGAAAGAGCGCGTAGAGGAGGATACCCAGCACCGGCGCCAGCAGGAGGTTCATGACCGTCAGGTACGCGAGGGCCCCGCGTCGCTTGAACGAGTTGTCGGGGAACAGCCCGTCGGCGAGCCGATAGCCGACGACCTCCGCGACGGCGAACACGCCGACCGCGGCGGCACCGGCCAGCGCCCGCGCGACCGCACAGCTCACCGGGCCGCAGTCGGTGACGAGGTAGATATCGGACGCGTACATCGGTTGGATACGTGCGGCCTCCGCTTGCGAGAGTCCGTTCCGGTCGAGCCAGTCGAGGAGCGGCCCGTCGTCGAGGTCCTCGATCCTGACGGCGTTGTCGGTCGCGGCGACGCGCTCGACCAGATCGCGCTCGCCGTCGGCGAGCAAGAGCGCGGCGACCGCACAGGGGACGCCGTTCGCGCCGACGAACTGCGGCGCCCGCTCGGGTTCGGAGCGGTTGGTCGGGAAGCGTCCGCGACGCCGATAGCGCCGGAGCGCGTCCAGTGCCCGGTGTCTCCGGCGCTGCCGATCGGCGTCGAGGCGGTCGGTGTCGGCGGCGCGGAGCGAGCGTTCGGTTCGTCGGAGGTGCGCGCGGATCCGGACGGCGTCGAGCCATCGGATCGCGGCGACGAGGACGGCGAGCAATCGCGACCGACGGCGACCCCGAGAAGGCGGCGTCGCGTCGGCGGTGTCGACGGACATGTCATCACGGTCGGGAGTTTTCGTTATAGGCCTTCGGCACCGCCGGGGTCGGGGTCCGGCGCTCGCCCGCGACCACTTTCACTCCGGCATAGAAACGCATATGGCGACGGGGCCCCCGCCTCCTGTCGTGTCACGCCACGCCGACGGCGAGACGGAACTGGCGGTCGCCGAGGTGTTGCCCGACTACGCCGACGCGTTCCCGTTCGAGCGGTTCAACGCCATGCAGTGTTCGGTGTTGCCTGCGCTGCTCGACTCCGAGGAGAACGTCGTCGTCAGCGCGCCGACCGCCAGCGGCAAGACCGCCCTCGCGGAAGTCGCCATCTGCGAAGCCATCGAGGCCGACGGGACCGCCCTCTTCCTCGCGCCCCTGCGCGCCCTGACCAACGAGAAGGAGAGCGAGTGGGAGCGCTTCGAGGACCTCGGGTATTCGGTCTACGTCGTCACCGGCGAGCGCGACCTGAACCCCCGCCGCGCCGAACGGGCGGACATCCTCGTGATGACGCCCGAGAAGGCCGACTCCGCCACCCGGAAACACGACTCGCCGCGCTACTCCTTCATCACCGACGTGGACTGCTGCGTCATCGACGAGGTCCACCTGCTCGACTCGGAGAAGCGCGGCTCCGTGCTGGAAGTGACGGTGTCGCGCCTGCGCCGCCTCTGTGACCCCCGCGTCGTCGCGCTCTCGGCGACGATGCCGAACGTCGACGACGTCGCCGGGTGGCTCGACGCCCCCGCCGACAACACCTTCGAGTTCGGCGACGAGTACCGGCCGGTCCCGCTGCACGCCGACGTGCGCACCTACACCCACGGCGACAACGCCTTCGCCGACAAGTACCGCCGCCTGTACCGCGCGCTCGACATCGCCGAACCGCACATCCGCGACGAGGGACAGGCGCTCGTGTTCGTCTCCTCGCGGCAGGACACCGTCCAGGCCGCCAAGAAGGCCCGCGACGAGATCGTCGAGCGCGACATCCCGATGGGCGCCCGCGGCGACTACGACTTCCACACCGACGCCTCGGACCTCTCGAACGACACGCTCCGGCAGTCGGTGCTGGACGGCGTCGGCTTCCACCACGCCGGGCTCTCGAAGGACGACAAGAACCTCGTCGAGCAGTGGTTCAAGGAGGGGAAGCTCCAGCTCCTCTTCTCCACGTCGACGCTCGCGTGGGGCGTGAACCTCCCCGCCCGCTGCGTCGTCATCCGCGACACGAAGCTCCACGACCCCCTCGAAGGCGAGGTGGACATGAGCCCGCTGGACGTGCTCCAGATGCTCGGCCGCGCGGGCCGACCGGGGTACGACGACAAGGGGTACGCCTGGGTCGTCTGCGACTCCGCGGACGCCGACAAGTACCGGACGCTCCTGCGGGACGGCAAGGAGATCGAGTCCCGGCTCGCGGAGGACCTCGACGCCCACCTCAACGCCGAGATCGCGCTGGGGACCATCGGCGACATCGAGGACGTGATGGACTGGTTAGAGACGACCTTCTACTACGTCCGCGCCCAGAGCGCCCCCGACGAGTACGCCTCCGAGAGCGCGCTCCGCGAGCGGGTGAGCGACACGCTCCGCTCGCTGGTCGCCCGCGGGTTCGTCGAGCGCGAGGACATGCGCCTCGAACCCACGCCGCTCGGTCGACTCGCCTCGAAGTTCTACCTGCGACTCGACACCGCGCGGGAGTTCGCCGACCTGGCCGAACGGGCCGAGGAAGACGGCGAACTCGGCCAGGACGCGATCCTCCGCGCCATCGCGACCGCCGCCGAGTTCGACAGCGTCAGCGCGCGATCCGACGAGCGAGACGCCGTCGCGGCCGTCCTCGGCCAGACCGAGGACCTGGAGCCCGGCGGTCGGAAGGTGCTCGCCATCCTCGAATCCCGGATGCGCGGGACGACGCCCGGCGAGCTACAGAGCGACGCCTGGGTCATCACCCAGAACGCCCTGCGCCTGCTCGCGGCGCTGCGGGCGTTCCTCGACCGCCTCGCGGGCGCCGAGGCCGCCAACCTCGCCTGCCGCATCGAAGCCCGCATCGAGAACGGCATCAGCGACGACGCCGTCGGCCTGACCGCCATCGACGGGGTCGCGTCCGGCCGCGCGAGCAAGCTCGCCGCCGAGGGGATCACGACGCCCGCCGAGGTCCGCGAGGCCGGCGTCGACGGCCTCCGGTCCGCGGGGCTCTCCGAGGGCGTCGCCGAACGCGTGATCGAGAGCGCCGGCGAACTCCCCAACGTCGTCGTCGAGTGGGGCGACTTCCCCGACGCCGTGGCCGCCGGCGAGAACGACATGCAGGAGGTCACGGTCCGGAACGTCGGCGGGGACGCCCGCGCTGGCCTCCGCGTGACCGTGAACGGGATCGAGATGACGTCCATGAACCGCTACCTCGGCGAGGCCGACCTCCCGGTCGGCGTCTTCGGCGGCGACGCCGACGAACTGGAGTACGCGATCGAGGTCGCCTTCCCCGAACTGCCGCTCCACCCGGTCGTCGAGACTCGATCGGTCCGCGTCGAGTGAGCGCACAGCCCGCACGACGCGGTCGGTCAGTCCGCGCCGACGTGTCGTTCCACGCCGGGCACGTCCGCGCACGAGCGAGCGGCCCGTGACCGCTCGTTCACCCCGGGCGCGGCCGGCGCTCGACCGCCCGGACTATCCGTCGGATGGCCAAATCCGGATAACTCGATTAGATCTTGTTCTAAACGTTCTCGTCTGATATGAGCCGGTTGTAAAACGTTAGGAAATCAACTGAAAGGTCGGATCGGCACCGGCTAAATCGGCCGATTCGCGTCAAACGGCGCGAAATCACGCTAGCGGTCTGTCCTTTATATGGGGTAGTGGACGCAAGTGAGTAGTAGGTGACAACAGATGTCCAGTGCCTCCCCGTTCCGTCGCTCCGTCCCCGAACTCTCGTCCAACCGCGGCGCACGGTTCCTCCAGTCGCTGCTGGTCGGCTCCGCCCAGTTCGCCGGCTTCTGGTCCGCCGTCGTTCTGCCCTTCGCGATGCTCGCGCTCGTCGCGTCGGGCTCGGCCGCCGAGCGGGCGCCGCTGTTCGCCGCGCTGCTGATCGCGAACGTCGTCGCGCTCCGGCTCGGTCACGGCTACAACCAGGACTAACGCTCGAAACCTTCCCTCTCCACCGCGGTCACCTGTCGACCGACGCCCTCCGCCCGTTCCCCTCCGTCTCCGCTCTCCTCGTTTTCCCCTCCGCTACTGCCCCGCACCCTCCCCGACGTTTAAGTCCGAGAGCGCGACCACGCCGACCCATGCACGACGAGGTGCGCGTCGTCGCGGGCGACTGCACGACGACGTTCGACGGGCGCAGCGAACGCGAACACCGCGGCGACGTAGTGACGGTGGTCAAGCCGGACAACACGGTGCTGGTCCACGACGCCGACGGCTACCAGCCCGTCGCGTGGCTCACCAGGGCCGACAGCGTCCAGTTCGTCGACGGGGTCCTCGACGCCCGCGAGGGCGACCAGCGCCTCCGCGTCGAAATCCACGACGAACACGGGAGCGCGCGCCACCCCGTCTCGCGGGCGGGCATCCCGGTCGGTGACTGTCCGGTCTGCGACGGACAACTCGTCCTCGCCGGCGGAGCCGTCCGGTGCGGCGACTGCGACGACGAGTACTCGGTCCCGCGGGACGCGGCCGTCCTCGACGAGACCTGCCCGATGTGCGGGCTCCCCCTGTTGCGGGTCGAGCGCGGCGAGGCGTTCGAGGTCTGTGTCGACCGGGAGTGCGAGTCCATCGACGACCGCGTCACCGAGCGCTTCGACCGCGAGTGGGACTGTCCGAACTGCGACGGGGAGTTGCGGGTGCTCCGCCGCGGCGGGCTCATCGCCGGCTGCGAGCGCTACCCCGACTGCGACACCGGGTTCGGCATCCCGACCGGCGTGATCGACGGCACCTGCGACTGCGGGCTGCCGGTCTTCGAGACGCCCTCGGGCCGGCGGTGTCTCGATACCGGTTGCGAGCAGACCTGACCGGTCGTCGCTCCGGCGTCGAGATCGGCCCTGTTCCATCGCTGTCGCTGGTGGTGAGGCCACCGCGTCCCTTTTGGGCGACGGCCGCACAGTGGGTCGCATGACTGACGAAGCGCCGTCTGGGATCGCGCCGGACGCCGCGACTCGGGCCGGCGACCCCGTCGAGACGACGGTTTCACCCGTCGGTGGCGGACCGGCGGTCTCGGCGACGTTTCAGCCGTGGGCCGCGGGGGCCGGCGGAATCTTCGTCGCCTGGCAGATCGGTCCCGAGACGGGCGCGCTGGGAATCGCGAGTTCACCGGGTGACCAGACATTCGAAGTTCCCGACGCCGCTCCGGAGGCGGAGGGGATCGTGTGGCTCGGTGACCGCGGCTGTCCGGCCGGGGACGGTCAGTATCGCAGCTGGGTCGCTCTCGGCGCGGCGGCGGCGGAAGAACTGGCCGAGGGATTTGACAGGTGTCATCGGTCGACGCAGTCTCCCAGCGCGGGAGCGACGCCCCTGACGGTGACCGATACAGACCATCAGCGGGTCGACCCCGAGCGCGCCGAATCGCTGGTGGACCCGGTGCCCAGCGACGCGGCGGCCGTCGGTGACCGCCACGTGTTCGAACTGTTCTGGTGGGGGCCGCGAACGGTCGGGATCTGTCAGGCCTGGAGGCCGCGCGACGCCGGCGCGGTCTACGTCGCCTGGGCGGTCGCGCCGCCGGTCCTGGGCGACGACGCTGTCTGGGACGGGGTCACGTACGGTGGCACGCTCGACAGCGGAACCCACGGCGTCCTCACAGGCGCGCTCCCGCTGGTTCGGCTGGGCCGCGGTCGCGCCATGCGCTGGGTGTTTTTCTTCCACCCCGACACGGCGGACGCGTTCGACGGACTCGTCGCCGACGTTGTGAACCTCCGATCAGACGGTCCCGACCTGGGGTACCGAACCGCCTGAGCGCGACCACCGTGTCAGAAGTGCCAGTGCGGCCGATCACTCGTCCGCTCGGGCGAGCAGGTACTCGCGCAGGTCGCCCGGCGAATCGGCCACGTAGTCCGCGGCGCCCCGGTCGGTCTCGTCGGCGGCTCCGTGGCGGAAGCCGACGACGGACATTCCGGCGCGACTCGCGGACTCGATGCCGTGGACGGAGTCCTCGACGGCGACCGCGTCGGCGGGGTCGACGCCGATCTCGCTCGCGGCGTGTTCGTAGACGGCGGGTTCCGGCTTGCCCGGGCCGTCCAGCGCGTCGGCGCTGATCACCGCGTCGAACTTGAGGCCGAATCGGTCGAGGACGACGTCGATCCAGTCGTGGGGCGACGAGGAGACGAGGGCGAGGGTGACGCCCCGCTCGTCCAGCGCCGCGAGCAGGTCGCCGGCGCCGTCGAGCAGGCGCACCTCCTCGCCGTAGATGCTCGTCGCGGCCTCGTCGTACCACGCGAGGAATTCCGCGCGCGCCATCTCGATCTCGTAGGTCTCGACCAGGTAGTCGTAGATCTCCCGGTAGTTCATCCCCGTGATCTCGTCGAGGTCGAGGTCGTCGAGGCCGATCTGCGGGAGCAGGTCGTCACGTTCGTAGGGGTGCCAGTAGTCCTCCGAGTCGACCAGCACTCCGTCCATGTCGAAACAGACCGCGTCCATGACTCGATGTCTCGCGGGTCTGTGGAGTGTCTTTTGGACGACCGTCGCGTCTCGACCGCCTCGGGATCAGCGACGGCTGAACCAGCGTGGACGGATCCGGACGCTCCCGCGCCGTTCGCGGTGGCTGTGCTGGCGACTTAACGGCCACTTTCGACCCGTGATCGCAGGTGCTTTCAGCGCAGACGGGTTCCGGTGACTCATGGAAGCGACGCTCTCGGGTGACGTTGTGCGGGCGGGGGACCAGGCCCGCGAGCGGTTCTACGACTCCAGCGGATACGGCCACCCCGTCGACGCCGGCGCGCTCGAACTCGCGCCCGTCGAGGCCGCGCACCTCCTCTACCGCGGCGACCTCGACGCCGTGGAGAGTTCAGACGGCGAGGCGATGGACTTCCGGGCGTTCCTCGCCTCCGCGGCCGTCTCGGAGACGGCCTTCCTCGTCTACAAGGACCTGCGCGACCGCGGGTTCTACCTCTCGCCCGCCCGCGCGGGGTGGACCGACTCGTCGGCCGCCCGGAGCGCCATCGACGACCCCGCGGTGGACTTCGTCGTTTACCCCCGCGGCTCGGGCCCGTGGGACGACGAGGTGGCCTACCGCGTGGCCGTCGTCAGCGAGCGCGAGGGCGTTCCGTCGGCGGATCTCGGCGACCTCGTCCTCGCCGTGGTCGACGAGGAGAGCGAACTCACCTACCTGGAGACCGAACACCGGGAGATATCGGGGACGAGCGACGCCGATCTGCCCGAGGGCGTCTCGGGCGAACTGCTGTCGGACCGCGTCCTGCTGTGGGACCCGCCCGAGGCGCTCTACGAGCGCGCGTTCTACGGACAGCCGCTGGACGACCAGCGCGGCGACGTGATCCAGCTCTCCCTACTCGAAGCGGCGTATCTCGCTCGCGAGGGGCTACTGGAGGTCGACGGCCGCACCGATCCCATCGTCGCTCGCGGCCGCGATGTCGAGGGCGAACGCTTCGACCGGCGCCTGCGCGTCTACGAGTCGCTGCGCGACCGCGGCGTGGTCCCCAAGACCGGCTACAAGTTCGGCGCGGACTTCCGGACCTACGCCGACGTGGAGTCGGTCGAGGACCTGGGCCACTCCGAGCTGTTGGTCCGGGTGTTCCCCGCCGGGCACACCTTCTCGCCGCGGGACCTGGCGCTCGACGTCCGGCTGGCCCACGGCGTGCGGAAGACGATGGTGTTCGCGCTCGTCGGCGACGACGGGGAGGCCGGCGGCGGCGACGTCGAGTGGCTCTCGGTGACCCGGCTGACGCCGTGAAGCCACGGGTCGGGCGTGAAGTTCCACGAGGCAGCTACTCGCTCCGCCGCTCTCGCCACTCCTCGCGGAGCAATCCGTACCGGTAGTAATCTTCCCACGCGCCGTCGACGTAGGCCTCGTCGCGGAAGGTGCCCTCGCGAGTGAACCCGAGCTTTTCGACGACGCGCTGGGACCCATCGTTCGACTCGAACGCTCGCGCGACGACCTTGTGCAGGCCGATCCCGTCGAAACTGTGGTCGAGGAGCACCCGACTCGCCTCGGTGGCGTACCCGTTCCCCGACTCGTCCGGCGCGATCCAGTACGCGAGTTCGCCGCGGTCGTACTCCGAATCGCCCATCCGCTCCCGGTTGATCAGGACGTACCCCACGGGTCGTTCGTCGACACAGACCAGCAGGCCGATCGACTGGTCGTTCCGGCCCATCGTCCCGCCGAGGAACGTCTCGACGTCGTCGCGGCCGCTCGGATACTTCGCGGTCCGACCCGCCCGGACGGCCGGGTCGTTCCGGTTCTCGAGGAGGAAATCGACGTCGTCGCGCTCGGCCGGGCGGAGGGTCACTCGGTCGCCGGCGAGGAAGACCGGTCCTGGCATATCACTGATTGGACGGCCGCGGCCGTCAGTGTTTCCGATCCCGCAGTCGTCCGATTCGCACCGTCCTGGGTAGCCGGTCCCCGCCGACCTACTTCGGCACGTACACCAGCGGGTGGTGACGCCAGGCCCACCGGGTGTCGGGCTTCTCGACGACCGACCAGACGCTCTGGGGCCAGGTACCCAGCGCGTCGTGGATCCGATCGTAGGACAGCAGGTTCTCGCCGTCCAGCAGGAGTCGGAATCGCTCCTCGAAGCGGTCGGCGTCGAACTGGGAGTCCTCGCCGAGGAACTGCTCGGGGTTCTCCGCCATCCGCCGCCAGTGGGCGCGTGCGAGCCGGTTCTGGTAGTTGAAGACCAGATAGCCGCCGGGAGCGACCGCGTCGTACAGCTCTCGCAGGGCGCGCTCGATGTCGGCGACGTAGCAGAGCGTGAAGTACGAGAAGACGACGTCGAACTCGCGGTCGGGGTCGAACGCCGGGAGGACCGCGCGCTCGAAGGCGACGTTCTCGACGCCGCGCTCTCGGGCCCGGTCGCGGTTCTCTTCCAGGACCGGTTCGGCGGCGTCGTAGCCGACGACCTCGGTCTCGGGATAGCGCTCGGCGACCGCGAAGGCGGCGTGGCCGGGGCCACAGCCCACGTCCGCGAACGCGTCGGGAACGCGGGTCTCGGCGATGAAGTCCGCGACGGCGTCGGTCGCGTGATGGGCGCTCGGGCCCGCGTCCGCGCGGTCGGTCTCGTCCGCCTCGGTCCAGAAACTGTGCCAGTCGATGGTGTCGTCGTGAGTTGCGTCGCTCATGGAGTCGAAATCGTCCGCCAGTCCTCGGCAGCGATACCGCAGTCCGATCGGCCGTCGGGTCAGGTCGGCCCGGTCGGGCCGCCCGACCGCCCGCTTTCGGCATCGTCCAACTCTCCGCCCTCGTCTTCGGGTTCGTCGGTGTCGTCCGTCTCCGATCCGTCGTCCGCCGGGAAACCGTAGGGTGCGTGCACTGTCATGTAGAGGTGCCGTGGCTGGTCGCCGTGCGGTGCGTCCGTACCCGTCCGACCGAGAGACCTCGCTCCTCCCGGGAAACTACCGTAGCCGCCGCTCCCGAATAAAACTTACTAATTGGGTGAAGTTTACTCTTCACTTACAAATTCGTACGCCCGGGATTTAAAACTTGCGGCGGTGGCGTCCCCGGGAGGAAGTTGGCGCCTCGGCGCGGACGGAGCGGGGTGGGCAAAGCGAACGGTATTAGTGCGTGTCGGCGCGAGTGTATCGCAATCGATGACATCCGATTCGCCCGATTCTGACCCGGCGGAGCAGCGTCCGGACGCGGACGCCCTCCGCGCGGACGGAGGGGAGCCGAGCGACGCGAGGCGAGGTTCGTCGAAACTGCGTTCCGACGGCGTCCTCGCGAGCGAAGCGAGCGAGGGCTCGTCAGAGCTTCGCTCTGACGGCGGGGTCGACGCCGAGGGGGCCGACGACGTGGCGCTGGACCCGTGGGGGTCGGCGACCGTCTCGGACTACCGGAAACTGTTCGCGGAGTTCGGCATCGAGGAGTTCGACGACCTGCTCCCCGAGGTCCCCGACCCGCACTACCTGATGCGCCGCGGGGTCATCTTCGGCCACCGCGACTACCGCCCCGTCGCCCGCGCCATGCGCGAGGGCGAGGACTTCGCCGCGCTCTCGGGCTTCATGCCGACCGGCGACCCGCACATCGGCCACAAGCTCGTCTTCGACGAGATCATCTGGCACCAGCAGCAGGGCGGCGACGCTTACGGCCTCATCGCGGACCTGGAGGCACACAGCGCCCGCGGACTGACGTGGGAGGAGATCGACACTCACGCGCGCGACTACGTCCTCTCGCTGCTCGCGCTCGGATTCGACCCCGAGGAGGGCGAACTCTACCGCCAGTCCACCAACCGCGACGTGCAGGACCTGGCCTTCGAACTCGGCGTCGAGGCGAACTTCTCGGAACTCCAGGCGATATACGACTTCGACGGCGAGACGGACGTCTCGCACATGCAGAGCGTCGTCACGCAGATGGCCGACATCCTCTACCCGCAACTCGACGAGCCGCGACCCACCGTCATCCCCGTCGGACCCGACCAGGACCCGCACATGCGCTTCGCCCGCGACCTGGCCGCGCGGATGCGCTACTTCCGGGTCACCGAGGCCTTCGCCGGCTTCGAGGTCGACGACGAGGACGAGCGGGCGCTGCTCTCGGAACTCTACGCGGATCTGACGGCGGACCGCGACGAGAGCGACGACACCCTCCGCTGCGAGGACGCCGCGGAGGCGCTGCGCGCAGACCGCGGGGACTACGAGTCGGCGGGCTACGACCCGGCGACCGTCGAGGGCGTCCTCACCAAACTCGAGAACGCCGGGATGGAGCCGATCCGCCGGCGGACACGCTTCCTCGGGCGCAACGCCACCGACGAGGCCTTCGACGCGCTGATCGAGGCCGTCGACGGCGAGAAGCGCGTCTACGACGAACACGTCGACGCCTTCGACCTCTCGCGGGCCGACGCGGAGGACCTCGCCCGCGAGATAGAGGTCGACCACGGCGGCTACGGCTTCCGCGCCCCCTCCTCGATCTACCACCGCTTTATGACCGGCCTCACCGGCGGCAAGATGTCCTCGTCGGTGCCCGCCTCGCACATCTCCCTGCTCGACGACCCCGAGGACGGCTACGACAAGGTGAAGGCGGCGACCACCGGCGGGCGCGAGACCGCCGAGGAACAGCGCGAACTCGGCGGCGAGGCCGACGAGTGCCCCGTCTACGAGCTGTACGCCTACCTGCTCGCGGGCGACGACGACGAGTTCGCGACGGAGGTCTACGAGGAGTGCGTCGGCGGCGAGCGGCTGTGCGGCGGGTGCAAGGAGCAGGCCGCCGAACTCATGGCCGAGTTCCTCGAAGACCACCAGGACGAACGCGCCGAGTGGGAAGAGAAGCTCGACGAACTCGACATCGACCTGGACGTGGCCGCGAAGCGACGCGGCTGACGCGGCCGTCTGTCCTCGAACTGCGGCTTCTGTGGTCGGTCGTGCCGCTTACTCGTCGATCTCTATCTCGATCGGTTCGGACGCGGGCTCGACGACGTCGGCGTCGAACCGGCCGGTCAGGCGCCAGCTGGCGACGGCCCCGAGGCTCCCGAGGGCCATCCCGGCGCGGACGCCGGCGTCTCGGCCCCGCAGGAGTCGACCGAGGACGTAGCCGACGAGGAAGTTGGTCCCAAACGTGAACAGGGCGCTGCGAATGCGGTCCATACCCGCCTTTTGCGGTCGGTCCCCATAGACGTTGCCACGACGGCGCGGCCGTGGCGGCGGCGACGGCGTCCGCACCGTCCCGCCCGTGCCACCCCGCGCCACCGCCGAGTCCGGAACGCTTTTCGGCGGCGGCGCGGATTTGTGACGTATGGCACCCGAACCCACGACGGGACGTATCGCCCGCAGAGCCCCGGCGGCGCGGTCCGGGTTCGGGTTCGGATTCTTCTCCGGCGCCTGACGGACGGCGGACGCCCGGGCCCGAAGGTCCGTGTCGAAACGGACTCCGGTGGCCCCGGCGGAAACCGTCCGCGCCGACCGGCGCCGAGCCGCGCTCTCCGCGCGCAGCCGTCCGTACCGACGCGCTCGGCGCAACAAGAATCGTTAACTGACGACCACGCAGATACAGCGACAACGAATGAAACTCCCGGAAACGCAGGTCGCCGTGCTCGAGGCCGCGAGCGCGGACGACCCCACACCAGTCGAACAGATCGCCGACGAGACCGGCGAGCAGGAGGCCGCCGTCCGCGGCGCCGCCTTCGACCTCGAAGAGCGAGGGCTGCTCACCGTCACCGAGCGCACCGAGAGCGAACTCGCGCTCACCGAAGAGGGCGAGGAGTACGCCTACGAGGGCCTGCCCGAACACACCCTCTGGGTGGGCGCCCTCTCGAACGACGCCCACGAGGGGCCGATCGAGCTCGGCCAGGCTCTCGGGCGCGGCGGCCTGGAGGACGACCAGGTCGAGATCGCCCTCTCGAACTTCGCCCGGAAGGGCATGGGCACCATCGACAGCGGCACCATCGAGGTCGACGAGGACTACGACCTCGAGGCCGACCCCGAGCGCGCCCTCCTCGAGACGCTGCGCGGCGAGGAAGGCGACGTCGACCCCGACGAGGCCGACGAGGCGGCCGTCGCGGGACTCGAACGCCGCGGGCTCCTCGAGGAACGCGAGCACACGGTCCTCGAAGTCACGCTGACCGACGAGGGCGTCAACGCCCTGATGGAGGGGCTGGAAGTCGCCGAGACCGTCGGCCAGGTGACGCCCGAACTGCTGACCTCCGGCGAGTGGGAGGAGGTCGAGTTCGCCGAGTACAACGTCGAGGCCGACGCCGAGACGGTCCACGGCGGCAAACCACACGCGCTGCGGGAGATGTCCGAGCGCGTCAAGGACGTCCTCGTCGGCATGGGCTTCGAGGAGATGCAGGGCCCCCACGTCGACGCCGACTTCTACATCCACGACTGCCTGTTCATGCCCCAGGACCACCCGGCGCGGGACCACTGGGACCGCTTCGCCCTCGAAGAGCCCGCCCGGATGGACCGCGAGGACCTCCCCGACGACCTCGTCGAGGCCGTCGAGTCGGCCCACCGCAACGGCGTCGGCCCCGACGGCGAGGGGTACAACTCCCCGTGGGACGATGACTTCGCCCGCGCGCTCGCCCTGCGCGGCCACACCACGAACCTCTCGGTGCGCCACCTCGCCGGCGTCGCCGAGGGCGACATCGAGCCGCCACAGCGCTACTTCTCCATCGAGAAGGCCTACCGCAACGACACGCTCGACGCGACCCACCTGCTGGAGTTCTTCCAGATCGAGGGGTGGGTCATGGCCGAGGATCTGTCCGTCCGCGACCTCATGGGCACCTTCACCGAGTTCTACGAGCAGTTCGGCATCACCGACATCGAGTTCAAACCGCACTACAACCCCTACACGGAGCCGAGCTTCGAGCTGTTCGGCCGCCATCCTGAAACTGGGGAACTCATCGAGATCGGTAACTCCGGCATCTTCCGCCCGGAGATGCTCGAACCGCTGGGCGTCGAGGCCGACGTGATGGCCTGGGGACTCGCCCTGGAGCGGCTGTTCATGCTCGCGACCGGCGCCGAGGACATCCGCGACGTCCACGGGACGCTCGTCGACCTCGACTTCCTGCGGAACGAGGAGGTGGTGTACTGATGCCCACCGTCGAGATCGACCCCGACGAGCTGCGGGAGCTGACCGGTCACGACGAGAAAGACGACGACGACCTCCGCGAGGACCTGTTCGCCCTCGGGCTAGAGTACGAGGGCGAGAGCGACGACGGCGAGTTCGAACTGGAGTTCGCGCCGGATCGACTGGACCGGCTCTCCGTCGAGGGCGTCGCCCGCTCGCTGCGCTACCAGTACGGCGACGACCGCGGCGTCTACGTCCCGAACACCAACGACGCCGAGTGGACAATCCATGTAGACGCCGACGTCCCCGACGAGCGCCCCTACGTCACCGGCGCCGTCGTCCGCGGGCTGGACATGGACGACGCGGCCCTGGAGTCGCTCATCCAGCTCCAGGAGAAGCTCCACGCGACGATGGGCCGCCAGCGCGCCAAGGGCGCCATCGGCGTCCACGACCTGACCATGCTCAAGGGCCAGGTCGCCGCCAGCGGCGGCGAGAACACCCCCGAAGAGGAGGAGGACCCGCGGACCGAGACCGCCTCTCCCGGCGGGAAGTCCGTCCGGTACACGGGCATCGGCAAGCGCGAGGACACGTTCGTCCCGCTGGAGGAGAACCACGAGATGAACCCCCAGGAGGTGCTGATGGGCCACCACACCGCCCACAAGTTCGCCGATCTCGTCGAGAGCTACGAGCGGATGCCGGCCATCTACGACGACATCGGCCTGTTCTCGTTCCCGCCGGTCATCAACGGCAAGCGCACCGAGGTGACCACCGACTCCCGGGACCTGTTCATCGAGATGACCGGCACCGACCAGCGGACGATCGACCAGATGCTGTCCATCGTCTGCTACGCGCTCGACGCCCGCGGCGGCCGCGTCGAGGAGGTCGAGGTCGAGTACGCCGACGACGCCTCCGGCGACTACGCCGGCCACACGCTCACTCGCCCGCTGTTCGAGACCAAGACCAAGACCGTCGCCCACGACGACATCGAGTCGACGCTCGGCATCGGCCTCGACGGCGAGGAGGTCGTCGACCTCATGGAACGGGCCGGGCTCGACGCCAGGGCCGAGGACCCCGACGCCGACACCGGCGACCTCGCCTACGAGGTCGAGATCCCGCCCTACCGCGTCGACGTGCTCCACCCCGTCGACGTCATCGACGACGTGGGCCGCGCCTACGGCTTCAACGAACTCGAACCGCGCTACCCCGACGTCTCCACCGTCGGCGGTCGCCACGAGCGCTCCCGCCTGGAGCGAGCGGCCCGCACCTCCCTCGTGGGCCTCGGGTTCGAGGACCTGCTCAACTTCCACCTCATCAGCGAGGAGGCCAACTACGACCGCCTCGACGTGGAGCGCGGCAGCGACGCCTTCGGCGGCGGCGACCCCGCCGTCATCCAGGAGCCCTACAGCGAGGACTACGAGATCGTCCGCACGTGGGCGCTCCCCTCGGTGATGCTCGTCCTGGAGAACAACACGCACCGCTCGTACCCCCAGCACCTCTCGGAGGTCGGCTTCGCCGCCGAGCAGGACGACGGCGAGGCGACGAAGATGGCCGAGCGCCAGACCGTCGCCGCCGCGCTCGCCCGCCACGACGCCTCCTACGAGGACGCCAAGGCCAGCCTCCAGGCGCTGTGTCGCTCGTTCGACGTCGAACTGGCGACCCCGCCGACGGAACACCCTACCTTCGTCTCCGGCCGCACGGCCGACGTCGTCATCGACGGCGAGAAGGTCGGCGTCATCGGCGAAGTCCACCCGAAGGTGCTCGTCGAGTACGACCTGGAAGTGCCCGTGGCGGCCTTCGAGTTCGATCTGGACGCGCTTCGGGAGTAACAGACCTTTCTCACCGCGATTTCCGCGGTTCGTCGATTACATACGTCACTCCGAGTGGTCCGACCCGGCGTCCCCCGACTCGTCCAGCCGGCGTTCGTACTTCGCGAGCGACTCGTCCAGCGCGGCCTCGGCGTCGATATCCAGCGCGTCGGCGGTCGCCAGCAGCGAGAACAGCGCGTCGCCGAGTTCGTCCTCGCTGACGGTCAGATCCTCGGGAGCGCCGCCGTACTCGCTGGACTTCGCGGCGTCGGCGGCGATCTCCCCGACTTCGGCGGCCAGGTCGAGGACCCGGTAGACGGGGTCGGCGTCCATGTCGTGCTCGTCGACGAACGCGGCGACGCGGTCCTGTGCGTCCATGCGGGCCGGTTCGACCGTCGCTGGCATAATTCCGGTGGCGCCGGGACCGGAGGTCGCCCGTAGCTATATCCCGCGACCGGGCGGATAGGGGTCCATGGCCGCAATCGAGGTCGAGGGACTCACCAAGGACTACGGCGAGGTCCTCGCCAACGACGACGTCACCTTCTCCGTCGCGGAGGGCGAGGTGTTCGGCTACCTCGGCCCGAACGGCGCCGGGAAGACGACGACCATCCGCACGCTGATGGGCTTCCAGTCGCCCACCAGCGGCGGCGCGACGGTGCTGGGCCACGACGTGACCGACGAGGCGGAACTCATCGCCGCCAAGCGACGGGTCGGCTACCTGCCCGCCAACCCCGCGTTCGACGAGGACGTCACCGGCCGTGAGATACTCGACCTCCACGGCGCGATCAAGGGCGAGCAGCGCCGTGAGGAACTCCTGGAGACGTTCGACCCGCCGATCGACCGGAAGGTCCGTGACTACTCGACGGGGAACGTCCAGAAGCTCGGCCTCGTCCAGGCGTTCATGCACGACCCCGACCTGGTGGTGATGGACGAACCGACGAGCGGTCTCGACCCGCTCATGCAGCGGGCGTTCAACGAGTTCGTCGACGCCGAGAGGGAGCGCGGACTGACGGTCTTCCTCTCCTCGCACGTCCTCAGCGAGGTCCGCCGGGTCTGCGACCGCGTCGGGATCCTCCGCGACGGGCGCCTCGCGACGACCGAACGGGTCGCGGACCTCCTCCACCGCACCGGAAAATTCGTTCGCGTGCGCGTGGCGGGCGACGTCGACGCGGCCGCGTTCGACCTCGACGGCGTCCACGACGTGTCTTGCAGTGCGAGCGCCGACGTTCCCCCGACCGGCGCCGACGGAGGCGCTTCGACCGGCGAGCGCTCGCCGGTCGACGGCCCGGTCACCGAGTGCACGTTCACGTTCACCGGTGACGTGAACGCGCTCCTCGACTGTCTCGACGAGTTGACACTCGTCGACCTCGACGTCGAGGAAGCGCCGCTCGAAGAGGTCTTTATGCGGTTCTACGGGGGCCCCGATGCTTGAGATCGCGCGGTTCGAGGGGCGCCACCGGGCCCGCGGGGCCGCCGTCGCGACCGCCGCGCTCAGCGCGTTCGCGCTCCTTTACATCTTCGTCTACCCCACGTTCGCCGAGAGCCTCGGCGCCGACATCGACCGGCTGCTCGAAGCCTACCCCGAGGCGCTCTCGAAGGCCTTCGGCGTCCAGTCGCTGGCGAGCATGGAGGGGTATCTCGCCTCCGAACTCTACACCTTCGGCTGGTTGCTGATCGTCGGCCTCTACTTTGCGTACGCCGCAGCGTCGCTGATCGCCGCCGACGTGGAACGCGAGCGCATGGACATGCTCCTCTCGCTGCCTGTCTCCCGGGCCCGCGTCGTCCTCGAACAGTTCGCTTCTCTCATCGTGCCGCTCGTCGCGCTCTCGACCGTCGTCCCCGTCGTGGTCGTCGGCGGGACGGCCGTCGTCGATTACCCCGTTCCCGCGGCCGACGTGGTCGCGCTGCATCTCCTCTCGCTTCCTTACCTGACGACCTGCGCCGGCATCGGACTCGTCGCCTCCGTGGTCTTCGACCGCGCGAGCCTCGCCCAGCGCGCGGCAGTCGGCGTTCTGGTGGCGCTCTTCTTCGGCGAGTCGCTCCTGACCGGGACTGACTTCGAGGCCGTCGGCGCCGTCTCGCCGACGCGCTACGTCGACCCCAACGCCGTCCTCCGCCAGAGCGAGTACGCGGTCGCCGACGCGCTCGTTCTCGCCGTCGCGACGCTCGCGCTCGTCGGACTGGCGGTCGCCGTCTTCCGGCGGAAGGACATCGAGTGAACGGCGGTCGACCGGCGGCCCGCAGACCGGAGTGTCAGTCCAGGTCCGCGCCGACGGCGTCCTCGATGGAGTCGAAGCCGTCGCGCTCCAGCAGGTCGAGCAGGCCGCGGTTGATCTCGCGGGCGATCGACGGGCCGCGGTAGAGGAAGGCGGTGTACAGCTGGACGACGCTGGCGCCCGCGCGGATCTTCCGGTAGGCGTCCTCGGCGGTGGCGACGCCGCCGACGCCGACCACGGGCACGTCGACCCGTTCGGCCACGAAACGGGTCGTCTCCGTCGCGCGCGCCTCGATGGGTGCGCCCGAGAGCCCGCCGGTCTCGACGCGGTTCTTGCTCTGTAGCGTGTCGGGGCGCTCCGTGGACGTGTTCGTCGCGACGACGCCGTCGAGTCCGAGTTCGGTGACGAGGTCGAGCGTGTCGGCGACGGCCGGTTCCGGGAGATCCGGCGAGAGCTTGACGAGCAGCGGCGCGGCGCCGGCCTCCTGGAGTTCGGTGAGGATGGCAGTCATCGCCTCGCGGTTCTGTAGCTCCTCGAACCCCTGGGAGTTCGGACAGGAGACGTTGACGACGAAGAAGTCCCCGCCGGCGGCGACCTCCTCGTAGGTGGCCCGGTAGTCCGCGGGCGCGCCCGCGGTGTCGACGTGCTCGGACTTGGCGATGTTCACGCCGACGGGGACCGGTGCGTCCAGGTTTGCGAGGCGCTCACCGACGGCCGCGGCGCCGTCGTTGTTGAGGCCCATGCGGTTGATGACGGCGCGGTCCTCGCGCAGGCGGAACATGCGGGGCCGGGGGTTACCCGACTGCGGGACGGCGGTGACGCCGCCGACCTCGACGAAGCCGAAGCCCAGCGCGGCCAGCCCGCGGGCGGCCTCGGCGTTCTTGTCGAAGCCGGCGGCCACTCCGACGGGGTTGGGGAACGACTGGCCGAACGCGTCGACGCGCAACCGGTCGTCGTCGACGGCGTAGTGGCGCGCGAGCGCCCGGTCCAACGGGCCCGTTCCTGCGAGCCTGACGGCGCCGTGGCCGAGGGTGTGGGCGGTCTCGGCGGGGAGTGAGAACAACAGTGGTTTGGCGATATCGTAGGCGTTCATGTGTGGGGCCCCGGAAGCGGGGCTGGACCGGCCGGGGATCAGAACTCGTGTTCCACGTCGTCCGGATCGGCTTTCTGAATGATGATCTTGTTGTCGCGGACCCGGACGAACACCTCGTCGCCGATCTCCATCCCGGCGACGGCCAGCTCGTCCTCGTGGATGTTGATGTGGACGTTGTGGTACTCGCCGTCCTCGTCTTTGGCGCCACTCGGGCTGAGCTTCTTCTTTCGCACCATCGCGCTATCCTATTCGGCCCTTCGCCGCAGGATACACTTAAGTCTACCGTGCGCGCCCGGATTCCGCACCGACGGACGGCCGTCCCGGCCGCCGTCCGGCGCGCGCGAGATTAATTCTCGGTGCGAACATCGGAAATCTGGGCCGGTTCGGCGGGGTTTCGACAGGGGTATATAAACGAATCGCCAGCACGCGCCGCGATCCGGGGGTATTTTTATAATGAATCATGTGCTGGGTTCGCATGGAGCGGTCGAACCAATGGCACCCGACAGCGACAAGCGCAACTTCGCGCTCAGGACGGAGAACGGCGAGGAAGACAGCGTCTTTTCGGGGAGCACACCTCGGCAGGCGGCACTGAAGGCCGCGCGACGACTCAGCCCGGCGAGCAGCGAGGAGGCGGCCGAACGGGAGTCGATCCGACTACGGGAGAAAGGCACCCACAAGGTCCACGTCTACGAGGGGTGGTCCTGGAAGGAGTCGCCGCCGGACGTCGACATGAACGAGTGGGACGCCGACGACCCCTCTGACGTGTGGATGAACGAGGTCGACGAGATCACGAAGGCCAACGTGTCGAAACAGGGCGTCGAGCACTTGGACGAGATTTGAGCCGGCCGGCGGTATTCCTCTCCGAGTACCCTCCTCGACGAATCCGCGCCGAGCGGCAGGTGCCCGCGCGGACGCTCGGTCGCGTGCGTGAACTACATAGGGATCGCTGACTGACCTGCGAACGCGTGGCTCCCACTCGGCCGGACCGGGCGCACGATGCGCGGGATGACCGGCCGCTCTCCTTCCACGCGACATTCCGATCCCGAAAGCGGCGCTACCGGACCGCGGTCCGCGCTCCTGTGATTCCGTCCCATGAAACCCCGTGACGAAGCGGGTGCCGATCCGACGGCCTTAAGTAAAACACCCCCATCGAATCTGGTACGAAGCGGCGCGGGGCACACGCCCCCGCCGGGCGGTCGGGTTACCGACCGTTCCCGGCCGGGGTTGCGGTAACCCGCCCGTCGGACCGGTTCGACGTCGAAGGCGTTATATATCGCCGTCGGCTTACATTACGGTCCGAAGGAATGAGGATTCCACCCCTGCGGTCCGCCGTACAGATGGAATCTGATGTTAGCCCTGGTAGTTCGGTGATACCCGGTCTGTGACCGTGTGTCGCCGGATGCTACACGACGATAGCGATCGAGATCACACTCATTCGAGTGTGTTCCCGCCTAACCCCCCTGCTCTGCAGGGGACATTCCGGTTGATCCTGCCGGAGGCCATTGCTATCGGAGTCCGACTTAGCCATGCTAGTCGCACGGGTTCAGACCCGTGGCAAATAGCTCAGTAACACGTGGCCAAACTACCCTCTGGACGGGAATAACCTCGGGAAACTGAGGCCAATTCCTGATACGGCTCACACCCTGGGGTGGGGTGAGCCGGAAACGTTCCGGCGCCAGAGGATGTGGCTGCGGCCGATTAGGTAGACGGTGGGGTAACGGCCCACCGTGCCGATAATCGGTACAGGTTGTGAGAGCAAGAGCCTGGAGACGGAATCTGAGACAAGATTCCGGGCCCTACGGGGCGCAGCAGGCGCGAAACCTTTACACTGCACGACAGTGCGATAGGGGGACTCCGAGTGCGAGGACATACAACGTCCTCGCTTTTCTGTACCGTAAGGTGGTACAGGAACAAGTGCTGGGCAAGACCGGTGCCAGCCGCCGCGGTAATACCGGCAGCACGAGTGATGGCCGATTTTATTGGGCCTAAAGCGTCCGTAGCCGGCCGAGCAAGTCCGTTGGGAAATCCACGCGCTCAACGCGTGGGCGTCCAGCGGAAACTGTTCGGCTTGGGGCCAGAGGACTCGAGGGGTACGTCCGGGGTAGGAGTGAAATCCCGTAATCCTGGACGGACCACCGGTGGCGAAAGCGCCTCGAGAAGATGGACCCGACGGTGAGGGACGAAAGCTTGGGTCTCGAACCGGATTAGATACCCGGGTAGTCCAAGCTGTAAACGATGCTCGCTAGGTGTGCCGCAGGCTACGAGCCTGCGCTGTGCCGTAGGGAAGCCGAGAAGCGAGCCGCCTGGGAAGTACGTCCGCAAGGATGAAACTTAAAGGAATTGGCGGGGGAGCACTACAACCGGAGGAGCCTGCGGTTTAATTGGACTCAACGCCGGACATCTCACCAGCACCGACAATGTGCAGTGAAGATCAGGTTGATGACCTTATTGGAGCCATTGAGAGGAGGTGCATGGCCGCCGTCAGCTCGTACCGTGAGGCATCCTGTTAAGTCAGGCAACGAGCGAGACCCGCGTCCGTAATTGCCAGCAGCATCCTTGTGATGGCTGGGTACATTACGGAGACCGCCACGGCTAACGTGGAGGAAGGAACGGGCAACGGTAGGTCAGCATGCCCCGAATGTGCTGGGCAACACGCGGGCTACAATGGCCTGGACAGTGGGTTACAACACCGAGAGGTGACGTTAATCCCCTAAACCGGGTCGTAGTTCGGATTGAGGGCTGAAACTCGCCCTCATGAAGCTGGATTCGGTAGTAATCGCGTGTCAGAAGCGCGCGGTGAATACGTCCCTGCTCCTTGCACACACCGCCCGTCAAATCACCCGAGTGGGGTCCGGATGAGGCTCGGATACCCGAGTCGAATCTGGGCTCCGCAAGGGGGATTAAGTCGTAACAAGGTAGCCGTAGAGGAATCTGTGGCTGGATCACCTCCTACTGACCGGGACTGGGGCGACGCCCCAGCCCACCTGTTAGCGTCCGCCGACCGTTCGCAGTCCGGGCACCTACGAACTACCAGGGCTAACACGGGCCCATAGCTCAGCGGCAGAGCGCCGCCTTTGCAAGGCGGAGGCCCTGGGTTCAAATCCCAGTGGGTCCATGTCACGTACGGCGATTCGAACCGTGTCCCTTAAGTGGGACACTCCATTCGAATCGTAGTACGAAGACCGGTGCACCATCCCGTGTGAACGCGGATGGGAAGGGTCGATGCAGACACCACCTCACCCGTGGGTGTGCAAATGAGACTGTGTGTACGTGCGATCCAGGCGTCCACTGGACTCGTTCATCGAGTCCAACGATGACGTAGGAGATCCATCCGGATCTCCACACATTCGGAGGTCCCTCTGTGGACCTCCACATTGAAGGTCCTCACCGGACCTTCTCCACTAACGTGGCTACTATGCCACCTGGTGAATAGCTCGGCTCGAGTGCCGACGAAGGACGTGCCAAGCTGCGATAAGCCGCGGGAAGCCGCATGGAGGCGAAGAACCGCGGATTTCCGAATGGGAATCCCCACCGCAATTGCTTCGCGCAATGGGGAACGCCGGGAATTGAAACATCTTAGTACCGGTCGGAAAAGAAATCAACCGAGATATCGTCAGTAACCGCGAGTGAACGCGATACAGCCCAAACTGAAGGCCTCACGGCCAATGTGGTGTATTGGGCCGGCTTGCAGCGTCGGAACGTTTCTGTGAAGTCTCCTGGAACGGAGCGCGATACAGGGTGAAAGCCCCGTAACAGAACCAACTACGACGTGTGCCGGTTCCGGAGTACCGGGGGTTGGAAATCCCTCGAGAATACGGCAGGCATCTACTGCCAAGGCTAAATACTCCTCGAGACCGATAGCGAACAAGTAGCGCGAGCGAACGCTGAAAAGTACCCTCAGAAGGGAGGTGCAATAGGGCTTGAAATCAGGTGGCGATGGAGCGACGGGGCATACAAGGCCCGTTCGAAAACGACAGAGGCGCGAGCCTCCAGTAGGACCGAACGGGAGCCGATGTTCCGTCGTACGTTTTGAAAAACGAACCAGGGAGTGTGTCTGTTTGGCGAGTCTAACCCGTTCATCGGGGAAGGCATAGGGAAACCGACATGGCCGCAGCGCTTTGCGCCAGGGCCGCCGTGTTCAAGCGCGGGGAGTCAAACTGACACGACCCGAAACCGGACGATCTACGCGTGGGCAAGACGAAGCGTGCCGAAAGGCACGTGGAGGTCTGTTAGAGTTGGTGTTTTACAACACCCTCTCGTGACCTACGTGTAGGGGTGAAAGGCCCATCGAGTTCGGCAACAGCTGGTTCCGACCGAAAAATGTCGAAGCATTACCCCTGCCGAGGTAGTTCGTGGGGTAGAGAGACTGATTGCGCGGACCGCCCTCGAGAGAGGTCGGCCGTGCTGTCAAACTCCGAACCTACGAACGCTGTCGACGCAGGGAGTTCGGTGCGCGGGGTAAGCCTGTGTACCGTGAGGGAGACAACCCAGAGTCGGGTTAAGGTCCCCAAGTGTGGACTAAGTGCGATCGAAGGTGGTCTCAAGCCCTAGACAGCCGGGAGGTGAGCTTAGAAGCAGCTACCCTCTAAGAAAAGCGTAACAGCTTACCGGCCGAGGTTTGAGGCGCCCAAAATGATCGGGGCTCAAGTCCACCACCGATACCTGACCGCAGATTTCAACTTCTGACCGCGTAGGTCGGCGTTCTGATCGGGTGGAAGCACGGCCGAGAGTTCGTGTGGACCGATTAGAAACGAAAATCCTGGTCATAGTAGTAGCGAAAGTCGGGTGCGAATCCTGACGGCCAAAAGGGCAAGGGTTCCTCAGCACTGTTCGTCAGCTGAGGGTTAGCCGGTCCTAAGATCTGTCGTAACCCGCGCAGATCGAAATGGGAAACAGGTTAATATTCCTGTGCCACCGTCCACTCAAAGTCGACGCCCTGGGGTATACCGAGCCGGGCCATCGCCCGGTCGAACCGTCCAACTCCGTGGAAGCCGTAATGGCACGAAGCGGACGAACGGCGGGACAGAGAAATTCGGTTCAACCTGGGGCCCGTGAAAAGACGAGGACGGTGTCCGTACCGAGCACCGACACAGGTGCCCATGGCGGAGAAAGCCTAGGCCTGTCGGGAACAACCGGCGTTAGGGAATTCGGCAAGTTAGTCCCGTAAGTTCGCGATAAGGGATGCCTGCCCCGGGAAGGGGCAGGTCGCAGTGACTCGGGGGCTCCGACTGTCTAGTAACAACATAGGTGACCGCAAATCCGCAAGGACTCGTACGGTCACTGAATCCTGCCCAGTGCGGGTATCTGAACACCTGGTACAACAGGACGAAGGACCCGTTAACGGCGGGGGTAACTATGACCCTCTTAAGGTAGCGTAGTACCTTGCCGCTTCAGTAGCGGCTTGCATGAATGGATCAACGAGAGCCTCACTGTCCCAACGCTGGGCCCGGTGAACTGTACGTTCCAGTGCGGAGTCTGGAGACCCCCAAGGGGAAGCGAAGACCCTATAGAGCTTTACTGCAGGCTGTCGCTGGGACATGGTCGCTACTGTGCAGGGTAGGTAGGAGACGTTACACAGGTGCGTGCGCTAGCACGTCGCCGAGTCACTCATGAAACACTACCCGGTAGTGACTGTGACCCTCACTCCTGGCGGAGGACACCGATAGCCGGGCAGTTTGACTGGGGCGGTACGCGCTTGAAAAGATATCGAGCGCGCCCCAAGTCCATCTCAGCCGTGTCGGAAACGCGGCGAAGAGTGCAAAAGCAAAAGATGGACTGACAGTGATCTTCCCAACGAGGATCGCTGACGTGAAAGCGTGGTTTAGCGAACCAATTCGCCCGCTCGATGCGGGCCATTGCTGACAGAAAAGCTACCTTAGGGATAACAGAGTCGTCACTCGCAAGAGTACATATCGACCGAGTGGCTTGCTACCTCGATGTCGGTTCCCTCCATCCTGCCCGTGCAGAAGCGGGCAAGGGTGAGGTTGTTCGCCTATTAAAGGAGGTCGTGAGCTGGGTTTAGACCGTCGCGAGACAGGTCGGCTGCTATCTATTGGGGGTGTCATTGGTATCTGACGGGAACGTCCGTATAGTACGAGAGGAACTACGGATGGTGGCCACTGGTGTACCGGTCGTCCGAGAGGGCGCTGCCGGGCAGCTACGCCACACGGGGTAACGGCTGAACGCATCTAAGCCGGAAACCCACCTGGAAAAGAGATACCGCCGAGGTCGCTCGTAGAAGACGAGTTCGATAGACTCGGGGTGTACGCACCGAGGCAACGAGGTGTTCAGCCCGCGAGAACTAACTGACCGAAGCCACCAATCATACCGCATTGTGACTCGATCGAACGAGTCCAGGCGCAATCTGGATCGCACGTATACACGGTTTCACCGACCGACCGATCGCAGGCCTCGCGCGGTTCGATTCCGCGGATCGGCGTTAGGGCGGCCATAGCGGCGGGGTTACACCCGTACCCATCCCGAACACGGAAGTTAAGCCCGCCTGCGTTTCGGCGAGTACTGGAGTACGAGAGTCTCTGGGAAACCTGATTCGCCGCCTCCACTCATTCTGGCCATCCCGGCCAGGTTCATCACCCTCGACCAGTCTCATCGCTGGTCGGGGGTTTTCGTCATTTCTTGCGGAGTGCCAACGGTGTCGATTCCCTCCCGCAACCAAGAAGTCGAACGGGCCCGAATCCGATGGGCTTAAGCGACGCAGGCGGATACTGTCGAACGCGCCAAGGTGGCAGAGTCCGGCCGAACGCAGCGGCCTGCAGAGCCGCCCACCGCCGGTTCAAATCCGGCCCTTGGCTTCCTGTGGTTTCCGACCGTAACTAGCGATGGTTCTGCCGAGCGCGACACTGGAGAACGGTCAGTGTTCCGCGGTCCGTGGTACGTGAACACATTCGTGCGGCGGTTCCATCCCCTGGTTTCGGCGGAATTGGTAATCATTATACGCGGGGGCGCCCGACCACCCGGGTATGCAACGACGCGCCGCGGCGATATATTTCGTGTTCTTCCTCGTCATTGGGGCCGGTGCGTACGGCCTGATCCAGACGGCGGAAGAGCCGACCATCACGATGGAGGGCGATGCGTACACCGCGGGCGACACGGTGACGCTCAACGACCGGCAGTTCACCGTCGCCTCGGCGGACACGGGGAGCGGCGAGCTCTCGTGGGTCAACGAGTCCGCAGTCATCTCGACGACCATCGACAACGGCTCCGAGGTGCCCGTGACGGACGTGCGCTGGGAGGACCAGTCCGCCCGTCAGGAGCAGACCTTCGAGGCCGGGTCGACGGTCCAGTACAACGGCAGCGAGTATCAGGTCAGTATCAACGAGAGCGCTGGTGCGTTCACTCTCACGCAGACGGGCGACGCGTCGGTCAACGAGACCTACGCCGTCGGCGACACGGTGAACTACCAGGGCAACGAGGCGACGGTGACGAGCGTCACCTCGAACGCCGCGACGATCGTCTGGGGCGGTCCCTACCAGCTCATCGTCCAGACCGAGAACGCGACGGATCCGACCCAGGCGGTCTTCGTCGAGCAGCGTGACATCGGGGCGATGGTTCAGGAGGACCCGGCGCTGTACAACCAGACGATCACCCAGAACGGCGTCGAGAAGGTCACCTACCGGGCGAACGACACCAACGTCCCGGTGGACGAGTACTTCCCGCCGGTAGAGCGCCACACCATCGCGGAAGGCGAGACGCTCGTCTACCAGGGCAACGAGACCACCGTCGACGCGGTGACCAACGAGAGCGTCGAACTGACGCGTCCGGGTGAGCAGACTAACACCATCAGCTTCTCCGAGGGCGAGAACTTCACCGTCGGCGGCGAGCAGTACTTCGCGCACTTCCAGGACAACTCGTCGGTCCTGCTCGAACAGACCGACGAGCGGTACGACGAGTACCGAGCGGAAGAAAACGAGATCGAGTCGTACAACGACCGCATCATCGGTCTCTGGGGCATCGCGGAACTCAGCCTGCTCGCGGCCATCCTGCTGCTCGCGACCGCGTACCTGCCCGTCCGGGGCTAATCCCGGAGCGCACGAACGACTGCGGTCGCTTTCTCTCTGTTTTCCCGGAATCGTAGCGACGTGACTCGTGGCGGAGACTTCCGCTACGGAACCTGGCGGTGAGAAAATGCGGTGACGTTCAGTCGGTCCGGCTGAGCCAGATCAGCAGCGCGCCGATACCGGCGGTCGCGACGGCGCCGAACACCTGAATCGCAGAGGCGAGCATGTCGCCTTTGGTCGTCCACGGGGCGCCCGCGAGCGTTCCGAGGGCGACGAGCACCAGCAGGACGCCGACGGCGATGCCGACCGGCTCAAGCCGATCCGAGAAGCGGTTCGTGACGTTCATACTCGTCACCTCGCGACTCATCGTGGTAAACTTCGTGGTTCGAAGTTCCCGTCAGTCCGACTGCCGGTCTCCGTCGGGCGTCCAGTCCGGTGCGTCCGCGCTCGAAGCGGTCTCTCCAGTGGCCCGGTTCGACTCGGACGCCTCGGCGCGCTCCGAATCGCCGGCGACGCTGTCGGCGACCAGCTCGGCGAGCGGGTCGACGGCGACGGAGAGGCGTGCCGCGACGATCACCAGCGGAGCGAGCGCGAGCAGCAGGAAGGCCACGTCGTAGGTCCCGCGGGCGCCGTCGAGCAGCGGCGTCACCGCCGGCGCCAGCCCCGCGTGGGCGACGAGGACCGCCGCGAGGACGACCAGCCAGTGGACGGCCGACGCGACGTGTTCGACGATAGCAGCCGGCCCGTCGAGCGCCAGTCGCGTCAGCGCGGCCAGCCCGGACGCCAGATACAGCAGGAGGCCGACGACTGCCAGTGTCGCCAGCGCGCCGATGACAGCGGCCAGTGTCACGCGCGTCTCCGGGAGTAAGCGGTCCAGCCCGGGCAGCAGGGACGCGAGCAGGAGGACGAAGACGAGTGCGCCCGTACCGAGGAGGACTTTGCTGGCCGATTCCACTGCCTCCGGTCCGACGGCGCGCTGAACGGTGTCGCTATCGAGATTCATGATTGCATTCGATTCGACGCGCTTGGACAGATTATAGGAGGGCGTTCGTGAGACCGGATTTCACTGGATTAAGGCGGTTTAACGGTTAAGAAGCACATTCACATGAGCGATGGTGTCGGTTGCACGTCGTCGTGAAGTTCGTTCGCAACGATCGAGCGGTAGGGGGATGGTCGTGTTCACCCGCTCGCGCCGCTCACGGGTTCAGTATACGGACCGGGAGGGAGTTGAACCCGAGAGCGAGACTCGCTTGGCTCGTCTCGCGTGGTTCGACCCCTTCCTGCCGGTTCATTCACCGCCTCATTAGCACTCGGCGGTTCATTGCACGGGCCGGGAGGGAGTTGAACCCCCGACCATCTGGTTAAAAGCCAGACGCTCTGCCTAACTGAGCTACCGGCCCGCATTAGCTTGTCCGGGAGTTCTCGATTAAGTACTTACGATCACCCGCGCTCGAAACGTCGTTCGAGCGCCGTCGCGACGATGTCGTCGGGCTCGACGTCCTCCAGCGCGGCGCGTCGGCGGAGTTCCCGGTAGATCTCCGGCGGGAGTTCCATCGTCAGCTCGCCGAGGGTGATCCCTTCGGCGGCGAGCGCCCGTTCGACGGGGACGCCGTCGTTGACGTCACTGGCGACCGAGCGGACCTGGCGGACGGTCATGTCGTGGTCGAGGACGGCCCACGCGAGCTGGAGGCGGGCGGGGCCGGCGACGCGGGCGATGTGCTTGGCGGCGGTAGGGGCGATCTCACCCATCGCGACGTGCTTGCGGATCGAGCGGGGCAGGTCGTGGACGCGGGACCACTTGCGGATGAACGCGACGGTGGCCTCGCCGCCGGCGCGCTCGGCGGCGGCCTTGTAGGAGCCTTCCCCGCGGACGAGGGCGGCGCAGGCCGCGGCGCCGCGGAGCATGAAGACGGTGTCGGCCTCGCCGGCGGCGTCGCTGGCGAACTGCCGGACGGTCTGTGCGGCGGTCTCGAGGCTCTCCGGGTCGTCGGGGTCGAACTCGACGGCCTCTTCGGGCCGCTGGCCGGTGACGCTCGGGTCGCCGCGGATGACCGGCGCGCCGACCGGCGACTCGCGGTCCGTCGGCGGTTCTCCTGGTCCCTCGTCGCTCATCACTCGCTCCTTCGGAATGGTGTGTCAAAAGGGTCCCGTCTGCTGGCACGGGGGACGCACGGCCGCGCGGCGGGCGCTGCCGCGCGGGAACGGGGCTACTGCGCCCTCAGTCGTCGGCTTCCGCGCGTTCCTCGGAGAGATGCTCCCACACCTCGGCGCAGCCACAACCGTCGTCGACGTCGTCGAGGTGGCTGGTGTCCGGCTCGGGCGCTTCGTCGTCGTGCGTGTCGGTTGCCTGCGTCATCTGTGCTTCGTGTCCCTCCCTATAGCCCGTTCCCCCTTAACCCCGCGCGCTCCCGTAATTGCTACCCGGGCTTCGGTGTACCGGCAATCTCTTCACCTATCTCGGACGCCCGTCTGCGGCGGTGACGGCGGCGGAATCGCCGGCGAGTGTTGTGCAGGCCGACAGCCTCTGGGTGATCGGGGACGTAACTCTGGTCAGTGACAACCGACGTTCACCAGCTCGACGACGGCGCCTGGATCAGCGTCAACGACGAGCGCCGGATCAGCGTCAGCGACCTGTGGCCGCTCGCCCGCCAGAACGTCTGTGACTGCGAGACGGCCGACTTCCTCGTCGAGGGCTTCGCCGAGGTGGGCGTCGACCACCCCGAGATCCAGGCCAGGGTCGCCGGCCGCTGTATCACGTGCGGGACCGAAGGCGTCACCGACTGGGTCACGGTGGGGCGCGTCATCGACCCCGAGACCGGTGAATTCTCGCCCGTCGACCCCCAGGGCGTCCGCGTTCCGGACAGACGCCACCGCCTCTCTCGCCCGGAATAACCGGCAACAAGGTCCGGTTTTCGCGAGAGGTGGGGCCGCTTGTCGAAATGCGTGTTCGTATAAGTGCGGATGGCTTCTGGGCAGACACGAATGCCGACGAAAGTCGAGAACTGGAAGAGCGAGGTCTACGGTAACGAGATACGCGAACACCTCATGGAGTTCGCCGAGGAGGGCTGGGACGCCATCCCGGAGGACGAACACGACGCCTGGTTCGAGCGGTTCAAGTGGTGGGGGCTGTACCACCAGCGGAAGGGCCAGGAGTCCTACTTCATGATGCGCATCGGGACGCCCAACGGCGTCCTCGAACCGGGACAGCTGGAGGTCGTCGCGGAGATCGCCGACGAGTACGCCCGCGGCCCGGTCGACAACCCGGAGTTCGGCGGCGCCTACTGCGACTGGACGACCCGCCAGTCCATCCAGCTGCACTGGATCAAACTGGAGGACATCCCGGAGATCTTCGAGAAGCTCGAAGCGAACGATCTGGGGACCCAGCAGGCCTGCGGCGACTCGTGGCGCAACATCGTCGGCTGTCCCGTCGCCGGCAAGGACAAGCACGAACACATCGACGCCTGGCCGGTCGCCGAGGAGCTCCACGAGACGTTCAAGGGCAACGACGACTACTCCAACCTCCCGCGCAAGTGGAAAGTCGCCGTCACCGGCTGTGACCAGGGCTGTGGCCAGGGCGACATCAACGACCTGGCGTTCGAGCCGGCCACGAAGGAAGTCGACGGCGAGGAGAAACTCGGCTTCAACATCCGCGTCGGCGGCGGGCTCTCCCGCAAGGAACCGCGCTTCTCGCGCTCTATCGACGTCTGGGTGCCGCCGGAGCAGGCCGCGGACATCGGCCACGGCATGTCGGCGCTCTTCCGCGAGTACGGCGACCGCGAGGACCGCTTCAACGCCCGCATCAAGTTCCTCGTCGACGAGTGGGGGACCGAGAAGATGCGCGACGTGCTCCAGGAGGAGTTCGTCGACTTCGAACTGAAGACCGCGGGCGAGAACATGCGCGAGAGTTACACGTACAACGCCGGCGGCGAGGAACACGGCGACCACGTGGGCGTCCACGAGCAGCCCGACGGCAACTACTACGTCGGCCTCGACGTCCTCGTCGGCCGCATGGGCGTCGACGACGTGTACGAACTCGCCGAACTCGCCGACGAGTACGGCTCCGGTGAGGTCCGCCTCACCCAGCGCCAGAACATCATCGTCACGGACGTCGACAGCGACCGACTCGACGAGTTCCTCGACGAGCCGCTGCTGGAGACCTACTCGCCGGACCCCCACCCGTTCATGCGCGGCTCTATCGCCTGCACCGGGACGGAGTTCTGCTCGCTCTCCATCGTCGAGACGAAGAACCGCCAGGTCCGCTACGCCCGCTGGCTCAAGGACAACGTCGAGCTCCCCGAGGGCGTCGAGGACTTCCACATCCACCTCTCGGGCTGTACCGCCTCCTGCGCCCAGCCGCAGATCGCCGACATCTCCCTGCGCGGGATGAAGACCCGCAAGGACGGCGAGCCGGTCGAGGCGCTCGACATCGGCCTCGGCGGCGGCCTCGGGGAGAACCCCCACTTCGCCGACTGGGTCGAGATGCGCGTCCCCGCCGACGAGGTGCCGGGCTACATCCGGAACCTGCTCGCCACCTTCGAGGACGAGCGCGAGGAGGGCCAGACCTTCCGCGAGTTCGTCGCCGAGCGCGACGAGGACACGCTTCAGGACCTCGCGGAGGCGGAGGAGACCAGCTACGAGGACCCGTACATGCACAACACGAAGATGACGTGGTACCCCTACGCCGACGAAGACGACATGGCGGACTCGCCGGCCCCGACCGACGCCGAGGGCAACTCGCTCGCCCCCGCCGACGACTGAGGGCAGCGACTCGTAGTTCGACTGGTGTCGGACCGACCTTCGCCACGTCGCAGTTCCGCGCGGTGGCTTTTGCCAGTCGACGGCCGTTTAAGTAGCTGCGCCGCCGACTGCCGGTATGGTCGACCGCATTCTCAAGGTCAACGCCTACACAACCTTCGACCTGCTCGACGGCGTCGTCGAGGGGCACGGCTTCGAGGAGGAGGCGCTGACGGTGCTGAACGTCACGACGGACAGCCGCGACGACCCGAACCACGTGGAACTCCAGGTGGAGATGGACAACACGGACCTGGACGAGGTGCAGGCTCACGCCGACAAGGTCGAACTCTCGGCCGACCAGGCCCGCGAACTCGCGGACGAACTGGAGAAGTACGCCGGCCGAGTCGAGTCCGCAGGCGAGTAAGGCCCCGTCTCGGGTCTCCGCGGACGTGCCCGGCAGCGGATTCCAGCGTAGCGTTTCGCACACTGGGGCAGTTCTATAGCCGCGCTTCGGCGACGAGCGGCGGTCCTAACACCAACTTAATACCGATCGTTGCCCGAATAGGGGCAATGGCCGGCAGGCACCGATACGTCTCCCTCGTCGGGGGACGGCGCATCGTCGCTGTTCTCGGGGGACTGTACGTCGTATTCGGTCTCGGATGGACGCTCGGACAGATAGTCGGAACCCCCGCGATCAGTGACCTGATCATCTTCGTCCTGATCGCCGGGCCCGGGGCCGTCCTCCTGTACGTCATGTACCGGCTCCCCCGGTTCGATATCCACGCCGAGTTCTACCCGGCCGTCGCGCGGTGGTGTCTCGGCGGACTGCTGGTGATGCTGGCCGTGCTCGCGTTTTACAGCCTCCAGCCGAACGAGGGCATCGAGGATCTGTCGACCGTCTTCATTCTGACGGGGCTCGCGGCGGTCGCCGGCCTCGCCGCCGGCATCCACAACGCACAGGCCGAGACGCGAGCGCGCGAACTGGAGGCGACGATCGACCGGCTGGAACGGTCGAACGAGCGCTTCGAGCGATACGCGACGATCGTCGAGGCGGTCAACGACGGCGTCTACGTGGCCGACGAGGAGGGGACGTTCCAGATGGTCAACGACACCTACGCCTCGATGCTCGGATACTCCCTGGACGAACTCGTCGGGACCGACTCCTCGGCCCTTCTCGACGACGAGATTGCGGACCAGCTCGACGAACTGTATCGGGAATCCGAGCGGGAGGGCGTCGAACAACGGGCGGTGGAGACCAGACTCCGGACCGCGAGCGGGGAGTGGCTCCCCGTCGAGGCGACGCCCGCGCTGTTGCCTGACGACGACGAAAGCGACTGGCACCGGGCGGGGATCGTCCGGGACATCAGCGACCGGAAAGAACGCGAACGGGCGCTCGAGAAGTCCGAACAGCGCTACCGGTCGATCGTCGAGCACTTCCCGAACGGGGCGGTCGGGCTGTTCGACGAGGACCTGCGGTACACCGCGGTCGGCGGGCAGATGTTCGAGCGGCTCGACTTCGATCCGGAGGACCGGATCGGCCGCAGTTTCACCGAGCTCCATCCCCCCGGCCTCGTCGCGGAGCTAGAGCCCTACTTCCACGCCGCGCTCGAGGGCGAAACGAACTCGTTCGAGATCGAGTTCCAGGGCCGGTACCTGTACGCGAACACGCTCCCCGTCACGGACGACACCGGCGACGTCTTCGCGGGCATGCTCCTGATCCAGGACGTCACCGAGCGCCGGCAGTACGAGCACATGCTCGAAGAGTCCAACGAGCGCCTCGAACAGTTCGCCTACGCCGCCTCCCACGACCTGCAGGAGCCGCTGCGGATGGTCTCCAGCTACCTCCAGTTGATCGAGCAGCGCTACGCCGACGCCCTCGACGAGGACGGCCGGGAGTTCATCGACTTCGCCGTCGACGGCGCCGACCGGATGCGCGACATGATCGAGGGACTGCTCCAGTACTCGCGCATCGACACGCGGGGCGACCCGTTCGAACCGGTCGACCTCGACGACGTCCTCGCGGACGTCCGCGCCGACCTGCAGGTCAAAATCGAGGAGTCGGGCGCCGAGATCACCGCCGACCCGCTTCCGCGCGTCGAAGGGGACGGCGGACAGTTGCGCCAGCTGCTCCAGAACCTGCTGGACAACGCGATCGAGTACAGCGGCGACCGGCCCCCGGAGGTACACCTCTCTGCCGAGCGGGTCGGGGAACAGTGGGAGATCTCGGTCAGCGACGAGGGGATCGGCATCGACCCCGACGACGAAGAGCGCGTGTTCGAGGTGTTCCAGAGCCTGCACGCTCGCGAGGACCACTCGGGGACCGGAATCGGGCTGGCGCTGTGCGAGCGGATCGTCGAACGACACGGCGGCGACCTCTGGGTCGACTCCGAGCCCGGCGAGGGGTCGACGTTCACCTTCACGCTCCCCGCAGCGGAGACGTGACCGCTCTGACGCGGACCGCCCCGGTGATCCCGCGGCCAGCACCACCTCGGGACGGATCCCGGCGGTTCGCCCCCCGCCGAGGAGGCGTTTGAGGTGCCGGTTCGCGGACGTTCCACGCCGTGACTGATGGGCCAGGGCGCCCGCCGCTCTCGGATCACGGGCGACCACGACGCTTTTCACGGCGACCGGCAAAGCAGGGGGTAATGGAAGCGCTCACGCTCGGTCCCGCGGGGACCTACTCCCATCGCGCGGCGAAGGCGGTCGCCGACGAGGTGTCCTTCGCCGAGTCGAAGACGGGCATCGTCGAGGCGGTCGCCAGCGGCGAGTACGACCGCGGCGTCGTCCCGGTCGAGAACAGCACGGAGGGGTCGGTCACGGAGTCCCTCGACGCCTTCGCCGACTACGAGGTGGCGGTCGTGAAGGAACTCATCACGCCCATCCGCCACGCGCTGCTCGCGCAGGGCCCCGAGTTCGACACCGTCGCCAGCCACCCGCAGGCGCTCGCGCAGTGCCGGGACTACCTCAGCGAGAACTACCCGAGCGCGACGCTGGAAGCCGTGGCGTCGACCGCGCGCGGCGTCGAGCGCGCCCGCGAGGACCCGACGGTCGCCGCCATCGGCCACCCGGAGAACGCGGGGGACGAACTGCGCGTCGTCGCCGAGGACATCCAGGACGAGTCCTCGAACGCGACCCGCTTCGTCGTCGTCGCCCCGGCGAGCGAGCGCAGCGAGGCCGGCTCGAAGACCTCGTTCATCGTCTACCCCGACGTCGACTACCCCGGGCTCCTGCTGGAACTGCTCGAACCGTTCGCCGAGCGGGACATCAACCTAACCCGCGTCGAGTCGCGGCCGAGCGGCGAGCGCCTGGGCGACTACGTCTTCCACATCGACATCGCCGCGGGCCTCTACGAGGAGCGCACCCAGGAGGCGCTCGCGGAGATCGAGGCCATCGCCGAGGAGGGGTGGGTCCGGCGGCTCGGCTCGTACGACAGCGAGACGGTGCTGGACTGAGAACCGGCACGCGCCTTAAGGCGCACGGGGGCGTATAGTCGGAGTGACATGGCACGCGGAACCGATCCCTTCGGCGATATCGAGGAACTGATCGACGTGATGACCGGCGGACTCGAGGCGGGCGGCGAGGTGCCCGTCGACGTGGCCGACGCCGGCGACGAGTTCGTCGTCGTCGCGGACCTGCCCGGCTACGACCGCGAGGACGTCCAGGTGCAACTGACCGACGCGACGACGCTCTCGCTGTCGGCCCGGCGCGAGACCGAGACCGTCGAGGAGGCCGACCGCTACGTCTCCCGCGAGCGGACCAGCCAGTCGGTGAGCCGCAGCGTCGGCCTGCCCGAACCGGTCGTCGAGTCCGAGGCCTCGGCCACCTACGAGAACGGCGTCCTGACCGTCACGCTGCCCAAACAGACCACCGAGTCCGACAGCGGCACGGACATCCCGGTGAACTGACGGGGCGAACCGGGGCGGCGCTGCCGTCCCGCTGCGCGCGGTCGCCTCCCTCGATCCGGTCGAGAGGGCCGGAACCGCAAACGGCTTTCGCCGGGCGGCCGTCGGGCGGGTATGGCACTCGAACCCGGAGACCCGGCGCCCGCGGTACGCGCACCGAACCAGGACGGCGACGCAGTCGAACCCGACTGGACGGGCGTCTCCGTGGTCTACTTCTACCCGAAAGACGACACGCCCGGCTGCACCACCGAGGCCGAGCAGTTCCAGGCCGAACTGGAGAGCTACCGCGACGCCGGCGTCACCGTCTACGGCGTCTCGACGGACGGCGTGGACTCGCACGCCGACTTCGCCGACGAGTACGACATCGAGTTCGACCTGCTCGCGGACCCCGACGGCGAGGTGGCCGAGGCCTTCGACGTGGAGCTGTCGGGCGGCGTCGCGAGCAGGACGACGTTCGTCGTGGTCGGCGAATCGATCCAGGCGGTCTACACCGGCGTCGACCCGGACGGCCACGCCCGGAACGTGCTGGCGGACCTGATCGAGACGGGCGTCGTCACGCTCGACGACTGACGGCGGCGGACGGCCCGACGACTGACGGGCCCCGGACGGCCAGACGGTCGCGGCCGTGCGGAACGGGCGACGTCCTCGGTGCGGTCCTCACTGCGTCCACGCGACCGCCGTCTGCCGATGAGCGGGGGCTTCGGAAGACTTATAGCCGGAAAAGTCGAACTTTTGACAATGAGGATCGCGCGCCCGAGCTACCGGTACGCCCTGCTCGCGGTGGTCGTCGCCGGGGTCGCGTTCCCGTTCTCGCGGATCGCGAGCGCGGCCTGCGTCGTCGCGGCGGTCGGCGTGGTGTACTTCCACCGCGACCCGGCGCGCGTCGTCCCGCCGCAGGGCGTCGTCTCTCCCGCCGACGGGGAGGTGACCGTCGTCCGCGAGGAGGAGGACGGACTGCGCCTGGGAATATACATGAGCGGGTGGGACGTCCACGTCAACCGGGCGCCGATGGACGGCGTCGTCGAGCGCGTCGAACACGTCCCGGGCGCGAACAGACTCGCGTTCACCAAGGACGCCGAGGAGAACGAGCGCCTGCGCTTCGAGTTCGAGGACTACACGGTCGAACAGATCGCGGGCACCTTCGCCCGGCGGACGTACTCGTACGTCGACCCCGGCGACGAGGTGGCCCGCGGCCAGCGCATCGGCCACATCTCGTTCGGGAGCCGCTTCGACGTGGTCTTCCCGCCGGAGTACGACCCCGAAGACCTCACCGTCGACGTCGGCCACCGCCTCTACGCCGGCGAGACGGTCATCGCGCCCCAGCGGTCCGCAGTGACCGACGACGGCGAGCGTCCGGTCGCGGCCTCGACCTGACCGACCGGCGACTCGCGGGTCGACTGTTCCCTGCGGGACGGCTGCGCCCTGCGGACCGACTGCGTGTCTCCTCCGTGTAGATTCACTCCAAACACTAGCCGGTCGCTCACCACTTAATATCCTGACATATTTAGGCCCGGGGCGACCAGTAGCGGCCGAGGGATGTCTGGGACTGGCGAAGAGGGGGAGCGAGCCCGTTCGAGCGGCGGGTGCGCGTACGATCCGTCGGTGATCGCGCACGACGGCACGTTCTTCCGGACGCTCGTCGACAGCGCCTCGGACGCGATCGTGACGGTCGACGAGACGGGCGGGATCGTCTTCGCGAACCCGGCCGTCGAGTCGACGTTCGGCTACGACCCGGAGGCGCTGGTGGGCCGCTCCGTGACGGCGTTCGTGCCCCAGGAGCAGCGCGCGCGCATCCGCGGGGCCTTCGAGGCCCTGCAGTCGAACCCGGACAGGGGGGCCGAGTGGGGAAGCGTCGAGACGGTCGGCCGCCACCGCGACGGGCGCCTGATCCCGGTCGAGCTCTCCCTGCGCGCCCACGAGCACGACGGGACGCCGCTGCTGACGGCCATCGTCAGGGACGTCTCGGACCGCCACGCCGAGCGAATCGAGCGCCGCCGCGAGCAGGACTTGATCGAGCAGCTCCTGCGGACGGTGCCGACCGGACTGCTCGTGCTCTCGACCGACGGCGTCATCGAGCGGATGAACGACCGCGCGGGCGAGATACTCGGGGCCGACCCGTCGCAGGTCGTCGGCGAGTCCCGCGAGACGGACGCCTGGCGACTGCTGGACGCCGACGGGGAACCTGTTCCGCCCGAGGAGCGGGTGTTCCAGCGCGCACGCGACACCGGCCGCCCGGTCACCGAGGTCGAACAGCAGATCGTGCGCAGCGACGGCGAGCGCATCTGGGTGCAGGTCAGCGGCGCCCCGCTCGCGGGCGGCGAGGGGGGCGACCGGGTGGTGATCGCCGTCGACGACATCACGCGCCAGAAAGAGCGCGAGCGCCGGCTGCGCGAGCAGAACGAGCAGCTCGAACGGCTGGACCGCATCAACGCCGTCATCCGGGAGATCGACCAGGCGCTCGTGCGCGCGACCACCCGCGGGGAGATAGACGAGGCGGTCTGCGACGCGCTCGCTGTGGCCGACCCGTACACGGCCGCCTGGATCGGCGACGTGACCGCCCGCAGCGACGAGGTCGAGCCCCGGGCCACCGGCGGGGACATCGACGAGTACCTCGAAGCGATCACCGTCACCCGGTCGGAGGAGCCGTACGGCAACGGCCCGGCGGGGCGCGCGATCCGGTCGCGGTCGGTGCAGGTCACCCACGACGTGACGACCGACGGCGCCTTCGACGGCGTCCGCGAGACGGCGACGGCCCACGGTATCCGGTCGGCGGCGAGCGTCCCGCTCGTCTACGACGAGACCGTCTACGGCGTGTTGACGGTCTACGCCGCCGAAGTCGGCGTCTTCGACGAGACCGAACAGGACGTGCTCGCCGAACTCGGCGCGACGATCGGTCACGCGATCAACGCAGTGGCGACCCGCCAGGCGCTCGTCGCCGAGCGCGTGACCGAACTCACGCTCGCCATCGACGACGATTCGGACTTCTTCTCGGCGCTGTCGGCCGCCGAGGACTGTGAGATAGCCTTCGAGGGGGCGACCGTCCAGTCGGACGGGGCGTTCCGCTACTACCTCACGGTCGCGGGGGCCGACCCCGACGACGCGGTCGCGTTCGCCCACGGCCACGCGAGCGTCGCCTCCGCCCGCGTCGTCAGCGTCGGCCCGGACGGCGACTCGCTCCTCGAAGTGTCGCTGGAGGGGACGACCGCGTTCGGCGTCGTCGCCAGACACGGCGGGTCGGTCCGGTCGGTCCACGCCGTCGGCGGCGAGTGCGAGTTCGTGGTCGAACTGCCGCTCTCGGCGGACGTGCGGACGGTCGTCGACGCCCTGCAGGCCCGCTTCGACGGCGTCGTGGTACGCGCCCAGCAGGACCGAACCCGCGCCGAGGACGGCCCGCTCCCCTCCCGGGCCACGCTCGGGACGGACCTCACCGACAGGCAGCGCACCGCGCTCGAGACCGCCTACTACGCGGGCTTTTTCGAGTGGCCGCGCGAGTCCACCGGCGAGGACGTCGCGGAGACGCTCGGCGTCTCGGCGCCGACGTTCCACAAGCACCTCCGGGTCGCCGAGCGGAAGCTGCTCGACGCGCTGTTCGACGGCGAGACGACCGTCGACTGACACTAACCGTTTAGCCACGCCACTGAAGGCGGTACACTGGTTTGGTGGAGGTACATGGGACGAAGCCACTACGATGCCCTCGAACCGGGAACGGACGCGCCGTCGACGGCCGAGACGGACGAACTGTTCGCCGTGCTTTCGAACGCGAACCGGCGGTTCGTCCTCTCGCACCTCGCCGAGCGCGAGCACTCGCCGGCGCTCGACCCGCTCGCCGCCGCGATGGCCGAGTGGAGCGACGACCTCGACCGCGAGGACGCGCGGATCGCGCTCCACCACGTCCACCTGCCGAAACTCGAGGACGCCGGCTTCGTCGAGTACGGCGACACCATCGAACTGACCGACCACGCCCCCGACTCGCTCGACATCGTCGAGCGCCTGTAGGACGACCACTGGGTGGCGCGGGGCCTGCGGTCCGGAGTTTCATTTCGCGATACCACTGCCCGTGAGCGACGGGTGCGCCCGCGCAGTCGAGCGCCGGACGGCGCGGCTGCTCCGGTCGTCGACGCGACAGCGGCGAGAAGGCGTGTCCAGCGCGACCGGAGCGGCCGGTGCGGACCGTGCGACTGCGGATCAGTCGACGCGAGTCGCGCGACCGCGGATCAGTCGATGCGGATCGCCGGTCGACCGGGCTGGGCGTTGCCGGCCAGGTCGCCGTCGGCCTCCTCGGCCGACCGGACGACCACGTCGGCGTCGAACTCGTCCTCGATCAGCCACGCGGCCCGCTCCAGCGTCGCCAGTTCCTCGTCGGGCGCGAGCACGTCGGCCAGCGCCTCGCGCTCGGCCTGCAGGTCCTGTGCGAACGAGGCGGCGGCGTCGCCCTGCTCGCGGATCTCGTCGTGGCCCATCAGGTCGCCGATCAGGTTGTCGGCGTCGGACTCGCGGGCGAGTTCGTGCGCGCGGTGCTTCCACTCGGGCGCGACGGCGAGGGTGATCGTCTCCGGGTCCTCGATGCCGACGGTCTCGACGATGTCGCGGACGTCCTCGCGGGTGTTCTCGACGAGGCGGCGCGCCACGTCGTAGTCCGCGGGCAGGTCGGCCTCGGGCCACTCAGCCTCGGCGAGCAGGCCGTCGCCGCCCAGCAGGTCCCAGACCTCCTCGGTGACGTGGGGCGCGACCGGGCCGAGCAGTTTCGCGACCGCGCGGACGCCGCGCTCGACCGTCGCCGGGTCGGCGCCGTCGCGCTCGTGGTAGCGGCGCAGCAGACTCACGAGGTCGCGGACGGCCTGCAGCGCGTGGTTGAACCGGAAGGCCTCGAACTCCTCGGTGGCGGTCGCGGCGGCCGCGTCGATCTCGCGGTCGACGTAGGCGGCGACCGCGTCCCCGTCGGCGGATCCGCCGTCGGCGCTCCCCTCGGCGACCTCCGCGGCGAGGCCGTAGAGGTTCTGGAGGAACTGGTGGGCCGACTGCACGCCTTCGGGGCTCCAGGCGAAGTCCTTCTCGGGGCTGGGCGGCCTCCATGATGAACAGGCGGGCCGTGTCGGCGCCGTACTCCTCGACGATGCGGGTCGGCGAGACGCCGTTGTCGCCGGACTTGGACATCTTGTTGCCGTCCTCGCCCAGCACCATCCCCTGGTTGGTCAGGTTCGTGAACGGCTCGCGGACACCGTCGGAACGGAGTTCCGACGAGCCCCCCCGCTCGCTTCGCTCGCGGGGACCCCGTCGAGCAGGCCGATGTCGTCGAGCACCTTCGTGAAGAAGCGGGCGTACAGCAGGTGCATCACGGCGTGCTCGATGCCGCCGACGTACTGGTCGACGGGCATCCAGTCGTTGGCCCGCTCGGTGTCGAACGGCGCGGAGTCCAGGTCCGGCGAGAGGAACCGCAGGAAGTACCACGAGGAGTCGACGAAGGTGTCCATCGTGTCCGTCTCGCGCTCGGCGGGGCCGCCGCACTCCGGACACTCGACGGACTTCCACTCCTCGGCGGCGTCCAGCGGGTTACCCGTCGTCTGGACGAACTCCGGCAGTTCGACCGGCAGGTCCTCGTCGGGGACCGGCACGCGGCCGCAGTCGTCGCAGTGGATCATCGGGATCGGGGTGCCCCAGTAGCGCTGGCGGGAGATGCCCCAGTCGCGCAGGCGGAACTCCACGCGGTGCTCGCCGTCGAAGACGTCGACGAACGTCTCGCGGGCCTCCTCGCTGGTGAGGCCGTCGTACTCGCGGCTGTTGACCAGCACGCCGTCCTCGGTGTAGGCCGCCTCCTGGACGTCCACGTCCTCGGGGTCGACCTCGGCGTCGGGTTTCGGCTCGACGACCTGCTGGATCGGGATGTCGTGCTCCTCGGCGAAGGCGTGGTCGCGCTCGTCGTGGGCCGGGACGGCGTAGAGCGCGCCCGTGCCCACGTCTTCGAGGACGTAGTCGGCGACGTAGACGGGGATCTCCTCCCCCGTGGCGGGGTTGGTGGCGTACTCGCCGGTGAAGACGCCGGAGGTCTCGTCGATCTCGTCCTCGTCGGCGTGCTCGACGCGGTGGACGTACTCCGCCACCTCGTCCTTGTCCTCGGCGAGTCGCTGGGCGACCTCGTGGCCAGGCGACATCGCGAAGAACGTCGCGCCGTGGATGGTGTCCAGGCGGGTCGTGAAGATCTCGACGGTGTCGCCGGTCGTCAGTTCGAACTCGACGGAGTCGCCCTCCTGACGGCCGATCCAGTTGCGCTGCATCTCGCGGACGTTGTTGGGCCACCCGTCCAGGTCGTCCAGCGCCTCCAGCAGTTCCTCGGCGTAGTCGGTGATCGTGAAGAACCACTGGTCCATCTCGCGGTGCTCGATGGGGGTGTCACAGCGCCAGCAGATCTCGGCGTCGTCTGGGCCCTCTTCGACCTGCTCGTCCGCGAGGACGGTCTCGCAGGAGGGACACCAGTTCAGTTCGGCGGCCTGGCGCTCGACGAGGCCCTCCTCGCGGAAGCGTTTGAACAGCCACTGGTTCCACCGGTAGTACTCGGGCTCGCAGGTGGTGATCTCCCGCTCCCAGTCGTAGCCGAAACCCATCGACTTGAACTGCTCGGTCATCGAGTCGATGCAGTCCATCGTCCAGTCGCGGGGGTTGGTGTCCCGTTCGTTTGCGGCGTTCTCGGCGGGGAGGCCGAAGGAGTCCCACCCCATCGGGTGCAGGACTTCCTCGCCGCGCATCCGCTCGAAGCGGGCGTAGGCGTCCGTGATCGTGTAGTTGCGGACGTGGCCCATGTGGAGGTCGCCCGACGTGTAGGGGAACATCGCGAGGACGTACTCGGGGTCCTCGGCGTCGTCGGGGATGCGGAATACACCCTCCTGGTCCCACGTGCGCTGCCACCTGGGCTCGACCTCCGTGTGGTCGAACCCCCGCTCTCGCTCGCGTTGCTCTCCGGTCCCGGCGGTCATGGTCTCACGTCGGACAGCGACGTTGCTATACCTTTCCCTTCGCTGGGACGGGTACACACGGTCGAACGGACCGGAACCAGTAGCGTATCACCGTTCTGGTTGCAGATACTCGGCTGTCGCCGCGGCGATCCGGTCGGTGAACGCGTCAGTGACCGATCCCTGCGCACCGACGACGTGTACCTCGTCTTTCAGTGTTGCCACGCTCCACGGGAGCACGAAACTCTGGTCTCGTGGCTCGCCCCGTCTCCAGGCATCACTCGGAACGCGGATACTCTCGGTGTGGTGACTCTGTGTCGTGAAGGCGACCGCGATAGACTCCTCGCCCGGATACGGCAGGTCCGGCCCCGACACGACGAGCCATGGTCGCGGATTCTCGGTATTAGCGTTGAACGGGTCAGACGCCCACACGACTGTTCCGCGATCGACCACCCTCTCTCACCGTTCCCGTCCGTCGCCGCTCTCGGGCGGATCGACCGCCGTCTCGGACCATGCCGCGACTTCCTCGTCCGAAAAGCCGCCGTCACGGTCGTCCGCGGACGCCGCACCGAGCGCACCAGCGGACGCGACCGCGTGGTCGGCGTCCGCGACCGACCAGTACTCCCCGCGATGGTCGACGACCCCGTGGGCTTCGAGGCGGGCCAGTGTCGGTCCGACGCTCCCCTTGGGAACGTCTACGGCGCCAACGATCTCCCGCTGTCGAAACGCCCGATCGGCGTTTTTGAGCAAGAATCGATAGATCGTACCCTGTGTCGTATCGGGCGAAAGATCCGGCCGGCCGTCCTCGCCCTCGTCTATCGTTCGAAATTCGTCTCTCGATATCGGCATCCGGATATTCGTTTGTATTCGATAGTATTAGATGTTATCTCCGCGTTCCTCACCACTCTATTCGTGACTGCTGCCGTGGTTTTACGTCCGCCCGCTTCCTCCCTCCGGTATGCGCGTCGTCTCCCTGCTGCCGTCGGCCACCGAGATCTGCTACGCCCTCGGGGTCGAACCCGTCGGCGTCTCTCACGAGTGCGACTGGCCGCCCGAAGCCGAGGAGGTGCCGTCGATGAACCGCTCGCGGATCGACCCCGACCGGGACAGCGCGGACATCAACGAACAGGTCGCGCAGGCCGAACAGGAGCACGGCGGCGTCTACGAGATCAAACTCGACGCGCTCGAACGAGCGGATCCGGACGTGATCGTCACGCAGGGCGTCTGCGACGTGTGCGCCGTCGACACGCTGCTCGTCGAGGACGCCATCGCGCAGACCGACGTGGACGCCGAGGTCGTCACCAGCGACATCCACAGCCTCGACGACCTGTACGCCGATATCGAGTCGCTGGGGCAAGTCCTCGACCGCGAGGACCGCGCCGCGGAAGTCGTCGCCGACCTCCGGGAGCGCGTCGACGCCGTCCGGGGGCGGACCGCCGCTATCGAACCCGACGATCGGCCGAGCGTGGCCGTCCTCGACTGGCTCGACCCGGTGATGGTCGCCGGCCACTGGATGCCCGAAGTGGTCGAAGCGGCCGGCGGCACATACCCGCTGGCCGACACCGGCGACCGCTCGCGCCCGCGCGAGTGGTCGGAGATACAGGCCGCCGACCCGGACGTCCTCGTCGCCGCGCCCTGCGGGTTCGGCCTCGACCAGACGCTCGACACCCGCGACGACCTCACCGAGCGGCCGGGCTTCGCGGACCTGACCGCCGTCGAATCGGACCGGGTCTACGCGATGGACGGTCACCACTACGTCAACCGGCCCGGTCCCCGCCTGGTGGACACGCTGGAGTCTCTCGCCGGCCTGCTCCATCCCGACCGGTTCGAGGCCCCGCCCGCCGAAGTGGCCCGCGATCTGCTCGGCGACGAACCGGTGCGAGCGGGACCGAGCCCCTGACATCCGGCTACCGAGAACTACTTGGAGCCTCCGGGAGACGTTCGGCTGAATGCCCTCCGCAAAACCGTTCCTCGATCCGGCGACGGGCGACCCCGACACTGGCCGGATCCTCTCGGAAGCGGTCCCGCTCGCGAAGCTCATCGGCGTGTTCGTCGCGGTCAGCCTCGTCCCGTTCGGCTTCGCGTTCCTCGCGTTCGGGCACTCGGTCCTCGGCGTGATACTGACGCTGATCGGGTAGTTCGTCCTCGCGGTCGGGGCCGGGATCGTGCTCACGTACGTCGTCGCCCGCGGGATTCAGCTATCCGGCGAGGACGCACCGTGAACTGACCGCCGTCGAATCGGAGCGCGTCTACGCGACGGACGGTCACCACTACGTCGACCGGCCCGGCCCCCGCCTCGTGGACACGTTGGAGTCTCTCGCCGGCCCGCTCCATCCCGACCGGTTCGACGCGCCGCCGTCGCATTCGAAACTCCACGGTCACCGAAGGTACTCCCGTGTCACGAACCAACGAACGACCGGAGGACCAATGGCGACGACAGTCACACACCGCGACCGACGGGACTCGCAACCGGACGAACAGCCCTCCGATATCCGGACCACTGCCCGACGATACGGAGCTTTCAACCTCGTCGCGGGAGCGCTCGGGCTCGTCGGCCCGCTGGTCTGGGGGAACGACGACGACCTGATAAATCTCGGTGCGGGGCTGTTCCTGGGACGGATCGCGGTCAACAGCCCGCACGCTGCGCTCCACGCGGTCCACGGGCTCCACGGTATCCGCGCCGGCAGGGACGCCGAGTCGGCCCGGCGATACATGGGTGTGAGCGGCGCGTTCTTCGCGCTGTTCGCGGCGGTGGGAATCGGAAAGTTCGGCTTCGAACGCGGCGTCCACCACGTCGCGGGGCTCGCCGTCGACGGGTACGGGAATGCCGGGCACGCCGTACTCTCGGCGTTCAGCGTCCTCGCGCTGTCCCGCAACGACTGACCGCCGTCGCGGTCGTTCTAGCGGACGGCGGGACCGACGGCGACGCTCGCGAGCACGACGGGCCGTCCGGACCCGAGTCTGCTCTCGCCCCTGTCCGTCGTTGCTCCGGGGACGTAGGCCTCGGTCGAGACGTACCGTGAGCAGAGTGACGCGAACCGTCGGCGTCGACTGACCGCTCGGGTCGGCCCGGGCAGGAAACAGTGGAGGGGTGGTGGGTGGGGAGTGACCCCGAACGAAGTGGATGGCTTCGTTGACCCGTGTGTGCGGGCATGTTCTCGATTACCCGCAGTTGGTATCAAGATTGGGCCAATTTACTTAGGTAGTCCCGGCGGCTGCACGCCGTCGGCCGATTCTGAAGCGTCGAAGCGCGCCCTCTCAGGCGCCCGCGACGGCGGCCAGTCCGACGTAGACGTTCGTGAGGACGACGGCGGTACCGAGGGCGATGACGGCGAGGAACCACGCGCGCCAGCCGGGCACGCGCTCGACGGCCGACCGGCACTCCAGTAACACGACGCCGGCGTAGAGGACGACGGCGGCCTTCAGCGCGACCATCAGCATCGGGTCGTGGGCGAGCAGGAGGCGGATCCAGGGGTTCGCTTCCAGCGACGGCCCGGCGAACGCCGCCGCGACCAGCGTCGACGCGGCGTCGCCGAATCCCCAGACGACGACCAGCGAAAACACGAGTTCGACGTAGCCGGGCGCTTCGAGGCGTATCTCCGAGAGGTCCAGCGCGTCGGTGAGCGTCTCTGTCATGGTGTCGAAAGCGGGTGCCACTCCACGCACACCTCTCAGTTTGTCCGACATAAAACCTCGCGACGGAGTATCACCGCTGAGAGTCGCCTCGGCGGTGGAAACTGCCGCCCGTACCGATTCGGTTCAGTCCGCCCGTACCGAACCGGCTCAGTCCGCCCGCACGGCGCAGCTCTCGGCGTACTCCACGTCTCGCACGGACTCGATGGGGTCGTCGCCGCAGACGGGGCAGTCGGGGTTCCGGCGGACGGTCACCTCGTCGAAGGTCATCTCGGCGGCGTCGTAGACGACCATCCGACCGTCGAGCGACTCGCCGACTCCGACGAAGTGTTTGACCGTCTCAGTGGCCTGAATCGCGCCCACCGTTCCGGGCAGGACGCCCAGCACGCCGGTCGTCGCGCAGTCGGGCACGGCTCCCTCGGGAGGGGCCTCCGGGAAGAGACAGCGGTAGCACGGGCCGTCGCCGGTGAAGGTGGTCACCTGCCCCTCGAAGCGGTAGATGGCGCCGTGGGAGAACGGGACGCCGGCGAGTGTGCAGTAGTCGTTGAGCAGGAACCGCGTGGGGAAGTTGTCCGATGCGTCGACGACGAAGTCGTACCCGTCGACGAGGTCGGCGACCGTCTCGGGCGAGACGGCGGTCTCGTGGGTCTCGACGGTCACGTCGGGGTTGCGTTCGCGGACGAACTCGGCGGCGCTGTCGACTTTCGGGCGGCCCACGTCAGCGTCGCCGTGGACGACCTGCCGCTGGAGGTTCGAGCGTTCGACGACGTCGTGGTCGGCGATCCCGATGGTTCCCACGCCCGCGGCGGCGAGGTACTGGAGGACGGGCGAGCCGAGGCCGCCCGCGCCGACGACGAGGACGCTCGCGTCGAGGAGGTTCGCCTGCCCCTCGGGGCCCACGTCGTCCATGATGATGTGCCGGGAGTACCGATCGAGTTGCTCGGGGTCCAGGTCCGGCGCGCTCATACCCCCGAGTACCGGACCGAGCGGAATAAGCGGTCCGCTCCCGCTCGCGGCAGTGACGGAAAACTTATCGTCTCGTCGTCATCAATCTGGGTATGGCGCCCTCCACCCCGCTCGTCGACCCCGGTACCTACTTCCGCCGCCACGATCGCCCGTCGCTGGCCGTCGCGGCCGGCGTCGTCTCGGTCCAGGCCGCTGCGATATCCGTCGCGATGTGGTTGTTCCTCCAGCGCGTGATCGCACACGTCGAGGCGCCGCCCGAAGAGAAAGCGCAGGCCCAGGGCGCGCTCGTCGGTGCGACCGTCGGCGTCTTCGTCGCCGTCTTCTTCGGCTGGCTCGTCCTCGCCGCGATCCTGCACGCGTTCGTCTGGTTCGCGGGCGGCAGCCGCGGGTTCGGGACGACGCTCGCGGTCACCGGCGAGGCCGAACTGACCGGACTCGTCCTGCTGCCGCTGACCGCGGTCGGTCTGTTCACCCTGCTCGGACAGGCCCCGTCGGACCCCGCCGCGTTCACGGACTTCTTCGAGCGGGCGACCTCGTTCAGTTCCCCGGTGTTGCTCGTCTCGTCGCTCCTCGGGATGCTCTGGACGGCAGCCATCCAGGGGTTCGGGCTCGCCGAGGCCCACGACCTCCCCGTCGAGAAGATGCTCGCGCTGGCGTTCGTCGTCGGTGGCGTCGGGTTCCTGCTGAACCTGCTCTGAGGTGGCGCCCGGGCGGTCGAGAGCGCGAGCGCGTCCGGTCTCAGTCGTCGACGAGTTCTTCGACCGCCTCGTTGATGTCGGTCACCTGGTCGGTCTGGTCGTCGGCTTCCCGGGCGATCTCGGCGGTCGAGTCGGCGATCTCCTCGGCCGCGGTGGTCGACTGATCGACCATCGACGCGACCTCTTCGGTGGAGGCCGCCTGCTCGTCGGTGGCGGCGGCGACCTCCTGGATGCCGTCGTTGACCTCCTCGACGGCCCGGTGGATGTCTTCGAGCACGCCGATGGCCTCCTCGACCATCTCGATGCCCTCCTCGATCTGCTCGTTCGACTCCTCGATGGTCTCGACGGCGCTCGCCGTGTCGTTCTGGATGCCGGCCACCATCTCCTCGATCGTCCCGGCCTGGCTCTGGGACTCCTCGGCGAGGCTCTTGACCTCGTCGGCGACGACGGCGAAGCCCTCGCCGGCCTCGCCGGCGCGGGCGGCCTCGATGGAGGCGTTGAGGGCCAGCATGTTCGTCTGGTCGGCGATGTCGTTGATCACCTCGACGATGTCGTCGATCTCGCTGACGCCGTCCTGGATCGTCAACACGTCGTCGGCGACGCTCTCGGAGGCGCCCTGGATGTTCTCCATCGCCGCGGAGATGTCGGCCGCCGACTCCTGGCCCTCTTCGGCGAGGTCGCGAGCCGTCGTGCTCGCCGAGGAGACCTCCTCCGAGGAGGAAGCGATCTCCTCGACCGCGGCGCTCAGGTTCGACACCTCGTCGGCGACCTGGGACATGCCCTCGTACTGCTCGGCGGCGTGCTCGCGGATCGCGTCTATCTCCTGGGCGATCTCGACCGACGAGCCCTGCAACTCGGCCAGCGAGGTCTGGATCTCGCTCGCCGCCGCGGAGTCGTACCCCTCGTCGCGGTCGATCCCCTCCGCGATGTCGTCCTGGATGTCCCTGTCGATGTCCTCGTCGATACCGCCGTCGGAATCGAGCGCTACCTCCGCGGCGCTGGTGCCCGGATCTACCATAGTACTCGGACCGCAGGAGTACGCCCTCTAAAAAGTACGCACCCGATTATTGGGTGTGAAAACGACCGCCCCTCAGAGGTCGTACAGCGCGCCGAACTTCTCGTTCGCGTAGTCGAGGAAGTAGTCGGCGGTGAACGACTCGCCGGTGGCCTCGCGGACGAGATCGTCGGTCTCGTAGCGACAGCCGTGACGGTGGACGTTCTCGGTGAGCCACTCGTGCAGCGGGTCGAACTCGCCGGCGCGGACCTTCCCGCCGAGGTCCGCGATCTCGTCCTCGGCGCTGGCGTATAGCTGTGCGGCCATCACGCTGCCCAGCGAGTACGTGGGGAAGTACCCGAGCGAGCCGTGGGTCCAGTGGATGTCCTGCAGGCAGCCCTCGCTGTCGGTCTCGGGGCGCACGCCGAGGTACTCCTCCATCTTGTCGTTCCACACCTGGGGGACTTCCTCTACGTCGAGATCGCCGGCGATCAGGTCGCGCTCGATCTCGAACCGGAGGATGATGTGCATGTGGTAGGTCAGCTCGTCGGCCTCCACGCGGATGAGGTTGTCCGGGTAGATCTGGTTTGCGGCCTCGTAGTACTCCCGCGGCGAGGCGTCGACGCCCAGCTTCTCGTTCACGGTGTCGGCGAACAGGTCCCAGAAGGGCCGCGACCGGCCGACGTGGTTCTCCCACAGGCGCGACTGTGACTCGTGGACCGAGAGGTCGCGGGACTGGCCAAGCGGCGTCCCGTAGTGCTCGTCGGGGAGCCCGAGCGTGTAGGTGGCGTGGCCGAACTCGTGGATCGTCGAGCCGATGGCGCCCATCGGGTCCTCGGGGTCGAAGCGCGTCGTGACGCGCGCGTCGAACTGCGTCCCCGTCGAGAACGGGTGTGCTGCGGTGTCAAGCCGCCCGCGGTCCCAGTTATATCCGAGCGTGTCGAGCGCCGCCCGCACCGTCTCCTCCTGCGCCTCGGGGTCGTACTCGCCCTCCGCGAAGGGGTCGGCCAGCGCCGCGTCGCTGTCCTCGATCTCGTCGATGAGCGGGACGAGTTCGTCGCGCAGGCGCTCCAGCACCCGCTCGGCGGTGTCCAACCCCAGGTAGGGTTCGTACTCCTCGAACAGCACCTCGTAGGGGTCTCGGTCGGGGTCGATCGCCTCGGCGTACTCCCGCTTGAGGTCGATCATCTTCTCCAGCGTCGGCGCGAAGGCGTCGAAGTCGTCCTCGGCCCTGGCCTCCTCCCAGACGGGCAGGGCGTTCGAGGACGTCTCGGAGATCTCCGAGACCAGTTCCTCGGGCACCTCGACGGCGCGCTCGTGCTCGCGGCGGATCTCGCGGACCACCGCCGCTCTGCCCGCGTCGAGGTCGGCGTCGTCGAGTTCGTCGAGCCACTCGCCGACGCGGTCGTCGGTCAACCGCTCGTGGGTGACCGCCGACAGCGCCGAGGACTGCTTCGACCGCGCGGGCGTGCCGCCCTCGGGCATCGTCACCTGCTGGTCCCAGCCCAGCACCGACCCGGCGTCGCTGAGATAGGTGAGTTGCTCGACGTGCGCCTCGAACTCCTCGTAGGCCTCGGGTACTTCGGAGGATTCGGTCGCCATGGTCCACGATTAGACGCCGCGGCGTATCAAAGCCATCTTTCCGCGACCGCCTTTTCGGCCGGAGGTCGCCCACTGCGTTCGCGGCCCCCCAGCCAAAAACACGGTCTCGCCGAGTTCGCACGGAGGGCGAGTTCGGTGTCCAGAGCGGCCACGGTGACCGACTGCGCGCTCGTCAGATCGCCGCGCTGACGGTGAACAGGGGCCTTCGGCATCGGATGCTCGGCCGGGGATATAACAACCGGGCGTCCCATTGACACGTATGGATTGGGCCCCTAGAGTTCGGAAAGACGTCCCGCCTTGGGTAGTGACAGTCGTACTGGTCGTCGCGATCCTCACGATCGCCGGTCTACAGTATCTCGGTATTATATAGGGGCGCTGTCGGTGAGACGTATCGAGCGGTATCGGCGTGTCCCTTGCGGACTGAACGGACGAGGCCCGGTCGGGATCGCTGTCCTCGGACTTCGAATCGGCTTCGCTTCACGACGGTATCCGCCGAAACTGTGACTCGGGTCCCAGCGTAAAATTACGCGGCTCTCACAGCTCGAACTGCAACACGTCGCCTTCCTCGACGCCCCGCTCGGTCGTCCAGCCCTTGTTCACTTCCAGGACGTACTGGCCGCGGCCGGGGTAGGTCTGGTCCTCGCCGTCCTCGTTCGGGCCGGGTGCGGGCGCGTGGTGGATGCGCGTGATCGTCCCCTCGTCGTCCGCGTAGACGATGTCGAGGCCGAAGTCCATCTCGCGCATCACGTACGTGTGGTCGCCGACCTCGTCGTAGACGAACAGCATCCCCCGGTCCTCGGGCAGGCTCTCGGTGTCGCTCAGCCCCGTGTACCGCAGCGACTGCGTGTCGGCGATGGCCGCCGAAACTGAGCCCAACTCCTCGCCCTCGGGCGTCGTCACCCGGACGTCGGTGGTCTCGTACCCGGGGAACAGCGGCGTGCCCGTCTCCGTCGACGGGGTGGGCTCGGGCGTGGCCGTCGGCGATGGCGTCGCCGTCGACGTCTCCCTCTCCGTCGGCGTTTCGGTGGCTGTGGCCGTCTGCGTCGTCGCCCGCCCGGAAGGCTCGGTCGTCGTCGCGGCGCCGGGACCGGCGGTGCTGTCGGACTCGGTCCCGTTCCCCAGACAGCCCCCTACGCCGGTGACGGCACACGCCGCGAGAAACGCTCGACGTCGCATACCCGCCGGTACGAGTCATCGACTGATAAGGACGGCGGGAGAACCGTCCGGACGCCGTCCCCGCCGGCGGGGGAGGGGCGTCGCTCACCCGCTCCAGGACTCCGCCACGTCGCGGTAGATCTCGTAACACCGGTCGAGCGCGGCGAGCGAGACGCTCTCCGTGGCGGTGTGGGCCTCGCCGGGTTCCGCGGGGCCGCAGACCACGCACGTCGTCCCCGCGTCGGCGAGCCACCCGGCGTCGGTGGCGTGCGGTTTGACGACGTGCTCCGGCGTCCCGTCGCCCGGCGCGGCGGCGTCTTCCTCGGCCTGCGCGTCCCGAGCGGCGGTCAGCACGGCGTCGGCGAACGCGGCGTCGTCGCAGGCCATCGGCGGCAGGTCCTGGTCGACGGTCCAGGTGACGCCCGCGACCTCCTCGGTCCGTTCCAGCGGCGCGCGCTCGCCGGGCACCGTCCGCTCGTCGACGGTCACCTCGCAGCGCTCGGGGATCACGTTCCACGCGGATCCGCCCTCGATCTCGGTCACGGCGACGCTCCCCGACAGCTGGCGGCCCATGACCTCGGTCTCGGGGAATTCGAGGTCGCGCACGACGTCGACGGCGTCGCTGGCGCGGTAGATGGCGTTCGCGCCGGCCTCGGGTTCGCTGGCGTGAGCGGCGCTGCCCTCGGCGACGAGCGTCGACCCGCGGCGGCCCTTGTGCGCGACGGCCACGTCGGTGACGCCCGGCGCGGAGTAGCCCGTCGACCCCTCGCCGACGACGGCGAAGTCGGGGGCGAACCCGCGGTCGACGGCCGCCCGCGCGCCCACGCCGCCGACTTCCTCGCCGACGAACGACGCGAAGACCAGTTCCGCGCCGTCCGGGGGATCCGCGTCGCGGAACGCGCACAGCGCCGCGGCGACGGCCCCCTTCATGTCCGCGCTCCCGCGCCCGCGGAGCCGGCCGTCGGACTCCCGGACGACGTAGCCGCCGTCGTCGACCTGCGAGTCGTCCGGCGGGACCACGTCGTGGTGGCCGACGAGCGCGAGCGACGTCCCGCCCGCGCCCTTCCGGGCGACGACGTTCCCGCCCCGGCCCTCCTGGGCGCCCGCGCCGTCGCGCGTCACGGTCGCGTCTGTGTGCTCACGGAGCCACTCCTCGACGAAATCGCCCGCCGCGGCCTCGCGCTCGTGGCTCGGGATCGAGACGAGGTCGCGGGCGACGTCGGCCACCTCCATACACCGATCGTCGGACGGCGAGGACTTCAACCCTCCCGGCGGCCGAGGCCCGCGTCTCGACCCGTCCCGATTTCGGCCGGCATCGAAAAGACGCGTTCGTTTCATTGCACCAACTTATTACGGAAGTATTTCAGTAAGATTTACATTACCACGTGACTCAATCGCAGATGGGATGGTATCACACGAGTCCGAAGCGTCGCCCGGGACAACGCGGTCAGGGGGGTTCCGACGCGGTCGCTCCGTCGACGCGACGGGCGACAGCGCCGGTGACAGTATCCCGGTACCGTCGATCCGTGCGACGCGCGGGCTCCGAAGCCATTCCGAACCCACACCCATTCCGAACCCACTTCCGTTCCGAATCCGACCCACTCCGAATCCACACCCGCTCCGAACCTGACCCGTTCCGGACGCGGACGAGGTCCGGGCCCACCCCCCGGACCTGTCGGTCGCCGGATCGGTACGCGTACATCGATCGGCCGCGGCCGTCCGAGGCCGGCCGGGGCCATTCGACGCCAGACTCCACAAGAGACTTCCGGACCATAGACGAACGTATATTTCAATGACAACGGCCCCAGACAGGGCGCGCGACGAGGTGACGCTCCGCGAGTCGGTCCCGCCGCTCCACGAGTGGGCGAAGACGTTTCTCGTCGGCCTGTTCATGGGCACCGCCGACGGGGTCCCCGGCGTCTCCGGCGGCACCATCGCCCTCATTGCCGGCATCTACGAGCGCCTCATCGCGGCGATCAACGCGGTCACGCCCCGCCGCTTCTTCGACGGGGTCCGTGCGCTCACGCCGCTGGACGGCGGCGTCTCGCTCGACCGCGCCGCCGCCGTCCTCGAAGAGGTCGACGGCTGGTTCCTCCTCGCGCTCGTCGCCGGCGTGGGGACCGCCGTCGTGCTCGTCGGCCAGGCCGTCGAGTGGGCCGCGGCGGACTATCCGGTCCTGCTGTTCGGCCTCTTCTTCGGCCTCATTGGTGCCTCGGCGGTCATCCTCCTGCGAGCGGTCGCGATCCGGACCGTCCCAGAACTGGTCGCGGCCGTCGTCGGCGTCGTCCTCGCCTTCTTCGCCTCCGGACACTCCGAGTCGCTGCTTGGCACCGGGGGTCTCCCGACCGTCTTCCTCGCCGGGTCCGTCGCCGTCAGCGCGATGATACTCCCGGGCCTGTCCGGGTCGCTCCTGCTCGTGATCCTCGGCCAGTACACCTACATGTACAGACAGTTGGGGAACTTCCTCGAAGGGATCGCCTCGGTCGCGACCGGCGGATCGTTCGCCGACCTCGCCGGCCCCGCGAGCGTCGTGGTGACGTTCATCCTCGGTGGCCTCGTCGGACTGTTCACGATAGCGCGGGTCATCCGCAGGGCGCTCGACGTCAACCGCGAGGTGACCTACGCTTTCCTCGTCGCCCTCGTGCTGGGCGCGCTCCGGGCGCCGATCACGGCACTGAACGACGCCTCGGAGTACCCGTCGGTCGTCTGGAACACCCCGACCATTCAGGCGTTCGCCACCGCTGCCCTCGTCGGCGCAGTCATCGTCTTCGTCCTCGACTGGTACGCCGTCGACATCGATCTGGACGCGGTCTGATCGACCGAACCGGCGGCGCTGTCGAACGTCGTTCTCGCCCTCCGATCAAACGACCGTTTGATAGTCCGACAGGTTATCCCCTTCATCCGCTGACTTTCGGCCATGCGCACCGCATTCGCCGCCCTGGTGGCCCTCGTCCTCCTCGCCGGCTGTCAGGGGATCCTGGGTGAGCGACTCGTCGACGACCCGGCCGAACCAGCGTACCCCGACGACGCCGACACGGTGTCCGTCGAGTATCGAAACGGCCTCTGTGACGGCAACTGCCCGGCGTTCTCGGTCGAAATCTGCGGGAACGGGACGGTGTTCTACACCGGGTTCGCGAACGTGAACGCGACCGGCCTCCACCGCTACAGCGTTCCGCAGTCGAACGCGACCGCGATCCTCAACGCCTCCTACCGCGCCGATTTCTTCGCGCTGAACGAGAGCTACCCCGCGCAGGCGGACGGCGCCTCCTCGCAGTGGACGCGAGTCACCGTCGGGAACGAGTCCCACAGCGTCACCGACCACGGCTCGGCGTGGGGGACCGCCCCCGAGCGGCTCGGCGAGTTCCAGTCGACGCTCCTCGAACGCGCGGCAGTCGGGCCGCTGATCCGCGGCGGTGACGGCGATATCGACGACGAACGGTACGACGAGCTCGAAGCGCGTCGGCCGTTCTGCAGGTGACCGGCGCTCAGCTCAGGAACAGCCGCCGCTCGGCCCGCTCGTGCTCGGCCGAGCGCACGTCGACCAGCGGCGCGAACGGCGTCATGTCGTCGAGCGAGCGGTCGGCGCTCTCCTCGACGGCGTCGACCATCGCGGGCCGGAGGTCGTCGAGGACGCGCTGGACGTCGGTGTGTCCCAATCGGAGCAGCCGCTGGGCAGCGGCCAGCTGCGCCGTCGCGAACTCGTGGCAGGCCAGCAGGCACGCCTCGCGGACGGGCACGTCTGCGAGTGCGGTGACGGCGCCGAGCGCGACCGCGTAGTTTCCCGGCGCTTCGCCGGCGTCGACGGCCTCGCCGTAGGCTTCCAGCAGGTCCTCCTCGCGGAGCTCCCGCTGGAGGGCCAGCAGTCGGTTCCCCGTCCGCTCGGAGCTCTCGCGGAACTCCGCGGGGAGCGTGACGGCGGTGAGCCGCCGGTCCGCGCGCTCGACCGCGGCCAGATCCCCCTCGGTCGCCGCGTCGTGGGCTGCCCGTAGCGCGACCAGATCCGCCTGGCCGTGCTGGCGCCGGAGGACCGTCTCGCCGTGCGTCCGCAGATCGTCGGCGTCAGCGACGCTGTCGGCCGCGACGAACTGCTCCAGTGCGTAGGAGACGCTGTCGGTCCCCACCGGGAGGAACGAGTCGGCCAGTCGGAGCGATTCGAGGGTCGCCTCGTCGCTCACGGCTCCTCACCTCCGTGGGAGTCGGCCCCCGATTTCGGGTCGAGCGACCGCACGCCGTGGCCGTGACTGTGGGAATGGCTCTCGCCGCCGCCGTGAGAGTGGTCGGCCTCGCCGTGACTGTGCGAGTGGTCGGCAGCGTCGCCCTCGTCGAACAGCGTCGGCGGGACCTCGTCGTACTCGACCGTCGCGCCGTCCGGGAGATGGAGTTCGACGGTCGCTTCCATCCGCTCGCGGCTGTCGGCCAGCGGCAGGTAGGCGCGCTGGCCGTCGACCGCCAGATCCCAGTGGCGGTTCCCGACGGCGTGACCGAGTTCGAGCGCCGTCGTCACCGCCACCCTGTCGGGGTTCCCGACGCCGCCGAAGTCGAGCGCCATCGCCTCGACCGCTTCGAGGGAGACGACGACCAGTCGCTCGCCCGTCGAGAGGACGTCGCCGTCCCGTAACTCGCGGGCGACGACGACGCCCAGTTCGGTGCCGTCTGCGGCCGTCGTGCGGAACCGTGAACGGCGGCGCTCGGTCTCGTCGACGGCGACGGTGAGTGGGTCGCCGGACTCGACGCGCTCGGCGACTTCCTCGTCGTCCAGCGTTCCCACGAACTCCTCTGCGACCAGCATCAGGGCCTCCTGGAGTCGGGGGCGCCGACTCCGAGCAGTTCGATTCTCGCCTCGTCCCACGCCGCGCGGAGTGCGGCGGTCACCGTCTCCGCGCGGTGGCCGAGGGCGCGCACGGCGACGCCCGCGTCGTTCGGCAGGCGCGTCGCGCTCGCGCGGACCGTTTCGCCGTCCTCGTCGCCGCGACCGTCCGAGTCTGTTTCGGCGTTCGTGACCTCGTGAAGCCGGTCGCTCAGTTCGGCGTCGTCTGAGGTGTCACCGCTCGCGGGCGTCAGGACGTACAGCGTCCCGAGGACGGCGAACTCGCCCATGACGCCCGGTGCGGAGGGATCGGCGTCGGCGGGTCGGAGGTGGGTGGCGTCGTCGACGAGCAGTTCCCTCTCACGCCGGACGCGCAGGCGCGAGAGGTACCGCTCGAAGTCGAAGCGCTCGCCGCGGGCCAGTCGGCCGGGGACGACGACCTCGCCGACGACGGCGCTCGCGTCCGGGGCCAGTTCGAGCGTGACCGATTGGCAGAACCGGGAGTCCCCGTGGAGGATCGTCGGTTCGGGCACGTAGTCGAGGTGGCCACCGCTCCCGACGGAGAGCGAGACGTCGGCGGCGGCGTAGTTGCGCGCCATCGAGAGCACCTTCTGTGAGCTCTGGGTGGAGACGTGGGCGACGGCGTCGGCGCCGACTTCGATGTCGACCGCGTGACGGTCGCCCTGCGCGACGCCGCCGGTCGGCGACTGGACGTAGACCGTCTCCGCCTCGGGGAGCGGATCGTGGCCGAGCGTGCCGCTGACGTGGAACGGCGCCCGGACGAGGTCCCGGACGAGGTTCGTCTCGCCGTTCCCGTCGACCTCGAACCGGAGTTCGAGGCGGCCGTCCTTGCCGGGCGAACCGACCGCCGCGGCGGGGACCGACTCGGTCGCGTACTCGGCGAACGCCGGGTGCGGCGGTTCGTCGGCAGTCTCGTCGCGGCGGCTCGGTGGCGCCGGAGGTCCGTCGGGCGGCTCTTCTCCGGGATCCGGGCTGTCGGCCGCCATCTCAGGCGAACAGCACGCCGTCGCTGACGTGCTCCTGTACCTCGTCGATCCCCTCGCCGGCCTTGCAGTTCGTGAAGACGAACGGACCCTCCCGCACATCGTCGGCGTCGGCCTCCAGTACGTCCAGATCCACGTCGACGTGGGGGGCGAGGTCGGTCTTGTTGATCACGAGCAGGTCACAGTCGACGACGCCGGGGCCGCGCTTGCGCGGGATGTCCTCGCCCTCGGCCACGCTGATGACGTACAGCGAGTAGTCCGCGAGTTCGGGGTTGAAGGTCGCCGCGAGGTTGTCGCCGCCGCTCTCGACGATGACGATATCGAGGTCGGGGTGGTCGGCGAGGAAGTCGTCGATCTGCGCGAGGTTCATCGACGGGTCCTCGCGGATGCCGGTGTGTGGGCAGGCGCCGGTCTCGACGCCGGCCACGAGGTCCGCGGGGACGACGCCCGCGAAGCGCTCGCGCAGGGCGTCGGCGTCCTCCTGGGTGAGCACGTCGTTGGCGATGACGCCCACGTCCAGGCCCGCGTCGCGCAGTCGCGGGACGAGTTCCGTCACGAGCGCGGTCTTGCCGGAGCCGACGGGGCCGCCGATGCCGACCGTCGCCACGTCGCGGTGGGTGAGGCTCACGAGTCGGCCTCCTCCGGGGAGTCGCTGGACGAATCTGCCGCGTCCGTCGACCGGATGGGGTCGTGGACGGTCACGAGCTTCGTGCCGTCGGGGAAGACGGGTTCGACCTGGATCATGTCGACCATCTCGGGGACGCCGGGCATCACGTCCTCGGGGTCCAGCAACTGGGTGGCCTCGGCGCGGATATCTGCCACGTCCCAGCCGTCGCGGGCGCGCTCGACGCACCAGTCGGAGATGTACGCGACAGCCTCGGGGTGGTTCAGCCTGACGCCGCGCTCGCGGCGGCGCCGGGCGAGCTCTGCGGCCATGAAGACCGTCAACCGCTCCTCTTCTTTCGGTGTTACGTTCATGATAGGTGTCCGTTAGAGCATGTACCGCTGCGCGAGGGGGACCTCCTCGCTCGGTTCGCAGGCGACGACCTCGCCGTCGACCGTCACCTCGAACGTCTCGGGGTCGATCTCGATGTCGTCGGGACAGTAGTCGTTGTAGTGCATGTCGTCCTTCCCGGTCGTCCGAGCGCCCGAGACGGGGACGACGGGCGTGTCGAGCCCGTACTCCTCGCCGACCCCCGCCTCGGCGGCGACGGGGCTCACGAACGACAGCGAGAGGGCGTGTTTCGCGTTCCCGATGGCGCCGGCCCGGGGCCGCTGCTTGATCGGTTCGCAGGTCATCAGCGAGCCGTTGGCTTCGCCCATCTCGGAGTAGGCGGGGAACCCGCCCTTGAACGTCATCGCGGGCTTGATTCCGAAAAAGGCCGGATCCCACAGCACCACGTCGGCGAGCTTGCCGGGTTCGAGCGTGCCGACGTACTCGTCGATGCCCGCCGAGATGGCGGGGTTGACGGTGTACTTCGCCAGGTAGCGTTTGACGCGGAAGTTGTCGGCGTCGTCGTGCGTGTCCGCGGCCTCGTCCTCGGGGAGGGGGCCGCGCTGGGACTTCATCTTCGAGGCGGTCTGCCAGGTGCGGGAGATGACCTCCGCCTGCCGGCCCATCGCCTGGGAGTCCGACGTCATCATCGAGATGGCGCCCTCGTCGTGGAGCACGTCCTCGGCGCCGATGGTCTCCGCACGGACGCGGGATTCGGCGAAGGCCACGTCCTCCGGCACGTCCGGGTTGAGGTGGTGACAGACCATCACCATGTCCAGGTGCTCGTCGAAGGTGTTCACCGTGTACGGCATCGAGGGGTTCGTCGACGAGGGCAGCATGTTGGCCTGGCCGACCATCTCCATGATGTCCGGCGCGTGGCCGCCGCCCGCGCCCTCGATGTGGAACAGGTGCATCGTCCGCCCGTCGACGGCGGCGAAGGTGTTCTCGACGAACCCGGCCTCGTTGAGCGTGTCCGTGTGCATGCACACCTGCACGTCCTCTTCCTCGGCGACGTCGAGGCAGGTATCGATGGCCGCGGGCATCGACCCCCAGTCCTCGTGGAGCTTCAGCCCGCAGGCGCCGGCTTCGAGTTGCTCGCGGAGCGGGCCGGGCTTCGAGGCGTTGCCCTTCCCGTAGAAGCCGACGTTGACCGGCCACTCGTCGGCGGCCTGCAGGAACCGCTTCACGTTCTCCGGGCCCGTCGTGCAGGTCGTCGCGCCGCCGCCGTAGCCGCCGCCGAGCATCGTCGTGATCCCGGAGGCGAGGGCGTGTTCGGGCAGTTGCGCCGAGTTGAAGTGGACGTGGATGTCCAGCCCGCCCGCGGTCGCGATCTTCCCCTCCGCGGGGTAGACGTCGGTGGACGGGCCGACGACCATGTCGACGCCGTCCATCGTGTCGGGGTTGCCGGCCTTGCCGATCCCCGCGATCTCGCCGTCGCGGATGCCGACGTCGGCGGCGACGATGCCCAGCACGGGGTCCATGACGAGCGCGTTCGTCAGCACCCAGTCCAGGGCGCCCTCTTCCTGGGTGGTGCCCGGGGACTGCCCGAGGCCGTCACGGAGGGTCTTCCCGCCACCGAAGACCGCCTCGTCGCCCGGCGTCCGGAGGTCCTCCTCGACTTCGACGAACAGTTCGGTGTCGCCGAGGCGGACCCGGTCGCCCTCGGTCGGCCCGTACAGTTCGGCGTAGGCCTCGCGGTCGACCTCGCGGGTCACGGCTCGTCACCCCCGGTGGAACCGTCTCCGTCGTCCAGTTTCCCGGCCTGGCTCGGGATGCCTCCGAACCCCTGTCGCTCTGCGCGCTCGACCGCCGCGGCGGCGTCGCCGTCGACGCTGCCGTTCACGAGGCCGTTCATGCCGTGAGCGACGCGCTTGCCGCCGATGGCGACGAGTTCGACGGTCTGCTCGTCGCCGGGTTCGAACCGGACCGCCGTGCCGGCGGGGATGTTCAGGCGCTTGCCGAAGGCGGCCTCGCGGTCGAACTCCAGCGCGGCGTTGGCCTCGAAGAAGTGGAAGTGCGACCCGACCTGCACCGGGCGGTCACCCGCGTTGCCGACCGTCACCTCCGCCGTCTCGCGACCCTCGTTTATCGTCACGGGCTCCTCGCCGGGGATCACCTCCCCGGGGACGGCGTCGTCATCCATGCCGTACCACGTCCGTCGATAGTTGCGCCTGATAGTCGATCATCTGCGCGATTATTTGGCGACCCACCTCAAGCCGGTTCCCTTCGGTGCAAATAGCACCGGGCGATCTCGGATTCTACCCCGATCGTACGATTTTCCGAAAGACAATCCGAAGTTCGATCAGATACCGTCGTCGCCGAACCGCTCGCGGGCCGCCGCGACGGTCAGCGGCACGTCGTCGGCCAGCCCGTCGAACAGGCGGACGACCTGCGGGGGCCGCAGGTCGCAGTCGGTCAGCAACTCGACGTCGGTGAGGATCTCGCGGGTCGGGCCGGTCGCGGCGACCCGGCCGGCGGCGTCGAGCAGGACCACGCGGTCGGCGACGTGCGGGACGAGTTCCGTCTCGGGCGTCGAGACGACGAGCGTGACCCCTTCGGCGGACAGGTCGTCGAGCAGGTCGAGGATCGTCGCCCGGTTGGCGGCGTCGACGTTGCTCACCGGCTCGTCGAGCAACAGCGCGTCCGGTTCGACGGTCAGCGCGCTCGCGAGGGCCGCCCGCCGCTGTTCGCCGCCGCTGAGCCGGAAGGGCGGTTTCTCCAGCAGTTCCCCCAGGTCGAGCAGGTCGGCGACGCGCTCGACGCGCCGGTCGGCCTCGCCGTCGGGCAGGTCCTGCTGGGACGGGCCGTAGGCGAGGTCTTCGCGGACGGTCGGGTTGAAGAGGTAGTCCGCCGGGTCCTGCGTGAGGACGCTCAGCCGGTCGCGGACGGCGTCGGCGTCGTCGGTCCCTCCGAAGTACCGGACCGTCCCCGCGTCGGGCTCGATCAGTCCGCCGAGGATCTGGAGGAGCGTGCTCTTGCCGGCGCCGTTCGGCCCGAGCAGCGCGACGCGCTCGCCGTCACCGACGGTCACGTCCACGCCGTCGACCGCGGGCGTCCCGTCCGGGTAGGCGTAGCGGAGGCCGCTCGCCTCGATGGCCGGCGCCGGGTCGCCGTCCGCATCGGTCACGCGAGGACCACTCCCAGCACGGCGCCCGCGACGACCAGCGCGAAAGCGGCGTCGGGGGCGCCCGGCGTGGCTCGGGCGCGGACCGGCGTCGTGCCGCCACCGCCGCGAGCCCGCGCGGCGCGCTGGACTCGTTCGCCCCGCTCGACGCTCCGCAGGAGGAAGGTCCCGAGGAAGTTCCCCGAGTCGCGCCACGTCCGCCGCAGGTCCGGGTCGGTCACCGTCCGGCCCCGCCGCGCTCGAACCATCCGTTCGAGTTCGGCGAAAAAGAGGTGGAGGTAGCGGTAGGTGATCGCGAGCAGCGAGACGGCGATGGTCGGGGCGCGCAGCCGGCGGAGGCCCGCGAGCACGTCCGCGAACGGCGTCGTCAGCAGGAGCAGGGAGAGGAAGCCGACGCAGGCCGCGACGCGGACGGTGAAGACGGCGACGTACTCGACGCCGGCGGCCGACAGCGGAGTCGATCCGAGCGTCGGACCGCCCATCAGCAGCGCCTGCGGTGCCACGGCGACCAGCGCGAACGCCGGCGGGCCGACGAGCCGACCGGCGAAGGTCCGCGCGGGGACCCGAGAGACGGCGGCGAGCGCGACGGCGAGGCCGGCCATCGCCGCGACCGTCGGCAGGTCCCGGTGGGTGACTGTCAGCGCGACGAGTGCGAGGAGGCCGACGAGCTTGACGCTCGGTGCGACCGCCTGCAGGAAGCCCGGCCGCTGGGGGACGTCCTCGGCGAGCAGGAACCAGCGGGCGCTGTCGGCCAGCGCGGCGAGCGTCCGGTCGAGGGGGTCGACGCGGGCCATCGGGATCGAGCGTCAGCGCGTCCCGTCGGCGTCGGTCCCGAGCAGGCGGCCGAGACCGAGCGCGACCAGCAGCGTCAGTCCGGTCCCGACGACCGCGGAGACGAACGTGCCCGCGGCGCCCCCGAGCACGGGGACGCCGTAGTCCGGGAACGGCGCGGCGCCGACCGACTCGGCGCGGTCGGTCGCGCCGGTCGCCTCGGCGGCGTTTTCGAGGGGTTCGGCGTAGCCGACCTGTTCCGCCGCCCAGCCGAACACCGGCGCGAGCAGCGCGAGGACGAGCAGGGCGGCGAGCGCGCGCGGGAGCCACTCGGGCGCCCACTCCGGCGCCATCAGGCGCTCACCTCCGGGGTCGTCGCGGGCCGCAGGTCCGGCCGGGCGTCGACCAGGTAGCGGTAGACGACGGCGGTGATCGCTCCCTCGACGAGACCGAGGACGAGGTGGCCGCCGCCCATGATCGCGAGCGTGGTGAGGATCTGGTACTGGAACGCCGAGGAGAGGCCGAGCTGGAGGCCGGCGGTGAGCGCGCCCGCGGTGATGCCGAGCCAGCCGGCGGCGAAGGCGGCGCGGAACTCGCCGTAGGGGGCGACGGCTCGGTAGACCGCGTAGCCGACGTACACCTCGACCACGGCCATGTTGAACACGTTCGCGCCGAGGACGACGAGGCCGCCGTCGCCGAACACGAGCGCCTGGATCGTCACGACGGTCGCCACGCAGAGCGCGCCGAGGTGGGGGCCGAGCAGGATCGCGGCGAACGCGCCGCCGACGAAGTGAGCGCTCGTCCCGCCGGGGATCGGCCAGTCGAGCATCTGCGCGGCGAATATCCCCGCGGCGACGACGCCGAGAAGCGGCGCCCGCGCGTCCGAGATCTCGCCGCCGACGCGCCGCGCGGCCACGCTCAGGACCGCGATCGAGAGCGCGCCGAACAGCAGCGCGAGCGGCAGGTCGACGTATCCGTCCGGGATGTGCATACGTGTCCGCTCCCCGCCGCGACGGATAATATTTTCTCATCGTGCAGTATTACTCGGTGCGGTCCGGGCGGCGGGCTCGCACTTCGCGCGCCGCGACGGCGGGTGGCCAGTCATATTACGCGGTCTGTCGTAGCCGGGGGCATGGGAGACGACATCGACCGCATCAGCCTGACGCTCCCGTCGTCGATGGTCGAGCGCCTCGACGGCATCGTCGACGACTGGGAGTACGACAGCCGGTCGGAGGCGATCCGCGACTCGCTGCGGGACTTCTTCGCCGACTACGAGTGGGAACGCGGCGGCGACGCCCGCCACCACGGCACGATCGTGATCGTCCACGACCACCACGTCGACGGCATCGCCGACGAACTCCAGACCGTCCAGCACGAGATGGCCGAGGCGATCACCTCGGTCCAGCACATCCACCTCTCCCACGACACGTGCATGGAGACGCTCGTCGTCGAGGGCTCGGCCGGCGACATCACCGAACTCGCCAACCGCCTGCGGGCCATCGGGGGCGTCCAGCAGGTGAAGGTCGTCGTCGTCGACGAGTGATCGCCCGGATCTCCGTCAGATCGAATCTGTCCGTTCGTTCTGATCGTCCGTTCATTGTCACTTCCGGCCGCGGACCGCTTCGCGACTGCGATCCCGTCTCGATCTCCGCGGGTATCCGGAAAACGCCACGTTCAAAATATTCTGCTGTATGCTATTCGAATATCAACTAATTTCGCCCTGTCCTAACATATCCTAATATCCAAGGCAAGGGTATTGGACATCTATAATACGCGAGTGCAAACCCTTATTTGGTATCTGCGAAATCGAAGGTACGTACGAATATGATGGACGCTCGTGCGGGTATATTCCGGTACAGTGGCGGAAATAATGTGGTCGCGGCCGAGTTTGGAAACGATCGTAACTTCGGGGGTGCGGGCGAATGAGCGGCGACGGGATCAGTCGCCGGCAGTTCGTGACCGCCGCCGGGGCGGCGACGGTCACCGGGCTGGCCGGCTGTTCGGAGACCGGGGGCGCGACGACCGATACCGCGAGCAGTTCGGACACGATCAAGATCGGCGTACTGGAGGACCAGTCGGGCAACTTCGCGCTGAACGGCACGCCGAAGTACCGGGCGTCGATGCTCGCCATCCAGGAGATCAACAACGACGGCGGCATCGACGGCAAGCAGATCGAACCGGTGACGCGTGACCCTCAATCGGACAACCAGCGTTACCAGGAACTCACTCGGCAGTTCATCAACGAGGAGAACGTCGACGCCCTCTGGGCGGGCTACTCCTCGGCGACCCGCGAGGCGATCCGGCCGATCATCAACCGCCACGAACAGCTGTACTTCTACACGACCCAGTACGAGGGCGGCGTCTGCGACAAGACGACCTTCGCGATGGGACCGACGGCCCGCCAGCAGCTCGGGGCCGTCCTCCCGTACCTGCGCGAGGAGTACGGGCCGGAGATATACGTCATCGCCGCCGACTACAACTTCGGCCAGCTGTCGGCCGACTGGGTCGAGGTACTCGCCGACGAACACGACGCCGAGATCGTCGCCGATCCCGAGTTCATCCCGCTCAGCGAGTCCAGTTTCGGCTCGGTCATCAACAACATCCAGGACGCCGACCCCGACTTCGTGATGTCCATGCTCGTCGGCGCGAACCACACGTCGTTCTACGAGCAGAAGGCCTCCGCGGGCCTGGAGATCCCGATCGGCACCTCGACGGCGATGGCCCAGGGCTACGAGCACAAGCGCATCGACCCGCCGGCGATGGCCAACATCTACGCCGGCGTCAACTACATGGAGGAGGGAGGGTGTCATAGAAAGCCTCACACACGAGGACGCAGGGTGTTGGAACTGTGTCTACGAGCGCCAGCACCCTGCAAGAAGAGGGTTCTATCGACGAGTTCTTCAATGTCGTGGCTACCGAGACGCTCGCGTTGTTCGAGCATCTTGAGTTCGACTTTTTCAGCGAGTTCGACGTGTTCGCCCCCGCTCGCCGGGGGCGAACACGAGACCACCACCCACCAGAACTCTTCCGAGCGTTCCTCCACTGCTACTACAAGGACATCTACGGCATTCGCCCGGTCACACGAGAACTCCAGAACACGGTCGTCTGGCTCAGCTGTGGCTTCGATCGACCGCCCTCAAGAGACGCGGTCGATCGCTTCCTCACCGACCTCGAACACGTCGTCGACGAAGTCTTCGACCACCTCGTCGAGCAGGCCGCCGCCCGCGGCCTGCTCGACATGACCTACCGAATCGATTCGACGGACGTGCGAGCGATGCCATCCGACCCAGATGCGTCGAAGAACTACGACCCAACCGCTGAGGAGTACTATTACGGCTACGGCTGTACGATCGTCTCAACCGGCGCAAAGATCCCGATTGCAGCCGAGTTCACCGAGAGCAAACAAGCCGCAGAAGAGACGGCGATGCGCGTCACCCGTGACGCGCTCGCCGTCGCCCAGCCGATCTGGATGCTCGGTGACAGCGCCTACGACACGCTCGACTGGCACGACCTCCTGCTGACCGCAGGAGTCGTGCCAATCGCCCCGTACAACCCGCGAAACACCGACGATCCGCTCAATATCAAGTACAGAGTCGAAGACCGCATCGAGAAACACAGTGACGAGATTCAGCTCAAACAGTCGATCCTAGACGAGACGTACAACCGCCGGAGTCAGGTCGAGCGAACGAACGATGCGGTCAAGGACTGCGGCCTCGGGACGCTACGCGCCCGAGGCCGCGTCCACGCCCGAGCGCAGGTGTTCCTTGCGCTCTGCGTTCGACTCGTCGTCGCCGTCACCAACTACGAACGAGGTGACAATCCGGGAAGCACCGTCATCACGGTATGAGATGGATTCTATGACACCCTCTTCTATAATAATACTCATATCAACACTTTATGCTCAGGTTGCACCGCGGCAAACTGGCTGTGACTGTTTCTATGACACGCTATTAACGGCTACCACCAGAACACCTTGTTTAGAGCAAGTGGGTTGGCTGGTTCAACCCCCAGATTTCGTGTGGAACGACGTTCCGGGATCGAAGCTGGTGAGATCGTCAATCCGAGCTTCTAATTCCTCGATTTCCTGCTGAAGCTCTTCAGTATCTTCGTCCGTGGCGGCAATCCGATCTTTTAGCCCTTGGAGTCGAGACGCTTTCTGTTCCTCATCTACCTCGGCCTTTCGGACGTATTCACTCTCCTCAATCTCGTACACAGCAGATTCAGCAAGTTCGGTGACGTCCAGTGCTTCATCGACCTTGCCAGCGTCTACGGTCGTCACACGCTCGCGGTCGATACCCGCGTCTTCCAACATTTCGAGAACCTCCTCTTCGTCTTTGAGTGAGCGATTCCGCCGAGACGTGCGTTGGACAGAACCGTACTGGCCGCTGACGGGCTGGTCGTGGTGGAGTCGATCAAGCAGTATGCCACGTACGTCTTGCCGGAGGTCATTAGCGTTCCGTTGCACATCCGAGAGAAGCGTATAGAGATTGACCAGCGCGGGTGTCTCCATGCCTTCCAGGTCGGTCGGATCGTGACGTTCGAGCGCGTCAATCAACAGGAGTGCGTCGGCGTAGACAGGGATGTTCGGCTCCTCTCGCTCGCCAGTCTCGGTGTCTACGTCATGAGCGTCAACCAACGGTGAGCCTGTCGGCGTCTCTGTCTCCGTCAGTGTTCCCTCTCGGTCGTCAAGCTCAAACCGGGGATGCAGACTCAGTACAGTCGCGTATGGTTCGGCGTCCGGTGGCAGTCGGTCAAGGTCGAAGCCGTCGTGGGCGTCTGTCACACGCTGAAACAGCGTCTCAAACTGGTCACGCTGGAGTGGGACGGTGCTGTCGTCGTCACGATACTGGATAAGAATCCGATGTTCTTGAACGTCGGTCAGACGGAAGGGCTTGCGCGACAGGGGCGTGAATAATGTTGCATCAGACGGTAGCTCCTCGGCATTGTCGAGAAGAGTATGCCAACGTGCACTAAACGGCATACGTCGTCTTCAGCAGCACAGGGCAAAACTCCACGGGCGACTGAGCAGAACCGAGCGGGAGGTGATTCGAGAGGGAGTAGTAGTCAGGGCCACCCCTCGTTGTGAGTGGTCAAGGCTCATCTCGCACCCTCACAGTGACAAGTCACACGCACACGTCACAGTCACACATCACAATCGGATCGCCATCAGTATCCCACTCGATTCTGCCGCTGCGCGAAATCTCGATGACCGGATCATCGCACACGCAATCCTTCTCAACGAAGAAGACGACTAACCCAGCACTCGCCGACACCCCTCAGTGTGAGCAGGTTAGGTGTTCCCAGAGGTTTATCAGTGACTGGTGGGCATTTCACCCAGACCCCCACCTTTGGTAAGAACACATGTGGGTGAATAATCGATCTTTACCTCACAACCTTAAATCAACGTGGGGAATAGATACAAATACAATATGACAGAAACAAATCAATCCTCCGCATCAGAAGAAGCTATCGAAACACTGAATCAATGCAAGCAAACCGGTGACAAAGTCAAAACCAGCGAAGATGCACTCGATGCCATCGGCATCGACCATAACACCCGAGTCGCCAAATGGGGACGCAACAGCCTCCCAATCACCTACAACCTGCACCGCAAACACGGAGTATGGCTACTCATCGAGACACACACGAACCAGCTGGGCCCAGAACGCACAATCCACTACATCACCGCCGGGAACCCATCGGTCGAACACGAAGAACTCGATCTCGATGCCGCCCGGGAAATCCTCGAAACCGCCGAACACTGGACAGCAAACACCGACCAAACTATCGATGCCATCGAAAAACGGCAGATGAGCATCGGCGAATGGTGGCTTGACGGCGTCATCGACGGCGGTCTTGCCGTGATCGGAGGCGAAAATCGGATGCACTTCACTGCACCCACCACCACAATCGAGTACCACGGTGCACCGGAGCTCAATCGCACCGAGAGAAGCATCCTGCACGATGCACTATCGGCAACACACCCGATTGTCGGCGACCACGTCCAAGGGTACCAGCATCCCTTCAACGTTGAATTCTCCGTTGAAGTGACCTGGGACACAGACCGACTGAACCCAGAAGAACTCGTCGAGCAACACACGGCCTAACCCACTTATGAATCCAGTCTGGACAGTTGGTATACCAGAGTACCACTCGTTTTTTAAGTAAAATGAGAGTCAGCGAGAGCGGGATACCCCGCTATCGATTTGTTCCGATGCCGAATCAATCGTCGCCGCGGTGATGACCGAACATCCGTTCCGTTTGCTCGACGCTGGAGACGTGCCGACGCAGAATTTCCTCAGTACTCTTCCCGTGCTCCTCCCTAATCGCATCCACATCTAGCAATTCCTCAATCGTCTCTTGCGACGCGATACTCCCCTCGGCCAACTCAACAAGAGCTTCCCGTATCTCAGGGGCACCATCGATCATTACTCAGCAATACGCTCCGACCGGCAATAATCCCAGGTGCGTCGGGAACCACGAGAAGAACTAACCCCGAACACACCAACGACAACACATGGCCCAGATCCCGAAAACACAGTTCACAATGCTCCAAGGAATCCTCGCCCACCCGAACGAGTCACCATCGATTATCCAGCTTGACGAGATGAACCCCCGTCTGGAGCAAGAAGAGATTCAGGAACATCTGCAACATCTCGTCGACGTGAACATCGTAGAGCAAACCAATGACCGAGATCCCACAACGAGATACAGACTGACCGGCAATGGACGCGGCGAACTAATGGGAACTGGTCTCTTCGATGCCGAAGCCACTCTCAAAAACTACTACCAGAACACTTCGTCACCGACTCGCTAACTTCCCTGCTGAACAGAACTATTGTACTCGACTCTCCATCCCCAGCATGACACTAAACGAGTTGACCGACATCCTCGACGAAAATCCGGCAGTAGAGGACTACGACGTCAAGGATGATGGAGTCCGGTTCTGGGTCGGTGTCCGAGCATACAAGGAGGCGAAACAGGCAGTCGTCGATGACATCGAAGCTCTCGATGGTGTGGAACTCACGCGTGAGAAGAACGAAAACGACTGGCTGTGGTATTCTGCCTCAGTCCCCCAGTAACACCAGGAGTCAGAACTCGTCGAGCGTCTTGTGCTCCGCGTCTTCCGGCCAGTCGTCCAGTACTGTTAATCCGGGACTGGGTTCTTCGCGCTCGCCGACATCCAGTCCATCGGAGAAATCGTCGTAGAAGACATCCGCCAGTTCACGCACGGCGATAGCCAGGTCTTTCTGGTTCTCGATTTCCTTCTGAGTCCGGAACTGCACGCCCTCAAGCGTGTCGTGACTCGTGTACAATTTGGCAATCGCCCAGACATCTTCAGTGACATCGAAAAGCCCCTCGCTGTTCGCGGGTGGGCACACGTCGATCATCCCCGAGAGAGACTCGTGCTCGAAACAAGCGTACCGAGCAGTGCGCATGGCCATGCCCGGGTTCCGGTTCCAATCGCCTGGGAGCATTGCAGTATCGTTCATCTTACCTGAAGATACGAGACACCCGCGTATAAACCTGGAGAGCAGGTGAGCTGGTCTTGTCCTTTATCACTAGACCTTGAGGAGTACTAGCCGACCGGGCGGGCGCCCGACAGTAGTCGGGTAGTGCGTCGGGCACCCGCCCCAGAAAAACACCAATGAGAATGCAATCACTCCGCAATCCGCTCAGTCGCTTCCGAGAAGCCATCACACGCGAACGTCACAGTCACACGTCACAGTCACACGTCACACCCATCGAACCCAGTGACGCAATCGAAATCCTGTCTTGTGCACGTCGCAGGTGGGCCGTCGAATATCTGGCCGACCAGCCAGCAGACGACCCAGTCACGATTTCCGATCTAGCCGAACACGTCGGCGCACGCGAAGCCGACTGTTCGGTGAAGGAACTGTCCTCGAAACAGAGAGAACGAGTGTACGTCGCGCTCTACCAAACCCACTTGATGACCATGAACTCGATTATCGATTACGACAGAGACAGGGGAACAATCACACCGACGGAAGCGCCCGAACATCTCTGGAATGCCTACCGTGCCTTCCAACAGTCGCTGAACGGATAGCACTGCATGTGAAACGCGCTGTGCTGGTCGTTATTAAAAGGTCTTGACGAACCCTTTTAAGCGAGATATGGGCGTATAAACTCGGATGTCCTACCAACAAGCAGACAGCGACGAAGCATACCGCATCTGGACGGAATCAATCACAGGCAACATACTGGTCGCAGAATACGACGATGGCGACTACCTGATCTACAACCAATCACGGAATCCCTGGGATGGAGTGCTCCTCGAACCACCACAAATGCAGGCACTCCTCAAATTCACCCTTGAGGTCGAGATGTCGGGAAAAGCCTGCCTCGGTGAAGACATCCAGAATGGCAAACTGTTTGTCCGCTACCGGGATGGTGCGTACACGCTCAATCCAGAAGATCTGAATATCACCCCGACTCTCTCCGAGCAGCAGATGGACGAAATCACGAGCTTGGTGAAGAAGATGCAGACCCTGATGCAGGACTACGATGAATATATGGAACCAACGGAGAGACACAGTCAGTTGTAGCTTCTGACACGAATTAGCGCGTACAAAACAGCAGTCGTGCTGGTGCGAGGTTTTATATTAGTTCGCGCGACAGCCACTGTCGGCTCTACGGAAACCGCATGACTGCACAGACCACCAATTGCGCGACGATTGAAATCGACCCCACACCGGGCGCGAAAGCAACGCGAAACCCGTCGCTGTGTAGCGATTACAGTCGGCACCAAAATGGGGGCAGCGGGAAGTGGGCCGGCGCGAATTCGAATCGCGGTTACGGCCACCCGAAGGCCGAAGGATACCAAGCTACCCCACCGGCCCGTGCTGGTAGCAAGTGAACGAAGACACTGGCCGGTTTTAATCCTTCCGAACCGCGGTCATCGCCCGACCGCAGTGCGAACGGGTGTCGAACCGGCGGTCAGTACCGCTCGAACCCGTGGGTGTCGAGGTAGTTGTGCGCTACCGTGATCGCGTGGTCGGCGTGCAACGCCTCTGGGCCCAGACGGACCCGCTCGTCGGCAGTCTCGGCCAGTAGGTCGGCCTCGCGCTCCGCGAAGTCGCGGTGGTCCGAGAGCACGAACACGGGATCCTCCGGCGGTTCGACGTCGACGACGGGGTCGCCGTCCTCGTGGAGTTGGACGACGGTGCCGTTCCGGGCTGCGTCGTCGAGCGTCGGCTCGAACCCGCGGCGGGTGAGCGAGACGCCGGGCGAGGTCTCGACGGGCTGGTGGCCGATGGCCTCCTCGCGCTCCGCGAGGGCGTTGCGGACGAGCGCGGCCGTCGAGCGCTCGTCGGGATTGAGCCGCCGGAGCCGACTGCCGTCGAAGGTCACCGTGAACTCGTCGCGCAGGACGAGGTGGACGCGGACGGCCTCGCGGATGTCGTGCGAGAGGAAGAAGGCGGAGGTGACGCAGCGACAGAGGACGTCGAGGCGGCCGGCGCCGCCGGCGATGTCGTCGAGCGCGAAGTCGTCGGTCGTCGGCGCCTCGTGCCCGAGGACGATGAACTGGCGCATGGACGATCCGACGAGCGATCGGGATAAACCTCCGTCGAAGCCGACGCGAGCGCGAAACCGTTATTTCGGCGGGCCGCTCACTCCGGGGCGTGCATCCGCTGGTACGAGTCGTCGGCGTCGTCGCGCTCCTCGGTGCGGTGGTCGGTCTCGGCGTCCACTACGACGCGGCGGAAGGCGGCCACGATCCGTATCCGGAGAACGAGGACCTCGCGACCGACTACGAGTCCCACGTCGGCGAGGAGGCATTCGTCACCGGAATCGTACAGCACGTCGACACGAGTGCCGACCGCGCGACGATCACCGTCGAGTCCGACCGGGGAGACTTCGAGATGACCGTGGAGGGATTCACCGAGCGCGTCCAGCCCGGCGGAGTCGTGCAGATCCACGGGACGCTTCAGACGGGCCACACCATCGCCGCCGCGAACGTCGAGGTCGTCAACCCGGCCGGCGGGTCGAAGCTCTACAAGTACGCGGTCTCCTCCGTCGGCGCGGTCCTCGTCCTCGCGTTGTTCTTCAGGCGGTGGCGGTTCGATCCCGAGGCGCTCGCCTTCGAGACGAGAGCGAAAGCGGCCAGTCCTGAAGGAGGAATGAGAACCGACGGAGACACCGAGGTGAAGACGGATGGCTGATCTACTGACCCACGTCCTCGCAGTGTACGTCCTGCTCACGGTGGTGGGCTGGCGGATCGAGGCGATCACGCCGCGCTGGGTCGCCGTCGGGATGGGGGGCGGTGCGATCCCGGATCTGGTCAAGACTGAACTCGTCCTCGACTCGGCTGTCGTCGAGGGGGTCCTCGGAGCTCCGTTCAGCTACGCTCCCGTCAGCACACTGGGCGGCGTGTTACTGATCGCCGCGGCGATAACGCTCGCGTTCGCCCGTCGACACTGGCGGCGCGCCTACGTCTCCCTGGTCGCCGGCGGCGTCATCTCGCTCGTTCTCGACGGCCTCCGGGTCTACGCCGACGGCCGCGCCGGCCCGTGGCTCTATCCGTTCACCTGGTGGCGGCCACCGACGCCGAGCCTCTACGTCACCTCCGATCCGCGGGTCCTCGTCCTCGCCGTCGCCGTCGCCGGCGTCGTGTTCGCCGTCGACCGGAAGCGAGAGGAGAACGGGAGCGAGCGCGAGAGCCGACCCGTCCACCGGAGTCCGTGACCGGAACGGCTTTTCCCCTCCATCCGATTCGGTCTACAGATGACCGACGGAGGGGCTCTCGACGAGTTCACAGACGATCCCGACCAGCGGGCCGCGCTGGCGGCCGTCCTCGAAGTGGACGACGCGTCCGACACGTGGGCGTTCGAGGACGTCCCCGTAGACACGGGACGGTTCGGGCGGTTCGTCGATCGAGGAGTCGTCGAGGAAACCGGAGGCGGGTATCGCCTCACCGATCCCGACGCTGTCAGGCGAGCGGTCGGGAACGGGCGGGCAGCGAGCGGCGACGCGACCGAGTCCTCGCCCGCGAGACCGTGGCACAGGTTCATTGAGGACACCGATCCGAACGAGGTCTCGACCGGTCGGTTGCCGGCCGTCGCACTCGCGCTCGCTATCGTCGCGCTGTTCGTGTGGACGCGGGCCTACATCTACCCCGGCGTGTTTCGCGGCCGAGATATCGTGCTGACGGCGAACGATCCGTACTACTATCGTTTTGCACTGGAGCGGCTGCTCGCCGTCTCTGGCGGCCCATTTGATCTGACCACGCTGACCCAATTAGAGGGAGTACCGGGACGGGACGGGCCGATTCTCGCTGGACGCGGCGAACCGTTCTACCTCGCGACGCTGTGGATGGGGGCCAGTCTTCTCGGCGGCGACGAGACGGCGGCCGGAATCGTTCTCGCGTGGTATCCCGTCGTGGCTGCACTGCTCACCGCCGGGCTCGTATACCTCGTCTGCGCACGGATCATGGAAGACCGTCGGGTCGGACTCGTGGCGGCCGTCTCGCTCGCGCTGGTCCCGGGGTTCGCCTTCCGGACGTCGCTCGGGTTCGGTGACCACCACGCGTTCGACTACGTCTGGCTGATGGCGACCGTCGCCTCGCTGCTCTGGGTCGTGGCGCTCGACCCGGAGGACCCGTTCGCGCGACCGGTGACGTGGGCCGCCGGCGCGCTGGGGGTCGCCGTCGCGGGACAGACGCTCGCCTGGGAAGGGAGTCCGCTCATTCTGCTCGCGCTCGCGGGCTACTTCGCGGTGAAAGTCCCGCTCGACGTCGTGGCTGAACGGTCCCCGCTGCGGGAGAACGCACCGGTCCTGCTCGCCATCGGAATCGCCGCCGCGCTCACGCTGGGCTGCCACCTGGCGCTGGGGTGGCACTCCATCGACGTCGCCGTCGTGCCGACGCTGTTGCTCGTCGGCGGTGTGGGTCTGGCGACCGCCGGTGAAATCGTTCGAGATCGAGAACTGGGCGTCGAGACGCTGCTCGGCCTCGAAGTCGGGGGCCCGCTGGTCGGACTGCTCGTCCTCTTCCTGGTCGTCCCCGGCACCGTTACGCGACTGCTCGGGGGGCTGAGCTTCCTCCTCTTCCGGTCGAGCATCGGGGAGAAGGAGCCGACGTTCGCGCTCGACACCGCGCTCGGGCTGGAACTGCTCGGGCCGTTCGTCCTGCTGGGAGTGCCCGTCATGGTCTGGGGGCTGCGCCGCGCGGCCGCGGGCGACCGCCAGTGGCTGGCGCTGAGCGCCTTCGGCTGGTGGTTGCTCTTCCTGACCGCGCTACAGATCCGCTTTGCCGCACACCTCGCGACGCTCCTCGTCGTGTTCTCCGGAATCGGCGTCGTCTGGATCCTCGCGCGGGCCGACCTGACGGCACTCCCCACTCCGGTCCAGCGCGCCCGAGGCGATACCGACCGGAATGCCGGCGGCGAGAACCGGCAGAGTCGCGAGAGCCGGTCACACGCCGGTGGAGCCCGGTGGGTCGATCCCGACTCGCGGACCGTCCGGTCGGGCGTCACTACGCTCCTCGTCGTCGCGCTGGTCGTCGGCGTCAGCGGGTTCTACCTCCCGGGCGAGGTCGAGGGCGGTGTCATCGAGGACGAGACCTATCACACGGCGACCTGGATGGACGGGTACGGCGAGGAACGGGGGTGGACCTGGCCGAACGACTACGTCTTCAGCCGGTGGAGTACCAACCGGGTGTACAACTACTTCGTCAGCGGCGTCTCCCAGAACTATTCGCAGGCGTACCACAACTACTCGAGATTCATCTACAACGACTCGGCGGCGAGCGCGGCGTGGTACGACCGATTGCAGAACGACACGGGATTCGTCGTCATCGAACCGCTGCCTCGCCGCGCCGGTACTATCCAGCAGCACCTGTACGTAACGTACGGAAGCCGGTGGGAGAAGGGGGGTTACAAGGCCGTCTCGCACTACCGGGCGGTATACGCGTCCTCGTCGACGCGGAAGAAGGTCTTCACGCTCGTCCCCGGGGCGACGGTCGCGGGCACCGCGCCCGCGAACGTGACCGTCGAAGCGCGTACGACGGTGGAGATACCGAACGAGACGTTCCTGTACCGGCAGCAGGCAACGACGGGCACGCACGGCGAGTACGAACTCGTCGTTCCCTATCCCGGGGAGTACGAACTCGCCGGTGGGAACCGGACGTGGAACGTAACGGTACCCGAGACGGCGGTCCGAAACGGAACGCGAGTGGGCATCGGTAGCAGTCAGCGAGGAGGTGGGCCGCGCGCTCTGGGGCCCGTCACCACGTCAGCCCTTCGTAGGTGATCCCCTCGCGGCGCTCGACGATGTGGCGGCCGTCGACCACGACCGGGTTCGCCATCGCGTCGAACTCCGTATCGAGCGCCGCGAACTCGTCCCAGTCGGTGACCGCGACCGCCGCGTGGGCGCCGTCGAGCGCCTCGGCCGCCGAATCGGCGTACTCGACCTCGACGTCCTCGTAGTACTCGTCGAAGCTCTCGGTCGCGACGGGGTCGTAGGCGACTACGTCCGCGCCGCGCGCCTGGAGGCCTTCGATGACCGGGACGGCGCGCGTCCCGCGCACGTCGTCGGTCCCCGGCTTGAACGACAGGCCGAGTACGGCGACGCGCTTGCCGGCCACGTCGGCGTGGTCGTCGAGCAGCGAGAGCAGGCGCTCGGGCTGACCGTCGTTCACCTCGACGGCGGCCTCCAGCACGGGCGGCTCATAGCCGGCCTCCTGAGCGGCCGCGATGATCGCGTTCGTGTCTTTTGGGAAACATGAACCACCCCACCCGAGACCGGACCGCAGGAACTTCCCGCCGATGCGGTCGTCCAGGGCGATGGCGTCGGCGACCTCGTAGGCGTCGACGTCGAACTCCTTGCAGATGTTACCGATGTCGTTGATGAGCGAAACCTTCGCGGCGAGGAAGCCGTTGTTGGCGTACTTGATCATCTCGGCCTCGCGGATCCCGGTCTCGACGACGGCGGCGTCGGTCGACTCGACGAGCGGATCGAACAGTTCGCCCAGCGTCTCGTAGGCGTCCGCCTCGCGGGCGCCGAAGACGATCTTCTGGGGATCGAGAAAGTCCTCGACGGCGGTCCCCATCCGGAGGAACTCGGGGTTCATCGCCACGTGGAAGCCCTCGCCGGCGGTCTTTCCGGAGGTCTCCTCGATGGCCGGCGCGACGACGTCCTCGGTCGAGCCGGGAACGACGGTGCTCTTGACGACGACGAGGTGGTCGCCGTCTTTCTCGGCGAGTGCCTCGCCGAGCGAGGCGGCGCCGGCCTCCATGTAGGTGAGGTCGATCGCGCCGTCGTCCTCGGAGGGGGTCGGGAGCGCGAGGAACGTCACGTCCGTCTCGCGGACGGCGTCGTAGTCGGTCGTCGCCCGGAGTCGGTCGCCGGCGTGTTCGCCGATCAGTTCGTCCAGGCCGGGTTCGTGGATCGGCGTGTCGCCGTCGTTGATGGTCGCGACGACGTCCTCGTCGACGTCGACGTTCGTCACGTCGTGCCCCAGGTCGGCGAGACAGGCGGCGACGGTCGTCCCGACGTAGCCGCTGCCCACGATACTGACGTGCATTGGCGGAGTGGTTCGCCGCCACCGGCCTTCAGGATTCGGATCGGTGGCGTCCGACCGGAACGGCCGCTCCGAGAGTCAACCGTCTTCGGGCGAGCGATCCGGTCCGCCCGGACCGGCGTCACTATTCTCCCGTTGATCACCCGGACCGGTCCCGCTCTCGCCCGGTACGTCGGTCGGAACCGGGCCCTCGTCCTGCGGGTCGGCGCCGATCGACTCGCCCAGCGTCGCGGTAGTCGTCAGTCGCTCGCCGTGGAGGAGCTCCGGGAGGACGATCCGGACGGCTTCGAGCATCACGATGAGAACGATCGGGAGCAGGAAGAAGCCGTACCAGCCGAAGAGGATCGGTCCGAGGAGGTACGCGAACATGAGCATCATCCCGTCGAGGTCCCGACCGGAGATGTACGGCTGCAGGAACGTCTGCGGGAGGAAATCGAGGACGAAGAAGTAGACGACCGCGACGCCGCCGACGAGCGACAGCGACAGCCCGCCGGGCCGGGTCGCCTGGAGCGCGAGGTAGCCCAGGACCGGGACGTAGATGATCTTCCCGACGACGATGGGGATCAGGCTGGCGACGCCGGTGAGAAAGCCGAGGACGAGGACCATCGGGATCGTGGCAGCGGGCGGGACGAGCCAGTTCGTCGCCGCGTAGGACGCGCTCGCGAGGACGAACATGACGACGACGAACAGGAAGTTCCCGAAGAAGACCGATTCGAGGTCGGCGTCGAGAGCGGTCGCGTAGGCGTAGGCCGTCGTGTCGCGGCCGCCGAACAGGCGTTCGAGCGCGGCCGAGAGCACGTCGTCGTTCTCCAGCAGGAAAAACGAGAGCGTGATCGCCATCGCGACGAACAGCAGCGTCTGCGCGACCAAGGTGATCACCGTCGCCCCCCGCTGGAAGAGCGTCTGTGCGGTCTGTCGCGGGTTCTCGACGAACTGCCGCGGATTCTGGAGGGCGTCGCGAAGCAGTTCCTGTTCGTTGGCGGGGACCTCGCCGAGACCGAAGTACTGGGCGACCAGCGAGAGGGGTTCGACGGACCCCCCGAGCAGGTCAGCCAGTCCGGTGACGAACTGGAACCCGGCGTAGAGCGTGAGGGCGATGATCGGGACCAGGACGGCCAGGACCGTGATACCGGCCGCGACGGCGTCGGCGTCGATCACCCGGTCGACGCGGTCGTTGATCGGGCGTATCGCGTAGTAGCCGAAGATGCCGGTGGCGAGCAGTCCGACGAACGAGTAGGCGAGATAGGCCGCCGCGACGACGAGCAGCCCGACGAACAGCCACCATCCGACTCGCGAGCGGTCCGTGGGCCAGAGGCGTCCGGAGTCGTCCATCGTGACCGCAGATACGGGCTGGAGCCCGAAACGATTGGTGCCGGCAGCGGCCGGTGGCGCCCAGGCGGGGCTGAGCAGGGCAGGCCGGTGGCGCCGACTCGTTCGGCAGACCCGTTCGGCCTTCGACAAGAGTTATGCCCGATGATACACGAGTCAGGTGCATGCAAGCAGTCGTACTCGCCGCCGGTGAGGGGACGCGGTTGCGCCCGCTCACCGAGGACAAGCCGAAGGGCATGGTCGAAGTCGCCGGCAAGCCCATCCTCACGCACTGTTTCGAGCAGCTTGTCGATCTGGGCGCCGACGAACTGCTGGTCGTCGTCGGCTACAAGAAACAGGCGATCATCAACCACTTCGAGGACGAGTTCGAGGGCGTCCCGATCACCTACGCCCACCAGCGCGAGCAGAAGGGGCTGGCCCACGCCCTGCTGACCGTCGAGGAGCACATCGACGACGACTTCATGCTGATGCTCGGCGACAACATCTTCCAGGCCAACCTGCAGGACGTCGTCAACAGACAGGCCGAGTCCCGCGCCGACGCGGCCTTCCTCGTCGAAGAAGTCCCCTGGGAGGAAGCGAGTCGCTACGGCGTCTGCAACACCAACAAGTACGGCGAGATCACGGAGGTCGTCGAGAAGCCCGAGGACCCGCCCTCGAACCTCGTGATGACCGGCTTCTACACGTTCACTCCCGAGATACTCCACGCCTGCCACCTCGTCCAGCCTTCCAACCGCGGCGAGTACGAGATCAGCGACGCCATCGACCTGCTCATCCACTCCGGTCGCACCATCGACGCCATCCGGATGGACGGCTGGCGCACCGACGTCGGCTACCCCGAGGACCGCGATTCCGCCGAGAAACGACTCCGAGAAGCGGGCGTCGTCGACGCCGAAGACGAAGTCGATCAGGCCGACGCGACCGCGGAATGACGCCTCGACCGATGCCGGACGGCTCGGCATCGGACAGGGCGTGACGATGCCTTTTTCTCCCGGCAGGTGAGCGATACTATCAATGAACATCCTGGTCACGGGTGGCGCCGGGTTCATCGGCGGTCACCTCGCGGAGGCGTTCGCCCGCGACGGCCACGACGTGGTCGCGCTGGACAACTTCGACCCCTACTACGACCGGCGGATCAAGGAACACAACGTCGAGGCCGGCCGCGGGGCCGCAGCGAACAGCGACGGCAGCTACGAACTCGTCGAGGGCGACGTGCGCGACGCCGACGTCGTCGACGACCTCGTCGCCGACGCCGACTACGTCTACCACCAGGCCGCGCAGGCCGGCGTACGAGCCGACATCAGCCCCCGGAAGTACGACGAGGTCAACGTCGACGGCACGCTCAACGCCCTCGACGCCGCCCGCGAACACGGCGTCGAGCGATTCGTGCTCGCGAGTTCCTCGTCGGTGTACGGCAAGCCGCGCTATCTTCCCTACGACGAGGACCACCTGACGACGCCGGTCAGCCCCTACGGCGCGTCGAAACTCGCCTCCGAGCGCTACGCGATGGTCTACGGCGAGCGCTACGACATCCCCGCGGTCGCGCTGCGGTACTTCACGGTGTACGGCCCGCGGATGCGGCCGAACATGGCTATCTCGAACTTCGTCTCGCGGTGTATCAACGGCGATCCGCCGGTCATCTACGGCGACGGCCAGCAGACGCGCGATTTCACGTACGTCGAGGACATCCTCGCGGCGAACCGGACGCTGCTCTCGACCGACGCCGCCGACTGCGAGGTGATGAACGTCGGCAGCACGGACAACATCGCCATCGAGACGCTCGCCGAGGAGATCCGCGACCAGCTCGCGCCCGACCTCGACCTGGAGTACACGGAAGGCTACGACGTCGACGCCGACCACACCCACGCGAGCATCGAGAAAGCGAACGAGCTGATCGGCTACGAGCCGACCCACACCATCCGCGAGGGCGTCAGTGCGTTCATCGACTGGTATCGCGACAACCGCGAGTGGTACGAGCCGCTCGTCCGCGAGTGAGCGACGTCCGCGAGGAGACCACAACCGTCGGCGCTCCGAAGTGCGGCGCAACGCTCGACCACCTCTCAACGGACGTGACTCCCGGAGAACGTTCGTCACTGGCGAGAAACCGACGCGGCAGGTCGCCGGTCAGTTCCGGAGATAGGAGGCGACCCCGGCGATCACGTCGATGACGACGATACCGGGGACGAACAGCGGGAAGCCGGATTCGCTGCCGCCCTCCGCCTGAGTGCGGCAGCGAGATTCTCCCTCTGGAACGGTACGGTCTGCTCGTCAGCACGAGGGCGGTGATGGGATCTCCGCGTCCGACGGCACGCAGTCGACGACCGCGTCAGCGGCGTCGTCGCCTTTGAGGACCTGCGGTCGGTGTCGCACGTGCCTACGATGATACCGTTTCCACCGAATGCGGGAGCGCCTTAGCCCCCGCCGAGATTGTTTCCGCTAGTTCCCTCGTTTCCCCTCGTTGCCGTTGTTCCCCCCGTTTCTCTCGTCATCCTCGTCGTCGTCCTCGTCATCATCCTCGTCGTGCTTGTCACCTTTGTCGTCTCCCTTGTCGTCACCTTTGTCTCCCTTATCGTCGCCTTTGTCGTCGCCTTTGTCGCCTTTGTCGTCTCCCTTGTCGTCACCTTTGTCACCTTTGTCATCGCCTTTGTCGCCCTTGTCGCCGTCCTTGCCGTCGTCATCGTCCTCGTCGCGCTCCTCGGTGATCTCCAGCTGGCCGGTCTGCATGGCCATCTCCTGGCTTCCGTTGCCGACGGCGATGTACGCCCAGCGGTAGTCACCGGTCGACCAGTTTCCGAAGGTCTGGACTTCGATCGTCGTGTCTCCGCTCGTTCGGCTCACCGCCGTCATGGACGCGTCGAGAACGACGTCGTCGTTCGAGATGTCGACCGTCGCCGAGGCGTTGGGACCGGCTTCTTCGCCGACGAAGTCCATCAGCGACCCCATGCGGGCCGTCCGAGCGACCTGTCCATCGCCGATCGAGACGTCCATCGCACTGACGGAGTCTTCGAGGGAAGCGACCCCGTTGACGCCGTCGATGGTCGTCTCCAGGCTGGTGTCCGAGTTGAGATCGAAGTCCGAGCCGACGTTCTCTCCGACGTCGAGGACGAAGCTCTGTCTGACGAACTTCTCCTCGTCGTAGAGGACGATCGCCTGTCGCACCGTCTCCCCCTCGATGGAAGAGGCGTTGACGTCGAAGGTCACCGTCTCCCCGCGGGCGACCTCGTCCGGGTGCGAGACGGATCCCGCCGACTTCCGGACCGCCAGTTGTTCCATCCCGATGATGGTCACGTCGCTGTCGACGCGCATCTCGCCGTCCCCGCCGCTACTGTCGGCACCGCTCACGGTGAACCCGTCTCCCGATTCCTTCATCGCGACCACGTAGAAGTAGTGACCGCTCTCGGGGATCGTATCCTCGAAGGAGAGGTCACCGTTCGCGTCGAGGGTCGCCGAGTCGTCGATCTCCTTGAACTCCGCGTTCTCGCTCGCGTTCTCCCGCGTGAGCACGTCTAACGCGCCCGAGAACGTGTCGGGAACGGGCTGATCGCGGTTCTCATCGAGGTGCACGCGCAGAATTTCGACTTCCTGGTTCCCGAAGGTGTCCGAGTTGCCGTTGGCGTCTGAGAGGTCGAACGTCAGGTTCACCGACGACCCGGGCTCGTAGACCGCGATCGGGTCCCGGTTGAGGCTGGTCTCCTGTCCGTCGGGCGACCGCACTCGCCAGTCCGCGTTCGGGATCGTCTCGACCGCGTTGTCGGTGTCGGCTCGAAGCGGGAGGAACGAACGTTCCCAGGCGCTGACCCGATCGGTGACTTCGAACGTCTGGTCGTCCGGTGGCGGTGCTGCTTGACCACTCGCCGCAGCGAGGGGCACTTGGAACATCGATACGACAACCAACAGCGCCAGGAGGCTGGCACCGACTCGTTGTCTGTTGCTCGATATCATATTTTCCAGTTCATGTAACAGGAACTTAATTTTTCGGCCGGCAGCTGAGATCACCCGCCTCGTTACGACAAGGGGTTCGAAATTGCGGTGCTCGTTACGACGGTACTGACGAGCGGGAGATCGAGTAACAATGGACACCAGCCTGACTACTTCGACGAGTTCGATCGAGCGGCAGCGAAAGTCGCTTCGCCGCCGTCTCAGGACACGAAGCGGCTGATTACGACGATATCGGTCTTCGTCGCGTTCGGCGTTTCGCTGCTGTTCGTCGCCGTCTGGTTCGGCGGTTCGAGTCCATCCTCTGGCCGTTCGTTACGCCGCTGCTCGTACTCGGTTATTCCATTACACGTTCGAGGCGGCAGGATCGTGAACTCCTGAGACGAATTGATAGTAGCTGTACACGCCCTGTACCGGCTGTGTATTGAGTGAATTCGTGTTTCGAGGTGGGCGGCTGTGTCCACCGAGTATCTGCGCTCGTTTCGTTCTGTCGAGGGTTGTGATCGCACTGTCGGCGCGTTACGCTGACGTAACACAGGGCCGTCCGAACACCTGCAGATGAACTTTCTCACGAACACCGAACGGGAGGAACGACCACAGGCGACGCCTCCCCCGAAGGCCAAGTGCTGAACCGACGTATACCGCACACAAACGAGCGTAATTGGATCACGAAACGACGTAAACCTATCCGATTTGGCAGTAATACTGTCAAAGTGATACAAAAGACGTATACGGACAGCGAGAGCAAAGACTGCAATCAATGGCCGAGCCGGACGGAGGCGGGGCAGAGGGGGGCGAGACACCGGCTGTCGTCCGCGGGGTCGACCTCGTCCGGGAGTACGACCGGGGAGCGGGGGGGATCCTCCGGGGCGGATCGACTCCGAGCGTACGGGCCCTGGACGGTGTCTCCATCGCGGTCCACTCCGGGGAGTTCGTCGGGATCGCGGGACCGAGCGGGAGCGGGAAATCGACGCTGTTGCACCTGCTAGCCGGGCTCGACGTCCCGACGGCCGGCGCGGTCGAACTCGCCGGCGAGGACATCGAATCGTACGGAGAACGGGGACGGGCGCGGCTCCGACTGGAGCACGTCGGCATCGTCTTCCAGCGGTTCCACCTCCTCCCCGCGCTCTCCGCGCGGGCGAACGTCGCCCTGCCGCTCGTCGAACTCGGCCGCTCCAAAGCCGAGCGCCGCGAGCGAGCGAGCGCGCTCCTCGAGGAGGTCGGGCTCGGCGACCGGATGACCCACAAGCCGGGTCAGCTCTCCGGCGGCGAGCAACAGCGGGTCGCCATCGCCCGCGCGCTCGTGACCGAACCCGAACTCGTCGTCGCCGACGAACCCACGGGCGAACTCGACTCGGAGACGAGCGCGCGCGTCCTCTCGACGCTCGACGACATCGCCGACGAGCGCGCTGTCGTGCTCGCCTCCCACGACCCCCAGGCGCTCGAGACCTGTGACCGACTGGTCCGGCTCCGCGACGGGACCCGGCGCCGCGAACGAGCGGAAACGGAGTTACGCTGACGGATGCCGGCGATTCGCCGCACACTCGCGCTGTCGGGGCTCGCCGTCCGCCGGACGGTCGGGCGATTGCGCGCGTCGCCACAGCGGCTGGTGTTGAGCGTCTTCGGGGTCGTCCTCGCCGTCGGGCTGATGGTCGCCGTCACCGGTGTCTCCCTCGGGCTCGCGTCCGAATCGGTCATTTCCAGCGACGAGACGGACTACTGGATCGTTCCCGAGGAGTCGAACGTACAGTCGGTCGTCGTGTCGACCGGCGGCGTTCAGCTCAGTGAGGTACACGAAACGAGCGCACGGATAGCGGCGGACGAGCGGGTCGACTACTCGCTCCCCGTGTTACTCGAGTTGCTCCCCGTGCGGGACGCGGTCACCGGGGAGCGCACGTACCTCCTCGCGGTCGGGGTCGTCGCCCAGCCCGACGCCGTGATCCTCGGGCTGTCGACGGAGGGGTTGACACCGGGCGATCCCCATTACGCGAACGGGAGTTACGACGGGCGGTGGACCGGAGAGGCGATCATGAACGACGCCGCAGCTCAGACGATCAACGCCTCGACGGGAACGACGCTGGAATCGGGCCGGGCGTCGGCCAACCAGTCGCTGACGGTCGCGAACGTGACGAGCGTCGACTCCGCGACCGCGATGGGACAGCTCCCGGTCGCGCTCGTCCACCTGAGCGAGCTACAGGCCATCACGGGCGCCGAGAGCGACGATCAGGCCGACCAGATCCTCGTTTCGACGAACGATCCGGCCGTGAAACAGCGGTTGCAGGGGATCTACCCGCGGACGACCGTCGTCGAGCGCAACGGGCTGGCCGCCCAGCAGGTGTCCACGTCGAACCTGCCGCTCGCGATCGCCGTGAGCGCGGTCGTGACGGCGGTCGTCGTCGGCGTGCTCTTCGTCACGACGCTGATGGGGCTGGAGGTGACCGCCGACCGCGAACACCTCGGGACGCTCACGGCGATCGGCGTCAGCCGGCGGTCGCAGTCCATCGTCGTCGCCGTCGAGACGGTCACCGTCGCCGTCGTCGGTGGCATCGGCGGGCTGCTCGTCGGACTGGTCGTCATCCTCGGGATCAACGCCGCCGGACGCGAGTTCCTCGGGCTCGATCCCATCGCGACGTTCGACCCGCTGCTCGTCGGGTACGCGATGGTGATCGCCCTCGTGATCGGACTCGTCGGTGCGGTGTACCCGGTGCTTTTGAGTCGACGGACGGACGCGCTGGAGGTGATTCTGTGAGGGCGCCGTCCCGGTTCCGAGCGCTGGTCGGGATAGCGCTCGCACATCTGCGCCACGAGCGAGTGCGGACGGTGATCACGATCTGCGGCGTGGCGATGGCCGTACTCGCGGCGGTCTTGCTCGCGAGCGTCGGACTCGGCGTGATCGACACCGGCCAGCAGAAGTTCGCCGAGTCGCAGCAGGACCTGTGGATCACCGGTGGCCCGATCGAACTCCAGCCCGGGACCGTCGGCGGGTTTCAGAACTCGGTGGTCGATTCGCATCAGCTCTCCAGAGAGATAACGGGGCGGGACGACGTCGTCACCGCGGCGCCCATGATTTTCCAGTCCGTGTACGCGGGGCGTAACGCGTCGGAGTTACAGACGATCGTCGGCGTCGGCGCGCCGGACAGCGGGAAACTCATCTCCCTGTCCGCGGGGCGGCTGTTCAGTAGTTACGACGTCCACTACGCGAACGGGAGCTACGACGGGCCGATGACGCGGGAGGCGATCATCGACAGCCGAACCGCCGAGCTGTTAGACGTCGGAGTGAACGACACGATCCACCTCGGCGGAACGGTCGCGACGGCCCGCCAGCAGGAGTTCACGGTGGTCGGGATCTCGCCGACCTACTCCCAGTTCGTCGGCGCGCCGACGGTCGTCCTCCAGCCGAGCGAACTCCAGGAGATCACCGGCACGACCGCGAGCGACCGGGCGTCGTTCGTGCTGGTCCGCGCCACCGAGGGGACGAACGTCACGCGCCTCGAATCGGAGCTCTCGGAGACCTATCCCCAGTACACGATCCGGACCAACCAGGAACAGCTGCGGTCGATACTGGAGCGGCAAGCGGTGGTCCTCGCGAGCGGCGGAAGCCTGCTCGTGCTCGCCGTGATCGCGGGCGTCCTCCTCGTGATGAACATCCAGCTCTCCTTCGTGTTTCGCCTCCGCGAGTCGTTCGCCGCGATCACCGCGCTCGGGTTCTCGCGGCGGTCGCTCACGACGGTCGTGTTCCTCTACACGCTCTGTGTGGGCGTCCTGGGCGGCCTGCTCGGCAGCGGGCTGGCCGTCCTCGGCGTCCGCATCGTCAACGCGATCACCGAAGCGCTGACCGGCTTCGAAGACGTCGCGTCGCTCTCGCCGCGGCTCGTCGGCGGCGGTTTAGTCCTCGCCGTCGTCGTGAGCGGCATCGGCGGGGTCGCGGCCAGCCTCTACCTCGCCAGACTCAATCCGCTGGACAGTCTGCGCTGACCCGCGATCGCGTTCCACCCCGACGGGTCTCCCGTCGTTTCACGAGGCGGTCACCGCAGCGGATTCGAAACACTGTGAAAAGCAGTATCTCCCGTCGAATACGGTCCTTACGGGCCCGCAGACAGACCAACGGTTCGGTCCGAACACCCCCTTTCGCGTTCGTTTCGCCAACCTGTAGGACATCCATACTTATCCAATAGGCAACCACACGTCACACCATGCGCCTCCAGTCGACAGCGGTAGTCGCCTTGATCGCGATAACCGTCCTCGCCGCCGTCCCGTCGTCGCTCGCCGCCGCCGACGGCTACCAGATACGTTCGAGCGACGCCGACTCGATGCCGGAGCGGACGGTCGAGTTCCAGGACAGCACGTTCACTATCGACTCGCTGATCACCGCCGACCCCGGTGACGAGATCGGCGTCGACGTCTCGGCACCCGACGAGGTGTACCGCGTCTACGTGTACAACTCGGAGGAGCAGATCGTCGCTTCGAAGCGGGGCAACGGGAGCCAGAGCTTCTCGTTCGACCTCAGCGGCTACGAGCCCGGTTCGTATCCGATCGCCGCCTATCACGACGGCGACTACGAGGCGGTCCAGCCGCTCGTCGTCGAGGGGTACGACGTGAGCGTCGACGCCCCGTCGAGCGTCACGCACGGCGAGTCGGCGACGATCGAGATCGAGGTCGAGCAGACCGCCGCGAGTTCGTCGCCAGCGCACGTGCGCGCCGTCATCGCGAACGACGAGGAACATCTGGTGGTCAACGCGTCCGAATCGGGCGGCACCTACGTCGCCACGTTCGACGGCGACGAACTGTCCACCGGCTCCTACACCGTCTACGGGGCCGCGCAGAACTCCAACACGATCATGGGCCGCAACGAACTGCTCGGCGTGAGTAGCCAGTCGTCGCTGTCGGTCGAGAAAGCCTCGACGGCGACCGCGACGCCAACGCCCGACAACGGCAGTGACGGCGACGGCGACGACGGCAACGATGGCGGTAACGACGGCGACGGCGGCGACGGCGACGACGAAACCGACACGCCGACGCCCACTGCGACCGCCACGCCGGAGCCCGGATCGACGGACGCCAGTCCGACGACGACGGCGACCGCGACGGACACGCCGCGCGACGACACGGCGACCGCCCAACCCACCGACAGCACCAGCACGGACGAGATGACGAGCAGCCAGACGCAGACGGCCACGGTCACGCCGACGGCCGAACAGACGGACGATTCGATCGATCCGGTGACCGCGGAGACGCCCGCAGGCACTGCGGAAGAGGCCCAGACGGGGACCGCTGACTCGGGTCCCGGCTTCACGTTCGTCGGCGCCGGACTGGCCGTCCTCGCGGGCGCTCTCCTGTTGATCAGGCGAGAGTAAGCGCCACCGTTCGGCTGATCCTGTCGGGTGGGACTCGCGGACCGCTGCTTTTCATCCCGCTCGCGCCGTTGATTCGCGGGACGGCACTCTTACGTCGATAGAGCGCCTGAAATGCGTGTGAACGGTTGCCGTCAGATGACGTCGGCGCATCTGTGCACGCCTCTCTCGCGGCTAGCGGGGACCGACAGAGCCGCGGCCGGCATCGGCGCCGGGACAGCGTTATCCGTCACACGTATATTTATGAACACGACCGCGGAACAGGGACGTAATCCGGTTACATGAACTCGATCACCGAACAGGTCGGGGCGTCGATCCATTCGGGCGACAACCTGCTCGTCATGTGCCCGTCGTTCATGGGCGACGAGTCGCGGGTGTGTCTGGAGTTGCTGACGCCGGCGCCGCCGGCGGAAGTGTACGCGCTCTCGGTCCTGTTCACGCAGTCCCCCGGCGACCACCTCGACGCCTGGCAGCGCAGCGTCGGGTCGCTACCGGCCCGAAGCCGCATCGTGAGCGTCGACGCCGACGCGCGGTCGAGCACGACGGAACGCGACGCGGACGACCCGACCGTCGAGCGCGTCACGTCGCCCCAGAACCTGACGCGACTGGGCGTCAGGATCACCGACTGTCTCGACGAGTGGGGCGAGACGGCGCCGGACCGGCAGGTGTCGGTCTGCTTCCAGTCGGTCTCGACGCTGTTGCAGTACGTCGAACTGGAGCAGGTGTTCAAGTTCCTGGACGTGCTCACCGAGCGCTGTCGCGCGAGCGGTGCCATCTCCCACTACCACCTCGATCCGCAGGCCCACGACGACCAGACGATCGAGCGCCTCGTCGGGCTGTTCGACGGGGTGTTCGAGTACGCGGACGACGAGTGGTCGTACCGGCAACCCGGCGACGGGTGAAACGACCGGGTCGAAACGGGAGACGCGCAGGAGTCACCGCGAGAACCAGATTTATTGTCACTAGCCGAACTACCTCACCTCGTGGACGAAACTCCGACCGCAATCGACGAGGACCTCAGTCCCCTGACCCGCGCAGTGCTACGACTGCGCTGGGGGGTCGGAAACCTCCCCGCGGACCTCGCCGCGGTCGTGGCCGTCGTGCTCGTGACGGACGTCGCCGCGCTCGCGCCCGTGGTCCGCGAGACGCCGCTCAGAATCGGCGTCGGACTCGCGTTCGTCCTCTTCGTGCCCGGATACGCGTTCATCGCCGCGCTCTTCCCGGAACGGAGCGTCTCGCCGCTGCTGATCGAGGGCGACGAGGAAGGGGTCGCGGGCGCCGACCGCGGCATCGACGGACTCGAACGCGTCGCGCTCTCGTTCGGGCTGAGCATCGCGATCACGCCGCTCGTCGGCCTCGTGCTCAACTTCACGCCGTGGGGCATCCGGCTGGTCCCGACCCTCGCGAGCGTCAGCGGGTTCACCCTCATCGCGATCGGCGTCGCCGCCTATCGCCGGTGGGAACTACCCCCGGAGGAGCGCTTCCGGGTGCCCTACCGCGAGTGGGCCGCCGTCGGCCGTGCAGAGCTGTTCGAGCCCGCGACGCGGACCGACGCCGTCCTGAACGTCGCGCTCGTCGCGAGCGTCCTCCTCGCCACCTCCAGCGTGGGATACGCCGTGCTGATCCCCCAGGACGGCGAGCGGTTCAGTGAGTTCTACCTCCTGACCGAGACCGACGACGGCGAACTGGTCGCCGACAACTACCCCACCGAGTTCACGGTGGGCGAGGGCCGCCCGCTCGTCGTCGGCATCGGCAACGAGGAACACCAGCGGACCGACTACACCGTCGTCTCGCAGCTCCAGCGCGTCGCGGTGTCGAACAACTCCACGACGGTGTTGCGCTCCGAGCGACTGTCGACGTTCGGCCAGACGCTCGGCCACAACGAGACGTGGCACACTAACCGGACCGTGACGCCCACTTTCGAAGGGAGGAACCTGCGGCTGCTGTTCCTGCTGTACCGCGGATCGGCGCCGGACAGCCCGACTATCGACAACGCCTACCGCGAGACGCACCTCTGGATCAACGTCACCGCCTGACTGAACCGGTAGCTCCGCCGCGCCGACCGCAGTTCGGGCGTAGAATCGGGCGAGCGCGCGTCGTCGAGAACTCCAGCACGCCACCGAGACTGTGATCTGCCGTTACTGTCCAGGAACTCGCGTACCGAAACGCCGCTGAACACGTAACGAAACAGTCGGCAAGCGAAACACTGCGCGTTACATTCTCCGCGTGACGTCCGTTCGGGTACTGCCTCGTCCAAAACTCGTCCGGAGGGCCTCTGGAGAGCGCGGCCGGCGTTCAGTCGTCCGACGCGGACGACCACCGCAGGTCGACGGTCGTGATCAGCCGGTCCGCGTCCGGAGCGGTGGAATGCTCTCCGAACTCGACGGCCTCGTACGCTTCGACGAGGTCGCGGACGGCGTCGAGGCGCTCGCCGTTCATCCCGTCGGCGCGACAGCGCTCGTAGAACTCCCAGTGCGTGTCCGAGTCGGCGGCACCGACGTCGGCGGCCACGTGGCCGCGGAGGTGCTGGTAGGCGAACCGGACGGCCGCCGCCCGGTCGCCCGCCGCGAGAAGGGATTCCGCGGGGGCGAAATCGAGCCCGTCGTCCGGGGATGGGCCCTCTCCGTCGGTCGCCGACGCGGCCGCCGGCCCGGCTTCCGGATCCGCGTCGGCCGCGGCGTCGTCGTCCGGTTCTGGCGGGTCGGCGGGAGGCGCCGACGGATCGTCGCCGTCCCCGCCAGCGTAGCGCCGCCGTAGCACGAGGAGGACGGCGAGCAACACGACGAGCGCCGCCAGCCCGGCGAGCACCGCGGGCGAGACATCTCCGAACGGAAGGCGGTCCGAAACCAGCGATCTGAGCGTCTCGGGCGCACCGGAGGCGCCGGTCTGATTCCGGAAGGCGACGGTCGTCGTCGCGCTCGCTTCTTCGAGGTTCGTCCCGTTCCCGCCGAAGTGCGCTCGAACGGAGACGGTCGCCCCGCCCGACACGCCGAGCTGGCCCCCGTCGACAGCGAGGTCGTACGAACCGTTCGGTCCCGTCCGGACTGTCTCCGTGACGGCGTCGCCGACCGAGACCTCGACCGGCTGGGAGTCGATTGCCAGCCCGTCGGCCGTCGTCAGCGTTCCGTTGACAGCGATGGTCTCGCCCGTCGTCTGCGCGGCGGCGACAGTCAGGTTCGTCGGGGTCGATCGCACTACCACCGGCTGTGAAACGGGTTCGGCGGTGACGGCCGCGTTCGGCCCGCCCGCCGAGAGCGTCAGCGACCGATTCCCGTCGGGAACGCCGGCCGGGAGCCGACCGCGTACCGCCGCGGTCCCCGACCTGTCGGTGAGTGCCTGGCCGAGTTGCGTGTCGCCGACGGCGGCGTGGATGGGGACGCCACGGATCTCCCGGTCGCCGATTGTGAGCCGAGCAGTCGCGTCGACTCGGTCGCCGAACGCGGCCGCGTCCGTCGCGCGCTCGACCGACAGCGTCGCCACGACCTGTTCGACGTCGACGGCGACGCTGTCGTTGGACGCGAGGTACTCCGACGCGTTCTCGGGGACGTACCGGACGCGGAGCGACGACCGGTCGGTCCGGATCGTGCGCGGACGGTACGTGACCCGGAAGCGGCCATCTCCGTCGGTCTCCGCGGTGTACGTCCTGTTCGCGATCCGGAGGGGGATCTCGCGGTCCGCGACGGGGTCGCCGTTCTCCGTGGTGAGCCGCCCGGTGGCGACCAGCGGGTCGGTGTATGAGATGGTGGTCGAGTCGGCCGAAACGGTGAGGTTCGTCCCGGTGAACAGCCGCTCGTCGACGCGCTGCTGGCGCTCGGTGACGTTCTCCGTGACGTTCTCGATGCTCGTGGTCGCCGGCGTCAGATCGGTTCCGGTCCGGTTTTCGAGGGTCTCGTACTGCCCGACGACGGTCCGATTGAGCCGTCGCACGTCCGAGGCGATCCGCTGGAGCTGCCGGGCGTGTTCGCGCGCTTCCGCCTCGTCGCCCTCCGCGACGGCCTCCTGGTAATCGTCGTAGGTCTGCTCGTAGCGCTGGACGCGCTCGGTGAGGTTGCGCTGGCTTCGCTGGGCCCGCTGGAAGGCGTCGGCGCTGTCGTCGTCGCTCTCGCTTTCGGTCTCGCCGATCACGTCGACGAACTGCTCGAGACGGGAGTTGTACTCGTCGCCCACGAGCGAGCGCGCCTGCTCGTACTGGCCCTGGTCGAGTTCGACGGCGCCGGTCGACAGCCGGTCGAGCATCCGGTTCGACAGCCACTGGCGGACCCCGATTAGGTCGCCCTTCTCGGAGACCTTCGCGGGGTTGTCGTGCTGGCGCGTCGAGTTGTTCTCCTGTAGGGCGAGCGACGTGGCCGCCGCATCGACGCCGAGACCGTCGGATCCGCCGGACGCCGACGGGCCGCTCGGCTGTGTCGCGGTGGCGACAGCTCCGGAGGCCGGGAGCCCGCCGGCGACGACGAGGAGCGCGAGACCGAGTGTGGCCAGCGCTCGGTGTCGACCGACCATAATCCGATCTGAACGGTGTCAACATGTGGATAAAACAGTTCCGCTTACACTGCAACCGGCGGCGAAATCGCAACGCGTACAGGGTGTTCGTCGGGTTCGCGCGGATTACGTTTCGGCGGCCGACGGTGTTCGGACGGGGCACGTCCACCGGTATCCTGAACTGCGCGGGCGCCGAGCACCGAACCGATGCGACCCACGAGGCGGTTCTGGGTGCTCGCGGCACTCGCAGTCGTCGCCGGCGCCTGGGCGGTCACGATCGGCCGCCCTGCCCTGCTCGTCGGCGTCTGCGGCGTCTGTGCGTGGCTGCTCGCCCAGCAGTACCGCTTTCTCGTCGCGCTCCGTGGAACGGCGGCGTCGCTAGAGGTGTCACAGCGCTGTTCGACGGCGCGGACGGTAACCGACGCGGCGACGTATTTCACTGTCACCGCGCGGGCGGAGTCTGCGGGCTCGCTCGCGCTCACCGTGGACGCGGATCCGCCCGTCGCGGCCGACGGGAGCGTCGAACCGCTGCGGCTGGAACCGGGCGGGGCGGAAGCGCGGGGCACGTTCGAGTTCAGTTGGCCCGTCGCCGGGACGTTCGGTTTCGGGGCGCCGACGGTGACGGCCCGCGACCGGCTCGGGCTGTTCGAACAGCGGCTTCGACCCTCCGCCGAGCGGCCGACCGTGACCGTCGAGGCGCGGCGGCCCCAGACCGTCCACGTCGGCGAGGGCGGCGACCCCATCACTGCGGGCTTCGGCGACCACGAGAGCGGGCAGGCCGGCCGGGGCCTGGAGCCGGCGGAGGTCCGGAAGTACGTCGCCGGCGACGCCGTCCGCCGGATCGACTGGAAGGCGACCGCTCGGCTCAACGAGACGCACGTCCGGGAGTTCACCAGCCAGACCGACCGCGAGACGCACCTGTTCGTCGACCATCGCGCGGGGACGGCCGACGGATCGCCCGGCGAGTCGAACCTCGACTACGCCCGCCACGTCGCGCTCGCGTTCGTCGACCACGCCGAGGAGTCCTCCGAGCGGGTCGGCTGCCAGACCGTCGGCGACGAGGGGCTCACCGGCGTGTTCGAACCGCGCGCCGACATGGAGCACCTGCGGCAGATCCGCCGACATCTGAACGCCGTCACGCCGACCGGGGCCGCCGAATCCGAGGCGGTCGGCGACCGGAACGCGGGCCGTGTCCGCGCACCGCAGACGCCGACGGCCCCCGAGCGCGTGCGAGCGACCAGCCAGCGCCTCGCGGGCGACGGATCGGCGTTCGCCTCCCGGCTCGGCCCCTTCTTCGACCGCCCGGACGCGTACGTCAGGGCGATCAGCGACCGGCCGCTGTTCCGCGCCGTAGACGCCGAACCGCCGCGGATGGCCGGTGTTCAGTGGACCGTGATCGTCACCGACGACGAGCGCCGGACCGAACTGCGGGAGACCGTCAAACGAGCGAGCGACCGCGGCCCGGTGCTCGTGTTCCTGACGCCGACGGCGCTGTTCGAACCGGGCGGCCTCGACGACATCGACGCGGCCTACGACGCGTACCTCGACTTCGAGGAGTTCCGCCGCGACCTGTCCACGCTGTCCGGCGTGACCGCGTTCGAGGTAGGCCCCGCCGATCGACTCTCGACCGTCCTGGCGAACGCACCCGACCGACGAGCGGTGAGACAACAATGAGTCGAACGAACACCCGAACTGGCGGTGACCGAGTGAGCGCGGACACGATAGAACGCGGCTGGACCGACGGCCGCTGGCGTTCTTGGGTCGACGCGCTCGTCCTCGTGGCGGTCGGCGCCGCGTTCTGGCTGGTCGCGGGCGCCACCGGCGTCGCTGCGGCCGGCGCGCTCGCGCTCGCCTGGCTCGTCTCGCCGAACGTCGCCGTGTTCGTCGCCGGCGTCGTCGCGACGGTCGCGCTCGTTCCCGAAGGGGCGCCCCGGTCGTCGACAGTCTTGCCCCTGGCCCCGCTGGGCGGGCTTCTGCTCACGGCGACGATCACCGGCGACCGGTTGCGCGATCCGCTGGCAGTGATCATAGCGTTCGCGCTCGTCGGCGCCGTCGCCGCCGCGGCGTACAGCCTCACGAACGTCCTCTGGGTGGCGGTGGTCGCGGTGCTGGTCGCGAGCGCCGCGGGGTTCGTATCCCTGGATTTAATCGCCCTCTCCGAGTTCGGTGAGAACAGATGAGCGGCGACGACGTGCGCGGCGACGGCGCCGAGCCCCCGACCGGACGCGCGAGCGACAGCGGTCGCCGTGATAGGTCGCAGTTGGCGGCCAGCGGGACGCCGACAGACGCCGGCGATACCGATGGAGCGCTGGCGGCCGCCGACGATTCGGACGGCTCGACGACGCCTTCCGCTTCCGACGATCTGACCGAACGCTCACGGGACGAACTGATCGTCGAACTGGAGCGGCTACGCGAGCGCAACCGGCGACTGCAGGCCACCTACGAGCGGGCGCGGACGGCCCAGTACCGGCGCACGGCGGTCGGGCTGGCTGCGCTCGGCTTCATCGGCGTGGCCTGGGCCGCGATGTTACCGAGCCTCCGGGACGTCCTCTTGGTGCTCGGCTCGATCGGGCTGTTCGGCGGCCTGCTCACGTTCTACCTGACGCCCGAGCGGTTCGTCGCCGCGGACGTCGGTCGCGGCGTGTTCGAGACGATGGCCGACGACCGCGCGGCGCTGGTCGCCGAACTCGGGCTCACCGAGCAGCGCGTCTACGCGCCCGTCGGCGACGCGGGCGAACGAGTGCGGCTGTACGTTCCGCAGTACGAGGATTACGAGTTGCCCGACAGAGACGCGCTGACGGAGTCGCTGGTCGTCCCCCGCGACGAAGCGGGCCGCGGCGCGACGTTCGCGCCGACGGGTCGCCCCCTCTACGAGTCGTTCACGGAGGCACTTCCCGGCCAGCCGCCGGGCCAGCCCGGCCCGCTGGCCGAGCAGGTGGGCGACGCCCTCGTCGAGCAGTTCGAACTGCTCGACCGGACGCGCGTCGACGCGAGCGAGACGGGGCGGCTCACGGTCGGCCTCAACGAAACGGTCTACGGGCCCGCCGACCGCTTCGACAACCCCGCCGTCTCGCTGTACGCCGTCGCGCTCGCTCGCGCGCTGGACGAGGCCGTGACCGTCGAGGTCGACGCCGTCGAGGAGGGCCGCGACGCGCACCTGCTCACCGTCCGGTGGAGCGACGGCGTGTCGGCGACCGACGACGTGTAAGCGGCGGCGATTCTACGGAGACACACCTTACGGATTAGAGACTCCACACTCGGGCGCAGTGATCTAGTCCAGTGTGAGTACAATTGCGGGCCGGCCAGACGAGCAGACGTTCCGGTGAGTTAAGGGGTATGACCGCTTCTGTGGTACCAGAGGACGATTCAGTGCCGACGAGTCCAGGTCGTACGGAGACGAACACAAGACAGCCTCTGGATCGTGGCTGTCGCCCGTGTACGGCAGTAAGGAAGAGGGGAGTTCAGTCCTGTTCGACGGGTTCTGCTTCCGCGGCCGACTGCTCCCCGCCAGGGGGGACGACGGAGTCCAGCACGTCATCGACGATCGCCGCGCGGTCGGCCTCGCCGAGTTCCGCCTCGGTGCTCAGGATGAGTCGGTGGACGAGGATAGGTTCCGCCATCGCCTTCACGTCGTCGGGGATGACGTAGTCGCGCCCGGCGATGGCCGCGCGGGCCTTCGCGGTGTTGAGGAACGCGAGCGTCGCGCGCGGCGAGGCCCCGTGGGAGACGTCCGGGTGGTCGCGCGTCGCGCCGACGACGTCGACGATGTACTCCTCGACGCTCTCGTCGACGTGGATGTCGGCGACGATCTCGCGCGCCCGCTGGAGGTCCGCGCGACCGACGACCTGTTCGACGTCGTCCGGCGTCAGCGTCGGATCGTCGTGGAACCGCTCGATGAGCGAGAGTTCGTCGTCGCGGGAGGGGAGGTTGACCATAACCTTTACCTGGAAGCGATCGCGCTGGGCTTCCGGGAGTTCGAACACCCCCTCCATTTCGATCGGATTCTGCGTCGCAACGACCATGAACATCTCTGGGAGCGGATAGGTGTCGCCCTCGATGGTCACCTGATTCTCCTCCATGGCTTCGAGGAGCGCCGACTGTGTCTTCGGCGTCGCGCGGTTGATCTCGTCGGCGACGACGACGTTGGCGAAGACGGGGCCGCGCTGGGCCTCGAAGTGGCCCGTCTGTTCGCGATAGACCTTCGTGCCCGTGATGTCGGCCGGGAGCGTGTCGGGCGTCATCTGGATGCGGTTGTAGTCCAGGCCGGTCGCCGTCGCGAAGACGTTGGCCAGTGACGTCTTCGCGACCCCCGGAACGCCCTCCAGGAGGACGTGACCGCGAGTCAGCGCCGCGATCGTCAGCAACTCGATCTGCTCTTCCATGCCGATGAGGAGCGTCCCGATCTCGGCTTCGACGTCGGCGTACAGCTCCGACGGGTCAGTCATCGGTTCCTCCTTCCGCTGTCTCGTTGATAACGCTGTCCGTCACTCGCACCACGCGCTCGGGGTCCCAGTCGGGGTGGCGCTCGCGGATCCACGCTTCGAGTGCCGATCGATCGGCGCCCTCCAGCCGCTCGGGTAGCGCGGTTCGATCGAGGTCGGTCGCGGGCCGGCCAGGAGTGAGTCGCCGCCGAAGCGCACTTGCCAGGCTCGCCGCTTGGCTCAGGTACACGACGAGGACGACCAGCGAGAAACCGACAGCGGTCTGCAAGACTGGTGTGTCTCGTAGTACGAACTGCGCGCGGACGAGCGGTGGTAGCGTATCGAGGTGGGAGGTATCGACGAGTCGAACGCTGTGCGCGGCGAGCAGGTTGCGGGCGAACTGCCGGTTGCCCGGCCGTTCGAGCATCGCGTTGATGAACAGACTCGGGTCGCCGACGGCGACCACTTCACCGCCGCCGAGCTGCTCGACCGTGGCGACCGGGTACTGCTGCATCGTCTCGCTGTCGTCGAGTCCCCCGTTCTGGTTCGCGTCGACGTAGCTGTAGTTCGTCGTCGTCGCGAGGACGGTCGCGTTTCCGGGCTCGACCGGGGTTCCGCGATTGAGCGTCAGCCGATCGACGTCAGCAGTGTAAGGGTGTTCGGTGAGGTTGTTAGCGAGCGGGAACGTCGGCGTAACGTCGTAACGGTGTTCGTCACGGAGCAGACCGCCACCGAAACGCGCCTGTGCGCCGACGTCAGCGAGAAGCGCGTTCGACCCGGGACCGAAGTCTTCGGCGACGACGAGCGTGCCTCCGGCACGGACGAACGACTCGACGCGCTGGGCGTCCCGCGTGTCGTACGAGCCGTCGGGCGAGAGGACGAAACTGACCGACTCGTTCGGCGAGTGATCTGCGTAGGCGCGCGTGTTCCGGACGAAGACCGTCTCGCCATCGCCCTGGTTTGTGAGGTCTCTGAGATCGGCTGCACCGTCCCACGCCGAGTTGTAGGCGCCGAACGCCGTGGTCGACGTGATCCCGCCGTAGAGGAGCGTTACTGTGAGAACGAGCGCGAGGGAGATGGCGAGCACACGAGGGTGAGAGATGTTCCGCCACGGCGGTGCCATCTAGATCACCCCCGGCGGCAGGATCGCGAGGATCCTGCGGACGGCGATATAACCGAAGACGAGTAGCCCGAGGGCGACGAGCCAGCGGAGGCGTCGGCGCCAGTGCGGCGTGACTGCCACTGGGGTTACGAGTTCGATCGTCACGAGGAAGCCGACGAGCGAGACGACGAAGAACAGCTCGAGCGTGAGGGCGTCGAGAAGTGCGAGTGCGAACGCTGTGGCGAGCATCCAGGCGAGGTTTCCGTGGACGAAGCGTTGACGACGGTTCAGACTCATCTGTTTCGCGACTCCGAAGGTCGTAATGAAATTGCCGCAGCCACGTATAAATAAGCCCCCAATAGCAGTTTGTTTCGCCCGTCCGTTCCAAACTCGAATTACCGTGACCGAGTCGTTTCGCGCGTTCTGTAGCTACGACTCGATCAACGATTCCTGTGTGATCGGATCCGGTTCGACCGACTGACTGTCGTCGAGCAACGCGTAGTATCTGTCGACAGAGTGATCCTCCGTGAAATACGATTCGAACGCTTCTCTCGCATTCGTTCCCTGGTCGTCGACGAGAGACAAGTCAGCCGTCCAGGTTCGGATCGCCGAGACAACAGCGTCGCTGTCTCCTTGTGCCGCCTGAATCCCCGCATCACAGGCATCGACGATCCGGGCTTCGTCGTCGTGTTCCTGTGAGATGACGAGGATTGGTTGCCCGGCCGCAAGAGCCGTATACAGCTTACTGGAGACACACACTCCTTCCATCCCCTCCTGAACAGTGACGATCGATACGTCCCCAGCGGTGAGCGAATACGGGAGATCGTCGAGTGGCTGATACGGGAGGAATTTGATCCGTGACCCACGTAAGCCGTGCCGCTCGGCCAGTGAGACGATATCCGCTTTTTTGTCACCTTCACCGATGATGAGAAGCGTGACGTCGTCTGTCTCGTCGAGACGCGCCGCCGCCTCAACTACAGTTTCGAGGTCGTGATTCTCGCCGATGTTCCCCGAGTAGAGAAGGGTGAATGTATCGACCAGGTCGTGTTCCTGGCTGAACCAGTTGTTCGACTTCGCTCGCGGCTCGATGAAGTTCTCGTCTTCCCAGTTGTGAATGATAGCGATCTTCGACGGATCGAAGTCCGGCCCAGCGGACTTCGCGATCCGTTCTCGCATGACGGGGCCAAGTGCGACGACGTGTTTCGCTCCCCCGAAAGCGTACTCGTTGAGCGTACTCCACAGAGTGTGAACTGCCCCTCCTTCGGAGAAGTATCCCGTTTCGACGGTGAAATCGGGATACAGATCGTAGACGATGTACGTGTAATCCCACCCCCGAAGTGTGCAGACGAGCCACATGGCAACGGGTAAAAACGGTGGGTTGGAAACGAACACGACCTCTCGCTCACGGCGTGGCTGGGAGAGAAGCAGAGCGAAGAACATCCACGCTGTGAACACCACCCAGTTGAATCCACGTCTGACGAACGACGACTGGCGGACCTGCGGCGCCCGGATCCGTTTGACCAGTACTCCTTCGTGCGTCGATATCGGCGGCTGTTTTTCGTTGTCGCCGCTGTGGTAGTTCGGCTGCCCAGTATAGACGGTCATATCGAGGCCACGCTCCTGCAGCCCGACGGCGAGATCAGTCATGAGCTGGCCGGTCGATGCCGTCTCGGGGTGAAAGTACTCCGTAACGAGAACGTACTCTTTCTCCTGCGAAGACATAGATACGAGTGAGCGGGAATTACCGCTCGTGAAGTAACGTTTCGAGGTTCTCCTGAACGTACTCTTTGTTGCGATTCTCCACGTACCAGTCGAGAGTCGCCTCAATCCCCTCTTCGAGGGAATACTGCGGTTCCCAGCCGAGGAGTTCCTCCGCGCGCGTCGTATCTGCGGCGCGGTGACGGACGCCGACCGGCTTGTCCGTCATGTGATTGATCTCGTCAGGATGCCAGTCCAGCCTGTCGAAGATGGCATCGGCCACCTCGTTGATAGTGATGTAATCGCGGATTCCGGCATTGACCGGCGTCGCATCGGTGATGTTCTCCGATGCGAGGCGGAGCGCCCGAGTGATGTCCTTTACGTAGGTGAAGTTACGGGTCTGTTCGCCGTCACCCCAGATCTGATAGGGGTCCTGTTCAGCGTACGCCTTGGCCATGAGTGCGACGATCGCGTGCGTCTCGTTCTCGCGAGGCCCGTAGGCAGTGAAGATACGCACCATACTCGCATCGATGTCGTATTGCTCGTGATAGGCCCGCAACGAACGCTCGCCCATGAGTTTGGCCCATCCGTAGACTTCGTCTGCGTACGCACCGCCGCGTTCGTCGAAGCTGACCATGTCTTCGCTCAAACGCTGCTTCTCCTGCTGGATATCCGTCGGATAGGTGCAGGCACTCGAGGCGAACGTGATCCGTTCGACGCCGTTCTGTGCCGCCGCCTCGTAGACGACGTTGTCGAGCGCCATGTTCGTGGCGCAGTTAGCGGGGTAGTTCGAGATATATCCGCGTCCGCCGTGGTCCGCAGCGAGGTGGAAGACGGTATCGATGTTTTCCGTCGCCGTCTCGGCGAAAGACATCCGTTTGAGATTGCCCTCTACGATCTCGATCTCGTCATCCACAGCCGCGAGGTTTTCCGGTTCGCCGCTGGAGAGGTCGTCAGCAACGCGGACGTCAGCTCCCTCTGCGACGAGATCTTCGACAAGGTGGCTCCCGATGAAGGAAGCGCCACCCGTAACGAGGACGCGTTCGCCGGACCACCCGCTCATTGCCGCTCACCCCCGTCGGCGGTAGCGGTGGGAGCTGCCGCATCGAGTTCTGTCTGCGCGTACTCGTAGACCTCGCGGAGTCCATCTTCGAGCGATACCTCGGGTTCCCAGTCGAGTTCGTCTTTCATCTTGGCCATGTCGCACGCGTACTTGTCCGTCCCGGTCGGCTTCGAGAGGTCGTGTTCGATCGAGAGATCTTTGCCCGATATCTCGATGATCTGCTCCGCGAGCTCGTTCATGCTGACGACCTCCTTCGAGTTGCCGAGGTTGATCGGTTCGCCGTCGGCCTTCTGTTCGATAGCGACGAGCATCCCCTCGACGAGATCCGTCACGTGAATGAACCCGCGTTCCTGCGTTCCATCACCGAACAGTTCGATAGACCCACCGGGTGGTTCTTCGATAGCTTTCCGGCAGAGCGACGGGATGACGTGACTGCTGTCTGGGTCCAGGCTCTCTCGAGGCCCGTAACAGTTGAAAATGCGGACACTGCTCGTTTGCAGGTCAGTATCCGTCTGGTATGCGTCACAGGCTACCTCGCCGAGTACTTTCGCCCAGCCGTACGTGCTGTGCGGGTTCGCCGGGATCGCCTGATCCTCGCTGAATAGGTTCAGGTCGTCGTGTTGTTGGCGGTAAATACAGGCGCTCGAAGCGAAGAGGAAGCGGTCCACGTCGTTGATGCGGGCCGCTTCGAGCATGTGCTGGTTCATCAGCACGCTCGGAGTCAAGCCGTTCACATTCTCTCGTTTGATGTAATGGATGCCTCCCACACTGGCCGCGAGATGAAAGACGTAGTCCACGCCCTCCGTCGCTTCGACACAGCCTTTGTGTGTCGTCAGGTCCAGCGACCGGAATTCGATATCGTCGAGCAGGTGTTCGATCTTCTCTAACCCGCCACGTGAGAGGTTATCCGCGACAACTACGTCCGCGCCTCGATCGACTAGTTCCTCAGTGAGGAACGAGCCGATAAAGCCCGCACCACCGGTGACGAGGACGGATTTATTTGTCCAATTAATGTCCATTCGCACAGATAGCAAATCGCGGTCGGCTTTGTAATAGTTTTCTATCTGAACGAATTTCTATACATCCTGAAATACCAATAGAGAAGGGTTTGGGGGCGAGGGTAATTAAGTATGAGGGCTGCTCGACCTGCCCAGTGAATACACTACACAAGAAGAGACCCTCATTCTATATACCCCAGATCAGACAGTTTCGACTCCATCTGCTCGTCCATTTCCCTGTGAATATTCTGCTTATCTTCGAGCCAAGCAATCTTTTCTTCCGAGAGCTGCCGGAGTTCGTCTAGGATCTCCGGTTTTTTCCCGGCGACGTCTCGCTCCATTCTTGGATCGTTTTCTATATCGTACAACTCAGAGTTCTCAACAGTATCACCGTCACTGTCATACCTGTGGATGTACCTCCATTTCCCTTGCGTGACACTAACTGAATGGATGGGGTCCATCCTATTCATCGTCCAGAGGTCACGTCCCTGGAAGTCGCGTACTTCTGCGTCCAACAGCGAATCGCCCATACATTCGCTCGAGACGTCGACATCGAACCAGTCTCCGATAGTCGAGACGATGTCTAAATGACTAGACGGAACGCCGCCCTCAATATCGGTAGAGGGTGCCCGCAGAATACTTGGAATGTGAGTGGTCTCAGCATAAAGGTTCTCAGGGGCACCTAAGTGACTGTGTCCGATGAACCCCCTCTCCCCCAATTCTTCGCCGTGGTCGGCAACGATCCACGTGAGCGAATCATCGTAGTAACCGTGCGAATCGAGTAGATCGAGTATCTCTCCGATATGCTCGTCCGTAGATTCGACCCGAGATCTATAAAGTCGGCTCACGAATTTTCGGTCTTCTTCGGATAGCTTCTGCTGGTTCGTCTCTAAAATCCCGTGTATTTTTGCTACCCTGAGATCGTTGTACTCGTCTCTCCTAGATACAGGAAGGAACGGAGAATGCGGATCCATCAGATGTACCCAAACGAAAAACGGCGGAGATACGCCGCTAAGAACGTCATCCAGCTTCGGAACAATGACGTCCGGCTGCGGAAACGGGAGCTCGCCCTGTTTCATCGAACGATACCGGTCGATAGTCCTCACCAGCTGATCGAACGACGTCGGCAAATTTCTCATCAACTTAGCAGCACGCTCTCGGAGATGAGAGTTCGAGACACCACTATCAGTCTCCGTAAGATCTATAAACTCGTCCCACCCGCGATCCCAGCCGTTTGCTTCGGAAGTGTGTATATTTGTATTTATCCCCACCGTGGTCACGTCGTCCCCTAGAACAGATGGCAAATAGGGGAGTTCGGATGGCAACGGGCCATAGTCGTAATGGGATTGATCGTAGACCCCCGTCAGTGCGACTTTCATCGACGGGGTGGTAGAGACACCGCCACTCCAGAAGGAGTTTAACACCGTGGCATCGTTGGAGAATTCCGCGATGTTTGGAGTCTCTGCAGGCGATTTCTCACTATAGGGAGTGAGATGATCTCTCCGCAACGAATCGACTGTGATTAGGACGGCATTCTCTTTCATGGCGTGTGCCCTTCCTGATATTTATCCATCAGAATTCATTACCACACTCCAAGAACATAAATTCGTTGTCCTTACGCCCCATAATTATAATACAAGATGTATAAACTGGAGCGGCCCACTATAGGCAATTCTCTCCTCGGTCAGAAACGGATATACGATACAGAGAAGCAGCCAATCAGTTCACCTATCCAGACAATCACGTACGCTTATGTTCTCCGGACCACATATTCCGCAAAGATAGGCTGCATGCGGGGGGTAACTGGCGATATGACCGGGGATGAGCGAAGTCAGCGACCGTCTAATTTCGGAATTCCATTCGCCCGACTTCACCGATGAGACGTGCAAAGTGGTTTTGGAAACTTTGTGTGATCTGTTCAGGGCTGTTTGTAACTTCTGTCGCGCTAACACCGGATGCAAAGGCGTTCGATGTATCCATTTACGCAGGGGTTCCATCGGTAACGCTGGTTCTATTCGGATTGCTAATTTTCCTGTCAATAGCGGCGATATCTACTTCCATAGTCGAAGGGAGCAGATCACACCTCTGGAAGGGGCTGTCGATAGCTGCGGTCGCTTACGCTGGCTTCTTTCACTTACCACTCGCTCGTGGATACGTTCTTGCCACTGGCTTCGGCGCAGACACGCTCGTTCACCTGGGATATATCAAAGACATCATATCGTCAGGTGCGCTCACGCAGTTCGAATATCCGGCGACCCACCTACTATTCGCAGAAGGAACACTGCTGACCGGACTTCGGCCAAAGACCATCATGTGGCCGATTTCCTGGATGTTTTTTGTAGTCTTCATGTTGTCGACCGTCGTGTTTGCACAAAGGATGTCTGGGAGCCGAAGGCTGGCCGCCGCTACCGGGCTTGCCTCGCTGACCCCAATATTCGGGGTCTACCGCGTTTCAATCATGCCGTGGTTATACTCCCTCTCACTCCTGTTTCTCGCGCTGACCGCTTTGGAATCGTACGTGCGCGATCGGCGTGAGTGGTTCTACTGCCTTCTCTTTCTCGTTCTTAGTATCTCGATTTACCACCCCTACACGTCCGCCATCGTCGGGATCACTTTCTTCTGGTACGCGATTTTCAAGAAAAACCAGTCTCCTTCTACCCACACCCACGATCCAACGATCGCTGTGGCCTTTGCATTTCTCGTCTTAGTGGGTACGCATCTACTTCTCGGGACCGTCGATGGGTACATAAGCGCAGCAGTTCTGAACTTGCTTACGACCGACGGGGGCGGAGTGACTACAGCTCAACAGGCTTCGACGACGAGTTATTCTCTTCTACAGTTAGTAACCCGATTCGTCATACAAGTCTGGGGAGTTTTGCTCACCTACTTTGTTTTTGCCGGCTTCACTGTATTGTATTTGAGCTTCAAGTGGCTGAGGAGCGACACGGGATTTTACGAGAAGTACATCTCCTTCCAATTCATATTCGCGGGACTACTCAGCTCTGGGATCCTCGTCGTCGGCATATTTGCCGATAACATCATTCGAGTGACGCAGTATCTCATCATATTCAGTGTACTCGCTGTCGCAATCGGAATCGCGAGATCCAGCGAGAAACTCCAGAGTTACACGTCTCCTCGGATTGCCTTAACTATCGTCGTTCTGTTGACTCTACCCGTTATCGGGCTAGACCTATCAACTACGTACCAGCCGAACGACCATATAACGGAAAAGACTGCAACCGGGTACGAATGGCATCTCGACACGAAGGACATGGATAGAGAGACGGCCCTCAATAGCGGTCGAGACAGGTTCGCTGATTACGTCTATGGGCATTCGAATACCGATAGCGCGATAGAAAGTGGCGATCGTATTTTGAGTACTCTTCGTCCCCCAAGGATGCTCGGTTACGAGGAACACGAGGAGGTATCCAACGCGTTCAGGACCCGAAGGGCGCTGTACCTCGTGACACGAGTTTCAGATCGGCGGTGGCACCGTTCAGAACCAGCGTGGCGTTACGCGGATTTAAATTACCACACGACGCAGCAACTCGAGTTGCTACGGAACGACAAAACCGCCGACAGGGTCTACAACAACGGCGGGCTTTCGATCTGGTCTGTTGATGCAGCAAATCGGAGCGCGAACTAAACCCGGTTCCTGTCGTATATTCGGGAGTTCGCCTACTTACTTCGCTGCGTTTGAAGAAAACAAGGTTGTAATTCGAGAGGGTACATATTCCCATACCGACGAAACGTCGTCAGGATCTACAATTCGAAGGCGGTATGCGAGGTAAGCGTAGATGATCAATCCGGTTGGGGGAACGAGCAGGAGAGAAACGATCTTCCCGTCAATGATCTCTGAGAGGCCGAAAATAGAGACCGAAGAGACGCCGCCCGCTACGAAGATACGGAGCAACCGCAGGTCCGCGAAGGGATTAAACCCGATTCGAAGGGCCGCGAAACCGTGGAATATCAGCATCGAACCGTAGCCGATGCTCGTTGCAATTGCCGCACCGACCATACCGTACTTCGGAATTAGTACTAAGTTGAGAACGATATTGATGAGAGCCGAAAGGCCTGACGCGAGTATCAACGGTTTCATGTCTCCTTTGCCTTGACTGATAGAATATATCGGTCGCGCTACCGCGAAGCCAAGACTGCCAGGAAGCAGGAAGAGGAGAGGTAGTATGGCGGAGGTGAATTCCTCACCGTAATAGAGGGGGATCAATTCATCCGCTAAAGCCCATAGTCCGAGTACCAATAACAACGTAAATAGAAGCGAATACCTGGTTACTCGACTAGCTACTTCGGTGACCCTGGAATTTTGACCCTTCGACCACATCTCAGAGGTCGAATGCAAAAGTGCGGTCTGTAACGCGACGGGTACGAACCAGAGGAACTCTGCGAGTTGGAGTGCGGCCTTGTAGTACCCTGTCTGTGAACTGCCGGCCAGGGGCTGCAACAAGAGAATATCCGTATGGTAAAGTGAAGCGCTGAGTAATATGAACCCTGCAGAATAGGAATTAAACTTCAGGAGATCCAATTTTGGGAACGATTGAGGTGTCGGCTTGATGGCGAAGCTAAGCTCGAATTTATTAGAGACGAAATAGAGGACGACAGCTGCAGCGAAGATAGTCGCGGCTAATTGCCCGATCAAGACGCCGATCGCGCCGTATTCGTAAAAAGCCAGGAGGAGGGCTAGGCTTGTAAATACGAATTTTTGCGCAACGTGGACCTTCTCCGAGATGTTTTCCAAACCTAGCCCCATCAACGAGTTGCGACCGATCGAATACAATTCTCTGGAGACGATTAACGGGGCCAATATAATGACGTAATTCGTAAAACGAGCGCCCAGAATTGCTTCAACGAGACCCGCGGCATCGACTGCTAAGTATAGTACTGCAGCAGTCACCGAAAGTGCGATTCCGAGTCTTAGATAGAATCCGAAGACGTGATCAGACCACGAAGGTTGGGATCTGTTTTCCGCAACGAACTTTCGGATTCCATCGTTGATGCCGAAGTTAACTACCATCATTGTGACTCCCAACAGAGAGACTACGAACGTGTATTCCCCATATTGAGAACTGCCGATCAGGCGAACCAGCAGTGGGTGGAAAATAATTGTGAGTGCGAGAATCGCGGCTTTTCCAGTTACGATAGAAAGGAATCCGCGGACTAGATTCGTCTGCATTGGTAATCCCCCATCTTGGCCACCGATCGTAGATCATAACTCTGTACTCGATAGTAGAGAATCGTTGATATGAACGGGATGGAATCGACTAACGCAGTACGGTTTCTCTTCATATTTACTCCTTGGATATCGAAGATCTATCTTCTCGCACTATTTCGTCGACAGCCGTCATCAGCTGCTCCCCGACCCGTTCATGAGAATTCTCAGTGCGGACCTTGGAATGGCCCTCTTTGCCCATCTTTTCCCGTTTTTCCGGGTCATCGATTAACTCGGTTAAGCGTCTTTCAATTTCACCATCGTCGGAAATATCCACCAGGAAACCCGTAGCCCCGTCGGTGACTTGCTCTTTCATACCAAAATCCGCGTTCGTAACGACCGGAAGGTTACAGAGCATCGCTTCCAGTACGACGTTCGGATATCCGTCGAGATACGAGAGATAGAGAAAGACATCGGACGAGTGATATTCTCTGCTGACGTCATCGACGTACCCCAGGAGATCGATCCGGGCTTGAACGTCCGATGGATATTCGGAATCTACGTGCCTCCGTAGCGAGGAGAAATACTTCCCGCCTCCCGCAACCCTGTATTCTACCTCCGGGTTTTCCTCCAGAACCGACGCGACGGCATCTAAAGACTTCTTGACACCCCTGAATTTCTCTTCAAAATCGAGATTTGTGACAGTCAAGACCGAGGTCCTGTCACTCGAGCGTGTTCGATTTGACTCGAGGAGGGATTCATCGAGCGGCACGCGGACTACTTTGATCTGGTCGTCGTTTACCGGTACCCTCTCTTCCAGATCCATCTTCAATTTGGTCGAAACAACGACGACCCCCGTAGATCTTTCCAAGATAAAGATAGTAATCTTGTAGAAGATCAGATATACGAGGTACTCAGAGATGCCCTCTTCTCGTTTGTCGTGTAGCTTCCCTTTCTCTACTTGATACGGATCTCCGCCGAGGCGGTAAATGAGTGGCAGGGAGAAGAGTTCTGAAAGCAAAAAAGCGAGGATTGCAGTAAACCCGTTTCCTGCTACCAGGACCGCGTCTATCTCTTTCCGGTGGAGAATCGGCAGACTTCGAGAGACGATGCGATGGACTCTCTTGAGTGTCCCGTCGATCGCGGAAACGTCCACGCAATACGTTTCCTCAGACACACGCTCCAACGGGGTGATCGTCTTTTCAGACCGGTTATCAGACAGGGCCAAGATCGTATTGGACATCTTATTCGACCTCGTATGCGGACAATATGGTGTCTGTATAATTCTCTAGAGAATACTGATGCAACGTTCGCTGACAAACGCCGCTCGGGTCCTCTTCGGTACAGGTCCTCTCTCCTTCGAGGTACGCTCGTTGAAGGGCCTGTGGAAGCTCAGCCAGTTCTGCTAATCGAAGCCGCTGGTGCTCGATATTGGGGAGTACCCCAACAGGCCTCGAAAAAACCGGAGTTCTTAGGCTCAAGGCCTCAAAAACCACGGTCGGGTACGATTCAGTTTTCGACGTCAGAATGAGTCCATCCGCTTCGGATATCGCTTTTAACGTATGGAGGTGCTCTCGCTCTCCTAATACGTGAACCCTCTGTTCAGATCGGGCCATCTGTTCGATCTCGTCTCTTAAGTGCCCGTCGCCGATCATCGTGAGATGGAATTCGTCGGGTAAGCCGGTTACTAGTTCGACGGCCGATCTTGGGGCTTTTACGTCGGCTAACCGACCTACGAAAACGAGTGAGATCCGATCGTCTGTCGCTTCGGGCAGGATCTGATCAGGGACCTCAACTGCGTTTTTGATCTTGCTTTTATTCACTACCCCGTGAATGAGCGCTACGTCTGAATTGGAGTTTGTTTTGGCGATGGTAGCTATGGCTTCATTCCGGCAGAAGACGTGCTGTCCCATGAAAAATTTGAAGCTGAGGGATTCTAACACACTCTCGGCGGTACTGTCACTATTCGGCTTCAACGAGGGCGTGAATCCGACGAAGTTCGTCAACGGAATCCCAAATATCACGGCCAGAGATTTTGCCACCCAGTTTAAAGTATGTGAGTCAGAATGGATGCCGTCCGGATCGTTTTTGACCATCCATACAAAGGCGGAGACGAATATCTTCACAGTGGTAAGGATCCTGGAAAACGGAGTGAGTAAGTCCTGGTTCTGTACTTCGACGAACGAGTCAAACCTCGCAGGACGAAATATTTGGACACCAGCCACCGTCTCTTTTTTCGGCTCTCCGCGTGCTCTGGGAGTGAAGACGGTGACGTCATGCCCTTTCGATTCAGCAAGCTTGCAAAAACGCCATCTCGCGTGAGCGCCCCCACTGGTGTTTGGATAGAAATCCCAAGCGAAGACAACTAAGTCCATAGAGAGTGATTTCAGGTCAACCAAAAGAACCTAACGGAAATGTATTATTTTCAGATTGGCGGTTTGAAGATACTATCTTACTGATTCTGGCTTTGATTCGTGGCTGAACGTTGCATCAACAAGAGACTTCAGCGTCGATGCGGCCGAACCGTTCCAGATGAAGATGGATACGCTGGTGAACTAGCCTAGATACTGGTTCAACGAATGGAGGATTATCCCGGTGAACGCCGAAAAGATGCCTACGAGAGCGAAGAAGACCGAGGCGACAGCAAGCCCGATCGGGAAGGTCCCGCTATTGATGAAGTTCGAAAAGGTCCAATAACCGAACCCGATGCCGACGATAGTACTGGTGAACCCGGGGACTCCGAGGACCGAGATAGGCCGCTGACGTTCGACGGTCTTCAGGATGTTGTTCACCAGGTTGAGTCCGTGCGAAACGGGGTTGTGCGAACTTGCGTCCTCGACCTCGTAATCGATCGTCGTCCCCACCTCTTCGATCTCGAAGTTGTTCTCGTGAGCGTGATACAGGATGTCTGTACTGGCGCTCATCTGGTCGCCGATCTCGTCGTCTCTTGCCAGCGATTCCAACAACTTCGAATCGTACGCCCTGAATCCACTCTGCGTATCCTCCACTCGCGAGCGTGAGCGCACGACACCCATGCTCAAATTCGTCAACGTGTTCACGACCCACAATCCAAACCGGCGATACACTGGCGCATTCGTGTCACCATCACCGGCGAACCGACTCCCGATCACCAGGTCCGCTTCGTCTGCTTCCATTTTTCGAGCTAGCCGGGGGATATCCGCAGGGTCGTGCTGCCCGTCGGCGTCGATGATCACCAGCACGCCGATGTTACGGTCGGCGGCCTCGCTGAACAGCGTCTTGAGCGCCTGCCCGTAGCCCTGGTTCCGTTCGTGTTCGATGACCACTGCGCCGGCCTCACGAGCCAGTTCGGGAGTCTCGTCGGACGATCCGTCGTCGACGACCAGCACGGAGTCGGCATGGCGCCGCGCCTCGTACACGACATCAGCGATCGACTGAGCCTCGTTGTACGCCGGGATGCCGACCACGGTTTCACCGGAGAGTTTGGCCGTCCGCTCGGTCACTGGATCGACCTGGACTCCCGTTTCGTCGAGATCCGAGAGTGTTTCGTCGTAGTCGATCCGTTCACAGTCGGGCGAGGGAACAATGATGCTCTCGAAGTCTCTGACCGACGCGGCGATGGCCAGCTCTTCTTTGTACCGCTCTAGGTCCCCGCTCGCGCTCGTCTGGACGACGTCAACGTCGAACTGTCTGGCGAGACGAGTCGTCTCCATCTCCGGTTCGCCCGGTTGGAGGACGAAGACGTCGTGTCCGCGCTCGTTCGCTCGCACGATCGTCCGGAGCGCGTTTTCCGTGTTGTCTTCGGTCGCGATCACGCCGACGGCGACCTGTTGCGGCTGTACCTCTTCTTGGGGTTGGCTGCCCACCTGTTCGATCTGGTCACTGCTCATAGATATCCTGGATTTCGTCGCCACGACTCCGGATACCCAGTGTCGCCCAATTCCGACCGCTGTGTCGCACCTCTCCCGCTACTGCAAGTGGGCAGTACGAGTCGTCGCCACTCGCGCCTGTCTGGCGACTGCCGTGGAGAGGGCTAATACCCCGAATATCGAAACGCATTCTATCACCCATTTCGTTTGTTCGTCCCGGCCGATCGCTACCCTGCGAGCGTCCGGTAACGTGGTTTCGGCACTTGGCTCCGTCAGTAATGTTAGACGCGCAACGGTTTTACTTAAAACCGCAGGTTCGCGATCCAAATCCTCCGCGTTAGACGTTCTTGACAGTAAAATTGTGAAATTTTACAGGGAGTATGATCACGTGATCCGACGTAACTGTGATCGTTTCCGAACATTTGAATGAATTATCGTGATGGATGTCGTGCCACGAGACAGACTAACAGGGGAGTTCGTTTGGATGATGCAGTTCTGGCCTCTTTACCAGACCACGATTACGAAATCGCGGTAGGACGAGGGATCAAAGTGGCAGATAAAACCCGCCGCCCGCTCCGGACACAGTCACTGATCAAACACGGGTTGAGCGCCAGTTTGGTCCAGCGCCAGACTAGCAGCTGATTCAATATCAGTGTCACAAATACAGCGTGGAATAGGAGATAGTAGCGAGGACCGAACGTGATCGATTGAGGGGTGAAACGTTACATGTTCGTCGTGTAACGGAGTGTTTCACGACAGCGACGGGACCATCCGAGAGGGATAGACACTGTTTCAGGGTGTTCGTCTTCGTCAGCCCCGTTTATGACCTTCGAAGACGCGGAGATCCCTGCGGCGAGGTAACTATCGCCCGGAAAGCGCTCACGTGTCCGACTGAACTGTTGTTACAATCGTAATGCGCACAACACAGGTAAGCGACACATGAGCTGATCGCAGGCGCGCCATTACAATTCCTGCAGCGATCGATCCGCACAGTACGAGGACTCCGACGCAACTAATGACTACACCAGACGAAGGGGACACAACGGACACGCATAGCGCATCGTTCGACCGGCGAACCGTACTCAAGATGGCCGGAGGGACGGCGCTGACCGTCTCGCTCGTCTCAGGCACGGCCAGCGCACACCGGTCGAAGTTCTTCGGCTGCGAGCGCGTTTCCACCGGGACCGACGGCGACTTCGCGGTCGTCAGCGTCGACGGCGGCTACGAGTGCCGAGAGATGGAAAATGAAGGGCCGCTCGAGGACGTGCCTTGGAACTGGGACGCCCACAGTTACGTCGCTACAGAAGGCGAAGCCGTCGTCGGGTTCATGGCCGAGAACGAGGTGAGGGGCGACGACCGGGCGAACGAGGGGTGCTGGCTCTGCGTCAATCCGAACGCCTGCGCCGAGGACCGCTACGACAGTGCCGAACAGATCCGCGAGGAACTCGACAACATGACCTGTGGCCCCTGCGGGAGCGACGTGAACATCTCCGTTGGGTGCGAGCCGGCCGCCGAACCCGGTGACGACGAGACCGGATCGGAACCGGGAGACGAGTCGGGGGCAACCGACGACGCGACGGACTCCCCGGACGAGTTCCAGGGGCTCGTCCGGCAGCTGGAGCACCTGTTCAGGCAGGTCGGTTTCGAGTTCCGACGCTGAGTCGTGAGCCACCGGCGACAGAAGGCCGAGCACTGACAACCAGGCCGGTCCTAGCCGGGCCGATGCGTGACCGACTGTCCTACGACGTGGTCGTGGTGGGGGGCGGACCGGCGGGAGCGACGGCGGCGCTGTACACGACACGACTCGGGCATTCGACTGCCGTCTTCGAGAAAGAGGGCGGACGTCACGCCGCGGTGAACCACGTCCACAACGTCTACGGCGTCTCCGAGGACGTCTCCGGACGGGCGCTGTCGAGCCACGCCGTCGCCCAGCTCGAAGCGTACGGCGCCGACTACTACCTGGATCCCGTCGCGAACGTCCGGCGAGCCGACGGTAACGGCGACGGGTCGACCGACGGCCGGTTCGTCGTCGAGGCCGAGCACGCGACAGTCGCCGCCGAACGGGTCGTCCTCGCGACCGGGTTCACCGATCGGGAGCCGAGCGTCCCGGGACTCCAGACGTTCACCGGCCACGGGCTCCACTACTGCCTGCACTGCGACGGCTACCTCCTCGGTGACGCCAGCGCGTACGTCCTCGGGCACGGCGACCACGCGGCCGGCGTCGCGATGATCCTGCTCAACTTCACCGGCGACGTGGACCTCCTGCTGGACGGCCGCGACCCCGAGTGGAGCGACGACCGCGAGCGCCAGATCCGGGCCCACCCCGTCGAGCGCGTCGACACCGAGGTCACCCGGGCGTTCGCCGACGACGAGGACGACGACCGGCTCGGCGGCCTCGAATTCGCCGACGGCAGGGAGCGAGAGTACCGCGGCGGATTCGCCGTGTACGGCAAGTCCTACAACACCGGCCTCGCGGAATCGCTTGGCTGTGCGCTGGCCGACGACGGCGCGGTCGACGTCGACGAGCGCTTCGAGACGAGCGTCGACGGCGTCTACGCCGTAGGCGATCTCACGCACGGGCAGAACCAGACCGTCGTCGCGATGGGCGACGGTGCAAAGGCTGGGATGGCGATCGACAAGGACCTCCGCCGCTATCCCCGGCCACCGGGCGAGGAAGTCGACGAGTCGGCCGTCCCCAGTGCGCCCGCCGACCTCCGGTCGCGGATGCGACTGGTGCGCGAGCGCGACTCCCATCCCGGACTCGGGGAGTCCGAATCGGTCGAGTGATCAACGCCCGCCTCACGCCGACATCGACGGCGCTCGTCACGAGCGTCATTCCGGAGACCGACCGAAGGAAGTCGACGACAGAGCCGTTCTGAATACGACGACCGGTAACTACGCGTCTTCGAGCGCGAAGCGGTCGCTGAATCCGTCGTAGGAGCCGTCACTAGAGACGATCGTGTCGTCACTCGACTGGACGAGGTGGATCGCATCGAAGGGCGTGAACCCGTGGTCGGAAACGTAGGTCGCGGCAGCGAGGATGTCGTCCGGGTCTCCGTGCACGTCGAGCAACTCGATGGCGTTCGCGATGACCCGCTCGACGTCGCGGTCTTCGCGATAGGCGACCAGCAGGAGTTCGGCGAGCGTGAACTCGGAGGTCCAGAGGTCGTCGCGATGATCGCGGTAGACCGACTCGGCGGCGTCGCCGAGCCAGTCGTCGTCCTTGATGAGTGCGAGGAGAAAGTCGGTTTCCGCGTACATCTACGAGCCAGCCTCGTCGAGTGCCTGCTCGCGGGCGTCGTCGCGGAGTTCGTCGGCGGACTTATCCACGTCAGCGAACTCGTCGCGCAAGGCTTCGAGCGGATCTTCGGCAACGGGAACGAGTTTGAGACCGTCGTCGAGGCGGACGACCTGAAACCGGTCCCCGTACTCCTCGCGGAACTGCTTCGGGAGGGTGAACCGACCCCGGTCGTCGAGGGAAACTTCGGTCATTGCTTCGTGAGTAGAGTGGGCACGAACAAAAGTATTCCCACAACCGAGAAAATCGTGGGCGGTTTCGGATTTGGTGGCCCGAGACGCCATCCTCATCGACGACGACCGATCCGCGTCGGCCGATCAGTTCAGGTCGGGCAGGTATTCGGCGTTCGCCGCTAACAGGTCGTCGATCATCTCGTCGATCGCGTCCAGGTCCAGCGCCGCGGCGGTCAGGGGATCGAGTTTGATCGCCCGCCGGAGCGCGTCTTCGTCGTTATCGAGGCCGGCGCGGACGGCCTGCTCCTGGACGTTGACGTTCGTCCGGTTCAGCGCCGCCAGCTGGCCGGGGAGGTCGCCGACCGTCGTCGGGTGGATGCCGGTGCCGTCGACGAGACACGGCACCTCGACGCAGGCGTCGTCTGGGAGGTTGGCGATCGCGCCGGTGTCGTTGCGGACGTTGAGGTTCATCCGACGGACCGTGTCCGTCTCCCGCGAGTGGATGATGTGCGAGCCGTACTCCGAGGAGCGCTCCAGCGAGAGGTCCTCCTCGGCGGGGTCGAACTCGGCGTCGAGGTCGGGCTGGTAGGACTGCCAGTGCTCGAAGTACCGCCCGGTGGGCATCCACTCGATCGTGTAGTGGCCGAACGCCTCGGCAGGGGTGTACTCGTCGATGATATCCTGGTCGGTCCGGAAGTACGGCAGGTACTCGCTGAGGTGGTGACTCGACTCGGTGATGAACGCGCCGAAGTGCTCCATCACGTCGAATCGAACGGGGTCCTGCTCCCGAATCTCGGGGTCGTCGGCCGCCTCGCGGAGCGCGGGGTAGAGGTCCTCGCCGTCGTGGGTGAGGTCGAGGTACCACGCCATGTGGTTGATCCCGGCGACCTGGTGTTCGATCTCGTCGGCAGGGACGTCCAGATACCGGCCGATGGCTTCGGTCGTGTGCTGGACGCTGTGGCAGAGGCCGACCACCTCGACGTCGGTGGCCTCGTCGACGGCCCAGCACAGGATCGCCATCGGATTCGTGTAGTTCAGCAGGACGGCGTCGGGGCACAGCTCCTCCATCTCGCGGGCCATCTCCAGCAGCATCGGCATCGTCCGGAGCGCCCGGAAGACGCCGCCGGGACCGAGCGTGTCACCGACGGCCTGCTCGACGCCGTGTTCCTGCGGGATCCGTACCTCGTTCTCGAACGGTTCCTCGCCGCCGACGTTGACCATGTTCAGCACGTAGTCGGCGCCGTCGAGCGCCTCCCGGCGGTCGGTCGTCGCGCGGATCTCGGCGGGGAGGTCGTGTTCGTCGACGAGCGCCTCGCCGACCGCGGCCGTCCGGTCGAGTCGCCGCTCGTCGATGTCCATCAGCGTGATCGTGGCGTCCTGTAGCTCCTCGAAGGAGAGGATGTCCGTCATCAGGTTCTTCGCGAAGACGATGCTTCCCGCGCCGACGAAGGCGATCTCTGTCACGGATCGGTAGTCTGCGAGCGGCCACAAAGAGATTCTGAAGCGGGCAACAGTGCGACGAGCCCGGGAGTCAGTCGGCGCCGGACGCGCCGACTACCCCTGTCGCAGGGCCGTGTCGTCGTCGCGGAAGACGTACAGGCAGTCGTTGCTGTACGAGCGGCCGAACTGGTCTGCGTCTTCACAGCAGAGGACGCGGCCGTCCTCCATGACGAGGAGGTTGTCGACGTTGATGAGCGAGTCGTCGGCCACGTCGGCCGGGTCGCTGGCGTCCGGGCCGACGATGACGGGTTCGAGCGTCGAGACGTTGTAGTCGGATTCGAGCGTCCCGCGGTAGACCACGCCGCCGTCGACGCGGTCGAGGCCGAGGTCGCCGGTCTCGTCGGCCATGTCGTCGTTCAGCTCGGAGATGGCGAAGTAGACGTAGTCGCCGGGCGTCGCCTTGTCGACGCTGTCGACACCCTCGGCCTTGTTGAACTCGATGGTCGCGCCGATCTCCTTGGCCGCGGCGCGCGTCTCCAGGAACGGCACCTTCCGGAGGTCCTCGTCGACGTTGTCGGGATCGTTGGCGCTCCACTGCTCGGCCCACTGGACGATCTCCTCGTTCGAAATGTAGTTCTTGTTGCCGTTCTCGACGACCTCGCGGTCGGCCTCCTCGAGGACGGCCGCGGTGACCTCGTCGCCCTCCTCCCACGAGGAGTGGGCGGCGAGGTAGTCGGCCTGGGTCACGTCGTCGTACTCGGCGATCCACGACTCGACCTCCGCGTTCGTCGCGCTGCCGAGCGGCCACCACTCGATCTCGAGGGCGACCTCGGCGGGCGACTCCTGCCGCGCGGCGTCGGCGTTGGTGATCTTCGGCGCGTAGAGCGTCCCTTCGACGTCCATCGGGTCCTCGTAGCTGTGGATCGGACGCTCGGCCTCGAACTTGTAGACGCCCTTGCTGTCGCCGTCGGAGCACTCGTAGACCGTCTTCTTGTTCTGCTGGACGTCGGGCGCCTCCCAGGCGGCCCGACCCATCACGTAGTACTTCACCGGCTTCGGCGTCTCCGCCGTCGGCTCGCGGATGTCGAGGTGATAGCCGTAGCGGTACGGGTTCGGGTAGACGTCGGCGATGGGCTCGGTGGTGTTCTGCTGGTCGGCCCCGTCGGCGTACGGCGGCGCCGACTGGTCAACGCGCTCGGCGCCGAGGTAGTACGCCAGGAACTCGACGCCGGTCAGCGCCCAGTACCCCTGCACGAACCACGAGTTGTCGCCGTAGTACTCGTCTATCGCCGACTGGATCGAACTCGGGTTCGGCCGATTCCAGAACTGGCAGGCGCCGATGCGGCCCTTGCCGGTGCCCGCGTCGACGATGTCGCCGACGGTCGCGGTGAGCGAGACGCGCGTGTGAGCGTAGTTCTCCTCCGAGGAGAGCATCGTGCCCCACGGGCTCATGTCGCCGTAGCAGTTGATGCGGGTCCCGCCGATCTCCCGCATCGCGTCGGTGTTGGCGAGGTTCATCGCGTTCTCCAGGTCGGCGTGCCACTCGCCGTCGCTGTCCTGGCTGAGCGGGATGCGCGAGACGTTCCCGGGGCTGTTCTCCCAGTTGGTGAACAGGTACCCCTCGGTGCGCGCGCCGTTCGTCGCGACGAACTGGTTGCAGTCCGGGTTGAACCCGGCGTCGCCGTACTGCGTGCCGGCGAAGTTGTCCTGCGCGAGGTCCCACCCGTCAGGCGTCTGGACGACGCCGAGGCGCTCGCTCCCGTCGCCGATCGGGTCCTGCTCCCGGACGAGGAACGTGTACTCGCCCGCCGCGGCCCGGACGCGCCCGCGTTCTTCCTCCGTCGCGGGCGCCGGTAGCTCCTCGAAGTCGTCGTTCGTCCCGTCGAACTCGAACGAGAAGCCGCTGAAGTAGCCGATGCCCGCGCGGTTGTACTCGCCGGGGTTGTCGCGGCTCGGGTGCTGGAGGCTGTACAGCAGCGACCCGTCGTCGAAGACGTACGGGCCGGTCACCTCCGCGCCGAAGGCCGTCGACGAGAACCGCTTGAGTTCCCCCTTGACTGTCGGTGCGCCGTCTGTCTGTCCGTCGTCCGCCGCCGCCCCGCTCGCGACGCCGGACACGCTCGCGCCCAGCGCCGCCGCCGCGGACGACGCCAGGAGCGTTCGCCGGTTGAGATCGACCATGCGTCCGGGTGGTCCGCTGTTCGGAAGGTGAACGCTTCTAATAGTGATATATCCCGGTCTGTTGCGGGACGAGTGATATTGCGTGCTATGTAGTCACCCGACCGTCGCCGACAGCCCCTGCCCGAACCGAACGGTCACTGGACCGGATCAGGCTGGACCGGGACCAGCCTCGCCGAAGTTCGTGGCCAGCGCCCACCGGGTGAGCACGTCGAAACGATGGGAGGAGCGCGGACAGCCTCGAACAGAAGGCGAGAACGTGCGCGGTCTCGAACCGGTTCCCTGGTACCGCGGGCGTCTCAGGCGGGATCGGCGGCCCGCTCGACGTCGTCCGTCTCGACCGCCGACCGGATCTCCGAAGCGCGTCGGCGGACTGCGCCGACGTAGCGTTCGACCTCGCTCGGCCGCTTCCCGTAGAACGAGGCGACCCAGTTCGTGTCCGTCCCCGGCATCGTCAGGAAGTAGGCGGCGAGCGTGTCACGGCCCGCCTGAACCACCTCGGGTGGAACCCCTCGCTCGCCGGTTCCCGCTTCCTGGAACCCGTTCGTATCGAAGTAGACGTCGGCGTACAGCGTCGCCGTCCGCGGGTCGTCGAAGGTCATCGCGACGTGTTCCGGCGCCTCGAACCGGTACCGCGAGTCCGCGCCTTCCTCGGTCGCGACCTCGACGACGCGAACGTCGAGGACGTAGTCTTCGTACACGGTCTCCGTTCCGTCGGCGTGTTCGGGTCCTGTCATGGTGAATCGGTCGACGTGGTCGGTCGGCGCCCCGCGGCGCAGGCCGCGGGACCCGGACGTACGGGAGGCCGGTACCCCCGCGGAAGTGAACGTTGCTAGTAGCGGTGTGTCCCCCTACGTACCGCTCGGGAGTGCTACCGAGAGACGGGCCGGCCCCCTGAGAGACCTCGTCGGCGCCACGGCAACACCGCGATACTGTCTCCGTGCCCGATACGTCTTTGTCAACTACTTACCGGGACCGTACGGAACTGTCGTCGGATACTGCACTGTCTTTTTGACGCTCGATTCGAAACGTAGGGGCGATCGAATGAGCGACGAACCCGCGCCGACGGACTCCCCGGACACGAGGGAGTCGTTCGTCCTCGACGACATCGACGAGGCGGTCACCGAGGAAGCGATCGACCACACCCTCGACAGCGGCGCGGGCGAGGCGACGGTGTCCCGCGAGGAGGTCGAGACGGAGATCATGGGCGACATCGTCGAGTACTTCGAGTCGGTCTACGAGCCGGAGGCGCTGGGGATCGACGCGCCGACCGAGGCGGCCGTGCGCCAGCGGTGGTTCGACTTCGACTACCTCGAGGAGTACGACCTGGTCTCGTGGCGCTGGTCGCGCCGGCCCTACTCCTACACGGCCATCGTCTACGACCCGGCGGAGAACGAACACCGCTACCACGTCGACGCGCCGACGCTGACGGAGTTCGAGCAGTACGTCCGCGAGGACCTGACGCGGATCCTCCGCCAGGACCTCATGCACCGGGACATCGGCGCCGAGGAGGAGCGCGACGAGATCTTCGAACTGGAGGTCCAGCGCGTGTTCGACGAACACGCCGCGGCCGTGCCGCCCGCTCCGCTCCTGCGGATCCTGTACTACCTGCGCCGTGACTTCGTCCGCTACGGGAAGATCGACCCGCTGATGGGCGACCCCGCCATCGAGGACATCTCCTGTGACGGCGTGGACGTCCCGCTGTTCGTCTACCACGGCGCCTATCGCGACCTGGAGACGAACCTCTCGTTCACCGAGGCGCGCCTCGACGCGTTCGTGACGCGACTGGCCCAGCGGGCGGGCAAGTCGCTGACCGCGGCGGACCCGCTGCTCGACGCCAGCCTGCCCGACGGCTCGCGGGCGCAGTTCACGCTCGGGTCGGACATCAGCCTCCGCGGGTCGACGTTCACGATCCGGCGGTTCTCGGAGGACCCGTTCACCCCGACCGACCTCATCGACTTCGAGACGTTCAGCCTCGACCAGATGGCCTACCTGTGGCTGCTCGTCGAGAACGGCAAGTCCGTCGTGTTCGCCGGCGGGACCGGGTCGGGCAAGACGACCAGCCTGAACGCCATCTCCTATTTCATCCCGCCGGGCAACAAGATCGTCTCCATCGAGGACACGCCGGAGCTACGGCTCCCTCACGAGAACTGGGTGCGCAACGTCACCCGCTCGTCGTCGACCGCCGACGGACAGGGTGCGGTCACCATGTTCGACCTGCTGGAGTCGGCGCTGCGCCAGCGGCCGGAGTTCCTGCTGGTCGGGGAGATCCGCGCGAACCCGCAGGTCGCGTTCACGTTCTTCCAGGCCATCTCGACCGGCCACACCGCCTACACGACGTTCCACGCCGACTCCGCGGAGGGCGCGATGCGCCGTCTGGAGAACGAGCCGCTGAACATCCCGCGACAGATGATCGGGAGCCTCGACGTCGTCTCCATCCAGCGGCAGGTCACCAAGGGCCCCCGGCGCGTCAGGCGCAACCACAAGCTGGTGGAACTGACGCCCGCGCCCGACGCGGACGGCGGCGTCAGGACCCGCGACGTGTTCGGGCGCGACCCCGCGAGCGACTCGATGGAACAGCGGGCGCCGTCGGCGCTCCTCCAGGAGATCAAGTACGAGCGCGGCTGGGACGACAGGCAACTGCGGCGCGAACTCTCCCTGCGTCGGGAGGTGTTGCGGTACCTCCTCCGCGAGGACATCCGCCACCACGAGAGCGTCGGGCGCGTGATCCACACCTTCTACCGCAAGCCCCAGACCGTCCTCGAACAGATCCGGGCCGACGAACTCGACCCGGCCGACCTCCCGGCCCAGCGGAGCGAGTGACCGATGCCCGACGACGAAGCCCGACCGCCCGGAGCGGACTCGGACGTCGAGGCCGACCCGCGGGAGGAGTGGACCGCCCGCCGCGAGGAGACAGACGACCTCGGTGCGGACCACCCTGACGGCCGCTCGGATCGGGACACGGCAGTCACAGCCGACGGGGAGGCGCTCGGCGACACGGACACGGAGGCGACAGCCGCGCACAACCCCGAGGAGTCGTTCCTGCGACCGAGCGGCGCGACCGCCGGGTTCGAGTCCATCGACCGGGAAGACCTGCGCGAGCATTACGGCCCGATCCGGACGTTCTTCAAGCGCCGCGCGGGCCGGTACCAGGCGTTCCAGCGCCGGCTCACCCAGGCGTGGCTCCGCGACACCTACGACATCTACCTCGCGGCGATGGTCGGTCACATGATACTGATCGTCGCCGCCGCGGTCGCCCTCGCCCTCGTGGCGAGCGTCGGCCTCCTCGCGGCGGCCCACTTCTGGACGCTCTCGGGGCTCACCGGCGCGACCGGGCTCTCGGTGCCGGCGCTGGCGGGGAGCGTCGCCGGCGCGCTCGTGGCGGGCGGCGTCGTCGCCGCGGGGTTGTATTACCTGTGGCGACGGGTCTACCGGGTTCGGATGCGCATCGACCGGCGCCGCCGCGAGATCGATTACAACCTGCCCTACGCGCTGACGTTCATGTACGCCCTCTCGCGTGCGGGCGTCAGCTTCGACCGGATCCTCGTCCGGCTGGCGGACGCCGAGGAGACCTACGGGGCGGTCTCCCAGGAGTTCGACCGCGTGGTCCGCGACGTCGAGGTGTTCGGCAACAACCTCTACATCGGGCTGGAGAACCTCCGGGCGGTCACGCCCAGCACGGAACTGCGGCGGTTCACCGACGACATCACGACCGTCCTGGAGAGCGGCGGCGACATCTCCGGGTTCCTGCGTGACGAGGTCGACGACCAGCTCGACGCCGCGGTCGAGGCCCAGGAGGCCTACGTCGAGCGCCTCGAACTGCTGAGCGAGGTGTTCGTCGTCGGGTTCGTCGCCGCGCCGCTGTTCCTGCTGGTCGTGCTGATCGTCGTGAGCTTCCTCGGCGAGGAGACGCTGGACGCGATCCGGCTGCTGATCTACGTCGCGATCCCGCTGGCGCTGACCGGCTTCGCGGTGCTGATCGACGTCGTCAGCCAGCCGTTCCGGTCGACGCCCGTCGAGTTCTCGCCCGGCCGGGCGCGCCCCGCGCCGCCGGCCCCCGGCGAGGCCGACCCCGACTGGCGAGAGGAGTACCAGCGCACCAAGCGCCTGCAGGGCATCCGCACCCGACTCGTGAATCAACTCGTTCAGGTGCGCGAGGCGCCCGAGCGGGCGTTCCTCTTCTCGGTCCCGATCGCCGTCGCGCTGCCGGCCGCGGGCGTGCTGACCGGCGCCGTCCCGCTGGGCGTGGACGCGATGGTCGCGAACCCGGTCGCGGTGTCGACCGAACTCGTCGTCGCGCCGCTGGTCGTCGCGACCGCGCCGGTCGCGGTCGTCTACGAGTACCGGGCGCGCCAGGAGGCCGCCTTCCAGCGGCGCTTCCCCGACGTCCTCGACCTGCTGGCGGTGAGCAACCGCCGGGGGCTCTCGCTGACCGCGGCGCTGGCGATCGTCGCCGACTCGACGTCGGGCCGGATCGGGGCCGAACTCGAACGGCTCCGCAACGACATCCGGTGGAACTTCGACACCGCCGAGGCGTTCGAGGCGTTCGGCGACCGCATCGCCTCGCCCGAGCTGACGCGGACGGTGAAGCTCGTCGCCGAGGGGAGCCGCGCCACCAGCGACCTCCACACGGTCCTCGACGTCGCCGCCGCCGACACGGCCGAGCGGGCGCGCCGCCGCAGCCAGCGCCGACAGGCCCTCCAGTCGTACCTCGCGATCATCGTCATCGGCTTCCTCGTCTACCTGCTGGTCGTGTTGATGCTGTCGACGAGCTTCCTCGACCCGATCGAGACCTACGCCGCGGAACTCCCGCCCGCGGTCGACAGCGGGCCGGTGAGCCTCGCCGCGATCCCCGTCGACCAGTACCGGACGGTCCTGTTCCACTCCGCGCTCATCCAGGGCTTCGGGAGCGGGCTGCTCGCGGGGAAGCTCGCCGAGGACAGCCTCTACGCCGGCCTCAAGTACGCCATCGGACTGCTCGTCGTCGCCGTCGTCGCGTTCACCATCGTCTAACCATGCGAACACGAAAGCACACGCCAGCGCGGTCGTCGGTCTCGCTCCGGGCGGACACCCGAGCCGTCTCGCCGGTCATCGGCGCGGTGTTCCTGCTCGCCATCGCCGTCCTCTCGATCGGCGTCTTCCAGACGACGGCGATCCCGGCGCTGAACTCCCAGGTCGAGTTCGAACACAGCCAGGAGGTGCAGTCGGACGTCGTCGGGCTCGCGGCGACGGCCGACCGCGTCGCCGACGGCGGCCGCGCCCAGCGTACGACGGTCTCGCTCGGCCTCCGATACCCGACGCGGCTGTTCTTCGTCAACCCGCCGCCCGTCAGCGGGACGCTCCGGACGACGGAAGCCGGCACGGTCGCCCTCGAAAACGTCCGGGCGGCCGGCGAGACCGGCGACTACTGGAACGGGACGACGCGCACGGTCCAGACGCGCGCGGTCGTCTACGCCCCCGACTACAACGAATACGGCGCGGCGCCGACGACCGTCTTCGAACCGTGGGTCGTATACGACATCGCCGGCGACCGGAGCCTGGCGCGGACGGCGACCGACCTCGTCGACGGCCGGCGGATCTCGCTCGTCGCCCTCGACGGCCGGTTTTCGCGGTCTGCCCCCGGCCGGGTGAGCGTCTCCGTCAGCCCGGCGAGCGCGCCGGTCGAGACAGTGACCGTCGCCAACGGGACCGATCCCGTTACGCTCACCGTCCCGACGCGGCTGCGGAACGACACGTGGGCGGAGCTGCTCGCCGACGAACTCGACCGGGCGGGCGCCGAGGACGACCGCTACGTGACTGCGTTCAGTTGCGAACGGGAGCCGCCGTCCCCGTGCGGGAACCTCACGCTGACGCTCGAACGGGGCACCTACGAACTCGCGCTCGGCGAAGTGGCCGTCGGGGACCACGCGAGCGAGCCGTCGGCCGCGTACCTCACCGACAGCGACGGGAACGCGTCGAGCGTCCTCGAAACCGGGCGCCAGCGGCTCGCGGTCGCGGCGCGCGACCGCTTCGACAACCCCGTCAGCGGCGTCTCGGTGACCGCCGCAGTCACCGAGGGACCGGGGACCGTGCGGCCCGTCTCACCGGTGACCGACGGCGACGGCCGGGCAGCGTTCGTCTACGACGCGCCCGACGACGTCGAGGAGACGCAGTCGGTCACCGTCACGGCGCAGTTCGGCGCCGGCGACGCGCGGCGCACCGCGACGTTCGACCTGCGACTCGTCGACCGAGGTGCGGGAACGACGGAGCCGGGAGGGGACGAACCCGATCCCGGCGCAGGCGGGGGCAACGAGTCGACGAGCGCCGCGGCGGTCAGCACGGTCGGTGGGACCGTCGACAGCAGCAACGTCGGCGGCCAGGGCCGCGGCCGCGAGGTGTCGTTCGCACTCCGGGCCGACCGCTCGGTCACGGTCACCGGGATCTCGGTCGCGACGCGGAACGACCTCGCCGGCCGGCAGTACGTGGACAGGGACACCACCGTCGGCGGTTCGGTGCCCTCGACGACGGTCTCCGGGCAGTTCTCTGTCGCAATCCGCGACATCAGCGGGAGCGGCGACCTCGGGGTGAGCGAGTTCGTCGACCCGACCAGCGACGGAGCAGATCTGGTGGTCACGGTAGAGTTCGCGGACGGCAGTTCCAGAACGATCGGCATCGGGTGATCGCGTCCCCGGAGCGCGACGCCGTTGCGCCGCCCGGTCGACGGCATCCCACGCGCGGACCCGGCGTCTGTAGTGTCGGACCCGGTCACGCCTCGTCGCATCAATTCTATTTCTTATATGTGAAGTAAACCGATACTATACGGGGCCGACAATCGACGGTCCGATCGCGCTCAGTCTCCATTTCGACGCGGAAAGCGGGTTCTGTCCGCCACAGACGGTGTACTGGAGAATCTCGTGACTGCTCACCCACCGGCCGCGTCCAGAGATTGTGAACATCGTCAGCACCACGCCAGACCGATGACTAGAACGGTCTCACCGGAAATCACGGATGGAGGACGGGCAGTCTCGTGCGAACGCCGAAAAACGGTTGAACGATTTACATTTCGATAGAACGAGAGAAATAATTGTATTCCATCATTTGTCGCCTCAGTAAACCGACCCGGATCCGGGCGCCCCGAAGGAGACGCGAGCGCCGCCGCGAAGATGAGAGTGGCCGATCCACCGTCGCCCCTCCCGACGGGCCCCCCGAGACCACGACCGACGGTAGTATTTTGGCCCGCGGACCAGAATCGTCGGGCCATGGAGACACCGAACGACGAGGGCCGCATCACGGTTTCGCTCGACGGCGAGTGGCTGTTCGCGACCGACCCCGACGACGGCGAACAGCGGGCGCTCGCCGACCCCGACGCGGACTGGTCGAGCACCGAGCGCGTGAGCGTTCCCCACGCCTGGCAGGAAGACGAGGCCTACCGCGAGTACACCGGGACGGCGTGGTACCGGACGACCGTCGAGTACGACGGGCGCGGCGACCGCGTCTTCCTGCGGTTCGGTGCCGTCGACTACGAGGCGACCGTCTACGTGGACGGCCAGCGGGTCGGGTCCAACCGCGAGGGGTACCTCCCGTTCGAGGTGGAGGTGACCGACGCCGTCTCGCCGGGCGAGACCGTCGTCGTCGTCGAAGTGACCGACCCCGAGGACCTCTCGGAGATCCCCCACGGCAAGCAGGGCGCGCCGTGGTACACGCGGGTCAGCGGCATCTGGCAGTCGGTCACGCTCGAATCCCGTCCCGAACGCTTCGTCGAGGACGTGGCGGTCACGCCGGATCTGGACGACGACACCGCGTCGGTGGACGTGGCGGTCGATGGCGACCACGAGGGGGGCCGACGCGACCTCGACGCCGCGATCACCGTCTCCCGAGATGGCGACGACGTCGCCACGGCGACATGCGAGATCGAAGACGGCGAGGGAACGTGCACGCTCTCGATCCCCGACGCCGACTACTGGACGCCGGACGATCCCTCGCTCTACGACGTGCGCGTCGAACTCCGGGACGGCGACGGGACGATCGACGCGACGGAGACGTACTTCGGGATGCGCAGCGTCGACGCCGACGGCAACCGCCTCTATCTCAACGGCGACCCGTTCTACGTCCGCGGCGCGCTCGACCAGGCGTACTACCCGGACACGCTCTATCGCCCCTTCGACGACGACCTGTTCGAGTACGAGATCCGGACCGCGAAGGACCTCGGGTTCAACATGCTGCGCAAGCACATCAAGCCGGCCCACCCCGACTTCATCGAGGCGGCCGACCGCCTGGGGATCCTCGTCTGGGAGGAGCCGGCGAACCCGACGGTCTACTCCGAGCGCTCGAAGCGGGAGGTCCGCGAGCAGTTGCGAGGGATGATCGACCGCGACTACAACAGCCCGAGCGTCGTCGCCTGGAGCATCTACAACGAGGAATGGGGCATCGGCCTCGACCAGTCGGACTTCTCCGACCACGAGGGCCGGCTGTGGAACGACGCGGAGAAACAGGAGTACCTGACCGAACTCTTTCACGAGACCACGGAGCGGGACCCGACGCGGCTCGTCTGCGACAACTCCGGGTGGGCCCACGTCGCGACGGAGATCAACGACTACCACGAGTACTACGTCAGCCCCGACCGCGCGGAACCGTGGGCCGACGCCCTCGACGACATCGCGGCGAACCCCGGAGACAACTACGCGACCGAGAACACGCCGGCCGAGGACGCCCCGATCCTGATCTCCGAGTTCGGGACGTGGGGGTTCCCGGACCTGCCGAAGCTCCGCGAGCACTACGACGGCGACCCGTCGTGGTTCTCCCACGACTTCCTCGACGACCCGCTCAAGCGGCCGGAAGGCGTCGACGAGCGCTACGAGGCGACCGACCTCCCCGAGGTCTTCGACGGGTACGACGACCTCGCGGAGGCGTGGCAGCGCCGCGAGTCCGTCTCGCTGAAAGGCGTCATCGAGGAGATGCGGACCCACGAGGCCGTCGCCGGCTACGTCCTCACCGAGTTCTCCGACATCGAGTGGGAGTTCAACGGCGTCCTCGACTACCTCCGCGATCCCAAGGGCTTCACCGACGAGTTCACCACCGTCAACGGCGAGGTGCTGGTCGCGATCGAACCTGACACCCACGCCGTCGCGCCCGGCGGCGAGGTCACCGCGGACGTCCGCATCGTCAACGACACGACCGAGACGCTGGAGGGCGAACTCCGCTGGGACGGCCCAGGATCGGAGGGAACGCGGTCGGTCTCTGTCGACGGGTTCGGAACGACGACCGTCGAGGAAGCGATCACGCTGTCGCCCGGCGCTGATGCCGTGACCCGTGCCCATACGCTCGACGTGACGTTCGAGGCCGCGGACCGGGAGGTCTCGAACGAGGAACCGGTGTTCGTCGTCGCGAGCGAGGCGCCCGACCGGACGGTCTACGCCGACGAGCCGCTGGCCGCTGCACTGGAAACCGAGGGCGTCGCCGTCACCGACGACCTCGGCGCGGCCGACGTGGCGGCGGTCACCGCTGTCGACGCCGCGGTCTCCGAGTTCGTCGAGGCGGGCGGCGCCGCGCTGGTCGTCCCCGGAACCGACGGGCGCATGGCCGAGTCCGACGCCGTCGACTACCGGAGCCTCCCCGCCGGCGAGAGCTGGAACCTCGTCTCGTCGCTCCTGTACCAGGACAGCGACCTCCTGGCGGACCTCTGTACCGACGCCCGGGTCGGCTGGGCGTTCGAGGACCTGTTCCCCTACGACCTGGTGGAAGACCTCGATCCAGCGGCCGACGAGATCCACGTCGGATCCGTCGAGGGCTGGATCGCCAACTGGGGGAGCCCCCTCGTGGTCCGCGGCCGCGGCGACGGCCGGCTCTGTCACTGCACGTTCCGGGTCACCGACCGGTACGGCGAGCAGCCGACCGCGACCGCGCTGGTCGACCGACTCCTCCGGTACCTCTGAGGAGAGCGAAGCGCCGGTGCCTCCGGCGATTCGGGGCCGCCCGCGGGTGGCGACCAGTACCGTTATTCCCCCCTCGGACGATGTGCGAGTCGACACATGACGGTCCCGCAGTATTCGGTCGACGTGGACGAGGTGGAGATCGACGACGAGTTCTGGTCGCCGTGGATCCGACGCAACCGAACGGAGACCATCGAGTACCAGTACGAGCAACTGGAGGAATCGGGAAGCCTCGAGAACTTCCGCCGCGTCATCGACGGGAAAGAGGGCGGTTTCAGCGGCATGTGGTTCCAGGACAGCGACGCCTACAAGTGGATAGAGGCGGCGAGCTACGAGCTCGCCAAGGCCGACGACCCCGACCTGCGCGAGCGCGTCGACGAGGTGATCGACCTGGTCGCCCGCGCCCAGCGCGATGACGGCTACGTCAACACCTACTTCCAGCTCGTCGAGCCCGACAAGCGGTGGACGAACCTCAACATGCTCCACGAGCTGTACTGCGGCGGCCACCTCATCGAGGCGGCGGTGGCTCACTACCGGGCCACCGGCGACCGGACGCTGCTGGACGTGGGGATCGGGTTCGCAGACCACGTCGACGACGTCTTCGGCGACGAGATCGACGGCGTCCCCGGCCACGAGGAGATCGAACTCGCCCTGATCAAGCTCTACCGCGTGACGGGCGAGGAGCGCTACCTCGACCGCGCGACGTACTTCGTCGACCGACGGGGCCACGACGACCGCCTCGCCTGGGAGTTCGAGCACCTCGACGAGGTCGCCGGCCACGAGTACAACGACGGCGACGGCGCCGCCGAGGGCGCGAAGGTCGTCTTCCTCGACGACGACGGCGAGTACGACGGTCGCTACGCCCAGGACCACGCGCCCGTCCGCGAACAGGACACCGTCGAGGGCCACTCCGTCCGCGCGATGTACCTCTTCGCCGCCGTCACCGACCTCGTCGAGGAGACCGGCGACGAGGAGCTGTGGGCCGCGATGGAGCGCCTCTGGGAGAACATGACGAAAAAGCGGATGTACGTCACCGGCGGCATCGGCCCGGCGCACGAACACGAGGGGTTCACCGAGGACTACGACCTGCCGAACGAGACGGCCTACGCCGAGACCTGCGCCGCCATCGGGAGCATCTTCTGGAACCAGCGACTGCTCGACCGGACGGGCGAGGCGAAGTACGCCGACCTCATCGAGCGGACGCTGTACAACGGCTTCCTCGCGGGCGTCGGCCTCGACGGGAAGCGCTTCTTCTACGTCAACCCGCTCGCGAGTTCCGGCGACCACCACCGCAAGGGCTGGTTCACCTGCGCCTGCTGCCCGCCGAACGCCGCGCGCCTGTTCGCCTCGCTCGGACAGTACCTCTACTCGAAGCGCGACGGCGAACTCTACGTCGACCAGTTCGTCGGCAGTCGCCTCGACACGACGGTCGACGGCGTGGACGTGACCGTCGAGCAGTCGAGTTCGCTCCCCTGGGATCCCGAGGCGACGCTCGAAATCGACGCCGACGGGCGCGTCCCGGTCAACGTCCGGATCCCCGAGTGGGCCACCGACGCGACCATCGAGATCGACGGCGATGAAGTCGACGTCGACGGCGACGGGTTCGTCCGCCTCGACCGCGAGTGGGACGGCGAGACCGTCGCGGTCACGCTCGACCGGGAGACGGAACTGGTCGCCGCCCACCCGGCCGTCGAGGACGACGCCGGCCGCGTCGCGGTCGAGCGCGCGCCGCTGGTCTACGCCGCCGAGGCAGTCGACAACGACCGCCCGCTCCACCAGTACGCCGTGCCGACGGGCGCCGATGCCGAGGCGACCCACGACCCCTCGCTCCTGGAAGGCGTGACGACGCTCGAAATGGACGCGACGGTCCCCGATCTCGACGGCTGGGAGGGGTCGCTGTACCGTTCAGCTAGCGAGACAGGATCCGAGGCGGCGGATCTCACGCTCGTCCCGTACTACGCCTGGGACAACCGCGACGCCGGCGATATGCAGGTCTGGCACCGCTCGGACCTGCCCTGAGACGCCGGCGACGGCGACTCCGCGGCCCCGCGACCCGGGCTTTGTCCCGCGCCACACTGCGCCACACCGTCGCACCACACCGCGTCACACCGCGCCACATTGCGCCACACCGCACCACCGCACTTCCTGGACCACGGGTGCTTTTGCCCCTCGCGCCGCCAGATCGGGCATGGACGAACTCCCGCTCGGCACGACCGGAGAGACGGTCAGCCCGCTCTGTCTCGGCGCGATGTACTTCGGCAGCCGGACCGACCCGGAGACCTCGCGGGCGATCCTGGACCGCTACTACGAGGCGGGCGGCCGCTTCCTCGACACGGCCAACATCTACGCGACGTGGGTCGACGGCCACGACGAGCCCGCGAGCGAACCGTTCCTCGGCGAGTGGATGGCCGACCGCGGCAATCGCGACGAGATGTTCCTCGCGACGAAGGTCGGGTTCGACTACGGCGACGTCCCGCAGTCGCTGGACCCCGACCTGATCGAACGGGAAGTTGAGAAGAGCCTCGACCGCCTCGGCACCGACTACGTCGACCTGCTGTACGCCCACGTCGACGACCGCGAGACGCCGCTCGCGGAGACGATGGCCGCCTTCGACCGGCTGGTCGAATCAGGGACGGTCCGCCACATCGGGGCCAGCAACTACCACGGGTGGCGGCTCGCTCGCGCGAACACGCTCGCCGAGGAGCGCGGGCTAACGGAGTTCAGTTGCGTCCAGCCGCGGTTCTCGTATCTCGTCCCGCACCGGAACGCGGACTTCGCGCCCCAGCGGCCGGCCACCGACGAACTCGTCACGTACTGCGACGACCACGACCTGACGATGCTCCCGTACTCGCCGCTCCTGCAGGGGTGCTACGGCCGCGACGACCGACGGATCCCCGAGGGGTACGTCACGACGGAGAACCGCCTGAAGATGGAGGCGGTGCAGGATATCGCCGAGCGGAAGGACGCCTCGGGCAACCAGGTCGCCCTCGCGTGGATGACCCAGCGGGATCCGCCGACGATCCCGGTCGTCGGCTATAGCTCGGTCGAACAGCTCGAGGAGAACATCGCGGCGCTGGACCTGGAGTTGAGCGACGCGGAGATGGAACGGCTGAACGGTATCGAGACGCTCGGCGGGTTGCAGTAGCGGCCCCGTCCGGCGGCGCGAGGAGGGCCCAGCCGTCGGTGTCTCACTGGGTCAGACGAACGACGGGTCCCCGACGGACTCGTCCACGGCGGTCTTCCAGAAGTGGTCCGGCGTCCAGCCCGCAGGCCGCTCGCGTTCTCCGTCGGGAACGCCGACTCGTCCCCGTCCAGGCCGCAGTCGGGCTACTTGTGTCGCATGTTGACTTCGATGATGTTGACGGTGCTGAGCACCTTCTGGGGGACGCGTTCGCGGAAGTGTTCGCCCTGCATCCGGCTCTTGATGCCGGAGACGCTGACGGCGCCGACGACCTCGTCTCCGGAGGTCCGGACCGGCGCTGCGACGCAGCGGATCCCCTCGAGACGCTCCTCGTCGTCGGTGGCGTAGCCGCGCTCGCGGATCGCGTCGAGTTCCGCGCGCAGTTCGTCCTCGTCGGTGATGGTGTTCTCCGTCACCGACGGGAGTCCGTGCTCCTCGATGATACCGTCGAGCCGCTCGTCGTCCATGTAGGCCAGCATCGACTTCCCCAGCGCGGTAGTGTGGAGGTGAACGCGCTTGCCCTCGAAGGTATCCAGCGAGAGCGCCTCGTCCCCCTTGCGCTTGAGGAGGAACACGCCGAGCCCGTTCTCCTCGACCATGAGGTTCGCGTGGTCGCCGACGTCGAGCGCGAGATTCTGGATCTCCGACTCGGCGATCCGGCACAGTCGCGAGCGCGTGCGGGCGTACCCGCCCAGTTCGAGTAACTTCATGCCGAGCACGTACTCGTCGTCCTCCCGCACGAGGTACCCCAGGTCCGTCAGCGTCTGCAGGTGGTCGTGGACGGTGCTGGTCGGCTTGTCGATCGCCTCGACGATCTCGGTCATCGTCATCCCGTCGTGGTCTTTGATCCGGTCGAGGATACGGAAACTCACCGCGGTGGCGTTTATCTTGGGGCCATCGCCGGGATCCATATCCCGCTACAGGCGTCGCGCGCGCTTAACGGTTCCGACGATATCGGAATTCAGCCCCGCCGATCTCGGGCGTAAACGGCGCCTTCGCGCGAAGACGAATCGATCGTCGCCCGGTCAGGAAGTGCCCGCTTCCCGTACGAAGTCGATAACAAACCCGAAAGAGACGCGACCGCCGATCGGCGTGCGGTCCCTGGAACGTCGACCCAGTTGATCTGTCAACGAAGGCGTTCACACGGTCAGACTTCGACGACGTCGTTCTCCAGCGTCCCGACCCCCTCGATGGTGATCTCGACTGTGTCCCCCTCGCGGAGCGTCACGTCGGCCGGCGGGATGATCGAGGTCCCGGTGAGCAGGACGGTTAGTTCGGGCACGTAGTTGTGGCGCCTGAAGTACGAGGCCAGTTCCTCGCAGGTGCGGACCATCTCCGCGGTGGAGGTCGACTCGCTGAACACCGACTCGCCGTCGCGCTCGATGGTCATCGACATCTCGAGGTCGTGCGGGTCGTCGACCAGCGCGACGGCGGGACCGATCGCACAGCTCCGGTCGTAGATCTTGCTCTGGGGGAGATAGAGCAGGTTCTCGCGCTCGATGGAGCGGCTACACACGTCGTTGCCGACGGTGTACCCGACGATCTCGCCGTCCAGGAGGACCAGCGATAGCTCCGGCTCCGGCGCGTTCCAGTCCGAGTCGCCCCTGATACCGACCGCCTCGCCGGGACCGACCGTCCGGGTGGGCGTGGCCTTGAAGTACACTTCGGGCCGCTCGGCCTCGTAGGCGTCGAGGTACGTCTCACCGAGCCCGCCTTCCTCCTGGCGGTCCTCCTGGCTGATAGCGTAGGTCACGCCGGCGCCCCAGATCTCGTCGGGCCGCACCGGCATGCGGAGTTCGCTTCGGACGGCCTCCCGCGCGACGGTCGGCGCGTCCTCGCACAGCGCGGCCGTCAGGTCAGTCAGCGACCGGTCTGCGATGGCGGCCGACCGGGCGAGCTCCCTGAACGAGTCGATCCCCACGGCCGCCTCGCTCAGGTCGTACAGCCCGTCGTCGTGCTCGACGACGACGGCTGGTTCCGTTCGGTCGCCTGTCTGGAAATATCTCATTCGTCCGTTTTTAGTAACCGCCTTTGAGGATAAATATGTTATCACCGCGCACACCCTCCGTTCGGCGATCGCCGAAACCGGGCCCGCGAACTGTCACTGCGGCGACCCTGAGAGGTTCGATCCCGCGTTTCCGTTCTGTTCCGAAAAGGCCGGAACGATCCGACCACCGCTGGAAGCGGGCCAGTCGCCTTTGGATTACAGCCATAATTTTGTAATCTGTTACTCCGAGTTAAACCAGTGATATTTGATACCGCATATCGCGTTACTGTTTGCCACAGCCGCATTCGACGGACAGGGAACGCACCGATCGTGTCCGGGACCTGTTGAATCGAATCCGGTGACAGGACAATCAAACAGCAGTCCACGCTACCCGCCGAACAGCGGCCGACGGTCTGATCTCGTGACGTCCGATACTATCGGAACTGGACGGGCCGCGTCGTCTGCGCTCGGATAGCGTCTCTCGACACTGATGAGGGGGAGACGTGGTCGAAACGAGAAGCGGCCGCAGGCAGGCCCGCTCTCGGTCTGGCGATCGACCGCGAGCGGCCCGAAGGCGTTGCCGAGAGAGATATCCGGACCGTCGGCGAATCGGGACGTGATCTCGGGTACGGACCGTCTGTAACAGATCGGTCGCTCGGGCGTCTCGTCGTCGGACTCGTCGTGACTGCCTGGGAGAGCACGCCCCCGGCGATGGCGGGCCGTTTTCCGGCACCGGGGAACCGTCGATTCCCGCCCGAGGTCCGTCGGGAGTCAGACGTTTCTGGAATCGCGGTACCCCGCGGTCGGGGGCCGGTCTTCTCCCGGGTGGCTCGGTTCCGTGTCGGCGGCGAAGACGTCGGACACCAGTTCCGTGTGGAACGCGGCGGCGAGCGCGGGGAAGACCACCACGACCGCGACGGTCAGCAGGGCCGACGCTACCAACAGCAGCGACGTGAGAACGAGCATCGAGACGGCGACGAGCGGCTGTGTGACCGTCCAGTAGTACCCACTCCTGACCGCCTCCGACAGGTCGGCGCCACTCGCGAGGCCGACGAACGCCGGCACCAGCACGAGTCCGACGTGGACTGACACGTAGATCCCGGCCACGCCGAGCACGCCGGCCAGCCGAGACCCCGTCGCGACGAAGCGGCCGAAGTACAGGAGGCTTATCGTCGACGTCACGATCACGACGACGCCCAGAAGCAGGGCGTCGAGTCCGTGTTCGCGCAGCGTCTGCAGGACGAATCCGGCGTCGACGCTGCCCTCCTCGCGGATCGATATGAGCGCGGCGTACGCGCCGAGCGTCGCCGGCCCGACCGTGACGACGGGCAGCGAAGCGAGCGACCAGGCGAGGCTCACGACGACGAACGAAACCGCGTGTCCGGGGAGGAGCTTGAACGCCGACCAGAGGGCGCGATGGGCCGATGGAACGCCGGTATCGTTCCCGCTCATTCCGTGACGCCCTGGAGCTCGACAGCGCGCACGAGGTAGCGCTGGAGCAAGAGGAACATCAGGATGAGCGGGACCGACGCGATGAGCGCCATCGCCATCGTCCGGCCCGGCCGGTATATCTGCGCGTTCAGCGTCGAGACGAGCCCGATCGGTAGCGTGTACGACGCGTTGTCCTGCAGGACGATGAGCGGCCAGAGGAACGCGTTCCAGTTGTAGACGAACATGAACAGCCCGAGCGCGGTCATCACCGGCCGCGACAGCGGCAGGACGATCCGCGTGTAGATCTGGAAGTTCGAGAACCCGTCGAGCCTGGCCGCTTCCTCGTACTCTTCCGGGATGTCCTTGAAGAACTGGTAGAGCATGAACACCCCCAGCGGACTGGCCACTGCCGGCAGGATGACGCCGAGGTAGCTGTTGACGAGGCCGAGGTTCGCAACGATGGTGAACAGCGGCACGATGTTCAGGTAGTACGGCACCATGAAGCTCGCGACGATTATCACCAGGATGACCGACTGGCCGGGCCAGTCCATGCGGGACAGCGAGTACGCGATCATGGAGTCGGCGAGCAGGATCAGCAGCGTCGCCGTCCCGGCGATCAGGAACGTGTTGAACGTCCACTTGACGATGAGAGAGTTCTGGAACAGGTACTCGTAGTGTTGAAGCGTGAACGTCTGGGGGATCCAGTGCGGAACGGGCTCGATGGCCTCGGACCGCGGCTGGAACGACACCGTGAGCATGTAGAAGTACGGCATCGCGAACAGGATCGCGAACCCGTAGAGGACCGCGTGGATACCCACGTCTTCGAGCGACCAGTCGTCTCTCAGCCGGTCGAGCCTCGACCGGTCGGCCCGGGCGTCACTCATCGGCGTCACCTCCGATGACGAAGTAGTTGATCAGCGAGATGCCCACCAGGATGGCGAAGAGGATGTACCCGATGGCAGCGGCGTAGCCGTACGCCTGCTGGTTGAACGCCGACTGGTAGAGGTAGTAGACGATCGTCCGCGTCGACTGGGCGGGACCGCCGCCGGTCATGATGTACGGCTGACCGAAGACCTGGAACTGGAGGATGAACTGGATGATGACCACGAACAGGATCGAGTTTCGCATCTGCGGGAGCGTGATGTCGCGGAACGCGCGCCACGTGCCCGCGCCGTCGAGCCGCGCCGCTTCGTACAGGCGCTCCGGGATGCTCTGGCGGCCGGCGAGGAGGATGATGAAGTTGAACCCCAGCAGCCACCAGATAGTCGTGACGGCGAGCGACGGCATCGCCAGCAGCCGCGACGTGAGCCACTGCGGACTGATGCCGAGGAGGATGCCGAGGTAGTAGTTGATCGGTCCGAAATCGACCGAGAGCAGTTCCAGCCAGACGATCGCGACGACCGCGATGGTCAACACGTACGGGCTGAAGAAGATAGTCCGCAGCACCTTCTTCCCCGCGACGTTGCGGTTGACGCCGAGTGCGAGCCCGAGGCTCAGTACGACCATCGTCGGCACCGTGAGCGCGACGAAGTAGATCGTGTTCCAGAGCGCGCTCCAGAAGAACGGGTCGTTCACGATCTGGATGTAGTTCTCCAGCCCGATCCACGTGGACTCGCTGGGGAACAGCGGATTCCAGTCGTGGAAGCTCATGTACAGCCCCTTCACCAGGGGCCACAGCAGGAACACCACGAACGCCGCCAGGTAGGGGATCGACCAGAGGTATCCCTCGATGGTCTCCCGGTTCACCGTGCCGATAGTCTGGCGCCTGCGCTCGTCCTCCCCTCTCCTGTACGACGAAATCTGATCTCGTATTGACATAGTGGAATGGGGTCGGTAAGTCCCCTCTCAGGGTGTCACTTGATCGCGTTCTTGATGGTCTTCATGCCCGATTCGATCGCCGGTTCGGGCTCCGTGTTGTGGGCCCAGACGTCGATCAGCCAGTTCCACCAGTTGGCGTTGTTCGGGTTCCCACTGGGGACCTGCGGGTGGAAGAAGTACGCGTCGTTCTTGGCCATCTCGAGGAACTTCGACAGCGTCTTGTCGTAGATCGGCGAGCTCTCGAGCGCGCCGGACTCGTGGATCTGCCGGGCCGCGGGCAGGTGACCCGCTTCGGACCCCCACTCCGGATTCTGCGTCGTGATCCAGTGGGCGGCCTCCGCCGCGAGCTGCGTCTTCTTGTCGCTGCGGTCGGGGTTCCGCGGCAAGACGATCGTGTGACCGTCGGCCCAGGCCTTCTTCTGCGTGCGGTTGGGCGCGACGAACGGCTTGAAGAAGCCCCAGTTGAAGTCCTCGAGTTCCCGCATGACGTTGACGTACCAGGTCCCGTTCGAGACCATCGCGAGGTTCCCGTTCTGGAACCGCTGGTTGGCCCAGTTCTCCGAGGACGACTGCTGCGTCCAGTTCATCTCACCGGTCATCCGCCAGTACAGCTTGGTCATCTTCCGCCCTGCCTCGTTGTTGAACACCGGCTCGTGCTGTTCGTTGAATATCTGACCGCCGGCCTGTTTGACCCAGCTACTCCACGCGCGGTACGCACCGACGCCGTCCATGTACGGCGTCGGTGCGTACACGTCGTTGTCGGTCTTCGAGGCGATCGTGTCCCCGGCGGACTTGAACTCGTCCCAGTTTTTGGGCGGACTCTCCGGGTCGAGACCGGCCTCCTCGAAGATGTCCTTGTTGTAGTAGATGCCCGCCGGGTGGAAGTCCAGCGGCAGCGCGTTGATGTTCCCGTCGATGGTCACGAAGTCGACGTACGTGCTCAGGTACTCGTCCTCCAGTTTGAAGTCGATCAGCGGTTTGTAGTTCGTGAGGACGTCCCCGTACCGGCGGAGGTAGGACCCGTGCATGATCGCCATGTCGGGCGCGGCGCCCCCGGTCATGGACGTGTACAGCTTGTCGTAGTACTGGTCCCACGGCACCCGCTGGCGCCGGATACCGACGCTCTCGCCGAGTGGTTGTTCCTTGTTGAACTTGTCGATGATCGATTTCATCACGACGCCGTCGCCGCCGCCGAACAGCGTCCAGTACGTGAGGACCGTCTCGGCGTCGGGCGGCGTCGCGGACGGCGTGCCGGTGGCCGTCTGCGTCCCGGCTCCGCCACCTCCGCCGCCGCCACCGCCGCCACCGCCTCCGTCGCCACCACCGTTGCCGGAACAGCCGGCGAGGCCGAGGACGCCGACGGCCCCCACGCCCTTGATGAATTTCCGCCGATTCCTGCGCTGTTCGACGCCTTTGCTACTGTCACGCATACCCGTACGTAGAAACGGATCATATTTAACCGCTCCGATTATTAATTATAAATCCAACAGTTATGCGCCCGTAATACGCGACGAAGGGGCAGCCTAGAGGCCTCAAGACGACAGTAACAGGGACGGCGATGACGGGGGCAGGCGGATCAGTTCTCTGCGGCAGCAACCGAATCGCCGCTGGCGGACGTCTCCGCAGCCACTTGCTCCGAGACGAGGACGTTCTTCCCGGTGTCCTGGCGGAACAGGTGGATGTCCGACTCGGCGAACTCCACCAAGACGTCCGTTCCCTCTTCGGGCTTGACCGATCCGGGGACGCGAACCCGGCACTCGTCCGCCCCCAGCGTGAGGTAGAGGTAGTTGTCGCTCCCGACGGGTTCGCGCACGTCGAGGTGCGCCTCGATCGTGTTCTCGGACGGCTCGTCGACGAGACGGATGTTCTCGGGGCGGATCCCCAGCGTCAGTTCCTCCCCGTCGTCCACGTACTGGTGGGCCTGTTCGAGGCGAGCGTCCGAGAGGCGATACTCAAAGGCGCCCCCGACGAGTTTGTTGCCCTCCAGCCTGACGGGGAACATGTTCATCGAGGGGCTGCCGATGAAGTCCGCGACGAACTGATTGGCGGGCTCGTTGTAGATCTGGTCCGGCGTCCCGATCTGCTGGATCGTCCCGTGGTTCAACACGACGATGCGGTCGCTCATCGTCATCGCCTCTTCCTGGTCGTGCGTGACGTAGATGGTCGTCGTGCCGAGCTCCTCCTGGATGCGCTGGAGTTCGGTGCGCATGTGGACGCGGAGCTTCGCGTCGAGGTTCGACAGGGGCTCGTCCATCAGGAACACCTCGGGGTCGCGGACGATGGCCCGCCCGGTCGCGACGCGCTGCTGCTGGCCGCCCGAGAGACTGCCCGGTTTCTTGTCGAGTTGCTCCTCGATGCCCATCATCTCCGCGGCCTCCTCGACCTTCTGCCTGATCTCGTCGTCGGGCAGATCCGTCGTGAGCTTGAGGCCGTAGGACATGTTCTTCCGGGTCGTCATGTGCGGGTACAGCGCGTAGTTCTGGAACACCATCGCCACGCCCCGATCCTGGGGTTGCACGTCGTTGATGACGGTGTCGCCGATCTCGATCGTTCCGTCGCTGATGTCTTCGAGCCCGGCGATCATCCGGAGCAGCGTCGACTTGCCGGACCCGGACGGACCGACGATCGTCACGAACTCGCCGTCCCGTATGTCCAGGTCCACCCCGTCGACCGCCAGGATTCCCCCGTCATACGTTTTCGTCACGTTATTTATGCTAACGCGTCCCATAGAAACTAATACGACAGTATGAGTTGAAATAACTTTGGCTGGCCGGGGGTTCGACGGACGGTCACCGTCTATCGGATCAGCGGTCTTCGTGGATGTGGTCCGCGGCTTTGAGCGAGAGGGCGGCGATCGTGAGTGTCGGGTTCATGGCGCCGCCCGTCGGGAACACGCTGCTGGAGGCGATCGTGAGGTTCGCGAGGTCGTGCGTCCGGAGACGCGAATCGACGACGCTCTCTGAGGGGTCCTCGCCCATTCGTGTCGTCCCCATCGGGTGACTCCCCGAAAGCGGCCGGTCGGGCGGGGTGGCGTAGTCGATGCTCGCGCCGGCCTCCTCGAGGATGTCGCGCTGGACCCGGATGGCTTTCTCGGCAGTCGCGCGCCCGTGGTCGCCGACCGTCCAGTGGACGTCCGGGACGGGGTTGCCGTGGTCGTCCGTCCGGGAGTCGTCGAGCGTGACGCGACTCGCCGGATCCGGAAGCTGTTCGACGAGCGCCTCCGTCCCGATGTGGCCCCCATAGGAGCGCCGGATTGCCGCCGTGACGTCGTCGCCCCACCCGCCGTCGCTCAGCGCGGCCTCGACCGGCGACGGGCCGGCGTAGTTGAGGAAGCCGACGAAGAAGCTTCCGGGGGACGCCTCCTCGTGGTCGTAGAACTGGTGGGTGACCGACGTGGAGAAGCCGACCTGGTGTTGGCCGGTAGGTTCCGTGAGTTGTCCGGTGACGAGGTACAGCAGGTGGTCCATCAGGTAGCGACCCACGGCTCCGGAGGAGTTGGCGAGTCCGTCGGGGTAGGTCTCGGACTTCGAGAGCAGGAGGAGTCGCGGCGTCTCGATGGCGCCGCAGGCGATCACGAACTGGCGGGCTTCCTGCCGGTGTTCGGTCCCGTCCGGCGTCGCGTAGACGGCGGCCTCGACGCGCTCGCCCTCGGTGTCGTGTTCGAGCCGCTGGACAGGGACCCGGTCGAGGACGCGGGCGCCCTCGGACTCGGCCTTACGAATGTGGACCGAGCCGTCGTACTTCGCGCCGGAGGGGCAGACCGGGTGGCAGGTGCCGTAGCCGACGCAGGCGCTACGGCCGTCGTACCCCTCGCTGTTGCGAGCCTGCGGGACGGAGTGGACGTCGATGCCCAGTTCCTCGCAGGCCGCGCCGAGGATCGAATCGGAGTGGCTCGGCGGGAACGCCTCCATCGGGAACGGCTCCTCCCGGGGCGGCGCGAACGGGTTGTCGTCGGCGCCCGAGACGCCCATCTCCGTCTCCGCCGCGGCGTAGTACGGTCGGAGGTCGTCGTAGGAGATCGGCCAGTCGGTGGCGAGGCCGTAGCGGCTCTCCATCTCGAAGTCCTTCGGGTGGAGCCGCGGCGTGTAGCCGATCCAGTGGAGCGTCGTGCCCCCGACGCCCTTGATGCGCGTCCTGTTGAGCGGATAGTCCACGTCACCCGTGGAGGTGTAGGCGTCGCGCTCGCCGCCCATCCCCCAGACGTCCGTCCAGTCGTGGGCCGGCCGCTGGTGGCGCTCCATGCGCGCCAGCCGTTCGTCCAGGGGAACGCGCGGGCCGGCTTCGAGGACGACCACGTCGTGTCCCCGCGTAGCCAGCGAGTGGGCGACGATGCCACCTGCGGGACCCGCGCCGACGACGCAGACGTCCGCTCGCTCCGACGGCGTGCGGTCGGTCGCACTCATCGGCCTGGCTCCTGCTGGTAGGCCTCCAGCCCTCCGGGGTGGCCCGGCGGGTTCTCGATGCCGGCCAGTTGACCGCCCTTCGGCGAGCGCAGCAGCCCGTAGAGTAACTCGTTGACGAGGTAGTACCGGATCCGCTGGCGCTCGTCGCCCTCCGGATCGGGGTCGACTCGTGACATTCCGAGGGTTTCCAGGAGCGCGTTCCCCTCCTCGGGTTTCAGTTCGCGGAACGGCGTGCCGTACTCCGAGTGCGCCCGGTCGTCCAGCGCGTTCGCGGCGTCCATCATCGCCGCGCGGCGAGCGTCGTCGCTCTCGACCCGACCGGAGACGAACGTCCGGACGAACGACTCGACCTCGGTGACCTCCGTCGGGTAGACGACTTCGGCGAGTGCCACCGCCGTCTCCAGCAGCGCATCGGAGTCCCCGGTTTCCGACGGCGTTCCGTCCGACCCGCCAGGTCCGTCCCTGCCTGCGAGCTCGGACGCGCCGTAGGCCACGCCACCACCGACGCCGATCGCCGCAAGCGCCGCTATCGCGTCGCGGCGTGTCAGTTCCATGAGGCATCCAGCACGGAACTCCAGTTAACTCTTGTGCCGGCCCGGAGACGGTTCGCCGACGCCGACCCGGGTCGAAATTGGATCCGAAACTTCGCTTGGCCGAGTAGGGACCATACCCGTACACACAGCGACCATACGCATAAAAACTCGTAGATGTATTTTAAATTTATAGTATCGGTCGACAGACCGCTCGCTGGCCCAGGCACGGTCGAAACAACTTCGCGATCGATACCGTATCGAACTAGCCCCGAATCGAATCATCAATTTCGGGCCGGAACGGTGTCTCTCGGGACCTGATCGCGTTCCGGCGGATCAATTCTCCGTCAAACGAGACGTTTATTTCCATATTCACCGGAATATGCCAGTAAACCTCGATTTCTGGCGAGTATTGTCCCGCCACACTTCCGGCAGAGACAAGAAATCGACAGCATTGTCAATGTGTCTCACGACTTCGCAATTCTCGCAGCCACAGTATCTGGCATAACTGTGATTGCATCTATTTTTGATCGAGTATATGCCAGGTCTGTAACTGCAATTGAACTGGGATGCCGGTTGTCCGTCGAGTGAGTATCGGACGGGGTATTACAGAAATCGGGATTTCCGAACCCGGAACGAACTGCAGCACTCACTCCAGCGCCTTCAGGTTGTGTACCGGGTCCAGCCAGTCGACGACCTCGGCGGTCGGTTCGACGGCGTCGGCGATCGCCTCCGCGGGCTTGTAGGCCATCGGCGCCTCGTCGAGGACCTCGTCGACGACGGACTCGGAGTAGACGCCCTCCATCGACGCCTCGAAGTCCTCCAGCGAGAGCGACTCGTGAGCCTCGCGGCGTCCCATCACGCGGCCAGCGCCGTGGGGCGCCGTCTGGTGGTATTCGTCGTTCCCCCGCCCACGGGCGAGCAGCGATCCCTCGGCCATGTTGAACGGGATCACCAGTCGCTGGCTACTAACTCCGTTAAGGTGGCTTTAGTTCAGTGTACGCTTTATACGTATCTGCCCACTTGTATTCAAAACCAGGCGGCGCCCGCCCTGCCCATTCTAAGAGTTCCGAGGTATCTTCTACGTCGAATACAAATCTTCCATTTCGATGCGTTGGTTCGAAACCCACTTCTTGAAATAAGCTAGTGATGAATTCAGCTCGATCTTGTTCATTTTTACAGGTAATTGTTGCATGAGGATTCGCTGCTTTCGCTCGTATATTGAGTGTCCCATCACCACAATACCATTGCTGGAATATTGCTGGTGTCAATGAGAGATTGGATGGATACCGCTTTTGATAAGTATCATACCAGCCACGGAATCGGTTTAGCTGTGGTGACCGACGGGTGAGAAGGAGATAGGAGGGTTTCAGAACCGTCGAATTACGGATAGGATCTAAAGGTGCCTCTTTCGCTCTTTCCAATTGTTCCGACGAGCTATGTTTTAATTTCACCCCGGTAGAGAAGGGTTGCAGTCGCTGATCTAGCCACTCAAGGTATTCTCGATTTGCCATCTCAATGCCGATACAACAATTTGTCCCATCACGAAGTAACGTGCCATCCCCCATTAACACACCTGTCAGCAGTTCTAATTGCGTTGATGAAAGAGCTGGCCATCTACACGAAGAGTTATTCCAATGCTTTCCAATATGAGCAAATCTTTCTCCGCATCCCTTACATTCGACTGTTTGAGTTTCCCCAACTCCGGCTAATTCCTTCGCTCGCGTCCAGCTTCCAAACCGATTTACAGCGCCTGTATAGCTCGGGAATCTATCGTCTTCATTGAAAGTGGCTGGAGTCACCTTCCCATGCTCCTCATGACACCTCCGAAGTGAGCTCAGCCATTCTTCATCTGAATACGCCATTTTGATTTAAGATTGTGTATCGTATCGAGTCGCTCTTCAATATCTACAGTTGGCCGGATATTCTCTAATATCGAAGACGGATTTTTGTATGCGATAGGCACTTCATCAATTGGGACATGCTCTGTATAGACATTTGTCGTATTTACATATATATTTTCGTCCTTACGGGTTTCTTTCGCTTCTGTTCTTCCCATCTGCCGTCCAGCGCCGTGCGAAGCCGTCCTGTGCCACGAATCGTTCCCAAGACCTCTACAAATCACAGATCCATCCACCATGTTGAATGGAATAATTAACCGTTGATCTTCGCGAGCGGCAGTTGCCCCTTTGCGAATCACCAGCTGTTGAGTGATTCCGCGGCCACCCCGAGTAAGCCTTCGAGGACCGTGGGAGAGGGCGACAGTGCGTTCCTCTCCACTGACCGTGTCGAGTTCCGGGGTACACTCGGTATACAGTCGACCGGCAGACGGCCGCTCGCCGCAAGCACTAGATCATTATCGCGGTTATTATTATCCAGATAATGACCTTCTACGACAGGGACGATGAACTCGAGGCTCTGAGACCGTCCTTCCATCCGGTCAGAACGTCAGGGGGCGGTGAATTCAGCAGTATCCGAATTAACTATCGACCTCCTCGACGGCGATCTCGACCTCGTGAGTCGTCGAGTGGCCGGTGTTGTCGGTCGCAGTCAGCGCGACGGTGTAGGTCCCCGTGGTATCGTAGGCGTGGGAAGCCCACCAGCCCTCAGCCGTGGTTCCGTCGCCGAACTCCCAGGCCAGCGCGTCGATCCAGCGGTCGTTGCCGGAGGTGTCGCGGGCCTCGAACTCGATAGTTTCGTCGACGGCCAGCGCGGTCGTACTCGGCTCGGCCTTCGCGAGCTTCTCGGTCAGCTCGGAGACCGTGATCGCCAGCCCGTGGGTGGTCGACTCCCCCTCGTTGTCGGTGGCAGTGAGCCGGATCTCGTACTGGCCGGGGTCGTCGAACGCGTGACTGACCGACCAGCCCTCGGCGGACTCGCCGTCGCCGAACGTCCACTCCAGCGAATCGATCCAGCGGTTGTCGGGCGTGGTCTCGTGGGCCTCGAACTGGACCGTATCGCCCTCGGTGGCCTCGGTCTTGCCCGGGCGCAACAGGGCGAGCGGTTCATCGGAGGTCTCGGCGAGCCACTGCCTGATGAACCCGCCGTGTTCCTCGGGCGCCGAGCGCAGCGTCCACTCGTCGGCGCCGCCCGCGCCGGGCGAGTCGAACATCGCCGGCGCCCAGGAGTCGTCGAAACACCAGGCGGCCCACCCCATGTTGTCGTAGCCCTCGACCCACTCGCGGAACGGCTGGCCCCAGTCGGTGTTGGTGCCGTGGTCGAGCCCGTCGCTGTAGGGGTCCCAGCCGAACTCGGTGACGAAGACGGGCACGTCCTCGGCGGGCGCGCCGTAGGTGTCGTCGAACTCCTCGGGTTGTCCGTTGTCCGGGTAGATGTGGGCGGCGTAGATCAGGTTCTCGCCCTCGAAGGGGTACTCCGGGGCGAAGTTCGTCCGGGAGGTCCAGCTGGGCGACCCGATGACGATGGGAGTCTCCGGCGCCTCCTCGCGGACCATGTCTACCCACGGCTGGGCCGTCTCGCGCCACAGCAGCCACTCGTCTTCGGGGCTCTCGACGCTCTCGCCGTTGTCGCTCCAGAAGATCGGGTACGTCGGTTCGTTGAACAGCTCGTAGAGGACGTGGTCGTCGTCGGCGAATGCCGGCGCGACGCCGCTCCAGAAGTTCCGGACGATCTCGTCCGGACTGGTGTCGTAGTCGGCGTCGTCGGCGGCCGCCTCGGTGTAGGGGTGGACGAGGTGATAGTCGATCAGCGCGTAGGTGCCCCGCTCGGCCAGCAGATCGACGACAGGCCGAAGCACCTCGTCGACCAGCGCGTCGACCCCAAGCTGGTCCACGTCCCACTGGGTGACAGGCAAGCGGACCACGTTGGGGTACCAGCCCCGGGCCGGATTGCTCGCCCAGCCGACGACTTCCGTGGGCGTCTTCGGGTGGATCCCCTCGACCTCGTAGAACCCCATCGACGCCGTCGCGAGCCCGCGCAATCTGACTTCCTCGCCGTCGGCGTCTCTGACCCACCTGCCGTCGGTGTGCAGCCGCGACGGCGTCTTCCCGTCGGCCGCCGCGGTCCCCGCAAGCCCCCCGAGGGCGACTCCGGCCACGCCCGCACCGGTCGCCCGGAGGACGCCCCGACGCGTCGCCGTTCGTTCCCGTGTGCCCGTTCCCCGCTCGTCTGATCCGTGCGAATTGGTGTCTGGTGCCATTCCACTCTATCATCGGAACAACATGATTTAATACCCTGGTTGAATGAAACGTCGATGATCTAATTATCAGTGGATTTCACGTTCTGGAACGCCCCCGTCCGGGCGGACCCCTGGGGGAACAGTCGATAGCGTCAACTGCGCGATCTATCTGTCGACAACACGGTCGCTTTTGGAGAAAGTGATCACCGCGACGTTCTGGTCGAAAGGTCGCGGTCGGACGTAGCGCTTCCCGCGAGGGTAGCAGTGGACTTTGGCAGTGCCGTCTGTCCGCTGTGGGCGTTCAGATCGGACCGCTTCCGCGACGAGCAGCCGAATGCACCCGACCGCTCACGTCAGTCGAGACTGGCGAAGAGGTCCCCCAGTTGCGACACCGCGGCGTCGAGTGTCGCTCTCGCCTCCGCCAGTTCGTCCGTCGCCTCGGTCGGTGTCTGGGCCGCCGCGACACCCGCCGTTTCAGTCCCCGTCTCGGTCGGCGTCGCTGTAGCGGTCTCCGTCGGGGACGGAGTCGGTGCCGGCGTCGGCGTCGCGGTCGGCGTCTCAGTTGGGTTTTCTGTCGGCGTCGCTGTCGGTGTCTCCGTCGGGGTTTCTGTCGGCGTCGCTGTCGGTGTCTCCGTCGGGGTTTCGGTCGGCGACGCGGTGGGCGTCTCTGTGAGCGACGCGGTGGGCGTCTCGGTCTCTGTCGCCGTCGCCGTGTCAGTAGCCGTCGCAGTCGCCGTGTCTGTCGGCGTCTCCGTCTCGGGACCCGTCGTCGTCTCGGTGGGTGACGAAGTGGCCGTCTCGGTCTGGGTGTCAGTCGCCGTCTCGGTCGCGGTCGAGGTGGCCGTCTCGGTTCCCGTCGGGGCGGCGGTCGTGCCCACGGGCGTCTCGGGGCGCTCGAACGCGAACGTCAGGTTCCACTCGCCGTCGACGGGGACGCTGCGGCCGTCTGCAGACTCCGCAGAGGCGGTGTAGTTGCCCGTTTCGAGGGTCGTCCCGTCGATCTCCGCCGTCGAATCGGCCCCGACCGCGAGTGTCGTCACGACGCCCGACTCGTTCGCGACGGTCAGGTCGACCGACTGATCGTTGGGATTCGTCGCGGTGAGGTTGTCCTCGACGGACAGCGTGACCGAGTCGAGATCCGGCGGGAGTTCGAACGGCCACTCGGTCTCGCCGTTGACTGGCACGGACTCGCCCGCTGCGGTCCCGGCGGTCAGCGTGTACGCGCCGGGGTCGAGCCCGGTGATCGACTCGTTCGCACCGGCGGCGACCTGGAGCGTACGGACCGGTCCGGTATCGTTCGTGACGGTCACCGTGAGTTGCTCGTCGGTCGGGTTCTCCGCCCAGACGACGCGGTTGCCGACGGTCGAGGGTGTCATAGAACGATTAGCACACCAAAGAGCAGGGTGAACGCTGAGGTGGATGAGTTCAGCGACCCTGCAAGATGATCCTTCGGTAGAGTCGTTCTTCAATGTCGTGGAGACAGAGACGCTAGCGCTGTTCGAGCACCTCTCCTTCGAATTTCTCGAAGAGTTTGACGTGTTCGCCCCGGCGCAGACGGGGCGAACACGAGACCACGAACCACCAGAGCTGATGCGTGGCTTTCTCCACTGCTACTACAAAGATATCTACGGCATCCGCCCCGTCGAACGAGAGCTTCGGAACACGGTCGTCTGGTTGAGCTGTGGCTTCGATCGACCGCCGTCGAGAGACGCGGTCGATCGCTTCCTCACCGACCTCGAACACGTCGCTAACGAGGTGTTCGATCACCTCGTCGAGCAGGCCGCCCGCCGCGGCCTGCTCGACTTGACCTACTGTATCGATTCGACCGACGTGAGGGCGATGCCAGCCGACCCAGATGCGTCAAAGTGCTACGATCCAACCAAGGACGAGTACTACTACGGCTACGGCTGTACAATCGTCTCGACCGGGCAAAAGATACCGATCGCAGCGGAGTTCACCGAGAGCAAACAAGCACCAGAAGAGACGGCGATGCGCGTCACCCGTGACGCGCTCGCCGTCGAGCAACCGATCTGGATGGTCGGTGACAGCGCCTACGACACGCTCGACTGGCACGACCACCTGCTGGCCGCAGGGGTCGTGCCAGTCGCTCCGTACAACGCGCGAAACACCGACGACCCGCTCGATATCGAGTACAGGGTCGAAGACCGCATCGAGGAACACAGTGAAGACGTTCAGCTGAAGCAACCGACGCTAGATGAGACGTACAACCGCCGCACGGGAGTTGAACGAACCAACGAATCAGTGAAGGACTGCGGCCTCGGGCGCACCCACGCCCGAGGCCGCGTCCACGCACGAGCGCAGGTGTTCCTCGCGCTGTGCCTTCGCCTTGTCATCGCGATCACCAACTACGAACGTGGAGACAATCCGGGAAGCACGATCATCACGGTGTGAGAAGAGTTCTATGACACCCTCGCGACGAACAGACTATCAAGGTGTGGACGGAGAAATCGGGGGACGCGCGGACGGTCCCATACCCCGATTCCCTCCGCCAACAGTTGGCGAACTGGATGGACGTAGGGCGCGGGATGGTCTACGGCGCGGACGAATCCCCGTACCTCTTTCCGACCCGCCAAGGCGAGAGAATATCGGGCGAAACCGTCCGCTACGTGGTCACTCAAGCCGCGGAGGAAAGCGGGCTTCAAGAAGTGTACGGGACCGACGTGGAAGGCCGTGAGCGGGCGCTTGTCACGCCTCACACCCTCCGCCACAGTTTCGCCGTTCAATGCGCCAAGAACGGGATGCGCGCCCCGTTCCTGCGGGACCTGTGTGGACACCACGACATTAACGTCACTGAGATTTACCTGAATCTCGCCAACGACGACGCGGTGGACGCGGGGCGGAAGTACGGACCCCAAGCCTGAACGACGCTCGAAGCGCGGACGGACCTACTTTTGACGACGCTACCCCACACCTTGGACAGTGGAAACACCGCTCCACGGGACTGAGTGACCGCCACCGCCCCGCGTGTCGGGAGCGGTCGGGCTGACGCCCTCCCTCCACCCCGCGGGCTGGCTACGCGCGTCGCGTCGCGTCTAATCGGAATTGAGGGCGTCGGGACAAGTCCCGACTCTCAAGCCCGACCACTGTCGGGCGAGGACCGACCGCCACCGCCCGCTTATCCCAGTTGAATCGGGTCCGCCACGTCACTGAGTGACATACCCACCCATTCGAGAAGGTCCACCGCGTCGTAGTGAGGGACCACTACCACGTCGGGATGCCAGTGGTAGCGGGCGGTATGGGTGTCCTCCGCATACCCCTCCCCGTCGTATTCGACCGTGGCGACGCCCTCACGGGCCAAGAGACGGCGTAAGTGGTCGCCGTCCACGTCGAAGCCTCGCAGGTCCACGTGGAGCGACCCGAACAGGTCGCCCACCCACGTCGCCCGCTCCACGACTATCAGACGCGCCGTGAGCGGTCGCAGTCGCGCCACGTCCGTGGGTCCGCCGTAGGCCACGGACGGGTGGGGGACGGACGTGAGCGCCCACATATCGCTACTGTGGGGGTCGGTCGCCTCGACGTGGCGACGCGGAGAGTTCGCCAACCACCCGAGCGCGTCCGCCACGGACGCCAACCGCCACCGCTTGGTCGAAAACACCTCTAATCGAGGTTCTGTGTTATCCTCACGGACGTTCGCCCCGAGTAGTATCAAATATTCGACTATCGCCCGCTGGCGGTCGGACAGGTCGGGGCGGTCACACCTCCCGACGGCGTAGTGTTGCCCAAGTCTCTCGAATCGGTCGCCACACTGCGGACACCTGTTCATAGTTTTGACGTAACTCGCGGGAAAACGCCCCCGCTATGAGACGACTTTCCGACATTTTGATATAATTCGCAAAGCCGTTCGACACCATTCACACCGCTGGATTCGTCCCACGGCGGACACCGCTGGCGCGTGATTCGTTCTTTGATTCGCTTGATTTTGTCGTACATTTTTCACGTCCGTATCCGTGGGGACGTATCAGTTCACGGAGGTATCTCGACCGCCAGCATAATCCCCGCGCGTGGCTCCACGTCGGTGGACCGCTCCGCCACCGACCTGACCGCTCCACGCCCACGTCCCCAACGGGCTTACCCAATACTATTCCGAGCGGACAGAGAACGCTTGAGACGGCGGTTTTCGTTTAGGCGGGTGTGAGGGGGTCGTCCCGTGTTGAGGCGTTGGGGCGGAGTTATTAACTCGGGTTGGGGAATATCAACTTTCCAACATTGGCGTTGGGGCGTCTCGCGGGGGAATAGGGGCGTCTCACGATATAACGGCCTTAGAATCGCTTAGAGCGTGTTAATAACGACTGACTCTAATTACGATGGACATAGAGCGGTGGCCCCGAGGGGCGAACCGCTGAGGACTGAATTATGGCCCGACGACAGAACCGAGTACGACTTTCCGACGACGAACTGAAACAAGTAAAGAAAACCCGTGAGCGCGTCTATGGGGACGAACGTGTCCCTATGGGCGTGGTCATTGACCAAGCGTGTGAGGAAATGGTCAAGAACCGAAAGAAGGCCAGTAACGTCCGCCTATGAACGCGGAAACCTGCGAAGCGGACGGGTGTGAGGGCTGGCCGCAGTATCCCGACGACGACGGCCATTACTACTGTCGTGGCTGTTACGACGGCGACACTGAGTTTCGCCACGTCCCCGACGAACCGACTGGATACCGAACCGACCTGATAGCGAGGTACAAGGCTTGAGCCGTTCGTATCAGACGAGAAAGGTTAGCGTGGATTCGTCCGCCCTCACGCGGTTAGAAGCCCTCGCCAGTGAGGTAGGAATCTACGACAGTCGAACAGACGCGACCCGAGACAACTACGAAGAAATCATCAATTTCCTTATGGAATACTACAACGAAAACGACATCCCCGACGAACTGAGCGACGACGAACAGACAACGACCAAATACACCGTGGCGGGCGAGAGTGAACCCGCGGAGGGCGGCGATGAGTAACGATTTCACGGTCAAGAACCGTCAGAACGTGGACGCCTTCGACCGCCTCACCCTGAACGCCGACCACCGCCTCACTTTCGAGGACGGGACGCTTACGGCGGTCTACCCTGCGGGAGCGGACGAAACGGAGTACGTGGTAGCATTGTTCCCCGTGGAGGACGGGGCGGTTGAACTCCCCGACGGCGCGGTGGTCCTCGAAGCGACGGACACCGTGGTCGCCCTTACGCCCGCCACGGCCTACGGAGGTGGCGAGTAATGTACGACGTGGCGACGGCGCGGGACCGCGACGGCGACCGCGTGGAGGACCGCAGTGAGCGCGTGGAGGACCTACTGAACGGCGACCGACTTGGGTACGGAGAAGGCGACCCGCTGGCGGCGGATTCGTACCAGAATTATCCGACCGAACCCACCCAACTGAGCGCCCCCAAGTGGCGCGACTGGGTGGAGGCGCTACTGAGCCATCCCGCGGTCGGGTCCTACGACGACGCGGTGGCGGAGGCGACGCCCACCGCGGACAAAGTGAGCCGTAACAAGTGGCGAGAAGCCATCCAGAACGCCGCAGGCGCGTCCCAGTTGGACGCGGGGGAACTGTTCGACCTTGGCGACGACGGCGAACAGAACGCCACTGAGGACGCTCTGAGCGTTCTCACGGAGGCGTGGCCCGACGACGCGGTACGGTCGGATAACCCGCTCGTGGTCGCCAACCTGTATGCGGGGCGCGGACTGTCCACGGCGGAAATCGCCCGACTGTTCGACTGTTCGGAGGACCACGTTCGTGGCGTTCTCCGCCAGTGTGGCCTACTCGAAGGCGCGGAGAACGGGACCGTGGACCCGACGGACGTGAAGGACCTGCGACTTGGCGGGACCACGGTGTCAAATCTGGATAATGTGGAGCGGTCCAGCAGTGGCGGGCTGAGCGTAGATACCCGAGACTTCGAGTAACAGACGGTAACTGAACGGTTTTCGGTCGGGGTGGTAGTCGTTCCCCGCTTGGTCCACGTGACGGACTTCTTATATGACGACCACCACCCAACAGCGGTACGATTGGAAGGATGAACAGGAAATCAAACAACAAGAGTTCGCAGACGGCTACCACGTGGAGCGGGACCGACGGACTCCCGAACGCGACGGGTCCGACGACGCCCTCACCCACGACCAGAACGAGGGAAACCCGAACGCCACCACGCTTTACGGGGGTCGCCACGCGGACGGCTACGACCCGAACGAGCGACTCCCCGACTGTGAGCGGTGGGCGACCAAGGGGGACAAGTTCGCCACCCTGTGGGCGCGGAACGCGGGGGTGGATTCCCACCGCGCGCCACGCCGCAGTCGGGCGGACTGTAACAAGGCCGACGAACTGACCAAAGACCGCCAGCGGTTCGTTCAGTCCGTCGCCAACACGCTACAGTTGGGGGAGAGCGCGACGGAGCGGGCCAAGGAACTGGCGACCCTCCCGACCCCCAAGACCCTGAATTTCATCGGGGGTATGGATACGTGGATTCTTGCGGTCGCCCTCCACGCCGCCAACGAACAGCGGTGTATCCTCCGCGTGGACCGTGACGCCCTCACGGACCTTCGAGCGGACTGGGGTGTGTCCACGGACCAACTGGCGACCGCCACGGAGAAGGTGGCTACCAAGGTGGGTGAGGGGGCGTGACCTACGTCGAGCAGTACGACGTGAGGATTCCCGACGACGACGTGGCGCGTCGTATGGTCCGCTTGGAGAAGCCCCACCGCGACGAACAGGTATTGAAATATCTACACTTCGAGTTAGGTTTGTCCTCTGGCGACATCGGGCGACTGTTCGGTGTGAGACGCCAGACGATTCAGAAAGTGGTCCGCGAGTTCGACTGGGAATTTCACCGACGGCGTGGGGGCGACTACGCCGTGGGGGAGGAACAGCGGACGCTTGGCGAGTTCGAGCGGACCACGCTTGAGGACCTGATTTAGCCGCGATAGCGACCCTCTCTTTTTCGACGTATCAAAAACGGTGTAGCAGTGGCTCAGTCGGTTGAAATCGTACAAAAACGAAAATGGGAAAAGGTCGTGGCGGGCCACCACCCAAGTGACCAAACCGTAGACATAGGCGTCCCGACAAGGACGATTCCGACAACGACAGCAACGGTGGACGACACCACCGATTGAGGCGGTCATCAAGTCCCCTCTCGCGCCTCGCCCTTACCTATGCCGAGCGGACAGAGACGGCCTGAGACGGCGGTTTTCAAATATAGGGGGCGTCCGCAGTCGCCACCGAACTGAGCGGGTCGCTCGCCACACGAACGGACCCCCGTGTGAGGGCGAAAACGGATTCGGGCGGTACAAGCGTTCTGAGTCCGCTCGGAATAGTATTAGGTAGGCCCGTGAGGGGGAAGGGCGTGGAGTAGTAAAGGCGGTGGCGGAGCGGTCCACCGCCGTGGAGTGAGCGCGGGGATTTTGCTGGCGGTCGAGATACCTCCGTGAACTGATATGTTTGCCGTGGTCGGTCGTTTATATGGCATAAACACACCAAACCCGTGAGCCGTCGCGCCGTCCCGTGGTTTCATCCAACGACGGAGGGCGGGTCACGTTCGTGGCGGGGATACCTCGGTTATCTGATACGACCCACGACTCACGTGGGTGGAGCGGGCGACCGACGTGGAATCCACGCCAGAACGGTGGCGATTCGAGGACGAACGTGGAGCGGACGCGGGATTGTTGGCGGGGCGGGCGCGGTGGCGGTGGGCGGTCGGTCCTCCCGACGGGCGGAGCGGTGGCGGTCGCCGTCGCTCGAAGGGCGTGGAGTAGGGTTCTCCCCGCTCGAAGGGTGGGGTTCGGGCGCGGGAAATCGGGTTCTCACTGAAAAAACAGAAAATGAGGCTCAAAGACGGGTGTGGGGTCGCCCATATATGCGTCGTGGTTATTTTCATTCACGTGGCGGGCGCTCACCCACCCCTTACACTACGCGAGTAGGGACCCGATTCGTGTGTAATCTTGACGGGAGGGATGGAATCGGTCGCCGTCTGGCGGTTTCGAGGCGTTCAAGAAAAGTGTAGATTCGTAGATGTATCAGAACGCCAGAGACATTTCGGGGGTTCGGGGGCGAAACCCCGCCGTTCCGTGTGTACGACTGTGACCACACTTCTTTCCGAACTGCGCCATCGGCCAGATGAACCGCTGGGTCAGCAGGATGAACAGGACGAACTCGCCCGCCTGGAGGTCGCCGGAGAGCGGTCCGAGCGGCTGGTCGATCACCCAGAGCCCGCCGATGACGAACGTGACGACGAACCCGATCCCCGACAGCAGGCGCAGCCCGGGGAAGAACTTGATCCGCGTGTCGATGGCGTCCCAGTTGGCGTCGAAGTAGTCCTCGCTCACGTCGTCGACGCGGTCGGACTCGAAGCTCTCCGTGTTGGCCGCCTTGATCACCTGGATGCCCCCGAGGTTGTTCTCCAGCCGGGAGTTGAGCTGTCCGACCGACGAGCGGACCTCGGCGTACTTCGGCTGGATGACGTCGATGAACTTCTTCGTGAAGAGCGCGATCAGCGGGACGACGCCCAGCGCGACCAGCGCCAACTGCCAGTTGGTGTTGAGCAGGATGACCGCGATCGCGACCACCATGATCGAGAGGCGGAAGAAGGAGTTCATCCCGTCGTTGAGGAACCGTTCGAGCCGGTTGACGTCGTTCGAGAGGATCGACATCAGCTCGCCGGTCTGCTTGTCGGCGAAGAACTCCATGTTCAGCCGCTGCATCTTGTCGTACGTGTCGGTCCGGACGTCGTGCTGGATGTTCTGGGCGAAGGAGTTCCACCCCCAGTTGCGCGTCCAGTGGAACGCCGCGCCGACGAGGAACGCCGCCGCGATGATCCCGACAGTCAGCCACAACTGCGCCCCCCGATCCGACGGGAGCCACGCGTCCGGAACGAGCCACAGACTGTACGATTTGTTCTGGAGAAAGATCGCGTCGACGGCGACGCTCAAGAGTAACGGAGGGACCAGGTCCAGGACCCGTGCGCCGATACTGCTGACGAACCCGACCACGAACTGGAACGCGTTCTCGCGACCGTATTCGGCGAACAGGCGACGCATCGGGTCGTCCACGCGCTCGCGGACGTCCTCGAAGACCTCCTCCTCGTCGAGGTCTACACTCATCGAGTACGCTCAGGGTATCGACCCGCAAAAGAGCGTCGAAGCCCTGCGAATCGTTCCCGTACCGAAACCGGCCGCTCGCTCGTGGAGCGCCCCGATTCGGATCAATCGCTGGCGTTGTGTGCCGCGGACGGAACCGCGATCCGGTCGCCCGCATCGACGCCCGTCTCGTTCGCCCACCCGCGCGGAACTTCCAGCACCCACTTGGCGCGGCCGCTGTAGGTCTTCTCGGGACTGCCCTCGGGGACGCCCGCGTGATGGACCGCAGTCACCCGCTCGTCGGCACTGACGAAGACGATGTCCAGCGGGAACGCCATATCGCGCATGACGTACCCGTAGTTGTCCGCCTCCGGATGGACGAACAGCATCCCCTCCCCCATCGCGAGGTCCGAGGTGTTGCTGAGTCCGAGCCACCGCTTCGGCCGCGTGTCGGCGACGCGCACAGCGACCGTCGCGAGTTCCGTCCCGTTCTCGTCATATGCGGTGACGGTCACCCGCTCGTAGCTGTCGGGGTCCGGCGGGTTGATCTGGTAGATCAGTCCCGACTGGCTGGCGTAGACGCCCCCGAGGAAGAAGAGGAGAAAGACCGCGAACCCCCAGACGATGCGGCTGTCGACCATGTGGTCCGCCAGGAGCGGGGCCGGCGTAAGCGTACGGGTTCGACCGAGAGAGAAAGGGTTATTCCGAGGCGGTGGAAACTTTCGTGCGAGGGTTCGTGGTCTAGTTGGTTATGACGCGGCCTTTACAAGGCCGAGATCGGTGGTTCAAATCCGCCCGAACCCATCCAATATATAAGGAAAGCGGGCAATTCTGCCGCCTTCCTTACCCCGGTTCTAACCCCGATAGCGTGCCGTGAATCCGGGTTCACTCTCCACTATCGGACTGGCACCGATAGCGGGAATTGTCTATATTCGATCATAGCCACAGAGGGTAGGATCTCGGGCTGGTTCTCACTCGGCTCTGGGGGGTGGTTGGCGTGAGCCGTTCCCACCCCGACGCGGACGGCAGGGACGTTCCGGAGACTGCCGTGCGGAACCGCTCGCAGTACGCAGACACCCTTCATCGCCCGGACCCGGACGCCGACGAACCGGAACCGGCGTGCGTCGAGGCAGACTACCGCGGGGACGCAGACTTCACGGACGTTCCTGTCGCGGCGTATCCGCACTACAAGCTCTGTGAGAATCCGGAGTGCTTCGGGAGTGAGTGGTGGTGAGGTACCAGTCGTCTCTCTTCGAGTACGAAGAGGATCTGTCGGCGCTTTCGGAAGCCGAGCGAGAAGTGTACGAGGCGGTCGAGCAGGACGGCTACGGGATGCGGGAGTACGCCCGCAAGACCGGTCGGTCGGCTGGCACCGTCGGAAACCTACTCCGCCGCGCTCGCCGCCGCTTGGATGGGGGTGAAGGGTCGTGACCGATGACCGAGATCGGGCGACGACCCAGCAAGAGTTCTGGGCCGGCGCGGCCAGCGGGTCATCGCGGAAGATGCTGGCGCGTGCCCAGCGCTGGCTGGAGGGCCCGCGGCCGTCGCGGATCATGGTCAACTATCAGACCATGCTGAACGGTCGAGACTCCCGCTGGCGGGATTACGACCTGTTCATTGATCCCGGCGCCTACTCGATGTTCGCCCCACCGAAGCATGGTGGACAAGGGCTAGCCGAATATCCCGAATCGACGGAATTGTATCTCCAAGCCATCGGGACGCTCCAGCCCGCGAAGTACGCGTGGCGCGATTACGTCTGCGAGGACGACGTGCGGGAGTTCCACGGCTGGAGCGTCAAGGAGCAGCAACAGCGGACGTTAGAAGCGCATATCGAGTGTGCAGAGCTTCACGACATCCTCGATATCAGCGCTGAGCCGGTTGCGGTGGTCCAGGGTTGGGAGCCGGAAGACTACCAACGGCACGCTCAGCAACTCCGCGATCACGATCTGGTGACCGACCGGGTTGGTATCGGGACGATGTGCGGCCGCGACGACGTGGAGGTTTGCGAGGAAATCGTCGCTGCCGTTCGGGAGGTTCTCCCCAACGTAGATCTGCACGCGTTCGGGCTGGACAAGCGGTGCTATGACAGCGAGTTCATCATCGGCGAGATCGCCTCGACGGACTCGCTGGCGTACTGCTACCGCTATCAGCGCCCTGCCGGGTGGACCCGCTGGGAGTACATCTTCAAGCTCTACCTGGACCACCGTGCCGCGTGGGACGACGCGGTTGGTGGAACGGAGTACCAGTCTCATGAGAACCGCGATCGCGTCCAGTCCTCACTGGAGGGATTCGCGTGATCGAGTTCGTCCGTGCATCTCGCCTCTACGACGTGGAAACAGGCGAGCGCGTCCGCTGGGACTGGGGCGGGAATCAGCCAGTCGCAGAAAGCGAGGCGCGAGTCCAGCGCGCCGTCGCCGAAGCCGAACAGGAGGGGTAAGCGTGCGAGCCATCGAACCTGGGTGGCACGAGTACGCGGCGAATCTCCTGTTCGCCGAAGACGGCTTAGCGCCGTACTTCGCGGCGGATTCGCAAGTCAAAGCGGGCGGAGGCAGTCAGCAAGCCCGCTTCGATGTTGCCGGCGAATCATGGAACGTGAAGCTGTATTATCAAGATTCGGGTATCGTCCACCCCGGCCCATCTACGCCCACAGGGACGGACTTCCGGTTGGACGAGATCCGCGAGTTCCGGCTGCACGTCGCCCGCGTCTCCGATGAGGACCCGGTCGGGGAGCAGAGCTTTAACGCGCACCTGGCACCGCGCTGGCAGGGGATGCAAGTCGAGAGTGATGACGGGCAACGCTTCGAGATGGACATTCCCGACGAGATGGACGAAGGGATCAACGTTCGCATCCAGGGGAGCAACATCAACGCGCTCCGCTACTCGACGTTGCTCAAGCGGGCCGCGGAGGCGGTCGGTATCTCGATGGGGTACTTCGAGAACCCGATGGAGTTCTCGAATACTCAAGACGCCGAGCGGTACGTCCGGGTCCACAAGGACGAGAGCGGACCGGTCCACGCCCGCGACGGCCCGATCGCGACGATGGGGCACCTACTCGAAGACGACCGAACGGGCTACCGGAAGGTGGTTCAGAACGACGACGACGAGCATGGACGGAACTTGCCGGGCTATTACCACACGGTTACTCTCGGGCCTGAGCGAGTCCGTGAGGCGTTCCCCAGCCACGAGTTACCCGTGGAGGTGAAGCACTACTATTCCCGCGAGGCGCTTGCGAGGGACCCGGACGACCCGCTGGCGCATCCGAAGGTGGGTGTCTCCTATCAGGTGAGTCGCTGGGATGACACCCTCGGCGCTGATCAGGAAGCGCTGGCACAGCTCGAACGCGAGTTGGACCGGGTACTCCACGCGGTACTCATCGATGCCGGCCTGGACGTAGCCCCGGAACATGGGAGCGGCCCGTTCGTCGAGGATGCCTACTTCGGCGCGAAGGTGACCGACGGCTTCGAGGAGCCGCCGACGCTGGACATGGCGCACATCCACCACGAACAGGAGTCGGTAGTTCTCAAGCACGTCAAAGACGGCCTCTCGCCCGTAGAGTGGGAATCACTCGAAGTCTTGGTCACCGACGGCGGTGAAGTCGCTCCGGCGGACATAGCGGAAGAGAAGGGCCGCCACGTCGATAGCGTCCGGGAGGCACTCCGGCGGATGGACAATCTCGTCCAGCGGGAGTACGGGAGTGTGTCGCTCCGGTCTACTTACGTAGCCGAACTGGTCCACGACGCCGTACAGCGCGCCGAGGAAGCGGTGAGAGATGCGGCGTCAGCGAGCGCGAAGGCACTGGAGGCCGCGGAGCGCGGGCTGGACGAGCGGACGAGCGCGCTGTTGGCGTTCTGCGACCGCTACAACATCGACTATCGAGACAAAGGCGATGCGCGGATGAAAATCCGGTTCGGGGAACTCGACCCGGACGCGGACCCCTCACCGGCGTTCCTGGCGAAGCGAGCGTTCGGTCTGTGGACGGATGCGAAACAGGATGCCGAGCGGTTCCGCTCTGCGGTCGTGAAGTGGTCACGCCCGGACGGCGAGCGGTGTAGAGTCGACGCCTGGAGGCTGCTGGCGTAGCGGTCGCCTGCCCGCGGACTGGGAACGTCCCGGTTCGCGGGTAGTGGCGACACTCTCGATTCATGCTATTTTCCGGGTAATTTCGCCTCTGTTGCGGGTTTCACCCCACGGTGAGGTAGGAGATCGAGGACGTCGAGCCGGGCGCGATGGGCTGTGGGCGATGGGCTGAAGCCACCGCCCGAGCGGAAACGCGACCGCCCCGGTCGCGTTTCCACTTAGGGGTGTGGCTAAGGCCACATCATCAAAATACACAGCACCGCATCTCAGAGCGTCAAGTCGAAACCTGCCCTCTTGTAGGGTGCACAAAGTATTGAGGGTGGGTAATTGCCTGATTCTGGTCCGACAGATGGATTTAGATGAAAACCCAACGTTTTTGAATGATTATGTACTGAACAGTCTTCTTTTCCTCCATATATATCTCAATCCTTGCAGTTGCCGGGGAAGTTTCCAAGGAATCCACAGAGAACTGCCCATACGGCGGTATCCCGATGTCGAATGGAAGCCGCCGCACGGAGGAAACATCCATGGAAGACAGCGAAAAAGAATCACAGCCGACTCGTCGATCAGTGTTACAAAGAGCGGGCGGTGCTGTAGGTGCGAGTCTTGGGATAGCAGCCTCAAGTGGGGCGGTTAGTGCAACCGGTGACGACGACGTCTTAAAAGATTGCCCTAAATGCGACGAGGAGAAAGGTGGGCCGACCAGATACAAGATCGCGCATCGGCCACCGGGGAATCCAGACAAATGTATCGAGCTCTGTCTACCGAAGCCTGCCGCGAAGAGTCATTTGAAAAACCACCCTGATGATACCTGTGGGCCGTGCAAGAAGAAAAAGAAGCGCAAGAAGAAGGGCAAGAAGAAGAAAAAGAAGCGCAAGAAGAAGGGCAAGAAGAAGAAAAAGAAGCGCAAGAAGAAGGGCAAGAAGAAGAAAGATGAGGAGAAGGAGGATTAACAAGTCGTGTTCATTCCAAGGAACGGATACTTCAGGACGTAGAAATCCCTGCCGAGAATCAAAATTCAAGACCGGAACGGGGATATCCGTCTTTTTTCAAAACGCGCTGTCCTACAGGAACGAGGGGAGCAGTTGACGAATACGTTCACACGTACTCAGCGGCCTGTACCCGCTCGTCGCGCGTCTTATATATAGACTCGGCCGGCCGCTCTCACAACGCGGCCCATGGCGTGCGTCGCTCGCCATCGAGGCGAGCGGGCGCGATGGGCTGTATAGTATAGGGGGTGGGTTTCGGTTTCCACTTTACAACCCGTCGCAGTCGGGCGGTTTGGGTGGACGCGCTGTAAAGCAATCTAGCACCCATGTGAGTGAACCGAAGGAAATAGCACTCAATTTTCCCGAATCTATGGCTCTGTCGTGTGAAATACTGGGTTTCACTGTCGGGAAATCTGCGTGAATAGAGTGCAGTAGAATTGAGTATTGCTCAGTAAGGGAACGCAGGTATCACACCGACCAACAGAGACAAACAGTAAGAGAGCGGTTAAATTAATATGGGTGATTCTGACGATTTGCCGGGTTCTGACTCTGATTTAGCAATTGAGCATGGCGAAACGTATGACCATTCAGAACATGGCCAAGTCAAAGTCACGGGCATTTGGAAGGGGGTTGAGCAAGTAGACAAGGCTCACCACGCTAACGAGAAGGACACGTTCATCGTCCGCTATTCTGCTGAAATCAATGGAGAAGAAGTTGATGGACTCACCGATACGTTGGACGAATTCGTAGCTGCTGTAGAATAATTGTCCGTACAAACCCCTCTCTTATCCTTCATTCAGTACCAATCTCGGGCTATGGGTAGAGCGGTTAATTGGCATTCAGACTGAGAAGGAATATTCGAGATCTCTATAATTTCCTGAGCGGACCCATCTCGGTGTGACCCCCTGCGGTCGCACGTCAAGAGAAACGTTCGGCGCGATATGCACACAAGCGAGATCTGGCCGTGTGTATACTCAGGTGAAATCGAGTCTCGATGCGGTCGATTCTGACGCGATGGGCGATGGGCTTTGGGCTTCTTTATACTGGGATGCCGTCTTAGTCACCTGAGTAAGACGGTTTACGCCGGTCGTGTTCACGAGACTGAAGCGCTGAGTTTCACTTTTACTTTCACTCCACACTAGGCTGGCATCTTTTTACCAACCCTCTCTGGTCCCAGATGCGATGTCCACTAACAGGCAAGTCGAATTGAGCGAATCGTGGTCCGGAGATAGAGTGGTGTCGGAAGATTTGCGAAAGCAGATTCAGTCGACCCTTCGCTCCCTACTGTCCACCAGGGACCCGGACGGAGAGGTGGTAGAGATTACCGAAGATCTCCCGTTCGAGGTGACGCAATTCAACATCACCCACTACGTCGACCAGTCTCTCGGGTTCGAACTATTCGTGAACCATTCAGACGATGTGACGTTGGTTACCGACGACGTAGTTGATTGCGTCAACCACGCGGAAGGTCACCCGCTTTCGACACTCGCGGAGCTGAGCGAGGACTATGAAGCTCTAGAGAAAGACCTACTCGAAACGATCGCTGTGATGGTTGACCTCCCAGAGCATCCCGACGAACGCGAACAGTACATCTACGGAGATCTCAATTTCTGCAACACAGCTTGCTACGAGGGGATGCTCATCTTCACATTCATCTACGAGCCTGCGAAATACGTCCGTCAAAGTTACCAAGATGCGGCTTTCCAACTCGGACGAAAGGTGGGTATTCCAGTAGATCCGAATGTAGAAGAACTGGTGGAGGATCCCTAGGATAGTCAAGTTTCTGAACTACTTGGTGGCCTATTTAGGTCATATACTAACGATAGCCCACTCACCCATAACGAGACCAATACGAATAGACTGATCAACAGGCCGACTCTCTGATATCTATTGTTAACTAACTCACCTTCTGAGTACACAGTTTGGACACTCGTTCTCCCACCTTTACTCTCAAATGAGGGTGTCATAGAAAGCCTCACACACGAGGACGCAGGGTGTTGGAACTGTGTCTACGAGCGCCAGCACCCTGCAAGAAGAGGGTTCTATCGACGAGTTCTTCAATGTCGTGGCTACCGAGACGCTCGCGTTGTTCGAGCATCTTGAGTTCGACTTTTTCAGCGAGTTCGACGTGTTCGCCCCCGCTCGCCGGGGGCGAACACGAGACCACCACCCACCAGAACTCTTCCGAGCGTTCCTCCACTGCTACTACAAGGACATCTACGGCATTCGCCCGGTCACACGAGAACTCCAGAACACGGTCGTCTGGCTCAGCTGGCTTCGATCGACCGCCCTCAAGAGACGCGGTCGATCGCTTCCTCACCGACCTCGAACACGTCGTCGACGAAGTCTTCGACCACCTCGTCGAGCAGGCCGCCGCCCGCGGCCTGCTCGACATGACCTACCGAATCGATTCGACGGACGTGCGAGCGATGCCATCCGACCCAGATGCGTCGAAGAACTACGACCCAACCGCTGAGGAGTACTATTACGGCTACGGCTGTACGATCGTCTCAACCGGCGCAAAGATCCCGATTGCAGCCGAGTTCACCGAGAGCAAACAAGCCGCAGAAGAGACGGCGATGCGCGTCACCCGTGACGCGCTCGCCGTCGCCCAGCCGATCTGGATGCTCGGTGACAGCGCCTACGACACGCTCGACTGGCACGACCTCCTGCTGACCGCAGGAGTCGTGCCAATCGCCCCGTACAACCCGCGAAACACCGACGATCCGCTCAATATCAAGTACAGAGTCGAAGACCGCATCGAGAAACACAGTGACGAGATTCAGCTCAAACAGTCGATCCTAGACGAGACGTACAACCGCCGGAGTCAGGTCGAGCGAACGAACGATGCGGTCAAGGACTGCGGCCTCGGGACGCTACGCGCCCGAGGCCGCGTCCACGCCCGAGCGCAGGTGTTCCTTGCGCTCTGCGTTCGACTCGTCGTCGCCGTCACCAACTACGAACGAGGTGACAATCCGGGAAGCACCGTCATCACGGTATGAGATGGATTCTATGACACCCTCTCTAGAAAAGCTAGCGGAACCAATCTTTCTGATCACTCAGCAGGACGGTTGATCAAGTAGGTTTTTGTCAGGTGTTCCGGGTTCAGTCCGTACGTGTTTCTTGGTTTCACCATCAACAGCTACTAGATCAGCTGTATCACCATCATACTCTACATATGCTCGGCCACCATCATTCTCAATGAAGTCATACATTTGCTGGGGAGACGAAGAGCCTGTTTTACCGGATGAAGGGTTCTTCCACCCAATGGTAGTAATACATTCACAGCCATCTAAGTGAGAGTCGTCTTTCGTAACGCAGGTGACTCTAACTGCCATAGATCTACATCAGTCATTATATGGTATAAATCTGGCCAGTGAATTCACGGGCATCGCCTGCTGTTCAGGCTGTTCGCTTCGGCACCTCCAGTGGAGTTTAATGGTAGTTCACCAAATCTTCGATGAGAGTCTCGCTCGTGAACTTGATTAATAAGTACAGATGAGTAGTAATACGCACGCAGATGGGCCACGTCTACTACCACCACCCCGGCGACAAGCAGTTCTCTCTTGACTTCGTCCATCCAGATCCTGACGAAATCGTCTCGCAGATCGTCAGCTACGACGATGATGTCGCGATAAAGCTCCTAGAATACGACCTCGACGAACCATTCTACGTCATCTACACGTCCCGCATCGGCGGTGGACCCGTGAAGGAGATTGACTTTAACCTGAAAGAGTCGCTCTCAGAGATGAGTGCTGACAACAGCACCATCGTCGTTCGTCTCCTCGAGATTTATCGCGCACTTCTCGCTCAGAACGAAGAAGAGGAGGGAGTGCCTGTCGAGGCGTACAAGAATATCGACATCGATGCGCTGCCGGATGTTCTCGATCGGACGTCGTGGGAAGGATCAGCGACAGACGTAGCTGGTCAACTCGCCTCGAACCTGATCCTCAAACACGCGCTTCCGAATGCCAACCATCGAACCGCTGTTGCGCTGATTCAGTTCTACCTCCGGCGCCTGAATCCGGACTTCGCCATGCCGGAAACCTCAGTAGAAACCGACTCAAATTCCTACGACTGGCGAGAATGGGTGAACGAGTACATCAACGAATCGAAGCGGCTGTTGACCGTTCGACGGAAGAACGTCCTCTTTAAGCACCTGTATAGCTTCGGCGCGAGAACACTTGAGCGAAAACACGCAGTCGAAATCGACCTGACTGAATACGAGCTGGATATGTACCCGAGTGAGGCGAAAATCGTCTACGCGGAGAAGCACGAAGATCTCTGGGTAACGTTCGTTGAGGAGGCTGTCAAACGTGCCAGCTATCCGGAGCTAAAAGAGACGCCAGGACTCTCGAAAGCAGAATTCACGGAAAAGATCCGGGATCTTGACTAAGTGGCCTTTTCAGTCTTGGAGCGTAGCGACTGTTCGGCCCGCTTCCTCGGCCTCTTCGCTCCGCGACATATTGTATGTCGCGAGCGCTTCGTCAACCGCTTGGTCAAGACTCATTGATCAACCGAATCTAGGTTCTGCTCCCGTATAAACGCTTGCGTCAATCGATCTGTTCTAGTGCTTCGGTAGCCACGTCACCGAGTTCCCCCGCCTCGATGTGTGAGTACCGTTCCCGGACCATCTCTTCGGAGTTATCGAGATATCGGGCCGCCACCGTGTATCCAAACGCGCGGACAAGCACCTCACCCATCCCACGTCGACCACCGTGAGGGGCGAGATAGTCGTGTTTCGGATGGTCGATGTCGATCTCTGCGGCCTCCGATAGCCGTTGGAGAATCGACCGTGCGCCGTCCGTCGTAATCGACGGCGGCCGAATATCCTCATCGAGCGCCAGCAGTAGGTCGCGAGCGTATTCTTCACGGCGCTCAGTAATTGCCTCTGAGCGTTCCCCTCGTTCGGCTAGCTCATCCTGGACGAGGCCTGCAAGTGTCCGTTGGTCGAACGTCGAAAACACCGGCCAGCGGTCCGTCGGCGGGTCCATCAGCTTGCGGTAGCTCCGCAGCGGCGAGATCACCGGGTCGGGGAGACTCGCGGCGTCCCACTGCTGTTTCTTCCGGTAGACGTCCATACTCCCGTCGTCGAGGGAGAGGTCCTCCCAGCGGACGCCGCGCCGGCGCGGGTCGTTCGGGTCCCGGAGGAGTTCACCGACGCGGACGGCCGTGTACGCGAGGACGAACACGAGAGCGCGGTCACGAGCCGCCTTCAGCGCCGCGTAGCGTGCTCGCTGCTTGTCGAGGGGGTCAGTATCCTCCGGGAGTGTCGTGTACGTCTCGATGGCGTCGCGGGCTCGCTCGTCGACGTGGCGGGTGAGCGCGTGGCGCTGCTCGGACGTCCAGGCCTGCTGGTCGCCGGGCTTGCGGCCGTCGTCCTCCGGCAGCGGCGCCATCGCACTCGCTCGCTGCGCGTAATGGGCTTCGAGATATCCCTCGTTGACGCACCACCCGCACCACGCAGAGATATAGCGGTAATAGGTTTGTACCGTATTCTGCTTGAGTCCTCGATCTCCGCCGAGATGCCGGGCGTACTCCCGGAAAACGCGTTCGTCTAGATCGTCGAAGGTCGGCTCCCGGTCGACGTCGTCGGGGACGATCCCGGTCCAGTCGTCGTCGCCGCGGTCGCCGGCGGCCCACTCGGCGAATCGCTCGAGCTCGCGCCCAGCGTTTCGTCGATAGTTCCCACCATCGCCACCGCGGCCTTTCCCCTTATCCTGGAGGTAGCGATCGAAGGAATTCGTGAGTGACTGATCGGCGCGTTCTCGGGGTGTCATGGTTCCTCGTTCGCGTACTGGTAGGTCGGACGGACGTCCTCGAGGAGCTCTTCGACGATTTCCCAGAGAACCAGGGAAGGGGTCTCGTGTTCGAATGTAATCCCCCAACGGTCCTCCGTATCGGCGACTGAGTACTGGAAATGCGCCCGTCCGAGATCGGGATGGTCCTCATCCTGGTGCCAGCCGGCGTGAAAGCCCGTGTTCGGGTCGGTGTAGTTGATACGGAACCAATCGTGAGGGTCCTGCCGATACCACTTGACGGTCAGTTCCGGCGAATCAGGGCCTGTCGGGGGATCCAGACGGGCCGGATCGAAAATCGCCCGCAGCTGCTTGGCCTCGATATCGTCAGGAACGTACTCGACGGCCGTGATCTGGGGAACACGGTCGAGGACGTCCCGCTTCAATTGGGCGTAGAGGTTCGCGTTCGGATCACCACCTGGATGCGGGACCGACATTCGTTAGCTGCTGGCCTCAGCGGGCTCTGTCGTCGGAGCGAGGAAGTCCCATTCGCGGATGGCGAAGCCAACGATCTGGATACGCCGCTGAAGGTGCTCCCACTCGCGGGCAATCTTACGGCGACGGTCTTCCTCCTCAGCGTCAAGAGACTCGTCAGCGAGCGTCCCGCGAAGCTGGTTCGGTGACTCGACCTCGAATTCATTCTCCCAGTCGCGGATCTCCGCCTTCATATCGGCGAGACGGTCCGTGAGCTCTTCGACAGTGTGTCCGCTGTCTCGAAGCCGCATCGCCTCCTGCATCGCTTGGCGGCGGTAATCAGGGTAATATGTGGTGTGAGTCCCGCTTTCGTCACGGTGGAGGATGCCATCATCGACGAGCCGATCGAGGACGCGTTTGGTCGGCTCGTGTGACCAGCCCGCTTCCGAGGCGATCCAGTTAGCCGTCTGAGGCTCCGAAAGCTGCCGGGCGGTCATCCTCACGCGGTCTTCACCTGTGGTCTGGCGTTCCATCAGGTCCTCGGAGTTCGATTCGTCTTCGGACATACAACACCGTTCGCGCTTTGTCTTAATATAGGTAGAGGTCATTAGTTCTATATCGAATGCGTTTCTTCGCCATCGCCTCGACCTCGGCTGAGGAGAGTCAGAGAAATCTCGAACCCCCTTCTTGGCAGTTCTACCCCGGGGGAAGCGCCGTCGTGAGGCGGTTGCAGCATTCGTGCTTCACCGACGGCGGCGGGGTACTTCAAAGTGGTCGTGATTATTGGCATAATCAGGACCACTTTCTGTATTCGCACCTTCGGGAGAATTCGGGAGTCTAGAGTCTCTTACGGTTGGAATACCGCACTACAGGAATTTGTATATCGTATATCGCTATACAAAATCTCGGGCCTCGCTCTGCCCACAGTTTCGGAGGATGATGAAATTCAACGGCTTATTCAGAAATGAACGCTCGAAAACCACCCCAAATTCAAACTGTATCACTGCCTAACCATGACATTATACTATATTCGTCAGAAGATGTGTTGCCTGACGACCCGTTAGACAGCGTCGCCACTCACACCGATCACGAGCGTTCGAGCCCGGAACCGGATTAATCAGCCGGTATGAGGTCTGCGGACACTAATTCCACGACCTCGCCGGCAGTCAATACAGGCGCATAATCCATCGGCCCGTCGACGGCGGCCTTCAACAGGAAGTCGGTGAGCCGCCAGATGTTGTGTAACAACACCGCGAACACGAAGTAGAACAGCCTCACGCGGTAATCCTTCGAGGAGGTCTTCGCCAAGAAGTCGTTCTTGATGGACTTGTACTCGGTTTCGATCTGCCAGCGGCGGCTGTACCGGTGACAGAACGCCGCTGCTTCTTCGGGCCCGACGTTCAGATTCGTCGCGAACACGGCGGTCCCATCCGTTTTCGTCGACGGCACGTACAGGAACCGCATCGAGTGCGACCCGATATCGACGTCGACCGACGCCCGTTCGACCGCCACCTCCCGACCGTCTGCCTCCATCGTCTCGATAGCGTCTTGCTCAGTGCTCGTGATCCGCTTCGGGATCAGGTAGTTCACGTCCAGGTTCGAGAGCGTCTGGTACACGTCCATCGAGTCAAATTCCCGATCACAGAGCACCGTCTCGATGGGCACATGTTCCTTCGCTCGCCGGACCAGCAGCCGGACGACGCGGTGGATCTGGTTGGACTGGTTATCGTCCCAGGCCGAACTCTCACGGATGGGTTCGATGGCCAGCACCAGCGGGATGTTCTCACCGACGATCGAAAGCGTCGCGAATTTGAACGCCCGCTCGTCCTCTTCCTGTACCCCGCTGACCATCGGCATTTCCTGAACCTCCCCGTAGTAGGGGATGGTCGTGATATCGATAGCCGCTGTTACCGGCCGGCGAAACGAGGCTTCCTCGGCGATGACCGACACCAACCGGTCGCTCGCCTGATCGAACCCCTCGATCAAGTCGTCCGTATCGAACTGTTTGACCGCCCGCAAGTGCGTGTCGCCGTGGGGCCCGTACTCTTCGCCGCGCCGGTATTGGAAACGAGTCGCACCCTGTGGCGCTCCACAACCGACCATCCCCATGAACGTCTGCAACTCGAAAAACTGCGTATCATCGTACGTCGCGTTCTCCGCCCGCCCGGAGTCGAACCCGTCGAACCCGTGATAACGGGCCAACCGTGTCGTCCGCTGGATCTGCTCGTCAGTGAAGCAATCTTCAGATTCGTCCGCATCTCGGTCAGATTTGTCAGAGAACGCACTCGGGTCCCGTTTTGGTGTCACCACCTCGGCTTTGGGCCGCACTTCAGGCACAGACAGGTCGCGATCGTGGATTTCCTTGACGACGTAATGTGCAGCCGTCCTGATGAATTCCCGAGTCATCTCGTCAAAACGGTTGCGCCACGTCCGCGAGAGCACCGACTCGGTGGGAATCTTCTCCAAGCCGAAGACATCAGCGAGTTCGGGATACCGTCCGAGGGCCCGATAGCTCTCGCCGGTGAGTTCGCGGTAGAGAAACAAGCGAACCATTCCCTCAAACGAGCGCGGCCCTGGATGCCACTCGGGATAGCCATCATCGAGGAGATCGAACGGCACGTCAACGGTTCGAAGCGCCGTGCAGAAGGACTGGTCGGTGTCGAGTGCCGCTGTGAGTTCTATTCCGACGAGGTAGGCGTTGGTCAACCAGGGCTTCTGGGACACCATGTGTGCGATCTCGATATCCAATCAAACAAGCAATACAATCTGCGTCCGTCACGAAGTTTCATCGGCAACCCAGTCGGAACCTCCCACCGGTGAGAGCATCGCTTCGGACGATCTACGGGAGTTCTCGGTCGATTTCGTCGAAGAGACCATTCACTCGCGTTCGAACCTCGTCACGAATCTCGCGTACCCGGTCGAGGTCCTGTCCGTCGGGGTCGTCAAGGGCCCAGTCACGGACGTCGACGTCGTCCTCGTCCGCATCCAATTCGAGCGTCGAGCACCCCATTGTCATAACGTAGTCACACGTCAACGCTACGTCAAATGAAGGCGGTGTCCTACGTAGTGGGAATCCGCCTTTACCCCTTATACCGGGGGCTTTGATACATAAGTATGGAGCGTCGACGAATACTCAAGACAGCCGGAATTCTCGCTACAGGTGGCGTAACCAGTCTCGCAGGATGCAGTAGTTCAGGGAACGGAGACGGTGGTGACGGTGAGCCGACCACGACCGAGACGGAGGAGACCGATGGCTCGGGTGGCTCCAATGCAGGTTCGAATACGGTTATGATGGTCACCGAGGGCAGCGAGTATTATTTCGATCCGATCGGCCTGTTCGTCGAATCCGGGGAGACGGTCACGTTCGAAATCCAAAGTGGGAGCCACTCGGCAACAGCCTACAAGAAAGGGACGAGTTCAGCATCGGTAACTCGGATTCCTGAAGGAGCGGAAGCATTCAATAGTGAGATTCTGAGCGAACAGGGTGCGACGTACGAGCATACGTTCGAAACCACGGGAACATACGATTACTTCTGTATTCCACACAAGACTCTGGGGATGGTCGGCCGAATCGTCGTCGGGGAGCCAGGTGGCCCTGCCGAAGGAAGTATGCCGCCGGATGGAGAGGTTCCCGAGAGTCAGACCATCGTCGACCAAGGTAGCGTCTCGTACAGCGAGTTCTCTGGATAGATTAGTAGTCGCAGGCGTGGTCTGGGACACGCCTTATCCGTGAACCCTATGGCCGAAACTGACTGTACTGCAGACATAATACATGATCTGACCTGCTGGCTATGACCCTTGGATGCCCTTCTTGGCCGGCGTATCTGAAATCTGCTATCGAGAGCGTTCGGCGTGAGCGACGCGAGGTTGAATGCGAGTGTCGGGCTTTTCGACGGTTTCGCCAGCGCATCCAGAGCCTCGAAACAGCCACTCCACAGATCGAACAGCCATCCGTTGGAATGCAACAGGGACTCTCGTACGCGCAGCGGTCTGTCCGTGACGAGATAGAGCCGCATTATCGTGAGACCGTGATGGCAGTCGATCACTACGACAATGTCTACGATGATTCGTTAGAAGCGAGTATCAGCACGGAATTCGGGGCCGATGTTCTGCTCTTGATCTCGAAGGCATCGTCTTTTTCGCCGGTTATCAAACAGCGACTACTTGGTGCTGCTCAGCGGTGTATCGATAACCGTCGGCTCTTTTTAGAAACGCTTGAGAACGAATTTTCGACGCTCACGGATGCACAGTCCACAGTCCGGGGGATTCGAGACACGATTATAGAGATTGACGACGACGAATTACAGGATCTCTCGGCCACTCAATTAACCAGGCGATTTGAGAGGCTCCAATCACTGACCGACGAATGCGAGGAGTGGCTCCAACGACGACAAGACCAACTCCATACTCGCCATTCTGAACGGTCATCAGATGAACGTGGCTGCCCCGGTCTCTGTTCGTACCTGTACGAAACTTTGGAAATCAGTTATCCAGTATTAGCTACATTCACCAAAGTTATTGAGATCATTCACCGATATGAGCAACAGCTTCTCCGTATCCTGGCTTAGTCACCATCCTCCTCGAAGACGCATTCCAAGATATTCCTTGGAAAGGGTGACCTCAACTGTGGTCACAACTGAAATCAGTTCACCCGATTTCTATCATTTTCACGTTTGATGTAGGTATTTACTCGGAGTAGCCCGCGTACTCCATGAGCTGTTGGAAGATGTCCGTATCCATAACGGACCGATAGACCACTCCGGTGAGCATACCGCCGGGATAGAAGGTCCCGTTCATAACGTGGTTGACCTTGTGACAGTGCATGAGATAGATGCCGGGGTCCGCATCGGCTGTGAATTCGATCGTGTGTCGTTCAGCAGGGGCGACGTTCGTGACGTCCATGTCGTGTCGGGCAGCCTCCGGAATCGTCCCGCCGTCCTTTTCGACGCGCTGGAAGCGGTGGTTGTGGATATGCATCGGGTGAGACATGTATCCACCGTTGACGAGGTGGACACGTACAGAATCACCCTCCTCGACGATGATTGGTGAGCCCTGTTCGGGGTGTAGCGTCCGTGGCGCGCTCTTCCCGTTGACGGTGAACACGTCAGAATTTCGACTGGCCGAGTCATACGTGAAGTCTGCCTCACCGGCCCACTTCCTCGGGACTCGGGAATCCCAGTCTTTGATCGTCATGAAGTATTCGCGGTCGGCTGGTTCGTAGCCTTCGGGGTCTACCCGGTAGATCCCGTACATCCCCATGTCGATGTGGCGGTGGGTCTGGAAGTGACAGTGGTAGAAGTGTGTTCCCGGGACGTTGGCTGGGATCTCGTAGGTATGCGACTCACCTGGAGGGACCTGGATTCCCGTCGTCGTCGGAACGCCGTCGTTCTCCCATGTCTTGCGGACACCGTGAAAATGAATTGTGTGCGGGCGGCGGCCGTCGGTGTTGTCGAGTGTGACTTCCATTGCGTTGCCTTCCGTCGTTCGTAGGATGGGACCTGGCACGCTGGGATCGTTATCATCGGCCTGGAATGCCCAGACACGGGGGAACTCGACTGGGCCACCCATCGTTTCGAGCGGGTGGAGGGCGTGTTGCGCCTGCTGAGTTCGCATCGTCACCTCGCCTCCTTGCTCGTCGACGTTGACCACCGTTGGAGGACTGGTGTAGGGGAGGTCAGCCGATGTTGCCTGTGTTTCAGTTGGAGTGTCCGAAGTTGCTGCTGGTTCGTCAGCGCCGCTTGTCTGACAGCCCGCCAGCGCCGACACGCTGGTCACGCCGGTTGCAGCGAGAAATTCCCGTCGCGACAGCCCGGTTCCGGGGGCACCGAAACGTTTAGTCATGATACGTTCGACGTTTTGTAAAGCCCCAACATAGGGGAATGGCGGTGTCCTAATTCACGGGACAGCGCGTGGATATGTTCGGCAACAGCCGGATGGACATCGCAGGTAAATCTCTAATTTCCGAGGAAAGATTCTCACCATTCACTGCGAGAAGTATGTCATTCCGCGGTGGTGAGAGTAATTTTGCCGCCCGTATAATTGTCGAGCTATCACGTTCCGCCTGTCGCCGTCAGATATGCGCTCGCAAATTGTACCGCATTGTACGCACCGTGAATCACGGCCGGGACAGCGAGGTTGTCGGTGTACTCGTAGGTCGCGCCCAGTACCAGGGCTAGAGCGAATGCGATACCGACGTACACTAGTTTCCCTTCCCCGGTCAGCGAGAAGAGATGGATCGACGCGAAGAGGGCGCTTGCGAGAACGATCGCACGGGCCGGATGCAGCGTCTCTCGAAGCGTACCCTGAACCAATCCTCGATATAACAGTTCCTCGCCTGGACCGACTACCAGAAACGAAAGAGGGATGAGCAGCAGAAACACCGTTGGATTCTGTTGACCAATCGTGACGATTCGATTCTGTGCGGATTCGATTCCTAGCGAGGAGATGATCGTCGACGCCACCACAAGCAGGCCTAGGAGCGTAACTATTCCGGCGACTGTCACAGCAACATCGCGCCTGTCCGGAATCGTGAACGAGACGAAGTCGAAGCCAGAATCGTGAAATCTGAGATAGAGGATAGAGAGCCCTCCAAAGGTAACTCCTTGCAACAGGATTGTACTCAACACGAGGCGCAACGACGGACGAGCTGTGATATCGAGTCCAAACACGGCCAACAGCGTGGTCGCGACGGCGACGACGATCGAGCCGATGATCGTGGAGCCGTACGTGAGTCCAATCGCAGTCGCGACAGAGCGAACTCGTGAAAATGCTTCCGTCTCACCCTTTGTAGGACTGAACACTGATACGTGCGATTTGGTCATCTACGCGTAATAATAGCTCGCTGGCGCATTCCCAACAACTGGGACATCGCCCATTACTCATTTTGTAGACCCCCGATACTGGTGGTAACAGGGAACAAAGCCCGTGCAACCTCTCCTGGATCACCAGAATGACACAAACAAAATACGATTCCAAAAACGGACGAACACGTCAGTCTAACACGTTCCAAGAATCACTAGCTGGAACGACATGCCCGGAGTGCCAGGGGCGGGTTGTCCAGCACGAAGACCGTGGAGAAGCGACCTGTGCGGAATGTGGCCTCGTTCTAGACGAAGATACGATCGACCATGGTCCCGAGTGGCGTGCCTTCGATAGCGAAGAAGGTGACGAGAAGAGTCGAGTTGGGGCACCGACGACCCAACTCATGCACGACAAGGGGCTTAGTACCAACATCGGCTGGCAAGACAAAGATGCGTACGGGGAACGGTTATCCTCTCGGAAGCGGACCCAGATGCAGCGATTACGCACCTGGGACGAACGGTTCCGGGCGAAGGACGCTCAGGAACGTAACCTCAAACAGGCGTTCGGTGAAATCGATCGGATGGCGTCGGCACTCGATCTATCGGAACCGGTCCGTGAGACCGCTGGCGTTCTCTATCGCAGAGCGGTCGAAGAAGAATTGGTGATCGGTCGGTCCATCGAGGGAATGGCAACGGCGGCGCTATACGCATCCGTACGCCAACACGGGGCTCCTCGACGGGTAACTGAGTTCGCGGAGGTAAGTCGGGTTTCAAAAAAGCGGGTCCAGCGAGCGTATCTGTACCTCAAGAAAGAGTTCGAACTAGCGATAGAGCCAGAAGACCCAACTCAATATATTCCACAGTACGCGTCCTCGCTCGAAATCAGCGACGAAGCAGAGCACCTGGCCAGAGAGATACTCGATGTCGCGAAACGTGACAAAATCCACAGCGGCAGGAGTCCAGCCGGATTGGCAGCAGCAGCCATCTACGCCGCGGCCAATCTGACAAACGAGAAACTCACGCAGGACGCCGTCAGTACCGCTGCAGACGTATGTCGAGTGACGATTCGTGATCGGTACCAGGAACTGCTTGACGTGTACGCCGATCACGAGGGATGAGTTTCTGTCGACAGGAGTGCCCGAGATATAAGAAAGGGAATCAAATGCGACCCGTAAGAAATCGGATAGCATATTCGAGAGCGGATGCAAGATCGAATGATGGAGGACAATTCAGCGCTGTCGCCGGATGATACGTCTCTGACGGACGTACTCGATGCGCTGGACGACCCCGAATGTCGGGCGGTTCTCCGGGAAACAGCTGAACCCATGACTGCGACCGAACTCATCGACGCCTGCGATATCCCCAAATCGACGCTGTATCGGAAACTTGATCTCCTCGGTTCAGCGGACCTCCTCCGTGAGCGGGACATCATCACTCCGGGGGGCGGACGGACGACCAAGTACCAGCGAGATTTCGACAACGTAATGATATCGATAGACCAGAACGATTGTATTTCGGTCACAATTGATCGACCCCAACGCACTGCTGACGAACGGCTCGAGGACATCTGGTCTGCAATGGGGGATGAGCTATGAACGATATATTGATCGCGATCGCCGTCGTAAAGTCCGTCATCCTTCTGTTAGGTGGCGGAATTACTATAATCGCATTTAGAGCCTATCAACGGGCGAGAGACTCATCGCTTGGAGTCCTCGGCGTCGGGTTCGGTGTCATCACACTCGGCGCACTCGTCTCCGGCGCCGCAAACCAGTTCTTCGCCGTCTCACTCGAAACTGGCGTCTTCATCAATAGTCTCTTCTTGGCTGTCGGTTTAGCAGTCATCATGTATTCACTGTACATGCAGCGATGACAGCCGATCAGCCGCAAATCCCCCAATCAAGTCCGGCAACTCGTCGCCAGTGGAACCGTGCCTGGGATCCCATGGAGGGACTGGTTCAGTACTTTCTCGCAAGTTTTCTCTTGGCCTTCGTCGCGTTGATTCCGTTGGGATGGCTCGTCGGAGTGTATGCGCTCGTTAGTATCGTTGTGTTTCCGATCCTCGGAACACTCCTTGGATTGGTGGTCTGGAAACGTGCCTGTTCTGTCGTGGATGACTCCTATCGGGACGTCCTCGCTGCAGTCATTGAACTGAATACAAAGTCTGCGGATGGCTCCCAAGTCTGGGTATCTGGAACCCGTTGTGCTGGCGAACAGTATGGTATCGAGCCCGCACGAGAATATACATTCACCCGGGTCATACGAACCGATGACTACATTTCCATTGACGAAATCATGATAAGCCTTGCCCGGATGGAAACGGTGGTCCAGTCGGAGCAGATACCGATGGACAGGATTACCACCCTTTCGTTTGAACAAGGAGTACTCACTGTCAATTCTACGCGTGGTGTCTGGAATCTCTGTGATCTTGAACGTGTGGATAGTTAGTGGAATGGGATCAAATAAGCCGTTTGAGCGTGCCGAAATGCCATTTTAGACGTAGCCATCGGCAGAAACATCATCCGACTATCCGTGTCACTGGCTATAGGTGTAGATCGCTAATTCGCTTGCTCCATAACTTACTGCTCCGAGGATCCCCACGTAATACCACTCAAGCCCAAAAACTAGGCCAGCAATGAGAACAGAAACAACACCCAAGAGCAAACTGGCCCAGTGATCGTCTCCGACCAACGTATCCAACTGCTCTGAAAGGGGCATACTCGCTGTAATCGCGTCTGACACAAAAATCTCAGAGTTGGGATAGGGGGCGTTAAGCATCCTTTGTACTTGCTACTGCACGGCGCAGAAGGGCGACGATTGTTCGTCTCTGAAGAGTAATTTCGGTAATTGTCCATCCAATCAGGACCACCGCAGCCCCCGTCGCCGCTGCGAATGCCCACGAACCCATCCAGACAGGACGAATCCACGGCGTGATGTGCGACCATCGAGCAGCGAACCACCCACTGATACCAGCGAACGGAGTCCCAGCAGATGTCGACTCGACCCACTGTGCGAACGTCTGCTGGTCACCAGTCCCGGGGGTGAGCCCTGCACTACCCGAGATGTTGTACGACCCGGTCGCGTCCTGTTCGCTGACTGCCGGCCCACCGGGTTCGTCACCCAGCTGCATTCGCTCGGCCTCGTAGGTCCCCCAGGGGGCGTAGAACTCCCAGACGACCTCACCGTCTTGCGTAACCTCGATCACCCGGTGGTTGAGGGTATCCGTAACCAGCGTATTGCCGTTCGGCAGGCGGTCTGCATCGCGTGGCCAGTCTAACGATTCGATAGAGCCGAGCGTCCACGTTCGGGTCCACGACCCATTCTCACGGGCGTACTCGACGATGCGATCGTTCTCACTGTCGGCGACGAGCATCGTCGGAGTGCCGTCTTCCCCGCGGAGATACTGCGGATTGTGCTGTTCGTAAAGCGTCTCGAGGTCCCCGTCGGAACCGAGCTGCATCGAAACGTTCCCGGTCGAACGGTTCACCACGATGCTCTGGTCGAAATTACGCGGTGAGACGAGGTACCTTCCCTCACCGATCTTGTCGACATCGTTGACGTGCGTCCAATCTTCAGTGTAGTCTCCACCACCGCTCCGATTATAGCCGTGATTACGGAATCGCCATTCCCAGACGGTCTCGTTCTCGGAGCGGTCGTAGATGAAGATCCGGTCGTTGTTTCGCCCAGTCGTTTCGTTGTAGTTTCGCATGTTGGCGACGAGGAGTTGGTCGCCGTTGATCAGGTCGACGTCGTGTGTATCTTCGATATCGAATCGTTCGGTCCACAACGTTTCACCTGTCTCTGGATTCCAGGCTTCGACGATAGTCTCTCCCGGGCGGATCCCTGTGATTAGGAGGGTTCCGTTGCCAAGCGGATCGACGTCGTAAAACCAGGCGATTCCTTCGTCACTTCCATCGCGAACCCACTCGACGCTGCCGTTCGGCCCGACACCGACGAGTCGGGCGGGCTTCTTTGCGCTGCTCTGGTTCCTCATCTTGAAGCCCTGGACCGAGATGACTGTCGTACCGTTTGCCGGACGCTGGACCGTCCCCTTCTCGAGGTTCGGCCTATCGGGTGGCGTAACAGCCGCGACCCCCGTCGGGGTAAGGAGTGCGAGAACGACCACTCCGACGGCGAATCGAGCAACCCAGCGCCGGGTTCGAAATCGAGCGGGGAGATGTTGCATCAGAGTCCCTTGAATTTGGGTCATACTGTTTTTGATCACCGAGGTTAGTGACGTCGTGTGAACGCGTACCCGCCGAGAGCGACGATGGCCAGGAGTACTAGCACACCACCACCCAGCAGGAGCGGTGTCGGCACACCAGCGTCTGGAGTCGGCGTCCCGAGCGCGCTCTCATCCGACGGTAATTCTCGATTGTCGCCGGGATCGGAAGCGGTCCCGGCGGTGGCCGGCTCAGACCTGTCGGTCGGTGTGCCCACATTGGACGGGAGCAATCGACCACCGTCTTCGAGACGTATGAGATAGTTGTAGCATTGTGCCGCTCGTGTGTCGTTGACGCCGACACTGCCCGTCATCTCGTGGATACCTGTCGCGTTCAGTTGTCTGGCGCTCGGCCCAGACGATTCGTCACCGGTCCCGATGCGTTCGGCGTCGTACGGTTGCCAGGGTGCGTAGAACTCCCAGACGACTTCCCCCTGGGGAGTCACTTCGAGCAGTCTATCTCCGCGGCGGTCCGAGACAAGCGTGTTCCCGTTGGGCAGTCGATCCGCGTCTCGTGGTTCGTCCAACCCACCGCCTCGGAGTACCCACGTTTTGTTCCACGTACCGTTCTCGCGGGCGTATTCGACGACACGATCGTTGCGACTATCGGCAATGATGATCGACGGTCGCCCGTTCGAGCCCGTGAAGTAGTCCGGATTGTGCTGCTCGTTGAGAGTCGTGTAGTTACCGTCCGCTCCGAGTTGCCACTCCAGTTCCTTCGTCGAGCGGTTGATCGCGACCACCTGGTCGAAGTTCCGAACTGACACCATGAATGTCCCGTTGTTGATCTGCTCGACATCGTTGTTGTGCGTCCAGTCACCGCCATACTCTCCGCCGCCGTCCTTGGGGAACCGGTCCGAGTGATTGGCAAACCAGTACTCCCACGTGATCTCCTCTCTGGTGAGGTTGTAGACGAACACACGGTCCTCGCCGTCCTGACTCATGTCGTTGACGAGCAGCTCGTCGCCGTTGATCAGGTCGACGTCGTGGGAGTCGAGGACTTCGGGAAACTCCCGTATCGAAACGTGCTCTCCAGTGGACGGGTCGCTCTCTTCGATTACGGAGATCCCCGGTTTCGTCGTCGATAGCAGGAGATTTCCGTTGGCGAGCCGGTCGACGTCGTAATACCACCAGCGGTTGTTGGCCGAGCCATTGTGGACGCCGACCACCGATCCGTTCGGTCGGATTCCGAGTACCATCGCATTCGCCTTCTCGCTGCCGCGAGCACCCTGTATCGAGAGGAGCGTCGTCCGCTCGGGTCGGGTCTCCATCGTTCCGACGCAGGGATTTGATACCTGATTCGAAACCGCTCTCACCTCCGAGCGGTCTACTGGTAGTGTACTATCCGAGACACCGGAAGCGAAACCTGCGGAATGTCCGGTCTGTCCCGAGGCGATGACGGGGACCACGAGTATCTGCGCGACGAGGAACATGGAAAGCACCGCAGATAGCCGAGCTCGGTCCATCAGTTGAGCCACCCTACTAACGCTGAAATATGTTTTCTGGCCGTCCATCGAACGACCGACGAGAATCGCCTATCGGCACTACCCATCGCGTTCTGCCAGTTTTGGACAGGATTCTGACTCATTGGCTTTAGATAAATCGACCGACCAATTTTCTCGCGCTGGTACGGAAACCGTATCGAGACCAGCGAATTTCGAACCCACACCAGGTGAGAAGGCTCAGTACAGCGACGACGATGAAGCTCAATTCGGCAAATCGGACCCACGAAGGCCCGGCGTAGAGTGCGCCGTTGACGGGCAAACTGGGCATGAAGCGCTTGATCGACAGCCAGACCGACGAGTCGATCCCACGATCTCGATGTGTGATAGTGCCGGGAGAACCTCGTAGTTCTTGCATACTTTGACCGCCGGCACTCTCGTCGCCAGTCCCGAGTCGCTCTGCTTCGTATGGCATCCCCACCGTGACACTCCAGACGACCGTTCCATTCGGTGCGACTTCCGCAACGCGGTCCCCGTGTGTATCGGAGACCAGCGTGTTCCCGCTCGGGAGTCGGTCTGCGTCGCGGGGCCACTGGAGCCGACTGTCGTGCCACCCCCAACTGCGCGTCCACGAGCCGTTCTGTCGCTGGTACTCCAGCACTCGAGAATTCTCGGAATCGGCGACCGTTATCGCGGGGCCACCGCGACTAGCGGGGATATAGTCGGGATTGTGTTGCTCGTAAAGGATACTGTAGTTGTTCTCTTCGCCGAGCGTCCAGTCGGACTGGACGCCTTCACCTGGTTCGACGAAGACGACCCGATCCATATTCCGGACGCCGACCGTGAACCGGCCGTCATCGAGTACTTCGACATCGTTGATGTGCGACCAGTCTCCCTCGGCACCGCCGACGTTCGGAGGGAAATACGACGAGGCGTTCCACTCCCAGACCGTCTCGTCGCTCGTCGTATTGACAACCCGGACGCTGTCTCGAAGGATGTCCGCGATAGCAACATGCGTCTCGTTGATCCGGTCGACGTCGTGCCAGCGTCCTGAGAATATCTGCGGCGTCACTTCGCCATAGATCTCCCGTTCTTCCCCGGTCGAGAGATTGAGCCGTTTGTAAACGTTATATGTACACCGTTCAGTACGCACGGTTCGGCAGTCGTCTCCGTTGAGATGCTTCGACGCCAAGTACTCGACGGTGTACTGGGTGCCCGGGACCGGATCGACGTCGAAGTACACGCGATAGGTGCTGTTGTAATACAGGACTCGACCAGTCTCGGAGAACGCGACGAGTTCTGCCTCTTCGTCGGATACGTAGAAGCCTTGCGTACTAACCACGGTCACGGTACCAATGTCGTCACTGACTTCACGTGTCGAGTTGTTTGCTCGTGCTCGTAACGACGAGTGAGCCGCGTCATCTGATTCCGAACGGCCCGTTTTCTCAGACGCGACCGACGTCGTTCCGTCTGCCGGGGGCGCGGTATACCCCGAAATGTTTGCGGATGCGGGTGAGTGAGTTTCCGCGAGGTTGGGTTTCGCCGTGGCATAGCTGACTGCAACACTACCGATGGAAAGAACGACGAGGAGGGCGAAAAATAGCCGGAGGAACTGCTTACGGGACCCAATCATATGTTATCGAGATGATTCCAATATAATATAGACTTTAATATTCTTCGTGGGATGTGCTCAATGGGCGTGGCGATCATCGGTATTCAGTTGATCGCGGGAGTCGAGTACCTCGACGGTGACGTGTTCGATCCCGTGCTCAGCGAAGCGGTCGTGGATTCGCTGCTGGAGGACACTCCGCGAATTGGCGTCCGGGGAGTCACTAACCACCCGAACGGTACCGACGGTAAGTTGGCTACAGACTTGCCAGACGTGAAGGTCGTCGACAGTGTCGACCCCGTCAATCTCGGTGAGTATCTCTCGCAAATCCGCCGGCGACGTCGGACTTCGTTGCAAGAGGATGGACGTACTCTCCCAGAGCACTTTCCCGGCCGACCAGAGCACGAGCAGTCCGATAAGCACTGCCGCGGCGGGATCCGCAACGGGTAGATCGAATACTGCAACGGCGATCGTCGAGACGATAACCGCTACTGAGCCACCGGCGTCACCGAGCAGGTGGTAGAACGCGCCGCGTTCGTTGAGACTCATCTCGCCACCCTGCAAGACGTACACCGAACCGAGATTCACGAGCAGGCCACCTGTCGCAATGACGAGTGTCAGCCTGGCGTTAATCGCGATGGGGTCGAGAAAGCGCTGATAGGCCTCCCAGACGATGTACCCAACCATCGGGACGAGTAAAATACCGTTCAGAAACGCCGCGATCGGTTCCAGGCGGTGTAATCCGTAGGACCACCGCTCGCCACCTTCGAACCGTTCCGCCGTGTAACCCGCGCTGAAGGCCATCACGTACGCGAGCATGTCGAACAGCATGTGAAACGCGTCGCTGATGAGCGCGACCGACCCGAAGAGGAGACCGCCAGCTAACTCCACGACGAATCCCACGAAGTTGATGACTGCGACGAGCGCGAGTTTGCGCGTACTCGTCCCCTGATCCGCCGTCGACTCGCCAGCGCCGCTCTCGTGGCTGTGGTCTGCGTGTGCCATCACTCGATCACGCCGTTCCGGTATCGGCTGTCTCAGTACGGTCGTCTAGCAGCTCATCGGGACGTATCCGTGAGAGTCGCATTGCGTTGCCGGTGACGCCCAGCGTCATGCCCGCATCACCGATCAGGACGGCCGCCCAGATTGGGACCAGCCCGAATGGAACACCGGCTGCGAGGGTCGCCTTCGCTGCGAGACTCGTCCAGATGTTCTGCCGGATAACCCCGTTCGCGTCGTGCGAGAGTTCATAGAGGTACGGGAGCCGCGAGAGGTCGTCGCCCATCAGCGCGATGTCTGCGGTTTCGAGGGCCGTGTCAGTTCCGGCGGCGCCCATCGCGATGCCGACACTGGCTGTTGCGAGCGCGGGGGCGTCGTTGACACCGTCGCCGACCATTGCGACGCCGCCTTCCGTGTCCGCATCGAGTTCCCGGATCGCTTCGACCTTTTCGTCGGGGAGTAGTTCGGCACGGTACTCGTCGACGCCGACCTGCTCGGCGATGGCCTGGGCCGTCCGCTCGTTGTCGCCAGTGAGCATCACGACTCGGTCGATACCGAGTTCGCGAAGGCGGGCAACGGCACGCTTCGCCTTCGGACGGACCTCGTCAGCGACAGCGATGACGCCCTCGAGATCGTCCTCGGTGCCGACAAGCACGACCGTCTTGCCTTCGGCCTGCAGGTCGGGGACGACGCTCTGGAGGAGGTCGAGACAGCGGTTTTTCTCACAGAGCTGCTGGGTCTTTTGGGTGACGAGCCCGCCGTCGGTCGCCGCGTGGACGTGGTCCAGATCGAACCCGAGTTCGTCGAAGAATCCGGGCTTGCCGGCGTAGTGGGTGACGCCATCGAGGTCGGCTTTGACGCCTTTCCCGGTGATACTCTCGAAGTCGTCGACCTCACGGTCGCTAGCTCCCCGTTCGGTTGCTCGCTCGACGATGGCCTCTCCGATAGGGTGTTCACTCCGGGATTCCAGCCCTCGCGCACAGCGAAGGACGTCCTCCTCGGTGTTGTCACCGAGCGGGATGACGTCGGTCACAGTGAGTTCGCCTTTGGTGAGTGTCCCGGTCTTGTCCATGGCGACGGCGTCGACTTCGCCCATCGCCTCCAGGTAATTGCCGCCCTTGATCAGAACCCCGTTTTTCGCTCCGCTGGTGATCCCGGAGACGACGGAGACCGGCGTCGAGATGACGAACGCACACGGACAGGCGAGCACGATGAGCGTGAGGCCGTGGACGAACCACGTCTCCCAGGCGCCCGTGAACGTGTAGGCGAACCCGGCGAGTTCGAGCGTGGCACTTCCGTCGATGACCAGTGGCGGCACGGCGGCCGTGAGGACGGCAAGGGTCACGACGACCGGCGTGTAGTACGCGGCGAAGCGCTCGACGAACTGCTCGCGCTCGGTCTTGTTCGACTGTGCGTCTTCGACCATCTCGACGATTCGCGAGAGCGTGTTGTCACCGGCCGCGGACGTGACCTCGACTTCGAGATAGCCCTGTTCGTTGATCGTGCCCGCGTAGACCTCGTCGCCTGGCGTCTTGTCGACGGGGACGCTCTCACCGGTGATCGGCGCCTGGTTGACGGCGCTCTCGCCCTCGACGACTTCGCCGTCCATCGGGATCTTCTCGCCCGGTTTAACGACGACCACGTCGCCGAGCTGGACCTCGTCGACGGGGATGGTAACTTCCTCACCGTCGCGACGGACAGTTGCCTCGTCGGGTGAGAGGTCCATCAACTCCTGGAGCGAGTTGCGAGCCTTGTCCATCGAGTACCGCTCTAAGAGTTCTGCGACGCTGAACAGGAAGGCGAGCGTCGCCGCCTCCATATAGAGTTCCTCGCCGAAGGCGAGGCTGACCAACACAGCGCCTGCGATGGCGATACTCATCAGGAGGTCGATGTCGAGGTTCCGATTGCGCAGTGAATAATACCCCCCGCGGATGATCTCCTGCCCGCCGAACGCGACGGCCACGAGGAAGAGCAGGTCCGCGACCGACAGTGAGATGAGCGACGTCGTCACGATACCAGCGTCGAACCCCGTGAGGAGAAACTCGACGAGGAGACCGAAGACTGTGAACCCGCCGCTGATCCAGGTCTTGAGCGCCCGACTGCTTCGCCAGATACTGTCCGATGTGGCGACATCGCCCCGCTCGTCCGTGTCCTGACCCGTAGCGTCCGTGACCTCGTATCCAGCGCTCTCGATCGATCCGGTAACGCCCTCGGTCGTCTGTTTCGAGCGGTCGTAGGAGACGACGACCGTCCCCGTCGTCGGCTGCGTCTGATAGGAATTGACGCCAGCAGTGGATTCGAGCGCGTTTTCGACTTTGCCAGCACAGGAGGCGCAGTCCATCTCGGGCACTGTGTAGCGCTCTGTCACCTCATCGAGACCCGACTCGACGGTGTATCCGGCTTTCTCGACGCGTTCGGCCACTGCCTCGGCGCTCGTTGCCTCCCCGTCGTAGGCTACGGTGAGCGTGCCGGTCGTGACCTGCGGATCGATCGATTCGATACCCGCAAGTTTCCGGACGCTGTTTTCGACCTTGCCTGCGCAGGACGGACAGTCCATCTCGGGGACCGAGAGCTGCACCGTCGACTCCGCTTCGAGTTCCCCCATCGGTTCGGAATCGGCATCGGCACTGTGACCGTCGTCATGTCCATGTTCGTGGTCGTGGTCCCCATGGTCATGTCCATGATCGTGGTCGTGGTCTCCGTCGTCATGTCCATGTTCGTGGTCCTGAGACGAATTGACATCGTCCTCGAAAGAAGTGTCCTCGGACGTATCGGTCATTATTATCAGGTCAGCCCTCGAAATATATTAATGCCGCTGCTACAATACCGCCCAATTTTAAGATTTATTAATACCAGAGTGCGGCTCAATTATTAATTTGTGCGTAGTCTGGGTACGAGCCACTCCAGAGAGACGGCGGGGCGGGCCGTCGATAGATCAGTCGCTCATTCGAATTTCGTGGTACGATCCTGTCTCACGTTGAGGTGGTCATGGCATCTCGTATCGCGAGGCAATCGACGAATAGAGAACCAATGCGAGCGTAAGAAGACCGACCGAACCAGCACCGAAGAGTGCCAGCCACCCCACCGATGGCTGAAATCGGAAGACGAAGAGGTCGATTCGAGCGTTCCCGGGAGGAATGACGAAACCGATCAGCGCACCCAGACAGACTATCACAATGAGGACGCCCGAAAGAAGGTAAACGACCGCCCGTTTACCAGATCGCGTCGTTCGAGAGTCCGTTTCGTCACTGTCGAGCGCGGATCCGTGGTTTCCAGCTTCCGTCATCCTCGATTATTCTCCCTCGGCAGACCGTTCTTGAGCGTCAACGGTTTCGGTCTCCCAGACGGTTTCTTCGCTACTATCGGGTGCCTGAAAGTCTAACGGGCTGAACCAGATGTACCACGCCGTGATGATAGCAGTCCCGTAGCCGACTGGCCAGACAAAGGCACTAAGCGTCGTCAACCCCGCTGACTGGAACATGTTCTCGAGTATCCCGGCAAGAATGATCAGGACCACCAACGCGAGTCCGGTTACAAGGTCCACGCGATCCATTTTTACACTGTTAATTTACGCTGTCTCGGTTGTAAATGGCTCGGAACCGAGATCAAGGGGGATCAATGGGGTTCAGGTCCACCATATATCGAAACATAGAGGACCGATTGGAAGATAGGATCGGATAATGGATCAGGGCAAGCGGATAGCAGTCCAGACCACAGGATTTGCGGTCGTTCTCACAGCCCTGATTACGGCATTTTCAGGCGTCGTGGCGGCACATGGAGGTGCCGTTGCTGGCGCACAACGCAAGCCGTTGCAGATCCCGTTCTGGTTGTTCGTCTCTACGGGCGGGGGTGTCGTGGGAGCGTCGTTTCTCCTCGCAAGTTTCGTGACGGATAGGGCGTTTATCGACCGCATCCATGACGCCCGACAGCTCGTCACGATTCCGATTCGGTTGCCGGCGGTCAAACGACGCCTGACGGGAGCGATCGGGATTCTCTTTTTAACGGTCACGGTAGCCGCTGCATTTCTCGGCCCACAGGAGTCGATAAACTTCGCCATTCTCTTCGTATGGGTCGTCTGGTGGACCGGGTTCACGATGCTCACGTACACGGTCGGGAACGCATGGCCAGCGCTCAACCCGTGGCGTGCCATCCTCGGGGAAACGCACGGGAAGTTCGACTACCCTGACGAATTCGGCGCATGGCCGAGCGTCGCCGGTCTCCTCGCGTTCGTGTGGCTGGAGGTCGTTAGTCCAGTGAGTGAGAATCCTCGGGTTCTCGGCCTCTTCGCCATCGGCTATACCACGTTCACGCTCCTTGGCGGCTATCTGTTTGGCGCAGACGCCTGGTTCGAGAACGCTGACCCGATCTCGAACGTGTTCCGATACTTCGGTGCCGTTGCACCGGTCGCGACACGTTCTGACGGGGTGGAGTTCACGTGGCCTGGTGCGCGGCTGTCAGAAGTGGGGCTCATCGACGGAGCTGACGACGCGGGATTCGTACTTGCGCTCTTGTGGGTCACGACGTTCGACGGTCTCGTCTCGACTCCGACCTGGACGTCAGTGACGCGGGCGGCCGTTGAGCGAGGTGCCCCACCGCTCCTGTTCTACCTCGCGACCCTCGTGGTTGGCTATACGCTGTTCCTGTGGGCGTACTTCTGGGCGAGTCGGTTGATTGCGAAGTACGCGGAGACGTACCGCTCCCCGACGTATCTCCGGGACCGGTTCGCCGCGTCTTTGCTTCCGATCGCCGTCGGCTATCATCTCGCACACTACCTCGGCTACTTCCTCTCACTCATTCCGACGTCCCTGGCCGTCTCGGTGAATCCATTCGGAAGTGTTTCTAATCCACAAGTACTCGTCATTCCGCCTTGGTTCGGTGGCCTCTCGATTGCGTTCGTCATACTCGGCCATCTGGTCGCGATATGGGTCGCTCACGCGACGGCATTCGATATCTTCCCGGACCGACTCCAGGCGATCCGGAGTCAGTATCCGATGGTCGGCGTCATGGTTTTCTATACCATGTTGAGTCTCTGGATAGTCACTCAGCCGAGTACCGCTCTTCCGTACCTATGACGATGGACGAGAGAGAGACCGACAATCAGTGCTCGTACTGTGAACGGCGATTCAAACGAGAGCGACATCTGGCGCTCCATCTGGGACTCTATCACGAAGAATCGCTCACTGATACACAAGCGGAGGCCTATCGAGCTGCAAGGGAAGCAGAACGACACGAGCTTCGCCTGTTTCGACTCAAGGCACTCGTGACTCTCGTCTTGCTATATTTCGGCCTCTTGATGGCGTTCGCTGCATTCGCGTGAGCGGCCGTTCGCCTTCGATGTCCGAGATTTCAGATTTTCTGTGAAGTACCTCGGTACAAGCCCCGAGGCAGTCCATTTACTACTGATAGAGAGCCGGTCTCGGGCGACTCCCGAAATTCGCACGTCTGGAACGAAGAACGTGCTGGTCGTGGTGGCAAGGTTCGTTTGCTGTCCGGCAAGTCGCGGCCCGATCAAGCCACTCAAGACGGAGGAAATGGAAGGTCCGAGCGATGGGAGGACCAGCAGACCACGACACAAAACGTGAGACAGGAAAACGGGAGTATTCCTCCCGTCGCGGATCCACCCAACTCCTTCTTTGTGGCTCATTGGCCCTGCTCGTTCTCTCGCAGACACCCGTGGTGTCGGCCCACGGCGCGACTGCGACCGGCGGCCTTTCGCAGAGTCACGGGCTTCTCGTGGCACTCGTCGGCGTCGCTACCGTCTGCCTGGGTATCGTGCTCAAACGAACAGACCGACTCACACCCACCTCTGCCCTCTCAGTGGTATTTCTGGGCCTCGCTGTCACGGTTCTCGGAACGATACTTTTCGAAGGACTGTCACCGGACCTGACATATAGTGCCAACTCAATGCCGTTTTCGCGGTCACTGTATCCCGTAATCGGACTCTCGACTGGGATGGTCATTGCCATAGGAAGCTTCGTCATCGGATGGCTCCGCTGGCCGGATCGGCCTCAGTATACGTTTCTCGGTATACTCCTCGGACTCTGGATTTCCTACCCCTATCTGCTTCCCGAACCTGCCAGCTATACGCATCCACTCGGATACGTGATCGTACTCGCGACCCCACTTCTGGTCGGCTATATCCTCTGGACGGACGCGGGGCACATACTCCGTGCAGTCTGGCGTGACCCGGTCGCTCGTCGCTTTGGGGTCGGCGTCGGATTACTACTGGGGGGATTCTTCCTCTCTGTGACTGGGTACCTCTCGTTTTTCCCCGATGAAAATGTCCCACACCAGACCAACGTCGAAGTGCTTCCAACGGTATATCAACTCGTCAAGTGGCCCACGCTCGAAATTCTGATGCCCCACGTCCCGTTCTTCCTGGCGCTGTCTCCCGGACAGCTCATCATCGTCGGGTTATTGAGCGCACTCATCAGTGTGAACGCGATGCTCATTGCTCGACAGTGGCATCTCGAGGAACGAGCCGGTATGACCGAAGGGACGGCTGGCAGTGCTGCGATAGTGGGAACGTGTACGTGTGGCTGCTGTGGGCCAATTGTCGCCAAAATAGCCGTACTCGTTGCTGGCCCCTCTCTTGCGGCGCCGCTTTACTGGGTGTTCGTCGATACGGCATCACCACTCAGTGCACTGTTTCTCGTCGGGAGCGTCGTGTTGTTCACCGGAACGCTCCTCTATTCGGTCAACACGCAAAGGCAGGGCAACTGGTCTCCGACACCTGCCCCGTCTGACTGATTTGATGGAACAACGACCGCAACCGCTCGGATGGAACGTTGGCAGCCGCTGCGAACCAGTTCATAAATCAGCCACTCACCGACATTGTTGAGGTCAGGAGGAGACTTCTCATACAAGGACAGTCAACTGCTGTTCCGCTGAAGTCGTTGTTTTATCCAGTATTAATCTCTGGTTCGCCAGCGATCGATACCGCCACCTATGACGAGTCCCAGTGACACGAGAGTTGCCGCGAGATGGAGCTCTGCGAACCAGTACGGAACCACACCGACTGCCCCTCGAATACCGGTTATCGCGACTGTCAGTACCGGAATGTCCGACCCTGTGTCTGCTTCGTTGATCTGACCGGTGGCATTGGCAATCGGAACTCGACGGTCAGAGTCAGATACGTTTGTGGTATTGAAACCACCAGCATATTCGCCGACCGGAAGCCGATCGGCTTCGTATGGGATATCACTCTCGGTCCCGATCCCCCAGACAGCCTGACCGGTTTCGTCGACTTCGACGACGCGTTTGTTGAGCGAGTCTGTGATCAGTGTGTTGCCATCCGGGAGACGGTCCGCATCTCTCGGCCAGTCAAGAGGGTTTTCAGCTGTTTTTCGAACGACCCAGACAGGTTCCCATGATTTGTTCTCTGTTTGTTGAAGTTCGACGACGCGGTCGTTTTCGCTATCGGCGACGAGCACAGCATCGGAACCGAGCCACTGTGGGTTGTGCTGGTGGTTGAGGACTGCCGGATCACCACAGCGGACATCCTCGTCACCGTCGAAATCCGACAGCTCTCCATCCTTGGTGCAGGACTCATCACTACCGCCATCGTCTTCGTTGATCACTTCAACGACGCCCTGGCCACGTTCGACCACGACCAGTTGATTCGCGTTTCGGACCGACACGAGGAACCGATTCTCGTCAATAGCGTCGACGTCGTTAATGTGCAACCAGTCTCGTGAGGTCGGGTCATCGGGCGCGTCGTAGAACGATGACGCACGCCACTCCCAGACCTGCGTACCGTTGTCGACGATAGCGATCCGTTCCGCATCCATGTCGGTGAAGGCGTACGTCCCGTTGTCGATCCGGTCCACGCCGTGGACTTCGCTATTCGTCAGCGATGCCACGGGGAAACTGTATTCGGAGATGACCTGTGGACCTGACGACCCCGATGGGTCGATGTGACGAAATCCTGTGCGGGCACAGGGTGACTCGAGGTCACCACACTCTGTCGAGCTCTCGTTTGCAAAGGCGGCCAAGACCGTCCCGTCGGGTAATCTCGAGACTTCGAAATAGCCGTCTGCGCTCGATTCGCGCCACACTTCATCGCTGCCGGCGTAGAAACGAACGTTCCCTCCGGTGACCCATCCACCCTGAACGCCGACGAGCGTCTCGGACTCATCGCCAGTCGTGATCTCGCGGTCGGGTGCGGTGACAGCACCGGCGCTCAGCGTCACCAGAAGCAGACCGGCACCCACGAGTGCGAGAGCGGTGCCACGGTCGATGGTCATTAGCGAGACACAGATCGAACAGGTTGTAAGTTTTCGGGTATAGATTCCGAAGCGACGAACGGTCGCTTATTGACGGTCCTCACCAGTCGCTGTCATCGAATTCATCGCGACTGAGCGCGAGCAAGATGACGACCAGAATGTCGACCGGTACTGACACCTGAAGTAGAACCATTCCACCGAGAGTAACAGCGACGATTCGAAAGAGTGGGCGTCTCTTGCGGGTCCAGATCCCTGCGAGAAGGTGTGCGATACCACCGGCCACCCCGAGCACGGCCAGCAGAATCTTGTAATTAGCTGGCAAGACCGATACCAGTCTCGATGGGGGTGGAATAACGAAGACCGCGATACTGAAGACGAACGCCAGTATCCCGACTGCTATCAGGAGACTCGTGGCAACCCGCGGAAGACGCTGACCGTTGACGGCCCACTCCATCGCTCTGTTTCGGCCAATAGCCCCAGATGATATATCGGTACCGCTCACGGGGACCCGTCCCGATCGTCATCGACCATCGATCTCTATTGTTCACGACGCGAGGGTGTCATAGAATCCATCTCATACCGTGATGACGGTGCTTCCCGGATTGTCACCTCGTTCGTAGTTGGTGACGGCGACGACGAGTCGAACGCAGAGCGCAAGGAACACCTGCGCTCGGGCGTGGACGCGGCCTCGGGCGCGTAGCGTCCCGAGGCCGCAGTCCTTGACCGCATCGTTCGTTCGCTCGACCTGACTCCGGCGGTTGTACGTCTCGTCTAGGATCGACTGTTTGAGCTGAATCTCGTCACTGTGTTTCTCGATGCGGTCTTCGACTCTGTACTTGATATTGAGCGGATCGTCGGTGTTTCGCGGGTTGTACGGGGCGATTGGCACGACTCCTGCGGTCAGCAGGAGGTCGTGCCAGTCGAGCGTGTCGTAGGCGCTGTCACCGAGCATCCAGATCGGCTGGGCGACGGCGAGCGCGTCACGGGTGACGCGCATCGCCGTCTCTTCTGCGGCTTGTTTGCTCTCGGTGAACTCGGCTGCAATCGGGATCTTTGCGCCGGTTGAGACGATCGTACAGCCGTAGCCGTAATAGTACTCCTCAGCGGTTGGGTCGTAGTTCTTCGACGCATCTGGGTCGGATGGCATCGCTCGCACGTCCGTCGAATCGATTCGGTAGGTCATGTCGAGCAGGCCGCGGGCGGCGGCCTGCTCGACGAGGTGGTCGAAGACTTCGTCGACGACGTGTTCGAGGTCGGTGAGGAAGCGATCGACCGCGTCTCTTGAGGGCGGTCGATCGAAGCCAGCTGAGCCAGACGACCGTGTTCTGGAGTTCTCGTGTGACCGGGCGAATGCCGTAGATGTCCTTGTAGTAGCAGTGGAGGAACGCTCGGAAGAGTTCTGGTGGGTGGTGGTCTCGTGTTCGCCCCCGGCGAGCGGGGGCGAACACGTCGAACTCGCTGAAAAAGTCGAACTCAAGATGCTCGAACAACGCGAGCGTCTCGGTAGCCACGACATTGAAGAACTCGTCGATAGAACCCTCTTCTTGCAGGGTGCTGGCGCTCGTAGACACAGTTCCAACACCCTGCGTCCTCGTGTGTGAGGCTTTCTATGACACCCTCATCGGAGGCCATTAAAAAACACCGTGAGGCTGATACGAGCAAAGAAGCGACTAAGTGGAGGAACAATGCCGAGGAGCTGATTGAGAAATACAGAGAGGACTTCGATAGTGAACTCCAGTCGGAGTTCCACTCAGCAGGACTTGATAAAATCGGCAAAGATGAGTTAAGTGACTTCTCTCCTTTCCACTGGCCACTTGAATTCCCATACGTCTGGGATGACGGTGGGTTCGACATCATCATTGGTAACCCTCCTTGGGAGGTTCTTACGTCCGACCGAGACGAGTACTTCACAAAGCACGACCCCGAGTTCAGGACTCGAAGTAAGTCAGAAAAGGACTCGAAGCAAGAGGAACTCCTGGAAGACGAGAGTATCGCACAAGGTTGGGAGGAACATCAGGAACAGAGAAACACGCTGTCAACCTTCATTACGAAAAGTTCCCTCTACCAACTCCAATCTCCAGATATTGGTGGACAAGGGAAGCACGATCTTTCAGCGCTTTTCCTTGAACGAGTATTTAAAATTTCGAAGGATGAATCCTACGTATCCCAGATACTTCCGAACAAAATTTTTGTTGGTACCAATTCTCGCGATCTACGTGAACAACTCCTTACTAAAACTGCCTTGAGCAATATCATCACGTTTGAGAACAAGGGGATATTTGACATCGACGACCGGCACAAGTTTGGAATCATCACATTCAAGAACTCCGGTAATACCGATGTCCTTCACGGGAAGTTCCTTCAACGAAATACCGACGTCCTTCGAGATATTGACCAGAATGCACTAAATATCCCGCTGGACGTTCTGAAAAAGTACTCCCCTAGAGTTCGTATCTTCCCACAAGTTCAGAGTCAAGAAGAACTGGAGTTGATTAAGAATATCATCAAGCATCCGAGTATGAGCGATAGCTCGGAGGACGGGTGGTATATCGACATCTACAAGGAAGAATTGAATCGCACACGTGATTCCGACAGGTTTGTTGAATCCGAAGAAGAGGGGGACTATCCGGTCTATGGCGGTGGGAATTTTTGGCAGTACGAGTACGACAATAGCCTACGAGATGACCTCAGCGACCCTTCATTCTGGAGCGTCGAGGAGGATGTCAATCCGGAGCTAAGTGCGAAACACCGTATTCGGAAGAAGGACAGGAAGCGGCTCAAGACTACGATATATAACCGGTTCGATGGCACGGGATCGCAGGTAAGCTTTGTCGATGATCTACTCGAGGAACATGGTCGAGGGCCACTATCGGTTGATGATGTTTTACTCGACTGTGCCAAGCCACGGCTAATCTTCCGTGAGATCTCGAACACGACCAACGAGCGGAGTTTCATCTCTACCGTAATCCCCGAAGGTATCGTCTGCCATCACAAGGCGCCGGTAATTCGCCCCCATGAAATGAACCCGGAAGAAGAGAATCTCCCTGAAGAACCGCTTCACAGCGTATACGAACCCATATTCGAGGGCAAGGAACTGTTCGTCGCCCTCGGACTCCTGAATAGTATCCCGTTCGACTACTTGGTGAGGACTAAGTTAGACACGAGTATGTCGATGAACGTAATTGAAGAGGCACAACTCCCACGCCTCACAGACGGTGATGAATGGTTCCATTTCATTGCCGATCGCGCGGCCCAACTCAATTGTTACGGGGAGGGTTTCGAGGAGATCCGGGGACAGTTAGGCGATATTGAACCGGTAACTGAGTCTCAAACACGGCGTGAGCTTCAGGCAGAAATCGACGCTGGTGCGTTCAAGGCCTATGGGTTAACTGAGAGAGAAGTCCGATTTGTTCTCGACGATTTCCACCGCGTCAAAGATCCCCGGATCATGACTGAAGACTATATTGAGATGGTATTCGAGAAATTCGAACAGTTGGAAGAGGAAGATCCCAAACCATAACAGATCTGACTGAAACAGATGGTCTATCACATTGATGAGAACGGTGTTACAGCTCTCGAGCCCACCAGCTTCGATTCCCTCAACTTAACCGAGGCGGAGATTGAGGAGTGGATTGTCGAAACGCCATCGATACTGGGGGAAGATCTTCTCGTTGTCGCGTCCCAGTACGCTAAGTTTGATCGCACAGCCGAACGCCCCGACGTGTTGGCGCTTGACCCCGATGGGAAGCTCGTCATAATCGAACTGAAGCGGGATAGCGCAGACAAGACGACCGACCTCCAGGCTATCAAGTACGCAAGCTACTGTTCAACGATTAGTGCAGAGGAACTCCAACAGGATTACCGAGCGTTCTGGAACAATCGCCGCGACGAAGACGACCAACTCACGCCTGAAGCCGTCGGCGAGCAATTCAGTGAATTCCTTGGCGAGGACGTCGCCACCACAGAAGATGGCTACGCGGACTTCGTCCTGGATGACAGGCCACGGATTTTACTCGCCGCGGGCAGCTTCGGCCCGGAGATTACAACCCCAGTCGTATGGCTCGAACGTGAGTACGGAATGGGCATCACCTGTATCGAACTGGATGTCCACCAACGTGGCGAGGAGGTGTTCGTGAGTGCCCGACAAGTGCTCCCCATCCCAGAGGCCGAGGAGTACATGGCCAAGCGCCGGCAGAAGGAACGTCAGCAGAGTCGGTCGTCAAGTCGTGCTGAAAGGGCGATCACAGTTCTGCTCGAGGCTGGACTGGTAGCGGAGGGGGACATCGTCCTGTTCGACGAGGAAAGCTTACCAGACGATGCTGAGCGCGAGTTCGACCCAGAGGACGAATTCTGGCGAGGTCGGATTACCGGGAAGACGGGACGTAGTGACAATGTGGAGTGGCTGGAGAACGGTGCAGAGTACTCGTTCACTGCTTTAGCTCAGGAGGTACTCGAACAAGCGACCGGTCGTGAGTTCAACGTTAATGGATACCCGTACTGGCTACACCCGGAACACGAGATGAGCCTGTCCGAGCTCCGTCGATCGAAGGTCGGCGATATTGATTGGTGAATGTGTGTATGCAGTGTGCTGAAATAGGAGACAGAGTTCGGATCGATATCCCAGACAAAGACGACCCAGACTATCGATACCATGGCGAGCACGGCGAAGTTGTTGACGTGAGACGTGACGATGCAGGTGAATCTACCGGGGACGATCGAGACTCCTTCCTCTATCGTGTTCGGCTAGCATCCGAGGAACAAATTGATGTGCGGTGGCGAGATCTCCGACCGCCAATAGAGTAGACTGGAGGACTCGATTATTGACCGATGACGCCCCAGCAGATGAGCCGAGCCTGGACGGCGCTCTCATCCACAAGAGTGGTCTGATACTCCGCAGATGCCTCGATATTGCGCTCGATGAATGCCTCTAGTTCGACGAGGAACTCATCAACCGGCCAGTCGCCGAGCGAGGTGTAGTCCTGGTGTTCCCGGAAGGTCTCTCGCAACACACGGTCTTCATCTGTGTGTTTAAGCTTCACTCTATCCAGCTTATCGAACAGGGTATTCGCCCACTCTCCGACCGTTTCATGCCCGTCTACAGGTGCGGGCTGGTCACCGTACTGTGGGAGGATTCTCATCTGCATCATGTCGAGTAGCATCTCCTGTGTGGCCGACTGGCCACCGCCACTGAACACCTCCTCGACCTGCCCTTCACGTATCTTCTCTAACCGCTCGGAGAGGTGCTCCTCGATTGACTCCCTGTTCGCTATTACCCTCTCGGTGTTCCCGGAAATTTGTTCACCCTGTGTTTCCGGTGCGATGGCGAGTGAACCAACGGGTCGCTCTTTCAGGTCACCACTGAATGGTTTGTAGTACAAGGCTCGCCGTACACGTCCAAGCGGCGCATCTTCGGGTTCGCCTGTCTCGTCGTTCTCGAACCAGAGGTGGACGAGGCCAAACACACCCGGACGCGGGCCTGTATCGTGGCCAATCGCGTTCGTGTAGAGGAACTCGCGCTCGTCGGTCTGTTCCTCGAAATAGTCCTCCGCGAACTCGAAGTCCTCTGAAGAGAGCCCATAGTCGTCGTTCAGTTCTTCTTTGAGTAGAACGCGTTCGAATGCCGCGTTCTCGTCACTACCAGCGTTCCGTAGCAGAGGATTCTTCGAGGTGTCGTCCAGCTCGTTATAGTCGGTCACATCACGAGACTCTCGTATCGACGACTCGATCTCATCGATCTCCAGTTCCCCGATAGTCTTCTCCGTCTCGACCCCCGCCCTCTCCAGCACTGCATCTTCGTTCGGATCAAGGATGTTATTCTCTTTGCCGACAATAAGTGCGATATCGTTGATTTTCGCCTGCAAGCGCTCTAGGAGTTTGATTGCAGCCTCTATGTCACCATCAGGGTAGAAATTGTGTACGTACTTGTCCGCCGTTGAACCGATGCGGTCAATACGCCCGACACGCTGGACGATGCGCATTGGATTCCAGGGTAAGTCGTAATTTACGACTACTGAGATATCTTGTAAGTTGACTCCTTCGCTAAGGGTGTCCGTGGCCACAACGTACTGCAACTCTGTTTCATCACTTTCGGCTAGCGTCTGCTGGTATCCCGACGCCTCTGGAGCGAACCGTTTGATGATGTCTTGCTTGTTCTCGTCTCCACCCTTTACGACCGCACTGTTCTCCATCGTCATGGGTGATGACTCGTTGTCGACGAGTGTCCGGTGGACGTAGTCTGCGGTCGCGCGGTACTGAGTGAAGATGAGTACTTTCTGGTCGTATCCGTTCAGAACTTCGGCCAGCCGGTCAATCTTGGGATCGCGGAACTCTCGGAGCGCGAATACGGCTTCGTAGAAGGCCAGTGTAGCGCTGTCGGCTTCGCTTAAATCGTGCTGGGGATAGAGGATAGGATTCGGGTCATCCTCCGGTACATCCGGAAGAACTGCTGCACCGTGGTCAGCGAGCCACTGTTCCAGTTCGACTTCCAAGTCCGCGATAGATCCGGAGTCCCGGGCGACACGACCGATGAACCGGGAGAGGAAGTACGCAAGGAGCGTCAGGTCTTCGCGGATGTACGTTTTCACCTCTCCCACCGTGGCATCGGCTAGTTCGTCGTCTGCATCACCCCCATCTGCTTGAAGGGCACCAGTGTCGAACCCGAACTCTTCAAGCGTTTGCTCAAGGTCTTCAGTCGCGTCCGCTCCCTCAACGAAATCCTCCAATGTCGTTCCTGTTCCATCGCTACCTATTGTACGTAGTACATCGATATTTTCGTCCTCGGGGAGTCCGTCAAGGAATCCAAGGAGTGAACGCTCACTCTCATGTAACGTCTGAACTGACTGGACGAAGGCATAGGTGGAGGACTCGAGACGCTTCAGTAGGTTTAGTTTGTACAGTGCTTTCAGAGTCCCACCTGCCTGTGGATTCTTGATGGTGATGTGTGGGAGGTGGAGTGCATCCATCACGTCCGGGAGCATACGATAAATGGGCTGATAGGCGGGTGGGAGCGAGTACTGCTCCTTGTTGAGCTCTGGCGGCTTGAAGCTCATCTCGAATTCATCTTGATCGGTCAGCGTCTCCTTGACATGCTTTCGAGTTCGGAGCACCATCACTTCGTTGAGTATCTCGGAAATCTCGTCAGAGTGGCGCTTGAGCTGCTCTGTCATCTGACGCTGCTCCTCCTCAGAAATCTCCTCTTTACCGGCAGCAACTTGCTTACGCTCCGCAGCGAGGTCGATGTACTCGTCGAAGGCGCTGAATTTCAGCGATGCCTTGTTCATCAGCTCGTTTTCATCGGTGAACAACCCAATGAGATTCTTGAGATCGGTAGCTGAGTTGTTGATTGGCGTCGCAGTCAGCATAATCATCGTGTTGTTCCGGAGGAGGCGAGCGTTTGCATGTCGCCGGGTTCCCGTGTAATCGTCGTCGTCAACCGGATTTGGATTCCACTTCCCGTGATTTCGGAATCGGTGCGCCTCGTCGATGAGCACCACGTCAAATTGGTCGTCCAGAGAGTTCACCTCCTCGTATGTGAGGTTCTGGAATTTGCTGATGCTCATGACCTGCAAGTGTTTTCCGTCAACCTCGAGGCCGAAGAACGGGTCTCCGTCTTCGTCTGTCGCGTCTTGGAGGAGATCACGCCACTGGTCGGTTAGGTTGGCTGGGACGATGAGGAGACAACGGTCACCTTGCTCTCGGTAGTCGTAGAGAAGTTCGCTTCCAATGAACGACTTGCCTAGACCGACCGAATCGGAGATTATGCAGCCATCATATTGTGACAGCTTTGTCTTTGCACTCTCGTAGCCGAGTGTCTGGAAATAGTACAGAGGGCTATCACGAACACTGACGTTGCCGTTCAGCTCATCATACGCCAGCAGTTTATACATCTCGAACGGTTCGAGATACGTTCCGAGATCTGTCTCACCTTCGACTTCATCATCGTCCTCGTCCTGCTGTTCCTTCCACTGCTTGTAGCGATCGGTCTCCTCGATGATGTTGATGATTTCCTCAGAGAACTCCTCGCCGTTGGCCCATTGGTTGTCGTACCATTCTTCAAACGCTTCTGCGTCGCTTCCATTCTGACTGGTCAGGTTCAGTTCAACGTTGTGACGGTGGCCTGACTGTGAGAAGTTCGACGATCCGACGATAGTGACCGCGCCTCGCTGATCGCGATCACCGTTGCGTAGACTCGGGTCATCCGTCGCACCGCGGAAGCAGGCGCCTTTCGCGTGAAAATATCCCGAGTCGGGATTTCGAATCCGAACGTCAACGAGCCCCTCTGCAATGAAGTCACGTAGTCGGTCAAGTCGCTCAATCTGTGCGTTGTTCAGCTCAGCAACATCGTCCTTAACTTCCTGCTCAAACTGCTCGCGTAGCGTTTGGCCTTCGCTGACTTCTTTGACGGTACGTTGATCGGTCTTTCGCCCCATTAGGATGCGAAATGGGGCTTGTTCGAGTCCTTCCGGGTCGCGAAGGTTCTCAAGATCTTCTTTGAACAGGTCAAAGCCGGACAGATAGAAGTAGCCGGTTGCAATACGAATTTCCTCGCATTCGGGGACGACGGTCTTGTAAACGTCTTCGAGGGTGTTATTCGAGTTATCTACAAGCGCGTCAAGCGAGGGTAACATCAGATATAAAATCAAACAGATTATGGCATATTCATACTTTCCCTGTCTCGTCGATCAGTTCACTACGTAACTGTCGGATTTCCTCGCGCAACTGTTCAAGCATGGGTTCGGGGCCGCAGGCTGCTCTACGTGCGTCTTCGGCTAGTTCGCGTTCTTTTTCGTCGAGTATTGTGATGTCGGTTTCGAGGTTTTTGATTCGTTTGCGTACGCGGGTGCGGATTTTCTGCCTGTAGGCTTCGACGTTGGAGATTTCTTCGATGTTGGTTCCGTGAAGGACTTCTCGTTCGCGCTTGGTGAGGAGGGCTCGTTGTTCCATACTGGCATTTTGGAGAGGTTTGTAATAAAAGACACGACGCATAATATCAGAACTTCCCTTATCTGCCAAAGGTTTTTATTACACTATCACTAAGTATGCATTGTGATGCCCCTCCAACAGACAGACATCGACGGTCACATCGGCAACAAAATGCGACTCGCCGTCAAAATCGCTAACCGGAACCCTCTCCCATCGAAGCATCAACTTGCCAAAATCGTCGGCGCAATCGGATCTACGGACTACGGCTACCAACCCGTCAACCGATGCCTTCGCCGCGACCTGATCACAGTCGATCCCAACCACCCTGACGCCGAACCACGCGGCCAAGGAGCAGTCGTCATCACTACCAAAGGACGCGAATTCGTACGCACAACGGAGCGTGACGAGTAATGCCGCGCGGCTGGAATTCTCTGATCCCCCTTGCGGACACGTGGGAACTCCAAACGAAAACGTCAGAGAAACGTGTTTACGAGCACGCTGAACGCGTTGCTCGCATCGAGCTTGAAATGGATGACGACCTGGTGACCTTTGCGAGTCTGCAAGAGCGACGTGACGGCGAATGGGAACAGTGTGCGCGTGTCCCCAGCCGGGACTGGGCCAACGCAGAGTCGGATGATCATAAAAACGAGCTCGTCATCCATCTCGAACGGTCATTCTGTATGAGCCGCGACGAGTACTCACTCAGAGAGCCTGAAACGTCCGAGAACGACGACGAAACGGACGTTGAGGTTGTTGAAGAAGATGATGCGGTGGTGATCGACAACACCCCGGAATCGACACAAGCCACGCTCGATGAACTCCTTGAAGCGTCCGATATCATCGACCGTGACGACGACGCTGAAGTTCTGGCTGACTAGCCGAACAGCAGTTGCAGTTGCGGTCACGGCCCTCCTGGTGGACTGGGCGTGGGTTTGATTCCACGCAGGGTACTCCGACGAGCGTCCCCGCGTTCGTCACCCCTCCAATATGAACCGAACACTCAATCCAAACACGAAAAACGCCGTCAACGAGCGTCAGAAGCAGGACTTCTGCCACGACTGTGAACGCTACAAAGCGTTCTGCGAGGGCAAACGAAACTGGCTCGATGATGACGACTACTGGGTCTGCGAACGCTGCATCAAGAACGGTCGGCCAGAACAGGAAGAACAGAACGAACAGCATTCGATTCTCCAATTCATCGGAGGTGACTCGCAGTGACGTTCGTTGTCGAGCAGTCTGTGAGCGTCGATCCCCGGGTTCGAGCGTGCGGTCAGTGTAATCCGACGGTCGGTTGGTCGTTACGTGTGGTGGTCGGTCGGTTACATTTGCTACCTCCGGTGGGGTTACGAGAGTGGTGGCCGACACCCACCAGCAGTCGGCTAGCGCGACCGAGATTCCGGACGACGTGCGCGACCACGTCCTGACGACCGGCTATCGAATCTACGGTAACGCATCCGGTGATGGTGCCTTTGAGCTCCTCTCAGGTGATTCTCGATGAGTTCGACGTCCATCCTCGTAGCGTCCGGATAAAATCGCAGTTGGCCGACCGCTCGACTCTGTTGACGCCCGGCCAGCGGGAGGCAGTGAAACAGACGATCAACTACTGTTCAGTCGTCGATTCGAGTATTGCTAGCCTCGAATCATTCCTCTCGAAGGTCGAGAACGGCTATGTCTTTTCGAGGGGAGAACGGCGTCGATTGCAAGACGTGCTAAACAAGCACGGCAAGCAGCGTCTGCCGTCCGAGGAGCGCTGACTGAACGGAACGCATAGGCACGAAGTGACCTGTGGGACGCACACCGACCATAGCGGATACGGTGCGGAGAGAACCAACGTTCGCTACCAGTGTTGCCACTGTCCTGTTTCTTGAAGTTGAATTCCCCTAGTAGAATTCAGCGCCGCTGGAAATGGTCGTAAACGCGTTCTGTCGTCGATACACTGCGGTGCCGAAGCCTGTTCCGTACGTCCATGAGCCGAATATTCTCGGTATCACTAGAATCACCCAACATATAGTTCGACAGTGAGTGTCTGAGTGCGTGTGGGTGGAATTCTGACGGATCAGCTGGCTCTCCATCGCTCCGGTGAACCGTGATATCTGCATGCACTGCGAGGTCTTCGACGACGTTGCGCATCGACTCCGTCGTCATCTGGTCTGACTGCCGTGACGGGAAGACGTAGTCGCTCTCTCGCTCCTGGTACCATTCCGAATTGAAGTAGCTGCGGAGAAGGCGGATGGTTCCGAAGTGGCCGAACGGATCGAGTCGCATCGTGACGCTCCCCGGAGAGAGGTTTTCGTTGGGGTAGTCTTTCTGTGCGTGTCCGGGAATGGTCACCTCTCCTTCCGAGAGTCGGAACATCGATTGCTTGAGTCCACGGAGTTCGTTGGCGCGCAGGCCGAGGTCGATTCCGAGGATGATGAGTAGCTCGTCGCGGAGGCGGCGACCGAGGCTATCGTAGCGGAGGGGGCGGTCGTGTGCTGCGTCGCGGAGTGGGTCTACTTGTGTGAGGTCGATGTACCTGTGCACTGTTTCTTGTTTGCTCATATTATATGTTGTTTCTGAAACAACTTAACTAGTGGGGTCAGCTTTGGAATCCGTGAAATGGGGTGTTTGACCCCCTGGTTTGACTCGATATAGGCCCGAATTCGGCGTTCAGTTTTGGATTCTGTTAGGAGAAACCCAAACTGAATATCGCCCTAGCCGTTCGAGCGACGGTCGACGACGTCGTCTTTTCCTTGATACTCGGGAATATCGACACACAGGGGTGTCTATCCCGACCACTGACCATGATTACCCCACCTTCGGGACTGCCAGACCTGCCTTTGCAACAGCGTCCCTGCCTTCTACGACACAGCAGCGATGCTACTGCGGGAGTTGTCCTGAATGGCGAATCCACCTTTGAAAACGTATATTGGGCGACGTGCTATTGGACGTCACTGGCCAGACCGGCCATCTCTGCACTACGTTTTGTCACTTCGAGGTCTTCAAGACTCCAGCCTTGGTCAATATGCCATTGAATAAGGCCGGCAATTGCAGCACTATCCAACTTGCTCAGGTCGATATTCACGCACATATAGTCACCACTGTGATAAGTCAGTTTTGTGTCGCTAAACGTCCATTCGTCGAGGTCATTAAGAACGGTCAAAACGTTCTCGTTTGGGGCTGATTCTGTTGTCATTGGCTTAGATTGTTTGACATTACCGACTGCCAGAGAACCTTCCACTCTCATACCCGGATTTTCAAAGGTAGAGGGCGGGCATATTCAGTCACGAATGGAAGGCACGTTCTGCTTTCCAACCTGACTTGACCATCAGCAAGTTAAAAGGGTTTGTAATGACACAAGTTAACAATGCACAGAAATCATAATACAAGTATCGAGACTTCCCTCCGAATCTTTCACAGAGCTCTTTCGGCGGAGACACACCGCTGTGAGTGTTCACCTACCCCTCAGTGTGGGTGATTAATACCCAGCCCATTCGTCTTTAGCTAATACTCACAGTAATACCGAATAGCCGCGTTTCGGAGCTGAATTGCGTCGTAACACGCCTGCTACGGAACGAAAACACGGTTTCCAAACATCGTGAATCGTCTATTCTTAGTATCAAGAGCGCCTCAGTCGCTGATTCCGTCTGTCTAATACTATTGGGTATAATATTGCCTCAGAAGATTACCGCCAGTCTTAGCTAAAGACGAATGATACCCAGCCATCACAGCCACACGTCACGTTCTCGAATCACACTGTCAGGTCACAGTCAGATGTGGCCTTCACAGGCTCGGCCCGCAGACACACCGCACAAGCAAAACCGTCGGCTATAGAGCTACCGCCAGAATTCCCACGCCCACTTCTCTTTCTCCTTTGTCGGACTATCTGGACTAATCGTCATCACCTTGTACTTCCAACGGCGACGAGCAACATCGCCCAGATAGGTAGTTAGCAGTCCGATCAGCACGGTCAGACGCTGGATAGTAGGTTCATATTCCGGAATTAGGAGTTCTGTTGAAATCCTCTTCTTTAGACATATCCTCGCCTGAAACAGCCGGTCGATGAGAGTTGTGAATTGATTACCGAGATTTCTATTAGCTCTGAGAGATGTTATGATAGCCGTGCAAGATACAACGCGTATATCGATTGAATTTGGCTTTTGCCCCTGGGTACGGTAGAGAGTGGATGTCGGCGACAGTGATTTTGGCGATACATCTTTTCACCGGTCGCTCGTATGGTGGCTATGACAATTGAAGCGACATTCACTGCGACTGGCGATGAATTTCCACTGGCCGCCGTCTTCTCAGAGTTTCCCACCGCCGAAATCGAACTAGACCGCGTCGTTCCGACGGACGAATTTATCATCCCGTATTTCTGGGTTCGTGATGCCGAAATCGAGAACATCTCGATGGAGCACGTTACACACCCGGGCATCCACGACATTCGGGTGATCGATAACGTGAACGGGGCGGCGTTTATTCGTATCGACTGGGACTTAGCGTACGAGAGCGTCTTGACCGCAATTATTGAAACGAAGGTAAACCTCATTTCCGCGCTCGGGAGCGAAACCCAATGGTCGTTCGAACTTCGGGCTGAATCACGACAGGTGCTGGCCGACTTCCAGTCCTATTGCAGAGACCACGACATTCCGCTCGAACTGACGACGCTTCACACGCTGTCGCCGTTTGAGTCGGGCCAGGAGTACGACTTGACGAATGCACAGCGCGAAGCAATGACGATCGCGTACGCGCTGGGTTATTATGATTCGCCGCGAGAGGCGACTCGTCAAGACGTTGCGAACGAACTTAGCATTTCACCGCAGGCTGTTGGGTCTCGGCTTCAGAGAGGAACTCGACGATTGATCGCAAGCACGCTCACGCGCCTCGACGAGTAGTATACATAACCCGTTCCTATAAAAGGCAATAGGTATCCCGCTGGCTCTCGTATTTAGAGTATGGAACGCACACTCGCTACTGGTGATACGCCCGTAGCCGAATCAGAACAAGCAGTGGAAACGTTCCGCGTTCTTCACGTCGATGACGAGCCTGATCTCTCGGAGCTGGCTAGCATATACCTTGAGCGTGCAGACGACCGATTCGTTGTTGAGACGGCGACCAGCGCCAGCATCGCCTTAGACAAACTTTCTGAGGAGCAATTCGACTGCGTTATCTCCGATTACGAAATGCCCGGCTGTAACGGTATCGAGTTCCTTGGGCTGGTTCGAGAGCAGTATTCTGATCTTCCATTCATACTATTCACTGGGAAAGGCACCGAGGAAATTGCGAGCGACGCGATTTCAGCAGGCGTCACGGATTACCTCCAGAAGCAAGCGTCCACGGATCAATACTCCGTGCTGGCCAATACCGTTTCGAACGCCATCGAACATTACCAGTCCAACCAGACGGTTCAACAACGCAATCAACAGCTCCAGGCCGTCATCAAGCGCGTCACGGATGCCATCGTCGAGGTAGATGCAGACTGGCAGTTCACCCTCGTCAATCCCCAGGCCGAAGCACTCTACGACATGGACGAGGAGGATTTGCTCGGTCGGGACTTCTGGGAAGTCTTCGACGGCGCGCTCGACACGCGATTCGAAGCAGAGTATCGACAGGTCATGGACACACGAGAACCCACCTCGTTCGTTGAACACTTCTCCCAGCTCAACGGTACGTTCGATATCGAGGCGTATCCGATGGACAACGGCGGCATTGCGTTCTATTTTACTAAGGTCTCGGAAAAACTTCAGAAACGCACCAAACAGCTTCAGGATATTATCGATACCGTTGAGGGGGCGGTGTGGATTCGGAACGCAGAGTACGAGTATGTGTATATGAATCAGTATCATCGAGACTTGTTCGGTATTCCTGACGATGTGGATGTTGCTGGAAAGCAGTTCGCGGATTTGCTTCCAGCAGAAGTGGCGGCGCAGTTCCGAGAGAACGACGACAAAGTCTATGAGACCGGGGAACCGATTGAGATCGAAGAAATCGTCATGATAGACGACGAGCCGCGGGACTATCTTACCCGAATTACACCGCTATTTGAGAATGGCTCCGTCTACGCCACCTGCGGTATCGCTACCGACATTACCGGGCAGAAAACCCGCGAGCGGCAATTAGACCAGTTCACCGGTATCGTGTCTCATGACCTACGGAATCCGCTGAACGTCGCTACGGGCCGCCTCGAACTCGCTACTGATGAGTGTGATAGCGAACATCTAGAGCACATCTATCGTGCCCACAACCGGATGGCTGACTTGATAGACGACCTTCTCACACTAGCCCGCGACGGTTCGGTTATCGCTGAAACAACCGCCGTTGATCTCGACTCACTGATAAACGGCTGTTGGACTAACGTTGCGACGGCTGATGCGTCGTTGGTCGCCGATATCGAGCGACCGGTGCAGGCAGACGAAAGCCGCCTGAAACAGGTCTTCGAGAACTTGATTCGGAACGCCATCGAACACGGTGGCAACGACGTAACGGTGACCGTCGGCGCGCTGGCCGACGGCTTCTACGTCGAAGATGACGGGCCCGGCATCCCGTCGGACGCACAGCAAGACATATTCGAGGCCGGATACTCGACGACCGAAGACGGGACTGGGTTCGGGTTGAGTATCGTCAAACAGATCGTAGACGCACACGGCTGGAGCCTCCGTCTGACGGAAGGAGCCATGGGCGGCGCACGATTCGAAATTACCGGCGTCAAGTTTGCTGCGTAGAAGGCAGTTCTACTGACCGGCTGATTTATCCGGATCGGTCTGAAACCAATAATAGTTGACTGCTGACTACAGCCTCTAAATTCAGCAGTTGTCGAATTAACTTGTTCGACACACGACATAATTCTGAGTGATGAATACAACGCGCGTATCTTGCAATACGTATCTTCGAGTTCAGGTAGCCACTCAAGCGAGGCAAGGTTAGCTATCCTGAGGTTGAGGGTGTCATAGAACGATTAGCACACCAAAGAGCAGGGTGAACGCTGAGGTGGATGAGTTCAGCGACCCTGCAAGATGATCCTTCGGTAGAGTCGTTCTTCAATGTCGTGGAGACAGAGACGCTAGCGCTGTTCGAGCACCTCTCCTTCGAATTTCTCGAAGAGTTTGACGTGTTCGCCCCGGCGCAGACGGGGCGAACACGAGACCACGAACCACCAGAGCTGATGCGTGGCTTTCTCCACTGCTACTACAAAGATATCTACGGCATCCGCCCCGTCGAACGAGAGCTTCGGAACACGGTCGTCTGGTTGAGCTGTGGCTTCGATCGACCGCCGTCGAGAGACGCGGTCGATCGCTTCCTCACCGACCTCGAACACGTCGCTAACGAGGTGTTCGATCACCTCGTCGAGCAGGCCGCCCGCCGCGGCCTGCTCGACTTGACCTACTGTATCGATTCGACCGACGTGAGGGCGATGCCAGCCGACCCAGATGCGTCAAAGTGCTACGATCCAACCAAGGACGAGTACTACTACGGCTACGGCTGTACAATCGTCTCGACCGGGCAAAAGATACCGATCGCAGCGGAGTTCACCGAGAGCAAACAAGCACCAGAAGAGACGGCGATGCGCGTCACCCGTGACGCGCTCGCCGTCGAGCAACCGATCTGGATGGTCGGTGACAGCGCCTACGACACGCTCGACTGGCACGACCACCTGCTGGCCGCAGGGGTCGTGCCAGTCGCTCCGTACAACGCGCGAAACACCGACGACCCGCTCGATATCGAGTACAGGGTCGAAGACCGCATCGAGGAACACAGTGAAGACGTTCAGCTGAAGCAACCGACGCTAGATGAGACGTACAACCGCCGCACGGGAGTTGAACGAACCAACGAATCAGTGAAGGACTGCGGCCTCGGGCGCACCCACGCCCGAGGCCGCGTCCACGCACGAGCGCAGGTGTTCCTCGCGCTGTGCCTTCGCCTTGTCATCGCGATCACCAACTACGAACGTGGAGACAATCCGGGAAGCACGATCATCACGGTGTGAGAAGAGTTCTATGACACCCTCTGAGGTTGCTAAAGAAGAAACGCGAGCCCAGCAGCAAGGCTCGCTGCGGCCAGACAGAGAACCAACGTTCCGCCTGCGTAGATAGCTCCTCGTAGTCTGTCGCCAGTTTCCCATAATCGAACTGTCTGTACAGAGAACGAGGAATACGTCGTAAACGACCCACAGGCACCAGTTCCAATCAAGAGGGCAGCATCCTCGGGAAGGCCAATAAACACCACTAACGCAAGGACAAAACTCCCGATTACGTTTACTCCAAGTGTCCCAACTGGGAACCGGTCGTGTTGGAGCCTCATCCCAACATAGTGTCGTAAGACAGCACCGATAGCTCCACCTGTCCCGACGAGATGTGCTGGCTCCATCAGTCGCTCACCTCCAATGGCAGCTGGTTACTCGCTGTCACTCTACGGGCACTCGCCCGACCGACAACGACTGCTGTGAACCCGAGCCCATAACTCGTAATGACATACCCAACACCTACCAGCGGTGTAGTGCTGATCGCGTCAATAATAAACGTACTGTAGGTGGTGAACGAGGAAATAAATCCAGTTGCCATGATAGCCCGACCGGACTCCGAGATCGTGTCACCGAGGATGTTTTCGTAGAAGAGGAACCCGAGAGCCATAGACCCGAGGACATTGACAGTCATCGTTGCTGCCAATGAGGAAGGAAGCGTCAGCTCAACAAAATAGCGGAGGTTTGCTCCGGCGAAGCCACCGACGGCGATGATTAGAATCGTTTCGACGTGTTCAAGCGGATGTGTCTGTCTCATTGTAGGGCATGGTAGGAGTCATCAGCCGTGTAGGCGGTTGGGACAGGCGGACTCCATCGCCCGAATCAACCCACAAAGGGATACTGACAGATTTTGAGGGTTGCTGTATGAGAATTACGATACGATATGTAAGCTCTATATCTTGCACTGCCTTCTATGAGGGTGTCATAGAAAGCCTCACACACGAGGACGCAGGGTGTTGGAACTGTGTCTACGAGCGCCAGCACCCTGCAAGAAGAGGGTTCTATCGACGAGTTCTTCAATGTCGTGGCTACCGAGACGCTCGCGTTGTTCGAGCATCTTGAGTTCGACTTTTTCAGCGAGTTCGACGTGTTCGCCCCCGCTCGCCGGGGGCGAACACGAGACCACCACCCACCAGAACTCTTCCGAGCGTTCCTCCACTGCTACTACAAGGACATCTACGGCATTCGCCCGGTCACACGAGAACTCCAGAACACGGTCGTCTGGCTCAGCTGTGGCTTCGATCGACCGCCCTCAAGAGACGCGGTCGATCGCTTCCTCACCGACCTCGAACACGTCGTCGACGAAGTCTTCGACCACCTCGTCGAGCAGGCCGCCGCCCGCGGCCTGCTCGACATGACCTACCGAATCGATTCGACGGACGTGCGAGCGATGCCATCCGACCCAGATGCGTCGAAGAACTACGACCCAACCGCTGAGGAGTACTATTACGGCTACGGCTGTACGATCGTCTCAACCGGCGCAAAGATCCCGATTGCAGCCGAGTTCACCGAGAGCAAACAAGCCGCAGAAGAGACGGCGATGCGCGTCACCCGTGACGCGCTCGCCGTCGCCCAGCCGATCTGGATGCTCGGTGACAGCGCCTACGACACGCTCGACTGGCACGACCTCCTGCTGACCGCAGGAGTCGTGCCAATCGCCCCGTACAACCCGCGAAACACCGACGATCCGCTCAATATCAAGTACAGAGTCGAAGACCGCATCGAGAAACACAGTGACGAGATTCAGCTCAAACAGTCGATCCTAGACGAGACGTACAACCGCCGGAGTCAGGTCGAGCGAACGAACGATGCGGTCAAGGACTGCGGCCTCGGGACGCTACGCGCCCGAGGCCGCGTCCACGCCCGAGCGCAGGTGTTCCTTGCGCTCTGCGTTCGACTCGTCGTCGCCGTCACCAACTACGAACGAGGTGACAATCCGGGAAGCACCGTCATCACGGTATGAGATGGATTCTATGACACCCTCGGAGGAGGTCCCGACCGAGAGCAACACCCGCGACGGCGGGTTCGTCGACCGCTACTACCAGAAGTACCCCGACGAGGGCGAGTACGTCAACGAGGAGGCCGAGACCAACTACTTCTCGACGTACATGTACAAGGAGGCCGTCGAGCAGGCCGGCACGACCGAACAGCCGGAAGTCATCGAGGCGCTCGAATCGGGTATCAGCCTCGGCACCGAGCGCGCGCCGGAAGCCCCGAAAGGCGAGACGATCGAACTCGACGGCCCGACCCACCACGTCGACCACCACATGTGGGTCATGCGCGCCGACGAACAGCACAACGTCGAGGCGGTAACCGACCGCAAGATCCCCGAGCAGTTCCTCTCGGAGACCGTGGGGTGTGACCTCACCCAGGAGGACGAACAGACGCAGTACACGCCGGTCGACTACTTCGAGGAGGCCAAGTAAGCATGGTCAACGGCCTGAACCTCGCGTTCCAGGTCCTCGATAGCTTCGCGTTCGTCGTGCTGGCGGCGGCGGGGCTGGCCGTCATCTTCGGCATCATGGGCGTCATCAACCTCGCCCACGGCGAGTTCATCCTCGTCGGGGCGTACGCGACGACCCTGTCGGTCACTAAACTCGGGCTGCCGCTGCCCGTCGCGATAGTCGTCGGGTCGCTCGTGACCGCCGTCTTCGGCGTCGCCGTCGAGCGGACGATCATCTCCGGGTTCGTCCCCAACTGGATCGGCCAGCGGACCGTCGGCCGCGATCTGGTCGAACCGCTGTACGACCGCCTGGCCGACTCGATGGTCGCGACGTTCGGTCTGAGCCTCGTCATGGTCCAGGGCGCCCGGATCATCTTCGGGAACAACCTCGATACGGTCGGGACGCCGTTCGGGAACGTCTCCTACGGCGCGTTCTCCTACTCGACGTACCGGCTCGTGCTCGCGGGCGTCAGTATCGCTGTCCTCGTGGTGGCCTACCTCGTGTTCACGCGCACGACCTTCGGTACGCGGGTCCGCGCGACGATGGCCGACGAGCAGACCGCCAAGTCGCTCGGCGTCGACACCGAGCGGACGTACATGCTCACCTTCGGGATCGGATCGGGACTGGCCGGCCTGACCGGCGCGCTGTTCGCGCCGGTGCTGTCGATGCAACCGACGCTGGGCGACCAGTTCCTCATCGAGGCGTTCGTCGCGGTCGTCGTCGGCGGCCCCAGTGTCGTCCTCGGCACGGCGCTGTCGGGCGGTGTGCTCGGCGCCATCAGCGCGACGGTCACGAACCTTACCGACTCGACGACCTTCGGCCGGATCGCCCTGCTACTGGCCGCGATGCTCGCGCTCCGGTTCCTGCCGGGTGGGATCACCGGATTCATCGAGCGAGTACGGAGCCGCCGACGGGAGGCGACCGATGGCGACTGAATCGACCGGAGCCGGCGGGACCGACCGCGGCCCCGTCGCACGCGTTCGCGGCCGCCTCGAAGGTCCGAACACCATCGGCAATTCGCGGGGCTTCTGGGCCGGCTTCGCCGTCGCCGTCCTCGCGCTCGCGGCGTTGCCGGTGTTCGCCAGCGGCGAGCAGTTCTCGCTGTTCCTCGTGCTGGCGATTCTGGGGCTGTCGCTATCGCTCGTCTGGGGCTACTCGGGCGTGCTCAGCTTCGGGCAGGTCGTCTTCTTCGGCGTCGGTGGCTACACCTTCGGCGTCGTCTCGATCAACCTGCAGGACGCGACCGGGATCACCGCCGGCGCGATTCTCGGTGTGGTGCTCGGCGCCGTCGTCGCCGCGCTGATGGGCTACTTCATGTTCTACGGCGGCGTCCGCGACGTCTACGTCACCATCATCACCCTCGTCTCGACGATGGTGCTGTACACGTTCATGTCCCAGACCGCCGGCTCGGAGTGGACCATCGGCGAAGCGCCGCTCGGCGGGTTCAACGGGATGCCCGGCATCCCGCCGCTCAGGCTGGGCGTCGAGGGGCTGTTCGCCTTCCAGTTCCGGTACAACGAGATGACGTTCCTGGGCCTGTTCGAGTTCGAACCGTTCTACTACCTCGCGGTCGTCGTCCTCGTGGCCGCGTATCTCGGCCTGCGCGCGCTGGTCAACTCCGACTTCGGCCGCATGATGGTCGCCGTCCGCGAGGACGAGGACCGCACGCAGATGTTCGGCTACGACGTCAAGCGGATCAAGCTGCTCACGTTCACGCTCGGCGGCGCGCTCGCCGCGCTGTCGGGCGTGCTCTTCACTGCCCGCAACGTCTACATCAGCCCGAGCGTGTTCGAACTGTGGTTCGCCACGCTGCCCGTCATCTGGGTGAGCGTCGGCGGCCGCAAGAGCCTGCTCGGCGCCGTGATCGCCACGATCGGCATCGAGTACTTCCGGCTCTCCGTTCAGGGCGAGATGGCGCTGGTCGTCCTCGGGGCGCTCCTGCTCGTCTTCATCCTCGCGCTGCCCGGCGGCATCGTCCCGTGGATCGCAGACCGGTTCGCGGGTAACGCCGTTCCGGTCTCGGAGATCGACGACGCGGACGCACCGCGGGAGGTGACCGACTCGTGAGTGAAGCCGACACGGGCGGCGAGGTCAGCGACCCGAACGTCCGCGAGACGCCGGCCGGGAAGGCCACCGGCGAGCGCACCGACACCCTGCTGCAGACCGACGACCTGGTCAAGCGCTTCGGCGGGTTCACCGCCACCGACTCGGTCGACTTCGCCGTCGACGAGGGCGAGCTGCGCTGTCTCATCGGCCCCAACGGCGCCGGGAAGTCGACGCTGCTCAAACTCATCGTCGGGACGCTCAGCCCCTCGGAGGGCAGCGTCTACTACGACGGCCAGGACGTCACCGACCTCGACCCGGACGAGCGCGTCCAGCGGGGGATCAGCATGAAGTTCCAGGTCCCCTCCGTGTACGGCGACCTCTCGGTCCGCGAGAACGCCCGCCTGCCGATTCAGCAGTTCGCCGACGGGGAGGAGCGCCGCCGGCGCGTCGACGAGGCCATCGCCGACGCCGGCCTCGCGGGCTACGAGGACGTCGAGGCGAGCACCCTCTCGCACGGCCAGCAACAGCAACTGGAGATCGGCATGGCCGCCGCGCTCGAACCGGATCTCCTCCTGCTGGACGAGCCGGTCGCCGGCCTCTCGGTCGACGAACGCGACGAAATCGCCGAGCGGATCCAGCGGCTCAACCGCGAGGAGGGCATCGCCTTCGTCGTCATCGAGCACGACACGGACTTCGTCGCGGAGATCGCCGACACGGTGACCGTGCTCCACCAGGGCGACGTCTTCCGCGAGGGCTCCATCGAGGAGATCGAGGCCGACCCGGAGGTCAGGCGGATCTACCTGGGGGGAGAGCAGTGACGCTCCTCGAACTCTCCGGGGTGACCGCCGGCTACGACGCGCCGGTGCTCCGGAACGTCGATCTGTCCGTCGAGGAGGGCGAGATCGTCGGCGTCGTCGGGAAGAACGGCGTCGGCAAGACGACGCTCATGAAGACGGTCGTCGGCCTCCTCCGCGCGGACGAGGGAACCGTCTCCTACGACGGCGCCGACGTGACCGGCCAGTCCGCGGACGAGCGCGCCCGCGCCGGGATGGGCTACATCCCGCAGGGCCGGGACATCTTCCCCGGACTGACCGTCGAGCAGAACCTGAAGATGGGCGAGCACGTCAACGCGAGCAGTTCGGCGACCCGCTACGAGGAGGTCTACGACCTCTTCCCCGTCCTCGAAGAACGGGCCGATCAGGACGGCGAGACGCTGTCGGGCGGCCAGCAGCAGATGCTCGCCATCGCGCGGGCGCTGGTCGCCGACCCCGACCTGCTGTTGCTCGACGAGCCCTCGGAGGGCGTCCAGCCCTCCATCGTCGACCAGATCAGCGAGGACATGCGCGCCATCAACGAGGAGTTCGGGACGACGATCCTCTTCGTCGAGCAGAACCTCGGCGTCATCCGCTCGATGGCCGACCGCTGTTACGCCATGGAGCGCGGCGAGATCGTCGACGAACTCGGCGCGGAGGCGCTGGCGGACGAGGACACCATCGCGAGTTACCTCGCGGTCTAGCCCGGTCCGAGGACCCGATCACGCGCCCGTCTCGGCCGCGAGTGTGAGACACAATTCCACGCTTTCGCGGTCTCTACCGAATGATAATGGGCAAAAGGCGTTATCCGTGTCCGGTCGTTACTTGAAAGTACCATGAGCGCACACGCCTCCTCCACTCCCGACCGCGACCCGCCGCCGAAGGCGGTGTTGTTCTGCCCGGAGTGTGGACACGAGAGCGCGACGACCGGCGACTGGATCGTCCGCGAGAGCGAGGAACCGAGCGACGAACGCGCGAGCGGCGCCGCCTACGAGTGCCCCGACTGCGAGACCGTCATCACGACCCGCAGTCGAGCAGAACTCCCGCAGTACGCCTGACCGAGCGGCCGCAGTACGCTCGACCGGTCGGGGGTGCCCACCCCCGCACATCAGGGGCCTTTTCACGGCGGGACGCCGTACGAACGGTATGAACATCGTTCCGGACACGAGCGTGGTCATCGACGGCCGCGTGTCCGAGCAGATCGAAGCCGACGCCGACCCCGACTCCGAAGCCGTCGGCGAGGGATTCGCCGGTGCCACCGTCTACGTCCCCGAGGCGGTGGTGGGCGAACTCGAAGCGCAGGCCAACGACGGCCGCGAGAGCGGCTGGGACGGGCTCGGGGAGCTCCAGCGGCTCGCCGAACTCCACGACGACGGCACGGTGACCGTCGAGTACGTCGGTCGCCGCCCCGCCGAGGTCGAACAGCGGGAGGCCGGCGAGGGGAAGATCGACGCGATCATCCGCGACCTCGCCGAGGAACACGACGCGACGCTCGTCACCAGCGACGTCGTCCAGAGCGAGGTCGCGAAGGCCAAGGGCCTCGACGTGGTGTACCTCGAACCGCGCGGCCGCGACGCCGAGTCGCTCGACATCGAGCAGTTCTTCGACGAGACGACGATGAGCCTCCACCTCAAGGTCGGCGTCGCGCCGATGGCCAAGCGCGGCGAGATCGGCGACATGCACTACGAGACCATCCGCGAGGAGGTCTCGACCGAGACCGACCTCAAGGAGTGGGCCCAGGACATCGAGAACTCCGCGCGCGCCAGCGCCGACGGCTTCGTCGAACTCGACGAACCGGGGATGACCATCGTCCAGTTCCACCAGTACCGCATCGCCATCGCGCGCCCGCCGTTCTCGGACAAACTGGAGATCACCGCCGTCCGCCCCATCGTCAAGACCGACCTCGACGACTACGAGCACGCCGACGAACTCCGCGAGCGCCTGCTCGAACACCAGCGCGGCGTCCTCATCTCCGGCGCGCCCGGCGCCGGCAAGTCCACCTTCGCCCAGGCCGTCGCGGAGTTCCTCGCCGACTCGGACTTCGCGGTCAAGACCATGGAGAAGCCCCGGGACCTCCAGGTCGGCGACAACATCACCCAGTACACGGAACTTGGCGGATCGATGGCCAAGACCGCCGACTCGCTGCTGATGGTCCGGCCGGACTACACCATCTACGACGAGGTCCGGAAGACCGACGACTTCGAGGTGTTCGCGGACATGCGCCTCGCGGGCGTCGGCATGGTCGGCGTCGTCCACGCGACGCGCGCCATCGACGCGCTCCAGCGGCTCGTCGGCCGCGTCGAACTCGGGATGATCCCGCAGGTCGTCGACACCGTCGTCTACATCGAGGCCGGCGAGGTCGACACCGTCTACGACGTGACGACCGAGGTCAAGGTCCCCGAGGGGCTGATGGAGGAGGACCTGGCGCGCCCGGTCATCATGATCCGGGACTTCGAGACCGGGCAGCCGGCCTACGAGATCTACACGTTCAACCGCCAGGTCGTCACCGTCCCGCTCGGCGACAACGCCGCCGACGGCGGCGCCGGTCGCGAGAGCGGCACAGAGCGCATCGCCAAGCAGGAGGTCGAGCGCGAAATTCGAGCCATCGCCCACGGCCACGTCGAGGTCGAGATCAAGAACCCCAACACCGCCGTGGTGTACGTCGAGGACGACGACATCTCCGCGGTCATCGGCAAGGGCGGCGGTCGCATCTCCGACGTGGAGAACCGCCTCGGCATCGACATCGACGTCCGCACGCTCAGCGAGCGCCCGCAGGGCGCAAGCGGCGGTCCGGGCGGTGCCGGCGGTGGTGGCGCCGGCGGTGGGAGTGCGGGCGGCCCCGGCGGTGCGGGCGGCGGCGAGATCGTCTCCCCCGAGATCACCTCCCGCCACGTCGTCATCCCGATGGACGGCTACGAGGGCGACACCGTCGAGGTGCAGGCCGACGGCGAGTACCTCTTCACCGCGACCGTCTCCCGCGGCGGCGAGGTGCAGGTCTCGCGCGGCTCTGCGATCGCCGAGGAACTCGAACGGGCGATCGACCGTGGGAAGACGATCACCGTCTCGCCGTCGTAGTCGGCTGTTCACGTCCGACGACCGAAGCGAGTCGGTTCTCCGACGGTGAGGCCGCAGGCCGAACCGTCGGCCGTTTTCGCCCACGCTTTTGCGCGAGCGGGTTCCCGCAGGGCCGAAGGCCCGAGGAAACCCCGAGCGGAAAAAGGTGGTTGAAGACGATCACGGTCTCGCCGTCGTAAGGTGTCCGCCGAGCGCCGGCGGCGCGAGGCGGTTCGCGCGAGCGACCGGCGGTCAGGGACCGCGACCGCGAAGCGAGACCTCTTCGGGTTCCGGCCCGGCGCGGACGACGTGGGAGTACTTGAGGAGGCCGACGAAGAAGACGCCCCCGATCACGTTCCCCAGCGTCGACCACAACAGGAAGCCGGCGTAGTCGACGAGACCGATGCGCGGACTGGAGAAGACGCCGAGCAGGACCTCGACCGTGCCGGCGATGGAGTGGGGCAGGTGGGCGAAGCCGATCGCGCCGGTGATGAAGACGACGACGAGGATGACGCTGGTCGTGTCCCGCGCCGCGACGACAAGCCAGGAGAGCAGTCCCATGAGCCAGCCGGCCAGCACGGCGCTCAGCAGGGTCGCCCACCAGGCATAGCGCACGAACACGTCTGCGATCGCGACGAACGCGCCGGGTTCGACGATGTCGATGGACGGGCCGACCAGCACGGCGAGCCCGGTGAACACGACGCAGCCGGCGATGTTCGAGACGTAGACGGTCACCCACATCCGCAGCAGGTCCCGGAGCGACGACTGCCCGTCGAGCACCGGAAGCAGCGACAGGACGGTGTGTTCGGTGAACAGGGCCGACTGCCCGAGGACGACGAAGATGAACCCGATCGCGTAGGCGCCGGCGACGACTAGCTGCTCCGCCAGCGCGCTCGTCTCCGGGCCGGAGTGGCTCAGGACGACCGCCATCAGAAGCGGGCCGAACCCGATGTCGAGGCCGGCCGACAGTCCCGAGAGGGCGATGCCGCTGGTCGGCCGCCGCAGCTCGGCGATCCCCTCTTCGATCTCCTCTTCGAGGATCGTCTCCTGTGACTTCTGCGCGGCGTCGCCCACGTCCGACTCGGTGTCAGAACTCACTGTCGGTAGACTCTCTCGGTCGGGGCCGACCGCGCCGCGGTTCGCTGGCCCGGCGCCGGATCGGGCCCCGGTTTCGACTGGTCCGTCGGCCGGTGCGTCGCTCGCGTCGGTGCGGCGCTCGTCGGATGGTCCGCGGGGACGACAAAAAGCATCCGCGATCGTTCGACCGTAACCGACGACCAACCGGCGATAGGGGCGACCTATCTGCGGGACGGCGAGTCGGTCGGGCGCCGGCCGACGGCGCTACTCGCTCGACTCCGTCGCGGTGCCGGTCGCTGTCCCGGTGCCGGTCTCCGTCTCGGCGCCGGGTTCGGTCCCGGTCTCCGTGCCGGCGGCCGCGGTCCCGGTCCCCTCGTCGCCTTCGCCGGGCGGAACGATCTGCAGGACCGCGCCGGTCTCGCCTTCCGGGACGCCGTTCTTGCTGACGAGGACGTAGATCGCCCCGTCGGCGTCCTGGCCGAACGCGCGGACGTACCAGCTGAACTCCCCCTGGACCTGCAGTTCTTCCATGTCCCAGAGCTCGTCGCGGGGGACGTTCTCCGGGCCGATTTCGGGCGGCTGATCCGTCCCGGTCCCGGTCTCGGTCTCGGCGGCCGTGTCGGTCGCGGTCGCCGTGTCGGTGGCCGTCCCCGTCTCGGTCGCCGTTCCGTCGTCCGGCACGTCGAAGTCCTCGGGCACGGTGGCGGCGAGGATCCGGCCGTTCGGGCCGGCGACCGTGGGCTGGCTGTACTCGCCGAAGATGTACTTGCCGCTGAGGTCGGCGATCGCGTCGTTCTCGTAGCGGTGGCCGCCGACGATGACCTGGCCCACGGGCGTCCCCTGGTAGACGTGGGGGTACTCGACGACGGGGTCGATCAGCGGGCTCCCGTCGTACGGCGCCTCGTTCGGCTCGGTCTCCGGGCAGTCGGTGATGGCGCTCACGTCGCTGGGCTGGTCGGTGCTGAAGCAGTGGGTCCCCTCCTTGACGTTCCAGCCGTAGTTGCCGCCGGCCTCGACCACGCTGGCCTCCTCCCAGAGGTTCTGCCCGGCGTCGGTGACGAAGCAGTTGCCCTGCGAGTCGAAGGAGATGCCGTAGGGGTTGCGGAAGCCGTAAGCCCAGATCTCGTCGTAGGCGCCCGGCTCGTTCACGAACGGGTTGTCGTCGGGGATACCGTAGGGCTTCTCTGCCTCCTCGTCGCCCTCGCCCGCGGGCGTCGCCGTCCCCTGCGGCGTGCCCGTGCCGTCGGCGGTCGGTGTGGGCGTCGGCGTCCCGCCGGGGGTGGCCGTCTCGTCGCCGGCGTCCACGTCGATGCGCATCACGTCCCCGAGCAGGTTGTGGTGGAGGTCCTGGCCGTTGCCGCCGCGGTTGCGGTCGTACCAGTCCGGGACGTGACCGTACATGTCGTCGTTGGCGCCGCCGCCGTCGCCCATCGGGACGTAGAGGTACCCGTCGGGTCCGAACGCCATCGGACCGGCGTTGTGGTTGTACTGGGGGTGCGGGATGCGCAGCAACTGGTTCTCGGAGTCCGCCTCCGCGGAGAGCCCGTCCTCGCTGGCGGTGAACTCGGAGACCACCTCGATGTGGTCCCAGTTGATCGACTTGAGTTCGTCCGTCGGCGGTGCGCTGTAGTGCAGGTAGAACCGACGGTTCTCCGCGAAGTTCGGATGGAAGTCGAGGCCGAGCAGCCCTCGCTCGTCGTACTCTTGGTCGGAACTGGCGTACAGGCCGTAGAACCGCCCGAGCTCGACCATCCGATCGCTGACGTCGATCATCGGTTCGTCGCGGAGGCCGTCCTCGGTGAGGACGTACACCTGTCCGGTCTGGTCGGAGACGAACGACCGCGGGTCCTCGGGCGGCCCGGTCGCGTGGTCGGTCGGCGCCGTCAGCGGCCCGTTCGCGACCTCGCGGACACCGACTTCGGTACCCTCGTCGAAGAAGCCCGCGTCGACGCCGGGCGCCGCGGTCCCGGTCTCCGTCTCGGCGCCCGGCGTGGCTGTCGTCGACCCGGAGATTTCGACGTCGCCGACCATCGTGGTCGGGTGGATGGTGCAGATGTACTGGGCCATCTCCTGGGTCGCCGTGAACGTCAGTGAGAGTGTGGCTCCCTCCTCGGACGTCGTCTCCGTCGAGACGATGGCGTTCCCCTCGTCGTCCTGGATCGTGAAGTTGTGGGGGAGGCCGTCGAGGTTCTCCCAGACGACCTCGTACTGGGCACCGGCGGTCAGTTCGATCGTCGGGTTCTCCTCGCCGTCGATGGCCGGCGGCGCGCGCCCGATCCACGCTTCGACTTCGCCGCCGAAGCGGTAGGTCTGCTGTTGTCGGCCGAGCGCCATGCTCCCCAGGCCGGTCAGCGCGCCGGTCGCCGCGCCGACCTGGAGCAGGCGACGGCGTGAGGGACGCCATTCGCCGACTCCGGTCGATCGTTCGCCCTCGGTACCGCGGTTCGTCCCCGTCGCTCGGGGGTCTGTGTTCTCGTCTGTCATTTCTCGGTCCATCTGTAGCTCCGCTAGAGCGGTGAAAAGTGCAGAGCATCGTTCTCGCGGTATCCGCCGCGAACTCGGGATAGAGCGCGCTTATTCCGGATCTGGGCGCTCGTTACTCGCGGAAACCTCGGGTTTCGAGCGCGCCCGACCGCCGGTCGATCATGCGGAATCTGAACTTACTCGCCGTCAGTGCTCGATCCGCGCACAAACGGTCTCCGCCAGTTTTTCGTGCGCGGCCGGAAGGGCCGGCGATGGCACCAGACAGACGAACGGTCCTCAAGGCGGGCGGTATCGCTGCCCTCGGCGCGCTCGGAGGCAAGTACGTGCCCGACGTCCCCGTGAACGTCGCACGCGCCCAGTCCGACGTGTCGACCGAGTACCCCGAGATCCGGTTCGCGGTCCACCAGGACCCGGGCCAGGCGGTCAACTGGGTCCTCCCGGCGAAGCGCCGCATCGACGAGTTCGTGTTCGGCACCCCCGACGAGCCGATCAACACGGGCCAACACTGGGTGAACGTCGCCGACGGGCCGGTCGCCGACCTCCTGGGCGAACAGACCTACCAGGTCGGGCTCCCGCTCGACAAGCGGCGGACGACCGAGGACGGATCGGCGTACACGGTGACGACGTTCAACACGTTCGCGAGCCCCTCGCGTCGGGAAGTCAGCGGCGAACTCGACCTCACCTACGTCGACCGGCGACCGTGGGACGAACCGGGCGCGGGCACGGACACGCCAGACACGGTCGAGCTGACCGCCGAGTTCACCGACCCGGCGGACAACCAGTACCGCCTGGAAGTCGGACAGGTGTTCCAGCCGCCGATCCCGCCGTGGCAGACGGGCGGCGGCGTCGTGACGAACTCGTGGCTCCACGGCGTGACCGGGACCGGGTCGCCGCTGCTCCCGACGGAGTTCGCCTACGGCGCGTTCTGGGGGGTCGGGAACGTCGTCGTCAACGGCGAGGTACGCAACGAGCGGCAGGTGATCCACTTCATGACGACCCAGATGATCCGGAAGTCCGACTACACGCTGGCGATCGACCCGGAGCTCCCGCTCTCGCCGGACGAGGCGTACCTCGGCAACCTCCACCAGACCCACGCGGTCGTCGCGCCGATCCGCGTCACGCCAGACGGGCCCGTCCCCTCGCCCGTCGAGACGGCCTTCGAGTTGCCGAACGGCAACACGCAGCCGTTCATCCACGTCATGTGGGACGAGGAGACGATCGACGGCTACACCGTCGTCGAACCGGAGGAGGGCGCGGAGACGGCTACGCCGGGTACGGGAACGACCGCGCCGGGCGACGGGACGGCGACCGCGACCGAAACGGCATCCACCGACGCCGCGACCGGGACCGAGACGCCGACGGAGACCGAGACCGACGGCTGAGCGGCGGTCGGACGGGGCCACGGGCGGGGAAGTCGGCGGGAGAACGGCGAGAAACGGTCGTCAGTCGGCAGAGGCGGGGGCTTCGCACTCGCAGTCGGCCTTGTCGATCTCGTAGAGGTTCTGTCGCGCGTCCGCGAAGTAGACGTCTTCCTCGACGACGCCGATCTCTTCGAGCCGTTCGAGGGCGTAGCGGACGGTCCGTGCGGAGAGCATCGACTCCTCGACGATCCCTTTCTGCGTCAGCGGACCGTCGTACTCCAGTACTTTGTAGACGAGTTTCGCGCTCGGCGGCAGATCGCTGAGGTCGTCCCCGTCTGTGTCGGGCATCGATAGGAGGGTAGGGCGCGCGTACAATAAAGATTGACACTGGAGTTAGCCAAGATCGGTGGGAAACGCCGGATCACCGCCGGAATCGGCGTTCGGGATCACCGCCGAAATCGCCGTTCGGGATCACCGTCGGAATCGGCCCCGGGCCCGGGGCCGGCCGGCGACTGATCGGGCGGGTCGCCGAGCGCACTTCCGACCGGTCGCCGACGCTCGGAGAGGGGAACGAACGGCTTTTTAGCCCGCGTGGCGGAAACAGACGTATGGCTACCGAAACCGCCGAGGGCTGGGACGACCACCTCCGGGGGCTGACGGTGACGACCTTCGCCTCCCTGCTCGGGATCGGCGCCGGCGTCGCCGCGGCGGCGCTCGCGGCCGGTCCCGGCGACCGGCTCGGGCTCTACCTGCTCGGGGCGGCCGTCCTCGTCCAGTTCCCGGTCTACATGGCGATGGGTATCGACGTGGACGACTTCGGCCCGAAGGAGTACCTCTACGTCGCGTTCATCACCTTCTCGCTGTGGTTCGTCTCCTGGGGAATCCTGCTGACCGCGGGGACCCCCCTCTAACCATGGCCGACGACTCCATCGCGGTCGTCGACCTCGACCGCTGTCAACCCGACCGCTGTAACTACGAGTGTGCGAACTTCTGCCCGCCGAACCGCTCGGGCAAGGAGTGCATCGTCACGCGCGAGGAGCGCTTCGGCGACGAGCCCTACGAGGGCGGCCCCGACCAGATCCACATCTCCGAAGATATCTGTCTCGGCGAGTCCTGCGGCATCTGCGTCAACAAGTGCCCGTTCGACGCGATCGAGATCATCAACCTCCCGCAGGAACTGGACGACGACCCCGTCCACCGCTACGGCGAGAACGCCTTCGCCCTCTACGGCCTGCCGGCGCCCCAGGAGGGCCAGGTCACGGGCATCCTCGGCCCGAACGGCATCGGGAAGACCACCGCCGTCCGCATCCTCGCCGACGAGATGGCCCCCAACCTCGGCCAGGTCGCCGGCGACCCGCCCGGCTGGGAGGCCATCATGGACGAGTACCGCGGGACGGAACTGCAGAACTACCTCGAAGAGCTGCGCGCCGGCGACGTGACCGTCGCGCGCAAACCGCAGTACGTCGACCAGATCCCCGACCAGTTCGACGGGACGACCCGCGAGCTCTTAGAGCGGACCGACGAGCGCGGCGCGCTCTCGGACCTGATCGAGCGAGTCGGCATCGGCCCGGTCGTCGACCAGGACATCGACACGCTCTCCGGCGGCGAACTCCAGCGCGTGGCGCTCGTGGCCTGTCTCGCCCGCGACGCCGACTTCTACTTCCTCGACGAGCTGACGCCCTACCTCGACATCGGCCAGCGGATGACCGCCGCGCGACTCGTCCGCGAACTCGCCGACGAGGAGGACCGCTCGATGCTCGTCGTCGAGCACGACCTGGCCATCCTCGACCTGCTCGCCGACACCATCCACGTCGCCTACGGTTCCTCCGGCGCGTTCGGCGTCATCACGAGCCCCAAGTCCACCAAGAACGGCATCAACGAGTACCTCGGCGGGTTCCTCGAGAACGAGAACATGCGCATCCGCCAGGAGTCGATCACCTTCGAGGAACACGCCCCTCGCCAGACCGCCGAGGGCGACGTGGTCGTCGAGTACCCCGACCTCACCAAGTCCTACGGCGACGGCGAGTTCTCGCTCGAAGTCGAGGGCGGGGAGATCCAGGAGAACGAGGTGCTGGGCGTCGTCGGCCCGAACGGCATCGGGAAGTCGACGTTCGCGCAGCTACTGGCCGGCCGCCTCGAACCCGACGAGGGGGAGGTCGACGCCGACCTCGACATCGCCTACAAGCCCCAGTACGTCGAGATCGACCAGCCGATGCGCGTCGACGCCTTCCTCGCCTCCATCACCGACGACTTCGGGACCTCCTACTGGAACACGGAGATCGCCGACCCCCTGCAACTGGACCGCGTGATGGAACAGAACCTCACCGACCTCTCGGGCGGCGAGCGCCAGCGGGTCGCCATCGCGGCCTGCCTCTCCGAGGACGCCGATCTGTACCTGCTCGACGAGCCGTCGGCCCACCTCGACGTCGAACAGCGGGTGCGCGCCACGAGCGCCATCCGCCGCTACGCCGAGAACCACGACGCCACTGCCCTCGTGATCGACCACGACATCTACATGGTCGACCTGCTCGCCGATCGCCTGCTCGTCTTCGACGGCGAGCCGGCCGAACGCGGCCACGCCTCGCCGCCGGTGGGCATGCGCGACGGCATGAACGAGTTCCTCGCGAACCTCGACATCACCTTCCGCCGCGACGAGCGCACCGGCCGTCCCCGGATCAACAAACCGGGCAGCCAGCTCGACCGCGAGCAGAAGAACGCCGGCGAATACTACTACAGCGACTGAGCGGTGGCCCGGTTCTGATCGGGTCGCAACCGTTCGCCGCGGGTCACTTTTCTGCTGACGCGAGCACTCGCGCGACGTAGCTCTGACGCCAGAGCAGCCACCCGCCGAGACACACCGCCAGCAGGCCGAGAGCGGTAACGGCGACGGCACCCCAGTGGGTCTTCGCGAGCGCGCACGACAGCGTCTCTCGCGCACACGCTCCGAACAGGGGCTGGGCGACGGCGCCGAAGTACACCAGGCCGCTACCGGTCACCACGGCGGCGACGCCCGCCAGCGCCTTCAGCAGCATTTCTCGGCCGCTCGGCGGATCGGCGAGGATCGCTTCTCGGGCGCCCGCGCGCGGACCCGCCGCCTGTGAGAACCCGGCGGCCAGGAGCAACAGGAGCGCGACGGGGGCGACGAACAGGCCGATCGACATCATCCCGACGATCGCCAGACCCGTCGTCAGGAGGGCGGCTACCCAGACGAGCGGCGTCCGGTTCGTCCACGCGCCGACCGCGGCGACGGCGGCGAGTCCGACGACGGCGAGCACCCACCCCGCGAAGAACGCGTCGGCGAACGGGTCCGGATAGAGCAGGGCGAACGCGGCCGCACTCGCAGCGCCCACGGCGAGCGCGCTCGCCTGTCGACTGGCCGTCTCGGGTGACGGGACGCCGATCGCGAGCGTCACGGGGACTGGCTCCTCCGGCGTTCGCCGTGCGGTTCGACGGTCGGGCTCACGTCCGATGACGACGTCACGACCGATACTTCGCGGAACGGGACCGTTACGTCACCGCCGGTCGCCGGCGCCACCCCCTGTCGGTCCGGACAGCCCCACCGTCCGACGCGCCCTTCGTACGCCGGCATCGGGCTTACCGATCCGACGGGAGTAACAACCGCAGAGCCCTCGATTATGCCCGAAATCGGATACACCTTGTCGAGCGAGGAGCACCACCCGAACGACCTCGTCGAGTACGCCGGCCGCGCCGAGGAGGTCGGGTTCGACTTCCTCTCGATCTCCGACCACTTCCACCCGTGGAACAGCAACCAGGGCGAGGCGCCGTTCGTCTGGTCGACGCTGGGCGGCGTCGCGGCGGCGACCGACGACGTCGACGTCGGCGTGGGCGTCTCGGCACCGATCATGCGGATGCACCCCGCGATCTACGCGCAGGCGGCCGCGACGGCGGCGGCGATGTTCGACGGCCGGAACTTCTACGCCGGCGTCGGCACCGGCGAGGCCCTCAACGAGCACGTTCTCGGCGACCACTGGCCGGAACACGAGGTCCGCCTGGAGATGCTCGAAGAGGCCGTCGAGGTGATCGACGACCTCTGGACCGGCGAGAACGTCTCCTTCCACGGCGAGCACTACACCGTCGAGAACGCGAAGCTGTTCACGCTCCCCGAGGAACGGCCGCCGATCTGCGTCTCGGCCTACGGCGAGCAGGCCGCGAAGGCGGCCGCCGACTTCGGCGACGGGTTCTGGTCGGTCGGCCCGCAGGACGCCATCGAGACGTGGGAAGCGGAGGGCGGCGATGGGCCGCGCTTCTGTCAGCTCCAGGCCTGTGTCGCCGACAGCGAGGACGAGGCCGTCTCGACCGCCCACGAGCTGTGGCCGAACTCGGGACTGCCCGGCGAGCTGAGCGCCATCCTCCCCACGCCGAAGCACTTCGAGCAGGCGACGCAGATGGTCTCCGAGGACGACATCAGGGACGGCAGCATCCTGACTGGCCCCGACGCCCAGCAGCACATCGACAGCATCCAGGAAGCTATCGACAAGGGGTACGACCACGTCTACACCATGCAGATCGGCGACGACCAGGAGGCGCTGTTCGACCTCTATCAGGAGGAAGTCCTGCCGTCGTTCTGACCGGACGAGAACGTCGGTACGGGGCGGAGAGGGCCTCGCGAGAGCTATCGGATCGTCACAGCTCTTCCCACACCGTCTGGAGGGTCTGTCCCGGGCGGCGGATCAAGGCGAGGGCGCTCCGGGCTACGGCCGTCGGGTCCCGCCGGAGCGACCGGCCCGCGGGGATCACGTTGTACTTCAGGCCCTGCGCCGCTTTGATGCAGAAGACGCCCGACAGCGCGGCGAACAGGACGAGCAGCGACAGGTAGAGCGCGGCGACCGTGGCGGCGCTGCCGCTGAGCAGGGCCCGCGTCGTCACCCACTCCGCGACGGCGACGGCCAGCACCGGCGCGGCGGCGCCGGTCGCGAGTTTGAGTAACGCGTCGGCGCGGCGGTCCCAGCGGTTGGGTTCGAACTCCTCGCGGAGCGCCTCCTCGGCCTCGCGGCGGATCTCGGCCCGCGTCCGCAGGTCCAGGCCGTCGAGGCTCGCGCAGTCGGCCGACTCCTCGGCGACCCGGTCGGCGCGTCGTCGCGCCCGTGCGGTCACGTCGTCGGGGTCGACGCCGCGGAGTTCCCCGACGCGTTCGAGCACCAGTCGTCCGTCCGCCAGTGCCGCCCCGAGTTCCTCCTCGGACACGTCGCCGAACGCGAGTTCGAGCTGCCGGTCGGGATAGTCGGCGAGCACGTGGAAGTCGAGTAGCCCCGACCGGAGCCGGTCGCGAATTCGCTGCTGATCCCGCCGGATCTTCTCCTCGCTCATCTCGTCGAACCCCTCGCGGATGCGGTCTCGCTGTTTCTTCGTGAGCAGCGAGGCGGATCTACCACCCATGATTCCGACACGTCGCCTCGAATCCTTAATACCCCGCTTCCGTTGGCTCGCCGGTCGGACGGGTGTACGGGGATACACCGACAGAACGCGCGTATGCCCCTGATTCTTCCGCCGTCCGCGCGGCGATCCGCCCCCGATCGAACGCCGGTGTACGCCGATACAGCGAACCTACCAGATCGTGAACAATGGTCGGTGCTTAATCGGGGTCCGGAGGTAGCCGCGAGTGCATGACCGCCATCGAGACGACCGCCCTGACGAAGCGACACGGCGACGCTCGGGCCGTCGACGGCCTCGACCTCACCGTCGAGTCCGGCGAGGTCTTCGGCTTCCTCGGTCCGAACGGCGCCGGGAAATCGACGACCATCGACCTGTTGCTGGGGTTCCAGCGGCCGACCGCGGGGTCGGTGACGGTGCTGGGCCGCGACGCGACGGACGAGGCGCGGGAGGTCCGCGCGCGAACCGGCCTGCTCCCAGAGGGGTACGACCTCTACGAGAACCTGACCGCTCGCGACCACCTCCGGTCGGCCATCGAGGCGAAGGACGCCGACGACGACCCCGACGCGATCGTCGAGCGGGTCGGCCTGGATCCCGACGACGCCCGCCGAGCGGTCGGCGAATACTCGAAGGGGATGACCCAGCGGCTGGCGCTCGGCGTCGCGCTCGTCGGCGACCCGGACCTGTTGATACTCGACGAGCCGTCCAGCGGGCTCGACCCCTCGGGCGCCAAGCGCCTCCGCGAGATCGTCCGGACGGAGGCCGAGCGCGGCGCGACCGTCTTCTTCTCCTCGCACGTGCTCGGGCAGGTCGAGCGGGTCTGCGACCGCGTGGGGATCATGGCCGACGGCGAACTGGTCACCGTCGACGCCCTCGACGATCTGCGCGCATCGATGGACGCGACCACCGTCGTGGAGGCGACCGTCGACGCGTCCCCCGAACCCGACGCAGTCGCCGGGATCGAGGGGGTCAGCGGCGTGACGGTCGACGGCCGCGTCGTCCGCGCGGCGTGTGCGACCGACGACGCGAAGGTTGCGGTGCTCGACCGGCTGAACGACGCGACGACGGTCCGGGACTTCGACACCGAGGCCCCGTCGCTCGAAGCCCTTTTCGAGGCGTACACGAGCGAGCGGGCGGTCGACGGACCGGACGGAAGCGTCGCGGTCGCCGGGGGTGAGTCGCGGTGACGGCCGTCGCCGTCGCCCGCGACGACCTCCTGAACGCTGTCCGGTCCCGGGTTGCGCTCGGGGTCGTCGCCGCGTTCGTCGGGACGGTCGGCCTGCTCTTCCTCGCCGAGTCCGGCATCCACCCCCACCCGTACCGGACGCTCTACGACGTGGTCCGCGCCTACATCCTGGTCGCGCCGATCCTGCTGGCGCCGCTCGCGTACGCGGCAGTCGCGGGCGACCGCGCCAGCGGCCGGATCCGGTTCGTGCTCGGTCTCCCGCGGACCCGCGGCTCGTACGTCGCCGGGCTGGTCCTCTCCCGGACGGTCGTCGCAGTCGGTGCCACGCTGTGTAGCGTCCTCGTCGGATTCCTCGTCGCGCTCGCGACCTTCCAGCATTCGCCGGACCCCGTTCGGTTCGCCGTCTTCTCCGGCGTCTCGTCGCTGTACGCCCTCTCGTTCGTCAGCCTCTTCGTCGCCGTCTCGGCGGTCGCGCGGAACCGGTCGACCGCGATGCTCGGCGCGGTCGGCGCCTACTTCGTGCTCGTCCCGTTCTGGATCGGCATGTTGCCGCCGGTCGGGCTGGACACGGCGCTGACCGCGGTCGGCGACCTCCTCGGGACGACCGTGCCCGAGTCGACCCGGCAGTTGGTCCGGTCGCTGTCCCCCTACGGCGCCTACGGCCGCGCGAGCGAACCGGTGTTCGCGGGCGCTGCCGACCGGTACGAGTTGCTCCACGACTCGCCCGACACGGAACTGTCCCAGTACCTCTGGTTCAACGTGGCCGTCCTCCTGGCGTGGTCGGTCGGGTCCGCGGGGCTGGCGCTCGCCCAGTTCCGCCGGACTGACCTCGTCTGAGCGGCGATTCGAGACGAGCCACTCCCCGCGCCTTCGGCCCTCCACACTTCGCTTTGCCGCTCCCCCCGGCGCACTTCGGCCCTCCACACTCCGCTTCGCCGCGCTCCCCGCGCACGTCGGACTCCCGTCCTGGCTGTCGGCCACCCGCTCCGAAACCCCGTTGGCCCTGCGGCCCGAGACGCCACCATGGGAACCATCAGCGCGGACTTCTCCGAGGACACCGTGATCGTCACCGGCGCGAGTTCCGGCATCGGCCGCGCGGTCGCGGTCGGGTTCGGCGAGGCGGGCGCGACGGTGATCAACGCCGACGTGCGCGCGGACCCGAAAGACCGGAACGCCGAGGCCGCGGCGGGCGACGCCGAGACGCCGACCCACGAACTGATCGACGCGGAGACGCCGGGCCGCGGCGAGTTCGTCGAGACGGACGTTTCGGCGTACGACGACCTCGCCTCGGTCGTCGAGGGCGCCCGCGAGTTCGGCGGCGTCGACGTGATGGTCAACAACGCGGGGATCCACGTCAGCCGCGAGTTCCTCGACGTCACGCCCGATGAGTACGACCGCCTCCACGCCGTCAACGCCCGCGGCGCCTTCTTCGGGACGCAACTCGCCGCCCAGGACATGATCGACCGCGACGAACCCGGCGCCGTCGTCAACACCGCGTCGACCACCAGCGAGCACGCCGAGTGGGAGCACTCCCACTACGCGACGACCAAGGGCGCGGTGAAGATGCTGACCCGGAGCGCAGCGCTCGAACTCGCCCAGCACGGCGTGCGAGTCAACGCCGTCGCGCCGGGCCCCATCGCCACCGAGATCACGGAGGGCTGGTCCGAGCGCGCCGAAGACTCCGTCGGCGACGGCCGCGAACCGCCCACCAGAGCCGGTCGCCCCGGGGACCTGAAAGACGCCTACCGCTACCTCGCCAGCGAGGGCGCCGACTACGTCACCGGGGAGGTCCTCTGGGTCGACGGCGGCAGCACGCTCTGACGGCGCGTCCGGAAAGGTAATGTCGGTTACAAAAACGCGGTTCAGCGAGCGCTTTTGGGTGGCTCCGCCGTGGGTCCGGGTATGCTCCTCGCCGGCAGCGACGACGGCGTGTATCGCCTCCCGGATCTCGATGGGTCGGCCGAGCGGACGGCCGAGCAGGAACTCTGGAGCGGCCGCGTCGTGCGCCTTCGCCAGTTCGACGCGATCGACGGAGTATTCGCCGCGTCGACGACGGCGCTCTGCCACTCCCCCGACGGTGAGACGTGGATCGGCTTGGGGGTCCCTCGGGAGCAGACGTACGCCGTGGGCGCGCTTCCCGACGGTCGACTCTACGCCGGGACGCGTCCGGCCCACGTCTACGCGGGCGAGTTCGAGTACGGCGCGCGAGCGGGGCCGACGGACGACGTCGGTCCCTTCGTCGACTGGGTCGAGTGCGAGGGCTTTCAGGACCTCCCCGCTCGCGACGAGTGGCGGCTCCCCCGCCACGAGAACCTCGCGCAGGTCCGCGACCTCCACCACGACCCGGCCGCTCCCGAGCGACTCGTCGCCGGCGTCGAGGTGGGCGGGGTCCACGTCAGCGACGACCGCGGCGAGACCTGGGAGGAGCGACGGGAGGGGGTGGACGACGACATCCACGAACTCCACGTGGTCGGGCCCGGCGAGTACGTCGCCGCGACGGGTTTCGGGCTCTTCCGGACGACCGACGGCGGTGAGTCGTGGACGCGGCTGGACGAAGGGTTCGACCAGCGGTACTTCCGGACGGCGTTCTCGTTGGACGGGACGGTCTACGCCGGGGGCGCGCTGGCGAACTCCTCGACGTGGGAGGACGACGACGCCGACCCCGAGTTGTTCGCATTCCGAGACGGCTCGCTGGAGCGCGTCGACTTCCCGAAGCCCGACGAGACGGTCACCGGGATGACCGCAGTGGACGGCGACCTCGTCGTGGCGACCCACCGCGGGTCGGTCCTCGCGGACCGCTCGGACGGGTGGACCGCCGTGGGCGAGGTGCCCGTGACCGACGACTTCACGGGCCGGTACACGCCGCTGACGTGGGTCGAGGGCTGACCGCCGTCGCGGTCACTCGCGGAGCGGGCGCGGGTCGGCCGTCGAGGCGTCCCGGTCGGCGGTGGCGCTCGGCAGTTCGACGACGACAGTGGCGCCGTCGTCGTCGCGGACCCGGAGGTCGCCGCCGTAGCGTTCGACGAGCGTCGCGGCGATGCGGAGGCCGCCGCCGTCGGTCTCTCCGCCGGGGCGAAACGCGGACGGGCGCTCCTCGCGTGGGATGCCGGGGCCGTCGTCGCTGACGACCAGCCGCGTCGTCTCGTCGCCGCGCTCGACGGTCAGGGAGATGCACGGTTCGTCCGGGTCCGCGCGGGTCTGCGAACGAGGGCTCGTCGAGCCGTGCTCGACCGCGTCCTGGCGAGCGTGGGAGCCAGGGCTCGTGGAACCGTGTTCCACGGCGTCCTCGTGAGTCTGCGAACGAGGGCTCGTGGAACCGTGTTCCACGGCGTCCTCGTGAGTCTGCGAACGAGGGCTCGTGGAACCGTGTTCCACGGCGTCCTCGTGAGTCTGCGAACGAGGGCTCGTCGAGCCGTGCTCGACCGCGTTCTCGACGAGGTTGTCGACGACCGAGCGGAGGCCGGCGTTGGCGACGACGGGGGCGCTGTCGGGCAGGTCCGTCCGGACGGCGACGTCGGTCGCCGTCGCGGCCGCGGTGGCCACGTCGTCGGTGATCGCGGCCAGGTCGACCGGTTCGTAGTCTGCCTCGCCGGCGACGGTCTTCGCGATCGACCCCGCCGACTCGATGCGTTCGAACGCCTCGTCGGTCTTCTCGCGGACGGTCGTGGCGTGGTCGGCCAGCTCCCCGTCGATCTCTGGATCGGCAGCCTCTAGCTCCGCCGCGTAGGCGCGGATGACCTGCATGTCGTTGCGAAGGTCGTGGCGGACGAGGTCGTTGACGAACGCGAGCGTCTCGCTCGCCCGTCGGGCGCGGCTGGCGTCGGCGAGCGCTCTCGCCCGGTAGTACCCGGCGACGACGCCGGCGACGCCGCCGGCGGACGCGGTGACGAGCAGCGTGAACCACGCCTCGGCGACCGCCCGCCCTTCGATCAGTCGCACGAGGATGGTGAGTCCGAGAACGCCGGTGAAGACGACGAGCCCGCCGAGACACCACACCGCGGCCAGCCACCGGTACTCGGGGCCCAGCTCCGTCTCGCCGAGCCGGTAGCCGGCGTAGGCGAGCAGGAGCGACGGGACTCCGTCGAGCAGGAGCGCGACGAACGGGCCCCGGATAGACCCGAGTGCTGCGGCCTCTGCCGCGTGGTGCGCGAGGGAGGCCAGCGCGAGCGCGGCGCCCGCGCCGACGACGACGCGCGTCCCCGCGTCCCATCGGCGGATACTCTCCATACCCCCCGCCTACGGGATCGTCTTTTTTTAAATGGATACCTAACGGAATCAACGGCGAAAACTGTGCGGCCCGCTCGCAGGGGACCGGTCGCGCTCAGATCCGCTCGTCGGCCGTCGCCTCGATGGCGTCACAGACGATATCGAGGCCGGTTTCGGCCTGTTCGCGGGTCATCACGAGCGGCGGGAGCAGGCGCAGGACGTTGTCGTCGCGGCCGCCGCCCCACGCGAGGACGCCCCGCTCCATGCAGCGCTGGCGCACCTCGCTCACGGCGTCCGAGGCGGGGCGCCCGTTCCGGTCGACGAACTCGGCGCCGACGAACAGGCCGAGGCCCCGGACCTCGCCGACCAGCGGGCTGTCGACGTCGCGGAGCCGTCCGCGGATGTACTCTCCGAGTTCGGTGGCGTGGTCGAGCAGGTCGTGGGCCTCGATGTACTCGATGGAGCGCAGCGCGGCGCGCATCGCGACGTTGTACCCGCGGAAGGTGCCGGTGTGACCGCCGGGCCCCCAGGTGTCCAGTTCCTCGCGGTAGACCGTCGCCGAGAGGGGGTGGCCGTTACCGATCCCCTTCCCGACGGTCATCGCGTCGGGCGTCACGTCGAAGTGGTCGCTGGCCCACCACTCGCCGGTGCGGCCCATCCCCGTCTGGATCTCGTCGACGATCAGCGGCACGTCGTAGTCGTCGCAGAGGTCGCGCAGGCCGGACATGAACCCCTCGGGCGGGACGACGACGCCGCCCTCGCCCTGGATCGGTTCGACCCACACGCCCGCGGGGTTCGGCATCGCGCCGTAGCGGTCGCCCAGCAGCGTCTGGACGTCGTCGAGCGCCCGATCGACCGCTTCCTCGGGCGGGACGCCCTGCCTGAAGGGGTAGGGGTACTGGGCGTGTTCGACCTCCGCGAGCAGGGGCGTGTAGTCGCGCTTGTACTTCCCGTCGGCGCTGAGGCTGAAGGCGCCGGAGGTCTCCCCGTGGAACGCCCCGTAGAAGGCGACCATCCCGCGGTTGCCCGTGTACTGCTTGGCGAGCTTGATCGACCCCTCGACGGCGTCGCTCCCGGTCGGACCGCCGAAGACGACGCGGCTCGCACCGGCCAGCCCGCCCGGCGCGATCGATTCGAGTTTCTCGATCAGGTCCAGCCGGGGTTCCGTCGGGAAGTCCAGCGAGTGCGGCAGGGTGTGGGACTGCTCGGCGGCCGCCTCGGCGACGTAGGGGTTGGCGTGGCCGACGTTGAGGACGCTGATGCCGGCGAAGAAGTCCAGGTACCGGTTGCCGTCCACGTCCTCGATGGTGGCGCCCTTGCCCTCGCGGAACCCGATGGGCATCTCCGTCGGGTACAGCACCGCGGAACTCTCCGCGGCGCGCTGGCGCTCGCGGAGCCGTCGAGACCTGGGACCGGGGACCTCGTCGACGTTCGGCGCGTCGTCGAAGTGAAGCTCCTCGATTGGTGGGGGCGCGGTCATGCGCGCCCTAGGGTCGTGAATGGTTTTTCAGTTGGTTTCCCCGACTGATTTTCCGCTTCTCCGTCGCCGAGCCATCGCGCCGATCGGGGCGTCCGGCGGAGTGTCAGCGGCGCTCGCAGACGGAGCAGTGACGGCTCCCGGCAGAGACACGCGAGCGGCTCCCGCGCCCCCGAAAGGTCCTTCGCCGTGGCCGACGGATAGGCGCCCGTGTACGACTACCACGTCCACTCTTCGTACTCCGACGGCGAGTTCCTCGAGGGCATGGTGGAGGCGGCGGCCGACGCCGGTCTGGACGGCGTCGGGTTCGCCGACCACTGCAACGTCTCCGAGCGCGAGCACCTCAAGCGCTACAAAAAGCGGTTCGGCTTCAATCTGGACCTGACCTACGAGCGCCGCCGCGACGCCATCGAGGAGCTGCGCGAGGAGTACGACCTGCGGATATTCGACGCCGTCGAGGTCGACTACCACCCGGCGGACGAGGCCGAGATCCGGGCGTTCCTCGCCGAGGCCGACTTCGACTACGCCGTCGGGAGCGTCCACGAGGTCGAGGAGGCCAACGTCCACTGGGACTACTTCGCCGACCGCACCGACGAGCAACAGCGCGCCGCGGTCGACGAGTACTTCGACCGGGTGGTCGCCCTGGTCGAGTCGGGGCTGTTCGACGTGGCGGCGCACCTCGATATCGTCGAGCGCAACCCCGCCCTCCGGGGGTACGCGACCAGCGACCACTACGAGGCGGTGGCCGCGGCGCTGGCCGATTCGAAGACCGTCCCGGAACTCAACGCCGGCCGGATCCAGGCCGACTACGGCGAGTTCCATCCGGGTCCCGACTTCCTGTCGGTCCTCGCCGAGCACGACGTGTCGGTGACCGTCGGCTCGGACGCTCACTCGCCGCGGGAACTGCGAGAACGGGTTCCGATCCTCTCCGACGGACTCGACGCCGCCCCCCTCGACGTCGTCGAGCTTTCGGTCTGACCGCTCGCCCCGTCACTTCGACGCCGCGTCGAGGTCGGCGTCGATGGCGCCGTCGAGGCCGTCGTCGCTCACCACGTACTCCTCCTCGTCCGCCTCGTCGGCGACCTTCTCGCCCTCGGGCTCCTGGGACTCCGTCACCGTGTCGTCGCCGGTGACCGAGACGAACAGTTCACCGAGCTCGCGCGTGCGTTCGTTCTGCTGGGATTCGCTCATTACACCCGTTCTTGCGCCGGACCGAGGATAGCGCTGGCGCCTAACTATGTTGGTCCGATCACGAGTCGTCACGGGATCGGGAGGAGCGCTGTCGGGAGCGCCCCGTATCGGTGTTTCAGAAGCGGCCGGAACGGGTCACATGACCTCTCGCTGGCAGGTGCCGCAGAGCGCCTCGTCTTTGATGTCGACCTCGCGGACGGTCGGCGAGAAGCTCATGACGCAGCGCTTGTTGTCGCAGTGTTCCAGGCCCATCGTGTGGCCGATCTCGTGGATGACCTCCTTGCGGACGCGGTCGGAGAAGACGTCCTCGTCCGAGCGCCGCGAGATGCCGCCGTCGGAGGAGGTGTTGAGCCGGTAAGTCGAGATGACCGACCCCTTGCCGTCGAGGTAAGCGAGGCCGAACACGTAGTTGCGGCGGTGGTAGAACAGGTCCTTCGGGGTGATGGCGATGTTCTTGTCGCCGTCGCCGATTCGGGTGGCGAGTTTGATGAACGCTTCCGCGCTGTACTGGTCGCGACTGCGGTCGTACGCGCCGGAGGGGATCGACTGGGTGTCGTGCATCGTCACGTCGCTCTCGTAGACGGCCCGCAGGCTTGCCGAAGCCTCCCGCTTGACCTCGGCGCGGACGTCACCCACCGGCACGATGTCGACGTGCATACGGGATGCTTATGGGAGCGGACGTGATAAATACCCCGACGTGATCCCCGAGACGCTGGACGCGCTCGTCGATCGGTTCGCCGCCTACGACGCCGCCGTCGAGGTGGGCATCGGCCGGCGGACCGTCGTCGCCGAGGCGCTCGTCGACGCCGGGACCGACGTGGTCGCCACCGACCGCCGCACCAGGCCCGTTCCCGAGAGCGTGCGGTTCGTCCGCGACGACGTGACCGACCCCGACTACTCCGTCTACGCCGACGCGGACCTCCTGTACGCGCTGAACCTCCCGCCGGAGTTGCATCGGCCGACGCTGGCCGTCGCCCGCGAGGCCGGCGCGACGTTCGCGTTCACCACGCTCGGCACCGACCAGCCGCTGGTGGCCGTCGACCGGGAAACGCTCCCGGCGGAGACGCTGTTCGTCGCCCGCGGCTGACGCGTCGGCCGTTCGGCCGACCGATCTCCGCCGCCGGCTCTCCGGCGTTCGAGCGGGGACGAGATGGCGAGTCGGAACGGATTTTTAGGAGGAGTGCTTCCCCGGAGACACTCATGAACGCGGACGCGGTCGTGCTCGACGTCGACGGGGTGCTCGTCGACGTCGCCGACTCCTACCGCCGTGCCATCGTCGAGTCCGTCGCCCAGGTCTACGGCGACACGATCGAGAAGGCGGACATCCAGCAGTTCAAGGACGCGGGCGGGTTCAACAACGACTGGGAACTCACCGACGCGGCGGCGCTGTACGTCCTCGCGCGCCGCGAGGGGCTGGAACTGTCCCTCTCGTCGTTCACCGACCGGGTGGCCGCGACCGGCGGCGGCGTCGCCGCGGCCGAGACGGTCGTCCTCGACGCCCTCGGCCCCGCCGAGCGCGAGCGCGTGATGAGCGAGTGGGACCCCGACCGCCTCCGCGGAGTGTTCCAGCAGCTGTACCTCGGGAGCGACCTGTATCGCGACCTCGAAGGCGCCGAACCCGACATGGACACGTCGGGGTACATCAACGACGAACCGCAGATCCTCGAAGCCGAGACCGTCGACGCGCTGCGCGCGAGCCACGACCTGGGCGTCCTGACGGGCCGTCCCGCCGCCGAGGCCGACATCGCCCTGGAGCGGGTGGGCCTCGACGTGCCCGACGAGCACCGCTTCACCATGGACGACTGGGACGAGGGCAAGCCCGACCCGCACGCGCTCGTGACGCTCGCCGAGCGCTTCGGCGCCGACTCGGTCGTCTTCGTCGGCGACACGCTCGACGACGTCCGCACCGCCGTCAACGCCGCCGAGGCCGACTCCGAGCGGACCTACCGCGGCGTCGGCGTCCTCACGGGCGGGCTGACCGGCGAGGACGGTCGACGGAAGTACGAGCGGGCCGGCGCGGCCGCCGTGGTCGACTCCGTCAACGACCTGCCCGCCCTCCTCGGCGCGGACGGCGAGTAGCTCGGGGACCGACCGCCCCGCGCGCCGCCGAATCGGCAACGCTTATCCTGATATCGTCCGAGGCACCGATATGGACATCGCACTGCTGGGCGGCACGGGCGACATCGGCGAGGGACTGGCCCTGCGCTGGGCGTATGACACGTCACACACTGTGATCATCGGCTCGCGCGACGCCGAGCGAGCCGAGAACAAGGCCGAGGAGTACGTGACCGAACTGGACAGCCGCGGCGTCGAGTCGTCGGTCGCCGGCTACGAGAACGGCGAGGCCGCCGCGCGCGCCGACGTGGTCGTCTGCGCGGTCCCGGCCTACCACCTCACGGACACCATCGAGGCGGTCGCCGCCGACCTCGACGCGGGGGACGTGCTCGTCTCGCCCGCTGTCGGGATGAAACGCGACGAGGACGGCATGCACTACAACAAGCCCGGCACGGGCAGCGTCACCGCGCTCGCGGCGGACGCGGCGCCGGACGACGTCTCCGTCGTCGGCGCGTTCCACAACCTCGCCGCCGACCGCCTCGCCAACCTCGACGCAGAACTCGACGTGGACACACTCGTCGTCGGCGACGACGAGGACGCCGTCGACACCGTCTCCGAACTCGCCGACGAGGTCGAGGGCCTGCGGGCCGTCTCCGCCGGCGGCATCGCCAACGCCGCCGAGGTCGAGGCGGTCACGCCGCTTGTGATCAACATCGCGATGAACAACGAGGGCATGCACGACGTGGGCGTCAAGTTCCACTGAGGCGGCCGTTTCTCCGTTCGTTACGGGAGTGCTTCGATCGTATCGAGCGCCGAGTGGACGGCGTCGGCTCCCTTGTCAACCCGCGCCCGAGCCTCGGGTCCGCTCATGTTCGGCCCCTGAACGCCGAACGCGACGGGCGTATCTCGTTCGAGACTCACGCGACTCAGTTGCCGGGCGGCGGCGTGCGCGACGACCCGGTCGTGATCGGTGTCTCCCGTGATGACGACGCCGAGGACTGCGACGGCGTCGACGTCGTCGCGGCGGGCGAGGCGGTCGGCGGCCAGGGGCGTGTCGTAGACGCCGGGGACGGCGACTCGTTGCGACACGCTCGCGTCGCGTTCGTCAACCGCCGCCCGCGCCCGCGCTTCCAACTCCGCTGCGAGACCCTCGTAGAACTCCGCGACGACGAGTCCGAGTGCGGACATGTCCGGCTGTTCGGCCATCTGTAACAAATGAGTTATCGTTAACGGATATGTTATGGTTCTCCGTCCGGAACCGCGCCGAGCGTCGCGACTGGGGAGTCGACGGACGGAGAGCGGGGACGAAGAGCGGAGAACTGCTGGCGGTTCAGGCGGAAGCCTGGGTGAGCGCGTCCTCGATGTCGTCGGCCTGCGTGACGCCGACGAAGCGCTCGACGATGCCGTCGTCGTTCTCGACGATGAGCGTCGGGAGCGAGCGGACGTGGTACTCGTTGGCCACGTCCTGCTCCTCGTCGACGTTGATCTTCTCGAATTCGACGTCGCCCCACTCCTCTTCGAGGTCCTCCAAGATAGGGTCCTGCGTCTTGCAGGGGCCGCACCAGTCGGCGTAGAAGTCCTTGAGCGTGACTGTCATGCGTCAGTTGAAATTGCGAATCCGGGGGGATAAGGGTTTCCACTACCGGCGTACGGGCCGTCCGCGGGTCGGCTCGACGACACGTCGCCGCCCCGCCACAGGACGAAAGGCTTACGCGGGCGGCCACGAGACAGGTTCGTATGAGCAGCAGCGACAGCGGCGGACTGATGTCCAGTGCCGGCCTCGTCCGGTACTTCGACGCCGAGGACCGCAACGCGATCCGCATCGACCCGCGGACGGTCATCGCGTTCGGCGCCATGTTCGGCTTCCTCGTGCTCGTCCTCCGCGCGACGATCTGAGGCGAGCCCACGCCCGAACCCGCGAGCCCGCCCGACCGGCGCGAACCCGCATCGCCAGCCGTGACCGCGACGTTTTCAAGCCCCGACCGCGAACCCGCGAGCATGCACTTCGACCAGCGGACGCAGGCGGCGCTGCGCGACGCCGGCCTCTCGACCGACGAGATCAGGGAGGTCTCGGAGGCCGTCGTCGAAGCCACCCGCGAGGACGCCGACGCGCTCGAATCGTTCTTCGACGGACTCGACGCCGTCTACTCCGACATGGACCGGGCCCACTCCAGCGCGGAGTTCCCCGAACACGCCGTCGAGTACCTCGACCTCTTCACGCACGCCGACGACATCCGCGGGTACCTTCGCTTCGACTCGTGGGGCGTCCCCGTCGAAGGCGGGCGCGTGCTCAGCGACGACGTGGTCGAACTGCGTCTCGGGCCGACGGTCGACGACCGGGTCCGGTTCGCCGCGGACCGCGACGCGCTATGAGCGACGACGAGGGCGCGTCGCGGAGCGGCGCGGGCGAAGGCGCCGACACGACCGCGGGGGGCGATGCCGTCGACGGCGTCCCGACCGTCCGCGTCCGCGGCATCTACACGACGGCGCTGACCCGCCTGTTCGAGGACGGGGGGCTGTCGGTCGTCCAGGCCTCGCCGCCGATCCGCGACCGCTTCGCCGACGAGTTCCCGCTCGCGCCCGCCGACGCGATGGTTTCGACGACCGACGACCGGCAGGGAGTCGGGATCACCGGTGACGCTGCGGCGGTCGCGACCGCGACGACCGAGGCCCGCGCGGTCGGCCGCGACGCCATGGCCTGGCGCGACCCGACGCCCCGCGGCGCGGTCTACGCCGGCGAAGTGACCGAGACGCTCGGGAGCGGCGCGGTCGTGCAACTGGCCGACGGCGCCGCGGACGGCGACAACGACCTTCCGCCGGTCGCCGGCACCGACCGCGAGGGGTTTCTCCCTTACTCGAAGACCGCGGCCCACGTCGAAACGGGCGACCGCCTGCGCGTCCAGGTGAAAGAGGCCGCCCCGCCGTGGGGGAACGGCCGACCGGTCCTCGACACGACCGTCCGCGTGCAGCGCGGCCTCGCCGCCCTCGTCCGCGGGTCGTCGCCCGACAGCAACGGACCGGAACTCGCGGACCTCCTCCCGGTCGATCCGCCCGAGAGCTGGGGGATCGACTGGGACCCGGCCGCCGACGACGCCGACCTCGACGCGCTCGGCGACGCCCTCGACGGACTCCGCGAGCGAGCGCTCGCACTCGACGAGGCGTTCGCCGACGCGCCCGCGCCCGACGACGCCGCGCCGCACTGCTACTGGCCGGGCGAGTCGACCGTCTGGATCTGGTTCGGCCGCGAGTCCCGCTTCGGCCTCGACGAGCGGCGGCGGGCGGTCACGGCGACGATGAGCGGCCACCACCGCGTGAAGGCCGCCACCAACAGCGCCAGCGCCGCCGTCGACTTCGTCGAGGCGGTCTGTCCCGACGCGGGCGGCGAGGCGGAGTTCCCGTTCGACGCCGTCACGCGGCAGTTCGGCCCGACGGAGGGCGACCGTGTCCGGATCGACCACGGCAAGCCCGACGGCCGCATGTTCTCGCTCGGCACTGGCGAGGTGACCCGCCGCGATCCGGACGGAACGGTCGTCGTCGAGCGGGAGATGTCCGGCCGGGGAACCTACGACGCACTCGGCGTCGACCAGCAACCCGGCGACGTCGCGGTGACGAAACTCACCGAGGGCAAGTGGTGGTACCCGACGGTCTACCGGGGCGAGGACGGCGAGAAACGCGGCACGTACGTCAACGTCTGCACGCCGGTCGAGGCGTTCCCGTCGGCGGTCCGGTACGTCGACCTCCACGTCGACGTGGTCAAACACGCCGACGGGCGGGTCGAACGCGTCGACGACGACGAGCTCGACGCCGCCGTCGACGCCGGCCACGTCCCCGCTGAACTGGCGGAGAAAGCACGGAGCGTCGCGTCCGCGGTCGAGAACGCGCTCTGAGCGCCGGTTTCAGTCCTTGTCTTCGCCGCGTTCCTGGAGCAGTCGCCACGTGCCCAGTCCGACGCCCGCCAGCGCCGCGAGCGGGCCGAAACCGGGGCCGTCCTCGTCGGTCGCGCCCCCCGTTTCGACTGCGTCGGTCCCGTCCCGAGTCGGTCCGCCCGCGGCGGTTTCCGTCGGCGTTGGTGCGGTCGTCGGCGGGGTCGCGGTCTCGTCCGGCGACCCGGTCGTCGAGGTTGCCGTCGGCGTCGCCCGCGGCACGTCGGGGAACGTGTAGAGCCTCGATTCCGCGTCTGTGAGCGAGGGATCCCCGTAGCTGGTTGCGACGACCGCGTCGCCGGGCGCGGCGAGTTGCGCCGTCCAGAAACTCGTCTCCGACGAGCGACGGAAGTACCGCACTCGCTCGGGGTTCGCCGGGTCCGAGAGGTCGTGGACCGCCACGCCGCCGCGGTACCACGACGAGTAGAGGTGGCCCGCGGCGATCTCGAAGTTGTGCGCGGTCGTCCACACGCCGTTGACGTTCGGGTCGGCGGTCGGCGGCGGGTCGACGGTCGCCAGGTGGGCCGGCGACGCGGGGTCCGACAGGTCGTAGAGGTCGATCCCGCTCGGGCCGCCGGGATCGTCCGGCCCCGGCGTCGTCCCCTCCTTCCCGAAGTTCGAGTTCCATGTCTCCCTGCCGACGGCCAGGAGCGAGCCCGACGGGTCGACCGCGGCGTAGTGGTCGTTGCCCGGCGGTTCCTTCTGCTCGCGGGAGACCGCGAGTCCGTCCAGTTCCGCCAGGTCCGCTGGCGAGAGCTGGCTCACCTCGCCGACGTACGCGGGGGCGGTGGGGTCGGAGACGTCGAGGATCCAGGTGCCCGCGTCCCAGTGGGCGAGATAGGCGCGACCGTCGCGGACGAACACGTCGTGGAGCGTCCGGAGCGCGACGGGGACGGACTCCCAGACGGGATCGTGGTCGAACAGCGACCAGCGGGCGACTTCCGCGGGCTCGTCGCGGTCGACGTCGACCACGACCAGCGGGTTGTCGTCGCGGTTGTTCCCGGTGAGGTAGGCGTACCCGCCCGACAGGTCGCAGTTGTGGATCGGGTAGGCGGTCTGGTAGGCCCGCAGGAGTTCGGGGCTGGCCGGATCGGACACGTCGTAGAGCGCGATCCCGTGGAAGCCGTCGGGGTCGTAGTTCGCCGGCCCGGCGACGAGCAGACGCCCGTCGTCGTACTTCACGTCCTGGATCCCCGTCATCACCTGCGTGGTCCCGGGCGGGGAGATGTCGCGTTTCTCTGCGAGGACAGTGGGATCCGCGGGATCGGCGAGGTCCACGGCGGCGAACCCGTCGAGCGCGGCGACGAAGGCCGTCTCGCCGTCGGTGGTCGTCACGGCCTCGGTGGCGTCCTCGACGGCGACGCTCCCGAGCGGTTCGTAGCCGGAGGTCGGCGTCGCGGCGGCCTCGGTCGGCGTGGGCGTCGGGGTTGACGTTCCGGTCGCCGTCGTCGCGTTCGACTCGGAGGGCTCGGTCGGGTGGGCCGCGCCGTCGCGGGAGGACAGGGCGCCGACGGCCGCCGGGACGCCCAGCCCGACGGTCGCGCGGAGGAACTGGCGTCGGTGCACGTCACCCGCCTAGCGGCCGGCGGGTATCAGTCTCCCGGTGGGGCGATTACTCCCCGTCGTCGGACCCGCGGAGCCGCCACGCGCCGATGCCCAGGGCGGCGAGCCCGGACAGGACGCCCAGACCGGGTCCGTCCCCGCTGGTTGTGTCCGTCGCGGTGGCGGTCGATTCGTCCGTCGGTGCGTCCGCCCCGGGGTCGGTCCCGCCGGCCATCGGCGTCTGGGTCGCCGTCGCCCGTGGCGTCGCCGTCGGGGTCGAGGCGTCCGTCGGCGCGGCCGTGTCAGTGGCCGCCGGTGCGGCCGTATCGGTAGCAGTTGCCGTCGACGTCTCGGTCGGGGTCTCCGTCGCGGTAGGACCGGCCGTCGTACCGCTGGCGGTCCCGGCGTCGACCGACCCGCCCGACGGCGTGACCGTCGCCGTGTTGTCGGTCGGGTCGGGGAAGGTGTAGAACCCGCCGGGGCCGTCGTCTTCGGTCGGATGGGTGTAGCTCGTCGCGATGAAGTACTCGCCCGGGATGCCCGTGCGGGCGGTCCAGAAGCTCGTCTCGTCGCCGTCCGCCCAGTGGGCGAGTTCCTCGGGGTTCTCGGGGTCGGAGATGTCGTGGACCTTCACCCCGCCGCGGTACCACGACGAGTAGAGGTAGTCGCCGGCGATCTCGAAGTTGTGCGAGGTGGTGTAGTAGCCGCCGCGGCGGCGCGTCGTCTCCCCTTCCGGGGGCATCGGCGGCTCGATCTCCGACAGTTCCTCGGGGTCGGCCGGGTCGGAGATGTCCCAGAGGACGATCCCGCTCGGTCCGCCCAGGTCCGCTTCCTCGGGCTCGTCGGTCTCGATCGTCTCGTGTTCGAGGTCCCAGCTCTCGCCGCCGACCGCGAGCAGGTCGCCGTCGTCGTCGGGCTGGACGTAGTGGTCGTTGCCCTCGGGCTCCAGCGCGTACTCGGACAGCTCCGCCCCGCTCAGGCCCGCGAGGTCCTCTGCGCTGTAGTCGGTCGCGTGGCCGACGTGGCTCGGGTTCGCGGGGTCGGAGACGTCGAGGATCCACGTCCCGGCGTCCCAGTACGCCAGGTACGCCCGCCCGTTCTGGACGTACAGGTCGTGGAGGTTGCGGAGTCCCCTCGACACGTCCTCGTAGGCGTCGTCGTAGTCGGTGACCGACCACGTGGCGACGGACTCCGGTTCGTCGGGCGTCACGTGGACGACTTCGAGTTCCGACCCCGTCGTCAGGTAGGCGTACTCGCCGTGCAGGTCCGCGTTGTGGATCCGGTAGGCCGTCTCGTAGGTCTTGAGCGGCTCCGGATCGGTGGGGTCGGAGACGTCGAACAGCGCGATCCCGCGGAACTGGCTCCCCCCGTCGGTCGCGAGCATCAGCCGACCCTGGTTGTACTTGAGGTCCCTGAACGACCCCATCTCCCGTCCGTCGGGCGCGGTGATCCCCGTGTAGCTGCCGACGATCTCCGGGTTCTCGGGGTCGTCGCAGTCGACGACGTAGAAGCCGTCGAACCGCGACGCGAACGCGTATCGACCGGACGGTTCCATCACGGCCTCGGTGGTCTTGAACCGGGGGTCGTCGTTCGTGACGTCTATCCGTGCGAGCGGCGAGAAGCCGTCGCCGTCGTCCGTATCGGTTCCGTCGGCGGTCGTCTGCGGGGTCGACGTGGAGGACGCGGTGGTCGATTGCGTGGAGGGCGATACGTTGTCGTCGCTGCCGGCGGCGGAGAGGGCGTTCCCTGCGATCCCCACCAGGCCGGCGGCGCCGACTGCGGAACGGAGGTATTCACGGCGGCGCATGCGCCCCTACCTCCGTCCGGCGGTCGTTTAGTCCTGCTGATTGACGGGAAACGCCCGGACGCTTCGGCGACCCTCGGCGGGGACCGGCGCGACGCCGACGGCGCAGGTCCGGGGAGACCGCGCCACGGCCCAGAGCGCGTCGCTTTTCCACGCCCGCGCTGTAGGGCGGGCCATGTTCGAGTCACGACCGGACCGCGACGCGGAGGTGGCGCTGGTCGGTCGGTCCAACGTCGGCAAGTCCACGCTGATGCGCGAGCTCACCGGCCACACGTTCGACACCGGGCAGCGACCGGGAGTCACCCGCTCGCCCAACCACTACGACTGGGCCAGCGAGGACTTCGTCATCACCGACCTGCCCGGCTTCGGCTTCATGGAAGGCGTCCCCGAGGACGTCCGCGAGCAGACCAAGACCGACATCGTCCGCTACATCGAGGAGAACGCCGAGAAGATCCTCGTCGGCGTCCTCGTCGTCGACGGCAAGGCCGCCATCGACATCATCGACCGCCACTCCGGCCCCGACGAGGTCCCCTACGACGTCGAGATGTTCCACTTCCTCCGCGACGTGGGCATCCCCACGGTCGTCGCCGTCAACAAGATGGACAAGGTCGACGACCGCGACGAGCGCCTGAACGAACTCTGCGAGCGCCTCGGCCTCCCCACTCCCTGGCAGCAGTGGCGAAACACCGTCGCTCCCATCACCGCCAAGCGCGGCTCCATCGAACCCATGAACGAGGCCATCCGCCACCACCTCCACGAACAGGGCCGCGACGACCTGTTTCAGTTTTTCTAACCCATCTTTCTCGCCGGGGGGTCGCGCTGCGCGCGATCCCCTGGCCAAAAACATGGGTGAAAAAGCGCGGCCTCACTTCGTTCGGCCGCGTGAACCGCGCTCGCTCCGCTCGCGCGGATGCTACACTTCTTCTGAGATGCTTCACGGTTTGCATCGACGCCACCTCTCGGCAGTCGGAACCTCGAACTTCGAAAGATCGGGGAGCGGGGACGGAGACCCGCCAGGACGCGACTACCGTTCGCTCACATCGACGCCGATATCGGCGGACTGGCCGCCCGTCCGACGGCAGCGCGGCTCTCTCCTCGATAGAGGCGCTAAAAAACGCTCTTCACGCGGGCGTTCGACGCCGTGGTCGGGGGGATCAGGCGACGTTGAAGCCCTTGTCTCGGAGGAAGTCCTCGACGCGACCCGTGTGGTTACCCTGGAGTTCGATGGAGCCGTCTTCGACCGTCCCACCGCACGCGAACTTCGACTTCAGGTCGGACGAGAGCGTGTCCATGTCGACGTCCTTCGGGTCGAATCCTTCGATCACCGTTACCTCTTTTCCGTAGCGGCGCTCGTCGATGCGGACGCTGATCTCCTGGGAGTCCTTGGCGACGTCTTCACAGACGCAGAGCTCCTGGGGGAGCCCGCACGTCGAGCACACCTCAGACATCGTCACCCGAACGGCTCGTTGCGGCGGTCACCTGTCTGACGGCCCTGACTTGCGGCGTACTCGCCTTGGGGAGCGAGCAGACTTCCGACATTACGCATCGGCATACGAAATCGACCTATTAAACACTGTCGGGACTCCCCACGGCCGCTCGCGTCTGCGGCCTGTCAGGCGCCCCGCCAGCCGACGATGTCGTCCACCAGGGCGACCGCCTCGTCTGCCTCCTCGCGAGTGACCTCGCCGGCGTAGCGGGCGCGTTCGCGGACGTACGCGACCTGCGTCGCTCGCTCGTCGGCGCCGATCGCCTTGAGGTACTGCCGCGGCGTCTCCTCGGGCCTGCGCGGCCGGTGGCGCTCGGCGAGGACGTACTCCAGGCGCTCGAACGCCCGCTCGGCGTCGGTCTCGGGGTCTTTCGTCGGCTGATAGCGCACCCAGACCGCCCGGTACGCCCGGCCGGTCAGGCCGCTCCGGCGGAGGCCGACGACGAGACCGAGCAGGACGATCGCGCCCAGCGTCGCCTCCTCGCGAGTCGGCGGCCGGCCCCCGAACGGCCCCGTCGACTCGTCGCCGCCCCCGCCGGCGCCGCCGGAGCCGTTCGTCGATGTGGCGGTGACCGACGGGCTCGACAGCGTCACGTTCGGCGCGGGCGTCCCGCCGGGGCGCGTGATCCGGTCGGGGATGGTCATCGGGCCGGGCGCCTCCTGGACGGGCTGTTCGGCCCGGGGCGTCAGCGGCGCCGGCGTCGCGGTCGGCGTCGCCGTCCACTCGCCGCCGCCGGTGTCGTTGAGGTCGACGTCGGTGCGGTTGTTCTCGCGGGCGCGCGTGAGTTCCTGCTGCTCGGCGCTGCGTCGCGGGCCGGCGGGCGTCGGATCGAAGCGGACCCACCCCACCTCGGGGAAGTACACTTCGACCCACGAGTGGGCGTTGTACCCGCGGACGACCCACTCGTCCTCGGCGACCCGCTCGCCCGGCGTGTAGCCGACGGCCAGGCGCGCGGGGATGTCCTGGGTCCGCAGCATGACGACCATCGTCGTCGCGAAGTAGGTGCAGTAGCCGGCGTCCATCTCGAAGAGGAACTCGTCGGCGACGTTCTTCCGGGGCCGCCGCACGTCCAGCGAGTACCCCTTGTTGTTCTTCAGCCACCGCTCGACGACGCGCGCGGTGTCGTAGGTGGTGTTGGCGCGAGCCGTGATCCGCGCCGTCCGCTCGGCGACGCGGTCGGACGTGCTCGACGGGAGCCGCGTGTAGCGCTCCTCGACCGACGATGGGTAGTCGGTGCCGGCCGCGCGCAGTTCCTCGGCGCTCGCGACGGGTACCTGACTCGTGACGGAGAACCGATCGCCCTTCGAGACGCTCCCGTCGAGTTCGAGGCCGTCGAGGTCGTTGACCGTCACGTCGTCGGCGACGCTCCCGCCGACGGAGACGGGCTTCCAGGCCGCCGGGACGACGTCCATCTCGTCGACGGCGGTGTAGGTCTGGCTCACCGTCTGGCTCCGGCCCGGCGGCCCGTCCAGGTTGCCGCGGTAGGAGTCGGTGCTGCCGGTCCGGACCCACCCGTCGCCGGTGTAGCGGTCGTAGGTGCCGACCTGCCAGTAGGACTCGGCGTCGCTCTCGACGCGGAAGCGGACGTCGGGCGACAGCGAGAGGTTGCCCGCGATCCCGAGCTGGTTGTCGGCCTCGAGGAGGTTCGCCTCGACGGTCCCGCCGCCGGCCGCTCCGCCGGTCTGGAACCGCGACCACGTGTCGGCGGTCCGCGAGGGACCGCCGGGCACGATCGGCGCGACCGCCGAGAGGACGATGAGGACGGCGAGCAACACGGCGAGCGGCTCGGCGGCCTTCAGCGAGTCGCCGCGGCGGTCCATATCGCCGACGGCGACGGCGACGATGGCGCCGACCACGCCGAGCAGCGTCGTCACCGTCGAGGCGTCGGTGGTCAACACCAGGAAGCCGAGCGTCCCGCCGCCCGCCAGCACGCCAGCGACGTAGCGCCGGCGCATCGCCAGGTACCACGTCAGGAACAGCGGCCCGGGCGAGACGCCCAGCACCCAGAGGTCGACGTTCGTCACCTGCAGCAGCGACCGCCCGGTCATCAGCGCGATGGCGTCGGTCACCAGCGGGACCAGCGGCGGCTGGCGCGGCAGGCTGAGGACGTACAGCGTCAGTCCGGTGGCGAGCAACCCGACGGCGACGACCGCCGCCCAGCGGAACCGGATCGAGTTCGACAGCGACGTCGCCGCCGCCAGCGCCACGGCCGCGACGAGGAGGTACAGTATCGGCTCGCCGGTCACGTCGACGAAGTGGTAGAAGACCGAGCCGTACGCGGAGATGAGCAGCGCGATACCGCCGAGGGCGACGGTCCTGACGGGGTCGACCTCGACCACGCCCAGGGACACGCCGCGAGAGCGCGTCTCGGTGCTCACGACTCCACCTCCCGACGGGTGATTGGGTTCTCCCGACGGGTGATTGGGTTCTCCCGACTGACGGTGATGTCCTCGAACGAGCGGTCGTCGCTCCCGAAGGCGACGCTGACGCCGTCGGCGTCCCCCCGGATCACCACGTCAGCGTCCTCGGTCGCGCCGTCGGGCAGCGAGTAGGATTTGAACGGCGACGTGAAGTCCGTGTCCGTCACCGCCAGCGCGCCGAGCAGTCGCTGGCGGTGGTCGTCACCGCGGCCCATCGGGACCGTCTGCTCGGGGATCCGTAACTCGACGGCCAGCCCCGCGTCGAGGGCCATGACGGCCACGCTCGCCGCCGCGGCGGCCATCTCGTCGACGGACCCGGCGTCGGCCGTCGCCGCGACGACGATCTGGTCGTCGTCGACGCGGTTGTCCGCGAACTCGGCCACGTAGATCTCGTCCTGGGCCTTCGCGGTCGACTTCCAGTGGACGTCCCGGAGCGGGTCGCCGGGGACGTACTCCCGCAGCGTGTCGAACTCCTGGCGCTCGACCTCCGAGCGCTCCAGGACGTGCCGGAGGATCACGTCCCGCCCGGCGACCTGGTACACCGGCGGGTAGACGAGCACGCGCGTCGTCGGCCCCACCTCGTAGGTCGTCTCGACGAGCCCCAGGAGGTCGCGCATCCGGACGTCCAGCGGGCCGAGCGAGTGTCGGCCGCGCTCGGCGCAGGTCAGCGTGTACGTGAACGTCGTCGGCAGCGTCGCTTCGGCGGTCGCGTCCTCGACCGTGAGGCCGTCTGGGACCGTCTCTTCGATCCGCGCGACGCCGCTGCCCTCGACCTCGACGGTCACCTCGCGCGTGTCGCCGGGGAACGCCGCCGGGACGTAGTCGCGCTCGGCCGTCGGGACCTCGGCGCGTCGCAACTGGACCACGGAGGCGACGAGGGCGACCACTGCCGGCGCGGCGATGGCGTTCAGCGCTCGGGCGCCGTAGGTGAGCGCCAGCACTTCGGCGAGGACGACGATGCCCAGGACGGCGTAGCCACGTCGTGTCAGCTGCATCACTCGACGCGGACGGATTCGAGGGCGTTCTCGACGACGGCCCGCGGCGTCGTCTCGTCGGTGCTCGTCCGGATCCGGTGCGGGAATACCACCTCCGCTTCCGTCTGGACGTCGTCCGGGATCACGTACTCCCGCCCTTCCAGGACGGCCCGGCCCTGCGCGGCCCGCAGGACGGCGAGGCCGCCCCGGGGGCTCACACCGAGTTCGGCGTGGCGTCTGGTGAACTGCGAGAGCCGCGTGACGTACTCGCGGACCGACCGCTCGACGGTGACGCCCGCGGCGGCGTCGCGGGCGGCCCGCAGGTCGTCGAGCGTCGCCACCGAGTCGAGGTCGTCGATGGGATGGTGGCCGACCATCCGGTCGAACATCTCCGTCTCCTCGTCGGTGTCGGGATAGCCCAGACGGAGTTTCTTCATGAACCGGTCGAGTTCGGCCATCGGCAGCTCGTAGGTCCGGTCGCGCTCGACGGTGTTCTGCGTCGCGATGACCGTGAACGGATGGGGCAGGTCGTGGGACTCGCCGTCGACGGTGACCTGCTGTTCCTCCATCGCCTCCAGCAGGGCGGACTGGGTCTTCGGCGGCGCGCGGTTGATCTCGTCGCCGAGGACGACGTTGGCGAACACGGGGCCGGGGCGGAAGTCGAAGGCCTCGGTCTTCTGGTTGAAGACGTTGACGCCGGTCACGTCGGAGGGGAGGAGGTCCGGCGTGAACTGGACGCGCTTGAACGACCCCTCGAACGACCGGGCGACGGCGCGGGCGAGCATCGTCTTCCCGACGCCGGGCACGTCTTCCAGCAGGATGTGACCGCGGCCGAGCAGGGCGGTGATGATGTGTTCAATCTCGTGGTGGTGGCCGACGATCACCTCCTCGACGTTCTCGACGACGCGCGCTATCACGGCCTGCGCGTCGTTGACGTCCTCGACCGTGCTCTCCTGGCGACCGGAGACTGTGGTGTCTGTGTCTGTCATAGGTGGCTACGGCTCCGACGCGCCGCCTCGTGTGACTCCACTCGCGACGACCGGTGATGCGTGGGAACTGATCGCACGGGGCGCTCGTCCCGTTGCTAATGGCCGGAGAACCGTAACTTTGCTGGCTGTGCGCACGCCGTACACGGACACTACCGCCGTCGCGTCGCCCGATCGCATCCGCTACTCGGCGGCAGACCCGACGGGACCGCTCTTGGTCGCGGTTACCGCGCTCGACAGCCCGGACTTACCACTCCTTGCAGTCCGGACAGACGAGCGCGTCGTCCTGTCGCCACCGCCGGTCGACCGTCTCGCCGCAGGCCTCGCAGACGCCGCCGTCACCGCTCCACGTGTACGTCGCCGCGGCCGGTTCGACGGCACTCGGGTCGACGGCCGGCCCGTCGGCGGCGCCGGTGTCGTCGTCGGCGTCATCACTCGCCAGTTCGGCGTCGTCCGCTTCACCCTCGTTCGCCGCAGCGTCGCCAGCCTCGTCGGCCGTCTCTTCAGTCGCCGTCGGGTCGCCCGTCCCCGAACTGGTCGAGTCAGTCTCAGAACTGGTCGCGTCTGCGTCGGCCGCGTCTGCGTCGGTCGCGTCGCTCGCGCCGTCGTCCGCCTGCTCGTCGTCGGACTCGTCGGCGTCGTCACCGCCCAGAAAGTCGTCGAGCGACCGATTTCCCATGGGCCTCACTGGTCGTTCGCTCCCCTTATCGGTGACGGGACGCGCCGGGCGGCCGCCGCGGCGCCGGTCCGCGCGTCTACGACCGCGCGTCCTCGACGGCTTCGACGAACTCGGCGGCGGACTCGCGGACGCCGTCCCAGTCCTCGCGTTCGATCGCGTCGTAGTCGACCAGCGCCGACCCGGCGCCGACGCCGACGGCGCCCGCCTCGAAGTAGTCGGCGACGTTGTCCGTCGAGATGCCGCCGGTCGGCATGATCGGCACGTCGCCGAGCGGTCCCTGGAGCGCGCCGATGTGGCCCGGACCGACCGTCGAGGCGGGGAACATCTTCAGGATGTCCGCGCCGGCCTCCATCGCCTGGGCGGCCTCGGTCGGCGTCATGACGCCCGGGATGGCGACGACGCCCTCGCGGTTGCAGACGTCGATGACGTCCTCGTTCAGGTTCGGCGCGAGGACGAACTCCGCGCCGGCCTCGATGACGTTGCGCGCGGCGGCGGCGTCCATCACGGTACCCGCGCCGACGACGGCGTCGGTGCCCTCCATCGCGCGGTCGACGTCGGCGATCATGTCGCTGCAGCGCTTGGCGTCGGCCGTCACTTCCAGGGCCGTGACGCCGCCCTCGTGGATGGCCTCGGCGACCGGCACGATGTCGTCCTCGTCGATCCCGCGCAGGACCGCGGTCACGCCGCTCTCGACGATCTGCTGTCGCACGTCGTCTTTGTTCGTCATGGCTCTCCCTGCGACCGGCGGGCCCTAAAGGGTATCCAGTCGGAGCGCTTCCGGGCGGCGCAATCGATTTGTAACGTCGCTAAGTAGTCTCCGGGGATGTCCGACCCCATCCCCCTGGAGGAACTCGCGAGCCTGCCGACCCTGAACCACCCTCGCGTCTCCCCCGACGGCGACCGCATTGCGTGCTTCTACGACGGGAGCGGACGCAACGAGCTCTGCCTGGTCGACCCCGGGACGGGCGAACTGGCCCAGGTCAGCGACGGCGAGGTGCCCCGTGAGGCGCGCTACCCGATCGAGTGGGCGCCCGACGGCGAGGCGGTCTACTATCACCGCGACGAGGGAGGCGACGAGCAGAACGACGTCTACGCCTACGACCTCGGGACCGACGAGATCCGCCCCGTCGTCGAGAACGACGGCCAGACCGTCCTGCAGGACGTCTCGCCGGACGGCCGGAACCTCCTGTACGCCAGCGACGCCGGCGAGCAGATGAACCTCTACGAGTTCGACCGCGAGCGGGGAGAACACCGCCAGGTGACCGCCTACGAGCGGCCGGTCTTCGGCGCGATGTACGATCCGACCGCCGAGCGGATCGCCTACGTCGCCAACGAGCGCGACGACCTCGAAAACCGCGACGTGTACGTTGCCGACCTGTCCCGGGGCGGCGACCGCGACGGCGGAGCAGCGGCCGTCGGCGGCGACGGCGTCGACGGCACCGCTCGCCGCCTCGACGTCAACGGCGAGGGTTACCAGGCTGGCGTCACGGACTGGACGCCAGCGGGCGACGCCGTGCTGGTCACCGACGACGAGACGAACTTCTCGCGGTGGGGCGTCTACGACCTCGCGACCGACGAAACCGAGTGGATCAGTGACGGGACCTGCGACGAGTGGGCCTACTGCGTCCACCCGGAGGGGTACGTCCTCGCCGGCCGCCACGACGGCGCAACCCAGCCGCTCGTCGTCTACGACCGCGACTGGAATGAACTCGCCGAACCTTTCGCCGAGGGCGTCTCGTGGGTCCACGGCGACCGCCGCAGCGGGATGCTGCCCGACGGCCGGATCCTCGCCGGCCAGACCACCCCTACCTCCCGAGACGACCTGCTGGCCTACGACCCCGCGGCCGACGAGACGACGGTGATCAGGGAGGCCGAGTACGGCGACATCGACCCGGACGCGTTCGTCGACGCCGACTACGTCACCTACGAGTCGACCGACGGGACCGACGTCGGGGCGGTCCTCTACGACAGCGGCGAGCGACCCTCGCCGGTCATCGTCCTCGTCCACGGCGGCCCCCACGGCCACGTCGACCACACGTTCAACGCCCGGGTGCAGTTCCTCGTCGACCGCGGCTACACCGTCCTCGCGCCGAACTTCCGCGGGTCGACCGCCTACGGCCGGGAGTTCAAGAACGCCATCCACGGCGACTGGGGCGGCAAGGAGCAGGAGGACATCGCCGCGGGCGCCCGCTGGATCGCCGAGAAGGAGTGGGTCGACGAGGACGACCTGGCCGTCTTCGGTGGCTCGTTCGGCGGTTACTCTGCCTACTGGCAACTCGTCCGGTACCCCGATCTGTGGGACGCCGGCATCGCCTGGGTCGGCATCACCGACCTGCCCGGACTGTTCGAGGAGTCGATGGCCCACTTCAAGACGACCCTGCGCGAGCAGATGGGCGACCCCGAGGACAACGCCGACCTGTGGCGCGAGCGCAGCCCGATCACCCACGTCGAGGACATCGAGGCGCCCCTGCTGATGCTCCACGGCGTCAACGACCCGCGCTGCCCCGTCTCGCAGGCCCGCGAGTTCCGGGACGCCCTCGAAGAGCGCCGGGGCTGGACCGAGGGCGAGGAGTTCGAGTACGTCGAACTCGGCGAGGAGGGCCACGCCTCGACGGACATCGACCACAAGATCCGGGTCTACCGCGAACTCGCCGACTTCCTCGACGAGCGGTTCCCCGCGGCGTGAGCGAGGCGCGAGTGGAGCGAGCGGCGAAGCCGCGAGCAGCGGACGACCGCCGGCCGACGCCTTCGGCGCTCACTCCGCTGATTCCTCGGGCTCGTACGGATGGGCGATGTCGGACTTCGGCGCGCCCGTCCCCAGCACGCGGACGCTCTCGTCGGCGCTCTCGGGGTTGTACGCGCGGTGGGGACTCTCGGGCTCGGCGACGAACACCTCGCCGGTCTCGACGACGTACTCCTCGTCGGGCGTCTCGACGTGCAGCGTCCCCGAGACCACGTAGAACGCTTCCTCTCGGCGGTCGTGGTAGTGGTAGACCCGCGGCAACTGCTCGCCGGGTTCCATCTCGTAGGTCGCGAGGTGCAGCGCCGCGAGTTCGGCCGCGTCTGAGACGCCACGGCGGTCGCAGGGGTAGTCCGGCGTCGCGTCGAGGTCGTCGGGGTCGATCTGGTGGTAGCCCATGCCCGTGCGTGCGTGGTCGTGGCTGATAAAATCGCGCGAGTCCAGCGGACGGCGTCGGCCTACCCCATCACTTCGAGGATGAGCGCGACCGTGGCGAGAGACGCGAGCGTCGTGGCGAAGACGTTGAGCGAGGCGAGTTGCGAGTCGCCACCGAGTTCCGTCGAGTAGACGTATGTCGAGACCGCCGAGGGCATCCCGAGCATGACGACGACGGCCGCGGCGGCGGTCGCGTCGACGGAGAGCAGCGTGAAGACGACCCACGCGAGCGCGGGCATCAGTCCGATCTTCATCGCGACGACCGAGCCCGTCAGCCCGTAGTCCACGTCGGCGTCGACCACCTGGAGCGAGGCCCCGACGCAGAGCAGGGCGATCGGCAGGGCGAGCGTAGAGACCCAGCCGAGGCCGGTCGCGACGGCGCCCGGGACGCCGAGCCCCGCGGTCGACACGGAGAGGCCGGCCGCGAGCGCGATGAGGACCGGGTTGGTGGCGACGCCGCGCAGTTCCGTCGCGACGTCGGCGTCGGCGTCGTTGATCGCGATGAGCGAGCAGACGGTCAGCGGCGTCTGGACGAGGATGCCGACGCCGAGGACGACGGCGGCGGTCCCGCTGGCGGCGTCGCCCAGCGTCGCCTGGACCAGCGGCAGTCCGAGGAAGCCGAGGTTCGAGTGGTACGACTGGACCAGCGCCACGCTCCGGCGGGCCCGCGACGGCCGGCGCCGGTGGACCAGCCACGCGAGCCCGATTACCGTCGCGAACACGACGAGCACGCCCGCGACCAGCGCCGGCGAGACGAGTTCGCCCAGCGCTCGATTGTACGTCGAGGAGAACACGAGCGCCGGGAGCGCGACGTAGAACGCGGCGTCGTTGAGCCAGCCCGTCCGCCGGTCGTTCAGCACGCCGGCACGGCGGGCGGCGACGCCGACGCCCAGCAGCGCGAGCAGATAGCCCAGCCGCACGAACACCTCCATGTCCTGTCCGAACCGATCTGTCCCTTTGAGCGTTCGGATTCGGGCGCGTTTCGCCGGCAGCGTCCCTGTGGCGTGCGGTATCAATCCTCACGACCGCCGACCGCTCACCGCAGTGGGTCCACCCGTACGTTCACCGCAGCGCGTCCTTGCGCTCCTGCTCGGAGAGGTCGACCCCGCCGGCGACGTGGCGGCTACAGCGCTCGCACTCGTAGGAGACGCCGCCGCTGTCGTAGGTGCGGACCGCCGAGCCGAACAGGAAGAAGGCGTCCTTCTGTCGGCGAGCGATGACGGCGTCGGCGTTCTCACCGCAGTTGGGGCACCAGTCCTTGTCGGCCGCGGGCTCCTGCCAGGTGATCCGGTGGCGACCGAAGGTGGTCCCGCTGTGGGCTTCCTCCTTCGAGGTCTGGATCACCGCCTCGGGCGGGACCGGGTCGGCGTCGAGGGCGTTGTCGTAGCCGCTCTCGGAGGCGGTCGTCGCGGAGACGTACGGGCCGACGCTGACGCGGTTGTCCCGGCCGACGAAGAAGACCGTGACGTCGAGGCCGCGCCCCTCGACGCGGACCTCGTTGTCCCAGCCGACGACGTACACCGTCAGGTCGTGTTTCGCGTCGGTGACGGTGACCTCGTTTTTCGCGCCGCGGACCGACACGCCGTCCCGGGGGTCGCGCGCGTCGCGCGAGTGGTTCCACCCCGTCACCGTCACGTCGTAGCCGTCGGGCGAGCCGGTCGGCGCGGCGGCGTCGTCGTGGAAGACCTGCTCGGCCCCGGCGGCGTCGAGCGTCTCGGCGGCGTCGTAGGCAACGAACACGTCTTCGACGCCGCTGACGACGACGTCGCCGTCGACGTCTTCGACGTACCCGTCCTCCAGGTCGCCGGTCACCTCGGTCGCCACGCCGTCTCCCGCGGCCGTGCTGTCGCTGTCGCCGTCCGGGACGTCGGTGAAGACGTACTCGACGTCGGCCAGCCGGAGGGTCCCCGCGACCGCGTCCGGGCCGACGAAGACGTCCTCGGCGCCGCGGAGGCCCACCGGTGCCTCGTGGCTCCCGGCGAGTCGCACGTCGCCGGAGTACTCCTCGGTCCGCGCGTCCCATGTGTCGCTCATGTGTGACGAACTCCGTTACCCCGCCCCTACCGGGGGTCGGTACTTGAATGTCGCCCAACGCGCCCGCCGCGAACGAACCGCTCAGCTGAAACGATAATGTAAAGATACTTGTCTGGCGCGACTCGCGCTACAGGGTATGCAGCGCCGACGCTTCGTACAGGGGAGTGCGGGATTGCTGGCAGGAATGGGTCTCGCCGGGTGCCTCGGCGGGAACAACTCGCCGCCGCCGCGGAAAGCGACTGTTTTCCAGGACGTGTCTCTCCAGAGCGGGCAGTTGCAGATCCAGTTGCACTCGGACGTGGAGGTCGAGTCGCGCCAGGAGAATCAGGGCAACCTCGACCCGGGCGGCGCGGTCGCGTCGCTCGCACCGGTCGGCGTCGCCAGGGCGGCCAAGGGCGCGGGCGGCCGCGGGACCGGCGGTTACTCCTCGGCGCCGAAGCATCCGCGCCACGGCTGGGCGGTCTGGCACGGCGGCTCGTACTCGGACGACTGGCGCGACGACCACCGCGACGAACTCCGGATGTACGACGCCACCGTCGCCACGCTCGCCGTCGCGTACCTCGGCAGCAACAGCGACTACAAGAACGACCCGCCGGGACCCGGTCCCGGCGAGGTCTCGTGGGACAAGACGTGGGAGAACCCGGAGAACGGGGTGGAGAAGACCGTCGACATCGGCGCGGTCTCGCCCGGGAGCGACCCCCGAGAGGGATGGTACCGCGTCGGGACGGAACTGGTCTCCCGAGACGGCTCCGAGGACTTCGGCTGGCAGGCCGCCGACTTCCAGGTCGACAACGACACCGGCGGCTGGGAGACCGAGAAGGCCTGGTACGTCAAACCCCGAGTGTGAGCGCCTGACCGCCGATGGCCCGTGACAGCGACGACGCCCGCGGGGACGGCGCACCCCGGGAGGCGCCCCCGGCCGATCCGGCCGGCCGCCCTCCCGAATCCCGCCGCCCGCCGATCCGGAATCCGACCGCCGAGGAGCCGTCGCTGTCGGCCGCTGCGGACGGGACCGAGCCGCCCGGGCCGGTCGCGATGACCGACGGCGGATCCGAGGTCGCACCGGCGTCCCCCGCGGCGGTCGTCACCGACCGGCGCGTGATGCTCGGGCTGACGTTCGTCGTCGCCTTCTGTTCGATCGCCTACGAACTCGTCTACTCGGAGCTGCTGACGGTCTTCTACGGCGGGACCGTCCTCCGCTACTCGATCACCATCGGCCTCTACCTGTTCTCGATGGGCGTCGGCGCCTTCCTCTCGGCGCACCTCGACGACCCCGAGGGGAACTTCCTGCGGACGGAGGTGTACCTCGCGTTCGCGGGACCGGCCGGTGCGGCCTTCGTCATCGCCCTCAATTCGTTCCCGGACGTCGTCTTCCCGATGAAAGGGGCGATCACGCTCGCGCTCGCCCACGGGCCGATCCTGCTGGTCGGCCTCCTCTCCGGGTTCGAGATCCCGCTGCTCAACGAACTCGTCGAGCACCGCGAGGAGACGCTGTTCGCCACGCTCGGGGGCGTCTACCCCCGGAGAGTCGTCCGCGGCGTCCTCGGCGCGTTCTTCTCGGTCTCCGAGGCGGAGGGGCGGTCGTTCTCCGAAGTGCTGGGCGTCGACTACCTCGGCAGCCTGGCGGGGACGGTCGTCTACGCGCTCGTCCTCTACCCGCGCTACGGGCTCGTCGTGACGGTGCTCGTCCTCGGCCTGCTGAACGGGCTCGCCGCGCTCGCGTTCGCTGTGTGGTCGGCTCGCGCACCGACCGCTCGCGGCGGCGACCGGTCGCTCTCGCTCGCCCGCTGGCGCGGCGTCGTCCTCGCCGGCCTGCTGCTGACGGGGACCTACGGGGGACTGGTCGCCAACGCCGGCGCCGTGGACCGGGCGGTCACCGGGGCGTACATGGGCGACCGCATCGAGAGCGAGTACCAGCCCGGCAAGGCCGACGTCACGGTCACCGGGTTCGAGCGGACGGCCTACCAGCGGGTTACGACCTACCAGCGCGACGTGGCGGGCAACGCCGACACCGATACCTGTCTCCGCCTCGACCAGGCGATCCAGCTCTGCGACAGCTGGGTCGACTCGTACCACAGCGGCCTCGTCGACGTCCCGACCTCGGCGTACCTGAACGAGTCGGGCGCCGTCTCCGGCGGAAACGAGTCGTTCGACGTACTGCTCGTCGGCGGCGGCGACTACATCGCCGTCGACCGCCTGCGCGACTACGACGTGAGCGTCGACCAGGTCGACATCGACGGGGAGTTCCTCGACTACTCGAAGAACGAGTCGGCGTTCGCCCGCTACCACGACGACGCCCACGAGTACGACCGCCTGAACACGACCGTCGGGGACGCCTACCGCTACCTGCGCCACACCGACGAGCGCTACGACCTGATCCTGCTCGACGTGCCGGGCGCCCGCAGCGACGACTCGCTGGCGCTGTATTCGACGGAGTTCTACACCCTCCTGCGCCAGCGCCTCAGCGACCGCGGCGTCGTCGCGACGTGGGTGTACTCGCGGTACTACTACTCCCAGCACCGCGCGGTGCACGTCAACACCCTCCGCGAGGCGGGCTTCGACCGCTACCTCCCCTACTCGGTGTACAACGACCCCGACGGCGACGGCGAACTGGAGCGCGGCGAGCGCTTCTGGCTCCTCTCCGACGGGCCCCAGCCCGTCCCGAACGTCACGCGGGCGCGCAGCGACTACCTCGACGCCGTGGCCGAGCGCTACGAGCGCTGGGAGTGGCGGGCGCTGCCCTCCTATCGAAACGTCGAACCGAACAGCGTCTTCGACCCCAACTACGGCGTGATCGTCGACCCATGACCGAGAACACCCTCCACTTCGTCCACAGTGCCAGCCCGCCGGCCAGCGACGTCCGCGTCTTCGACTCGCTCTCCCGTCGCCTCCTCGGCGCCGAGTTCACGTTCCGCGTGATCGGGAGCTCTCACTACGTCAGCGCGCCCGCCTACGAGTTCCACGAGCTGTCCTCGTGCGAACCCGTCGACTGCGACGGCGTCACGGCGCTCCGACTCGACGGGCCGACGACGGCGGGTACCGCGGCCGACGCCGGCGCCGACGAGTCCGCGACGCCGTCGCCGGAGGGCGGCACGGGGTCGCGGCGTCGGATCGACTACGCGGCCGACGGGCTGCGCTGTTCGACAGTCGTCGAGCGGCGGCCGCTCTCGGCCTTCCCGGTGGAAGCGGCGTTCGATCTGTCCTACTGGTTCGGTCCGGACGCCGTCACGACCGTCGACGTGCGAGCGGACGGCTACGAGACCTACCACACCTATCCCGAGTTCGACCTCGCGCTGTTCACGCGGACGGTCTTCGAGTCCGTTCCCGACGGGGTCGTCGCCGGCGAACCCGCCGAGAGCGGCGCCGACGACCCGACGGACCACAGCGCCGACCGGGCGGGACAGCCGACGGACTGACGCCTCGCACCGGCCGCGTCCGGCGCACAGCAGTACCTTTTTAGTCGGGGGTTACCGTGTGGGGAGATATGACAGACAGGCGGCATGGGGGTGCCGACGAGACGAGCGGCGACGCGGGTCCCGGTGAGGCCGGCGGCGGGAGCGCCGATACCGACGGGACGAGCGGCGACGGCGGCGCGGCGTCCGCGGTGTCGCAGGACCGGCCGTCGACGGGGGACGGCGCCGACGCGTCCGTCCTGCACCTCTCGCCGGACGCCCGCGCGGAGCGGGGGATCACTGACGACGACGTTCGGGAGGCGTTTCTCGACGTCGCGCACAACGGCGACGCCGACGAGAAGGACCTCCGGGGCGTGACGCTGCCGGCGCTCGACCTCGACCGGCAGACCGTGGAGGGGCCGGATAGGCACCCGATCGACTTGCGCGACGCGACGATAGAGTCGATCTCTGCGACGTTCGCGACGATCCGGCTGCCGATCCGCCTGGAGGGAGCGACCGTCGGCGACCTGACGTTCGACGAGTCCCACGTCGAGGAGGCGCTGCTGGCCGACGGGGCGACCGTGACTGGCGACCTCTCGGCGTTCGAGACGGAGTTCGCGGGCGACGTGGAGTTCCCGGACGCGAGCTTCGAGGGGCGCGTCGACCTCGACGAGGCGACGTTCGCCAACGACGTGAGCTTCGACGGCGCGACGTTCGCCGACGAGGTAGAGGCCCGGGCCGCCGAGTTCTACGGCGACTCGAACCTGCTCGACGACAACACGAGCTTCACGGGCGCGGCCTTCGCGGCGCGGGCGGACTTCCGGCAGGCCGACTTCGGGTTCACTCACTTCGAGCGGGCGACCTTCGCCGCCGAGGCGACCTTCCAGGAGGCCACCTTCGACGGCGACGCCGAGTTCGACGAGGCCCGCTTCGAGGGGTTCGCCGACTTCGACGAGGCCCGCTTCGACGGCGACACCGGCTTCGCCGACGTCGAATTCCGCGGCGACGCCGACTTCCGGGGCGCCGCCTTCTCCGGCCGCGAGCGCGCCCTCGACGACGACGCGACCTTCGCCCGGTCGACCTTCGGCGGCGACGCCGCCTTCCAGCACGCGCGGTTCCGGTACGTCTCCTTCGCGGAGGCCGCCTTCGAGGGCCAGGCCCACTTCGAGGAAGCGACGTTCACCGCCGACGCGGACTTCCCGGATGTCCGATTCGGTGGCGAGACCGACTTCGACGAGGCCCGGTTCCACGAGGACGCGGACTTCTCGGCGGTCGAGTTCGCCGACCGCTGCGTCTTCCGCGGCGCCGAGTTCACCGGGGGCGCCAACTTCCTGGAAGACGACCTGACCTTCGAGGGCGCCCACTTCGGCGACGACGCGGACTTCCACAACGCCGAGATCACGTCGGCGAACTTCGAGGACACCTCCTTCGGCGGGCGGATCGACTTCAGCGGCGCCGTCTTCACCGACCGAATCGACTTCGAGGCGACGCAGGTCGCCGAGGACGCCTTCGCCGATTTCACCCGCGCGAAGATCAAGAGCGGCCGCATCGCCCAACCGGCCGAGCGGTGGGTCCGCTACGACCTCACGCTCGCCAGCCTCGGCGATGTCGAACTCACCGCGGCGACCGACGAGGACTACCGGCGCCTGCTCGATTTCTTCCGCTTCTGCCGCACGGAGTTCACGGAGTTCGACGGCCACGAGTTCGACTTCAGCGCCCACCGCGAGTACCTCGACCGCAACGCGTGGGCCATCCACGAGTTCCACGAACCGCCGGACGCCGACCCCGACTACGCCCTGGAGATGACGCCGGAGGTGGTCGAGACGACCTACCTCAAGGCCAAACAGAGCGCCGCGGCCGTCGGCGACATGAAGGTCGCCGGCGAGTTCCGCGTCAAGCGCCAGCAGCACAGCCGCGCCAAGAACCTCGAAGTGGTCCGCGACGGCACGGCGCCGCTGTGGACCCGCGTGAAGAACCTCGGCCGGGCGACGGAGAACTACTTCCTCGGCGTCACCTGCGGCCACGGGATGCGCCCCATCCGGATCGGCTTCTCCTTCCTCCTCGCGCCGCTGCTGTACGTCCCGTTCTACGCCTTCGGCGGGTCCCTGTTCGAGACGCAGGCCGGGCAGGTGCCTCTCGGCGACGCGCTGACGACGAGCGGGCTGGAGACGCTCTTCGAGATCGCCCGGTTCAGCTACGTCTCCTACACGACCATCGGATACGGGTTCATGGGTCCGGTCGGTCCGGTCGCGGAGGTCGCGGCCGCCAGCGAGGCGTACCTCAGCGTCGTCCTCTCGGCGCTGCTGGTCTACGCGCTGGTCAAGCGCTCGGAGATGTAGCCGCGAGCGGTCCCGGACAACCCTTTTCCGCGTGAGCGCCCTAATTTACGGCCACGGAACGCCGCCGAGCGCACCGCGTCTCTGGGGGGGAAGTGCGCGCGCGATACGACCGTCGAGAGCGCCGAGTGCCGGCGAACCGAGGGGGAACAGGAATGACCGAGATCGGCTACCACGCGTCGCACGAACAGTTCCAGCCCGGGGCGCTGCTGGAGTCCGTCCGGCGGGCCGAGAGCCGGGGGTTCGACGCGGTGCCCGCCTCCGACCACTTCCACCCGTGGAGCGAACGCCAGGGGAGCGCCGGCTTCGCCTGGTCGTGGCTCTGGTCGGCGATGGAGGCGACCCGCGAGCAGGTGCGCGAGAACGTCCACGTCTCGGCCGACCTCGACGAACACACCGAGCGGGCCCGGTCGCTGTGCGACCTCGACGCCGAGGCGGTCTACCTGCACGACGTGACCAGAGACCAGACGCGCTTCGTCGATCGGTTCGGCGATCACGTGCTCCCAGCACTCCCATGAGTCCCGACGAACCCACCGCTTCCGACCAGGAGACCGTCCTGCAGAACCAGACCGGCGACCGCTGGTACGAGAACGGCCTGATCTACGGCGTCGACGTGAAGTCATTTCAGGACTCCGACGGCGACGGCGTCGGGGACTTCCCCGGCCTGACCGACCGGCTGGAGTACCTCGACCGGCTCGGCGTCACCTGCGTCTGGCTGCTGCCCTTCTACCCCTCGCCGGGGCTGGACAACGGCTACGACGTGACGGACTACTACGGCGTCGACGAGCGCCTCGGCACGCCGGGGCAGTTCGTCCGGTTCGTCCGCGAGGCCCACGAGCGCGGGATCAAGGTCCTCGTCGACCTCGTCGTCAATCACACCTCCGACCGGCACCCGTGGTTCCAGCGGGCCCGGGAGGACCCCGAGTCGACGTACCGCGACTACTACGTCTGGGCCGAGGACCCCCCCGAGCCCGAGAAAGAACCCATCTTCCCCGAGGAGGAGAGCGTCTGGACGTACGACGAGGTGGCCGACGCGTACTACTACCACCGCTTCTACGACTTCGAGCCCGGCCTGGACCACTCGAACCCGGCGGTCCGCGAGGAGGTCTGCGAGATAATGGACTTCTGGCTGCAACTGGGCGTCGACGGCTTCCGCATCGACGCGACGCCGATCATCGTCCAGAAGAAGGGCCTCGACTCGACGGAGCTCGACGACCCCCACCGGATCCTCAAGCAGTACCGGGCGTTCGCCTCCCAACGGAACGCCGACGCCATCTTCCTCGGCGAGGCCGGAGGCGAGCCGGACGCGGTCCGCCCGTACTTCGGCGAGGGGACCGGCGACGAGATGCAGCTGATATTCAACTTCACGCTGACGGACTACCTCTTCCTCGCGCTCGCGACCGAGCGCGCGGGAGCGCTCGACGCCGCCGTCGACCAGCTCCACCTCCCGCCCGAACACGGCCAGTGGGCGAACTTCCTGCGGAACCTCGACGAACTCAACCTGGAGTGGCTCTCCGAGGGGGAGCGCGGGACCGTCCTCGACCGGTTCGCGCCCGACGACGAGATGCAGATCTACGGCCGCGGGAGCCGTCGACGCCTCGCGCCGATGCTCGACGACCGCCGCCTGCTCGAACTGGCCTACAGCCTCCTGCTCTCGATGCCCGGGACGCCGGTGATCCCCTACGGCGACGAGATCGGGATGGGCGACGACCTCTCGCTCGACGGCCGCGACGCGGTCAGGACGCCGATGCAGTGGACCGACGGACCGGCCGCGGGCTTCTCGACCGCGGACCCCGACGAGCTGATCCGGCCCGTCGTCTCCGACGACCGGTTCGGCCCCGACGGAGTCAACGTCCGCGACCAACGGAGCGACCGCGACTCGTTCCTGCGGTGGGTCACCCGCGCCGTCCGGACGCGGCGGGAGTACCCCGTTTTCGGCCGCGGGTCGGCGACGTTCGTCGAGACAGCGCCCGAGTCGGTCCTGTGTCACCGGATGGACGGCGACAGCACCGTCCTCGCCGTCCACAACCTGGCCGACCAGCCGGCGTCCGTCTCCGTGGGGACAGATGTCGACGGCCTCGCACCGATCTTCGACGACGAGCGGTCGGAACTCACCGCGACGGACCCGCTGTCGCTCGACCTCGCCGGGTACGGCTACCTCTGGCTCCGCGCCGGCGGAGGGCCGCTGTGACGACCACCGACCGCTCCTGGCGGCGGGGTGCCGTCGTCTACCAGATCTACCCCCGGAGCTTCGCCGACTCGGACGGCGACGGCGTCGGGGACATCCCCGGCATCACCGAGCGCGTCGACTACATCGCCGACCTGGGGGTCGACGTCGTGTGGCTCTGCCCGGTGTACGAGTCCCCGCAGGTCGACAACGGCTACGACATCAGCGACTACCGGTCGATCCACGGCGAGTACGGCACCCTCGCGGACTGGGAGCGCCTCCGCGACGCGCTCCACGAGCGGGACGTCCGGCTCGTGATGGACCTGGTCGTCAATCACACCTCCGACGAACACGAGTGGTTCCGCCGTTCCCGCCGGGAGGAGGGCGAGTACGCCGACTACTACCACTGGGTCGAGGGGTCGCCCGACGAGCGGCCGAACAACTGGGAGTCGATGTTCGGCGGCCCGGCCTGGTCCTACGACGACGAGCGCGAAGCGTGGTACCTCCACCTCTTCGACGAGCGGATGCCGGACCTGAACTGGCCCAATCCCGCGGTCCGCGAGTCGCTCTACGAGATGATCGAGTGGTGGCTGGAGAGGGGGATCGACGGCTTCCGGCTGGACGTGATCAACCTCCTCTCGAAGGCGGAGGGGTACCCGGAGGGCGACCCGACGGCCGACCCGGTCGGCGGCGAGTACTTCCTCACCGGGCCGCGGATCCACGAGTACGTCGGGGAACTGGTCGACCGGGCGTTCGCCGGCCGGGACGTGGTCACCATCGGCGAGACGTTCGACGTGACGCCGGCGGACGCCCACCGGTTCGTCGTCGAGGACGGTCTCGACATGGTGTTCCCGTTCGAGCACATGGATATCGACGCCGGCGGGAGCGGCCCGTGGGACGTCGTCGACTGGGAGCTCGCCGACCTCAAGGCCGTCACCGAGCGCTGGCAGACGGCCGTCGGCGAGGGGTGGATCGGCCTCTACCTGACCAACCACGACCAGCCGCGGATCGTCTCGCGGTTCGGCGACGAGGCCTACCGCCGCGAGTCGGCGACCATGCTCGCGACCTACCTGTTCACCCTCTGCGGGACCCCCTTCGTCTACCAGGGGCAGGAACTCGGCATGACCAATCCCGACTTCGAAAGCCTCGAACAGTACCGCGACCCGGCGACGGTCGACCGGGTCCAGCGCGCGCTCGCGACCGGTGACATCGAACTCTTCGAGGAGATCAGCGAGGCGGTCAACTACTGGAGCCGGGACAACGCCCGCACGCCGATGCAGTGGAGCGACGACGAACACGCGGGGTTCACGGCCGGCGAGCCGTGGATCAAGGTCAACGACAACTACCCCGAGATCAACGCCGAGCGCGAGGCGGCGGACGACGAGTCCGTCCTCGCGTACTACCGGCGGCTGATCCGGTTCCGGAACGAACACCCCCTCGCCGTCTACGGCGCCTACGAGCCGCTCCTCGCGGACCACTCTCAGGTGTTCGCATACCGCCGCACCTCCGACGGCGACGGCGACTCGGACGCGCTCGTCGTCCTCCTGAACTTCGCCGACGAGGTGGTATCCGTCGAGGTTCCACCCGACGCGGCCTCCGGCGACACGGAACTCCTGATCGGAAACTACGAGGGCGGGTCCGACGGCCTCGCCGAACCCGTCGACCTCCGACCGTACGAGGCGAGGGTGTACCGGGTGTCGTCGGATCGGACGTGACCGCACGGGCGGACGCGCCGTTCACAGCAGTTCGGCGACGAACTCCCGGTAGTCCCGTTCCACCCCGTCGGCGGTCTCGGGCGTGACCCAGGCGGAGACCCAGGTCATGTTCGACGCGATGAACACGAGCTGGTAGAGCCGCCGCCGCGCTTCGAATGCGCCGTCAACGCGCCGTTCGTGCGTCTCGTCGTACCCCTCGTAGAGCGCGCTCCGAAGCCGTTCCCGCCGGTCTGAGTCCAGCGAATCTGTCCCGCAGAAACCCTGCTCGGCGCAGACGAGGTCGTACTCCGGGTCGGTCGTGCGGACGAGACCCCAGTCGAGTAGCCCCGTCACCGACCGGGATCCGCGGTCGACGGCGAGGTTCCCCGGATGGTGGTCGATGCGCGAGATCACTGGCCGTCCGGGCAAGTCGAGGCGTTCGTATCGTTCCGTGATCGCGTCGTCGAGCGCCGGGACGAGGTCGCCGAACCGCGTCTCGCCGACCCGCTCCAGCATCCACTCGGCCGTCGCCGGCACCCTCGCCGCCCACGAGTCGTGTGGGTCGGCGAGCGCCAGCCCGTACGCCCGAGCGAGCGGCCGCGCTCCGCCGGCGTCCGCCGGATCGACTCGATCCGCGTCCGCGACCGGGCCGTAGCCACCGAACGCGTCGACACTGTGGATCTCGCCGAGCGAGCGGCCGACCTGCCGGACGTACGCGGCCATCTCGTCGTTCGGGATCGCCGACGCGTCCGCCGGAAGCGGCTCCCCGTCGGTCCGTCCCATCAGGAACAGCGGCGTCGGCAGGTCCGGGTGGTCGTCGACGACGCCGTACACCTCGGGGACGGGCACGGACGTCTCGGCGCCGAGCAACCGGAGGAGCTTCGCCTCAGCGGCGAGGTTCCCACCTCCGTGCTCCTCGTCGGTCGCCTTGAGGACGCACTCGCGGACGCCGTCGTCCGTCTCGACGGTGACCGCGACCGTCTCGTTGCCGCCCTCGGATATCTCGGTTGCGTCCAGCACGGTCCAGTCCCCGTCGACCGCCGTGACCATCCGCTCGACCGCGGACCTCGCCTCTCCGTCCAGCTCGTCCACCTGTTCGTCCGTAGTCACGTGTCGACCGAGTCCCCCTCGGGAAATAGGTCTTGGCCCATGTTGGGTCGACCCAGCATTTAGGTTCGCACACATGCGACTGTGTATTGCCGATGAGGACGGTTTCACTCGATGAGGAGGCGTACGGCGCCTCGCAGCGGAAAGACGCGAGAGGGAGACCTTCAGCGACGTGGTGAAGCGACTGACCGGCGAGCGGTCGTGGCACGAAGTCGCGGATATCTGGGGCGACGAGATCGACGACATCGAGGCGGCGATCGAAGCAGGAAGAGACCGGGCTCACGATCGATAGCGAGCGTTTCGAACCGGGTGACTCCGCTCAGTGCCCCGATTCGTGGGGGTTCAGCTCGGTCCCGTAGTTCTCGGCGTGGTCGGTGTAGTCGATGAACCGCGGCGCGTCGGGGTCGAAGGGCCGCTGCAGCGAGTCGAAGGCCTTCTTCTTGTCCCAGGACTGCAGGCCGCCGATGGCCGAGCGGTCCTCCAGGTCGTGGTAGTCGAGGTCGTCCTTGGTCAGGTTCCAGGCGTCGAGGCCCTGCTCGGTCCGGACGATGACCGAGGAGTACTCGTCGCTGGAGCCGACGGAGCCGACGGTCAGGTCGGCGCAGTAGCCGGTGAAGTCCGCGCACTCGTCACAGCCCTTGAGCGCGGCGTCGTGGAACTCCTCGACGTCCTCGTCGACGATGAGTTCGCCCTCGTGGTCGTAGGCCATCATCCGGCCGTCGAGGACGTCCATCTTGCCAACGTTATCGAGGTCGATGTCGCGCTCTTCCTCCAGCTTCTCGCCCATGAGCTTCTCGTAGTTGAAGTTCTTCGTACACATCAGGGCGATGGCGTAGTCGATGGCGCGGACGCCGTTCTCCTGGCTGGCGTAGTCCCACTCGAAGTCCTGCAGGGCGCGGATGCCCTCGATCTCACAGGGCGTGCCGACCAGCGCCAGGGAGGCCTCCTCGACGGGCACGTCGAGCTTGTGCTCCCACCGTTCGAGGTCGAGGTTGCCGAGGGCCATCGTCTGGTTGTAGAAGCTCCCGGCGTTCTCGATGCACTCCTCGGGCGTCGTGGCGAGGAACGACTCGGCCTTCCAGGGCTCGTCGTCGCTCTCGGTGGCGATGAGCGCGCCGTCGATCTCGCCCTCTTCGAGGAGCTTGCAGAGGACGGCGGTGACGAGGCCGCCGTCCTGGGCGTTCTCGCGCCAGTCGTCCTCGACCTTCGCGGAGAACTCCGTGATCGGGTCGCCGGCGCCGGAGACGTTGTCGTCGCCGCCGGTGATCTTCCACTGGCGCTCGTAGCGCAGACCGCCGCGGGGACAGAAGTCCCAGCACATCGAACAGCCCGTGCACATCTTGACGAGTTCGGGCAGGCCGTCGTCGCCGATGCCGATGGAGTCCGAGGGACAGGAGGCGACGCAGGTGCCACACTGGATGCAGCGGCCGGCGTCGATGACCCCCTCGTCGAGTTCCATGAACCACGTCTTGCTGTCCGGCGTCTCGATGTCGTTCATCTGCGACCGGATCTCGTAGGAGGGCGTGTCCAGCGCCAGGTCCTCCTCGCCGGGCCGCTGGACGCGCTGGTCCGGCGCCGTCTCGTAGACATCCTGGCTCTTGCCCTCCGCGGGCGCGGTGAACTCGACGTTCCGGAGGTTGCCGTTCTCGTCGACGTTCGCGGGCGTCGCGCCGCCGTCAGGAACCGCGGGCGACTGCCCCCCGTGGCTGTGCGAGTGACCGTCACCGTGGCGATGCGAGCGGCCGCTCTCGGAGTGACCGCCGCAGCCGCAGGAACTCCCGCAGCCGCAGTCGTCCGCCTCGTCGCTCCCCACGTCGGGGACGCCCGGCATGGGCTGGTCGCGCTCGCTCCCGTCAGTCCCCATGGGCGACACCTCCCGAGACGTTGGCGTCGGCGCGCTGCATGATCTTCCGGAGGCGGTTGTTCCCGACGCGGCGGGTCCACTCGTAGAAGCGCTCGCCCTCCTCGCGCTCGTCGACGTAGGCGTCGAACAGCTGCTCGATGGCCGGGATGACGGCGCTGGCGGGGACGGCGTTCTCGACCCAGTCGATGAACTCGTTGTCGGCGCCGAGCGCGCCGCCGAGGCCGAAGTCCATCCCCTCGACGATGTTGTCGCCTTCCTCGTTGGTGGTCGTCTCGGGGTCGTCGACGTTGACCGTCTCGCCGCGGAAGCCGATGTCGGCGATCTGCGGCTGGGCGCAGGAGGCCGAGCAGCCGGACATGTGCATCCGGACCACGTCCAGATCGTCGGGCGTGTCGATGCGGCGGTCCAGCGCCTTCGCCCAGCGGTAGACGCGATTCTTCGTCTCGATGATGCCGTAGTTGCAGAACTCCGAGCCCGTGCAGCCGACGGCGCCCCGCGAGAACGGGCCGGGGTCGGGCTCGTACTTGCGGGCGAACGGCTCGTTCAGCAGGTCGCCGACGTTCTCCTCGGGGATGTGCGTGATGAGGAAGTTCTGGTCGGTCGCGAGGCGGATAGACGCGTCGTCGGTGCCGTACTGCTTCGCCGCGCGGGCGGCCTCGGCGAACTCGTCGCCGCCCATGCGGCCGGCGATGACGTTGAAGCCGACGTACTTCAGCCCCTCGCCCTTCTGGTCGTGGACGCCGACGTGGTCGCCGGTGTACCCCTCCGTGAGGTCGACGCCCGCGTCGGGCAGGTCGACCTCACAGCGGGTGCGGACCGCTCGCTCGAACTTGTCGGTGCCAAGCTGTTCGACCAGGTAGCGCATCCGGCAGACGCCGCGGTTGTTGCGGTCGCCCAGTTCCTTGAACGTCTGGGCGATAGCGCGGCAGAACTCGACGGTGTCCCCGGGCGGGACGAACACGTCCATCTGTGTCGCCATCCGCGGGCCGTCCGAGAGGCCGCCGCCGACCTTGCAGTGGAAGCCGTAGATCTCCTCGCCGTCGACTTCCTTGCGGGCCGGCGTCAGCCCCACGTCGTTGATCTGGGACTGGCCGCAGTCGTGTTTGCAGCCAGTGATGGTCATCTTGAACTTCCGGGGCAGGTTGGCGTACTCGCGGTTGCCCGTGAAGTAGTCGGAGACGGCGTCGATCACGGGTTGCGCGTCGAAGCACTCGTGGCCGTCGAGGCCGGCAGCGGGGCAGCCCAGCACGTTCCGGGCGCCGTCGCCGCAGCCCTGGATCGTCGTGAGGTCGACCTCGTCGTAGGTGTCCCAGATCTCGGGCACGTCCTCGACCCGGATCCAGTGCATCTGGATGTCCTGGCGGGTCGTGATGTCCATGAACGCGTCGCCCCAGATGTCGTTTTGCTCCTCGCCGCCCCACTCCTCGGGGGCGACGGCGTACTCCTCGGCGACCTCGCCGATGACCTCGGCCTGCTCGGGCGACAGGTAGCCGCCCGGCACCTTGGTCCGCATCATGAAGTAGCCCTCCTTGCGGCCGTGGGAGTACATCCCAGCCCACTTGAGCCGCTCCCACTCGCCGCTGCCGGCCCGCTCCTCGATCTCCTCGAAGGAGAGGCCCTCCTCGGCGTACTCCTTGACGTCCTCGATCACGTCCAGCGGGTGTTTCTCCTGTTTGTGCTGTTCGACCGTGTTCATGCCGGATCCCCCCGAGTGACGGAGGCGTGTGTGTCTGTCCCGTTCATGAGTGAAAGTTCACGCGACGAGCGCGTGCGTGTGTCACGGCCACACGGTCCACCACCCTGTATCTCCCCGTCACGGACAGGTCTGCCACGACTGCGGGAAACCCTCCGCCGATTGCCGCTATCTGTGATACCCGACCCGGGCGACGACCACCCCCGTTTCACCTGCAACGACCCGGTGGTGTCGGTTCCACCGGGGTCTCTCGCGGATGCGGCGTCATTTGCCGACGGTTCCGCGGATCGCCCTCGTGCCGGCGCCACGTGCCGGATACGGCGGTTCGGTGGGATCCGTGAACCGGAGATAATTGTCGCTTTCGGGCAGTGACGGCGAGGGGTGCGCGGATGGGGGCCTTTATACCGAGTGGGGCCTTGGAACTGAACAACCAAATGACCGACACGGCAAACGTGCAGGCCGACGAGGAAGCGCAGGTCGAATCGGACGAACGAGAGCGCGAGGTCGACACCTCGCACCTGGACGACGTCGAGGACGGCTGCGGTTGCGCCGAGGTGTGGGAGCACCTCTCGGACGAGCGCGACGAGTGACCGTCGCCGGCAGGGACTTTATTCTCCGGCGAACCGAAGCGACGCTATGACCGTCATCGGCGAGTTCACCGTCCCCGCGGGGGCGTTTCTGCTCGGTGACGCGCTCGGATCGGTCGACGGGACGGTCACCGTCGAGCGCATGGTCGTCGACGGCGGACAGGTGGTAACGCCGTACGTCTGGGTCGCGACGGGCGACTTCGAGGCGTTCGAGTCGGCGCTCCGCGGCGACGCCTCCGTCGGCGAGTTCGCCGTGGTGGAACGCCACGAGGACGAATCCCTCTACCGAATCGAGTGGGACAGCGACCACACCGACCTGTTCGCGGCGCTCGACGGCGTGGCCGCGACGGTGTTGAACGCCGAAGGAAGAGACGGCGTCTGGGTCCTCCGCGCCATGTTCTCCGACCGGGGAGCCGTCTCGACGTTCGACGACCGATTTTGCGCCACGCACGAGGGGGTCAAACTCGACCGACTCTACCGGTACGAGGACCCCTCGTCGTACGGGAAATACGAGGTGACCGAGAAGCAGCGCGCGGCGCTGACGGCGGCCCGCGACGCCGGCTACTTCGCCGTCCCGCGGGAGTGCTCGCTTCAGGACGTCGCCGACGAACTCGGCATCTCCCGGAACGCGGCCTCGGCGCGACTCCGGCGGGGCCAGGACGCGCTCGTCGGGAACACGCTCGACCACGACCACCGCGACCTGCGGCCCTCCTGACGGGCTCCGATCGGTCGACTGTCACTCCCGCGGCCGCCACTTAGTACCCGTGACGCGTCACACCGAAGAGTGACGGCCGTGCCGGCCCAATGCGGCAGTGGTGATACTGTTCGTGCAGCGACTGCGATCGGTGCGCCAGTCGCGCCAGTGGAGGCGAGTTCATGGTTCGTGATCAGCAGCCAGACAGCGAGCGATCGGGGGAGCCGTCCGCCGGCTTCGACACCGTTTCGGTCGCGGTCGTCGAGCGGCTCGCAGCGGCGAACGGCTGCGACACCGACGCGCTCCCGCCGCTGTTCCGCTCGGTCGATCCCGACGCGCTCGAACGGCTCGTCGCCGGCGGCAGCGGCGACGGCGGGCTGTCGCTCGTCTCGTTTTCCCACGCCGGGTACGAGGTGACGGTCACCGGCGACGGCGACGTGACCGTCTCCGAGTAGCGGCCGCTACCCGCACAGCCGACGCGGACGGGAACCGACTCACTCCTCGCCGATGAGTCGGTCGACGATCTCCTCGGGGTCGAACCGTTCGAGGTCGTCGTAGTCCTGTCCGGTGCCGAGAAAGAGGATCGGCTTGCCGGTGACGTGCGCGATGGAGATGGCCGCGCCCCCTTGCGGGTCCGCGTCGGCCTTCGTCAGCACTGCGCCGTCGATCTCCGCCGCGTCGTTGAACTCGCGAGCCCGGTTGACCGCGTCCTGTCCGGCGACCGCCTCGTCGACGAACAGCGTCAGGTCCGGGTCGGTCACGCGGTCGATCTTCGAGAGCTGGTCCATCAGCCCGTCGGAGGTGTGCAGCCGGCCGGCGGTGTCGCCCAGCACGACGTCCACGTCGTGGGCGTCCGCGTACTCGATGGCGTCGTAGATGACCGCCGCCGGGTCCGAGCCCTGCTCGTGGGAGATGACCTCCCTGTCGAGGGCGTCGGCGTGTTGCTGCAGTTGCTCGTTGGCGCCCGCGCGGTAGGTGTCGCCGTTGGCGAGCACCGACGAGAGCCCGCGCTCCTCGAAGTACCGCGAGAGCTTCGCGATGGTCGTCGTCTTCCCGACGCCGTTGACGCCGGTGAAGACGATCACGACGGGCTTGTCGGCCTCGGCGACCCGCTCGTCGAAGTCGAACTGCCCGACGCTGATAACGTCGTACAGCGCCTCGCGGAGCGCGTCGCGGACGAGGTTGCCCGTCGAGGACAGCCGCCGCCGCGTCTCGCCGACGAGGTTCTCCTCGACGCCGTCGAGGATCTCCTGGGCGACGCCCATCTCCACGTCGCTCTGGAGCAAGGCGATCTCAAGGTCGTCGAGATGGTTCTCCAGGTCCTCCTCGTCGATGACTGTCTTCCCGGTCGCGAGGAGCTTCGCCCGCTCGCCGAGGCTCCGGCCGGCGTCGTCGGAGTCGGAGTCCTCGTCGTCTCCGGACTCGTCGTCGGCCGCCGCTTCCTCGTCGGCGTCGTCGATGTCGTCCTCGGCGGCTTCCTCGGTCCCGTCTTCTTCGGACTCGTCCTCGTCGACATCGTCCTCGTCGACATCGTCCTCGTCGACCTCGGGCTCGTCCGCTTCGGTTTCCTCGGGTTCCGAGGCGGCGTCGGTCTCGGCGGACGCGTCGCTCGCTTCGGTGTCGGCCGTCCCGGCGTCGGCCGTCTCGGCGTCGGTCTCGGCCGCCTCGGCCTCGGCCGCGTCTTCCGGCTCTTCCTCGACCGCCTCGTCGTCGACGTCCTCCTCGACGTCGTCGCTGAAGCGGCCGAGTTTCTCTTTCAGTCCGTCGAACATCGGGCCTTACTCGTCTTCCTGCTGCTGCTGCATCTGCTGCATCTGCTGCATCTGCTGTTGCTGCATCTGCTGGGCCTGCTGTTCGAGCTCCTCGCTCTCGGTCTCAAGCTCGGCGATGTCCGAGCGGATCTCCTCGATGCGCTCGTCGAGCGTGTCCTGCTTGTTCTCGAGGATGTCGATGGCGTCGTTTTGCTCTTGCTCGGCGGCGTAGCCGGCGCCGAACTCGACGATGACCTCGTCGATGTCCTGGACCTCGGCGCGGACGTACGCGTCGCCGCCGAGCGGCACCTGGACCGTCGAGCCGGACTCGAGCGCTTCGATGGCCTCCATGGCCTCGTTCATCTCCTGTTTCTCGTCCTGCAGTCCGCTGATCTCGCCCTCGAGGGCCTCGATCTGTTCTTCGATCTGCTCGATCTCCTGGGCGATCTGCTGGAGTTGCTGCTGGGCGCCGCCGCCACCACCGAGGCTCATGCGTCGACCCCCTCGATGTCGACCTGCGTGCGCTTGAGTCCGTGCTTCGAACCGAACTCGGCGAGGACGTGCTCGCGGGCGACGTCCTCGTTCTCGGCGTCGATCTCCTTCTCGAAGGCCTGCCAGCCGTCGCGGGCTTTCCACTGCCCGGTGACTGTGAACTCACTCATGTGTCTCGCTGGGAGAGCGAGCGGGAAGTACCTTCCGCAACGAACTCTCCGTCTGCCGCGAGTGCCGCCGACTCCGAAGCGGTGACCCGCTCTGCCGTGACCGTCGCCCGGGCGATCGCGGATCTGACGACTAGATAACAGTTATGTGTCAGCCAGGTGTACCCGCGAGTATGCTCGGGGCCTCGACGGTGTTCGGACTACTGGCGAACGACGTGCGACGGCGGCTGTTGTTGCGACTGCGCGAACGCGAGCCGGTACAGGTACCCGACGCGGTACTGGAACGCGACCCGGACTCGGCGGAATCCGATCCGGTCAGCGACGGGTGCGGCGGGCCGGACCACCAGCGGCTCACCGCGGTCCGGTTGCACCACGTGCACCTCCCGAAACTCGCGGACGCCGGCGTCGTGGAGTGGCACCGCGACCGCGACGTCGTCACTCGGGGGGCGCGGTTCGGCGACGTCGAGCCGACGCTGGCCGTGCTCGCCGAGAACGCGCCGAGACTGCCACAGAACGTCTTCTGACGCCGCGGCCGACTCCCGTCGGTCAGTCGATGTAGCCGAGGGCGGACTCGATGCGGCCCAGCTCCGGGCCGGTGGTGTCCTGACCGACGACGTAGCCGTAGTCGTTGGCGACGAGCCCGGAGCCGACCAGCGGGGCGCCGTAGTTCACGGTGCCGATGTCGGCGGGCACGCCCAGCAGGTCCTCCAGGAAGTCCAGTTCCGCGTCGGTGGCGTCCGGGTGGCAGAGGACGCCCGCGTTCGTGGCGACCGCGGCCGTCCCGACCGTCCGCGAGCCCGCGAGCACGCCCTGCTCGACGGGGACGTCGAGGGCGTCCTCGACGGCGCGGACCGCCTCGGCCGAGAGGTCTGGGTGGACGTAGGCTCCGTTGTCGTTGGCGAGGACGACGTTCCCGGCGGCGTTGATCCGGCCGGGCAGCTCGCCGATGGTGACGTCGGCCGCGTCGGCGATGCGGTCGCGCTCGCGCTCGCGAACGCGGCTGCTCACCAGGAGGCCGTTCCCGTTGCCGGTCGCCAGGGCGCCGACGGTCCCCGACCCGCCGACGGTCGTGGGGACGACGGGGACCTCGAGCTCCTCGCCCAGGTCCTCCCGGAGGTCCGCGTCGACGTCGGGGCGCACGAGCAGACAGTCGTCTGTCGCGCGTGCGAAGACACCGACGTACGCCGAACCGGAGAAAGCCGCGCGGAGCAAGTTTACTCTGCCGTCTCTGCTTCGACGATGCTCTCGCCGTCTTCCTCGAAGCGGGCGGCGCGGACCCGCAGCTTGCGCGGCGGGTTCTGCCGGCCGTTCGCCCAGACCGCCTCGTTGATCGAGGGGTCGAGCCTGATGGCGTCCTCGTCGACGGCGAAGTGCTTGGCGAGGTGCTCGCGGACGATGGACATGGCCTTGTCGGCCTCTTCCTGCTTCGGCGCGGCCTTCGTGTCGCGGAGCGGGACGGTGACGACCCGTTCCTCGAAGTCGCCGGCGCTCATTCGTCCGTGTCGCTACGGCGCCAGTGACGCCGCTTCGGGTTGCGTTCGACGTTGCGGTCGGTCTTGAGCATGACCCACGGCGGGACGCGCGTGTTCTGGCGCTCGAGTTTCCCCAGGCGCTTCTTCTTGGCTTTCGACTTCTTACCCATAGTGTCAGCCCCTTCCGCGTCGGCGCTTAAATTCCTGTTCCTTTCGCCCGGGGTCGGGTTTCGCCCGCGTTCTCGCCCGACTCGCCGTCCCCGGCCGCGCCCGAGGCGTCGCCGCTGGCTGCACGCTTGTCCGCGCCGTGAGTGGTATCAGGATTGATTCTCCGGCAGGTGGCTCTATATAGGACTATTCGACACCGATCGCTATGGACCGCCGAGCGCTCCTGTCGACGGCCGCACTGGGTGTCGCGGGCGGGTTCGCCGGCTGCATCGGCGGCGGCGGTGAGGTGGTGACGACCGTCCAGCGGTCGGTGACGGTCCAGCCCGGAGAGGGCTGGATCAAGGAGATCCCCGACGTGTCCGACCCGGGCGGCGCGATCCGGTATCGCGCCAAGGCCGACCGTCCCTTCGACGTATACTTCTTCTCGACCGAGGAGTCGTTCATGTTCTACGACACGTACACGGACGGCGACGAGCCGGCGCTGACGCCCGCGGGCAGCACGGACGTGAGCACGACCGCGGAGAAGGTCGCGGAGGACGCCTACGAGGCCGAGACCCAGAAAGGCGGCGCGCGACAGCCCATCGACGGTTCCGGCCCGTACTACTTCGTCGTCGACCACTCCGACTACCGCGGCGACGCCGGGCCCGGCGACGAGCCCAGGCCGCTCGACGTGTTCGTCGACCTCACCGTGACCCAGCGGAAGTTGCTCTGAGGGGCCAGCCCCCGCGGCGGACGGGCAGCAGGCCGTTCAGGCGAACGCGAGCGGAATCATCACGAGCACGCCGGCCGCGACGCCGCCGACGAGCTCGCGCCGTCCGCCCCCGGGAAGGTCTTCCCCGCGTTCGAGCGCCTCGGGGACGAACTCGGTCGCGACGAGATACACCATCGCGCCGGCGGCGAAACCGAAGCCGAAGGGGAGAAACTGTTCGGCCAGCGTGACGAAGTAGTAGGCGATCACCGCGCCGATCGGCTGCGGGAGACTGGAGAACACGGCCCACCAGACCATCCGCCACTCGCCGACGCCCATCGCGCGCAGCGGGATGGAGACGGCGACCCCTTCGGGGACGTTGTGGATCGAGATGGCGACGGTCATGAACACCGCCAGCACCGGCAGCGAGAGGCCCGCCAGCGAGACTGTCGCGAGGCTCGGGTCCTCGATCCCCAGCTCCGCGAAGGAGACGCCGACGGCCACGCCTTCCGGGAAGCTGTGGACGGTCAGGATGCCGAGGATGAGCACCAGTTTCCGGAAGTCCGCCTCCTCGTACTCCCTCGCGTCGAACTCCGCGTCCGCCAGCACCGCGTGGCCGACGACGACGAGCGCCACCCCGGCGAGGACCCCCGGCCCGATGGCGACCGCCGCCGCGGCGACGCCGCCGTCGACCACCGCCAGCCCCTCGCCGATCAGCCCGAACAGCGACGCCGCCACCATGATCCCGGAGGCCAGCCCCCAGAGGACGACGTTCCACCGGTCCGAGATATCCTCGACGAGGAAGAAGGGGACCGCGCCCAGCCCGGTCGCCAGCGCCGTCAACGTCCCCGCGACGAACACGAGCGCCAGGTTCGCGACTGCGGCCATGCCCGTGGTAGTCGGGGCTCTGGCCCCCTAAGTATTATCACGAATCTGATTGGTTTCGGCAGACCTAAAGCCGATGGAGTGCGACGAGCGGCCGGATTCCGGCGGGGCGGCCGCGCCGTGGCAACGACTGGTTAATGGTCCTTATATGCACTATGAATGTTCTCCTTCCTATGCGGTGAGATATAAATACTGCTCGCGCGAATAAAACAGTATGTCAACAACCACGCGCACGACCGAGGCCGATGCGGCGGAGAGCGGGATCGTCTCCCACAGGATCGTCGACCCCCTGGACGGGTCGGGCCGGATGACCGTCGAGACGCCGGGCGGCGAAGAGCGGACGGTCGTCGACTGTCTGGACGGCCTCGTCGCGGAACGGCTGTCGGAGCGAGGGGCTGGCTCGACTGTCCGCCTGGAGCTCTCGCCGACGCCTGCGGACGACGGCTACGTCGCGGCGCGGGTCCTGCCGGGCGGTCTCCCCGCGCTGTGAATCGGTCACAGGGGGTGAGGGGCGCGGTCTAGAGCGGAAACCGCTCGACCGTCTCGTAGGTCGGCCCGTCGGGGCCGAGCGTGCTCTCTTTCAATCTGATTTCCTCGACGGCCAGCGTCCCGACGTCCGGGTCGCGCCCGCGGACGACCTCCTGAACGAGGCTCTTGTCGCCGGCGTGTTCCATCCGCGCGACCGTGACGTGCGGCGTGAACTCGTGGTCTTCCGCGTCGAAGCCCATCGCTGTCGTCCGCTCCTCGACGGCCTCGTGGAGCCGCGTCAGCTCCTCGCCGCCGGTGCGCGTGCCGACCCAGACCACGCTGATGTAATCGAGACTCGGGAAGACGCCGAGGCCGCCGAACTCCGCTTCGAAGGGATCGACGCCCGCGTCCTCGACCGCCGCGTCGAGTTCGCCGACGAGGTCCTCGACTCGCTCGGAGTCGGTGTCGCCGAGGAACTTCACCGTGACGTGGGCCTGTTCGGGATCGACGAAGTTGAGGCCGGAAGCGTCCTCGAAGTGGTCCTGAACGGCCGCGATCTCGTCGGCCAGTCCGTCGAGGTCGACGCTGACGAACAGTCGCTTGCCCATGTCCGCCCGTCGGACCGCCTCGCCCTTCGGTGCTGTGGCCGGGCCACCAGACATTTACTGCGTGGCTGCGGACGAACAGGTATGTCGTCCGACGCCCTCCAGCGGACGGTTCGACGGTGTACGGCCCTCGTCGTCGCCGTCCTCGGTATCGGGTTCGGCGAGGTGAGTTCCGGCTTCGACGGGACGCCGCTCCTCGTCGGTGCGCTGATCTATCTCGTCGCGAGCGCCCTCTTCGGCGTCGCGAGACTCTACAACGAGCGCGCGGCCGTCGTCGACGTCACGCCACCGGGGGAGACTGAATCCGACGCAGACGGCCCGCGGTCGTCCTGACGGGCGGGCCGCGCTCGTCGGACCGTCACCGTTAGTGTCCCGCCCGGGTTCATCGGTGGGTATGGACGACGCCGCCGCCCTCCGCGTGACCCTCCGTCGCTGCACCGCCGTCCTCGTCGTCGGACTCGGGATGATCGTCGCGAACACCGACCCGTACGATCCGAGCAGCAGCCTCGGCTACCCGCTCGCGTACCTCGCCATCGGATACCTCGCCGCGAGCCTGCTCGCCGGGCTCTTTCGACGGCCCGACAGCCCGAGCGACATCGGTGACGAGGGCGACGCCGACGACGGGGAGTCAGACGACGGCGGGGACGACCGCCCGCCGGTGGGGGCGTACGGCGGACCCTGGTAGTCGGTGCGGCTCCCCTCGTGATCGCGCCGCCGCTCGCGTCGACCACCAGACTTAGCGTCTCACCGGTCTCGCAGAGAGACATGGATGACGCCGCCGCCCTCCGCCGGACCCTCCGCCGCTGCACGGCCGCCCTCGTCGTGACGCTGACTCCGGCCCTCCGACCGATCAGCGACTACCAGTACGACGGGACGCTCGCCTTCGCTATCGCACTCGGCTATCTCATCGTGAGCGCTACCGTCCAGTTCGACGAGTTCACCGTCAGGAGAGAGGAGGGCGGGGATACTGCACCGGACGACGCGGTCGACGCAGAGCAGGGCGGGGATTCGGCCGACGGCTCCCGCGCCGGCTCGGACGCGGACGGGTAACGACTGTGACGTAGCCCTTATCCATCTTCCTCGCATATTCCGGGGTATGACTGACGACCGGGACGACCACGAGTTCTCCTCCGGGCAGGGATTCGGCGACCCCTACGAGGGGTTCGACATCGATCCGCCGGAGTTCGAGGTCGACCCAGACCAGGTCGACCCCGTCGACTCGCGCGTTCTCGCGGACGAACTCGACGAGCGGAACATCGCCGCGAACGAGGTCGACGCCGAGGAACTCCTCGACGTGGGCCTGAGCTACATCGGCATCAACCGCTACGAGCAGGCGACCGACGCCCTCGAACGGGCCGCTCGCTTCGCCGACGACGAGAAGATAGAGCAGGAGGCCTGGACGAACAAGGGCGCCGCCCACGCCGAACTGGAGGAGTGGGACGCCGCCATCGGCGCCTACCGCGAGGCCCTCAACATCGACGACGACTCCGAGCACGCCGCGACGGCCGAGACCAACCTCGCCTTCGCGTTCTGGCAGTCCGGCCGCACCGAGCAGGCGCTCGAACACGCCGAGCGCGCCGTCGAGATCGACCCCCGGTTCGCCCAGGGCTGGTACAACCGCGGTTTCTTCCTGCTCGAACGCGGCCTCGCCGAGGACGCCCGCAACGCCTTCGACAACGCCATCCGCCTCGGCTTCCGCAACGCCGAGGTCATCGAGGAGAAGGCCCGCGCGCTCGAAGAACTCGGCGAGGACGAACGCGCCGAGGAACTGGCCGAGGAGGCCGACGAACTCCGCCAGCAGGCCGAAGCGGAGATGATGGAGTAGGCGATGCTCCTCAACGAACGCGACACCGACGAGGGGCTGCTCGTCTCCGTCTGCGACCCGGAGGACCTGGGCGAGACCTACGAGAACGGCACCGTCTCGCTGACCGTCGAGCCGGAGTTCTACGACGGCGACGAGGCGACCGAGGAGGAGGTCGTCGACAGCCTCTCGCGGTGCTCGACCGCGAACATCGTCGGCACCGAGGCGGTCGAACTGGCCATCGAACACGGGTTCGTCGACGAGGAGAACGTCCTCGAACTCGACGGCACTCGCCACGCGCAACTGCTCTGGATGTAAGCGCGGCCCGGCCGCGTCGACCGGAACACTTCTGAACTCGTACTGAGACGACATATCCATGACCGACCGCGATAGCGACGGCGACGGGCCGGCGGCGTTTCCGGAGGGGTCCGATCCGCGGGTCTCCGACGGCGGCGTCTCGCCCGGTATCGACGAAGACGAACTCTACGAGATCGTCCACGACGCCGTCGAGGACGCGATCCTCGGCGCCGTCGGGACGCTGTTACTGGTGGGGATCGGCGTTCTCCTCTTCGCCTCGGGCGCGGCCGCGGTGGGTCAAGCGGAGGGCACTGCGGCGGTCGCCGTCGGACTGGGAGTGGCGCTTCTCGGCGGTGGGCTCGTAGTCACGACGCTCACGGACGTCTTGCCGGTCGATCGGTGGTTCTGAGACCGATCCAGTCGAAAATCCTTTTAATATCAACGTAGTAGTGGGATTCAGAGGGATCAAAATGGGTATCCGAACGCACGAAGGGGACGAAGAGGGGGAGCAAGTGACGCTCCGCGTCGACGACCGCGGTCGGATCACGATTCCCAAGTCAGTGAGGGACCGACTCGGTATCGAACCTAACGACGAAATACCGGCGCAGTTGCGAGGCTCCGTCCTCGAAATTGACCCAGCTCCGAGCGCGAGACTGGAGACCGCGACCGCTGGTCGGAGCGACTGGTCGAACAGTACGCCGACCGACGCGGGCGAGGCCTTGTTCGGTCCCATAGAGACGGACGAATGAGCGGTGAGATTCCCGCCGAAGTTTCGATTCTTACGGACGTGAACGTCGTTGCGATCGGGCTGACCGACGATCACCCGGTCCACGACGAGGTGTTCCCGTGGCTCCGTGATGCGCTTGACGGACCGAACACATTGCTCGTCCCGGATTACTATCCACTCCGGGCACAGTACATCATGACTCGAAACTTCGAGGTCGAAACGGTGGCGGCGAGAAATGCCGTCCAGTCGTTGCTTGCGAGCCCCGCGCGAATCGTGGGGGCAACTGACACTGTTCTCTCGGAAGCGTACGACATCAATGCCGAGAAGGACCACGACGTATACGACTCGTTCGTCCTCGCAATGGCACGGGCTCACGACGCGGACTATCTCGTAACGACCGACGACGACTTCGAACTGCTCTGCGCGGGCGAAGACGTCAAGTATCGAAATCCGATCCCTGAGAACGAACGCGATCGGCTCTCGCTCGCTGACGGATAGCTTTCGGAAAGCGCAAAACAGAGTTCGCGCGAACCGAAGGAATGTTAGCCGTCGAGTGCGTCCGTTCTCCCAATGGGACTGTCAGAATCGGAGCCGCTCGACGTCGAGCGCATACGGGAGGACTTCCCGATCCTCGAACGGGAGTTCAGGGGCGAGCAGCTCGTCTACCTCGACAACGCGGCGACGAGCCAGACGCCGGACCCCGTCGTCGACGCCATCTCGCACTACTACCGCCACACCAACGCCAACGTCCACCGCGGTCTGCACCACCTCAGCCAGGAGGCCTCCATCGCCTACGAGGAGGCCCACGACCGCGTCGCCGAGTTCATCGGCGCCGAGGGGCGCGAGGAGGTCGTCTTCACCAAGAACGCGACCGAGGCGGTCAACACCGTCGCCTACGCCTGGGGACTGGCCGAACTCGGTCCGGGCGACGAAATCGTCCTCACCGAGATGGACCACCACGCGACGCTGGTCACCTGGCAGCAACTCGCCAAGAAGACCGGCGCCGACGTGAAGTTCATCCGGGTCGACGAGGAGGGCTACCTCGACGTGGACCACGCTCGCGAGCTGATCACCGACGACACCGCGATGGTCAGCATGATCCACGTCTCGAACACGCTCGGGACGATCAACCCGGTCGAAGCGATCGGCGAGATCGCCCACGACCACGACGCGCTGTACTTCGTGGACGGCGCCCAGTCGGTCCCGCACATGCCCGTCGACGTCCAGGCGATGGACGCCGACTTCTTCGCGTTCTCCGGGCACAAGATGTGCGGCCCGACGGGCATCGGCGTCCTCTACGGGAAAGAGCGCCTGCTGGAGGAGATGCAGCCGTACCTCTACGGCGGCATGATGATCGAGAAGGTGACCTACGAGGACTCGACGTGGCACGACCTCCCCTGGAAGTTCGAGGCCGGGACGCCCGTCATCGCGCAGGGCATCGCCCTCGCGGAGGCGTGTGACTACCTCGACGACATCGGGATGGAGAACGTCCAGCGCCACGGCGAGGAACTCGCCGAGTACGCCTACGACCGCCTCTCGGAGTTCGAGGACATCGACATTCTGGGGCCGCCCGGTGACGACCGCGCGGCGCTCGTCTCGTTCAACCTCGACGGCGTCCACGCCCACGACGCCTCGGAGATCCTCAACGAGTACGCCGTCGCGGTGCGGGCCGGCGACCACTGCACCCAACCGCTCCACGACAAGCTCGGCATCCCCTCCTCGACCCGGGCCAGCTTCTACATCTACAACACGAAAGCGGAAGTCGACAAGCTCGTCGCGGCGCTGGACGAGGCGCGTCAGCTGTTCGCGTAGGACCGTGGCGTTCGGCACCGAAGGCGCCGGTTCACCGTCAGAGCAAGCTCTGACGAGCCTGCGGTCGTTCGCGGTGCTCACTCCCGCAGACACCGAACTCGCGCTCCGCGCGAGTTCGGCCTTTTTCACCCATGTTTTTGGCGGAGGGGTTCCCGCAGCGAGCGCGAGGCTCGAACGAAGTGAGAGCCTCGATGCGAACGGCGCGAAGCGAGCGAGGAAACCCCCTCCGCCAAAAAGATGGTTTCAGAAGATCTGCGGGCCGAACAGCATCAGGAACAGGCCGGCGAGCATCAGGAGGCTGATCGACGCGGTGACGGCGGTGGTGGCGCGGCGGCCGTTCTCGATGGGGAGGCGGGCGACGACGGATTCGGCGGAGGATCTGAGGATGTGGCCGCCGTCGAGGGGGAAGGTGGGGACGCAGTTGAACACGCCGAGGTTCAGGTTGACCCAGGCCGTCCAGAAGAGGACGTTGGCGATCATGAAGACGCCGCCGCCGAGCGCCGAGAGCGGGCCGGTGACGGTGTAGAAGTTCGCCACGTCCGGGAGGAACCCGGCGAAGTTGTAGCCGATGCCCGGCGCGATGGTGCTCAGGAACGGCACCAGCAGGACGACGAACATCTGCTGGAGGAACTGCCCGGAGAACAGACCGCCCCACGGCCCGCTGAACCCGCCGAGGTACGCGAGGAACTGCGCGGCCGGGTACACGTCGATGCCTGTGTCGACCACCGCGATGCCGCTGAAGCCCTGCTGGGTCCGCAGGCCGAGCGCGTCGCCGCGCCCGCTCCAGCCGACGGTCACGTTGTACGTTTGGCGGACGTCGCCCACCGACGCCCGCACGGTCACCGTCTGGCCGGCGTCGAGGCCGCTCACGACGTCGCTGTAGACGGAGGCGTTGGGCGTCCGTTCGCCGGCGACGTGCGTGACGATGACGTCGGTCCCGTCAGTCGGGACGGAGGCGTTGGCGATCGGGCCGTTCTCGACGGCCAGGCCGTAGGCGCCGACCGCGAAGGTGGCGTTCCCGCGGTTCGTCCGGATCGTCGCCGTCTCACGTCCGGTTAACGCCTCGACGAACCCGCGTTCGGTGTAGACGGCACTGCCGTTGATAGCCCTGACAACCGTCGGATCCTGCTGATTTGGTTTGATACCGCCGATCACTGACGGGACCGACCGCATCAGCATGAGCTTCCGCTCGAGCGTCGTCGTCTCACCGCTCTTCAGCGTGATCGTCACGTTCCGGTCCTCGATGTCCGCGAGGGCCGCCTCGAATTCCGAGACGTTTGCAACCTGCTGGCCCTCGACCTGGGTTATCACGTCGCCGTGGCCGAGACCGGCGGCCTGGGCGGCCGACCCCTCGGCGACGTTGCCCACCGGAACGCCCGAGGCGACGGCGATGGCGCCAGAGACCGGGCCGAAAAGGAGGAGGAAGCCGACGAAGGCGACGAGGAAGTTGTTGGTCACGCCGGCGGCGAACATCCGTGTCTGGCTGCCGCGGGAGGCGCGCAGCCGGTTCTCCTCGTCGGGTTCGACGAACGCGCCGACGGGGATGAACGCGAAGAAGGCCAGGCCCATCGAGTCGATGTCGATGTCCTCGACGCGACAGAGGAGGCCGTGGCCGCCCTCGTGGACGACGAGGCCGATGAGCAGGCCGAGGATGATCTCCGGGGCGGCGGCGGGCGGGAGGAAGTCGTTGAGGCCCGGGATGACGAGCACGTTCTGGGGGTTCTGGACGGGCTGGGCCTCGGGCTGTTGCATGGCCTGCCAGCCGGCGTTGAAGACGGCGGCGAACATGCCGACCATCGTGACGAGCGCCATCCCGACGCCGAAGTTCCCCCACGCGCGCCACAGGCGCTTGGGCGCGGCGAGTTTCGTGAGGAATGCGCGACCGCGGCCGGTGTGGAGCGTCATGATCGGGCCGGAGATCCGGACGGACTCGGGGAGATACCCCCTCGCCTGCAACGCCATCGCCCCCACCGTGTAGACGACGATCCCGGCGAGTACCCAGTACAGCGGGCGTACCATTACCCGGAGTGATGGGCCTGCCCATCAAGAGGGTTTGGTTACCATCTTTTTCCCGGCCGGGTGTCCTCGGTCGCTGCGCTCCCTGCGGGCACCCGACCGGCAAAAGCATGGGTGAAAAAGGCCGAACTCGCGCTCCGCGCGAGTTCGGTGTCTGCGGGAGTGAGCACCGCGAACGACCGCAGGCTCGTCAGAGCTTGCTCTGGCGGTGAACCGGCGCCTTCGGCGCCGGACGTTCGACCGCCCCGCCGCCGCTCCGCTACTGCTACTGCTCCGCTACCGCCTTCGCTCCACTGGTGCCCCGTCCCGGAAAGGCAAGCTTCCTTACCGACGACTCGCTAGTTCCGGTATGGTCAGACGCGAGCCGCCGCAGACGGAGGAGGGCTGGTACGCACTCCACGACCTCCGGACTGTCGACTGGGAGGCCTGGCAGGACGCCCCGGAGCGCGTCCGCGAACGGGCGCTCGGCGAGGTCGTCGATCACCTCCAGTCCGCCGAGGCCGTCGCCGACGCCGAGGAGGGGGACTCCGCCCTCTACGCGGTCGTCGGACACAAAGCCGACCTCCTGATCGTGCACCTCCGCCCGACGCTGGCGGACGTTGAACGCCTCGAACGCCGGTTCGAGCGCACCGAGTTCTCACAGTTCACCGAGCAGACCTACTCGTACGTCTCCGTCACGGAGGCGTCGGGCTACAGCGAGCGCGCCCGCGAGTACTTCGACGGCGAAGTCGACGACGACTCCGGCCTCGCCCAGTACATCGAGTCGCGGCTCCACCCGGAGATCCCCGACAGCGAGCACGTCTCCTTCTACCCGATGTCCAAGCGCCGCCAGCCCGACCAGAACTGGTACGACCTGCCCTTCGAGGAGCGCGCCGAGCACATGGCGAGCCACGGCGACATCGGCCGCGGCTACGCCGGGAAGGTCGAGCAGATGATCACCGGCTCCGTCGGCATCGACGACTGGGAGTGGGGCGTCACCCTCTGGGCCGACGACGTGACCGACGTGAAGGAGCTGCTCTACGAGATGCGCTTCGACCCGTCCTCGTCAAAGTTCGCCGAGTTCGGTCCCTTCTACGTCGGCCGCAAGTTCCCGCCCGCGGATCTCGACGCCTACCTCGCCGGTGAGCACGTCCCCACTAGCGACGCCGCGGCAGAAAGCGACGGCGAACGGGCCGCACACGCCAGCGCGTCGACCGCCAGCCACGCCAACGGACACGGCGGCGACGCCGGACAGAGTACGCACGGCGACGGCGCGGCGGCGTCGCCCGATGCGGCCGCTGCCGACGACGCGGCCGCATCCGCCGAGGCCGTGTCCGAATCGAACGACGGTGGCGCAAGCGGCGGCCCGCCGGCGGCCGTCCAGCAGGAGACCGACGACGACAGCGTCGACGGGCTCGACGCCGAGGAGATGGGTCGAACGCTCGCGAACTTCGGCGTCTACCCCGAGGAGTACGACGGCGGCGACTACGGGCTGGTCTGCTACGCCGACGCGGACGCCGAGGCGCTCGTCGACGAGGTCGACGGCCTCCGCGGGAACTTCGAGCACTACGACACGCACGTCCTGACGAGCGTCCGCGCCAACCAGGGCCAGACCGCCGTCGTCAGCGTCTGGGCGAACGAGCGCGCCGCCGACACCGCACTGGGCTTCCTGACGGACATCGACGCGGTCACCAACAGCGCCCGCGGCCCGCTCGGCGACGCCGACGCGGCCGCCGACTCCGGGGCGAGCGAAACCGGGACCGACGCCGAAATGCAGTCCAGCGACGACACTACCGCCGCCGACATCCGCGAGGAACTGGTCGACGAGGGCGTCTACGCCGGCCAGCCTCACGGCGAGGACGTCTACGCGCTCGTCCTCTACTCCGAGGCCGACCCCGAAACGCTCGACGCGGAGGTCTCGGACCTGCGCGACGGCTTCGACCGCTACGACACGCACGTCAAGACGGCGGTCTACACGGACCGCGCGGGCGACTCCGGGAAGACGGCCGTCGTCAGCCTCTGGGACACAGAGAGCGCCGCCGACACCGCCGCGGACTTCCTCACCGACCTGCCGGGCATCGTCGGTCGCCCGCAGGACCGCGACGGCTTCGGCACGATGGGGATGTTCTACACGGTCAAGCCCGACTACCGCGAGGAGTTCGTCGACACGTTCGGCGAGGTCGGCGAGGCGCTCGCGGCGATGGACGGCCACCGCGAGACCGCCCTGCTGGAAAACCGCGAGGACGACACCGACATGTTCATCGCCAGCCGCTGGGACGCGAAGGAAGACGCCATGGCCTTCTTCCGCTCCGAGGACTTCCGCGAGACCGTCGCCTGGGGCCGCGAGGTCCTCGCCGACCGCCCGCGACACGTCTTCCTGGCCTGACGGTCGATTCCCCTCCCGTACCGTCCGACGCTGCCCGTTTCTGACACCGATTTTTCACTATTCGCCGGTATCGACAGCTGCTTTCCGCGGCCGAGTGATGAGCGAGTTGCATGATCGAGTTAGAACATATTACCTTCGCTTGTGAGGACCCGGAGGAACTCGCGACGTTCTGGCAGCGGGCGGTCGACGGCGAGCGGCGCGACCTCCCGTCGTTCGACTCGGAGATCGTCGACCGGGAGCGCGGTCCAGCGCTCCTGTTCAAGGAGATGCCGAAAGGCACCGAGCGGGACCTGCCGATCCACCTCGACTTCGCCGCCGCGGACCGGGCGACGGCCGTCGAGCGCCTCACCGAGTTGGGAGCGTCCGTCCGCGAGACGAAGACCGAATCCGGCGAGGGCTACACCGCGACGTGGACCGTGCTGGAGGACCCGGAGGGCAACGGGTTCTGTGTCACCGAGTACGAGTGAGGCGCCGGTAGCTACAACACGCGGACGGCCGAACCACCGGAGGTCGCGGACGCCATCGCCCCTGGCCTCCGAGGAGGCGTCGTTCGTGGCGGGCACGACCCTGCGCGTTGACGGCGGCGTCGCCGCGGTCGGGACCGGCCTGGCGTGGGACGACTACGAGTAGACTACCGACCGAGCGCCCAGAGCACGAGCGACAGCGCCGTCGCCGCGACGAGCGCGGCCGCGAGCAACTGGAACGCGGTACCGAAGCCGGCCGTCTCGGAGAGGTATCCCACGATAGCGGGCGAGACGGCGCCGGCGGCCATCAGGAGCGTCCGGACGACGCCGAGGCTCCCGCCGGCGACCGACTCGGGGACCACCGACATCATGTACGCGCCGCGGACGGGCCGGTAGCCGTGGGCGCCGAGGCCGAGCAGGACGACCGCGCCGCCGAGGACGACGGGGCCGCCGGTCGCCGAGAGCGCCAGCACGGCCAGCAGCCCGGCGGTCGCGACGCCGAGCGTCAGCGCGAGGATGGCCTCGACGCCGACCCGGTCGCTCGCCTCGCCGGTGACCAGTTGCACGAGGCTGACGACGAAGAGGACGCTGAACAGCAAGTTCGCCGTCGCCTCCGAGACGGCGGTCTCCTCGGCGAGGTACAGCGGCAGGAAGGCGACCGCGCCGTTGTACGCGAACGAGAAGCAGATCGTGACGACGACGAACAGCGCGAACCGGCGGTCCCGGAACAGCGCGACGTAGGCGCCCAGCGGGACGCCGCCGTCCCCGGATCCGTCGGCGGCCGACCCGGTCACGTCGTCGGCCGACGCGGGCTCACCGTCGGCCGGACCGGCGCCGTTCGCGGCGGCGCCGGCGGGCTCGTCGGGCAGCCGCCTCGGGACGACGCGGGCGAATCCGACGGCGAGGCCGACGCCGACGACGCCGGCGGCGAGGAACAGCGAGCGCCACGGGGCGCCGAACGCCGCGGGGAGTCCCGAGGCGACGACGACTGCCGCGGGCGCCGCGACGCCGCCGAACGTCCCGAACGTGTCGAAGATGCCGAGCGCCCGACCCGTCCGGGCGGGGTAGGCCCGCGAGAGCAGGCTGACGCCGACCGTCTTGTATGTCCCCGTGCCCGCGCCGACGAGCGCCATCGCGCCGATCAGCACCCACAGCGGGGCGTCGACGGCGAGCGCGAGCGCGGCGGCCGCGGCAACCAGCGCCCCGGCGGTGATCACCCGCACCGACCCGAGCCGGTCGGCCAGCAGTCCCGAGGGGAACTGCATCGCCGCGTAGACGAGCATCAGCCCGGTGAACGCGCTCCCGAGGACGGTCCGTGAGACGCCGTAGGTCGACCCGAGCGTTCCAAATAGCGGCGGGAACGCGTACCGGAGGAACTTCCCGAGGAACCACACCAGCGCGGTCAGCGCGAGCGCGTCGAAGCGCGCGTACCGGTCGGGGACTACCACGGTCGCCCTCCCGCTCCGGTCGCTCGTCGGGCCGGACCCGGGGCTCGTCGGGCCGGTCCCGCCGCTGCGCGGCGTGGGGGCTCGCGCGCGTCGCTTCGGGCGAACGGTCGCGTCATCTGCGTCGTTGTCGGTGGAGGCGCGTTCGCGGGGAAATACGTCCCGGTTTCGGCCGACCCCAACAGAGACAAGGCCGTCGCGGCACAACGGTCGGCCGTGCCAGACGATACTCACGGCGGGGACGGCGATCCCGACGAGGGACGGGGTGGCCCCGGACCCGGTCGCGACGGCCCCGATGACGGCGATCCCGAAGGCGGCGCTCCGTCGGTGACGGAGCTCGACGACACGCCGACGGTCAGTTGCTCGCGCTGCGACCGAGAGTGGGACCTCGGTTACGAACTCGACGACCTCGGCGTCGGGAACCAGGCGGTCGAACAGTTCGCGCTCGACCACAAGCGTCACACGGGCCACTTCCCCGACGACGTGACCACCTGGCTCGCGGAGTGTCGCCGCTGTCCGGAAGGCTCCGAACACCTCGTCCGCCACGCCGCCGAGCGCTGGGCGAAGATCCACGCCAGACACACCCGCCACGCCGTCGAGATCGACCACGGCATCGACGACGAGACGACCGTGGTCGAACCCGACGACGTGAGCTGAGGGCTCCGCCTGAAGAAATCGCGTCCGCGGCCGGCGATTCGGCCGGAAAATATCCGAGTGCTCGCGCCGGCTTATTCCTCGTCGTCCTCGGTCGTCGTCTTGTCGACGTTTTTCTCGCCGAAGTAGATCTCCGCGCCGTCCTGTGCGACCTTCTCGGCGAGGACGGCGCACTTGACGCGCATCGGCGAGATATCGACGCCGAGCATGTCGATCACGTCGTCCCTGTCCATCTCCTCCAGATCCTCGACGGGCATGCCCGTGAGCTGCTCCGAGAGCATCGAAGCGGACGCCTGCGAGATGGCGCAGCCGTCGCCGCGGAAGGCGACGCGCTCGATGACTTCCTCGTCGTCGTCGAGCACGACGTCCATCTCGATGGTGTCGCCGCACATCGGGTTCTCGCCGACGTGGGTGAACGTGGCGTCCTCGATCTCCCCGAAGTTCCGGGGGTTCTTGTAGTGGTCGAGGATCTGCTGTCGGTACATGTCCGATCCGCCGATGCCCATTGTTGCCAGACGATATGCTCTATCCGCGGAAAAGGATTCCGAGGGAGCGCTTCGCACGGCCGCGCCGGTCGGGCCGGCGTGGACTCCGAACAGACGTCCGCCACAGCCGATCAAGCGGTTGTTTCACGTCGTGAACCTACACCGAAGTTTATTACCTACCCTCGCAGAAATAGGGGCAAGGAAACAGGGCAATGTTCGACCGAGTCAACGACGCCATATCCGGTGGGTCCGGGTCGGGGGACGCCGACGCGGAGCATCTGGGGGACATGTTGCGAGAGGGCGAGCAGTTAGCGCACGCGCTCGCTAACGACGGGACGATAGAACACACGCAGGACGGTCGAACGACGACGATCGAATCGAGCGGCGACCACGGCGCGTACATGCTCGTCACCGACGAACGGGTGCTGTGGATCCTCGGCGACAAGCCCGAGGAGCCCGAGATCGCCTTCGAGCTGACCGACCTCGAGACGAGCCACGTCCGCAAGGGCCTACTCAACAGCAAGCTCGAGGTCCAGACCGACGACGAGACGGTCGTCTTCGACCCCGACGAGGGCGACGTCGAGGAAGCGGAGGACTACATCGATGCCGTCGGCTCGTCGTGGTCCGACATGGCCGCGGCGCTCGCGCACGCCCGCGACGCCATCGCCGCCTATGAGGACGCGTGCCAGCGGGGCAAGGACCCGAACCAGCACGCGCTCTCGGCGCGCTCGCAGTTCTCGCAGGCCCGGCGCTGTGCGACCCGCGAGGACCGCGCCCCCGAGCAGAAGATCCGCACGGAGGTCAACGCGGTCGTCGAGGAGCTCGAACACACCACAGTGACCGCGTGGCTCGACCGCGCCGTGTCCGCCTACGAGACGGTCGAGACGGCGCTCGAAGACGGGGACTACGGCGAGGCCTGCGAGGCCTACGTCGACGCCGCCGAGGCCATCGAGGAGGCCCGCGAGTCCCTCGACGACGTCGACCACCCGCCAGAGGGCGCCGCGGACCGACTGGACTCCCTCGAGTCCGACCTCCGCGCGGCCGGGGAAGGGTTCCTCGACGACGCCGCGGGGCGCTGCGAGACGGCGCTCTCGGCGGAGGATGCGACGGTCGCCGTCGACGCCTGGGAGGAAGCGTTCGACCGCTACCGCGCCGCGACCGACGCGGGCTGGAACGGGTACGCGCCCGTCTCCGAGGACGCCCTCGAATACCAGCTGACGTGGGTGACGGCGGGGCTGCTCGAAGCGATGAGTGCACACGCCGCCGCCCTCGAACGCGAGGGCGACGACAGCGCCGACGACGACGAAGCCGGCGACCGCTACGAGGACGCGGAGGCCTGGTTCGAGCGCGCCCGCGACCTCGCGGCCGAGCGGCCGCACCACGAGGCCGACCCGTACGAAGAGGCGCTCGACCGCGTCGAGGAGAAACGCCTCGAGAGCGCCGGCTGGGAGTTCGGCGGCGGGTGAGCGGGCGGCTCCCGTCGCGCTGTCGCGCCGCGACTGCTCACCGTACTCCCGGACCGTCCACCGCGCTCCCGCCCGACTGCACCGTTCCGAACGTTCACCGCGCTATCGTCACGACCGTCTCCGACTCCAGCGACAGGTCGCCCCCGTCGAACCCGCCGAACAGTGCCACGTCCTCGAATCCCGCGTCCTCGCAGAGCTCCCGGAGCACCGGCGGCGCGTAGAGCCTGTTCTCCCACTCCATCCGGTCGACGTAGTCGTACCCTTCTCCCGCCGCGTCGAAGACGTCGATACGCGTCGAGAACCGGCCGGTCTCGACGTCGAACTCCTGGCGGTACACCGAGAAGCGGTCGTCGTCCTCACTGACGGTCGCCGCGTCGAAGTTCCGCAGGAAGAAGTCACGGTTCGACTGCTCGACGACTAGCACGCCGTCCTCGGCCAGCAGCTCGCGAGCGTCGGCGAGGACCTGCAGGTCCGTCTCCCGCCCGTAGTACCCCAGCGAGTTCCAGAAGACCGTGATCAGGTCGTACGAGCCCGACCACTCGCCCAGGTCGCGCATGTCGGCCACGTGGAACTCCGTCCGGTCGCCCAGCCCGCGGTCGCTCGCCCGCTCGCGCGCTCGCCCGACGAACTCGGCGGAGAAGTCGAGCCCCTCCGCGTCGACGCCGCGGTCGGCGAACGCGAGCACGTGCCGGCCGACGCCGCAGGCGATATCCAGCGATTGCTCGGGATCACAGTCGTATTCTTCGGCCAATAGGTCGAGCAGCGCGTCGACCGCTTCGTCGGCCGCCTCGAACATGTCCTCGAAGCTATCCGCGAACAGGTCCGCCTGCTCGCGAAAGAGCCGGTCGGTCCAGTGTGTCACGTCGGGCGGGTCGCCGCATCGGCACAAAAGCCTCGTGGTGGCGTGCCTCTCCGTCCCACACTCAGTCGTCGTGCGCTTGTTCCCACGGCCGCGGCGGGAGGAGCAACTCCTCCAGTTCCGGCATGTGCTTGACGTTGTAGAGTACCTGCAACTCGTCGGAGACCGGCATCCCGTTGCACGAGAGCTGGAATCCCTTGTCGAGCATCTCCGGCGGGAGCACGTGATCGACGCGGGTCCGCATCTCCCCTTCGAGGATGATGATCGCGCAGTTGGCGCAGGCGCCCCCCCGGCAGGCGAACGGCCAGGCGAACCCGTGTCGCTCGGCCGCTTCGAGCAGCGACTCGCGCGGCCGCACCCAGAACTGGCCGTAGTCTTCCCTGTCCAGCCCTCCGTTCGCCGCCTCCTCGAAGAGGTCCTCGTCGTCGATGTCCCAGCCGTGGTCGTCCAGCACCTCGTAGTTGAGGTACTCGACTCGACAGCGCTGGGTCCGCCGCGGCTCCTCGCGCTCCGGTTCGCGGGCCTCTCCGTCCGCGGCCTCGCCGGTGATTCCCCCGTCACCGCCGTCCGCTTCGCCGTCAACCGCGGCGTCTCCGTTCTTGATCTCCTCGTAGGCGGCCCTCACGAGCTGGAATTCGCGGGCCGATCCCCCGTGGTCGGGGTGCGCCTCTTTGATCCGCTCCCGGTAGGCCTCCTTTATCTCCTCCTCGTCGGCGTCGGGGGCAACCGAGAGAACGTCGAACGGCGATTCCACGCGCCCGTCTAGCGGTATCACGCCAATAAACCCCTCCATCTTTTTCGCTGGGGGGGTCGCCGTAGGCGACCCCCCCCAGCCAAAAACATGGGTGAAAAAGGCCGAACTCGCGCGGAGCGCGAGTTCGGTGTCTGCGGGAGTGAGCACCGCGAACGACCGCAGGCTCGTCAGAGCTTGCTCTGACGGTGAACCGGCGCCTTCGGCGCCGGATGCTCAACACAGCCCAGAGAGTGAACAACTGCGGTGGCGCGCGCTGTCGCGGGTTTCATCCCGCGACAGCAGTCGCGCGAGGGATGAGGAGCGCAGCGGAGCGAGCACCGCAGTCGGTTGGGGAGGTGTGAGGCTGTCTGCGGTGCTGTGCGGCCGCGGTTCTGCTGTTCCTGGTGGACTGAAAGGGCGAGGCGGGCTCGCGTTTATCTAGTCGCCTAAGCGGGCTCTATTCGAGCGAGCGCAGCGAGCGAGAATATCCCGCTCAGCGACCGCGAGTGCGAGGCGCGACCGCAGGGAGCACCTCGACACGCGAACGGGGAGCGGAGCGACCCGTGAGCGAGCGCGCCGAGGGCTTTCAACGCCTGCTGTTGGCTGCGGTCGCTCCAACCCGGCTTATTTCCACACCGATCTGATCAGAAACAACCGCTCAACAAGCATACCCACTGAGCACTGCCGGGCCTCGAAAACTGACGACCAGTCTACCGCTCTCGCCGCAACCGCTCGACGACGAACTCGCGGTCGAGGTCGCCCAGGAAGTGCCCCAGCTGCGGCCCTTCCTCGACGCCGAAGAACAGCTGGTAGCCGACGGCGAAGAAGTCGCCGACCTCCAGGTCGTGGCGGCGCGCGGTCTCGTAGATCTCGCCCTGGATGGCTTCGCCGTCGTGGCCTTCGGCGACGAAGTCCGCCAGGTCGTCGAGCGCGGCGGCGGTCGCCTCGTCGACGGAGACGTCGGGCATCTCGGCGCGGGCGACGGTGTAGTTGTACTCGTTGTCTGTTCGGTCGGCCCACTCGCTGGCGAGGTCGACGCGGCCGAAGGCGTCCTCGACGGCCCAGGCGGGGTCGTCGTCGGCGACGTGGCCCTCTTTCCGGGCCGTCTCCGCGCGCGCTTCCGCGTCGTCGAACATCCCCAGTACCGCGGCGAACGTGTAGGGGAGGCGCACCCGGTCCGCGAACTCGCCGTCGACGAACTCGCGGCGGCGCTCCCTGTCCCGGGCGTCGTTGTGGTCGAAGGCGACGGCGTGGCCGTCCTCGCCGTCGGCGACCTCCTCGAACAGGTCGCTCGCGGCCAGCGCCTCCGGGGGCACGTCGGCCAGCGAGAGTGCGAACGGGTAGGCGCGCTCGGCGCGCCGGGTCTCCTTGTCGGTGCCCGACTCCTCGCCGAAGTAGAGCCGTTCGACGCGGTCGAACTCGTCGACCAGCTGGTCGAGGCGCTCGATACTGAAGTCGCGGGCCTTGTTCGGGTCCTTCGCGAAGAAGTACCGGAGGACCTCGGGTTCGAGCATCTCCAGCACGTCGTGGACGAGGACGATGTTCCCCTCCGAGGAGGAGAACGGCTCGCCGTCGAGGGTGAACCACTCGTAGACCATCGGCTCCGGCGGCTCGATGCCGAGGACGTTCTCGGCGATGTCGACGCCGGAGGGCCACGACCCCTCGGCGTGGTCCTTGCCGAACGGCTCGAAGTCGACGCCGAGCACCTGCCACTGGGCGGGCCACTCGAAGCGCCAGGGGAGCTTGCCCTCGCGGAACGTGGCAGTCCCCTCGTGGCCGCAGCCCTCGATGGTGCGGTTGCCGGCCTCGATGTCGGTGCAGCGGTACTCGACCGTCCGGTCGTCGACGTCGACTGCAGTCACCGTCTCGGTCACCTTCCCGCAGTTCGAGCAGAAGGGGTTGAACGGGACGTAGTCCTCGTCGACCTTGTCCTGGTACTCCGAGAGAACGTCGCGGGCCTGCTCGCGGTTTCGCAGGACGTGTTCGACCACGTCGTCCATTCGGCCGGACTCGTACAGTTCGGTGGTCGAGACGACGTCGATCGGGGCGTCGAGCAGCTCTGCGGACTCGGCGATGAGCGTCGAGAAGTGCTCGCCGTAGGAGTCACAGCAACCGAAGGGATCGGGGATGTCCGTGTACGCGTGCCCGAGGTTCTTGCCCAGGGCGCCCGCGTTCACGTCGCCCAGATCCACGATGTTACCGTCCAGGTCGGCGAGTTTCCGCGGGAGCTTCCGCAGGGGGTCGCGGTCGTCCGTGGTGAACACCTGCCGGACCTCCCAGCCGCGCTCGCGCAGGACCTCGGCGACGAAGTAACCGCGCATGATCTCGTTGACGTTGCCGAGGTGCGGGACGCCCGAGGGGGAGATGCCGCCTTTGATCACGATGGGCTCCTCGGGGTCGCGCGCCTCGACGGCGTCGGCGACCTCGTCGGCCCAGAAGGCATAGCGGCTCTCGCCGTCGGTCCCGTCGGTGCGGGTGTCGTCCGCCGATTCGGTCTCGCTGGGGGCGTCGGTCCGGTCGGCGTCGGCCGTTCCGTCGGCGCTCGCGGTCGCGCCCGCGTCGTCGGGTTCGCTCTCGCTCATGCTGTCACCAGGTCGGTCATCGGTCGGTCCATTCGGCTGGCGGTTCACCCACGCCCTGGGGGACGACGTCGGTGCCGTCGTGGTCGCCCGTCCGGATCGCTCGCTCGACGCGTTCGGGGTCGTCGCCGTCGAGGACGATGGTCCGGATGCCCGAGCGCTGGACGATCTTCGCGGCGAGCAGATCGACGGGGGCGTTACTCCCGGCGTCCATCTCCAGGTCGGCGATCAGGTCGACCAGGTCGTCGGCGCTGATCTCCGCGAACTTCGAGGCCTCGGGGTCCTCGCCGGGGTCGGCCTCGTAGACGCCGTCGACGCTCGTGGCGTAGACGAGCAGATCGGCGTTGACGTACTCGGCGAAGGCCGCGCTGACGGCGTCGGTCGTCTGGCCGGCGACGGTCCCGCCCATGACGGGGATGTCGCCGCGGCGGATGGCCTCGCGGCCGGTGTCGTAGTCCTCCGGCGGCGTGGGCGCGGCCCGCTCGTCCAGCGCCGCGATGAGGAGTCGCCCGTTCAGGCGCGTCACGGAGATGCCGATCTGGTCGAGTTCGATCTCGTTTGCGCCCAGGTCGCGTGCGGCGGTGATGTACTCCCGCGCGGTCGGGCCGCCGCCGACGACTGTCCCGAGCGTGTACCCGTCCGCGTCCAGCGATTCGAGCGCGTCGGCGTAGGCCCGGACCCGCTCCGGACTCACCGACGGGACGAGGACGCTCCCGCCGATAGAGACGACTACTTTCATTGGCACGGCGTAACCGCGATGCCGTCTTAAGGGTTGTCAAGCCGCGACGGCCCGATCCGGTCACTGGTCGGGGCCTCCCGCTGGGCCCCATCCGACGGGGCACTCCCAGACCCGCACCCGGCGACACGTTCGCCAGTACCAGAAATTGTTGCCTCAATATCGGGCTGAACCGCCGTTCAGAAAGCGGTTCGAACCGCGGTCGTGCGCGCTCTTCACGGGTCCAGATAACGGGTTCTGAGTAGGTTATAAAACGTCTAAACGAATTAGAAAACGTTCTAAACGATCGAATTTACCCCGTTTTGGCCGGAAAGTCTGTGAAACGACACGAAGCGAACCGAAGCTTCCCGCCTTTATATGGATACAGGGGTCACAGAATGGAGCGAGGTGTCAACATGAGCTCGATACTACAGCCCTCCACCGAAGACGAGCCGTCGAAAGAAGAGCGACTCAAGGCCTATCTCGCGCAGAAGGCCGAAGACGGTGAGATGTACTTCAAGAGCAAGTTCATCGCGGACGAAGTCGGCCTGTCGCCCAAGGAGATCGGCGCGCTGATGGTGAAGATCCGCGACTCCGCGACGGAACTCGAAGTCGAGAAGTGGTCCTACACGAGCGCGACCACGTGGCGCGTCGAACGCGCGTAGTGAGTCGAGCCGGTCCGCCCGCGGTTAACCACTGAGACCCCGCCACGAACCCGCACGAACGCACGAACCCACACCGACCCCACTAACACACACGGCCCGCCACCACACTGGAACACGCGTCAACCACCACACGCGTACCCACCACACACCAAGCACGACCCCACTCCGACGTCACACACGTTCCCTGATACGCGGCGACGCGGTGGCCCGCTGCCACGGCGTCCCGGTTCCCCACTTCTCCGGCGGTCCGTCGTCGGGGCTCGCTTCAGTCACAGGGCGGGTCCCGATCCCGTTACCGTCCGTTTCTTCCCGGGATTTATACCCGGGTACGCCCAACCTCGCACCGATGGACGAGCGTCCCGAGCCGGCGGCCGGGCCGCCGGTCGATGCCGTGCAGTCGGTCTTCCAGGTGGCCGACGTTCGCGTCGGTGACGACGACACGATCTACTACCTGGGGACGCCGCTGGCGTCCGCGGAGGCGCTGGAGCGCGAGCTCTGGGAGCTGTTCCGCGAGGAGGGCTACGACGTGTCGCTGACGACGCGCGCCCAGTCGGAGGCGCCCTTCGGCGAGACGACGCTCGTCGAGGACCGCTTCGGGCCGTCGCGGCCGCAGTACGTCCTCGTCGCGGAGCCCCGCTCGCCTCACATCGACGGGATCCCGTGGGCGAACATCGTCTTCTTCGTGCTGACGGTGTTCTCGACGCTCCTGGTGGGGACGCAGTGGTACTACGTGGAGATCGACGGGCCGTTCTCCCTGCTGGAGGCGTGGCCGTTCACCGCGGCGATCCTGGGCGTCCTCGCGGTCCACGAGTTTGGCCACTACGTCATGATCCGCTACCACGACGTCGACGCGAGCCTGCCCTACTTCATCCCGTTCCCCTCGCTCATCGGGACGATGGGCGCGGTCATCCGGATGCGCGGACGGATCCCCGACCGCAAGGCGCTGTTCGACATCGGCGTCTCGGGACCGCTCGCGGGACTCGTCGCGACGGTCGTGGTCACCGTCGTCGGCCTGCACCTCGACCCGATCACGGTGCCAGAGCGGGTGATCGCGGGGTCGTCGACCTCGCTGCGGTTCAACGACCCGCTCTTGCTGGTCATCCTCGCCGAGCTGACCGGCCAGCCACTCTCGTACTCGGACCCGTCGTTGGCCGCCAACCCCGTCATCTTCGGCGGCTGGGTCGGCATGTTCGTCACCTTCCTGAACCTCCTGCCGGTCGGGCAGTTCGACGGCGGGCACATCGTCCGCGCCATCCTCGGCCCGCGCCAGGAGACGGTCGCCGCGGCGGTCCCGGCGGCGCTGTTCGGGCTCGCCGGTTACCTCTACTTCTCCCAGGAAGCGACGAACGCGGTTGTCCTCTGGGCGTTCTGGGGAGTGATCGCCGGCGGGTTGGCCTACGCCGGCCCGGCGACGCCGATCCGCGACGAGCCGATCGGCCGCCGGCGCCAGGCCGTCGGCGTCCTGACGCTCGGCCTCGGCCTCCTCTGTTTCACGCCCGTCCCCTTCGAGATCCTGGCGGCGTGACTGTCCGTCGGTTCTCCGGCGCTCAGTGCGTGTATCCTCGATCCGGGAGCGCATCGCCGTCCAGCGTGACGCGGTTCTCCGCGGCTCCGCCGCGCTGGTTCGAGGCGCCCAGCGCCTCGCGCTCGACGACGGTCCCGATCCGGGTCAGATCGACGGGCACGTCCTCGCGGACGGCTGCGAGTTCGTCCTCGGGGACCGTACAGACGAGCTCGAAGTCCTCGCCGAAGAACGCGCCGAGCTCCAGGCGGTCCGCGCCGTCCTCGGCGACGTCGTCGACGGACTCGTCGATGGGGAGGGGTGACTCGACGGCCATCCCGCAGCCGCTGGCCTCGGCGAGCTGGTGCAGCGAGCGGGCGAGGCCGTCGCTGGAGTCCATCATCGCCGTCGCGCTCCCGGCGAGCGCGCGCCCGGCGGCGATCCGGGGGGAGAAGCGGAAGAGGGCGTTCGCGCGCTCGACCTCGCCGCGTTCGAACAGGCGGAGAGCGGCCGCGCTGCGTCCCAGGGTCCCCGTCACACAGACCGCCTCGCCGGGTCGGGCGCCCGACCGCAGGACGGGATCGTCGGTCTCCCCGAGCGCGGTGGTGGCGACCGTGAACTCGACGTGGTCGTCGAGGTCGCCGCCGACGTACTCGGCGTCGACGGACTCGCAGACGTCGGCGGCGCCGTCGACGAAGTCGGCGAGTTCGGCGCCGTCGAAGGAGGGTGCGGCGTAGACGGCGACGGCTGCGGTCGCCGCGGCGCCCATCGCCGCGACGTCGGAGAGGGAGGCGCCGACCGCGCGCCAGCCGGCGGTGTAGCGGGTCGTCCCGTCGGGGAAGTCCGTCCGGTCGTGTAGCATGTCGGTGGTGACGACCTGCCCGTCGACGACGGCTGCGTCGTCGCCCGCCGACGGCAAGCGGTCGGCGAGCAGTCCCAGCGCGGTCCGTTCGTCCATAGGCGGCCTTGGCTCCCCCGGTCAAAACCCCCTGTGGTTCGGCCGGGGCGGTCCGCGACTCGCCCGCCTGGCCCGGAGGACTCTCTGGACGGTCGATCGGCCGCTCGGCGCCACTCCGGTGGGTTCAAACCGCGCAGGCCCCTCCTCGTGGACATGAACGGGGACAGGTGGGCGACGGTCGTCGGGTTCGCCGGTGCGCTGGTCGTCCTCGCAGCCCTCGTGTGGGTCGTCGGGATCGAGGACATCCTGACGCAGCTCCGGGGGATCGAGATCAAGTATCTCCTGGTCATCCTCGGGGTGGCGGTCGTCTGGCTGTTCCTCTGGGGGATGGCTCTCCGGACGGTCCTGGGCGCGCTCGACGCCCCCATCTCCGTCGTGATGAGCGCCCTCGTCTTCGCGGGCGCGGTGTTCTCGAACAACGTCACGCCGTTCGGACAGGCGGGCGGGGAACCCGTCAGCGGCTACCTCATCTCGCGGGCGACGGACCGCGAGTACGAGACGGGACTCGCGGCAATCGCCTCTGTCGACGCCATCCACTTCGTCCCCTCCATCGCGTACGCGCTGGTCGGCCTGACGTTCGTCGTCGCCGGCGCGGCGGAGTTCGGTCGCAACCTCGTGTTCGCGACGAGCGCGCTGGTCGCCCTCGCCGTCGGCATTCCGGCGGCCGTCTACTTCGGCTGGCAGTTCCGCTACGAACTCGAAGCGGCCGTCGTCCGCGCGGTCACGCCGATCGTTCGCTTCCTCGGGCGGGTGATCCCGCGCAAGTCGCCGCCGACGACCGCTGATATCGAGCGCCGCATCGAGGGCTTTTTCGCCGCCATCGACCGCGTCGCGGGCAGTCGGTCGACGGTGATCGAAGCGATCGGCTTCTCGGCGCTCGGCTGGCTCGCGCTGTGTACGTCGCTGTGGCTCTCCCTGTTCGCGCTCGGCCACCCCGTCGAGTTCTCGGCGGTCCTGCTCGTCGTCCCGATGGGCGCGGTCGCCGGGATGACCCCGCTTCCCGGTGGCCTCGGCGGCGTCGACGCCGTCCTGATCGCCCTCCTCATCTCAACCACCGGGACCGCGGGGGGAGTCGCGGGCGCGGCCGTCCTCGTCCACCGCGGTGCGACGTACGTCTTCCCGACCGTCGTCGGCGGCGGCGTCGCCTTCGCGCTCGGGGCCCGCAGCCGCGATTGACCGCGGAGCCTCGATCACCGGGCCGTATCCGATCCCCCTGTGTCGGTATCCGATCCCCCTGTGTCGCCCTGACGTGGGCGGGCGACGAACGATGCCCTTAAATGAGCCGCTCCGGAAGAACGTGGCAATGACGACACTCTACGACGTGCCCGCGGAAGCCCTGAACGAGGCGGTCGCGGACCGTCTCGCCGACGAAGGCGCAGTGGAAGAGCCCGACTGGTTCACCTTCGCGAAGACCGGCGTCGGTCGCGAACTCCCGCCCGAGCAGGAGGACTTCTGGCAGCTGCGCGCCGCCAGCCTCCTCCGGAAGGTCGCCATCGACGGGCCGGTCGGGGTCGGCGCGCTCCGCACCGCCTACGGCGACTCCAAGCAGGGCTCGAACCGCTACCAGGTCCGCCCGGACCAGACGACCGACGGGAGCGGCAAGGTCGTCCGCACCGCGCTCCAGCAGCTCGAAGACGCCGGCTACGTCCAGACCGCCGAGGGCGAGGGCCGCCGCATCACCGCCGACGGGCAGGCGCTGCTCGACGAGGTCGCGGGCGAGGTCCTCGAAGGCCTCGACCGTCCGGACCTCGAACGCTACGCGTAGACCGGTCTCTCACTTCTCCGCGCTCCCCCACCGGTAGCCGCGACTGCCGCGCGACTGCCGCGGTGACCGGGCTTTTGGGCCCTCTTTCGATCGCGTAAGCCGATTGTTCGGCAGCGGGCCGGGTTCGTAACCGGTGCGTTCCGCGGCCGATTCCGACTCGTAAGCCGCACGTTCGGGCGGTGGGCGGCTCCGAAATCGTTTTCCCGGCGACTCGACAACGTACGCCCATGAGCGGAGAACCGAACGACGAGGAGCTCGAGAAGCTCCGACAGGAGAAGATGGAGCAGTTGCAGGAACAGGGCGGTCAGGGCCAGGGCGTCGACGAGGAGGCCATGGAGGCCCAGCGCGAGCAGCGCGAGGCCCAGAAGAAGGCCATGCTGCGCAAGCACCTCACCGACGGCGCGCGAAAGCGCCTCAACACGGTGAAGATGTCCAAGCCCGAGTTCGGCGAGCAGGTCGAACAGCAGGTGCTCGCGCTCGCCCAGAGCGGCCGCATCCAGGGCAAGATCGACGAGGAGAAGATGAAGGCGCTCCTCAAGGAACTCCAGCCCGACCAGCAGAGCTTCGACATCCAGCGGCGGTAATGCCGACGGTCGCGACGCTGTTCTCCGCCGGCAAGGACTCGGCGCTCGCCGCCGCGCTCCTCGACCCGTTCTACGACGTGACGCTCTGTAGCTGTACGTTCGGGCCGGGTCTCGACGGGGAGGCGTCGGTGGCCGAAACCGCTCGCGAGGCGGGAGAGCGAGTGGGACTCCCCGTCGAGACGGTGGAACTGGACGAGTCGGTGGCCCGGGAGGCCGTCTCGCGGATGGTCGACGACGGCTATCCGCGCGAGGGGATCCAACTGGTCCACGAGCACGCGCTGGAGACGGTCGCGAGTCGCGCCGAGATCGGTGGGCGTGAGTTCGACGCGGTCGCCGACGGGACGCGTCGCGACGACCGCGCGCCGGTCGTCGACCGCCCGTTCGCCCAGAGCCTGGAAGACCGCCACGGGATCGACTACCTGCGGCCGCTCGCGGGCTACGGCCGGAGCGCCATCGACGACCTGGCCGCGCGGTTACTGGAGGTCGAGACAGGACCGAGCGAGGAGATACCGACCGGCGACTACGAGACGGAACTCCGGGCGCTGCTGGCCGCGGAGTACGGCGAAGGAGCCGTTTCGGACGTGTTCCCCGAGCACGTCCAGTCGCGGGTCGTCGGTCGCCGCTCCTGACAGCACGGGGCTCACATCGTCATTCGGCCCGTTCGGGGACGAGTTCGGCGAGTTCCGACGCGGCTTCCTCGGGGAGCTTGTTGTTGATGTAGGTGCCGGCGCCGAGCTCGCTCCCGGCGAGGTACTTCAGTTTCTCGGCTGTCCGGTACGGCGGGTAGAACTCCAGGTGGAAGTGGGCGTAGTCCTCGCCGGTCCCGTCGGTCGGCTGCTGGTGGGTGGCCATGACGAAGGGCATCTCGAAGCCGAACAGCGAGTCGTACGCGACCAGGAGTCGCTTGAGCAGCGACCCCAGATCGCGGCACTCGGCGACCGAGCAGTCGTCGAGCGAGGGACGGTGCTCCTTGGCGTAGACGTGGACTTCGTAGGCGTACCGCGCCGAGAAGGGGACGACGGCGGCGAACGAGTCGTTCTCCGCGACGACACGCTCGCCGGCGGCGACCTCCGCGGCGACGAGGTCACAGAACAGGCACGCCCCCGATTCCTCGTGGTAGGCCCGACTGGAGTCGAGTTCCCGCTCGATCGTCGGCGGGACGAAGGGGTAGGCGTAGATCTGCCCGTGGGGGTGCTGGAGGGTGACGCCCATCTCCTCGCCCTTGTTCTCGAAGAGGTACACGTAGTCGATCTCCTCGCGCGCCCCCAGATCGCGGTAGCGGTCCCGCCAGACGCGGACGAGCTTCCGGAACTTGGAGGCCGGGAGCTCAGACGTGACGGCCTCGTGGTCCGACGTGTAGAGGACGACTTCGCAGACCCCGTTCGCGGGCTCGACCGGACGGAGGTCGTCGCCGTCGACCGCCGGGTCCGGCGGGTTCTCCTGGAGCGAGGGGAAGCCGTTCTCGACGACGGCGATGTCGAAGTCCGACTCGGTCACGGCGGTCGGGACGCCGTCGTCGCGCGGCGGGCAGAACGGGCAGTAGTCCTTCGGAGGCTTGAACGTCCGGTCCTGGCGGTGGGTGGCTGTGATGACCCACTCTCGCCCGACCGGGTCCCACCGCAGTTCAGACATCGTCCCCGCCGCGTCCGGGATCGTCGCCCTCGGTCTCGACGCCCTGGGCCTCGTCCCCGCTGGCCTCGTCGTCGAACTCGTAGTAGATCAGCCGATTGCCGTTGTCGTTCTCGACGTCTCGGCGGCGCATCGTGTCTCGTCGGTGTCGCGCCAGCGAAATAATCCTCCCGACTGCGCGGCCGGCCGCGTCGCGGTCCCCTACTCGTGTCGGCGGACGCCGCCGTCGGGGTTGCACACGTAGACGTCGGGTTCGATCCCGGTCCGGTCGCGGTAGCGCTCGTCGATGGCGCTCGTCACGGCCTCGGCGGCGTCCGGTCGGACGAGCGTGACTACGCACCCGCCGAACCCGGCGCCGGTCATCCGCGACCCGAAGACGCCGTCGAGGTCGCCGGCGATCGACGCGACGGCGTCGAGTTCGTCGACGCTCACCTCGTAGTCGTCTCTGAGGCTGGCGTGTGACTCGTCGAGGAGCGTCCCGACGCGGTCGAGGCGCCCCTCGCGCAGCGCGGCCGCGGCGTCGCGGACCCGCTCGTTCTCGGTGACGACGTGGCGAACCCGTTTCCGGACCGTCTCCGGCAGCTCCGACTCGCGGGCTTCGAAGGTCTCGACGGAGACGTCCCTGAGCGACTCGATCGGTTCGTCGAGCGCGTCGTCGAAGAACTCGACGCCCTCCCGGCAGGTCGCCACGCGGTCGTTGTACGCGGAGTCGACGAGTTCGCGCTGGACGTTCGTGTTCGTCGCCACGACGGTCACCTCGTCGGACGGCAGCGGGACGGTCTCGTGGGACTCGTCGCGGCAGTCGAGGAACAGGGCGCTCTCGCGCTCGGCGTGGACCGCGGCGTACTGGTCCATGATGCCGCAGCTCAGGCCGACGAACTCCGTCTCGGCCTCCCAGCAGACCGCCACGAGTTCCTCGTCGTCGACCGAGAGGTCGTGCACCGCGGCCAGCGCCGCGGCGACCGCGACCTCGAACGCCGCCGACGAGGAGAGCCCGGCGCCCATCGGCACGTCGCCGACGACGGCCAGTTCGGTGCCGCCGACGTCGTACCCCCGGTCGACGAGCCGCTCGGCGACGCCCCGGACGTAGTCGCTCCACGGCGCGTCGTCGGAGTGGGAGATGGGGGAGAGATCGAAGGAGACAGTCTGGTCGAAGTTGGTCGAGCTGACGCCGATCGTTCGGTCGTCTCGCGGGCGGGCCGCGACCACGGTCCGGCGGTCGATCCCCGCCGGGAGGACGAATCCCTCGTTGTAGTCGGTGTGACCGCCGATCAGGTTGACACGGCCGGGCGCCGAAACGACATCTACTGGCTCGTTCGACTCGCCGAACGCCTCGTCGAGTCTCTCACGAGCGCGCGCTGACTGGTCGTTCATCACGGATACTCCTGACGTCGACTGCCAGGGCAATAAACGCTCACTGGTTGTGGCGAGCGGTGTTCAGGATCGTGTGCTTGTTGAGCGGTTGTTTCTGTGGAATGAGTGATGAGGAGAAGTGGATCTGGAGCGACTACAGGAGACAACACGCGATGAAAGCCCTCGGCGCGCTCGTGACGCCGCGACTCGCTGCGCTCCTCACTTCGTTCCGGTGCTTGCGTCGTCGGGGCGCCGACGAGCCCGTCTCGCCCTTTCAATCCACCAGGACAACGACCGCACAGCACCGTACCTCGTGCCGCCCCAACCGATTCCTTCGCTCGCTGCGCTCGCTCAGTCATCCACCGGAAGACTCGCTCCGCTCGTCTTCCGAGCCTTCGTTCACTCCGTTCACGAAGACCTCGCACGATGCTGTCGCGGCACGGAGGCCGCGACAGCGCGCGCCACCGCGACTGTTCACTCTGTGGGCTGTACTGAGCATTCGCGCCGAACGAAGTGAGGCGCGATTCACCGGACGCGAGCGAACCCAGTGAGCGAAGCGTCCGGCCTTTTTCACCCATGTTTTTGGCCGGGGTCGCCTGCGGCGACCCCCCCCGGCGAAAAAGATGGGTTTGAAGCGACCCCTGCCCGAACGTCGTGGTATGTACGAGGGACTCAAGGGATTCACTGATTTCTACCCCGACGAGATGGCCCCGCGCCGGGAGGTCATCGACACGATCGAGGACACCGCCCGGGCCTACGGCTTCCGCGAGACGTCGACGCCGGCGCTGGAGCCGGCGGAGATGTGGACCGACAAGAGCGGCGAGGACATCGTCGACGAACTGTACGACTTCGAGGACAAGGGCGGGCGCCACGTCACGCTCACGCCCGAACTCACGCCGACCGTCGCGCGGATGGTCGTCGCCAAACAGCAGGCGCTGTCGAAGCCAATCAAGTGGTTCTCGACGCGGCCGTTCTGGCGCTACGAACAGGTCCAGCAGGGCCGCTATCGCGAGCTCTACCAGACCAACGCGGACATCTTCGGGTCGAGCGAGCCCGACGCCGACGCCGAGGTGCTGGCGTTCGCGGCGGACTCGCTGACGAACCTCGGCCTCGACGGCTCGGAGTTCGAGTTCCGCGTCTCCCACCGCGACATCCTCGGGGAACTCCTGCGGTCGTTCGACGCCGACGTGGCCGTGCCCGACGCCATCCGCGCCGTCGACAAGCGCGCCAAGGTCGAAGACGAGGAGTACCTGGGCCTCCTGTCCGACGCCGGTCTCTCCTACGACCAGGCCCGGGAGTTCGACGACCTCCTGATCGCGGGCGACGACGACCTCTCGGCACTGACAGACTTCTCGGACAGCGACGAGTTGGCCGCGGCGGTTGAGAACCTGGAGAACGTGCTCGCCGCGGCCGAGGACTTCGGGGTTCGGCAGTACTGCGACGTGAGCCTGACGACCGCGCGGGGGCTGGACTACTACACCGGCGTCGTCTTCGAGTGCTTCGACGCCTCGGGGGAGGTCTCCCGCTCCATCTTCGGCGGCGGCCGCTACGACCACCTCATCGAGGAGTTCGGCGGCCAGTCCACGCCCGCGGTCGGCGTCGGCATCGGCGTCATGAACTCGACGCTCCCCCTGCTCCTGCAAGTTCACGACGCCTGGCCCGGCGAGGGCATCTCGACCGACTACTACGTCCTCCAGGTCGGGGACGTGCGGCCGGTCGCCTCGCGCATCGCCCGCGAGCTGCGCGAGCGCGGCCACGTCGTCGAGACGGACGTGAGCGGCCGGTCGTTCGGCGGGCAGATGAACTACGCCGACTCCATCGACGCCGAGACGGTCGTCATCGTCGGCGAGCGCGACCTGGAGAACGACGAGGTGACGGTCAAGGACATGGAGAGCGGCGACCAGACGAACGTGCCCGTCGACGAGTTCCCCGGCGACCGCGAGAAGCCGACCCACGACGACTTCGCCTGAGCGGATGCGCGCCTACCGGGTCGCCTACGACGGCCGGCCGTTCCACGGGTTCCAGCGCCAGCCCGACGTGCCCACTGTGGAAGACGCTCTCTTCGACGCGCTCCGGGACCTCGGGGCAATCGACGACGGAGCGGAGAAACCCGACGGGTATGCCGCCGCCGGCCGAACGGACGCCGGGGTCTCGGCCCGCGCGCAGACCGTCGCCTTCGAAGCCCCCGAGTGGCTCTCGCCGCGGGCGTTCAACAGCGAGTTGCCCGCGTCGGTCCGCGCGTGGGCCAGCGCCGAGGTGGGGTCGTCGTTTCACGCCACGCACGACGCTTCTTCCCGGGAGTACGTCTATCACCTGTACGCGCCCCGCGGAGCGGACGCCGAACTGGACGAACGGGGAGTCACCGAGGCGCTCGCTCGCCTTTCCGGCGAACACGACTTCCACAACCTGACGCCCGACGACGAGGGGACGGTTCGGGACCTCAATGCGTCGGCGGAGCGCGACGGCGACTTCCTCGTACTGCGGCTGGAAGCCGGCGGCTTCGCGCGGCAACTCGTCCGGCGGGTGGTCGGGCTGGTGGTCGAGATCGGTCGCGGGGAGTCGGACCTGTCGAAGATCGATCGCGTGTTCGGTGACGAAGCGGTGGACGGCCCCGACGGCGTCGCGCCGGCGGCGCCGTACCCGCTCGTGCTCTGGGACGTGCAATACGGCGTCGAGTTCGCTGTCGACGACGACGCCGTCGAGAGCGCCCGTGCGGTGTTCGGCGCTCGCCACGCCGAGTTCCGGACCGTCGCTCGCGTCTCCGGCACTATCCGGGACTCGCTGGAGTAGAGTCGGTCCGGCCGTCTCTCGCCTCCTGTACGCCGGCCCGTCGAGAACGCGTCTCATTCCCACACAAGACCTATCCGGACCGGCCGAAACCGGGCGAGTATGACCGAGGAAGTGCGCGAGTGGTGGGAGCTGACGGCCCGCTCCTTTCAGGAGGACATCGACCTCGACGTGGGGGTCAACTGGACGGGGACGACCACCGACGACGACCTGTCGCTCCTGCCCGACGTGGCGGGCGAGGACGTGCTGGAGCTGGGCTGTGGCGGCGGCCAGTGCTCGGTCGAGCTGGCCCAGCGCGGCGCGAACGTGACGGGGCTGGACCTCTCCGCGGAACAGCTGTCGTTCGCCCGCGACTTGGCCGCTGAACACGACGCCGACGTGGAGTTCGTCCAGGGTGACGTGACGGACCTCGGGACGTTCCCCGACGACGCCTTCGACGTGGCGTTCAACGCCTACGTCTTCCAGTGGGTCGGCGACCTGGCGGCCTGCTTCCGCGAGGCCCACCGCGTGCTCCGGACGGACGGCCGGTTCGTCTTCTCGATGCCCCATCCGGTCTACGGGCTGGCCGAACCCGAGTCCCACCGCGTTGAGGAGAGCTACTTCGACACCGGCCGACAGGTCACGGCGTACGACGACCTCGACGCCGACATGGTGACCTACCGCCACCGGGTCAGCGACGTGCACAACGCGCTCGTGGACGCCGGATTCCGCGTGGAACGCGTTCGGGAACCCGGCTCCGACGACCCGGCCGACTACGAGGAGGGGCCGTGGGGCGAGCGCAGGCCCGAACTGCTGGCGAAACTGCCGTCGACCCTCATTTTCGAGGCCCGACAGGAGTGAGAGACCACGGGCGCGCCGCCGTCCGTGTCAGCGCGGAAGACATATGCCGCGGGGCGGCGATTTCACGGCGATGCCCTCCAGATTCGACCGCGCGGTCGAGGTCACCTCGGAGTCGCTTCCCCTCGCCTGGGTTCCGGTCGCGGCGACGCTGCTGTCCGGGTCGAAGGTCGCCCGCGCGCTCGCGGCCGACGGTGGTGGCGGCGTCACGTTCCCGTTCCCGTCCGGCCTGCCGACGCTGTGGACGTACGTCTCGCTCCCGAACGGACCGGGCGGCGTCGGGATCACCGGCTTCCTCTCGGTGGTCGCGTTCGTCCCGCTCTTCCTCGCTGGACTGGTCGTCACCTCGGCGCTGGAAGCCGGCTTCCTCGGCGCGCTCGACAGTCGAATCGACGGCGGACCGCTCGCGTTCGCCGACGGCGTCCGGCGGTTTACCGTCCGCATCGTCGGCGTCAACGTGATCCGGTTCACGGTCGTTCTCGCGGCGTTGCCGTTTCTGATACTGCCGCCGCTCGCGATGCTCGTCGTGATCGTTCTCTCGTACCTCGTCTACGGGCTCCCGTTCGCGGTCGTGGTCGGCGACAGCGACCTCTCGACGGCGCTCGAATCGACCCTCGAACACGCGAAGGCGGGCGACCGGTACGCGGCGTTCGGACTCACGCACCTCGCCGCCGGAGCGCTGGGGTCGTTCGTTCTCTCCGGCGCCGTGCGGAACCTCGGTGGCTTCGGCATCCTCTTCGGGACCGCGGTCGTGGCGGTCCCTTCAGTCGTCGTCGCGGCCTACGGACTCCTCCTCTTCCGCGAGTTCGACCCGGACTCGGGTTGGAGCGGGCGCGCGCCCGGCGACGACGGTCCGCGGACGCTCGAAGCCGACGACCCGTCGACGCCGGCGTTCGTTCGCAGGCCGTCCGACACCGAGCCCGAACCGCGGACCGAGTGCGCAACCGGCGAGCGCGGCGACGCCGACGACTGAGATCCCGCTCAGTCCCACCCGTCGGGCCAGATGCCGGCAGCCCGCATCCCCTCGTCGGCGCCGGATTCGCGCAGCGACTCGCGCACCCTGTCGGTGTCGAGACGCCCCACGTCGGTCGCGGCGATCTCGCGGACGAACAGCGCGGCCAGCATCGCGTGCTCGCGGAGGTTGCGCCGATCGGCCTTGTCGCGGGTGTCCGCGCGGGTGTGAGTCCACCCACGGTCCCACGTCCCCTCGGCGTCGGGCGCCTTGCTGTGGAGCTGGAGGGCCGGGACGCCCTCCCGGAGGAACGGCCAGTGGTCGCTGTAGGGATGCGGACGCTCCTGCACGGCGACCGGGTGACCGGCGGCGTCGGCGACTCGGTCGACGAGGTCGGCCATCGCCTCCGAGGCGTGGACGAGCGCGTTCAGGTCGCGGTAGCGGCCGGCACCGTCCACGTTGACGACGGTGTGGACCCCGTCGAGATCGAGCGCGGCCGCGAGCGCCTCGCTGCCCACCAGTCCAAGCTCCTCGCAGCTCACGCCGGCGACCCGGACGGGGCGGTCGAGATCCATCGCGGCGAGGATCCGGGCCATCCCGGCGACGGTCGCGATGCCGCAGCCGTTGTCGAGGGCGCCCTCGCCCACGTCGTGAGCGTCGAAGTGCGCGAGGACGACCACCTCGTCCTCGGCGGCCGCCTCGTCGGGGTCGGGACCGACGACACCGACGACGTTCCGGCTGGTCCCCGGTTCGGTCTCGGCGTCGACGCGGACGTGCGCTCGGGCGCCCTCGGCCGCGTACTCGCGGAGCCACTCGCCGGTCTCCCTGCTCACGCCGAGGCCCGGGACGGCGGCCTCGGCGTCGAACCGGAGCGACCCGGTCGGCGGTAGCTGGCCGGGGACGTGATTGGTGAAGACGAAGGCCTCCGCTCCGGCCGCCGCGGCGTGACCGACCTTCTCCGCGCGGTGGTAGGGTCGACCGAAGTCGGGCGGCGTCGCGGTCTTCGTCACCGCCACCGCGCCCGCCACGTCGGCCTCGTCGAGTTCTTCGGGCGTCCCGTAGCCCACGTCGACGAGCGGTGCCTCGCCCTCGTAGGCCGGCGAGTACGGGAGCGCGACCGCGTCGAACGACCGCTCGACGCCGCGGTCGGGGACGGAGACGGCGAGTTCCGTCCGCCCGCGGCTCCAGCGGTTGACGTCGAAGGGCTCCTCGCGGACGTTCCGGACGCCGGTGGCTTCGAAGGCGTCGGCCACGAGTTCCGCCCCGCGGCGGTCGCCGGGGTGGCCGCCCAGCCGGTCGTCCAGTTCGGTCAGTCGGGTGAGCAGGTCCCACCCGTCGTCGGCCAGCCACGCGCGGCCCAGCGCCGCGGCGGTCGCCTCGTCCGCGTCGAAGTCGTCCATGGCGGGCCATCGGACGCCGCCGGCAAAAACTGTACAGCCGGACCGGGGTTCGTCCGTCGAGTAGCGACGGCCGGGATTCCGACGTTCGGAGGTGTGAGCCGGCAGTTAAAGGCGCTGGAGCGCGAACCTGTCGCATGCGCCTCGTCCAGCTGGCGGTCCCCGAGGAGTCGCTGTCCGCCATCGAGTCGGTACTCGACGAGGAGGGCATCGACTACTACTGCACGGACGAGCGGCGCCGCGAGCGGTACGACGCCATCGTCTCCTTCACCGTCGACTCGCCTGACGTCGAGCCGGTGCTCGACCGCCTCTACGAGGTGGGATTCGACAGCGACGACCACGGCGTCATCGTCGACATCGAGTCCGACCTCTTCGAGGAGATCGAGCGCGACCAGGAGTCCGAGTCGGAGATCGGCCACCACGCGCGCATCGCCGACGCGGAGCTGCGCGCGGAGGCGGGCAACCAGATCATGGACCCCTACTCCTTCGCGCTGATGACGGTCCTGAGCGCGCTCGTCGCGACGGTCGGGCTGATACTCGACTCGGCGGCGGCCATCATCGGCGCGATGGTCATCGCCCCGCTGCTCGGCCCGGCGCTGAGTTCCACCGTCGGCACCGTCGTCAACGACCAGGCGCTGTTCCGCAAGGGCGTCGCCTACCAGATCGGTGGCGGCCTCCTCGCCGTCGGGAGCGCGACGCTGTTCGCGTGGCTGCTCCGCATCACTCACGTCGCCCCGCCGGGCCGGGCCGTCGCCGACACGGCACAGATCGCCGCGCGGCTCTCCCCCGACATCCTCTCGCTGATCCTCGCGCTCGGCGCGGGCGCCGCGGGCGTGCTGAGCCTCGCGACGCGCACCAAAAGCGCCATCGTCGGCGTGATGATCGCCGCGGCGCTCGTCCCGCCGGCCGCGACGGCCGGCGTCGGCCTCGCGTGGGGACTCCCGGTCGTCGCCATCGACTCGGGCATCCTCGTCGTCGTGAACCTGCTGGCGATCAACCTCGCCGGGCTCGCCGTGTTCTGGTACCTCGGCTACCGCCCGCCGACGTGGATCGGCCTCGAACACACCCGGAAGACGCTGCTGAAGCGATCGGGCGTCATCGTCCTCGCGCTGCTGGTGATCTCGGTCCCCCTGTTCGTCACGACGGTCGCGAAGATCGAGGGCTCGAAGCTCGAAGGCCGCATCGAGGCCGACGTACAGGAGGCGATCGACCGGCCGCGGTACGACGAGGTCAGCGTCAGGAGCGTCCGGGTCGTCAAGGATCCCACGGACATCACGCACCCGCCCGACCACGTGGTCGTCACCCTCGATATCCCGCCCGGCGACCACTACGGCAACCTCTCTGGCGTGGTCGGCGACGCGGTCACCGACGTGTCCGAGCAGGACCTGGCTATCCAGGTCGAGTACGAACAGGTCGCCGAGCCCGACACCGGCGAGGAGGTCGCGACGACCGTCGTGGGACGGGGGTCGATAGAGCGGTGACTGCGCCACCGGAGCCCGCCCGCGAGTAGCGGGCTGATGAAACACTTACGGCGGTCGGTGGCCAACCGGGAGCCATGAGTTCGGTACCGGAACGGAGCGACATCGACGAGGAGTACAAGTGGGACCTGGCGTCTCTCTACGCCGACGACGACGAGTGGGAGGAGGCCTTCGACGCCGTCGAGGAGCGCCTCGACGACCTGCGGTCCTTCGAGGGCCGCTCGACCGAGGACCCCGAGACGCTCCAGGCGACGCTGGAGACCTACGAGGAGATCATGCGGGAGGTGGCGAACGTCGCCGCCTACGCCCGGATGCGCCGCGACGAGGACACGGCCGACAGCCGCTACCAGGCCCTGACCTCCCGCTCCCAGTCGCTCTCCTCTCGCGCGTCCAGCGCCGCGAGCTTCCTCGAACCCGAGATCCAGAGTCTCGACCGCGAGACGGTCGAGGAGTACGTCGAGGAGAACCCCGATCTGGAGGTCTACGAGCACTACTTCGACGACGTGCTCCGGATGAAACCCCACACCCGCTCCGCCGAGGTCGAGAACCTGCTGGCCGACCTCGGCGAGGTGCTCGGTTCGACCGGCGAGGTGTACAACATGCTCGCCAACGCCGACATCGAGTTCCCCGCGGTCGAGGACCCCGACGGCGAGCCCCGACGGATCACCCTCAACAACTTCACGACGCTCCAGGAGAACCCGGATCGGGAGTTCCGCCGCGACGTCTACGAGACCTTCTACGACGAGTGGGAGGAGTACCGCAACTCCATCGCCGCCGCCTACAAGAACAGCGTCAAGACCGACGTGAAACTGGCGCGGGCACGCAACTACGACACCGCCCGCGAGGCGGCCCTCGACGGCCCGAACATTCCGGTCGAGGTGTACGACACGCTCGTCGACACCGTCGACGAGAACCTCGACGTGCTCCAGCGGCACGCCGACCTCAAGCGCCGCTCCATCGACGCGGACGACTTGAAGATGTGGGACCTGTACGTCCCGATGGTCGAGGGCGAGAGCCCCGACGTGGAGTACGACCAGGCCCGAGAGTGGGTCACCGGCGCCGTCGAGCCCCTGGGTGAGGAGTACCAGTCCTGGCTCGCGGACGGGCTCGATTCGCGGTGGGTGGACGTCTACGAGACCGAGAACAAGCAGTCGGGCGCCTACTCCGGCGGCACCTACGACTCCCAGCCGTTCATCCTGATGAACTACCAGGACGACGTGGCCTCGATGTACACGCTCGCCCACGAACTCGGCCACTCGCTGCACTCGGAGTACACCAGCGAACACCAGCCCTACGTCTACAGCGGCTACGAGATCTTCGTCGCCGAGGTGGCCAGCACCGTCAACGAGACGCTGCTGACCCACCACCTGCTGGACGTCGTCGAGGACGAGACGCTGCGCCGGCACGTCCTCAACCAGTACCTCGAACGATTCAGATCGACGCTGTTCCGCCAGACCATGTTCGCGGAGTTCGAGCACCGGACCCACCGGCTCGAAGAGGAGGGCGAGGCGCTCACCGCCGACCGCCTCGACGAGGTGTACCGCGACCTCAAGAGCGACTACTACGCTAACGCCGACGTGGACGAGCGCATCGGCCGCGAGTGGATGCGCATCCCGCACTTCTACCGGGCCTTCTACGTCTACCAGTACTCGACCGGCATCTCCGCCGCCGTCGCGCTCGCCCAGGGCATCCTCGAGGAGGGCGAACCCGCCGCCGAGCGCTACCGCGAGTTCCTCGCCAGCGGCTCCCGCGAGTACCCGCTCGAACTCCTCGAGACCGCCGGCGTCGACATGACCACCTCCGACCCGATCCAGTCGGCCATCGACACCTACGACGAGTTCCTCGACGAGTTCGAGGACCTGATCTGAGACGCCACCGCTTCGGTCTGGGGCGCCCCCGTTTCCGCTCGAACTGCCGCTCGACAGAACCCGTTTCCGCGCCACGCCCCAACTGTGCTCGATGAACGCACAGGACCAGCGACCGGACGACGACGCGGCGACGACCGTCGTGATCTCCTACCCGTCGGACCTGAGCACGTGGGGGCGAGACAAACTCGACGGGCGGCCGTTTCGCGCGTACCTGCAGAAGACCCTCGGCGCGGTCGAGGCGGGACAGGTCACCGAGGAGTTCACGGGCGTCGGCTGCTGTGGCGACACGCTGGACGTGCCGCTCGCGATCGAATCCGTCGAGGGCGGCGACCGGGTCGACGAGTCGACCGAGATCGAGTACGCGGTCCGCGACTCCTGCGAGGTCGAGGGCGGCTGGCGCGTCCAGAGCGCGGCCGGCCCGACGGAGTGAGGGCCGTCGTCGCGGACTCAGGGCTCGTCGAGCCGGATCGTGTCGTCCGCTCGCACCTCGACCGCGTAGCCGTCGACGGAGAACTCGACGCTCACGTCGTTGTCCCGGTCTTCGGCGTGTTGGATGATGTTCTCCAGCGCCACGCTGTCGACGGACTCGTAGAGCGGGTCGAGGTCGCGTTCGTCGACGCCCTTGATCGCGGCGATGCTCCGCAGGAGCGTCCGGGTCGTCGACTCTTCTGTCTCGTTCTCGATCACGAGTTCCGTTCCGCCGTCGGCGATCCGCCCGTGGTGCTGGCGTGCGTGATCCATGACTCGATAAGACGGAGTGTTCCCTGCCGTTTCAACTCCTCACCTCTCTGTTTTGGCTGTGACGATGCGAGTGAAAACCGGCCGCCACCGGCATCTCTCGACGCCGTCGCCGTCAGGGCAGGTAGCGGACGCTGACGACGCCGGGCTCTGACCGGATCTCGACGCGCTCGACGCCGATGCGGGCGGCCCGCTCGACGGTCGCCTCGTCGTCGCGCACGTCGGCGACGGCGCTCTCCGTCGACTCCTCGGGGACGGTGAGGACGTGGACCTCGCCGGTGCCGGCGCGCTCGCGGGTGGTGATCTCGCCGACGGGCTGGTCGGCGGCGAGTTCGCGCGCCTGCTGGGTGGGCGGTTCGTCGTGCTCCTCGACGGAGACGGTGAACCGTCTGGTGATCTCCTCGACGGTCCAGACGACGTCCATCGGCGGCTCGGCGGCGAGCGTCGCCTCGATGGCCTCGCCGACCGAGAGGTCGGGGTTCGAGCCCAGCGTGTGGATCTGCCCGTCGCTCACGTCGCGCAACACCGCCGACTCCGCGTCGGCCTCCGTCACGACGAACGTCCCGGTTTTCATGGACGAGCGTAGTCAGTCGACCCTATTGGATGCCGCGGTCCCGGCCGACGGCTCCGCGCGACCGACGGCCCCGGCGGCCGCCCGATCACAACCGCTTTGGAGCGGCCCGGACCTACTGCCGACAATCGAACGATGCACGGACGCACGCGGTCGGCCGTCGTCGCCGTCCTGGTCGCCGCGCTCCTCGCGGGCTGTGGCACGGCGGTCACGCCCCCCGATAGCGTAGGCGTCGATAGCCCCGGCACCTACGCCGTCGAAGACGTCCACGTCTGGACCTCCGGGAGCACGACCGAGTACAGGTCCCAGGTCGTGGTGTCGGGGAATCTCCGCTCGGTCGACGCGACGAGCAACGTCTCTATCCCGCAGATCAACGTCAGCTTCGCGCTCGCTGGCGGCGAAACGCGGACCGTCCAGGCCGTCTACGAACTCGAAAGGCGTCAGACCGCGTACGCGGACCTGGGCAACGCGACGCTCGCCCCGGACGAACGGATACCGGTCCGCGCCGTCTTCGACCCCGCCGAGGGCGTGACCGTGCGAAACGCGACGATCCACGTGGCGGCGTGACGCCTCGATTCGGACGTTCTGGCGGTCACCCGCTCGCGGCCGCGCCGATCGGCGCCTCGGTCCGGAACCGCCGGTGGACGAGGATCATGGCACCGACGACGACCAGCGGCGGGACGACGCCGGCGACCGCCGGCAGGTCGTACAGCAGGGCGACGATGGGCCCGAGCGCCCCCGTCGGCGGGCTCTGTTGCTGGGCCGGAATGCTGATCACGAGCATCACGTACAGCGCGGCGAGGAAGCCGTAGCCCGAGAGCGCCAGCGCGCGGTCGTACCGGGTCGTCGACCCACTCCGCCGATGGCGCCGGGCCACGAGCAACACCGGCGCGACCAGCGGCGCGACGACCAGCAGCATCAGGAAGAGGAAGAAGGCCCGCGAGAAGGTGAACGAGCCGCCGGGCGCGCCGGCGGTCCCGCCGAGCAACACCACGATCGCGAACGCGAACAGCAGGACGATACCGGCCGAGCACAGGCCGCTGACCGCCGCGTACGAGCGGAACACGCGCGACTCGCTCGCCCGGAAGGCGTAGGGGAAGGCGGTCAGGATCCCGCTGTAGGCGCCTTCGCCGTTCGATCCGTCGCTCATCTGTCCGCTCGTTCGATTCGGTCGGGAATAAACCACCCGTTCGCTTCTCACGTCGGATCGCTCGCCGGTCCGGGTCGATCGGTAGCACCACCGAAAACGGCGTGGGCCCGGTGTCTCGGGCCGTCTCTTCCGCTCGATGCTTCTCCGGATCCGCCTCGAACTCCCCGTCCGCGTAGTAAAGGACTTTCCCGGCCCCGTTCGACCACCCGGACATGCGAGTAGACATCGGGAACGCGCTGGCGAGCGAGGCCGACCCCGGTATCGACCGGGACGCCCTCGACGACCTCGACGAGCGCGTCGCCGACGCCCACGACCGGATCGCGCGCGGCACGGCCGACGACGAGTTCGGCTACGCGTCGCTGAACCTACCAGAACGGACCGACGCGGCCGAGATCGAAGACGCCGTCGCCGGCTTCGACCCCGAGGCTATCCTCACGGTCGGCATCGGCGGGAGCGCGCTCGGTGCGATCACTATCACCGAGGCGCTGGCGGGGGACTCGCCGGTCGACCACTACGCGCTGGACAACGTCGACCCGGCGCACGTGAACCGCCTGCTCGACGACCTGCCGCTGGACGAGACCGCCGTCCACGTCGTCTCCCGCTCCGGGACGACAGCCGAGACGCTCGCCAACTTCCTCGTCGTCCGCGAGGCGATGGAGTCGGCGGGCGTCGACTGGGCGGAGCGGACCGTCGTCACCACCGGCGAGTCCGGCCCGCTCCGGGACCTCGCCGAGGCCGAGGACCTCCCGGCGCTCGACGTGCCCGAGGGCGTCCCGGGCCGCTTCTCCGCGCTCTCGACGGTCGGGCTCGTTCCGGCCGCGATGATGGACGTGGATCTGGACGCACTTCTCGCCGGTGGCCGAGCGGGCGCCGACGCGCTCACCGGCTCGCTGTACGACTGCCCGGCCTACGCCTACGGCGCGGTCGCCTACGCGCTGGACCAGCGGGGCGCGAGCGTGAACGCGATGATGCCCTACGCCGAGGGGCTGGAGTCGTTCGCCGAGTGGTTCGCCCAGTTGTGGGCCGAGAGCCTCGGCAAGGACGGCGGCGGGCAGACGCCCGCCCGCGCGCTCGGTGCCACCGACCAGCACTCCCAGCTCCAGCTCTACCGCGCCGGTCCGCGGGACAAGCTCGTCACCGTCGTCCGCCCGCGCGAGCGCCCCGACTCCCCGATCCCCGAGACAGACGTGGCCGACCTCGAATACCTCGGCGGGCAGGACCTGGGGACGCTGCTGGACGCGGAGTTCGAGGCGACCGAGGCCAGCCTCGCCGCGGCCGAGCGCCCGTCGGTTCGGGTCGAGATCGACCGGATGGACGCCGAGAGCGTCGGCCGCCTGCTGTTCGACGTGGAAGCGGCCTGTATCCTCGCGGGCGAACTGTACGGCGTCGAGACGTTCACCCAGCCCGCGGTCGAGTGGGGCAAGAAGGCCGCGCGCGGCCTGCTGGGCGGCGGCGACTTCGAAGAGGCCGACGCCGTCCGCGAGAAGACGGAACTGGTCGTCGAGTAGTCGGGGACGGGCGCCGGCGGTCGCTCCCGCTGTCGCGGTCGACCACCGACCGACCGGTGCAGTCAAACGGGAGGGACGCGAATTCGACGCCAATCAGATGGCTTCGGAGTACTACCGCGTCGCCGACCTGGAGACGCGCGTCGAGAGCCTGTTGCACTCGGTGGCGCTCGTCGTCGCCGCGTTCGTGTTCGGGACGCTGGTCTTCCTCAGCGCCGCCTCCGTCCTCCGCGCGGCCGGATTCGAAGTCGAGACGATGGCCTCCCTGCCGCCCCTGCTGTACACCGCACTGACGGCCACCCAGTTCCTCGGCTTCTTCGCCGTCATCGCGTTCTACGTCAGGTTTCACCGCGGGGGTGACCTGTTCGCCATCGAGGTGCCGTCCCTGCGGAGCCTCCTCTGGATCGCCGGCGGCTTCGTCGGCCTGTTCGCCGTCGCCGCGATCCTCTCGGCGGTCTTCCGGTACGTCGGCGTCGACACGGCGGTCAACCAGGTGACGCGGCAGATCGAACAGTACCCGGTGCTCGCGTTCTACATGATCCCCGTCACCTTCCTGTTCGTCGCGCCGGCGGAGGAGCTGCTCTACCGGGGGCTCGTCCAGGGGCTGTTCCGGCGGGCGTACGGCTCGGTCCCGGCAGTCCTGTTCGCCAGCCTGCTCTTCGGCGCCCCGCACTACTTCGCGCTCCTGGGCCCCGGGGACACGAAACTGCCATCGATCGTCCTCATCACCGTCCTCGGACTCGTCCTCGGCGCCCTGTACGAACTGACGGAGAACCTCGCCGTCCCCATCCTCGTCCACGCCTGCTGGAACTCGTTCAGCTTCCTCAGTCAGTACCTCGAAGCGGCGATGCTGTAGCCGTTCGCGCCACGTCGACCGCGCGAACCTGTCGGACGACTGTCTGACGGGTTATTAAGCCTGGTGGCGGGAAACTCGGAGATATGCCGACCCGCTACACGGTCGTCTGTGACGACGACCGCGCCCGGGAAATCAAGGCGATCGCCCGGCAGTACGACCTCACGGAGGAGGAAGTGCTCCGGCAGCTCGTCGAGACCGGGCTCGAACACCTGGAAGAGCACGCACCGTAGCGGGTGGGAGTGGGGACGACACGAATCGGAGGGTCGCAGCGAGGAGTCTCCGGTCCGACTCGCGACTACGGTCGGGCGGTCCGGCGCTCGGGCCGCTGCCGCCGGATCCAGTGGCGTAGCCGCCGGATCCGGTGGGCCGAACACGGCCGAGACTCGACGCTCGGCGGTGTCGAGGCGAGAAATCGAACGGCGGTGGCGAATCAGGCGCTGGAGGGGTTCTTGCGCGAGAGTTCGCTCCCGCAGATCGGACAGCGGTCGTGGTTGTCGTCGAACTCGCGGCCGCAGCCGGCACACTGGAACCGCCAGTCGCGCTGTTCGCTGATGCCCTCGCGAGCGATGAGTTCGACGGCGACTTCCAGCTTCTCGGCGACGTTCTGCATGGCGTAGTCGTCCGTGACGAGGTGGCCGTCGAGTTCGAACGCGGCGGCGACCAGCCGGATGTCGGTCTCGGAGAGGGTCTCGAGGTCGCCGGTCTCCCCGGCGGCGCGCTCGATGCGCTCGACGGTCTCCTCCTCGGGGATGTGAATGTGCATGCCCGACCCCTCCATGGCGTCGTAGCGGTAGGCGCTCTCGTCTTCGAGCTCCTCCCGGACCATGGGAACCGTCGCTTGCTGCTCGTCGGTGTGATACTCGTTGATAAAAGCTGACGCGTCGAGGACGTACATTTAGCGCTGGACGATCATGTGGTCTTTGACTGCCTGGACGCGGTCGACGGGAACGAGGAGGTGACCCTCTTCGTCGACCTCGAACTGCGTGGTGTCGAGGTGCTCGTTGGGGTCGATGATCAGGTCTCGGAGCCGCCCCGTCTCCAGATCCATCGTGATGTTGTACAGCATGCCCATCTCGGCGCCGTCGGTCCCGGTGACGGCCTTGCCGGAGAGATTCTCGGCGAGTATCTCGGCCATGCTCTCGACTACCGATTCCTGCCCTATAAACGCCACGGGGCCGTCTGACACCCGCGTGACGGTCGCGACGTGGTCGTACCCAGTACTGCGGCGCCGACAGGTCTCAGCCCGCGGCGACTGCCATCGGTCTCCGGGCCACTTCGCCTCTAGCGCTCGACGGCGGACCGATCGCTCCACGGAGACGGCGGCAACGTCGGCGGCGACATCCGGCATCTCTACCGGGCGAGCCGTTCTTCCGCGGGACCATTGGGACTATGGTGATGGTCCCCAACGAGTCGGTCATGGAACGCCGACGCTTCCTGCAGGTGGGTGCCGCGACGCTCGCGACCGCCGTCGCCGGCTGCGGGTTGGGCACAGGTGCGGAGACGCCGTCGGACGACGACCGATCGCCGACGACGACTCCCCGGGACACCGCGACACCGGAGCCGACGGCGTCGCCGACGCCCGAACCGACGCCGACGCCGACCGAGACGCCGACCGAGACGCCGACGCCGACCGCGACGGTCCCTCCGCAGGCCGCCCAGGTCGTCGCCGTCGCCGACGGGAAACGGACCTTCGACCCCCAGGTGTTCGAGATCGAGGCGGGCGAGACCGTCGCCTGGGTGTGGCACAGTAGCGGCCACAACGTCCGCGCGACGGCGCGACCGCGCGGGTCGGACTTCACCGGGACGGCCGGCGGTGACAAGGACTTCTACGACGAGGGCCACACGTTCTCGCACACCTTCGATGTCGCCGGCGAGTACGAGTACTACTGCTATCCGCACCGCAACGTCGGCATGACCGGGTCGTTCACGGTCGTCGAGTAGCCGGTCGGCGGCCGGTCCATCGCCGAGACGGGGCCCGTCGCGGAGTTTCCCCCGCGATGGTCGACCGCTGGGGGTTTATCCGCGGCCCGTCCGAATCCCTCACATGAACCGCCGACAGCTACTCCGGACGGGCGCCGCGGCGTTCGCGGCGACGCTCGCGGGCTGCGGGGAGGGCGACGGGACCGAGACAGCGGACCCTCCCGACGGTGCGGACGGCGAGTCGACGCCGTCACCGACGGCTACACCGACCGACGGAGCGGAGGGCACCGACCGGCCCGCCGAGACCTCCGCGCCCGAACCGACGCCCACCGACGAGCCGACGGCCACCGGGACGACGCCCACCGCGACGGCCACGCCGACCGCCTCGGCCACGGCGACTCCCCGGCAGGCCGCGCAGGTCGTCGCGGTCGCCGACGGCACCCTCGCGTTCGACCCCGAGTCCTTCGAGATAGTGGTGGGCGAGACCGTGGTCTGGGTGTGGCACAGCAGCGGCCACAACGTCCGCCCCGAGTCGACGCCGAGCGGGTCGGACTTCTCGGGGACGGCCGGCGGCGACGACCGACTCTACGACGAGGGCCACACGCTCTCGCACACCTTCGAGGTCGCCGGCGAGTACGAGTACTACTGCAACCCCCACCGGAGCGCGGGGATGACCGGATCGTTCACGGTCGCCGAGTAGCCGATCGGTCGCCGCGAGCGGTCCCGACGCGGCCGGATCGCGGTCCCTGCGCGGCCGCGCTCGTCGGGCGCACGCGCGGCGAGATGAATGCACTTATCCCGCCCGCAGGGCTGATCACAGACAACCGACCTTTCTCAGGTGATAGGATGGCAGACTCAGAACCGACAGACACCGACGACACGTCCGGGGCGACCCTCCGGACGCCGATAGTCGCCGTACTCGGCCACGTCGACCACGGCAAGACGAGCCTGCTCGACGAGATCCGCGGCTCTGCGGTCACCGAGGGCGAGTCCGGCGCGATCACCCAGCACATCGGCGCGACGGCCGTCCCGTTAGACGTCATCTCCGAGATCGCGGGCGAACTCGTCGACCCGACCGACTTCGACCTGCCCGGGCTCCTGTTCATCGACACGCCCGGCCACCACTCCTTCTCGACGCTGCGCTCCCGAGGGGGCGCGCTCGCCGACATCGCGATCCTCGTGGTCGACGTCAACGACGGCTTCCAGCCCCAGACGCTCGAAGCGGTAGATATCCTCTCTCGCACGCAGACGCCCTTCATCGTCGCCGCGAACAAGATCGACACCACGCCCGGCTGGAACCCCAACCCGCACACGCCCGCCCAGCAGACCATCGACGCCCAGACCGACCGCGTCGAACGGGACCTCAACGAGAACCTCTACGAACTCATCGGCGACCTCTCGGACAACGGCTTCTCCGCGGACATGTACTGGCGCGTCCAGGACTTCCAGAACAACATCGGGGTCGTCCCCGTCTCCGCCGAGACCGGCGAGGGCATCCCCGACCTGCTCACCGTCATGATGGGCCTCTCACAGCGCTACATGAAAGAGGAGATGGCCGTCGACGTGGGCGGGCCCGCCGCCGGCACGGTCCTCGAAGTCACCGACACGCAGGGCTTCGGGAAGACGGTCGACGCCATCATCTACGACGGCACCATCCGATCGGACGACCGGATCGTCGTCGGCGGCGTCGAGGGCCCGATCGTCACCGAGGTCCGCGCGCTGCTCCGCCCCCGCCCGCTCGAAGAGATCCGCACCGAGGGCCAGTTCGAGCAGGTCGACTCGGTCGCGGCCGCCGACGGCATCAAGATCGCCGCCCCCGACCTCGACGACGCGATGGCCGGCGCGCCGATCCGCGTGGTCGGCGACCGCGACGTGGACGAGGTCGTCGAGGAGGTGCAGGCCGAACTCGCCGACATCGCCGTCGAGACCCAGGAGGAAGGCGTCGTCGTCAAGGCCGACACCCTCGGCAGCCTGGAGGCGCTGGCGTCCACGCTCGAAGAAGAAGAGATCCCGATCGTCCGCGCGGAGGTCGGCGACATCGCGCCGCGCGACGTGCGCGTCGCCGAGACCGCCAACGAGGAGAAGCACCGGACCATCCTCGGGTTCGGCGTCGAGGTGCTCGACGACGCGGCCGACCTCGCCGAACAGGAGGGCGTCCGGATCTTCGAACACGACGTCATCTACCGGCTCGTCGAGGCCTACGAGGAGTTCGTCGAGGAGCGCGAGCGCGCCCAGCAGGACCAGGTGCTCGACAACATCACCCGGCCCGCGCGCTTCCACGTCCTCGACGACCACACGTTCCGCCAGTCCGACCCCGCGGTCGTCGGCGTCGAGATCCGGGGCGGGTCGCTGCGGCGCAACTCCCACGTCGTCAAGTTCGAGGGCGACGAGCCCGAACGCGTGGGGATGCTCAAGTCCATCCAGGACGAGGGCGAGGACGTCGACGAGGCCCGCACCGGCGAGCGCGTCGCCGTCTCCATCGACGGCCCGACGGTCGGCCGCCAGATCGAGGAGGGCGACGACCTCTGGACCGAGATCCCCGAGAAACACGCGAAGATCCTCGAACAGGAGCTCTCCGAGGACATCCCCGCCGACGAGGTCGAGACGCTGAACATGTACCTGGAGAAGCGCCGCAACCGCGACCCGTTCTGGGGCAAGTAACTCCCCCGGGGCTCTCCCCGCCGCCGCGGCTCGACGGCCGTCACACGCAGTAATAATATTTAATTACGTCGCGCTCGACGATTGACACGTGTTCCGACGAGACGAGTCCGACGCACGCGGGATGCTGTCGGTCCACGACGCGGTTCTGGCGCTGATCCCGGCGATCCTCGTCGCCGCGGCGGCCGCCGGAGCGGCGCTCTCGTGGTCCTGGGGGACCGCACTGGCCGTCGGGAGCGTCCCGGCCAGCGGAACTATCGGCTATGCGCTCTTCTACAATCCGCCAGCCGGCGGCAACGCCGGCGAACGCTGATCGAGCGGAAGAACGGACCGTCGGAAAGAACGGGGTCGTCGGGTAGTTATCGGGCGGTCGGGCTGGTGCTGCCGGAGAGGGCCTGCTTGACCTGCAGCGCCGCGCTGGCCGCGAGGCCCTGGGCGAGGTCGGTGCGTTCGTCCTCGGTGATCGTCGCGTCGGCTTCCTCGGGGGTGTACCCGGCCGAGACGACGGGGCCGACGGGCGGGCGGACGGCGACGGTCGCCTCGGGGCCGTCCGAGCCTTCGGTCAGGTCCGAGCCGACGACGAATTCCGCGGGGAGGAGTTTTCGGGTGTGTTGGGCGACGAGCGAGAGGTCTCGTTCCAGCTGGCGGCGCTGGTCGGCCGTCAGCGTCTCCGGATCCAACCCCTCGTCTCCGAACGACGTGTTTCCGTACATTGAGCTCTTCCCCCCTCGTACTCGTCGCAGGGTCTTAACCCCTGTGTGTCGAGAACCCGGCGGTCGCGCTGGGGACCGTCAACTGCCGCCCGTCGCTCAGTCGAGCAGCGACTCGCTGTCGCCGTAGGCGGCCACGACGACCGCGGTCGCGTGTTCCTCGTCGACCGCCGGAGTCGACTCGACGACGACCTCCGGTTCCTCGCGGAAGGTCCACTCGCGCAGTTCCATCCCGCGCCGCAGTCCCGCTTCGACGGCGCGCCCAACCGCGTCGGGGTCGGTCCCGCTGGCCTCGTAGAACAGGCCGCGGCCGGACTCGCTGCGGACCCACCCCAGGCCGGCGCAGGCTTCCCCGTCGACGCCGGGGATCAGCGTCTCGCGGCCGACGACGGCGTAGAGGGCTTCCCCGGCGGGGCCGAGGTCGGGCGCCGTGCCGACGGATTCGAGGCGAGCGTCGGCAGGGATGACCGAGGAGAGCGTCACGAGGTTGTAGTTGTGGACGCCCGCTTCGGCCAGCGCCGCGTCGAACGACGACATCGCGGTCGGGCCGGTGGCCGACCCCCACGCGACCCGGATGGTGCTCATACCTACGACTCGTCGACTCCGGCGCTAAGTGGTTTCGTTTCGGGTCGAACGCGGTCGCGGTAGAGCGGTCGGCGAGAAGACATTTACCGGCCCGGGCCGCGGTCGCTAGCGATGGCCCCGACTCGACGCTCACTCCTCCGGGCGCTCGGTGCGACGGTCCCGCTATCCCTCGCAGGGTGTCGCACCGCCGATACCGATGCCACCCCGACGAGACCGACGCCAGCGGACGAAGCCGCGGCCCCGGCGTCCGGATCCTCTTCGGGTACTGAGACGCCGTTGCCCGCTCGGCGGGCGCTCCCGGAGGCGGGCGACGGCTGGGAACTCGTCGAGGCCGAGCGGATCAGCGCGACGAACCTCGGCGGCCGGGCCGGATTCGTCGGCGAATACGAGGATCCGGAGGGGGCCCGTTTCCGTACCGTCGCCCTGGAGATGCGCGAGGGGTACGACGCTGCCGACAAGGCCGAACGGTGGGCCTGTATCGGCTGGGACGTGGCCGTCGCCTACGATACCTTCGCGTTCGCCGCGGGGACCGGCACCGAACAGCGGAACTACACGCCGGAGACGCCGCCGCACATGGACCGAACCGCGATCCCCGGGAGTGCCGAGCGCTCGCGGGAACTCCTCGCCCGCTCGCCGTTGCTCTCGACCGAGCGGGTCGACGGGAACGAAGTCGGCTGCGGGTCGTGACTCACAGCCCGTTCGCCATCGCGGCGAGGTGGAGCGGGTGCGAGCCGCCGCCGTCCCCGCCGCGGTCGTCGATCCCGGGCGTCGGCGGCACCGCGCGCTTGTGGAGCGAACCCACGTACAGCTCGGCGACCGTCTCGGCCGTCTCCGGGTCGACGTCGAGCGCTTCGACGGCGTTTTCGACGCGCTCGCTGCGGTCGACGACGCGCCGCAGGACCGGGTCGATGTCGGAGTAGCGCGCACCCAGGTCCTCGGCGTCGGTCTGGCCGGCCCACAGGTCCGCGGTCGGTTCCTTGGCGATGATCCGCCGCGGCACGCCGACGTGCTGGGCGAGCGCCTGGACTTCCGTCTTGTAGAGGTCGCCCAGCGGGAACAGGTCGGCGCCGCCGTCGCCGTACTTCGTGAAGTAGCCCAGCAGCAGCTCCGAGCGGTTGGCCGTCCCGCAGACCAGATACGAGCGGGCGTTCGCCGCGTAGTACAGCGCACACATCCGCAGCCGCGCGGCGACGTTACCAATCTCCCGGCGGCCCCCCGACGGCGCGACCGCCGCCGCGACGTGGTCCTCGAACACGTCCAGCAGCGGCCGCAGGTCGACCTCGCGGAACTCGATCCCGAGTCCCTCGGCCATGGTCCGTGCTTCCTGCACGTTGTCCGCGTCGGTGTGCGCCGGCAATCCGAGTCCGAGGACGCGCTCGCTCCCGAGCGCTTGCACGGCCAGATTCGCCGTCAGCGTCGAGTCGATCCCCCCGCTCAGCCCGACGACGACCCCCCGAGCGTTCGCCTCCGTCACCGTGTCCTTGATGAACGCGACTGCCTCCTCGCGTATCGCCTCCAGTTCGTCGCTGTCCGTCAGAAAGCCGGGTTCCCCCTCGCGTTCCGCCTCGGTGCCAGAGTGGTTAGATAACATTTGGCTCGATCACCGTATTACAATAAATGTAGACGGACGTGCTGTATTTAGTCCTAATCCTTAAACAGCTACTAGTGAATGGCTCGAAACGTGATCGTACCGGGCGGAAAGCCGTGGCCAGCGTTGCGTCGCAGTTCCCGGAGCGGAATGACGAACGTCCGGCGAGCGAACGGAGTGAGCGAGCCGGTCCGTCCGCGCCGAGCGCAGCGAGGCGTGGCCTTTTTCACCCATGTTTTTGGCCGGGGGTCGCCGCAGGCGGCCCCCGTCGAAAAAGATGGTCTCAGTAGAACGCGACCGGCTGCCCTTCGGTCTGGTCGCCCTCTTCGATCTTCTCGAGGGCCTCCTCGAAGTCCTCGGTGCGGACGTCGGTGCGGCCGTCGCGGATGGCGAACATGCCGGCCTCGGTGGCCAGCGAGGCGAGTTCGGCGCCGGAGAAGCCGTCGGTCTCGGCGGCGAGGTGCTCGAAGTCGACCTCGTCGGCGAGGCTCATGTCTTGGGTGTGGATCTCGAGGATGCGACGGCGGCCCTCGGCGTCTGGCTCGGGGACTTCGATGAGGCGGTCGAAGCGGCCGGGCCGGAGGATGGCGCGGTCGAGCATGTCGAAGCGGTTGGTGGCGGCGATGATGCGGATCTCGCCGCGGTCCTCGAAGCCGTCCATCTCCGAGAGCAGCTGCATCATCGTCCGCTGGACCTCGGCGTCGCCCGAGGTCTTGGACTCCGTCCGCTTCGCCGCGACGGCGTCGATCTCGTCGATGAAGATGATGGCCGGTTCGCGCTCGCTGGCGAGTTCGAAGAGGTCGCGGACGAGCCGGGAGCCCTCGCCGATGAACTTGCGGACGAGTTCGGACCCGGCCATCTTGATGAACGTCGCGTCGGTCTCGTTGGCGACGGCGCGGGCGAGCATGGTCTTCCCCGTGCCGGGCGGGCCGTGGAGCAGGACGCCGCTCGGCGGGTCGATGCCGACCTCGTCGAACTGCTCGGCGTTGACGAGCGGCTCCTCGACGGCTTCGCGGACCTCCTGGATCTGCGCTTCGAGGCCGCCGATGTCGTCGTAGGTCACCTCGGGCGACTCGTCGACCTCCATGGCCTGCGCGCGGGCGTCGGTCTCGGTTTCGAGCTGGGACTGGATAGAGAACGAGTCGTTGATGGCGACGCGGTCGCCGGCCTCGAGCGCCTCGCGGAGCTGGGTCGGCAACTCGGTGAGGACCTCCTGGTTGTTGCCGTGCTGTTTGACGACGACGCCGTCGTCGGTGATCTCCTCGGCGGTGGCGACGTACAGCGAGGAGGTCTTGAGCGTCTCGTTCTCGCGTTCGAGTTCGTCGACCTCCTCGGTGAGGGCTTCGCGGCGCTCGCGAGCGTTGGCCAACTGGTCCTCGAGCTCGCTGTTCACTCGCACCAACTGTTCGAAGTGTTCCTTCAGGGCCCCCAGCCGCTCCGACGGAGACATGTCGGGGTCGAGTTCCAGCCGGGGTCGCTCGGGGAGAGAGGGGCTGCGTGACATCGGGTTAGTGGGTGGTAACAAGCGAAAGAAAAAGTGCCTTTGGGTGTCGACGGCCGGCCGACTCCGGAGACGTCCGGCGGTCGAGCGGACGCGAGGCCGGCCGTCGCCGGGATGTCCGGCTCCGTCTGGTGGTGGCGTGGCGCCGAAGCGGAATGGAGAAGGCTTATCGGCGGGCGTCGCACACCCACCGGCATGGTCGAGTTCGTGGTACCGGAACCGGAGTACGACCGGTACTCAAACCGCCAGCTCGCGGCCGTTCCGCTCGCGCTGCTGGCACTGGCGTTGTTGGTCCTCGTCGGCTGGTATCTGACGACCGGGGCGCCGGTCACGCCGGGTATCGAGTTCACCGGGGGGACCGAGATTCAGATAGCGACGGACGCGTCGCAGACGGAGGTCAGACAGGCGCTGGCGTTCGAGACCGACAGCGTCCAGCCGGTGGCGGGGTCGAACGAGTACATCGTCACCACGCAGTCGACCGACGCGGAGTCCATCCGTTCGCAGGTGGAGTCGGCCGGCTACGAGATCGTCTCGATACAGACGCGGTCGGCGAGCTTCGGCGCCGACGCCCAGCGCCTCGCGCTCATGGGCATCGCCGTCGCGTTCGTGGGGATGAGCATCCTCATCTTCGTGCTGTTCCGCTCGTTCGTGCCCTCCATCGCGGTCGTCCTCTCGGCGTTCTCCGACATCGTCATCCCGCTCGCGCTGATGAACCTCTTCGGGATCAAACTCTCGCTTGGGTCGGTCGCGGCGCTTCTGATGCTCATCGGGTACTCCGTCGACTCCGACATCCTGCTGAACAACCACATCCTCCGGCGGCGGGGGAGCTTCTACGAGAGCACCTACCGCGCGATGGAGACCGGTGTGACGATGACGGTCACCTCCATCTCGGCGATGACGGTGATGTACATCGTCTCGTCGCTGTTCAAGATCCCGCTGTTGCCTGACCTGGCGATCGTGCTCGTCTTCGGGCTTGTCGTCGACCTGATGAACACCTACATGATGAACCTCAGCCTGCTTCGCTGGTACAAGTTCGAGGGGGTGAACCGATGAACCTGCGCGAGAACTGGCGGATCGTCATGCTCGTCGTGTTCGTCCTCGCGTCGACGGCGGCGCTGTTCGCGCCCGCCGCCGACCCGGCCGCGGGGGCGAACAACAGTTCCTCGATCGGCGCGTCGACCGACCCGACGAACCTCCAGTACGGTCTGCAACTCGCCGGCGGGACGCGCATCCGCGCTCCGCTGGTCGGCACGACGGCCGAGAATCTCGATATCAACCCGGACAACCGGGCGAGCGTCCGCCAGACGGTCGCGAGACAGATGAACGCGAGCGCCGGCGACGTGAACGTCCAACTGAACACGGGCAACGGCGACGCCGTCGAGGTGCTCCAGCGAAACGTCAGCACCGAGCGGTTCCGCGCCGCCCTGGACGCCGCGGGGCTCAACGCGGACGAGGCGACGATACGACGGGGCGTCACCGCGGAGACGCGCCAGCAGACAGTCGAGACGATCCAGGCGAAGATCAACCGCGGCGGGCTCAGCGGCGGGCAGGTAGCCCAACAGCGGTCCGCGACCGGCGAACACTACGTCGTCGTCGACGTACCCAACGCCAACACGACGCAGGTGCTGAACCTCATCGGCAGCGAGGGCGAGGTCAGCATCGTTGCCAGTCGTCCCGTCCAGACCGACAACGGCACCGTCTACCGCAACCAGACGGTCCTGACGAATCGCCAGCTCGAGAGCTCGCAGATCGGCGTCGCCGAGGTCTCCGAGAACGGTCAGCCGTTCGTTCCCATCACCCTGACCGACCAGGTGGCCGAGAACTACTCCGAGCAACTCGTCAATCTGGGTTTCACCTCCAGCGAGGCGACCCAGAGTCAGCGCTGCAGGTACAAGCAGAACCCCGAAGATCCGGGGTACTGTCTGTACACGGTCGTCGACGGAGACGTCGTCTACGGGGCGTCGCTCGATCCGAGTCTCGCGGAGTCCATCGAGTCGGGCGAGTTCCAGAAGGCGCCGAGCTTCCGGATGATGACCTCCTCGACCGACGAGGCCCAGCGCCTGCAGGTCAACCTGCGCGCCGGCGCGCTCCCGACGGCGCTCGCCGTCGACGAGGGGACCGTCCTCTTCCTCCAGCAGAGCCTCGGCGACCGCTTCAAGTCGCGGGCGCTGCTGACCGGTCTCATCGCGTGGCTCGCGGTCAGCGGGATGGTGTTCCTGCGCTACAAGAACCCGCGGGTCGCCGCGCCGATGCTCCTGACCGCCGCCGCGGAGGTGTACCTGCTGCTCGGGTTCGCCGCGGCCATCGGCCTGCCGCTGAACCTCTCGTACATCGCCGGGTTCATCGCCGTCATCGGGACCGGGGTGGACGACCTGCTGATCATCGCCGACGAGATCCTCAACGAGGGTGACATCGCGACCGGCAGGGTGTTCCAGAACCGCTTCCGCAAGGCGTTCTGGGTCATCGGCGCCGCCGCGGTGACGACGATCATCGCGATGAGCCCGCTCGCGTTCCTCTCGCTGGGGGACCTGCAGGGCTTCGCCATCGTCACCATCGTCGGCGTCCTCATCGGGGTGCTCGTCACCCGCCCGGCCTACGGTGACGTGCTGCGGAACCTGATGCTCAGCGAACAGCAGCGCGACTGACGACCCGGCTCCCGTTTTCACCGTCGATTCCCGCTCTCGCTTCTCCGATAGGTTCTCGAACGCGGAGGAAGTCGCTGTTCGAGCCGGTCGAGGAACCGCACTCGCCACCACGGCCGATGCGGTCGGGCCGACGAGACACGTGCCGCCAGGTATTTTCCCCGCGGAGACGACTGAGAGCCCATGTCTTATCTCGCCGTTCGGATCGGCGTCCCGGACGAGACAGCCGCACACCAACTATCTCGGGCGCTCGTCGAAGAGCGGATCGCCGCGGGGACGCGGATGTCCGCGGGCACGAGCCATTACTGGTGGGACGGCGAGGTGAACGAGCGACGGTACTGGACGATCACGGCCTTCACGACCTCGGAGCAGCTGGAACTGTTGTACGACCTCGTCGACGAGGGCCACCCCGACGAGTTGCCCGGCGTCACGTACACCGAGATCGATGCGAGAGACGAGTTTTTGGCGTGGATCGACGACCAGACCAGGTGACGAACGACCCCGATCTCGACCTGTTTACTCGGAGTCGAACTCGAAGACGCGCCGCAGTTCGAGTTCGATCCGGTCGGCGAACTCCTGGAGAACCGCGTCGAACGTCTCGTCGTCGACCGGGACGTCCCCTGCACGCTCACGCGGGTTCTCGGGGAGTTCGACCCGGAACTCGCCGTCCCCCTCGTAGAACGGTTCGCTCCCGTCGAGCACCTGGCGGTCGATCGCCTTGAGCAGCGTCGAATCGTACCGGCCGTGGAAGTGCTGGTAGGCGTTCTTGTACGCCGTCTGGAGTTCGTCCATGTAGTGGACGTACTTGTCCTCGAACTTCTCCGGGTCGAAAGCCGTCATAGGCCGAAGAAAGATTGCGCGCCGGTAAACGACTTCGCTGTAGCGAGCATCCGCCGAGCGCCCGAAGAGCGCGCTCTTCCGAGTTGCTCAAAAATCGGATATTTTTGGCATGACGAGACGTCTTCGCCGTCTCGAACCACCTCGCTCACGAGGACGATGCGAGGCGAGGTTCGTCAGAGCGTGACCCTGGCGAGCCTGCGGCCGTTCGCGGTACTCATTCCGGTCGGTACCGGACGCAAGGGAGCGAAGCGACCGCCGCGTCCGGCTTTTTCACCCATGTTTTTGGTCGGGGGGTTCCCGCAGGGAGTGCGAGGCTCGAACGGAGTGAGAGCCTCGATGCGAACGGGAAGCGGAGCGACCCGTGAGCGAGCGGAGCGAGCGAGGAAACCCCCGGCGAAAAAGATGGGCTTAGAAGTCGTCGAGGGTCGTCCGTTCGTGGCTGCCGCCGTCGGAGCGGACTTCCGTCTCGCCGCTGGCGTCGTCGCCGACTCGGCCGCCGTCGGGCTGGAACTCGCCGAGGGAGGCCTGGGAGGCGGCCGCGAGTACGTCCTGGCTGGTCTTCCAGGACTCGCGGGCACACGGCGGGAGGTCGTCGTGCTCGGCGACGTAGGATTCGAGGAACTCGCGGGTCGTCCCGTCGCCGGGGTAGCCGCTGCCGACGGCGCCGAACTCGTCGGCGATGGCGTCGACGTGGGCGTCGCGGGCCACCTTGGCGACGATGCTCGCGGCGCCGACGACCGGATACGTCTCGTCGGCGCCGTGTTCGGCCCGCAGGTCGACCGCCGGGTCGGCGCCGTCCTCGACCCGGCGCTCGAAGCGGACGGCGTTGGTGTCGCCGGCGTCGACGTAACCCGAGTGGGGGTCGTCGGGATCCGGAGACTCGCCGGCCGCGTCGACGAGCGCCTCGATGGCCTCGGCGTGGGCGGCGACGGTCAGCGAGTTCATGTCCGTCGCTTCGTCGTCGATGCGCTCGACGGGGATCTCGGCGACGCCGACGACGCCGACCTCGCGGATGGTCGCGGCGAGTTCCTCGCGGCGCTGGGGGGCGATCCCCTTCGAGTCGCCGACGTCGTCGGGGAGGTCGGCGGGGTCGACGGCGACCGCCGCCGCGAACATCGAACCCAACACCGGCCCCTTGCCGGCCTCGTCGACGCCGAACTCGTGCATGGCGGCGCCTTGTGCCTGCTGGTATTTAAGCTGTCGCGGTCGAGACGCCGTTCGTCTGACGCGCGTCTGTCGTCTCCGGGCCGCTGGTGGCCGTTTTCGGGCGTCGGATCGGCCGTGCGGCAGTGACGGCTGCGACACAGCGACGGAAACGCGGGCGGCCGCCCGTCGCGCGCGGTCCGATTGCCGTCGCAGTCGGCCGGTGCCGTCACTCGATCCGCTCGTCGAGGCGTCGGGCGAGGTTGCGCCCGATGTCTTCCATGCCGGCGTCGCCCGGGTGGAGGACGTCCGCGGAGTAGCCCGAAACGTCGGTCAGGTCCGTGCCCTCGATCACGAAGAGATCCGGGTGGTCGGTCTCGGCGACGATCTCCCGGACCGCCGCGCGGAACGCCTCGGCGCGTTCGGCGTCGCCGCCCTCGATCACGTCCGGGTAGAACGGGAACAGCGTGATGCAGGCGATCGGTTTGTCCGGGTGGGCGTCGGCGACGGTCCGGACGAACGCCTCCGCTCGCTCCTCGAACGTCGCGACGGAGAAGTCCTGGTTGGCCATGTTGATCGACAGCGCGAGCGTGGCCACGTCCCAGTCGTCGCGCTCGGCGATGTACTCCGCCATCGGCAGGTCTGCGTAGGCCGACCCGGAACAGCCGAAGTTCAGCGCGTCCCACTCCAGCGCGCGGGCCGTCCGCGAGACGTAGTTCAGGTGGGTCGCCGACGAGGCGGCGCCCTCGGTGATCGACGTGCCGTACGCGAGATATCGTGTGTCGGGCAGTTCCGCGGGATCGGGCGGGCGGCAGTCGCCGGTCACGTCGTGGACGGCGACCGCCGGCGTGCGCTCGAACAGGAAGCGGCAGACGCGCGGGTCGAATCGGTTGTCGACCCCCGTTTCGAGCTTCCGGAGACGCTCGGGCACCGAGAGCGTGAGCGTCGTCGGCTCCGGCCCGATGTCCGTCGGTTTCCACGGCTGGAACCCGCCCCAGAACACGCGGACCTGGCCCGGTCCCTCGGCCGAGAGCGTGACTTCGATCTCGGCGTCGTCGGTCTCGGGGACGAACCGGAGTTCGCTTCCCGTGGCGTGGCGAACGCGGTCGTCGGCCATCTCGTTCAACTGCGAGGCCACGTCGGCGGGGAGCCGATGCAGTCGGTCGCCGTCAGCCGCCCACTCGGCGGGCACCGTCTCCGCGACGTTGTGGAGCGAGACCGAGGTGTACTCCGAGAGCTTCATTCGCGTTCACACTCGGATCCGGCTCACTTGGCGTCGTCGGTGTCGGCATCCTCGTCCGCTTCGGCGCGCTCGCTCGCTTCGGCTTCGTTCTCGTCCGCATCGGCGCCCTCGTCCCGGAAGAACTCCGGCTTGGCGAACGGTTCGTCCTCTCCCTGGACGTCGAGCACGTCCAGCGCCGTCACTTCCGCGTCGACGCCGAGCAGGCCGGCCAGGCTCGGCTCCGTCCGCCCGTCGTCGCTGGAGACGAGTTCCTTCACGTAGAGGCCGCCCTCGCCGTGGAGTTCGACCGTCGCGTGGCGCTCGTCGGCCAGTTCGCCGTCGATCTCGTAGACGTCGCGGGTCCGTTCGATGTCGGCGCGCCGGTGGTCGACGCGCTGGGGCGTCCGCTGTTCGACGGTCGCGCCCTCCAGTTCGTCCAGCGCCGCGTCGAACGCTTCGGCGTCCACGTCGCCTTCGAACTCGACGTCCATCCGGTAGGTCTTGCTCGCGTCGAGTTCCTTGACGCGCTCGACCATCTCGTAGGTCGCCTGCCGGAGGTCGAGCACCTCGACCTTGCCGTCGGCGAAGTCGTTGACCTCCGGCTGGAGCGCCGCGGCGTCGACCGTCCGCTCGCGGGGCTCCTCGATCTCGATGACGAACGGGCGCCCGCCCTCCAGCATCAGCGCGTCGACGTCCTCGCGGCCGGCGCCGTGGAAGGTCGCCGACTCGCCGTCCATCGCCTCCTCGACGACCGGTGCGGTGAGTTGCTCGACGCTCTCGTCGTAGCGGTAGCCGGAGCCGTCGCAGCCCTCGCAGATCTCACCCCGATTTAGGCCGGTGCCGTTGCAGTCCGAACAGGGCCACTTCGTCTGCGGGATGTCCCGTTCGAGTTTGCGGTAGCGGCCGTAGACGAACGCGGAGTTGACCTGCGCGTCGACGGTGTCGTCGCCGAGGTTCAGCGTGACCTGCACGTCCGGGCGCTGGAACTCCACCTCGGTGTCGGTCTCGCGGCCGAAGCGCTTGCCCACTTCCCGGTTGAGTTCGGTCTTGAGCGCCTCGCCGGCGTCGTCGTCGAGCCCGAGGTCCTCGCGCAGGAGCGCGTCGTTCTCCTCGAACAGCGGCGGGACGCGCGTCCCGACCTGGAAGGTCTCGAAGTCGTAGTCGCGGACGGCGTAGGCGGCCCGTTCGGCCCACTCCTGGACGCGCTCCTCGGTCGACTCGCCCTCGCAGACCCAGCACGGCTCGTCCGGGGCCAGATCGGCGACGGGGCGGTCGTCGGCGAGGGCGACGGCGACCCGGAGGCTCCGGCCGCGCTCGCGGTTGGTGAGGCCGAAGCTCCGCTCGGCGACGAGTCGGCCGAGACAGGGGTCACAGAGCGGCCCGGTCTCGACGGCCCGCCGGGCCAGATCGAGGACGTCGTCAGTCATTGGCAATCAGTGGGCGACGGGGCCGTAATTCCCTTTCGAAGCGTCGCCGCGGTCAGACTTCCCGAAGTCCGAGGCTGTATTCGAGCGCGGTGCCGACCTCGGCGAGGCGCTCGTCCGGTATCGAACCGATCACCTCGGTGATCCGCTCATCGATGGAGACAGTTCGAAGTTGGCTGCAAAGAACGACCGAGTCTTCGCGGAGCGCGCACTCGTCTGCGGACACGAGTACTTCGAACGGATAGCGCTGGTTGCCGTACGACGTGGTGAACGGAGCGACGATCGTCGTCGGCGCATTTTCGTTCCCCACGTCGTTTTGCACCACGAGGCACGGACGCGTCCCCCGCTGTTCGGATCCTCGCGTTGGATCGAGTTCGACAATTGCGATGTCTCCACGACGAACGTGTAGCCCCGACATCTACCAGTCGGGTGCGTCACCGAGGTAGTCGTCGGCCTCCCGGGAGACGTGTGCCATCTCATCGGCGACGTCACGGGCGCGTTCGGCACTCGCCCGATACCCCTCCGCGAGTTCTGCACGGGTGACCGGCTTCTCGATGACGACGCGGCCGTCGTCTTCTTCGACGATCACTTTGTCGCCGCCCTCGATACCCAACCGTTCCCTGATGTCCTTCGGGAGGGTGACCTGACCGCGCTCACCGACTGTCCGGTGTTCGCCACTCGACATGCGTATTCATATCGTATTCATACTCATAGGGGTTCCGGTCGGTTGTCATTCGGAACAGCCGGGAGTCAATCGACAGTGCCCGGCCTGTCTTCGGCCGGCGCAGGTCCTGTTCGGAGTCCGCTGGCCGCATCGGCACTGTTCATCGTCACGACGCGCTGGGGGAACGGGATCTCGATGTCCTCGCCGCGGAACGCCTGATAGACGGCCTTGTTCAGCCGGTGGGTCGCGCGACCGCGCAGGACGGGCGCGGGGATCCAGCAGAGCAGTTCCACGTCGAGGGCCGACTCGCCGAACCCGCGGAACCGGACGCGCGGTTCGGGCTCGTCCAGCACCACGTCCTCGGCGGCCGCGACCGAGCGGAGCGTCTCCTCGACGTGGTCGGCGTCGCTGCCGTAGGCGACCCCGACGGAGATCCGGACGCGGCGCTCGCGCTCGGGGGAAGACTCGTTGGTGATCGTCGCGGTGTTGAGTACGGAGTTCGGGACGGTCACGAGCAGGTCGTCGCGCGTCCGCAGGACGGTCGAGCGGATGGAGATGTCCTCGACGCGGCCGCGCTCGCCGGATTCGAGGACGACGAAGTCGCCCACCTTGTAGGTCTCGTCGGCGTACAGCGCGATCGAACCGAAGAGGTTGGCGATGGTGTCCCGCGCGGCGAGGCCGACGACGATACCGAGCACGCCCGCCGACGCCAGCAGCGGCGTGACGTCGACCCGCCAGTACCAGAGGACGAGGAACGCCGAAGCGCCCAGCAGGAAGGCGGTCCAGACGTTCTGGAAGATGGGGGCCATCTGGTTGCCGACCGCGTCGTCGCTGGTCAGCTCGGCCGAGACGCCCCGGCCCATCCGCGCGAGCTGGATCGCCCAGACGACGGTGACCAGCGTCTGCATCCCCGCTTTCGAGGGGTCGATCCACGCGGGAACGTCGACGAGGAGCCGTATCCCGAGGTAGCTCCCGACGAGGACCACCGTGACGTACACTGCGGGGTGGACGCTGCGGAATATCACGGCGTCCACGTCACCGGGGATCCGCCGGGTGAGCCGCTTGATCGCGACGTCGCCGCCGACCCGGATGAGCCACGCAGAGAGCACCGACGTGCCGACCACGACGAGGAGGCCCTGCCAGCGCGGGAGGGCGAGCACCGCCGCCCAGAGCTCGGCAGAGAGGTCCGTTTGCATTACGTATAGTAGCCGAGTAGCGACGATAAACGTGCCGTCTACTCGCGTCCACCGGTCGACGAGCGGTCGGCGATTCTGGTCGCACGCGCGCTCGGCGAGATCCGAATACCCTTTACCGCGGACCGTCCCCCTCCCACCTATGGATACGCAGGCGACGCTGCTGGCGCTGCTGGTCGGCCTCGTGCAGGGCGTGCTGGAGTGGCTACCGGTGTCCAGCGAGGGCGGCGTCGCGCTCGTCGTCGCGCTCGCGACGGGGGAGACGGCGTTCGACGCCACGCAGTTCGCGCTCTTTCTCCACGTCGGAACGTCCGTCGCCGCGCTCGCGTTCTACCGCGACGACGTGTTCGACCTCGCCGCGGACGTCCCCGCCTGGCGCCCCCGCGACGCGTTCGCCGCAGACCGCGCCGACCTGACGTTCTACGGCATCGCGACGCTCGTCTCGGGCGTCGTCGGTATCTCGATCTACGCCGCGCTCTCGGAGGTCGGGTCGGAACTCGCCGGCGGCGCGTTCGTCGCCGCTATCGGCGTGCTGCTGGTCGGAACCGGACTCGTCCAGCGCGCGGCCGACCGCTGGGGTCTCGGCGAGCGCGACACGCCCGACGCCGTCGACGCGGTCGTGGTCGGCCTCTGTCAGGGCCTCGCGCTCCTCCCGGGCGTCTCCCGGTCCGGGACGACCGTCAGCGCGCTCCTGCTCCGCGGCCACGAGGGCGAGCGCGCGCTGCAACTGTCCTTCCTCCTCTCTATCCCCGCCTCGCTGGGCGCGGGCCTGCTCGTCGTCCTCGACGACGGCGTGCCGACCATCCCCGTCCCGCAGGCGGTGCTCGCGCTGGGGGTCAGTGCGGTCGTCGGCTACGTCACCGTGGGCGCGCTCGTCGCGCTCGTCCGCCGCGTCGCCTTCTGGGGCGTCTGCGTCGGGTTCGGCGCGCTCGCGATCCTCGGTGGCGGACTGCTCGTCGCCGCCGAAAACGGATTGATAGCGTTCGCGTAGAGCGGGCGACGCCGTTCGCGTCGGGCGCCGCCCCGGGGCGTGTGGAGGGCCGAAACGGAAGTCAGGGGTCGTTAGTTTGTCCGCGTCAGTTCGTCCGCGTCAGTGGTCGCTCGATTCGCTCGCGTCACTTCGCCGACGGTCGGTGTTCGACGGCCAGCCGCTCGTCGACCCGCCGCGAGAGCGGGACCGTGACGAGCCGTCGCGCTCGGACGGCGAGCGCGACCACCGCGAGGCCGACGACGAGCGCGGGCTGTGCGACGAGCGCGACCAGCCCGACCGTCGCCAGCACCGCGGCCAGGCCTACCGCCAGGACCCGGCCGAGACCGTGGGACGCGAGGGGAGCCGATACCGCAGCCGAACCGCGTGATAGCTGTCTCATCTCTATCTAGTCGTAGGGCCCACCGCCCCATAAGCATAATCTGAAATACATTTCTGTAGGGCGAGATACTGAAACGCAGTCCGGTTAGCGAGATGACGGGATTCGTGTGGTGTGTCGTCGACAGTCGGCCGCGAACCGCTCGCCGCGCGCCGTTCCCGGGCTCGCCCAGACGAATTTATATACGTCCGGCCGTCAACGTCCCATAGTCACGGCATGGGCGGGGACGAAACCAAACTCGTGGACACCTCCGGCGACTACACGTTCGTCGTCCGGGACGGCCAGCCGGTCGAAGAGCTGCGCTGGCGCTCCTCGCGGCTGGTCCTCACCAGCGAGCGCCTCGTCCTCGCGGACACCGACGGGAACAAGTCGTTCCCGCACAGCGCGCTCGAACTCGTCGACGACGCCGACAGCGTCGTCCCCGAGGGGTTCCCCGCCGAAGGGGCGACCGCACTCCGCGCCGGCGACCACGTCCTCCTCGTCGACGCGCCCGACGTGGGGGCGTTCGATCGCGAGTACTGCCGCGCCGCGCTCGACACCGAGGTCATCCTGGTCAAACACCCCGCCGTCGTGGGCGGGGTCGTCCAGGACACCGAGTGGTCGAAGGCCCGCTTCCGATTCGCCGACGACGAGGTCAAACTCGCGCTCCCCGGCGGCCAGACGACCTCGTTCGCGGTCGACGACGTGGGCACCGTCGAGACGGCCAGCCAGGCAGTCATGGGGACTCAGCGCCGGGTCGTCCAGCTCGAACACACCGACGACGAGGGCCGCAGCGTCGAGACGCACTTCTCCGGGACCGAGGCCCACTGCCGCGCGCTCGCCCACCTCTTCGAGGCGGTCGTCTCGGACCGCCAGAGCGAGGAGTACGAACTCACCGACGTCGAGAACCAGGTCCTGATGGCGCTGTACTCCGGCGTCTCTCCCTTCGAGATGGCCGATTTCGTCGGTATCAGCGTCGACGAGGTCGAGGAGATCTACCAGAAGCTCCTGGAGATGGACGCCGTCGACGAAGTCCGCGTGCGTACCGAGGTGTCGCTCAACGCTCACGGGCGCAACCTCGCGAGCGAAGCGATGAGCGAACAATAACAGACAGCCGATAGTCCACGTTACACTTCGACGATATCGACGTTCAGCAGTTCACGAATCGGCTGTTTGTCGAAATCGTTTTTATTCGCTGTTACCAGCGTCGCGCCGTATTCTCTCGCTGTCGCAGCGATGAGCAAGTCGGCGAGATCCAAACTGGTGTCTGCCGTTGCGAGCCTCGCTTGGAGGTTCGCCGCTTCCATCGCAACGTCAGTGTTCAGATCTGCAATTCCGTCCACTGATTGTTCTGCGTTGAGCCGATGTGTTTGGATCGTACTGTGGGAGTCGTATCGTTTGAGATATTCGAACAGAACCATCGCCGGGAGAATCCACGCATCGCCAGCGTGGTCTGCGAGGTATTGGTCGACGGAGGGGTACGACCTTTCGGATGCATAGCGGCTAAAAATATCGTTATCTAGGCAGATCATTGCTGCCGGTCCGAACGGTCCTTCAGCGATTCGTTCAGATCTTTACGAGCGCGGGCCATGTCCTCGACGACGCCGTCGTCAGCGAATCCACCCCGTTCCTCGATGTCCTTCTCTGTCGTTGCCAGTCGGGCGAGCAGCTCGTCGTACGTCTCGTCTTCCCGTTTCACCAGTTCCAGCTTCCGTTTCGTCTCGTTCGAGATTCGAATTGACGAGCTCATGGTGTATTCGGTGTATTCGAGATGGGGAATAGTAGGTGTTTCGCCGCGTTCAGCGGTACAGCACACTCACTCGTCGTCGACGCTGACGCAGCTGCCGGCCTCGGCCGACCGGTAGATCGCGTCCATGACGCGCTGGACGGTCAGCGCGCGCTCGACCGTGTTCCCCTCGGGCGGCTCGCCGCTGGCGACCGCTTCGAGGAAGCGCTCGTCGCTGCCCGTCCAGCCGGTGTTGTCGAGCGAGCCGTCGGTCAGTTCGGACTCCATGACGTGGTCGGTGCCCTGGCGGCCCGATTCGATCAGCGACAGTTCCTCGCCGCCGAGGTCGAGGCGCGCGCCGGCGTCGGTCCCGCGGACGACGAACTCCTGGGTCTCGGTCTGGTTGGCGGCCCAGGCGACTTCCAGGGAGATCGTCCGGTCGTCCGCACACCGGATCATCGCCGTCGCGGAGTCCTCGACGTCGAAGACGGCCTCCTCGGTGGCGTCGTACCAGTCGCCGGGGTCGGCGTAGTCATCGCGAGCCCCGAACTCGGTGCGGGTGACCGCGAACACCTCCTCGACGGGCGGGAAGTCCATCAGGTACAGCGCGAAGTCGATGGCGTGGACGCCGATGTCGACGACCGCGCCGCCGCCCGACAACTCCTCGTTGGTGAACCACGACCCGACCCCGGGGATGCCCCGCGAACGGACGTAGTTGGCCTGGACGTGGGTGATATCACCGAAACGCCCGTCATCCCGGTAGCCGCGGAACACCTCGGCGGCGGTCGAGATCCGGTTGTGGAAGTTCACCGCGCAGAAGCCGTCGGCCTCGCGGGCGGCCGCGGCGATGCGTTCGGCGGCCGCAAGGCCGTCGGCGAGGGGTTTCTCGCAGAGCACGTCGTAGCCGCGTTCGAGCGCGCCGACGACGGCCTCCTCGTGGAAGGCGTTCGGCGTCGACACGACGACCGCGTCGAGCGGTTCCGAATCGTACATCGCCGCGGCGTCCTCGTAGGTGCTCGCGTCGTACGACCGGGCGAACTCGTCGCGGCTGTCTGCGACGACGTCCGTCCCGGCGATCACCTCGTGACCGAGGTCGACCGCGTTCGTCGCGTGCGTCTGTCCCATGAAGCCGAGTCCGACGACGCCGAGGCGTACCGGGTCGAGTCCGTCGCTCATACGGATCCACTCGCCTCGACGGAGGATGAGTCCTTTGGAGCCGGAAGCCGCCGTCGGCTCCCGGCGGAGTCGCCCGATTTCGGCGACCGATAATCGGCCCGCAACTCCTATTGGTGCCGACGGGGTAGCCCCGACAGCGCGACCGATCCCCGAGAATGAGCAACTCAGAGAAGAAAGTGACCGACGTGCAGGGCCGGTACATGCAGGCCGTCGCAGACGGGTACGAGCGCGACGACGCGACCTGGGAGTCGTGTCGGATCGTCCTGACGACGGAGCGTCTGGTCCTCATCTCCGAGGGGAAGCTGACGATCCCCCTCGGCGACGTCGACGAGATCGGCGTCCGCGCCGACGTCAACCAGCACGCCGCCGGCGTGGCGAGCTACCTCGGGCTCTCCGTCGGCGAGGACGTCGTCCTCGTCTCCGCGGCCGAACACGACGAGTTCGAGACGGACTTCTACCACGCCTGTCTCAACGGCGAGATCCTCTACGTCGACCACCCGGCCGTCGAGGGCGGCGTCGTCCAGGGCACCGACTGGACGAAAGCCCGCATCCGCATCACCGACGAGGACGTCCGGCTGGCGCTCGCCAACGGCGAGCGGGTCGTCATCGAGCGCGACGATATCGGCGAGGTCGAAACGGACGAACGCCAGGCGGCTGGCGAGGAGCGGCGCATCATCGAGGTCGAACACAGCGAGGGCGAGATCAGCGTCGAGACCCACGTCACCGGCGACGCGTACGACCTCTCGGTCCTCCGGCAGGTGCTCGAAGAGGGCGTCGAGCGCAACCGCGCGGACATCGACCTGGGACCGGTCGAGAAGCAGGTCGTCATGGCCCTGCACTCCGGCGTCTCGCCGTTCGAGATCCCCGAGTTCGTCGGGAGCGAGGTCGCGGAGATCGAGGAGATATTCGACCGGCTCATCGAACTCGACGTCATCGAAGTCGTCCGCGAGCGCACCGAGGTCGAGATGACCGCCCGCGGGCGCTCCGTCGCCGGCGACACGATGGGCGAGCAGTGACCGAGGGATCGACCGGGCAGTAGCGTTTTGTGTGAGCGCTCCCGACGTACGTGTGTATGTCGAAAACAGATTCGGACGATAGCGACCCCGAAATCGACCGGATCAACCTCCGGATCGCTCGGTCGTTTCTCGACGTAGTCGACGAGACGTGGCGCGAACGCGGATTCAATAGCCGGAGCGAGTTCATCCGCTACGCGCTTCGCGATTCCGTGAACCATCCCGAAGGCGCGGGCGTCTGGAAAGATCTGGCGATCAGCGAGGCGCAATTCGACGAGGGGGAGGGGGTTTCGAGCGACGAGATGCGGGAGAAGTATGGGACAGACGCCGAGTGACGACGCGTGGGACTGGAAGTTCTCCCCGCGCGGAGAGTCGCAGTTCGCACAGCTAGACGCGGCCACCCAGGAGCGGATCATGGACAAGCTCGACGAGGTGGTCGCGTCCGAGTGGCGCGAACCGAGCGAGTTTCTCGAACCGCTGACGGGCTCACCCTATCAGAAACTTCGCGTCGGTGGCTACCGAGTGGGCTGTCGACTGCACCGCGAGACGAAGACGCTCCGCGTCGAGAGCGTCCGAAAACGAGAGGGCGCGTACAAGGGCGACGACTGACCGGGTCTCGCTGAGCGGTCTCTTCTGTTGTCGTCGGTCCGGTTGTTCGTCATCTCCGATCTCTCATTCGTACTGTATGGCCATCGAACCGGCTGCGCTGCGTGAGCGATGGGGACGTGTCTTTGTCGCTATTTAGCGCTCCATAGTCCACACGTGTCAGATCTCGGCGCCAGAAAGTTGAAAGTGGCTCGCCGAGAGTATCTGGTATGAGCATCGACACCGCGGTGGTCCTCGCGGCCGGTGAGGGGACGCGCTTGCGTCCGCTGACCCGCAACCGGCCCAAACCGATGTTGCCGGCGGCCAACCGGCCGATCCTGGAGTACGTCTTCGACGCGCTGGTCGCGGCCGACGTGCGCCAGATCGTCGTCGTGGTGGGGTACAAGCGCGACCGCGTGCGCGACCACTTCGGCCCGACGTACAAGGGGGTCGACCTGACGTACGTCACCCAGCACAAGCAACTCGGCAGCGGGCACGCCCTCCTGCAGGCCCGCGAGGCCGTCGACGGGCCGACGCTCGCGGTCAACGGCGACCGCGTCATCGACGCGAACATCGTCCGCGACGTGGCCCGCGAGTTCGAGCGGAGCGGCGAACCGACGATGGCCGTTCTCGAACGGCCGGAGACGAGCCAGTACGGCGCGGTCGTCCTCCACGAGGGCGACGTGTCCCAGCTCGTCGAGAAGCCCGACACTGACGAGTACCGGCTCATCAACGCCGGCGTCTACGCCTTCGAACAGTCGGTGTTCGAGGCCATCGACGAGACCGACCGCTCGGACGGTGAACTCGCCCTGACTGACACCATCGGACGGCTGATGGACGACGGCCGCGTCCGCGGGGTCCGCACCGAGGGGATGTGGGTCGACGCGACCTACCCCTGGGACCTCCTCACTGTGGCCGACGAGGTGCTCGCGCGCGGCCACGTCGACGAACCCGCGCGCGGCGACGGCGTCTGGGTCGACCCGGCCGCGAACGTCCACGACGCGGCGATCGTCGAGGGGCCGGTCGTCGTCGGCCCCGACTGCGAGGTCGGGCCCGGCACCGTCGTCGGGCCGAACGCGGCGCTCGGGCAGAACGTGACCGTCGGCTCGAACGCGACGGTCCGCAACTCGGTGCTCGACACCGACACCCGCGTCGAGTCGGGATCGACGCTCATCGACGCCGTGACCGGGCAGGACGTGACGCTCGGCGCCGGGACGGTCGTCCCGGGCGGTCCGGCCGACGTGCGCGTCGACCGGACGGTGTTCGAGGACCAGCGCCTCGGCGCCGTCATCGCCGACCGCGTGACCGCCGAGGGCGACGCGAGCTTCGCCCCGGGCACGCTCGTCGGCCCGCGCGCCCAAATCGGGACGAGCGTCCGCGCGAGCGGGACTATCCGAGAGGGCGCGGAGGTGGTGCGATGAGCCGACCCCGAATCGACCGTCTCAGGGAGGTGCTACGATAATGTGTGGAATCATCGGCTGTGTCGGCCGTGACGACGAGACGCTCGACGTGCTCGTCCACGGCCTCTCGAAACTGGAGTATCGCGGCTACGACTCGGCGGGCGTCGCCCTCTCGGGCGAGCGCGTCGACGTCTGCAAGAAATCCGGGAAGATCGAGGACCTGCGCGAGGCCCTCGAATCGCGGACCCTGGGCGGCGCCGCCGGGGTCGGTCACACCCGCTGGAGCACCCACGGGCCGCCGACTGACGAGAACGCCCATCCCCATCTCGACTGCAACGGCGACGTCGCGGTCGTCCACAACGGCATCATCGAGAACTATCAGGAACTGCGGGACGAACTCGTCACCGCGGGCCACACGTTCAAGAGCGACACCGACACCGAGGTCGTCCCCCACCTCGTCGAGGACGCGCTCGCCGACGGGCTGGACAACGAGGCCGCCGTCCGCCGGGCCATCGCGCGACTGGAGGGGAGCTACGCCGTCGCCGTCGTCGTCTCCGGTGACGACACCATCTACGCGGCGCGCAACGACTCGCCGCTCGTGCTCGGGCTGGACGACGACGCCTACTACCTCGCGAGCGACGTGCCCGCGTTCCGGGATTTCACCGACCGCGTGATCTACCTCGCCGACGGCGAGTTCGCGACGCTCAGCGCGGAGGGGTGGCGGGTCTCCGACGTCGACGGCGACGAGGTCGACAAGGACGTCGACACGGTCGACTGGGACCCCGAGGAGACCGGCAAGAGCGGCTACGACCACTTCATGCTCAAGGAGATCCACGAGCAGCCGCGCGCCATCCGGCAGTGTCTCCGCGGTCGCGTCGACGAGCTCTCCGGCGAGGTCGACATCGGCGACCTGGGCGACCTCTCGCCGACGGGCGTCCAGTTCGTCGCCTGCGGGACGAGCTACCACGCCGCGCTCTACGGCGCGCAGCTGCTGCGCGACGCCGGGATCCCCGCCCAGACGTTCCTCGCCAGCGAGTACGCGACCGCGCCGCCGCCCATCGGCGACGCGCTCGTCGTCGGCGTCACCCAGAGCGGCGAGACCGCGGACACCCTCTCGGCGCTCCGCGAGGCGCGCAAGCGCGGCGCCCGAACGATGGCCGTGACCAACACGGTCGGCTCGACGGCCGCCCGCGAGTGCGACCACGCGCTGTACATCCGCGCCGGCCCGGAGATCGGCGTCGCCGCCTCGAAGACGTTCGCCTCGCAACTCGCCGCGTTGAACCTCTTCTCGCTCGGCACGACCCGAATCGACGGCGCTCGGGAGATCATCGGCGCACTCCGGGACCTGCCCAGCAACATCCAGGCGATCCTCGACGACTCGAACGCCGAGTCGGTCGCCGACACCTACGTCGACAGCGACGCGTACTTCTTCATCGGCCGCGGCCACCAGTACCCGGTCGCGCTCGAAGGCGCGTTGAAGATGAAGGAGATCACCTACAAGCACGCCGAGGGCTTCGCCGCCGGCGAACTCAAGCACGGGCCGCTCGCGCTCGTGACCGAGGACACGCCCGTCTTTGCCGTCGTCACCGGCGACGGCGAGATGGCGCGCAAGACCATCGGGAACGTGAAAGAGGTGGAGGCCCGCGACGCGCCCGTCGTCGCCGTCACCGACGGCCAGTCGGACGTCGAGCGCTACGCCGACGAGGTGCTGGAGGTGCCGGAAACGCATCCGCAGGCCGCGGCCGTGCTCGCGAACGTGCAGTTGCAGCTGGTGTCGTACTACGTCGCGGACAAGCTCGGCCGGTCGATCGACAAGCCGCGCAACCTGGCCAAGAGCGTCACGGTGGAGTGAGGCCGTCGCGGCCAGATCTAGTCTCTGCTTTCGGTAATCTGGCTGGACTACTGTTTCTCGGGTGGTTCAGGCGGCTCCGGCGGTTCTAATAGCGCCACGAGCAGTTCATACGTACGTGAGTCGGTCACCTCGTCCCACGACACCTGAATTCGCGTCCCCGCCAGTGCGGCGCTCGCCGCGAGGAGTCCAAATCCGACGGTCCGACCGCCAGGCGAACCGAGTGCAACAGTCACCGCGAGACCGACGATGATCGCCGCAAGAGCGGCGACGCTGACGGCCTGGATCGGTCGGGCGAGGAGTGCCCCGTGGATGTCCTCGAATAGCTCGCCGGACTTAGCCTGTCCCCAACCGCGCGAGAGGACGGCGAACATGCGGTCGAGAATCCCGAGTATCGGGCCGACGACGTACGTCTCCCGCAGGTCTATCACGACCATATCCGGGTCGGGTTCGGCCGTGAGCCAGTTGTAGAGCCAGGAGGAACGGGCCGCGCGTGCGCTCCACGCGACTCCGTCAGCGAGGTGGCTACCCGCAGCGACCGCTCTGAGGCGTTCGACCGCGCCGCGAGCCTGTCGAGTGGTCGTCGCGGCAGTGAACGCAGCACGAAGCCGTCGCCGGCCTACTGAAAGAATCTGCGCGATGTGGGAGTTTTGGACGCTCATTCGGCGTCGAGGTCGACGACCTCGGCCTTGATGGTCGTCGTCCCGAGGTCGAGGACGAGCGTGTTCCCTTCTTGCATGGTCTGGCCCTTGAAGCGGACTCCGGTGTCTACCTCTCGAACTCGCAGCTGGACGGTCAACGTGACGTCTTTATTGACCGGATGCTCTCGCTCGTAGATGTTGCCACTCTCACTTTCGAGGGTGACACTCGCTGGCTCCACCGAGACGTTCGTCACCCGAGCGACGGTCCGCCCAGCTGCTGTCTCCGTCATGCCGACCTCGACGCTGTTGGCCTTCGTCGGGGTGACGTTTTGCATCTCGAGTTTGACGGTCCGTTCGGCCGCCTCCCCGGGCTGTGTCGCCGTTCCGGTACGGACGATCTGACCGCGGAACTCGTAGCTGTCCGTTCGGAACGGGAGCCAGGTTCCCTCCCGGATCGTCCGGTTTGAGCCGAATTGCGGGCGGTCACCGAGCGTGAGCGCTTGGACCGAGAGCCCGACATACACCCGATTGCGGTCGGGGTCGTCCGTCCCGTATGCAGCGACGCTCTCGACGGCGGCAATCGACCCGCCGGCCACGCGGTACTCGTCGCCCTTCTCGATCTGACGTGCCACGCTCTCGTCGACGACGTTGGTGACGAGCACGTCCTCGCTCGTTCGGGTCAGGTTCCCACCGGTCCGCTCTATCTCGCCGGTGAACTGGTACCCGGCGACGGGGAGGACGAGTTCTTGCCCCGATTCGATGCGGGTATTGGCGAACTCGGCAGAGCCGCCGTTACCGTAGGCCCGGAGGTCGACGGAGAGGAAGAGGGACCGTTGCCCGGAACGGTTGGCGTCGTACACTGCGACGTCGGTGATCGAAGCGACGGTCTGGTTCGCGATCCGCGTTCGAGTACCGGCTTCAGCGTCGTGGGCAACGTCGTTCGGGACCGTACCGCGGAGGATGACGGTCCGGTCCTGCGTCGGGAGGTCGGTCCTGTTTCCGACACCCTGGATCGTTCCGTTGACGACGTACTCGTCGGTTTCGAACCTGAGGGTGCGGCCGAGCCGCAACGGCTGACCGCCGTACGTGAACGCGTTCTCGGTCTCGGTCCCTTCGACCTCGACGCGGGCGAGCGCTTGCGGGTCGGACTCCCCGGGGGTGAAGTACGTGTCGGTGATCGTCATGTTCCCCGGTTCGTTCTCGAGGCTCGCCGTGTCGCCGGCGTCCAACTGTTCGAGTACGTACTCCGGCTGTGAGCCGAGATCCAGCGTGACGTGGCGGGTTCCCTCCTCGCCAGGATCGCTTCCGGTGACCAGCGCGATTCCAGCGGCGGCGACCGCGAGGACCAGGAGGACGGCCAGCGCATCGACGACGTTGATCGTTCCGAATATCCGGCCGTCCTCGTCGATGATCGCCATTGCTGATTCAGGACAGCGTCAGTGCGAATAAAGTGGTTTCGTTTGGTCTTCCGGTCGACCGGCCCTCGTACCGCGGCCCGGGTCGTGACCTCCAGACGGGGAACCGCGCTCTCGGACGAGGAGACGACAAGATATTTATACGAGCGTAGTTACTCACTATCTGAGTAACTCATGACGATCCTCGTCACCGGCGCCGATGGGTACATCGGCTGGCCGACCGCCCTGCGTATCGCGAACCGAACGGACGACCGCGTGCTGCTCGTCGACAACTTCGCCCGCCGCGAGTGGGTCGAAGAGGTCGGCTCGAAGAGCGCGACGCCCGTCGCGGGCATCGACCAGCGCATCGAGGCCGCCGAGGACGTGTTCGGGCTGGGCAACCTCTCGTTCGTCGAGGGCGACCTCGTCGAGAAGTCGTTCGTCGACGAGCTGCTGGCCGTCCACGAGCCCGACGTGGTGGTCCACGCGGCCGCCCAGCCCTCCGCGCCGTACTCCCAGATCAACGGCGAGCGGGCCAACTACACCCAGCACAACAACATGCAGGCGACGCGGAACCTGCTGTGGGGACTGGACGAACACGACCTAAACGACACCCACTTCATCGAGACGACGACGACGGGTGTCTACGGCGCGCCCGAGTTCCCGATCCCCGAGGGCGGCGCGGTCATGGAGAACGACGGCGAACGGGACGAGGTCCCGTTCCCGGCGATGGCGGGCAGCTGGTACCACCTCACCAAGAGTCACGACGCCGCGAACATGCGGTTGGCCCACCAGCAGTTCGACATCCCCATCTCGGACGTGCGGACGGCGATCACGTACGGCACCGAGACCGCGGAGACCCGCGAGGACGACCGCCTGAAGACCCGATTCGACTTCGACTACTACTTCGGGACGGTCGCGCACCGCTTCGCCGCACAGGCCGTCGCGGGCTACCCCGTCACCGTCTACGGCAAGGGCGAGCAGCGCAAACCGTTCATCTCGCTGGAGGACGCCGTCGAGGGCCTCGCCAACCTCGCTCTGCAGGACCACGAGGAGCGCCCCGACGACCTAACCGTCTACAACCAGGTCACCCGGGCCATCTCCATCGTCGAGATCGCCGAGACCATCGCCGACGTGGGCGACGACTTCGACCTCGACGTGGCCGTCGAGCACTTCGAGAACCCGCGCGACGAGGACGAGACCCACAAGATGGAGATCGAGAACGACAACTACGCCGCGCTCATCGGCGAGCAGGCCCAGGACTTCGAGGGCGGCGTCGCGGACATCTTCGAGACGCTGACCCGCTACGCAGACACCATCCAGGCCCACGAGGACCGCTTCCTTCCGGGCGTCCTCGACGACTGGGACGACGAGGAGTAAGCCGTGGACGTCCTCGTCACCGGCGGCTGCGGCTACATCGGTAGCCACCTCGTCCCGCAGCTACAGGCCGACGACGACGTCGACCGCGTGGTCGTCCTCGACAGCCTCGTCTCCGGCTCGCCCCGGGCGCTGTTCGGCTGTTTCGACGAGGCGCTGGACTTCCGCCGCGGCGATGTCCGCGAGTACGGCGACGTCGAGAGCGCCATGCGCGGCGTCGACCGCGTGGTCCACCTCGCCGCGATCACGGGCGCCGCGAGCACCCACGACCGCCGCGACGAGACGTTTGCGGTCAACTACGACGGCACCGAGAACGTCCTGACGGCGGCCGGGAAGTTAGGCGTCGACCACGTCGTCTTCGCCTCCTCGTGTAACATCTACGGCCGTGCGACGAGCACGGACATCGACGAGACCGTCGAGCCCGACCCGATCAACCCCTACGCAGAGACGAAGTACCAGTCCGAGGGGATGCTGGCCGACTACTGCGAGGAGTACGACATGACAGGCACCGCCCTGCGGATGGCCACGAACTTCGGCTACTCGCCCGCCGTGCGGTTCAACCTCGTTGTCAACCACTTCGTCTTCCGCGCGGTGACCGGCCGCCCACTGACGGTGTACGGCGACGGGTCGAACTGGCGCCCGTTCGTCCACGTCAACGACGCCGCCCGGGCGTACAAGCGGGCTGTCTGCGAGCCCGACGCGTGGGACGAACTCGTCTACAACGTCGGCTCGAACGACGGCAACTACCGCATCGAGGAAATCGCCGAAGTCGTCCGCGACGAGGTCGGCCCCGTCGACATCACCTACCTCGAAGACGAACACCCGGGCCCCTCCTACCACGTCAACTTCGACCGCCTCTCGGAGACCGGCTTCGAGACCGAACACACGCTCCGCGAGGGCGTTCGCGACCTCGCACGGAAATTTACAGATGAGTGAGACTACCACCGACTTCGACCCCGACTCGCCCACCATCGCCGTCACCGGCGCGGCGGGATTCATCGGCAGTCGCGTCGTCTACGAACTACAGCAGGCGTATCCCGAGTGGGAGATCACCGCGCTTGACAACTTCTACCTCGGCGACGTCCGCGAGATCGGCGACGTGTCTGTTGAACATGTCGACATCCGGAATCGGGACCGGCTAGAAGACGCGCTCTCCGGTGCCGATATCGTCATGCACCTCGCGGCCATCTCGGGTGTCGACGACTGCGAGGAGAACCAGGACCTCGCCTACGAGGTGAACGTCCAGGGGACGAACAACGTCGCCTGGTTCTGTCGGAAGACCGGCGCTGCGCTCGTCTTCCCGTTCTCCATGGCGACCATCGGCGATCCGGTCGAATTCCCGATCACCGTGGATCACCCGCGGGACCCGCTGAACTGGTACGGGCGGACGAAACTGCTGAACGAGCGGGCGATCGAGACCTTCGCCGACGGATCGTTCCCGGCGCACCTGTTCCTCAAGTCGAATCTGTACGGAGAGCACGAGATCAACGGCCAGACGGTGTCGAAAGGCACGGTCATCAACTTCTTCGTCGGCCGCGCGAAGGCGGGCGAGAACCTGACGGTGTACGAGCCGGGTGATCAGGCCCGGAATTACATCCACGTCAAAGACGTGGCCCGCGCGTACGTCCGGAGCGCCGAGCGGCTGGTCGAGCAGCTGGCAGCAGGCGAAACTGGAGCTGAGAAATACGAAATCGCCGGTGAAGAGGATCCGAGCGTTATGACAGTCGCCGAGCTAGTCCGTGATATCGCCCAGGCAGAGCGCGGCATAAATGTTGACGTGGAACTGATCGAAAACCCACGCGGGAACGAGACCTTGGTCCAAACGTTTTCCGTCAACAATGACTTCGCGAAGGAAACATTGGGCTGGTCACCAGAATGGTCGGTCAAGAAGAGTGTCAGGCGGTTGCTTCGAGAAGAGTTATCGAATCAAAATCCTTGAATATGCGGAATATCGCCACTATCGATGTTCACTGATTTTATCTGCAAGAGCTGCAAACTCTCCTCCACTACTCGGTAGGTTCTCAAAAGATTATCGCTGAGCAAGTTAGTGAAGACATTAAAATCACACCCGATAGACGCTAATAAAAACGAATGATATAATACTGGGGGAAAAGAATCCAAGAGAACCGTGCGAGTTGGACAGATCCTTGACGCTGTATGGAACCGGTGGGTACACGTTCGATTCTCCAAGTTAATCCCGTCCTCATGCGATGCAATACTCATGTATCATTCAATTGGGGATAACCGTGAGTTCGGTAATATCTCACCGGCCCGCTTTGAGCGCGATCTTCGCGTTCTTTCTAGTAAATATACAGTTATCAATCTCTCTCGGCCAATCCAAGAGTGGCAAGATGCTTCCCGCCCCCGGGTGGCTATCACCTTTGATGACGGCTTCTCAAACTTCTACAAATACGCCGTCCCACTCCTCCGTAAATACGAGATCCCGGCGACTGTTTTTATCGTTTCAGGAACTCTCGATAATACAAAGACTAATCTGGAAACTGATCGAACAATGAACAGAGCGCAACTCAAGGAGTTGGTCGATGACGATCTCATCACTATTGGGAACCACACTCGGACCCATCCTGAACTTCCGACACTTTCATCAGAGCGGCAAGTTCGAGAAGAGATTGTCGGCGCGAAGGAAAATCTCGAATCGATTCTCGGAACCGACATTGATCTGTTCGCGTATCCGTACGGAGAGTTCGACGAGCGGGCTGTCGCTGCCGTCAGAGATACCCACCGAGCGGCTGTCGCTACCATTCCCGAGCCTTGGAAACCAAGCGACAACATTCATCAACTTCCGCGTATTAGCGCTCACAACGCTCGAATCCAACTACACTGGGCGTTAAAGGACTTAGAACTTCGGTAGAATTACATTAGACATTCTATGGCATTTCTCGGGGATCGCCTTGGACGGACATGGGTGAGTGCCACTACTGAACGATCCAGCCAAGATCGCGGCCTGTGGGAGTCCTGTCGAGAAACGAAGCAGAAACACTAATCATAGAAAGTAAGCTTACTCTGTCCAAACACTGAATCCAGCTCTCCCGGAGAGTTCCAAATGAGGCATTTATCGACAGTAAGCCGTTGAACCCGCTTAGTCGCCGCAATCTACGATATCACTCGACATCCGCTAAGTTCCATTAAATAGATTTAATTGGGAGAGTTTCGAATACCCCAGCATGGATGTTGTCTGGATCGTCCTTGATTCTCTCTCGTTCTCTGCGACGCCGTTTGCTGAAGACGGCCCGGACACGATGCCACGGTTGGCCACTCTCGCAGACGAACAAGGCGTCATATTCGAGAACGCGTATACTCCTGGGCCAAGCAGTCCATCTGCTCACGGATCGTTCTTCACTGGTCAATACCCCTCCGAGACAGGAATGCATGAGGCGTATCCGTATCTCGGTAACGATGTTCCGACTATCGCGGAGGTACTATCTGAAACCCACCGTTCATTGCTAATCTCTGCGAACCCATATATCTCGAACGGACTCCAACGAGGCTTTGACGAACTTAATGACTTGCTTCGAGAGCAGTACATGTTGTTCGAATCCGGAAACGACCCCCGAGAGTTCGAGTTCAAGGGGAGTGGTATCGAGAAGATCGAAGACTATCTCGAATTCGTTTTTACCGGCAACACTCCGCTTCGATCGCTGATTAACGGGCTTGTATTTAAACGTCAGGACCCAGGATCGACATCGAATCTCCCGGAACGGGTGCCAGATGACAGTATTCGCTTCCAGTATGCGGAAACGATGAACAATCGTATCCAGTCGTTCCGCGCGAGCGACGACAGCCCAGCGTTTGTAGTCGCCAACTATATGGACATCCATCCGCCGCTCGATATCAGTGATGAAGCCATAGAGCAGTTTTTCCCGAATCGCTCGCATACTGACCTCCCAGTCGGCAAGACAGGTCAGGAGGTGTACGAGTTGATCCAGACGGAAGAAAACTACGACGGGACGGATATGTACGATCTGTTAAAAGCGGCGATTTGGGATACAGACAGACGAGTCGGACCACTAGTCAGCGAACTAATCTCCGATGGTGCATTCGTGGTCGTAACCGCAGACCACGGGATCTGGTTTCGACGTGACCGAGAACTGGACGAAGAGCGACTGCATGTGCCCCTGTTGCTATTTCCCCCCAATCGCCCTTCAACTACAGTCGAGTGGACCGTGAACCTGCGATCACTCCCCACGACGACCGTCAGTGTGCTTGAGCAAGCCAGTTTTGAGTTCGACGCGGCTGTCACTGAGTCGTTCGGCGGCAACTCGTTGCTTGATATAGATAGCCATCAACTCTCGTTTACGGACTTCATCCACAACGCAAACAAACCGGGTCAGCCGGTGAATCCAGAGGGTGCCGGATATGATGACATTCGATTCGATATTGCCGCTGTTCAGGGGGAGGCACGTGGTGACTGGATAGACCACAGCTTTAGGGGAATCCGTGGATCTGCTGAGGACCTAGAGGTGTTGCGATCAGCGATAGACGAGCATCGACAACAAGCAAACCTCGAAATTAGGCAGGAGCAGATCGAATACGATGACTCCGTCCAAGAACGGTTGGAAGCGTTTGGATACCTCTAAATGAGCTATTCAAAGAATCCTGCAGTGTTATTATCTTCAGATATCGGTCACTCCACGCCCTTACTGAACAGTTCTGTCGGGACACAAAGACGCAACAGACTGAGAAAGAGTGCGGCAATCGGCTTGAACCTTGGATGGAAAGTTAGAGAACGGCGGAAGCAGCTAACTGCTTTGCGATATTGACCTCGAAAATGGTGGTGTCTACCACAGTCGTACGAAAGCTTTGCTTTGAATTTCGGTTCGTACTGGCGAAGCGAGGGGACTCGTTCGAGTGCAAGTTCACCGTATCGTTCTCTCTCTTCAAAGAGTTGTTCTGGCGATGTCCTGTGAGAAAGTCCTTGGTCCTGCTTTCTGATTTCAGTAATGTCCTTACAGAGACAGACACTGCTTTCGGCAGCTGCTTCGAGCATGAATAAGTGGTCTTCAAATCGATTCAGTGATTCTTCGAAGCGAGTGTCAACGCGGTTCAAGTCAATCAAAATGGACGAAGTCAGAGATTCCATTTTACCGAGGAAGATCCGACGCAAGAACACTTCAGTCGGCATGTCATTTCCTTCTACACAGAGTCCAGCGCCGGTTGTCGCCATGTGCTCTATCTGACGATTTAGTTTATTTGCTGTCCATAAGTCGTCGGCGTCGAGAAATGCAACATATCGGGTTTCAGAACGTTCAATTCCTCGATTTCGTGCCCATGCCGGACCGTGCTGTTCTGGATCCCGGACTACGATACACTCCGTTGATATCTCTTGCTGGTCAACTGACTGAAGTGCTTCTTGGAGCATCGATTCGGGAGTATGAGATGCACTATATGGAACGACGACTGAAACGAGAGCACTCTTCTCAGCATCCATCACTGACCCCAGTTGATTATGCTGTCCAATATATATTCTGGCTTCACGTCATAGGATCCATGTAGCCTCATCAAACGAGTATTCAATAAACATGGTTACCCGATTGAGAACAATGTGGAAATACCCCATATTATTTGCCGGTAGAAAACCAGCGGCTATTAATAAACCATATCTATTATTGATAATCTGGCCCCATTCTTCATATGCTTGCAAATCGTCTATTTAAATATGAGTCTTATCACTCGAGGTTTAACAAAAATAAGTGAAGAAGGTTTTAGGAAATTCCTAGAATGCACTTATGTGTTTATGAATGACCGAACCGAATATTTGCCCTTAGTCATCAAAAATGAAAATAAGATAAGAACATCCGTTGGTGATATCGATATAGAAGTTAATTCCGTTCATGAAGCAAGGCTTGCAGAATTTGATGAGCATGATATCCTCGAGGAATGGATGGAAAACATATCATCAGAAGATATTGTTTGGGATATCGGCGCTGGGATTGGTGTGTACACTACTGCAGCAGGTTACATCTCCAATTCGGTGTATGCTTTTGAACCCAACCCCAAGAATTATAGAAAAACGAAAGAAACCATAGATAACAATGGAGTTGATGCAAATATTAATAATTTTGCGTTAGGAAAGGAAAATACTAAAGCAGATCTTTCCACAGAAAAAATAGATACTGGGACAAGAACGCAGTTTTCGGATCAGGGTGAAGTTGAGGTATATAGAGGGGATGGATTAGAAAACATTCCTAAGCCAGATGTCGTAAAAATCGATGTTGAGGGTTCAGAAGTAGAAGTGATTAATGGATTGAAAGGTATCCTGCCAAACATTAATTTTCTACTTCTTGAAGTGCACGGGGGAAGACATGATATTAGAAAACGCGGACATGATAGGGATGAATTGCATTCTCGAATCAATTCTGCAGGATTCCAGATCGATGTATTACAAAATGTAAAAGGTGGAAATGAACATTGGGCCTGTAAAAGGATGTAATTAAGGTAGAAGAGGCAATTTAGAGGACTCGTTTAATAGGTATTATTTTCGAGTTTGGAACAACACTGCTCCGCCGCATTCTCAATCTCCAACAGAGTAGATATCTGGGAAAAGAAAACTTAATCAGACGGTGCCGCTGACGACAAACTAATGCCGCCGAACGTACTCTCTATCGTTCCTGCTCGGGGCGGATCCAAGGGGATACCGAGAAAAAATCTCCGAGAGCTTGGCGACAGGCCGCTTGTTGCTCACGCAATTACAACGAGTAAGGAGTCACACATAGTTGATAAGACCATACTCACGACTGACAACAAGGAGATTGCACAGATCGGACGACAGTACGGTGTCGATCAGGTGGTTAAGCGTCCAGAAGAACTAGCGAGTGACGAGACTCCACTTGCCCCAGTCATCAAACACGCGTTCGGATGCGTGGATGGTGATTTTGAATATGTTCTATGCTTTCAGCCCACCACCCCGTTAGTGGCTTCGTCGTCCATTGACGAAGCCCTTAGATCAACGGTTGACACGGACCCCGACAGCCTCATTTTTGTTCGGGATAGCACCCATCACTATTGGAGAGAAACAGGCGAGTCCTATGAGTCTCTCTCAAGGAAACGGAAGAATCGCCAGTGGATGGACCCTATCTACGAGGAGATAGGCGTGTTTATCTCCCACAAGGATCTCGTAATAGAGGGCCAGAGAGTTGGCACCAATCCCTCGTTTTACGAGGTCAGTCAGCAGGAAGGAATCGACATCGATACATATCAAGACTGGATTCTTGCGGAAAGTCAGCTCAACCGAAAACTCGTAGTATACCGAGTAATCGGGGACAGCGACACTGGAACTGGCCACGTTTACAGGGGTATCACGATAGCGGACCACCTGTTCGAACATGATATAGTCTTTGCAACCTACGAATCGAACGATCTCGCGATCGACAAACTCGAAGAGAGTAACTACGAGTATCAGCAGTTCAAGGATCAGGCATCTTTTCTTGAGTATGTAACAGAGACTGAACCAGACGTGGTTGTCAATGATATTCTCGACACTGATACTGATTATATAAAACATCTCAAGGAAATTGGGGCACGAGTCGTAAATTTCGAGGACCTTGGTGAAGGAGCGGAGCATGCTGACGCTGTGATCAATGCTCTCTTCGAATACTCGAATCCGCCTGAGAACAACTTCTTTGGGTACGAGTACTTCTGTCTACGAAATGAGTTCCGCTACGCGACACCCCATGATGAGATCCCATCGGTTGACCGGATCATGATCTCTTTCGGCGGTACGGACGAAAATAATTTGACAGCGAAGACGCTCCGTGCACTCTCTCATATCGAGGACAATTTGGAGCTCGATATCGTTCTAGGGCTTGGCTATACGAAGTGGAAATCGCTCGACCCGATCGTGGAAGGGTTTTCGTCAAATATCAAAGTCGATATCAATCAGGACGTCCGTTCCATGGCTGAGCACATGGAACAAGCTGATCTTCTGATTACCTCAAACGGTCGGACGCTCTATGAGGCTGGGTCGTTAAACCTGCCAGTCATTTCGATCGCCCAGAACCAACGCGAACAGAGGCACCCCTACGCGCACGTGTCACGAGGCGTACTATCGCTCGGTCAAGCCCATTATGTCACCGAAGAGAACATCAGGACCGCGGTCTCTGATTATATTGCGGATCAAGATAGACGTGAGAAAATGCGAAGAGCATTAGCGGGTCACGACATTACTAATGGGATCGAACGAATCAAATCAGTTATCTTTGGAGACATTAATGAAGATTAATGATACAACGGTTACCGAACTGGAGAAACCGTACCTGATCGCGGAAATTGGTGTCAATTACTTCGACATCGCTGAACAGCGTAAGATCCCTCCCTTAGAGGCGGCCAAACAGATGGTAGCCAAAGCCGCTGAGGCCGGGGCTGATGCCGTCAAATTCCAGTCTTATTCAGCGGACCGATTGGCTTCGGAGAATTCCCCAGCATACTGGAACACCGAGGAAGAGGAAACCGAGAACCAGTACGATCTATTTGCACAATTCGACAACTTCGGTGCGGCTGAGTTTGAGGAAATTGCCGAATGGACTGCTCGGAATTACGAGGTAGAGTTTATGTCTACCCCCTTCGACTCCCACGCTGTCGATTATCTCGAGGATCTGGTTCCGGTATACAAAGTCGCGAGTGCCGACATCACAAATCATCCACTGCTCCGGGAGATTGCTGCAAAGGGGAAACCAGTCTTGTTGTCGACGGGCGCGAGTACCGTCGGTGAGATTGATGAAGCGATCCAAGTCATAGAGGACGAACAACCTGATGCTGAAATCTGTCTCCTTCATTGTATTCTCCAATATCCCACCGATGAGGAAAACGCCAATCTCGAAATGATTGAGCATCTAAACGATGCATTCCCCGAGCACCTAGTGGGTTATTCAGACCATGTGCCCCCCGATGACTCGATGATCACGCTCCTGAATGCCACTGTTAAGGGTGCCCAGATAATCGAGAAGCACTTCACATTGGACAAAACTCTAAGGGGGAATGATCATTATCATGCAATGGACCCTGGCGATATTCGCGCCTTCATCGAGAACCACGACAGATTTGTAGAGACCTCTGGGGACCGGACTAAAGAGCCGATACCAGCAGAACAAGACAGTCGAACTCATGCTCGGCGAAGCCTTGTTGCAGCTGTTGCGATAGAAGAGGGAGACTGCATTCGGCGCGACGATATTGCGATCAAACGGCCCGGGACTGGAATCGAACCCAAACGATTTGATGAAGTCATCGGTCGAACTGCACGGAGGGACATCGAAAGAGATCAAATCCTCACTTGGGAGGATATATAATATCGCCACGTGCCGTTATACGGTGAAATTGGAGTGAGTTGCCTCATTTTGGAACTGGGTAAAGGTAATAGAGCGCTCATGAGAATAACGAGCTCGATCACATGATCTTGTCTATTATCGAGTTTGTCCGCCACGCCGTGGTCGAGGTTTGGATCTGCTAACCTCACATCTACGATAACACCTTTCATCGCAGCCGGCTTATGGGCGTCTGGACCAGCCGAGGTTCGAGTCCGATATCACTCTGTTTTTCGGATACTGGAAGTTCAGTGCAAACAAGTATAGTTCTTCTATCCATTGCGCGTGGGAAGGAGGGACCTCATATCGAATTGGACCGAGAGCGCCGACCTGCAGTAACTTCCAACTATTTTCCTGAGGAAATTATATTCAACACCATCCAGACTTCGATCGAGATTGGCACCGAGTGGCACTCGTCCGTGTAGTCTAACGATCTGGCCAGAAGACATGTATTTTGTGTAGGAAATTCCAGGAGGGGCCTGAATAATTGTATATTATGTTCAAAAAAGAGTCTAGATAATTGATTTTATAATTGCAGAGAATTGAGTTCCATGTGTACTAGAGGAGAATAGATATTTAGACTATGAGCACTAGATGATAATCACTCATTGTTAATAAGAAATTATGTATTCAACGTATAATTTTCAAGAATTCTTTGATACTTCTCACGAGTTCCTTCTTGACTGCTGAAGATGTTGGTTTTGTTGCGGTCCCTCTAACTAAATAAGAAAGCGACTTTGACCAGTCTCCAGTCTGTGCGTATAGCCTTCCAATCACCGTTAGTAGCTCTGCCTTAGGGGCTGGATTGTCTTTAAAATAGGAATCGAATCGTTCGAGTGTCACAAGGTGGCTTTCAATGCTATCATACATCCGATCGGAATCCACATCCGTAATCTGATCGCCCTTGTGCTTCCAGTGTTGTTTTACTAAATAATCGGGGATATAGTCAACTTTGTATTCACGTGTGACTCGTCGCACCAAATCACTATCTTGTCCGCGGAGCAAGTGCTCGTCGAATCCATCAACGGCGTCCAAAACGCATGCAGGGAGCATGAAAGTAGATGTATTTCCTATCGGATTCCACACAAGAGTTTCGTCAAAGATATCTCCAAATAACTCCGGAGAAGCCTTGTTAACTAACTCACCGTTCTTATATACCTCGCGCCAGCAATAAACGAGCCCGATTTCGTTGGAAACGGTCTCGAAGCGTTCGACTTGGCGTTCGAGTTTCGTCGGATACCACTCGTCGTCATCATCCAGAAATGCGATATACTTCCCGCTTGCATACTTGATACCCGTATTCCGTGCTGCGCCGCCGTGCCGGTTCAGATCGTGGCGAATGTACTCTAATCGAGCGTCGTTGATCGAGTCAATGACTTCTGGTGTCTCATCATCTGAAGCGTCATCGACAATAATTAGTTCGAAGTCCTTGAATGTCTGATTCAAAACGCTCTGAATTGCCCGCTTGACCAACGTCGCACGATTGTACGTTGGTATTATCACGCTCACCTGCGGAGAACTCATTAATCACATACCGTCCATAGATGACTAAAAGTCCACCGGATAGGAATCGATATTTGATATTAAGATTATGATTTTTGGCTTTGCGAGCAGACGTAGATGAGGTGAATATCCATATGCCGTGGATGTAAGTGCAATACCGAGTAAATTTGATAGCCTTTAGGCCTTATGTATCCCCTTTGCGCTGAGCGTGAACGAACTTCTCAGTTCCTCGCTCTGCGATCACATCGGTATCGTAACTGTGGCTCTCCAGCAACTCAGTCACTTCTCTTATGTGTTCACTATCTTCATTTTGCGAGCTGTGAATCTCGCAAATTATAGAACGGCAACTTGATTGACGGAGAGTCCCTGTCATCCCACGGAGGGCATCCAGTTCTGCCCCTTCAACATCGATCTTAATGACATCCGGTTGAGGAATATCTCCACTCTTTACTAAATCGTCCAAGCGAATAGTCGCAACTTCGATCGTATTCCCGCCGCTGGTCTCGCTCAACATGTGCTTGCCTTGTCCGATTCCTCCTTCGTCGACCCGGAGCGGTTGTTGTCCGTTCTTGTTCGAAATGGCATATTCGAAGACCGTTGCTCGGACGTCGTTGAGGGATAGATTCTCTTTAAGCCGCTGTGCATTGTTTGGGTGTGGCTCAAAGGCGACTACGCTACCGTCCACCAATTGCTGCCCGACAAGACAGCTATGTGTTCCGATATTCGCACCGACATCGAAGAACACGTCGTCTGGACGAACATCGGCGAATAACCGCGTCAAAACCTCCCGTTCATTATTGAGGGCCCTGAGCCGCCACAGTTCCGGACGAGTCGTGACGTGGAACTCGGCTGAGATGCCCTCTATCGTTACTGTTTGAGTTTTTGTCACTGCGACTTCAAGACATTCATTTAGACCACGCAAGTGCTCTTCAAGGCCAAGGCCCTGGCTGATACGCCGAAATGGTCCAGTATAGATGTCGCGTAAAAGGTCTAGACCCTTACGTAGATGGTTCCGATACTCCATGTTTGCTCATGCTTCACGAGCGAATCGTAAAGTCTGCTCGATGAAATCCCGTCCTTGGAGCCGCAGGAGAAAGTACCCCGAAACAGTGTATGATACCACTCCTACTAGTATTGCTATCCCAACTCCAGACAGAGTGGGCTTTTTGACGTATAACACGGGAGGAGTCATAATCAACACTGCAAGAATCGGAGTGAGAATACTTCGGAGATATCCCGAAACTGGGATCTCGGTAATATCACGAGTCTTATAGAACCAAATTGGAAGTGTCATTGCTAGCCCAAGAGTGATACTGATTGCTGTTCCCGTGATCCCGAACCGTTCTGTCAGCGGCCATATCGTCGCAACGATAGTAAGCGTCCGTGGAACGTTCATCCAAAAGTCCCATCTGGGGACGCCGAAGCCCTTGAATAGCGATCCGCCGGTTGCTGCTAGTGTCCTAATGACGCCGCTTACTGCCAATACCTGTAGGGCTGGGATCATTTCCATCCATTCCTTCCCAAGGAAGACATGCACAAATTCGGGGGCTATCAGGATGATACCAACGGCGACTGGAATCGAAACCAGGAGTGTTGCCTCGATTGTCAGTGTAAAGGCTCTTTTTAGTGTTTGTTTGTCGGCCTTCAGTTTCGAGTACGTCGGGAATGCAACCCTAGTAATGACATGGGTCAACTCACGAGTAGGAGCATTTGCGTATCTAAACGCAATTTGGTACAACCCTAGAGCCCCCGACGCCAACAACCAACCGACAAACAGATCATCCCCTCGTGTGGCAATGAAAACGACTATCGTTGACCCCTGAATCCACTTTCCGAACGAGAACAACTCACGGGCCATGGTAGAATTGAACTCTACCCTTGGACGGAAGTCGTCGATAGCGTAAGAGGCCAGCACTTGGAACAGCTCGCCGGCAAGAGCTCCAAGAACAATTGCCCAGAGGTTCCCTAGAATGTACGCGCCCGTGAGGGCGACGACGAAGTTTGCAGCGGTCCCACTGATCTGATAGACAAACTGTTTCCGAAACCTGAGATCCTTTTTGAAATACACCACTGCTGGGTTTACCACACCATTAAGAAGGGGAATGATACTGAGTGCACGGAGGGTCGGCGTTACAAGGGGTTCGTCGAAGAACTCGGCCGCAAACGGAGCGAGAGTAAACATTAGTACCATGAGAACTGCACCCCTGATGCTTTTCGCCACCCAAGCTGTATTCAGATAACTGTCGACGTTATCCTCCTCGTGCTGGATTAACGCTTCATTGAACCCAATCGTCGTAAAGGTCGTGAGAACAGCAATTGCAATCATCGCCATCGCTACAACGCCGAACGCTGACGGAGAGAGAAGATTGGCGAGGATGAGTGTCATTAGAAGCCGCAGTACCTGGTCGGAAACATTCAGGAGCGTCGCCCAAATACCGCTGTGGATGACTCGCTCTCGGAGCGTCGAGTCATTTTTCTCGGCTACAATCCACTGGAGTAGTTTTCGTATCATGTATTTTCTCGCGCTGTAAACTCCTCTATGACATAGGGGTGAAGCGTCATCGGGTCACGACGATTCCCACTGTGCCTCTGCTGTCTCTACAATGCCTTCTACTAGATTGTGAATGCTCTCCGGCGAGTCATCTCGCCAAACCCCAGCTCGACTTCCGCTGATGAGGCCGTGTACGAACTCGATAATCTTCTCCTCACTTGGTCCGCCAGAATTCACAGCGTATTTGATCGTTCTGTCGATATCGTTTATATCGTCAACTTTGTATGTATAATCGTCATAAAAGGCTTTTCCGAGGGTGATGACCGGTTTACCATATAGCAACGCTTCGTATCCGACAGTGTTGTTTAACGTAACTACTGCTGACGCGTTTTCGATGACCTCGTGAGTATGATACGAGGGGGCGAGCGGGATTGAATATCGCGCGATGGTGTCCACAGCTCGGCGAGGTTGGGCCCCGAGTTGCTGAGGGTGATCCTTAGTGACTAATTTGTGATTAGTTGGGACGCTTCGAGAGAGATACTCTACGAGCCAAGACTGTTCGTAAAAAGCCGGCGCTCGCATCGTCACCCGGGACTCGATATAGTACTGGAGAGGATAAAACACGTAATCCATCTCTTGATGAGAAATTATATTCTGTGACTCGTTAACAGAGCAGTAGGATCTCTCAGCATATTGTGAAAGCAATGCCCGTCGGAATCGCTGTTTCGCTCGATGCTTCATTCGGGGAAGTGCGTCGCGGCCGGTTTCACGAAGATATCGTATCCTATTGGCCATGCGCTGGAAGAATGAGGGTTTCTGGTCCGAGCGATCCGCTCGCACGATCGGTTTTTCGGTTCTGAAGTCCTCAAGATACGACCGTGCTTGAGCTATCTCCTTGTCGGTCAAGCTGTCGTAACTAGTATTGCCAAGAGTGAGCCAGTCCGATCCCTCATTTATGTAAAATCCGGAATGTCCCTCTAGTGGGGAGAATCCGATCCAAACAGCTGGAATATCGTGATGCTGTGCAACCCTTTGTAGGACGCGGCGAATCACTTCGCCTCCTTGATATTGCAATGGCATCCCGCCGTTCCCAGACTCGAATACCTGATCGAAAAAATCTAGACACCTGTGGAGCCAGTCGATATACGGTTGGAAGTTGCCAGGTTTTCTACCTGTCTGCGGTGGTAGATACCGCGCCTCGTGGTCCCAAGCATCCAAAGACGGCGGATCACTATGTGGATAGTCATAGTTCATCTGTGGAAAGACAAGTGCTCTCGCGCTGGGGATATCGTACTTTTCCACCAAGAAATCGAGGTCGCGTTCCGGAGAATGATTTACGATTCCGGAATTGTAGTTGATACTGAACTCAGATTGGTACTCGCCAGCAGCTGCGGCAGCGCGACTCTGTGGAACGAATACTGTCTCGTATCCGCGATCGGCAAGTTCTCGGCAGAGAGAATCAAGGAAGGGAACCACCGTCTCTGACATTACAGGGACGATGAAGCGCCTTCGAATCTCCGTTTGGTCTGCCATCTTTCCGCTCTTAGCAAGTATGAAGTGATAATAGTATTGTTTTACTCTCTCCCTCGGGCGTAAGAAGTAGAAAGCGCGGCAATCCGATGAAGAAGTGAATGGCAGGCTCGATAGAGTGCGTCAGCGACCAGTTTGGTAATCTCCATGAATGTTCAAGTTCTCGCTGCCTTCCTAATTGTCTCTTCGTATTTTGATGCGATGGTATCTATGGTATACCGTGATTCGAATATTCGTCTTGACTTCTCCCCTACTTTGCGCCGCTGGCAGACATCAGTGAGGAATAATTCGGTGTCAGTCTTGAGACGAGCAATGTCGCCGTTGGCGTAGCCGGCGATGTTGGTGTCGAGATACCGGCCGGGGTTGACATCGAGACTGGCTATAGGGACGCCTTGCCGCCATGCTTCGAGGAACGTATTGGGGAATCCCTCGTACGCAGACGTATTGACGAGGACACTCGCACGGCGATAATAGCGGTCTACTTCATTGGGGTCAACTCGTCCAGTATAGGCCACGTTATCTATCGAATTAGCGCGTTCGATTATGGAATTACAATACGACTCGTCAAACCCCCTCGGACCAATGAGGATGAACTCGTGATTAGGAAGTCGTTCCACTAGATCGAGGAAAAGGTGCGGTCGTTTCTGATCTTGGTCGAGTCGCCCAACCCAAAGGGCCACCTCCCGTTCATCATACCCTGATATCTCGTCCGCTCGCGGGTAGCCGTTCGGGATAACTATACTATCGGTTCCAAAGCGTTCATTCACAAGTGCTTCCTGTTTCGGTGTCTGTGCGATAATCTCCGCGGCATTCTCAAGGGACCAACCGAACAGGTGACGAAAATGGGGTGGGAGTGACTGATATTCCGCCGTTATGTTCGAATCGTTCGCGAGGTTGTAGACGAATTTTTTCCCCAAGAGTGCGGCAATAGCCGCCACGATCGACGCCTTTTGTGGGTCGCCACGGTAAACGTATACGTCAGCGTCGGCTCTCTGCATGGCTCTCATCAGTTTTATAGAAGAATAAGGCATCAGAAGCGGCGACTTCTCCGGATCGGGCGAGTACGAGCGGTGAAAGGTAATGCCATCGCGGAACTCGACCGATGGCTGACCATACTTAGCGACCACTGCGTGTACGTCCGTTGAGTCCGAAAACTTCTGGCTCAGGAGATAGAGCTGACGCTCAGCACCCCCTGCTGTGTCGGTCGCGTCCGGATTCGCGTAGCTGTAGAGTCCAAGCGAAACAAAACAAACCCGAACGGGCATATTTTATGTATACAGTCGACGCTACTTCAACATAGTGAAATAGAGCAGTAGAATGGCTAATTCGTTTTTGTGTCTGTCTGGCGGTATCATCCCGATGCACCACGGCACTCCGATTGGTCGACATGTAGTATGTCGCTCTTTGAGAGGTCGAAATCGACTCGACATACTCTCTTAGCGCTGACTTTCGTTGCTCTTCTGCTATGAAATGTATCCAAGATGTACGAACGGTTCTATATGTCCGAGAGTAATGGCTAACTCAACTCTCGATAGATTTTCCTGTAGCCCTCGACCGTGTTAATAATATCAAAATGGTCTTTCACATGTTGGAACCCCCTCGATCCCATGGCTTCCGGGTCATTCTCGACTATCTTAATCATAGCGTCTGCTAACTCAGTCGAGCGACTCGAAGAGAAGAGATAGCCCGTGGTACCGTCTTTGACAACTTCCGAGATGCCAGGTATATCAGTCGCTATGACTGGAAGTTCGGCAGCCATCGCTTCTAGCAATGTGATTGGCAGCCCCTCTACGAGTGAGGGAAGAACGAACACGTCGGCGGAAGCGTAGAACGGTTCTACCGGCGTCACCTTACCCGGAAGTGTGACACGGTCCTGGATACCGAGAGTAGCCGCTTCATTCCGCAGCTCATCGTGCAGGGGACCACTTCCAGCAATTACAAGATGCGCGTCATCTATTGATTCAAGTATACGATTCATCGCTGTGAGAATCGAACGTTGGTTTTTCGCTGGCACACAACGGCCGACGTTAAGAAAGACTGTCTTTTCATCAATATCTTCAATTTTGGGATTAGAATCTGCAACTGACGAATTAAAACCCGAAACGTCAATCCCGTTGTGGACGATGCTCCAGTTCCTATCATGTGTACTGCCACGATTTCGTACAAAGGATTGCTTTACCCCCTCAGAAACCGCCACCGTAGCAGTATCGAACCCCGAAGTTTGCTGTTCCAGCCACCTCGTCACCGGATGATAGTGGGACTGTATTGAGTGCTGAGTGCTCACGACTACGTCGATTCCTGCTATGCTCGCTACGAACCGACCAACGACCTGTGCATAAGGGAGATGAGTGTGAAGAACATCAACTTCCTTGTCAGAGAGATACCGACAGAGATCCAGTATGGCGATCGGGTCGAACCGGAACCGTTCGCCACAGACGAATACATCTGCGTCGGTATCAGAAAGAGGTGAGATGAGCTCGCCACCCGCTTCGAGACAACATACGGTGAAACATGTGTTTTCGTCATTTTGAACAAGATTGTAGACAGTTTGTTCCGCTCCACCAAGGCCGAGAGCAGTTATGAGGTGGCATACATGAGTCATACGGCCTATCACTCCCCTCTTTACAAAAGTGTGTACAAAAGCTTTCCAAAGTATCGGTTTCCGCTGACATCAGATGATGTAATTTCCTGATGAGAGTGGATACATATAGCGGCTGAGTGTCGGCTTCTGTACTTAGTGTGCTTATCGTGACGACTCATCTGAACAGTGCCGTAATGGCTAGCCCGTAATCATACGAATATCTGCTTTCATGTCCGCTTGACTTCCTTTCATGATCGGTATTCCATCTTGAGACGAGGAAAATACATCCAGAGGAAGTGATATTCAAGCCATGCAAATACAAATACCGTCTGAAACCGTTGCCGGGACCCAGAGAGATACGGGACGACCGAATAAAATAATAGCACCAGAAGAAGATATATCAATAGTAGACGACCGCGGTCTGAGGTGAAAAACAGGCGTATACCGACGAGAACCGTTGGGAGATAAAAAATCCAATTGAGGGTTGCCGAAAGGATTAGGAACCCGTGAGTTGCTGAAGTAAGCTGAAACGGAATCACAGGCGTAGAGAACGTAAGTATCCCGGGCCAGATGAATCCAATGTTAACGTAGTTCGACGCAGATGCTAACCCAACTTGAAGGATGGGAAGACTAATAACGAGAAGTCCTCCGGCGAAGAAACTGTGAGTTTTGTCTCGGCTTATAAACCAGAGGATAGCAGCACCGAAGATAAACGCTGGTGCATAAAACCGTAGATACCAGAACATCGCTGTAATGATAACCAAGATCATTGAATGTAGTTTGGTTGTTGATGTATCATTTTCCCTCGCTATTTTTAGAACAGACAGCAGACATATCATGGTAAAAAATATAACAAGTATGTCCTTGATATTCAAAAAACTGCTCCAAGAGAGGACATCCCAATGTAACAAATAGAATATCGTCCCATATTTTGCGTACGCTCTGTTCTGTTTGATCTCAAAGAGGATGTGGTAGAATAGTATCCCTGATAGAGTAGTCACGAATACGTTCCCCAAGACGGGGACGGCGTACGAACTACCGAAAACGTCCATAATAATAATGTTATACCAATAATAGAGGCTGTGCGTGCTACCGATGATATTTGAAATCAATTCTGGAGCGGTGATGGAGTAGATCTCTAAGGCCGACAAATTCTGGAGAAGTTTTTCTGACGTGAGATAGTAATTCACATCATCTCCAATAGTCCAGATTAATGTGTCTGTCTTGGTGAAATATACGAAAGGGATAGTAAATTTGATAACGGAAATCGTTCCAGCATATTTCCTCCCAATGTATGGGCTAAGCAGACCAATGCTGACAAAAATCAGTAATATGGTAGGAAGGAGGGGAGGACCGAGCTGCAAGTCGGAGATGTGGCCCCTTCCGGCCGCTAGCATCATCATAAAATTTCTAACTAAACTACCCATGGAATAAAGACAATCGTACATAGTATCGGGGCAATTCAATTGCCCATTCATACGAGCTGCTGGAGGACTTTCGATGTCTCTTCCACAGTTTCGTCCCACGTGTGGTTTTCAATGATGGTTTCTCTGCCTTTCTGTCCGACTTTGCGAGGGGAGGTGAGGATTTTCTGCAAGGCTTCAGCGTACCCATTGATATCCCCCATTTTGACGGTTGTCCCCGCTTTCCGAACGACTGGGGCGATATGGTCTAAGTCGCTTGAAACCACTGGTAACCCAGACGCCATCGCTTCCAATACGGTTCGTGGCATGCCCTCGGCTCGACTTGGCAGTAGTAGTACGTCACTCGCTCGGTACACGGCTGGCATTTCGTGATAAGAAACCCGTCCGAGAAGTTCTACATTTTCGTCGTCATCCAATAACTCGGAACGAAGTGGCCCGTCTCCTGCGATGTATAGCTTTGCGTTTAAATCGTCAGGCAATAGTGATACAGCCTTCATTGCATCTTTCGGCCGTTTCCCGTCGACGAGCCGGCCTACGAATAGGACCACGGTTCCTTCATGATCGATTAGTTCGCTGCCTTCCCCGTTAGGTGTAAACCGATCGGTGTCGATGCCATTGGGTACGACAGCGATCCGAGAATCGACCCCCAAGCTCTGGACACGTTTTCTGTCTTCGTCAGTGTAACAGAAGATGACATCGGCTTGATTGAACGTCCATCGACCTGCAGTTCGAAGGTAGAGATTAAAGAGCCACTCGGGGGCATTTTGACTGTAGAGACCGTGATTCGTAATTGCCAGCGGAGGCTCACCCAGACGGCGCCGAATTGCAGTGAGATTCGTTGAGAAATACAAGTGTGAGTGTGCGTGAATCGCGTCGAAACCTTTCGCGCGCCGAAGAACCTTTGCTGCTCCAACGGAAATCTCATTTCCTAACACTTCCGTCGTCGGCCGCCGCCGCACAATCGTATACCCGCTTCTACGTTCCCTCCGCGGTAAACTCTCATTATTCGAAATTGTTAGGACAGTCACTTCGTGGCCCATCTCCGCTTGATTCCTGCTCATTGCGTGGACATGATAGCTGCCACCGCCGGGAACTTCCGGATAGAGATTCTGTGCGACTCGAAGGATACGCATCATTACTTTACCGAAATAGAGGGCCTATACATAAGACCATTTATTCCTGAGCTTTCGATTAATGCTGAAGCAATGTTAATTACGGTCAGGTGCTGTTGTAGTTTCGGCGCACGTCGTCCGGGTGAAGGCGATTTCACCAGCAATTGAATAAATTCATCGCTTTTGTCCGGATACCAGTGGAACCACTGCCGACAATGAGATCCATCATCGCCTCCATCAAATCGAGTTACGGGGATATGTCTGCTGCTTTCTGAGTCTGTAAATTTAAATCATGACTGGAGCGGGTCCATTTCTACTACAGAATTGAACTGATAGTTAGCGATTAGGATCGATTGAGCTATTTCTATACATAACCTGGGTTATCGAGCCGGAGAACTGGCGGTTGAGGTCCCCGCTAGCACCAAATACGAGCGGGCTGTCGTTTTCGGGGGAACCGGTAAACGAACCGGAATCAACAAGTTTCCCATTAACATAAAAACGAACGAGAGAACCATCCCACGTTAGAGTCACGTTATACCAGTGGGAGTCTGAGACTTCGCCGCCTCTGACTATCTCTGCAGAAGTCCCATTACCGACGACGCCTATCAAATGACCGCGGCTTAATGCTATTTGATACCCGTCGGTATTCCTGTATGCCCCGCTCGATGCTTTCGATACGATCCGAGGAAACCGAAGGTCGTTCTTGTAGTCGACGTTCGGATCTGTTCTGAATCGAGTGGTGAGCGTGAAACCCTCACTTCCGTCGATGCTTTTGCCGTTTGGAATTCGAGCGTAGCCGCTGCCGTTGAATGATAATCCGGCCCACTCACTGCTGTTCACCCATTTCCCGTTGATAAGATATCCGTGATTATCCCCTGTCTGATCAAAAATGAATTCTCCTCGACCCGCGGAGAGTGGCCACGTCCCATTAGAATGTCGAACATTTGCAATGCTACCGTTACGGATTTCTGGATTTGACACAGTAACAGAGGCGTTTCCGGGGAGATTGTACGTTGTCGAGTAGGGAACTCGGAGCATGTACCACCCGTTTTCCGCGCCGGTGATGCGTCGCTCGTAGACAAACGAAGATTGGGGAATGTCGACACGGGCATCCACTACGTTCGAGCGGTTTACCGATGTCTGACCGGCAATTAATGCTCCTGTCACTGGTGTATACACTTTGTAAGAGCCATCTGCCGTCTGATACACCGCTCGAAACTGACCGGTGCTCTCGAGGGATGTCCCTGTTCCACCGTAATGCTCGTAAAGATGGTTAGAGATCGTTCCTCGGTTTGTCGGGACGCTGGGTGTCATGACGATGAATCCGGCCTGGCCGTTTAATCGCCCGTACCATTGCGTTACATTCGAACTGGTCAGAAATGAATCATAGTGCGTTTGGGCGTAAGAATAGGAATTCGACTCTCCGCTCACAAAGTAATTGTACATTCGATTGTCTCCCCATCGGCTGAAAACGTAATTTTCGGGGTATTCCCACCCCTGTTCCGATGCGTATTCTTCCATCCACGCTGCCGTCTGGTACTTTTGTCCATCGGTAACGACCTGATTCGTTTTGATGGGCACCTGAACAATGCTCAGTCCAGAGATCAGCAAGAACAGTACGGCTAACTGTCCGAGCACTCTTGTGGACGGGAGCGAAAAACTCCTGAGCTCTTCCGGATGATCCGCGAACGGCACTGGTTTCTCAATCAGCTCGATAGTCGCTGCCAAATATACAAACCCCAATCCAGAGAATACACTGGCGAACATCGCCAGTTGTCCTGCAAAGCGCACCTGGTACATCGCAATCAAGAGGAAGTACCAGGTGTACACTACAGGCACTAGCCGCGACCGCTTGCCACGATATATCTCGATAGACTCCCAGACTAGAAACGGGAAGGCCAGTGCGAGCAAGAACCCAAACAGGAGTAGCCATCCGAACGAGTCACCACTTAGGAGCGACTGGGTCTCTGCGATGGTCTGACTCGCTGTGATCCGGTTGACACCACTAATCAGGTTGGCCCAGTAGTCCGGCCCCAGTGCCCGCAATGCAAGCACTCCAGTGACTCCACCGATCACCTCTAGACTAGCAAGCACACGTGCGGACATGGAATATCGGTATGTGAGCTCACCTAATCCGAGGGCACTGAACGTTCCTGCTGCTAATAGCACGGGCGTAAACGCAACTGTTCCGGAATGCCACCCGATCTGGATATGGACGAGAGGAACGAGTATCGCAGCGAATACCACGCCGCCAAGAAGCGGGCAATTCGTCGAGAGAGGCGCTCGATCCTCCTGTATGTCACCGAGTACACGAACGGCGATGTAGACCGCTAGCGGTACGACCAGGAGTGGTCCAGCATCCCATGATAAGATCTGTCCGGAGATTCCGAGTCCGAGAACCACGGCCCATATCCATTGTCTGCGGTCACGCCAGTTAGCAGTCGTGTTCCCTTCAAGCCGCACGAGTGCATAGGCAGTGATCATAAGCCAAACATAGTCTAAGGCATGATGATCGGCGAATCCGAGGCTTGTCCGGAATGTATGGGCCGGCGTAATTGCCAATAATAGAAGTGCTGCTAACCCAACTCGATGGTCATCAGTTACGGCGATTGTCAGTCGGTAAACTATATAGGCTGTCACGGTGGCTGCGGCAACAGGATACCAAGCAAGCACCGATCCGGCAGCTGCCACGTCACCACCGAAAAGCGACGAAAACATCCATAGCGTCGCTACGAATAACGGTTCGCCTGTCTTAACCGCGTCTGATATGACCGCGAGACTCTGGAGGTCGAAAGCCCCACCGGAAGCGGACAAAGCCTCTTCGACCCAGTAGCGGTAGTAGTAGGGGTCGTTCCCCGAGAGTACTACCGTATCGTCTCTGAAGATATTCCCATAAACATGCGCTCGGGTGAGCACTACGAGAAGTAGTCCGCTGAGCAGGGTTCCGATCACGGTGCGGTTGATACCACTTACTCGATTGAAAACCGACGAGACATTGAAATTGCTCAGGCCCTCACTTAACGTGCTCGTTGCAGTCTCTGAATCTAAAGAATTTCTGCCTATGTCTTCACTACTTTCCAGCGCTGCCCGAACTGCTCTGGAGTTTGAAACACGATACCCGGCGCCATCGTCGGTTTTTTCGACAAACCCACGTGAGACAAGTTCGCCGAACTCACCCGAGTTGACGGAAACATCTTCGAAGGTCCACACCTCATTCGCTTCATCCACGTCCAGAACGTTGCGGAGAGGGGGCTCTAGTTCAGGACACTCGTTTAGGGCCTCAGCGACAGCGGCCGCGTCGTCCATATCTTATTGCATTCCCGACGGATGATTAAACCCATCGAGATGTTCCATGAAGAACGGTCCTGTCCAGAGTACCATAGTAATCTTGGTCACTCATGGGATGATTCGTTCAGAAAACCAACCGCGTCCGTTCCGATCTGCCACAGCTGACGGATCACGATCTTCAGATCGAACCAGAACGACTGTTTCCGGATGTATTCGATATCATAGCGGAGCTTTTGCTCGGGCTTATACCCTGTAGCATCGTTTATCTGTGCCAATCCAGTCAACCCTGGGCGGACAAACCATCGTCGGCGCCACTCGCCAACGTTATCTTCGATGTCATCGTCCAACTCTGGGCGTTCAGGCCGCGGGCCGACGACACTCATGTCTCCGGCGAGTATCGACCACAATTGTGGGATCTCGTCAAGGTGGGTCTTTCGGAGGACGCGTCCTACCCGTGTCACGCGCGGGTCGATACCCCCACGGTCTTCTTCGCTTAATTTCGCGCCGGTCATAGACTCGGCATTAGGTACCATACTTCGAAACTTATACACAGTAAATGTATCTCCAAGCTCAGCAGTGCGCTCCTGGGAATAGAATACCGGTCCAGGACTGTCAAGTTTGATTGCAATAGCGATTGAAATTATCGCTGGGAATAATATGGAGAGCGCTGATAGTGCAAAAACGACATCGAACGCTCGTTTCGCGACGTGGTCCTGCCAGTCCCATGGTTCGAGATCCACTTCAACGACGTCCCCGCCAGCGCCACCTTCCGTCAAGACACTGTCGGCGTAATCGCGATGGACCTGTGCTATAACACCGTGTTCATAACACTCCGCCAGAGTCCCAAAGAATTCCTCTCTATCTGTGTCAGTAAATGCTAATAACGCAGTATCAATATCATATTTTACAAACACTTCGTCAAGTCGCGAAAGTCCGCCAAGGTTAGAGAGTTCTCCTAACCCCTGTGTTGCCATTCCGCCATCAGCTATCTCCGGAGCGCCCACTTGACGTCGCTCGTTAGCGACGTATGATGAGGGGGGCGAGACAAAGCCCAATACTGGCAAGTCCGTTGACGCAAGTAGGTCCTCCATCGCCTGCGGGTCGTCCCCGATGATAATCGCTCGCGACTGCGAACTCGGCCGGCGACGGATAGTGATCATCCACGCCGGTAACGCGGCGAGCAGGAAACTCGTCAAGAGCATGAGCGTCGACCGCGGGAGACGATAGGTGTAGTTGTAATACCCAAGTGCCGCGAGGCCGACCATCGCGAGGAAAACCCGCTTCTGGGTCAACAGCAAGGTGTCGAGAATGCGGCGAGGGCGCGGTTTGAACACTGGCCACATCGCCGCCAGCGTCACGACCAGCACTGTCGAGATCGCGCCGGTTAGGTCGCCGCCAACTAAGACGGCCGGCGCCGGTCGGCCGAAGTACGGGACCCGACTGAACAGGTCCTGAATGATAGAGTGGTTGGCGATTAACACCGCGAACGCTGTCAGGAACACGGTCCCGACGACGCTCGCGAGGCGGTACCGCCACCGGATGGCCATTATTATCTGTAACTAATGGCTTGTGGCATAAGAGCTACGACAGCCACACACCGAGATACGACGACCCATACCCCTCGCACCGAGTGAAAAACCGCAGGACCGCAGCCAATTCGGTCTCGATACGTCTGGCGCTTCGGTCGCTGATTTCCGACTCGACAAGCGGCGACGTCCTCTTTCGGATCCGCTGGTTATCGAATCACGCAGCCGAAGTAGTCTCCGATATTCTCAACTATTTCTCCGAACCACCCTGTGAGATACACCCCCGGAATTTCCACTTCGGACGGTATACCGCTGTGTACCGCCTTGGATTTACAGATACACCCTACTTCCGTCTCCGCTATAGTTCCGTTTTCACATCCCAAGCTGCGCCTAGACACGCCGGAAATCCCTCGCTTGTGACGCTCTAGAAGTGGACCAGTATCGGCCACTTACCATCCAGAGACCCATTCTCCCGTTGAATTTACTGATGGCGGCACTCACGCAAACATGTCAACAACCTCGTTGCGCCGCACCACCGAAATCGGAAACCTTGGCGTGTGAGACGTTCTTACGCTAAGGTTGCAACAACTACGGGTTGTGATAAATATTCGATGCCGGCTAGTCGCCGACCGCGCTCCCCGGGGATTTCAGTCGGCTGAGCATCTCAGGGGTGAGCCAGTCCTCCACTCCAGTGGCCAATCGACTATCTAGACACGATTCCGTTGGAATTGCTACTATACTAGCGGAGGTTCTCTAACCTTGAATTTCGATATTCTTCGGAACTCAGACCGAACTGTGTGAAATCTGTCGATCGCAGGGGGTTGTAGATCCGAGAAATTACTGTTCACGTGGTCGTCTACTGACAGTCCGTGTTCCTAGTGACCACTACAATCCTTACGTACTGTCAGTGGTTTTGCGCGAAATTGAAGATCAGTAGCGGGCCTTCTGGATTGAGTAGGGGTGATCAGCTATGCCCTACTAGATGACCACGCGCAAAGTGGTGTGGTGTTGGATTAGACAATACCAGTCCCTTGAATTGGTCTGTCCCTCCTTCTAACCAGTTTCACCACCCCATGACACCCACCCCTCACACCGAGTGAAAATCCGCGGGACTGCAGTCAGTTCGACTCCGACATGTCGAGTGCTTCGACGACAATTTCAGGGTCTCGCAAGAGGCGGTGTTCGAGGTAACTTCCCTCGCCCTGTCCACCACCCGTATGATTTGATTCTGTAATTCCCAGGAACGACTGTTCTTTTAGCAGTCGATAGACGCGATCCTCGGAGAGCGGGTCCGAGCCTTGCTGTTTTACGAGCGTCTCGTAGAGGGTGTAGATTCGATGGGTCCGGAACGCCGCCTGGTCTGGATTGTCGGCTGTCAGCAGTGCGAGCGCGTGGAGGATATGCTTCACGTGGGGCGTCGTCCCGCTCACGAGTTTCTCGAAACGGTTCACCTCTGCTTGTGTGACGGCGTCGTCGACGTGCTCGACCGTGACTGTTCCTGTCCCTTGCTTCTCCGCGAGCCGGCCCGCTTCGTAGAGCGTATCAATCGCTTTCCGTGCGTCGCCGTGCTCCTTGGCTGCGAGTGCGGCGACTTTCGGGATCACGTCAGGTTCGAGCACCCCGTCCTCGAACGCGTCGGTGCGGTTGTCGAGGATCGCACGCAACTGGTCCGCATCGTACGGGTCGAACACCAGTTCGTTGTCCTGCAGGCTGGAGTCGATGCGCTCGTTCAGTCGCTCGCGGTATTCGATCTTGTTGCTGATACAGATCGCACCGACGTGAGTTTCCGACTTCCCGCTCTCGCGGGCCCGTGAGATGCTCCGCAGTAGTTCGTCGTCGTCCAGTTTATCGATTTCGTCGAGAACGACGACAAGCGAATCGACGGCGAACTCATCGAGGAGGTCCCACGTGATGTCACGGTAGTCAGCAGCGGCGATTCCGACCCGTGGGATGTCCCTGTCAGCGTCGACATGTGTCGCTAACTGGCGCGCCATCTCCCGACTTGCTTTCGTCTCGGTCTGGTAGTCTGAACAATCGACGTAGGCGTACTGGAATGTGACGTCGTTCGTCCTGGCTTCCTTGTGAGCCTCTCGTGCCACACACCGGGTAACGAGTGACTTTCCGGTGCCCGTTTTCCCGTAGACGATCGTGTTTTCGGGGGGAGCCCCCACTGTTGCCGGTCCGAGTGCTTGTCCGATAGAAGCCACTTCCTCGTCCCGACCGACGATTCGATCGAGTTCCGGAACGTGCCCCACGCGCAGGAGTTCCCGATTCGCGAAAACTCCCCCCGTCTCGAAGATGCTTCCCCTCTGATCTGCATCCGTCATGGGATATTTTTACCCACTTACGTACCACTTATCAATCCATCGACCTCGTGACGAGTGAAGGCGCCGATAATGACTGTGTGTGGACAAAACATCTGGTTTGAACTATTTTATATAGTATCTCTCCTACACCCACACACCGTACAACGAGTGAACCGTCCATCAATAGCTTTTACTTCCGCGCATAGCGACAGATCGTGTCTTCACTCTTTCACTCGGTATCTGGTGTCTCTGTACCCGGCTAACTCAACGATGTCCTAACGCAGTACACGGGCTCTCTAGAATACTACGGATCTCGTTTACACTCGGTGGCCGGTGTCTGTCTTCGACGGATTCGAGCGTAGATTTACAAGCAGCATGCGGTCTTTCCCGTTCACACTTCGCTCTCGATCCCATTCCTGAGACCATCCCCTATTGGTTGTACGGCCGTGTTCACCCCCTGCACCGAGTGAAGACTAACAGCCAGTGGTTGACGACAGTGTATCGAAGGGAACCACTCCGAAGCGGATAGCGCATTCAACTGCGGACCCAATCCAGTCTGTCCTCTTTTGCGAGGTCTAATTGACACGAACGTCCCGTCCGTGAACCTCGCTTCCAGACTGACGTACGCTCCGTCGGACCGACTTCGTCTGTCCCGTGATCCGGAACGGGTCGCTCTTCACGTCTGGAAGCTCTGCGTCGAATCTGTCTTCGAATGCGGGGCTGTCATATATCCCATGAGCTGTTCTTCAGTGCGGTCAGGTCCCACTGGGGCTACCAGTACCTCAGCATTGTTGTTCTCTCACGGATCTCGTCTAGAGCGCCGTCTGTGCAGGATCGGTATCCACGTCTGATCCCCGATCGGCTTCTTTTCTCAATCCGCACTCAATAACAGATCTCTGGAGTGCGTGCTACCGATAGGCGGTAACTCCCGGTTGTCCCAGTTTCGAATCGAGCGATGTAAGACTCCGTAGCTATAGCTCCCGTTGGTTCGGATTATCGCTGACACCGCAGCAGTAAGGCGCCCCTGTCACGACCACGTGTCTCAGCGAATGCGTAACTAGAACTTACGGAACTGTCCCCGAAAACGACGGTCTCAGGGATTTATCTGTCGACTGAGTGTACCGTCCGCCCGTCAGACACAGCGAGTTCTCTCGCTGGCTCCCCTTCACATATGATTCGACAGTCCACTTCATCCCGAGTTACGAGCGAACGCAGACGACGCGATTACGGCCGGAGGCAGCGGTGAACGACGCGGTCCCGATCGGACTCGTCGTCCTCATGGTCTGTAGCGTCTTCGCGCCGTCAGTCGCCGCGGCGGACGCCACACAGGCCGATTCAGTACAAGACCGGGCGGCCGTCGACGGCCCGACAGAACACGCATCAACGCAACCGACGTCCGAGCAGCAGTCGACAGCAGCAACCTCGCTACAGGAAGTCGACGAGGTCCCGTACGACGACCTCAGCGACCAACTGGAAGCGCTGGCGAGCGTGACGCCGGAGACGAACGTCTCCGTGAACGAGTCGCTCAACGAGAGTCAGCGTGCGGCCGCGAGAGCGGGCGCACGCGAAGGCGCGCAGATCGTGCAGGAACAAGGCGTCGACATCACCCAGGCCCAGATCAACGCGACCATCAACAGTTCGCTCCGCGCGGCCGCGCAGTTCCAGAACGCGTCGGCCGAGCAGATCCAGGCCGCCACGACGGGCGCAGCTCACGGAGCGCTACTGCAGTCCCAGCAGGTGAACGTCACGCAGGTTCAGGCCGGCGTGTATGCGAGCGCCGCAGGCGCGATGTCGCAGTCGGCGACTGTCACGCAGGTACAGGCGGCCGCGTACGGCGCGGCCCACGGGTCGGTGGCCCAGCACCAGCGGGCGAACGTCACGCAGATCCAGTTCGCCGCGGTCGGCGCCGCGGCCGGCGCGGCACACGCGAATACGACCGACGAAGCCGACGCGCAGGCGACGACCCAGACGCAACAGGTGAACGTCACGCAGATCCAGGAAGCGGCACAGGGCGCCGCCTACGGATCACTCGAACAGCGACAGACCGCGAACGTCACGCAGGTGCAGGCGGCGGCGTTCGGGGCCGCGGGCGGTGCGGTCGAGAGCAAGCGCGGCGCGAACCCTAAGAAGGTCCAGGAGTCCGCGATGGGCGCAGCGCAAGGTGCGCTCGTCCAGGTCCAGCAGGTGACGATCACGCAGATTCAGGCGGCGGCACGCGGCGCCTGCAAGGGGGCGCTCGTCCAGAGCCAGAACGCGACGGTGGCCCAGATCCAGCAGTCGTCGATGGGCGCCGCCGAGGGTGCGCTCTCGCAGTCCCAGGGCGCGACGGTCGTCCAGATCCAGGCGGCGGCGCTCGGGGCCGCCAGCGGCACCATCACGCAGGTCCAGTCAATTACGGTCGTGCAGGTCCAGCAGGCGGCGTACGGCGCGGCCGCCGGCGCGGTCGGCTCCGCGGTCCAGTACCAGGTGACGAACGTCCGCCAGATCCAGGCCGCGGCCACCGGCGCGGCGTCGGGCACCGTCATCCAGATCCAGCAGATCAACATCGTCCAGATACAGGTCATCGCCGACAGCGCGGCCAGCGGCGCGCTCTCGCAGGCCCAGAACGCGTCTGTCGTGCAGATACAGTCCGCGGCCCGGGGCGCGAGTGAGGGCTCGCTCGCACTCACGCAGAGCCAGACGGTCAGTATCGAACAGATCCAGACGTCGACCGAGCGCGCGGCCGCAACCACCGTCCAGACGGCCATCGAGATCAACGTCACCCAGGAGGTGACTATCTACAACTACGCGAAGGGGACCGCCGTAGATCCCGAGGCCGACGAGGCCGACGGCGAAGACGATGACGGGGACGGGGAAGACCAGGACCGCCTCCAGAGCCTGTTCGCCTCGGCCGACGACGAGACGGTCTTCCTCGCGAACCCCAACGACGTCGCGGTCACCGTGACTGTGACCAGCGGCGCCGGCGACCTGCAGACGGTCACGCTCGCGTCCGGCGAGTCGACTACGCTCGAACTCGATCCGGGGACGTACACGCTCACCGCCGAGACCGAGGACGGCCGCGACGTTGAACTCGCCGGCCGGTCCGAACTCACGATTTCGGTCGGCGACGAACTCCAGAGCCTCGCGGCGACCGTCGACAACCGGACACTCACCGTCGAGAATCCGAACGACCAGCGGGTGGTCGTGACGGCCACCGCAGACGACGGCCGACAGGTGACCTTCGAGGTGCCTGGCGACTGGACAGTCGAACAGCGGCTCGACCCCGGAACGTACACGCTCACCGCCGAGACGATCGAAGGTCGGTCGGTGCAGATCAACGGCCAGTCCGAGGTCGAGGTGACGCTCGAATCGCCCGAACCGGACGAACCCGAAGCGATCGATCTGAACGTGAGCGTCGACAACCAGACCCTCACACTGGAGAACCCGAGTAACGCCACCGTCACGGTCACGGTGACTCCCGACGACGGCGAGGAGCAGACGGTCGAAGTCGGTGCGAACGCGACCGAAACGGTGTCGCTCGATCCGGGGAACTACACCGTGACCGGCGAAGCCGGCGACCGCGAGGTGCTCGTCGAAGGCGAATCCGCGTACAACCTCACGATCGACGAGAGCGACGAGGTCGAAGCCATCGACCTCGACGTCTCCGTCGACGGCCAGAACGTCACGGTCCAGAACCCGAGCAGCATTGCGGCCACGGTCACGGTATCTGCCGAAGGCGTCGAGAACAGGACGTTTGATGTCCCCGCCAACGAGAGCGTCACCGAGCAGTTCGAACCGGGTAACTACACGCTGACCGGCGAGAGCGCCGAGCGGGAGGTCCTGCTGAACGGTGCGGCGAGTTTGAACGTCACTGTCGAGGAACTCGCTCTCGACCGACAGATCGACTCCTGCGGGAACGTCACCGAGCCCGGTAGATACGAACTGACCGCGGACCTCCAGGCGACGGGCGACAGGTCTTGCCTCTGGATCCAGTCCGCGGACGTCACGATCGACGGGAACGGCTTCACCATCGAGGGGGACGGTTCGCCCGCGAATGTGACGCTCGAACCAGGCTCCGCTGACGCCGGGATTCTCGTCTACAACGAAGCGGCTGGCGCGGACCAGGTGCAGATCGACAACGTCACGATCCGCGACGTGGAGGCGACCGGTTGGAACGCGGGCGTCCAGTCGGATCTCGACCTCGACTCGATCGGTGACGTCTCGAACGTCACGATCACGGATTCGACGTTCCGAGGGAACGACGTCGGCGTCTCACTCTTCGACTGGAACGCGACGCTCCGAGACGTTACGCTGGCTGACAACGAGTACGGCCTCCGTGGATACGAGGCCGGCTCCGTTTCGGTCGAAAACGCCACTATCGAGGCGAACACCTGGGGCGTGAGTGCGACCGAAGGAACGAACGTCACGCTCGACCGCTCTGTCGTTCAGGATAACTCCGAGGCCGGCGTTGTCGCCAGCTTTGGCGGCGTCGCCACAGTAGTGAACAGTGTTGTCGCCGGAAACGACCGCACCGGCGTCGAGTCCGACACGAGTGGCGCGATTTACGTCTCCAATACGACCGTATTGATCAACGGCGGCGCAGGTGTGCAGGTCGACGGCGGACTCGGCGCGACACTCGAAAACGTCACCGTCTCCGGGAACGGCGACGAGGGCCTGCTGCTCAACGAGAGCGCGACGCTCCGAAACGTCACGGTCACCGAAAACTCCGGCCTCGCGATCGATGCGACCGAAGGTAGTGCGACCGCGACCGCGCTCCGGCTCGGTCCGACCCTGAATACCACGTTCACCGATGAATCGGTCGCGCTGGACGACGTCGCTCAGGAGTCACTCCCGGGACTTCCCGAGGACGCCACCGCGCTCAGCCCGGGGCTGAACGCGAGTAGCCTGGACGGGGACATCCAGGTACAATTCGCAGTCGACACCGGTGAGACCGATGGAACCGAGACGGCAAACCAGACCGACGCCGGCCAGACCGACACTGTCGTCCAGCTCTGGCGCTACGACGGTACCGAATGGACGACGGTCGCGAACGAGACGGAGTCGGTCGACGGGGTCGTCACGGAGACGATCACCGAGGACGGGATTTACGCCCTCGTCAGCGTCCCGGCCGAAGCCGACCGCTCGGTGAACGCGACCGTCGAGGGTGTCATAGAACTCTTCTCACACCGTGATGATCGTGCTTCCCGGATTGTCTCCACGTTCGTAGTTGGTGATCGCGATGACAAGGCGAAGGCACAGCGCGAGGAACACCTGCGCTCGTGCGTGGACGCGGCCTCGGGCGTGGGTGCGCCCGAGGCCGCAGTCCTTCACTGATTCGTTGGTTCGTTCAACTCCCGTGCGGCGGTTGTACGTCTCATCTAGCGTCGGTTGCTTCAGCTGAACGTCTTCACTGTGTTCCTCGATGCGGTCTTCGACCCTGTACTCGATATCGAGCGGGTCGTCGGTGTTTCGCGCGTTGTACGGAGCGACTGGCACGACCCCTGCGGCCAGCAGGTGGTCGTGCCAGTCGAGCGTGTCGTAGGCGCTGTCACCGACCATCCAGATCGGTTGCTCGACGGCGAGCGCGTCACGGGTGACGCGCATCGCCGTCTCTTCTGGTGCTTGTTTGCTCTCGGTGAACTCCGCTGCGATCGGTATCTTTTGCCCGGTCGAGACGATTGTACAGCCGTAGCCGTAGTAGTACTCGTCCTTGGTTGGATCGTAGCACTTTGACGCATCTGGGTCGGCTGGCATCGCCCTCACGTCGGTCGAATCGATACAGTAGGTCAAGTCGAGCAGGCCGCGGCGGGCGGCCTGCTCGACGAGGTGATCGAACACCTCGTTAGCGACGTGTTCGAGGTCGGTGAGGAAGCGATCGACCGCGTCTCTCGACGGCGGTCGATCGAAGCCACAGCTCAACCAGACGACCGTGTTCCGAAGCTCTCGTTCGACGGGGCGGATGCCGTAGATATCTTTGTAGTAGCAGTGGAGAAAGCCACGCATCAGCTCTGGTGGTTCGTGGTCTCGTGTTCGCCCCGTCTGCGCCGGGGCGAACACGTCAAACTCTTCGAGAAATTCGAAGGAGAGGTGCTCGAACAGCGCTAGCGTCTCTGTCTCCACGACATTGAAGAACGACTCTACCGAAGGATCATCTTGCAGGGTCGCTGAACTCATCCACCTCAGCGTTCACCCTGCTCTTTGGTGTGCTAATCGTTCTATGACACCCTCTGTTCGTCGCGGTTGATGTCCTTTACCCGCAGGTTACAGAGTTCGCCCCGTCGCAGGCCCGTAGCGTAGAGTAGGCGAACGATTAGGGCGTTCCGCGGGACGGGACTGGGGACGTGTTCGACCAACGCCTCTATGTCCTCTGGCGGGAGGTATTTCACCTTCTCGCGTTCGCTCTTTTCGATTTGCGTGGTGGCGGACCACGAACGACCGTTAAAGGCTTCAAGGTCCGAATCTGCGGGGTTCTGGCGGAACTCGCGGAGGGTTTGGTAGAACGTGGAGATAGCCGCCCACGCGCCGTTAGCCGTGTTTTCCGCGTATCCCGAAAGGCTCATCGCTTCGAGGTGGTCCACCACGTCGTAGGCGGTCACTCCGTCCGCCTCACGGGCGTTCACGTCCTCCGCCACGTCCTCTATGTCTTTCCCCCGCTGTTCTAACCAGTCGCGCCACCGTCGCAGGTGGGTAGCGTACCGCTCCGCCGTGGATTCGCTCTTTCCGTCGTTGGCGGCGTATTTCTGACTGAACCGCTCAATCGGGTCCTCCGCTACCTCCGTGGTGTCCATATTGTTCAGTGACATTGTTACTCACGCCTCCACCAAAGAGGGTTACGGCGACGGATTCCACGCCCCGCGTCCTCGATTTCGAGGGTCCGACCTTGGTGGTCGGTAATGGTGGTCATACCGTCGCCCTCCTCTATTTGCTGAATCTCGCGCTTCTCCACGGCGCTCCCCGTATCGTTGTGGAGGGATTCGAGGGCGACGCGGACGGTTTCAGCCCCCACGTCCAAGCCCTCCGCGATTCCCTCCGCCGTCGTCGCCCGTTCGGGGGCGGTCGGAAGGGCGGACCACACGGCGGTGGTCGTTTCCTCAGTGACCGACCCGCCCGCCCGCATAGACCGCGTGGCGTCCTCAAGGCGGTCCTCAAGCGATTCCATACGGTTGGCCATACGTTCGACCGTCTCCGCTACTCTGTCCATCTGTTCCGCGTTAGCGCCCGACTGAGCGGACTGCGGGGCGGTGTCGCCACCCACGCCCTTGTCCCGCTGTATCTGTTGGTCCACCGCGTGTTGGATGAACTGACTGCGATTGTCGTAGATGTCCGATTCGTCCACGTGAGCGTCCCAGTCCTCCTTTTTGGCGGACGGGACGCGGAGATTCACACGTTCACTCATTGCTACACTCACCATTTCTCACCCCAACCACTTGTGTGTGTGTCGGTTCGTGTGTACGTCCCTTGGAGATGGCGCAGTTCGGCCAGATCATCAACATGTACCAGCGCGCTCACGCCTCCAGCGAGCGGATCTTCGGGCTGATGGACACGCCGAGCCGAATCCGCGAGGAACCCGACGCGGACCCGCTCGTCGTGGAGGAGGGCGAGGTCGAGTTCGACGACGTGAGCTTCGGGTACGACGACAGCGAGAACATCGTCGAGGACATCAGCTTCGACGTGGACGGCGGCGACACCGTCGCGCTCGTAGGGCCGACCGGCGCCGGCAAGTCGACGGTGATGAAGCTCCTGCTCCGGATGTACGACGTCGACGAGGGCGCCATCCGCATCGACGGCACGGACCTGCGCGAGGCGACGATCCCGAGCCTGCGCCAGGCGCTCGGGTACGTCAGCCAGGAGACGTTCCTCTTCTACGGGACGGTCCGGGAGAACATCGAGTACGGGACATTCGGGGCCGAAAAGGAGGAGGTCGTCGAGGCGGCGAAGATGGCCGAGGCTCACGCGTTCATCCAGAACCTCCCCGAGGGCTACGACACGAAGGTCGGCGAGCGTGGCGTGAAACTCTCGGGGGGTCAGCGCCAGCGCATCGCGCTTGCGCGGGCTATCCTCAAGGACCCAGACATCCTCGTCCTCGACGAGGCGACCTCCGACGTCGACACGGAGACGGAGATGCTCATCCAGCGCTCGCTGGACAAGCTCACCGCCGACCGGACGACCTTCGCTATCGCCCACCGCCTCTCGACCATCAGGGACGCGGACAAGATCGTCGTCCTCGAAGACGGGAAGATCGTCGAGCGCGGCTCCCACGACGAACTGCTCGAAGCGGACGGCCTCTACGCGAAGCTGTGGGCCGTGCAGGCGGGCGAGATCGACGAACTCCCGGAGGAGTTCATCGAGCGGGCGGCGCGGCGGCGCGCCCAGACCGAGGCGACCGACGACGACTGACGGGTTCCGTTCGGCCCGAGACGGTCGCGAGCGGACGAGACGCGCCGACGATGGGGTCGGATACCACGGCGCGCCCGGCGGTGCAGGCGGGAAGCTTTTTGCGTCCGGACGCGAGACCCTGGGACATGAAAGTCCTCCTGGGCATGGGCGGGAGCCCCGACGGGTTCGACGCGCTGGAGGAGACGCTGACTCGCGCCCGCCAGGCCGGAGACGACCTCACGGTCGCCGTGCTCGACACGTCCGAAGACTACGACGTCGACGACGTCGAATCGCGCATCCGCGACCGCATCGCCGACGCCGGCGTCGACGCCGACGTCCGCCAGATCCCCGGCCATCCCGGAAGCCAGCTCTCGGAGTTCGCCGAGCGGGAAGGCTTCGACCGCATCGTCATCGGGGGCGGCCAGCGCAGCCCCATGGGAAAGATCGAGCTCGGCGAGGTCGCCGAGTTCGTCCTGTTGAACGCCGACACCACGGTGACACTCGTTCGATGACCGGACGCACCTACCCCGACGATCCGGCCGACTCGTTCCCGGAACCGCCGCTGTCGTTCACCGACGGCGAGGACCGAGAGATCCGGATCGAGGACAGCGGCGTCGACGACTTCGACGCGCTGGTCGAGATGTACGGCGAGTTCGACCCCGCCGACCGCGCCCAGGGGATCCCGCCGGTCAAGGAGGAGGCCATCCGCGAGTGGCTCGACACGCTGCTGTCCGAGGAGTCGATCAACGTCGTCGCCGTCCACGACGGCGCGCCCGTCGGTCACGCCATCCTCGTGCCCGACCGCGAGGAGGCGTTCGAACTCGCCGTGTTCGTCCTCGGCGACTACCAGAGCGCGGGCATCGGGACGAAGCTCCTGCAGGCGCTGCTGGGTCACGGCCAGGCCGAGGGCGTCGAACACGTGTGGCTCACCGTCGAACGCTGGAACGAACCGGCGATCGCGCTCTACGAGAAACTCGGGTTCGAGACGAGCAACGCCGAGAGCTTCGAACTGGAGATGTCGATCCGGCTGCGATGAGGACGAGCCGTCACCGAGCGGAGTTTCTGGAAAAGATATTTTAGACGGAGAGGACCGGCTGGCTGGCGTACTCGACGACGTACTGCGCGGACTTGCCGAGCGTCTCGTCCGGTTCGATCCCGTGCTCGCGGGGGACGACGATGAAGTCGACCGACAGCTCCTCGGCGACGTCGAGGATGGCGCTGCCGGGATGCTGGCGGAGTCGCGAGCGGGAGAACCCGACGACCGTCGAGTGAGTGACGGCCACGTCGTCGGCGAGTTCGTCGGTCTCGTCGGCGAAGGTGACCTGTTCGTCCGCGACCGTCTCGGCGTCGACCTCGCCGGTCTCGATCCCGCGTTTGACCGGTTCGTCGATCACGTGCAGGACGTGGACGGCGGCGTCGTAGCGCTCGGCGAGCGCGAGCCCGTAGCCGACGGCCCGCTCGGCCTGGTCGGTGGCGTCGACGGGCACGAGGACCTGCTCGATGTCGAGACTCATTGTCCACAGGTCTGTCAGGCGAGGGCAAAAAGTCACCGAGGTTCGGCCGTCGCGGGCGAGGCGGTCCGGATCGGCGCTCGCGCGAGCCGATTCCGGATAGCCCGCTCGGGGCTGCGCCGCCCCGTCCTGTGCCGGGTCGGCGGCGTCTCGCGTGGTTTATAGGCCTGGGCGGGGATACCTCGACCATGTTCGACACGGTGGTCATCGCGACCGACGGCTCCGAGAGCGCGTCGCGCGCCGTCGACGTCGCGCTGGACGTCGCCGCGAAGTTCGACGCGGACGTCCACGCGCTCTACGTGGTCGACCGGGGGGACGTCGCGGCCTCGCCCGACGAACTGCGGAAAGAGCTCGTCGAGGCCCTCGAATCGGCCGCCGAGGAGGCGCTCGACGACGTGCGCGAGCGCTCGGGCCGGTCGGTCACCACCGCCGTCCGGAACGGCCGCCCCGGCGCCGAGATCACCCAGTACGCCGAGGACGTCGACGCAGACGTCGTCGCGCTGGGGACGCGCGGCCGTCACGGCGACCACGGGTTCGTCCTCGGGAGCGTCGCCGACGCCGTCGTCCGGCGCTGTGACCGCCCCGTGTTGACCGTCCGCCAGCTCGACGCGGCCGAGAGCGACGCACAGGCCGTCTGAGCCGGCGTGCCGCACGGTCCCGGCGGTCGAATTCTCCCGTAACCGGGGCCTTCATTGCCTCGCGGCCGCTCCGACCCGTATGGACGACTGGATCATCGACGGCGACCGACTCCCGCTCGAACGGAAGTCGGTCCTGCCGGGCGAGGGATTCTTCTACCCGGATTCGCTGCAGGAGACGAAAAAAGAGAGCGAGGCGGTCGACGCGCTGTCGGGCGCCGAGACGGTCGTCATCGCCGACACGGACGCGGACGGACTGGGCTGCGTCGCCCTGATCCGCGAGGTCCACGGCGACGACGCGGCCATGGTCCCCTCCGGGCCGCACGAACTCCGCCAGAGCATCGAGTGGGCCGTCGAGTACGCCCCGGACGACGCGAGGGTCTTCGTCTGCGACCTCTGTCCCGACAGCCCCGACGACGTCGCGGGCATCGACGCGCTGGCCGAGCGGACGACCGTCCGCTGGTTCGACCACCACCAGTGGGACGACGACCTCGCCGCGGCCGTCGAGGAAGCGGGCGTCGACCTCACCGTCGGCGACTCCGAGGAGGTCTGCACGACCGACGTGGCCCTCGCCGAACTCGACGCCGACTTCCCCGAGAAGTTCGCGGACCTCGCGCGAGTCACCCGCGACCACGACCTCTGGATCAAAGAGGACGAGCGCAGCGACGACCTGGCCGACTACGCGATGTGGGCCGAACCCGAGGAGTACGTCCGGGTGATCCGCCGCTACGGCGTCGACTTCCCGCCGGAAGTCGAGGAGTACCTCGAAGAGGAACGCGTCGAGAAAGAGGCCCTCATCGAGAAGGCCGTCGAGCGCGCGGAGCTGCGCGAGGTCGGCGAGTGGACCGTCGGCGTCACCTACGGCCGCTGCTCGCAGAACGAGGTCGCCGAGGCGCTCCGCCAGCAGGGCGCCGACGCCTCGGTCATCGTCAAGCCCGCCGGGAGCGCCTCCATCCGCGGCTCCGAGGGCTTCGAGCGCGCCCACGAGGTCGCCGAGCAGGTCAGCGGCGGCGGCCACCCCCGCGCCGCCGGCTGCAAGCCCCACATCTACGACGACATGCTCGACTACGCCCACCACTGGACGACCCGCGGTGCCGTCGCGAAGCAGGCGATCCTGGACGCGTTCCGGGCGCTTCCTCCCGAAGAAGCCGAAGAAGGCCTCGACACCGACCGGTAGTCAGAGCAGCGCTTGGACGTTCTCGCGTAACTGCGCCGCCCGCTCGTCACGGGCGGACGCCTCGGCGCCGCCCCACCACACGTCGAAGTGTCCGAGTTCCGCGATCCACGAGACCGCCAGGTAGAACCGCTGGCGCCGCTCGAAGGCGGTATCGCGGTCGAACCGGATCCCTCTCTCGGTCTCGTACGCCTCGAAGAGCGCTCGCCGGACCCGTTCGCGGGTCGGCGAACCGACGGGCGCTCGCTCGGTGAACTCCCGGACGACCCACGCGAGTTCGTAGCGCGGGTCGCCGGCCTGCGCGGCGCCCCAGTCGAGCACAGCCGTGACCTCGCCAGTCCCGGGGTCGGCGAGTAGATTACCCGGTCGGTAGTCGCCGTGCAACAGCGTCGACTCGGCCGTCAGGTCGAGCGCGTCGAGTCGGTCGTCTACGTACTCGCGCAGGGGCGTCTCGAGGTCGGCGAAGCGGTCGTCGAGCCCGTCGAGCGCGGCGTCGACGATGTCCCGGAGGCGGTCGGCCCACGCGGCGCGACCGTCGGTGACCACCGGTTCTGCCAGGTCGGTCGGATCCCCCGCAGAACGGCCTGCGTCGGCGACGAGGTCACCGAACCGGTCGAACGACCGCAGGTCGTGGACCCTGGCGAGGTACCGGCCCGATTCGGCAAGCAAGCGGTCGGCGACCTCGTCGTCGCCCACAGCCAGCCCCATCGGGGGGTCGCCGGGCATCAGTTCCATCAGGAACGCGGGCGCGGGGCCCCCTTCGTGGGCGTCGGAGACGCCGAACACCTCGGGGACCGGCAGGTCCGTCTCGCGGCCCGCGAGCCCCAGTAGGTCGACCTCGGCGAGAAATCGCTCGGGCGTACGGCCTGCCAGCGCCTCGGCGCTCCGGAAACACTTCAGGACGACCCGGCGCTCAGCCCCGTCGCCGTTGCGGACGGTAACGGCGTAGACGTAGTCGCTGCCCCCCGGCATGGGTTCGGCGTCGACCGGGCGCCAGTCCCGTCTGACCGCGCCGACGGCCGCCGCGAGTTCCCCCGCCGAGAGGGAGTCGTCCGGGCCGAGGCTCGGGTCGGTCATGCCCGGCCTACTTCTCGCCGGCGAGCCACTTCTCGGAGTAGGCGGTCCCGCAGTCGCACTGGACGTAGGCGTGGATCACGTCTCCCTCGGCGTAGAGACCCTCGACCTCCTCGTTTTGCTCCTCGGCGAAGGCGAAGACGAACCGGGCGACGTGGGGGCCCTCGGTCTCGTCGGTGTCTGGGCACGTGCCGCCAGTGCAGTCGGGGTCGACGGTGCCGTCGTTGGCCATCGCCTGCTTGGCGAACGCCATCGGATCCATGTCGGTCGCCCGCTGGAAGGCGCTGCGGCCGCTGTCGCCCTCGACGACGAGGACGACGCCGTCGTCGACCCGCTCGCCGTGGCCGGCCAGCGCGTCGATGCCCGATACGGTGTGGTCTGCGAAGTACATGAACACGTCTTCCGGCCGGTCGCCGGCCAGGAACTCCTCGCGGTCGCTCATGCCCACACGGAGTCGGTCCCCGGTGAAAAAGGGCGCGTTCCCGGGCAGCACCGCGCGGCGGTCGGTCGCCGCCTTCACTCACCCACGCCGACCAGCGACGACCCGCCGACCAGGTTGAGGGCGACGAGCGCGCCCGAGGCGACGGCGACGAGGACGACGGCGACCGGGACGGCGGCGTCGAGACCGCGGCCCTGGAAGGTCGCCCAGATCTGCACCGGGAGCGTCCGGGGGTAGTACGCGAGCATGAGCGTCGCGCCGAACTCGCCGGCCGCGCGGGCGAACGCCAGCGTCGCGCCGGCGAGGATTCCCCGCCGGGCGAGCGGGAGCGTCACCCGGCGGACGGTCCGCCAGCGGGAGACGCCCTCGGTCCAGGCGACCTCCTCGAGGCGGCGGTCGACGCGTTCGAACGCGCTCCGGGCGGAGAGGACGACGAACGGCGAGGCGACGAACGTCTGCGCGAGAACGACGCCGGCGAGCGTGCCGTCGACCGAGAGACCGACGACCCCGCCCAGCCCGTTCGGTCCGAACGCGCTCAACAGCACCATCCCGCTGACGACCGGCGGCAGGACCAGCGGGAAGGCGACGACCGCGGTCACGAGCGTCTGCCCGCGGAACTCCGCGCGGGCGAGCCAGTACGCGAGCGGGAGGCCGAGCAGGAGCGCGAGACAGGTGCTCGCCGTGGCCGAGACGAGCGTGTTCCGCGCCGCGCTGGCGACGAACGGCTCGCCCAGCGAGGCGAGGATCCGGCCCGGGGACTGAGCGACCAGCAGCCAGGCGATCGGGAGCGCGTAGAGGGCGAGCAACGCCGCGCCGACGAGGGGAACCGCCGTCTCCCAGCGCCGGCGGTCACGGGCGGAGGCCACGCGGGACATCACCACTGTACTCGGGGTAGCTCTCGGGGAGGGCGAAGCCGTGGTCGGCGAGGTAGTCGCCGGCGACGAGGGCGTCGAACGTCTCCGCGACCCTGTCGCCGTCGCGCCGGGCGACCGCGCCGTACTCGACCGGTGCGCCGCGGACCGTCTCGCCGCTCGGCAGGTCGTAACTCACCGCGGCGTACTCCTCGGTGCGGGAGGGGTCGCTGAGGTCGACGGCGTCGGGGAGTTCGACGTGGTCGTAGCCGCGGTCGGCGGCCATGCTCCGGTAGACGACCGCGGCGTCGAGGTCGCCGGTCTCGAACCGCGAGAGCAGCGAGGTCTCGGGGTAGACCTGTCGCGGTTCGACGAGGGCCTCGCGGAGGCCGGGGCGGTCGTAGTACTCCCCGGCCAGGTCGAGGGCGAACAGCGTCCGGTAGCCCAGCGGGTCCAGGTCCGGGTCGGTCCGTCCGAGCGTCGCCTCGCCCGCGAGGACCGGGTCGAACCAGCGGTCGGCCTCGCCGACGCGTCGACCGCCCTCACTCCCTTCGTCGTAGGCGACGACGAGGGCGTTCGTCGCGAAGGTCGCGTGCCAGTCGGTCGCGAGCGGCCCGTCGAACAGCGCCGTATCGGCCAGCGCCACGACGTCCGGGTCGCGTCTCTCCCCGGCGACCAGGCGCGCGGCCGTCACCGACCCGTGGGCTTCGACCTGCAGCGGACGGCCGACCACCGCCCGGAGTCCCTCCGAGAACGCCAACTGGAGGCTGCCCGCGGCGAGGACCGAGACGGGCTCGTCGCTCCCGCCGCTCGCGCCCACGCCTGCGACGCTCCCCGGGCTCCCGACGCACCCACCGAGGGCAGACGCCAGTACCGTCGCCCCCGCAGCGCCCGTCGAACTGAGAAATCCGCGGCGGGTGACGCCCGACGACCCACCCCTGCCGCGGGACCGGCCGCTCCCCGACCGTTGTGTCGGCATAGACATATCGACGTTGTGCCGGTCGAGACATAACGGTTTTGGTCGGTCCGGTCGACCGGGGGGTATGGACGCGGGGTTCGAAGCACACCTGCGGGTCGGCGGGGAGACCTTCGACGGGAGAGACGCGGCGCTGTTGCGCGCCGTCGCCGAGCACGGGTCGCTCAACGCGGCGGCGTCGGCGCTCGGCAGGTCGTACTCTCGGGCGCACTCCCGTATCGGCGACCTCGAAGACGCGGCGGGGCCGCTCGTCGAGCGCGAGCGCGGCGGGAGCGAGGGCGGCGGCAGCCGACTGACCGACGGCGCGCGCGAGTTGCTCGCGCAGTTCGACCGGCTCCAGGCCGCGCTGGAGGGGACCGCCACCACGGAGCGGCTCGTCCTCGACGGCCGGGTCACCGAGCGCGACGGCGACCTCGCGACCGTCGAGACCGCGGCCGGAACCGTCCGGGCGCTCGCGCTGACCGACGCGGAAGACGTGCAGGTCTCCTTCCGCTCGGACGCGGTGACGCTGCACGACCCCGAGAGCGCACCCGAAGGCGGTGAAACGAGCGCTCGCAACCGATTCGTCGGCGAAGTCGTCGGCGTCGACGGCGGCGACGGAACGGCGCTCGTGCGCATCGACGTCGGCGCGACCGGCCCGCTCGCGGTCCGGGTGACCGAGACGAGTCTGGACGCGCTCGGTCTCGAACCCGGAACGCCGGTCGTCGCGTCGTTCAAGGCCACTGCGACGTGCGCGACGGCCGCGCCGGGTATCGACGGCGATCACTGAGGGAGGTGCTTGGCCGGCCCGCCGCGCTGTCAGAGCGCCTTCTCCATCTCGACGTGGTCGATGCCGGCCTCCTCGAACACGTCGCTCGTCGTCTCGTAGTCGAGGTTCCGGTAGAACTCCTCGACGTGGGTCTGAGCGTGCATGACCAGCCGGTCGATATCCCGGTCAGCGGCGGCCGATTCGAGCGTGGCCATCAGTTCGCGGCCGATGCCCTCGCCGCGGCGGTCGGCGACGACGGCGACGCGCTCGACCTTGCCGACACCCGATTCGACCTCGCGGAGCCGGGCCGCCCCGACCGGCTCGTCCCCGTCGGTCGCGACGAAGTGGACGGCCTCGTCGTCCTTTCCGTCCATCTCGATGTCCTCGGGGACGCCCTGTTCCTGGATGAAGACCTCGCGCCGGACCGACAGCGCGGCCTCCCGGTCGGCGTCGGAGTCTGCGGCGCGCACGTCGACACTCATGGCCGTACCGTCGTGTTCGGACGCCCCTGAGAATTTCGGTCGGATAGTCGAGGACGAAAGGAAAGTCGCTTACGAGCCGTCGGGGCTGTAGTTGGGCGCCTCGTCCGTGATGACCACGTCGTGGGGGTGGCCCTCCTGCTGGCCCGCCTGCGAGACCTTCACGAACTCCGCGCGCTCTTTGAACTCGGGGACGGTCTCGGCACCGACGTAGCCCATGCCCGACTTCATGCCGCCGACGAGCTGGTGGAGTTCGCTCGCGACCGAGCCCTTGTACGGCGTGGCCGCCTCGACGCCCTCGGGGATCATCTCCTCTTCCTCGTCCTCGTCGACGTCTTTCAGGTAGCGGTCGCCGCCGCCCGACTGCATCGCGCCGACCGAACCCATGCCGCGGTACTGCTTGTACTTCTTGCCGTTCATCGTGACGACGCGGCCGGGCGCCTCGTCGGTGCCCGCGAAGTACGAGCCGAGCATGACCGCGTCCGCGCCGGCCGCGATGGCCTTGATGGCGTCGCCGGAGTAGCGGATGCCCCCGTCGGCGATGACGGGCACGTCCTCGCGGCTCGCCACGTCGGCGACCTGCGCGACGGCGGTGATCTGGGGCATGCCGGCGCCGGTGACCACGCGAGTCGTACAGATCGAACCGGGGCCGATGCCGACCTTGATGCCGTCGGCGAAGTCGACGACGGCCTCGGCGGCCTCGCGGGTGCCGACGTTGCCGACGACCACGTCGGCGTCGACCTCCTCGGTGATCTCGCGGGCGCTCTCGATGACGTTCATGTTGTGCGCGTGCGCGCAGTCGATGAACAGCACGTCCGCGCCCGCCTCGTCGGCGGCGGCGGCGCGTTCGGCCTCGAAGGGGCCGACGGCGACGCCGGCCCGGAGCGAGCCGTCCTCGTCGCGCGCGGCCGAGTCGTACTCGCGGCGCTGGAGGATGCCCTGCATCGTGATAAGGCCGATGAGGCGGTTGTCGTCGTCGACGATGGGGACACGCTCGATCTTGTGCTCGTACATGAGTTCGAGCGCCTCCCGGGGCGTGACGTCCTCGGGCGCGGTGATGACCTCGTCGGTCATCGCCTCGCGCACCTCGTCGGACTCGCCGACTTCCAGATACGGGCGGATGTCGGTGCCCGAGATGATCCCGAGCACCTCGTCGTCGTCGCTGACCACGGGCGCGCCGGAGACGCCGGCGCGGGCCATCATCTCGTCGACCTCGCGCACCGTCTGGTCCGGTTCGGCCGTCACGACGTCGCGGATGATCAGCTCGTCGGCGCGCTTGACGCGCTCGATCTCGGCGACCATCTCGTCGACGGTCATGTTGCGGTGCATGACGCCCAGGCCGCCCTCGCGGGCCATCGCGATCGCCATCTCGCTCTCGGTGACGGTGTCCATCGCCGCCGAGAGGACGGGCACCTGCAACTGCACGTTCGTCGAGACGTGCGTCGCGGTGTCTGCGTCGTCGGGTTCCACCCGGCTCTCCTTCGGTCGGAGGAGCACGTCGTCGAACGTCAGCGCCTCCGGTACGCGGAGTTTCTCCGAGAAAGGTTCGGGATCGTTCGCCATGTAAACCGTCGCCGCCCACCGCCCAAAAACGTTGCGAGACGGTCCCTCCGTGCCAGCCCTTCCCGAGATCGCGATCCGGTAGCCGGCGGCCGCTCGGCCGCCGTCGCGGCGCATGTGTCCACCTCTCACGCAATTCTTATACTCGATAGGATAATAATGACAGATATGCACTCCGCCAGTCCCGCCGCTGCTGGCATCGGCCAGAAGACTGCCCGCGACGCCGCCGGCGTCGCGTTCACAGCTTCTGCCGACTTCTTCAAACGGGACTTCGCGGAGACACCCGCCTCGAAATTCGGCGCGAACCGGTGGCAGTCCGCCGCCCGCCGGAGACCGCATCGAGGATCGGGACACCCCCTGGCCACGGGAGACGGCCGCTGCTGAGCGGATGAGTAGCTCCCAGCACCCGGTCGCACTCACCGTCGAGCGACAGGTCGGCGGTGCGACGAGGCTCCTCGCGACCATCATGTGTCTCCCGCTGGTCGACGGCATCTTCCCGGCGCTCGTCCTCGCGGGCGCGCTCTCGGACCCGATCGGCATCCTCGAAGTCGGCCTGCTCATCTTCGGCGGCAGCGCTACCGTCGCCGTCATCCTCGCCGAGATGGACGGTACCCGCCGCGAGCAGGCGACGGCCATCCTCGCCGTCGGCGCGGTCCTGATACCCGTCGCCGCCGTCGAGGCCGCGCTCGCGCCGACCATCCGCGACATGCTCTCGATGGTCGTCTTCGAGCGCTTCGCCGGCCTCGTCATCCTCGCCGTCGCCGCGAAGACCGCGAGCGCCCGCATCGGCGAGTACCTCCCCCGGCCCGCGGTCATCATCGCCCTCGGGCTGGTGGCGAGTTTCGAGCCCGGCGGCTTCGCGCTGACGGTGACGACCGACCTCGAACTGGTCGCGCGAGCCGTCGCCGCGGCCGGTGTCGGCGTCGCCTTCGCGCTCGGCGTCGCCCTGCTCGGCCCGCAGTTGCGAGCGGTGGTCGACATCGACCGCTTCCGCTTCGGCAGCGCGGTCGCCCTCGGCGTGCTCCCGCTGTCCATCTTCGGGTTGGTCCCGGGGGACGCCCCCATCGCCCTCGCCGTCCTCGGCGTGACGGCCCTGTTCGCCTTCGACCCGTCCGGCGACCGCGAGTACGACGTCGTCCCGGAGGGGGTCGCCGACGACGCCGGGGTCGCCGACGGTGGCGACCCCGAGAGTGTGGAGGATGACGAGGACGGCGAAGACGACGACGCCGAGTCCGTCCCCGGCCGCGTCTCCAACTACGTCACCGCCGACAACGAACGCGCACCCTGGCTCTGAGCGTTCGAGTTTGGTGGTTTTCCTGTGGGAGTGGTGACAGCAGGATAGGACAGAGTAGGTGTTTCGAACAGGAATGCTACCAATGGCACCGCGAACGGGGTGAAAGCCTCCGTGTTCTGCGGTCCCGCGGCTCGTTGCGCGCTTCGCTCACTGCGTTCGCTCCAGTGTTTGCGTCGCCGGGGTTCCCGCAGAACACCGGCCCGTTTCATTCCCACCCGATTCGGCTTTCCGATCAGTCTGTGCGGGTGGGAATGAAAGGGGCCGCTCGCTCCGGGAAGACGGCCGAAGTAAGCACCGTGGTTCGAGAGAGCTTCGCTCTCTCGTCATCACGAAAGAGTGCGAAGCACTCTTTCGAACGACAGCGGAGCGAGGAGCACAGCGAGGCCCTCGACCGGAGCGAGCGGGGGCTTTCACCCCGTTCGCGGTGCTGTCGGTTCCAGTCTCCAGTCTGGTACTCGTGCTAGCTGCGGTGCTGTCGACGACCACTCTCCCCACAACAGAGAATCCGGCACCAGCAACTCGTAACCGCGAGTGGAAGGGCTTACGGACAGGCGCGGCTATGCAACGGTATGGCAGACAATCGCGTCGTGCAGGGGCGGATGGTCACGCCCAAGCGCCTGGCGGAACTCATCGAGGGCGAATCGGTCATGGACGCCGAGGCCATCGAGGACGCCGACCGGGAGTGTCCCGAATGCGGCGGCAACGTCTTGGAGGTCGGCTACATGCCCGGGGTCACGTCGTTCGTGACCGGCTACAAGTGCCAGGACTGCGACTGGTCCGAGATCGACGACGAGGACTGATCGGGGGAGACCGAAACCCCTTTAGTGGGATTGGGCATACCGGGTTATGCAGGCGGGGTCGTGGCCAAGTCCGGCATGGCGACTGACTCCAGAGGCAACGGCGCCCGGGACGACACTCCAGCTGATATACTGAACGGCCGGCTGATCACCGACCGTGTGATGACCCTCTGGAGTTCCGAGGCGCTACCGGAGATATCAGTCGATCGGGGGTTCAAATCCCTCCGACCCCATTCACACCTTATCGCTATCTTATCATTGCCGAGAGGTATCTGACGGAATTTTCTGCAGCCCAAGGGGGTGGTCAGCGTGAGCCGTTCGCACCCCGACGCGGACGGCAAGGACGTGCCGGAGACGGCCGTTCGGAACCGCTCGCAGTACGCAGACACGCTCCACCGCCCGGACCCGGACAGCGACGAACCGCGGCCGGCGTGTGTCGAGCCGGACTATCGGGAAGAGGCAGACTTCACGGACGTTCCGGTAGCGGCGTATCCGCACTACAAGCTCTGCGGCAATCCGGAGTGTTTCGGGAGTGAGTGGTGGTGAAGTACCAGTCGTCTCTCTTCGAGTACGAGGAGGATCTGTCGGCGCTCTCCGAGGCAGAGCGAGAAGTGTACGAGGCGGTCGAGCAGGACGGCTACGGGATGCGGGAGTACGCCCGCAAAACCGGCCGGTCGGCTGGCACCGTCGGAAACCTACTCCGCCGGGCTCGCCGCCGGCTTGACGGGGGTGAGGGCTCGTGAGCGACGACCAAGATCGGGCGACGACCCAGCAAGAGTTCTGGGCTGGAGCGGCCAGCGGGTCGTCGCGGAAGATGCTGGCCCGCGCCCAGCGCTGGCTGGAGGGACCGCGGCCGTCGCGGATCATGGTCAATTATCAGACCATGCTGAACGGTCGGGACTCGCGGTGGCGCGACTACGACCTGTTCATCGACCCCGGCGCTTACTCGATGTTCGCTCCGCCTGAGAACGGCGGTCAGGGGCTGGCGGAGTACCCCGAGTCGACGGAGTTGTATCTTCAGGCCATCGGGACGCTCCAGCCGACGTGCTACGCCTGGCGGGATTACGTCTGCGAGGATGACGTGCGGGAGTTCCACGACTGGAGTGTCCGTGAACAGCAACAGCGGACGTTAGAAGCGCATATCGAGTGCGCTGAACTGCACGATATCCTCGATATCAGCGCTGAGCCGGTTGCGGTGGTACAGGGTTGGGAACCGGAAGACTACCAACAGCACGCTCAGCAACTCCGAGACCACGATCTGGTGACCGACCGGGTCGGCATCGGGACGATGTGCGGCCGTGACGACGTGGAGGTTTGCGAAGAAATCGTCGCCGCGGTCCGCGAGGTACTCCCCGACGTAGAACTGCACGCATTCGGGCTGGACAAGCGGTGTTACGACAGCGAGTTCATCATCGGCGAGATCACTTCGACGGACTCGCTGGCCTACTGCTACCGCTACCAGCGGCCAGCGGGGTGGTCCCGGTGGGAGTATATCTTCAAGCTCTACCTGGACCACCGCGCCGCCTGGGACGACGCCGTCGGTGGTACCGAGTATCAGTCCCATGAGAACCGAGATCGTGGCCAGTCCTCACTGGAGGGGTTCGCGTGAGCGAGTTCGTCCGCGCCTCTCGCCTCTACGACGTAGCGGCAGGCGAGCGCGTCCGCTGGGACTGGAGCGGTCAACAACCTGTCGCAGAAAGCGAGGCGCGAGTCCAGCGCGCCGTCGCTGAAGTCGACCAGGAGGGGTGAAAGTGCGCGCAATCGAACCGGCCTGGCACGAGTACGCGGCGAATCTCCTGTTCGCCGAAGACGGCCTGATGCCGTACTTCGCGGCGGATTCGCAGGTCAAAGCGGGTGGCGGAAGTCAGCAGGCCCGCTTCGAGGTTGCCGGCGAATCATGGAACGTGAAGCTCTATTATCAAGATTCGGGTATCGTCCATCCCGGCCCATCTACGCCCACAGGCACCGAGTTCCGACTGAACGAGATCCGCGAGTTCCGGCTGCACGTTGCCCGTGAGTCCGACGAGGACCCGGTCGGCGAGCAGAGCTTCAACGCCCACATCGCCCCGCGCTGGCAGGGGATGGAAGTCGAGAGTGATGACGGCCAGCGCTTCGAGATGGACATTCCCGAGGAGATGGACGAGGGAATCAACGTCCGAATCCAGGGGAGCAACATCAACGCACTTCGGTACTCTCGCCTGCTCAAGCGCGCGGCGGAAGCCGTCGGGATCTCGATGGGATACTTCGAGAACCCGCTGGAGTTCAGCAACACCCAGGACGCCGAGCGGTACGTCCGAGTTCACAAAGCTGAGAGCGGCCCGGTTCATGCCCGGGACGGCCCGGTGGCGACGATGGGGCATCTACTCGAAGACGACCGGACGGGCTACCGGAAGGTCGTCCAGAACGATGACGATGAACACGGCCGGAACCTACCGGGCTACTATCACACGGTTACTCTCGGACCTCAGCGCGTCCGTGAGGCGTTCCCGTCACACGAGTTGCCCGTGGAGGTGAAGCACTACTATTCCCGCGAGGCGCTTGCGAGGGACCCGGACGACCCGCTGGCGCATCCGAAGGTGGGTGTCTCCTATCAGGTGAGTCGCTGGGATGACACCCTCGGCGCTGATCAGGAAGCGCTGGCACAGCTCGAACGCGAGTTGGACCGGGTGCTTCACGCGGTCCTCATCGATGCCGGCTTGGACGTTGCGCCGGACCACGGGAGCGGCCCGTTCGTCGAGGATGCCTACTTCGACGCGGAGGTAACTGACGGCTTCGAGGAGCCGCCGACGCTGGACATGGCGCATATCCACCACGAACAGGAAAGCGTCGTTCTCAAGCACGTCAAAGACGGCCTCTCGCCGGTTGAGTGGGAGTCCCTGGAGGTACTGGTTACCGACGGAGGCGACGTAGCCCCGGCGGACATAGCGGAGGAGAAAGGCCGTCACGTCGATAGCGTCCGCGACGCGCTCCGGCGGATGGACGACCTCGTGCAACGGGAGTACGGGAGTGTCTCGCTCCGGTCGACCTACGTAGCCGAGTTGGTCCACGACGCCGTGCAGCGGGCAGAGGAAGCGGTGCGAGACGCCGCGTCGGCGAGTGCGAAGGCGCTGGAGGCCGCGGAGCGCGGGCTGGACGAGCGGACCAGCGCGCTACTATAGTGGACGTTAGAAATAATTGCTCACCTTTGGAAGCGACAGTTGGTCGAGAGCAGTATCGATCGCGGTGGTCAGTTGCTCAAGCGAGTCGAAGAACCGGTTGCTGAGAGCGTTTTGGAGTTGTCGCCAGCACTCTTCGACAGGGTTGAGTTCCGGCGAATACGCCGGTAACGTGACGAAGGCGAGGTCGTCACGGGCCGCTAGGTCCGTGACGGCCGACGCCTGGAAGTACGGCGCACCATCTAATACGACGATCAAGTCTTCTTCGAATTCTTCGCATAACGCGAGAATGAAATGTTTTGCATGATCGGCGGTGACGTACTCGGTGAACCGTGAGAAAAAACAGTCACCGTCTTCGGTGATTGCGCCGAGCAGACACGTCCAGTCGCGTTGGCCGGACAATTCGGCGCTCGGCCGCGTGCCGCGCGGAAACCACGCGGCACGCGGCTCGACTTGCACCGATTTCTTCGTCTGATCGATACAGACTATTTTGGCGTCCATCTCCGCTCGCTTTTTTTGATCTCGTCGTGGAACTCTTCTTGGTCGGATTCTTCAGCTTCGGCGGCTGTGCGGCGTGGTTTTTGATAACTCAATCCAGCTTCTTTCAACAGCCGCCGGCAGCTCGGATAGGAGTACTCGACATCGTAGGCGTCTTCGAGAAATTCCTGGACGAGCGCCGGCGTCCACGCCGGCGCGTCGATCCCGGCCTCTTCGGGCGGTTCGTGCACGGCTTGTTCGAACTCTTCTTGCTGTGATTCTGAGAGTTTTCGTTTTCTCCCGGATCGATGATCATCAGACACAGCTTGCTCAAGCGGTTCGTCCGTATCAAATCGCATCAGCCAGCTGTAGATCGTTCTTCGACCGGTGTCGTGCCACTCTGCAAGTTCGGATTGCGTTACGCCGTTTTTGTACGCAATTGCGGCTAACAACCGTTGTGTCGGCTTGTTTCCCTCGACGTTGTCGAGGGCGTCTTGGAGGTCTTCGACGGAGATCTCGTCGAGGTGGTCCATTGATCACAGCAACACTCTCTGAGCGGAAAGTTCTAACGGCTACTATAGCGTTCTGCGACCGGTACAACATCGACTATCGGGACAAAGGCGATGCACGGATGAAGATACGCTTCGGGGAACTCGACCCCGACGCGGACCCGTCGCCGGCCTTTCTGGCGAAGCGGGCGTTCGGGCTGTGGACCGATGCGAAGCAAGATGCCGAGCGGTTCCGGTCGGCGGTCGTGAAGTGGTCGCGGCCTGACGGCGAGCGCTGCCGGGTGGACGCCTGGAGGCTGCTCGCGTAGCGGTCGCCTGCCCGCGGGCTGGGAGCGTCCCGGTTCGCGGGTAGTGGCGACACTCTCGATTCCCTCTATTTTCCGGGTGTTTTCGCCTCTGTTGCGGGTTTCACCCCGCGGTGAGGAAGGTAATCGAGGACGTCGAGCCGGGCGCGATGGGCTATGGGCGATGGGCCGTGGCCACCGCCCGAGCGGAAACGCGACCGGCGAGGTCGCGTTTCCACTTAGGGGTGTGAGGGTGTCATAGAACTCTTCTCACACCGTGATGATCGTGCTTCCCGGATTGTCTCCACGTTCGTAGTTGGTGATCGCGATGACAAGGCGAAGGCACAGCGCGAGGAACACCTGCGCTCGTGCGTGGACGCGGCCTCGGGCGTGGGTGCGCCCGAGGCCGCAGTCCTTCACTGATTCGTTGGTTCGTTCAACTCCCGTGCGGCGGTTGTACGTCTCATCTAGCGTCGGTTGCTTCAGCTGAACGTCTTCACTGTGTTCCTCGATGCGGTCTTCGACCCTGTACTCGATATCGAGCGGGTCGTCGGTGTTTCGCGCGTTGTACGGAGCGACTGGCACGACCCCTGCGGCCAGCAGGTGGTCGTGCCAGTCGAGCGTGTCGTAGGCGCTGTCACCGACCATCCAGATCGGTTGCTCGACGGCGAGCGCGTCACGGGTGACGCGCATCGCCGTCTCTTCTGGTGCTTGTTTGCTCTCGGTGAACTCCGCTGCGATCGGTATCTTTTGCCCGGTCGAGACGATTGTACAGCCGTAGCCGTAGTAGTACTCGTCCTTGGTTGGATCGTAGCACTTTGACGCATCTGGGTCGGCTGGCATCGCCCTCACGTCGGTCGAATCGATACAGTAGGTCAAGTCGAGCAGGCCGCGGCGGGCGGCCTGCTCGACGAGGTGATCGAACACCTCGTTAGCGACGTGTTCGAGGTCGGTGAGGAAGCGATCGACCGCGTCTCTCGACGGCGGTCGATCGAAGCCAGCTCAACCAGACGACCGTGTTCCGAAGCTCTCGTTCGACGGGGCGGATGCCGTAGATATCTTTGTAGTAGCAGTGGAGAAAGCCACGCATCAGCTCTGGTGGTTCGTGGTCTCGTGTTCGCCCCGTCTGCGCCGGGGCGAACACGTCAAACTCTTCGAGAAATTCGAAGGAGAGGTGCTCGAACAGCGCTAGCGTCTCTGTCTCCACGACATTGAAGAACGACTCTACCGAAGGATCATCTTGCAGGGTCGCTGAACTCATCCACCTCAGCGTTCACCCTGCTCTTTGGTGTGCTAATCGTTCTATGACACCCTCGTCTCCGGTTCCTCTGTCGACTATGCCCGCAGACGCCCGCCGGTTCGTCCTCGCGCCGGCCGTTCTCGCCCTCTTCGCCCTCCAGATTGTCTCCTACGCGGCGCTCCTGGCTGTCTTCTCCGTCCACGGCGAGGTGGCGCCGGTCGCCGCGGCGTTGCGCCTCCTCCCGGTGCCGGTGCTGGTCGCGCTGTCGATCCCGGCGATACCGGCAGTGGTCCTGTCGGTCGCGCTCGCAGAGATCCTCCGCCTCGCGACCGGCGTCTCGCCCTTCGACCTCGGGGCCGTCCTGCTGACGCCCGGCGACGCGCTGGTCGTTCTGACCGCGTACCTCCTCGCCGCCGGCGCCGTCGCTGCGCGACGAACGCTGTTCGGACCCCAAACCGGGGCGAGCGGGCCCGACTGAATGGCGGACCCCGTCTCGAATACCGCCGGGGCCGCGCCGTCGCCTACTTCGAGGAGAACAGGTATCCACCGACACCGAGCGACAGCACCGCGAACAGCACGGCGGCCAGCCGGAGTAGCTGGGGCGTCGCGCCCAGTGGCGGCTGCTCGGTCGACGTCTCCATCGCGTCGTACCGCATGGCCTGTTCGCGGCGCTGCTGGAGCTGCTCCTCTGTCATGTTCGTCTCCTCGGGCTCGGGCTCGTGGTAGTACTCGTCGGCCCGCGGGAGCCCGCTGTCGTCGGCCGGGCGCTTGATCACGACCTGGCCGAGCGCGGTCCTGTTGTCGTTCTCGTAGGCTCGCCGGGCCTCGCTCCGGGTGGGATAGCGGAACTCGTCGGCGCCCTGGTCTTGGGGAACGGTGTAGTCGCCGTCCTGCTTCAGCGCCTCCACGTACAGGTCCTGGGCCTGCGACGAGAGGTTCTCGTAGCCGACGATCCGGTAGCCCTCCTGTCGCAGTTCCTCCGGAGGCGCGTTCACCGACCTGTCCGTGTCGTGGACCAGCACCGGCTGGACCGGGAAGAACGCCGGCACCGTGAACAGCACGATTGCCAAGACAGCCAGCACCGTACCGAGTGTGTTGCGTCGATTCATCGATATCACTCCAGATCCGCCCGTTCGAACAACCAGTACCCGATCAACAGCGGTACCACGAGCCAGAACGCCAGCACGACCAGCGAGACCTGGTCCTGCAGGTACATCGGGAGCGCCTCGTTGGCCGCGGTCGGATCGTACTGCAGGTCTTCCGGCAGACTCGACCGGAAGACGTTCCGTCGCATCTCGGCCGGCATCACGAGATTGACGGCCTTGCGGTAGGCCACGTAGGGGCTGACGTACTGGATTGCGTTGTAGACGTCGGGGTTGGCGTCCGCACCGAGGATCGTCGTGTGGACCCACCCGACGATGGTCGAGACCGATACGACCGGGATCAGGAACAGGATGACGAGCACGAAGTACGTCCCGAACGCGCCCGCGATGGCGCGGCTCCGCGATGCCGCGGCCGAGGACATCGCGAGCGCGACGCTGACGAACGTCGACCCGTACACCAGCGTCACCAGCAGCGTCCCGAAGACGACCGCCGCCGGGAACGCGCCGTGGCGGGTCAGCGCCACGCTGATCACCGCGACGTACATGAACCCGATGCCGCCGGCCACGACGCCGTTCCGGCTGAGCACCTTCCCGGCGAAGACACTGCGGCGCGTATTCGGCAGCGAGAGCAGGAACTTGATCCCCCCGCCCTCGCGCTCGCCGGCGATGGCGAGGTAGCTCGCCACCAGCGCGACGATGGGCAACAGGACGCCGAGGAACATCGCCAGCGTGCGAAACAGCGACTGGACCCGCCGGACGTCGGTCGCTTCGGCCCCTCCGGCGACGTATCCGACGAACGCGGCGATCATCCCGAGAGCGATGGCCGCTCCCCAGAGCATCTTCGAGCGCCGCGCCGCCTTGAAGTCCTTCTTCGCGACGGTGACCGTGCTCATGGCGAGGCCTCCTGCGCGTCGGCACGCTGTCCCGTCTCGCCGGCGGGCATCTCGACGTCGTTGTCACGCCCGCCGCCAGTGAACTGGTTGAACAGCTCTTCGAGGGACGTGTTGTCCGCCAGGATGTCGACGACCTCCGCGCGGCTGTCGACTCGCTTGACCACGTCGACCTTCGCGCGCGGGTCGGTGCACGTCGCTGTCAGTTTCGTCCCCGCCACGTCCACGCTGGACACGCCGTCGATGTCGGCGACGCCGTCGCGCGGCGGCGCCTCGGCGCACTGCAGTTCGATAGTCGCCTGCCCGCTCGCGCTCTCGCGGAGGCCCTCGATGGTGTCCATCGCGACGAGTCGCCCCTCGTTCATCACGCCGACGCGGTCGCAGACCGCCTCGACCTCCGAGAGGATGTGACTGGAGAAGAAGACGGTCGTCCCGCCCTCGGCGCGGTCGCGGATGACCGACCGCATGTGCTGGATGCCGTTCGGGTCAAGCCCCGTCGACGGTTCGTCCAGGATGAGGAGGTCGGGGTCGTCCGCGAGCGCCATCCCGAACGCGAGGCGCTGTTGCATCCCCTTGGAGTAGCCGGAGGCGACGCGGCCCGCGTCCTCGCGGATCCCCACGAGGTCGAGCAACTGTTCGGGGTCGTCGTCGGCGCCTTTCGTCTCGACGGCCCACTCCATGTACTCCCGACCGGTGAGGTAGTCGTCGAAGCCGTACCCCTCGGGGAGGACGCCGATGCGCTCGCGGATGGCCGCCGCCTCGTCCTGGGCGTCCATGCCGAAGACCTCCGCCGACCCCGCGGTCGGCCGGATGAAATCGAGCAGCATGTTGATCGTCGTCGACTTCCCCGCGCCGTTCGGACCGAGGAAGCCGAAGATCTCCCCTTCCTCGATCGTCAGGTCGAGCCCGTCGACGGCGACCACGTCGTCGCCGAATTCCTTCGTCAGTCCGTCCGTCTGGATGGAGGGCATGTATAGTTCTCGTCCGCCGACACACGGTCGTCCAGTAAGTGTCTTCCCGTTTGTTCGACGGCTGTTTGAGCTACCACCTTTTTCTTCGTCGGGTCGCCGAAGGCGACCACTCCTCGAAAAAGATGGGGCAAAAAGGCCGCGACCTCACTCCGTTCGGTCGCGGTGAAACCGCTCGCTTCGCTCGCGGTACGTTACCGCTCTTCGGAGTCCAGCACGCGGATCTGGTCGCCACGGACCGTGACCGGAATCGGGACGGTCGCCTCGTACAGTTCGACGGTGACGCTGCCACCTTTTTCTTCGTCGGGTCGCCGAAGGCGACCACTCCTCGAAAAAGATGGGGCAAAAAGGCCGCGACCTCACTCCGTTCGGTCGCGGTGAAACCGCTCGCTTCGCTCGCGGTACGTTACCGCTCTTCGGAGTCCAGCACACGGATCTGGTCGCCACGGACCGTGACCGGAATCGGGACGGTCGCCTCGTACAGTTCGACAGTGACCTGGTCTTTGCCCTCGTCGATGCGCTGGACCTGCGCCTTCTCGCCCTTGAACGGGCCGGCGATGAGTTCGACGATGTCCCCTTCCGCGATGCCCTCGACGTCCGGCTTGGGAGAGAGGAAGTGCTCGACCTCGGAGATGCCGGACTCCCCGGGGACGACGCCGCGCATGTGGGGGATCTCGTCGGAGATGCGCTCGAAGACCGCGGAGTCCTCGGCCTCGACCATGACGTAGGAGGTCAGCGAGTCGGGGGCGAGCGCGGCGTGGATCGACTCCTCCTCGCGGTTCATGATCATGTCCGCGACGGTGCGCTCCTGGCTGGCCGTGGTCTTGACGGCGAAGATACCCATCAGAAACCACCCGGGCCGCCCGGCACGAAGTTCATGATCACGAAGATCAGGAAGCCGAGGATGCCGACGAGGACGATGCCGGCGCCGGCGATCTTCGCGACTTGCGAGAACTCCTCCCACGAGGGTGTGCTCGCCAGTTTCAGCACGCGGACGTAGGAGTTCAGGTCGTAGGGGACGTTCATACCGAGCGGTTGCTCCCGCGGGCTTTTCTATCTATTGATGCCGGCCGGCGGTCGTCGGCGACCGCGGCCGGCGCCCGGCGGTCCCGTCTTTCTCGCCCAGAACCGTTATACGGCCGAACGGCAACCAAGTGGATATGAATACGTGGCAGCGCCGGTCGGTGTGGTACACCGGCGTTCTCGTCCTCTCCATGGTCGTCTTCACCCTCCTCTACCAGTACGGGATGGGCGCCTACGAGAGCACGTCGCTCACGTTTCTCCAGGCGTTCCAGTTCGTCGTCGAGACCTTCACGACGACGGGCTACGGCGCACAGGCCGGTTGGGAGTCGTCGGCCATGCTCGTGCTGGTCGTCGTCATGGACATCTCCGGGACGGTCATGATATTCCTCGCGCTGCCGGTCGTGGCGTTCCCCGCCTTCGAGGAGGCGCTGTCGACGACCGTCCCCGGCGCGGTCGAGAACGGCCACGAGGACCACGTCATCGTCGCCACCTACACGCCCAGAGTCGAGACGCTCATCGCCGAACTCGACTCCCGGAACGTCGAGTGGGTCATCGTCGAACCCGACCGCGACACGGCCACGGATCTCTACGAGGAGGGCTACGAGGTCATCCACACCGACCCCGACTCCACGGACGGGCTGAGGGCCGCCAACTTCACCGACGCCCGCGCGCTGGTCGCGGACGTCTCCGACCAGGTCGACGCGAGCATCGTCCTGACGGCCAAGGAACTCGACGAGTCCGTCCGGGTCGTCAGCGTCGTCGAGGAGCCCGACCGCGCGCGCTACCACGAACTCGCCGGCGCCGACGCGGTGCTCTCGCCGCGGCCCCTGCTCGGCGAGAGCCTCGCCCGCAAGGTGACCGCCAGCGTCTCGACCGACCTCGGCAGCAAGGTCGAACTCGGCGAGGACTTCGACATCGTCGAGCTACCGGTCCACCGCGGCGCCGACCTGGCCGACAGCACGCTCGCCGAGAGCGGCCTGCGCGAGCGGGCCGGCGTCAACGTCATCGGCGCCTGGTTCGACGGCGAGTTCGAGAGCCCGCCCGAACCGGACTCGGTCATCGAACCCGGGACCGTCCTGTTGCTGACCGGCGAGGAGGCGCAGCTGGAGCGCCTCGCCGACCGCACCCGCTCGGAGGTGCGCCGCCACACCTCCGGCGAGACCATCGTCGTCGGCCACGGCGAGGTCGGCCGGAGAGTCACCGCCGTTCTTGGCGACGCCGACCTGCCGTACACGGTCGTCGACCGGGACGACGACCCCGGCGTCGACGTGGTCGGCGACGCGACCGACCCCGACGTGCTCGAACGCGCCGGCCTGGGCTCGGCCCGGTCGGTCATCCTCGCGATCCCCGACGACACCGCCGCGGAGTTCGCGACGCTGGTCGTCCGCGACGAGAACAGTGCCGTCGAGATCATCGCCCGCGCCGAAGAGGCCGAGTCCGTCCAGAAGATGTACCGCGCCGGCGCCGACTACGTCCTCTCGCTCGGGACGGTCACCGGCCGCATGGTCGCCTCGGCCGTCCTCGACGACGAGGACGTGATCTCCCTCGACACCCAGGTCGAGGTCATCCGGACGCGGGCGCCCGGCCTCGTCGGGTACTCGCTGGGCGACGCCGACGTGCGCGAACGGACCGGCGTCACCGTCGTCGCCGTCGAACGCGACGGCACCGTCCTCACCGACCTCGGCCCCGACTTCCGGCCCCGATCCGAGGACGAACTCGTCGTCGCCGGCCCTGACGAGGCCACGAACCGATTCACAGAAGTGTTCGGCTGAGAATCCGGACCAGCCACTGCGTCGCCCCGCCTGTCGGGTCCGCCCGACCCGTCCGGTTCGCAGCCTTCAGTCGCCGCCGAGACGGGTCGGCGTCACGATCCCGGGCTGTCCGAGCCGGAGGCGGTCGCCGACCTCGATCTCCTCGATGATACGGGGGTACTCGAAGGTCGTCGCGGCCTTCGACAGCGCGCCGGGGTCGGCCTGGATCGCCCGCCAGCGCCGCCAGTGCGTGGGGACGAGCCGGTCGATGCCCACCATGTTCGCGGCGTCGATCACGTCCTGGGCGTCGTTGTACAGCTTCCGCCGGACGACCTCGCCGTCCTGGTAGAGCCGCGCGCTCGTCCCGTAGGAGAGCATGCCCATGTCGACGTCGAACTCCTCGCCGACGGCCTCGAACGCGTCGCAGGGGCGGTTGTCGCCGCCGTGGAAGATCGTCCCCTCCTCGTGTTCGAGGACGTAGGTGACGCTCCCGTCGGCGTCGGGGTCGCGGCCGCCCCGGACGTGGACCGTCAGGTCGCCGACCTCGTAGCTGTCGCCGGGTTCGACGACCTCCTGCTGGTCGTCGGCGATCTCGCTCACGTCGAAGTTCTCGTAGCACGCCCCGGGCGCGTGGATCGAGGCTCCGTCGATATCGAGGAGCGGGCCGAACGACGGCGGCCAGAAGTGGTCGCGGTGGTCGTGCGTGCAGAACACGGCGTCGCAGGCGTCGGCCCACTGCGGTTCCATCGGCACCGGCGGCATCCGCGCGATGTACTCGCGGTCGCGCTCGGTGCTGAAGTACGGGTCGATGAACAGCGTGGTCTCGGGCGTCCGGATCGCCCAGCCCGTCACCCCGAGGAACCACAGTGACACGCCCTCCACGTCGGGGCCGTTGAACTCCTCGCGGGCCCACCACTCGCCCCAGTCGCTGTTTATCGTCATCGGGTCACCCGCCGGTTCGTGTCGATTTCGCTGTGAACGTGCATGCGGGACCCATCCGCTCGGGCGTGGGTAAATCTTCCGAGGGACCGACCGCGGGACGGTGACTGTCCCAGCCGGATCACCGGTCCCGACGACCGGGGAGGCAACCGAACGCAACGAGCGCCAGTGATCCGAGAAGTGCCGCGACTGCGCCGAAGCCGGGACCGTCACCCGTGGTCGTCCCGGCCGTCGCGGTCGGCGTCTGGCTCCGCGTCAGCGTCACCCCTGGGTCAGCGTGGGGTGTTGCGGTCGGGGTCCCCGTTGCGATCGGCGTCTGTGCGGACGTGCCGGTCGGGGCGGGGAGAGCCGTTTCGGTCGGCGTCGCGGTCGCAGTGGCCGTCGGCGCGAGTGTGGGGTCAACGAAGCCACGGGGCCCATCGTCCCAGGAGTCTTGCGGATTGAGCTGCGTCCCGTTCGACCGGATGTCGACATCGAAGGTAGTTCCTGGCTCGGCCTCACTGAGGTCGAACTCGGCTCGGTAGCGGTAGACGGCCCCCTCTGCGCCGGGCGGTCGCTCTTGCACGACTCTGACCGTCCGGGTCGCCGGGAACGAGTCGCCCTCGTCGTTCGACAGTTCGACCGTCACCGTCGACCCCGGTGCGACGGTCGTCCACCCGGCGACGACCTGGTTGGACGACGGCGCTGCCTGGAGGGTCCCGTCCCGCTTCCCGGGGTATGTGACGACCGCGTCCGGTCCGACCGCGGCGAACTGGCCAGTCCGGCTACCTTCGGAGATATCGCTCGGGTTCAGCCGGGAACGGTTGTCGACGAGGAACCGCGGGACGTAGGTGTTCCCGTACCTGAGAGGGGAATCGGCGAACGACAGTTCGCCCTCGCGGAGGCTGTGACTGTATTTCCAGGGGAGCACCGCCAGATCGGCCGCGACGTAGTAGGTGTCGTTGTCAGGGTCGGCGACGACAGTCGTGGTGTTCGATGCGTCGAGGGAGAGGTGGTGGCGCGGGCGCGACGGACCGGGCATCTGCTCGCTCAGCAGGAGCGACGTGTTCGAGCCCGCGAGCAGCCGCCGAAAGCGCGCTTCGTCGGTCGGCCCCGATTCGTTGGCGACCGCGCCCGCGACGCCGGGCACGTCCAGCCGCAGGACGAACGTGTCGCCGATCGCGACCTCGTTCGTCGGCGTCAGCCACCGTCGCTCCTGCGCGCGCTGGATCGCCGCCAGCGAGTCGAGGCGCTCGCGCGAGCCGTTCGGCGCGACCATGACCGTGGCGTTGCCGAGCCCGCGGTCGGTGAGCGTGAGCCCTGCGGTGTCAGCCGGCTCGCTGTCGGTCCCGTCGGCGTACGCCGCGATCCGGTACGACCCGGGCGGCAGTCGACCGGTGGCCTCGCCCTCGACCGACAGCCGGTCGCCATCGCCGACGCCGTACACCTCCGTTGCGGTCGCGTCCGGTCCGGCGAGATAGCTGTTGATCGACAGCGCGATCCGACCGTCTCCGCTCGCGTCCGAGAGATTCAGTTCCCGACTGCCGCCGGGTCCGTCCACGACGGCGGCGACCGACTCCCCCTGCGGAACCGACAGCATGAACTCGGCCACGTCGCCGTGGGCCTGTTCGACCGCATCTTCTTCGATGGCGAGGTGGGAATCGGCGACGACGGGCGCGCTCGCCGCCAGGGCGGCGACCGAGAGACACACCGCGAAGAGTGCGAGCATCGCCCCGAGACGGCGGGGCCGGAGAGACTCGACCATCAATCGTCCCTCCGTCGGCGTGCGCCCGTACCCAGTGCGGCGAGAACGAGAGCGAGGCCGGCGAGCGCCGGAAGCACGCCGAACCCGAGGCCGTCGGCGGTGGTCGTCTCGGTCGTTGCGGCCGGCGTCTGCGTCTCGGTTGGTGTCGTTCCCGGGTCTCGGTGCGGTGTCTCGGTCGACGTCTCGGTTGCAGTCGGCGTCGGCGCCGGTGTTTCAGTCGGAGTGGGAGTCGGCGTCGCAGTCGGTGCGAGTTCTGGATCGACGTAGCCGCGGTACGGTCCGCCGATCAGCGTGCCGTTCGCCCCGATTTCGATCAGGAACTCGGTCCCGGGATCGGCTCCGCTGAGGTCGACGGTCGCCCGAAATCGGTTCTCTTCTGAATCCGCAGCCGGCGGCGACTCCCGCGTGACGCGGGCGGTCTCGGTTATCGGGAACGGTTCGCCCGATCCGTTGAACAGTCGGACGGTCACCGTCGTTCCCGGTGCGACGTTCGTGTAGCCCGTGATCGTCTGATTCGGTGCCGGTCCGGCTGGCACCGTCACCGCTGTCTCGTTCGGGAATGCCACTGTCGCATCAGGGTCGAATATCGTGAACTGGCCGGTGCGATTCGGCTCACCGATGTCGCCTGGATTCAATCGACGGTGTCCGTCGACAACGAAGCGCGGGACGTACTGGTGCTCGTCGATCAGCCACGGTTCAGAGAACGACCGTTCGTCGTCGTTCGGCGACGACGACGGAAGCGCCGCCAGGTCGGCGGCGACGTAGTAGGTGTCGTTGTCAAGGTCGGCGACGGCCGTCGTTACGTTCGCTGCATCCAGATAGAGTTGTTGTCGATTGCGCGACGGAGTGGGGTATTTCTGGATCACCATCAGCGACGTGTTCGTATTAGCGAGGAATGACCGGAACCGTGCTTCGTCGGTAGCGCCGCTTTTGTTCGCCACGGCGCCGGCGATACCCGGTGCGGTGAGTCTGAGGCCGAACGTGTCGCCTTTCGTGTACGTTTCCGAAGTCGTAAGCCATCCCTCCCGCTGCGCTTGACGGATAGCCGCCCGCGACGACAGCGCCTCCCGTTTCCCGCTCGGCGCGACCATGACCGTCGCGTTCGGTGTCTTGGTTGAGTCATCGATCGCCGCTGCGGTGGCGTTCCACGAGACGGTCGCGCCGACCGGTCGCATCGAGTCGGCGTAGGACCGGTCGGCGCCCACGAAGTAACGTCCGTCGCCGTCGGAGTCGTGGGCGAGGGAGACCCGAAGGGTCGAGTTGTCGGCGACGTGCTCGCTAACTCTCACGCGTAGCCCCTCGTGGGTGCCGGGGTCGAGATAGCCGCTGCTGCCGACGACCGTGCCATCGGCCACTTGCTCCACTGCGACGAACCCGCCGTCGGGGAGAACCGCTCGCTCGACTCGGACGGCGTCGTTTCGGATCGGACTGGTCGCCGGCAGTTCGACCGCGGTGCCTGCCGAGTCGACCGGTGCCCGGAACCGATCCTGCTCGTACTGATCGCTGATGACCGTGCCGTTCGACGTGACGACGAGACCGATTTCGGTTCCGGGCTGGACCCCGCTGAGATTCAGCACGGACTCGAACACGAACTTCGGTGGCCCGTACTCGTCCGGTCTGGCCGTCGCTCTCGTGACCTGCCCCGTCGCCGTCTTCGGCGTCTCGATACCCGTGGCGTTCGTCACGGTGACGGTCACCGTCGACCCCGGAGCGAGCGTCGTATGACCGGTAACGGTCTGGTTCGGCGCGGCCGCGAACCCGGGCGCGAGGCGCTTGTCGGTGTCGACACCGGTCAGCGATCCCTCCCGGTCGACGAGAGTGAACTCGCCGGTCCGGTTCGACTCGTCGACTTCGCCGGGATTCAGCAGGTGGTCCCCCTCAACAGTTAGTCGAGGGACGAACTCGGCGTCGTGGAGGTAGTCGTCGACCCCAGACTCCCCCCAGGAGTTCGGTGCCTCGGCGAGGTCGGAAGCGACGTAGTATGTGTCGTTGGCCGGATCTGCGGTGACCGACCGCCCGGTTGACTCGTTCAGATAGACCGTAAGGCGCTCTCGGTGGGGGCTCACGTGTTTCTGGACGAGCCGGAGCGACACGTTCTCGCGACCGATCAGCGACCGGAATCGCACGTCGTCGGTCTCACCCGTCGCGTTCGCCACCCTGTCGGTGAGCCCAGGCACGGTCAGCCGAAGCACGACCGTGTCTCCGACGGCGACAGCGGGCGACGGCGTCACCCACCCGGCCTCGCGCCCCCGTTCGATGGCCTCGGCAGACGTGAGGCGGTCGACCGATCTGCGCGGGGCGACCATGACCGTCGCGTTCGTCCCGTTCGGAGCGGTGTCTGTCGTGGCAACGTCGGAGCGTACCCGGTCGTTCGTCTCGTCGCCGACGACGGCGATTGGACCGGAAATGACGGTGCCTCCGGCGGTGACGGCCGTCGCCGCGAGAGCGACGGCGAGGAGCGTCGCAACTACACCGCGAGCGGAGGGCAAGCGAGCGGCAACCATAGGTCCCCGTTCACCACTCCCCCGGAAGTGTCTTGTGGCTATCACCAACGCGGCGAGCGAGGGGACAGCCGGCGGCAGTCGCGGAGTCTGAGATCGTTCGATATCGACCAGAAGCGGCGCTAGAAGGACAGAAAGAACGGAGAATCCAGGCTATCGAGTCCGATTACTCGACGTAGTCGATGTCGTCGCCGAGTTCCTTCGCGGCGCGTTCCTTCTCGGCCTCGCTCTTGCCGTAGATCTGCGGGGACTCGACGCCGGTGACGACGATCATCGTCTCCATCTTGCCCTCGAACTCGTTGTTGACCGAGGCGCCCCAGATGATGCGGGCGTCGGGGTCGATGCGGTCGTAGATCTCCTCGACGACGCCCTCGGCTTCCTCGATAGACATGTCGGGACCGCCGACGACGTTGACGAGCGCGGAGTTCGCGCCGTCGAACTCCACGTCGAGCAGCGGCGAGCGCAGGGCCGAGCGGATGGAGTCCTGGGCCTTGTTCTCGCTGTCGGACTCGCCGAGGCCGATCATGGCGACGCCGCCGTTCTCCATGATCGTGCGAACGTCGGCGAAGTCGACGTTGACGAGGCCGGGCTTGGTGATCAGTTCGGTCATGCCCTTGACCGAGCGCATGAGGACGCGGTCGCAGATCTTGAACGCGTCCTGCAGGGGCATGCTCGGCGCGTAGTCGAGCAGGCGGTCGTTCGGCACGACGATGACCGTGTCGGAGACGGCGCGCAGCCGTTCGAGACCGGCGTCGGCGTTGGCGCGCCGGCGCTCGCCCTCCGCGGTGAAGGGGATCGTGACGATGGAGATGGTGAGCGCGCCGTTGTCCTGGGCGGCCTGGGCCACGACCGGCGCGGAACCGGTCCCTGTGCCCCCGCCGAGGCCCGCGGTGACGAACACCATGTCCGAGCCGTCGATGGACTGCTGGATGTCCTCGATGTTCTCCTGTGCGGCTTCCTCGCCGATCTTGGGGACGGAACCGGCCCCGCGACCGCCGGTTCGCTTGCGACCGATGAGGATCTTCGTGTCCGCGGCCACCTCGTCGGCGAGGTGCTGGGCGTCCGTGTTCGCGGCGACGAGCTTCGCCCCGTGGATCCCCTCTTCCATCATCCGCGTGACGGTGTTGCCGCCGGCGCCCCCGCAGCCGACGACGGTGATCTTCGTCTCCAGATCTTTGACGACATCGGCCAGCTCCTCGTCGGACATCTGCCCGGAGGTCGACATCTCGTCCGTCCCCGTCGTTCCCGTGCTCTCCTGGGCCTGTCCGCCGCCTTGCTGGGCCGCCTCTTCGCGCTCTTCCTCGGCCTCGTCGATCGCGTCGTCGATTATAGAGTCCATAATTTAAGTTGCCGTTGATGGCCAACATTTATGAAGCTTCCCCTGAGCGTCAGACGCCTGACTGACGATCGGTAACACGGGCGTACCGGACGGTTCCCGTCCGTAAGCCCGCGTTACTCAGCCGTATCGGCGTCTCTGCCGATCTCCACCTGAAACGGCGGGATCGCCGCCGGACGGACGGGTACGTTTCAGTTGGAGATCAGCTACGTACCGGATGGTCGCGATTACTGACGGCGCGCAGTCTGGGAAGTGCGGGCGCGGATCCGCGCGACACGGTGAACCATCTCGTCTCGGACGTGCGCTCCGTGGCGCCGTCGCTCGGGGGACGGCATCGGCGTCGCTCGGTGGGCCCAACGGTGTCGCTCCCGCGAGCGGTCAGTTACGAGAGAAGGTCGCCGACGGGGAAGCGATGCTCGCGGTCGACGTGGACGACCGAGGGGTCGATCCGGTCGCCGTCGACGGTGACGGCTTCGCCCTCGGCGAGTTTCCCGAACTTCGGGCCGTCCGGGATGCCGAGCGTACGGGCGCGCTCGGGGTCGAACGCCGTCTCGCGGGCGACGACGGTGCCGGCCTCCCGCTCGACGGAGTCGTATCGCTCTCCGAGGACGCCGGCGAGTTCGTCGACGAGCGCGTCCCCGTCGTGGTCGGCGTCGACGACGGCCCGGCGACCGAGTCGGGTCCCGCCCTCGGTCGTCTCGTAGGCGACCGTCGCCGCTTCGACCGCAGCGCGCGTCGCGTCGGGGTCGACGCCCTCGGCGGCGGCCACGAGTTCCTCGGGGAGGTCGACCACGGAGAGGTCTCCGCGGTCGGGGTCCCGTCCGTACCCGACCGCACTGTCGCCGAATCGGACGCCTTCGTCGACAGCGGCCAGTCGCTCCTCGACGACGTCGACCAGCGCGAGCGGGACGCCCGAAGTCTCACGGACCCACGTCTCGCCGACGGCGCGGTAGCCGAGGTCGGCGACGACCTCCCGGAGCCCCGGTCGGTCGCCCTCTACGACCGCGTAGTCGGCGGCGCTGGCTTCGAACGCGCGCCGTATCACGTCGCGGTTGGCGTCGGGGTCGCCCATCGCGTCGAGGCACCAGTCGGCCGCGACGTGGCCGACCGCCCAGTCGGTCTCCCGGACGATCCGCTCGAATCGGGGGGCGTAGTGACCCCCGCCGAAGCCGACGAGGTGGCGCCGTCTGCCGTTCTCCGTGGGTGCATCGGGGGCGACCTCGCGGAGCGATAGGATGGCCCGCGCGACGGCCTCGGCGGCGTCGGGGTCGTCCCACTGCGGTTCGTCGCTGCCGACCTCGACGAACATCGAGGGGACGCCGACCTCGGTCGGACCGTGGTGCGTGCACTCGATTCCGACCTCGTAGCCCGGCGGCGCGTGCGATTCCAGCGCCTCTACCACGCGGCTGTGGGCGTTCGGACACGTCCGCGCGAAGTGACCCGTCTCCCCGCCGTACTCCGCGGGTCCGAAGTTACCGGTCGGGTGTGCGGTCAGGAGTTCGTCCGTCTCACCGGCGTGTCGGGAGGCGAAGACGAGCAGGTCCGGCTCGCGGACCGTCTCCTCGTCGTCGACCCGACCGAAGGCGTCGCCCGCGTCCGCCAGGTTCAGGTGCAGGTCGTCGAACTCGCGGAGTTCGACGGCGTCCGTCCGAAAGACGGTCCCGCCCCCGTCGGCGTCGGGACGGGTCCCGTCGGCGTGTTCGGTCCAGTCGGCGAGGTCGCGCAGGCGCTCGCCGACGTGGACGGAGGCGGAGTCCGCCCGGGAGACGACGACGGCGAGCATCTCAGTCGGCGTACTCCGGGTGCACCGGTTCGCGGCCGAGGGCGGTCCGGCCGGCGTCGGCGGCCAGCCCGAGCATCTCCTTGAGCGCCTCGCGGCGGATGACGAACAGCGCCGTCCCGAGGAGCGCGTACGCCGCCGCGTAGACGAGCAGGAGTTCGTAGCTCGTCAGCGGGAGCGCCACGATGTCGCGGATGATGATGAACTCCAGCAGCACCTGCGAGATGAACAGGACGAAGATGGTCAGCGCCTCGCGGACGCTGATCTCGAAGTTGACGAGGATCGCCAGCGCGAAGTACGACTGGGCGGCCGTGATCCAGATCTCGGCGGCCTGCTTCTGGTCGAAGGGGAGGACGCCGTACTGCCCGTACGCCAGCGAGAAGACGACCGAGAGCGTCCCGATGAGCAGCGTCCACTGGTTGAGCTTCGAGGAGATGAGCGCGTTGAACCCGGCGGTCGACCGGGCCTTGTTCACGAGGACGACCACGACGATGAGCTCGGGCGACTCGCTGGCCAGCGGCGCGATCCACTGGATCATGAAGAACTCGGGGATGCCGTTCTCGACGCCGATCGTCTCCAGGCCGTGGGCGAACGGCTCGACGGCGGTGAAGATCATCGTGCCGGAGTAGGCGAACAGCGTGAGCACGACCATCGGCCGCCAGGGCAGCGACCACTGCTGGAAGTAGTTCGGGACGCCGACGTGCTCCTCCTCGGCGTCGACGTCGCCGCGGATGATGATCCCGATGTAGGTGACGTAGAGGCCGACGAGCAGGAACGTGTCCAGCGCGTCGATGCCGCCGCCGAGCGGCACGAAGAAGGCCCAGACCGTCGCGGCGAAGAGGAAAGCCACCTCTGTCGCGATGGCGCGGTCGAGCGTGACGGCGTCCGAGAGCCACCCCTCGCGGTCCCGGACGGCCGAGTCGTGGGTCTTGGCGGCGCGCCAGACCGTGAAGACGGCGATCCCGGCCCAGCCGATGCCGATGAGGATGCGGTTGGCGCCGGTCATGTTCGCGACCGCGAGATTGGCGTCGTGGCAGGCGCGGGCGAGCTGCGTCTCGCCGGCCTCGACGGCGGCCGCCGAGAGGTCGGCGCACGCGGCGGTGGTCGCGCCGCCCGAGCCCGCGTTCCAGGCGTAGAGCGCGTCGACGGCGTACTCCGGGGCGACCGCCAGCACCGCGAGGACGGCGATGGCGAACGCCCGCGGGACGTCTTTCTCCGCCGTCTCGGCGCCCCACGCGAGCAGGAACGAGGCGCCGAGGACGGCGACGCCGCTGACGACGACGGTCAGAACGACGCCTAACTCCTCGTAGGTCGGTATCACCGGGAGCGCGCCGCCGCCGAAGAAGACGGCGACCCAGCCCGCGGTGAGCGCCAGTGCGGCCGCGACCTGAACCAGTGGGTGACTGAGACGGCTCACTACCGAGTGTCACGCCGTGTCCGCATGAAATAGTTGCGAATGATCGACGCCGGTGGGTCCCGACGGGAGCCGACGGAACGCATCGATTATGTCGGCCGCCCCACAGGGGCCGGTATGGACGTCTACGGACTCATCGGCAACCCGGTGGGCCACTCGCTGTCGCCGCCGATGCACGAGGCGGGCTACGAGGCGCTCGGTCTCGACGCCCGCTACGTCACGTTCGAACCGCCGAGAGACGGCGCCGCGGCCGCGGTCGAGGGCGCCGCCGACCTGGGCGTCGCCGGCCTCAACGTCACCATTCCGTTCAAACAGGACGTGCTCGCGGCGGTCGAACCCGACTCCCTCGCCCGCCGCATCGGCGCGGTCAACACCGTCGACTTCTCCGGCGAGACGCCGACCGGCCACAACACCGACGCGGTCGGCGCGACGCGCGCGCTCCACGCCCACGACGTGTCACTCTCCGGGACGGCCGTCGTCGTCGGCGCAGGCGGCGCCGGACGCGCGGTCGCGTTCGGCCTCGCCGACGAGGGGATGGAGGTCCGGATCGCCAACCGCACCGAGTCGAAGGCCCACGATCTGGCCGCCGACGTCCCCGACGCGACCGGCCACGGCCTCGGTTCGCTGGCGGACCTGCTCGCGGACGCGGACGTGCTGGTCAACGCGACGAGCGTCGGCATGGAGGAAGACGCCACGCCGGTTCCCGCGGAGGCGCTGCACGGGGATCTCGGCGTCCTCGATGCGGTCTACCGGCCGCTGGAGACGCGACTCCTCCGGGACGCCGAAGCGGTGGGCGCCACGACGGTCGACGGCGCCTGGATGCTCCTCTACCAGGGCGTCGAGGCGTTCGAGCGCTGGACCGGCCGAGATGCGCCGGTCGAGGAGATGAACGACGCGCTCCGGTCGCGGCTCTGAATCGGACCGGATCCCACCCGACGGAGGGTCGCTGGCTGGTCCCATCCTCGCCGGGAGCGCAGAAAGAGGTTAAGTGATGGGGTACGCTATTGCCAGCCATGGGGCTTATCGAGCGTATCAAATCTGCACTCGGGCTGGGCACTTCTGCGTCGAGTTCTCAGTCTGCACCGTCCTCCACAGACGGCCCGTCGCCGGGCGACGGCGTCGACGTGACCGTCGAGCACGAACCCGCGACCGCCAGCGAAGACGCCGTCAAGGGGACCGACACCGCCGGCGACGCCGGTCCGACGGCCGACGTCGAGTCGACGACCGACGCCGAGTCGGCCGCCGAAACCGAACCCGACACGGAGACCGAACCGGAGACCGAGACGGAATCGGACGTCGACGCCGGTAGTGCCGACGGCGAGGGGGACGACGAGGCCGCCGAACCGATCGAAGAGGCCGAATCGACCGAATCAACCGAGGGGGCCGAGGGGGCCGAACCGGACGACGCGTCCGCGGAGGACGCGGACGAGGCCGACGAGAGCAGCGAGACGGACGAGGCCGCGCCCGACCCGGAGGAGCCGGCGCCGGACGCCGAACTCGAGGACATCAAGGGGATCGGGCCGACGTACGCCGAGCGGCTCCGCTCCGCCGGCGTCGAGGGGGTCGGCGGACTCGCCGCCGCCGATCCAGCCGAGATCGCGGAGGAGACCGACATCGCCGAGTCGCGCGTCGAGAACTGGGTCGAGCAGGCGAAGCTCTACTGACGCGGTCGAGCCCTCCGTCGCTTGCGTCGACCGCAAAACGGTTACTCTCCGCCCTGTTCTGTCCAGCCGATGACCGAGCCACGGATCGTCACCGACAGGGAGGCGTTCGAGCGCGCCGCGGCGGCGGGGCCGAGGGGCGCTCGCGTCCCCGTCGAGGTCCGCGTCCCCGTGGCCGACCCGTTCGACGCCTACCGCCGCGCCCGCGACGGCGCCGGCGGCTTCCACCTCGAAACCACCGGCGGGCAGTCCGGCTGGGGCTACTTCGGCGTCGACCCCGTCGACCGGCTGTCGGTCGAACCCGACGACGTTCCTGACGCACCGAGCGGCGAATCGCCGAGCATCGCCGCGCTCGTCGACCGGCTCGACCGGGAGTCGCTCGCCCGCGGCGACTGCGACGTGCCCTACCCCTGCGGCGCCGTCGGCTGGCTCTCCTACGACGTGGCCCGCGAACTCGAAGACTTACCCGCGAGTTCCGACCGCGACCGAGAGCTGCCGCGCCTCCAGATCGGGGTCTACGACTGCCTCGCCGCCTGGGAAGAACCGACCGACGGCGAGACGACGCTCCGGATCACCGCCTGTCCGCCCGTCGGCGGCGACGCGCCCGACGCACTCGAACCGGAAGCGGCCTACGAGTACGGCCGCGACCGCGCTCTCGAACTCGCCCGTGCCGCTGTCGAGGGCGACCCCGCGGTCGGCGACCCGCCCGTGGCGACCGACCAGGCCGAGTTCGAGAGCGACTGCGGCCGGGCGGCGTTCGCGGACCGCGTCCGCCGCGTCAAGGAGTACATCCGCGACGGCGACACGTTCCAGGCGAACGTCTCCCAGCGACTCACCGCACCGGCGGCCGTCCACCCCGTCGCGGCCTTCGACGCGCTCCGGACCGTGAACCCGGCGCCGTACTCCGCGCTCCTGGAGTTCCCCGGCGTCGACCTGGTGAGCGCGAGCCCGGAACTCCTGCTCCACCGGGACGGTGACCGCCTCGTCACCGAACCCATCGCCGGGACGCGCCCGCGCGGGGACACGCCCGAGGAGGACGAGTTCCTCGCGGAGGACCTCACAGCCGACGAGAAAGAGCGCGCCGAGCACGCGATGCTGGTCGACCTCGAACGCAACGACCTCGGGAAGGTCAGCGAGTACGGCAGCGTCGAGGTCAGCGAGTACCGCCGCGTCGACCGCTACTCCGAGGTGATGCACCTCGTCTCGCTCGTCGAGGGCCGCCTCCGGCCCGAGTTCGACCTCGGGGACGCCGTCGCCGCCGTGTTCCCCGGCGGCACGATCACCGGCGCGCCGAAACCCAGGACCATGGAGATCATCGACGAGGTCGAGTCGACCCGTCGGGGGCCCTACACCGGCAGCATCGGCATCTTCGGGTTCGACGGGCGGGCGACGCTCAACATCGTGATCCGGACGCTCGTCCGCTACGGCGAGGAGTACCACCTCCGCGTGGGGGCCGGCGTCGTCCACGACTCGGTCCCCGACCGCGAGTACGAGGAGACGCTGGACAAGGGCCGCGCGCTCGTCACCGCCGTCGACGAGGCGCTCGGCGACCGCGCGGCGTTCACCGTGGAGGACCATGACTGACCCCTCCGCGCCGGACGCCGCAGCCGGGGCCTCCGAGGACCGACTCGCCGCAGACGCGACCGCCGTCGACACCGTGGAAGAGATGACCGTCCTCGTCGTCGACAACTACGACTCGTTCGCATACAACCTCGTCCAGTACCTGGGCGAGGTCGTCACGACCGCCGACTGGCTCCCCGAGGTCGCCGACGGCGAGGTCGTCGTCCGCCGCAACGACGCGATCGACGTGGCCGGGATCCGCGAACTTGACCCCGACGCTATCGTCGTCTCCCCCGGCCCGGGCACGCCCGAGGAGGCGGGCGTCTCGATGCCGATCTTCAGCGACCTCGACTACCCGACGCTCGGGGTCTGTCTCGGCCACCAGGCGCTCTGTGCGGTCAACGGCGCGCCGGTCCGCCGCGCCGAGGCCGTCGTCCACGGCAAGCCCTCGACGGTCGGACACGACGGCCGCGGCATTTTCGCGAACCTGCCCGACCGCCTGGAGGTCGGTCGGTACCACTCGCTCGCCGTCGAGCGCGCGGACCTGCCCGACTGCCTGACCGAGACCGCCCGCACGGAGGACGTCTCCGGGAGCGAAGCGACCGGAGGCTCGTCGGACGAGCGGAGCGAGTCCGACGGTGAGGCCGGCGTCGTGATGGGCGTCCGCCACGACGACCGGCCCCACGTCGGCGTCCAGTTCCACCCCGAGAGCATCCTCACCGAACACGGGAAACAGATGATCGAGAGCTTCTGTCGCGCGGCGCTGGAGGGATCGCTGTGAGCGGCGAGCGAGACGGCGCAGAGCTGACCTACCACGTGAACGGCGACCTCGTCCCCGCGAGCGAGGCGACCGTCTCCGTCCGGGACCGCGGGTTCATGTACGGCGACGGCGCCTTCGAGACGCTGCGGGTCTACGGCGGGACGCCCTTCGAGTGGGACGCCCACCGCGACCGCCTCCGGCGGACGGCCGAGACGCTGGGATTCGGCGACGCCGTTCCCGACGACCTGCGCGAGCGGGTCGACGAGACCCTCGCCGCGAACGACCTCGCGGACGCGTACCTGAAGGTCTCGGTCACGCGGGGCGTCCAGCCCGGGAAGCTCACGCCCGGCCCCGACGTGGACCCGACGGTCGTCGTTTACGTCTCGCCGCTCGGCCGCGGCGGCGTCGACGGCGACCCGGTCTGGGACGGCCCGGCGACGGTCCAGACCGTTCGGACCCGGCGGCCGCCAGACGAGTCGTTCCCGGCCGACGCGAAGACGCACAACTACCTGCCGGGGATCCTCGCCCGCATCGAACTCCGGCGGGCGGCGACCGACGAGTTCGCCGCCGACGAGGCCGTGATGCGGACCACCGACGGCTACCTCGCCGAGGGCGCGACGAGCAACTGCTTCTTCGTCGACGAGGGCGTCCTGAAGACGCCGAGCGCCGACCTCCCGATCCTACCCGGAGTCACCCGCTCGGTCGTGATGGACCTCGCCGAGAGCGAGGGGTTCTCCGTGCGGACGAGTCGGTACGCGGTCGACGACCTGCGGGACGCCGACGAGGCGTTCCTGACCAACTCCACCTGGGAGATCCGCCCGATCGAGAGCGTCGACGGCATCGACGTGGGCATCGGCCCGATGACCAAGCTCCTCGCGCGGCTGTACGACGAGCGCGTCGAGCGCGAGCACTACGACGAGAACGACGAACGAGAGCGTCCCGACGCAGAAACCGTCGAACGCGAAGAACGCGACGAGTAGTTCGGCCGGTCAGACCGACTTCTGGACGGTCTCGACGGGGTCGTCGGTCCGCTCGACGCCCTCGATATCGAGGATCAGGTCCGGCCCGTACGCTCCAGCTGGCGTCTGGAACCCTTCGGGCGCGTCGCCACCGACGACGCGCTCCGCGATCTCGACCGCCGTGAGCTTCGTCAGGCGGTAGGTCTCGGGCGCGACGAGCCGCGAGACCGCCCGATCGCCGTCGGCCGTCTCGGCCTCGCCCCAGACGTAGCTCCGGCCGTCTCTTCGCTCGCACTCGTCCGGACCGTCGACCCGGGCGTCGACCAGCGATTCGAGCAGCGACTGCACCGGGCCGGAACCGGCGAGCGGGCCGAACAGTTTGCCGAGACGGGCCGCACGAGGGACCCACGAGGGGACGGCGGTGTAGACGGCGACGGTCTCGATCCCGGTCGTGTGGTAGGCGGTCGACACGTCGCCCCAGGGGATCGCCATCGCGGTGCGTTCGCCTCGGCCGAAGTCGATCCGGCGAGTGTCGATCCCGATTGGTACCACCTCGATGCGCCCGTTCCGCCGGACCGCGCCGCCGTCGCCGAGTCCGCGGATAGCCGTCTTCGCGGTGCCCGGGGAGATCCCGCCGGAGGCCTCGAACCCCAGGGCGATCCGGTCTGCGTCGGGCACGCGCTCGGCGAGGTGGGCCGCCAGACAGTCCGTGGGCACCACGTCGAACCCGACGCCGGGCAGGACCATCACGCCCGCTTCCGCGGCCTCGTCGTCGTACCCCGCCAGCCGCTCGAACACCTCGATCTCCCCGGTGATGTCGAGGTAGTGCGTCCCGGTCCGGAGACACCCCTCGACCATCGGTTCGGCGGTGTCTGCGAACGGGCCCGCGCAGTGGAGGACCGCCTCGACCTCCTCCAGCGCGTGGTCTACCAGTCGCGGCTCGTCCAGCGAGAAGACCCGTTCGTCGCACTTCTGTCTGATCGCCTGGTTCTCGACGGCGTTGCGGTCGCGGCCGGCGACGATCACGTCCAGGCCGCGGTCGAGCGCTTCGTCGACTATCAGCGACCCCGTGAACCCGTAGGAGCCGTAGACGAGGAGATCCGCCATGCCCCCGCGTTCGCCGGGTGCGTGGAAAAGGATAGGGGTGTCCCGGTCGCGTGTGGCCCCTCCCGCTCAGTCCTTGGCGACCTGTCCCCACCTGCGTTCGAGCCATAGGGGCCGCGTCGCCGCCTCGCGCAGTCGGACGAACGCGAGCCCGAACACGAGCAGGTTCCCCCACAGCCCCGGTTGGAGCACCCAGTACGGAGCGAGCAACTCGAACGGGGGGAACAACTGCGGGAGCCAGTCGACCGCGAACTTGAGGCCGAACGCGTGTAGGTGCAGCAGCAAGAGCCCGGCGACCGGGACCGCCGGATACCCGTCCCGCTCCAGTTCGCCGGCGAGCAGTACGACGATCGCGGGCAAGAGCGGGACGAAGTAGTACGTGTACGCCAGCGGCGTGAGCAGCGGGAACGCGGCCACTCCGACGGCGAACGCGAGCGGGTGGGCACTCCGAGGCGCCAGGAGCGCGTAGCCGGCGACGAGCAGGCTGACCGCGATGCGGATCCACTGCGCGGCAGGCAGCCAGTGGAGCGGCTTGTAGTACCCCGGAAGCCACAACGTGGGCGGGCGGCTTCCCGACCCCTGACCGACGCCCCACAGCAGCACCTCGAGGTACGTGCGGTGGACGTCCACGCCGAACCACAGGAGCGAAATCACGGCGAGCGCGACGCCGGCGCCGATCGCGCCGACGAATCGGCGCCAGTCCGCGAGGAGATGCGCACCGACGGGGGCGTACGCGAATTTGATCACCCCGACGACCGCGGTGACCGCCCCGCTCAGGTACTGGAACGCTCGGCTGTGCTCGCCCGTGTTCGCGAGAGCGACGAGGGCCACGCACAGCAGCGCGGCCATGAACGGCGCCAGTTGGCCGAGCTTCAGCGCGAACAGCAGCGGATGGAACCCGGCGAGCAGCCACAGGAGACCGACTCGCTCCCACGACTGCAAGCGGCCACCGACCGAACGCACGACCAACTGCAGCGCGAGCCACAGCCCGACCACCGAGAGGAGTGCCCACGTCTGGCCGGCGGCCCGATGGTCCAGTCCTTCGAAGGGCAGAAACAGGGGGAGCACGACCGGCGGATAGAGGTACGACCCGTGAAACCCGCCGTCTTCGGCCCGCTGGTACAGCGCCTCGCCGGCGTGCCACCGCTCGACGGCCGCGCGGAAGGCGCCGAAGTCGTGATACCGATACGCTCCCGCGACTTCGATCGACCGAAGCCACCAGTCGACGAACGGGTACAGGACCAACAGGACGATGGTGACGAGACAGAGAGCGACGAACAGCGGGCGCTCGTCACGCAGGTCCCAGAGTTTCGCTAGTGCAGCCATCGGTGGACGTCCTGTTAGGATTCTAACCCCTGGGGCAACTAATTCGATGCCGCCAGTCGCTGATCTGATTGCCCTCGATCGTTGCCATCACCTCCGCAGAACATTCGGTTCGGGGCAGGATTGGATCTCGGATGCTGCCACCGAGCACGCGTGGTCTCACCGACGCGTCGGACGTTCGTGTCGGGCGGGGTCGATTGCGCCGATCGGTGCGTTCAAGCGACGATGGGCCCACGGGCGAGTATGGACGGGACGCGAATCGCCGACCTGGCGGACCTCTCGACCGACGACACCTTTCTCTTCCGCGTGCGCTCGGAGGACACCGCCGTCGCCAGCGGTGACGCGGCCCTCAGATCCGACGAGAACACGGCCGCGAACGCGGAAGACGGGGACTCCACCGATTCCGACGACGGCATCGCGATGCCGGACGACATGAAGCAGGACGACGACGTGCGCGAGGCGATCCTGTTGCGACTCGCGACCGAGGACGGCGACCCGGCCGACGACGTGGCCTGCTGGCTGAACTACTGCCAGCACATGACCCACATCAAACTCGACAAGGGCTCCGGCGCGCCGGTCCGGGACGGCGAGGTGATCTGCGTCAACCACGGCGCGCTGTTCGCCGCCGACTCCGGGGAGTGCACCTACGGCCCCTGCGAGGGCGCGTTCCTGAACGAGATCGACGTGCAGGTGGCCGACGGCGGCGTCTTCCTCGCCGATGACGAATACGAGTACGTCGGTGAGGGGCCGGTCGAGAGCGACGACGACGACCTCTCGTCGTCCTCGAACGTGATCCTGTAGCGGGTCGGCCGATCGCCGAGGGGGCCGTCTGCCCTACTCGATGACGAACGTGGGTTCGGTGACGGACTCGCACTTGCACTCCGGGCAGCGCGCCGGGCGGTTGACGAGGTCGTCGAACTCCTCGAACCCGCAGTCGTCGCAGGTCGGCGGCGCGACGAGGAGCGTCTCGTCGGTGGATTCGAGCGACTGAGAGATGTGTTCGACGTGGTCGAGCGCGGCGTCCGTGCGGACTTCGAACTCGCGGGCGAGGGCCCCGGCGGCCATCGGTTCTTCCCGCAGACGGTCGGCGATTCGCTGGCGCGTCGTCCGACTGGCCTCGCGCATACCGGGCGTTGGGGAAGCGTTCACAAATCCTTTCTGCCGGAGGGACCCGCCGGCGGCCGCCCGGTATCGCCACCCGTCGCGGCTGTGTTACTCATTGGCAATGAAAAAGACCTTCACTGGCGGCGGAGGAGGATGGCGTATGGACGCTGTCGTACTCGCGGGTGGGTACGCCACCCGCCTCTGGCCGATCACGCGCCATCGGCCGAAGATGATGTTACCGGTGGGCGAGACGACCGTCATCGATCGCGTGCTGTCGGAGCTCGAATCCGACGACCGGATCGAGGACGTCTACGTCAGCACGAACGAGCGGTTCGCCCCCGACTTCGAGGCGCACCTCGCCGAGCGCGACTACGAGAAGCCACAGCTGTCGGTCGAAGACACGACCGACGAGGACGAGAAGTTCGGCGTCATCGGCGCGCTCGCCCAGCTGGTCGACCGCGAGGGCGTCGACGACGAGGACCTGCTCGTCATCGCCGGCGACAACCTCATCAGCTTCGACGTCAGCGACTTCATCGACTTCTACGAGGAGAAAGGCGGCACGACGCTCGCCGCCTACGACGTCGGCTCGCGCGAGAAGGCCAAGTCCTACGGACTCGTCACCCTGGACGGCGACGAGGTCGTCGACTTCCAGGAGAAGCCCGAGAGCCCCAACAGCACGCTGGTTTCGATCGCCTGCTACGTCTTCCCGTCCGATCAGGTGCGGTTCGCGGAGTACCTCGCGGACGGCAACAACCCCGACGAGCCCGGCTGGTTCGTCCAGTGGCTCGTCGAGCGCGATTCGGTCTACGCCTTCCCCTTCGACGAGGCGTGGTTCGACATCGGCACGCCCGAGAGCTATCTCGACGCGGTCGCGTGGCACCTCGACGGCGAGAACCAGATCGACGAGACCGCGACCGTCGAAGGGACGGAGCTCGGCGAGAACGTCCACGTGCTGGGCGATTCGACGGTGGTCGATTCGCACCTGGACAACTCCATCGTCTTCCCCGAGGCGGAGCTGCGCGACTGCGACATCCGCGAGTCGATCATCGACCGCGAGACCCACGTCGAGAACCTCGACCTCGCCGGCGCGCTCATCGGCGCGCACACGACCATCACGAACGGCGACGGCGAGCACTGACTACCTCGGCGCGCCTCCCCGTTCTCTCTAACTGCCGGCCGACTGCCCGCTTCAGCAGCAGGCGTCGGCGGAACAGCAGTCGTCGGCCTCACCGCCGTCCGCTGTGCCGTCCGCATCGAAGAGTGCGTCCGCTAGCTCCCTGGCGATCGCGACGCCCTCGTCGGCGGGGACGGCCGTCGTCGACGCGTCGACCTCGGCGGCCCACTCGTCGTACTCCGCGGCGTCCTCGAAGGTCTGGATGTACCCGCAGACCTCCTGGTAGACCGCCTCGATCGGCGTCTCGTCGTCCTGTTCGACGTCGTCGGAGACGCCGATAGAGACGAGCGCGTCGTCGTGCGAGACTGTCGGTCCGTCGGGGTCCATCTCGAAGGAGACCTCGGTGCCGCGGACGGGCGTCGTCGACCGGACAGTCCCGGACTCGCCGGTCAGAAACGGGTAGACGAGCGGGTCGAGGACGCAGATGTACGTCTGCGTCCCGTCGGCGCCGACGAACGCGTGGTCGCCGTCGTCGACCGTACAGAGGTCGTCGACGGTCGGGCTCCGGTCGCGCGTCCGCTCGATGGCCTCGCGGATATTCGCCACCCATTCGGCGGCCGTCTCCGGTCGCTCGTCGCTCCCGTACAGCCGCGCGAACCCCTCACCGACGGCCGGGGGCAGTTCCACGTCGTCGAGCGACAGGGTCGATCCAGTACCGTTCGAATTGCCTGCGTCAATCCACATGCGTCTATACTTCGGAGAGCAAAGTTATTAAACTGTCAAGTCCAAAGTATCGAATCAGATGCGAGAACCCGAAGCGATGGCGGAGAGCGAGTGTGCGTGCACCGACCCGGCGTGTCACTGCCTGCTGTCCGAGCCGATGGCGCTGCTCGGCCGCAAGTACGTGATGGACATCGTCTGCGTCGTCGCGAACCACGGGACCGTGCGGTTCGGCGAGATAGAGGAACACCTCCCGGACGCGAGCACGTCGACGCTGTCGACACGGCTGGACGAACTCGTCGAGGCCGGGCTCGTCGAGCGCGAGCGCTACGCCGAGATCCCGCCGCGCGTCGAGTACCGACTCAGCGACGACGGCGCGGAACTGGGCGAGCGGCTACAACCGCTCGTCGAGTGGGCGAGAGAGCGGGGCGAGGAGTGCTGTTAACAGTCGTCGATCGTCCGGTTTCTCAGCCCGGACTGGCCCCTGAAACAGGCCCGTCGACTCGCTACGTACGTGTGCGGAGTTATCGTCTGCTCAGACCGGCGCCGATCGCGACGCCGAACACGATCCCCAGTGGGATCCAGAGCGCTAGATCATCCGTATAGAGACCGATCACGGTCCCGAGTACGATTCCGAGCCCCATCCCAGCCCCGATCTCTTTTCCGCCCCTCCCGTCACCGACCGTCGTTGCCATGGACTACCACTCGTCTCCGACGTCAATAGGTATTTCTCCTTCATTGACCGGTGGTTTCGGGGGTTCTGGAAGCCAAGTGAACGCTTGCGTGGGCGGCGCCGCCGCTCGCCGGTTTGAGACGGCTGAGGGGAGTAAGCCCCCTTCTGTTCGGCCCGGCATTCGGCTGAGCGTCCGCGCCCTGTCCGGGCTACCTTGCGGCGCGGACTTGCACCGGTGAGGATTCGCCGTTCCATCCGTTCTCCACCGTCGGACGCGAAGCGCCCGACGAGCCCGCGAGTCCGGAGGACTCGCGGACGCCTTCTGCCCTCGGCGGGTTAGCTCCCCGTCGCTTCCCGGCGAGGCCGGTCGCTTCGGGTTCGCACGCCTCATCGGTCGAGCGGAGCGGTATCGTTTCTGTTCCAGCGCCAGCGGTCGCCCGCTCCGGGTTTGCACCCGGTCACCTGCCCGGACGGTGGGGGGACTTTCCTCGTGCGCCTTGCCCCGGTGGGGTGCCGGTGCACGGAGGCCGGGCTCCCTCTGCCACCGGACCGTAGACGACTCCGACGATTAAGGCGTTCGGTCCGCCCGCCGATCCGCCGGCAGACAGTGCGGCGATTTTTATGGCGTCCACTCCATGGTTCGGGTAGACATGCGTTCAGCCCTCTCAGCAGTCGTCGTCGGCCTCGTGGTGCTATCGGCGGTGGCCGCGGTCCCCGTCGCGAGCGCCCAGTCGGTCGCCGACGCGACGACGGACCGGTCGTCCGACGCGAGTGGTATCGACGCCGAAGGCGCCGCGGCGCAGGCGAGCGACGACTGCGCGCCCGTGGGGAACGGGAGTGCCATCGAGGACCCCGACGGCGATCCCCTCGGCTGGGAGAACGGCTGCTGGTACAACGAGTCGATAGAGGTGACTCGCGACGACGGACTCAACGACACCGAACTCGACGCGGTCGTCTCCCGCTCGATGGCCCGCGTCGAGGAGATCCGCGAACTTGAGTTCAACCAGACGGTCCCCGTCGAGGTCATCTCCCGCGAGGAGTTCCGCCAGAGCAACGCGACCGGCGGGAACCACTCGGTCAACAACACCCTCCACCAGAACGTCAAGTGGGAGGCGATGCTGATGGTCGGCGAGGACACCGACGCGATCTCGGTGCAGCAGTCGAACCTCGGCGAGTCCGTCGGCGGCTACTACAGCCCCCGGCAGGAACGGATCGTCATCGTCTCGGAGAACGCCACCTCGCCGAAGATGAACGAGGTGACCCTCTCCCAGGAGCTGTTCCACGCGCTGCAGGACCAGCGGTTCAACCTCTCCTCGTTCAACCAGACGACGCGCGAACTCCACAACGCCCGCGACGGAATCATCGAGGGCGACGGCAACCTCGTCGACAGCCTCTATCAGAAGCGGTGCCAGGCCGAGTGGAGCTGCCTGATGCCCCAGACCCAGGGGGGCGGCGGCTCCACGCCGGCGGGCTTCCACTACGGGATGTACTTCGTCAGCTTCCAGCCCTACAGCGACGGCCCGAAGTTCGTCGACCAGATCTACGAGGCCGAGGGCTGGGAGGGCGTCAACGCCGTCTACGAGAACCCGCCCGCGAGTACCGAGCAGGTCATCAGCCCCGAGAAGTACGGGAAGGACGAACCGACGAACGTGACGTTCACCGACCGGTCGAACGAGGAGTGGGCGGTCCCGCATCTGGAGAACGGGACCGTCGACTACGCCCAGTTCGGCGAGGCCGGACTGGCGACGATGCTGTTCTACCCCACCTACGCGAGCCAGGGGCAGGCGTCGCCGGTCGTCAGCATGCAGTCGTTTTTCAACACCACGGGCCCGAACCAGGTCAGCTCCTACGACCCGCTCAACTACACGACCCGGTACACCGACGGCTGGGACGGTGACAGGCTCTACCCGTACGTGACGAACGACTCCGCCGAGACCAACGAGACGGGCTACGTCTGGAAGACCGTCTGGGACTCCGAGAAGGACGCCGCCCAGTTCGTCGAGGGCTACCGGATGCTGCTCGACTACCACGGCGCCGAAGCCGTCGACGGCCGCGCGAACACCTACCGGATCCCCGAGGGCGAGTACGCCGACGCCTTCTACGTCAACCAGACCGGGTCGACGGTGACGCTCGTCAACGCCCCCACGGTCGAGGAACTGAGCGAGGTCCGCGCCGGCGCCGCCCCGGAGGACAGCGGCGGCGAGGAGGAGACGCCCACCGATACCGATACCGGGACCGACGAACCGACCGACACGACGACGACCGAACCGGGCGACGTGGAGACGGCCACGGGCACCGAGACTGACACCGACGCGACCGAGACCGCGACGCCCATCCCCGCCGACGGCGGGATGGACGGCGGCGACGGCGACTCGACCGACGCGCCGGCCGAGACCACCGCCGGCGACGGTCCCGGCTTCGGCGCGGCGCTCGCGCTCGCGGCGCTCGCACTCGCCGGATTCACGCTGCGCCGACGGGAGTGAGTCGACTCGATGGGACTCCGGGCATCTGAATCGACTCGCACGCAGATCGCGCTCGCGGCCGTCGTCGCCGTCGCGCTCCTGGCGGGCTGTACCGCGCTGGAGTCGATCGGCGGCCACCCGCAGGGCGACCCCGCCAGCGACCGCCTCGGCTGGGAGAGCGGCTACTGGTACGACGACGCGGTGGCCGTCACGCCCGCCGACGGCTACAACGCGAGCGAGCGGGAGGCCGTCGTCGCCCGGACGATGGCCCGCGTCGAGCGGATCCGCGAACTGGAGTTCAACGAGACGGTTCCCGTCGAGGTCATCTCCCGCCAGCAGTACCTCGAGAACCGGAGCAGCGGCGGCAACGGTTCGGCGACCTACGAGCGCTGGAACGACCAGGTCTGGGAGTCGCTGTTCGTCGTCGGCGAGCGCTCGTCGTACTCCAACAGCTCCGAGGAGACGCTCGGGCAGACCATCCAGGGGTACTACTCGCCCGGTAAGGACGCCATCGTCCTCGTCAGCGACTCCGAGACGCCGACCATCGACCGGACCACGCTCGCCCACGAACTCGTCCACGCGCTCCAGGATCAGCACTTCGGCTTCGGCGCCGAGGGGGAGACCCAGGACCAGCAACTCGCCAACCGCGGCGTCACCGAGGGGGACGCCCGCTACGTCGACGTGCTCTACGACAACCGCTGTGGCTCCCAGTGGTCGTGCATCCCCAAGCCGTCGAGCGACGGCGGCGGTGGCGGGTCCGGCGGTAGCGACTACAACCGCGGGCTGTTCCTGACCATCTACACGCCCTACGCCGCCGGGTCGCAGTTCGTCGACGGCGTCCGCTCCGATGGGGGCTGGAGCGCCGTCGACGATCTCTACGACGACCGCCCCGACAGCACCGAGCAGCTCATCCACCCGGAGAAGTATCCCGACGAGGAACCCGTCAACGTGAGCGTCGCCGACCGCTCCGGCGGCGAGTGGCGCCGCTTCGACCACGACCCGGTCGCCGACACCGTCGGCGAGGCCTCCATCTACGCCATGCTCGTCCACAACGGCGCCGTGAACCCCGAGAACCGCTACGGCTACCAGTCGACGCCCTCCGCGGGCTGGGCCGGCGACAGCGTCGTCCCGTACACGAACGGGTCGGCCGGCGGCTACGTCTGGACGTCCGTCTGGGACACGGAGAAGGACGCCAAACAGTTCCACCAGGCGTATCTCGACGTGCTGAACGAACACGACGCCCGGAATCCGCGCGGGAACGTCTACGTCGTCCCCGAGGACAGCCAGTTCGGCGACGCCTTCCGCGTCGTCCGCAACGGCGATACGGTGCGAGTCGTCAACGCGCCGACCGTGGACCAGCTCTCCGAAGTCCACTCGCGGACGGGATAGACCGGTACCGGCGCCGGTCGCCGGATCGGCGTGCCGATAGCGATTTTCTGCGCCGGGGCGGGACGAACGCCTACAGCCGCGTCTCCGCGGAGAAGAGGGCGAACCCTCGATTCCGTAGCGTCGCCCTGACGAAGTGCTCCAGCGCCCGACTGCCTTCCGGCGGCCCGTCGGTCCCCACCGACAGCTCATTGCTCTCGGAGAAGCTCAGGTACAGCCGATCGCCGACGGCCACCGGGTCCGAGAGTCGCCTCTCGCCGTGCCCCTTCGCGTCGGACAGGGCGACTCGCGTGTCCCGGGGCACCTCGCCGCCATTGACCATCTCGAGTTCGATCGCGGTCCCGTCCGCGACGGTGTTCATCTCGAACTGGATGCCCGTCTCGCGGGCCGTCCCGGCCCACTCGGGCGCCTCGACTGTCGTCTCGCCGACGGACTCGACCGTCCTGGAGACCTTCGATCGGATGCGCCTGTCCCCGCGCTCGACGGCGATGTCGTAGGCGATCTTCCGGACGTAGCCGGACTCCGCGACCGCGATCGTCGCGTCGAACTCCGCGACCCGGTCGCCGAACACGAGGCGGAGCAGTGGCCGCTCGTCGGCGATCCCGGTCGATTCGTAGGTGACGGCGTAGTCCTCGGCGCCCGCCTCGACGACCTCGGTCGCCTCGCCCCACTCCGCGCCCGCGAGCAGGCGCTTGAACCGAGAGAACTCGACGACTTCGTTCGGCCGGGGCGCCCGGTTGTCGATCCGGTAGCGCTCGTCGAAGCCCGATTTCATCTGCACGTAGGCCACCTCCTCGTCGGAGGGCGACCAGGACGACTCCGTGATGCCCTCCTGGGCCTGCTCGCGCGTGATAGCGATCCCGCCGTCCCCGAGCGCCTTCGTCGCCGTGGTCGTCGTTTCGAAGTCGGGCCGGATCGTGCGGACCGCTCCGGCAAGCGTCGCCGACCCGGCGCTGGTGAGCGTCGACTCGTGGGTCCGGTAGAGCTGTGCCGCGCTGACCCCGTCCCGGTTTGCGCCGTCGGGGTACGGGAACGCTTCGAGCGACGGGGCGGGATTCGCGGGCGTGGGCGTCTCCGTCGGCGTGGGCGTCTCCGTCGGCGTTGCGGTCGCCGTCGCGGTCGGTTCCGCGGTCGTCGGCGCCGGCGTCGGGGTCGACGCGTCGGTCGCCGGGGCCGGCGTGGCCGTCTCTTCGCCGCCGGAACAGCCGGCGAACGACACGCCGGCCGCGATGCTCGTCGCCAGCAGTGCACGTCTCGACAACTTCGTCTCGTCTTCCATCGGTCCCGACTGCCAGTCCGCCACTCAAGTAAACACCCCCCTGGTTTTCCCGATTGATAGCCAGCCCCCAGCAGGGTCGGCCGCCAGATCTCCGGTCGCCCGGGGCGCTGGGGTTCACGCGCCGGCTCCCGTCCGCCGCGGGCCGAACGCGGACAGTTTTTCACGGTCGCCTCGGTACACCACGGCATGACCGACGAGTCGGGCTTCGACATCGTGTCCCCGGACGCCATCGCCGACGGGCGAGCCACCGACGCCTACTTCGACCGGACGGTCGAGACGCTGGAACACGCCGACCGGAACCCCCGCGTCGTCGCCGAGGTGACGGCCGACCAGTTCCCCACCGGGGAGTGGGAACTGCTGGCGGGCGTGAAAGACGCCGCGCGCCTCCTGGAGGGGCGCGGCGTGGACGTCGACGCCCTGCGCGAGGGGCGGCTGTTCGACGGCGGGCCCGTTATGCGCATCGAGGGACCGTATCTGGAGTTCTGCCGCCTGGAGACCGCGCTGCTGGGCTTTCTCTCCCATCCGACGGGCGCCGCCACCGCGGCGCTCGAAGCCCGCTACGCCGCGCCCGACTCCGCGGTCCTGAGCTTCGGGTCCCGGCACGTCCACCCCTCCATCGGCGCGATGGTCGAGCGCTCGGCGCTGCTGGGCGGGCTCGACGGCTTCTCGAACGTCGCCGCGGGCGAGGTGATCGGCCGCGAGGCCGGCGGGACGATGCCGCACGCGCTCGTCATCTGCTTCGGGCGCGGCGAGCAGGAGGCGGCGTGGCGGGCCTTCGACGAGGCGGTCGGCGAGGACGTGCCGCGGATCGCGCTCACCGACACCTACAGCGACGAGGTCGACGAGTCCGTCCGGGCGGCCGAGGCGGTCGACGCGCTCGAATCGGTGCGGATCGACACCACCTCCTCGCGCCGCGGTGACTTCGAACACATCATCCGGGAAGTGCGCTGGACGCTCGACGCGAAGGGGTTCGAGGACGTGGGAATCTTCGTCAGCGGCGGGCTCGGCCCGGAGGAACTGGTCGAACTCCGCGAGTACGTCGAGGGGTTCGGCGTCGGCAGCCACGTCAGCAACGCCGACCCGGTCGACTTCGCGCTGGACATCGTCGAGGTCGACGACGAACTCGCCGCCAAGCGCGGGAAGCTCACGGGGAAGAAGGAAGTCTACCGGACCGACGACGGGGACCACGTCGTCGCGCTGGCCGAGGAGGGCGGCCCGGACGACGGCGAAGCGCTCCTCCAGCCGCTCGTCCGCGACGGGGAGGTCGTCCGGGAGTTCGACCTCGACGCCGCGATCGACCGCGCGGCCGAGGACGCGGCGGCGGTCGGGTTCGAGGCGCCCGTCGACGACGCCGAGTGACAGGACGTCCCGGCGGCGTCGTGCGGTGACGCCACGCCGGCCGGCGTGACGCACCGGACTCGCCGGCCGACGAACCGGGCGAGTATCGGCACGTCCGTCCGCGACGCCAGCGTTTACCCGTGGTGGGTTCGAACTCCTGACCGAACATGACGACAGTCGAGATCGAATACTGCGTCCCGTGTGGCATGCGCGACCGCGCCGTCGACCTGCAGACCGCGATCCTCGAGGAGTTCGGCCAGCGCGTCGAGGCCGTCTCGCTGGTGACCGGCGACGACGGCGTCTTCGAGGTCCGGGCGGACGGCGAGGTCGTCTTCGACAAGGAAGAAGACGAGTACGACGCCGACGCCATCGTCGATGCGGTCGGCGAGCGAGTCGGCGCAGCGGCCTGAGCGGTCGAATCACCGCCGAAACGACCCCGCTCCGACAGTTCTTTTGGCGCCCGCTCGCCAGCACACCCAGACGTGTCCGCGACACTGGCGAGGGCGGCCGACGCCGTCGACGACTACCTCCTGGTGTGGGTCCTCTGCTCCGTCGCGGTCGGCGTCCTCGTTCCGGACATCGCGGTGCTGACGCCGCTCGCGACCCCGATCCTCGCGGTGATGATCGGTAGCATCTCGCTGACGCTCTCGCCCGCGGCGTTCAGAGCGGTCCGCCCGCGCCCCCTCGCGACCATCCTCGCCGTCCAGACCGGGATGCCGGTCGCCGGGTACTTCGTCGCCAGCGCGCTCGGCGTCGGCCCCGCGCTGACGGTCGGGTTCGTCGTCCTCGGGGCGGTCACGCCCGAACTCGTCGCGCCGGTGATGACAGAACTGGCAGACGGCGACACCGCGCTGGCGACTTCGGTGCTCGTGATCGTCGGCGTCGGGACGCTCGCGCTGGTCCCGCTCTCGGTGCGCGTCCTCGCCGGCGAGTCGGTCCCCGTCGAGACGGCGAGCGTGGTCGAGCAGCTCCTGCTGGCCGTCGTCGGACCGATGGCGGTGGCCGTCGCGGTTCGCGCCCGGTTCCCCGCACGGGTCGGCCGGTACGACGAGTTCTACCCGTCCGTCTCCGCGCTGATGGTGATCCTCGTCATCGGGATCGTGACCGCCGCCAACGCGGGCGTGCTCCGCGCCGGCGGGTCGACCGTCCTGCTGGTCGCCGCCGGGGCCGTCGCGCTGAACGCCGTCGGCTACGCCGGCGGCTGGCTCGCGTCGCGACCGTTCTCCCGCGAGGAGCGCGTCGCGGCGCTGTTCTCGGTCGGGATGCGCGACTTCGCGGTGGCCGCCGCGCTCGTCGTCGGTGCCGGCCTCCCGACGCTCGCCGCGCTCCCGGCCGTCGTCTTCGGCGTCGTCGAGATGAGTTCGAGCGCCGCGCTGGTGAAGGTGCTCTCTCGGACCCGATTCCGAACCTGACGAGTCCCGGACTCGAACCCCGACCCGGACCTACCAGCGGCGGCGACTCGCGGACCGTCGCCCGAAGTATCAACTCGGACACGATCGGTTTGATGTGGAGTTGCCGACTGTATCGTACCGTGAACCACCGCTCGGACGCTCCGGAGAGAGCGCGTTTGGACAGTCGGACGACCGTCGGACGGACGGGGCAGACGGACCAATGACCGGCGAACCAACCGGTCGCGAACCGGCCCGGCTGGCGACCCTCGACGTCAGCGCCGCCGGCGGCCGACCGAAGACCCTGCTCGGTGACCTGACCGGCGACGGCCGGATGGAACTGCTGTTCGTCCAGGGCGACGACATCGACGCCACCTACGACCCGCATCAGGTGATCTCCCTCACGGCCATCGACCTCGACGGCGAGGTCCGCTGGCAGGTCGGCGACCCCGACCCGACGGGCGGGAGCCACGGCGCCGACTTCCCCGCCCAGATCTGGGACTTCGACGGCGACGGGTACAACGAGGTCGTCTGCGTGATGGACGACGAGTTCCGCGTGATCGACGGCCGGACGGGCGAGATCCAGCGGACGGCCGAACTGCCCGCGCCGCAGGCCCACGACTGCATCGTCCCCGCGAACCTGACCGGCGGCGACGGACGCCACGACATGATCGTCAAAGACCGCTACCGGCAGGTCTGGGCGCTCGACTCGGACTTCGAGACGCTGTGGACCCACGAGGGTAACACCGGCCACTACCCCTGGCCGCACGACGTCGACGGCGACGGCCGCGACGAGGTGATGGTCGGGTACTCCTTCCTCGATTCGGACGGCGAGACGCTGTGGACGGCCGACATCCCCGACGAGCACGCCGACTGCATCTGGGTGGCCGACCTCGACGAGGACGGGAACTCCGAGGAAGCCAACGACCCCGAAATAGTCATCGGCGAGGGCGGCGTGTACGCCTACGCGCCCGACGGCACCGAACGCTGGCGCAACCGCGAGCCCAGAGAGGTCCAGCACATCGCGCCGGGCAACTTCCGCGAGGACGTCGACGGCCTGCAGGTCGCGGGGCTGGACCGCATCGTCCGCGGCGGGCCGGACCAGACCGGGCAGGACGGCATCTTCCTCGTCGACAGCGACGGCGAGACGGTCTGCACCGAGGACCGCGACCCCGGCGGCTGGCTCACCATCGTCGAACCGATGACCGCGTGGGACGACGCGGATCTGGACTACGTCCTGGCCTGGCGCCGTGGCGGCGGGACGAACCCGACGCTCTACGATGGCCACCTCGACCCGGTCGTCACCTTCCCCGAGGACGGCTACCTGATCCACGGCGACCTGCTCGGTCGCGGGACGGAACAGGTGATCGTCCTCGACGACGGCACCGCCCACGTCTTCGGCCACGAGGAGGGCAGCCTCGACGCGCCCGGCGACGGCCCGCTCCCCCAGCCGAAACGGCTGGCCAACTCGACGCTGTACCCCGGCGGCGAGCGACCGGACGGACCGCTGCACGACGTGTAACGACCCGACTCGTCCCCCTCGCGATTCCGGCCGCTGACGGCAAACCTATTGGCGAACCGTTCGTAGTTTCGCGTATGAAACTCGACGCCGACGCTGCGGCCGTGGTCGTGGTGGACATGCAGAACGGCTTCTGCCACCCCGACGGCAGCCTCTACGCACCGGGCAGCGAGGAGGCCATCGAACCGGTCGGACAGGTCGTCGACCGGGCGCGGGCGGCGGGCGCCGAGGTCGTCTGGACCCGCGACGTCCACCCGCCCGAGCAGTTCGAGGACGCCCACTACTACGACGAGTTCGACCGCTGGGGCGAGCACGTCCTCGAAGACTCGTGGGAAGCCGAGATCGTCGACGAACTTGATCCCGCGGACGACGACCTGATCGTCGTCAAACACACCTACGACGCCTTCTACGAGACGCAACTGGAGGGGTGGCTCGACGCCCACGGCATCGACGACCTCGTCATCTGCGGGACGCTCGCGAACGTCTGCGTCCTGCACACGGCCTCCAGCGCCGGCCTGCGGGACTTCCGCCCCGTCCTCGTCGAGGGCGCCGTCGGCTGCATCGAGGACGCTCACCGCGAGTACGCGCTGGAGCACGCCGACTTCCTGTTCGGCGAAGTGACGCCGTTCGACGAGATCGAATTCGCCTGAATGGTCCGGGACACCTCCGGAACGCTCCGGCGGTACGAACCCCGCGACCGCGACGCGGTCTGGCACCTCCACCGGACGGCGCTGCGCGAGGCGGGGTCGAACCCCGAAGACGTGCCGAACAGCGACGACATCCGGGACGTCGAGGGGAACTACCTCGACGCCGGCGGCGAGTTCCTCGTGGTCGAGCGCGACGGCGAGATAGTAGCGATGGGCGGCCTCACCGCCGCAGACGCGGAGATTCCGCCCGGCGCGGGCGAACTATTGCGGATCGCAGTCCACCCCGACCACCAGCGAGCGGGACACGGGAGCGCTATCGTCGCCGGACTGGAAGACGCGGCCCGGGAACGCGGCCTCGAACGGGTGTTCCTGTGGACGGCCCAGCGCCAGCGGTCGGCGGTGGCGTTCTATCGGTCCCGGGGCTACGAGGGCACCGACCACCGGACGGAGGGGGAGTACGAGCTGCTCCGGTTCGAGAAGGCGCTCGACGGCGCTGGGTCAGAGCTGCTGGAACGGGCCGACGGATGAGCGACCCCGTCCGCGGCGAGGTCGCCGAAGTCGAGGGCGGCCCGGAGTACGACCTGGATTTCCGCGAGCACCCCGAGCGCTACCGGCACACGCCCGACGAGCGCGGCGCGTTCAAGATCGAGCCGTACAAGAGCGAACTCCTGCCGGAGTGGGGGATAGCGACGCTGGCGAACGCCGAGGACGGCGCCGAAGCGATCTACGAACGCTACTGCCAGTACCGCGCGGCCGATGACTTCGTCGGCATGGACCTGGCCCGGAAGTACCTCCAGATGGGCTGGACGCGGGCGATGCGGTACGCCAAGTACCCCGGCGGGAACAAGTACCGGACTGACGAGGACGGCGAGGCGCGAAGCGCCTCGGACAGCGCGAGCGGAGAAACCGCGAGCGGCGGCAAGCGCGTCGAGCGCGACCCCCAACAGTGGTACGACCCAGAGAAACGGGAGATAGCGGTCGTCTACAAGGAATATCTCGACCGCGTGCGCGGCGACGAAGCGTACGAGCGGTCGAAACGCGATCACCGCGAGCGCTACGGGGAGTAGCGCACGGCGGCCGGACTACGGGTCCCGGGTCTCGACGCTGACCGTCACGTCCGTTCCGACCGGCAAGTCGATGGACTCGCCGACGAGTTTCACGCCCGCCCGGTCCCGCCCGAACGCCAGGGCGAGTCCCGTGATCGGTTCGCCGTTCGCCAGGACGGTCACGTCGCTCCAGGCGATGTCGCGGCCGTCCGCGTGGCCGACTCGCTCTCCGGCGAGAAACACGTCGCCCGCGTCCGAGTCGGGGCGTCGACCAAGCAGCCCGCCGCCGTCGTAGTGGGGGAGTCCTCCGTCGAGGACGCCAACGGGGTCGCCACCTGCGTCCGTGGCGGCGAGACCGGCGAACCGCTCGCCGGGCGCGGGATGGGTCGGCGAGTCGAGGACGGCGTAGGTCTCGCCCGCCGCGACCACAGTCCCGGTCCCGTCCCAGTCGAGGACGGCGATGCGGAGCGCGGGGTCGATCTCGATCGGGAGCGACCCCGCCGCGCGGTGATAGTCGGCCCCGTACTCGCGGAACCCGAGGTGGAGGTGGTTCGCGACCCACGGCGCGAAGAATCCCGCGCGGACCAGGCGCCCGAGCGAGTCGCCGACGGCGACGGTGTCGCCCGCCGAGACCGCGGGGTCGACGTGCAGGATCCGCGCGACGCGCTCGCCGGTGTCGACGAGGATCAGGTGGTCCTCGTCGGCGGCGTAGGGCTGGGTAGGCGCGGTCACAGTCCGCGTTTCGAGAACCTCGCCGGTGACTGGTGAGGGCGCGTCGACGGGCGGGTCGTCTTCGGGGTTCGGGCGGACCGTCTCGCCGTCGCTATCGCCCGGGTAGAGGTCGACGGCACAGCCCCGGTCGTGCGCCGCGAACGGGGAGTTGTAGAGGGTGAACCGCGGGTAGCGCGACAGTACGTCGGCGGACAGCGTGACGGCCATCGGCGGTGGTTCGGCCGTGACCCTCATTACGGTCCCGTTCGATGCCGCCCTTGCTCCGCTCGACGTTGCCGAACGCCGGGCCACCGCTGCGGTTTTCGGCTTCGGGTCCGAATCCCCGCTATGCGCGTCTACCGCGGCCGCGCCGACACCATCGAGGCCGACCGCACGCTCTCGGACCGGCTGGTCGAGCGGGTCGCCTCCCACGGCGAGCCGGCGGTCCGTGTCTGGCGCCCGCACCGACAGATCGCCTTCGGCCGCCGCGACACCGCCGCCGACGGCTACGACCGCGCCCGCGAGATCGCCGAAGCGCAGGGATTTCCGCCCGTCGAGCGCGAGGTCGGCGGGCGCGCCGTCGCCTACACCGGTTCCACGCTCGCATTCGCGCGCGTGACGCCCGTCGAGGACCCTCGATCGGGACTTCAGGACCGATACGACGCGGCCACGGAGGACCTGCTCGCCGCGCTGGAGGACCTCGGCGTCGACGCTCGCGAGGGGGAACCGCAGGGCTCCTTCTGCCCGGGGACGCACTCGGTCCAGGCCGACTGCGGCGAGCGGGCGGGGAAACTCGCCGGGTTGGCACAGCGCGTCCGTGCGGACGCTGCGGTCGTCGCCGGCGTGCTCGTCGTCCGCGACCGGGCGGAGATCGCGGCGGTGCTCGACCCGGTTTACGACGCCCTGGGGGTCGCGTTCGACCCGGAGACCGTCGGGAGCGTCGCGGACGCGGGCGGCGAGTCCGATCCGTCGAGCGCCGTCGAACGCGTCGAGGCGGCGTTGGCCGGCCGAGACCCGGATCGAGTGACTCGCGTCGACCAGAGGGAGTGACGGACGGTCGGAACGGCCGCTGGGGGCCGCTCTCGCCGAGAGAGATCAGCCTGGACCAGTCCGGGAGATTTAGGACCACGCGCGTCAGAGGTGGCGTATGCTATTCCGGAACGCGACGCTCGCGGACGGGCGCCGCCGGGACGTCCGCGTGTCGGGCGAGACCATCGCGGCGGTGGGTGAGGGGCTAGAGGCCCGCGAGGGCGAACGGGTCGTGGACGCGACGGGCAAGCGCCTCCTCCCGGGGATGATCGACGCGCACGTCCACTTCCGCGAGCCCGGCGACTCGCACAAGGAGACGTGGGAGACGGGCTCCCGCAGCGCCGCTGCCGGCGGCGTGACGACCGTCGTCGACCAGCCCAACACCTCGCCGCCGACCGTCGACGGCGCCGCCTTCGACGAGAAGACCGACCTCGCGGAGGCCTCGCTGGTCGATTTCGGCCTCAACGGCGGCGTCACCGCCGACTGGGACCCCGACTCGCTGTTCGACCGTGACGTCTTCGCCCTCGGCGAGGTGTTCCTCGCCGACTCGACGGGGAACATGGGCATCGAGGAGCCGCTGTTCGTGGACGCGCTCGCCGAGGCGGACGCCCGCGACGTTACCGTCACGGTCCACGCCGAGGACGCCAGCCTCTTCAACGTCTCCGCGAAGGAACGCGACGACGCAGACGCCTGGAGCGCTTACCGGACCGCCCGCGCGGAGGCCGCCGCGGTCCGCCGCGCCTGCGAGGTCGCCGTCGAGCGCGAGACGCGGATCCACATCGCCCACACCTCCACCCCGGAGGGAATCGACGCCGCGACGGAGTCGGGGATGACCTGTGAGGTCACCCCTCACCACATGTACCTCTCCCGGAGCGACCTGCGCGGCCTCGGGACGCACGGCCGCATGAACCCGCCGCTCCGTCGCGAGAAGCGCCGCCAGCGCGTCTACGACCGGGTCGTCGAGGGGCAGGTCGATATGATCGCGACCGACCACGCGCCCCACACCGCCGCGGAGAAAGACGCCGACATCTGGGACGCGCCCTCGGGCGTCCCCGGCGTCGAGACCGCCCTGCCGCTCCTGCTCGCCGACGCCCGCACGGGCGCCCTCACCTACGAGCGCGTCCGCGACCTGACCGCCGCCAACCCCGCCGACGTGTTCGACCTGCCCGCGAAGGGCCGCGTCGCGGAGGGGATGGACGCCGACCTCGTGCTCGTCGACCCCGGGAAGACCTACCCGATCCGCGCCGACCGCCTGCACACGAAGTGCGACTGGACGCCCTTCGAGGGCCGCGAGGGCGTGTTCCCGACCGTGACGCTCGTCCGCGGGACCGTCGTCTACGAACGCGACCCCGACGACCGACCGGGTGGCGAGAGCGAGTCCTTCGGCGACCCTGTCGGCGAAAACGTGCGTGCCGGCGACGAGACGGGCGACGACGCCGGAGACGACGGGTTCACCCACAGCGACCGCGAGAGCGAGTCCATCGCCGACCTGGCCGCCGAGGTCGTCGAGGAGTCGCCCGAGGACGACCGTTCCTGACCGAGTTCCGAACCTCCCGAGTCCCCCTTCTCAGACTGCTCGTTTCTTCGCGCCATCGAGTCGCGACTCGGGAACGGGCCTGAGGACGCCGAAGACGATGCGATACCCCAGTAGACCGGCGCCCATGCCGGCGAGGACGACGCTGACGACGGTCAGAACGACCATGTCCGTCGCGACGACGACGGCTCCGCAGACGGCGACCACAGCGACGACGCCGACGATAGCGAGCGCGTAGCGGTAGAACTCGTCCACTGCGACTACTCGGTGTTCGTCGGCGTAGGTGGTCGCGACCGTCGCGGCGAGCGCCGCGAGAGCCAGCCACCACCCCTCGCGGAGGTCCGCGACGCCGACGTTCAGCAGCCCGAGCAGTATCCAGGCGAACCCCATCCCGCCCTCGAAGAGGACGACGCGGCGGGCAGCGTCCATACGAGAGGATACACCGCTCGAGTGATAAATCGACGGGCCCGTCTCCAGTCCGAAACTCGCCTCAGAGCCGCGAGTCGTCGCGGTCCCGTCTACTGGTCGGCTTCGATGTCGTGGCCGCACTCCGGACAGGTCACTTCGTCGTGGCGGAGCGCGGTCGAGTGCTCGCGCACCTCGCGCATCACCTCGGAGATCTCGTCCTCGGCCTCCAGCTCCTCCTCGACGGTGAGCTCGACACCCTCGACTTCGAGGAGGAACTTCGCGACCTCGGTCGCCTCGTACATCACGTCGTCCAGTTCCTCGGCGGTGAAGAAGTCGCACATCGCGCCGTAGAGGAAGGTCGCGCCCGCCTTCCGGACCTTCTCCTCGAAGGAGGCGCGGGCCTGGTTGACCGCCTGTGGCGTGTACGTGTCGGTCATGAACGGGACGAGTTCCGGCAGGTTCTCGCCGATCTTCGTCATCTCGACGCCCGTCTCAGTCCGGAAGTCCGCGCAGAGGCGCGCGATGGCCCACTCGCGAGCGGTGATGTAGGTGCGGTCGCGGAGGAAGTCGTTCGCGCGGTCGTAGGTCCCGCCGTCGATCTTCTTGAAGCGGTCGTACTTCTGGACGTCCGGCGGCACGTCGGGGGCGGGCGAGTCCGCCGGACCGTCGGCGGGCTCATCATCCGCCGTCGTGTCCGACGGCGGCGTGTCCGACTGCGGGTCGGCGGCCGCGTCGTCGTCGTCGGCCGAGTCATCGGTGGTCGCCTCGGCCTCGGTTTCAGTCGCTACCTCGTCTTCGGGGTCGGCTGTCGTGTCGCCTCCGGCGCCGGCTGCAGTGGGGTCCGTCGCCTCGTCTGTCTGCGTGTCGGCGGTCTCGTCGCGGTCGACATCGTCCGTCCCCTCGGCGTCCGTTCGACCCTCGGGGTCGGGCGACGTCCCGTCCGTGGCTTCCTCGCCCTCGCCCGTCGCCGGTCCGTCTGTCATGGTCACCACTGTGTCGGGGCCGGGAAAAAGGGTGTCGCCCTCGGTCGTCGGCCCCGCGTGGCCGGGATTCCCCTCGGCTTTCGTAAAGGAATAATTATAACGATCCGGCGGAAACTGGTATGCAGACACGTACCATGGTCAACACGGCGTACCTGGCGAGCACGGTGGTAACGGCGCTCCTGGGGGTCGGGGTGGTCATCCTGGCGCTGCGTTCGCGCCCCTGGCACCACTACGCGCCGCGGGTTTCCTACGGCGAGCTCGCTGGCGGCCGGCCGAGAGGAGGAGTGGCGCAGATCGCCGGGCGAACGAGCACCTGGACGGCGCTGTACGTCGTCCTCGTCCTCGGGTTCCTGGCGGGCGCGACGGGGTACGCGAGCGGCGCGATCACCGGGCCGGCGGTCATCGGCGCGGTCGTCGCCCTCGTCGCCAGCTTCCTGGTAGCCGGCGTCTACTTCGCGTTGCGCGAGCACGGCCGCCCGAGCGCGCAGGCGGCGGCCGGGAGCGCCGTCGCGACGGGCATGCTGTTCGTCCTCGCGATCACCGTCGTGCTCGTCACGAGCTGATCGATGGCGCACTCGACCCGGGAGACGGCCTGGCCCTGGCCGAGCGGGACGGGCGTGCTGGCCGCGGCGGTCGCGCTCGAAGGCGTCCTCGTGGTCGGCTACTTCCTCGCGACGCCCGGTGAGGTGACCGTCCCACGGTACGTCCTCTACCCGTTCGTCTGGATCAACGCCGTCCTCGTCGCGGCCTACCGGACGCCGATCTCACAGGCTCCGCGCCGCCGCCACCTCCTCGCGGGCGCCCTCGCCGCCGTCTACTTCCTCTTGCTCGCCAACTGGGCGGGACTGGTCGGCCTGACCGTCGGCGGCCACCACCCGATTCCCGAGAGCGTGCTGGGACTCAGCGTCGGGTCCGGCTCGCCAGGCTGGGGGCGCGTCCGGCTCATCACGCGCGTCTTCTACGTCTCGTTCGTCCCCTACCGGGTGATCGGCTACCTCGGGCTCACCTACCTCGTGTACGCCGCGATCCTCGACGCCAGCGGCGCCGTCGCCTCGGGCGCGCTCGGTCTCGTCTCCTGTCTCAGCTGTTCGTTCCCGGTCCTCGCCTCGTTCGCGACCGGATTTCTCGGCGGGTGGGTCACGCTCATGTCGACGGCGGTCGCCTACTCCGTCGACGTCTCGACGGCGGCGTTCCTCGCCTCGGTCGCCCTGCTGTACTGGCGACCCGGCTTCCCGTCGGTCGGGTACCGAAGCGACGACTCGGAGTGACACCGGTTCGAGCGCCCCGTCTGTCACCCTCTCAGGGCGCCTCACAGGTCGTCGCCGTCGTCTGGTTGTCGACGAGCATCCCGGTCCGGAACGAACAGCGGTAGGTCGCCGGCTCGTCGACGGGGAGCCGGATCGTCGCGTCTCGCAGCGGGTGTTCGACGAGCAGGCGGAACCGGGCGGTGACGTTCGACCGCTCGCCGCGGCGCACGTGACTGGTGAACCACTCGTCGATCTCGTCGTTGTCCATCGTCGCGACGACGGTCACGGTCCGCGTCTCCCCCGGCCGGAGCAGTTCCTCCGAGCTGACGTTCCGGAACGAGAGGGCTTCGGCGTCGTGTTCGAACAGCTCGACGCCGTTCGCCTCCACCTCCGCCCGGACGCTTTCGGGCGCCGCGACGACCGGTACGTCCCCGGGATTGGTGACCACGAGGTGGAACCGGACGTTCGTCCGATTCCGGTTCACCTCGCCCCAGGTCGCCCAGCCGCGCTCGACCTCGTAGCCGACGGTCACCGTCCGCTCGTCGAGCCCGAGCGCCGAGACGACGAACGGCGCCCGTCGCGCCAGGTCGATCTCCTCCGTGTACCGGCCGCTGGTGCGGTCCGCCGCCGTCGACAGCGCGTCGACGACGGGCCGAGAGTCGGCGAACATCGTCCGGTCTCGCTCGACGGTGTGGGTGACGTTCGGGCTCGGCCCCACGTTCGCGCGTAGCGTCGCGTCGACGTCGGCCCTGAGCGTCTCGTTGGCGCGGACGTACGCGACCCACCACGCCGGGATCCGCTCGTTGCGGACGTAGCTGTGCAACCGCACCGTCCTGTTGCCCGCCGGTAGGGATATCCCGGAGCGGTCGCCGGTGGCGACGGTGACCCCGTTGAACTGTACCTCGTACGCCGCGTCGAGTCCGGTCCCGAGCGTCGCACCGACGGGGTTCGGGTTGCGCACCCAGACGGTCGTCACCACTTCCGTTCGGTTCTCGGTGACCTCCCCCCAGTCACCGGCGTCGGCGACCCCGACCGACGGCGCGCCGAGGACGCCGAGCAGATACAGTACCACGAGCGCGACGATCACGACCAGCGGAACGACGGCGAGCCAGCGCCACCGGAACCCGGCGCCGTCACCGGATTCCTCGACCGTATCGTCGTCTGACATTCCCCTGGTCGTTGGGCAGCGAGCGGAAAAAGCGGCGCCTACGAAACAGCAAGCGGTCGCCGAGCGGGCCGTAGACGCCGGCGAGTGGGCCCGCCCGGTCGCCTGTCGCTCAGTTCCCGGTCGGGACGGCCGGCGGTTCGCACGTCGACGTGCTATTTTGACCGTCCACGAGGATCGCGGTCTGGAAGGCGCAGTCGTAGGTGATCGGCGAGTCGCGCGGGACCCGGATCTCGCCGCCGGTGGCGGGGTTGTCGAAGACGACCTGGAACTGGGCGCTGACCGCGGTCGCCTCGGCGCCCGGGCCGGCGTCCGCGCGGACGTGGCTGGTGAACCAGTCGTCGACCCTGTCGTTGTCCATCGTCACGGTGTAGGTGACCTCCCGCGTCTCGCCGGGCGCGATGACGGTGTCCGTCCCGGCGCTGCCGGCCGAGAGTTCGCCGCTCTCGGCCTCGAAGGTCCGCACGTCGTTCATGTCGACGCTGACGCCGATACCGTCCGGCGCGGCGGGCACCGGGACGTCGCCGGGGTTGTGGACGAGCATGTGGAACTGCACGGTCGTCTCGTTCTCGGTGACCTCGCCCCAGGTGGCCCAGCCGCGGCGGACCTCGTAGCCGACCGTCACGGTGTCGCTGTCGCCGAGCGTGTCGCCGAGCAGCGAGTCGTCCACCTCGCTCGCGCTCACCGACTCGGTGTACGTGTCGCTCGTCTCGTTGACGGCGGCCGAGAGCGCGTCGATGACGGGCGTCGACTCGTTGAGCATCGTCCGCTGGCGGCGCACCTCGTAGGGCACCGTGCCGACAGGCGTGTTCACGTTCACCGTCGCGTTCACGTCGAGGGCGACGGTCTCGTCGGCGCGGACGTACGCGACCCACCAGTCTGACAGCCGCTCGTTGATGAGGTCGGTCCGCAGTTCGGTCGTGCTGTTGCCCTTCGGCACCTGGATGTCCGACTTCGTCCCCTCCGCGAGCAACACGTCGTTGAGGACGATGCCGTACTCGGCGGTGACGGCGTTGCCCAGCGAGACGCCGACGGGGTTGGGGTTGTCGACCCAGACCGTCGTGACGATCTCCGTGCGCTGGTCGGTGACTTCGCCCCAGTCGCCGCGGTCGGCCAGTCCGGCCGCCGGCGCGCCGACGATCCCCAGCAAGTAGAGGACGAGTACCAGGCCGACGAACCCGCCGAGTACGACCCCGATCTTCCGGGGCCAGGTAGCGACGAGCGCCCCCAGGCGCGACCCGTTCCCCCCGTTCGTACCGCTCGATCCCGAATCCGCTGAACCGGCCTCTGACATGGCTGTCGACACAGTAACTGTGGACGGGATAAACCCTGACGATCACGGCCGAACCGGCTCGGCTGGGTGACAGGAACGCCGGCCGGCAGCGGTAGAATCGCCGCGGCCTACAGGATCGAGTAGGCCGCGGCGGTGGTGAGCGCGAGCGCGACGAACAGGCCTCCGAGCATCAGGTAGGTGACCGACCGGGGTTCCCACCGGAGGTGCATGTAGTACGTCGCGACGAACGTCGCCTTCACGAACGACAGCACGAGGATGATCCCGAAGGCCGTCCAGTAGGTCCCCGGGGCGTCGAAATCGACCAGGCCCGTCTGTTCGACGAGCGCCTGGGTCGTCGACAGCGCCATCAGTACCACGAATATCCCGGTGTAGAGTTTGAATCGTGTCATGGTTCTAGAGGATGTAGAACAGCGGGAACAGGAACAGCCAGACGATGTCCACGAAGTGCCAGTACAGCCCGAAGTACTCGATGGAGGTCTCGTCGTCGCCGAGGTACGCGCCCTTCATCGCCCGCGGGATCATGTACATGAGCATGATCAGCCCGACGATGACGTGGGCGCCGTGGAGCCCGGTGGTCAGGTAGAACGTCGACGAGGCGACGTTCGTCCCCGCGTTCCAGCCGTTCGGGAACGCCTCCGTGTGGATGTGGAACAGGTGCTGCCACTCCATGGCCTTGTTGATCAGGAAGCCGACGCCGAGCAGCCACGTCACCGAGAGGGCGGCCACGACGCCCCGGCTGCTGTTCCTGTGCGCAGCGACGAGGGCGAGCACGACCGCGAAACTGCTCGCCAGCAGCAGGTACGTGTTGACCAGCCCGGGGAACGTGACGTGGGCCTCGGGGATGAAGGCGTGGTGCCAGTGCATCCAGCCGTTGGCGACCCGCAGGAACAGGTACGAGCCGATGAAGCCGCCGAACAGCACCACGTCGGAGGCCAGGAACGTCCACATCCCGAGTTTCATGTTCTCGACGCCGCCGAAGGGCCACTGCTCCGCGACCGTGGGCTCGGGGACGTGGAACGGTTCGCGCGCGAGGCCGACGAACCCGACGGCGCTCAGGACGCCGCCGGTCCCGGTCAGCCAGTAGTAGGCGCCGCCCTCCTGGATGCCAGAGACGCCGAGGAACGTGAGGAAGCCGGCCAGGCCGATGATAAACGGCCAGATGCTCGCGTGGTCGGCGTGTTCCTCTTCGGCGTGGGCCGTCGCGCCGCCGGTCGCGCTCGGGGTCACCGCGTCGGGGCCGGTGACCAGCGCGCCGCCGCTCCCAGCCGTCGCGCCCTCCGCGCGGACGCCGCCGTCAGGCCGATGGCCGGCCGAAGTCGCGGTCGCGGTCGCGGGTTCCGCGTCGCCGCTGCCGTCCGCGGTCAGTTCGGGATCGTCGCGGAAGGAGAGCGTGCCGCCGGCGTAGCTCGGCTTGCCGGGGAAGTTCTCCAGGGGCGGCGGCGAGGAGACGGCCCACTCGGCCGTGGTCGCGTACTCCCAGGGGTTGTCGCCGACCTCCTCGCCGGTCGCCATGCTCTTGAACAGGTTGTAGAACATGACGAGGAAGGAGATCCCGAGCAGGAACCCGCCGATCGTGGCGACCTGGTGCCAGCCCGAGAGACCGGGCGCGTAGTCGAACACGCGCCGCGGGGTCTCCCAGGCGCCGAACATCGGGAAGTACAGCAGGTTGAACCCGACGAAGTACAGCCCGAAGTGGAGTTTCCCGAGGAACTCGTCGTACATCCGGCCGGTCATCTTCGGGAACCAGTAGTAGATGCCGGCGAACAGGCCAGTCGCGCCGCCGACCATTACGTAGTGGAAGTGCGCGACCACCCAGTAGGTGCCGCGGAACTCGTAGTCGAGGACGACCGCGCCGAGGAAGACGCCGGTGATCCCGCCGATGATGAAGAGGATCAGCGCGCCCAGCGAGAACAGGAACGGCGTCGTGAACCGGATGCGGCCCTTGATCATCGTGTAGATCAGCGAGAAGACCATCAGGTCGAAGGGGAGTGAGATGCCGATGGTCGTGACCATGAACAGGGTCTTGATCTCCAGGTTGATCCCCGTGAGGAACATGTGGTGCATCCAGACGACGAAGCTCTGGAGCGCGACGAGCACCATCGCGAGGACGAACCACTTGCGCCCGACGAGGCGCTGGCCGGTGAACGTCTGGAAGCACTCGGCCATGATGCCCAGCGCCGGGAAGAAGACGATGTACACCTCCGGGTGCCCGAAGAACCAGAACAGGTGCGTCCACAGGAGCGTCCCGCCGTCGGCGGTGAAGTAGGTGACGCCGAGCAGGTGCTCGGCGGCGAGGATCATCAGCGCCGCCAGCAGGGCGGCGAAGGCGAACAGCATCATCCACACCGTCAGCAGGATGGACATCGAGAACATCGGCAGGTCGCGCATCCGCAGGCCCTCGGCGCGCATGCGGTACATCGTCGTCAGGAAGTTGACCGACCCCATCGTCACCGCCGCGACGAACATGATGAGCGCGAGCACGACCGTCGTCCCGCCGACGTTGGGCATGTAGGTCGGCACGTTCAGGGGGGCGTACATCGTCCAGCCGCCGGCGAAGGTGCTCCCCTGGAAGAACGAGGCGATGAACAGGAGGCCCGAGAAGAGGTACGCCCAGTAGCTCATCGCGTTCAGCCGCGGGAAGGCGAGGTCGTCGGCCCCGATCTGCAGGGGCACGAAGTAGTTGGCGAAGCCGAAGGCGAACGGGGAGATGAACCAGAAGACCATCAGCAGGCCGTGCGCCGAGACCGCCTGGTTGTACGCGCCGGCGCTGAGGATGCTCTCGCCGGGGCCCCACAGCTGGACGCGCATCAGCATCGCGAGGACGCCACCGAGGACGAGGAAGAACAGCGCCGTGATGGTGTAGAGGATGCCGATGTCCTTGTGGTTGGTCGTGACGAACCAGCGCCGGACGGAACTCATCGGCGGGAAGTCGTGCCCGCCGGCCTCCTCGTGGCTCACGGAGCACCACCTCGTGCGGGCGCGGACGACGCGTCGAGCGCGCTCGGACCCTGTGGTGCGAGCGAGTGACCGCCACCGCCGGCCGTGGCGGTCTCGTTGCCCGCCGCGGTGTCAGTTCCGGCGGTCTCGTTCCCGCTCGGCTCGGCGTTCGCGTACCACTCCTCGAAGGCCGCGGGCTCCATCGCGACGACCTCCGCGGTCATCCCGGAGTGGCCCTCGCCGCAGATTTCGTAGCAGTTGGCCTGGTACGTGCCGGTCTCGTTGGCGACGAACCAGGTGTTCGTCGTCTGGCCCGGGATCGCGTCGGCCTTCGCTCGCAGTTCGGGTATCCCGAAGTTGTGGAACACGTCCCTTGAGGTCACCGAGAGGTTGATCACGGTGTCCGTCGGCACGCGGAGCGTGCTCGCCTGGGCGCCGTTCGGGTAGGTGAACTGCCAGCCGAAGCGGAACCCGTCGACCTCGACGTTCATCACCTCGCCGCCGGTCTGCTGGACCTCGGTCGGCTTCCCCTCGACGTACAGCAGCGACGCGTACGTCCAGATGACCAGCGAGAGGACGATGAGCGCGCTGATACCGAACGAGAGGAAGAGTTTCTTGCCCTTGCCGCCTCCCTCGGGGAGCTCCCCGAGTTCCGGCCGGTCGACGTCCGGTGCGGGGTCCTCGCCCTCGCGGTAGCGGTACTTGTACGCGTTGTACAGCGTGTACGAGATGACGACGACCCCGACCAGGGTCCCCAGGCCCAGGAAGACGACGAAGATGCTGTTGAACACCTCCGCCGGCGCCCTGATCCCGCTCGTGCCAGCCAGGACGGTGTCGCCGACCACCGGTCCACCGGACTCTACCATATTCGATCACCAACGACCTACCCGCTCTTATCGTTTGGGGGGCGTTGGCACATCGCTTTTTCAAGTACGCGAACAGGTTCGGACCGCGCTCTATCCGCCGAGGGTTTTTTGCCCGCTGCCGTGGTACGTGAGTACATGGCAGACACACGCGAACTCGACGACCCGACCGTCGACGAGGAGGAGTTCGAGGACCCGGCGGTCAGGGACGACGACTTCGACCGGCTGTTCGGGATCGCCGCGGACGGGGTGATCGGGGCGGCCGGGGGGCTCGTCGGGACGACGCTGATGACGGTCGTGTTGCTCATCGGCGAGTCGTTCGACGTGTTCTCGCGGTCGTCGTTCGCGACGGTGACGAGCATGGTCGGCCTCGACGGCGTCTTCCCCGAAGTGACAGCCGGCTACGTCCTGTTCGTCCTCGCCGGGATGTTCCCCTGGCCGCTGCTGTTCGCCTCGCTCAAGGAGTACCTCCCGGGCGCCCGCGACCCCGTCCACGGGATCGTCTTCGGGACCGCGCTGTGGACCGGCTTCGTCTTCGCGTTCTACGACGGGTACACCGGCCTCGCGCTCGTCGGCTACCTCGCGGTGACGCTCGTCGCCCACTGGGTGTACGGGATCGGCCTCGGCGCCGTCTTCGAGTACCTCGCGACGCGCCCGGACACGCTCGTGTAGAACGACCGGCGAGCGACCGACGAGCCGTCGGCGCACGCCTCCTCTCGCACCGCGTTCGTCTGCCGATGCCCGTCCTCGTCCCCGAACCCGTCTCGACGCCTCGACAGGGCCGATACGACCGTTTTTGTGGGAGACAGCCCTAGTCGTCACATGGTAGATACGGGAGAGCTGCTCGAACTCGTCGCCCACTACGTCGTCATCCTGATCATCGTGACGATCGTACTGGCGGTCGTCAGGAGCGTCGTCGGCGACATCGGTTTCTGGGTCGAACTCGGCGTCATCGTCGTCCTCGTCGCGCTGTACCGCCCCCCTCGTCAAGTCGCTGGGCGTCGAGCCCAGCGCGTGGCGCAGCGAGTGATCGCGACCCGGCGGCGGACCCGATCGGGCGCCCCGCTTTCGGGTCCGTTGGGCCACACCGCTTAACCCCCCGGCCGCGCGAGGGGCCGATATGCACCTCTCGGAGTCGACGTGGACCGACGCCGACGCCGTCGAGACGGACCTCGCGCTCCTGCCCGTCGGGAGCACGGAGCAACACGGCCCCCACGCGCCGCTCGGCACGGACGCGCTCACGGCCGAGGCGGTAGCCGAGGCCGGGGCCGACGCCTACGACGGCGAGGTCGTCGTCGCCCCCGCGATCCCCGTGGGCGTCGCCGAGGAACACCGCCACTTCGCCGGAACGCTCTGGGTCGGCGAGGACACCTTCCGCGACTACGTCCGCGAGACCATCGGCAGCCTCGCACACCACGGCTGGGACCGCGTCGTCGTCGTCAACGGCCACGGCGGCAACGTCGCGCCGCTCCGGGAAGTCTGCGCTCGCGTCACTCGCCACGACGACGCCTACGCCGTCCCGTTCACCTGGTTCGACGCCGTCGCGCTCGACGGCGACTGGACCGGCCACCCGGACGCCCCACCCGTCGACCTCGCGGAGATCGCCATGGGCCACGGCGGACCGGTGGAGACGGCGCTCGTCCGCGCGGTGGCTCCCGACCTGATCCGCGAGGAGCGCCTCGACGACGCGGCCGCGGGCGCCGCCGACGCCTGGGGCGAGTGGGTCGCGGGTGCCAACCTCGCCTACGACTCGGCGGAGTTCTCGGACAACGGCGCGGTCGGCGACCCGCGCGGGGGGACGGCCGAACTCGGCGCGTGGCTCCGCGACCGCTCGGCGGAGAAGGTAGCGACGCTACTGGACCGCGTCGCGGCGCGCGATTGTTCGCGACCGGACGACGGCTGACAGCGGACTGTGCCGCGGCGGGACGGTGACCGCGGCGCCGGGCCGTCTCAGGCCTCCGCCTCTGCCTCGTCGGCCTCTGCGTCGGCGTCCGTGTCCGCCTCTGCGTCTGCCTCGTCTTCGGCGTCTTCGTCAGCGTCGGCCTCCTCGGCGAACTCCTCGAGCGCGCTGCGGAGCTGCGGGACCGTACTGGCGAGGTCGCTGACCTGCTCGTGGGCGTCGGTCACGTCGTCGAGCACGTCCTCGACGGCCTCGATCTCCTCGGCGAGGTCGTCGGCGTCCTCGAAGGCGTCGGCGCGCTCGCCCATCGTGTACCACTTCTTGGCGTCGACGAGGTGGTCCTCGGCGTCCTCGATGTCGAGCGCCGAGCGGAGCGCGTTGAGTACACCCAGGGTGTTGTCGGCGTCGACCTCCCAGATGGCGTCGGCCTCCGGGAGCTCCGCGCGGGCCTTCCCGAGGCTCTCTTCGACGTCCTCGCGCATCTCGCTCGCCGCGTCCTCGAACAGCTCGTCGTCGTCGAGCGTCGCTTGACTCATGGTTCCCCCTTCGGCCCCTGCCGGTTTAAAAACACGCCTGAAAGTGAAAGTGAAAAACCGATACAGGACACCTGACGGGGGCGATACGCCAGAGGGGGCCGATCAGTTACGATCTGCCGCTATCGATCTCGACGTACGACCGGTATCCCCCTCGCGCCGCGGTCGTCGCTCCCGGCTATCTCGGTCCGCCGATCCGTCTTCTCTCGTCCACACGATCTATCCCCTCGGTCGCTTTCACGACCGACCGTCTCGGTCGTCGTCGCGATCGACGTTCCACCCGCCGTCGGCCTCGTCGACCGACGCGTCCGTTCTGCTGGCGTCCGTTCCGCCAGTTGGCGTTCCGTCCGTGTCCGTTCCGCCGACGCCCGGATCGTCCGGACCACCGCCGTTTCCGGTGGGAGCGCCACCACCGGTCGCTCCGTCGCGGTCGTCACCGCCGTCGGCACGCACCGCGGCGCGGGTATCGGGGATCACGTCCAGATCGCCGTCGACGTCACCGAGGACGAGCAGCGCGTAATATCGCAGGAACGTCTGGAACGGGACCAGGACGAGCAGCGACGCGACGAACAGCAGGAGCAGGTACGCGAACACGAGCACGAGGGCGACCAGTCCGCCGGCGCCCGAGAGCCCGAGGACGAACAGCAGCGGCGCGCCGACGACGAGGAACGGGACCGCGAACGCCACCGCGACCAGCACGAGTAGGAAGCTCACGGCCATCCCGACGGCGATGCTCAGCAGGAAGCTCACGAACAGGTACGCGAGGAACTCCACCAGGTTGCCGACGAGCGTCGACCAGAACCGCCGCCAGCCGCCGATCACCCCGCGGTCCTCCCGGAGCATCACGGGCACGACGAACATCGTCGTGAAGCCGAGGAGGGTGCCGACGACGACCGCGAGAAACAGGAATATCGGGATCGCGAGCAGTATCACCGCCAGTATCGTCCCGTCGGACCAGCCCGTGGGAGGCCACCCGCTCATCCCGGTCCCGACGCCGAGCAGGACTCCCGCGGCCGCCCCGGCACTCAGCGTCCAGACGAGGAACCGGAACGCGAAGAGCCGGGCGCCGCGCCGCCAGTACCGCTTGAAGTACCGCCGCAGTCGGACCTCCTCGTCGCGCAGCGAGGCGACGAAGACGAACTCCATCGTCGCGCCCGCGACGGAGTACAGGAGGAAGACGAGTATCCCGACGAGGACGATCCCGGCTAGCAGGACGAGCAGTTCGGTGGTCACCTCGGGCGTGATATCCGGCCCGGGCTCGCCCGGCATCGGCTCGCCGGGGTCCGTGTCACCGCCGAACCCGCCCGGGAAGCCCGGGAACGAGAAGCCGACGCCGCCGACGAAGAACATCACGACGGCGAGGCGGAACCACCGCACGCGGTCGAAGGGGGTGAGGAACCGCTTCGTCGCCTCGATGGCGTCGTCGATATCGTTCAGGGCGGCGAGGGACATACCGGCCCTCTACTCCGCCCGGACACATATCTCTCGTGGTCCGTTCAGCCAGTGGACCTGTCCGAACGCAGAGGTTCCCGTGACCCAGTCGGCCCCGTCAGTCGTCCGGGCGTACGTCTTCGACGCGCATCAGCGGGTAGCCGTCCTGCATGTCCATCCGCGTGCGGACCTCCGTGCCCTCGTAGTTGATAACCATCTCGACGTCGAGGAAGCGGCCGGTCAGTTCGGTGTAGTCGGCCGCCGACTCGGCGAGTTCGGCGGCGAGTTCCTCGCGCAGCACGTCGACTGTGACCGACTCGCAGTGGGGCTGGTTCTCGATGGCCTCCTCCATGGCGCGGGCGAGGCTGTCCGCGCTCGCGGGGCTGACCGGCGTCCCCGCGAACTGGTGGTACAGCGAACCGAACTTGATACCCGCCTCGAAACACGCCGTCTGGGCGTCGGTGGGGTCCATACCGGGCGCTGGACGCCCCGGGAGTAATCAGTGTCGCCTCTCGGCGCGCCGGTGGGTCGGACGTGCGGGCCGACTCCCCGGTGACTGTCGGCGGCGTGACACCCACCGCGCGGAACCGTACGTTACTTACTGGGCGGTCGCAAGGGTTCACCTGAATGGACGAGCCGGTCTTACTCACTGGTGCGGGAGGGCGCGTCGGGCGGGCCGTGCTACAGGGGCTCGAAGACGAGTACGAGTGGAAGCTCCTCCTCCACAGCCCGCCGGACGAGGAGCCCGACCACGAGTACCTCATCGGCGACGTGACCGACGAGGAGACCGTCGCGGAGGCGATGGACGGCGTCGGCGCGGTCATCCACCTCGCGGGGGACCCGCGACCGAGCGCGCCGTGGCCCTCCGTGCTGTCGAACAACATCGACGGCACCCAGAAGATGTACGAGGCGGCCGTCGACGAGGGCGTCGAGAAGTTCGTCTTCGCCTCCTCGAACCACGCCGTCGGCGCCTACGAGACCGACGAGCGGACGCCCGACATGTACCGCCGCGACGACGACTTCCGCCTCGACGGGACCGAGTTCCCCCGCCCCGGCAACCACTACGGCGTCTCGAAAGCCACCGGCGAAGTCCTCGGCCGCTACTACCACGACGAGTACGGCATCGCCGTCTGCAACATCCGCATCGGCAACCTCACGAAGGGCCACCCGCCGATCGACTACGAGCGCGGCCAGGCCATGTGGCTCTCCTACCCCGACTGCGCCCGCATCCACCGCTGCGCGCTGGAGGCCGACTACGGCTTCGAGATCGTCTACGGCATCTCCGACAACGACCGCAAGTACTACTCGCTGGAGCGCGCCCGCGAAGCGCTGGGCTACGACCCACAGGACAACTCCGCCGAGTGGGACGGCGACGAGCACGTCGCCGAGTGACCGCGATCGAAGACGAGACGGTTCTATTCCGTGAACACGCCCAGTACCTCTCTCAGTAACTGCGGGGCCGACTCGTTCCCGTGGTACCGGATCTCCTTGCTCCGCTGGTCGAACTCGAGCCACCCGGCCGCTTCCAGCATCGGGAGGTGCTTGTGCACGAGAGCCGTCGAGAGCGTCGCTCGGTCGCGGTCCGGGACGCGAGCGTCGATGTGGGCGACGATCTCGCTGATCGTCGACGTGACCTCGTCGACCGTGTTCTCGAAGTAGTTGATCACCTCTCTCCTGAAGTGGTGACTCAGAACGTCCAGCGTCTCGTTGACCGCCGCCGCTTTCTCCGGATAGCAATCAGCGGGAGGCATAGCCACAGTTCGGCGCCCGGGTCAAAAAATATTCCCTGGTTAACACCACTCGTAATGGCCGTGTCGGCGCAGAACCCCGGTAGTTCTCCGTCAATTCCCGGAGACACGCGGGCACCGAAGCGCCGAGCGAGAGGGTGGCCGGCCGGTCGCGGTTGCGATCCGGTTTCACGTCGTGCGTGACTCGATGGCGCACCTGAAAGCGGCCGGCAGGCCGGCGGTGGGTGGGCAGACGAGCGGTGGGAACCGGACCCGTGTCTGCCTCAGCCGGCCTCGACGGCCGGTGAGGGACACGTCCGCCCGTTCGACGCGCATTCCGCCGCCGTCTCCATCCCGTCGGTAGTTACCCGAACCGTGCCGGATAGTGACACTGGCGGAATTCTTACGGGGCCCGCACGTATGGATCCGCTACATGAGTTCCTCTTCGCGGAGTGACGCCGAACCGCACCGCCGAGCCCGCCAGCAGGAGGCGGTGGCGGACTTGGGGCAGCGGGTGCTGGAGGCGGACGAGCTCGACGGGGTGATCCGCGACGCGACGACTGCGGTCACGGAGACGCTCGATATCGACCACTGCGCGGTGTTCGAGCTCGATGCGGGCGGGGATCGGTTCGCGCTCAGGGGAGGCGCCGGCTGGTCCGACGAGGCCGCCGACGCCGCGACGGTCTCGGCGGCGCCCGACACGCAGGCCGGGTACACGCTCCGGTCCGGTGGACCCATCGTCGCGGCCGACCTCGCCGACGAGGAGCGCTTCGACGGGAGCGACCTCCTCGCCGAGAACGACGTGGTCGGTGGTATCACGGCGGTCGTCGGACCGGATTCGGACCCGTGGGGCGTGCTCGGGGCCTACGCGACCGAGCGCCGCGAGTTCGCCGACGGGGACGCCACCTTCATCCAGAACGTCGCGAACGTCGTCGCGTCGACCGCCGAGCGGGCGGCGACGCGGAGCCGGTTCGACGACCAGGAGCGCAGGCTCTCGGCGCTGATGAGCAACGTCCCCGGGATGGTGTACCGCTGTCGCAACGAGCGCGGGTGGCCGATGGAGTTCGTCAGCGAGGGCTGTCGCGACCTGACCGGCCACGACCCCGAGGCGCTGGAGCGCGGCGAGGTGTCGTTCGGTGAGGACGTCGTCGCCGACGCCGACCGCGAAGCGCTCTGGGAGGAGGTCCAGGAGGGACTGGCCGACGACGGGACGTTCCTGGCGACCTATCGCGTCGAGACGACAGAGGGCGAGGTCAGGTGGGTCCGCGAGCGAGGGCACGGACTCACCGAGGACGGCGACGTCACCGCGCTCGAAGGGGTCGTCATCGACGTCACCGAGGAGGTCCGCGCGGAGCGACAGCTCGCCGAGGAACGGGACATGTTCGCGGACGGGCCGGCGATCGTCTTCCGGTGGCGCAACGAGGAGGGGTGGCCCGTCGACTACGTCTCCGAGAACGTCGAGGACGTCCTCGGCTACGACCAGGCGACGCTGGAGTCGGAGGACGTCCCGTACACCGACCTGCTCTTCGACGAGGAGATCGACCGGATCGCCGCCGAAGTCGCGGAGCACAGCGACGAGACGACCGAGCGGTTCAGTCACGAGCCCTACCGCGTCGAGACGGCGGACGGCGACGTCAAGTGGGTGAAAGACACCACGAAGATCGTCCGCGATGAGGACGGCGAGATCACCCACTACCTCGGATATCTGGTCGACATCACCGAGCGCAAGGAGCGCGAGCGGGAACTCCGCCGCTACGAGACCATCTTCCAGGCGGTCAACGACGGGCTGTACGTGGTCGACGAGGAGGGGCAGTTCACGATGGTCAACGACGCCTACGCGGAGATGGTCGGCTACGACCGCGACGAACTCGTCGGCGAGCACGTCTCGATGATCGTCGACGACGCCGTCCGCGAGCAGGCGATGGACGAAGAGGCGGCGTTGCAGGCGGGGAGCACCGAGACGGCCATGGTCGAGGCGGAGATGAAGACCGCAGACGGCGAGCGGATCCCCGCCGAGGCGACGTTCGCGCTGTTGCCGACCGACGAGGGCGACCCGCAGCGCGTCGGCGTGGTCCGGGACATCGCCGACCGGAAGGAACGCGAGCGTGAACTGCAGCGCTACGAGCGCCTCGTGGAGAACCTCCCCGTCGGCGTGTACCGCAACACGCCCGGACCCGACGGCGAGTTCGTCGAGATGAACGACGCGCTGGCGCGGATCTTCGACGCCGACTCGCCGGCCGAACTGATGGAGGTGCCGGTCAGCGACCTCTATCCGGACCCCGAGGCCCGCGCGGCGTTCAGCGAGCGGTTGCGCCGCGAGGGGATCGTCCGGAACGAGGAGCTGCGACAGCGAACGCTCGACGACAGGGAGATCTGGATCTCGGTGACGGGGATCAAGACAGAGGAGGACGGCGAGGTGTACTTCGACGGGATCGTCCAGGACATCACCGAGCGGACGGAGCGCGAGCGGGAACTGCGGGAGACCGAGCGGCGCTTCGAGGCGGTGTTCGAGGACCCGAACATCCTCGTGGGACTGCTCGAACCGGACGGGACGGTGCTGGACATCAACGAGACGGCGATGGAGTATATCGAGGCCGACCTCGCCGACGTGCAGGGCGACCCGTTCTGGGAGACGCCGTGGTGGGGGATGGGCGACGACGTCGGCGAGGAAGTCCGCGAGTGGACCGAGCGCGCCGCCGCCGGCGAGTACGTCGAGTTCCAGGCCGACCTCACTCGGCCCGACGGCGAGCGGTACGCCCTCGAAGGCTACTTCAGGCCCGTCACCGACGACGACGGCGAGGTCGTCTCCATCATCGTCTCCGACCGCGACGTCACCGAGCGCCGCGAGTACGAGCGGCAGCTCGCCGAGTCCGAGCAGCGCTACCGCGCGCTCGCGGAGTACTTCCCCAACGGCATCGTGACGCTGTTCGACCACGACCTGCAGTACACGCTGGCCGCCGGCCAGGGGTTCGACAGGATCCCCGTCGAACCCGCTGACCTCGAGGGGAAACAGTTCTACGACGCCTGGCCCGAGGATACGGCCGACGCGCTCGAACCGGCGTTCGAGGCCGCGCTCGACGGCCGCGAGCGGGCGGTCGAGGTCGAGTACGAGGGGCGGGACTGGGTAGTCCACGGCGTGCCCATCACCGACGAGCGCGGCGACGTCTTCGCCGGCATGACGATGGCCCAGGACATCACCGAGCGCAAGGAGCGCGAGCGGGCGCTCGAGGAGTCAGAGCGGCGCTACCGGACGCTCGCGGAGCACTTCCCGAACGGCGCGGTGGGCGTGTACGACCGCGACCTCCGGTACACCTTGGCCGCGGGCGCGAAGCTGGGGACGGACCTCCCCGACTCGGACCGCATGGAGGGCGAGCGGATGCCGGACCTCTTCCCCGAGCAGACCGTCGCGGACCTCGAACCGCTGTTCAGGGCGGCTATCGAGGACGGCAAGACCGCCAGCACGACGACCGAGTTCGGCGGCCGACACTGGCGGGTGTGGGCGGCGCCACTGCGCCGCGCCGACGGCGAGATATTCGCCGGACTGAGCTTCGCCCAGGACGTCACCGAGCGCCGCGAGTACGAGCGGATGCTCGAGGAGTCCAACGAGCGCCTCGAACAGTTCGCCTACGCCGCCTCCCACGACCTGCAGGAACCGTTGCGGATGGTGTCGAGCTATCTCCAGCTGATCGAACGCCGCTACGAGGACGAGCTCGACGAGGACGGCCGCGAGTTCATCGAGTACGCCGTCGACGGCGCCGACCGCATGCGCGACATGATCGACGGGCTCCTCCAGTACTCCCGCGTCGAAACGCGGGGCAATCCCTTCGAGACGGTCGATCTCGACGCGGTCGTCGCGGAGGCCCGCGAGGACCTCGGGATGAAGATCGAGGAGAGCGACGCCGAGATCACGGTCGCGGACCTGCCCCGGGTCGAGGGCGACGACGGGCAACTCCGACAGGTGGTCCAGAACCTGCTCGACAACGCGATCGAGTACAGCGGCAACGAGCCCCCGCGGGTCCACGTCTCGGCCGAGCGGACGGGCGACTGGTGGGAGGTCTCGGTCAGCGACGAGGGCATCGGCATCGACCCGGAGGACGCCGACCGCGCCTTCGAGGTGTTCCAGAGCTTGCACGACCGGGCCGACTACGACGGGACCGGGATCGGCCTCGCGCTGTGTGAGCGGATCGTCGAGCGCCACGGCGGCGAGATATGGGTCGACTCCGAACCGGACGAAGGCGCAACCTTTTCGTTCACGCTCCCGGCACCGGAGGACGACAATGAGTGAACGACCCGGCGCCTCGGCCGATATCCTCCTCGTCGAGGACAATCCCGGCGACGTCAGGCTCACGCGGGAGGCCTTCGAGGAGGGGAACATCTCCAACACGCTCCACGTGGTGACCGACGGCGTCGAGGCTCTCGACTTCCTTCACCAGCGCGGGGACTTCGCCGACTCCCCGCGGCCGGACATCGTCCTGCTGGACCTCAACCTGCCGCGCAAGAGCGGCGAGGAGGTCCTCACGGAGATCAGGAACGACGACGACCTCTCCTGTCTCCCAGTGATCATCCTGACGAGTTCGGAGGCCGAGGAGGACATCGTCCAGTCGTACGAACTGCAGGCGAACGCGTACCTGACGAAGCCTGTCGACCCGAGCGAGTTCATCGAGACCGTCCGGCGCTTCCGGGCGTTCTGGCTGGAGGTCGTCAGGCTCCCGCCGGACGAGGTGGAGTGATGTCCGGAGACGAACAACTCGAAGTCCTCCTCATCGAGGACAACCCCGGTGACGCGCGCCTCATCGAGGAGATGCTGCGCGACGCGGGCGACCTCCGCCGGCGCGTCGAGGGCGACGCGGCCTCGGCGGGCGGCTCGCGGATCCACCACGAGACGCGTCTCTCCGACGGCCTCGACCGCCTGAACGAGACCGGCGCCGACGTGTTGCTCCTCGACCTGGGGCTGCCCGAGAGCACCGGCCTGGAGACGCTCGAACGCGTCCTGGACGCGACGGAGTTCGTCCCCATCGTCGTCCTCACGGGGCTGCGGGACGAGGGGGTCGGCATCGAGGCCGTCGAGCGGGGCGCCCAGGACTACCTCGTCAAAGACGAGGTCACGAGCGACCTGCTGGTGCGCTCGATCCACCACGCGATCGAGCGCAACCGCCAGGAGCGCGAGCGGGCCAGACGGCTCCAGCAGCTTGAGGCGCTCAACAGGCTCAACCGGGTCAGCCAGGACATCACGCACGCGGTCATCACGACGGACACGCGCGAGGACCTCGAACGGACGGTCTGCGAACGGCTCGTCGCCTCTGACGCCTACCGCTTCGCCTGGATCGGCGAGGTGAACCGCTCGACCGACGAGGTGACGCCGCGGGTGTCGGCCGGCGTCGAAGAGGGGTACCTCGACGAGGTCACGGTCACGCTGGACCGGGAATCCGAACCCGAGGGGCCGGGCGCGAAGGCGGTCCGGACCAAGTCGGTACAGGTCGTCCAGAACCTCCAGACGGACCCGGAGTTCGAACCGTGGCGAGAGCGAGCGATCGCGCGCGACTACGGGTCGGCAGCGGCCGTCCCCATCGTGCACGAGGACCTCTTCTACGGGATCCTGGCGGTCTACGCGGAGTCCCCGGACGCCTTCTCGGAACCGGAGGTCGAAGTCCTCGGCCGCCTCGGTGACGTCATCGGGCACGCGATCACCGCCGTCGAGCGCAGGGACGCTCTGGTGAGCGATGCGGCGCTCGAAATCGAGTTCGCGGTGAGGGGAGCCGCCCAGGAACTCGTCGGGCTCACGTCTGACGGCGACGCCTACATCGACGTCGAGACCGTCGTCCGCAGCGACGAGGGCGTCGTGGCGTACGGCCGGGCCGACGGCGTCGCGGAGGGCGAGTTCCGGGACGCGCTCGAGCGGACCGACGCGGCCGACGACTTCCGGTTCCTCTCCTCGGACGGTGACGAACTCGGGTTCGAACTCGTCACCGACGCCGCCACGTCGCTGGTCACGGCCGTCGCGACTCACGGCGGCCAGATCTCGTCGGCCACGATCGCAGACGGGGAGTTCCGCTTCGTCGTCGGGTTCCCGCGCGGCCGCGACAAGCGGCAACTGGTCGAACTCGTCGAGGAGCACTGCCCCGGCGCGACGCCGCGCGCCCAGCGGACGGTCCAGCGCGACGACGCCGACGTCGAGACGGCCACCTCGGTCATCGAGGACCGCCTCACCGAGAAGCAGCGCTCCGCTGTCGAGACGGCCGTCTTCGCCGGCTTCTTCGACTGGCCGCGGACGAGCACCGGCGAGGACGTCGCCGACCGCCTCGGCGTCTCGCCGGCGACGTTCACCCAGCACCTCCGGGCGGCCGAACGGAAGCTCTTCGAGGCGCTGTTCCGGGACGAGTCGGCCGAGGAGGAGTCCGCCCCGTGGACGCCGCTGGAGTCCGATTCGGGCGCCGATTCGGCGTCGGATTCCGGCTCGGCATCGGACTCCGGCTCGGCGTCTGACTCCGGGTCCGCATCCGACTCTAGCTCGGCCTCGGACTCGGACTGATCTCGACTGACGGTCGCCGCCCGACGCGCCCGAATCGCCACCAATTACGTACCACTAATTCTCGCTTTCGGGCCACATACCTCGTAAATATCGGCATATCGGCCCGCTCCAAAACACTTAGGCGGACCGTACTTCCCCCGTGCAGCATAAGGGAGACTTACGATGAGCACCTTGGAGGAGACTCCCACCCGACGCTTCGGTAACGAGACACTGGACGCCCTCACGAACGACGCGCGACGACACGTCCTGGCCGCACTGGCGGGCGCGTCGGGATCGATGACCGAGCGGGAACTCGCCGCCGAACTCGCCGCGGTCGACCGCGACGGGGACGCCGAATCGGTCGGCGAGGAAGCCGTCGAGTCGGCCCACGTGAACCTGCACCACTCTCACCTCCCGCGGCTCGCAGACGCCGGCCTCGTCTCGTGGGACCGGTCCGAGGGGGCGGTATCACCGACCAACCACCCGCTCCTCGACGACGGGCGCTTCGAGCAACTCCTTCGCGCCGGCGCCGACGAGTGGGAGGGCGTGCGTGCCTGCGTGGCGAACGAGCACCGCCGCGCCGTCCTCGACGTCGTCGCTGCCCGAACCGGTCCCGTGTCGCGCGCCGCGATCGCCCGCGAACTGGCCGCTCGCGACGTGTCGATGTCGTCCTCGCCGGACGCCGTCCACTCCGTCGAGATCCAGCTGCACCACGTCCACCTGCCGAAACTCGACGACGCGGGCCTGGTCGACTACGACGCCGACGCGGAGACCGTCGCGTCCAGCGAGACCGACACCTCGGCCGTTAGCGACCTGCTGGTCGGGGCGTAGATTCCGCTTACTCGTCCTCGACGAGCGTCGCGTCGGGCGCGTTCCGCATCACGCTCCGCAATCCCTTCTCCGCGTTGTGCTTCCGCGTGTACCCTTCCCCGCTAGACGCGATGACGTTCCCGTTCCGGTGGACGAGTCGCCAGCGCCACTCGTTCGCGCGGTCCCTGAAGAGTTCGAATCGCGCCTGACTCACGAGCGGCGCGACGGCCTCGACCGGGGGTTCCGCGGCGGCGTCGGGCGCCGACGCGCTCGCCTCCGCGGTCGTCTCGTCTTCCGGTCCGCCGGCGTCTTCCCCACCCTCGGATCCGTCGACGTCCGCGGCCTCGCCGGCCGCTTTGACCGTCGCCGTCTCGACGGCCGGCTGATCGGCCTCGGTCGTCGGCTCGTCGTCCGCCGATTCGGCCGCGTCTTCGGACCCGTCGGCCGGGACGGCGTCGCTCGTCGGCGGTTCGTCGTCGGTCGCCCACTCCAGTTCGACCTCGATCTCGACCTCGTCGTCGCCCCGTTCGTACTCGACCTCGAAGTCGAACTCGTCGGGGATCGCCGCGGTGACCGCGTCCTCGCCCGCGCCGATGCTGACCGCGCCCGCGTCGACGCCGTCTGCGAGCCCGCGGAGGACTGCGGCGGCCTCGGCCCGCGTCGCCGTGCGCTCCGACTCGAAGGCGTCTCCGGCCGATCCGGCGGTGGTCGATTCGCTCTCTATCGAGTCGTCTACAGACGCCTCGTCCGTGTCACGCGTCTCGTCGCCGTTGTCGCTCATGTCTGTACGTTGGGCGGGGCGGCGGAAAACGCTTGACCGTGAATCGGCGCGTTCGCGAGGGAACCGGAGTCACCGCTCGTCGAACAGCCCGTCCACGTCCGACTCGCGGTGTTCGCGGCGGTCGACGTGTTCGGAGAGCCGCTGAGCGACGATGCCGCGGTGGTCGGCGTCGCGGACGAAATCGAGCAGGAAGGTGACGAACTCGCTGCCCTCCTCGCCTGCCTCCAGGTCCGCCCGGGCGTACCGCGTCGCCTGCTCGATGACGTCCTCGTCGTAGCCCAGGTCCTCGGCCAGCACGTCCGCGGCGACGAACGCGCTCTCGACGTGGAGGTCGGCCAGGCCGAGCGCGTCGCCCTCGTAGGTGAGCGCCGGCGCGGGGCCGCGCTCGATACGCTCGGGGTCGCGTTCGAGGGCGGCCAGGTACTCCCGGACCGTCGCGACGTTCACACCGCGGTAGTCGCCCGGGAGGTCGGCGAGGTAGTCGTCGGCGCTGTCGGCGAGACCGGTCGCCCCGGACCAGTTGCGCTCGCGGGCGTGGTAGACGGCGGCCGTGAACTGGATGAGGCCGTGGAGGAATCGCTCGTCGTCGCCCTCGGGCAGGTCGAGCCAGCGCGCCTCCCACGCGTCGTGGGCGGCGTGGTAGTGGCCGGCGTTGTAGACGGCGACCCCCGCCCGGAGCTCTGCATCCATGCTCGGGCGTTCGCTCGCCGGACCGAAAACGCCTACGACGCGGGGTCGCCGGCCGACGCCGCGGGCGAGCGGGACTCGTCGGCGGTCTGGGCCTCGTAGTGGCGGACGAGCGCGTTGACGAACGCGAACTTCAGCGCCATCGACAGGGCCGTCAGCACGGCGGTCGACCGCGGTTTACGTCGGTACGCGGCGTAGAGCGCCCCGACGGTGACCGGCAGGGTCGCGACGTCGAGCGAGCGGAGGAGCGCCCCGTGTTTCCCCTGGTCGACCCAGTAGCGCTCGGCCTGGACCACGTCGCTCGTCCACGCCCGCGCGTCGTCGGGCTGGGGGAGGACGACGGGATTGACGGCGATGGCCGCCACCGCCGCCACCAGGAGCCGCTTGCGCCGCGTCAGGATGGCGTACACCAGCACCGGGAAGGCGAACACGCGCGTCCACCCGCTCCAGGGGTTGGCGTGGCGTTCCCAGAGGAACTCTGCGAGCCGTTCCGATGGCACTGTGGTCGACACGCTCGTTACTTGGTAGCTAGTCGCAATAAGCGTAGGGTACGACCGACCGATGGCGACCGAGTCGCGGTCACTCCGCGACCGGCTCAGACGGGTACGGCGGCGCCGGCGGCCACTCGATCTCGTCCTCGTAGCGTCTGACCAGCGCAGCGACGAACGCGAACTTCAGCGTCATCGCGAGCGCGCCCGCGACCGTCGCGCCGCCCACGTCCCGGCGAGCGGCGGCGTAAACGGCACACAGCGTCGCCAGTCCGTTCCCGACGTTGAGCAACTGGAGCGCGCCCAGTCGGTCGCCGCTCTCGCGCCAGTACCGCTCGGCGAGGACAACCTTCGTCATCCAGGCGTCGCCGTCGTCCGGCTTCGGGAACAGGACCGGGTTGAACACCGCGAACGCCACTGTCGCGGCGAGTAGTCGCCACCGGCGGTGATACACCGCGTACAGCAGCGCCGGGAGCGTCAGCGTCCGCGACCAGCCGCTCCAGGGATTGGCGTGGCGCTCCCAGAACACACGCCAGGCCCGCGCTCGCGTCGAGTCGTCCATACCGTGACTTCGCAGGTAGGCGTGAAAAGTCGGCGGGGTGGAGCCGCCCTACAGGTCCTCGACGAGTTCGATGCCCCAGCCCTCGGGTCCCTCGACGAACGCCACGCGGCAGTCGTACTCCTCCATCGTGATCGGCCCGTCCTGGATCCGCTCGTCGTCCAGTTCGTCGAGCACCGCGTCGACGTCCTCGACGGTGAGCGCGACGTGCTCGAAGTCGCCCGTGTCGACCGGCCTGTCGGCCTCGACGAACTGGAACGCCGCGGGATCGTCGGTGTCCGCGTCCGCGGGGTCGCCGACGAAGACGTTCCGCGTGCCGTCGTCGGTCTCGAACTCGCGGAGCACCTCGTAGCCGAAGAGATCCTCGTAGAACTCGACGCTCGCATCGACATCTTCCACCTGGATCGCCGTGTGCCGGAGTGTCATCGGGTAGTCGGTCGGACAGTTCCGGCTTAAACGTACTGTGATTGTCCGGTGAGCACGTTGCGGCTCGCTCCGTTCCAACCGCAGAGGGCATGATTGCCACGGCAGCCGATCGATCTACTGCCGTGAACAGCGTGAAAGCCCCGGCCTGCTTCGGTCGCGCGGCTGGCTGCGCGCTTCGCTCACTACGTTCGCTCCAGTGCTTGCAGCGCCGTGCTTCCCGAAGCAGGCCGCCCCTTTCATTCCCACCCGTGTCAGCTGATCGGCTAGTCTGTGCGGGCGGGAATGAAAGGGGCCGCTGGCTCGGCGAACCCCGGGGAAGCAAGCACCGTGGTTCGAGAGAGCGAAGCTCTCTCGTCATCACGAAAGCTTTCGAACGACAACGGAGCGAGGAGCGCAGCGACCCGCGGGAGCCGAGCCAGCGGGGGCTCTCACGCTGTTCCGTACGGTACTGTCATCCCCGATCGCAGGTTCCAATCACTCACTCGTCGCGGTCGGTCCAGAAGTCGAACGAGCGGCCGGGGACGAAGATGTCGAGTCCCACCGCCGTCTCATCGCCCTCGTTCTCGACGCGGTGGGACTCCCACGGGTCGAGCCACACCGAATCGTACCGCGTTAGCCGCTCCCTCTCGGTCTCTGTGTGGATAGTAAGTTCACCGTCGAGGACGAGACACACCTGGCCGTTCTCGTGGTCGTGCATCGGCGAGCTGTGGCCCGGCGGTTTCTCGAACCACTCCAGGCTCACGTCGTCGTCGCCCGCGAGCGCGACGCGGCGCCACCCCTCGTCGGGTTCGTACGTCTCGGCGTCGTCGAAGCTGACTCGCTCCATGGCGGCGGTTGCGCCGCTCGCTACAAATCTCTGGCGTAGACACAGTCGCCTCGCTGTCGCTCGGAAAGTTGCGTCGACAGAAACGTCCGGACGGAGATTCGAACTCCGGTCCCTGGCTCCGCAAGCCAAGAGGATAGTCCACTACCCTATCCGGACTCACTCCTACGTACCGCGGTTGATTGTAAAGGGGTTACGATCCGTCCGGCGAGTGTCAAAGGATCGCTTGATAGTCGAGAAGGCCCTTTATCCGGCACCGCGATGGTCGACTCGTGAAGCGACGAACCCTCCTCCGCGGCCTCTCCGCCGCGGGCGCGTTGACCGTGACGGGCTGTCTGTCCGACGGATCCGGCGGGCAGCCGACGACGACCGACGAACCGACCGACACCGACTCGCCCACACCGACCGACGACGCCGGCGGGGACACAGACACCGACACTGACACGACCGCGCCGGCGGACACGCAGACCGACAACCCGGGAGACACAGTGACCGAACCAGACCCCGACGGGAGCGACACGCCGAGCGACGCACCGACGGACACGGTGAGCGAAACGCCGGACAGCGAACCGTCCGCGACGCCCAGCGGCGTCGCCGACAAATCGTTCTCGGTCACCGGCAGCGGCTGCGGCGGCCAGACCGACGACGCGTCCGTGTCGTTCGACGAGAGCGGCGGGACCGTCACGGTCACCGGAACTATCTGGGGGAACGACGCCTGTTACACCGCGGTCCTGTCAGACGTACGCCTCGACGGAGGCGCCCTCACCGTCGTCGTCGCTGCGGAGTCAGACGCGGGCACCGATACCGCGTGCGCCGAGTGTATCACCGAAATCAACTACGAGGCGACGGTCGCGCTCGACGCCGCGCTCCCCGAAACGGTGACGGTCGTCCACGAGCACGGCGGCGAGGACACCCGGGTCACGTCGGCATCTCGATAGCCGAGCGTCCACCCCAGCAGGCTTTTCACACCCGGTCCGACCCCTGCCCGCCGGTCTCGCGTCGACCCTCGATTTTATCAGCGAAGGGGCGACCATCGCAGTCCATGCACGGAGCGAACGCGGCGGCCGCCCGGACGATCAGATCGGTCGAGGCCGGGGCCGCTACGACGGCGAAATCGCCGTACCTGAGCGGGGTACCGGGGCAACGACAACGCTTAAGCGGCGACATACCGTGCCAACGGCTAGACTAATGGGAGAGATCGAGGAGATCTACGCGGATCTGGAGACCGACGTCTCCGAGGAGGAGTTCCGCGAGGCCGTCGAGGAGAAGGTCGAGCAGATGGGCGGACTCGCCGACGAGGAGACGGCGGCGATGCTCCTCGCCCACGAGCTCAACGAAGGGGAAGTCGACACCGTCGCGGACATCGAGCCCGGCATGGAGGAGGTGAAGTTCCTCGCCAAAGTCGTCTCTATCGGCGATCTGCGGACCTTCGAACGCGACGGCGAAGACGAGGACGGCCGCGTCGTCAACGTCGAGGCCGCCGACGAGACCGCCAGCGTCCGCCTCGCCTTCTGGGACCAGCAGGCCGAGGCCATCACCGACGGCATGCTGGAGGAGGGGCAGGTCCTCCGCATCGCCGGCCGACCGAAGGACGGCTACAACGGCCTCGAGGTCTCCGTCGACAAGGCAGAACCCGACGACGACGCCGAGATCGACGTGCAACTCGGCGCGGGGTCGTCCGTCGAGGGACTGACGATGGGCCAGTCCGACGTGAACGTCACCGGCATCGTCCTGGAGACCGAATCGATCCGGACCTTCGACCGCGACGACGGCTCGGAGGGGAAGGTCGCGAACTTCCTGCTGGGCGACGAGACCGGGCGCGTGCGCGTGACGCTGTGGGACGACCGCGCCGACCGCGTCGAGGAGATAGAGCCGGGGACCGCCGTCGAGATCGTCGACGGGTACGTCCGCGAGCGCGAGGGCGACCTCGAACTCCACGTCGGCGACCACGGCGCGGTCGACGAGATCGAAGAGACCGTCGAGTTCGTCCCCGAGGCGGACCCCATCGACGGCGTCGAGATAGACCAGGTCGTGGATCTCGCAGGCGTCGTGCGGTCGGCGGATCCCAAGCGCACGTTCGACCGCGACGACGGCTCGGAGGGACAGGTCCGGAACATCCGCGTGCAGGATGACACGGGCGACATCCGCGTCGCGCTGTGGGGGGAGAAGGCCGACAAGGAGATCGCGCCCGGCGACGAGGTGTTCGTCGCCGACGCCGAGATCCAGGACGGCTGGCAGGACGACCTGGAAGCGTCGGCCGGCTGGCAGTCGACGGTCGTCGTCCTCGATGAGAACACCGGTGCCGGCGCGGCGGCGCCCTCGCCCGGCGGCGCGGGCGGCAGCGGCGACTCCGGCGGCTCGGGCGACTCGGAGTCGGCCGGTCTCGACGCGTTCACCGGTGACGGCGACGGCACCGACGCTGCGAGCGATTCCGACGGCGCCGCGACCGAGTCGGAGGCCGGCGGAGCCAGCGCGGACGGCGGTGCCGTTGCGGCCGCGACGGAGGAGGTCGAGTTCACGGGGACGGTCGTCCAGACGGGCGATCCCGTGATTCTGGACGACGGGCAGGAGACGATGCAGGTCGAGACGGACGCGGCGCTGACGCTCGGCCAGGAAGTGACCGCGCGCGGGTCGATGAGCGGCGACCGCCTGGACGCAGACGACGTGTTCTGACGCGTTCGACCACACAACGGGTGTTTCGCGGCCCCAAACGGCGCCACGGCGGCGTCACGTGAGGGCAGTTGCAGTCCACGCGTCGCGTCACAGCGGTTTTCGGAAACGCTTAAGGCCGGAACAGACCGCTTGTGGTGTATGAGCGTCGAGCTACCGTTCGCGCCGGTGGATACGATCATCCGGCGGAACGCCGGGAGTTTGCGGGTCAGCGCCGAGGCCGCCGAGGAACTCGCCCGTCGCATCCAGCAGCGAGGGGCCGATCTGGCGGTCGAGGCGGCGGAGGTGGCGACCGCGGACGGGCGGAAGACGCTGATGGCGTCGGACTTCGGCGTCGAGGTCACCGAGGACAAGGACGACCTCGAGCTGCCGATCGCCCCCGTCGATCGCATCGCCCGCCTCGACATCGACGACTACCGCGTCTCCATGGACGCCCGCGTCGCGCTGGCCTCGGAACTGGAGACCTTCGCCGACCGCGTGGCCGCGGCCGCGGCCGACCTGGCCCGCCACGCCGACCGGCGGACGGTCAAGGCGGAGGACGTCGAGGCCTACTTTCGACTAGCACAGTACTACGAGTAAGCCCGTCATGAACTTCGGTTACCGGGAGGCCTGTCTCGACCACGACACCGGCAAGCGCCACCCCGAGAGCCCCGACCGCCTGCGCGCCATCCGCCAGGGTCTCTCGGAGTCCCACGGCGTCAGGTACGTCTCCCCCGACGACGCGACCGAGGAACAGATCGCGGCCGTCCACGACGCCGACTACGTCCAGGACGTCAAGGAGTTCTGCGCCGACGGCGGCGGCGACTGGGACGCCGACACCGTCGCCGTCGAGGCCACCTGGGACGCCGCGCTCGCGGCCGCTGGGATGGCCAACTGGGTCGCAGATGCGGCGCTCGACGGCGCGGACGGCCGCGATACGCCGTTCTCGCTCGGCCGGCCACCGGGCCACCACGCGGTCGAAGACGACGCCATGGGGTTTTGCTTCTTCAACAACGTCGCCGTCGCGGCCCAGCACGCGCTCGACGACCGCGACGTCGACCGCGTCGCCATCGTCGACTGGGACGTCCACCACGGCAACGGAACGCAGGACATCTTCGACGACCGCGAGGACGTGTTCTTCGTCTCCATCCACGAGGAGGGCATCTACCCCGGCACGGGCGACGTGACCGAGATCGGCACCGGCCCCGGCGAGGGGACGACGATGAACGTCCCGTTCCCGCCCGGAACGCGGACCGCGGGCTACCTCGCGGCGGTGGACGACCTGATCGTGCCCGCCTTCGAGGCGTTCGAACCGGACCTCGTTCTCGTCTCGGCGGGCTTCGACGCCCACGAGCACGACCCCATCTCCCGGATGCGCGTCTCGACCGAGGGGTACGGCTGCCTGGCGCGCCGGCTGTCGACGTTCGCCGACCGGATCGGCGCCGGCCTCGGGTTCGTCCTCGAGGGCGGCTACGGCCTCGACACGCTGACCGAGAGCATCCGGAACGTCCACGACGTCTTCGACGGGTACGAACCGGCCGACCCGGACGAGGAGGTTCAGGACGCGGCGCGACAGGTCATCGAGGACGTCAAGACCCAGGGGTTCGACCTCGCCGGCGAGTGAACCTACGGGAGGCCACGGGTCGACGTACTCCGGTCGGCGTGCACCCGGTTCATCCGTCTGTCGGCCGTTATTGAACGTCGAGTGATAGTTGCGGCTCGGCCAGTTGAATTTTTCACAGGAGGCGTTCTGTCCCCGCCGAACGGTGTCATTCAGTCGATGAGTGTAGACATACATATCAACGAACGGCGGAAACCATTACAAGTGTGTACACGGAACGAGTCTCTTGGTGATTTCACCCCGTGTGTTGCTGTACGGAACAAACGTATCGTGACTGGGAATCGCAGCTCGACGACCTGACACCGAGCGCCAAGTTCGTGTATACGGTCCTCGAGTACGAGGGACCCTTGACCCAGAAAACGCTCGCCGAGGAGACGCGCCTCTCGCAGCGCAGCGTCCGCAGCGCGCTGTCGGACCTGACCGAGGCCGACCTCGTCGAGGAGCGGATCTACCCGGCGGACGCCCGCCAGCGACTCTACGCGATCGACACCGAGTGACCACCCACACCCCACCGGGTCGGCCGCGTGCTCGTCCGATTTTTGCGCGTGCTCGTCAGGGCCGCGGGTCCAGATAGCGCGCGAACTCTACGCCGAACTCGCCGGCCAGTGCGCTCACGTCCTCGCCCGCGAGCACCGCGTACCCAGATTCCATCGCCGACTCGACGTGCGCGCCCAGCGCCACGTCGAAGACGGCGTCGCTCTCCAGGAACTCCACGGCCGTCTCGAACTCCCGCGGGCGCTCGACGACGTACCGCTCGCCGTCGAGGAAGGGCCCGTACGTGCCGTCGGCCTCCGGATCGTCGTCCGCGTACGCCTCGTAGAACCCCGCGGCGTGGTCGCGGACGTGGACCGGCGGCCCCTCGTGACGTTCGACGGCCGGCCGCTCGGCGACTTCGAGTTCGGCCAGCAGGACGACGGTCTCGTCCGCCCACGCGGCCGCGCGGAGCACGTCGAATCCCCGCCGGTCGAGTTCGCTCGTGACGCCGCCGAGCGACCGGTCGAGTTGCGGGTATAGCTGGTCGTCCACCACGTCGGGTGCATCGAACCTGAGCGCGACCGGCGTGGTCCCGCGCCGCTCGAAAGCCTCGCGAACGCCGTCCGCGCCGAGCGGTTCGGGTTCTGCGGGGTAGAATAGTTCCTCACGTGGGCTGTCGAGCAGGTCGCGAGCGTAGTGCTGGAGGCGCGCGACGGCCTCGGCCGAGCAGACGGCGGCGACGTTGCGCTCGGGGTCCGTCGGGTCGATGACGACGAGCGGGTCGTCGAAGGTCTCTCGGCCGTGATCCTCGGGATCGAATTCGACGGGCGGGTGCCAGTTCGCCGCGGCCTCGGCGAACGCGCGGAAGCCGCCGTACTCGTGGACGAGCAGTTCGGTCAGGTAGCCGGAGAACCCGCGCGTGCGGAGGTCGCTGCCGTAGACGCCGATGCCGGTCAGGAACTGCTTGGCGACGCGGACCTCGCTCGCCAGCGCGGCGTCGATGCGCTCGGCGAGGTACTCGGTGTGAAACGGCGTGCGGTCCACTGCGGACTGGATCTCGGTCGCGTCCTCGACGGCGTAGCACGGCACGAGGTCGACCTCGAACCCGTCGCGGGTCCCCTTGACGTACGGGTGTTCGGCGTACTCCTCGTGGCCCTCGGGCAGCACCGCGTGGCCGACGTCGAGCCCGTAGGACTCCAGATCCTCCCGGTCGATCTCGGGCGGGAAGGAGACGAACAGGTCGATATCGCGGTCGCCCGCCAGCCACGTGTCGCGCGCGGTCGATCCGACCTGAATCACCTCGGCGTCGACCGGCAGGTCGGCGATAGCCGCCCGCGCGCGTTCACGGAGGTCGTCGGCGACTCGCTCCAGCCGCTCGCGCTCGGCCGCGTCGGGTTCGACCCGCTCGCGGACCCGCTCGACGACCGCGTCGAACTCGTCGCTCATGCGTCGGGATTGGGTGGGGGCCGTGAAAATCTGTCTGATGTGCGGTTGAATCCGGACTGTCGCGCCAAAATAATGCCAGAACTGGCACTCTATAAACAGTTATATCTGGTTAGCCTGAAACACCGCGTATGAACGCAACCGCGATGCGGTTCGCGGCGGTCGCGACTGCCGTCGCTTCGCTCGGGCTGTTCGCCTACATGGTCCTCATTCCGGGGACGTTACTGGGTGCCGTCTTCGCCGCGCTCGTCCCGGTTGTGGTGTACATGGCGTTGCGGTACCTGTCGCTCGACGACGGCCGTGGCGGTCTTCTCAGCTAGACGCCACGTGGTGGCCACGTCCTGATCGGCGGGGACGAAGAAGCGGTCCCAAATACAGGAACTGTTGGTTCGGCTACGTGCGTGACTCGGTGACGCGGCGGGGCCAAAGCGAAATCCATATACAACAACTCCGGCTATGGGTGAATGCGTGCCGCCGTAGCTCAGTTGGTAGAGCACCTCGCTGTTAACGAGGTTGTCCCAGGTTCGAGTCCTGGCGGTGGCGTTCTCGGATTCGTTATTTTGATCGACGAGTCGTGTCTCTGTCGTTATAAGGAGCCTATCTTCGACGAGAACTGAAAGCCCCGATTGGTTCGGCTCGCGCGACTCGCTCCGCTGTCGTTCGAAAGAGTGCGGAGCACTCTTTCGTGATGACGAGAGGGCTTCGCTCTCTCGAACCACGGTGCTTACGTCGCCGTGCTTCGCCGAACCAATCGCCCCTTTCATTCCCACCACCACACAGCACCGCAGACAACCTCACACCTCCCCAACCGACTGCGTTGCTCGGTCGCTTCGCTCCCTGCGCTACTCATCCCTCGCACGGCTACGCCGCGCGGTTCTCGCAGTGCTCGAACACGCGCGACAGCGCGCGCCACAGCATCCGGCAAACTCACTCGGTCTCGGCGATTCGGGTGATGGTCTCACGTTCCTCGCTCTCGTCTCGCTCCGGTACGGGCACGTCCCAGCCGTGTCGCTGGAATGCGATGCGGAACCGAGAGTCGTCGAGTGAGACGGGGCGGCGACCGTGCGGCGACCCGGCTCGGTCGGGCGCGGAGAGACAGTGCTAAATGGATGCGCCCCGAGGTGCGTGGGCATGAGCGACGCGTTCGAGGTCTCCGAGAAACGGTCCGTCCCGCCGGCCGAGGCGTTTGCCCTCCTCGGTAACGAACTGCGCGTGTCTATCCTCCTCGAACTCGGCGACGCCAAGGAGGGGAACCAGCCCCGTCCGCTCCCCTTCGAGGAACTGCGCCGCCGCTGTGACGTCACCGACAGCGGCCGGTTCAACTACCACCTCCAGGAGCTGCTCGACGTCTTCGTGACCGAGAAAGAGGACGGCTACGGCCTGCTGTACCCCGGCGTCATCCTCTATCAGGCGATCAAGGCCGACAGCTTCACCGACCGGACGACCGTCGACCCCTTCTCGGTCGGATCGGCATGCGCCGCCTGCGACGGGGAGCTCGAAGCGACCTACCGCAACAGCATGCTCGTCGTCCGCTGTCGTGACTGCGGCGACCTGGCGTTCAAGTACCACCTCCCGCCGGGCGCGATCCGATCGAACGACCCCGACGCCGTGCTGTGGGCGGCGAACGTCTACGCCCGCCGGGACCTCGTGACCGTCGCCAGCGACGTCTGCCCGACCTGTGCCAGCGAGATGTACCACGACGTGGTCCCCGAGGACGAGAAATCGAGCGACCTCGAACACGCGATGCCCGGGCCCGCCGTCGTCCACCACTGCTCGTACTGCAAGAACTTCTTCTCGACGGACCTCCCCGAGGTGCTCGTCTATCACCCCGACGTATTGCCGTTTATCGCGGCCAACGCGCCCGACCTGTTGACCGACCGGCTCTGGACCGTCGGCGCCTGCGACCCCGACGACATTGCCGTCACGGGGCGCGACCCGCTGCGCGTGACCGTCCCGCTCGCGGCCGGTGGCGAACGTCTGGAGGTGACGGTCGACCGCTCGCTCGACGTCGTCGACACCGAGCGGTCGTGACAGCGTCCGCCAGCCGCACGATCGATGCCTGTGCCAACCGTTGACACTGAGATATTTGCCGTAACTCGTGGTTATAGATGTTTGGAGAGATATGCACGACACACATGACTGATCCGTACGCCTTCGGTACCCGCTGTGTCCACGCCGGCCAGGAGGTCGATCCGGCGACAGGGGCCCGCGCCCCACCGATCTACCAGACGACCTCGTACGTCTTCGACGACGCGGACACCGCGGCCGACCGGTACGCGCTGGACGACGGGGGGAACGTTTACTCCAGGTTCGACAACCCGACCGTGTCGACGCTCGAACGCCGCCTCGCCTCGCTGGAGAACGGGACCGCCGCCGTCGCCACTGGCTCGGGGATGGCGGCGCTCGACGCGGGCACCTCCATCCTCGCCAGCGCCGGCGACAACGTCGTCACCGCCTCCTCTATCTACGGCGGTACTCACTCCTACCTCTCGAACATGGGCAGTCGCCGCGGCATCGAGACGCGCTTCGTCGACACGCTCGATCCCGACGCCTACGCCGAGGCCATCGACGAGGACACCGCCTACGTCCACTACGAGACCATCGGGAACCCCTCTCTGGTCACGCCCCCGATGGAGGAGATCGCGGAGGTCGCCCACGAGCGCGGCGTCCCCGTCTTCGTCGACAACACCTTCGCCACGCCCGCGCTCTGCAACCCGCTCGACCACGGCGCCGACGTCGTCTGGGAGTCGACCACCAAGTGGATCCACGGGTCGGGCACCACGGTCGGCGGCGTCCTCGTCGACGGCGGATCGTTCCCCTGGGCCGACCACCCAGAGAAGTTCCCCGAGATCGGCGCGCCCAACGACGCCTTCGACGGCGTCACGTTCGCCGACCGCTTCGGCGATCAGGCGTTCGCGATGGCGGCCCGACAGCGCGGCGTCCGCTCGCTCGGCGACGGCCAGAAGCCCTTCGACGCCTGGGCGACCCTCCAGGGGACCGAGACACTCTCGCTCCGGATGGAGCGCCACTGCGAGAACGCCCAGGCCGTGGCGGAGTTCCTCGCCGACCACGACGGCGTCGAGTGGGTGACGTACCCCGGCCTCGAATCGCACGAGACCCACGACTCCGCCAGCGAGTACCTGGAAGGCGGCTACGGCGGCATGATCGCCTTCGGCCTCACCGGCGGGTTCGAAGCGGGCAAGCGATTCTGCGAGGAGACCGACCTCGCCCAGTTCCTCGCCAACATCGGCGACGCGAAGACGCTCGTCATCCACCCCGCGAGCACCACTCACGCACAGCTCTCCGCGGAGGAACAGCGCGCAAGCGGCGTCACGCCCGACCTCGTCCGCCTCTCGGTCGGCATCGAAGACGTCGACGACGTCCTGGCCGACGTCGACGGCGCCATCGAGCGCGCGAACGGAACAGGTGACTGATCGATGGAGATCGAACGCGACTCGGTCTCGCTCGGCGAGTTCGAGTTCGAGTGCGGTCGCTCGATCCCGGAGCTCGAAGTGTCCTACGAGGCCTACGGGGAGTTCACCGGCGACAACGCCGTCCTCGTCTGCCACGCGCTCACCGGCAGCGCGCACGTCGCCGGACGCCATCCCGACGACGAGACCGACGGCCAGGCCCGCGCCTGGTGGGACGACATCGTCGGCCCCGGCAAGGCCATCGACACCCGGGAGTACTACGTCCTCTGTGCGAACGTCCCCGGCTCGTGCTACGGCACCACCGGTCCCGCAAGCGAGAATCCCGAGACCGGCGAGCCCTACGGCACCGACTTCCCGGCCGTCACCGTCACCGACTGGACCGACGCCCAGCGCCAGTTGCTCGACGAACTCGGCATCCCGCACCTCCACGCCGTCGTCGGCGGGAGCGTCGGCGGGATGAACGTCCTCGAGTGGGCGAAACAGCACCCCGACCACGTCGAGCGGATCGTCCCTATCGCCGCCGCCGCGCGCCTCGACGTGCAGTGCCTCGCGCTCGACGCCATCGCCCGCCGCGCGATCACCACCGACGACGACTGGCAGGGCGGCGACTACTACGGCGACGGCCCCGACCCCGACGACGGACTGGCGCTCGCCCGCCAGATCGGTCACGTCATGTACCTCTCGAAGGCCTCCATGGAGCAGAAGTTCGGCCGCCGCGCCGCCGGCCGCGACGCCGCGCGCTCGTTCCCGACCGACCCCGCCGCCGGCTTCTTCCCCTACCGGGACGTCGAGTCCTACCTCGACTACAACGCGGAGTCGTTCGTCGAGCGCTTCGACGCCAACGCCTACCTCTATCTCACCCGCGCGATGGACAACTACGACCTCTCGGCGGGCTTCGAGTCCGACGAGGACGCGCTGGCGGCCTTCGACGGCGAGGCGCTCGTCATGTCCTTCACCGGCGACTGGCACTTCACGCCGACGCAGGCCGAGGAACTGGCCGACTCGCTGCGCGACGCGGACGTGCGCTCGGCCCACCACCTCGTCGAGTCCGACCACGGCCACGACGCGTTCCTCGTCGAACCGGAGAGCGTCGGGCCGCCGCTCGCCGACTTCCTCGCCGACGGCGTCGAGGGGACGGCGGTCACCGACACCGACGAACCCCCCGAGGACGACGACCCGTCCTTCGCGCCGGTCCACACGAGCCTGTTCTCTGATTGACGGGTTTGCAGGGCCAACAAGCTTTTTTCTCCCCACTGCGTTTGCTCGGATACTCGTCTCGGGGGGACGGGCACGGGTGGACTGCCGCTGCCCCGCGGGGAGAGCGTAGGGAGCCTCTACAGCATGACAATCGACCTGGACGCGACCCGGCCGCAGATCCGCCAGCACCCGAGTCGCCACGGCGCACAGATCGTCGACCCGATCCAGGAGACACAGTTCGCGCTCCTCACCCCCGAGCAACCTGACATCGCCGACTGTGACACCGACCGGTTCTACTTCCCGGCCGACACCGGCGCCACGATCTGGACCGATACGATCGAGACGCCGTATTTCGTCCCGCTGTGGATCCGCGACGAAGAAGGAAACACAGTCGCGGAAGTCAATGACCAAGAATCAGTGACGTTACCTCCCGAACGCTATAACGTCGAGTTGGCGACTACACAGGTCAAATTACAGTTTGCGGTCGATGGCGGCATCGCGGTTACCTCGATGGAAGACTGCGTCCGTCTTTCGCTATCGGGAACTGATCACTTGCATGTCGGCGCACGCTCAGTTCACGAACAGCCAGCGGCCACTGTGACGACCACGGAGCAGCCCGAAGATATCATGGCTGCGCTCTCGACCCTCGGGTCGGCGCTAAAGACGACCAGTTGCGAACGGTCGTTCCCGTCGCTACGGGGGCACCCCCCGCTCGTCGAACTCGGTGACGAACTCTCGATTCCAGCGGAGATCGACTCTCCGAACAACGGAGTCGCCATCGAAGTGCCGCCCGTAGAGGAGTTCATCTACCCGGTCGTACCGCTCGTGTACTATCTCGGGGCGACGCTCCAACCGGGCCCGTCACCCCGAATCGTGACGGACGAGTGGTCGTACCCGCTGGACGGCGACGACGGATTCGAACCCGCAGTCACCCGAACCCTCAAACAGGTCCTCCTGCTCGACTGCGTCACGCGGACGGAAGGGTACTACCAGGTAGACCTGCACGAACGCACTGAAGTGGAGGAGCGAGTCGATCTCGACTTCGCGGAGGTCTACGACAGTTCGCTTCCCGAGCAACTCAGGACATACCTCGAGATTCCGTACGAGTCGCTCGCCGACATCGTCCCGAAGTGGAAACTGACGGCCGACGTGCGACCGTACGCCGAGCACGTTAGCGCGCTCCCGTTCCTCGCGAACGAACTCGCGATCGTCCGCTGTCCCGGAGCGGTCCCCTCGGACGACGAAGCGCTCGAAGACCTCTCGGAGCAGGTCGAATCGTTCTTCCGCGACAACCCGCAGGCGCTACGACGGAGTACGAAAGCCCGGTCGACGAACTCGTCCGCCTCGACGACCGACGCGGACATCTTCCGCCCGGAGCCAGCGGACAGCATCGAGCAGGCATACGTCGGCGACGGGCTCCCCGTCGGTGCGAGCAAGATGACGGTCGACGCGTACTACCGTCGACTATCGTTCGAACCGACGACCGACCCGCAGATCCAGGTCGCGGTTGTGTGTAACGACGAGGAGATGACCGACGAGAACGTCGTCTCTGATATCTACGGGACACGAGACTGGGTCGAGTTCGACATCACGTTCCGGGATCAGTTGACGACGATGGAGATGCGTGAAGTCCTGAAATCCGATGTCGACTTCCTCCACTACATCGGTCACGTCGACGACGAAGGCATCCGCTGTACCGATGGATATCTCGACACGCGGCACCTCTCTGAGGTGAACGTTAGCGCATTCCTCCTCAACGCCTGTGATTCATACGAGCAGGGCCGTGGACTGGTTAAGAGCGGAGCGGTGGCCGGAATAGCGACAGTAACAGACATCGTCAACGAAGCAGCGACCTCGGTCGGCCGTACCGTCGCAAAGTTGCTTAACCAAGGCTTCTCGCTAGCAGCGACTGTTTCAATAATCAAGGAATACGAACAAATCGGGCACCATTATCTCGTCGTCGGTGACGCGAGCGCATCTATCGTCGAAAATCGGTCCGGGACCCCGAACAAAGCCGTTGTCGAAAAGGTTGGATCGGACCTCTATAACCTCCGTTTGTTTGGATATCCAACTTTATCCACACCGATGGGCACGATGTTTATTCCGCAAATTGCTGGTGTCTCTTCATTTTACATAAATTCTGGCCAGATGGGATCTTTTAGACTCACAGAGTCAGAGACTATCGACTTCCTCCACAAACAAGATGTGCCCGTTGATATCGACGATTCTCTCAACTGGAGTATGGATATATCTGAACTCTAAATTAGGGACCAGTCATTGAGCCACCGTTAGCCGCTGCGGCGGAGCCGGCCTGCGAGAGCAGCAACAGCGCGCTGAACATGACGCCGATCCATTTGGGGTTCTCTTCGAGGAATTCGCGGAGTCGCGTTGATTCTTGGCTCATAGCCAAATATTTATTTATCCGCGACCTGATTGAATTTATCTAAAAATTAGAGATAAATTAACCGTTATATTATCAGTACTTACGAGAGAGATTAGGAATTCGCGTCTCACGGCGTTTCGGAGGGAATCTCTGATACCGATTCACGTGTCTTTGAGACGATAGGATGTCGGGGTATAATAAGATTCATTGTCACGTGGACCCGTGGTCGGAATATCTATGGCGAACGGGGTAGACGGGGAGAGGGTCAGATAATGTCCGGATCCGACGGTGGAACCGCTTTCGCGGACGCGACGACGGTCCTCCTGTTGGCGTCCGACGTACAGAACCGATCGATAGACGCCGGCGTACGTGCGTTGCGGCGGGTCGATGAGCACGTCGACCGCGCCGCCGCAGTCACGATCAGGCAGTCCGCCTCGGAGTGGCTCTCGCTGTGGGACCGGAGCCCGCTGTCCGCGACGATGCCCGTCACCTGCGTGGACGTCGACGAAGACACTCGGTCGGCGGCGACCGAAGCAGATGGCTCGTCCGACCCGACAGTAGAGCGTGTTTCCGACCCGACCGACCTGGAGGCGCTCGGACGGCAGATCAGCGACGTGCTCGAACGCGCCGACGACGAGGACGACGACGTCGGCGTCGTCGTCCACTCGCTGACCGGTGTTCTCCGGTACGTCGACGAGTCGACCGCGTTCAAGTTCGTCTACACGCTCGGCGAAGTGACTCGGCGCGTCGACGGCGTCGTCTTCTTCCACCTCGATCCGGAGGCGCACGACCCGGCCTCGGTAGAGACCTTCCGGATCCTCTGTGACGCGGTCGTCCAGTTCGACGGCCCCCGCTCCAGCGTTTCCGATCGGTGACGAAATCGCGGGACGGCAAAGGGACGACTCTTTATACCTCCCTGGCGAGTCGCCGAGTATGACTTCGGGACGGCACCTGGTCGTGCTCGCAGGTGCCGACGCTGGGGTCGTGGACGCGATGGCAGCGACCCTCCGCGAAGACGGCACAGTCAGGACCGCGTACTCCCCCGCGGCCCTCTACGAGACCCTGGACCGGGAAGTCGACGTCGTCCTCGTCGACAGCGACCTCGGTGACGGACCGATAGATCAGATACTCGACGGCCTGCGCTGTCGCGGCTCGGACTGGCAGGTCGCGCTCCTCGATGCGGACGCCGGTCGGAACCGAGACCGACCTCGGTTCGCCCGCGAGGCACCCGTGGACGCAGTCGTCGAGCGGGACGAGGACGCTGTCCGCGAGACGGTGTCGCGGCTGGCGGTCCGCGCCCGGTACCGGAAGCGGCTGGACGAGTACTACGCCCTCGCGGAGGAGCGGGCCGCTCTCGCTGACGACGACGAGGACGCGACGCTGGAACGCGACAGACTGGACCGACGGCTCGACGCTCTCCGGCGCGACCTCGCCGACGCCTACCGGCGGATCGACGCCTCGTCCGCGTTCGATGCCGCGCTCTCACCGCGTGAGCGCAGGCTGGACGATGACTGTCGAAACGAGTCCGACGATCCGGCTGGGGCGAGTGAGATTGACGGGGCGGAGTCGGACGTTTGCGACGAGTGAGCGGCCGCAGTGGGAGACCTGACCGGCGGTCAGCAGCCCTGTCACGTGGTTTTATGCGAGTGTCGTGCCAATATCGGGTATGAGCCAGCCAGCGGAGGAGATCGACCTCGGGTTCGGTCAGGCGGTCTATGACGACGAGGGGAACCGACTGGGGACCGTCCGCGGGTTCGACGAACACGGGTTCTACGTGACGACGGACCAGGGGATCGCCGAGCTGTCGGGCGAGCACCTCACGACCGGCCAGGCGGGCGAGGCGGAGTTGATGTGGCGCTGCTGGGAGTGCGGGGAGATGGGCGACATCGAGACGATCCCGGACGCCTGTCCGTCCTGCGGCGCCGCCCGCGAGGAGCTCTACTACTGGATCGAAGACTGAGCCCCGTGCGAATCCTCGTCTTCGGCGCCGGGAGCCTCGGCAGCCTCCTCGGCGGGCTCCTCGCGCGCGCCCACGACGTGACGCTGGTCGGCCGCGACCCGCACGCGGAGCGAGTCCGGGAGGACGGCCTCCGGGTCGAGGGCGAGGTGTCGGCGCACGTCGAGCCGGCGGCAGCGACCGCAGTCCCCGCCGAACGCTTCGACCTCGCCGTCGTGACCGTGAAGGCGTTCGACACGGACGCGGCCGCGGCGGCTCTCGCCTCCGTCGATCTTGACGGCGTGCTCTCCCTCCAGAACGGACTGGGTAACGAGGAGCGACTGGCCGACGCGCTGGCCTGCCCGGTGCTCGCGGGGACCTGCACCTACGGCGCTCGCCTCCGCGGACCGGGTCGCGTCGACTACACCGGCATCGGTGAGGTGGTCCTCGGTCCGCCCGGAGGGGGTACCTCGTCTCTCGCCGACCGGGTCGGCACCGCGTTCGACGCGGCCGGCATCGAGACGACGGTCGCCACGGACATGCCGCGGCGCCGCTGGGAGAAGCTCGCGGTCAACGCCGGGATCAACGCCGTGACCGCGCTGGCCCGAGTCGAGAACGGGGCGCTCTCCGAGGGGCCGGCGGGCGACACGGCCCGTCGGGCCGCCGTCGAGACGGCCGCGGTCGCCCGCGAGCGCGGGATCGACCTCTCGGACGAGACCGCCGCGGACGAGGTCGAGCGGGTCGCTGACGCGACCGCCGCCAACCGGTCGTCGATGCTCCAGGACGTGGACGCCGGCGATCGGACGGAAGTCGACGCGATAAACGGGGCCGTCGTCGAACGGGCGGAGGAACCGGTCCCGGTCAACGAGACGCTGACGGCGCTCCTCCGGGCCTGGGAACGAGAGCGCGGTCTGCGATAGAGCGAGTGTGGCGAGAGAACAGATCGGCGAGAAGACGGGACGGACGATTGCTGGCGGAACCTGCGATCGCCGGCTGGCTCGCCGAGAGCGACGTGCGTTCGCCGGCAGTCACCCGGTCGGGGGTTCCAGTGCGGTCGCGTTCCCCGCGGACGCGCCGGTGCCGGGGGAGCGGGCGGTGAAGAAGACGGTCTTGCTCCCGTAGACACGCATGCGGTGGACCTCCGAGTCGTAGCCCTCGACCGCCGGACTGAGATCGTTTTCGAGCGACTGCGGGGCGATGACGACGAGCGGGTCGGAGTCCTCGCTCTGCAGTCGCTGGACGGCCTGGTCGGCGCTCTGGACGCAGTCCCCGGTCGCGCCGTATGACTCGATGTACCACTGCAAGGGGAGCGTCTCACTGATGCTCGAACACCGGGGTTCGAGCCCGCCGCTGCGCGGGTTGTCCCGGACGTAACTGGACCCGACGATGAGCACGTCCGTCCCCTCGTGGGTCTCGGCGCGCTCTTCGAGGACCTGCATCGACGGCCGGAAGTCGTCTGCGGGCTGGGCGTACTGGACGAGTTCGTTGCCCTCGCTCGACGGGTTGAGGTAGACGCTGGTGGCCATGGAGGTGGCCATGTAGCCGCCGATCAACAGGAGGACGAACGCGGTGACGCCGAAGCGGACCGAGCCGGTGTGGAGCGAGTCGCGGGCGCGGTCGACGACGAGCGCGATGCCGACGCCGGCGGGGACCGCCAGCGGGACGAGCGCGTTCACCGCGATCCAGGCGTTGGCGATGTCGGTCCCCAGCGGGTACCCGATGACCGAGACGAAGCCCCAGTAGGCGCAGAAGAGGACGACGGCGCGCGAGCGGACGCGACCCCAGCGCTCTGCGATGAAGCCGACGACGGCCATCGCCGAAAGGGCGAACGCCGCCTGGGCCATCGCGTGGAGTTCCTGCCCGAGGAAACAGAGGTAGGCGTCGATGACGTTCTCCTTCCGACAGCCCGCGTCGGTCGTCCCGCCGAACCAGTAGCTGTACCCCTCGACCACGTCGTCGAGGGTGCGATCGAACAGCTCCGGGAACAGCGTCGGATTGAACACCGTCTGCCAGAACCCGACGGCCTCGGTGCCGGGCGACCGCGGCGCGTAGAAGTACAGCGTGACGCCGAGGAAGAGGACGACGGCGACGGCGAAGTGCCAGACGAAGTCGGCGACGTACTCCGCGATCGGTCGCCGGTCTGTCTCGGCGACGCGGGCCCTGAGCCACTCGAAGCCCGACTGGTCGTCGCCGGTCCGGAAGAGCAACTGGTCGACGAGCAGGGCCGTCGCGCCGACCCACACCAGCAGGTAGACCGCCGCGTTCTCCTTCGCGGTGAACGCGAGCGCGACGAAGACGACGGCCGCGTGGACGTACCGCACGTTCCACTCGTCGTACGCGCGCACGAGCAGGCCGAAGGCGACGAAGGCGAACGCGGCCGCGATCAGCGTGCTGCGGTAGAACCGCGAGTAGTAGACGAGCAGGGGATTCAGCGCGAGGAAGAAGGCGACGCCGACGATCTCGTCGCGGTCGAGGTGCTCGCGGAACAGCAGCGCGGACAGCGGGAGCAGGGCGCCGACGACGGCGACGAACAGCCGCATCGTGACGTCGCTGGTGCCGAAGGCGTCGAAGATGAACTTGTTGACGTGCTGGACGAGCGGGCCGTGGATGATGTAGCGGTACTCGAACTGGCCGGTGTCGAGGAAGTGGTCGGCCCACCAGGCGACCCGCCCCTCGTCGAAGTGCGCGACGCGCGCGCCGAGGAGGGCGAAGCGGAGGACGAACCCGACGAAGACGATTCCGAGCACCCACCGGGTCGCCTCGTCGAGGCGGTCGAGGGGGCCGAACCGGGAGGGATCGCCGTGGTCCGGGCCTGACTCCGGACCGGGCTCGGACGCCTCGTCGACGCCGTCGTGGGAGGACTCGGACTCGGGTGCGTCCGCGGCGTCGTCGGACTCGTCGCGGGCGGCTGACTCGGAGTCGGAGCGGCGCATATCCGCCGTGTCACGTCCTCACGATTTTAACGCTTGGATCTATTTCGGCGTGCAACCCAGTCCGCGATCGACGGTCGCGACGGCTCGCTGGGCGGAGACTACTGGGGCTCACTTCTCGTCGTCGTCGGGCGATTTCACGACCGTCCCGACCGTCTTCTCGACCGCGGTTCCCGCGAGATCGCCCGGCGTCGTGACGTACTCCTCGATGGCGATCATCAGCCCCGCCGCGACCAGCAGGGCGGCGCCGAGACCCGTCCTCCCCTGGAGCACGAGGTAGTCGAACCCCAGCATCGCGACCGGGATCGCGAACACGAGCGTCGCCCCCAGCCCGACTAATCCGAGGATACTGCGCGCCATGCCCCCCGATACCCTCCCGACCGGCAAAAGCCCCGCGCCTCCCGGAGGCGCGGCCGCTCGAAACCGTCCCATATCCGTGAACGATAATCCTTTTGTGACGATCTTCCCAACCGTGGCGTATGTTCACCGGCATCGTCGAGGAGACGGGCGAGATCGTCGGGATCGAGGACACGGACGCCGGCCGCCGACTCCGGATCGGGACGGGCTTTTCGGGCCTGGAGGGTGGCCAGAGCGTCAGCGTCGACGGCGCCTGCCTCACCGTCGAGGAGCACGAGGACGGGGAGTGGTTCTCGGTGTTCCTGGCCGCCGAGACGCTCGACCGGACGACGTTCGATTCGGTCGTCGAGGGCCAGGAAGTCAATCTGGAGCGGGCGCTCGCCGCCGACGAGCGCTTCGACGGACACGTCGTGCAGGGTCACGTCGACGGGACGACCGAGATCGTCGACGTCGAGCGGGTGGGCGAAGACTGGGCCTACACCTTCGAGTTGCCGCCGGGGCTGGCCCAGTACGTCGTCGAGAAGGGGTCCATCGCGCTCGACGGGATCAGCCTCACCGTCGCTTCCCTCGACGAGGCGGCGGGGACGTTCTCCGTGGCGATCATCCCGACGACGTACCACGAGACGACGCTCTCGGCGAGAGAGCCCGGCGACGAGGTCCACGTCGAAGTCGACGTGTTCGCGAAGTACGTCGAGCGGATGCTCGGCCTGGCCGACCGCGACGCGGAGGCCGGCGCCGACGTGGCCGCCGTCCGCGAAGCGCTCGGCGAGTACCGATAGGGCCGACCGCCGCGTACCGCCGGATCAGCTATCGAACTCGGTGAGTTCCGCCCGCTGTCCCTCCGGGGGTTCGTCGTGGGCCTCGTGGTAGGCCTTCCGGTATCGGGAGATCTTCCGGATGAGCAGGAGGCCGAATATCCCGTCGTAGACGATGATGAACCCGAAGAAGACGAGGATCCACGGGATGCCGGTGGCGTTCGACACGACGGCGGGAACGACGCTCGACAGCGAGTTGTACGTCGCGTGGATCAGCGCGGCGATCAGCAGCCCCTTGACCACGATGGGGCCGGCGTTCTCGCGGTTGAACTTCGCGAGACCGAGGTAGTAGCCCGCGAAGGCGGAGTAGATGACGTGACCCGGCCCCGCGAGCGCGCGGACGGCCGAGATGCCGGTGCCAGCCGCTATCAGGTTCAGCGGGTCGGCGATGCCCTGGGTCTGGCCGGAGATGTAGATGGCGTTCTCGATGGTCGCGAAGCCGAGGCCGGCCATCGCGCCGTAGACCGCCCCGTCGACGACGGCGTCGAACTCCGGCTTCCGATAGGGGTACAGCCACACCGCGAGGAGTTTGACGGTCTCCTCGATCGGCCCGACGACGACGTAGAAAAAGAGGATCTGGAAGACGAAGCCGACGAGTCCGGCCGTCAGCCCCAGCGACTGCAGCCCCCAGTCAGCGATCCCATTCACGATGCCGGCGAAACTGGCGAACAGCACGCCGAGGACGAACGTGCCGACGAGCAGTTCCAGCGGTTCCGACGTCGTCACGTCGGCGTACCAGACGTAGACCGCGAGGGCGAACGCCGGCACGGCCGACAGCAGGACGAACACGCCGATGATCGGGTTGGTGACCGCACCGAGGCCGCCCAGCGCGAACTGCAAGGCGAGGATCGCGACTGCCACCAGGATCACCAACAGTCGCGCCGCCGAGACGCCGACGGAGTAGAGCCCCGCCGACAGTTTGTCGAACGCCGACCGCGCCTCCCAGGTCGACACCTCGTAGAGGTCCCGTCCCTTGTCCGCGCGCGCCTCGACCGGGTCCCGCCTATCTGACATGGATAGCCGTTAGGGCTTCCCCGTCCCTAACAGTTTGGCCGGTGTTCGCGTGTCGAGTGCTGATTCCGGCGATCGAGGCGCCTTATATTACCTTAATGTGTCTTAATACTGCATATTACATTCAGGGGTACGGTTATCAGTGTAAACCGGCGAGTGCGAGACAATGACACGAATCAGCGCGAGTCGCGGGATGCTCTACTCCGCGCCGCCGGCGGACGAGGCCGACGAGGAACAGACAGCGGAAGAATCGGCGGACGACTGAACCCGGCGGGAGACCGCTCGCCGACCGACGGCGGCGAAACGGGCGGGTTCGGGACGGAGAACGAGAGTTTTTTCGCGCCGCGTCCGGTAACGGAGGTATGACCATCAGGGCGGGCGTCGTCGCCGTCCAGGGCGACGTGAGCGAACACGCCGAGGCCATCCGGCGAGCCGCGGCCAGCCACGACGAGTCGACGGAGGTCGTGGAGATCCGCCAGTCCAGCGTCGTCCCGGACTGCGATCTGTTGCTCCTCCCGGGCGGGGAGTCCACGGCGATCTCCCGGCACCTCCAGCGCGAGGGCATCGCCCCGGAGATCGTCGACCACGTCGACGCCGGCAAGCCGGTTCTGGCGACGTGCGCCGGCCTCATCGTCGCCTCGGCCGACCCGAACGACGACCGCGTCACCTCGCTGGACCTGATCGACGTGACCGTCGAGCGCAACGCCTTCGGGCGTCAGGCGGACAGCTTCGAGGCCCCCCTGGACGTGACGGGCCTCGACGAGCCGTTCCCGGCCGTGTTCATCCGCGCGCCGCTCATCGACTCGGTGGGCGACGCCGAGGTGCTGGCCGAGTGGGACGGCCGGGCGGTCGCGGTGCGGGACGGTCCCGTCGTCGGGACGTCGTTCCACCCGGAGCTGACAGACGATTACCGGATTCACGATCTGGCGTTTTTCGAGAGCGAGGTCGCGAACGCAGTGAGCGGCCTCGAATAGCGAGTGGGGAACGGAGTGACCCGCGAGAAGTGTGGCGTGAGCGTAGCCGTCGCTGCCGCGTGCGGAAACCCGAGGGGACTTACCTCGGGGCGTCGACAGGGCGGGTAATGACCGACGACGTGCTCGACGAGCTGTTCGCCGTCATCGAGGACCGCAAGGAGAACCTGCCCGAGGACTCCTACACCGCGTCGCTGTTCGACCACGAGAAAGGCGAGAACGCCGTGCTGGAGAAGCTCGGCGAGGAGAGTACGGAGCTACTGCTCGCCGCGAAGGACGACGACCGCGAAGAGATCGCTCACGAGTCCGCCGACATCGTCTACCACCTGCTCGTCCTGCTAGCGATGAAGGACATGGACCTGGAAGACCTGCGCGCTGAACTGGCCGAGCGGCGGTAACTACTGTTCTCGCGGCTCGAATCGGTGGCGGACGACGTCGCTGTCGTCGTCCCACTCGAACTCGTCGTGGACGCGGTTCAGCCGCTCGCGATAGGCGTCGAGGTCCGCTGAGCCCTCGCGCCGGGCGTCCTCGTCGGTGAGGTCGCCGAGCGTCCGTCGGATCACGTCGGTCACCTCGAACGTCTGGCCGTCTATCTCGAAGGTGTCGCCCTCGTCGGCGTACTTGTGTCCGCGGTGCATCTGGGTGATCTCGCCGTCGGCCGCCAGTTGCTGGACGTGGCCGTTCGGGAGGAGTTCGCTCGCGTCGATCTTCGCCATACGCTGGCTGGGTGCGGAATCGGGAAAAGCGTGACTCCGACCGCGACTGCCGGGGGGTACATCAGATTCGGGTCAGTCCGCGGGACGCGACGGCGCCGAAGACGCCGCCGAGTGCGCCGAGCGGGACGAGAACGAGCAGCGAGACGGCGTAGGCGAGCAGGGAGGCGAGCCCGAGAACCGGGCCGAGTGCGGCGACGCCGAAGACCACACCGGCCCCGGCACGGGCGGCGCCACCGCTCCCGAGCGCGGCACCGACGAGGAGTGCGACCGCTGTCAGGACGGCTGCAAGCACGGCCCCGACGACGGGAGCGAGCGCCGCGGCTGTCCCGCCCGTGACCGCGCCGGCCCGGAGACGCCCAGCGAACGCACCGGCCACGAGCCCGCCGACGGTCGTCCCGAGGAGGACGACGTCGGTCGCGACCAGCAGCACTGCGAGGACCGCGACGTTCGTCGCGGTGGCCGCCAAGAGGGCACGGCGGTGGAGCATACCGGGGAGACGGTACCCCCGAAAATAAAACCGACCGGCGTCAGTCCGCGAGGATCGCGCCGATCATCCCGCCGACGGCGCTGTCGAGGGCGAACACGAACGCGATGACGAGGCCGACGACGATCACGCTGAGGCCGCTGAAGACGCCGCCGATTGGGCCGCCGAGCGCCCCGCCGAGCAGGCTCGCGATCGGTGCGGTGAGGACGACGAGGACGACGCCGCCGAGGGCGCCGGCGAGCAGGCCGTGCCACGCGCCGCTGCCGAGCGTCCCGCCGGCGAGGTACCCGGCGACGAATCCGGCGATCAGGCCCGCGCCGACGTGACCGACCACCGGGACGAGGAAGGCGGCGATACCGGCGACGATGCCGGCGACGAATCCCCAGACGACAGCGCTCCAGTCAGTCATGGCCCGGGGTAGACCGCGGGGACGCATAGGCGTCTCGCAGGGATACGCCGGCAGGGGCGGTCCCACCGGTGTGACGCCGTGTCGCGGGCGGCGGCGAGTAAACGGCCTTTTACGCGCCGGCCGTCTATCGGGGGGCAATGAGCCAACCGTTCGAGGACCTGCCGACGACGCCGACGTCCGAGGAGCTGGTGGACAAGGCGTTCTCGCGGGCCGCGCGCGCGGGGCGGGCCAAGAGCGGCCACGACGCCCCCCTCTCGATGCTGCAGACCGCCTCCAATATCGCCTCCGACAACCTGGAGAACGTCGTCTCCGACTGGCCGGACTTCGACGATCTGGACCCGTTCTACGAGGAACTGGCCGACGCCGTCATCGCGTCGAACACCACCGACGACGACGCGCCCGACATCGGCGGCATCGACGCCGTCCGCCAGCACCTCTCGGAGATCAACTGGGCGAGCCGCAAGACCTCCGAGATCCGCGACGAGTACCAGGGCCGCATCGCCACCGGCGACATCGACACCGCCCGCAAGCTCCGCAAGCAGGCCTTCGCTCGCATCGCCGACGTGGTCGAGGAAGTCGAGGGCGACCTCGCGGCGGTCGGCGCCGCGCGCGACGACCTGAAGACACTGCCCGACATCCGCCCCGACGAACCGACCATCGTCGTCGCCGGCTACCCCAACGTCGGCAAGTCCACGTTCGTCAACGCGGTCACGAACGCCCGCAACGAGACCGCCTCCTACCCGTTCACGACGACCGAGATCCGCGTGGGCCACTTCGACGACGGGCACATCCGCTACCAGATAGTGGACACGCCGGGCCTGCTCGACCGCGCGCCCGAGGAGCGCAACGACGTGGAAGCCCAGGCGGCCAGTGCCGTCGAACACCTCGCCGACGCGGTCCTCGTCCTCGTCGACGCCAGCGAGGAGTGCGGCTACCCGCTCGACCTGCAACTGGCGCTCCGGGACGACATCGAGGCGCGCTTCGACGTGCCCGTCCTCACGGTCTGCAACAAGGCCGACCGCTCGCGCGACGTCGAGGCCGACCTGTACATGAGCGTCACCGAGGACGAGAACGTCCAGGGCGTCCTCGACGCCGCCGTCGAGGCCGTCGACTACGAACCTGAGCTCCCCTACGACGGACAGTAGTCGGCCAGTCGAACCCGCCGTCGAGTTCTGCGGATACCGACGCGACCGTGAGCGGCGGATCTCCCAGGGGAACCCGAAACGGCGGACGCGGAGGCGAGAAAGCGAACGTCACCGGAGACCGGTGACGGGAGAACGGAGCGCCAGCGGGACTCGGGGGCGCGGGCGTCAGCGGGTGACAGAGCGTGTGGGCGGACCGAGTGGGTCGGTCGTCACTCGGAGTTCGTCTCGTAGACGACGGTGACAGAGGCGCTCACCGTCACCGGACCGCTGTTGATGGAGGTGCTGGCGCCGCCGTCAGCGGCGAGCGCGGCGGTCTCGACCGAGTAGGTGTGGCTGTTGTACTGCGTGGTGGAGACGCGGTCGACGCCGGTGACGCTCAGGTCCTCGGCGCTGGCGATGGTGCTGGCCTCGCCGCGGGCCGAGTCCATCGCCTCGCTGAGAGCCTTCTGCCGGAGGCTCTCGCGCTTGTCCTCGGAGAGGGTGAACTGGATGCCGTCGACCTCGTTCGCGCCGTTGGTCACGGCCGTGTCGACGACCTGCCCGACGCTATCGGGGTCGTCGACCGTGATCGAGAACGAGTGGACGGCGCGGTACTCGGGCTGGTCGGTCTGGCCGCCACCGCCGTAGCGGCGGTTCGTCGAGATGTCGTAGTAGCCCGTGCGGATCTGGCTGCTGTCGATGCCCATCTTGTTCAGGGCGCTGCGCATCTGGCTCGCGTTGTTGGAGAGCTGTTTGCGCACCGTCTGGATGTTGTCGCCCGTGGCGACGACGCCGACGCGGACGACCGCGCGGTCGGCCTCGGCCTGGACCTGGCCGGAGGCGCCGACGGTGATCGTGTCGCTCATGTTGTCCTGTGTTGCGGTCTGCTGCGTCTGGACCGGGGCGCCGCCGGACGTGAACGCCGCCGCGGCGCCCGCCGTGGCCAGGAGGGCCGCGACGAGGGCCACTCCGGCGAGTGTGACTCGTGAGTTCATGCGTCCGCTCCAACGACGGGCTATCAAAAAGAGATCACGTTAACTCAAACGCGTCTTTGAAGGATCGAAATCGGCCGTCAGACGCGCGTCAGACGGGGCGAATCGGTCGACGACGACCGGTGGGTAGTGGCGGTAACCTGTCACGACGAGTCGACGACGACGTACCGGACCTGGGTCCGGACCTCGCGGTCGATGGCGCGCTCGACCCGTCGGTCGATCGGCTCGGCCAGTCGCGGGTGGGTCTGGTTCTCGACGCCGACCGTGACGGTGATCGCCACGGGGTGTTGCAACAGGAAGTTGCTGCTCCGGTTGACTTCGAGCGAGAGCACTTCGGCGTCGGCCGCGGACTCGTTGATGGCGGCGCTGGTCGCGTCCTGGATGCGTTCCTCGGTCGTCGCGCCGCGGAACGAGTCGTAGGTGACGCCGCCGAGGAAGACCGACAGCATGACGATTGCGACGACGAGGACGGCGACCCGCCGGACCGTCGCGCCGCGCGCCGTGTCGAGCTGGAACCAGTTCGTCGGCCGGTAGCCGCTGTAGCGCAGGATGACGAGCGCCGCCAGGTTGATCGACAGCAGGTTCACCAGGACGAGGACGGTCGACCCGAACGTGACGATGGGTTTGCCCCAGGCGATGCCGATGCCGACGGTCGCCGCCGGCGGGATGAGGGCGACCGCGATCATCACGCCGACCAGCGCGGAAGAGACGCCAGCCGTCAGCGACAGCGAGCCCGCGACCCCGGCGCCGAGGGCGACGACCAGCGAGAGGAAGTCCGGGTAGAGCCGGCTGCGGACCTGCGGGATCGCGGTCACGTCGGTGAACGGCGGGATCAGGTGGACGGTCTTGACGACCCAGGCGAAGGCGGCGGCCGCCGCGACCGAGACGACGAGGCCGACGGCCTGGAGCTTGACGCCCTCGGCGAACAGCTCTTCGTCGACGACGACAGTCCCCACGCTCGCGGCCATCGCCGGGCCGATGAGCGGCGCGATCACCATCGACCCGACGACGACGGCCGGCGAGTTGAGCAACAGGCCCGCGGTCGCGATGACGGCGCTGACCACGGTCATGATGATGTAGGTCGGCATCGACATCAGCAGGTCTTCGGCGGCCGTGACCAGTTCCTCGCGGGCGATCCGGTCGGTGTCCTGCTCCTCGCTGAACCGCTCCTCGAGCGCCTCGAAGTCCTTCGAGACGACGGTCTCGGCGTCGAGCACGACGGTGTAGGTGCTCTCGTCGATACCGGCCGTCCGGAGGGTTTCGAGCACCGGTTCGACGGCGTTGGTCGGGAGCGGCACGTAGGCGACGGCGGCGTACTCCCGGTCGCTGGTCTCGTCCGTGACGATGAAGTCGATGTCCTCGTCGTCGAGCGCTCGCGTGACGGTCTCCCGTTTGCCGGTCGGGATCGTGATCTGGACGAGACGCACGTCACACGAATCGACGAGCGTCGGGATATATTCTGGGATCAGACCGCTCGAACGCTCCGCCACCGCGGCGGGGACGGCGGCTGTCGTGACCGGATCCGCGAGCCGAAAGCTTTTGCCATCGATCGACATAGCATCTCGCATGCGACGCGACGACCGCGACGACCCCTTCGACGAGTTCTTCCGGGAGATAGAGCGGATGATGAACGACGTGATGGACGACGCACGCGCTCGCGGCGGCGCGAACGCGGGAGCCGGCCCCTCCGACCCCGGCGCGGCGGACGTCCACCTCGACGTCTACGAGGAAGACGACCAGCTGCGGGTCGTCGCGGACATCCCCGGCGTCGACAAGAGCGACATCGACCTGCGCTGCGACGGCGAGGTGCTCACCCTCGACGCCGCCGGCGACGCCCGCGAGTACCACGAGCGGGTCCGCCTGCCCGCCCGCGTCGACGAGCACTCCGCCTCGGCGTCGTACAACAACGGCATCCTGGAGGTCACGTTCGACCGCGCCGACGACTCGGCCAACATCGACCTCTCCTGAGCCGCCCGCGACGTCGTCGCTCCCGCGGCGGAAGCCGCACGTCTCTCGATTCCCGTCGTAATTCTCTCGATACCCGCTGGCTCGCCAGCGCCGCCGTTGCGGTCCTGCGGCACCGCCGACCCGGCCACAAAGTACAGGACCCGAGCGCCCGGAGCGCCCGACATGACCGATTCGGTCGACGACCCTGCCGAGGCCTTCGACGTGCTGAGCGACGAGACGCGCCTCGACATCCTCCGCGCGCTCGCCGACGCCGACGGCCCGCTCCCCTTCTCCCGGCTGCGCGAACGCGCCGGGATCCGCGACTCCGGCCGCTTCAGCTACCACCTTCGACGGCTCTGCGAGTACTTTGTCCGCGAGACCGACGAGGGCTACGCGCTCGGCCACGCCGGCAGTCGCGTCGTCGCGGCGACGGCGACCGCAGCCGAAGCCGCCGAACCGCAGGACGAGGCCGCCGAGCCCGCAGAAATCGACGAGTGCCCGGTCTGCGGTGCCGAGGACTGCGAGCGGCTGTTCCACGTCCACCTCTCGCCGCCGTGGCGCGGCGACTGACCGGGCGGCGCGCGAGCGTTATCCCAGCGCGACGACGGCGGCGACAGCCAGCCCGCAGGCCACCGCCGGCGTCGCGACCCAGGTCACGACGATGCGTCTGGTCACGTCGGGGTCGTAGAGCGCAGCGCCGGCCGGGGTCGACTCGGCCGTCTCTTCGGGGCCGCGCTCGTCGCGTTCGCCGCCGTCTGCGACGCGGCTTGCCCGCCCCCAGCCGAGGCCCACGACGCTCATCGTGGTCGTGATCGCGAGGCTCGCGGGGACGGCGGCGACGTTCAGCAGCGTGATGATCGTCGCGGCGACCGCCTGGACGATCAGGGCGCCGGCCACGGACAGTTCGGTGATGCCTTCGCCGACCGTCTCGAGCGTGCGCGGGCCCAGGACCGCCGCGCCGAGGGCGATCCCGACGACGCCGACGAGCGTCGCCGGTCCCATTCGGAGGAGGTCGGCGCCGACCAGCGCGCCGACGGCGTTGGCGACGTTCGATCCGCCGGCGGCCGCTCCCATCGCGCACCCGCCGGCGACGAGCGCGAGTCGGGCGCGCCGCGGGTGGCCGCGGAGCGCGGCCGCGATCCGCTCGTAGCGGTAGCGGCCGAGCACCGCCGCGACCCAGAAGGCGACCACCGCGGCCGCGACCCACGACCCGCCGATGCGGGCGACCGTTCCCCAGCGGAGCGCGTCGGCGGCCAGTCCCAGCCCCGTGACCGCACCGACCGCCGTCGCCGACGTGCTGACCGAGATGCGCCGATAGTTCCCCACCAGGATCCCGACGCCCGTCACCCCGAGGACGACCAGGGCCGCCTCGACAGTGAACACGGACGGCGCGACGAACTCCTCGCCCAGGGTCTCGGTCACCCGACCGCCCAGAGCGACCCCGCCGACGGCCACCGACAGCCCCATCAGGACCGCCGCGAGGCGGTAGCCGACGGCGTCGCTCCCGGTGACTGGCCCGAACGCGACCCCCATCGACGACCCGCCGACGTTCACCGCGACGAACGCGGAGGCGACCAGACCGACCGCGAGCGTGAGCGTCGAACTCATCGTCCCGATCCCGTATTTTTCGTCGATGCTCGGTAAACCTTTTCCATAAGTTACGTGACCCGTACGGCCCCGCCGGGCGGTCCCGGACGACGGGCCCGCGACTCGCCTGGCTGACCGCCGCCAGGACGCCGAGTCGGATGCACGTCACGCGACTGTGTCGATTGCGTCGACGGTGTCGCCTTGGCATCAAAACTACCATACCACCTCGCGCCGACCGTCTCGGTAACAGACGGTGGTTCCAGTGCCCAAGAAACAGGAATACACAGGCGACTACGACGACAAGACGCTGTACATCCCCGGTCCGACCGAAGTTCGCGAAGACGTCATCGAGGAGATGGCCCAGCCGATGTTCGGCCACCGGATGGACCGGATGACCGACCTCTACACGACCATCGTCGAGGACACGAAGGAGTTCCTCGACACCGACCACGAGGTCGTCATCCTCACCGCGTCCGGCACCGAGTTCTGGGAGGCGTCGACGCTCAACCTCGTCGACGAGAACATCCTCGTGCCGACCTGCGGGAGCTTCAGCGAGCGCCACGCCAACGTCGCCGAGCGCCTCGGCAAGGACGTCGACCGCCTCGAATACGAGTGGGGTCAAGCCATCAAGCCCGAGGACATCCGCGAGGAACTCGAAAACAGCGACAAGCACTACGACGTGGTCGCGACCGTGATGAACGAGTCCTCGACCGGCGTCCGCAACCCGATCGAGGAGATCGGCGACGTCGTCGCCGAGTACCCGGATACCTACTTCGTGGTCGACGCCGTCTCCGCGCTCGGCGGCGACTACGTGAACATCGACGAGCACAACATCGACGTGATCTTCGCCTCGACGCAGAAGGCGTTCGCGATGCCGCCGGGGCTGGCGGTCTGCGTCGTCAGCGACGACGCCTACGACCGCGAACTCGACAAGGACTCGGCCTCGTGGTACGGCGGCTTCCAGCGCACCATCGACTACTACGAGCGGAAGGGCCAGACCCACTCGACGCCCGCCATCCCGGTCATGCTCGCCTACCGCAAGCAGATGAAGCACATGCTCGAGGAGGGCCACCGCGCCCGCGACCAGCGCCACCAGGAGATGACCGAGTACGTCCACGACTGGGCGCACGAGCACTTCGATCTGTTCGCAGAGGAGGGCTATCGCTCCCAGACGGTCTCCTGCATCGAGAACACGCAGGACATCGACGTGGCCGCGACCATCGAGGAGGTCTCGGAGGAGTACGACTTCGTGTTCTCCAACGGCTACGGCTCCCAGCTCGGCGAGAAGACCTTCCGCATCGGGCACATGGGCGAACACGACCTGGAGAGCATCGAGGAACTCACCGACGCGATCGAAGACGTGGCCGACCTCTGATCGGTCGTTCGACGCTCACGCCGACCTGACGGCTGTGGCTTTTCTCCGCGTCTCTGTGTCGGTCGGGATCCGAAGCGGGCGGCCGGCCGCGTGAACATGTTCGCCCGCGCTGTCGGAAGTCGGGAACCTGAGAGCCGTTCCTAAACGTGGGGATCGAACGGTCGCGTATGAAGGTGAGACGAGAGACGATCGCGAAGCTACTCGCAGCGGCCTTCGTGTTCAACCTGGTCGTGATGGCCGGCGGCGCCTGGCTGGCCTACCAGGAGGCGCCGCCGATACCGGAGGAGGTCGTCGGCCCCGACGGCGCGACCATCGTGACCGGTGAAGACGTCCGCGAGGGCAAGAAGACCTTCCAGCGCGACGGCCTGATGAACCACGGGTCGATACTGGGCAACGGCGCCTACTACGGCGTCGACTACACCGCCGACACGCTCGATTTAAAGGTCGAGCACATGCGGGACTACTACGCCCGCGAGCGCTACGGCGGCGAGTACGAGAGCCTCGACTCCGCCGAGCAGGCGGCCGTCGACGACGTGGTCCAGAACGACCTCGACGGCGCCTACGACGGCGGCGCGATCGAGTACTCAGCGGCCGAGGCCTACGCCCACCGGCAGGTCCGTCAGGAGTACGTCGAGCGCTACCACGAGGGGAGCCACGAGCGGGGCGTCCCCGCCGACATGATCGACTCCGAGGAGGAGGCCCGCCAGTTCGCCGACTTCGCGCTCTGGACGGCGTGGTTCTCCCACACCGACCGCCCGGCCGGCGACCACTCATACACGAACGACTGGCCCTACCAGCCCGTCGCCGGCAACGACGCCACCGCCGCGGCGATGACCTGGAGCGTCGTCGCGATGGTCCTGCTCGTCGGCGGCGCCGGGGCGGGCATCTGGCTGTACAGGTCCGTCGAACTCCCCGAGCCCTCCGCGGAGGGCATCTCCGTCCCCGAACCCGGCGACGTGAGCGTCTTCCCGAGCCAGCGCGCGGCGATGCGGTTCGTTCCGGTGGCGGCCGGGCTGTTCCTCGCCCAGGTCCTGCTGGGGGGACTGCTCGCGCACTTCTACATCGAGCGGGCCGGCTTCTTCGGGATCGAGGAGGTCTTCGGCGTCCACATCCTCCAGGTGCTGCCGTTCGCCATCGCGAAGACCTGGCACATCGACCTGGGCATCCTCTGGATCGCCGCGACGTGGCTGGGCGCCGGCCTGTTCCTGCCGCCGCTGCTGACCGGTCACGAGCCCGAGCGCCAGGCCACGTACGTCAACGGCCTGCTCGGCGCCATCGTGGTCGTCACCGTCGGCGGCCTGGCGGGCATCTGGCTCGGCGCGCAGGGCTACCTCGACGGCGCGCTGTGGTGGCTCGTCGGCAACGAGGGCCTGGAGTACCTCGAAGTCGGGAAGCTCTGGCAGGTCGGCCTGCTCGCGGGCTTCCTCGCGTGGGCCGCCCTCTCGGTCCGCGGTCTCAAGCCCATGCTCGACCGCGAACCCGTCTACGGGCTCGGCCACATGATCCTTTACGCCGGCGGCTCCATCGCCCTGCTCTTTACCGCCGGGTTCCTGTTCACCCCCGAGACCAACATCGCCGTCACCGAGTTCTGGCGCTGGTGGGTCGTCCACATGTGGGTCGAGGGCGCCTTCGAGTTCTTCATCGTCGCCATCGTCGGCCTCACCCTCGTCTCGATGAACCTCCTCACTCGCCGCAGCGCCGAGAAGGCGGTCATGCTCCAGGCGCTACTGGTGATGTCCACGGGCGTCATCGGCGTCTCCCACCACTACTGGTGGGTCGGCATGCCCGACCTGTGGGTGCCCATCGGGAGCGTCTTCTCGACCCTCGAACTGATCCCGCTCGTCTTCATCCTCTACGAAGCCATCGGACAGTACCGCGCGATGGCCGGCGGCGGCGAGACGTTCCCGTACAGGCTCCCGTTCATGTTCATCGTCGCCAGCGGCGTCTGGAACTTCGTGGGGGCCGGCGTGCTCGGCTTCTTCATCAACCTCCCGCTGATCAACTACTACGAACACGGCACCTACCTCACGGTCGGCCACGCCCACGCGGCCATGTTCGGCGCGTTCGGCTTCCTCGCCCTGGGGATGGTCACCTACATGCTCCGGATCGCCATCCGACCCGACCGCTGGGACGGGTCGTGGCTGCGCGGCGCGTTCTGGTTGTGGAACGTCGGCCTCGCGCTGATGGTGTTCGTCTCCGTGCTCCCCGTCGGCTTCCTGCAGCTGGAGGCCATCTTCACCGAGAGCTACGCCGCCGGCCGGAGCCTGGCGTTCTACAACCAGCCCGTCGTCCAGAACCTCTTCTGGGCGCGCCTGCCCGGCGACACCATGATAATCGCCGGCACCGCGCTGTTCGCCGCGGATCTCGTCCGCAAGCGGTTCGTCCTCCGCGCGACCGCCGACGACCCCGACGTCGACGACATGGCCGTCGCCGAAGGCGTGTTGAGCGACGACTGACCCGTCGGGCGGCGGGCACGGTAGCCGGCAGCGGGCTGTCGGCGGCGGGCTGTCGACGCTCGCCGATAGTGGCCGACGAGCGGTCGCCCGCTGTGAGTTCGCCCTCGCATCTGAACGCTGTGGGAATCTCGATTGATTCTGATAGTAGTTCGAGTATATCGATAATAATCGCCATCAAGCTGAATCTAAATTCGGTTATCATCTCGTATACTCGGACAGGTACGAATAAGAGAGCGGTCACGAAATCCGGAGCTAGCAATGGATACGGTGACAGGATCTGCGATCAGAGACCACTACAGCCGGCGTATCGCGGCGGCGGTCGCGCTGACGGCGACCGTGACCGTCGCCCTGGGATGGCTGTTCGCGGGGCACGTCGCGTCCGCGACGGACCCGGGCGCCGGCGTCTCCGGGATCGCGGGGACGGTGTTCGTCCTCGTCCTCAACCTCGGACTGCTGGCGATCGTGTTGGGCGGCAACGCCGCCGTCGCGCTCCGTCGGCTCACGGAGGCGGCCGAGGCCGTCGAGGACGGCGACCTCGACGCCACCGCGGAGGTCGAGCGGGCCGACGAGTTCGGCCGGCTCGCGGACACGTTCGACAGCATGCGCCGGTCGCTCGGCGAGGCGTTCGACGAGTCCGACGAGGCCCGCCGCGAGGCGGAACAGGCGCGCAAGGAAGCGGAAGCGGCGACCGAACAGGCCGAGGCGTTCAACGAGGAACTGCTCGACCACGCCGAGCGGATCGGCGACGCGATGACCGCGGCCGCCGAGGGCGACTTCACGCGGGAGCTCTCGACGGACACGGACGTCGACGCCGTCGACCGGATCGCCGACGCCTACGACGAGATGGCCGGCGGCCTCTCCGAGACGGTCGAGGAGATCCGCACCTTCGCCGAACGGGTCGAGGCGTCGAGCACGGCGGTCGCCGAGGAGTCCGCGGAGGTCCAGCGGCTCAACGAGCAGTTGGCCGACGACATCCGCGAGCTCGCGGCCGACCTGGAAGATCAGGCCGAACAGCTGGAGAGCGCCGTCGCCGAGGTCGACGACCTCTCGGCGACCATCGAGGAGGTCGCCGCGACGACCGACGAGATCGCCGACCAGGCCGCGGCGGCCTCCGACGTGGGGGCGACCGGCGCCGAGCGCGCCGAGGAAGCCGTCGAGGCCATCCGGACCGTCGAGACGACGGTCGACGAACTCCACCGGCTGGTGACCGAACTCGACGACCGGATGGACGACGTCGCGGCGACGACGGGCATCATCGACGACATCGCCGAGCAGACGAACATCCTCGCGCTGAACGCCAACATCGAGGCCTCGCACGCCGACGCGGGCGGCGACGGGTTCGCCGTGGTCGCCGACGAGGTCAAACAGCTCGCCGAGGAGACCCAGTCCGCCATCGACGAGATCGAGACCATCGTCGAGGGCGCCCGGGCCGACGTCGACGACGTGACCGACGAGATGGACCGGACGCGCGAGCGGATCGGCGAGAGCGTCGACACCGTGACCGACGCCGGCGACACGCTCGGCTCCCTGACCGATACCGTCGACGACGTCGACGCCGCGATGGGCGAGATCGCCCGCGCCACCGACGACGGCGCGGCCGCCACCGAGGAGGTCGCCGCGACCGTCGACTCCGTCGGCGAGGTCGCCCGACGCGTCGCGGACCGCTCGCACGAACTCGCGGACACCGCCTCGGAGACTGCCGGGACGATGGCCGACGTGCGCGAGCGCGCCGACGGCCTGGCCGGTCGCACCGACGACCTCCTCGACCGCCTCGCCGTCTTCGAGACGCGCGACGACGCGAGCGCGGCCGGGGACGGACCGAACCCTGGCGCCGTGACGCTCGCGGGGGGCGACGATGATTGATCTGCCGACCGTCTCCGCGGTCGCCGCGGCCTGCTACGCCCTGGCCACCGTCGGGCTGATCGCCTGGCTCCGACGAGTTCCCGAGTCGAAGCGGCTGTTCTGTTACCCGGTCGTGGCGGCCGTCGGCATCTCCGCCGTGACGACCGCCCTGTCGCTGGCCGGCGTCGGCGTCCTCACCGTCAACGGGACGGCGCTCGACGTCCCGAGCGTGCTCGACGACCTGATCGCGTACCCGCTGCTGTGGGCGGTCGCGGCGCTGCTCGCGAACGAGTCGCGCAAGATGGTCGGCGTCTTCGCGCTCGTGCCGGCCGTCCAGGTCGTCGCGTTCAACGGCGCCTCGGTGGTCGGCGGCGTCGTCGGTCTCGTCGGCATCGCGTCCGTCGTCGGCGGGCACGTCTACCTCACGTACCTGCTGTTCGGCCCGGTCTGGGAGCGCGCCCGGCGGCTCCCCGACCGCCAGCGGCTCTTACACTGGAAGGCGCGGAACCTCCTGCTGTTCCTGATCGGGATGCTCATCGTCTTCGCGGTACTCGGCGTCGCCGGCGTCTTCGACGCCTACGTCTCCGGCGTCATCGGCGAGTACCTCGGCGCGTTGATCCGCGTCGGGTTCGCGGGCTTCCTGTTCGCGAACGTCGACGCCATCGCCGCCGAGGGGACCGCCGGGGGACTTCTCGACGCGGTGAACGCGGAGTCCAACCGCGACCGCGCGGGCGCGGCCGGCGGCGACTGACGGGTTGCCGCCCGGATCAGACGGTCTGTCTCGCCCTTCTCCGGCCGAAATCGACGCATAACAATGGTCAATCCCCGCCGAGCGTGGAGTATGCCGACGCCAACTCGCCGCGACGGTGCGGTCGCGGCCCCATCGCTGACCGAGACGCAGTCGCAGATCCTCTCGCACCTCCGCGAGCAGGTCGACGGGACCGCCTACTTCAAGGCGAAGTACATCGCCGAGGAACTGGGACTGTCCGCCAAGGAAGTCGGGATCAACATGGGGCTCCTCCAGGAACGGACGCGGGACATCGAGATCGAACAGTGGGGCCGCTCGGACAGCACGACGTGGAAAGTGACGCTCTGATCCGGAGACGGAACCAGCGGTGCCGCGAGCCGGCCGACCGGCTCGGCTCGCACCGAACCTTCAAAGAGGGTGCCGCCGCGAGAGAGGGGTAATGACGGACGAGGCGGCCCAGACGCACGCGGACAACCCCTACGTCGACGACCCGCCGACCGACTTCGACCCGGTCGAGGCGCTCTCGGAGGACGCGGCCCGCGAGCAGGCCGAGCGGCTCCGCGAGGCGGTCCGCTATCACGACCACCGCTACTACGTCGAGAACGACCCGGCGATCGACGACCGGGTGTACGACGCCCTGTTCTCCCGCCTGCGCGACCTCGAAGAGGCGTTCGGCATCCAGACCGAGGACAGCCCGACCCAGCGCGTCGGCGGCGCGCCCCGTGACGAACTACCCGACGTGGAGCACGTCGCGCCGATGCGCTCGATCGACCAGGGCGGCGAGGCCGCGGAGGTCCGCGAGTTCGACCGCCGCGTCCGCGAGGGGCTGGAAGCCACCGACTACGACGGGGAAATCGACTATTACTGCGAGCCGAAGTTCGACGGGCTCTCCGTCGAGGTCGTCTACGAGAACGGCGTCTTCCAGCGCGCGGCGACCCGGGGTGACGGCGAGGTCGGCGACGACGTGACCGCGAACGTCCGGACCATCCCGAGCGTCCCCCAGCGACTGCGCGGCGACCACCCGGACTTCCTCGCGGTCCGCGGCGAGGTGTACATGCCCAAGGAGGCGTTCCAGGCGTACAACCGCGAACTCGTCGAGCGCGGCGACGACCCGTTCGCCAACCCGCGCAACGCCGCCGCCGGCACGCTGCGCCAGCTCGATCCATCAGTGACCGCCGAGCGCCCGCTCTCGATGTTCTTCTTCGACGTGCTCGACGGGGCCGAGTTCGACACCCGCTGGGAGATGCACGAGACCTTCCCCGAGTGGGGCCTCCGGGTCTGCGAGCGCACGGAACTCGTCGACGACGTCGAGGCGGCCATCGACTACCGCGACGCCCGCCTGGAGGAGCGCGACGACCTGGACTACGAGATCGACGGCGTCGTGATCTCCGTCAACGATACCGACGCCTGCGACGAACTGGGCACAACCTCGCGGGCGCCCCGCTGGGCGTTCGCCTACAAGTTCCCCGCCCGTAGCGAACACACCACCGTTCGAGACGTGGTCGTCCAGGTCGGCCGGACGGGGCGACTCACGCCCGTCGCGCTCATGGACCCCGTCCAGGTCGGCGGCGTCACCGTCTCGCGCGCCTCGCTGCACAACCCCGCCGAGATCGAACGGCTCGGCGTCGGAATCGGCGACGAGGTGCGCGTCCGCCGCGCCGGCGACGTGATCCCCGAAGTGGCCGAAGTCACCGACGCGGCGGGCGAGGGGCACTTCGAGTTCCCCGAGGAGTGTCCGGTCTGCGGGAGCCCCGTCGAGCGCGACGGTCCGATGGCCTTCTGCACCGGCGGCCTCGGCTGTCGCGCCCAGCGCGAGCGGTCGGTCCAGCACTACGCCTCCCGCACGGGCCTGGACATCGAGGGACTGGGCGAGGAGCGCGTCCAGCAACTGCTCGACGCCGCCCTCGTCTCGGACGTGGCGGATCTGTACGAACTCACCGTCGAGGACCTCACCGACCTGGAGGGGTGGGGCGAGACCAGCGCCGAGAACCTCGTCGCGGAACTCGACGACGCCCGTGAACCGCCGCTCGCCGACTTCCTCACCGCCGTCGGCATCCCCGAGGTCGGCGAGACGGTCGCCGCCTCGCTCGCGCGGCACTTCGGTACCTTCGAGGCCGTGCGCGCGGTCGACGAGGACGAACTCCAGGCGGTCGAAGACGTCGGCCCGACGGTCGCCCGCGAGATCCGCGAGTTCTTCGACAGCGAGGCCAACGCGGACGTGCTCGACCGCTTGCTCGAACACGTCGACCCGCAGGAGGCCGAGACCGACACCGGCGACGCCCTCGACGGGCTGACCTTCGTGTTCACCGGCTCGCTCGACGGCTACACCCGCAGCGAGGCCCAGGATCTGGTCGAGCGCGCCGGCGGCTCGGCGACCAGCAGCGTGTCGAGCAACACGGACTACCTGGTCCTCGGCGACAACCCCGGACAGTCCAAGCGGGACGACGCCGCAGAACACGACGTGCCGACGCTCGACGGCGTCGACGCGTTCGAGGCGAAACTGCGGGAGGAGGGCGTCGAAATAGCGGCGTAGAGCGCAGACGGGAGAAGGCGGCGGAACGCTGTTCTACAGGTCGACGCGGTCGAACGTGTAGTAGCTGAGCGCCGCGGCGAGGCCGATCCAGAGGAAGAAGCTCAGGAAGACCGCCGGGTCCGAGAAGTAGATCGGCAGCGACGATCCGCCGCTCTCGCAGACGGTCCGGTTGCCGAACATGCTCTGGACGGTCCGCGGGTTTCCGGCCAGCACGTCCCCACAGATGGTCTGCATCGTCTCCGGGCCCTTCCGGAACATGCTGTAGCGGGCGGTCATCGCAGCGCCGGCGCCCTCGCCGAGCATCGAGTTCGTGAGCGTCTTGTACGCCTGCGTGGGGCTGATCAGCTTGACGAACAGGACGATCTGCCAGCGGAGCGCGCCGGCGATCCCGGCGTAGTCAGCCAGCAGGTCGCCGATCGTGTTCGCGAGCGAGTTCCAGCCGAACGAGAGGTAGAAGTAGACGAGACCGGCGCCGGCCAGCGACCGGAGGTTCGTCGACATCGCGCCGGAGATGCTGACGACGATGGCGGTCATGACGAGCGTGAACCCGAACGTGAACAGCGCGAACCACGCGAACACGTCGAGCTTGAACTGGAAGTCCGAGAGGGCGAAAAACAGCCCGGTGAGCCCCATGGCGACGAGCAGCGGGACGCCGACGACGGCGCTCCGCCCGACCACTTTCCCGACGATCACGTCGCGACGGGAGAACGGCAGCGAGAGGAGCACCTTCAGCGACCCGCTGGTCCGCTCGTCGGAGACGGCGGCGTACCCGGCGAAGATGACGACGATCGGCACGAGCAGCGTCACGATGTTCAGGTAAAACCGGGAGATGAACAGCTGCATCCCGACCTGCGCCACGTCCTGGCGGATGTTCCCGCCGAAGAACAGCGCCTGTCCGGCCGGGATGAGGAACAGGGCCGTGAAGACGAACGAGAGGATCCACAGGCCCTTCGAGCGGATGGCGTCGCGGAACTCCTTCTTGGCGACCGGGTACCAGTCGAAGGTGTCGCGGAGCGCGCCGTCGAGTCCCGTGCTTTCGGTGCTCATCGGGCGTCACCCCCCTCGGGAGCAGCGTCGGCGGGCTCCGCATCCGCGCCCGGTCCCTCGCCGTCCTCGGTGTAGGCTGCGAACAGGTCTTCCAGCGACGCCTCGCGCGTCTCGAAGTCCTCGACGTCGACGCCGGCGTCCTCGATGGCCGTCAGCACGTCCATCTTCGCGTCGCCGTCGCAGCTGACCACCAGATCGTCGCCCTCGACGGTCGCGCCGTCGACGACGTCGAGTTTCCTGGCGGCGTCGGCGGCCCGCTCGGCCTCGCCGGGGGCGACGTTCACCACGAGCGTCGTGCCGGTGTCGGTGGCGGCGCGCAGTCCCTCGACGCTGTCCTCGGCGACGATCTCGCCGTCCTGGAGGATGGCGACGCGGTCGCAGACCGCCTCGACCTGTCCGAGGATGTGCGAGGAGAAGAAGACGGTCGCGCCGCGCTCGTTCTCCTCGCGGACGATCCGGCGCATCAGCCGGGCGCCGTTGGGGTCCAGCCCCGACGAGGGCTCGTCGAGGATGAGGAGGTCGGGCTCGCCGACGAGCGCCATCGCGAGCGCGAGGCGCTGTTGCATCCCGCGGGAGTAGCCGCCGGCCTTGCGGTCCGCGTCCTCCGGATCGAGACCGACGCGGTCGAGCAGCGCCTCGACGTCGGGGTCGGCCCGCTTGGCCTCGGCCACGAACTCGAGGTGCTGGCGGCCGGTCAACCGGTCGTACAGGTCGTATCCGTCGGGGAGGACGCCCAGTCGCTCCCGGATGGCTTCCGAGTCCTCGCGGGCGTCCATCCCGAGGACCTCGGCCGACCCGGCGGTCGGGCGGACGAAGTCGAGGAGGATGTCGATCGTCGTCGTCTTGCCGGCGCCGTTCGGCCCCAGAAACCCGAAGACGTCCCCGTCCTCGACGGTCATGTCGACCCCTCGCAGCGCGGCGACGTCGCCGAACCGCTTGGTCAGTCCGTCGAGTTCGATGGCTGGCATGGCCGGGGCTTTCGCGCCCTCATTTATAGGTTTTCATAAGTCTCCGGACGGCGACGGGCGCGTTACACCTCGTCGTCCGGGTCGTGCTTCTCGGCCATCGACCGGGCCTGCGTGGCGTAGCGCTCGCGGTCGTCGTCGGGCGTCGGTTCGAGGTCCTCCGGGGCGACGTCGATGGCGGCGGTCGTCGGCTTGCGCGAGAGCAACTGGAAGGAGAGCTGTTTCGTGAGGTGGCGCTCGCCGTCGGTCGTCGCGTAGACCAGGGTGACGAGGTTCTCGTCGCGCGACTGTCGGTCCACCAGCCAGCACCTGACGCTGTCGTCGCTCATACGCGTCCGTGGGCGCCGGGCGGGCTTGTAGACGGCGATCCGGACCGCTCAGCGGGCGCGGGACCACGACCCGCGCGCACGCCGCGCCGGGACCGTGTGTTCGCTGCGCTCGCGGCGGGCGAACCGGACGACCAGCAGCCGTTCGACGAGCAGCGCGGCCGCGAGGACGACGCCGCCCGCGGTCGTCGGGTCGAGCCCGCTCGCGACGAACGAAACCAGCGGCGCGGTGCCGGCGACCGGCGTCGACAGCGCCAGCCAGAGCGAGGCGCCGGCGGCGGTCAGGAGGCTGAAGCCGACCGTCGCCGAGTCCAGCAGGCGGTAGGCGAGCGGCCGGCCGCGCAGGGCGTTCGCCTCGACGGTGTGCTGGACGGCGAGCGCGACGGCGAAGGCGACGCCGGCGACGAAGACGCCCCGGAGCTCGCCGAGCGTCTTCGCGGCCGCGAACCAGCCGATCCACAGCAGCGCCTCGGTGACGCTGACCGCGAGGGTCCGGCCGAGGGGGAACCCGACCGCCGAGCCGTTGGCGGCCAGGTCCGTGAGGAAGTGTTCCACCTGCAGGCCGACGACGAGGACGACGACGCCGACGGCGGCCGTTCGCGACAGCGGCGCGGCGCCGTCGACCAGCGCCAGCCAGAGGGTCAGCGTCGCCACTTCGAGGCCGGTGAGCGCGAGGACGAGCGCCCAGCGGCAGGCGGCGACGACCCGCTCCGTCCGGAACCGATCCCAGTCGGGCACGTCTCGCGTTCGCCGGGTGGATCACTTGGTTATACGCCGCCTACCGTCGATCGAGTGGCCGGAAACCGCGGGCAGTCGAACGGCGACCGGCCGGGCGAGGCCGCCGCACAGTTTAAGTCGGTGTGTCCGCCTCCATAGGGCATGTCTCTGTTCGCTCGGCTCTCCGGACGCGTCAGCGGGCGGGACGGGAGGGCGTGGGCGGGGTCGGTCGAGGACCTCCTCTTCGACGGGGAGACCGTCGAGCGACGCGTCGAACTGGGCGGCGACGACCGCGTCGTCGTGACGAGCCACCGCCTGCTCGCGTTCACGCCGGGGAGCGGCGGTGAGAACTACCGCGGCGTCGACCTGCCGAACGTCGCGGACGTCCGGGCGGGTCACGAAGGCGAGCGCAACCTGCTCGGGATCGGCGGGCGGACGGCCGTCTACGGCGCCGTCCTGCTCGCCGTCGGCGTCTTCGTCGACTTCGGCGCGTTCGTCCCGACCGATGCCTTCCAGCAGACGGGCGTGAGCGGGCAGTTAGGGATGGGCGGCCTGCTCGCCATGCTCCAGCAGTTCCTCGGGGTGATCGCGCGCATCGACGAGTTCGCGCGGCTGATCGGGGCGGTCCTCGTCCTCTTCGCCGTGTTCGTCTTCGGCGTCTACCTGCTGACGCGCGACCGCGTCCTCGTCGTCGACGTCGCCGGCGACGACGGGGACATCCGCGTCCCCGCCGAGGACGACGCGCTGGACGCAGCCGTCGCGGACCTCGAAGTCGTGCTGTTCGGCAGCGACGCCAGCGTCGACGCCGGTGGGGCCGAGACGGTGGGCGTCGAGGCGGCCGAGACCAGTGCCGGCGTGGGTTCCGCCCCCGACGGCGACTCGGACCCGCTGGCTCCCAAGTCCGGTGCCGTCCGGAGCGACGGGATCACCGGCGGGGCGGAGTCGACAGCGAGCGGGTCCGACGAGTCGGTGTCCGCGGAGGTCGACCGCGCCGTCCGCGAGACCAGCGGGACGGACTTCTCCGAGACGGTCGACGAGGTGGTCGGGGAAGCGGGCGACGACGCCGATTCGGAGGGTGACGGCGCCGATACCGAGGACGGCGCCGCGGACGCGACGGGCGACGCGGATGCGTTGGGTACCGATACGGAGGCCGACGCAGAGGACGGAAACGGGGACGGATCGGCGTTCGGGTTCGATAGCTGAGGGGCGGAGCGATCGGACCCGGAATCGGCGGACGCAGGGTTCAAATTCTCCGAGTCGCTACGGGAGAGCGATGGATCCCGACGCCGTCCGGGACCGAGCCTCTGACCTCCCCGCCGAGCCCGGCGTCTATCAGTTCCTCGCCCGCGAGTCACGCGGAGGGAGCGGCGCCGGGACCGACGAAATCAGCGAGGACAGCGGCGCAGACGGCGCCGACAGCGACGAGGAGACCGAGGGCACCGCCGTCTACGGTGCGGGCGGCGCCGCACTCACCGACGACGTCGCGGCGGCGGACCCCGACTCCTACGAGCGGGTCCTCTACGTCGGGAAGGCGGTCGACCTGCGGAGTCGAGTGCGCTCGTACGCCGACCCGCGCAGCCAGCGCATCCGCCGGATGGTCGCCGAGGCCGACTCGGTCGACGTGGCCGTCACCGACACGGAGACCCAGGCGCTCCTCCTCGAAGCCAACCTCATCAAGCGCCATCGGCCGCGCTACAACGTCCGGCTGAAAGACGACAAGTCATACCCGCTCGTCCAGCTGACCGACCACGAGTTCCCCCGGATCGAGATCACCCGCGACCCCGCCCCCGGCGCCACCGTCTTCGGCCCGTTCACCGACAAGGGCCGCCTGGAGACGGTCGTCAAGGCCGTTCGGGAGACCTACGGCCTGCGCGGCTGCTCGGACCACAAGTTCGCCAACCGCGACCGGCCGTGTCTCGACCACGACATCGGCCTCTGCACTGGCCCCTGCGTCGCCGAGACCGACGTGGACGGCGAGTCCTATCTGGGGGACGTAGAGGCCGTCGAGCGCTTCTTCGAGGGCGAGACCGGCGCGCTCGCCGACCCCATCCGCCGGGAGATGGAGGCGGCCGCGGGCGACCAGCACTTCGAGCGCGCGGCGAATCTCAGGGACCGCCTCGACGCCGTCGAGGCGATCCACGGCGAGTCGGGCGACGCCGTCGCCAGCGAAGGCCGCCACGAGGACGGCGACCGCGAGCGCGTGGTCGACGTGCTCGGCGTCGCCGTCGAGGGCGAGACCGGCACCGTCGCCCGCCTCCACAGCGAGGACGGCAAGCTCGTCGAGCGCGACCGCCACCGCCTCGACGCCCCCGAGGGCGAGCGCTCCGGCGCCGTCCTCGCGGCCTTCATCGCCCAGTACTACGCCGAGCGCGAGTTGCCCGACGCGATCCTCTGCTCGGACCACCCCGACGACGCCGACCTCGAAGCGTGGCTGGAGCGGGAGGGCGTCGCGCTGCGGGTGCCCGGTACCGGCCGCGAGTCGACGCTCGTGGACCTCGCGCTGAAGAACGCCCGCAGTCGCGACCGGCGCGACGACGAGGGCCGGGCGCTGGCCGACGCGCTCGGCCTCGACGCCCGCGTGGGCCGCGTCGAGGGCTTCGACGTGAGCCACGCCCAGGGGAAAGCCGCCGTCGGCAGCGACGTGACCTTCGTCGACGGCAGCCCCGAGAAGGCCGACTACCGCCGGAAGAAGCTCGACGACGAGAACGACGACTACGCGAACATGCGGTCGCTGGTGCGCTGGCGTGCGGATCGGGCTGTGGAAGGTCGGGACGACCGCCCCGACCCCGACCTGCTCCTCATCGACGGCGGCGAGGGGCAACTGGGTGCCGCCCGCGACGCACTCGCGGCGGCGGGGTGGGACGTGCCCGCCATCGCGCTGGCGAAAGACGAGGAACTGGTTGTCACGCCGACCGGCGTCTACGACTGGCCCGACGACGCCTCGCACCTGCACCTCCTCCAGCGCGTCCGCGACGAGGCCCACCGCTTCGCCGTCCAGTACCACCAGACGCTCCGCGACGACGTCTCGACCGTGCTGGACGACATCGACGGGATCGGCCCGGCGACTCGTAAGCGTCTGCTGCGCCGGTTCGGCTCCGTCGAGAACGTCCGCTCGGCGTCCGAGGACGAACTCCAGCGCGTCGACGGCGTCGGCTCGAAGACCGCCGAGACGCTCGCCGAGCGGCTCTGACAACCGGGTGTCCGCTGATTCGATCCAGCGGCGCGCGATTTATCACGTCACGGGCGATACTGTCAGGTGAACAACTATGTCCCGGACTGGTCCCCTCCCCGGTACGCTCTCGCGGACGTGGCAGTACGCCCTCGTCGGCGGCGTCGTGTCGATGCCACTCACGCTCGCGGCCTACTGGAGTTCCGGCGCGAGCGACCACTTCTCGTTCAACATGGTCGTCGTCGGCGGCCTGATCGCGGGCTTCCTCGCCCGCCGGTACTCGGCCGACGTGAGCGCCGCGAGCGTCCGGGCCGGGGTGATCGGCGGCCTGGCCGGCTACGTCTGGATCGCGCCCACGATCCTCGTCAGCGCCGAGAGCTTCGCCGACGCGTGGTCGTTCCCGCCCGTGATGGTCCTGCTCGTCGTCGTCTTCAGCGGCTTCGTCCTCGGTACCGCCGCGATCTTCGGTCTCCTCGGCGGCCTCGTCGGCTCGTGGATCTGCCGAGTGACCGGTCAGGAACGGGCCGTCGCCGCGAACGGCTGATCTGGAGACCGTGTCCGGGTAGTTTCGGTTTGGATCTGTTCGAGAGGTATCGTTGTGACCGTCGCCGATAGCAGGCCGTGAAAGCCCACGACCCGCTCGCTAGCAGTTGACTCCAGCACGGGAGACAGCAGGCCATGAAAGCCCTCGACTCGCTCGCGGTCGCTGTCTCCGAAAATCGAAGATTTTCGGGATGACGAGAGACGCCGTAGGCGTCTCTCGAACCAAGCGGGATATCCTCGCTGCGCTCGGATAGTGCCCGCTCAGGCGACTCTCCGCTGGCGCGAGCGAGTCTCGCCCTTTCAGTCCGCCAGGGACAGCAGAACCGCGGCCGCACAACACTGCGCCTCACACCTCCCCAACCGATTGCGCTTCTCGCTCACTGCGTTCGCTGCGATGCTCATCCCTCGCACGACTTCGTCGCGCCACGAAGGGCGCGACAGCGCGCGCCACAACTCCTGTGACGCCGCCGAAACCCCCGCCTCACTCCGCGTCGACGCTCACGTCGGCGAGCGGGGCGTCGGTCACGGCGACGTCGAACTTCTCGATGTCACCGTCGCCGAGGTGCCACGTCGCGTCCGCGGGCGCGTCGGCGCGCACGGAGTCGCTCGTGAAGTTCGCAACCCAGGTCAGGCCGCCCCGCCGCGCCAGGCGGACGCCGTCGGGGAGCGGCCCGGCAGTGGGAACCCCGGCGTCGTCCAGGAAGTCGCCGACGACGGCGTCGGCGAGCGGTTCCTCCGGCCAGACGCCGAGGTAGGTGACGGCGCCGTCGCCGCGCTCGTTGCGGGTGATGGCCGCGGTCCCCGCTGCAGGACCCGTCTCGTGGGTCGCGACGGCCTCCGCGGCGTCCGCGTCGAGCCACTCGCCCCAGGTCCGGAACGCGTAGGTCTCGCCGCGGTACTCGACTTCGGGGTCGGCGTCGCCGCGGTACCCCTCGTACTGCTCGACGGTCGCGCCCGCGAGGTCGCCGAGCGGTCCGGGCAGCGTCGGGCGGAGCCGATTGTGTTCGTTCTTCACCCCGGAGCGGACCGTCACCAGCACCTCGCCGCCGTCGCGGGCGAACGAGTCGAGGCTGTCCGCCAGATCCTCGTCGGCGAAGTAGAGCGTCGGGCCCACGACGGCGTCGTAGCCGCCGAGGTCGGCGTCGGTCGGGAGCACGTCGACCTCCGCGCCGTGGCGGCGCAGCGCCGCGTAGTAGGTCAGCAGGTGGTCCCAGTAGTCGAAGTCGACGGAGGCCGGTTCGATGTCCAGCCCCCAGAGGTTCTCGTAGTCGTGGAGCAGGGCGACGCGGGCGCCGTTGTCACTCTCGCCGTCAGTCTGGTCCGACAACTCGTCCAGTTCCCCGGCCGCGCGGACGGCGTCGTGATACCCGCGGTCGGGCGAGCCGTCCTGGTTGCGCAGGCCAGCGTGGTACTGCTCCTGGCCCATGTCGCAGCGCTGCCAGCGGAAATACGACACCGTCTCGGCGCCGTAGGCGCTGGCGTAGTGCGCCCAGAGCGCCATCGCGCCCTCGCCGGGGCTGGGTCGGGTGGGGCGGCCAGTTGACGCCGCCGGGGCTGTTGCTCCATCACCCAGAAGTCGCCGTCGGCGGCGTCCCGGTAGATCGCGTGGTCGAGGCCGACGACGTCCGGGTCGCCGGCGCGGAGGTCGTCGGCCGTCGCGTCCTCGCCGCGGGCGTGCTGGACGTGGCCCGTCGGGTAGGAGTCCCACGAGAGGAAATCGAGGTCCTCGCCGAGGTCGTAGGCGTCGTACCCGCCGAACAGGGACATGTCGTTGTGGGTGACGAACCAGTCGTCGTCCGCCGCGCGGAGTATCTCGACCTGCTTGCGGTTGAACTCGACGACGCTGTCGCTACAGAACCGGTAGTAGTCGAGCAGCCGTGCGGGGTGGTGCCCGGCGGGGGTCGACCGGGGCGGGTCGACCTCGTGGAAGCCGGTGTACTCCTGGCTCCAGAAGGCGTTGCCCCACGACTCGTTGAGGTCGTCGATGTCGTCGTAGCGCTCGCGGAGCCACTCGCGGAAGGAGGTGGCGCAGTCGTCACAGTAACACCGCGTCGTGCCGTGGCAGCCGTACTCGTTGTCGGTCTGCCAGCCGGCGACGGCGTCGTGGCCGGCGAACCGCTCGGCCATGCGCTCGACGATGCGCGCGCTCTCCCGCCGGTACACCGGCGAGTTGAAACAGTACTGGCGGCGACTACCGAACCCCTCCGTCGTCCCGTCGGCCGTCTCGCGCAGGATGCTCGGATGTTCGTCGCTGAGCCACTTCGGCGGGGTGGCGGTGGGCGTACAGAGGACCGCCTTCATGCCGTGGTCGCCGATCAGGTCGACGGCCTCGGCGAGCCACTCGAGGTCGTAGACGCCCGGTTCGGGCTCGTAGCGCGACCACGCGAACTCGCCCATGCGGACGTACTCGATGCCCGCTTCTGCCATCTGTGTGACTTGCTCCTCCCACTGCTCCCGGGGCCAGTGCTCCGGGAAGTAACAGACGCCGATGTTCATGGCGTGCGGAGTCGACGGGCACCGCCAAAACAGTTCCCCTGGTCCGGAACAGTCAACCCGCCGCTCGCCGTGGACCGTGACAACGCGTGACCGACACATCTGACCTCGACGTCGACGAACTGCCGCCCGAGGCCGTCGCAGCCGCGACCCCCGAGCGACCCGGCGAAGACGACCCCGTCTACGCCGTCGGCATCGGCCCCGGGAACCTCGACTACCTCACACCCCGCGGCGAGCGGGCGATCCGCGAGGCCGACGCCGTCGTCGGCTTCGAGACCGTCGTCGACTTCGTCGGCGACCGGATCGACGGAGACGCCTTCGCGTGCGGCTACGACGACGAGGACGAGACCCTCGCCGCGTTCGCCGAGCGCGTCGCCGACGGCGCCGCGGGCACGGCGGTCCTGATGGGCGATCCCAACTTCTCGGGCTACCAGTTCCTCGGGCGCGTCCAGGCCGCGGTCGACCGACCCGTCCGCGTCGTTCCGGGCATCTCCTCGCTCCAGATCGCCGCGAGCCGCGCCCGCACGCCCATGGAGGACTCGACGTTCGTCACGCTCCACAAGCGCGGCGACCTCGCCGCGGACCGCGAGCGCCTCCGCGCCGCCGTCGGCGACCGCCACTTGCTGGTCCTCCCCCGGCCCTACGACGTGATGCCCGGCGATATCGCCGCCGACCTGCTCGACGCCGGCGCACCCGAGTCGCTGCCCGCGCTGGTCTACGAGCGGCTGACGCACGATGACGAGGCCGTCACGGAGACCACCCTCGACGAGCTGGCGACGCACGCCGGCGGCTCCGACCCCGACGACACGCCGTTCTCGGACCTCTCCGTACTGGTCGTGCGGGCCGACGCCGATAGCCCGGGGGGGCCGCCGTGAAGGGGTTCGTCCTCGGGGGCACGAGTTCCGGCGTCGGCAAGACGGTGGCGACGCTCGCAGTCGTCCGCGCGCTGGAGCGCGAAGGGTTGGCCGTCCAGCCGGCGAAGGCCGGCCCGGACTTCATCGACCCGAGCCACCACGAGCAGGTGGCCGGGACCCCATCGCGAACGCTCGACCGCTGGCTCCAGGGCGAGGACGGCCTCCGCCGCAACTACCACCGCGGCGAGGGCGACGTCTGCGTCGTCGAGGGCGTCATGGGGCTGTACGACGGCGACGGGTCGAGCACGGCGATGGTCGCCGAGGCGCTCGACCTCCCGGTCGTCCTCGTCGTCGACGCCAGCGCCGGGATGGAGAGTGTCGCCGCGACGGCGCTGGGCTTCCGCGAGTACGCCGACACCGCGGACCGCGACGTCGAGGTGGCCGGCGTCGTCGCCCAGCGCGCCCACGGCGGCCGCCACGCCGAGGGGATCCGCGGGGCGCTGCCCGACGACATCACCTACTTCGGCCGAATCGCGCCCCGCGACGACCTGGAGATCCCGGACCGGCACCTCGGACTCCACATGGGCGAGGAGGCGCCGCTCGATTCCGACGCGCTTGACGCCGCCGCTGACCATCTCCGCACCGATAGATTGCGCGACGTCGCACGGACGCCGCCCGAACCGGAGCCGACGGACGTCGATCGCCGGACGGCGAGGGAGACAGCCGACGTCGACGGCCCGCGCGTCGCCGTCGCCCGCGACGAGGCGTTCTGTTTCGTCTATCCGGCGACGCTGGAACGCCTGGCCGAACGGGCCGACGTGGTACCGTTCGAACCCGCAAGCGGCGACGACCTGCCCGACTGCGACGGGGTGTACCTGCCGGGCGGGTACCCCGAGCGCCACGCCGCCGCGCTGGCCCACAGCCCGGCGCTCTCCTCGCTGGCCGACCGCGCCGCCGACGGTCTGCCCGTCTTCGGGGAGTGCGGCGGCCTGATGGCGCTCTCGGAGTCGCTCACCACGACCGACGGTGAGACCCACGAGATGGCCGGGATCCTCCCCGCGGACGTGCAGATGCACGACCGCTACCAGGCGCTCGACCACGTCGAACTCCGGGCCAGGCGCGACGCCCTCACTGCGTCGGCCGGGGAGACGCGTCGGGGCCACGAGTTCCACTACTCGACGGCCGACCCCGCCGCCGACGCCCGCTTCGCCTTCGACGTGGAACGCGGCGACGGCATCGCCGACGGCAGCGACGGCCTCACCGAGTACCGGACGCTCGGCACCTACTGCCACTGCCACCCCGAGAGCGGCGCGTTCGACGCGTTTCTGGCATCGCTGTAGCTGTTTTTCGCGACTTCACTCGGTTCCGGGGTGGCCGTCGCACCCCGGATTTTATATCGCGGCATGGGGTTTACTGGAGCCTGTCGACGACAGACCGGCAGGCGTCGCGGACTGTCGAAAACCGTCCGAAAAAGCCGTGACGGACGAAAACCTGTCCGTCGAAGCGGCGAACCTCTCACCTCGATCGGTCTCGGCGCTACTCCGGCACGAACTCGCGGATCAGGTCGACGACGACGCGGGGGCGTTCTCGCGGCGCCCAGTGGGCACACTCGCTGAGAAGGTGAAACTCGCTCTCCGGGATCCGCGCCGCGGTCGCCCGCCGCGATGTAGTGCATGCGGTGACCCTCGACGACCGCCGTCTGGTGCGCTCGGTCGACCATATCGACGCGTCGGCCGGCCCCCCATTCAATCTCGGGGCGCGACGCGGTCGAGGATCCGGGATCGACTCGCCGACAGCGCCGTCAGGTGATCGGCGTCCAGCCGCGTCAACTGCCCGTTCGACAGTCGGTCGCGGAGTCGCGACGCGTCGGCGACCGGCACGTTCGCGTCGCGGTCCCCGTGCCACAGCGTCACCGGACAGTCGACGTCACGGACGTCGAACCCCCACCCCTCGACGACCCACGAGAGTTCCGTCACCGCCCCGTTGCGCGACCGCGTGCAGCTCTCGACGAAGTCGCGGCGCACCAGTTCGGCCGTCGACGCCCGGATCTCGCCCGGTTCGTCCGTGTACTGGCCGACGACTGTCGACGGCGAACCACGCGCCGCTATCGACGTTTGCCCGCGCAGCGCGGCCCCGAGGAGTCGCGGTGTCCGGACAGCGACTCGGCCCAGCGTCCGCTGGAGTCGGGGCGTCCCACGAGCGATCGACGGCGGTACGGCGCCGGAGACGAGGTCGAGGCGGTCGACGAGATCGCCGCGCGTCGCGGCCAGCGCCAGGCCGTCAGCCGACCCGCCGGAGAACGCCGCCACGGGCGCCGTCGAGACGTCGGCGTCCGCCAGGAGCGCTTCGAACCAGGCGCCCGCGTCGATCGGCCGTCTCCCGGACCAGTCCGCGGACCGCCCGAACCCCGGTCTATCGGGTGCCAGAACCCGAACGCACCGGTCTCGCGCGTCTTCGTCGAAGAGCGCCCCCAGAAGCCGCGATCCCGGCGTCCCGTGAAGGACGACGACCGGTTCACCGCTCGGGTCGCCGTACTCCGCGTAGGACAGCCTCCGCTCCTCGGGCCCGTATTCGACGGACTCGACCCGTTCCGGGTGGATCGGTCGCTCCCGTTGCGCCCCGGATCCATCTGTGCGTTCCCCGCTGACCGCCCGCGCACGACCCATACCCGATCGAACGCACGCCGGCCGCCAGAACGCTGTCCCGGATCAGTGCGGTCTTTTATATGGGTGCCGAGAGTGCAGTCGATGCGCCAGGCCACGTTCGAGACGACCTATCCGGAGGAGGCGGCCCACCCGTTTCACCGACGGATGATGGAGGGCGGTCCGGTCTCGCGGGCCGAACTGCTGATATGGGGGCCGACCGCCGAGGTGACGACGCTCACCTGGTTCGACGCGGCGCCGTCGGCCGTCGAAGACGTGCTCGCGGCCGTCGAATCGACCACTCGGACGCACCTCGTGGCGGCCGACGGGGGGACCTACGCCTTCGTCCGTCAGACCGACTACGAACTCCCCGACCCGGTGATGGACCTCGTCGCCGCGTCGCGGGTGGTCTTCGTCCCGCCGCTGGGCTTCGAGGATAGCGGCGTCGTCCGGTTCGACGCCGTCGGCGAGTCGGACGCGCTGGGGGAGTTTTACGCCGATCTCGCCGACCTGTTCCCGACCGAACTCCGCCGGGTGCGTGCGTTCCGACAGTGGTCCGCGCCAGCGGCGCTGACCGACCGCCGGCGAGAAGCGCTCGAAGTCGCCGTCGCCGTCGGGTACTACGACGTGCCCCGCTCGGGCTCGGTCGCCGACGTGGCGGCCGAACTCGACTGTTCGCCGAGCACTGCCGGCGAACTCCTCCGGCGGGCCGAATCGACCGTCCTGACCGCGTTCGTCGGCGGGTCGGATCGCGCCGCGCCCCCGTCCCGCTAATCGCGCTCACTCCAACGCGTCGAAATCGATGATTTTTGTACGCACGGTGCGTCTTATCCGGAATCACTGTGTTTCCCTCTCGTTCCCAGTCAGCTCGGCCGACTCTGTGATAAACCCGTATTCGCGATATCGAATAGCGGTACGTCCGGCGGGGACAGCGGTCGCTCGGCGCTCGCGAGGTCGCGAAAAACGGTCGGTCGGCTACCTGTCGTCGTCGTCGAGGCCGCCGCCCCAGTCCAGCGCGTCCGCCTGCTTGCCGCCGGACGATCCGCCGCCGGCGAACCGTTTGACGAGCGCGCCGACGGCGACGACGGCCGCAACGGCGCCTGCGCCCGCGTACGGGACCCACCCGCCGGTGACGCCGTCCAGGGGTCCGCCTCCGCCGCCGTTTCCGCCCGGATCGGTCGTCGGCGTCGCGGTCGGCGTGGACGTCGCCGTTCCGGTCGGGACAGCCGTTCCGTCGGTCCCGGACGGCGAGGTGGGTTGGGACGTCCCGGTTCCGGCTGTCGACGTCGCGGTCGTCGTCGGCGTCGCGGTCGGAGGAGACTCTCCTGCGGTCGTCGTCGGCGTCGCGGTCGGGGTCGTCCCGTCGGGCGTATCGGTCGGCGTCGCCGTCGCCGTGGTGCCCGGCGTGTCAGTCGGCGTCCGGGTCGGCGTGGGAGTGTCCGCCGGTGTCGCGCTCGGCGTCGGCGTCTGGACCGCGCCGGGCGGGTCGAGCGACGCGACCTCCGCGCTCGCGACGTAGACCGAATCGTTGCCGAACGCCGCGGTCGACCGGACAGGCGACGCGGTGTCGTACGACCACCGCTTTTCGCCCGACGCCGCGTCGAAGGCGTACATGCTCTCGTCTTCGCTCCCGACGGTGACGAGGTCCCCCGCGACGCCCGGCTTGGCGCGGACGGACTCGCCGGCGTCGGCGGTCCAGCGCCGCTTGCCCTCGAGGTCGTACGCGTGGAGCCGCCCGTCGACGGTCCCGACGAAGATGGTGTCGCCGGCGACTGTCGGCGCGGCCCTGACGGCCGAGTTCAGCTCCGTCGACCAGCGCTTCTCGCCCTTCTTGGCGGTCAGCGCGTAGAACCGCCCGTTCCGGTCGCCGACGTAGACCGTCTCGTCGTCGGCGGCCGGTTCGGCGACGGTGCTGCTCGCGCGGAACCCCCACAGCTCGTCCCCGCTCGTCGCGTCGAACGCGGAGACGACCCCGCTGGGCGAACTCGCGAAGACGCGGTCGCCCCCGACGGCCGGGCTGGTTCCGCCGCTGTCGACGTTGCCGCTCCAGCGCTGTGACCCGTCGCTCCGGTCGAGCGCGTAGAGTCGTCCCCGCTTGTCGAGGGCGATGACGAGGTCCCCGCGGCGGACCGGCGCTGCGGTGACCGGGTCGTCGGTCTCGGCGGTCCACCGTTCGCTCCCGTCGTCCGCGGACAGGGCGCGGACGGTGCCGTCGGCACCGCCGACGTAGACGCCGTCGGCGTCGACCGCGGGGCCGGTCAGGCCGGTGTCGGCCTCGTATCGCCACAGCCGTTCCCCTTCGGTCGGCGAGAGGGCGTAACAGGCGTCGGCGTCGTCGACGACGTAGAGCGCGTCGCCGGTCAGCGCCGGCGACCCGGTCGCGGTCCCGTCGGTCTCGTACGTCCACCGGGTCGAGACCGCGTCGAACGAGTCACGGGTGATCTCGGTCTGTGACCCCTGTTCGAGACCGACGTACAGGCCGCCGACGACGGCGACCAGCCCGTCGACAACGGACAGGGCGGGGTCGTCGACCGGCAGTTCCGCCCGCCAGAGCTCGGTGCCCTTGGTCCGCGAGTAGGCGTAGACGTCGTCGTTCGCCGTCGGGACGTAGACGGCGTCGTCGGTGACGGCCGGCTTCCGACTCGCCGCCGCCCCGATGTCCGTCGTCCATCGCTCGCTGCCCTCGCTCGTGTTGAGCGCGTGAAGCCGCCCGTCTGCCGTCGGGACGAACAGCGTGTTCGTCGCTGTACTGGGACCGCCGACGACGGCGCTCTCCAGGTCGATCCGCCAGCGGACCTGGCCGTCGGTCTTGTCGAGCGCGTAGACGACGCCGTCGGCGTCGCCGACGAAGACGCGATCCCCCTTGACGACGGGTGTCACGTCTTCGATCGGCCCGTCGGTGCTGAACTCCCAGCGGCCGTTGCCGCTCTGCGCGTCGCGCGCGGTGACGGTACCGTCGGTAGCTGCGACGAACACGCGGCTCCCCCCGTAGGCCGGCGCCGCGGCGACGCTATCGCCGGCGTCGAACGTCCAGCGCTCGCTGCCGGCGTCGCGGCTGAGCGAGTAGACCGTCCCGGCCTCAGTCGCGGCGAGTACGCGGTCCCCGCTCACCGTCACCGGCGCCGAGACGCTGCCGTCGAGTTCGGTGCGCCAGAACTGTCGCTGGGACCCGGTCCTGACGGCGAGCACCGCCTCGCCGTCGTCCATGAACGCCGTCCCGTCGCTGACGGCCGCCGCCGTCGGCGTGTCGTCGGCCGAATCCGTCTCGTAGCGCCACCTGGTCTCGCCCGTCGCGCGGTCGAGCGCGTAGAGACTCCCGTCCCCGCTCCGGACGTACGCGTTTGTGCTGTCGAACGTCGGTTCTCCCGTCGCGTCTATCGCCCTGTCCCACCTGACCGCGATTCCCGTGTTCGGGGCCTTGGCGCCGCTGTACCCGGTGTTCGCGGCGTCGTAGGCGTGCATCGGCCATTCGTTGCTCGACGCGTCGATGCCGTCGCGAGTGGAGAGCGCGCCTCGCTCACCGGAAGCGGAGGCGACGAGCGCCGAACCGGCGACGCCGCTCGCCGTCAGTCCGGCGAGGAATCGCCGCCGCGTCGGAGCGAGACGGGCAGTGTCTGAGTGCGGGGTCGTATTGTCCATCCAACGGACCTCTGCCGGGTGGTCGACCCGGGCCGTCAAATATCTTGTCGCACGGCCGCAGCCGCCGGTCAGTGCCCGTCGTCGTCGGTCGGCCCGTCGTCGGTCCCGCCGACCCCGTCAGTTCCGCCGCCTCGAACCCCCAGCGCCGCCAGCCCGCCGATGCCGGCGAGGGCCGCCCAGGCCGGCAGCGCGCCGTCGCCGCTGGTCGTCGCGGGGTCGTCACCGTCCTCCCCGTCGGCGGGCACCGCCGTCGCCGTCGCGGTCGGTGCGTCGGTCTGAGTCGCCGTCGGCGTCAGAGTCGGGTCGGGGGTCGGGGTCGCCGTCGGCGTCCGAGTTGCGGTCGAGGTCGGCGTGGACGTCGCCGTCGGTGTCTGGGTTGCGGTCGGAGTCGGCGAGGGCGTCGCCGTCGGCGTCGCGGTGGCAGTCGGGGTCGCCGTCGGCGTCGGAGTCGGCGTCTCGACCGTGACGGTCGTCTGGTTGCCCTCGTCGACGGCCGTGACGCCGTCGCCGACGGCGTAGACCGAATTCGAGACGGCCAGCGCCGGCGCGCCGACGGACAGCTGCGCGCGCCACAGTTCGTTGCCCTGCCGGTCGAACCCGACGACCTGCCCCTCCTCGGTGGGGACGAAGACGCCGTTGTCCGCGACCGCCGGCGCGGAGGTAACCGTTCCCTTCACGTCCGCCTGCCAGATCTCGTCGCCGCTCTCGTCGCCCAGCGCGTACAGCGTGCCGGCTTCCGTGCCGACGTAGGCGCGCCGACGCTCGAAGGCCGGCGTCGCGGAGACGGCCCCGTCGGCGTCGAACGTCCAGCGCTGGCTCCCGTTGCGCGAGTCCAGCCCGTAGACCGTCCCGTCGTCGGTCCCGACGTACAGGTAGTTGCCGTCGACGGCGACCGACCCGCGAACCGGCTCGTGGAGGTCCGTCGACCACCGCTCGCGGCCGGTCTCGATGTCGATTCCGTACACCGTCCCCGACTCCGCGGGCGCGTAGGCCGTCTCGGTTCCGGGCGAGGCCGCCACGGCCCCGGAGATCGCCGCGTCGGCCCCGTCGAACCGCCAGTTCTGGCGACCGCGAACGGGGTCGAACTCGTAGACGTAGCCCGCGTCGGTGCCGGCGTGGACCTCGGTGTCGCTGGTACCGGTGGTGATCGACGGCGCGGCCGTCAGCCCGGCGTCGACCTCGTTCGCCCACGCCTCGTCGCCCGTCGACGCGTTCAGGGCGTACATCGTGCCGCCCTCGGTGCCGACGAAGACCTCGTTGTCGAAAAACGCCGGGCACCCGCCGACCGGCGTCTCCGTCTCGAAGGTCCACTGCTCCTCGCCGTCGGCCGTCCCGAGGGCCACGACGCCCTCGCTCGTCCCGAAGACGAGCCGGTTGTTCTTCTTCGCCGCCGCGGTCGTCGCCGTGCGGTCGCTCTGCCAGCCGATCTCGACGCCGTCTTTGGGCGCCCGGTCGTTCGTGGCCCCTCGATGCTGGGCGTTCTGCCCGAACATCGGCCACTCGGTGTGCGTCGTCGCCACGGACCCGCTGTCGGCGGCGCCGCCGAGCGCGGTCCCGCCGTCTCCCGCCCTCGACCCGTCGGACCCCGCCGCGACGCCGCCGACGAGTCCGGCGCCCGCGAGCCCACCTGCGAGAGCGCCCAGGAAGCGCCGCCTGTTCGTCGACCCGTCGTCGGTCATGCGTCCCCTCCGTCGGATCCGCCCGTTCTATCGGCGATACGCCGCTGCGTGCCCTGTGCCCGTTCCATACGGGGGTAACTGTCGACTCTCGGGAAATAACTTTCCGTTAGCAGGGCGCTGGAAGCGGGCGAGCGGCGCCCTCGTTCAGGCGATCCGGTCGATCTCAGCCCGGAGCCGACGAGCGGCCTCGTCGCGGCGGTGGTCGAAGTCGGCGCCGACGCCGTCGAACCAGGCCGCGAAGTTCGCCATCTCGTGGGCGCGGACGAGCGGCGCGTAGCACTCGCGGTTCGCGCGGAACTGCTCGACGACGTGGTCCGGGCCGGCCGCCCCGTATCCCTCCACCAGCGCCTCGCGGATCGCCGCGCGGTGGTCGGGTCCCTCCGGGAGGAGCCGCCAGTGGCCGCCGACGAGCGTGTATTCGACGAACGCGAGGTCGTAGGCGGGCGTCGCGGCGACGCAGAACTCCCAGTCGAGCAGCCCCGTCACCCGCCCCGTGTCGGGGTCGACCAGCGAGTTGTCGAGCGACTGGTCGACGCGGGCGAGGACCGGGTCGAACTCGCCGGCGAGGTCGTCGATCCGGGCGCCGACCGCCGAGAGTACGGTCCGGCGGAGATCCGCGAATCGCGTGTCTGCGAGGTGGTCGTCGAGCCGTTCGACCTCGCCGCGGAGGTAGTCGGTCCACGACTCGGTGGGGTCGTGAACGACTATCTGGTCGAGATCAGCGCTCGGCCGCCCGCCGTCGAGGCGCTCGTCGGCGGCGACGCCGACGAACCCGTAGGCGTCGACCGCGTCCAGTCGGTGGAGTTCGGCCAACAGTCGGCCGGTCGAGCGGGCCAGTTCGCGGACTCGCTCCGTCGAGAACTCCACGAGGGCGGTGCGGCTGTAGTTTCCACCGGGGAGCGCGGTCGCGAGGAACGCCGGCGTCGGCAGGCCGTCGGCGTCGTCGACCGCGCCGAGCACCTCCGGAACCGGGAGGTCGGTGTGGTCGTCGAGGACGGCGAGCAGCCGGGCTTCGTCGTCGCACGACGATGACTGGCCGGAAGGAGTCCCCTTGAGGACGACCTCCCGAGTCCCCTCGGGCGTCGCGACGTCGAGGAAGTAGACGACGTGGTGGCCGTCTTCGGCCGGGGTGGCGTCTTCGACGCGCCAGGTCGGTTCGACGCGCTCGACGAGTTCGGTGATCTGTGCGTCGGGGATCGTTCGATCGCTCATGTGTGGTGTCGTATCGCTGTGGAATCGGTCTGCGCACGCGTCCGTCCGGAACTGGATTGGACGGACTGACGGCCGCGGATCGGGTGTGGAGAAGGTCGCCGGCCGAACGGAGAGTGACCCTGCGGCCGGCGGCGACCGGAGCGGAGGACGACACGCTGGTCGGCACTGCTGGCAGCGTCACGGCGTCCCCGGCCCGGTCAGCGGTCGGCGTTCATTGCCGGCGGTTCGAACGGTCCCGGGAAAACAGTTCCGTTGGCATGAGATGGTTTAACAAGGCGAGGCGAGTCTGCGCCCAGGGCTGGAACCGGGCCGGCTGCCGCGGTCTGCGAATCCAGAACCGTGAAACGCAGGCTTGAACCACCACAAAGCGCCTATACCGCGCTCGCATATCCGGAGCTATGTGCGACCGAACGCGTCGCGGGTTCCTGGCCCTCGGGGCCGGTCTCCTCGGCGCGACCGCGGGCTGTGTCGACGCCGATCCGGCGAGCGCCGGTCCGACCGCTACCGACCGACCGCCGGGAACTCGAACGGGGACGGAGTCGGGGTCGGCGGAAGCGGTCGCGACACTGGCGTTCAACCACGCCGACGAGCTCCACCGGGTCGACGCGTCCTTTCCGCAACGCGACGTGGCGACGTACTACCTGGCGCTCCTGACCGGCGACGGCCACGCGGCGTCGTTCCCGACGGGCCGCTTCGGGAACGCGGAGGCCCGAGCGTTCCTCAGGGAGACGGACTTCGCGAGCGAGGCCGCCCTCGTCCTCCACGACCGGCAGAGTTCGTCCCATCCGGATCTCGAACTCCGCGGGGTGGCCCTCGAGGGGGGCGTCCTGGCCGTCGACGGCGGTTATCCCGGCGAGGGAGCGACGTCAGACGTGACGACAGATACACTGCTCGTACGGGTGGCGACCGACGGCGCGGCGGTCCGGGGCGCGCGCGCGACCGTCGCCCCGCAGTACGGCGACCCGGACCGGTTCGCCACCGCGACCGTCTACGATGCGACGTCCGCCTTCGATTCCCCGGGCGACCTCGTCGTCGGGAACCGCGACTGCGCGGAGCGCGCGTTCGACCTGGACGTCACGTACGACGGCGACCTCTTCCTGCGGGAATCGATCGCGCTCTCTCCGGCAGAGAGCCGCCGCTTCGCCGGGGTCTTCGCGCTGCCCGGCGAGTGGCGAGTCTCGGTCCGCGCCGACGGCGAGTCCGTCGCGGAGGCGCTCTCGCTGTCGAGCGATCCCCCCGGAGACGTGCTCGCCGGCGCGGCCGGCGACGGGTCGGTCTCGGTCACCCATCGATCCGGTGGCGTCGACGACCCGACCGCCACGGGCTGTGAGACGGACGGCTACCCCTACGAGTCGTCGAACCCGGACGAGAACCTGTCCGACCCGGTCGATCTGTGGGTCCTCGACCGCTCCGAGAGCGCCCACCGGCTGACCGTGGACATCCGCGACGGCGACCGGACGGTCTTCTCCGAGACGTTCGAGACCCGAGCGGGGTACGACAAGGCTCGCCGCGCCGGACTGCTGGCCAAGCGGTCGACGTACACTGTCGAGGTGACCGCGGACGACGGAGCGGCCGTCACAGAGACGATAACCGTCGAAGACGGCGTCTCGAAGATCACCGTCCGGGTGACGGAGGCGGGAGAGGTGGCGGTATCAGTCGGATAAACCGGCGTTCGGCTGAGAGACCGTCCGCCGAGCGAAGCGAGGCGGTTCACGCGGGCGAACGCAGTGAGCCCGCGCTTTTTCACCCATGTTTTTGCGTCGGGGGTGCCCGCAGGTCGCCGCAGGCGACCGAGGACACCCCCGGCGGAAAAAGATGGAAACTAGATGGTTTAGAAGTCCTCGGTCACGGGCTCGGGGACGACGCCCTCCTCGCCGTCGCCGCCGGCCAGGTCGTACTCCTCGCGGAGCTGGTGGATGCGGTCGCGGATGTCGGCGGCGAGTTCGAACTCGAGGTTGTCGGCGGCTTCCTGCATGCGCTCTTCGAGGCGCTCGATGGCGCGGGCGGCCTCCTCGTCGTCGTCGGGGTCGAGCGAGGAGGCGCCCTCGGTCTCGGTCTTCGAGCCGGGCAGGGAGGACTCGCCGATCTCCTTCTCGATGGTGGTGGGCTCGAAGCCGTGTTCCTCGTTGTACTCCTCCTGGATGCGGCGGCGGCGGTTGGTCTCCGCGATGGCCGACTCCATGGCGTCGCTGGGGTCGTCGGCGTAGAGGACGACCTCGCCGTTGACGTTGCGGGCGGCCCGACCCATCGTCTGGACGAGGGTGGTCTCCGAGCGGAGGAACCCCTCCTGGTCGGCGTCGAGGATGGCGACCAGGGAAACTTCGGGGATGTCCAGGCCCTCGCGGAGCAGGTTGATCCCGACGAGGACGTCGATCTCGCCGAGGCGGAGCGAGCGGATGAGTTCGTGGCGCTCCAGGGTGTCGGTCTCGTCGTGCATGTACTCGACGGCGACGCCCGCCTCTTCGAGGTACTCGGTGAGGTCCTCGGCCATGCGCTTGGTGAGCGTGGTGACGAGGACGCGCTCGTCGCGCTCGACGCGGTCGTCGATCCGGTCCATGAGGTCGTCGATCTGCCCCTCGGCGGGCGAGACCTCGACCGCGGGGTCGACGAGGTGCGTGGGGCGGACGATCTGTTCGACGATCTGGTCGCTGTGCTCGCGCTCGTAGTCGGCGGGCGTCGCGCTCACGTAGAGGGTCTTGTCGGTCTTCTCCTCGAACTCCTCGAAGGTGAGCGGGCGGTTGTCGTAGGCCGTCGGGAGGCGGAACCCGTTGTCGATCAGCGACTCCTTGCGCGAGCGGTCGCCGGCGAACTGGCCCTTGATCTGGGGGATCGTCTGGTGGGACTCGTCGATGACGGTGAGGAAGTCGTCGGGGAAGTAGTCGAGCAGGGTGTACGGCGGGTCGCCCGAGTCGCGTTCGGAGAGGTGGACGGAGTAGTTCTCGATGCCCGAGCAGTAGCCGGTCTCGCGCATCATCTCCAGGTCGAAGGTGGTCCGCTCGTCGATGCGCTGGGCGGCGACGTGGTCGCCGTTGCGCTCGAAGTACCGCACCCGTTCCTCTTTCAGGTCCTCGATCTCCGCGATTGCCCGCTGGAGCCGGTCTTCCGGGATCGAGTAGTGCTCCGCCGGGTGCAGCAGGACCGCGGGCTCGGTGGATTTCACCTCGCCCTCCAGGGGGTCGACCTTGAGCATGCGGTCGATCTCGTCGCCCCAGAACTCCACGCGGACGGCGTAGCGGCCGTACATCGGGAATATCTCCAAGGTGTCGCCGCGGACGCGGAAGGTGCCCTGCGTGAAGTCGACGTCGTTGCGCTCGTAGTTCAGGTCGACGAGCCGCGAGAGCACCTCGTCGCGGTCGATCTGCTGGCCCACTTCGAGTTCGAGGCTCATGTCGACGTAGTTCTGCGGGTCGCCGAGCCCGTAGATGGCCGAAACCGAGGCGACGACGATGACGTCGTCGCGGGTCAGCAGCGAGCGGGTCGCCGAGTGGCGCAGCTTGTCGATCTCGTCGTTGATGGAGGCGTCTTTCTCGATGTACTTGTCGGTCTGCTCGACGTAGGCCTCCGGCTGATAGTAGTCGTAGTAGCTGACGAAGTATTCGACGGCGTTGTCGGGGAACAGCTCGCGGAACTCCTCGTAGAGCTGCGCCGCGAGCGTCTTGTTGTGGGCGATGACGAGCGTCGGTTTCTGGATCTCCTCTACGACCCAGGAGACGGTGTTGGTCTTGCCCGACCCGGTCACGCCGAGCAGGGTCTGCTCGTCCATGCCCTGCCGGTAGCCGTCGGCGAGTTGCCGGATGGCGTCGGGCTGGTCGCCCGCCGGTTCGAAGGGCGCGTCGACGCGGAACTCGCTCTCCGCCTCCGGTCTGTCCGGGGAGAGGGGGCCCTCGGTGTCGCTCATTACCCGGAGGTAGGGCCCCAGCGACTTGAGGAGCGTGGTCCGAGCGAAGCGAGGGCCACGAAAACGCGAGCGGGGAGTGCGACGACCCGCGAGCGACTTGAGGGGTGCGCCTGCTCGGAGACACTAGCGCGACGGCGTTCACTACAGCCAGCAGAAGCACCGATCGCGGTGGCGCGCGCTGTCGCGAGTCTCGTCTCGCGACAGTAGCCGTGCGAGGGATGAGCGACCGCAGGGAGCGAATCGGCTGGGGAGGCGTGAGGCGCGGTGCTGGGCGGTTGCCGTCTTCCTGGGGGACTGAAAGGGCGAGGCGGGCTCGCGGCGAACGGAGTGAGCGGAGTCGCCTGCGCGGGCACTATCCGAACGAAGTGAGGATATCCCGCGCAGCGACCGCGAGTGCGAGGGCGAGGGCGACCGAAGGGAGCCCTCGATTGCGAACGGGGAGCGAAGCGACCCGTGAGCGAGCGCGCCGAGGGCTTTCATCGCGTGCTGTCCCCCGCGGTCACTGTCGATCCACTTCTATTCACCACTCATTCACCAGAATCAACTACTCAGTTCGCACACGAACCGAACGCGACCGCTCTCGACAGCAGGTTCAACCGGATCGCGCCCCTAGCACGGGCGCAATGCACGTTTACTGTACCGACGGGACCGTCTTCGAGTGCGCCAGATACGAGGCCAACGACTACGGACTCGTCCTCTACGGAACGGAAGAACAGCGCGATCGAGAGCGCTACGAGACGGAGGACCCACAGCAGGTCGGGTTCGTGCCGCACGACCGCCTGTGGTACGTGCTTCCCAAGGGCGTCACGCCGCAGGTCGGACTGGCACCGCCCCAGCAGAATCAGCAGAATCAGCAGAATCAGCAGAATCAGCAGACACAGCAGAATCAGCAGCCGGGGGCGACCACTCGGCCCCAGCCCACGCGGCCGCCGAAGTAGGCCCCCCGTCCGCGCTCGGCCGCGACCGGTGGCTCAGGGTTGTAACCCCTGGCGTTCGATCTCCGCGCCGATCGGCTCGGGCAGGTACTCGTTCTCGCCGGGTGTGATGCGGGGCGTGAGCCACCCGCCGTCGCAGTAGTGGTGCGGGTCGCTCTCGCAGGCGCCCGGCGCGTCGATGCGGCCGACGACGTTGTGGAGGAGTTCGTGGACGATCACGTGCCGCTTGGTCCCCTCCGTGGCTCCCGCGTCGACGACGGAGAAGCGACCGCCGACTTCGCCGTAGCCCACTTCGTCGGTGGCGAAGTCGGTCACGACGACGTGGTGGTAGAGTCCCGCTCGCGGCCCCAGACGGTCGCGGTAGAGTTCGCCCTTGAGCGACCAGAAGTTGTCGCCGGTGTAGACGACCGTCTCGTTGATGTGGCCGCCCTCCCGGAGGTGAACGTCGATACCGGTCTGGTTGGTCCGCTGGACGGGCATCTCCGCGAACGCGGCCTCGACCCGGTGGTAGAACTCCTCGGACTGGGTCTCGACGCCGCCGGCGTAGTCGACCTGCACGTACACGTCCATCGCGAGCGGGTCGCTCCCGGGGAGGGCCGCTCCGTCGGTCGTCACCTGACGGTGCTCCCAGCCGTCGAGGAGCCTGTCCCCGTCGGTGTCCGGGTCCGCCGGGTCCGTCCCCAGCTTGACTTCCCGCCAGTCGCCGAGGCCGTCGCCGTCGGTGTCGTGCTCGAAGGGGTCGGTCCCCAGGTCGAGTTCGCGCTCGTCGGTCAGCCCGTCGGCGTCGGCGTCGATCGACCGCGGGCTGGTGCCGCGCCTGACCTCTTTCCCGTCCGAGACGCCGTCGCCGTCGGTGTCGGGATCCAGCGGGTCGGTGCCGATCGACCACTCGCGGCCGTCTTCGAGGCCGTCGCCGTCGGAGTCCGCATCGAAGAGCCCGGTCCCGATATCCCGCTCTTTCGCGTTCGATAGCCCGTCGTCGTCGGCGTCGGGCGCGTCCGAGCTACCGTTCGCGTCCGCGGGCACGTCGGGCGGTGGCCCGGGGCTGTCCGTTTCGGCGGGCGTCTCGGTCGCCGCCCCGCCGTTCGTCTCGGACGCGACCCCCGGGCCGCTCCCGTTGGACTGCGAGGCGAAGACGAACTCGTCGAGTTTGTCGAGAAGCGCGTCGCTCTGCGCCCCGTCCCCCAGCGGGGTGGTCTCGTCGGTCGAACTGTCCGGCGGTGTGGTGACGTGGTCGCGGGCGTCTACCGTCTTCGCCCCCAGCGCCCCGACGCCCGCGACGATGACGATCCCCAGCACCGCCAACGCCAGGACCCGTCGCACACGCTCCTCGTGGACTCCCGCCGTAAAAATAGTTACTCATCCGAACAGATTCGGCCGGCAATCTCGCCGCGGCCGGCGTCGGCCGCCGGAGTGCCGGCGCTTCCCGTCCGCGGCGGCTAACAGACCGGCTTCGGGTTGACGCCGAGCGATTCCAGCGTCTCGAAGTAGTCCTCGTAGTCGGCTTCGATCGTCGCGGTGGCGGCATCGACGGCGTCCGCCCACGTCTCGTCGTCGCAGACGTCCGCCAGCAGGTCGCTCGCCGTCTCGACGTACTCGTCGTAGTCGTCGCCGAAGGCGCGGAACGTGCTCGCCGTTCTCGGACTGGCCTGGCCGACGAAGTACCCGACGACCTGGTCCGCGTTGTTCCCGGCCGCGAGCGCCCAGCCGACGAACGCGCCGAGGCGCTCGGGCGTCCCCTCGACGCCGGCGAGGTGCTCCTGGACGGCGGGGGCCTCGCCGGGGTCGTAATCGCCGCGCTCGTCGGCGGCGGCCTCCGAGTGGTCGCGTTCGGTCTCGGCCGCGTCGGCGAACAGTTCGGCGACGGCCTCGCTCTCCTCGTCGGCCCACGCGTCGAAGCGCTCGGCCGCGAAGTGCGCGCGGTCGGCCGCTGCCTGCAGGACGGCGTCGTCCTCCATCTCGCCCGCGGTGTCGGCGAACAGCGCTTTCGAGGAGCCGAGCCGCGAGAGCGGCGTGGCCGCCTCGTCGCGGACCGTCTCGACGAACTCCTGTGAATCCATGTCCGGAGGGTCGGACGGCCGCGGCTTGTAACCATCGTCTCGGTCGCTATCGCGAAATCCACGTCAGGCGCGGGCCAGCCCACGCGACAGTTCGTCGAAAGGTGAGAGAGACGGCCGCGAAACGGGCGGCTAGTCGTCTGTCAGAACGCCGACCGGTAGTCCGCCACGACGGGGTCGACCCGCTTCGCGACGCGCTTGCCCGCGAGGCCCGACAGGACCGAGCAGGCGATGTACCAGGCCGTCCAGACCTGGATCGGGCCGACCAGCCGCGCCGTCCAGACGACGCGGCCGGCCAGCGGGAGCACCTGGGCCGCCGGCGTGATCGCCGCGGCGGGGTTGGCGGTGAGCCACGTGATCCACAGGAACACCGGAATCGTGACGAGCATCGCGTACACCATCGGGCGGAGCATCTGCTTCAGCGCGCCCAGCTGCTCCAGCATCAGCTCCTGCTGGCGCGACTGCAGTCGCTCGACGGCATCGTCGTCGCCGCGCTCGCGGGCGGCGTCGAGTCGCTCCGACACGGTGTCCATCCGGGCTTTGAGTCGCTCCTGGGGGTTCCCGTCGGTCAGGCGGCGGCGGAGCGTCGTCGAGACGACCGTCGTCGCGACGGCCAGCAACGCGACGGTCGCACCGAACGGCAGCACCGCCTCGACCGGCCCGAACAGGAGGTGGGCCGTGCTCCCGACGGCGTCCCGCGCCATCGGCACCTGGTAGCTGGCCATCAGGCTCAGCGCGGCGACGCCCGCCAGTTTGTCGGCCGTCGACCAGCCGTCGCTCTCGTCGCCAGCGGCGGTGTCTCCGTCGACGGTCGCCTCCGCGGGGTCGCGGTCGCCGACCGCCGCTCGCACGGCGTCGGGGTCGTCGACGACGAACCCGCCCTCGGTCGCCACGACCACCTCGCGTTCGAGCAGTCGACCCCACTGTTCGGCCGGCACGGCGTCGCTCACGTCCACCCACGCGATAGTGCCGTCGCCCGACTCCGCGCGGTCGAGGACGACCACGGCGGCGTCCCCGAGCGCGTCGTCGGATTCGAGCGCTTCGCGAAGCGAGTCCTCCATGCGTTGACGTATCGGTCTCGACCTATGAATCTTCTCGTCGACCGTCACGTCGCCGTGCCGTCCATCGCGGCCGCCGCCGGGACGACGCGGCCCTCCACCACTGGCAGTTACAATCGGGCCCCTCCAAACGGGGTGCATGGACAGACTCGCGACGCTTCGCGGGCCGCCCGAGCGGCTCCGTCGGCTCGTCCGGGAAACGACGCTGACGACCGACGCCGACGACCCGTTCTATCCGCTGGTCCGGCTGTCGGTCACCGGCGCCGGCCTCGAGGCGGCGACGCCGACCGGCGGCGCCGAACCGACCTTCTGCGCGCGCTACGACGCCGCCTTCTTCGACTCGTTCGCCGGGCCGGACGAGCCCTGTCTCGCCGCGCTGGGGACCGGCGCCACGCTCCGGTGGCTCGACTGGGTCGACGGCGGTGACCTCGCGGTCGCGCTGCTGGGCGACGCCGACGAGGGGATCGCCCGCGCGATCCGACTGGAGGGCGGCGACGACAGCGTGGAGATCAGCCCGCTCCCCAGCGACACCGTCGACCCGGACTTCTCGACCGGGCGGCCGGACGCCTTCGAGGACGGCCGCTTCGTCTACGAGGGGACGGCCGCGCCGACGCGCGTCGAGACGACGGGGGAGACGCTCGAACGCCTCGTCGACGCGACCGACATCGTCGGCGACGAGACGGTCCCCGTGGTCGTCGCGGACGGCGAGTTCCGGCTCTCGGTCGTCGGCGACCTGATGCGCGGCGACGGAGCGCTCCCCGGGACCGTCGAGGGGCCGGACTGCGAGAACCGCTACGGCGACGGGCTGGCCGCCATCGCGCGGACGCTCACCGGCCCGGTCACGCTGCAGGTCGTCCCCGGCGGACCGCTTGCGGTCGTGCAGGACACCGACGACGCGAGCAGGCGCTACGTCCTCAGCCAGTCGATGTAGCGGGACGCGCCGGAATCGTGCGGCGGACTCGCCGCTGTGGGATCGGCGTCGAAAAAACGCGAGTGTCGAACGGTATCCCGCCGGCTGTCCCGGTCGGCGGGGAAACTACGCCTATTCGCCCTTCTCGATGGGGGCGCCCACGAGGTTGCCCCACTCGGTCCAGGAGCCGTCGTAGTTGATGGCGTCGTCGTAGCCCAGCAGCTCGTGCAGGGCGAACCAGGCGACCGACGAGCGCTCGCCGATGCGGCAGTAGGCGACGGTCGTCTCGTCGCCGTCGATGCCTTCCTCGGCGTAGAGCTCCTCGATCTCGTCGGCGTCCTTGAAGGTGCCGTCGTCGTTCGTGACGGCGGCCCACGAGATGTTGCTGGCGCCCGGGACGTGGCCGCCGCGCTGGGCGGTCTCCTGGAGTCCCGGCGGCGCCAGGACCTCGCCGGAGAACTCCTCGGGCGAGCGGACGTCGACGAGCGGCAGGCCCTTCTCGACGGCGTTCTCGACGTCGTCGCGGTAGGCGCGGATGGACTCGCGCGGGCCGGAGGCGTTGTACTCGACCGCGGAGAACTCGGGGACCTCGTCGGTCAGCGGGTAGTCGTTCTCGACCCAGTAGTCGCGGCCGCCGTCGAGCAGGCGCACGTCGTCGTGGCCGTAGTACTTGAACTGCCAGTAGGTGTAGGCCGCGAACCAGTTGGCGTTGTCACCGTAGAGGACGACCGTCGTGTCCTCGCTGATGCCCGCCGAGCCCAGCAGGGCCTCGAAGTCCTCCTTGTCGAGGATGTCGCGCTCGACCTGGTCCTGGAGGTCCGTCTCCCAGTTCCAGCCGACGGCGCCCGGCGCGTGGCTCTCGTCGTACAGCTCGGTGTCCACGTCGACCTCGACCAGTCGATAGTCCGAATCGTCGCTCTGGAACTCGTCCAGGTGCTCTTCCACCCAGTCCGCGGTGACGAGTACGTCTTTGGCGTAGTCGCTCATGATTCATAGAACCGTAAGTCTACCAACTATATACACCTAGGACTTTCGGCATGACCCGCCCCTTGACGACTATAGCGGAGAGTGTTGCCGGAGATGGCCGTGTCTATCGTTCTCACGGTCTCTCTATTGGGCTCGCAGTCGACCGACCGGACCGACTGACGGCTTCGACCGGTGGGCGACCACCGGCGACCGGGCGGGGTTTATGTCGGAGTCGGTGATCGATTCATGCGGACATACTTGCCACTACCTCCGAGCGGCCGGGACAGACATCTTCAAGCGGCTCCTCGCCCGACACGGGGACATGAGTGAGATCGTGGTCTCGGCCGAGTGGGTCGCGGACCGGCTCGACGAGGTCCGGATCGTCGACGTACGCGACGCCTGGGAGTTCGAGGGCATCGGGCACGTCCCCGGCGCGGTGAACGCTCCGTTCGACTCGTTCCGCGCCGACGCCCACGCCGCCGAAGACGGAGCGGACGACGGCGACGAAACAGCCGCCGGAACGAGCGGAGCGGGCGACGACCAGGGGATGTTACCCGGCGCAGACGTCTTCGCCGACCTGATGAGCGAGGCGGGGATCGACGGGGACGACCGGATCGTCGCGTACGACGACACCCACGGCGTGTTCGCCGCCCGCTTTCTCGTGACTGCCGAGCTCTACGGCCACCCGCGCGACCGACTGCACCTGCTCGACGGCGACTTCTCCGCGTGGCGCCTCGACCACGAGACGACGAGCGAGACGGCCGAGTTCGCGCCCTCCGACTACGAGGTTGACCCGCCCGCGGAGACGCCGCTCGTCGGCATCGAGGAGGTCGCCGCGGCCACCGAAGACGACGACACCGTCGTCGTCGACACGCGGGAGGCGTGGGAGTTCGAGGAAGGCCACATCCCCGGCGCGGTCCGACTGGACTGGCGCGAACTCGTCGACGACGAGACGCGCGGGCTCAAGCCCCGCGAGGAGATAGAAGCGATCCTCGACGAGCGGGGGATCACCCCCGACCGGCGAGTGGTCCTGTACTGCAACACCGCGCGGCGCATCAGCCACACCTACACCGTCCTCCGACACCTCGGCTACCCCGATCTCGCGTTCTACGAGGGGAGCCTCACGGAGTGGAAGGCCGCCGGCCGCGAACTGGCGACCGGCGAGTGAGCGACTGCTGAGCGCTCAGTCGTCGGCGGCGGGATCGGCCGGTTCCGGCGGTGGGTCGTCCGAGGGGTCCGGGGCGGGTTCCGGGACGGTCTCGTCGATGGTCTGCTGGATGCTGGTGCGCTCGTCGGTGATGATGTCGACGATCTCGACGAGCAGCGCGACGATCAGCGGGCCGGCGATGACGCCGACGATCCCCAGGCTCAGCGTCCCGCCGGTGAACCCGACGAAGTAGAGGCTGGCCGACATCCCGGTCGTGATCGAGGCGAGTCGCGGCCGGATGAGCGCGTCCGGGAGGAAGCCGATCAGGACGAGCCCGGCGATGGTGACGATGAGCGCGGCCGTGACCTCGCCGGCGAGGGCCTGTCCGGCCGCGACGGCGACGATGAGCAGGCTCGGCCCGATGACGGGGATGAACTGGAGGAGCCCGGAGAAGAAGGCGAGCGTGAACGCCGCCTCGTAGCCCAGCAGCCAGAAGACGACGTAGGCGACGAGGAAGGTTCCCAGCGCCGTCGCGGCCTGGAGGACGTACAGCGCGTAGAGCGTGTCACGCACGCAGCGGTGCAGCGCGAGGACGACGTCGTGGTACTCGCCGGGGATGAGCCGCAGCATCGCCTGGCGGACGTTCCCGGGTCGCAGGAGGAGACCGTAGACGAGGAAGACGAACAGGAACGCCTTGAGCGCGATGACCGGCGCCGCGCTGGCAGTGCTGACGGCGACGTCGAGGACCGCCTCCCGCGCCTGCGTCAGCAGCGCGCTCACGTCGATCACGTAGGTCATGCCGAAGAGCGTGATCGGTTGTTCGCTCGGTATCGACCGGAAGAATCCGAACAGTAACGACTGCCGGATGTAGACGGCGTAGACGATGGGGGCGAGAACGAGCACGACGAACAGGAATCCGACGGCGGTCGCGCCGGCGGCGGCGAGACGACGGGGGAGGCCCCGTCGGACGAGGACCCGCCGTACCGGGTAGAGCACGTATGCCACCGTGATGGCGAAGAAGACGGTGCCGAGCACCCGTGACAGTATCCCGAGCGTCAGGAGCCCGATCCCGACGAAGAGCCCACCCAGCACCTGCTGGCGCCGCGTCAATGCCATATCACTCCGTGTGTGCGATGCCTACAAAACGTTTGGCACGGGCTCGCCGACGCGACCGCGCTCACCCCGGATATCGTCCGTCTCGGGACTCACGGGACGACGCCGACGGTCAGCAGCGTGCCGTGCTCGCGGTAGCGCTCGACCATCTCCTCGCGCGTCTCGAAGCCCTCTATCGGGAACTCGTTCGCCGGCGGGAGCTCGGTCTCCGTGTCGGGGATGCGGTCCTGGCCGGCGACGTGGAAGCCGGCCGCGCGGAACCGCTCGCGGTACTCCCGTTCGGTCCAGCGGATCATCGGCACGTCGACCAGATCCTCCCAGCGGTGGGTGTGAACGCTCTCCTCCCAGTAGTTCACCGCACAGTAGAACGTGCCGCCCGGCCGGAGCACCCGGGTTAGCTCCTCCAGCACGGCGTCCGGGTCCCGGGCGTAGAAGAACGCCTCCATCGACCAGCAGTGGTCGATGCTGTCGTCGTCGAACGGCAGGTGTTCGAAGTCGCCGTTCAGGAAGCCCGAGCGGGGGTCGTCGGTGTACGACCGGGCGTTGCGGGCCATCTCCGGCGAGGCGTCGAGGCCGTACGTGCGCGCGGCGTCGTTGGTCTCCCGGAGCGCGCGCCCGGCGTAACCGCTGCCGCAGCCGAGGTCGAGGACGGTCTCGCCCTCCTCGACGGGCATCCGCGAGAGCGCGTGTTTGGCGGTGTGCCAGTGGCGCTCCTCCATGCCCTCGTCGCGGCCGTCCCGGGCCCACTCGTCGAACTCCTCGCTGACGCTCATGTTCGAGGCGTGGGCGGGCGCGATGAAAACGGTTCTGTGTCGTCTGGCCTGCGCCGAAGCGGACGCGACGGCCGTGATGTCGACGAGGTGAGAAGACCTATATCCGACGGCGAGGTACAGCCGGCCGTGCAACTCCCCCCGCTGCTGGTAGAGCGGCCGCTGGTAGCGGTCGCGGTCGGGCTGACCGCGCTCGTCGTCATCGCTAATCCATTCGTACTCGCCTACTGGGCGCGCAGCGAAGCGCGGGCGAAGGGGTCGTCGACGCTCGACGTCTTTATCTACATGCAGCTCGCCGTCGGGACCGTCCACTACTGGTACGTGCGGTTCGCCCGCGGCGACGCCGGACCGCGCGACGCCCCACCGACCCGACGTGAGCGGGTGGCAGGAAGCTACGCGATGGCAGTTGTCACCGCCTTCGTGGTCGGTGCGACCGTCTCGCCGCCGGACCCGATCACGCAGGCACTGTACTTCCTCCCGCTGTTCGCCGCCTCGTTCGCCGCGGCGTACCTGGTGGCCTCGACCGCGAGCGGTCAGCGCGCGGCGGCGACGAACTGACCCGTCCGCCGCCACCGTCGCCGTCGCGGTGGGGAACGCCAGGATTTAGGTGGTGCCGCGGATATCGCGGAGCAATGGGACGGGCGCCGCGGTACAAGCTCGCCGACACCGCCCAGCAGGTGGTCGGGGGGTTCCTGCTCGCCGGGCCGTTCGTCGTCACCGAGGAGGTGTGGGTGCTGGCGACGAACATGAGCTGGTGGCACGCCGCCGTGACTGTCGCCGTCGTGTTCGCCATCGGCTACGGCGCCCTCTACGAGGCCGACGACGACCGCGACCCCGACCGCGAGGCCGAGGTCGCCGGCGTCCCCCTCCGCTTCGTCTCGCTCATGCTGGTCTCGTACGGATCCGTCGCCGTCCTCGCGCTCACGCTGACCGCGCCGAGCACGTTTCTCGAGAACGTCACTACCATCGAGCGCGCCCAGATCACCGCCCGCGCCGTCAGCGTCGGCGCCATCTTTAGCGTCGTCGGCGCCGCGACCGCTGATTCGGTGTTCTGACGGACAGTCCTGCGTACGCACTGATCACTTCGTGGAACTGGGTCTGACGGGTAGAAGGGCTCACTCAGCTAGAGGTCTATTGCCGTCGCTATCGAAACGTGCTCATGGTCGAGAAGGACACGCTGCCAGGGTGGTCCTCGCACGGGAACGCGTTATCGGTCTTGGCGATGGTGAGTGTGGTCCTCGCTGCACTGATCGTCCTCCCGTATCTCCAGTACGTCCTGTTCGCAGTCGTACTCGCATACGTCCTCGCACCCGTCCAACGCGTTCTGGAGCGACGGACGAGTTCTACGAAGGCCGCACTCCTCCTCATCGCGACGTCGATCTTCGTGATCCTCCTCCCGATCGCGTACGTCCTCACCATCGCACTCCGACAGGGTCTAGAGCTACTAGCCGTCGCCCAGGAGGGCGCGTTCAGTCTCGACAGGATCGAGGACCGACTCGAAACGATCGGGTACGTCGTCGACCTCGACCTGCTGTACGCGACGTATCAGGAACCGATCGCCACAGGATTGCAGGGGCTGGCCACTGGCGCGCTGTCCATCATCGGCGGCCTGCCAGGTGTGCTCATCGGGGTCACTGTGACGGTGTTCGTCCTCTTTACGCTGTTGCGGGACGGCGACCAACTCATCGCTTGGCTGCGATCGGTCCTCCCCATCGACGACCACGTGCAGCGGGAACTGCTCGTCGAACTCGACCACCTCATGTGGGCCTCCGTCGTCGGAAACGTTGCCGTCGCGGTCGTCCAGGCGGTACTCCTCGGTGTCGGACTGGCGGTCATCGGCGTGCCCGGAATCGTCTTCCTGACCGTCGCGACGTTTATCCTGACCTTGCTTCCGCTGGTCGGCGCGTTCGGCGTCTGGGTGCCGGTATCGTTCTACCTTCTCGCGCTCGGACGCCCAGTCACGGCTGGCATCCTCGTGGTGTACGGGTCGATAGTCAGCGGTTCAGATATGTATCTTCGACCCGCCCTCATCGGCCGGAGCGGAGCGATCAACGTAGCTGTTATCGTGGTAGGAATCTTCGGAGGGCTCATCCTGTTCGGAGCCGTGGGGTTGTTCATCGGTCCCGTGGCCCTCGGTGGAGCGAAAGTCGTTCTGGACCTGTTTGCCCAGTCGAAGGAAGAGACGGCCACCGTCTGAGCGAGACTCTACACGTCCTGTTTCCGTGCGGCCCGACGAATCCACGACGTATGAAACACCCACTCAACACGAGAGCCTCCGGGCCACGCGGCGAACACTGACGACTGTTGTCGGCGTCGGTGATACGCCCGCCCTCTGTACTGAGCATCCGCCGAGCGAAGCGAGGCGGTTCACCGCTCGCACTCCGCGCGAGCGGCCTCCCTCGTGAGTAGCGAGGGAGCGGAGCTCCCTCGGACCGTTCGCGCGGCTCCGCCGCGCGAAGACGAAGCGAACGAGGTGGTTCGAGAGACGCTTTGCGTCTCTCGTCATGCGGAAAATCTTCGATTTTCCAGCAGCTCGGGAGAGATTGCTCTCCCGGTGTTTTCACCCATGTTTTTGGCCGGGGGGTCGTCGCAGGTGACCCACCGGCGAAAAAGATGGGATCAGGTCCCGCAGGCTTAAGGCGATACCAGCCTCTCAACTGGACATGGATTACCGTCTCGCTATCGAGAACGCGCCGGACACGGTTCCCGGCGGGACCGGGATCCTCCTCGTGCACCCGAGCACGGGTGAGACAGACCGGATCGACACGGACTTCCTGAGTACGGACACCGACCACATGCTGGTCATCTCGACGCGGACGACGGCGCGGGAAGTGCGCCAGAAGCTCGAACACTACGAGGTCGACGAGGACCGGGCGACCATCCTCGACGCGCTGTCGGTCGAGCGCGGCTACACCCGCCGCCAGTCCGAGAACGTCAAGTACGTCTCCGCGCCCGACGACCTGGAGGGCATCGTCGACGAGACGCGCGTGTTCCTCGAATCCACGGGGGGCAAGCGACGCGTCAGCCTCGACTCGGTCACCGAGATGATCTACTACTCCGACGCCGAGCGGGCGGCCGAGGCCGTCGACGCCATCCTGGAGTTGCTCGACGAACACGACGCCGTGGGCCTGTTCCACCTCGCGAAGGGCGTCCACGACGAGGCCGAACTCGAGGACTTCCGCGCGCGCTTCGACGGCGTCGTCGACCTGTCCGAGGACGGCTCGGTCACCGCGGATTTCTGAGGCGGAGCCTCGTTCGCGTTCACTCGCCGGAGAACGTTCCCAGAGCGGCGGCGCCGTCAGTCGTCCGAGTCGGCTCGTGACGACGAGTCGCCGGAGGACCGGAGTCGGTCGTAGCCGGCGCGGAGGCGGTCGCGGATCCAGCGCCGGTGATAGACCGCCTCGCCGCCGGCCCAGCCGACGGTGAGGGCGGCGGCGCCGATGAAGGCGACGAACGCCCAGGGGTCCATCCACACTGGGCGGACCCACGGCGCGACGTGCGCCCACCGTTCGGCGAACGCGTCGACCGGGCCCGAGATGGGGGTCCCCGCGAACGTGTCCCGGAGCCACGCGGCGAAGGTCGCGCGCTCGGTGGCCCCCGGCGTCAGCGCGGCCGAGCCGTTCAGGCCGTAGGCGCCCGTGGCGTTCTGGTCGGCGATCGTGGGGCCGCCGGGTTCGTCGCCGAGCTGGACCCGCTCGGCCTCGTAGGTGCCCCAGGGGGCGTAGTACTCCCAGACGACCTCGCCCTCGGGGGTGACCTCCATGACGCGGTGGTTGAGCGAGTCGGTGACGAGCGTGTTGCCCGACGGGAGGCGGTCGGCGTCGCGCGGCCAGTTGAGGTTGCCGTCGACGCCGAGGTTCCAGGTGCGCTCCCAGGTCGCGTTGCGGCCCGACCCGTTCCGCAGTTCGTACTCGACGACGCGGTCGTTCTCGCTGTCGGCGACGAGGATCGTCGGGACGCCAGACTCGCTCTCCAGATACTGGGGGTTGTGCTGTTCGTACATGACGCTGTGGTCGTCGGGGCTCCCCAGAGAGAGCTCGACGTCCTTGGTCGAGCGGTTGATCACGACCACCTCGTCCATGTTGCGCGGCGAGGCGAGATAGCGGCCCTCGCCGATCTTGTCCACGTCGTTGACGTGGGTCCAGTCGCCGGTGTAGTCGCCGCCGTCGCCGCGGTCGTAGATGCGCTCGAAGCGGTACTCCCAGACGACCGACTCGGTCGTCCGGTTGTAGACGTACAGGCGGTCGTCGTTGACCCCCGTGGTCTCGTTGTAGTTGCGCATGTTGGCGACGAGCAGCTCGTCGCCGTTGATCAGGTCCACGTCGTGGGTGTCGTGGGCGTCGAGGCGCTCGGTCCAGACGCGGCTGTTGGTGGCGGGGTCGTACTTGAACACTGTCGTCCCGTCGCGGGTGACGCCGGTGACCAGCAGGGTCCCGTCGTCAAGCGGGTCGACGTCGTAGAACCACGTCACGTCGTCTTTGGGCTCGTAGTGCCACTTCAGGTCGCCCTCGGGGCCGACGCCGACGAGGCGAGCGGGCTTCTTGGAGCTGTTCTGGCCGCGGCCCTTGAACCCCTGGACGGCGATGACGGTGGTGCCGTTGGCGGGTTCGTCGATGGTCCCCCGCTGGAGTTCGATCGGTTCGTGCGTGAGCGCCGAGACGCCGGAGGGAACCAGTAGTACGACGATGAGGGCGAGTACGCAGAGGCGGGCGACCAGCGGTCGCGTGAGCGAATCCCTGTCCATGATAGACCCCGAGGAACGCGCGTTCCGGTTGTCGAAGTGCAACCGTCTCTCGGATATAACCGTACCGCTCTCTACCGGTCGCCCCGCCGTCCCGCCGGCCCGGTGGACAGTTCCCGGTGAAGCTTGCACGAACAGTAACGGCGTTCCGTCGGACGGCGCGGCCGTGGATTCCGGGCGCGCTCGATCCGTCGGTTCACCCGATGAGACCGGGGATCAACGGGGTGTGCGTGCTACTACCAAATCACCAACCATTAAGGTTCAGTACTCGAAGGGATACAACGTATGCCGGAATGCCAGAACTGCGGTTCCTTCGTTACGGCAGACTACGCACGGGTGTTTACGCCGAACGGGGTCGAGTCGCCGCGCGTCTGTCCTCAGTGTGAGGACAAGATCCGCGACGGGGCCGACGTTCGCGAGGCGCGCTCGACCCGTCGCGGATAGGGTCCTGTATCGTCGTGAAATTCTCGGGGGGAGGCGACCTGACGGAGTCGGGGGGAACACCCGGACGCCCAGGACGCTTCTCCTGTTTCCTCGCCGTCTAGCGGCGCCTCCCGGCGTCCGCCGGAGCGACGGCCGTCACTCGTCGACCGCTGCGAGCAGCAGGTCGCGCGCCTCGGCGAAGACCTCCTCGGCGCGGTCGTCGTCGCGAGCCTCTGCGGTGATGCGGACGATCGGCTGCGTGCCGCTGGCCCGCAGGAGGAACCACGCGTCGCCGAGGTCGACGCGGACGCCGTCGAGCGTCGTCACGTCGTCGTACTCCGCGAGGACGCGCTCGCTGACGCGTTCCATCACCGCGCCCTTCTCGTCGGTCTCGACGGAGTCGCGCCGGATGGGATAGGTCTCCACGTCGGCGAGGCGGTCGGCGAGGGGGCGCTCGGCGGCCAGCGCCGTCAGCTTGCACGCCGCGAGCGGGCCGTCGGGACAGAGCGTCTCCGACGGCCAGATCCAGGCACCGCTGGGTTCGCCGCCGAAGGCGACGCCGGCCTCGCTCGCCCGCTCGGCGACGTAGACGTCGCCGACGCGCGTGCGTTCGACGGTCACGCCGTCGTCGGCGAGGTGGTCGTCGACGGCGAGGCTGGTGTCGACCGGGGCCGCGACGCTCTCGCCCTCGCTGGCCGCTTCGCGGGCGAGGATCGCGAGCGTCACGTCGCCGGAGAGGTAGGTCCCGTCGCCCGCGACGGCGCGCATCCGGTCGGCGTCGCCGTCGTGGGCGATCCCGAGGTCGGCGTCGCTCGCGGCGACCAGCGACGCGAGCGATCGGCAGTTGTCCTCCGTCGGCTCGCTCGGCCGGCCCGGGAACGACCCGTCGGGCTGAGCGTTGAGCGTCTCGACCTCGCAGCCCAGGCGCTGGAGCGCCTCGACGGTGACGCCGCCTGCGCCGTTACCCAGATCGACGACCACGGAGAGGGGTTCGACCACGTCGACGCTGTCGACGAGGGCCTCCACGTGGCGGTCGGCGCCGTCGCGGCGCTCGCGGTCGCCGAGTTCGTCCCACGCACGGAGGTCGGCCGTCCCCTCGCGGACGCGCTCGGCGATCGCTTCCCGGAGCGGGCCGTCGTACGCCTGGCCGGAGGGTTGCCAGAGCTTGATGCCGTTGTCGGGGGCGGGGTTGTGTGAGGCGGTGACGACCACGCCGGCGTCGGCGTCCTCCAGGGAGACGCTCCGCGCGACCGTCGGCGTCGCCGCGAACCCGAGGTCGACCACGTCGGTGCCGGACTCCCGGAGGCCCGCGGAGAGGGCGTCCACGAGGAGGCGCCCGCTGTCGCGCGCGTCCCGGCCGACGACGGCGCGGTCTGCGTCGACGCCAACCGCTCGCCCCACAGAGAGCGCGAGTTCGGCGGTCACGTCTTCGCCGACGGGTCCACGGATGCCGCTGGTTCCGAACATACATGACCCTCGAACGACTGGACCAAAAAACTCGGCCGTCCGCCGCGGACGCGGCGCCCGATCGCGGTCGGTTCACGGCGCGGAACGCGAGCGCGTTCCGCCGCTCCGGATCAGTCGGCGCCGTGTCGCGGCACGTAGCCGCAGTCGCCGCACTGCCACGATTGGTGTTCGAAGTCGATCTCGCCGTCGCAGTCGGGACAGTCGTACGCCCCGACGTTCGCGTACTGCTGGGTTGCCATTATCGACCTCCACCTCTTCGCGCCGTTTAAGCGTTCCTATTATTCTGAATTGAGAATATAAGGTATCCTATCGCGCAGCGTTAGTCCCTGATCCACACCGTTGGGAGAGATTCGCACGGATGATCAACTCGAAATCGAGTAAACCGATTACGCCGAGTTGGATAATAGGGTGTATAATCATCACGCCACTGCCCTTAGGTATTTTCCGGAAACCTTTACGTGGGCTGACGGCGGCGTTCCCGATATGGCAACGTCAGAATCCTGGAGCGATCCGGAGCGGTGTCCGTTCTGCGGCGCGCGCCTCGCCTCGCCCGGTGCGGGGTTCGTCGACCACACGGCCGAGAGCCCGGACTGCGAGGCGAAGTTCGAGACGTGGCGGGACCGGATCTCGGACGACGTGACCGGCGGCTGGAGCGGCTGATCGGGTAGAAACCGGCCATCCGCGCGCAGGTCGTCGGTCCGTCCTCACCGGCAGTCCGCGTCGGGCGACCACTCGCAGGCGTCCCCGACGACCAGTTCTTCCGATTCGATGTGCGCCGACAGGCAGGCGTAGTTACAGAACTGCCCGACCGTCCCGTCCGCGTCTCCGACGACGAGCGGGTCGTGGGCCGCCACGTCGGACCCGCAGTAGGTACACTCGCCCTCCATACCGTCTCTCTCGACGCGGCCCACTTCAGCGTGTCTCGGCCGTGCGCGCCGCCGACCGATCCGGGCGAGGTCGGCGGCCTCGGAACGTTGCCAGTAGCGTTTTGCCGGGGGGCGGTCTTGACTCGGACATGAACCAGAGCGAACGCGAGGAGGCCAAGCGCCGCGCGGGCGAGAGCGCGGCCGCGGAAGTCGAGGACGGGACAGTCGTCGGACTGGGTAGCGGGAGCACGGCGGCCCACGCCATCCGCGCCCTCGGCCGCGAGGTCGACGGCGGTCTCGATATCGAAGGCATCCCGACCTCCTTCCAGGCCCGGGAGATAGCCATCGACGCGGGGATCCCGCTGACGACGCTGGACGAGACCGCCGTCGACGTGGCCATCGACGGCGCCGACCAGTTCGACGGCGCGGACCTCGTCAAGGGCGGGGGCGGCGCGCACGCCCGAGAGAAGATCGTCGACGCCGCCGCCGACCGGCTCCTGGTGGTCGCCGACCCGACCAAGGAGGTAGACGTTCTCGATTACCCGGTCCCGATCGAGGTGCTCCCCGACGCCAGGACGACGGTCGCGGACGCCGTCCGCCGGCTCGGGGGCCAACCAGAGCTCCGGCGAGCCGACCGCAAGAGCGGCCCCGTCGTCTCGGACAACGGTAACTTGATCCTCGACTGCGACTTCGGCGCGATGCCGGACCCGGCGGGACTCGCGGCCGATCTATCGGCGCTGCCGGGCGTCGTCGAGCACGGGCTGTTCGTCGACTTCGCCGACGAGGTACACGTGGGGACGGAGACTGACGTAACCGTGTTCGAGCCGTGACGACTTCCCCCAAAAAAGCGAAACTGAGTCGACCTTACAGGTCGCGCGGCTGCACCGTCTTCCGGTCGTTCGCTTCGGCTCGTCGCTGGGCTCGCTCGAGGAGTCCTTCGACTTCCTCGTCGAGGGCGTCGTAAAAGTCGCGGGAGACGTTCATCTCGTCGAGCGCTTCCTTCACCGAGTTCTTGACAATGAGGTCTGCCATACAAGGTGTCTGAACAAATGGATGGTTTATAAACTTTCCCAATTATACGCAGTCTCGCCGGCTTTGTCGGGGGTCTGAGCGTCGCTCACGGCATGTCGGGACATCGGAACGACGATAGTTTAAGTATCTTTTGGGAGATCGGGGGTCGAATCGACCCGAATCAGGCTGCAACGGCCCCCTGGGGCCGCTCGCGCGCGCTCACCGGACAGTGAGCGGTCGGTCGCGCGGCGACAGTGCCGACCGGGAGGGGGAGGGTCAAGTGGGTCGAACACAGAGGGGGGATATGCGCGAACTACTCGAAGCCGTCGCGGCGGGAGAGCTCTCGCCCGCGGCGGCCGAAGCCGAACTCGCGGGCTACGCCACCGGCGAGGCAGGGCGGTTCGACGCCGCTCGCGCCGGCCGGAGCGGCGTCCCCGAGGCGGTGCTGGCGACGGGCAAGACGCCGGCGGAGGTCGCCGCGTTAGCCTCGACCTCCGTCGAGACCACAGGCCGAGCGATCGTGACGCGAGCGGACGAAGCGGTCGCCGAGGCGGTCCGAGACGTGCTCGCGGCGGACCACCCGGAGGCGGCCGTCGACGTGGACGACCGGTCGGGCGTCCTCGTGGCGAGAGCACCGGAGTTTGAGCGGCCGGACCTCGACGCGACGGTCGGCGTGGTGACCGCGGGGACCTCCGACGCCGTACCGGCCGGCGAGGCGGCGGCCATCGCCAGGGAGATAGGCGCGACGGTCGAGCGGGTGGACGACGTGGGCGTCGCGTCGCTCGCACGCGTGGTGGACTCTCTCGAAACTCTCCGCGAACAAGACGTGCTCGTCGTCGCCGCCGGTCGGGAGGGCGCGCTCCCGACCGTGCTCGCCGGCCTCGTCGACGTCCCGATCATCGGGCTCCCGGTCTCGACGGGATACGGCCACGCCGGCGAGGGCGAGGCGGCCCTGTCGGGCATGATCCAGTCGTGTACCGCGCTCTCGGTCGTCAACGTCGACGCCGGCTTCACCGCCGGCGCGCAGGCGGGGTTGATCGCCCGCCAGATCGACCGGGCGAGAAGCGATCGATGACCACGGAGCGCCCGCGCTGGCGGCCAGCGGCCGGTTACACGGACGACACCAAACCACGTTGGTACACTCGTTTTATCCGGGGCGTGCCAACTGTCTGGTACCGGTTGACAGCCGGCAGAAACCAATGCCAACGTGTAATCACTGCGGCGCGCACGTCTCCGACCAGTTCGCTCGCGTCTTCGCCGACGAAGGCGGTGCGGTCCACGCCTGTCCGAGCTGCTCGGCGAACGCGGGCATCGCCGAGGTCGCGAGAGAGCGCGCGCTCGAAGCGTAGTCCCCGCACAGCCCCATGACCGACCTGCGGACCACGGACCCCGACCACTTCGTGTACGTCCTGCGGTGCGGCGACGACACGTTTTACACCGGCTACACCACCGACGTCGAGCGCCGCGTCCGCGAACACGACGCCGGCGAGGGCGCGAAGTACACACGCGGCCGGACGCCCGTCCGCCTCGTCCACGTCGAGGGGTTCGCCTCGCAGTCGGCGGCCATGTCCCGCGAATACGAGATCAAACAGCGCTCGCGGGCCGCAAAGGAACGGCTCCTCGCGGATGGCGGCGTGCCCGCGACGCTGGATCTCCCCGCGTCGCTCCTGGCCGACGACGCCCGCTGAGCCCCGGTCGGTCGGCGAGTACCGCCGGCCCGTCCGTCGTGATAGCACGCCACGCACACACCTTTTTCCGGTCGGCACCGGTGCCTTCTGGCATGACCGCAGACGCCGACGCCATCGACTTCGGCACCGACGGCTGGCGGGCGACGCTCGACGAGTTCACCGCGCCGCGCGTCCGGATGGTCGGCCAGGCCGTCGCGTCGTACCTGCGCGAGGAGGCTGAGGGTATCGACGCCGACGCGACCGCCGGGACCGTCGCGGTCGGCTACGACGCCCGCGAGTCCTCCCGCGGGTTCGCCGAGGAGCTGGCCCGCGTCCTCGCCACCAACGGCTTCGACGTGCTCGTCCCCGGCCGCGACCTCCCCACGCCGGTCGTCGCCTGGACCGTCCGCGAGCGCGACCTCGCCGGCGGCCTGATGATCACCGCCTCGCACAATCCGCCCGAGTACAACGGCGTGAAGTTCCTCCCGAGCGGCGGCGCGCCCGCGCTCCCCGACGTGACCGACGCGCTCGCCGACCGCCTCGCCGAACCGGACCCGCTCCCCGACGGGGAGTGGGGCACCGTCGAAGAGACCGACCTCGTCGGCCCCTACACCGAGCGCGTCCTCGATGCGGTCGACGCCGACCTCTCGGACCTGTCGGTCGTCTACGACGCGATGCACGGCAGCGGTCGCGGCGTCACCGACGCGATCCTCGAACGCGCCGGCGCCGAGGTCGAGCAACTCCGCTGCGAGCGCGACCCCGAGTTCGGCGGCGACTCGCCGGAACCGACGGCCGACCACCTGACCGACCTCGCCGACCGCGTCGCCGAGTCCGGCGCGGATCTGGGCGTCGCCAACGACGGCGACGCCGACCGCATCAGCGTCGTCACGCCCGAGCGCGGCGTCCTCGACCCGAACCTCTTCTTCGCCGCAACCTACAAGGCGCTCCTCGACGACGGCGACCTGTGGTCGGCGGAGGCGACCACGAGCGAGGACGTCGTGCGGACCGTCTCGACCAGCAGCATCGTCGACCGCGTCGCCGAGGACCACGGCCAGGACGTCCACGAGACCGCGGTCGGGTTCAAGTGGGTCGCCCAGGCCATGGACGACCACGACGCCGTCATGGGCGGCGAGGAGAGCGGCGGATTCGGCCTGACCGCGCACGTCCGGAACAAGGACGGCGTCGCGTTCGCGCTCCTCGCGGCGGCCATCGCGGACGCCGAGGCCTACGACGAGCGCGTCGACGGCCTCCTCGACCGCCACGGCGGCATCGTCCAGGACCGCGTCAGCGTCGACTGCCCCGAGGACCGCAAGGAACCGGTCCTCGCCGCCCTCGAAGACGCCCTGCCGGACGAACTCGCCGGCACCGCGGTCGAGGACATCTCCACCGTGGACGGGTTCAAGGTCTTCCTCGCGGACGGGACCTGGCTGCTCATGCGCCCGAGCGGGACCGAACCCAAACTGCGCGTCTACGCCGAGGCGGGCTCGCAGGACCGCGTCGACCAACTGCTCGGCGCCGGCCGCGATCTGGTCGAGCCGCTCGTGTAGGCCCCTCCGACCGACGTCGCGCGGCCTCGCTCAGCCGCCGAGCGCGTCCAGTTTCGCGCACAGTTCGTCCACGTCGGGTCGGTCCCGCGGCGAGTCGCCCCTGTGCGCCCAGGCGAAGCGGGGGTCGTCGCCGCGCCCGTCGAGGACGAACACGGCCGGGAGGCGGCCGAGGAAGTCGTTCGCGGCCCCGAGCCCGCCGAGTTGCGTCGGCTGGTCGTAGGCGTCGGCGACCGTGCCGTCGGGGTCGACCAGCAGCGGGAACGGCGGGTCGTACCTGTCCACCCATCGACGGGCGCGCTCGGCGGGTTCGGGGAGGACGGCGACGACCTCGGCGTCCCGGGACCGCAGGTCGTCGTAGCGATCGGTCAGGCTCCGCACCTGCTTGCGACACCAGTCGCAGTGGTAATCCCGGAGGAAGGCGAGCACGGCGAACTCGGCGTCGCCGAGCGCCGCCAGCGAACACGGGTCCGGCCCGGGACCGACGTTCGCCAGCAGGAACTCCGGGGCGGCGAGCGGGTGGTTCATCGACCGCCGGTTTCGTCCCGAGGGTCATGAACGCTCGGCTCTCGGTCCGCGCCGGAGGAGTCCGCCGTCATCCCCCTTCGCAGTCCAGATAGCCGCGGAACCGCTCGCTCCCGTCGACGGGCATCACTTCGAACTCCAGGCCTTCGTAGAACGGTCGGACGTTCCCGTCGAACTCCGCGACGAGTCGGTCGCGTCGGTCGGCGGCGGCCGCGACCAGCGCGGACCCGATCCCCTGGCCGCGGCGTCGCCGGCGCACGGCGACGGCCGCGATCTCGTCGCCGTCGAGGACCAGCGCGCCGAGAGCGACGCCCTCGCCGGCCGAACCGTCGTCGCTGTCGGCGGTTCCGTCGCGGACGGCGACGAACGCGTCGCCGCAGTCGATGCTCGCCCGCACCCGATCGGCGTCGGTTTCGAGGGCGCCGGCGTCGAGCACGCCGAGGACGCTCGAAAGGTCGTCGGGCGTCGCCGGCCGGACGGTCACGTCGCGAGCCATCGGACGGTGTGGCGGGGAATCGGGGCGGTGTGGCGGGACATCGACCTCACTCCCGGAGGTCGTCGAGCGCGTCGAGGACGGTCGTCATCGAGGGGTGGTCCCACGAGGACCGGCCGCGGTACGTCCACGCGACTTCGGGGTCGCTCCCCCGAGTGTCGACGATGACGGCAGCGGGCAGGCGGCCGAACACCGGGACCCACTCGCCGAGGAACGCCAATCGCGTCGGCTGCCCGTAGTCGGCGCCGGCGGTCGCGCCCGGGTCGACCAGCAGCGGGTGCGGCAGGTCGAAGCGCTCCTGCCACTCCTCGGCGCGCTCGCGCGACTCGGGGAGGACGGAGACGGCGACGGCGTCGCGGGCCCGCAGCGCCGAGAACCGCTCGCCGGCGCGTTTCGCCTGTGACCGACACTCCGCGCAGTCGTGGTCGTCCTGGAAGAGGAGGACCACGAACGACTCCCGCTCGGCGAGCGCCGCCAGCGAGCACGGGTCGGGGCCCGGCCCGACGTTCGGTAACTCGAAGTCGGGCGCCGGCTGTGTGCGACTCATCGGTTCCCGATTGCGGCCCCCGTGGCATGAACGCTACGTCCCATCTCTTTCGCTCGGAGGTCGCCTGCGGCCATCCCGGGTAAAAGCAAGGGTGAAAAAGCCACACCTGCCGTCGGTAACGGTCGCGTTCGGCCGACTCCGTTCCACAGCTCCAGGCACAGAGACGAGCGTTCGATGAGCAGGTCGCTCTCACAGCGGCGTCACGCGGTCAGAGCGAAGCGAAAACGCGACCGACGATGCGGATCCGGCAGCAGGGGCGGAAGCTGATCCGCGGCGTCGCCGCTCTCGAACACCGGGACGCGTGCAGTTATCCCCCCTTGACGAGCCGCAGTACTTCGACCTCGTCGCTCTCCACGGGGGCGTCCTCGGGGACGGGGCGGCCGTCGACGAGGACCGAAACCTGGTGGGCGCTGTAGGGGAGGGGGTCGAGCAGGTCGGCGTAGGTGGCGCCTTCGTCGACTTCGACCTCGCGGGTGTCCTCGCCGGCGACGGCGACCGTGACGCGCATACTCGGCCATTCGTTCGAGCGGGCTTGAGCGTGTCGTCCCGGGACGACGCCGGCAGTCAGTCGGGGAGGGCGGTCGGCACTCGGTAGGTTTACGGACGGCCCGCGCTTGCGATATCTCATGAGCGAGGCCGACCAGGACTCGGAGTCGCGGGCGGGCCGGGAGGAAGTCTGGATCGAGAAGTATCGCCCGCAGACGCTCGACGAGATCGTCGGACAGGAGGACATCGTCGAGCGACTCCAGAGCTACGTCGACCGCAACGACCTGAGCCACATGCTGTTCTCGGGGCCGGCCGGCATCGGGAAGACGACCTCCGCAACGGCCATCGCCCGCGAACTCTACGGCGACGACTGGGGGGAGAACTTCCTCGAACTCAACGCCTCCGACGAGCGGGGGATCGACGTCGTCCGGGACCGCATCAAGAGCTTCGCGCGGACCTCCTTCGGCGGCTACGACTACCGCATCATCTTCCTCGACGAGGCCGACGCCCTCACTTCCGACGCCCAGTCCGCCCTCCGCCGGACGATGGAGCAGTTCTCGAACAACGTCCGGTTCATCCTCTCGTGTAACTACTCCAGCCAGATCATCGACCCGATCCAGTCGCGGTGTGCGGTCTTCCGCTTCTCGCCGCTGTCGGACGAGGCCGTCGCCGAGGAGATGCGCCACATCGCCGAGCAGGAGGGGATCGAACTCACTGAGGAGGGCATCGACGCGCTCGTCTACGCCGCCGACGGCGACATGCGCAAGGCGATCAACGCGCTCCAGGCCGCCTCCGTCACCGGCAGCGTGGTCGACGAGGACGCCGTCTACGCGCTCACTTCGACCGCCCGCCCGGAGGAGATCAAGGAGATGGTCGTCGAGGCGCTCGACGGCGACTTCACCGCGGCGCGCTCGACGCTCGACCGCCTGCTGACCGAGGAGGGCATCGCCGGCGGCGACGTGATCGACCAGCTCCACCGTTCGGTCTGGGAGTTCGACCTCGGCGACGAGGCGGCGGTCCGCCTGCTCGACCGCATCGGCGAGACCGAGTACCGGATCACCGCCGGTGCGAACGAGCGGATCCAGCTCGAAGCGCTGCTGGCGTCGATCGCGCTCGACGACTGAGCGGCGGGACACCGCCTCGACGCCGCGCCGCGACAGACCGTCAATCGTTCGGCGGGTCGGCGACGGTCCCCTCGATGGATTCCACGCGGTAGTCCTCCGGATCGACGTAGTTCAGGTCCTCTCGCGAGTACGCCTCCTTGCAGCCCCAGGGGATGATGCCGAGGCCGTCGGGGCGGGTCCGGACGCTGATAACCCGCTCGCCGGCCGGATCCCCGGAGCAAGTGTCGATGACGCCGGTCACGCGGTCCGACGGGGGCGCGCCGGGGAGTGCAGCCCGCACCGAGTAGACGATCCCGCTCTCGATGACGTTCTGGAACTCGAGCGCGTAGCCCTGGGGGACGCGGTACCAGGCCGAGATGACGGCGTCTGGCGCTCCCAGCGCCGCCGTCCCGCCCCCGGCCGTCGTGCCCAGCGCCCCGCCCTCGGCCGTCCCTTCGGACCGCGCCACGACCCGCAGCGCCACCCGGTGGTCGGCGTTGTCGGTGTTCTCGACGTAGATGTGTCCGGTGCCGGGCCCCTCGTCGCGGAGAACGCAACCGCCGAGTCCGCCCGCCGCGGCGAGGCCGGCGGCTCGCAGTAGCTCACGGCGAGATGTCACACTCATCGACACCGCCTAGCCGTGCGGGCCAGAAAGGGGGCCGCCCGGGCGTTGCAAGCCGCCGGGAGGCGCGGACCCGTCGAAACTCCGGGGGTTCAGGCCGACGCCTCGTAGCCGGCGTCCTCGACCGCCCGCACGAGCGCGTCCTCGTCGGCGTCGCCCTCGACGGTCGCCGTCTCGGACTCGCGGTCGGCCTCGGCGCCGTCGACGCCCGGGACGTCTTCCAGCGCGTCCTCGACGCTCTGTTCGCAGCCCTCACAGCTCATGCCGGTGACCGTGATCTGTCGTTCCATACGCGGGGGAAGGGCCGGGACGCTCTTGTGTGCAACGGACCCGGCGACCCGTTCGGCGCGGTTCCGGGGCGGGGGCGTCGAGAGGTGTGAGCGAACCGTCGTTTTATCAGTTCGGCGGTCGAACGGCCGGTATGCGCCGTTCCGTCCGTACGCTCCTCCTGCCGGCCGTCCTGACGGTCCTCGCCGTCGCGTCGAAGTCCCTCCCGCCGATCGTCCTTGCACGCCGACCGGTCCCCTCGTGGCTCCCAAGGCTCGGGTCCACGGAGGTCACAGTTGCCGTCTACCGCGAAGCCGGACTCGCACTCGGCACGCTCGCCGTGCTCGCGGGGGCGTTCGCGCTGGGGTATCGCGAGGCCCGTCACCGCGACGTCGGCCGGACGTACCTGCGGTACGTGGGAGTCGTCTGCGCCGCCGGTGCGACGGCGCTGCTCCTGACGGTCGCGGGGGTCCTCGTCGCGGGCGGTTCGTCCGGTTCTAGCCCGTTTCTGACCGTGCTCGTCGTCGCGGCGATGTTGGTCGCGATCCCCGGCGTCCTCACTGTCAGCGCGCTGGCCGGCGTCACGTTCGCGTCGACGCGCGACGACGGGTCGCGAACTCGGTCCGCGCGGGAACTGCTCCCGTTCGGAGTCGCCGCCGGCGTCGTCGCCGGTGTCGGCCACGCGCTGGACTCGGTGGGCGGCGTCGCGCTGGCGGCGGGCGACGGCGTCGGGGTCCCGGCGTGGCTCCCGCAGTTCGGGACCGTCGGGACGACCGTGACGACGTACATTCAGGTGGGTCAGCTCGCCGGCGACCTCGCAGTCGTCGGCGGCGGGCTCGCGCTGGGCGTGCTGGCGGTCCGGCGGGCCGGACTGACGGCGCCGTCGCGTCGGTTCGTCGTCGCGACGGCGACCGGCGCCCTCGGCGGGTCGCTGCTCGCGTGGCTCCCGATCGCCTGGTTCGTGACGGCCGACCGGGCCGGGCCGGGGCTCGCAACGGTCGCGGCGGCGGTCCCGAACGTGGTCGTCTCCACCGCCTTCGTCGCGGTGCTCGCGGTCGTCGCCGGCGTGGGCGTCGCGCGGTTCGAGGCCGACGGCTCGTCCGGGAGCAGTGGCGGTCCGGACGCCGCAGGCTTCGAGGCGGTGACGGAGACGCCGGTGAGCGAGCGGTCGCTGCGCGACCACTGACGACCGAGTCGCCGCCCGAAATTCCGCTCGGGAGTACAGTTTTGGGGCCGGGAGTGTTACGGAGTACCATGAAGTTCGTCATCGTCGGCTTCGGTCGCGTCGGGATGCGGACGGCCCGTATCCTCCGGAGCGAAGGCCACGACCTCGTCATCGTCGACAACGACCCGAAGAAGGTCGAGCGCGCCAGAGAGGAGGGGTTCACGGTCGTCGAGGGGGACGGCGCGCAGGAGGCGACGCTGGAAGAGGCGGGCATCCAGGACGCCGACGCCGTGGGCGCGCTCACGGGGGACCTCAACACCAACTTCTCGGCGTGCATGCTCGGCAAGCACTACGGCCTGCGGACGGCGCTGCGCATCGACGAGGACTACCGCCAGGAGATCTACGAGAAGTACGCCGAGGACGTCGACGAGATCATCTACCCCGAGCGGCTGGGCGCCGCCGGCGCCAAGACCGCGCTCCTCGGCGGTGACTTCAACGTGCTCGCCGACCTGACCGAGGAGCTGTCGGTCGCGACCGTCGCCATCCCGGAGGGCTCGCCGCTCATCGGCCGACGCGTCGTCGACGTCGACCTCCAGGGCGACGCTCACATCTACGCCCACGGGCGGAGCGACGAACCGATGGAGATCCCGCTCCCGCAGACGAAGATCGAGGCCGGCGACGACGTGGCGCTCATGGCCGCTCCCGCCGACCTGCCCGACATCCGCGCGTTCCTCCGCGGCGAGGAAGCGGCTGCCTGACGCGGTGGCTGTTCGGAGTCGGAAAGTCGCGGTCGCGGGATGCGACCGCGGGGCGTCTTGGAGTGGTTGCGGAGCGGGCGCGCCGTGGGGAGGATGGGAAACGAGGCCGTCGCTGCGCGCCCACGCACGACTTCTCGACCTGTCTACGTAAACACCCGTCAGACGTGTGGCAGACCGGCCGCAGTCCGGCGATTCTCCGTACTCGATCGAAGCTTCACTTCCTCGATCCGTGCGTTTTACCCGCCTCAGTCCGTCCGATCGGGCATGTCCTGGGGCGAACTGTTCGAGCGGGCGGACCGCCGAGAAGTGACGGTCGCGGACGTGCGAGAATCGCTCGTCCGGCGACGCGAGGGCGACGACGACGGAGACGGAACTGCGGAGGTGTCGGGGTCGTGACCGACGCCAGCCCCGCCCGGATCGTCGCCGACGCGGACGTGCTCGCGGCGGACCTCCTCGTGGGCGGTGACGCCCGGGAGGCGCTGGATCACGTGCGGTCGCACTCCTGGGTGACCCTCGTCGCAAGCGACGCGCTCCTCGACGACGCCGAGGCGGTCGTCGCGGACCTGGCCGACGCCGACCTCGCGGCGGACTGGCGCGACCGGATCGAGGGCCTCCGGGAGCCTGTCGACCAGCCCGCGGGCGACCACCCGGCGCTGGCCTCGGCGCTCCACGGCGGGGCGATGCACGTCCTGACGTTCGAGGAGCGCCTCCAGTCGGCCGAGGCCGGTGCGGCGATTCGCGGTCGCGTCGAGACCAGCGTCAAGCACCCGAAGGCGTTCGCGACGCTGTTCGACGCCGAATCGCTGTACGAAGCGGTCGAGGGCGGCGAGTATCCCGGGCCGGACCGCGACCCGCGGGCGTAGAAGCGGTCCGGGAACCGCCGTCGGTCCGTTACTCGGTCGTCTCGCGGGTCTCCAGCCACCCGGCGAACTTCGCGAGGGCGCGGCCCCGGTGGGAGACGGCGTTTTTCTCCTCTGCGTCCATCTCCGCGAAGGTGCGGTCGTCGTACTCGAAGATGGGGTCGTAGCCGAACCCGCCGGACCCCCGCGGTTCGACGATCTCGCCGGGAACGACGCCGTAGAAGAGCTTGACCGGTAAGTCGCCGTCGCCGTCACCCGCGCGGACCTGCTCGTCGGTCGTCGCCGCCGCGCGCTCCTCGGCCGAGAGGTCCTGGCCGCGGCGGTCGTCTCTGTCCACGGGCTCCGGCGTGGCCTCGAACTCGCCGCCGTCGCAATAGGCGACGACACCCCGAAAGCTCGCGCCGCGGTCGTCTTCGTCGCTGGCGAGTCGCCAGACCCGCTCGACGCCGACGGTGTCGTGGACGTACGAGGAGTACGGGCCCGGGAACCCGTCGAACGCGTCGATGAACAGGCCCGCGTCGTCGACGAAGACCGGTTCGTCCGCGTACTCGTAGGCCGCTCTCGCCTTGTGCGCGGCGATGGCCCCCAGGTCGTCGCTCTGGATCTCCGGCGTGTCGAAATCGAGCTGTTCGACCGGCTCAGCGAGGTACTCCCGGGCCTCGCGGACCTTCCCTGGATTCGTCGTGACGAACCGGATGGTCATGTCCGAGGAGTGCGCTCGCCTCGCCATAGGTGCGTTGGTTTCCGGCGTCTCGTCGGACAGCGCGGTCGCTGGCCGGCGAACGGGGACACGGAAAACGGGACGGACGCTCAGTCCTCGACGACGACTTCGACGGGTTCGTCGCGTTCGTCCTCGAACTCGGTCTGCTTCGCGCCCTGGCTCTGTTGCCACCAGAGGGCGCCGGCGACGGCGAGGACGACCCACGAGCGCCAGCTCGCCAGGTTCAGGGTGTAACCGACGCCGAAGGGCTTCTCGACGAGCATGCCCTCGCCGGGCTGCCAGTACGTCGAGAGCATGCGCTTGAGGCTGGGCTGCTCGAAGTTGTACGGAATGCCGAAAAGCGACCCCGAAGTGGGCTTGTCGACCATGTGCCACGATTGGGGCGGACCGGTTAAGTGATTTTCCACCGCAGACGCCGGAGCGCCCGCCGCCGGCGACAGCCGACAGCCGCCCCGGCCTGTCACTCGTCGCTCAGTTCGGTCACTCGTCGCCGTCGGACCCCGCGGCGCGGAGTCGGTGCCACGCGCCGACTCCGAGCGCGCCGAGCGCACCGACGGCGCCGAACCCGGGTCCGTCGCCCGTCGTCGTCTCGCCCGAACCACCGACCGGGGCCGTGCCGGTCGGGGAGTCGTCGGTCGCGTCCGGGGGCGTCGCGCTCACGGACTCGCCGCCCGTGGGGTCGCCGACGGCGTAGACGCGGCTGTCGCTGCTGCCGACGAAGACGGCGCCGGCCGTCACGGCCGGCGACGAGAGGACCGGTCTGCCGGTCTCGACGCTGAACAGTTCCTTGCCCGTCTCGCGGTCGATCGCGTACAGCGAGTGGTCGGCGCTGCCGACGTAGACGGCGTCTCGGGTGACGGCGGGCGAGGAGAAGATCTGGTCGCCCGTCGCGTACGACCACTCGATGTCGCCGTTCGCGGCGTTCATCGCCCAGAGCGTGCCGTCGAACCCGCCGACGTAGACGGTGCCGTCGACGACGACCGGGGAGGCGAGGATCTCGCCGTCGAACTGCCGCCCCCAGACGAGTTCCGCCGTCCCGGTGTCGACGGCGTAGATCGTGCGAGCGTAGTCGCCGAAGTAGACGACGCCGTCGAGGACGGTCGGGCTACAGGCGATCTCGCCCGACGCGGGGTACTCCTGGACCTGCTCGCCGTTCGCGGCGTCGAGCGCGACCACGCTCCCGGTGCGGTCGTCGTTCCAGAGCCCGACGTAGACCGTGCCGTCGACGACGGCGGCCGTCGAGTCGACGCGGTCGGCGACCGAGCGCTGCCAGACCTTCTCACCGGCGGTGTCGACGGCGTACATCGACCCCGCCTGCGTGCCGACGTATAGGGTCCCGTCGCGGTAGGTGGGGGAGGCGAAGACGGGGCCGTCGGCCTCGAAGGCCCACTCGCGCTCGCCGCTGTCGGCGCCGACGGCGTGGAGGCGCCCGTCGTGGCTGCCGACGTAGACGGTGCCGTCGACGACCGCCGGCGAGGACATCACCTCCTCGCCGGTCTCGTAGGTCCACGTCTCCTCGCCGCTGACGGCGTCGATCGCGTAGAGGTACCCGGCGTTGCTCCCGACGTAGACGGTGCCGTCGACGACCGCCGGCGAGGAGACGACGTTGTCCCGGGCGTCGTCGGGCGGTTCGCCGAACGGCGTGCCGGTCGCCGGCGGGGTCGCCGTGGACTGTCCCGGGTCGCCGGTGTCGAACTGCCAGGCCACCGATCCCTCTACCGGGCCGGGGGTCTCGGTGTAGCCGCTGTTGACTGCGTCGGCCTGGAACTGCGGCCACTGCGTCGGGGACGCGCTCGGTCGCTGGCGCGCGGCGGGACCGGACTCGTCGCTGTCGGCGTCTGTCACGGCGGCGGTACCCGTCCCGGTCGCACCTCCGAGCGTCGCGAGGGCGAGCGCGCCCGTCCCGGCGCGGCGGAGGAGGGTCCGCCGGCGCCAGGTCTGCTGGTCGTCCATGTATCCGGGACAGGAGGGTCGGGCGGAGTAAGTCTTCCGTTACCCGAGCAGGCTGGTCACCGGGCCGTCGAAGTTCAGGATGATCGCCTGCGCGCGGTCGCCGAAGACGGCCTTCCCGGTCGGCGAGCGCTTCTTGCCGGTGATGAACACGTGGTCGACGTCGTTGTCGTCGGCGACTTCGAGGATGCGGTCGGCTTCGCTCTCGTTGTCGCCGATGCGGGCGCCGACGACCCGCCAGTCGACGTCGCCGTCGTCGAAGACCTCCTCGGCGGTCTCGCTCGCCTGCCGTTTGGCCGCGTCGATGACGACGCTGTCATCGTAGCTGGTGTGTTCCTCCTGCGCGACGATGTCGAGCGCTTCGCGCGCGTCCCTGAACTCGTCGGCGGTCATCAGCGACACGATGGTCAGCGTCGCGTCCACGCCCGCGGCGAGTTCCCCCGCTTCTTTCAGCAGCTCCGTGTTCTCGTCGTCGTACACGACCAGTGGCTGGTCCATAGTGTTCGTATGTTCACCGACGGGTATTTAAAACTCCGTGGTACCGGCTAACACGGCCGGCGACAGCGCGGGGTCGGGCGACTATCGACCTGTCGGACCGAACTGGACTTCCCGACGGTTGCTCTCCGCGGACTACTGGTACCGGCCCCGGCCTTCGATCTCCCGGAGGCGGTCGAGTACGGCGTCGGGGCGCTCGCTCGCGGCGCGATAGGCGTCCTCCGCGGCGGTCTGTAGTCGCTCGTGGTCGTCGGCCGTGCCCGCGAGGCTCTGGGCGAAGACGTGCAGGTCCATCGCGTGGTCCTCCTCGTGGCCGGTGTGGTAGCCGAGCCCGAAGTCGATGAGGAAGACGCGATCGGTGCCGTCAGTCCCCGACGCACCGACGCGCACGTTCCTGGTCGTCGGGTCGCCGTGGACGAACCCCGCGTCGTGGATCGCCGCGAGGTGGCGCCCGACCGCCGCCGCGCGCTCGGCCGAGAGCCCGTCGTCCAGGTCGCGCTCGCCGACCCGCTGGAAGACGATCGTCGCCGATTCGGTGTCGACGTCGCGCACGAGCGGCGTCGGGACGCCGTGCCGACGCGCCTCGCTGGTCAGGCGCGCCTCGATGCGGGTCCGCTCGCGGCGCAACCGCTCGTCGAGCGCGGGGTGGCGATACGACCGCGGGTGCCGGCGCTTGACGACGTGATCGCCCTCGACCGTGACCGTCGCCTCGGCGCCCTGCTGTTCGGCCGGGCCATCGGTATCGTCCGCGCTCGACCCTGCGCTGGCTGCGACCGGTTCGCCGGCCCGCCAGGTCACCGGCACCTCGTCGGGCCGGAAGTCCGCGTCGATGGCGGAGTCCTCGACCGCGAGCGTGTCGCCCGCGGCGGCCATCTTCGCGCCGAGGACGGCGATCATGCCGGCGTTGTCCCGCAGGAAGCGGTTCTCGGGGACGTGCAGGTCGGCGCCGCGCTGCTCGCACATCTCGCGGAGCATCCCCTGGAGGCGCTCGTTCTGGCCCACCCCTCCGCCGAGGACGAGTTCGTCGCGACCGGTCAGCGACAGCGCCCGCTCGCTCACCTCGGTGAGCATCGCGAAGACGGTCTCCTCCAGCCCGCGACAGACGTCCTCCACGGGGGTCCCGTCGTCGTATTCCTGCTTCGCGGCGCTCATGATCCCCGAGAAGGAGAAGTCCATCCCCTTGACGACGTAGGGCAGGTCGACGTACTCCCCCTCCAGCGCGTGGGATTCGACCTTCGGCCCGCCGGGGTGGGACCAGCCGACGTGGCGGGTGAACTTGTCCAGCGCGTTGCCGACGCCGGTGTCCATCGTCTCGCCGAGGACGCGATAGCGGCCGTTCCGGAAGGCCAGCACGTGCGCGTTCGCGCCGCTCGCGTTGAGACAGACCGGCGCCTCGAAGCCCGACCGGTGGCGTCCGATCTCCAGGTGAGCGACCATGTGGTTGACGCCGACCAGAGGCACGTCGAAGCGCTGGGCGACCGCACGCGCTGCGGTGCCGACGATCCGCAGACAGGGGCCGAGTCCCGGCCCCCGCGAGAACGCGACGGCGTCGATCGGCGAGTCGTTCGGGTCCTCGCCCGCCGCGGCCGCGCGCTCGCGGGCCGTCTCGATGGCCGTCTCGACGACCGACGGGACGGCCTCGCTCATGTGCTCGGCCGCCTCGCGGGGGTGGATGCCGCCGCTGTCGGGCTGGTACGGGTCGCTCTCGATGGTGACCTCGTCGGACGCGACCTCGTAGACGGCGGCGCTGGCCGCCCACGCGGTCCCCTCGATGCCCAGCACTCGCCGGATCGCTCCGTCTCCGTCCCCGTTCGGCGGACTCGCGGCCATGTGGTTGCCGCATATCTCCTCCGGACGGAAAAGACGACTTCGGTCTCCGGCGGGGTCTCGGTTCCCCCGCCCGGTTACTGGCTCGTGAAGCCGCCGTCGACGGTCAGCGTCTCGCCCGTCACGTACGAGGCGTCTTCCGAGCAGAGCCAGACGACCGCGTCCGCGACCTCGTCCGGGTGTCCGAGCCGACCCATCGGCGTCGCCGCGACCGCCCGGTCGACGACCGAGTCGCCGTCGCCGCTCGTCGACCGCCGGACCATCGGCGTGTCGATCACGCCCGGACAGACCGCGTTGACGCGGATATCCTCGCCGCTGTACTCCAGTGCGGCGTTTTTCGTCAGGCCGATCACGCCGAACTTGCTCGCGACGTACGGGCTGATCTGGGGGAACCCGACCTGTCCGGCGACCGACGACGTGTTCACGATCGCGCCGCCGCCGTCTTCGAGCATCGCGGGGATCTCGGCGCGCAGACAGAGGAAGACGCCCCGCAGGTCGACACCGACGACCCGGTCCCAGTTCTCGATCGACTGGTCGGCCGTCGGGCGGCTCTCGCCCTCGATCCCGGCGTTGTTGAACGCCACGTCGAGGCCGCCGTATGTGTCGACCGCCGTCTCGACCATCGCCGCCACGTCGTCGGGGTCGCTGACGTCCGTCTCGACGAACGTCGCCGCTCCGCCCGCGTCCTCGATGTCGGCGACCGTCCCCTCGCCGCCGTCGACGTTCACGTCGGCGACGACGACCGACGCGCCGTCCTCGGCGAAGCGCTTCGCCGTCGATTCGCCGATGCCGGTGCTCGCCCCCGTCACGATGGCCGTATCGCCGTCAAACTGTGTCATTGGTAGTCTCCACCCGCCGATTCGACCGCCGACGGCATGAATATGTCACTCAGGACTACGGAGTCGGGACGGCGCCGCTCCGGGATCCCCGGGAGCGGTGGTACCGGTCGGCTCGTCAGCAGCGGTCGACCGCCCGGACTCGGTGCCGTAGCGGCGTTTCGGCCGCTCGTCGGTCAGGACCTCGGTGGCGTTCGCCGTCACGTCGCCGCTCTCGCCGACGACGAGCGTCACGTCGCCGTCCAGACGGTGGCTGGTCGTGTTCACGTGGTCGCCGTCGACGAACACGTGGAGAAAGAAGCCGTACGGCCAGTCCGAGGAGTGCAAGACGCCGTCGATACTGGCGGTCGCGCCCGATTCGACCGACCGGGTCCAGTTCCGGACGGGATACGACCTGCCCCGGTCGAACTCCACGGTGACCTCGTGGGCCGCATCGTCGTCGTTCCGCACCGTGACGTCGTACGACGCGCTGTCCCCGATTCCGATGCAGCCGGATAGTGCGGCCGCTGACCCGACGAGCGGGACCAGCAGAACGACTCTCTGTACTGTTCCGTCCGCTCCAGTCATCGCCCGACGGTTCCCCGTAACGCGACGACTGCACTGACGAACGCGACCTGGGCTGCCACTCCAGACACCGCGGCGACTCCCGTCGCGGTTCGGCCCCACTGCACGATAGACCACGTGACCCCCTCGCTCGCGACGAACGCGACGACGACGGGGACGACGTGGTCGTAGCCCAGCGCGGCCCCGACCGGCAACAGCGCGACGCCGACGGCGACGAGGAGCGCGCGCACTCCCGCCGAGAGCGGTTCGCCCGACCACCACCGCTCGCTCAGCAGCGCGCTGCGGCTCCGATAGAGGACCGTCTCGACCGCGAGCAGCAGCCCGACCGCGGCCGCGACCTGCGCTTGCAGGAGGATCACGTCCCACGGCGTAGTGGCGACGACGGTGACGCCGGTCGCCGACACCAACTCGGACTTCAACACGGGCCAGACGGAGACGCGCAACGCGAACCAGGTCGATACGGTCCCGACCAGAAACGCGGTGATCGCGGCCAGAGCGGTCCAGAGGTTCCGTATCTCGGCGCCGACGGCCCGGACCCCCGAGCAGTCGCTCGCCATCCGCTCCGTGGAGGGACTGGTCATTCAGACGGAAGATCCGCCGGCGCCGGTATCAACCTTCTGCCCGGTCGGCGCAGTCGGGGGTTCCGGAAAGCGCCGGTACAGCGGCTACGAAGTCGCGAAAACGGCGGAGAAGTCGGGACCTACTCCCACTCGGTGTAGCCGCACTTCCCGCAGTGCTTGCGGTCGCCGTGGTCCGCGAGGAAGGTGTCGCCGCAGCGCGGGCACTGCTCGCGCTCGGTGGTCCCGTCGTCCTCGTAGAGTTCGTGACGCGCCATCTCAGGCCTCCTCGGCCTCTTCGGCCTCGCCCTCGTCGGCGACGATCTTGTTGCGTTCGAGCATGTGGTCCTGCTCGACGTCGCGGGCGTGCTCGGCGTCGTCGTAGACCTTCGCGTAGCCGACGGTCTTGCGCATGCCGAACTTCGTGTCGAGCTCGTGGACGACGACCTCGCCGGCGTCCTTGTTGAGCTTCGCCGCGAGAGAGTCGCGCACAGAGAGCCGCGAGGGGGTCGCCTCGTCGTGAGTCATCTCGAATCGCACGTCCGTCCGATGCAACATCGGATTCTCCTCTTCCGCGATGATGTCGATGTCCATGGTTCGTTGTCCAATACTCCCCCCGAAGCGGGTAAAAGGATTTCGAAGCGGACAACGCGGCCAGCGGCGCCGGTCGAAGGGCCCGCGGGCGCTCGCCGACTCGTTCGCACCGCACCGGCCGCGACCCGCACCGGATGCGACCGATCGTCACCGACCGCGACCGATCGTCACCGGCCGCGACCGATCGTCACCGACCGGCGCGCATCTCGCCGAGTTCGGCGAGCAGGTGCGAGACGTGGATGCGGTCGTTGGTCCCCTCGTGGAGGTCGAGATCGATCTCGCCGGCCAGCTGATGGACTCGCGCCAGTTCCGCGCCCGAATAGCGGGAGCGCGCGACCGTCAGCACGTCTTCGAGGACCTCCTCGCCGCTGTGGCCCTCGTCGACGAGCAGGTCGTCGAGCGTCGATCGAGCGTCGGTGAACTCGCCGGCCTCGGCGGCCGTGATCATCTCCTGGACGCGCTCGTCCGCGCCCAGCGACCCCAGCACCTCGTAGGCGGTGTTCATCGTGATCTCGCCTTCCTGCTCGTAGGTGGTCTGGGCGGCCAGGATCGCCTCGCGGAGGTCGCCGTCGGCGTAGCCCGCGACGTACTCGATGCCCTCGTCGTCGTGGTCGGCGCCCTCCGCCTCGACGATGTCTTCGAGGACGGCGACGGTCTCGTCGTGCGTGGGCTTCCTGACAGAGACGGGGAAACACCGCGAGCGGATCGGCGGGATGAGCGCCGAGGGCTGGCGCGTCGCGATGACGAACTGCGTCGCCTCGTAGTACTGCTCCATCACGCGGCGCAGCGCCTGCTGGAAGTCCTCGCGGACGCCCTCGGCGTTGTCCAGCAGGACGGTCTTGTAGTTGCCCGAGACGGGCGCGTAGCTCGCCGACTCCTTGAGGACGTGGTTGATGAGGTCGGCCTTCGAGGACTCACGGCGGCGCTTCGAGTCGATGAACTGCGAGAAGCGGTCGTCCTGGCTGACCTCCTTTTTCGTCATGTCGAAGAAGTCGGCGACGTTGATTTCCACGAGGTCGGCGTCGGGGTTCTCGTGGAGTTCGTCGGCCAGCGCGCGCACGGCGGCGGTCTTGCCGGCGCCTTTCGGCCCGTGGACGAGCAGGTTCATCGGCTCCTCGACGACGCTCCGGAGGTGCTCGCGCACCTTCGGCTGGGGGAGGTCTTCGAGCGCCGGCGCGTGGGTCTCGGTCCACAGCGGCCCCTCGACCGCGGCGGCCGCGTCGTCCTCGGACTCGTCGGCCATCGCCAGTCGGTAGGCGACCCCGGCGTATCAATCCATCTCTCTCGGTCCGGCACCGCCGGCCGAACTACTACCTCGGTGTGCTACGCCCGGCGGCCGGAGTGCGGATCGAACAGCTCGTCGAACACCTTCCGCTGGGCGGCGCGGAGGTGCTGGTGGTAGGTCGGCCGGGAGATGTCCATCGACTCGGCGAGGTCGTCGCCGTCGACGTCGCGGGGCCACTCGAAGAACCCGCCGAGGAACGCCGTCCGGATGGCCGTCTCCTGGCGGTCGGTGAAGCGGTCGGTGACCGCCTCGCGGAACTCCTGGCGGGTGCGGACCGGCCGCTCGTGCTCGTGGTAGCCCACCAGGTCCGTCCCCTCGTAGCGGTCGGCGACGAGTTCGAACAGTTCGCGGGCCTCGGCCTCGTAGGGGAGTTCGATGGTGTACCGGGCCACGCCGTCCTCCGCGGTGACCGCCCGCGTGACCGCGCCGTGGTCGGCGAGCACCTCGACGAGCGAGTCCTCGACGACCGCCTCGAACAGCACGTCGCCGTCGTGGTCGACGATGGTCGTCGCCGAGGTGACCGCGTCGTCACCGGCCAGTATCGATTCGAGTTCGCCGGCGTCGGCGCCGCTCGCTGCGACGTACAGCCGGAGGCTGCCGTCGGACTCGTGGACCGAGCCCGTCAGGTCCAGCGCGGCGTCCGTCTGCGCCGACAGGCGGCCGAAGAGGAGGTCGCTGTCGCGGACGGTGAACTCCAGTTCGACGACGCGGTCGGTCGAGAGGATGCGCCCGCTCTCGATGGCGTTGACGGCGTTGGCGACGGCCCGGCCGAGCGCGCTGAGGACGACCTGCTCGCGGTCGGCGAAAGCGTCGGTCGCCGGCGCGTAGACGCAGAGGACGCCGTAACTCGCGTCCTTGTACGTGAGCGGGACGGCGATCATCGAGCCGAGGCCGGCCTCGTGGGCGACGGCGTGGACGCTGCCCGCGGGCGCGTCCGCGAGGTCGTCGACGATGTGGATGGTCTCGTCGTCCAGCGCGAGCGCGGCGGGGTCGGCGCCGTCGCGGGCCGCCGCTCGGTCGAGCGAGAGCGACTCGACGGCCGATTCCAGTTCGGGCACGTCGCCGTCCCACGCGGCGGCCTCGACCCGATCGGCGGCCAGGTCGGGCTGGCCGATCCACGCGAAGGCGTAGGGGTCGGTGGCGACGAGTTGCTCGACGACGCCGCGTTCGAGCTCCTCGCGCGTGCCGGCCTGGACGAGCACCTCGACGGTGTTCTCGATGAGGCCGTTGATCCGGTCGACGAGCGTGTCGACCCGCTCGCGGGCGTCGCGGACCTCCTGTTCGCGCTTGGCGCGGTTGGCCGCCGCGGCCGCGCTGGTCGCGAGCAGTTGGGCGGCCCGACGGTCGACGTTCGAGAAGTCGTCTGGGTCCTCGGAGCCGATGCTGATGGTGCCGTGGACGCCCATCGGAATGTGCAGCGCCGAGCGGACGCCCCCGTTCTCTCGGTCGTCCCCCGATCCGTCCGCTGTGGTCGACGTGCCCTCGTCGACGACCATCTCGCCGTCGACGAACGCCCGGCCCGGGCCGCCCTCGTCGACGTCGTAGCTGGGGGTCGCCAGCCCGCGTTCGACGACGGCGTCGGTCGTGCCGGCGGGGTGTAGCCGGTCCTCGTCGCGGTCGAACAGGCGGACGACGTTCAGATCGAACCCGAGCACGTCGCTGACGGCCCTCGCGGCCATCTCCGCGACTTCCTCGCGGTCGCGTGCCTGCATCAGCGACCGCGAGGAGGTGACCAGTTCCGAGAGCATCTCCCGCTGGGCCTTCTGCTCGGTCACGTCGCGGACGACGCCGACGACGGCGCGGACATCCCCGTCCTCGTCGGTACGGACCGTCATGCTATCCTCGCAGGGGACCGGCGGCCCGCGCTCGCGCTGGACGACCGACTCGACGGTCCGCTCGGTCTCGTCGCCCGCCAGCAGCGCCGCGACGGCGTCCTCCGTCGCCTCGTCGCCCTTGATCACCGAGACGTGCTCGCCCACGAGTTCGTCCGGTTCGTACCCGGTGATCCGGCACAGCGCGGGGTTGACGAACGTGAACCGGCCGTCGGCGTCCAGTTCGTAGACGCCGTCGTCCACCGACCGGACGATCGTCTCGTAGCGACCCAGTTCCCGCTCGTGCTCGCGGCGTTCGAGTTCGTAGCTGACCCACTCGATGAGCAGTTCGATGAACGTCTCCTCGGCGTCGCTGAACGGCGCCTCGCGGGTCCTGTCGGACCCGAAACAGAGCGTGCCGTACCGCTCGCCGCCGACCAGCAGCGTCCCGCCGAGGTAACACTCCAGGCCGAACCGCTCGTCGGCCCGGTCGTCGTTCCAGCCCGCGGCGGCGGTGTCCTCCACCGCGAGCACCCCGTCTGCGTCGAGCGCTCGCCGGCAGTAGGTCTCGCACAGCGGCGCGCTCGATCCCGGTTCGAAGGCCTCGGGGTCGCCGTAGGTCGCCACGATCGTCTGCGTGCCGTCCTCGATCCGGGTGAGATAGCCGAGTTCGAGGCCGAGGCGTTCGCAGCCGACCGCCAGCGCCCGGTCGAGCTTCTCCGGGAACGAGAGGTCCCGCGACGAGGCCAGCCGCTGGAGGTCCCGGAGCGCCCGCTCGTTGCGCTCCAGTTCGGCCTTCGTCCGCTTCCTGTCGGTCACGTCGCGGAGCGACACCGAGAGCCCGTCGGGCGCCGGGAAGACCGTCACCTCCAGCCACGACTCGGTCGCCTCGTCGTAGGTCTCGAACGACCGGACGGTCTGGCTCTCCAGCGCCTCGCGGTACTCCCGCTCGCACACCGTCCCCTCCGCTTCGGGGAACACGTCCCAGACGTCCTCGCCGACCACTTCGTCGCGCGGTCGACCGAGGGCGTCCTCGGCCCGACTGTTGAGGTAGGTGACCCGCAAGTCGTCGTCAAGGCCGACGACGCCGCGGTCGACGCGGTCGAGCACCCGTTCGGCGCTCGTCTCGGCCGTCGAGGCGGCACCGCCGCGCAACCGTTCGGCCTGTTCTCCGCCGCCGTCAGCGGCCGCAGCGGAGTCGCCGTCGACCGAGTCGGCCGCGTCCGCGAGCAGTCGCTCGATCCGTCGCGCGAGAACCGCCGCCTCGCCGCCGCCTGCCCGGACGTAGTCGGCGACGCCCGCGTCGAAGGCCGCTTCCGGCGTCAGGTCGCCGTCCCCGACGACCACGACCGGCGTCCCCGCTCGACCACCGGCGCGGCCGACCAGATCCGCGAGGCCGTCGGCCGTCGCGTCGCCGACCCACACGAGGCAGTCCACGGTCGTCGGGTCGTCGATCTCGCTCGGAGTATCCGCGGTCCCGGTCTCCGTCGACAGCGACCCGGCCGCCGCGAGTTCGTCGGCGACGGCCGACACGCGCCCGGAGCGCCGCCCGACCACGAGAACCCGCCCACTCCCTGACATTGCCGATCTCTTTCGCTCCGAGCGGCTTAAACCCAAGTATCGCGAGTGATCGCCGCAGGCGGTCGAATTGACGGGTCGGCCGTCAACGCCGGTATTCAGCGCTCGGACGACGTGGTGGCCGTCAGTCGGTGGTCCGTCGCGGTCTCGAATAGGGGTCGAGGGCCGAGGGCATCCCGGACGGTGGCGGTTTCGAATCGGTACGGTATCTGCGGTCACTGGTGCTGCGCGGTATTAGAGTGGCTGTACGGAGTGGTAGCGGAGTGGCTGTACGGAGTGGTAGCGGAGTGGCTGTGCGGTAGCGGAGTGGCTGTGCGGTAGCGGAGTGGCTGTGCGGTAGCGGAGTGGCTGTGCGGTGCGGTAATAGTGAATCTGTTGTACCGGACGCGAGGGAGCGAAGCGACCGAGTCGTCCGGCTTTTTCACCCATGTTTTTGGCGGACGGGTTCCCGCAGCGAGCCTACGGCTCGCGAGGAAACCCGTCCGCGAAAAAGATGGTAGTGCGCCGTCCGGGAATTGAACCCGGGCTATTAGCTTGGGAAGCTAATGTCCTACCACTGGACCAACGGCGCTCGCTCCGGGTGGAAATCGCAGGGCCGCCCACTTGAACGTAGCGCTTCGCGAGAGTGGACGGACGGTCACCGATGAGCGCCGACGCGAGGGTATTAGTCGCCGCCACCCCAATCGCCTGCCATGACTGCGACAGAGACGGTCGTCCGGGCGGACGAGCCGCTCGACCTGACGCTCTCGACCGAGGAGCTCGACGCGCACCGCGAGCACATCACCGACTTCATCGAGGCGCAGTACGAGGCCGCCGGGGCCGACCAGGCGGTCATCGGCCTCTCCGGCGGCATCGACAGCACGCTCACTGCGCACCTGCTCGTCGAAGCGGTCGGCGCCGAGAACGTCCACGCGCTCGTCCAGCCGAGCGAGGTCAACCGCGAGGAGAACATGAGCGACGCCGAGCGGGTGGCGAGCGAGCTGCTAGACGTCGAGTACGACGTGGTCGGGATCAACCCGCTGGTCGACTCGTTCCTCGACGCCTACCCCGACGCCGCCGAGGACACGACCGCGACGGGGAACCTCCGGGCGCGCGTCCGCGGCGTCCTGAACTACCTCGTCGCCAACCACAAGGACGGGCTGGTCGTGGGGACGGGCAACCGCAGCGAGGCGCTGGTCGGCTACTTCACGAAGTACGGCGACGGCGCCGTCGACTGCCACCCCATCGCCAACCTCTACAAACAGCAGGTGCGACAGCTCGCCCGGCACGTCGGCGTCCCGGACGACCTTGCGGGCAAGCAGTCCAGCGCCGGGCTCTGGGAAGGGCAGACCGACGAGGGCGAACTCGGCATGGGGTACGACACCCTCGACTCCGTCCTCGCGCTCCACGTCGACGGCCCGCTGTCGACCTCGGCGACGGCGAGGGAGCTCGGTGTCGATCCGGAGACCGTCGAGACGGTCCGCGGGCTCTACGAAGCGAGCGAACACAAGCGCAAGGCGCCGCCGGGCCCGGACCGGTTGTACTGAGCGGTGCCGTCGGCCGCTACCCGGACTCGGCGACGACCCGGACCTCGTCGCCGTCACTCAGCGTGTAGGACTCGGGGTCGACCTCCTGACCGTTGACTTCGTAGACAACGGTGTCTCCGTCCGTCTCGTTGTAGGTCGTGCCGCGGAACGAGAGCGACGAGTCGGTCACGCCGATGTCGAGCGTCTCCAGCGCGAACTCGAGGGTGACGCCCTGTGCGTGGACGTGGTACGTCGAGCCGTCGCCGTTCTCGAAGTGGAACGGGTCGGCCTCTAGCTGGTACTCCTGCTTGCTGAAATCGAGCTCCTGACCGCCGATGGTCACGGTGATCCCGCCGTGGGAGTGGACGCTCCCGAGGTTGGACGGCTGCGCCACGGAGTCGTCGAAGGCACTGCCGGACCCCGCGCCCGGACTGGCGGCGCCGGTTCCGCCCGACCCGCCCATCAGGAACGTGACGTAGACGACGAGCGCGCCCGAGAACACGAGGAGTCCGACGAGCACGGCCGGTCCCAGCGGGAAGCTGCCCTCGGACTCCGCGTCGTGGTCCTCGACGCGCCGCTGGTCGATCGACCGCAGTTCGCCCTCGTGTTCCGCGGCGAGGTGGTCGAGATAGGCCCCCTCGCCGTCGAACGTCGCCCCGCAGTAGTCGCAGTCCGGCATTATACGTACACTGAGTCGTCGGTGCTTTCAACGGTTTCGGTTCTCGGAGTGATAGAACGGTCCTCGGATCGACGCCGCGCTCCCAGCGGAGTCGGTCCCGCTTTCCCCAGTCCGGCCCTCTAGCGGTCGAAATCGGCGTGCAGGTCCGCGAAGGCCTCGGCTTCCCGGCGCTCCTGGACGTTGCGGCTAGCGCCGTCCCGCAGCCGGGTCTTGATGACGCGCAGCGCGGCCGGGTCGTTGCCGGCGATCTCCGCGGCGACCGCTCGCGGTTCGTCGACGACGCGGGAGACCAGCCCCATCCGGAGCGCCGCGTCGGCGTCGACGACTCGTCCGGAGAGGGCGATGTCCATCGCTTCGCCGAGGCCGACGACGCAGGGCAGTCGAGACGTGCCGCCCCAGGCGCCGAACAGCCCGATAGTCGCCCCGGTCTCGGCGAACGTCGCGTCGGCCGTCGCGACGCGCACGTCGCAGGCCAGCGCGAGTTCCACGCCGCCCCCTCTCGCCGGTCCGTCGACGCCCGCGACGACGACCGCGTCGGCGTCTCCGATCGTCGCCGCCACCTCCTGGCCGCGCCGGGCGAACGCTTCGGCCGCGTCGCGACCGTCGAGCGCGGCGACGGCGTCCAGATCCGCGCCGGCGCAGAACGCCGAGCCCGCTCCGCGGAGGTAGACGACGGGCGCTTCGGCCGCTTCGATGGCCGCTTCGAGGTCGTCGAGCGCCGCGGGTGTGAGGGCGTTCCGGCGGTCCGGTCGGTCGAGCGTCACCACGCGCACGTCGCCGTCGGTGGCGGTCTCGATCACCGCGCGGCCCCCGCGATGGAATGGTGAACGCGCACGAACGGCGAGTCTGCCGTCGCAGGCGTCGGCATAGGTGTCGTTCGGTAATTCGTTTCCAAAGGTCTTTGCCCTTCCCCCCGCTAGCCGACGCCAATGGAGGAAGCCGCGGCGGTCCGCGTGGCCGCGACGGACGCGGTCGGCGACGTCGAGCCCGACCGCCTCCGCGAGCGCATCCGCGAACGCCTCGAAGACGGGTCGATGGCACCGGGCGTGCTGACGGTCCTGAGCGCCCGCGCCGCTGCCTCACGGGCGCCGGAGAGCGACGCCCCTTCGATCTCGCTGGACGCTGTCGCCGAGCGGGGCGCGGGCGTCCAGCTCATCTACGAGGGCCTGCGACTCACGCGGACGCTCTCGCAGGACCCGCCGTGGGAACGCGACGCCGCGTCCGTGGCCCCCGGGAGTGACGAACTCGCCGACGGCGTCCCCGAGACCGGCGTGAACGAGCGGTCGTCGGGGACCGAGCGCAGCGAGTGGACCGACGGCGGGGACGTGACGCTCTCCGACGCGGACCGGACGCCCGCGGATCCCGCGGCGACCACCGAGGCCGACGCCGCGGACATGGATATCCTCGTCGCGGACGTGATGGTCGCTCGCGGGTTCTACCTGCTCGCGCGCACCGAGGCCGCCGCCGAGGCCGTCGCGGTCGTGCGGTCGTTCGGCGGCGACCAGACGCGCCGGCGGACCAGCGGCGACGAGACCTTCGACGGCAACCTGGAGGTCGACGTGTTCGAGCTCGCGGCGGTCGCCGGGGCGACGGCGGCCGGCGGCGAGGCCACCGCCGATCTGCGGGCGCACGTCGGCGACCTGGCCAGAACCGAGGGGGCGCTACCCCTGGCCGAGGGCCTGTTCTCCGACGCGACGCCGGCGGCGCTGGCCGAGTGGTTCTGATCCGGCGTCCCGGCGCCGTCTCCCATGTGTCGGGACCGCACGCCGGCGAAAGGATCGAAACGCCTAAAGACGAATCGCGGCAACTGACGGATGGCGCCTGGGTAGCTTAGAGGTAAAGCGCGTCCTTGGTAAGGACGAGAGCCCGGGTTCAAATCCCGGCCTAGGCTCTTCTCGCGAACTCACATCGACGAGCGACATCGCTCGACAGCCGGTCACGCCTCGGATTTCGTGAACACGAGACAGTACGAGTGGTCGTAGCCGTATCCGAACTGTCCGTCCCCGCCGGGATCGTCGCGGCCCTCCCAGGTGACGACGACTTCGCCGTCGAAGTGGAAGACGTTCGAGACGCGCTCGGCGACGTCCCACGCCAGCGTCGTCACTCGCCCCTCGTACTTCATGTTCGCGACGTCGACGACGACGCGGGCGCCCGGCGCCAACACGGAATCGAGTCGGACGAACGCGGCTTCGATGTCGTCCAGGTACTCCCTGTAGGTGCTCTCGCCGGCGTAGTTCTCGAAAGGGTTGCGGTCGTCCGTCCGCTCCATGAACGGCGGCGAGGTGAAACAGCAGTCGCAGGCCGGGAACCACGACGCGTCCAGGTCCAGCACGTCGCCCTGCCGGACGTGGTCGGGGTCGTCGATCTGTCCCTTCACGTAGGCGGCGCGGTCCGGGTCGAACTCGACGCCGTACGGGACCCTGTCGAGGCGCTCGGCGACTTTGAGGGTCGTGCCGTAGCCGGCGAAGACGTCGATCACCCGGTCGCCCTCCTCGGTCAACTCCCGCAGGAAGTGTTCGACGAGGGCGTCGGGCGTCCGGAACTCGCCGTCCTCCCCGTCCGGTAATTCGTCGGCGTGTGCGTACTCGAACGAGAGATAGGTCGCCATAGCTCGAAGTTGCGCAACGCCGTGATAGGATTTGTGGCCGGGCAGTCGCTGGCCGCTCGTCGGGAGTCGCGCGGGGAGCCCTCCACTCACCCGAAGTCCGTCCGGCAGACGACGGACCACTCGCACTCGGAGCGCTCGCAGAGTCGGTCGTAGAAACGGCGCAGTCCCGCCGATTCGGTCTCCGGCAGTACGTGCAGTTGGATCGCGCTGTCGCGCACGGTGACGCGGAATACGTCGGCGGTCTCCTCGTCGCGGACGAGATAGAGCGGCATCGGGAGCTCCATGAAGTCCCCCGAGCGGTAGGGGCCGGATTCGAGGACGTCGGCGACGAGCGCGTCGAGGTCGCCGTCCGAGTGGTCGGCGTCGGGGGTCAGGGCGAACACCGTCTCGCCCTCGTACTCGACGCCGCCGCTCCGCGGATACTTGCGCTCGGGCCGTCCCGGGATCGCGAACGAGGGGTCGCGCGCCGTCATGTGGTCGCCTCGCGGGGGAATAGGGCGGGATCCCTTTTAACTTCTCGCGCGTGGCGGGGGTCCGGACGGAAACGGCGGAGCGGACTGTCAGTCGACCGCAGAGCGGACTGTCAGTCGTCGGTCGTCGGTTCGGCCTCGGCGTCCGCTCCGGCGCTGGCGGCGCCGACGCCGGGAGTGTCCTCGGTGAGGTCGGCGTCGCGCCAGGTGCCGCGCATGTACCAGGCGAAGGCGAGGGCGGCGCCGCAGACGTTCGAGACGGCGAAGGAGAGCCAGATGCCCTCGTATCCCATCTCGAAGGCGGCGACGGTCTCGATGGGCGCTCGGACGAGCACCGCGACCGGGTCGAACGGGATCGCGCCGACGAGGCCGGCGACCCACGTGCCCTCGTAGGGGAGCGACTGGGAGGCAAAGAGGGCGACGGGCAGTCGGATTGCGCCGAGCATGGCGATGGAGATGAGCGCGGCGGTCATCGTCTTGCCGGCGCCGCGGAACCCGCCCTTGTAGGAGTGGAAGATGCCGGTGAAGCCGAAGGTGGGCGCGACGTAGCGCAGGAACAGACGGCCGATCTCGACCACGTCGGCGTCGTCCGAGAAGACGGCGACGATGTTGCCGGCGCCGAGCCAGGTGAGCACGCCGACGGCGGCGAGGACGACGAACATGGCGCGGGAGGCGAAGTGCGTGGCCGCGGCCGCGCGCTCTTGCTCCTTCGCGCCAATGTTCTGGCCCGACATCGTCTCGACGCCGCGGCCGACCGCGATGGCCGGCAGGAAGATGACCGAGAACATCCGGACGCCGACGCCGTAGGCGGCGACGACGACGGTCGGGAACGCGCTGACGATGACGAGCATGAGGTTGACCGCGATGGCGTTGCCGGTCCCCTCGATGGAGGCGGGGACGCCGATGCGGAGTAGCTTGCGCAGGTACGAGAGGTCTGGCTTCATGTCTTCGAGACGGATCTTGACGCCGCGGGTGCCCTGGAACATGATCCCCAGGCCGATGACGGTCGCGAGTGCTCGCGAGAAGATCGTCGCGTAGGCGGCGCCCTCGACGCCGAGGGGCGGGAACGGGCCCCAGCCGAAGATGAGGAACGGGTCGAGGACCATGTTGACGACGACGGTGACGAACATGACGAGCATCGGCGTGATGGTGTCGCCGTAGCCGCGCATCAGCGACATGAACACGAAGAAAGCGAACATGAACACCATCCCGATAGAGATGATCTCCAGGTACGCCGTCGCTCCGGGGAGCACGTCGTCGGACGCGCCGAGCAGCTGCAGGATGTCGCCGACGAAGAAGTAGCCGACGCTCCCGAGGACCAGCGACGCGATGATGGCGAACGTGACGGTCTGGGAGGCGGCGAACTCGGCCTCGCGCTCCTCGTCGGCGCCGACGTGCTGGGCGACGAGGATGCTCCCGGCGATGGAGACGCCCAGCCCCAGCGAGATGAGGAAGAAGACGACGGGGAACGCGAAGCTGATGGCCGCCAGCGCCTCCGTGCTGTAGCGGCCGAGCCAGATGGTGTCCACCAGGTTGTACATCGTCTGGAGGAGGTTGGTGACGACGATGGGGATCGAGAGGTAGAACAGCGGCCTGGCGATGCCGCCCGAAGTCAGGTCGAACTCGTCGCGGCTCTTGAACACCACGTTCACTCGCTCGCGGACGGCGCGGACGAGGCGGTCGACGCGGTCGCCCGCCATCAGTCCTCACCCTCCGAGACCGCGCCGAGCGTCTCGCCGTCGACGGCGATGTCTGCGTCCGGCGCGACGAGGTTCTCGCGGACGTAGGCGACGAAGATGTTCCGGGTGCTCCCGTCTGTCTCGCCGATGGCGACGCGCCGGGTGTTGACCCCGTCGACGAGCGTCGCGACGAACGCGGCGGTGTCGTCGGGGTCGACGTCCTCGCGGACGACCCCGTCGTCGATCCCGTCGGCGACGATCTCGCGCACGCGGTCGCGGACGAACGCGTCGATCCGCTCCAGTTCCTCGCGGTATGCCTCGACGTAGGGGCCCTGTGCCTTGATCTCCAGCAGCGCCGTCTGGAACTCCTCGGCGCCCTCGACGTCGGACTTGCAGAGCACCTCGTCGACGAACGTGATCAGTCGGTCGATAGCGTGCTCGCCGTCGGTGGTCGCGAACTCCGCGGTGAACGACGCGTAGAGGTGGTCGAGAAACGCCAGCAGGAGGTCCTCTTTCGTGTCGAAGTGGTAGTGCAGAGACGCCTTGCTCTTGTCCGATTCGTCGGCGATGTTCTGCATCGTCAGGTCCGCATAACCGTGTTTGCAGAGCGCGCTGTAGGTGGCCTCCATGATGGCCTCGGGCGTGTCCGAGGCGGCCGCCGCGGCGCTCTCCGTCTCTCCGCTCATTGACGAGGTTAACTGACCGGTCAGTCAAAAAGATTCCGAACTGACTGACCCGTTAGTCAAGGCGTGGCACGGCCGAGACGACGCCGCCGCGTCCCGAACACCGCCAACATCGCCAGGCGGTCGGGGCGCGAGAAGGGAGTCGGCGCGGCGATTCAAATGGCTCGCGCCCCACGGTTCGATCGGAGACGACCCATGACCCACCACCCTGACCACGAGGTCGAACTGTTCAGAGACGAGGGCGCCTACGAGGTGTACGTCGACCTCCCCGGCTACGACCGGGGGGACGTCGACCTCCGCTGGCACGACGGGCGACTCCACGTCTCGGCGGAGCACCGGACCGACGACGGGGAGACGCGCGTGTACAATCACGATGTCTCGGTCCCTCGGTCGGTGGACGAGGAGTCCATCTCGGCCACGTACAGCGACGACGTGCTGCACGTTCGACTCCCGATCACCGACGACGATTCGCGGCCCGGGACCCGGATCGAGGTCGGCGAGTAGACGACTGCCTCGGGCGGTACCGGCCGTCTCCTGCCCACTCCCGGTTCGGCTGATCCGGGCGCACTCGGAACGGGAGGCTCATGTGCGCGCGTCCGATAGGGTCGTCCATCACTCCCGACGGAGGAGACTTCATGACACGCGAGGGACCACAATGACACGGCAGACGCGCGGGAGCCCGTACGCGCCCCACGACGCGGCGGACACAGAGGCGATGCTGTCGGCCGTCGGCGCCGACAGCGAGGAGGACCTGTTCGACATCCCCGAGCCGGTCCGTTTCGACGGCGACTTCGGCATCGAGGCGCGCGACGAGCGGACCGTCCGCCGGCAGACCGAGCGGGCGCTCGGGCGCAACGACGACCTGACCGAGTTCATGGGGCGGGGCCACTACGACCACTACGTCCCGGCGCTGGTCGACGACCTGGCGAGCCGCCAGGAGTTTCTCACCTCCTACACGCAGTACCAGCCCGAGGTCGCCCAGGGGTTCCTGCAGGCGCTGTTCGAGTACCAGTCGATGCTCGTCGAGCTGACGGGTCTCGACGTGGCGAACTGCTCGATGTACGACGCCGCCTCCGCGCTCGGCGAGGCGGCGACGCTCTCCCAGCGGGTCCGCTCGGTCTCGGGCGACCGCGTCCTCGTCCCCGACCAGTTGCGCGAGGGCAAGCGCGCGGTGCTGGAGCAGTACGCGGACGGCCCCGACCTGTCCGTCGAGACCTATCCGACCGAGGCGGGCAACGTCGACGTAGACGGCCTCACCGACGCCCTCGACGGCGACGCAGCGATGGTCTACGCCGAGAACCCGACCGTCACCGGCGCCATCGAGGAGTCGCTCGGCGCGGTCGGCGACCTCGCCGCCGACCACGACGCGCTGTTCGTCCTGGGCTCGGACCCAGTGGCGCTCGCGCTGCTGGAGCGCCCGGCCGACGTGGGCGCCGACGTGGTCGTCGGCGAGGCGAGTTCGCTCGGCCTCGGGACCGCCTACGGGATGGGCATGGGGATCTTCGCGACCCGCGAGGAACACCTCCGGCAGGTCCCCGGTCGGCTCGTCGGCGTGAGCGAGGACGCCACCGACCGGCGGGCGTTCACGCTGACGCTCCAGACGCGCGAACAGCACATCCGCAAGGAGCGGGCGACGAGCAACATCTGCACGAACCAGGCGCTGCTGGCGCTCCGGGCGGCCATCCACGCCGCCACGCTCGGCCCAGACGGGCTCGTCGACCTCGCCGAGGACTGCGTCCGACTGGCCGAAGATCTGGCCGCGCGCCTCGACGACGTGTCGGGGATCGCTGCACCGGTCCACGACCGCTATCACTTCCGCGAGTTCCAGGCCCGCACCGACCAGCCGGCGTCCGCGGTGGCGAGCGACCTCGAAGCCGAGGGGTTCGCCGTCCACGTCGTCGGCGACCACCGCATCCAGGTCTGCGTCACCGACGCGAACGAGCCCGCGATCGACCGATTCGTCGACGCGGTGGAGGAGGTGGCCTGAGATGAGCGACGAACCGGGAGAGATCGGGGACGTCGACGACGCCGCGGACCACGCGCCCGAGGCGGGCACGCTCTACGACCAGGCCCGCTGGACCGACGACGGCGAGTACGAGCCGCTGCTCGCCGAGAAGGATTCGACGGAGGTCGAGATAGGCGACGACTCGCCGCTCCCGGAGGACCTGACGCGCGACTCGCTCGAACTGCCCGGGCTGGCCGAACCGGAACTGGCCCGGCACTACACGCGCCTGTCGCAGATGAACTACGGCGTCGACAGCGGGCCGTTCCCGCTCGGGTCGTGCACGATGAAGTACAATCCGAAGTTCACCGAGCGGGTCGCCGCGCTTCCCGGCGCCGCGGTCCACCCCGACCGCTCCGGCGAGAGCCTCCAGGGGACGCTCGAACTGCAGGCGAAACTCCAGGACTACCTCGCGCGTATCGGCGGGATGGACGCGGTGACGCTCCAGCCGCCGGCCGGCGCCGCGGGGGAGTTCGCCGGCATCCGGATCGCCGCCGCCTACCACGAGGCCAACGGCGACGACCGCTCGGAGGTCGTCATCCCGGACAGCGCCCACGGGACGAACTTCGCGACGGCGGCCATGTCGGGCTTCGACGTGGTCGAACTCCCGAGCGACGACGACGGCCGCGTCGACATCGAGGCGCTGGAGGCCGCGGTCGGCGACGACACCGCCGCGCTGATGCTCACCAACCCGAACACGCTCGGCCTCTTCGAGCGCGACATCGAGCGCATCGCCGACGTCGTCCACGACGCCGGCGGCCTGCTCTACTACGACGGCGCGAACCTCAACGCGCTGCTCGGGCGGGCCAGGCCCGGCGACATGGGCTTCGACGTGATGCACTACAACGTCCACAAGACGTTCGCGACGCCCCACGGCGGCGGCGGCCCCGGCGCCGGACCGGTCGGCGTCGTCGACGAACTCGCGCCGTTCCTGCCGACGCCGCACGTCCGGGAGCGCGCGGAACGGAGTTCCGCGGACGGTTCGAGCGGGGAGCAAAGCGGCCCGCGAGAACAGCCGGACGGCAGCGGCTACGAACGCTACGAACCCGAGCAGACCATCGGCAAAGTCCACGGCTTCTCGGGTAACTGGCTCGTCCTCGTCCGGGCGTACGCGTACATCGCCAGGCTGGGCGACGCGGGACTCGCCGACGCGAGCGCGAAGGCGGTGCTGAACGCCAACTACCTCGCGAGTCAGATCGACTACGAGGTGCCCTACGGCCCCTTCCACCACGAGTTCGTCGCGAGCGCGGGCGAGCAGGACGCCGCGGACGCGGCCAAGCGGATGCTCGACTACGGCGTCCACCCGCCGACCACGAAGTGGCCCGAGATCGTCGACGAGGCGCTGATGACCGAGCCGACGGAGGCCGAGACGCGCGGATCGCTCGACGACCTCGCGGCGGCCTTCAACGCCGTCGCCGCCGAGGACGACGCGGCGCTCGAAGCGGCCCCCGAGCGGACCGCGGCCCGCCGGATCGACCAGGTGAGCGCCGCGCGCGAGCCGCGACTCTCCTGGCACGCCCTCGACGAGTAGCCCCGCGGTCGGCCCGGGACTCGCTCCGGCGGTCGCGGTCGATTCAGTTTCGATAATCGGGGGGAAGCGGCTATATGGTGGGATTTCATTGTCTCGGCGCACATGGGAGCCAGGGTTCTCGCTGTCGGTCCGGGTCGGGACGACGACTGGATCGACGACGTCGAATCCCGCGGGTGGGACGTCGAGACGGTCGAGACGACGCGGGCGACCCTCGACGCGCTTCGAAGCGAGGCCGTCTCGTGCGTCGTGGTCGACGGTGGGTACGGTGACGGGGACACCGGCGGCGTTGACGACCTGCTCGACCCGCTCGCGGGGGTCCGCGAGTTCGGACACGACGTCCCGGTGGTCCTCACCACGGAGGCGCCGGACGGCGACCTCGCCGCGGCGGCGACGCGACTCGGTGTCACCGAGTACGTCCCGCGGTCCACGACGGAGGCGACGCTGGCCGAGCGCATCTGCGCGTACCTCCCCGACGGAGGCCAGGCGATGGCGGCGGACGGGGACGGAGCGGCCGACGACGCGGCCGCGACGGTGACGCGTGCGGAGGACGGGGACGCGACCGGGCAGCGAGACGGGAATGCGTCGATGGCGGTCGGGATCGACGACACCGCCGCGGCGCTCGACGCCGTCAACGACGGGCTGTACGTCCTCGACAGGCGGGGAACCTTCCTCGTCGTCAACGAGTCGCTCGCCGAGATGACCGGGTACGGCATCGACGAACTCGTCGGCGAGAACGCCGCGATGATCACGTCGGACTCGTCGATGACCGATATCTTCCCGGCGATCCGGCGGGTGGTCAACGGCGAGAGCGAGGCCGAGACGGTGTCGACGACCGTCGTCCCCAGGGACGGCGAGCCGTTCCCCGCAGAGGACCACGTGACCGCGGTGGAGGAAGACGGCGAGGTGGTCGGTATCGCGGGCGTGATCCGCGACGTGTCGGACAAGCGCGAACGGACGCGGGAGCTCGAACGCTACGAGTCGATCATCGAGGCCGTCGACGACGGCGTCTACGCGCTCGACGACGAGGGGCGATTCGACGTCGTCAACGACGCGCTCCTCGACCTGACCGGCTACGACCGCGAGGCGCTGCTGGGCGAGCACACGTCGATCGTCAAGGACGAGCCGACGGTCCAGCTCGCCGAGAACAAGCTCCGCGAGCTCGCCAGCGGCAACGCCGTCGAGACGACGTTCGAACTCGCGCTCCAGCCCCGGTCCGGCGACCCCGTCGAGGCCGAGGACCACATGACGATGCTGACCGACGAGCAGGGCGAGTTCGAGGGGACGGCTGGGGTCATCCGCGACATCACGGACCGGAAAGAGCGCGAGCGGGAGCTCCGCGAGGCCCGCGAGCGCTTCGCCGAACTGCTCGACACCTCGCGCGGGCTGCTGGGCGCCCACAGCCGCGGACGGGTCGCCGACATCGTCGCCGGCGCCGTGGCGGAGACGCTGGGCTACGACCTCAACGTCGTCCGGCTGTACGACCCGGAGCGCGAGCGCCTCGAACCCGCCGCCGGGTCCGGGGCCGGCGTGGTCACGGTCGAGAGTCGGCCCGCCTACGCGGTCGGCGAGGGCGGTCCCGGCCGCGCGTTCGAACGCGGCGAGACGCTCCACGTGCCCGAGGACGTCGAGGCCGGCCTCGGCGATCCCCCCGACCCGGTCACGGAGACGCTGTACGTGCCGCTGGGTACTCGCGGCGTCGTCAGCATCGGCTCGATCGACGACGGCCCGTTCGACGACTTCGACCGGTCGCTCGCGGAGATCCTGGCGTCGAACGCGGCGGTCGCGCTCGACCGCGTCGCCCACGAGGACGAGCTCGTCCAGTACCGGACGGTGCTGGAGAACGTCCAGGACATGGTGTACGTCGCCGACGAGGACGGCCGCTTCTCCCTCGTGACCGAGCCCTTCGCGGCACGGCTCGGGGTCGATCGAGCGGATCTCGTCGGGCGCCCGGTCGCGTCGGTCGTCGCCGACGACGAGGCGCTGGAGAGCGCCCTCGCGGACCTCCGAGACGATGGCGTCGAGAGTCGCGTCGTCCAGACGGCGCTCCGGCGGGACGACGGCGAGGCGCTCCCCGTCGAACTGGAGGTGTCACCGCTGCCCACCGACGGGGCGGGCGCCGGGACCGTCGGCGTCGTTCGCGACCGGAGCGAACTCGTCGAGACCCGCGAGCGGCTGGAGACCCAGCGCGACCGGTTCAGCTACCTCTTCGACAACCTGCCGGACGCCGTCGTCGAGGCGTCGCTCGACGAGGACTGCGAGCCCATCGTCACGACCGTCAACGACGCCTTCGCCGACGTGTTCGGATTCGATCCCGAGACGATCACCGGGGAGCCGCTCAACGACTACATCCTGCCGGCGGGCGAGCGCGAGACGGGCCGAGAGCTCGACCGGGAGGCGGCGAGCGGTGCGGTCGTCCAGCGCGAGATCCGCCGCGAGGCGGCCGACGGCTACCGGGACTTCCTCTTCCGGGGCGTCCCGTTCGAGACGGGCCGAGGCGGGACGAACAGCTTCGGCATCTACACCGACATCACGGACCAGAAGGAGCGCGAACGACGGCTCCAGGTGCTCAACCGCGTCCTGCGGCACAACCTCCGCAACGACCTCAACGTCGTGATGGGGTACGCGGAGATGATCGCCGGCCGCGTCGACGACGAGACGGTCGACGAGTGGGCGGAGACGCTCGTGGACACCGCCGCCGACGTCGCCTCGCTCAGCGAGCGGGCCCGGTCGCTCGACCGAACCATGCGCGAGGGGTCGCTCCGCGACGGCACGGTCGAGGTCGGCGACCTCGTCGCGGACGTCGTCACGGAGTACCGTGCGGAGTATCCCGACGTGCGGATCGACACGGACGTCGAGGAGGCGACGGCCGTCGGCGACGGACGGCTCGAACTCGCGCTCAGGGAACTGCTCGAAAACAGCGCCGAGTACGGCGACGGACGGATTCGCGTCGGCGTCGCGGCCGACCGCGAGGACGGTCGGGTCACGCTCAGCGTCGCCGACGACGGCCCCGGGATCCCCGAGTACGAGCGGGCGGTCGTCGACGAGTCGACCGAGATCACGCAGCTCGAACACGCCAGCGGCCTCGGCCTGTGGGTCGTCCGCTGGGTCTGCGACGGCTGCGGCGGCCGAATGCGGTTCGAGGAGAGCGACCTGGGCGGGTCGGCCGTCGTACTCTCGCTGACGGTCGCCGACGAGTGAGCGCCGCGGTCCCGGGAGACGCGGCCCTTCTGCGGGGACGCTACGCTACGGAGTCGCGACGGCGCGAAAACGGGTGCGTCCGGCTTACGCCGTGGCCTTGCTCGTGTCGACGGTCTCGTCGATGCGGACGAACCCGTAGTCGCACTCGGGGCAGTGCCACTTGACCTTCTTCCCGAGGTGGACGTTCATGCTCGCCGCCTGGAAGAACTCCCGCTCCGTCTCGCAGTTCGGGCACTTGTGCTTCAGGACCTGGCTCATGGCCCCGTCTTCTCCGCGGCGGTAATTTAACGTGCTGATCTCTCGCCGGCGGGACACCTCGGCCGCCGCGAAGACGGCGTTCGACAGTTCGCCGGCTCGGCCTCGTCGCTCGCCGGCTCGGCTTTCGGTCGCTCACCGGTCCGGCGTTCGACCCCTCCCCGGTTCGGCTCCGTGTTTAAGTCGCTGGCCGTCCGAGCGGTGCGTATGAAGATCTACACCGGTCGCGGCGACGAGGGACTGACGGACCTGCGGGACATGTCCCGTGTCTCGAAGACGAGCCCGCACATCGAGGCCTACGGGACCGTCGACGAGGTGAACGCGCTCGTCGGCGTCGTCCGGCCGACGGGTCACGACGACGTCGACGACCTCCTGCGCGAGGTCCAGAACCACCTCCACGTCGCGCAGGCGGACTTCGCCAACCCGGACCCCGACGAGGACGACCCCAGGGTCCGCGAGGAACACGTCGAGCGCCTCGAAGACAGCATCGACGCCTTCGACGAGGAACTGGACCCGCTGGAGAGTTTCATCCTGCCGAGCGGGTCGGAACCGGGTGCGAAACTCCACCAGGCGCGAGCGGTCTGCCGGCGCGCCGAGCGGCGCGCGGTCGCCTTCGCCGAGGCCGAGGAGGGCGTCAACGAGACCGCCCTCGTCTACCTCAACCGCCTCTCGGACCTGCTGTTCACGCTCGCCCGCGTGGTGAACAAACGCGAGGGCGTCCGCGAGGAATCGCCCTCGTACTGAGCGGCCCGCTGCTGCTGCGCGGCCACCGCCCACTCGGTCTGGTCACTCGTCGCGTTCGTAGCGGATGGCGTCGTCAGCTTCGATGACGGTCACCCGTTCGGCGGCTTCGAGCACGTCCAGGTGACCGACCGCCTCGCTCATCCCGGGGAACTGCTCGGTGACGGGGAGGTCGCCGAACAGCTCGTTCATCACCTCGACGGGCGTGGTCGGCTCGTCGAGCATGCCAGCCACGCGCTCGGTGCGCTCGTCGTGCTCGGCGAGGATGTCGTCGATGCGGCCCGGCGGGTCGTCGATCCGGCCGCGGTGGCCGGGATGCATGCGGTCGTAGCCCGCGTCGTGCAGGGTCGCGAGCGAGTCGTTGTACGCCGGGAGCACGCGGGGCCGCTCGGCGTCGGGTTCCGGCGGCGGCTGGAGGAAGGGGTTGGGGGTGATCTCCGCGAGCACGTTGTCGCCGACGATGGCCTCCCGGCCGGCCGGGCCGTCGAACGCGAACAGCACCTCGCCGCTGGCGTGGCCGACGAGGTCGTCGACGCGGAGGTCGCGGCCGTCGACGGTGACCGTCTCGCCGGCGCTCACCTCGCTGTCGACGGTCACGCTCGGCGCGTAGTGGACGAACGCGCCGGGGAGTTCGGTGACGGTGTCGGCCGTCGAGGGCGCCATGCCGCAGCGCTCGAAGAACTCGCGGAAGTAGGCCTGTTCGGCGTCGAGTCGACCGGGGAAGTCGGCCATGATAGCCGCGGCGTCGGGATGGGCGACGACAGACGCGCCGCGTCCCCGGAACCGGCTGGCGAGGCCGAAGTGGTCGGGGTGGGGATGCGTGATGAGTAGCCGTTCGATGTCCCCGGGTGCGAGGTCGCGCTCGGCGAGCGCGTCGGTGAGGGCCGACCAGGCCTCGTCGCTGTCCGGGCCCGGATCGACGAGCGTCCGGTCGGCGAGATACGCGTTCACTGGGCCGACCTGAAACGGCGTCGGCACGGGAACCTGCTCGAACACGGCTGTCGATACCGGCCGCGGCAGTAAGTGCGTGGCGGCTGTGACGAGAAAATCGTCTGCACACGGCGATGCCCACCGTCGTGTGCGGACGCGGCGGCGTTTGGGACAGACAGACGGCGGCGGCCGGGCGGTCGGCCGCTCGCCGACATGTTTTAGGTTTGCCTAAAAGAGCATAAACGTTGCGGTGGGCAAAGCATATATCTGTTGGCACCGTAAGGACAGATATGAACAGGCACTTCGAAGACACCCTGTACTACCTGAAGCGAGCGGTCGAGACGGCGAAAAAGGGCGTGACCGAGGAGGTCGCGCCGGCCGAGGAGAAGGTACGGGAGCTGACCGGCCGGGAGAAAGAGCCCGAGCCGGGGCGGATCGAGGCTGTCCGGACGAAGGTCGCCGGCGAGGCCCGGAGCGTCGTCGACGAGGTCCGATCGACCGTCGGGTCGTACCGCGGGCGCGCCGGGTCCCGGTAGCGTCCCGACGGAAAGCAATTCTTAAGGTGGGCGGCGGATTATCGCCGAGTGTCCGGGTTGGTGGTCTAGTCCGGTTATGACGGCTCCTTCACACGGAGCAGGCCCCAGGTTCAACTCCTGGCCAACCCATTCAGTTACTCACCCGGAGTGGTGACTTTTGCTTCCTTGTGGTCGGGCCCAGTAGTGGTCGAAGCGTCGATCAGCGAAATCAGCTAGAAGCGAGCCCAGGTGCGGAACCGGACTCAGCTATCCGTCCTTTTGAAGGATATCTTTCCGCTGCTCGTACTCCTCCTCGTCGATTTCGCCCTCTGCATATCGTGTTCGGAGCTTCTCCATCGCTTCATCCATGCTTCCGGTAGACTCCTCCACGTCTCCGTTCTTCAACTCGCGAACTTTCGCCCGGAGCTCCTCGAACTCGCTCAACGATTCCTTGTCGAACAGGACCGTGTTCTCGTCCGATGTCGCATCCATCAGCCCGTCATCACTCTCGGAGTATCCACTCTGTCCAAACTGGATATACCCCCGAGTGACCGACGACGGTTTCCGCAGCTGAATACTCGTTATCGATTCGTACGGGATGTCTTTGTCGCCCTTGAACCCGTGCTGCATTTTGTGAAGCATCCCGATGTCCTCTCTCGATATCTCGAGCCTGTTCTGATAGAGCGTCACTTTCCCGTTCGCGCCAGTGGCGCTCATCACGGCGTCGTCCGGAAGCGATTCGGTCGCGTTCCCGCCACTGTCTCCGCTTCCCGTCTCGATGTTCTCCGAAGGTCCCTCTCCGGTAGCCGCCCCGTCTCCAGTCTGAGCGCTTGCACCGAACCACTGGGGATTCTTGTAATATTTGTACCCGTCGTAGAATCCCAGAACCATCGGGACGAGCGTCCAAAAGAAGGCGAGATAGATCGCGCCTTTTTTGTATTCTCCCAGGTAGAACCGATGCAACCCGTACACTCCGAGAACTGACAGTAACATCGCGACCGTCCGACTCTTATCAGGATATTTTCTATCACTCACGTTTGGGTGTGCCGACTATCCCAAGATAAATTCACTGGGCTCAGTACAGACTTTGATAATCGAGTGAGCGGCCCCAATACTGTATGTTTCGGTGCAGCAAGATAGCTGTGGCCGCGTACTGTTGTACGATTTCCACAGAGGATATCCACACCGATTTCATGCGCATATATCATATTTCCGACACTCGAAGTCTGAGTAACGGGTAGTAGATCGGTTGCGATTTGGACTCCACTATCAGAAGCACGCTTCTATCAGATTGAAAGGCCAGCGTCGTATCGGCCATACACTGTACTGTCGAATCTGTGCATCTGCTGTCGTTCCGCAAGGAGCGAACGTGATCATTTTTTACCCGTCCCGGTGAGCACACCCGTATGGACGTTTACGGCATCATCGGGAATCCCGTCGAACACTCGCTATCGCCGCCGATGCACCAGGCCGCCTTCGACCACCTGGGCATCGACGCCAAGTTCGTCACCTTCGAGGCCGACCCCGACCGGATCGAGGAGGCGTTCCGCGGCGCGGAGGCGCTCGGTATCGACGGTCTGACGGTCACGCTGCCGTTCAAACACGACGCCTACGAGTTCGTCGACCCCGAGGAGTCGGTCGAACGCGTCGGCGCGGTCAACACCATCGACTTCACCGACGACGGCCCGATCGGCTACAACACCGACATGACCGGGACGCTCCGCGCGTTCGAGCACCACGACGTCGAACTCGACGGCGCCAAGGCCGTCGTGGTCGGCGCTGGCGGCGCCGCCCGCGCACTCGCGTTCGGATTCGAAGAGGCCGGCGCCGACGTGGCGGTCGCCAACCGGACCGAGTCGAAGGCCCACGACCTCGCCGAGGAGGTGCCCGGCGCGACGGGCCACGGCCTCGACGAACTGCCCGACCTGATGGCCGACGCCGACGTCGTCGCCAACGCCACCAGCGTCGGCCTCGAATCCGACGAGTCGGTCGCGCCCGCCGACGCCTGGCACGGCGACTGCGTGGCCTTCGACGCCGTCTACAAACCACTCGACACGACGTTCCTCACGGACGCCGCGAACGCCGGCGCACAGACCATCGACGGCGCGTGGATGCTGCTGTTCCAGGGCGTCGACGCCTTCGAGACGTGGACCGGCGAGGACGCGCCCGTCGACGTGATGAACGACGCGCTGCGCGCCGAACTCTAAGCGGTTCTCACACCCCGGGGCGTTCCAGCCTCGGGCGCTCACCTCCGGATCCTCACTCCGCGGTTCTCTGTACGCGAGGGGCCCCTCACGGCCCATCAGTCGTCACTTCCCCGGCGAGGCGGATAACCGTTCGAGCACGAGGACCCAGTCCCCATCGGCCGGCGTCGTGAACTCGCGCCGACCCCCTCCGACCCGACCCCGGTCGATCCACTCTCCGGCACGGGGGTCGTACCACCGGACGGCGAACTCGCCCGCGGGGAGGTCGAGTGCGGTCGACTGGGGATGGCTTCGCACCGCGGTGGTCTCGGGGCCGTCGCCGGCCGGATTGGCGAAGTACGCCAGGTACACGCGGTCGTCGTGACAGCAGACGACCCGGTCGGGTTCGTCGGCCAGCATTCCGGTGTCGGGGACGAATCCCGCGAGCGAGAGCGCCGTCTCCTCGAAGAAGGCGTGGATCCGGACGAAGTCGTCCATCCCGACGAGACCGCTGTCGTCGTAGCCCCGGACGCCCTGTTCGTCGCCGTCGTGCGGTTCGAAGGTCCGGTTGCCGCCGTAGGTCGGATGGCCGCCGGAGAGCAGGGTCGCCCAGAACAGTCGGCGGAAGAAGTACCGAGGATGGTCCGGTCCCCGGTAACGCTCGTAGCGGTCTTCGTCGAGGATCACGGGGTCGGCGGCCCGCTCGCGGTACTCCCGGACGCGCTCGCCGCCGGCCTGGTCGAGGTCCTGGAGCGTGGCCAGGTCGGACCACTCGGCGTCGGCGAAGTCGTAGCCCGTCGAGCGCTGCTGGTGGCTGGTGATCAGCGTCCCCCACGGCTCCCGCTCGGCGAAGTCACGCCCGAGCGCGTCGACGACCGACTTCGAGAGGCCCTTCTGGACCTTCGCCCCGCTCTCGACGACCTCGGGATCGACCTCGCCCTCGACCAGTTCGGCGTCGTTGACCACGCACCAGTGGACGTTCGGGAACGCCGAGAACCGCGCCTGGACGTGCTCGCCGACGAAGCGCACCATCGGGTCGTCGCGGTAGGCGCGGAGCGTCTCGCCGTCCTCGGCGTAGGGGATCACCTGGAACTGGAGGTGCGGATGCTCTTCGAGCGCGTACCGGTATCGGCGGTCGATCTCCCGCCAGTAGTCCAGGTCCAGTTCCTCGCTCTCGCGGGACTCGTCGGCGAACAGCGCCTCGACGTGATAGCGCGACCGGGCGAACCACGTCCGGATCTTCGTCGCCCCCGAGCGGGCCACGCTGTCGACGTACTCGCGCCACTCGGGCTCCGAATCGGCGGGATACCGGTAGCCCGTGTCGCCGACGTGCAGGAACCACTCCCCGTCGTCGTACCGGAGCTGTCGGGGGTCCTCCGGGTGCTGTCGGAGTTTCCCGGGCAGGCTCGACGGGCCGACCGTGAACGATCCCGACGCCTGCAGGTCGGGATCTGCCGCCTCCGACTCCCAGCGCCACTCGCCGAGCGCGTCGCAGTAGGCCCGCGCCCGGTACGTCCCGTCCCCGTCGTAGAACCCGTCGACCGTCACCGTCGAGCCGTCGGGACGCTCGAACTGCACCTCGACGTCGACGCCCAGGTAGGGATTCTCGGCGGGAGTGGCCGTCCGAAGCGCGATCTCGTGGACGCCGCGATGCGCGGCGTCCTCGTCGTCCGTGCTCAATACGTTCATAGGGGGCCCTCTTCTCGGACGACGAAAAGTCTATCCGAGAGACGGTGGACGGCTATCGATTTCGATGGGCGCTCCCGGAGTCGATCACCCGGTCGAAACCGAAGCCGGCGAAACCGGTCGGATACCCGTTACTCGGCGCCGGCTTCGCGCAGTCGGGTCCCGGAGATCAGGAACCAGCCCTGGCCGTAGAGGTTGACGGCCTGCGGGGCCTCGGGGCCGCCGGGCATCGCGGCGTTGCGCTGGACGGCGCCGTCCGAAGTCACGGCAGTCTTCGCCGCGCTCATCGCGTTCTCGGCGACCTCGCGGTACTCCTCGTCGAGCAGGCCGCGGTCGACGGCCTCGGTGAAGGCGTAGGCGTACTGCATCGTGCCCGAGGTCTCCAGGTACATCGACGTGTCGTCGATGAGGTGGTGCCAGAAACCGCTGCGGTCCTGGTACTCCGCCATGCTCAGGAGGTGGTCGGTGACGATCTCCTCCAGACGGCCGCGTTCGGGATGGTCCTCGGGGACGTACTCCAGCGTGTCGAGGATGCCGTTGGCCATCCAGCCGTTGCCGCGCAGCCACAGCGAGCCGTCGGGGTAGCTGTCGGGCGTCTCGCGCCAGATGTGTCGATAGAGGTCGCTCTTGGGGTCGACGAGGTGGTCGTGGTGGACGATGATCTGGTCGACGGCCTCCTCGACTGCCTCGGGAGTGTCCGTGAGCTGGCCGTAGCGGGCCATGAACGGGCACATCATGTAGACGGCGTCGATCCACAGCTCGATGTCGTCGATGTGGTGGGAGATGCCGCCCGCCTCGCTGCGGGGGGCGTCCTCGTGGAAGTACTCGAATTGCCGCCGAGCGGCGTCGAGGAAGTACTCGGGACCGTCGTCCTCGTAGGCTTCGAGGACGAGGTAGCCGAAGGCGCCGGCGTCGGGCACGGGCCGGAAGATCCGGTGTTCGTCCCACTCGGGGACGACGTCGATCGAGCCGTAGGCCAGTTGGCCCTTGGTCGACTGCGAGCGGACCGCCTTGTCGAGATACTCCTCGGCGATCTCGGTGTGTTCCTCGTCGTCGGTTGCGAGCAGGCCGCGGATGACCATCGGCCGCTCGCCCTGGATGAACTCCTCGAAGTCCAGTCCGAGGGTGTACTCGGCGACCGTCGGCAGCAACTCCTCCAGTGTGCGCTCTGCGGGCATACTCCCCCATGCGACCGGCCCAATCTTAAGAGCGAGGGGATCGGTCGCGGCGGACGCGGCGGCCAACTGTTCGAAACGGCCGGAACACGTAATCGGCTGGCGTCGAGTGGAGGGGGTGTGACCGACGATCCGCTCCACGAACGGATGGCCGAGTACGAGACGGCGGCGGAGGAAGCCGCCGAACGAGCGCGCGAACGGGACGACATCGCCCGCGACGTCGGCGACCGGCTGGCGGAAGAGATCGCCGAAGCGGTCGCCGAAGCGGGGGTAAACGTCGAGCACACCGAGCGCTCCCGCGACGGGCACCGCCACCGGTTTACCGCGCGACTTGACCGGGCGGCGCTCGTCGCCGCGCTGACCGAGTCGCTCCCCGGGGGGTTCGTGGTCTCGCACGTCAACGAAGACGGGTCGCTGAGCGTCGAGTGGACGGGCGACAGGAAGACGCCCTCGAAGCGCGAACACGGCGCGGTCCTGAAGGCGATCGTCGCCGAGGAGACCGTGACCGACGACGACGGCCTGATCGAGTCGGTCCCGACGCGGGAGCGGGTGCTGGCGCGCGCGGTGGAACTGGGCGTCGACGAGGGAGACGCCGCCGACCGACTGGACCGGCTGGCGACGCTCGACGTGGTGGATATCGCGGACGGGCGCGTCTATCCCGACGAGAACTTCTCGCGCTACTGAGGCGGCCGACCCGCTCCGACTGAATCGTCCGACTGGCGGCGCTCTGGAGCGACTGTGTCGGGCGCGCGGCGAAACAAAGCGGTGGTGTCGAGAGGAAGCAGCCAGTCGAGGAGCGCGTTACCGCATCTCGTCGAGCGCGACGACGGTGTCGGACATCAGCCACGCGGTCTCGCTGTCCTCGCGTTCGATGCTCAGGGCGAAAAACGAGTCGCGGCCGTCGTCGACGGTGACGTGATAGGCGTCTGTCGTCAGAGAGCCCGGCGCGTCCGGGTCGTCGGAGTCAGTGGAGGTCACACGCACCTTCACCGGTGCCCACGGATAACCGACTCGATCTCCATCCGACCGTGATAACGATTATATTATTCGATATCTCATATACTAATCGTAGATATGTGAGTCGAAGAGGGGTCTATCTCCATGCCTTCGCCGAAGTCCCTGATTTCGCGTGTTTAGGCGGTACGTATTCCGAATGTATCGGTATCGAAATTCGAAACAGAGTGCAGCTACCGCTCGCTGAACAGCAAGCAGTGATTGCACTCTGATGCCGCGAAAAACCGTTTCATGCCACATCCATCCGTACAGCCGATGCCATCCGGGGCAAGCCTAGATGTTCTGTCTATTTCTGGAAACAGTCTAGTTTTGAGTCTGTATTTTCTGGTGTCATCTGTCCGTCGGAGGGGCTCGCCGTCTGCGGGTTGCGGCGGTCGTCACTGAGTAGACGCTGGCGGGCAGGGGGAAGCCGGCGAGCAGGGCGACGAGCGGGCCGCTGGTGCCGACGAAGAACGTGCTGACGATGACGGCGAGCACGACGGATCGCTGTGAGTCTGTCGTGGCTGTGTGAGTGAAGTCGTAGAGGCGGACTGCGAACGGCGAGCGTCCTATCGGTGGCGAAAACGGGCGGCCGATCCCGCGGGTTACAGGCCCGGCCGCGCGAAGATGGCGACTGCCCCGTCGGGAAACGGGGCAGCCTGGCACCGACAGCGCGGCACTGTCGGGGCGGTGTCGGGTCGCGGGTGGGGTTGTCGGGCACGCGGACGGCAAGCGCCGGGTGGAGGGCGCGCGCCGACCGCACTCCGAGAGAGGGACGGCCGGGACATAATGACACCTAAAACTAAAATGCGGATTTCACAGACCGGTCACTCGTCGCGAGCACCCGACGGCCCCGCGACGCGGTCGGTCTCCTCGGCCGTCTCGGCGGCGGACGGCGCCGGTTGGACATCGTCCAGACCGTCGGCGTCGAACTCGGGGTCCGCGCCGCGCCCGGCCAGCCTCCGGGCGGCGACCGTCGCGACGACCGAGACGACCACGCTCGCGACCGCCAGTTTGGCGAACCGGCCGCGACCGCTCCCGGTTCCGTCCGTGGACTCCGAATCGGCGCCGCTGCCTGTCTCGGCCCCCCGCCCGTCCGCGTCTCGCCGGGCCGCCTCGTCGGACCCCCCGCGGGCGTCGTCCGGTCGGGCGTCGCGGGGGCCGAACTGCGCGTCGTCGAGGTGTACTTCGAACAGGGTGACGTTCTCGAATACCATACGTCTAACACGTCCCGCGGGTACTTAAATGCGCAGTGAGGAGTGCTGTCAGGCCGTCTGTGCGGTCGGGGACCGCGGCGGTCTCCGACGGGTGTCAGTTCCGCGCGACGGTGTCGGTCGGCGCGTCTCGCTCGGCACACCAGAACGGTTAACCGCCGCATGACCCAACTTTACGACGATGAACCGACGGAGCTTCCTCCACTCCGCGACGGGCGCCGCTGCGCTCGGACTCGCCGGCTGTCTCGGTGACGGCGGCGGGACCGACGCGACCGACACCCGGGCGACCGAACCGTCGCCCGCGACGGCGTCTCCCACCGACGAGAACTCACAGACTACCAGTCCCACGGCGTCCCCGACCGCGACACCCGACGGACCGAGCGGCGTCTACGTCCAGTCGTTCCGCGAGACGATGGTGATGCCGGGGACGAAGACGGCCGGCGACTACCGCTTCGCCCTGCTGATCGCGGTCCCCCACCGCTTCTGGACGGTCACCCTCGCCGAGCGCTCGGTGACGCCCATCCGCGACGGCGACGACGTTCACCTGATGGCGACCGTCTGGGACCCGGCGACGGGGACGGTCCTGCCCGATTCGAACCTCTCGGTCGAGATCGCTCGCGACGGCGAGTTGGTCTCTCAGGAGGTCATCTACCCGATGCTCTCCCAGCGGATGGGGTTCCACTACGGCGCGAACTTCGGGCTCGAGGGCGACGGGACCTACACCGCGCGGCTCAGCGTCGGCGGCGTGAGCGCGCGGACGACCGGCGCGTTCGCCGACCGGTTCGGCGACGGCGAGACCGCCGAAATCAAGTTCGAGTGGTCCAAACAGGTCCGCGAGCAACTGAAGACCGAACAGCTCGACGCGGCTGGCAAACGCGGCGCGCTCGCGCCGATGGAGATGGGCGAGCTCCCACAGCCGCTGGCGGCCGAGCCCGCCGACCTCCCCGGGACGGTCCACGGCACCGGCCGCAGCGACGACGCGAAACTCGTCGCGACGCACCTCTCCGCCGACGCGGCGAGCCGGTTCACCGACGGCGACCCCTACCTGGCGATATCGGCCCGGACGCCGTTCAACCGCCTGGTCCTGCCCGCGATGGGGCTGTCGGCGACGGTCGCGCGGGGCGGCGAGACCGTCTTCGAGGGGCAACTCCGCCGGACGCTCGACCCCGACCTGGGGTATCACTACGGCGCGGCCGTCCCGGAAGCGCCCCAGTCGGACGACGAGATCACCGTCTCCGTGGACACGCCGCCGCAGCTGGCGCGCCACGAGGGGTACGAACGGGCGTTCCTGCAGATGGAGCCGGCGACGATCACCGCCTGACATGCTCGGGAACGCCTCTCGCCGGGTCGCGGCGGTTCTCGTGCTGGCCGTCGTCCTCGCGACGCCGGTCGCGGTGGCGACGGTCTCGGCGCACGGCGACCACGTCGCCGCGGACTCCCAGATGACCGGTGACGGCACCGTCGTCGTCGAGACGGTGTCGGCGCTGACGCCGGGGTTCGTCGTTCTCCGCGCCGACGACGGGGGGACGCCGGGCGAGTCGCTCGGCCACACCTACGTCGGGCGGACGCCGGACATGACGTACATGTCGAGCGTCCCGGTTTCCGTCGACGAGTCCGCCTGGGCGGAGTGGTCCGGCAACAGGACGGTCTGGGCGGTCCTCCACGACGACATGGACGGCAACGGGGAGTTCGACGCCGGGACCGACACCTCGGCGGCGATACGCAGTGCCGCCGCGCAGACGAAGATAACCGTCAGGAAGAGCGACAGCGCGGAGGCGCGGGTCCTCGGCGCGCGGTTCGACCCCCAGCCCGTGGGCGACGGGACGCTGACGGTCCGGCGGGTCGACCTCCCCGCGTCCGGCCACGTCTCGGTCCGCCCGGTCGGGACGAACGAGACGATCGGCTCGCAGTCGCTCGCGGCCGGCAGCCACGAGAACGTCACCGTCGAACTCGACGAGTCGTACGTCGCCGATCAGTCGAGGGATTTCCGCGTCCACGTCGTCGCCCACCGCGACGACGGCGACGGTAGTTTCGGCCCCGAGGACCCGCCGATCACCGCCGGGGACCGGACCGTCGGCACGTACCTCGTGGTGTCGCCCGACGCCGAGACCGACGACGGACCGGTGATCAACACGCCCACGGTGACGACCGCGCCGGGCGGCTCCGCGACGCCGTCGGCGTCCGCGACCGCCTCGGCGACTGCGTCGGATCCGGCCACGACCGATCCGGCCGGTGAGTCGACCTCCAGCGAGACCGACGCCGCGACCGGAACGGCGGCCGACGGCCCCGGGTTCGGCGTCGCCCTCGCCGTGCTGGTGGTCGTACTGAGTCTCGTCGCCGCACGCTCCCATCGCCGGTAGTTGGCTTCGGTCTCGCCGCGTGTCACCAATCCACACCTGCCGCGCGTATGGTTGGAATCGCAACGTCCATTTCCGAGCGGTCCCGTACTCCCAGTGATGGCTCCCCGCACGCCCGACCCCTCCCGGCGCGAGTTCGTCAAGGCCGCCGTCGCCATCGGCGGGTCCGCCGCGCTGTCGGCCTGCCTCGACCGCGAGGGCGACGCCGCGACGCCGACGGGCACGGACCCGTCGGCCCGCCCCTCCCGCCAGCACGCCTGGAACGACGCCCTCTCGACGGACGAGCACGGCAACCACGTCCCGCCGCGCCACCACCTCCTCCTGTACCTCGACTACGCCGGCGACGGAACGCCGACCGCCGACGACCGGGAGCGGACCGAAGCCGCCTTCCGGTCGCTGGAGCGCGCGTTCGCCCGCAGCAACGACGGCCTGCTGTTCACCGTCGGCTACGCGCCGGCGTACTTCGAGCGGTTCGACGCCGCGCTCCCCGACAGCGTCGACCTGCCCGCTCCCGAGGCGCTCTCGACGTTCGAGGATCCCGCGCTCGACGAGCCGGACGCCATCTTGCACCTCGCCAGCGACAGGGGTTCGGCCCTGCTCGCCGCCGAGGAAGGCCTGCTCGGTGAGCGGAGCGAGATCAACGGCGTCGAGATGGAGGCGGACCTGTCCGGCGTCTTCGCGGAGGCGTCGCTGGCGGGGGACGGCCCCGCCCGACGGACCGGATTCATCGGCGAGGGCCTCCCGGCCGAGAACGCGGACGTGGAGGGGATCCCCGACCCCGACGCCGTCCCCGACGACGCGCCGCTGTTCATGGGCTTCGAGTCCGGGTTCGAGAAGAACCAGGCCAGCGAGGACCGCGTGACCCTCGAATCGGGGCCCTTCGCCGGGGGCACGACTCAGCACGTCTCGAAGATCCGCCTGCGCCTGGACGACTGGTACGGCGAGCAGGACCACGACGACCGGGTCGCCGAGATGTTCTGCCCCGTCCACGCCGAGGAGGGCCGCGTGGAGGGGACCGGCGAGAACCTCGGGAACGACAACGGCGTCGGCGAGTGCGTCGACGACATCGAGGCCCACGCCCGGGAGTACGGCCGCGTCGGCCACGCCCAGAAGAACGCCCGGGTCCGCGAGGACGGCTCGCCGATCATCCTCCGGCGGGACTTCGATTCGACCGACGACGGCGAGGCGGGACTGCACTTCCTCGCCTTACAGGAGGGCATCTCCGACTTCGTCGCGACCCGTTCGGCGATGAACGGCACCGACCTCGCGGACAATCCCGCGGTCCGCCAGCGGGTCAACAACGGCATCCTGGAGTACATCTTCGTCCGCCGCCGCGGGAACTTCCTCCTGCCGCCCCGCGGACACCGGGCGCTCCCGCGTCCGGACCCGTGAGCGAGCGAGAACCGCGACGGCGAACCGCTGGACCGCCGCCGCTCAGACGTAGTCGCCTTCGACGCGGATCGTGACGGCCTCGTCGCCGACCACGAGGTCGTAGTGGCCTGGCTCGACGCGGTGACCGTCGCCGGGGGCGTAGACGCCCAACTGCTCGACGGGGACGTTCACTGAGACGGTCGCCTCCTCGCCCGCGTCGAGATCGACGCGCTCGAACGCCTGCAGGCGCCGCTCTGGCATGACGAGTGTCTTCGATTCGGTCCTGCTGTAGACCTGAACGATCTCGGTGCCCGCGCGGTCGCCGACGTTCTCGACGGCGACCGAGACCTCGGCGGTGTCGCCGGGGCCGAGGACTTCCTCTGCGACGACGGGCTGGTCGGTCTCGAACTCGGTGTAGGTCAGCCCGTGGCCGAACGGGTACAGCGGGTCGTAGGAGTCGGGATGCTCCGAATCGCCGATGGGTCGGGGCTGGTGGAGGTGGTCGTGGTGGACGTCGACCTGCGTGCCCGAGCGCGGGACGGTGATCGGGAGGCGACCGCTGGGGTCGTTCTCGCCGACGAGCGTCTCGGCGACGGCCTTCCCGCCCATCGTCCCGGGGAAGTACGCCATCAGGACCGCCTCGGCCTGCTCGTCGAGGCGCTCGACGGCCAGCGGGCGGCCGGTGACGAGGACGCCGACGACGGGCGTCCCGGTCTCGGCGACGGCGTCGACGAGTTCCTGCTGGGCCTCGGGGATGTCGATCTGCTCGCGCGTCGGGAACTCGCCGGTCTCGGTGCGCGGGCCGCCGGCGCCGAACTCGTGGAGGTACCACCCCTCGCCGAGCGCGAGGACGGCCACGTCTGCGTCGGCGGCCTGTTCGGCGGCCGCCTCGACGTCGATGGTCTCGTGGAGGCCCGCGCCCTGTTCGTGGGTCACGTCGCCGTCGACGTGGGCGCGGATCTCTTCGAGGATCGTCGTCCCGTCGACGTGTTCCTCGGACTCGACGGACCAGCCGCCGACCTGATGGACGAGGTTGTCGGCGTTCGGGCCGCCGACGAAGACGTCCTCGTCGCCCGAGAGGGGGAGGAAGTCGTCGTTCTTGCAGAGCGTGAGCGAGTCGCGGACGACCTCTAGCGCGCTCTGCTGGTGGTCCGCGGCGCCGACCGTGTCGAGGGCCTCGCGCTTGTCGACGTAGGGGTCCTCGAACAGCCCCATCCGGAACTTGCGTTCGAGGACGCGCTCGACGCTCGCGTCGAGGACCGACTCGGCGAGGTCACCCGACTCGACGAGGTCGACCAGCTCCTCGGCTTCGAGGTCGTTCCCCACGGAGGCGACGTCGAGGCCGGCGGTCCGCGCGTCGTAGGTCGCCTCGCGCAGGTCGGCCGCGGTCTTGTGGTCGTCGGTGAGGTGACGGACGCCGCCCCAGTCGGAGACGATGGTGCCGTCGAAGCCCAGGTCGCCGCGCAGCAGGTCGGTGAGCCAGCGCGCCGAGCCGTGGACGGGTTCGCCGTTGATCGAGTTGTAACAGGGCATCACCGACTCGACGCCGGCGTCGAGCGCGGCCTCGAACGGCGGGACGAACGTGTTGCGGAGTTTGTACTCCGAGACATCGACCGGCGCGGCGTCCTCGCCGCGCTCGGGCTCGCTGTAGGCCGGGAAGTGCTTGGCCGTCGAGACGACGGTGTCCTCGGCCTCCAGGCCGTCGCCCTGGTAGCCCCGCACCTTCGCGGCGGCCATCTCGGCGACCAGCCGCGGGCTCTCGCCGAACGTCTCGAAGACCCGCCCCCAGCGGGGGTCGCGGCCCACGTCGCAGGTCGGCGAGTAGTTCTGGTGGGCGCCGGTCGCGGCGATCTCCGTCGCGGTGATCGACGCGCCCTCCTCGATCGCGTCGGGGTTCCACGTCGCCGCCGCGCCGAGGCCGTTGGGGAACACCGTCGCGTCCGCGACGTACGCGTGTCCGTGGACGGCGTCGACGTTGAGGAACAGCGGGATGCCGAGGCGCGTCTCCTCGGTCGCGACCTCCTGGAGTTCGTTGACGATGTCGACGATCTCGCCGACCTCGGTCCCGGCGGACCCGCCCCACCCGAACGGGGCCGCGCAGCCGAGGTGTTTCTCCCTGATCAGGTCTTTCACGTCGTCGACGTCGAGCTCGCGGTGCATGGTCCCCGCCCACGTCCCCACGAGCTGGCCGGCCTTCTCTTCGAGCGTCATGCGCTCGAGCAGATCCGAGACGCGCCGCGAAACCGGGAGTTTCGACTGTTGATACTCGGCCTCCCGTCCACTCTCTGGCATGTTCGGATGGATATCTGTCACCTATATAAATATTGCGAGGCGCTGTCGAACGCCTCACGGCGGCGTTCACTCGGGCGGTACGGGAAGTCCGGGCTCGACAATCGGTTTCGCGGTCGCTCCGGGGAGTGTCGGATCGGTAGTCGACTGATACTGAGTCCTCCCCAGACGAACGCCGACCGCCCGTCGCCCTCGGACCGACAGCCGATCGTCCCGCGCCCGAGCTAAAGACTTATATGTGATCCCCGAAACGAACTCGCTACCGGGGCGTTTGCTCGTCGGAAATCCCCCGTTCGAGCCCGGATCTGGGTCAGTTGTGGGCGACTGTTGGGTGATATTCGGGTCCTACTTGGGTGGATGATCCACAACATTTATTTACTATGGATGTACGGAATTTAGTGAGTCATGGCAAGCGATAACAGCGACTACAGAGACGTAATTAGCCGCCGTCGGTTCGTCGAACTGACAGGCGTGTCGGGTGCTGCCGCGCTTGCGGGGTGTGGTGGCGGTGGCGGGACGGACACTCCCGAAGACGGGGGTAGTGACGGTGGCGACGGTACTGGTGACGGTGGAACCAGTGGCGGAGACGGTGGGTCGACCGACGTCAAGGACGTCACGCTCGTGGGCGCGACTAACAACGGCGTCCCGTCGGACCTCCATTTCAACACGTACGCGACCCAGAACGTGGGGACGTACATGACGTACGACCTGTTCGACCAGTACATGAAGTACGACGCCGCGAACGGGGAGTTCATCCCGTACGCGATCAGCGATTACACCATCGACGGGACGACGGTGACGCTGAACATCCGCGAGGACCTCGTCTGGCACAACGGTGACGACGTCACCTCCGAGGACCTCCTCACGCAGTTCGAGATGCTGACGCTGGTCAACGACCCCGTCTCGGACTTCGTCGACAGCTGGAAGGCCGACGGCGACAAGACGGTCGTCCTGGAACTGGCCGGAGACACGAACGAGACGATCCTGCTTCACCAGCTGGCCCAGCTCCGCATCGACGCGAAGTCGGAGATCTTCTCCCAGTTCGAGGGCGACGCCGAGGGCCTGCAGGGCTTCCAGTGGCACGGGAAAGACCAGAAAGTCATCGGGAGCGGCCCGTGGCAGTTCGACAACAAGGACAACCAGCAGGCCACGCTGACCCGCTTCGGCGACCACCCGGACGCCAGCGGGATCAACTTCAACGAGTACCAGTACCTCTACCGCGACGGCAACGAGCAGGGCCATCAGGGGCTGCTCGGCGGCGAACTCGACGTGCACATCAGCCTGTTCGCGCCGCCGCCAGTCGTCGACAACTTCCCGGACCACGTCGTCGAGGCGAACCCGCCGGCCAAGTGGGGGTACGGGATCTGTTTCAACCACGACGACCCGCACTTCGGCCAGCGGAAGGTCCGCCAGGCCGTCGCGCACATCGTCAACCGCGAGGACATCGTCAAGAACGCGGGACCGCGCACGAAGGTCGCGACCTCGGTCCCCTGCGGCATCACGCCGGACGACATCGACCGCTGGATCGGCGACTCGAAGGACAGCTTCGAGAGTTACGGCGTCGCCTCCTCGCAGAACAAGAAGGCCGCCAAGCTCATGCGCGAGGCCGGCTACGAGGGCGAGGTCGGCGGCTCGTGGTCGAAGGACGGCAAGAAGCTCTCCGTCGACTTCATCTCCCCGGCGGGCTGGACCGACTGGACGACGGCCACCGAGTCGGTCGTCGACCAGCTCTCCTCGTTCGGGATCGAGGCGACGGTCAACACGCTGCCGGGCAGCGACTGGACGAACGCGTTCGTCAACGGCAACTTCAGCATGGGCGCTCGCCCGTGGACGCCGGGCGGCCCGCGCTCGTCGTTCCCGTACTTCGTCCTGCGCCACCAGCTGCTCGCCACCGCGTTCGACGGCGGGCACAACTACCCGGCCGACAAGGAGTTCACGCTCTCGGGCGGCCCGAACGGCGAGGTGACCCTCAACCCGAAATCGGCCGTCCAGAAACTCGCGACGACCACCGACGAGAAGGAGGTCCAGAGCCTCATCTCGAACCTGGCCTACCACAACAACCAGGAGCTTCCCTTCCTGTCCGTGGTCGGGAAGCTAGAGCAGTCCTGGCTGACCAACGACGACTGGAAGGTCCCCTCGGAAGACGCGGACATTCTCCAGATCAAGTGGCCGGCCAACTGGCTGCCGCGTCGGGGCAAGCTGCAGGCGAAATAAGCGGTCCGCGACAACCGCTCACATAAATTTTATTGGCGCAACTGCCAACCATAAACCATGAGCAATTACTACCTGAGACGAACAGCCAGAGTGTTCGTCACCATCTATCTGGTGGCGACGCTGACCTTCGGACTGATCCGCCTGCTCCCGGGCGGGCCCTACTCCCAGTTGCGGAACAGCCTCCGCAGGCAGGGGATGTCATCCCAGGAGATCGAGGCGCGGATCAAAGCGCTGCAGAACATCAATCCGGACACGCCGCTGTGGCAACAGTACATCGACTACATGGCCGGCCTCGTCCAGGGGAACCTGGGCCAGTCGATCCACTATCAGGAGCCGGTCGCGGACATCATCGCCAGGGCCGCCCCGTGGACGATATTCGTCGTCGGCGTCTCGACGGTCCTCGTGTTCGGCTTCGGGATCGTCTTCGGCGCGCTGCAAGCGTACTGGGAAGGGTCGCGGTTCGACCGCGCGCTGACGGTGCTTTCGATCAGCGTCATGTCGGTCCCCTTCTACGTCTACGCCATCCTGCTGCTCTACGTCCTGAGCTACCAGATGGGGATCACGCCGACCGCGGGGACGGTCGGCTCCGAATATCGGGGTGAGAACCTTTCGATCGGGTTCGTCATCAGCGCGCTCCAGCACGCGTTCCTGCCGATCCTCTCGTACACGGTCGCGGAAGCGGGGATCCAGATGCTCGCCATGCGGGGCAACAGCATCCAGGTCCTCGGGAAGGACTACGTACGCGTCGCGCGACTGCGCGGCATCGCCGACACCCGGATCGCCACGCGGTACGTGGCACGCAACGCCGTGCTCCCGATGTACACGGGATTCCTGCTCCTGCTCGGCTTCCGCCTGGGCGGGACGGTGATCCTCGAGGACATCTTCTCGTACACGGGGCTGGGCTACTACCTGTTCGACGCGCTTGACAGCAACGACTACCCGCTGATGATGGGCACGTTCCTCATCATCACGGTGGCGCTGGTCGTCGGCGTCTACATCGCCGACCTGACCTACGGCAAGATCGACCCGCGGGTCAAATCGGGTGAGTCCAATGAAGCGTTCTGAGATGGACTCCACGGTCGGCGGCGTCGACTGGACCAGCGACGACTCCTCGGCGCCGGACCTGTCCCGGAGCGACCGCGCCCGGGAGTTCTACGAGGAGAGCATCTACAAGCCCGCCGTCGTCGCCTGGAGCGACACGCGGACCCGCATCGGCCTCCTGCTGATGAGCGTCTACGTGCTGATGGCGGCCGTCGCCGTCGCCGGCCTGTGGCGGACGCCGAAGTCCAGCCAGGCGCCCGAGCGGTACATGCAGCCGTTCCAGAACTGGGCGTACCCGCTGGGGTCGACGAACTCGGGCGTCGACATCCTGGCGCTGATCATCCACTCGACCGACGAGATGCTGCTGATGATCCTCGCCGGCGGCGTCTGGGCGACCGGCCTGGCCGTCGTCGTCGGCACCCTCGCGGGGTACAAGGGCGGGACCATCGACCGCGTGTTGATGTCCTTCTCCGACCTCGTGATGGCGATCCCCGGCCTCCCGCTGGTGATCATCCTCGCGTTCACGTTCAACCCGCGCAACCCCATCTTCGTCGGGATCATCATCAACATCAACTACTGGGCCGGCCTCGGCCGGTCGCTGCGCTCGCAGGTGCTGACGATCCGCGAGGAGAGCTACGTCGAGGCCTCGCGCACGATGGGGGTGTCGACGCCCCGGATCCTCCGGAAGGACGTCATCCCCAACCTGATGCCGTACATCACGGTCAACTTCGTGTTCGCGGCCCGGTACGTGGTGTTCGCCTCGGTCGGCCTGTTCTTCCTGGGCGTGTTGCCCTACACGGACTCCAACTGGGGCGTGACGCTCGCGTCGGCGTACCGCGGCGGCGCGCTGTTCGCGCCGGAGGCGGCCCACTGGCTGATCGCGCCGATGCTCGCCATCGGCCTGCTCTCGCTGGCACTGATCCTCCTCGGACAGGGGCTCGACCGCGTGTTCAACCCGCGCGTCCGCACCCGTCTGGCCGGGGAGTCCGAATCGACCGCGGCCGAAGAAGACGAAGACACCTTCGGCGGGAAGGTGATGTGAGATGGCTACGACAGACCAACAATCGCACTTCACGACTGACGACCCGATCGTCGAGGTCCGCAACCTCAAGGTGACCTACGACGACGGCGAAACGTACGTGCTGGACGACGTGAGCATGGACATCGAGCGCCGGGAGATCCTCGGCGTCGTCGGCGAGTCCGGCTCGGGCAAGTCGATGTTCGCCTCGGCGATGCTCGACGCGATCCCGGATCCGGGCCTCCTCAGTGGGAAGGTCCTCTACCACAAGGGCGACGGCGAGACCGTCGACGTGCTCGAACTCGACCACGAGGAGCTCTACAAGTTCCGCTGGGAGGAGATCTCCATGGTCTTCCAGGGCGCGATGAGCTCGTTCAACCCGACGATGAAGGTCGGGGCGCACTTCCGGGAGACGCTGAAGGCCCACGACAAGAACGTCGACCAGGGCATGCAGTTCGCCCGGGAACTGCTCGAAGACCTCTATCTGGACCCCGAGCGCGTGCTCGGCTCGTACTCCCACGAGCTCTCCGGCGGGATGCAACAGCGGGCGCTCATCGCCCTGAGCATCGTCCTCGAACCGGAGGTGCTGGTGATGGACGAGCCGACGGCGGCGCTGGATCTGCTGATGCAGCGGTCGATCCTGATGCTGCTGAAGGACCTCCAGCAGAAGTACGACCTGACGATGGTGTTCATCACGCACGACCTGCCGCTGGTCGCCTCGCTCGCCAGCCGCATGGGCGTGATGTACGCCTTCCAGATGATCGAGATCGGCCCGCGCGACGAGGTCATCGGCGACGCCGGGCACCCCTACACGCGGGCGCTGCTGAACGCGACGCCGAACCTCGACGCGCCGCTGGAGGAGATGAAACCCATCGAGGGCCAGAGCCCGGCGCCGGTGAACGTGCCCGACGGCTGCTCGTACCACCCGCGCTGTCCGCTCGCCGACGACAAGTGCGTCAGCGAGGACCCCGGGTTCTACACCGTCTCCGACGGTCACGGCGCCGCCTGCCACCACTGGGAGGCCGCCAAGGCCGAGATCCCCCTCAACTTCGAGTCCGCGGGGGACACCGGCGGCGACAGCGACGTCGCGGCCGACGGGGGTGAACTACGATGAGCGACGCGCGACAGCCCGCGAGCGGCGCGAGCATCGACGAGCGCGACGAGGAACCGGTCCTCTCGCTGACCGACGTCGAGGTCCACTTCGAGGAGGAGCAGGGCATCATCGAGTCCTTCCGCGAGGACCCCCAGATCGTGCAGGCGGTCAACGGCGTCTCGCTCGACATCTACGAGAAGGACGTCGTCACGCTGGTCGGCGAGTCCGGCTGCGGGAAGACGACCCTCGGCAAGACCTGCATCGGCCTGCAGGAGCCGACGGGCGGCACCGTCGAGTACCGCGGCACGGACATCTGGGAGGCCAAGCGGGGCAACGCAGACGTCCCGTTCTCGGAGATCCGCAAGTCGCTGCAGATCATCCACCAGGACCCGGGGAGTTCGCTCAATCCCAACCGGCGGATCGTCGAGATCCTCGCCGAGCCGATCAAGCAGACCCACCCGAACCTCGGGTCGAGCCAGCGCCGCGAGCGCATCTACTCGCTGCTCGAACGCGTCGGGATGAACCCGGCGGCGGACTTCGCCGACCGATACCCCCACCAGCTCTCGGGCGGCGAGCAACAGCGGGTCGCGCTCGGTCGCGCGCTGCTGATGAACCCGGACGTCATCCTCGCCGACGAGGCCATCAGCGCGCTCGACGTCTCGCTGCGCGTCGAGATGATGGACCTGATGCTCGAACTCCAGGAGGAGTTCGACACCTCGTACGTGTTCATCAGCCACGACCTCTCGAACGCCCGCTACTTTAGCGAACACGGCGGCGGGCGCATCGGCGTGATGTACCTCGGCGAGATCGCCGAGATCGGGTCGGCCCAGCGGATGATCGACGACCCGCACCACCCGTACACGAACGTCCTGCGGTGGGCGACACCGGATCTCGGCCTCGACGCCGAACAGGCCGGCGAACCGCCGATGCGGAAGATCGACGTGCCGGACCCGGTGAACCCACCGTCGGGGTGTCGCTTCCACACCCGCTGCCCGGAGGCCCGCGAGGCCTGCGTGAGCGAGGAACCGGACCTCTACGAGGTCGAGGGCGCCGAGCAGGCCACCGCCTGCTTCCGCGAGCTAGAGGACCACGAGTACTGGTCGAGCCCCGAACTCGAAGACTGACCCGCCGGCGCTGACCGGCACTGCGGCGCGCTCTCTTTTCGCGGTCCGCGTTTCCCACTACCTTCATTGCGGGCCGTCCCCTCCCGTCGGGTATGTCTGCACGCGAGAGCATCGTGAACGCGGCCTGCAGCCAGCGCCAGCAGGCCAAGCCGCTCCTGCTCGTCCTCGCAGTGTTGACCGCGCTGCTGGTCTTCTCGCTGTTCTACCTCGAACCGAAGACGCCGGCTTACAACATCGCGCTTGTCGACGCCGGGATCCTGGCCGTCGGATTCGCTCTGTTCGGAGGCACGTTCTGGTACTGTACGCGCCGCGAGATGAACGAGGAGGAGACTATCGGCGAACGGTACAGAGAGGGCGAGAGCGAGCGAGACGACTCGTAGCCGAAGAACAACCGGGTCATTTTCGAGAACGCGACGATCGAGATGGAGAACGGTCCAGACGGAGACGAGAACCAGTGGGACGTATCTGAGAATCGACGAGTCGTTACCGAGAACCGACGGGCCGTTGTCGAGAACCGACGAAATGGAACGGGAGCCGACGAGAGGTCTCGCCGCCGGTCAGGCCGTTTCGAGGTAGTCGGCCGTCTCCGCGGCGAGGTCGCGGACGTCCTCGTCGTCGTCGGTCTCGGCGACCTCGCGGAGGCGGTCGACAGTCTCGGTCGCCCCCGCGAAGCCGAGCGTCCGGACGGCGCGGGCGCGCAGCATCTCGTCGCCGTGGTCGAGGCAGTCGGCGATCGCGTCGACCGCGGGGGCGACCGCGTCGGGGTCGTCCTCCGCGACAGCGTTGAGCGTGTCGAGGGCGGCGCCGACGACGTTCGGGTCGGGGTCTGCGAGGAGGGCGGCCACTTCGTCGACGAGGCCCGCGACCGCGTCGGGGTCGTCCTCCGCGACGGCGACGACGACGTTGGCGAGCGCGGCCCGCGCGACGACGCGCTTCTGGGCTTCCTCCTTGTTGGCTCGCGCGACGTTCTCGGCGGCCACGTCGTCGGCCGCCTGGGCCGCTTCGGCGTGCTCTTCGAGGTCGGACTGGACGTACGTCCCCTCGGCGTCGGCGACGGCGGCGACCAGTCGCCCCACGTAGGGGGCGACCGCGGCCGGGCGGTCGACGACGACGTTCCCGAGGACTCGGGCACCGACCATGCGGACGCCGCCGAGGTCGCTCTCGGCGAAGTCGACGACGGGATCGAGGTCGCCGCGGACCGCCTCGGGGTGGGCTTCCGAGAGCGACACGAGGGCGGTTCCGGCGTGGCGGGCGACCGCCAGGCTGTCGTCGGCCAGGCGAGCGACGATGTCGTCGGCCAGCGGGCGGACCGCGTCGGCGTCGCGGGCCGCGAGCGTCGCACAGACGCGGGTGCCGCGCTGGCGGACGACGGGGTCGTCCGATCCGAGCGCGGCGCGTACCTCCTCGTCGTCGACGTCGGCCGCGGTCAGCGATTCGAGATCGACATCCGCGAGTGGCGCGGTAGACCCGTCAGACATGTCTACTGCTCACCCCCGGCAGTCGTATATACGTGGCGGTCAGTCCGGTGTGGCTTCCCCGAAGCGGCCGGCCGTCGACGCCGCGAAGTCCCGCAGCGGCGGGTGTGAGTTTGGAAAAGAGTTTTGCCGCGTGAATCGTTACCAGAAGTGATGCAATCGGATCGGGAGCGTGGGATACCACGACGCCAGTTTGTCAGATCGGCAGTGGCTATCGGGGGGTCGAGCGCGTTGTCTGCCTGCCTGTCTCGCGAGCGGTCGCTGCTCGGCGACGAGGAGACGGCGGAACCGACGGCGGAGGACTCGGAGACGGACGCGGGGCCGGAGTCGCGGATGGTCCCCCGGGGCGACCCCTCGGCGCTCCCGGATGCCATCCACAAGTGGAGCGAGTACCTCGTGCTAGACGCGCACGGCAACACCGTCCCTCCGCAGCAGCAGCTGGTACTCGGTCTCTCCTACGAGGGGTCGAACCCGCCGACTGCGGAGGAGCGCGAGCAGGTCGACGCCGCCTTCGAGACGCTGGAGCGGGCCTTCCAGTGGGGCACCGGCGGCGCGACGGGCGCGACGTTCAACCGCGGGCTGCTCTACCTGATCGGCTACGCGCCGCGCTACTTCGAGCGGTTCGGCGACGTGCCGGATTCGCTCCTCCGCCCCGAGACGATGCTGGAGGAGGTCGGCGAGGACCCGGAGAAGACCGACGGGTTCGACGCGACGGTCGTCCTCACCAGCGACGTGGGCTCGGTCGTCCTCGCCGCCGAGGAGGCGCTCATGGGGCGCAAGGAGACCGTCAACGGGATCGAGGTGGAGGGGTCGCTCGACGGCGTCTTCTCCGTGGCCGAGCGCCGGACCGGCTTCGCCGGCAAGGGCATCCCCGCCGACAAACTCGACCACGAGGAGATCCCCGAGAGCGCGCCCCTCTCGATGGGCTTCAAGTCGGGCTTCACCGACAGCCTCCCCAGCGAGGACGGCGTGAAGATAGAGGAGGGGCCCTTCGCCGGCGGGACGACGCTCGCCCTCTCGCGTCTGCGCCTGAACCTCGACGAGTGGTACGACCACGACCACGAGGAGCGCACCGACCGGATGTTCTGCCCCGCCCACTCCTCCGAGGAGGTCGGCCCCGACGGTTCCGGGTTAGGGAGCGACAGCGGGATCACCGAGGAGGACGTCGACAACATCGAGGAGCACGCCGAGGAACACGGCGTCGTCGGCCACTCCCAGAAGGTCGCCCGCGCCCGCGGCGAGGACGACTTCTCGCCGAAGATCCTCCGTCGTTCGGAGGGGTTCGCGACCGACGCGCCCGAGCACACGGGCTTCAACTTCACCTCCGTCCAGCGGCGCCTGGAGTCGTTCGTCGAGGCGCGCAAGGCGATGAACGTCGAGGAGTACGACGTGGACGTGGCGCCCGAGGACCACGGCATCGTGAACTACGTCGAGACGGTGAACCGCGGCACCTACGTCGTCCCGACGCGCGAGAACCGCGCGCTCCCGGAGGGGTGAGTCGATGCGCGCCCTCCGTTCGGCCCGCGATTCCGCTGCTGATTCGACCGCTGGTCGCGTTCGCGCCCCCCTGATCCTCGCCGTCGCCGCGCTGGTCGTCCTCTCGGGGTGTTCCGGTGCGCTCGGCGACCTGGGCGGCGGGGGGAACGACTACCCCTCGGAACCGCTCACCTTCGAGAACGCCACCGCCGAGGCCGGCCTGAACTATCACGGGTCGGGCACGGGCGTCGGCGCCGGCAACAACGCCGTCTACGTCCTCGACTACGACCGCGACGGGTGGGACGACCTGCTCGCCATGGGCGGCGAGCGGCCCGTCCTCTACCACAACGCCGGCGGCGAGTTCGAGCGGGTCGCGTCGTTCCCGAACCTGACCGACTGGCACAAGAGCGCCTCCGTCGTCGACTACGACGGCGACGGGTGGGACGACCTCCTCTTCTTCCGGAAGGAGGCCCCGCCGGTCGCGCTCCACAACGACGACGGCACCTTCGAGCGAGCGGACGTGGGCATCGGCAACCTGACCTACCCGCTCGGGGCCGCCGCGGCCGACTACGACGGCGACGGCGACACCGACCTCTTCGTCTACCAGTCCGGCGACTGGCACGAGGACAAGCCCAAGGGCCACTTCTACCAGTCCGGCCACGTCCCGAACGACAACGGCAACCCGAACTTCCTCTACGAAAATACGGGCGACGGCACGTTCGAGCGCGTCGATGCAGAGGGCATCCGGGGCACTCGCTGGAGCCTCGCCGCGAGCTTCGTCGACTTCGACGGCGACGGCCGGCCGGACATCCACGTCGCGAACGACTACAACAACGACACCATCTACCTCAACCAGGGCGACGGCGAGTTCTCCCAGCGCCTGCTCGGCGGCGCGACGGCCCGCAACGGCATGGCCTCTGAGGTCGCGGACGTCAACGGCGACGGTCGGATGGACGTCTTCGTCACGAACATCTACATCCCCATCGACAAGCAGAAGATGGGCGAGGAGCGCTACGAGCGCCTCAAGCGGTTCCTCTCGTTCGTCATCAAGTCCGGCCGGACGGAGGGCAACACGCTGCTGATCAACCAGGGCGGCGGCGAGTTCGTCGACAAGGCGAGCGAGTACGGCGTCCGCCACGGCGGGTGGGGGTGGTCGGCCAGCCTCACCGACTTCGACAACGACGGCCGCCGGGACCTGATCCACAGCACCCAGCACACGGTGAAGGTCGACTACGAGGACCCGAAGTGGACGGTCCCGCAGGTCTGGCAGCGCAACGAGACCGGCTTCGCCCGCGTCAACAAGTCGGTCCACGGCATGAAACACCAGGACAGCCGCGGCATGACGACGCTCGACTACGACAACGACGGCGACCGCGACATCGTCCTCTCGACCTACGAGGGGCCGACGGTCCTCTACGAGAACACCGTCGACGGCGGCGCCGCCGTCCAGTTCGAGGTCGTCGACGGGGCGGGCGCGACCGCCCTCGGCGCGAACGTCACCGTCTCCGCCGGCGGCGAGGAGGTCGCCGTCGTCCGCCAGACCGACCAGAGCGACTTCCTCTCCCAGGAGAGCCGCGCGCTCCACGTCGGCCTCGGCGGCGCGGAGACGGCCACCCTCGACGTGACCTGGCCCGACGGCACGCAGAAATCCTTCGAGGTCGACGCCGGCGCCCGCTACCGCGTCGGCCCCGACGGCGTCGAGGCCGTGGCGAACCTCACGCACGCCGACGACGGGGACTGAGAGCCGTCGCGTTCGCTCCCGACTTCCGTTTCCCCACCGCTTAGACTCGCTCGCTGTGCATCCGTTCGCGGTCGCCCCGACCGCCGTTCCAGACGATCCGGACGAGCGACCCCTCGCTCGCCTGGACGACCGTGCTCTCGTTCTCGGTGACCGGGTCGGTCCAGTCCGTCGACCGGCTCACGCTGTCGACCGTCACTCTGATCTCCTCCGTCCGGACCGGTTCCCCGCCGGCGTGAGTCACGCGGACGGCGGTGTCGTTGATCCGCTCGACCGTCCAGTCCACATCGGGCGCGTCGCCGCCCGACGCGCCCCCGGCGAAGTTGAGCCCGACCACGACGAGGCCGGCGACGATGGCGAGCACTAGCGCCGCCCCGACCGCGTTCAGCGCCGTGTCGCCGTCCATGCTCTCACCTCTCTGCTGCAGCTAAATCAGCGTGCTGGCTACGAGTAGCTGTGATGGGTGGTTCCGACTCCGGTGGAGAACGAACGTGAACGAGGACAGCACGACAGCCTGCAGGACTCCCGTGACCGCAAACGGCGTGAAAGTCCCCGGTCCCTGCGGTTCCGGGGACACCGCGGTAGATACCCCGACCATTCGCGAGTTCATCTAGCCAGGAAGGGTTTTCAGGGACGCAGACGGACGCTCCGGTATGCGCTGGATACTGCGGGGGCTGATGGTCGTGGTCGGGGTGGTGACCCTGGCGGTGTATCTGGCCGGCGCGTACTTCATCTACCTGTTCGCGCGGTCGGTGTGGGCGCTCAGACCCCCGCTGTCGACGCTGGCGCTCTATCTCGGCGTGGCGACGGTCGTGTTCGCGTTCGTGAGCTACCAGGTGGGAACGGCCCAGATCCTCCGCGACCTGCAGGTCTGGCAGCTCCCGGACGGTCGGGCGCCGGCGCTGTATCGGCGGTTGGGCGCCTACAGCGACCGGATGGGGATCGAACGGCCCGACGTGCTCGTCGCGGAGATGGGCCAGCCGAACGCGCTGGCGCTCGGCGGCGGACTGGGCGCGGGCCACGTGATCGTCGACCGACGGCTGTTCGGACTGCTCACCCTCGACGAACTGTCGGCCATCTGCGCGCACGAACTGGCCCACATCGAGCGCAAGGACAGCCTCGTCCAGACGTTCGGGTACAGCGTCATGCAGACGCTGTCCGGAGTGGTGGTGCTCGTCCTGGCGCCGGTACTGGTGATCGGGGCGGGCGTCGCCCGCGGCGTGGCGTGGATCCGCGGGCGGCCGGAGGCCTGGTCGCGGACGGTCCCGGGGCGGGTCCAGCGGGCGGTGGTGGGGTCGGTCTCGCTGGTCTTCTTCGCGCTGACGCTGGCGCTGCTCGCCCACTCGCGCCGGCGGGAGTTCGCGGCCGACGACCGGGCGGCGGAGGTGACGGGCGACCCGCTCGCGCTGGCGCGGGCGCTGCGGAAGATCGAGCGGGCCAGCACGTCGCCGTGGTCGCTGCTGTCGCCGCTGTACGTCAACGGCGAGGACGAGGGCCCGCTGACGCGGATGCTGTCGACCCACCCCTCCACCGACGAGCGCGTCCAGCGACTCGTCGAGCGCTCGGAGGCCATGCGGCAAGTTCGAATCGAGCGGTGACGTCGGAACCGCCTTCAGGGCGGAGGTTCGTCGGCGTGGGGACCCGTCGAGCGCTTCGCTGCCGACGCGGCCCGATCCGCAGGGCCGAACGCAGACTGGCTCTGTTTCGTCTTCGAAAACCCTATACTCGCATCGGGACACTGACTAGCCAGCATGAGCGGATCTAACGAGGGGACTGTTCGGATCGGGTTGAACGGCTTCGGCCGCATCGGCCGCAACGTATTCCGCGCATCGCTGGGCGACCCGCGGGTCGAAGTCGTCGGTATCAACGACGTGATGGACGACGACGACATGGAGTACCTCGCGAAGTACGACACCGTCATGGGAACTCTCGACGGCGTCACTCTCGACGAGGGCGTGCTCACGGTCGACGGGACCGACTTCGCCGCGTCGATCCACGAGGAGACCGACCCGGCGCAGCTCCCGTGGGACGACCTCGACGTCGACGTGGCATTCGAGTGTACCGGCATCTTCCGCACCTACGACGACGCGAGCAAGCACTTGGAAGCGGGCGCCGACAAGGTCGTCATCTCCGCGCCGCCGAAGGGCGACAAGCCGGTCAAGCAGATCGTCTACGGCGTCAACCACGACGAGTACGACGGCGAGGACGTCGTCTCCAACGCCTCCTGCACGACGAACTCCATCACGCCCGTCGCGAAGGTGCTGGACGAGGAGTTCGGCATCGAGGCCGGCCAGCTGACGACCGTCCACGCCTACACTGGCTCGCAGAACCTCGTCGACGGCCCGAAGGCCAAGACCCGCCGCGGCCGCGCCGCCGCCGAGAACATCGTCCCGACCTCGACGGGCGCCGCGCAGGCCGCCACCGAGGTCCTGCCCGAACTGGAGGGCAAACTCGACGGGATGGCCATCCGCGTGCCCGTCCCGAACGGCTCGATCACGGAGTTCGTCGCCGACCTGAACGACGAGGTGACCGAGGGCGACGTCAACGAGGCGTTCCGCGAGGCCGCCGCGGGCGAACTTGAGGGCGTGCTCGGCGTCACCGACGACGAGGTCGTCTCTTCTGACATCCAGGGGACGCCGTACTCCTCGTACGTCGACCTGCAGTCGACGAACATCGTCAACGGCATGACGAAGATCCTCACTTGGTACGACAACGAGTTCGGTTTCTCCAACCGCATGCTCGACGTCGCCGAGTACGTCGCAGAGGACTGAATCGGCTCCGCGGCCCGACTTCTCTTCGCGCTTCGCCGGTACCCGAGCCGGTTCAGACGCCGTTTTCCGAGACGACCACGGTCACCGCGTCGTCGCTCCGCCCCATCGCCTGGACGGTCCAGCCGCGGGCCTCGACCGCTTCCCGCAGGTCGTCGGGCACGAGGTCCGGGTCGCCCGCGTCGCAGTGGACCCGGGGGAGGTACCGGCGCCAATCCGTCTCGGGTTCGCGGCGATGCTCCTCGGGCAGAGGCACTCGGCCGCTCGCCTCGCTCTCGAAGCCCTCGACGCGGTCGACCGTCTCGTAGCCCAGTTCGTGGAGGTCGTCTAGAATCGCGGCGAGTTCGTCGGACATCGGTGATCCCCTCTCCTGCCCGAACGACGTGTGTGTGAGGATACAAGTATTCCGGTACCCTGGGATCCGTCCGCAGGGACGTCTCGGGCCCGGCCGAGGTGGTACGGTAGTCCGAGTCACCGACTGCGACCCGGCCGGACCACGCGGTTTTTTCTCGTCGCCGGGCGACGCTTCGGACACCAACCATGCCCGCGTTCAAGACGCTCGACGACCTCGACGACGGCCAGCGCGTCCTCGTCCGCCTCGACCTCAACTCGCCGGTCGAGGACGGACAGGTCCAGGACAACCGCCGCTTCGACCGCCACGCCGAGACGGTGCGCGAACTCGCAGACCGGGACTTCGCGGTCGTCCTCATGGCCCACCAGGGCCGACCCGGCCGGGACACCTTCGTCTCGCTCGAACAGCACGCCGACATCCTCGCCGACCACGTCGGCCGCCCGGTCCAGTTCGTCCCCGACACGTTCGGCGACCGGGCCATCTCGGCCATCAACGACCTCGACGGCGGGGAGGTCCTCCTGCTGGAGAACACGCGGATGTGCGACGAGGAACTGCCCGAGGAAGAACCGACGGTCAAAGCCGAGACGGAGTTCGTCCGGGCGCTCGCGCCGGAGTTCGACGCCTACGTCAACGACGCCTACTCGGCGGCCCACCGCTCGCACGCCTCGCTCGTGGGCTTCCCGCTGGCGCTCCCGGCCTACGCGGGTCGGGTCATGGAGACCGAGTACGAGGCCAACACCGCCATCGCCGAGCGCGAGTTCGACGGCAACGTGACGATGGTCGTCGGCGGGACCAAGGCCACGGACGTGATCGACGTGATGACCGCGCTGGAGGACAAGGTGAACGACTTCCTCCTCGGCGGGATCGCCGGCGAACTCTTCCTGCGAGCCGCGGACGTGCCCGTCGGCCGCGACATCGAGGGGATGGATCTCTTCGACGAGCAGTGGGAGGAGAACGAGGAGACCATCGAACACATCCTCGACGAGTACCAGACCCAGATCCACCTCGCGCTCGACCTGGCCTTCGAGGACGAGGACGGCGAGCGCGACGAGATCGAAGTCGAGGACATCGCGGAGAAAGACCGGGCGTTCCTCGACGTGGGGTCGAACACCGTCTCGGAGTACGCCGCGTTCGTCGAGAACTCCGAGGCGGTCTTCGTCAAGGGCGCGCTGGGCCTGTTCGAAGACGAGCGGTTCGCCGACGGCACCGTCGGCGTCCTCGAAGCCATCGCCGAGACCGACTGCTTCTCCGTCGTCGGCGGCGGCGACACCTCCCGCGCCATCGAGATGTACGGGCTGAGCGAGGACGACTTCGACCACGTCTCCATCGCCGGCGGCGCCTACATCCGCGCGCTCACCGGCGAGCGGCTCGTCGGCGTCGAGGCGCTACAAAGCGGGAACTGACCGGAGAGCTGTTCGGTTCGATCTTTTGACTCCGACCCGCCGACGATCCTCTCGACGCTACCGCCGACACCAGGCGTGACGGCTCTCCCAGTCGTCCGCCGGTGGGTCCGCTCTGACGACGCTCTCGCCGTCCGCCGGGTCTCCTTCCTCGCTGTCCTCGCTCGCGTCGAGCCGTGCGTGCCGCCGCGTCCAGTCGTCACCGGTGTCTCGCATACGCCTCCGTTGGGCGACTGCGACTAAATTTCTTTCTCTGAGGGGCGAAATAAAATAACTCGGCGGCGAGTTAATCCCTCGGTGCCGGGCAGCCAGCGGAGAGAACGGACGCCCGGTTCTGGGCGGTCAGTTCGGCGGTTCGTCCCACTCGTCGGCGGAGTCTTCGGGCTCGTATCCGAGCACCTCGCGGGCGTGGTCGATGTCGAACCACCGGTTCCGGTTGTCGCTGACGCCGTAGAAGACGTCGAAGGAGACGGAGTCGTCGTCGAGACAGCGCTCGATCAGTTGAGCGCAGTCCCGTCGGGAGTGCCACATGCAGCGCAGTCGGGCGACCTGTTCGTCGTAGGCGTCCGAGTCGCGCTCGAAACTCCCCCTGTCGACGCCGCGCTCGGCGTCGCCGAAGGGGTGGTCGTACTCGGGGTCGCGCACCGCGCAGATCCGGAGGGCGTACACCGACAGGTCCGAGGACTCGGCGGCCAGCCGGCCCAGGCCCTCGCCGTAGACCTTCTCGACGCCGTACATCGAGTCGGGGCGGGGCTGGACGGTGTGGTCTACCTCGACGTTCGCCCCGTAGTAGATGTCCGGCATGTTCGTCTTCTCGTACATCCCGACGGCGTGGTTCGAGGAGGCGTAGACGAACGTGTCCAGCCCCGTCTCCAGGGCGGCGTTGTACACCGAGGCGTGGAGTCGCAGGTTCTCCAGGTGCTCCTCGCTCCAGACGACGGACTGGTCGCTGGTGCCGCCGACCTCCATCTGGACGCGCGCGAGGTGGACGACGGCGTCGGCGCCGGCGACCTGCTCGCGGACGACCTCCTCGTCGGTCGCGTCGGCGACGACCGACTCGACGTCGGGGTCGGGGTGCTCCTCGACGTCGAGGCTGGTGAACGAGTGCTCGCCGTCCCCGAGGTGGTCGGTGATCGCCGTGCCGATCGTGCCCGCGCCGCCGGTGATGAGTACGTCCATACCGCTCGTTCGGCGCGGCTCTCCTTCAATCCGCGCAATGGAGCGGTCGGCGCCGGTTTCCGAGGGGAAGCCTTGATTGGGCGAGTGGCCGAACGGCCGAGCATGGAACTCGGCATCGTCTCCGACACGCACGACAACCTCGATGCGGTCGAGGAAGCCGTATCGGTCTTCGAACGCGAGGACGTCGACGCCGTCGTCCACTGCGGGGATGTCGTCGCCCCGTTCTCGGCGGCCCCCTTCGACTCGGGGGCCTTCGACTTCTACGCCGTTCGCGGCAACAACGACGGCGAATGGGCGCTCCGGTCGACGGTCGACGAGTTCGGCACCTACCTCGACGAAGTGGGCGATCTGACGCTCGACGGGAGCGAGATCGCGGTGTATCACGGCACCGGCGCACCGCTCGTCGACGCGCTGGTCGAGTGCGGTCGCTACGACTACGTCCTCCACGGACACACCCACGAGTTCGTCCACGAGGACCGCGACGGGACCGTCCGGATCAACCCCGGCGGGATCCCGTTCGGGGGCGACTCCGGCGGCCACTACGCGGTCGTCCTCGACACGGACAGCGGCGAGATAGAGCGGTTCGAACTGTTCTGAGCGCGGCGAGAGAACCTCGAAAAGAGAGCGCGACCGTTACTCGTCGGACTCGCGGCCGCCGTCGGTGAGCGTGGGCGCCTGGGCGACGGGGTCGCGGACTGACCGCCCGATCTGGCCGTCGAGGCCGAGGGCGTCCTCGGTCAGGGCCATGCTGTCTTCCTTGTCGGCGGTGTCGACGACGGCGCGGATGGCGTCGACGTTCTCGGGCACCACGTCGGCCTCCTGGTGGATGGCCTGGAAGCAGTACATGTCGCGGCCGTCGACGGTGATGGAGTCGCCCCAGATGCAGTTCTCCCAGCAGTCCCCGCGCGGGCGGCCGGCGTCCTGGACGAACTCCTTGAGCTTGCCTGCCCCGTCGATGTCCAGTTCCGGCGGCAGGACGAACAGCCGGGACTCGGCGTCGAGCAGTTCGCGGACGGACTCGGCGTCCGTCTCCGACTCCAGGGTCACGTTGACCGCGTGGGTGTGCATCAGCGTCGCGGGCACCTTCATGCCCATCGTGTCGACGCTGATGTCCGGGAAGACGGTGTTCAGGTCCGGGCCGTGGTGCGAGGGGATCTCGACGGGGTCCGGCAGGGTGTCGTTGATCGGGCCGCGGCCCGTCTGGGAGGGGTCGCCGCCGCGGCGGACGAGCGTGACCCGGGCCTTCTCGACGCCGTACTCCTCGACGATCGGCGCGAGCAGTCGCGAGAGCCCCGTCGTGTTACAGGAGACCACGCGGACGTAGTCGGCGCCGCGTGCGGCCTCGTAGTTGGCGCGGGCGTTGAAGCTCACCTCGGCCACGTCGGCGTCTTCGCCGCCCTGGAAGAGCGCGGGCGTGTCGTGTTCGCGGTACAGCTCGGCGTTCTCCGCGCCGATTCCCGCGGGCGTCGCGTCGACCACGACGTCGCTCTCGGCGACGAGTTCGTCGACGGTGCCGGCGACATCGAAGCCCGCCTCCGCGAACTCGTCGGTGCGGTCTTCGTCGACCGCGTAGAGGGGGTAGCCGCGTTCGAGCGCGACTTTCGCTTCGAAGTTCGGACTGGTCTTGGCGACCCCAGCGACGGACATGTCCGGCTGAGCGCGCACCGCGTCCGCGACGCGCTTTCCGATTGTCCCGTATCCGTTGACGCCGACGTGGATCATATCCAATCGTTCGGCGGGCACCGGCATAATTCTTTTCACGATATTTTACGAGAAATTAACTCAGATGCGAAAAAGAAGTTCCGGCACGTCAGCCCCTCACGTGGCCAATGTCACGCAATAGCACGCCACGAGAAACCGGCGGTGTCGGTCGCCGTCACCCGGGGTCCGTGGCGTTCGAGACGGCGGGCCGGGAACCGCGCGAGGGGTCGGGACTCTGGGTCGGCCCCGGCGTGAGCGTCAGTTCCGGCGGCGGTCCGTCGATCGTCGCGTCCGCCGGAGTGCGTGTCGTCCCGTCGGTCGGCGCCCAGGGCGGTCGGTCCACCGTCGTCTCGCCGACTTCGGTGTACGCGTAGCGCCACTCGACGGAGAAACTGCGCTCGGTCCCGACGAGGTCGAACTCGTAGTGGACGGCTTGGACGTACCCCTCCGGGGCGATCCAGAGCGTGGCGGTGAAGTTGCGGAGCGCGTACGCGTCGTAGATCTGGGCGAGTTCCGGCGGCGCCCGCGTGGCGAAGACCCGCGCGTAGCGGCGACCGCCCCGTTCGACGACGTCGAGTTCGTCGTACCCGCTCCGGAGGAACGCGCTCACCTCGAAGGCGACGAGGTGGGCGAACCGCTCCCGGGCCGGGTCGTCGTCGCGGACGGATACCGGCGTGACGACGGTCTTCTCGTCGGTGACGACGCGGCGGTAGGCGCCCTCGGGGCCGACGTACGTCGTCGTGACGTTCCGGGAGCCGACACCCCGGTCGCGGCGGAGGTAGGTGCCGTCGTCCGCGACTTCGACGCGCCGCTCGAACCGGTCGGCGACGGACTGGGTCCCCCCGGCGGTCCAGCGCGCCCACTCGACCGTGTACGACCGGGTCGAGAGGTACGCGACGTGGGCCGACAGCAACCGCTCGACGTCGATGCCCGTTCGGGCCGAGACGCCCGGGAACGAGTCCAGGTCCGAGCGGACCGTGGGCGCCGCCGCGGTCGGCGTCGTCCCGGCCGAGTCCGTGGCGGAGGGGACCGGAACCGGCGTTATCGTGTCGGTGGCCGGCGCGTCGGCCGACGGCGAGAGGGCGCTACAGCCGCCGAGGACGACCAGGAGCGTGATCGCGGCCATCGCCCACCGACGTCGGCGAGTCATGGGTTCTCCGACGGCGCCGGGTCGGTTCGGGACCGGGTAGCCGGCAGCGGGGCGGGCCCGGAGGAGCCGTTCGTCGGAAGACCGGTCGCCGTCGCGGCGCGCTCCCCTCTCGACTCGGTCGCCCACTCGGGGCGGTCGACGGTCGTCTCGCCCACGCGGCCGTAGTCGGCCCGCAGGGCCACCGCGACTCGGTCCGTCCGGAGTTGATAGTCGTAGCTGACGACGAGCGACCGGACGAACCCCGCGGGGGTGAGATACGCCGTCGCGCTGTAGTTGTGGATCGTCAGTTTCGGGTGGCCGTCGCGGATCCCGCGCGCCGGGGCGGTGGCGTGCAGGCGGTAGAACGTCTGCCCACCACGTTCGACCCGGGCGACGCTGGCGCCCCGCGTCGGCAGGTAGCGGCGCAGCGACCGCGTCGTCGTCAGGTAGTTGCGGTAGTCGATGACGCTCGCGAGGTGGCGGACCGTCGAGGCGTTGCCGAGGACCGTCCGGGCGTAGGCGTCCGTTCCGTTCGCGTAGAGCGCGTCGCGATGCCCGGGCGACCGCTCCGTCCTGAACAGGTACGAGCCGTCGCGTCCGACTCGCAGCCGCTTCGAGACGGCGTCGACGGTGACGCCGGCGTTCAGGTCCCGCCGTTCGTACTCGACCGACCAGGTGAACGAGCGGTTGGCCAGTGCCCGGCGGTGAGCGGCACCGAGCGCTGTGGGCGAGATCGACCCGTTGGCGGCGACGCCGGGCGGCGGGGAGAGCGCCTCGCCCGGCGCGGTCGTGTCGGTCGGCACGGACAGCGGCGTGACCGTCTCCGCCAGTGTCCCGGCGTCGCCAGTCGGAGCGAACGCGCTACAGCCGGCTAGCACTACCGCGAGCGCCGCCGCGGCGGCGAATCGCCGGCTCATCCGTCGCTCCTAGGGGCGAGACCGACATAAGCGGCGTGCCGGCGCGCTGGCGGGCGCTACTCCCGCACGAGCGCGGTCGGTCGGTCGGCTCTCGGTCGACAGACCGCACGAGAGGGCGAGCGATCGGGGGATGGCGACGGGCCGTGAGCGAAACAGCCAAGAGCGGCGGCGCGAACCAGAGGAGTGTGCGCATCGAGAACAGCTTCATTCCGGTCACGGGCGTGGGCGAGCGGACCGAGCGCTCCCTCTGGGAGGCGGGCGTCACCCGCTGGGAGTCGTTCGCTCCGTCGGCCGTCGGCGCCAAACAGGCCGAGAACATCGAGTCGTTCATCGCGGAGGCGAGCGAGCGTCTGGACGACGGCGACGCCCGCTTCTTCCGCGAGCGGTTCCCCTCCGGGAGCCACTGGCGGTGTTACGAGAACTTCCGCGAGGAGACGTGCTTCCTCGACATCGAGACGACGGGCCTCGACCAGCGCCGTCACGACGTGACGGTGGTCGGGACCCACTCGCCCGGCGACACGGAGGTGTTCGTCGCCGGCCGGGACCTGACCGCCGAGCGCCTCCAGCGCCGCCTCGACGACGCGAAACTCCTCGTGACGTTCAACGGCAAGCGCTTCGACGTGCCGTTCCTGGAGTCGGCCTTCGACGTGGACGTCGACGTCCCCCACGTCGACCTGATGTACCCCTGCCGGCGACTGGGCCTCACCGGCGGCCTCAAGGCCATCGAGCGGGAGACCGGCATCGAACGCGACCGCCAGGACCTCTCCGGCGAGGACGCCGTCCGCCTCTGGCGCGAGTACGAACGCGGCGACGAGGGGGCGCTGGAGACGCTCGTCTCCTACAACCGCGACGACACCGAGAACCTCCGACTTCTCGCCGACCACGTCACCGACCTCCTCGACAGCGACGTGTTCGTTTCGCCGGAGTAACTGCCAGCCCGCCGAACCCTCCCGCTCTGCTCTGCCTGTTCTTTCCTTCATAGCGCTGAGTCGGTTCCGTCGGCGCTCCGCACGCAGGCGGCCCGCGCGGCGGTCGACAGCCCACCGCTGTCGGCCGACTTCCGGACGAACTGGCGGCGCCGAGGTCTCTCTGTCGGTGGATCTAAAGAAACTTAACGAACGCTTGCCAGGGATCTGGTATGAACCGGCCCTCCAAACGAAGCGCTCGCGCGCTCTTCGCCGTCGTGTTGGTCCTCGCGGCGGGAGCGGTAGCGAGCAGTTACGCGACGGCGGAGACGAACGTCGCGCGCGGACACGGGTCGCCCGGAGCCGGCGGCTCCGCCCCGGGCGAGACAGGCGTCGCTGCCCCCGAGACCCGCCCGCCCGACTACAGGGAACCGAGCGAGAACGGGTCGCTGACCACGGGCGCCGTCGACGAGTGGTCCGACGGGGCGGCGAGCCGAGCGGACGGGCGGACGCTCGTCGACCCCGCCGAACACGACCCGGAGAACCTGACTGTCGTCGGGACGCAAGGGTTCTATGCCTCGGACGAACAGGCGGAACTGGTCGCGTTCGACAGGGTGGGCGACGTCGCCTACTACGACGACTCCTACCGCGTGTACTTCGACGTGGACCCCGTCGAGGGGACCGACTACACGGTCGAGTACCTCGCGGCGAAACACCTCGACGGCGAAGCCTGCGCGAACGTCTCGACCGAACGCTGCACGTACAACGTGTTCAAGCGAGTGAACCTGACGACAGGCGAGGAGCGCGAGGTCTACGGCGAGGTGACGCCGCGCATCTACTCGGCGCGCTGGCACGACGTCGACCGGATCAACGACACCCACGTCGCCGTGGCGGACATCCTGCGAGACAGCGTGCGCGTCGTCAACACGACGACCGACGAGACGGTCTGGGAGTGGAACGCTTCCAGTTACTTCGCCCCCGACGTCGGCGGTGCGTCGGGCGACTGGACCCACATCAACGACGTGGAGGTGACGCCCGACGGTCGGTTCATGGTCAGCGTCCGGAACATGGACCGCGTCGTGTTCGTCGAACCCGGTGAGGGGGTCGACGCGAACTGGACGCTCGGGGCCGAGGACGACTACGACGTCCTCTACGAGCAGCACAACCCGGACTACGTCCCGCCCGCACAGGGCGGGCCGGCCGTCGTCGTGGCCGACTCCGAGAACAGCCGCGTGCTTGAGTTCCAGCGCGTCGACCCGGAGACGGGCAACGTGACGACCGCCGCGGACGGCGAGTGGCGCCGCTCGTGGGGCTGGCGCGACAGCCGGCTCCAGTGGCCGCGCGACGCCGACCGCCTGCCGGGAGGGGACACCCTGGTAGTCGACACCCACGGCGACCGCATCGCGCAGATCGCTCCCGACGGGAGCGTGAACTGGTCGCTCACTGTCGGCATGCCATACGACGTCGAACGGCTCGGGACGGGCGACGAGAGCGCCGGCGGCGACAGCATGCGGTCGATCCGCGATGCCCGCGGGACGACCGACGCCGGGTCCGGCGCCCGGTCCGGCGTCGGCGTCCCGATCGTCCAGCCCGCGAACGACGACGCCGACCCCGACGCGGTCCCTCCGGCCGGCCGCATCACCCACCCCGACCGCACCGTCGTCGAGACGGTCTGGGTCGGGCTCAAGGAGGTGACGCCGAGCATCGTCGTCAACGGAATTCTCTACGCCGCCCCGTCGTGGGTCCGGTTCACCGACCTCGCGTTCGGCGCCGTCGCCCTCGTCGCCGCGCTCTGCTGGGCCGGCGCTGAACTGTACTGGTCGCGGTACGCACCGCTCGGCCGCGCTCGGGCGGCACTCCGTTCGGTGCGACCGCGCTGAGTGGCTCGGCCGCATTCACCGTACTCGCCCGCGCCGATCGGGTCTCTCGTCGAGTACGCTCACCAAACCGCCGTGAGCGCCGCTCTCCGTTCGTCGTATCGATATCAAATTTAGTATATAAGTTGATCATTGATGGGTATTCCACTCCCATCTAATCCGTGAACGGGGGAAATAGCTGTTCGGTATACCGAAACATACGTTCGCTCGGCTCGGAGACGGCACTGACAGCCGTCTCGCGGTCGGCTCCGAGGCCGGCCACGTCTCCCGAACCGGCGGTGTTCGTCTACCGGAATTCCGATCTGATTGGGTTCGGGAACTCGAAGTGACGTGATGCGGACGCCAACGCGAGACCATCGACCGTCCGGCGCGCGATCGCTTCCAGAATCATACTCGAATAGACATCACTGACGAGATATCTGGTCATACACCGTTACTACAATTCGAGTAAACTATTGAAGTCGGTGTGCAGGGTCGATAGAAACAGTCTCCGGCGGCATTCGCGGTTTGCACAAATGAGTCACTCGAGACCGAGAATCAGAACCGCGTGGAGGTGTCGGCGACGAGCGGGGCAGGGGGAGTAACTGGACACTGAACCGTTGCGAGGAGTCGGCGGACGGAGACCGACTGGGTCGTTGTGAACGTCGCGGCGGCAGAGAGAAGCGGCGGCGTGAAAGAGAGACGGCCGACCGAGTGCGGTCAGACTTCGGTGACCCGCTGGTAGCTGTCGTCGAGCGCCTGGGCGTCCTCTTCGAGCAGGGCGACGACGACGTACTCGGCGTACTCGGAGACGTAGTCGACGAGGCGGGCGATGCGGTCGGAGTCGATGGCCTCGATGGAGTCGAGCAGGAGGAACGGACAGGTCTCGTAGACGTCGTGGGTGAGGTAGCCCGCGAGCGCGAAGATGAGACCGGTGACCTCGCGTTCGGACTCGGAGAGGTGGTCGATCGAGTCCTCGTAGGTCGTCCCGTCGTCGGTGCTGCGGACGACGTGCAGGTCGAAGACGGACTTCTCGACGCGGCGGCGGCCCTCCTTGACTCGCTGTTGTTTGCGCTCGATCCAGATCCGCTCGAGGTTCTCGTAGCCGAGCATCTCCAGGACCGACTCCATGTGCTCGTTGAACTGCTCGACGGCCTCGATCTCGATCCGGTCGATGCGCGTCCGCAGGTCCTCGATCTCGTCCTGGAGCGCCTCGCGCTCCTCCTTGAGGTCGTCGCGGCGGTCGAGTTCGGACTCGATGTGCTCGATCTCCTCGGAGACGTCCTCGAGGTCGTCCTGCCGGCGGCTGATCTCGAACTCCAGTTCGTTCGCCTCGCGGTGCAGGTCCAGCAGGTCGCTCTGGGTCTCGTCCTGGAGCTGCTCGACCTCCGTCTCGAGTTCGTCGATGCGGTCTTCGAGATGGTCGCGTTCGTCTTCGAGGTCCGTCACCCGTTCGCGGCGCTGTTCGAGTTCGGACTCGGCGCGACCGAGCCGGTCTTCGAGCTGCGAGCGCTGGCGCTTCTGTTCCTGGTAGGTCGCCTTCTCGGTCTTGAGGTCGTCGATCTCGGACTGCAGGTCCTGGCGCTCCGAGAGCTTCTCCTGGCGGAGGTCGCGGATGCGGTCCAGCGTGGACTCGACGTCGGTCTGGTCGACCTCGCTGCCGCACGTCCAGCAGACGACCTGGTCGTCGACGAGTCGGTCGGTCACCTGGTCGGCGTCCCCGCCGCGCAGCGCGGCGACGACGTCGGAGCTCGTGCCCTCGAGCATCTCCTCGTTGAACTGGATGACCTTCTGGAGCTCGTTGACGGTCGAGTCAAGCGCCTGGCGCTGCTCGCGCAGGCGCTCGATGTGGTCTTCGACCTCGGTGACGTCGCCGGAGACCTCCTGGGGGAGGTCCGTGAGCTCGGTCTCCACGGTCTCGATCTCAGATTCCAGCGCGCTGATGCTCTCGCGCTCGCTCTCGATGTTGTAGCGCACGTCTTCGAGGTCGGAGCGCGCGTCGCGGAACGCCTCCAGCGCCTCTTCGAGCTCGGCCTTCTGGTCGCGGGTCGTCCCTACGTCCTGGTCGGCCTCGTCGATCTGCTCTTTCTTCTCCTCGAGTTCCTCGCGCTTCTGCTCGATCTCCGCTTCGAGTTCGGTTCGTCGTTCCTCGAGATCCGGCAGGGTGTGCCGGAGCGACTGGAGGTCGTCCAGGCGCTGTTCGATCTCGTCGCGCTCGGTCTGGAGCTCTTCGATCTCCTCCTCGATGGCGGCCGTGTCCACCGGCCGCATGATGAGGTCGCGCAGGTTCTCGCTCCGCTCGACCGCGCGGCGGGCCTCGTTCGATTCGAGCAGGAAGACGAACAGGTCGGCGATCTCCGAGTCGTCGAGGTACGGGTCGCCGCTGGTGACGACCGTCCCGTTCTGTCGTTCGAGCGTCCGGGTGTAGGTCTCGTCGCCGACGGTCATCTCGACGTGGCCCTCGTCGGCGTCGCCCTTGAGTGAGACGTCGTCGCTCCCCAGGCCGGCCATGATGGCCTGCAGCAGCGATGTTCGGTTGGTCGCGTTACGCCCCGTCAAGATCGTCACGCCGGACGTGAACGAGACCGACGTTCGGTCGATCCCCCCCACGTTCTCCACGGAGACATCTACAGACTTCGCCATGCTATCAGTCGCTCCCATACGTACGGAGTGCGTTTACCAGTCTATAAATGTACTGCAACGTTCGTCTCACGGTCCGCGACGGTCGCTCTCGCTGACTGTTCTCCCTCGGTGCTCGTGCCGATCGATCCCGATCGGCGGAACTGATTACACACATACGAGTGTAAGGGTCACTCGTCGACGTGGCAGCGACAGCCCCCGCGTTCGATGAGGTCGATGGGGTCCTCCTGTCGGCCGCACTCCTGGCAGACCACCTGGACGTCCGCGATGACGTCGACCGGGCCGATGTCGAGGCGGTCCGTCGAGCGGAGGTTCTCCACGTTGCGCCTGGTGACAGCGCTCAGGCGGCTGGTGAGCCGTTGTATCGTCTCGACCGACTTCTCGCGCTGGTTCTCGTCGTCGCCTGCCTCGTACTCGGCGTCGCGGTACTCCCGCAGGTACGTGTGGATGGCGTAGTGGCTCACGAAGTCGCTGCTGAGTTCGTCGACGTCGATGCCCTCGCGTTCGAGACGATTGCGCGCCTGCGTCCGCGCGCCCTCGGTCACGTCGTCGTCGGTGAGCAACTCGTAGATGTTCTCCAGTTCGCCCTGGAGGGTCACCACACCGGCTTCGTCCATCGCGCTCTCGAGCACGCGCCGATTGAAGTAGTGAGCGAGGTCGCGGAGGCTCTGGCGCTCTCGCCCTTCCCCGGTCCACCGTCGCTCCAGCTCCCGGCCCAGGTCGCCCAAATCGTACTTGCGCACGACCCGCTCGACCTTGTTGTCCGGACGCTCGTCCTGTCGATTCGTCATGTACCGGTTGCTACCACGGACTGGCTGATAGGTCTTCCGTTCGTCCAACCCGAAATCCTCGGGTACGGCCGGGTTTCGTCCCGGTAGCCGGTCTCATCGTAGATCGAACCACGGCGACACGTCGCCTCGCGTCCGCTCGCGAACGGCCCGAACCGCGACCGATTATAGGTAACAGCCACATCTAATATGTCGAGTTGATATTTACAGCAGACCGTTATGCGCTGAGTACTACCCAAGTACACTGTGTAGAGGGCGTGATATCCACTATATTCGCGTATAGGCGATCAGTCGAGACTCAGACTAGTACCGAGAGCCTGGGTGCGAAATTCCCGAGAGAGAAGTTATTGATGTGGATAATATGGCGATTCTAGTGAAACACGTCGATATGCAGCCGAAAACGTAAGGTACGTTACCGTAACGGAATAGGATAACGCAGGGATGATATCCAGGGGCCGCCGTCACTGCGACGGGTCGGGCGCGTCGGGTCGCAGGCGCGCGAGTCGCATCGCGTTGCCGGTGACGGCGGTGGTCATCCCGACGTCGCCGGCGAGGACGACGAACCAGAGGGGGACGGCCACGAACGGGAGGGGGATGGCGACGGCCAGCGCCGCCTTGACGAGGAGGCTGCCCCAGACGTTCTGCCGGATGATCCCGTTGCCGGCGCGGGCCAGCCTGTGCAGGTAGGGGAGCTTCGAGAGGTCGTCGCCCATCAGCGCCACGTCGGCGGTTTCGAGCGCGGTGTCGGTGCCGGCGGCGCCCATCGCGATCCCCACCGTGGCCGTCGCAAGTGCGGGCGCGTCGTTGATGCCGTCGCCGACCATCGCCACGTCCTCGTACTCCTCGGTCAGTTCCTCGACGCGCGCGACCTTCTCGTCGGGCAGCAGGTCGGCGGCGAAGTCGTCGACGCCCACCTGTTCGGCCACCGCGCGAGCGGTTCCCCTCGTTGTCGCCCGTGAGCATGACGAGGTGGTCGATCCCCTGCTCACGCAGTCGCTCGAGCGTCCGCCGAGCCTCCGGCCGGATCTCGTCGGCGATGGCGATCAGGCCCTCGATCTCGTCTTCAGTGCCGACGAGCACGACAGTCTTCCCCTCGGACTGCAGCCGCGGGATCGTCTCGTGGAGGTCGACGCAGTCGTCGCGGCCCTCGCAGACGGGGTCGGCGTCAGCGATCGCGACTCCGCCGTCGGTCGTCAGGTGGACGTGGTCGAGGTCGAAGCCCAGATCTGCGAACAGGCCCGGCTTGCCGGCGTAGTGCGTCCGACCGTCGAGGTCCGCGCGGACGCCCTTGCCCGTGATGCTCTGGAAGTCAGTCACCTCGCGGTCGGGCACGTCGCGGTCGTCCGCGTGGGCGACGATGGCGTCGCTGATGGGGTGTTCGCTCCGGCGCTCGATACTGCGAGCGCACTGGAGCACGTCGGTCGCGTCGTTGCCGTTGAGGCCGACCACGTCTGTCACGGACAGTTCGCCCGTAGTGAGCGTGCCCGTCTTGTCGAACGCGACAGCGTCGACGTCGCCCATCGCTTCGAGGTGGTTGCCGCCCTTGATCAGAACGCCGTTTTTCGCCGCGCTCGTGACGCCGGAGACCACGGTCACGGGTGTCGAGATGACGAACGCGCAGGGGCAGGCGATGACGAGCAGGGAGATGCCGCGGACGAACCACGTCGCCCACCCGCCGCCGAAGACGACCGGTGCGACGAACGTGGCGAGCAGGGCCGCCGCGACCACGACGGGCGTGTAGTAGTCGGCGAACCGCTCGACGAACTGCTCGCGCTCGGTCTTGTTGGCCTGGGCGTCCTCGACGAGTTCGACGATGCGGTCGATGGTGGTGTCGCCCGCCAGCGCCGTCGTCTCGACCGCCAGGAACCCCTGCTCGTTGATCGTCCCCGCGAACACCTCGTCGCCGACCTCCTTGTCGACGGGGACGCTCTCGCCGGTGATCGGGGCCTGGTTGACCGCGCTCGCGCCCTCGGTCACCGTGCCGTCCATCGGGATCTTCTCGCCGGGCTCGACGAGGACGGTCTCGCCGACGGCGACGTCCTCGACGGGAACCTCGACTTGCTCGCCGTCACGACGAACGGTCGCCACGTCCGGCGAGAGCGTCAGCAGCTCTTCGAGGGATCTGCGCGCCCGGTCGACCGAATACCGCTCCAGCAGTTCTGCGACGTTGAACAGGAAGGCGAGCGAGGCGGCCTCGACGTAGAAGTGCATCTCGGGGACGACCAGCGAGATGCCCGCGGCGCTGACGATCGCCACCGACATCAGGAAGTCGATGTCCAGGCTCAGGGTCTTCGCCGAGTAGTAGCCGTTCCGGACGATCACCTGGCCGCCCGCGAGGACCGCGACGAGATACAGCACGTCCGCGAGGAGCAACTCCCGGCCAGCGGCCGCCAGCACGGGTCCGTTCAGTCCCGACAGGCCGAACTGGACGAGCACGCCGAGCCCGAGGAAGACACCGCTGATCGCCGTCTTCCGGGCCCGCGCGGTCTCCCAGACGCTCTCCCCGCCTGCGGTTCCGTCCTCGGAACCGGTTCCGTCCGCGTCGGCGACGCCGTAGCCGGCGCTCTCGACCGCCGCGACGACGTCCGCCCGCGAGGTCAGGGACTCGTCGTAGGTGATCGTCGCCGTCCCCGCGGTCGGCCGCAGGTCCGTCGCAACCACGCCCTCGCGGTCGGCCAGCGCGCTGTCGACCTTGCTGGCGCAGGACGAGCAGTCCATGTCCGGGACCGAGAGCCTGACTTCGGTGCCCGCGGCGTCGGCGGACCCGTCGACCGCGGCGTCGTCACCTCCGGTCCCGCCGCCGGCGCATCGGCCCGTCCCCTCCTCGCCAGGGCAACAATCGCCTCTCTGCTTCGGGCCGTCGTCTGTCATTACGCGGACGTAGGCGATCGAGATATATTAACTCCGCTGCTACGAACCGGCCCTTTCTTGTTACGATTTGTTAACTGATCCGGGAGAAATTAATAATACTGCGGCCGCTACCGGTCCGCTTCCGGGGACTCCTCGGAGTCGGCGCCCCACGGGTCGGCGTCGCCGGGAGTCGGGGCTCGCAGGTCGATCGGGCGGATCCAGACGTACCACGCCGCGAGGACGATGCTGCCGTAGCCGATCGGCCAGACGAGGCCGCTGGCCGCCGAGAAGCCGGCGGACCTGACGAGGCCGGCGACCTGGCCCGTGAGCGCGACCCCGACGAGCAGTGCGAGCGCGAGCGCGATGTCTCCGCGGTCCATCTATCGCTTCGAGTTGGGCCCCGACGGACGTAAGCGGTTCGATGCGGTCACGGGCGAGCGGGACGAGGGGCCGGGTACATCCAAAACGACTTACTCGCCGCCGTCGATGCTCCGGGCATGACCGCCGCGCGCGAAGTCGAGTTGGAGGGCCACATCATCGACTCGGGGATGATGGGCGCCGCCTTCGGCATCATCATGGACCTCGGAGGCTCCTTCGACGTCGAGGAGTTCCGGATCGGCCGCCACGAGAACGAGGAGTCCTACGCCCGACTGCTGGTCGAGGCCGAGGACGAGGAGACGCTGCAGTCCATCGTCCACGAACTCCACCAGAACGGCGCGAATCCCTCGGACCCCAAGGACGCCACGCTCCAGCGAGCCCCGAAGGACAAGGTCGTCCCGTACGGCTTCTACTCGACGACCAACCACCCGACCGAGGTCCGCATCGACGGCGAGTGGATCGAGGTCGAGAACATCGAGATGGACTGCGCCGTGATCGTCGAAGAGCGGGACACCGAGGACGGCCCCAGCGCCTACACGGAGGTCCTCAGCGGCGTCGAGGAGGGCGACCGCATCGTCACCGGCGAGACGGGCATCCGCGTGAGCCCGCCCGAGCGACCGCGCAACCGCGAGGGCGCCTTCGGGTTCATGCAGGGCGGCGTCTCCTCGGAGCGCCCCTCCGAGTCCACCATCCGCCAGGTCGGCGACGCCATCGAGGAGACCAAGCGCGAGGGAGGCGACGTGCTCGCGGTCTGTGGCCCCGCGCTCATCCACTCCGGCGCCCGCGAGGACCTCGCCCGCCTCGTCCGCGAGGGCTTCATCGACATGCTCTCCATCGGCAACGGCTTCGCCGTCCACGACCTCGAACGCGACCTCTACGGCACCTCGCTGGGCATGGACACCGAGAGCCTCGACCACCCGCGCAAGGGCCACAAACACCACATCTACACCATCTCGGAGATCATCCGCGAGGGCGGCATCGAGGAGGCCGTCGAGAGCGGCACCGTCGAGTCCGGCGTCATGTACGAGTGCGTCGAGAACGACATCCCGTTCGTCATCGCCGGGTCCATCCGCGACGACGGCCCGCTCCCGGACACGATCACCGACTCGATGGAGGCCCAGAACGCCATCCGCGAGCAGGCCCACGAGGCCGATCTGGTCCTCATGCTCTCGACCTTGCTGCACTCGGTGGCGGTCGGGAACTGCCTCCCGTCGACCACCCGGACCGTCTGCGTCGACATCAACCCCGCGACGGTGACCCAGTTGCTCGACCGCGGCAGCGACCAGGCCGTCGGGATGGTCACCGACATCGGTACCTTCGTGCCGATCCTGGCCGACCACCTGCTGGACGAGGGGTGAGTTGGCTCCCGCGCTGAACGGAGTGAGGCGCCTTTTTGCCCCATCTTTTTGGCCGAGCGGTCGCGAGCGAAGCGAGCGGCCCGAGGCGAAAAAGGTGGATCGCGCACCTTCGTGCCGATCCTGGCCGACCACCTGCTGGACGAGGGGTAGGACTGGTTGAACTGACGACGTTGCAGTCGTGCCGCTTTCGTGCTAAATTTCCCACCCGTCGAAAGGGCCTATCAGCGGCTGATTCTACTTAAAATCGCGTTTAAGCATCCGTCGGGGATACTTACCAGTCGGCTGTAGTCCCGAGCGGGATGCGCCCACATTGCCCACCCCGCGATAGAATCGAGGCGGGCGGACCGCCGTGGTCCGTCCGCAGACAGCCCTCCCGCCGGACAGCGGGGGTGATCCGGTGAAGCGCCGGACGTACGGTACCGTCGGGATCGTCGCGGTGGTCCTCGTGGCCGCCCTCGCCGTCGTCTCCGCGGGCGGCGTCCCGCTCGGCGGCGACGGGCCCGCCGACGCGACGGTGACGCCCGACCGTGCCAACGCGACGACGATCCACCACGACGGGTCGCACCTCTCGCTGGAGGGCGCGGCGAACCAGACGATCAGCGGCGAGACCGACCTCGCGCCCGGGACGGAGCTGGCGGTGCGGGTCGTCTCCGACGAGCCCGCCAGCCCGTTCCTCGTCTCGGAGACGGCGACCGTCGGCGAGGACGGCGCGTTCTCGGCGACCGCCGACCTCTCGCTGGTCGACGCGGACGCCGACGCGTGGGTCACGGTCTACGGCAACGGCACCGAACTCGCGAACGTCAGCGCCCGCATCGCCGCGGTCGAGAGTGAAACCCCGACGGACGGCCCCGACTCCGACGGCGTGCCGTCGCTGGAGTACGAGGGCGACCGCCTCACGCTCGCGGCGCTCGAAAACGAGACCGTGCGCGGCGAGACGAACCTGTCGGCGGGCTCCGAGGTGACCGTCCGACTCACCTCGACGTCCGACGCCTCGCCGTTCCTCGTGCAGAACACGGCGACCGTCGCCGAGGACGGCACCTTCGCCGCGCCGGTCGACCTCGTCGGCATCGCAAACGGCTCGACCTTCGAGGCCGTCGTCCGCCACGACGGCGAGACGCTCGCGTCCGCCGAGGGCATCGTCGTCGGCGGGGTCAACGAGGAACCCACCGGCGACTCGACTCCGACGAACCGCACCGGGACCGTCGAGGAGTCCAGTCGCGTCGCCGAGGAGGACCACAACACGACCCTCGACTACGACGGCGACAAGCCGACCGTCGAGTCCGCGGCCGGTCAGGAGATCGCCGGCGAGACGGATCTCCCGGCCGGGAGTAACGTGACTCTCCGGATCGCATCGAAGGGCGGCGCGAACCCGTTCCTCAAGAGCGCCACCGCCACCGTGAGCGAAGACGGGCGGTTCACCGCCGGGTTCAACATGACCGGTGTCCCGTCCGGGACGACCTTCGAGGTCGTCGTCTACCACGACGGCGAGCGTCTCGCCGTCGCCGACGGCGAGGTGGTCGAGTAAGCCGGTCCCGCCGCTCCCGAATCGCCGTCATCGCCCATCGCTTGCCGTTTCCCCTGTCTCCCGGTCCCACCGGGATTCGTTTTTCCCGTCGTGCTCTATACGCCTTCGACCGTCTCGCGGAAGGCGACGACTGACTCGTGCGCGTCGGTGACCTGGTCGGCCACGTCGGTGTCTTCGAGGTCGTGCAGCGCGTTCTCGATGCGGGCGAGGCGCCCGTGGTCCGGGTCGCGGTCGCGCGTGGCGAGGGCGTCGAGCTGGTCGGCGAGGCTGTCGAGGCGCTCGGCCGCGTCGTCGTCCTCGGTCGCGTCGGCTGCCGATTCGAGTGTGTCGCTCGCGGTTGCGAGGTTTTCGCGCGTCATGATCGACGGTTCTCGGGACCCCGCGTTAACACTTGCGGAGAACGTCTTCGACCGGGATCACTCGCCCTCGGCTCGCCGGCGCGACTCGGCGTCCGCGTGGAAGGCGAAGAAACCGCAGACGAACGAGGCGATGGTGAGGGGGAGCCACATCTCGACGAGGACCGCGGCAACCGGCCGGATCTGGCCGCGTCTGGCCTGCGGGATGACCGGGAGAATCTCGTGGGCGGTCCAGACCAGCCCGTGTAGCGCGTCGAGTAGCGCGTACCGGTTCGTCCGCGCGAGTATCCAGACCACGAGCGAGACCGTCGTCAACGCGTGCCAGGACTCCCAGTCGGCCAGGGTCCGGCGGATATCGGGAGACATCTGTCGGTTCGAGGACTGGACGGTGGTTCGTAGATCGACGGAATCAGTCTTGTGGTCGCCGAGGTCCCCCTCCTGGCGGGACGAAGCGGGCGATGGGAGAGGACGAGTGTCAGCAGTGGGTGGGGGGACGGGAGTCTGGGGTCGGGTAGAGGTTCCGGTGTTGGCGGTCGAATAGGGGGTCGAAGTTGGGTAGGGGTTGGGATCGGGTGGGGGGTTGGGGTCCGTGTCAGCGGTGGGTCAGGGGGGGTAACCGCGGAACGTCAGTAGCCGACGCCGAGGTGGGTGTGGACCTCGTCACCGGATTCGAGTTCGTCGGCGAGCGCGACCGCGTAGTCCTCGGCGGTGATGTAGCTGTCGCCCTCGTTGTCGACGACGAGTTCGCCCTCGGCGGTGCGGTACTCGCCGGTCCGCTCGCCGGGTTCGATGATCCCCGGCGGCGCGAGGTAGGACCACTCGACGTCGTCGGCCTCGCGGACGACCTCGAAGGCGTCGATGTGGGCCTGCGCGAGGGGGACGAGTTCGTCCGGGAACGCGTCGGTCTCGACGAACTGCGTGTCCTCGTCGACGTAGAGGCTGCCGGCGCCGCCGACCCACAGCAGGCGGTCGGTCTCGGCCGCGCGGACGCCGTCGACGACGGCGTCGGCCATCTCGACCAGAATATCGAGGTCCGCGTCGTCGCTGGGGCCGAGCGCGGAGACCACGGCGTCGTGGTCCGCGGCCGCGTCGGCTATCTCGTCGGCGTCGGTCGCGTCGACGGCGACGGCCTCGAAGTCCTCGCCGTCGACCGCGTCGATTTCTCCGCTGCGGGAGGTCCCCGTCACCGCGTGGTCGCGGGCGAGGAGTTCGTCTGCGATACGCTGCCCGATCGTGCCGCTCGCACCGAGTAGGAGTACGTTCATTGTGGTGTCTCCGTGACTCTCGTCACGCGTCGTTCGATCAGACGTATTCGCCCGTAATAGGCGCTCGCGGACGTGAGAGTAATCAGGGGACACGAGTGTAATCGGGTCCGAGACGGGGCCGGCGGTCGGGCGCGACCGGGCTCACTCGACCAGCGGGACGCAGCGGACCGGCCGGTCGGCGGCCAGCAGGAGGTTCTGGGCGGTCGACCCGAAGACCACCTTGCCGACGGGCGTGCGCTTGTGGACGCCGATGACGAACTCGTCGGCGTCGACCTCCTCGGCGAACGCCAGCAGGTCCTCGACGGGTTCGTTGCCGCGGACGAACTGGTGGGTCTCGACCGTGACGGGCAGCTCCTCCATGCGGTCGACGACGACCTGGATGGCCCGCTCGCCCGCCTGGACGTCCCCGCCCGTGGTGTCCTCGCCGCCGACCAGCGAGTTGACGACGTACAGCGTGTCGTCGGTGTCCACGACGTCGGCGAGATAGTCGGCCAGCGCGTCGCTCGATTCGGCCGCGTCCGTCCCGACCACGAGTTCTGTCATACCCTCACGTTCGGCGAGGGGACGCATAAATCCCGGCGCTCAGTCGCCGTCCGCCGCGGTCTCCGGTGATCGAGAGACCGCGCCCTCGCGGGAAACGCTTTCCCCGACGCCGCTCCCCGGATGGGTATGGCGAAGTTCCTCTTCTGTTCGCTGGACGCCGCGCTGATCGGCGACGTTGCGTGGCAGGTCCACCGCGAGGGCCACGACGTGAAGTACTACATCGAAGCCGAGCGCGACCGGGAGATCGCCGACGGGTTCGTCCCGAAGACCGACGACTGGCGCGGCAACGTCGACTGGGCCGACGTGATCGTCTTCGACGACATCTGGATCGGCGACGATGTCGGGACCGGCGAGATCGCTCGCGACCTGCGCGCGGAGGGCCACGCGGTCGTCGGCGGCACGCCGAACACCGACCGGCTGGAGGAGGACCGGGGGTATGCGATGGAGGTCCTGGAGGAGAACGGCGTGAACACGCTCGAACACCGCGTGTTCTCCGACTTCCAGGCGGGGATCCGGTTCGTCGAGGAACACCCGGCGCCGTACGTCATCAAGCCCCTGGGCGAGGTGCAGAACGTGAAACGCCTGCTGTACGTCGGGCGCGACGGCGACGGCAGCGACGTGGTCGACGTGCTCCGCGCCTACGAGAAGGCGTGGGGCCACCGGATGAAGGGCTTCCAGCTCCAGCGCCGGGTCGAAGGCGTGGAAGTGGCGGTCTCCGGTTTCTTCAACGGGGACGAGTTCGTCGAACCGATCAACCTGAACTTCGAGCACAAGAAGCTGTTTCCGGGGAACATCGGCCCGCAGACCGGCGAGATGGGGACCTCGATGTTCTGGACCGGCAAGACCAGACTGTACGAGGAGACGCTCGGGGAACTGGAGCCGTGGCTCGCGACGGAGGGCTACGTCGGGAGCATCGACCTCAACTGCATCGTCAACGACAGCGGCGTCTACCCGCTGGAGTTCACGCCGCGATTCGGCTATCCGACGATCACGCTGCAGGAGGAGGCCTTCGAATCCGGGACCGGCGACTTCTTCTACGACCTGGCGCGCGGCGAGGACCCCGAGCTGGAGGTCCATCAGGGGTACCAGATCGGCGTCCGCGTCGTCCTGCCGCCGTTCCCGTTCGACGACGAGAAGACCTACGACGAGAACTCGCGCAACGCCGCGGTCGTCTTCGAGACCGAGTCGCGCGAGGGGATCCACATCGAGGACGCCAAGCGGGTGGACGGCCAGTGGCGCGCCGCCGGCGAGAACGGGATGCCCATCGTCGTCACCGGGAAGGGCGAGACGATGCAAGCCGCTCGCCAGCAGGCCTACGGCCGGATCGACGACGTCATCATGCCGAACATGTACTACCGCGACGACGTCGGCGAGCGGTGGATCGACGGCGACGGCGACCGGCTGCAAGCGTGGGGGTATCTGGGGCCGGCGTAGACCCGCTGTCCGAGCGGCGAGACAGATCTGCCGACGCGGCCGGCGTCACCGAGGGTACAGGGGCTTCCACTGCGGCGGTCTGCCGCCAGCGATACGTTGTTGTCCGATCCCGACATATCTGCGCGCATGGACTTCGAGGAGCTCCTGCGGGCAGAGCCGGAGCGCGACGGGCCTGGTGCGGCCGATACGCCGGGGTCGTCCCAGCGGCCGCGGCTCGCGGCCGACGAACCGCACCCGGACGTCCAGTCGGTGATGGACTCGCGGCGGTGGCTCCAGTCGGTCTCGATGTCGACCCTGGGCGCCCGCGGCATCCGCCTCCTGACGAAGGTCGGGACGTGGCTCCAGCGGGAGGACCCGCCGGCGGTCGGAGACGCGACCGACCTGACGATCCAGGGACCGGACGGCGAGCTAGACGTTCGGCGCTACCGGCCGGAGGCCGCCGGGCCGTACCCGACGGTCGTCTTCTACCACGGCGGCGGGTTCGTGCTCGGCAGCCTGGATACCCACGACCTGCTCTGTCGTCACCTCACGATCGAGAGCGGATGCGAGGTGGTCTCCGTCGACTACCGACTGGCGCCGGAGCACCCGTTCCCGGCCGCCGTCGAGGACGCCTACGCGGCCCTGGAGTGGGCGGCCGACGACCCCGCAGTGCTGGACCGAGACGGACACCTGGCCGTCGCCGGCGACAGCGCGGGCGGCAACCTCGCGGCGGTCGTCTCGCTGATGGCCGCCGAGCGGGTCGGGCCGGGCCTCGACTACCAGACGCTCGTCTACCCGGCCGTGGGGACCCGCGAGGACCAGGCGTCGATGCGGGAGTACGCCGGCTACGTCCTCTCCGAGGACGACATGCGGTGGTTCGACAGGTGCTACTACGGCAGTGAGATCCACCGGCGGAACCCGTACGCGGACCCCACGCGGGCGTGCGACCTCTCGGGCGTGCCGCCGGCGACGGTGGTGACCGCGGGGTTCGACCCGCTCCGGGACGGCGGCATCGCGTACGCCCGCAGACTCGTCGGCGACGGCGTCTCGGTCCGCTTCCGCAACTACCCGTCCATGGTCCACGGGTTCGTCGGCATGCTCTCCGAGAGCGAGGACGTCGACCGAGCCCACGAGGCCGTGGAGGCGATCGGCGAGGACTTGCGCGTCGCGCTCGGTGGGTCGTGAACGGGGCCGCCCCGAATTTGTAGCTCTGTCCGGCTACCGCAGAAATCGGACTGGCAGTCCACGCGAGCGAGAGCGACTGTCGCGTCGCCCTCACGACTGACGGCCGGTACAGGGGTTCAAACGAGAAGATTCCGGATATCTCCCCGACGTGCTGGAAGAAGCAGTCGAAAGTGCCCGAGGGAAGTGAGACTAATCTGTCCGACTCTGTAGGGAGAACCGGACACTAATTTCAACCAGCTACGTGCCGAATTCTCCATTCACTGCAACCTGCTTATTGGGCAAAGGTTGAATACTCTCACTGGTTTTTAGTCCATAGATGCGCAGAAGCCCCTCGTTTGATCGTCAGCGTGTCATTGTCTATGCTGCGATAGCGGCCATTTTAGGCTTCTTGATTGGATTTCTTGAACAGGGTAGACTTGGTGGCGGTCTTGTACTCGGGCTGGTGGCCGGAGTAGCAGTTCCCCTTGGTCTTCTCCTAATCAACGTGGTTTCTCGCTACATTGAAAGGTAGCTCACCTGTACTGACCAGATCCGGCTCTGTGCGCAGAACTGGACACTGCAATCAGTGAATTACTTGAATAATCATCACTCAGAATACGTGAGAGTCATCAAACTACTTCTGGTTCTGTTTCCAGGCATTCAATCCACCGTCAAGGGCGCTTGCATCTTTCCCTTGGTCTTGGAGTTCGCGTGCTGTTTCTGTCGAGGCGATTCCCGCGTCACAGACCATTACGAGTTCCTCATCGTCCGGGAGGTCGTCCAGTTCCGTCAACGCCTCCTCAACATCCCCCGAGAGAAGGTCTCCTCGAATCGGGCGATTCTCGCTGTGCTCAATGTGGTCTTCTTCGAAGTCCTCCGCTGGCCGAATATCGACTACACGCACGTCCCCGTCGTTCTCTAACTTCGCCCGAAGCGTTTCAGGGTCGATCGTAGTCATCTACAGTGATGAGACACTTCCAGTTCCAAGAAGACGGTGATTTGGGTAACGGGCAGATGATAGCTATACTCCTGGACTGAGCGGATCCGAGTCAGAGACCCGGACACTAATTTCAGCGGATTACTCGATATATTGAACGAACTCGTCCAACGTATCTGTGAGTCCGTCTACCTCCTCTCCATTAACTTCAGCAGAATAGCGGACGATGAACGTATCTCTCTCGTCGGCGTGGTGAGCCTTGTCTACCTGGTTGACACCCTTCCAAATCCCTGTGACTTCAATTTGCCCGTGTTTAGTATGAGAATACGTCTCCCCCCGTTCAATAATCCGCTCAGAATCTGAGCCGGGTAGATCGTCAGACCCGTCCATGCAACGTATGCGTCTGCACGATTCATGTCTCTGTTGGTAGACGCAGAATGTAGGGTAGAGTTAGACTCTACTGTCGCTACAGAGGTGCCAAAACAGATTGGCCAAGAGCCCATTTGAAATCACGACGAATTGGAGAGTACCCCTCCACGGGGAACGAAGCAATCCGCTTCGTTGGGCTGCCGAAGCCCGTCCATTATACCGTTTCACAGACGAACTTGCCGCGTAGTTGTCCATGGTGGAGCGATCGGCGTTAATATTCCGTGTCTGAAGACTATGTGTTCCTCAGAAGACGGCCCTTGATCTGCACTAAGCGATTGAGTTACGCACAGTCCGTGCGAGAACGACGGTATCCGGACAGGGGAGATCCGACTTTGGACGGAGAACCGGACACTAATGTCAGCCGACGACTCGGAGGACCACCTGCTCAGTTTTGTCTACGCGCTCGATACCGGTCTCGTAGAGGCGATACCTCACTACCGCTGAAGGGTTGTAGGCGAACTCACAGAGAGCGGGCCAACGCTTCGAACTCGTCCGGCTGAATCGGCTTCTCGAGGCACGCGTCTACTTGCTCTTCGAGATCGTCTAATTTGAGGACGGCGCCCTGTTGAGACCCCGAGATGGCGATTATCGGGATCTCCCTCATTTCGTCTTCCATCTCCGCTAACACCTCCTCTCCGTCCATCCGAGAGAGATGGAGGTCTAGAAGGATAACGTCTGGCCGCGGGGCATCGAAATACTCGCCTTGCTGTTTGAGAAATTCCAGCGCTTCTACCCCATCGGAGACGACGTGAGTCGTGGGGTCGAGATCGGTTTCCTTCAACATCTCTTTCGTTAACCGAACGTCCCCCGGATTGTCTTCCACCAAAAGAATATCGCCAAAGATGTTTGGGCATTCCATCCTGTAATCGCACGACTCTGCCAGAAATAAGGGTTGCGTCAGATCTCTCTGGTGGTAGTGTAACCGGTGAGAAAACAGAATCTATCTGATCTGTACGGACCGATTGGATTACGCGCAGTCCGTACGAGAGTGGCCGCGACTGACTGGACGGCGTCGGATCGCGCACAGCGATCGGGGGCGCTCGCTCAGAACCCGAACGCGCGGCGGTACTGCGGCGGGCCGGACACCTCGTCGGTGGCGTCGAGGGCGTCCGCGGCGCGGAGTCCGAAGTACGGGTCGCGGAGGAACTCGCGGCCGACGATGGCCAGGTCGGCGCGGCCGTTGGCGACGACGGCCTCGGCCTGTTCGGGCGTGGTGATCCCGCCGACGGTCCCGATAGCGACGCCGCTCTCTGCGCCCTCGCGGACGGCCTCGGCGAGCGGTAGCTGGTAGTTCGGGCCGACCCGGTCGGGGTACGAACCCGGCGCGATGCCCCCGCTGGATACGTCGACGAGGTCCGCGCCGACCTCGTGGAGTCGGTCGGCCAGGCGTGCGGACTGCTCGGCGGTCCAGGCGTCGCGGTCGTCGAACCAGTCCGTCCCGGAGATGCGGACGAACACCGGTTTCTCGTCCGGCCAGACCTCGCGGACGGCCTCGGTGACCTCCCGGGCGAGTCGCGTCCGACCTTCGAAGTCGCCGCCGTAGTCGTCCTCGCGGTGGTTGGTGACCGGCGAGAGGAACTCGTGCAGGAGGTAGCCGTGGGCGGCGTGGACTTCGGCGACCTCGAACCCGGCGTCGCGGGCGCGTTCGGCCGCCTGCCGGAACGAGCCGATGACCTGTTCGATGTCGCCCTGTGTCATCTCCCGCGTCGGCGGCGCGTCGCCCTTGTCCTCCTCGTCGTAGGGCCACGGATCGCCGCTCGGGGCTACCACCTCCCAGCCGCCGTCGTCGGGATACAGGGGGTGGGACCCGTCCCACGGTCGCGTCTTCGAGGCCTTGCGGCCGGCGTGGGCGAGCTGGATGCCCGGGACGGCGCCCTGCTCTTTCACGAAGCGGGTCGTCCGTTCGAGCGCGTCGGCCTGTGCGTCGTTCCAGATGCCGAGGTCCTCCGGGGTGATCCGGCCGCGCTTCTCGACTGCGGTGGCCTCGGACATGACGAGACCGGCGCCGCCGACGGCGCGCGAACCGAGGTGGACGTGGTGCCACTCGGTCGCGAGGCCGTCGCGCGCCTCGCAGGAGTACTGGCACATCGGCGAGACCATCAGGCGGTTCGGGACCGTCGTGTCGCGGAGTTCGAGCGGGGAGAACAGCGCTGTCATCGTCGGGGGTTACGACCGTCCACTGAAGTATCGTGCGGCGGACGCAACCCGTTCCGGCTTCTGCCGGGAATCGGCTCGACTTGCCGACTCCCGGGTCCCGAAAACGCGGTGTCGCGTGCCGGGGTTACCGACTCGTCTTCGTTCGGTGACGGACACGTCTCACGGGAGATACGTCTCCTCACACTCCGCACAGACGTACATGCCGTACGACTCCTGTAGCTGCCGCGTCGTCTCACACAGTTCACACTCCCGGTAGACGCGATCGGTGTGGCTCTCCGTCTCGCCCACGGCGCGACTCGAACGGTGCCGGGCGGGACGGTCTGCGGGGATCTGTGGTCCGTTCACTGTGGTTGGCGATACGTGCTCTGGACGAAAGAGTATTTACTTCTAATATGCCACAAACAGCCTATTCGGGCGCTTAAACCGGCATTTCTGGTAGGTTCAGATCGGCATTCTGACCACCGAGACGGGCCTGCGTCCGCGAACTATGCGGTCCCGGGGCGTCTGCCCCGAGGGCGTATCCGGACCCATCGGATCGGCGTAAGTGGGGTCCGGTGGTCGAAGGCCGGGCGCTCACTTCATCCATCGCGGCCGCGTCGGCACGTCGAAGCGGTCGGTGACGACGAGGCCGGTGCCGAACAGTCCCGCCAGCGCCACCGGGATCCAGTTGCCGAAGGCGGCGTTGACGGCGCCCCAGAGGATCACGAAGCTCACCATGTCGTCGAGCATGAACGGGCAGGAATCGAGCCGTGCGAGCAGGGCCTCGCGGTCGAGTCCCCAGTCGAAGGCCGCGACGGCGACCGTCGCCGAGAGCACCCAGCCCCGGTAGTTCGACCACGGGACGCCGTAGAACGCGCCGCCGCCCTCGTACGACCAGAACCCGAGGGCCACTGCGCCGGGGTCGAGGACGAGGTCGACGGCGACGACGGTGCCGACGACGACGGGCAGGCGAACCCACGGCGAGCGGGCGAGGTCGCCGAGCAGGAGCAGGCAGAGCAGGTAGCTGTTGAGGACGAGCGGGAAGAAGAAGACGGGGAGCGCGAGGGGGACGCCGCCGACCATCGGCCCGAGGGCGACGCCGTACTCGAAGGGGCCGTAGGGCTGGCCGGTCGTGACGCCGACGTATTCGATCCCGTAGGCGTAGGCCGCGAGCGCGACCAGAGCGACTGTCGCCTCGCGGTCGACGAGGGGAGCGACGCCCGCGACGAGGGGCAGGCGCATTACGACGACGCCGACCAGAACGAGCCACGGGTTGAACGCGAGGGCGGGCGGGAGCAACTCCAGCGCGCTGGCGAGCAACAGCGCCGCGCCGGTGACGGGGAAGACGACGGCGATGGTGAAGCGGTTGGTCCGGACGAGTCGGTCGAGGCGGGCTTCCAGCCACTCGCGGTCCATCCGCTCGGGCGCGGGCAGGCCAAGAGCCTCGGTCGGATCAGGTGGCATAGACGATCCTCCAGAGGCCGCCCATCGTCAGGAGGGTCCCGACGGCGGTGTTGAGGACGGGGAACCACCAGTACGCGCGGTCGACCGAGACGTCCGTCAGCGCGACGGCGGCGGTGAACAGCGGGTAGACGGCGAGCAGGCCGCCCCAGAACGGGTGGACAAGCGCGAAGACGGCCGCCGAGAGCGCCCAGACGAGACAGCAGTACGCGTAGGTGCGCCGTTCGCCGAGGACCGTCGCCGTGGTCTCGATGCCGGCGGCGCGGTCGGGTTCGATGTCCGGGATGGCGGAGAAGGTGTGCATCGCCATCGTCCAGAGCCAGGCGCCGGCGACCGCGAGGGCGGGCGGAAACCGACCCGCGACGGTCGCGTAGGCGACGACGCCGGGGAGGACGTACAGACCGTTGGAGACCGAATCGAGGAACGGCGTGGTCTTGAACCGCAGCGGAGGCGCGCTGTACTCCGTCGCGAGCGCGAGGAAGGCGAGCATCGCGACGACGGCTTCCGCCGGGAGCGCCGGGAGGAAGGCGAGGGCGAGAGCGCCGCTCGCGAGGACGGCGGCGAGGACTCCCCGGTCGCCCCGGTAGCGGACTTCCTTGTCCCCTTTCTTAGGGTTCTCCGCGTCGACGTCGGCGTCGAAGATATCGTTGACGCCGTACAGGAAGACGTTGGCGGGAACGAGGAAGTAGACGGTGAGCGCGACGGTGAGCGGCGTGAACAACTCGGCGGTGTCCCGGGTGGCGAAGACCGCGCCGACGGCGGCCGGGCCGGCGAGGTAGAGCCAGAAGCGGGGCCGGGAGACGCGGAGGAGGTACCCGGCGGTGGTGTCGGGGGGCGCGAGCGCGCCGAGGCGGGCGGACACCGATGGCATCGAGTCGTCGGGCATAGGTACGGGAGCGAGTTAACTGCCGCCCTCGGCTCAGTTCGCGTCCTCGACCAGCGCCTCGGCGGTGTGCTGGCCGCTGATGAGACACATCGGGACGCCGATGCCGGGGGTGGTGAACGACCCGGTGAAGTAGAGGCCGTCGACCGCTTTCGAGCGGTTCGGAGGCCGCAAGAGCGCGGTCTGTCGGAGCGTGTGGGCGAGGCCGAGCGCGGTCCCCTGCGTCGCGTTGTACCGGTCCACGAAGTCGGAGACGCAGAACTCCTCCTCGAAGACAATGCGGTCACGCAGGTCCGTATCGGCGTTCTGGGCCACGTCCGTGAGGATCTGCTCGCGGAAGCGGTCGCGCTGCGCCGGGGTGTCTTCGAGCCCCGGCGCGATGGGGGCGAGAACGAACAGGTTGCTGTGGCCCTCCGGCGCGACCGTGTCGTCGGTCTTCGAGGGGACACAGAGGTAGTATGCCGGCTCGTCCGGCCAGTCGGGCTCGTCGAATATCTGCTCGAAGTGGGGGTCCCAGTCGTCGGGGAGGACGAGCGTGTGGTGGGCGAGTTCCGGCACGTCGCCCTCCACGCCGAGGTAGAGGAGATAGGCCGAGGGCGCGTACGTGCGGTCGTCCCAGTAGTCGGCGTCGTACTGCCGCTCGTGCTCGGGGAGGAGTTCCTGCTCGGCGTGGGCGTAGTCCGCGTTGACGACCACGCGGTCCGGACGGCGCTCGGTCCCGTGTTCGTCGACGACGGAGAAGCCGCGCTTGCGGCGAGTGATCTCCGCGACTTCGGCGCCGGTCTCGAAGGTGACGCCGAGTTCGCGACAGAGGTCGACGAAGGCGTCGATCACGACGCCGATTCCCCCGGGGTGGTCGCCGTTCTCGTCGGGTTCGTTCGCGACGGGGTAGTAGACGCCCATGTTGAAGTCGACGTGGCTCATCATGTTGTAGAGCGCGGGCGTGTTGCGGGGCGACCCCCCCAGGAACACCAGCGTGTACTGCATTATCTGCTGGAGTTTGGGGTTCTCGAAGTAGTTCTCGACGTGGCTCTGCATCGACCGAAGGAGCGTGAGACCGACTGGTGTCGCGCGCATCACGTCGAGGTCGATCCAGTCCCGGAGCGACGAGCGGTCCTCGTAGACGAACTTCTCCATCGCGGTCCCGTAGTGGCGCTCGCTCGTCGCGAGGTACTCCTCGAAGGCCTCGCCGGCGCCCGGTTCGATGGACTCGAACAGCTCGCGGTTGGTCGCGCGGTCGGCGGCGACGTCGATCCGTTCCCCGTCGCCGGGCGCGGTGCCCTCTCCCTTGAAGAAGATCCGATAGTGCGGGTCCAGCCGTTCGAGGTCGTAGTAGTCGCCCGGCGTCCGGTCGAAGTGGCCGAAGAAGCGCTCGAACACGTCGGGCATGAGGTACCACGAGGGACCCATGTCGAAGCGGAAGCCCTCGGCTTCGAGGCGACTGGCGCGGCCGCCCAGCTGGTCGTTCTTCTCCACGAGCGTCACGTCGGCGCCGGCGTCCGCGAGGTACGCCGCCGCCGAGAGCCCGCCGACGCCGCCGCCGACGACCGTCACCGACATGCCGTCCGCCCGTTCCGAGGGCCCTGCCATCGTCCCCGATTGCGACGCGACGGGCAAAAAGGGGGTGCCCAACCCGTCCGGTCATCTCGCCGGGTCCTCCCGTCGCCCTCTGCGTTCGTCTCGTCACGTCGGCCCGCACGAGTTCACGCACTCCCGTCCTGTCGGCCGAATCCGGCTCAGCGACGGCGACGCCGGCGTCGCTACCGCCGTTCCCCGGACGGAGCGACAGACTTAATAATAACAGTCGCCGTTTTCATAAACAATGGATATTAACGAAAGTTCCGAGGTTAATAACTCGTCGCGAGGGATCTCGCTCGTGGGTGGCGCGGGCGTCCTCGCGCTGCTCGCGCTGTCGGCGGCCGCGGTCGTGACCGACGCGTGGAAGGTCCTCATCATCGGCTGGGTGGCGTTCGCCGCGATGGCCGTCGGCGCGCTTCTGGGGGAGCGAGCCGATGCGACCGACCCGCAGCGGCTCGTCTGGGGGTACGGGCTCGCGAGCGGTGCGATGGTGACCAGCGCCGCGATGTTTCTGGTCCCGCAGGCCATCAACATCGGTCGGTCAGCCGGCGCGCCGCAGATCGGCGGTATCGGCATCGCCCTCGGCATCGTCGTCGGCTACAGCGGCCACGTCGTCGGCCACCGCCTCACCCACCGGGACCTCCCGATGGACGTGACGACCGCGCAGATCACCGCCCACGCCCTCTCGGCGGGGCTGATCATCGGCCTCGTCTACGGGTCGATGCCCACGCTGGGGCTCCTGCTCGGCCTCGCCATCGTCTCGCACAAGGGCCCCGCTGGCTACGCCGCCGCGCGGCGACTCCGACGCAACGGCAAACCCGTCTCCGCGCTGTTGCTCCCCGCAGCGGGCGTCGGGATCACGGCCATCCCGACGGCAGCGCTGCCGATCCCGGGGATCGACGCGCTCAACGCCGTCGTCTTCGGCTTCGCCGCCGGCATCTTCCTCCACGTCGCGATGGACTTCCTGCCCGTCTGCGAGGCCGGATCGGAGATCGACCAGGTCTGCTCGCTCCACGAGGAGTCCCACGAACTGCTCGACCGGTTGCGCGTCCACGCCGTCGGGAGTACCGTCGTCGGCGCCGCGGCCGTCGTCGTCGCCTGGTTCTTCGTCACTCCGTGACCGGCTGATCGCGCCGAGGCTCAGAGTTCCCGTTTCGTCTCGGGGTCGTCCAGGTCCCAGAGCACGGCGGGGAGGAAGGCGTCGAGGTGGTCGACCACGCGGCGCTCCGAGACGCCGAGGCCGTCACAGTGCTCGTGGGCCTCCTCGCGGACGGAGACGTGGATGTCGCCGCCGTCGCGATCAGTGGCGTCGCCGTCCGCGACGGTGACTTCCAGGGGGAAGACCGAACATCGCGCGGGCTTCCAGTCGTGCTCGTCGTGGAGCGCGCAGAGGCCGTCGTCGCGCAGGAAGAAGCAGGCCGCGCCGTCGTCGCCGACGTGGTCCGCGCGGTCTTTGGTCTCCCTCCGGACGAAGTCCTGCCCGCGGAACTGCGTGGTCGCCTCCGAGAGGTTCGCGACGTTCGCGAGTTCGAGGAAGTCGGGTTCGTACAGCAGGACGCCGTGGTGACAGCACCAGGTGCACTCCTCGACGCACTCGAAGGTGAGGTCGGGGTCGAAGTCGACCACGGCCTCCTTGCCGGGGTGAACCTCGACCGCGCGGGCGTCCGTGGACACGCTCTCCCGTCCGCAGTCGACGGGCAAATGCCTTTCACTCCGGTTCGCGCTCTGGCGTCCGCTCGCGGCCCCGATCTCGGCCGTAATCGCGGCCCGCGGTGTCGTCGGCAGTCACGTGGTCGGGGGCCTCCACGTCCTCCGTTTCGAGGAGGCGTTCGAGGCGGCGCTCGAACTCCACGTCGTCGATCTCGCCGGCGGCGTATCGCTCGCGCAGGCGCTGGAGGGCGTCGTCCCCGGCGTCGTCGCGCTCGTCGGCGGTCGCCTCCGCAGTCGAGGGCCCGGCGAGCCACTCCTGAACGTCGACGTAGTCGGAGACGATGGCGATGACGGGAACGAGGAACAGCCAGCCGACGATGGCGACGGTCGCGGCCGCCGCCTCCCCGAGGAAGATCCCCGCCAGCGCCGTGAGCGGGAGCGTCGCGACCGCGACGACGGCCACGAGCGCCTCCATCGGATCGTCCGTCGCCTCGCTCATACCGTCAGCTACGCGCCCGACGGCATAATTATCGGGGGACGCGGCCGGACGCAGTGAAGTGTGCGCGTCACCGATATGCTCGCTGGCGCCGTAGAGGTACGTATGCCCATCAGTATCGACGAGTTCGAGACGACACCCGAACCGAAACTCCGCCCGCCGGCCGCGGGCGCCGAGAACGCCGACCGCGTGCTCGCTCTCCTCACCGAGCGCCGCGACGAGGCGTTCACGCCGGCCGAGATCTGTCAGCGAACCGGCGTCCCGAAGGGGAGCGTCGGCGTGGTCCTCGCGCGGCTCGAAGACCGGGGACTGGTCCGCCACCGCGGCGCGTACTGGACCGTCGCGCGGGCCGACCGCGCGAGGACGGCGACCCGTCGTTAGTTGTACTCGCGCCAGCGGTGGCCGCACTCCTTGCACTTGAAGAATCGCGTCGGCGGCTCGTCCGCGGAGCCGGTCTGTTTGATCGTGTACCAGGCGACGCCGTGGCCGCAGTCCTCGCAGGTGACGCTGTCGTCCGTCGGCTTGCCCTCGAAGTTGGCCCCCTCCTCGGTCTCGATGACCTCGTCGCCCGCCTGCTCGTCGGTGCTGACGAACTGGTCGGCGCGGTCCCGGTCGACGCCGGCGGTCGCGCCGCAGCTCTTGCAGACCATCTCGTCGCCGTCGGCGTGCATCATCGAACCGCAGTCGTCGCAGAACTGCATGTCACGTCCGTTGTCCCCCCGGCCGTATCAACTTCTCGTCTCCTCGCCGGCGTCGCCCGCCACAGCGTCCCGGGCCGGCCGCTTACACGTCGTCTCCGAGTTCGCGCCGCTCCGCGACGACCGGGCAGTTCGCCACGCGGACGGACTCGACGTCCACGAACTCCAGTATCTCCGTCCCCTCGTGCGCGCAGGCCACGTCCGGCGGTGGCGAGAAGTGTTCGCAGCCCTCGCAGTAGGCGTGTTTCGACACCTCGGCGACGTCCCCGTCGCCGGAGGGCGCTGTCTCGTCCGCCGCCGCTTCCACACCCGCCCCCGATTCCGAGTTAGTTCCGGCCCCGTCGTCGGTAGACTCGCCGGTGAGGCGCGCCCACACCTCGTCGGGATCGATCCCCTCCACGGCGGAGCGTTCGAAGGCGCTCGCCTCAGACTCGAAGGGGTCTCCGTCGTCTACCTCGACGTCTCCGAGCGGGTCGCCTGCGTCCGCTCGGGACGGGTCACCAGCGCGGTCACCGCTGCGGCCGCCGCGCTCGCCGTCTCCGTCCCGAGGGCCGGTGTCGTCGCCGGACCCCCTGTATTCGAACGGGTCGCGGTCGGCCCCCTCACCGGACGAGTCCCGCGGCGAATCCACTTCGAGCGAATCGAACGGGTCTCCCTCGCGGTTCCGGTATCCCTCGAAGGAATCGAAGGGGTCGCGGTCTCCGTCGTCCTCGTTTTCGTCGCGGTCGGGACTGGAATCGCCGTTCACGGCGTTCACTCCCGTTCGGCGGCGTCGGGCACGTTCGAGCGGTCGGTCTCGTCCTCGCCGCCGGCTTCGAGGCGGCGCGCGACGGTGAGCGTCGGTTTGCCGAAGAGGCCGCTGGGCAACTCGACGTCGCTGACGGTCGCGTCGCAGTGAGGGCACCGCGGCTCGTGCAGCAGCGCGATGTCGACGGGCTCCGAGCAGTTCCCGCAGAGCGCGCGGTCCGCGTCGAGCTCCGCGGCGGTGGCCTTCAGCCGCTCGATGGCGTCCGACCCGGTCGAACGGGCCTGTTCGGCCTCCCGGAGGTCGCTGACGACCCACGCGACCGTCCGCAGCCGCTCCTCGATCTCGTCGAGTCGGTCCGTCGCGCGCTCTATCTCGTCGAGCCGATCTGCCACCTCGTCCACGCGGTCTTCGACGTCCGCCGCGTCACTGTCGCCGTCGACGCGGGATTCGAGCCCGGCCAGCGCCGACTCCAGATCGTCGACCGCCGAGGAGAGCGTCGCGAGTTCGCCGAACTCCGGGTGGGAGTGGTCGGCGTCGGCCTTCCGGTCGGTCTCTCGTTTGACCTGGACGACCCGCTCGCGCACGTCGCGTATCTTCTCCGCGAAGTCGGCCTCGACGCGGTCGATCTCGGCGCTGAGTCCCTCTTCGACGGCCTCTACGTCGGTCCCGATCGCCGCGCTCACGTCCGCGTCGCCGAACTCCTCGGCGGCGCGGTAGGCCGCGAGCAACTGGACGACGACGGCCTCGCGGTCGACGCCGAGGTCGTCGGCCTTCCGGTCCAGCCAGGCCTCCGCGTCCGCGGGGAGCGACACGGACACCGCGGCGTCGTCCGACGACTCGCTCGCCATTACCCTGTGTTGTCCGGACGAGGTAGTTAAGGGTTTGCCACCGGTTCTCGAAAATCGAATCTGGGAATCGCCGTCGATGCGGCCGCTCGAACGCGATTCGGGCGCCTCGACGGAGCCGTTCCCGTCAGCGGATCTTGCGCACGTCGCTGATGTCGAAACCGCCGTCGCCGATCTCGGTCTCGAACTGGACGATGTTCTCGTCGTCGATCTGCGAGAGGACGCCCCGGAACTGCTTGACGACGAGCGTCCGGGCGCGGGTCGACCCGCCGCTGGCCCACTCGAACTCCAGGGTGCCGTCGACGCTGTCGACGAGCTGGCCGTACTCGGTGTCCGAGACGGTCTCGCGGCCGACGTGGGCGAGGATGACCCCGTTCCACTGGTTTGCGCCCTTCTGGAGGCCCTTGATGAGGAAGACCACGTCCGACCAGTTGACGTTCTCGTCGCGGCCGGCGGTGCTGATGAGGTCCGACAGCGAGTCGATGACCACGAGGTTCCCCGGCGCGTGCTGGACGAGCAGGCGCCCGAGTTCGCCGAGGATGTCGTCGCGCTCCTGGCGCGCCCGGAGGTCCTTGATGTCGGCGGTCTCCTCGGCGTACCAGTCCCGCGGCACCGGGCTCCGGTGGAAGTACTGCTCGGAGAGGTCGTGGTACCGGACCGCCTCGATGCCGGCGTCGGCGATCTCCTCGCCCATGGTGACGCCCACCTCCTCTGCGAAGCGGTCCTCGTCGGCCGTGAAGGAGACGAAGTGGACCTCGCCCGGCGGCCTGGCGTTCGCCGCGAGGTCGCCGTAGTAGAGGCTGTGGAGCTCCTCGTCGGCCCGCCCGAGGGCGTTCATCAGCGTACTCGTGTGCAGGAACTCCCGCGAGCCGGCGCCCCCCTCGCCGGCGACGAGGACGACGCTCCCCGCCGGCGCGCCGCCGCCGATCGTCGTGTCGAGCTGGCGGACGCCGAAGGGTATCCGGTCCATGCGCCGAGGATTCGTCCCCTCCCGCTTACCTGTTTCGCCGCAGTTCTCGCTCGCTGAAACGAACGACCGCTCGACCCGGGCGCCTACGACTACTCGATCCGGGCGCCCTCGTTGCGCGGGCGAGCGACCGTCACGCGCCCGCCGTCGGTCACGTCGTCGAGCGCGTCGCGGGCCGCTCCGGCCACGTCGTCGGCGTAGTCGGCGCTCGTCAGCGCGTAGACCGTCGGCCCCCAGGAGGACTGACCGGCGCCGGCGACGGCCGGCTCGTCGGCGAGCCGATCGATGACCGCGCCCGCCGGCGGTCGGTAGACGCCGCCCTGCTCGTCGGCGTACCAGGCGCCGTTGAGGCGGCCGAGTCGGGCGATCGCGCTCCCGAAGTCGGCGCGGTCGCCCGTGGCCGCCGCGGGGAGGAGGTGCTGGGTCACGAGCTGCGCGATCTCCTCGGCGATCCCGGGGTCGGCGCGCTCGACGACCGAGCGCATGCTCTCGTCTTCCTCGTCGCCGCTCCGCCCCGGGCCCGCGTCCGGGATCGCGAGGACGAACCGCCAGTCGTCGGGCAGGTCGTGGCGCGCGACGACCGGCGGGACGGTCCACTCGCCCTCTGCGGGCGGGGCGGTGGTGAACCGCTCCGTGGGGTGGCCGCCGTCGACGACGAACCCGCCGCGCTCGAAGGTGGCGACGCCGATGCCGCTGCGACCGCCGCGGCCGAGCGCGGGCGCGAGTTCCCGCGGGTCCACGCCGAGACCGTACGCGCCGGCGACGGCCGCGAGATTCGCGAGCGCGAACTGCGTCCCGCTGCCGAGGCCGGCGTGGCGGGGCAGCCGTTCGTCGACCCGCACGGCGGCGCCGGGCACGTCGAGGCAGTCGACGACCCGTTCGACGTACGGGGTCGCCGCCTCGTCGTCGCAGTCGACGGTGTCGGCGCGCTCGGCGCGCAGGTCCAGGCGCGGCTCGGCGAGCGCGACGCCGACGCCCCCGTAGAGCCGGTTGTGCGCGAGCGAGAGGTTCTGGAAGCCGACGTGGAGGCGGCCGCCGACCGTGACGCGCGTCATGGCCCGTCCGAGGCGCCCCCGGTCCTACGGCCTTTCGACACCGGCGTTCGTCGCCGGAGTCCGCGACGCTACCCTCTCGGGCCCGGGACCGTCGGCCCACGCCCTCCGATCCGGCCGTCCGGAGATCCCCGCTTATCGAGCCGATAAGCTGTCATTTACAATCCCGTCGGCGCGGGCAACTCGCTCCCATGGGAGAGAGACGCACGACAGAGGACCACCGCGACGACGCCGCCGAAAGCCGGGGGGAGGGCGGTGCCGGGTACTCCGCGAACGGGGGGAGCTACGTCGGGACCAGCGCGGACGGGGCGACTTCGGCGTCGAGCGCCGACGGACGGCGACGGACGGCGTCCGATGCGTCGCGGGTGAGCGGCACCCGCGACCGGGTGGGTAACGCGAACGACGGTGGTAGCGCGGCGGGCGACGGAGGAACCACGGCGAGCGACGAGAGTAGCCTGGCGAGCGACGGCGGGGCGAATGCAGTCGCCGAGGCGGTCGAGAGCGCCATCGAACGGCTCACCACGGCCGAAGCGTGGACGCCGGCCTCGGGGGCCGACGGGGAGGCGCGACCGGTCCGGCGGGCGCTCCGTCCGGACGAGTCGCTCCAGCTCGTCGCGCCCGGCGAACTGCTGGGGAACGACGGCGGACCGGCGACGGCGGGCCTCACCGACGACCGGCTCGTCGTCGCGACGGACGACGGACTCGTCAGCGTCGGCTTCGACAGGATCTGTGCGGTGCGCAGTTCCGTCGACACGGCGTTCGGCGTCCGCGGCCGCGACGCGCGCGTGCTCGGCGGCCTCGGCTACGCCCTCTCCGTCGTCGCCTTCCTCGGCGTGCTCGGCGCCGCGTCGAACCCGCTGACGCCGGCGCTCGCGCTCGCGACCGTCGGTGGCGCGCTTGCCTTCGGCCACGTGCGCCGCGAGGGCCTCGCGCTGAACGGGACGACGCCGACGGACCGACTCCGCCGGCACGGCCCGGTCGACTCGCTCGCGGACGCGCTCTCGGGGATCGAACGACGGGTCAGCGGGAGTGCGAGCGATGACCCGCTCGCGCTGTGGGCGGCCGGCGCGCTCGGGGTCGCACCGTTCGCGGCCCTCGTCGGTCTCGAAGCCGGCCTGCTCGCGCCGCTGTTCGCAGTCGCGACCGCAGGCAGTTTCGCGCTGGTGGTCCACGCCGTGCGACGCAGCGACGAGTTCGACGGGCTGGAGGTCGTCCGGACGCGTCGCCGGACGGTCGTCGCGACCGTCGACGACGGCTCCGCCGTGGCCGTGCGGACCCGCCCCGGCTCGCCGCTCGGTCGCGAACTCGCGGCCCGCGTGGGCGGCAGTGACGCGCCGTCGGCGGGTTCGGGGGTCGACGCGCGGTCTGCGGGTTCGGGCGGCGACTGAGAGGACGCGGACCGCTCTCCCGTCGCTTACGCCAGCGGGAGCAACTCGGTCGGCGGGCCGCCGGGGAGTTCGTCCCGGTCGTGCTCGGCGTCGAAGTGCAGGTCGGGCCCGCGGGCGATCAGCCGCTTGGGGTTGACGTCCGGATGGGTCGTGTAGTAGTGCTCCTTGATGTGGCCCATGTTCACCGTCTCGGCGACGCCGGGCGTCTGGTAGAGGTCCCGCAGGTACGGCCAGAGGTTGTCGTACTCGTGGATCGCCCTGACGTTGCACTTGAAGTGGGTGTGGTAGACGTGATCGAAGCGGATCAGCGTCGTGAACATGCAGATGTCGGCCTCCGTCAGGCGGTCGCCGGCGAGGTACCGCTGGTCTCCGAGCACCTCGTCCCAGTGGTCGAGCGCGCCGAACAGGTCGTCGACGGCCCGGTCGTACGCCTCCTGGGAACTGGCGAAGCCGGCGCGGTAGACGCCGTTGTTGATCGGGTCGTAGATGTCCTCGATGATCCGGTCGACCTCGTCCCGATAGCCCTCGGGATAGAGGTCCACGTCGCGCTCGGCGACCTCTCCGAACTCAGTGTCGAGCATCCGGAGGACCTCCTCTGACTCGTTGTTGACGATGGTCTCCTCTTGCTTGTCCCACAGGACCGGGACCGTCACGCGGCAGGTCGCGTCCGGGTCCGCTTCCTGGTAGACCTCGCGGAGATAGTCGCTCCCGTTGACGGTGTCGGGCGTGCACCCCTCCTTGTCGGGGGTGAACTGCCAGCCGTCGTCGTCGCGATAGGGATCGACCACGTCGACCGAGATGGCGTCTTCCAGCCCCTTCAGCGAGCGGATCAGCAGCGTCCGGTGCGCCCACGGGCAGGCGTAGGAGACGTAGAGGTGGTACCGGCCGGCCTCCGGCCGGAAGCGGGCGTCGGGGTCGTCCTCGATCCGGCCCCTGAACGTGGTCTCCTGGCGCTCGAACTCGCCGTCGTCGTTCGTGTAGTCGTCGATGTCCGTCCGCCACTCGCCGTCGACGAGTTTGTTCATATCGCTCAGACGTAGGGGCGCCAGACTCAAAAGGACCCCAGTGACCCGCGCGTAACCCGCCGTTCTCGGGGTCTGGCGGCGCTCACCAAAGAATTTAGTGTCATCCCGTCGATGGTTGCGCCAGTCACGACAGGTGGGCTGATGGAACACGTAATCGAAGTCGAGGACGGCGACGCCGCGGTACTCCGGGAGACCGGCAGCGGGGGGCTCATCGCGCGCGGCCTGCTCGCGGACCGGCCGCTCGGCGAGTACGTCGAACCCGCGGAGACGCCGCGGTACGTCGTCCGGAACAAGAAACGGGGGGTCTCGATCGAACGAACAGACGAAGGGGGCACGGCGGGGGACGGCGAGTCCGAAGGGGACGTCGTCCCCGACGGGGACCACAGCGCGGCGGCGCTCGTGACGGACGTCCGGGTGCTGTTCGCGGTCGGTCGCGCCGACGGCGACCGGACGCGGTCGGTGACGCTGTCGGACGTGGTCGACGCGCGGACCGACGACGGGCTCCTCGGGGGCGCGCTCGTCCTCGACACCGTCGACGGGCTGCAGTACCGGTTTCCGACGCGGGGCGACCTCGATTCGGTCCGGGAGTTCGTCGACGCGGCGGCCGCGACCTGGGCGCGCGCAGAGCGCCACCTCGAAGCCGCGGAAGACGCGCTCGACCGCGCCGACGCGGCGTTCGGATCGGCAGACGCGGACGAGGTGCTGACGGCGCTCGACAGCGCGCGCGAGGCGCTGGCGGGGGCCCGCGAAGCGGCGGCGTCGCTGGACGGCGCGGCCGCGTCGCTCGCCGACCGGTTCGAGTCGGCCAGGGCGCGGCTACGGGACTGCGAGCGCCGTGCCTACGCGAAACGGGCCGAACGGCTCGGCGAGCGGGCGCACGCGTGTCGAGAAGACGGCGACTACGAGGGGGCGCTGGACCTCCTGGAGCGGGCCGACGAGCGCTACGCCGCGGCGCTGTCGGTCGACGCGAGCCTGCCGACCGACCGCGCCATCGAGCGCCACCGCGACCGCCTCGCGGCCGAGCGCGACCAGCTGACGAACGAGCCGCTCGAACGCGCCGAAACCGCCGTCGAGAAGGCGTCTGCGACCGACAACCCGGAGGAAGCGGCCGAGTGGTGGGAGCGCGCGCTCGACCGGTACGAGGCGCTCCTCGCGCTGGACTGGGGACGCGACGAGCGGCGGTTCGCCGGCGACCGCGACCACGTCCGCGACCGGCTCGCCACCGTCGCCGGGCATCTGGTCGCGGCCCACTGCGAGCGCGCTCGGCGCGCCATCGACCTGATCGAGGACGCGCCGCCGGACGCGGCCGCCGCGGCGGACGAACGCGCGGCGTCGGCGCTCGACGCGGCCCGCGAGATCGCCCGCGAGCGCGTCCCGGACGAACTCGACGCAGTCGAACGGCTGCGGGACCGACTCGACGAGCGACGCCCGGTCCGCACCGACACCGGGGACGACGCCTCGGCCGACGCCGCCCGGGAGACCGTGGTGGTCCCGTCCGACGGCGACGGAGCGGACGAAGCGGCTTCCGACGATGCGTCGATAGGCGAAGACGCTGACCCTACGGACGACAGCGACGCGGACGAACCAGTGGACGTCGACGAGGAGATCGCGGACGCGCTCGCGGAGGCGATGGCGGGCGACGTCGACGACACCATCGCGGAGGCTGTCGACGAAACCATCGCTGGCGCGGGCGACGCCGAACCCGACACCGCCGAATCCGACACCGCTGAACCTGATACCACCGAACCCGACACCACCGAACCAGACATCGCGGAACCCGACGCAGCGACGTCGGACGACGAACCCGACACCGAGCGCGAGGGGTGGGTGTTCGTCGACGACGAGACCGACGGCGAGTGGGTCTCGGCCGAACGGACCGGGGAGGCGACTGGCAACTCGGACGAGAGCGACGCGGACTCCGAGGAGGGCGGTGCTGAGCCCGAGGAGAGGAGCGCGGATCCCGAGGGGCGCATCACGGACTCGCAGACGCGTATCGAGCAGTCGGGAGCGGCGGCGAGCGATGCCGGCGAAACCGAGCAGTCCACGGTCGACCTCTCGTCGGTGGGGGCCGACCGGTTCCGGGAGGTCGTCACGGCCCTGTTCGAGACGGCTGGCTGGGAAGTCGAGTCGCCGCGAGAGACGCTGGTCGCGTACGACGTCCGCGCGACGACGCCGGGGCCGGTCGCGGTGACCGCGGCGGTTCTGGCGGTCGATGCGGCGAGCGCGGCGGCGGTCGACACCGAGGACATCGACCGGTTCGCCGCGGCCGTCGAGCGTGCCGAGGGGCTCGACGAGGCAGTCGTCACCGCCGGCGCTCGCGTGCCGGCGCGAGTGCGAGAGCGGGCGACGGACCGCGGCGTCCGGGTCGTCGGCCCCGACGAACTCGCGGACCTGATCGACGGCGCCGACGGCTCGCACCTCGAAGCGAGTCCGCAGGAGCCGTGAACGAGGGCGGCTGTCGCGGGGGCACGTCGTTCGCCGTCTGCCGGAGCCGTTCGGCGGTCGGCGCCGGTCGGCGGGGTCGCGGCGTGTGGCAGGCGGGCTCACACGCCCGTGCGGGTTCGAAGCCCTTTTACCAACGCTAGGCCACGTCTACACCAAGACCATGGCCGAGAAACCAGCCTCGATGTACCGGGACATCGACAAGCCCGCGTACACCCGACGGGAGTACATCACGGGTATTCCCGGTTCGAAGATCGCACAGCACCAGATGGGCGACAAGAACGCCGACCCCGACGACTACCCGGTCCAGATCTCGCTCATCGTCGAGGAGTCCGTCCAGCTGCGCCACGGCTCGATGGAGGCCTCGCGCCTGTCCGCCAACCGCCACCTGATCAAGGAGCTCGGCGAGGGCAACTACAAGATGGTCCTCCGGAAGTTCCCCCACCAGGTCATCCGGGAGAACAAGCAGGCGACCGGCGCGGGCGCGGACCGCGTCTCCGACGGCATGCGCCAGGCCTTCGGGAAGATCGTCGGCACCGCCTCGCGCGTTCAGGCGGGCGAGCAGCTGTTCACCGCCTACTGCGACGTCGACCAGGCCGACGCCGTCAAGGAAGCGTTCCGCCGCGCCTACAACAAGATCACCCCGCCGTGCCGCATCAAGGTCGAGCGCGGCGAAGAACTGCTGATCGCGTAACGCGGCCTTCATCTCGCTTTCTCCGCCTTCCCCACTGACGAGTCTGTTCTCGCCGTCGGCTCTCCCGCTCGGTGTCTCGGTCGCTTCGCCGCCGCGCCAGCGGAGGGGCTAAGTGGGATTCGTCACAACGAGGGGGCATGCTTCGGCTGGCGGTCGCCACCGACGCCGAGACCTACGAGCGCATGCGCGAGCCGCTCGCCGCGCGCGACGTGCGCGTCGACCACGTGCAGTCACGCGAGCGGACGATCTCCCTCACCGACCCGCCGTGGGACGAGTTCGACGTCGGGTTCGTCTACCCGCCGCGGCTCATGGAGGGCGGGGTCGCCGACGCCGCGCTGGGCGTCCCGTGGGTCAACGACCGCGAGGCCATCCTCCGCTCGCGCAACAAGGCCGACGTGATCACCCGTCTCGCCGACGCCGGCCTGCCCGTCCCGGAGACGGTCATGGTCTCGAACCCCGTCGACGAGTCCGCGGTCGCGGCCGCCGCCGAGGACTTCGACTCGCCGGTCGTCGTCAAGCCGAACTCGACCACCCGCGGCGTCGGCGTCGCGAAGGCCCACGATCTGGACTCGCTGCTCGGCGTCGTCGACTACCTCGACCTCGTCCACGACTTCCACGCGACCGGCGACAAGTCCTACCTCGTCCAGGAGTACCTCCCCGGCGCGACCGACTACCGGGTGATGGTCCTCGACGGCGAGTACATCGGCGCCGTCGAGCGCCGCCTCCCCGACGACGCGCTGGAAGCCGGCCAGTGGAAACACAACGTCCACCGCGGCGCCGAGGCCAGCCGCGTCGATCTGGACCCCGAACTGCGCGAACTGGCCGAGCGGACCGCCGACGTGCTGGACGTCCCGTTCCTCGGCGTCGACCTGCTCGTGACCGACGAGCGCGCCGTCGTCAACGAGACCAACGCCCGCCCCACCATCGACGACGCCTCGAAGTACGTCGACGGCTTCTGGGACGACCTGGCCGATCTGATCCGGCGGACCGCCGAGGAGTGAGTGTTCGCGCTGGCCGGATTCGGTACTGCTGAACCAGACCAGACGGAATCATTCGTTCTGGATCCCCTCGGCGATCCGCTCCAGTTCGGCGAACTCGTCGTCCGAGTACGCGATGACGCGCACGTCGGCCACTTCTTCGGCGTCGTACTCGTCGACGGTCTCGCAGACGATCCGGGCGCCCTCGGCGAACTCGAAGCCGGCGGCGCCGGTGCCGAGAACGGGGAGTACGACCGACTCGCAGCCCAACTCGTCGGCGCGAGCGAGGGCGTTGCGGGTCGCGTCGGCGATGGACTCGCGTGTGGCCCGTCCGTCGCCGTAGTGGGGCATCGCGGCGGCGTGGATCACGTACGCTGCCTCGAGGTCGTAGGCGTCGGTGACGGCGACCTCGCCGAGGTCGACTGGCCCCTTCTCCATGGCATCGTCGTTTATCGGCCCACCGGCGGCTCGGCGGAGTGCCCCTGCGACCCCGCTACCCATCCGGAGGCTCGTGCCCGCGGCGTTGACCAGTGCGTCGGCCGACTGCCGGGCGATGTCGCCCTGGACGGTGTCGAAGTCCATGTCCGATGGTCCGGGCGGCTGGGCCTAAAATGCCGTCCCGGGGCCTCTGTGGGAGAACCCGGTAGGCTAAAGGGCCGCCGTCCGAAACCGTGGGATGTAGCGGGCCCGTATCTCAGTCTGGTTAGAGAGAGCGGCTCATAACCGCTTCGTCCTTGGTTCAAATCCGAGCGGGCCCATACCAGTATAAAGGAAAGCGGCCCTCTTTGCCGGTTTTTCGCCGGATGAGGTGGTCGCTGTGACCCCCCTTTCTGACCCCCCTGAACCCACCGACTACCAGGGGCAGATCTGCGACTTCTGCGGGTGCCGTATCGACGCGCCGCTGAAGCGCTGCCCGGCGAAGGAACGGGGGGTGTGTCGCCCATGAGCATCGAGAGCGGAAGCAACTGGCAGCCGAGCGACGATCTTCCGGACCGACTCGGCGGCCCGCCCACGCTGTCGATGCCCGACGACTGGACGAAATCTACCCCCTGGCGGCGCGCTCAAGAGGAGGCCGACGAAGGCGGCCCCATCACCGACGCCGAGCGCATGGTCTACCTCAGCGGCTCAGACCACCCGCACAGGGTGACCTTCGCGCTGAAGGGCCGGACGCTGCTGGCCGACTGTGACTGCAAAGCGCACCGGTTCAACGACGGTTGGTGCAGTCACGTCGCCTCGCTGTGGTGGCAGTGGACCCGCGGACGGATCGATGTTTCGCACCTCGACACCGGCCGCGAGTACCCAGAGCCACCAGCTTGGCTCCGCCTCGACGACGACCCGACCGCCTACGACCACCTCACTCCTGCCGAACTCGACGCGTATCTGACCTGCGACCTCGGAGAGATGGGTAACCGCGAGTACGCCGATCTGTCCGACCGCTCTGCCGGTACCATCGGCAACCTGCTCCGTCGAGCCCGCGACAGCCTCGGAGGTGTCGACCGGTGACCCGGGAGGCCCCCACCCTACCCCCTGAGCAAGATGCGGGGGGGTGTCCGCCACCATACCGTCGACTCGAAACGAACCCAGGGTTTAGCGCCCCCCGGATGCGGGCTAGTCGAACCCCCGTTTCATCTGTGTCCGCAGTCGAACCCCGATCTGCGGACAGGAGGGCGGCATGAGTTCCCGCGGAAGCCGACTCCCCGGCGACTCCGAAGACACCGACCGCCACCGGAGCGAGGAGCGCGCCGAAGCCCGCCTGTCGGGCGACCTGGCCGCCCGGTTCAGCGACTACATCGACGCCCACGGCGCCGCCAAGAGCGACGTAGTGCGCGACGCCCTCGACGATTTCCTACCGTCAGCGGAGCGGTCGAAGTACGTGCTGCCTGCCGACCCGGACCTGGCCGATGCCTACCTCGCTCTCGCCGGAGAGGAACCGCGCACGGTCACCGTCGAGGTGGCCGAGGACATCCTGTGCCGGGAGTCCCACCCGAACACCCCGAAGGAACTGATCCGCCAGGAGGTACTCGACCCGCTGGCCGCGACCGGTCTGGTTTCGGTGAGGTACGGGACGGTGGGGGTTCGCCCGCTGACACCCCGCGACGAGATCCTGGAGGGCACCGACGATGAGTGAGCAGTCCGCGAGCGATACCGAGTATGTCGCCCCTCTGGAGCAGTTGGAGGGAGAGACAGAGGTGAGGTTCCAATGCGGGATTGCGGCGGGCGATCACTTCGAACCGGGCGATCCCGAGTACTGCCCCCACGAACCCGAGACAATCGTACTCAACGAGCCTGCGTTCATCGACGAGCGTGGGAAGATCCACCTTCCGGGACGACCGGGCGAGTGTCCAGAGTGCGGGAACCCCCACGAGTTCCGTTTCAACGGTGTCGGGGTGTTCTTCTCATGAGCGGTGTTGAGCACGGCGACGTGTTCGACCTGCTGCCGTCTCTTGAGGCGGATTTCGGCCACGCGGCCGTCGTCGACTTCCCCTGGCAGTTCAACGCTGACAACGGTTCCGGGCGGTTCGAGTCCACTGGCTCGGATCGGGAGTTCGAGGTCTACCAGACCGAGGAGAACGACCGCCTCGCCGACGTGCTCGACGCGTTATCTCGGGTTCTGGTCGACGGCGCGTGGGTGTTCGTGTTCGCCGACGACGACACGGTGCCCGAGTTCCGCGAGTGTGTGGAGGAATCGCCCTTCACCTACCGTCGGACGTGCGTCTGGGACCGCGAGAAGTTCGGGATGGGCTACTACCACCGCGTGCAGCACTACCCGATCCTGACGGCCACGAACGGCGAGACAGACCGGTACATACAGGGCCGAGGAACGGTGTACCGGGCGCTCAAGCACGACGGCGAAGCATCGGACAGCGACTACCCCACCGGGAAGCCGGTCAAGCTCTACCGGCAGATGCTCGCCGAACCTGTCCTCGACGACGGGGAAAGACTGCTCGAACCGTTCTGCGGGCATGGCCCCGGCGCCGCGGTTGCCGCGGAACGCGGAATCGACTACTGGGGAGCGGACACGAATCCCGAAGCGGTGGAGCAAGCCCGCCAGCATCTCGAACAGACTCGGCTTACGGAGGGGCTTGTTACCGCCACGGACGGCGGTGAAAGCCCTTCTACCACGAGTGGAGGGGCTGACCGATGAGCGACGAAGCCACCGACCACCTGAGTCGGGTTGACGCCCGTGCTATCAGCGCGCTGACTGATCTGCACCAGATACACCTCTCCGATCTCACCCGCGAGTGGCACCGGTCTTAGTCAATCAATCACTTATCCATTCACTGATAGGTTTTATTTCTAGGGTATTCGTTGGTTGGTCCGGAGGCTATTGTGACCACCATCGAGTTTGGGACCAAAACAGCAGCCGACGCGATTCGAGACGAGTACGACGACCACCTGTGCAGCAACGACGACCGGCGCCTGAAAGCGGTCACATTTTCCTCGGACACCCCCGAGCACGTGGTCGACCAGGCCCGTCAGCGCGCTCTCGACTCCCGTGCCGAGCGGGAAGGGGGCGCCGGGCAGGCCCCCCTGAGCGACCAAGAACGGGAGCAAATCGACTTCTCCGAGGGGCGCGCAAACGTGCCGTGGGCGCGCTCTATCAAGGCAATCGCGGCGGATGAGGGGGTATCAGACTGGACGGCCTACGTCGACCCGTCCCTCACCGTCGATGAGCACCGGGAAGTGATGGCCGACGCCGCCCGCGAGGGAGGGGGCAAGCGCCAGGAGGACACTGAGACGGCCACCGAGAAGGCGGGTCGTGCGTCCCGTCGAGCGCAGGCCGAGGGATGCGACCACGCCCGAGGCCACTGCGAGAACGGGGACACCGACGCCTGCGAGTTCCTACAGGAATCGTGCGGGTACGACCCCGAGGAGGTCGACCAGATACTCGGCGACACCCGTCACGTCGAGGACGACGACCCCGAGCAGCGAGAGTTAGTCACGGTCGGCGGGGGCGAGTACCCCGAGATGGAGGTGACGGCCCAGGAAGCGAGGGCGCTTCGCCAGTCGTGGCAGGGGTACAAGGGGGCGGTATCGGACATCGAGGAGGCCCAGGAGAGGGCGCGAAAGGGCGTAATTCACGCCCGCCAGGCGGTCCGGGCTATCAACGCGATTCGAGGCCAGCACGACCAGGGGGAGATCCACCCCAACCGCCTGCACGATCTCCTCGAATCCCTGGCTCAGATGCCGGGAGACATCCCCGAGGTGCGGACCCTCGACCACTTCCGGGGGCGGCAGACCAGGGGGACACCCACCAACGTCCACCAGCCGATAGGCGCCCGACCCATCGAGCAGGGCCACGGCCGGCGGGTCGAGCAGGGCCGTAGCGGCGGCCAGTTCGCCCAGGAGATGCAGGGGACGCTGGGCGGGGATACGACCGTCACCGAAGACCGCCAGTTCACGCTGACAGGCGAGGACGCCAGCGAGGCGACCGGCCCGCTTCCGGCGGACTGGACGCGCCGCGGGACCAACTGGGAGGCCGGCCCGTACAAAGTGCAGGTCGACGGCGACCCCGCGGCCGGGTTGTGGGACGTGAAGCTCTACGGCGACGGCGAGCGGTTCGAGATCGCCGAGGTCCGCGATGCGACCACCGCCGAGCGGATCGCCGAGGAGTTCACCGACCGAGTGGCCCCCGACGAGGTGAGTTTCCACAGCTCCGACTCGACCGTCATGGAGGCAGCGGCAGCGGCGAAGCGAGAGGCGACGAACGACAGCGGCGGACTCTCTCACTACCAATGAGCGACATCCAGACCATTCACCGGAAGGACGACCGAGGCGCACAGATCACCGAGCGAGTCGTGACCGTGACCGACGCGAAGGGCGACGAGTTCGAGCACGTTTTCCGCGCCGTCGACGGCGGCCACGAGTACCAGGGCGACGGCGACCCGCCTGAGTCGGCGGTCGAGGCCATCGAGGCGTTCGAGGAGGGCAGCGATGAGTAACCGACGGTTCAGCTTCTCCGTCGAGGTCGATCTGGTCCTGCTGTACGCCGCGGTGTGCCTGCTGTTCCTGCTGTACCGCGAGCAGCAGAAGACGCGCGCCGCCGCCGAGGCCATCCACGCCGAGCAGGTCGACCCGATCACCATCGAGACCGAGGACCAGGGCGAGAGTGAGGAAGAGAGCGATGCCTGATCCGTACTGGTGCCCGGTCGACGGGTGCGACTACGGCGAGGACGAGGAGAAGGACCGCAGCAGTGTCCAGGGCCACATCAACGCGAGCGCCAGCCCCGAGCACGACTGGAGCGAACTGCGCGAGCAGGTCGACGCGCAGGCCGAGGACGGCGAGGGAAACGGGGATGGCGAACAGCCCGACGAAGCTACTGGCTCAGAGGAAAGCGAGCCATCGGAAAGTAGCGACGCCGAGGACGAGGACAGCGAGGACGGAGACAGCACCGAGGAGGACGACATGGCAAGCCGAGAGGAGTACGAGACCCAGCACACGGACGGGAGTACAGACGCCGACAGCGACGCCGAGAGCGGCGGCAGCGACACCGAGGGGGGCAGCGACAGCGGCGGGTCGCTGTTCCCGAAGCTGTCGACCAGCCAGGTGGCCCTGCTGCTCGGTCTGACGGCCGTGGCGGTGCTGCTGTACGTCCGGTACAAGGACGACGGCGCCAGCACGTCGACCGGCGGCGAGTCGAGCACGTCGACGGAGACGGCGACCGAAGACGTGACCACCGAGACGCAGGACACCGACCCCGATCCGGCCGCGGGCGGCGAGGAGAGCGGCGAGTTCAGCCCGCTCCCGCAGCAGGGGGGTAGCGAATGAGCGACGCTGACTCCGACGCCGAGGAGGTCGAGGCCGAGACGGTCGAAGGCGAGGAGTCCGACCCCGAGGACCAGCCCGACATCGAGGAGGACGAGCGCGCCGATCTCGACATCGGGGACATCGACCCGGACGACGTGGAGAACGAGGCCGGCCGCGACGCCAGCGAGGAGAGCGAGAGCGACGCGGACACGTCCCAGGAGTCGGGCGAAGACTCCGGTAGCGCAGACGGAGACACAGGCGGGTCTACGTCAACGCCCTCGAACGGGAAGACGTGGGGCGACATGTACGTCACCGGCCTGGCGACCATGACCGAGGCGGCGAAGGACGAACTCGGCGAGGGTGGCGAGGTCGAGGAGTCGCTGGCCCGGCAGATCGGGCTGGATGAGCACTTTGACGAGTGGCTGGACTCCCAGGGAATGGGCGAGGACATGCCACCCGGCCAGGCCGTGATGGTCGGCACCTGCATGTTCCTGATGGTCGAACTCGGCACCGACAGCGAGATAGTCAGCAAGGCGATGAACGGGGGTTTCTGAAATGGTATTCGGCGGCGCGAAAGAGAAGATGATGGAGCGCACGGTAGCCAACAGCGACGCGATGAAAGCGGTCTCGACCATCATCGCGGGGCTGGAGGTCGAACTACTCAGTGAGGTCAAGCGCCTGGAGGATGCGGCCGGCGTCGACCACCTCGACGAGGTGCCGACGCAGGAAGAACGTCAGGAGACGCTGCTGGGTCTCGTACAGGCGAAGATCGGCGGCGACGGCACCGACTTCTACGCCGAGGAGGTCATGTCCGAGCACGTCGAGAACCCCGAGGACGCTGCGGCGTACCTCTCCCTCGAACCCGAGGAGTGGGAGGAGCAGATCAGTAACTGGGCGGAGACGTACCGGGCGAAGGGCGTCAGCGAGGACCTGGCCGACCGGGAGATAGCCGACCAGCACGTTCAGCGGAAGTTTGGTGTCTCGCTCGGCGAGTTCGAGACCAACGTAGTCGAGTGGGACCAGCGGGCGATGATGGAGAAAGTGCTGGCCGGCAACGTCTCCAGCGCGGTCGAGGGCGTCCGCCTGGTCCGCGAGTCACTGGAGGACTGACCCGTGACTGTCTTCGACCTGACCGGGGTGGCCTTGGAGGCCGTTCCGGGGCTGGCGGCCGCGGCGGGGAAGCCACTTCTCGCATCGGTCGCGCGGTTCCACGTCCAGCGCGGCGCCCGGCGCGGGATGGCCCTGGAGTCGCAACTGGAGGGCTCACTGTGAATCTGCTGCTGGCGGCCATCTCCGGCTGGGGAAAGAGCTACCACGCGCAGGGCATCATGGAGGAGTCCATCAGCGACTACTCGCATTTCATCGTTCTCGACTTCTGCGACGAATACCGCGGACTCGTGAAGGCCGGACTCGCCAGTCACGCGATTGTCGGTGAGGTCGAGGCAGGGCTGGGGGTGAGCGGCTGGATGGACGTGCTCGAACAGAACAAGAAGGTCGTTCTCGCCCGTGTCGAGTCGATGACCGTGGACGAATGGCGCCAGGTCTGTGCGGACGTTATCGAGGCCGGCCGGCGTCTCGATGATCCGCTGTTCGCTATCGACGAGGCGCACTTCGTCGCTCCGCAGGGAGAGAAGTGCCCGAAGCCCATCACCGGGCTGGCGACCACCGGCCGCGGAGAGGGCGCTTCCGCGCTGTGGATCACCCAGCGATTGAGCACCCTGGAGGAGACGGTGATCGCCCAGTGTCAGAGTCGGATGCTCGGCGGGTTCAACACCGACAGCGACCTGAACAAGATAGAGGACCCGCTGGAGTACCCGGTTGACGCGCACAACGCTGGCGGCCACGATGTGCGGGGCCTGCCCGAGGACCTGCACGCGGACGATGAGGGCGGTATCAGTGTCCGCCGCTGGGAAAACGGGGACGGGGACACGGTTGGGAGCGAGTGGCTGTTTTCGGACGACAGCGGCGACATGAAGCGCATCAACACCCGCGGGATGGACATGCAGACAACCCACTACGGGTCGCAGGGAAATCCCATCAGCCTACCAACCTACTGATGGTGACCAAAATCACGCTCTACGACGATGACTCGGACAGATTCGAGGAGATCCGGGAACGACTGGACGAGGCGTTCCCCGGTTCGACTCCGAACAACGCCGAGGCCGTGCGGATGATGATGGACATGGTCGACATCGAGGAGCAGCGCCCCCGCGCTTAGGAAACTCTATTTCCCCGAGATTCCGCCAGTTCGTTGCTAACTTTAGTGATTTGGTTTTGAACAGTCGGGCGCATGGCAGAGTATGGTGATGCCTTCGACGTGCTGGCCGACTCCGACACCTGGATGAAGATCGGGGTCGCTGCCGGCGCGTTCGCGGGCGCAACTGTCGGACGTAACGTCATCGAACAGCGGTTCGGCTACACGCAGGTTCCGGACGAAGCCTACGGCCTCGGTACGGTCGCCGGTTCCGCGATGTTCCTCGACGGGGACATGAGCAAGTTCGCTATCGTGGGCGGCGGTCTCCACACGGTAGAGGCCCTGGCGCGTCGCTTCAACATCAAGCAGCGGGTCGAGAACGCAGGTGGTAACTGATGGGGGTGAACATCTTCGCGGAGAAGGGCAACACCGCCGAGCACGTCACCACCGAGCAGAACATCGTCGGCACGGACGACGTGGTTCTTCGCGTCGACCCCGAGCGCGGCACCTTCCTGCGGCTGCTCAATCAGGTCCCGCAGGGCAGTGGTGAGGGCATCCCTCACTACCTCGATCTGCGCGACGCCAACGGCGACCCGCTCCCGCCTCAGACCGCCTTCGAGTGGCGACTGAAGGTCGCCGGCCAGTCGCAGGCGCTCAAGGTCTCCGAGGAGGTCGACAACATCGGTGACTGGCTCCAGCTTTCGCTCCAGCAGCAGCGCCACAACGATCACGTCGACTCGACGAAGGTCGGCCTGCGCAACCCCGAGGCGAACGGCGGCGGTCCCCGTGCGCAACTGGACGTTCGGGACATCGACGAACTCCAGTTCGTCCTCACCTGCCCGACCAACATCGACTGGTCGCAGTCGACCGCCTACGTCGAGAGCAACGCGCTCCGCGGGCCGTTCACCAAGGACTGAACCATGAGTGAACAGATCCTCAAGCAGCTGTCTCAGATGGGCCGGAACCCCGGCAACATCGGGGTGCAGACGCTCATCGACCAGGGCGAGACGTACAGCAGCACGACCGGCGAGAACAGCGAGATCGCCGAACTGCCGATCACGACCGCCCACCGGGTCCGCGAGGGCCGAGACAACCCGTTTCGGGTCGCTATCCCGGCCTACGAGAAGTTCACGACCGACGGGACGGCGGGCAACACGGAGACGTTCAACCTCTCGCACGACATCATCAAGTGTCCGAACACGCAGGACATCGTGGTCTGGGAGGGCGGCACCTACGTCGGGCAGCCGGACGCGGTCGACTACGCCAACGACTCGTTCGACTACACGGACGACGCCACAGCCAACAGCCTGCACGTCTGGTACATGCCGGACGGGGGCGCCACGCTGGAGATCCAGAAGGCAGTCCCGTCGGGCGGGTCGAGCGGGTCCCAGCGCCTCTACGAAGGCTCGCTGTCGCTCATCAACAAGACCGACCAGACCGAGCAGCCCGAGTTCTTCAGCCTCGATGAGACGCAGCTACACGGCTGGCTGCCGACGGACATCAAGCTGGAGGTCTACATCCGAGCACCGTACACGGTCCGTTTCACCGACCCGGACGGCGACGGGGCGCAGGCGTCGAACGCTCGCCTCTCGATTCCTGTCTTCAAGGGGCAGGACTCGGTGTCTGGCTTCGCCGGACTGGTGAAGACGGACATGAGCCAGGCGTAGGGTAGCCTTCCTCACATCCACTTATGGCAGAATTTCAATCCCTTTGGGAGACGCAGACGAACGGCCAGCAGGGCCAGAGCGGACCGCAGATCACGACCACCGAAGATTCCGGTGATGCCGACGTGACTGCGCCCACCAGCGACGGCAGCGGTGCCGTCGAGGGCGGCCCTGTTGCGGGCGCTATCGAGGGCTCGAACTACACGGTCGAGGAGGTGCAGGTGATCCTGTTCGCGGCGAACGTGGCCATCCTCGCCTACTTAGCGTACAAGGAGGCGAACCGATGAGCCCCTGGGTCGACGCCACGGACGGCAACACCACCGACGGCGGCAGCAGCGAACCCGCCACCAGCGATGACGTGGACAGCGGCAGCAGCAGCGGCAGCTACCAGTGGGTCGACGGTCAATACCGCTGGGTCGAGGACAGTTCGAGCGGCAGCGACTCGGACAGCAGCGACTCCAGCAGCGACTCGGATAGCGACTCGGGAAGCGACTCGGGCGGCCTGCTGGACAACGGTTTCGTCAGCGGCGACACGTCCGACTCGGACAGTAACGACTCGGACAGCAGCGACTCGGACAGCAGCGACTCGGGCGGCCTGCTGGACAACGATTTCGTCAGTGGCGAAACGTCTGACTCCAGCACCGACAGTTGGGAATGGTCGTCCGGTTCGTCCGACTCCAGCGGCGACTCGGGCGGGTCCGACAGCAGCGACTCCGGTAGCGACTCGGGGAGCGGAGGCGTCCCCGACCCGGTGCCGGTCGGCGAGCAGGTCAGCGGCGTCGACGTGCCCGGCAGCTACGTCAACGTGGTCGACGTGACCCGGCTGCACATCGAGGAGTCGAACCCGACGCGAGGCGGCTACGCGACGGTTCAGGCGGAGTTCACCAACCGGATAGGCCAGTCGGTGAACATCAGCGAGGCGGTCACGGTCAACGGGTCGCAGGTGGCGACGGTCTCGGCGTCCCTGCCGGCGAACGGGACCGAGAGCGTCACCATCGACGCGCCGGTTCCGCTCCAGGCCGATGCCGTCAAGGTGACGATCGCCGACAACTCCGTCAGTCGGAACACGTCGGACTACCTCGAAGGCCAGGGTATCAGCATCTCTCCCGACCCCCCGCAGGTCGGCAACGATGTCGAGCTTTCGCTGACGTGGGTCAACAGCATCGGCCAGCAGATCAACCGGACGCTCCCGGTGATGGTCAACGGCCAGCAGGTCGACAGTCGGACGCTGACGCTCGGTCCGCACGAGTCGCAGCACATGACCGTGAAGGTCAACGTGCCCGCCAGCGACCGCTTCGACGCCTCTATCGGGCCGGCCTCGTGGTCGGTCAACACCGACCAGAGCAGTTTCTACGGCGGTGACGGCGGATTCACGACCAGCCCGGACCAGCAGGGGCCGGATGCCGTCGAGGGCGACAGCGGCGAGACCACCAACGAGGACAGCCGCGACGTGCTCGACGGGAGCGGCGGCGACTCCGGTAGCGACTCCAGCGGCGACTCCGGTAGCGACTCCAGCGGGTCGGACGGCGGTGACTCCGGCGGCGATCCGCAGGGTTCGAGCGGCGGAAACGGCGCTGACTCGGTTGTCGACACCATCACGAACCCGTTCGCAGGCTTCGGCGGTGGCAACGACACCGGGGGCGGGTCCGATTCAGGATCTGGCTCCAGCGGCCCGCCGGTCGAGATGGTCGCCCTGGCCGCGCTGGCCGGTGCCGCGATCCTGCACAGGAGGGCCAACTGATGCCGTGGACAGACGCCCCGGACGGCAACACCACGGACGGCGGCAGCAGCGACCCCGAAACGACCTGGGACGGGACGGATCCCAGCACGACCGCTGAGGACGCCGCCGATTCCACCGAAGACACGAACTCGTGGATCGACTGGTCCGACTCGGACGGCGACGGCGCGCTGTACGAGGGGAGCGACCCGCTCAACCTCGGCGGTAGCGACTCCAGCGGGTCGGACGGCAGTGACTCCAGCGGCGACTCCGGCAGCGACTCCAGCGGGTCGGACGGGTCGAGCACGACCGACCCCTGGCAGGGCGGCGACAGTGACCCGTCGACCCAGATCAGCATCGGGTCGCCGCGCGTTCCGAACCGCGCCCGGCCGGGCGAGAACGTCGACGTCTCCGCGAGCGTCACGAACAACGCCACGTTCATCGGCCCGGAGGACCGCTGTGACAGCTCTGCCATCGGTCTCGAAGGCATCGAGGTGCGCCTGGAGGTGCTGGTCGACGGCCAGCGCGTCGATAGCTCCAGCGCGTGCATCGCCGGGACGGGCTACACCACCGAGTTCAACCTGACGTGGACCACGCCGAACGTCTCCGAGGTGCAGACGAAGACGGTCGAGTACGTGGCGAAGGGCGCCCAGTCCGGGGAGGTGAAGGACCGCCTGGAGCAGACGATCACGCTCGACCCCGACGCCCCCGAGCAGCCGGACGACAACAACGGCGGGAACAACCCGCTCGGCAACCTGCTCGGCGGCATCGGCGGCGAGGGCGGCGGCCCCATCGAGAAGATCGCGATGATTCTGGCGCTGTACATGGTCGCCCAGATGGTCATGCAGATCATGGCGACCACGAGCGGCGCGGGGATGGTGAGACGATGAGTCTCGGCGTCCTCGATGTCGTGGTCACGCTCCAGGCCGCGAACCTCGTTATCTCGGTGGTCAACGCCCGCCAGGTCGGTGAGGACAGCACAGCGCGGAAGAAGGCCGAGAAGGCCCGAGAGACCGCAGGAGACGCACACGAGCGGCTGGACCAGCACATCCGGCAGAAGCACGCCGAACGGAGGGCAGACTGACATGGCAAAGATAGAGGTCGAGGTCGAGGAGATGGAGGTACAGGAGCACCGAGAGCACGCGGACAAGGCGCCGGGAGGTGTGGAACCCGATGCAGGTGGTGCCTGAACCGGACGAGGGGGATATCCCCATCAACGAGGCGCTGACTCGGATGGTGACGGGCGGCAGCAAGCTCATCGCCACGTTCAAACCGGAACAGCAGACCACCACGTTCCGCCTGCCGTCGCTCGGTATCTCGAAGCACCCGAGCACGACCTACGAGGTCCGAGCGGACGGAAACAACGTCTACGGCCCGGCGCCGATCCCGCCGACGGACGTAGACGATCTGGTCACTACCTGGTGCCCGGCGCTGACGTTCCAGCGCAAGCTCCAGGTCATCGTCCGAAACGTTGGCGATCAGGATCGGTACTACACCATCCAGCCGGTCGGGTACGAGGAGGTGGATGCGTAGATGCCCCTGGACACTGACACCGAGGTCGACCAGATTCGGCGCGTCCGGGACTCCAACAACGACCCGAAGGCGGCCGCCAACGAGGAGCAGCAGCGCCAGCAGACCACGCTTCTCGGGACCATCAGGGACCGCCTCACGACCATCCGCGACACGCTCTCGACGCTGCTCTCGGTCCAGCAGAACAAGAGCGGCCTTCAGACCGCTCGGCACACTACGAGCGGCACCACGACCGAGCAGCTACCGAGCAACGCCGTCGCAGACGGCGGGACCGTGCTGGTCTGCGGTCTCCGGGGTAACTCGGGGAGCGTCTACGTCGGCGACGCCAACAACCAGCCCGTCACCCTCGAATCGCACAAAGACGTGTTCGAGGCGAAGGTCGACAACACCGACAAGATCCACGTCAGAACGCCGACCGCTGGCGACGGTGTGGGGGTGACTTGGGAGGCATGAGTCCCGCTTTCTCCGGTGCCCCTGCGCACCAGTTCGACTACGTTCAGAGCGCAGAGCCGTCGAATCCCGAGGGCGGTGAAAGCTGGTTCGACACCGACACCGCGGAGACGAAGGTGTACGACGGCAGCGCGGGGACGTGGGCGCTGATGACGGTGACAGATCACGGCGAACTCGCCAGCGTCGCCGCGGGCGATCACTTCAGTCCCGGCAACGTGCTCACGTTCAACAGCGGCGTCCTCGACCTCGTGTTCGGGAACCCGCTGTCCAACTCGAACGGGACGCTTGGTCTGTCGCTCACCGGCCCGATGACCCTCACGAACGGGTCGCTCGACGTGTCTCTCGGCAACGCGCTGGGCCTCTCGGCTGGGTCCATTGCGGTCCAAGAGGGCAACATCAGCCACGACAACCTTAGCGGCATCAACTCCGCTGACCACCACACGCGCTACTCCGACAGCGAGGCGCGCACCGCCGTCGACGGCGCGAACGTCTCCATCGCGGGCGACGCGGACACGGTCGACGGCAAGCACGCCAGCGACCTCGGCATCACGACCGCCGCGGAGAGCGGTACCACGACCGGGAACATCGCCGCAGACACCTCGAAGACCATCAGCGTCAGCTTCACGAACACGTACGCCGCGGCCGGCGGCGGGGCCTTCGCCTACCAAGACGGCACGAACTCCAACAGTACGGACGTGAAAGGCGGGTTCGAGGGCTGGCAGACGGACAGTAACGGCAACATCACCGGCATGGCCATCCGCGTCAACAACGCGGACAGCAATTACGAGCGGTCCTACGTGGCGAACTGGAACGTTTTCGGTGAAATCGCATGATTGAAACGCTACAGATGACGGTCCCGGAAGTACCGACTCCCAGCGCGAAGGTGCTGGGCATCGTGCTGCTCGCGTTCCTGGGCGGAATGGCCGTCCCGACGCGCTACGGCCTGCTCCGGCTGCGGGGCTTCGGCCGCCTGTTCGCTTCGAAGATCCCGGCCAAGCCCCCGGCGGGCATGGAGCGCGAGCAGTGGCTTCGACAGGCCGACGCGCCGCTCGCTCGGGGTCATCCCGACGGCGGCGCCGAGGTCGAGGCCGGCGCCGACCAGGGCGACGCCGACTCCGGCAGCGGCCAGACTCCCCCCCGGGATGAGACCGGGAAGTTCACCAGCGGGGGTAACTGATGAGGCGCCAGTTCCCGGCCGAGGCGCTGCCTGACGGGAACCTGGCGGTTCCCCATCACTACTACCTCGGGGCCATCATCCTGCTCATCGCGGTGATGGTGGTCTGGGACAACTACCCGGAGCGCGAACCCGTGTGGGCCGGCGCCGCGGTGCTGTTCGGCCTGTACGGCTTCCTGTCGGCCTGGCCGCGGTACCCGCCGCTGGGAGCCGGCATCGTGCTGGCGTCGACGGCGGTGGCCGTCACGGCGCCGTTCCGGCCGGCCTGGTGGCGGCGCTACCCGTACCGCTGGCAACTGGTCGCGGTGCTCGGCGCGCTGATCATGCTGGATGACGCGGTGTCCCATTCGCTGGGCGTGTGGACACCGCTTGACGCGGTGTGGAAGTCAGACATCCGGCCGGCGCTCGGCCTGGGCTAATCTTTCTCCCCCTGTCCGCATACCGTCGTTTCCGTTCAGGCTATATGTTACTGCTTGCTGTTATCTATGCGAGATAGTGTCCGCTTCTTAGTACAGAGATGGCATAGTGGTTCAAGTGGATCAAATTTCACGGTTACCAATAACACCAAATGAAAGCGGTTCACAGGAGTCAATATGGGCAGTTCTGACGGCCCCCCAGATTCTAATTCTGATCGAGTTATCCAAAGTGGAGGGTGTCATAGAACTCTTCTCACACCGTGATGATCGTGCTTCCCGGATTGTCTCCACGTTCGTAGTTGGTGATCGCGATGACAAGGCGAAGGCACAGCGCGAGGAACACCTGCGCTCGTGCGTGGACGCGGCCTCGGGCGTGGGTGCGCCCGAGGCCGCAGTCCTTCACTGATTCGTTGGTTCGTTCAACTCCCGTGCGGCGGTTGTACGTCTCATCTAGCGTCGGTTGCTTCAGCTGAACGTCTTCACTGTGTTCCTCGATGCGGTCTTCGACCCTGTACTCGATATCGAGCGGGTCGTCGGTGTTTCGCGCGTTGTACGGAGCGACTGGCACGACCCCTGCGGCCAGCAGGTGGTCGTGCCAGTCGAGCGTGTCGTAGGCGCTGTCACCGACCATCCAGATCGGTTGCTCGACGGCGAGCGCGTCACGGGTGACGCGCATCGCCGTCTCTTCTGGTGCTTGTTTGCTCTCGGTGAACTCCGCTGCGATCGGTATCTTTTGCCCGGTCGAGACGATTGTACAGCCGTAGCCGTAGTAGTACTCGTCCTTGGTTGGATCGTAGCACTTTGACGCATCTGGGTCGGCTGGCATCGCCCTCACGTCGGTCGAATCGATACAGTAGGTCAAGTCGAGCAGGCCGCGGCGGGCGGCCTGCTCGACGAGGTGATCGAACACCTCGTTAGCGACGTGTTCGAGGTCGGTGAGGAAGCGATCGACCGCGTCTCTCGACGGCGGTCGATCGAAGCCAGCTCAACCAGACGACCGTGTTCCGAAGCTCTCGTTCGACGGGGCGGATGCCGTAGATATCTTTGTAGTAGCAGTGGAGAAAGCCACGCATCAGCTCTGGTGGTTCGTGGTCTCGTGTTCGCCCCGTCTGCGCCGGGGCGAACACGTCAAACTCTTCGAGAAATTCGAAGGAGAGGTGCTCGAACAGCGCTAGCGTCTCTGTCTCCACGACATTGAAGAACGACTCTACCGAAGGATCATCTTGCAGGGTCGCTGAACTCATCCACCTCAGCGTTCACCCTGCTCTTTGGTGTGCTAATCGTTCTATGACACCCTCGTCATGGAGGCTATCCGGACGTGGTCGTATTCCCGGCTGGATAATCGAGACGTATGGGACTCGGAGCCGGGCGAACACGGGGAGAATGAGTGGCCAGCACCGATTAGCAACTGGGCTACCGCGCTGTACGAAGACAATGGATACCGTGTTCTTGTACGCGGAATCTTTCTGGGCGGCTCACCCGACAAACAGGTCGTTCCACAGCGAATATACGTCGTCGAAGACAGTCTACACGTCGAACTTGAAAAAGTCCGTAGCGACGCTGAACTCATCTTTGATGTGGAGGAATTCGTCCCATACGAGGTCAGCGTCGAATTTAACGAGCAGATCGATAAACCCAAACTTCCCCGACAAACAGTCGTCGAGCACTATCGTAACGACTCGTCCATTTTCCAGACCTCGATCGAGCGGTGATATTCTATTCGCAGGCGTACTGAGCAGGTGATTCATCCTCGACAGCCCTGAAATCAACAACCTTGTGAACTGTTCTACGACAGCGTGCTGGGCTGTGTATCTGCGATCTTTCAACGGGTTTGTATCCCCCCGAGACGATGCGGGAGAGATCTGCTCGTCTCCCGTCTGTCGTTGTTCCCAAAACGACGGCTTCGAAGTCCATGGTGTCAGAAATGAAAAAACAGTCAGAAGTCAGTAGTACCGCCCACTCGTTTTCAGTGCATCACCAAGCAGTCTTTTCCGACTCCGGAACTGCCCACGATGACGGGGACGAACGTACCTCAATCGGCGAGAACGGCTTCCTCGAACTCGATGATACCCCTTCCGAGACAACGCTGTTCGATCACGGAGTGGACATCGATACCAGAACCCCGACTCCTCGTATCGAAACAGGTGGGAGTGACGAGTTCGTCGACGATCGTCCCGTCTCTGCCGTTCGCGAACGGTTAGGAGGAGATAGTCAGGACTCTGAATACCCTTCTCAGCAGGGGATGCTCTTCGCCAGTACGGATGCTGACCAGCGAACGCTCGACGGAGAGCAAGCGAGTGCTCGTTTCATGTTCGACCATCGGCGTCAGCGGGGTCGGATCGACGAGCAGGAGTACTAATCCCACTCTATCGCCTGGTCGGGTCAATTCGGAAACTATTCTGCGTTCTCTCCTCGAAGTCACTTAAATAGGATGGTGGTCAACCCAGTGTGAGTCTCTCCAATGACTGCCGATGACGAACGCAGATATAACCCGTTCTACGATCCCGACGATTGCGATACCGGGATCTTTCCGGACCACAACGGGACCTCGAACGACGAGGTCGACGAGGTCCATCCACTGGATGATGAGTTTGGAGACCGCTATGATCCTCCGTCGCCGGAAGATATCCGGCGCCACAGCGTAGGGTGTACCACTTGCGGAGCCACTCTCTCGAGTGACCGAACTGAATGCGCTGTTTGTTCGACTTCAGACCGTTCAGGCCCCGCTGCGCAGAACGAACAGGCATCTGGAAACGACGGAGGAAGTCTCGTTTCGCTCGTCGATCGATTGATCTTCGCAATAGTACCTGCCTCTTCCCGGTTCGAAGCAATCGTCCGTGGAACCCGAGGTTTACACCGGCGCGATACGAGTGGTACCTTTCCGAACGACTTCGGCGGTGAAACATTCGAGCTTGTTCATAACCTCAGCCGCCGAGACCTCATACCGTACGCTCGTAGATGGGGTGCTCTCCCGGATGCAGTACCAGTCGCCACCAAGACGGGCCTCCAGCTGTTCACGCAGGCCAGAAAGCGGACATCATGGACCGATGGAGCGGAGGCCTCCGTCGACGGACCGGCTGAGCGGGCGTATCTCTTCAGTGAAGCGGGGACTGCAATTCACGATCGAACTCAACTAGTCCCTCTCTTGGCTGAATATCCTGCTCCGAGCGATGAAGCAGATTGCTCAGTTCCAGATATGGGGCGTGGAGAAGAGGAACTCTGGCTGGTTCCCGCACTCGGTTTTAAAGCAGTTCCCAGGACCTCCCAGACCTCCCTCGACGCTTCGAAAGATGACCGCGAGCGTCTCTATTGCGACGTGTGTGCGAAACCGCGGATTCACGAATATTGCGATCATCACCGGCTTACTCCAGACAATGTCGAGGGAGACCACCCCGAAGGAAACCCCACTGATCTCTATTCTGAGGCCGATGCGGTCACTTTCTTCATCTGGTCTTGTCGTAGATGTCGGACGGACAGATACGGGCCGGATCCCTACGAAGCGGCGGAATGAACCATCCGGCCCACCAGTCTGGGCTTCTCCGCTGCTCTCGCTTGATTTGTTTCTCCTCGAGGAGGTGGAGGAGAAGAGAATTGCGTCGATTCACGTCTGTAACCCAATGCACCAGCGACCTCATGGTCCCGTTCCTGCTCCACTGTACCAGCACAGTAGCAGACATCACGTCATCGAGTGGCATTGCCACCTCTTGCTTGGGAGGTGACCCCTGGTGAAGGCGGAGACCCAGTCTGCTCAGTTACTCGTCTGGGGGGCCTGTAGCGGTGAACGGTTCTCCTGGATAGTCCACCAGGTACAATACGGGACGGTCCATCGCTTGCCGGATAGCGAGCCGTGTCAACTACTCCACCCTACTTCGCTCACCCTGATGGGTTCGCTCGTGGAGGGTGGGGTTTGTCCATGAACTCGGCCTCGAACCCGTCCGGGTGGGCGGTGAATCCACCGCTCGGCGTCACTGTTCCGGACTTCAGGGCAAGCTGACTGTTGCCCGTCCGCCGAGACGACTGTTGACCTCGACGGACGTACCGTAATCCGATATTCTTCGCCGCGTTGTAATCCGCGTTTGCTTCCGCTCCGCACTTCACACACCGGAAGTCATTGCGAGTCGGACGATTCTCGTCGGCCGTGAATCCACACTCAACGCACCGTTTCGACGTGTACGCCGAACCGACTTGTTTCACCGAGATACCGACTGCTTCGGCTTTGTACTCGACTTGCTCGTACAGCGTTCGGAACGCCCACATATGCCCCCACGATGCCCCCGTCCGGTCGCGGATGTGGGTGAGGTCTTCAAACGCTATTACGTCGCAGTCGTACCGGCGTGCTTCTGCGACGAGAGCGTTCGACGCTCGGTGTAGTACGTCACGGACGTATCGAAGCTCACAGCCACTTGACTGTTCGAGCGTCCGGTGGGCGCTTCGCGTTCCTGTCTGTTGGAGTCCGGCGCGGACCTTCTCGAACTCACGGAGGTTGTGGGTCAGCTCCCGCCCGCTGAAGAAGGAGGCGGTACTGGTGACGGCGAGGTTTTCGACACCGAGGTCGATCCCGAGGACCGTTCCGTCCTCGGCGGTGTTCCGCTCGGTATCGGTCTTCGGTCGGCGGAAGCCGATGTGTAGGAAATAATTACCGTCACGGGCGGTGAGCGTGCTTTCTGTGGCGCTCCACGCATCCGAGTCGAGATACTGCCGTTGGTACCCATCGTCGGCGTCAGGAAGAGCAAGTTCACACCGGACGCGACTTTCCGTTGTGGAGAGCGACACGGTATCGTCGTCGAACACTGTCATAGTCCGAGTGTCGTACTTCACCGTGGGGGCGGTGAAGGTGGGCTTGCTCACCGCATTGCCGTTGGTCCGGCGTTCGAGACAGCCGGTGATGGCCTGGGCGGCCTGGTGGGTGGCGAGAATCGCGTGCTGACTTCCGAGGTCGGTGTCCTCACGCACGGTGTCGTAGGCGAGGGGCTGGACGTCGCTTTTGGCGTTGCACTTGCCCCACGCCATGTCGGTGGCGAGTTGGCAACCAAGCTTCCACTCGGAGATGGTTTCTTCGAGGAGGTCGCGTTGCTGGTCCGTAACCTCCAGACGAGTGATTGCTGTCCGACGCACGTAGTCGTCTGCCACAATTTCAATGTAGGTGGGTGGCTACTTATATACTCGTGTTTGTGACCAATGCGCGTGCTCCTCCTCTCCCTACTCGCTCCCTATGGTCTCTCCTTGAGGGGGACTCCGCGCTACCGCAGCAGTTGTGCACCAATCCATTGCCAAGTAGAACAGCACTGAGCCACGCAAATTCATCGTCTATTGTGAAATCGGGGTCTGGGCCGTGGAATCGTTCCTTGTCCCAAGCTACCTCATTTGCACTGCTGTGATCTCGTACGAGGTCGAGAGAATCCAAGTACCGATAGAGAGATTTCCGGTCGATATCGAACTCAGCGGCGAGCATTCTAAGGCTTGCGCCATCAAGATACTGTTGGCGTATCCCTTCTGCGTGTTGACAAACTTGGCTTTGCGATTGATGAATGGCCAAAGCGCTATCATTACTAAATTCTCGCTGGCACTGGGAACAGATGGGCACGAACTGCATAGGCCCCGTCTTCGTACTTAATTTAGAGCGTGCAGAGAATCATGCTTTTCCAGCGTACTTCGAAGTCACAGTGCCACTATCATCTCGATACTTAACGTACCGGTAGTCGCCATGGGGGCAACCATCGCACCCCGGCCCGCAGGGAATTTTTCTAATCTCGACGGTCCCATACCTCCGCAATTCTTCGTCGCTGAGCTCTTTCATATCCTCTTTCGATAACTGTTCGACCTCTTCTTGCGCTTCGCGCCGTTCCTCCGGAGACTGGTCTTTCTGGGGTTTCTTCTCGACAGTTGTTCCTTCTGTGTCGTCTCCGTCTTCGGCGACCGGTCTCGTCTTGTGCTCGATCAGCTCTTCACAGTAGGCGATGATCTGGTCTAGCGCTCCGACGTTCTGCGCTTGGAGTGGCTCAACGACCCAGTTTGCGAGATCTTCCGGAGGCTCAGGTGGCATGTCACCCGTAGAGTCCGAGTCATCAGTGGTCATCGTTCTTCCTACGCTACGGTATGAACGCATTCATCATAGTAGTAGCGTAGGAGACAGCTGATTCCGCTGGTTTGTCTCCCCCGAGAACGGCGAGGGTTCTACACATGAATACCGATACAGCAGCCTCACACCCGATTGAGACACTTTCGGGGACGGAGATGGAGGCTGTCGTAGCCGACGTCCGTCGCGTGCAGCATCTGAGCGCAATCGTCCTCGAGTCCCTAGGTCCAGACCCCGATCGTGAGACACTGGTGCGCGAGGTACTGGTCGAACTCTACGAAGCTCATCCAGCCATTCGGTTGGAGGACAGCCTTGAGCTCGTCCATCTCATAGAGTGTCCCGCCGGTTGTTCAACGAACACCGCGATTCGCACAGTCATCGAGGAGGCGTGTGAATATCTCGTCGAATGGGGGCGTCTCGGTCACCATCAATTCGCGAGGCGGACATCTCCTTCTGACAGCTAATGGCACACGATCAATCGGTCTTGGAGGATCTACCGCCCGAAAAGCTCCTCGCCGCAACGTCACTCTGCGTAATCACGCCAGCAATCCAGATGATGGACCAGGTGGAAACCCTCGAACGTTATCTGGAGTACGAGCGCGACCATCGGGATCGACCAGCAGTCGTCCGTGAACTCTCAAACCGGATCTCCGAATTACAGACGGCAAACGGAAAGAGTGGAGCTGACGATGAAGAATGCTCAGGGACTGATTCGAGAGAGATGGAACGTCTACCCGGGGGATCCCCTCGAGCTGACCGATCACGCGGTGGTTTAGATTCTGCGTGGCTCAAGAACGACTCCAGGAGACGAGAAGAGCGTGCACAGTCACAGGAAATGGACGTCGCGCTGTATAAGCAAGGAGGTATCTACGAAGTACGCTCCGATTCTGGCGGCGTTTACATGGTGGATGTCCTTGAGAAGGAATGTTCCTGTCCAGACTCGGTCGATGTCGGCGGCTGTAAGCATTATCGGAGGGTTCGTACGGATATCCTCGCCGGGCTCGTCCCTCGACCAGATGGAAAACTTCCCGAGACGACGAGCGGCAAACGGAAAAACGAACTATCCGGTGGAGGTATCCAGGCCATCTGAGTTACCCTGGCAGCAACTGTTGAACTACAGGTCCTCAACTGAAGCGGTAGCGCGGAGTCCCCTTCCTCAATGAGCGACCGAAGCGAGTGAGTCGGGAGGGGAGGAGCGCGTTTGTATCCGTCACAAACACCGATCTATAAGAATCCTCCAATCCACATTGAATACGTGGCAGACGACTACGTGCGTCGGACCGCAATCACCCGCCTCTCGGTAGATGACGAGCAACGCGAGTTGCTTGAGGAAACTATCTCCGAGTGGAAGCGTGGTTGCCAGATCGCCACGGACATGGCGTGGGGCAAGTGCAACGCTAAGAGCGACGTCCAACCCCTCGCCTACGACGACGTGCGCGAACACACCGACCTCGGGAGTCAGCACGCGATCCTCGCTACCCACCAAGCCGCAGAAGCCATCACTGGTTGTCTCGAACGCCGCTCGAACGGCAAGACGGTCAGCAAGCCCACCTTCACCGCGCCAACGGTTACATACGACGCGCGGAGTATGACACTGTTCGATGACGACACGGTGTCGCTCGCCACGATGGGGAGTCGAATCCGATGTCCGCTCGCCCTCCCCGACGCCGACGACGGCTATCAACGACAGTACCTCGATTCAGACGAATGGAGCGTCACGGAAAGCACGCTCACCGCCCGCGACGGCGAGTACTTCTTGCACATCGGCTTCCGCCGACACAAGACCGATACCGAACGAAATATCGCCGAGGACGGAACGGTCCTCGGGGTTGACCTCGGTATCGAAAACCTCGCGGTCACCAGTACCGCCTCCTTCTTTAGCGGGCGGGAGCTAACCCACAACCTCCGTGAGTTTGAGAAGGTACGCGCCGGACTCCAGCAGACCGGGACGAGAAGCGCCCATAGAACGCTCAAACAATCGAGTGACCGCGAACTTCGGTACATCCGCGACGTACTCCACCGTGCGTCGAACGCCATCGTAGACGAAGCACTCCGATACAACTGTGACGTGATCTCGTTCGAGGATCTGACCCACATCCGCGACCGCACGGGCGCGTCGTGGGGGCACAAGTGGGCGTTCCGAACGCTATACGAGCAAGTCAAGTACAAAGCCCAAGCGGTCGGCGTCTCGGTGAAGCAAGTGGGGTCGGCGTACACGTCGAAACGGTGCGCCGAGTGTGGCTTTACAGCCGACGAGAATCGCCCGAATCGAAGCGATTTCTGCTGTCAGAAGTGCGAGTCGGAAGCGAACGCGGACTACAACGCGGCGAAGAACATCGGTATGAGGTACGTCCGCCGAGGCCAACAGTCGTCTCGGCGGACGGGCAACAGTCAACTTGCCCTAAAGTCTGGAACAGTGACGCCGAGCGGCGGATTTACCGCCCACCCGGCCGGGTTCGAGGCCGAGTTCATGGACAAGCCCCACCCTCCATGAGCAAACCCGTCAGCGTGAGCGAAGTAGGGCGGGGTAGTTGACTGCCTTACTCTCTCGCTATATGAACGACTTCGTCTCGGCAAGGAATAGCTGGATTTCGAGTTCTTAGTTGATCTACTCCAGGAACTGAACATCGAACATGACTCTTCTGAGGAGTCGTAGACTGAGGGAGGGTCTTCGCTATTCGTGTCGGTATAGTGAACATGGATACACCGCTTTCCGGGGCACCCACATGGCGTGCTTGCACTCCTCCAAAAGTGCGTACACGTAACACCCTCCAATGGCTTTGAAGTGACTGCTGTCACTATCACATGTGAGCGCCCTTACCGGGCCGTGTAGCCAGTTCGGGTATTCCATAAGATTATGACTCACTTAGCCTTTGGCCTCCCATTCTCACTCCATAATTGGCTACTCGTTTTTAAATGGACTATTTCCACCCATCTATCACTAACTGTCAAAACACAGTCATGGATAGTTGCGGGATAACACCCTGAAGATCCACCTCTCAGTTACCACCGTTCAATATTCACGGCCGTTATGACTAGTCTCGCAATCCGAGTGCGATGGCTCTGACTCTTCCAGGATGTCGAACTCATACTCCAATACTGGGGCCTGTCGGACAAGAATTGAACTTCGACGTTACCCGTCGCGCTGGTCTAGGACGATTTCTTCGAGATCGTCGTTCTCGAGCCCTGCTTTGAGGAGACCCTCGTAGAAGTGCTTGTGTTTCTCAAGGGGCTCCTCGCCATCTATCATCAGCTGGCCGTTGATTTTATTGAATCGCTCCTCAACTCTGTCAACGAGTTCTTCGCTGACATAGAGGGCTGTATGTGGTCGATTTCGGCGGGTGTCCTCATTCGATCCCTCGGAATCATCGGTCTTGTCTGTCTCTTCTGGTTGGCTCGCCTGTGCTGCATTATCCGCATTATCCGTATTATCCGACTTGTCCGTACTATCCGGACTATCCGGCTCATCAACTTGCTCTTCTGGCGTCTCCTCCTCAGAATCAGCATCGTCCGGATCCGGCGGGTCGAACCGGTCCATCATCGGGTTTTCTTCGCCGCTCATAGGAACTCCTCCAGGTAGTTCGCAATGCGATTGTAGGACGCCATGACGTCTTTCTGAGCGTCTTCGTCCCACGGGTAGCCCGCTTCATCGGGGTCGTACTGGAAGATTGACGTTCGAAACTCGATCGCGTGCTCGACGACGTCCCACTCTGGGACTTTAAACACGTAATCTTCACCGAAGGTGTCGAAGAACCAGTCTTCTACCTCGCGTGCGACGTTCCCTTGAGACGGCACTTCGTTCAATACGGCGCCCATCGTTTTGATGTCGTACTGGTCGAATTTCGTTTCGATCGTCTCGATTTCGTCAAAGAGGATCTCGAGACTGTCCCTTGCAATCGTGTTCGGATGGCTGGGGAAGAGGACATTCTCGCTTGCTATGAGTGCACCATCTGATAGCGGCCCCAGGTTCGGTGGGCTATCGATTAAGATGAGATCGTATTCTGTATCCAGCCGGTCTACTGCCTTCCTTAGGGCCTCGTGGCCCCCCGCTTCGGAGTAGAGGTACTTCTCGAGGTTGAAGTTCTGCAGGTGGGATGGAATGATGTCGAATTCATCGGTTTCTACGATGAGTTGATCGAGGTCATCGTACGTGAGCTGGCCCATATCACTCAGTATGTCGAAAAGGGCATGCTCTGAATTACGATACTCATCTCTCAAGCCCATCTTAAGCGTCGCGCCCCCCTGCGGGTCGGCATCGACGACGAGCACGTCGTGACCTCGATCGCTCAATGCACCGGCTATATTGATCGTCGTCGTCGATTTTCCGACGCCGCCTTTCTGCATCGCGATTGTCACTCGAAATGTCATGGATTATCCGGCTCAGATGGATTATCCGGGTTATCCATCTTACCTTCACTATCCATCTGGTACGTCTTTGCCAATAAAGCCTTGTCAGACGAAGCGGCTCAGATTATGTGGATAATGTGGGTAATAAGGGTTATTTGGATAATAGTGGTTACCCATATAGTGCGAATAACCAGAATTACACGAGTAATCCATGTTGGCCGGACAAGCCTATAGAAGACGTCTAAACCATGTTCTCCGAATTTTCTGGATTACCTGGGGAAGGTGGATGTGGTGGATTGTCTGGATAATACGAGTAATATGGGTTCTATGGATAATCCGAATTATACGGATTGTCTGGATGTTATGGGTTATCTATACTATCTGGGTTATGTCTCTGGTGCGAATTGAGCTGGAATATATCCGGTGGCGTATTACCCGTCTAGTAACTGTTCTAAACGTTTGCGGCGCTCAATGACGTTCTGTTCGCGGTAGGACTCGTGTGTGGTCTCGATGGACTCGTGTCGGAGCGTTTCTTGTGCCAGCTCGGCGTCCTGGGCGTAGAGATCACTGCCGAAACCTCTGCGCCCTCCGTGCGGCTTCAGATACTCGCCGTCGATATGGATCTCAGCGGCCTCACAGAGTCGCTTCATCATGGAACGGGCACCGTTCTTCGAAAGCGCCGGTGGCGCGATCTCGTGCTCTCGGAGGAGTTCCATAGAGGTCGCCTCATCCACGACAGACTCGATGTCATCTTCATCCCAGCCGCGCTGTTTAAGCCCGGTCTCGACGGCGTCCGCGAGTGAAGGGTGGTGGCGAGTCGGAAACACCGGCCAGTCCACGGTTGGTGGGTTGAGAACAGTTCGGTACCGCTTCAGGCTATCGACTACCTGGTCGGTCAGGGGAATGGGCTGCTGTTCGCGGGTCTTCCCGAAGACCTCGGCGACGCCACGGTTGAGGTCCACATCGCTCCACTGGAGTCCGTCACGGTGCTCGTCGCGCGGGTCGTTGAACAGTTCGGCGCCGCGGGCCCCGGTGAGGGCCAGCATCGTCACGATTGCTCGGTCTCGAAAGGCTCGCTCTCGAACGTCGGCTGATTCGTCGAGTGCGTCGTGTGCCCGTTCGTTCACGAAATCGAGCAGTGCGCCGCGGGCCTCGGCGGACCAGAACTGGCGGTCGTGATCGCCGTGATGTTCAGGGAGTTCCTGCTTCACTCGGTTTGGACGAGCTGGGTTAGAATCGAGACGCTCGTCGTCGACGCACCAGCCGAGGAAGGCCCGGACGATGGTGAAGTACGGGCCGTTCGCGTGAGCCGAGGCCGCAAAGAGGTCGTCTTCGTCGTCGTGGACGCGCTCGCGGAGCCACTGAGCGTATCGGCGACAGTCGAGGACGTCCAGCGCATCGAGGGTCGTCACGCCGCGGTGGTTCTCCAGGTACTCAGCGAAGGTACTCAGGACGAGTTTGTTGTTCGCGCGGTAGTTCCCGGAGTCGAGGCTGGCGAGTCGCGCGTCGATCGCGACCTCGATGTCGGTCTCGGCTCCTGAACCCCCGGTCTCGGCGTCCGTCATCGGTTCGGATGCGGAGACGGCGGCCATCCACTAATACTTACTGTGTCTTTGTGTTCTAAGGCGCACTAAACGATAAATCCGGCTATTCGGCAGAAATTGGCGTTCTTGAACCCCAAGCACCCCAATTTCTTAGTTATAAACTGTATGTCGCAATACTATTTCCGCGGGCGGAAGTTGCGACTACACCGGGCATAGTGGTGGACCTGTGGGCGCCGTCGTCGAACCAGACGGTCGCGAGGGTATGGACAACTTCTTCGAGTTCGCCCGTCGAATCTCGGTCGTACAGCGGCGTCGCGGTGTAGGCCGGCCAGTCGTAGTAAGACATCTGGGCGATACATCGGAAGACTGCGCGTCGAGAAGACCGTGTCGTTGTTATCGAACTGGATGAGAATTTGGAGGGACGAGCTGGCCGAGGACCGTATCAGCGGCGGACCCAGACAAAGCCGAGGATGACCACCAATCCGACCACGGCCGCCAAGATGAATACGACAGAGTGACCGCCGTCATCATCGGTTGCACCTAATGCTGCGATCTCCGTGGTATTCCCTGCTGTCTGTTGGTTGGTATCCGTTGTCGCTGCTTGTCCGGCTACGAGACGTTGGGAGGTAACACTCGTCAGGTAGTCATAGCACGCTTCGACATCAGTTGTAGCAAAGTCCGCGCTCCCATTGACTTCGTAAGTGCCTGTTGTCCCGACATCACGCATCGTCGGGCCGGTTGATTCGTCACCTGTCCCCATTCGTTCGACGTCGTAGGGCTGCCAAGGCGCATAGAATTCCCAGACGACCTCGCTCTCGGGCGTAATCTCGACGATACGATCACCGCGCCGGTCAGCGATGAGCGTGTTGCCGTTGGGGAGGCGATCCGCGTCACGCGGTTCATCAAGTCCACCTCCACGGGCGACCCAAGTCTGCTCCCAGCCCCCGTCTGTCCGGGCGTACTCGACCACGCGGTCGTTGAGGCTGTCCGCGACGAGCAGCGTCGCGGTCCCGTTCTCACTTTCGATGTAATCGGGATTGTGCTGTTCGTTGAGAATATCATACTCGTTATCCTCGCCAAGTGTCCACTCAAGTTCCTTTGTCGAACGATTGATCGCGATGACCTGGTCGAAATTCCGTACTGACACCATGAACACCCCATCATCGATCTGTTCGACATCGTTGTTGTGAGTCCAGTCTTCAGAGTAGTTCCCGCCACCATCGCTTGGGAACAGCTCTGGATGGTTGGCGAATCGATATTCCCAGACGATCTCGTCCTGCGTGAGATTGTAGACGACGACCCTGTCCTCGCCTTCTTTGCTCATGTCGTTCATAAGCAATTCGTCGCCGTTGATCAGGTCAGCGTCGTGGGAGTCGTGAATATCCTCGAACCGCCGGGCGGATATCGATTCGCCGGTTTCGGGATCGAGTTCCTCGACGATAGAGATTCCTGGCTCGGTCGACGAGAGCAAGAGATTACCGTTCCCAAGTGGGTCGATATCGTATACCCACCATCGGTCCTTCGCGGTTCCGTTGTAGATGCCGGTAACTTCACCATCGGGCTGGACACTAGCGAGCATCGCGACCGTCTTGTCGGATCCCCGCGCTCCCTGAATCGTGAACATGGTCGGCTGATCCGGTTGTTCGCCCATCGTCCCGATGCAGGGGTTCAGATTTCCTTGTGGATCGATAGCCGACGAACCGGTTTCACCGTCGTACGTTCCTGTCCCGCTTACCGCTCCGACTGCGGCGACTGATGAGAACAGGAGTACACCGACGATAAGTCCGACGAGTGGTCTCATCGACAGTCTCCAGTCAACTTAGAGATACATGTATTCGGACGAGAAACGGTAATCCGGGTGATGCTGGAGGGAAGCGACGGAATGAATGTCGTCATGATGGCTTCGGATGTCAAGGTCGATAGTGGGATCTGGTATCGGGTGGTGTTACTCTTCGGATTCGCGGCGCTGGTTGAGGAACTGTTGCATCCGTTCGAGGGCGGCCTGAGCTTCGGCTCGGTTTGCTTCGAGGTGGGGGATCGTCGGGTCGGGCAGGTCAAGTTCCTCGGCAAGGAGAAGCAACCGATCAAGCAGTGTAATCTCCAAGCGTTCGTTGATGAGACCAATACTGACCACGTCGATGTCCTGTAGAATGTCGTCGGTGACTGCACTGACAGACTCGTCCTTTTCGGCGATCAGTCCTTCCATGATCGAACTACCCTCTTCGCGGGGTTCCAGATCGAGCACCTCGAAGATCTCTTCGATGCGGTCAATCTGCTCGACCGTGTCGCCCTCGTGGCCACCGAACAGTTCGACCACTTCACGGCTTGTGGCCGCCGCGGATAGGTCGCTATGGAGGTCCAGAATCTCGACCTCGGCATGATACAGCTTTCGGAGATCTCGGTCGAACATGTCGCGTTTCGTCTCGATCGCCATCGGTCACACCCCCTCCTCGTCGTTCCGCTGGGCGTGGAACTGCTCGCGCAGACACTCTTGGACACCGTCGGCGTCGAGTGCGCCACTCTCCATGAGCTGATACAGCCCCGCAGGTGAGATGTCCTCACCCGATTCAAGCGCATCTAGCAATTCCGGAACTGCGACGTCAGTTGCCTCCACGTCGAGCTGGGCATCCTCGACGAGGAACCCGTCTTTCTGTCCGGCTCGTTGCAGACCCGATTTGATCATCCACTCGGGGACAGTAGCCGTCGGTCCTGAGTCATCACGCATCAGCGCGGCAACGCCCACTGTGTAGAAGAGGAACGCGAGACCATCTCGGACGCCGTCCCGTAAGGCAGCATCGTCGTTCATCCACTGGCGCCCATCGTCGCTCACGTCGCCGAATATTTCGCGGTGCTCTTCGATATCGAGCTCCTCGAACACGATTGAGAAGTCGAGGATCGAGTTGTAGATCCGCTCGCGGATATCCCGGCGACGTTGGTAACGTTGTTGCTTCGCGTGCTGGCCTTCGTATGTCTTCTCCCCCGTCAACCACTTCCGATCCTCTGTGGTCAGCATCGCGTTCTTCCGACTGGACATATGACTGGCCCTGGAGCGGGAACGGTCCTAAAGATGTTGATAGATATCTCTTAATAGTACGGTAAAATCTATTTACTCCGCTCTCAAACCACCGGCACCAGCAATGGCGACAGAAGACGAATCCGTGGACATCCTCGACCCGTTCCGGCAGTTCATCTCACTAGAGCGCGATGTCTTGGTGCTCTCGCTAGCGATGTTCGCGTTCAGTCTCGGCTTCCAGATGACGAATCGGTTTCTCCCTGACTACATGGTCGCGATGGGCGCTTCGGGGTTCGTCGTCGGTCTGTTTGGCACGCTCGGGAACATTATCTCCGCTGTCTATCCGTACCCAGGTGGTGCTGTCTCCGACCGCATCGGGTCGCGGTACGCGCTCACTCTCTTCGGGCTCATCTCGACGCTCGGATTCGCCTTCTGGCTTGTTGCTCCACAGGTCGGGACGATCGACCTCGGCGCGCTGGTTCTCGAGCCCTGGATCTGGGTCTTCGTCGGACTTCTGCTGGCGCAGGGCTGGAAATCGTTCGGTCTTGGCGCGACGTTCGCCGTGGTCAAGCAGGCGACCGACCCCTCACGGCTCGCCGAAGGGTTCGCCAGCACGGAGACGTTCCGCCGCACCGCGTTCCTTATCGGCCCGGTCGCCGCTGCCGTCCTCATCGGCCTGCATCCGGACTTCACGGTGAGCTTCCAGTACGTCCTGGCAGTCGGCGTGGTGTTCGGGGCCGTCGGAACCGTCGTCCAGCACCTACTCTACGACGCCAGCGAGGACGAGATCGGCGACTCCTTCGAGGGAATCGACCAGATCAGGCGCGACCTCCGCGACATGCCCGAACCGTTGCGACCGTTACTCGTCGGGGACACGCTCGTGCGCTTCGCCAACGGGATGGTGTACGCCTTCTTCATCCTCGTCATCACTCGGTTCTACGAGATCGGCCTCGACACCACTCTCACGCTGGGTAGCTTCTCATACGCTATTGACCTCTCGCCACAGGCCTTCTTCGGGTATTTGCTCGGCGTCGAAATGCTCATCGCACTCCTGACGATGATCCCTGCCGCGAAGCTCGCCGAACGGGTGGGTCTGAAGCCTGTCGTCGCCTTGGGTTTCGCTGTCTACGCTATCTTCCCGGTGGTGCTCATTTTCGCTCCGGAGATCTTCGGATCGGTCCTCCCGCTCTGGGCGGTCATGGTCCTCGTATTCGCATTCTCAGGCCTTCGGTTCGCTGGCCTGCCGTCGCACAAAGCATTGATCGTCGGGCCGGCAGAACAGGGTGCTGGCGGCCGCGTGACCGGGACGTACTACCTGCTCCGAAACACCGTCGTCATCCCGAGCGCCGCCCTCGGGGGATACCTCTGGGATTTCGTGAGTCCTGAAATCGCCTTCTCCGTCGCCGCCGTCATCGGCGTCCTCGGCACTGGCTACTTCCTCGTCTTCGGCGAAGAGTTCCAAGCCTACGCGTGAGTGAATCCAAGTACCAGATATCGGCCTCAATCACTCCGTCAATCTCCGATATGAGGTCCGGTAGTTATCATCCGACAGCGCGATCTAGCAGCAACAATGGCGACTACTCGTAGCACTCTTCTTTACGTAGTTTCATCGGCAACCGAACCGAAGCCTAACACCAGTCAAACCACTGTTTCGGACGATCTACGGGAGTTCTCGTTCGATTTCGTCGAAGAGAGCACTCACTCGCTGTCGAACCTCGTCACGAATCTCGCGTACTCGGTTGAGGTCTTGTCTGTCGGGATCCTCAAGCGCCCAGTCACGGACGTCGACGTCGTCCTCGTCTGCATCCAATTCGAGCGTCGAGCACCCCATCGTCATAACGTAGTCACACGATTCGAGTTCCGCGGTCGTGATCTCCCGTGGCGTCCGGTCTGAGAGGTCGAACCCTTCCTCGTCCATGACCTCGATGACGACGTCGTGGACGTGGTCGGCGGGATGGGTTCCGCCGGTGAGAATTTCGACTGACTCTTCGAGACCGCGTCGCTCGCGCTCACGTTCCGCGAAGGCGGTCGACATCTGGGAGCGACCGGCGTTCTGGACGCACACGAACGAGACGCGGATCGATTCTCCACTCATCGGGATCCCTCCGTCGCGTCGAGTGCGTCGATTACCGCGAGTGCACGGTCGCTGGGCTCGTAATACCGCCACTGTCCCTCTTTCCTGCGGGTCACCAGGCCGGCGTCCCGCAAGTCCGAGAGTGCGTGGCTGACTGCGCTGTCGCTCACGTCGACGACCGGGGTAATCTCACAGACGCACAGTGCCCGGTCGGCCTCGGCGAGGAAGCGAACGATACGGTATCGCGTGCCGTCGCCTAGCGTCTGTAACGCAGTGACGTCCCCGTCGAGGTCAGCGGAGAGGTTCGAGGCGTATCCCTCAAGCGTCTCGACCCGTGCGTCGATATCGACGTCACAGCAATCACCGAGTTTCTCGGTCAGGAGTCGTTCTAGCCGTTCCGACTGTTGCACCATATCTGGTTACTTGAACATCTTTTCATATATCTGTTCCGGAGTTCGTTGTCGACCAGCCCGTCAGAGACGGAAGTGGAGTCAGCCATCGTCCGCCGGCGAAGCATCGTCAGTATTCGGTTCGGACGAACGAACGGTCTGGGGTTTCCATCACGTCCATACTGTTCCCCGTGCCGTCGTCCACGATCGCCTTGGCCGGGTCACTTCTATCGGTCGGGACGAGAATCGTGTCGAAATCCACGGGCGTCAGTCGTCGTCAGTCGCAGGGTCGCTCGCCTCTGCTGTTGGGTCGGCTGTCGGGTCTTCGAGACTGCCGGTCGTGTACCCGGCCCAGTCGTAGCGCCGCTGGAAGTACAGCGCGACGTTGACCAGCGCGAGCAGGACGGGCACCTCGATGAGCGGGCCGACGACGGTCGTGAAGGCGACGCCGGAACCGACGCCGAATACGGCTACGGCGACGGCGATGGCGAGTTCGAAATTGTTCGAGGCGGCCGTGAACCCGATGGCCGTCGTCGTCGAGTAGTCGGCACCGATCTCCCGGCCCATGCCGAAGCTCACGAAGAACATCACCACGAAGTATATCGTCAGCGGCACCGCGATCAGCAGGACGTCGCTGGGCTGGCCGACGATCCGTTCGCCCTGCATCGCGAACATCACGACCACGGTGAACAGCAACGCGATCAGCGTGAGCGGACTGATCGTCGGTTCGAACCGCTCCTTGTACCACTCGACACCCTTCGTCCGCGTGCCGACGTACCGCGAGAGGATGCCGGCAGCGAACGGGATCCCGAGGAAGATCGCGATGGCCTCGAACACTTGCATCGGCGTGATGCCGAACTGGTCGATCTGTGATGCGACCGCTTCGAGGCCGATCAGATCCGGGACGACCAGGGCGAAGAACCAGACGTAGACGCCGTAGGTGAGGATCTGGAAGACGCTGTTGAACGCGACTAGGCCCGCCGCGTACTCTGACGACCCCTCCGCGAGTTCGTTCCAGACCAGCACCATCGCGATACAGCGGGCCATCCCGATGAACAACAGCCCGAGGAAGAACTCCGGGCGGGCAGGCAGCCCGGGCACGGCCCCACTGAAGAATATCACCGCCAGCCCGAACATCAGCGTCGGGCCGATCAGCCAGTTCTGAACGAGACTCAGTCCCAGTATCTTTACGTTCTTGAATACGGTTGGGAGCTGGCCGTAGTTGACCTTCGCCAGCGGCGGGTACATCATCACGATCAGACCGATCTCGACGAGGTGGAGGTCCTGTATCGGCTGCGTCACTGACGGCGCGACGTAGCCGAGGCCGACGCCGACCGCCATCGCGCCGAAGATCCAGACGGTGAGGTACTTGTCCAGGAAGTCTATCGACCGCGGGTCCCCGCAGTCCGGACAGTCGCAGTTCGGCCCGTGGTCGTGTTCGACGTTACTCATCGGTGACGCTCCCCTCGAGGACTGTGACCAGTGCGACTGCGCGGTTAGTCGCCCGGTACTTCTTCCACCGGCCGTCCTTGTACCCCTCGGCGAGCCCCGCGTCGACGAGCTGCGAGAGCGCGTGACTGAGTCCGCTCTCGCTCACGTCGACGACCGCGTTGAGTTCACAGACGCAGAGCTCCTCTCCAGCCGCAACGAGGACGCGCACGAGTGTATAGCGCGTCTCGTTTGCCAGCGCCGAGAGGACATCCAGTTCGGCCTCGGCCTGCTCGCTCCCGATCGCGGCTTCGAGCGTCCCGAGTTCGTCGAGTCGGCGCTCGACGTCCTCGTTGCGACATTCACCCAGCTCGTCGTCGAGGTACCGCCGAAGTCGTTCCGTGGCTTGTGCCATCAGTACTTGATTGAAAATACGCTCAATTATATGTTTCGCTCGACGGCTGCAAGCGCTCCATCGTGCGTCGATTTACCGGTAGAATAGCGACTAGAGCGGAGAATACGAAATCGTGGACACCTGTCCGTTCCGAACACAATTGTCTATATATTAAAACTATCTCGGCAGTTCAATCGTCGGCTTCGGCGGGATGACAGGTGGGACAGGTCCGGGGGTTCGCACAGTCGTACGCGTCTGAGGCCCGCGGCAGCACACTCCCGGGCATGTCGCCGTCCTTGTCCCCGTCGTAAGCGGCGTAGGTGCTCACGCCGGACTGCGTACTCGTGATCGAGAAGTGTCCGCCTTCCGACCGCGTATCGGCGTAGATACCACGTTCCGTTGTCTCGTCCGAAGTGACGGCGTACAGTGCGTCGAACGACTTCCGGAGTAGGTCGGTGAGTCTGCTCATTTCCTCTCTACCGCATAATTTAGAATCTATTCAATTAAATCTTCCGGGTAGATTCGGAATTCTCCCCTTTATGGCTTGATTGGCCGCAGAATAGGGATATATGCCCTCAAAAACGAATCCGGGAAGATAATACGGTTGATAAAATACTAAACTATATCTGTTGTGCGGGTGGTGAGTTCTGCCCGGTTGCAGTCAGCCGGTGGGACTCTCGTCTGATCTCGCCGACGCGGTCCATCACGTTCCCCGCGACGTCTTCGAAGGTCGCCGCGGACTCCGTGTCGGCCAGGACAACCGGTTCGCCCGTCTCACCGGACTCGCGGACGGCGGGGTCTAACGGGATCCGCCCGAGGAACAGGATGTCGTACGCGTCGGCGAGTCGTTCACCCCCGCCCGTATCGAACACGTCGTGCTCGTTCCCGCAGTCCGGACAGACGAACGTGCTCATGTTCTCGACGACGCCGAGAACGTGTGCGTCGTGCTGGTCGTACATTCGCACGCCCTTCCGTGCGTTGTCCAACGCGACGTCCTGTGGGGTCGTCACGACGACGGATCCGACGACGGGCATCTGCTGGAGCATCGTCAGCTGTGCGTCACCGGTCCCCGGCGGTAAGTCGACCACGAGATAGTCCAGGTCGTCCCACGCCACGTCGTGGTAGAGCTGCGTCAGGACCTTGTCGACCATCGCTCCGCGCCAGATGACGGGGTCGTCCTCGCCGACGAGAAATCCGATGCTCATCAACTGGAGGCCGTAGCGCTCCAGCGGAATGATCGTCTCGTCGTCGTCAGCCATCCCTGGATGGCCGTGCACGCCGAGCATCCGCGGGATGTTCGGCCCGTACACGTCGGCGTCGAACAGCCCGACGCGAGCGCCGCGGTCCGCCATCGCCGTCGCGAGGTTCACCGCGACGGTGCTCTTGCCGACGCCGCCTTTCCCTGAGGAGACTGCGATCACGTTCGGGGCGTCCTCGACTATCGCCGCCGGCGTCTGATCGTCGATCTCGACGGAGAGCGACGGCTCGTAGCCCGCCTCGTCGACGACTTCCCGGACCTGGTCTGCGATCTCCGTCTCTGCCGGCGAGTGAGGGGCACCCAGAGCGAGCGGTATCTCCGCGACGCCGTCCTCGACGGTAATCTCTCCGACCAGACCAGCAGACAAGATGTCTTCCTCGATGATCGGATCCTCGACGTCTCGTAGTGCTGTGCTGATTGCTTCTGTCATTGTGATAAGACCGCGTCTGCGCTGTGTCGTCCGTTCTTCCGAATCGTACCCCCGTCACCGACTGGCCGATCGAGGGTGTCGTCGAGTTTGACCGATGCGCGCTGCCACAGAACCGCCTCACGGTTCTCTGCGAGCACGCTGAGGCTGTCGATTGCGGCCTCGTGTGCGTCGCTCCCGACGAACGTCGCCCACTGTTTCAACGTCTCGAACCCGAAGACGAACTTCACTTCGGGGGACATTCCCGTGTCGTTCTGGAAGACCTCGAAGAACGCGACCGTCTCGTGGCTCACCCACTCGACGACGTCCTCCGACAGCCAGTCCTCGAAGGACTCCCGGTTGCGTGCGGGCACGTCGAACTCAATCTCGTAGATGTTGTGCGCATCGAGCATGGTTATCTGTTCTCTGCGAGGCGTTTGTGGTGAGACGTGACGACCGCTAACGCTAGGTCGAGCAATCCCCCGTAGTACTCGTGTGGCTCTTCGCGCCGTATGCGGGCGTGGTAGGTCGGCAACCACTCGGTCAGGTGCTCGTCCAGCAGCCACCACAGTGCGTCGTCGAGGTCGGGCTCGTCGGGGTCCCTATCGCCGTCGTCCATCGCGACCAGTTCCCCGAGGAATTGCAGTTCGAGCCCCAGGTGATCCGGGGGCTCGTTGCCGCCCGCGTCGTCGACGTCGAGGCCGGCCCAGCGGTAGCCTTTCCGGATCTCGGTAGTCGTCCCGCTGTAGAAGCTCCCGTCGACGTACATCGACTCGTAGGGGGGATCGGGCGCTCGTTCGGAGACGCCACGGAAGAGGTGGGTGTACGCCGTCCGGAGCGTCTCCGCGTCGGCGGTCGCGCCGTCCTCGATTCGTTCCAGCGCCGCGTCGAACTCCGGCGGGAGGCGCTCGGCGTTGCCGCGCCACTCGCTGGCCCAGATCCCGACGGCGTCGACTCGCTCTCGGTCGGGTCGTGCCAGGAACTGCTCGCCCAGCACCCGATAGACGCGCGCGTCTATCTCGCGGGCCGTCTGGTCCGTGTGACCGTCGCTTCGCTCGGCCACGACCGATCCAGTGTCGGCGTTCTGGTCGGTCATCGGTCTGGTTCGACTCCGTTGGTGGCGACGACCGGGAGCGTCTTGGCGAACACGAGCAGTCCGAGCGCGACCAGCGCCGTCGTCCCCATCAGGTTCAGCCACTCGTAGATCGACGGCGTGTACTCGCCGACGGGGTACATCAGATCGGGGTACAGCAGGCCGCCGACGGTCAGCCACGTCTCCTGGTGCAGGACGCCGACGAGCATCACGCCCGCGAACACGACCGTCCCGGCGAGGCTGAACCGACCGAGCGCCTGCTGGACGACGAGGTAGATTGTCGGGAGGACGACGGCCGCGATCGCCAGCCACAGCAGCGGGGCGAGCGGGCCCTGAAAGACCAGCGATGAGACCGTCGGATCGGCCATGTCGGCCGCGAACGTCCCGGTCTGGACCTCGTAGAAGACGCCCAGCAGATACGTGAACGCGAACGCGCCCGTGAACACGCCGAACCGTCGGAGCGTCACGTCGGTGAACACGTCGTCCAGATCGTAGGCGAACCGCAGGACCCCGGCGACGAACAGCAGCGTCGCCGCACCGACGGTCATGCTCCCGGCGAGGAACGTCGGCCCCTGTATCGCCCCGAACCAGTTGATGTTCACGCCGAACGGTCCCCAGACGAACGGGACGAGTCCGCCGCCCACGACGGGAATGAACACGAGTACGGCGGCGGCGAGCCACCACTGGACGTCCCGACCGTCGTTCGCCGCTGCCGGCTCGTAGCCGATCAGCAGGGCGTCGTAGACGGGTGAGAGAGCCGACGGGAGCACGCCGTCGTGGTACAGCTCGTGCAGGTCCCGGCGGATCGACACGAGCAGGTAGGCGATCGAGAGCACGCCCAGTCCGCCCAGCAGGAGCACGTCCCAGGCGATCGGCGACTCCAGCGGCAGGTACAGCAGCGTGTTGAACACCCGGAACGGCTGCCCGAGGTCGAACAGGATGTGCAGGAAGCTCGCGAGGAACGCGAGCGGCGTCACGAGTTCGCCGATGCGGGCATAGGGCTCGTAGTCGTCCATCCGGAAGACGCGGATGATCGCCGACAGCGCTATCGCGCCGACGCCCATCAGCGCCCACCAGGTGAACGCGCCGATGTCTAACCCCCAGGGGACGCCCGCGTCGGTCCCCCAGTTGTTCAGTCCGGTGACGGCGTGGCCCTGCGTGAGGACGGTTACGAAGCTGTACAGCATTCCGAGGACGAGCACGAGTGCGACGCCGACGAGGGCGTAGTACACCCTGCTGGTGTCCTGGAGCGGTTCGGTGAGTCGGGTTCGGGCGGATGGGGTACTCATTGGTTCACCTCCACGTCGGTCGAGCGAGTCTCGGGTGGGTTCCGTTCGACCTCGATGGCCTCTTCTGGATCCTTGAACGAGTCGGCGTCCTCGATGGCGCGGGCGTCGTCGCCCGGCTCGTCGCCGATGTAGACGACGTTCGGTTCGGTCCCGCGGTCCTCCAGCAGTTTGAACGTCGACGAGGAGGACTTCTCCCGGAGGTGCTGTCGGGGTTCGCTCTCGGGGTCCTCCATGTCGCCGAACTTGATGGCGTCGACGGGACAGGTCTCCTGACAGGCCGTCGTCCCCTGCTGGCCCCGTTCCTCGTTGTCCTGTCGGTGGACACACATGGTACACTTACTCATCACGCCCTCGGGCTGGGGGCCGGACATCTGCGTGCCACGCGGCTCGACGCCCCGGTCGTGGATCGGGTCGTGCCACGGCGGTCTGCCCCCGTCGGGGTTCTCGTCGCCGAGTTCCTCGGCGAGACTGCCGGACCCGAACGTGTCGTCGCCGGCGCTTTCGGAGTGGCCGTAACCGTACTGCGCTTCGTCCGGATGCTGGAACTGCGCGTAGTTGACACCGTACGGACAGCCGATCTCGCAGTACCGACAGCCGATACACCGGTCGTAGTCGGTGAGGACGATGCCATCCTCCTCGCGCTTGAACCGTGCGCTCGTCGGGCAGGCAGACGCACACGACGGCTCCGAGCAGTGCTGGCACGGCCGTGGCATGTTGGTCTGCTCGGTGTTCGGGTACTCGCCTTCCTCGTAGCGGAAGACGTGCATCCAGAACGCCCCGCGGGGCGTGCTGTTCTCGACCTTGCAGGCCTCCATGCAGGCCCGGCAGCCGTAACACCGCTCCAAGTCGATCGCCATGCCGAGTTGCGTCATCAGTTGTCACCTCCTTTGGGTTCGACCTTCGCACGGACCTGGAACGCCTGTCCGTTGTCCAGCCCGAGGTAGCCCGGGCCGCTCGGAATCGCTTTGTTGATGCTTGGCCCTTCGTCGAGCGCCTCGCTCTCGGGATCCTTCCAGCTTCCGTGGTGGTGGGGCACACCAACCGTGCCGGGTTTGACGCCGTCCTGAATCATCACGACCCCTTCGACCTGTTTGGCCTCGTCGTTCTGGGCGTCGTGCGTCTTGAGGACGACCTCGTCACCGTCCTCGACACCGATGCGCTCGGCGTCCTCGGGGTTCAGCCGGAACGCGCTCTTGGGCGCGATCTCGTTGAGGAGCTTGTTGTTCGCCGTCCGGGTCTGCTTGTGCTCGATCTGGTGCCAGCTGAACAGCGTCAGGTCGTACTCGTCGGGGGAATCGTACATCGTCGGCTGGCGCCAGGTCGGGTACGCGTTGTAGTCCTGGAGGTAGGGGAACTCCGACTCGGGGTCGTCGAACTTCGAGTCGGCGAACAGTTCCTCGACGCGCTCGCCGAGGCGGAATAGCGTCTCGCTGTAGAACTCGTGCTTGGCGTCGTAGGGGTTGAACTCGCCGTAGCCGTTGTCCATGCCCCAGGTGTAGGCGTAGCGGTTGCCGCCGCCGATGTCCCACTCGTTGGTAATGACGTTACCCTCCCGGAACCACTCCAGGCTCTTGCCCTTGGTCTTCGCCCAGCGGTCGAGGCCGTCACGGAGGAACTCGCTGGGGTCGTCGGGCGTCTCGTCGGCACCGGCGTAGGCATACTCGGTCCCCTCGAGCCCGAGTTCAGCGTTGATGTCCGCGACGTACTCCTCGTAGGCGTCGACGGCCTTGGCGAGCTGGATGTATATTTCGGCGTCGGGCTTGGTGTTCCACAGCGGGTCCATCGAGGGGAACCGGATGTGCTCGATGTCGGCGTAGCCGTCCCAGCCGCCGGTCGGACCCTGGAGTTTGTCGGCGGTCGCCGCCGGGAGCACGTAGTCGGCGGCGACGTCGGCCGTCTCGCTCATCCAGGGGTCGCAGACGACGGTCGTGTCGAGCCTGCTCATGCTCTCGATGACGGTGTCGACCCCCGGGGCCGACGTGACCGGGTTGGCCATCTGGACGATCCACGCCATCTCCTCCGGTTCGTAGGGGAGGTTGTACTTGTCGGGGTTCGTCTGGCTGACGTGGGACTGCGAGTAGGCCGTCGAATCGATCGGGTGGAACATGCTCCCACCCAGCGACGGCCCGTCGGGTTCTTTCGTGATCTTCTCGGGGTGGAACGCCTGGTCGCGGAACGGCTCTCGGTAGTCCTTGGGACCGTCGTACTTGGCCTTCCGGACGCGCGTGGAGCCGACGACGTCGACTGCCCCCACCAGCATCGCAGCGTGGTAGTGAGCCATCGTCGTCGGGACGCCCATCTCTTGCTGGGCGACGTGGTAGCCGTGCATCCCGACCGGCCGATACGGTATCTCGACGCCATCGACCTCGACGGTCGCGCCGATCTTGGCGTTCTCGCCCCACTTCTTGGCGAGTTCGTCGATGGTGTCGGCGTCGATATCGGTAATCTCGGCGGCCCACTCGGGGTCGTACTGGGAGATCTGATCGAGGTAGAGGTCGAAGGCCGGCCGCACTTCGACGCCGTCGACCTCGTAGGTCCCTTCGAGAGCGACGTTCTCCGGGGCTGAGGCCTCTTCGTGTGCGACGGGCTCGCCGGCCTGTTCGTCCCAGACCAGTTCGCCGTCGGCCCAGGTGTACTCCTCGCCGGGGTCCTGGGCGTCGTCAGTCCGGAGGATGTGGCCTTCCTCGGGGCCCTCGGTCGCGACGAGACACGGGGCGTTCGTGGCAGTCGTGAGGTACTCCTCGTCGATGTAGCCCTCGCGGACGAGCACGCTGTTGAACGCGAGCCAGAACGCCATGTCCGTCCCGGGTTCTATCGGGAGCCACTGGTCAGTGTAGGGACCGGAGTTACGGCGCTGGGGGTCGATCGCGACGGTCTCCATCCCCTGGTCGTCGCGGGCGTCTGCGATCTGTTTGGGCCACGTGATCTGACAGAGGTGTGCCCCACCGCCCTGAGTCATGTTGTGTCCCCAGCCGATGAAGAACTCGCAGTTCTGGAAGTCGGTCTCAGAGACCCCGTGGGTCGCGAACATCAGCTCCTGGCCACGGTACCCCGAGTCCGAGCACGTCGCGCCGTGTCCGTACTTCTCGATGCTGCCGTACTTGTTGCTCGTACCGGTGACCCAGGCGTCTTCCTGCCACTGCGGCGATTTCTTCCGGCCGACCTGGAAGACGACCCGCCGCGGATCGTCCTCCAGTTTCGTCTTCAGGTCCTCGCCGATCTCGTCCATCGCCTGGTCCCAGCCGATCTCCTGCCACTCGCCGTGCTGGCCCTTCTCGTTCGTGCGCTTCAGCGGCGCCTTGATTCTGTAGGGATTGTACACCTGCTCGATCTGGGCCTGCCCCTTCGGACAGAGAGAGCCGTCCGTTCGCGGGTCCTCTGGGTTACCTTCGTACTTGACGACGCGATTACCGACCTTCTTGGCCGTCGCCGAACAGTCCATCTTCCCGATCCAGCAGGCCGTCGGCACCTCTTCGTACTCGAGTTCCGTCGACTGCGCCTCCCCGAGCGACGTGAGGTGAGAGGCCGACCCGCCGAGGCCGAGCGCCACCGCCGCCGCCCCGCCCGCTTTCATCGCGTCACGACGCGTCAGCTCGAGATTGTCGTCGTCGTTCCGTAACATGTTATTGCTCCGGTTTCGTCGGTCGTTCGTCGACGCCGAACTCCGCTTTCACCTGTTCGTGGTACTTCTCGTGGAACTCCTCCTCACTCAACTCGCCACGGGCGAGCCGAATCGCGTCCTTGCCCATCTCTTTGCCGAGTTCCGTGTCGTACTCGACGTCGCCGAGCTGGTCGTCGGCCCACTCGTCGAACTCGTCGTCGTCGATGTCCGGTGGCTGGTCGGTACTCCGATTCATAGATAATCGTAGGGCTCACTCCAGCATCCGTCCCCCTCTGAATAATTCAGACCTTTATATACACGTGGTAGAAACGCACGGAAACGAGGGAAGAAGTCGATCGTTCGGTGCTCCCGGCGAGCATGTCGTCCGATCGATGGTCGGTCACAGCGGTAGCGAGGCGAAAGCCAACCCGTTCACTCTGCTAGGTCGTCGATCCAGCTCATGGCGGCCATCGCCTTCGGGAACCCGATTGTCGGGATCGAGAGGAGCGCGACGTGCCGGAGCGCCTCTGGATCGATGTCCTCTTCGAGGCCTCTGCGGACGTGCGAGTGGACGGCCCCCTCCGACTGGGAACCGACGGCCAGCGCGAGCTTGACGAGCCGTTTCGCCTCGTCGTCGATGGGGCCAGCCTCTGAACAGGCCTCTCCGAGGTCGGCATATTCGTCCCACACCTCGGGATATTCTTCGGCGAGTTCACCTGCGGTCGAGGGCAGTTCTTCTGGGGAATCTATTTCGTCCGCCATAGTGAACCGTCTCGAAGTGACGAATTAATCCTTGGGACGATTCTGAACCAGCGAAAATTCAGTGACTGCCGGCCCTCGTTCGTGGCGGTCAGTCGATCGCTTCGGTCGTTCCGTCCTCGTATACGATACGAACGACTGTCTGTAGCTGCTGTGACATCTCATCTTCGACATAGCGATAGCACGTGTCCGCATCTTCGGTTTCGGTACAACTGTGCGATCCATCACAGAACGGGAACTCCTCCGAAAGCCCACACTGGCAGACGGCGATATCTCCTTTCTCCGGGTCGAGATCCGATTCGTCGAGCTTCCTCGGCCCCGTCGCGTCGAGCTCGACTAATCGGCTCATCAGTCCGCACTCACCTCCGCGAACGCGGCAGTGGCGAGTTTCGACTCGACGCCGTTGAGTCGTTGCGTGAGTGCAGACTTCGAGATGTCGAGATCGTCCGCGAGTTCGCCGAGTGACGTCTCCCGCGGCGATTCGTAGTACCCTGCCGTGACGGCTTTCGTGACCGCTTCGCGCTGTTTCTCAGTGACCTCGAAGAGGTCGAGGGTGACGGTGTCCCTATTTCGCTCGGCAGTTCCGTTCTCGATGCGCTTCAGTTGCCGGAGCCGGAGCCCGTCCGCAACCCCCTTCAGCGCGTCGACGAGCTCCGACAGGTGGTCGCGGTCCGGCAGGTACGTCTCCAGGACGATTCGTCCGTCGCCGACTGCACTCAGTTCCGGGACACAGCCGAACTCACCGAAGACAGCACAGGGACACGAATCCTCGACGGGACTCGTCGTATGCATGACTTCGGTACATTCGCTCTCGGGCTCGCAGTCACAGTCGCTCGTGCGCACTGTCGTATCGGTGTGACAGTCGTCGCCGGCGAACTGTTGCCTGATCTCGTCGACCCTGCCGTCGAAATCACCGAGGGGACAATCACTCTCCGGAGAAGGTTCCACCTCGAAGACGACGTACAGGTCCCGCGTTGTGCTCCCGCGGTCGGAGGCTGTCTCCTCGGTCATTGGTCTCGGTTTTCGATTCTCCGGCTGTTATAAAAAGACTGCTGGCGTTTCCAGCGGATTGAGGATCCCCTGTGTTGAACATCTCGGTGAGACCGACTGCTATCGTACGTGCCATGATCACGGAGCAGGTATCGCTATCGGCAGGTCGCTACGGGGAGTCATCGGAGGCGCTTCGGGCATCGTCGGAGGTTCCGCTCCACAACCCGCCGGATATCCCGTCCTCACTGACGATCGCGACGTACCCGTTACAACCGTCGAAGGCAGAGTCCTCGGGCGCATCCGCCGTGTCGTACGTTGCGGGCTCCGACGCCGTTTCCGAAGAGACCGCGGTCTGGTACCGGCCCCGATCGCCAAGCCAGTCGATTCCCTGGTCGTCCGCGAGAATGAACCCGGCTTTGCGGGTGTCGTCGTACACCGTCTCGCAGTCCCGTCTGACGGTCACCGTCACGTCGAACCGATACGGATCCGAGTCGGCAGGCTTGAGCACTTGGATTTCACAGAATCTCGGCAGCGCGTCGGCCGTGTGGTCTCCCTCACCTGATGCCTGTCAGTCGAATTTTCGGGGAGAACCGCTCCACAACCTGCCAATCCGACCGTTCCGGCACTACTGAGTATCCGAAGGAGACGTCGTCGAGTGAATCGCTTCCGATTCTCTTTCAGAGACACACTATCGAAGTGGTATCTTCAGCGATACCTGATTTGTGATATTGCCACGCGAGATACGAGCTCTGTATGCAGTAAGACTGCCACAATCTATCATCAACGGAGGATTTCAGCAAGGCCATATCTTCCGCACAGGCTGGACGAATGGCAACGGGTACGTCGTCGGGAGATCTCGTCAAAATTCCGTCAAAATAGCCAATTAAAGCGTCCTTCGTTATTCAGGAGATCTCATTGACCGATCTGACGACTGTGTTTTCGATAAGATTCCGTTCCCCTTTGCGGATACGAGCCAGTACCGCTTCGGGAGTAATCTCGAGAGTTTTAGCCAACTCCTCGAGTGTAGTCTCGCGTGGTTCCTCGAAGTATCCCTGCTCGTACGCCAATGCGAGCCCTGCTCGTTGTTCAGCAGATAAATTGTATTCCGGACTATTGAATACTTGTACGAGAGTCGGAAACCGGGACATTCTCATTTTGAATCCGTGCTCAAGACAGTAGTTCTGGAACACTGAAAGTGGTTCGGCAGTGTCTGCCCGCAGTCTGATAGACCACCCGTCCTGACTCAGAATAGCTGATTCCAGAATTACGTCAGCGGAAAAGATACCCCGTAAAACACCTTCTCGTTCAGGATTCCAGTGGGCACGGACGAAGACTTCATCCCCGAGTGTGTCAACAACGTCTACCGACGTGAAGAGGCCCAATTCTGTAAACTCGGACTCTACTGAATTGGGAGCAGGACTCGTTATCCAAAAGTAGACCGCAAACGATTGATCGAACTCTTTCAGTCGTTCGATTTCGATGGTCTCATCCGGAAATTGGGCCAATAGCTCTCCTATTGGGGAATCAGCAGCCTTTGCAGTAAATTCAGCGATAGTGGCCATCGTTTGAGGTCATTCTCATCACCCTGCTTTTGTCTTTTGTCCCTGTAGGTCGTGAGACTACGTCCAACTATGTAGACGTACATATCACACATTTCCAAAATACTGGTATAGCTCCTACTGTACCCTCTCGTACCACTCATATCAAGGCCCTTATTAGTGCTTCACCCCCGTTCAGGTGATGTCACAAGATTCGGAGCCTCTCTCCGATGTCGTATCGCGGCGAAGATTCCTGCTTACATCCGGTGCGGTTGGAGCTACGAGCCTCGCTGGTTGTACCAGCGGTAGCGACTCGACGGACACGCCAGACAGTGGCGACGGGAGTGGCGACGGGAGTGACGGAGGGAGTGACGGCAGCGACGGGAGTAGTGGGTCACAGAACCTGTCGGGCGATATTCGGATCTCGGGGAGCAGTACGGTCTACCCCGTCGCCCAGGAGGTCAGCCGCCGGTTCCAGAGCCCGGACTTCGCAGGCCACGATCAGGTCAGCTTCAACCTTACCCGGGACGGGAGTTCCGGCGGTTTCGAGAACGTCTTCATTCCCGGTGACTCCGACATCAACAACTCGAGCCGACCGATCTCCCAGAAAGAGGTCCAGCGCTGCCGGGACAACGGGTTCGAGCCGGTCGAGTTCTTCATCGCCCAGGACGCGCTCACCATCGTCGTCAACAACGACGCCGACTGGATCGACTCCATCAGTCTCGAAGACCTCAAGACGATCTGGTCGCCCGACACCGCCCCGGAAACTTGGTCCGATGTCAACTCCGACTGGCCGGACGAACCGATCGACCTGTACGGTGCTGCGACGACCTCCGGCACGTTCGATTACTTCACCGAGGCCGTCGTCGGCGAAGAGGGGGAGATCCGCGAAGACTTCGAGGGCACCGAACAGGACGACCTCATCGCGCAGGGCGTCTCCGGCAGTGAGTACGCGATGGGGTACCTCCCCTTTGCCTACTATACGAACAACCCCGATACGGTCAAAGCACTCAGCATCAGTGAAAGCGGGAGCGGCCCCGTCGAGCCGAGTCTCGAAGGCGCTCAGAGCGGAAACTACCCGTTGGCGCGCCCGCTGTTCTTCTACGCCAACATGAACAAACTGCAGGCGAAAACGCACCTGCAGGAGTTCATTCGGTACTACATCAACGAAGCCGAGAAGGACTACGTCGCAAACGAGATTGGCTACGTCCCGAGCAGTTCGGACATGGTCGAGCAGAATCTGGCCAACCTCGAAGCGGGCATCGCCGGCGAGTACGAATTCGGCAGTGAGAACAGTGGTGGTAGTTCAGAGACGCTGTCGGGTGACATTCGGATTTCTGGAAGTAGTACGGTCTATCCGGTCGCCCAGACGGTGAGTCGCCGGTTCCAGAGCCCGGACTTCGCTGGCCACGAGGACGTCAGCTTCAACCTCACCCGGGACGGGAGTTCCGGTGGCTTCGAGAACGTCTTCATCCCTGGCGATTCCGACATTAACAACTCGAGTCGACCGATCTCTCAGGAGGAGGTCCAGCGCTGCCGGGACAACGGGTTCGAGCCGGTCGAGTTCTTCATCGCCCAGGACGCGCTGACTATCGTCGTCAACAACAACGCTGACTGGCTGGATTCGATTAGCCTCGAAGACCTCAAAGCGATCTGGTCGCCCGACACCGCTCCGGAAACATGGGCGGATGTGAATTCGGACTGGCCCGATGAACCGATCGACCTGTACGGTGCTGCGACGACCTCCGGCACGTTCGATTACTTCACCGAGGCCGTCGTCGGCGAAGAGGGGAAGATCCGCGAAGACTTCGAGGGCACCGAACAGGACGACCTCATCGCGCAGGGCGTCTCCGGCAGTGAGTACGCGATGGGCTATCTGCCGTTCGCCTACTACACGAATAACCCCGATACGGTGAAAGCTCTTAGCGTGAGTGAGGGTGGGAGCGACCCCGTCGAGCCGAGCCTCGAAGGCGCTCAGAGCGGGAACTACCCGCTGGCCCGACCGCTGTTCTTCTACGCCAATATGAACAAGCTGCAGGACAAGAATCACCTCCAGGAGTTCATCCGGTACTACATCAACCAGGCCGACGAGGACTATGTCGCAAACGAGATCGGCTACGTCCCGAGCAGCTCTCAGATGGTCGAAGACAACCTGAGCAATCTCCAGCAGGGGAGCGCCGGCGAGTACGAGTACAGCGGCTGAGCGCCCGTCCCGACTTTTTTTCCTGGCGATTGGCGACAGTATCGTTTCGGGTCGGAAAATCGAAGGTACGTGTTTAGCCCCAATGAATTTCGCCACTGTCTCGTAGCAGGCGACCAACCGGGGGGTATATGAACCCTCAGCAAGGGCTAATTGAACTTCTCCAGGGATGGTCTCCGCTCGGAGACCATCCCGGTGACCCTGCTGAGGGACCGCTGAGGTGGTCATAGTGGATCGAGATGACCTCAGCAAAGACGAACTTCTCTCGCGGTTTCTCCAGATGGAAGAACGAATCAACGATCTTGAGGAGAAGCTTCAGGAGAAAGACGAACGGATCGAAGAACTCGAAACACGGCTTCGCAAATACGAGAATCCACATACACCACCGAGTAAGCGACGGTCGGGGACTGACGAGTCCCCGACCTCGCAAGATGACGAAGACGACGATGTCAGAACTGACGGCGGCACTCCCGGACGAAAAGACGGTCACGAGCCAGAGTGGCGCTCTACCGCTGATCTGGACGAAGAAGTTGAGGTCACCCGTGACTGCTGTCCAGAGTGTGGCCAACACTTCGACGAGTCGGTGGGCGTCAGCCCCCGACTCGTCGAGAAGATACCAGATCCACAACCACCAGAACTCACGCAGTACAACCGCCACTGCTACCGATGCGACTCCTGTGGAACCGAGACAGTCGCTACACACCCCGACTGCCCCGATGAGGGGCAGTTCGGGGTGAACGTTATCGCCCAATCAGCACTATCGCGGTACGATTACCGCCTTCCCTATCGGAAGATTGCAGACCGTTTCGAGCAGCTACACGGACTGGAGTTGTCAGGTGCGACTGCGTGGCACGCGACCGAGCGCGCTGCGCGCGCCGGTCGCTGTGAATACGAACAGATCCGTCGCCAGATCCAGCAAGCCGACGTTGTCCACATCGATGAAACAGGCATCAAGCGAGATGGTGAGCAAGCATGGATCTGGACGTTCACCACCGAGAACCACACGCTCTACGCGGTTAGAGAGAGTCGTGGAAGCGATGTTCCCGCGGAAGTCCTCGGCGAGGACTTCGCGGGAACGGTCATTTGTGATGGGTGGACAGCCTATCCAGCCTTCAGCGACAATCTCCAGCGGTGTTGGGCTCATATTTTGCGAGAGGCTGAAGATGCCGCTGAGAAGCAACCGGAAGGCGAACCGATCTACGACTCTCTCAAACAGTTGTACGTCGCTCTCCAGACCCGGCTGGAGAGCGACTTGACCATTCGTGAGCGAGCAGAGCTCCAGCGTGTGGCGCGGAGAGAGCTTGAATCACTGATTGAACGGTCAGTTCCCGACGGACCAGTGGCAACACTACTCGGAAAGATCGAAGGTGGCCTCGACCACTGGCTCACCTTCGTCGGTGAGCCAGCGGTCTCTCCGACGAACAATGCCGCCGAAAACGCGCTTCGTGAGCCGGTGGTTCTCCGGAAACTGATCGGAACGCTCCGCAATGACCGCGGGATGTTCGTTCATGAGACGGTGCTGTCCCTGCTGGCGACATGGCGCCAGCAGGGACGCAATCCATACGACGAGCTCAAGCGAGTCTCCCGGAACAACGAGATGATTTCACGAGATCAGGCTGTGCCGGCCGTTGAGTCCTCGGGGTAAACACGTACAATCGAAGAAACCCCGAACGAACGAGGCGGTCGTTAGACCCGAACGACGAACTCGGCGCAAGTTACTATCGTCTCGCAAACACCCTGACCGTCCAGACGAAGAGTGCTCTCTGGGCTCACGATAACGACCGCGCCCGAGCGATATATTTAGATACGTGAGTACGTGTCGAGAGACGTAACGTGATCGGGACGTAGACATGGACTAAATCGGAGTAGTCGAGGGGCATCTGGAACTACATAGTTCATCGCTGAAATACGTCGAATGTAGTACTCGATCCAGCCAAGTCAGTTCCTTCGCTCACGACCTGTGTGATGATCTGGTCCCCAGGTCGCTGTACCAGTACCAATTCCGTTCAGAGTCGGAAAAACGGAGAAATAGCCGGGATCCATCGATCACCGTCTCGAAGAGTCCTGAACTTCAGATACAATCTATATATACCAACGTAGTACAACATACTCATGGCCAACAACCTATATCAAACATACTAAGGGATATAGTTGTACTTCGCCCTCTCCCAAGTGATGGCACAAGATTCGGGGAATTTCTCCGAGGGTGTACCGCGGCGTGAATTTCTGCTCACAGCCGGTACTATCGGAACCATCGGTCTCGCTGGATGTACCAGTGGGGGCGATAACACAGAGACGCCGACCGACGGTGGCGGAGCGAGTGACGGCGGCGACGGAGGGAGTGGCGGCGGCGACGGCGGGTCACAGAATCTGTCGGGGGACATTCGGATCTCGGGGAGTAGTACGGTCTACCCCATCGCCCAGACGGTGAGCCGCCGCTTCCAGAGCCCGGACTTCGCAGGCCACGAGGACGTCAGCTTTAATCTCACCCGGGACGGGAGTTCCGGCGGTTTCGAGAACGTCTTCATTCCCGGTGACTCCGACATCAACAACTCGAGTCGGCCCATCTCGCAAAAAGAAGTTCAACGCTGTCGGGACAACGGCTTCGAGCCGGTCGAGTTCTTCATCGCCCAGGACGCGCTCACCATCGTCGTCAACAACAACGCTGACTGGATCGACTCCATCAGCCTCGAAGACCTCCAGACGATCTGGTCGCCCGATACTGCACCAGAGATGTGGAGCGACGTCAACTCCGACTGGCCGGACGAACCGATCGATCTGTACGGTGCCGCGACCACCTCGGGGACGTTCGACTACTTCACCGAAGCCGTCGTCGGTGAGGAAGGCTCTATCCGCGAGGACTTCGAGGGCACCGAACAGGACGACCTCATCGCGCAGGGGGTCGCCGGCAGTGAGTACGCGATGGGGTACCTGCCGTTCGCCTACTACACGAACAACCCAGACACCGTCAAGGCACTCAGCGTCAGTGAGGGCGGCGGTGAACCGGTCGAGCCGAGTCTCGAAGGTGCCCAGAGCGGGAACTACCCGCTGGCCCGACCGCTGTTCTTCTACGCCAACATGAGCAAGCTGCAGGAGAAGAACCACCTGCAGGAGTTCATCCGGTACTACATCAACCAGGCCGACAACGACTACGTCGCAAACGAGATCGGCTACGTCCCGAGCAGCTCTCAGATGGTCGAGGACAACCTGACCAATCTCGAAGAGGGGATCGCCGGCGACTATGAGTACAGCGGGTAACGGTCGCTGGAGTTACCACCATGAGTAATAGAACGGAACCCGATCCGGGCCCGCTGCAACGGGACGAGTTTGTCGTCCGGAAAGAACAGCTGTACCGGTACTTGATCGCCGGGTGTGGGATCTTGACGATTCTCGTGACGGTCGGAATCGTTCTCTCCCTGTCTGGTAAAGCGTTCACGTTCTGGACGCAGGTTTCGCCGATCGACTTTTTCACCGGAACGAGCTGGAGCCCGATCATCAGCCAGTCGTACGGGGTACTCCCGCTGGTGAGCGGGACGCTCATCGTCACAGTCGGTTCGGCACTGATCGCGTTACCGATCGGCCTGGCCGCCGCGATCTATCTGAGCGAGTACGCGAGCGAGCGGGCGCGGTCGATTCTCAAACCCGCGCTGGAGATCCTCGCCGGCGTCCCGACGGTCATCTACGGCTACATGGCGCTCGTCTACATCACGCCGTTGGTCGACGGCTTTTTGCCGATATCGGTCCGGTTGACTTCAGGATTCACGTTCGTCATCCCGTCGCTGCGCACCTTCAACGCGCTGTCGGCGAGCATCGTCGTCGGGATCATGATCATCCCGATGGTCTCCTCTATCAGCGAGGACGCACTCAGCGCCGTCCCCGATAGCCTCAGAGAAGCAGCCTACGGTCTCGGGTCGACGAAGTTCGATGTCTCGACGAAAGTGGTCGTGCCGGCTGCGACTTCGGGGGTCGTCGCTTCGTACGTACTGGCGCTCTCACGGGCTATCGGAGAGACGATGGCCGTCACGATGGCGATGGGGATGAGTCCGCAGATGCCCTATTTTCCGAACGTCCTCAAAAACCTCGCCGAATCCAGTCAGACGATGACTGCGGCCATCGTCCAGATCGCGAGCGCCGACCAGACGCCGGGCGCGACCTACGAGGCGATGTTCGCCATCGCAATGACGCTGTTCGCGATCACGCTGGCGATGAACGTCCTCGCTGAGATGGTCCGCCGGCGCTTCAGGGAGGAATACGAATAATGGCGACCGAAGACAACACTAGCGATAGATTGCGGCAGACTTCGGGATTGCGCCTCGAACATCTAAAAGGACAGCTCTTCGAGGCCGGGCTCGTCGTCGCGACACTGCTCGGGATCGTCTCGCTGCTCGTACTGTTCGGATACATCGCGTTCGACGCCTTTCGGCCGCTGACGGCGTCGGCGCAGTGGTACCTCCTCTACTTCGGGACGCTCGTCACACCGACGGCCGCGTTCACGCTCTACGCCCGTCGTCGTCCTGCTGTCAGGGCCGCCAACACGAAGGCGTTCGCGGCCGTCTTCGGCGGCTTAGTCGTAACCTGTGTCTCTTACGTCGTCGCGGACGCACTGAGCCCGTACGACGTTTTCATTAACTTCCTCTTCGCGGCGATCCTACCAATTCTCGTGGCAGCGTACGCGCGAACGAACGACAGTAAATACACGGGACCCGCAATCCCCGTCGCGATACTGGGCGGTCTCGCTCTCGCAAGCGTCCTCTACGAGACGATCCGTCCAATTGTCGGGATCCTCGCAGAGTGGATCGCGTACTTCGGGATAGTGACGCTCCCGGTCGCAGCCGTACTCGGTCTGGTCGTTTCCCGCCGCTTTTCGCCTCGGCGCGGCGCGTACGCGGCGGCAACGGTCACCGTGAGCACGCTGGGAGTCGCCGGTGGTGCCATCGCGACAGGTATCGATCCGTCGTTCTGGGTCGTCCTCTTTTCGGCGTTCGTGGTCCCAGTCGCGTACGTTATCGGCGATACAATCGTCACGCGACCGGAGGGTCGAATCGGCGTCCTCGGTCCGTTCGTGATTGTCGGCGGAATCCTACTGGGCGCTCTCCTCGAACGACAGCTGGGAATTCAGGGGCTAGAGGGGTACCTCACGCCAACACTCCTTCTGACCTCGTGGAACGGGTTGGACGCAGGCCAGGCAGGCGTCTACCCGCAGATCGTCGGTTCGATAATCGTCGTGGGAGTGATGGCCCTCATGGCGTTCCCGGTCGGCGTCGGCGCCGCAGTCTACCTCGAAGAATACGCGGCAGAGACCGGCTGGAGCGGGCGACTCGCGACGCTCCTCGAAGTGAATATCTCGAATCTGGCTGGCGTCCCATCTGTGGTCTACGGGATTCTCGGGCTGGCACTGTTCAGGAACACGCTCGGGTTCGGAACCGGAATCGTCGTCTCTGCGGCGGGGACGCTCGGCTTGCTCATCCTCCCGATCGTGGTCGTCTCCGCTCAGGAAGCGCTCCGGTCAGTGCCCGATTCGCTACGCCAGGCCTCGTACGGAATGGGGGCCAGTCGGTGGCAGACACTCCGCAACGTCGTGCTTCCGGAAGCGGTACCGGGGATACTCACCGGAACCATCCTGGCGCTCGCTCGGGCCATCGGCGAAACGGCCCCGCTCGTCGTCATCGCTGTCGCGACGACGACTTACTCACCGCCCACGGGGCTGTTCTCCTCGGCGACCGTGCTCCCGCTGCAGATCTACGCCGCTCACAGTAACTTCGATGCAGCGTTTAGACACGGTGTCGTTCCAGCCGCTGCGGTCGTTCTGCTGACTCTGATGTTGTTGATGAACACCACTGCGATCGTGATCCGAAACCGGTACGAACGTGACCACTAACAATGAGTGACACTGACGCGACCCCGACGATATCGACGACGGTCGAAGAATCGACATCCGAACGAGAGGCTCAATCGAGTACGGGCACGGCGCGGGCCGTCATCGAGTCCCGGAACCTGGACGTCCGCTACGGAGACGTAGAGGCGCTTCAGAGTATCGACCTCCGGATCCCGGACCAGCACGTGACTGCGATAATCGGCCCATCGGGCTGTGGCAAGTCGACGTTCCTCCGATGTATCAATCGGATGAACGACCTCGTCGAGGCCGCGACTATCGATGGTGAACTCCTCTTCAACGGGACTGACGTGTACGGCGAGGAAATCGATCCCGTCGCGCTCCGGCGTCGGATCGGAATGGTCTTCCAGCATCCCAACCCGTTCCCGAAGAGCATCTACGATAACGTAGCCTACGGCCTCCGGATTCAGGATATCACCGACGATATGGACGAGCGGGTCGAACAGGCACTCAGACGAGCAGCGCTTTGGGACGAAGTCAAAGACCAACTCGACAAGAGCGCACTGGATCTGTCCGGTGGCCAGCAACAGCGCCTCTGTATCGCCCGGGCGATCGCTGTCGACCCGGACGTGCTTCTGATGGACGAACCGGCGTCGGCACTCGACCCCATCGCCACCTCGAAGATCGAGGACCTCATCGAGGAACTCGCCGAGGAGTACACGGTCGTTATCGTCACGCACAACATGCAACAAGCCGCTCGAATTTCGGACAAGACGGCTGTCTTCCTCACCGGAGGCGAACTCGTGGAGTTCGACGACACCCAGAAGATCTTCGAGGATCCCGAGAGTGACCGCGTCGAGGACTACATCACCGGCAAGTTCGGGTGACACTGATGCCACGTCGTGAATATCAGGAGTCGCTCAACGAACTCCGCTCTGACGTTCAAGAATTGGGAGTTTCAGTGCTGGACCGACTCGAACAGAGTCTCATCGCTCTCGAACGCGGGGACACGGACCTCGCAACGGAGATCATCGAGAGCGACGACGAGATCAACGACCGATATCTCGAACTGGAATCGGACTGTATCGACCTCTTTGCCCTGCAACAGCCAGTCGCGAGTGACCTCCGGTTCGTCGCAGCCTCGTTTAAGATCCTCACCGACATCGAACGAATCGGCGATCTGGCGACGAATTTCGGGCGGTATACGCTCGCAGCAGACACAGAACGAACGTACGAGGTCGACATCGTCGAGATCGGCACGGACGCCCGTGCGCTCGTCGCTGACGCCCTCGACGCATACGTGACAGCGGACGCCGACGTGTGCCACGAGATCGCAGGACGCGACGACGAAATCGACGCACTGTGTCAGCGTGCCAGTGAACGAGTCGTCCGTAACCTGATCGAACGGGAAGCCGCCGGTGACGACCCCTGGAGTATCGAACAACTAATGGACGACGTCTCTCGGTTGCTCCTCACGATCCGCGACCTCGAACGGGTCGCCGATCACGGAGTGAACATCGCCGCACGGACGCTCTACATGGTCGAAAACGATCCGGAGTTGATCTACTGATATGGAGACGCGCAAAGTCCAACAAGTCGGTGGCGGCACGTACACGGTTTCGATGCCCGTCGACTGGGCCGACGAATACGACATCGAGGCGGGTGAGTCGGTGTATCTCTACACGCACCTCGATGGCTCTCTCGTCATCCGGCACAACGAGCGAGAGCAGAGTGAACTCGCAACTGTCGAGATCGCGCTTGCTGACACGGATGCGGCGACTGTCGAACGAATGCTCCGGGCCGCATACACTGCCGGGTTCAATCAGATCGACTTCCATCCCACAGAGGAGTTCACGACGGAACAGCGACAGACGCTTGATAGGGTTTCCCAGAGCCTCACCGGGGTCGAGGTCGTCGAGGAATCCGAATCGCAAACCACAGTCCAAGTGCTACTGGACACGAGCGAGGTCTCTCTGCGCCAATCGATCATCCAGCTGCGATTCATTACGCTCTCGATGCACGAGGCGGCGATCGAGGCCGTCGTGGGAGAGACGACCGAAGTAGAATTCATCGCGCAACGAGACGACGAAGCGGACCGAGTCTTCCAATTGGTTGCCCGTCATCTGAATCGGGCCCTCACCGATTTCGAGGAACTCAACCAGCTCGGTCTCTCCCGACGGGAGATATTCGCGTACTATTTTACGGCCCGCCAACTCGAACGAGTGGCGGACCACGCCGTAACCATGGCGAATATCGCCAGCCGGTACGATACCGCTATCGAAGGCGACGTTCGAACGGAAATCAAATCGCTTGGAGGTGATGCTCGTCGCGTCGTCGAAGAATCTACAGATGCTGTGATCAACGGTTATGCCTCCGAACCCGCTCATTCGGCTCTCGACTTCTGTGACCAAGTCTCCCGAGAGGTTGCGGCAGTGGACGAGGTTCTAGCAGACCGAACTCCTGAAGAAGCGATAGTCGTGGCCCGCATTCTCGATAGTATCGATCGGACGGCAAAATACGGAAAGAACATCGCAGAATGTGCGCTTCAAAATTCGCTGTGATGTCGGCTCGCGTTACAGTAGAGAGCAGGTATCCCGTCACTGGTAATCTAATTCGATCCCGACACTTCTGCCGATACTGTAGGGGGCCGACGGTTGAGCGCTCAGTCTCCGGATAGCTTGTCGAAAAAGCATCTGACTGTTGGAAGGTTTCATCAAAGCCGCAACCGTACCGAGTATTTAGATTGCTGTATCCGTTGTTGAAATAAAGGCACGCATCATTTCTATCCTCCGAGGTTGTGACGGTACGATTCGTTCGCCCGTCCCGATGGCAAGTGATCCGGTGCCCCAGATCGCTCCGTGCCGAGGTGCCTGTACGATTTGGATTACGTAGCCGAGTGGGGTATTCACAGACCTGAGGGTGTTCGCTGCCACGGCGATCAACGAGACAGCGACATTCCATCCAAACAGCGTCAGGAACTCCCGCGAAACACTTCCTGTGTAGTCCGCAGAAGCGGCGGGATTTCCACCGTGCAAGAGCCCCTGTGAGAGAAGATAATAGCTGAGGATCCATGCCACCGTGAAGACGCCTGCGACGACGAGCCACAGGGAAACGAATCGGATGAGGACACCGTCGTGGTTGATGACTGCCCGATCCGCTTTGAGATCCTACCGACCGCCCCAGTCCCGTTCGACGCTACCATATGAACAGACAGTGATGTGCTGCCGACAAATGCGTTAGCGAGCCATACTGTTCCAGCAAAGCGACGCACTGAAAGTTGTCACGTGACCGTTTTCGATTCGGTCTTCTGTGGGAGGCCAGCGTCTTGAGGAGTTGGTGGGTCGCGATTCGAGAGATGGTCACCGCCGTAGATGGCTACCAAGAGAACGGCAATCAATACGAGAGGGATAGCACCCGTGACCTCGGCGAGTAGATTCAGCCAGGGGTCCGGCACTCTGTTGGGAATGAGCGCGTCTTGGTCGGCGGGATGGAAGATCCCCATCGCATTGACGCCGGCGTGGAACACCGCGACGGCGAGGACGCTGCCACCGGTGCTGTTGTACATCCACGTCCAGAGGATGGAGCCAGCAAGGATGGAGATCATCCAGAGGAGTTGCTGGGAGAGCGGCCAGCCTCCGTGGGTGGTCGTCGCGTTCAGGAACAGCGGGAGGTGCCAAGTGGCCCACATGACGTCCACAATGGCACTTGAGGTCAGCGCACTGTAGGAGTCCTGCAGGATTGGCAGCATGAAGCCACGCCAGCCGAGGTCCTCCTGGCCGCCGCCCCACACGGTTCCCCAAGCCATCGCGAACAGGTAGATGAAGGGTGATTCGAATTCGGTCAGGTTGATTGGGCCGCCAGCTAGGACGAACAGCAGGACGCCTAGCGAGAGAATAACGAACGGGAGTCCGAACGCGAGTGCCCACCATTTCGCGCCGATCTGCCACTTGAACATCTGGCCGACCCACCTGCGGAGGCTCCCACCGGAGGCCCAGATGACAACTGCGGCACCAATTGGCGGGCCGAACCCGCCAAAGCCGATCAGGATCGAGTGCGTCCAGGAAGCTTCCATACCTGAATACGCGAGTGCACCCTGGATCGACCACGTGAAGGCATACGCGATAGCGACGAAGCTCAGGAGACAGTGCTGATCGATCCACATACGGATACTAGACATACTAGCGGTTGTGGCCACATCGAAGTTAACGGTACTCCCAGACACCGAGTTTTCGGCAGTACACTCTTCTCAAACCGTCTCGAATCTATTCATATGCCCGACAACGTTCTCGTCGCCTTTGACGGTTCCCCGCTTGCCGAGCGTGCGCTCACCTACGCTCTCGAGAACTTTTCCAATGCTACCATCACCACGATTTACATCATCAATCCGATCGACTCCGTGATCGACGTGGAGGCTGGGGGGTTGCCAGTCGCAGAGGACTGGTACGATACTGCCCAAGAGCGTGCCACAGAGATTCACACAACGGCTACAGATTTCGCAGCTGAGCACGATATTGTTCTCGACACCGTCACAGAAGTCGGTAAACCGGCGCGTGAAATCCTTGACTACGCTGACAGCCACGGCACCGATCAGATCGTCATGGGTAGCCACGGCCGGTCAGGAATTGACCGGACACTCCTCGGAAGCGTTGCCGAGACAGTCACCCGCCGAGCACAGATCCCGGTAACAATCATTGGATGAGATTCTCGACTCGAGTACCGATATCGGGATCGGACCAAGGCTTGTGGGCACACCTAAAACGTGAAATCAAACCAAATCATAGGTTTCGAGAACGTGGCTGTTACTGAATCACAATTTCTCTCGACGTGTACTATCCACATTGAACGACGGGGTGGTCGTGGCGACGCGGGAGCTCGAGCACTCGAACGCCACCTCAAGCGTCTCTCCGGCGTCCACGATGTCGACGTCTCGTTTCGAACAGGGGACGCCCGGATTACCTACGACGGGAGCGTCACCTCGGAAAAAGCGATTCGAGACGCTGTCCGCGACCGAAATGTGACGATTCAGGAGGAATCTGAGACGGTAACGGATGACGTGAGCACCCGCTCGGAACTTAGGCGGGAGGCCGTGTTCGTCGGCCTGACGCTCCTCGGGATGGTGACTGGTCTCGTGACGGGATGGCTTGAGGGACCACAACTTCTCATGTGGGCTGGCTACGGCGTCGCATACGTCTTCGGCGGCTGGTACGGGCTCAAAGGCGCGATCGAGACGCTGCGTCACCGTGCGGTCGACATCGATCTGTTGATGATCGTCGCCGCGCTCGGCGCCCTCTCCATTGGCGCCCCGTTCGAGGGCGCGATGCTCCTCTTCCTGTTCTCGCTATCGAACACGCTCCAGCACTACGCCATCGGCCGCTCGCGCCGGGCGATCAAGTCGCTCGTCGAGATGCGGCCGGACGAGGCACAGGTCCTCCGCGACGGTGAGGAGGTCACCGTGCCTATCGACGAGGTTGCCGTCGGTGACGTGTTCGTCGTTCGGCCTGGCGACAAGATCCCGCTCGACGGCGTCGTCACGTCCGGTGAGGGAACCGTCGACCAGGCGTCGCTCACTGGGGAATCAGTCCCCGTGCCGAAGGAACCCGGTGACGAGGTGTTCGGCGGGACGATAAACGAGAGCGGCAGCCTCGAAATAGAGGTCACGCGACAGGCCCACGAGTCGGCGATCAGCCGCCTCATCACCATGGTCGAAGAGGCCCAGAGCGAGAAGGCGCCGACACAGCGACTCATCGACCGCCTCGAACAGCCGTACGTGCTCGGCGTGTTTGGACTCACGGTCGCAGCGATCGCGATTCCGCTCGCGCTCGGTGGCGAGTTCACGGGCACGTTCTACCGGGCGATGACGCTGATGGTCGCGGCCTCGCCGTGTGCGGTCATCATCTCCACGCCGGCAGCAGTGCTGTCGGCGATCGCCTCCGGCGGGAGACAGGGCGTTTTGTTCAAAGGTGGCGAACACGTCGAGACCGCGGCGAAGATCGACGCGGTCGCGTTCGACAAGACGGGCACACTCACGCGGGGTGAGACAGAGTTGACGGACGTGTTCGTCCGGGACGGCCTTGCAGACGAGTCACTGACGTCGGACGAACTGCTCTCGCTCGCGGCCGCCGTACAGGCCCGCTCGGAGCACCATCTCGCTCGTGCGACCGTCTCGGAAGCCGAAGACCGTGCACTCGACGTTCCCGACGCGCGGCGGTTTCAGTCGGAGGCCGGGAAAGGCGTCCGAGCCGACGTCGACGACGGGCTCGTCCACATCGGTAATCAGAGTTACATCGAGACTGTCCTCGACGACACAGCGATCGAGGGGATCGAACCGGGTCTAGACCGGCTCCATTCCCTGGAGGCAGAAGGGAAAACGAGCGTCGTCGTCGTCCGCGAACACGGAAATGACGTCACCGTGTTGGGGTGGCTAGCGTTCACCGACACAGTCCGCCCTGGGGCTGCAGAGATGATTGAGGACCTCCGCTCGCTCGGCGTGGAGCACATCGTCATGCTGACCGGCGACAACGAGCGTGTCGCACAGCAGATCGCCGACGAGGTCGGCATCGACGAGGTGCAGGCAGAACTGCTTCCGGAGGAGAAGGTGGCTACCATCGAAGAGCTGGTCGAGCGGTACGAGAACGTGGCGATGGTCGGTGACGGGGTGAACGACGCACCTGCACTGGCCACGGCGACGCTCGGCATCGCGATGGGTGGTGCCGGGACTGACGTCGCGCTCGAGACCGCCGACGTGGTATTGATGGGTGACGACATCGGGAAGATCCCCTATGTGCTCGGACTCGGTCGCCGGACACGCCGGACGCTGAAAGTCAATCTCGCCATCGCCTTCGGTGCGATCGCGTTGATGGTTGGCACGATTCTGTTGCGGGGGATTCCATTACCGCTGGCCGTGGTCGGCCACGAGGGGTCGACGGTCCTCGTGTCCCTGAATGGCCTTCGATTACTTGGCTTTCGCGAGTAGGATGCCAAGGGGCAGTCACACTGTCTCGACGGTGAACAACGAGTCGTCGCTGAGAACGGCCTGCACGCGGCGGTGCCAGTCCTCCGCGAACGCCTCGCGCTGCTTGTCGCTCGCGGATCCGTCGAGAATCGCCTGGAGGTTTCCGAGTGCGGGCCCACCGTCAGGAACATCGCTTACGTGGTAGGTCACTTCAACAGTCTCGTCCGTATCGGTCCGCCGGAAACGGAACGTCGGGTCTGGGGTGGCTGCGTCGAACCCATCGAAGTGTAGGAGTCCCTGCCGGCCGCCGTAGCCGCCAGCGAGACCGCTGAATCCGTCGTCTCCGGTTGCGCCGGTAACGTACGAGATGATACGACTCATCACGCCGTATGTCGCGTCGTCCCGAGAGCCTGCCGCCTGTACCTCGATCTCGCTTCGGACTGGATAGTCGTCGGGATACAGGGCGTCGAGGCCGAGCTGGGTGATCCGGTAGGCTCCCGAGGCTGTTGGACACGAGTGCCCGGCCTCTTTCACCGCGTCTCTGTAGGTGACGACGAACGGAGCGCCTGGAGCGAGGACGCCGATGGCTTCCGCGACGGGATCTCTAATCTCGATCGGGTCGGCGTCGTAGTCGATCTGCCAGTCTGTTTCTGCGTCGGTGGCGTCGGTCGAATTCGGGGTTGGTGTCATGGGTTGATGGCGTGTTGGTCGTCAGTAGCGAAGCAGTCGCATGCCGTTGAGGATGACCGCGAGGACGCTGGCCTCGTGAACGAGCATCCCCGTGGCGAGGGTGACGTAGCTCGTGAGCACGCCCGCGAGGAGGACGGTCACGGTCAGCACCGCGAGGCCGACGTTCTCGAGGACGTTCCAGCGCGTCGCTTTGCTCAGTTTGACCGCGTACGGGATACGGTCGAGGTCGTCGGCCATCAGCGCCATGTCCGCTGTTTCGATGGCGGTGTCGGTTCCAGCCGCGCCCATCGCGATGCCGACGTCGGCGGTCGCCAGCGACGGCGCGTCGTTGATGCCGTCGCCGACCATCGCGACGACGTGCCCCTCTTCGCGGAACGCTTCGATGGCAGCCTGCTTGTCCTCGGGGAGGAGTTCCGCGCGGTAGTCGTCGATGCCGACCTCCTCGGCGACGGCTGCCGCGGTCCGTTCGTTGTCACCTGTCAGCATCACGGTCCGGACGCCTGTATCCTTCAGCGCCTGCACGACGCCGGGAGCGGCCTCGCGGAGTTCGTCCCGGAGGGCGATCACGGCGACGACGGTTCCGTCGAGGACGACGTGGACGGCCGTCTCACCGGCGTCCTCGCGTTCGCGGACGTACGATTCGACGTCATCCGAAATACCAACGCCGCGTTCGTCGAGCAGAGCCCGATTCCCGACGACGACCTCCTGGCCGTCGTAGTGGGCGACGACGCCCTTCCCGGCAACGACCTCGAAGTCGTCCGGGTCCGGAATGCGAGCCGTCTCAACGACGGCGCCGCCATCGGCCACGGCGCTTCCCGCGACATCACCCTCGCGGGCAGCGTCGAGGATGGCGTCCGCGAGGTGGTGTTCGCTCTTCTTCTCGGCGACGCCGGCCAGGCGGAGTGCCGCTTCGGCGTCGTAGTCGAATCCCTGAACGCTAGCGACGGTCGTCTCACCCTTCGTGAGCGTGCCGGTCTTGTCGAAGGCGACGAGGTCGATCTTGCCGGCGCGTTCGAGGTGCTCCCCGCCTTTCATCAGCACGCCCGACCGGGCGGCGTTCCCGATGGCGGAGACGATGCTGACCGGCGGCCCGATGACGAGCGCCCCGGGACAGCCGATGACCAAGAGCGTCAGCGACAGGATCGCGTTCTGCGTAACCGCGAACGCGCCGATGGCGAGCACGATGACGCCCGGCGTGTAGTACTTCGCGAAGCGATCGATGAGGCTCTCGGTCGGCGATTGGGCTTCCTGGGCCTCCTCGACGCGCCGGATGATGCGTTCGAGCGTCGTATCCGAGCCCGCGCCCGTCGTCCGAATCTCCAACGCTCCCTCCTGGTTGACCGTCCCGGCGTAGACCTCGTCGCCGTCGGCCTTGTGGACGGGCGCGCTCTCGCCGGTGACCGGCGCCTGATTGACCGCACTTTCGCCGTCGGCGACGGTACCATCGACCGGAATCTTCCCGCCGGGCTTCACGATGACGATCTCGCCCTCCTCCACCTCGCGGGCAGGTATCTCTTGGAGTGTCCCGTCACGGCGCACCATCGCCGTGTCGGGCGTCATCTCCAGAAGTTCCTGGAGAGCCGTCCGGGTCTTCCGCATCGTCCGCCCTTCGAGGTAGCTGCCGAGGCTAAACAGGAAGACCACGGCCGCGGCCTCCCAGTACTCCCCAATGACGATGGCACCGATCGCAGCCAGCGTCACCAGCGTCTTGATGCCGAGCGTCCGGTTGGTGACCTCGTGGTAGGCCGTCTTGGCGATGTCGTAGCCACCGACAATCGTCGCGAGGACGAGGACGGCGGCGCTTGCCATGTCGAAGCTGGTGAAATGGCCCAGACTCCAGCCACCACCGTAGAGCAGTCCGCTCGCTCCTGTAACGATGGCTTTCCGGTGTTTCCGGTAGTACTGTGTGACAGTTTGTTTGTTCATGGGATCAGGCGAGTTGGGGCGTATAGCCCTGGTTTTCGATCGTCTGTGCGAAGGCGTCGGGATCCGCGACGCTGTCGTCATACTCAATCTCGACGCGGCCGGTCGTGTAGTGGACCTCGACGTGCTGGACGCCGTCGACGTTCGAGAGGGCGCGTTCGACGGTGCTCGCACAGGTCGGACAGTCGAAGTCCATGACGCGGAATTGGGTTGTGTCGCTCATTACAGTTTGAAATAGTGCCCGTACCCCAATAAGTATTTTTTAGATGATATGTTTGAACACGGAAACAGGTCGTTAGAACGGTCAAACAGGTCGTCTAGAGCTTTCGTCTCACGAGCCCATTCGAGACTGGTTTCGTGGTGGACGCCTTTCCGCTCGTGTCCCGCTACCTTTTCCCTCGTGCTCGCTCTCAATTCCTGTATGAGTAGTTCCGGTACCGACCACCGTCTCGATGACATCGCGGTGCGGGATCCCAGTGTTTCCGACGCTATCGACGAACCGATGCGGGCTATGATTCTCGACATCCTGGCTGACGAGGCGCTGACTGCAACCGAGGTTCACGAGCGCCTCACTGACCGCGGCGTCGATCGGACTGAAAACACGGTTCGCCACCACATCAACGAGCTCCGGGACGCCGGCCTCGTCGATGTCGTTCGCTTCGAGGAGGGCCGCGGCGGGACGACGAAGTATTATCACGCGAACACGATCGTCCTCTCGTACTCGTTGCCGGATTCGTCCGACGCCGCCGTCGAGGAGATGATCGACGCCGTCCAGCCGCAGATTACCGACGCACTGGCGACGCTCACCGGAGAATACGACGGCGCAATCGAGGACATCGTAGCAGACATGCAACCCTGCGAGCACTGTCGGACCCAGAAGTACGAAACGTACGTGCTCCTGACCGTTCTCCGCCGTGCATTCGTTCGCGCTCACCGGGACTCTTGAGCGGTGGGAATCGGAAGCCGACTTTATTGTACCGCCCTCTGAAATCCGAGTGAATGTACGACCGGATTCTGCTTTCGACGGACGGTACGGTCGCGTCTGAACGGGCTGAAGCACACGCGCTCGACCTCGCCGCCGCTCACGACGCGGTCCTCCACGTGCTCTACGTCGTCGACGAGGACGTCGTGACTGCCTATAGCGGCGACGAGTTCGTCGACGAAGCTGAAGGTCCCGAACACGGCCTCGAAGAACACGGCGAGGAGACGCTCTCGGAGCTCCGTCGCCGAGCGTCGGAGGCCGACGTCGATGTCGAGACGGCGATGCAACACGGTCGCCCGACTGGGACGATCGTCGAATATGCCGACGACCACGACGCGGACCTGCTCGTGCTCGGCACGAAACACCGGCCGGACGAATATCGTGCTCTGCTCGGGAGCGTTACCGACCGCGTCCTCAGATTGACGACCCGTCCAGCGACCGTCGTGAAGACAGAAGTCGACGAGTAGCGAACGAACAGTTAGTATCGGGTGTCGTCAGCTCCGAGACGGGCACGACGACGTTCGAACTCCTCATCGTCGATTTCGCCGAGAGCGTACCGCTCCTGGAGGACAGCGAGTGCACTATCCTCAGTGCTGCCCGTCGTTTTGGACCCACTCGCCAGCCAGGAGACCAAATAGACGGAGAGGGCGATGAGGAGCGCCATCCACAGTAGACCGACAAGCATCATCCCCCAACCCCAGACACCCCATCCGGCCATGTGGCCGTCGTTCCACATGCCATCGTGCCATTCCCACATCATTGCGTCTGGGACGGTTGCGTGTGTCAGGGCCATCCCGCCGACAACTGCCAGCGCTAGTGCTCCGACGACGATGAGTCCCAGAGAACGGATACCGCGTGATCGAATTGGATTTTGCATACTTGTGCTCCTGCGGAGAGTTCGGCGTGGTTAGCCGAGGACGTATTCGAGGGCGGGGTACCGCTCGACGAGCGCCTGGCCGCCGATCTCGTACTGCTCGATGTACTGATCGAGTCCGAGGATGCGGCCCGCACCGAACGCCGCGACGGCGAGGAACACGAGCATGTACGCGAAGTCCCCGTTGATGACGCCGTGGGCGATGTCCCAGTTCCCGAAGTAGAACATGAGCATCATGAGCGCGCCGAAGAACGCCGCGAGGCGGACCAGGGCGCCGACGAGCAGGCCGAGGCCGATGAACAGCTCGCCCCACGGGACGGCTACGTTCGCGAACTCGACGAACCACGGGGTCGAGCCCATCCAGGCGAACACGCCGGCGAGCGGGTTGCCGTTGGTCGCGGCGACGTTGGCGAGATAGCCCCCGGCGGCGAACGGTTCGGCGGCGGTGATCTTCTCGAATCCGGAGTATGCGAACGCGTAGCCCATCATGAGACGGAGTGCGAGCACGAACCACGCGCTGAGGCTGTGGACTTTCCCGCCGACGGTCAGTCCGCCGACTTTGCTCTCGAGCTGGTTCATGCCGGAGTTGAGTGTAGACATAGGTTTTGCACCTTCAACTATCAGTAGGCGGGGAGAGACGATATAGTAGCGAGCCGGCGTTCTGAGTCAGAAAATCGGCGGGCTATATTACCCTCCTGTCGCGAGTGGGGACACGTGACCGAGGAGCCCGACTTGCCGGAGGTCTTCGCCATCCTCGACGACGAGTACGCCCGCGACATCCTCGTGGCGACGAAGACGGAGCGGCTGTCCGCGAACGAACTCAGCGAGAAATGCGACATGTCACGCCCAACTGTCTCCCGACGCGTCGGCCGTCTCGTCGAGCAGGGACTCCTCGAGGAATACACCCACGTCGATCCAGGGGGCCGCCACTACAGCGAGTACGAGGCGCGACTCGAACGCATCGAAGTCCTCCTCCAAGCGGAAGGCTTCGACGTCCAGATCGACGTCCGGCCGGATCCAGCCGACCGGATCACGTCCATCTTCGAGGCAATGCGGGAGGACTGACCCATGGAACACAGGCTATTTGTCATCGGCAAACTGTTCACGACCGCGCTAGCGTTGGTCATTGCATACCAGGCCTATCGCGGGTACCAGCGGCATCACACGCAGTTACTCCTGTACGTCGCCGCCGGCTTCGCACTGGTGGGACTTGGCGGGCTTCTCGAGGGTGTGCTTTTCGAGATTCTCCAAGTCTCGATATTCGAAGCCGGATTCGTCGCAGCACTCGTCACCGCCGCCGGGATGCTGTCCATCCTGTACGCTCTCTATGCACCAAACCCCTGAGGACTAAGTCGATATTATCGATCCGGAGGATTTCAGCAGCTTGAATCGCCATTGAACCGTTACCTACGGAAAGCAAGATAGCTAGCGAGCGCTCGCTCCAGCCTCCACGTAGTGGATAGATCCTGCTTGGATACTATCCATGTGTGGTAGTTCAGTAGGTGGACCACAGTCGGAGAGAACTTCTAAACTACTGTTTTCCGTTCGAGAGGTGATAGAACGACCGGAGGACCAGTTTTCATGTCACAACAGCAATTACGCTCGTCGAGCCAACAACCACGCGCAAACCTCTATCCGACCGCCGTTGATCTCCCAGATGAAACGCGGATTCAGGTGATCCAGGTTCTAAACCAGGCGCTCGCCGACACGGCAGATCTGCAGTCACAGGCGAAGTTCGCCCACTGGAATACGAAGGGGTACGATTTCTATCAGCTTCATTTGCTCTTTGACGAGATCGCAGAGGTGCTCTCGGGACATACCGACATGCTCGCGGAACGTATTACGGCGCTCGGGAGCCAAGCCATGGGGACCAATCGCATCTCGGCGAACACCAGTCAGATCCCCGAACCACCGCACAACGCAGTGGACGAAACCGAGTACCTCCAGTGGCTCACGGATCACGTCGCCCGTCACGCGAACTACCTCCGTGCCGACATCGAACGCGCCGCGGAGCTGGGGGACGAGGACACTGCGGACCTCTTCACCGAACTGTCCCGAGAAGTAGACAAGCAGGTCTACTTCATCGAATCCCACATGCAATCGACGGTCACGCAACAGATTCCCGCGACTGCGAGTCAAGCGGGATACCAACGGACGCAAACTGGGGTCAGCCAGGGGAGCAACGAGCAAGGGACAGCTACTACCCACGGTGGTGCACCAGCCCATCAAGCGGCGTCAACGCCACTCCAAGGCACTCCGAGCACGAACCAACAATAGTTGTACAGATCGCGGATTATCGCTACGAACCGAACGGAAAGAGCAGGCCGGTTCGATGGTAATCACTGAATGGTAGATCAAACTGGATAACCTCGTCGCTCCTGCGAAGTTCAACGTCCTTACTCACCCGCTACCGTGATGCGTGACCGCATCGTCGACTCTCGTAGCGTCGTGATCACGCAGGCGATTCCTGACATCTTCAACCCGGGCGTCCGGAACCATAACTTCGACGCGTGGTCCTTCAGGATCGGGAACGCCTCGAAGCATTCCCCAGACGCCGCCGACGAACCCACCGACGGCCACGCCAATACTGAATCCGAAGGTAACGAGAGTGAGACGACCGGCAGTCAGGAACGGGCTTAGCCGCGGGAACCAGATCATGTCCATGGCCATCGCGAGCAAGACTGCTACACCGACGATCCCGCCTATAAGGCCGCCCCACAGCAATCCGCGTGCCTCGGGTGGACGCGCAGAGGGGTCGAAGAAGGGGTTCTCGATGTCCGGACGTTCCGGTTCGAAATCGGCCTCGCGGAGATCGTCCTCTGCGTCGCTCGCGTCCTCTCCGTTCTCGAATCGGGCGACGACGCGTCTCACGACGGCCCACCTCCCTCGAGGATACCGTGGACCTGCGCCTGTACGTCTCGACTGACGACGTCGGGCGGGCCGGCGATCCAGCCGTGATTGTACTTTCGATCGTACGGGGCTGCCTCGGTTGGTCGGAAGAACTTCCGGAGGTAGTTCTCGACGGGGGTTGGGAGTTCATCCTGTCTGACTGCGAGTATCGGTCCGTGTTTCCCGCGGTGGCTCTCGACGGAGGCGGGAACGGCCGTCTGCCACTCGTCCGGATTGGCGAAGATGAAGTTGTGACCCGGGTCGGCGAGTCCCCAACCGATACCTCTCGCCCACTCGCCGAACCACCAGCCCTGGTTGCGCCCGATGTCCTTGTATCCGGCCCAGGCCGCACTGATACTGTACGGGTTTCCGGCGTCGGGGACGCGTGTGACGTGGCCGAACGTCCCGAGGTCCCTGGCCACGTCGGAGCTGATAGCCGCTTCGTCGCCGAGGAGGTACATGTACGCGTAGTCGTAGCGCGCCTCGAGCTGCTCGGCGGTCTCTTCCGGTATCGAGTCACCCTCGACCCAGAGGAAGCCGTCGCCGGCGTGGGCGTTCCACGACTGGACCGGGACGGCACGGCGAGGCGCGTCGAGGCTGGCGACCAGCACCTCATCCTCGTGATTGCCGTGCATCGAACTGACGTACTGATCGACGCCCGCGGCGACGCTCACGGGGCCCTCGCCGGGGATGCGTCGGACGTTCATCCCCATCGATTCGACTTCCTGCCTGACGCTATCGCTGATGTAGCGCTCGCTGCCGATCAGGTACACCTGGACGTTGTCGTCCATCCCGACGCCCTCGGGATGTGCGCGTTCGATTTCGTCACGCGTCGCCTGCGGGAGTTCGTCCCGCCTTGTCAGCAATACGGCGCCGTCGATCGGGTGGTGGATCAGTCCGACGCCCGGCAGCGCCGCTTCGAGGACGCTGTCGTTGACGAGGATCACGGCACCGGGACGGGTGTGTTCGTTGATAGCCGTATAGACGCTCTGGCAATACGCGGCCGCAGTTTCGTACATGTTCTCGCCAGCGAGACGCGTCGTCATCGTCGTGGCCGTCCACTCGTTGAAGTCGGCAGTCGCGGGTGCCATCGACTCCTCCCCATCACCTGCGAATAGATTACTGTCGACGGACAGCGCTGCACCGCCGAGGCCCGCGAGGGCCGGCACAGTCGCGAGGTCCTGGAGGAACTCTCGGCGACTCTGGTCGGTCATAGCGCACCTCCGGGTTTGACGTTCTTTCGAACCAGCAGTCCGTTCACCGGCCAGGCGATGAGGAACCCGACCAGGGTTGCGAACACCATCACGCCGAACCAGAGGATGTTGTCGTCACCGGGCATCATGGGCAAGTTGAGCATCATCAGCACGTACATCATCGTCATCATCCCGACAGAGACGCTAGTCATGCTCACTCCGACGGCGAGGAGGCCACGCCGAGCGGCGGCCTGCTGGTCCAGGCCCAGCGAGTCCTGGAACATCGGGACGTGGAAGACGACCCACGAGACGAGGAACGCGACCACGTAGACGACGGCCATCGTCAGCACCATCGAACTCCCGAGCGCGAAGAACTGCCCGGGAAACACCACGAGTGGCATCCCGAAGTACGTGAGGCCGAAGGCGACCGCGATCATCGTACTCGCAGCGAAGGCGACGCCCATCGCGGTGGCCGATGCCGCCTTGAGCCAGTAGGGTCGGACGACGTGTTTCTTCCCGTCGCGTTCGACGATCTCTCGGCCGCGGTACGAGAGCCAGTAGAACCCGAATCCGATCGGCCCGAGGATCAGGGTGAATAGCGGCCACACGAGCTTAGTCCAGTCGTTCATCTCGGGAATCCGGTGGCGGGAATGCGTGTAGACGAACGTCGCGCCGAGCAGGCTAAACGCCGCCCACGCCGCCGAGAGCGCGTCGAGTGGGCTCATCCCCGCACCCTGGAGTCGATAGGGCGTTATCTCCACAGCGTAGTCGCTGCGGGCCTGCGATACCCACGAGATCTCTTCGAGCGGCCCGAGGACGAACACGTGATTGAACGGCCCCTCCGCGGGTGTCGAGAACCACGACGACTGCGTTCGCCAGAGGTAGTTCTCGGTGATCGCGGGGAGCGACCCGTCCTCGTGGACGAGCAGTATCGGCCCGGCCTTGCCCCACTGGAGGTTCGTACTCGCCACGGCCTGCGAGGGCCGGTCGGGGTTGACGAGCATCGAATTGTAGTACCCGACCTTGTCCCGCTCGTCGATGCCCCAGCCGAAGTCCCGGGACTCGTCACGGAACTTCGCGATCTCGACGGCGTGATCCTGGGGTGTCGATCCAGCAATGCGCGTCCACTCGACGTCGAGCCCTGAGAGCGCATCCTGACTAACGAGGCTGGACGGGGCGAGAACGTACGCGTGCGAGGCGTTCAGTTCCGCGATTGCCTGTCTTGTCGCCTCCGGCACGCCGTTCTCGTCGGCGTAGAGGATCGGATCGCCGCTGTAGGCGCTCCAGGCTGCGGCGGGGAGCGCCCATTCGGGCGCGTCGCTACTGACGATTATGATGTTGTTCGGGCTCACCTCGTCACTCGAGTTTCCACGGGTGGCGATCCGAGCTGCGGTCTGTGCGGGATTGTCGCCGGAGAGTTCGACCGTCGATGCATTTCGCGTCTCTGCGCTTCCGTTCCCCGCGCCGGGAACTGGTGCATCACCGTAGAGGACGATCCCGTCCGACGCCGCGCGTAATCGGGATGCTGGCAGTGCCGTCCGCCAGTCTCCTTCGGGTACCCGGACGACGGTATCGTACGAGACGTTCGCTCCCGGCGGTCTGGCGGCTTGGGCGGTATAAGCGCTCAGTTGTTCGGACTCGTTCGCGGGGAACCGAGTCACGTCTTTCGTCTGCATCGTCGCATAGGAGCCCTCGGGCGTCTGCCCGTAGTCGAATAGCGTCAGAGCAACGACGTAGAGCGGCTGTGCTGCGATCACGACGATGAGCAACAGGGCGACGACGGTGGCGAATTTTTTCCAGAGGTCCATGTGACTTATGAGGGGTGATTATGGGGTTGATAACGGACGGATTACCCGGAATAGTGGGAGTCTCTCCTACGAAGCCATCAGGTTGCGACAGCTCTCGGCGCACTCGCTCAGGACGTCGGCACAGACCTGGCAGTGCTCGGCGTCGTGGCGCTCGCACTCTTCGCCACATTCCTCACAGACCCCGGCGTTGATCTGGGTGAGTTCGGGACTGTAGTTCGAGTTGCGCGCCATGAACCGGGCGTGGGTAGCGGCGATGTCCGCGACGTCTCGACGAGCCGAGCGCACTTCTCCATCTCCTCGTCGCCGAGACACTCGTCTGCGCACCACTCACAAACTTCTGTCGCCTCGAAGCAGTTCTCGAGACACTCACGTTCTCCGTCGTTCAGGTGGGTGATCCTACCGGCGGTCTCCGAGAGAGACATACACGACTAGAGGGGTGTGAAATTTTTGTCCCTTTTTGCTTCGAGTATGTGGATATTCGGTGTCTGAGGATCGGCACTACACAGACTCTCTTATAAAACGATCTAACGAACCCTGCTACTGCCAGTCACAGTTTCGAGTGTATCAAGACCGAAGGGTAGGTCGATGGTCGAACTCGACGATACGGACGCGGAGATACTCCGGCTCCTCCTCGCTGATTCCCGGCGATCGTACACGGAAATCGGTGAGAGGGTCGGTCTCTCGGCGCCGACCGTTTCGAATCGCGTGAGCCAACTCGAAGAGCTCGGCGTCATCCAGGGGTTTACACTCGACATCGATCGGTCGATGCTCCGGACTGGCGATGCCGTTCTCATCGAGATCCGAACTGCGCTTGGTGAGACGGACCCCGTCGTCGAGTCACTTACAGACGTAGACGCTGTCGAATGCATCTTCCAAGCCTTTGAGCCACGTATCACCGTCCATGCGTTCATGGACGACAGGGAACTCGAACGCCTGTTCTCGGAGACGCTCGATGAAGACCGCATAGAGAGCTACGAGATTCAGAAGATTTCCCATTCAGTACGGAATCCGCGGATCGATCAGGCCGACCTCGCCATCGAGTGCGTCCAGTGCGGCAAACCGATCACCGGGGACGGAGTCTCCGTGACGGTCGAGGAGAGACGATACTATCTCTGCTGTTCGTCGTGTGAATCGATGTTCAAAGAAGAGTACGAGACGTTACAGGCGGCAGCCGAGGAGGCCTGAATCCGTGCACACGCTTACTCGATCTCGGTGACGTCGGTCGTTTCCATGGCACTGTCGCGTTCCTCTCGAGTCACCCGTAGGCGGATTCCCTTGTCTCTACCCGAGGCCTCGACGACGTTCACGACCGCTGGCGTCGCTTCGGGATCGAGCATCGTCACGCGGTCATCTTCGGTGACGATTCCGTATCCGCTCTCCACACAATGGCCCATGAGTGCGCAGTCCCGGGTGTGGGACCTCGCGTTCTCCAGTAGTTCGTCTCGCGCGTTCTTTCGGATGCAGCCGGCGTCCATGACGTAGCCCTCCACCGTCTCCGTGTCGGTGCTCATAGCAACGGTAGTTCGGGTCTGGCACGGAAGTGGCTTGGCGCGATTCTGTGTCGTTCGGTTCCCACAAACTATCCGGATTCCCCAACTGGGGTTTACGAGATATCGATCTTCTCCAGATTCGTTCAGGCCAGCGGTACGTTTTCCTCAGCTATCGAAGCACGTGGTAGGGGATGGTCCACAGCAGCTGGAGCGCAACGCCGATGATTTTCCGTCTCGAGCGCGAAATGGCGGTGATGGTTGTGCTGTTAGAGGATTTGAACGTCCCCGACCCAAGCTGCATGGTCGGCGTTTCAGACGCGCCGTGGTATCGGCTTTCCAAGTGCGATTCTTGTGAGTACCGGCGATGAATCCCGTCTCCCTGCTTCTCGGCGTGTCGTTTCTCGTCCTGGTCGTCGTCGATCTACTGTGGACGACGCTCTGGGTGGAAGGCGGTGCCGGTCCGCTTACGACTCGATTGATGAGCTGGACGTGGCAGTTGCTTCGACGGATAGCGGGTCACCGACCTCGAGTGCTCTCTCTCGCCGGACCGATAGTACTCGTACTCAGTCTCACTGTCTGGATTACGCTTCTGTGGTTCGGCTGGACGTTCCTCTTCGCGGGCGGAGAGAATGCCCTCATAGATACTCGTGATACAGGACCCATTTCCTGGACAGAACGCTTCTACTTCGTCGGTTATTCGGTGTTCACGATGGGGAACGGGGATTTCACACCGCGCGATGGCGTCTGGCAGATTGTCACGTCGCTCACGACGGCAAGCGGGATGCTCTTCGTGACGCTGAGCGTGACGTACGTTCTCAACGTCCTCGGTGCAGTCACGCAGAAACGTTCGCTCGCCAGCAGTATCCACGGCCTTGGTGCCGGGAGTACCGAGATTCTTGAGCGAAGCTGGGACGGCGAGTCGTTCCGGGGACTGGAAGTACCGCTCAACTCGATTTCCAGCCAGCTCGACACCCTTACCTCGAATCATAAGGCGTACCCGATCCTCCACTACTTCTACACGCCGCAGACAGAGCAGGCAACGGCGACGAACATCGCCGTGTTCGACGAGATGCTGACACTCCTGGAATTCGGAGTCTCGAAACAGGATCGTCCGAGTGAGATCGCCATCGGCCAGGCTCGATCGAGTGTTCAGGATTACCTGAACACCCTCCACGAAGCATTTGTCGAACCAGCCCCACGGACGCCTCCGGCTCCAGCGCTCGACGGCCTTCGAGACGGCGGGATACCGACGGTGTCTGACCAGCAGTTCGACGAGTCGCTCGATTCGATAGACGAACGCCGGCGGAAACTACTGGGGCTCATCGAAGCCGACGAACGGCGCTGGCCCTCCTCGAATAGTCGGTGAGGACTCCAATACAGACCACAAAACCAACACCCCCGGTCCCGTATGCTACTCCACTGAACTAGCTATGGACGATCACTCTCACCACGATCATTACGAGACGGAGAACGGAGAGGGAGGTGGAGATTCAGCCGATTCACGGACGGAACAGTCGATGCTCGAGGAGGAAGCCGAAGATGCGGACGAGGTCGAATCGGAAATCGAGGAGAAACACGACCACCACGCGGGACACGACGCAGGTGGTCACGACCACGGTGAAGGACACGGAGGTCACGGCGACCACGGTGGGATGCACGCCGGCCACGAACAGATGTTCCGGCGGCGCTTTTTCGTCTCGACGCTGCTCTCGATCCCCGTCCTCCTCTACAGTGAGTTCCTCCAAACCCAACTCGGCTTCTCCGTGCCAACTTTCCCGGGCAGCGAGTGGATAAATCCCGTCTTCGCGGTGGTCGTCTTCGCCTACGGCGGGACCCCGTTCCTCCGGATGGCCGTCCCCGAACTGAAGGATCGATCGCCGGGGATGATGACACTCATCTCGATGGCGATCACCGTCGCGTTCGTCTACAGCCTCGCCAGCGTCGTCTTTCCGACGACGTCGGCCTTCTTCTGGGAACTCGTCACGCTGATCGACATCATGTTGCTCGGCCACTGGATCGAGATGCGGTCCGTCCGGCGTGCGTCGAGCGCCCTCGACGAACTGGCGAAGCTCATGCCCGATACCGCCGAGCGGATCACAGAATCGGGGGATACCGAGGAGGTGCCAGTCAGCACCCTCACTGAAGGCGATCTGGTTCTCGTCCGTCCGGGCGCCAGCGTCCCGGCCGACGGCGTCGTCGAGGAAGGCGACTCCGACGTGAACGAGGCGATGATCACTGGGGAATCGAAACCGGTCTCGAAGGAACCCGGAGACGATGTCATCGGGGGGACGGTCAACGGCGACGGGAGCCTCCGTGTACGGATAGATGCGACCGGTGACGAGACGACGCTCGCGGGCATTATGCGTCTCGTCGAAGAAGCTCAAGGGAGCAAATCGAGGACACAGGTACTCGCCGACCGAGCAGCTGGATGGCTGTTCTACGTTGCTCTTGGTGCCGCCGTCGTTACGGGCATCGCGTGGACGGTCGCGACGACGTTCGACGCGACGGTCATCGAACGGGTCGTTACCGTCCTCGTCATCGCCTGCCCACACGCGCTCGGCCTGGCCATTCCACTCGTCGTCGCGATCAACACGTCGCTCGCTGCCCGCAATGGGATGCTCATCCGCGACCGGATCGCGATGGAGGACGCGCGAAACCTGGACGCGATTATTTTCGACAAGACCGGGACGCTCACTCAGGGCGAACACGGCGTCGTCGGGACGGCGACTGTCGACGGCGTGGACGAAGACGAGGCGCTCGAACTCGCGGCCGCCGTCGAGGGGGACTCCGAGCACATGATCGCCCGTGCCATCCGGGAGGCGGCCGACGAACGAGGGATCGACGCACGAGACGCCGACGACTTCGAGGCGATGAAGGGCCGAGGAGTCCGGGCATTCGTCGATGGTCAGGAGGTCTACGTCGGTGGTCCGAACCTCCTCAACCATCTTGACAGCGACGTTCCCGACGCGTTGCGGACCTTCGCCGATGAGGCGGGCGAAAACGCTCAAACAGTGGTTTACCTCGTCCGAGAGGGGGAACTGATTGCGGCGTTCGCGATGGCCGACGTCATTCGCGAAGAGAGCTACCGAGTCGTCGACGCGCTCCACGACCTGGGCATCGAGGTCGCAATGTTGACCGGTGACTCCGAGGACGTGGCCAAGGCCGTCGCTGACGAACTGGGCATCGACACGGTGTTCGCCGAGGTGTTGCCCGAGGATAAGGACGTGAAAGTACAGGAGCTCCAGGACCAGGGCAAGCTCGTCGGGATGGTCGGCGACGGCGTCAACGACGCGCCAGCGCTAACCCGAGCCGACGTCGGTATCGCCATCGGCAGCGGAACCGACGTGGCAGTCCAGTCTGCCGACGTCATTCTCGTGCAGAATAATCCGATGGACGTCGTCCGACTGGTGAAGCTCAGCAAAGCGAGCTACCGGAAGATGCAGGAGAACATCGTCTGGGCCGCCGGGTACAACGTCTTCGCTATCCCGCTGGCTGCGGGGGTGCTGGCTCCCATCGGCATCCTCCTGTCGCCCGCCATCGGAGCGCTGCTGATGTCGTTGAGCACGGTCATCGTGGCGATCAATGCACAGCTCCTCCGCCGCGTCGACCTCTCGGTACCGAGTTTGCCGGGCGTCTCGGCGGGTAGGCAGGCCCGTCCCGCAGACTAGATCAGGAGAGCGATCGGGACGCGCGCGGGTTTAAAATTCACTCGCGACGATACTTTTTGGGTCTCGCGACCGAAGTCGGCACATGGGATCGAAGCGTTCTGACCTCCCGATGCAGGTAGCACAGCTCGCACGCGACGATGTCGTCACTGCTAGCCGAGACGCGTCCGTCCGGGAGATCGCCGAGGCGATGTTCGGCCAGTCTGTAGGGAGCGTCGTTGTTATCGAGGACGACGACCCGGTGGGTATCGTTACGGACCGCGATCTCGCCGTGGAACTGCTCGCCGAAGACGGCCCGGCAAATCTCTTCAAGTCTGACGTCGAACTCGAAGCGCTTACCGCCGGGGACGTAATGACCGCCGATCCACTCGTTGTCGACTCCGACGATGAACTACCTCGCGTGCTCCACCACATGACTGAGGCCCACGCCCGGCGCATCCCGGTCGTCGACGACAACGGCTCGCTGACTGGAATCCTTACCCTGGATGACGTGGTCACTCACCTGGCAGGAGAGAGTGCACACGTGTCGGCACAGCTCGATAACGTCGCAGGTGTCATTCGGTCGGAGTCGCCACAGGAGTGAGTGTCCACGTCTCCATACGTGTTCATACTGTCAGCGGGAGAATGGAGGACGGACTAGCGATGCAGCGGAGAGTAACTTTCGGACAGTCGGAGTCTGGTTCGCCGTGACTCAGACATTACTCGTCGGGGGGTACGGTTCAGTGGGGCACATCGTCGCCCGCGAACTCACCTCGTCGATGGCTGAACGGGAGCAGTTGCTGATCGCTGGCCGTGACGACTCGAAGGCAGCGTCACTCGCCGAGCGACTCGGCGATCATGCATCCGGCGTCTCCTTCGATGTCGAAGCCCCCGCCACCTATTCGAGCGTTCTCAAGGACGTCGATCAGGTGATCGTCTGTCTCGATCAGTCGGGGACGGCGTTCGTCGAAGCGTGTCTCGAACGGGGTATCGATTACGTGGACGTGACTGCGTCAGACGAGTTCTTCCGCCAGGTCGAGAGCTTCGACCAGTTTGCAAGAGAGAACGACGCGACAGCGGTCCTGAGCGTCGGACTGGCGCCCGGGGTCACGAATCTCCTCGCAGCACGCGCCGTCGACGAACTGTCGACCGTTTCCGACGTCCGGATCGGCGTCCTCCTCGGACTCGGCGAGTCGTTCGGTCCGGAAGCGAGCCGTTGGACTCTAGAGCACATCGGACGACCGTTCACGGTACAGACTAACGGCGACTCGCGGACCGTCCGGGGATTCACCGACCCGCGGCCGATCGAGTTTCCCCGATACGGCTGTCGTACCGCATACCGGTTCGACTTCGCCGATCAGCACGTCGTTCAACGGACGCTCGATGTCCCGACCGCGTCGACGCGATTCTGCTTCGACTCCCGGCTCGCTTCGACAGGCATCCACGGGCTCGTCAGGGCCGGAGTCTATCAGCCGATGGCCGACGCCGTCGGGGTCGATCGGCTCGCTCGACTCAGTGAGAGTCTTTCACTCGGCGGTGATGGATTCGCAGTGACGGTCACCGCCGAAGGCCGACGGGATAAAACCCGAATTGCGACAACCGAAGCGGTCGACGGGCGAGAACAGAGTCACGTGACGGGCCTCGTCGCCGCGGTCGTTGCCCAGGCGGTGGCGGCCGGGGACGTGTCCAACGGCGTCTCTCACGTCCATCAGATTCTCGAGCCGACCACCGTACTCGACGAGCTTCGATCCCACGGCTACAGAACGACGTCTAGCGAGCGCGTTCTCGGATGATGGCGCAATTCCCACAGACCCAGTTTGAGGACTCGTCGTCGCTCCCGTCTAGTACTTCGCGTACACACCACTCGCCTGATCGTCATCGAACTCGTGGATAGTAAACTGCCCTTGCTTCGACCCGCCCATCCCAGGTGAACCGGCGGGCATTCCCGGCAGCGCGATGCCGTCTATCGCGGGTTCCTCCCCGAGGAGCGTCTCGATAACGGTCGCGGGGACGTGCCCTTCGACGACGTAGTCTCCGACCACGAGCGTGTGGCAACTCTGCAGTTCGTCGGGGACGCCATGTTGCCGTTTGACTGCCGCGATGTCGTCGGGCGTGGTCTCCGTGAGCGTCCCGTCTATCCGCTCACCGAGGTACGCCGCGTACTGCGAACAGCAGCTACAACCGGGGGAACTGTACTGATGGACCTCGGCGACCGCGAGGGAAACGTCATCGTCATCAGAAGCATCCGTGCGCCCGCCGCTGAGACAGCCACTGAGGCCGGCTGCTATCGCAGCACCGCTCGCGATGATGACGTTTCGACGCGTCCAGTCGGGAGTCATGGAGCCACGTTCGTCTCGGGGGAATTACCGTCCCTCGACGATTCCAGCGTAGTGAGAACGCTGACGCCAAGGAGTCGTCTCCGAGACCGAGGGTTCACGCTCGCCGAAAGTCTCGGGGGGTGTCGAAAGCCTACTCGCACATCCCGAGTCGATGACCAACGTGTCGACCTCGCGAAAAGAGTGGGAGGCCAAGGGAATCACCGACGGACTGATTCGCCTGAGCGTTGGTCTTGAGGACGTCCGCGATCTACAGAGCGACCTTGAACAAGCTCTCGCCGTCGTCTAACCAGTCAGGAACGATCGGAACTGATCTTCAGGTGTCCGACGGACCCCCGCTTCCGTCGCCGACACTCTCTAACACGCGCTCGAATCGCTCCTGAACGTCAGTCGCGATGGAATCGAGCGCGTCGTTGTCTGCTATACCCACGAGTTGTGCCGGGTCGACGGCGCTCACCACAACGTCGCCGTCGTCGCGCTCGTAGACGATGACGTTACAGGGGAGGAGTGCACCGAGCTCGATTTCTTCCTTGAGCCCCTCAAGCGCTAGCGAGGGATTGCATGCACCGAGGATCCGATACTGCCGGAATTCCTCGCCGAGTTTCTCTTCGAGCGTCGCTTGTACATCGATATCGCAGAGCACCCCGAACCCCTCGTTTTCGAGCGCCTCCATCGTCGCATCGACCGTCTGGTCGAATTCGTCGGTCGACGTCGTCTGGATCGTGTATGCCATGCAAAATGATAGTCCTGGGATTGCCTTAACCGTGTGCCGAGTCGAGAGTATCTGGCCAGGAACGTCTAGCAACCGCGTCCCTGGCCGTACATCCTACCGTCGTGGCCGCCGTCGGCCATGTCCTGAGCCATCTCGTCGACGGTCACGCCCATGTGCGATTCCATCCATTCGACGGCACCGGGACCCATGTGGTCGGTCTTGTGTCCTTCCATCCAGACGGCCCACTCAGCCGCAGTTCCGTCGTCCCTGGGTGCGTCATCCGCGGTCGTTTCATTATCGTGCGCGCTGACGACGGGAGCGACCAGGGCGAGGCCGACGATCGCGAGCGCCACGAGCAGCCAGCGTCCGGCGTTGATGTTGGTCATTGTCCTTCTCCTCGGTTACTTGTAGGACAGCTCGGGAGTTATCCGCGTGGGTGTGAATCGGCGCAGGAGATCGTTCGAGAGCGTATATAGGGGCGTTTAACCGTCCCTCTCGATCAAGACCGTTCATCGCCGTGGAATTCGGGGGAATCGTCCCAGTGAAAACAAGAAACCCTCGTTTTCCAAACCCGGACGAGATGAGCGTACGAGCGTCAGGTACCCCGATATCCGTCGCATTACGGAGAAACAGTTGAATGCAGGTACGGGAAGATACGATCAGTCACTGTCGGCCGCTGTATAGCCGGGAAGGTACACGAAAGCAGTTCGTTCTGCAAAGGCTCACTCACTCATTGATTTGAACAACAAGACACGTTCGTCGAGAGATACTGGTTTTCTAGTCACAATCCCGTTAGGAACGGAGCCCCGTCTAGTAGATATGGAGCGGAAGGAATACGCGATCCTCGCGGTCATCGCGCTAGCGACCGTCGGCATCGGCGTGTTCACCACTTCTGAGCCACTCTCGACGTTCTTCGTCGAGAGCACCCAGGAGTTTCTGACTACCACAGCGGCAATGGCATGGATCACGTGGTGGGCGCTCGTGATCGGTTTTGCAATCGCTGGGGGCGTCGAGGCGTGGACCTCAAACGAGGAGGTGTCGGAGCTGCTGGAGGGACAGGGCCCTCGCGAAATCGGGTATGGGTCACTGTTCGGGTTCGTCTCGTCGTCGTGTTCCTACAGCGCCATCGCCACGGCGAAGAACCTCTTCAAGAAGGGCGGCTCCGCAGCGGCGACGCTCGGGGCCTTTATGTTCGCCTCGACCAATCTCGTCATCGAGATCGGCGCCATCATCTGGATCCTGCTCGGCTGGCAGTTCCTCCTCGCGGACATCGTTGGCGGATTCACGCTCATCGGCCTGATGGCAGTGGGATTCGTTTACGTGGTTCCCGACGAGGTCGTCGAGCAGGCTCGCGAGAACGTCACCGACGAGGGCACAGAGAAGGTACAAGATCCCGTTTGCGGGATGGAAGTTGACCCCGACGAGGCCGAGTACTCGATGGAACACGACGGACAGACCTACTACTTCTGCTCACAGTCCTGCATGGAGAGTTTCGACCCCGAAGCGGCCAACACGACTATCCGAGAGAAGGCGACGTCACTCTCGGGATGGAAAGCACTTGCGGACAAGCAGTGGAAGGAGTGGGGAATGCTCTGGGACGAGATCGCCATCGGGTTCATCTTCGCTGGCCTGATCGCCGGGTTCATCCCTCAACAGGTCTGGACGTCGGTATTCTCTGGCGCGACGTTCGGTTTGCCGGTGTACATCTTCTGGACGGCGGTCCTCGGGGCCGTTATCGGCGTCGCGACGTTCGTCTGTTCGGTCGGAAACGTGCCGTTCGCTGCTGTCCTCTTCAGTAACGGCCTCCCATTCGGCTCAGTCCTCTCGTACATCTACGCCGACCTCATCGTCCCACCGATCATGGACGCCTACCGGGAGTACTACGGAACGAAGTTCGCAGCGATCCTCTCGGGGATGATCTTCGTCTCCGCCGTCTTCACGGGTGTCCTCATGCACTTCCTCTTCCTCAGCGTGGGTCTGATCCCGGCCCCCTCTAGCGTACAGATCGCCGAGGTATCGATCGAGATGAACTACAAGATGGTTCTAAACGTGCTCGCCACTGTCTTCTTCCTGTTCCTCTACTGGCTCCACCGACAGGACTCGGTCGGTGAGACGGGTAAACACAGTGGCCACGCTCATACCGCCGACTGAGGGGTCACGTTCTATCTCGTTTCCAGTTCGTCGCTCGGGTAGATGCGGTACGTCCGGCCCTGGCGCTCGCGATACAGTAACCCGCGTTTCTCGAGGGCGCTCACAGTCTGGCTCACTTTGCTCTTCGAGAAGTCCGACCGGTCGCGTAGTTCGATCTGCGTGATCCCCGGTGAGTCGATCACCGGGTCGAGGACGCGACGCTCGTCTTCTGGCAGGAGGTCGAGAACCCGAGTGCGAGAGTGTAGCGGTGGGTTGATCTCGTCGTTCGGCGGGGAATTGTCGACCGACGGTTCGTCGCTCTCTCCGGAAACCTTCTCAGCTGTATCTGGGTGAGACAGTGTGCTCGGCCCTAATACGGAGAGGTCGTCACGGACGACCAGATATCCGCCCCCGACGAAGACGGAGACGACGACAGCCCCGAGGACGTACCAGAGCGGATTCGTCCCGTGGACTGCTCCCATTGACGACCCCATCATCCCGTCGAGGGCGCGCTGTTGCTGGTAGGCCTGCCAGCTGAGCACACTCCCGGTGAGGAGGACTGTTCCGACGATGAGCCCGACGACTGCATCGGCTCGGCGGCGGTTCATTCCGTCTGCCCGGGTGGACTCGTCTGTTTACTCATGAACATCGGTTCGAAACGCGGGTTCGTACCCGTTTTGGTGATCTAGTGCGATTCCCTGACGATTGATCACGAACCCTGAACACCGGGACGTGAGACGCCGTGCGTCGGAATTCCGCTGGCGACTCGAAACCCCTCGCGAGGCGAGGGCTCCGTGGTAGTCAGGCCGAGGCGTCGTAGCCGGCCTCGTCGACTGCACTGACGAGGGCGTCGGTGTCCGCGTCGCCCTCCACAGTCGCCGATTCAGCCTCGCGATCGGCTGTCGCACTCGAGACGCCGTCGACGTCTTCGAGCGCTTCTTCGACGGTCTGCTCGCAGTGCTCGCAGGTCATTCCCTCTACGGAGATTGTTTCGCTCATACGGGTAGAGATACGGGAGTCTATTCTTTGTCGTTTTCTGCTTCGATTCCAAAGCCACAGTTACTCCGTCCATTGCAGGCCTAAGCACAATCCGTTGAGTTATTGGCAGTAGGGAACGGTGTAGATGTATGCGAGAGTTGGACGAGACAGACATGACGATCCTCACGCTCCTGGGTGAGAACGCCAGACGCCCGTTTAGCGACATCGGTGACGTCGTCGATCTTTCGGGTCCAGCGGTTTCTGACCGCGTCACTCGCTTAGAGGAAGCCGGCATCATCAACCGATTCACCGTCGACGTCGACCGGTCACAACTGCACGCCGGGATTCCGGTGTTCGTCCAGGTCGCGGGAGTAGACGACGTCGACGGGCTCAAAGATCGCATCGGAGACGCCGACGCCGTCGAGCACCTCTTCGTCACCGCCGACGGGGGTATCTGGTTCTACGCCCGCGCACAGGTCCAGAACGTCCGCCGGTGGCTCGACGGCCTCCTCGACGACGACGTCGAGTATACGGTGACGCTGATGGACGACGTCGAATGGCGCCCGTCACTGGACGGGACCGAATTTGCGCTCACCTGTGCCGAGTGTAACAACACTGTGGACAGCGAGGGTCGTTCGGCTCGCCTCGACGGGCAGGTGTATCACTTCTGCTGTCCGTCGTGTCAGAGCCGGTTCGAGGAGCGATACGAACGTCTCGAAGAGGGCGCCTGATCGCTTTCGATTCGAAAGATCAGGGGCGCCGGTACTTTGGAACACTCCCAGAAAGAGGGGTAAGCAAAGACCCCGTATTCTACTACAATGAGTCAGCAAACCACCCACCTGGAAATCCAGGGCATGAGCTGTGCGAACTGCTCGCAGACGATAACGGATGCCCTGGAGAACCTCGACGGTGTCGCCGAGGCGAACATCAACTTCGCCACGGATGAGGGTTCCGTCGAGTTCGACCCGGACGAGGTATCGCTCGCTGAGGTCTACGACGCTATCGAGAACGCCGGCTACGAGCCCCAGCGAGCCACTGTCTCGATCGGCATCTCGGACATGACGTGCGCGAACTGTGCCGACACGAACGAGGACGCCCTCGAGTCGGTCCCCGGCGTCATCAGCGCCGAGGCGAACTACGCGACCGACGAGGCACAAGTCGAGTACAATCCGGCGGACGTCTCGCGGGCGGCGCTCTACGACGCCATCGAGGACGCCGGCTACACGCCGGTCCGCGAGGACGGCGACGCCGGAGAATCGGACCAGGATCGGCGTGACGCGGCCCGGCAGGCCGAAATCCGCCGGCAACTCCGGCTGACTCTGTTCGGCGCGGCCTTGTCGGCGCCCCTGCTGTTCTTCCTCGTCGAGAAGTTCGTCCTCGGCGGCGGGGTCGTCCCCGAGAGGATCTTCGGCATCGAATTCGGCTGGGTAGAGTTCCTGCTGGCGACGCCGGTCCAGCTGGTGCTTGGCTGGCCGTTTTACAAGAACTCCTACAAGGCGCTCGTCAAGAACGGCCGCGCCAACATGGACGTGCTGATCGCGCTAGGATCGACTACGGCGTACGTCTACTCCGTGGCAGTCTTGCTCGAAGTGATCGCCGGCGGGTTGTACTTCGATACGGCCGCGCTCATCCTCGTGTTCATCACGCTCGGAAACTACCTCGAGGCGCGCTCGAAGGGCCAGGCCGGCGAAGCGCTCCGGAAACTGCTGGAGATGGAGGCCGAGACGGCCACCGTCGTCGACGAGAAGGGCAACGAGGAGGAGATCCCACTCGAAGACGTCGAGGTCGGCGACCGGATGAAGGTCCGCCCCGGCGAGCAGATCCCGACCGACGGGGTCGTCGTCGACGGCCAGTCGGCGGTCGACGAGTCGATGGTCACCGGCGAATCGGTCCCCGTCGAGAAGGGCGAGGGTGACGAAGTCGTGGGGTCGACCATCAACGAGAACGGCGTCCTAGTCGTCGAAGCGACGAAGGTCGGCGAGGACACCGCGCTCAAGCAGATCGTTCAAACTGTGAAGGAGGCCCAGTCGCGCCAGCCCGACATCCAGAACCTCGCCGACCGTATCTCGGCGTACTTCGTACCGGCGGTCATCGCGAACGCCGTCCTCTGGGGCGTCGTCTGGTACCTGTTCCCCGGAGCCCTCGCCGGGTTCGTCGAGTGGCTCCCGCTGTGGGGGCTCGTCGCGGGCGGCCCCGCGGTCGCCGGTGGGGCGGTAACGGTCTTCGAATTCGCCGTCATCGTGTTCGCGTCGGCCGTGCTGATCGCCTGTCCCTGTGCGCTCGGCCTGGTGACGCCCGCCGCGACGATGGTCGGGACGACTATCGGCGCCCAGAACGGCGTCCTGTTCAAGGGCGGTGACATCCTCGAACGTGCGAGGGACGTCGACACCGTGGTCTTCGACAAGACGGGGACGCTCACGAAGGGCGAGATGGAGCTGACCGACGTGGTCGTCTTCGACGCTGACGGACAACCGCTGGCTGACGGAGGAGAGCCCGCCGCGGACGGTGGAGCGCTGAGTGTTCGGGACCGCCTCGGTGAAGACGACGTGCTCCGTCTCGCCGCGACGGGAGAGAGCGGGAGCGAGCACCCGCTCGCCCGCGCCATTGTCGACGGCGCTGAGGAGCGGGGGATCGACCTCACGGAACCAGACGAATTCGAAAACGTGCCCGGTCACGGTATCCGCGCCTCCATCAGTGGAAGCGAAGTCCTCGTCGGGAACCGCAAATTGCTCCGCGACGAAGGGATCGATCCCTCGTCCGCCGAAAAGACCATGGAACGTCTCGAAAACGAAGGGAAGACGGCGATGCTCGTCGCGTACGAGGGTGAGCTCGTCGGCGTCGTCGCGGACGCTGACACCGTCAAAGAGAGCGCCAAAGACGCGGTGGCCGCGCTCCGCGAGCGCGGGACCGACGTGATGATGATCACCGGCGACAACGAACGCACCGCCGGGGCGGTCGCCGAGCAGGTCGGCATCGACCCGGACAACGTCCGGGCGGAGGTCCTCCCCGAGGACAAGTCCGACGCGGTCGAATCGATCCAGAGTGAAGGGCGGAAGGCGATGATGGTTGGTGACGGCGTCAACGACGCGCCGGCCCTCGCCGTCGCCCACGTCGGGACGGCTATCGGGAGTGGTACTGACGTCGCCATAGAAGCCGCTGACGTGACGCTGATGCGCGACGACCCGCTCGACGTCGTGAAGGCAATCCGTATCTCCGACGCCACGCTGCAGAAAATCAAGCAGAACCTGGTCTGGGCGCTCGGTTACAACACCGCGATGATCCCTCTGGCCTCGCTCGGTCTGCTTCAGCCAGTGCTGGCCGCCGGTGCGATGGCGTTCTCCAGCGTGTCGGTGCTGTCGAACAGCCTGCTGTTCCGCCGGTACGACCCTGACGAGGACTACGAACTGCTGGGCCGACTTCGGTAAGCGACGCCGACAGCACGGCACTCCTCTTCCCTGACTGGCGTCTAGTTCAGATCTCCATATCTTGTCTGTACTTGCCGGATAGCAGATTGTGAGAATCAAGTTCCCGATCCGCGAGAACCGTCCACACACCTTCGTCACGTGCGGACGAAGTCATCCTCGGTGAAACCTTCATGAAAGGACTCGACGGAAAGGTAGCAGTCGTAACGGGTGCCGGATCGGGGATCGGTCGATCTACGGCAGTACGGTTCGCAGAGGAAGGTGCAAAAGTCGTTGTCGCGGATATCGCCGAAGACACGGGGAAAGAGACGGTCGACCTCGTCGAAGAGGCAGGCGGCGACGCGACGTTCGTCGAGGTGGACGTCGCCGACCCGGATTCGGTCGAGCGCATGGTCGACGTGGCAGTGGAAGAGTACGGCGGCCTCGACTTCGCGCACAATAACGCGGGCATTCTCACCGGCTTCGCCGAGGTGACCGACATCGAGGAGGACCAGTGGGACAGGTTGCTGGACGTCAATCTGAAGGGCGTCTGGGCGTGCATGAAGGCCGAACTCCCGGTGATAGCAGACGACAGCGGCGGTGCCATCGTCAACACCGCGTCCGAGGCAGGCCTCGTCGGCATGGGCGGTCTCGCCAACTACTCGGCGAGCAAGCACGGCGTCGTCGGCCTCACCAAGACCGTCGCGCTGGAGTACGCGGGTCGCGGCGTTCGGGTCAACGCCATCGCTCCCGGTCCGACGGAGACGAACATCCAGCAGAACACGGTCGGCGAGAGCGTCGACCCGTCGACGCTACCGTTCGACACCTCCGCGATGGTCGATGTACCGATGGGACGAAGCGCCCAACCGGAGGAGATGGCTGGCGTTGTCGCCTTCCTCTGTTCGGAGGACGCGTCGTTCATCACTGGTACGACGATCCCCGTTGACGGCGGGCAGGCCGCGGACTGAACTGCACTTGGATCGGACAGTAGTTCGAGCAGGACATCTCCCAGCCAGTTCTCACCCGGGTCAGGACGTTCGCTCTTCCCCCTGGACCGGGACCACTTTTAACAGCCGACCACGAGTGTAGCGGAACATGTCGTCGGAGGAAGTCCAGCTTCGGAGTACCGTTGCGGGGTTCACCGCCGAGGGGAAACTTCACACGCTGAGCGTATGGTTCATTCTCGCCCTCCGATTGATGATGGGGCTGGCGTTTCTGCAGAGCGGACTGGACAAGGTGCTGTCGGGTAGTTTCAGTGCGGCGGGCTATCTCCAGAACGCACCGCCGGCGAACAACAGCCCCGTCGCCGATCTGTTCGTTGCCATGGGTGAGACCCAGTGGTTCGTCGAGTTCGTCAACGTCGCCGTCCCGTGGGGCGAACTGTTTATCGGCCTCGGCCTGCTCGTCGGTGCGCTCACCCGCCTCGCTGCGTTCTGGGGCGCCTTCATGATGCTCATGTTCTATCTCGGCAACTGGGAGATAGAACACGGGTACATCAACGGCGACTTCGCGTACATGCTCGTCTTCCTGTCCGTCGCCGCCTTCGGCGCCGGCCGGATTCTCGGCCTCGATGCGTACATCGAGCAGTACGAGATCGGTGGCCAACCCCTCGTCGAACGCTATCCCTGGACTCGGTACTTCCTCGGTTGACTTCCTCCAACGGCTTCAGGCCGTGGGACCCCTCCGCGTGGGACAGGCCATGCCTGCATCAGCACCGGAGGCGAAGTTACCATCGACGCCGCCCCCCTCCACGGATGGTTACCGGCCGGTACCGTCCGGGATGGTCACGGGTTCGAAGCGCTGGAGCCCGAAGTACGAGTTCAAGACGGCGCCGAAGCCCACGACGATCAGCGCGAACTGGACGAGCGTTCCGAGGTACGGGACGAGGGCGAGCAGTTCCAGCGCGAGCAGGAACAATCCGACGCCGGCGACAGTCGCAACTTCGTCCCGGTCGATCGGGAGCTGTCGTCCGACGAGACGGCCGAAGGCGACCTGACTGTAGAGGACGATCAGCACTTCGCCGACGAGTCCGGCGATGCTGAGCGGTATTAAGAGCAAGGTAAACGCCATGTAGACAAAGAGGACGAGCAGCGTCGCGGCGGCGAGCGCACCGACGACGCCACTGACGAGGGCGTGCTCGGTGATCGAGTGCCCGATGTTGTCTAGAAGCGTCGAGTGTCGGCGGCCGAACCACCAGCCCGCGAAGCCTACCACGAGGAACTGCAACAGGAACCCGGCGATCCTTCTGATGGGCGAGTTCGAGGGTGCCGGCGGATCGACCGCCGAAACCTGGCCGACCGACGCCCCGTCGGCGATCGCCGACTCGCCGGAGATCGTCTGTACGGTTCCGGTGACGGTCGCAGCCTCGACGACTGTGAGGTTACCGGCGAGCACTGTCACGTCACCGTCTAACTGGCCCTCGACGCGCGTCGTTCCGCCGATGACGTAGAGGTCGCCTGAGACGGTCGCATCGGCGGGAACGCTAACTGTGCCTCCAGCGACGACGTGGACGTCCTGAAGCGACTGGAGGGTATGGTCACCTTGGAAGGTCACGGTCATCTGCTCGGCGTCTCCGCCACCGACCCCGACGAGGAGCAACACGACGATCAACAGCGGGATGGCTTCGGTCGGGCTCACGCGACGCGTCCCTCCCGAGAGATCGCGACCATCCGACGAACGTACACGCCGACGCCGAGTCCGAACAGTAACAGCAGCGAGAGCGCCTGGACGACGTTGAGGTGCGATAGAAGCGTCAGTTCCGCGGCCTGGAAGTACAGCGCCAGCGCAGTACTCGAAAACGTCGCGAGCCACCCGGCGACGCCGATACCGATGGCCGAGCGGGTTCCCACGGTGGCCGCCGTCGACAGGTCCGGCCACAGCGCGAAGTTGAGCGTCGTGTAGAAACTCACCGCCACGGCGTAGTACATCGGGTTGAGCGGCGAGGTCGTTCCCCCTGCGAGCGTCGGGAATACCGCCGCTACCCGCAGGTCGGAGGTGTAGAGGACGTGCGTGAGTGAAAACAACGCGAACGTCCACAGGAACACGCGGTCCAGCGAGTAGTTCACGTAGATGACGCCCGCCATCACCGCACCGACGACGTGTGCAACAGCGATGAGCAATCTCGTCGAGAGGTCCGGCGACTGCCAGGACGTCAAAAGAAGCGCCGGGGTGTCGATGATCCGTAGGAATCCCAGGCTGTCGACGAAGAACACGCCGAACATGAGGGCGACCGGAACGGCGAAGGTGAGACTCCGCGTCTCGATCGACTCGGGGTAACAGAACCGTCCGGTACCGAACCCGCGTCGCTGGGCGTCGAGTTCCGAGAGCATTGCTTCGATTCGGTCGAGGCGGCCAGACACGAGGACGAAGAGAATGAGCAAACCGGGGACCATTGCAGCTGTCATCAATCGACTGAAGACGCCTACTGACCATTCGAGTGGGTAGGCGTTCGCGCCGAAGTAGGCTATCGCAGTGATCGCTGCGGCGACGTAGCCGCGGTCGGGCACTGGGACGAGATCGATTGCGAGCGAAAACGAGACCGGAAAACCGACGCCGAGGCCGATCGACGCGGCCACGATCCACGCCCCGAATGCCGGAACGGTCCGTATCGAGGGTGCGACGAGAGTAAGCGCGAACTGGACGAGGACGACGCCGAGTAACAGCCGTAACTTGGTTCTGAGGTCCCTGCTCCACCCGCGACGGTCCATCGTCACACCGGTTACGATGGCGACGACGAGCGTACACAGCGCGAGGCCGGCCATCCACGCGGAGACGGCCGTTTCGGACATTCCCACGAGTCGGGTCCCGAGGTCGATGAGCCCGAGCTGCACGAAGGTGATGTTGTAGTAGTAGCCGGCGACCATCAGGGCGACGAACAGTAGATACCCGAAGACGGTCGACCACCGTCCGTCACGGAGATACTGGAAGAGACGCATCCTGTCGGTGTTCTCGTCCTAGCGTGCACAGGCGGGAATAATAATTGTCGGCGTCACTCGCTCCCGGTCGTCTGACTGTCCCGACCGAAGCCGACGACTTCCAGGCCCGGGGGCTCGTGATTCGATAGCTTGTCAGCTCCGTAGACGACCACGAAGAGGAGCGCGAGTATCACTAGCGGGAGAGCGCCGGTCACCTCTGCGAGGAGGTTCAATAGCGGGTCCGGTACGCCTCCCGGAGCAAGTGCTTCCGTGTCGGCGGGGTGGAAGATGCCCATCGCGTTGACGCCAGCGTGGAACATCGCGACCGCGAGGACGCTACCGCCAGTACTGTTGTACATCCAGGTCCAGAGGATGGATCCCGCCAGGATCGAGACCAGCCAGAGCAGTTGCTGCGAGAGCGGCCAGGCGCCGTGAGTCGTAGTCGCGTTGAGGAACAGCGGAAGGTGCCAGCCGGCCCACGCGACGCCGACGGCGAGGCTCGACGCGAGTGCACTGTACTTCTCCTGGAGCAGCGGAAGCATGAATCCACGCCAGCCCAGGTCCTCTTGACCACCGCCCCAGACCGTCCCCCAAGCGAGCGCAAAGAGGTAGATCCCGGGGAACGGGAACGAACGCAGGTTGACCGGCCCACCGAGTGTCACGAACGCGAGACTCCCTGTGATCAGGATAACGAGCGGTAATCCGAGCGCGATAGCCCACCACTTTGCACCGATGCGCCAGTGGAAGAACTGTCCGACCCACTCGCGGAGGTCACCGCCACTGGCCCAGATGACCACTGCGGCGCCGACGGGCGGGCCGAATCCACCGGACCCAATGAGGATCGACTGGGTCCACGACGCTTCCATCCCGCTGGCTGCGATCGCACCCTGGATGACCCAGGTGAAGGTGTACGTGATCGCCAGGAACGACGCGAGGCGGTGCCGGTCGATCCACGAGCGGAGACTACTTGTCATTGTCAGGAATTGACATACTGGTACAATAGTAGTACCGACCGGCGAGGTGCATCCGGTAGAGATGAAGGCGTTCGATCTTATCATTCACCGCGAACGGGGAGAACCGCGTCCCGCGTTGCTCAACGGTCCCGCGACGTCTCCCCAACCGCTATCGGTCGCCCAGTCGTTTGGCTTCCGTCGATAGCGAGAAGCAATCGTCCCATCAGGAGTACGCTCAGAACAGTCAGCGACCCGAAGATGATAACCTGAGGGAACGGCACAGGCTGGCCGTCCTGGACCATGAACCACGCCATCGCCAGAACGGCGCCGCCGAGCGTCGCGACTTTCACGAGAAGCACTGCCGTGAACGCGTACCCCCACGGACGCCGCCGCCACAGCAGGTACGCAGTGAGCGCGAACGCCGGAAGAATGACCCCCAGATCGAACGAATAGATGACGGACGTCGGGAGACCAGCTTCGGTGATGCTGGGCGGAGTCGTCCCTGCGAGGATCGCCGGGAGGATCTCGGAGAGCCAGACGAACCCTATCAGAACGACGAGCAACAGATGAAAGGCGACGTACGACCGTACCGGTCCGTCGCCGAAAGCCCGTTTCAACGCGCGGGCGTCGAGGCGGACCATCCCGCCGACAAAGGTGAACAGCGTCAGCCACAGGAGCGTCGTGTAAACCAGATACAGTTCGTTAAATGCGGTCATGAACGCATACGATGCGTAGGTGTACAGCAGGTAGCTGGTGACGCCGAGCCACGTGATGTACCCGCGTAGCGAGCCCCGCGTCGCATAATACAGTGAGACGACGAAGACGGGCACGGCGACAATGAGTGTCAGCAGGTCCTGACCGTAGACCTGCGGGAGGAGTACCGGCGCGTCACGGTAAAAGCCCGGTACGAATAGCCCGACGACCGTCGCGAGAACAGTCAGTATAGCAATGAGTGCCGAGGAAACGATGTACTGGCGCGGAACTAGTGGTCGACTGCTGGTCATTGTTGATCCGCAGATGATCCGGCGTCGGGTGTGGGAATTCCGAGGCGCCCCTCGACGAACGCGGCGACGTCGTTGGCGAAGTCCTCGACCGCCTGCCAGTCGGTGAACTTCGCGTCCTGCGACGTGTCGAGGTCTGGCATCTCCCGCTTGACGACCTGCTTGACCATGAACCGCTTGAGAAAGCCGAACTCCGAGAACCGCAACGCACCGCCGAATTGGGCGATCCGATCGGGGTGCCAGTCAGTCTCTTCGAGGAACGCTTCGACGTAGCCCGCAGCCTGTTCCTGTCCTTCCTCGGTCGCCGACGACATCGACACCTGGAAGAACGCAGTCGGTTTCGCCGAGAGTTCGTCTCGGTTGGCGTCCACGAAATCGATAACCGCCTGCTGGTGTTTCCCACCGTGGATGGATGCGCCAACGAGGACTGCATCGTACTCGTCGAGAGTGAGGTTCGCCGGCGTCTCTGTAGTGTCCACTCCGGTCGCATCGTGTCCACGCGCACGGAGTGTAACGACGATCCGGTCTGCGATTTTTGCTGTCTGGCCTTCACCGGTTCCGTAATATACGAGAAACGAAGCCATGGGAAAGAGTTGGTTCGCGAAAACGATAAATGATTGTGGGCATGCCTAGCACCGGCTCCACTCTTTCCCGTGCAAGGATTAGTTGCGATTGCGCCGAAGTATCGTCAGATAACAATATAATGTTTCAACTGGAGAAACGGCCGTCGTGACAGTCTGGAACGCGTCCCGAATCGGAGACGTTCTACACCACGGGCTGCGAACCAATTTATCCCCGCTGAGCGCGTAGTCGCGGTCATCCGGAGCTCCACGATGGTTGACCACGAACTCACTGTAGACCTTCCCAGTGGCGACGAACAGACGACCGCAACGGTAGACGTGACTGGGCCGAGTCCGGTGGATTCGGAGATGCTCCGGGTCGAGTACGCACGAGCCACCGTCAGTGTCGATGCCGACGCTGAGACGTTCTTCGAAGCGTTCAGCCGGTTCGTCAGGTACGACGAGTGGGCACCGGACGTCCAGGGATCGGCCCACTGGTTGACGATTCGCGACGGCGGACCCGGATCGCGGTTCGTCGCCTACGACAAACCCGGCCGGACACACCTCGCGCACTTCGGAGAGGTCGTGGATGTCGATCGACCGACGCACTTCGCGTGGCGTGCACCCTTCAGCGAGTGGCAGCGGGCGTTCGTCGGGACGACCCTGGACATCGAACCCGCGGAGGGCGGGGCAACGGTTACGGAGACACTCTACTTCGACGTCCGCGAGGAGCACCTCCCCGTCCTCGGCGGCTTCCTGGGCACCGACGACCTGGACCGGGCGACGTTCGAGACGTTCCTCGAATCCCGGCTTCGGGGGCTCGACGACCTCCTCCAGTCGGGAAAGCTGGACGACGACGAGTCGTCGTTCCTGTACACTGAGGACCGCGACGTCGCCGCCGACTGGGTGGGTCGCATCTCCGAGGGCGAATGGGTCCGGGTCCTCTACGCCGACGGCGAGGTCGACTTCGACGCCCCGGTCAGTGACGTGTTCAACGCCTTCTCTCGCTTCGCCCGCTACGCCGACTGGACGCGGGACATCCACGTCGGATATGAGTGGCTCGACGTCGTCGAGGGCGGCGTCGGGTCGAAGTTCCTCATCTGGGAGAAGCCCGGCGATCGCCACGTCATGCACTACGGCGTCGTCACGGAGTGTGAGCGCGACCGCCGATTCACCTGGCGCGCGCCCTTCGCCGAGTGGGGGAAGGTCTTCCTCGGCACATCACTGCAGCTGACGCCCCGAGCCGACGGCGGAACGACGGCGTACCACGTCCTCTACGTCGACCTCCCGGCGGAGTACCTCCCCGTCTTCGGCGGGTTCGGAACTCTTCCCGGGTTCGACATCGAGTTCGAGACGTTCCACATCTACGAGGAGGCCGACGGGTTCCAGCGACTCGTAGAGGACGACGCATTCACCGACGAAGAGCTGTCCTACCTGTTCGACGAGAACCGGCGGATCGCCCGCGACTGGCCGATGCAAGAGGGGCGTCCCTGGCCCGACGCGGCGCTCACCCTCGAACCGGACCGGACGATTTCGTACGAGGAGCTACTCGTCGAGTTGTCGGAGACGTTCGCGGAGTCGGTTCCGTCGCCGGCGTTCAGCCGCGAGTACCGCGACCTGAAGCGACTCTGGACGCACACCGACCGGGGAGAAGACGAATGACCGGATACGTCCGCGAGCGACTGGTGACGGCTGCCCGGTTCGTCGAGATACTCGGCGCGGTTCTCGCCGAAGCAGTCCGCTACAAGCTCAGTTCCGACCCGCTCCCCGAGCACGTCCACCGACTCGTCGTCCGTCTCGGACCGACGTTCGTCAAGCTCGGCCAGATCGCGTCGACGCGGCCGGACCTCGTCCCGCCGGATGTCTCGGAGCGACTCGAAGACCTCCAGGAGAACGTGCCGCCGTTCCCGTATAGCGAGGCGCGAGCGGTCGTCGAGCGCGAACTCGGTGCCCCGCCCGAGACAGCGTTCCGGCAGTTCCCGACCCAACCCGTCGCGTCGGCGTCACTGAGCCAGGTGTACTTCGCGACGCTCGACGACGGGACGGAGGTCGCCGTCAAGGTACAACGCCCGGGGATCCGCGACCAGATGGAACGTGACCTCCGCGTCGTCCGCGCACTTGCACGAATCGTAGCTGTGACGGGGTTGGTTCCTCGACGGCTGCCCGTCGTCCGGATCGTCGACGAGTTCGCCCGCTGGACGCTGAAAGAGCTCGACTTCGAAGTCGAGGGACACAACCTGGAAGAGTTCCGCCGCAACTTCGCCGACTGGGACGACGTCACCTTCCCGGCGGTGTCCTGGGACCACACGACCCGACGCGTCCTCACGATGGAACGGGTTTCGGGAATGCGCCTCGGAGAAGTCCCCGACGCGGTGAGCGAGCAACGTCAACGCGATCTCGCACGACGGCTCTCGGAACTTCTGATCGAGATGTTCGTCGCGGACGGCTTCTTCCACGCCGACCTTCACCCGGGGAACGTATTCTTCGGCCGCGACGGGTCGATCGCCGTGCTCGACGTCGGCATGGTCGGACGGATGACGACGGAGCAGCGCGACCGCTTCCTCGCCTACTGGATCGCAATCACACGTCGCCAACGCGACCGGGCATTCCACCATCTACTCGCGATGGCCGAATCGACCGAGCGGGCCGATCTCGACGGATATAGAGACCGCTACGACGTGCTCCTCGACCGGTTCTACGACGCGGATCTCTCCGAACGGAGTCTCGCCCAGACCTACCTCGAAATCGTCTACGCCGGCGCCGAGCACGGCGTCGTTTTCCCGTCGGAACTCGTGCTCCAGGCGAAGGCGGTCGTGACCGCCGAGTCACTGACACTCGTGCTCGCTCCCGAATTCCGTTTTGCCGACGAGATCCGGCCGATCGTCGCCGAGGAGCTGGCCAAGCGAGCGGCACCGCAGGCGGCGATGGATCGCGCGTGGGGGGAGTTGGTCGACTGGATCCTACTTGGGGAGGGTGGAACTGGCGGCACGGCGCCGACGCCCGAGCAACCGGACGAGGCGGCGTTCCGACGGGAGGCGATCCGAGCGGTCGCGAATGTCTGGACCGACGACGTCGACGCATTGCTTCGCGACGTGCAGACCGACGTTTCAGAGTACACCTCCGCCGAGTACTGGCGAGATCATCCCGAGCATCACGCGCTGCTGGAAACCGCTCTCGGCCTCCTCCGGATGTTCGCGACCGAACTGGAACGCCTCGAGGGGCGGAGCCGCGTCGAAGGAGGAGACGAACCAGCCTCCGTCCTGTCCGTGGGCGGGGAGACAGACGTGTCGGACGAACTCGCGACCGAAGAGCTCTCCCGCCTGATCGAAGTCCTCGAAGACGACGTGAGCCGATACGAATCGGCGGAGTTCTGGGATCAGAACCACGAGTCCAGGGCGGCGCTCGTGTCGGGACTGACTGCCCTCCGCCTGTTCCTCACCCGACTCGATGGGAGCGTCGGTGCGAGGTATTCGTCGATGCCGGCGGAGGGAACAGCCGCCGACCAACGTCGTGGAGACACAGATGACTAACCACTCGCATCCGGTGTTTGCCCGCCTGTACGATCCGGTGATGGGACCGGCCGAACGCACACTCCTCGCCGCACACCGTCGCTACCTCGTCGACGGTCTGTCCGGGTCAGTTCTCGATCTCGGCGCCGGGACGGGTGCGATGTTCCCATACTTCGCCGAGTTAGCCGACGCTGGCGTCGACGTCTTGCCGGTCGCGATCGAACCGGACCCGCACATGCGTGCTCAGGCGGTCGACCGAGCGAACGAAATCGGCCTGGACGTCCAGATCGAGGAGGCGAGTGCCGAGGAGCTACCGTTCGCCGACGATTCGTTCGACGCCGTCGTCGCGTCGCTTGTCTTCTGCACGATTCCCGACGTCGACGCCGCACTCTCCGAAGTTGTCCGCGTACTGAAATCGGGCGGCGAGTTCCGATTCCTCGAACACGTCAGAGGGACCGGTCCGACCGGTACCGTTCACGACGTGCTCGCGCCGGCGTGGCACGTCGTCGCCGGTGGCTGTCACCTGAACCGGGAGACGGGCGAAGTGTTCCGGAGCGACGACCGGTTCGAACTCGTCGACTACTCACGCGTGTCGTCCGTGCCGTCGTCGATTGTTCCGGTTGTCCGTGGGACTCTCCGACGCCGGTGACCGCGGTCGCGGGCCCAATCGGTTGGTGCCCGTATTCGCGATCACCATCTACAGGCTGAGCAGGCCGAGTGCCTCGGGGCTTGACCCCGAGGCGGTTCACTGAGGTTGACGATTCGACGAACGGAGGAACAGAACGACGAAGCCGAACGCGACGACGATCCCGACAGTAGCATAAATGCGGCTTACGGGTACTACGAGGCCACTCGCTACGAGCGTCCCGGCTGCGAGGATGGCATACCCGATCGAACGAGTCTGTCGTCGTTGGTTTTCTACCAGCGCTCGGGGCGTCTCTACACGTTCTTGTTCCCGTGCGTCCAGTTCCCGCTCCAGTTTCGTGGGTAGCCGAAGGAGCGCCCAGAGAGAGGTTTCAAGGTCGGACCGAGCTTCGGCGAGTTTTATCCGGGCTGCTCGCCGGAGGAAGCCGTGCTCGCGGAGGAACGACTGTGCAGCGGCGAGAATGTCGAACTCGGGGTCGAGCTGTCTGAGAACGCCCTCGCCGATCGATCCCACTCGAAGGACCAACATCACGTCCGGCGGGATGCGAAACGGGAACTCTCGAAGCATTCCGACGATGACGTCGATAATCTGCTGCCAATCTACCTCATCGCTCCCCTCGAGATCCTCGATAACTAGCTCGAGGACGCGTCCGACGGCGGCTCTGTCGGCGTCTGGATCGAGCGCGCCGAGGGCGACGAGCTCGTCGATGATAGCGTCGACGTTCCGGTTGACTGCGGCCAGGTAGAGATTCACAACGCTCGCCTGCATCGCTGGCGTGAATCGGCCACTCATCCCGAAGTCATAGAAGACGATCCTACCGTCGTCGTCGACAGCGAGATTTCCGGGATGCGGGTCGCCGTGGTAAACGCCGTGTTCGAGCCCCATCGTGAAGTACGCGTCCGCAACTCGCTCGGCGACATTCTCTGGATCGTGGCCGCTCGCTTCGAGTTCCTTGACGTCGGTGACCTTCGTTCCCTCGACGTACCCCATGGTGAGGACGCGGTCCGACGAGACGTCGCGATACACGCGTGGGATCGTAACGGTGTCGTTCTCATCGGCGGCGAAGTTCTCCCGGATTTCCTCCATCATCCGGGCCTCCCGTTCGAAATCGAGTTCCTCCAGGATGATGCGCTCGAAGTCGTCCGCCATGTTCCGGAGTGAGAAACTGAACCGATCTGGTGCGAGAAACAGTGTGAGCGGGATGATGCGACGGATAATGCGCAGGTCGGTCTCGATGAGATCCTTGATCCCGGGTCGTCTGACTTTCACGACCACCTGTTCGCCCTGGTAGCTCGCCAGGTAGACCTGTGCCAGCGAGCCGCCGGCGATGGGTTCGGGATCGAAGTCGTCGTAAGAGTGATATCCGACATCTTCGGCGAGAGCCGGGATCATCTCCCGATACGGACCCGCCGGAATCGCGTCCTGGAGCGTGACGAATTCCTCGGCGTACACCTGCGGTACGAGGTCGGGACGCGTCGAGAGGACCTGGCCGATCTTCACGAACGTTGGCCCGAGGGCGAGCATTGCATCACGGAGGCGACGGGCACGTTGCTCGTGCTCAGACTGAGAGACAGTACGCGAGCCACCTGCGATTAGAAAACGGCGCCTATCACGGAGGAAGAGCAGTAAGAACGGGGTGAACGTCCGAGCGATCCGGACGAACCGGAGGAGAAATCTGACCATTGCCGTTAGTACAGCGTTCTCCCGACGGGCCTTAATTCGTATCTGTCACCGCCACTTCGAAATACCCAATCGGACGGGCAGTGAATCACTGCGTAGGATGCCGAATGACCCCGTCTGTGGTATGCAACTAACAACTGACGAGGCAGTAGCGTCGATCAGATACGACGAGGCAACGTACTATTTCTGTAGCGAAGAGTGTCGAGAGCGCTTCGAATCGCGACCAGCGGTATACACCGAGTAGAGAAATCACAGGCGGGAGGATTCGCTGACCGATGTTTATCCGAGAGCCAAGCGTACTGCCGGCATGTCGATCGATCCGGTTTGTGGCATGGAAGCCAGTGAGTCAAACGAGATAACCGCCGAGTTCGAGGGGGCGACGTACTACTTCTGTTCGACTGACTGCCGCGACTTCTTCGACGAACACCCGAAGCGATTCGTCGACGAGCCACATCCCCACCTCAGCGAGGCGAGCGGCGTCACGGTTCCGCGCTTGCACTACGGCCGCGCTGGCGGCGAGTTCGACCTGTCGATCGCCGATCCCGAATCTCTGAGCGCCGGTGACCGTGTCGAGTTCCGGAAGACACTCACTGACGACGACGTCCGGAAGTTCGCCGAGGCGACGGGCGACACGAACGCACTCCACCTGAACGATTCGTTCGCGGAGAAGACGCGCTTCGGCGGTCGCATCGCCCACGGGACGCTCGTGTCGGGACTCGTTAGCGCAGCACTGGCCTGCCTCCCAGGACTCTCGATCTACCTCTCGCAGAAGCTCAAGTTCGAGGGGCCGGTGCAGATCGGTGAGTCGCTTACGGCTGTCTGTGAGATCGACGACGACCTCGACGGCGACCGCTACCGACTGACGACCCGTATCGAGAACGCCGACGGAGAGCGCGTCCTCGACGGAACGGCCACGGTCCTCGTCGATCCCTTGCCGGCGTAGTCGGTCGGGACTGAATTACTTGGCATTCGGCTCCGTAGGATCGATGAGGAGATATATTATGGCTACACAGCGCTCGTCCGACGGATGGTTTCGGATCGTCGTCGTCGTTCTCGGCGTCATCGTCCTGTTCCCGTTGTTGATGATGGTGTTCGCGATGCCGATGATGGGGATGATGGGCTGGTGGTGGGGCGACGGCATGGCCGGCGGTCTTTCACCCCTGTGGGGACTCGGGATGATGCTCGTCTGGCTGGTCGTTCTGGTCGGTATCGGCTACCTCCTGTACCGTGGGCTCGTCGGCAGGACCGGGTCGGGCGCACTCAGCGATCCGGCGCTCGAGGAGCTACGGGTTGCCTACGCCCGGGGCGATCTTTCAGAGGAAGAGTTCGAAGAGCGGCGGGCGAAACTCCGGTCGGACAAGTGACCGAATCTCCAATCAGCACTCACTGTAGGTGGCTGGCGACGAAACTGCTTCCTGAATCGTCTCCGTAGTATCGGTATGTCCACGACTGTATCGACGCCTGATGCGAACGCGACCTGTACGTACTGCGGAGCCCGAATCTTCGACCACGACCCAATCTGCGTCAGGGACTGCACTGACGATTGCGGCTCGCCGACCTACTTCTGCAACTACGCGTGTCTGTCGGCTCACATCGATGAAAACGACCTCACCGCTGGGAACGCGTGTGAGTGGTCGCCCGAGTAATCGACTTCCGATCACTCGACGTCCGTCGCCCGATAGAAGACCAGCACGCCGATAGCGAGGAGGACGGCGGCATATGCGACGGCGCCGCCGAAGTCCCAGGCATCGACACCCGACGTGAACGCCGCGTCGAAGAGCGCGTTCGTCGCGTAGTGGCTCGGCAGGAGTCGCGTCCACTTGGGCGCATCAGTCGCAAGCGGGTTCTGGAACATGAGGACGTCCACCATCGGTGCGAACAGCATCACGTACACCCCGCCCAGCCGACCGAGGACGATGCCGACGACGACACCGAGGATGCCGTACGTGAGCCCGACGAGCAGCGTCGCCGCGACGAACGGGAGTATCGATTCGGGAGTGAATACCAGCACGGCGACGAGTACCGACGCCGCTGCCACGACGGCGGTCCCGAGTGCGAGCGTGCCGACCCGCGAGACAACGAGGTCGGTCGCGCTGTAGCCGGCGAGTCGGAGCCTGTCGTCGGCCGCCTGCGACGTCTGGACGAGGAACAGCCCGACGATGCCCGAGAGGATGGCGACGGTCACCGGCGTCATGAACGCCGCCGCGAAGTCCGCCATCGGAACAGTGACCGTCGTCCCGTCGATCGTTGCCGGGACGTCTACGTCCGGAACCAGCAGGACGAACGCGCCGATGATGTACGCCGGGAGGAATGCGAGCAGTGCCAGCAGGACCGGCGTCCGGCGGAACTCCCGGACGCCCATCGTCACGGCGGTCGCGACGCGGCGGTTCATCAGGCGTCACCCCCCGACTCGACCTGGTACGTGTAGACGATGACACTCAGGAGCGCGAACAGCGAGAGGTGGCCGAGGGCCGGGACCAAGTGCTCGGTCGCCAGCGACCCCTCGACGACGGCCTGTGTCACGATGGCGTGGGGATGGGCGAGCGGCGCGAACTGAGTGACGCCGTCCTCGATCGCGAACAGGCCGCTCGCGAAGACGTTGTCCACGTCCGCCAGGATGACGAGCAGGAGTGACCCCTCCAGCTCCCTGGGGAGTACGCTCCCGACGACGATACCGAGCAGGCCGTAGATGGCACCGGCCAGTGTAAGCCCGGCAAACGCGGCGATTGGTGCTCCGATCGGGTCGTCAACGAGGGCTATAAGCGAGAGCGCCGAGACGACGCCGACGACAGCACTGGCCACGGCGACGGTCGCGAACCGTGCCGTGACGAGTTCGACGCCGCGGAACCCACAGATTGCAAGCCGCCGGTCGGCGTGCCGGGCGCTGATCATCTGGAAGAGGCCGAGCACGCCCGCGAGCGCGCCGGTGGCGAACACGGCGCCAGTGATTCGGCCGACCGTCGCGACCGACCCGCTCACTGCGAAGATCCCAACGTCGGGGAACTGCCCCATGCCGATCCCGTATATCTGGATAGACAGCGCGGGCAGGACGATGAGCAACACGACGGTGAACGGTTCCCGGACGAACGAGCGCGTGCTCGCCCGAATGCCCGCCACGGTCCGGGTGACGCTACTCATTCGCCCGCCTCCTGTCCGGAAGTTGCTCGCTGTCCACCTCCGGCACCGGCCCCGTCGACGAACGATGCGGTCCGTTTGCACGCGACATCGTCCTCAGTCGGCTCCGAGTCCAGTCCCTTATCGTCGCCGATCTCCTGTCGGTGGAGGTGCCCGTCGTGCAGCTCGTACACCACGTCGAAGCGGTCGCGCTCGTTGATGATGTGAGAGATGATGGCGACGCCGACGCCGCGGGCCCGCAACTCCTCGGTCAGGTCCCAGAACGCCAGGAACGTCTCCCAGTCGAATCCGGTGTAGGGTTCATCCAGTAGAAGCAGGTCTGGCTCGTGCATCAACGCGACCGAGAGGTTGACCTTCTGTCGGTTGCCGCCGCTGAGGTGACGAACCTGCCGGTCCCGGAAGCGTTCGAAGTCAAGCACGTCGGTCAACCACTCCCTGGCTTCGGCGATTTCGTTGTCGGTCATTCCGTAGGCCGTCCCGAACAGCTCGAAAGTCTCGTCGACGGTCAGCCGGTCGTATAGCCGTGGTTCCTGCGGACACCAGCCGACCGAGCCCGCCCGGTCGACCTCGCCGGCGTCGTGGGTGAGGACACCGGCGAGGATCCCCATGAGCGTCGACTTACCGCTCCCGTTCTCGCCCATGATCCCGACGACCTGTCCGCGCTCGACACGGAGCGTCGCGCCGTCGAGGACCTCCACGGAACGGGTGAACGGAAGGACAGAGTCGTACGTCTTCTCGACGCCGCTCGCGCGAACGACGGCGTCATCTCGTAGCTTCTCGGTATCTGAGACGCCGCGTCCTTGATCGGGTGCTTCCTTCATCACACTCGTATAGACGCACACATGTTCCAATGCGATTTCCCTTAGAGAACCTTAACAGAGCGCCCCCACAACATTAGATCCGAAGTCGAGACTCACACTGATGTTTCGCCACTCGGATCTAGTCATCGTAGTGGATATCCGGTGGCGGAACCCTCGTCTATACACCGATCGATCGGTCCGATTGGCCGCTAACTCGTCGATTCACTCTCTGCGGAGGAGAGTTGACCTGCTCCGGCGATCACCCGAGAGAATACCGCAGATCGATTAGAACGGTGACATCGTCGCTGTTAGGCGTTACATCCACGTTCAGTAATTGGTTCGGCTCCGTCCCGAGAAGTACCACGGCACGAACAGGCCGCAATCCCACTTTGAATTCAAATGACTTCCCGGTCCCATAACCATGGTCTCGAAACAGCAATCGCATTGAAATATGGTTGCGTATCTCCAGACAGGGTTCGCTATCGAGCGGACGACGGAAACCAATGACCACTCCATACACAACTCGACGATTCAGTCGTACTGATTTCGGGAGAGGCCAACTCGAAGTAGATCGAGTGGAACCGGGTGTAGCACCGAACGAGCAGGTCGCCCTTCGGCCGGAACAGGAGGTCCGGTGCTGATGCTACAGGCGACGCTCGGGTCGCAACTGTTCGAGGCGCTTCGAATCGGGTTCGGATTCCTCTGGACGGCCGCGTGGGCGATCATTATGGGGTTAGTCATCACCAGCCTCGTCCAGGTCTACGTCTCCAAAGAGCGGATGGCGGCGGTTCTCGGCGAGGGCGGTCTCAGGGGAATTACCAAGGCGACGCTATTCGGCGCCGCCAGTAGCGGCTGTAGCTTCGGCGCCGTCGCCATCGGCAAGGGACTGTTCAAGAAGGGCGCCCACGTCGTCAACTTCCTCGCCTTCATGTTCGCGTCGACGAACCTCATCGTCGAACTCGGGCTGATGATCCTGATCCTGCTGGGCTGGGAGTTCCTCGTCGCCGAGCTGCTGGGCGGCGTGATCCTCATCGCGGTGATGGCCGTCATCGTCCACCTGACGCTCCCCGAGAATCTCTTCGACCGTGTTCGCGAGGAACTCAACGAGCGGGACCACGAACACGGCGTCTCCGAGGACCCGACCTGTGGAATGGAAGGCAAAGACGAGTACTCCATCGTCACCGACGGCGGTGAGACGCTGAAATTCTGCTCGGAGGGGTGCATGGAAACCTACCGCCAGGAAGCGGCGAGCACTGGCGGCTGGCGCGACGAACTCCTGTCCTGGGGCGGGTGGTACAAGGTGGGCAATCAGTACCGTAAGGAGTGGTCGATGCTCTACAAAGACGTCATCGCCGGATTCCTGATTTCGGGGTTCGTCATCGTCTTCGTTCCGCAGTGGGTCTGGAACACGCTGTTCCTCCAGGGCGATAGCCTCCTCGTTAGCGCAGAAAACGCGGTGATGGGCGTGGCCATCGCCGTCCTGAGTTTCGTCGGGAGCATGGGCAACGTTCCCTTCGCCGTCGCACTGTGGGGCGGTGGCGTGAGCTTCGCTGGCGTCATCGCGTTCGTCTACGCCGATCTGATTACTGTGCCCGTGCTGAACGTCTACCGCAAGTACTACGGCTGGAAAGTGATGGCGTACATCCTCGGTGTCTTCTTCGTCACGATGGCCTTCACGGGCTTCCTCATGGAGCAGCTGTTCGACGCTCTCGGCATCGTCCCGAACCTCGCCGGCGGCCAGACCGCGACCGAACAGACGTACTTCGAACTGAACTACACGTTCTACCTCAACCTGATCGCCTTTGTGCTCTCGGGATTCCTCCTGTACGTCTACCGGCGTGGACTGGGAGCGCCCGGTCAGTATCGCGACCCGGTCTGTGGGATGCGGACCGGTGATGACGGACCGAGCGTGACCCACGGCGGCGAGACGTACCACTTCTGCTCGAAGGCGTGCAAGCGGCGATTTGAAGAGTCGCCTGGCGAGTTCGAACAGATCGAGTCCGTCGCGTCGGGAGCAGCCACCGGCGGACACGAACACCACTGACGGACCCATGACCTGGAAGACTGCCGATTCAACGACGGTCTCCCGCTCGGAGCAACAACTACCTGACTGGCTGGCGGCGTACACCACGTACGGACTCTGGGGCCTCGTCGTCGGGACGGTCCTGTGTCTGCTCGCCCTGTTTACGAACCCGATTCCCGACCCGTCCTTCCCGTGGTTCTCGCTACCAGAGGCATACCGAGTACCGGTCACCCAGCCGCGGATCGAGCACTGGCCGGTGAGTTACACAGTCGGGATCTGGCTGTGGATCGCGTGTGCCTCGGCGCTGTTCCTTCGGGGCTACGAACGGTTCGCGGGGCGGTGGCAGTACGGTCCTGCGACGTGGCTCGTCGGCCTGCCGACCGTCGCGATGATCGCGCTAACGACGTACTGTCGATTCTTCTGGCCGAAACCGGATCCAGCGACGTGGAACGCTCCGGCGTACACGTTCGTCTGCTGGGCGTACTGCTCGACGTACGATCCGCTCTGGAGCAATCTCGCGTACCTCGTCGCCGGGATCGGCGTCGTCGCGTTCGGTCTCGTCGTCCGACGGTCCTCCCTGGCCGTCGCGACGGAGGCGACCTTCGGCGTGCTAGCGCTCCCGCTCGGCCTCCCGGCGCTGTTCGACGCGTATCGCCGGTCGGTCTCCGGTCCGTCGAGACATCCGTAGTACGAGACGTCGGGTCGTGGTCGTTCACACGTCACCTCCACCAACACTCACGTGTTCGCGACGCGAACTTCCGGTATGGAATCGTCGACGCTCCGTCGCCTGTTCCTCGGCGTCGTCCTCGCGGCCGTCGCGATCGTCGCGGTCGGACAAGTGCGACTCGAAGGAAACAACGGGTCGAGGCGCTCCGGTCGGCCGCCCGGCCCAAACCAGCGGACACCTACGATCCCAAGGACGTGGCGGACCTCCCGCGACCGGTGAGACGATACTTCGAGGCGGTGCTGGAGCCCGGTCAACGGCCGGTACGGTCGGTCCGGCTCACCCAATGCGGCGAGTTCAGGCCCGGCGGTGTCGACGACCCGTGGAAGCCGATGACCGCGACGCAGGACTACTCCGTCGATCCGCCCGGCTTCGTCTGGGACGCCAGGGTCGAGATCGCGCCGTTCCTTCCGGTCCGCGTCGTCGACGCCTACGAGTCCGGCCGGGGATCCCTTCGCGCGCACCTCCTGTCGACGATCCCGGTCGCCAGCTCGGACCCTGGCCCCGAACTGAACGAAGGAGAACTGCTGCGGTATCTCGGGGAGGCCGTCTGGTTCCCGACGGCGCTCCTGCCGGATGCGGGCGTCGAGTGGACGGCCGTCGACGAGGGCTCCGCCCGTGCAACTATCAGAGACGGGGAGACCACCGCGTCGCTCGTCTTCCACCTCGACGACGAGGGGCTGGTTAAGCGGGTGACCGCCGCGGAACGGTACCGCCAAGAGGACGGCGATTACGCGCCCTGGACCGGCCACTTCGGCGAGTACGAGCGACGTGACGGAATGGCACTACCGAGCAAGGCGGCCGTCGAATGGAACCTCTCAGAGGGCGACTGCCAATACTGGCGGGCGCGACTCGAGTCGGTCGACTACCGATACTGAGTGTGAGTGTCCCGCGGGCCATCGGCCGTGGCGTCAGTCTGGACGAGCGTCCGGTAGCGAATCCAGGAGGTGGCGCCGAAGGAGGTCCGTCGCGAGCGCGCCGGTGAGGTGTCCTTTGTCCACGACCGCCAGTTCCATGCCCGCGTAACTCGGGCGCTGTACGTCGTACTCGACGATCCTGTCGTAGCGGGCGAGAAGCGGCGAGCAGTCGTCGCGCTCTACTGCCCGGAACTCCGCATCGTAGTCGAGCACGTTCCGGAGGAGGCTCGGTCGTGCTAGCGCCGACTCTGCGGCGACATGTCGGTAGACCGACGAGACGAATAGCTCCCCGAACGCCGCCCCCGCCAGGAGCGGGACATAGCGGTCAGCGGTCCCGTAGACAGCACGGTGGAGGGTGGCGGCAAAGCCGCCGAGGCTCGTCCCCGAGAGTATCACGGGCCCATCGGTCCGGTCGGTCGCTCCCGCTCGTATCGCTTCCATCAGGGCGGTCGACGACGCGACCATCCCGACGAAGTTCGCCAGGTCGGACATGGCGTCGACGTAGTCCTCGCGGGGCCCGCCGTGGAACGGTGTCCGGATGGCGACGACGTTGGCCGGGACCTCGGCGTTGGTCGCGACGAACAGCCTCCGGAACGTGTTCGACGAAAACCGGCCGAAGTCGAATGGCTGCTCACTACTCCCGTGGTGGTAGACGACCGTCGGGTACTCGGGTCCGAGCCACTGCCAGGGCATGTATGCGGCATCGAAGGTGCCGACCGGCGTGTCGACCGCGATGTCATGGCGGCCGGCGACGGCGACGTCGTCGACGGTCGCCTCGGCCTCGGCCGCGACGTCGACCAGCGGCGGCGCGTCGACGGAACGGGCGAACAGCTTCCGATCCCGGTACAGGAAGCCGCTCAGCCGGAGGGCCGCGACGTCGAGGAGTGCATGTGGGTTCATGAGTTGCTCGTCACCGACGATAGCGGCCGGTGCCAGTTTCCAGTTCCCCTCCCGCCACGTGCCACCCGGACTGGGGGCCGCGAAGCTCGACCGCCACCCTATCGCGGTACTCGTTGCCGGTCCAGCCGCCGGAGAACCACTCGTTGCGGCCGAAGACGCCCGCGGAGACTGTGACGGTGGTTCCGTCGTCGGCACCGTAGTCAGCGAACACGCGGGTGTCGTACGCGTAACACTGCTGCGTGTCGAAGCGCTGGTCGAGACAGTCGACCGCCGTCCGGTCGTACTGCGGCGACAGGAGCGGTTCGTCGCCGAACGGGTCCGCCGTGTCGACGGACGCTTCGGCGGTCAGGCGGACCGTGAAGGCGAACGAACCGTCGTGAGAGACGCCCATCGACGGGTCCGTCGGGTCGTACTCGTCGGGGGACACCGGCTCGGTCCACCCCATCGTCTCGTTCTCGACGGTTCGGTAGTAGTACCGGGAGACCTCGATGTGGTCGGCGGAGATGGCGACCATCGGCCCGTGATCGGTCTCGACGAGTTCGTAGGTGAAGTTCACCGGCGCCGGGCCGTCGCCGCCGTCCCGACCCACGGGGCCGTAGCGCTCGTACCTGACGTCCTCGACGAACACCTCGGCGAGTCGGGTCGAATCGTTCGCGACCGGGGCGGGCACGTAGATCGTCGGCTCCTCGAGGGTCCCGTTCGTGTCGAACGCCACCTCGTACTCGTAGGTACTGTCGTAGCTCGCAGCGACGCGATCCTGGCCGAGCACAGAGAGCCCGCCCAGCAACAGCCCGAAGACTACGACGACGATGATCGTCCCGAGACCGACCGTCCGCCAGTACTCCCGGCGACCCGGACCGCGCGTGAGGAAGGCGAACGTCAGCACTGCGGCGGCGGTGCCGGCGACGAACCCAACTGGCAGGCCAACGAGGAGGGACGGCCAGATCAGCGGGTCGAGAACGGCGGTCAGGGCCACAGCGATGACGGCGAATGTGACGACGCCGGCGATGAAGGCGAGGGTCCCGTTCCGGAGCGTCTCTCGATCGAGGGAGTACATGCCTTCTAGACGTCCGGGAACGGCTTAATCGAGTGGTTCGTTCCCGGGGAGCGGGAAGGCCGACTCACGGAACTGCGGGCCCCTGTCGAACAGTGGACGGTCGCGCCACGGCCCCTCTTCGCAAAGGTGCCCGAGCTCGCGAACGCACTCATCCGTCGACCACGGACTGGACGGCCTGGAACTTTCCGCTCCGCCCGTCCCGTCGCGTCGTTCGGTTCGCGCACCCTTGCTGGCTCGGTTACACCCGTCGACGTCATCTGTCGGACACCACCGCGACGGTCCGTGCGAACCGTTCGACTACCGACTCGGGAAACTCGACGCGGAAGAGCACGACGTGAACGGCGGCCAGGATGGCGTTCGTCGGCCACCAGAATCCCAGCGGCGCGACGCAGACGTTGAAGACGGCGCCAGCGACGAGTCCGGTCCTCGCTCTGCGACCGCGCGAGAGGACGGCCACCGCTATCATTCCCTCGGCGAGTGCAAGGACAGGCAGGAGCACGCCCTGGTTGGGGAGGACGACCCCGGTCCAGAGGTCGCGATACCAGTCGAACAAGATGTACGGGGTGATCTGGTCGTATATCGCCCGGTTGGTCGCCCAGAAGACGAGGTGGACGAGTGCTCCGCCGACGTACGTGAGCCCTAGGAGCAGCCGAACGACGTCGACCGGGGCCCTCGGTGAAGCGGTCCTAGTAGTGGCCGTCCCGGTAGCGGCGGTCATCGTGTCGACGGTTCGGGCCGAGACTAGTTAGTACCTCAATACGATTCTCGGCAGGGGAGAATCAGCGGGGAGTTCGCCGCGGAGATCCAACCGAACGCTGCCATGGCGTCTCAGCCCATCTGCGCATCCGGTTGTATTCAGACAGATCCCCGGTTCCGTGAACCGATCTCTCTGACGGCGGGAATCACCCTTCCGGTTTTAGCTATCGCTGCACAAATCAGTGAGTAGAGGGCCGATACGTGACCCAACACGAGTCAGACGACGGAGCGAGTTTCTCGAGCCGCGGGCTCACAATCGAGCCACGCGAACGTGTCGGGCGTGTCGTCCTTGGCGCTTGCCCTAGCGACGATACTGGTCCATCTGAGAGTGGAAGCGATTCGACGACGCCGACTCCCGGTCACCGTTTCGAGGGACAATGACGACGGACGACGACGGCGCCAAGACTACTGCTTCGACACCGACAGTCGGCAAAACAGTAGCCGCTAGGGAGAGCGGGAGAACGTTCGGCCGGCGGTTCGGTGTGAGCTTGCTACTGGGAATTCCGGGGATCGCTGCTCTCGTCGGCTACATCTACTTCGCGACGCCGTCGACCGCCGTCCCCACCAAGCTCTCGCGTCCGCTTTTCGCTCTCCTCTCTGGCATCAACCCCCTGCTCCTCCTCGGCGTCGCGTGTCTGCTCGGCGCGTACGCAGCGCCGCGGGCGGGACTGCAGTCGCTCCTCGTCGACGGGGAGGCGAGTGACGACGGCGTCTGGAGACGCCTCCGCGGCCAAGTCGTGCTCGCGGCCGGGCTCGGCGTCCTCGGAGGCGTCTCGATAATCGTCCTCGACGTGGCGATGATGCCCTTCGTCGCACAGGAGTTACCCCAGTCTGCGATCGGGGCGACGAGACCGACCGTTCTAGACGTGCTCGCCTACGCCCCCGTCAGATTCCTGTACGGTGGTATCACCGAGGAACTCTTACTCCGGTTCGGGGTCATGTCAGCAATCGCGTTTGTCGGCTGGTACGTCACTGGTCGGCGGACGGGCGGCCCCCGTGCAGGGGTGATGTGGACCGCTATCGTCGTCTCGGCCGTGCTATTCGGCGTGGGTCACCTCCCTGCGCTCGCCCAGGCGGTCAGTCTCACCCCGGCTCTGATTGCGCGGACAGTCCTACTGAACGCGGTCGCCGGCGTCCTCTTCGGCTGGCTCTACTGGCGACGGAATCTCGAGGCCGCCATGATCGCCCACGCGTCCTTCCACCTTCCCCTACTGGCTCTCTCGCTCATGCAGGTCGCAATGCTCTGACGGACCACGACGGCGGGTACCCGAACCAGAGCGGTCGCGTCGCCTTCCTATCGTTACAGAATGAGGGCTCTGTTGAAACCCTCAGCGATTGATACAATAAGCGTGCTGAATACAGAGCGTGCGTTCAGCCCCTGGTGGTAATACGTCGCTTATCCTGGGACGAGCGAACCACCATTTTATGCACACCCTGACCGTAGTTACTGCATGATCTCACGAATTCTCATTCCGATGGACGACTCAGAGATGGCCCAACGAGCGCTTGAGTACGTCCTTGAGAATCATCCCGGCGCGGAGATTACTGTCTTGCACGTCGTGGGCGGACCGTCACCGTGGGGGACAGAAGCCACGTCACTTGCTCTTGAGGAGGATATTGAAGAGGCTGCCGAGGAGCGCGCCGAGGAGGTGTTCAATGACGCCCGGAACCTCGCCGCCGAATACGATGTCGAGATCACGACCGAGGTTCAACTGGGCCACCCGGCTCGGGCGATTCTGAATAGAGCCGACGATTTCGATGCGGTCGTCATCGGGAGCCACGGCGGCTCGTTGGTCGATCGACTGGTCGTCGGGGACGTTGCCCAGAAAGTGTTCCGCAACTCGCCCGTTCCTGTCATCGTTGCTCGGTGAGTGGCGGCGACTGAGGCCAAGGGACGGACGTGCCCGGGAACTGTCGGCTAACGGGATAATGACCAGTCCTACCGCTATCTGTCCCACTCAGTTCAGTTTCTGTCTAAATCGAGTTAAGTAGTAGATACGCGCCCTCTATTCAGTACGGACGCTAAAACCTATCACCGTCTGAGGATCTCAACAAGGCCAGAATAAGTAATGCGGACTTCCGAGCAGGCCCGGAGACGACAGCGCGAAGCCACTGGGCCGACGAAAACGATACGGCCCCTGCCGGCGACGAGGGAAACGACGCATGGACGCCGAACGTTCCGAGTCCGGTTCGGGCGGGCCACTCACCGGAACGATCCGAACCGTCGGGCGGTACGTCAACCACGACGACGTCCTCGTCCGCTTCGCGTCGCTGTGGCTCCTCGTTGCGACGGCGTTCACGGTCTCCTGGGTGGGGAGCTACTACCTCCTGCCGCGCGGGCTGCTCCTGGGCGGAAACCCGGCCGCGACGACCGAGTACGCGGGCAGCGTTTCCCGCGAGTTCCTGACGCTGTTCGGCTGGAACGTCGGCGTCTCGCTGATCGCCGTCGGGGCGAACGCCTTCCGGTCGGTGAACACACCGCTCGGGTACGTCGTCGAGGTCGTCCAGGCGCCCCGTTACGGTATGGTGTGGGGGACCGGTTCGCTCGCCGTCGACTCCGGGGCTCGGATCGCGCCGTCGCTCTCCGTACTCGTCGAACGGAGCGGGCCGCTGGAGATCACGGCGATGGTCGCCATCGTGGTAGCGACTCGGAGCGTGATGATCTGGCACCAGGAGTCCGGACCCCGCTGGACGGAGGAGTTCGAACGGGTGCGGTCGCCGCGGGACTGGTCGCTGACGCGGCGCGAATGGGCACTGCTCCTCGCTGGCTACCTTCTGCTCGCCGTCGCGAACTACCGGGAAGCGATCGCCATCGCGAACGTGGCGGGGTGACGGTTGCTCGATCCCGCAGCAGTTGGCGTCGCCTAGCTCAGGTCGGCTCGTCGGAAGGAGAGGTAGCCGACGACGAGCGGGAGGAGCGTCCAGGCGAGCAAGATCGCCAGGAACGCAATCGGATCGAGGTACCATGGGACTGCCCCGCCGATCCGTGCCTCAATCGCGGTCTCGGCACCGAGCAGGAGCGTCTGAACGAGCGCGTTGTACGCCCCGGTCGGGCTGAGTCCCTGGAGCAGCGGGAACCACGCCGGGACGACCTGTCCCGGCATCTCGCCCGTCACTAGCAGGTGAACGGCGTTCGGGACGAGGTCCCACAGCAGCGTCAGCCCGAGGTACGCCGTGATGGCCAATGTCATCGCCCGGGCGCGGGTCGCGGTGACCGCCGAGATGCCGACCGCGATCCCGACGAACGCTATCCCGAGGAGGACGGTCAGCGCGGTCGTTCCGAGGAACGCCGTTAGCGGGAGCTCACCGTAGAGCGCCAGCGTGACGAGACCGGCGACGGCAAATCCCAGTGCGAGTCCGACGGCGACCACGCCGCTTCGACCGAGGAACTTCCCGACCAGGACCTCGCCACGGGACGGCGGCAGGCCGAGGAGGACCTTCAGGCTCCCCGACTCGCGCTCGCCGGCGACGGCGAGGTAGGCCGCGATCAGCGCCATGATCGGGACGAGGAGTCCCGCGAACTGCGAGGCGCCGCCGATGGCCATCTCGGCACCGCCCTCGACGTCGGGGACGAGCAGCGAGATGCCCGCCGAGAGCGACGTCATGACGGCGATGATCGCGACGATGCCCCAGAGCAGCCGCGACCGCAGGGCGTCGTCGAACTCCTTGCGAGCGACGATCGTCCAGACGCGAGCGGCGCTCATTCGCCCACCTCCTGGGCAGCTGCTTCCGACGGCGTGTCGCCCGTGTACGCGGTGAACAGGTCCTCGAGCGACGACTCCGCGATGGACACGTCGAGGACGGCCGCGCCGTCCTCTCGGATCCGGTCGATTACGGCCACCTTCGCCGCTGGATCGTCGACGTTCACACGGATCGTCCGCCCGTCAACGGCGACGTCTGTAACGCCGGCGAGTTCACCGAGGGTCAGCTCATCGGGGATGGCGTCGACAGCGAGGGTCACGGTCGAGCCCGTCCCGAGCGCGTCGCGGAGGCCGCCGATGGAGTCGACGGCGACCAGGCGACCCCGGTTCAGGATCGCGACCCGGTCACAGACCGCCTCGACTTGACTGAGAATGTGACTCGAGAAGAACACTGTCCCGCCACGGTCGGCGTGGTCGCGGGCGATCTCACGGACTAGCCGGACGCCGTTGGGGTCCAGCCCCGACGAGGGCTCGTCGAGGATCAGCAGGTCGGGGTCGCCGACCAGCGCGATCGCGAGCGCCAGGCGCTGGGTCATTCCCTTCGAGTAGCCACCGACGGCCCGGTCGGCGGCCGATGGGTCGAGCCCCACGCGTTCGAGGAGCGTCGCCGGGTCGTCGTCGGCGCCCTTCAGATCGACGGCGTACTCGAGGTGCTTGCGGCCCGTGAGGCGGTCATAGAGGCCGTATCCGTCGGGAAGGATGCCGACCCGCTGGTGGATGGCACGCGTGTCCGCCTGCGCGTCGAACCCGAGGACGGTCGCGCTTCCCGACGTGGGGCGGACGTAGTCCATGAGCACGTCGATGGTCGTCGACTTCCCGGCGCCGTTCGGGCCCAGGAAGCCGAAGATCTCACCTTCGTACACGGTCAGGTTCAGGTCGTCGACGGCGAGGACGTCGTCCCCGTAGCGCTTGGTGAGCCCGCTCGTCTCGATAGCGGCCTGTTCGTCCCGGGCGCTCGAATCACCTGAATCAGTCTTGGTTCGAGGGACTTGGTCCATACTTAACCGACGGTCGCCACACGGAAAACCTCGCAAGTCGTTTCTCACGCGACGGAAAACTGTCCGATCGAACGAGATGATCGCGGCTCCGAGTCGGCCCGTTCGTCTCCCAGACCGACGCTCGTTCCCGTCGCGGGAGAACGAGCGTCGCCGGTTTTACGCGAGGGTCACGTACTCGACGTATGGCTACAGCAGTGACCTCGACATTACAGTACGGTACGCTGCAAATGGGAATGGAGACTGAGTGGAGCTGGATGGCGTGGGGTGGGATCGTCGCGATGGTTCTCTTCGCTCTGTTCCTGGCCGCCGTCGTTATCGTCTTCCTCAGGCTGGTATTCATTCCGATCGTCGAGGGGACTGAACGCGCGACTGAGAACGAAGGAGTGCAAGACACGGCGCTGGAAACTCTCCGCGAGCGGTTCGCCCGCGGCGAAATCGACGAGGACGAGTACGAGTGTCGGCGCGACGTCCTCACCCGCGAGTGAGGCCGGCGCGATCCTATCCCAGCAACGGCCAGACGACGGTGAACAGACCGTAGGCGAGCACGGCGGTGACGGCGGCCATGGCGACGTCAAGGAGAATCCCCGGCTTGAGCATGTCGTCCTTGGTCATCGACCCGGTTCCGAAGGCGATCGCGTTTGGCGGCGTCGCGACGGGCAGCGCGAACCCGAAACTCGCGGCGATACCGCCGGTCACCGCCAGGAAGACACTGGCCGTTGTCGGGTCTCCGGCAAACTGGTCGGCGTAGCGGGGGCCCATGGCGATCAGGATGGGGACCGAGATGGCGGCCATCGCCGTGTTCGAGGCGAGTTCCGAGACGGCGATCGTTATCGCGGCCACGGCGAGGGCGACGAGGAAGAGCGGTGCACCGGCCACGGCGTCGACGGCGTTCGCTGCCAGCCACTGCGTCGCGTTCGTCGCGGCGAGCGCGTTCGCCAACGTGATCCCACCCCCGAGCAGGACGATCGTTCCCCAGTCGATCCGCTGGACGTCCTCCCACTCCAGGACGCCGGCGATCGAAAGGGCCGGAATCGCGGCCAGCCCGACGGTCACGTAGTAGAGGACGCCCTGGTGTGCCCCAGCTCCGAAGAGACTCCCCTCGCTCCCCCCGAACAACGTCGCGTACCACGTCGCGGGGAGGCGCCCCTCGAATAGAAAGCTGAACCCACCGAGTAGCCACAGTCCGGCCGTGAGGCCGGTTATCAGGAGGACGCGCCGTTCGTCCGTCGACGGCGGACCGACGTCCCGGAGATAGCGGCGTGCGTCCGCTCTCGCGGCGGTGACATCCGTGATCTGTGGTGGATAGACGGCAACGGTGAGGACGTACCACGTCAGCGGGAGTCCCACGGCGACGAATGGCAGGCCGACGGCCAGCCACTCGCCGAACGTGATCGTGTATCCGATCTGCTCGGCGAGTTGCGAGACGAGGATGGCGTTGGGCGGCGTTCCGATGAGCGTCCCAACGCCGCCGATGCTTGCCGCGTAGGCGACTCCCAGTACCATCGCGAGCCGGAAGTTCGATCGGCCGTCCGAGGTGTCCCCGTTAGCGTCCGCTGGCGCCGTCCCGTCGGCACGTCCACCAGTTTCGTCGGTGGCCATAGTGGGAACGCGTCCGGCGTCGGCTGTGCCGGTCGCCGCATCGGCACCGACGCGATCTGCGATGCCGATGGCGATGGGGACCATCATGGCCGTCGTCGCGGAGTTGGAGATGACCATCGACAGCGCCGCCGTCGCGAGCATCACGGCGAGGACGATCCGTCGCGGCGACGTCCCGACGGCGGCGAGAACGTGGTAGGCGATCCGACGGTCCGTCCCGTGCTTCTGGAGCGCCTCGGCGAGAACGAATCCAGCGAGGAGCAGGAAGACGATGGGATCGGCGAACCCGGCGACGGCCGCTCCGGCCGTCGGGACGACGCCGAACGCGGTCAGGACCACAGGGATCGTCAGTGCCGTGATCGGCAACGGGAGCCCGCCGGTGACCCAGAGCGTTCCGGCGAAGGCGGCCGTCGCGAGCGCGAACTGTGCGTGGGACGGAAGCCCGTCGACCGGCACGGTGGCAACGGCCACGAACGCGACTCCGGCGGCCAGGAGCGCGCGACGGTCGGCCATCTACGCGAGCCCACCCAGCGTGACGCCCGCGGCGTACGCGACGGCGGCTGCGAGCATTCCGATCGCGAACATCTCCGCGCCGGCGCGATACCAACGGCGGTCCGTGACGAGCGTCCGGCTCGCGCCCACAACGAAGAAGGCGATCCCGGTCACGACGACTGACAGCCGAAACGTGGCGTCGATCCCGAACGCATAGGGAACCAGCGGCGCCCAGCCGGCGACCACGAACGAGAGGAACGTTACTGCGGCCGTGTAGCGTGGCGGACGAGCGTCCGCGACCGTGGTTCCCCGGGCTGCGCGATAGTCCCGTTCGGAGTGCTGGCTGAGATAGTTGCTCATGCCCATCGAGAAGCCATCGGCCAGCAGGTTCGCAACGCCGAGGATCAAAACGATCGCCGGGTCGAGTGCTGCGCCGGCGACGCCCGCGACAACCGCAAACGTCGTGACGATCCCGTCGTTCGCTCCGTATATCACCTCGGCGATATACCCGCCAGCGTCGTCGAACTCGTCCCCGAGGAACTGTTCGATCATTGTCTACTGCGTCTCGTGGCTCTCCCATAATAGCACGGCGAGAATGCTATCTCGTCGCGGTGATGGGCTAAGCTGGTTCAGCCTCTAGATGGTCGCTCCCGGGATCGATGTCCACGGCGTCAACGCCGTGGAGGAGGTCAATCCGAAACAGTCGTTCTCGAGCGCTCCCGTGGCTCGGAAGTCAACGGAGTCAAGGGACGAGCACGATTCCATGGTATGCAGGTCCGGAGTATCTGACCCGCTCGTTCTTCCCAAGTGAGAACGTTCGCCCGGTTTGACACTCCCCCAGATCGTAGTTTACCGTGAGACCGTATGTACGAAAGAATCCTCGTCCCAACAGATGGGAGCGCGGCGTCCGAAGCGGCCATCGAAACGGCGCTGACGCTCGCACGACGGTTCGACGCGACGTTGTACGCGATCCATGTCCTCGAACTCGACGAACTCCCGCCGGAATTTGACGCGGGAGCGCGTGCTGAACTACAAACTCGCGCTGAATCACTCCTCGCGACTATCGCGGACTGGGCCGACGACGCAAGCGTGTCGACTGTGACGGAGGTCGTCGAACCCGTGGGGCTGGTCCGCCAGGCGATCGTCGACTACCTCGACGAGCAGGACGTCGACCTCGTCGTGATGGGGACGCAGGGACGGACCGGGTTACACGAACTCGTCCTCGGGAGCGTTACCGAGCGCACGCTCCGCCTCTCTCCGATCCCCGTCCTTACCGTCCACGAGGAGACGGAACTCGATCCCGAGTTCGACGCGATACTCGTCCCGACGGACGGGAGCGAAGTGGCGAACGCCGCAGCGGATCACGGGATCGAACTCGCCGGCCGGGCCGACGCCGCGTTGCACGCCCTACACGTCGTCGACGTAACCGGTTTCTGGACCGACGTCGACAGTCCCGCAGTACTCTCGGCCCTCGAGGAGGCCGGACAGCGAGCCGTCGACGATGTCGTCGATCGCGCTAGCGAGGCGGGCCTGGGGTCCGTCGAAGCGTCAGTCAGTAGTGGAACCCCGGCCAGCGGGATCGTCGATTACGCCGACGACCGCGACGTCGATCTGATCGTCATGGGGACGCACGGCCGGACCGGTCTCGACAGATTCCTACTCGGTAGCGTCGCGGAAAAGGTCGTCCGCGTCTCTGACATCCCAGTGCTAGCGGTGTCAGTGGATCCAGAACAGTGACGCGCCTCGCCGGCCGAATTCTGGCGTACCGCTGGTCGACACGACTCCACCGAGGGGCGACACGTGTGGGGGGAAACGACTGTCCGTCTCCCGCCGGGAGATAATAGACGAGCGCCAGTCGCCTGCGCGTGGCCGGTGTCGCGAACGACACCGCTCGGGGGCGTCTGAGCAACGAGCGCTACCGCTGACCGAGACATGAACTGGTACACCCTGACTGTCGAAGAGATCTTCGACGAACTCGATGGAGGACCAGACGGGCTGGACCCTGAGACGGCCGAGAAGCGTCGCGAACGAGTCGGTCCGAACGAGATCACCGGTGACAGCGGGCGCAGTCCACTACGGATCTTCCTGGCGCAGTTCGAGAGGGCGCTCATCTGGGTATTGCTCGTCGCGGCCGTTCTCTCGTTCGCGATCGGTCACGTGGTCGACGCGGTACTCATCGGTATCATCCTGCTCCTCAACGGTGTCTTCGGTTTCGTCCAGGAGTACCGCGCCGAGCAGAGCCTCGAAGCGCTCCGCGACATGGCATCTCCAACCGTCACTGTCCGCCGCGACGGGACCGAACTGGAAGTCGACGCGACTGACCTCGTCCCCGGGGATATCGTGCTTTTGGGACAGGGCGACGTCGTCCCTGCGGACGGTCGACTCGTCGCGTCCGAGAACCTCGAGGTCGACGAAGCCCCGCTCACAGGCGAGAGCGTGCCCGTCGAGAAGACGACCGGGACGGTCGAAGCGGAGACGCCGCTCGCCGAACGGAAAAACGCGGTCTACAAGGGAACGAACGTCACACGCGGTCGCGGCGTCGCTGTCGTCGTCGAGACGGGAATGGACACGGAGATGGGCGAAATCGCGACGGCACTGATCGGCGCCGAGGACCCGCGGACGCCGCTCCAGCGCGACCTGGACCGGCTCGGTCGGCGCCTCGGGATCGGTGTCGTCGCCCTGTCGGCGCTGATCGTTCCACTGCTCCTCATCGGGGGCAAAGGAGTGGTTCAAGCGGGGTTGACCGCTGTCTCGCTTGCAGTGGCGGCTGTCCCCGAAGGGCTCCCGGCGGTCGTCACCCTGACGCTTGCGCTCGGCGTCCGGCGGATGGCCGACGAGAACGCGCTCGTCCGGACGCTGCCGGCCGTCGAGGCGCTGGGTGCCGTCGACGTCGTCTGTACCGACAAGACGGGGACGCTGACCGAGGGCGAGATGCGCGTGCAAACAGCGTGGGTGTCCGATACCGCCGTCGACGTCGGCAGTGACGACGGGATCGGAGCCGACGGAGACGTTACAGACCGACTCGACCAGTTGTTCGAGATCGGTGCCGTCTGTAACGACGCGACCGCCGAGGAGGGTGACCCGACCGAGCGTGCGCTCGTCGCAGCTGCGGCCGACCACGGGATCGACGTCGAGGCGCGGCGCGAGAGTCGGTCGCGGCGCGACGAGGTCCCGTTCTCCTCCGAGCGCAAGCGAATGGCGACGATCCACGACGACGTGGTTTACGTGAAGGGCGCGCCGGCGGTCGTCCTCGAACGCTCGTCGCGGGTGCTCGGCCCGGACGGTCCAGTGGACCTGGACGAGAAGGCGCGCGCAGACATCGAGGCGCAGGTCGAGTCATTCGCCGAGGACGCGCTTCGGGTCCTCGGATTCGCCTACAAAGACCGCTCAGACGACGGCGGCCCCGAGGAGAATCTCGTGTTCGTCGGGCTACAGGGGCTGCTCGACCCGCCGCGACCCGAAGTCCGGGACGCCATCGCCGACACGCATCGAGCAGGTATCGAGGTGAAGATGATCACCGGGGACAACGCCGCGACTGCGAGGGCCATCGCTGCCGACATCGGTATCGAGTCGGCTGTTCTCACCGGTCAGGAGGTCGAGGAGCTCGACGACGAAACACTCCGGGAACGCGTCGAGGAGGTCGACGTGTACGCGCGGGCCGAACCGACTCACAAAGTCCGGATCCTGCGAGCGTTACAGGCCAACGGTGCCGCGGTCGCCATGACTGGCGACGGCGTCAACGACGCGCCAGCGCTGAAAAACGCCGACGTCGGCATCGCCATGGGCATCCGTGGAACTGACGTCGCCAAACAGGCGAGCGACATCGTCTTGCTCGACGATAACTACACGTCGATACGGACCGCCATTCAGCGGGGTCGGACCATCTTTGACAACATCTGGAAGTTCGTCGCCTACTTACTGAGTGCGAACGCCGCCGAGGTAGCAATCGTCTTTCTTGCGTCGCTCTTCGGGTATCTCATCCTGCCCGCAGTCCAGTTGCTGTGGATCAACCTGCTGACCGACGGTCTGCCAGCGCTGGCGCTCGGGACGGATCCCGGAGGCGACGTGATGCAAAGGGAACCGCGGGAACAGGCGACGGGAATCATCGACCGCGACATGCTCGGATTCGTCGGTGGTGCCGGGCTCATCGCGACCGTCCTCTTGCTGGGACTGATGTTCTACACGCTCGACGGCGCCGCGAGCGTCACGCCATATGCGATGACGATGGTGTTCACCGGGTTGGTTGTCTTCGAGTTCGTCAAACTGTACGTGGTCCGATGGACGAGAGAGACGCCGGTGCTCACGAACCCGTGGCTCGGCGTCGCTGTCGCGGCGTCCCTTCTGCTCCAGCTGGCGGTCCTGTATACACCGCTGAACGAGTACTTCGGGACCGTTCCGCTCGACATCGCTGACTGGGGAGTGTTGGGCGCCGTACTCCTGCTTGGCACACCAGCTCTGCTGCTCGTCGGGTGGCTCATCAGGCGTCACGCAGCTGGAGAGCGTGCAGCGACATCACCACGACGGGCGAGCGATTCACCGGATGCGAAGGTCGACTGACGAATCGTCGGCCAACCCATGAACTGGCGAGTCACACACGAGCAAGTTGAGTACAAGGCGGAGACAGTTGGAATTACTGTGAAACAGGTTGGGTCGGCGTACACGTCGAAACGGTGCGCCGAGTGCGGGTTCACAGCAAGTGAAAATCGTACGACTCGCGATGAATTCTGTTGTCAGAAGTGTGGGTCGGAAGCGAACGCCGATTACAACGCGGCGAAAATTATTGGAATGCGGTACGTCCGCCGGGGCCAACAGTCGTCTCGGCGGACGGGCAACAGTCAGCTTGCCCTGAAGTCTGGAACAGTGACGCCGAGCGGTGGATTCACCGCCCACCCGGACGGGTTCGAGGCCGAGTTCATGGACAAGCCCCACCCTCCACGAGCGAACCCCCAAGGGTGAGCGAAGTAGGGTGGGGTCGTTGACTGTGATTTCGACTTAGACTGCGATGAAATCGAACCGCTCAAATTTTGAATCCGTAGTAGAATGGCTCTCTGAATACTTCTATCGTGAGCGCTTCTGGACGCCCGGGTGGGGAATCGTCGTGGGCCTCCGGTAGCTTCAGTTTTCTTGATTCGCCACTAATCGCTCACGACGCTTCTGAAACTCTTCTTCGTCGATTTCGCCTCGTGCGTAACAACGTTGGAGGGTTTCCATTGCGGAATCGTCACTCTCTGGAGGTGGATCACCTCGACCCAGTGCCCAGTAGAGGAGTCCGCTGACCAGCCCCAGCATTCCGAGTGCCCCGCCGACGAACGGCAGCCCACCGAACCATCCACCGTTCCGGCCGTTCATCATTCCAGGGCCAGAACCCATCCCGGGCCCCCTCATTCCGCCACCGGAGCTCCCGTCACCACCGTTGCTGGACCCATACGCTATCGCCCCCTGTTCGACGATCGCCTCGCTCTCGGGCACGTCACCGTCCGGAATCGGACTGTCTTCGGCTGGACCGCCAGGGCTGCCGACGACGATGCGACCGACCATCCCGACCGACTTGTGCGGAATGCAGTAGTAGTCGTACGTGCCCGGTTCCTCAAACGTGTACTCGAACTCTCCCGACGAGATGGTCCCACTATCGAATGCGCTGGCATCGGATGGAATCCGGTTCTCGTAGGCCGTTGCCGAGTGTGCACCGGCTGCTATCTCGAAGCGGACGGTCGTGCCGGGTTCGACGTGGAGCCCGATCGGGTCGAAGTAGTTGTTGCCCATCTTCACGACGGGCGTCTCCTGTGCGCTGGCTGGCTGAGAGAGGCCTGTGCTGGCGACTGCGCCGGCACCGAGCACTCCCAGAAACTGACGTCGACTATAGTTCGTCATATGAGTTGAATCGGTCGCTGGTTCGTTATCCACGCACAACATCAACGAGGCGCTGGGCGAATCCAGATGACTGCTCGGTCGCGCTCTCGATAGCTGAGTCCAAGTCGTTCCGGTCGACGATGCCAATGAATTCGGCGATCTGTTCACCGTTCGCGTAGACGAGTGTCGTCGGCGACTTCCGGACGCCGTATTCCTCGGCCGTTTCCAGATCTTTCTGGATGTCGACCTCCCGGAACTCTACGTCCGGATACTTGTCCTCGAGGCCGTCGTTTTTCTCCCGTTGTGTTGCGCATGCTCCGCATGTCTCTTGGGTGAAGAGGATGACTTCGGTCACATAGTATACTACGGTATTGGGACTTAACCACATTACTATTCAGAATCGTAAGCTGAGAGACCTCCATCTCTTTGATTCGAAGGCGCGCTCACACAGTGGTGATCGGGAGTAGCATCACGAATTCGATCACGCAGGCGTGGGAATACGCACCTTGGTGCGTACTCGTTGGCTCACTCCGACCGTTCGAGTCTCTCGCGGCGGGCTTCGAACTCTTCGTCAGTGAGGTCGCCACGAGCGTATGCCGTGCGGAGTTCCTCCATCGCGGGATTTCGAGACGTCTGCGTTTCGCTCATGCGCCGGAAGACGAGGTAGCCACCGCCGAGGATGATGAGGAGGAAGATGATCGGGACGAGCATCCCGATGAACGGCCACCACCCGCCAGTACCGCCATACTGGCCCATCATCCCGCCGTACCCCATCATTCCGCCGAATCCCATTCCCATTGTGAGCAACGGGAGCACGATGATCGCTCCGAGGATCAGGAGGAGGATGGTCGTGGTGTCGAGCTGGTTCGACGAAGCCATCGGAGATCAGGCCTCCGACGTGGATCCTAGTTCGTCGGTGACGGCCGAGAGAACACGCTCGAAACGCTCGTTGACCTCGGTCGCGATGGAGTCGAGCGCATCGTTGTCCGCGATACCGACCAATTGCTTTGGATCGACGGCACTCACAACGATATCGCCGTCATCGGTTTCGTAGACGATGACGTTACACGGGAGGAGTGCGCCGAGTTCGATCTCTTCGGTCAGTCCCTCGTACGCCAGCGGAGGATTGCACGCACCGAGGATACGGTACTGTCGAAACTCCTCGCCGAGTTTTTCCTTGAGCGTCGCCTGGATGTCGATGTCACAGAGGACGCCGAATCCTTCGTCTTCGAGCGCTGCGATCGTCGTGTCGACGACGTCGTCGAACTCGCCGGTGACTGACGTCTGTATTGTGAATTCCATAAAATATCATACTCCGTCCAGGGGGTTAACGCTTGGGTGCCACAACGGCGGGTGTTGGGGGTATGGTGCATCTGCTGGAACAACAACTGTTCCGGTCATCCGAAACGTTCAAGCTGTTTTTCGCCGTCGATCGAATTCGTCGTCCGAGAGCTCACCGCGGGCGTAGCGCTCGCGGGGAACCGACAGCGACTGCTCATCGTTCTCGCCGGATCCTCGATTGAGGAGTGCATAGACGATGTAGAGCGGGACGGCGATGAGGAGCCCCATCCTGAGGAGTCCCACGAGCAACCAGCGTCCGAGTGTGAAGTTGGTCATTGTCTTTCTCCTCGGTTACTCGTAGGACCGCTCGGGTGTTCTCGACGTGGTGTGAATCCGCACAGGAGAACGTTTGGGAACGCGTATAGAGTGTTCTAACCGTTTTTCAAAAATCGGACCGTTCATCTATGCCGAATACTGTGGTTTGCACAAGATACGACCAGTGGTCACTCGACGTATCTCACGACACGCGCCATCCCTGCATCGAGATGGTACAGGTTGTGACAGTGGAACAACCACCGGCCGGGGTTGTCGGCATGGAAGTCGATCGTCACCTGCCCTCTATGCCCGGGCACGATGACTGTGTCTTTGATTGCGTCGCCGACCTGGAAGAAGTGACCGTGAAGGTGCATCGGGTGAACGACTGGGCTCCGATTGGTCATCCGAATCCGGACGTGTTCGTCGGGCCGGATCTGGAGCGGGTCGGCGTCCGGGTAGGCCTGTCCATCTATCGTCCACGTGTATGACTGGCCCCTGCCGCGTGAGAGCGTCAGGTCGAACGTTCGATCCGGCTCTCCACTCACCCCGTCGAGCGAGGAGATCGCCTGCAAGTCCCCGTACTGCAGCCGGTTACTGGCCGACGACGGGCTCTGTGGGCTCCCTCCGCTAGCTGACTCGTACTCGACGACGGCTCTGGCGGGTGGTTCGTTTCCATCGAGCGCATTCGCTTGAACGGCCCACGTGCCCGGATTCGTCGCCTCGATCACGGCGTCGTAGCGCTCGCCGGCTCCGAAGACGAACGAGTCCACGTCGATGGGTTCGACGGGTCGCCCATCGGCGTGGGTCACCGTCATTTCGTGGCCGGCGATTCGTACACCGAAGACTGTCGCGCTGCCGGCGTTCACGAACCGGAAGCGGATCCGCTCTCCTTCTGCCACTTCGAACGTCGGTGGATCTGCTGGAAGCCGGCCGTTGATCAGGAGGCCCTCGTACGGCGGTCGAACGTCCCCCATCATCCCGCCTCCCCCGCCCATTCCACCATCGCCGCCCATCCCCCCGTCCGACGGAAGTTCCGGCTCTTCGGGGAGGTAATCGTCGACGATGACGACGTACTCGCGGTCGTACTCGACGTGTGGGCTGCGTTCTTCGACGATCAGTGGGCCGAACAATCCCCGGTCAAGCTGGAGCCCGACGTGACTGTGGTAAAAGTACGTTCCCGCGGGTTCGGCACGGAACGTATACGTGAATGTCTCGCCGGAATCGATCGGGTCCTGGGTCACGTTCGGCACGCCGTCCATCGGATTCGCGACGGGAATCCCGTGCCAGTGAATCGTCGTCTTCGCCTGGAGATCGTTGGTCAGTTCGACGCTGAGCACGTCACCCTCCTGGACGCGTAGCTCCGGCCCTGGGAATTGACCCTCGTACATCCAGTTGGTCGTCGACGTCTCGGGGGCTGGCCGAATGGTCCCGGACGCCGCAGTGAGGTTGACGGACGTATCTGGCTCGGCCGTAACTGTCGAGCGGGGCGTCACCTCACGACCCCCTCCGTCGCCGGAACCCGGTAGCTGACCGGAACAGCCCGCGATCACGCCGAGAGTGGTCGCTCCCATCAGCTGGAGGAGGCTGCGACGGGAGAGCGAGTGCTGTGTTCTATGCGGCACAGTTGTTCGGCCCCAGTTCGAGTTCCGTCGCCTCGGTCTCGTCGTCGACGGTGTCTTTGCCGGTGTTGATGGCGATGACTGCCTCGTAGTTCGGGGGCTTCTCCGGGACGTCCTCGGTCAGGCGCTCGACGAACGCGTCGCGGTCCAGCCCGAGGAAGTCGAGTTCGTCGCGGAGGTCCCCGAGTCGGGCCTCGAGGGGTTCGCCCGGCGAGCCGTTCTCGTAGCGCCCGTCGCTCGTGACGGTGAGGTGACCCGGCAGAATCGTCGTGTCGTCTGGGAGGTCGAGGATGGTCTCGTGGAGCGAGTCGTACAGCAGTTCCGCTCCACGGGAGGCGTCGTCCTCGCCGAACTGGAGTTCCGTCCGTCCGACGGAGTCGACGAACAGCGTATCGCCCGTCAACAGGAGTTCCCCGTCGACGAGGTAGTTCATCATCTCCGAGGTGTGCCCGGGCGTGTGCAGCGCCTCGATCTCGACGTCGCCGACCTCGACGACTTCGCCATCCGATAGCGGTTCGTATTCGTACTCGACGCCGCGCTCGCTGGCCCCTTCGCCGAGGTAGTAAGGCACGCCGACCTCGTCGGCGAGTGCCGAACCGCCCGAGATGTGGTCGGCGTGGACGTGCGTATCGAGAACGCGCGTGATGGAGAGTCCAGCGTCCTGGGCGGCGACCTTGAACTGGTCGGTCTGTCTGGTCGCATCGACCACGACGGCCGCGTCCGCCGCTTTCGAACCGACGACGTAGCCGAGACAGCCCTTCGCGCGGCGCTGGACCTGCCGAACGACGAGGTCCTCGCTGGCCGTCTCGATGGGGACGACCTCGTAGAGTTTGCTCCACGCCTCCATGCCGCCAGTGACGACCGAGAGGTCGTCGTAGCCGTGCTCGTCGAGTTCGAACGCGAACGGCGTCGAAGTCAAACCCTTCCCACAGATAGCGACGACCGGCTGGCCGTCGACCAGTGCGTTCACCTCGTTCAGTTGGTCCTCACTCAAGCCCTCGTCAGGGTCGTACGGGACGTTCTCTGCGTCGCGCACGTGCCAGGCCTCGAAGCTGTCTTCGGGACGCACGTCGATGAGCGTGAACTGTTCGTCGGCGTCGATCCCGTCCGCGAGTTGTTCCACAGTAATGTTTTTGACCATCGTATCTCACCTGTGTCGTGCCGAGTGTGCCGTCCGTCGGATCCGTCGCGTTCGCCGTCGCCGTCTAGCGCGTTCGATTACGCCCTTCGTCGGGGAAAGTGTTCCTGCCCGGAATCATGGACGTCTCGCAGTAGGCCTCACCGCCCTGATAGTCGACGCCCGGTTGGATGAACGGATACGGTCCGTCTGCGGGCGTGTTCTGGGCTCGGCCGCCATCGTCTGCACTCTCGACCAGCCCCATCACCTCATAGTCGACGGGCGAGTGGTCCTCGAGATACTCGACGATGACGTCGACCGGTATCGTCTCGTCGTCGACCTCGACGTCCTGGAACGGGAACCCGCAGTTGCCGAGGTCGCGTTCGGGATCTCCGGGCCGGCGGAACGTCGCCACCGAGTACGTCTCCTCCGGGTCGACCGTCTCGGAGTCGATTCGCAACTCGACGAGGCGACGGCCGCGCTTCGCGGTCGGGTCGACGGTCACCTCGACGTTCGAGGAGAAGTTGCGGACGCGACCGTCCTCCTGGTCGTAGGGGTACGGCGTGAAGTTGTCTTCGAGGAACTCCTCCATGTGGTTCGTGAGTTGCTGTCCGTAGGCGACACCGCGGGCGACGGGTGTCGTCATCGGGAAGAACGTGTACAGTTCGCCGAGCGTGATGTCGCCGGGCGGGATGGCAGTCCCATACCGGAATCCGTGCGAGACGGCGAGGTCGGTGTCGAAGTGGGTCCGGAGTGCGTCGTTGAACAGCGTGTTCCACGCGCTCTCGAGGAACGACTGCCGGTAGAGTGGGTTCTCCGTCCGGCCGACGACCGTATCCAGCGGCCGGTCGAGCGTGCCCGCGCCTCGCTCGAACCCCGGGTCGTCCTCGAGGAAGGGCGCGCGCACGGCTTCGACTGTCTCCGCCGCGTCGGCGTCCGGCTCTGGCGTGTGCTCGCCGTCCTCGGTCAGACAGTAGAGATGATGACGGAACTGTATCTCCCCGTCTCGAACTCGGAGGTCCACACGGCCGAGCGCCTCGCCCATCCCGGACTCGACGACCACGGTTTCGGTCTCCTCGACGACGATCGGGTCGTAGGTGTACTCGTGGGTGTGCGCGCTGAACATCACGTCCACGCTCGGACAGTCCTTGGCGGCCTGGACCATCCACGGGAGGCCGATCTCGGTGACCGCGACCACGACGTCCGCGCCGTCCTCGCGGGCGGCCCGTGCGGACTCTTCGAGGAGTGCGGGGTGCTTGCCGAAGCGGTACTTCCCCTCGGAGAACGCGGGCGCCATCCGGTCGACGTAGACGTTCGTCATCCCGACGACGCCCACAGAGAGGCCACCGACGTCGAGGATGCTGTACGCGTCGTACAACCGCTCGTCGGTCTCCCAGTCGTAGAGGTTGTTCGCAAGAATCGGGGCGTCGAGGTCGTCCATCAGCTCCACGAAGTTGCCATCCTCGGCGGCCTCGTTCGAGTAGTCCCAGTTGCCGGGGACGTAGACGTCGGGGACGACGTGCTCGTTGACTGGATCGAGCATCGCTCGCCCATCGGTGTAGGTGGTCACGGCGGAGCCGTGGAACGTGTCGCCGCTCATGAGCGTACAGACATCGTGGTGCTCGCGGAGTTCGTCGAGTTTGGCCGCGAGCAGGGGAATCCCGCCGCCGCGCTCGACGACGCGGTCGTCGTCTCCGAAGTCGAAGTCCGGCGTCGACGTCGGGTTGTCGTAGTAGACCTGGTGGCGCGGCGTCAGTTGCCCGTGGAGGTCGCTGACCTGAGCGAAGACGGCGTCGGGGGCGCCCGCACCGTCGCTGGCAGGGTCGCCACCGAGTGACGCCCACTCACCGAGTGCCGTGGTATCGGTCATCGTGACGGGAGTACAGCTACGCGCTCCGACTGTTCATGACTTGGGGTTACTGTTTGAAAGATCACACAAATCCAGCTACCAACACCGCATCGCAGAAGACCGGGCTCCATATCCGAGAGGCACGCTCCCGAGTTGGACACACAAACTAGGCCTCGACCTGAGAGCGATTGCGAACTATGGCCGGGGACGTCTCCCTTCGGCTCTCCGGGGTAATTATTCGGCGTCGTAGCCGCGGTCGGCAGCGAGACTCCGCAGGTCGCCGGCGTTGCGCCGGGCGACCTGCGGGCCGATTTTCGCATCGTGTTTCTTCGAGGTGGTCGAGTGGATGTCGGTGATGTACAGCGTCTCGACATCCACGAGAGCGGTGACTTTCAGCGCTCGAACGCGGTAGTGGGTGCGGTTGGCGTAGTGGCGTCTGGGTTGGTCACGGTCGAAGCCAGTCTAATCGATAGCAGCGTGACCGGTGCGTTTCTCGGCGGTTCCGCCGAGAAACGCACGCCACGTCGTGTTCGGAATACATGCAAACCACGTGTGGAGGACAGTGTAGTGGGGAAGCCGCGTGAGGCCAATCTCTTCGAGGATGCCGGGCATCTCGCTGAGCAAATCCACCGCAACACGGTGGGATTTGCCCAGCTCGATCCGGAGTGCATGGAGCGTGAGCATCGCCCATTCGGCGAACCCGCCTCCCCCTTCGGGGTCGGCGGGTTCGTCCGGATTAGAGGCAACTGATTTCGCCTTAGCGACCGTAACACGCGTGAGGAGACGGAATTCCGATACCAAAACATTCTGTCTCTTCGCTTTCTACGGCAATAACGCAGTCGCGGCGTCTCCGTCTAGCGAAACTATAGAGCCAATTATTCTAAGGTAGGAAGCCGTACGACCGTCTACAGAGATGCGCCCACTGACTCGTTCGTTGAGGCGGTATCGATGACGAGCGACTGGGTGACGACCGGGTTGTCTGCGGTCGTCATCCTCGTCGCGGCTGCCGTTCACGGTATTGCTGGGTTCGGCTTCGCGCAGGTGTCGATGGGCATAATGCCGCTGTTTCGGTCGCCCTCGAGCGCGTCGATCATCTTCACGGCAACGGCGGTGGTGGCCAACGCCCGCGTCTGGTGGAGCGTCCGTGACGCCTTCGACTGGGAGAAGTGGATCGTCCCCGTCGGTGGTCTCGTCGTCGGGATGCCGCTCGGCATCGTCGTGTTCAGTCGGTTCGACGCGGCACAGATGCGCGTCGCCATCGGAGCGGTTCTCGTGCTGGCGGTCATCGTCGTCGGCGCGACCCAGCAACTCGATACGATCACGGACTGGATCGAGGAGAAGGACTACCGACCGGGGAAGATAGTCGGCGCGACCGCCGGGCTGCTCGCCGGAATTCTCGGCGGCGCCGTCGCCGTTCCCGGCCCGCCGATGATCGTCTACGGGGCCTTCATGTCGGCGAGCGGGTTCTGGAGTGACGAGGAGATGAAGGCCACGTTCACCGCCTTCTTCGGGACGCTCATGCTGTACCGCCTCGGGAGTCTCACGTACACGGGAGCCGTGACGACGCCACTGATGATCGAGGCTGCCGTCGCCGTTCCGATGGTGTTCGTCGGTTCCTGGGTCGGCGTGTACATCTTCGACAACATCCCCGAGCGCATCTTCCAGTGGCTCGTACTGGTGCTACTGACCGTGAACGCGTTCGTCCTCCTGTTTACGTCGATCCCGGAACTCTAACCGTTTCAGCTGTCCTCTGTCCGAGGGATCCGGTCCCTCGGTGCCGCCGTATCGTTCCTCTTGGACTATCGACGACCCCTTCTCTATCCGGTGGGAATCGTGTATACGGCGGTGCGGTTCCCGCTCTGGTATGTAGCGAACGTCGGCGAATTCACGACGATCGGGTGCGTAGATAAAACACTACAAGGAGTGCTCATCGTCGTTCTCGCATACTTCTACTGGAAAGCACGACGGGCTCCCAAACCCGATCGTGAAACGATTACCGCCCGAGTATTCGAACTTACGCGCTTAGTGATGGGAGTGCTCAGTCGTTCTGATACTCCTTTTCGAAGCCCCGGAATTCGGTTCGATGGGCTTCCTCGTCGACAAGAATCGTCACTGCGAGGTCTTCGGTGGCCGGATCGTCGGCGCCCCAGGCAGCGTCGATGAGCGACCGATACGTCTCGATAGGGCCCTCTTCAGCGTCGAGAACGCCTCGGATCACCAAAAGCACGTTGGTCGAATCCTCGGGCGGTTGCAGCGAGTCCTGCCGAGCAGTGAACTCCGCCGAGCTGGGCGGTCGGGCGTCCACCTGTTTGAGTCGATTTCCAAGTTGTCGGGCGCGGGTCAGTTCCTCCTAAATGTCTTGCTGGAGGCTCTGCTTGATCTCTTCGGCACGGAGCCGTCCAGGACGATCGCGTTCGTCTGGTAGTTCATCACGGTCTCCATCTCGTCGCCGTAAGCCTTCTGGAGCAGGTCGATGACACGGTCAGAGGTCATAGGAGTGACACTACCAGCTAGGCGCCGATATACCCGTCGCTGATTCCCGTTTTCCCGAAACGCTCTGAATTATCACGCAGCCCCCGGATTGAGGCGCTGTCAGTTCCGTCGAACCCCTCAGCAGTCGAGATACAGGACGTCACGGACGGTATTCGGGGGATGGATTAACGAGTGTGTGGACGCATACCGTACACATGGCGTATCAATTCGAGTGTGCGGCCCCGGACTGCGTGTTCCTGATCCGGGCCGCGGACGAAGAAGAGGTCATCGCACAGGTCCAACGACATTCGGAAGAACGACACGAGAAATCCCCACCGCCCGAGGACGTAATCCGCGAGCGAATGGAGACCGTCGACGTCGAGTGATACTGCTGGACTCAGTCCCCGTCGAGCCAGGCACGGCGAAGTCGGTCGACTTCTTTTGGAGTGATGTCGTCACGCTCGACTGCGATCTCGATGTCGGCGTCAGTGACCACACTCCGCTCGAGCGCGCGTTGGAAGATATCCTCGACGACAGTGGCCATCTCGTCACCGTCGACCGCATTGGTCTCAGCCGCGTTACCGGGTGATTCTGTCGCTGTAACTGTGTTAGATCAGTCCGATCCGGCACCTCGTTTGATAAACCTCGTCCAGACGACGAGCAGGCTCGGGAGGACGAACACGCTGGCGAGGAACGCGAAGACGATCGTCAGCGCGGTGATGAGGCCGAACGACTGGAGGAACGGCAGGATCGTGACGAGTAACACGGCGAATCCGCTGGCAGTCGTCACCGCGCTCGACAGCAGGGCGCCGCCGGTCCCGGTTACGGTCTCGTGTAACGCCGCTGCAACCGTCTCCGCTTCGGCGAGTTCCTGATTGAATCGCTCGCTGATGTGGAGGCTGTAGTCGACGCCGAGCCCAATGGTGAGTCCAGTGATCATGCCGGTGACGATGTTGAACGGGATGTCCAGCAGCGCCATCGTCCCGAGCACCCACGTTAGGGTGAACGCGACAGGCAGGATCGTGACGACGCCAAGTGACGCGCTCCCTTCGGTGACCCGGTAGGCCACTGCGAGGACAACGAGGACCGACGACAATGCAACGACAAGACTCAGTAGCGCCGTCTCCGCGAGCTGGTCGGCCGTGATCTGGTTGACGATGACGTCACCGGTCGCGATGACGGAAACACCTGCCCCATCGGCGTCGTCAGCAATCCACTCCATCTGGTCGCGGACGACATCGCCGTCGGCTCCACTGTCGACGGTCACGACCATCCGGACGGCCTGGTACTCGCCGGCTTCCCGGTGGACGACGTCTGCGGCCTCCTCGGATGCGACCCGGTAGAGTTCGTCGTAGACGGCGGTCACGTTTTCGTCGGGGATGCCGTCACCGTCGGTGTCGGCGGCCGACAGCGTCCGGTTGAACGACTCGTTGTTAGCCGCGACGCGGTCCATCACCGTGATCGGGTCGGTCACTGCCGGCTCACCGTCGGCGTACGTCTCTGTCGCCGACATGTCGCTGGCGTTCGTGCGTGCCGCGTCGAGCCGGTCGAGTGTCGCGGGATCAGTCACGTCGCCTCTGACGAGTATCGTGGCCGTGGTATCCTGTCTGACGAAATCCCGGTCCAACGTGTCTATCGCCGTCTCCGCCGTGTACGTCCCCGGCGCTATCGGATCAGGAAGGTCCTTCAGCCAGTCGTCGGGATCCTCCGCGAGGAAGTCCGACTGCTCGAAACTGGCGTCGATGTCTGTTGCTCCGTAGGCACCTGCGGCGCTGACGAGGAGCGCAACGGCGATGACGACGTAAGGAGCCTTCGTCGCGAGTGTCGCACCCGTATCGAGGAGGTGATTGACCGGCCCGCCCCCGGTTCCGACGGCTGGTTTCACCCGATCGATTCCCCGGCCTTCGAGCAGTTCGTCGAGTTCGATTTTCAGAGCCGGAACGAGGAGGCCGAAGACGAGGAGCGTGGCCACGATGCCGATGGCGCTGAGGACGCCGAGTTCGCGGAAGACCGCGAGCGGGCTCGTGAGATTCGAGAGGAATCCGATGACAGTCGTCGTGGTGACGTAGACGAGTGCGACCCCAACACTCCCGAGCGCGACAGCCATAGCCCGACTGGGTGGTGTCTCGCTGGACCCTCGGGCCTCGCGATAGCGCATCACGACGTGGAGGCCGTAGTCGATAGAGAGGCCGATCAACAGGACGAGTACGACGATGAACGGCTGGCTGAACGCGATTTCGAACCATCCCATCGCACCGAACGTCCACACGAGGACGAGAGCGATCCCGAGGAGCCCGAGCAGGATGTCGAGCAGGTCCCGGTAGACGACCACGAGCACGAGCAAGACGAACGCGACGGCCAGCGGGCCGACCAGCAGGACACTGTCGATCATCGAGTCGGTAATCTCCGTGGAGACGATCCCGTCACCGTAGACCAGGACGGACATCGAGTCGTCGTTCGGCGCCAGGTCTGTCATGGCGGCCTGCGCGTTTTCGATCTCGTCGGGCGCGTCACCGGGCGCGAACGACCCGCCCGCTGTCTCCTGGGTCACGACGATCAGTGTCGCATTTATCTCGGTGGTTCCCGGTTCGTAGTAGTCGGGCATGAAGGCGAGTGCTCGTGCCGACCCGTTCGAATCTCCGCCCAGTACGTCCGCGACGAGGGTATCGACTTCCGAATCGTTCAGCGACCGGAGTTTCTCGGTCTGATTCTCAAGTGTGGGGTCGAGGTCCGCTAATTCCCGCCTGTCCTCGGCGAGGCTTGCGTACTCGTCCGCGAGTGTCTGTTCCGTTACGTTCCCCGTCCTGTCTCTCGTCTCGTTGTGGGCCCCGGCCGTCGCGGTTCTGTCGGTCGTTGCGTTTCCATCAATCGATTCGCGTCGCTCCTCGACAGCGTCTGCGAACAGCGTGTAATCCTCCTCCGTGAGAGTCACTGACGTGTTGGCGTCGACGGCACCGAACGCGAGGCGGACGCTCGCGTTCGGGTTGCGTGCGAGCGAATCGAGGGCATCCGCGAGTTCCGTCTCTGTCCTGGCCAATTCGCGTTCGCGAGTCTGAAGCTCAACGGCCCGGCTATCGCGGATCGCTGCAGTCGCAACCAGGTTCGCGACACTTTGGGTGGGGTCGTTCTTGACGAGTGTCTCGTTGACTGTTTCGTTGGTCTGGAGCGCTCGCTCGTATTCGAGCATGGAAACGAGCGTCTCCGTATCGAGGACGTCGTCGTCTCGGACGATGACCTGTGCGGACGTTGTGTCCGTCGTCCCGCTAGAGAAATTTGTGTCGACGTAATCGAGGGCATCAGCCTCATCGGCGTCGGTTTGGAACTGGTCGAGCGATGTCGAGCGGTCGACCATTGGCGCTCCAGCGGCGACCACCGCGGACGCGATGAGCATGACCGCGATGACGAGCCGAGCATTGCCCGTGATCCACTCGCTCGTGTCGAACATTACTGAAGACTCACCCCCGGTTTCGAAGACGTGGACGAGACACGAGACACAGCAGTTGCCTCGTCACGCTTGAGGCGAGACAGCGTTCCGTAAACAGATATCCGGACGACGGGACATTGAGAGTCCAGTCCCATTGCCACGTATTCGTGGAGTATCGACATTACGTGTCTGTATACTCCTCGGCCGGTTAGTGATCAGTGCGAATTATCGAGAGTGACCCTAATATATTCGTAACTACCGCTATTATAAGCGGTCTGTTAGGGTGACCGACCGACGATGCCACACGCGAAACTCGCAATAGATCTTCCAGATCATACCTGGATTGGTGACCTCTCAACCATTCATCCGGAGGTAGTGTTCCAGGTCGTCACGAGTATCCCAGGTGAAGGAACCGGTATCGGACTCGTCCGACTCATTGCGACCGACCCGTTGCCAATCATCACCGACATTCAAGCTCGTGACGACGTCGAGGACCTTGAACTGCTTTGGAAACACGACGACGAAGCGCTCCTCCAGATACAGACAGCGAATCCGCTCCCGCTCCTCCCGGTCTGGCGGGCCGGCGTGCCGCTCAAGATGCCCTTCGACATCCAGGATGGGGAGGCCACGTGGGAGGTGACGACGTCGACGAGTCGCCTCTCGAGCCTCCGCGACCACCTCGACGATCTGGGCATCGGATTTTCTATCGAGTACGTTCGTGAAATCGACGCGAGCCAGGCTGACCAATTGCTGACTACCCGCCAGCAAGAGGTGCTGATGGCCGCCGTCAAAGCCGGTTACTACCGCGCACCACGGGAATCGACGTTAGGTGACGTGGCCGAGACGCTCGGCGTCGCGAACGCAACGTGTAGCGACGTGCTCCATCGTGCCGAGGGCCACATCATCCACTGGTTCGTCGAGGAGCACATGGAAGCATAACTCGTCCGGGGTGCGCGTCGACGGATCCGCACCACGCTACGATAGTTGGTGTCGCGTCACAGAACCATTCACGGATCGGTCGGGTCAGGGACTTGCCACGGACGTTCGACGCCGATGGTTACCCCCCCGGGACGTCCTCCGGCTTGGGTTGCTCCTGAAAGCGGGCAGTGGGAACGGGTTCGATACCTTCGGCTTCGAGTCTGCGATTTTCCTGTTCGACTCGGACGCTGAGAAGCCGCTGAATTTCTCGCATCCGGAACGCCATCGTACGGAGCTCGTCGCGCTCGGAGGTTCCTGAATTCGGGTCGCTATCGGGTTGATCTGATGCGTCACTCATCGTGTTATTATTTCACATGCTGGTATTTAGTCTCCGGGTCGAGACACGGTTCCGAAGGGTGCTAAGATGTCAAACGTGAAGAGGAGCAATGCACAGATCGGCTGTCTCTCCATACGGACGATGGGGTGATTTTCGGGCTATCGCAGTTGGCCTCCCTTCTGCTGTGCACGGAGCGTCATATATCGGGAGAGTGTGGCTGTATTGTTGACTATAACATACAACCGTGAGGCACCCGTTGGCTCTACATGGAGGAGTTCGATTTTCTGGTCATCGGATCCGGGTCTGGCCTGGACGTAGCAAACGTCGCCGTGAACCAGGGACTATCAGTAGCTATCGTCGAGAAGGGTCGGATCGGAGGTACGTGTCTCAATCGTGGCTGCATCCCGTCGAAACTGCTGCTGTATCACGCAGACGTGCTGGAAACGGTCGAGAGCGCGCATGAATTTAATATCGAGACGGAGGTGACCGATATCGCGTTTAGCGATATTGTCCACGAGGTCAACGAAGATGTGAAAGGAGATTCGGAGTCTATCCGTCGCGGCCTCCGACAGTCTCCGGACCACACGCTTGTCGAAGGGGAGGCACAGTTCGTCGATGATCGGACCGTAGAGATTGTGGCCGGCGACGACGAAGGAAGAACCATCCAGGGCGACACGGTTCTAATCGCAGCTGGTACCCGCCCCTGGATAGCGGATATCGAGGGTCTGGACGATATCGATTATCTGACGAGCAAGGAGGCACTCCAGCTAGAGGAACCGCCCGACCACCTCGTCATCGTCGGTGGTGGGTATATCGCCGCAGAGCTCGGGCATTTCTTCGGTACCTTCGGGAGCGACGTGACTGTTATTGGGCGTCGCCCTCGCCTGCTCCCCCAAGCCGATGAAGAAACTGCAGAGGCCTTCACTGAGCGATTCTCAGAGCGATTTACGGTTCACACCGGTCACGAAGCCACGACTGCCGCGCAGGACGGTGACGACGTGACTGTTGAGGCACGACCGTACACGTACGGCGACGACGCCGGCGTGACTGGCGGGGAAGAGGCGACCGTGAGCGTGACGGGCGATGCACTCCTGGTCGCAACCGGTCGTACCCCGAACACCGACTTACTACACGTCGAAGGGACTGGAGTTGAGACTGATCAGCAGGGCTTTATCGAGACCGACGAGTATCTGCGGACGACTGCCGATGACGTGTGGGCCCTCGGTGACATCGTCGGAGAGTACCTGTTGAAGCACAGTGCCAATCACGAGGCACAGGCAGTCACGTGGAACATTTTCGGCGACGAGCTAGACCCGGTCGATTACACGGCGATGCCGTTTGCTGTCTTCACTTCTCCCGAGGTCGCCGGCGTTGGAAAGCGTGAACAAGATCTCCGAGGTGCCGACCGCGAGTACGCTACAAACACATACCGGTACGAAGACACGGCCCGTGGCGATGCGATGAAGGCCGAGGGATTCGTGAAGGTACTCGTCGATCTCGACGGAGAGATACTCGGGTGTCACATCGTCGGCCCTGATGCATCGACGCTCATACAGGAGGTCGTCGTCGCCATGAAAGCCGGAACCGGTTCAGTACACGACATCCGCGAGTCGGTCCATATCCATCCGGCTCTCCCGGAAGTCGTCCAACGGGCGTTCTCCGGTCAGTTCACACAGCAGGGTCACGACCACCATCATCACCATCACGACCATTAGATCCCCGTCGCTCACTACATACTCCGTGGAAGTACTCGAGTCAGGGCCGCTGGACCGGGTAGTACCGCCGTATGGGGACGACAGCCTCCCTGCTAGATGTCGATACGAGTAGCAGTAACATCAGTTTCTTTATCCGGAACTGGGGGATAGTACGCGTATGAAGGCCGTTTTCCATCACTCGGACGCCGACAAGCACTCCCAGGTCCTGGGTAACGTTGAAAACCTCCTCGACGACGACACGCTCGACCTCGAATCTGTCGCGCTCGTCGCGAACAGCGGGGGACTTGGACTCCTCACCCGGGACTCTGACCATCGGGATGGAGTTGAGGCCCTTCAGGAACGCGGTGTCGACTTCAAACAGTGCGAGAACACGTTGGAGGGGACCGACGTCACTCCGGACGACCTGCTAGACGGCGTCGAACTCGTCTCGTCAGGCGTCGGAGAGCTGACGCGTTTGCAGTCGGGCGGGTACGCGTACATCGTCCCGTAGGCGTTCCGAGTATTCGCTCCGCCGTCACCACCAGAATGGACGACTCCGGCGGATAACCTCGCGCTTGACATGGAGCCCGATGGCCGAGATTGCCAGCTTGTCTATCACTCGTTGCACTTTGCTATTCGCGTGAACACGGAACTCGTGGCTGTTTAGATGGCCAGCAATCTCGGTCCATACCCGCCTGGCCGCAATTTGAGGTCTAGCCTTTCCGGAGTACTCCATCGGATGACTACGGCAGCAGTCTACCGATCAAGGGCCGGTTTTCGGCCACGAGTCGATATACGCGATCGCGGACGGCACCATAGCCGGGGATCCGTCGTAGCGCCGGCAGTGCCGCCGATGGTGGGAGTCCAGTCCGCTCGTAGGCGCGTTCCATTGCTTCGCCACAAGAGTAGACACTTTCGTTAACGATCAAGTGTGCGCACCGCTCGTACTCGGTTGGGAGCCACGTGCGCAACTCGTCGTCCAGGTCCGAAAAGCCCACAATCCCGATGTCCGACCGACGCTCGACGTAGTGTGCCGCACGCGTACAGATTCCGCAGTCGTCGTCGTACACGAGCGTCGGGGACGACATCCTCATGGAACCTCCGTGTGCGCGTTCGCCCTGCGGACGCAAAACGCTGGTTCTACAGTAGAAATTGTATGCAGTGGAACACTCGAAGGCTCTACTCCAATTCGAGAAAATCGGTGGAGGGGTTCAGTAGTCCCATCGTTGCGGCGAAAATGATGGACTGACGGAGAATCTGTGAGGGCTCTCGAAAGCCGTCGATAGCGCCTTTGGATACTTCAGGCAGACGGCCATAGCCAATGCATGGACGGCCGACAGGACCCATCACATCCACTATTCGCTGCGATATACGACCCGGCGTTGGCAGTCGTCGAGCGAACGCTACTGCGTCCTCATCGCGGCTACTTGGTCGAAGATCTTCACGGTACGGTCCTCGATATCGGTGCCGGGACCGGGGCTATGTTCTCGTACTTTAACGCCGTCGCCCATGGGGGCGTCTCGTTCCATGCGATCGAGCCCGACCCCTATATGCGACGGCAGGCCATCGAGAAAGCGGACGAGTTGGGACTCGAGATCGATCTCCGATCAGCGGGCGCCGAATCGCTCCCGTACGAGGACAACTCGTTTGACGTCGTGATCGCCTCGATGGTCTTCTGTACGATCCCGGATATCGAGGCGGCGTTGTCGGAGGTGGCCCGTGTGTTGCGGCCCGGCGGCGAGTTCCGCTTCTTCGAACACGTACTGGATGACGGGTGGCGCGCTCGCGTCCAGTCTCTTATTGCACCGCTCTGGAAGCGGGTCGCAGGTGGATGTCACCTGACGAGACAGACCGCGTCAGTGTTCGCCGCCGACCGATCGTTCGACGTCGTCGAGGTCGATCGGATGAACCTCGGCGTGACGCCGATACGACCGTTCGTTCGAGGCCGATTGCGGAAACGAGCATGAGCGATAGGTGATCGGCACCACTTGTCGCCCTGTACGGGTCGTGGCCTCCCTCCAGACTTCTATTTCGCCGTGGCGACTAGGAGGAACGTCTCCGGCCGGACGGCTTCGTGTTCGATGCGGAACCCAGCGTTCGACAGTGCGTCTGCCGCTTCCGTGACGGTGAACCGCTCGTCGAGGGGTGGGCCGACGTCCCCGGCCCCGGTCGCGCTCCAGTCGACGATGACGAGTTGTCCCTCGGATGCGAGGACGCGATCGATCTCGACGAGCGCGTCGTCGCTCGCGAACTCGTGGTAGGTCATCGTCGAGAAGGCGGCGTCGACCGAACCCGCGTCGAACGGGAGGTCGCTCACCTCGGTGGTGAGGAGGTCGACGTTCTCGGGGATGCCCTTCTCGCAATAGTAGTCATGCATCTCCTCCTGTACGTCAACGCCGTACACGGTCCGCGCGTGGGGCGCGACGTCGTCTGACAGCGACGCCGTGGCTGCTGACTGATGTTAGGGTATTCCTCCCAATGTGAGCTCACATCGGGTCGCGAAATTGTAGTATATTGGGGAGACAGCTAGAACGCTTATCCGACATAATCGACTAGATTCCCTGATGCCTGCATACGATTGGCGTGCCCGCTACGGTAACGGCCCGCTGCAGCCCGAGGCACTAATCGAGAGTGCACCGGATCCGATAAACTCTGTCTGCAAAGTGAATCCGCTCTTGGGTGACTGCGAATTATGAACGCCATGCTCCTATCGCTCTGGGCCGAGCTGTTCCCACGGGGAATAACGCAGTATCTCGTTGGGGGCCTCTTCGTCGGCCTGGGAATCGCAGTGATCTACCTCGGAACTGGAATCATAGCGGGAAACAGTACGTTCCTCGAGACGACGCTGTCGTACGTTTCCGACCTTCCGCGCTTCCAGCGTGAGAAGTACGTCACGTCGCGCGACTGGCGAGTCGTCTTCGCGCTCAGTATCGTCGCCGGTGCTGCGCTCTATGGGCTAGTTCTTACGCCCGGTATCTTCGTCACAGACGTCCAGTGGTGGCGGCTGCTCGGCGGTGGCGTCCTCGTGGGAATTGGAACCCGAATCGGCAAAGGCTGCACGTCGGGCCACGGCGTATCTGGGATCGCGTCGCTATCGCGAACGTCGATCGTGAATGTCCTACTGTTCATCGGGGTCGCAATCATCACTGCCCTAATCGTCGCCGCACTGGGGGTGACTCCCTGATGAGCACCACGTCCCGGCAGCCGCTGTTCACGCTAGTCATCGTCGTCGGCGGACTCCTCCACGGATTCGGACTAGCGTACAGTGGAATGGCTCGCCCAGAAATCGTGCTGGACTTTCTCCAACTAGAGGATCTCGGACTACTCTTCGTGATGGGCGGTGCCGCGCTGGTTATGGGATTTGCAATCCGTTTGGGAACGGAGGTCCTTGATACGGCCCCGTTGACGGGGGACCGTTACACCAAGCGCGAGAAGTCCTACGACCGAAGCGTCGTCGTCGGTGGTATCGTCTTCGGCGTCGGGTGGGGGCTCTCGGGTATCTGTCCCGGTGCAGGATACGCGAGTCTCGGCATCGGGAACTACGAGATCCTCTGGGCCATCGCCGGAATGTTCATCGGCGCCTATCTGCAGGGTCTCTGGCGCGCTCATCGAAGTTCAACAGATCGGGAGTCACCAGCTACTGGGGACTAGCGTCTATCGTTTTAGACGACTTTCCGTTCGGTACTTCGATGCCCGCGGCTAACTCAACCGCCGAACCAGGAGCGTCACGAATACTCTCCCGCGATGTACAACGCGATTGTCGCCCCACCGAAGATGATCGTCGCGTAGGTTACGGGCATAAAGAAGCCTCCGTGATGGGACTCGATGAGATGGAAGAGGCCGATTCCGAGTGGCACCCCACCAGTAAGGACAGCACGTGTGAGGGTCCGGTCGTTGACCGCCGCGAGAAGGATCGCGTAGCCGAAGAAGCCACCGGCGAACACCCAGGGAGGGATACCGAGTGCTGCTGGTTCGCCACGCATGAGGTCCTGCCCTGCATGCATGAACGCTGCCGCAATCGCGAGCCATTCTGTGTAGCGTGTCAGAACGGAACGAATCCCGGTTGTTCTTGGAGATGACTGTCCCATTGTTACACTAGCTTCCTCCCGTGGCTGTCTGCGATTTGCATTTGATTTTTGATCATCTATCGGACGGAACGGCGCTAGGGATCAGCTGGCGTAGCAACGAGAGGCCACGATAGACGAGTGTTCCCTCGGTATAGTGTCGCCAGCCTGTATATCCACCATTCAGTGTCATAGCGTTGTATCCCTGGTCCCGAAGATAGTTCGTCGCTTTCTGAGCGGCGATACCTGCCTTGCACACGGTAACGACAACCGTCTCGCTCGGGATCTTATTGAGAAAGGAATCGAGAGCATGGGTGTCCCCACGCTGTAAATCGTCGTAGACCGGCGCATTGAAGCTGCCCTCGATATGCCCCTGCTGGTAGTCCGTCTGTGGGCGGATATCTAAGATGAACACGCTCTTCTCGGAGCGACGGTCGTCGAGTTGTGACGGCCCGATATTTCCCATAATTCACAATACTGCTCTCTATCACTATAGCGTTGGCCTTCGACGGGAGATCCACGGCCCCGGAAGAAAGCGACTATGCGACCACGATGACGCTATCCCTCAGGCTCTATTTCTGAATAGGGGTGGAACGTGCGGAGCCCCAGGAGGGACCCTTAGCTGTCTTGCCTTTCGCGGAGGTCTTCGTCTTTGAGTTCTGTCTCGGCGTACCACGTCCGGGGCCGAACAGCAATGAACAGGAGCGCTCCGAAACTGATGACGACGATGGCAATTACAAGGAAACCAGGTGCGTCCCCGATCGCTGCGCTGGCAGGCACGGGAATATCCGCATAGGCAGTGATACGAATGACCCAGGCACCAAGAACGATGGTTAACAGGGGGAGGTACACGCGACGAAGCCTGTGAGCGATGGCTTCCTCCATCGTAATTTTGAGTTGTGGTTGTCGGTAGTCGCTGCTCAGTTCGGCCCGCCAATTTTGGTCTTCGAGCCCTTGGGATGGGTCAAGGCCATACGCAAAGACGTTCTTTTGTAAGGTCCGCATTCGGGACCGCCAAATATCGTAGCCCCGATACCGTCTTGCCTCGAATACCAATAATGTGATGAGAATTCCGCCACCGAGAAGTAACACATAGTGTGGATTCGTAGGACTCGAAAATGACCATGTTAGGATGGCGGCTATTACGATAATTGCCCAGTTAGTAGTTCGGTCGAGACGTTCACGCCAGAACCTCATTCGATGGATTTCTCCGCGATACAAGTGAGCCATTGACCCGCTGGGCCCCATCTCTTCATCGAGGAGTCCCTGTCCGACCTCCCGTTGCTCCGGATCAGCTGGATCGATATCTTTGCTCGAACTTCTGCTCATAGGCGTATTCGATGGTCGCTTCGGCTAATGATCCATCGGTTTCGTCTTGAGAATTGGAGACGACAGGGGGTGTTACGGCCAGTGATTACGGACTGAACCGCTTCGATGCGTCGTTAGTTCGCAGCGCAGTTGTTCGGACCGAGTTCGAGGTCCGACGCGTCCGAGGTTAGCGGCTCTTTGCCCCAGTTGATGGCCTTGATCTGGTTGTAGTTTGCAGGTTCGTCCGAGAGGCTCTCGACGATAGTGTCGACGAACTCCTCGCGGTCGTTCATGCTGAACAATTCGTTGTCCTCTTCGAGCTGACCGAGCGATGTCGCGAGCGGACGGATGTCTTCGTCGTTGAAGTGGCCCGGTAGGACGACCGTGTCATCAGGCAGCTCAGCGAGTCGGTTGAGGCTATCGAAGAGCTCCCCCGCACCCTCTCGAATGTCAATCTCGTCGTTCCCTTCAAGATCTGGTCGACCTACGCTGTTGAGAAACAGCGTATCGCCCGACAGCAGTGCGCTGTCCCACGTGAGTGAGATGCTTCCGGGCGTGTGGCCGGGCGTGTGGAGGACTTCGAGATCGCGGTCGCCGACGATGACCGTGTCGCCGTCTTCGATCCCATCGTACTCATCGAGTTCGCCGGCGTCGATCGAGTTGAGGTAGTAGGGGACGTCCAGTTCGTCGGCGATGGACCGCCCGCCGCTGATGTGGTCGGCGTGGGCGTGGGTGTCGAGCGCACCGACGATGTCGACGTCGTGTTCGTCGGCGACCCCCTGATACTTGTCGACGTACAGGCTCGGGTCGACGATGATCGCCTCGCCGTCGTCGTGGACGAGGTACGAGACGCAGCCCGTACCTGGGCGGACGATCTGGGTTACGCCGTCGACGTCGGTCTCGTAGGTTACGTGGACGCGTCCCCAGCCGCTCATCCCGTCATCCATCGTCTTGGCGTCGTAACCACGCTCACGGAGGAACTCAGCTGCATCCGTTGACGTGATGCCGGCGACGCACACGACAACTATCTCCTTGTCTTTCGGGATCTCGTCGAGAGACGCCTCGAGTCCGGTGAAGTTCCCGTCGAGGAGCTGGTCGTAGATGGGGACGTTGTGACTTCCCTCGATCTGCCACTCCTCGTAGTCGTCCCTGTTACGGACGTCGAGGATGAACAGCTCATCGTCCTCACGGCGATCTGCCACTTCGTCGGGTGTCATCGTGTGATCTGCGTATCCAGTCTTGCTCATATCAGGAAATACTACGGAACACAGACTGAAAAGTCTGGCGCGACATTGGGGCCACTCTGACCGATGGAATCCGGGTATATTGCTTTGTTCGGCGGTTCAACCGTTCTATTGCCACGTACCGCAGAGCCATCCGATATTGTAGATACGGATGAATACTCGTGTGAAAGCGATCTTCCACCACTCCGACTCTACCCAGCATGCACAGGTCGGCGGAACCGTCGAGATCCTATCTGCCCACGAAACAATCGACCTTGACGCAGTCGTACTCGGGCCCGAACAGTGGGGGACTCGGGCTACTCACCGACGACTCCGAGTGTCAGGAGGAAGACAATCCTGCCAGGTAACGCGAGTATGGCGTCCGAGCGACAGCGAAACGCTGTGCATGTTTTAATTCCAGATCTCATGGAGTTCAGGCAGTCGTTGCAATCAGGAGGAACGTCTCCGGCCGGACGGCCTCGTGTTCGACGCGGAACCCGAGCTCTCGCAGTGCGTCCGACGCGTCAGTGGCCGTGAACCGCTCGTCTAGCGGTGGCCCCTCATCGCCAGTTCCCGTCGCAGCCCAGTCCACGACGACGAAGCGCCCCTCCGATTTTAGTACTCGTTGAATCTCGGTGAGTGCATCGTCGCTGGCGAATTCGTGATACGTCATTGTCGAGAAGGCAGCGTCGATTGAGTTTCCGTCGAGTGGGAGGTCGCTCACCTGGGTGGTGAGGAAATCGACGTTCTCTGGGACGCCCTTCTCACGATAGTAGTCGTGCATCGCATCCTGGATGTCAACCGCGTACACGTGGTTGACAGCCGGTGCGACATCGTCGGTATAGAACCCGGTCCCACTCCCGAGGTCCGCCACTGTTTCGTCCCCTTCTGGTGATAGCGCCCAGAGCAACTCCTCTGCGGAGAGGAACTGGTACCGTTGCTGTGCATTTTCGAGTTTGTCGGCGCGGTCGGCGTCGAACGTGTGATACCCCATGTTAGAGGTTCTCGAATGCCTTGTCGACGAGTTCGCCGGTATCGGCGACGATGTCTGCCATCTCCTCGTTATCGGGCGCCATCCCGACCAGTCGTGCGATGCGCATGATGGAGACGTGATAGACGACCTGCTTACCGGGTTCCTCTTCCCAGATAACAACGTTGCAGGCCATGAGTGCCCCAAGTTTGTTGTCAGTCGCGTCCAGAGCGCGGTCGGCGACCTCGGGGTTGCACGCACCCAGCACGTAGTAGGGGTCGCGGCCGGCGTCGACCTTCTCGTTGAGCATCTCGGAGGGCGAGAACTCCACGGGGACGCCAAAACCGGCGTCAATGAACACGTCGCGGACGTGATCGATGGCATCTTCGTGGCTCATCTCGAGGGTCGCCAGTTCTTCGCCGATGTCAGCAGGGTCGATCTGGCTCGGGTCGATTGGGAGCGTCATTCGTGTATTGTCTTGGGTGTACAGAACAAAGTCTCTTCGGATATACTCCCGAGAAAGCGCTGAAAACGGAAATATAATCTCCTCGCTACATTCTAGGCTAAAATAGTATTGTGATATTCGGGAACAGCTTTAATCTTCTCTGTCACCCTATTCTCCGATATGATGGCCACTTCAGTGCGTGAGGATCTTGAGCGCGACCTGGGGTGTCTTGACCTGCTGGGATACGTTCACGGTCTCAACGAGCGGGATCAGATGGCCTTTCAGCTGCTACAACAGGCAGAAAGGGGACTCACCGTCGATGACATAGCAGACCGACTGGATTGTGAGAGATCGACGGCATATCGCTCGATTTCCCGGCTTCACGAGGCTGGCGTGGTCGTACAGGAGCAGATAAACTACGAGAACGGCGGGTACTACGTGTATTGTCCGCGGACACCCGAGGAAATTGCTCACGATATGCAGCGATTGCTCAACGACTGGTATGCGGACATCGGACAGCTCATTCAGGAGTTCGAAGATCGATATAGTCGGGACTCGGACGACCGAGAGAACCAGCCGCTGCAGTCCTGTCCCTGACTCCTGTTAACTCAACTATCTAACGGAATAGTATTGTGCACTTTACGCAAAATACATAAGTCGATGCGGTTGGAACGGATACCTAATGGCTGAAGATATCGAGGAGATCCGACGACAGAAATTGGCGAAGCTTCGAAACAAGGCTGAAACGGGCGGTTCTGAGGCGTCCACCCCGAAGAGCCCGTCCAAACCGATCCATATCGACGGCGGCGCCGAGCTGTCCGAAACTTTCGCCGAGTACGGTCTCGTGCTAGCCGACTTCTACGCCGATTGGTGTGGTCCGTGCCAGATGCTCGAACCGATCGTCGAAACGATTGCGGCCGAGACCGATGCGACCGTAGCGAAGATCGACATCGACGCGAATCAGCAACTTGCCGCAGAGTACGGTGTCCAGGGGGTTCCGACCCTCGTCCTGTTCGCTGACGGCCAGCCGGCGGAACGACTCGTCGGAATGCAGGACGAAGCGCAGCTTCGCTCCGTGATCGAAGCGCACGCGTGAACCAACGATGACCGATGAGTCTGCTGACGCGGATGACCGCTCACTGGGGGATATCGCTGGGCCCCCTCGAATCGACACTGAAGGCTGATCTCGGTGAGACGCTGGTCGGCCTGGCGTCCTACGAGGATGGCGAGTACGATGTCCTGTACCGAGACGAGGCGGCGTCCTCACAGTAGGCTGCGTCGGATATCCGATCGATTCTAGAGCACATTTAGCTGGAGGCGATCGGCACTGCAGTCTACGAGGAGTACCACGGAGAGCCGCTGCACGCGACCGTTCGCGTGTACGAGACGCTGGTCACCATCGCCGCACCAGTCGGGGAGACGACCGGGTTCGTTGTCGTGGTACGGAACGATGGCACACACGATCCGTATTCGATAATTGAGACAGTCGAAAACGCGGTATAGGTCCCCACAGGGGGCGATTGCGGGATTGAGTTAGGACCACAACGTCTATCAGCCCATGTGAAGTGGTATTGTATATAGATGGGCGAAGAGAGCAATATAACTCGCCGAAGAGCACTCATCGCCGGCGGCGCAGTTCTCGCGTTCGGCGGTGGTGTCGCCTACATTGGGTCGCGATCCGGTCCGAGCGGACAGCATTACGTCCCCGACACCACGCACGCTGGTTCCGGAACGACCGGATTCCACGTCGACCTCGACGGCCGCCCCATCGCCGGTGAACGCGACGCGCCGGTAGACATCTACTACTGGACGGACTATCTGTGCCCGTTCTGCAAGCAGTTCGAGACGGAGACACTCCCGGAACTCGGCCGGAAGTTCCTCGACACCGGCGACGCGCGCCTGGCCGTGCTGCCCTACCCGAACATCGGAGAATACTCCACGTCAGCGGCGGTCTGGGGGCGTTGCGTGTGGTCGCAGGTCGCCGACAGCGACCCGGACGCGTTCTGGAACTGGCACGCGGCGGTCTTCGCCGAACAGCCAGAGTCCGGCACGGACTGGGCCGACGACGAGACGTTCGCGGCGGTCACCGAACAGACGGCTGGCGTTGACCTGTCCGCGGTCGAGACCTGCCGCGAGGAACGCGGCGCGTCGATTCGGGAGCGCATCGAGCTGAACGTCGGCGTGGCCCGGGAGTCGAGAATCCAGGGGACGCCTGGGTTCGTACTCTACAACCGTGACTCCGGGGCGGCCGGAAAGCTCGTCGGTGCCCACCCCTACGAGAACTTCGCCGAGGCGATCGAGAAGGTGATGGAGGCGTGACCGGGAACCGCGCCGCCACGAGTCGCGAATGGATTCGTGACCTCCGCGACGCGCTCGGCTATCCGCTCACGTCGGACGCGCGGTTGCTGGTGACCGCCGTCGTGGCTGTCGCCACGTACGTCGTCCTGGTGTTGAGCTCGTTCCCCCAGTTCTCGGTCCAGGTGCTCGCGACCGACCCGACCGACGTCGGCTACGCGGTTACGGCGCTCACGCGCGAAGTGTACCTGACTACCGGCTACCTTGGGCTCGCGCTAGTCGCCACGTACGCCGTCCTGACCGGTATCGGAGTGACCAACGCGCTTGCGCTGGTCCAGCGCGCGCGTCGCCGGAGTGCGTCGACGATCGTCGGCGTGCTCCCCGGACTGCTCGCCGCCGGCTGTGCAAGCTGTGGCGCGGGCGTGCTCGGCGCGCTGGGCTTCGTCGGTGCGATGGCGGCGCTGCCGTTCGACGGCAACCTCCTCAGACTCGGCGGAATCGCCCTGCTCCTCTTCTTCCTCGGTCGCGCAGGCGACCCACGGACGTGTTCGCTCGACGGAGGTGGGCGTGCATGACGGCGCTGCCGCGCCCCCGTCTGCGCCGGAGTGTCGGCGTGAGCCTCGGGGTGTTCGTCCTGTTCGGGGCGGTGACCGGCCTGCTGCCGAACCCGGTCTACGTGCGGATGATCTCTCGGACCCCGGCGGACTACCTGTTCCTCGTCGCGACCGCCGCTTCGCCGGCGCGTTCGTCTACCAGCGCTCGCTAGCCGAGGAGCCAATTGGCGATCGATTCGCTGCCGGTGGAATCGTCGGCGGATTCCTGGCCTTCGGCTGTCCGATCTGTAACGCCGTGTTGCTCGCGCTGTTCAGCTCGTCGGCACTCATGACGTACTTCGACCCGCTCCGCCCAATCCTCGGCGTCGTGAGCGTCGCGTGCTTCGCCGCGCTCCTGGTCTACCAGCGCCGGCGTTGCGAGGTGTGCTGACAGTGCGACCGACGGAGGCGAGTACGGAGGACGCGTCGACACCGCCGTGGGGACTACTCGGTGTTGGCGGCGCGTTGAGTCTTTGCTGTCTCTTCGCGGCGCCGGCCGCCGGCGCCGCGGCTGCCGGGGGAACGGCGGCTGCACTCGGTGGTGGGCTCATCAGAATCGTAGTGACCGCGCTAACGGTCGGTGTGTTGGGTGCCGTCTATCGAGTCCGCTCATCTGGCTGTGCGTGTAGCCCGCAGGACGACAGCGACCCCTGAGGCATATCGGTCGGCACTCGTCAGGGCTGCGTGAACTCCTCTGTGGCGAACCAGGTGACGATGCTGCTCTCACAGCGGTGGAGGATGTCACTGCACGTCGACTTCGAGACGCTCAACGTCTCTGCAACGTCGGTGAGCGTCGCTTCGCGCGGAACGGCGTAGTACCCCTCGTCGATCGCGACGGCCAGCACCTCGTGCTGTCGAGGTGTCAGCAGTCGGTCGGCTTCCGAAGAGCCGATTTCGACGACGGACTCGTCGTTTCGACTTGAACGAGCGCAGTGCGCTCGCGCTTCCAGAGCAAGTCGACGTCGACAACGTCCGGTTGACCCCGAACGTCCGCGAGGATGTCGAGGAGGTCGGTACTCTCGATCCGGAGGAGTGCGATTCCTGCGTCCTCGCCTGCAAGCGCTGTCACGACTTCGAACGTTGTGGCGTCGTAGGACGTCGACAAATCGCGGATCCAGACATCCGACGGCAGGGAAATAGAGAGCTGGGCTCGGGGCATACTGGAACATCGTCACTGGAATCCCTTGAACCACCTCCTGACATGTTCGAGTTATGCTCACATGTTCGAACACAACCGACAGGTTCGTCCGAACTGGTACACGGACCGGATGATAATACTGGGGCAGGTGTTCACGACGATGCAAACACGAAACAACCCGTTCCTTCTCATGGCCGGCCTGTATCTATCCGTCGGCTTGCTGGCCGTCATCGGAAAGCTGGGTGTCGAATTCGGAGCGATCGACGCGTTGCCGCGGCTCCGTTGGTTGACGATCCACTTCGTTACTATCGGGGGGCTGACACAGGTGCTGTTCGGCGTCCTCCCGGCCCTCGCGGGTTCTGCGTCCGCGACGACGGCCGCGACCACCCGGAACAGGTGGTTCCAGTGGCTTACACTGAACGCGGGATACCCACTCATCCTCATCGGGATGGCGACCGGCGACACGACGACCGCTGCGGTCGGTGCGACGCTCGTCCTCACGGCCCTCGGCGGACTGCTGGTGACGGTCTTCCGGGCGAGTACGTCCGGCGACCGAGGGGCCAGGTTCTTCAGAACCGCACCCTGGTTTCTGGTCGTCGGCATCCTCGCCGCGTTCGGGATGCTGTTGAACCTCCACGGGCCCGGCGGGTACTTCGGGTCGATCGAGGCACACGTTCACGCCAACGTCTGGGGCTTCCTCGCGCTCGTCGCAGCCGGCGCACTCCTCACGTCGATCCCGCACCTGTTCGGAGCCGACCTCCGATACCCGCGGCTCCGTGGCGTCACCTACTGGGGGGTCACTGTTGGCGCGGCGGGACTCGTCGCCGGGCCGTGGCTCGCGCGCCACGAACTCACGATGGGCGGACTGGCTGTGTACGTCGTCGGAACCGTAGCGCTGCTGGCGAACGTCGTCGGGACGTACCGAGCCGGTGACCGGATCCGCACTCGGCGGCTCGCGCTCGTTCTCGGAGCGTATCTCTGGCTGACGTTCCCGGTCCCGTGGGCGCCGCTCGTGTTGCTGTTCCCAGAGACCGTTCCCGGGACGGCAATCGAGTTAGCGGCAATCGACGGCCTGGTGTTCGGGTGGATGCTCCAGCTAGCGATGGCGTTCCTACCCGCCGTCGTGGTTTCCCTCGGGAACGAGACGCAGGACGTCGTCTCCCTACTGGATGTGGGCGTCGAGACCGTCGGCCGGCCGTCAAGGGTCCAGATTGCAAGCGTAAACGTCGGAATGCTCGCACTCTGGGGCACGGCGATGCCGCCACTCGAGGGACTCGCGGACTCGCTGACGCTCGTCGGCTACCTGCTGATTGCCGTCGCTTGGGCATTCCTCGTTGCCGACCTATGGACCGCACTGACCCCGCGGGCTTCCGTGACTGGCCCAGCCACAGAATCTCTCTCCGAGTGAGGTCGCTCTGAGCACCCGGAGAGACTCTAGCAATATTGTGAAATCCGCGAAATACTTTTGACGCTACTGCACCAACTCTCAGACATGAGCGACACGTTCGTGGTCGTTGGCGGTGACGCCGCGGGGATGAGCGCCGCGAGCAAGGCCAAGCGCGAGGACCCGGAGCTGGACGTCGTCGTCTTCGAGAAGGGCGAGTGGGTGTCCTACGCCGCCTGCGGGATGCCTTACTACGTCAAAGGCGAGGTCGAGGACCTGGAGAACCTCGTCGCCGTGACGCCCGAGGAGTTCCGCGACGAGCGCGACGTCGACCTCCGGACCGGCCACGAGGTCGTCGGCATCGACCCCGAGGGCGAAACCGTCACCGTCGAGGGTGACGGCGAGACGTTCGACCAGCCCTACGACCATCTCCTCGTCGCGACGGGCGCGAGCGCTATCGAACCACCGTTCGAAGGGCTCGGCCTCGACGGCGTGTTCACGATCCACGACATGGACGAGGCCGACGCCATCGAGAACTACGTCACCGAACACTCGCCGGACTCCGCAGCCATCGTCGGCGGTGGGTACGTCGGCATCGAGATGGCCGAGGCGCTGTCGGCGCGCGGCGCTGACGTCCACCTCTACGAGATGCTACCGCACGTCCTCCAGCCGTTCGGTGACGCGGTGGCCGAAGTCGTCGAGGACCACCTCCGCGAGCAGGGAGTCGAGCTACACCTCGACACCGCCGTCTCGGGGTTCGAGGGCGCCGAGCGCGTCGAGCGCGTCACGCTCGACGACGAGTCCCATCCCGCCGACGTCGCCATCGTCGGCGTCGGTGTCGAACCGAACACCGACCTGGCGGCGGACGCCGGCATCGAGCTGGGCGAGACCGGAGCCATCGCGACCGACGAGTACAGTCGGACGAACTACGAGAATATCTACGCTGCGGGCGACTGCGCGGAGGCACGCCACGTCGTGACCGGCGAGCCGGACCACGTGCCATTGGCGCTGACCGCCAACCGCGCCGGCCGCGCAATCGGCCAGACCGTCGTCGGCGATCCGGAGCCGGTCGGCGAAATCGCCGGAACGGCCATCGTCAAGGCGTTCGACCTGGGCGCCGCCCGGACCGGCATCCTCGACGAGGAACGGGCACGGGACGCCGGCTTTGACCCCGTCTCAGTAACGATATCGGCACCGACGCGGGCCCACTACTACCCCGATGGCGCAGAGATCACCGTCACGCTGGTGGCTGACCGGGAATCCGGCCGGCTGCTAGGCGGAAGCGTAGTCGGCCGGGAAGGGGCGAAACGGATCGACACGGTGGCGACGGCGCTCACGGCGGGAATGACCGTGACTGAACTCCGGAACGCCGATCTGGCATACGCCCCGCCGTTCAGCCCCGTCTGGGACCCGATACTCACGGCGGCGAAAGTCCTCGAGGGGAAGGTAGCGGGCGAATGAGCGACGCTACGCCATCCGAGTACGTGCGAGCACACCGAGAGGAACTGGTCGCGCTCACCCTCGATCTCCTCGCAATTGATACGTCGAACCCACCCGGCGACACGCGCAAAATCGTCGCCGAGATCGAACAATTCCTCGACCCGCATCCGGTCGAAGTAGAGCGTTTTGCAGTCGATCCAGCAAAGCCGAATCTGCTCGTTCGACTACCGGGTGGGTCTGACCACACACTGCTATATAATGGCCACCTCGATACGGTGCCCTTCGACGCAGATGCCTGGTCCCACGATCCACTTGGCGAGCGCGTCGATGAACACGTCTACGGCCGCGGTGCAACCGACATGAAAGGTGCCGTGGCGTCGATGCTGTTCGCAATACAGGCCTTCGCAGCCACAGATACTGAGCCACCTGTCGACCTCCAATTCGCGTTCGTGAGCGACGAGGAAGTGGGTGGTGACGCCGGCTTGCCAGCGTTACTGGACGCTGGTGAGCTCGACGCTGACGCATGCGTGATTGGCGAGCCAACCTGCGAGGAAGGGCGCCACTCCGTCACAATCGCGGACCGGGGCAGCATCTGGCTGACGCTCGAAGCCAGCGGTGAGGGGGCCCACGGCTCCCGACCGGTACTCGGCGTCAACGCCATCGACCGGCTCTACGACGCCGTCGGGACTATGCGCGAACGGTTTGGTACCCAGCGACTCGAGATCAACGCTGACGTGGCACCGATTGTCGAGGAGTCAGTCGAATACTACGCCCCTTCGATGGGTGAGGCTGCCGCTCGAGAGCTGTTCTGGTACCCCTCGATCAATCTCGGCGTCCTCAAGGGCGGGGACGCGATAAACACCGTCCCGCAGTCTGCGCACGCCGAAGTTGACGTGCGACTGACCGCAGGTGTCGACACGCCCGATGTGCTCGCGGAGATTCGGGAGTGCGTCGCCGACTGCGACGGTATCACAATCGCCGACGTCTCCTGGAGCGTCGGTACGGCCGAAGCACCCGCCAGCCCACTCGTCGAAGCCGTCGCGTCGACCGCAGAGGAGGCCACGGGTGATCGCGTCTTCCGACGGAGCGCTACGGGAGGTGGTGACGCCAAGAAACTCCGGAATGCCGGCATCCCGACCGTTGAGTTCGCGCTAGGAACTGACACCGTCCACACGCCAGATGAGTACGTTTCAGTCGACGTACTCGTCGACAACGCCGTCGTCTACGCTCAGCTACCAGCACGGTGGGAGTCGCAGATCGGTCAGTAACGCCTCCAGGCTGACGGTTCTACCGTACTGCTTCGGCAGTGAGAGGGTGGCTGAGCAAAATTGTATTGTATGGTTGGCCCAAGACTATTAAACATCCGGTGCGTAGAATCTCGTAATGACAACACAGACAGCGGAGACGGACCGCGTGGTCTCGCTCGGTGACGTCGACCTCGAAACGGTCGTCGAAGACAGCAGCGTTGCGCTCGTGGAGTTCTACACGGAGTGGTGTGGCACCTGCAAACGAATGAAGCCGGTTCTCGAAGCACTCGCGGAAGACACTGACGCGACGATCCTGACGATCGACATCGAATCGAATCTCGAAACGGCGATCGAGTTCGGCGCCCAGAGAACGCCCACGTTCGTCCTGTTCATCGACGGGCAACCGGTGAAACAGCTTCGTGGCGGCCAGAACGAACAGACACTCCGCGACCTGATCACCCGGTATCGGGACTAACTCACCGACAACGAGATGAACCCGAGAGAACTCCGCGCCGACACGCCCGCCCTGCACGAGGACGTTTACCTGAATTTCGGCGCTCACGGGCCGAGTCCACGGTACGTCGTCGAGGCTGCTGACGAGTTCGTCCGGTCACACGAGTACGAAACGAGCACGCGAAACGACCCCTACGAGGTGGCGTTCGACGCATACGACCGAGTGCGGGAGCGCGTCGCCACCTTCGTCGGTGCGGACGCCGACGAGATCGCGCTCACGGAGAGCACGACCGCGGGCATCAACGCCGTCGCGACCGCCATCGACTGGGAGCCCGGCGACACCGTCGTTCGAACCGACCTCGAGCATCCAGCCGGAACGCTCCCGTGGCAACGCCTAGAACAGAAGGGCGTCGAGGTTCGCGTCGTCGAGACGGAGAACGGTCGCGTCGACCTCGACGCCTTCGCCGAGGCCGTCGCCGACGCCCGACTGGCCTGTTTCAGCGCGGTGACGTGGACGCACGGCACCCAGTTGCCCGTCGGCGATCTCGTCGATATCGCCCACGACGCTGGCGCGTTCGCGCTCGTCGACGCCGTGCAAGTGCCGGGACAGCTCCCGATGGACGTCGGCGAGTGGGGTGCGGACGCCGTCGCGGCGGCCGGTCACAAGTGGCTGCTGGGGCTGTGGGGTGGTGGTTTCCTCTACGTCGACCGCAACGTCGCCAACTCCCTCACGCCCACCACAGTCGGCTACCGAAGCGTCGAAACGCCGACTGCGGATCCCTACGAGTTCGCAGCCGGCGCCCGCCGATTTGAGGTCGGCTCGGCCAACCCGGCGCCACACGTCGCCCTGGCTGAGGCCATTGATGCGATCGACGAGATCGGCGAGGAGCGTATCGCTGATCGGATCCGGGAATTGGCCGGCCAGCTAACCGCTGGTGTCCCCGACGATCGGCTTCTCAGTCCCGTAGACCCCGAGTCGGGACTCGTGACCATCGACGTGGACGACCCCGAAGCGACGGTCGACCGACTCACGTCAGAGGGAATCGTCGTTCGGGCCTTGCCGACGCCGGATGCCGTCCGCGCGTCGGTCCACGCGGTCAACACTCACGCTGAGGCCGAGCGGCTGCTGGACGCCCTCGAATCGGAGTGGACCTGACGCGACCACAGTTCTCCGCTGCTCCTCACTACGATAGTCTCTCAGAGCCTACTCGTTGAAATCGGACGCCGCTGCTGCAGTGGCCGTCGGTGGGATACCGCTATCGAAGAGAAGTTCTGTCGACTTCAGTCGACCTGTATGCGCCCGCTGTCGTCGACGACGACGTCGTGACCACGATACGCGAATCGAACTTCGAGGTCAGACGCCGTTGAATCTTCGACTAACCTTTCTACTGCATCCGGATCGACGACCTCAGCTAGCGGCGGATCGAGTGTGACCGGCTCAACGTCCTCCGCCTCCGCGACGGCATCGACAATCCGGGGAATAGGATTCTCAAGGTTGTTCATCGGGGTTCAGACGAGGAGCTGGATGTCGGCGTCAGCCATGTCCTGGAGGGCAGTCGCCGCGCCGACGCCCGTGGTGACGCCGTCGTAGAAGTCGTCCTCGTCGTAGTCCATGAGGTCGATGGTCATCTGACAGGCCTGGAACTCTACGCCCATGTCGAGGCTCGTCTCGATGAGTTCCTCGATTGTTGCGGTGTCGTTGTCGTCGATCTTCTTCTCCATCATCTTCGTCGTCACGCGGTCCATGCCCGGGAGCGCTGCGACGGCGTTCGGCACGGGCATGTTGGGGTTGCCGACGGAGCTCAGCTTAAGGTTCTTCGAACGCTTCTCGTGGAGGATGTCCAGCCCCCAGAACGTGTGGAAGACGGTCACCTCGTAACCGAACGCGGCAGCGGTGCTAGCGAGGATGAGCGGCGGGTACGCCATGTCCAGCGTGCCCTTCGTGGCGATGATGCTCATCTTCATGGTGTCGTCCTCGTCAGTTGCCTCGGCGAGTGCGTCCTCCAGTTCGTCAACGCGTGCAGCCAGCTCCGCACGGGAAGGCGTGTCGTCGGCGGACGCGTTGGGTGTGTCCGTGCTCATCGTTACTCCGTCTTGCGGACGTAGTGCTTGTACACTTCGTCGCCTTCGTCCTGGTCGACGAGCTCGACGCCTTCGGTGCCGGACGCCCAGCCGTCGATGTCGCTCATGCTTCCGGGATCGGTCGCTAGCACTTCGAGAATTTCACCTTCCGCGAGGTCGTCGATAGCAGACTTCGTCTTGACCACTGGCATGGGACACGATGCACCTTTGACGTCGAGCGTCTCCGTGATGTCGAATTCAGCACTCATTGGTTATCTGCTCCGTTAGTCTGTATTGGAGCTATCGCACAATACCCCCTATCCAAGTATAAGATTGTCGGTTCTTGGGAATACTCCAATAGACCAAGCAGCGGGATAACCCAATGATACTTCTCTTATACCCGTCTTTCGGACGTTTGGGGAAAATAGTGGTGGCATATCCCGGATTAGTATTGTGTAGTTAGGGAACTTCTATGCAAATGCTTTTGTACGTCCATCCAGTAGAAACGACTGCACAACATGAACGCCGACGACTTCCCGACTCCGGATGTCGACGTTGAAACCGTCGACCCGGAGACGCTGAAGGATCGTATCGACGCCGGCGAGGACGTCACACTCCTTGACGCGCGTATGCAATCAGATTACGAGGAGTGGCGTATCGACGGTGAGAACGTCACGTCGATCAACGTCCCGTACTTCGAGTTCCTCGAGGACGACATCGACGAGGACGTCCTCGATCAGATCCCCGATGACCTCGAGGTGACCGTCCTGTGTGCGAAGGGCGGCGCCAGCGAGTTCGTCGCGGGCACGCTCGCCGAGCGCGGCTACGATGTGAACCATTTGGAGGATGGGATGAACGGCTGGGCGAGCATCTACGAGGCCGTCGAGGTCGAACGCTACGACGGCGCCGGCACCCTGCTGCAGTACCAGCGCCCCTCCTCTGGCTGTCTCGGCTACCTCCTCTACGACGACGGGGAGGCAGCGATCATCGACCCGCTGCGGGCGTTCACCGACCGCTACCTCGAGGACGCCGACGACCTCGGCGTCGACCTGCAGTACGGGTTGGACACCCACATCCACGCAGACCACATCTCGGGCGTGCGCGATCTCGACGCTGAGGGCGTCGAGGGCATCATCCCCGAGGCCGCCGTCGACCGCGGCGTCACCTACGCCGACGAACTGACCACGGCCGCAGACGGCGACACCTTCCAGGTCGGCGACGCCACCATCGAAGCTGTCTACACGCCCGGCCACACGACCGGAATGACCTCGTACCTCGTCGACGACAGTCTGCTCGCGACCGGCGACGGGCTGTTCGTCGAGAGCGTCGCCCGCCCCGACCTCGAAGAGGGCGACGACGGCGCGCCCGACGCCGCGCGCATGCTCTACGAGTCGCTCCAGGAGCGCGTGCTGACGCTACCCGACGACACGCTCGTCGGTGGTGCCCACTTCAGCGACGCCGCCAAGCCCGCAGACGACGGCACCTACACCGCGTCCATCGGCGAACTCGTCGAGGAGATGGACGCACTCACGATGGACGAGGACGACTTCGTCGACCTCATCCTCTCGGACATGCCGCCGCGGCCGGCCAACTACGAGGACATCATCGCGACGAACCTCGGCCAGAACGCCGTCGACGACGATAAAGCGTTCACGCTGGAGCTTGGGCCGAACAACTGCGCAGCCAGTCAGGACTCCCTCGCGGGTGACTAACGACGCCGATGGTCACTGACCCAGTACTGCTCCAGACGGTTACCGACCTGTTCCCGAACGGGGTTAGTCGGTACGCCGTCGGCGGACTGCTCGTCGGGCTCGGGACCGTCCTGATATACGTCGGGACGGGGATCGCGGCCGGGGCGAGTACGTTCCTAGAGTCGACGCTGTCGTACGTCTCCGACCAGTCCCGCTTCCAGCAGTACGTCGGCTCGCGTGACTGGCGGCTCGTGTTCACGGCCGGCATCATCCTCGGCGGGCTGGCGTTCGCGGCGACGTTCCAGTCCGGGCTGGTCACGAGTTCGCTGTACGAACCCGGGACGACCGGCCAGCTGTACGAGGTCGCCGGGGTGACGCTCTGGACGACCGACGTCCAACCGTGGCGACTGTTCGTCGGCGGCATCCTGGTCGGCATCGGGACCCGGATTGGAAAGGGCTGTACGTCCGGGCACGGCGTCTGCGGCGTCGGTTCGGCGTCGAAGACGTCGCTGGTCGGCGTACTGACGTTCCTGACCGTCGCCATCGGGACCGCACAGGTCGTCGCCGCGTTGGGGGTGAGCCCGTAATGGCGGATAGACATCCGCTGTTTAAGCCGCTGATCTTCGTCGGCGGCATCGTGTTCGGGTTCGGGCTCGGGTTCAGCCACATGGCCCGCCCGGAAGTCGTGCTGAATTTCCTCCAGTTCGACGACCTCGGACTCCTGTTCGTAATGTTCGGGGCCGCCATCGTCTCCGGCATCGCGTTCGCCCTGCTGCCACGGATTCGGGACGCGGCACCCCTCACGGGCGACCCCTACGAGCGGCGCCTGAAGCCGTTCGACCGGAACGTCCTGGTCGGTGGCGCCGTCTTCGGTGTTGGCTGGGGACTCTCCGGTATCTGTCCGGGCGCCGCGTACGCGAGCCTCGGTGTCGGCAACATCACGATCCTCTGGGCGCTCGCCGGGATGTTCCTTGGCGCGTACGCCCAGGGCTACTGGCGGAGCCGCAGCCAAGCACGTGACACCGCCGTAACGGGCGCAGACTAACCCAGTTCTATGGACCCCGCTCTCATCGCCCTCTTCGCCGGTGCAGCGCTCGCCAGCCTGTTCATGGCGTGGGTCATCGGCGCCGGGTCGAGCGGCGCAACTCCGTATGCCCCTGCTGTCGGTGCGAACGCTATTGGGACGATGCGGGCTGCGTTCCTCGTCGGCATGTTCGGCCTCGTCGGTGCCGTTACTCAGGGCGGCAACGTCTCGGAAGCCATCGGAAGCGGCCTCGTCGGCGGCATCAGCCTGCCCGTCGCCGGGGTCATCCTCGTGCTCGTGTTAGGTGCCGGGCTGATGGCGATCGGCATCACGACCGGCTATCCGATCGCGACTGCGTTCACCGTGACCGGTGCCGTCATCGGCGTCGGCCTCGCACTCGGCGGGACGCCGGTCTGGTCGAAGTACCAGCAAATCGCCGCCGTTTGGGTGCTGACGCCGTTCGTCGGCGGCGGCATCGCGTTCACCATCGCGAGCCTCCTCCCGCGTCCCGACGTCCCCGAACGGTACAGTATTCCCATCCTCGCCGGCCTCGTCGGCGCCGTCCTCGTGAACGTTCAGTTTAGCTTTCTCGGCGAGGGGAGCGCGGCAGGAACCGTCCGCGGTGTCGGACAGCAGATGCTGGCAGTCGAGGGGGTCGCCTCGGCGGTCGGGATAACCGGCTTCGCGGCGCTAGCCGTCGCGGCCGTCGTCTGGTGGGACATCAGTCGGGACGAGCGTGGCGGCCTGCGGCGCGTGCTGCTGGCGCTCGGGTCGCTCGTGGCGTTCTCCGCGGGCGGCAGCCAGGTCGGGCTCGCCGTCGGACCGCTGCTCCCGCTGCTCGACGAGGTGGGAATGGTTTCGACGTTCGCCGTGCTTGTCGGCGGCGGCCTCGGAATGCTCGTGGGTTCGTGGACGGGTGCGCCGCGGATGATCAAGTCGCTCGCCCAGGACTACTCGTCGCTGGGGCCGCGGCGCTCCATCTCGGCGCTCGTGCCGTCTTTCCTGATCGCACAGCTGGCCGTGTTACTTGGCGTCCCGGTCTCGTTCAACGAGATCGTCGTCAGTGCCATCATCGGGAGTGGCGCCGCCGTCGGCGGTCGGGAAGCGGTGGATGCCAGAAAGATTCTCCTGACAGTCGGGGCGTGGGCAGGGTCGTTTATCCTCTCGTTCGCGGTCGCGTATGCCGCTGGAGCGCTTCTGTTGTAGCCGTTGCTGATAGCGTTAGTCGGCGGCCTGTTCGGTTCGTCGACCGTTCCCGACGCCCAGTGGGTCGGTCGTCGAGGTGGCGGTGACAAGTCGCAGGAACTGGCCCGCGTTCGTGAGCAGTTTGTTTTCTGCCTTCCGGAGGTGTTCTTCGTACGTCGAGCGAGCGACGGCAGTTTGTTCGGCGAGGTCACGGAGGGACGTCTTCCGAGGCTGTTCGTAGTAGCCGCTTTCGAGGGCGAGCTGGAGGGCAGCTAACTGCCGGTCAGTGATGTCCTCGAACAACTGATTCGCCGGCGCCAGCATACTATGCGGAATCTGTGTCTCCGATATCGACGTCTTAGAGAGGAGTTCGATCTCTCTGTCGGACCGAAGCGATTCGAGTAGTTCACGCACGTCCTCGCTGTCGAACGCGACGACCGTGTAGTGCTCCCAGCCCTGGCGGTAGATGGTCGGTGATTGATACAGGCAGTTGTGGTCCTCGAAGCGGTCGATGACGGAGTCTTCGAGCGAGCAAAGACAGGACTGGGTGACGACGTGATACCCGTCGTCGTCCGCCGATTCGTACAGTACGGTGCCGATCTCGTTGATCTCGTCGAGTAGTTCGTCGGTCGGCGTCGTCTCCGTCGTGATTTCGAGCACTTGGCAGTCGCTCAACGGCCACTCGCGGATCGTCAGATCCGGGTATCGCTCCGATATCCTCCGGTACGGGCATTCGTGTTTGACCCGAATTGACGCCTCGTACAGTCCCATACGAATGGTTTCGAACTCGATGCAATTATCAGTGCCGGTCATGTCCGGCAGTACCCATATGCAAATATACCTGCTATCCTGGACTACCGATGCAGGAGATATCGCCCGAGGAACTCGGTGAACAGTTACAGGATGATAATGACGGGCCACTTGTCCTCGATATTCGCCACCAAGCGGACTTCGAAGAGTGGCACATCCCGGGCAGCCGTAACGTCGATGTCTATGACGAATTGACTGACGACCCGGAACAGGCCATCGAACCGCTCTCCGACCTGCCCAGTGACGAACAAATCGTTACTGTCTGTGCGGCAGGCGTCGTCTCCCAGACTGCGACAGAAGTCCTCCAAGAGTTGGGGTACGACGCGGTGACGCTGACGGACGGGATGAACGGCTGGAGCCGCGTCCACCGGCACGCGGAAGTCCCCGTAGACGTCGATGGGACCCTCGTGCAAGTCGCCCGTCCAGGGAAAGGCTGTCTCTCGCACGTCCTCGTCTCGGACAGCGAAGCCGTCGTCTTCGACCCGTCACACTATCTCGACGAGTACGATACTGTCCTCGACGAGTACGACGCCGAGCTCGTCGCTGTCTTTGACACGCACGCCCACGCGGACCACGTCTCGGGTGCGGCAGACCTCGCTGACCGCCACGACGTTCCGTACTATCTCCACCAGAAGGATGCGCTCGCGCTCGACGCGACGCCGGTCGAGGATGGACAGACTGTGACGGTCGAGAGCCTCGACATCGAGGTCGTCCACACGCCCGGCCACAGCGAGGGAAGCGTCTCCTTCGATGTCGAGGGGAACGCTGCGACGCTGTACGAGAGCCTCCAGCGGCTACTGGACCGCCCTGACGACGCGCTGGTCCTGCCGGCGCACGACCCGGGTTCGCCTGAACCGCCGGTGGCCGCCACGCTCGCAGAGGTCAGAGAACGGAACGACGACCTCGGCCGTGACCGGGAAGCGTTCGTCGAGGAACTCGCGTCGGACATCCCGGACCACCCGCCGAACTTCGAACGCGTCAAGCGGACGAACGTTGGCCAGGAGTCCGTCCCTGCGGACGAACTGGCGGAACTAGAACTGGGCCCGAACAACTGTGCGGCCGAGTAATCCATGAGTACGACGACTGAACTCAGACAGGGGATCCGCGAGCACCTCGGGCAGTTCTCGCTGCACGTCCTGCTCGTGTTCGCGACTGGACTGACCATCGGGTCTGAGCGGACCGTCGTTCCCGTACTGGGGGAGGACGTCCTCGGCGTCGAGTCGTTCCTCGTAATCGGCTCGGTCGTCGTCTCCTTCGGCGTCGTGAAGTCGATCCTCAATCTCTACGCCGGCAAGTGGGGTGAGGAATACGGTCGCAAACCCGTCCTCATCGCCGGGTGGGCGACGGCGCTCCCCCTACCGGTCATCCTCATCTTCGCCCCGAGCTGGGGCTGGATCACAGTGGGGAACGTCCTGCTGGGGATCAACCAGGCGTTGACCTGGAGCATGGCGATCAACGCGAAGATCGACCTCGCGGGCCCCGACCAGCGCGGACTCGCGGTCGGTATCGACGAGGCGTTCGGCTACACTGGCGTCGCCGTCGGCGCCTGGATCACGGGTGCCATCGCCGGCCAGTGGAGTCTGCGGCCCGAGCCGTTCTACTTCCTCGCCGTGGTCGTCGTGCTGGCGTTCCTCATCTCCATCTTCCTAATCAAGGAGACCGTCCAGTACGCCCAAGCCGAGAGTGACGACGACCACCACGACGCGAATCTGCCGTTCGACGAGGTGCTGAAGCGCGCGACGTACGGCGATCGGACGCTGTTCGCGGCGGCGCAGGCCGGCCACATCGAGAACTTCGTGGACACGCTGTTCTGGATCGCCGTCCCGCTGTACCTGACAAGCCAGGGGCTGGGCATCGCAGCGGTCGGGGTAGTCGTCGGTGTCCACAGTGCGATGTACTTCCTCCAGATCGCGACCGGCGGGCTAGCGGACCACATCGGTCGCCGCCCGCCAGTCATCGCAGGAATGTTCCTCGCCGGCGCGGGCGTCCTCGGGATGGTGCTCGTCGATAGCTACGTCTCGTGGGCCGTGCTGGCTGGCGTCTCCGGGCTGGGGATGGCGCTGCTGTACCCGAACCTGATGACAGTCCCGAGCGATGCGGCCCACCCGACCTGGCGCTCGGCGGGCATGGGCGTCTACCGGATGTGGCGTGACTCCGGCTACGCTGTCGGCGCGGTCCTGATAGGACTCTCGATGGAGTTCGTGAATGCGGCGGCCGCGTTCTACGTGACTGCCGGCCTGATGTTCGCGTCAGGTGCAGTGGTGTACGTTTGGATGGAGGAGACTCATCCCGAATTCGGCACTCACGAGCCGCCTGCTCCTGCGAGAGTCGGAATGGGGAAGGGCGTCACGGAAGACTGAAGACTCCGTGACGGCCCCGTTTTGTGGGCTCCACAAGCGATCCGAGAACTGGCTTGAACTGCCGACGCTCTGTGATATCGGGGCCCTGGTGGTGTCTCTCAGACTGCCCGGGGCGGGGGAACGAGGAAGACGTTCCCCGTCGCCTCTGCGACGATCTCCTCTGAAACGCTACCCAACAGGAGTCGCCGGATACGGCTTCGTCCCTTCGAACCGACGAGGATCGTCGACGGCGTTACTTCTGCTTCGACGGCGAGGATTTCGTCGGCAGGATCGCCGTGCCGGACCTCGATTCGTGTTTCGATGTCCCAGTTTTCCAGCGTACTCGCGTACTCGGTCAGTTGCTCCCGTGGGCTGACATCGGCGTCGACGCCTTCGTCTTTCGGCGAACGCACGTGAACGAGCGTGGCTTCCTCGGTCGCATGACGGAGGTACGAGAAGGCGTCGAACGCCCGGTCGGCGTGTTCGGAGAAGTCCGTCGCGAAGAGCATCCGTTGGAAGAGGTGTTCTCGGAGAACCTCGGGGTCGTCGGTCCCCCGCTCGATGCGGTTGACCAGTAACGGAACGACGGTCGTCCGCGCAAGGTTGCGGGCGGTTGAGCCGATGATACGATTTTCGAGGGAGCTCTGGCCCCGGGAGCCGACCACCGCGAGGTCGGCGTGGACGGTTTCAGCGATACCGTTGATACGTCGATAGGGGGTCCCACGGACGATGTGGGCCTCGACGTCGAACCCGGCGGACTCGATTACCGTCCGATACTGGTCGAGCGCCTGCTGGCGTCGCTCCTCGAAATTCACGCCGGGCATGCCGGAGTGGACGTTCGCCGGGACGACTGTCACGAGATGGATCGTATCGACGCCGATACCTCCTAGACACTCGAGGCAGGTTTCGTTCTCTATTGCGGCCTCGCTTGCAGCCGACAGGTCGGTCGCGCACAGGGCCCTCATATCGGGTATTAGTCGTGTGCCGACAACATGGTTTTGCTCAACAGGTTATCGCCGTCCGTGGTGTTAGTCTGAATTGCACCAGCGGATCTCCAGAGCTGCCTTGGCGTATATGTTCTCTCTACGTTATCGGAACTCCTCCCGTGGTTACCCGAATATAGTATTGTGCGATAATCCCAAAACCGTTTTGTACTCTGGTCGGTTACGTAGGATTGCATAGAAAAGTATGAAACGGACAAGTCTAGCCGTCATAGAAGAGGTGGCGTACAATGATCGGTGTTGAATCGCTGGGCGGATGGGGACAGGCAGCGACCGTTATCGGAATCGTGCTACTGGAGGCAGTTGTGCTCTACGTCGGGTATGGAGCACTTGAGAAGGTCGTCGGCTCGAAGCTCATTGCCGCAATTCGAGGTGACCAGTAATGGAGATCTTCGGTATCGCTGCATCACTACTCGTGATGTTCACCGGGTTCGGCCTGCTCATCGGCCTCTTGTTCGGTTTCTTCGGCATGGGTGGATCGTTCCTCGTCACGCCAGCGCTGCTCGTGATGGGATACAAAACCGACGTAGCCGTCGCGTCCGGGCTCGCCTTCGTATTCGGAACGTCGGTCATCGCGACGCTTAAACACCGAGATCTCGGTCAGGTCGACTATAAGCTCGGGGTACTGATGATTGCCGGCACCACGGCAGGCATCGAAGTCGGTAAGCAGGGCCTCCATCTACTGCAGGACCTCGGCCTGGCAGATACCGTGGTCAGCGTTGCCTACGTCGGCCTACTCGGTGGCATCGGCCTGTTCGTTACGCGCCAGGCGCTCAAAGACGATGGCGGCGGCGGCATCAGCCACGACGCCGACGTTGACGGTGAACTAGACGCGGAAGATATCCCTGACATCGCGAAAAAGATCCAGTCGTACGAGGTTCCGCCGATGATGACGCTTCGCGGCGGCGTGGCGGTCTCGCTGTGGATAATCCTCGCTGTCGCGTTCGCCACGGGGCTGTTGTCCGGCTTCCTCGGTGTGGGTGGCGGCTTCATCCGGATGCCTGCCCTGTTCTACCTTGTGGGTGTACCCGTGCCCATCGCGGTCGGGACCGACCTGTTCGAAATCGTATTCTCCGGCGGAATCGGGAGCTTCCTCTATGCACTCGATGGGGCAGTCGATCTCGCGATCGTTGCACCGTTGCTTGCAGGAAGCGCCCTCGGGGCCCGGGTCGGCGCTGCGGCGACGAGTATCGTCGACGAGGATGAAATCAAGGTGTACTTCGGCGTGATGCTCCTGCTGGGAGCGATTGCCGTCGCCGTGCGCAAAATCGGCGGTGTCATCGAGATGCCCGTTCTTGACACAGTCGCACTGGTCATCATCATGGGTGCAGCACTCCTCGTCAGTAGTGCGGTCGTCTACAGCTCCATCCAGGAGCTTCGGACGACGTCTGCCGACACTGATTCCATTACCGCTGACTGACGAGCTCTCCTGCTGTTTCCGTCGTAGCACACAAGTCTTTGTCCGGCCGAGATCTTTGTTCCCCCTCCGTTTTGACTATGGGTCCTCACAGGATTGTGAAATCTATACACAAGTCTTTTAACAGCCTAGTGCGTAGAGTTACGTGATAACAATGCCAGATTCGATGTCTGAACAGCTCCGTCGGGACATGGAGTGCGAGGGGCTACTCGAGTGCTTCCACGGCCTCAAAGAGCTCGATAAGGAGTGCTTCCGGGCGCTCGTCGACGCCGAGGAACCGTTGACTGTCGACGAAATCGCCGATGCTGTCGACCGTGAACGGTCGACTGCATATCGTGCCGTCCAGCGGCTTCTCCAGACGGGCTTCATCGAAAAGGATCAGGTCAACTACGATCAGGGCGGGTACTACCACGTCTATTCGCCGACGGATCCGTCGCAGATCGCCGACGATATGCAGCGGATGCTCAACGACTGGTACGCGAAAATGGGCCAGCTCATCCAGGAGTTCGAGAACAAGTACGAACAGTCCGATACTTCGGCTCCCACTGCCGAAAGCTAACTTTTCTCTCTGTTTCAGATCTCACCGTTTCGACGGTGATCTGGAGATTTCCTGTGGCACAGTGACACCTGAGTCTCCATGTCACAGACTGTATTGGGTAGTATTGTATATATCACCCAAAACCCTTAATTAGCACCGGTGCTTACGTACTCGTGATGGCAACCGATACTGCATCCGACGCTGGCACCGCTACGAGTGAACCGCTCCAGGTCAACGGCCAGTCCCAGCTTGGCGATGTCGTCGCCGAGCATGATGTCGTCCTCACGGACTTCTACGCCGACTGGTGTGGCCCGTGCCAGATGCTCGAACCCGTCGTCGAGACGCTGGCCGCGGAGACCGACGCGACCGTCGCCAAGGTCGACGTCGACGCCAACCAACAACTCGCCAGGGCCTACGGCGTTCGTGGCGTCCCGACCCTGATTCTGTTCGCCGACGGCGAGCAGGTCGAAGAGATCGTCGGGGTGCAGGGTGAAGAGCAACTGCGCTCCCTGATCGAGAGGTACACTGAGTGAATGACTGAGGACATACAAGATCTCGTCATCGCCGGATCCGGAGTCGCCGGTCTCTCGGCGGCCGTCTATGCGGCACGGGCTGACTTCGTTCCCCTCGTGCTCGAGGGCGACGAGCCGGGCGGCCAGCTCACGCTGACGACGGATGTCGAGAACTACCTCGGATTCCCCGAGGGCGTTGGCGGCATGGAACTGATCCAGCGCGGCAAGGAGCAGGCCGAGCAGTTCGGCGCCGAGTTCCAGCACGGCAGCATCGAGTCTGCAGAGTTCGACGGACAGCCGCTGAAGCTATCGCTCTCGACCGGTGAGTCGCTCCGGACCCGCGCGCTGATCGTCGCGACGGGAGCAAGCGCTCGCTGGGTCGGCGCCGAGGCAGAAGATGAACTAATGGGGTATGGCCTCTCGACGTGTGCGACATGCGACGGCGCGTTCCACCGCGGTGACGACGTCCTCGTCGTCGGTGGCGGCGACAGCGCGATGGAAGAAGCCCTCTTCCTCGCGAGGTTCGCCGATACCGTGACCGTCGTCCACCGACGTGACGAACTCCGTGCCTCGGAGATCATGGCCGACCGCGCTCGCGATCACGGTGGCGTCGAGTTCGCCTGGAACACCGAACTCCTGGCGATCGACGGGTCTCAGGAGGAAGGCGTGACCGGTGCGACGCTCGTCTCCCACCCAGACGGCTACCCTACCGAGAAGTACGAAGCCGGCGAAGACGTCGAAATCGAGGAGCTCGACGTCGGCGGCGTATTTTACGCCATCGGCCACGAGCCCAACACCGACTTCCTCCGGGACACGCCCGTTGACCTCGATGACGACGGGTACGTGCAAACCTCCACCGCCGGGGACACCTGGGCGACGACTGCGACGGCCGCGGACGGCGTCTTTGCGGCCGGTGACGTGATGGACCGCGAGTACCAGCAGGCTGTCACCGCCGCCGGTATGGGTAGCATGGCCGCCCTGGACGTTGAGGAGTGGCTCGAATCAGCGGAAGCGGCGTCGACCGACAGCACTGGAACGATCCCGACGGAGGCTGACGACTGATGGGATCGGCAGAGATACGCGACATCAATACGACGGACCCGGCCACCGTTGAGGATCAGGCGGATCGAGTCCTTGTCTCGTTCCGGTCACCAGAGACAGATCCCGACGAAGACGACGACTGGTGGGTCGCCGACAGCGAGTGGTTGCGGGAGAACATGACCGAACACACGTACCGTCGGTACCTTCGGTGGGCTCATGCAGGACCGGTCGGTGTCGGCGACGAATGGGAGGAGTTCGTCAACTGCGGGTGTGCGAGTCCCGAAGACGTAATCCTCCGCGTCGAGGATGTCCAAGGCGGGACCGCGATCGGTTCCGAGACAACGCTCGAAGTGATTCCGTGGAAAGCCATCGTCGAAGACAATATCGAGGGGATAGCGGACGACGCCGGCTAAGCGACCATTTCAGGCGGATCTTCTGACGTTTGGCGTGTACAACTATGTCCGTGTCACAGGGAAAGGGTTGGAATCGTATTCCAGAAGATATTAAGTGAGATGACTCTCAGCAACGCGACTATAAACCAAGTGAACTTCTTTTCGTCTACCTCGAGACGGCGGGGGTGCGTTCTGAACAAAAGGCCGAGGATCGTGACGACCGCGTCCAGTCTGGCGCATCCGTGGCCAGCGGGGTCTGGAACATGAGGACGTCCACCATCGGCGAGAACAACATCACGTACACCCCGCCCAGCCGACCGAGGACGATGCCGACGGCGACGCCGAAGATGCCGAAAGTGTGCCCTGCGAGCAGCGTCGCGGCGACGAACGGGGCAATTGACTCGGGCGTAAACGCCAGCACGGCGACGAGCACTGACGCCGCCGTCACGACGGTGGTCCCGAGTCCGAGCGTGCCGACCCGCGAAACGACGAGGCCAGTCACGCTATAGCCGGCGAGTCGAAGCCTGTCGTCGGCCGCCTGCGACGTCTGGACGAGGAACAACCCGACAATTCCCGAGAGGATGGCGACGGTCACTGGGGCCATGAATGCGGCCGCGAAGTCGGGTAACAGATGCTGCGAAGAAACAGCAATCCGACGGCTTAAATTCAACCCTTGGTCCGTCCCTCACTGACCATCCCGATCAGATGGCGATATCACCCTATTAGGTCCGTTATCGATTCGGTGACGGGCAAGAGTAAATCTCAGTAGGGAAAGGGGCACCGGAGAGACTCGTTCGTCGGGGTTTCGATCCCGCCAGAGACAGGCCCAATACAGCGAAGTTGCGGCAGTATTGCTCGTGATCTGACCGACGGTCGATCACCCGCCAGTATTCGCCCGACCGCGCCGGAGTGGGTATACCCGTGGCCTGCTATCGCAACGATAGTTCGTAATACAATCTCACGAGACGTTGGTACTGACCCTCCCCCAGATGGGGACAAGCAACTGGTGGCATAACTAATGATATCAAACACCAATGGGGGCGCCGTGTGAGACGAGAGACCGTCGTGATTGGTGTTCTCGTCGCCGTGGTCTTGCTCCCGATGTGGTACGTCGCGCTACACGGCGAGCCGGCCAGCGAAGAGATCGCGATCGACGGGAGCGTCAGCGAGATCCGGCCGCTGGACGGCCCGGTCGACGCGCCGAACAAGCTCTCACCGAGCCAGGTCGGCGTCATCGTCTGGGTCGCGCTGTTCGGGCTGTACGGGCTGCTCGTCGGTGCGCATCGGTTCATGAACACCGCCGTCAGACCGTCCGACGCGGACGCCGCGGTCGCCGTCTCCGACGGTGGTTACGCAGAGACGGACGACGCAGATCGAGACGCGGAGGCGTCGGATACGCGCCCGGACGGTGGTAGGACTCGCCTCTCGTGGCTCCAGACGGACGAGCGATGGCTCGTCGAATACCACGGCGCAACCGGGTCAGACGAGGGCCTCGTCGTCATGGCGGCGCTGACCATCCTCGCTATCGCCTTCGCGGCGCTGTTCACGGGCGAGTATTTCACGCTCGCGCGGACCCAGTACTTCGGGCTCTACGCCGCGGGGCTGTTCATCTCGCTGGCCGCGTTGACCGTCGCGTACTACGCGTGGTTCATGCCACACGTCGAGGTCGCCGAGAAACGGGACCACTGACGATGACCGACAAGGACAATCCGACCGATTCAGAGCGAACGGTAGCGGACGAGTCACCCGCCGACCGGTGCCGGAGCTGTCCCTGCGACGGCGCGGACGGCGGCTACCGGGGTCTGCTGGCCGACGGTGGACCGGAATCAACGGCGGACGAGGGGAACGGCCGATTTGATCGCAGGAACGTGGCCAAGGCCCTCGCCACCGTCGGCGGCCTCGCTGCCGTCGGCAGCTTGGCCGCCCCGCTGGCCGGGCTGTCCCGCGTGTTTGAGCGCGGGTACACCGGGCCCATCTACTCCGACGGGGTGCCCCTGGTCGACGGGGACGGCGAACGAATCGGCGAGAACCGCCTGGAGATGGGCGACTTCATGACCGTGTTCCCCGAGCCACGACCCGGTCTCGGCGACGCGCCGACGCTGCTCGTCCGCTATCCCGAAGAAGAGTACGCCGAGCCGACGCGCCTCGAGTACACCGTCTCGGGTTACGCGGCCTACTCGAAGGTGTGTACCCACGCCGGCTGCATGGTGTCCGGCCGCGACGGACAGACGATGGTCTGCCCCTGTCATTTCGGGAAGTTCAACCCCGTTCAGGGCGCGACCGTCGTCGGCGGGCCGCCACCGCGCCCTCTCCCACAGCTCCCGCTCACGCTCTCCGGTGACGGCTACCTCGTCGCAGGAGGCGACTTCGAGGCGCCCGTCGGGGTGCAGGAGTGACCAATCATGCTGGAGCGTTTCTACCAGTGGTTCGACCGGCGATTCGACCTAGAGGAGGGCAGCGAGTTCCTCGGGAAGGCCTTCCCTGCGGAGGATTCGTTCCTGCTGGGCGAGGTGGCGCTGTTCTCGTTCGGCGTCCTCGTCTTGACCGGCGTGTTCCTCGGCTTCTTCTTCGAGCCGAGCACGACCGACGTCACCTACGAGGGCAGCGTCGCCCAGTACCAGGGCCAGGAACTGCCCGCCGCGTTCGTGAGCGTGTTGCAGATAACCTACGACATCCCCTACGGGATGTTCCTCCGGCGGATGCACCACTGGGCCGCCCACTTCTTCGTGGCCTCGATCGGTCTGCACCTCCTGCGCGTGTTCTTTACCGGCGCGTACCGCAACCCGCGGGAGCCGAACTGGGTGGTCGGCGGCGGGCTCGCGGTGCTCTCGATTTTCGCCGCCTACACGGGGTACTCGCTACCGTTCGACGAGTTCGCCAGCACGGCGACCGGCATCGGCTACAGTATCGCCAAGTCGGTGCCGGTGTTCGGGGACCTGCTCTCGAAGATCGTCTTCGGCGGCCAGTACCCCTCCAGCGCGACGGTACCGCGGTTCTACTTCTTGCACGTCTTTTTCATCCCGGTGGCGATCATGGCACTCATTGGCGTGCATATGGCGATCCTGATACGCCAGAAGCACACCGAGGGGCCGCGAAGCGGCGACGTCGCGGGCGAACTCACCATCGACCGGGGCGACGACACCTACGTCGTTGGCCTGCCGGCGTTCCCGAACCAGGCCGCGGTGAGCGCCGTCGTCTTCTTCCTGACGATGGCGGCTATCTCGCTTCTAGCGGGGTTTCTGCCCGTCCACAACGTCGCCCAGTATGGCCCCAACGATCCCGCGGGGACGCCCACACTCATCATGCCAGACTGGTTCCTGATGTGGGTGTTCGGGTTCCTGAAGCTGCTACCCTCGTGGATGAGTTTCGATCTGCTGGGCGTCCACGTCTCGACCGAGTTCGTGAGCGGCGTAGTGCTGCCGGGTATCGTGTTCGGTCTGGTCTTCCTCTGGCCGTTCGTCGACTACCGCGAGGAGCCGACGCACTTCACCGTCGACCCGCTCACTCGTCCCTGGCAGACGGCCGTCGGCGTCACCGCAGTGACGTTCATTATGGTCGCCTCCATCGGCGGGATGAACAACATCCTCGCGGAGGTGATCGAGGAGCCGACGGGGTTCGTCAACGCCGTCCTGCTGGCGGCGCTGATCCTGTATCCACCCGTCGCCGGCGTGATCACCTACTTGGTCCTCAGACGCTGGAACCGGTCCGAGACGGCCGGTCGCGCCGAACCCGCGGCCGACGGCGGCGAACCGATCACGGAGGCCGGAGGTAGCGTGAACACTGGGGCCACCGCGGAGACGGAGAATGGCGAAGCGGACGAGAGGGACGCGTCCGACCCAGAGTCGTCCACAGACACTGAACAGACCGGAGGTGGGGCGGATGAGTGACCGGTGGGTCGCCGTCGACGAGCGGACGTACCGACGGCTCGATGTCGCGACGAAACTCGCCGGCCTCGGGCTGATCGCGGCGGGGCTGGAGGTCGGGGGTGCGACGGCGCCGGGTCTTGCACTCGGCGTCTGTGGGGCCGTGCTGGGACTGGTAACGGTCATCATCGGAGACTCAGAGCCATGAATGACAATCGTCCGAACGATGCAGGCGACGCAGGTGAATCGAGCCGCGGCGTCGGCCGCCGCGACTTCCTCAAGGGACTCGGCCTCTCCACCGCGCTCGGGCTCTCGGGTGCGGGCGTGGCCGACCAGTTCACCCAGCTCTCGGGCATCGAGCGCGTCGATGGGGAGGACTACATCGGGAACTACCCCTACCGGGACTGGGAGGACTTCTACCGCGAAAAGTGGGACTGGGACTCCGTCGCCCGCTCGACCCACGGCGTCAACTGCACGGGCTCGTGTTCGTGGAACGTTTACGTGAAGAACGGGCAAGTCTGGCGTGAGGAGCAGGCCGCCGACTACCCGGAGATCAACGACGAACTCCCCTCGTCGAACCCCCGGGGGTGCCAGAAGGGTGCCTGTTACACCGACTACGTCAACGCCGAGCAGCGTATCAAGTACCCGCTTCGACGCACCGGACAACGCGGCGAGGGGAAGTGGGAGCGGATCAGCTGGGAAGAGGCGCTCACCGAGATCGCCGAAAAAGTCATCGAAGAGGTCCAGCAGGGCAACTACGACGCCATCTCCGGGTTCACGCCGATCCCGGCGATGAGCCCAATCTCTTTCGCCTCGGGGTCACGGCTCATCAGCCTCATCGGCGGGGTCGTCCACAGCTTCTACGACTGGTACTCGGACCTGCCGCCGGGCGAGCCGATCACCTGGGGCACCCAGACGGACAACGCCGAGAGCGCCGACTGGTACAACGCCGACTACATCATCGCGTGGGGGTCGAACATCAACGTCACGCGCATCCCCGACGCGAAGTTCTTCCTCGAGGCAGCATACAAGGGCACCAAGCGCGTCGGGATCTTCACCGACTACTCTCAGACGGCGATCCATTGCGATGACTGGCTCTCGCCGGAGGCTGGTACAGACGCTGCGCTCGCGCTCGGGATGGCCCGTACGATCGTCGAAGAAGACCTCTACGACGAGGCCCACCTCAAAGAGCAGTCCGACATGCCGCTGCTCGTCCGCGAGGACACCGGGAAGTTCCTGCGGGTGGCCGACGTGCCCGCGCTCTCGACGGACGGCGACCCCGGGAAGGTGTTCGTCATGGTCGACCAGCAGGGCGACCTCCGGAACGCGCCAGGCTCGCTTGGGAACCGCGACGGCCAGCACGACGAGAGCGCGAGCATCGAACTCGACTTCGACCCGCAACTGGCCGTCGAGGGGTCGGTCGATCTCGCCGGCGGCGGGAGCGCGCAGGTCAGGACGGTCTGGTCGCACGTCGTCGACGAGCTGTCGCAGTACACGCCCGACGCCATCAACGAGATCACGAACGTCGGCGCGGAGACTCACCAGGAGATCGCTCGCGAGTTCGCCCAGGCGGATCGGGGGAAGATCATCCACGGTAAGGGGGTCAACGACTGGTACCACAACGACCTCGGCAACCGCGCCATCCAGTTACTGGTCACGCTCACGGGGCACATCGGGCGCCAGGGGACCGGATTCGACCACTACGTCGGCCAGGAGAAGATCTGGACGTACCACGGGTGGCGAGAGCTCTCGTACCCTACGGAGAACGTCCGTGCCGTCCCGACGACACTGTGGACCTACTACCACGGCGACATCCTCGGTAACATCGAACCGGAGACGCGCGAGCGGATCCAGACGGCCATCGAGCGCGGGTGGATGCCGATCTACCCGAAGGAGCGCGAGGACGGCGCCCGGCCGGACCCGAGCGTCTTCTTCTGCTGGCGGGGCAACTACTTCAACCAGTCCAAGGGCGGTATCGCCATCGAGAACGTCCTCTGGCCGAAACTCGACCTGATCGTCGACATCAATTTCCGGATGGACTCGACGGCGCTATACTCGGATATCGTCCTTCCCGCAGCGAGTCACTACGAGAAGTACGACCTGAACATGACGGACATGCACAGCTACGTGCACCCGTTCACGCCCGCTATCGAGCCGCTGGGCGGGTCCAAGACCGACTGGGAGATCTTCCGCCTGCTCGCCGAGAAGATCCAGGAGATCGCCTGCGAGCGGGACCTCGAACCGGTCTCCGACCGGGAGTTCGACCGCGACATCGACCTTACGACGCTCCACGACGACTACGTCAGGAACCAACTGGACGACGAGCCGAACGCCCTGGTCGAAGACCGGGCGGCCTGCGAATACATCCTCGACCACTCCGAGGAGACCAACCCCGAAGAGGGCGACGGGCGGATTACGTTCGACGACACGGTCGAACAGCCCCGGCGCTTCCTCGCCGCGGGCGACCACTGGACCTCGCCGCTGGAGGAAGATCAGCCATACGTCCCGTGGAAGCGCTACGTCCAGCAGAAGAATCCGTGGCCGACGTTCACGGGCCGCCAGCAGTACTACATCGACCACGACTGGTTCCTCGAACTCGGCGAGGAGGTCCCGACGTTCAAGGACCCGGAGGTGCTGCAGCAGCCCGAACAGTACCCGCTCCGGTACAACACCCCCCACGGGCGGTGGTCGATCCACTCGACCTGGCGAGACAACGAACACATGCTGCGTCTCCAGCGGGGCGAGCCTATCGTCTACCTGCACCCCGACGACGCGGAGGAGCGCGGCATCGAGGACGGCGACACCGTTCGCATCTACAACGACCTCGACGAGATCGAAGTCGGCGTCAAGATCTATCCGAGCGCCCAGCCGGGCGTGGCGAAGCTCTACTTCGCGTGGGAGCGCTTCCAGTTCCCCAGCCGCGGCAACTTCAACACCCTCGTCGGGATGTACATGAAACCGACGCAGCTGGTGCAGTACCCCGAAGACACCGGTGAGCACCTCTCGTTCCGACCGAATTACTGGGGGCCGACCGGCGTCAACAGCGACGTCCGCGTCGACGTCGAACTGGTCGAGGCTGCCTCGGGCGACGAGGGACAGGACGCGACAGCCGCCCCCGACGAGACGGAGAACGTCGTTCCGGAGACGCCCGCCGACGACGAGACGGGACCGATCACCGAGGACGGTACCGCGACTGAGACGGAGCCCACACCGACGGACACCGCGGGCTCGCTCGACGTCGAACTGGCGGACGGCGGGTCACCCGGCGCAGACGGCCGGAAACCTGGCGACGCCGTCGACGATCGGACCGGAGGGAAGTCACAATGAGTTCTCAGGACGACCAACAGCAGACGACGACCGCGGGGAACGGCGCACAGATAGACATCGCGGAGGGCATCGACCACCAGGTCGCCATGGTGATGGACCTGAACAAGTGCGTCGGCTGCCAGACGTGTACTATCGCCTGTAAGAAGCTCTGGACGGACTCCGGTGGTCGCGAGTACATGTACTGGAACAACGTCGAGACGATGCCGGGCGGGGGGTACCCGCGCAACTGGCAGGACGACGGTGGCGGCTACGAGTCCGCCGAGCAGGCCGAGGACGATGGCCACCTCGAGTACGAAGAGGGCGACGGGACGCTCCCGACGCAGGAGGACTACGGTCGGGCGTGGGAGTTCAACCACACCGAGGTAATGTACGACGGCAGCGACGAACCGCTCAGGCCCGAGGGGGAGGAACCGGACTGGGGTCCCAACTGGGACGAGGACCAGGGTGGCGGGGAGTACCCCAATTCCTACTACTTCTACCTCCCGCGAATTTGCAACCACTGCACCCACCCCGCCTGCGCGGAGGCCTGCCCCCGCAAGGCCATCTACAAGCGCGAAGACGACGGGATCGTCCTCGTCGATCAGGAGCGTTGTCGGGGGTACCGTTACTGCGTCGAGGGATGTCCGTACAACAAGGTCTACTACAACGTGATGCGCAAGCGCTCGGAGAAGTGCATCTTCTGTTACCCCCGCATCGAAGGCGAGGGCGCCGAGACGGAGGGGAACTTCAACCTCAACGACGGCGAGGCCGTGCCGCCGGCCTGCGCGACCGAGTGTCCGCCCCAGCTGCGCATGGTGGGCTTTCTCGACGACGAGGACGGTCCCATCTACAAGCTCGTCGAGGAGTACGGCGTCGCGTTGCGCCTACATCCTGACTACCACACCCAGCCGAACGTCTACTACATCCCGCCGTTCGCGCCGCCCCAGCACTCCGAGGACGGCGAGAGCATCGACGTCGAGCGGATCCCGCGGCCGCTGCTGGAGGAGCTGTTCGGCGAGGACGTCCACGAGGCACTGGATACGATCGAGCGCCACCGCGACCGCGTCCGCCGCGGCGAGGAGAGCGAGCTGATGGACCTGCTCACGACGAACAACCCGGCCCAGCAGTACCGCCTGGAGGTGTTCGATTGATGCGAGCGCAAGCGAGCGAAATCGAGCTCGCCAGCGCTCGCTCTGGAGGTGTTCGATGATTGATGCCGGGGGAGCGAGGCCTCGGGCGGAAACTGATCGTCGCCGTCGCGCTCGTCCTCGCGGCGGCGGCCGTCCCGCTGCTTGTCGCGGGCGCCCCGGCCGACGAAATCCCGCTCGCGCAGGCCACCCAGTCGGAGGCCGAGTCGTTGGCGAACCCCGCCGCGCCGGTGTGGGACCGGCTGTCCGTCGCGACGGTCGCGCTGACGAGCGCGCCCAGTCAGGTCCCCGACGCAAACGAGACGTCGGTCGATCGGGCGAACGTCCAGGCGGCCTACACGGACCAGTACCTGTTCGTCCGGGTGTCCTGGCCCGACGCGACCCGCGACGGCAACGTCACGCCCTCACAGTACGAGACGCCGACGCTCAACTCATACGGCGACGCCGTTGGCGTGCAGTTCCCCGCGAATGCCAGCCAGCAGCCCGGCATCGCCATGGGCAGCCCGCAGTCGCCGGTCAACGTCTGGTGGTGGAACGGCGCGATGGGTCGCCAGGAGTTGCTCGCCGCCGGTCCAGGGTCGACGACGCCGTTCAACGAGACGCGGATCGCTGCCAACGCCACCTACAGCGACGGCCGGTGGTCGGTCGTATTTGCCCGGAACCTGACCGCCGAACGCCGCGACCGGGTCTCGGTGACGACCGACCAGGATGTCCCCATCTCGATCGCCGTCTGGAACGGGTCCAACGCCGAGCGCGCGGGCCGGAAGGCCGTCAGCGAGTGGCAGACGCTCCCGTTCGGACCGGAACCGGCTGGACCGCCGTATCGGACCGTCCTCTGGACGATCGCCGGGCTCGCCATCGCCGTGGTCGTCGTGGTGACTGCGATCGCGGTCAGGAGGAGTGAGTCCTGATGGCACCCGACACGACCGAACGGACTGAAACTGACGCGGAGGAGCCTCCGGCGGACCCGTCGGTCGACCCGTCGATGCTCGACACTGACGCGGCGGCCCGCGGAACCGTCTACGCACTGTCGGCCAGCGCCGTCGAGCACCCGACCGACGAACTGTACGACGCGCTCGCCGGAGGTGCCCTGCGGGCTCGGTTCGAGGAGTTGCTCTCGCGGACGCCACTCGATGTCTCCGTCGAAGGCGTGCAAACAACGGACGATTACGAGACGCTCGCGGCCCGGTACAACGACCTGTTCGTCATCGGCTACTCGGAGTACGAGGACCGGACGGACGGGACGCTCTCGACGGACGAACCCCCGGTCCCACTCTACGAGACGGCGTACCGACCCGAGGCCTCGTGGACGGACGTGAACCTCGACCTCGCCCGGGCATACGACTACTACGATGTCCGGCCGGCGGCCGACGACCGCGACCACCACGACCACCTCCGCCTCCAGCTGGAGTTCGCGGGGTATCTCGGTCGCCGGGAGGCCGCGAGTGACGGCGCCGACGCCGCCCGGTCCCGCCTCGATCTGCTTGACCGCCACCTTCGACCGACGATCGAGGGCGTCCGCGAGCGCATCGACGACGAACCGAACACCGGCGTCTACGGCCGGTTCGTCCGTCTGATCGACGAGTTCACGGCGGCCGAGCGGGCGGAACTGGTCGACCGACTGGAGGGCGAGTGAGATGCGCCGGTCGACCGGTCTGCTCCGGGAGCGCGCCCGAACCGCGGCCAGTGACGCCGCGACCGTCGCCGCGGCAACCATCCCCCCTGTCCGCAGGCGGCGCGTCCGGGCGGCTGCAGCTGTCGTCGCGATCGCTGGACTGGCGTCGCTGACCCTCACGCGAGTCGCGTTGAACAGTCCTATCGTCCTCCCGGCGGCCGCCTCGGGGCAGTGGTTCGACTTCGTCTCGACTGCCGCGACCGTCGGGCCGGCGCTCGGGGTGCTCGCGGTCGGTGTGACAGCTGACGGCTGGAGCCGTCTCGGACTCGTGATCGCCGGCGTCTTCGGTCTCCTGTCGGCGGTAGCGCCTGCCGCCCAGTCCCCGGCCGTCGGTGCCGTCATCGCCGGCGGATGGCTCACGCTCACCGGTCGGGCGACGGCGGGACTGCTTGCGGCGGCCGGGGCCGACGCCGAGCGTGATGTCTCTGCCCCCAGTGACGGCGCGGCCGTCAGCGTGGTCGTCGGCGCGGTACTACTCGGCGGGGTCACGCTGTCGCTGTTCGGCGCGGCCGGTGTCCGTCCGGCGCTGTTCCGACCCACCGGTACCGTCCTCGTGCTCGTCGGGATGGCCGCGACGCCGCTGGGCATTCGCCCGGGCACCGTCCCGCTGGTGGTCGGGGGTGTCGCCGCAGTGGGGACGTTCTGGGTAAGCGCCGCCGCACCGTTCACGACGGGGGCGGTCGCGCTGATCGCCGGGAGCGTTGTCGGCGCGCCGGTCGCCCTGCTCGCAGTCGCCCTCGGCGGACTGACGGCGACGATAACGTACGGCGTGCTGGAGACGGCGCCCGACACCGCCGTCGTAGGTGTCCTTCTGCTCGCGGCGGGCGTACCGTCGTCGATCCCCCGAGCGCTGGGTGCCGTCCTCGCCGTGGCATTCCTCGCGGCGATCGGACCGGCTGTGACCGCCGGACGGCCCCCAACGAGTGACGACGCGAGCACGGACGAGTCTACCGCAACTGACGGAGGTTCCACATGAGTCACGACCATAGCCAAGACCACGAGCACGGCGACGCGAACCACGACTGCGGCTGCGGCGACGCCTGCGGCTGTTCGAGCGACCCTTACGAGGAGGACCCTGGGTACGAGGAGATAGAAGAAGAGCCCGACCCGCAGCTCGACCCGACGAAGAGCCCTGGGTTCGGCCATACACTCGATAGCCTCGCGGATATCGAGGTAAGCCGGGACGTGACCATCGGCGAGATGGACCCGGAGGACCTGACGGCGGCTGACACCGGCCCGGTGGTTGACGGCTCAGCGCGCGAGCTACTCGACGATCTGACCGATGGACAGCTGAAAGACCGCCGCCGCGCCGCGCTCGCCCTCGCCGAGACCGACGGATCGCCGGCGGTCGTAAAGGCGCTCTCGTCGGTGGCACTGACGGACGAGGACGCTGACGTCCGCCAGTTTGCCGTCGAGTCGCTGGCGAAACTTCGGGCCGACGGTGCAGGCAACGTAGCCCTGAAGGTGTCGGTCGAGGACGACGACCCGTGGGTCCGCGCGGAGGCGCTGGTCGCGCTCGACCGGATCGACCGGGAACGCTACGCTGACCGGCTGGAGTCGGCGCTCTCGGACGAACACCACGCGGCGCGGCGCAATGCGCTCGTCTCCCTGTTCAAGCTCCGCGGCGAGGCGATCCTCGACGAGGCCCTCGAACTGGCCGCGGACCCGAGCGACCGCGTCCGCGAGTGGGCCGCGCACGTCCTTGGGGGGATCGACGACGACCGGGCCCGCAAAACCCTAGAGGGGCTCGCGATGTCGGATGACAGTGACATTGTCGCCCTGACAGCCAGACACGCCCGCTCGGTCGACCCCGACCGGTTCCGGCGCCAGTTCGCCGGTGCGCTGGAGGAGGGTGATACGCTGTTGCCCGGCGAGGACCTGCTGAACCGCCAGCCGACGCTGTGAGGGACGGCCTGTCTTCAAGATCTCATTCATGAGCGAATCCAAACCCCACCTACGAGACGATGTGGAAGCGAGCCTCCGGGCGGTCGAAGACTCCCGGAGCGGGATGAACGTCTTCGAGGCCGGTCTCGTCGCTGACATCACTGTCGACGGCGATTCAGTCACTGTCGAGGCCGACTTGGCACAGTTCGACCCACGGACCACCACCGAAGTGATGGAGACAATGCTGCGGGCGGTCCGGAGCGTCGATGGCGTCGAGTCCGCACACGTCGAGCCCGCGCAGGTCGACACTGGCGACCGGGTATCGATCGCGGAGATCGACACCGTGGTCGCCGTCGCCTCAACGAAGGGCGGCGTGGGCAAGTCGACGGTCGCCACGCAATTGGCTTGCGCCTTCGCTGCCGACCGCGATACCGCGCTCTTCGACGCCGACATCTTCGGCCCGAACGCGCCCTCGCTGCTCGACGTGGCGGGACCGATCATGTCAGACGAGAATGATAACCCTATCCCAGCCACTGTCGACGACATGGAGGTGATGAGCGTCGGATTGATGACCGAGGGGGGGCCGCTGGCCTGGCGCGGCGCGATGGCTCACGATGCCCTCTCTGACCTGTTCGCCGACACCGCGTGGGACGACCCCGACACACTCGTCATCGACCTGCCGCCCGGGACCAGTGACGTCCTCCTGACGACGCTGCAAGAGGTACCCGTCGACGGCGTGGTCTTCGTCACGACGCCGTTCCACACCAGCGTCGAGGACACCCGGCGGAGCCGCCGCCTCTTCGAGGAGAACGGCGTTCCCGTCCTCGGTTGCGTCGTGAATATGGAGCGGTTCGTCTGCGAGGACTGTGGCCACCCCCATGACATGTTTCCCGACCGCTCGCTGGCCGACGACCTCGAGATGCCAGTGCTAGCGCGCCTCCCGTTCTCGACCGATCTGCAGATGAAACCGGAACCAGGCACGGCGCCCGAGGCCTTCCGGTCGGTCGCCGACGCCGTCGACGACCGCCTCGATACCGCGGATCGTCTCGAACTGCCCGAGGACCCGCTCGACATCCGCGGGCTCGAGGCGCAAGAACGCGTCGACCGCGTGCGAACGGCGTTCGACTCCCTCGAACCCAGTGAGCCACTCTATCTCGTCAGCGACCGCGATCCGACTCCAGTTGGTGACTTTCTGATCGACTTGGTGGATGCCGATGGGGATCCGAGTGACGTACTCTCTGAATACGAGGTGGAACGCAGAGGCCTCGAGAAGTGGGCGCTCAAGGCAACTCTGCCGTAGTCTTCTCTCTCCGCTACTGCTATTCTTTGAGAGACGCCTGTGAGTATTCGAACTGCCGGATCGACTTAGTCGGTGTCGCCATCGAAAGTATCGTTTGCCACAGTATCGTGAAGGCTCGTTGCGGTGCGAACTTATACGGTAACATGACCCATGACCTCTCGGACGGACGGTACCAACGCGGGAAGAACGGTTGCTTGACAGAGTTCGAAATAGCTCGGTGTGCTACCAGTACTGACCTTAATCGTCTTCGTCCTGATCACCACCGGTTCGAACGTCTGAAGCAGTACTACTCGATGGAATACGGTGGATGAGTGACCGACGTTTCTGTGCCGGTGAGCAGCCTGTGGCACGGCGGCTCATCGATAGATTCAGGGATGAGATACATATCGCTGTCACTCGGAGGTGCAGTTCAAATGGTCGAGGCCGATCAAAGTAGCCGCATCTCGGAGGCAGCGGTGGAGGGCATTGCGGCACTCGGAAACCCCCCAGCGACTCCAGATACTGTTCGTACTCGCGGAAACGGAGCGGGACCAGCAACGGCATCGCCACCCGCTTCCGTTCAGTGAGTTGCACGATGCAGTGGACATCGATAGCTCTTCCCAGTTCCCGTATCACCTCGACCAGCTCATCGGTCAGTTCGTCAGCCAGACACCCGATGGATACTGTCTTACCTATAGCGGGCGGAAACTGATTCGAAGCATCCTCTCCGGCGTCTACGAGAGCGCCTCGAAGTTCGATGAGCGATGCGTCGATGGTACCTGTCTGTACTGTGGCGAAGCACCACTCCGTGCGACGCTCGATCGGGAGGAGTTCATGATTCAGTGCGAATCGTGTGGTGCAACGCTCCTCACTGATTCGTTCCCGCAGAGTCAGTTGCGAAATCGCACGCCGAGAGAGATCGTCGAGAGTTTCGGCTATCGCATCTGGAGTTCGTACATGCATCTCCGGGAGTCAATCTGCCCGGAGTGTTACGGTCGCGCCGAAATAGTCATTGTGTCACACGCTCTCGGGGAGCAGACTCGATATACATATCGCTGTTTATGTTCGAACTGCGGTTTTACCGTCCATTTGCCGGTCGAAGTCGCAGTCGCGTTCCATCCAGCGACAGTCGGTCTCTTCTGGAATCACGAAGTGTCACTGTTTGATGTCCCCCCTCTGGGAACTGTTCGAATACATCGCGGCAGACGTCTTCGTCACCGATAGCGCACCAGATCGGCCCGCTAAACTTGTCTGCTCGGTATCCTTTGCTGGGGAATCTCTCGATTTTGGGATCGACGAGTCGCTACAGGTTTCCTTACTTGAGCAACCGCCCGAGTAGCTACTCACCTGCCGGTGAACACCACTGGCGCTTCTCAACCAGCAGCAACTCGGTATCGATTGCTCAAATAAATTTGAGTTACATCGCTGTTAAATGTAATTAAAATAACGGTACTTATCCCGGACTGGGGCTTCTGTGTGGAGTATGGATTTTGAGCGACCGGTTTGCGGGGATGCGCCAAGGAGAGGCGAGAATGTCCGCGATTGAGATCGACGGGCTGACGAAGCGATTCGGGGGCATCGTCGCCGTCGACGGCCTCGATCTGACAGTCGAGGAGGGAGAGATCTTTGGTTTTCTCGGGCCGAACGGCGCCGGGAAATCGAAGACGATCGACACCCTGCTCGATTTCATTCGACCGACTGCGGGCTCCGTCACCGTTCTTGGTCACGACGCACAGCGAGACGGCGAGGCTGTCCGACGACGAACTGGCGTTCTCCCCGACGCCTATCACGTGTACGACCAACTTACCGGTCGGCAGCACGTCGAGTTCGCCATCGAGATGGACGGGAATCAGACGCTCTCAGACAAGGAGATACGAGAGAAGTACGTCCGGTTGACTTGTATCGGACGCCCGGCAAGCGATTATATCCGGTTAGTATACAACGCGAAACACCTCGATTATCTTCAAGACAGGATCATGTGAACAGTTAATCGGACGTGACAGTGACCCCGGAAGGGATATCTCGGTCGCCACTTCTGTTTTCTTTTAGCACTTGCTCCTCCGCGCGGTGGAGGATCTCGCTACAGGTCGACTTCGCCATGTCCAGTTCTTCGGCGAGGTCGACGAGCGTCGTCCGCCGCGGCGTGTCGTAGTACCCGCGGTCGATAGCCTCGTCGAGCAACCACTGCTGGCGCTCAGTCAGGAGCGGCGAATCCGAGTCCGGTTCCTGCTGGATCCGTTCGACGGTGTACTGGATACCGAACTGGTCGAGGGTTTCCCCGAGATCCGAGAGCGTCTGCTGGGGAACCGTCACTTCGAGTGCCATTTCGCCGTCTTTGACCTCGAAGGGCATCTCCAGGGGAACGCCAGCGTCCTGTAGGGAGGTTAGCAACAGGGGGACGGTCGTTTCGACCTGGACCTGACACGTCCTGGAGCCGGATTCGAAGACCGTCAGATCGGTTACCGAGTCGTACGTCTCGAACTCGTCGCAGACGGCTTCGGGGTTTTCGCCGAGTATCTCGATTCGGGCGACACCGGTCGCCATGTTCGCAGTGGCTGCAAGCACGCGAAAGCGCGTGTTGGGATGAGAGCGGGACACCTCGCTGATCCAGACTGCATCCGGAATCGTAAGCGTGAGTTGTGCGTGGGGCATGGTGGTGTATCGTGAGTTGGTTGCTCGATCGTCCGCTCGACTGAACCGATCCGGTTTCCTTCGTACAATGTATTTTAGGGCGTCCTAAAAATATGTTGGCGTGAATATGTTCGAGTCGGGTTGAAGTAATACGTTCAAAAACTCAGCGATACCCTCGAAGTACGTTATCAGTGGACGTCGATGTCGAATCCGTCCGGTGGATCGTCGGGACTCGATCGACTGATGCTCAAGTGGGATCCCGAAGGGATTCGCCATGGAGATATTAGGTCGGGCGCGAGGACTAACACCAGAGATGGAAACGGATCTCGACCTACGGGACCACTCAGAAGACGAGTACCGTCAGATACTGTTCGATACGCTATCGGAGTCAGATACCGGGGATGACGTCGAAATCGTGGCAGACCACGATCTCGATCCCCACCTGGTCCGCTATCAGATCGAACGCGACCGGGACGTAGAGTGGACGTACGCGGATCCTGACGAGGTGCCGCGAGAACTCACGGTGTCCAAGGGCGAGTCGCTGGACGGTGACCTGGGGACGATCGACGTTCGCGACCTGAAGCCTCAGCGGCGACACGAGGCGCTGCTCGGTATCTTCGACGAACTCGGGGCCGACGAGGGGTTCGTACTGGTTAACGACCACGACCCCAAACCCCTGTATCACGAACTCAGGTCGATGCACGGCGAGGTGATCGACTGGGAGTACCACAGCCGCGGCGGCGACGGCTGGCGGGTCGAAGTCGTCAAGACGGCCGAGTCCGACGCCGACGACGAGGACATCGTTACCCGATACGACGTTCGCGACATCCCCAAGGAGGAGCGCCACCCGACGATCCACCATCGCTACGGGATGATCCCTGAGGGCGGGACACTGGAACTGATCGCACCCCACGAGCCGCGACCGCTCCGCGGGGAGTTCCGGGAACGGTACGGGAACGCCTTCTCCTGGGAGGTCGTCGAGAGCGAACCCGGTCGCTGTCGCGTCCAGATCACGAAGGAGGGAGACGGCGACGCCGGCGATTCCGAGGAAACGAGCGAAGCGGAAGCGGGCGACGAAGCGGTCGAGGTCATCGAAGAGCTGGACGTGCGCGACCTCCCGCCCGCACAGCGCCACGAACAGATCTTCGCCGCGTACGACGACCTGGAGGGCGGAACGGGGTTCGTGCTGGTCAACGACCACGATCCTAAACCGCTGTACCACCAGTTCGAAGCCGAGACGGGACCGGAGTTCCGATGGGAGTACCGACAGAAAGAGCCCGGGGAATTCAGGGTGCTGATCGGCAAGACGGAGGCGGCCGACAGCGAACTGGCTGGAAGACAGGAAACGGCCGGCGACGCGTCGGACGCGCCATTTTGACGATGGCTGACGCCGACAGAGCGAGCGAAGCAGATCCCGACTCGGGGACCGTCGCCGTCACGTTTCACCCCCAGGAGTGGGTCGACTCGCCGGGAGAGGACCACGACTGGGACCGACGACAGTTGATCCCCGCCCGCGAGCGGGACGAGGTCACGTTCCGTGTCCCGCGGACGGACGCCACCGACGATACGGGGAACCCGTACCCCGACGAGTCCTACGAGGCCAACCTGCTCGCAGACCACTCGTCGGCACCCGAGTGGGTCAACCAGTGGGACGGTCCGTACTACGTGATCGTCGCCGAGGACTGACTGACGACGAATCCAACACGAATCATGACCGACATCGACCCAGAACGCACACTTGCATCGCTCGTCAAGGAATCGCCCGCTTGCGCCCGCACGTTCGAATCACTGGGACTGGATTACTGCTGTGACGGCGACCAGACGCTGGCAACCGCCTGCGACCGGAACAACCTGGACATAGACGAAGTCCGCGACCGGCTCGCCGAGGCCCGAGACCGGAGCGACGGCGACGCCGCCGACTACGAGTGGGACGGCCTCGAGGACCTCGCCGACCACGTCGTCGAAGCACATCACGACTACCTCCGCGAGGAGCTTCCGAAACTCGAGGACATCGTCGAGACGGTCGCGAAGGTCCACGGCGAGAACCACCCCGAACTCCGCGACGTCGAGGCGGAGTACCGAGAGCTCGCGGCGGAGATGCGTGAGCACATCGACGAGGAAGAGGAGGAGCTGTTCCCCGTCGTCGGGAAGCTCGACCGCGGCGAACGGCTCTCGGCCGACGAGACCGAGCGACTGCGCGAGGAGATCCGAACCTTCGAGGAGGACCACGCTGCGACGGCGGCCCGTCTCGAGCGGATCGCGGAGCTGACCAACGGCTACGCCGTGCCCGATGACGCCTGCCCGAGCTACCGAAGCATGCTCGAGCGCCTCGACAACCTCGAACGCGACACCCACATGCACGTCCACAAGGAGAACAACATACTGTTCGAGCGTGCCGGCGAACGGCTGGCGACCGCGTCGGCCGAATCCTGATCGGGCGGAATATACGGGTGCGTCCGCTGTTTCCTCACTGATATACTCCTATTAAATTCGAACCATATCATATTCGGCCGTACTCGTGTCTTCGCTCGTCTCCTACGATCGGATGCCATGTCACGGAACGACCGCGCGTTCGACTTTCTCCACGTCAACGACCGCCCGGACAAGCCACGCGAAACGGGGATCACGGAGATCCGCGGTCCGTACTACGACCCGATGGGGCCCCGGGAACTGCGAGATATCCTGGAAACCATGGGCGAGTACGTGGACATCTACAAGTTCTCGGGCGGATCGTTCGCACTCATGCCCAAGGACGCGGTCCGGGAGCTGATCGAGGTCTGCCACGAGTACGACGTGGAGGTGTCGACCGGCGGGTTCGTCGAGAACGTCCTCGTCAGGGATAACGACCTCGTCGAGGAGTACGTCGTCGAGGCGGGCGAACTCGGGTTCGACGTTGTGGAGATCTCCTCCGGATTTCTCGCGGTCGACACCGACGATCTCGTCGAACTGACGGAACTGGTCGCCGACCACGGCCTCAAGCCGAAACCCGAGATCAACGTCCAATTCGGCGCGGGCGGGGCCTCCAGCGAGGAGGAACTGCTCTCGGAAGTCCAGCAGGACCCCCGTCTCGCCATCGAGGAGGGACGGAAACACCTCGATGCGGGGGCCTACAAGCTGATGGTCGAAGCCGAGGGGATAACCGAGAACGTCAGCGACTGGCGGACGGACGTGGTCTACGAGATCGCGACCGAACTCGGCATCGAGAACCTGGTGTTCGAGGCGCCCAGCCCCGAGGAGTTCGAGTGGTACGTCAAGAACTTCGGCCCGAACGTGAACCTGTTCGTCGACAACTCCCAGATCGTCGAGCTCGAGTGCCTGCGGTCGGGTTTCTGGGGGAAGTCAACCTCGTGGGGCCGGACCACGTCGTTCAGCCGCGACTGACCCGTCGTCGGGAATCAGCTCCGCTCGCTGTCGAATCGTCGAGGTCGGGTGTTTGACCGGGGCTTGGGCCGACTCGTCCGGGGAACTGTCCACTCTAAATTTACTTTTCGACTGGTTGGAGTCGTCTTTTGCGGCCGAATACATCTCCCGTGACGGAGGCGACTGTCCACGACCAGTATCAACCGTACGTTCTTAGATAGGGGGATCGTTAGTCGCCTTGGAGCAGTAGCTGGAGGTCACAGTGGGCACGGTGGCGCGTTCGCGCCACCCGACGAAGCACGATACTACTCAAGACCGTCGTCCCGAAGTGTAGTTGTAGCGGGTTTTCGCACCTGAACACGGTTGCCGTCACGGATCACCGCTCCGGTAAATGTTCCAATCTCCGCAGGGAGCTTTCGTGTCCACATGACGGGCAAAAGAGGACTGTTCTCTGGCTGGGTCTGTTCACCTGTCCGCCACTCCACCTGCCGCTTCGAGAATCTCCGGGTACCGGTTCCGGATCGTGACCTCGCTCACATCGGCGATCTCGGCGAGTTCGGGTTGCGTGACGTCCTGATTCGTGAGTTTAGCGGCCGCGTACAGCGCTGCTGCGGCGATCCCGACGGGGTTTCGCCCACTGTGAACGCCCGCCTCGACCGCGGCCTGGATCAGATCCCGACTCCGACGTTCTGTCTCGTCGGGACACCCCAGTTCGGAAGCGAACCGAGCGACGTAGGCTTCGGGATCTGTGGGGGCCATTTCCAGCTCCAACTCACCCGCCAGATAGCGATAGGCACGCTCGATCTCCAGTTTATCGACGCGACTCACGGTCGCAACTTCGTCGAGTGTTCGGGGTGCGTTTTCCAGGCGGGAGCCGGCATAGAGGGCCGCCGTTGCCATCCCCTCGATCGAACGTCCCCGGATCAGGTCCTTTTCGAGCGCTTGCCGGTACAACATACTCGTCGTCTCTCCGATCGGATCGGGACATCCGAGCGCGGAGACCATTCTGCTGATCTCCCCCAGCGCCTGCTTTAGATTCCGTTCTCGGTCATTCTTTGTCCGGAACCGCTCGTCCCACTTTCGGAGACGCCGCATTTTCTTTCGCTGACGGGACGAGAGCGACCGCCCATGCGCGTCTTCGTCTCGCCAGTCGATAACCGTCGACAGGCCACGGTCGTGTAGCTGCTGGGTCTGGGGAGCACCGACCCGTGATTTGTCGTTCTTTTCGCGCGAATCGAACGCACGCCACTCCGGACCATAGTCGATCTGGTCCGATTCGATCACGCGACCGCAGTCCTGACAGTGTGTTTCGGCCTGGGTCTCGTTATGGACGACGCGTCCACTGCACTCGGGACACGTTTCAACTGAGCGTTCATTCTGCTTCTCTTCGCCCGTTTCGTCGTGTTCCTCTGGATAGGTCTCTTCGCGAACCCCTGACGTCATAAATGACTCAGTCATGTTTGACTACCCCCGGTATGGGAGCGAGAGCGCCGCCGCCGGTGGGACAAGCGAACATCCCAGTCTCGACAACTCCGGAACGTCTCGTCCGAACTAATTTGGCCGACCCTGTGCGGAGGTCGATCATCAGATCGCTTTCCGGGCTGTCGACCAATGGACATTGATACCATACACCTCTTTTGGATCGGAGCGATAGTAAGTTTTTACACCGAAAAAATTAGTTACGAATACAAATAGTTATAACGGGGTATCCAGGGAATATTTCCACAGATAGCAATCAAAATTTGCTGTGAGCTAAACTTATGTGGTCAGGGTCTCAACGTGAATTCATGAGCTCAGACCAAGACCACCTACAAGAGACCGACACCGAGGCCCGCTTCGAGTTCAAGAAAGAGGAGAATTCGGCGTTCGAGACGGAGAAGGGACTGACCGAGGAGACGGTCCGGATCATCTCGGAGGACAAAGACGAGCCCGAGTGGATGCTCGAGCGACGTCTGCGCGCCCTGGAGCAGTTCCAGGAGATGCCGATGCCGACCGACTGGCCCGGCCAGCCCGACCTCTCGGAGGTCGAGATCGAGGAGATCGTTCCCTACATCCGCCCGGACATCGAGACCCGCGGCGGCGCCGAGGACTGGGAGGACCTCCCCGAGGAGATCCAGGACACCTTCGACAAACTGGGCATCCCGGAGGCCGAGAAGAACGCCCTCTCGGGCGTCGGCGCCCAGTACGAGTCCGAGATCGTCTACCAGAACATGCAGGAGCGCTGGGAGGAGAAAGGCGTCATCTTCTGCGACATGGACAAGGCCGTCCAGGAGCACGAGGAACTCGTCAAGGAGCACTTCATGACGAAGTGCGTCCCCCCGAGCGACAACAAGTTCGCCGCGCTGCACGGCGCGATCTGGTCCGGCGGTTCGTTCGTCTATATCCCGGAGGACACGACGGTCAACATGCCCGTCCAGGCGTACTTCCGGATGAACTCGGAAGGGATGGGCCAGTTCGAGCACACGCTCATCATCGCCGAGGAGAACTCCGAGGTCCACTACATCGAGGGCTGTTCCGCACCGAAGTACTCGGCGTTCAACCTCCACAGCGGGGGCGTCGAGGTCTTCGTCGGCGAGGACGCACACGTCCAGTACTCGACCGTCCAGAACTGGTCGAAGAACACGTACAACCTCAACACGAAGCGCGCCATCTGTGAGGCCGACGGGACCATGGAGTGGGTCTCCGGCTCGATGGGCTCGAAGGCGACGATGCTCTACCCGAGCACCATCCTCAAAGGCCCCGGCGCGACCGACAACCACATCACCATCGCCATGGCCGGTGAGGGCCAGGACATCGACACCGGCGCGAAGGTCTACCACAACGCGCCCGACACGAAGTCGACCATCGAGTCCAAGTCCATCGCCAAGGACGGCGGCCGCACCAACTACCGCGGCCTCGTCCACATGGCCGACGGCGCTGAGGGCGCCTCCACGTCCGTCGAGTGTGACGCGCTCATGTTCGACAACGAGTCCACGTCGGACACGATGCCGTACATGGAGATCCAGGAGAACGAGGTCGACGTGGCCCACGAGGCCACGGTTGGCAAGATCGGCGACGAGGACGTGTTCTACCTCCAGAGCCGCGGGCTCGACGACGACGACGCCAAGCAGATGATCGTCGCCGGCTTCATCGAGCCGATCACCGAGGAACTGCCCATCGAGTACGCGGTCGAGCTCAACCGCCTCATCGAACTGGAGATGGAGGGCTCGCTCGGGTAGCGTCCGGCTGGACTGACCACTAACCAACGTAACAGAGGACATATCAATGGCTATCGATCCGAACTTCGAGGAAAACCGTAACGTCGTCGAGCAACACGAGGGACACAACGTCTGGGGGCCGGTCGACGAGCCCGAGGAGCTGGGCATCCACGGTACACACGTGGCTGTCGACTTCGACATCTGCATCGCCGATGGGGCCTGTCTGGAGGACTGTCCCGTCGACGTGTTCGAGTGGACCGATACCCCTGACCACCCCGAAAGCGAAATTAAAGCTGACCCGACCCACGAGGATCAGTGCATCGACTGTATGCTCTGTGTCGATGTCTGCCCCGTCGATGCCATCGACGTTGACCCGGGACGAGCGGGGAGGCTCTGAACCCCCGGCAAACGAGTGTCGACGATGATCCTGACATTACAGTGTTACCGGTGTGGAACCGACTACGAGTACGTCGGCACCTCACCCCATCCAGGCCAGTGCCAGGCGTGTGGCTCACCCTGTGTCCCTCCGGCAGGTGGCCTCACAGTCCTCAACAGCGCTCACTGGGAGAGTGTAAATGGCCTCTCGAAGGTCTGGGTCTATGCCATCGACGAACGGGATCGCCCGTTCGAATTCGAGGTTGCTGCACAGGGGGACCACGGAAAGCTGGTGGCACTGAGAGTCGACGGAATCTCGGTCGATCCACACGTAGACGAGGCACTCGAAAACCTCCCCCCGGCAGTGAGGGCCGAACTTGATACCGCAGGTATCGAACGAGTGGCTGCGTATACACCCAGACAATCGAAGCGATGATTACCGAACGGGAGTCGCTGACGTGGGGGAGAACCGTATCAGACGCGTTCGTCACGGCGGATCGGACATCCCAGGAATTCACCGTCGAGTCGGACGACAGCCTCGCTCGTCGTCGTTCTCCACCGCTCTCATGAATACGATCCCTTCTCTCAGGAGGTCGGAGGGCACGCGTGACCTCGCTCAGTCACTGGCCCGAGCCTATTGCTGCCGGGGACTACTGTTCAGCCATAGGCGAGTCAATCCTTCCAGATGACGGTGACGACCGTATCGCCGTCTTCGAGCGTCTCGTAGTCGTACCCGCGGTCATCCAGCTTCGGATACAGGTGTTGTGGACGGCGGTCGTTCAACTGGATCAACACGATCGAATCATCGATCTCGGAGAGCTGTTCCAGCGTGTTCTTGATCGGCTGTGGCGGCGGGAGTTCGCGGGCGTCGATAGTCTCACACGGGCGGGTCTCTGGCGCGTCCGTCTGCGAGAGGTACGAGACGACGTTCTCCATATCCGTCCGTTCGTCCGCCACCGTATCAATCGTTCAGCCGAAGGTATTCCCGACAAGAAGGTTGATTCTTCGGGGAGTACAGTCGGTTGCGGAGGACGGGACCCAGTCGAAGTCGTGTGTCAAGCCATATTGACTCCGTTCGGCGGTTTCCGGCCCACTATCCCGTCCGTCCCCCGTACCCTTTCATTTCGATGTCCACCGAATCCCGACCCGACGGCGCGACCTACCTGATCGAAACCAGAGACGGCTCCGAAGAGCACGTCGTGTCCATGCTCGAGAAGTACTACGGCGACCTGCTTACCGATGTGGTCCGGAACCCGGCCGGCCGCGACGGTGTCTTGCTGGTTACGACAGGCTACGAGCTCCCACCGGACGCGTTTCGGCGGTACGTCGAGGTCGACGACGTCGTCCAGACCGACGCCGCGATACGGGACAGGGACCCCGAAAGTGTCGCCGATGGCTGTGGGGACGCGATCTCCGATCTCTCGGAGGGAACGACGGTCTCGCTCGTAGTGAACGATTCAGTGACGTCACCGGGCGATAGCGAAGTCCGGAGACAGTGCGAGGACGCGTTGCGTACTGCCGGACTGATCGTTGCCGAGGACAGTACCGCCAAAACCGAAATCCGGGTTGATGTCGTCGGTGACTGGGTAGGTATCAGCGTAAACTGATAGTAGGAGCGGATCCTCCCTGGGAATCCGGGCGAGTCACCGTATTGCGACATCGTCTATACTGGAACACGATGGCGGTCCCGACGAATACAGTGGGATACTAATATATCCGTACTCGAATTCATCTGGATCCATCGACGAGATACCGATATGGCGGAATCGGCATCACTGCCCGCAGGATGGAACTGCGTCGTCGAGCGAACGAATCACGACCCGTTCTGAACCGTGAGTACACGATCGTCACCTACGAACACGCAGATACCGGCCGGATAGTGTTTATCAATGTCGTTCAGGAACCTAACGGCTTCGGCGGATGGGGGTATCTCGTTCGAGTGGACGGCTACGACTACGGCGAATTGGGCTTGGTTGAGGACGTGGAATCCGCGAGAGAACTGGCCGTGGAGTTCATGGAAGAGTACGAGATACCGACGTAATCAACGCCGTGAAGTCGTGAATTCTCCTTTCACGGAAAAGCGAACGCGTCGGGAACTCGCGTTCGCACACTGACGAGCCCAGGGAGTGCTACGCCCCCAGTACTCCGAACCCGAAACTACACTGTCCAGTTCAATAGGGTGCCATAGAACAGTTCACAAGGCGATTGATTACAGGACTATTGGTAATGAAACAGCTGATAAGTAGGTTTGCGAACTGAGTGGAGGGTTAATTTCCAGTGATTGTGATGCTGAAGGTTTCAACAGCTGTTTTGGCGTCAGGGCCACGTTCAGCAAAAACTTTCACTCCATATGTGTATTCACCCGGCTCAGCGTGGTCACCTATCTGAATCGGGATTTCACCTGACACGGATCGGGGTGGCGACCAGACCCACCGAGGTGGATACGAATCCGAGGTTCTCGTCGGATTCGGCGACCAGTTCGCGTTTCGGAATCGGAACGCGATAAACTGCGGATCGGGGAGTTTGACCGTCAGTCCGGCAATATCGTTCGCTTCCACTGTCAGCCGTGATTCCTCGGCGAATGAGAGCGTCGGTTCGGCCCCCTCGATGGCTGGCGACCACGTATCTTCGTCGCCACTCCCCCCGGCAAAGCTCAGACAGCCAGTAACACCAGCCAGAATCCCGGAGCAACTCATTGTAAGAAATCGTCGCCGCTTCATGATATTTCAGTCATCTGTGGACCACAAAAGTAACCCGGACGATCAACTACCTAATTGAACGATTTCCAAGAGGTGTAGTATCTATCTCACCTGTACTGACCGATTGCAGGAAGATAATTTCAACGGGGAGAGACGGAATCAACCGCTCACTGTACCTGCGTACCGAACGGAAGAAGTGTGTCTCTGCTAACTGTCCGAGCGCCCAGCCAGTTCGAGGTAGGGCGTGAGCTGCTCAATGGCCTCTTGTGGGTTGACTGTCTCGCATGCTGGGTCGTACTGCACGACTCCAGCGTCGGCCATCTTCGGGAGGTGAACGTGGACGAGGCTGGTACAGACCCGCTCGTACTGTTCGCGGGTGTGTTCGCCCTCCCAGAGCGTGAGTTGGTCGGCGAGGTCACTGATCGGGACAGCACCAACTGTCTGTGTGAGATACTGCAACGCACGTTGACGGCGCTCGTTCGTGAGCAATTCGAAGATAGTCGTCGTAGATAGATCGGAGTCAGTACTTCCTGCAGTAGCAGTGTATCGCGTCTTTGACATTGTTATCCCCATACCTCGCCTACCCATCACCCGCTCCCTGTCAGCAGTGGCCTACTTCAGCGGTGTACGTTTGAATCTCAGTCGGTCCGTATATAAATCCTCGGTATTGGTAGTCCTACTTACATACTGAGTAGATACGCGGTGGAGTCGCTTACTCCATAGATACGTATCGGAATCTACTGAGACAGATCGCTACGGGGATCTGCCTATTCGTCGAGGAACGTAGACTCGTCTTGAGGGGTGTCGGCGTTGTCGGTCTTCTCGATGGTAATTCGCCAGTTGGGGACGACCGATGACGGAGGAGTTACCTCCCACGCGCCCTCGATAGCGACCCCCTCTGCGAACGACTCTAAGATGAGTGTTTCGAGGGCGGATTCGAAATCGTCTGTTGGCGTACCTGTAGGATTAGTATTTGGTCGAGAGGTCATGATCGGACTGCGCAACACGTGGGGGGAACGATCTCACCACGACACGGTCACTGAGTCTTATAGCTGGGAGGTGTATTTAACTCTCTCTATCAAATGGCGATTCGCTGCTACGGCTATAATCTGTATGTATCGGTTGGTCCCTCTCCATGAAAAACGAGGGAACGCTCTAGTGCTCGGTGTCCACATCTCACGGTCATTACTTGTCCGAATTCTGTGATTCCGTCGTGACCTGACCGCTGATTCGCTGCTGTTCGTCTTCCGGGATGAAAGGGCCGAACGCTGCCGTTCGCTGGGCAATGAGCGCAATACGTACAACGTACGCGAGAAGGACTGCAAGCGGTACGAGCGAGACTGCGATAGTCGCGCTGAGGAGAACAACAATGATCGGGCGTGCAATCGTGAGGCCGGAAATTTCTGGGGCGATAAAGATGGCCAGCCCGGCAACGATGACCGCCGGAAGTCCGGTGTACAGCATCATTCGAGACAGCTCTGCGAGTTCTCGCTGTATCCACAACGATTTGATATAATCGCGCGCGGCGTCGAGCCCCAAAAAGAGATCTTCTAATTCGTCGAGCGCCTCGATCGCGGGCTCCGAAAGCTCATTCTCGTACGTGGCATCGAGACGACGCGCCGTGTGGAGTTGCCACGAATCGTGATAATCAAGCAGGACGATTAGTGTATCGGTTAGCTCGAAACCGAGGTTTTCGAGATCGGCACTGATGTTGTCGGTCTGTTCGGTGAGTGTTTCGGTATAGTCTCTGATCTCCTCTTGCAGTTGTTCGTTGGTGGCTTTCTCACCCGCCGCTTCGAGCTCCCCCGCTCGGTTGTTGATGGCGTTTGAAAATTGTAGGAAAAATTCCGACGCCTGTGGTGAACTCACGGAGACGTTCGTGGTGTCCCCGATTTGCTGATGGACATCGAACGTTCCCTTCGTCCGGTCGTACAGATCATCGAGTGAGCCCAATTCTTGCGAGAGAACGATCTGATTGAGACCAACGGCGATGGCGATGAGCGTGAGGAGACCGCTCAGCGTCCCGCTGAGAAACCAGACAGCCCGGTCCGAGACGGATAGCGAAATGAATCCGGTGAACCCGAACAGAAGAAAAATGGCGAAAACCAACCCAGTGATAGCGGCGGTGATTCGGAATCGATCACCCGTAAGTAAAATCCACCGTATCAGACGATCGGTCGCCGAATCCACCGGTGAGATATTTTCTGATTCAGACACAGTGATCACTACAGGGCGTCATTGGAAATAATCGGGACACTGGACTCCCGTCTCTGATCATGTTTCCTCCTGTATTTCACTTGACTCCTCGTTGCGAATTTCTTCTAGTTGCTTAGTCTCCCGGAGGATGAACGGCCCAATCGAGAGCGTTCGCTTCATAACCGTGAGTACGCGAAGGAGGTAGGCGAGCAATACGGCGAACGGAATGAGCGTGAGTACGTAGAGGGCACTGACGACGAGGTAGGCAGTACTGACGCCGAACACTGTGCCAGTGATTTTCGCAGCGTCGAATTCGAGAATCATGTAGCCGGCGAGTGCGAGGGTCGGCATCGCCCCGTACAGCACTCCGCGTGAAATATTGATGATCTCCCACTGAACGTAGAGTGTCTTGAAGTATTCGCGGGCTGGCCCGAAGAATCGGAGCGCCTCAATCAGGTCGCCGAATGCATCGTCTGCCTCTTCCGGGAGCGACTCGGTGTACTTATCTCGGAGCGTCCGGGCAGCAAACACCTTCCACGGGTAGTTGTAATCCAATACGGGGAGCAACATCTGGAACGATCCGAACTCCGCGTTTTCCAGCTCGTCGTTGATTTTTTGACTGTGATCGATGAGACCAGCTGCGTATTCAGCAACTTCGTCGAACTGCTCCGAGTTGTCACTCTCGGAAACCGCATCGCTAAGCCCTCTTGCGTTCGTATCAACCGTCCCGATGAGTGTTCGGAGGAATCTGGATGGCTCGGCGGGACTCACACCGATGCCCGCGGCCTTCTCTACCGCTTCACGAAATTCGGTCTCGTTCGACATGCGCTCGTGCTGTTGACCGAGTGGGCCGATTTCCCCGGCGAGCACGAACTGTGAGATCGACAAGACGAGGGTAACACTCGTGACGGTGGCGATGACCATCGAGCCGAATAATGATCCTATCCCACTGGTCGTCACAAGTTTCTGTGGTGATGTCGGGCCGACCACGTGAACGAAGAGTAGGACGAGATACGTGATCAGAAGTATGATACCGGTGACGAGCCACCGATTCGCGCTAATGAGAAACCAGATCTTCACACGAGTCTCGCCGACCCGTTCACGCATCGTATCGGCTGGCCGTGAGATTGTCTCCGAGTCACTCATATTTCCAATTGTTATACTTCGATTCAGAAAATAAAGCGCCCGGCCCCCTATTTGTATTGCAGACATTATTGACTGGCTGGTCGTTCTATTGCTGTCGGTATCGCAATCGACGTATTCAGCACCGGGGTAGCTGGATGCTATAAGATGCCAGAGAACAGTTCCCAAGGTGATTGATTTCAAACTCTGGGGACGAACCTTCTGCTCAGTAGGTATGCGTACTGTTTGCTGTTCTCCAGTCTATGACACTCAGAGTACGCCGTCACCATACCTGCTTATGGAGCGAGGAGATGTCTCTCCGCTATGAGCGATTCGAATAGCGACGAGTTCGACCCAACAGCACCAGACCAACGGGAGATTGGCCGTGAAATGGTCGACGACAGTACGGGACTCGGTTCGGTGATGGCCCACGCCTATCGTGGAGAGATAGACCGAGTGGGAACGTGGCGCCAGCGCCTCGACCAGACGACGACGTGGGCGGTGACGCTGATGGCAGCAATCTTCACGTGGGCGTTTTCGAGTACCGATAACCCACACTATATCTTGCTGATCGGGGTCGTTGTCGTCACCATCTTTCTGAGCATCGAAGCACGGCGGTACCGGGACTACGACGTCTTTCGGTCTCGTGTTAGAGTTATCCAAGAGAACCTGTTCGCAAACGCCCTCGACCCGTCCGAGGGTGTCGAAAGTCACGACTGGCGAGCGGAACTGAGCAGGGACTATCGCAGGCCGACGCTGAAAGTCTCGGTATTCGAAGCACTTGCAAACCGGCTCCAAAGTGTGTACCTTGCTCTGCTCAGTGTCCTATTGGTCGCATGGGTATTCAGGATTACAGCGTTCGCGCCGCGCCAAGACTGGCTGACAACCGCTGGAATCGCCCGTGTCCCCGGGACCGCTGTGGTTGCCGTTGTGGGCGTGTTCTACGTCGCACTGCTGGGTATCACCTTCTGGCCCCACGAGCGCCATGCCAAGGGTGAATTCCGGGAAGGAGATACAGACGATTGGAAAGAGACAGACCAATAAATCCGATCTCTGTACTGGCCGATCCCTGCGCTACCTGTACTGAGTAGATACAACACTGGCTGCAGAACCGGACACATATTTCGGTCCAGTATTCCCTGGATGGCCTTCTCGGTGAGTTTACTTATCGATGGGATTCGATTTTGATGACGGGTTCCGTTCTTGTTCGCTCTGATAGTAACCGTCGTAGTATCCGCGTCGAACTGGAGAGTTGTGTATTAGTTGCCTCTGTTGACGGCTGACAAGGGTAGGTGGCTACTGGGAATCTACCACCGAGAGGGTGTCATAGAAAGCCTCACACACGAGGACGCAGGGTGTTGGAACTGTGTCTACGAGCGCCAGCACCCTGCAAGAAGAGGGTTCTATCGACGAGTTCTTCAATGTCGTGGCTACCGAGACGCTCGCGTTGTTCGAGCATCTTGAGTTCGACTTTTTCAGCGAGTTCGACGTGTTCGCCCCCGCTCGCCGGGGGCGAACACGAGACCACCACCCACCAGAACTCTTCCGAGCGTTCCTCCACTGCTACTACAAGGACATCTACGGCATTCGCCCGGTCACACGAGAACTCCAGAACACGGTCGTCTGGCTCAGCTGTGGCTTCGATCGACCGCCCTCAAGAGACGCGGTCGATCGCTTCCTCACCGACCTCGAACACGTCGTCGACGAAGTCTTCGACCACCTCGTCGAGCAGGCCGCCGCCCGCGGCCTGCTCGACATGACCTACCGAATCGATTCGACGGACGTGCGAGCGATGCCATCCGACCCAGATGCGCCGAAGAACTACGACCCAACCGCTGAGGAGTACTATTACGGCTACGGCTGTACGATCGTCTCAACCGGCGCAAAGATCCCGATTGCAGCCGAGTTCACCGAGAGCAAACAAGCCGCAGAAGAGACGGCGATGCGCGTCACCCGTGACGCGCTCGCCGTCGCCCAGCCGATCTGGATGCTCGGTGACAGCGCCTACGACACGCTCGACTGGCACGACCTCCTGCTGACCGCAGGAGTCGTGCCAATCGCCCCGTACAACCCGCGAAACACCGACGATCCGCTCAATATCAAGTACAGAGTCGAAGACCGCATCGAGAAACACAGTGACGAGATTCAGCTCAAACAGTCGATCCTAGACGAGACGTACAACCGCCGGAGTCAGGTCGAGCGAACGAACGATGCGGTCAAGGACTGCGGCCTCGGGACGCTACGCGCCCGAGGCCGCGTCCACGCCCGAGCGCAGGTGTTCCTTGCGCTCTGCGTTCGACTCGTCGTCGCCGTCACCAACTACGAACGAGGTGACAATCCGGGAAGCACCGTCATCACGGTATGAGATGGATTCTATGACACCCTCACCACCGAGATAATTGGTCGGGCGTACGTATTTTGCCTAGTCTATTTATAATAGACAGCAGTCATAATTGAGTGACGCCGATCGTAGAATATCTCAATTACGAAGTGGTGGACGACCAGGGTTGGGATGTCTACGACGAGGAGAACTTCGAACGGGCCAAAGAGATGAACCTGTCCGACGAGGAGGTCGAGGACAAGAACGTCCGGTTGACCTGCATCGGATCGCCGGCGGCCGATCATCTCAATATCGTATACAACGCCAAACACCTCGACTACCTCCAGAATCGCGTGATCTGACCGTGCGCATCGAGTTCGACCGCGACACATGTATCGGGATGTTCAACTGTGTCGCCGAGTGGGAACGGTTCGTCGAGGATATTGACGCCGGCAAGGCGACGCTCGTCGGGAGCGACGAGGCCAACCCGGATCTGTACGTCCGCGAGGTACCCGGGGGCGAGGAGTTCGAGGCGAAAATGGCCGCGCGCGTCTGTCCAGTCGATGCGATCACCGTCTACGATGGTGATGATCAGGTCATCCCGTAAGTAGGGCCCGGTCGGTCAGCGAGAGGATGCGGCCGACAGTCACTGATAGGCGTGTTTCCTCCCTAGGATTTAAAACGAAATGGAAACACATTCGTGCTAGACGTTACCGAATAACAGGAGAATATGTACAAACGACCATGAACGCGACGACCCAGATCCGTGTCACCGATTCTGCATTCGACTGCGAAAACTGTGCAACCACCATCAAGCGGGTCTTGCGCAAGGAAGGAGGCGTCGAAGGCGTCACTGTCGACGACGCCGAACGGGAACTCCAAGTCCGGTTCGACAGATCCCAGATAGGCGAGGATCGGATCGCAGAGATCGTCGAGGAGTGGGGATACATGCCGGAAGGATCCTCTCCATGAATTGTCTCGGGGTCAAGTAGTTCGAGAGGGTGGGGCCCTCTCGAATCACAAGCAGTCTCGGACGACTCCGAAGGATCAGTCTCCTCTGCGCGTAGACTAGCACGCGCGGAACAACCGTTATCCGTCCGGATCGTCCGCCTTTCGCGCCTTCACGAAGTTGACCACGACAAGGCCTGTCAACATGGCCAGAATGGCAAACTTGACCGCAACGAATCGACCGACGGGCGTACCGAACAGCGCCGAAACTGAGTACCCGAGGAGGCGAACGGCCTGGTAGACCCCGGTCGCGAGGAACACGGCGATAACGACCGGGAGGTGCCGGCGGAACCGGCGTGCCCCCGCTTTGATCTCGTCGGCCGCATCCGGGCGAGCCCGCAGCGTGGGCAGGACGACGAAGTTGTGCCAGCTCGCACCACCGATCCAGAGTGCGAACGACCCGACGTGACCGGCACGGACGACCCATTCGAGGGGGCGTCCGCTCGTCTCCGTCCAGACGAAGCCGGCGAGCGACCCGAGGACGACTGCGAAGAAGAGCCAGCGAACGTATGTCGCCGTCTGTCTACGCTCGTCACCGGAGTATCGATCGAGGCCGACCCACAGGAACGTCGAGAGGGCCACTCCGAAGCCGACGGCAACCTCTCCGGGGTCGAGCGGTCGAGCCATCACACCGGTCGCGACGCTCCCGACGCCACCGAGCAGGAGCGCCAAAACGGCGAACGCTTCGACGCGTCGCCACTGCTCGCTGACCGCACGGGTCGTGTCGTCGTGTTCGAAATCGCTCGCGTCGAACAGGACGAGCCGCCAGTACAGGCCACCACCGAGTGAGCCGAGCGCCACGACGAGGAGCCACCAGAACCCACGCGCGACAAACGCCTCTCCCCAGCGAGACAGCCAGATCCCGGCGGCGGACCCGACCAACAGCAACGCGAACACGACCCTGGGTTGGAGGCCTTTCGGGGACACATCCAGTCCGAACGGCCCCGTTTCCTTGTCGTCACTCCCGCGAATTGCCATATTTACCGTACCCGTCTTCGCCCGTGGGGAAAGTCCTCCGGGGAGAGATGTTCGGGGAACGTACGCCGGAGCTCGGACGAAGAGATTCGGCGGCAGGCTTTCCCGGGGGTATGACAGATCATGAGGTATGTCTTCGGACTATCGAACGGGATCGGCCCCGGACCCGTCGCCCGAGCCGTCGGACGTCGAGCGGACGACGGCGCGATACCTCTTCGCCATCTCGACGCTCTCGACCGACACCGAAGAGCGCATCGCGACCGGCGAACTGAAAGAGTATCTGGGCGTCACGCCGGCGAGTGTGACGGAGATGGTGGCCAAATTGGACGAACGGGGACTGGTCGACTACGAGAAGTATCAGGGGGTTCGGCTCACCGGCCGTGGAGAGGGCATCGCCTCGGGAATCGCGTGGCGACTCTGTATCGTCACCAGCTTCTTCGACTCGGTCCTGGAAACGGGCCTCGACGAGGAGACTGCGTTCGATATCGGGTTTACACTCCCTGAAGATGGAGTGTATCGCCTCCGAGAACGGATGGAGGCGTCGTGTCTCGAAGTCTGCCCCGAATCCGACCGACACGAGACCTGCTGTCCCGCGTAGCGGAGTGACGCGAACGTAATCGGGAGGTCTCATATCGCTCGAAGACACCTATCGTTTCGTATGAGCCTCGAATCGGCGGAGGCGGAGCGCCGACTGGACGTCCGAGAGATCGACGGCGAGCCGTTCGGCGACATCATGGCCGCCCTGAACGAGCTGGACTCCGGTGAGTCATTGCTTCTGATCAACAGTTTCGAGCCGGAACCGTTCTACGACGTGATCGAAGATCGCGGGTTCACTTACGAGACGGCTACCCCGGAACCCGATGTCTGGCACGTCGAGATCGAGCACGCTTGACCGTCGAAGTAGTCAGAACCAGCCGTTGGCTGAGATCCTGGGATTGATCGGCAGCCCATCTACCTATCCTCACCGGTTCCCCGAGCTGACGGTCGGTGAGCGCGAAGCGGTCGCTGGTTCAATTCACCCACTTGGAACCATTAGGTAGACGTCTGTTCGGGATCGATACGGACGTCGACCACAACCGGTCCGTCGTGGTCCCGGTCGAAACCGACTGTTTCGATGTCGGGTGTATTGTCGGTCAGACGATGTGGAGTTCGTAGCCGTCATCGACGAGCGCGTCCACGTCCGGCTGGTGGTTCTCGCCGGTGATCTCGAACCCCTCCGCCTCGACATCCTCGATGACGCCTTTGTGGGACGCGCAGTGGTTGCAGACGCCGGCGATCAGGTCCCGTTCTTTCGCCGACTCGTAGGCGTCGAGTGCGGGCGCCGGACGGTCCGCTAGATTCTCGAACCAGAACGTCGACCCGCCGTCGAACCAGACGACGACGTCGTGACCCGCCTCGTCGAGTTGGACAGCGTATTCGAGCGGGTTCGCGATCTTTCCCGGATTCTCTGGTGGCGACAGCAACAGGAACGCGTGTTTGCTCATTGCGTCCGGACGTACGTCCCGGAGCAACGTGATAGTGACCGCGAACATTTCCCCATCTGGCATTGAACCGTGGGTATCGAGTTGAATCGCTCACCTCTCCCAAACGCGTAATTGGCCGGCCGGAAAATATTCGAGTATGTTTCGGAAAGTGAGCGGTGTCCTCGGCGTTCTCACCGCCGCAGCGATGGCAATCGGGGCCGGATACGTTCTCGTCACGACATCTATACCCGGATATCGCGGAACCGCCGCCCTTGCGGTGACCCTCTATCTGCTTGCGCTCGGTGGGATCGGGATTGGTGCGAGTGTGGCTCACGAGCTCCTGTAGACGCGATATTGGCGATCGAACGGGGGTTATCACCGGTTCACCCTAATTCGAGGCAGAGGCCGAACCGGTATCCGAGGTATCGGTGGAAGATATTCGGGCCAATGCTTTTTGATTTCCTTGGCCCATTCTCACCTGTATGAGTTTAGGCCAACCTAAAACATTGGGCGAGAAGTGGCGATCGATCGGCTCGGTCGGTTCTGATCCCGGGAGGTGGTGAACTCGTGATCCGTGACCACGTTCGTCACCTGCATCACCTCATCGACGACCAGTCGGTCCTGATCCGGGCCGGCATCACGCTCGCGGCACTGCTTTCGCTCCCGCTGTTCGGGACCGGCGTCCGGGCCCTGGGGAGTACACTGGGTCTCGGTCGGCTCGTCCTCCCGTTGCTCGTACTCGCCCACGTTCCGGCCGTCATCGCGCTCATCGCCGTCTGGTCGATCGGGTGTGACGTCTGTCGAACGGAGGCAGGAGCGTGACGGCCACCGATTTCGACGCGGAGCGCGCCTACGACGATGGCCAGTTTTCCGCGGTCGAAGTGTTCGCGAGCGACCGGATGAAGGCCGTCTGCGGGTACTTCGAACCCGGCCAGTTCATCCCAGTCCACGCGCCCGGAAGCGACGTCGCGATTCACGTGCAGTCCGGGACTGGGCTGATACGGGACGGCGACGACGAACACCGTGTCGAATCCGGTGACGTGGTCGTCGTCGAGGCCGACGTCGACCGTGGCGTCAAGGCCGACGACGACACCCGCCTCGAAGCCTTCCTCGTCACCGCGCCGCCGCCGACCGATGCCGAGCACGGTCCGGTTCGCGAAGGGCTCAAACGTGACGAGTTCGACCCACGAGGTGAGAACTCGTGACGACCATCAGAGCGCTCGACGACCTCGACGGAGAGCCACATGCCAACGCGTTCCCGGACGCGGAACCGAAGACGATCCGGCTCACGCTCGCTGCGGGCGAGGCGGTACCGGCGCACGACCACCCCGACCGCGAGATCGTGCTCTACCTCGTCGAGGGCGAGATCGAGCTGACTCTGGGTGAGGAAACGCACGAGGTGACCGCCGGCGACGTCGCTCGTTTCGACGGCGACCAGGACGTCTCGCCGAAAGCCACGGAGGACAGCACCGCGCTACTCGTCCTGGCCGAACGCGCTGGGGACTGAACCGAAACGCTTCGGACGCAGACCTTTGCGTTGCCGTACCGTAGGGATCGGCAGAACGCCACGCAGCGGTCTGGAATCGCCCGCGGCGCGCCTGAAAGTGGGGGTCGCATAGCCCACACGGGAGCGGGGACCAACCGTTACGAGCGACACGATCGGAGATTCCGGGATCACCAATGCAACCGAAGCACATCGACACGGACGAACGACCGTTCGTCCTCATCTGGGAGGTAACGCAGGCCTGCGACCTGGCGTGCAAACACTGCCGGGCCGAGGCGCAACCGCGACGACACCCCGACGAACTCACGACCGAGGAGGGGAAACAGCTGCTCGACGAGGCGCGCCGGTTCGGCGACGGCCAGCTCGTCGTCCTCTCGGGCGGTGATCCGCTGTATCGCGACGATACGCTCGAACTCGTCGAGTACGGTGTCGACCGCGGCCTCCGGATGACGCTCACCCCCAGCGGGACGACGTCACTGACGGCCGACCGGATCCAGGCGCTCGCCAATGCAGGGCTCCGGCGGATGGCGCTGAGCATCGACGGTGGATCGGCCGAGACACACGACGCGTTCCGCAAGGAGACGGGGAGCTTCGAGCAGACCGTGACTGCCGCACGGGCCGCCCGTGAGGCGGGCCTCCCGCTCCAGGTCAACACGACCGTCTGTGCCGAGACGGTGGACGAACTGCCCGAGATCCGCGAGCTCGTCGCGGACCTGGGCGCCGTCCTCTGGTCGGTGTTCTTCCTCGTCCCCGTCGGACGCGGTCAGGTTCTTGATCCGATCTCGCCCGACCGCGCGGAACGCGTCATGGAGTGGCTCACGTCCGTCAGTTCGGAGGCCCCGTTCGGTATCAAGACGACGGAGGCGCCACACTACCGGCGGGTGGCGATCCAGCAGCAGCGTTCGGCGACCGGTGGCGACGAAGCCAGGGACGGTCCCCCTGACGGCATCGGGCGCCGGACCGGGATCACCGCCGGCGACGGCTTCGCGTTCGTGAGCCACACGGGCAACGTCTACCCGTCCGGGTTCCTCCCCGAGGCCGCCGGGAACGTTCGCGAGCGGGATCTGGTCGATATCTACAGGGAGTCGCCGCTGTTCGAGGACCTGCGCGACCCCGATGCTCTCCGCGGGAAGTGCGGGGCCTGCGAGTACCGCCAGGTCTGTGGCGGGAGTCGGTCACGAGCCTACGCATACACGGGCGACCCACTCGCAAGCGACCCGCTGTGTGCGTACGTCCCGGACGGCTACGACGGTCCGCTCCCCGAACAGTCGCTGTCGGACTGATACGAAGTGGTCGGACCGTGACCGCCGACGGCGCGCCGTTCGAAACGAATGGGTCAGTTCTCGGCGGGTTCCCGGTGTTCGACTGGCGGCGGCGACGTGATCTCCACCTCCGTCAGGTAACACTGTGGGTCCGGCGCGTCGATATCGTCGTGGACCGTCAGCGCCCGCAGCCGAGACCCCCCGCGACAGATATCCCGGTACTGGCACCGGCCACACCGGCCGTTGAGGTGTTGTTCCCGGTTACGTAGTCGGCGGAGCAACGGGTTGGTCTCGTCGTCCCAGATGTCGCCGAACGGACGGTCCCGAACGTTTCCCAGCGAGTACCCCTGCCAGAACTGCGTCGGGTGGACGTTGCCCTGGTAGTCGACGTCGGCGACCCGCTCGCCGGCGGGGTCGCCACCGTTGTGCCGGAGGTAGCGATAGATCCGCGTAGCCGTCTCCCGGCCGAGGTGTTCGGCGGCGTATTCGACGAGGTACGCGGCGTCGGCGTAGTTCCCGACCAGTAGCGTCTCGATCTCGTGACCGTCGTCGTGGTATTCTCGCGTGAGGTCACAGAGTCGTTCGACGGCCCGGCGCTTGTCGGCCGGCTCCAGGTCGACGTCGACGATCTCGCTCCCCCGCCCGCCGTAGTCCAGGTGGTAGAAACAGAACCGGTCGACCCCGACATCGTGGAGCAGCGCGACGACGTCTTCGAGGTCCTCGGCGTTTCGCTCCGTGATCGTGTATCGGAGACCCGTTTTGAGACCGGCGTCGAGACACGCCTCGATCCCCCGGACCGCGGCGTCGAAGGCGCCCTCCTGTCCGCGGAACCGGTCGTTGCGTTCGGGCATCCCGTCGACCGAAACTCCGGCGTACTGAAGTCCGGCATCGCGGAGTTCCCGCGCCTCCTCGGACGTGATCAGCGTGCCGTTGGTCGAGAGGACCGGGCGCAACCCCAGGTCCGCGGCGTGGGCCACGAGTTCGGTCAGGTCGTCTCGGACCAGTGGTTCGCCCCCGGAAAAGAGTACGACCGGTACGCCGTACTCCGCCAGCTCGTCGAGGAGTGTCTTCCCCTCGGCCGTGGTCAGTTCCCCAGGTGCGACTTCGCGGTCGGCGCTCGCGTAACAGTGCTCGCAGTAGAGGTTGCACTGCTTGGTCAGGTTCCAGACGACGACCGGCCGGCGCTGGCGCTGTTCGGTGATCTGCGGCTTCGAGGACTCGTCACCCGCGTCGTATCGGAGTCCGTCGCTCTCCGCATCCAGATCGCACAGGAGTTTGCTGATCGAAATCATGGTCTGTGTCCGCCGGTCGACTCGGCGCGTTCGCGAGGGACGATATCGGCCGTCCCTCGGAAACGGTCACCGGTTCCCTGGGTCTGGGTTTCGCGTCGCGACCTACCAGTGTTTTGTCGATGGTGTTCGCCACACCGGACACACGACGCACTTCGGACCACCCCGAGAAGTCACCGATACCGTGATACAGCGGCACCGTGCCGGCAACAGGTAGATGCGAGCCGGCGTCCGGAGAACGCCGAGCGATACGGACTCGAATTCGACCACCAGGCGCTGGGGGACCGTCATGACTGAACACGGACCCCCGGCATTCTAGGTCCTCGATCACAGTCTCACTTTCCTGGAATCGCGACGGCCCTTTTATCGGTCGAGTACATAGATCCGGACACTGATGTCGAGTACCCCTCACGACCACGACCACGATCACGACCACGACGCCGAACCGGTGACCGACAGCGTGCACGACAACTCCTGGTCCGCGAACCTCGAAAAGCCCGAGCACGCCGACGACCGGGACTTAGTCGTCCAGCAGGGAATAGAGGCCGTCGAACACACCGCGGATGGCAACCACGTCAATCTCGTCACCCACGCGAACCACGGTCATCCCTCGGAGTTCCTCTTCGACGAACTCGCGGCCGAGTTCGGCGACGAGGTCGAGTGGGAATACATCGAACAGTGTGGCTGTGGCGGGCACGTCGTCCGGGTCCACGTCTAACGCCGATCGACCCAATATCCATCTGTCTCGCGGGGTTCAGTCGTTGCTGGAGACGATCTATCCGACATCGGTGACCGTTTTCGTCCAGACACCGCTGTCGAAATCGATCGCATCGTTCCATTTGCCGACGACAGTCGAGACTGCGAGGTCACCGGTCACGTTGTTCATCGTCGCTATGCGGCCCAGGATCGGATCCACGCCGGCGACGAACCCGACCACTGAAAGCGGCAGACCGACCTGATTGAGCACGACGGTAAGCATGACGATCCCTGCCCCGGGGACCCCAGCGGTGCCGATACTGATGAGAACGGCGACGACCAGCACTAGTACTTGCTCCGAGAGAGCGAGTGGTTGGCCGACCACGTTCGCAGCAAATACGACGGTGATCGCCTGTCGGATGGCGGCACCGTCCATATTGGCTGTGGCGCCAACCGGGAGGGCGAACGAGTAGATCTGCTCCTCAATGCGGAGGTCTTCTTCGGCGTTGGTCATCGTTACCGGGAGCGTCCCACTCGAGGAGCGAGTCGCGAACGCAGTCACCATTGCGTCCTTCGCACCGATGAGGAAAGCGAGCGGCGAAACGCCCGCGACCAGGCCCATGAGCAGGAGGAGGTACGTAAACACGATGTGAACGACGACTGCGATCGTGACGGCGAGTACCAGCTCGCCCAGCGACGAGAACACGCCGATACCTTCGGTACCGATCCCGGCGGCCATGAGTGCAAATACCCCGATCACGCCATATTCGAGAACGCCACGTACAACGACGAACATCGCTTCGGCGCCAACCTCGAACACCTCGAACACCGAGTCGACACGGTCTGCGAGGTCGTCCTGCTGGGCACGTACGTACGTAAGCGCAATTCCGAAGACGATCACGAAGAAGACGGTCGCGAGCAGATTACCGTCCGCCATTGCAGTGACCGGGTTATTTGGGACGATGCCGAGCAGGACCTCGGAGATCGATGGAGGCGCCTGGGACTCGGCTTCGCCACCGGCAAACTCGACGCCACGGCCGGGCTGAAGTACGTTCGCGACGACAAGTCCGATGACGCCAGCAATGGTGGTCGTTATTGCATAGAGTCCGACAGTCGTTCCACCGATCCTGCCAAGTCGAGCGGGTGATAGCTGGCGGATCCCGGTTAGCAGCGTGAAGACGATGATCGGGATTACCAGCATGTTGAGCAGCCGGAGGAAGAGGTCTCCGAGCGGTTCAACAATTGTCATCTGCTCACCGAATGTGATTCCCGCTGCGGACCCGAGGATGAACCCAAGTGTGATACGATAGATCAGCGGTACTGACCGATACCGATGCCAGACCGATCCGAGCGTCGAGTACATGGGTAAACCAAAGAATGAGCCCTTCAAATTGCTGTCCTTGTCCCCCGTATTTGAAGCAGTCTATGACACGAACCTATTCCCACACACAGGCGCACAGTGGGTTCTTTGGAGCCAAAGCCACTGAACAGAACTGCGACGAATGGATTCGGACCGGCGTATATCTCAGATTCCGCCGAGTACGGCTTCGCAATCTCGTGGAAGGCGGTTACAATTGCCACCAGGTGCCCGACTACCCGCAGAAAGAAAACGAACAGCTGTCGTCCAGTAGATGTGACGATCAACGACTCCAGAAACCGCCGTGCGACGTCACTTCGGCCGGGCCTTGATTTTTGTATCCGACGATTCCATGGCATGATAATGAGCGATGGCTGCCTTTCCGGCTTCTCCCGATGTGAATCGGGTCCGAATTCCCCGTTACGATCAGGTATACGCACTGGGTGACTGCCTGCGATCGGGACTGGAAGAGATCATCGCCGACAGCGGGTCCGAATACACGGTCGTCGGGATCGATTCGATGTTCAAACTCCTGTTCGCTGGCGGCCCGGGAGACACCGAGCAGTTCCCCCGAACGGGTGCGGACGTTCGGAGCCGGGACGCGGACCGCTGGGCGCGACTGCTCAGACCGGCCGCGAAGGACCGTGGCGTTCTGCTTCCGCCCAACCAGTTCGAGAGCCAGTTCGTCAGCGCCGCTTACACCGAAGACGACATCGACCGGACGCTGGAGGCCTACAAGCACGCGCTGGCCTGACGTTTCCATGCCAGACCGTCTGGGAAAAGTGTGACACGAATATCTCCGGGACTACCCGTATCCTGTTGGCCGCCGTACGGAGAGACATGCCCGGGTTCCCTTCACCGTTCGGCGACAGCGACGACGACCTGTTCGAGACCTACGACCGGTTCAACATCGAGAACGAACCGTTTCCCAACGAGTTTCTGGAGGACCACGACGTGCTCGCCGGTCGCGAACACGCGGCGTTCCATCGGCTGACGCGCGAGCTCTTCGAAGAGCGAAAGGTCTACGACATGACGTTCAACTACAACCTCGCGCGGCTGAACCTCGACACCCGCCACAGGAACGCCGGCTACCGCTACGCGGTCGAGGATTCCGAGGCCGACGACGCCGTCGAGGCCGACGGCGTCGAGCGAGTGCTCCGGGCGGAGTTTACGCCGACCACGCCGTTCTGTCCGCAAACCCATACCCTCACTATCGGGTCGTTCCGTGCGTGGAACGGCCTCTCGGAGCGCCACGAATACGACCTGCTGCGCGTGCGGGCCGACCCGATGCACCACAAGAGCGAGGAGATCAACGCACAGCTGGCCGAACTCGAAGAGACCTACGTCGAAACCGGCGACGTCGAGGCCGAACCCGAGGACAGCCCGGAAGTGGGTTCGACCCCGATGGAGCGGGCCATGCAAAACGAGGGGAGCAGCCGCGGGTCGACGGACGCTCCGTTCTGACCGTGACTGGTCGTCTCGCCACCCCGGTCGCCGGCCGTCGGCGTGTCAGGTCCACGCCGCCGCCCGGACCGCTACGACCGGTCCGGGAATCGCTCTCCGGACGGCGCGTCGGTGCACTTGACGGGAGGTCCGGGGGAGTCTATGCCTGTTAGACTCGTCTGTGACTCGTGCGGCCACCGCCACAGAATGGGCGAGCGCGACTTCGACGAGGGCGCGAAGCGCATGACTTGCCCTGAGTGTGGCCACTATCCGTTTACGGTCGACCGGGGTGACATCTCGTGGCACCCCTCATCCAACGAATGACCGAGAAATCGGCCGACTAACCGATACTCCCGGGAAGCGTTGCGGTCAGTCCTCCCAGAACCGTATGTCGCGTTTGATCCCTTCTCGTTTCATCTCCTGAATGTGTTCGGTGATCGGGATATCTTTCGGGCAGACCTCCGTACAAGAGAACTGCGTCTGACACCGCCAGACGCCGTGCTCCTCGGTCAGGATGTCGAGTCGCCGGTCTTTCGCTTCCTCGCCCTCGCGCTCGTCCATGTAGAAGCGATAGCCCTTCACGATCGGCGCGGGCCCAAGGTAGTACTGGTCGCCCTGGACGATGTTACACGAGGACATACATGCGCTACACCAGATGCAGCGGGTGGACTTCTTGATCGTCTCGCGGTTTTCTGGCGACTGGCGTTGTTCCTCGTATTCGCCGTCGGGTAGTTCGTCGGGCTGGAAGTACGGTTCGACGGCGTGCATCTGCTCGTAGAAGTGCTCCATGTCCACGACGAGGTCCTTGACTACGTCCTGATGAGGGAGCGGCTCGACCCGGACAGGCTCGTCGAGATCGTCGATCTGCGTCTGGCAACCCAGCCGCTGCTGGCCGTTGATGAACAGGGCGTCCGAACCACAAACAGCCTGTCGACAGGAGTGGCGGAAGGTGAGCGAGGAGTCGTAGTGGTCCCGGGCGTAGATCAGCGCGTCCAGCACCGTCATTCCTCGACTGTACGGGACGTGAAAATCGTCGAACCGCGGCTCCTCTTTCGCTTCCACTTCCGGATCGTATCTGAATACCTTCAACAGGACCTGCCGGCCGGTCTCGGTCTCCGTTCGCCGTTCACGAGCGGTTTTACGACGGGCTACCTCGTCCTCGGGGCTCGACCGTCCAGTTGACGAGCTTCCGGACTCTTTCGGCGTCTCCCGTTCGTCTTCGGTCTCCTCGCGGGCCTCCGCCTTCGGTTCGGCGGAACTCATACTGGTCGGTACGGTCCCATAAACCGTAAGCGTTCATCCAAATCGCTTCGAGCTCCCCGCAGACAGAAACGGAATCGCGGGAAACTGCCGTCGGTACGGGCGCCGTCGGTCGACCGCGGTACCCGACCGGAACGGAAAACCGTCGGGGGACGCGGAAACGGGTCCGCAGCGTCGTTCTGAACGTCGAGCGATAGATCTGATACCGGTGTCGTCCACGTGATTGGCCGATCCCGAAGTCACGTGATAAAGCGGTCATGAACGCCAATTCGGAGATGTTCCCAGTGCGAGATATACGTATCCACCACATGAAATCCAATACGGGGATACCCCATTTCCCATGACCAACACAGTACTCACCTAGCGGATCGCTGGCGGGTCGGGCGACGGAGTCGACGTCGACAACGACTGGAAGGCCCCGGCTGACCTGCTCGACCGTCACCGCTGACGACGCTTTTACGGCCCCGGTCCGTACAACGAGATATCTTCGCTTCGACGTCGCGTTTGCCCGAGGGAAGCGGAACTGAACGGACGAACACGTGGTCGACGGCGGGAGTTCACAACGCCAATGCCATCACCCAACTCGCGAGACGAGGAGTACGTCGCAGTCATCGACCAGGACGAGGTCACTGACGAGGTACGCGACATCGCGGTCAAGTACGACCCGCTGAACCGGTCCGGCCGCGAGGGCTTCCACGTCACCGAGGACGGCGAACTCCACATCGACGACTCGAAAGTGATGGCCGAGCACAGGCTCATCGAGAAGAAAATCCCCAACGACGCCGTCCGGATCGTGCCGCTGCCCTCGGCGTCGGGCCAACTCGTCCACCAGTACGGCGAGAACGGCTTCAGGCTGCACGAGTTACCCATCCCCGAGGAGGGTTCGGTCGTCGGCCTCCTAGGTCGCAACGGCGTCGGGAAGACCACCGCCCTCCGGATCCTGGCGGGTGACCTTGTTCCGAACTTTGGTGACCCCGGCGAGACCGACTGGGAGCACGCGGCCGAATCGTTCCGCGGGACAACGCTCCAGACGCACCTCCAGCGACTCGCCGACAGCGACGTCGAGACGGTCTACAAGGACCAGCGCGTCGACGAACTATCGGACGCCGGCGGGGGGACGGCCCGCGACCTGTTACCGGACGGCTCGGGCGTACGGGACCGGCTGCTCGACGACCTCAACGTGCGCTCGCTCCTCGATCGACCGATAACGGATCTTTCTGGCGGTGAACGCCAGCGGGTCGCGGTCGCTGCCACGCTCGCCGCCGACGCGGACCTGTACCTTTTCGACGAGCCGTCGTCGTTTCTGGACGCCGGGCAACGACTGACGGTCGCGCGGGTGATCCGCGAGCGCGTCCGGGAGGCGGACGCGGCCGGTCTCGTAGTCGAACACGATCTGGCGTCGCTGGACGTGCTGGCGGACGCGATCCACGTCATCTACGGCGAGCCAGGCGGGTTCGGGGTCGTCTCCGGACGCTTGTCGACGCGTTCCGGGATCAACCAGTTTCTCGACGGCTATCTGTCGGAGGAGAACGTCCGGATCCGCGAGGAAGCCATCGAATTTCCGTCGCCGTCCGAGCGGGGCGGACGGAGCGGCGACCCGGTCGTAGAGTATCCGACGCTCGAAGCGGAGTTTCCGGCGTTTTCGCTGACGGTCGACCCGGGTCGGGTCCACGCCGGTGAAACCGTCGGCATCGTCGGCGAGAACGCGCTCGGGAAGACGACGTTCGTCAAACTGCTCGCGGGGAGCATCGAACCCAGCGCGGGGATAGTCCCCGACGACGTGACCGTCTCGTACAAGCCACAGTACATCAGCCCCGATGGACAGGGGACAGTCCGCGACCGGCTATCGGCGGTGACGGACCTGCACTCCCAGCGGTTCCAGACGCGAATACGCGACCCGTTCGACCTGGAGGAGTTGTACGACCGTTCGCTAGACGCGCTGTCCGGCGGCGAACTGCAACGCGTCGGGATCGCACTCTGCTTCGCTCGAGACGCGGACCTCTACCTCCTTGACGAGCCGTCGGCGTTCCTCGACGTGGGTCGGCGCGTCACGCTGGCCGACCGGATCCGGCGGTTTGCCGGCCGGTCCGAACGACCCGTCCTCGTCGTCGACCACGACCTGTTCGTCGTCGACCGGATCGCAGACCGCCTGGTCGTCTTCGAGGGGACGCCCGGAGAGCGGGGACACGCGACCCCGCCACAGTCGATGCGGGAGGGGATGAACGCGTTCCTGTCGTCGCTGGATATCACGTTCCGACGCGACGAGGGAACCGGTCGACCACGGGTCAACGACCCCGGCAGTCGACTCGACAGGGAGCAGAAAGCCGACGGGGAGTACTACTACCCCGGATAAACCGGGCAACTCAGACGATATCGGCCCGATACCGGTCGAACTCTTCGATCGCGTGTCGGAGTCGACCGCCTCTCGGACTCTTGCCCGCGGACGAGTACAAGAGGCGACAGGCGGATATCTTCCCGCGAACGCCCACGACCGTCGCCCGCGGACGATAATCCATGTCGGACCGAGTCTCATCGACTGACCGCGCGAAGACACTCGACCGGGTCCGGGAGGCCGAATACGACGTGGCCGTCGTCGGCGGCGGGGTCGCGGGGGCGGGCGTCGCGCGGGACGCCGCCATGCGGGGCTTGGACGTCGTACTGGTCGAGGCGAGCGATTTCGGGTCCGGGACGACTGCGTACTCGACGCGCCTCGTCCACGGCGGACTGCGATACCTCAAACAGTACGACTTCGGACTCGTCTTCGAGAGTCCGCGGGAGCGAGAGACGCTCGCCGAGATCGCCCCGCACCTCGTCGACCCGCTGCGGTTCCTCATCCCCCAGTACGACGAGTCCTGGTCGTACCGGTTCAAACTCCGCCTCGGGATGGCCCTCTACGACGCCCTCTCGTACGGGAAGACGGTGCCCAACCACGAACGACTCTCGCGCTCCCGGCTCCGTGATACGGAACCCGCCCTGCCCGAGACGGGCCTCCAGGGCGGGTTCGCCTACTACGACCGGCAGGCCGAATTCGTCGAACGCCTCTGTCTGGAGACGGTCATGGACGCCGACGCGAACGGAGCCGACGTCCTGAACCACGCGTCGGCTGAATCGGTCGAGACAGACGGCGACTCCGTTGCCGGTCTCACCGTCGAAGATGGTCTCACCGAGGAGACGTTCGACATCGAAAGCTCGGCCGTCGTCAACGCGGCCGGGCCGTGGGCCGAGGAGGTAGCCGCCGGTCTCCCCGACGACACCTTCGTCCGCCCGGCGAAGGGGATCCACGTCGTCGTTCCGCGGCTGACCGACGACGCCGTCACACTGCCGACGACCGACGGGCGGGTGGTCTTCGTCGTCCCCTGGAACGGGAAGTCACTCGTCGGGACGACCGACACCGACTACGACGGCGACCCCCGCGAGGCCCACGCGACCGCCTCTGACGTCGAGTACCTCCTCGACGAGGTCGGTCGGTTCTTCCCCGGCCTCAACGAGAGCGACGTCCTGTACGCGTATGCCGGCGTCCGCCCGCTGTACGACACCGGGGGTGCATCCGATTCGGCCGCAGTTTCCCGTGACCACGAGGTCGTCGAACACGGCTACCCCTACGCGGGGCTGTTCTCGCTCGTCGGAGCCAAGATAACGCCGTACCGCGCTGCCGCCGAGGACGCGACCGACGCGGTCACGGAGTACCTGGGCGTCGACTCGTCCTGCCGAACCGCCGAGGAACCGCTCCCCGGCGGTCGCGGTGAACCGTCTCTGGAGGGCGAGCTCCCGACGGCGACGGCCGACCACCTCGCGTCACTGTACGGTAGCCGGGCGACGGTGATCGAACGACGCGCCGCGGCGGACCCTCGACTCGCCGAACCGCTCTGTGAACACACCGACGATATCCTCGCTCAGGTCACCGTCGCCGTCGAGGAAGAGTACGCTCGCCGCCTGACCGACGTGCTGTTCATGCGCTGTACAGTCGGGTTCGAGCCCTGCGAGGGACGGGATGCGGTGGAGACGGTCGCGGACCACATGGCGACGCTACTCGGTTGGGACGAAACGCGAACGCGGGAAGAGATCGACCGATACGAGACGGTTATCGATCGCCGTCACGTGTTCGAGGATGACTACGGGACACGCATCTCGATGTGAATCGGATTTCGGTCCGTCTCGGCGCCAGTGACAGCGGTCCACCCCAATCGTGGACCGATTCGACGAACTCGCGGTCGACCCGTCTCGTGGCCGGATACGCGCCGTCGAGTCGGATCCGGCCGTCTTGGAGCGCCGTCGGGTCGTCCAACGCGTCGCGCAGGAGTTTGCGAACCGCGAAAACATCGACGCCGTAGAAGTCGGCGGGGACGCCCCGGAGATACGTCAGCGATGTCTCGAAGAGGCGAGCCATCCCGTCGTCGTCGCCGGACTGCGTCCGGCTGCCCGAGGCGCTACGCGCCTCGCTGTTCTCGAAGTAGAAGTGCTTGTATGCGCCGGCGGCCAGTTGCACCATCCCGTGGAGAAACTTGCTCTCGACCGTTCCGCTCCCGTAGTTGTACCACTCGTGTTCGAAGCAATCCGCCGATTCGTGGTGCTCCTCGCCGTTGTAGAGGCGAACACCGTGGACGACGGCTCGACGGAGCGTCGGATGCTCCCACTGCCCCGTCCCGCCGAGCCATCCCGAGGGGTCGCCGGAATCCGGTGATGCCACGCCATCGACTTGAGTGTGGCTCATCACCTATCACTGGGAGCGAGAGCGCAAAAGGCCTCTCCGGCAAGGTGTCCGGCCTCTACATTATCAGGTCGACCACAACCCCGCGGCAGACGGGACAGTCCGTCACTTCGGGAGGCGAACGGCCAGTGACGATATCGGGCGGTCAGTCGTCAGTGTCTTCCATTTCGTCGAGTGCGATGGCCGCGTGAGCGTACGCCCCACCGGCTTGCATTTCGACGGCGACCCAGACCGCTTCCATCAGTTCCGCGTCAGTGGCTCCCGCGTCCCGAGCGTGGTCCGCCCGATCGGCGATACAGGACTCGCACTGGAGCGCGTGAGCGACGGTGACTGCCAGCAGTCGCTTCGTCCGTTCCGACAGGGCGCCGTCGTCGAAGATTCGTTCGGTGAACGTCCGGAACGCGTCCGAGGTGTCGGGCGCCATCGTCGCACGGTCTTCCGCCGACAGCTCCTCGAAGGCGTGGTCCGTCTGTGTGTGGGTGCTGTCGGCACGGAGCGCCGCTGCGACCCAGATCGCCTCCATTACCTCCTCGCGAGTGGCTCCCACGTCTTGGGCGTTCCCCGCGTGGCCGCGAATACAGTAGGGACACTGAGTCACATGCGCCGTGGCAACCGCCATCAACTGCTTCGTCTTTTCCGATAGCGCACCCTCGGCGAACACCGCTCCGCTGAACTCCCAGAATGCGGCATCGACGTCCGGCGCGAGCGACGCCCGTTCTCGATGCGTTTCACGGGTCGTAGATGGGAACATCCGGTCGGTCATGACTGGTAACGACAAGGGGTGGGTTCCCGATATACGTTGTCGGCAATATATTCTCACCTCGAAAACCGTTCGAGCGATATTTTACCGATCTGGGAAGGCAAGCTGATGGTAATATCCTCGAACGATCCGCGGACCATGATCAGAGAACGACTGGAATCGGACCTGGACGAGGCCGTAGAGGCCGATATCCGGTCCGGCGTGTTTTGCGCCGAGATGAGGTGTGGCGAACGCGAACAGGAGTCCCTATCTCAGCATCCGAAACTTCGGTTTCCCTACCTGAGGCGCGTGTCGGACCCGAGCGCGCACTGTCAACGACTCCGAAAGGAGTACCACGAAGCGATGGCTCAGTAAGCGCGTCACCCCTCGTCCAAGCGGTCGACGAGATAGTCGGCGAGGACGACGGCGTTGTTGTGTTCCTCGTCCGTGGCGGCGTAGAGGAGGGTGAGCGTCCCCGTTCGGGCGTACTCGAGCAGTTCCTGAACCCGTTCGGATCGGTCGTCGAGTTCGTTGCGGTATCGCTCCCTGAACTCGTCCCATCGGCCCGGGTCATGTTCGAACCACTCCCGGAGCTCGTCACTCGGTGCGACATCCTTCATCCAGTCGTCCAGCTGAGCCTTCTCCTTCGAGACCCCACGTGGCCACAACCGGTCGACGAGAACGCGGGTGCCGTCCGCGGGATCGGGGTCATCGTAGACGCGTTTGGTGTGGACCGACATCGTTCTGTCATCGGTTGGAACTGGCGAGCGAAAAAGGTGGTTCGAGGACCGTCCCGACGACTGACGAACGCGAACGCCTCTTAGCGGGACTCCCTCGTCAAACCCGGTCGCTCGTCGTCCCGAAAGACGTAGAGATCGAGCGGCGTCCCCTTTACGAACGGGGGATCAGGTGACGAGTTGCCCGTCTGTCCGGCGGCGGAGAGATACCCGTCCAATCGGCCCGTAACGACCGGTGGGGACTCCCCCGTCCAGTCGTCTGGGATAACTCCGATGAGTTCCAGCGTATCCATTCGCGCCAGGTGACGGGCCGACTCCAGATGGTCGTTGGCGAGGACCCAGCCGCCGGGACGCAGGTTCGCGTCCACGACAGCCTCCTCGACCAGCCCGGCGTTTCGGAACACGATGACGTCGGCGCCCGTCGCTAGCTCGTGCCCAGTTGCGTCGGCGCCGACAGCCTCGTACCCGGCACGGGCCAGATCGTCCATCGCAGCCTCGTCGACGTCGACGTAAACCACTCGGCTCTCCGGAAACGCCGCGGACGGACTCACGTCGTGTCCCGACCCGGGATGATAGACGACGTCGGGAGCGAGGTCGAAGTGATCGCCAACGGCGCGGTACTGAGCTACCCTGTCCGCGTAGGTCACGGGTGTAGAACCGTCGTTCATCGACACGAGATGGGCAGGACACAGGTCCGGCGGCAGCAGATACCGCGCCTCACCCGTCTCTGAATCGACCCCGTAGCCCGCCGCGTGGACCTGACGGGCCACCTCCCGCACCGGTTTCGTCGCCACGATGACCGCGAACCAGTCGGGATGGTCCTGCCTTCGCGCCTGCTCGACGTAAGAAGCTTCCACCTCGCGGGCTTCGTAATACAGTTCCTTGACCTTGGCCGCGAGTGCGGCCGCCGGCGACGTGTCGGTCTCGGAAGCGTATCCGTCGCGGTCCGCGAGGTACTCCCGGACCTCGGCCGGCACCGTCTCGGACTCGTACGGCCACCCGTCGACGAGCCGGTGGTACGCGTCCAGCGCCTCCCGCAACCGGTCGGCCGTCGCCTTGAGGTTCTCAGCTGTCACGACCATGGCCCTCGATGGACGAACGTTCGGTAGCCGGAACGTTCACTCGTTCGGTCTCCGCGCGTCTCGATCATGCGCGTCCCATCGGGTGGCGGTCGCCATCCGCGGAAACCGGTGCCGATCACCCCCATTCGGGCTGGTCCCCCAAGCGTAGAGTACGGTGGCGGCGACTACCACGGGGTTCGCGCATCGATTCTTCCGACCGGGACTGAGGCCGGGCGAACGAATCGATTCGCCGGGAGTACTTTCGACCTCTGGAACGGTGTTCCAGCCGTGACAGACTACGATGCAGTCGTCATCGGTGGTGGCGTCGCTGGACGAACAGCGGGTAGTTTCATCGCTCGGGCCGGTCTCGACACGGCGGTCTTCGACGGCGGGGACTCGCTGTTGCGGCGGAACGCACACCTCGAAAACTTCCCGGGGTTCCCGGTCGGCGTGAACCCTCGGTTGCTGCTAGATCTCATGCGAGATCAGGCCGAAGGGGCGGGGTGCGACTGGCACGACCTCGAGATCGCGGACGTCGACCGGCACCCGGACGACGGGTTCGTCGTGAAACCCGACGGCGAGGACCGGTGGATCCACCGTGCCGACCGCCTCGTCGTCGCGACGCCCGGGCGGACGGACTACCTGAGCGAACTCCCGGTCGAGACGTACGCGGAAGACGGGAGCACGTTCATCGACGCGAGTCCCGCGGGGCGAACGGACCTCGACGGACTCTACACGGCGGGCCGGCTGGCCGGGAAGCCACTGCAGGCCGCCGTCGCCGCCGGCCACGGCGCCGAGGTCGCTCTCTCGGTGCTCGAGGACGCCGACGTGCCGTTTGCGTTCGACTGGAGCGTCCCGGACGGCTACTTCACCGACCGTGGTCGCGACGTCCCGCCCGGCGTCGAGGAGGTCTCCGCCGAGCAGCGCCGGGAGCGGGAACGACGGTCGCTGGAAGTAATGGCGGGGCACTTTGCTGACCCACACCCCGACGATCCGGACCCGCACCCGGAACTCCGGTCAGACGGGGACGGCGAGTAGTGGCCCACCGGTGGGCGGCGGTCAGACGGGGACACGGAGTATGTGACCGCCGCAGTTACACTGGCAAATATACTCGCAGTCGATTTCGCCGTTGAACTCCGCTTCGAGAACCGGGGTGAGGTACTCGGACGGGTGACCGTGTTCCTCGTGTGTGACGAGCTGGACGTGAGTCCCTTCGACGGTGTTTCGGACGGCTTTGACGGCTTGTTCGACCACCAGACCCCGGTCAGCAGCGTGTTCCGGCGCTTCGAGGTCCGCCGCCCAGGCGCTCTCGTGGGTTCGGTCGGTGACGGGTTCGGTGCCCTCGTCGCCGTCGTGGGTGTGAGAGATGTTCGACATCCGTACCCGACAGTAGCACTTCAAGCAACAAATACTCCCAAACGTTTCCTGCAAGCCGGGAATGGGACGACGCGGTGGTCCCGCAGTGACTGTGGTACTGGTTCGTCGCTTTGACCGGACGCATTCGGAGGTGGATCGGGACCCGATGGACTCGATCGGTATCAGGCCGTAACCGCATCGACCCTGTCGGCGAGAGACGCCCAGTCATCTTCGGGGACGGCCTCACACGTCCACTCGAGTACCGTCTCGAACACCTCGTCGGGCATGGTCTGCTCGTAGACGCCGAGCATGTGTTCCCGCCGGTCCTGGTCGATCCGCGCCATCATGAACTTCGTCGTCTCCTCGGTCAGTTCGTCGGGCGTGACCTCCCCGGCTTTCCCAGCGATATCGGCCTGCTCGCCAACCGGGAGTTCTTTCGCGAGCAACGGGAGCAGGAGCTCGTCCACCTTCCTCGAGTGGGCGTACAGCAACGCCTTGATCGACGCCATCGTCTCTATCAGATCGGCCTTCGAGACCGACTCGTCCCCGTCTTCGACGGCGTCCAACTGCTCGTCGAACGTCCCGAAGTACTCCTCGGCTTGCTCGTGGTCTCACTCGTAGATCTCCGAAGCGTCCTCGCGGAGTTCGTCAGCTGCCAGGTACAGTCCGGCGTCCTCGATATCGTCGTGAATTCCCATGTGGGTCTCGAAGAAGTCGAACCGATCCCGGAGTTGTGCGACCGCATCCGGATCGGTGGATTCGAGGTCGGTCGTCAACTGCTGGAGTTCGTCTAGTTCGGTTCTGATCGCGTGACGTACGTAAATGACTGTAGCGGGCCGGAGACTCGTCCCGTACGCGGGAAGTATCGACGGAAAAATAGGACAAAGGCTATGACAGGCACACTGTGTGGGTTACTCTTCGATCTCATACCGACAAATCTCGGTATTCCCACACTCGGGACACTGATCCGTCGCGGGATCGACTGGGGCACCGCACTGTCGGCACTCGACCACCACCACCACTGTCCCGTTACCGGGCAGTAGGCGAGCAAAGGCTCCCCGAATACCCATGCTACGGGCTACCACTGGCAGATGTAAAATAATGATTGACTGGCCACAGGCAGTGAAAACCGTGGTTACACAGAGCTAATCCGCCGAAAATTTACTTGTGAGGGTGGCGTATTTTTAATTGGAAGGGTTGTCACACGCTCCCCTTCCCCTTTGGTATGAACAGTGACGCGTCGGAGCTTGGGCGGTGTCCGGAGTGCGGCGAACGGATTCCTGAGACGTGGCTGTTGATCCAGTACGAGACGAGCGACGGTAAAACACGTATTTGGGCCGAGTGCCCGGCCTGCGAGACAGTCGTGAGTCCAGAGTGAAACGAATGGTTCTGCCCATATATCGAAACTCACGCTCTGTTGAACATCTGTATTGAGCGATTCGAGAGATCAGAAGGTGGGTGCGTTAACCGTTCTATGACTCCCTGTACCCGTAAGTAACTGTGAATTCTATTCACGGTTCGGAACCGAGTTACGCGACGATCTCTTCGGGAGAGGGCCGGACGTTGTCGTCGTATTCAGTGAGCGTAAGCCCCTGTTCGTGGGCTTCGTCGATGCTCTCCTGGATGTCCTCGAATACCTCGTCGTCCGCCTTCTCAAGGTAGACGATGAGGCCCTCGCAGTCACTGACGTGAACCATGATGTCCGGGATGGCCCGCAGCGCTTCCTGCTTTTCCTCCTCAGTCAACTCGTCCTGTGCGGTCAGTTCGGCCAGCGTCCGGGCGGCCTCGATGGCCTCGTCGTGTTCCGCGACTAGTTCCTTGACCTTCTCCTCGCCGAAGAAGGGGATCAGCGCCGGGTACAGCGAGTCCTCCTCGTACTGGAAGTGGGGGCCAGCGTCGCCGTTGACCTCGTGGACCAGTTCCTCGGCGCGGTCGAGGTCACCCTCATCGATAGCGTCGGACAGCTCCAGCAGGTTGTCCCTGGTTTGGTAGTGCTCTTCGGAAAACGTCTCGATAACGCGGTCTCTTACGTCGCTCATTGCGGGCCTTTCTACGGCCGACACGTGGATTACCGTTCGGATCGATGAAATTTTTCTCGGTATCTACAACACCCGAATCCCCGCTCTGCCACCCGAAATCCACATATTATCCCCCGATATCAGGCATCGAATTATATGTCTGTTCCCCCTCTCCGAAGCGGTGTCGTTTGTCTCCGGATGAGGCAATATCGGCCGCATATTTCGGTATTTTCGAAGGAATCGGGTGGGTTCGATCTGGGCCATCGGTGAATTGAGAGCGGTTGCACGATTGACCGCACCTAGTCATTCGGTCATCCGGATGATGTCTTTCAAATTCCACATACTACAGTGGCTACACCCACACGATTTCGATCGTTGATACGATTCTACTACCGAGGTCCATCACTTCGACCCACCGTCGCTTTTCGACATGACGGTGTGACCCCACTGACTGGAGGAACGCCCTCCAATGATAGTTCTCGCTAATATATCCGCCACGTGGTTCTTGGACATACGCATTCGATCAACTGACATGGCAGAATCAGCAGCAATCCCCGACGGGTGGGAACGAACCCTCGAACGGTCCGACTTCGACTCACGCATGGACCGCGAATACACGACGTTCAACTTCGTTCACGCGTCCACTGGGCAGAAAGTAATAATCAACAACGTACAGGAGCCAAACGGCTTCGAGGGATGGGGCTATCTGGTTCACGTTACCGGCCCGGAATTCGGTGAACTCGGTCTCGTCGAGGACCTCTCGACTGCCCAGGAGGTCGCACACGAGTTCATGGAAGACCATCCGAACTAACCACCAGTATGAGCCACGAACACCTCGAAACGACCGAAACGGGGACGGACTTCGATTTCAAAAACGACGTGCTGGCCGCGTTCAAGTCCCAGACTGGGCTGACCGAGAATACCGTTCGTCTCATCTCAGCGGAGAAGGACGAACCCGAATGGATGCTCGAACGGCGTCTGAGTGCGCTTGAGCAGTTCAAGCAGATGCCGATGCCGGATGACTGGCCGGGGCAACCTGATCTCTCCGAGATAGATCTCGACGAGATTGTCCCGTATCTACGGCCGGACCTCGAGACCGAAGACAGCGTCGACTCGTGGGACGATCTGCCCGAAGACATCCAGGACACCTTCGACAGACTCGGGATTCCAGACGCGGAAAAGAAGGCCCTCTCCGGGGCGGGCGCCCAGTACGAGTCCGAAGTCGTCTACCAGAACATGAAAGGCCGGCTCGAGGACAAGGGCGTCATCTTCTGTGACACGGACGAGGCAGTCCAGGAGTATCCCGACCTCGTCCGCGAGCACTTCATGACGGAGTGCGTCCCACCGAGCGATAACAAGTTCGCGGCGCTGCACGGCGCGGTCTGGTCGGGCGGTTCGTTCGTCTACGTTCCCGAGGGCGTCACCGTCGAGATGCCGTTGCAGGCGTACTTCCGGATGAACGCCGAGGGGATGGGTCAGTTCGAGCACAAGATCATCATCGCGGAACCCGACTCCGAGGTGCATCTCATCGAGGGCTGTTCGGCACCGCATTACGGCAGCCACAACCTCCACAGCGGCTGCGTCGAGGTGTTCGTCAAGGAGGGCGCTCACGTCCAGTACTCGACGGTACAGAACTGGTCGAAGAACACCTACAACCTGAACACGAAACGGGCCATCGTCGAGGCCGACGGCACGATGGAGTGGGTATCGGGGTCGATGGGCTCGAAAGCGACGATGCTGTACCCCGCGTCAATACTCAAGGGTCCGGGAGCGACGGACAACCACGTCACTATCGCCATGGCCGGGGAGGGGCAGAACATCGACACTGGCGCGAAGGTGTATCACACCGCGCCCGACACCCACTCCACCATCGAATCCAAATCGATCGCGAAGGACGGGGGACGGACGAACTACAGAGGGCTGGTCCACATCACCGACGGCGCGGAGAACTCTTCGACGAGCGTCGAGTGCGATGCGCTGATGTTCGACGCCGAATCCACGTCGGACACGATGCCGTATATGGAAATTCGGGAGGATACTGTCGACGTCGCACACGAGGCAACAGTCGGGAAGATCGGCGACGAAGACATCTTCTACCTCCAGAATCGCGGTCTCGATGCGGAGGACGCGAAGCAGATGATCGTCGCCGGGTTCATCGAGCCACTCACGGAGGAACTCCCCATCGAGTACGCCGTCGAACTCAACCGTCTCATCGAACTCGAGATGGACGGGAGTCTCGGATAGTATCCTCGGTCTATCCCCCGTCGTTCGACGCCTCGGTTGCCGGTGGCTGGCTGCATTTCGACGAGGTCGAATAGCTACCACGCTGTTCGAATCACCCACTGACGACGTACACGAGCAAGTAACGGGCCATCTCGGGGGGAGCCGCGGCTCCCTGCCTTCAGTGTTGACAAAGATTGGAAATGAACCGCCTGACGACTCTCCTGTCACACCTCGTCCGAGTTAAAACAGCGGACAGGATGTGATTCGTCTGAGTATTCATACGTCTGTGTCGCGAATTACTGGATCCCATGGAAGCGATCGACCCGTCAACGGGTGCTCGGATCGAAACGTACGAGGAACACACCGAGAGCGATGTGACAGAGGCACTCGATCGTGCCACCGAGGCGTTCGACGACTGGCGCGCCCGTTCGATTCGTGACCGCGAGCAGCTGCTCGCGGCCGCCGGCGAGGTCCTCCGTGAGAACAAACGGGAGTACGCCGAGACGATAACCCGGGAGATGGGCAAACCGGTCACGCAGTCGCTCTCGGAGGTCGAGAAGTGCGCCCGGGTGTGTGATCACTACGCCGAACATGCGAGCGCGTATCTCGACTCGGATCCTCATCCGAGTCCGCCCGGCTCGACGGTCAGAACCGAGTACGAGCCGCTCGGGGCTGTCCTTGCGGTGATGCCCTGGAATTTCCCGTTCTGGCAGGTGTTCCGGTTCGCTGCCCCGTATCTCGCGGCCGGGAACGTCGGTCTACTCAAGCACGCCTCGAACGTGCCGGGATGCGCGCTCGCGATCGAAGACGTGTTCCGAGAAGCCGGCTGTCCGGAGGGCGTCTTCCAGTCGCTGCTGATCCCGTCGGACCTCGTCGACGACGTCATCGCCGATGACCGCGTCCGGGCGGCGACGCTGACCGGGAGCGGTCCGGCCGGGCGGTCCGTCGCCGCGACGGCGGGCGACCATCTCAAGAAGACGGTGCTGGAGCTGGGCGGGAGCGACCCGTTCGTCGTGCTGGACGACGCCGACGTGGAGACCGCCGCCGAGACCGGCGCGTGGGCGCGCAACCTCAACGGCGGTCAGTCGTGTATCGCCGCGAAGCGCTTCGTCGTTCACACGGACGTGTACGACGACTTCCTCGACGCCTTCGTCGATGAGATTGACTCGCTCGCGGTCGGCGACCCGATGGACGAGGAGACCGAGGTCGGCCCCCAGGCCCGGGAGGACCTCATGGTGGAGCTACACGAACAGGTCGCGGAGAGCGTCGACGCCGGGGCGACCATCGTGACCGGCGGTGAACCGCTCGACCGTGAGGGGATCTTCTACCCGCCCACGGTTCTGACCGACGTTCCCGAGGGGTGTCCCGCCGACAGCGAGGAGACGTTCGGTCCCGTCGCTACGGTGTACGAGGTCGCCGACGAGGACGAGGCAGTCGACAAAGCCAACGACACGAACTTCGGGCTCGGGGCGAGCGTCTGGACCGAGGACCGCGACCGCGGTGAGCGGGTCGCCGGTCGCATTGACGCCGGCTGTGTCTACGTCAATCAGCTGGTGAAGTCGGACCCGCGGGTCCCGTTCGGCGGCGTCAAGGACTCCGGCTACGGACGCGAGCTCTCCGAGGTCGGGATCACGGAGTTCGTCAACCGCAAGACAGTGTGGGTGGAGTGATGAAGGCCTCGGACCTGCTGGTCGCCTGCCTCGAACGCGAGGGCGTCGACCACGTGTTCGGCGTCCCCGGCGAGGAACTGGAGGACCTGCTGTTCTCCATCCGGGACTCCGAAGTGCAGTTTATCCCGGTGCGCCACGAGCAGGGAGCGGCGTTCATGGCCGACGTCCACGGCCGCCTGACGGGTGATGCGGGCGTCTGTCTCGGGACGCTCGGCCCAGGCGCGACGAATCTCCTGACGGGTGTCGCCGACGCCCATCTCGACAAGAGTCCGCTAGTCGCGATAACCGGGCAGGGCGGGCTCGAACGCCTCCACCAGGAGAGCCACCAGGCTATCGACGTGCTGCGGACGTTCGAACCGGTGACCAAGTGGAACACGCAGCTCGACAGCCCTGACATCGTCCACGAGTCCGTCCGGAAGGCGTTCAAGGTCGCCGAGTACGAGAAACCCGGCGCGACCCATCTGGAGCTCCCCGAGGACGTCGCCGCCGAGGAGACCGAGATGCGGCCGCTCGAACCCCGGGGACGGGTCCCGTTCGCGGCACCGAATCCGGATACGCTCGCTCAGGTTCAGGAACTCCTCCGAACGGCGGAGCGACCGGTCGTGATCGCGGGCAACGGGGCGGTCCGCACGCAGGCCGCGACCCAGCTCCGGGAGTTCGTTTCGGAGACCGGCATCCCGGTCGTCTCGACGTACATGGGGAAGGGTGCGGTCTCGGACGCCGACGAGCAGTCGCTGATGACGCTCGGGTCCGGGGCGGACGGCGAAGCCTCGCGAGCCATCTCGCGAGCAGACCTCGTCATCACCGTCGGCTACGACATCGCCGAACACGACCCGGCCGACTGGAACGACGGGACGGCACCGCTCGTCCACGTCGACAGCGAGCCCGCGGAAGTGTACGAAGCGTACGAACCCGATCTCGAGGTGATCGCGGACAGCGGTCGGACGCTTCGGAACCTCACCGACTGGTACCAGTCGACCGGGACGACCTTCGAGACGGAGTGGTTCACCGACCTCAGAGAGCGGATCGTCGCCGACATCGACCGGTCCCCGCGGGATACGGCCCCGTTCACCCTCGACGGTGTGCTCCCGGTGCTGCGCGAGGCAATGGCGCCCGAGGACGTGCTCGTGTCCGACGTCGGGAACCACAAGATGGCGATCGCACAGAACTTCCCGACCTACGAGCCCAACACCTGCATCATCTCGAACGGGCTCGCATCGATGGGTATCGCGGTTCCGGGCGGGCTCGCGGCTGACCTGGCGGTCGATGCGAACGTCGTCGCGGCGACTGGCGACGGCGGATTCCTGATGAACGCCGCCGAGATCGAGACGGCGACCCGCTCGGGCTGTGACTACACCATCATCGTATTCAACGACGACGATTACGGACTCATCTCGAAGAAACAGCGCGACCACACGGGAGAGTCGTTCGGAACTGGACTGACCAATCCAGACCTCGTAGCCTTCGCCGAGAGCTTCGGTATCGACGGTTACCGGCCCGAATCGAGAGCCGAGCTTGAGGAAGTGCTAGCGTCCGCGGTCGGCGGTGATATGGCACTTGTCGAGGTCCCCGTCAAATAAACTACCCTCGCCGCGAACGGTGTGGCTCCGGCACTGAGGGCTAAATATTCTCAACCCAGCCCGAATGCCGATTTACTGTCGCTCACCGGTGTCATCGCTTTCGTCATCTGCCAGCACCCTGAACGTGCGCATCATGTCGTGGTCTTCGTGCTCTATCATGTGACAGTGCCACATATAGTCGCCCGTCTGGTCGTTGAATAACCCCTCGAATTCTCCGAAATGAGCGATTACGTGAACGACTTCACCCGGGTCGACGGTGACCACGTCGTTCCAGCCGAGTTCGTATGGCTCAGGTGTCTCGAGCCCAGCCGGGTCGATATCGTCCTTGTTCGGATCATAGTCGCCAGTCGACTGTCGTCCCAGAACTTGGAAATGTACAAGGTGGAGATGTACCGGGTGGGACATTCCGGTGAGATTGGTAAGGCTCCAGATCTCGGTATCACCGAGTGTCGGTTTCTCGGTGACCGGATCGGTGAGCCTGAGACCGGTTGGCTCTTTCTCGGTGCCGAGCAGGTAGAGCGGTCTCCCATAGTCGTCGGCCTGTACAGCGAGTGTGAGGTACCGTTCGGTGTCGACCGAATCGACGGGAATCTCCGGTACCTCTGTCAGCCTGCTAGGGATCTGACTGGTGTCCCGTTCAATTGCCGAATCACTCACGTCGAAGAGCATGACCTCGGAAAGCGGTTCCGAGTCATCCTGTCCGGCATCGACTGCACCACGATACATCGCCGGTGCGTTGTTGTGGAGGAGTAACGTCTCTCCAGCGTAATCCGTGAAATCGACGACGACATCGGCCCGCTGGCTCGACCCGATTTCGAGCCGCTCGTCAACTGTAACCGGTTCCGAGAGGAAGCCGCCATCGTTTCCTATCTGGACGAACGGAGGACCCTCGCCGTCAGTTTCGCCGGACTGTTCGTCGTACGAGAGTACCTCGAGATTGTAAAAGCGGCTATTGGCGCCGTTGAGAATCCGGAATCGGTACTTTCTGGGGTCGACCGACAATCGGGGCCACGCCTTCCCGTTGACAACCGACGTATCGCCGTAGAACTGTGGAACGATGCTTCGCTCGGGATAGGAACCGTCACCGTCATCCTGCTCGTCCGGGACGGCCGTCGGATAGTACAACGACCCGTCTTCGTTGAACGTTCGATCCTGGAGTACGAGCGGAACCTCGTACTCGTCTGCCGGCAGATCGAGATCTCGTTCGTGTTCGCTCCGGAGGAGATAGAAGCCCGCAAGTCCGGCGTAGACGTTCAACCGTGTGATTCCGAGTGAGTGGTCGTGATACCAGAGGGTCGCTGGCGGCTGATCGTTCACGTAGTAGTAGTCTTTCTTTTCGAACGCTGGCCCTGTCTCTTGGAAATCCCGGGTGAACCACGCCTGGGGGTCGCCGTCACTCGCAGCTTCGATATTTCCGCCATGGAGGTGTGTCACGACCCGCGTCCCCGGTGAATCGTACGGCACGATGTCACTGTGGATAGTCGGATCCTCCGGCAGGAGGTGGTCGTCGGGAAGGTCGTTCTGCCACTGGACGTAGATCGGTTCCCCCTGTTCGGCCTCGATCGTCGGACCGGGAAACTGACCGCCGTATCCCCAGACGGTCGTCGCCGGGAGGTCACGGTGGACCTTTTGCTCGACTTCCCGCATTTCGATCTCGTAACGGGGGTGCCCGTTTTTCGTCCCAGTCGGTTCAACAACTCCCGGGCGGGGGACCTCGTCGACCCACTTTTCGAGGTCGGGAGTCGATTGATCAGTCTCGGTCGCCTGTGTCAGCGTCTCCGTTCTCTCCTCGGTAGCTGGTGCGGCTGGTACACTAGTCGCACAGCCTGCGAGAGCCGATGTGCCGGTAATCCCAGCTGCTACGAGAAAGTCACGTCGTGAGAAATCGGTCTCCGGCAAGTCGAATCTATCACTCATTATAGATCGTCAGTAGGTGACCAATGGGTGTACGGGGACGGGGGAATCGATTCGGGGGGCAAGTGTACGTATCCCTGACTTCAGCAGTGAATTCTCAGTATAATGACCGCGCCCCGTGTTTCGAGGGAATATATTCGGAACGGCAGTCAGGAGGGGCGCCGCCCTAGCTGTCCACCATGGGTGCAATCCCGGGAAACATCGAGACGGACCAGCAGCCCCCGATGACGCTCCCGTTACGACACTTCGTCGTCGGCCTCGGATTTCTCCTCGGCGGAACTCTCGTCGGGATCGGGATTGTCGTCAATGCTATTCCCGGGCTCGGAACGCTGGCGCACGTCCATCTGCTGTTGGCGGGGTGGATCTGCATCACGATCATGGGCGCGATGACCCAGTTCGTTCCGGTCTGGTCGGGCGCCACTCTCCACTCTCGCAGACTCGCGAGCGCACAGCTAACCCTCGTCGTCGTCGGGCTGGTCGGGTTCGTGACTGGTCTCGTACTCAACTCACTCGTCTGGCTCGTTCCGTTCGGAGGACTCATGCTCGCCGGCTTCTGGACGTTCGTATACAACATCGGGCGAACACTACTCTCTCTCGACTCCTACGACGTGACCGAGCGTCACTTCCTGCTCTCGTTGGGGTTTTTCGCCGTACTCACAGTACTGGGATTTCTCCTCGCGCTCGATTTCACACGGCCGGTGTTCGCAACTATCGGTGTTAACCGGCCGAACGTCGTCGCGATGCACGCGACGTTCGCTGTCTTCGGAGCGATCCTGACGACCGTCTACGGCGCTCTCTATCAACTCGGAACGATGTTCACCCAGACCGAACTCCACGGCATCGACGAGTATCTGCGGCCGATCGAGGAGGTCGGGCATCCCCTCGGCGTCGTCCTGCTGGCGACCGGAAGGCTCCTGGAGACAGTACTCGTCGCTCGAGTCGGTGCCGTACTCGTACTGGCGGCGGCACTCGCGTTCAGCGCGATACTCGGGCGGAAACTCTACGAAATGCAAGTGGCCTGGACACCGATGCATACGCGGTATGCGATCGTCGTCCCTGGATTGGCCTCATGGGCACTCCTTACAGTACCGGCGTGGCTACCGTCTCCGACTGCACCGGACCATCTCTTCGGAGCGACAGGTGCAGTCCATCTACTCGTCCTCGGCGCTATCGGATTCGTCGTCTTCGGAACCCTCTATCATATCATCCCGTTCATCATCTGGGTCCACCGGTACAGCGACCTCCTCGGGTTAGAGGACGTCCCGATGATCGACGACCTCTACGACGACAGGATCGCGAAGGCGGACGCGACGATGCTGGTGATCGGGACCCTCGTACTCGTCGCGGCCGACTGGTTCGAACTCCCATCGATTCTCCAGATAATCGGTGGCGTGCTCGTGAGTCTCGGAATCCTCGTTTTCACTGCGAACATGCTGTTCGTCATCCGCGACCACAGCCCGCACACCCTGAGTCGGATTCTCCTGGGTTCGCTCGACCCAAGACGGGAATCAACGACACCAGGAGACCAGCCTGTCAAAGAGTGACCACTCGTGAGTCCAACCACGGTGTGTCCGACTTCGTCGGCGAAAGCAGTCGTTAGAACGACCGGAGCGCTGGCCCCGTTGATCGTGTCTGCCGTGAGATCTCATCGCTGGGAACCGTTCGAGGGTCGAACGAAATATCGGTCTCGTTCTAGACGGGTTTCGAGAGCCTCGTCCGCCGTTCAGGAACGTGGAGAGCGTCCGGATCGACACCGAAAAACTCACCACTGTCGGGGTCGGTCACGCGACCGAGCGTCAGCCAATCGGTCGTCCCCTCTGTTCCACACGTGATGCACCGGCCAGCAAATCGAGCGTCGATATCGGGCGGATAGACCCCGATCTCGACGAACCCCTCAGCGAGAAAGTCCGTTATTTCACAGTCGCAGAACTCAGATCTAGCCAGGGGCCAGAGGTTGCTGATCCCGAGTTCTCGACTCCCGTTGACGCTGAGCCACGCACCCCGGTCCAGTTGCCGTACCGTCGTCATCGGACCCTCGTTCGGCACGTAGACGTTAGAAGGCAGCGACTGTATCCGGAACGACTCCCAGGCGGTCGACGGTCGTCTCCTTACCAACGGTGAGGGGGAAGCTGAACGGCCGACCAGAGCGCAATTGACAGGCGTACCTGCGGCCTCTAGATCGGGGTATTGCCGACTTTCAGCGTTCAATGGGACAGATTTCGCCGCCGCGATACCGCTTGATGGGGTCACTCACCGTCTCGGGGCAGATACGTACCGCACTCCGGACACTCCTCGTCGGTGATTGTTACCTCGAGATCACATTCCGGACAGTAATCTCGATAACACACGGGATCGCCCATAGTCCAAGTTGCCAGCCTACCACAATAGATGTTGCCCCAGAAGCCCAGATCTTGATTTCCTGCCGGAATCCTTCTATGGTGCCCGAACCACGATATGGCCTGTCTCGAGTTGTGTCAACTCTGGGATTGTGTCGGTGTGCGGGTCGAAGGCCGTGTACGCGAAAGCCTGCCAGAGGACTCGCTCGGGATAGGGCCGCTGTGATAGATCGACACCCAATTTCGTCGCCAGAGTTGCATCGTCAAGTTCGTCAGCCGTGGTCGGGATTGAGAGAGGGTTCGGAATCTCATCGATCTCGAGATTGAACGACGGAAATAGCCGATACGTCGATCCGGGAGGTGGATGGTGGAGTTCGCGTGGGCCCGGATAGCGGACGACGAGTTCCGGGACGACTGTTGTCGAACCACCATCCCCGTCGCTCGGATCGACGTTTCGTTCACCGAGACGAATGCGACGCCGCTGACCGTTCGAGACACAGTATTCAGTCCCGTCGACGGTCAATCTCACTTCCGAGTCTGAGCAGGTATCGATGGAGAGAGCAGGCGCCGTATACGACTCGACGTGGCTCTTCGTCGTCTCACCGCCGATGGTCCCGCCGACGACCAGCGTCGTGCCATCTCCTTCGTCGGTGACGAGAGGCGGTCCCTCGGTCGGGAGTGCATCGAACCCGGAGAGTTCGTGCGTAGTTGCACAAATGAGGTTCCACTCGCTCGGATTACCAACCGATGGTGGTAGGACCGGGCGCCAGTAAAAGACCCGCGGCGTCCTGTCGAGCTCATACGGGACCACGTCCGGAAAAAAGCGCTCCCCGTGTCCGGCCGGTTCGAGCCCCGGATGTTCGAGCTTCAATTCGAGATACGGAATTTGCCGGACAAGGGGGTCCGACACCATATTGGACGAGATATATCTCCATTCGGTCATCTCTGAGGTCCCTTCGCGGACATCTTTCCGTCCATCAGGTGCACCTATAGCCCTGACTCGGGAGATCCCCGCCCCCGAACTGTTCGAATTTCCCCCTCATTTGTCTCGGTGATGGACCGCAACGCGCGTGACATAACCACCACAGGAACACCGACCCTCGTCCGAGAGGTCGACCGACCGGTCCACAGATACCACGTTCTCGTACAGGTACGACGAGGGATGGCCGTGTCGTTCGTGTGTGACGAGGTCGACGAACCGACCGGCACGGGTCTGTTCGACTGCGTCCACAGCCTCTGCGACGGTCAACACTTGGTCTGCGGCGTGTTCGTCCGCTTCGAGGTCGGCGACCCACGGTTCGTCATGTTCTCGCCTCGTAACCGGTTCGCGGTCGGCGTACGTGTTGGTCATCGACGGTCAGTCACCTCTTGTCTCGACAGCACGGTTCTTGGTCGCTCCGTCCACCGGTTCGGCGGTCACTTCCAGCAGCGACCCGACCGCGTCAAGTTCCGTCCGCCGCTGTCGTTCGATCATCGCGGTGCCAAGAGTTGCTCCGAGACTGGTTGTCGGTGGTTCGAACGATGTTTCTATCGTGAGCCGACTGCCCGCAGATATCTGATCGACTCGATATCGGGTAGCCATCGCCTCGAACGGTCCCGAGGTCTGTTCGTACGCGAGGGTAGCTGTTTCGTCGTCTCGAAGCCTAATAGCCAACTCGACTTGCATCACGGTGGCTCGTTTCCTCAGTTTGAGTCGATCACCATCGCGCTCAACCTCAAACCCGGCAGCATCGAAGAACGCGGTGGGATCCCCGAGCGTCGAACGAATCCGGTCGGCGGGAGCATCGAATATCCGACCGACTGATATTGTTTCCATAAGGGCGGCTTCACGGCGCAGTCCCGAGTGATTTCGGCCGAATATCTCCGCCCTTGAACTTAGTTTCGGCCGGCCTAATTATTCATAGAGGAGAATCCACCCACCATGCCAGAGTCCAGGACTACGACCGCTGCGGAACAGACAGACGCGCTCTTCGATAGATACACACTTCCGAAGATCGCCCTGGCCGTCATATTGGTAGCATCGCTGGTGGGGACGTGGGTCACCACGAGTCTCAACGGGGGCATGGGTGCGGGGTTCACCGTGGTCAAGTGGGCGTATTTCGTCGCACTGGGTGTCCTTACCGGTGGACTCGTCTGGAAACACCTCTTCGTACGTCCGGCGGATCTCGGCGACGACGCTGCCGACTACTGTGCCGAGATGTACGAACGGTTCGACTACATCGCAGTGGGCACAATTGCGACGGTCGCACTTAGCGGCACTGCGGTCATCTGGAACTATTTCGGAGTTCTCGGGCCGTCTCCGGCCGTCCTCGGGTACGCCGTGGTCGTGGGTGCTTTGATCGCGCTCACCGCCGTGACGACATCCCGAAGCGACGCCATCAAACACCAGTTCCGTAGTCCGATCGGGCTAGCCGCGCTGGCACTCGCGCTAGCGGTCGTCGTCGCGACGGCCGTCGCGGAAGTCGCGATGCGTGGCTTTGACCCTGTCGCCGCAGGTGTCCGTATACTCCATCTCCTGACGTTTGCGGTATGGATCGGCGGCGCGGTGTGGAACATTTTCGTAGCCGTTCCGACAGGCCAGAAGCGACCGACGGTCCGTGTCATTCAAGCAGCGGGTGAGCAACTCGAGCGGTTTCGGTGGGCAGTTCGGTTCATCATCCCGACGCTGTTCCTGACTGGTCTCTATCAAGCGGTGGACAGCCTCGGAACAAACGGTTCGTCGTATCTCGGAAGTACCGTCGGAGTGGCTGTCCTCGCGAAGGTCGGATTCATCGGTCTGTTGGTGGTCATCTTCAAGCTCTGCCCGATGTGGCGGGCCTGTTCCCCCATCGAAGGCGTCTGCGAACTCGATGATCTTGGCGGAGAAGATTCCGGTGAGAGCGCAGCGGAAAACGGAGAACCGATCAGCGACCCCGCAGAGGTGACGAGCGATGACTGACGCTGCGATACCGGACACAGCCCCCGATGTGGAACCGGACATGACTGTCGATAACCGCGGCCGCGGTTGTGCGAGCGGGATCGCCCGGGTACAGCGGGCGCTCGAGGACCTATCGGACGGGTCTGTACTGGTCGTACAGAGTACCGACAGACGAGCCAAACGGGAATACCCGCAACTAGCGGAACAGACGTCACACAAACTGCTCGCTATCGAGAGCGAACGCGGCCGCCTCCTTCGCAAGGAGTACACGACCTACTTGGAGATTCATCATCAATAAGCTTCCAGCGGAACAGTTATCGCGAAGATCTTCGGAAGTTGTTGAAAGTTTCCAGGAGAGTAGGACACGTTCAGGAAGTCATAGAACAGTTCACAAAGTGGTTCTCAGAGGTGGAGGCGAACTAGCTTCTCGGTACGGTTCGGAATTGATCGGTATTGCTACTTTCAACGGCGAATCTCACAAAGCTTCGAAAGGATTGTCCAGTGGGAATCACGTTGTATAGTCATCAGAAAGTGTCCAGAGTAGACTCTGGATCGTTTTTCCGAGAAAATATCCGACCAAACCACCCAGAAGGCCGCCTTCGGCCCCTTGGAGTACAAGTCCAGCGATTGCACAGATGAACCCGAGTCCAGGCCCAAGATGAGTAGTTACAGATGACAGTACTTGCACACCTATTTCAAAGTCATGCACGATAGAGTATATTCGTCCGAATCGTTTCGGTTCAATCACCTCGGGACATCAGAAACTGTCGAATCACTCATATCACTGCCACTAACTGAATGGTTTCGAGAACCTGTCTGAAAGCCGCTGTGTGGAACGTCAAACCCGCTCCCAAACTCTAGAGATAGCCCATTGGCATGGAATCTTTTTTCAGATCCGTACTCCCGAACTCAAATTAGATTCGTTTGCTGGCAGAGGTCCCGATTGAGATCGTACCGAGTACGAAGAAACCGACGCTGAAGATCCCGAGTAACACACCAACCAACACCCCTTCCAGTCCCGTTACCGTCAGTCCTAACATGCATACTACAGCGAGAAGGAGCGCTATCGCTCCACTGACGAGCTGTTGTCGTTCGGTGATGCTGATTGGGGCATACGTGTGTGCCATACTCACGCATTCGTTCTCGATCAGGGTACCAGTCCTCCCGAACATAGTCGCTCAGCGCGGTGGTGTCAGTTCTACGGTAGGGTGTCATAGAATGGTTGCTATACCCAACCTGCGAACGCTCGACGGTTATTCCGAGCGAAGGACTTACTGTTAGAAGATTTCTATTCTCTATTACGATGGACGACAGGATTTTCACCGCAACAGAAGCTGTCGAATTTTCCGACGATACAGCAACGAGTACGAAAGTAGCTGAGACTGATGACTCTGCGGTCTTCGTGTGGGGGATCAAACCTGGCCAAGAGGTCACACCACACGTTCATCCTGATGGTCAAGACACGTGGGTGATGATGCAGGGAACACTGACCTACTACCTTGGAGATGAGACATCCGAGCAAATCGAAGCCGGCCAAGTAGACGTCGCTCCGCAGGAGGTCGTCCACGGCGGCGTAAACGAGGGGAATGAAGACGTTATTTTCGTCTCTATCCACTCCGGCCCGGATATCGGATACGAGGAAGTGCCTCGGTAACTATCCTCTCGTGTCCGGTTCTACCACAGAACGTATCATCGAATCCGTCTCATAGCTTGAGCTTCTCACGACCAGGGTCGTCGCCCTGCTCAAAGTTGGTGATTGCAACGACAATCCGGAGACACAGCGCAAGGAACACTTGTGTTCGTGCGTGAACGCGGCCTCGGGCGCGGACATGCCCGAGGCCACAGTCCTTGACCGCATTGTTAGTTCGTTCGACTCCAGTCCGGCGGTTGTACGTCTCGTCTAAGACGGATTGCTTGAGTTGAACGTCATCGCCGTGTTCTTCGATACGGTCTTCGACCCTGTACTCGATATCGAGCGGATCGTCAGTGTTTCGTGGGTTGTACGGGGCGACTGGCACGACCCCTGCGGCCAGCAGTCGGTCGTGCCAGTCGAGCATATCGTAGGCGCTGTCACCAACCATCCAGGTTGGCGTATCGACGGCGAGCGCGTCACGTGTGACGCGAATCGCCGTCTCTTGGGATGCCTGTTTGGCCTGTGTGAACTCCGCCGCGATCGGGATCTTTGACCCGGTTGAGACGATCGTACAACCGAAGCCATAGTAGGGCTCTTCAGCTGTTGGGTCGTAGTTCCACGACGCCGCATCGTTGTACTGGATCGCTTCGATGTGAGTCGAGTCGATGGAGTACGTCGAGTCAAGCAGGCCGCGGGTGGCGGCCTGCTTGACGAGCCGGGCGAAGACATCGTCGATGACGTGTTCGAGGTCAGTAAGAAAACGGTCAACCGTGTCTCTAGATGGCGGTTTGTCGAGTCCGCAGTAGTACCAGACGAGCGTGGACTGGAGTTCTCGCGTGACCGGGCGTGTACCGTAGACGTCCTCGTAGTAGCAGTGCAGGAAGCCACGAAAGAGATTTGGTGGCTCGTAAACTCGTGTTCGCCCCCACGAAGCGGGGGCGAATACGTCGTACTCCAGCAGAAATTCGAATTCAAGATGCTCGAACAGCGCCACCGTCTCAGTAGCCGCGACATTCAAGAACTCATCGACTGAAGCTACGTCTTGCAGGGCTGCGGTTATGTTGGACACACTTTCCGCACCCTGCTACCTCGTACGTGGCACTTTCTATGACACGCTCGTTCTACGGACCTAATTCGGCCTTCAACACCCAGTATTCGATGCTACCCCCAGAATCCATCTGTTCGAGAGAGCCGAGCGAGTTCGGACGCACGCCCATCGACGTAGTCCACAGCTCTGAGCCGTCCGTACCGGGAATACCGCTCCCGAGACGACAGCGAGGACGACGAACTTTCCGATCAAGATGTTTAATGACACTCTCACATGACTGAACCTCGAGATTCGCTACAAGATGGCCCGGTACCGGTACGCCGTCGAGCAACCGGAAGCCGACGACACGACCGACGCCGATGTCAAACGCGTGCCGTACGCCGAGTCCACGCCGACGACGCCCTTCCGTCTCCAGATCTGTACGATCACGATCGGCTCATTCCGTACGTAGCCTCCTTGATCCCTTTGCAATTTCCACGGGGGTGGCAGTATTTGGTCCGTCCGCCGTCCTCGGTTCGTTTTTAGTGATTGCCGCGGGAAGTTCAATACGAATGATCGATTCGGACTACCACCTCGAGACGATAGCGACCCGCTTCGATGCAACCGGGGAGGGTGAAACCGATGCCGGTGACGTCGTGTCACCGATTCACCTGACCACGACACACGAGATGCACAGCCCGGGGCATTCTGATCACGGGTACAAATACACTCGTTTCGGGAATCCGACGCGTGATGTACTCGAAACTCGACTCGCTCAGCTGTGTGGTGCGGAATTTGCGGTCACGGCTGCATCTGGAACCGCTGCAATGGCAGCCATCTGTCTGTCTGTCATCGACGGAGGCGACCATGTCGTCGCGTTTGACGGCATTTACGGCGGTACACGGGTACTATTCGAGGATCTGTTGGTCGATTCGCTCGATGCTACCGTCGAGTATGTAGACGCAACAGACACGAATGCCGTCGAAGCAGCAGTGACTGACGAAACAGCGCTCATCTGGATGGAATCGCCGACGAACCCGTTGCTCCAGCTCTGTGATCTCTCGGCGATAGCCGAGCTCGCTTCAGCTGTCGATGCGACGTACGTAGTCGATAATACGTTCGCAACCCCGTACTTCCAGCGACCACTTGAACACGGGGCCGATGCCGTCGTCCATAGCACGACGAAGTATTTGAACGGGCATAGCGACTCGATGGGAGGTGCTGTAGTGACCGATAATCAGGCGATTGCCGAAGCAGTAACTCACACACAGGCATACGATCTCGGTGGAACGCTCGCTCCCTTCGACTGTTACCTCACTCTCAGGGGACTCCGGACGTTCCCGCTCCGGATGGATCGACACGAGACCAACGCGGCGGAGATCGCAACATATCTCGACGATCATCCGGCGGTAGTACAGGTCAACTACCCTGGGCTGAGGGTGTCATAGAATCCATCTCATACCGTGATGACGGTGCTTCCCGGATTGTCACCTCGTTCGTAGTTGGTGACGGCGACGACGAGTCGAACGCAGAGCGCAAGGAACACCTGCGCTCGGGCGTGGACGCGGCCTCGGGCGCGTAGCGTCCCGAGGCCGCAGTCCTTGACCGCATCGTTCGTTCGCTCGACCTGACTCCGGCGGTTGTACGTCTCGTCTAGGATCGACTGTTTGAGCTGAATCTCGTCACTGTGTTTCTCGATGCGGTCTTCGACTCTGTACTTGATATTGAGCGGATCGTCGGTGTTTCGCGGGTTGTACGGGGCGATTGGCACGACTCCTGCGGTCAGCAGGAGGTCGTGCCAGTCGAGCGTGTCGTAGGCGCTGTCACCGAGCATCCAGATCGGCTGGGCGACGGCGAGCGCGTCACGGGTGACGCGCATCGCCGTCTCTTCTGCGGCTTGTTTGCTCTCGGTGAACTCGGCTGCAATCGGGATCTTTGCGCCGGTTGAGACGATCGTACAGCCGTAGCCGTAATAGTACTCCTCAGCGGTTGGGTCGTAGTTCTTCGACGCATCTGGGTCGGATGGCATCGCTCGCACGTCCGTCGAATCGATTCGGTAGGTCATGTCGAGCAGGCCGCGGGCGGCGGCCTGCTCGACGAGGTGGTCGAAGACTTCGTCGACGACGTGTTCGAGGTCGGTGAGGAAGCGATCGACCGCGTCTCTTGAGGGCGGTCGATCGAAGCCACAGCTGAGCCAGACGACCGTGTTCTGGAGTTCTCGTGTGACCGGGCGAATGCCGTAGATGTCCTTGTAGTAGCAGTGGAGGAACGCTCGGAAGAGTTCTGGTGGGTGGTGGTCTCGTGTTCGCCCCCGGCGAGCGGGGGCGAACACGTCGAACTCGCTGAAAAAGTCGAACTCAAGATGCTCGAACAACGCGAGCGTCTCGGTAGCCACGACATTGAAGAACTCGTCGATAGAACCCTCTTCTTGCAGGGTGCTGGCGCTCGTAGACACAGTTCCAACACCCTGCGTCCTCGTGTGTGAGGCTTTCTATGACACCCTCTGGGCTACCAAATCATTCACAACAGAAGCTTGCACAGGATCAGATGGATGGATTTGGGGGGATCGTCTCGTTTGAATTAGATGCAACGGGAGCCGAGACGCGGGCGATCCTCGAAGAACTCGACGTTTTCACACTGGCAGTTAGTCTGGGCGGCACGGAATCACTCGTAGACCATCCGGCAACCATGTCCGCATCGTATCTTTCCGATAAAGAGCGTAAAGCCGCTGGAATTCCGGATTCCCTGGTCCGAATTCCCGTGGGTGTTGAGCACGTCGACGATTTGATCTCCGATCTCGATCGAGCACTCTCAAATCTGTGAAGGGCAGATATTTCACGACAAAATACTTGTATCGAGGGGCCGTGTTTAGACGCTCGTAAGAGCGGTTGAGGGCGGTTCTTCCCGAATCCACGAGTCGGAATCGTTGACGAGTATCGGCAGTTTCTGAGCCGAGGTCAGTCTGATCAGCCTGGATTGATTGCAGTAGCCGGGCAATTCGGTACGGGGACGCAAATGGATGAGCCGAACTACCGGCGTCTGTTCATCTCCGATCGAGACACAGGCTCTCAACGGCCTGCAATTCGGCGTCTAAACAAGGCCCTGTCTCTGTAGATTCAGTCGACGTAATCCTACGGCATCTCTGGTCTACAGAGAGACGTCAGTGACATCCCAATAGAACGCTTATCCCTAAGTAGCCCGCAAGCCGCTCCGCCTTTCTGCGTGTTGTTCTCTCCGGGTTCGGGATTAAACTGACTGGAAATCCGGGTTCACCTGACTGGGAGAGAATTATGTTGAATTTGGATCCTCGTCCCTATGGAGTGTTTTCATACTTGTAGACGCAGATTTTCGGATCTCCATTGATAGACGTCGGTAGCTCTGTACTGAGGATTTCACTGAGTGTCCCATCCCATATCGGATTTTTACTACGTTTTGTTGGTGCTTCACCACTACCTATCCCGATCTCTTTCCAGATGAGCGTCTCGTCGTAGAGGTCCGGATCTGCTGGAATATAGCCCAAGAGTGTTTCCGGGGCGATGATTACTAGCTTATCGCGATGACGGGTAAGTGATACGTTGACCCGGTTCTGACTTAGCAAGAAGTCGCTCTCTTTAGAGATATATTGTGGGTCAGAAACGGTCGCACTCACGACCATCAGATCCTGTTCCCCTCCCTGGAAGCGATTTACTGTCTCTACCGCGATCTCACTCTTGTCCTCGTTGGTGAGTTTCGCATCTTCGAGTAGGGCTGTCACTCTACTCCGTTGTGCATTGTGTGGTGTAACGACTCCTGCAGACGTGGTGTTGTTGCGCCCCTCGAGGACTCTCGTCGCTAGTGCTGCTTCGATTGGATTCCACTGCTGGTAATGCTCATCACTGTGGTATGTAACTAGTGTCACAGATGCATCTCCCAAGATAGCGTCCACTGGTATCGGTAAGTCATCATCAGAGACTTCCACGGGTGCCGATTCACGTCCCGATTCGTAGTCAATGCCGTCCGCTTTGTACACGGTCTGTCGAGCCAGGTCCGCCGTTGTTGACCCAAATCGGTAGGTTCTGGACAATCGGAAGAATGGAATGCCGGTGGCCTCCGTGGACGCCCGATGTTCGTGCTCCCACTCGCCCTGTCGCTCCTCATCCAAGACATCGTTTTCTCCGCGCAGAAGTCGAAGATAATCGAGAGCGGACAGGTAGGGAACGGTCGCACGGATGTCCCTTCGGGACTCATCATCCCAGTCGTGCTTCTGTACAGGCGGGAGTTGCCGGTGGTCGCCCCCGACCAATACTTGCCCTCCCGGCGCGAGTGCGCTCCCTACTAGAAGGAAATTAGGGAGCGTGAGCATCAAGGCTTCGTCGGCGGCAAGCACATCCCAGTACTCTTGATCAGCAGTTTCCTCGTCTTCAGAGTCAGGACATAACTTGCTCACTAGACGCCATGCACGCCCTGGTGTAGCGAATACGAGCGTTTGTACGGACTCGTCGGCGTCACTATCGTCGTTTGCGACAGCACCGAAGTTACTCAGCCTTGACTGTCCACCCGAGCCTGTTTCGCTTGAAGCACTGCCGCCGGAGGTCACCCACTCTCGAAGTTGTTCCAATTTCTCTGCATCATCCGAATCGTTGTAGTCGATGTAAGTGACGTTTTCTGGCGTATTTTCTGGCTCATCGTTGGCGATGCGGACGAGATGAGCATTCTCGAGCGACGCTTTGAGTTGCGAGGTATCCTTCCCAGTCGCCTGTTCCGCGTCGGTCATCGTCTCCGCGACATCCTCGAGGAGCTCGTCTATCGCGGTATTCGATGGGGCGGTCACGAGCCCAGCGAAGTGAGCGTTATTGGCAGCTGCGGCATACATTCGCGCGCACAATCCCGGTGCGAACGCACCGGCAGTCTTTCCCGTTCCAGGAGGCCCCTGGAGACCGACGATTTGTGCAGTGCCCTCCGTAATGAATGCTCGCTGCTCATCACTCGGGAGTGAGTCAGGACCAAACGACTCAGAGAGCCAGTCCGCGAACGTATCCAACCCATTATCGCTGATACCGCTGGCTTTGGACGAAAGCTCGTTTCCAAACCGAACAGCTTCTAGTACCTCATGAAGTTCGTTTGTGTCCGCATGATCTAATGCAGCTTTGGCTCGTCCAGCTGTGATATCGTCCGTTTGCGGGTCAAGAATGACCTGTTCACCATTAGCGAAGTAGGTCTGATTACTGTCTGACGTGTCGTATTTTTCTTCAGTAGTCCATTTATCGTGTGTCCGGCCGAAATCGTCGCCCTCGCCGTAGAAGTTGTGTGCATCGAAGGAGATGGCTCTACTATCCAGATCTAAGGTTTCCAGCGTTACCTGAACGCCCGATTCAATTTCATATGGCTGTGTCGTCTCGGTATCCAATCGACCGAAGTCGTAGGGATTCGCCACCATCCAAGACCCGCTCGAAGACCCCTCACTCCCCTTTTGACGACACGCGCGTCGGATTTCTTCTTCGTTCCTGAGAAACGGCAGATCAAATCGAACTACTCCTTCGACGTGAAGCGTGCGACTGTTCTTCTCCTCGACTTTGTTGATCGAAACGGGGATCGATTTTCCGGACAACATCCGCTGAGTCGGAAGCTTTCGATAGTGGTCATACTCTTCCTTTCGTTGGGCTGTATGTTCTATCCAAAGATACCGGTGACAAGCTGCTGCGAGTGATGGTGGTGAGTAGGCATCGACGGCCAATCGTCCCATCGGATACGGATCCTTGTTGAGTACCGCGTCACGACTGTTTAGAGAACGCTCAACGTGTTCCAAGGCATCGCAGAAGTGTCGGCCAAGGGCTCGAATATCTTCGGAGTCAATTTCCTGGTCCTTAGTTCGTACGCTCTTGCGAAGTAGATTGTTGATAGCGGGAGCTGCGGCTGGAAGTCGAAGAGGGCAAGGGCACCGCGCCAGCGGTGCCCGATATGTTCCCAATACGCCGGTTCGTGTCTGAATCGGCTGCCGCGAACCTGCTCCAACAGGTTCGCTGGCGTGATGGCGTCGAGTGCCCCCGCTGCCGTTCTGACCTGACGGTCAGAAACGGCAGCTATCGGGAGTACCAGCGGTATCTGTGTAAGAATTGCGGTCGGACGTTCAACGACAAGACCGGCACGATCTTCGCTCACTCGAAGCTCTCGCTGAAAGAGTGGTACTTCACGATCTACGTCTTCTTACGGTTCAACACGAGCATTCGCCAGATCGAGGCAGAGCTCGATCTTTCGTACAGAACGGTGAGACGGCGCGTCGAGCGCTTCGCCAGATCGCTCGACGCGCCTTCGATGACGCTGTCCGGGCCGGTCGAAATCGACGAAGTGTACGTGTCTGCGGGGCTGAAAGGCCGCGAGCGCGACCAGGAGTCGCGCTCGCGTGGCCTGTCCACGCGTGGGCGAGGCTCGTACGACGGCGACAAACCGCCGGTGTTCACGCTGGTCGATCGCGGCTCGGACGAGCGGTACGTCGTGCCAGCGAAATCCGCCGAAGAATCGACCGTGCGACTCCTGCTCGGCAACCGCACACAGGAGTCGCTGACCGTCTACACCGACGGATTTCGGGCGTACGACCCGCTAGAGGACGATGACGCATTCACCCGCGAATACGTCGTCCACGGCGACGGTGAATACGCTGATGGCGACGTACACGTCAACGGTTGCGAGAGCCACGCGTCGCTGACGCGACGGTGGCTCTCGCCCCACCGAGGCGTCTCGAAAGACAAGCTAACGCCGTATCTCAGAGCATTCCAGCTCCGGTGCGAACTCTACAGAAAACCAGGTGACGAAGCGCTCAAACATGCGCTCGACGCTGCCCTCTGAAAATCAACAACGTGCTTCACAAGAGCGTTCGATCAATCTTCTCAAGTATCAGGGGCAGAAGCAGCGGAGCTTCAGTGAGATCGTTCTCAGGCATGCCCATCAGGATCCCGATCTGACCGGAGTCGACGACGACATCTCGAAGGGGCTCTCCTCCCAACTCGACGTAGCGTATTTCGAGAAGTGGTTCCGGACGACCGACGCATGGCCTGAACGACAGACTCGGGCCCAGGATGCGCTTGAAACAGTCGCGGCCGGACATAGTGGGTACGACTTGGATACGGAGAATCTCTGGGAAGACATCCAGAGATACAACGCTCTGGCAGATGTGGTTCTCCCGAAGCTCTTCGAGGAAGTCAACGAAACCCGGGACGGGTATACCGATCTTCAACCCTCTGACATCGACCCAGAAGAGGTGGTGACTCGGTTAGACCAATTGCGCACAGAGCGGGAGGAAGAACTCGAGAAACCGGTAAAGCTGGTCTTGCTCCTCGACGAAGTGAGTCTCTTCATCGGGACTGACTTCGAGCGTTTGACCGAACTTCAGACGCTCGCAGAAAATATCGACGATATCGGTGATGGTGATATTCAGTTAGTCGCGACTGCTCAGGCGAAAATCGAAGACGTGCAGCCGAAGTTCGCCGCACACGGTGCAGACTTTAGCATCGTCAAGGATCGATTCCCACACCGTTATCAACTTCCCAGTAAGCATGTCGGTGATATCGCTAAGCGGCGTCTCTTCGAGAAGTCCGACCAGGGCGAATCCCGAGTCGATGAGGTGCTCGAAACTGCCTCTGTAAAGCCCACAGAATCACTGGTATACAACGAAATTAAACAGAACACAAAGCCACCACTCGACAGCATCGACGAAGATGCACTCGTTGAGTTCTATCCCTTCCTCCCCTATCACGCACCGCTCTTTCTCGAGATACTGTTTAATCTCAGGCGAGAAGCCACCGATCCCGCAAAGTCGATCTTCTCAGGAACTGCTCGCGCAATCCTCGCGCTCATGCACAACCTCCTCCAGCGCTGGATTGAGAATGGGAAACCCGACCACGTCATTACCTTGGTCGATTTCTACGAGTTGGTCAAACCAGAGCTTCGCGAGATTCTCACTCAGGACATGCGAGTCATCGAGGGATCGGACACGACCCGTGGGATCGCAGACGAGGTTGAAGACGGCAATCTCGAAGAGTTCGACCTTGCTGTAGCGAAGGCGGTTCTGTTGCTACAGCACGTCCACGACATTGTACCTCTGAATGAAGGGAACATCGCTGTCTCGGTCATGTCCGATCTCAACGGGCGGTCGTGGATCAGCACGCAAAATCGGGTCGAAGAATCGCTCGGTCGACTACAGAAGTTCATTCGACCCACTGAGGACGAATCTGGCGCAAGATACCGGTTCGCCACACAGGAGGAGCGCCTCATCTACGATGACACGGAAGCAAACGAGGAGAATCCAGATTGGGATGCCATCCTCCGTGCGTTAGATGAGCATCTCTGGGAGCGTATCATTCAGGATCTTGCTCTCCCGGAGTCCGTTCCATACAGCGACTCCGGTGACGAATACCCCGTTGCATACAAGTATCGTGTCGACGGGGAAGACTTTGAGACGACTACAGAGGCTGAAGGAGGGTTAGAGGTTTCCATCGCAGTGCAGGGTGTTCATCCCGACTATTCGTCTCACAATGGTGATGGGGAGACCCTCTACTGGGAAATCGATACCGACGGCCTCGAAGACCTTCGTAAGCATCTCGTCGAGTGGTGGGCACTTCGAGACGCGATTTCGACACACAACGCTCCCTCAGCGGTAGAACGTGATCTCGAACGGCGAGCCAGTGCTGTCAAGAGTAAGCTCGTTAGCGCCATGCAAAGCGGTTCCTACACCGTAAAGGATCGAACGGATATCGGAAGTCTCTCGGAGGCAGTGCAGACTGCGATTGACGTGGGGTATCCGGATGACTTCCACCCCATGATGCTCCAAGTGGACGAAGATCGTCTTCAGGAGCTCACAGAACTTTCCACCGAAGATCCGCTGCCAGCCTGGGCACATACAATTCAAGTACCGTCTTCTGACCCAACGGCAAGCCAGGGGAAGAAAACGATACAGAGCAACGTGATGGCGCTCACGGGTCGACAGCTAAAGGACAAAGAAGACGGCTTGAACATGAATACGGTCCTCGATGGAATTGCAGACAAAAAGCCGTTCTACGACGACGCTCATCCGGCACTGTGCGCCATTATCTGGGGCTTCTGTCGGGAAGGACGGCTTGTTCCCATCGACGAAGACGGGAATACCCTCGAAAATTCGGTGGTGCTGGATCAGAACCGGCTTTCGACGACGAGGCTGAAACTCCTCCCACGCGAACCGATCGGGAAGCTCCTCGAAAAGGGTGGCTTCAAAGAAACCACAGAGACAGTCGCTGACGGACTGATCAACCTTCAGGAATCAAATCAGCAGCTCCACTCGGCGCTCACTGGTCTTCGAGAGGACATCCAGCTCGTTGCCGACACCGACATCCGGTCAAAAGCCGTCAGAAGCCTTCTGGCGTCTCTCGCTGACGAGCTATCTGAACGGATTGACGCCGCTTCGGATCGTCTTGCTGTCGTCAGGTCACAGGGCGACGGGATCGGGGATGCGATTGAACAGACCAATGACGAACAGGAATGGCTCGATGAAGTTGTGGACGTTTGGAATCGTCGGCTGGTATCACTCTACCGCTTCGATGTCCAGCTCCTCCTGGGCGATAGTGAGTTCGAATGGATTGACGAGAATGCTCAGTCGTTGGTAGAGGAACAACGTGATGCGCTCGCGACGTTCGAAGGGAGTTGGTGGACGACCGAAGGGTGGAAAGTGCTCGTCGGCGAGACGGCCACGGGACTCAGCGACGAGCTTCAGCGATCGTGGGACGAGTATGTCGACGGCCAAGGCCTCGCTGCGTTCGTCAAGCGTCTCGAAGACCACCCCTGGATCGTTGACGCGACGGAACTTCCGACAAGTGTACAGCCTGCGTTTGAGCGGACATACATTACGCCACTCCGAGAGCTTCGCCGGTGGTACCATACCATCGAGGAAACAGTCTCCGCACTCGGTGCTGACGACGAAGACACGCTCGTTTCGGCGGCTGATGACGTCTCAACCGTTGAGTCTCGTGAAGAGGCTATCGAGGACGATATCGCTGTACTGGAGTCTAGACTCGAACGCCTCTCGACAATCGTCGGGGATCAGGAACCTGACGAAGTGGACCGGATCGGAGCCCTTCCGGACGACAGGCAGGCTATCAATCAGCGTCTCGAACAGCTCGTGGAGAACCGAGAGCTGGACATCGAAAAGGTGGATTCGGGGGTGATCGTTCGATGACAGACTCGCCGTATCTCGCATTCAAAGAGAAACTGTGCACGTTTGCCGACGGGCAAGCAGGAATCAGAAATCCGTTCGTCATCGCAGCGGTCGAACCAGCGGTCGAGCATCGGGTTGCAGAGCGGCTCAGTGCATGGGCAGTGGATGCTGACGAAGCACCAGCCGTCGAAACCGAGATCTCAGTACAACCAATCTGGCTCGACGAGCTTCTTCCGAAGACCAAGGTGTACAACCTATCGGTAGCACTGGGCGGCGAGACGACTGCCGAGCGTATCGAAGAGACGCTGCAAGATCGTCTAGCGGAAGAGCTCGTCGAGGAGATGATTGCGAACGAAATCGATGACGACCGCCTGCAGAGTCAACAGCACGTGGTATTGCTCCTCAATCTCGGCAGCCTCTATCCATTCACCCGTGCATCTGAACTTCTCGATGAACTCGACCGTCGTAACGTCAGGTCCACTATCGGCATTCCCTTCCCCGGCGACGTCGTCGGCGGGAAATTGAGTTTCTTCGGCGGCGATTCACGACACTACTACCCGGCACATCAGATCGACGGGCAGATTCGGGAGGTGCATCTCCAATAATGACTATCAAAGAGCTATTCCGTAGTGACCCCACGCGACAACTCGAAGAAGTCCAGAAAGTAAACGCCAGAGAGCGGGCTGAAACCGACGTTGCAGAGTTCCACGAGACCGAGAGCGCAAAACGCGTTCTTACGGAACTCGGAGAAGTCATACAGACACATCCGGGGGAGGCTGCACGTTTCCTCTATCTCCACGCGACCTTCGGTTCGGGGAAGACACACTTGCTGAAACTCATCGGCCTCGTAGCCGACAGCGAGTCCGAATTCGCGCACCTTGGAGACGAACTAGCCCAACAGTGGCCTGGGTTCGACAACCTAGCCCGGTCGATCGACGAGTCGCACGTCGACCGTCTCAAGCCGGTTTTCCTGAACCTTCTCGATCGGGACGCCTCCAAGGAACCGCCTCTCCCGTTTCTCATCTTCGAGGCGATTGGTCGTGAACTCGGATACCCGACGGACCCCAACTGGCTGCTCGAGTGGGCCTGGACCGTTGATATGGAATACGATGGTGTCTGGGATGCACTCATTGCCGCCGAGCAAAACGGACAGACCTTCGAGGACGTCCTCGAAGAACGAGCGTCGCTGCGACGCTGGCTCTACGAGACGCTACCGTCATTGCCGGAGACGAGTGGAACCGATCTCGACAGAAAATCCGGCGTCAAAGCGTCCATTGAGCGTGCAGAGGAGGAGGTCGACCCGGAATCGTTCGACCCCGGGGAGCTGGTCGACCGAGTCGAGGCCGTCACCGACGCGTTGAACGAAAGCGGACCACAGACGGAGTTACTATTGGGGCTCGACGAGGTTGCACTCTTCGTCGGTGATAGTCGTCACCGATACCGAGAGTTCGAGGAGACGATGGAAGCACTCCAGTATGGCCCGAATCCGGTCGTCGTCACGACCGGGCAGTATTCGCTCCCGGCGACACGCGAAAGTCTCATCGGGGAGCCAGCGGACGACCACTGGACCCATCAGCAGGTACCTCTCGAAGGCGCTGACACGGAGATTATCGTCCGGAAACGGTGGTTGCAGAAAGACGGATCCAGCAGTGATCGGGTATCCTCGCTCGTCTCATCGATGCCCGATCTCTCTTTAGAGACGTATTCGGCAGTCGAAAGTGCCGATCCCGACCCCGTCGAGTCGTACCCCTTCCGCGAATACGACCTCACTCTACTTCGAAAGGTGATGCAGGAACTGATCACACAGGGACGAGCAACCGACCGAGACTACATCCAAGGCCGAGCGCTGCTTGTGTTGGTTCGCTCGCTGTTCACGAAATTCGGGTGGGCGACGGCCGAGGAGGGGGCACTGGTAACGTGGGACGAGCTGTTCGATCTACTGGTAGAGGAAACCACGTACGTCCCGCTGTGGGTGCAGGAGATGCTCGATAATACGTTGATTCCGACCTTCGACGGCGATGAGAGCGCCTGGGAGGTCCGGGTATCGAAAGCACTGTACCTGCTTAATCAGACACCAGCAGTCCCAGCTACACCAGAGAATCTGGGCCGGTTGATGCTCGCCGACGTCCACTCTTCAGTTGATGAGACGGTGGACAACACCGAATCAGCGCTGAATACACTCGTGGACAAGCGAAAAGTGCTCACCGAAACCAACGACAAAGGTGACGAAGTATATACACTGGTTTCTGAGGAGCAGGAGAGTATTCTCAGTCGAGCACAGACCAAAGCTGAGCAGATCTCACCTCACCAGTTGTCTGCGTGGCTAGAAACGCGGCTCCGGGAAAACGACGACTTCTTCCGGAGCGATAGTAGCGTTCACGAGGCCGATGTCGGCGACGAACGCCTCGTTCCGCTTCGGTACGAGTACTCCATTCTCGACCCCGTCGGTCGAGCACCCACCACAGAATTCGATGCCGTTCGAATCCGCATCTTAGCTGATGATCCGGATACGGTCACTGATCAGGTCGAAACGTGGAAGGACGTAAACGACGGCCGAGCAGGAGGCGAGCACATTCTCATCGCGATCGACGTGCCCGAGACCACACTCGATAGGATTCGAAACGTCCTCGGGATGGGAGAAGTCCTCGAAGCGGAGACTGAGACACACGAGGAGCTCGAACGGGAACATCGGACCGACAAACGGCGGTTGGAGTCGTCCGTGAGCGATCTCCTCGAAAGTGCGTCTATCCACACTGTTCACGAGTATCGCGGTGAACGTCCGGGTGTACTCGAAGAAGTCGTCGAGGACCAGGTTCAGTCTGTCTTCGGCTCTACTCGGAAGGTACTATCGCGCCCTCTCGTCGAAGTCGACGATGCGAAGGGGTTAGCGAAGTTCTTCCGCGGTAGCGGCGAATGGCCCCTCGCCGACAGCGATGCGGTCATGTTAGGAGTAGACAGGTCTAATCGTCGGATCGGAGACAGTGGCTGGTGTCGAGAGTTCATCGACGAGTACGAATCACAGAGCGCAGTCGACGTGGAGACGTTGCTCCAGCAAACCCGTACCTCCAACGGAGACTATCGGGGGACGCCGCAAGAGTCGATCGCAGCACTCCTCATCACGCTCGCGACGTCGAACGAGAAGGTCGCTCTGAAGCAAGACACCGACTACGTGACGGAGCCAGCAGAAATCGGTCGGCAGGTGCGTACGAAGAGTGGACTCACTTCGTTGCAGGTCAGATTCGGCGTTGATACGATCAATCCCAAAGAGATCCGTACAGTCGTGTCGACTGTTCTGGGTCACGAACCAGACGGCGACGACCCCGACGAGTGGGTCACCGAGCTCGCGACCTGGGTGGATGAGCAGAGCGTCCTCGTCAAGCGAACATTCAAAGGAGTGTCTCGGGAGTTCGATGTCTCTCTGGAATCGCTCGAATCTGCACTATCGCCAGCGTACAGTGGTGGCGAAATCTCCACATCGGATCTCGTCGAAGATGGCGTTAAATCGGATGCAGAGACGTTCGCAGATGCGCGCGAGCTCTTCGCGGTCGAAGACGACGAGAAATCTCTCTGGACGCAGTTTTCTGAGACGTTAGAGTTAGTAGAATCACTGTACCCAAGTGCGACGATTACGTCGCGAATGCAGACTACAGCCGAAGGCGGTTCTGTGCCCACGAAGGAGACACTGGCAACCCGGATCGCTGATGCGACCGGTCATCGTATCGACGTTCTCTCCGAACAGTACCGGCGAATCACAGGCGGAACAATCGACGTAGCGGATCCGGCAGAGATCTGTGCAGACCTCTCCGCGTGGGTGCGAGAGAATGAATCAACGGTCAAAACGCTACTCGAGCATGCTACGGATACGTTCAGTGGTATTTCGTTCGACCACCTCGAACCAGTGTTCGAAACAGCTTGGACCGGTGACCAGATCGAGGAAGAAGCACTCGTTGCCTCTAGTGTGCGCCAGCAAGCGAAAGCCTACGAGAAGATCCGCGAGATCCTCGATGGGGATCCGAGTCCGTGGAATCAGTTGGAGGCAGCCAGGGAAACCCTTCGTACGGACCATCCAGACTCACCCACGACCGCGGCAGTAGACACCGTCCTCGATTCATCGCGACCGCCGTCACTTCAGCGGGTGCAGCAGCTCATCGATGAAGCAGACGATCCGAAACCACCGGATGCCGACGACGATGTCTGGGCGGAATTGCAGCGTATCGCAGAGGACCTCCGCCAGGAACTGCCGAACGCGAAAATCACCGATGAGGTGACTACGGTCGTGGACACTGACGAACAGCCAACCGAAGAACGGTCAGAAGAACTCCTCTCAGAAGCGAAGACGATCTTGGAGCGGATGCGGACGATGCAAGAGGAGTTAGATGGTCTGGATGACGACGAGATCGTGCTGATCGACAAAGTTGAGTGAAGACTACCGCCTCAGGGGCAACACATTGCGTAATTGGTGATACTGGTCTCTTTGAGGGGAGTTCGGGATTTAATTCGGCGAATGGCTATTTCTGGAACTGCTCGCTCTCAGGGAGATCATACGAATCGTAGCCCCCAGAGTGCAAAAATGCACGAATCTCCTCAGCTTCGCCCTTTGATGAAGGAGGATTCGCCTCGAATAGCTCCCCGATTACACCGCTGCCATCGGTACAGAGAGTGACAGTCTGATCAGAAGGTGTCCGACTCAGCGGGTCTCGGATTTCGTCTATCAAGATCGGCTGCTGTCCATCTCGGTGCGAGTATTCGTACAGGGAAAGGGTTCGGACCATGTCGTCGTCGACGAAAAAGCTAGCCTGTTCGATCTCAGGCGCGACCGCAATCCTCCTGTTTGCAAGGTCGTCCGCAAGGTCCTCGAACTCGTGTATGTCGGCAGGAACAGGGCCATTGATCTGATGTGTGATAGCCCCAGGCCAATTGAACCCGTAGACACGCTCGAAGAAGTTCACCGACTGCTCGTCATCGTGATCGAATACCAGAAGTAAATCTCCGATCTGGATTTCTGTTCCCTCGATGCTGATATGGGAGGAATAAGCGTACGTGGAAGCATCGTCGAGAGCGACGATATCTGGTTTGGACATACTATCGCTGTGTCTCCTTGCTACAAAGAATCATCCGCTCTAGTGAGCATTGAGACGACCTCACCAACTTCTTTGTGATACCCAAGTGTACGCGGCTGGTATGCCAAATCCTCTCTTCTCCACGTACACCCAGGGCGAGAATCGAGTAACTTCGACACTATTAGCGGTTCTCGAGCACGTGAATAGTCGGTTAGCCGAGGATATTCTGGAAGCGATTACCGACGAGTCTGACCTTTCTCTGGTCGGCTTCGATAATCAGGTTACAGGGACGGATTCAGTTCCGGATGCGGCGATCCGGGCTTCCACGGCGTTGTGGTTCGAGACGAAGACCAGTCGTGACGCTGTCCGTAGAGAGCAGTTGGACAATCACTTGCAGGCACTGGATGAGGACCCATCTGATCTCCAGCGGTTGATAGTCCTCACGCCAGATACCCGGGTTCCCCCCGAAGTACAGGCAATCGACGACGAACGGATCGTCTGGGCGAGTTTCGATACCCTCGTCGGGAGTATTGAATCGGTTCTAGAGCGGGATGTTGGGAGTGCCGAAGCGAGTATGTACGTTCCGACCGAACGCGAAGCCTTCCTGCTCCGTGAGCTCGTCCGATTTATCTACGACGAATCACTCGTAAGCGGGCAAGAAGATCGAGTGCTGGTCGTCGCTGCCCGCAAGGCGTGGCCGGAGTATCACAAGTATGGTCTCTACTTCTGCCAGCCGAATCGCTCTTTCAAACCGGTTTCGCACCTCGCGTTCTACAAGGATGGGGAGATCAAAACAACCGTTCCGAAGGTCACCGGGTCTATCGAGAGCGTCACCCTCGACGAGGAGACGGTACGTGGTCATCCCGACCTCTCCCAGCATCAGGAGAGCGAACTGCTAAGGGCCGTGGAACTGATGCGGGAGAATGGCTCCGATCGGTACCGAGAGACGGAGAAAGTCCTATTCCTGGAGGAAGACGTTGAGCTGGAACAGGCAATTCGGAACGACAAGACTGCGAGCGATTCCAATCGGACGGTCGCATTCGTTCAGGGCCACCGCTACGTGTCGCTAACGACACTCCAGGAGAACCCGACGTATACCACCGAATTAGAGGAGTGAGTGGGCCGGAGTGATGAAACCGTACATCGCACAGCGAGGTCTCAATTTGTAGCCGAGAGATACACTTATTATTGGAACCTCTTAATCGGCCATCGTGAGTTCCGAGACTGACTTTTCGGTATACCGTTTAAAAATACAGCCTGGCGGGGCAATTGAGACTGCGAATCCGTACGAATTCTGTAAGGGCGAGGGCATTGTTGGAGTTGGATGGGGCTACAATCCGGCGGTGTTGCTCGAAGATGGTGAAATTGAGAAGGTAGATGAGATGCCGGACACTGAGTCTGCAGTCGACCGGCACAACGAAATCGAACAAAGGTTTCGTGAACGGAAGAGCGACGATTACGCCCCCTCTCGAGTGAAACTCAATGGCGACCTCAAGTCCTCCTTGCGATACATGATCGAAGACATCGAGAAAGGGGATTTTCTTTGGGTGAACGAGGGAAGCGAATTCGCTCTCTGTAAGGTAACCGGAGACTGGGAAACTGACCTTGATCTGAGTGCCGAGAAACAGGACGAATTCGAGAGCAACGACATTCGGAATTTCCGTGAGGCAGATTGGGAGGTCGTCCCGTACCCGATGGTCCCAGGTTTCGTAAAGCGCCGGTTCGCTGGCCAGGGGAACACGCTAAGCCAGATGCACATCGAGGATAGTCAGAAATTGATTACAGAACAAATCTTCGCGGTGAGTGAATTTGACGATGCTACTGAGGGGCTTTCCGCGGCTGTGTCAGACCAATTGCGGGCAGATGTGACGGCTTCGCAGTTCCTTGGTATTCTCGATCCCGCTGAGATCGAGGACATCGTCCTTCTGAAGCTCCAAGCGGGTAAGGGAGATTGGTCGATCATCAAGTCGACGACCAGCAGTTCTGAAGCAGACATTGAGTGCGAACTACGTCGGATTCGTGATGATGAGGTTGAACGTGCGTTCGTACAGGTGAAAAGCGGAAACGCGTCTGTTTCTGAGGAAGAGTACGTAGAGAAGGCAGAATATGGAGACGTATTCTTCTTCGCCGAGGAACCGATCGATGTTGGGCAACACGGTAATATGTTCGAGATCAGCCCCGACGAAGTCTTCGAGTTCGCAAAAGAGCAGACGGGCCTTCTTCCCGACTCCGCATTATTGAAACTCAACGCCTACCTCTAAATTTCCTGGACGAGGGGTGTCTCGGAATTTATTAGCATAGGATACCACCGTGGTAGTATGAGCGCAAAGGGCCAGCTCCGGCGATTCGAGAACAAGGCACAGTTGCTCCGGCACATCGCTGAGGAGACTGGTACGGACATCGACACCCTGTGGGACGAGTACGAAACCCAGATCGAGTAGAACACGTTGACTCGCTGTCGTAGAGGAAGTCATAGAACAGTTCACAAGACGATTGATCCTCAGAATTGAGGAGTGAATCACCTGCTCAACCGGTGTGCGGTTTCAACGAAATTGTTCTTCAAACTCGATTGAATCGAACTTCTGTCTTCCGCGGCTGATTAAGAGGTCGTACTCATCTTCTCGGACAAAATCAACGACGGGCTCGTTATCCATATTGTACCGGATACGGTCAGGAGCCCATCCCAAGATCGAGAAGTACTCGAGAACGGCATTGGGATAGATATCCGTTCCACGGGTCTCACCCGTAACCTCGATGCGATTCTCCCCGGATTTCGCAGTGGCCCGCACGTGTTCACCGATGTCCTGTTCCAGACCTGCAATAACCTCATCGGCGTCGGAATCAGAGGATACCATACTTCGGGGAAAGAGTATCTGGGCAATAGAATCTATCGGCTGTATTGAGTGAACAGGGATTATGAAAACTAGGCGCGTGAACTGTTCTATGACACCCTTCTTGCTGGAGAACGTTAGCGAACGCTCGCCGCTAGAATTATAAGTCCCGCTCCTTTTAGAGTCTACTAACGGCAGGTGAGATTCATGAGTGAGAAAACAGCGGAACTGTGGGCGCGTGCGGAAGACTGTCATGAATCACCTGCAGATATAGAGGCAGCACTCGAGGAACTCAATCGAGATCTCGACTGGGATCGAGAGAACCTCATCGCAGAATCAGTCAGCCAGCGAGAATCGGTGCTGGCCGACGACTGAGTTCCTGAATGCTGATTTTGGACAGCAATGTCTGGATATACATAGCGACAGCAGCGGAACTCCCCGTGGAGATCTACTCCGATACGCTCGGCGAACGTCTCTACTTCACTGAAGAATTCTACGACAGTCGTCATCAGACCGTGGTTTCGGCGTACATGGTGGAAGAAATCCAGCAGGGACTCCATCGGTCAGAGCGAGTAGAGAGTGAGGAAATCGACGAGGCACTCACACTCCTGTTCAAGCTATTCGGTAGCTGTGACGACGTGATCACGACCTTCGACGGAGACGAACTCGAGGACCTCCAGTTACGAGACGTTCGACAGAAACCCCACAATCAGCTACTGGGACACCTGCTGGACATCCAGGCGAAAGACGTGCCTATCTTTTCGCTGGCGTACGAGTACCGATACGAACGGCCGCATATCTTGACCGACGATGGGGGTTTCGGGGAACTATCGCCGGCAGCGTTCGGTCTACAGAACATCACCGTCGAAGAGCTCTCACTGACGTGGTGAGTGGGAAGCCAGTACCCGGGCGCCCTCGGCAACATTGAAGTTGGTGGTGGTCAGTTGAGAATACCATACAGGTCATCTTCGAATGGAAAGCGAGTCTCTCTCTCAGCGGAAGGCGCAACTGGACAAGGGCGAACGCGAGCATCTCGAAGACGTCGTCGCCGAGATGCGAGATCGCGTCGAAGACAACGTACGGTTCCAGCTCACTCAGCAGGACCTCGACAGCAAGCCAGAAGACACTGATACACTGGACGAGGACACGACTTCACTGGTCGAGGCTATCGAACTGGAAGCCGTGGACGGCCACTCCTGGGACGACGGCTTCGAGAAGTACGTCACGAGCGTCGGGTATACGATCGTCAATCGGCTAGCCGCCCTCCGCTGTATGGAGGTTCGTGACTTCATCGACGAGGAGGTCACCGTCTTCAAGGAGAACGGCCTGACGCCTGCCGCGGAGACACTCGTCCACGAGGAGTTCCTCCTGGAAGACGAAGCTATCCTCGAGGCGTACCATCGGGCATGTGACTCACTTGCCGAGGAGATCGAGATCCTATTCGATCGCTCCTCTGCATACAGCCTCGTCGATCCGGACGACGACACCTTCGAGGAACTCTGCGGAATGCTCGACGAGGTTCCCGACGAGGTCTGGCGGGCCGACGACGTGCTCGGATGGGTCTACGAGTACTACAACGTCAAGCTGCTCGACGATCTGCGCCGCAAAGGCAACCGTGAAGGCCTCGAACCAGAGGACGTTCCTCCGGCGAATCAGTTCTATACCCCTCACTGGGTCGTCCGGATGCTCACCGACAACTCCCTCGGGAAGCTCTACCTCGAACACACCGGCGAGTTACAGGACGTCGTCGAAGCGCAGGAAGCATTCTCACCAGACGAACGCAAGAATCGACCGCTCTCTCCCGACGAGTCACCCGACATCGCTGATTTCTGTACCTATCTCGTCCCCTCCGAAGATGAGGGCGAGCCGACCGACTTCGACCACCCGGAGGAGCTTCGCGTCATCGACCCTGCCTGTGGGAGCGGGCACTTCCTGCTGTATGCGTTCGACGTATTGGAGCGCATCTGGCGTGCCGAGACGGACTTCCCCGAGGAGGAGATCCCGCGGAAGATTCTCCAACACAATCTCTACGGCGTCGACTTGGATATGCGGGCCTGCCAGCTCACAGCCTTCAATTTATATTTACGCTCTTGTGAAGCACGTTGTTGATTTTCAGAGGGCAGCGTCGAGCGCATGTTTGAGCGCTTCGTCACCTGGTTTTCTGTAGAGTTCGCACCGGAGCTGGAATGCTCTGAGATACGGCGTTAGCTTGTCTTTCGAGACGCCTCGGTGGGGCGAGAGCCACCGTCGCGTCAGCGACGCGTGGCTCTCGCAACCGTTGACGTGTACGTCGCCATCAGCGTATTCACCGTCGCCGTGGACGACGTATTCGCGGGTGAATGCGTCATCGTCCTCTAGCGGGTCGTACGCCCGAAATCCGTCGGTGTAGACGGTCAGCGACTCCTGTGTGCGGTTGCCGAGCAGGAGTCGCACGGTCGATTCTTCGGCGGATTTCGCTGGCACGACGTACCGCTCGTCCGAGCCGCGATCGACCAGCGTGAACACCGGCGGTTTGTCGCCGTCGTACGAGCCTCGCCCACGCGTGGACAGGCCACGCGAGCGCGACTCCTGGTCGCGCTCGCGGCCTTTCAGCCCCGCAGACACGTACACTTCGTCGATTTCGACCGGCCCGGACAGCGTCATCGAAGGCGCGTCGAGCGATCTGGCGAAGCGCTCGACGCGCCGTCTCACCGTTCTGTACGAAAGATCGAGCTCTGCCTCGATCTGGCGAATGCTCGTGTTGAACCGTAAGAAGACGTAGATCGTGAAGTACCACTCTTTCAGCGAGAGCTTCGAGTGAGCGAAGATCGTGCCGGTCTTGTCGTTGAACGTCCGACCGCAATTCTTACACAGATACCGCTGGTACTCCCGATAGCTGCCGTTTCTGACCGTCAGGTCAGAACGGCAGCGGGGGCACTCGACGCCATCACGCCAGCGAACCTGTTGGAGCAGGTTCGCGGCAGCCGATTCAGACACGAACCGGCGTATTGGGAACATATCGGGCACCGCTGGCGCGGTGCCCTTGCCCTCTTCGACTTCCAGCCGCAGCTCCCGCTATCAACAATCTACTTCGCAAGAGCGTGTCTACTATCGTAGTCGCTCTTGGCACCCTCGTATCGATGGGACTCGTTAGTTCCAGTCCTGAGGAGATCCCCGCTTTCGTTGGACCCTTCTTCGTTGCTGCAACGGTTGGCTGCCAGTTCGTCGGCGCGTATCTTGTGTCTGCACTCTTCGCTTTTGCAGAAACCGACACCGAAGACCCCGACCCCGTCCCCGCTGGACTTACCGCCTCGGACTCGTCGGCTCAGTCCACTACGCCCTCCTTCAAAACAGGAACTCCAGAAATTCATCACCCTGCCGAATCTACATCTCACAACCGGTCTGCATCACCTGTCGGAGCGTCGGATCACCGGCTTTCTTCTGCCGCTCTCGATCAGTATTCCTACGATTGGCAGTACTCGAACACCGAATTCGCGGATATCGGTGGCTACTACGAAATCAAGAGCGAGTTAGATTCCAAGGTGATCGAACCGATCCGGTCGGCCGGAGCTGACGACGACCGCTTCTCTCGGTTCGGGATCGAACCTGCTCGAGGCATCATGTTCTACGGTCCTCCCGGCACAGGAAAGACGATGTTTGCTCGGGCACTCGCTGGGGAGTTGAGTGCTCCTTTCCTCGAGCTCTCGCCTGGTGATGTCACGAGCCGCTGGATCAACGCGAGCAGTGAGCAGATCAAAGCGCTGTTCGATGAGGCGGATTCGATCGGGCGATGTGTTATCTTTCTCGACGAGGCTGAGCACCTGTTCGGCGCACGGGACGTCTCTGACCTTAGTTCCCACGTCGAGGACAGGAAGGTGACCTCCGAATTCCTTGCACAGCTGAGTCGTGAGGGCCGAGAGGCAATCGTCGTGTCGGCGACGAACCGACCGGGAGATATCGATCCCGCCATCCTCCGTCCCGGTCGTCTCGCCACTCACTTCGAAATCGACCTGCCTGATGAAGAGACCAGACATGCTATCTTGGAGATCCATCTTGCTGGAGTACCCTCGTCGCTCTCCGGAGAGGAACTCGCTGCTCTTGGGGCTCAAACAAGAGGGCTCACCGGAGCTGAACTCGAAGAACTCGTACTCGAGGCACGACGAAACGCGGCTACCCGGGATGCCGAGACGATAACTCGCGAAGACTTTCCTTCGGGGGATAGACTCGCTGAGCAGTCCGAGTCGAGCCAATCGCAGACACCTTCTCTTCCGAACTTCGGCGATCAGAGTCGAGGATATCAGTAGCCTCGCAAATTCGCTTCGGACTATATGGATTATCCGTATAACACGGATGGCTGAGCTCATGATTTGCTTCAGAACCGTTCGGTGAAGGCTCTGTAGCGTCGGACAGCATCCACCTACGCTACAAGTAGGAACAATACTGGTGTAGCGTAGGATATCCGATAACGGATTTTCAGGAAGTCGTACAGGGTCTAATTCCCCACCAGTCGATTCTCCCATCCTCCCCGAGTGGACTTTCGCATCGATAGTGGGTGTGTCCGATTTGGATGTAGGGGTGATGTGTGGGAAAATTCCGTGTTAAGCTTCTGAGACACTGATTCCGATAGCTGATTTATAATTGATCGCGGCGTATCGTTGAACGTCATGAAGTTACTCCGAGGGCCAGATGAAATCCACTATTCACAACTCAAACCGTATCTCGCAGCCGTAGACCATCTCGTGGAGCTGAAAGCCGAGTCTGTACAGCCAGGCACGGCAAAAGCGGAGACGCGTTCTGAGTAATGTTCGGTCGTGGCTCTGGAGTGAGCGCTCGATGGGATGACCCGGACACCTACGAGGGTAAGTATCCGCCTGACTGGGATTTCCGCCGAAAGGCTGTGTATGAACGGGACAACTACACGTGCCAGCACTGCGGGGTTCGTAGTGGCCCGCACGCCGGCGATGGTGGCGCTGTTCTTCATGCACACCACCAGATCCCTCTAAATCGTGGTGGTGGGAATCACCTTGAGAATCTTGCGACTGTTTGTCAGTCCTGTCATGATCGGGCCCACGGCCACCCTACCGGGCGCAACTACGAGAACCGTGGATACAACGGCGTCCGTATTCTTCGAAGGACGGGTAACATCTTTATGCGCATTATTCGGAGATTCCTCTGAAAGGCATTAGATCAGTGGCGGATCGTTGGTACAGCCTTGCTCTATGAGACCGTAATCTAGGTACAGGGAACCGAGTTCAGAAGGCCCGGAGTATCTGCCACGTGAATATGCGGCAGTAGGGGTAATTTCGATTGGTAACACGGAATACTCCTCTCTGGCTTCGATTGAGTCTGAAACAACCGAGATCAACTGAATAACCCACGGACTCTTCCCAGAAAGCCGCTCTCTCCGTCGTCATTGGGGGCCTCGCTAATTTCTTCCTGAGTGTCTGTCTTGGCTTCCGTATCAGGCAGATCAACTCCGGCAGGTGGTGTCCCCAACCATCCAACGAATTCCTTTGGAGACTTGATTAACAGGTCTCGGCCACGTTTCTCTACCCGTGCAACTGTAGGAGGATCCCGCATGTAGGTGTAGGTCTCTGTGGACATCTCCTCCGGAAAGGTGACGCGCAGCGTATCTCCCCGGTCCTCAGTAGAAACATCCTCACGTTGGAGCAGATCGTACCACCTGTCTCTCCCGGAGTCATGTTCCTCGTCCGCGGGTCGCCGTGGGAACCAGTCTGGAACGGGTTCGTTGGCGTACTCGTAGATGTCGATCATGACTTCACGGGCGACCCGGAGCGCATCGTCATCGTCAGTCAGCTCAAGATCTCGAGTGAGGAGCTCATGGGTAAACCAGAGGAAGAGGGGGTTCTCTTGATCAATGAGTCGATTTACCTCCGCCTCGCCCTTGTAACTCGTGTCAAAGTTGACGTCGAAATGGAGGATCTTCGCCCTGTTCCGGAACCACTCGTCGGGACGCTTGTCATTGCTGATGAACGCAAATAACGGATAGCTGGCTTCGGAGGTCCAGTTACCCCAGTAGTTCCGGAACGTGTCTAACCGATTGACGGTGTCTTTGGTAATGTCGTCGACGACGACGGGGAATGCCGTGTTAGCAGATCGCATTCCTCGAATCTCTCTCTTTCCTATTTCGTCGGCGTCTACTGGCTGTTTGACGCGGCCGCCACTAATGAGTGATAGCGCGAACTCGGCGAACGTCCCTTTGCCGGCGTCGGATTCTCCGTAAACGTACAAGTTTGGGAGTGCTTTGTCGAGATCGATTCCGTACTGGCTGTAGAAGGCCGCGGTCCGATTGGCAAATGGTGCCCACATCATCCAAAGGAGCGCCTCAGCCATGTGTGCCTTTACGGCGTCTGGATCGTTGCAGTTTCCGTACTTATCAACCGTTTCGAAGTAATCTTGGATACCTTGGAGAGCCGACGCAACTCGGTCGCGATCATCTGGAAGTGGCTGTCCGATTTGATAGACCTTCCCGTCAGCGTGGAACGTCAGGTGGTCGCCGAACTCAACGTTGTTCGGTGTCGCGTTCTGCTCGTCGGATTCGATTCGGGAAACGCGCATCGTTGGGACCTCGAATACGTCACGTTTGTACTGCTGAACGGCCCGCGGAGTAGCTGTTAACGAGTCGCCGGAGAGCGACGCATCGAAATCAGTCATCTTCGCTAACGTCTCAATCGCTTCGTCGCTGTGCCCTACGAGTGAGAGATTGATGCGGGTATCCCCCGAGTCACCAGGGTCAAGCTCGGCTACTGATTCCTCGCCGTTTTTGGCTTCTTCACCCTGACTGACGTCGTCCATCGAGGCCGCCCGTTCTTCAACGGCTTCTTCAACATCCTCGCTGAGGTCGATATCGTCCCCAAGCACGAGATCAACCTTATCAGCCTCTGCCTCAACCCGTTCGTCGAGGCGTCCGTGGAGTTGTCCTACTTCGTCACGGGTTTTGACCTTGCCCTCCGTATAGAGCGTGAGGACCTCTTCACGATCGTCGTCAGTGTTGGCGATACGCTCAGTCAGATCATCGAGGAACGGACCGTTTTTGTTGTACTCGCGGTGCTCTTCGTAGAAGTTCTCCAGGTCCGACCAGAGTTCGGTGGCCGTCGACGTTTCGAATACTGCTCCTGCGTTCGCTTGTCGGGTCCACGCATTGCTGGAAAGATTTGGTGAGCCAATGATTGCGGTGGCTTCGCGGACCGGCGAGAGTTCTGTCTCCTCGGATTCCTCAGATAGCTGTTCTTCGGACGAATCTTTGGATTCCTCCTCTACCGCCGATTCTACTGTCCCAAGCGTCTGCTGATTAGCCGTTTCGTCCCCAGTTGACGAGTCTGGCGTGTCCGACTCGGCTTCTCGGCGAGAAACGTCACTGCTTGGGCCGTATTCAATGAGATACACCTTGCTGTGGACTTCTTTGTTCTCACAGAGGTAGATTACGAGCTTCCCGTCGCGTTTCAATTGTTCAAGTCTATCCGCGAGTTCTGGCTTATCGATGAGACGTTCTCGGTAATCGTCGATATCACCGACGACGACTTCCAGATACTCCAGCGTCTCAACTCGGTCGAATAGTTCGAGGATGAATTTCGGCGAGTCGCAGTACGTAACGACTTTCATTCTGGTCGCATCCTCGAAGTACGACGCAAAACGATTGTAACTCTTGAACAATTCGACCCGACCGCTGTCGTCTCCTCCGAAGGGGAGTTCAAATGATTCCGTCATTTGTAGTGATCTGGTTTTGGTGAGTTGAGATATTTCGTGAAGCGGCCTACTCTACACATATGGGACTCCTTTGAGAAGTTCGCCGTTCAGGAGATACCCTTTCCTCGCATGTTCGGCACACCGGTCCGCATAGTATGTAGTGATCGGCAGGCGGGTCGATCGACTGATCGACGCAACGTGGGCTTCCGACAGCCAATAGGCCTGCTTGGCCAGCGTGGAGAGGTCTGTCGACCCGTGTCGCTTTACGACGCGGATCGGTTGTGGGGTTCCAGGAAGCCGCTCCGGTTTGCCTGTCGTCGCTAGATAGGCGTGATCGGCGTTTTCTGACTCAAATGCAGTCCCTTTCCGTGCACTTTCGAATCGGTCGCCCGTGTAGGAAGCGATACGCGGGTTCCCACTCTTTCGGATCTCGACGAGATCGAACTTTGGGATGAGGTCACTAGCTTTTTCGAGTCGTTCTACGAGGGCCTCGAGATCCAGATAGAACTGGCCGTCGCGATGGATGACGACGTGGTTTGGTGTTCCATCTTCCTCTTCGAGGTAGATATTCAGGAGATTCTTGATGACGTCGACGATATCGTCAATCTGGAATGTTTCTCCGCTCTGCAGCGACGTCGACTGTGATGCAAGAATAGAGCCATCCCCGAGAACGACGTTTGCGCTCGCACCAACGTGCTGTTCGGTTTCAGTGTCGTAGGTGACGTCGAGCCCGATGAATACGTCGGTATCTCCGGGAACATCGTGGACTCGCCACGGGATGCCACCGCATTTTGCTACGAGTCCAGCAGCGATGTTCCCTAAGTAGTCATCTTCGGAAAGGCTGGAGACCGCGACCATCTGGGAGGGGAGTTTTTTCTGTCCGAACTGTTGTTTGAACTCTGGGTACGGGTCGTCGATATCGATCTGATCCTCTATCCAGCCCTCATCCGGTACAACCGCAACGACGCCGTCGAAATCAGTGGCTTGGTCGGCTACCTGGGTGTAGTCGAATTCAGAGCCGAGCGCGTACGCCTCTCGTTCGATCTTCGTTGGACTCGTGCCGTAGGCGTGGAGCTTCTTGAGGAGAAGCCTGACGAAGTCACTACTCTCGTTTTGGTAGCGCTGTGGATAGAGGAAGAGAAGATCGAATGACGAAGGGGACTGATACACTCCGTGCCGGTCAAGTCCCTTGGCTCCGTAAGATGCAGTCTTCCCGTCCTTGAATCGCAGATTCGACCGATTCGAGTTAATCGAAATTTCGTCGTAGCAGACGTTGGAAGGACGGGTTGAAGGCTTTAGCGCTAACGACGGCGTCGTTCCGACCGACTCGATGAACGACCGAGCTATGCTGAACCGTTCGTTAGGCCGTTTTCGAGATACGGATTGGAACCGTCCGTGGAAGTCCCCGTCGAGGAGTTTCAACTGGTCTAGCGTCGGGACCACGGAGCAATACTCGAGCGCCTGGAGTCCGTCCATCGTCCCATAGTCGATCTGGGCCATGATGGGCTCACTGGCAGCGATCGTCTGTATAGTCTCCTCATTGACGTATCCACGCGTCCGGTGATACTCAGCGATGGAGGACCCCATCTCGTCGACGAATTCCTCGTAACCGGTCTCGACTAACTCCTGAACCGTTCCAGTGCCACCGTTCTCATAGACGTCTGTATCGTGCTCGACGGTGACTCCCTCGATCTCGTGACCATTTCGGACGTATTCGGCCGCAGAGAAGGTTGACTGGAGATGGTAGCTGCTGTCCACTCCGCAAATGACAGTCCCATCAGGATCTATCCAGATACGACATTTGTATTCTCTGGAGGCTGTGAAGTCTCCGCTGTTCGCTCGGATTTCCGGCTCAAATTCAATGATAGAGTTGATCGCCTTGACGTCGTACTGACCCGCTAGTGCTGCTTTCAGATCTTGCTTGACGAGTTCTCGAAGTGGCTCCCGATCATCAAATGAACGCGCTTCTAGCGTTTCTACGCCGGTATGCTCTGGCTCGACTGTATGGCCGGCCACTTCTATGGGGTTAGATACCTTGCTGACACTGTAAATCCGAAGAGGGCCGTTTGTCGTTGCCGGTCCTTGCGTTTGATATCGAAACTGGGCTGCTACACGGGCGGTGAAACCAAGAATACCATTTTCGACTCCATCATCTTGTTCGTCTATTCCGCCGGGGACCCGAAGTTGATAGCTATGTACTTGGAGCTCTGGGAGCTCTCCCAGACAGTAATGTAAGAGATAGTTCCCTCTTCCGAGGGAATTAGCCGACTTCGAACTAGTCGAATCTTGGGCTTCGGCTGACTCCTCTTCTGAAAGTTGCCGGATTGCCTCGTCGGTGGCCTCAGAGGGTGTATTATCGAGTGAGACTATGTTGAAATCCCAGGAGGGCTTGAGTTGCTTCTCTCCGTTATAAACGTCGCCCACCGCTTCCTCGAGTCGATACCAACGACCCACGTCCCACTCGTAGGACGCACAGTCATTGTTGTTGAAAATCGTCAGCGCGACATTATTCCCCTCGATATCTGTCAGGACTATCTTCCGGGCTACTGTATGGTGGTCCCACTCGTCGATCTCTACGACTCCCACCGTGATATCGATACGCTCGTCGGACCGGATGTCTGTTCGCGTATTCATCCCTCGTTCCGTAGTTCCGTCAATGCCGGCCTAGGTGATAAACCTAGTGACTAACCCCATCCCAAACTAACAAACTAGAATATACGGCCATCCCAAGGTAAATATACTCGGAAGTCCATGTCGCGACAATGGCATCGAGTGTTCAGACAGCGGAGGACATCGTCTCCACTGCAAAACAGGACGAAAACAGCCTCCGAATTCCCCTCAGGATAGACAGTATAGATGAAACTAAAGACCACGACTATTGGGCACAGATAGTCCACTGTTCTGACGTAACCGGCGTTCACGTGAAGATAACCGTCTTCGAGGACTGTGAGCTCGCCGGGTACGAATTCATCGAGGGGTCCTGGTACGAATTCGATGACGTCAGGCCGGATGTCTATCAAGGTACGATCGGCATTCAGGCAAAATGGGAACGGCAGATTCAGGAGCTAGAAAACTGCCCCGCGCCTTCATCGTCCTCTGGTGATGGTGTCGTCAAAAAACTCGGTGACGCTGAATCCATCGCTGCCTTGGATATTGAGACGATTTCGACTGTATCGGAGAGTGACCGCGAGGCGACGAATCCGGATCATCAGGAAATCCTCTGTATCGGTTTGGGATATCGAGCGGATTGTGACTCGGAAGTCGAGACCGAGGTTCTCTTCCGAGAGGATCAGACGGAGACGGCGGAATTAGAAGCAATCGAAGCAGTTGTCGACTGGATCGAGACACGTGATATCGAGGTTATTGTGACTTTCAGTGGGGCATGGTTCGATTTCCCCGTGCTTCTAGGGCGTGCAAAAAGAGCTGCTGTAGCTACTGGCGAGCCCGAAAGAGGAGACCGAATTCGAACAGTACTCGAATCCCACCATCATGCGGATCTCTCAGCGGCGAAGAATAGAGCTCTCGGCGCAGGATCTCTCGAGGATATGGCCAGCCATGTCGGTTCTCCTGTCCCAACGACCTGCTGGACGGATTACGAGACCGGCCTTTCACCGCGAAACTGGCGAGGTGACCAATGGCAGTTGATGCATGAAAACGGTCGAACACCGCCGTCCTACGATTTGGACGATACGGAGATCTTCAATAGCGACATCCCCTATTTCGGTGCTGCCTGGTTAGAGGCGCTTGCCGATGGATCAGATACGCGCGCAACAGAACTCTATGACTGTATAGAGGATTATACCAAAGCAGACATCCAGCCGCTATTTTCGATTGCCGACCACGAGATCACACAGGGGCAACCGGCGTTCCAGATGTCCTACGATGTGAATGGGGGATAGTTTCGTCCGGTAATATCTCATTCGTGTTTCTACTTCCAGTAGAGCTATAGTACTTAAATAGTCATGTTGGTCAATGGCATCTCCTGGCGACAAAATCGCTCCACAGACCACTGAGAACCACTTCACCGATCCCGTTGAAATCCGGGAGACAGCCTATAATATAGAGAGGTACATCCATCTGGTACCGCTCGATTGGTTCCTCGTCGTCTCGGGCGAAATCCACGCTTGGAACTACGAGCACTACCTCGATAACGAGCAGCACTTCGAAAAGAGAGGTGGGCAGTACTCTATCGACAATGTCTACTTCGAATACGAGCGCGAGCCAAACCCTGATGGAACGGGCAAGCCGTTCAAAATACGAGTAATTGACCCCAACGATGACGAAATCAAATGTCATCCTCGGACCCACTATCTGCTATGGCTACTCGACTACGACGAGGAATCGTACGAAGTCGTTAGAATAGCCCCCACCGAGAGGCACGATGCCGTTCTCGTCACTATCCAAGAGCGACTTCCCCACGTTCCCCGAGAAGATTAGGATACTCTGCTCCAGAGAGTACGAATACTGTCGTAGTAGCTGCTTTGACCCGCTCTCAGAAACGCAAGTTCTAGTAACGAATCAGTCGCTGATCTTCTGCACTGTGTACTTCTTGTCTGCACAGGGGAGCTGGTTGTGAGTACACCAACGGCAGTGGTCGTCCGCCTCGTATTGATTGAACGTCGTCTCGGAGATTTGCTCTATCGACTTCGTGATCGAAGAACGGACTGCTTCTAGATCAGACGCTCCGTATGATCGCGTAACTACTCTCGGTCCGACTTCACCGACGTACGCGTATCCCGCTCGGTGAACTGGTTCGTCATAGAGGTCGCGACAGGCAAGCAAATAGAGGGGAAGCTGCCGATTCGCCTCAATATCACGGGTACGTTCCGTCGCTTTGTAATCGATGACCACGAGCTCGCCATCGGACGTACGATAAACGGCGTCTATGAATCCGACGAGTTCGTGCCCGTCGAACTCGATCTGGAACTGCCGTTCGGCGTCGACGACTTCCCAGCTACTCATCTCGAGTTCGAAGTACCGGTCGATGCAGGCCCTCGCGGCCGGAAGGGCATCACGGGCACGGCGTTGGCCGGCGAGTCGTTCACAAATCTCGTGCCATCCTTCGGGGTCGGTCGTCTCCTTCTCGGCAGCGATCTCTGCTGTATCGTGGAAGAGTAACCCGATATCTTGCTGAGAAACTCCTTCGACCTTGCCACTGGTCTCCCTGTAATCGTCGAAAGCACCGACGACGTAGTCCAAGTAGTGTTGACGCGGACACTCCTCAAACGTCTCCAGCGACGTATAGCTGTGACGCAGTGCGGGCATCGGCGTCGACGGACCGGTGAGGACGTTGACTTCGAACGTTGGCTCTTCGATGGAGGACTCAACGTTCCCCTGTAGTGACTTCGTCGCAAGGGAGAGCACCTGTTCGCGACCCTCATCCGGCTCCAGTCGGTCGCCACTGTAAGTCACGCCACCGCCTACGGACCCGACGACATTGGTCGCCAAAGAGTCCGTCCAGTCGCTAGCCCCAGCCGGGAGACACGCGTTCAGGTCTCGCCAGAGCGGAATGTGACCACTGTCGGGTTCCCAGGGAATCGACGACGGGAGAATTTCATCCACGGCTTCGTGCATGGATGGACCAGGCTTTTCGTCCGATTCTTCCCCTGCACTCTCCTCGTCGCCGCTCTGTCCTTGGAGTACGAGGATGTCTTCTGTACGAGTAAGCCCGACGTGGAGTACGCGCCTCGTCTCTCTCGCGTCACGGGCGACGAAGTCTTCGTCGAACGCGGCTGTTGGACCCGTAGCGAGGGCCTCTTCTAACGCGCCGAACGTTCTCGAACTCGGTTCCCACTCATCGGCCGTGAGTCGAGGCATCAAGACGACGGGGAAGTCGAGACCTTTGCTCTTGTGACCAGTCATGACGTTGACCGCATCGTCCGCCAGATCCGGCTGACTCGATGGAGTGGAACCACTCTCGTCAAGCAACGAATCGTAGTGCTGGAGCGATTCGATGAAATCTGGGGATAACGGTGGTTGGACGGCACCAGTTCCGTACTGCTCTATGACCTCGTCAAGCTGATCCAGATCCCGACGTTCCTGACCGCTTAGGTACCACTCTATGTCAGTCAGGTCTTTGAGCTCTCGATAGAAATGACCGAGCGACGCAGTGTCTCGGAGTTCTAACAGCGTTTTCACGTGGTTTCGGGCCTCTCGTAGGGTATCTGGTTCCTCGAACTGATTGAGAGGCACGTCGAGAAGCGCCGTGAGTAATCCATCATCGTGGTCGTTAAGCAATCGGAGATCGCGATCACAGAGGCGATACCGCATTGTCAAGACACGATTCCAGCTGACCTCGTCTGTCTCGGGACGAGCGAGGGCTTTGAGATACGCGACGACTGTGCCCACGCCGATGGACTCTGTTGCGAGGTCGCCGGATACCTGATAGGGGATTCCGGCTCGGTCGAACGACTCTAGTATAGGCGTCGCGTGGTCGTTCTTCCGTACGAGCAACGCGACATCCTCTGGATCGTAACTCTGATCGAGGTCCTTTGCCTCACCACTGAGCAGATTCCTGACGAGAGTGACTAGCTGTTCCCCTCGCTGCTGAGCCTCCTCTGGCTCTTCGATAACAGCGACTGACGTCCCATCGTAATCGGGTTCCTCGACTCTCGTAAGCGTTTTCTCGAACTGCCGTTCGTCGACGAGTTCGAGGGCCTCGTTAGCCAGATCGAGAATTGGCTGGCGGGAACGGAAGTTCTGCAGTAGTGGTTCGTCCGTGAGGGAGTCGCCATACTTGGCATCGAGCTCGGAGGTAATGTTGTCGACATTCGCCCCTCGCCACTCGTAGATGGCTTGGTCGTCGTCGCCGACGACGAAGAGTCGATCGTCGGAGACTAGCGCGGTGACGAGGTCGAACTGGAGGCGATCCGTGTCCTGAAATTCATCGCAGAATACGTAATCCCACCGACCAGCTATCTCGTCGGCGACGTCACCTTGAAGAAGTTTCTGAGTCTCAACGACGAGTCCGTCGAAGTCGATGAGCCCCCGCTCGGTTAGTTCGCGTTCGTAAGCCTCGTAGCCGGCCGTGAGGTCTCGTGCCGTCTTGCAGTCTTCCAAGAAGTCCTCCAGATGGTCGGGCAGTTCCATCTTCAGGTCGTTTGGAATCCCACTCGGAGCGCCGCTGCTGTACCCGCCGAGGAGGTACTTCGGAAGTTTGTGGGCGTTCTCCGGAAGCGATTGCTCACCGTCCTGGTGGGCCTCAAAGGCTGCCTCTAGTGCATCGCAGAGATCGACGAGACGATCAAGAAAATCTCGGAGACACCCTTCGAGGCCGTCTGATTCGAGGCGTTCCCGTTCAGCGGCGATGTCTCGACTGGCGTCAGGAATCCCATCGAGCACACTACCGACGGAGCGACCGCCGAGGTGGTCACCGGCGATCGATCCAATCCGTTCGGGTAGGCCGTCCAGTTCATAAAGCCGTTCTGCCGGCCCGAGGAAGGAGTCGACATCCGCCGGGACGATACCGTTACGTTTCATCGATTCGATGAACGAGAGGAGTTTCGACGCGGCGCCGTCGGCGAAGGATTCTGGGCCATAGACGTTCGGCTTGACCGATCGGTACTTAATCTCGTCGAGCACGTCGAGGACGATAGCGTACTTTTCGGCGTCAGTGATGATATCGAAGTCCGGATCAACGCCGGCCTCGTAGGCGTAGTCCGTCAAGATCTCGTTGCAGATGGAGTGATAGGTGTACGCGTCAATATCATACCCTGCCGTCCCGAGTTTTGCATTGAGCTTTTCGCGCATCGAATCGGCTGCGTTGTTCGTGAAGGTCAGCGCGAGAATTCGGTCGGGGGAAACGCCCTGTTCGTCGATGAGATTCTCGATCTTCCGCACCATCGTGAAGGTCTTCCCCGTTCCGGCGCCAGCAAGGACACGCATCGGATACGTCTGCGATTCGATGATGGTCTGCTGTTGCTCTCTCGGTGGCTGTTCGTCTTCAGCGACGGGCAGCCAATCGGGCTGCTCCGGAGTCATCGGCTTACCCTCTCGGCGATGTACTCGGTACACGCATCACTGTAGTCACAGTCAGGACAGGCCTCGTCGTTGATCAGATCGAACGGTTTCGGGTCATAGATCTCCGACGTGATCCCATCGTGCGCCTCCTCGATCAATGACCAGATCATGTCGTCGTATTCATCGTAGATACCGGTCGTTTCACGTGGGTATCCTCGAGCAGATACCTCGTAACCGTCGGGTCGGCTGACGAACGATCCTTGGTTCATGAGCCCGTAGAAACTGAACCGGACCGTCATCCCGTCCTCGTACAGCGGCGATAGCTTAATCCCCTCAATGTACGTCGCCGTCTGGAAGGCGTTTTTCACGCGCGTCGGCTCATGGTCGTCACCGTTCCTGTGGTCTTCGAGCCTCGTTGCGGTTCCCGACGAAATGACGTCACGGAGGTTGCGCTTGTAGTCGATCAGGTGGAGCTCGTCCTCTGTCTTGAGGATATTGTCCACTTTTCCTTGCAAACCGCGGCCGTTTCGCTCGAACTCGACCCATCTCTCCGTTTCGACGGAGTTTCTGGCGTGCTCGATACCGTCCCCACCATTCGGATTGAAGAACGTATCCAGCGCTGCGCGATTCTCCGCCCGCTGGAACTCTTGGTGTGATTGAGACGCATAGTCGGCGGGATCGATGTGATCGGCCCAGGTTTCCTCGAAGGTAGCCATCGCCCGAGCGTGGATCTGCTCGGGTTCGTCGGAAGGTTCTGTCTCGTTACAGACGACCTCTATTGTTTCATGATACGCGAGCCCCTGATTGAGATACAGCGTCGTCTCGTCGGGTGTTTCGACACGCTGTTCGTACTTGTGATCGTACTTCCGGGCACAGTCTGCATACGTGGCCAGTCGCGACGGCGAGAGGTAAACGACGTCACTCACGGCGGATCTCCCCCATAGCGAAGTCGACACGCGCATGAAGTGCATCTCTCAGCCTTTCTCCGCGACGACCGCTGTTTTCGAGAAGCTCGTGAACCTCTGCGAGATCCGCCTCGAGGTCATCGAGTGATACGGTCACGTCTTGACTGCGACTGCGCCGAACGTCGGATAGCGCCCGATCGACGCGCGATAGAAGATACTCTTCGGCTGCTCGTTCACTTCGGATCGTCTCGTCTGGCGCCTCGGTGATCCAGGAGAGTGTCCGATAGGAGTCTGCGAGAAAGCGAGAAGCCTGTGTCCGCTCTTCCAGTGCCGTGTCCTCGTATTCGTAGAGGCAACAGTACAGTCGGTCCGTCGCGGCCGCCGCACCTGATGCCAAACGCCGTCGCGATAGTTCCGCGTAATATCGCCTAAGAGGTCGGCTTGATTCGGTTGAGTCAGTGCTGAAGGTTGCCTCGACATCGTCAGCGTCGACATTCGTCACGCCGGGATAATCTGGCATTCCAGCCACGCGTTCCTGTGGAAACAGCCTCGTCAACCAGGCATCCCCAGGATACTCCTCATCGACGAGATCGAGAAGAAAGACAGCACGGTATCGCCCATTCTTGATCGCTTCGACGTGATCGACCTGAACGCCACCGTCGCGTTCGGTGGCGCTCGTCTGATTATGCTGGGGCGCATACTCGTGTGCTCGTTCTAACATGGCCGCGAACGACTGCCAACTCGTGTCGATGAACGCGGTGTCCTCAACGAATGACGCCATTCGGAACACGCGCTCGACGTCGCTGAACTGGGAGCGGGCATCCAGAGGATCGTTCTCGTCGGCGATGCGGTGCTTCAAGTTCGAATCAGTGGCCCAACGACGAAGGGGAGCAGCAAGTCCGTTCATGGCCTCGATGTCCTCGAGGAGTTCTTGATCTAGCGTGGAGTAATCGTCGAGAATCTCATCCCGCTGCTCTCCGCCTGACGCGAGGTAACGAGTCACCTGCAAAAGCTCTCGAACGGCAGTATCGTCGCCGAACCCTACGACAGTGGACGATTCGGTCGGCAGGCCAGAGCGTTCTAGTCCCCGGAGAGTATCTGTAAGGGCCGAACCACTGTGCTGGAGTCCGACTGCGAAGTCGTCATAGTCCCATTCTTCCGTCTCGCGGAGTCGTTCGATTTCGTCAGCGACCTGGTGGAGCTGCTCGTCCGAGGTTTCGGCGGCTAGAATGTTTACCTGACCCCGCTCAGGATCGTCGGGCACGATTCCGCGAGCCCAGTATGCAGCCGCTGCATCGGGACGTCTGGCGATGTCGTCTCGGTCGAGCGTTTCCTCGTCGGTGAACGAGACTTGGTCGGCAAGTGATCCGGACTCCATTCGCGTTCGACGAATGCTGGCGTCCGTTTCTGCGACGCACACGAGGTCTACTCCGTCGGAAATCGTCTGCAGGTAGCGGCGGTCAGAGGGCAAGAACTCCTCGAACTCAACCACGAGAATAGCCGAAGCGTCGACGATATCGTTTCGCTGATCGGGGTCCTCCAGGACGGATGTCGCTTCGTTGATTAGCTGACCCCGGACCATGTGGTCGTGATCGGCGAGCCACTCGTGGAACGCATCTCGTACTGAGGCTATTTCCTCTAGCTCTCGCGTCGTATCGAGGGCAGCGTTTTGCCACGTCGCGGTTTCCATGAGTCCGCCGATGTCCTCTGCAAACGACGGTTGTTGGACGGCTCGGTGGAGGTAATCACACTCCCAGTCGTAGTCCTCGAGAAATCGGTGGACGAGTTCACGACGGAGGGTATCCGAAAGGATCGTCCGATCGTCAGTTTTGTTGACTACTTCCGTCGCCTGTACGACGAGCGATGTCACGCGAGGAACAGTGGCACCTGGAACTACATCATCGAGGAGCGTGCGGAATGTACCCATGCTCGTCGGCGATCCGGTGTGTACGAGTATCTCCTCGGAGTCGTATTCGTCGAGCAGTTGCTGATATCGGTCTACGACAACGTCTCTGACCATACCGCTAGCGAATGGGGTCATAATCAGTGACCCATCGAACGAGTGCTCACCGGGCACGGGATGACCTCCCGACCTGTATCGAAGTCGCAAGCGTTGGGGAACCAACCGATGACATAGCCAGTAGCTTCGGTTGAAGGACCAAATACATATCCCCTGACTCGATTCCCCGATCGGAGAGACTGCCGACACTCACGAGTCGGATGTTCCCTGCAGTTCTGCACGCACCTTTCCGACGCGGTCTTCGACGTCGTTCTGGATGCTGCGCAACTCCTCGTCGATCTCGTTTGCCGCCTCGCGGATGTTCGTCGTCTTCGTTCGAACCCGGCTGAAGCGACCGATGGCGTCCTCGATTTCTCCGACATCGTTCTGAATGGCTTCTGGCTCGAGGTCTGCCCCCGCATCGACGTAGGACTGGACGGCGCGAGCCCGCGCCCAGTTGATGGCGATGCGAAGAAATCCGGGTTCGACATCGTCGTCTTCGTCCGCACTCAACGCAACAGAGAGCCGGTCATCGTCGAACTCCTGGAAGTATCCGACCTTGTCCGGCACATACGACTCGCACTCGAAGACAATGAGCGCGTAGTCGGCGTCCCGGTTTTCGATGGCCTCGGCCAACTCTTCCTTGATCTTTGGCTGTGAGTAGTTCGTTGCACTCTTGGCCTCGACGACGATTCGCTGACCGGTGTCACCCAGAGTAACCACGAAGTCCCCGACCTTCCGATCCGCACGCTCACCGAGTTCCTCGCCGGTCGGTTCGACCTCATCCGTCGTATTTCGGACGACGTCTCCGAGGATGTTACCGACGGTCTCCTCGAAGTCATCACCCTTGAGAGTTGTCTCCTGTTTCAGTTCCTCTCGCGTCTCCTCTTCTGTTTCTCGTTCTTCGATCTTATCCCGCAGAGACCGGATCTCGTCCAGCAGTGCGGACTTCAGACGGTACGTGGGAGTCCCCTCGTCGTCTGGGTCGAGTGCTTCCTGAATCCGTTCGCCGTCCTCACCCAACTCCTCATCGAGCCTGTCGACGAACGGCCCGTCCTCACTGAACGCGTGTTCGATGTGTTCTTGGAGCTTTCCGTCCTCTCCAAGATGCTTTTGAAAAATCTCGGGGACGTCACCATCGCTCCCGAACCGTTCCTCGACTTCGTCTTCGATACGCTCGATTTCAGCTTCGAACTCCTGGTGCATCTCACTGAACTTCCGCTCGACAAACTCCTCTTCGCGAGAGGTCTCGGCGAGCTGTAGGGTTTTTACGCCCACGTTCAGCGCATACTGGATCGCCTCTTCTCGGTCCTCAGCTTCGATTTCCTCCAAGTATTCCACCACATCTGAGTTCGTGATCTCTAGCTCAGAGACCTGGACACGATCTGCCGCCAGTTCTACTTTGGGGGCCGGTTTCTGACTCATGCGCTTTCAACACATGAGGGTGTCATAGAAAGCCTCACACACGAGGACGCAGGGTGTTGGAACTGTGTCTACGAGCGCCAGCACCCTGCAAGAAGAGGGTTCTATCGACGAGTTCTTCAATGTCGTGGCTACCGAGACGCTCGCGTTGTTCGAGCATCTTGAGTTCGACTTTTTCAGCGAGTTCGACGTGTTCGCCCCCGCTCGCCGGGGGCGAACACGAGACCACCACCCACCAGAACTCTTCCGAGCGTTCCTCCACTGCTACTACAAGGACATCTACGGCATTCGCCCGGTCACACGAGAACTCCAGAACACGGTCGTCTGGCTCAGCTGTGGCTTCGATCGACCGCCCTCAAGAGACGCGGTCGATCGCTTCCTCACCGACCTCGAACACGTCGTCGACGAAGTCTTCGACCACCTCGTCGAGCAGGCCGCCGCCCGCGGCCTGCTCGACATGACCTACCGAATCGATTCGACGGACGTGCGAGCGATGCCATCCGACCCAGATGCGTCGAAGAACTACGACCCAACCGCTGAGGAGTACTATTACGGCTACGGCTGTACGATCGTCTCAACCGGCGCAAAGATCCCGATTGCAGCCGAGTTCACCGAGAGCAAACAAGCCGCAGAAGAGACGGCGATGCGCGTCACCCGTGACGCGCTCGCCGTCGCCCGCCGATCTGGATGCTCGGTGACAGCGCCTACGACACGCTCGACTGGCACGACCTCCTGCTGACCGCAGGAGTCGTGCCAATCGCCCCGTACAACCCGCGAAACACCGACGATCCGCTCAATATCAAGTACAGAGTCGAAGACCGCATCGAGAAACACAGTGACGAGATTCAGCTCAAACAGTCGATCCTAGACGAGACGTACAACCGCCGGAGTCAGGTCGAGCGAACGAACGATGCGGTCAAGGACTGCGGCCTCGGGACGCTACGCGCCCGAGGCCGCGTCCACGCCCGAGCGCAGGTGTTCCTTGCGCTCTGCGTTCGACTCGTCGTCGCCGTCACCAACTACGAACGAGGTGACAATCCGGGAAGCACCGTCATCACGGTATGAGATGGATTCTATGACACCCTCAGTAAGCGTATTCGCATGCTTTCGTTGTCAAATGAAATATAGTTAATCCCATTGTTTTTTCAACTGGGCAAGAGTGATGGACTCTGGCAATCTTGCTTTCCTGTGTCGATCCCTTTGAATTCCACACTCATCCGACCCACCGCCCCTTGTCATCGAGCCAGCTAACGCCCAGTGGACGTTCTGAGGGAGATTTTGCTTGCTGAAAGTAGAACATAGGTACTCTTCAGTTCCCCAAATATTCCAGTTCGCATCTATCCATGACGATACGCCACTCATCCTCGCCGTTTTCCTTCCCCTCATGCTCACGAGCCTCCAGGGAGATAGTCTGGCCACAAGGATTCCGACTGTTGAACGTCACGACGTGAGGGACCTGTTTGCAGGATAAATCCACGGGGGAAAATTCTCTCGGAAAGTCGTGATATCGCCAATCTCTTCCTCACACACGACGCCCCCAGAACTGTCGTAGCCGACGATACTAACCTCACGAATTGGTTCCCAGTCACCGTGAACACCCATATCCGGTCTTGCACGGATAACGATCGATTCAGCAGTCTCCTCTAGTATGCCGACGCCAGTAAATGATAACTTCCGGTGTGAGTCAGGATTCGAAAGACAGCCAGCTGAAGAGGCCATCGAAAGACCCGTCAAGAGTAGGGCTTTTCGCCTCGATATATGGTTAGTCATCTGTCGATGGGATATCTCTGAAATCATTAGTCATCAACTCTTCCAAACTAAAACCATAGCGTACTGTCACTACCGTGTTTGGGCTGCCAGTTGTCGACATAATACTCTACTGACTGTTGGTCCCAGAATTCGGGTTTTTCGGCGCCAGATCCACTGTTTCCGACGTTTCGTCGTCACCACCACCGACGCCAAATTGACCGGCACAGAAATCCCCGCTGTAACACTCGGCGATGTGGCCGGACCCTTTGTCGTCGAGCCAGCCAGCGCCCAGGCCCCGGCCGAGTTCACTCACATTCGATCGGTTCTTCGACCCAGAGGTCTCGCTCTTCGTCGTATACCATTTTGTTCACTGTTACGCCCTGGGAACAGGGGTCGCGCTCAATCTCGTATGTGAGCGCGTGTGGAAACTGTTCACACGTAAGCGTTACAGAGTTACCGCCGCCCACGTATTCTGCATCGATCTCGCCGATGGCTTGACGACAGATCACGGCACCGTTTTCGTCAAGACCGACAGCGGAGACGTTCTTGAACGACTCCCAGTCGCCAGTGACGCCAAGTCCGATCTCACCTTCGATGGTATATGTCGAACCGGTCTGGTTGACACTTACGGAATCAAATCCAAGTTCCGCATGAGACCTCGAATGACAACCGCTAATTAGAATCATCGCAGATGCCACGAATGTTAAGAATTCTCGTTTTGAAATTTGTTCAATCATCTGTAGACGGGACATCATTAAAATCGATTGTCAACAATTCCTCAATGCTATATCGATATGTTTCGAAAGGGGATCCGATGGGATCGCCAGTTTCTCCCATTATACTCCATTCTGCCGTTTGAATCCCTCTGCCCGGAATTTCGATCCTCTCTGGCGTTTCGTCGTCACCACCGCCGACGCCAAACTGACCGACACAGAAATCTCCGCTATAACACTCGGCGATGTGGCCGGACCCTTTGTCGTCGAGCCAGCCGATTCCCAGGCCGTGGCCGAGTTCGTGCATCGTCGTACTCTTCAACGTCCCGACGTCGCTTAATTCTGGTTGGTCAGCCAATATGACCGACCCGTACGGTGCGGTCGGGATCAGATTGCGTTGGCCTGGCGACCCCGTGTGACCTTCGATTCCGTCAACGCCGGAACCGATGAAAGGGTCGTGAGTCGACAATATCGGTGTGTCAGCCGCGTAGTTCGTCGCGAACAGGATGTGATGTCTACTGGTGTCATCGTGATACTGGTCTTCTACCTTGTCGAGTTCGTGCGCGTTCAACCCAGGAAGGGTGACTGTGCCACCGCAGGTAGGCCCGGGCCCAGCCCGAGGCTGTTTGCAGACACTAGTTACGTTGGCAGTCGTGAGACGGTCATCCCGGTGGAAGACGATATTGAGTCCATAGAGGGCATAGTTCTCTTCGATCGAGTCGAGCAGACTTTGCCCGCCGATGGTCTCGTTGTACGGGTTTTGCCCTTCGATCCAGTCCACCTCGACGTGCAGAGTCGTTCGCTGGTCCAGACTAGGTGTCGGCGTTTCCGGGGCGGTCCCCCAGTGGAGTTCACCGAGATGGATATTCGAGTGTTCGCGGTTGCCGTCACTGTCGACATCCGTACCTGCTATCGGACTCGAAACATTATGAATTCCGGCCTGTTCAGAGACTACTTCGTCGCCTTCGACCCCGTCCCCGGTGGATAGATGCTCCTGATACAGAACGACGTTATCAGACCACGCAACGCCGTAGACACCGATCCAGCCGTCCCAGTAGCCGTCGCCATCGGTGTCGACATCCGCTGGATTCGTGCCGTAACTCACACTCTCGTCGGTCTTGACGACACTGCGGCCGTTGACTTTCGTCAGCCCCTGGACTTCCTGGCCGTCGGTTAGCCCGTCGTCGTCCGAGTCGGGGTCCCAGACTCCGAGCTCGCCTGAATTGAACACTTGCCACCTAAGTTCCTCCTCATTCGACAGCCACGTATCGGTGCGCGTCGTCCCGTCTAGCGCCGTGAAGTCTAACCGGTCGACGAAGTTCCCACCGCTATCGGACCAGACGAAGTCGAAGTCATCGGTCCGGTCGGTCAGCACGAGGTCGTCGACGCGGCCGCGCCGCTCGACGATATCCATGTCTACCGCGGCGTCGCGCTAACTGTTCGAAACGAGGTTCTCTAGCATCTGCTGGTGGACACCGGTCACCGGTGCCTCCGCTACCGAAGAGTTCGAGTTCAAACGATTCCAGACCACGAGCAAGACAATAATCGAACGTCCTCTACCCAATACTGAGATTCGCTACATCTGACCTCAGAAACCGGTTATCTGATTTATATCTGTTAGATCTTGTCCAACACTCCGGTTGTTATTACAGAATCGGATTTAGCTTCGAAGCTTCCAGCATCCGTATACTATTCGTGCTCCCAGTATTAGAATCCCAACTCCGGTAAAAATAATGAAGACGAACCCTTCCCAGGCGAGCAACCCATGTGACCCCCCACCTCGTATTTCCGAAATTGCACCCCAGATCCATACCGCAAAAGCACCGATGAAGAGGGTCTCCGATACGATGATCAATCTGTCGGTCAGAGCCAGGTGATAGATCCACCCACACAAGCGACGGAACCGAACTGACACTCGGAGCGCTAGCACCACTAGAGCGACCACAGCGAATATCGGCATCCCGAAATATGAGAGTATACCAATATATCCGTCCCACGCTCCGTCTGGTTGTACTTTCAGAGCCGCTATATATATCAAAATGACCGCCGTTAAGAGCAACTCTACTATCACGATATACATATCAGTGATCAGTAGATTCAGGGACGGGGAAAGGCCATCAGGCGCGAGCGGACTATCCATTGACCGTTATGTCTGAAGGTGTATACTTACCCATTGAACCCATGATAGTTCAGATCCATAGCCACCCCATAAAGGTGTTACTAATTGACATAAATCTGGTGCGGATTTCCTGTAGCGAGGTCCCCCTCGGAATCGAGGCCACGTTCCGTTCGTGGCAGTCGATGGAATTCCGGCACCAGCCGTCGGGCACGGGTTTCTTGATCCAGCGGGGCGGTTTCTGTTTCTGCCCACAACAATTGTCTCTGTTCCCACCGAAAGTGGGAACATGGCGAAGGTGGATTCGAAGGGACGAATCGTCCTCCCGAAGGAGCTACGAGAGCGGCTCGGTATCACTCCCGGGACGGAAGTCGACATTCACGAAGAAGGCGGGAAAGCGGTCGTCGAACCGGAAGACGACCCCGACGAAATCATCGACCGCATGGAGCACCTCGTCGAAGAAACGTCGCCGGAGCGAGGAGAGACGACTCCGCTCACCGACGGAACCGACCCGATCGCCCAGAAGCATCGAGCGGCTGTTCGGAACTGCGCAGCCGAGACCGACGATGAGTGACGCTGGTGGCCCGTATCTTTTCGATGTCGGAGTGATCGCCCTCGCGCACACACAGGCCCCCGGTCGTGACGCCGCGCTCTCGTACGTCCGAGACGCCATCGAAGGCGACATCGATGCAGTAATTCCGTATCCTGCGTTGTTCGGTGCGCATACCGTCTTGACGACATGTTACGGACGTTCGAACGCGGACGCATCTCGACTGCTCCAGAATTTCATGGACGCAAAGCGGATCCGGTGGTACGACGGGATGCCCGAAGACGTCGTTTGGGAGGGGCTCTCTCGGGCGAGTGAAGCGAACGTCGGCGGATGGGATGGATACTACGCCCAAGTAGCGATCGACGAAGGGGTGAATACTGTTTTGACGATCGACGACGCCTTCGGACGATTCGACGCATTCGACACCGAGGTCATTCTCTCACCCGACGAATTCGCCGAATTGAACGAGTTTCTCGGACGCTGATCCCGCCTTCCATTCTGCGAACGGGGCCATATTCCAAACGCTTGTTCCGTACCAATCACTGGATAGTCCGATCGGTCTCTGTTCCAGCGTCCGGACCGTCTCGCCGACCAGCAGAGACGGTGACTGTTACTGCCAACACGGAGGAGGGAGTGACAACCAAGGCACAAAAATAGATTTCAGAGAACCATTATCACGTCGTCGTCCGTCCGAAGCAATGCACATGCCAGAGCAATCCGATCCCGAGCTGCCACCGCTCCCGTACGACTACGACGCCCTCGAACCGCACATCAGCGAGCAGGTGCTGACGTGGCACCACGACACCCACCACCAGGGCTACGTCAACGGCCTCGCTTCGGCCGAGGAGACCCTCGCCGACGCGCGCGAGTCCGGTGATTACTCCTCGACGGCGGGCGCGCTGGGCAACGTCACCCACAACGGCTGTGGGCACTACCTGCACACGCTGTTCTGGGAGAACATGGCCCCGAACGGCGGCGGCGAGCCTGACGGCGAGCTGGCCGACCGCATCGAGGAGGATTTCGGCTCCTACGAGGGCTGGAAGGGCGAGTTCGAGGCCGCCGCGTCCGCTGCGGGCGGCTGGGCGCTGCTGGTCTACGACCCCGTCGCCAAACAACTGCGGAATATCGCCGTGGACAAGCACGACCAGGGCGCACTGTGGGGCGCACACCCGATCCTCGCGCTGGACGTCTGGGAACACTCCTACTACTACGACTACGGCCCCGACCGCGGCAGCTTCATCGACGCCTTCTTCGAAGTCGTCGACTGGGACGAGGTCGCCGACCAGTACGACACCATCGTCTCCCGCATCGAAGGCTGAGGCGGCCTCTCGGTGGGCATCTTCCGTCTTTCCTGAAGTGAGGTTCTAGCCTCCATTCGACCCGACATTACGCCGAGATCGTAGCGGACGATGGGCAAGGAAGTGTCGGGATTTACGGATGACGGCTCCAACAGATCGGTCGTGCCTGCTGAACTGACGCCCGACTTCCCGCTATTTCTCGGTGGGATGCTCGCGGGTATCTGCGGCGCCGTCGCCGCCCTCGTGTATGTGGTCGCGCTTCCAGGGTCCCCTGCAGTCGCGCTCGCATATGGCTTCGCAGCACTCGCGGTAGTATTTCTCGCGATAGGTGCCCTTGCAGGGGCTGGCCTTTGGTTGTGGGGTCAAGGGTAGCCTGTCTATCTGGCCCCCTGTGAGTGCTTCGTCCGAGGGTCAGTGTCCTCACCTGGCACCCCATAATCACCAAGAAAATTACGTATTTGGCGGGCAGGTTGCCTTGGCAATGGACGATTTTGATTTTACGAGCGTTGTCCGGGTTCTCGAAGCGAGTAGAGGCAAAATCATAACTTGAATTATAGTACAGATCACAGGGCGACTAAAATCGATATCGAAGAATAATATTTACTGACTCCTTATGATTTCCGTTGTCGATGAAGGCTGTTGCTCTGCTGCGCTTACTCAGTGGAGATGAATTGGTCAGATATTTGGACGAATAATTTATTTTATATTTCTTGAAACCCACCCTACTGATGGCGGGATCATTTCGTACTCGATTCCCTCTCTCGGAGGCCAAATTGAGCCCAGTGTAGTCGCCAGACAAGGCCCCAGTAAACAAGAGAATCGGGAGAAAACCCCTTTCAGATTCGGTTTTTCTGTCGATACAGGCTATGCGACTCGCCGCTAAATTAGAAAAAACATGCCGTCGATCGTGGCTAGACTGGGGTGGATGGACGCCATCGCGAAACGGCGTGGAGAGCCCAGCGTGGGCAATTTTGCGGGAAGACGGCCGTCTCTGCGGAGACGACCGAAACCCGGTGCTGCTGAATACATGTCAACCCGGGGGTCCGCGATGTCCCCGAAATCGGAAAAGGTTGGCAATAGCGACGGTGTACGGCCAACCTTGAAACCTCTCGGGGTTCGTAGGTGTCCGGTGCAGCCTGGATCACCCGTCCGCTCAGCGCAGGGATTTCACCGGTCTCCGCCCACTCGGCAGTCCATCACGCCGCGCACGCGTCGTGGGTGGGCAATCTAGGCACGATCCAGCCAGATTCCGTCTCTTATAGCGGCGGGTTCGCCACCCTGTATCGACGAAACACTGGGGATACACCGGGGTTTTCCCGTCACATTTCCCTATATCGAGCCTTGGCCGGGGAGGCTGTGATCGACGGTGCTCTATCCTGGCTCTCCCCCCAACAGATGGCGCTTTCGCGACCATGTGGAGTCGGATTCCATCTATGTCGAACCGACGACAAGATGGGGTAACGGGCACTGTCTAGTTGAGTCAGTTTGAGAAGTGAGCAGGTCGTTGAGTTAGTTGGTCAAGATGCTCGCAGACCTGCTCAGCGAGAGCTATGAACCGGATTTAGAAGAAACTTGGGAGAATGAGCGGACGGCGACGCCCGTCAGGGCGTTCGCCGTCCGCCTCCACCAAACCGGTTGTTCGCTCAGAGAAACAACAACGATTTTAGCTGAATTAGGCGTTCAACGCTCGCATGGCGCGGTCTGGAATTGGGTACATCGGCTAGCTGACAGCGGCTGCGACCCGCCGACGGCGCAGCCGTCAAGGGTCGCCGTCGACGAGACCGCTGTCAAAATTAACGGTGAGTGGTCTTGGCTGTATGCTGCAATAGACATCGAAACAAAGTTGATCCTTGATGTCGCGTTGTTTGGGCGGCATGGCACCGATCCAGCGGCTGCGTTTCTGCAGAAACTCCAAGAGAAACATGATCTCTCGGAGGCTGAGTTTCTCGTCGATCAATTCGGGTACCGGACTGCCCTTGCTCGATTAGGATTAAGCGGTCGGGTCAACTATACCGACCGAAACCGCATCGAGAAGTGGTTTCATACGCTCAAAATGCGGGTCGGCCGCTTCCATAACTCGTGGGTGGGCAGTCGGTCGAGCGTCCGCGAGTGGCTTGAACAGTTTATGCATTACTACAACCGCCACAGACCGCATCAAGCTCTCGATGGAAAGACGCCGATTGAGGAGCTTCAGAACTAGACAGTGCCCCTCAGATTTGTTCACCAAGTAGTAGAATATGTAGCGTCGATGTGGGTGGGTTAGCAGATCGAACGTGTCGTTCAGTTCAGTCGTGTCCAGAGATGCCATCACCTACTGTTTCGGCTGGGTACAGATAACCTCTTTTTTCTGTTAATTTTACCTATTTGATAATCCTGCGCCAAACCAGTGATTGGTTGAGTTTCCCAAGCAAGTTGGGGTGTCCCGGTCGGCGTCACGTCGATAAGTTTTCAATAGCCCAATGGCGGTACCTTACCGAACTACTCGTCATCACTCCCGATTTCGGAGGGAGTCTCCGCGTCTTCGCCAGCCAGTTCCTGATGGAAATGGTTCCACGGTTGAATGTGTTCTTCTGCCAAAATATTGCTACTGACGATGCGCAGGCCGAGCGCGTCCAACTGTTCGGTGCTTTCTTTCACGTCAGAGGTCGCTTCGGCCACGACTTCGACGTGGAGGTTTTCCTCGCCAGACAACATCTCTCGGACGTTGACGACGCCGCTGACTTCGAGAGCTTCTCTCGCCATTTTCGACCGTTGGGAGAGGTCGGTCGAACAGATGAATAGAACGCGCATCGGATACCCCGCTTCTTCGTAATTGATTTCTGGATTGTACCCGAGAATGACACCCTCCGCTTCCAGCTGCTCGATCCGGTTATGGATCGTGGTCCCAGTCACGTCGGTTTCGTCGGCTATATCGGTGTCACTGGCACCACGGGCATCTATCTGCAACAGGTGCAGGATACGGCGGTCGAGATTGTCGAGTGGGTCATCCGCCATATCGTATTTGGAGTGAGTGAGTCAGTTGGGTCCGTTGCGCGTACTGACAAGCAGCGGGAACAGTGCAGTGGGATGCGACATGGCGATGTCCCAAGAGGCGTGGATTAGTCGTCTGTCTCGTCATCTTCAGGGATGAGATCATCGATGTCTCGGGAGTACGCGGGTTTCTCAAGATACTGGCGGACTGCTTCACGCTCCTCGGGTGTTATCCAACTATCCTTCATACAACCCGTTTAGGAACAACGGGACCAAAACCCCCCTCTTCACCCGGATTATTACAAGACAGACCACAGACAATGAATGATCGCTACTTCCACTCTATTGAACATTCAATCACTTATCCGTTGTTTTTCGCGCGCACGCGTGAATGTAACAATTATGCATCAAAGGACAGATCGGGTTGAATAGCGCTTACCGTTCTTTGGGCCAGGGCACCGGGATCGTGATCCTGGATGGAAAGCGCCGCCGCTACGTCTCTAAATGTAGTAGCGGCCGATGATTTAGGTGCTGAGGTAAGCAGTGGATCACCTGTTTCACTCGCATTCCGAACGGCAACACTCTCTGGAATACTCCCAAGAACAGGACCATCGAAGTACCGTTCTGCTCGTTCCCGAAGTTGGTCCATATCCGAATCTGTCGTCACCTTGTTGAAGAGGATGCCGGCCGTCTCGGTGCCGTAGGAGCCGGCGTACTCCTGGACCTTCAGGCCGTCCGAGAGCGCGGGGATGGTGGGTTCGAGCACGACGACGACTCGGTCGGCGAGGACGACCGGGAGGACGGCCGCGCGACTCGACAGCGTGGCCGCCGAATCCAGCAGGATGACGTCGGTGTCGGCGGCGAGCGTGGCGACTACGTCGCGGAGGCGACTGGGATCGGCCGCCTCGAAGTCGGCCAGGCTCGTCCCGCAGGGGACGACCGACATGCCGTGGCGCTCGTAGACGGCCTCCTCGACGGGCGCGCCGCCCTCGACGAGCACGTCGTGCAGCGTCGTCTCGACCGCGGAGAGGTCGGCGTGGAAGAGCAGGTTCGCCATCCCCATGTCCGCGTCGACGACCGTCACGTCGTACTCCTCGGCCAGTGCCATCCCGAGCGCGAGCGTGCTGGTGGTCTTGCCGGTCCCCCCTTTCCCGCTAGCGACCGCGAACGCCTCGACCATTACGTCGCGGTGGTTCCCCCTCCCGTAAAAACGTTCGTGTCAGCGACAGGTCGTCGGATCGGCGTTCCGTCCGGGAGGTAACAGTCAAGGGGGCCATACGACTAAAGGCAGAGTGGATCGATAGTGTGAGGATCTGCGTTAACACCAATGTCTTCAGTGCCGCTGACAAAAATTCACATCCTGTTGCTTTCCGGGCGATCGGATGCGGAACGCGATGAGGCAACTTATGCAATCGAAAAAATCGGCCGTTACGACAGACGACTTGCTAGAGGCCGTCGCCGATTCGCGGCGCCGCGACCTCCTGAGGCATTTGCACGAAAACGAGGTGGACGTGATCGGCGTCGATCAACTGGCCGACGAACTGCGCGCCAGCGACGGCCAGCGGTCCTTCTCGGACGATCTCGAGAGGATCTGTATCCAGTTACGGCACGCCCACCTGCCGAAACTGGCCGACACGGGCGCCCTCGCGTTCGACTCCCGGACCGGTACCGTTCGCTGTTGTCGCGACGAGCGCGTCGAGAAACTCCTCTTGTTCGTCGCCGCAGAGCTCGAATAGGGACGTCAGCGCGACTGTCGCCGGCACGACCTCCTGCCGCACTCAGTCCCCGTCGGAGACCGGTCGAACGAAGATCTCGCCGGTCGCCTCGACGCAGACGTCGACACCCGCGTAGGTGAACGACAGTCCGACCGACGATCCCGCCGTGCGCAGGATCGCGTTCAACGCGTCGCCGTCGACGCTGTCCGTCAACGGGGGGAGCAGCGTCGGTTCGGTGCCGGTCACTGCGGCGACGGCTTCGACGACGGCCACGCTCGGCTCGATACTTCGCTCCGTGTCGTGTCGGACGGTCCACTTCCCGTCCGAGTGCTGGTTGAAATCGGTCATAAGTCCGGCGCCGTCGCCGCGGCCCGCGAGATCCGGGTCCCGCGCAGGCGGACGGGATCGCTCGGATACTCACACCGTTGTGCTTCTCACGGATATTGGTTGTGTGAACATCTGAGTGACAGACGCCGCGAGCCGTGATCGAGCACTTCGACCGGGTGAAAGTGCGGGCAGAGAATCCGACGGGGCATGCCCTACTCGCGGGTTCCGTCGAGTTGCCACGTGAACATCGCGCGCAGGACGACGACCAGGCTGTTGGTCGCCCCGGACCCCCAGATCGCCGTCTCGTCGCGCGGATCCCGCGGGCCGCCGCCGTTCTCGACGAGGACGCTCACCAGCGTCCGCTCCTGGTCGACCATGAGGAGCCGTCCCCCGGGCGTCTCCGACCAGACCCAGATGGACTCGAACAGTTCGACGCCGGGGACGCACTCGCGGAGGCCGTCCTGGACGCTGTTGGAGAGGCCGGCGAGTTTGATCGCGACGCCGCGCTCGCTCGCGGCGGCCAGGCGCTCGACCAGCTCGTCGGTGAGCAGGTCTTCGACGGTCATGAAGACGACCTCCTCCTCGGCGTCGTCGACGAACTCGATCAGCCGCTCGGTGACCGTCTCCCGGCCGGTGACCGTCCAGACCCCGCGCTGCTTGTCGGCTCGCGGGGCCGGTTCGATGTTGTCGAGCGCGTCGGTCAGTCGCCCGACCCGGTGGCGGTAGTAGCGCTCGAAGTGCCGGCCGCTGGTCTCGCCGGAGACCGGCCAGAACCGCTTGGGCGTCGACTGGCGCTCGTCGACCAGCCCGCGCTCCTGTAGCTCCGCCACCGCGTCGTAGACCCGCGTCCTGGGCACGTCGGCGGCATCGCTCACCTCCTGTGCGGTGGCGCCGCCGAGGCTCACCAGCGCCACGAAGGTCCGCGCGGCGTAGGTACTCAAACCGAGTTCTCGCAGCTATTCGATCGCAACGGAGCGGGCCGACTCGGAGGCATCGTGAGACATTGTATCGTCGTGACCGCGGCTTCGAACCCCACCGGAAGGGTGGGGGGGACACGCGGTGACAGCGTGGTTGGGACCCTACTGGTTCCGCGTGCCATCGAACCGTACGGCATAGGGGCATATATTCGTGTTGTGATAATGTGAGTGAATCCGCCGTCCGATGTCGTCCGACCGGGGCCGACGAGAGCGAGCGAGGGCGCCCGATCGATAGCGGAGAGCCAGCGGTATCGTCGGCTATCACGGCTGATATCGGTCGATTCCGCCGCTCGGGCCGCGGATCGGGCCGGTTCCGCCGTGAGTGCTCAAGGGGAAGGCGTATTCACGTGGGGCAGTTACACCCATGTCAGTGACCGGGAGACCGGAATCTGAGGTTGGGACCCTATGGACGATATTTCGAACACGGAACAGGCGATAGAATTGCTACAAGGGCTCGGGCTGAAGGAGTACGAGGCGAAGGCGTTCGTCGCGCTCACGCGGTTGCCGCACGCGACGGCCAAGGAGATAAGCGACATCTCGGAGGTGCCCCGGACCCGCGTCTACGACGCCGTCCGCGTGTTAGAGACGAAGGGGCTCGTCGAGATCCAGCACGCGAACCCCCAGCAGTTCCGCGCCGTCGGGATCGACGAGGCCGCCGAGACGCTGCGCGCCGAGTACGAGTCCAAGACGGAGACGCTCCGCGAGCGACTGCGGGCGATCGAGCCCGCGTCCGCCGACTCGGAGCCGGACTCCACCCACGAAGTGTGGGCGCTGACCGGGCGAACAGCGGCCGGGAACCGGGCGAAACAGCTGCTCGGCGAGGCCGAGCGGGAGATCGTCATCGTCCTCGGCAACGACGCCGTCACCACGGAGTCGCTGCTGGAGGCGCTCGCGGCCGCCCAGCGACGCGGGGTCACGCTCGTCGTCGGGACGGTCTCCGAGGCGTTGCGCGACCGCGTCGAGAACGCCGTCCCGGACGCCGAGGTGTTCGTCTCCGGACTGGAGTGGCTCCACAGGTCGGAGGAAGACGACACCGAGATCACGCGTATCATGCTCGTCGACCGGTCGACGATCCTCGTGAGTACGGCACACGACGCCCCCGGCGCGGACGTCGACGAACAGGCCGTGTTCGGCCGCGGGTTCGACAACGGCTTCGTCACCATCGCCCGCCGACTGATGGCGACGGGCCTGCTGCCCGTCGAAGACCCCGGGATCGACTGACTGCGCGACCGACACCGGTTCCGAGCCGAAGTCGCCACTGGGACGTCGCCGCCCTCCGTTCTCGCGGCTTCGCCGCTCGATATCGCCGCCGAACACTCCGTAGACTGCCGCGGTCTATCGCTCCGGATAGGAGTTTCACAGTATGAAATCGAGAGACGGGAGCCGATCGCGACGTTTCAGACGGTCGGGGTATTACGGTGGTGGCTCTCTTGGGGGAGGTCGCATGACGTCTGATCAGGGTGACGGGTCGGACAGTGGAGTGGAACCAATCGGTCGCACAGCGACCAGACGTGGGGTGTTGCACGCCACGGGCGTCGGGGCCGCGGGTCTCGCGCTCGGCGGACTGACGGGCACCGCGGCTGCCGCCGACGGCGAGACGGCCGAGGGCTGGTGGGCGTCCCACAGTTACGGCTCCGCCGGCGCCTACACCGTCGCGCTCACCGCGACCGACAACACCGACCACTCGACCACCCACGAGGTCGAGATCACCGTCGAGTAGGCCGATAACGACGCGCAGACGATCGCTTGCCACGGGCTGTCGGGACGGTCACCCGACCGCTCCTCTTCTGCCGCGACCGGATTCCGTCGACCGGGAGCGACCGCTCAGTCGCCCGCCGGCGCGGTGTCCGGGGCGACCGTCGGGCGGACGCGGTACAGTCGCTCGGCGAGCGCGACCGACCCCAGCGCGAGCGCGACGAAGACGACGAAACCGGTGGCGTACCCGGATGGACCGTGCAGGTCGACGAAGACGCCGAGCGCCGGCGGGATGACGAACCCGCCGAACGCGCCGAGCCCGCCGACCAGCCCCGAGGCGCCGCCGACGGCCTCCGGGACGTACGCGGGGACGAGCTGGAACACCGCCGCGTTGGCGACGCCGACGCCCGCGGCGAGCAGGAGCGTCGACGCCAGCGCGACGGTGTACCCCCGAGTTCCCACGAGGGCGACGGCCGCCGCGCCGACGGCGACGAAGCTCGCGACCGCCGTGATCTCGCCGCCGACGCGGTCGCTGAGATAGCCTCCGGGGAGCCGGATCAGCGCCGCCGGCAGCGTGAACGCGACGGCCGTCAGCGCCCCCGCCGACTGCACGCCCACGCCGTGGACCGCCGTCCAGTAGGAGGGGAGCCACACGGTCAGCGCGAGGAAGCCGCCGAACGACGTGAAAAACAGCGCTACGAGCGCCCACGTCCGCGGGATGGCGGCCGCGTCGCGGATCGACGCGGCGGCGTCCCCGCCCGGGAACAGCTCCTGCCCGTGGTCGGCCGCGCGCTCCCGCGCCGCGTCGGCGTCCATCCCCCGGTCGCGCAACTGGAACGACGGCGGGTCGACCGCCAGGAACGCGTAGACTATCGTCCCGACGACGAGGAACGCGAACCACGCGAGGTAGGCGGTCGTGAGCCCCAGCGCCGCCAGGGCGATGGGGAGCACGAGCGTGAACAGCCCCGGCGAGCTGTTGCCCAGCCCGGCGTACGCCGCCAGCACCGTCCCCTGTCTCGCGGTCGGGTACCAGTAGGAGGTCTGGGTCGTCCCGACGGAGAACGTCGCGATGCCGCAGCCGCTCAGCGCCCCGAACAGGAACACCAGCGGGTACAGCCCCGCCGTCAGCCCCTCCGGGTAGGCGGTCAGGAGGAGCGCCGACAGGCCTGCCATCCCGAGTATCGACAGCCCCAGGAGAACCAGGAACGGCTGCTTCGCCCCCACGTCGTCGACCCACGCGCCGAACGGGACGCGCAGGAGCGACCCGGTCAGCTGCGGCGCGCCGACGAGCAGGCCGAGCGCAAGCCCGGAGAGGTCCATCGCCGACTCGAACTCGCTGGCGACCGGGCCGTACACCACGACGCCGGCGAACCCGACGAAGAATCCCAGGGTCGCCGACGCCAGCCCGCGGCGCGGGCTCCCGCGTATTCGACTCTCGGTCATGTGTCAGAGGATCGGTCGCCCGTAGACTTCGTTCCGACCTTGTTTGCAATACTCGCACCTAAAAACCAATTCACACCACATTCGGCAACAAATAGAGGTGTGAGTTGTACATTCTCAACCCCCGTACCGCGAGGTCACAGCGAGGGACCGCCCGGGCCTGGGTCAGGGATCGCGGAGCCCCCGTCGCTCGCAGAGCCCGGAACACGCACCGCTCGGTCGGTGCTCGCCCCGAACATCGGTGACCAGTCGGTACTCACCCCGGGCGACAACCGTCCGATCACTCGCTGGTCAGCGAGTCGAGCCCGAGCGCCTCCGCGAACGCGTCGTCGCAGATCCCGGCGACGAGGTCGGCCGCCCGGTCGTAGGGGGATTCCGGGATGGCCCCGGCTGTCGGCCGCTCGACGCCGGCGCCCGCGAACGCCGTCGCGACGAACGCCTCCCGCGCGACCTCGTTCTCGAACAGCCCGTGGAGATAGGTCCCCAGAACCCGATCGGTCGCGGCGCCCCCGTCGGCGTCCGGGAACGGTCGGGTGACGTCCGCATCTGCGAGGAGGCGCGTCTCGCCCATGTGGATCTCGTAGCCCGAGACCGCGCCGTCGGCGCCGGCGAGCGGTCCGGTCCCGTCCAGCCGGCGGGTCACCCGCTCGACCCGTTTGTCCGGCGAGAAGCGCGTTTCGACGGGCAAGAGCCCGATACCTTCGACGGCATCGACGTCGTCGGTGCTCTCGACGCCGGCGTTCGCGATCCGTTCGCCGAGCAGCTGGTACCCGCCGCAGAGGCCGACGACCGGGCCGTCGAACGCCCGCAGTCGCTCGTCGAACCCCGCCTCCCGGAGCGCCCGCAGGTCGTCGACGGTGTTTTTCGTGCCCGGGAGGACGACGGCGTCCGCGCCGCGGCCGGTGTCCGTGCCGACCACGGCTGGGTCGGCGAGATCGGCGTCGAGCGGGAGGTAGACGACGCGGACGCCGGGTTCGCGGGCCAGCGGTTCCAGGTCGGTGAAGTTGGAGATTCGCGGCAGGCGCGGGACGGCGACGGTCACCGCTCGGTCGGCGGGGATGCCGTCGTCGGCGCCGCGAACCGAGCGCTCGTCCGCGGCGGGGAGGTCGACGCTGTCCTCGGCCGGCAGCCCGGGGTCGTCGTGGGGGAGCACGCCCAGGATCGGGACGCCGGTCCGCTCCTCGACCTCCGCGACGGCCGGGTCGAGCAGCGACTCGTCGCCGCGGAACTTCGTGAGGACGGCGCCGGCGACCCGCTCGCGCACGTCGTCGGGGAGGAGTTGCACGGTGCCGACGAGGCTGGCGAACGCGCCCCCGCGCTCGATGTCGACCACGAGCAGGACGGCGGCGTCGGCGAAGCGGGCCGTCTCGACGTTGGCCAGGTCGCGCTCGCGGAGGTTCGGCTCGGCGATCGAACCCGCGCCTTCCGCGACGATCACCTCGTGGTCGGCGGCGAGTCGCTCGTGGGCGCGGCGGGCCGTCTCGCGGGCGCGCTCCCAGTGGTCGTCGTAGTACTCGCCGGCGCCGTAGTGGGCGACCGCCTCGCCGTCGAGGACCAGCTGGGACTCGGCGTCGCCGCGGGGCTTGAGCAGGACCGGGTTGTGGTCGGTCGTCGGCGCGACGCGCGCGGCGCGCGCCTGAACGTACTGCGAGACGCCGATCTCCCCGAAGGCGGCGGTAGTCTCCCCGTCTCCGGTCCCGGCGTCGGCGGGTTCGTCGCTGCCGGCGGCGGCTTCCGCCGTCGGCACCGCGCGGGCGTTGTTGCTCATGTTCTGGGCCTTGAACGGCGCCGCGTCGACGCCCCGGTCGGCCAGCAGGCGACAGAGCCCGGCGGCGACGGTGCTCTTGCCGACGTGGCTGGCCGTGCCCGCGACGAGGATCGTCCGTGCCATCGACTGCCCACACGTCCGTGCGCCACCGTCTCGTGTCTTTCCATGTTCGCCGGTCGCCGGCGGACGCCGGACGCCGAGTGGCGAGCGCCGGACGGTCGATCAGTTCGGCTATCGGTCGCGCGGGAGGGCGGAGAACGGCAGAGAACGAGCGGACAACCGGCGCGAAACGGAGGTGTGGTCCGTCGACGCGGTGGCCGGGATCCGCCGCTCAGCTGCTCTCGGACTGGTCGTCGATGCTCTCGTCGTCGTTCGCCCCGCCGGCTTTGGTGGCCTCGTTGTGCATCTCCTCGATCACCTCTTCGACGATGGCCGTCCCGCCGCCGGGCTGGAAGCCGTAGGAGAACTCGCCCTCGCCGTCGATCGACGTCCCCTGCGTCCAGCGCTCCTGGGGGTCTTCGCGCTGCTCGCGGAACGTGGACATGAACTGGTAACTGTACTCCTCGTGCTCCTTCTCCTGCGGGAAGCTGGCGGGCACGGGCAGGGTCTCGCCCAGTTCTTCGAGGACCGCGTGCCACTGGTTCTGGTGCATCGTGTCGCGGGCGATGAGGTAGGCGAGCATGTCTTTCATTCCCTCGTCGTCCGTCATCTCGTACAGTCGAGTCGCCAGGAGCCGGCCCGTGGCCTCGGCGGCGATGTTGGCGTACATGTCGGCGGCGAGGTTGCCGCTGGCGATGACGTAGTTCCCGTTGAACGGCACGCCGTTGGCGTCGGTCGCCAGCCCGTGGAGCCCGGCGCTGAGCGCCTGCCGGGGCTGTCCGCTCTCCATCATCATCGAGATGAGGGGGTTGCCGTCCGCGATCTCGTCGATGATGCTCTGGGGCGCTCCCTCGAGGTTCTTCGAGATCGCGGTTGCGTACATCTCGATGTGGCCGAACTCCTCCATCGCCGTCGACATCAGCATGTTCCGGTACTTCGCTTTGCTCTTCGGCGTCCCGAACGCCTGGAACATGTACTGCAGGGCGACGCGCATCTCCCCCTCGATGCCGCCGATCCCCTCCTGGAGCATCTTGGCGAACTGCGGGTCCGGTTCCTCGACTTCGACCTCGTACTGTAGTTCGTTGTCGTGGTAGAACATCGGTCTCTCCGTTCTCGTTGTCGCCTCCAACGTCCAAAAACCGTCTTTCGGGTTTCCCCAACATTAGCTGTACTCGCGGACGAACTACAGCCACATTGTCACCTTTGGTGGCCGCGTTCCGAACAGTTAGTCACGCGAACGGAAAACGCGCTGGCGAGCGGAGCGCACTGCCGACACGGACCCGCACGCGGTCCGAGCGTTTCAGCGCCGCGCAGGGTCCGTCTCCCGCAGTGCGCGTCTCCGCTGGGAGGACGACCGGGTGTGCCGCCACGACCAAGTTCTTATACGCGGCCGACTAAATTTGGTGCCAATGGCATCCCCTGGACCGACACGAGACGTCACGAGAGACGATATCCGGGGGTTCTTCATCGAACAGGGTGGGTCGTCGACCCCGTTCTTCACCGAGGAAGTCGCCGAAGCGCTGGAGTGCCCGCCCGAAGCGGCACGCCGCTATCTGGAGGAACTCGCCGATCGGGGAGAGATACAGACGAAGCGGAGCGGCGAGTCGACGCGCGTCTGGTGGGCCCCAGAGGGGTCGTTCGCAGACGACGCGCAACCCGACGAAAAGCAGTTCCGCGACTTCGTGAGCGCCGTCAAAGACTACGCGATCTTCCTGCTCGACCCGGACGGGACGGTCGCGAGCTGGAACCAGGGGGCCGAGCGGATCAAGGGCTACTCGGAGGAGGAGATCGTCGGCCAGCACTTCTCGACGTTCTACACCGACGGCGACGTGGCCAACGGCGTGCCGGACCGGAATCTCGAAGTCGCCGCGGCCGAGGGCCGAGTCGAAGACGAGGGGTGGCGGGTCCGCAGTGACGGCTCGCGGTTCTGGGCGAACGTCACGATCACCGCGAGCCGCGACGACGAGGGCGCCATCCAGGGATTCACGAAGGTCACCCGCGACATGACCGAGCGGCGCGAGTACGAACAGCAGCTAGAGGAGCAGGCCGAGCGACTCGAACGGCAGCGCGACGAACTGGAGCGGGAACTCGACGACATCTTCGAGCGGATCGACGACGCGTTCTACGCCCTCGACGACGAGTTCAGATACGAGTACGTCAACGAACGCGCCGAGAGCTATCTCGGCAAATCGGCGGGGGAACTGCTCGGGCGCCAACCCTGGGAGGTGTTCGGCGCCGACGAGACGGAACCGCTCTTCCAGAAGTTCGAGGCGGCGATGGAGTCCCAGGAACCGACGAGTTTCGAGCGGTACTCCGACTCGATGGGGATCTGGGAGATGGTCCGGGTCTACCCCTCCGAGTCCGGGCTCTCGGTGTACTTCCGCGACATAACCGACCGGAAGCGGCGCGAGGCCGAGCTCGACCGGACGCGCGAACTGCTGGAGAAGGCCGAGCGCATCGCGAACGTCGGCGGCTGGGAGATCGACACGGACACGAGGTCGGTGTTCTGGACGGATCACCTCTTCGAGATACTGGACGTGCCGTACGACGAGGAACCGTCGCTGGACGAAGCCCTGGGCGTCTACCACGAAGACGACCGGCCGATCGTCGAACACGCGGTCGAGGAGGCGCTGGACGCCGGCGAACCGTTCGACGTCGAGGTCCGGTTCACGACGAGCGACGGCGATGTACGCTGGGTCCACGTCAAGGGCGACCCCGAGGTCGAGGACGGGGAGACCGTCGTGCTCCGCGGAGCGATCCAGGACGTCACCGGGCGCAAAGAGCGCGAGCGGGAACTCCGGCGCATCCGCGACCGGATGGAGTTCGCCCTCAACGCCACCGACGCGGTCGTCTGGGACTGGAACGTCGACGAGGACCGAGCGTCGTTCTACCCCTCGGCGGAGTCGCTCTACGGGACCACTGTCGAGGACTGGGACGACTTCGTCGAGGTGATCCACCCGGAGGACAGACAGCAGGCCCGAGAGAGCATCGAGCGGACCCTCGAAACGGGCGAGCCGAAACGCGAGGAGATCCGGATCCTCCGGGACGGGGACGTGCGGTGGATCGAAGCGCCCGGCCACCCCGTACAGGACGGCGACGGCTCGAGGCGAGTGGTCGGCGTGGCCCGCGACATCACCGAGCGCAAGACCTACGAGAGCAGGCTCAAGGAGTCCAACGAGCGCCTCCAGCAGTTCGCCTACGCCGCCTCCCACGACCTGCAGGAGCCGCTGCGGATGGTGTCGAGCTACCTCCGGCTCGTCGACGACCGGTACGGCGACCAGCTCGACGAGGACGGCCGCGAGTTCATCGAGTTCGCCGTCGACGGCGCCGACCGGATGCGCGACATGATCCAGGGGCTGCTCCAGTACTCGCGGGTCGACACCCGCGGCGACCCCTTCGAACCGGTCGACCTCGACGACGTCCTCGTAGACGTCCGCTCGGACCTCCAGGTGAAGGTCGCGGAGAGCGACGCCGACGTCACGGTGGCGGAGTTGCCGACCGTCCACGGCGACGGCGGCCAGTTGCGCCAGCTGTTCCAGAACCTGCTCGACAACGCCATCGAGTACAGCGGCGACGGCCCGCCGCGGGTCCACGTCTCGGCCGAGCGAGCCGGCGACTGGTGGGAGGTCTCGGTCAGCGACGAGGGCATCGGCGTCGACCCCGAGGACGCCGACCGGGTCTTCGAAGTGTTCCAGAGCCTCCACAGCCAGGGCGACTACGACGGGACCGGGATCGGCCTCGCGCTGTGTGAGCGGATCGTCGAGCGCCACGGCGGCGACATCTGGCTCGACTCCGAACCCGGCGAGGGGACCACGGTTACGTGTACGCTTCCGGCGGTAGAGGACGCCACGGAGTGAAACGACGGGGCCCTCGCACCCCGATCCGGCCGACCGTCGTCGCGCCTGCCTGGTCGCCGAGCGCCCCTGGCGACGCGGCCGGTCGTCGACGGCGCCCGCGCCGATAGTGCGCGACCCAACCGAACAGTCGATTCACTTACGGTTCGTTGCCGCCAGGAACCAGTGGAGACCCGGCATGTCAGACGAGTTCTACGACGCCCTGGCCGACGACTGGAGCGAGTACGCGCAGGTCCCCTGGCGCGAGCAGGTGCTCTGGCCCGTGCTCGACGAACTGCTGCCCGACCTCGACGGTGTGCGCGCCCTCGACGCGGGCTGTGGGGACGGCCACTACGCCGCGCGGGTGGCCGACCGCGGCGCGGACGTCCTCGGCGTCGACGCGAGCGAGGGAATGGTCGAGACGGCGCGAGAGCGACACGGCGACCGCGCGGAGTTCCACTACGGGGACCTCACCGACGGACTCGACGCCGTCGACGACGACGGCGTCGACCTCGTGGTCTGCCAGCACGTCCTCTCGCACGTCCCCGACCTCGATGCTGCGGCGGCCGCGTTCGCCCGCGTCCTCCGACCCGGCGGCTCGCTCGTCTGCTCGACGCACCATCCCTTCCACGAGTTCCTCGTCGTCCGCGACGAGGAGTATCCCGACACGCGGACCATCGACGGCCTCGACGCCCGCCCGGCCGTCCGCGTCGAGACGCACCCGCCGACCTACGGCGAGACCGAGCGCTACGAGATCTACTGGGGCGGTAGCGGGCCGGCGGAGGAACCCGACAACGACGGGGAACAGGCGGGAGCGACCCCGACGACCTTCTACCGGCGGCCGCTCGACGCGCTGACCGGTCCGCTGTTCGACGCGGGCTTCGCGCTGCGGGACCTGCGAGAACCCGACCTCACCGAACGACTAGACGACGACCTGATCGACGAGGACTCGCCGCTGGCACGTCGCCCTCCCCGGTCGCTCTGTCTGCGCGCCGATCTGCTCGGCGGAGCGCGCACGGTCCCCTCCCGATCAACTAAGCGTTAGACGCGTGAAACGACTGTATGGTTCCCGACGACCGTCTCGACGGGCCGGCCATCGAGACGACCGACCTGACGAAGCGCTTCGGCGACGTGCTCGCCGTCGACGGCCTCGACCTGTCGATCCCCCGGGGCGACGTGTACGGCTTCCTCGGCCCGAACGGCTCCGGGAAGACGACGACGATGCGCATGCTGACGACGCTGACGCGGCCGACAAGCGGCTCGGCGCGGGTGATGGGCGTCGACGTGACCGACCGGCGCGAACTGATCTCGGTCGTGGGCTACCTCCCCGAGGAGCCGCCGCTGTTCGACGAGCTGACCGCCCGCGAGCAGCTTCGCCACGTCGCCGCGCTCCACGACCTGCCGCGCGAGCGGGCCCGCGAACGCATCGACCGCTACCTCGACCGCTTCTCGCTCGCCGGCGAGGCCGACCGCCGGCTCGAAGGCTTCTCGACCGGGATGCGCAAGAAGGTCGGCCTGATCGCGACCGTGCTCCACGACCCGCCGGTGCTGTTCCTCGACGAACCGACGAGCGGGCTGGACCCCCGCGCGGCTCGCACGGTCAAGGACCTCATCGCCGAACTCTCGGGCGGCGAGACGACGGTCTTCCTCTCGACGCACATCCTCCCGGTCGTCGACGAACTGGCCGACACCGTCGGCGTGCTCCACCGGGGCGACCTCGTCGCCGAGGGGCCGCCCGACCGGCTCAAACAGCGCGCCGAGCGCGGCGAGGCCGGCTCGCTGGAGGACGTCTTCCTCGAAGTGACGACCGACCACGCCGGCGAGGCGAGCGCGGCGGCGGGCGAGTCGAGCGCCGCGGGAACGAGCGGCCCGACGGGGAGCGACACGAGCGAGGCGGACGCACAGCGATGAACCTCGCACACAGCACCCGTCTCACCAGGATCGACGTCCGGCGGATGGTCCGCAAGCGCACCGCGCCGGACAACCGGCTGTCCTCGGTCGTCTCGGTCGGGCTGTACGCCCTGCTGACGCTGGCGCTGACCGCTGGGGGCGTCTGGGGCGGGCGCGCCGTCGGCCGGGCGCTCGTCACGGGGTCGATCGAGTTCCTCCCGTCGGCGACCGCCGTCGCGGTGCGGGGCTTCGCCGGCGTCATCTGGGTCCTCCTCGCCGTCGTCTTCGCCGTCCGCGCGGTGGGACAGCGCGGCACCCTCACCAACGCCGAGGGGATCCTGACGGTCGTCCCCACTGACGAGGCGTACCTCGGCCTCGTCGCCAGCGAGTACGTCTATCTGCTGCTGTGGACGCTGCTGCCAGCGGTCGGCGTCGGCGTCGGGCTGGCGCTCGGCGCGAACGCCGTCTGGCCCGTGCTGGGCGTCCCGCTCGCGGTCGCGCTCGCCGGCACCACCGCGGTGACGACCTCCTTCGCGGTCGGGCTCGGCGTCCGCCACGTCGTCACGCGCTTCCCGTTCGTGGCGCGGCACAAGACCGGGCTGATCGCGCTGGCCTTCGTGGTCTACATGGCCGCCATCGTCTCGGGCTCGTTCAACCAGATCGTCGGCGCGCTGTTCGAGCCGATGGCGGCCTCCCCAGTCGGCTGGTACGCCGACCTCGCGATTTACGGCCTCCCCGGCGTCGCGTTCGACGCGACCAGAGCGGCCGTCGCCGCCGTCGGCTCGGTCGTCCTCGCGGGCGCGGCCGTCGCCGCCGGGACGTGGGTGGCCCGTCGCCACTGGTTCGCCGACCCCGCCCTCGCCGGCGAGGAGGACGACGAACCCGCGCCGACGGAGGCCGCGACGAGCGCGGGCGCGGGAGAGACGCCCCCGTCGACCTCCGAAGACAGGCTCGCCCGCTGGCTCGAAGCCGCCGTCGACCGGCCGACCGCGGCGCTGATCACCCTCGCGTGGCGCCGGGCCGCCCGCGCCCCGCTAAAGCTCATGTACGCCGCCTACCCGCTGTTCTTCGGGACGGGCGCGTTCGTCGAGATCCTCCAGACCGGACAGATCCCGGTCTACCTCCCCTACGGGTTGCTCGTGTTCCTCGCCTGGGCCGGCGGCGTCGTCTTCACGCTCAACCCGCTGGGCGACCAGGGGTCGGTGCTGGCGACGACGCTGCTGAGCGAGGTGACCGGCCACCGCTTCGTCGGCGCGCACGTCCTCGCCGGCCTGCTCGTCGTCGTCCCCGTCGGGACCGCCCTCGTCGCGGTCACGGCCGTCCTCAGCCCGCTCGACGCTCGGTCGGCCGCCATCCTCACCGGCCTCGCGCCGGTCTCGATGGTCGTCGCCGCGGCCCTCTCGGTCGGTATCGGGATGGCCTTCCCTCGCTTCGAGGCCACGAACGTCACCCGCTCGATGGAGGCCGTCGTCCCCAGCCCGTGGGCGTTCCTCCTCTTCAGCGTCCACGTCGTCCTGACGACGCTCTCGGCCCTGTTCGTCGGCCTGGAGGTCGCTCGCACCGTCGGCGCGGACCTGCTCTCGATCGTGCTCCCGTTCGGCCTCTCGGTCTCGGCGGACACCCTGTTCGCGATCAGCGCCGTCGCGCTGGTGGTCCTGGTGTTGCTCCCCGCACTCTCCTACCGCTACGCCGTCCGCTCGTTCGATCGGTACACCATCGCGTGAGGCCGGGGCCACCCGGCCGTTGCGCGCGGAGCCATCTTGGCCCCGGAGTTCGTCTGTGATCGTATGGCACACAGAGCCGACGCGGCGACCTTCGAGGGGGCCGGCGACCTCGACACCGAGGGCTCGACGGTCCTGGTCGGGCTGCCCGGACTCGGACTGGCCGGCGTCATCGCCGTCGAACACGTCACCGACGAACTCGGGCTGGAGTACCGCGGGTACCTCGCCTCCGGGGAGTTCCCACACGTCGCGACCTACGCCGAGGGACGGCTCCGCGAGTCCGTCCGGGTGTACGGCGACGGGGACGTGACCGCACTGCTCGCGGATCTTGTGTTCCCGCCGCGCTCGCACGGCGCGCTGGCCGAGGGCGTCGTCGAACACCTGACCGACGGTTGCGAGCAGGTAGTCGTCCCCATCGGCGCGCCGGCGGAGTGGGTCGACGAGCACGGCCGGGTCACCGCCGTCACCACGACGGATTCGCTCGGTCAGACGCTCCACGACGCGGACGTCCCGCCGGCGCCCGGCGTCGGCGCTATCGGCGGTCCGACCGGTGCCATCGTCGACGCGTGCGCTCGGGAGGGCGTGCCCACGGTCGCGCTCGTCGTCCGCGTCGAGCCGTACCGCCCCGACCCCGCGGCCGCGACCGCGCTCCTCCGGCACGGGATCGAGTCGGTCGTCGACGCGGCGTTCGACACGCGCGCACTCGAAGCGAGGGAGGACGCACTCATCGCGGAGATGGACGAGATGGCCCGGCAGATGCAGCGCATCGACGCCCAGGAAGGGTTCGAGCGCCCGCCGCCCGAGGACGACGAGCCGAGCATGTTCCAATAGCGCCGCCTCAGAACTCGGTTCCCTTCCGGGCGCTGTGACCGGTCTCGATGGGGTGGGCCTCCTTGCCGACCTCGGTCACCAGGTCCGCGATGTCGGTCACGAACTCCGGTCGCTCGTGGCCGCCGGTCAAGACGAGTTCCAGGTCGTCGGGCTTCGATTCGATCAGTTCGCGCACCTCGTCGGGGTCGACCAGACCGCGGTTGCCCGCGTAGCCGATCTCGTCGAGGATCAGCATGTGGACCCCCTCGTCGGCGGGCGCGTCGGCGTCGAAGGGCGTCGACAGATCCGCCTCGCCGGCCGCCTCGATCAGCTCACGCGCCCGTTCGAGGCCCCCCTTCGCGCGGGCGGCGTGCTCGTCGTCGTCTGTGCCGTCGTGGAAGCGGTGCCAGCCGTAGTGGCCGCTGTTCTCGTAGGAGAAGCCCGGCAGGGCGTGGACGGCGTTGTACTCGCCGCGGACGTCTTCGACGGTACCGGTCCCGCCCTTCATGAACTGGAGCATGTGGACGCGGTAGCCGTGACCCGCGGCGCGCATGCCCATCCCCATCGCGGCGGTCGTCTTGCCCTTGCCGTCGCCCCACCAGACCTGCACGAGGCCGAACTCCTCCGGTGCGGCCGGTTCGATCGGCCGCGGTTCGAGCGGGTCGTCGCCGGGCTGGGTCGCGTCGTCGGCGCCATCGTCAGTCATGCCCCGACCGACGACCTCCGGGACCGTAGCCGCTTCGACACGCCGGCCGGAACTTCCCGCGGACCGTCGGCGGCCCGCTACTCGTCGACGCGCGAAACCGTCGCCTCGCCCGCGGAGACGACGCCGTAGTCGGCCCCCTCGACGGTGTCGGGGACGGCATCCCCGTCCGCACCGGCGTACCGCGCGGCGAGACTCGCCCGGACCGCGTCCCGGACGCAGACCCGCGCCGCTCGGCCCACGGGCGTCGCGCTCCCGGCGAACGCCGCCCGTTCGCCCGACGGGTCACAGCCGACGACCACCGCGTCCGAGGTCGTGCCGGTGAATCCCGTCTCGGCCAGCATCGTCGCGGTCTTCGCCTCGACTGCCGTCGCCAGCAGCGTCGCGAGCGCGCCGTCGTCCAGCGCCCGCGTCGTCCCCACGACGAGGTTCACCGTCCCCGGCCGCGGCGGGCCGTCGCCGGAGTCGGATTCGAACGCCGCCTGCCGCTCCGAATCCCCGCCATCCATCGGGAGCGACGCGGGATTCGAGACGCCCGCGGTCGCGACGACTTCGACCCCGTCCAGCCGCGCGCGGCGGGCGTGACGCTGCTCGACGCCGGTCAGCATCGCCGGCCCTGGAGCGTCGAACCCCGCGCGCTCCCGGCGCTCGGCGACGTACTCAGCGAGGTCCGTCCGGTCGAACCCTTCGGGGACGGTGACGTTGTACGCGGCGTCGGCGGTCTCGTAGCCGCCCGAAAACCCCGTCGTCAGCCAGCGCGTCCCCGGCCGGCGCGCGCACAGCACGCCCGCCGAAATCTCACTCTCGAACATCCAGCGACTCCAGCAGTCGGTCGTGCTCGTCTGGCAATCGCACCGCGACGCGGACGTGCGAGTCCAGCCCGCGGAACGAGCGGGCGTCCCGGATCGCGATGCCCGCCTCGCGGGCCGACCTCAGCACTTCGTCGACCTGTTCGAAGGTGCCGCAGTCGAGCAAGAGGAACGGCGCGGTCGAGCGCTCCAGCGGCGCTGCTGACTGGAACACCTCGAAGCGGTCGTCCGCGTCGAAGGCCGCACGCAGGCGCTCGCGCTCGCTCGCCACCCGCTCGCGCGTCGCGGCGGCGAACTCGTCGGCGGCGAGACAGTGCGCCCCGACCGCGGCGGCCGGCCAGCCCAGCCCCCACGTGAGCGACGCCGTCTCGATACGGTCGCGGAGGTCGCCCGTCGCGACGGCGAACCCGGCGCGCAACCCCGGCAGCCCGAACAGTTTCGTCAGCGAGCGCGCGACGACGACGCCCTCCGTGCCCGCCAGCGACTGGCGGTCGGTGAACCCCAGGAACGCCTCGTCGACGAGCAGCGGCGTGCCCGCCGCGCGACAGCGCTCGGCGAAGGCCCGGAGTGCGTCCTCCGCGTAGGCGTCGCCCGTCGGGTTGTTCGGGTTGCAGACGACCGCGAGCGCGAACTCGCTCGGATCGCGGCCGAGAATCGCCTCGTGGGAGACGACGACGGGCTCGCCGCCCTGGAGTTTTACCTCGCGGGCGTACTCGCCGAAACTCGGCGCGGGCACGAGCGCCCGGTCGCCCGGGTCGACGGTGACCGCGACGGCCAGTCGAATGGCCGCGAGGCCGCCCGCGGTCGGGATCACGTCGGCGGCGTCGACGGACTGCGGACCGCCGCCCACGTACTCGGCGGCGGCCGCGCGGAAGTCGGGGTAATCCTCGGGCGGGTACGAGCGCGCGCCGTCGAGCGCGTCGGCGTACGCGTCCGCAGCGCCCGCGGGAATCTCCGGGTTCACGTTCGCGCTGAAGTCCAGCACGTCGGGGTCGTCGCTGCTCCCGTGGGTCACGTCGTCGCCCGCGAGTCGCGCGACGGCCTCCCTGTCCATGGTCCGTGGTCGGCCAGCGCCGGCAAGAATCTGTCTCTCCGGGCCTCGCGTCGGTCGCGTCGGCCCGCTCGCCACGGCTCCCGAGGCCTCCGTCGGCCCTACTCCCAGGTGTAGCCGAACGCCTCGGACCCGCGGTCGATGTAGCGGTTCTCCAGCACCTCGCTCGTGGTTCGGCCGAGTTCGTCCAGCGCTTCGTCGATGTCCTGGCGGTCGTTGCGGTCGAGTCGCTCGTCCCACGGCTCGGGCAGGTCGGCGGCCAGCGTCGGCGCGAGATACCCCACGTCACCCGCCGACTCGTTCCAGTAGAAGTCGAGCGCGGCGATCAGTCCCAGTTCGCGGGCGGCCTCGAACTGCTCGTCTGAGAGGTAGGCGTTGTCGGCCCACTCGCGGAAGGCGTCCTCCCAGGCGCCGTCTTCGAGGAACTCCGCGAGCGCCTCGCGCCGGCCCTCCTCGCCGGTCCTCGTCTCCGGTTCCTCGACCGCGTCGTAGTCGCCCGGGTCCTCCGCGGCGTCGAGTCTCGGCGGGTCGGGTACCTCGGGGTCGAATGCCATACCACACCTTCGTCGGTCAGCCCATTGAGGGTTTCCCACGGCCCGCCAGCGGCCCCGAGGCGACAAAGCACTTACCGGGCCCGGGAGTGGCGGCTGCCATGCCCTCCAGGCGGTCGGTACTCGCGAGCGTCTCGCTCGGACTCGCCGGTCTCGGTGGCTGTCCAACGCTGTCGGACACCGACGACGAGTCCGCGAGAACCCCCGCGCCCCGAACGTCGAGCCCGCCCCCGTCGGCAGTCGAGTCGACAGCGACGGCCACCGACAGCGAGCCGTCGGCTACCGAAGAACCCCTCGGGAACCTACCGGAAGAGTGCGTGACAGACGAGTTCACCGGCTTCACCGGCACTACGCCCCGGCCTGTCCCGGAGCGTCCGGACACCCCGACGCCGGACGCCGCGGTCGCCTACGCCCGGGAGTACGAGCGCTACTACCTCGCGTACCGGGCGATGTACGACCTCGGCCCGCAGACGCCCGACGGCCGAACCGGACTCCCCGCGCACGAGTTCCCCGACGTCCGACTGGCCGAGTCGACCGCCGAAGTACTCCGGAGCGGCGACGACCGAGTCGTCGTCAGACTGGCGTACGATCGCGTCTTCGAGGGAGAGTCCCGCGGCGACTTCACGGTCGTGTACTCCGTCTCGGCCGACCGCACCGTTCGGGCGGAGACCGACGGACGCGTCTCACCGGGTCCGGACCCTCTCGACGACGGCTTCGTACAGCGGTGCTGATCCTCGATCTACAGCAACAGTCGCTCGGCCACCGCGGCGTCCTCGCGGCGGTTGACGTTGACCGCGAGTCGCGCGTCGTCGCGGACGACCGTCGCGTCGCGCTCGTCGCCGACGACGTTGACCCCCGTCGGCGCGACTTCCTCGCCCTCGTGGACGAACCGCGCGTCGACGCTCACCCCGAGCGTGCTCTTGAGGAACGTCGGCACCGCGGCGGTCAGCGACCCGCCCTCGTGGGCGTCGAGGACGCCGTCGACGGCCTCGCCGTCGAGCAGCGGCAGGTCCGCGGCGACCGTCAGCACCGGCTCGTCGATCCGCTCGTCGGCGAGCGCGTCCTGCAGGTCGGCGACGTAGCCCTCGCCGGCCGTCTCGACGGTCGGGCAGTCGACGTAGGCGGCCGTCTCCGGCGCGTGCGGGGAGACGACGGCGTAGACGCTGTCGATCCGACTCGCTTCCAGCGCCGCGACCACCCGGTCGACCATCGGCTCGCCGTCGACCCGGAACAGGGGCTTCTCGACGTCGGCGTCGAGCCGCGTGCCCTCCCCGCCGCACATCACCAGGGCGTCCACTGGGTCACCTCCGCGAGTCCGACCGGCGCGTCGGCGCCCGCGTGCCAGGCGACGAGTCCGGTGTGGAGCGCGGCGACGCGCGCGAGTTCGTTCGCGGCGCCGATCACGTCGCCGGTCACCCCGTCAAGGCGCGCGCGGGCCCACCAGAGCACTCCGAGCGCGACCGCGAGCGCGCTCGCGAGCGCCGCCGCGGCCGCGAGCGACGGGAGCGTCAGGACCGCGGCTGGGACGGCCAGCGCGAGCGGGACGACGAGGCCGCGGGGCGGCGTCTCGTCGGCGACAGCGGCGCCGAATCCCCGTGGGCCGCGGAGCCGAGCGCGGTCAGCGTCGCCATCGCGAGCTTCGCGGCGACCTCGGCCGCGACGACGAGCCCCGCGGCCGCGGCGAGGGGGAGCGCAGCGAGGCCCGTACCGGCCAGGGCCAGCCCGGCGACGACGACGGCGAGCGCGAGCGTCCCGCCGACGCCGAGGACGGTGTCGCCCATCACCTCGCGCCGTCGCTCGGCGTCGCCGTGGACGACCGCCGCGTCGCCCAGGTCGGCGACGCCGTCGAAGTGGTTGATCCCCGTCAGCGCGACGACCGCGAGCACGTACGCGAGCGCGACCGTCACCGCGGGGACGGGGAGCGCGAGCGCGACGGCGACCGGGACGGCGACCAGCGCGCCGAGGACGTAGCCGGCGATCGGGAGCGTCCACGGCGCCGTCCGGAACGCCTCCCACGCGCGCTCGTCCCGGCCGACCGGGAGCCGCGAGAGGAACCCCAGCGCGCCGCGCAGCGCCGTCGGTGCCTCCCTCAGACCCACGTGACCACCCCCGCCGCGAGGTACGCCAGCCCGCCGGCGACGCCCGCACGGCGAACCGCCCGCTGGGCGTCGGCGACCGTCGGCAGCGACGGCCCTCCGGGGAGTTCGTAGACGCCTGGCTTTTCCAGACGCACGTCCAGAGCGGCGGCGATCGTTCCCATCGGCCAGCCGGAGTTCGGGGACGGCACCCCTTCGTTCCAGCGACGCGCGCTCGCGAGCGACCCCGGCGCCAGGAAGGCCGCGGCGAGCAGGACCGCGCTCGCTCGCGCGGGCACCCACATCACCGCGTCGTCGAGTCGCGCCGGCGCCCATCCGACGGGCTTCGAGCGGTAGCCCAGCATCGAGTCCATCGTGTTGACCGCTTTCACCCAGGCCGCGCCGGCCGCGGCGAGGGCCAGTCCGACCGCGGCGGGATCGACGCCCGGGGCGACGGCCGGCGCGATGCGCGTGCCGACGGCCGCGAGGGCGGCGAACGCGCCGAGCGGCGCGACCAGTCCGTCGGCGAGGTTCTCCGCGACGCTCTCGACGGCGGCGCTTCGCACTTCGCCCGCCGAGAGCGCCGAGGCGTCCCGGCCCGCGAGCGCCCGCAGCTGGTCGCGGGCCGCGTCGAGGTCGGTCTCGCTCGCGGCCGTCACCGCGCGGGCGACGCCGAGCAGTCGCCGGAGACTCGTCGTGACGAACAGTGCGAGCCCGCCGGCCACGGCGCCCGCCAGCGGTCGCTGGAGGGCCGCCACGCCGACGAGCCCGCCGACGGCCAGCGCCGCGCCGATCGGGAGCGTCCCGGTCGCGAGCGCGCCGACGATGCGCGGGCGCGACCAGTGTCGGTCGAGCGGTGCGACCAGCCGGCCGAACCAGGCGACCGGGTGGAGCCGCGTCGGCGGCTCGCCCGCGGCGGCGTCGAGCGCGAGGGCGACCCCGACCGCGGCTGTCGTCACCGCGATCGTATCGCCTCCAGCTCGGCCGGGAAGTCCCGGAGTGGGACGTCCGAGAGGAGAAGCGGCGTCGCGCCGGCCTCGCTCGCGGCGCCGTCGGTCGCCGGGTCGTCGCCGACGTGAACGAGGCGCTCGACCGGCGCGTCCAGCGCGCCGGCGACCGCCTCGAACGCCCGCGGGTCCGGCTTGCGCCAGCCCGAATCCACGCTGGCGACCACGGCGTCGAACCGCTCCGGGTCGATCGTCGACTGGTCGAGCGCCCGCTCGACCAGTCCTGTGACGCTACAGTTCGAAAGCACACCCACCGTTCCGTGTCGAGCGGCCGCGTCCACGGCCGCCTCGGCACCCTCGCGCGTCGCCACCGGCCGGTCGAACGCGGCGAGGACCGCCGCGCGGACCGTGGCGTCGTCGGCGTCGACGTCCCGACTCTCCAGCGCCGCGGAGACGTGCTCGGACAGCGGCGTCTCCCGACCGGGGTCGACGGCGACCTGGGGTTCCCGGTAGGCTCGCGCCCAGTCGTCCGGGATCGTGACCCCTCGCTCACGGAGCTCGTGAGCGACCGCCTCCGCCGGGTCGTCGGGCCGCTCGACGGTGACGAGCGTGCCGAATAGATCAAACGATACCACCACGGCCACCCCATCGCTACGGGCGCCCTTCAACGACACGGACTGTTCATCCGAGTTAGGACGGCTATCCGGTACCTCGCGGTCGTCACTACGTCCGCCGACTCGGGTCGTCGATAAAAATGAACCGCGTGGGCCGGATGGCCCCGGGTCACATGGGGTGGGGCCGCGCGCTCGGCTTCGGGCAGGCCTGAGTCGTCGCGGAGCCGCACGGACGGCCGTCGTCAGCGGTCCGCGCCGTCCGCGTCCATCCACTTGGCCCGTCGGATATCGTACTTCCCACAGGCCGGACAGGTGTGATACTGCACGTCGAACTGCGCCTCGCAGTCGACGCAGACGTACGGGTGCGCCTCCGAGTGCGACAACCCTGAAGCGCGTTTGGCCCGTTCCAAGACGCCCATCGTGACCATCTGATCACAAGCCGGCATCCACTAAAAAGAGCGAGGATAGTTTACATCCGCTGAGAACGCCGCCGTCGGACGCCCTCGGCGTGCTGACCCCCGTTATCGATCCTGGTCGTCCGCGAGCGGCGAGACTGGTGCCGTCGGCGGGTCGACCCGGTCCGCGCTCACCCCTCGTCGCGGTCCTGTCCCCCGTCGTCGGACTGATTCTGCCCCCCGTCACCGCCTTCGGTCACCGGGACGCGCGTCGGCCCCTCGTCGCTCCGGCCCGGTGAGCGGCGGTCGCCGCCCCGGCCCCGCGAGCCGCGGTCGCCGTCGCCCCCGACCGGGATCCGGTCGCGGACCTCGTTCGCCAGCGACTCGACGCGGTGGCGCACCGTCGACGCCTCCTCCTCGAAGCGCTGGACGTTCCGGTCGACGCGGTACACCCGGTCGCGAGGGATCTGTTTCATCAGGTCGTTGCCCTGGTCGTCCGAGCCAGACCGGAGCATCCAGTGGTCGCGCGCGTACACGACCTCCTCGTTGTCGACCGTGACCTCGGTCGTCCCCTCCTCGGGGTCCTCGTAGACGATCGTCGCCTGGCCGAGTTCTATCTCGTCCATACCCCCGGTTCGGGCCCCAGCGGTTTACGCTCGGCGGCGACTCCGGCGGCGCCCCGGGAAAGCCGGGGCTGATCGCTCTCGTCGGCCGCTCACGCGCCGACGAGGGCGGTATCTTCGACAGCGGGCTGCGGAGTCCGCGTCTCGGTCGGCTCGCCGGTCACCGTCCGTTCGGACTCGGTCCCGTTCGGGGCGATCGGTTCCGCGCCCGCGTCGTTGTCCGTCGTCGTTGTCGTCTCGTCGCCGCCGGCCTCGGTGACGGCGCCTCCCGGTTCCCCACAGCCGGCAACGACCACCAGCGCCGCGAGTGCGAGGACAGCGAAAACTGTTCGCAGTCGTGGTGTCATCGTCGCCACTACGGAGTGGACGGGATTGGCGTCCTGGCCCGCATTCGCAAGGGAGACGAACGGCGCTATATCGCCGGCATATGGCTTTTTTGTCCGGAATATCAACGTAGAGCGTGTCTCCCCGAACGCCCACAGAACTCTTCGAACACTCCGTCGAGGAGGGCGAGCGCCGCCTCGACCAGTCGCTGCTCGAACTCGCCTCGACGAGCTTCATCGCGGGGTTCACTATCGTCTTCGGCGTCGTCGCCCTCGGCATCGTCGAGGCCTTCGTCGAACCGACGCTCGGCCACGTCGCGAAGGTCGCCGGCGCGCTCGCGTTCGGGATCGGCGTCGTCTTCCTCGTCGCCGGTCGGACAGAGCTGTTCAACGAGAACTTCGCCGATCCGACGGCCGCCGCGGTCGAACGACCCGGATTCTCCGCAGTTCCCGCACTGGTTCGCCTGTGGGTCGTCACGTTCGCCCTCAACCTCGTCGGCGGCTGCCTCTTCGCGCTCGTCTTCGCGGTGGAGGGAGCCATCCCGCAGGCGTCGACCGAGGTCCTGCGAGCCATCGCCGAGGACACGGCCCACCGATCGACGATGGCCTGGTTCGCGCGCGGCATCGCCGGCGGGACGCTGGTGAGTCTGCTCTCCTTTCTCATCGTCGCCGTCCGAAGCGACGGCAGCAAGCTCTCCCTGACGTACGCCGTCGGCTTCATGCTGGCGCTCGGCCCGTTCGACCACGTCGTCGTCTCCGTCGTCCACGTCGTCCTCGGCATCTACCTCGGCGCACCGATCGGACTCGAAGCGCTGGTCACGATGACCGCCGTCGTCACCGCCGGCAACTTCGCCGGCGGCCTCGGCCTCGTAACGGTCACGCACATCACTCAGGCGATGGGCGCCCACGAGTCCGACGAGTGAGTGTTCGCGCGACTGGGCGGCGGGAGTACCGACCCCCGCTATCGACCGGCACCGTGGAGGGGGTGACCGGGAGCGCGCCGACGCCTGCATCGCGTCGGAGCGGGTCGGCCACCAGATCCGATAAGTACCGAGATTCTGTCGGTATCCGTATGGCGCTGCGTGTCGACGTCCGGATCGACTACGTCGAATTCGGCTACGTCGAGGGAGGGGTCGGTGTGAGGGTCGACGGCGTCCCCCTGGTTCGCTACGAGGGAGGAGAATCGAGCGAGTACCTGGGATACCTGCTAGATACGACGCTTTCCAATCTGCTCGAAGCCCTCGAAACGGTCGTCGAGGCAGGGTCGCCGGCCACGGCAGCAGCGGGAGGGGGAGTCGTGGAGATACGAGTTGAACTCGTCGAGGGTGATCGGATTCGGATATCACTGCGGGGCTCCGAACTGGTTCACCCCGAAAGCAAGCGAGGGTACGTCGTGGAGACCGACGAACTCTGTGAGCAGGTGATCGCCTGCGCCCGGAAAGTTGCGTGGGCCTGTGAGGCGGACGCCGAGGCAGCGGACTGGCCGGCGGACCTCGCTGAGTTCGACCACTCCGGGGAAGATCACCGTCTCCGGAACCAGGCCGCGTCGCTCCGTGAGACCTTGCGGCGGCATCGCTGAACGCCATCCTGCTCCCGAAGTAGCCCATCGGCGTCCCCACTGCGACGCGGAGGTCGGCGACGACGCGCTGATTCCGCCGACCACGCCGTTTCGACTACAAAATTCGCCAGACGGCGCTGACCCGCGGCTTGACTCCAGTTGAACTCACCAAATCGGCCCGATGTTCGCGAAACGGATTTCGGGAGTAGAACGGTCTGATAGCCGGAAAGCAGGCGCATAGCTATCTGTCGTGATTCAACGGGAAAGGAAGTCCGCCCTCCCCGATTTGAACGGGGGACAAGTCTCTGAAATAAAGAGACGACCCTCACGCCTTCTGGTGGTTCGAGGCAATCATGACGAAGGAACTCGAACCCCTCACGCCCTCGGAAGCCAAGGAGATGTTCTTGGCCGACCGGCGTGGACAAGTCTCAGAACGAACGGTACAGGCAGACGACTATCGACTCCGGCATCTCATTCGCTGGGCCGAGGATAACGGACTAAACAATCTGAACGAACTCGATGGTCGGACTCTCCACAAGTTCCGGCTCTGGCGTAAGGAGGATGGGGACCTGAACAAGGTCAGCCTCCGGACGCAGCTGAAATCGCTCCGAGTCTTCATCAAGTGGTGCGAATCCATCGATGCAGTCGAGGAAGGGCTTCACGAGAAAATTCTCCTCCCGACGCCATCGAACGAAGAGGAGCGCCGAGAGGAGACGCTTCGCTCCGGACAGGCCGAGGACGTACTGGAATATCTCCGCCGATTTGAGTATGCCTCTCGTTCTCATACGCTGGTCGAATTACTCTGGCATACTGGACTCCGAATCGGAGCAGTCTATTCGCTGGACATCGAGGACTTCGATTCCGAGGAGCAACGCCTCAGTCTTACCCATCGACCGGATACCGAGACGCCTCTCAAGAACAAATCCGAGGGGGAGCGGATGGTCGCTCTAAGCCAGTACCTCTGCGAAGTCCTCGAAGACTGGATTGACCATAATCGCCCCGAGGTCACTGATGAGAACGACCGAGAACCTCTCTTCGCCTCGGAGCAGGGCCGATTGACGATATCGACCATGCGCGAGAGAGTCTATACGGTCACTCGCCCCTGTTACTACGGAGACCATTGCCCGCATGACCGACGAGAACGGGACTGCGAGGCGACCAAATACGGATATCGTAGCAAGTGCCCTTCGAGCGTCAGCCCCCACTCAATCCGTAGAGGGGCGATCACTCACTTCCTGACCGAAGACGTTCCTGAGAAGGTCGTCTCCGACCGGATGGATGTGGGGCAGGATGTTCTGGATAAGCACTACGACCGGAGAACCGAGGAGGTGAAGGTCGAACAACGGAGAGGATACCTCGAAGATATCTAATCGGAGTCTTCTCCTACTTTCCCGGACTGACCTCGTTCATCGAGATGTCGCTCTAAGTCCTCGGAGTTGAAACTCAGATAGATGGAGTTCGGTCGGAAGCGTCCTATAAGCGCCAAAATCGCAGAAGGGAGAGCAATAATTAGGCCAAGAACGAGGAGAGGCCAAAGTCCTTGTAGATATGCAATTGGGATTGAAGTCACAGAATCTACGACGCTCAACCCGAAGAAACAGACGGCCAAGACAGCGGAAAACGCTGAAATCGTCAATAGCCAAAAACATTCTCCACTCGTACGCTTTGATTCAGTACTGATGGCTCCGAGGTATTCTCGAAACTCTACATCATCAAACTCCCCGTTAAGGTAGTTCTCGAAGACGGTTAGTTCTGGATTTAATGATGCCCGAGAAATAGTGAACGCACTCGTCGCCGCACCCACGGATAGTAGCCAAAAGACCGCTCCACCGAGCGTATAGAGATTTACCACGAATATCTCAAACTGATTGAGTCCTCGAAGTTGAAAGAGAACTGGAGCGGCGACCAAGATACTGGCTATGAGAAGGTCAATTTGTAGCAGTTTGAGGGCATGGTTCGCTTGTTCGGTTTTTCGGGTCTGATTATGGTTTAGATAGAGATGTGCTTCGTCCCCGATCTCAGGAAAGAGTTGGTCATCAGATGAACCATCTGTCATACCCAAGTCTCTGCCACCTTCTCAGATTATTCTTTGGAAGTTCTTGATTTGAGCTATCTCTCGCTCCTCCTCGCCACTCAGAGGCGATTTTCCCTTGCAGGCAACGGGAAATATCGAAGTGAGATTCCTCGCGCTCAGACTTGCGCTGAGGAGTGACTATCAGTCCATAAACCACTATACCACGAGAGAGGCTATCTGGTGCAAATGCCAAATGAAATCCACAATCAAGACCTCGCCGAGCTAATCGAAGGTGATGAGGACTACAGGAAGGAATTCAAGAGTGCGGAAGTTCTTCGAGAGCCTTCAGATAAACACCGACGAAAGATTGCAAGGGAGATGGTCGGCTTTGCAAACCGGCAAGGAGGTAAATTGATTTTTGGCGTTGATGATGAGACGCGGGAGGTAGAGGAACTGTCACTTGATGATGAGAGATCACTGAAGACAATTAGCGAAGTTGCCCACGATAGATGCGAGCCAAAAATCGAATTTACGCGAGAATTCTACGGTTCTGACCTTGGTGATGTAGACAATGGAAATGTATACGTCGTCGATATCAGCCAGCGTAGGGGGCCTCCCCATGCAGTTGTGGAAGCTTCTGGGCAAGACATAAAGACAAGAGAATACCGAATTCGGGCAGGGGATAGACCGCGTCTCGTTTCAACTGAGGAATTAGAGTGGTTGTTTGAGCGAGATTCACCAAGCGCAACTTTCGATTGCACGTCGTGGTTCGTATACCTCAAAACAGAGGATGGTCTTGGGCTTCCTAAACTACATTTACCGGACTCTCAGAGCTTGCTCAGTGAATTCTATTGGGACCTATCAGACGAAGATGAAGAGTTCCTGTTAGAGAATGAGGGGGAAAAGATGTCTGACTTCATCCGAGAAATAGCTCCTTTCGCCTTCGTCAGAAATCTATGTGAAGCCCATCGTGAGTCGTGGCTGATTGAGAAACGTCGTAAAGGAAAGATGGAGGCATCACCCTCTATTTCTTGGGGACACTACATGGTGGATAATAACGCGATATCCCCGAATCGTGATGTCCCTACCAATCAATTAGAGTTATCTGAGATTGAGGTGACGGGATTACAACAGAGTCTTTTAGCAGAATTGTCAGTTGACCCGGTGGAGTCTACCTTCGGTGGGATGTTTCAAACCCCTCCCGATGTAGAAGTAGCAATCGATCTCCATACTCAAGCTGAGAAATCTGAAGAGTATACGAGAATACCGACGTTGACTATTTCGAGACCAAATCGGTTTAATTTTGAAATTGAGTTTGGACGTCGGCTTGGGTGGGGGAGAGGGCCACCAGATGCTCATCCCATTCACAATCTCCGGACAGTAGAGGATAGCTTCAATAATATTAGTGAAGACATGGGTACGGTTGAACTCCAAATCGACTTTGACGCTGAATTTGAATTTCCCGATTCCCCCGACCCAGAAGTGAAATCCCATCAAGACTACGCGAGACAGTTAATTGAAATCCTCGAAAGAAACTGGGATGCTTACCTATTTCTCGACCAACTCCCGGACCATACCTCCTACCAGATTAATTATAAGCTGGATGCCATCATGCAAGCTCTTGGATTCAACCAGAGCTATTTCTAAGGCTGCGAGATACCAAATTCAAGCTACCCTATCCTTCTTTGGGACACCCGGCTCCCAGTTCCCTTGGTAGTCGGCATATATCGATTTTTGCCGCTCATCGCCCTCCTCAGGGAGTCTTGGGCCCCACGCCGCGTGATATGCCTCCTCATCAAATTCGATTTTAAGCGCGTCATCCAGCCTTCTATGGCGATGCCTCTCCTCTCCGGATTGCCGGACATGACTCCGGAGAGCGTCAGGGGAGCCGATGACAATTCGAGAGCATCCCTCGATGGGGCAGGTAAAGGTTTCAGGGCTATCCGTCGAGTCAACCTCTCCATCACGAGCCTTCCGAATTCGTTCGAGGTCCTGCTTCGCTTCCGAGCGTAGCGTCCCGCCATCAGTCATCAACTTCGGCTCAGTCTCCTCCTGCTCTGGATCGCGTTCCTGACTCCCGACCTTCACCCATCTGGCGTCATCAGGGTCCGGTAGGCCTTCGAGGTAGTAGACGTGGCGTTCTCCGTTCGGACGGTGCGGACAATATGCGTGAGCGATTTCCTCGGTTTCACGGCAAATCCGCTTGACGACCTCTGCGAAGTAGGAAGCAGTCCGTTCTGGATTTAATTCGGCGGCCAACTTCCCGACTTCACTTGCAGTTGGATACCTCCGGGAATCGCAAGCCGATATGATCCCGAGGGGGGTACATATTTCCCCACAAGAGGGAGAGGAGATAGATAAGTCAAGTCCAAATATATCCGCTACCTCCTCAGGTTCCTTCTCATAGGTCAATATCCACATCGTAGCCCGGACTGTGTCTTTGGTGACGAGGCTCGGAACGCCATCCTTCGATGGATCAGTCCATGGCTTATGTTCCTCAGGGTCGTATCCTCCCTCGTATTCGGAGCGTCGCCATTTGTGCCAGAGACCAAATTCAAATTCTCTCTGGACTGCATCCATTTGCTCTTGCAGGTACCCCTCTCCCTTTTGGAGCCATTTCCGAAGGTTCCCGGTCTTGTCATAGGGGTTTTCTCGGCAGTAGTGTTTGTATAGGTCGAGCGCAAAACATCGCCCCTCCTCTTCATTATCACCGCGATATAGAAACGCCCCATAGAGTCCGTCAAGAGCGTAGTAGTCTGCGGCACTTCGATTGATATCCCCTGACCCATCATCTCGCCGGAGGTCGTAAGTCCCAGTTCCCCCTTTGAGGAGGTCCATCATGTCTTTCTGGAAGCGTTTGGTCTTCGGAAGGAGGTCAGCACAGAGATAACGATTCGCCTCCTTGATGGTATGTTCATCCGGGAGAGTGATTTTGTCACCAGCGTGTTCCTCATTACTCCCCTCATTGTTGGACTTACAGGCCTCTCGAAGGTGTTCGAGATATTCCCCGGAGAGCGCCGCTATTGGCTTCAGAGAACCGACATTATATTTGCTCGTTCCTGTCTGGGGACAATTCTCCCCACAGAATACGTCATGGTCGATGACCGAGCCCGGTCCGAGAGCGTACCAGCCATCGTAACGGACGCTCCCCCAGTCCACTTCGCTATTGCTGATTCCAGCGTCTTCTTTGACGGTGTAGTAGAGGTGATATCCACCATGCGGAGATTCCGTGAAGACGGTCTCTGGTAGGTTAGCGACCCATCTCGGAAGGTCGTCTATGGGTACGTCAATGTCGAGGATGACCAGTCCGTCACCCCCATGAATCGTATAGTTCCCGTGATGATCGGAAGGTGGGCGCTTCTCCTCGTGATTGTAGCACTTCTTAGTGCCATCCTCGACGTTAGCGCATCGACCGATCTGAACGCCTGCCTCCCGAAGACGGTTCTCGATTATTTTGGTAGTAACGGTACTCTCGGAGCTTCTCGGCGCGGAACTATTTTCTTTATTCGAGTCAGATTTTCTCATGTCGAAGGTCATCTCCTTCGGCGTCGCCTTCGTTACTTCCCATGGTTCGGGGGTCCACGCCCCCGGATTCAATCCCTCTCATCGTTCTGACCTACTGGGCGAGGAAGTCGTCTAACGCCTCATCGACCAGCTCCTCGCACTCTTCCTCGAATTCGTCCCGGACTGATTCCGATATTAGTTCGTTAAGGCGCTCTTCCTGTCCATCCGTGAACGCCTTGTCCGAATCGAGGGATTCGACTGCTCGCTTGAGGAAACGCGACCAAGTTTCCCCTTCGGGCTTGGCTTTCTTGATTTCTCGATGCGTGTCTTTCTGAACGCCGATTGTCGTAACCTCTGTCTGTTCTTTCGCCATATATTCGATTGACCTCCGAACTGTCATAACTGCTGGCGAACACAAGTTCGACTCTTTGGCTCAGAAGTCGTTAGTACGCAATAGAAGACGTGAGTATCCAGATTTATCGAGGATGGTCGAGAAGGTCAGAGAATCACGCCATCTCCTACTCAAGTAGGGGTATATGAAGAACTCTACCTCAACCGCTTGATTTCGTCGGCCGGTTCATCGGAAATGCACGATGGAGTGGTACGGGAAACTGTGGGAGATGTGGTCAAAATGAACGAGGTTCTCAATAGTACGGTCCCGAAATCCATCCAGTGCCAGTTCTCGCCGCGAGGGCAAGCAGAGAGTGAATCGAAGGGCTTGGGCAACGGAAAGGGCCATCTCTTCGACAAATCTATTTGAGCGCGCCTCTCGCTCCTCTCAGTGCAGAGACAGTTTATCCCCCTCACAGTCGAAGGTCCGAATATGGCTGAGATTTGGCCCTGCCCATACTGTGAGAAGGTCTTCCTCGAAGAAACCCCACTCCGAACTCACTCCAGTCGGATGCATAACGAGTATCTACGCCGAGGAGACGCTGACCCCGAAGAACTCCCATCGATAGAGGGAGAATTCTCGGGATCGCCGGAGGTTGCAAAGTACAGTCTGAGAGGAATACCTTCCTCGGATTGAATCCGTCTCAAATCGTAGATAGCCGTCCTCTTCCTCCCGTTTGAGGCCATCTCCGGCGGAATGTTGTTTAAGTTGTTTCCCATATCCCCGAGTATGAGCAAAGCTATGCCCAGTGATGCGATGAAGCAGAAGGCTCGCGAGGAACTCAAGAAAGTTCTACAGGAGCGGTTCAACGAAAAGATTGTCTCGGAACTCTTCGACTCCGACCAGTCTCGGACGAACGCCAGCCGAGGGTCGGGGCCGAATACGGTGACGGAGGAAGTCGAAATTCCGGTGTCTGGATTCACAGAGAGCGATTCCCCTCATACCTCGACAGTCGAGAGGGAGCGAGTCGAACCAGGTAGAGACCCACGACTCAACGATGACATGAGCGCGGCTGAAATCTCTCGGGCTTCCCGTGAAGGCCTGACCGTGGAGGAAGAACTCCAGATTCAGGGAGGTCGTCGGACGAACAGCAAAGACGCCAATCCCGAGGAAGTTCCCGTCGGTGGCTGGGACCACGGGGGAAACGATGAGTGAATCTCAGGAGGTGACGTCCGAGGATGCAGATACAGTCGTGAAGATGGAGAAGTCCGTCACCAATCCCGCCGTCTCGACCGAGGAAGTCGCCGAAGAACTCGGAGTCAGTACCGAAGAGGCGTTCGAGCTACTGGATGAATCCCCACGCCCCTCAGGAAAGCCAGTCGGAGATACCCATATCTGGTGGTAGAGGATACCCCCATGTTTCCGATGGAGAACGGTCGAGACGATTTGATTCGTAGATTCCCCGTAGCCATCCCCCTCCCAAATGGTGGGGAAGGAATGCTCAACGCTCTAACGCTGACGCCCACCCCTCACATCATACATCAACTCCATAGACCATGACCATCGAGCAAGAAGAGCAGTACCTCGGCAACGAGCCTGACGAGGTTCCGAGAATAGAGCCAGATGAGCAGTGCAACGGGAAGAAAGTCGAGCGGGACGACGAGAGTGAGGAGACGGTCTTCGCTGGATACTGCAACGCCACGGCTGGGAAGGGAACAGACCATCTCGGTGAAGGGCGTTGTAAGTACCATGGAGGGGCTTCGACTGGAGCGCCGAAGGGGAACCAGAACGCTCAGACTCACGCCCTGAACGCTGACCCCCATCACTACTTCCAGTCACTCCCGCGAGAGCAGAAGGAGTATGTCCGGGATGTCGCCGCTTCAATTCAGGACCGAATTCGAGCACGTTCGGGAGACGTCGATTATCTCGATAGGGTGATGACCCGGCGAATCGCCATCGAACTCCACATCGTCAGTAAGGCCAGCGACTACGTCGAAAACGTCTCCGGCCTGACCGAGACTATCTTCACCGAACACGGAAGCCACGAGAAGGAAGCGGCCCTCCTCGATGAGATTCGCAAACGCGACAAGACGATATTCCGGATGCTCAAGGAAGTCGGCGTTCTGGATGACCCAGAGAGTCAGAAAGCGGATGCACTCGAATCGTGGAGAGCCTTCGTCGAGGATGGGAGTTCCTGAGATTCACTGAGCGCGGCGAGAAAGCGATTGAATAGCGAGCAATCGTCTTCTGCTCGACAGTTCTGGCATCGCCTGAGAGGAGCGAAGGGGAGCGAGAAGGATATCTCGATGATGACTCCCATCTCCGAGTGGGAGTGAGCCATCAAACCCTGCGGGGGTCTCTCGTACCTGAGCAAGCGTTGCTGAATTCCCGTATTCCGAGTTTCAGACGAACCCCAATTTTGGAACCACGACACGACTCATCTACTACGCTAAGGTCTAAGCGCGTTCCCCTCTTCGGCCACGATGAACCACCAGATGGCTACGACCGGACTTGATGACCAAGTGAACCCCGAGGCGTTTTCGGAGCAGTATAGCGCCGAATCGGGGCGCTATCCTGTGAATCTGGATAGCAAGGGTAGGAAGTCCGCCCTCCCCGATTTGAACGGGGGACAAGTCGATCTACAGTCGACTGCTCTACCAGTCTGAGCTAAGGGCGGGCGCACTTACAGGTAGCCGCCGTACTGGACTTAACCGTTTTGACTTCCGGCCGGAGTGAGAGTGTGAATCAGCCGCACGGCGCCCGTCGCGCGGCAGACGGGCGTCAGACACGCGGGAAGATTGAAATACCCGGAGGACAACGAGTAGCACGAGCCGAATGAGCAAGATCACCTTCCGCGCGGACGACGATCTCATCGAGCAACTCGAGGAGTTCGACGCCTCGAAGAGCGAGATCATGCGGGAGGCCCTGCGGGAGTTCCTCGACGACGCGTCCGACGCCCAGTCGGAGGCGACGGCGTCGACCTCGACCGCCGACACGACGGACCCGGTCGAGTCCATCGACGACCTCATCGCCGAGCGCGTGGACGCTATCGTCGGTGAGCGCCTGGACGGTGCGTTTACACCGTCCCAGCCGCAGGACATCAACGTAAACATCGCTCTCGACGGCGAACACGCCGCGTCAGCGGACGCGTCCGACGCGTCGGCGTCCTCGACGACAGACGCGTCTAACACGGATCGCACTCGTAAGACGGGCAGCGAGGCGGACGAAAACGTCCTCGAAAGCGAGGCCCGTCCGTGTACGCAATGCGGCGAAACCATCTCCGCTGGGCACGTTTACTGCCCGAACTGCGGGGAGAAAGCGTCCCACCGGGTCTTCTGTGACTGCGGGGACGAACTCCGCTCGGACTGGGCGTTCTGCCCGGGCTGCGGTCGACGCACCCCTGCGGCCGACGTGCTCGACCAGACGTGATACGCCGTAAACGCTACGCAGATCGCGTTAAACGCCGTAAACGCGCGGTCGTATGACGGCCGCCGCAACCTTTATAATGCCACACCCAGATGTAATGCTTGCGTAAGACGGTCGTCTTACACGGGCCGAAGCGCGGACGTGTGACCCGCGCCTTCGGGCGATTACGTCGAATCGGATGGCGCTGTCGCCGTGTAAGACGAACGGACGACTCGTCCGCGAACGCCGTCTTACCCAAGGGGAACGATCAAAAACATGGAGCGTGTGACACTACGGATTCCGAAGCAGCAGATCGAAGAGGTCGAGCGAATGGTCGAAACTGGGGAGTACCCCAACCGGAGCGAGGCGATCCGGGCGGCCGTCCGCGAGAAACTAAATGAGCAGGACGGGGGCAAAGAGCGCCCGTCGGAGAAGCGAAAGCGCCGTAGCTGGCAGCAGAGGGCCTGACCGATGCAGGACATCGTCAAGGAGGCCCTCGAGCGGGACGAGCAGGAACAGCAGCAGATGGACGAGACCGAGGGCGACGGATTCGGTGACCCGCGGATCGTCATCGTCGGCTGCGGTGGCGCCGGCAACAACACCGTCAACCGCCTGTACAACATCGGCGTCGACGGTGCCGACACGGTCGCCATCAACACCGACAAACAGCACCTGCAGATGATCGAGGCGGACACGAAGATCCTGGTCGGCAAGTCGCTGACCTCGGGTCTCGGCGCCGGTGGCGACCCCGAGATGGGCAAGCGAGCCACCGAGATGGCCCAGGGTACCATCGAGGAAGTCCTGGGCGACGCCGACCTGGTGTTCGTCACGGCCGGCATGGGCGGCGGGACCGGTACCGGTGCCGCCCCCGTCGTCTCGAACATCGCCAAAGACCAGGGCGCCATCGTGGTCGGCATGGTCTCGACGCCGTTCAACGTCGAGCGCGCCCGCACGGTGAAGGCCGAGGAAGGCCTGGAGAACCTCCGCAGCGAGGCCGACTCCATCATCGTGCTGGACAACAACCGCCTGCTGGACTACGTCCCCAACCTGCCCATCGGCAAGGCGTTCTCCGTGATGGACCAGATCATCGCCGAGACCGTCAAGGGGATCAGTGAGACGATCACCCAGCCCTCGCTCATCAACTTGGACTACGCCGACATGACCGCCATCATGAACCAGGGCGGCGTCGCGGTGATGCTCGTCGGCGAGACCCAGGACAAGAACAAGACCGAGGAGGTCGTCAAGGACGCGATGAACCACCCGCTGCTCGACGTGGACTACCGCGGCGCGACCGGCGGCCTGGTCCACATCACCGGCGGCCCCGACCTCGCGCTGAAGGAGGCCGAGGGCATCGCTCAGAACATCACCGAGCGCCTCGACGCGAGCGCGAACGTCATCTGGGGCGCGCGCATCGAAGAGGAGTACAAGGGCAAGGTGCGGGTCATGGCCATCATGACCGGCGTCAAGTCCGCCCAGGTGCTCGGTCCGACGACCCAGAAGCAGGCCGACAAGTCGCGGCAGGCGCTCGACGACGTGGACGACGCGTCCTTCGACGCCAGCCAGAACATCGACACCGACTTCGGCAACGAAGCCGGCGGCAGCGGCCGCGGCGGTGCTGGCGGCAACGCCGGCGGCGCCGGCGGCGACCCCGGATACGGCCACACGGACGGCGGCCGGGACAACCTCGAGAAGAACAACGGTCTGGACGTCATCCGTCCGGACTGACGGCTCCCGGGTCGACCGACTCCCGCTGGAGACCCCTCCACAACTCCAAAGGACTGCTCGACCCACTCTCTCTTCCGTTTTCGCCCGCCCAGTGACGACGTCGTCCGACGCCGGTCGGCCCGCGACGGGCCCGTCGGACGGCTTCGACCCCACCACTGGGTCGTCCGACGCCGTCTGACTCGTCGTCGGTTCGTCTCACTGTCCGACGGCGTCCGACTCCCGGCGGAGCGTCTGTCCGACTCGTCTCACGGTGGTACGGCTATCGCCGGATCCGTCGCGTGGCGAGAAGGGATCGGCCGTAGTCGTTCAGACCGCTTCGAGCGCGTCCAGCAGGTCGCACTTCCGACAGACCTCGCGACCCGTGGGCGCCCCGCAGACGTCGCACTCGCCGTAGTCGGCCGGCTCGGTCGCGCCGAACGCGCTCGCCGCGAGCGCGGCCAGTTTCTCGTAGCCGGCCATGATCGAGTGTCGCGTCCCGGGGTGGTTCTCTTCCATCCCGAGGAGCAGCTCCTGGACCTCGCCGCGGTAGGCCTCCTCGGCGTGCGGACACTCCGTGATGTGGGCGGGCAGGTCCTGCAGGTGCGCGTACAGCGCGACTTCCTTCTCGGGGACGTCGCGGAGGGGTTTCGCCCGCGGGACGTGGTGGTCCTGTGGCTGGCGCGGCCGCTCGGTCGGATCGACCGGGTCGTCGACGGGGTTCCCGTCGCGGTCTTCCTCCGGGAACGGCCCCAGCGAGGCGTCGTAGTGGCTGGCCATCTGCTGTACGTCGCCCTCGAAGAAGTTCATGAGGGCGGTCTGTGCCTCGTCGTCGAGGTTGTGGCCCGTGAAGAGCTTGTCCGCCCCCAGTTCCTCGGCGTAGCGTTCGAGGGCGTCGCGGCGGAACACGCCGCAGTAGGCGCAGGCGGCCATCCCCTCGGGGTCCGCTTCGACCACGTCGTCCATCTGCACGCCGTACTCCTCGGCGTAGGAGACGACCTCGTGGCGGATGTCGAGGTCGGCCGTGAGTTCCTCGCAGGCGTCGAGGGACTCGTCGCGGTACCCCTCGATGCCCTCGTGGATCGAGAGCGCGACGAGTTCGATCCGCGGGTCCTCCGCGAAGGTGTCGTGGAGCACCTGCGTCAGGACGACCGAGTCCTTCCCGCCGGAGAGCCCGATCACCCACGTCTCGGGGTCCTCCGGCGTGGCCGAACGCGGGATCAGGTTGTCCTCGCGGACGCGCCGGCGGACGCGGGACTCCACGGTCCGACAGAAGTGCTCGCCGCAGAGGTGCAGCCCCGAGTAGGCGGCGTGCATGACCGCCTCCGACCCGCACTTGTCGCAGTCCATCGGGCGAACGTATCGGGGCGAGCGGGGTCAGCGTTTCGCTCCAGTCGCGCGCGAGTGAGTCACGCTCGCTCGGCGTCCGTCCCCGGCTCACAGGGGACGGTCACGGTGACCGTCGTCCCGCCGTCGACGTCGACCGTCACGTCCCCGTCGGCCCAGTGGACCAGCCAGTTGACGAGCCACAGGCCCAGGCCGGCGCCGTGCTGGGTGGGCGTCTCGACGAACCGCTCGGTCAGGATGCGGCGTTCGACGACTGGCATTCCCGGCCCGTCGTCCGCGACCGTGAACCGGACGGTCCCGTCGGTGACCGCCGCCCCGATCCGCACGGTCGGCACGTCCGCGTCGTTGTGGACGATCGCGTTGCGCGCGAGTTCGTCGAGGACGACCAGCAACACGTCGCCGTTGGGCAACACCGCCGGGTCGTCCGGGCCGTCGGTCTCGACCAGCGCGTGCGGGAACTCCTCGACGAGGGTCGCCGCGACCTCCTCGGTCACGGCGTCGACCGAGCGGCGCACCGTCTCCTCGGGTTTCGCGCCGAGCGAGCCCTCGATGGCCCGCGCGTGGTCGGCCAGATCGAGCAGCGACTCGCCGCGCCGGCGGATGCGGTCGGCCTCGACGGCCGTCGTCTCCTCGTCGGTGCGCTCGGCGATGCGGTCGGCGTTGCCGACGACGACCGTCATCGCGTTCCGGAGGTTGTGCCTGAGCACGCGGTTGAGGACGATCACCTCCGTCCGGCGCTGGGCGAGCGTCTCGCTGAGCTCGTTGAACTGCCCCTCGAGTTCGGTCCACTCGGTCGCGCCGGTGAGCGCGACCGTCGACCCGTAATTGCCGTCGACGAGCGACCCGACGCCGCGGTGCAGGCGCTCGATGTTGCCGACGAACTCGCGGTAGAGCCACGCGCCGAAGACGGCGATCGAGAGGAGGACCAGCCCGAACGCCCCGGCCTGGGCCATCGTCACCTGCCACAGCTGCGATTCGAAGGCCGCCTGGGTCGTCGTCGCCGAGACGGTCCACCCGGTCCCGCTGACCGTCGCGTTCGCGCTGATCACGTCCGCGTCGCGGTCGACCGGTCCCGCCGCGTAGACGGTCGACCCGTTGGCGACGATGCGGATCCCCTGGTTCGGCCCGGAGTTCGCCCGGACGATCTCGGCCAGGTCGCCCGCGTCGAGGTGGAACGCCGCGTTGAACGCCGCGACCACCTCGCCGTCCTCGTACAGGGGCGTGCTCACCGTCACGATGAAGTTCCCCGTCTCCGCGCGCACCGGATCGCTCACGTACGTCTCGCCCGCCATCGCCCGCTGGAAGTACGTCCGTTCGGCGAAGTCGCCCCCGACGACTGTCTGCTGCTCCCCGATCGAGAGCCCCTGGGAGTGCAGCGCCATCATCGTCCCGTTGGCGGCGATCACCGACGCGCCGCTGAACCCGGTCGTCCGCACGAACGACGAGAGCCGCGCCTGCTGGGATATCGACCCGTGGTCGACCAGCGCGGGCGCCTCGACCCACAGCTGGACCTGCCGCTGTTTCTCTGCGAGCACGGCGTCGAGCTGCGTCGCGACCGACTCCGCCGACTGCGTCAGTTCGTCGTGCTCCTGTGCGGCGACCGCGTCGCGGTAGAGGACGAACCCGGCCAGAGTCGTCGCTGAGAGGACCAGCGCCAGCACGGCGAGCGCGACCGCGAACCTGGTCCGGAGTCGCATCGCCTATGCTTGACCGACGGGCATCTTAAATCTCCGTCCCCGCGACCCCCGGGACGGCACCGGGACGGCCCCGGGACGGCCCCGGGACGACCCGTCGAGAAACCGTTTTCCCCCTCCGGGAGGTACTCACCACCGATGACCGACCTCTCTCGCGACGAGGCCGTCGCCCGCGTCGAGGACCTCGTCGCCACAGTCGAGGACGACCGCATGCCCGTCCCCGTCCGCGAGATCTGGGTCTTCGGCGACGCGGTGCTCGGCCTCGACCCCGTCGAGCGCCTCGACGTCTACCTCACCAAGGACATCCTGCTCGGCGACGACGGCGACGGCGTCGACCCCGACGACCTCGCCCTCGGCGTCGAGGGCATCGGCGAGACCGTCCGCGCGGACTGGGCCGCGGAGTACCCCGAACACGTCCGGACCAATTCCAACGGCTACGCCGCCCCCGAGAAGTGCCTCGCGGCCCACCTCGTCGACGACGACGAACCGGTCCACCTGGAGGTCTGCAACGCCTCCTTCGACGACAACGTCACCCAGCGCCTGGAGGGCGCGCTGGCGCGCGAGAACTACGTGAACGTCCTCGACCCGCGCGGCGCCTGCCTGTGGGTAGACGGCCAGCGCAGCGAGGACGCCTTCCAGAAGCTCCGCGACGGGGAGTTCGTCCTGCCGACGCTCTCGGGCGCCCTCGAGATGCTCGGCGCCGACCCGGACGTCGCCGAGGAAGCCGCCGCGGCCGTCGAGCGGTATCGCGACCAGCAGGAAGGCGCCACCGTCCGCGGTGACGTGGTCTGATCGGATCGCTTCTCCCCCCACCGCGGCCCCGCCGCGGGCCCGTCGGCTCCCGCCCAACAACCGGATCAATTTGCCGCATTTTACGAGTTGATCTGTCCTTGTCGGGTATCAGGCGGTGAATAACAACGTAGTGTCCCAGTAATTGGCAAGTAGAGCGAACGTATGAGTCAGGCAACTCGACGCATGGACGAGACCGACCCGGGATTCGTAACGGCGGAGATCACCGACGACCGACCGATCACCCAGATCGTCGTCGAAACGGTCGCGACGGTCGAAGAGGTCGAACCGACTGACCTCTCGACGCAACTGTACGACAGCGTCGATCCGGAGGCGCTCGATGCCCTGTACGACAGCGCGGACGACCGGGACGGACCGCTGGCCGTCTCGTTCGGCTTCGACGGGTACGAGGTCTCGATCGTCGACGGCGACCGGATCACCGTCCGGCCTAACGTGACCGACGACTGCTCGTCCTGAGATCCGTCCGGATACTCGGACACCGCGAGTTCTCGGAGAGATCGACCGAGTAGCCCGGGGCTCGCTCCCGTGCACAGCGACCCCAGCGAACGGCGAGCGATCCGCTCCGCTGGTCACGACCGCACCAGTCGAAAAAGCAGTCGGCGAATCCGCGGTTACTCCTCGCGGGTCACTCCTTCCCCGCTCGGAAACAGTGGCCCTCACTTCCTTCGAGCCACTCACTCCTCACGGCTCCCTCCGGTCGCCGTTCGGATGTCGGAGGTCCTCGCTCCGCTCGCGGTTTCCGTCGGTCACCGCTCGCAATTCCGGGGCGCTCCAGTCAGTCGCACCTCGCTCCGCTCGGACCTCCCTACTCCTCACGGCTCGCTTCGCTCGCCGTTCGGATTTACGAGGCCTCCCTTCGGTCGGCCTCGCTATTCTTCGAACCGGAAGGTCCCGTCGCGCTGGACGACCTCGCCGTCGACCTCGATCCGGGAGTCCTCGCTCATGTCGACGATCATGTCCATGTGGACCGCGGAGTCGTTGCCCTCGCGGTCGTCGCGGTCCTCGGGGACGTTCTCGTCGATGGTCCGTCCGAGCGCCATGTGGACTGTGTCGCCCATCTTCTCGTCGAACAGCATGTTGTAGGTGAACCGGTCGATGTCGCGGTTCATCCCGATGCCGAGCTCGCCCAGTCGCTTCGCGCCGGGGTCGGTATCGAGGACGGCCGCGAGCACCTCCTCGTTCTTCGCGGCCTCGAACTCGACGACCTCGCCTTCCTCGAAGACGAGACGGACGTCCTCGACCTCGCGGCCCTGGGCCATCAGCGGCATGTCGAACAGCACCTCGCCCTCGACGCTGTCGGGGACGGGCGCGGTGAACACCTCGCCGCCGGGGAGGTTCTTCTCGGCGTAGTCGTTGACGGGGACCATCCCCTCGACGCTCATGGTCACGTCCGTCGTGTCGCCGGAGACGATCCGGACCTCCTCGGCGCCGTCGAGGATCTCGACCAGGTTCGCCTGGAACGCCCGCTGTTCGTCCCAGTCTTTCGTTACGGCGTCGAACACGAAGTCCTCGTATGCCTCGGTGCTCATCTCCGCGTCCTGGGCGTTGCCGGGCGCGGGGAACTGCGTGCCGACCCAGCGCTTGCCCATGATCTCGTCCTGGAAGGGCTTCATGATCTGCGCGAACGCGGCGTTTTTCTCCGGCGGGATGTCGCCGGTCTCGTGGGTGTTTCGCGCCGCTCGGATCGTGATCGCCACGTCGATCGCCTCGGCGACGGCCATCAGCGCCTCCGACGGTTCGTCGTAGTCCTCGGGGTCCATCGCTCGCATGAACGCCCGGCGAGTACGGCCGGTGCCGCCGAACGTGACGCTGTGTGCGCCCCGCTCGCCGATGCGCTCTTCCAGCGCGACGACCAGATCCTCGGCCTCGGGCGACGCCGAGATCAGCACCTCGTCGCCGGCTTCGATCCCCACCGAGTGGTCGACGATGACGTCCGCGTGGTCCTCGATTCGTGGGTCCATACCGGCGGGTTACCCGGCAGCCAATTAACAGTTTGCAGAACGGCCGTTCTGCAAGGGATCCGATAGCTCACTGCCGGCCAGGGGGACGACAAACCCCCCGATGTTGAGGGCGTCAGCCAATTCGTCGCGAGCGCCTACGTCGGGACGATGGATATCGCAGACGACATCGCCGCGGAGATCGGCGACACGCCGCTCGTGTGGCTGGACTCGTTCGCCGACAACCTCGCGGGCAAGGTCGAGTCGTTCAACCCCGCGAACTCGGTGAAAGACCGCATCGGCGCCGCGATGCTCGACCGGGCCGAGCGCATGGGCCGCCTCGACGACGACGCCACCGTCGTCGAGGCCACGAGCGGCAACACCGGCATCGGCCTCGCGATGGCCTGCGCCGCCCGCGGCTACGACCTCGTGCTCACCATGCCCGAGTCGATGAGCGAGGAGCGCCGCGCGCTCCTCTCGGCTCTCGGCGCGGAGGTCGTCCTCACCCCGGCCGACGGAGGGATGGACGGCGCCATCCAGGCCGCCGACGCCATCGCCGAGGAGCGCGACGGCGTGGTCGCCAGCCAGTTCGAGAACATCGCCAACCCCGAGGCCCACCGCGGGTCGACCGGCCCCGAGATCTACGAGGACACCGACGGCGAGGTCGACGTCTTCGTCGCCGGCGTCGGCACCGGCGGCACGATCACCGGCGTCTCCGAGTACATCGAGGAGGAGCGGGGCGACGACCTGGACTCCGTCGCCGTCGAACCCGCCGACTCGCCCGTCCTGTCAGGCGGCGATGCGGGCTCCCATTCGATCCAGGGCATCGGCGCCGGGTTCATCCCCGAGATCCTCCGGACCGAACTCGTCGACGAGGTCCGCACCGTCGAACACGAGCGGGCGGTCCAGACGACCCGGAAACTCGCCCGCGAGGAGGGGATCCTGACCGGCGTCTCGGCCGGTGCCGCGCTCGCCGCCGCGGCCGAACTCGCCCGCGAACGGCCCGACGACCTCGTCGTCGTCGTCCTGCCCGACACCGGCGAGCGCTACCTCTCGACCGACCTGTTCGAGCCGGCGAACGTCACCTACTGGGAAGAGAGCGACCCCGCGCCCGCAGACGACTGACCGCCGACTGAGCCGGTGCGGAACCGCCCTCATCCACCCTGCGACGGCCACGCGAACCGTTTTCCGGGCGCCGGACGACTCCCGCGCATGGACGAACCAGCCGACGACGAATCGACGCGCAGAGACTACCTGACCAGCGCCGGCGCGGTGGCGGCCGTCGCCGCGACCGTCGGGCTCGCCGGCTGCGGCGGCCCCGGCCCCGGCGTCGGCGAGGGCGAAGGAGAAGGTGGCGAGGGCGGCGAGGGTGGCGAAGGAGAAGGCGGTGAGGGCGGTGAAGGAGGAGGTGAAGGTGAGGGCGGTGAGGGTGGCGAAGGAGAAGGCGGCGAAGGAGGCGAGGGCGGCGAAGAGTCGCTCACCGGCCCGCGCGGCCGCCGGTCCTGATCTGACCGGGTCGGCGTCGGCGTCAGTCCGCGCGGCCGACGGTCACGAAGAACGGGACCGTCTCCGTTCGAACGTACGTCTCGTCGCCCATCTGGTCGACCACGTCGCGGCCCATCGCTCGCCACGCCGAGCGCAGGTCGTCGTACTCCCCCGCGGAGGTCTCTCCCGAGAGGATCGTCTCGCGGTCGTCGGCCAATCCTTCGCCGGTGACCTTCCTGCGGGCCGCCTCGACGGCCGCCTCCGAGTAGGGCGGGGAGACGACCCGCTCGTGGTCGTACCGGCGGGTCGAGACGACTTCGAGACCGGCATCCTCGAACAGGTCCCGGGCGCCGGCGCCCAGCGTCACGTCCGTCTCCACCCCGTCGAGGAACCGCTCGCGCGCCCGGCGGGCCAGCGGGGGTTCCGCGTCGACGGTCGAGTCCACCGTCACGGCGCCGTTGTCCGGCTCGACGGCCGCGACCAGGTCCGAGGACGCCCGCGCGAACTCCCGGACCGCCCCGACGGGGTCGGGCAGGTTGATGAGCAGCGCCTGGCAGACGACCAGGTCGAAGGCGTCCGCGGCGAACGGCAGCCGGGTGGCGTCGGCGCGCACGACCGGCGCGAACTCGCTCGCGACCGACAACAACTCCGGGTCCACGTCGGCGCCGACGACCTCGCCGCCGCTCTCCTCGGCGAGCACGCGGGTGAGTTCTCCCGTCCCGCAGCCCACGTCGAGGACGCGCTCGCGGCTGTCGAGTTCGAGGTCGGCGAGCGCCTCGCGGGAGTCGCTCCACATCCCCTCGCGCGTGGTCTCCAGGTAATCGGCGCTGAACTGTCGCACTGGGCGTTGGTTGGGCGGGCCGGCGGCAAATGCCCGTCGGTCCCGGCGGCGAGTGACTCGGTCGAGAAGTTCGGCGAGGGCCGAACGCGATCAGGACGAAGTTTTATTTCGCTTATGTTCGACAACCGGATCGTGCGGTTACCCCCTCGATATCCGGCTGTTCCGCTCGGGATACTTGTGATCGGCCTACTGGGAGTCGCCGCGTTTCAGGCGGGCCTGTTCGCGACCCCCGGTCACGTCGAGCGACAGCCGTATCCCGACAAACCGGCTGATCTGACGGAGCAGCGCGTCACTCAGTACGCGAAAGCGTGCGAGAACGCGACGGTCTGGAACGAGGAACTGACCGGGAGCGGCGAGACACCGACGCAGATCCTCGTCTCGATGGACGAGGTGATGGTCTCGAACAGATCCACGGGGTGGACAGTCCAGCTTTCGTACATGGTCGGCGTCCACTCCCCGAACCGGGTCGGAGACAGTACGGGCGCTGCCGCCTATTTCGTCAACGAAAGCACCACACTCCGGACGGTAGGGGCGAAGGCCGATCACGGAGAGCTAGATCCGCGTCGGAACGGTTCGGTCGTCACTCGCTGTTAGGTCGAATCGGTCTACGAGGCAGACGCGCAGGTACGGCGGGCGCCCACTCTCCCACTGCCGAAAGACGGTCCTGCGAGGCCACGTCTTCGTCGAGCGTGGGAACCCCGCTGGTCCTCCGCGAGAGACGGGGGAGTCAGGCATATGTAGACCGCGGGAAAAGAGGGGACAACAGATGCCAGCGGACGAGCCGGAGTTCGACACCGGGGTGGCGCTGTACGAGCGGATCCGCGAGCGACTGGGGTGGTACCCGACCGCAGACGTGGACGTGCTCGTCGTGGGCGGAGGGATCCAGGGCCTGCTCGTCCTGAACGAACTCACCGACAGCGGGTACGCCGCCGCGCTCGTCTCGAACGCGCCGCTGGGCGCCGGGCAGACGTTCGACTGGCCGGGAACGCTCTCGAAGGGCTATCTCGATCCCGACCCCGACCAGCGCCGGGCCGTCGAAGAGCGGTGGCTCCCCTTCGCCGAGGCCGAGCGCGTCCCCGTCGAGGGCGGCGAGTGGTACGTCTGCTCGACGGACCACCCCTACCAGTACCTCCCGCCTCAGTGGGACGAGGGCGGCTACGAGTACGACGAACGCGGGATCGACGGCCTGCCCGAGATCTACCGCGACGGGACGATCTTCGCGAAGGGCAGCGGCGAGCACGTCACCTCCCTCGACGAGTACACCGTCGACCGCGAGGCGCTCGTCCGCGCGCTCGTCGACGGCCACGAGGAGCGGATCGTCGTCGGCGATATCACCGAGTTCGCGTTCGACGAGGGCGGACAGGGGGGCGGCGACACCCCCGCCCTCGACGGACTCACCGTCGAGACGCACGAGGACCTGACCGTCCGCTTCGATCCCGAGTACGTCGTCGCCGCGAAGGGCACCGGTACCCACGGATTCGTCGACTCACTGGTCGGCGCCGCGGGGTTCGCCGAGGCCGGCGGCGACCCCGACAGCGTCCGAGAGTCGGTCGCGTCAGTCACCTACCGGAACGTCCTCGTGCTCGCGGTACGCGGTCCCGCGACCGAACTCCCGGCGGTCAGCGCCTACCTGCCCCACCGGGGGATGTCGGTCGTCGCCCGCCGCCATCGCCACCGCGAGGAGAACTACGTCACCTGGTACGTCACGAACGACACCGCGACCTCCGAGGTCGCCCCCGTCGAAGCCACCGACGACGCGACGGGGACGCTCGACCCCGAACAGGTCGAAGTCGGCTACAACAAACTGTTCGAACTCGCGCCGGCGGTCAAAGAGCGCGCGGCCGACGGCGCCGACATCGAGTTCTACGCCTACGCCACGCTCGAACAGCGGGTCGACGGCGAGTCGACGCGCCACCTCGCCGCGCCGGTCGACGGCCTCGCCAACGTCGGCGTCGCGCTCCCCTCCGGCGCAGCCGGCGTCTGGGCCGCGACCGACGAGACGCTCGATTACGTCGCCGACGCCGTCGATCCCAGCGGCCCCGTCGACGCGGTACCGACCGGCGGAAATCCGCCGATCGGCAGACTCGCGGACGACCGGCCCGGCGCTCGCTGGCTGGACTGGAAGGCGCTGGGCGTTCGGTATCCGCGCGTGCAGAACCGACCAGATGCCGTCGAGCGAAGCTGAGCGGGCCGCCACGCCGCGGCGACTCCCACCGAAGCCGATCGTCCGCTCGATCTCTCGCCCGGTCGACTCAACGCCGGATTTTAGCTTTCGGTAGCGCCTTTCGCAGGGAGGTCGTCGCGCCGATCGAATGACAGTTCGACTCGCCACGCGACGACTCGCCGTGTGTGCAGTGGTAGTGCTCGCGCTCGCCGCGACGGGGGCCGGCGTCGACGCCGGCCGCGTCGGCGGGACGGACCAGAACCGACCGGACAACGGCGCGGCAGAGAGCGAAGTGCTGATCGTCGACGACGACGGGAGCGCCGACTACGCCTCCATCCAGGCCGCGGTCGACGCGGCCGACCCCGGCGACACCGTGCGGGTGATGCCGGGGACCTACCGCGAGAGCGTCACCGTTGCTGAGAACCTGACGGTCGTCGCCCCGCGGGGTGCAACGCTCGACGGGTCAGGTCTCGGGGAGGAAGCGGAAGGAATCGTGATCGGCGACACCGCGGCGCCGGTCGTCGACGGGTTCACAGTCGACGGGTACCAGATCGGCGTCGAAGCCTCGAGAACGAGCGGCGACTGGACGCTCCGGAACGCGACCCTCGTGAACGTGAGTTTCATCTCCGTCTACGCGTCAGGGGCGAGCGGCGACTGGCGCATCCGGGACGTGACGATCCGGAACACGAGCAGCGGGCTCGATGTCACGGGTTCGACCGGCGACTGGCGGGCGACGGGCGTCGTCGTCCGGAACGTCACCATGGGCAACGGCGTCGACGCGTCGCCGTCAGGCGGCAACTGGACGATCGCCGACTCGACCTTCGCAACGGTCGACTACGTCGGTATCGCGGCGTCGTACACCAGCGGCGACTGGACGGTCGTGAACAGCACGGTACGCGATGCCATCGTTGGGATCGCCGCACTCGACGCCAGCGGCGACTGGACCGTCCGGCGGTCGGTCCTCGCGAACGTATCGGTGTCCGACAACCTCGACTTCATGCAGCCGCCCCTCGAAGAGGGCGTCGGCGTCTTCGCCCCGAACACGAACGGCACGTGGACGGTCCGCGGGAACCGGTTCGTCGACACCGAAGGCGGTGGCGTCGTCGCCCCCGACGCCGACCCGGCGGGCGACGCGACGCTGAACTGGTGGGGCGCCGGCGGCCCCACCGCCGACGACTGCTCCGGGAACGTCGACTGCGGCGCGCCGCTCTCGACCTGGCCGCCAGAGACCCCCGTCGGAACGCCGACGCCGGTCGACCCCGACGCCGCCGGCACGACGACCACCGGCCCGCAGACGACGGAGGGGACCCCCGCAAGCGGTGGGACGGACGTACCCGCCTCCGCGTCTCGGTCCGGCACGCCGACGGACACGACCGTGACGCCGTCCGCGGCCGGGTCCGACGCGGCCACCGACGCGGCCGAGTCGCCGGCGTCTCGAACGACCGCCGGGGGACCGCTCTCTCCGGTCGCCGCCGTCCTCGGTGTAATCGTCGGAGGACTCCTCGCCGGGCGCGGTCACTGGCGGCGGTGACCCAGTGCAGAACAGCACCTCAATCAGTACCTCTCGTTCCTCAGTCAGTCCCGCTCTCACGCCGGGGTAGCGGACGGATCGACCGCTGCCCCTCGGTCCGGATTACTCCCCGCGGAGTTCCCGCACGCGCTCGACGTTCCACGCGTAGCTCTTGCCGTCCTCCGTCGGCGTCTCCAGCACGAGCGGCACGTCGAGCAGGTCCTCGTGGTTGAGGAACGCGCGCATGCCGTCCTCGCCGATGAGCCCCTCGCCGATGTGGGCGTGTTCGTCCTTGTTCGTCCCGCACTCGTGTTTCGAGTCGTTGAGGTGGACGCACTCCAGGTGCTCCAGCCCGACGACCTCGTCGAACTCCGCGACGGTCTCCTCGACGCCCTCCGGCGTCGAGAGGTCGTAGCCCGCCGCGAACATGTGGGCCGTGTCGAGACAGACGTCCAGGTCCTGCGCGGAGCGGTCCAGCACCTCGGCGAGGTGTTCGAAGTCGCCGCCGAGTTTCGTGCCCGACCCCGCGTCGGACTCGACGAGGACGGTCACGCCCTCGGGAATGTCCAGTTCGTCCAGCGCGCTGGCGGCGTTGTCGAGGCCGCCGTCGACGCCCGCGCCCGTGTGCGCGCCGAGGTGGACGTTGACGTACTCGATGCCGAGTTTGTCGGCGGCGTCGACCTCCTTCTGCATGGAGTCGACGGACTTCTCGCGCAGGTCGTCTTTCGGCGTGCAGAGGTTCACGAGGTACGACGAGTGGATGACCCACGGCCCCAGATCGTTCTCGTCGATCAGGTCGCGGAACTCCGCGGCCTCGTCGTCGCCGATGTTCGGATCCTGCCAGACCTGCGGCGAGTGGGTGAAGATCTGTCCGCAGTTGCCGCCGATGTCCAGCTGCTCGTCGACGGCGTTCGGGACGCCGCCCGCGATCGATGTGTGTGCGCCGATCCGGATCATGCCAGACCCCTAGATACGGATCGGGAAAGTCGTATCGAAGCGATCCGCGACCGATCGGTACCTGTCTGGATACCGTCTGTTGAGTGCGGTGGCGCGCGCTGTCGCGCGTTTCATCGCGCGACAGTAGCCGCGCGAGGGATGAGCATCGGAGCGAACGCAGTGAGCGAGACGCGCAGTCGGTTGGGGAGGCGTGAGGCGCGGTGCTGTGCCATGCGGTGACGGTGTCGTTCCTGGTGGACTGAAAGGGCGAGGCGCGCGTGGCGGCGAAGCCGCCACGTTTTGCGGAGGTCGGCTCTGCCGACCTCCCTGTCGCGCGGTCTGCGCGGGCCCTATCCGAGGGAGCGCCAGCGACCGAGGATATCCCGCACAGACCGCGCGAGCGGGCCGAGGGCTTTCGTCGCTCGTGCTCGGCTGTGGCCACAACGCACCGCGAGCAGAATACATAGATGACGAGTCAGAAACAGTTACTCACTGCTAGCGAACTCGCGCCAGTGGTGGAGGCCCCAGACGGTGACGCCGGTGCAGATCAGCGCCGCCGCGGCGAAGTAGACGATCAGCTGCGAGGCGACAAGTTCGCCGGGGTTCTGCACGGCGTACACCACGCCTTCGCCGGCGAGGCCGACGAGGACGAACGCGACGACGGACACCGCGGTGACCGAGGTCAGCACGGGCGTCCCCTCGCGCTCGCGGTCGTCGAGGCGGAAGACGGCGGCGACGAAGACGACGGCCATGGCGAGGACGTAGTAGGGGAGCCGCGAGCCCACGTCGGGGCGGGCGCCGCTGACGAACGCGAGCAGGCCGACGAACGCGCAGGTCAGCAGGACGGTCAGCCCGGCGACGCCGAGGGCGGCCCGCGTGCCGACGACGCGCCGGAGTCGCTCGCCGAACCGGTCGGACAGCGCCATGGTCGGGGATCCGGCGGCGGCGGTAAAAGCTTGCTGGCGGGGCGGCCCCGCTCGGCAGCGACGAGTGAGAACGGGGCCACGAAGCATTTACGGGTAGCGCACATATCGACGGCGAGATGGCCGACACGCCCGACGCGATCACGCTCTCGGAAGACGGCTTCTCGATGCCGACGCTGGAGGTCCTGACCGGCCGGGGCTTCGTCACCGGCAAGTCCGGCAGCGGGAAGTCCAACACCGTCAGCGTGATCGCCGAGGAACTGCTCGCCGCCGAGGTCCCCCTCCTGATCGTCGACACCGACGGCGAGTACTACGGCCTCAAAGAGGAGTTCGAACTCCTGCACGTCGGCGGCGACGACCACTGCGACCTGCAGGTCACGCCGGCCAACGCCGAGCAGATCGCCGCCGTCGCGCTCGACCGTCAGGTCCCCGTGATCCTCGACGTCTCCGGCTACCGCGACCCCGACGAGGGCCGCGAACTCGTCGGCGAGGTGGTCGAGGAGCTGTTCGTCCGCGAGAAGACGGCCAAGACGCCGTTCCTCGTCATCGTCGAGGAGGCCCACGAGTTCGTGCCCGAGCAGGGCAGCCGCGACGGGGTGGGCGAGACGCTCATCCGGGTTGCCAAGCGGGGCCGCAAGCGCGGGCTTGGCGTCTGCGCGCTCTCCCAGCGGCCGGCCTCGGTCTCGAAGGACTACATCACCCAGTGCGACTGGCTCGTCTGGCACCGGCTCACCTGGGAGAACGACACCAAGGTCGTCGGGCGCATCCTCGGCGACCAGGCCGCCGACGACGTGGAAGACCTGGACGACGGCGAAGCCATCGTGATGACCGACTGGGACGACCGCGTCCAGCGCGTCACGTTCCGCCGCAAGCGGACCTTCGACGCCGGCGCGACGCCCGACCTGGACAGCGTCGACCGCCCGGACCTCAAGTCGGTCGACGGCGACCTGCTCGCGGACCTCCGGTCGGCCGTCGACGCCGACGTGACGAGGGACGCGACGGGCGAGCAGTCGACCGACGGCGATGCGCCGACAACCGGCACTGATTCGAAGGGCTCCGACGGGTCGGCCGAGAACGGGGCCGAAGACGAGTCGGCCGGCGACGACCTCACCGACGCGGACGGCACGACCACTGCGAACGCGTCGGCGTCGTCCACCGGATCGAGCGGCGGCCGGGCGAGCGGCGCGGCCGCGACGACCGCGGCGAGCGACGGCGGCGCCGAACCGGCGACCGACCCCGCATGGGAGGCCGCGCAGTTCCTCACCTACCTGACCGGCGGGCTCGTCGCCGGGGTCGGCCGCGGCGTCACGTTCCTCGCCCGGGCCGGCGGTCGAGCGCTCACCTGGACCGCCGACCGCCTCAGCGACACGCCGCGCGGGCGCCGGCGCGTCGAGGCGCTCCTCCCGAAGGTCCTGCTCGTCGCGCTCGGCCTCCTCGTCGGACTGGCCGTCGGACTCCTGGTCGTCTGAACTCTGTGCTCGCGGAGAGAAAATCCGCCGCTCAGGCGTGCCTGTATCGCTGGGCGACGTAGACGGGACCGGCGACGAGCGAGGAGAGCGGGAGGGCGACGACGAGTGTCCCGGCGTAAGTCGGGACGGGAGCGGAGACGGGCTGGCCGGCGACGGCGAACCGCACCGCCTGCAGGCCGACGAGGAGGAGTGCCGCGTTCGCGACGTACAGCCACGGGTTGGGTCGCCAGTCGCCCGCTGCCCGTGCCACCGTCCGCGCGTCGTCGTAGAGCCTGAGCGTACCGTGGGCGGCCACCGCGAACAGGGCGCCGAGTAACCCGAAGGCCACGCCGGCGCCCGGCAACGGCTGCCCCGTCGCGAAGACGCCTCCCCCCGCGACGAGAACGACGAGGCCGTACACTATCGCGAGCGCCGTCGGTGCGAGTAGCGAGAGCGCGTCTCGACGGTAAAACGGCGGAGAGCGACCGTCCCCACCGGTGCCCAGTGCCTCGGCGTCCGCCCAGCGGTCTGCCCAGGAGTCCGTCCGGTCGATGCGTGCTGCGTTCGATTCGCGTGAGTTGTCCATTTCCCTTGGGTTCCCCCCACGAACGGGCCCACCGTCGACCGGTGGCGCCGCTCTCCGTGGGTAAAGCTTATTTCGCCGGAGGGAGAAGGACCAGGCGTCCTACTTCCACGGTCTTCTCCACGATGAGCGATTGCTCTGTTCGGGGAAGGTGTGCCGGCACCGCCTTGAATCTTGTCCGCTCGAATAGATAGGTCAGATTCGATAGATCCCGGAGTTCAGATTTCACCGTGGAGAGCCGATTTTGGCCGCGGTTTCGAGGGGCGGAAATTATATTGACAGCACTCTGCCACTGGGTGACGCCGACGGATCACCGGGGAACACGGGGATGGCGCCGGGGTGAGCGGGCGCGCCCGGGGGACCGATTTAGTCCGTCGGGTCGTCGCGGTCGCGGTTCCAGCGTTCGGCCGCGAACTTCTCGTCCGCGCGCTCGCGAGCGGCGGCCAGTTCCGCGTCGGACCACGTGCCTTCGTGGGCATTGGCCCAGGTGCGGAGCGCTTCGGTCAAGTCCGCGACGGCCTCCTCGCGGGGGGTGCCGGACTGCTCGGCGACGCCGGTCACCCGTTCGTCGAAGTCGCCGGGCGTCGCCGCCGGGTCGGCGAAACACGAGAGGTGGCGCTCGGTCGTCCGCTCGAAGGTGATCGACCCGTGCTGGACGACGGCGTCGCGCTGTCGGTACTGGGCGTTGCCCGAGATCTTCCGTCCGTCGCCCGCCACCACGTCGTGGGCCGGGTGGAGCGCCCGCAGGTAACACGCGGGTTCGTACACCGCCGGTCGCTCCGACTCGGCGAACCCCGCGTCGATCCCCATGCCCTCGAAGGCATCGAGAAGCGGTTCGCAGAGCAGTTCGTAGGATTCGAGCAGGTCGCCGGGGAGCTCGTCGGCCGGCGCGACGATCGAGTAGGAGATGTCGCCCCGTTCGTCGTGGTAGATGGCGCCGCCGCCGGTGGGCCGGCGGGTGACCGTGATCCCCTCGCACTCGCAGAAGTCCCAGTCGACGGTCGCGGGGTCCTGGTGGTACCCCAGCGAGAGCGTGCTGGGGTCCCACCGGTAGACGCGCAGCGTCCGGACGTCCTCGTCGGCCGCCGACTCGGCGGCGATCTCGTCGAGCGCCATGTTCATCGGGCCCGAGCGGGACTCCTCGGTGATCAGCCGCCACTCCCGGTCGGCCAGGTCCATGCGCGCCCTTGGAGCAGTGCCAGGAAATGGGTTGCGTTGCGGACGAGTCAGGACCGGCGAGTCCCCAGAGCGACCGCGACCGCCAGCGCGCCACACAACGCGAACGGGACGGCGACCAGCGGGTGGGTCAGCCGCGAGAGCGCGAACTCGGCGAACTGGAAGAGGAACGGCTGGGCGACCTCGAACCCGAACCAGCGGGCCAGTTCGCCCGTCGTCCGGTCCGTCGAGACACCGGGGACAGGCCGGTGAAGCGGGAGCAGTCGTCGCCCGTACGGCAGGTACAGCAGGAACGTGACGACCAGGGCCGCGAGCAGGCCACCGACGGCCCGGCCGAACGCTCGCAGGACCCAGTCACGCTGCCCCCAGTCGCGCCGTCCCCGGACGCGTGCCGGCGTTCGCGATCGCATTGCTGTACTGAACGTGTCGGCGAGCGGTGATAAGTGCTCGGCCCGGCCGGGTCAGAACGGGCCGGTCGAGACGACGTTTCGCATGACCGAGCGCTCGGCGCGGCGGAGCAGTTCGGCGGCCGTCCCCGGCGCGCAGTCGAGGCGCTCGCCGACCTCCGCGACGGTCCCCTCGCTGGGCGTCTCGTAGTAGCCACAGTCGACCGCGGCCGCGACCGCCTCGAACTGCCGGTCGGTCAGGTCGCTGCCCGCGTCCAGCCGGCGGGCGTCGTACTCCCCGATCTCCAGGACCTCGACGTCCATCCCCTCGGGCGTCTCCTCGACGGCGGTCTGGATCGTCTCAGCCGGCCCCACCGCGGTCAGCCGCACCGTCCCGTCGGCGCGGTACTCGATCGGCATCACCCCGACCAGCCCGGGCTGGGAGAACGCGCCGACGAACTCCCGGCTGTGCTCGGGGATCTCCTCGCGGACGTAGAGGTAGAACGTGTCGTCGGGACAGCGGGATATCTCGTATTCGAGCACGCTGTCGACGGACGCCAGCGCGGGTTCGTAGGGGTCGGGATCGCCGTCGACGTGAAACAGGAACGCCGACCCGCCCTCCCGGACGGGTGTGAACTGGAGCAGTCGCGAGACCGAGTACCCCTCGTGCTCGACGACGTACTGGTGCATCGGGTGGCGTACCGTCGGTTCCTGGTGGACTGCGGCCCGCAGGTAACGCATGGATCGACCGATTCCGAGCGGCCGCATATAAATCCGGCCCACTGGTGAGGCCCAACGGCGAATGGGCGGCCCCGCCAACTCCGCGTATGGCCACGCAGGAACAGGTGGGAACGGGCGCGGGCGAACCGGCCGGAGCGTCGCTCCTCGACGCGGCCCTCGCCGTCGTTCCCGACGACGCCGTGACCGACACCGAACAGCACCTGAACGCCCCCGCGCTGGTCGTCCGCGCGGACCGGGTTCGGGCCGCCCTGACCGCTCTGCGCGACGAGGCCGGCTTCGACCACTGCGCCTGTGTCACCGGCCAGGCGTACGGCGACCGCTACGAGTCTATCTACCACCTCCGGAGCTACGACGACCCGACGCGCGAACTCTCCGTGGTCGTCCCCGTCCCCGCCGACCGGCCGGTCAGCGAGAGCGCCGCGCCGGTGTATCCGACCGCCGACTGGCACGAACGGGAGGCCTACGACCTCGTCGGCGTCGAGTACGAGGACCACCCGGACCTCCGTCGGATCCTCCTGCCCGAGACCTGGCAGGGCCACCCGCTGGACCCGGACTTCGACCAGACCGAACCGCAGATCGTCACCTTCCGCGAACACGAGAACCCGCTGGCCGACGACCACCGGGACGGGGACACCCTGTTCGTCAACGTGGGGCCCCACCACCCGGCGACCCACGGCGTCCTCCACCTCGGCGTCGCCCTCGACGGCGAGTACGTCGCCGACGTGACTCCCGACCTCGGGTACATCCACCGCTGCGAGGAGCAGATGTGCCAGCAGGGCACCTACCGCCACCAGATCATGCCCTACCCCGACCGCTGGGACTGGACCGGCGCCGGCCTCTGCAACGAGTGGGCCTACGCCCGCGTCGCCGAGGACCTGGCCGACATCGAGGTTCCCGAGTACGCCCAGGTCGTCCGGACGATGAGCGCCGAACTCTCGCGGATGCTCGGGCACTTCCTCGCGGTCGCCACCTACGCGCTCGACGTGGTCGGCGAGTTCACCGCCGCGTTCATGTACGGCATCCGCGACCGCGAGATCGTCCAGGACGTCCTCGAAGACCTGACCGGCCAGCGCCTCATGTTCAACTACTTCCGCCTCGGCGGCGTCGCCTGGGACCTGCCCGAGCCCCGCGCGGAGTTCTTCGAGTCGATCCGGGAGTTCGTCGACGGCCTCCCCGCCAAACTCGCCGAGTACCACGACCTGCTGACCGGCAACGAGGTCTTCCAGCTCCGGACCGTCGACACCGGGGAGCTACCCCCCGAGACCGCGAAGGAGTACGGCTGTACCGGGCCGGTCGCCCGCGGGTCGGGCATCGACTACGACCTCCGGCGGGACGACCCGTACGGCTACTACCCGGAACTCGACTGGGACGTCGTCACCGAGGACGGCTGCGACAACTACGCGCGCGTGCTCGTGCGCCTGCGCGAACTGGAACAATCGGCCCGCATCGTCGAACAGTGCGTCGACCTCCTGGAGGACTGGCCCGAGGACGACCGGACGGTCCAGGCGAACGTCCCACGGACGCTCCGCCCGGACCCCGACACCGAGATCTACCGCGCCGTCGAGTCCGCCAAGGGCGAACTCGGCATCTACATCCGCTCGGACGGCACCGACAAACCCGCCCGCTTCAAGATCCGCGGTCCATCGTTCTCGCACGTCTCCGTCCTCGACGAGATCGCTCGCGGCGAGCTCGTTCCGGACCTGATCGCCACCGTCGGCAGTCTCGATCCCATCATGGGCGACGTGGACCGCTGATCCGCTATCGAGGACTTCCACGATCTGGACCGCTGGGCCGTCGTCGGGCGTCCGCCTCGGATCCGGTCGGCCGTCCGCGACGGGTCCGGGCGGCCGCCCGCGGCGGATCCAGTCGGCCGTCCGCATCGAATCCGATCGGCCGCGATCTCGTCGTCTGTCGTGAGGCGACTGCCGTTCACTGCGACTCTCGCCGGTCGGTCTTCCGGACCGGTTCGACCACCGAGTGCCATCTTGCAACGATGACCACGATCGTCGAACGACAGTGCATAATCTGTCGTGAGACCGGTTCTGGACGCTGAAACGCGCCTTTGATCCACCAGCCGACATATAACCCAACGTGAACGATAGGCGGGTATGCGACAGGTTATTGTCACAGTGGCGGTGGTCGCGCTGGTCGTCGTGGCCGGCTGTTCGAGCAGCGGAGGGAGCGCCGACGTGGCGGTCGGCGACGGCGGCGACGGCGGCGGCGCGATAGGCGGAGGTGACGGGGCCAGCGGTGCGATGGGCGGAGGCGACGGCGGCAGCGGAAGCGTCGGCGTCACCGCCGGCGGCGCGCAGGACGCCAACGCCTTCCGGACGAACGTCGAGGAGGGGTACGTCCCGCAACCGACGGACCTCACCTACGAGGGGCTGTTCCACGACTACTACTTCGACACCGGCCAGGACCGGCCGTGCGAGCAGCTGTTCTGCCCGTCCTACAGCACCGCAGTGACGCGCGACCCGCTCTCGAACGACACCGAGCGGTTCGTCACCGTCGGGCTGAACTCGGGCCTCTCGAAGCGCGACTTCGAGCGCAAGCCGCTGAACCTCGTGGTCGTCGTCGACACCTCGGGGTCGATGGAGAGCCAGTTCGACGACTACTACTACGACGGCGGCGAGCGGAAGGAAGTCGAGGAGAACCAGGCCAAGATGGACGCCGCCGGTGACGCCGTCGTCTCGATGCTCGGGAAGCTCGACGGCGACGACCGCGTGGGCGTCGTCGGGTACGACGATACCGCGCGAACCGTCCAGGGGCTCCGGCGCGTCTCCGAGATCGACCGCGGCGACCTGCGGAGCGACGTGCGCAGTCTGAAGGCCGGGGGCGGGACGAACCTCGACGCCGGGATGAGCGAGGCGCGCGACATGCTCGACGAACACGGCAACGACAGCGAGCGCGAGACGCGGGTCGTCTACGTCACCGACGCGATGCCCAACCTCGGCGACACGGACGGCGACTCGCTGGAGTCGCGGCTTCGATCCCAGGCGAATCAGGGGATCCACTCCACGTTCGTCGGCGTCGGCGTCGACTTCAACTCCCGGCTGACCGAGACCATCTCGACGGTCCGGGGCGCGAACTACTACTCCGTCCACTCGCCCGCGGCGTTCGAGGAGCGCATGGACGAGGGCTTCTCGTACATGGTGACGCCGCTGGTGTACAACCTCTCGCTGCGAGTCGCCGGCGACGGCTACGAGATCGAGAACGTCTACGGGTCACCCCAGGCCGACACCGCCAGCGCCCGGTTGATGGAAGTGTCGACGCTGTTCCCCTCTCGGCGCGAGGGCAACAAGACCGAGGGCGGCGTCGTCCTGCTGGAAGTCGAGCGGACCGGCGAGGATCCCACCCTGGGGCTCGTCGCGAGTTACGAGGAACCCGGCGGGAACGCCCACCGGGTGGTCAGGAACGTCTCGTTCGAATCCCGGGAAGCGCCGTACTACGAGTCGACGGGAGTGCGCAAGGCCGTCGCGCTCAGCGAGTACGGGACGCTCATGCGCAACTGGATGGCCCACGAGCGCGCCGACGGCGGGGAGGGCGCGACCGCCGTCGAGCAATCCATCGAGTACCGCGAGTACGACAGCCAGTGGGAGCAGGGATCGGTCGACCTCAGCGTCTCCGAGCCCTACGGCGGCCGGATCGACCGCTTCCTCGAGTACTTCCGCGCCCAGCAGTCCGCGCTCGGTGCCGACCGGATGGACCGCGACGACGCCGTGCTCGAACGGCTCGCTTCGGCGGACGGCGGGGCGGCCGGAGAGGAGGCCGCTGACGACGTCCGGACAGACGTGAGCACCGACCGGACGACGGACGACCGCGAGGCCGTCGCGCCCGCGGACGAGGGCGGCCGGAACGCCGACGCGTCGTCGAACGCCGGGCTGTGGAACCTGTTCGGCGGCAACTTGCCCGTGTTCGGCGCCCTTAACCTGCTCGTCACTCTCTGCGTCGCCGCCTTCGGGATCAGGCAGAAGCGGCGGTCGCGGTCACACGGCGAAGACGCCGTTCGGTGACGGAACGCGGAGGCAGCGGCGTATCCGGTGCGAGCGATCGAGAGTGCGCCCGCGGGCCGCCGGACGCCAGGGGGTTTAAGAGCGGACAGTCCTTGACGAACGAACACGAATCGAGGGGAGCGACCCCGCGACACTCCCGACGATGGAAGGAACACTCTGGCAGGTGCTGGCCGGGACGCGAGGCGGCACCAACCGGGCGCGTATCCTCCGGGCGCTCGAGGAGCGCCCGCGCAACGCCAACCAGCTCGCGGACGCGCTCGATCTCGACTACAAGACGGTCCGTCACCACCTCGACGTCCTCTGCGAGGAAGACCTGATCCGCCGGAGCGGCGACGGCTACGGCGCAATCTACCTGCCGACGGACCGACTGCGGGGGTGCTGGGACACCGCGGAAGAGATAATCGACCGCGTCACCGCGCAGTGACCGTCAGAAGAGGCCGATCCCGACCGCGTAGGGCCAGGCCTGGCCGCCGAGGGCCACGAACGCGAGCGTGCCGCCGGCCAGCGCGACGTTCTTGAGGAACTGCGTCATCTCGGTCTGGGCCTGGTCGTCGGGGACCGCCCAGAAGTCGTGGAACGTCACCGCCGACACCAGCAGGAAGACCGCCGCCGCGCCCGCCGCGATGACTGGCACCACCCCGAGCACGATACCCAGCCCGCTGAAGACGAGCAGGACGCCGGACGCGACTACCGCGAGCTTCGGCGCGGGCAGGCCCTTCGCCCCGGCGTACCCGGCCATCCCCTCGACGTCCGAGAAGTGGTTGAGCCCCGTGAACGCGAGCACGCCCCCGAGCAGCACGCGCGCGAGGAGGAAGAGTATCCCCCCGGCCGCCGTCTCGACGACCATCAGGCGACCGCCCCCGTTCGCGTCCGGCCGTTCAGTTGATCGCTCGGATCGGATCCGTACGGATCTCGTACCACTGTCATCGGTACTCCATACGCCCCCGCCACACATATACGTTATCTGACATTGGTGTCACCGGGAGGCGTGAGTGTTACCACCGGCTGTCGGTATCACCTCGGGGAGACGACGGAGCCGCGACGGCGAACGGGCCCACCGCAGGTGAAGAGGACAATCCGGTTTCGTCGTGATACCCGGTTCGTCAACGAACCACCTAAGTAGCTGCCGGCGGTACAGATATCCATGGCAACGAACGCGGACGCAGAGGCGGCGAACCCCGAGGCGTGTCCGGTGGTCGACTCGCTCGAACAGATCGGTTCCCAGTGGCGGCTGGTCGTCCTCTACGACCTCCAGGGCGACGAGAAGCGGTTCAACGAGCTCAAACGTTCGACCGGCGCCAGTTCGCGGACCCTCTCGCGCGTCCTCGACGACCTGCAAGAACTCGATCTAGTGGACCGGCGCCTCGAAGAGGACGCGCCGGTCGCGACCTTCTACTCGCTGACCGCGAAGGGCGAGTCGCTCTGCCCCGTCTTCGACGCCATCGAGTCGTGGGCCGACGAGTGGCTCGGCGGGGACGCCGACGAGACCGAGGCCATGGCCGCGGTCGAAGCCGTCGCCAACGAGTGACTCGCTCGACGCCGTAGGTTCCGGGGGTCGGCCCATCCCGAGTGCGGTTGCCGTCTCACCTTCTCGCAGAGAATCCCACACGTACCGGCTAGCTCGGCTTGTCTCGACCGATCGAGGCGACCTGCGTTCGGCTGACCTCGCCTGATTTTATATCGCGGTATTCGATTTATCGGCGGTCGATACCCGACGCGTCGGGCTTTTCCCTATCGACGGAGTACGACCGAGTAATGGTCCAGAACGTCGCATCTGTGATAGCCGACCTCGAAGCCGAGGACTTCTATCTCCTCTCGGGGGTCGAACAGGGGATGCGCTTCTCGGAGTACGTCAACCGCGAGAAGCTCCCCGAGTACACGCGCCTGTCGGCCGAGGACGTCGACTACCGGCTGGACCGCTGCGAGGACCGCGGGCTGGTCGAGCGAAAGACCATCCAGTACGAGGGGTTCAAGCTCACCTTCGAGGGGTACGACGCGCTCGCGCTCCACACCTTCGCCGAACGGGAGACCTTCGACGGCGTCGGTGCCCCCCTCGGCGTCGGCAAGGAGAGCGACGTGTACGAGGTGCGCTCGTATCGCCCGCTCGCGCTGAAGTACCACCGCGAGGGGTACACCAACTTCCGGGAAGTGATGAAAGAGCGCGACTACACCGCCGACCGCGACCACGTCTCCTGGCAGTACACCGCGCGCAAGGCCGCCGAGCGCGAGTACGAGGCCCTGGAGTCGCTCTACCCCGACGTGTCTGTCCCCCAGCCGATCGACCACAACCGCCACGCGCTGGTTATGGAGAAGGTCGACGGCGTCGAGCTCTCGCGGACGAAACTCACCGACGAGCAGGTGGTCCCCGTCCTGGAACTGGTGCTCGACGAGATGGCGACGGCCTACGCCGAGGGGTACGTCCACGCCGACATGAGCGAGTACAACGTCTTCGTCACCGAACAGGGGGTCGTCGTCTTCGACTGGCCCCAGGCCGTCCCGACCGACCACGACAACGCGCGCGAACTCCTCGAACGCGACGTCGAGAACGTCGTCGGCTATTTCGGCCGCAAATACCCGAGCCACGTCGACGGGGTCGACGTCCCCGCCCTCGCCGAGGCGCTCGCCGACGACTCCTTCGACTCGGTCGCCGAATTCGCCGAGTGAACCCGATTTCGGGCGATCCATCCTTTTCTGACCATTGTGAAGCAACAGGACCCCAGGATCGTTTCGTACTCGTAAATCACATAACGCGATATCAAATCTACCCCTACTCGGGATCGAACGCGCACGAAATCGGTCAACGCCGACGGGTCGCACTGAACGCAAGCGATTTACAGGACGGCTGAGAGGAATCGGGCACGCATCCTCCACAGATGGGAGACCACTCGCCGGCACCGGACCGCATCGTCGAACTCGTCGAGACCGGATCGGACGAAGCCCGACCCGCGCTCGAACGCCTGGCGGACGCGCCGGCGGCCGAGCGGAACGAGACGCTCCGGACGCTCCGCGCGCTCGCGGACGAGCGGGCCTCCCCGTTGAGCGAACTGCTCCCGGCAGTCGCGCCGTTCCTGACCGACGACGAGCGGTCGGTCCGGCTCGCGACCGCGAAGCTGTTCGTCGCGGTCGCGGAGACCGATCCCGAGGCCGCCGTCCCGACCGTCCAGCCCCTCGCTGACCGCCTCGCCGACGACGACGAGTTCTACTACGTGCGCGCCCGATCGGCCGAGGCGCTCGGGTACGTGGCTCTCGAACGCCCGGACGCGGTGGCCTCGCCCGACCTCCTCGCCGACCTCCGCGTCGGGCTGGCGTTCGACGAACCGGAGGTCAGGGAGAAACTCGCCAAGGCGCTCGAGTTCGTCGCGCTCGGCGACCCCGAACGGCTCCGCCACCAGGTCCCCAGGCTGGCCGAACGGCTGGACGACGAGAACGACCTCGTCAGGTACCACCTCTCGACTGCGCTGGTCGCCGTCGGCTGTGCGGATCCGGACCGCCTGGCCGACGCCGCCGCCGAACTCGACTCGCGGCTCGACGACTCGAACTCGTTCGTGCGGGGACGAGCGGCCGAGGCACTGGGGCTGCTCGGTGCAGCGGACGCCGACGCGCCGGTCCCGACCGGGAGAATCGCTGAACTCACGGACGACGAAGCGGCGTTCGCCGCCGATCGCGCGCGGTTCGCCGCGTCAGTTCGCGACGACGGCGGCACCGGCGGCGACCCGGACGAAGCGGGGATCGGATCGCTGGACGGCGTCCGCGAAGCGACGGCGACGGCCATCGAAGAACTCACCGCGCCGGACGCCGAGGGCGAGTGCCCCCACTGCGGGCTCGAACTCCCGGAGAGCGGGTCGCCGATGTGTCCGCGCTGCGGAGCGCCGCGGTAGCACTCGACGCTCACGACCCGTCTGCGCAGACACCGGCGGTGTCCCGCGGGTACCCGCTCGCCGAGCCCGCATGACAGCGCGGACGACATCGTACGGGACTGTCAGCATTTTTGGCTAGCCTAAATTCCGGAAACGCTTTATGTGATTTAGGTGAGCCTAAATCCATGGTGCGTGATTCCGGCGCGGACGGTGGACCGACGCGCAGAGACTGCGTGAAGTACGGTGGGACGCTCGTGGGTGGCGGGCTTCTGGCCGGTTGCCTGGACGGCGAGGCTGACGGGTCGCCCGAGGGAGACGACACGGGAAGCACCTCGACCCGGGCCGAGACCGGTTCGCCGACGGCGTCGGGGACGTCGGCGAGCGAACCGGACCGGTCCGAGACGGCCACGGCAACCGGCGGCCATTCGGCGGAGATGGCGCCGGTCGGCACCGTCGAGTTCGAGTCGGTCCCCGAGAGCTTCGTCGGCGGGTGGGGCTTCGAGGCCGACGTCATGACGGCGCTCGGCGAGAGCGACAAGCTCGTCGCCGCCGAGGGCAACCAGTTCTGGTACACCGGCTTCTACGACCAGCTTCCGGGAGTGTCCGTCCCCGAGCCCGACTCGGTCGAACTCGTCAGAACGGACGACTGGAGCCTCCGGGAGGAGTTCCTCTACGAACTCGACCCCGACCTGTTGGCGACCGACCCGAATCGCTACGTCTCCTACTACGGGGTCGGCGAGGAGGAGATAGCGGAGCTCCACGACTCCGTGGCGCCGTTCTTCGGCAACTCCAGCCGACGCAAACGCGGCGACGGGTGGCCGACGTGGCCCGGCGGCGAGTCCTACGCCTACTACTCGGTCCCGGAGTTCCTCTCGCGCTACGGCGACGTCTTCCGCAAGTCCGCACAGGCGACGGCGTTCAACGAGTTCTATCGGACCGCCCTCTCGGCGATGCGCTCGAAGGTCCCCCCGCGGGACGACCGACCGGAGGTCGCGCTCCTGAACGCCCAGATAAACCCCGAGACGCAGGGCTTCTTCCGGGCGTACAACCCGCGGACCGCGCTCGACCAGACCTACGGGAAAAAGCAGTACCGCGACCTGGGCGTCGTCGACGCCTTCGCCGGCCAGTACGGCGGCCAGCCGGGGATCAAGGTCGACTACGAGGCGCTGCTGGACGTCGACCCCGACGCTATCGTCTTCCACTTCGGGCTCAACTACCGCGACTGGAACGGCGAGAACGCGCTCCGGAAGAGGGTCGAGGGAATGCGAGACAGCTCACTCGGTACCCAGCTGTCGGCCGTGCAGGACGACGAACTGTACGTCGGCGGCTCGGCGTACCAGGGCCCGATCATCAACCTGTTCCAGACGGAGATGCTCGGGAAGCAGCTCTACCCCGAGGCGTTCGGCGAGTGGCCCGGCGCGGTCACCGACGCCGACCTGCCGGAGATCCCCCCCGGGGAGCGACTGATCGACCGCGAGCGGATGGCTGCTATCGTCAGCGGAGCGTTCTGAAATGGGAGAGAAAGACACAGAGACGACCGACGGACCGAGCCGCAGAGACTACCTGCAGTACGGCGCGGCCCTCGGGGCCGGGCTGGTCGCCGGCTGTACCGGCGGCGGATCCACGCCGACCGACGGTACTGGGGAAGGCGCAGACGACCCCGAGACGGCGTCGCCGTCACCGACCCCGACGGCCACGCCGACGCCCACGACCGGGGACGCCGAGACGGCGGCGACGGACTCGCCGACGCCGACTGACGGCACTCCATACACCGTGGAGATGGCGCCGATGGGCGAGGTCACCTTCGAGGAGGTCCCCCAGACGATCTTCACCCGCCTGACCCACCTCGCGGGGATGGCGTTCGCGGTCGGTCGCGGGAACGACGTGAACGCGATGCACGCGCCGGACTACTACCACGCGCTGTGGAACCAGTTCACGCCGCGACTCCCCGGCGTCGAACTCGACTGGTCGGGGCTGTACTCCTCGTGGGAACCGACGAAAGAGCGGCTCTACGAGCTGGACAGCGACGTCCACCTCGCCGATCCGGCGAGCGTGCTCTCGCTGGGGAGCTGGAACGCGGCCGACGTCGAGGAGGTGCGGGAGAACATCGGGCCGTGGTTCGGGAACCACTACAGCAACCGACACCTCTCGCCGCCGGACGAGTACGCCGACCGCTATCGCTACTACGGCCTCTGGGAGATGTTCGAGAAGGTCGCGCAGGTGTTCCGGGCGGGCGACCGGTACGAGGCGCTCGCGGAGGTGCACGCGACGGTGCGCGAGACGATCGAAGCGAACCTGCCCCCGAAACGCGAGCGACCCACGGCGCTGATGGCGGGGCTGACGGACGTCGAGAGCCCGTGGGTGTACAAGACCGACGCGCCGGGGTTCCTCGCGGCGCACGTCAGACCGCTTGGGGCGCGCGGTGCCCTCGGCGAGGACGTCAGTTCCGGCAGCCAGATCGACATGGAGGGACTGCTGGAGGCCGACCCCGACGTGATCTTCGCGCTCGGCGGGATGCACCCCGACACCGACATGGCGAGGATCCGGCAGGACCTCGAAGACCACTCGGTCGGGAGCCAGATCTCCGCGGTCGAGAACGGCCGCGTCTACGCGCAGGGCGCGCGCTACCAGGGCCCGATCCTGAACCTGTTCCAGCTGGAGATGACCGCCAAGCAGCTGTATCCGGAGACGTTCGGCGAGTGGCCCACCTACGTCGACGGGCCGTACCCGGAGATCCCCGCGGAGGAGCAACTGTTCGACCGCCAGCGCGTCGCGGACGTCATCAACGGAGACATCTGACATGCACGACGACACGAATTCGACGACGGAATCGACGCGGCGAGCACATCTCAAGGCCGTGAGCGCGCTCGTCGCGGGCGCGTCGATCGCCGGCTGTGCCGGCGACGACGGCGCGACGGACGAGCCGGACGGGGCGGACGCGACCGGGACCGGGCCGACTGAGACGGCGGAGGGGTCACAGCGCGCGACGCCGACGCCGGACCCGACCGCAACCGAGACGCAGGCAGAGACGACGGCGATGGCGGAGTCGACGCCCCCGTCGGCGTCCTACTCGGTCACGATCCCGCCCGCGGGGACGGTGACGTTCGAGTCCGTCCCGGAGACGTGGGTCGCTGAGAACGCCAGTTGGGCGGACATGGGCGTCGCGCTCGGGCTGGGCAAGCCCAGCGCGGTCGTGCTCACCGGCGAGTACCGGACGTGGCAGTACGAGGACATCCCGGGACTCTCGACGAGCAAGTCCGGGATGACCTCGCTGTGGCAGGACGGCATCTCGAAGGAACTGCTCTACGACATCGACGCCGACGTCCACTTCATCGACCCGAACTACATGATCAACCTCATCCCCAACTGGGACGAGGCGGACGTCGCGGAGGTGAGCGAGGGCGTCGGGCCGTTCTGCGGCAACACGAGCTTCTCGACGTACCCCTGGCACGAGGGGTACCCGTACCTGAGCCTGTACGAGGCCACGGAGAAAGTTGCGCAGGTGTTCCAGCGGACGGACCGTTACGAGGCGCTCCGGGCGCTCCACGACGAGGTGATCTCGGGCGTGGACGAGCGGCTCCCGCCCGAGAGCGACCGGCCCGCGATCGGGCTCGTGTCGCCGGCGTCGACCGAGCCCGAGGAGTTCTACCCGTACCGCCTCGGGGAGACGACGGCCTACAAGCACTGGCACGACCTCGGCGTCAGCGACGCCTTCGACGGCACCGACATCGCGAGTTTCACGTCGGACCGCGGCTCGATCGACTACGAGTCACTCCTGGAGGTCGATCCGGAGGTGCTGGTGCTGTACACCGACCAGCACCGGCCGCGCTCGGACTTCCGGTCGACGTACCTCGAGTTCATGCGCGAGCACAGCGCGGCGGGCCAGCTCACCGCCGTCCGGAACGGGGACGTCTACCCGGCGGGCGGGATGTACCAGGGACCGATCGCCAACCTCGCGAAGACCGAGCGCGCGGCGGCACAGCTGTACCCCGACGAGTTCGGCCGCGACGAACGGCTCTACGACCGACAGCGGATCGCGGACATCGTGGCCGGGCGACACGGCGAGAACTGAGCGGTCGGGGGACTGCCGTCCGGCGCCCCTCGTTTTGGCGTGCCTAAAAACCGGCAGCTATTTATGCATTTTAGGCTAGCCGAAAACTATGGCACGAGACTCCGGCCCGCGCGGCGGATCGACGCGCAGGAGCTATCTCGGACGCGCCGGCGCGCTCGTCGCCGGCGGGCTGCTGGCCGGGTGTATCGGCGGGTGCGGTCACCGCAGGGAGGACGAGACACGATGATAGGCACGACGCTCACCGACATCCGGGAACGCATCGAGGCGCTCGCCACCGAGGACGGGTCGTACTACGTGGTCTGCGGGCGGACCGGCGAACGACCGGTGCCCGCGGCCGGGCTGCGGTTCGACACCCGCACGGCGGCGCGAGCCGCCGTCCACGCCACCGAGCAGTACCGGAGCGCGCTCAGGCGCTACGATCCGCGGACGCCGCGCTACGACCTGATCGTCTGCGAGGAGGGGGACTCGCTCGACCTGCCCGACGGACTGTCCGAGAGCGATCCGGACGCCGGGGGGACGGCGCCGGGACCCCTCCGCGACGGCGAGGAGCGCCAGCCGGCGCGCCGTCGCCGGATCGAGTTCTGTCACCGGGTCGCCGCCGCGACCTTCGAGACGCTCTCCGACGGGGAGTGCGAGGGCGTCGAGACAGCGATCATGGACACGTACTTCGAGCGCGCGGAGACCGTCGAGGACCCCGACGACCTCTGTCTGTGCCTGCTGGAGAGCATGGCGACCGAGATCGACGAGCGGCTCAGCCCCCGCCGCCAGGCGGACGTGCTGTCGGCCACGGCGGCGCAACTCGGTCCGGGAGAGCGCGCGGACGAGCCCGTGACCGCGGCGCTGCGAGCGCTCCGCCGCCGCGGGCTGGTCGGCGAGTTCACGTGCGCTCCGGCGGCCATCGACCGAGCGAGCGGCGCCCGGTCGGTCCGCACGACGCTCTCGGAGTACGCGCTCTCGCCGCAGGGCGACCGCCTGCCGGTACTCCCGGTCGCGGTCGAACTCTACCGGCACCGGCCCGCGATGGCACCGGCGGCGCTGCGCGTCGCCGCCGCGGACGAGGGGTGGCGAATCACCGTCGAACTCGGCGCCGAGGGGGAACCCGACGGGCTGGCGAGCGCCCCGATCCGTCCGAACGCGTAGCATGTCCGCCGAATCGCACGGTCATCGCGCACACGAGCGCGCCCGGAGCGAACGCGCCGCCTTCGACGCGAAACTGGACACGCCCCGCCTCGTTCGGAGGGCGTGAGTCCCGTGTCCCGACGCCCTGGGCCGGCACGAGCGGAAAGGAGACGGTCCGCACGAACGGAAGGGGTGCCGCCGTGACCGGGGAGGCCCAGTACCTGGTCGCGCTCTACCGCGCCGAGCGGGAGCTGTCCCCGCCGATCCCGCCGAGCCGCGTCGCCGAGACGCTGGACCGGTCGCCCGCCGCGACGACGGAGATGTTACAGCGGCTGGAAGCGCGCGGCCTCGTCTCGCACGAACCGTACGAGGGCGCGACGCTGACGGCCGAGGGCCGGGCGACCGCCGCCGACCTCCACGACACCTACCGGACGCTCGCCCGCTTCTGCCGGGAGGTGCTCGACCTCGACGACTACGAGGAGGAGGCGATGCGGCTCACCGGCAACGTCAGCCCGACGGTTGCGGAGCGACTGGCCACGACGCTCCTCGCAAGCGAGGGCACCGCCGACCAGGAGGTCCCCCCGCAGTCACCGCGGTCCGAGTGACCCGCGACGGCGCTCCGGTACCGATTCGCCCATCGGCGTCCGGCCGGGGCCGCCGCCCCGGCGAACCGAGCCCTTTTTATTTTAGGTGTGCCTAAACACCGCTAATGGCCGCTGGCAGCCAGTCACACACGCGAGAGGGATCCGGACGGGAGCAGACCGACCAGCCCGAGATAACCGTCTGCGAGAGCGCCCCGGGGAGGTCGGTCTTCCTCGAATCGGGGAACACCGACGGGTGGATCGCGAGCGACACGACCCTCGAGGTGTGGCGGTGACGAGACGATGACGGGGGACGCCGAGGACGAGCGGACGACCATCAGAACCGGCAGGGAGTTCGAGCAGGAGTACCGACTGGACGCGAGCGAGGCCGGCGAGTTCCTGATCGAACTGGGCGAACAGCTCCGCGACGGCGACGAGCTCACGATCACCGACGACGAGTGGGAGCTCCCGTTCGCCTTCGGCGAGCCCGTCGAACTGGAAGTGGACTTCGACGGCGTCGGCGAGCCGGAGCTCGAGATCGAACTCGAACTGCCGGGTCGAACCGACGAAAAAGCGCCGCGTATCGAGTGACCGCAGCGGTCAGTTTCTCGGACGGTCTTCGTTATTCGAGCGCGGCCTCGGTGACCAGCGAGTCGTCCTCGAGGTAGTGGTCGAAGTGGTGGGCGTGGTCTTCGAGGTGTTCGAGCTGTTCGCGGAGCATCTGCGCGGTGGCGTGGTCGCCGAGGCCCTCCGCGAGTTCGATGTGCTCGCGGTAGCTCTCGATGACGTCGCCGTACATCTCCAGGTCGTTGGCCAGCGACGTGCGGATGTCGTAGACGTCCTCGTCCTCGGGCTCGACCGTCGCGGCCTCGGAGAGCGCGTCCATGCTCGCGTGGGGAACGCCGCCGAGGGCCTGCAGTCGCTCGGCGATCTCGTCCGCGGCCTCCTCGACCTCCTCGTAGGCCTCCTGGAGGAAGACGTGGATGTCGAGGAACTCCGCGCCCTCGACGTTCCAGTGGTGCTTGTGGAGCTGGTGGTACAGCACGTACGCGTCGGCGAGGTCGGCGTTCAGCGCTTCGATGACCTGTCGGGCCTTCTCCTCGTCGAGCCGAACGGGGTTCGAGCCGACGGTTCCGGCCTCCTGGCGGACGGTCTTCTGGGTGTTCATTACGCACGGTACTCGGTCGCCCAGCGGCTTATAACTTTTCAACACTCGGACAGTTTTCGCCTCGCCTAACTTTTGCTCCGGACCGCGTCGCCCGGACGGCGAGCCGGAAGTGGATCCCGGATCCGGATTCGGCCGTGTAGGGCGCGATCGAGGCCACCACTGGACGCCCCGGGATAGGTTTTGGCACGCCTAAAATCCGGAACGACTAAGTAGTATTTAGGCTAGCCTAAAACATGGCGCGAGACGCCGACACGACGGGAGAACCGACGCGCAGAGAGTTCGTGACCTACGGGACCGCGCTGGTGGGCGCGGGAGCGGTCGCGGGCTGTGCGGCAGACGAGGCGCCGACCGACGCGGCGGACGGCGGTGGCGGCGGCGCCGACGTCGAGGGGGGCACCGACAGCGGGTCCGGCGGCACCGCGACGCAGACGGGCACCGCGACGGACGCGACGACGCCGTACTCGGTGACGATGGCGCCGGTGGGGGAGGTCACCTTCGACGCGGTCCCCGAGGCGTGGATCGCCTACTGCGGCGAGTACGCCGACATGGGCGTCGCACTCGGACAGGCCGACGGGATGACGGGCATCGGCGGCGTGGACCGGTACCACACGGACGTCTACGACGAGTTGCCCGGCGTGAGCGTCGACCGCGAGCCCCTGGAGCGCCACCCCGAGGTCAGGACCAAAGAGCAGTTCTACGAACTGGAGAACGACGTCCACCTCTACGACCCGGGGATGCTGATCAACTGGTTCGACTGGGACCAGTCGGACGTCGACGAGATCGCCGACAACGTGGGGCCGTTCGTCGGGAACCTGATCTTCCGCCGGTCCGACGAGTGGCACGACTACCGCTACTACACGCTCTACGAGGCCTTCGAGAAGGTGGCGACCGTCTTCCAGCAGCGCGAGCGCTTCGAGGCGTTCGAGCGGTTGCACGACGAGTTCATCGCCGATCTGCAGCGCCGGCTCCCGCCCGCGAGCGACCGGCCGAACGTGTTCCTGACCTTCGAGGGCACGAACGAGCCGGAGACCTTCTCGCCGTACCGGCTCAACGACCGCGGGACGAGCAAGAAGCAGTGGCGCGACCTCGGTGTCGCCGACGCACTTGCGGGGACCGGCGTCGAGAACCTCAGCACCGAGAACCGCGGCGAACTGGACTACGAGAACCTGCTGGAGGTCGACCCGGACGTGCTCCTGATCCGCGGCCACGAGCGCAAGTCCGCGACCGAGTTCCGCGACACCGTGGTGGCGTTCATGGAGGACCACCCCGTCGGGAGCCAGCTCTCGGCCGTCCAGAACGGGCGGGTGTACCGCGGCGGCTACCTCCACCAGGGGCCGATCCACAACCTCTTCCTGACCGAGCGGGCCGCGAAGCAGCTCTACCCGGACACCTTCGGAAAGGTGACCGGCGACGCCGAGCTGTTCGACCGCCAGCGGGTGGCCGACATCGTGAACGGCGAATTCGGCGGCGAGTGACGACGCGACGGCGACGGCGGCGTCCGTCCCTCTCGTCTTCGAACGGTCCCGGGCCGACCGCGGCCGGGTCAGTTGGGGACCCGGTAGGTCAGGTCGACCGCGTCGAGCAGGGGGTCGTTCCGGTCGAGGTTCGTCTCCAGTTCGACGTGCAGCGAGTCGAGCATGGTGTCGACCAGATCCTGACGCTCGGCGCTGCTCGACCAGGCGTCGCCGGAGACGGGCGTCCCGATCTCCATCGCGACGCTCTGGTTCGGGTAGATCGTCCGCATGTGGTACGGCTCGTCGTGGTTGGCCAGTCGGACCGCGTACGCCGACAGGCCCTCGTAGTCCGGGTGGAGCACCTCGATGACGTCGCGCTGGGGGTGACCCAGCGACGAGCTCGGGCGGTGAGGGTTGTTCCAGTGGCCGTCGGCCAGGTTCGCCCCGTCGCCCGAGGGGCCCAGCCACCAGATGACGGCGCCGTCCTGGAAGTACGGCACCTCGCTGGTGTTCGTGAGCCGGATGTACTGGTTGAGGTACCCGCCGCCCTGGTCGTGGATCCGGACCTCCGCCTCCATCGGCGCGTTGGCCGTGAATCCGTCGCCCATCGACTCGCCGGTGACGGGGTGGATCTTGTCGGCCGCGGCGTCGAGCACCGGGTTGTCCTCGTTGGTGAGGACGGAGTCGGGCAGGGGCGCCGCGCTCCCCCACTCGCGGCTGTCGTCGTACTGGGGCTGGTCGTGGATCCGGTCGCGCACGCGGACCTCGTCGGGCTGGTACGTCCGCGCGTCCGTCGGCCAGCGGTCCTGGATCAGCTGATCCGGGTCGTTGGTCGCGGCCGTCGGTCCCCCGGTCTCCGCCCAGACGCTCTGGGGCTCGTCGTGGGTTCCCGGGTCTTCGGTCTCGTCGGGCAGCAGCGCCAGCCGCGGGAGGAGTTTGACCGTCGCGTGCGCGGGGAAGTCGTTCTCCGCCAGCTGCTGGACCATCGGTAGCGCCTGGGACCCCAGGTCGCCGAGGGTCAGCGAGCCGTCCTGGACGTTGTTCCGGACCGCCTCGACATCGTAGCCGAACTCCGCGGCCTTCTCTGCGTCCGTCCAGCCGTCGCCCGAGGAGTACTCGTCGGGCATGTAGTCGAGGAAGTCACGCGGCACGTAGTACGGGTCGTCGAAGTGCTCGCACAGCTCCGCGACCGTCGTCTCCGCCGTGATCTCCGCCGGGAGCGTGTCGGGCTCCGGCGGCCGGTCGGGGAACGGCACGTCCCAGCCCGGCCCGGAGTCGGTCGGGGTGTCGGTGCCGTCGTCCGGCGTCTCCGTCCCGTCGTCGGGCGTGTCCGTCGGTGTCGGCGTCGAACCGTCCGTCGGAGGCGCCGTCGTCGTCCCGCCGCCGCTCCCCCCGCCGTCGGGGCCCGTCGAGAACGCGATCCGGTCGATCTCGACCGCGCCCGACGACCCCTCCCAGAAGTTCATGCGCACGGCCTGCGGGTTCGACAGGTCGGCGCCGGCCGCCGCGAGGTCGACCGAGACGGTCGACCACTCGGTCCCGATCGCGTCGTCGGTGAGGTTCGCGAGCAGGTCCTCGGCGCCGCCGACCTTCAGCCGGAAGTGCGACTCCTCGCCGCCCGCGTCCCCCCGAACGCGGAGCGCGAGGTACTGGTAGTCCGAGACGTCTTGCGTCACGTTGCTCGCGAACCAGCCGGCGTTGTCGTACTCCAGACGGAGCGCGCCGTCGGCGACCGCTCCCGAGCCGCTGCCGTTCTCGAAGCTCCCCGCGCCGGCCCAGTTCCCCAGGTCGTTCGACCCCGGATACGCGCCGCCGTCGAACTCGTGGACGGCCAGCGTCGAGTCCTGTCCCAGGACCGTCGACGCCAGCCCCAGACTACCGAATGCGATTCCCCCTTTCAGTACCGTTCGCCTGTCTACCATTGCGGTTTACATGTTCGTTTGATTCCTATTAATGTTAACGAATGATGAAAATAAGTTATCGAATAAAAAAGCTATCCGGACGAGACGGGGTCCGGCGCCGCGAACTGGACGCGTTCACTCGACGCGTCCGATGGGTACGGGAGTCGTCGAAGGGGTCTCCGCCTACTCCAGGCGCACCTCCTCGATTTCGAGCGTGCTACTGCCGCCCTGCCAGAAGTTCAGCCGGAGCGACAGCGACGACGACGAGCGGTCGACGCCGGCCGACGCCATGTCGACGGTTACGTCGGAAGCGCTCGTGCCGACGCTGTCGTCGGTGACGTTCGCGAGCAAAGTGCGGACGCCGCCCATGTCGAAGAGGATTTCAGACTCCTCGCCGCCGTTGGCTCCGCTGACCCGCAGGATCAGCGCCGAGTAGTCCTCGACCGACTGGTTGATCTGCTCCTGGTACCAGCCGCCGTTGTCGTACTCCAGCACCAGCGCGCCGTCGGATACCTCGCCGCCTCCGTTCTGGAACGAGCCCGCACCGCACCACTGCCCGAGGTCGTTGCGGTGGCTCGACCACGCCGGATCCCCGTCGTAGTCGTTCACCACGAGCGCGTCGGCAGGCGGCGTTGCGGTCGGCGTATCCGGCGTGTCGGTGTCCGTCGCCGTGTTCGGCGTGTCCGTGTCCGTCGGCGTGCCGGGCGTGTCGGTCGCCGTCCCGCCGCTGTCGCCGAGTTTGTCGTAGACGACGTCGAAGTAGTCGCTCGTCGCGTACTCGTCGGCGCTGCAGTCGTCGCCCCAGTAGGGGTCGGCCATGTTCATGCCGCCGCCGTCGCCGTTCCAGGACCAGCCGACCACGGGCCAGCCCAGCTCGTTGGCGTGGTCGACGATGGCCGACCAGTCGGCCTGGCCGTCGCTGTTCTCGGGCATGCTGCCGAACTCCCCGACCATGCAGGGGTAGTCCGTCTCGTCCAGCACGTCGAGGTCCTCGGCGGCGAGGTACTCCCCCGTCGTCGCGTTCCAGCCGACGGGGTAGACGTGCGCCGAGAGGATCAGGTCGTCGTCGTCGATAGACTCGACGGCGTCGGCCAGCCGGTAGGTCCCCTGCCCCCAGCCCGGCGCGTCGCAGACGATCGGGCCCGAGTAGCTCGTGCCGTCGCGCACGGTCGAGAGCGCGTCGTTGTACGCCGAGGCGTACTCGTCGGCGGTCACGTCGTGGTTGCCCCACTCGTTCATCAGGTTGATCGTGAACTCGGCGTCCTGCGAGAGGTAGTCGTACTGCTCGACCCACCAGTCGGCCGCGTTCTGGAGGTGGGCCGCGTCGGCCGAGCCGTTGTGCGGGTGGTGGTGGTACGTCGCCAGGACGTCGTACCCGTGCTGGTAGGCCTCGTCGATCCACCGCTTGGCGTCGTCCATCGTTGCCTGGCTCTCGCCCATCGACGGGGGCTCGATCTCGATGCGGACCGTCTCGATGTCCGGGTACTCGCCCATCAGGTCCCAGCCCAGGTCCTGGTCGCCGCTGCAGTAGTACGGGGGCATGAGGTTCACGCCGTCGCCGAAGTCCGCGCCCGCCGCCGTCGACGGGCTCGTCGCGAGCGCCCCCACGGCGCCGAGGGCGACGCCCCCGCCGAGCGCCTGCAGGACCGTCCGCCGCCGGGACGAGGAGAGCGCCCCCGATTCGCCGCCGGCGTCCGCCGTCTCTCCGCGTCGCTTACCGTCCGCCGTCTCTCCGCGCTGTTCGCCGCGCCGTGCGTTCGAAGTCGTGTCGTCGTGTGTCATCTGTCTCGTGTCGGTGTGGGCTGTCGTTCGAGTCGATGCGTCTCGCGAGGTGCCGTGCGTCCGTCTTCAGGAGGGGGTGTCGCTCACCCCCTCGGGAGCGTCGTCCGCGTCGGTCGCGCCGGCCAGAGGGGTGCTCGCAACGGCGGAGTCGCTCGCCGGTGCGAAGGCGATCCGGTCGATCTCCACCGCGCCGGCGTGGCCCTCCCAGAAGTTGAACCGCACCGCGCTGGGCTGGGAGAGGTCCGCGCCGGCCGCCGCGAGGTCGACCGAGACGGTCGACCACTCGGTCCCGATCGCGTCGTCGGTGAGGTTCGCGAGCAGGTCCTCGGCGCCGCCGACCTTCAGGCGGAAGTGCGACTCCTCCCCGCCCGCGTCGCCGCGGACGCGGAGGTGCAGGACCGGTCGATCGGCGACCGACTGGCTGACGTTGCTGGCGAACCAGCCGGCGTCGTCGTACTCCAGGCGGAGCGCGCCGTCCGCGACCGCTCCCGAGCCGCCGCCGTTCTCGAAGCTCCCCGCGCCGGCCCAGTTCCCCAGGTCGTTCGACCCCGGATACGCGCCGCCGTCGAACTCGTGGACGACGAGCGCGTCGCCGCTCCCGCCGTCGTCGGACTCGTCGGTCGTCGCCTCGACGGTCGCCTGCGCGGACTCGTTGCCCGCGCCGTCGACCGCCGTGACCCCGATCTGGTAGGACGTGTCGGCCGACAGCCCGTCGACCGTCGCGGTCGTCATGCCGGCGCCGACCGTCTGGTCCTGCGAGCCGTCGACCGAGACGGCGTAGTGGTCCAGCCCGGAGGTGCCGTTGTCCGTCGAGGCGTCCCACGAGACGGTGACCGTCGAGTCGGTCGTCGACGTGACCGAGAGGTTCGCGGGCGTCGTCGGCGCCTGCGTGTCGCCGCCACCGCCGTCGCCCTCGACGGTGACGGTCACCGTCGTCGTCCCCCCGGCGTCGGTCACGCTCGTCGTGGTCGTCGCGGAGTCGCTGTCGGTGCTGACCGTTATCTCGTGCTCGCCGAGGAACGCCGTCGTCGCGTAGGCGCCCGAGCCGTCGGTGGTCCCGCTGTCGCTGGTCCACCACTCGTCGTAGACCAGCCCGGTCCACACGTCGTAGGCCGGCTTGCGCGACCAGTCGTCGTAGAACAGCGGCGCCTCGTTCTCCCAGTGGCGGCCGTCCCAGAAGCCCCACATGATGAAGTCGTCGACGCCCGGGTGGCTGAACGCGCCTCGCAGGTAGTTCTCCAGCACGTCCGCGCGCTCCTGGTCGGAGTTCCAGTCGTCGCCGTTGTAGGTATCGAACTCGGTGATCTTCACGCGAGCGCCGTGGTCGGCCCACGTGTTGATCTCCGAGACGACTTGGTCGGCGCCGATGCGACCGTCCGGGCTGGAGTTCGTGTCGAACTCGCCCGTGCGCGCGGCGACGTGGGCCTGCAGCCCGACGGTGTCGAGCTGGACCGCGTTCGAGTTGATGTGGTCGATCTCCGACTCGTAGCGGCCGTCGGTGTACGAGTAGGGGAACTGGTTGAAGTCGTTGACGGCGATGCCCAGGTCGAGGTCGTTCTCCTCGATGACCGACGCGGCCCGGCTGTACCAGTCGGCGAGCAGGTCGGAGGTCCAGGGGACGACCTCGCCCGTCCAGGGCTCGTCGGTGTTGATCTGGTCCCCGTAGACGCCGATCTGGAGCTGGTAGGCGTGCATCGCCTCGTTGACGACCTCCCACTCGGTGACGTCCTCGCCGTAGTGGGTGATGACGTCCTCGATGTGCTGCATCGAGCGGTCGCGGATGGTCTGGGCGTCGCCCTCGTCGATGGCCGTCTGGACGTCCGATGGGATGGCGCCGACGCCGTCGCGGCCCCAGATGCAGACGTGCCCGCGCAGGTCCAGCCCCCGGTCGAGGATCCACTGGGTGGCCTCGTCCGCGAGCGCCCGCTCGTTCTCGAAGAACGCCCACTTGTGCCGGTTCTCCATCACCGCCTTGTTGAACAGCTCCGGGATGTACTGGCGGTAGTTGTCGCCCTCGTCGGACTGGTTGATCAGCGTGTCGGCGTTGACGGCCGTGCCGAAGCCGAACTCGTGTTCGACCATCTCGACGGAGACCTCGGCGTCCGAGACGGCCGAGCCGTCGGGATTCTCGACGACGACCTCCAGGTCGCCCGTCCGGTGTTCCCGGATCCGCTCGTCGACGGTCTTCGACGTGTCCGCCGTCTCGGCGGCCGCGCTACCGGTCGCCGCGCTCCCGAGACCGGCCGCTGCCGCCGCGGCCGCGACGGTCCGCAGGTAGTCCCGGCGACCGATCTCGGGGATCGCGCCGTCTCCGAGCGCGTCGGGCTCGTCGCCCCCGTCTGTCGGTTCGTCCGCCGCTGATTCGACCGCCGGTGCGTCGGGGTCGGTCGGTGCCTCGGATCCGCTGTCGTCTGATTTCCGTGCCATGACTCGGTGAGCCGCAGTGTTCGGACGTCTATTCCAGGCGAATTTCCTCGACTTCGAGCGTGCTGGACCCCCCTTGCCAGAAGTTCAGCCGGAGCGACAGCGACGACGAAGTGCGGTCGACGCCCGCCGATTCGAGGTCGACGGTCACGTCGGAGGCGCTCGTGCCGACGCTGTCGTCGGTGACGTTGGCGAGCAAAGTGCGGACGCCGCCCATGTCGAACAGCACTTCGGATTCCTCGCCGCCGTTGGCTCCGCTGACTCGCAGGATCAGCGTCGAGTAGTCGCTCACGTCCCGATTGATCTGCTCCTGGAACCAGCCGCCGTTGTCGTACTCCAGCACCAGCACGCCGCTCTGGACCTCGCCGCTCCCGTTCTGGAACGACCCGGCGCCGCACCACTGCCCGAGGTCGTTCTGGTTGCTCGACCACGCCGGGTCGCCGTCGTAGTCGTTGACGACCAGCGCGCCCCCGCTCCCGTCGTCGGACTGGGCGGTCGTGGCCTCGACGGTCGCGGCGGCGGACTCGTTGCCCGCACCGTCGACCGCCGAGACCCCGATCTGGTAGGTCGCGTTCGCCGACAGCCCGTCGACCGTCGCCGACGTGGTACCGGCGGCGACCGTCTGGTCCTGTGAGCCGTCGACGGAGACGACGTAGTGGTCGAGGCCGCTCCCGCCGGAATCGCTCGCGGCGCTCCAGCCGACGGCGACCGACGAGGCCGTCGTCGAGGAGACAGACAGGTTCGTCGGCGCCGAGGGCGCCGTCGCGTCGTCGCTGGCGCCGGTCGTCGCCGACACCGTCGCCTGCGCGGACTCGTTGCCCGCGCCGTCGACCGCGGCGACGTCGATCTGGTACGACGTGTCGGCCGAGAGACCCTCGATCGTCGCCGACGTGGTACCGGCGGCGACCGTCTGGTCCTGCGAGCCGCCCACGTACACGACGTAGTGGTCGAGACCGCTCCCGCCGGCGTCGCTTGCGGCGCTCCAGGAGACCGACGCGGAGGTGGTCGTGGTGTCGGTCACCGACAGGTCGGTCGGGGCCGACGGCGCCTGCTGGTCGCCGCTCCCGCTCGACTCGCCGAACTCGATCCAGTCGAAGTTCCAGGCGCCGGACTCGGCGGTGACCCGGACGACGTGCTCGCCCGCGGGGAGGTCCAGGTCGCCGACGCGCATCGACTGCCAGTTCGACCAGCCGCCGGTCTGCCAGACGTTGTGCCGCCCGACCTCCTGGCCGTCGACGTCGATGCGGAGCGTGCCCCCGCCGCCGCTCCCGGCTGCCGCGTTGACGTGCGTGGCGTGCGTGCCGCCCGACTCGACCTGGACGGTGTACTCCAGCCACTCGCCGGTCTCGATGTACCCGACGTTGTAGCCAGAGCTCGCCGACGTGCCGATGTCGACGGCCGTGTCCCGGTAGGACGCGCCGCCCTGGTTCGACGGCGTGGTGTCGTTGTACGAGACGCCCTGGCCGCCCTCGTCGAAGTCCTCGGCCTCGATCCGACCGGGGACCGTGTGCGGCCCGTTGTGCGGCGACTGCTCGGCGTCGGTCGCGATGGTCTCGGCGACGACGGTTGCCGGGCTCGACACGTTGTCGGCGTCGTCCTCGGCGGTGAGACTGATCTCGTAGGTCGTCGCGGGCTCCAGCCCGGTGACGGTCGCCGAGGTGGTGCCCGGCAGCGCCTCCTGGTTCTCGGTCCCGTCGACAGAGAGGGTGTAGTGCGAGAGGCCGGCCTCGCCCTCGTCGGTCACGCCGTCCCACGACACGTCGACGCTGATCTCCGTGGCGTCGGTCACGGTGAGGTTGCCGGGCGTCTGCGGCGCCGTCGAGTCGTCGATGGTGCTGACTGGGACGCTGTCGTCTTTCGTCTCCTCCAGCCAGGTCTTGATGTATCCCCCCATCTGGTCGTCGCCGTCTTTCAGCGTCCAGGGCTCGGCCGCCCCGCTGCCGGGCGAACTGAAGAACGTCGGCGCCCACGAGTCGTCGAAGCACCACGAGATCCAGCCCATGTTCTCGTAGCCCTCGGCCCACTGCCGGAACGGCTCGCCCCACCCGGAGGTGGTCCCCTGGTCGACGCTGCCGCCCTCGGGGTCCCAGCCGAACTCCGTGACGACGACCGGCACGTCGTTGGCCGGTTCGCCGTAGTACTGGTCGAACTCGGAGGGCGCCCCGTTGTCGGGGTAGATGTGGGCGGCGTAGATCAGGTTCTCGCCCTCGAAGGGGTACTCCGGGGCCATGTGCGTCACCGAGGTCCACCGGGGCGAGCCGACGATGATCGGGGTGTCGGGCGCGTGCTCGCGGACGAGGTCGACCCACGGCTGGGCCGCGTCGCGCCAGGTCTGCCAGGCGCCCGCGTCGTCCCCGTACATCGTCGGCTGGGTCGGCTCGTTGAACAGCTCGTAGATGACGTGCTCGTCGTCTGCGAACTCGGGGGCGACGGCCTCCCAGAACGTCGTCATCACGTCGTCGATGGGCGAGAGCGTGTCGTCGTTGTTCGAGTTGTACGTCTCTGTCGCCTCCTGGGTGTACGGCCGGATGAGGTGGAAGTCGACCAGCGCGTACACGTCCCGGGAGGCCAGGATGTCGACGGAGGGCCGGACGAACTCCTCGATCACCGTGTCGATGCCGAAGTGGTTCACGCTGTCCTGCGTGATCGGCAGGCGGACCACGTTCGGGTGCCAGCCGTCGGCCGTGTCGGTCGCCCGCCGGAGCACCTCCTCGAAGGACTTGGGGTGGTGACGCCGGTAGAACCCGGGGTCGGCCGTCGCCATCCCCCGGAGCTGGACCTCGTTGCCCTGGGGATCGCGGATCCACCGCCCGTCCGTGTGGAGCCGCGGCGTCGGCACTCCCGCGCTCGCCTGCCCGGCGAAGAGCGTGCCCGCCGCCGCGGCCGCGCCGATGGTCTTGAGCGCCGTCCGCCTGGTCGTCGTCCCGATCGCGGCGTCGGCCGCTGGCCGCCCGCCAGCGCCGTCCGCGTCCGTCGGTGCGTCGCCGACTGCCGCGTCGGCCCTCCGTTCGCCGTTCGCTGTCGTGTCGTCGGATGTCATCTGTGTCGGTGGTCTGTCGTCGTTCGTCGGATCGCGTTCGTCTCGCCGTTCGAATCGGCGATCGGTTCGCCGTTCGTCGCGCTATTCGAGTCGGATCTCATGGATCGAGAGCGTGCTACTGCCGCCCTGCCAGAAGTTCAGGCGCACCGAGAGCCCCGATGCCGACGGGTCGACCCCCGCCGCGTCGAGGTCGACGGCCACGTCCCCGGCGCTCGTCCGGACCGAGTCGCTCGTCACCTCCGAGAGCAGGGCCGTCGCGCCGCCCATGCTGAACTGGACCTCGGACTCCTCGCCGCCCTCGGCGCCGCTGACCCGCAGGACCAGCGTCTCACGGCCGCTCACGTCGCGGTTGATCTGCTCCTGGAGCCAGCCGCCGTTGTCGTACTCCAGCACCAGCGCGCCGTCGGAGACCTCGCCGCTGCCGTTCTCGAACGACCCGGCGCCGCACCACTCGCCGAGGTCGTTGCGGTTCGAGGACCACGCCGGGTCGCCGTCGTAGTCGTTCACCACGAGCGCGTCGCCGGATCCGGGGGTATCGGTGCTCGTCGGTGGCTCCTCCGGGGTGTCGGTGGGCGTGTCCGTCGGCGTCTCGGTGGGCGGGTCCTCCGGCGTGTCCGTCGGCGTCGACGGGGTCGCGGTGGGCGTCGGGGTCCGGTCCCCGCCGTCGCTCCCGCTGGTGTACGTCGACCCGTTGATGGTCACGTCGAACGTCTCGTAGGTCGTCTCGCCGACGCACCCGCCCCAGTACTCGTTGCCGAGTTCGACGCCGGAGAGCCACAGGTCCTCGGCGACGTCGTGCTCGGCGGTGAGGTAGTCGACGACCTCCGTCATGTCGACCTTCCCGCCGTCGTGACCCCCCTGGATCCGGAAGATGTAGAACGTCGCGTCGGTCCCGCCGGAGCCGTACGTCGTCCAGTGGTCGACGGTGTTCCCGTACTGGTCGGTCCAGGCCCCCTCGACGGTGACCGGTCCGTGGTCGTGCTGGTCGTTCCAGTCGAACAGCAGCATGACCTCGTACTGGTGGGTCTCCGTCTGCTGGCTCGGCGGCCGCTCCATCAGCCACCACTCCTCTGCCCAGTCCCACTCGCCGCCGGACTGGCTGTACTCGGCCTCGACGTCGAGCACGAACTCGTCGACGTTCCGCCGGCGGATCGGGAACTCGTCGACGCCGGTGTCCGTGCCCCACGGCTTGGTGCCGACGAGCACCTCGGGGTAGTTGATCCCGCCGCTGGTGTCCGAGGCGTCGAAGTCGTAGCCGTAGCTGCCGTCCTCGTTCAGCCAGATGCACTGGTCGGCCGCCGAGTTGCCCCACTGGTTGTCGAGCAGCGCGAACCCGTCGGCGACCTGGATCTGGCCGTAGTCCTCGGTGTTGCACTTCTCCTGGACGGGCGCGGCCGTCGCCGGTCCCTCCGCGCCGAACGCGAGCGCCCCCGCGCCCAGCGCGGCGCTGGCCGCGAGGAACCCCCGCCGGGACTGCGGGGTCCCGATGGCGCTCTCGCAGCGGACCTTCGCGTCGCGGTCGTCGGTCTGTTCGTCCGTCGTCTGCGTGTCGTCGTGCTGTGTCATAGATCGCGTCGCTCCGTGTGCGTCCCCTGACGGCCGCCAGACGGCCCCGGCCGACGGGTCGAGTCGGTCGCAGTGCTGTTCGATTCGGGGTCCGCCGAGGGATCGACCGCCGTCGTCACCTCCGCCGTCGTCACCGCGACCGTCGCCGGCAGTGACGCCTCGCCCGCCGCGTCGACGGCCGTGACGCCGATCGTGTGCGTCGTCCCCGGCGCCAGGTTGGCGACCGCCGCGCGCCTCGTCCCCCGACTCGCGTCGGCCCGCTTCGTCCCGTCGACGGCGACGGCGTAGTGGTCGAGTCCCCCCTCGTCGGCGTCCGGCGGAGGCGACCACGTCACGGTCGCCGTCACGGCGGTCACGCCGTCGACCGCCAGCCCCGCCGGCGGCGACAGAACGGTCGTCGAGGTTCCCCCCGTCGCCGAGTCGACGTCCGTCGCGCCGGCCCCCTCGCACCCGTCGCTCGCTCCCTGGTCGCGTGGCATGGTTCGCGTGACTCCCGGCGCGGAAACGGTCCGCGCCGTCTCGCCGGCCGACGACCGCGTCCCCCCAGCGGTCCGGCGGGTCCGGACCGCGGGCGACGGCCGACCGCGGCCGTTCGAATCGGGTCGTTACTCCAGTCGGATCTCCTCGATCGTGAGCGTGCTGGCGCCGCCCTGCCAGAAGTTCAGGCGGAGCGACAGCGACGACGAGGTGCGGTCGACGCCCGCAGATTCGAGGTCGACGGCCACGTCGGAAGCGCTCGTACCGATGCTGTCGTCGGTGACGTTCGAGAGCATGGTTCGGACGCCGCCCATGTCGAAGAGGACTTCAGACTCCTCGCCGCCGTTGGCTCCGCTGACTCGCAGGATCAGCGTGGAGTAGTCGCTCACGTCCTGATTGATCTGCTCCTGGAACCAGCCGCCGTTGTCGTACTCCAGCACCAGCGCGCCGTCGGAGACCTCGCCGCTCCCGTTCTGGAAGGACCCGGCGCCGCACCACTGCCCGAGGTCGTTCTGGTTGCTCGACCACGCCGGGTCGCCGTCGTAGTCGTTGACGACCAGCGCGTTCGCCGCCGGCGTGTCCGTCGGCGTGTTCGGCGTGTCCGTCGGGGTCGGCGTCGGCGTGGCAGTACCGGGCGCCGTCGTCGTCGCGGTGGCCGTGTCGGTGTCGGTCGCGTCGTCGCCCGGCAGGTCGTCGTTGCGGTGCTCGTAGAGGAACTCCTGCCACCACTGGCCGGGTCGGGACTGGTAGTCGTGGATCTCCCAGGTGCCGTCCTGGCTCGTCTCGTGGACGAAAAAGGAGGGCTCCCAGGTGTGGTCGAAGTTCCAGCAGATCGGGTGGACCGGGTAGTTCTCGATGAACGTCTCGAAGTCGTCGGCGTACTCGTCGGCCGTGCCTTCGAGGAAGTTGAAGCCGTCGCGGCCGCCGCCCTCGGCCCAGCCGAACTCGCTGAAGAACACCGGCACGTCCTGGGCGGGCGTGCCGAACGAGTCCGACAGCGGCCGCATCGAGTCGTGGGTGTAGACGTGACCGGTGTAACAGATGTCCTCGCCGCTGAACTCGTTGGTCGGCGCCCAGTAGGTGAGCTGGCTCCAGCGGGGCGAGCCGATGGTCAGCAGGTTGTCCGCGTGCTCGCGGACCGTGTCGATCCAGGGCTGGGCGCGGTCGACCCACATGTCCCAGTACTGCTGGTTCTCGCTGGCGTCGTAGGAGGGGTTGCCCTCGCCTTCTTCGCCGGTCGAAGGCATCGATGTCGGCGACCCCCAGTCGCCCGCGTACGGCCCCGTCGGCTCGTTGTACACGTCGTAGATGACGTGCGAGCGGTCGCTGTACCGCGGGGCGACGAAGTTCCAGTACATGTGCAGTTCCTCGTCGAGCTCGGCGGCGTACTCCTCGGTGTAGCCGTCGAGCTGGGAAGCCTGCTCCTCGGAGTGCCAGAGGACGCCGCGCTCGCCGCAGAACCCGAGGTCGTTCGGGAACGTCTCGGAACCGCACTGGTAGTCGCCGATGTCGCTCTCGTGCTGGGGCTGGTGGAAGATCGGGAAGTGGCGGTGGTAGTCGATCATCACGTACAGCCCGCGCTCCTCGGCGGCGTCGACCAGCGGGTCGACGTAGGTCGAGAAGTACGTCTCCAGGTCGGACTCGTCGATCTGGCCGGGGAGCAGCGGCCCCCAGTCGTCGTTGTGCGGCATGCTGCCGACGCTGCCGGTGCCCGCGTCGGCGATGTCCTGGGGCTGGGTCGGGATCCGGATGATCCGGTTGTACCAGCCGCCGTCGTTGGACTCGTCGGTGTTGGTCGCCTTGTCGAAGACGCCCATGGCGTCCTTGCCCCGCCAGCTGCGCGCGCAGCGGGCCGGGTCGGCGATGTTGACCCCGCGGAGGATCACCTTGTTGTCGCTCGGGTCGCGGAGGAGGTTGCCGTCGCGGTGGAGCTGCGGGGTGTCGATCCCGACCGCCGCGGCCGAGCCCATGAGCGTGCTGGCGAACCCGGCCGTGACCGCGGCCGCCCCCGTCGCCTTCAGGACGCTCCGCCGGGAGAACCCGCCGCTGTCGCCCGTCGAATCGTTCGTCGACTGTGCGCCGTCGCGTGAATCGTGGTCTGTCATTTGTGTGGTAGGGTGTGGGTGATCGTGTGCCTATTCGAGCCGTATCTCGTCGATCTCCAGCGTGCTGGCTCCCCCTTGCCAGAAGTTCAGCCGGACCGAGATCGACGAGGACGTGCGGTCGACGCCGGCGGATTCGAGGTCGACGGCCACGTCGGAAGTGCTCGTCCCGATGCTGTCGTCGGTGACGTTCGAGAGCATCGTCCGGACGCCCCCCATGTCGAACAGCACTTCCGACTCTTCGCCGCCGTTGGCGCCGCTGACGCTGAACACGAGCGTCGAGTAGCCGCTCACGTCCTGGTTGATCTGCTCCTGGAACCAGCCGCCGTTGTCGTACTCCAGCACGAGCGCGCCGTTCGAGACCTCGCCGCTTCCGTTCGCGAACGAGCCCGCGCCGCACCACTCGCCGAGGTCGTTCTGGTTGCTCGACCACGCCGGGTCGCCGTCGTAGTCGTTCACGACGAGCGCGTCCGCCGCTGGCGTGTCGGTCGGCGTCTCCGGAGTGTCCGTATCCGTCGGCGTGTCTGTGTCAGTCGGCGTGTCGGTATCGGTGTCGGTCGGCGGTTCGGTGTCGGTGTCCGTCGGGGTGGGCGTGCCCGTCGCGGTGCCCTCGCCGGGGATCCCGTCGTTGCGGTACTGCTCCAGCGCGCTCTTGATGTCGTCGCCCATGTAGCCGCTTCCGGTGGTGAGCGACCACTCGCAGGGCAGGTCCGAGCAGGCCTCCGGTACCGTACCGTTGTACGGGTCGCCGACGGAGTCGTTCGCGTTGTCGGCGAACGGCCGGTCGAACATGACCGGGCGCCAGACGGGGTCCGCGATCCAGGCCGTCCAGTGGATCGCCGGGCTCTTCTCGAGGAAGTCCATGAACGCGTTGCCGAAGTCGTCGGTCCCCCCGATGTACTGGCCCGCGTTCTGTTCCCAGCCGAACTCGGTGACGAACAGCGGCGCCTGCTCGTAGACCCCGGCGACCCCCTCGCCGTTCCGGGAGGCGTCCTCCCAGTCCTGAGCCCTGCTCGAGTTGTGACCGGGGTAGATGTGGTAGGTGTAGGCGATGTCCTCGCCGTCGAATTCCTCGACGAGCGCGCCCTCCGGGCTCTGGGACCAGCTGGGCGAGCCCATCAGGATCAGGTTGTCCGCGTGGCTCCGGATCGTGTCGACCCACGGCTGGGCCATCTCGAGCCAGAGCCGCCAGACGTCGGCCACCCACTGGGTGGTGGTCGGGTCCTCCCACATCCCGGGCTCTGTGGGCTCGTTGTACACCTCGTAGAGGACGTGCGTGTCCTCGGCGTACCGCGGCGCCACGGTGTCCCAGAACATGTCGACCTCGTCCTGGAGATCCGTGTTGACCGGGCCGTCCTGGCCCTCCGCCCACTGGACGTCGCGGTGGCGGTGGTAGTCGATGATGCAGTAGACGCCGCGCTCCTTGCACCGCTGGACGACCTCGTCGAGGTGGTTCGTGAGGTACCTCTCCAGCTGGGTGCGGTCGAACGCCGGCACTGGCGGGCCCGAACCGGGCTCGTACTCGCCGATGTCGACGGGCTGGACCGGGACGCGGATCATCCGCGGGTACCAGCCGTTGCTCGCGTCGGTGAGCATGTCGATCACCTGCACGGCGTCTTTCCCGCGGGCCTGCGAGGTGACGTTGATCCGCTTGGGGTCGGCGATGTTCACCCCGCGCAGCGTGACCGTGTTGCCGTCGGGGTCTTTGATCAGGTTACCGTCGCGGTGGAGCCGCGGCGTCGGGATGCCGGCCGAAGCCGACCCGATCGCTCCAGCCCCCACGCCGAGCGCGACGGCGCCCGCCGCCGCGCTCCCTTTCAGGAAGTCCCGCCGGGACGGTCCCCCGCCGTCCCCGCTCGACTCCCCGGATAGCGATTCCTCTCGTCCCCCCTCCGGGGGTTGCCGTTTGTCCGTCATTTCTACCTCCGATACACACCGGATGGTGTGTATCACGTACATCGTATGACCGGTATAAAACGTTTTTCTAGGCCGAGAGGTAATAATTATCTACACCACCGATACGAAGTTTTTAGGCCTCAATAACCGATAATTTTCCATATTCGACGTTCGTTAACACTATATAATAATACTGTTAGGTCATGGTAGAGAATCTGATTGGTAAGCGATCCGTCTCGATCGGTCGAAACGAGAATTTCCGGTGACATCGGGAGAGGCCCCACGTCGTCAGCGGGCCCGGATATTTTTACTCCAGTTAATACAATTAGTTTATACTTCTGTACGATATGACTCGCTGACACTATTGAACGGGCGGAGAACGGGGAGATCAATCTCGGAGTGAATCCACCGCGGTGGCCGGCGACGCCGGGCTGATCCGGCGGTCGCGGCGACGGCCAACTGCGCCCGTCTGATCCGGCGGCCGCGGCGGAGGCCGCCGCTACGACGTCGCCCACTCGATCGCATCGACGGTGATGCGGTGGGCTTCGAGGTCCTCGATGAGCGCGCCCCAACTCCCGACCGTGCACCCCCCTTTCGGCGTCCAAAGGGTGACCGTCGCCTGGCCCGCGAGTTCGAGCAGCGTCGGGTGTTTCGGCGTCCTCGCGGAGTCGGCGGAGTAGTGGACGTCGACGAGAACGCCGGATATCTCCCGGTCGCGCCCGGAGCCGGTCTCGGTCCCCCTGACGGTCACGGAGACGATCGCGTCGTCCCACCAGACGGGGTAGACGTCTCTGATGAACGCCTCCAGGCAGACGTAGACGGGCTGGTCCTGCGGTCGCCGCGAGACAGTGTCCCACACCTCCCAGAGGCAGGTCTCGAAGTACCAGCGGAAGATGAACGGGACGATGTCGTCGTCGATGACGACGCCGTACGGCTCCGGCATGCGCGTCGTGGGCGCGAGGCAGGCCTTGGTCCTGTCCGCGAGCACGCAGAACGGGCCGGGGAGCGGTCGCTCGCGGATCTCCGTCACCAGCTCGGAGACCGGGTGGTCCGCGAGGTCGATCCCCTCCGTCGGGACGACCGACGCCCGGACGACCACGCCGTTGTCCATGGCGTCCGCGAGAGCGCGCTCGTAGGCGACCAGTTGCTCGTCGGTGAGCGCGAGGTCGACGCTCGAATCGGCCTCGCGGATCAGGTCCTCGGCGTGGTCGACGACCGTCTCCACCCGCTTTGTCACGTTCATCTTGTTGTCCCCCAGCGGCGAGGCCTCCCAGCGCTCCTCGATCTCCTCGGCGACCTCCGAGATCCGGTCGCTCCGCTCGTGGAGGTCCTGAACGAACTCCGCCGGCTCGCGCGCCCGCGCGTGTAGCTTCTCCCTGTCCAGCGTCTCCGCGTACCCCATCTGCTCCAGTTCGTTGAGGACGTCGTAGATCCGCGGCACCGGGATCGAGCAGTTCCGCGCCACGTCGACCGCCGGCGACACCCCCATGTCGAGCAGCGTCAGGTACGCCTCGGCCTGATACGACGTCAGTCCCGCGTCCTCAAGTCCCCCCAAGAGGTCGTCGCGCTCCATCGTGTCCTTCGGAATTAAATACAAACGTATAATAATGTATGTATGACACCAGTTGGTCCGTCTACACGTCCTCGCCGCGGGAGTTCGGATCCCTTAAGGGCGCGAACGCGGAACTCGCAATCAACTCGCTGGGCGGTCGGGCACCAGCGGGCGCCTGCCTGTGCAGGTCGGGATGTGATCGCCGGCGACGGTCGCCGGAGGTTGAACCATGCAACGCCCGGCGGTGAACACCCATGGCAAAGAGCTTCTACACCTACATCCGGGACGCCTGGAAGGACCCGGACGACGGCAAGCTGGCGGAGTTGCAGTGGCAGCGAAAACAGGACTGGCGCGAGGAAGGCGCCATCGAGCGCATCGAGCGACCGACGCGCCTCGACCGCGCGCGCTCGCTCGGCTACAAGGCCAAGCAGGGCGTGATCGTGGTCCGCGCGAGCATCCGCAAGGGCGGCGCCCGCAAGCAGCGCTTCACGGCCGGTCGCCGCTCGAAGCGACAGGGCGTCACGCGGATCACCCGCCGGAAGAACCTCCAGCGCGTCGCGGAGGAGCGCTCGACGCGCGTCTACCCGAACCTGCGCGTGCTCAACTCCTACCCGGTCGGGCAGGACGGGAGCCAGAAGTGGTTCGAAGTGATCCTCGTCGACCCCGAGCACCCCGCGATCGAAAACGACGACGACCTCAACTGGATCTGCGAGGACCAGCACACCGACCGCTCGCTGCGCGGCCTCACCAGCGCCGGTCGCCGCAACCGCGGCCTCAACAAGCGCGGGAAGGGCTCCGAGCGAACGCGCCCGAGCCTCTCCAGCAACGAGAACCGCGGCCGGTAGACTCGCGGACCCGTTCTTTCACGGTCGAAACCCGGAGAGCGACAGCGATAGCGACCGCGAACGGGCGACGACGGCGGTATCGTCTCTCCACGTCTCCGGTCTGAACCCGATCCGGTCAGGCCGTGTCTCCAGTCAGGCCGCGTATCCGGTCGTGCCGTCGGTCTCGACGCCGTCGCCGTCACCCTCGCCGCCCCGCGAGACGGCGCTGACCGCGTAGAAGGTGGCTTCCGGGTCGCGGTGGCGGCGCCAGTGGACCCACGTCCTGACGAGCAGGTACCCCCGGCGCAGTCGGCCGAGTTCCGGGGTCTCCGAGAGCACGTCGTAGTCGCGGGACCGGATCAGTCGGTGGTGCTCGGCGTAGAACACCGCCGCGAGGAGGACCCCGAACTGGCAGTCTTCGGGCAGCAGTCGGATCCCGGCGACGCCCTCGCGGTAGCGCCGCTCCGTGCGCTGGAGTTCGTGGCGCATCGCCGCGACGAACCCGTCGGTGACGGTCGCGTCGGCGAGGTCCGACTCGGCGACCCCGTATCGGTCGAGGGTTTCCTGCGGGAGGTAGACCCGGCCGTAGTCGCGGATGTCCTCGCGGACGTCCCGCAGGAAGTTGGTCAACTGGAACGCTTCTGCGAGGGCCGCCGCGTGCGGGCGGGCCCTTTCACGCTCGGCCGCGGGCATCTCCATCGCCGCCATCATCATGTTCGCGACGGCGACCGAGGACCCGCGCATGTACGCTTCGAGGTCCGCGTACGTCTCGTACCGGGCGGTCTCGATGTCCTGGAGCATCGCGTCGACGAACACCGCGATCTCGTCGTCGGCGATGCCCTTCTCGTCGGCCAGCGACCGGAACGCCTCGAGCACGGCTCGTTCGTCGTCGGGCAGGTCGGTCCCGTCGACGGGGTCGCCCAGGGCGGCCGCACGCATCGATTCGAGTCGGCGCCGCTGGGCGTCCGGGTCGGGGTCGTCGGTCCGGTCGACGACCTCGTCGGCGATCCGGAAGAAGGCGTAGAGGACGTACGTCGCTTCCCGCACCCGTTCGGGCAGGAGCTTCGTCGCGACGTAGAACGTCCGCCCCGTCCGCTTGTGGATCTGCCTGCTCGTGTCGATTTGATCGGTCTCGGGCATGATTGATGCGAAATCGCCGGTAGACTCCGGTCCGCGCGGCGCTCGCGGGGGACCGCGACGCCAACGGTCGTTTCTACCCGTACGTTCGTGAGATATTTAATAAAGAGCCCACCAAACTGGTTCGGTCCGGCGAGGTGATCGCCGAACACTCGCCTTACCGGACGTTCGGCGACTTCGAGGAACCGAACGAACGTGTCGTCGAGAACTACTGTGCTAGCGAAAACCCGGAACAAGCGTCACTTACCGACCGCGACTGCGACCGGGCGGGTTGACGAACAGGCCGTCGGCGACGGCGAGCGCGCCGACGATCGACGCGCCCGCGACGAACGCCGACGTCGGTAGCGACGACACGGTCGATCCCACGAGCGCCAGCAGGAACGCCGCGGGTATCACCAGTAACAGGAGGTCGTACCGGGAGAGTCGGCGGTCGGCAGTGCTGTGCTCCCGCGCTCCGCGAGTCCTGTCGCTGGTGGCCATCGGTTCATCACCTCTCCATCGATCCTTCGACCGAGGCCCACTAAAATTTTATGCCAGATCAGTTCTTCGAACACACGCCAAACGCCCAGTAACCAGCTACCGACTATTTCTAAATTACATCTATAAGTTACGAGGATAAGAGGGCGCGCGGAGTGACGGGGAGCGCGGCGTTCGGCGCGTGAGCTATCGCGATCGGAAACACCCTCTGGAGAGAGTCCCCGAAAGTCGGGGTCGAGGCGATCGAAGAACGGGTGCGACGGAGGGACGGTCAGAGAATCGATCGGGCGGCGGTCAGTCCTCGTCGTCGACGACTTCGAGCCCGCGGTTGTTGACCGCGTGGGGGTCGAGGCCGACCTCCTGGATGAACTGCTTGTACTCGCGTTCGCACTGCTCGCCGTCTTTCTGCTTGTCCGAGGCGTGCTTGCAGAGCGCGGCGAGGTCCTCGGGCACGTCGTTGGTGGCGACGATCCAGTGGTTGATGAGGTCAGAGAGTCGACGGATGGGCGAGGTGAAGTGGCCGTAGATCTCGAAGTTCAGGGCGTGGTGACCGCCGAAGGGGTCGCTCATGTACTTCGCGCGGGGCATCACGAACATCACGGCGCGCTGGATCTTCGAGAGCTGGCGACCGGGCGCCTGTTCGAGCGTCGCGTTGACGGCCTTCCGCGGGTCGTCCCAGGAGTCGCCGGGGATCGAGACGCCGCCCAGGTCCTGGATCTCCCGCAGCGCCTCGTCCCACTCGTCCGGCGAGGGCTGTGGGTGGACGCGGTACATCGCTTCGACGCCGCGGTCCCACATGAGCTCGTGCGTGACGGCCTTGTTGGCCTTGAGCATGCACTCCTCGATGATGGTGTGGGCGCGGTCGCGGGCGGGGTTGAGGACGAGCGAGCCGTCCTCCTTGCGCTGTTCGTGCATCCGGTCGGCGAGTTCCCAGACGAGTTCGGTCTTCTCGGCGAGGTCGACGTCCGTGTCTTCGAGCAGGTCGTCGGCGCTGTCGGGGTCGTCGAGGATCTCCTCGCACTCGGAGTACGTGAGCCGCGCGTCGGACTCGATGACGGACTTGTAGATGTCGATCTCCTCGTAGGAGAGCGTCTCGGGGTCGAGGTGCATCTCGACGGTGTGGGCAAGTCGGTCCTCGTTGGGGACCAGCGAGCAGACGGTCTCGGCGAGGATCGGCGGCAGCATGTGGACGGTGTACGCCGGGAGGTAGACGGTGTTGGCTCGCTCGACGGCCTCTTCCCACATCGCCGTGCCGGGGGTGACGTAGTGGGTCACGTCGGCGATGTGGACCCAGAGGACGTACTCGTCGTCGCGCTTCTCGACGGAGATCGCGTCGTCGAAGTCCTGCGCGTCGATGGGGTCGGTCGTCCACGTCGTCATGTCCCGCAGGTCGCGGCGCTCGTCGACCTCATCCTGGATCTCCTGCTGGACATCCTCGGTGCGTTCCTCGGCTTCCTGCATCACTTCCGCGGGGAACTCGTCGCGGATCTCGAACTTCTCGAAGAGTTCTTCGCGCTTGTTCGCCAGGTGGCGGGCCATCTCCTCGTCGATCTCGACGGGTCCCTGGCCCTCGACGGTGCCGGCCTGGGCCTGCTCGTCCTCGGTAGTCATGTGCCGGGCTATGACGACGGTACTGATAGTCTTTCTGTGGTCCGGACGCCGGCCGAGCGAGGGGCCTCGAACGCGGACGCGGGCGTCCGGACGGAGACCGCGCGGCTATCGGTCGCCGACGGAATCGCGGCCCTCGGTGAGTTCGAGATACGTGGCGAGAAAGGCGTCACGGCCGGTCCCGACGGTGTTCGACTCGACGTCTTCGAGCAGGGCTTCGAGGTCGCCGCGGGGCTGGTGGCAGCGGTCGCGGTCACACGGCTTGCAGAGGTACTCGAACTCCTTGCCCTGGCGGTCCCAGCGGTCGCCGAACTTGTCGTACTCCCTGGCGTCGGACCGGGGGACGTCGTCGCCGCAGGCGATACACGTCACCTGGCTCTGCCCCCGTTTCGAGGAGCGCCACATGTCCCCCGCTTCGAGGGACGACCACTTATCCCTTCGCGCTGATCATTGAGGCCGAATTAAAGGGGTGACCGAGCGGGTCTGTACCGGCCGATCAGTCCGACCCGTCGCCGGCCGCCTGCGGCTGATCGACCAGTTCCAACAGGTCGTCCCACCCCTCGTCGGCGGGAAGTTGGTCCCGGAGATCGTCCAGCTGTCCCTCCTGCGTGGCCTCCGCGACGACGGTGAGGACCGAGCGCGCGTGGTGGGCCACGCCCGCGCGGTCGTCCGGCGCGGTCTGGGCTTCACGGTCGGCCACGCGGTCGAGGAACTCGTCCCAGTCGAAGTGCTGACCGTGGTCGGCGACCGCGCCCGTCAGATAGTAGTCGATCTCCATCGGGAGCGCGCCGGCCAGGTCCGTCGCCTCCCCCTCCTGGATGCGTTCGCCGAGCGTCGTCAGCGTCGCGCGGATCGCGCGGACGGCTTCCCCCGTCCCCGGTAGTTCGAGCCGATTCTGTACCGTTCCGGTGAACTCGTCGTAGTTCATCGTTCCCCCCGTCGGACTACTCCGTAGAGCGGGAAAAACGGCCGACCGGCAGACGCCGGCCGGACGAGCTGCCCGTCGCTTGCCGAGGCGAGGAACTGTCGGTGTGGTCGCTGCTCGCCCGGCCGACAATCGGTCAGGACCGTCCTGCTCGCAGTCCGAAATCCCGTCCACCGCCGCGTTCAACCGCTGAATCGTCGTATCGGCCGTCTCAGAACGACTCCAGTTCGGTGGAGCGATAGACCCCGATATACTGTATATCGCTATATCAAATCCAGTGTAGGCCGCTCAACTGGGGTCGCTATCGCATCGGCTGATCGGCGCCGTCGCGGCGCTGTGGCGTGGGTCCGCTTCTCGGCACTCGACACAGAACCCGAGAAATATGGGGCCCGAGACCCTGGTTCGGGCGCCTCTGCGATAGGCGGCGACATCCGGGCACGCGCTTATTATGCCGACGGACGTACCGTCTGGCATGACTGATGCGACCCACGTCGAGCTGGGGGACGACGAAGTCGACGAGTTCCTCGGGAGCGGGGGGACCGGTGTACTCGCGCTGTCGACGCTGGGCGACGAACCGCCCGACGCCGTCCCGGTGTCGTACGGCTACGACCAGCCCGACCGAGTCTTGTACTTCCGGGTCTCGGTCGGCCACGAGGACGACCCCGTGGAACTGGCCGACCGACCGGTCACGTTCGTCGCCTACGGGACCGAGGGCGAGGACGACAGGTGGACCAGCGTCGTCGCGCGCGGCCGGCTTCAGGACACCGACGAGAAAGGGGTCGGAACGGACGTGCTCGCCGAGATGGAACGGATCGACATCCCGCTCGTCGACGTCTTCGAGGAGCCGTTGCGGATGGTGTCGTTCGACTTCTTCCGGCTCGATCCCACGGATCTGTACGGCCGCACGGAGTCGCTCGTCAACGACTGACTCGTCCGACAGCACGTCTTTCCCTCGCGGAGCCCTACGTAGCACGATGACGCTGTCCGTCACGGTCGCAGACGTCCATCAGATGACGCCCGACGTGAAGCAGTTCCGGCTGGTCGCCGACGACCACGAGTTCAGGTACGAGCCGGGCCAGCACACCGCCGTCCACTTCGAGCTCGACGGGGACGAGGAGACGCGCCCCTACACGGCCGCGAACCTCCCCGGGACGAACGAGCTCGTCCTCGCCATCAAGCGCTACGACGACGGCAACGGCTCCGTCTACATGCACGAGCGGTCCCCGGGCGACGAGATCGAGATCGACCCCGTCGACGGGGACCTCTCCGTCCGGCACTTCGACCGCGACGCCGTCTTCGTCGCGACCGGCACCGGTATCACGCCGCTGTATCCCATGCTCAAGCAGTACGTTCGCGTCGGCGTCGGCGACGCCCACTTCGTGTTCGGCGAGCGCGACCGGGAACACCTGCTCTTCCGCGAGAGCCTCGACCAGCTGAACGCCGAACACGAGAACCTCTCCGTCGACTACGTCCTCTCCGACGCCGACGAGGAGTGGACGGGACGGACGGGGCACGTCCAGGACCACCTCCCCGAGGCCCTCGCCGTGGGGCTCGACGAGACAGATTTCTACCTCTGCGGCGTCCCCGAGATGGTCGTCGAGACGGGGGAACTGCTGGAGTCCGAAGGGGTCGACGAGGCGCGGATCGTCACCGAGGGATGGGAAGCTGACGAGGTTGAATCGAACTGACCCGCGGGAGTCAGTCCGCCTCCGGGCACTCCTCGGACTCGCGGAGCCACCCCAGCGAGATCATCGCGACGGCGACCCCGCCACCCCCGAGGAGCGTCGGCCCGGAGGTGGCGACCCGGTAGACGAGGACGGCCGCGCCGGCGACCGGCGCGACGGCGTCGGTGCCGGCGGCCAGCAGCGCGACCAGCGCCACGTCGACGCCGCTTCCGCCCGGTGCCGGGACGACGGCCGCGGCGACCGCGGCCGGGACGACCGCCAGCAGGACGCCCACCGACACCGGCTGGCCGACCGCGCGAAAGGAGAGCCAGAGCGCGACGACGGTCGCGGCGTGCGCAGCGGCGAGGAGGGCGACCAGCGCGGCGATCTCTCGGGGCGAACCCGCGCGGAGCCGAGCGAGCGAGGCGCGGAACCGCGCGACTCGGTCCGCGACCCCGTCGCGATCGGGCGGTGCGACGCGTGGGACGACGCGGAGGACGCGGCCGACCGTCGCGGTGGCGGAAACGACGCGATCGGACGCCCGGTCGCGGACCCGCCAGAGCCCGGCCACGCCGAGGACCGCCAGGCCGAACAAACCGACGCCCAGCGCCGCGAGCGGTGCCACGTCGCCGCCGCCCGCCGTCGCCAGGAGGTACCCGACGCCGACGACCCCGAACAGCCCGACGAGGAGGTTCGTGAGCGCGTTGACGGCGACGAACGCCGCGAGGGCGTCCTCGTAGTCCGCCTCCGAGGAGCGTGCGACCAGCAGGCCGTTGACCGGCGCGCCGGCGGCCTGGCCGCCCGGGGCGAGCGTGCTGACGACCGCCGTCGCGGCGTACGCGCCGACCGCGCGACCCACTGGCGCGCGGTGACCGAGGAGTGCGAGCGAAACGCGGAGCGCCAGGCCCCTGAGGACCAGCACGGCCACAGCCACGCCGGCGACGAGCGCGACCGCCCCCGGTTCGGTACCGGCGAGGGCCGCGCGCACCGTGTCGACGCCGACGACAGCGGCCGCCCCGCCGAAGACGACCGCCGTCCCCGCCAGCGCGACGGCCGTGCGAGCGAGGCGTCCCGGGTCGGCGCTCGCCCGGTCGATAGCTCGACTCACGCGATCACCTCTCGGTCTCGGCCCTGCCGCGGCGGCGGACTGTGCAGCCGGTCCGACCGCTCCGGAGATCGACCGGTCGTTCGGATGCCGTCCTGCCGGATCGGCCGCCCTCCGTTCGTCAGTCGGCTAGTGGAATCTATCACGTGGATCGCCCGTCCGTGTCGCTGCAGGATGGTGGCCACAGTAGGGCTCGAACGACGATAACCCTGACGCGGGCGACGACGAGCGGGGCAGCGCGCAGCGGATGTGAGCGACGCAACACTTACCCGGGAACCGGGTGTATCGGGAGGACGTACCCGACAGCCGGTCGGACCGCCGCCTCGCGGCGGTCGCGCGACCGCGAACTACCACCCCGTTCCGCCGACGATCCCGCTCCGCATGTCCTCCCGAACGCTCCGCCGCTGGGCGGCCAGCGCCTGTTTCGCCCTCGCGACGGTCGCCGTCGTCACCGTCGGATTCGTCCAGGGGCAGATCGCGATCACGCTCCCCCTGTTCGTCGGACTGGACGGCGTGTCGGTCCTGAACGCGACCGTCGCCGCGCTGAGTTTCACCGTTACGCTGCTCGTTTCCGGCGCGATCTTCGCCGTCGAGGTGCTCCGCGAGCGCGACCGCGGCCCGTACCCGACCACTGGGCCGGAGATAGCGGCCGTCGTCCCCTCGTACGGCGACGCGAGCGCGCTCCACCGGAGCGTCGAGAGCCTGCTCGACTCGGACTACGCGGACGTGCGAGTCTACGTGGTCTGCGAGCCCGGCGACGACGCGACGCTCGACCGGGCCCGCTCGCTGGCCGAGCGCGGCCGCGTCACCTGTCTGGTCAACGACCGCGACCCGGGATCGAAAGCCGCCGCTGTCACCTACGCCGTCGACCGGACCGACGCCCCCTACCTCGGCGTGTTCGACGCCGACGAGCGCGTCCACCCGACCTTCCTCGCGGCCGCCGCCGCCGGTCTCGACGACCACGAGGTCGTGCAGGGGCGGACCTTCCCCCGACCGGACGGACTTCTGGAGAGCATTACGTACTACGAGTCGGTCGTCCTGGGGTATCTCAGCCACCGCCTCGTCTCGCACCTGACCGACTTCGACATGGTGGCGAGCAACGCCCTCGCGATGCGTCGGGAGACCTACGACCGGGTCGGCGGCTACGACCCGCGGATGCTCACCGAGGACTTCGACTTCGCCTTCCGGTGTTACGAGGACCGCGTCTCGGTCCGGTCGTCGTTCGCCTACCCCTCGGAGATCGAGGGGGCACACACCCTCCGGGACTGGTGGGGTCAGCGAAAGCGCTGGATGACCGGCTACGCCCAGGTGTTCCACCGCCGGATCGGTCGGTTCCACCCGGTCGCGAGCCCTCGCAGCGCCACGTCGCTGGTCTTCTGCGCCGGGGCTATCTTCGGGAACTTCGTCGTCCTGTCGCTGGTCCCGCAGCTGGCCGTCCTCGCGGCGGTCGGCGCCTCGGCCGTCCTGGCGGTGACCGTGGGCACGCTCTGGGGAATCTGCCTCGGGGTCCGCCTGCTGGACGCCCGCCTCGGCGTCGTAGACGGCGTCGGCCTGGCCTGGCTGCTCGTCCCCGTCGCGCTCCCGTTCTACAGCCTCGCGGCGATCAAGGGGATCGTCGAGTACCCGCTCTCCTGGGAGGGCGAGTGGTTCCGCGTCGAGAAAGAGGGATAGCTCCCGACGCAACCGATATCCGCGTGCCGGTCGTCACTCCGGGCAGATGACCGACTCCGGCCGCGTCGACGCGCTCCTCGCGGAACTGACCCTCGACGAGACGCTCCGGCTGGTCCGCGGGCGCTCGGACCCGACGGGACGCGCCACCGGCTATCTCCCCGGTATCGAGCGACTGGGGGTCCCGCCGTTGGGACTCGTCGACGGACCGCTCGGCGTCCGCGACCGCGAGGCGACGGCGTTCCCGGCGACGCTCGCGCTCGGCGCCTCCTGGGACCCCGGGCTCGCGCGCCGGGCCGGACGCGCGCTGGCGGCCGAGACCCGCGCGCGCGGCCACGACGTGGTCCTCGCGCCCGGGCTGAACGTCGTCCGCGTCCCGACCTGCGGGCGCAACTTCGAGTACCTGAGCGAGGACCCCCGACTCACCGCGGCCGTCGGCGCGGGACACGTCGAGGGCATCGAGCGCGCGGGCGTCGCCGCGACGGCCAAGCACTTCGTGGCGAACAACCAGGAGCGCCGGCGCGACAAGATCGACGCAGTCGTCGGCGAGCGCGCCCTCCGAGAGGTGTACCTGCCCGCGTTCCGCGCCGCGGTCGGCGGCGGCGCGTCCGCGGTGATGACCGCGTACAACAGAGTCAACGGCCCCTACATGAGCGAACACCGCGACCTGATCGAGGGCGTCCTGCGGGACGAGTGGGGCTTCGACGGCGTCGTGATGTCCGACTGGTGGGGGACCCACGACGCGGTCGCCGCGGCGGAGGGCGGCCTCGACCTGGAGATGCCGGGGGCCTCGCCCGTCGACCGGTTAGCACCCCACAGCCGGGCGCTCCGCGCGATACTCCGCGTGGGGCTCTCCGACCGCCTGGGCGTCGACCCGCCGCTGTCGTGGCGCCTGTTCGACGGCTTCGTCGCCGACGACGGCCAGCCCGACCCTTACCCCTACGACTTCTTCGGGGACCGACTCCGCCGCGCCGTCGTCGACGGCACCGTCGCCGAGTCCACGCTCGACCGGAAGGTCCGTCACGTCCTCGGACTCTACGAGCGGCTCGGGATGCTCGACGGCGAGCGGCCGGCCCCGCCCGCCGTCGACTGGAGAGCACACCACGACCTCGCGCGGGAGGTCGCCCGTAGCGGGACTGTCCTCCTCGCAACCGGCGGGGCCCTGCCGCTCGACGGCGACGAAGCGCTGGCGGTCGTCGGACCGAACGCCGACGGCGCGAAGGTGGGCGGCGGCGGCAGTTCGGAGGTGACGCCCACGCGGACCGTGAGCCCGGTCGCCGGTCTCCGCGAGCGGGCGGCCCGGGCCACCTTCGAACGCGGCGTCAGGCCGGTTTCGAGCCCGTCGATGTACGACCTGCCCGGATCGCGACTGCGACGGCGACTGGGTCCCAAGCCGGACTTCGACGCGGCCGTCGACGCGGCGGCCGCGGCGGACGTCGCGGTCGTCGTGGTCCAGGACGGCGCGACCGAGGGCGAAGACCGGGACTCGATGGCCCTGCCAGGCGGCCAGGACCGACTCGTCGCGGCAGTGGCCGCGGCGAACCCGCGGACGGTCGTCGTCTGCCGGACGAGCGGCCCCGTCGAGATGCCCTGGGCGGACGACGTTGCCGCTATCGTCCAGACGTGGTACCCGGGCCAGGCCGACGGCGCGGCGCTCGCGGACGCGCTCTACGGGGCCGACCCCGGCGGGCGACTCCCGGTGACGTTCGGACGCCGGTTCGCGGACTACCCGGTCGGCGGCGACGAGCGCCGCTACCCCGGCGTCCACGAGCACGTCCACTACGACGAGGGCGTCTTCGTCGGCTACCGCGGGTTCGACCGCGACGGCGTCGACCCGCTGTTCCCGTTCGGCCACGGCCGCTCGTACGCCGAGTTCGCCTACGAAGAGTTGGCCGTCGAGCGCGCGCAGGAGAGCGGCGGGACGGACGGCGATGGACGCGGCTCCGGGTTCGAGGCCACCGTCACTGTCGAGAACAGCGCCGACCGCCCTGGCCGCGAGGTCGTCCAGACGTACGTCGAACCGCCCCCGGCGCCGGGGACCGTCGCCCGGCCCGAGCGCGAACTCGCCGGGTTCGCGGCCGTGGAACTCGACGCGGGCGAGCGTCGGCAGGTTTCGCTCACGGTCCCCCGGCGTGCGCTGGAGCGCTACGACGAGCGCGACGGCTGGACCGTCGACCCCGGCGAGTACGTCGTCGCCGTCGGCCGCTCCTCGCGGGACCTCCGGCTACGGGCGGCCGTCGCGGTCGACTGAGTCTCTCGATGCCGGGCGGCGGCGAGGGCCGCGGTCAGTACTGCCCCAGCGCGCCGTGGTAGAACTCGTGGTGGTCGTAGTGGTCGGTCACGTCCTCGCGGATGTCCTCGTAGTAGCGCTCGACGGTCCGTCTCTTCCGGTCGCCCATCGCGAAGTCGTTGGACTCGTAGAACGCCGAACTCGCGCCCATATTCCGTATCAGCGTGTAGAACCCCCACGGTGGGAAGAAGAGCAGATCGTCGAACTCGGCGCTGTTGGCCACCGGGTCTACGTGCGCGTCGAACCCGTGCCGGTCGAACTGCTCGACGAGGAACGCCGCCCGCGGACTGATGTCGATCGACCGGGCCGCCTCCCAGAACGCTGTTTCGCCGTCGGCGTACGCGTAGTGGAGACTGATGAAGTCGAAGACGGCGCGCCAGGCGCGATCGACCCACCGGTTGTAGGTGTCGCGGATCCAGTCGTCCTGGACCTGCCCGTGGCCGGACAGCAGGGTCGCCAGCGTGACCGCCGCCTTCGCGTTGACGGTCAGCCCCGTCGACTGGAGCGGTTCGACGAACCCCTCGGCGTTCCCGATGGCGACGCAGTTGTCCACCCACGCCCGCTCGAAGTACCCCGGCGTGAACTCGTATTTCACCACGTCGTCGGCGTCGATCCCCTCGCAGTGGTCGAGAAACTCCTCGCGGGCCGCGCCCTCGGAGACGAACTCGGAGGCGTAGACGTATCCGCGGTCGCGGTTGTCGAACGTGTCGATCTGCCAGAACCACCCGTGGTCGCCGGTGTCGATGACCGTCGCCGGGACGACCTCCGCCAGGTCTAGGTCCGCCCGCGCGTTGAGCGCCGTGTCCAGCGGCAGGTCGAACTCGTGGAACGCGTCGCTCTGCTCGCTCTTGAGCACCCGCGAGAAGCCGGTCGCGTCGACGAACAGGTCCGACTCGTACGCCCGGTTCCTGCTACGGAGCCGCTTGATCCGGTCGCCCGCCACGTCGACGGTGACGACCTCGTCGTCGATCAGCGCGACGCCCCGGTCGCGGCACAGCTCCCGCAGGTAGGCGTTGAACCGCTCGGTGTTGAGGTGATAGGCGACGTTGTCGTACATCGACAGGCCGCCCTTGCCGGGATCGAAGTACCACGGCGATTTCCGCTCGCTGACGATCCGCTCGCACTTCGTCTGGTACTCCGCGCTGTTGTGGCCCTCCTCGTAGAAGAAGTAGTACCCCTCGTAGGTGTCCGACTCGTCCGGGTTCGGGAAGTTCCGGTTCGTGTCGAACGGGTAGTGGAACGGGGGGCGGCCACACCAGTCCCGGAAGTACACCGACGCCTTCCAGACCGGCTTGACCTCCGTGACGAACTCCCGTTCGTCGATCCCCAGCACCCCGTGCAGGATGTTCCGGATCGCGCGGAACGTGCTCTTTCCCACCTGCGGGACCTCCGCCTCGAAGTCGTCGACCACGGACACGTCGACGCCGGGGTTCACCCGCTTCACCGCGAGCGCGGTCAACAGCCCCGAGTCCCCACCCCCGACCACGGTAACGTCCTCGATCCGATTGCCCATTTCTCCTTCAGCATGTGAGGGAGGGACATATGAACTTTATTTTAGTTTTAGAACAGCTTTGCCGCCGCAGTTCGGCGAAGAGATCGCCGTTCATCGACCGAACGGCGGGCGTCGCGTGTCGCCACTAGCTGTCGGTTATTCGATCTCACCGACGTACAACGCGGCGGCCACTGGGCCGCTCGTCGCGAAACGAGTCCGCGGGGACTGAGCGAACCCGCAGGGTTCGCAAGGGTCAGCGGGCTCGGGGATTGCGGAGCGAAGCGACGAAGGAGACGAGCCCGCGGGGATTTGAACCGGAGGAAGACAGTCCTGCTCGCCTCGCTTCGCTCGACTGCGCGGGCTGTGACTTCCAGGGCTCAAATCCCGGCCGACTGCACACGAAATCGAGAGCTGCGCGGATACGAGACTCCACGCCGTCAGGATTTCGAGAGCGAGCCCGCGGGGATTTGAACCCCGGACAACTTGGTCCGGAACCAAGCACTCTGTCCACTGAGCTACGGGCCCTCGTATCGACATACCGCGGTCCCGTCCTTAACGGTTGTGAGACGCGGAGAGAACGGGAGCGTCCAAACGCTCAGGGCTGCTCGCCGGTTTCGAGCGTGAAGTCGTCGATGGGGTAGGCGACACAGGTCAGGCAGTAGCCGTCGTCCATGTCGTCGTCGAACAGCGCCTCGTTGTGTTCGTGGCGGATGTAGTCGCCGGCGGGGCCGTCCTGGATCTGCCCGGCACAGGAGACGCACTGGCCCTGTCGGCAGGCGTAGGGCAGGTCCCAGCCTTCCTCTTCGCCGACGTCGAGGATGTTCTCGTTGTTGGCGATCTCGATGGTCTCGCCTTCCTTGGCGAACTCGACCTCGTAGTACTCGACCTCGTCGTCCGGGATCGCCTCGGGGTCGAACCCTTCCTCCTCGTCGCCGCCTTCCTCGCCCTCTTCCAGTTCGGCGCCGCCCTCGCCGGCGGGGATCGCGCCCGCGGCGCCGCCGCCGATGGAGCGGTTCATGGGCTCGGGGAAGTCCGTCTCGGGCACCGCCGCCGCTCGCCGTTCGAGGACCTCCTGGGAGATGTCCGCCGGCGGCTCCCAGCCGGTCCCGCGAGCGTAGTGAATCGCGACGACGATGAGCGTCAACCCGGCCCCGAGCGCGACACTCATTTGGTCGACCATGTATCTGGCTTCGGAACGCCCGTATAATTAGGTGACGCTTCATTCCGGGACAGCGACCGGGCAGCGGCCCCGAACGTGTTCAGTTCCCGAGAACTCACTCCTCGCGCCGCGGCACGTCGTGCCGACCGAACCCGTAGCGCAGACGGTTGGCGAGCCGCCGCGAGAACCGGCCCGGGCCCTCGCCGCCCGACGAGCGCGAGTCGAAGCGCTCGGCCAGCGCCTGGTAGATGAGCGGCACCGGCACCTCCTGTTCGAGCGCCTCCTGGACCGTCCAGGTGCCGGTCGACCCGCCCTCGACGCGGTCGGCGACCGTCCCGAGGTGGTTGCCCTCCTCGCGGAACGCCTCCTCGCAGAGTTCGAGCAGCCACGAGCGGATGACCGCGCCGTTGTTCCACGTGCGCGCGACCGACTCCAGGTCGAGGTCGTACCGGCCGTTGGCGAGCAGTTCGAACCCCTCGCCGTAGGTCTGCATGAGCGCGTACTCGACGCCGTTGTGGACCATCTTGACGTAGTGGCCCGAGCCCGCGGACCCCATGCGGTCGTGGCCGTCCGGGCCCGTCGCGACGGCGTCGAACACCGGCACGAGTTCCTCGTAGGCCCACTCCGGGCCGCCGACCATCAGCGAGAAGCCCTCCTCGGCGCTGGCGGGCCCGCCGGAGGTCCCGCAGTCGAGGTACGCGGCGTCGGTCGACTCGGCGCGGCGGACCGAGTCCTCGAAGTAGGAGTTGCCGCCGTCGACGACGACGTCGTCGCCGTCGAGGTGAGGATCGAGGTCGTCGAGCGCGGCGTCGACGGGCTCCCCAGCGGGGACCATCAGCCAGATCCGCTTATCGTCGCCGAGGCGTTCGGCGAGGTCGACGACCGACTCGGCCGGCGTCGCGCCCGCGTCGGCCGCCGTCGCGACCGCTTCCTCGTCGAGGTCGAAAGCCACCACGTCGTGGCCCGCCTCCAGCGAGCGGTCGACGACTATCTGCCCCATCCGTCCGAGTCCGATGACGCCCAGTTGCATACTCCCCGACTCTCCGGGCGCGCAAGTAGGGGTTGTGGTTCGCGGCGGGTGCTTCGGTCCCGTCTGACGGCCGTTTCAGTCTCGCACGGCGGCAATATCGACCGAACGGCGGGTGATTCGATGGGGAGAGTATCACTCGCGACGGAGCGTTTCGTATAGCGCGTCGTCGTTTACGGGTCCGATCACTCGCCGATGGCGGCGTCGGTCTGCAGCCGGGCCGCTTCGACGGTGTTGTTGTGGAGCATCACCCGGGTCATCGGGCCGACGCCGCCGGGAACGGGAGCGAAGTAGTCGGCTTTCGGTTCCACGCTCTCGGCGTCCACGTCGCCGACGAGTTCGTATCCCTTATCCGTATCGGCCGGGACGCGACCGATCCCGACGTCGATCACCGTCGTTCCCTCGCTGACCATCGAACCGTCGAGGAATCGCGGGCTGTCCACCGCGACGACGAGGACGTCGGCGGCCCGCGTCTTCGCCGCGAGGTCCGCCGTCCGGGAGTGACAGACCGTCACCGTCGCGTCTCCGCCGTCGCCCCGCTGGGTCGCCAGCGCCGCCAGCGGTTTGCCGACGATCATCGACCGGTTCACCACGACCACGTCCGCGCCCACGAGGCCGATCTCGTACTCGGCGAGGAGCCGCTGGATCCCCAGCGGCGTGCAGGGGACGAACCGGGGCTCGCCCGCGACGAGCCGGCCGACGTTCTCGGGGTGGAGCCCGTCGATGTCCTTCTCGGGATCGATGCGGCGGACGGCCGCCTGCCAGTCGACGTAGTCGGGTACGTCGTCCTGGACCAGGATCCCGTGGACGGTCGGGTCGGCGTTGAGATCCGCGAGGACGTCGTGGAGGGTCGAGGCGGGCGCGTCGGGATCGAGGTCGACGTGCGTCCCGTCGATGCCGAGCTCGTCGCAGTCGCGCCGTTTCATCGCGACGTAGGACTCGGCGGCGGGGTCGTCGCCCATGTGGATGGTCGCCAGTCCGGGCCGAACGCCCGCGTCCGCGAGCAGTTCGACGGACTCTTGTAGATCCTCCCGGAGTCGAGCCGCCAGCGCCTCGCCGTCGAGGGTCGTCGCCATGCTCGAACGCGACAGTTGTCGGGCGGTAAGTACTCCGTTGTGGCGATGGCGACGTCGACACAGTGTCGAGAGTCAGGACCGTGTCGCGCAGCGCCGCTGGCCACCGGCCGGATGCGACCGGCTCCGCGTCCCCAGGGACGACCGGACCCCGTTCCAGCGATCGATCTGTGGGCGCGGTCACCCGGTTCGATATATCGGCATGGCCTTGACAGCGTCAGACATCGGCGTCAGCGACACCACGCCGGAGAGCGGCGAGAATCAGCGCGAGCGGGGCGATATCCGCGACTTTCGGGCGTTCGGAGTGACTTGATCGAAGACATCTGCGGGACAGCCTCCCGGTAACTACTCGTCAGAAGCGGTCTGCTCGGACGAAGAAACCGACTCGCTTCGGGCGGCGGCGGTCGGTTTCTCCCCGTATAGTCGGTCGACGACCGCCATCGCGTCACTCGCCCACACGAGCAGCCCCTCGCGGTGGCGCTGGCGGAGTTCGTCGAGCGAGACCGACGAGTACCGCTTGACTCGACCGCCGCCAGCGACCGGTTCCTCACGGCACTCGACGACGCCGAGTTCCCGCAACTGGGCGAGTTGGCGGGAGACGGTACTCCGGTTGACGCCGACGTCCGAGGCGATGTCCGTCGCGGTCGCTTCGCCTCGCTCCAGGAGCGAGACGCAGATGTCCACGCTGCTCCCGGAGAGGCCGTAGACGTGGTGCAACAGGACCGAGAGGTCCGGGTCGTTGATGGCGTCGGTCTCGACCGCCCGCATTTCCTCCTCGCAGCACTCGGGGGGCGTCTCGGCCAGCGCGACGGTATCACAGTCCCGACAGACGTACCCGGTGAGCCGCGGATCACTCGTACTGGCGGTCACGTCACAGGGCAGGGATACCACGAGCAAAAGTCATCGCTCCCTACCGAGACGCCGAGCGGGAAAAGCCGTCCCTACCGATGGCGTTCGGGACTGACGGGTTCGTTCTGGAGAGACGGTTCTCCGCCGAGCGCCTGTGTGCACTCCGAACACGACCGGTTCGGAAATGCACTGATATCCCACAAACGATACTCGCGCCCTAAGTCCCGTCCATCCTCGCAGACAGATGGACAATACGATGACAGCAAACGACCAGGCCGATCCGAGCGAGCACACTGACACCGACGAATCACCGGCCACGTTCTTCAGGCGTGTCGGAACGAAACTGACGCGGCGCTCCCTGTTGCGTAACTCCGCGACTGCGGGTGCAGGCGCGCTGGCGCTCTCCGCGGGTGGCGGGACCGCAGCGGCCGGCGACCAGGACGAAGAGGACGGGGAGGACCACGGCAACGGCGGTAAAAAGGGGAACGAGGGCAAGAACGGGACGGACGACGACGAGGGGATCACGGACGTCGACGTCCTCAACTTCGCCCTGACCCTCGAGCAACTCGAGTACGAGTTCTACAGAGGCGGTCTCGAGACGTTCGACGACGAGCAGATCGCGAACTCGGAGGCGGCCACCCGCGTGGCCGGAGACGACGCCGCGGCGTCGATCCGCGACCGACTCACCGACATCCGGAACCACGAGGAAGCCCACGTCAACGTCCTCACGGCTGTCCTCGAAGCGCTGGGCGCCGAACCGGTCTCGGATCTCGAGTTCGAGTTCCCGTACGAGACCTTCGACGAGTTCATCAGCCTGGCCGCGGTGTTCGAGCCGCTGGGGGTCGACGCCTACGCGGGCGCCGCGCCGTTCATCGACACGCAGTTGCTGATCCCCACGGCGCTGAGCATCCACAGCGTCGAGGCGAACCACGCGGCCTATCTCCGGGACCTCAACGGCGAGAACCCGGTGCCGCAGGCGTTCAACAGCCCGGCGCCGATGGACTCCGTGGTCGCTCGCGCGAGCCAGTTCATCGTCGGCCTGGGCGACGACCAGCAACTGTTCGCGGTGACCATCGAGAACGTCTCCGATTCCGATACGCTGAACACGACCAAGGGCGCCCAGCCGGTCCCGCTGTCGCCGGGCGCGTACGCGGTACACACCGGCGAGAACCCGATCTACGTGCCCGGGGAGTCGGCCTCCGACGCGCTGGAGCGGATCGCCGAAGACGGGTTCCCCATCCCGCTCGTCAACGAGATGGAGACGTCGGTGGTGACCGAGCTCGCGGGCGCGGAGAACGTGACCGCGAGCGGGCACTTCGCCTCGCTCCAGGGCGGTCTCCCGGCGATCGGCCCGGGCGAGTCGACGACCTTCTACGTCAACGCGACGAAAGACGAGGCGCTCTCGTTCGCGACGATGTTCGTCCCCTCGAACGACCTCTTCATCGGGCCCTGTCAGGACGGGGACGCCATCAGCCTCTACTCGGACGGCTCGCCCATCAGCGGCGAGGTGACGGACAAGCTCAAGATCTACGACGCCGGCACCGAGGAGAACCAGCCGCCCGGGACCGGCGAAGACATCAAACCCAACCAGCCGCTGACGGCCATCGACGTCGGGCCGGACGAGGACCGACCGATCCGCCCGATCGAAGAGGTCGACGACGAGTTCGAGTACCCGGCCGTCTCCGACGTCATCTCCGTGACGATCGAGCCGCAGTAACCCGACTGTCAGCACTCTGTGACGGCCCGAACGGGCCGTTCGGGCCATTCTGTCGGGACGTCGGCGACAGCGCCAGCCGCCGTCGAACCGGTAGAGACACCGAATAAACGTACAGATCGGCCAGGAACAGTCGCCGGGGCGAAGAAACCGAGTTCAGAGGTGGACGTCGGCGCCGGCGTCGTCGTGGAGCGGTCGCAGCGGCGTGATCTGCGGGCCCAGATCGGTCTGGGTGACCGTCGCTTCGATGCCGAACACGTCGGCGAGCATCTCCTCGGTGATCACCTCTTCGGGCTGGCCCCGACCGTGGACGGCGCCGTCCTTGAGCGCGACCACGTGGTCGGCGAGGCGCGCGGCCTGCTGGAGGTCGTGGAGGACGACGACGACGGTCTTCTCGCTCTCGTCGCGCAGCCGTTCGACGATCTCCATCACTTCGAGCTGGTGGTGCATGTCGAGGAACGTCGTCGGCTCGTCGAGCAGGAGCACGTCGGTCTCCTGGGCGAGGACCATGGCGATCCAGACGAGCTGTTTCTGCCCGCCGCTGAGACTGCCGACGTCGCGGTCGCGGATGTGGTCGACGCCCGCGAGGTCGATGGCGCGGTCGATGGCCGCGCGGTCCTCGTCTGTGAGCCCGTCGAAAAAGCCCCGGTGCGGGTACCGGCCGTGAGAGACGAGCTTCTCGACGGTGATGCTCTCGGGGGCGACGTTCTCCTGGGAGAGCAGGCCGAGCCGTCGCGCGAGGTCCTTCGAGTCCATGGACTCGACCTCGTCGCCGTCGAGGAGGACCGAGCCGGCGTCGGCCGCGAGCTGGCTCGCCATCGCCTTCAGGAGGGTGCTCTTGCCGCTGCCGTTCGGGCCGACGAGGGCGGTCACCTTCCCGGGCGGCGCGACGAGCGACTCGCCGTCGACGACGGGCTCCTCCGAGGTGGGGTAGCCGACGACCAGATCCTCGGCGGAGAACGGCGTTCCGTCGCCGCCGTCGGAGGCGGCCACGGCGGGACTGGTGAGGTCGGTCTGGGCCTCCGGCGCCTCGTCGCACTCGCTGTGGACGTCTTCGTCGCGGCGGTGCTCGATCGGGGTCGGGGTGGGGTCGCTCTTGCTCATATCTCTCCGAGTTGCTCCTGTTTGCGCATCAGGTAGAGGAAGTACGGGCCGCCGATCAGGCCCGTGACGATGCCGACGGGCATCTGCCCGCTCCCGCCCATGACGACGGGGATCGCGAGCCGCGCGCCCACGTCGGCGGCGACCAACAGCGCCGGGCCCGCGAACAGGCAGCCGACGACGAGTCGCTTGTAGTCGCTGCCGACCACGTTGCGGACGACGTGTGGGACGATGAGGCCGACGAAGCCGACGATGCCGGCGACGGCGATGCTCGCGGCCGCGGCCAGCACGCCCACCACCGAGAGGGCGAAGCGCATCCGCTCGACGTTCATCCCGAGCGACGACGCGGTCCGCTCGCCGAGCAGGAGGACGTTCAGCTGGCGGGCGCCGACGAGCGCGAGGAACATCGCGACGATCGTCCACGGGAGCGCGGTGCGGACCTGCTCCCAGTCGGTCCCCGTCAGCGACCCCGTCGTCCACGCGATGGCCGACTGGACGACGCCGATGTTGTCGGCGAAGAAGAACAGGCCGGTCTGCATGCTCTGGAAGACGGTGCCGACGATGACGCCCGCGAGGACGAGCCGCACGGGCGAAGTGCCGCCCTTCCAGGCGATGGCGTAGACGAGCACGAACGCACCCATCCCGCCCATGGCGGCGATGAGCGGGAGCACGGCCGCCATCGCCGGGAAGACGACGAGCGTCAGGAGGATGAGCAGGCCCGCGCCCGAGGAGACGCCGAGGATGAACGGACTCGCGAGTTCGTTCCGGGTGACCGCCTGGAAGATGGCGCCGGAGACGGCGAGGTTCATCCCGACGATCATCGCGACGAACACCCGCGGCAGGCGGATGTTCCAGACGATGAGCGTCGTCGTCGGCAGCTCCGGAAGCGCGCCCTCGAAGCCGGTGACCGTCCGCATGAGCCCCTCGCCGAGCAGGAAGTTGAGCAGCCAGTGCGGGTTCAGTAGCACCGCCGGGTCGAGCACCGACTGCCACGCCTGGGTGACCGACATCGAGTACGACCCGAAGCTCACCTGCACGAGCCCGGCGACGACGGTGATAGCCAGGCTCGCGAGACACAGCGACACCAGCTTTCTGTCGACCCAGGCGAGGCGGGCGCTCTCGCCCGTGGCCCTCCCCGTGCTCGACGCGACGTCCTCGGCCATCTGATTGTTTTAGGTTTACCTAAACACCGACTTAGTAATTCCGGTTCGAGAACGGCTGTCGGATCGAGGCCGCGGGCGCTATCCGTCGGATCCGGCGCGTTCGGCCTCGATCTCGGCGGCGCGTTCGAGGACGAGGTCGTCGTCGAGGTGGGCGAGCAGGCGGCGGTGCGCGCGCTCGGTCAGGTCGGCGACCTCCTCGGGGCTCCGGTGGGTGTCGAACGCGCGGTCGACGTACTCCTCGCGCAGTTCGGCGAGTCGCTCCTCGCTCGCGTCGTGGTCGTCGGGGACGCGCTCGTCGAACCACGCCTCCCAGCGCTCGCGGTCGCCCCACTCGCCCTCGAACTCGCTGTCGGGTCGGACCCAGTCGTAGTGGCGGGCGAGTTCGCGGGGATAGCCGCGGTCGGTCCGGCGGTCTTCCAGCAGCGTCCGGGCGACGTGGGCGCCGCGCCCGGCGGCGACGACGGCCTGCACGTCCCGCTGACCGGAGGGCGAGGCGACGTAGAGCCCCTCGATCTCCGTCCGGCCGTCCTCGTCCGGGTAGTCGCGGTCGAAGTGCTCGTGTTCCTCGCCGCCGTGCTCGTGGGTCTCGAACATCTCGTCGCCCCCGAGCGGGCGGAGGTACTCGCCGTCGTACCGGGTCGCCGCGACGACGCGGTCGGCGACGACTCGGCGACCGTCCTGCGTCTCGACGACGAAGCGGGCATCGTCGCCGGTCGACGCGTCGGTCGAGTCGGCGACTGCCGTGCCGTCGGTGTCGGCGTCGTCACCCCGCCGGACCGACTCGACGAGGTCGGCGACGTACGTACAGCCCGCCTCGCGCGCGTGGTCGCGGAGCAGCTCCTGGAAGGTCTCGACGTCGATGCCGGCCGGAAACCCGGGATAGTTCCCCAGGAACGCACAGCGGTCGAGCGAGGCGGACCCCCGGTCGAAGACGACGGCGTCGAGCCCGTACCGGGCGAGGAAGACGCCGGCGGCCGCACCGGCCGGCCCGCACCCGACGACGACGACGTCGCAGCGGTCCGGACCGGTGTCGCCTCCCGACTCGTCGCTCCACTCCGCGTTCGCGTCGCCGGCGTCGCTCATCTACAGGTCCCCCGCGACGATCTCGGCGACGCGCTCGCGGTCGAACAGCTCCGCGTCGGCGCCGTAGAGCTGATTCGCGGTCCGCTCGGTCAGGACCATGTTCGTGATCGGCCCCTGGTAGAGGCCGCCGGCGCGGTAGACGTCGCCGTTCTGGACGGCGGTCAGCGCGCTCGCCGTCTGGTGGTCTTCGAGGAACGAGACGACCGTGTCCTGGAATTTCCCCGCGTCCATCGCCTCGTAGCCCCGCAGCATGAGGACCTCGGGGTCGACTTCCAGCAGCGTCTCCAGATCGATGGCCGCGCGCGAACCGTGGAAGTCCTTGATGTCCGTGCTGGCGAGGGCGTCGCGCACCTTGAGGTCCCGCAGGTGTTTGAAGCCGGACCCCTCGCCGACGACGTAGGGGTAGTACTGCTCGGGTTCGTTCCCGACGCCCCAGAGGACCGCCACCGCCGGCCGCTCGCCCTGGTTCGGGACGACCGGGGCGAGGTTGGACTGGAACTCGTCGTGGACGGCCTCGAAGGCCTCGTACCGGTCGGTCCGCTTGAACACCTGCGCCAGCTTCTCGAAGCCCTCCATCAGGGTGTAGTAGCGGTAGTCGGAGTGCCAGGGGTAGTGCTGGGCGTAGATGCAGTTACCGAAGATGGGCGCGACCTCCTCGCGGATCTCGGCCACGTCCGACTCCTCCCAGCCCTTGAAGCGGTTCATCAGGAAGTTCGGGTCGAAGACGTGCACGTCGGCGTCGAGTTCGAAGAACAGCTCCTTGCTGACGCCGTCCTGGTAGAGCGAGACCATGTCGCTCTTGTCGACGCTGACGCCCGGGATCTCGTCGTAGTACTGGGTGTGGTAGCGATTCGTCAGCCAGACGCCCTTCGGCGGCTCCAGCCCGAGTGCGATACCCATGTCGGCCCACGAGCCGTTGTTCGCGACCCACGTCTCGGGCACCGACTCGAACTCGACGCTGCCGACTGGCTCGATGGAGACGGAGTAGGGCGTCTCGGCCGCGGAGTCGGCGGTCGCCGTCCGCTCCGGCGTGTCAGTCGGTGTCGCCGTCGGTTCGGCCGTGGGCGTGTCGGTCGGAGTGGCGGTCTGGTCGGCGCCGCCGTCGGCCGGCGTGTCCGTCGACTCGCCCTCGGAACACCCCGCCAGCAGGCCGCCGCCGACGAGCGCGCTCCCGTACCGGAGCCACTCGCGCCTGGTCGGTCCGCCGTCGCTCATCTATAGGTCCCCGTTCACGATCTGTCCGACCCGCTCGCGGTCGAACAGTTCGGTATCGGCGCCGTACAGTTCGCCAGCGAGCCGTTCGGTGAGCACGAGGTTCGTGATCGGGCCCTGATAGAGGCTGCCGGCGCGGTAGACGTCGCCGTTCTGGACGGCGGTCAGCGCGCTCGCCGTCTGGTGGTCTTCGAGGAACGAGACGGTGGTGTTCTGGAACTCCGAGCGGGACTTCGCCTCCTGCCCGCGGAGCAGGATGACCGGCGGGTCGACTTCCAGCAGCGTCTCGAAGTCGATCGCCGCGCGCTCGCTGTGGAAGTCCTTCACGTCGGAGTCCGCCAGCGCGTCCTTGACTTTCAGGTCCCGGAGGTGCTTGAAGCTCGTCCCCGAGCCGATGGTGTACGGGTAGAACTGCTTCGGCTGGTCGCCGCTGCCCCAGACGACCGCGACCGACGGCCGCTCGCTCCGGCCGGGGACGACCGGGGCGAGGTTGGTCTGGAACTCCTCGTGGACGGCCTCGAAGGCCTCGTAGCGCTCCTGTTGCTGGAAGACCTGCGAGAGCTTCTCGAAGGCCTCCATCATCGAGTAGTAGCGGTAGTCCTGGTGCCACGGGTAGCCGGTCGAGAAGATGCTGTTGCCGAAGAACGGACCGACCTGCTCCCGGACCTCGTCGATGTCGGCCTGCTCCCAACCCTTGAAGCGGTTCATCAGGAAGTTCGGGTCGATGACGTGCACGTCGGCGTCGAATTCGAAGAACTGCTCCTTGCCCACGGCCCCGCCATCGGAGAGCGAGACCATGTCGCTCTTGTCGACGCTGACGCCCGGGATCTCGTCGTAGTACTGGGTGTGATAGCGACTCGTCAGCCAGACGCCCTTCGGCGGTTCCTGCCCGAGCGCGATACCCATGTCGGCCCACGAGCCGTTGTTCGCGACCCACGTCTCGGGCACCGACTCGAACTCGACACTGCCCATCGGTTCGATCGAGACCGAATACGGCGTCTCGACGCCGGACTGCGTGCTCGTCGGCGCCTCGGTCGTCTGTTCCGGCGTCTCCGTCGGCGTCGCCGTCGATTCGGCCGTGGGCGTGTCGGTCGGTGTAGCGGTGGTGTCGCCACCGTCGTCGGCCGGCGTGCCCGTCGACCCGGAGTCGTCCGAACAGCCGGCGATCGCCCCGGTCGCACCGAGGGCCGCCGCGATCTTTACGAACTGTCGTCGTGACCGCCCGGAAGTCTCGTCGTCCATGTCTTTTAGGCACCCCTAATTCTATAAAGGCGTTGCGGAATTTAGGCGATCCTAAAGCGGTGCGAAGCGGGCATATATCGTGAAAGAACGGGAGGATCCGGGTCACCTCGAACCGTCGAGGGCGGAAACGCGTAGGGCGACCACGCCACCGTTTTGGCCGTGGCGGCCGATTTCCGGCCATGGACGAACGCGTACGCGAGCACGCCGAGACGCTGGTCGACTGGAGCGCGCGCATCGAGGAGGGCGACGACGTGGTCGTGACCGTCGACGAGGGCGCGCACGACCTCGCCGTCGCCGTCGCCGAGGCGCTCGGAGAGCGCGGCGCGAACCAGACGACCGTCTACAGCTCCGAGGAGGTCCAGCGCGCGTATCTCCGCGCACACGACGGCGAGTTCGACGAGGACTCGATACACGAATTATCGCTATACGAAAACGCGGACAGCGTGCTCTCGCTGGTCGGCGGGCGCAACACCGCGGCGACCGCCGACGTACCCGGTGAGCGGACTCAGCGCTACGACCGCGCTCGACAGGACATCAGCGAGGCTCGCCTCGCGACCGACTGGGTGAAGACCGTCCATCCCACGCGCGCACTCGCCCAGCAGGCCGGGATGGCCTACGAGGAGTACGCGGACTTCGTCTACGACGCCACGCTCCGCGACTGGGAGTCCCTCGCCGAAGAGATGGGACAGCTCAAGGAGATTCTCGACGACGGCGAGGAAGTCCGCATCGTCAACGAGGGGACCGACCTCACCATGTCCATCGACGGGCGGACGGCCGTCAACTCGGCGGCGAGCGTCGCCTACGACTCGCACAACCTGCCTTCTGGCGAGGTGTTCACCGCACCGTACGGCACGGACGGCGTCATCACCTTCGACGTGCCCATGACGATCCGCGGCCGCGACGTGCGCGACGTGAGGCTCACGTTCGAAGACGGCGTCGTCGTCGACTGGGAGGCCGGCCAGGGCGAGGCGGTCGTCGACGAGGTGATCCAGACCGACGAGGGCTCGAAGCGCCTGGGCGAACTCGGAATCGGCATGAACCGGGGCATCGATCGCCCGACCGGACGGATCCTCTTCGACGAGAAGATGGCCGGGACCGTCCACCTCGCGCTCGGGCGCGCCTACGACGCGAACCTGCCCGAGGGCGAGGGCGGCAACGACTCGGCGGTCCACGTCGACCTCATCACCGACATGACAGGCGAGTCCCGGCTGGAAGTCGACGGCGAGGTGATCCAGCGGGACGGCGTCTTCCGCTGGGAAGACGGTTTCGAGGCGTAGCGCCGACGCCGGTCTGCCCCACTCTTTTGACGCGAGCGAGCGTCACGACCGAATATGACAGACCTGACGGCGTTCGTCGACGGCATCGTCCACGAACTGACCCAGACCGAGGGGCGAGGGCTGGATCTGACGGTCGCGGAGGTCTACGAGGTCACAGCGCCGGGCCGCGTCGACTTCGGCGGGGGCGAACTGGAGGCCGCGGATCTCGCGCCGCACGACCGGCAGTACCGGAACGAGGGCGACGACTACCAGTGGTGGCACCTCGACGAGGGGCAGTACCTGATCGAGTACAACGAGTCGCTGGCGCTCCCGGGCGATCTGACCGCAACGGTCCAGACCCGCGACGCCGTGCGAACGCGGGGCGCGTTCCACCCGACGATCCGGACCAGCGAACTCGATCGGGTCCCGCTGTCGGTCGGCGGCGCCGGGATCCGGCTGAAGGAGAACGCTCGGGTCTCGACCGTCGTCGACGTCGAGCGGGCGTAGCAACGGACTCTCAGTCCCGCTCCTGCCGATCCGCGAGACGGTGGACTCCGTCGGCGATGGCTTCGAGCGCCACGAGGAGTCGCCACAGGAAGTACGCGCACGCGACGATCAGCCCCGGAAGCAGTCCGAGCAGCAGTGTTCCGTGGACGAACAGGGCGTACGCCACCACGACCGCGTAGGCTGGCACGAGGCCGACGAGTACCATTCGATGGAGCGAGGGCGGGGACCATCCAGACATGGGCGGTCCGTCGGTCGTCCGTGGCAAGAAATTTCCGACTATCGCGGGCCGTCGCGGACCACGAGCATTCATTGTCGACGCCCCCGCAGGCCGAGTCGAACGGCGATGGCGACGGCCAGACTCATCGGGGCGGACGAACTCGACGACCTGCTCGACCTGTATCGGATGCTCAATCCGGACGACCCGGCGCTCGCTCCGGGGGACGTGGAGGGGCTCTGGCAGGAGATGATGGCGGACGACGACCTCGATATCGTCGTGGTCGAACACGACGGTCGCCTCGTCGCGACCTGCGTGCTCTCGGTGACGAAGAACCTGACGCGAGGCGCCCGGCCGTTCGCGCTAGTCGAGAACGTCGTGACCCACGAGGACTACCGGGGCGAGGGCTTCGGCACGCAGTGCGTCGAGGCCGCCGTCGACCGGGCGCGGGCGCGGGACTGCTACAAGGTGATGCTCCTGACGGGGTCGGAGGCTGGATGGAAACACGAGTTCTACGAAGGCTGCGGGTTCGACCGGGACGCGAAGACGGGGTTCACGCTGGACCTGACATAGCGTCCGAGGGGTGGATTGCCTGCGAGGGGAGTTCGTACACGCCGGGGGAGGCCGGGATCGGACGAGGCGTTCCGACGGGCTTTTGAACGCGCGCTGATTGCGGACTTATATGGCAGATTTCACCGTCGCCGTCTCCGACCCGGAGGACGGCCACACGTACCAGGTCGAGATCGACGGACAGGACGCGAACCGATTCATCGGCCGAGAGATCGGCGAGGAAGTCGACGGCGGCGCCGTCGGCCTCTCGGGCTACACGCTGGAGATCACCGGCGGCTCCGACGAGACCGGCCGACCGATGCGCGACGACGTGCGCGGCACGGAACTCAAGCAGATCATGCTCGAAGGCGGCACCGGCTACGACCCCAGCCGCGACGGCGAGCGCAGGCGCGTGACCGTCCGCGGCCGCGAGGTCGGCGAGGCCACCCGCCAGATCAACGCCCGGATCGCCGAGCGCGGCGGCGACGACCCCGCGGACCTGCTCGGCGACGAGGAGTAAGGTCGCGCTCTCCCTCCGGTCGAAGGCGTCGCTCCGTCCCTTTTCCGTTCGCCGCGTGATACGTGTTGACCAACGCCGCGAGACCCGTCCCCAGCGACTATCACGGTCCCGCCGGTCGGTCTGACCATGGACTCGATCGCCGATCGACAGTTCCGGGCGCTCGCGGTCGGAGACTCCCAATCGCGGCGGCGGTTGATCGTGACGGTCGCCGGGCTGTTGGCAGCGGGAACGGCCGCGTTCCTGCTCGGACTCCACGAGGGGTTCATCTTCTGGATCGCGGGGTCGTTCGCCGTCGCGGCCGTCGCCGGGGCGCTCCGCGCGGGGGTCGTGCCGGGCGTCGCGGCGACGTGGTCGGTCTCGCTCTGGAGTTACACGTTCCCGCCGCTCGTGGGGTACGTCACCGGCGCCTGGGGGCCGGCGTCGCGGTACAGCTATCCGCGGATGGCCGCGTTCGCCTACGGCTCCGCCCGCGCGGAGCTACGGGGCGGCCTCGAAGCCAGCGTCACCAGCGGCCTCCGACTGGCGGTCGCCTTCGGCGTCGTCGGCTACGTCGTCGGGTACGGCGTCCGCCGAACGGTGGATCGGGCCGTCGCGAGCGGATAGCTCGCTCGGGATCCCTCTCGGTCCCCGACCCCGACAGACGCGACCGGCGCCGAGGGACTCACAGCAGGGTGTCGACGGCGGTGAACGCGCCGTAGCTCACGCCGAGCGCGAGGACGAGCGAGCCGACCCACGCGGCGACGGTCTTGAGCATCTTCTCCTTGCTGACGGCGCTGTTGCCGGCGGCGTAACCGCTGCCGACGATGGCCGAGACGATGATCTCGTTGAACGAGACGGGGATGCCGAAGAAGACGGCGGTCTGGGCGATGGCGAACGACGGGATGAGCGCGGCGATGGACCGGCGGGGGCCGAGCGAGGAGTAGTCCTGCGAGATCGCCTTGATCATCCGCGGAGCGCCGGTCCACGAACCGATCAGGAGGCCGATACCGCCGCCGATTAGCACGACGACGATGGGGAGGTCGAACGGACCGAGCAGCGGGACCAGCGGTCCGATCGCGAGGCCGACCTGGCTCCCTCCGGCGGAGAAGGCGACGAGGCCGCCGAGGACGAGCAGGAAGTGCCGCTGGCCTCGGTTGCCGTTCTCGCGGACGTCCCACCAGAGGGCGGCGGCGGCGAGGGCCGCGAGCGCGAGCGAGACGAGGGCGAGCAGGGCGAGCGGCGGCCCGCCGATCGCGGTCGCGATCGAGGCGGCGATCGACGACTGCTCGCCGGCCGACCCGAGGAAGACGAACTCGACGTTGGCGAGGATGATGCCGACGACGCCGCCGAGCGCGGGGACGGCGAGTCGCTCGGGCACGCCCTCGCTCCGGAGGAAGCGGGCGGTCGCGTAGGCGATGCCGCCGCCGACGAACGGGACGGCGAGCCACAGCGCGGCGATCTGGCGGTACTTGGCCCAGGCGGGGTCGCCGCCCAGCGCCAGTCCGACGCCGACGACGGCGCCGGTGACGGTGAACGCGGTCGCGATCGGATAGCCGGCGAAGACGCCGAAAGCAACGAGGATCGCGGCGGTAGTGAGGCCGACCACGGCCGCGACCGGCGAGAGGGTGACGCCGCGGATGAGTTCCTGGCCGACCGCCTCGGTGACGTTGGCGCCCTGGAAGACGGCGCCGGCGAGGCCGAGGATCCCGACGACGAACCCCGCGCGCATCACCGAGATCGCGTTCGCGCCGACGGCCGGCGCGAAGGGTGTCGATCCCGACGACCCTGCGCCGATCGCCCACGCCATGAACAGACTCGCTCCGGCGGCTACCAGCAGTATCGCCAGCGATGCCATCTGCGGACGGCTAACGGTGGTTCGTATAATAGCCTGCCGACTGCGGCCACGGGTGGCGGAACGGCGACCGCCGGGTGGTCGGGAGAGTCGTGTCGAAGCGCGCCCGACTCAGGTCGTCTCGGCGTCGGCCTCGGCTTCGGGGTCGGGCGCTTCGACGCCTTCGGCGGCCTCGGCGGCCTCGGTCGCCTTCTCGGTGTCGACGTGCCAGCGGTCGACGGTCGACTCGTAGTCGGCGAGCTTGTTCGAGACCTTGATCTTCAGGTCGTCGTCGTTGACGTTGATCTCGAAGACGTACTCCGGGCGGTCGTCGCCGTTGACCCGCTGGAGGTTCGCGCTGACGAGTTCGTTGTCGAAGTAGTACGGCGCGATCTGGGTCATCACGTTGCGGTAGACGGCGTCCTCGACCTTGCGGACGGCCTTGCGGCCCGCCGAGTCGGCCGCGCGGGCGACGTAGTCCAGCGACTCACCCCACTTGTCGACCGCCTCGCCGGTGTCCTCGTCTTCGAGGCTCTCGTAGGACTCCGTGAGCTTCTCGCCGGCCGTCTGGAGGTCCTCGTCGGGGTCCTTGCCGGCCTTCTCCCCCTCGCCCTCCTCGACGCTGGCCTGGTCGGCCGTCTTCTCGTTGACGTCCTCGTCGAGCCGCTCGTGGCTCTTGGGGCGCCACTCGTCGAACTCCTCCAGCGCGGCGAGCGAGACGCCCTCGTCGTCCTCGCGGAGGTCCTTCAGCGCGCGGACGATGCGTTCGCCGTGTTCGACGGCGTCGACCCAGCCGCCGCGGGTCTTGAATCCTGAGACGCTCTCTTCCATTATCGTCCGTAGGTGAGCCGCGTCGCGACCTCGTCTATCTTTCGCTTGGCGCGGCCGACCAGGATCTGTGGTTTCGCGACTGCCCGCATCTCCCCCTCCGGGACTTCGATGCGCGCGCCGCCGAACGGGTCGCGGTCGTCGTCCGCGTCGCCTTCGGCTGTCGCCTCGACGACGCTGGTCATGCTGCAACGACCGCACGCCTCTGTCTCTTTCGGAGCCATCGATTCGTGCCGGTGTTGGCTCTGGGCGCGGTTAAAGTTTACACCACCATCTTTTTCGCTGGGGGTCGCCGCCAGCGACCCCCCAGCCAAAAACATGGGTGAAAAAGGCTCGGCCTCGCTTCGCTCGGCCGCGTGAACCGCGCTCACTGCGTTCGCGCGGATGCTCAATACAGGTCCGGTATTTAGCAGGATCTACGGCTGGAGTTCCGCCGTTGAAGTCGCCACCTTCTCTATTACTCGCTCGGTCATTGATCCCTTTGATATGTCACGCACAGCCATTTTTGGCCGTGCAGATCTAGCTAGAGCCGGTTCTCGATGAAACTGCAGCACCCAACACGTAGCCGGTCGTCTGAGTCCTCAGAGAGCGAGATGGATGCACAGATTCGGGAGGAGGTGAGAGACGCGATCGCGGAGTCAAACGTCGAGATTAAGCCGGCGAACGAGTCGGGCGGTCGGGGGAAGCTCGCGCTGATAGCGCTCATCGGCGGCGTGATCGCGATCGGGTACTGGCTCCGAAAGTCCCAGCAGCCGACCAAAATGCTCCAGAGCGCGGCGAGCGAGATCGCCGACCGGACTAAGCACGTCACCGAGCAGACCGCTGATACGATCCAAGAGGGCGGCGAGACGGTGACCGAGCGCGTCGAAGAAGGATCGGAGAAAGCCAGCGAGCAGGTCGAACAAACCAGCGAGACAGTGGCCGAACGCATCGAGGAAAGATCGGAGAAAGCCAGTGAGACAGTCGAACAAACCGGTGAGACGGTGGCCGAAGAGGCCGAAGAGGCTGGCGAGAAGGCTGCTAAGAAAACGAATAAGAGCGGTAGCAGTTAGACTGACAGTTCGGGGAGTGCTACTTCGGTGACGAAAGCGGACTCTGGCGGTCCACGTCGGGTCCAATCGCTTGCCGTCGGTCCAGCAGAATCGGAGGACGGTATCCGGTTTCGAACGCAGAGCCACAGAATGAGTAAAACAAACGCCCGGTTGCCCTCAGCTGTAGCGGCTGCTTGTGTGCTGGTGCGGTCGGGAGTTGACCGTCGTTTCGGTATCGGATTGGCGGTGTTCTCGGCGTGGCGCTTTGTCGGTCACGACCCCTGTAGGCATTGTGCGCGCCGAGGGGATCTCATCGCGTTCTACCGTGTAAGAGAAGTAAGGAATTCCGACATCGCCGACCTGATGTTCAATATAGTGGAGCTACGGTTCAGTTCATCCAGCTCGTCCGCTCATTCCGTGACTGTCTCCCCAAACACAACGGAATCTATGCTTTGCTCATCAGAGAGGACGTACTTTTCGCGCCCAATCTGAAAACGACCAACCTCGTCTTCGGCTTCGAGTGTAGAGAGGGCCTTACCCACCGATGCTTTCGAATAGGCTGTCCGGGTGACCAACGTAGATTGTGGGACTACGTTTCCCTCCCACTCGGCGAGCAGGTGTCGGTATAGTCCTTACGTGTATCGTTCGCGTCATACCTGTGGGCCGTCTTCGCTGTCTCTGTCGCGTCACTGGGTACATCTATCGACCATGTCTCGGTTGAGATCTGGGCACCGAGGGACGACACAACTACCTCAACCGCTGTTCGCCACGAGTACCCCATGTTGACATCTCCTACACTGTGAGTTCAGAAGCGTCTACTTCTCACCAACCAGTTCGATACAGGTTGCAACAGTGTGGCAAGTGAATCAAAAAGTACACAGCGCGCATGCTCAGGCCTAACGTTGAAGAATACGTCGGCGATAGTAAGGCGGAATGCTCCGACAAGAGATGAGGACTGACAACCAACGAGGTAACGAACGAGGCCGAGGCGGCAGACAGCTGCGGAAGGGCTTACCCCTCGCAGCTGCGTTCATTGCAGGCTATCTGCTCCAGCCGCGGCTCGACAACGCCGGGAACCCTGAGAAGTCGGGCACCGATAACGGCGGACTGACCGATATCGTGTCGCAGGTGCGCCAGAAGAGAGCGTCTAGCGGCAGTGAAGTAGCCGCTATTGAGGGGCTGATCGATCGAATAGATTCCACGGAAAGCGCCCCGGATGAGGCAGAGGCAGACTCCACTCAGGCCATGAACCCAGCTGATGTTAGGATCGCCGACACTGAACGGGCACTTACTTCCCTTTCCGCGCCGACAACTCGTGGAATGCCGATGCTCGGCATCGGCACCCATCACCACGCGACGTACGATGAATGCTTGGAGAACGTCCGACAGGCGCTCCAGATAGGCTACCGCCACATCGATACGACCGTCCGACGAGAAGCCTATTATAATGAGTCCGCGGTCGGCGATGCTGTGGCTAAGTCCGAGGTCACCCGCGAGGATATCTTCGTGGCGACAAAGGTCGATCCCGCCGACCTCAACCCCAGAAACATTCGGATCAGCGTCGAGGCAAGTCTCGATCGACTTGGGATGGAGTACGTCGACATGCTGTATCCCCGCTGGCCGACCGACAGGTACGAGGCTGGCGAGACGCTGGACGCCTTTGGGACCCTCTACGAGGAGGGGCTTATCGGGAGGATCGGCGTGAGTAACTTCACTGTCGAACTCCTTAAGGAAGCCCTCGACGTGTCCGAGAAACCGATCTTTGCCAACCAGGTTGAGATGCACCCCCTGCTCCCGCAGGAAGAACTCCGAGCGTTTTGTGCCCGAGACGACGTTGACGTAGAGCTCGTCGCCTACTCGCCACTCGCCCGCAGCAATGTCGAGGACGTAGACGAGTTACAAGATGTGGCTACCAAGCACGAGGCGAGTCCCGAACAGATCAGTCTCGCGTGGCTCCGCGAAAAAGGGGTAAGCGCCATCCCACGGGCCACGACTACGGAGCACCTCCGGGAGAACTGGCTCAGTCTCGGCGTGGAACTCGACGATAAGGATATGGCGACGCTAGACTCTATTGAGGAACACCGGCGCATCGTCAACCCCGATGATGCGCCGTGGAACCGGTGACGGGCGACATGATTACCGTTTCGAAGATGGCTGGTAGTATCGATCTATCGAAACCGACTCTCCACTGTTAATAAGATACATATCATGGAACATGCTCAAATTTCAACAATAATCATAGATGACTTCGACAATTGAGTCTATATAAGCAAGAAGAAGGGGTCCCCGTAGGGAAGCATACAGTAGCACGCGAATGTCTGTAGTGCGCTTTAACCCTATGCGTCCTTATCCGAGACTGAGTTCCGATGAAAGGCCCAATGATCAGCAGTCTGTCCGGGTCCTCAGAGACCGATAGGAACGAACAGATCCAGAAAGCAGTGGCAGACACAATCAAAGAATCGAACGACAAAGTCGTTGAGATTAAGCCAGCGAATGAATCAAAGGGGAGCAGTATGGTTTTGAGGATGATACTTGTCGTCGGTGCGTTTGCGGCGGGTTACTGGCTACGGAAGTCACAAAAGCCGACCAAGAAACTTCAGAGCGCAGCGAGCGAGGCTGCAGACCGGACCAAGCAAGTGACTAAACAGGCCGCCGATACGATCAAGGAGGACGGTGAGACAGTGACTGAGCGTGTTGAGAAAGAGTCGGAAAAAGCGGGTGAGAAGGTCGAACAAACGGGTGAGACGGTGGCTGAGCGCGTCGAGGAAGGGTCGGAAAAAGCCAGTGAACAAGTCGAACAAGCGGGCGAGAAAGCGGCCCAGGAGGCCGAGAAAGCCGGTGAGATGGCCGCTAAAAAAGCGAACGAGAGCGGTAGTAGTTAGACCGACAGTTCGAGAAGTGGCTCTTGGCACTCATCGCCCTGCTGGGCGGTTGGATGATCATGCAGGCGCTGGTGCTCGATCTCGTCGCGTCGCAGTTCTACAACGACGTCATCATCGGCATTGCCCTGCTCGCGCTCGGTGGGTACAACTACTACCGCCGTGCGGACGAGAAGTTCACCAGTATCGCTGCCGCGTCGCTGGCCGCACTTCTCGAGCTGTGGCTGATCGCCGCGCCGTTCATGTTCAGTGCTGACGGCGGCGCCACGGAGACGGGGAACGACTTCGGCTTCTGGGACGACATCCTTGTCGGGCTCGCAGCGGCCATCCTCGGCGTCTATAGCGCCTTCAAGGCCCGCGACCACCGCGAAGATATGCGGAGAGCGACTCCGAACTGATACCCTCTTTTCCCATCACCGATTCAAGCACTACTCAATTTGCAGATAGACTGAACGCGACTCCACGAGCCGGGGGAGACGTTTTTACCGCCCGCGTTCGTTCGTCCGTGTCATGGGATACCACCACGTGGACGTCGGCGAGATCGACCCCACGCCCGACCGGCCGAGCGTCCAGCGGTCGATATCCGACGCGGTGGGGCTGGAGAACGTGGCGGTCAACCGTTACGAGGTCGAACCGGGCGAGGCGATCCCGCTGGCGTACCACTACCACGACCGCCAGGAGGAGGTCTTCTACGTGCTCTCCGGGACCCTCTCCGTCGAGACGCCCGGGGAGACGTACGACGTGGGCGCCGACGAGGCCTTCGCGGTCGAACCGGACAGTCCACAGCGGGCGTACGTCCCCGTGAGCGCGGACGAACGGGCGGTCGCGCTGGTCATCGGGGCACCGGCCGTCGACGACGTCCATCCGTACGAGGACGCATGAGCGACGGAGACCCGGCCGACGGCGACGCGGGAACCGCCGACCAGGAGGTCGATTCGGGCCGCGGTGACCCCGACGAGTCGCTCGAACCCGCCGAGGACGACCCCGACGTGCCCGAGTGGGACGACGAGTACTTCGACCGGGTGAGCGACCGGCTCATGTACAATTACGACCTGGAGAAGGACGTGCGCGCGGGGGACGAGCCGTTCGCGCTGGGCGGCGAGATGCGGATGCTGAACAAGAAGCACTTCCTCCACCCCTCGATCACGCTCGGCGAACACGAGTCGTTCGAGTACGTCTACGCTCGCCGCCAACCTGCGGTTCGCGTCCCGGATCTGGAGCGGTTGGTCGAACTCGGTCACGACCTCGCCGACGAGCGGATCGACCCCAGCGAGGACCATTTCAGCACCGAGTTCGTGTTCGTGCTCGTGACGGAGTCGATCCCCGAGGAGGTCGCGTCGTTCGTCGGGGAGTTCTCCCAGCGGGAGCTACTGAACTACGGGTACTACGGCCACTACGAGATCCACCTCGTCGTCGTGGCGCCGGAGGACGAGCGGATCGAGGCGAGCCGCGGCGCCCACGTCGAGGAAGCGTTCCGGCTCTGGGCTCCCATCGAACGAGAGGAGCCCGGACTGTTCGACCTGATCACCCGGCGGTTACAGCTCTAGTCGTCGCCGGGTTCGCTCGCGCCGGTGAGGGCGCCGCCCCCGCTTCTCACCTCCCGGATGTTGTCGTAGCCCATCTTGAATATCGACCACGCGAGATACACCAGCACGAGCGCGATCGCGATCTGGATCGCGGCCGTGATCTGGGTGAAGATCGTGACGTTCTCGACGCCCCACTCGCCCTGGATGAACTTCTGCCAGAGGTTCTGGTAGAGCGCGAGGTACAGGAGCGCCAGCGACGTCATGGTGAGCATGATGGCCATCGGCACGCCGGTACTGAGCAGCTGTTTGCGGTCGTTCCAGTTGGCGAGCCAGATGGTGGCGACGAGCAGCGCCAGCGCGGCGAGCGTCTGGTTGGCGCCGCCGAACAGCGGCCACAGGTCTGCCCAGCGACCCGACGACACCAGGATGTAGGCCGGGATGACCTGTACGGCGGAGTTGACGTAGCGGTTCGTGGCGTACTCCTGGTAGGTGGTCTCGGGGGACCCGACGATCTCTTCCAGCATGTACCGGCCGAGGCGGACGGCCGTGTCGGTGCTGGTCAGCAGGAAGCTCACCAGCACGAGCCCCATGAACGTCGCGGCGAACGTCGCGCTGATCCCGAAGGTGGCGTTCCAGATCTGGCCGCCGCCGGTCGCGAAGTTCGGCAGCGCCAGCCCGATACCCGAGTAGTTGCCCTCGGGGATCGAGAACGCGACGCCGACGGTGACGATGGCGACGGTGGCAAGTAGACCTTCACCGAGCATGCCGCCGTAGCCGATGAGGCGGGCGTCGGTCTCCTTGTCCAGTTGTTTCGCCGTCGTGCCCGACGACACGAGCGAGTGGAACCCGCTGATGGTGCCACAGGCGATCGTGACGAAGAGGATCGGGAACAGCGGCGCCGCGACCGGGAGGTCGGGGTTGCCCCAGAACGTCGTGAACGTCGGCGCCTCGATGGCGAGCGTTTCGCCCGCGCCGGTGAACGTCCCGACGATCACCGCGAGCAGCGTCCCACCGACGCCGACGTACAGCAGGTTCGAGGTGAGAAAGTCCCGCGGCTGGAGCAGCACCCAGACGGGGAGCACGCTCGCCACGAAGGCGTACAGCGCGACCACCGGGACCCAGGCGCCGATGTTGGGGGCGCCCAGCAGCGCCGGGAACGGGAGCCCGCCGAACAGAACGATCGTCCCCTCCGGATAGGGGCCGAAGGGGCCGGCCCCCGGCACGAGCGCGACCGGGTACTGGACGCCCACCCAGACGCCGGCGAACACCGCGGCGACGAACGCCACGGCGCCGGGGATGAACGGCAGGTCCAGCTGATAGAGATACACGCCGAACACCAGTGCGAGCGCGATGAACACGGCGCTCGCCGTGGCCGACTGCGGATACGCGGTGAACACGAGCGCGACGACCAGCGCGAACACCGCGACGACGAGGATGATCGTCAGGAACGCGAACCACAGGATCATCTGCTTGCCGCGTTCCCCGACGTACTCGCTGATGATGTACCCGATCGACTTCCCGTCGTGGCGGACCGACGACGACAGCGACATGAAGTCGTGGACGCTGCCGAACAGCGGGTTGCCGATCGCGACCCACAGGAACGCCGGGACCCATCCCCACCACACCGTCGCGGTGATGGGCCCGACGATCGGCGCGCCGCCCGCGATACTCGAATAGTGATGCCCCAACAGAACCGGCTTCTTCGACGGCACGTACTCCTGCCCGTCCTCGTACTTGTGGGCTGGTGTCTCGTTCTCCTCGTCGAGTTCCACGAACTGCGCCAGATACCTCGAGTACCCGAGATACCCCGCGCTGAACGTCCCGAGAACGAGTACCACCAACCATATTGCCTGCACCATGGTATCGTGCCCCACCCTACTAATGTGGTAAAAGATACTTAAAGATTAGAGGGCGTTTGTGAGCGGTTCTACAGGTAAAGCGGTGATTGACGACGGAGACGCCGTCTGTGGGGCGACGCGGCAGTCAGCGTCCGGGTGCTTGGCCGACCACCCCGCCGCCCAGTCGGCGTGTGGGCGGTCGCGCCGCTCACTCCTCGACGTACTCGATATCGAAGTTGACGGCCAGGTCGAACTGGTCGGTCCGTGACTCGCCGGAGTAGCCGACCCAGTGGAGGCTTCCATTGGCGGTGGCCTTGTACGAGTACGTTCCCGGTTCCGGGTCGGGATTGTCGTAGACGTTCTCGTCATCGAACGCTAGCGACGCGTTAATCCCCCCGTGTCGGCACGTCGGTTGCCCGGACGACCCCTTCACCGTCCCCCAGTCGGCGGTGATCGACGACTTGTCGTCGCTGTAGCTCGAAGAGGTCCCCTCCGGCCCCGGGATGACGGTGAGCGCAGTCAGCGGTTCGAGCGCGTAACTCGCACCGGTCATCGCGACTTCCAGCGGGTACGGCGCGTCCTGATCGCCCCCTTCCCCCCAGAGGTCGTGGGAGTGGAACGCCGCGTCCATCGGGTTGTCCCCGACCGGTTCGACCCCGATGTCCAGTCCCCGGACCTCGTGCCAGGTCATGTCGGGAACGTTGATGTCGACCCCCCAGAGGATGCCGACCGGATTCATGTTGTCGGTGGTCTCCTGCCGACGCGCGACCGCCAGCTCGAAGGTGAACTGGTTGTCGCTCGAAAATCCGTCGAGGTCCGCTTTGTCGCTTTTCCCGTCGAGGTCACAGTCGCACGAACGAGTCCCCGCGCTCGCTTCGCCCCCGAGCAGGCTCGTCGCGCCGGTGAGACTCAGCCCCCCGATCGCACCGTGCTTGATCACGTCTCGTCTACTCCACGTCCCTGCGAGGTTGTTGCCATCTGACATGGCATTGTATTATAGTTACTAATCTATAATAAATCTAGGTACTATATTAGCCATTGACAGTAATCTGGCGCAGTCTCCGGTTTCGGTCGATGAGCGGGGAAGTGACCGGTCAGAACCTTGCGGTGGCTGGCGATCAAGTCGGACCGACAGCGGACGGGGTGGCGGTTCGAGTCAGATCTCCAGTTCCGCGGCCACCGCGGCGAGGAGGTCGCCTTTCACCTCGCGGACGCGCGACTCGATCTCGGCGACGACGGGTTCGTCGAAGTCCTCGCGGACCCGTTCGATGCGCTCGCGCTCGGTCGCGACGCGGTCGCGGAGGTAGCGCCCGCCGCGGCCCCGGTCGTCGTCGTCCGGCGCGGGCGTGACCTTGTTGACGACGAGGCCGTCGACAGAGAGCCCCTGGTCGCCCATCTCCGCGACGGACCGCTCGGTCTCGCGGACGGACAGTTCGTCGGGGTTGAGCACGAGGAAGAAGGCCGACTCCTCGCGGAGCGTCCGTCCGGCGAACTCGAACGTCTCCTTGCGGCCCTGCAGATGGGCGATAAGCGGGTCCTCGTCGATCTTCCGGCGGGCCTCCTTTTCGCCGATGGCGGCCTTCTCGAAGAGGTCGACCGACTTCGCGCGCTTCTGTACCAGGCGCTCGATCCACTCGCCCAGAAAGTCGGGGAGCGCGAGCAGGCGGAGGGTCCCGCCGGTCGGCGAGGTGTCGAAGACGACGCGGTCGAAGTCGTCCGCCTCGCGCATCACCTGGATGAACCGGTCGAACAGCGCCGCCTCGTAGGCGCCGGGCGTGCGGTGGGCGAGTTCGATCTGGCGGTCGATCTCGTTGACGATGGCGGCGCTGACCTGCTCGGTCATCCGCCGCCTGATGTCCTGCATGTGCCGCTCGACCTCCTGGTCGGGGTCGATCTCCATCGCCCAGAGGTTCTCGTGGCCGTCGACGGCGGCCGGGTCGTCGCCGAACTGCTGGTCGAAGACGTCCGACGTGCTGTGGGCCGGGTCCGTCGAGACGACGAGGGTCCGCTGGCCCGCGTTCGCGCACTTGAGCGCGTACGCACAGGAGACGGTCGTCTTGCCGACGCCGCCCTTGCCGCCGAAGAAGACGAACTTCTCCACGGTCACTCCCCCCGCATCAGTGGAAGTGGTACTGCTGGCCCTTGCGTTCGAGCAAAGAGTCGCGGTCCCACATCCGCCGCTCCCAGCCCTCGAACTCGTCGGCGAGGTACGGGAGCAGTTCGACCGTGTAGTACGACACCGGACTGGGGATGCCGAAGGCGTCGGCGAAACACGCGAAGAGGAACGTGTCCTCGACGTCCTCGGCCTCCTTCTCTATCTTCTCGAAGGAGGGGTGCTCGATCATCCCGTGGTAGAGCCCGTGCAGCCACTCCTCGACCCACGTCCGGAACGACTCGATGCGCCGATGGAGCGGTCGCCCTTCGTCAGTCATGATTATTCCATACACACCGCGAGACCTAAAGGTTACAGCGGACCGCCGCGGTCGACTCCGCCGGCGAGCGCTGCGGACCGATTCGCCGTCTCCCCGTCGAGACCCGATCAGCAGGCGCACCCGGTCGACGCGGCGGACCGCTCGAACGTCATCGCCTCCCCGCATTCGGGACAGTCGGGCGCGTCGTCGCCGTCGACATCCAGATCGAGCACCCGCTCGCCGCAGTCGTGACACCAGTAGGCCCCCTCGGATTCGCGGGTGGGATCCCCGCCCCGGTTCGGATTCCGGGTCGAGGCCGCGAACAGCTCCTTGACTGTGGTGAGCACACCCATGGGCGTGTCGACCTGCGACCGGCGGGACCGTAAATGTCCGGCCGGTCGTGCGACTCGTTCGCACGACCGGCGGAGATCCGGCCGAAGCGTCCCGGCATGCGACCGCGGATCCCTGCGGCTATTCGAGGTCGGTCGCCAGCCGATCGAGCGCCCGGTCGAGTTCGCCCCGTCGCTTCCAGGCGGCGACGCGGTCGGTGAGCGCCGGGAACGGGAGGCCGAGTCCGACGCCCGAGCGTGCGGCGACGCGGGTCCCCTCGTCCTCCGGTTCCCATGAGATGTCGGTCCACATCTCTTCGAAGGGACCGGCGTCGCCGACCTGCTCGTAGCGCAGTCCGCCGTCGCGGCGTTCGAACCGGAGCGAGACGCCGACGCCGCGGGCGCCCGCGGTCACGACGGTCGCCTCGTCGCGCTCGTCGACCTCGATCACGTCGAAACTCCCCTCGTACTCGACGACGACGCCCGGCGCGAGCGCGCGGCTGACTTCCGCCGGCGTGGCCGCAACGAACTCCTCGACCGAGACTACGCGCATCGACCGGTCCGTCGCCGCCGCGCGGCATAAACGCTCGGCCGGGTCCGCGACCCGGGACCGCGCGCGGGCCTGCGAGCGGGACCCGGGCGAAATCCTTAGGGGCGGACCGTTCGATCTCTCGATGACATGTCTGGGGTGCCGGTCAGCGCGCAGGTGGACTCACGCCGCAATTGCCGTCGAGCAAGGGAGGTCGGCGCGTGACGGACGGAGAGACAGATCGGGCGATCGGCGGTGGCGACCGCTCGCCGCGGGAACTCAGTCGCCGGGCCGCGCTCGGTGCGCTCGCCGCACCGGTAGCCGTCGGCGGCTGTCTCGGCCTCGGCGGGGGCGGCCGAGACACCGTCGTCCTCACCGGCGTCCAGCTCTACAACTGGACGAGCGAGTCCATCGAGGTCGAACTGACGCTCTCGATCGACGGCTCGGAGGCGTTCGCGACGACCACGACCGTCGCCTCTGACGACACGGCGGGGATCGCCCGGGACTGGTCGGGCGAACCCGGGAGCTACCGCCTGCAGGCGAGCGTGGCCGACGGGTCGCTCGGCGTCGACGCGACGCTCCCCGACGGCGGCTGGCGCCGCGGCCGCTGCGCCTGGGCGGAAGTCGACTTCGGCAGCGACAGGCAGGCGCGGGAGGTCGGCGGCGCGACCGACACGCCGTCGGCCGGCGCGCGACTCCGGGAGAACGACGAGGGCCCCTTCCAATCGCAGTGTCCCGCGGAGTAGTCGCGGACCGCTCCGACCGGCGGACGGCCCTTGAAGTGCCCCGGATGCGTAGGTCCAGGCGATGACGACAGCGATCCCGCGGGACAAGCCGATCCTGTTGTTCGACGGCGTCTGCAACCTCTGTAACGGGTCGATACAGTTCGTCATCGACCACGACCCGGAGGGGGTGTTCCGCTTCGCGCCGCTGCAGTCCGAGGCCGCCGAGGCGCTGCTCTCGGACGTTGGCTTCGACGACTACGACTTCGGGACGTTCGTCCTCGTCGAGGGCGACGACTACTACACGAAGTCCGAGGCCGCGCTGCGGGTCGCCAGTCGGCTGGAGTTCCCGTGGTCGCTGGCCGGCGCGTTGCGGGTCGTGCCGGGCCCGCTCCGCGACGCCGCCTACGACGCCGTGGCGAGCCACCGGTACGCCGTCTTCGGCAAGAAGGCCCAGTGCATGATCCCGTCGCCCGAAATTCGGAAGCGATTCGTCGAGATGGACCCGATGGACGCCGAGTAGCCGTCGGGAGCGAGCGCTCGGCGCAACGCGGAAGAGCGCCGGAGCCCAACGACCGACATGGGCGAACACGACTCCCGGAGCCGGTCGCTCGACCGGCCGGTGGAACTGGCGCGGACGGTCGTCCGCCACGCGCTGGCGACCGACGTGCCGTTCATGGCGGGCGCGATCGCCTATCAGGCGTTCATCTCGCTCCTGCCGTTGCTCTTCCTGCTGGTCGTCCTCGCGGCGACGGTCGGCGGGACGGACGTGACCAGCCGCCTGCTGACGATTACGGTCGGCCGGCTCCCGGCGGACGCGCGCGACCTCGTCCGGACGGCCGTCCGAACCGCCGTGAGCAACCGGGGTAACTCGATCGTGGGCGTGGCCGTCCTCGGATTCGGGTCGGTCGCCGTCTTCAACGGGTTCGACAAGGCGTTCACCGACCTCTACGGCGTCGAACGCGGGGCGACTCTGCCCGACCAACTGCGCGACGCCGGCGTCGTCCTCGGGGCGCTCGCCGTCTCGCTCGTCGCCATCGCGATCGCCTGGCAGCGGGTCCTCCTCCCGGCGCGAGTCCCGCTGTCCGGCGTCGTCGGGTTCGTCCTCCTCACCGTGGGCCTCGCCGTCGTCCTGTTCCCCATGTACTACGTGTTCCCGGAGGTGTCGCTCGGGTGGCGAGAGGTCGTCCCCGGCGTCGCCCTCGCGGCCGTCGGCTGGGCGGCGCTGCAGGCGCTGTTCCAGTTCTACGTCCGGTTCGTCCTCCAGTCCGAGGCGTTCGGCGTCGTCAGCGGCGTCCTCCTGCTCGCGACGTGGCTGTACTTCAGCGGATTCGTCCTCCTGCTCGGGGGCGCGCTCAACGCCGTCGTCGGCGGCTACACCGCCGAGGGCGCGAGCGACGAACGACTGATCTCGTTTTGAGTCGGGGCGGGCACGTCACTCCCGGTTCCGCCCCTGGTAGTCCGTCGGGTCGACCATCAGAATCTCCTTAATCTCGAACTGCTGGTCGCCGTTCTCGTCGAGGTGGCGGACCACGTACTCGCCCGGGAGGGCGTCGTCGAACTCGACGAGCAGTCGGTAGTGGAACGTCTCGGTGTTCCCCATCACGAGATCCGAATCCTGGTCGTCCTCGTCGATGCGGATCGTCACCTCCAGCGTTCCTCGCTGATCCGTCTGAAGGGCCAGGGAGTCACAGACGAGGTCGTGTCGGAGGTCGCCGTTTTTGACGCGCCCGAGGACGACGATCCGGCCTTCTCCGGCATCGAAATCGATCGTCGCGTCGTCCGTCTCCGATTCCGGCCACCGGTGTTTGGGAACCGCGTCGAGGAACTCGACCCGAGCGATCCCGTCGTCGATTTCCATAGCTGACAGGACGAGCGGCCAGAGCGTAAAACGTGGGGCGTCCGCTACTCCCGTTCCTCACGGAGCCGCGTTCGTGTCCGTTCGAGTAGCTGCTTCGCGTAGTAGATCGCGAACAGCAGGACCAGCGTCGCGACGAACCACTGGTCCGGACCGGTAGACGGCGTTACGAAGTCGCTCACGGACAGATCCCCAAAAGTGACCGTTGTAGTCTTTCTGTCGGAAACCGCAGTTGGAGAGGGTGACAGCAAGCGCTGAAAGCCCTCGGCGCGCTTCGCTCGCCAGGACACTATGATAACGACCGGACAGCACCGCACCTCACGCCTCCCCAGCCGATTCGCTCAGTCGCTTCGCTCCATCGCTCATCCCTCGCGCGGCTTCGTCGCGGCACGGAGGCCGCGACAGCGCACGCCACGGCAGAAATCCAGAGGCTATTCGTCGCTCTTCAGATTCCACAGTTCGACGCGCTCGGGAACGTCGGCGAGCGCGCTCGTCGGCCAGTCGTCGTGCGCGAGCGTGAACGCGGTGTCCGGGTGGGCCTCGACGAGTCGACGGACGCCCGCCGCGGCGGCCTCGTAGGCCGGGGTGTCGAGGCGCTCGGGGACCTGTGCGGTGAGGGGATAGCCGTCGGCGAGCGCGCGGGGGAACGGGCCGAACGGCGGCCGAACCGACCAGCACTCGTCGAAGCCGTCGGCGTCGTTGCCCTCGGTCAGCAGGATCGAATCGCCGCGCGGTTCGAGGCGGTCGAGGCGCCGGCGGTGACGCAGGACTTCGGGTCGCTGGGCGCTCTCGCCGGAGAGGTGGAAGAACGTGTCCTTGGAGACGGGGTCGGTCCGCTCCAGTTGCGCGGTGTGGTCGAGCAGGGCGCGGTAGCCGTCGAGCATCGCCGGGTGGCTCCGGGCGCGCGCCTCGACGAGTTCCATCAGACTCCCCCGGCGGATGGCCTGCTTGATGGTCCGCAACTCGCCGTAGGAGACGTGGAGGTTGTGCTCGGCGAGCAGGCGCTCGCGCTCCTCGCCGTCCATCGCCTTGAGTTCGGCGGGCGTGTGGCTCGTACAGACCGGACAGGAGCAGGGGAAGTACTCCAGGTCTTCGAGGTGTTCGGTCGTCCGGACGGTCATGTAGCGGTCGTCGCGGGCGTAGATGGCGTAGGCCGCCGAGTCGAAGAGATCGCATCCGAGTGCGACGGCGAGCGCGAACATCATGGGGTGGCCGGCGCCGAACAGGTGGACCGGCGCGCTCTCGGGGAGGCCGCGCTTGGCGGCGGCGACGATGTCCACGAGGTCCGCGTAGCGGTACTCGTTCATCATCGGGACGACCGCGCCGACCGGGAAGACGTCGAGTCCCGACTCGGCGGCGTGAGCCCCGGCTTCCTCGCGAAGGCCGGGGTAGGTCGACCCCTGGACGGGCGCGTTGACGAGCATGTCGCCGGTGTCGACCTCGGCGGCGGTCGCCAGTCGGTCCTGGGTGGTCGCGAGTTCGCTCTCTGCCTGCTCGCGCGACGCGTCCGGCGGCGTCGGGATGTCGACGGGCGTCCCGATGTCCGAGCCGATCCGGTGCTGGAACTCCAGGATCTCCTCGGTCGTCACGTCGATCTCGCCGTACTCGGCGAGCTGGAAGGAGCCGGAGTCGGTGACGATTGCGCCCGAGAAGTCGAGCAAGTCGTGGAGCCCCTGCTGTTCGACGGGGTCGCGCAGGTCGTCGCTGCCGTAGAGGACGTAACTGTTGGTGATGAGGATCTCCGCGCCGAACTCGGATTCGAGCTGCGCGGGCGTGACGGTCTGGAGATGCGGGTTGATGACCGGGAGGAGCGCGGGCGTCTCGACCGTGACGCCGGCGCGGGGCACCTCCAGTTCGCCCAGCCGCCCGGCGGCGTCGTAGCGGTCGACCTCGAAGACGTCTGCCATTGCCCGCGATATCCGGCGGGCGGGCCTAAGGGTTGTGTTCCTCGCCGTAGAGGATGTCGTCGATGTCTCCTTCGTCGGTCTCGACTCCCGAGGAGAACATTCCCTCGTCCATCCGTTCACGCTCTTCTTCTGAAAGCGGGACTGTACCCTCTTCGAGCGATTCGATGAGTTCGTCCGGTGACTCCTGTGCTGACGCGACGAGTTCGTACAGGATGGCTTCTTTTGTGAGCGATATACCCATCTCCACTTCGACCGCATCCTGCAGATCCGCCAACCGTGACGCGAGTACGTCATTGATCACCATCTCCGGCATTGTATCTCGTCGTATTCACCGTGGGATACTCAAGATTTCACAGTTCTATCTCACCGAACAGCGCGAAGTACAGCACGCCGAGCATCGACCGGCCGTCGCGCAGTTCGTCCTGACGGGCGGCGTCGACCAGCGCGTCGAACGTCGTTGTCTCGACGCGGATGTCCTCGTTGTAATCGAGGTCCTGCTCGCCCGTCGGCTCGCAGTCGCGGGCGACGAAGTAGTGGAACACGGCGTCGGCGAAGCCGTTCGTGGGTTCGACAGTCGTGAGGTGCTCGACGCTCCTCGGTCGATACCCCGTCTCCTCTTCGAGTTCGCGGGCGACGCAGTCTTCGGGATCGGTGTCCTCCGGTTCCATGCCGCCGGCGGGGAGCGCCCAGTTCACGCGGCCGACCGGCTGGCGCCACTGCTCGATGGCGACCACGTCCCCGTCGGCGGTGAAGGGGAGGACGACGACGCTCTCGCCCTCTGAGAGGTAGTCGAACTCCGCCTCCTCGCCCGACGGGAAGCAGACGGTGTCGGTGACGATATCGAACCCCTCGCAGGTGTAGGAGGTCCGGCTGTCGAGCGTCTCCCAGGCGAGTTCGTCGGTCATGGCGGAGAGCGGCGGCGCCACCGAGTTAGAGGTATCGGCTGTGGCCGGTGGAGCGCGACGGGCGGAGGACGGCCGAGCCCCGACTCGCCGGTGGTCCCTCGAAACGCCGAAGGGCGCACCGGTCGATGCGTCCCCATGGAGGTCCACGACGAGTTCATCCCCGAAGACGAGTTCGCGACGGTACTGAACCGCGTCCCGCAGGCCTGCGTCGAGGTCGTGCTGGAGCGGGACGGCCAGGCCTTGCTCGCCCACCGGACGAAGGAACCGGCGAAAGGCGAGTGGTTCTGGCCGGGGAGTCGCCTCTTCAAGGGCGAACGGCTGGAGGACGCCGCCCGCCGCGTGGCTCGCGAGGAACTCGGCGTCGAGGTGACCGTCGAGGAGCGCGTCGGCGTCTACGAGCACTTCTGGGACGCCTCCTCGATCGACGGCGTCGATTCCCGGCACACCGTCAATATCGTCTACCGCGTTCGCCAGACCGACCCAGCGGAGTCCATCGAACTCGACGAGCAACACGACGACTACCGGTTCGTCACCGGCGACGAGGACGGCCTGCACGAGTACGTCGAACGCTATCTCGCGGACGTGGAACTGGGCGGCGACTGAGCGGTCCCCGTCGCGAGAGCGGCTTTTTCCGTCCAGCGGCCGAACGCGAGGTATGGAGGAGTCGCCGCCGCGAGCGACGGAGAACCCGGTCGCCGCGCGCGCGGTCGCGGACCGGAGCACGGTCGTCGACGTCGGACTGCTGGTCGCGACGTCCCCCGGGACCGACACCGAGCGGATGAGTGCGTTCGCGGCGCGACTCGCCGGCGACGCCGCGGACGAACTCGAAGCGGCGACCGAGGCGGGCTGGCGGTTCCACGCCGAGGAGCCCGAGTCGCTCGCAGACGCCGACGCGCGCCGGCCCTCGCAGTTCCTCGACGAGGCCGCACTGCGCATGGTCGAGGGACCCTACGATCTGGTAGCCGTCGTCACCGACGTTCCGCTGCTGTCGCGCAATCACCGACGCGTGGCCGGCCTGGCCTCGCCGCTGAGTCGCGTCGCCGTCGTCTCCACGTACCGGCTTCGCGTCAGCGGTCGCGACCGGCCACGGCGACCGCTCGACTCGGCGGCCGTGCGCTGGAACGGCGCGACCGCGCTGCTCCACCAGATCGGACACGTGCTCGGCGCCGGTCACGACCCCGCGGGCGGCGTCATGGCGCCCTACGAGTTCGATCCCGACCGCGCCTCGGTCCCCGAGTTCGCGGCCGACGTGAGTCAGTACCTCGAACGCATCGCGACGACCATCCCCGAGGAGGAGGTCGAGTCCCGGAGCGTCCCCTGGCTCGTGTGGTTCCACCTGCTGAGCGCAGCGCGGAACGGCCGGCAGTTGCTCCGGGCGCTGGCGACCAGCCGCGCGCCCCTGCTGCCGCTCTCGCTGCCGAAGCTCTCGACTGCGGCCGTCGCGCCGACGCTCATCCTCGTGTTCAGCGCGGAGACGTGGGACGTCGGGCTCAACCTCGACAACGCGACGACGGTCCTCTTCGCCGTGGTGAGCGTCCTGCTGGCCGCGGCGTACGTGGTGTTCTCGCTGAACCTGAACGTCCCGCGCAAGCGCCGCGGCGTCGTCACGGAACACGTCGCGCTGCTCAACGTCGCCATCCTCTGCATCCTCGTCGCCGGCATGGTCGGCCTGTTCAGCCTCGTGGGCGGGATCATGCTCGTCATCGAGTTCGTCGTCTTTCCGCCGAACCTGATGACCAACTGGCCCAGCCTGGAGGACCCGGTGGTGACCGTCGTCGACCTCGTCCGGATCGGCGCGTTCATCGCCACTATCGGCGTCCTCTCGGGCGCGCTCGCCGGCGGACTCGAAGACCGGACGATACTCCGTCACCTCGCGCTCTTCCGCGCTCGGCCCTGAGATCAACAGCCGCAGCGGCGGTCTCCCGCCGTCACTCCCCGCCGCGCTCGACGACCTTGTAGAGGCCGCCGCTTTTCGCTTCCTCGCCCGATCCGGCGTCGGTGCCCTCGCTCTCGCCGCCGCCACCGTTCAGATACGCCTTCGACGCGCGGTCGGTGAAGTAGACGGCGCCGTCGGCGACCAGCGGCGCGCTCGACACGACGCCGACGCCCTCGACGCCCCACACCTCGTCGCCGGTCGCCTTCTCCACCGCGTAGCAGTTGTGGTCGTACGACCCGACGAGGACGTGCTCGCTCGTGACCGTCGGACAGCCGATGAGCGACCCGCCGGTGTCGAACGACCACCGCTCGCGCCCGGTGTCGACCGTCAGGGCGTACAGTCGCGAGTCGTGGCTCCCGACGTAGACGGTGCCCGTCTCGGCCTCGACGGCCGGGCCGGACATCACTTCCGCGTTCGATTCGAACGACCACTCCTTGGTCCCGTCGTCGAGCGCGACCCGGTACACCGTCTTGTCCCACGATCCGAAGAAGGCGCTCCCGTCGTGGGTCGCGATCGGTCCCTTGATCGGCCTGCCGGTCGAGAACGTCCACTGGAACTCGAGGTCGGGGTACGACCACGCGTAGAGGTCGCCGTCGTTCGAGCCGACGACGAGGCGGCCGGCCTGTCGGTCGATCGCGCACGTCGAATGCGGGTGGTCCGTCGGGCGCCGGTCCTCCCACTCGATCTCGCCGGTGACGGCGTCGACGCCGAACATCGCGCCGCTGGGCTCGTAGTACTCGACCGCGATGTATATCGTGCCGTCGTGGTACCCCGGGCTCGACCCGATGGCGTCGCCGAGTTTCGTCCGCCAGTAGCGCTCGCCGGTCTCGAGGTCGAAGGCGTACAGCGCGCCGTCGTACGCGCCGATGTACACCGCGCCCTCGACGACCGCGGGCGTCCCGTGGATGCCCCGGCCCGTCCGCTCGACGGTCGCGGTCCAGACCTCCTCGCCTTCGGGCGTGACCCGCCGGATCTCCCGGTTGTCGCCCGGAACGACGATATCGCCGCCCGGCACTTCGATCGGGCTCGCCTTCGCCGCGGTGTGATCGCCCGTGTTTACCCCCCGGATCGTCCACTCGACCTCCGGGTCGGTCGGGACCGTCGCGTCCGGGTAGACGCCTTGCCGCCGGAGGCCGCCCCGGAACTGCGTCTCGACGAGCGCGTCCAGCGGTCCGGTATCAGTCTTCACCGGCCTGTCGAGCGCCTCGCCGGGGGCCGCCTGACAGCCCGCGAGCCCGATCGCCGCGCCGGCGCCGACAGCGCCCAGGAACGTCCGTCGTGAGAACCCCTCGTCCATTTGCTCGGTAGTGGTCACGATATGGTTTTACTATTTCGGCACGCCGCCCTCGATGCGGTCGGTCAGAGCCGTACCGCGGGACCGCGAACTCGACTCGACTGGCAGGCGAGATCTGAGACGGTACGGTTCGACCCACTCGAGGTAACGCTCGCCTTCCGCCGTCTCGACAGCCTCGTCTCGCGAGTCGGCTCTCGGATACGCTCCGGTTCTTCGAAGATGCTCTCACGACCGGGGATAGGACAGCATTTCACACTGTTCACTCAGTTATAACAATGTGGACGCGATGCCTCCGGTCGATCGCCCGCCAGGTGCGGGGGAGACAATGACCACAACAGAAGACAACGAAGCCGTCGCCCGGCGGATCTTCGAGGACGTCTGGCAGAACCACGACTACGACGTCATCGACGAGGTCGTCGCCGAGGACTACGTCCTCCACGACCCGTCGATACCGGAAGACGCCGGGTGGCCCCGCGGCCGCGAGGGGTATCGACTGATGGCCGAGATGGGGTCCGGCATCATCGACGGACCGCTCGAAATCGAACAGCTCCTCGCGGCGGGAGACCACGTCGTGATCCGCTGGAAGCAGACCGGCACGCACGTCGGGGAGATGGGCGGCATCGAGCCGACCAACGAGGAGGTAACCATCACCGGCATCGAGATCGACCGGTTCGAGGACGGCCAACTCGCCGAGACGTGGCAGGAGGTCGGGATGATTCCGATGCTCGTACAGACGGGCGCCATCTCGGCGGACGTCTTCGCGCCGGAAGAGCCGGCCGACGACTGACCGCCGACCCTCTCAGGGGCGAGAAACGTCGCCAGACCCGATCGACCGGACGGTCCCGTCCCCGAACGGAACCATCGATCGGGGCACCGAGTCGTTTACGTGAGGGCACCGAGACACTCGGGTATGCTCGTCACGCTGGAAGGGCTGGACGGGAGCGGCAAGTCCTCGGCGGCCGACCACCTGGCCGAGAGCGACGCCGTCCCCGACGACGCGGTGTTCACGCGCGAACCGACGGCGTCGTGGTACGGCGAGGCCGTCGAGCGCTCGATCGGCGATCCCGACGCCGACTCCGTGGCCGAACTCTTCCTCTACACCGCCGACCACGCCGACCACCTGTCGCGGACGATCCGACCCGCTCTCGACGACGGCCGCCTCGTCGTCTCCGACCGCTACTCGGACTCGCGGTTCGCCTACCAGGGCGCGACGCTGGCCGACTACCCCCACCTCGACGTCGCCGACCCGCTCGACTACGTCCGAGAGATCCACGCGCCGTTCACCCGGAAGCCCGACGCGACCGTCTACCTCGACGTGGACCCCGAGACGGGGGCCCGCCGCGCCGGGTCGACGAACAAGATGGAACAGGTCGAGTTCCTCGAATCGGTCCGCGAGAACTACGAACGGCTGATCGACGACGACCCCGAGCGGTTCGTCCGCGTCGACGCGACCCGCTCGCAGGAGGCGGTGTTGGCGGACGTGGAATCCGCCGTGCTCGACGTTCTCGGGGAGTGACGGAGCGGAACGGAATGGAACGAGGGTGATTCTGCGTATCAGCGGTTCTCGTAGCGACTGGGCCGTTCGTCGTCCCAGCGCTCGGGGAGGTCGACCTCGTCGGGGGAGGGCATCCAGAAGTAGTCGAAGGTGATGCCGGTCACCGTGGGCAAGAGGATGACGACGGTGACGACGACGCCGGCCGACCCCAGGTCGGGGCCGAGCGGGAGGATGCCGCTGAACACCAGCGTCGAGAGGAGGAGCGCGACGGGGACGATGAGGGCGGCGTAGAGGAACCCGCCCCAGCGCGTCTTCAGGCGCACGCGGAAAAAGCGGGTCATCAGGGCGGCGACGGCGCTGTGGACCAGCAGGATGAAGACCAGTTCGAGCGCCTCGATGGCCGTGACCATACCCCGGCTTGGCGACGCGCGCTCTTTGAGGTGTCGACTGCGAGTGAGTGATGATGGTAGCGGCGGGTTCGATTGCGAACCTGCCGTGGCTATCAGCGTCGCGAGTGAGTATCCGAGCGACACCGCGAACAGCGTGAAAGCCCCGAGCCGTTCGACTCGCGCGGGACGCTCTGCGCTCCTCGCTCCGCTGCGGTGCTTGAGGTCCCGTGCTTCGCCGAACGGCTCGCCCCTTTTATTCCCGCCCGCACAGACTGGCCGATCAGCCGACACGGGTGGGAATGAAAGGGGCCGCCGGTTCCGGGAAGACGCGCGACGTAAGCACCGCAGGCCGAAGGCCGAGGAGCGCAGCGAGCGCCTCGACCGGAACCGGCGGGGGCTTTCACCCTGTTCACGGTGCTGTCGATTCCCGAACCCGATGCGGCGTTCACTCTATCTGAAATTTCCGACAGCAAACCGCCGACAGCAGGTTCTACTCCCCGGACCCGACACAACGGCTTTGCCCCGTCCGCTCCAAAATCGACCCGATGCACCGCGTCATCGGCGAGCGGTCGCTGGAGGAGACGAGCGTCGATCCCGATCTAGCACGGTCGCTCCTGCGCGATATCGTTCGCGCCCGCGTCTTCGACCACCGGGCGGTCGCGCTCCAGCGCAGAGGGTGGATGAGCGGCTATCCCCCCTTCGAGGGCCAGGAGGGGTCGCAGGTCGGCGCGGCCCACGCGCTGGCCGACGACGACTGGCTGTTCCCGACCTACCGGTCGAACGCGATGCAACTCGCCCGCGGCCGGCCGCCGGCCGACATCCTCCGCTTTCGGCGCGGCCTCTCGGGGTTCGAACCCGAAGCGGCCGCGGGCGACTCGGCTGACGGGACAGGCCACGACGGCCGCCGCGGGACCACCTTCACCGCGGCGACGCCCATCGCGACGCAACTCCCCCACGCCGTCGGCGCGGGGATGGCGGCGACGCACCTCGGCGAGGACCACGCGGTCTGTGCGTACCTCGGCGACGGCGCCACCTCGGAGGGGGACTTCCACGAGGCGATGAACTTCGCGGGCGTGTTCTCGGCGCCGGTCGTCTTCTTCTGCGAGAACAACCACTGGGCGATCAGCCTGCCCGAGGAGCGCCAGACCCGAAGCGAGACGATCGCGCAGAAGGCCAGCGCCTACGGCTTCGACGGCGTCCGCGTCGACGGGAACGACCCGCTGGCGGTCTACGAAGTCGTCGCCGAGTCCCGGGAGCGAGCGCGATCGGGCGACCCGGTGCTCGTCGAGAGCCTCACGTACCGCAAGGGCGCGCACTCGACCAGCGACGACCCGGACCGCTACCGCGGCGACGTAGACCTGCCCGAGTGGCGCACCGCCGACCCGCTGGAGCGCACCGCCGAGTACCTGCGGGAAGCCGGCGCGATCGACGAGGCGTTCGTCGACGACGCTCGGGAGAGCGCGAACGCGGAACTGGACGAGGCCGTCGCGGCCGCGGAGTCGACGGCCGAACCCGACCCGGAAGCGGCGTTCGACTACGCCTACGCCGAGTTGCCGCCGCGGGTCGTCGCACAGCGACGCGAGGTCGTCGAACGCGGTCGCTCCGGTCAGGACTAGCGGGGGCGGCGGTCCCGGAGCGGTCGCATCGGAGAATCGCGGACGGCGGAGCGGAACTCAGTCGAGGCAGATGTACGTCTTGGTGTCGGCGACCCCGCCGAGGTCGCGGAGCTTCGTCGCGACCCCGTGCATCAGGTCGTACACCTCCTCGCCCGTCGCCTCGACGATGATGTCGTACTGCCCGGCGACGATGTGCGCCTCTTCGACGCCGTCGAGGTCCCGGATCGACGCGAGGAGTTCCTCTGACTTTCCGGCCGCCGTCTTCACCATGATAAAGGCCCGCACCATCGTACTCGAAACTTCTGCTGGGCGGGCCAAAAACCTTCCCCCGACGCTCCGAAACCCCGAGAAACCGGCCCGAGTGTCACTATTACACACACCTTCGTTCAGAGCGAGTCTCGGGGTCGCGAGCGGCGGGCGGAGGTACCTTTATTCCCCGCCTCGCCGTACGGATTGACATGCGATTCGTTATCGTGGGTGCCGGCCGCGTCGGACTGCGGACGGCGCGGGCACTCGAAGACAGCGGACACGACGTGGTCCTCATCGAACGCGACCCGAACAAGGTCGACCGCGCGAAGGCGGAGGGGTACCAGGTCATCGAGGGCGACGGCAGCGACGAACAGGTCCTGCTGTCGGCGGATCTGGGCGACGCCGACGCGCTGGGCGCGCTGACGGGCGACCTCTCGACGAATTTCGTCGCCTGCATGGTCGCGAAACACCACGGCTGTCGCACGGTCCTGCGCATCGACGAGGAGTACCGCGAGGAGATCTACCGCAAGTACGCCTCCGACGTCGACGAGGTCATCTACCCCGAGCGCCTCGGCGCGATCGTCGCCAAGAACGCCCTGCTGGGGGGGAACATCCGCGCCGTGGCCGACATCGCGCAAAATCTCCAGCTCGTCGAGCTGACGGTGACGAACGACTCGCCGATGCGCGGCTACACCCTGAGCGAACTCGAACTCCCGGCCGACACCGAACTGCTGGCGTTCGGCAAGCAGGGCGACGCGCTCACGATCCCCGACGATGACGTGTCCATGGAGGTCGGCGACACGCTCGCCATCCTCGCGGACTTCGAGAAGCTGGACGACGTGCGCCAGATCGTCGTCGGCGAGGCGGTCGCGGCGAAGGGGGGTGCCTGAGATGGTCCGCGCCTACGTCATGGTCAAGGCCCACTCCGGGGACGCCGAGCGACTCAAATCCGCCATCCTCGACGTCGAGGGGGTCGAGAGCGCCTACATCGTCGCCGGCGACGTCGACTTCATCGCCACGGTCGACGTGGCGGAGACCGCCGACGTGAAAGCCGTCGCCGCCACCCACATCCAGAACATCGACGGCATCGAGGACACCCAGACCTACGTCGCGATGGACTAGCGGTTCTGCGGTCTCTTTTCCGATCGACGTGTCGTCGGGCTGCGGCCGTCAGGCGTGATACGCGTCGGTGATGCGGTCGAACTGGTCAGTCGAGAGCGACACGTCCATCGCGCCGAGGTTCTCTTCCATCTGGTCGGTCGTGCGAGCGCCGAAGATGGGGACGCAGGTGAACTCGCGCTGGTCGGCGAGCCACCGCAGCGAGACCTGCGCGGGCGTGGCGTCGACCTCGTCGGCGACCGCGCGGACGGCGTCGAGCACGCGCCACTGCCGGTCGGAGAACTCCATGTCCCAGTCGTGCAGCGCCGCGCGCGAGTCGTCCCCGGCCTCGCCCTGCTCGTACTTGCCGGTCAGGAACCCGCCGTCCAGCGGCGAGTACGGACAGACTGCGAGGTCCTGGTCGGCGCAGACGTCGAGGTAGTCCTGCGGCCGGTCGGTGGCGTTGAACCGCGGCTGGGTCGCTTCGAACCGCTCCAGTCCGTCGACTTCGCTCACGGAGAGGCCCTTCATGAGCTTCCACGCCGCCATCGACGACGCCGCGAGGTAGTGGACCTTCCCCTCCTCGACCAGGCGGGTGAGCGTCCGGAGCGTCTCCCGGATCGGCGTGTCGTCGTCCCAGCGGTGGATGTAGTAGACGTCGAGGTAGTCGGTGTCCAGGCGGTCGAGGCTTTCCTCGATCTCCGCGCGGACGTTCTTGCGCGAGAGGTTGCTCGAGAAGCGACTGACGCCCGCGTTGTACACCTTCGAGGCGATCACGTAGTCCTCGCGGTCGCGCTCGGCGAGCCACTCGCCGATCCACTCCTCGGACTTGCCGTTCCCGTAGCTGTTGGCGGTGTCGACGAAGTTGCCGCCGGCCGCCGCGAACGCGTCGAGCAGTTCGTGCGCCTGCTCGCGGTCGGTCTCGACGGTCCCGTCGCTCCCGGTCTTGTTGAACCGCCACGTCCCGAAACACAGTCGGGAGACGTCGAGCCCCGTCGCGCCGAGTTTCGTGTACTCCATGGGCCGAAACCGGCTGGAGTCCGGTTAACCGTAGCGGAAGCGGAAGCTGCTCGAAACCGGACGGGGTCATGCGTCCGCCCCAATCACCGATTCACGCGTCCGCTACCGTCGTCACTTCACGTGCGGCGCGAAGAGGTCGGCGTACCGCGTCTCGCGCCGGAGCGCTTTCTTCGACTGGTCGCGCAACACGTCCAGGCCCATCTTCCACGAACGAGTCTCGTCGGGATTGGGCATGTCGCGCAACACGTGTTCCGATTCCGCGAACTCGCGGGGCGTCCAGAATCGGGCGTCGGTCGCGTCGGACCCCGCTTCGAGCGGCCCCGTCGTCTCGCTGCGGTCGACGGCGTAGTAGACGTGCATCCGGAACATGTCCTCGTCGACTTCCTTCCCCACGTCGTAGAGGTACACGAGTTCGTCCGGGTCGACGGACAGCCCCGTCTCCTCTTCGAGTTCCCTGGCGACGCCCTCGCGCGGCGACTCGGGGATCTCCGGCACGCCCTCCGGGATCTTCCACGTGCCTGCCTCCCGGAAGTCCTCGACGAGCAACAGCCGGTCCCCGTCGACGACGACGATTCCGCTGCCGAGGACGGCGTTGTGGAACACGAAGTCGTCGCAGGCGTCACAGCGGTACACCGTCGGCCCCTCGACGAGTTCCAGTTCCGACCCGCAGTACGGGCAGTAATCGGGCGGATAGTTACCCATACCCACACCGGACGCGGCCCGAGCACGTAACGGTGCCGTCGAAACGATCGTGAGAGATACGCCTGGTGAGTAGACCGCCGCGATCGCCGTTCGCGGCCAGCGTCACGGAGAGCCCGCCAGCGACCGCAACTCGGCGGCGACGACACCGATCAACAGGCCCGCGATACCGCCGGCAGACGCCCAGAGGAGGGGATTCCCCCCGGAGCCGAGCAGTACAGCGGCCGCTGCGCCCGCGATGGCCCCGAGGGCGCCGATCTCGCCGGCGCGATCGTCCGGGTCCGGACGCAGGAGTTCTCGCAGGTCCATGGACGGTCGACGCTCGACACCGGCAAAAAGCCCACCCTCGCAGCGTCCGTCGCTCGGTTCTCCGGAACGCACGGTCGCCCGACGGCCTCAGCCGCGGACCACGAAGACCACGCCGAGCACGACGAGCAGTGCCCCGGCGACCAGCCGCCGCGTCACCCGCTCGTCCTTCCGCAGGAAGAGCGCGGCGCCCCCGATCACGAACAGCGTGCTCGTGCTCAGCACGGGCGTCACGACCGTGACCGGCGTCCGCGCGAGCGCCTCGTAGTACGAGAGCAGGTACACCGTGTTGGCGACGCTCGCGGCGACGAGCCACCGGTTGACGCCGATCGGCTGGACGCCGCCCTCGCGCATCGCCCGCCACAGGAGATAGAGGCCGAACCCCGCCGCCGCCGCGGCGACGCGGACCGTGACGGCCACCAACACCGGGGTGCCGTCTGCGAACCCGATCTTCGTGAATATCGGGTCGATGCCGAGGAACAGCGCCGCGGCGACCGGGAAGGCGAGCGCGACCAGCAACTGCCGGCCGGACTCGGTCCCGGGCGCCGCCCGGCTGTCGAGGCTCACGACGACGGCGCCCGCGAGGAGGAGGGCGACGCCGAGTAGTAGAACGGGCGTCACGCGTTCGTCGAGCACGAGGACGGCCGCCCCCAGCGCGAACAGCGGGACGAGCGCCCGGAGCGGTTCGGCGCGGCTCGCCCCCAGTCGCTCGATGCCGACGAAGTAACAGGCCCGCGCGAGGAGCGACCCCAGGAGCCCAGCGACGGCGAACGCGGCGACCGCCGTCCCCGTCAGCCCGTACTCCGGATACGCGCTGGCGCCGGCCACCGGGAGCAACACGAGCAGGTTGACGCCGAACATCACCGCGATGACCTCGGTGATCGACCGGGTCCGCGTGCCGAGACGGACGGCGAGACTCTGGGCGGCGAAGGCCAGCGCCGCCAGCACCGCGAACCCGACGCCCACGAGCGACTGCGTCATCGCGACGCCGATACGGCGGACCCGACGTCCGCGCCGGCGTCGAACGGACGTCCGCTCACTCGGTGGTCCGGAACGCCCGGTCGCCGGCGTCGCCGAGCCCGGGGACGATGTAGCCGTCGTCGTCGAGTTCGTCGTCGATGGCGACGGTCAACAGATCCGCCTGCGGGAACGCCTCGTCCACCCGGAGGAGCCCCTCGGGCGCGCTGACGGCAGAGAGAACGAAGAGGTGTTCGGGGTCGGGCTGGCCCTCCAGCACGCGCTCCAGCACGGCGCACATCGTCGACCCGGTGGCGAGCATCGGGTCGGCGACGATGACGGTGTCGTCCGGTTCGATGTCGGGGAGTTTCACGTAGTCGACCGAGATGGGGAACTCGCCGTCGTCGTCCATCCCCGCCTCCTCGTCGCGGCTGGCCGAGATGACGCCCTGGCGCGCCCGCGGGAACGCCTTGAGCAGCCCCTCGACGAAGGGGGTAGCCGCCCGCAGGACGTTCACGATGACGACGTCGTCCAGCCCCTTGACGCGCTCGCCCATCGTCTCGGTGAGCGGCGTCTGGACCGAGACGTACTCGGTCTCCATCGCGCCGTCGATGATCTCGTAGCCGCAGATCCGGCCCAGCTTGACCAGCCCCTTCCGGAACGCCACCTGTTCGGTCTCCACGTCGCGCAACTGCGTCAGCATGTCCCTGGCGAGCGCGTGCGTGACGAGGCTCGCGTCGCCGCGGTCTTCGATCGTCATACGCCCGTCTCCGTGCGGCCTCCCCAAATATCCACCGCGCTCCGGATCTGTGGTTGCTGTAGTAGTCGGTAGGGACACCACTGACGGCAGTGAAACCCGCCCGCTAGCAGTCGGAACCGCAGACGACGACAAGCGACGAAAGCCCTCGGCCCGCTCGCGCGGTCTGTGCGGGATATCCTCGGTCGCTGTCGCTCCCTCGGATAGAGCCCGCGCAGACCGCGCGACCTGGCCTCGCCCTTTCAGTCCGCCAGGACCGGCCCGCACAGTACCGCACCGCGCCACGCGCCTCCCCAACCGACTGCGATGCTCCCTCGCTCCGCAGGCTCCGCTCGGTGCGCTTCTCATCCCTCGCACGGTTCCGTCGCGAGATGAAACTCGCGACAGCGCGCGCCTGATTGAACGGTCACCAGTCTACGAACGGTTCGAAAGATAGACGAACAGCGAATCGAGACCGCGGCCTCAGTCGCCAGCCGCAGCGGCGACGCCGAGTTCGTCGAGCAGCGCCTGTGCGGCCGCGGACGACGATTCTGGGCCGCGGGCTGTGACGAGGTCGCCGTCGACGGTGACGCTCGCGTCGGCGTCGAGTTCGGCGTCCCAGTTGCCGCCGGCGGCTTTCACCTCGTCTTCGACCCAGTAGGGGAGCTTCCGACCGTCGGGCATCCGGTCGTCGTCGTCGACGATGCCCTCCTCCCACTCGTTGGGGAAGCCGGTCACGTCGCGCCCGTCGACGAGGAACTCGCCCTCGTCGGTGCGGGTGAACGCGAGGATGCCGACGGCGTGGCAGACGACGAGCGCCGTGCCATCGTCACCGGCGACGGCGTCGCGCAGCAGCGCTCGGGCGTGTTTGTCCTGATTGACGTCCCACTCGGTGCCGTGGCCGCCGGGGAAGACGACGGCGTCGTACCCGTCGGCGTCGACCCGCGCGACGGGTTCGGGGTCGTTCAGTTCCGCGTGGTTCTCGTGGACCTCGCGGGCGCGTTCGGCGGTCTCCTCGCCCACCTCGTCGGGGTCGACCGACCGCTCGTCGACGACCGGTGGGTCGCCCGACGGCGTCGCGACTGTCACGTCCACGCCCGCGGATTCGAGCGTGGTGAGCGGCTCCACGCACTCCTCTGCCCAGTACCCTTCCTCGCTGACGACGAACAGTGCCGAAGTCATGGCGTGCGCGCTACGGCCGCGAGACTGGTAAGGGATCCTCCGCCCGACGGCCTTGCCGGAACCAGCGACGGAGACGGGGGTGGAGAGAACGGGTCTCGCTCTCCCTTCACCGCAGGACGGCGAGGTACGTCACGACGGCGAGAAACAGCGTCGCGACCGCGACGTTCGCCCAGGTGAACTCGCCGATCCCCACGAAGTCAAGCGCGTAGACGACGCCGAGGCTGAACGCCAGCGACAGGAGGAGGTCGAGCGCGAGCAGCACGCGGATGTCGCCGTCCGATGGCGTCTCGCCGTCCGTCGCCATACCCACGAGCGCGGCCGCCGTCCTCTTAGGTGTGCGGGTCGGTACCACTCGGGGCGGTCGGTGGCCACCATGTCCCGACCCCGGTCTCGACCGCCTGCGCCGGCGGCCTTGAACACGCCCGGCCAAGACGTAGGAGCGTTCGGGCCCAACCGGGCGCATGAAGCTCCGGAACCGGGAGGGGACGGCGGTCGACCCGGTCCCGTTCCTGGTCGTGACGGGCGTCGCCTTCGCGATCGCGTACTCCTACGGACCGCTGTACTTCGCGGCGCTCGGGCTCCCGATCGGCTACGGCGTCGCCGTCTCGACCGCGCTCTTCCTCGCGGCGACCGCGGGGACGTACTACCGGCTGGTCTGGACGCACCGGCCGGTTCGCCGCGAGGAGGTACCGGTCGGCGAACGCTTCGAGCGGCTCGTGCTGGCGACGGTTGCCTGCGTCGGCGTCGTCGCGCTGCTGGCGCTGCCGCTCGCGATGTGAGAGTCGAACGCGCTCGCAGCGGGAGCGGCCGCCGCTCACGGGAACGCCGGCGGGGCCGAGACGATAGCCTCATCCCGACACGCGCCGACGAGAGAGACATGACCGACCACTTCGAGGTCCACGAGCGCGACGGCGCGGCCCGTCTCGCCGAGTTGCGCCTCGACTCGCCGGTGACGACGCCCGCGCTGGTCACCGACGCGGACCGCGCCGACGGCGCGAGCGGTGCCGCCGGCGCGACCGCGGACGACGGCGACAGCGCTCCCGAAGCGGGCCTCGCACACCCCGTCCTCACCGACCCCGGAAGCGGCTGGGCGACCGAGCCCGACGCCCCCGAGGGCGACGACGCACACCTGACCGTCCTCCCCGCCCGCGGGTTCCCGGCGGGGACGCCCGAGGAGGTCCAGGACGCCTTCGACGCGGAGTATCCGACCGTCGACTTCCCGAGCGCCGCCGTCGTCTCCACGGAGACGGCGACCGACCACGGCACAGACGCCTACGTCCTCTCCGGGGCGCCCGGCCTCGTCGGGCACGCCCGGGCCTTCGTGGACGCGATGATCCGGGTGCGTGAGGCGATCCCGCCGGACACCGCCCTGTACCTCCCCGGCGTCGCCACGCCCGCGAACGTCGCGACGCTGGTCTACGCGGGCGTTGACCTCGTGGACGCCGACCGGGCCGTCGTTCGGGGGACCCAGGGCCGCTACCTCACCGTCGACGGCCACCAGTTCCTCGAAGACCTCGACGAACTGCCCTGTGCCTGCCCGGCCTGCCAGCAGCCCCGCGAGGAGTTCGACCGCGCGGACTGCGCCCGACACAACGTCAACGCGCTGGCCGCCGCGCTCAAGACCGTCCGCCGGAGGATCCGCGACGGCCGCCTCCGGGACTACATCGAGGGCCAGGCCCGTCACGAGCAGTGGCTGACCGCCACCTTCCGCCGGCTCGACCAGCAGTACGGCTACCTCGAAGAGCGCACGCCGGTCCTCCGGCAGGCCGAGATCACGGCGGCGACCGAGGACACCATCCGCCGCGTCGAGATCCAGCGATTCGCCGAGCGCGTCACCTCCCGGTACCGCAACCGCTTCGACAACCCGCTCGTGCTCGTACCCTGCTCGGCGGCGAAACCTTACAGCGACTCCCAGAGCCACAGGCAGTACCACGACGCCGTCCAGTGGCGCGCCCACAAGGTGTCGATGACCTCGCCCATCGGCGTCGTCCCGCAAGAACTCGAACTCACCTACCCCGCCCAGCACTACGACTCCGTGGTGACCGGCCGCTGGAGCGCCAACGAGATCGAGTTCGTGGCGAACGTCCTCGAACGGTACCTCGAACGCACCGACTACCCGCGGGTCATCGCGCACGTCCCCGACGACTACCGCCCGATCTGCGAACGCGTCGAGGAGAGCCTCGGGACGGAGTTCACGTACACCGTCGAGGACCACCCCACCACCACGGAATCGCTCGGCAACCTCGCCAGCGAGCTCTCCGGCGAGCCTGCGTACGGCAAGCGCGAGCGCCAGCACAACACCGTCAGGGCCATCGCCGACTACCAGTTCGGGGCGGGCGCGGGCGACGCGCTGTTCGACGACCTCACCATTCGGGGCAGTCAGCCCGGTCTCCAGGCCCACGACGGCGACGGCGAGCAGCTCGCCGTGGTCGTCCGTCCGTACGGGACGCTCGCGTTCACGCTCGCGGGCGCTCGCCGCTGGGTCGAGAGCGAGGCGCCGACCAAGCGGATCGAGATCGACGACTTCGTTCCCCACGGCAGCGTCCTCGCCCCCGGCGTCGTCGACGCCGACGAGTCGATCCGCGTCGGCGACGAGGTCGTCGTCGAGGGACCGAGCGCGTTCGCCGTCGGCCGCGCGGAGATGACGGGGCCGGAGATGGCCGCCTCGACGCGCGGAATCGCCGCGGAGGTCCGCCACGTCGACGAACTGGACTGACGCCGCCGACCCCGGCACGGACCCCCAGCCCGCTCCGCCGCTATCGCCTTCGATAATCCCCCCGCAATAGTTATCTCGGGGAACGGGAAAGTTCGGTGCAACGTGACTCTGCGGACCGAGCAGCCGGGCGGGACCTGCGTAGAACGTGGGAGGGGAGCCGCGTGAGCGGCGACTCGGCCCGCTACTCGTGGCTGCCCGCGGAGGCGGAGCGCGACCGCCTCGCCGGCCTCGGTGCGACGCTGACGCGGGTGCTGTTCGGCGGGCGGCCGGGGCTGGCCCTGTTCTGCGGGTCGCTCGCGCTGTTCGTCCTGACCTGGCGCGTCGGCGTCTTCTTCAACGACATCGGGCTGTTCGTGCCGATGCTCGAACGGATGAGCGAGGGACACCTCTCGTTCGGGAGGATGGGCGAACTCGACTACGGCTATCCGGGGATGCACTACCACGACGGGCTCGTCTACGGCCGCGGGTACGGCGTGGTCGGGCTCGCGCTCCCCGTCCTCTGGGGGCTGGAACTGCTGGACCCGCTGGTCGACCTGCGCTGGCTGGTCGTCGTCGGCTGGAGCGGGCTGGCGCTGGCGACGTGCGCGCTCGTCGGCGACCAGATCGGTCGGCGCCGTCGCGGACTCGCCGTCGGGGCCGGTCTCGCTGCGGTGGCCCTGATCGGCAACGCCTGGTTCCACAAACCGTTCCAGAGCGACCTGATTATCATGGCGCTGCAGCTGTCGACCATGTTCGCTGGGGCGGCGATCGTCGTCGCCGTCTATCGACTGCTCGCCGACCGGCACGGCGAGACCGTCGGTCTCCTCGGCGGCGCGACCGTGCTGTTGGGGACGCCCGTCGCGTTCTGGGCGACGACGCCGAAGCGGCACACGCTCACCGCGATGTTCGTCGTCCTCGCGCTCTACGCCTTCGCGCGGAGTCGTCGAGACGGAGAATCGGTGCGGAACGCGGCGCGCTTCCGGGGCGGCGCGTACGCCTGCGCGGGACTGCTCGCCTGGGTGCACGCGCCGGAGGGGTTCACCCTGTTCGCGGCGATCGCAGCCGTCGACATCCCGACCGCACGGCGAAACGACGCGCGGACGCTGGCCGTCGTCGGCGGGATGTTCGCCCTCTCGCTCGTCCCGTTTCTGGTGACGAACGCCCTGATATCGGGCAATCCGGCGTTACCACCGCACTTCCTCGACGCGTACCACGGGCAATCGCCGGCAGACGTCGGAGTCGGGGGGGTGAACGGCGACGGTGGCGGCGGAATCGGAAGGGGAGGGAGTACAGGCGGAGTCGCATCCGACGGGTTCTGGCCCGTCGCGGTACTGTGGACGGTCGTCGGTGCCGTCCTCGGGAAGTTCGACGCCATCTCCCCGTTACTCCAGCGCGCCGCCAGCATGTACGTGAACGGATTCGTCACGCTGTTCACCGACCCGGACGACATCGTCGAGATCGGCATCCGGTGGGGCCAGAACAACCACGAAACGAGCAACATCTTCTTCGACGGCGGAACGAATCTCTCGCTCGTCGAGTCCGCTCCCGTGATCGCGGCTCTAATCGCGCTGCCACTCCGACGGCGGATCGGCGAACTCCGGGCGGGTACCGTTCGACTCCGCGACGCCGTCGACCCCGTCGACCTGGTGGTCGTCGTGTTCGCGGGGCTGTTGACCTGCCTGTACATGAACCGGCTTCCGGTCCACGCCATGGTCACCGTCCGCTATCTCCACCCGCTGTATCCCCTCGCGGTGTACGCTCTGTTCCGGATCCCGCGGGTCCGGTCGATACTCCGCACGCGGACCCGGACCGCGGTCCTGGGCTACGAGGCGGCCGTCCTGTTCGGTGCGCCGATCGCGTTCGGCAGCCTGCTCGTCTTCGAGACGGCCAAGGGACAGGTCGTCCAGCAGTTCGGCGTCGCGTCGCTGGTCGTCGCGACGGTGCTCGCGGTGGCTCTCCTGCTCAGTCGACGGGACGACCGGGCCGAGACAGTCGCCGCCGGCGCGTTCGGCGCGGCCGTCGGGCTGGCGACGGTCTACCTCCTGTTGACGGCGTTCGTACTGATGCACTACGGTCCCTCGGCGCTGCCGGCGGTCGACGCGCTCGCCGGCGAGTTCCGCTGGTGGACGCTGACGATGCCCGAGGGGTGAGCGAGCGGCTGGGATCCGTCGCTCGTCGTCCCGCTCTCGCGAGGTGAAAGGCCGGACCGCCGGAAGGCGACACAGTCACCTTCCGTGCTCTCGGACTTCGCAGGGCGAAGTCCGGGACCGCCGAGGTTTTATCGCCCGACCGGGTAGACTGGCCCAATGAGCAAGCCGAGCCCCGACGTCTACGAGCAGGGCAAGGGGATGGACGCCCACAACAAGGTGATGCGCGAGGTGCGCTCGCGCAACGACGCCAGCTACGACCCGCGCGAGCCCACGCGGGTCTGGCTCGACGAGGACAACACCCCGGACGGCTTCGTCGATTCCCTCACCATCATCCTCAACACCGGCGGGTGCCGCTGGGCGCGCGCCGGCGGCTGCACGATGTGCGGCTACGTCGCCGAGTCCGTCGAGGGCGGCTCCGTCGCCCACGAGGACCTGATGGCCCAGATCGACGCCTGTCTCGAACACGAGCGCGAGCACGCCGAGGACCTGCGCGGCGAGCAGGCCGACCTGATCAAGATCTACACCTCCGGGTCGTTCCTCGACGAGCGCGAGGTGCCCGCCGAGACCCGCCGGGCCATCGCCGAGACCTTCGGCGACCGCGACCGCATGGTCGTCGAGTCGCTCCCGGACTTCGTCGACCGCGAGAAGGTCCGCGAGTTCACCGAGCAGGGCCTGGAATGTGACGTGGCCATCGGACTGGAGACGGCGACCGACCGCGTCAGGCACGACTGCGTGAACAAGTACTTCGACTTCGCGGACTTCGAGGACGCCTGCGCCGAAGCGAGCGCCGTCGACGGCGGCGGGATCAAGGCCTACCTGCTGATGAAGCCGCCGTTCCTCTCGGAAGGCGAGGCCGTCGCGGACATGAAACGCTCCGTCCGGCGCTGTATCGACGTCGAGGGCTGTCACACCGTCTCGATGAACCCCTGCAACGTCCAGCGCTACACGATGGTCGAAGACCTCTACCACGACGGCGGCTACCGCCCGCCGTGGCTCTGGTCGGTCGCCGACGTGCTGGAGTCGACCGCGGACGTCGACGGCATCGTCGTCTCCGACCCGGTCGGCCACGGTTCCGACCGCGGCCCGCACAACTGCGGCGACTGCGACGACCGCGTCCAGCGGGCCATCAAGGACTTCGACCAGCGCCAGGACCCCTCGGTGTTCGACCAGGTGTCCTGCGAGTGCGAGCGGACCTGGGAGGCCGTCGTCGAACGCGAACGGAGTTACTCGCTGCCCCTCGCCCGATAGCCGCGACCGTCTCTCCCGGCTCTCGACTCGGGCCGGGCCGACCCGGTTCGACCCGAAACGATCCCCTCCGAGATCGGGATGTCGTGAACAGTTAGCACAGTTCGGGGCGCCGGTGTGACGCGGTTACACTTTCACTCCGGTTGCCGTGGGTTTTTATGCTTCAGGGATCAACGGCCTCATAGGGGCCCTGGAGACCCCGATGTCACACGCTCCAGACCCCTACGTTCCCCTATCCTATCTTCCCGACTTCGCCAGCGGCGGCGCCGTCGGCAGAGAATCGCGGCGAAGACGGCGCGGCGCGTGCGGCGACCAGCGGGGCGAGGAAGCGCGAGAAGCCGCAGAGCGGGTTACTGCTGGACGAGACGGATGAGTCGGTCGAGCCAGCCGGCGTTGCCGGTGATCGGCCGGTCCGACTCGAAGAGTTTCACCGCGAGCCACACCGCCGCGAGCGCGAAGACGATCTCGTAGCCGATGCCCGCCAGCACCAGTCCGCGGTCGTCGAAGAGGAGTCGCTTGGGCGCGATGATCGGGTGCGTGAAGGGGATGGCGAGCAGGACGCCCTTCGCCGCCGGTCCGAGCACGTCCACGTCGGTGAACATCGTCGCGAACATCGGGACGATGGCGAGTCCCGACAGCGGGAGCAGGAGCATCTGCGCCCCCTGCTGGCTGTCGGCGAACAGGCCGAGACAGAGGGCGACGGCGAGCGTCCCGACCAGCGTGAAAAACAGCGAGACGCCGATGAGCACGTAGTCGCCGGCGCCGAGCGTGAGCGCGCTGTTCCCGCCGACCTCGCCGATTGAGAGGTTGCTAAAGGCGATCCCGCCCGTGTAGAGCGCCGTCGCGATGAGGCCGACCACCGACCCGCCGACGAGCTTCGCGGCGACGATCGACCGGCGCTCGACCGGCATCGACAGCAGCGTCTCCAGGGTCTTGTGCTCGGTCTCGCTCGCCATCGAGTTCATCACCATCTGCCCGGAGAAGACGATGGCGAGCATGATGATCACCGGGACGAAGATGAACTGCGAGGTGAAGGCGGTCGAGACGACGCCCGGCGGCGCCGACAGCTGGCGGCCCTTAACGTAGGTGGTGTGCTCGCGCTCGATCGGATCGAGTTGGGCCTCCGTCGCGCCGGTGACCGCGACGGTCACGTTGTGCGCCGACTGCGAGAGCAGTTCCTCGACCTGCGCGGAGCTGGCGATGCCGACGATGCTGACGCTCTCGACGCTCGTGTAGAGGTGGACCCGCCCGCGCTCGCCGGCCTCGATCCGCTCGGTGAAGTTCTCCGGTATCTCGACGACCGCGCTCCCGCCCGCGGCCGTCGTCTCGTTCATCGCCGTCTCGACGGAGCCGTTCGCGGTCCGGTGAGCGAGGGTCGACTCGTCGTCGAGCGTGGCGACGACGACGTCGCCGTACTGGCCGTCGTCGCGGTCGACGACGCCGACGGTCGGCTCCTGGCCGAGTTGTGCCTCGACGCCGGAGAACCCCTGCCCCATCCCGACGAAGATGAGCGGGAGCAGGAGGATCGGCAGGATGTAGCGCGGCCGCAGGAGTTCCCTGGCCTCCTTCCAGACGAGGCGAGTGAAGGGGCGCATCGTTACGCGACGACCTCCAGAAAGACGTCTTCGAGGTTCTCGGCGTCGTATTCCGCCATCAGCTCCTCGGGGGAGCCGCTGGTGACGATGGCCCCGTCGTTGAGCAGCCCCACGCGGTCGCAGAGGTACTCGACTTCGAGCATGTCGTGGCTGGAGAGGAGGATCGACCGCTCGTCGTCGGGGAACCCCTTGACGACTTCCCGGACGGCCTTGCTGTTCTGGACGTCCAGCCCCGAGGTCGGTTCGTCGAGGATCGCGAGGTTGGGGTCGGTCATCAGCGCGCTCCCGATCAGGAGCTTGCGGGTCATCCCCTTGCTGTAGGCCTGGGTGTCGTCGTCGATGCGGTCGCCGAGGTCGGCGATCTCGACCCCGCGGTCGACCATCGCCTCCGCTCGCTCGCCCTGCGCGTAGAAGTCCGCGACGAACGTCAGGAACTGCCGGCCGCTCATCGACTCGTAGGCGCCCGCGTCCTCGGGCAAGTATCGGATGGCCCGGCGGACGGCGTCGGGATCACTGTCGACGTCGTGGCCGGCGACGGTCACTGTCCCGTCGTCCTTGTTGAGCAGCGTGGCCAGCGTCCGCAGCGTCGTCGTCTTCCCGGCGCCGTTCGGCCCGACCAGCCCGAATATCTCGTTCGGCCGGACCTCGAAGGAGAGTCCGTCGAGGGCCTGTACGTCCCCGTACCGTTTCCGCAGGTTCTCCACCTGCACTGCCTGGGCGGCCATGATGGACGGCAGGTGCGCCCATCAGGTAGTTGACTGTTCTGGTTGGCGGCGAGTGCGAAGAGACGTCCTCGGTGGGTTACGACCGGGTTCCGGTGGAGTTTTCGAGTGCGAGACGAAATCGGTCGGCTATGGAGCGGACGGATCCCCGGGAACGGTACGACGACTTGGTCGTCAACTCGGAGCGCCACGAGGTCGACGCCGAGCGCTTCGACGAGGTCGGCGAGTCCGAGGTGTTCCGGTCCGGGTGGGGCGTCGCCGGCGTCGTCTTCGGCGCGGACGAGCGGATACTGGCCATCCGCAACGAAGCGTATCCGACCGAGTGGACGCTCCCCGGTGGCGCAGTCGAAGACGGGGAGTCGTTGTCCGACGCCGTGGTCCGCGAGGTGGCCGAGGAGACGGGCGTCGGGATCGAGCCCGTACGCCCGCTGGGCGTCGACGAGAGCCTGGTCACCGATGGGGAGCGCAGCGCCGTGATGCGCTTCGTCCACTTCCTGGCGCGAGCGACCGATCCCGCGGTCGACCGCGCGCGGGACCTGGGCGACCCCGACGAGGAGATCACCGAAGCGCGCTGGCTGGACGAGTTGCCCGATGACGTCTTCAATCCCGAATACACGCGCGACGTGTACGAGTTGGCGAGGGTGCTCGACTCGGATCGATAGCCGGTTCGGGACGGTCGAACGAACACCAGACCTACAAGTCGGCCGCCGGACATCCCGCTGTGACGGTTCCCCTCCAGATACCCGGTGCCACCGAGTTGCTAATCGTCCTGATGGTCTTCGCGTTCTTCGTCGGCATCGCCGGCGGTATCGTGTTCCTCGTCCGCCGGTTCGGAGACTCCGGCAAAGACCAGCGGATCGACGAACTGGAGCAGCAGGTCGAGGAACTGCGCGAGGAGCGCGATTCCTGAAGCCGGTCGTTTTCAATGGTATGTGCCGAAAAATTCCGGTTCGATCCTTCACGCAACCGGGTTCATACTGCACAGCACCGCGCCTCACGCCTCCCCAACCGATTCGCTCAGTCACTCCGTTCCCTCGCTCATCCCTCGCACGGTTCCGTCTCGCGGTCTCACTGTCGTTCGACACGCTCGACAGCGCGCGCCACGCATCGAATCAAAGAGGCGAAACTACGAAGGGAAGATATTTATTCGGCGAACGCGCGGAGGACGCCCTGGCCGTCGGTGCGTCCGATGTCGGGGAGAGAGACGCGCTCGGGATGGGGCATCAGGACGGCGACGGACTCGTGCTCGCCGGTGACGCCGGCGATGCTGTGTTTCGAGCCGTTGGGGTTGGCCTCGGGGGAGACCTCGCCGTCCTCGTCGCAGTAGCGGAAGAGGACGCGGTCGTCGGCTTCGAGTTCCTCCAGGCGCTCGTCGTCGATCTCGTAGCGGCCCTCGCCGTGGGCGATGGGGAACTCGACGACTTCGCCCTCCTCGAAGTGGTCGGTCCAGGGGGTGTCGGCGTTCTCGACGCGGAGGTGGACGCGCTCGCACTGGAAGCGGGCGCTCTCGTTGGTCGTGAACGCGCCGGGCGTGAGCGACGACTCGCAGCCGATCTGGGCGCCGTTACAGATGCCGAGGACGGGCGTCCCTGCGTCGGCTGCCTCGCGGACCTCGTCCATGATGGGCGAGCGGGCGGCCATCGCGCCGGCGCGGAGGTAGTCGCCGTAGGAGAAGCCGCCGGGGAGGACGACGCCGGTGGTGTCCTCCGGGAGGCCGTCCTCGTGCCAGACGAGTTCGGCGTCGATGCCCAGATGGGCGAGCGCCTGGACGGTGTCGCGGTCGCAGTTGCTCCCGCCGAACTGGATGACGGCGACGGTCATCGCTCCTCGACGGCGACGTCGTAGTCGTGGATGGTCGGGTTGGCGAGCAGTCGGTCCGCCATCTCGCCGGCGCGTTCGCGGGCGTCGTCGGCGCTTTCGGCGTCGAGGTCGACCTCGAAGACGTCGGCGGCTCGCAGGTCGTCCAGTTCGAAGCCGAGCCGTTCGAGCGCACGTTCGGTCGTCTCCGCCTCGGGGTCGAGGACGCCGTGTTTGAGCCGGACCTCGACCGTCGCGGTGTAGGCCGTCATTGGGTGGAGAGCGGTCACCGGCGGCCAAAACGCTTGTGACTCGTGTCGGTCAGGCGGTCTCGAACGCGACGGGCTGCCAGCCGTCCGGCTGGTCTGCCAGTCCGCGGACGCGGACGGCTCGCTCGCCGTCGACCTCGCGGAGCTCGACCTGCCCGTCGAACGCCTGGGCGATCGAGGTGAGCGTCTGGTCGTCGACGGCCCCGGGGTCGATGGCGCAGACGCCGAGCCCGTCGGCAGTCCGGATGCGGCCGGTGAGCGTGTGGACGAAACGGAAGACCGACTTCGCGGGCGCGCAGACGAGGAACGGCGAGAGCGTGTAGACGCCGGTCCGGACGTGTCCGGCCCCGTTGGCGTGGATCCGCTCGTACAGCGCGGAGAACTCGATGCCGGCGCCGGTCAGGTCGCCGGGGCTCCCGACGGCGTGGACGTTGCACTCCGCGTTGTCGACGCTCTCCTCCGTGCAGTCGACGACCCCGACCCTGGCGAAGTCGAGGTCACCGCCAAGTGCCTCGTAGTCGGTCAGCGTCTGGCGTCCGTCCACGTCGGCGGCCAGGAACAGCGCCCCCTCGCGAGAGTGTCGACGAAGCAACATCCGCAGTGTGAGTTCGCGAATACCGCCGAGGGCCGGCCCGGTCACGAGGATGTTCGTCCCGGCGTCGACCGCCTCCAAGGGGAGGCCATCGAACGAGTAAGTCGGCTGCTCGATGTTCACGGGCCGTCACCGCCGCCGTCTGCGTTCCCTTCGACCGTCTCTCCCCGTTCGGCAGTCGCAGTCTCGTTCAGTCGCCGTCGCAGTTCGAGCTGGTCCATCGCTTCCGCGGCGAACAGCCGCAGCGTCGCGAGTTCGTCTTCGGAGAACTGCCGCGGCTCGTCGTGAGTCAGACAGAACGCGCCGATCGTCGCGCCGCGCGGCGTCTCCAGTGGGACGCCGGCGTACGCCCTGATGTCCAGTTCGTCGAGGCGGTCGTTGTCGGCGAAGCGGTCGTCGGCGTGCGTGTCCTCGACGACCATCAGGTCGTCCCGGAGGATCGTGTGCGTGCACATCGAGTTCTCGCGGGAGAGCGTCTCCCAGTCGGCGCCGGCACAGGCGAGAAAGCGTTCCTCGTGGGCGTCCACCAGGCCGACGAAGGCCACGTTCACGCCGAAGTGCCGGCGCGCGAGCGTCGTCAGTCGGTCGAACGCCTCGGCGGCCTCCAGTCCGGGACGATCGTACTGTTCGAGCGCCGCGAGGCGTTCGTCTTCCGCGGTCGGCAGCGGGTAGCCGACCTGGGTGCGCTCGCTGACGACGTTGCCGACGAGTCGCGCGAGGGACTCGCGCGCGTCCGGCATGTCCCGCGGCAGGTACTCGACGACGACGTCGCCGCGCCGGGCGGTGTCGATCCGGGCGGGCGACGCGTCGGTGAACAGGATGACCGGCGTGTCGGGCGTCGTCTCCCGGACGCGTGCGGCGACGTCGAGCCCCGTCCCGTCGGGGAGGTCGTAGTCGGTGACGACGCAGTCGACGGAGCCCGCGTCGAGCGCGTCGCTCGCCTCGGCGACCGAGGCGGCATCGACGACGTCGCTACCGGCGGCGAGCGCGTCACGTGTCGCGTCGCGTTCGCGCTCGTCGGCGTCGACGGACAACACAGTCAGTTCGCGCATAGACGTCTCTGCGGTCCGTAGTTACTCCACCCCCATAACTCTCCGCGTGCGCGATCCATCTGTGATAGTCGCGTCGCCGTGATAGACCGTGCGAGTCCGCGACGGGCGACGGGAAACCTTTAGATGCCGACGCCCGTCAGCGATACCCGATGACTGTCCGCTCACGCACGCGCTCGCCGGTACGAGCCCGGCCGAGGTGGTCGCGATGACCCGCGAACTGACCGAGATCGTCGTCGTCGGCGACGACGACACGGGGCTCATCGCCGAGATCACCTCGACGCTCTTCGAGCGCAACATCAACATCGAGGACCTCGACCAGGCGGTCCGCGAGGGCGTCTTCCGCATGACGATGCGGGTCGACACCTCGGAGATGATCGTCAAAGAAGAGACGCTGCGGGAGAACCTCCACGAGCTCGGCGACGAACTCGGCGTCGACGTGCAGGTGCGGTTCCCCGACGACCGCGAGACCCAGCAGATCGCGGTCCTCGTCACGAAGGAGTCCCACTGCCTGGAGGCGATCTTCGAGGCCTGGGCGAGCGGGAACCTGGGCGCAGACGTGGAAGTGGTCATCGGGAACCACTCCGACCTGGAACCGCTCGCCGAGAAGTACGACGTGCCGTTCCACGACATCGGCGACGAGAAGGGCACGCCCGACGAGGGCGAACTGCTCGACCTGCTGGACGAGTACGACACCGACCTCGTCGTGCTGGCGCGCTACATGCGGATCCTCAGCCCCGACGTGGTGTTCCGCTACGAGGACCGCATCATCAACGTCCACCCGTCGCTGCTACCGGCCTTCCCGGGCGCGTCGGCGTACATGCAGGCGATCGAAGAGGGCGTCCGCATCGCGGGCGTCACCGCCCACTACGTGACGACCGACCTCGATCAGGGGCCGATCATCACCCAGCGGGCGTTCAACGTCCCGGACGACGCGACCGAGGAGGAACTCCAGCAGATCGGCCAGCCGCTGGAAGCCGAGGCGCTGCTGGAGGCCATCGACCTGCACCTCAACGACGAGGTGACGGTCCACCGCGGCCGGACGAAGCTCCGAGACTCCGAGGGGACCGACGCACAGCTCGGCGCCCCGAAAGACCTCGAACAGGCCAACCCCGACCGCCCCATCGACGGGCTCGGCGAGTACGTCGCCGACCAGGACGACGACGAGGAGAACGAGACGGAAGCGGAAGCCGAAGCGGACGACTGACCGGCGAGCGGACCGCTACCGCCGTCGACGGAGGTTTTTCCGGAGACTCCGCCCTGACGACGATTTCTGGCGAGCAGGCGACACGGGCGACACGCAGAGCGGAGTGTCGCACTCCCGCTGAGCGCTCTGCGACGGCGTTCAGGTCACGCCGCGGAGTGGCCCGCTCTCGCATTTGAAGGTTCGGAAGCCTCAGTCCTCGACGGCGAAATACCGGTCGCGATGGCGGCGACAGCCCGGATTGAACGCCGCGTCGCAGTCCGGACAGGCGTCGTCGCAGTCGAGATACGCGCGGACGGAGAGTGTCTTACCGCAGGCGCCGCATAGCACCGTCGGCTCGTCGAACGCGTCGCGCGGCACGCGCTCGGGGTCGTGGTCGGTCACCGCGTCGTGGCAGCGGAAACAGGGATAGTAACAGTCGCAGCAGGGGAACCGGAGCGCGACCACGTCGACGGTCGAATCGTAGTGCGCACAGCGCGTCTCGGGGTCGACCTCGACGCCGCGAAGGGGGACGGAAAACCGATCGTCCGTCTCGGGCGGTGCGGTCGTTCGTCGGTCGACGTCCGGTCTGTCCGTCATCGGTCGGGAGAGCAGACAGTCAGAGATCGCGAACCGCGTCGACGGCGGCATCGAGCGCGGGTGCGTCGAAGGCGTCGCGGCCGACGTAGGCGTTGGTACCGGCGCAGTAGAGGTCGCGTGCGGCGCGAATAACGCGGTCGTCGAGCGGTTCGGGCTCGCGGTCGCACAGCGACTTCCAGTCGGCGACGCCGCGCTCGTCGGCCTCGCGCTTGGCGGCGGAGACTGCCTCGACCCACTCGGGCTGGGTCCGCTTGTGGTACTGGCGGATGACCTCCTTGGAGACCTGCTGGCCGTCGTAGGAGAAGCGGTTCTCGTCGAACGTCCCGACGACGTCGGCGACGCGGATCTCGCCCTCGTAGTAGAGACACTCGATCTTCCCGTCCTGGTGGGTGAGCCCGGCCTCGTCGGCGCGCTCGGTGACGAGCCGGTTCACCTCGGTCGCGACGGCCGCGAGGTCGTCGACGCCGGCGACGCCGGCGATCCGGTCGGCCTCCTCGGAGGAGAGGTAGCGGTCCTGCTCCTCGTACTTCGTCGAGAACTCGACGATGGGGTCGTCGAGTTCGACGGCCTCGTCGGGCCACTCCTCGAAGTCGAGGCCGTGGTCGGCGGGGTCGGTGCGCGTGCGGAGCGAGGAGCCGACGCCGACGCGGTTGCGGAAGACGATCTCCAGCGGGACGAGGAAGTTCTCGCCGGCCTGCTCGTGGTATGTCTCGTAGTCGTAGCCGCTGGGATCGTCGGTATCGTCGCCCTCGAAGGGCAGGTCGGGGACCTGCGTGAGTTCGATGACCATCTCGCGGGGCGCCGCGCCCGAATCGAGCGCTTCGTCGAGGGGGACCGGGCCGTCGGTGTCGGGGGTCGAGACGCCCTCGTAGTGGGTGGGGACGCCCTCGCGTTCGAGCAGTTCGAAGTTGAACGCGCCCATCGTACAGAGCGAAGCGCCTTTATCCGGGATCTCGTCGGGCATCTTTCCCCAGTCGAACACCGAGTAGTCGTCGGTGAAGGCGAACGCGCCGCGGCCGAGTTCGTCGGCCGTGGCGGCCCGCTCCACCCGGAACTCCTTCACAGAGGTCATTGGCGGAGACTCGCTCCCCCGTGTCAAAGACGTTTCTCACTCGCGATGGCCGGCGTTCCAGAAGCCATCCGACTGTCGCGAGTGGCAACGGGGTTCGATCGCCTGGCGGTCACCCCCGTGCCGAGGACCCCTCGACTGGCCGCCTCCGGATCGGCGTCACACCTGCTGCTGTGCGCGCTCGATTCGGGCGCTCCACGTCCCCAAACACATACAGCCCTCGCCCGTGGAGGTGCGCCCGATGGTCGAATCCATCGGGCTCGCAGTCGGCATCATCGTGGTAACGACGGGCGCGGTCTGGCTGGGCAGTTCCTGGCTGGAGTCCGCGAGCGAGGAGCTGTCGGGGTACTACGGGCTCCCGCAGGTCGTCCAGGGGTCGGTCGTCGCCGCCGTCGGGTCGAGTTTCCCCGAACTGGCGACGGTCGTCTTCTCGGCGGTGGTCACGGGGTCGCTGGGGATCGGTGCGGGCGCCATCGTCGGCTCTGCGATCTTCAACGTCCTCGTCATCCCCGCGATCGCGGGCATCTCCACCGAGGACGACATCGAGGCCAACCGGACGCTCGTCTACAAGGAGGCTCAGTTCTACATGCTCGCCGTCTCCGTCCTCGTGATCACCTTCGCGATGGCCGTGATCTACTACCCCGACGCGAGCGCCGACCACATCGCCGGCGAGATGAACCGGTCGCTGGCGGTGATCCCGCTCGCCCTCTACGGCCTGTATCTGTTCATCCAGGCGCAGGACACTGCGGACCACGTGGCCGACCCCGAGACGGGCGAGGGCGTCGACCCGCGTCGCCAGTGGGGATACCTGCTGGCCGGGCTGTTCGTCATCCTCGTCGCCGTCCACGAACTCGTCGGCGCGGTCGAAACCATCGGCCTCGCCTTCGGCATCGACGAGTTCATCATGGGCGTCACCGTCGCCGCCGCCGCGACGAGCCTGCCGGACGCGCTGGTGAGCGTGCGGGCCGCGCGCGACGACCGCGGCGTCGCCTCGCTGGCGAACGTCCTCGGTTCGAACACGTTCGACCTGCTCGTCGCTATCCCGGTGGGCGTCCTCATCGTCGGCGCGTGGACGTTCAACTTCGCGCTCGCCATCCCGATGTTCGCCGTCCTCACGCTCGCGACGATCCTGTTGTTCACCGTCCTCCGGACGGATCTGGCGCTCTCGACGGCAGAGTCGGCCGCGCTACTCGCCGCGTACCTCCTCTTCGTCGCCTGGGTCGTTCTCGACACGGTCACGTCGGTCGTCTCGATCCTGCCCGACCTCGGCGGCTGACCGCCGTCGCAGACGGCGGGCGCTTCGGCCGGTTCCCGGCCGTTTATCACGGTGGACGCTGTGTGAGCCACCATGACAGACGCCGCGAACCCGCGGGCCAACGTGCCCCGGGGGGAGTTCGGGTTCGACCACGTCCCCGAGACCGACCAGTCGTTCGAGAACGCGCTGGCGAAGGCCCGCGCCGGCGAGCGACTGACGGTCGCCGACGGCGTCGAACTGCTGACGACCGGGACCGACCGCGAGGGCATCGACGTCGGGCGCAAGGAACTCGTCCTCGAAGCCGCCGACCGCCGCCGCGAGGAGGTCGTGGGCGAGGAGGTTACCTTCGTCGCCAACCTCAACAACAACGTCACGACCGCCTGCAACACCGGCTGCCTGTTCTGTAACTTCAAGGACCGCTCCGAGCAGTTCCGCTCGGCCAACGACGAGAGCCACGGCGGGTTCACCAAGCGCCCCCACGAGTCCCGCGAGATCGTCCGCAAGGCCGTCGAGCGCGGCATCTACGAGGTCACCTCGGTCTCCGGCCTCCACCCGGCGTTCGCGCTCGACGAGGAACACCGCGAGATCCTCGAATCGAGCGACCGGGGCGACCTGAACTACCGCCCGCCCGAGGAGTACGAGGTCGATCCTGGTACCTACTGCGAGCAGATCGAAGCGATGAGCGTCGACGGCGTCCACGTCCACTCGATGACGCCGGAGGAGGCCTACCACGGCCGGCGCGGCACCGACTGGTCCTACGAGGAGGTCTACGGCCGGCTGAAGGAGGCCGGGCTGGACTCGGTGCCGGGGACGGCCGCCGAGACGCTCGTCGACGAGGTTCGCGACGTGATCTGTCCGGGCAAGATCGGGACCGACGAGTGGCTCGAAGCGATGGAGGCCGCCGCGAACGTCGGCCTCGACGTGACCTCGACGATCATGTACGGCCACGTCGACAACGAGATGCACCGCGTCATGCACCTCGAACGCATCCGGGAGTTACAGGAGCGGACGGGCGCGATCACCGAGTTCGTCCCGCTGTCGTTCGTCCACCAGAACACGCCGCTCCACGAGGAGGGGATGGTCCAGGCCGGCGCGACGACCCACGAGGACGAACTGCTGATCGCCGTCTCCCGACTGTTCCTCGACAACGTCGACCACGTCCAGTCGTCGTGGGTGAAATACGGCGACGAGCAGGGGTTGAAGATGCTCTCCTGCGGCGCGGACGACTTCATGGGCACCATCCTCTCAGAGGAGATCACCAAGCGCGCGGGCGGCGAGTTCGGCGAGGTCCGCTCGTTCGACGAGTACGTCGAGATGATCGACGCCATCGGGCGCGTCCCCGTCGAGCGCTCGACGGACTACCGCCAGCGCCGGCGCATCGACCCCGACGACGGCCCCCACGGCCCCGAACTGGGTCCGAAAGCCGACGGGACGCCGCTGGTCGACCCCGACTGGCTCGGCGAGGCGGCGAGCGACCCGACCAGCGCCGACGACTGAAGCGAGGCGCGAACGGAGTGAGCGCCTCGGAACGCGAGCGGGGAGCGAGAGCGACCCGCGAGCCGCGTGGCCGAGCGGGGCGAGGCCACGGAACGAGCGAACGGCGCGAAGCGCCGTGAGCCGCGAGGCGCGAACGGAGTGGGCACCCCAGGCGACGCTTCTATCCGTTCGTCACGCGAACACGTCAGCGATGGCCGAGACCCTCCGCGAAGCCCTCCGGGAGCGTCTGGAATTCTGGGCCGCCCTCCAGTGGGCCGGCGTGCTGGCGCTCCTCTGGTACCTCCTCGATCCGTCCCCCGCGCAGTTCGCGACGACGCTCGTCTCGATGGCCGTCTTCGGGCTGACGGAACTCGCCACCGACGTCTACGACGTCCGGCAGTCCGTCAGGAACGTCGGGCTCGGACTCTACGCGCTCGTCGGCGGGACGGCGATGGCGCTGTTCGACGACGGGAGCCTGTGGCTCCCGGCCGTGTTCGTCCTCGTCGGCGTCTGGTTCGTCGCCGACGCCGTCCAGACGGTCCGCCACGTGGGCGCGACCGAGCAAGAGCCGACCGGCCGCGAGGTCTACCACGACTACGTCGCCCGGCAGGTCCACGAAGCGGTCGCGGAGCGTGCGCACACGAGGCGGGAACTGTACGAGGCGCTGGAGGCCGACGACGAAGCCGTCGACGCCGCCATCGAACGGCTCGAATCACGTGACGCGGTGAGTCGAGAGGGCAGTTCGATCCGGGTGACCGACGCGGACGACGGCGGGCGACTCGGTAGACTCGCGGCCCGCATCGCGCGCCCCCTCACGCTGGAACTGGAGAGCGGCGAAAGAGGGGACGGTGAATGGTCGACGGCCGAGAAGGGGTCGTCCGACGGGGAGCGGGAGGCGGTCCGCGCGGAACACGAACGCCAGAGCGACGGGGAACGGGAGCATCAGCAGGGGCACCAGCGGGAGCGAGAGACGACCGACTAGCCGACAGCGGGAGCGCCAGCGAGGGGCGAACGGATCCGGGGAAGGGGGCAGTGATTCAGGGCGGACGTGGGACGAGCGCCCGGGTCCGTTCAGACCGTGCCCGTCCAGCACCCGTCGATTCGGGTTCTATCCGCGTATCTCTGTTGCCTGTTATGCGGGGTGGGTTTATACGCCAGGGTTTTCAGGGACGTACTCGTAGCGTCGGTATGCGCTACGTGACGGTCCGGGCGACCCCCGCAGAAGGCGACGCGTTCCATCCGCTGGGCGCGGCCGTGGCCGACGAGCCAGCGATCACCACCGGGCCGATCCACCAGCTCGAACTGATCGACGGAGAGACGGGCGTTTCGCTGTCGGAGATCCGCGAGGGGATCGACCGGTACAGCGCGATTCTCGCCGAGTCGCCGTACGTCATCGAGTACACGACGACGGGATCCGACCGGGGGTTCGTGTACACGCACTTCGAGCTGGACGACCTGACGCGCCGACTCCTTCGGTACCGACGCAGCTCCGAACTCATCGTCGAGATGCCGATCGAGGCCGGGCCGGACGGAGCGACGATCGTCACGCTCGTCGGCGACGCCTCGGCGTTCGCGGGCGCGTTCGACGACCTCCCTGAGGAGGTGAGCGTCGAAGTGGTCGAGACCGGGGAGTACGATCCCGGGGTCCGGCAGTTGTTCGACCGGCTGACCGCTCGCCAGCGAGAAGTGCTGGAGACCGCGGTGCGAGCGGGCTACTACGACGACCCGCGCCGGGCCACCCACGCCGACCTGGCCGCCGAACTCGACGTATCGCCGGCGACCGTCGGCGAGCACCTCCGGAAGATCGAATCCCGCGTCTTCTCGGGGTTCGTCGCCGGAGAGTGAGGGGACGCCCACGTCGCTAAAAACTGGTCATCTTCGCCTGCACCCAGTCGTCGTCGGCCTTTTCGGCCTCCACGTCGGTCGCGTAGCGGTCGAGCAGCCTATCGAGACTCACGTCGTCGGCCTCGCGGAGGTAGGCGAGTTCGGAGAGGGTCAGCGATCCGGTCCGCCGGAGCTTGCGGGTGAGGCGGTCGGCGTCCAGCGGTTCGCGGTGGACGTCGAACTCGACGGAGGCGGCGACGTTGCGGTCTGCCTCCGCCCGGCTGACGCCCTCTTCGAGGAGCGTGCCGAAGTCGAGGCCGGCGTCCTCGGCGCCGCGATAGAGGAAGGCGAGCACGGCGATGAGCGCGCGCACGCCCTCGGAATCGTCGCCGACGTGCTTCTCGAAGACGAGTTCGCGGTCCCGCTCGGAGAGCGCGTCCGCGAGCAGGTCCGCGTCGTACAGCCCGGCCAGCACCCGGTCGCGGATTCGCGCCCGGGCGTTGCGCTCGCTCTGGTCGCTCTCGAAGGTCGTCTCGCCTCGCAGGTACGCCCGGTCCGCGGGCGAGAGAACTCCCCGCGGTCGCTCGGCCCGATCCATACTCTATTTCGGATTATACGGAGGCCATATATAAGCTATTATACCCGGTATCGGAGTACGATCGGTCGAAACAGAGTAACGCTTAACCGGGTTCTCCGGGAACGACGAGACACGGTTCCGGGCGGCGAGCGCAGTCGCTCGGGAGGTATCGACTGCGCGACCGGACTCCCTGGCAGGTGTCGCCGGCCGCGCACAACGCGGGGCAGCGAAGCGCCGCCCGGTCGTCGGTTCGCCGACGCGCCGGATAACGCTTCTCCCCCGGCACGCAGCGACCACGACCGCACGCATGACCCCTCGACAGCGACAGGACCGCGACGACACGGACGAATCGACCGACGAACCGAACGACGGACGACCGAGCGACTCGACCGACGGGCCGGCCGGAGCGGCGAGCGGGCGAGCGCTCGACGTCCGCCTCGACGCCGAGGCCCTGGCCACCGCGCTGGACGGCGCGATGGCCGTCGCGAGCGAGTGCCGGATGGCCTTCGACGACGGCCTCGTCTTCAGGGCGCGCGACCCCGCAGACGTGGCGATGGTCGAGATGCGACTCGACGGCGAGGCCTTCGACAGGTACGCCGCGGACGGCGAGACCTTCGGCGTCGCGCTCGACCGACTCCGCGACGCCGTCGCGATGGCCGACGGAGACGGGATCGAACTCGCGCTCGGCGAGGGCGGCCGCTTCGACGTGAACGCGGGGGCCGTCGAGTACGCCTTCGCCCCGCTCGCGGCCGAATCGGTCCGGCGGGTCGAGTGGATCGACGCCGGACCGGCCGACGCGAACGCCGTGATAGCCGCGGCGGACCTGCGTCGGGCGGTCCGGGCAGCGGGTCTCGTCGCGGACCACGCGGTGGTCACCGTCGACCCGAGCGATCGCCTGCTCGCGGTCACGGCCAGCGGCGACACCGACGACGTCCGTCTCGAGTTCGGCGAGGACGACCTCGAAGCGCTCGATCCCGGTCCCGGCGACTCGGACCCCGTCGAGTCGCTGTACTCGGTGGACTACCTCCGGGACATCGTCGGCGCGATCCCCGATGGCGTTCCGGTGAGCGCCGAGTTCGTGGGGGGCGGCGAGGGCGGGTGCCCGCTCGCGCTGGAACATCCCATCGCGGACGGCGACGGGACGGGCCGGTGGCTGCTGGCGCCGCGGATCAGGCGGTGAGAACGAGACGTAACCGCCCTCAGTCGGCTGCCGCGCCCGAGAGCACCGACCGGTAGCGCTCGCCGGCGTCGTCGGCGCCGGCGATGGCCTCCTCGATCTTCGCGGAGACCCAGCGGTCGGCCTCGGCCGGCGGGGAGGCGGGCTCGACGCCCGGATTCCGGAGGTGCGCGGGGAGGTACCGCTCGTAGACCGGCAGGCGCTCGCCGAGCGGGACGCCCGCGTAGTCGGCGACGTCTTCGAGTTCCCGGAGCGCCGGCCACTTGTAGTCGGGGTTGACGTGGTCGTCGGTGACCGGCGAGACGCCGCCGAGGTCGTCGACGCCGCAGTCAAGCACGTCGCGGACGGGCGCCAGGTTGGGCGGGACCTGTACGGAGACTTCTTCCGGCAGCGCGTAGCGGGCCATCGCGACGGTCCGCCGGAGCGTCTCGACGTCCGGCGAGCCGTTCGTCCAGCGCTCGTTCTCGCGGACGGGCTGGACGATGACCTCCTGGACGTGGTCGTACCGGTCGTGTAACTCGCGGATGGCCAACAGGCTCTCCGCCCGGTCCTCCCAGTCCTCGCCGATGCCGACGAGGATGCCCGTCGTGAACGGGACGCCGAGTTGCCCCGCGGTGCGGATGGTGTTGAGCCGCTGGCCCGGGTTCTTCGCCCGCGGGCCGCCGTGGGCCTGTACCTCGGCCGTGGTTTCGAGCATGACGCCCATGCTCGCGTTCACGTCGGCGACCGTCTCCATCTGCTCGCGCGTCTGGTCGCCGGGGTTGGCGTGGGGGAGCAGTCCCTCGTCGAGGGTGATCTCGCAGACCTCGCGCAGGTAGGTGTGGATCGAGTCGTGGCCCCACTCGTCGAGCTGGTCGTGGACTGCGGTGTAGCGGTCGTCGGGGTCGTCGCCGAAGGTGAAAAGCGCCTCCGTACAGCCGGCGTCGGCGCCCGTCCGGACCACGTCGCGGACCTCCTCGGGCGACATGAGCGTCGCCTGGCCGGGCGGGTCGTAGTACGTGCAGTACGTGCAGGTGTACCGGCAGGCGGTCGTCAGCGGGACGAACACGTTGCGGGCGAACGTCAGTTCGTCGGCCGGTTCGACGTCGTCGGGGTCGGCCGCGAGCAGTCGCTCGACGTCCTCGGGAGACGGCTCGACGTCCACGTCGTACTCGTCCGCGCCGGGTATCACAGTTCTCCCGTGCACGTTCGACGGACAAAGCGTTGACGTTCCCGGCGACGGGGCACGGCGAGCGTGAGAGCCGACGGAGTCAGGCGGGGTCCCGCGGACGGGGCAGGAGTGCGGCGACGAACGGGTGAACAATGGACGGCCGGCGGCCGACCGGGCTCGTCGCCGACCGCGGAACGGCAGACCGCGTGCAGCCCCCGCGGCCCGCAGACGACGGAGCGACTGGGAGAGGGCGGGTGGGGGCAAGCGCCGGGAGTCCGGGGGCGCGGCGCGAGACGCGACCCAGCGGCACGGGACCGGCCCGTGCGTGTGAATCACAGTCTCGGCCGGTGAAAACGGTTGTCCGAATTTCGTTCGAAATCGGCCCTAATTCCGTTCGACTTCGACGCGACCCTCGGCGACCGCGAGTTCGAACCCCGCGCCGTCGAGCCACTCGAAGGCCGACCCGTCGGCGTGCAGCAGCACCTCGACCAGGTCCGCCGGCTCGTCGACGTCCGTGGAGAGCCTGAACGAGTCGACGACCGCGAGGTCGGCGCCCGCTTCGCGTGTGATCTCGCGGTGGTCGCGGAACGAGGCGCCGTGGTAGTCGACGGCGAAGTCCGGATCGCGGGCGACGAGCGCGTTCGTTCCGCCGCCGCGACCGGGCGCGAGGACGACGTCCGCGTCCGGCGCGAACAGGCGGGCGAGCGCGTCGGGCGTCGCCAGCGCGAGGTCGGCCATGACCACTGCGGCCGGCGGGTCGTCGGCGCTGTCGGGGAGTTGCGCGTTCACGGCGTCGCTGAGCGAGCGGTCGTCGACGGTCACCGGCGCGTCGCAGTCGACGGGCGCCGTCGAGAGGACGAACGGATCGAGTGAGAGCGACCGCTCGCGGTCGAGCGTGGACAGCGCGTCGAGCACGTCGTCGAGCATCGTCCGCGCGAATTCGGCCCGCTCGGCCTCGTCGAGAACGGGTGCGAGGCGAGTCTTGGGCCGGTCGGGTGCGAACGGGACGACGACGCGCATCTACTGGAGCTTCGTGGGTTCGTCCTGGTTGGAGCGCCAGTAGAGGACGCCGCCGGTGAGGAGTCCGACGACGAGCAGCGCGCCGACGCCCATGAGGATCGTCTGGTTGCGCTGCTGGGACTGCTCAGCCTGTTCGGCCGCCTCGATCGCGTCCTGCGCGTTGGACTCGGCGTTCCCGAAGTTCCCGTTCTCGTAGGCGGAGATCGCCTGGTTCAGGTCGTTCTGGCCCGTGTCCGAGGCGTTGACCGCCGATGCCGCCTCGTCGATAGTCTCGCGGGCGCTCTTGCTCTCGTTCGTGTAGTGGTGGACCTGCGTCGCGTTCAGGTCGCTCGTCGAGCTGCCCTCGAGGGCGTCGAAGTCGTAGAGCGTGTACGTCTCGCGCGGTTCGTACGTGTAGTTCTCGATGGCCGGCGTGGTGCCGGTGAGTTCGACTTCGACGGTGTCACCGTTGTTACTGGCGTTCAGCCCCTGTTCGAAGGACTGCTCGCCGTAGTTGTACTGGTCGACCTGCTCGCCCTGCTGCAGGACGGTGATCGTCCAGCTGACGTTCTTCAGTTCCGTGCTCCCCTGAAGCGTCCACTGGTCGTTCATCTCGACGAACGGGTCCTCGATGGTGACCGTCGTCGTCACCGTCTCGCCGACGCGCGTCTGGTTCGGGACCTCGCCTGCCTGGACGGAGATAGCTCCGGCTGTCCCGGCCGCCGCCAGCGAGAGGGCGAGCAATACGACCAACGCGGCGCTCTTAGAAGAGCGGATCCAACTCATCTTCGTCATCTTCCACCAACTCCTCTAAGTTATCTTCGCTTTGCTGCCGGATGTCGTCGATGTTGTCCTGGGCCTCGATGGCCACCTGCTGGAGCTCCTTGATCCGCGGGACGTTGTGGACGCCCGACAGCAGGATCGAGGCGGCGACGTTGTTCTCGCGAACGGGGTAGTCGCCGCCGCGGACCTCCATCGACCCGGTCTGCTCTTCGAGCCACTTGCGGCCGCGCTCGATGCCTTTCCGGTTGAGGTGGTTCGACGGACCGCTCATCACGAGCAGCGCGCGCTCGGCGCCGTCGATCTCACACGGGAGCGTGAGACGGCCCAGCGCCGCCTTCCGGACCAGCGACGTGATGCGGTTCGTGGTGTTGGCGGTCTCCATCCCGCCGTCGTCGATGCCGTCGTCGTCGCCCTTGAAGCGAGAGAGCAGGCCGCCGGAGTCGTCCTCCTCGACCGTCTCCGCGGCGTACCCGACCGTCGAGACGCCGCCCCCCGAGAGCGTGTTGATGATCTCAGAGGAGTCGACGACGCTCTCGGCGACCTCGTCGCCGGTGCCGACCTCGCCGGCACCGAAGAGGACGCCGAACCGCCGGACGATCTCGTCGTTAATCTCCTCGTACCCGCTCTCCATCGACTCGCCGGACTTGCGCCAGGCGTCGTTGTCGAAGACGAGCAGGTTGTCGACCTCGCGGACGAACGTCTGGAACGACCGGGCGGCGTTGAGGGTGTAGATACCGCCCTCGTCGCCGCCGGGCAGGACGCCCAGCCCGTACACCGGTTCGGTGTAGATGCGCTTGAGGTGCTTCGCGAGCACCGGCGAACCGCCCGAACCGGTCCCGCCGCCCAGCCCGGCCACGATCATGAACGCGTCGATCTCGTGGACCGGGATGTTGTCGATCGCACCCTGGACTTCGTCGATGTCTTCCTCGGCGATCTCCGCGCCGAGCTCGTTGTCGGCGCCCACGCCGTGACCCTTCACGCGCGCTTGGCCGATCAGTACTCGATTCTCCTCCGGAATTCGTTCTAGCCCGAGCAGGTCCGCCTTGGCAGTGTTGACCGCGACCGCGGAGCGGACGATTCCGCTCTGCGTAGCCTCGTCGTATTCGAGGAACTTGTCAACGATCTTCCCGCCGGCCTGCCCGAAGCCGATCATCGCCAATTTCATAGCTGCCGTGTCCGTTGAGAAATAAACAGTCCCATGGCGGATATAAGCTTTTTGCCCAGCTATCGAACGTGAAATTGTCAACATCGCAATCGTTATTTTCCAGATCGCCAGACAGCGGCCCGGTAAGCTGTCCTTTCGTCGTCCAGCCGCTATCGAGGTGAAAACCGAGTGAAATGTCCGAGGACCGGGATTTTTCCGTCGGTCGATCCCCGGAGTTCGTGTGAATCCGAGCCGGGTTCGGCGACGTAGTCTGTCGAAGCCGGGAGACCGGACGCGTCAGCGCCTCAGTCCCAGATACGAGCGGAACGTCGTCAGTTCGCGCTCGTCGACGCCGAACGCGTCGACGTCGTTCGAATCGACCGTATTGTCGAGGCGCAGCGACCGAAACTGGTCTTTTCCCATCGGGAACCCGACGCTCCCGAGGACGGTGAGGCCGACGTTCGCCATCGCCATCGGCAACGGGACGATAGAGACCGACCGCCCCTCTGACTCGTAGACGAGTTCGGTGACCTCCCGCAGCGTCAGCACGTCGGGACCGCCGATCTGGTAGGTCTCGCCTACGTGACCGTCGTCCCCGACGGCGTCGGCCAACATCGGGACGAACTCTCCGACCGCGATCGGCTGGAAGCGCGTCTGTCGCCCGCCGCCGGGGAGCGGATACACGGGTAGTCCCGGCGCGAACCACGACTTCAGTTTCTTCGTGAACTCGATGAACTCCCCGCCTTCCCCGAAGATGATCGACGGGCGGAAGATCACCCACTCGCGGTCCGACTCGCGGACGAGGTCCTCGGCGTGGCCCTTCGCGCGCAGGTAGTGGGTCGGTGCGTCGGGGTCCGCGCCCAGTGCGCTCTGCTGGACGAACCGGTCGACGCCGTGAGTCTCCGCCGCGCGCAGGCAGTGCTCCGTCCCGCCGCGGTGCACTCGGTCGTGCATCTCGTCGCCTCCGTCGGGCTTGAACAGCGGCGATAGGGCGACGAGGTTGACGACCGCGTCCTGCCCCTCGAAGGCGCCCTCGATCGAATCGTAGTCGGTCACGTCACCAGCGTACGTCTCCACGGTGTCGGGCAGGTCACTGTCCTCGGGCGTACGCGCCAGTACCGTCACGTCGTGGCCCCGCTCGACCAGTTCGGCGCACAGGTGCGACCCGACGAATCCGTTCCCGCCGACGACGAGCACGTTCATGTCAGGACTATTTAACGCCAGTCCCCTAAACGTTCCCGCCTAACTGGTGGTGTAGTCGGAGAATCCGGGAGAACCCCGTCGAACTGTCACCGCGACCGGCACGTCAGTCACTCCCGCCGATAGTCGGTGTCGTTCTCCACGTCGATCGCGACCTCGTCGTCCTCGACGCTGGCGACGTTCACCGCGCAGTTGTCTTGCGTGAGGTGTTCTACCCCCTCCTCGATGGACATCCCCATCACCTCGCCGAGGACGATCCGGATCGACCCGCCGTGGGCGACGACGAGGTACGTCTCCTCGTCGACAGACTCGCGGATCGTCTCCCACGCGCCGGCGATCCGGTCGCACATGTCCTCGAAGCACTCGCCGCTCTCGGGCGTCCGCTTCGAGGCGGTCCGGCCCGCCTCGGCGACGGCGTACTCCGGGAACTGCCGCTCCAGCGCGTCCGCCCGGAACCCCTGGAGCGTCCCCAGGTCCTGCTCGCGCCAGGCGCTGTCGTACTCGATGTCGCCGTCGAATCGCTCGTTGACGATGCGGGCGGTCTCTTTTGCCCGCCGGATGTCCGACGAGACGATTCGGTCGAAGTCGTACGCCTCGTCGAGGTGGTCGGCCAGTTCCTCGGCCTGGCGGTGGCCTCGCTCCGTGAGCGACGTCGGCGCCCATCCCTGGGCGCGGTTCTCGGCGTTCCACGCGGTCTCGCCGTGGCGGACGAAAACGACGGTTCCCATGTGTCGCGTTGGGGTTCCAGCGACTTAGGGGCGGTCCCGGAAGCCGAAACCGACGGTCGATACCGCGTTGCCGTCGGCTGGGAGTTGCCCCAGCCGCGGGAATTAGCGACGAGTCGCGTCGCTCCTCTGGTAGCGTCGGTGGAAAAGTGGGCCGGCGCGAATTCGAATTATAATCAATCTGATAGTTCCTCCCTGACAGTCGGAACATATCAGCTTGATTGGCTCTGGTGAATCGCTGTAAGGCGTCGGGATGGGTCGTCAAATCAAAGGAAGTGAAGCGGGAAATCGGCGGTGGTTATGTCGAAGATCTCCCGCTTCACGAAGAAAGCGGTCTCGTTAGCTAAAAATGCTGTTGGTGGTCGAGGCGAAGTCGCCGCCCCCGAAGGGGGTGGCGGCTTCGCCGATTACGCTATCGTGTCGCTGCACTGTCTTCGCATTTACGTGGCGAAACCGTACCGTGAAACGCTTGATCTGCTGAGCGAGATGCCGTATATTTTGGCCGAGATCGGCCTCGAAGCGGGCGATCTCCCGCACCACTCAACGCTTGTCAAGGCGTTTGATAGGTTACAGATGGAGGTGTGGCGAGTGCTGCTGCGCCTCTCGGCGCAGCTGCACGACACCGCTGATCACGCCGCGATGGACGCGACGTTTTTCGACCGTGAAACCGCCAGCAAGCACTACTGTCGTCGGACGAATTACCACGTTCAAACGCTGAAAACGACTGCGCTTGTCGATACGAAAACGCAAGCTGTGCTCGACGTTCACTGTACGACCGAGAAACGGCACGACACGCAAATCGGCTGGCAACTCGCCCTCCGCAACGCGGGCGAGATTGCCAGCCTCGCCGCCGACAAAGGCTACGATTGGCAGCAATTACGCGATAAATTGCGCGAAGAGGGCGTGAGACCGCTGATCAAGCACCGTGAGTTCCGACCCATCGATTGCGCGCATAACGCGCGCATCGATGGGTCTCTGTACGGCCAAAGGGCACTGTCTGAGGCCGTCTTCTCGACGATTAAGCGCACGCTCGGCCACGCGGTGCGTGCCCGAGCGTGGTACCGCGAATTTCGTGAGATCGTCTTGATGTGTGCGGTCTACAATATCAAGCGGGCCGTGAAACAGTGAAATCAAACGCCTTCTGGCGATTCACCAGAGCCAAAAATTGCATATAGCGAAGGGAGAAAAATCGGCCTGCACGTGCGATCGGGTCGTCTGGACGCACCCCGTTATAAAATTCTGCTACCCATTGCTCGTACTGCGCCCGTGAATACGGGACTGACTCGAGCCACTCGGATAGTTCGTCAGGCCGGTCTCGAAGGACTGTAAAGAATTGTGTCAAGTCCTCGTTGTGGTCGTTGTATATCTCGTATTTTGACCGGGGTTTGTTATATATGACTCCTGCTGCACCACCGAACACCTCAACGTACGTATCGTGAGCTGGCATCGTGTCGACAATCCAGTCCGAGATTCCTCCCTTACCACCGGGATACGGAAATGTACCAGATTGGGAACTTTTCCGAGGCGTGTACCCAGAGTTTATCTCAGCTGGGCCAGGGTCTTGAGGATAGTACCGGCGTGGAGCACTTCCAGTTCCGCCTTCGCTCCCGAGTAAATCCAGGGTTTCCATTGAATTGAGAGTGTTTCGTACTGTCCGTTCGGTAGGTGGCTCGCCATCGATGGCATCCCGAACATCAGACGCAGTGAACGATCGTTGGAACTCAATCAGCTGTAGCGTCGTAGACCAGATTCTGTCACGGTGTGTTGGCACCTTGTAGTGGAAGATATGTTCCAATAAGTAGGCAATTTCGGTCGATACTTGGTCTACACAGACGCCTCTGAAATCGTAGACAGTTACGGCTGTAGCTTCATTTGGCTCATGGAGGGCCCCGAACCGGAGACACTCGTTCAATCTCGCCCTCTCGAATACTCTTCTGGAATTGATCTTTTTCCCAGGGAAAATGTCCCGGAAGCGTCTGCTGACCATTTTCAAGATACTGGCTCGCATACAGTTCTCCGCTGTCGGGCTGGCGAAAGATCGCCACACGGTTTCCATCGACGGCGAAGTCACCATGATCAAAGCAGTCGACCCATCGGTTGTGCGTCGGAATATACAGCTCGTGCCGCCCCAGCCATGGATCTGGAGGAGAGAATTTACCCCAGACAATTGGAGTACCCAAAGCGATCTCGCCGTCCGCCAGTGAGGCAACACCCAGTGATGGCGCCGAAGTCACAAATTCGTCCAAAAGATCCTCAGTCTCTCGCCGTGCCTCGTGAGCATCCACAGCAAATACCCAGTAGACAGCATATCCAAATCGGAGATGGTCAATAGTAGCTCGCAGCCGATCCTTGTTCGACGCGGCAGTCTCGATCTCGACGACAAACCGCTGCGGCATATCGAGTGGGGGTTCTGAGAGCTGACAGCGGACATCCCCAATCAAATCGGATGTTTTCTTCTCTGTCTCGATAGCTCCCACGCAAGCAGGATTTGAGTGGAGTTTGTCGCTGATTGCAGCTTTGATTGCCCAGTGTTGTTGTGATTCGTTTTTTCGTTCGACAGTATGATCCAGCTGTATTGTTGGGTGGATATCGACCAAGGCGGACATCTTATCGAGTATTGCTCTCCTCCCGTATAGCTAGACCCGCACAAAACAATATGTTATCATTTTTAGACCAACTCTATGCGTTGAGATCATTCTGTGTTATCGCTTAGACCCATCGTATAGATATGCTATCGAGGCAATATGCCGGTATGGTTTCGACTCCTCAATCAGCGGAACGGGTGATGCTCGAAGTCGTCGCCCACTACGATCCAGTCGACTATCATAAGCTCAAACGTCTTGTCGGCCAGCGTCTTGATGGCGAGTACAACACTGAGAAACATCGCAGCGTGCTGAAAAACCTGAAAGAGCTGAACATGATAGAGCGGCCTAGAATCCACGAATATATCCACATCACCGAGCAGGGCTGGTCGCATCTCGGTGGTAAGACCCCTCGGTACGCCGCTGATATCGAAACGCAGGACGCTGCGGTTTGTGAGGTGTGCGCGACAGATGAATTGGCCGAGTCAAGTTGGTGAGAAGACTATCCTGGTCTTTGGCTTTATACTAGCGGCTTGAGCAGTTGCGGATAGAGATCGCTTGATGCAACTGCTCAAACGCATCCGAGACACCTTCGAACCGCAGTCAAACCAGTCGGCTAGTGAAATCGATCCTGCCTATGCCTACGATCTCCTCTCAAACGAACGGAGACGGCGCGTCATTGAGTTCCTCGTCGAATTTGAACCAGGTACCGAAGTCGATGTCAGGGACGTCGCAGATGCCATCTCACAGGGAGGGGACAGAAATGCTAGCTATGTGTCACTAATCCAATCGCACTTGATAAAATACGACAATGACAATAATGGTCTCGTTGAATATGACGAGCGAGCCAAAACAATTAAAATCAGACCCGAGTTGCACGCAGTGTATCGGGGCCACGAAGCGTTCGTCAACGAACTGGATTAGCCCACACCGTCTATAGGTCTCGAACGTCGCACCATCTGAAATCCATTGTTCTCGTCGTCCGTTTCTTCCCCTACAGAATCATTGTCGACGTCAACAATTGGCCCTTCATATCTATGCCAAGGTGCGTACCCGGATCGATCTCGTTTACGCTATAGGGTCTCAACAAATTCGGACAGTAGTGAGCCGTATGTGGTTTTATATGTCCTTGGTAGAACTTTCTGTCTATGGCTGCACTCCAGCAGATTACAGCGAAGGACATCGCTGGCTGGGATTCACTATCTGATGTCGCTTCCACTTTCGAAAAACGGGGCCTGAAAGTCCGTGACAACCTTGGAGACGACAACGAGCTCGTCCTCCAGCTCACCGACCGCGAGTTTATCGTCCTCGTCGAAGCTGGCCCAGGAGAATCGGCCTCCGACTTCAAACCCGACGACCGGCGACGTCGAACTAACCTTGTCGCCACCAACGACTACGAGGAGTTCACCTTCCTCACCCGAATTCGGGCGCTCGATGGACAACAACACGGGCGTATCAAGCACCAGAAGCTCTCGTTCACAAAGGAGCAGATGACCAGCGAGACTGGTGAGAAGAATACCATCCTCCAGAAACTCAACAGTCTTGAATTCGGCTCGGCGGCAGCGATCTACGACGACCTCTATGACACTAAGCAAGTTGTCAAAGAGTTCTACCAGCAGTTCGAGACTCTTCGAACCGATCTTGTGCAGGAAGTCGCCGGTATCCCCGACGACCGCGGGGACGCCAAGCAGCGCTACGTGCAGGTCACGCTCGACCGGATGATCTTCCTCTACTTCATCCAGGAGAAACGCCTGCTCGACCGCGACCCGAACTACCTCCACGAACATCATAAACAACGCGTAGACGAGGGCGAAAACGTCTATGAAGAATTCTATGAGCCGCTGTTCTTCGATTTCCTCGCCGAAAAGGGCAAAAAGAGCACAGAGTTTGGCGCACTTCCGTACCTCAACGGTGGGTTGTTCTCGAAGAATCCCATTGAGGAAGAGTTTGAGGACGCTCGCCTCGGCGATACGACCGAGCACACTAACGAACTGTTCGGTGACATCCTCGACTTCCTCTCAGACTGGAACTGGAACGTGGACGAGCGGCTCGACATCGTCGATCCCAAGAACCTCTCGCCAGCCATCCTCGGCCACATCTTCGAGCAGACGGTTAACCAGAAAGAAATGGGGGCGTACTACACTCCTGAGGAGATTACCGGGTTCATGTCTCGGCGGACGATTCACCCGTACCTTCTCGACCAGCTCAACGAGGAAGTTGGCGCCAACTACGAAGAAATCGACGATGTATTTGGGTTCCCTGCTCCGGACGTTGAGAGCGGCGTGGAGGCACTAGCCGATGGCGGAGTGGTCACTACGCAGGTACCTACGAAAAACGTCGAGACACGGCACGTGGAGACGCTGTATCACGACTTCTTGAAGGAGGCTCGTGTCCTCGATCCAGCAGTTGGTAGCGGCGCATTCCTGCTCGCCGCCCAGGAGGTACTGTTGGATATCTACATGCAGTGCATCGAGTTCTTCCAGCAGATGGATGATGAGGGGAAAGCATGGGAGCTCGAGGAACGTACTGTAGAGGAATTAGAGACAATCGAGAACGGTAGAGGGAGCGCTTCTCTGTACGCAAAGCGGTCGGTTATCCTCAACAACCTTTACGGGGTGGATATCGATGATGGGGCAGTCGAAATATGTAAACTACGGCTATGGCTCTCGATGGTTGCCGATATCGAAGATGAGCCCAGTGAGGTCGAACCCCTTCCCAACATTGACTTCAATATTCGCCAAGGAAACTCCCTAATCGGATATTTGGAGACTATCGAACCTAAGGGATACTCTGACCCCGACGAGACCGAGAATAGTAAAATCGGCGACTGGAACATTCGGAACCGATACCAGGAGATATCGGAGGCCGAGGGTGTCATAGAATCCATCTCATACCGTGATGACGGTGCTTCCCGGATTGTCACCTCGTTCGTAGTTGGTGACGGCGACGACGAGTCGAACGCAGAGCGCAAGGAACACCTGCGCTCGGGCGTGGACGCGGCCTCGGGCGCGTAGCGTCCCGAGGCCGCAGTCCTTGACCGCATCGTTCGTTCGCTCGACCTGACTCCGGCGGTTGTACGTCTCGTCTAGGATCGACTGTTTGAGCTGAATCTCGTCACTGTGTTTCTCGATGCGGTCTTCGACTCTGTACTTGATATTGAGCGGATCGTCGGTGTTTCGCGGGTTGTACGGGGCGATTGGCACGACTCCTGCGGTCAGCAGGAGGTCGTGCCAGTCGAGCGTGTCGTAGGCGCTGTCACCGAGCATCCAGATCGGCTGGGCGACGGCGAGCGCGTCACGGGTGACGCGCATCGCCGTCTCTTCTGCGGCTTGTTTGCTCTCGGTGAACTCGGCTGCAATCGGGATCTTTGCGCCGGTTGAGACGATCGTACAGCCGTAGCCGTAATAGTACTCCTCAGCGGTTGGGTCGTAGTTCTTCGACGCATCTGGGTCGGATGGCATCGCTCGCACGTCCGTCGAATCGATTCGGTAGGTCATGTCGAGCAGGCCGCGGGCGGCGGCCTGCTCGACGAGGTGGTCGAAGACTTCGTCGACGACGTGTTCGAGGTCGGTGAGGAAGCGATCGACCGCGTCTCTTGAGGGCGGTCGATCGAAGCCACAGCTGAGCCAGACGACCGTGTTCTGGAGTTCTCGTGTGACCGGGCGAATGCCGTAGATGTCCTTGTAGTAGCAGTGGAGGAACGCTCGGAAGAGTTCTGGTGGGTGGTGGTCTCGTGTTCGCCCCCGGCGAGCGGGGGCGAACACGTCGAACTCGCTGAAAAAGTCGAACTCAAGATGCTCGAACAACGCGAGCGTCTCGGTAGCCACGACATTGAAGAACTCGTCGATAGAACCCTCTTCTTGCAGGGTGCTGGCGCTCGTAGACACAGTTCCAACACCCTGCGTCCTCGTGTGTGAGGCTTTCTATGACACCCTCGCTCGTTTTGGAACACCGCCCGGACACGGGCACGAAACTCAAGAACGGCGAAGATGGCGAGCGGTGGGTGTACATGGGCCCGCGCTGGTACCAGGTCATCGACGATTATCTCGACAACCCGGACCGCTACAAGCGGACCGACGACCACGGCCGGCAACCCCTGATCACGACCCAGTACGGCCGACCCACCGGCGACACGATTTACAAGTGGGTGAACCGGCTGACGCACCCCTGCCGTATCGGCGGTTGTCCCCACGACGCCGACCCGCTGAACCCCGCGACCTGCGACGCGCTCGGCCGGGACGGCAACGCGAGTATGTGTCCGTCCGCGCGGTCGCCGCACGCGATCCGGCGCGGCAGTATCACCTACCACCTCAATCAGGACGTGTCTCCCGAGGTGGTCAGCGAGCGGTGTGACCTGTCGCTCGAAGTCCTGTACGAGCACTACGACGTCCGCACCGACCAGGAGAAGATGACCGTCCGCAAGCGGCAACTGGAGAACCTCTAACGATGCAAGTTACGAACCGTAACCCCACGCCGTCATGCGATTGTAAAGCTCCTGCCCCGCGAGTCCACTACACCGTTTCTTCCCCGCGAACTATCCGATTAGTCGCCGGTATTGCGGTTCTCTCGGGGAACTTTCTCGCCTACGGGTAGCGGAAAAATCGCCGTCTCAAATCGAATTGATTCGGCGGAGAAATCCACCCGGTCACGTCCTGCGATTTTCGCGAAGGAAGCGCGAGGTGGCCGCGCGTGATTCAGCCGGCCACTGCCGAGCAGCGGACCGATGTCGAGACGGCCGTGCGAAACCGGTCGCAGTACGCAGCCACCCTTTACCGGCTGGACCCCGACGCCAACGGTCCTGAACAGGCGTGCGTCGAGTCAGAGTATCGGGAAGACACCGAGTTCACTGACGTGCGCGTCGCAGCGTACCCTCACTGCGGCCCGTGCTCGAATCGGAGTGTATCAGGAGTAAGTGGTGAGACGACAGTGCTCATCTTGTAATGGTTCTGCCTCCGCAATACCGAAGTCTCCCCTGAGTATTTCTGCGTTGGAGGGTGGCCCTCATTGGCCGAGCAGTTCGATCGGAAAGGTGAGCTCGGTGAGGTTATCACTGCTACCCTCCGATTCAGACACCGGTCCTCACTGCTCCGACGTCTGAAGCTACTGTGTCGGGTGAATGTTCTACGTATAAACGGTTACGCACCGGATCTGTGCAGCGTTGAACGCGTATTCTCGACGCGAAACAGCCTGGTAGACCAGCCTGAAGGGTATTTCACACAAAACGACAGCTTCCCTTTATGGTACGTACCGGTTACTTGCGAGTCGGATGCAGATTAAACAACTCCTCGAAGAAGACGACGCCGTGTCGCCGGTCATCGGCGTCATCCTGATGGTCGCGATCACGGTCATCCTCGCGGCTGTCATCGCATCGTTCGTCCTTGGACTGGGTAATCAGACGCAACAGGGCGCGCCGACGGCGACTATCGGCATGAACTACGAGCAGTTAGGCACTAATGGCGGTACCGAGGTCGGAATTTTGACCCTCTCCCACGATGGGGGTCAAACGTTGCAGGCCTCTAATCTCTACGTGCGTGGAAGTGGACTTGCGAGCAATAAAGACGTGATGGGAGACGGTACCACAACCGAGAACGCAAACATAGCAAGTACAGGATCGTGGACGCAGTATTACGGTTCGAACAGTGAGGTCAAATCAGGTCAGACGCTTACTGTTGGGGTCAAAAGCAACTACGACGTCAAGGTCGTCTGGGAGTCCGCTGAAGGCGACACGTCCTCGACGCTGAACAGCCAGAAAGGCCCCGACGCCTAATCGCGCGTCGCTTTCTTCCGTTTTTTCAACAGTCACGAGTGGCAACACCGTCCGTCCCCCGCTCGCTCGGTGACGGTGGCACCGGCTGTCGAAATTCGGCTTGGGGGCATCGGTCAGCCTTGAACGGCGACGGCGGGCACGTCCGTCCGAAATCCACGCGTTCGCCGATCGACTGGCCACATTTCTTATATAAACATCCGGCCTTTTTCCGGACCGCAACAGGGAAGCCGATTCTGCCCTGCTACCGCCGCTATTATAAGAACTATTAAATTATGGGGTCGTCGGTCGAACGTCTCGCCACTGATTGACACGCTGATGGGATCTCCAGACGAAACCCCCCATCGCTTCCATTGCAAATCCAACCGCAGTCCGTCGATTTCCCGAAATTCCAAACCACTTTCACTCTGGTCCGACTAGCCTTAATAGGAACTCACCGCATGAAACAGAACGCACGGTTACACAGTCAGGAACGCCCGTAGCGACGCGACTACTCGGAATTCGGACACCTGTACAGCTGGACAGATTCCCGCAACCAAAGGGTTATTTGGGACCGAAACAAACAGAAATTCCGTCACAAATGATAGGTATGAGGCCACAGCGGACACGCTCTCGATCCGGTGCCGGTATCGACTCTCGGAGGGGTTCGACGCATGAGTAACGCCGATCTCGGGGTCGGCGACATCGACCTGCCGATCAAGCGCACCGAGGGGAACACGCTCGAAGAGCGTCTGACCGGCAACGCGTATCACAACATTCTGCCCGCTCGCTATCTGCGGAAGGACGCCGACGGCGAACTCATCGAGGACCAGGAGGATCTCTTCGTCCGCGTCGCGAAGAACATCGCGCTCGCCGAGGCCGTCTACGAGGCCGACAACCGGGGCGTCGAGGTCACCGTCACGCCCGACCAGCTCAAGCCCGACCACCCGCGGCGCGACGAACTCGCCGAGGAGGTCTTCGGTGTGGGCACCTCGGCCGACGACGACGCCGAGACGACACTCACCCAGCACAACGTCAACAAGTTCGCCTACGACACGGTCGTCCCGGAACTCCCCGAGGACGTTCGGACCCACGTCGAGGAGACGGCCGAGGAGTTCCAGACGCTGATGGAGGACCTCTCCTTTATGCCGAACTCGCCGACGCTGATGAACGCCGGCGACGAACTCCAGCAGCTCTCGGCCTGCTTCGTCGACTCGCCCGCGGACGACATCGACGACATCCACCAGACCGCGAAAGAGGCCGCGCAGGTCTTCCAGTCCGGCGGGGGCATGGGGTACGCCTTCTGGCGGCTCCGACCGTACGGGGACGCGGTCGGCTCCACGGGGGGCATCGCGTCGGGACCCATCACGTTCATGCGGACGTTCGACCAGATGTGCGAGACCATCGCCCAGGGGGGCGCCCGCCGCGGCGCGCAGATGGGCGTCATGCGCGTCTCGCACCCGGACGTCATCCAGTTCATCCACGCGAAGAACAAGGACGTCTCGCTGGCGCACACCCTGCGCCTGAACGACCCCGACGACTTCACGCACAACTCCTTCGCCGACGCGCTCGAGGAGGCGCGTGAACTCATCGACGACGACGGCAAAGTACCGAAACACCTCCGCAACGCCGTCGAGGGCCACCTCTCGAACTTCAACATCTCCGTCGGCATCACCGACGACTTCATGGAGGCCGTGAAGAACGACGAGGAGTTCACGTTCACCAATCCGCGCACGGGCGAACCGCACGTCGCCACCGCGGAGACCAAAGAGCTCTACGACATGTTCGACCTCGGCGAGTACGTCGAGGTCGGCGAGGTGCTCTCGGTCCCGGCGACGGAGGTCTGGGAGCGCATCATCGACGGCGCCCACGAGAACGGCGAACCGGGCGTCATCTACCTCGAACGGGTCAACAAGGAGCACTCCTTCGACGTCGAGGAGCACCCCGACCACCAGATCCTCGCCACGAACCCCTGCGGCGAGCAGCCCCTCGAGGAGTACGAGGCCTGTAACCTGGGACACATCAACCTCTCGACGCTCGCGGCCCGCGACGCGCCCGACTGGCGCGTCTGGTCGGAGGAACACGCCGACGAGTACGACTCCCTGGAGGACGCGGTCGACGCCTTCCTCGACGAGGCTATCGACTTCGAGTCGTTCGACTACCGCATCGAGATGGGGACGCGCTTCCTCGAGAACGTCGTCACGATGTCAGACTTCCCGGTCCCGAAGATCGAACAGAAGGTCCGGGAGATGCGCAAGATCGGCCTCGGCGTCATGGGGCTGGCCCAGCTGTACATCCAGCTCGGCATGAAGTACGGCGACGACGTCTCCAACGAGGTCGCCCGCCAGCTCATGCGCCACATCAACCACCAGTCCAAGTGGGCGAGCCACGAACTCGCGCAGGACCGGGGTGCCTTCGCGGAGTGGGACAACTCGAAGTTCGCGAACCCGACCGAGTACCGCGAGTGGTTCGAGAAGCAGACCGGCCTCGACGCCGACGAGTGGGCCGACGGCTTCGCCATCCGCAACCACAACACGACGACCATCGCGCCGACCGGCACGACGTCGATGGTCGGCAACACGACGGGCGGCTGTGAGCCCATCTACAACGTCGCCTACTACAAGAACGTCTCCGACGACGTGCAGGGCGACGAGATGCTCGTCGAGTTCGACGACTACTTCCTGCGCGTGCTGGAGGAGAACGACCTCGACATCGACGCCGTCAAAGAGGAGGCCCAGGAGCAGATGGCCAACAACGAGTTCGACGGCGTCGACGGCCTGTCGACGGTCCCCGACGCGGTCGGCGAGCTGTTCGTGACCACGGGCGACCTCTCGGCGAAGGCCCACGCGGGCATCCAGGTCGCCTGTCAGGAGGGCGTCGACTCGGCCATCTCGAAGACCGTCAACGCGCCCAACGACTCGTCGACCGAAGACGCGCGGGAGGTCTTCGAGTACATCTACGACCACGGCGGCAAGGGCGTCACCTACTACCGCGACGGCACCCGCAGCAAGCAGGTGCTCACCACGCGCGCCCAGAACACCGAGTTCGCCGACATGGACGCCGAGGAAGTCGTCGCCCAGATCGAGGAGGTCTTCGGCGGCCTCGACGCCTTCCTCGAAGAGGACGCCGTCCAGGCTGCCGTCGAGGCCGAGACCGAGCAGCTGCTCGGCGCCGCCGACGGCGACCGCCCGGACTACGCCCAGAAGCGCACGCGTCCGGACGTGCTCCACGGCGTCACCCAGCGCATCGACACCGGCTACGGGAAGCTCTACGTCAACATCAACGAGGACCCCGAGGCCGAGCGCCCCTTCGAGCTGTTCGCCAACATCGGCAACTCCGGCGGCTTCACCGCCTCGTTCACTGAGGCGCTCGCGAAGACCATCTCGACGGCGCTGCGCGCCGGCGTGGACCCCCGCGAGATCGCCGACGAGCTCCAGGGCATCCGCAGCCCGAAGGTCGCCTGGGACAAGGGCGAGCAGATCCAGTCCATCCCGGACGCCATCGGCACGGCCCTGCGCCGCTACCTCGACGACGAGATCGATAAGGGCTACCCCCAGCAGCAGACGCTGGAGGAGACCGCCGAGGAAGAGCGACGGGACGACAGCAACCCCAACCAGGACGTCTCCGCCGCCGAACCCGAGACCGACGGCGGCGCGTCCGTCTCCATGGGCGCCAAATCCGGCAGCGACGCGGGCGAGCCCGGCCCCGACGCCGGGGAGGCCTCCGAGGACGCACAGCAGGAACTGATCGACGCCGGCGAGAGCCCGGAGTGCCCGGAGTGTAGCTCGCTCTCGCTGTACTACTCCGAAGGCTGCAAGACCTGCGAGTCCTGCGGCTGGTCGGAGTGCTGAGGTAGATGACCGAGGTCCCCGCGTCGCCGCTGACGCGGGGCCTCCGCTGGCTCCGCACCGTCCCGACGGCCATCTCTCTCTGTCTGCTCTTCTGTCTCGTCTTCGCCGCCGAGTGGTACGTCTGGACCCGCGTCGGACGCGCCGCGTTCGTCGAGTTCTTCGTCGCGACCCGCGATCCCTCCGTGGGGTGGCTGCTCGCCCCACTCGCGCACCTCCCGACCGACCTCCGACACCTCACGTCGAGCGTGGTGCAGTTGCTCCTGTTCGGCGGTATCGTCGAGCGCCGGCTCGGCCGCCGGCAGTTCCTCGGCCTGGCGGTCGTCTCCGGCGTCGCGACGACTGCGGCGCAGGTCGCGTCGTACGTCATCGTGGGCGTCGGCGCTCGTCCCGTCGGCACGCTCGGCGCCAGCGGGATCGTCCTCGCGATGACCGCGCTCGCCGTCGTGGACAGCCTGCGGTACCGTCTCGCGACCGGCGAGTGGCACGGCGACGCGACCTGGGTCTGGGTGCTACTCGGCGGCTTCGTCGTCGGCCAGGCCGTCTTCGGGCTCGTGACCCTCGCGTTCGGTTCGGCCCAGGTGGGCGTCGTGGGGCACCTGACCGGCGTCTTCATCGGGTTCGGATTCGGACTCGTGCGCCCGAGTCGTTCCGTGTTGTATTCCCGCGTCGAAGGTCGCTAGGAATTACTTCGACCGCGGACGATAGCGTGCGATGAAAGCCCTCGACGCGCTCGCTACCAGTCGGGACAGCACGTGACAGCAGGCAACGAAAGCCCTCGGCCCGCTCGCGGCCGCTGGTCCGGATATCTTCGTTCGCTTCGCTCACTCAGATAGAGCCGGACCACTGACTCCGTTCGCTTCGCTCACCGCGAGCGCCTCGCCCTTTCAGTCCGCCAGGACGCTATCGCACAGCACCGCAGATCGCCTCACACCTCCCCAACCGATTCGCTCCCTGCGGTCGCTCATCCCTCGCACGACTACGCCGCGCGGTTCTCGCAGTACTCGAACACGCGCGACAGCGCGCGCCAAAACAGAGACGGGAGTATCGAAGAAGCATACCAGAGAACGGTCGCGCTGAACCGGCTCGGTTACTGCATCGTGACGTACGTCAGGAAGAGCAGCGCGAGGAACTGCAGGGCGCGGAGGACGACCACGGCCTGCTGAGCGACGGGGTCGCTGGCGTAGAGCATCTGCATGCTGAAGAAGTAATAGATGGCGACGAGGTTCTCCAGCAGCATGACGCCGGCGAACGCGAGCAGGCCGAGGATGAGGTTCGTGCCGAACGTGCGGTAGTTGCGCAGCCAGACGGCCCCCAGCGCGAGCAACAGGAGGGCGTTCAGCCCGGCGAGGGCGGTCGCGACGGTCAGCCAGGTGTGCATCGCCATGTGTATCACTCCATTTTGTCGGTTATCGTCTCGAACTCCTCGCGGTGGTGTTCGAAGCGGTCGGTGAGGAAGTACATCGCGCCGTAGTCGTCGCCGCCGCGCTCGACGACGTCGTGCTCCAGCAGGACGTCGAGGTGGTGTCGCACCGTGTTGTAGTCCACGTCCAGCGCCTCGGCGAGCTTGTTGGCGTTGCGCGGCCGGTCGTCGAGCAACCGGATGATGCGCGCGCGGTTCTCCCCGCCGCGCGTTCCGGCGAGCAGATACCACAGTGCCTTCTCCATCGACTGTCGTACTCTCCTGTTCCGCGCCTGCGATTTATGCGTGCTGGTTCCTGACACAGCCGACGAGTCGGGCGTCACTGCACGCTGGCCGGGTCGATGGACTTGCTCACCCACCCCGTCGGCCCGCTCGGGAAGGCGTTCGTCTCTTCCTCCGGCTGCAGCTCCCCCGTGCCGTCCGTGGCGCGGACGACGACCTCGTGGCTTCCCTCGGGCGGGTCGTAGGCGTACTTCCACTGGCGCCACGCGTCGACGGCGGCCTCCGGCGGGTCCTCCACGGCGCCGGTCGCCCCCGGAAGCGGTTCGGTGAGGGCCGCGTCCGCCCAGGTCTCGCCGCCGTCGACGGACACCTCGACGCGCTCGATGCCGCGCGTGCCCGCGTAGGCGTGTCCGCCGACCAGGATCCGACCGTCGTCCGTCCGGGTCGTCGCGTGGAGCTTGGCGACCGTGTTGACCGGGCCGGTGCCGTGCCACCCCTTCTGCTCCCAGTAGCCGTCCCGCTCGCGGTCGAGGAACTCGATCTCGGTGATCCACTTGACGTTGATCTCCCCCCAGTGGCCGGGGACGAGCGCGCGGACCGGCGCGCCGTGGCCGCGGGGGATCGGCCCGCCGTTCATCCCGAGCGCGAGCATCCCGGTCTCCAGCGCCTCCAGGGGGAACTCCTCGTAGTAGTCGTCCGCCGCGCGGAGCATGACGCAGTCGCAACCGGAGTCCGGTTCGGCGTCCTCGATCAGCGGCGCGATGGGGACGCCGCTCCAGAGGGCGTTGTCCATCTTGTGGCCGTTGAGCGGCTCGCCGACGCAGCGCAGCGTGACGAACCGGTGTTCGAACTCCCTGTCGCGCAGGTCGGCGTAGGAGTACGACAGCTCCTGCCCGACCTCGCCGGTGACCGACAGCGACCACTCGGCCGCGTCCGGCGTCGGCGAGACCGAGCTGTACGAGACGTTGAAAAACTCCTCGCTGACGAGCGGGTCCATCTCGCCGAAGTCGTACGTGCGCTCGTCGGCGGCGGCGAGCTGGTCGTCCACGTCGAACGTCGGCGTCTCGACGTTGCCGTAGATGGCCGGGTCCCCGGCCGACCCGCTCTGGGCGCCTTCTCCACCGTCGCCGCCGGCGCTCGCCGTCGAACGGTTCCGCCGTCCGAGCGAGTAGCCGACCGCGCTCGCCGCGGCTGCCGCGCCGACCGCCGTGACCACGCGTCGCCGCCCGCCGGGGTCGCGCCGGCCGACGAAGCGCTCGCCCGACCGGGAGAGGTCCGTCAGCCAGAGGACGACGCCGGCACCGACCGCCGCGCCGAGGGAGAGTCCCGGTCGGAGCGTCAGCGCCGCCGTCGCCGCCCAGACGACCGCCGGTCCGCCGACGATCGGCACGAGTCGTTGGTCCAGCCGTCGGCCGATACCGATCGTCAGCCCGACCAGCAGCGCGTACAGCCCGGCCACGAGCGCACCCGCGAACGCGACGTTGAGTTTCTGCCCGAGGTCGCCGAGCACGGTGATCGCGACCGTGATCACCGCGCCGGGCATCACCTGCGAGAGCGTGCTCTCGACCGGCGCGAGGACGAACCCCGGCGCGAACCCGGCCGCGCCGAACGATCCGAGCAGGCCCGCGACGCCCGCGGCGAGCGCGACCGCGACAGTCCCGAATCCGGGCGGATACCGGTCGGACAGCGGCGTGTACTCCGTCATAGTTCGGCCTGGGCCGTCCCCGCCAATAGGCGTTGTTCGAAAACCCGTCGAACTCCGTCTAGAATTCGTTCGGTTTCCAGCCGATGCGCCCCGGTCGGCCCCGGCGACACCGGCGGGGAAAACAAGATTCAAGCGCCGCTCCACCGATCTGTCGATATGAGCGACGCCAGCGGCCGCCCTTGCCCCCGCTGCGAGCGGCCAATGATACACCGTCACTGCAAGTACGTCTGCCCCGAACACGGCGTCGTCTACGACTGCTCGGACACCTTCTACTGACCGCCGACCGGCGGCGAGTCGGCCCCCGACGTGTCGACCGACTCAGACCCCGAGGTCGTACTCATCGCGGACGAACCGATAGGCGGGCCGAGCGATTAGCAGCGCCGACAGGCTCGTCGCCGCTGCGAACAGCGCGAGGCTGTGGCGCAGGCCGTGGACCGACAGCGTGTGCATCGACGCGCCGGCGATCACCTCCGCGGCGATCCACGGTGACTCGCCGACGAGCGTCCCGAGCAGGTACGCCCGGAGCGACACGTCCGACAGGCCCGCGCCCGAGGAGACGACGTCGGCCGGCAGCGGCGCGAGCCGCGCCGCGACGACGCCCCGCAACTCGCCGGTCGCCTCGACGATCCGGTCGCTGGTCCGGGTCGTCAACCCGACGACTCCCCGGTCGGTCCTGGCGTAGCGGGCGAGCAGGAACGGCGTCGTGTTCGAGAGGAGCGTCCCGGCGATCGCGACCGGGATCCCGTAGGTCGCGCCGAGGACGTATCCGACGGTCAGCGAGAGCGCGCTGACCGGCCACAGGAGGAACGGGCGGACGAGATAGAGGACGGCGAGCGTCGCGACGAATCGCCACGGGTGCGCCGACAGGCCGGCGATCGAGTCCAGGACCGCGCTCGGCGAGAAGACCACCGCCGCGGCCGCGAGCGCGGCGCCGACCGCTCCGAGGCTCCCGAACTGACGACGCGTCGCCCGACTGACTGCCATCGGTTGTCGTCTCTACTAAGTCGGCACAAGTCTTGTGGTCCTCCGCCGCCGGGCGACGCGGAAACGCTTACTTTGCGGGCGGACACACCACCGAGCGTGGACGACCGCGTCGAACTCGGCCTGGAACTGCTCGCCCACCTCGAACACGCCGAGCTGTCGCTTCCGGACGCCGTCGACCGGATCGAGACGGTCACCAGCGACCCCGCCGTCACGCGCGAGATCCTCGAAACCGCCGAGCGGCGAGGGATCATCGAACGCGACGGCGACACCGTCGTCCCCACCTCGGGGGACTACCTCAGCTTCGAGGGCGACGTCGTCAGCAAGGAAGGGGAGTTCACCTGCCAACGCTGCGGCGCGGGCATCACGACCGGCTACTTCATCGAGTTCGACGCCGGCGAACACGGGCCGTTCGGCTCCTCGTGTATCAGAAAGGTCACCGGCCGCGAGAGCGACTGAGCGAACTGCGGCTACTCCGACTGCTGGTTCTGCTGGACGAGCTGTTTGAGCGCCCGGTGCTGGCGCTTGAGCAGTTCGTTTTGCCGGTCGACGGCGTCGGTCAGCTCCTCCACGCGCTCGGCGAGCGCCTCGTACTCATCGCGGCTGACCGGCCCGGAGTCGGCCGTCTGGTCGGCAGGCGACGACATCGACGCCGACCGTCCGCCCGTCTCCGGGTCCGGCGACTGGTCGTGACCGCCCGCGGCCTCCGTCGGCTCGGTCGCCGACTCGGCGGATTCAACGGACGAGCGGTCCGCGTTCCCCTGCGCACCGGTCGCTTCCGGTGTCGTGTTCTGCGCGGTCTGTCGCGGCTGTTCCGGGGACGTCTCGCCGCCCTGTCGGCCGCTCTGCGTCGACGCTGCCGCCTCGCTCGCCGACGCTCCCGAAGACTGCGGCTCGGAAGGCGCCGGTTCGGACGGCTGCTGCTGACCGCGCTCTGACGGCTGGGACTGTTCCTCCGACCCTGACCGACCGGCCTGCCCCGTGGCGCCTTCCTGGCGATTCCCGGCACCAGACGCCTTCGCCGGCGACTCGGCTCCCGCGCCCGGCCGGCCGGAAGCGGGACCCGTCTGCTGCTCCGTACTCGGGTCCGCTGGCTGGTTCGCCACCGGTTCGGTCTGCTGCTCCGTCGGCCCGCCGGTCCCCGCCGACTGTCCGGCGTCCGCGGGTTGCTCGGAGAAGGCCTCTCCCTCGGGGCCACCCGCGGGGTCGACCGGGTCCGTCAGGTTGTCGTCCTCGTCGCTGACGAGCGGATCGAAGTCGTCGCCGAACGCGAACCCGCCGTCGTCGGCGTCCGCCGTCTCGACATCCCCGGCGTCGGTCGCGTCGTCGGCGCCGACGACGCGATTGAGTTCGTCGATCGAACCCACGTCGTAGTACCCGAACAGCGCCTCTTCGAGCGTCTGGCGGACGACGGGCGCCTTGTCGTTTGGCACCTTGACCCGCTGGGGGCGACCGTCGACCGAGAGGGCGATGCTCGTCGCGACGCTCGCACGTTCGAACTCGAGCCCCGTCACGTCCTCGTAGGGGTACACCTCGAAGTCCTCGGTCCACACCTGGTTGCCGATGTGCTTGATCAGTCGGCCCTCGGTGATGATGAGCGTCAGTTCGCTGAACCGGTAGACGCCCGCGACCGACTCGCGCGCCTCGATGACGCCGTCGAGTCGGAGCACGCCTTCGAGGAAGAGCGCGAGCACCTTGTCGCCGCGGTTGGCCGGGACGGTGAACGACTCGGTGCCGTCGATGTACTGCATCGTGAATTTCGTCTTCCGGCGGCCCTCCGAGACCGCGAGCTGCTCGATGTCGTGGGAGTACTCTTCGACCTGTTCGTCGCTCAGCAGTCCTTCGCCGCGGTAGACGAGCGTCCGCGTCGGCGTGAGACAGACGGCGTCCTCGTCGCCGAGCGAGACGCCAGCCTGGATCTCCTCGTCGCCGAGCGCCCCCTTGACGAGGTCCGGAATGTCCATGGCAGAGGTGTACCCGTCCGTGTGTATAAAACCGAGGGTGCATTACCGCCGTCTTCGCTGGGTGTCGCCGCGGGCGTGAACCCGTTCGCTCTCACTCGAAGTCGTCGGGGACGTCGAAGTCGTGGAAGTGTTCGCCCTTCTCCTTCGAGAGGATGTCCAGCGCGGCGGCGCCGCCGTCGCCGGCGGAGATGACGGCCTGCCACTCCTCGGCGCGGACCATCGCGCCGGTGGCGTAGGCGTCGTCGACGCTTGTCTCCATGTCGACGCCGACGTCGACGACGTCCTCGTCGGTGAACGCACAGCCCAGTTCCTCGGCGAGGTCGCGGTTTGCGCCGGTGGCGAGGATGAGGTAGTCCGCGGCGAGGTCGTCCTCGTCGGTGACGACGCGGAACTGGTCGCCGTCGCGTTCGACGGTCTGGACTTCCGCGCCCTGTCGGCGGTCGACGCCGAACTCGTCGACCTGGTCGCGGCTGCGCTCCATGAACTCGGTGCCCCCGATGTTCTCGATCCCGAGGTAGTTGACCAGGTGGGCCTTGTGCATCCAGGTCTCGTCCGTGTCGAAGACGACAGTGTCGAGGTCGTTCTTGGCGGTGAACAGTGCGGCGCTCAGGCCGGCGGGACCCCCGCCGACGATAGCTACGTCCGTCATACGCGATCAAACGTCAGGGACGCGGAAAGACGTTGGCCTACCCCGAGCGGATCTCCGGCACTCGATGGCCGCCCCAGCGGCCCGCGCTGGCTCCGCTATTCGAGCAGTTCCTTCGTCTTCCGGTGGCGATAGCGGAACATCGGCTCGAAGCCGATCGAGCCGAGCGGGCCGAGCAGGCCGCGAACGACGGGGAGTTCGTACTCGACGCGGTCGTGGATCCGGGTCCCGCCGTCAGAGCTCCGCTCTGACGAGGTCCCGCTCGATTCGCTCGCGGCACCGCCGTCGACGGCCTCGAAGGTGTGGGTGTGGACCCACTTCGGGAACGGGCCGCGCACCATCTCGTCGCTGAACGTGGCCGTCCCCTCGCGCTCCTCGCGGGCGACGATGCGGGAGACCCAGCGCTGGCGCGGGGCGACGCCGAAGGGGGCTATCGTCGACTCGATCGTCGCGCCGGGTTCCAGGGTCTCGGGGTCGGGTTCGCCGTCGGGGCCGACCGCCGTCTCGACGCGCAGGTGCATCCAGTCGGGCGTGAGCGCCTCCAGCCCCGAGTGGTGGGAGTGGAACGCCCACACCTCCTCGAAGGGGGCGTCGACGACCGTCTCGCGCTCGTAGACCGGCATAGTGGGGGTTCGGACCGGCGGGACATAACGAGTGGGACGAGAGCGCGCGACCAATCCGGACGCTCACCGAGTCCCGGGATACTTCCGACGGGGTGGAGAACGGGGTGGCATGGCAGACCTCTCAGTCGCGGTGGCGGGCGTCGCGGCGACGCTGTTCTTGCTCGCGTGTAGCGCATTCTTCTCCAGTTCCGAGACGGCCATCTTCTCGCTCCCCAGGACGTGGGTCGACGAACAGGCCGAACACAGCGAGCGAGCACGCGTGTTGCAGGAACTCGTCGCGGATCCGCACCGCCTGCTCGTGACGCTGCTGGTCGGGAACAACGTCGTCAACGTCGCGATATCGAGCATCGTGACGGTGCTCGTGACGAGCTACCTCGAACCCGGGCCGGCGGTCGTCGTCGCGACGCTGGTCACGAGCACACTCGTCCTGCTGTTCGGGGAGATCGTCCCCAAGTCCGTCGGGCTCGGCAACGCCGAGCGGTGGGCCGTGTCCGTCGCGCCGGTCGTGCGCGCTGTCGAGACCCTGCTGGGACCGGTCATCACCGTCTTCGATATCGTCACTCGACGAATCGGGGCGGTGTTCGGGAGCGACGAGGCGATCGAAGAACCGTACATCGACTGAGGCGGTCGCGCTCGCGGCAGGGGCAGCGGACGTTACCGGGCGGTACGGTGCCAAACGGGTGCCGGTCGATCTGCTCGCCGACCTGGTGCCAGATGGTTCGCTACGGCCAGGTGCCAGATGGTTCGCTACGGCCAGGTGCCGGCCTGCTCGCTGGCGGTCGACACCCGTTCGATGGCGACGACGTATGCCGCGGTGCGGAAGTTCGGCAGGTCCCGCTCCTCGAACACCGACGTCAGCCGGTCGAACGCGTCGACGATTACCGTCTCCAGTTCGTTGTTGACGCGCTCCTCGGCCCAGTAGAAGCGCTGGCGATTCTGGACCCACTCGAAGTACGAGACGGTGACGCCGCCGGCGTTGGCGAGGATGTCGGGGAAGACGGCCACGTCGCGGTCGGTCAGCACGTCGTCGGCGTCGGGGGTCAGCGGGCCGTTGGCGGCTTCGACGATCACGTCGGCCTCTACGTCGCGCGCGAGGTCGCCGTCGATGGCGTTCTCCAGCGCGGCCGGCACCAGCAGGTCCACGTCGAGCGTGAGCAGTTCCTCGTTGGTCAGCGTCTCCGGCGTCTCGTAGTCGGTCACGTCGCCGGTCTCGGTCTTGCGGGCCTTGGCGGCGCGGGTGTCCAGGCCCTCGGGGTCGTAGACGGCGCCCGAGGAGTCGGACACCGCGACGACGCTGGCGCCCAGATCTTCGAGGAGTTCGGCGGCGATCGACCCCGCGTTGCCGTAGCCCTGGACGGCGACGGTCGCGCCCTGGACGTCCTTGCCGAGGTAGTCGAACGCCTCCCGCGCCGTGAGCGCGACGGACCGGCCGGTCGCCTCGACGCGCCCCGCCGACCCGCCGCTGTCGGGCGCCTTCCCGGTGACGACGCCCGGCTCGGTCCGGTTCTCCAGGGTCTCGTAGGTGTCTTTGATCCAGTTCATCTCGCGGCGACCGGTGTTCACGTCGGGCGCGGGAATGTCCTTGTCCTCGCCGATGATCGGCCGCAACTCCGTCGCGAAGGCGCGCGTCAGGCGTTCGAGTTCGTCCTCGGAGTAGTCGTCTGGGTCGACGACGATACCCCCCTTCCCGCCGCCGTAGGGGATGTCGACGACGGCGCACTTGTAGACCATCCAGCCGGAGAGGGCCTTGACCTCGTCGCGGGAGACCTGCGGGTGGTAGCGGATGCCGCCCTTGTACGGGCCGCGGTCGCCGTTGAACTGCGAGCGGAACGCGCGGAAGACCTCGATCGAACCGTCGTCCATCTCGACCGAGAGGTTCGTCTCCAGGATCCGCTCGGGGGTTTTCAGCCGCTCCAGCGCGCCCTCCTCCACGTCGAGGTACTCGGCGGCGTCGTCGATCTGCTCCCGGAGACTCTCGAACGGATTGGCAGCCTCGGCCATGCGTGTAGGTGGGTCAGCGCGCTGAAAAGGGTTCGGCCGATCGGCCATCGAAGCGACGATCAGGCACTGAGTCGCCGAAAATACGACGATCAGTCACCGCTGATTCCACTCGTCGACCTCGGCGAGAGCGGCGGCGCTCACTCCTCGTCTCCGGCCGCGGCGCGGACGCGTTCGAGCACCCGCTCGGCCTGCGCGACCAGGGGCGCGTCGACCATCTCGCCGTCGACGGCGAAGACGCCCCGACTCTCCGCGTCGGCCTCCTCGCGCGCCGCGAGCACCCGCTCGGCCCACTCCACGCGCTCGGGGTCGGGCGTGAACGTCTCGTTGATCGGCCCGACCTGCGACGGGTGGACGGCGAGCTTCCCGTCGTAGCCCAGTTCGAGCGCGAACTCCGTGTCGTCCCGCAGGCCGGCTTCGTCCTCGAAGTCGGTGTGTAACGTGTCTATCGCGTCGACGCCCGCCGCGGCCGCCGCGAGGACGACGTGTTCGCGGGCGTGAAGCACTTCGGTCCCCTCCTCGGTGCGGGTCGCGCCGATGTCGGCCGCCAGGTCCTCGGCGCCGAATATCAGGGCATCGGTCGGGGCCGCGGTCGCTATCGCCTCGGCGTGCAGGACGCCAGCGGCCGTCTCGACCAGCGCCAGCACCGGCAGGTCGGCGTCGCGCTCGGCCGCCAGATCGGCCAGTTCCTCCACGTCGTCGCCGTCGCTCGCCTTCGGCAGGACGAGCGCGTCGAGCGACGCCCGCGCGGCCGGATCGGCGAGGACCGCTCCGAGGTCGTCGCCCGCGCCGCTGCCCGGTGGCTGGACGCGCACGCAGACCTCGCAGTCGGCGTCGAGGGCGGAGAGCACGTCGCGGACGGCGTCGCGAGCCTCGGCCTTCCTCCCGGGCGCCACGGCGTCTTCGAGATCGAACACGACCGCGTCGGCCCCGGTAGTCGGCGCTTTCCGCATGAGTTCGGGTCGGTCGCCCGGCGAGAACAGGACGCTCCGGCGTGCCATGTGCGGATGTGGGTCGGCCAGCGGTTTGTAGCTACGGGCGCCGGGGCTCGACGGTCCGGCCAAATCGTTAACCGCCGCCGAATCGACTCTCCGGGTATGCCCGGGCGCTACTACGAGGAGTTCACGGAGGGGGAGACGATCGCCCACGACAAGCGCCGCACGATCTCCGAGTCGGACAACCAGCGGTTCTGCGACCTGACGATGAACCAGCAGCCGCTGCACCTCGACGCCGATTTCGCCGCGTCGACGCAGTTCGGCGACCGACTCGTCAACGGGCTCTACACGATGAGCCTCGCGGTCGGGCTCTCGATCCCCGAGACGACCGACGGGACGATCGTCGCGAACCTCTCGTACGACGACGTAGAGCATCCCGAACCGGTGTTCCACGGCGACACGATCCGGGCGGAGTCGACGGTCACCGACACGCGGGAGACGAGCGACGGCGAGCGCGGGGTCGTGACGATGCGCGTCGAGGCGTACCGCGTCGAGGACGGGGCGGACACGCTCGTGTGTTCGTTCGATCGAACCGTGCTCGCGGAGAAGCGACCGAGCGACGAGTGACAGCGTGTCCGTCTGTGGAGAGGATCGGCGCGCTCGGGACGGATCCCACGGCCGTCCCGGGGGCCGGGCGGACACGCGCGGGTCGCTCAGACCGACGCGAGTACGACGGCGTTGACGAGCACGGTCACCGTCCAGGGGAGCGCGAGCCCCAGAGCGATCGCCGTTCCGTGACGCGGGCGGGCGGCCCGGAGACACATCGCGCCGCCGACGGCGAGGGCCTTCGCTGCGACGAGGGCACCGAAGCCGACGCCCTCGATCGCCCAGCGCATCGCCGGGTTCGCCTCGACGAGCCCCATCGACAGACCGAGCCAGGTGGTGGCGACGTCCAGCGCGACCGACGCGAGGACGACCGCCCACAGCGCTCTCTCGACGGCCCGGCCGTCGGCTCCGCCGACGGACCGGCCCTCGAACGCCCACGATCTGTCCGTACTCGTTAGTAGTGAACCGCGCATCGTACCCACCGCACGCTACCCCCCACCCAGAGGGGTGAGTCGTGCGTGTGGGGTCTGGGCACAATCCGCTAAAAAAGGATCGTTTCGGTATCACGTCCGGTCCGCCTCGAATCGTGGCGACCGGGAGTGGGGCGTTGCCGGCTCGACGGGGCTGGCCCGAGGCGAGCCGCGATCAGAGCGACGCGAGCAGCGCCGCGTTGAAGACGACGGCCAGCACCCAGGGGATGGCGAGACCGATCGGGGCGACGAGCGCGTACTCAGGCCACAGGGCGCGAAAGACCAGCGCGACCGCGACGGCGGCCGCTTTCGCGAGCGCCAGCGCGCTCAGGCCGAACGCGTCGAGCGCCTGTCGCATGAGCGGGTTGCGTTCGACGAGGCCCACGGAGAGGCCGTACGCCGTCAGGACGATGTCGAGCACGAGCGCCCAACAGACCAGCACCCACAGCAGCAGTTCCAGGTCGGACACGGAACCCGAAACCGCGCCGAGGTACTCGTCGATGGTCGACGAGTCGAAGGCGGTCGGATCGGTCGTGAAGAGCGGCATGTGTGGGGTCTCGACGGGTTGGTCGGTCGCCGGGGGTACGCCGAACCGTCCACCCCGCCACCTCATACCGCGTCCGACATCCCCAAGAGTATACGTCGCTTATGTATCACGAATGGCGGTACTCGGAAATTACCGGTAGAGCCGTCCCCTGCGCGTCGAGAGCCGTTCGCGCCCGTCCGGTCCCCAGAGCGTTTACATTGGTCGAGACCCACGGAAGGGTATGGATTACGAGGTCGACGTGCGGAAACTCGCGCTTTTCAACGAGATGGCCAAGGAGGGAGCGACCACCGTCTCGGCCCACCTGAACCAGCTCTCCGGGCTGAACACGGAGATCGAGGTGTCGAAGATCAGCTTTCTCGACATGGAAGACGTCAGGACCCATCTGGGCGACCACGAGCAGGTCGGCATCTACGTCGAACTTACCGAAGCGCCATACGGCTACGTCCTCTTCATGCTCGAACCCGCCGGGAGCAAGCGCCTCGCGCAGAGTATGGTCGGCGACATGGGCGGCGACGACGACGCCGACGGCCACTTCACCGACATGGAACGGTCGGCCATGCAGGAGATCGGCAACATCATGACCAGCGGCTTCATCGACGGCTGGGCGAACGTCCTCGACACCACCATCGACATGTCGACGCCCTCGTTCATCTTCGGACAGGCGAACGCCATCGTCGACGAGATGGGCGGCTGGCCCGACGAGGAGATCGCCTTCGTCGTCGACTCCCACGTCGTCGCCAGCGACGCCGACGTGGAAGTCACCGTCTACACCTTCCCGCAGCTGGCCGACCTCGTCCGGCTGATCCAGAACATCGACGTCGCCACCGACGTGCAGACGGACACCGCGGCCTCCGACGTCCTCTGACTCGGGTGGTCACCGTGGACAAACAGTCCCTCCGCGAGGCCGTCTGGGACGAACTCGAAGACCGCGGCGAGGCCCGCTTTCCCTTCCCGCCGCACGGCCGCATCCCGAACTTCGCCGGCGCCGACGCGGCCGCCGACCGACTCGCCGACCTCCCCGAGTGGACCGACGCCGAGACGCTGAAGGCCAACCCGGACGCGCCGCAGCTGCCCGTCAGGCGCGGCGCGCTCGACGCCGGCAAGACCGTCTACATGGCGGTGCCGCGGCTCCGCGACGAGCGCTGTTTCTACCGCCTCGACCCGGCCGAGCTCGCCGACACAGACGCCGCTGCGACGGTCTCCGGCGTCGCGGACCACGCCGAACAGGTCGGCCCCGAGGCCGTCGACCGGATCGACCTCGTCGTGGTCGGAAGCGTCGCCGTCTCGCCCGACGGCGCCCGCGTCGGCAAGGGCGAGGGCTACAGCGACCTGGAGTTCGCCGTGCTGTCGGAACTCGGCCTCGTCGACGCCGAGACGACGGTCGTCACGACGGTCCACGAGCTGCAGGTCCGCGAGGGCATCGCGGTCGACGCCCACGACGTGCCCCTGGACGTGATCGTCACGCCCGAGCGCGTCGTTCGGACCGAGACGCCCCACGAGCGGCCGACGGGCATCGACTGGGACGCGCTGGACGACGAGCGGATCGAGGAGATACCGGTTCTCGAACGGTTCGCGCCGGACGGCTGAACGAGCCCGGTCGCCGCCGGCGTGTCAGCCGGCCAGCACCGCCGTCTCCGCGTAGTCGAGCGCGAAGGCGCCGGCGCCCGTGATCGCGCCGACCGCAGTCGCGAGGACGAGCGCGTGAGAGTTGCGGACGGCGAACGCCCCCACGGCGACGCCGAGGGCCAGGAGGAAGGCGACGCCGAAGGTCGCGAGGGTGACGGCGACCCGGCGCCGGAGGTGCGAGACCTCCGTGCCGAGGCCGGCGACCACGACCGCGGCCGCGGTCAGCCCGGCGAGGAGGCCGACCGGGATCCCAACGAACAGCGAGAACTCGATCCACCGGAGCGTGAACTCCGTGACGGCGGCGCCGACCGCGAGGAACGCCGCCAGGCCGGCCGCGAGCGCGACCGCGACTGTTCTGAGTCGCATGGTGGAACAACGCGTCGACGGCTGAAATACCTCACCCGGTCGCAGTCAGGCCGCGCGGCCGGTCGTAGCCAGACCGCGCGGCCGGGGGCGGGCCGGTCACTCCTCCAGCGCCGATTCGGCGCCGGGCGGGAGGTCATCGGGGCGCATCACGACGTTGCCCCGGCCCACGTCGACCTTGACGATGGCGCCGTCGGACTCCATCGCCGAGAGGACGCGACTGACCTTGGACTTCGACCACTCGGTCTCCTGGACGAGCGCGGCCTGGCGCATCCGGCCGTCGTGGTCGTCGAGCAGCGTGAACACGACCTCCTCGTCGGAGAGGAACTCGGTGGGCACCTCCTCGGCGTCGGCTGCCGCCTCGCCTTCGGCGGCCTGCGTGGCGCCGTCCGAGACGACCGCGGCGGGGGCCGCGTCCGCCTGGGAGGCGCCGGGTTCGCCGTCGGTCCCGTCGGCGCCCTGGTGCTCGCTCTCGCCGGTGGAGAGCGCGCGGCGGGCGCGACCGACCGAGACGCGCCCGGACCAGGCGAGGAAGAGGACGACGGCGACGGCCGCGACGGCGACGCCGACCAGTCCCGCGAGCGCGAGCGGGATGTCGTCGGTGCCCGCCGCGTTGACCTCCTCCGGGTCGGGGACGCCGTCGCCGTCGGTGTCGGGGTTGGTCGGGTCCGTCTCGTACTCGTTGACTTCGGGTCCGTCTTCGAGGCCGTCGCCGTCGGTGTCGGGGTTGGTCGGGTTCGTGCCGTACGTGTTGACCTCCGGCCCGTCTTCGAGGCCGTCGCCGTCGGTGTCGGGGTCGGTCGGATCGGTGTCGTATTCCTCGACCTCGGCGCCGTCTTCGAGGCCGTCGCCGTCGGTGTCGATCTGGTTGGGGTCGGTGTCGTAGGTGTTGACTTCGAGGTTGTCGTCGAGGCCGTCTGCGTCGGTGTCGGACTCCAGCGGGTTCGTCTCGAACTCGTTGATCTCGGCGCCGTCGTCGAGGCCGTCGCCGTCGCTGTCCGGCTCGGCCGGGTCGGTGTTGTACGTGTTGACCTCCAGCCCGTCTGCGACGCCGTCGCCGTCGGTGTCGGCCTTGTTCGGGTTCGTCCCGAGTTCGAGTTCGCGCGGGTCGGGCAGGCCGTCGCCGTCGGTGTCGACCTTCGTCGGGTCGGTCTGGTGGCGTTCGATCTCCGCGTAGTCCGAGAGCCCGTCGCCGTCGGTGTCGTTGTTCTTGGGGGCGGTCTCGTAGGTCTCGACCTCCACCTCGTCGGAGAGGCCGTCGCCGTCGGTGTCGTTCGACTGGAGCGAGGTGCCCAGCGACGCCTCCCGCTCGTTGGCGAGGCCGTCGCCGTCGAGGTCGCCGCCGCGTTCGAGGACGGTGACGGGGATCGCCTCGCTGTCGAGGTCGGTCGAGGCGTTGGCCTCGGCCGCCGCGACGCGGAGTTCCTGCTGGCCGGTCAGGTTGGCCGGCCAGCTCCCGACATCGACGGTGACCGTCTGGTTACCCCCCGCCGGCACGGAGAACCCGTGGCAGCCGAGAGTGCGGTCGGCCGAACGGACGCTCAGACAGAGCGACCCGTCGTCGACCCCCCCGTTGCTGGCCACCGTCGCCGCGAAGCCGTGGTTCGAGTCCTGCCGGAGCGCGAACCCGTCGCCGAAGCCCGTCACTGCGCCGTCGCCCCGGTACGAGACGTCGGTGATCCGCGCGTCGGCCGCCGACGCCGATTGACCCGCCCCCGCGATCGCCGAGACGACAGGGGCCGCGCCACTCGCCACTACGAGGACCGCGAGAAGCCAAACGTGAACGTTCCGTACCATGGGGTCGTGGATGCCTGCCCGTCAACCGGACGTGGCCCGGTCCCGCCCCCCGACCGGACAGTTCCACGCGCGGGTGACAGAGTGGTATGACTTGGGTGGCTGGCGTTAGGAACCTTACGCCCCCACCGGAAGGGTATGGCCACCTTTCCGTGCCGAAATCACTGCATACCGGTCTGCAGACGGTCGTCGGTGAACGGGCCGCGTTCGCCGACGAGGGACGACCGTCGAGCGACCGACGGCACGAGAAGGGGTGAGAACCTCGTCCCTGTGGAGGGTGGGCGACGGTCGCCGGACTACCGCCGCGACGCCTCGCCGACCAGTCGGGTCGGCTGCGTCTCCTCCGGCAGGTCCGACCAGGGTTCGCTGATCGAGAGTTTCATCTCCTCGTCGAGGCGGACGGTCTCTCTCCGGGCGTCGTACGCGACGACCCCGAACTCGTCGAGTTTCAACAGGTGTGCGCACCCGAGCCGGTCCCTGACGCGTGCCACCGCGTCCTCGTCCGTCGCGGCCGGGCTGTCGTCGCCGTCCCACCAGCCGACGAGGTGGGCCGCCACCTCCTCGACGGTCGCGCGGCCGCCGTGTTCCTGCAGGTAGTAGAGTATCGCGCGACGCTCCCAGTCCGAGAAGACGTCGTGCATCGTCTCGATTTCGCTCGAGTGTGGCCTCGGACGGTTGCGAGCCGGTCGGGTTCGCGAGTGCGTGTCTGACATGGTTGGCCTGGCAGGGGCTCAGAGGCGATCTGGTCGCCGGTCTCGTCCACCGTGCCCCGTGCTCTCTGCTAGGCCCGAGAGTGCCAAAGTACCGCAAACACGTCCCGACCGTTGTCATCGTTCCCCACGGTTTTCCCTCCCTCCGGAGCCCCGCAACCCCACGACGTGGCCGCGTCTGACGCAGTCTCCCGATCGGGGTCGTGAAACCGCTGCAACAGTCGGGCCTGACGCTTGCAACGGTCGAAACAGTCAGTGTACGGACCGTTTCGGCGGTCAGATCTTCCGTTAGAGAGCATCTGAACGGAATACTTCGCTCGCTCGTCCGAAGCGGTTCAGTCGGATAAGGCCGCGCTACTCGACGAGGGCGGCGAGCAGGTCGGCGGCGAGCCCCTTCTCCAGGGGGTCGTTGGCGTTCCCGCAGTGGGGCGACTGGACGCAGGCCGGACAGCCCGACTCGCAGGGGCAGTCCCGGAGCATGCCCAGCGTCCGCCCCATCAGGTCGACGACGGTCTCGTAGGCGCGCTCGGTCAGCCCGACGCCGCCGGGATAGCCGTCGTAGACGAAGATCGTCGCGCAGTCAGTGTGCGGGTGCCGGGGCGTCGAGAGCCCGCCCACGTCCCGGCGGTCGCAGAGGAACGAGAGCGGAAAGAGCGAGATCATGCCGTGTTCGGCCGCGTGGATCGCGCCCGGGAACGCGTCGGGGCCGTCTCCCGCCGCTCGAATCTCCCGCTCGATTTCGCCGGGGACGGTGAAGTAGAGCGCCTCGGTGTCCAGCGTCGTCTCGGGCAACTCGAGCGCCTCGCGACCGATCGGCTCGCCGCTCTGGCGGTCGTAACGCTCGAAGCCGGTTATCTGCTTGCGCATGCTCACGTCCGCGAACCGGACGGTCACCTCGTCGTGGGTCGACAGGACCTGTTCCCGGCGGTCCTCCTCGACGGTGATCGTCTTGTCGTGGAGCACCTGCGTGTAGTAGTTCGGGCGCACGGGCGCGAGGTCCGCGACGTCGTTACGCAGGTCCAGATCGACTACCTCGAAGTCCTGGCCCTGATGATGGTAGATCGCGCCGGGGTGAGCGTCGCGTAGCGCGTCCGCGAACGAGAGCGTCGCGATGCGGTTCCCGTTCCGGCGGTCTCGAAGTTGCACCTCGCGATCGCCGATGGTCCGCAGGCTCATCTCGTGCTGGGGGCTGCCCTCGCCGTCGTAGAGCCAGCGCAGGCCCGCGTCGGTCGTCCGCCGGTCGAGGTCGCCCGCCTCGGTCAGGTCGGCGACCACGTCGGGGAACGGCTCGCCGAAGTACCTGTCGTCGCCGGATCGGAGCCAGTTCTCGCGTGCGGCCGCGCGCACGTGGTCCGGCAGGAGGTGTTCGTTCTCGGGATTCGAGATTGCCTCCTCGGGGTCGTTCTCGAAGAAGTCCCGCGGGTGGGCCATCAGGTACTGGTCCAGCTGGTCCTCGCCGGCCACCATCGCGACGAGCGAGGGGTCGGTGCCCCGGCCCGCCCGGCCGCCCTGCTGGAAGGCGGCCATCCGCGTGCCGGGGTAGCCGTCCAGCAGGACGACGTCGAGGCCGCCGATGTCGACGCCGAGTTCGAGCGCGTTCGTGCTCCAGACGCCGCGGACCTCGCCGGAGTCGAGGCCGTCCTCGATCTCGCCGCGGCGCTCGTCGGTGAGCGCCGCCTGGTAGGCGTGCACGTTCCTGGCCGCCTCGTGTTCGCCCCGGTCGCGCAGGTCGCTCGCGCTGTCGGTCGCGTAGCGCTCGGCGACCTGCCGGGACCGGGTGAACGCGACGGTCTGGTAGCCGCGGGCGACCAGATCGACGAACAGCCGCTTGGTCTCGACGTGACTGGAGCGGCGGCGGCCGCTCCCGAACCCCTCGCCGGCGTCGTACTCGGGCGGGTTCCAGAACAGCCAGTGGGTCGGTCCCGTGGCGCTGGTGTCCTCGTCGACGAGTCGGAACGAGTCGGGCGACTGCCCCGTGACGGTCGCGGCGTGGTCGACCGGGTTTCCGATCGTCGCCGAGCAGCAGACCCAGTCGGGGTCGCCGGGGGACCCGGTCCCCCGAGATGACGAGCGTCGCTCGTCACCGGCGTCGAAGCGCTCGCAGATGCGCTGGAGGCGCCGGAACACCATGGCCACGTGACTACCGAAGACGCCGCGGTACTCGTGGACCTCGTCGATCACCACGGTCTCCAGGCGCTCGAAGAACCAGTCCCACAGCCGGTGGGCGTGCGGCATGATCCCGTAGTGGAGCATGTCGGGCGTCGTCAGCAGGACCGTCGGCTGGCGCTCGCGGATCGCCTCCTTCTCTTTGCGGTCCTGTCGGCCGGTGTACTGCGCGACGGAGACGCCCGAGGCGAAGCCCAGCCCGTGGGCCAGATCGGAGAGGGTCTCCTCCTGGTCGTTGATGAGCGCGACCTGCGGCGCGATATAGAGGGTCGTCGCCCGCTCGTCGAGCGCGCGCTCGAAGGCGGGGACGGTGTAGGCGAGGGACTTCCCGCTGGCCGTCGGCGTCGCGAGAACGACGTTGTCGCCCCCGCGGACGGCCGAGACGGCGCTGGCCTGGTGGTCGTACAGGCGCTCGACGCCGTCCGATTCGAGCGCGCTGACGAGCCGCGAGTCGAGGTCCACGTCGGCGAAGGTCGCCTCGCGGCCCGGTATCACGCGCCGCTCGGCGATCTGTCCGTCGTAGTACGGCCGCCCCTGGAGCCAGCGGATCGTCTCGTCCACGTCTACAGGGTCCTTGGCGAGCGTCGCAAAAGCGGTTGCGCCTCACGCATTCGCGCCGTTCCGGAGCCGTCGGCGTACCAGGAGACCGAGCGCGAAGCCCACGGTCGAGTAGACGAGCACCTCCGGGGGATGGTCGGCGAGGAAGTACGGCCGGAACCCGACGGCGATCGTCGCGCCACCGAGTTCGACAGCCGACTCCAACAGGACGCGCATATCGGCGACGTAGAAGACCGCGTCGCCCGCGCGGAGCGCACTCGCCAGGAGGACCGTCGGCAGGTACCCGCGGTTGCCGGCCGCGTGCCCCGCCGCGATCGCGACGACAAGCAGGTAGCCGACCGGCGTCCGCATCGCGAAGACCGCGGCCAGTTCGACCGCGAGACGGAGGTCGGTCTGCCCGTTCACGACCGCCTGGAGCGCGAGGTAGTCGACCGCTGCGCTCAGCGCCGCCAGGACGAGGGCCAGCGCGACCGCCAGCAGCGTGTTCCGCCGACGGTCCCCGAACACGAGCGCTCTCGGGTCCTCGAAGTGCGTTACCAGGGCACCGCGCTCCGTCGCCATTGACAGAGCGTGTCACCGTATCGATAAAAAAGTAGTGTCGGTCGGCCGATTCCGGGGCCTCGTCCCGGACTCGTTACTCCTCGCGAGTGCGTGCCGTCGCCAGCACGGCCAGCGAGAGACCCATCAGGCCGACGAACGGGAGGGGGAACAGCGGCGAGGTGGAGAGGGCCTCCAGCGCCGTCTGCTCGCCGGCGGGCGCGTTGCCCGCGCCGCCGTCGTCGCCGTCGTCAGGCGTTTCGGTCTCCTCGTCGGGAGTGTCCGTTCCCCCGTCGTCGCCCGTGTCGGCGTCGTCGGGGTAGGCCTTGATCGACCCGCGGTGCAGTTCGTCGTCCGAGAACCGCAGCTGGGTCTGGCCGGCGGGGCAGGGACTGCTCGCGGAGCGGTCGTCGCTCACGTCGGTTCCCTCACCGGCCTCGACGACTCCCGGACTCCCGGACTGCTCGTAGAGGGTGGATCCGACCTGGTGGACGACCGACTCCGGTCCCATGCCGGGGCCGCCTTCCCGGTAGTTGACCGTCATCGGTTCGCCCTCGGTGTTGTCCTGGACGCTGTTGATGATGAGTACCCGCCGATCGGTCTGGTCGGAGTCGAAGCAGAAGGCCACGAAGCTGATCCCGTCCTCGGGTTCGGCGCCGGGCCCTTCGGTCGTCTGCGTGGGCGTGTCGGTCGCCGTGCCGTTGGCCGGCGTCTCGGTGACGGTGTCGGTCGCCGTGTCGGTCTCCGTCTCCGGAGCGACCGGCGTCTCCGTCCCCGTGGTCGTGGCGTTATCCGTCGCCGTGGCGTTATCCGTCGCCGTGGCGTTCTCTGTTCCGGTCTCCGTCGCCGTGTCGGTCTCCGTTCCGGTGTCGGTGTCCGTCCCAGTGTCCGTCTGGTCGGGCGATTCCGTCTCCGGGGCCTCGGTCTCGGACGCGACCGTCTCGGGACAGTCGGCACTGAGCGCGTACGCCGCGCCAGCGTTGGTGCGGTTCAGCGAGTCGTTGAAGGGCGCGCCCACGACGAGATCTGCCGTCCCGTCGTCGAAGAAGTCACCGGCGTCGGCGACGGCGTACCCGGCCCGGTCGTCTGCGCCGGCGCCGAGGAACCGCGCGTCGGCGTCGGAGAGGTTCACGCTATCGCCGAGGGTTTCGCCGCCCGTGACGAGGTAGGCCGCACCCGCGTTCTCGGCGGCGGTGTCGTTGTACGGCGCGCCCACGAGCACGTCGCTCGCGGCGTCGCAACCCGTGCCGTTCGCGCCGTACGACGAGACCGACCAGCCCGCGCGGTCGAGCGCGCCCGGACCGGCCAGGCGGACGTCGGCATCGGCGAGCGTCATCGCGCCGACGCCCTCGTCACCGAGGTCTTCGCCGCCGTAGACGACGTAGGCCGCGCCGGAGTCCGTCCGGTTGTTCGAGTCGTTGTAGGGAGCGCCGACGACGAGGTCGTCGACGCTGTCGTTGTTCACGTCGCCCGCGCCGGCGACCGACCAGCCCGCCTGATCGCCCTCGGAGACGCCGACGTAGGTCGCCGTCGCGTCAGCCAGGGAGGTGTTGCCCGACGCGGAGGCGTCGACGACGTACGCCGCGCCGGTGCGGTTCAGCCGTTCGGGCGTTCCCTCGCCCACCGCGCCGGCGGTGGCGTTGTACCCGGGCGCGCCGACGGCCAGTTCCGTGGCGCCGTCGTCGTTCACGTCGCCCGCGTCCGCGACCGACCAGCCGGCGAGGCTGCCGTTGCGTTCGCCGACGAACGTCGCGTCGGCGTTCGAGAGGTTCACCCGAGCGCCGGGCGAGTCGGCGATGGTGTCGCCATCGACGACGTACGCGGCGCCGGCGTTAATCCCGGTGGTGTTGGCGTACGGCGCGCCGACGGCGACGGCGTCGGTCCCGTTCGTTCCGTTCACGGCCGCGACGGAGTAGCCCGCGAGGCCGTCGTCGGCCGTGCCGGCCAGCACCGCGTCGGCGTCGGAGAGGTTCATCGCCGACGGGAGCGACTCGTTGCCGTAGATCACGTACGCGGCGCCGCCGTTCCCGGTGGCGTTGTCGCTGTACGGCGCGCCGACGACGACGTCGGCGAGGCCGTCGTCGTTCACGTCGCCCGCCGTCGACACCGACCAGCCGGCCAGCTCGTTGTTCTCGGGGGCCCGCAGCACCACGTCGGCGTCGGAGAGGTTCACGTCCCCCGGCGCCGCGGGGCCGTAGACGATGTACGCTGCGCCCGCGTTCGGAGCGACGGAACTGTTGCGCGGCGCGCCGACGATCAGGTCGGATACGCCGTCGCCGTTCACGTCGCCCGCGTTCGCGACCGACAGGCCCGCGGTGTCGTTGACCCCTTCGCCGTAGAGCGTCGCGTCGGCGTCGGAGAGATTCGTCGAGTCCGCGAAACCTCCCGGCTGTGCCTGCGCGGCGGACGCCTCGTTCTCGGCTGTCGCCGACGGTCCCCCTGCCGTTCCGAGGTCGACCGCACCGGCGACGACTGTGCTCAACAGGACCAGCGCGACGACGCCGACCACGAACAGCCGGCCGCGCGCGGGTCCGTCTCTCGATGGTGATTCGTCTGACATGCATCGGACGCACGAACAGCCCTTTCGTTGTTATTCAGAGACCATCGCGAGTAACCTCGGAGCGACCGCAAGACAACGCGACGTTACCCGCTCTGCAAGTGAACGCTCCCGACTGTTCCGACTGGCCCATCCGCCGTTCGCAGTCGGCGTCGAGACAGCTGCTCGTCGGGCCGCTCACACCCGTCGAACGGCCACGGAAAGGCGGAATTTGTCGGCGCCGTCTCGCGATTACGGCGATAGAGCAGGCCGCGGTCGAGGCGCGATTGAACTCCGTCTTCGTCGCAGTACGAGCACGTGAACGGTTCAACGGTAGCCCTCCATCCGGGCCGCTTCGACGGGTAGTCCTCGGTCCGGCCGCGGCGACGTCGGGCCGAAAAAATAGGGTCGGATCGGGTCGCTACTCTTCGCGGAACCGGCTCATCCCCAGCACGGCGAGCGAGATTCCCATCAGTCCGACGAAGGGAACCGGGAACAGCGGCGACTGCGAGAGCGTCTCTAGCGCCGCCTGGTCGCCGGCGGGCGCGTTGCCCCCGTTGCCCCCGTTACCAGCGCCGGCGCACGTGTACTGGCCCTGGTCGTTCTGCTCGACGTTGTCGTTGGTCGCGATCAGGTCACCGTTCACGTACACCTGGTAGATCTTCGGTTCGTCGAGGCCGGCGAAGGCGGGGTCGTCAGCGGTGACGCTGAGCTCGGTCTGGTCTTCGCCGATCGTCGTCGTGAACGAGGCTTCCTCCCCGTCGTTACCGACCGCCACTACTCGGACTTCGTCACCCTCCTCCAGGCCACTGATGATGACCTGACTGCAGCCTCTGAAGTCGATAGAGGGGGGTTCATCCGGCGTCGGAGTCGGCGTTGCCGTCGCGGTCGGCGTCGGAGTCGGCGTTGGCGTGGCCGTCGGCGTCGGCGTTGGCGTGGCCGTCGGCGTCGGCGTTGCAGTCGGCGTCGGCGTTGGCGTCGCGGTCGGCGTCGGCGTCGCGGTCGGCGTCGGCGTCGCGGTCGGCGTCGCGGTCGGCGTCGGCGTTGGCGTTGGCGTGGCCGTTGGCGTCGGAGTCGGCGTTGCCGTCGGCGTTGGCGTGGCCGTCGGCGTCGGCGTTGGCGTCGCGGTCGGCGTCGGCGTCGCGGTCGGCGTCGGCGTTGGCGTCGCGGTCGGCGTCGGCGTCGCGGTCGGCGTCGGCGTCGCGGTCGGCGTCGGCGTTGGCGTCGCGGTCGGCGTCGGCGTTGGCGTCGCGGTCGGCGTCGGCGTCGCGGTCGGCGTCGGCGTTGGCGTTGGCGTGGCCGTCGGCGTCGGCGTTGGCGTCGCGGTCGGCGTCGGCGTTGGCGTGGCCGTCGGCGTTGGCGTCGCGGTCGGCGTCGGCGTCGCGGTCGGCGTCGGCGTTGGCGTTGGCGTGGCCGTCGGCGTCGGCGTTGGCGTCGCGGTCGGCGTCGGCGTTGGCGTGGCCGTCGGCGTTGGCGTCGCGGTCGGCGTCGGCGTTGGCGTCGCGGTCGGCGTCGGCGTGGCCGTAGGCGTTGGCGTGGCCGTCGGCGTCGCGGTCGGCGTCGGCGTGGCCGTAGGCGTTGGCGTGGCCGTCGGCGTCGCGGTCGGCGTCGGCGTTGCCGTAGGCGTGGCCGTCGGCGTCTCGGTCTCGGCCCCGACGGGTTCTTTGCAGTCGCTGAAGATCAGGTACGCCGCACCGGCGTCGGTGCGGTTGTACGAATCGTTGTACGGAGCGCCGATGGAGACGTCCTCGAAGCCGTCGTCGTTCATGTCGCCGGCCTCGGAGACGGCGTAGCCCGCGCGGTCCTCCTCGGCTTCCCCGTAGAACGTCGCGTCGGCGTTCGTGAGGTTCACGTCCATGTCCAGCGACGCGTTGCCGGAGACGAGGTAGGCCGCGCCGGCGTTCTCCGCAGTGGTGTCGTTTCCGGGCGCGCCCACGAGCACGTCGGCGATGTCGTCGCACGTCACGTCGCCCGAACCGGCCGCGGAGACGGACCAGCCGGCGCGGTCGAGCGCGCCTGCACCGGCCATACGGACGTCCGCGTCGGCCAGCGACATCTCGCCGCTGACGTCTGTGCCGCCGTAGACGGCGTACGCGGCGCCGGCGTCGGTGCGGTTGTACGAGTCGTTGTACGGGGCGCCGACGACGACGTCGTGGTACCCGTCGTCGTTGACGTCACCCGCGTCCGAGACCGACCAGCCGGCTCGGTCTCCTTCCGCTGCGCCGAACAACGTCAGTGCCGCGTCGGCCAGCGAGACCTGGCCCCCGTCCTCGGCGTTCGCGACGTACGCGGCGCCGCTGAGGTTAAGCGCCTCGCCCGTCTCGGACTCTTCGGCGGTGACGTTGTACCGCGGGGCTCCTATCACGACGTTCTCCTCCCCGTCGCCGTCGACGTCGCCTGCGGTCGAGACGGACCAGCCGGCGTAGCTGCCGTTTTGCTCGCCGACGAAGGTCGTGCTCGCTTCGCTGAGGTTCATCGTGTTCCCGGGCTGTTCGACGAGCGTCAGGCCCGAGACGACGTAGGCGGCGCCCGCATTGTGTCCGCCTTCGTCCGCGTAGGGCGCGCCGACGATCACGTTATCGTACCCGCCGGTCGTGTTGACGTTCGAGACGGAGTAGCCCGCCAGCGCGTAGGGCTCGGTCCCGGTCAGCACTTCGTCGGCCTCCGAGAGGTTCATCGTCGCCGGGAGCGACTCGCTGCCGTAGACGACGTAGGCGGCGCCGGCGTTCGGCGCGGCGCTGTCGTTGTACGGGGCGCCGACGACGACGTCGGAGAGGCCGTCGTCGTTCACGTCACCCGCCGTCGAGACGGACCAGCCGGCGAGGTCGTTGTTTTTCACGCCTCGGAGCGTCACGTCGGCGTCCGAGAGGTTCACTGTCCCCGGATCGGCCGGGCCGTAGACGATGTACGCTGCGCCGGCGTTCGGACCGGCGGAACTGTTGCGCGGCGCGCCGATGATCAGGTCGTCGACGCCGTCGCCGTTCACGTCGCCGGCGCTGGAAACCGTCCATCCGGCGGTGTCGTTGGCGGCTTCACCGGCGTATTTCACGTCCGCGTCTGTCAGGTTGATCGTTCCTTCGTACCCGCTCTGGGACGACTCCTGGATCGGTGCCGCGTCGGCGGGTGCCTCCGATGTGCCGTCTAACTGCACGGCGCCCGCGACGGCAGTACTCACCAGAAACAGGAGTACGATGCCGATCACGGCGAATCGTCTGCTTGTCGATTCTCCTCTTGGTTGGTGTGACATGGCAACGGAACAACGAACAGTCGCGGTATTGTTATTGATCTACCAGAAAGAGTAATGCTGGTCAAGCGTTCAGCCGGTAGGTCGATCGGTTGTGGTTACGGCGCATCGAGCGAGCATCGATATCCAGTCTGAAAATGCCAGAACGACAGGCGCCGCGAGCCGGACGCGTTGGCCGCGCTTACGGCTCGAAAGACGATATTTGTCGACGCCGTCCCGAGATTTTGCGGCCGTCCGATCGCTCGCGCTCGTTCGGTCGATCTGCGGAACGGACAGGTTGCCTTCGTCCCGACGCGGGTACGAACGGGTTACGTCGCGCCGATGCGAGAGAATATTTACGTTCTGGACATCCGGTTGATGGGTATGGGCTATCACGTCGTCGACCCCGCTGAGCTGGAACCGGAACCCGACCGACCGTCCGAGATGCGCTACGTCAGCGAGGCCGCAGACATGGACCGGATGGGCCTGCGCACCTACGCCGTCGCGCCGGGCGAGGAGATCCCCCTCTCGGGGCTGCACTATCACGCCGAACAGGAAGAGGCGTTCTACGTGATATCCGGGGAACTCAGCGTCGAGACGCCAGCGGAGTTGTACACCGTCGCGGCCGGCCAGTTCTTCGTCGCCGAGCCCGGAAGTCCCCACCGCGCGCACAACGCCGCCGACGCGGACGAACCCGTCCGCGTCATCGGGATCGGCGCGCCGCCGCTCAGCGACGGCCACGCCTACGAGGAGTGAGTGCCCCCGCGACCCCGGACACCGGAAGACGAAAGGCGCGTCTCTCGCAAGGAGGGACCAATGGCCGGCGAGACGCTCTCGCGCCGCCTCGAAGCGCGGGTGTCGCCGATGGCGGCGCTCGTCGTCGCGATCCTCGCAGTCTCGACGAGCGCCATCCTCGTCCGCTGGAGCGGGGCGCCGCCGTCGGTCGCGGCCTTCTACCGCGTGCTCTTCACCGTCGGACTGCTCGCGCCGCTCGCGTTCTCCCGGCACGGCGAGGACCTGCGGTCGCTCGGGCGCCGAGACGCGCTCGCGGCGGCGGTCACCGGCGTCGCGCTCGCGCTCCACTTCGCCGCGTGGTTCCAGTCGGTACGGTGGACGAGCGTCGCGGCCTCGGTGACGCTGGTCCAGTCACAGACGCTGTTCGTCGCCGTCGGCGCGGCGCTGTACCTCGGCGAGCGGCTCACCCTCGCGAAACTGGCCGGCATCGTGATCGCGCTCGCCGGCGCGGTGGTCATGTCGCTGGGGGAACTGCTCGGCGGGGCGGTCGTCGGCCCGCGCCCGCTCGCTGGCAACGCCCTCGCGCTCGTCGGTGCGGTGATGATGGCCGCCTACGTGCTGGCCGGGCGGTCGCTGCGCGCCCGGGTCGCGCTGGTCCCCTACGTCGCCGTCGTCTACTCGGCCTGTGCCGCGGTCCTCGGAGCCATCGTGCTCGTGCAGGGCAGCAGCCTCCTCGGCTACGAGCCGATCGAGTGGGTGCTGTTCCTCGCGATGGCTGTCGGCCCGGGCGTGTTCGGCCACACCGTCATCAACTGGGCGCTCGAACACGTCGAGTCCTCGGTCGTGAGCGTGTCGCTGCTCGGCGAACCGGTCGGGAGCACGCTGCTGGCGCTCGTGTTGCTCGCGGAAGTGCCGGGACCGTGGACGGTCGCCGGCGGCGCCGTCGTCCTGACCGGGATCTACGTGGTCGCCCGGGTGCGGAAGGCGGCGTGACCGGTGATTCCGATCGGTTCAGGCGGCGTGTTTCTCGATCTCGCCCTTGACGGCGGCGCCGTCGAAGTCGTGTTCCGGCCGGATGTTGACGAAGTCGAGGAAGTCCCTGGCCTCCAGCAGGGCGTCGGGGTCGTGAACTTCGAGGGCGGCGGCGACGGCGTCGCGCGCGCCGATCAGCGGTTCGAGGGCGCCGAGCGCGCAGGCCGTGTCGTAGGCGCGAGCGTCCTCGATCGCGTCGCCGCGGACCTTCGTCGCGTCGATGAAGTACAGGTCGCCCCCGGAGACGAGGACGTTCTCGCGCTGGAGGTCGCCGTGGGCGAGGTTGTTGTCGTGCATCCGGTCGAGGGCCTCGAAGAGTTCGACCGCGTGCCCGCGGACCTCGTCGGGCGGTAGCTCGTCGAGCGAGCGGAAGTCGGGGAGGTACTCGAGAACCATCACCGCCACGTCGTCGAACTCGAAGGCCTCCTTGGGCTCGGGGGCGTTGACGCCGATCTCGCGCATCCGCTCGTTGGCCTCCAGTTCGTGCTCGGCCATCTCGATGGGCGCGTCGAAGCGCTCGAAGAAGCCCTCCGTCCCCGAGGAGAACGCACCGAGGTTTCGTCCGGCGGTCAGCAGCGCGTGGACCAGCGAGTTCTGCTCGGTGACGACCTTGACGAACAACCGGTCGTTGACGACGCAGGGCGTCGACAGCCAGTTGTCCGCGTCGAGGAAGACGACTCTCGCCGTCTCCAGGTCGTAGCGGTCCATCACCTCCCGGATCGCCCCTTCGAGCGTCGGCCAGGGGACCGTCCCCCGGAGGAATCGCCTGAACGCCATCCGTCAACCGAGTCGCGCCCCACGGGTTTAGTGGTTCTGTCCCCGCTCCGCGCTCGCCGGGCGCGATGACCCGATCGGCGGCCCCGCCGGTCCCGCCGACACAGCCTTTATTCCGAGCGCCGGCAATATTTGCGTATGGACTTCACCCTCCCCGACGAGCACCGGATGATCCGGGAGACGGTGCGCGACTTCTGTGACGAGGAGATCGAGCCCATCGCCCAGGAGATCGAGGACGAACACCGCTTCCCGGAGGAGGTGTTCGACGAACTCGCGAAGCTGGACGTGATGGGGGTCCCGATCTCCGAGGAGTACGGCGGCCTCGGCGGGGACCAGTTGATGTACGCGCTCGTCACGGAAGAGCTGGGACGGGTGTCCGGCTCCATCGGCCTCTCCTACGCGGCGCACGTCTCGCTGGCGAGCAAACCCATCGAGCTGTTCGGTACCGACGAGCAGAAGGAGGAGTGGCTCGAACCGCTGGCGACCGGCGAGTACCTCGGGTCGTGGGCGCTCACCGAACCCGGGTCGGGGTCGGACGCCTCCGACATGGACACGACCGCAGAGAAGAGCGAGGCGCGAAGCGCCTCGGAACGGAGCGGCGCAGCCGCGGAGAAAGAGGGCGACGAGTGGGTCCTCAACGGGACGAAGCAGTTCATCACCAACGCGAACGTGGCGGGGTCGGTGCTCGTCAAGGCGGTCACCGAACCCGGCGCGGGCTACGACGGCATCTCCACGTTCATCGTGGACCCGGAGGACGACGGGTTCGAGATCTCCGCGGTGTGGGACAAGATGGGCCTGAACGCCTCGCCGACCTGCGAGATCACGCTCTCGGACGTCCGGATCCCCGAGGACCGCATCCTCGGCGACCCCGGCGACGGCTGGGACCAGACGAAGAAGACCCTCGACGGCGGCCGGATCTCCATCGCGGCGCTATCGGTCGGCCTCGCGCAGGGCGCCTTCGAGGCGGCGCTGGAGTACGCGAAGGAGCGCGAGCAGTTCGGCCAGCCCATCGGGAAGTTCGACGCGGTCCGCGACATGCTCGTCGAGATGGACCGCAAGATCGAGCGGGCGCGACTGCTCACGCACAAGGCCGCCGTCATGTACGACGAGGGCGAGGACGTGACACGCCTGTCCTCGATGGCGAAGCTCGACGCCTCGGAGGTCTCACGCGAAGTCGCCGAGGACGCCGTGCAGGTGCTCGGCGGCTACGGCTACACGACGGACTTCGCGCCCCAGCGGTTCTTCCGCGACGCGAAGCTCATGGAGATCGGGGAGGGGACCAGCGAGATCCAGCGGCTCGTCCTCGGTCGGGAACTCGGGTTGTAGATCCTCCAGTCGGTGTGCGTGCACGCGTAATAGTTGGTTCCGCTCGAGGAATCGTGGAAGGAACTTGAATGGCGGTAACCGGAGGAATTGCTGGGCGTTGAAATCTACAGAACGCTACTTACTGTCTCGCCGTTATCCGCTGTGCTATGACACCACCGATCGCGCCGAACGCTACCGGGAACGCAAGTCCGGTCAGGAGGAAGGCGTCCACGAAATCGACACCCACGACCGCTCGAATCGACCCCGTGGTCGTTTCCGTGACCACGAGCGCCGTCACCAGCGAGAGGGGAAGATATCCGAGAGCCACTGTCGCACCTTGAACGACCGCGCTCCGGAGGTCCTGTTTCGCGGCCCGACAAGCGACTACCGCCCCCGCTACTGCGAGGAGTACTGCCACAGGGACGAACAACAGGTCGAACCCACTCGGCCCCGACATCAGACTTGGGAGACTGAGAGCGTCGATTCCGTCAGTGACAGACTCGACGTACTTGAATTCGACGCCCCCTCCGTGACGCCGGTGGAACTGCCAAGTTCCCATCCGAAACGCACCAGGATCGAACGCGACTGACGCTTCCCCACCAGGGCCGGCTTGGACCAGATATGCTCGCCACTGGTCATCCCGTCCTGCGCGCGCAAACGACCGACCGACAGTGAGTCCCCATCCGATCAGAAACGTGAGCGCGCCAGTGACGACGCCACGAGCGATGCTATCGGTCGGCCACGATCGGCGGGACCACAGGAAGGCGAGATAGCCGCCGACCGAACCGAACGCGATGGGGTAGATGAGACCAGCGATGAGTGCGGCGGGGAGCGCGCCAACGCCGATCGTTCCGACCGGGTGTGGACCGGACTCCGTCACACCGAAGTACTCCATCGCCACGCTCTCGGGGGCTGCCCAACGAGATCCGAGGGCGAGAAGCACGACCAGCGGGGGATAGCCGAATGAGACTGCGCTACCGCGTTTCGCCGCCGTCCATGGGTCCTGGGCCCCACATCGGTGGGCCACGACCCAACCGCCCGCGAGTAGCAGTACTGCGGGAACGAACACGAGCAGTGGCGTCTCGGGGGGTGCGAGTGTCCACGGATCTGGATTCGAGTACGGTGTTAAGACGTACCGCTCGAAGTCCGCGCCGTGAATGGTCAGGTACTGCCAGGCGGCGAACTGGTGTGCCTCGGGAAGCGGTCCTGCTGGCCCAACGTTTAGTTCTGTGCCAGCATCGATACCGAAGGCGAAGAACTCGAGGAGTGGCCGGCCCGGAGACGAGACTCGCCGCCCCTCCAACGCGTAGGTGAGGACGTACCCGAAGAGGGAGGCGGAGCTTCCCGCGATGATCCCATGAAATGTGGTCCAGTTGTCCGGGAGTGCGAGCCGGACCCGGGAAAGCGCTTTCCACCCGTGCGAAGACATGACTCGAACTGGTGTCCTGAATGACAAATAACTTGGTCACCTTCAAAGAAGGACCGATGTCCGAATATCTCAAAAATCGGTACTGTCAGAAACTGTGCTGATCGTGTCAATACCACGTCTTCATTCAAAACGGTCCCAGACTATCTAGAAAGTAGATCTGCATACACAGCGCGAACCGGTCACGCCTCCGAAACCAATTCATCCTGAACCGTGGCGACAACCTCCTGTTGGATCGTCTCTTCAACGCGTTTGCCACTCTATCCCAGGTCAAGCGCATCGTCTCCATATCGAGGAATGATGTGAACGTGGGTTGTATGACGCGCTCACCGTTGTCAGTCTGTCACCACTCCGAGGCGAGAATTCCGTAGCGTTCCATGTCGACGCGGCCGCCGCGGGCGAACGCCTGGCCCCGCAGCGTGCCCTCGTGCTCGAATCCGGCCTTCTCCAGGACGCGCATCGACGCCTCGTTGAACGCGAAGACGCGCGCCCAGATCTTCTCGAAGCGGCGCTCGGCGAAGCCGTACTCGACCATCCGCCGGACGGCCTGGGTCGCGTAGCCGTTGCCCCAGTGGTCGGGGTGGAAGAAGTAGGCGAGTTCCGCCGTGCCCCACTCTCCGTTGACCTCGCGGAAGCTGATCGTGCCGACCCGCTCGCCGTCGACCCGGAGCAGGAACTGGACGCCGTCATCGCCGAGCGACTCGAACCACTCGCGCTCGCCGTCCATGTTGATCGGTCGCGTCGACGCGATCCCCTCGCGGACCTCGGGGTGGTTGATAATCGTCTGGAGGAACTCCAGATCGTCCTCCTCGACCGGGTGGAACGAAACCGTCTCGGCCTCCATGAACAGCGGACCACTCATATCCGCGAGCACTCGCTGGGAACCCTTCAGCGTTCTTCTGGTGTGGGGCTCGTTGGCACGCTACGGCAGGTCGCGGATGCGAGCGAGCATCTCGTCCAGATCGGTCGGGCAGGCGGCCAGCGAGTAGCCGTCGATGCGGGCAAGTTCGGCGGCGTGCTCCCAGACGCTCTCGTCGTCGAGTCCCTGCAGGACGACGGCGTTGGGCGTCGGATTCAGGACCCTAAGCGCGACCATCGCGCCCTCGCCGCTGGTGACGTTCGTGAACACGAGCGCGCGGTTGGTCGACTGGCCGTAGAGGCGGTAGAACTCCTCGGAGGAGAGCCGGGAGATCGCCTGGATGCTGTCGATGACGGTGTGGCCGGCGACGCTGTCCTGGGCGCCGCCGACGATCTCGGTCGCGCCGATGGCCTCGTAGAAGTCGTCGACGTGGACGGCCGTCGGGTACTCCCGGAGGTCGTGGACGATGTCGGCGTCGAACCCCGCCGACAGCACGCGGGCGTGCTGGCGGATGTGGCTCCCGCCGCGGCGCGCGTCGATCTCCAGTAGCGCCTCCACGGTGCGCTTGACGACGCCGATGCCCGGGCTCTCCCGGCGGCCGCTCTCGTAGTCGGAGACGACCGACGGCGAGACGCCCAGTTCGTCGGCGAGTTCCGTCTGGGCGACCTCGAAGTCCGTGCGCCACTTCCGGAGGGTGCCGCCGGGGTCGTCGCTCAGGGCGATCTCGCCCGCGATCTTCTCGGCCAACTCGCGCCGCTGTCCCTGGCCCATTTGCCCGTTGGTGGACGAGTGGCGACAAAAGCGTGTCGGACCGTCCCACGACGGCCGCCTCGCCCGCCTCACTCGGCCGACAGGTGGCCGCCGGCGAGACCGCCGAGCGCGCCGAACAGCAGCGGGTAGACGGCCCCCGCCAGCAGGACCGCAGTGACGAGGTTCGGACCGGCCGTCGCGTCGCCGACGGTGACGGCGAACACGACGGCGCCGGCGATCGACAGCGGCAGGTATCCCAGCGTGACGGCCGCACCGTTGCGGGCGGCGGTCGTCGGCTCCTCGGCGGTGTTCCAGACCGCCGCGATCCCCGCGGCGACGAGCAGGAGCGGCGGCACGACGAGGAACGCCGTCAGCGCCGTCTCCTCCGCGCCGGCGACGAAGTTCTGGGCGGTCTGGCCGCCCAGCAGCCCCGGGATCTTGACGGTCACGTTGTGCGCGTTGTAGAAGAGCCAGCCGACGAGCTTCCAGGTGACGTTCTCGTCGGTCAGCGCGTTCAGCACGCTCGAACTCAAGGAGTTCTCGATCTCGCTCGCGTGGACGAGATACACCGCGAGGTACCCGACGATCCACGCGGCGATTCCCCCTGCCAGCCCCCTGCCGACGACGCCCTTCGCGTCGGCTGTCGTGTCTACCATGGCCCGTCGGTCCCGGCCCGACGGAAAATGCTTTCTGGGTTCTCGGCGCCGGCGACGCCGGATCGAGCGGAGTGGCCGGGTAGCGGTCCCGGCGGAACGGCCTCGATCGAGCGGTACTCGCCCCATACCTTAGTCCGGTGCGGTCGGGCGTCTGGGCATGCTCGCGCGCGTCGCCCTCCCACCGGCACAGACCGAGACGGGGACTTCGACGCCCACGCCGGGCGTCGGCCCGGACGAACTGTTCGACTTCGCGCCGACGGTCGTCCGGATCGGGTGGTTCGTGCTCGGGGCGGCCCTCGTCCTGATCGTCGGCTGGTACCTCCTCGAACCGGCCGTCAGTCGCGTGGTCCGGCGCCGCAACCGCAACAACCCGACCATCCACGACGCGATCACCCGGTACGTGCGGGTCTTCGTCGTCCTGCTCGCGATCGTCGTCGGGGCCGGGATGGCCGGCCTCGCGAACGTCCTCACGAGTTCCGCCATCGTCGTCGCCGCGGGGACGCTCGCGGTCGGCGTCGCCGCCCAGACCGTCGTCGGGTCGCTCGTCAGCGGCCTCGTCCTCGTGTTCGACCCGGAGTTCAGCGTCGGCAACTACATCGAGTGGGACGACGGCCGGGGGACCGTCGAGGCGATCACGCTCCGGGTCACCCGCGTCGAGAGCCCCGACGGCGCGCTCGTGACCGTTCCCAACACGATCCTCACGGGCCAGCCGATCACCAGACCGTTCGGGAGAGGTCGCTACCGGGTCGTCGAACGGGTCGGCATCGACTACGCCGACGACGTCGACGAGGCGAAAGCGATCCTGGTCGCGACCGCCCGCGACATCGACGCGGTGTCGGCCGATCCCGAACCCGTCGCGTTCGTCGACGAGCTCGCCGACGACGCGGTCGTCCTCCGGACGCACTTCTGGCTCGCGGCCACCGGACAGCCCGAGGTGGCCGACGTGCGGTCGAGGTTCGCGCAAGCAGTCCGGGACCGCTTCGAGGAGGCCGGCATCACGATCAGCCCGGCGCCCCAACAGGAACTCCTGGGCCGGATCGCCGTCGACGAGCGGGCGGCGTCGAGCGAGACCGACGAGTCGGCCTGAGTCCGCGGTTCAGTCGTCCGCCGGCCTCGACGCCGACGCGGCCTCCCGGCTCTCGCGGGTCGCTCGCTCGTCGCTGACGCGCCAGCTGAGCTCGACCGTCCACCGCTGGCCGTCGGCCTCGTCCCGGACGGACTCCACGAGGTGGACCGGGCCGTCGGGCCGCGGAGGCCGGTCCGCGTCGGCCCCGTCGTCGGGGGCGTCGTACCGGGCGGTCAGTCGCTCGTCCAGCCCGCGGAGGTAGGCGTCGAGCTGGTCGCGGTCGAGCGACTGGTCGCGCTTCGTCCGGGCCTTCGCGGCGCCGCGGCCGACGCCGCCGGGCCGGCCGGAGGAGTGCTCGCCAGTCACGGCGTTTATCACCGCACCGACGAGGAGGACCAGCGCCGAGAAGTAGAGGTAGGTGACGACGACGATGACGCCGCCGAAGAAGCTGCTCGACCCGGGGTCGCTGAACGAGAGGTACACCTGGAAGAGCGCCTGGAAGGCGGCCCACCCGACCGCGGCGAAGACCGCGCCGGGCAACACGTCCCAGATCCCCGCGTCCACGTCGGGGAAGACGTAGTACATCGGGAAGAACGCCAGGACGAGACCGCCGAGGAGGACGAGCGGCGAGACGTAGCTGAGTACCGGGATCGCGTCCGCGAACAGCGCGACGGCCGCGCTGACGCCGACGGTCGCCAGCACGGCGACGACCAGCGCGCCGAGCACGACCAGACCGTCGCGGAGCTTGTCGACCAGGGAGTTCTCGGCGGTCGTCTCGTAGATCTCCGAGAAAGCGGTGTCGAGGCCCCGGAAGATCTTGAGCGCCCCCCAGACCAGCACGACGAGGCCGATGACGGACGCCCCGCCGGACCCCGCGTCGCCGGAGAACAGCCCGCTGACCACCTCGGCGATCGGGCCGGGCAGGTACTGCTGAGCCGCGTCGACCACGCGCGCTTCGAGTCCGCCGCCGACGACGTTGAGCACGACGAAGAGGATGAGCAGCAGCGGCGCCAGCGAGACGAAGGCGTTGTACGCCAGCCCGGCCGCCATGAACGTCACGTTCTTGTCGGAGACGTCGCCGTAGACTCGGGTCCCGAACTGCCGAGCGCCTGCGAGCGAGACCATGTCCGCCCGTTGGGGCTTCGACCGGAAAACGGGTCGGCCGGCGGGCGCGTGTCCGCCGCGCGGGCCACGTGCGCTGGGCCGGCGTCGCGGTCCGCGGCGCTCCGAAACCACTAACCCCCTCACACGCCTGGACTCTGCCAATGGACTGGACGGAGAAGTACCGGCCGTCGTCGCTCTCGGAGATCCGCGGGAACGACAAGGCCCGCGACGCCCTGAAGGAGTGGGCCGACACCTGGGAGGACCACCGGGAAGCGGTCGTGCTCCACGGGTCGCCGGGGATCGGCAAGACCTCCGCGGCGCACGCGCTCGCGAACGACATGGGCTGGCCGACCATCGAGCTCAACGCCTCGGACTCGCGCACGAAGGACGTCATCGAGCGGGTCGCCGGCGAGGCGGCGAAGTCGGGCACGCTCACGGCCGGCGAGGCGGGTCGTCGGGTCGTCATCCTCGACGAGGCCGACAACCTCCACGGAAACGTCGACCGCGGCGGCACGGCGGCGATCACCTCGCTGGTCAAGGAGGCCAGCCAGCCGATGATCCTCATCGCCAACGAGTTCTACGACATGTCCAACGGGCTGCGGAACGCCTGCCGGGAGATCGAGTTCCGCGACGTGTCCAAGCGCTCGATCGTCCCCGTCCTCCGGGACCTGTGCCGGAAGGAGGACATCGAGTACGACGACGCGGCGCTCGACCAGATCGCGGAGATGAACAGCGGCGACCTCCGCGGCGCCATCAAGGACCTCCAGGCGATGGCGGAGGGCCGGGACCGCATCGGCGCGGACGACGTGGTCACGGGCGAGCGCGACCGGACGAAGGGCGTCTTCGACTACCTCGACACCGTCATCAAGGAGGCCGGCGCCGAGGAGGCGCTGAAGGCCTCCTACGACGTCGACGAGACGCCGGACGACCTCATCAACTGGATCGAAGACAACATGCCCAAGGACTACGAGGGCGAGGAGCTCGCGGTCGCCTACGACTTCCTGTCGAACGCCGACCGGTGGCTCGGCCGCGTCCGCGCGACCCAGAACTACTCGTTCTGGCGCTACGCGGGCGACAACATGACCGCCGGGGTCGCCGCCGCCCGCCGGGAACCCAAGGGCGGGTGGACCCGCTACGGCCCGCCGAGTTACTGGTCGAAGCTCGGCCGCTCGCGGGGCACTCGCAACACGCGCGACTACATCGCCCAGCAGATCGCCGACGCCGGCGGCGTCAGCATGTCGACCGCTCGCCGGGAGATCCTCCCGCACCTCTCGGTGATGACCCACCACTGCAAGAACCGTGAGCTGACCGTCGCGATGGCCGCGAAGTACGAACTCGAAGCCAAGCACGTCTCCTTCATCACCGGGAGCGGCGAAGACACGAATAAGGTGCAGTCGATCGTCGAAGACGCCGAACGGCTCCGTGAGGAGCGGGCCGTCGAGAATGCCGGCGGCGCGTTCGAGAACGCTCACGCGGGTGACGGGGAGTCCCCGGACACGGGGAGCGAGGAAGCGGACGACGACGAGAGCGAGGCCGCGCAAGCGTCGCTCGGTGGGGGCGACGGTGCGGCCGAGGCGAGCGACGGGGACGCCGAGAACGGTGACACAGACGACGGGGCGGAGCCCGAGGACGACGACGGGCAGTCCGGCCTGACGGACTTCATGTAGCTCGGTCCGTCGACTCACCGTCGGAGACTCGCTTTTCCGTCCGGCCTCGCTCGCGCCACCAGCGATACATGAGGAACAACCCGGCGACCAGACAGACGAGTGCGAGACCGTCGAGCGCGTAGTTCAGCGGTGTCCCGGTCTCGACGATGCCCTCCTGTGTGATCTGGAGAAGGCCGTAGGCGAGCCACGTGAGACAGAGGCCGAGGTACATCGTCAGCCGGGTCCGGTCGATAGCCCCGCGCCGATACCGCACGGCAACGACGCCGAGGAGGAGGACGTACGCGACGACGAGGGCGAGGTTGACGATGTCGGGGACCATCGGTGTCGTGTTGGAACGCTGCCAGTATGTGTCTTGGGATGGGGTCGACGCGGCCGCGCGCCGGAGTCCGCGAAACTGTATCTGGACATCCCCGAGGTCGGGAGTCCGTCCCGAGGCGGACTGGACGGACAGAAGGGATTTACCGCGGCCCATCGACACCGCAGGTAGTGCCCTCCAAGAGAAAATTCACCGACACGATCACCGTCTGCGTCGTACTGACGCTCGTAGTCGGTCCCGTGGCCGCGACCGGCGGTCTGTCCTCGCCGTCAACCGACAAGTCCAGTGTCGGAACAGCATCGACGGACGTGACGGTGACGGACCTGCGGGTCTGGAGCAGCGACCCGTCGCCGTATCCGGATCTGAGTGACGAGCGGCCGCTGCACGAGGCGTTCTCCTCGCGTGCGGACGTCGAGCGGGCCATGGCCGACGGGAGGCTCCACCGGGACCGACGGGTGCCGGTGAACGGGACGCTCGTACTGGAGTTACGGATGCCGGGCATGGCCGACCGCCTCGCGAACGCCAGCGGAACCAACGAGACGATGCGCTTCTTCGACGTGGTCTACGGCGCGGACGACGCCTTCAGGCTGGAGTCCATGACTAGTTCTAGTCTGTCACTGCATACGCTCCCAAGGGTGTTCCGCTTCAATCGGACCAGTTCGACGACCGTCTACAGCGACCGGGACGCCGATACCTACTACGTCGTCGTGGACCCGACGAGCCTTCTTCACGGGTGGGTCAACTTCGAAGGCGGGAGGGAGATTGTCTGGGACACAGACGACGACCCGTGGGCGCCCTCGGGACGTTACAACTTCGCACTGAACGTGACCATCGACGGACGGTCCTCACGATTCATCGGTAACGCGAGTGTCTTCGACCTCGCAGTAGAGGGTGAAAGTTGGCAGACCAAACCCGTCATCGATCTCATCGACGACGACGAGAGGACGGTCTTCGAGTTGCCCAGCGGGTGGAACCGGACGGTGCAGGCACAGTCCGGCCAGCGACTCGTCGCACACACCTCCCTCGACGCGGGTGCGCCCGTGACCGTCAGGGTCGTGAACCGCTCCGACGGCGGTCCGCCGCTGTCGAACACGACCGCGGCGACCGATGAGTTCGGTCCCGGTCCCTTGGACGACGCCTACGGCGCCGAACTGTCTAACGACACCGTCTTCACTTCGGCGACGGCGACGCTCGACGCGAGCGGGGTCGAACCCGACACCGCTGCGACGCTGGAGGTCACTGCCGGCGACCGCGTCCTCCTGCGCGAGCGGTTCACCGTCCGTCCGGCGCTCTCCACGCCGACGCCGACGGAGACGGTCACGTCTACCCAGGCTGCGACGATGTCGCCGACGCCTGCTGAGACAACGACCGCGCCGACCCCGATGACTACAACGACATCGACACCGACGCCTGCAGCGACGGTCGCCACGCCCCCGTCGCCGACTGACACTGTCGCGGACACGGGCCCCGGATTCGGAGTCCTCGGGGCGCTCGCAGGACTCGTCGTGGCCTGCTGGCGTCGACGGCGAGCGTGAGATACGTCGGTCGTGACCAGTGTGGCGTCAGTCCGCGCGCTGGGCGCCGAAACCGCCGGTGTCGACGACGACGCGGTTCGCGAGGACGGCGAGTCCGGCGACGGCGACCGCGAGGAGGATCGTCGCCGTCTCCACGTACAGGTCGGGCAGCCCCCACTTCTGCCTGCTCAACACCATGGCGACGTAGAGCAGCGCAGCGGCGACGCCGGTGACGGCGCGGAACCGCAGGAGGTTCGCGGGTTCGACTGCGGTCTCGCTCCAGGTCAGGAGGGCGACGAGGACGGCCAGCAGGGCGAACGACGCGGCGTAGTAGGCGATCAGGTTCGTCGGCGGGTGGTCGAACACGGGGACGAACACGAAGACGGCGTTGAGCGCGACGAGTCCGCCGGCGAGCCCGACGACCGACCGGACGGCGTGCGAGCCGGGGGCGCCGAACATCCGGGCCACCGCGTAGACGAGCAGGGCGAAGATGACGGTCGCGGTGGTGAAGTGGGCGATCATGATGACGGGGTTGAATCCGTGGGGGAACATGCCGCCGGCGGTCGTGGTCACCCCGCCGAGGACGATCTGGAACGGGAGGATCGCGATGGCGGCGGTGACCGCGTAGCGGATGCGACGGTCGTCCTGCCAGCGCCAGACGCCGTAGAGCCAGCCCAGCAGGAGGAAGCCGACGATCATCGCGACGAAGCGGTGGAACCACTCGAAGAAGCTCGCCCAGTTGGCCGGGAACAGGCCCATCCAGCCGTTGCACAGCGGCCAGCGCGTTCCACACGAGAGTCCGCCACCGGTCGACCCGGTGTGCAGTCCGAGCAGGATGAGGACGAAGGTGAGCGCCGTCGTGACGCCCGCGAGGGTCCGGAAGCGGCGGGTCATGACCGCGGCTTCGTTCGCCACAGACTTTACTCCCCCTATCTCCGTCGCAGCCCGACCCGGACTGAGCCGAGCGCACCCGCGGGCGACTGCCGACCGGCTATCGACCGGCGACCGACGACTGTCGACTGACCGTTTACGGATTCCCGACCACAGACGCCCGGCCGAACGACGATCGAATCACGCCGAGAGATGTTCCCGTAGGACGAACGTATCTCCCCGATCCCAAACTCGTTGCGGCGCTCTCGGCGGCGATATCCGCGTCGTCAAGGATTCGACGAACGACGAACAATCAGTCGTCATTTGGCACAACGAGAAGGTTTTTGCCGGCCCCGTCCGGGGATATCGTATGGGACTCGACGAGGACGCACTGGAGTATCACCGGACGGAGCCGCCCGGCAAGCTGGAGATCGCGACGACGAAGCCGACGAACACGCAGCGGGATCTGCAGCTGGCGTACTCGCCGGGCGTCGCGGCGCCGTGCCTGGAGATCGACGAGAACCCGGGCGACGCCTACGAGTACACGGCGAAGGGCAACATGGTCGGCGTCGTCTCGAACGGGTCGGCCGTGCTCGGCCTCGGCGACATCGGGGCGCAGGCGTCGAAACCCGTCATGGAGGGCAAGGGCGTCCTGTTCAAGCGGTTCGCCGACATCGACGTCTTCGACATCGAACTCGACGAGCACGACACACAGGCCTTCATCGACGCCGTCGCCGCGATGGAGCCGACCTTCGGCGGGATCAACTTAGAGGACATCAGCGCGCCGGAGTGTTTCGTCATGGAAGCGGAGCTCCGCGAGCGGATGGACATCCCCGTCTTCCACGACGACCAGCACGGGACGGCCATCATCTCCGGCGCCGCGCTGATCAACGCAGCGGAGATCTCCGGGAAGAGCCTCGAAGACATGCGGATCGTCTTCTCCGGCGCCGGCGCGAGCGCCATCGCGACCGCCCGCTTCTACGTCTCGCTGGGCGCGAAGAAGGAGAACATCCTGATGTGTGACTCCTCGGGGATCATCACCGAGGAGCGCGCCGAGGCCGGCGACCTCAACGAGTACAAGCGGGAGTTCGCCCGCGACGTGCCCGAGGGCGACCTCGCCGACGCGATGGACGACGCCGACGTGTTCGTCGGCCTCTCCATCGGCGGCATCGTCGACCAGGAGATGGTCCGGTCGATGAACGAGAACCCGATTATCTTCGCGATGGCCAACCCGGACCCGGAGATCACCTACGAGGACGCCAAGAACGCCCGCGACGACACCGTCATCATGGGCACCGGCCGCTCGGACTACCCGAACCAGGTCAACAACGTCCTCGGATTCCCCTTCATCTTCCGCGGCGCGCTCGACGTGCGCGCGACGGACATCAACGAGGAGATGAAGACCGCCGCCGCGGAGGCGCTCGCGGAACTCGCCCGCAAGGACGTCCCGGACGAGGTCGTCAAGGCCTACGGCGACCAGCCGCTGCAGTTCGGCCCCGAGTACATCATCCCCAAGCCCGTCGACCCGCGCGTCCTCTTCGAGGTCGCGCCCGCGGTCGCCGAGGCCGCCATGGAGTCCGGCGCCGCCCGCGCGGAACTCGACACCGACGAGTACGTCGAGACGCTGGAGGCCCGCCTCGGCAAGTCTCGCGAGATGATGCGGGTCGTCCTCAACAAGGCCAAGAGCGACCCCAAGCGCCTCGCGCTCGCCGAGGGGACCGACGAGAAGATGATCCGCGCGGCCTTCCAGCTCCAGGAGCAGGAGATCGCCGAACCCGTGCTCATCGGTGACCGCGAGGAGATCGAGGCCACCACGGCCGACCTGGGGCTGGAGTTCCAGCCCGAGGTCGTCGACCCGGAGAACGGCGACTACGAGGAGTACGCCGATCGGCTCCACGAGCTCCGCCAGCGCAAGGGCATCACCCGCAGCGAGGCCTCCGAGCTCATCGAGAACGACACCAACTACCTCGCGAGCGTGATGGTCGAGCAGGGCGACGCCGACGCGATGCTGACGGGGCTGACCCACCACTACCCCTCGGCGCTGCGCCCGCCGCTGGAAGTCATCGGCACCGCGCCCGACGCCGACTACGCGGCCGGCGTCTACATGCTGACCTTCAAGAACAAGGTCGTCTTCTGCGCGGACACGACGGTCAACCTGGACCCCGACGAGGCGGTCCTCTCGGAGGTCACGAAACACACCGCCAGCCTCGCCCGGGACTTCAACGTCGAGCCCCGCGCCGCGCTGCTCTCGTACTCGAACTTCGGCAGCGTCGAGAACGAGGGGACGGCGAAGCTACGCGACGCCGTCAGCGACCTCCACGACGACCCCGAGGTCGACTTCCCGGTCGACGGGGAGATGCAGGCCGACACCGCCGTCGTCGAGGACATCCTCAACGGCACCTACGACTTCGCCGACCTCGAAGACCCAGCGAACGTCCTCGTGTTCCCGAACCTCGAAGCCGGCAACATCGGCTACAAGCTCCTCCAGCGCCTCGGCGGCGCAGACGCCATCGGCCCGATGCTGGTCGGCATGGACAAGCCCGTCCACGTCCTCCAGCGGGGCGACGAGGTCAAGGACATCGTGAATCTCGGTGCCGCGGCCGTGGTCGACGCCCAACAGCAGGAAGACGAAGAGTAACGCAGAGCGGCGCTATCGCACGGCTCACCGGACGGAGATCCGGCTTTCTGCCTTTTTTCGACGAGGACTTCTGTCCGCACGCCCGGCCCCAGAAGACGTATCTACGATGACAGGCAACTTCCGAACAGAGAGATGGCGAAGACGATCGACGTCTCCGGTTGGCCGATGCTGGCCTTCCAGTGCGTCCTGGGGAGCGTCTTCGTGTTCGGAGGGCTGTTCGTCGGCGCGGTGCTGGGATGGCAGGCGCTACAGGCTGTCGGCGTGACAGTCCCGTACACCGACGGGACGCTCTGGCTGGCCGTTTTCGGCGCCCCCTGGATTGCGTTGACCTGGCTGTGGGTGCGACACCTCCGCCGGGCCGACGGGGAGTGGTGGGGACCGATCCCCCGCGAGCAGTACCTCGGTCGCTTCGCGGGCGGGGGCGGGCTCGCCCGCCACAGCTGGGAGCGCGCGGTCGAACGGCTGCCGGACGACGGGGACGACTGACGAGTCGGACTCCCACCGCCGACCGGCACGGCGGCGCGCCGACGCTTACCGGGGATCGCTCACGTCGACGACCGACAGGTCCTCGGCCAGTTCGATATCCAGTTCGTCGCCGTCGAATCCGAGCGTGACTCGGACGCGGAGCGGGTCCTCGGAGACGACGTTCCAGTCCGTGTGTCCGGTTTCGAGCCGTTCGTTGATCGACGCGAGGTCGTTGAACCCGTACTGCAGCGGGAGGCCGCGCTCGTAGTGGAAGGCGACGGCCGCGGGATGGTACTTCGCGACGCCGCCGAGCGTCGTCACCGCCCATTCCTTGCAGACCGGGCACTCGAACTGGGCCGTGACCGCCGCGCCGCGGTCGCAGTCGTCGCAGATCCCCTCGTCGTCGTGGGTCTCACACCGTTCGAGCGAGCGTTCGACCGGTCCGGAACAGGACGGACAGATGCCCTCGATCATCGCGTAGAGTCGCTGGAACGCTCGCACCCAGGCCGCCGAGTAGATCTCCGCGGGGGACCGACCGGTGAATCCCGCGGGGTCGAGTTTGAACTTGCTGAGGTGGCCGCGGGGCGTGTCCTCGCCGGCGAAGAGGCCGTCGCACTCGGTACAGGCGTTGTACACCCACCCGTCCTCGTAGCCGACTTCGACGGCTCCCCCGCAGAGACTGCACTCCATGTCGATCTCCGTCGGCTCCAGGGTCGGTTCCTCGATGCCGGCGCCGGCGACGACGGCGCGGACGAACTTGCGCCCGGGCTCGCGGAGTTCGTACCCCTGGTCGGTCGACTCGACGAAGTGGCCCGTCAGCTTTTCGAGGTGGTAGTTGAACTGGCCGCTGTCTGTCACGCCGACGGCGTCGCGGAGGTCGGAGAACCGGACGGCGTTCTCGCCGTCGAAGGGATCGTACGCGTCCCAGAGCGCGACGAGGATCGCCAGTCGCGTCTCGTTGCTCAGTAGTTCGAAGGCCTCGCTCGCCGGCCCGGTCGCCCCCGGAGCCGCCGCCAGCGGCGACTCGGACGCGTCGCTCCGTTCCATAGTCGACCTACCGGACAGGTTCGCATAAAGTGACGGGGCGTCCCGTGGGGACGGCTCCGTCAGTCCGACGCGCTGCCGCGGTCGGCCCGCGAGGGCGGCGGATAGCGGTCGTCACCGGTCGACGGTGACTCGGGGAGGACGCAGCGGTCGGGTTCGCTGTTGACGTGCGCGTACTCTTCGGGGGCGTTGGCGAGCGGGTGGGCGGGGTTGTACCCGCTGCCGATGCGGGCGGCCCGGATCTCGGCGAAGTCCCGGAGCCGCGAGCGGATGCCCCGCCAGTGGAGGCCGATAGAGGGCGGGTGGGACACGGAGTGCGCCGGTTCGAGTTCGGGGCTCCGGTCCGTGAGGACCGCCGCGTTGAGGTTCTCCGCGAGGGCGTCGTGGTCGATGAGGACGCCGACGCTCGCGTCCGCGGGCGAGCGAGCCGCGAGGACGTCGAGGCCGAGGTGGAGCGCCCGATACTCGGCGACGTTGTTGTCGGGGGCACGGTTGGGGACCGACAGCCGCGCGACGCGCTCGCCGTCGCGGGTCTCGATGACGACGCCCAGCCCGCCCGTGAACTCCCGGGCGTCGTCGCCCGGCGCGGCGCCACCGCTCTCTCGGTACGAGCCGTCGGTGGCGAGGTAGAAATCCCGATGGTGTGTCCGAGGCGGGTGGGCGATGTGCGGCGTCGGTGCCTCGTCGAACAGGTCTCGCAGGGTCGGCCGGCCGTATGCGGCCATACGTTCTCTTGGAGATAGGATGATTTAAACGTACGGGCGATGCGTGGTCCCGCCCCACTGCAGTCGAGCGGTGTTCGGCTGACAGCCGGGCTCGCGGTTCCGACGACGCGCGGAAACGAGCGTGCGACCCGAAAGTTTCAGGCCGGTTCGGGCGAATGGCCGCCCGTGTCCACCTACCGGAACCTCGGGCTGTTCCTGGTGCTCTCGGCGCTCTGGGGGTCGGCGTTCATGGCGATCAAGGCGGGACTGTCGGCGTTCCCGCCCGTCCTCTTCGCCGCGCTTCGCTACGACGTCGCAGGCGCCGTGATGCTCGGCTACGCCGCTCTCCGGGCCGACCGCTGGTACCCGCGGGGCCGCGACGAGTGGGCGACGGTCACCGCGGGCGCCGCGCTCATGATCGCCGCGTATCACGCGTTCCTCTTCGTCGGCGAACAGGAGACCACCAGCGCCGCCGCCGCGGTCATCGTCAGCCTCTCCCCGGTGCTGACGACGGTCTTCGCCCGCGGGCTCCTCCCGGACGAACGACTCTCCGCGGTCGGCGTCGTCGGCATCGTGCTCGGTCTCGTCGGCGTCGTCGCGGTGGCCCAGCCCGACCCGAACGCGCTCCTGACCGACGACGTCCTGCCGCAGTTGCTCGTCTTCGCGGCCGCGCTCTCGTTCGCCCTCGGCAGCGTCGTGACGACCTACATCGACGCCGGCGTCGAGATCGAGACGATGGAGGCCTGGTCGATGCTCGGCGGCGCCGGACTGATGCACGCCGTCAGCGTCGGCCTCGGCGAGTCCCCGTCGGCGATCACCTGGTCCGGGACCGCGGTGTGGTCGCTCGCGTACCTCTCGCTGGGCGCCAGCGCCGCCGGCTTCCTCATCTACTTCGACCTGCTGGAACGACTCGGACCGGTCGAGATCAACCTCGTCTCCTACGTCGCTCCGCTGTTCGCCGCGATCACGGGATTTCTCTTCCTGGAGGAGGTCGTCGACGCGTCGACTGGACTGGGATTCTGCTGCATCTTCGTCGGGTTCGTCCTGATCAAACGGCAGGCGCTCCGGCGGGAACTTCCGCGGCTCCGCGCGGCGTTCCGCGAGGAGAACTGACCGCGAACCGCGGCGTCGGTGTGGGTGAAACCGACGGTGTGAGGAAAATCGAAGTGGAGGGCGCGGCCGGGCGGCGGGTCACGAACGCGGCGTGGAGGGCGACCGCGGCGTCTGCATCAGTCCCGGTAATGGGAGTGGCCGACGAGGAGGGCGATGACGTTGGCGACCAGCAGGGCGATGAACGCGTTGGTGTACGGTTCCGAGGACAGGCCGGTCGCCACCAGCAACGGCAGGTGGAGGAACGGGAGTGCGACGGCCGCCCAGAACGCGACGCCGGTGATCGGTGTGACGACACTCTGGCCGACGTTCGGCAGGGTGATGTCGAGGCGCTCGAGCGATGGGGCGAATTCTGACGTTCGACTTGACATACGGGGAACCTCGTACTTCTACAGTGACACGGTGATACCTTATAACCGTCCGAGTCTTCCACTGATTTCACAACGTTTCACGCGTTGGATGCGTCCCTAGATGCCGTTTTACTCGTCCCGGTTTCCTTTCAGTACCGCCCTAGAACTGCCGAGAAGTTTTATAACTCCCTCTCGGTCGGTTTCTCGAACTATCGCAAACGGCCGGATCGGAGGTGGACGAACGTCCAGTTTCGGGAGTGTCAGCGTCAACCGAGTACCGAAACCGAAACCTCGTGGGGTCCGTCGGCCGTCTCGATCGTCGCAGTGTCGCGGACGTGGTCGCGAACTCGCTCTCGCCACGCGGTCACGGCCTCCCGGTGGCGTTCGTGGTGTCGTTCGACGGTGTATTCGGCGTCGGGGTCCTCCCGGAGTCGGTCCTCGGTGTCCGCCGGTCGCGGATACGACGGCGCCGACTCCGCGAGCAGCGCCTCCGGCGAGACGTGAAGCGGCGCCGGTTCCTCGTCGTATTCGTCGGGTCCGGCGTGCAGGCGCGCTCGCATCCGGCCACTGAACGGCGGGGTCACACGCAACACAACCGCGCTGTCCCGTTGAATCCGCGCTTCCAGCGCCGCGACGATGTCCTCGGCCGTGACGGCCAGCGTCCGGATCCGGGTCGGGTCCGCGGACTCCCCGTCCATCGTTCGGATCCAGCGGCGTCGGAAATTTAGTCTCGTCGGTGCCTGAACGCCGATGTCAGCCGCCCGACTGATCCCGCTAGTGACCGCGAACATTCTTCTCAGTTTTCACTGGTGATAATCGATGGGGTGGATTTATGGGTTGGATTGTCCGATACTCGATAGTCCGTATCTCAATCACGGGACCCACGATGATATCGCCGAAGAGCAACTCAGAGGACGTGACTGTTCTCGTTGTCGACGACGAACGGGACATCGCCGACCTCTACTCGACCTGGTTGGACGAGGAGTACGATGTCCGGACCGCCTACGGCGCCGAGGGGGCGCTCGACCGGGCAGACGGGGCCGTCGACGTGGTCTTCCTCGACCGGCAGATGCCGGAGATGAACGGCGACGAGGTGCTGGAAGTCCTCCGGGAGCGTGAGTTGGACTGCCGAGTCGTCATGGTGACGGCAGTCGACCCCGACTTCGACATCGTCGACATGCCCTTCGACGACTACCTCACGAAGCCCGTGATGCTCGAGGACCTCTACGGGGCTGTCGACCGGATGCTGACCCGAGAGAACTACGACGAGCGCATGCAGGAGTTCTTCTCGCTGGCGTCGAAGAAGGCGACGCTCGAAGCCGAGAAGGAACACGCCGAACTCCAGGACAACGAGGAGTACGCGCGGCTCGAGGCGGAAGTCGAGGAGCTCCGGCGGGAAGCCGACCAGTCGGTCGCCGAGTTCAGCGACGCCGAGGACTTCGAGACGCTGTTCCAGGAGTTCCCCGGCGACGCCTGACAGCGGTCGCGTTTCTGTCAGTCACTCTCGTGTTCCGTCAGCGACTGCTCGGCGGCGGTCCGGTGAGAAGTGGCAGTTTCGGCGGTCTACCCCGGAGAGAATCGAACGACGGAGACCTCCCGCAGCCGTCGTTTCTGTTCTCTCCACGCTACGCTCGCCGGGGCCGACTGTTTCACTCAACCACCGATCTATCGCTGGGCGTCGCGAGTGACGGAGTAAGTATGCCCGGGGAGGGCTCCGAACCCTCGATCTCCGCATGTCCCAGGTCCGAGGCTGACGGGCCTCGTGGGGGCATGCCGGCTGCCGCGCAAGGAAACCCTATGAGTGCGGCGCTATGTCCAGCTAAGCCACCCGGGCGCACTTGCTGGTACTGTGGTATCGTTCTTTAACCTTCTCATCTCCGGCCGACGCTCGCCGTGATTCGCCCGCCGTCCCGTCGTTTCAGTGATCGGTTCGGCTGTCGCGAGGCGGCGTCATTCAGTCTCGTGTGTGGACCGAGTGGTAGTTACGCGGATCACATCGGATGATAGGCAGTTGGGAACCCCCAGGAGACAGCGGGCGATGAACGCCCTTGGCTGGCTCCGGGCGGCCGCACCACCCTCACTCGGGCAGTTGGGCGGTGACGTCGCGGAGGAGACCGTCGATGATCTCGGGGGTCGTCGGGTGGTAGGCGCGGTCGGGGACCTCCCGGACGTCGAGGCCCATCTCGACGACGATCTGCATCGTCTTGGCCATCACGTCGGCGTGGTAGTGCAGGCCCTGCCAGCCCAGCACCGTCGCGCTCTCGCGGTCGACGACCAGTTTGCTGAGGCCCTCCGGGGCGTCCTTGGCCTTGAACACCCCGTCGTCGCTTGCCTGGCGCTTGGCGACGACGACGTCGTACCCGGAGTCGCGGGCCTCGCGTTCGGTCATGCCGACGCGGGCGTACGGGTAGACGCCGAGCCCCGAGAAGATGACGTGATGGGTGACGTTGTGGTAGTCGTCGAGGGGGACGCCCCGTTCGCGGCGGAGGATGTTCTCGGCGGCGGTGGCGCCCTGTTCCTTCGCGACGTGGAGGATCTGCTCCTCGCCGTTGGCGTCGCCGGGCACGAACACGCGGTTGTCGTCGCGGGCCTGCATGGTGTCGAGCACCCAGTCGGGACCTGGCCGGAGATCGGTGTTCTTCAGACCCAGGCGGCCGAGACAGGGGCGGCGGCCGGTGAACAGGTACAGCTCGTCGGCCTCGACGACTTCTTCGTCGCCGTCGTCGTGTTCCAGGTAGAGGCGGACGCCGCCGTCGTCCGTGGGCTCGACGCGCTTCTCGTAGCACTCGGTCGGGATCGTCACGTCGAACTGCTCGCGGTAGAGTTCGAGGACGGCGTCGCCGAAGGCGGGGTCGGCCTCGTCGATGGGGCGCTCGTCGTGCTCGACGACGGTCACGTCGGTGCCGCCGACCTCGCTGAGGTAGGGGACCATCTCCAGACCGATGTAGCCCAGGCCCATGACGACCGCCGAGTCGGGGAGGTCCGTGTCGTCCAGCAGTTCGGCGCTCGTCTGGTGCTCGACGTCCTCGATGCCCGGGAGGTCGGGGATGTTGACGGCCGATCCGGTGGCGACGACGACGTAGTCGGCCTCGAACTTGCGACCCCCGGCGCGGACGGTGCAGTCGTCGACGAAGCGCGCGGTGTCGTGGACGAACCGCACGTCGTCGCGTTCGGCGAGGTCGTGGATTGCCTCCCGACGGTATTCCGCCCAGCCCAGCGTGTGAGCGTCCTTGCGTCTGATAGTGCGTTCGACGTCGACCTCGTGGGGCTTGCCGCGGAGGCGGTCGTCGTGACGCACCCGGAAGCGATGGGAACCGGCCGAGAGCACCTCCTTGGAGGGCATACAGCCGCGGAGGATGCAGAGGCCGCCACCGGGGTCGCCGTCGTCGATCAGCGTGAGTTCGACGTCCGGTTCGCCGGCGAGTTCCTCGGCGACGACCGAGCCGGCGCTCCCGTACGCGCCGATGATGACCACGTGAACCATACTTCAGATATGTGGACCAGTCGTAAATCGTTCGGGGCGTCCGTGTGCCCGGCCCGCCACCCCGAATCGGCGCGGTGATACGGGAACGCGGCGGTCGGTCCGGGAACGCGGCGACCGACCCGGGACCGCTGCGCTCTCAGTCCTCCAGCGGCGAGCGCGGCGCGGGCCCGCTGCGCCGTCGCGCGCGGATCCACTGAGCCGGTCGCGAGCGGTTGACGACGCGGTCCCAGATGACCAGCGTCGACGGCAGGACGAGCATCGACGCGATGTAGGCGTAGACGACCGACAGAGCGGTCAGGACGCCGAACGCGCCGATGGCCGGGTTCAGCGCGAACACGAGCATGCCCATCCCGGCGACGGTCGTCAGCATGCTCCCGGTGAGCGCGCCGCCGGTGCCGCGGACGGCGCGGTCCAGCGCCGTCTCGATGTCGGCGCGGTGGAACTCGTCGGCGAAGCGGTGGGTGACGTGGACCGAGTAGTCGATCCCCAGCCCGATCGTCAGCGAGAGGATCACGCCGTTGATCGCGTTGAAGTCGATGCCGAGGTAGCGCATCGAGGCGACGACGAACGTCACCGTCAGGGCGATGGGGACGACGTTCGCGACGCCGAGCGACGGGCGTCCCTCCAGCACGCCGTAGACGACGATCAGGAAGGCCGACGCGCCGACGAGCGTGATGATCAGGCTCGTGATCACCGTGTCGAGGATGAGGTTCGATGCCTCCTCGAAGATGACTGCGTTGCCGGTCGGCGTCGCCTCCAGCGGCGTCTCGGCGGCGACCACCCTGGCGTCCGCCGCGATCTCGGTGTTCGTGGCGTCGGCGTCGACCGAGTAGGTCACCAGCGTGCTCCGGCGGTCCTCGGCGAGGACACCTCCCACGCCGCTTCCCGGCGCCGATTCGAGGTACTCGTAGACCTCGCCGAGGTTCTGCTCTGGGATGCCGTCGGCGTCGGGGTCGTTGCGCGCCACGAGCCTCCGGAACTCGGGGTCGCGCTCCTGGTAGGACTGCACGACCGTCACGATGGACTGGCTCTCGGCGTGTCGGCCGTCGCGCTGGAAGGTCGGGGGCGGGTCCCGTCCGATCCGATGGACCTGGTCGAGCGCGGCGTCCCTGCCCATCCGCGTCTCGACGAACAGCATGACCGAACTGCTCGACGGGAAGTTGTCCTCGATGTAGTTGGTCTTCTCGACGTAGCTGTACTCGGGCGGACTGAACGGGTCGGGCAGGTCCTTCTGCCACTGGGGCAGTTCGTCGTACTCCGGCGGGAGGAAGTCGTCCTGGCTGAAGCCGGTGCCGACGCCCGTGGCGTAGACGCCCGCGGCGCCGCTCCCGACGAGGATCACGAGCATGAACAGCACCGGCGCGCGCTTGGCGATGACGACGCCGCCGCTGAGCAGGCGACCGAGCGCGGACCCCTCGGAGCCGAGCGGTCGTTCGCTCATGGTCGGGATCGGATAGCGGGCGCGCAGGCGGTCGGTCTTGACCTTCGCGGCCGGGAGGAAGATCCCGAAGATCAGGAAGGTGAAACAGATCCCGATGGCGGCGACGACGCCGAAGTCGCGGATGGGTTCGAGCGCGCTCGGCAGGTTCGAGAGGAAGCCGATGACGGTCGTCCCCATGACGATGAAGAAGGCGACGAGCAGCTGCTCGGTCGTCACCATCATCGACGTGCCGACGGGCTGGCCGCGCTCGCGCTCCTCGCGGTAGCGGTTGACCGCGTGGATGCCGAAGTCGATGCCGACCGCGATGAGCAGCGGCGGGACCGCGACCAGCAGCGGGTTGAACGGGATGTCCGCCAGTCCGAGGAAGCCGAAGGTCCACAGCAGCGTCATCACGATCGCGACGCCCCCGAGTATCAGGTCGACCAGGTCGCGGTAGGCCACGATCAGGAAGAAGATGATGAGGATGAACGCCGCGGGGAGGACGAGCGCGAGCGACGACCCGATGGTGTCGGGCGCGCTCCCGACGATCTGGATGTCCCCGCCCACGGTCGCCAGGACGCGCTCGACGCGTTCCTCGCGCGAGTTGACGTCGCGGTCGTGCGTGACCGTGGCCTGGGCCGCCGTGGCCGCCGCGCTCTGGCGGTCGAAGTTCTCGCTGATCTGCGAGGTGAACCCCTGGGTCTCCGCCGCGCGGCGGACCGCCTCGTCGATCTCCGTGGCCGTCGCCGACTCGACGGCGTCGATCTGCGCCTCGACCGTCGTCGCGTTCGGGTCGATCTGCTGTGCCACGGTCCCCGCGGGACTGGAGACGCTCGTCACCCGCAGGTCCTCGTGGTCCTGCAGCCGCTCCTGGGCCCGCAACATCCGCAACAGGCTCGGCCGCGAGAGGACGTTCTGCTCGCGCTGGAGCAGCTGCGTCGTGGTCGAGCTCTCGCCGAAGCTAGAGCCGAACTCCCGCTGGATGTCCTCGAAGGCCTCGAAGGAGTCCAGGTCCTCGACGAACTGGTTGCTGCCGGACTCGGTCTCGACGTTCCCGAGGCCGAGGAGGAACACCCCCGTCAGCAGGAGGAATGCGAGGCTGATCCGCCCCGGATAGGTGGATATCGCCTCGCCGATCTCGTCGGTGAACCACTGGAAGACCATCGAGTCACCTGCCGAAGCGCAGGTAGCCGACGACGACGATGACGGCGACTACCGCGACGGCGATCACCGAAAGCGGCAGGCCGCTGCCGCCGTCGTCCTCGGGCTCGGTCACGTCCACGGCGAAGGTGTAGCCGCTGGAGAGCTTCGTGTCGCCGTCGGCCTCGTCGTACTGGAAGTCCATCTCGACGGGGTAGGACTTCGTCAAGGCGTCCCCACCGGCGCTCACCTCGAACGTGAGCGTCCGGGACTCGCCGGGTTCGATCCGGTCGGCGTACGCGTCGCCGTCGTCGACGCTGATCGGATCGTCCGCGAACAGCGCCGCGTTGACGTTCTTCACGGCGCTGTCGCCGTCGTTCGTGACCGTGACTTCGAGCACCTGGCCGCCGCCGCGCTCGACGGTCGCGTTCGTCGCCGACACGGTGAAGATGTCGCGCTGCTGGCGGACGCGCTGGCGGACGTCGAAGCTCTCGGCCTCGCGCCGCTCGTCGTCCTCGTTGCGGTAGGTCGGTCGGAGCGTGAACTGGCGCGGGCCGGCCTCCGCGGCCTCGCTGATCTCCACGTCGAACGAGAACTCCTTGGACTGGTTGACCCGCAGGTTACCCACCGAGTACTCCCGTTCGAGCGGCGAGACGTTCGAGTTCTGGCTCTCGAAGACGACGACGACGCTGTCGGCGCGCGCGTCACCGGTGTTGGTGATCGTCCCCGAGAGCGTCCCCTCGGCGCCCACGCGTAGGGAGGAGGTCACGTTGCTCGCCGCGAACTCGTACTCGACCTCCGGTTCGGGGCGGACGCCGAACTGGAGCGTCCCGGACTCGCCGGGGTCGCCCTCGCTGTCCTCGTAGTTCACGGAGGCCTGCAGCGAGTAGCTCCGGGCCTCGGCCTCGGGCGTCGCCGTCGTCTCGACGGTTATCTCGCGGGTCTCGTTGGCGTCCCAGGCCCCGACGTACTGGCTGGCGCTGGCCGAGCCGCCGAAGACGAGCGCGCTGCTCCCGGAGGTGAACGTGACCGACGCGTCGCGGACCTGGGCGGGACCGTCGTTGCGGATCGTGACGGTGACCGGTCCGTCGTCCGCGACGGCCACGTCGCTCTCGGTCGAGACGATGCTGAACGACTGCTCCGGTTCGGGCGTGACGCCGAGCGAGAGCGACTGCGACTGCATCGGCGTGCTGTCCTCGTCCTCGTAGTTGATCGTCGCGTCGAACGCGTAGCGCTGCTGGCTCGCGGACTGGGCCGCGCTGACCCGGTAGGATATCGTTCGTTTCTCGCCGGGCTTCCAGACGCCGCCGACGTACCGGCTCGACGACGACGCCTGCCCGAACGTCATGTCGGCGTTCTGCGAGGCGAGCGCGACCGAGGCGTTGTGTGCCGCGGCAGTGCCGGTGTTCCTGAGCGTCACGTCGACCGTGCCGGTGGCGCCGATGCGGGCCGTCGACTCGACGTTCGTCACGCGGAACTGCGCGGCCTCCTCGATCGTCACGTCGACGGTGAAGTTCTTGATGGTGCTGTTGTGCTCGTACTCGCTCGTCTGCGGGTTGACAGACTCGGTGTAGTTGTAGCTGACGTTGATCGGGAGTTCGTACGTCCCGGGTTCGGCGTTGCGGTCGACGTTCATGCGGAACTCGACCGGCGCCGACGACCCGTCGGGGAGCTGCGCGATGGCGCGCTCGTTGGTCTTGACCGTCACCGGGGCGTCGTGGTCGTCGTCGACGCTCACGCGCACCGCGCGGGCGGTCGTCACCTGCTGTTCGAGTTGCGGGTTCGACAGCGACCCGCTGGTGACGTTCCCGTCGTTGAGGACGACGACGCTGAGCGACGTCTGCTCGCCCGGTTGGAAGTCCGTGTCCGGCACCGACACGTCGATGCCCGGATGACCCGTTACTTCGTGTTCGTCCACCGCGCCGGCGGCGATGCTCGGCGCGAGGACCAGCAGTACGACTGTCGCGGCTACCGTAACCTGTGACCGTTGCATACCTGAAATCACGTTCCTCACCCACCGTGCCGCGGGGACCAACAGGCGGCGCCGCAGGTGTCGTCCGCCGGTTTCGGCCCCAACTCCGTCAATCATTGTAAACGGGAGTGAACGATCTATAAGTTTGTACGTTCTCGAATAGTTCTCCGGCGACTGGAGCGTCTGCCCGCGATCGACGTTAGTACATTGATAACATTTAACACGGTTTAGGGCGTAGTTACCGCCAGCGTCGAACCGGTAGACAGCGACGGCACGTGGACACTACCAATGGCAACCAACGAGACCCGCTCCGAGACGAGCCGCTACGACGAACTCGAGATCGCAAACGGTGACGTCGTCATCTACGACGTCGACAACCACCGGGCGTGGATCCAGTCGGACCGGACGGTAACGGGCGAGGACATGGCCTGACGGACCGGCGCGCGCGCGATTCGTGTCCGACACCGACGGCCCCCAGCGACGCGCCGGGGTCACTGTTTTTGCGTCGGCGACCGTCTGGTGAGCGTATGACGCTCCCCTTCGACCCGGCGGACCTGACGAGCGGAGACATCGGCGAGAAGCGAGCGACGCTTGAGATGGACCACGAGGAGGCGATCGAACACGTCCGGGAGGCCTTCGAGGCCGCGGGCTTCGGGTTCCCGGCCGAGTTCGCCCCGTCGACGCTCCTGAACGAGAAAGTCGACGCGGACCGCGACCCCTACTACTTCCTCGGCGCGTGCAACCCCGCGATGGCCGACCGCGCGCTCGACGCCTCCGACGGACGGATCGGGGGCCTGTTCCCCTGCGGCGTCGTCGTCTGGGAAGAAGAGCCCGGGGTCCAGACCGTCTACCACGTCTCGATCATGCGTATCGCTCGCCTGAGCGGGATGGCGCCTGACTCCGAGGAGTGGGCCGACATCGTCGCCGAGACCGGCGAGATGGTCGACGAGGCGTGGGCGAACCTCGACGCCGGGGTCTGACCGGTTCTTCGTCCGGACGGCTCGGCGAGTGCTGTCGCCCCTGCGGACGCGACGGCTAACGAAGCGCGGTCACCGCGACGCGCCGTCGTCGCTGCCGCCGTCCGTCGCTGGGCCGGTCCCGGCGTCGTCTGTCTCCGAGCCGTCAGTTCCCGCGTCGGTTGCGTGGTCCGTCGCACCGCCGCCAGACGCGCCGTCGCCGACCTGTGCCTGCAACCGAGCGATCTCCGTCTCGAGTTCCCGGATGCGGTCGTCGTAGTCGTCGCGCGAGCGGAGCCAGGCCGTCCCGAGGACGAGGACGAGCAGGACGGGCAGGCCGAACATCACGAGCCCGATCACGAGGACGACGAGCAACTCGACGCCGCCGGGGATCCCGAGCTGGAGGAGCATACACGGTGATACGGTCGACCGGAGGAAAACAGTTCGGTCGCGCCGGCTCAGAAGTCGCTGATCGAGGTCTGCAGGCCGGCGACGAGGTTCGACTTCCGTCGCAGACGGCCCAGGCCGATCGGCAGTTGCTCGACCAGGCCGGCCAGCGCGGCGTGGAAGCTCTCGGCGACGCCGTGTTCGCCGTCGAAGGCGTGGCGGACTCCCTCGCGGACCTGCCAGACGCCGACCGGCGCCCAGTACTCGTCGGTCACCTCGCGGAGCACGAGCGCCTTGGCCTGCCGGTCGCGCTCGTGGAGGTGTTCGAGCACGGCGAGGCGGGAGGCGTAGAACGCCCCCGCGGTCTCCTCGACGTAACTCGTCCGGCCCTCCCAGCCCTCGTGGGCGCTCCCGACGTAGTAGTCGTCCGCCGTCGGGTTCCACACGCTCTCGGGCGCTTTCATCTCGACGAGTTCGTACTCCCAGTTGCCGGGCGCGAGGATCACCCAGTAGCGGTTGCCCATGTACTCGTTCGTCCAGACCGACACCTCGTCGACGGTGTCGCTGTGCTGGAGGCCCCCGCGCAGGTACTTCCCCACCGTGTCGTCGACGGCCGTGATCGACCACCGCGTCGGGACGAGCTTTCGATTGCGCCCCTGCCCGAGCGCGCCCGCCGAGAGGATGGTGTTGATGTCGTAGACGTCGAAGCCGCGGCGGTAGAGGTAGGTCATCGCCCCCTCGGCGGCCCAGTCGTCGTCCTCCAGGGTCTTCTCGACCGGGCGGGGGACGTGCGGGTTCTCCGCGAGGTCCGCGTTCGTCGCGCGAGCGCGCGGTCCCGTCGGCGTGGAGATGTCGTCGAGGCTCAGGTCGATGTCGGGGGTGCCGTCGAGGCCGACCTCCACGTCGACGGGGTGGTCGGCGATGGCCACCTCGCGCTGGGTGCCGACGAAGCCGTCCCACACGTCGTTGACGTCGACCTTCGCCGAGCGCGTCGAGTTGAGCATGCCCGTCCGCCGCTGGAGCACGTCGTCGATCTGGTAGCCCTGCTGGTACCAGTCGCCGCTGGTGGCGAAGTCGGCGGCGTCGGCGTCGCCGCCCATCGGGGAGAGGACGCCGGTCGAGACGTCGGGGTAGCCCGACCGGCCGACGAACACCTCCGGCGCCGTGGAGCCGAACATCGAGTCGCCCTGGACGGCCTGCTGGAACTCCCGCTCGACGTCGTCGAGGTACTCGGTGATCTCGTAGGACTTCTCCTCGGCCAGGCGGCGCTTCTCGGCCGCCTCGTCGCGCTGGAAGTCCTCGATGAAATCGTCGAGGCGCATGCCCGCCATTGGCCATCCGTACTGCACCCACGGGCTTGAATCAGTCGGTGGGACCGCGTGACTGCGCTGCGCCGACGGCCTGAGCCTCGCCCGCCGGCCACGCGTTCAATCGTCGGCCACGCGCTCATCCGCAATCCCGTCGGCGACGTCGTCGGGGACTACCCCGTGACGCGCCAGTCGGTGTTCGATCGAGGGGTGGACGGCGGTGAGCCGGTCCAGGCGGGTGCGTCGGGCCGCGAACGGTGCGGCGCCCGCGACGGCGTCGTCGACAGCGCCCACCGAGCCGACGGCGTACAGCCCGGTACAGAACTCCGTCTCGCCGGCGTGTTCGACGGCGACGTCGTCGGCGTGGCACTCTTCGAGGCGGCTCGCGCGCGCCGCCAGCGCGCGCATGAGCACGACGACGCCGGCGCTCGCGGCGACGTAGACGACGGCGTTGATGCCGTTCGATCGGGCGACGCCGGTCACGAGGAAGACGCCGGCCCCGAGCATCGCGATCTGGGGCGGCAGGTGCCGGAGCGCGAGGACCCAGAAGGCCGCGAGGCCGACCACGTGGGTGATCGCGACGCGGACGGGCATCTGTCTGAGGTGGCCCAGCGCGACGTGGGCGAGTTCGTGAGCGACCACGGCCCGGACCGTTCGCTCGTCGAGCGTCTCGACGAGCGCGCCGGAAACCACGAGGACCGTCCGCTCCCCGTCGCCGATGACGTTCACCCCGCTCGGGCTCTCGGGATCGACGACGACCGTCGGGACGGCGACGCCGAAGTCCGCGGCCACCTCGGCGACGACCCGCCGGAGGTGCGGCGGCGCCTCGTCCGCCCACTCGACCCCGCGGAAGATCCCGTCGGTGACGACGCCGCTGACGGCGTACTCCAGGCCGAAGCCCGCGAGGACGACGGCCGCGACGCCGGCCAGCGACATCCCCGTCGCGTAACAGGCCGCGAGCGCGACGACGAGCGCGGCGAGGAACGCGGCGTCGATCAGGCGGTAGGCCGCCGGGAGTCCCGCGGCGCGGTCGAGTCTGTGCGTGAGCGACACGAGAGACGATCCGGAGTTGGACCCCAGCGGACAAAAACAGTCGCCCTCGGTCCGCCGGTCGGCCGTTCGTCGGTGATTCGCCGGCTCCTCGCGGGTCGCCGTTCACCCGAGACCGACGACTTCGATCTGTTCCTGGTAGCGGTTCCGGATGGTGACCTCGGTCACCTGCGCGACGTCCGCCACTTCCCGCTGGGTCTTCTTCTCGTTACAGAGCAGGGAGGCGGCGTAGATGGCCGCGGCGGCGAAGCCGGTGGGCGACTTGCCCGAGAGCAGTCCGCGTTCGGTGGTCTGGTCGATGATCTCGTTGGCTCTCGTCTGGACCTCCTCGGCGAGGTCGAGCTCCGAACAGAACCGCGGGACGTACTGCTTCGGGTCGACGGGCTCCATCTCCAGTTCGAGCTCTTTCGAGACGTACCTGTACGTGCGGCCGATCTCCGTCCGGTCGACGCGGGACACGTCCGCGATCTCCTCGAGGCTCCGCGGGATGCCCTGTTGCCGGCAGGCGGCGTACAGGCAAGCGGTGGCGACGCCCTCGATGGAGCGGCCGCGGATGAGGTCCTCGTCGAGCGCGCGGCGGTAGACGACGGAGGCGACCTCCCTGACGGATCGCGGGACGCCGAGCGCGGAGGCCATGCGGTCGACCTCCGAGAGCGCGAACTGGAGGTTGCGCTCGCCGGCGTCTTTCGTCCGGATCCGCTCCTGCCACTTCCGCAGGCGGTGCATCTGGCTCCGCTTGCGCGAGGAGATGGTGCGTCCGTAGGCGTCTTCGTCCCGCCAGTCGATAGTCGTCGTCAGCCCCTTGTCGTGCATCGTCCGCGTGGTCGGCGCGCCCACCCGCGATTTCTCCTGTCGCTCGGTGTGGTTGAAGGCCCGCCACTCCGGTCCCGGATCGATTGTTCCCTCCTCCACGACCAGTCCGCACTCGTCGCAGACCAGTTCCCCCCGGTCCGCGCTCGTGACCAGCTCCTCGGACCCGCAGTCCGGACACGCTCGCTCCGTGCGCTCGTCCTCGCACTCGCTCGTGCGGTCGCTCGTACGCTCGGGAATCCGCTCCCGCTGACGGCTGGACCGTGTCATCGCACCCCTGTGCTAATGGATGACACCGTTTAAACCCTTGGTGATATATCTTGTGGCCACACAGTAATTTGCCGATACGTGTGTCGCGTCCGTCAGGTCGTCGGACCGGCGTGGCGGTCGCGATCCGAACGCATTTGGCCGGGCGCGGGCGACTTCCGGACGATGCCGACAGTCGAGTGCGACGTCGACGCGGCCCGCTCGCGCCTCGAAGACGCGGGCGTGGCGATCGAGGAGGGCAACACCGACCACGAGCGATGGCGCGCCGAGCGCGGCGACGCCACCGCGGTCGCCTACGACGACAAGGTCGTGATCCAGGGTACCAACCCCGCCGAACTGGAGGGGTTGATCCGCGAGGGCGGCGGCCGCGCGCACGTGTACTTCGACGGCGCCTGCCGCGGCAACCCCGGTCCCTCGGCCGTGGGCTGGGTGATCGTCAGCGGCGACGGGATCGTCGCCGAAGGCGGCCACACCATCGGCCGCGCGACGAACAACCAGGCCGAGTACGAGGCGCTCATCAAGGGGGTCCGCGTCGCCCGCGACTACGGGTTCGACGAGATCGACGTGCGCGGCGACTCCGAGCTCATCGTCAAGCAGGTCCGCGGCGAGTGGGACACCAACGACCCCGACCTGCGCGAGTACCGGGTCACCGTCCGCGAGCTCCTGACGGCGTTCGACGAGTGGTCCCTGAAACACGTCCCGCGCGAGATAAACGACCGCGCCGACGAACTCGCGAACGAAGCGCTCGACGACGCCTGAACACATGCCCGACGAATCACCCGACCCGAGCGAGGCACCGGACGTGCTGGCCGACGACGACGGCGACCCCGACGACCTCCCGCCAGAGTCCGTCGTCGAGGAGGCCGAGCGACTCACGAAACTCGCCCGCGAGGCCATCGTCGACGAGGAGGCCGACGCCTACCGCACCGACCGCGACGAGCGCCTCGCGGCCAACGACTACACCGCACGGGTCCGCGAGGACGAGACCCGCGACGTGCTCGTCCTCCACCCCGAGGAGTGGACAGAGGACGGCGAGATCCGGACCGACCGGATCGAGGACGTCGACCGCGGGATCGAGGTCCCGCTCTCGGGCCCCGGCGAAGGCGACGACTGGGAAGCGATCGAGGAGTACAACCGCGAGGTCGTCGCCGACGTGCGCGAGGAACACGGCGACGACCACGCCGCGAACGTCTCGGCCCTGGCCGACTTCATGGGCAACCACTACGCGAAGCCGATCCACGACGCGACGGCCGACGAACTGGAGGAGTTTCTGGACGAGTACTATCGGCGCAACGCGTGGCCGACGCCGGAGCAGCGTGAGGTCGTCGAAAAATCGGTGGTCGCGGCGTTCGAGGTCGCGGACGAGCGGTGTCCGCTGGAGTAGCGAGTTACTCCTGGACGGCGTCGACGATCTCGCGCAGGTCGTCGGCGCGGTCTTCGCTGGTGACGAGCTTCGAGAACTCCCAGGAGAGCTGGTCGAGCACCGTCTCGTAGCCCTCGTCGGTCAGGGCGTACTGGTTCGTCCGCTTGTCGAGTTCGCTCTTCTCGACCAGGCCCATCTCGACGAGGTCGTCGAGGTTGGGGTAGAGCCGACCGTGGTTGACTTCGTCGTCGTAGTACTCTTCGAGTTCACGTTTGATAGCGAGGCCGTAGCGGGGCTCTTCGCCGAGGATAACGAGAATGTTCTGCTGGAACGCGGTGAGCTCACGTGCGATTCCGGGTGTGTCAGTTACCGATTGTGCCTCTGACATGGTTAGTGGAATGTCATCTGGCTATTTAACACTTGTTAACTTTCTTCCGTTATTGCCCGGATTTATAAGCGGCTGGCGAGCCTTTCGCGACCGATATCACGCAATGATAATTCCACTGCCGATCGACGTTCGATCGGGTAATCGACCGCGGGGGCGGCCAGGTGCGCACGCGGTCGGGGCGTCCGGAACCCGAGGTCGAAAGGCCTTTGCCGCCGCCCAGAGCACCTGCGAGTGATGTCCAACCTCTGGGAAGACCTCGAGACGGGGCCGAACCCGCCCGAGGAGATCTACGCGGTAGTCGAGTGCCTGAAAGGCGAGCGCAACAAGTACGAGTACGACAAGGATATCCCCGGTGTCGTCCTCGATCGCGTGCTCCACTCGAACGTCCACTACCCCTCCGACTACGGCTTCATCCCGCAGTCGTACTACGACGACGAGGACCCCTTTGACGTGCTCGTCCTCGTCGAGGACCAGACGTTCCCCGGCTGCGTCATCGAGGCCCGCCCGGTCGCCCTCATGAAGATGGACGACGACGGCGAGCAGGACGACAAGGTCATCGCCGTCCCCAGCGAGGACCCGCGCTACGACCACATCGAGGACCTCGAAGACATCCCCCAGCAGCAACTCGACGAGATCGACGAGTTCTTCGCGACCTACAAGAACCTCGAAGAGGGCAAGGAAGTCGAGACCCTGGGCTGGGAGGACAAACAGTCCGCCCAAGACGCGATCGAACACGCCCAGGACCTCTACGAGGAAGAGTTCCAGTAAGCACGCCCGCGCGTAGCGGTTTTCTTTCCACCGGACCGAACAGCCGCCACTGGACCGAACAGCCCTGGTTCAAAGCGACGAGCGAAGCGCCCCGACGTCGGCGTCGAACGCCGTAAATCGTTCACGCGATTTCACGAGCAGCCTGAACCGTTTAATCGCCGGACAGCGCGGCGATATGAACGGTCCTGAACTCGACTGAAGCGGAGCGAAACGACGTACGACGTCGGCGTACTATATGGCCTACTCGTCCGTAGGCTCGCCCGTCCGAGGTGACACAGATGCAGAACAGCGACAGACCCTCCGCCGCCGAACTGCGCGAAGAGCTATCCGCCGTCTCCGAGCGGTTCGTCGCCGTCGACGTCGACGGCCAGACAGTCCTCTTCGACACGAGCGAACCCGACAGCTGGATCGTATCCGACAACGCCGTCGACCCCGAGACGATGCGCTGAGGTCGACCCACGTTTGGATTACCGCGCAACCGTCCCGCTCGGACTGTCGCGCAACGGTCCCCGCTCGGACCGCCGTGTCGCTGGTCCCCGCCCAGCGTCGCGCGACCGCGTGGCGCCCCTGACAGACCGGTCGGCAGACCGCCCGATATCCCGGTATTCCCCACACGCATCAGTCGGGCGCCGACCCATGAATTATGAGCATGGGTAATTACTTGAGGGACACAGCCGTACAGAATCACGTATGGCAACCAGGAACCCGTCCACAGGGATGGCCCACCTGACGGTCGTCCCCGAGAACTTCGAGCCGGCCGCAGACGACGATGGCACGCGCGACGACGGTGACGAGGGAGCGGGCGAGCGGGTGGGCGGCGACGGAACGGCGACCGGCGACGAGGACCTGACCGACGGGGAGTGAGTCAGGCGAGCGGCGCCGCGAGCGCGTCACCGACGCCCCGCGAGCCTGTCCGGGAGAAGAAAGTTCTTGTGCCCCACCGCGGTAATCCGGAGTATGGGACTGTTCGACCGTATCCGCGGCGGCGACGACGACCCGCGGGTCGCTTTCTTCGGTATCGACGGCGTGCCGTATAGCCTCATCGACGAGCACAGGGAGGAGTTCCCGAACCTGGCTCGGCTCATCGACGAGGGGTCCGCGGGCGCCATCGACAGCATCGTCCCCCCCGAGTCCTCCGCCTGCTGGCCGGCGCTCACGTCGGGCAAGAACCCCGGCGAGACCGGCGTCTACGGCTTCCAGGACCGCGAGGTCGGCTCCTACGACACGTACGTCCCGATGCGCCGCGACGTCCAGACGAAGCGCGTCTGGGACCGCGTCCACGAGGCCGGCCGGAACGCCACGGTGATGAACGTCGTCACCACCTTCCCGCCCCAGCGCGACGTCCAGCGGATGGTCTCGGGCTTCCTCTCGCCGCAGGTCGACAAGGCGGCCTACCCCGACGAGTTCCGCGATTACCTCAAGGACATCGACTACCGCATCGACACGAACGCCAGTCTCGGCCACTCCGACAAGGGCGAGTTCATGGGGGACGCCCACGAGACGATCGACGCCCGCCACGAGGCGTTCAAACACTACATCGAGGAAGACGACTGGGACCTCTTTTTCGGCGTCTACATGACGACCGACCGGGTCAACCACTTCCTCTTCCGCGACTACGAGGAGAACGGCGAGTACCGCGAGGAGTTCATCGAGTTCTACCGCAAGGTCGACGAGTACCTCGGCGAACTCCGCGAGTTGCTCCCCGACGACGTGACGATGATGGTCGCCTCCGACCACGGGTTCACGTCGCTGGACTACGAGGTCAACTGCAACGCCTGGCTCCGCGAGAACGGCTGGCTCTCCTTCGAGGACGAGACCGACTACGTCTTCCAGGTCGGCGCCTGGCTGCGCGAGGGCGACCGCGTCGAGTACGACCCGACCTTCGCCGGCGACCTCGACGAACTGGTCGACCCCGACACCCTCGCGGCCGCCTTCGAGGACGGCCGACTCGTCGCCCACACCGAAGACGAGCGCGACGAGGCCGTCGCCGCTCTCGAGGACGCGGCCCCCGCCGTCGTCGACGAGGGTGACGACAGCGCCGCCGTCGTCGGCGTCGGCGAGATCGAAGTCGACGAGAGTGGCGACGAGTACCACGTCGACGCCGACCTCGTGCGCGCCGAGGGCGACGCCTACGTGCAGGGCGACGGCGTCGTCGCGCTCACCGAGGAGGCTCGCGACCACATCGTCGAGGGCCTCGACGGCGCGACGCCGAAGTCGCTCGGCCTCGACAAGGCCGACACCACGGAACTGCTCGACGACGTGAGCGTCGAAGACACCGACGACGGCTTCCGCATCACGCTCACGGCCGCCGAGGGCGTCGAACTGGGCACCAGTCTCGACCCCGACGGCGACGTGCTGGAGTACACCCACGACGAACTGCCCGACATCGCCGACGACGCGCAGGCCTACTCGCTCATCCCCGGGCGCTTCTACCTCAACCTCGAAGGCCGCGAACCCCGGGGAAGCGTCCCCGAGGAGGACTACGAGGAGGTCCGCGCCGAGCTGAAGGCCGAACTGGAGGAGATGGAAGGCCCGAACGGCGAGCCCGTCGCCGAGCGCGTCGTCACCAAGGAAGACGCCTTCCGCGGCGACCACGACGACATCGCCCCCGACCTGACTATCGTCCCCAACCACGGCTTCGACCTGAAGGCCGGGTTCAAGGGCCGCAAGGACCCGTTCGTGGAGTTCGCGGCCCGAAACGGCATGCACAGCTTCGACAACGCCACGCTGCTGATCGACGACGAGGAGGCCCGCGTCTCCGACGTCGACCTGTTCGACATCGCGCCGACCATCCTCGACCTGATGGACATCGACTACGAACGCGGCGAGTTCGACGGCACCTCGCTCGTCTGAGGGGCCGCCCGTTCGCCCGCTCGATTCGGCTACGACCCCGTTTTCTCGCTGTCGGACGTGACTCCTCGTATTTTCCGGCGAGCCGCAGGGCCGCGCTGCTCCCCGGGGTCAGCAGCGACGGTCACTGACCCCCGTTCGAAGGGTTCTTTATACGATCCAGCGACGCGTCCCGCCGCAGTCCGGGGATTATCAGAAGCCGGGAACTCGCTCTCCTTTATATGTCCTCTCGGCCGCAAGCAACACATGTGAGGTGACGACTATGGCAACCAACACGGCGAACCCCCTCGGCGAGGAGTTCGCGTTCGACATCGGCGGGCCGGTCGCAACGTACTGGGTCGCGATCCTGCGAGTGCTCACCGGCTGGTGGTTCTTCCACGCCGGTGTGACGAAACTCGCCGAGGACGGGCTGGCGTACACGTACGGGCCGGTCTACCTGCGGGGCATGGAGGGGACGGTCCTCGGTCCGCTCCCGGTCTGGATGGGCGAGAACCTGGCGTGGCTCATCGAACCGGGCGTCCCGCTGTTCGAGACGCTGATCGGGCTCGGCATCATGTTCGGGGTCCTGACCCGGCTGGCCGCCTTCGGCGGGGCGTTCTTCATGACCCTGTTCTGGGTCGGGAACGCCGGCTACGGCCACGGGCTCGTGACGGGCGACTTCATGGGCCTGCTGCTGATGATCACGATGGCCGCGCTGGCCGCCGGTCGGTACTACGGCGGCGACGCCATCATCGAGCGGACCGACCTCGTGGAACAGCACCCGAAGCTCAGGTACATACTCGGCTAACGAGGTGACCACAGATGGAATACACCACCACGAACGTGATCGACAGAGCGGCGATGGCGCTCGGCGGCGGCCTCGTCCTGCTCGGGGTCGTCGGTCTGGGCATCGTCGAGATGCTCGACGGCGCGCCCTACGGCGCGGCGCCGACGACCAACGACGCCGGCGAGGTGAGCGCCACTCCGCTGGTCGACCCGAACCTCCGGACCGGACTGGTCATCGCCGGACTCGTCGTGCTGCTGGCCTGGCAGTGCTACCGCATGGCCGCGATGCCACACGGCGAAACCGACGACCAGCGAGTCGAAGTGACCGCCGACTGACCGCCCACGGTCGCGTTCGACCCGCGACCGCCCGCCGACCGGCTACCGCCACTGACTGCCCCGTTTGGCACTCCCCCACGATATTTCGCCCGGTTCCCGACCAGCCTCGACCCAGGAGCCCCGCGGCTCGTCGGGGTCAGACGCGCGTCTGACGGGTTGTTTTGGTCTCTCACAGTGAAGGACTCGTATGGCAAGCCTGACGGAAGTGTACGAGGGGCACCTGCGGACGGTGACGACCTCTCGTCGGTTCTACGCGGGGGCGAGTCTCTTCGCGGTCGGCGCGGCGATGGTCGTGGGAAGCATCGCCGTCTCGACGACGACGGCCGGGGCATCGCTCGGACTCGACCAGATCGCCGCACGCACCCTCGCCGGGACGCTCGCCGGGCTCGGGCTGCCGGCGACGTTCCTCGGTGTCTTCGCCGTCCTCCCGTCGGGGCGGACGACTCGCGCCGTCTCCGTCATCGGCGCGAGCGTCAGCGTCCTCGGCGTCGCCCTGTTCCGCGTCGCCTACCCCGACCAGTGGTTCGGCGCCGGCGACCCCCTCGCCATCGCGACCGTCGTCGTCTACTTCTTCGGCGCGATGACGACCCTGTCGTGCCTGTTCGCCGGCCTCGCCACGTTCAAGACTCGCAACGACCCCGGCGGCACCGCGCGCATGGAGATCACCGAGTCCGGCAACGTCCGACTCGTCGAGGACGCCGAGCCCTCCGGAGGCCTCGGCAGCGTCGGCTTCCTCGGCAACGACCCGCAGGGCGAGGTCCGGACCCAGACCAACCGCGAAGACCAGCCCAGCACCGAGGATACCCCCAGCGGGCACGACGCCGAGATCCTCTCGGGTCCGGGCGAGGGCCCCGCGCCGACCGCCGACGGCGGCTCCGCCACCGTCGACGACCGCACCGACGCCGAGTTCATCGAGACCGCGAACCAGCGCGGCCGCCCCGACGCCTACTGCGGCAACTGCGCGCACTTCGAGTACGTCAAAGTCGACGAGAAGATCACTCCCTACTGCGGCCTCCACGACGAACTCATGGAGGACATGGACGCCTGCGACCAGTGGGTCGAAGCCGAGTGAGCGTCCGGCCCCACCCACACCGCGAATCCGGACACTTTTCAATGAGCGGTCGTGTACGGCGGGTATGAAGTTCTGCGACGAATGCGGTTCGATGATGAAGACCGAGGGGGACGCCTGGGTCTGCGGGAGCTGCGGTTACGAGGAGTCCCGCGACGCCGAAGAGGAAGCCAAGACCGCCGTCACGACCCAGGGCCAGGAGGAGACGGAGGTCATCGACACCTCCGACGTGAGCGCCGAGGACATGGGTCCGACGACCGACGCCCTCTGCCCGGAGTGCGGCAACGACCGCGCCTTCTGGGAGATGAAACAGATCCGCGCGGCCGACGAGAGCGAGACGCGCTTTTTCACCTGCACCGAGTGCGAGCACAAGTGGCGCGAAGACGACCACTGACCTGATCGGCCGCCTCCGGTACCGCGCCGCCGCCCGGCGTTCGGCACTCAGTTCACCGCTCTGGAGCGGTCAGCCCGCCGTCCGACGTTTCGACGGCAGCGAGCGCCGCGGGGGTGAGGGAACTCGGCCAAGCGTAGCGAGAGAAGAGCGCGCGTCAGACCCGCCGCGCGAACGTCAGGTAGCCGGTGTGGCCGACGCCGGCGGTCGACGGCCGCGACCCGCGGTCGTCGAAATCCATCTCGCGCTGGATGGTCTCCAGCGTCTCGACCTCGGACAGCCCCACGTCGTGGGCCGCCGAGACGGCCTCGCGCGTCTGCTCGACGAACGGCGAGTAGACGGCGACGTAGCCGCCGTCGCGGAGCAGGTTCGGCGTCCGCTCGACCATCGTCGCCGCGTCTTCTGTGTCGAGCGTCACCACGTCGTAGCGGTCGAGGTCGCCCAGCTGCGCGGTCACGTCGCCCGTGCGCACGTCCACGCGGTCGGCGACGCCCGCCAGTTCCATGTTCTCGCGCGCCACTTCGGCGAACTCGGGGTCGCGCTCGTAGGTCGTCACGGTCGCGCCACAGCGGCCGAGATACGCCGCCAGCACGCCGGTCCCCGTCCCCGCGTCGAGGACGCGGTCGGCCGACGAGACGCCGGTGTGACCGACGATCAGTCCGATATCGCGCGGCATCATCGGCGCGCCCGTCCGCTCGAAGTGGTTGAACAGATCCGGTCCGCGGAGCTTCCGAACTTTGAACGGTTCGCCGATGTGCGTCTCGACGATCTCGCCCGGCTCGACGTCCCCGGGCACTTCCAGCACGCCCAGGTCGCACTCGAGCGTCTCGCCCGGCGCGAGCAGGTACTCGCGGCCCTCCGCCTCGTGGACGAACAGCAGGCTCACTCTAACCGCTCGATGGCCGCCGCCAGGTCGCCGTTCGTCTCTTCCAGCGCCTCGCGCGCCTCGTCCTCGCCGACGCCCGCGCGGGTCGCCACCAGTTCGACGTCGTCGTCAGGGATCTCCGCGGCGCCGCCGTCGTCCTCGCTCTCCTCGATAGCGGGCTCGTCGCTCCCGCCCTCGCCTCGCGCACGGGAGTCGGGCTCGCCGACGATGGTGTAGGTCTGCTGGCCCTGGGCGTCCATGCGCTGGACGTCCGGTTTGGTGAAGACGAGTTCCTCGTCGGGCGTCCGAATGATGACCTCCTCCGCGTCGAGGTCCTGCATGTCGATGCCCATCTGCTTCATCATCTGCTGCATCTTGCGGTCGTTCATGCCGCCGCCTCCTGGGAACATACCCCCACGTCGGGTTCCCTCAGCAAAAAGCCTGGCCAACCATCTTTTTCGTCGGGGTCGCGCGTCGCGCGACCCCCCAGCCAAAAACATGGGTGAAAAAGGCCGAACTCGCGCGGTGCGCGAATTCGGTGAACCGGCGCCTTCGGCGCCGGATGCTCAGTACAGATAGTGAAGAGTTAGATTGGACAAGTGGTGTCGAAACCAAGTCGGTTTATAAAGATCACGGGGAAGACAAATCTGGCGATTCCGTGGTTCTCTCGGATGATGAGAAGATCGTCATCCGGTCTATCGTAACTTTTGGAGCTAATTCACTACTTCAGGTAAGAAATGGGGACAACGGTAGTGAAGCAATTGCTGCTCACGCGGGCTCTAAGGTGAATCTGCTATCGTCCCAGGGGCCGTGGTCAGCGTCAGATACAGATGGAGACAATTGCATATTTGTTGACGGCAACAAAGATTTGGTATTTAAAAACAGGACTGGTATCTCAAAGAAGTACAATATCCTTGTGAGGCTGGTGTTTTAGGCGTTGGCCTTGTTGAGGCCTCGTAATAGGTTCGTATCCCGAATTTGTGGCTACAGGTACGGTTAGTTCCAGTTGACCACCCTCTCAGCATCTTTTATGAGTCCAGATCTACCCATGAAGTTGGTACGTCCCCACCAGTCACCCACTCGCCATCTCGGCGGTAAAGGATCGTGTTCAGGTATGGTTTGTCGATTCGCAACGTCCCCTTTCCAGTATTATCGTGGGTTGGAAGCGGTCCAATTATTGTCGATCCGGTAACCCCAGCCAGTCTTATCGCGTGGGTTTTGTTTGATGTCACTTTGCCATAAATTGAGTGAACAAAACAGTCATCCACTCCACCAATCCGGATAAGTTCACGTCCAGAGTCACCATAGATATGATGGAATTGTCCGTTTATTGATCTATGGGTCGTCTGTTCTGCATCTGGGTTACCGCTCTTAAAGATGTCAACGAGTTCTCCACTAACGTTATCGCCAACTGAGTGGGTAACCGAGACATTCTTGACCGGAAAGGCGTGTTCGTAACAGTCCTCAGGTGCGCCATCTACCCAATTGTGGTGGAAGTGGATATCGCTCCCATAAAAACTTTCAAGCATCTCGTTGGAAGGTTCGTCGGTTCCATCTGACCGAGCTAATTTACAGTGGTGGACATTCCAGCCAATCGGCCGGTTATCGTAGTTATCAACGTTCAAAACTACAGTTCGAGCCTTTCCGCCCTGACCGGCGTCTTCGAAGGTCGAGTATGCGATTTCATAGTTGCCAGCGTTTGCGCCAGTAACCCGAATTGCGTTCCGCCCGGTGTCGGCTATGTACAGGTGCCTGAATGTCGACCCCTTACCGAAGGATCCCGCATTATTTGGCTCGTCCCGAATCCCCCAGCCGATACCGTATATCCCCACGTTCTTTACAATAACTTGAACATCGTCTTGTGACCGAAGTTCGATCCCAGCGATGCGAGGGCCTTCAATACGCGAATATCGGATGTCGATTGATGATAAAGAAATAATATCGATAGCCCGTGTGCTGCGTGGTCCGAGACGCGCTGAAAACAGGCAGTCACGAATCTGGATGTCTTCCCCTCCATCTATTCGAATGCTATTATTGGCAGACCCTGCAAATTCAGTGTTCGAGGCTGTACAGGAGCCGTTTTCGTGAATCAGAGCAGTCCCAAGTGATGAGAGGACGCATTGACGTAGCTTCAGGCAACCCGAGCCATTATGCCGTATTTCTCCACCTGAATGGTTCCGAAAGAGAGCGTTTTCCAGTTGGATGTGGTAGTCGTCGTCAGCAGATGGGTCGTCCCACAAAAATGCGAAGGACTCGTTGGAATCAACATTTCTTATGTTCTTGATGAGATATGGATTCTTTCTAGAGCCATCACCTGCGACCGCTAATGATTTAGCATCTGCTTCGCTCTCTATGCTGAGCGAACCTCGATCTGCCAACGTTGCATCTGATTCAATCCCTGGATTGTGTCCATACCGCGGTCCGTCTGGCTCGGAGCTTGGAAATCCTGCATTCTCGCGTATCTTAATGGCATTATAGACGGGGCGAATAGAGGCCGGCTGCCCTGAGTCGGCCTGGGCTCTCGGAGCATTGGCCGCTCCGTAAGCTCCAAATGCTCCGACCATCTGCAAAAAGTCCCTGCGCAGCCATGATCCGGCGGTCACAGATATTATGATCGCCGGTGCCGGGTTAAAAAGATTGCTACAGAGGTCTATGGTGTCTTTTACTCGTTACCCCAGCAAACGATTACTTGGAGCCATGATTCGGCGGTACTTGGGTTAAGATGACATGATTTTTCACAAGGTCTGGAGGAGTACCAAGTAAGCGTGCCCACCGAACGGAGAACTCCGGCCGAACGAAATAAGCTTGCCGCACCCGCCTTCACGTCTCTTCTTTCTCGGCGCTGTCGCGGACGAACACGGCCACGCCGGTCTCGAAGTCGAGCATCCCCCGGCCGCTCAGCTCGGCGCGACCGACGGCGAGTACCTCGCCGCGCTCGTGCGTGAGGACGACTTCGTCACCCGGGCGGATAGCGGGGTCGGCGGCGCTGACGAACTTCGCGAACGCGTTACGCCCCTCGCGGACGAACGGTTCGCTCTCGTCGCCGACGACGACCCGATAGCTGCCGTCGGTGAGCGCGTCGTCGAGCCGCCTCCCCCCGGCGACGCCGAGGGTGAACCGCCCGTCCGTGGCGTAGGTGACGAGGCGGCCGTCGTCGCCGATCACCTGCCGCGGCCGGCCGGAACTCGTGTGGGTCACTTCCGGGTCGCCGTGGGCGAACAGCGCCTCGCCGGCGCCCGCGCCCCACTGGTAGTCGGCCACCCGCGTCAGCATGGCTCTGTCGCGCTCGTCCATCGCTCTCCCGTTTGCCACGCCCCGCCTTGTATCTGTCTCACTCCGCCATCCACCGGGCACGCCACCCAGCGGACGGGCCGTGATACACGATAACGTCCGGCATAATATCCGACGTATTTCACGATCGATCGTGCCCGTGTGACGGGGTTTCAGGAGAATTTATACGGATCGATTACCAAACTGAGCTTGTTATGTCAGAGACGGATACACGGAAAGTCGCGTTCGGGCTCGTGTTGCTGGCGGTCAGTTCGGTTCTCATCTTCGGTCCCGGGACGCTCGGCGTCGCCATCCCCCTCGCCGCCATCGCCGCGGGTACGCTCGGCCTCGCCGCCGGCGCGCTCCTCGTCGGCACCTCCTCGGACGGCCGCCCGGTCTGAACGGCGCCCAGTCTCCAGAGACGGCGCGACATCTCTCCGCTCTCGGTTTCTCTCTCCAGATTTCGAGATGCGATAGCGGCGGAACCGCCGGTGAATGGTCGTACATCTTTAACTGGTTATAATTCAGTGAGTAGTGACGACACATGTCAGGCAACCAGTCGAGTCCCGACGTGATGGTGCAGTGGTACCGCGACCGGATCGCGGAGCCGACCACCGACGACGAAGTGTACGGCTACTGGGTGTTCGTCTTCGGAGTCCTGCTCGGGGTGCTCGGCATCCTGCTCTTCCTGACGAGCGACGTGGGGACCGCGACGACCGTCGGGAAAGCCGGGATCGGGCTGGCGGCGATCTCGCTCGTCCTCCTGATGATCGGGCCGGTGATCCGCCTGCCGCTCCGGCGGACGGCGACGCTCGTCTCGTACGCCGGAGGTGCGGTCGCGCTCATCGGCGTCGCCGGCTTCCTGTCGGCCTACCCCGGCTGGCGCCAGTCCGGGCTGGCCGTCCCGGTCATCTCGCTGTACGCCTTCGGCCTCGTGCTGGTCGCCGTCGGGGCGGCGCTGGTCCCGATCGTCAGCGGGACGCGACGGGTCCCCGAGGCTGCGGCCACTGGTGGCGCCACGGAGCCGGAGACCGACGCTGTCGCGGCCGCGGAGCCCGAACCCGACGCGGACCCCGAAGCCGTCGACGAACCCGCGGAGAGCAAAGCCCGTTTCGAGGTCTTCGAGGACCGCGGCGGCAAGTGGCGCTGGCGGCTCCGTCACCGGAACGGGAACGTCATCGCCGACGGCGGCCAGGGGTACAGCTCCCGCCAGAAGGCCGAGCAGGGCCTCGAAAGCGTCCGCGCGAACGCCGGCGGCGCCCCCGCCGTCCGGGAGGAAGTCGAGGTCGAGACCGGCGGCGACCCCGCCATCGAGCCCTATCCCGAGGGCGAGAGCCGGGGGACGTTCGAGGTCTACGAGGACGACGCCGGCGAGTACCGCTGGCGACTCATCCACGCCAACGGCAACATCGTCGCCGACGGCGGCGAGGGCTACACCGACCGGAGCGCGGTCGAGGACGCCGTCGAACGCGTCCGCGACTACGTCGGCGACGCCGACTACCTCACAGCGGATCCGACCGCGTTCGACGTGTACCGCGACGCGGCCGACGAGTGGCGCTGGCGGCTCGTCCACCGGAACGGCGAGATACTCGCCGACGGCGGCGAGGGCTACGCCGAGCGGACGAACGCACAGGACGGTATCGAGCGCGTCCGGGAGAGAGTCGGTGACGAGGACGCCTTCGAGGTCTTCGAGGACGACGCCGGCGAGTACCGCTGGCGGCTCGTCGCCGACAACGAGGAGATCATCGCCGACGGCGGCCAGGGCTTCGCGTCCGAGCGCGGCGCTCGTGACGCAGTCAAGCGCGTCCGGGAGCACGCGCCCGAGGCGGACGCGCTGGATTACGCCGACGCCGCCTTCGAGGTCTACGAGGACGGCGCCGGCGAGTTCCGCTGGCGGCTCCTCCACGAGAACGGCCAGATCCTGGGCGACAGCGGCCAGGGCTACGCCTCCCGGACGGGCGCCGTCAACGGACTCCAGAGCGTCAAGCGCAACGCGCCCAACGCCGACATCGACGACCTGGACGCGGCCGACGACGACGCCGAGGACGCCGACGGCCAGCACTGACGAATAGCTTTTTCCGGTTTCACCGTCGGGAGAGGGTTTCGACGGCGAGAACTGCGCTAGCCGTGAGACCGGTTCAGAGGAGGAACAGCTCGGTGTCTTCGCTCATGTCCGTGAAGTGGTCGGCCGCGGCGATCAGTTCCTCGGCCGTCGACTCCTGGAAGGCCATGACCTCGGTCCGGACGCCCTCGTGGCGCAGGTGCGAACACAGCCGCGAGAAGTCGCCGTCGCCGGTGGCGAGCACGACGGTGTCGACGTGGTTGGCGAGCGTCACGGCGTCGAGGCTCATCCCCACGTCCCAGTCGGCCTTCTTGGAGCCGTCGCCGAACGTCTTGATGTCCTTGATCCTGGTCTCGAAGCCGATGTCGACCAGGGCGTCGAAAAACGACTCCTCTTCGGGGGAGTCGGCGCGGATGACGTAGGCGACGGCGCGGGTCAGCTGGCGACCGGCGACCGCTTCGTCGAGCAGCGACGAGTAATCGATGTTGCGAGTGTAGAGACTGCGAGCCGTGTGATAGAGGTTCTGCGCGTCGGCGAGCACCGCCACGCGCTGTCCCGGATGGACGTTTTCCATGCCTGTGGGTGGACGGGCCGCCCGGATAGCTCTTTGGCTCCCGTCAGGTCCACGTCCTGAGACACTCCAGCGAGCAGAACGGCAGATCTACCGTCGCCGCCTCGCCGCCGTCCGTCCGGGCTCTCGCGTCGCCCTCGTCCTGGTCGCCCGCGTCGACGCCGCCGTCGACGTGCGCGCGAAGCGTGTACGCCGGTGCCCCATCTTCCCGACAGTTTGCGCACTGCATATTCGACTCGACGTCAGGGGTATCCATTGTTATACGCCGTATAAACTCGGTCACGACGGGGATCTGGTTTATCTCCGGACTCGTCGAACCCGGTCGGTCGCGGGTCACCCGACTTTAAGCGCGGGAGGCCCCAATCGCCGGTATGACTCGACACGCGCTGTTCGTCGGCGGGACCCGTTTCATCGGGCGCCACGCCGTCCGCGAGTTCCGCGAGGCCGGCTACGACGTGACAGTCTTCCACCGCGGCGAACACGAGAGCCCGTTCACCGACGACGAGGGCGTCGACCACGTGCGGGGCGACCGCACCGACGACGGCGACCTCGCCGACGCCGCGGCCACGGACCCCGACGTCGTCGTCGATCTGGTGGCGTACAAACCACGCGACGTGCGCACGGCGACGCGCGTGTTCGACGATGTCGACGCCTACGTCTACGTCTCCAGCGGCGCCGCCTACGGCGCCGAGGAGGTCCCCAAGCGCGAGGACGAGACGCCGCTCGAACCCTGCTCCGACGAGCAGGCGACCGACGACTCCCACGCGACCTACGGCGCCCGGAAGGCCGAGGGCGACCGCGCCGTCTTCGCCGCCGCAGAGGAGGGGGTCGACGCCCTGAGCCTCCGTCCTCCCGTCGTCTACGGCCCGCACGACTACACCCGCCGGTTCGACTACTGGATCCAGCGGGTCGCCAACTACGATCGGGTGCTCGTCCCCGGTGACGGCACGAACCTCTGGCACCGCGTCGGCGTCGAGAACGTCGCCCGCGCCCTCCGGGTCGTCGCCGAGGAGGGCCGGCCGGGCGAGGCGTACAACGTCGGCGACTGGCACGTCCAGACGCTCCGCGAGACGATCGAGACCGTCGCCGACGCCGCCGAGGCCGACGTGGAAGTCGTCACCGCGGGCCACCGCGAACTCGCCGCCGGCGGGCTGGCGCCCGACGACTTCCCGCTCTATCGTGACCCGCCGCACCTCCTCGACACGAACAAGCTCCGGTCGCTGGGCTGGGAGCCCGTCGCGCCGGAGGATTCCATCGCCGAGACCGTCGAGGCTTCTCCCGAACGTGAGGCCGACGAGGCGCAGGAAGGGCCGGACCGCGAGGCCGAGGAGCGAGTGCTGGGCGTGCTGGACACGCTGTGAAGGAGTATCGGGCCTGACGACGGGAGGCCGCGGGGACGAAACCATTTTTCAGCCCTCCCGCGAGAGGTAGGGTATGTTCGAGAAGTCGACGTGGATTCGGTTGCCGCGGAACGTGGTGGTGGGCCACGGCGTCCTCGACGACACCGTGGCGGCCGTCGAGGAACTCCACCTCGCCGGCGACCCGCTGGTGGTCACTAGCCCGACGCCGGCGGAGGTCGCGGGCGACCGTGTCGTCGAAGCGTTCGCCGACGCCGGGCTGGACCCGCAGGTCGTCCGCATCGAGGAGGCGACGTTCGGCGCCGTCGAGGACGTCATCGAAGTGGCCGCGGACGGCGACGTGGGCTACCTCGTCGGCGTCGGCGGCGGGAAGGTCATCGACGTGACGAAGATGGCCGCCGAGGACGTCGACAAGGGGTTCGTCTCGGTCCCGACCGCCGCCAGCCACGACGGCATCGTCTCCGCGCGCGCGTCCATCCCCGAGGGCGACACCCGCCACAGCGTCGCCGCCGAGCCGCCCCTGGCCGTCGTCGCCGACACCGAGATCCTGGCCGACGCGCCCTGGGAACTCACCACCGCGGGCTGCGCCGACATCATCTCCAACTTCACCGCCGTGCGCGACTGGGAGCTCGCCCACCGCCTGAAGAACGTCGAGTACCACGAGTACGCCGGCGCGCTCTCGCGGATGACCGCCGAGATGCTCGTCGAGAACGCCGACTCGATCCGGCCGGAACTGGAGGAGTCGGCGTGGATCGTCACGAAGGCGCTCGTCTCCTCCGGCGTCGCGATGTCCATCGCCGGGTCGTCGCGGCCGGCCTCCGGCGCCGAACACCTCTTCTCTCACCAGCTGGACCGCATCGCGCCGAACCCGACCTACCACGGTCACCAGGTCGGCGTCGGCTCCATCATGACCGAGTACCTCCACTCGGGGCCGAAGGGCCAGTGGCGGGACATCCGCGACGCGCTCGCGAGCATCGACGCGCCGACGACCGCGGACGAACTGGGGCTCGATAGCGAGACCGTCATCGAGGCGCTGACGACCGCCCACGAGATCCGCGACCGCTACACCATCCTCGGCGACGGCATGAGTGAGGAGGCCGCCCGCGAAGCCGCCCGCGTGACCGGCGTGATCTGACGACCGCGGCGACGGGATCGCCCTCGAAAACCGATATCACCGTCAACAGCCGATATCGACGGCGGGAACGACGTTCCAGCGCTCACTCCACCGAGTACCCGTCGAGTTCGGCGACGGCGTGGCGGTAGGCCCACCGGCCGACAGCGGACGCCGCGAGGACGGTCACGCCGACGCCGCCGACCAGCGCCGCGGGATCGAACCGTCCGGACATGGCGAACGCGCCGACGGCGCCGAACCCCGGCGCGGCAACGACGACCATCCCGAGGGTGTAGATCGCCGACGCGGACTTGTTGGGGATCTTGACGCTCCCGCCGATCAGGCCCTCGGCGTCCGGCGGGTAGTGCATCCCGAGCGCGAGCGAGAGCACCGGTGCGAGGAAGACGAGAGCGAGTGCGAACGCGCCCACGGCGGCGACGAACAGCGGGACGGGCGGACCGGCGCCGAGAGCGACCCCCAGCGTCGCGCCGAGGACGAGCGGCATCGCCGGGAGGACGACCGCGAGCGCCTTCGCGCGGACGACGGTCTCGCCGGAGAGCCCGGAGGTGAGCAGGCCGGAGAGCGCGTCGCCCTCGGTCCCGAGCGGGTTGAGCGTGAACCCGCTGCCGGCGGCGAGCGAGCCGGCGAACGCGACGATCGGCGGGTACATCGCGGCCGAGAAGGGGCCGTGGTAGACCAGTTGCTCGCCCATGACGAGGCCGACGAAGATCCCGGGGTAGACGTACCAGAGCATCTTGGGCGTGCGCTTGGTGCGGCGCCAGGTCACGTCGACGAGCGTCGCCGTCGGACGCGGGACGACCGACGCGAGCGCGTCGCGGACCGGCGTTTCGATCCCGACATCGGTCGTGTCGGCATCGTCGTTCGATCCGACGGTGTGGTCGCCGTACCAGACGGCCTCGGCGAGGGCGACCGACGCGGCGGTCGCGAGGACGACCAGCGAGAGCGAGACGGCGAGGAATCCGCCGGCGAGCGCCGGCGACGCGCCGGCGCCCGGGACGGTCACGAGCAGGAGGTCGCCGGCCCACGAGAGCGGGGTCACCGAGAGGGCGTCGCTCACGTACTCGCGGGTGAACAGGACGAGGTAGAAGACGCCGAGCATGGCCACGCCGAGGCCGAAGCGGGCGTTCTTCGAGAGGTCGTAGCCGTCGAGGACCCACCGGGCGGCGAAGCCGACGGGCGAGGTCAACACGCCGGCGACGACGAACAGCCAGAGGCTCCCGCCGACGAGCGAGACGGCCGCGACGGGTTCGCCGGCGCCGACGGCGAAGGCGACGCCCGCGGTCAGCGCGGCCGGCCAGAACAGCGCCGTCCAGACCGCGGTCTGGCGGGCGACGCTCCCGAGGACGACCGCGCGCGTGCTCGTCGCGGTCAGGAAGGCGACGTAGCGGTCCTTGAACTCGCTGTTGCCGCCGGCGGCGCCGAGCACGCCCATCAGCGAGAGGAGGACCAGCCCCGACAGCGCGACGGCCCGGACTCGCGCGACCGGTTCCGCGGGGTCGCCGCGGGCGAACTGCCGGCCCAGGTCGTACGCGCCCGGGCCGACCGCGCCCGACAGCTGGAGCGCGAAGAACGCGGGGATGAGGAGGAAGAAGGCCGTCATCCGCGGCGACTCGCGCACCTTCCGGTAAGTCTGTCTAAGCGCCGTCAGGGTGACGACGACGGCCGGCCGCGCGGTCCTCATGGTCGCTCTCGCGGGCGCGTCGCCGGGTCGTCCTCGGTCGTCAGTTCGACGAAGGCGTCCTCCAGGGTCTCGCCGTCGAGGTCGGCCTTCAGCCGCTCGGGGTCGTCCTCGGCGAGCAACTCACCGTCGTAGAGGAGGCCGACGACGTCGGCGAGTTCGTCGACGACCGGGAGGACGTGCGTGGAGAGGAAGACGGCCGTGCCCGCGTCGCGCAGTTCGGTGAGAACCGCCTTGAGCGTCCGCGCGGCGTTGGGGTCCAGGCCGCTGGTCGGCTCGTCGAGGAAGACCACGTCCGGTTCGTGGACGATGGCCTGGACGACGCTGGTCTTCTGTTTCATCCCCTTGGAGTAGGTCTCGATGCGGTCGTCGGCCGCGTCGAGGCCGAACCGGTCGAGCAGCGCCGGGACGCGCTCGCGGACCGTCTCGCGGTCGAGGCCGCGCACGTCGGCGACGGCCGAGAGCTGCTCGCGCGCGGTGAGCTTCTCGTAGAGCGGCGGCGTGTCGGGGACGTAGCCGATGTGTTCGCCGAGGCGGTCGCGCTCGCGGACGTCGACCCCGGCGACGGTCGCGGTCCCCTCGCTCGGTCTGGTCAGCCCGGTCAACAGGCGCATCGTCGTCGTCTTGCCGGCGCCGTTGGGGCCGAGGAAGCCGTAGACCGTCCCGCGCTCGACGGTCAGGTCCAGGCCCTCGACGGCGGCGACCGACCCGTAGCGCTTCGTGAGCCCGTCGGTCTCGATGGCTGCCACTGCCGGTCTGTAGGGGCCAGCGCAGTGCTAAGTGTTCCGGTGCCGCGAGTCCGCCGGGAGGCGCCGGTCAGTGCGGCGGGACGGCCGAGTCGGGGAGCGTCGGGTGCCAGCGGACGCCGTCGGCGACGACCGTCTCGCGCTCGACGGCCGCGTCGCCGCCCCCGTCGGCGGCCGCCATCTCGCCGGCGGCCGGTGCTTCCTCCGCAGCGGGGGATCCCTCGTCGAGGGTCTCCGCCGTGAAGACCGCTATTAGCCGGTAGATAGGCGGTCGCTCGGGGTCCGATTCGTCGCGGACGCCGAGGATGGTCACCCGCGAGAGGTCGGTGAGCGCGCAGTCGATCCCGGTCCGTTCACTGATCGCCCGTTCGGTGCCCGCGACGACGCGTTCGTCCGTCCGCGGTTCGCCGTGGGGGACGACCCACTCGCCGTCGTTCTCGACCAGAAGCACGTCGTCGCGCTCGTTGTACAGTTGCACGTACGCGTCGACGATACCCCGCTGGCAGCGCTCGCCGGCGCGCTCGTACGCCTCGCGTGGAACCGCGAGCGTCGTCTGGTTCACCGGGAAACCGCTGTAGTCCTCCTCCAGCGCCACCAGACGCGCTTCCACCCGGTCCCGGGAACCCTCTGCCACGGACATCGTCCGCATCTGCGCGTACTCCCCAATAAACCCGTCTGTTCGTTCAGGCCGCGCGGACCCCTCGTCACTGGCTCACTCGCTCGCCGGAAACGGCCGCGCGGCCACCTCGGGGTACAGCACCGCGTCCGGGCAGGTGTCGAACCACGCGACTTCGGCGATCTCGCCCTCGCGGGGACGCGGCTCTCCGCCCTCGTACGCCCCGTCGAAGATCACGATGAGGCTCGCGAGCGCCGATCGGGCCGGATCGGTCCCGTCGACGAGTTCGAGGGCGTGGACCTCGCGGACGCCGGTGATCGCACACCGGACGTTCGTCTCCTCGCGCACCTCGCGGCGGGCCGCCGCTTCGAAGGACTCGCCGGCCTCGCGCTTGCCGCCCGGGTCGGCCCACCCCTCGTCGCCCGCGTTGCGGACGAGCAACACGCGCCCCTCGTCGTCGGTGATCCACACGCCCGCGCCGCCGTTCGCGCCCGCCGCGATCCGGTCGCGGTCGCGCTCGTAGGCCGCGGGAGCCTGCTCCCAGCGCTTCTCGACCCGCTCGAAGTCGCCGTATCGCTCGCGCAGGTCGGCCAGCCAGTCGCCGACCCGCTCGCGTGAACGGGCCGCGAGGTCGGAGCCCGCCGCACTCTCAGGCCCCTCGCTCATACGTGTTCGTCGAGGAAGTCCACGACGGCGGTGTAGGCCTCGATCTTGTTCTCGCGCTTGGTGATGCCGTGGCCCTCGTCGTCGAAGACGAGCTTCTCGACCGGCACGCCCTGCTCTGCGGCCTTCTCGGCGATCTGTTCGGCCTCGCCCAGCGGGACGCGGGGGTCGTTCGCGCCGTGGAGGACGAACAGCGGCGCCTCGATGGCCTCGACGTTGTTGATCGGCGAGACCGATTCGAGGAACTCCCGGTCCTCGTCGAGCGACCCGTACTCTGCCTCGCGCAGTTCGCGCCGCCACGGCCCGGTGTTCTCCAGGAACGTGACGAAGTTGGCGATGCCGACGACGTCGACGCCCGCCGCCCACAGGTCGGGGTACTCGGTCAGCGCCGCGAGCACCATGAAACCGCCGTAGGAGCCGCCCATCGCGACCACGCGCTCGGGATCGACGGCCTCGTGGTCGGTGAGCCACTCGACGGCCGCCTCGATATCGGCCACCGAGTCCATCCGCTTTCGCACGTCGTCCAGGTGGGTGTACTCGCGGCCGTAGCCAGTCGACCCGCGGACGTTCGGTTCGAAGACGGCGTACCCGCGCGAGAGGAAGTACTGGGTCAGCCCGCCGAAGGAGGGGCGGCGCTGGCTCTCGGGGCCGCCGTGGATGTCGACGATCACGGGCGTCTCGCCGGCCTCCCACTCGTCCGGCAGCGAGAAGTAGCCCGGGATCGTCCGGTCGTCGAAGGTGGGGTAGCGGACGAGTTCCGGTTCGGTGAACGTGGACTTGGGGATGCCCGCGGTGGAGGCGTCGGTCCAGCGCTCGAACTCGGCGGTCTCCATCTCGACGACGTAGACGTTCGTGTTCTCCCTGCGACCGGTCGCCGACAGCGCGAACCGCTCGGCGTCGTCGTCGAAGGCGACGCCGCCGGCGAGGTTGCCCGGTAGCTCCGGCGTCGGGAACTCGTCGATTTCGGTCGGCCCGGCGAGTTCGCCGACGGTCAGGTCCGTGTAGCCGTCGACGTTGCGCGAGTAGACCAGCCGGCCCGTCTCGTCGTCGAGCGCGACGCCGCCGACGTTCCACTCGCCGCCGTCGGCCACCGTGTCGAGCGCCGCTGCCAGGTCGGACTCTTCGGGGTCGTCCCCGACCGCGTCGAGGTCGAGTCGGGCGAGGTACTTCGTGTTCGATTCGTAGTCCGTCGTCAGGTACAGCGCGTCGCCGTCGGGGCTCCACTGGGCGCTCGTGAACCGCACGTCGCCCTCGTGGGGCGTGACGTGTCGCATCTCGCCGGTGTCCAGGTCGAGGACGAACAGGTCCTGATCGAAGTTCCAGTGGGCCTGCGAGACGAGCAACCGGTCGTCGTCGGGCGCCCAGCCGCCGACCGAGAGCCAGCCGTCGCCCTCCCGGACGAGCGTCGCGTCCGCGCCGGTCTCCTCGCAGCCCTGGACGTACACGTCGAAGACGGACTCGTCGCGGCGATTGGAGGCGAACGCGAAGCGCTCGCCGTCGTGGGACCAGCCGCCCCAGCGGTGTTTCGCCTCCGGGTGGGCGGTCAGGTCGGTGACGGTCCCGTCGTCGGCGTCCAGCCGGTAGAGCTGGGCGCGCTCGTTGCCGCCCTCGTCCATCCCGAACGCGAGTTCGCGCCGCTCGGGCGACCACGAGGCGAAGGTGACCCGCTCCTCGTAGAAGGTGCGCTGGACCGGCCACGCCTCCGGGGCGTCCAGCGTCCAGACCTGCGGCGTCCCCGTCGCGTCCAGCATGAACGAGAGCGTGCCGTCGGGCGCGAACGACGCGCCGTACGCGCTCCGGACGTTCAGATAGCGGTCGAGATCGTACATGTTCCGGGAAAACGGCGGCTCGGAGAAAGTCCTTCCGGGCGTTCAGTCCCCGTCGACGAGCGCCGGAAGTAGGCATGAGACAGCGACACGGTAAGTGTCGGTTTTGATGTACGAAACGGTCACAACTCGAACAACGTTGCGTCCCTTCCCCGATGGGCTCTCAATAACGAAACGGCCCACTCTCTTACGCGAAAACGCATGTATCGTGCACTCGCGATAGTCTGCACAGTCGCCCTGGTCGCCCTCGCTGGCTGCGGCGGACCAGGCCCAGGAGCGGAGACAGGAACACCCGAAGTCGGCGAAGACGGCGGCGTCGGCGAATCCCCCGAGGGCGGTGACGGGGGGATCGGCGACGAGACCGAAACCGAAGGCGGGCTGATGGAGACCGAAACCGAGACCGAAGCGGGAGCCATCGGTGAAACCGAGACGGAGACCGAAGGCGACATCATCGGCGAGACAGAGACGGAGACCGAAGGCGACATCATCGGCGAGACGGAGACCGAGACCGAAACCGACGGTGGCATCATGGGTAACGAGACGGTCACCGAGACCACAGTCGCGGGCTGACGCAGGCAGTTTTCACCACCGGTTCACTTCAGCGCCTGCACGGCACACTCGGCGTAGCGCAGGCGGAGCCGCCGTTCCGACGCCGTCGTCCGGCTCGGAACCCGGCGGCCGCAGGCGTTTCGGTCGGAGACGTGTTTCTCCCTGAGTTCCCTCGACGCCCAGAGGTAGCTCCCGACCATCGGGCTCGCGACGACGGCGTCGCCGTCGCGTTCGGCCGAACCGTGCTCGTGTCCGATCCCGAGCGCGTGGCCGACTTCGTGGAGCAACAGTTGCGTCGCCGCGCTCTGGATCGAGTAGGGCACCACCGACGGCGTCTCCGCGACCGGCGACATCTTCGCGATGAACTCCGCGCCCGTCACCGCGGCGACGTGCGGCCGGGCGTACCCCGCCGGTTGCTCCCTCGGGTCGCCGTCGGTGACGAGGAGGTTCACGTCCGCGACGGGGTCGACCCGACCCACGCCGACGGCGCCCTCGACGACCTTCGCCGGCCAGTGCACCGCGAGGACGTGGCGGCCGTCCTCGGCCGGGAGCGACACGGGCGACGGCGCGAAGTCGATCTCTGCGGCGCCGACGGCGGCTTCGAGCGCGGCGGTGAGGTATCCGTCGACGCGGGCTTCGAGACCCTCGCGCTCGGCGGCCGCGTCGCTGAACCAGACGCGGACGACAACCGGGTCCGGCGGCCGCTCGGTCCGTCGCCCGGCGACGCCGAGCGACAGGACCGCACCGGCACTCGCAAGGAACCCCCGTCTGTTCACACCCCCACCGATGCCGGTAATCTCCAATAAGCGTTCCGGCCAGGTAGGTTGCACCTACGTCAGCCGACCGGCGGCGCGCCGCCGCGGTACCGGGGTCTTACCGGGCGTCGGAGGGATGATGGGGATTTTTGACACCCGGTACCCTCCTCGGTCGTATGCGCGTCGCGTTCGTCTCGATGGAGACGACTCACTACCGCGACACCGAAGGGGCACGCCGGTTCGAACGCGTCGCACGCCACCTGGCCGCCCGCGGCCACGACGTGACCGTCTTCTGCACGCAGTGGTGGGACGGCACCGACGAGACCGTCGAACGCGACGGCGTCACCTACCGCGGCGTGACCATCTCGCCGGCGCTCACCTCCTTCGCCGTCAGGATCCCCGCCCTACTCGCCCTCTACGACCCCGACGTCGTCCACGCCCGCCCCGACCCGCCGGTCACGGTCCTCGCCGCCAGCCTCGGCGGGACGCTGGCCCGCGCGCCGCTCGTCGTCGAGTGGTTCGGCGACGCCTCCATCGAGGCGTCGCGCTTCCACGAGCGCGCCGCGACGCTCCCCGGGATGGTCGTCACCCCCTCGGAGATGGTCCGCACGCGCGTCCGCGAACTCGGTGCGACCGCCGACACCTCGCAGGTGATCCCCGAGAGCATCGACATGTCGCTCGTCCGCGAGACCGAGCCGGCCGCGGAGACCGACGTGGTCTACGCCCACCCGCTCGACGAGAGCGCCAACGTCGAGAGCTTCCTGCTCGGGCTGGCCGAGCTGCGCGACCGGGAGTGGACGGCGACGATCGTCGGCGACGGCCCCCAGCGCGAGGACTACGAGCGACAGGTCCGCGACCTGCGGATCGACGACCGGGTCACCTTCGCCGGGGCCTGCGACCGCGAGGAGCGCGTCGCGCTCTACAAGGGCGCCCACGCGTTCGTCCAGACCGCCTACCGGGAGTACTTCGCCACCGAACTGCTGTGGGCGATGGCCTGCGGCTGCGTCGGCATCGTCGAGTACCAGGCCGAGTCCAGCGCCCACGAACTCATCGAGGAGGCCGAGCGGAGCTTCCGCGCAACCGACCCCGAGCAGATCGCCGACGCCGTCGTCGACGCCGGCGAGTTCGACCGCCTGACCGTCGACGAGGACTGGGCTGCCTACGACGACGACGCCGTCCTCGAACGGTACCTCCAGACCTACCGCGACCTGCAGGCCGACTACGGACTGTTCTGACGGCAGCGATCGGTCCGCGGATCGCTCCCGTCCGCCGACGGACCCTTGCCGCTCGAACCCCTACGTGAGCCGACGCCGATGATCCCACCGCTCGTCCGCCGCTGCCCCGAATGCGGCAAGATCGGGCTGGCGAAGTCGTTCGCTGCCGTCGACGGCGACGGCGACCGCCGCGTCGAGTGCCCCCGCTGCGGCCACCGCTTCGGGACGGTCGCGGATCCGGTCCTGAACTGACGACGGGGCGCTCGGGTGGCCGCGGACGAACTGCCACTCACGCGGCCGCGGGACGTGCACTGTCTCGCCGCACCGCCGTATCGAAACCCGCATCGTCGGCCGCCGTGTCGAGTGAATTTCAACGCCAATAATTCGGCCGGGCGAGTTATATCGGACGAATCTGTTCTGATCGGTGTGTATGGACGTCCCCCTCGACCTCGTCTGGTATCACTTCTGGTCGTCGGCGCTTGTGGGGTTGCTGGGGCTGGCGTCGATGCGTTTGATTTCCTGGCGTTACTCGTCGACGGCCCCCGATGGCTCTACCAGCTGGATCTCTTCACGGCGTGTCTGCTTACTGCTCTTGTTGTCGGTGTGGACGCACATCTTCGCAGACGTGATCGAACACGGCTTCCTGCCGAAGATCGGGAGCGGCCTCGGCGGACTGATCGATGCGCTCGGTAGCGTCGTCTGAGCGGTCGGCCGCGCTATCGCCCGTCGAACGTCGCCCGGACGAACAGCCACTCGCCGCCGCCGAGGTCGTCGTCGAGCACCGTGTCGTCGTCGACCGAGAACCCGGCCTCCTCCAGCAGTTCTAGACTTCGCTCGCGGCCGTGGAAGCTCCACTGCATCGCCGCGCCGCTGTCGAGCCAGTCGTCGTTCTCGCCCTCCCACTCGCCGACGCCGGTGGTCAGGAGCAACCGGCCGCCGGGTCGGAGCACGCGGGCGAACTCCCGGAAGACGGCCCCGTGGTGCTCGCGCGGGACGTGGATCACCGAGTGGAGCGCGGTGAGCGCGTCGACGGCGCCGGCGGCGACTGGAAGTCGCGTCAGGTCGCCGCGGACCAGCCGCGCGGCCGGCGCGCGCTCGCTCGCCAGTCGCAGTTGCTCCGTCGAGAGGTCGACGCCGACGGTCTCGTAGTCGTCGGCCAGCGTTTCGAGGACGGCGCGGCCGCCGCCGCAGCCGGCGTCGAGGACGCGGGCGCCACGGGGGAGGTCGGCCACGACGGACTCGACGAACGCCACCTCGTCGGCGCCGTCGCGGTCGGCGTCGTAGGCCTCGGCCACGCCGTCGTACCCCTGCATGACGACGCGGGCCCACTCGTCGTGGTCGCGCGTGTCGTCGGCCGGCGTCTCGCCAGGTGGGTCCTCGTCGGACGGCGTCTCGTCGGTCACGCCTCCGAGTGCCGACAGACAGCGAGAAAAGTCTGTCGGGCGCCCGTCGGTCGGTCACACGTCGACGGGCCGCTCAGTCGTCGAATCGGTCTGGGTCGGCCGCGGCCCGGGCGACGCGGACGGCCGCGACGTTCTCGTGTGCGTCGTGCACGCGGATCACGTCGGCGCCGCGCTCGGCGGCCAGCGCCGTGCCCGCGACCGTCTCGTCGAGCGCGCCCTCGCGGCCACCTTCGGTGAGTTCGAACATCGACTTCCGGGAGTGACCGACGAGGATCGGACAGCCCAGCGCCGCGAGTTCGTCCAGTCGACCGAGCAGTTCGAAGCTCTCCACGGCGGACTTGCCGAACCCGAGCCCGGGGTCGACGAGGATCTGCGAGCGGTCCAGCCCCGCCTTCTCGGCGAGCAGGACGCGCTCGGCGAGGTAGTCGATCACGTCGTCGACGACGTCGTCGTACTCGACGGTCGTGGTCGGGTCGACCGGCGCCTCGATGCTGTGCATGACGACGACCGGCGCGTCGTACTCGGCCGCGACCAGCCGCATCTCCGGGTCCTCCAGTCCCGAGACGTCGTTGAGCAGGTCCGCGCCCGCGTCGAGCGCCGCCCGGGCGACCGCGGCCTTGCGCGTGTCGATGGAGATCATCGCGTCGAGGTCGGCTATCGCCTCGATGACCGGGACGACGCGGTCGATCTCTTCGCCCTCGGGGACGGGCTCGCCGCCGGGTCGCGTCGACTCGCCGCCGATGTCGAGGATCTCGACGCCCGCCTCGACCATCCGCTCGGCGCGCTCGCGCGCGTCGGCGACCGAGTTGTACTCGCCGCCGTCGTGGAAGCTGTCCGGCGTGATGTTCAGGATGCCCATGACCGCGGTGCCGTCCTCCCAGGGGTAGCCGCGGTCGGCGGATCCGTCGTCGCCGGCTCCGAAGGCACCGCCGCGGGTCGCGACCGCGGTCGGCTCGTTCGGGCCGGGAGTCCCGTCCAGCGCCCCGCGGATCTCGTCGGCGAGCGGTTCGAGGCCGTCCTCGCGGTCCGCCAGCCCGGCGACGAGGCGGTCGAACTGCGATCGAGTCGCCATCAGCACCGCGTCGACGGACTCCTCGTCCTGGTCGGCCAGCGCCGAGAGGGCGCACTCGCCGCCGAGCGCGCGCAGTTCGGACTGCAGTCGGCGCGCCTGTCGGGGACGGAGTCGCGTCCGCAGGACCCGGTGGACGGCGTCGCCGCTCGCGTCTGCCGCGTCGACCTCGGCCACGTGCGCGCGGTCCAGCGTCTCTCGGGCGTCGGCGACCGAGTCCACTCGGGTAGAAACCGTCGGCCGTACCCAGCGAGTCCGGGCCTCGGCGACGGCGTACAGCGAGCCCACGACGACCACGGCGTCGTCCGGACCCGCCGCGTCGAGCGCGCGGTCGAGCGCGCCGGCGACCGCTTCGTGAGTGTCGACGGCGGCCTCGGTCTCCTCCGCGAAGACCCGGGCGATGACGTCCACCGACTCGGCGCGGTCGTGGTCCGGTCGGCAGGCGACGACGCGCGCCAGGTCGGCGTCGCCGAACGCCGCCGCGATCCCGCGGTGGTCCTTGTCGGTCATCGCGCCGGCGACGAGATAGAGGTCGTCGTAGTCGAACGACTCCAGCACGTCGACCGTCGCCTCGCAGCCGCCGGGGTTGTGCGCGCCGTCGAGGACGACCAGCGGATCCCTGCCCATGACCTCGAAGCGGCCCGGCCAGTGGGCGTTGCGGAAGCCGCGCGCGACGGCCTCGGTCGACAGGTCCGCGTCGAGCCTGTCTGCGACCTGCCGGACGAGCACCGCGGCGACGCCCGCGTTTCGGGCCTGGTGAGCGCCAAGCAGCGGCAGGTGCGTCGCGACGGACCACGCACCGTCGCTCCCGCTCGCGCCGTCGCTGTCCCCGCCGGTCCCGTCGCTCTCGATCTCGACCGCGGCCTCCAGTCCCTCGCGGCCGCCGTAGCGGACCGTCACGTCGGGGTCTTCGCTCTCGGTCCAGTCCTCGTCGGCGACGGTCACCACGTCGTCGACCTCGTCGCGGATGGCCGCGAGCGCATCGCCCGTCGCGGCGGTCACGAGCGGGGCGTCCGCGGGCGCGACGCCGGCCTTGTCGCGGGCGATCTCGCCGACGGTGTCGCCGAGGAGGTCGGTGTGTTCGAGCGTGACCGCGGTGATCGCGCTCGCCGCCGGGTCGACGACGCTCGTCGCGTCGAGCGTCCCTCCGATGCCGACTTCGAGGACGGCGACGTCGACGTCCTGTCGGTCGAACTCCCAGCAGGCCATCGCGGTCACCGTCTCGAAGAACGTGGGCGACTGGCCGTCGGCGGCCTGTTCGGTCGCGTACTCGCGGAACTCGCCGACGAACTCGGCGACGGCCGACTCGGTGATCGGCCGGCCGTCGACGCGCACCCGCTCGCGCACGTCGTCGAGGTGCGGCGAGGTGTACAGCCCGACGGAGAGCCCGGCCTCCCGGAGCGCGCGCTCGACCATCCGGGCCGTGCTCCCCTTCCCGTTCGACCCCGCGACCTGGACGCACAGCAGGTCCTCGTGGGGGTCGCCGAGGTGGGCGAGCAGCTCCCGCGTCGGGGCTAACCCCGGCCGCGGCGCGAACCGCCGCAGATCGAAGAGAAAGTCCGCCGCCTCGTGAAACTCCATGCACGTGCGGTTCCAGATGGGTCCGCTTAGACCTGTCGGACTCACCGACGAGCGCGTCGTGACCGCCGACACAGTCGCCACAGAAGGGTCGCGCCGCCGGGTGTGGGCGGCCGGCTACAGGCTTCGCCGTTCGACCGCGGGGTCGATCCCCGCGGCCTCTAGGTCCAGGCGGATCCGGTCGCGCAGCGGCGTCGGCACGGTGTCGCGCCCGACCGGAACCGCCGTCTCGCCGCCCTGCTCGGGCGGTACCTTCCAGTAGATCACGCAGTCGCTCGGGGCGTAGTACTCGACGCTGTAGCGGTCGCCCTCGCCCTCGTAGTGGACCCGGGCGGCCGACCCCTCGACGCGCCAGCCCTCGCGGTCGGCGAGACCGTCCAGGGGGCCGCGTGCTTCGGTTCCGTGTTCGGGACCGTCACTCATCGTCGCGGTCGTCGGCCGGTCCGTCGACCAGCGGGTCCCGCGGGGGGTCCTCGCCGAACTTCCGGACGGCCGCAGCGACGACGGCGAGCGCCGCCAGTCCGACGAGCGCGCCCACGTCGGAGTCGTTTCTCGTCTGTGGCGCGGTCCGCGGCGCGCTGGGGCCCTCGTCCTCGTGGTCTCGGTCGCTACCGGAGTCAGACGCCTCCTGCGCGTGGCGGACGGTCTCGTCGACGGGCCGGTCGGCGTACTCCTCCCGGTCGCGGCTCGGCGCCTTCGCGCGGCGGCGCGCTTCCGGCACGTCGCCGGTCACGTTCTCGGGCGACGGCGACCCGGACTGCTCGTCGTCGCTCCCGAGTTTGTCGCTCGCGACCTTCTTGGCCTTCCCCAGGTAGCGGTAGGCGAGAAAGCCGACGACCGCGAGCACGGCGAGCGCGATGCTCCCCTTCAGGAGGATCGGCTTGAGCTTCTCCTTCCAGCCGCCCTCCTCGTCCGTGTCCTCGGCCCCTGGCGACGGGACGCGGCCGCCGACGGGCCGCTCGTCCCCCGGGCTCGGCGTGTCGGCGCCGGCGCTCGAGCCGGCGCTGGTCCCCACGGGGATGCGCCCGCCCGGTCCGTCGTCGGCGTCGACCGCGTCGTCCACGAGGTCGGTGCCGTCGAGGTCGTCGGTCGGTTCGTCGGTGTCGCGGCGGCCGCTCGCGCCGGTCTCGTCGCGCGGACCGCGTCCGCCGTCGGTGAGTTTCTCCAGTTCCTCCTCCGAGAGCAGACGCTCGACGAATCCCCCCACTGGCGACTCGTCGAGGTCGATCCCCAGCAGCGTCTTTCCCATGTCACGTCGTTGGGGCGTCGCCCGGAAATAACTGGCTGGTCGACGCGCCTCGCCGCCGGGTCAGTTCCGCTCGGCGATGCGCTGGTCGTCGTCAAGGCCTCCGAGTTCGTCGTCGATGGCCGAGACGCGGTCGCGGTGGACTCCCTCCTCGTCCATCACCCGCTGCATCCGCTCCTCGAACTCGAACTCGGAGATGTCGCCGGAGACGTAGCGGTCTTTCAGGCGCTGGATCCGGTCGTCAGCGCGCCGGTCGGGCGAGCGCGAGTCGAAGTGCTCGACGAGGTCCGAGAGGCCGACCAGTCGCGCGATCTCGCTCTCGCGTTCGACGTAGGAGGCGACCTGCCCGAGGCGGACGCCGGCGAACTCGGTCCGGTCGCTGACCGCCGAGGACGCTCGCGTCGCCAGCCCGACCGCCGCGGCGATGAGCGCGACGGCGGTCGCCGGCACGCCCACGACCAGGCCGAAGAGGAACAGCGGCAGTAAGGTCCCGAGCGTCGACGCGCCGCCGAGGCCGAGGAGTGCCCAGAGCGCCCACGCGGCGACGCCGAGGAGCGAGACGGCCGTCAGCGTGCCGAAGACGAGCGACAGCGCGATCGTCGCCAGGAGGTGCTTGCGCGCCCAGTCCGTGAGTCCCATGTCCGTGCCAACGTCGCGGGCACACCTAAGGACACCGGCCGGGTCGCGGTCCGGCGGTCGGCGGAGTGTAGTCCGGCGGTCCGCGGCCGGGAGCGGAACTCACAGTTCGACGTTCTCGCGCGCCTCGGCGAGCAGTTCCTGCACGTCGACGGCCTCGTCGCGCTCGCTGCTCTCGATGGCCGCTTCCACCAGCGCGACCGACTGGAGGTTCGACTCCACGTCGGTCGCCATCGGTTCGTCAGTGTCCAGCCAGTCGAGGAACTGCTCGACGAGCCACGCGTTCGCCCAGTGGTCCTGCTCGTCGAGCGGCACTTCCTCGCCCTCGACCTCGTTCGTGCCGCCGACCGTCTCTTCGGCCTGATCGTAGGGGTAGCGCGTGATCTCGCGGCCGTCGAGGACGAGCGTCTCGTCGCGGCACTCCGCGCGGAGGTAGTCGTTGCCCCACCCGTTGAGCGTGGTCGCGTTGGCCTTCGCGCCCTCCCAGGTGGCGCGGACGCCGTTCTCGAAGCGCATCTGCACTGTGGCCTGCACGTCGTCCTCGTACTCGGCCCACTCGGGGAGCCACGTGTCGGCGTACAGCCGCTCGCACTTCGCGCCGGCCATGTCCGCGAGGAAGTCCAGTTGGTGGACCGCGCCCTCGACGAGCAGCGGGTTGTCCATCTCGTGGCGGAACGCCCCCCACCGGCCGTAGGTGCGGGCGTTACAGGTGAACCGACCGACCAGATAGTCGAGCGGGCCGGGCTCGCCCGAGTGCAGGCGTCGGCGCATCGTCGTCTTGTCCCGGTCGAAGCGGTGACTCATCGTCACGCCCATCTTCAGGCCCGCTCGCTTCACCTTCTCCGCGATACGGACCGACGCTTCGAGCGTGTCGGCGATGGGCTTCTCCGAGAGGACATCGAGGTCGTGTTCGACGGCGGCGTCGACGACCTCCTCGTGCGTCCACGGCGGCGTCACGATTGTACAGAAGTCCGCGTCGGTCTCGGCGAAGGCTGCCTCGGTGTCGGTGTAACAGTCGGACTCGTCGAGACCGAGGTGTTCGACGGCGTTCTCGTGCGCGTCGGCGTCGACGTCGACGGCGGCGACGACGTCGATCCGGCCGCTCTCCACGTGCGGCGGCAGGTACGATTCGCACCAGCGAGCGCCCTGCCCACCGGTCCCCACTTGAATAACGCGGTACGTCATACCCTATCGCGCGCCCCATCGGACCGTAAGTGATACGATCGCGGAAGGTCGGCCGAGTAGGACGGTCCGGACGCTCCGGCGCTCAGTCGTGGCGGAAAGCGCGCTGGCCGGTCATGACCATCGCGATGTCGTGTTCGTCGGCGGCCTCGATCACCATGTCGTCATTCTTCGACCCGCCGGGCTGGATGACCGCCTCGATGCCCGCCTCGGCGGCCTTCTCGATGCCGTCCGGGAACGGGAAGAAGGCGTCCGAGGCCATCACGGCGCCCTCGGCGTCCTTGCCCTCGGCGTCCTTCTCGGCTTTCATGCCCGCGATCTCGACCGCGTCGACGCGGGAGACCTGTCCGGCGCCGACGCCCACGGTCTCGGTGCCCTTCGCGAAGACGATGGCGTTGGACTTGACGTGCTTGATTGTCTGCCAGGCGAACAGCATCGCCTCGATCTGCTCGTCGGTCGGTTCGCGCTCGGTGACGACCTCCAGGTCGTCGGGAGTGAGCGACTGGGTGTCCCGTTCCTGGACGAGTCGCCCGCCGACGAGCTTCTTCTCGGTGACGGCCTCGGTGACGTCGTACTGCTCGCTCACGTCGAGGACTCGCAGGTTCTCCTTCTCGAAGAGCGTGTCCAGCGCGTCGTCCGTGTAGCCGGGCGCGACGACGACCTCCTTGAACGAGTCGATGATCTGGGCCGCGGTCGCCTCGTCGCACTCGCGGTTGAGGGCGACGATGCCGCCGAAGGCGCTCTTGGGGTCGGTCGCGAGCGCGTCGGCGTAGGCGTCGGCCAGCGTGTCGGCGGTCGCACAGCCCGCCGGGTTGGTGTGTTTGATGACCGCGGCGGCGGGCTCGTCGAACTCCTTGATGAGGTTGAGCGCGCCGTCGGCGTCGTTGTAGTTGTTGTAGCTGAGCGCCTTCGCGCCCTCGTTGCGCTGGTCGGCGTGGACGACGCTGGCCTCGTCGACCGTGTTGTCGGCGTAGACCGCGGCGTCCTGGTGGGGGTTCTCCCCGTAGCGCAGGTCGGCGGCGCGGTCCTCGGAACTGAACAGGCGCGAGGGCAGATAGCCGCCGGTGTCGCCCTCGACGGACACCTGGTTCGCCTCGTAGTCGACGGTCACGTCGCCGTCGGCGAACCACTTGACCGCACGCGGGTAGGCCTTGAACTCGCCCTCGTAGAGGACGCGCTCTTTGAGGTCGTCCTCGTCGTCGCCCTCGTAGACGGGGATCGGCTCCTGCGTGACGACCGGGCCGCCGTCGACCTCTTCCTCGATGATCTCGCCGTCTTCGTCGATGGCGTTGGTGACGACGTGGACGGTGCAGCCGACGACCTTCGCGCCGTAGTCGAGCGCGTCACCCCACGCGTCCATGCCGGGGAACGCGGGGAGCAGCGACGGGTGGACGTTCAGCGTCGTCGGCGCCTCGTCGAGGAACGTGTCCGACAGCAGGCGCATGTAGCCGTCCAGCGTCACCAGTTCGAAGTCGTAGTCGGCGAGCGCGTCGAGAATGCGTTCCTCGTGGTCGCGGCGGTCCTCGCCGTCCTCGCGTTCGACGACTTCGGTCGGGATCCCCCGTTCGGCCGCCGCGTCGAGGACGGGCGCGTCGGCGTCGTTCGTGAGTATCACCGAGAACTCGGCCCCTCCGGGGGCGCGGTCGGCGATGTTGAGCAGGTTCCGTCCGCGATTGCTTGCGAGTCCCGCGAGTTTCATGTGTGAACGCCGGTCGCCGCCGCGCAAAGTAGTTGCGAATAGGCTGAGACACAGTCGACACGGACGACACAGTAGCGCCGCCGCTCCGCCGGCTTCCCCGGCGAACGCGGGCGGACCCGCTCGCGGACGCCGACCGATACCCTCTTTGGCCGACTCGCCGCAGGGGCGCACATGACCGACCGTTCGTCACTGCAGGCCGTCTCGCCGCTCGACGGGCGCTACGCCCGTTACACCGAACCGCTGGTCCCCTACGCCAGCGAGCAGGCGCTGATGCGAGCGCGCACTCGCGTCGAAGTGGAGTACCTCATCTCGCTGGCCGACCTCCCGCAGACGCCGCTCTCGATCAGCGGTCCCCAGCGCGAAGAGCTCCGGGCGGTCTACGAGGAGTTCGACGAGGACGACGCGGCGCTCGTCAAGCAGATCGAGACCGAGGGGTACGGCGAGTACTCCGCGACCAACCACGACGTGAAGGCCATCGAGTACTTCGTCCGCGAACGCTTCCCCGAGGACCTGAGCGCCGCCGAGTGGATCCACTTCGGCCTCACCAGCGAGGACGTGAACAACCTCGCCCACCGCCTGCTCGTCAAGCCCGCCGTCGAGGAGGTGCTCGTCCCCGAACTCCGCGAGGTGCGCGACGCGCTGATCGAGATGGCCCGCGAGTACCGCGACCTGCCCATGCTCGCGCGGACTCACGGCCAGCCCGCGACGCCGACGACGTTCGGGAAGGAGCTCGCGGTGTACGCCTCCCGGCTGGGCCGAGCGCTCGGCCGGATCGAGCGCGCGAGCGGCGAGCTGTCGGGCAAGCTGGCGGGCGCCTCCGGCACCTACGCCGCCCACGAGGCGGCCTACCCCGACGTGGACTGGCCCGCCTTCTCCCGGACGTTCGTCCGCGACCTGGAACTGGACCACGAGCCCGTCACGACGCAGGTCAACCCCTGCGACGACCTCGCGGCCGTCTTCGACGCGCTCCGGGGCGCGAACAACGTCCTGCTCGACCTCGATCTCGACGTCTGGCTCTACGTCTCCGACCGCTACCTCGGCCAGGAGGCGGCGGAGGGCGAGACCGGGTCGTCGACGATGCCCCACAAGGTCAACCCGATCGACTTCGAGAACAGCGAGGGCAACCTCTCGAAGGCCAACGCCGACCTGACCTTCCTCGGCGACTACGTCACCAAGTCGCGCCTCCAGCGGGACCTCTCGGACTCGACGGTCAAGCGCAACATGGGCGCCGCGCTGGCTCACTGCCTCATCGGCTACACGAAGCTCCAGAACGGCCTCGACAAGGTCGTCCCCAACGAGCAGGTCATGCGCGACGACCTCGAATCGACGCCGGAGATCGTCGGCGAGGCGGTCCAGACGATCCTCCGGAGAGAGGGCTTCGACGACGCCTACGAGCACGTCAAGAAAGCGACCCGCGGGCGCGACGTGTCGATGGAGGACTTCGCGGCGATGATCGACGACCTCGACGTGAGCGAGGACGTGCGCGAAGAACTGCACGCGCTGACTCCCGCGGGCTACACCGGCGTCGCCAGCGAACTGGTCGACGAGGTCCGCGAGTGAGCACTCGCGCTGCGTCCGCGAGTTGCGGAGCGGAACAGTAGGGTCGGAACGATGTTTTCGGAGATCTAGCAGCACGGGTTCCGAGCAGCGATCGCCGGCCACAGACATTTGCCCGTCAGACGCCTACGCACACCCATGTTCCGCGACCGGACGGACGCGGGTCACCGACTCGCCGACGCGCTGGAAGCGGGGGGGATCGCGGCCGATATCGTCGTCGCGATCCCGCGCGGGGGGTTGCCGCTCGGTCGCGTGGTCGCCGACCGCCTAGGCGCGCCGCTCGACGTGATCGTCGCCTCGAAGATCGGCGCGCCGCGCAACCCCGAGTACGCCATCGGCGCCGTCGCCGAGGACGGCGCCGTCTGGCTCAACGACGAGGCGCTCGCGCGCGCGTCGCCTTCGGAGGAGTACGTAGCGACCCAGCGGGAGCAGGAGCGAGCCGTCGCCGCCGAGAAAGCGAGGACGTATCGCGAGGGCGACCGCCCCGACTTCAGGGGCCAGCGAGTGGTGGTCGTCGACGACGGCGTGGCCACGGGCGCGACGATGCGGGCCTGCCTCCGCCTGGTTCGCGAGGACGACCCCGCCTCGCTGGTGGTCGCCGTTCCGGTCGGCCCGCCGGACACGCTCGAGGAACTCGAAGCGCTCGCAGACACGGTGATCGCTGTCGAGCGTCCCCGACGATTCCGGGCCGTCGGCGCTCACTACAGGAACTTCGGCCAGGTCAGCGACGACGAAGCGATGTCGTACCTGGCGTAGAATGGGCGGGGCCGTCGCACCGGTCAGGCCGCGTTCTCGGCGCGGAGTCGCGGCAACACGACGTGGTAGGCGACGTTGAGTCCCGCGTAGATGAGGACGGCGCCGAACAGGGCTTCCCAGAGACCGAGCGTCGTCTGCCCGGCTGTGAGGTCGTGCACACTCGCTTGCTCTGCGAGCGCGCCGACGACGGTCAGCGCCCCGGCGACCACGACGTAGAAGACAACGCCGAGCACTTCGGCGAGCGGTCCGAACAGGAGTTCTCGCATAGGGGCCCGATATGCGACATCCCCACATATGGTTTGCGTGAGACCGTGTGACGGAGCGACGCGGGAACTTTTTGTGCGGGCGCGAGCCATCGAGAGCCATGACGCAGTACGTGTCCACCGACTACCCGTCGCTCGCGAAGACCGGGTTCCTCCTCGGGGTCTCCCTGTTCGCTCTCGGCGCCGCGGGCGAACTCGTCGGAACGGCAGTCCTCGGCGGGGTCCCGGGCTGGGAACAGACGCTGTTTTTCGACATGGAAGTGCTCGGCATCCTGCTCGGCCTGTTCTCGCCGCTCGTGTTCGGCATCGTCCTCCCGCTGGTCGAATAGCGACTCGGGGACGGACCCCGATAGAGAATCGAAGTCTACAGCAGCGCGTCGACCGCGTCGCGGACCGCTCGCGCGGCCGCTCGGACGTCCTCGCGGCGGACGTACTCGCGCTCGCTGTGAGCGACAGCGCCCTCCTCGTCGGCCAGGTCGCCCGGCCCGAAGACGACCGTCGGCGCGTGCTCGGCGAAGTAGGAAGCCTCCGTCGCGGCGCCGAACGGCCGCACCTCGCCGCCGCTGGCGTTCGCGAGCGACTCGACGAGCGCCTCCGCGGGGTCCGTCGCGAACGCCGTCAGGAACGGCGTCTCCCGCGGCGAGAGGGCCACCTGCAGGTCCATCCCGGTCGGGACCCACTGGGAGAGGTGGTTCTGCAACTCGTCCCGGAACTCCTCGGGCGTCTCCGGCGGGACCGGTCGTCGGTCGAACGTCAGCACGCACTCCTCGGGCACCTGGTTGGACGCCTCGCCGCCCTCGATCACCGTCGGCGTGAGTGTCGGTCGACCGAGCGACTCGTGCTCGCCGGGACCGCGCTCCTCGTCGTACGTCTCCATCGCCTGCAGGATCGGTGCGGCGGCCCGGATCGCGTTCGCGCCGCTCTCGGGCGTGGCCGCGTGGGCGGCCGATCCGGTGATCGCGATCGACCCCTCGTACTGGCCGCGTGCGGCGTTGCAGACGTCCAGCCCGGTCGGTTCGCCGACGACGAACCCGTCGGCGTCGAGGGTCCCCGCGAGGTGGGCGGCGCCGGTCTGGACCGTCTCCTCGTCGGGCGTTATCGCGAGCGTCAGCCGCCCCCCATCGCCCCGCACGCCGGCCGTCAGGAACGCGTCGACCAGCGCCGCGAGCGGCCCCTTGGCGTCGCAGGCGCCCCGGCCCTCGACGACGGCGCCGTCCTCGCGCTCCGCGTAGGGCACGTGTGGCGGTACCGTGTCGATGTGCGTGTTGAGGACGAGGTGCGTGTCGTCCGCGTCGCCGTCGCGCTCGACGGCCGCGTCGCCGGGTTCGAAGCCGTCGACCGTCCGCGTCGCGAGCGTGTTGCCCGCCTCGTCGACCACGGGGTCGGCGCCGGCGGCCTCCAGCGTCTCGACGAGCAGGTCGCGCATCTCGCCGACGGACTCGTGCGATTCCGTCCGAACCGCCTCCTCGTGGAAGTCGAGAACGTCGAAGGTCATCGCCGTCGATCACCCTCCTCGGCGCTCGGCGCCTCGCGTTCGACCCTGGTCACGTCGTCCATCGACTCCCGCCGGCGGACGACCCGCGTCTCGTCGCCCTCGACGGCGACTTCCGCGGGCCGGGGCTGGGAGTGGAACTGGTTGGCGAGTTCGTAGCCGTAGGCGCCAGCGTTCCCGATGGCGAGCAGGTCCTCCCGCTCGGGGCGAGCGATCGGCCGGTCCGTGCAGAACACGTCCGCGCTCGTGCAGCACGGTCCACCGACGGACACCGGCTCCAGCTCCCGGTCGGGCGCGGAGACGTTCGCGATCGGGTGATAGGAGTCGAACATCGCCGGCCGGATGAGCGTCGCCAGCGAGGCGTCGACGCCGACGACGGTCGCCTCCGGCGTCTCCTTGACCGTGTTCACTTCGGTCAGGATCAGTTCGGCGTCGGCGACGACGTAGCGGCCGGGTTCGAGCTTGATCTGCGCGTCCAATTCGCCGACGGCCTCGCGTACCTTCTCGCCCACCGTCTCCACGTCAAGCGGCTCCTCGTCCTCGCGGTAGGGGACCCCGAACCCGCCGCCGAAGTCGACGAACTCCAGGTCGACGCCGGTCTCGGCCGTGACCTCCCGCGCCAGGTCGGCCACCTTCCCGATGGCCCGGCAGTGGTCGTCCAGGTCGTCGTGCAGGACGCCGCTCCCCATGTGCGCGTGCAGCCCGACGAGGTCGAAGCGCTCGCGCAGGTCGTCGGCCAGTTCGACCACCTCGTCGTAGGGGATCCCGAACTTCGCGTCCTTCCCGGTCGCGACCTTCTCGTGGTGGCCCGTGCCGATGCCGGGGTTGATCCGGATGGCGACGCGGCCGTCGTATCCCCGCGCCTCTAGCCGGTCGAACGTGTCGCGCGCGCCGCCGGTGACGGTCAGTCCGGGGTGTTCGGCGCCCAGTTCCGCCGCGTAATCCAGGTCCGCGTCCGGCGGGTTGACCGCGGTGTACTGGAGCGTGTCGGGGTCGGCGCCGGCGCCGATCGCCCGCTGGAGCTCACCGCGCGCCGCGCACTCGATGTCCGCGCCGGCGTCGAGCAGCGTTTCCAGCACCGCGCGGCCGGTGTGGGCCTTCGCGGCGTACATCACGTGGGCGTCCGGGAACGCCGCGGCGAATCGCTCGTAGTTCGCCGCGACGCGGTCGAGGTCGACGACGTACAGCGGCGTGTCGTGCTCGGCCGCGAGCGCCGACAGCTGATCGAAGTCCCAGTCCGTGACGCGGCGGACCGGCGGCGAAGCGTGGCTCATTGGCAGAACTCGGGTGACGGCGGCTAACAAGCCTTGCGAACCATCTTTTTCGCTGGGGGGTCGCTCGCGGTGCTCGCGACCCCCCAGCGAAAAAGATGGGTGAAAAAGGCCGCTCGCGCTCCGCGCGAGCGGGGAACCGCGCCTCACTTCGCTCGGCGCGGATGCTCAGTACAACTCCCTTTCACGAAAGAAGCAGAGTGAGACGACGGACAGAGTCGGTCAGAACCAGCGGGAGACGAACGAGTCGGCCGAGTTGCGGTGGGCCGTCAGTATCGGCTTCGCATCCGTGTTCTGGGTCACCTCGTCCGTGGTCGATCCAAAGAGGAAGCGCCGGAGCGTCCCCTTCTCGGGCGCGCCGAGAACCGTCATGCTGTGGTACCCGGAGTGCTCGATGATCGCCTCGGCCGGGTCCGACGCCCGCAGGACGTGCGTGTCGACGTCCACGTCGTCGTCGAGCCGGTACTGGTACGCGTCGAGGAGTTCGTCCGCGTCCCGCTCGGCCTCCGACGGCGCGTCCTCCGGGACGACGTGGAACAGCTCCATCCAGCAGTCGTACGCTCGGGCGATCGCTTCCGCGATCCTGGTCGCGAGCCCCGAGTGCGGCCCCCTCGCGACCGGGACGAGGATGCTCGACGGCGACTCGAACGCCTCCATGCCCGTTCCGACGACGGTGTGGCAGTCGCCGGGGACGGCCTCTTCGGTCCCCCCGAGCGAGAAAAAGCCCTCCTCCTCGTGGTCGACGACGGTGGTCGTTATCGAGTTCGAGCGGACGAACGACTCGAGCAGCGACTGGGAGTACTCGTCGGTCTGCTGGATCACGGGGACGTCGAACTGGTCCTGGACGTCCCGTTTCAGCTCCACGTGTTCCCGGATCTCGGACGGCCTGGTGACCTCCCCGTCGTCGACGGCGTGGAGAATGTAGAGGCTCCCGTCCGTCCCGAACGCCACGCTCGCCCCGAGAAAGCTCGTCTCTGTGAGGTTCACGGCGTCGTGGAACGGCACCAGGACCCGCTGTTCCTCGGGCGGCCAGTCGACCCCCTCGTGGTCGAGGGTCTGGGGCCACGGACGATCTTCGGAGTTGATGCTCATCGAACAGTGGTCTCTCTCGGGGAATAATAAATGGAACCCCTGTGGACGAGCGACGATACGCCACCACACTGCCTCGCGTCCCGGCCGTAGACGGCCGCTCTCGCGCGGTTGACGGCCGAGCGTCTGACGCGGATCACCGATAGCGCCGGTTCCGCCACGTTCAAATCAGACCGGAGCGACCGTGGGTACAATGACACGGCAAGTGTGGCTGAAGGCCGACGACGAGGTCGGCGACTGGGACGAGCGCAAGCGGCGGATCACCGCCGGACTCGAAGCGGGCGTCGACTGGGTCCTCGTCGACGAGCAGGACGTCGAGCGGGTCCGCGACCTCGGCGCCGTCGACGTCGCGGCGTTCACCAACGGCGACGTGCACGTCATGGACGCCGAGGCCGACGAGGAGGACGAACCCGACATCGCCGTCGTCGGCAAAGACGGCGAGGGCGACGGGTCGATGGACATCCCCGGCGACCTCTCGGGCTCTGCGGATCTGTCCGTCCTCCGCCAGGACGGCAAGGCGACGGCTGGCTACGTCCGCATCTTCGACCAGCGCTACGAGGAGTTCGCCGAGGAAGTCGCCACGGCGGCCGACTACACCATCGTCGTCGGCGAGGACTGGCAGATCATCCCGCTCGAAAATCTCATCGCCCGCATCGGCGACGAGACGAACCTGGTCGCCGGCGTCACGACCGCCGAGGAAGCCCGCACGGCCTACGAGACGCTGGAAATCGGCGCGGACTCGGTCCTGCTTGACACCGACGATCTGGACGAGATCCGCAAGACCGTCGAGGTGCGCGACGAGATGGGCCGCGAGCAGGTCGACCTCGTCGAGGCCGAGATCCAGGAGATCGAACAGACCGGCTCGGCCGACCGCGTCTGCATCGATACCGGCAACCTCATGGAACACGACGAGGGGATGCTCGTCGGGTCGATGTCCCGCGGTCTCTTCTTCGTTCACGCCGAGACCGCCGAGTCGCCCTACGTCGCCTCCCGCCCCTTCCGGGTGAACGCCGGGGCCGTCCACGCGTACGTCCGCACGCCCGACGGCGGGACGAAGTACCTCTCGGAGCTCCGGAGCGGCGACGAGGTGCAGGTCGTCGACACCGAGGGCCGCACGCGCGAGGCCATCGTCGGCCGCGTCAAGATCGAGAAGCGGCCGATGTTCCGGGTCAGCGCCGAGGTCGAGACCGACGAGGGCGTCGACCGCATCGAGACGCTGCTGCAGAACGCCGAGACGATCAAGGTCGCCACGTCCGATGGCCGCAAAGCCGTCACCGACCTCGAAGAAGGCGACGACGTGCTCGTCTACTACGGCGACAAGGCCCGCCACTTCGGCGAGGCCATCGAAGAGAGCATCATCGAGCAGTAACGCGGCCGCGCGCTCTACCGTCGGCTCTCCCAGTTTCTCCCGGTACTGTCTCTCCGTTCCCCGCCTCGGACTCACATCTGAGCTGTCAGTGCGCGTCGAAACGGCTCGGTTTGTGAGTCCGATGTGAGTTGCAGCGCAAAGATTTAAGTACATCATCTGCTAGAACTCACGTCATGGCGAGAGAGGTGCGGATCACTATCGACGACGACGAGGTCTTCGAGCGGATGAAGGCCCGCAAGCGCGAACTCGACCTCTCCTGGGAGGAGGTGCTCCACCGCGGGTTACGCGAGGTGCCCGAGGAGCGACCGGGAGAGCCACAGCCGCCCGGCGCGAGCCCCGGCCGAGAGGGGGACCGCCGCGCGGCGGACGACCGGCGCGGTCACCACGGCCACGACGTCAACGTCGAGTTCGGTTCCGGCTCGGTCGACCACGGCGACTCCATCGGTGCGATGGTCGAGGAGATCAAGGGACAGGTCCACGACCAGGTCCGCGAGTCGCTCCGCGCGTCGATGGAGTCGGTCGAGACGGCGGGCGCGGGCCTCGAACGCGAGATGACGGAGCTCGAACGCGCGGAGGACGCCGTCCTCCGATTCGACGACGTGACCGGCGACGACCCGCGCTACCGGGTGCCGCTGCGCGTCCGCCTGGAGACGAGCCGCGGCGGTCTCGACTTCGAGGTCGTCGCCGTCCGCGGGGGCAAGTCGGTCGCCGGGATGAACCGCTTCGACCGCGAGACCCGCCAGGCGATAAACGAACACCTCGCCCGCGGCGGGACGGCGACGCTGTCGTTCGACAGCGAGGAGGCCTACGAGGTCGGTCCGGCCATCGCCTGGCGCCGCGACGACGACGGGGCGCCGGTCGTCTCCGACGTCGGGATCCCGGAGGTGCTCTTCGATGATGAGTGAACAGGCGAACGGCGGAGACGCGCCCGGCGAGCGCGACGATGCGCGCGGGGTCGTCGGCGCGGATGGCGACGAGCGCGCGGACCCGGCGGCGGTGTCGGACACGTTCACGCTCCTCAGCAACGAGACGCGGGTGCGCATCCTCGCGGCGCTCGCCGACGCCGACGAGGAGACGGTGCGCTTCTCGGACCTGCGCACGCGGGTGGACGTGACCGACTCCGGCCAGTTCAACTACCACCTCGACCGACTCCGCGGCGACCTCGTCGCGAAGACCGACGACGGCTACGCCCTGACCGAGTCCGGACGAGCGGTGGCGAGCCTGCTATGAGGGTCAGCCACTACTTCGAGGGCGAGGGCGTCGTCACCGGCGGGTTCGCCCAGTCAGTCAACAACCAGCGTGCGATCCTCGACGAGCACGACATCGACTACACCACCGACCCCTCCCTCGACGTCGACCTGCTCCACCTCAACAACGCCGGCCCGCGCTCTCTCTACTACGCCAAGCGCGCCCGCCGGCGCGGGATCCCCGTCCTCTTTCACACCCACAACACGGCCGCGGACTTCCGGGACAGCTTCGTCTTCTCGAACGCGCTCGCCAAACCCCTGCGACCCTATCTCGCGTACGCCTACGGCCTCGCCGACCACCTGATCTGTCCCTCAGAGCACAACCAGGAGGTGATCGCCGAGTACACCGACACCCCGTCGACGGTCATCTCCAACGGGTTCGACCACGAGCGCTTCGCCGGCTGGGACGACCCGGCCCTCCGCGAGGAGTACCTGGACCGGTACGATCTGGAGCCGCCGGTCGTCTTCATGTTCGGCCACGTCATCAAGCGCAAGGGTCTGCGGACGTTCGTCGAGACGGCCCGGGCGCTCCCGGAGTACGACTTCGCCTGGTTCGGCTACCTCAACCCCACCGGCGGCCGACTCGACAGGTTCCTCCAGCCCCGCGAGACGCGAAAGCTCGTCGAGTACTCGCCCGAGAACTGCACCTTTACCGGGTACATCGAGGACCCGCGGGGCGCGCCCGCGGCCGGCGACGTGTTCTTCTGGCCGTCGAAAAATGAGAACGAGGGGATGGCGCTACTGGAGGCGATGCACTGCGGGAAGCCGCCCGTCATCCGCGACATCCCGACCTACGAGTGGCTGGACGACGGCGAGGACTGTCGCAAGTGCGCGACGGCGACGGACTTCGCGGACGCCATCGCCCGGCTCTGCGAGGACGCCGACGAGCGCGAGCGGATCGGCGCGAACGCCGCGGCGACCACCGAACAGTTCACGCTCGACGCCGTGGGCGAACAGCTGATCACGCTCTACGACGAGGTCGTGAGCGGGCCGACGAACGAGCGGACGCCGACGGGGTGACCCCTCGTCCGGCGAGGTCGACTCCGCGATTCAGACGCCGGACCCGGAGTCCTCGGACTCCGATTCGGGGGCGATGCGCTCGGTGCACCAGTGGCAGAAGTCGATGTCCGGGTCGACGTCCCGGCCGCAGTTCGGACAGGTCGTCCCCTCCTGGACGGCGGCGTCGCGGTTCTGGCGCTTGGCCATCCAGTAGGCGTCGATCATGCTGAAGACGGTGATGGAGACGAGCGCGAGCGCGGCCTCCGGCGGGATGTTCTCGGCGGCGCGGAAGAGGGCGTCGAGGCTGGTCGTCTCGGGCATCGCCTCCTCGTCCATCAGGAGGGCGAAGCTCGTCACGTTGAGGAAAAACCAGACGAGCGCGCGGAGCCACTCGCGGAGATAGACGTGCCCGAGCCCGGGGTAGAGGAAAGCGAGGACGACCGCCAGCCACGGCCGTGTGTTGTTCCGAGTACTCACTGTTAGTTGCCCGATTTCGGTCGTCCCGCGTTGTTAAGCTTCCGACTCCCCGGCTTTCGGCCGCTCGCTCCGCAGGCGGTCGACGAGCCCCGACAGCGTCGCGAGGTCGTACTGCCCGGGCGCGGTCGCGTCGGCGGGGTCGACCGGCGCGTACCCGATGCGCGAGCCGTACAGCGGTGCGACGGCCCGGGAGTGGCGGCCGGCTTCGCCCATCGCCATCGTCGCGACCGTCTCGCCGGCGGTCGTCGCGTCCCACGTCGCCCCGAGCAGGTCGAGCACGTCGCCGGCGCCCTCGGCGGTGACGGCGAGTTTCGCCACGTCGCCCCAGCGGCTCGCCTCGGCGAGCAGCTCCCGCATCGTGTCGCGATGGGGCGTCTCCGCGAAGTCGTGGGTCGAGACGACGACCGCCGTCCCGCGGTCGCGGGCGTAGTCGACGACGTCGGTCGCGTCACCGTCTTCCAGCGCCGCCAGTTCGACGTCGATCGCGGCGACCGCATCGTGCGCGGCGGCCGTCCGGAGCGCGTCGAGGCGGTCCTCGCCGTCCGCCGCCTCGCCGCCCTCCCAGGTCGGTCGGTTGGTCGCGATCAGCGGCAGGTCGCCGTCGTAGGCCGCGAGCGCGTCGAGCGGGTCGCTCGCCATGTCCAGGCGGAACTCGACGGCGTCGGCGTGGTCGCGCGCGTGCGGTTCGTCGCTCAGGTCCGCGGTCGCGGCCGCGAGCACGAACGACGAGAAATCGATGTCCATGTCCGGTCGTTCGGCGAGGCGAGAAAAAAGCGTCCGGATCCGCGCCGGCCGGTCGGCGCGGGTCACCGGGTCGCCCGCGACTCGGCCTACGAGTCGAGGTCGCGGACGAGGTCCTGGATCTCGGTGATCTGCGCGGTCTGCTGCTGGTTGGCCGCGGCGATGCGTTCGATCTCGCTGGCGACCTCCTCGGCGCTGTCGGCGGTCTGGTCGACCATCGAGGCGACCTCCTCGGTCGAGGCGGCCTGCTCGTCGGTAGCGCTCGCGACCTCCTGGGCGCCCTGGGCGGCCTCCTCGACGGCCGCGTCGATCTCCCGGAGCACGTCGACGGTGTCGTCGACCTGTTCGATCCCCTCTTCGACCTGCTCGTTCGCGTGGTCGATGCTCTCGACGGTGCTCTCGGTGTCGCTCTTGATGTTCGAGACGAGCTGTTCGATCTCCGTGGCGTTCTGCTGGGACTCCTCGGCGAGGCTCTTGACCTCGTCGGCGACGACGGCGAACCCCTCGCCGGCCTCGCCGGCCCGTGCCGCCTCGATCGAGGCGTTCAGCGCCAGCATGTTCGTCTGGTCGGCGATGTCGTTGATCACTTCGACGATGTCGTCGATCTCGTCGATGCGGTCGCGCAGTTGCTCGACGTCGTCGGAGACCTCCGTGTTGGCCTCGTCGACGGCTTCCATCGCGTCGATGGCGTCGTCGGCCATCTCGCGGCCGTCGTCGGCGAGGTCGCGCGCCTCGGTGCTGACCTGACGGACCTGGCTCGCGCTGGAGGCGACCTCTTCGACGGTCGCGCTGAGGTTTGAGATCTCCGCCGCGACCTCCCGCATCGTCTCGGACTGCTCGTTCGCGAGTTCGCTGATCTGCTGTGAACTGCCGGAGACGCTCTCGGAGGCCCGCAAGAGCTCGTCGATCGCGGTCCCCAGTTCATCTATCGTCATGTCTCCCGCCTCGTCGGAGACGTCGAGTGTATCGGAGGCGAGATCGCCGGATTCGGAAGCCATGTGCGTACCGCCGGAAGCGAGCGAATTAAGCGTACCTGCGCGGTTATCAGGCCTGATTCTCGAACGCGCTTCGAGGCGGACCGACGCGTCGCTCGTCGGGGTCGATCAGGAGCTGTCGGGTCCGAGTCGGCGGCCCGGTCCCGGATCGGGAGGACAGGCGGTCGCGGGCGACGTCCCCGTCAGGCCACCGGGAGGCCCTGCTCGGCCTCCAGCAGTTCGTGGTAGCGATTCCGGATGGTGACCTCGGAGATGTCGGCCACCTCGGAGACCGCGGCCTGGGTCGTCTTCTCGTTCGTGAGCAGGGCGGCGGCGTAGACGGCCGCGGCGGCGAGGCCGACGGGCGACTTGCCGGAGTGGACGCCCTGCTCCTTGGCGTTCTGGAGGAGCGTTCGAGCGCGGTGCTCGGCCTCGTCGGACATCTCCAGCGAGGAGGCGAACCGCGGGACGTAGCTCTCGGGGTCGGCGGGCGCGACTTCGAGGCCGAGTTCGCGGATGACGTAGCGGTACGTGCGAGCGATCTCCGACTTCTCGACGCGGGAGACCTCGTTGATCTCGTCGAGGCTACGGGGGACGCCCGCCTGGCGGGCCGCGGCGTAGACCGACGCCGTCGAGACGCCCTCGATGGAGCGGCCGGGCAGGAGGTTCTCGTCCAGCGCGCGGCGGTAGATGACCGACGCCGTCTCGCGGACGTTCTCGGGCAGGCCGAGCGCCGAGGCCATCCGGTCGATCTCGCCGAGCGCTTGTTTGAGGTTGCGCTCTTTCGAGTCGCGGGTGCGGAAGCGCTCGTTCCACTTCCGTAGGCGCTGCATCTTCTGGCGCTGGTTCGAGTTCAGCGAGTTCCCGTAGGCGTCCTGGTCGCGCCAGTCGATGTTCGTCGAGAGGCCCTTGTCGTGCATCATGTTCGTCGTCGGCGCGCCGACACGGGACTTCTCGTCTTTCTCGCTGGCGTCGAAGGCGCGCCACTCGGGACCGCGGTCGATCTCGTCGGTCTCGACGACGAGGCCGCAGTCCTCGCAGACCGTCTCGCCGCGCTCGTCGTCCACGACGAGGGCACCGCTACACTCCGGGCACGACTGGTGGGTTCGCTCGTCGGTCTGTTCGTCTTCCTGTTCGTCCGTCCGCTGGGTTCTGATTCGAGAGTCGCTCATAGCTCTGGGGCGTACTCATCCGGGTCGGGAACGCCGCAAAAATCCCGGACGCGTCCGATGGTGAGACAACCATTCGGAGAAATTTTTATAAATCTGTCGGTCTCACGTTCGCGATCGGACCGAAACTGTATCGAGGCGGGATTTCGGTGAGCATGTGAACGCTTTCCACGCCAGTTAGTTACCGCTTTATGTACCTGCCGTGGGACGTGGCCCGAACCGAGAGCGAAACGGCCAAGCGGTCGGTGACGAGAGCGTTCGGGCATGGAACGCGTCGCAGTCGGGAGCACGAATCCGGTGAAGGTCAGCGCGACGGAACGAGCCACGGCGGCGCTGTTCGACGCCGACGTGACGGGCGTCGATGTCGACTCGGGCGTCTCCGAACAGCCGATCAGCCAGGCGGAGACGGTGACCGGGGCGGAGAACCGCGCGGCACGGGCGCTCGAAGCCGACCCCGAGGCGACCTACGGCGTCGGTATCGAGGGCGGAGTGGCCGAGTTCGACGAGCGACCCGGCCTGTACCTGATCATGTGGGCGGCGGTCAGCGACGGGGACCGACTGGAGCGCGGCGGCGGCCCGAGCCTGCGCCTCCCCGACGGCATCGCCGAGCGGGTCCGCGACGGCGAGGAACTCGGGCCGGTACTGGACGACGTGCTCGACACCGAGGCGATCAGCGAGCGAGAGGGCGCGGCAGGCGTGCTGACCGGCGGCGCCATCGACCGCGAGTCCGCGCTGGCTCACGCCGTCGCGGGCGCGTTCGGGCCGTTCGCCACCGACTTCTACTGAAAACGAGCCGGCGGGCCGAGGCCCCTCAGTCCTCGGTCGCCGCGGCGGCCTCGACCTCGTTTGCTTCGCGGCTCTCCTCGACGGCGGTGGTGAGCGAGACGTTGAGCCACGCCATCGAGGCGAGGCCGCCGACGATGGTGACGGCGTTCTTGACGACGTGGTCGACGATGGAGATGGCGAAGGCGACGTGCGCCGGAATCCCCGTGAGCCCGAAGACGATGAGCGTGAACGCGCCCTCGTAGAGGCCGATCCCGCCCGGAGAGAGCGGGAGCACCTTCGCGAGGTTGCCGACGCTGACCGCGAAGAAGGCGGTGGCGACGAGTGCGGGGGTGATCACCCCACCGAGCGCGGGCCTGATCGCGTCGCCGAACGCGTAGAACACGACCAGCGCCGTCAGCACGTCGACGACCCAGATGACGAGGCTGCCGACGCCGACGCGGGCGAAGGCGCTTCGGTCGCTGATGACCGCCTCGATGTCGCCCACGAACTGCTCGATGACGCCGGCGACGTAGTCCGCGTAGGAGTCGTTGCTGACCGCCGTGACCGCGCGGTGGACGTAGTCGGAGTCCCGGCGGGCGCTGAGTAGAATCGCCGTGACGGCGACGACCGCCGCGCCGCCCACGACCGCGGCGACCTGCAGCGCAGTCCGGGCCGCCGCGCCCGGGTCGATCGTCTCGCCGCCGACGGTGACCGGCGGCACCTCCGCGGCGATGGCCTGTGCGATCTGGTCGGTCCCGCCGGTCAGGACCAGGCCCACGAGTACCGTCCCGGCGAGGACGGTGATCGCCAGCAGGTCGAACACCCGCTCGATCGCCAGCGACGCGAACCCGCTGGGATACGGCACGTCCCGTCGGGCTTTCACCACGTACGCGCGGACGCCGTCACCGAGCCGGGCCGGGAAGACGAGGTTCCCGGTCTGGCTGATGAAGATCGCGCCCGTCAGGAACCACGTGTCGCCGGAGTACCCCAGTCTGTCGAGGATGTCGCGGTAGCGCAGTCCGCGCAGCGGCCACGAGAGCAGGTAGACGACGCCGGAAGCGACGACCCACCGCGAGTCGGCGCCGCTCATCGCGTCGAAGACGGCTTCCAGGTCGAAGACGACGCCGACCGCGACGACGAGCGCGAGCATGACGAGGACCGAGCCGGCGGCCATGCTCACGCGCCGTGAGAGCCGCGGGCTCACGGAGAGTTGCCACCACGTCCGGAGGATCTGGCTCCCCATGCCGAACACGTCCCGGACGAGGTCGACCTTCGTGTCGCCCTTGGGCTCCCAGTCGACGGGGAACTCCTTGACCCGGTAGCCCCGGCGCTGGGCGAGCACGAGCACTTCCGTGTCCCAGAACCAGTGTTCGTCCTCGACCTCGCCGCGGAGCGCGTCGAACGTCTCCCGCGAGATCGCCTTGAACCCGCACTGGTGGTCCTCCAGGTCCGAGCGGAGGAACAGGCGGACGAGCGTGTTGTACCCGAGGCTCGACACCGCGCGCTTGGCCGGTCGCTCGGCCTTGTTCTCGGGCATCCAGCGCGAGCCGGTGGCCACCTCGTACTCGCCGGAGCGCACGCTCTCGACCAGCTCTTCGAGGTGTTTCATGTCCGTCGCGAGGTCGGTGTCGAAGTAGACGAGCGTCGATCCCTCGGCGCGCTCGAAGGCGTACTCCAGCGCGCCGCCGCGGCCGAGGCGCTCGTCGCTGTGGATGTGGCGCACGCGGTCGTCCTCGCTCGCCATCCGCGAGGCGATCTCCGGCGTGCGGTCGTCGCAGCCGTCCTCGGCGACGATCACCTCGAAGGCGTCTGCCGGCAGAAAGGAGGCGAGCGTCTCCAGCGTGACCTCCACCGTCCGCTCGATGGTGGCCTCCTCGTTGTAGGCCGGGAGGACGACGCTCACCTCGACGTCACTCATTGGTGCAGGTAGCGGCAGGCACGGCCAAGAACCTTCTGTTCGCCTGCGCAAGGTCCGGCGGTCGAACGGCGCCAGTCGCCGCCTCCGACGTTCGCGGTCGCCGGTTCGGGGACGGTGGTAGCCGTCTGCTTCTGCCCCCTCAGTCGCCGACTTCTGACTGGCCCGGGGCGTCCGCCACGTCCGCGTAGTCGGCGCGGTCCGGTCGGTCGGCCAGGCCCGGGATATCGACCGGCTCCGCGCCGTCGACCGTGGCGAACGTCGAGAGATCCGCGTCGGTGCCGACGGCGTCGACGGTCTCGTAGGGGCGGTCGACCACGATGTCGCCCGCGGTCGACCGGCCGACGCCGGGGACCGCGCGCAACTCGTCCATCGACGCCGAGTTGAGGTCGAGCGGGTAGGGCACGCCCGTCACCGAGCGGTAGCCGTGGTCGGTGATCGCCACGTCGACGGTCTGCCCGAGTTCGCGCTCGCCGGGAATGGCGACGAGCAGCGCGTAGGTGCCCAGTTGCCGGCCGAATGTCTTGCCGTCCTGGTGGTACTCCAGGTGGACGTCCGGCAGGACGGTCCCCGGCGGCGCGACCCGCTGGAGCATCGCGTTGTCGATCTCTTCCCGCACTTCGCGCTTGTACTGCTTGAACTGCTGTTTGTGGTCGCGGGCAATCTCCGCGCCCGTCTCGCTCATCTCGGTCCCCTCGAAGGCCATCACCTGCCGGATGTTGATCCGGCGGACCATCAGCCCCTCGTCGAGGATGCGCTGCAGGAACCGCTTGTTGTGCTCGAAGGTCTCCGAACGCTCGCCCTTGAGCCCGTGGACGAGGTTGATCCCCGGCAGGAGTTTCGGGAGGCGCCGGGCGGCGTCGTCGCCGAAGTTGGGGGCGGAGTCGCGGTCGCCGCCCGGACGCCAGCCGCCCTCCTCGTTGACGATGCGGACCGCTTCGAGGCACTCCTCGGCGCTCACCAGCAGGTTGTTCTCCTCCTGGACGAGCGGGTCGGCCGATTCGAGGCCGAACGCGGCGGTGTCACCCGGGGTGTTGTGCTCGGCGATGATCCGGATCCCCTCGCGGGACTTCTCCGGGTAGTCCGTGATCGTCACCGGGTTCATGTTGTCGAGGTGCAGCGTCCGCAGGTCGGGCGCCACCTCGCGGATCCCGCCGTAGAGGTCCCGGAGGGCGTCTGGATTCGGTGCCTCGCCGTCGCCGCCGAAGGCGAGGATGTCGGCCTGGCGACCCAGACGGAAGTCCCGGACGCCGTGGTCCGAGAGCGCGTCGACCTCGTCGACGACGGACTGCGCCGAGCGGAACGCGGGGTCGCCGTAGAGCGGTTCCGTGCAGAACGAACAGCGGTAGGCACAGCCCCGCGAGGTCTCCATCTCGGCGATGAGGTAGTCGGGGTGGTTCGGGTGCTGTTCGACGACGAACGCGCCCTGCTCGGCCCAGCGGGCGATCTCCTCGTTGTCGCGCATCCGGTCGCCGAACCCCTCCAGTCCGTTCGCCGCGAGGTCGTACGCGGCGGCCTCGACGTCGCCTTTCGCCACGAAGTCGTAGTCGAGGTCGTCGCGTTCGGTCTCCTCGGCGCCCTTGTTCTCCTCGCCGACGCCGAAGCGGATGGGACCGCCCAGCAGGGTCGTCCCGTCGGCTTCCCAGGTGAGTCGGCGCACCTCGTCCGGTTCGGCGGGGGTGCCGCCGACGTACTTCCCGGGGACAGTCATCCCGCCGACGTAGATCATGAGATCCGCGTCGGCCACGTCCGCCCAGCGCCGGCGCTCCTCGCGGAGCGCGTCGATGGTGTGGTAGGTGATCTGCGACTCGGGAACGCCGGCGTCGACGAGCGCCCCCGCGGTGTAGCGCGGGTACGTCGAGACGTACGGCGGCACGCCGAAGTGCGCCGGCTCGTCGACGTACCCGTCGACGATCGTCACCGAGAGCGTCGCGGGGTCGGTAGTCATCGGAGCGGACTACTGCCTCGACGGGTAAAAGCGCGCGCATCTCTTCTGAGACGGGCTCCGCGGCCCCGACCTGCCGCCCCAGGATCGCGGAGGTATCGGCGAGCGGCGGCACCGACCCGAGCGAGAGCGGCCCGCTCTCACTCCGTCGGGCGCGGTCGCGCGACGAACTGCTTCAGGACGGGACTGAACGGGTTGTACACCGACTGGTGGCACTGGCAGTAGACCTCGTTCGAGGCGTCGAAGTTCGCGCTGCCGGTGAGGACCTTGTACCCGGGGACACAGCAGAAGTGCGTGCACTTGTTGAGCCAGGCGATGAAGTCCTGCTCGGTCGCCGCCTCCACGAACGACCTGGCCTGCTCCGGCACGTTGCTGTAGTCGTAGAACCCCTCGCCGCCCTCGACAAGCGTGCTGATCTCGGGCGACCGGAGCACCTGAATCGGGATCGTCTTCGCGTCCTCCCCCTCGGAGCGCCACCGCCCCCAGGCCGGCTTGCCGAGGCCGTCGACGCCGATGCCGTTGCCCCACTCCTTGTAGTCGTCGAACATGTCGACGGTCAGGACGGTCCCCTCGTCGATGTCCTGTTGCCACTCGTAGGCCGGGGGCGGACTCGACGCCGCGCGGAAGAAGTTGTCCGCGTCCGCGGTGGGCTGGACGCCCTGGTACTGCTCGACGCCGCAGTACTGGAACCACCGCGGCGAGTACGTCACTCCGCCGATCTCCGTCTCGGCGACCGTCCGCTCGACGCCCGCGACCACCTCCGTCTCCGGTTCGGGAAACACCCCGCGGAGTTCGCCCGCGTCGGTCACCTCCATGGGGATTATCGGCATCCCTCGCGGGGCCGGGCCGTCGATGTTCTCGATCGCGACGAACTGCGTCGGGCCGCCCCCGCCGCCGGACGGCGCCGTCGTGAGGTTGATCGCGGCCGCTCCGCCGACGCCGAGGCTAGCGAGCGCCGAGCTCCCGACCACGCCTTTCACGAACCGCCGCCGACCCGTCTCTCCGGGATACTTGTCTTCGTCCAGTGGCATGTGTATCACTCTCGAATAGCTGTCGCCGCAGACCCGGCTCCGTGTCGAGGCGTGCCGCGTATCCGACGGAGACCCGTGTCGTCCTGAGCGGCCGTCGCCGTCGGTGTCCGCTCGCGACCGCTGCGCCGTCCCGCGTTGGCCGGGTCCGACGCGCCGTACCTCCGTTTACGCGAGGACGGGTATGAGTAGCGGGCCTGCATTTCCAGCACCCCGCGAATTCCGGACCGCTGTCGTCGGCATCGGCGCTGCTCGCGACCGACGGCCGTCAGTCGTCCGCGCTCACGGGCCGTTCGTCGGCCTGGGCGTACCACAGGTCGGCGTAGTCGCCCTCGTCGCGGAGCAACGCGTCGTGGGTCCCGCGTTCGACGATCTCGCCGTCGTCCATGACGACGATGCGGTCGGCGTCGCGGATGGTCGAGAGCCGGTGGGCGATGACGAAGGCCGTGCGGTCCTCGACCAGCCGGTCGAGGCTCTCCTGGATGCGCTCCTCGGTCTCGGTGTCGACGTCGCTGGTCGCCTCGTCGAAGATGATGATCTCGGGGTCGTTCAACAGCGCGCGAGCGATGGCGACGCGCTGGCGCTGGCCCCCCGAGAGCTTGATGCCGCGCTCGCCGATCTGGGTGTCGTAGCCCTCGGGGAGGTCCTCGATGAACGCGTCGGCCTCGGCGGCGCGGGCGGCCTCGCGGACGCGTTCGCGCGCCGCGTCGTCCCCGGCTTCCTCGCCGTCGAGTACCTCGCGGTCGCCGTAAGCGACGTTCTCGGCGACGGTGCCCGAGAAGAGGTACGGCTGTTGCTCGACGACGGCGACGTGGTCCCGGAGCGACTGGAGCCCGTACTCGCGTACGTCGCGGCCGTCGACGCTGACGACGCCCTCGTCGGGGTCGTGGAAGCGCGGGACGAGCTTGAGGAGCGTGGACTTCCCCGCGCCCGTGGGGCCCGCGAGCCCGATAGTGTCGCCCGCCGAGACGTCCAGAGAGACGTCCTGAACGACGGGCTCCTCGTCGTATGCAAAGGTCACGTCCTCGAACGCGACGGAGCCGTCGATCCGGTCGGGTTCGTAGGGGTCGTCGGGTTCGGTGACGTCGGGCTCCTGGCCGAGCAGGCCGAACACGCGCTCGGCGCTGGACTTGGCGAGCTGGTACTTGTTCGCGGACTTGCCGACCCGGCGCATCGGGGAGTAGAGCCGGCGGAGGTAGAGGAAGAAGACGGCGAAGGTCCCGGCGCTCAGCGCCGCTTCGCTCTCGGGGTTGTTGATGAGGTCCATCCCGGCGACGTAGAGGATGGCGACGAAGACGACGCCGGTCAGGAGACGCAAGGCGGCGAAGAAGCCCCGGCGGATGCGGAGCGCGGCGACCTTCTCGTCGTGGTACGTCTGGCTCTGGGCCTCGACGCGCTCGCGCTCGAAGTCGTAGCGGTCGAAGGCCTTGATCACCGCCGCGCCGCTGAGGTTGTTCTCCAGGCGGGTGTTGAGCCGCGCGACGGTCTGGCGGATCGACCGGTAGCGCGGTTCGATCCACGTGAGGAAGAGGCCGCTCGCGAGGCCGATGATCGGGACGGGCGCGAGCGCGATGAGCGCGAGCTTCACCGAGTACGTCGAGAGGATGACGGCGATGCCGCCGACGGTGGCGACGACGCGGATGAACTGGCGGAACTCCGTGTTCAGGAACGACTCCAGCCGGTTGATGTCGCTGTTGAGGATGGACATCATCCCGCCGGTCTGGTGGTCGGCGAAGAAGTCCATCGAGAGGTGCTGCAGGTGGTCGTAGGTGTCGTTTCGCAGGTCGCGCTGGACCTTCTGGGCGGTCGACTGGAGGAGATAGCGGGAGGCGAACCGCGAGACCGACCGGACGAGGTACGCCACCGCGGCGATGACGACGAGCCGCTGGAGGAACGAGACCTTCGCGGCCTCGCTCGTGATTTCGCCCGGCGGGAGGATGCCCGCCTGTGTCAACAACCCGGGTTCGCTGTTGTTGAGGACCACGCGGTCGATGGCCGCGGCGACGATTATCGGCGGGACCAGCCGGGCGAAGCGCGTCAGGAACGAAGCGAGGACCCCGACGGTGAGGCGGAGCCAGTACGGCGTCGCGTAGCCGATGAGCCGCCACATCGGGTTGCCGTCGAGGTTCTCGCGAACGCCCTCGAACCCGCCGTGTTCGTCTGCCATGCGGGCCAGTTCGACTCCGGACTGAAATATCCCGGGCTTGCAGCCAACGGCTCCGGTTCGGGTCCGCGGCCGGGTCCGGTCGGCGGCGCGTTCCGCCGCAGTCTGCTCGATTATCGTCTGAAAAAATACGGCAGGTAGCTATAACACCCCGTCCGGGAAATCTATCCTATGATACGTACGTCGTCGATAGACGTGCTCCTCGTCGACGATAGCGGCTTCTTCAGGCAGATCGTCTCGGACAAGCTCGGCGAGTCGGAGGACATCTCGGTGTCGAAGGCGAGCAGCGGCGAGGAGGCGCTGGAGACGCTCGCGGATGGCTCAGTCGACTGCGTGGTGAGCGACTTCGAGATGCCCGGGCTGAGCGGCCTGGAGCTGTACGAGCGCGTCGAGGCCGAGTACGGGCTCCCCTTCATCCTGCTGACGGGCCAGGGCGACGAGCAGACGGCCAGCCGGGCGATCGGCACTGGGATCGACGACTACCTGCGGAAAGACGACATCGCCGAGGAGGGCCAGCTCCAGCTGCTCGCCAACCGGATCGAGAACGTCGTCACCCAGCGCCGCGCCAACGAGAAGTACGAGCTGCTGGTCAACAACACGCCCGACGAGATCACGCAGGTCGCCGCGGACGGGACGATCACCGCCGCCAACGACGCCGCCGCGCGGTCGTTCGACACGACGCGCGAGGAGCTGATCGGGAGCCACCTCACCGACGTGCTCCCGACGGAGTCGGCGGCGACCCGCGTCGAACACGGCCGCAGAGCGCTGACGGCCGGGTCGGCGGTCACCTTCCAGGACGGCTACGGGGTCCGCCACTTCCACAACGTCGCCGCGCCTGTCAGGGTCGGGAGCGAGTCCGACTCCTTCCAGCTCATCACTCGCGACATCACCGAGCAGAAACGCCGCGAGCGGGAGCTACAGACCCGGACAGACGAACTCGCGGTCATCAACAGGCTGGTGCGCCACGACATCAACAACGACGTCCAGCTGCTCATCGCCTGGGCCGACGGCATCGACCGCCACGTCGACGACGACGGCCAGGAGTACGTCGACCGGATCCAACACACCTGCGACCACATCGCGGAGCTGACGAACATCGCGCGGGACTTCGTCGACTCGATCGGCAGCGACGCGGAGTTCGCGCTCACCGGCGTGAACGTCCGGCACATCCTCGAAGACGAGGTCGAGAAGGCCGACCGGCGACACGACGACCTGACGGTCACCGTCGACGGCGAGATCCCCCACGCCGCGGTCAGGGCCAACGAACTGCTCTCGTCTGTCTTCGGGAACCTGCTCAGCAACGCCGCTCGCCACAACGAAGGGGCCGACCCGCGCGTCACGGTCAGCGCCGAGGAGTCCAGGACGGACGTTCGCGTTCGCGTCGCTGACAACGGGCCGGGGATCCCCGACGCGCAGAAGGAGTCCGTCTTCGGCAAGGGCGAGATGGGACCCGATAGCCCGGGGACCGGGATCGGGCTGTACCTCGCGCACACGCTCGTCGAGCAGTACGGCGGCACCATCTCGGTCGAGGACCGTGACCCGGACGGTTGCGTCTTCACCGTCTCGCTCCCGAAACACGCCTGAACGGGTTCTACGAGAAAGCACTGCACGCCGAAGTCCCGAAACCTGACCGTCCGGCCGACTCCGGCCAGCCTCCGGTTCGTCCGGGCGCCGAAAACAGTATCCGTCGGCCGTCCGAACCCGCGACCATGCCACCGACGAAGGAGATCAAGTGCACGAGCGAGGACTGCTTCCTCGACATGTTCGAGAACCACTACACCTACGACGTGCCCGACGATCACTCCGTCGACGACCTGCAGTGCCCGGTCTGCGGCGGGACCGACTGCCTCGAAGAGATCGAGCTGTAGGGATCCCGTTCTCCAGTTCTGTCCTGCGTCCGCGGGCACAATCCTGAAGGGAGCACCGGCCTAACCGCCGGGTATGAGCAAGATCCGCCACATCGGGGAGTCGCTCGGCAACGCCGTCCTGGAGAACGTCGGCCGCGCGATGGGCCGCGCCCAGGAGCGGACGCCGCTGCCCGTCGACCTGCTGGAGAACGACGAGGAGTACCTCGCCGTCTTCGACGCGCCGGGCGTCCGCGGGTCGGACGTGCAGGTGCAGTACGACGACGGCGCCGTCGAGGTCCGCATCGACCGCTTCCGCGGGTTCCACGAGGGCTTCGAGATGCGCTACCCCGGCCGCGGCCTCGCGCTCGACGGTCGCGTCGAACTCCCGGAGCACGCCCGTGTCGACGCCGAGGCCGCGACCGCGACGCTCCGCGACAACGGCACGCTCGAAGTCGAGATCCCGAAGACGGACGAACCAGTCGAGGCCGACGTCGACGAGGCGCTCGAAACCGAGAGCGTCGACGAGGCCGACGCCGACGCGAACGAACTCGACGCCGAACCGACCGCTACCGCCGGCGACGAGAGCGGAACCGACGCGGACGACAGCGCGAACGAAGATACCGACGAATCGGGCTGGTCCGACGCGACGGAATAACGGGCGGCGACCGGGCCGCGATCGCACCGCTTCTCGCCGCTACTCCTCGCCGCTACTCTTCGACGGTCATCCCCTCGACGACCTCGAACGACTCGTCGCCGTCGAAGCGTCGCGGATCGAACGCCTCGATCCCGTCACCACCGAGGATCGCCTCGGCGATCCGCTCGCCGAGTGCCGGCGCGCGCATGAAGCCGTGGCCGTGCCAGCCGGTGGCGACGAACAGGTCGGATTCGACGGGACCGAGTAGCGGGTCGCGGTCGGGCGTGGCCGTACAGAGCCCCGCCCACGACCGACGGATCCCGAACTCGCTCTCTCCCCGCTCCGTACTGACGGTGTCGTCCAGCCAGTCGAGCGACGCCCGCTCGAAAGCGGGGTCGGCGTCGGCGTCGTAGTCGTCGGGGTCGAACTCCCGTTCCTGTGTCCCGTCGCCGACGAGCAGTCCGCCCTCGCGGGGCCGGGCGTAGCGCCCAGCGGTCGCGTCGTAGCAGGTCGGAACCGCGCCGGCGCCGTCGAACGGGCCGGTCGCGAGCGCCTGCACGCGGTAGGGTTTCATCGGGATCGGGACGCCGACGCCGGCGAGCAGGCGCTTGGTGTGCGCGCCCGCGGCGACCAGCACCGCGTCGAACGACTCGGTGTCCGACGGCGTCTCGACTGTGGTGCCGTCGTCGGCGAGCGCGACTTTCGTCCCGGTCTCGACGGCGGCGCCCGCCGCCGCGGCCCGGTCGGCCATCGCCCGCACGTACGACTTGGGATCGAGATAGCCGGCGTTGCGCGCGACGGCGGCGACAGCGACGTCGACCGACGCGATCGCGGGGAACCGGTCGGCGATCGCGGCGGCGTCGAGCAGTTCCACGTCCCGACCGTTCGCTCGCATCCGCTCAACGCTCTCGCGGACGGCGTCGGCGTGGCGCTCGTCGCCCGCTCGCGCGAACCAGACGTAGGGGTGGTCCGCGAACTCGATGGCTCCCTCGGCGTCGAGTTCCCGGAACCGCTCGACCGCGCGCTCGGCGACCGCGGCGTCGACGTCCTCGGCGAAGGCGTCGTACGCGATGCCCGCCGCGCGACCGGACGCGCCGCTCCCCACCTCGTCGCGCTCGTAGAGAGTTGCGTCGGCGCCCCGGACCGCCATGTCGCGGGCGGCGGTCACGCCGAGGGCGCCGCCGCCGACGACGGCCACGCGCCGGGACATCTACAGGACGGGGTCCAGCCCGCGGGCGGGGTAGCCGACGACGTGGTCGGCGCCGGCGTCTCGCAGTTCGGCGACCCGGTCGGCCACGCGGTCGGCGTCGCCGACGAGGCCGTAGTCGCGGACCGCCTGCGAGAGCACCTCGCGGGCGCGGCCGTCGGCGCTCGCGTCCGTCGGCGCGCCGTCGGGGAGCGCGGCGGCGACGGGACCGCGGCGGGCGGCGTAGGCGCCGAGCGCGTCCAGAACCGCGTCTTCCTCGTCGGTCAGGACGGTCGGCGCGTAGACGGCGACCTCCCCCTCGAAGCCGGCCTGTCTGAGCGCGCGGAGCCGGCGGGCGGTGCCGGGCCCGAGCAGTTCGAACTGGGTGCCGCCGACCGCGAGGGCGATGCGTTCGATCCCCTCGGTGCCGACCCAGGGGTCGCGGCTCCGCGCGGCGGCCGCCCGGAGTCGCGGGGCGACCGCTCGCTCGCGCTCGGTGTCGGTGAGATACGCCGGGTGGCCGGCGACCAGCACGCGCCCGACCTCCTCCGGGAGCGCCGTCGCGAGGTCGTCGGCCCCCAGCGGGTCGAAGCCGTCGGCGCGGACGGGCGTGGTGACGCGCACGTCCGCCTCGTCGGCCAGGGCCGCGAGCGTCTCCGGCGACGGCAGGTGCTCGCGGCCCTCGTAGTCGACCGCGAACGCGTCGACGTCGAGGTCGGCCGCGCGCCCGACGTCGACCTCCGCGGGCTTGATGGCGACCGCGTCGATCCCCGCTCGTTCGAGCGTCGCTCCCTGGAGCATCTGTGGTACCCCCCGCTATAGAGCGGCGGGGAAAAGCTCTGTCGCTTCCGCCGAAATCCGCGACCACCGACCGGTTTATGCCGGTCTGCGGCGAACGCCCGGACCGATGCTCTCCGACGGTGACGCCGCGCCCGACTTCATCCTCCCCGGCACCGACGGCGACGCCGTCCGCGAGTACATGCTCGCCGAGCACACGCGCGACGGGCCGGTCGTCCTCAGCTTCTACCTGTTCGACTTCAACCCCGGCTGTACCGACCAGCTGTGCGCGCTCCGGGACGCGCTGTGGCTCGACGGGCGCGACGACGTGACGGTGCTCGGCGTCTCGCGCGACAGCGCGTTCAGCCACCGGGCGCTCGCCCGGGAGCACGACCTTCCGTTCCCGCTGATCTCGGACAGCGACGGCGCCGTCAGCGAGCGATACGGGGTCAGGTACGCCGAACTCGCGGGCCACCGGGACGTGTCGAACCGCGCCGTGTTCGTGATCGACGCGGAGACGACAGTCCGCTACGCCTGGGCCGCCGACGACCCGGAGGAACAGCCCGACTGGGACGCGGTCCGCGCGGCGCTGGACGGGCTGTAGCGGACGCAGCGCCGAGCGCAGGTCGCCGGAGTCGCGCCGCCTACGAGGAGTTGCGACCGATGTCCCGGAAGGTGTCGACGATCTCCTCGAAGTCGGGACGCGACTCCTGGAGTTCCCGGCCCAGCCGTTCGGCCTCGCGCTTTCGCCGCTCGTACTCGTCGCTCTCGGCGAGCTCCGCGGGCGTGAGTTCCTCTTCGAGGACCTCGATCTTCGACACGACGGCGAAAAACTCCTCGAGCTTCGGGTCCCCCGACCGCCTGCTGTCGATCTGCTGGTCGAGCGTCGTCAGCAGCGTCTCCGTCTCGATGGGCTTCGAGAGGTAGTCGTCGAAGTCCATCTCCAGGATGTTCAGGTCCGGGTCGACGGCGGTCGTCATCACGACCACGCAGTCGTAGCCGCGCTCGCGTATCTCCGCGAGCACCTCGTCCCCGTGGATATCTGGCATCCGCCGGTCGAGCAACACCGCGTCGACGGTCTCGTCGATCGCCTCCAGCGCCTCCTCGCCGCCGTACGCGACCCGCGTCTCGTAGTCGTCCCGGAGTTTGAGCGCCAGCACGTCCGCTACTTCTTCCTCGTCGTCGACGACGAGGACACTCGGTCGACCGCCGACACTCGATGGCACGTCTCTGGTACCCCTCGGGACTGCCGGGATTTGACTCTGTTGGCGCGGGACCGCGACCGTCGGCCGCCCGCGCACCGCGGTCCGGACTGTTGCGGCGACAGTGTTATATGTGAACGAGTATCATGGTACGACGGGGATACCGATGCCACAGCACCCAGACTGGTTCCGCGGCGCGGACGCAGCGATCTTGAGCTACCTCTCGCGAGAGCGGCCGACGTACGTGCCGCTCATCGCCAACCGTCTGGGGATGCCGACCGACTACGTCCAGCGCCGGACAGAGAAACTGGTCGAGAGCGACCTGGTCGAACCGGTGAGCGCCGAAGTCGTCTACCGGATCACCGAGGACGGCGAGCGGCACCTGGACGCCTACACCGAGCGCGAGGGCGTCCCGGAGCCCGGCCTGGTCGCCGGCAACTGACCGAGCGCGCCCGCTCGCGTGGCGGTTCCGCCCGGTCCGAGTGAGCTACGCCTTCTCGCGGCGTTCGTAGAGGACGAGCCCGACCATCGAGAGGGCCTCCTCGCCGTCGGCCTCGGTCGTGATCGCGACGGAGACGAGCCCGCTGTCGTCGTCCCAGTCCTCCTTCTCGACGATCTCGGTCCGGACCACGAGTTCGTCGCCCGGCCTGACCGGCCGGCGCCACCGGAGATCGTCGACGCCGAGCGCGCCGCGGGTCGCTCCATCGGCGAGGTGGTTGTCGACGAGCAACCGCATCGTCATGGCGGCCGTGTGCCAGCCGCTGGCGACGAGCCCGCCGAACGGCGTGTCGGCCGCGGCCTCGGGGTCTGTGTGGAACGGCTGCGGGTCGTACTGCTCGGCGAAGGTCGTGATCTCCTCGTCTGTCACCTGGTAGCTGCCGAAATCGGCCGTCTCGCCGACGGACAGGTCCTCGAAGTACTGCATGGAGGCGCTACGGACCGGTCCGTCAAAAGAGCAGCAGCCGCTGGGTGAGGGATCGAGAGCGCAGAGCGAAAACCGGGAAAACGCGCCGCGAGTGGACTTACGGGGAGAGCGCGGCGGTCTCGTTGGCCGCGGTCCCGTTGCCGGCGGTGGCGTTGCCGGCGGTGGCGTTGCCGCCCGAGCCGCCGGAGCCGCTGTTCTCGGCGAGCCAGCTCTGGAACTCCTCCTGGCTCCGCACTTCGACGGTACCGAGCATCTGCGAGTGGCCGACGCCGCAGTACTCGGCGCAGTAGAGCTGGTACTCGCCGGTGTCGGTGGGCTTGGTGAAGATGTAGTTCGACTGCCCGGGGAACGCGTCGGTCTTCAGTCCGAGGCCGGGGGCGTGGAAGGCGTGGAGCCAGTCGGCCGAGGTGACGTTCAACCGGACTGGCCTGTCGGCCGGCAGGACGAGCGTGTTGGCGTTGCTCACCCCCGACTCGGGGTAATTGAACTGCCAGTTGTACTTCTGGGCGGTCACCTGTACGTTGAGGACCTCTGCCTGGTCCTCCCCGAGGTTCTCGGCGACCGTGTCCTGCGTGGCGGTGACGTACGGCTCGGCGAGCACCTGGTAGGAAGCGACGCCGACGAACAGCAGGATGACGGCCGTCGCGACGGTCCAGGTGATCTCCAGCCGACGGTTTTCCTTCGTGGGGAGCGGCGACTCGTTGTTCTTGAACTTCCAGACGGTGTAGAAGAGAATGGCCTCCACGAGGACCGTGATCGGCACGGCGATGTACAGCAGCTGGTTGTTGAGGTCCCAGATGAGTTCCTCCGTGGTCGAGTCGGCCCCGGCCTGCGCGGCGGCGGGCTCGATCGCCACCGCGGCCAGGACGGCCCCGAACAGCGCCAGAAGTGCGACGCGCTTGCCCTTCATTGTTGGATCCGGCTTGGGATTGTCCGCATATTAACGTGCTGAATCCCGTCGCCGTGTCCGAAAGATGATGATACTTCCCGCCTGATTCTTTCCCCGAACGTGTGCGGGCCTCGCGAGCGCTCGACGCCGATCCGACCGCCTGGAGCGGGCCCGAAGCGCGAACACTAAGTGCGGACGCTCCAAAGTCGATGCAACAGCGGGGTTCCCACGTGTTCAATCGCGACGCTCGACCCGACGTCTCCGCGCTGCTCGCAGCGACCGCGATGGGCGTCTACCTGCTCGTCGTCGCCGGCGCGACGGCTTCCATCGCCGACGCCGCGCGGGCCTGCACGAACTGGCCCGTCTGTCGCGGCCCCGTCACGCTCGCCGAGCCCGCTCTCCTGATCGCCTGGGGCCACCGCGCGGTAGCGCTGCTCGTCGGTTGCCTCGCGCTCGCGACCGGCGTCGCCGCCGTCCGCGCCCGCCATCGGTTGCGACCGCGCGTGCTCGCCGCGCTCGCGCTCGGGGTCGTGCTCTTCCCCGTCCAGGTCGGTATCGGCGCCGTCGTCGTCACCTCCGGGCCGACCGACCTCCTGACCACCGCGCACCTCGTCGTCGGCATGGTCCTGTTCACCGCCCTGGTCGTCGCGCTCGCGTGGGAACTCGAACCCGACGCCTCCGACGCGCCGGACGACGGCTGGGCCGTCGAACCCGGCCTCGACTCGTCCGACGAGTCGGACGAACCCACGGTCGCGGCGGACGCAGCGACCACCGCGCCGGCCGACCTCCCGCCGCTCCGCCGCGCGACGGCGACCCTCTCGGCGTACTTCCGCCTGATGAAGCCGCGCCTGATGTGGCTGCTCTGTCTCGTCGCCGCGGCCGGCATGGCGCTGGCCTCCACCGGCGGCGACGACCTGACCGTCCGGGCGGTCGTCCTCACCCTCGGCGGCGGCGTCCTCGCCATCGGCGCCTCGGGCACGTTTAACCACGTGCTCGAACGCGAGAAAGACAAGAAGATGGACCGCACGTCGGACCGACCGATAGCGACCCACCAGATCCCCGTCCGGCGAGCGGTCGCCTTCGGCGTCGGGCTCGCCGGGCTCTCCCTGGCCGTGTTCGCCCAGGTGAACCTGCTCGCGGCGGCGCTGGGCCTCTCGGCCATCCTCTTCTACAGCGTCGTCTACACGCTCGTCCTCAAGCCCAACACCGTCCAGAACACGGTCATCGGCGGGTTCGCCGGCGCGCTCCCGGCGCTCATCGGCTGGGCGGCCGTCACCGGGACCTTCGGCCTGCCGGGGCTGGCGCTCGCGGGCGTCATCTTCCTGTGGACGCCGGCGCACTTCTACAACCTCGCGCTCGCGTACAAGGAAGACTACGCGAAGGGGGGCTTCCCGATGATGCCGGTCGTCCGCGGCGAGGCCGAGACGCGCAAGCACATCCTCTACTACCTCGCCGCGACCCTCGTCGCGGCCGTCGCGCTCGCGGCGATGACCGGACTGGGGTGGGTGTACGCGGCGACCACCTGCGCCTTCGGCGGCGTCTTCCTCTGGGCCGTCCTCCGACTGCACCGCGAGCGCACCGAGTCGGCCGCGTTCCGGGCGTTCCACGCCTCGAACGCCTACCTCGGCGCGCTCCTGGTCGCCATCGTCGTCGACGCCCTGGCGGTCTGACCCATGAGGACCATCGACACGGGGGCGCTCGGCGACGCGCTCCGCCCGCGCCGGGAGACGCTCCTCTGGGGCGCGCTCGTTCTCAACACCGAAGTGATCCTCCTCCTCGCGTACGCCGCGTTCGGCACGCAGGACCTCCTCTCGGTCCGGGGGCTGCGGCTGTGGATCTACCCGTTCGTCTGGATCAACGTCTCGCTGTGGGCGGTCGTCCGCACCGACCCCGCGTCGGCGTCGACCCGCAACCGCCGCATCGGGGCGGCCCTGGCCGTCGGGTACTTCGCGGTCCTGGCGTACACGGGCGGCCTCGTCGGGCCCGGCCACGGGCCGACGACCTACCGGATCTCGTGGGCGCTCCCCCCTGGGTGGTCGCCCGCGGTCCTCTTGAACGGCGCCGGGGTCTCGCTGACGCTCATCCCCTACAAGCTGATCGGCTACGCGACCCTCGCGTATCTCGTCTACGCCACGGTCATCGACGCCGCGCGGTCGGCCGTCACGGGCGTCCTCGGCCTGCTCTCCTGCGTCTCCTGTAGCTGGCCGATCCTCACCTCGATCGCCACCGGCGTCGTCGGGAGCGGCACCGGCGTCGCCGCCGCCGTCTCCAACGGGTCCTACGGCATCTCGACCGCCGTCTTCGTCGTCACCGTCGCCCTGCTGTACTGGCGGCCGTTCGGTCGGGAGTAGGCGTCTCGGCTCGCCGTCCGGCGCAGTATCGCGGCGGCGGTCGCGTCGCACGGCTTATCACCGCGCCAGTCGGAGTGGGTACCATGACGGCCGTGACACTGACCTACTGCGTCCCTTGCGGGTTCAGGGAGCGCGCGCTCGACACGCAGGAAGCGATCCTCACCAGCCTCGAATCGGAGATCGACAGCTTCGAACTCGTGATGGGCGACCACGGCGTCTTCCGCGTCGAGGTCGACGACGAGATCGTCTTCGACAAGGAGGCCGACGACTTCGACATCGACGGTATCGTCCGCGACGTTCGGAACCAGATCTGAGTCCCGACGTTTCACTTAAATCTTTCTCCGACTTGTCGGGCCGGAAAGTCGCGTTCGGTACTTACCGGGTAGGCGGTCCTCGGTCCAACTGCAATGGCCCCTCCCACGCCAGACGCCCGCACCTCGCGGGCCATCGTGCTCGTGTGTAGCCTCGTCGTCGCGCTCGCGCTCCTCCCGGGCGCGGCGGCCGCAGCGCCCCAGGACGCCGACAGAGTCGTCGGTCCGAACGAGACCGTCGGCGGCGACCTGACCGCCATGACCGGGGACGTCCTCGTCCGCGGGACCGTCGAGGGCGACGTGACGGCGGTCGCGGGTTCCGTCGAAGTGGCCGACGGCGGCAGGGTCGACGGCGACGTGACCGCGGCGTCCGGGTCGGTCACGGTCGCCGGGTCGGTCGGCGGCGACGCCACCGCGGCGTCCGGGTCGGTCGAGTTGACCGGCGACGCCCGCGTCGAGGGGAGCGCCAGCGCCGGCAGCGGGTCGGTGACCGTCGCCGAGGGCGCGACCGTCGAGGAAGACATCAGCGCCGGCGGCGGCGACGCCGAAGTCGCAGGCACGGTCGACGGCGACGTGGCGAGCGGGCAGTCGGTCGTCCTCGGTTCGACCGCGACCGTCGGCGGCGACGTGACCTACCACGAGAGCCTCGACCGCGAGGACGGCGCCGCGGTCGCGGGGACGGTGACCGAGAAGTCCAGTTCGGAGTGGCACGTCGGCGGTCAGTTCGGGGTCGGCCCTGACGAGGTGTTCGACGCCGTCTTCTCGCCGCTGTTGGCCGTCTACTGGACGCTGCTGTCCCTGCTGGTCGGCGCGGTCCTGCTGGCGCTGTTCCCCGAGTTCTCGGCCGAACTGGTCGAGACGGCGACCGACGATCCGGCGCGGACCGGCGCCGCCGGGCTGGCGGCGCTGTTCGCCGTCCCCGTCCTCCTGGTCGCGGTGACGCTGACGATCGTCGGTATCCCGCTCGCGTTGGCGGGCGGCGCGCTGTTCTGGCTGGCCGCCTGGGCGGCGCTCGTCTACGGCGAGTACCTCGTCGGCCGGTACGCGCTGACCGCCGCCGACGTCGAGAACCGCTGGGCCGCGCTCGTCGCCGGCGTCGTCGGCGTCGAGGCGGTCGGGTTCGTCCCGTACGTCGGCGGTCTGGTCACGTTCGTCGTCCTCCTGCTCGGCCTCGGCGCGGGCGCGCTCGTCGTCGCCGCCCGCTGGCGGGGCGACGGCGACGACGGCGTCGAGACGCCGCCCCCCGACCCCTCCCCGAGAGCGGCTTGATGTCTTCCACCTTCCCCCGCTGACGCCTGTCGCCCTCTCCGCTGACGCTACCGCCCTCCCCCACTGACGCCCGCCACCTGCTCCCGCTGACGCCTCTATCGGCCCCCCATCGACGCGCCCCCGCTTCCGTCGCGGTCCGCCGGTCGCCGCGCCGCCGACGGCGAACCGAACCGCCTTTGCGACCTCCACTGGTGCGTTCGGCTATGACAGCGACGCTCGTCGCCGAGGACGTGCGGCGGACCTACGGCGACACGGTCGCGCTCGACGGCGTCTCGCTCTCGGTCGGCGCGGGCGAGGTGTTCGCCCTCGTCGGCCCGAACGGCGCGGGCAAGACCACGCTCGTCCGCGCGCTCACCGGGACGACCGACGCCGAGGGCTCGGTGACCGTCTTCGGAACCGACCCCCGCCAGGTCGACCGCGAACGCATCGGCTTGCTCCCCCAGGCGTTCGACCCGCCCGCGCGACTCACCGCCCGCGAACTCCTCACCTACTACGCCGGCCTCTACGACGACAGCCGCGACGCCGACGCGGTGCTGGCCGACGTGGGCCTGACCGAGGCCGCAGACACGTGGTACGAGAACCTCTCCGGCGGCCAGCAGCGTCGGACTTGCGTCGGTGCGACGCTGGTCAACGACCCGGACCTGCTCTTCCTCGACGAGCCGACGACCGGCATCGACCCCGCGGGTCGCCGGTCGCTGTGGGACCTCCTCGAATCGCTCGCCGCCGGCGGGACCACCATCGTCCTCACCACCCACGACATGGCCGAGGCCCACCGGCTGGCCGACCGCGTCGGCCTGCTCGCCGACGGCCGACTCGTCGCCGTCGACGACCCCGACGCCCTCGTCGCGGAGTACGGCGGCGAGAGCCGACTCGTCGTCGAGACCGACGCCGAGCCGGCCGCGCTCGACCTGTCGTATCCGGTCGAGCGCTCGGACGGCGCGCTCGTCGTCTCAGACGTGCCGCCCGAGGCGATCGGCGACGTCGTCGACGCCCTCGACGCGGCGGGGGCGAGCTACGACGCCCTCTCCTGGAGCGAACCGGACCTCGAAGACGTCTATCTGCAACTCGCCGGCGGCGCGGGACGCGAGTACGGCCACGGCGCGGGCGCCCGAGAGGGCGAGCGGTCGTCCGGACGGGCGACCGCGGAGGGCGAGCGATGACCCGGACGGGCCGGATCGCGGCGTCCGTCCGCGCCGGCTGGCACTCGTTCCTCCGCCGGCGGACGGCCGTCTTCTTCACCTTCTTCTTCCCGCTCCTGATCGTCGTCATCTTCGGCGTCCTCGTCCAGACGCAGCCGACAGCCGGCGGTGGCGGCGGGCTGTTCACGGAGCCGGCGGTCTACTACGTCCCCGGTTACCTGGCCGTGGTCGTCCTGTTCACCCCGCTCTCGCGCGTCGGGAGCGAGGTGGCGCGCCACCGCGACGGCAACCGCTTCGAGAAGCTGGCGACGACGCCGCTGTCGCGGACCGAGTGGCTCCTCGCCCAGACGCTCGTCAACGTCGTCGTCATCGGGCTCGCCGCGCTCATGCTCCTCGCGCTCGTCGTCGGCCTGACCGGCGCGGACGTCGCGCTCTCGATACCGGTCGTCGGACTGCTCGTCGGCTACGTCGTCCTCGGGGTGGGGCTGTTCTGCGGGATCGGCGCGCTCATCGGCTCGCTCGCCGACTCCCAGGACGGCGTCATCGCGACGAGCAACTCCGTCGCGCTCCCCCTGCTCTTCCTCTCGGAGACGTTCGTCCCGCTGGACATGCTCCCGGCGTGGTTCCGCCCCGCGACCGCGCTCTCGCCGCTCACCTACTTCGCCCGCGGCGTCCGCGCGACGACCGACGGCGGCGACGTCGTCCCGGTCGGCCCGGTCGCGCCAGAACTGGGCTACCTGCTCGTGGTCGCCGCGCTCGCGGTCGTCTTCCTCGCGCTCGGCGCTCGCGCGCTCCCCCGGACGGACTAAACAGTCCTACCCCCGCCCCGCTCCCCGCCCGCGGACCGCCGAGACGGTCACTCGCTCCCGCCGTCGGCCGGATCGGTCGCTTCTTCGCCGCCCCCGCCTCCACCCCCGCTCCCGTCGGCCGGCGGGTCGTCGGCCTGGGTCCCGTCGGCGGACTGGCCGACCGGCGGTCCCTGGCCGAAGCCGGCACCGGCCGCTCCGCCCTCGCCAGTGGATGGTTCCTGTCCGTCGGCCCCACCCTGACCCGGTTCCGCGCCGTCCTGCGCTTCGGACGCTCCCTGTTCGGGGGGTCCCTCCGGGAGTTCGATGGTGACGATCCCCTCGCCCGCGGTGTACTCGTAGGCGACCCACTTCGGGAGGGTGAGCACGCCGCTCATCTTGCGGACGCGGATCTGCTTGATGAGCGAGCCCTCGACCAGTTCCTCGTCGAGTTTCATCTCGACGATGCCGTCGACCATGTAGTTGAGGTCGTGGGGGAACTGCTGGTCCTCGCCGGTGACGGTCGCGCCGGCGTAGATGGGGACGAAGCGGCTCTTGCACACCTCCGCGCGGACGTCCTTCAGGAACGCGTAGGCCTTGACCGGCTGGACGAGCGCCCCGAACTCCGTCAGCGAGTCGATGACGACGATGCCCCTGTCTTCCATCTCACAGGCTTCCAGCACGCTGTCGAGCCGGTTGTTCAGCTCGCCCAGTTCGGTCGGGTCGCGGACCTGCGTCGTCGCGCCCGCCGCGACGTCCGAGAGGAAGGCGTTCCAGTCGTTGAGCCGGTCGTACATCCGCTCGCGGTTCTCCAGGCGGTAGGTGAAACAGTCGAGGATCTGCAGCTGGCCCGACTCCAGGTAGGGGAGGACGTTCCAGTCCAGCGTGACGAACTCCTGGATGACGGACATCGGCGGTTCGAGGAAGGAGACGAAGACGGCCGGCTCGCCCCGCTGGAGCGAGCGCCAGACCAGTTCCGCCTGGATGGCCTCCGTGCGCGTGCCCGCGAGGTCCGTCAGCAGGACGAACGAGTTGCGCGGGATCCCCTGCGGCAGGCTCTCGTCGAGCGGGGCGACGCCGGTCGGCACCCTCCGGAAGCCGTGGTACTGGGTGAACACCTTCTCGCGTTCCCGCGAGGAGTCCCGACAGGACTTACAGCAGTAGTCGTACTGCTCGCCGTCGCACTCGGCGGTGATCGGCTCTCCCGGGATCGGGAGTCGGCAGAAGTCACAGCGCCCCGTCTCCGGTGCTGGTTGGCCCTTTCCACCGTGGGGGGCGGTCCGCTGTGTCGCGTCTGTTCCGGCCGGCGGGTCCTCGGCAGGTGCGTCGGGCTGCTCGGCCATGTGAGACCGTAGCACGTGCTGCGGGAAAAGGAATCGGACGCGCGGGCCGCGTGCGTCGAGCGCCGCTCACTCGTCGTCGCGACCGGCGACGAACGCCCGGACCGACGGCCCGACGGCGAGCAACAGGAACGCGGCGTGGCCGCGTTTCTCCCACATGTAGACGTGGTTGAGCAGGAGGTAGGTCACGATGCCGAGGAAGAGGCTGAGCGACCACGCGGCGACGGCGATCCGGCCCACGCGCGCGTGAGAGGTATCGCGTAGCTCCGAGGGGCTGTGGGTCAGTCCGAGCACGACGGCGTGGAGGACGACCGGCACGGCCAGCGCCGAGAGGAGGATGTGGACGGCGAGCATAGCGAGGTAGGCGTAGTAGACGACGCCGGAGGCGAGGATCGACTTCTCGAACCCGCCGCCGACCTTCAGCAGGTACATCGTGAGGAAGACGAGGATGAGCGCGAACGCCGTCAGCATCGCCGTCCGGTGTTTCTCCACCTCGCCGCGTTTGATGTACCGGACGCCGATCAGGATCGAGACCAGCGCCAGCGAGTTGACGACCGCGATAGCGTCGCCCAGCAGGATGACCGCGTCGTCGCTGATCGACGGGAACGGCGCGTACGGCGTGAACGCGCCGACGACGAGGAGATACCCGATGGCCGAGAACACGGCCGTCACTCGCCGCGGGTTCGCCCGTGCCCGGGACTGGAGGGAGTCGGCGACTGCCATATCGATCCTGTGGACGCCGTCGGTATACCCGCTTCGGAATCGAGGATGCCGGACGGGACCGGCCGTGGACCGCGGGTCTCGCAAAAATCACCGCAAACGTGAAACCGGAACCGGGACAACTAGCGGGCATGAGCGCAGAGCAGGGACAACGCCAGATCCGCTGTCTCGTCGCCAAGGTCGGCCTCGACGGGCACGACCGCGGCGCGCACGTCATCGCGCGGGCGCTGCGCGACGCGGGCTTCGAGGTCATCTACTCCGGGCTCCACCGCTCGCCGGACGAGGTCGTCCAGGCCGCCGTCCAGGAGGACGTCGACGTCCTCGGCATCTCCATCCTCTCGGGCGCTCACAACACGCTCGTCCCCAAGATAATGAACGGGCTGGAGGAGTACGGCGCCCGCGAGGACACGCTGGTGCTCGTCGGCGGCATCATCCCGGACGACGACAAGGAGTTCCTCTACGACGAGGGCGTCGCCGAGATCTTCGGCCCCGGCGCGTCGATGGACGAGATGATCGACTACATCCGGGAGCACTCCCCCGAGCGACGATGACGGAGGGGGACCCGGACGGCCGGGGAGACGACGCCGAGGCCGCCGACGCCGGGTCAGACGCCGCCGTCGATCCCCTCATCGCCGACCTGCTCGACGGGAGCCACCGCGCGCTCGCCCGGACGATCACGAAGATCGAGAACCGCTCGCCGGGCTACCGCCGACTGGTCTCCCAGCTCCACGCCCACACCGGCGACGCCGACGTGATCGGGATCACCGGGAGCCCCGGCGCCGGCAAGTCGACGCTCGTCGACAAGCTCGCGAAGGCCTACCGCGATCGGGGGCTGACGGTGGGCGTCATCGCCATCGACCCCGCCTCGCCGTTCACCGGCGGCGCCGTGCTGGGCGACCGCATCCGCATGGCCTCGAACGTGGGCGACATGGACGTGTTCTTCCGGTCGATGTCCGCCCGCGGGACGCTCGGCGGCCTCTCGACGGCGACCACGGACGCCGTGAAAGCGCTCGACGCCTTCGGGAAGGACAAGGTGATCGTCGAGACCGTCGGCGCCGGCCAGAACGAGGTCGACATCGTCCGCACGGCCGACACCGTGGCCGTGCTCGTCCCGCCCAGCAGCGGCGACGACGTCCAGATGCTCAAGGCCGGCATCCTGGAGATAGCGGACCTGTTCGTCGTCAACAAGGCCGACCTCGACGGCGCCGACCGCACGGTGCAGGAGCTCCGGGAGATGCTCCAGTTGCGTGACGGCGATATCCAGGTCGGCGGTGGTCACCACGGGTTCGAGGAGACGACCGTCGACGTCGGAGGTGGGGACGGGGACGGGAATCCGGCGGACGGCGACGCGGCGAGCGACGACCCAGCCGGGGACGACGCCGACGCGGTCGAGCCCTGGGATCCGCCGATCGTCGAGACGGTCGCCAACCGCGGCGAGGGTGTCGAGGACTTCCTCGACGCGCTCGCGGCCCACCGCTCGTACCTGGTGGATTCGGGGCGGCTCGAAGCCAAGGCGCGGACGCGCTACGCCGAGGAGATCCGGACGCTCCTGCGCGAGGACGTCCGGGGGCTCCTGGCCGAGGAGATCGAGGCCCGGGGCGGCCTCGACGAGCGAGTCGAGGCGGTGCTCCGCCGGGAGACCGACCCCTACACCGTCGCCGAGGAGATCCTCGAACCGCTCGCCGACTGCGTCGCCGACCGCCGGGACTGAGGCGGCCCAGCGCCGTCTCGCCGGCAGTTCAGACGGACGGCACCGCGAGAGCAGACCGTCGCGGCCGATCTGTGGGCCGGGCATCACTTATATGCGGCAGAGGCCCCTACGTTCGGGCATGAAACTGCGGACTCTCGTCGGAGCGACGTTCGGAGCCGTCGGTGCGGCCGCCGTGACCAACCGTGCGCTCGGCCGTCGAGCGGGCGAGTTGGGACCGCCGCTGCGGGGCAGGTCCGACACCTACCGCTGGCGCGGGTTCGACGTGGCCTACACCGAGGCGGGCGACCCCGACGATCCGGACCTGGTCCTCCTCCACGGCATCAACGCCGCGGCGACGAGCCACGAGTGGCGCGAGGTGTTCGAGGAACTGGCCGAGGACTACCACGTGATCGCGCCGGACCTGCCCGGGTTCGGGCTGTCCGACCGGCCGCCGCTGACGTACTCCGCGTCGCTGTACACGACGTTCGTCCGCGACTTCGTCACCGACATGAGCGAGGACGCCGTCGTCGTCGCCTCGTCGCTCACGGGCGCCTACGCCGCAGACGCCGCCCGCGATCTCGACATCTCGCGGCTCGTCCTGATCTGCCCGACGGCCGACACCGTGCCCGGGCGGCGCGTGTGGCTCCGCTCGCTCGTCCGGGCGCCGGTCGTCGGTCAGGCGATATACAACGCCATCGGGAGCGAGCGGTCGATCCGGTACTTCCACGACGACCACGGCTACTACGACGTCTCGAACCTCGACGACGAGACCGTCGAGTACGAGTGGCAGACCGCCCACCAGCCCGGCGCGCGCTTCGCGCCCGCCTCGTTCGTCAGCGGCCACCTCGACCCCGACATCGACCTGAGCGAGGCGCTCGGCGACCTAGACGTCCCCGTCACGCTGGTGTGGGGCCGCGAGAGCGACATGCCGCCGCTGTCGGACGGGCGCGCGCTCGCGACGGTCGCCGACGTCGAACTGGTCTCCATCGGCGAGTCGGCGCTGCTCCCCCACGTCGAACACCCGACCGAGTTCCTCCGCGTCGTCCGCGGCGAGGCGACCGAGCACCCCGAGATCACCGAGTCCGACGAGTAGCCTTACTCGTCGCGGACTGTTTTCGACACCCCCGGCCCGCTCCCGAGCGGCGCGAGAACCGCACGTCCTCTCCGGGAGGGGTAGTATGAAGGTCCGACAGCGCGACCGTGCCTGAGAGTGACACCACCATGACCCGCGAGATGGAGTCGCTGGACAGAGGGGTCGTCGCAGTGCCGGTCGAGGAGGGCGTGTACGTCCGCTGGCGGCTGTTCGGGACCGACCCCGACGGCGTCGCGTTCGCGCTCTACCGCGACGGCGACCGCGTGACCGACGAGCCGATCACCGGCAGTACCGACTACCGCGACCCCGACGGGACGACCGAGTCGACCTACGCCGTCGCGCCCGTGATCGACGGCGAGGAGGGCGAGCGCTCGGAACCGGTCGATGTCTGGGACCGGGAGTACCTGGAGATCCCGCTCGACAGGCCGGCGGACGCCGAGCACCCCGAGGACGGCTCGACGGTCAGCTACCACGCGAACGACGCGAGCGTCGGCGACCTCACCGGCGACGGCGAGTACGACGTCGTCCTCAAGTGGGAGCCGTCGAACGCGAAGGACAACGCCCACGAGGGCCACACCAACCAGGTGATCCTCGACGCGTACGCGCTCGACGGCACCCGCCACTGGCGGATCGAACTGGGCCGGAACGTCCGCGCCGGCGCCCACTACACGCAGTTCCTCGTCTACGACTTCGACGGCGACGGGCGGGCCGAACTGGTCTGCCGAACCGCGGACGGGACGACCGACGCCGCCGGCACCGTCATCGGTGACCCCGACGCCCTGTATCCCGACGAGACCGGGCGCGTCATCGAGGGGCCGGAGTACCTCACCGTCTTCGACGGCGAGACCGGCGAGGCGCTGGAGACCGTCGACTTCGAACCGGCCCGCGGGGACATCGCTGACTGGGGCGACGACTACGGCAACCGCGGCGACCGGTACCTCGCCGGCGTCGCCTACCTCGACGGCGAGCATCCGAGCATCGTGCAGGCCCGCGGCTACTACGAGAAGACGATGCTCGCCGCGTTCGACTACCGCGACGGCGAGTTGACCCACCGCTGGACCTTCGACAGCACCGACCCCGGCAACGAGGCCTACGAGGGACAGGGCAACCACCAGTTGAGCGTCGCCGACGTCGACGACGACGGCAAGGACGAGATCGTCTACGGCGCCTGCGTCGTCGACCACGACGGCACCGGCCTCTACTCGACGGGGTGGGGCCACGGCGACGCGCTCCACGTCGGCGACTTCGACCCCCAGCGCGACGGGCTGGAGGTCTATCAGGTCCACGAGGAGGCCGACGCCGAGTACGGCGCGTCGATGCGCGAGGCCGGCACGGGCGAACTTATCTGGGGCGAGTACACCGGGACCGACACCGGCCGCGGGATGATCGCCGACATCGACCCGACGCACCCGGGCGCGGAAGCGTGGGCGCCGGCCGGCGTCGGGCTCTGGACCGCCGACGGCGAGAAGATCGGCGACGAGATCCCCCAGTCGTACAACTTCGGGATCTGGTGGACCGGCGACCTCCGGCGGGAGCTGCTCGACCACGACTGGGACGGCGACGCCGGAATCGGCGTCGGGACGATCGACCGCTGGCACCACGAGGCCGGGGAACTGGAGCCGCTCGTCAGCTTCGACGGCACTCGTTCGAACAACTGGACGAAGGGCAACCCCTGCCTCTCGGCCGACATCCTCGGCGACTGGCGCGAGGAGGTGATCTGGCGCGAACCCGACAGCGAGGCGCTGCGGCTGTATGCGACGACCCACGAGACAGACCACCGGATCCCCACGCTGATGCACGATCCGATGTACCGGACGGCGGTCGCCTGGCAGAACGTCGCCTACAACCAGCCGCCGCATCCGAGTTTCTTCCTCGGCGTCGGCATGGACGACCCGCCCGATCCCGACATCGAACCGGTCGGCGAGGACCCGGCCCAGGGGTAGCGCCAGGAACGTAACCGCCTTCAGCGCAGCGGACCTACCGGTTCGTATGGACCCGGCCGTCGTCTTTCTCGGCGTCGTGTTGGTCGGGCTGGGCGTGTTCGCGATCGGGTTCCCGAACTACCTCCGGAGTTTCGTCTCGGCGCGGACCTGGACGGAAGACCCGGAGCGAGCCGAGCGGTATCAGCGGATCTGGGCCTACGGCGTCGGCGTGACCATCGCCGCGCTCGGGTTCGTGATGGTCGTGCTCGGATTCGTCACTTCCTGAGTCAGGGCCGCATGTAGGCGTAGCCCTCGTTTTCCAGTCGCGTCACTTCGACCGCGCCCTCGGGGACCGTCTCGGCGTTCCCGAGGAGTTCGGACTCGTCGATGCCCTCCATCTCCAGCGTGTTGGCGCAGGCCTTGAACGAGGCCCCGTTCTCGGCGAGCGACTCGACCTCCTCAGTGAAGCCGCCGTCGCTCGTGATCGCCTCGATGCCGCCCGCCTGCGCGACGACCGCGACGTCGTCGATATCGCCGGACTCGTCTTCGAGGAGGTTCTTCGCGATGGTGAGCGTCGTCTCCTGTTCGCTCTCGTCGCCCGAGACGAGGTGAAGTACTGATTGCATACACTTCCGCTGGGGACCGGCCAGGGGAACGTCCCGTGCTTGCAGGACACGGGCGGAGAATCTGGGGCGGAGAATCGGGGACGAAGACCGCCCTGCGAGCGCTACCGCGGCCGGAAGACGATGGCTCGGTCTCCCGTCGTCTCGCGCTCACCGACGTCGATGCCGACGGGCATCCCGACCTCGATATCGTCGGGGTCCACGCCGCGCAGCAGGCCCGTCACGCGGACGGGGCCGTAGTCGACGATGGCCGTCGTGTACGGGGTGTCCTCGCTGAACTGCGGGGTGGCGACCGACACCGTCGTGTACGTCGCCACTTCGCCCGAATCGGGCAGCGGCGTCTCGGTCAGCTCGCGGCTGCGACACTCCGGACACACCCGCCGCGGCGGGAGCCAGCCGTGGCCGTTCGCGCACTCCACGTAGTACCCCTCGCCAGCTTCGATCGCGTCGAGCAGGTCGTCGTACTGCCCGTCTCTGGCTTTGTCGCTCATTCCATCACCTCCATCACGTGAACTGTGGCACTCGCGACGGTACCGCCGGCGTTGTGCGCGACGCCGACCCGCGCGTCAGCCACGTCGTCGGACCACGGCGACTCGCCGTCCAGCACCTCCGTCAGCGAGATGATCTGCGCGACCCCTGTCGCGCCGACCGGGTGGCCTTTGGCCTTCAGCCCGCCCGAGAGGTTGACCGGCATCTCGCCGGTCGCGTGGGTCTCGCCCTCGCGCGCGGCGATGATTCCCTCTCCGTCCTCGTACAGGCCCAGCGACTCGACGGCGAGCACCTCGGCGATGGTGAAGCAGTCGTGGACCTCGGCGACGTCCACGTCGGCGGGACCGACGCCGGCGTCGGCGTACGCCTCGTCGGCGGCCTTGGACGCGGCCGGCGACTTCAGGAGGTGATCGCGGTCCTGGAGCGCCATGCGGTCGCTCCCCTGGCCGGTCCCGGTGATCGCGACCGAGGCGTCCAGATCGTGTTCCTCGGCGTACTCGGCGCTGGTCAGGACGGCGGCGCTGGCGCCGTCGGTGATCGGGCAGGCGTCGTAGAGCCCGAGCGGTTCGGCGACCATCGGCGCCTCCAGCGCGTCCTCGACGGTGATCTCCTTGCGGAGCTGCGCGTGCTCGTTGGGCATCGCGTGGTCGTGGTTCTTCACCGCGACGTGTGCGAGGTCTTCGCGCGTACCGCCGTACTCTCGGAAGTACGCGCGGGCCATCAGCGCGTAGGCTCCGGGGAAGGTCATCCCCGCGCGGATCTCGTAGAGGTCGTCCGCGGCGATGGAGAGGGCGTCCGTCGCGCCCGCGGTGCCGATGTTGGTCATGCGCTCGCTCCCCCCGACGAGGATCACGTCGGCTTCGCCGCTGCGCAGGTGCTTGACGGCCTCGCGGACCGCGGCGCCGCTGGAGGCGCAGGCGGCCTCGAACCGCGTCGCGGGCACGTCCAGCCCGACGGCTTCGGCCATCAGCGGGGCCTGGTGGCCCTGGTGCTCGGCGAGTTCGCCCATGAAGTTGCCGTAGAACAGGGCCTCGACGTCGTCCGGGTCGACGCCCGAGTCGTCCAGCGCGGCCAGCCCGGCCTCCGCGAACAGGTCCCGGCCCGTCCGCTCGGAGTGCTCCCCGAAGCGGGTCAACCCGACGCCGGAAACGCGTGGGTGCGTCATCGACTCCCCGTAGGAACTCCAGGCGGTAAAAGGCGCCCGTTACTCCGTGAACCGATCGCACGATCACCGGGTTCGATCGGGAGACGGCGGAGGGATCGACGCCGGCGAGCTACCTTCTCCCGTTCGCCGCTCGGTCTACATCCCCATGTCCGCCGCGGCGTCGGGCACCGGCAGGTCGTGGGGAGCGACGCCGAGCAGTTCGGCGGCGTGGTCCAGCGCCATGTCGAACCCGTAGTAGCGCTCCAGTTCGTCGCCGTCGGCGCTCGGCCGGACCTTCAGCATGGCGTAGCCCTCGACGTTCTGGGCGACCGCCGCCGTCCGGCCGTCGCGCTCGAAGGTCAGCAGCCGCTCGGTGTCTGTCTCCTCGTAGCGGGCCGTGATCCCGTCGCTCGTCGCGGTCGCGTCGGTCATTGCCGAGAGTCGGGCCCGCTGGTAGTCGTAGGCTTCGATCTGTCCCCGTCCATGACGGCGACCGCCCGTCCGGCAACCGCAAGAGTCGAACCGCCCCCGGACCCAGGGGCGGGTATGACCAAGTGGCTCCAGAGCGGGCGCCGCCGGGACCTGACGATCATCCTCGCCGGAGAGGGGCCGCTCCACGGCCAGGCGCTCAAGTCGCGGCTCGAATCGCACTACGACGAGCGCATCGAACCCCGGTCGTTCTACGGTGCGCTCGACACCCTGGTCGACAACGGCCACCTGGAACTCCGGGAAGCGGGCATCCACGACGAGTACGCGCTCACCGACGCCGGCCGCCGGATGGTCGAGGAGCAGTTCGCGTGGATGCGTGGACATCTAGAGGATTCCTGATTTTCGCTCGTCGTTGTGACGGCGGATCCAGCGAACAGCAGGCGTTGAAAGCCCTCGACGCGCTCGCGGTCGCTGAGCGGGATATCCTCGCTCGCTGCGCTCGCTCGGATAGGGCCGCGCTCAGACGACTGAACTACACGCGAGCGCGCCTCGCCCTTTCAGTCCACCAGGGAAACCGCTCCGCACGGCACCGCGCCTCACGCCTCCCCAACCGATTCGCTCCCTGCGGTCGCTCATCCCTCGCACGGCTTCGTCGCGGCATGAACGCCGCGACAGCGCGCGCCACCGCACGCCACTCACTGAGTCACCTCCATCGGAGGCCCCCGTGGTCGAGATGGCACGCTTTTCCCCGCCGGGACCGAACCGCCGATATGGTCACCAGGGACGCGACGTGGGCGTACCGTGACGAGTTCGGCGACCGGTTCGCCCGGACCTACTTCCGGCGGTTCGGCGAGGGGGTCGTCTCCAGCATCGGCGTGGGCACCTACCTCGGCGACCCGACCGACGAGGCCGACGACGCCTACCGCGAGGCCATCGTCCAAGCGCTCGAATCCGGCGTCAGCGTCGTCGACACCGCCATCAACTACCGCAACCAGCGCAGCGAGCGGGTCGTCGGCCGAGCCATCGAGGAGGCCGATATCGACCGCGAGGCCGCGCTCGTCGCGACCAAAGGCGGGTTCGTCCCGTTCGACGGCGAGCGACCTGACAACCCGGGGCAGTGGATCCACAGCGAGTACGTCGACACCGGTATCGTCGACACCGACGACCTCGTCGCCGGCCAGCACTGCATCGCGCCCGGGTTCGTCGACGACCAGCTCGACCGCTCGCTGGAGAACCTCGGTCTCGAAACCATCGACCTCTACTACGTCCACAACCCCGAGACGCAACTGGCCGAACGCCCGGCCGACGAGGTGTACGATCAGCTCGAAGACACGTTCACGCGCCTCGAAGAGCGGGCGGCCGAGGGGGACATCCGCCAGTACGGCGTCGCGACGTGGGAAGCGTTCCGCGTGCCGGCCGACGACGACAGCTACCTCTCGCTGGCGGAGGTCGTCTCGCGGGCGCGGGAGGCGGCCAAGCGGGCGAACAACGCGGCGACGCACTTCCGGGCGATCCAGTTGCCGTTCAACGTCGTGATGGCCGACGCGTTCACCGTGCAGGCCCAGGAAGGCAGCGAGGGGACGCAGTCGACGCTGTGGTTCGCCCACGACGCGGGCCTGAACGTCTTCACGAGCGCGTCGCTCGCGCAGGGACGGCTCGCGTCGGCCGGACTCCCCGAGGACGTGGCCGAGCGAGTGGCTGGCGAGACGAGCGCGCAGAAGGCGATCAACTTCGCGCGGAGCGCTCCCGGGGTCACCTGTTCGCTGGTCGGGATGGGCTCGCCGGAGCACGTCGCCGAGAACGTCGCGGCGGGCACCCATCCGCCGCTCGGTGCGGACTCGTTCGACGCGGTCTTCGAGTGACGAGCGAGCGCGAGAAACGGGCTACTGTCGGGCGGGCGTTCGTCGACGGGAACGCGCCTATCCCACTTTCTTCCACTTGTTGCCGCACTCGGGACAGACCCGAACGGTCCCGATCTCGTCGGGGTCGTTCTCCGTCCCGAGCTCTTCGCCGCACTCGCTGCAGGCGAGTCGCTCGTAGACGTCTTTCTCGATCTCGCCCGAACGGAGCCCCTTCCGGACCGATTTCATGGGCGGGGGTACGATACGGACTCTCAAAAACCCCATGCATAGATCTGGCGCACCGAGGCCCTCGCGGTCGGGCGATACGCCGGAACGGCGGTCGGATCGCCGGTCGCAGTCGCAACGCTTGAAGGGCCGCGCACCAACCCCGCGGTGTGACCCGCCGCCACCTCTTCGGCTCGCTCTGCGGGATGGTGTTCGTCGTCAACCTCGGGCGGGTCGTGTTCGCGCCGCTGCTCGACCCGCTCCGGGCGGCGCTCGCCGTCGACGCCTCGGCCGTCGGCCTGCTCGCCTCGCTCGTCTGGGTCGGCAGCGCGGTCCCGCGCATCCCGACCGGATACCTCCTGACCCGCGTCCCGCGCCACGCCGTCGTCTTCGCGACCGGCGCGACGCTGACCGCGGCCACTGCGCTCGCGTCGGTCGCGCCGGGCATCCGCGCGCTCCAGGCCGCGGCGTTCCTCATGGGGGCGGCCGGCGGCGCGTACTTCATCGCCGCCAACCCGCTGGTCAGCGAACTCTATCCCTCCCGGGTCGGCACCGCGCTCGGCGTCCACGGCACGGCCGCGCAGATCGCAGCAGTCGGCGCCCCGCTGTTCGTCACCGCCGTCCTCGACGCCGGGCGGTGGCCGACCACCTTCCGGGTCATGACCGTCGGGACCGCCGTCGCGACAGTCGCGTTCACCGTCGCGGCCTGGCGCACGGACCTGCCCGAGGCCGGCAGCGAGGACCGACAACTGCTCGTCGCCGTCCGCGCGCAGTGGCGACTCGTCCTCGCCGCCGTCGTCATGCTGGGCGCCACGGGGTTCGTCTGGCAGGGCGTGTTCAACTTCTACCCCACCTACCTCGCGGAGACGAAGTCGCTGACCGAGTCGACCGCGCGGACGGTCCTCTCGGTCGTCTTCGGCGCCGGCGTCCCCGCCATGTTCCTCTCCGGCCGACTGGCCGACCGCCTCGACGTGGTCCGGTATCTGCTCGCGTTGCTCGGCGGGTTCGTGGCCGTCCTGCTCGCACTGACGGCCGTCTCCGGGCTCCTCGGTGTCGTCGCTCTCAGCATCGCGCTGGGCTACGTCACGCACAGCCTCTTCCCGGCGATAGACACCTACCTGCTCGGGTCGCTCCCGGACCGCCACCGCGCGAGCGCCTACGCCGCCTACTCGGGGACGATGATGTTCGTCCAGGCCGGCGGCTCGTACGCCGTCGGCTTCCTCCGCGACGCCGACGTGGCCTTCGACCTGATATTCCGGACCTTCGCCGGCGCGCTCGTCGTCGTCCTCGCCGCCCTCGTCGTTGCCCAGCGGACCGGGCGACTCCCGAGCGGTGCGCGCGCGTGAATCGACCGCGCCGGCTCGCAGTTGCCGGCCCGCGGTCGCCAGCCCGCAGTCGCCGGCCGACCTCGTCCGCCGAAACAGCGAACTATATGGGAATCGAGTCGTTAGCGGGCGTCGATGGAGTACGTCCAGGAGCGGGTGGCGACGCTGCACGACTTCGGCGACGCGAGCCCCGCGGCCCCCGTCGACCGGGCCACCGTCGTCGTGCCCCTGACCGACCGCGACCACGCCAGCCTCGCCGCCGAGCAGGTGCTCTCGACGCTCGGCGACGTCGACCCGCAGTCGGTCCTCGTCGCCCTCCGCGCCGGCGGCGGGACCGTCGACGACGTCCGCGAGTGGGTCGACTCGATCGACGTCGACGCCGACCTGCTGTGGTGTAACGCCCCGGCCGTCCGGTCACTGCTCGACGAGCATGGCCTGAACGGCGAGGCCGGCAAGGGCCGCGACGTGTGGCTCGCGCTCGGCGTCGCCGCCGCCCGCAGCGAGTTCGTCGCCGTCCACGACGCCGACGCGACGACCTACGGTCCGGACCACGTCCCCCGCTTGCTCTTCCCGCTCGCTCGCGACTACTCGTTCGCCAAGGGCTACTACGCCCGCGTCGAGAACCGCCGGCTCTACGGCCGCCTCTGTCGCCTCCTCTACGAACCGCTGGTCGCCGCGCTCGGCGAGTCGCGCGACGATCCGATCGTCGACTACCTCGGCGCGTTCCGCTACGCGCTCGCCGGCGAGTTCGCCGCCACCAGCGACCTCGTCCGCCAGCTACGGCCGCCCCGCGGCTGGGGACTGGAGGTCGCCACCCTCGGCGATGCCTTCCGCGAGGCCGGCTTCGATGGGACCGCGCAGGTCGACCTGGGCATCCACGAGCACGACCACCGCGCCGTCAGCGGCCGCGGCGGGCTCTCCGACATGGCCGACGAAGTCGCGGCCGCGCTGTTCGGCGCGCTCGCCGACCACGGCGTCGCCGTTGACCACGACGCCCTCCGCGAGCGCTACCGGACCACCGCTCGGCGGTTCGTCGACCAGTACGCCGCCGACGCCGCGTTCAACGGGCTGGAGTTCGACCGCGTGGCCGAGCACGAGCAGGTCGACGCCTACGCCGAGTCCGTCCGCCCGCCGGCGTCAGACGACCGACTCCCCGCTTGGACCGAGACGGACCTCGACCCCGACGCTGTCTGCCGGGCGTCCCAGGACGCCCTCGACAGTGTGGCCGGGGAGTGAGCGTCGGCCGATCGACATTTATTCTGGCCGCGCTGTCGCGCGTCTCGTCCCGCGACGGCGCCGTGCGAGGGGTTTCGTCGCTTGCCGTCACCAGCGGTCGAACCCATTCCTAACGAGCGGGTCGAGATCAGATGCGGGACAGAATCACCAACGACCGGAGTACCGGCGACTGCACAGACAGGGAGAACAGCTAGATGTCGCCGGCCATGGCGTCGAACAGCCGATCGACGAACTCCTGGCGGTCGAGGCCGTCGCCGGGGCCGAGGCCCTCCATGTGCTCAACGGAGAGCTGGCCGCCGCCCATGCGGGCGTGGCCGCCGGCATTGGCCATGGGGATCTCCTCGACCACCGCCCTGAGCGTCTTGCCCATGTGGACGCGGTCGTCCCGGGAGCGGCCCGAGAGGTGCAGCGTGTCACCCTTCTGGCCCATCACGACGACGGCGGTCACGCCTTCGAGGCGAGTGAGTTCGTCCGCGGCCTGGGGGATGGCGTCGGCGTTGGACACCTCGCCGACGTCGCTGACGGCGAAGGCGTTGCGGACCGAGCGCCTGTCGATGGCGCGGGCCTTCACGTCGAGGACCTCGGCGTCGACCTGCGGGTTGGCGATGCGGTCGAGGCGGTCCTCGTCGATGCCGTCGTAGAGGTAGGCGCTGGCGGCGAACTCCGCGGCGGAACAGCCCTTGGTGAGGTGTTTGGTGTCCGACTGGATCCCGTAGAGCAGACCGGTGGCGGTGTCGGAGTCGAGGACGCGGTCGGCGTCGCCGTTGACGGCCTCGGCCTCCTCGGGCGAGAGGGCGTCCCAGTCCTGTTGCTCGAAGTACTCGGCGAAGATGCTGGCGCAGGCGCCGTGGTCGGGGCGAACGTCGGTGAACTCCGAGCCGGTGCCGTCGCCGGGGTGGTGGTCGACGACCGCGACGGGGTCGACGCCCTCCGCGCCGGCGAACCCGCGGGGCTCGTTGTGGTCGACGAGGACGACGTTCTCCGAGAGCAGGTCGCTGGCGGTGTCGATCTGGTCGAAGTCCAGGTCGAGGACGGTCTCGAACGCCCGGTTCTCCTGGTGGCGGATCTGGCCGGGGTACTGCAGCGAGGTGTCGACGCCGACCTCCTCGGCGAACTCGGCGACGGCGAGCGCCGAGGCCATGGCGTCGGGGTCGGGGTTGGGGTGCATGAGGATCGAGACGTCCTCGTAGTCCGCGAGGTGACTGACGAACCGCTCGCCGGGCGTCCGGCGGAGGCGTCTGATCCCCCACCAGAGCGCGACGAGGACCGCGAGCAATCCGACGACGGCGGCCGCGAGGACCAACGGGTCCTGCTCTGCGACCGCCGACGCGGCGTCGGAGGGCGCGGCGATCCCGACGCCACCCGCGGCTGCGTGTGGCATATCCGGGCTGTCGCCTTCGAGGGTCAAGTAGTTTCTCACTGTTCCGCACGCCGGGTATCCGCCCGAATAGAGGCCACAGAATCGATTTCTGCGGCGATTCGCCGACTGGACTCGCCGACCGCGTTCGCAGGAGTTCACACCCGCCAGCGGCAGGCCGTCACTCACCCTCGCGGTCGCCGTCCCCGAGATACGCGTCGACGGCTGCCCGGTACCCTTCCCGGAACGTGGGATACTCGAACTCGTAACCCAGCTCTCGCAGCCGCTCGTTGGAGACGCGTTTGCTCGTCCGCAGGCGCCGCTCGACCGTCTCCGAGAGGTCCTCGGCGGCGAGTCGGTCCTCGATGGTCCGCTTTTGCGGTTCGGGTTCCTCGCACTGCTCGGCCAGCCAGTCGGCGAACGCCCACTTGTCGACCGGTTCGTCGTCGACGACGTTCATCGCCTCGCCGCGAGCGCGGTCCGATTCGAGCAGGTACCCCACCGCCCCCGCCGCGTCGTCGCGGTGGATCATGTTGAGATAGCCCTCGGTCACCGGTCCGTCGACGTAGCGCGACAGGCGGTAGCGGTCCGGCCCGTACAGCCCGGCGTAGCGCGCGACGGTCCCCTCCGCGCCGTACTCCGCGGAGCGTTCGAGCGCGATCCGCTCGGCCTCGGCCAGCACTTCGGTCTTGGGCGTCGTCGGCTCGATAGGCGTCGACTCGTCGACCCAGTCGCCGCCGTGGTCGCCGTATACGCCTGTGCTCGACGTATACACGACTCGGTCCGGCTGGTCTGCGCGCCCGCAGAAGTGGTCGATCGCGGTGGTGAGACCGTCGACGTACACCTCGCGGGCGGCCTCGGCGCCGCGACCGCCGCTGCTCGCCGCGAAGACCACGGCGTCTGCGTCGGGCACCGCTTCGAGCGCGTCCGCGTCGGTCACGTCCGCCTGGACGCCGGAGAATCCGGCCGCGTCGATACGCTCGACGCCATCCTTCGAGCGGCGGACGCCGACGACGTCGTGGTCGGCCGCGAGTCGCCGGCCGAGTTCGAGGCCGACGTAGCCGCAGCCGAGGATGGCGACGCGCATGTTATCGCGATTCGAGGAAGTGGTGGATCGCCGCGTACTCGGCGAGGGTGATCGGGTAGCGCCCCTCGACCTTCTGCTGGATCTCCTTGGGGTCCATCTCGTCGTTCAGGCCCGTCGCCACGGCGTCTACGTCGACGACCGCGGTCGTCATCCCCATCAGCAGCATGTCGAGGGCGTCCATCTTCAGGGTCTCGCCGTCTGGCCGCTCCGGGTCCGTCGAGAGGATCGCCGCCGCGGCCTCCAGCGTCAGCTCGGGCTCCTCGCCGGCCGCGACCGCCTCGACGACGTCGCGGTCGACGCCCGAACGCTCGGCGACGGTGTCGACGCCGACCGCCTCGACCGTCTCCGCCAGCGCCTCGCCGTACGCGCTCCGCAACTCCTCGGGTGACAGTTCGCCAGCCGACTCGAACTCGCCTCTGAGCATACCCGACCTTGGCCGTCGGCCTACAAGTCACTGTCACTCTCCGCCCGGCACTCGGGGTCGGTCTCGACCCCGGCCGGACGGGGGTCGACGGGGGCGTCGGGACCGTCCGAACGGTCGCAGGTATCGCCCGACCCGTTGATAGACAGCGGGTACTTCTCGCCGGTCCACGGCCGCTCCCGGTCGACCGGGCCGGGGATGGCCCACCCCTTCGACTCCTCGATCGCCTTACCGTCGATGTCGCCGACGCCGGTCCCGCCGGCCGGCACGACGACCACGACGGAGGTCCGAGTGGTGAACGTCACCCGCGAGGCCCGGCCCAGTACGTCAGCCTCGCCGTCTTCGTCGATGTCGAGCGTCGCGTTCGAACCGTCGCGGACGTAGTTCAGTGAGGCGTCGCCCGCACCGGGCGTCCGCCGCGGCGTCTCGACGGCGAAGCGCGCGTACTGCCCGCGCACCGTCACCGACCAGACGTTCATCGTCGCGACCCAGTTGCCCAGCGGCGGCGCCAGGGGGATCCCGGCGGGGATCTGGTTGACCGACTCGTTGAATTGCCTCTCCAGGACGCCGGAGACCTCCGATTTCACCCGCTTCCTGACCGCGGCCTTCACGTGTTCGGTCGCGCCCGTCACCGCCGGACCCGAGACCTTCCCGCGCTCGGACTCCAGCGAATCGTACAGCGCCGTGCGGAGGCGGAGCCGCACCCGGTCGCGCTCTCGGGTCGTCCAGCCGTCGTCGGTCGTCCGCTCCTCGGCCGCCGCGACGATCGGGTCGATCACGGACCCGTTCGACAGCGCGAGCGCTCGCCCGTCGAGGGTGTCCCACTGCGAGAGCCCGTCGTCGACGATCCGGTCGCGCTGTGCCGAACCGTTGCCGACGCGCAGGCGACGCAGTTTCCGTCCCAGAGCGTCCCGAATCGCGTCGACCGTCGAGTCCAGTTTCACGCGCAGTCGGTCCCGTCGTTCCTCGACCGTCGCGTTCGGCCGATGGTCGAGCGTCTCGTTGGCGGCGCGGAGCGCGCGGGCGGCGGTCACGAGCCGTCGCTCGCGGCTCGACCCGCCCGGCATGAGCGCCGTCAGCACCGCGTCCGTCGCGTCTCCGTACGGGATGGTGACGTAGTTGACGTTCCTGGCGGTCAACGGGTACGTCGGGGAGTCCTCGTCGCGCACCGCGGTGACGTCGCCCGTCTTGACTTCGGTCAGCGTCAGATACGGCGGCGCACCGTCGACGTGCATGTCCAGCCCGGTGACGGGATCGGTCCCGGACTCGCCAACGCGTCCGCCGGATCCCGAACTGCTCCCCCGGTCGGCGGCCCGGCGGGCATCGTATCCGCTACGAAGTTGCGAGAGCGACGGACCGCCCACGCTTTCGAGCGCGTCCGCGAGCGCGGCCTCGCGCTTGGAACGCTCGTCCGCTCGGTCCTCCAGCCGAGCTATCACGAGATCGAGATACCGGCCCCGGACGGCGGCGCGGGCCTTCGCGGCGACGTGCGGGTAGGTGGACGGCGCGCCGACGAGCGCAGCGCGTCGGTCCCGGAGATGGGCGGCGAGTTTCGCGCCGGGGTTGACCTCGTGGGTGCCCATCTTCCCCCGCGAGACCGACACCGACGCGTTCCGGACGGTCCGCCGCAGGTCGACGAGCCCGCCGTAGATCCACGGCGACACCTCGCCCGGCCACTCGCCGTCGATGGATCTGGGACTCGTGTCGAGCGCGCCGCGAGCGGCTCGTCCGGCGAGCGCGTCCCGGCCGCCCCCGGCGTCGAGGACCTCCTCGCGGACCTTGCCGGGCACGTCGGCGAGGTTCGGGCCGTCGAAGGGGCCGCCGCGCTCGTGGACCGTCGCGATCGGGTTATCGGGCGCGTGCCGCGTGACGGCGTGGTCGCCGACGACTGCGACCGTCACGCGCTCGGTCTCGGTGCTCGTCCGCGTCGTCGCGTTGACCGAGCCGTTGTGGTACCAGACGGCTCGTCGCTCGTGCCGGAGGCGGACCCACCGGACGTACGTATCCAGCCGGTGATACCCCGACGGGACGGTGACGCTCGGTCCGCGCGTGGCGTTCGAGACGTCGATCACGTCCGTGTCGGTCGTCTCCGCCCGGAACTCCCAGCTGTTCGGGTCGTCCGGCGGTCCCGGTCGGTCCGGTTTCCCGCCGCTGACCCGTTCGGTCGCCGCGACCGTCCGGACGCGTGCGCCGTAGACGGAGTCGATCGTCCCGTTGATCGCCTCCTCGCGGAGCAACTCCCGGAACGCCCGGTCAGCAGAGAGCCCGACCGACACGTCGATGGTCTCGTTGGGCGCCGGCGCGTCCGTGCCGCCCGATGCCAGCCCGGGAACCCCCGCGCTCTCGGCCGGCGCCGTCGCCGATCGCAGTTGCTGCTGGAGGAGTTTGTTGACGCCCGGATCGGCGGGACCGCGCGCCGAGACCAGATCCTGAATGCCGACCGCTGCCATCGCACCCAGGAGCGCCTGTCGCCCGTCGGGGTCGCTCCGCCCGAAGGTCGACCGCTGGACGCCGAGGATGGCACCGTTGGCCATGAGTTCCACGTGGCGGTTGGCGACGACGTTGTCGATCGGCGCACCGCCGTACTGGGCATATCCTCGTGCCCACGCGACCGCGTAGAGGCGAGCGGTCAGTCGCTGGCCCAGCCCAGGCTCCGCGACGCCCGCCTTCAGCCGCTCCTGGTACGCCTCGACCCGGTCGTGGACGGCCAACACCGGTGTCGCGACGACGACAGTGAACGACACCCGCTCGGTGCCGACGACCCGGCCGTCGTCGGTCGCCTGCACGGTGACGTTCGAGATCTCGACCCGGAGGCTCGTTCCCTTCGGACCGGTCCGTTCGACCTCGACCCGTTCGATCGCTTCGCCGAGCGCTTCGGGCGTCGGCGTCGGTGCCAGCGACGCGTTCGCCGTGACGCCGCGATGGGTGCGCGCGACCGAGCCGAGCCGCTCGCGCGCGGCCAGGTAGATCCGCGCCCGGAGCGCGTCCTCGAACGCCGTCTCCGGGTCGAGCACGTCGCCCCACTCGTTGTTCGCCGGCGTCAGAACCGGATCGCTGGCGGCGGCCACGCCCGCGTCAGCGACCGCGGTTCTGACGGCCGCCCTGGCGTCCGCCGTCGTCCGCTCGACGGCCAGGTCGACCGCGGGTTCGGGCGTCGGCTGCGGCCTGTCGACGGCGCTGGCGAACAGCGCGCTGGAGAGGACGAGGAGGACGCCGACCAGCGCGAACGGGACTCGACCGCGCGTCCCCAGTTCGAACCCGCGCCGGCTCACGGCGACCACGTCCTGACGACGAGGCGAACCTGATGAGTCCGGATCGCTCGCGCGGCCGCCTCCGGCGTCTCGAATCGCTCTCGCATGTCGGCGCGCAGCCGCTCCGCGAGCGCGCGAGTGAGCTTCCGGTTCGCCGCGTCGACCCCTCGCGGACGCACCAGATCAGCCGTTTCGACGCCCAGTGCGTCCGACGCTCGACGATATCGGTGAGCCGTCAGCGCTCGGTCCGGTCCCTCGCTGTAGAGCGCCGCTCGCATCTCCGACGGGGAGAAGAGCCCGTCGACGACGGACCGGGCGACCACCGTCGCGACGCCCCCGTAGCCGCCGCGCCCGGCGGCTCGTCGGGCCTCGGTGGTGACGTTGGGGAGACCGCTCGCCGCGGACACCGTCGTGATCGACACGTCCGCGTCCGACGGCGGCGCGTCGCCCACGGCGAACGACGACGCGAGCGTCGCGCCGGGATACGGCCGCCAGGCGACGGCGACCTGGACGTTCGCCTCGCGCGTATGGAGCACGCGCTCGGCCGCGACGCGGCTCTCCTCCCGCAGTTCCCGACCGGCGCCGACTAGCGGCGATCCGTCGAGCGACGGCGTCGAGACCGCGGCCGCGGCGAGCAACTGTGCGTGCGTGCCGCGGGCCGTCCGCGTGACAGCGACCGACTGGCTCTCGGTGCCGCCGAGGAGCGACGACGACTCCACGGTGACCGAGCGCGTGTAGGTCACCTCGGTGGTGCTCGTCGCGAGCACGTCGGCGGTCTCCTCGGCGATGCGGTCGCCGTCGACGCTCCTCGCGTCGACGCCGGCGAGGACGCCCACCGCGACGCCGACGAGCAGGACGAAGATCACGGTGTCGAAGGCCGTGCTCGACGCCCTCACGTCCATACGTGCACCTCCAGTCGACCGGAGGCCACGCGTCCGGCCCCGACGCGGACGCTGACCCGTCGACTCGCGCTGTCGGCGGTCGTCGGGGCGGCGGAACCGGCGTGCTCGGTCCGGTCGCCCACCGTGAGCGTCGCGTTCGCCTCGAACCCGGTCGGAACGCGGTCGAGCGCGTCGCCCAACCGCCCGGGCCTGGCGACGCCCCCCGCGGTTATCGCCCGTTCGACGCGGTCGGCGGCGGCCTCCGCGTGGTCGCGGTCGACAGAGCCCGGCAGACTCCCCTCGAACGCGCCGGCGTACACCGCCAGCGCGAGCGCCACCACGACCACGGCGACCAGGGCCGCGACCGGTTCGGTCTGGCCCCTACTCGCCGACGAGGGTCGCATTGACCTCCCCCCACGTGACGCGACGGACGACGAGCGTTTCCGGCGCCGGTTGCCACGACGGGTCGCGGACGCGCGACCGGTCGAGCGCTCGTGCGAACCGCTGTTTGCTCGCGAACACTCGGTTCGGCGGTACCCCCTCCAAGACCGCGGCTAGTCGGTCGCCGTCGCCGCCCGTCGCAGGCACGACCGGACCGTACGCGAGCGACGCGTGCGCGTCCCCGCCGGGACCGCGCAGACCGAGGCGGTGCGAGCCGAGCCGGATCTGCCGGGCGTCGAGCGGGTGTCGAGCGGTCGCCTCGTGCGGGCTCGACGCGACGCTGTCGACGGTGCGAGCGACGCCAGTCGCGTCCGGCGGCGGTGCGGTCGGGATCCGGAGCGCCAGGCCGAACACCCCGGCGCCGACGACCGCGAGGGCGAGCCAGACGTACGTCGATTCCACGGCGGTGTCGAACATGGGCCGGCCTGGTCGCCCGACCGGATTTAAACCTTCAGACGAGCCACCCCGTGCCGACCAGTCCGGCGACGAAGACAGCGCTGGAGAGACAGAGGGCCCGCCCCACTCGATAGCCCACGAGCGAGCGGTCGAGCCCGCGTTCCAGGCCCGTGGCGAGCACCGTCAGGATCACCGCGAGCACCGCGACGTAGACCCCGACTGCGGTCCCGAGCGCGGCGGGCGAGACGGCCGCGGTGAGCGGCCCGTCGGAACTCATCTGCTCGGCGAGCGTGACGGTGGCACCTCCGACGAGCGGGCCGAACACCGCGGCCGTATTCGCCAGCGTCGACGTGACCCGCTCCAGGTCCCGTCTGACCTCCCGCTCGACGCCGCGGAGGTCGTCGAGGTGGTCCGCCATCGCGACGACCGCCGGCCCCGCGGGCTGGCCCTCCGAAGCGGCGACGGCGAGCAGTTCCGCGGTGCTCCGGGCCCGCTCGCTCGGGACGGTGGCGAGCGCGCCGTGTTCGCCGAGGAACGACTCGCGGACGCCCGCGCGGACCTGGCGCTGCTGGCGTGCGGCGTCGGCGAACACGTCGCCGGTCGCCGACTCCAGCAGCCCGACCGCGTCGTCGAGCGCCGTCTCGACCGACCGGCCCCGGCCCACCTCACGGCCGACGAGGTAGAGGGCGTCGGGGAGGCCGGCTTCGACGGCCGCGACCCGGTCGCGTACGGCGGTCATCGGGCGATAGGCGACGACGAGCGCGACGCCGACGCCCGCCGTGGGCGCCGCCACGAGCCCCGTCCACGGCGCGGCGACGTGATCGACGACCGGCCAGGCGGCCGCCGCCGCGATACACCCCGCCACGGGTGCCGGCCACCGCCGGTCGGGCACGTCGGGGTGGTCGCGAGTGATGGGCGTGGGCGGGAACGCGACGGGTCGCCGCGAGAGCAGCCACGCGCTCGCCGCGATCAGCGTCGCGGGGAGGAGCACGTCGTAGCCGAGCACGACCGCGGCGAGCGGAACTTCGACGCCGACCGTGCCGGCCGTCGGGAGCAGGGCGACGAGCGCGAGCGGGAGCAACACGCCGAACGCGTAGAGTGCCGTCGCAGGCCCCCGAACGGAGGCAGCGAACTCGGCCATCGTCTCGCGGGTCCCGTCGAGCGTCACGTCGAGCGCGGCGTCGAGCGCGCGTTCGCGCTCCTCCGCGGGCGCCGACCCCGCCGACTCCACGAGCGTCAGCGCGCGCCGCAACGCCGGGAACCACTCGGCCCACTCGTCGGCGAACGCGGAGAGGCCCGACCGACCTGTCCCGCGACCGCTTCGGACGTGTTCCGCGAGACTCCGGGCCAACCTCCCGTCGCCGGTCCCGGCCGCGAACGCGGCCGCCGTCTCCGGCGTCGGCGTGAGTCGCATCCGCAACACGGCGCTGCTGACGAGTTCCGGCGCGGTCCCCAGCGCGCGGGTCCGCCGCGCGGTCGCGACCAGGCGAGGCAGATATCGCGCGACGGCCGCGACTGCCGTCCCGACGAGGAGCCCGGCGGCTATCGCCGCCGACGGCGCACCGAGCAGGACGATCACCGGCACCGCGACCGCGACAGCGGCGACCACGCCGGCGCCGTCGCCCGCTCGCAGAACCGTTTCGGGGTCGAGGTCGTCGTCCAGGAAGGCGACCGCCCGTGTGAGCACCGGGTCGGTCTCGGGCGTCCACGCCGGGATCGACGCGAGCGCCTCGACCACGGGGACGAGGCGCGACGCGTCGCTCGGTTCGGTGGTGCCAGCGGGTCTGAGCGTCCGGGAGCCCCGGTTCGGCCCCCCGGACCGGCCGTCGGGAGTCACGATTTCACCCGCTCGACGCGGGCCGGTTCGACCGTCTCGGGCGCGGTCCGACCCGTCGCCACGAGGTCGTCCAGCCACGACGCGCGGGCGGTCAGCTCCTCGCGGAGGTCCGCGTAGGTCTCCGCCGGACCGGCCAGCGACTCGACGAGCCGGCTGTTCCCGCGCTCGATCCGGTCGGTCGAGTCGAGCCCGTCCGCGTCGCGCTCGAAGAGCGCGGCGAACGCGACGGACCCGTTCCCGGTCGGCTCACCGCATCCGGCAGCGCCCGTCGTCGTACCCCCCACCCGTCGGACTTCCTCGACGGAGCGGACGCGCCGCTGGGTCCCCTCGTCCGTCTCGGTGGCTTCGAGGGTGACCAGGAAGTCCGTCGCGGCGAACGATGCCGGAGCGACGCCCAGGTCCGCGACCACGCGTTCGCGGACGTCTTCGCCGCCGTCGCCGTGGATCGTCCCGAGCACCGCGCCGTCGTTCGCGCCGACGCGCATCGCTTCGTACAGCGTCTCGGCCTCCTCGCCGCGTATCTCGCCGACGACGAGCGCGCCGCTCCCGAGGCGGAGCGCCGTCCGGAGCGCGTCGGTCGGACTGGGGCCCGCGCCGTCGAGCGAACTCCGGAGCGCCTGCACGTCCCGTCCCCCGGAGTGGAGCGCGTCCACCGGGAGTTCCGGCGTGTCCTCGATGATGACGCTCCGGGTCTCCGGCGGGACCTCCCAGAGGAGCGCACTCAGACAGGCGGTCTTGCCGGCGCCGCGGGGACCGGTGACGAGGCCGGCCGCGCCGCGTTCCACGGCGACCGAGAGGAGCGCGGCGGCATCGGCCGTCATCGTCCCGTTCGCGACGAGCGCCGGCAGCGTCCAGGGGTCGCGGTCGCCCGCGCGGAAGGCGAATGCGATGCCGTCGCTCACCGGATCTGTCACCGCGGCCACGCGGACGCGCCGGTCGCCCGACGCGACCGCGGCGTCGAGGGTCGGGTCCGCCCCGGAGAACGCCCGGCCGCTCTCGCGGCGAAAGCGGGAGGCCAGCGCCTCGGCGCCGTCGCGTGTGAGCCGGACGTTCGTCCGCATCGTCTCGCCGTCGACCCGGACTCGCAGGGGCGTCGACGCGACGGGTGCGGTGGCGAACACGTCGGAGACGCGCTCGTCGGCGAAGAGATCCGAGACGACGCCGTACCCGCGCGCGTGCTTCCGGAGCACGGCCGCGATATCCTCGACGGGATCGTCCTCCGCGGCGACGCTCCGCACCGCTCGCCCGGGCGCCCGCTCCGCGCCAGAGACCGCGCCGCCCGCCAGCCGCTCGTAGGCGGCCGCGAGCGTCGCCGACGCCGACGCGCCGAAGCGCGCCTCGACCGGTTCGAGGTGGTACGTCCGGACGGCGTCGTCCGGCCGGTCGTAGATGCGGACGATTCCGCCGGAGTCGAGCTCCCGGCGCGAGTCCAGTTGCGCGTCGGACGGGGGCCTCGCGGCGACCCGAGAACGGCTCACGGTCGGCCCCACGAACGGACGGAGCGCGTCCTCGTAGTCGCGCGCCCGGGCAGCACCGTCCGCCAGGCCGGTTTCGGCGGCGATCCGATTCACGGGACCGGCCCGACCGGTCGCTTCCCGCGCGGCGGCGAGCGGATCGCGGGTCGCCAGCTCGGCGAGTCGCTCGTCGCGGAACCCGGCGGCGTCTGCGAACCGGCCCGCGGCGACGAGCAACGCCGCGGCGTCGCCTTCGTAGGCCCGGACGACGCCGTCCGCACGGGTGGTGACAGCGGTCGCGTCCCGTTCCGTGAGGCGGTCGACGACGGTATCGCGGCAGTCAGCCGACGATTCGAGCCGGCCCGCGTCGGGGCAGTCGTCCGCGTCGACGACGAGCCGGTCGCCCTCGAAGCCCGGGCGACACCGACACGCCGTGGCGTCGTCGTCCTCGCGGAGTCGAGACAGCAGCGCGTGCATGGCCGCGGCTGGTCGCGGGTTCGTACTTCAACCTTCGCGCCGGACGCGCACGACGGTCTGCCCGTCCTCGTCGACGAGTCTGAGGATCACCCGCGTCTGTCCGCCCGACAGGCGGAGGGGCCGACCGCCGCGCGGCCGGATCCGCACGCCGTCGGCGACGACGGTGTGCTCGGTTCCACCCGCGACCCGCCACGTGAACAGGGTCGACTCTCTGTCAGTTCCGCTCCCGTCACTGGTTTCGCCGGACGCGGACGTCGCCCCGTCTGCGTTCGGGGGTCCGAGCGAGAAGTGCTCGACCCCGGCACTGGCGAAGCCGTCTGTCGGGAGGGCGAGCACGACGGCGCGGCGTGCGGGGACCGTGTCGCTGGGGAGCGCGTCGTTTCCGGCCGCGAGCGCTCGCGCCTCGCTGACGAGTCGCTCGACGGCGTCCCTGACCGCCGTGTCGCCGCGCTGGACGCCCGCGTACTCCGTCGCGGGCACGACGACGCCCGCCACGGCGACGAGGAGCGCGACGGTGAACGCCACCCTGACCACGGGTCACAGGGCGTCCCTGACGCGTTCGATGAACTGCTCGGTCTGGCTCTCCGCCTCGGCGGGCCCCGGTTCGTCGCCCTCGCGCTCGCCGCCGTCAGGCCGCGATGGCTGCGACCGACCCCGCCCCCCGCCACCGCTCTGGCGACCGGGTTGGGGTGCGCTCCCGTCCTGCGAAACCGGACCGCCCCCGGAGGGGTCCCCGCCGGTACCTTGCTTGGTCGCGCCGTTATCTGGCTGGGTTGCGCCATCACCTTGCTGAGTTGCGCCGTTGCCTCGCTGAGCCCTACCGCTACTGGCGTGAGTCCCGGGACCCCTCGATTGAACTCCGGTACTCGGCGAACGGCGGGCCCCGGCGTTCGCCGACTGAGACTCGTCGGGACTCGGTCCGACGTTCGCGCCCTCCGGAGTGGTCGAGTTCCCGGGCGCTTCGCCGACGTCCGCAGACTGTCCGCCGAATCCGTTGCCGTTCTCGCGTGGATTCGCGGAGGGATCGGCGTCGTGACTCGACGCGACGCGGTCGTCGCGCGCCCGGTCGTCGGGATTTCGAGCGGGAACGGTCGGTCCGGCGGAGGCGTCGTCTTCGACGGTGGCTTCGAGCGTCTCGGCCTTGGCCAGCGCGGCGCTGGCGCGGCGTTCGACCTCGCGGTTGACTGCGCGGACGTTCCCGGCGTAGCCGCGGACGGCCTGCAGTCCCGCTTCGAGTTCCGCGACCCGGGATTCGAGCTCCGTGACTCGCGACGCCAGATCGCTTGCCTCGCTGACCGCGTCCGCGGTCTCCCGGAGGTCGGTCAGGTCGGTGCCGTCGTCGGTCAGCGCGCGCTCGACGGCGTCGAGTCGCGCTTCGAGGTCTCGCTCGGACATGGGCGACCCTCGTCCCGTCACCGCACTTGAACCCTCGGGCGGTCCCAACGTTCAATAACCATTGCACCGAGGGTACGGGTATGAAGGTCGTCCTGATTGGTGTCGGCCAGGCCGGTGGGAAGGTTACCCAACGGCTGGCCGAGTACGATTACGACATGGGGTTCGGCGCCGTCCAGGGCGCCATGGCGGTCAACACCGCCCAAGCTGATCTCCAGAGTCTGGACATCGACACGATGCTTATCGGCCGCGACCGCGTCAAGGGTCACGGCGTCGGGGGGGACAACGAACTCGGCGCCGAGATAATGCAAGACGAGGCGACGGAGGTGATGGACGGCCTCGACGCGAAGCTCTCGACGGAAGCCGAGGCCGTCGTCATCGTCGCCGGCCTCGGCGGCGGCACCGGCAGCGGCGGCGCGCCAGCGCTCGCTCGCGAACTCAAGCGCATCCACGACATCCCCGTCTACGTCGTCGGCGTCCTCCCCGGCCGCGACGAGGGCGCGATCTACCAGGCCAACGCCGGCCGCTCGCTCAAGACCGTCGCACGTGAGGCCGACTCTCTCCTCCTCATCGACAACGACGCCTGGCGTACGGCCGGCGAGAGCATGGAAGAGGGCTACCAGGAGATAAACGACAACATCGCCCAGCGGCTCGGCCTCCTGTTCGCCTCCGGCGAGATCGAGGCCGTCGACGACATCGCCGAGAGCGTCGTCGACTCCTCTGAGATCATCAACACGCTCCGCCCCGGCGGCATGGCCGTCCTGGGCTACGCGAGCGCCGCCGCCAGCGAGGACGCCGGCGAGAACGTCAACGCGATCACGTCGACGACTCGCAACGCCCTCCTGACCGGGACGAGCGTCCCCAACGTCGTCGAGGCCGAGACGGGCCTGCTCGTCGTCGCCGGCCAGCCCGAGCGCATCTCGCGGAAGGGCGTCGAGCGGGCGCGCTCGTGGATAGAAGAGGAGACCGGGAGCATGCAGGTCCGCGGCGGCGACTTCCCGCTGGACTCCGAGCGCATCGCGACGCTCGTGCTCCTGGGCGGCGTCGAGCGCTCCAACCGCATCGACGAGTTCATGGAACGCGCCCGCGAGGCCGCTGACGCACAGGAGGGAGCGGGCCCCGACGCCAAAGAGGCGTTCGTCAACGAGGAACTCGACGACCTGTTCTGAACCGGGCGCGCCGAGTCCACCGCAGTTGTCGGGTTCCCGGCGTCGTCGTCCGCGCTACCCCGCCGTCTGGAAGCGAAAGCTCTAATCGCCGGGGAGGAAAAGGGAGACACATGGCTGACGACGAGTCCGACGAGGAGGAGGAACCCGCGGTCGAGCTCGGCGAGGGCGAACCGGTCGAGGGCGCGCCCCTCGCGCGCGTCGCCTCGCGACTTAACTGGGGGATGGCCCACAGCGAGATCGTCGACCGCGAGGGCGACGCCACGATCCGGACCCCCGACGGCCCCCGGCAACTGGCCGACGTGATGGCCGAGGTCGACGTCCCCTACTTCGAGAGCCGCCGGGAGCTCACCGACGCCGTCCGCGAGGTCACCGGGACCGGCCCGATCCCCACCGCCGACGAGTAGCGAGTTCGCCCGGTCGCGGGGCGTCTCTTCTCCCGGCCGACTTCCCGCGTCGGTATCCGGTCGATCGGTTCTCACACTCCCGTAGCATCTTTCACACGAACGGTCGACACCTCCGCCATGGATGAGGAAGTCGCCGTGATCGGGGGCGGTATCGTCGGGGCGAGCGTCGCGTACCACCTGAGCGAGCGGACGGCCGCTCCCGTCACCGTCTACGAACGCGGCGAACTCGCGTCGGCGACGACGTTCCGTGCGACGGCGATGATCGGTGTTGCTGGACCAGGTCCCTACCACCGGATGAAAGAGTACGGTTTTCGCCAGTACAACGACTTCTTCGCCGACCCCGAAGCCGAGCCACGGTATCGACAGTCGGGGCGACTGCGGGTCTCGACGACCGATGGTGGTGCCCGGGAACTCGAAGCGCTCGCGTCCACTGCGTCCGAACGATCGGGAGCGGAGCCGCCGGAGACGACGGGCGCGTCGAAGTACGCCAACAGCCTCGTCGACTACGTGCCGGGCGCAAAGCTCCGCGATCGGTTCCTCCTCCCGCCGCTGAACGCCGGCATCGTCGAGGGCGCGCTTTACCGGCCGCAGTACGGTTACGTGCAGGACGACAGCCGGACGCTCGGGCCACGCGAACTCGTGATGGAGTTCGTCGAGCGCGCCAGCGCGAACAGCGTGATATTCGAGACGGGCACCGAGGTCACGGACATCGGCGTCGCCGACGGGGCCGTCACCCGCGTCGAACTTGACGGCATGGAATCAGTCCCGGTCGAATCGGTCGTCTGCGCGGCGGGGCCGTGGAACGCCGAAATCGCGGCGCTCGCGGGGGTCGACCTGCCCATCGAACACATCCGCTCGCCCGTGTTCGCGCTGGAGCTGGCCGACCCACTGCCGTACTCACTGCCGATGATCAAATCGCACGACGCCTCGGTGGGGATCCACCCCAAGCGCGACGACACGATTCTCGTGACCTACACTCCGCGCGAGGACGAACGGGAGTCCCGCCTCGACCCGTCTGCGGTCAGCGACACGGCGCCCGACGAGTACCGCGAGACGGCGCTGCGGGTGGCGAATAAGCTGCTGCCGAGACTTGAGGACGCCGAGCTCGTCGACGAGTGGGTCGGCGTGGGGACGAGCACGCCGGACGGCAAGCCCATCGCCGGCTGGACCGGCGTCGACGGGCTGGCGCTGGCCGCGACGCGGGCGGGGATCCAGTACGCGCCGGCGGTCGGTGATATCGTCGCCCGCCAGCTCGTCGACGGCGACCCGACCGAGTACTACGAGGCCGTCTCGATCTCGCGGTTCGACGGGTACGAGGACGGGCGAACGGTGGACGGAGAGCGCTAACGTAGAACGGATCGAGCCTACGAGTTACGGTCGATCCACGTGCAGAACGATTCGAAGTCGTCCGCGCCGGCGTCGGCCGCGATGTCTCGAAGCGTCCCGATACTGATCGAATCGTGTACGGGCACCGTGACCGTCCGCGGGTCGGTGTCTGCGTGGCTTTCCGGAGGATCCCAGCGAAGAATCAGATGGTCGCCGGTCGTTCAAACGTGTCGGAATCCCCCGACGTTGACGAGTACTTTGTACACATCTTCGCCCGAGAAATCGCGCGTAACCATCCGCTACTGGAGCACGTCCGGAAGGTCGTCGTCCTGCGTCCGGGCGGTCTCGGGGTCGACACCGAGGTCACGAAGCTCACTGTCGGTGGGCTCGTGACCACCGTCACCGACAACCGTGTCGACGACTGCGTCTAGGTTCTCCAGCGCGGCCGACCGCGTCGAGCCCTGTGCGGAAACTTCCGCTTGCAGGTCGCGAGCTGTCCACTGCCCGTCGGGGTTCTCGACGAGTCGGATCTCTCTGGGTTCGTCGTCACCCGTCCCCGCATCGGCACGTGCCATATCCGAACGTGGTGCCCTATCGGTGAAAACGCTTCGGGGAGGGGTTCGTGACTCGCTATGACCGCACTCAGTCGAGCAACTGATCGGCGATCGTGTTCCGCAGCACTTCGCTCGTCCCCTCGTATATCTCGTTGAGTTTCGCGTCCCGGTAGTACCGCTCGACCGCGAAGTCCGTCGTGTAGCCGTAGCCGCCGTGGATCTGAATGGCCTCGTTGCACACCTCACGCGCCATCTCCGAGGCGTAGAGCTTCGCCTGGGCGGCCTCCTTGACGTAGCGCTCGCCGCGCATCTTCCTGTCGGCCGCGGCGTGCATCAGGTAGCGGGCCGCCTGGATCTTCGTGTCCATGTCGGCCAGTTTGTGCTGGATGGCCTGGAACTCGGAGATGGGCTGGGCGAATTGCTCGCGGTCTTGGGCGTATTCGAGCGCGTCGTCCAGCGCGGCCTGCGCGAGTCCGATCGAGCGGGCGGCGATCGTGATCCGGCCGCCGTTGAGCGTCTTGAGCGCCTGGACGAGCCCCTCGCCTTCCTCGCCGAGACGGCGGTCCGCGGGGACCTCCAGGTCGTCGAAGCGCAATTCGGCGGTGGGGCATCCCTTGTCGCCGAGTTTGTGTTCGGTCCCCTCGACGTGGAACCCGTCGTCCTCGTCGGGGCGGACGACGAACGAGGAGATGCCCTTGCCGCCGGCCTCGGGGTCGGTCTTGGCGAAGACGACGACCGTATCGGCGACGGAGCCGTTCGATATCCAGAGCTTCCCGCCGTCGATGGTGTAGGTGTCGCCCGACCGCTCCGCCGTGGTCTCCATCGCCGGCACGTCGCTCCCGGCGCCTGGCTCCGAGAGGGCGAACGCGCCGATCTCTTCCCCTTCGGCCATCGGCGTCAGGTACCGCTCGCGCTGGTCCTCGTCGCCGAACTCGTAGACCATGTTGCACGCCAGCGAGACGTGAGCCGCGACGATAGTCCCGAGACCGCCGCTCCCCCGAGATATCTCGACCAGCGCCTCCGGATAGGCGTGGTAGTCGAGGCCCGCACCGCCGTACTCCTCGGGGATCGGCATTCCCATCAGGCCGAGTTCGGCCATCTGGTCGACGAGATCCCGCGGGAACTCGTCGGTCTCGTCGATCTCGGCGGCGCGGGGGGCGACCTCCTCGTCGACGAACTCCGCGACCATGTCGCGGATCTGGCGCTGTTCCTGCGTGAGCGCGAAGTCCATGCAGGCACTACCCGCGCTCGTCCCTTGATTGTTCGGCAGGTATTGCGCGGTCGCGCCGGTCGCCGACCGCGAAACGAGGAAGCACGGGCCGGATTACCCACCTTTTTCGCGGCACAGTCCTTGCGTCCGGGCATGGACACGCGAAAGTTCGGTTCGACGGGCTACGACGTCACGGAGATCGGCCTCGGAACGTGGAACGTCGGCCCAAGCTGGGGCGACGTGACCGACGAGCAGGCCAAGGAGTCCATCCGCACGGCGCTGGACGACGGCGTGAACTTCCTGGACACGGCCGAGGTGTACGGCGACGGCCGCGCCGAGCGGCTCATCGGGGAGGTCCTCGACGAGCGCGACCCCGACCGGCGCATCTACGTCGCGACGAAGGCGGCCCCGGACGAGGACGAAGGCCACTCTGAGGAGGGGCTGCGCGCCTCCGTCGAGGGGTCGCTCGACCGCCTCGGCGTCGACTCGCTGGACCTCGTCCAGCTGCACTGCCCGGAGACCGAGGCGTTCTACGACCCCGAGAACTTCCGGGTGCTCGAAGCCCTCCGCGAGGAGGGGAAGATCGAACACGCCGGCGTCAGCGTCGAGAAGGTCGAGGAGGCGTCGAAAGCCGTCGAGTACGACGTCGTCGAGACGGTGCAGATCATCTTCAACCCGCTCCGCCAGCGCCCGGCCGAGCGCTTCTTCGAGCGAGCGGCGAACGAGGACGTCGGGATCATCGTGCGCGTCCCGCTCGCCTCCGGCCTGCTCGCGGACGTCTTCGAGGGCGTCGACGACTTCGGCGAGGGCGACCACCGCCGCACGGCCGCCGAAGAGGGCGTCGATGCCGGCGTCGGTCGGAAGGGCGGCGAGACGTTCGCCGGCGTCCCGTTCGAAGACGGTCTCCGCGCCGTCGACGACCTGCGACCGTTCGTCCCCGAGGACGCGACGATGGCGCAGTTCACGCTCCGCTGGATCCTCGACCACGACGCCGTCTCCACCGTGATCCCCGGGTCGACGACGCCCGAGCACGTCAGCGAGAACGACGACGCCGCCGCGCTCGACCCGCTCTCCCACCAGACTCACGGCGCCGTCCGCGACATCTACGAGGAGCACGTCGCCGACTACGTCCACCACCGCTGGTGAGGGGCCGACGGCGACTGGCGAGCCGATACCCGTCGCGAACGCGGACTGTCGACCCGTTCGGGACCGAAACGTTCTTACGGTCTGCAGGTGCCGTGGTTTCCAGCCCACTGGGTGGCGGCGGCGGCCGTCTCGAAGGTGCGTTTCGACAGGAACAGTTATCCGGGAAGCGCCAGCGCCGTCGAGCGATTCTCCACTCGAAACCAAAGGGTTGATTAGGGGCATTCAACTCCGCCGCGTCTGACGCTCGTCCGACGGGTCTGGCGGTCATCTCACACCGACGGGTCGCGCGTCGCGGGGCTCGTTCCGCCGGTCACCGTCCCGTCTCGACCGAGTTCGCGACCGAGGAGATACAGCGGGACGCCGAAGCAGACGGTCGCGGCGGCCCAGGGAATCGTCGTGAAGAGCGAGCCCAGTAGCGCTATCGCCGCCGACGCTGGCGGGTGAAAGAAGACCGCCGCCCCGAACGGCGAGAGCGCCAGCGCGCCGGCGACGAATCCGGTCACCCAGCGGTCGCTTCCCAGCGCACGCCCGAGCGGGAACCAGAGGGCGACGGGGATCGACAGGAGCGCCGTCTGGAAGGCCACCACGGAGACGACGCTCGCGACCGCAGCCACGACCGCCGTCGCCCCGAGCGTCCAGCCGAGCGCGACTCGCGGCGACGGGCGGTCCAGCATCAGTGCGGCCCCCGCGACCAGCGCGTACAGGGCGGCGAACGAGGCGACCGATTCGGCGACAGTCGCATCGAGCAGGGCCGACGCGACCAGCGCCACCGATGCGACCGCCGCGACGACGACGCCGCCGCCCGCGATCCCCTTCGCGACGAGTCCGGGGTCGACGGCGGGGAGCGCACCGCCCCACCGACGGAGCCCCAGGACAGCGCCGCAGAGCGCGACCGCGGGAATCACCCCGAGCGGGACAACGCCGGGTCCGGCGAGCGCGACCCCGTAGGCGACGATCGCGATCGTCGTCAGGCTCTGCGCCACCACCCCGTCGGAGCGCGCGAACGCCAGTCGGGTGTCGCCGCCGAACCCGTCCGAGTCGGCCGAGCGCCACACAACCGACCGGCCCTCCGCGGTCGCCCCGGGAGGTGCCCGGGTCACGGCGGTTCCGTTCGGCCCGCGGATACGCAGTTCGTCGGCGTCGAGGCGGAGGCCCGCCGCGCGGGTGCGCCAGTCGAGCAGGTCGACGAGGACGACGCCGCCCGCGCCCCGGTGCGCGACGCCGGCCACGTCGAAGTCGACGACGAGCGTCGCGTTCTCGACGCGCGTCCGCAGGTTCCGCGGGTCGTCGACGACCGTGCGCCGATCGAGGCTCGCGCGGACGACCCGCTCCCGGAGCGTCTCGTTCGCCCGCAGTCGGTCGGCGGCGTCGCCGTCGATCCGGACGCGGGCGTGCCAGTGGCCGGTCCCGTTGTCGCGGACGTCGATGGTCGCCGCGCCGCGTTCGACGGTCAGCGCGAGTCCGGCATCGTCGGCGGCGGATTCGAGCCCGTCGCCGCAGACGCCGCAGACCGCCTCCGGCGGCGGGGCCGCGCTCGCGGGACCGGCGGGGACCGCCGCGACGAGCGAGCAGACGACGAGGAGGGCCGCGAGGAGGACGGGGCGACGGGCTGTCATTACCCGTTCGTCTCGCCCGCGTATCAAGTCGGTTCCGGAGGATCAGACTGTGATTTGAGTCTCGGCTGGCGTTCCGTGCGCTCAGTCGTACTCGTAGAAGCCCCGTCCGGACTTCTTCCCCAGGTCACCGGCCTCGACCTTTCGCTTCAGCAGGTAGGCGGGCTGGTAGCGGTCGCCGAGTTCCTCGTGGAGCGTCTCGGAGGCGTGCAGACAGACGTCGAGGCCGATGTGGTCGGCCAGTTCGAGCGGTCCCATCGGGACGTTCGTGCCGAGTTCCATCCCGCGGTCGACGTCCTCCTTCGAGGCAACGCCCTCGTCGTAAGCGCGGATCCCCTCGTTGATCCACGGCATGAGGATGCGGTTCGTCACGAAGCCCGGCTTGTCGTCGGCCTCCCAGGTCTCCTTCCCGAGCGCTTCGGCGAAGTCGTGGGCGAACTCCGCGACGGCGGGCGCGGTCTTCTCGCCGACGACGACTTCGACCCCTCGCATGACCGGGACGGGGTTCATGAAGTGCAGACCGACGACGTGCTCGGGGCGCTCGGTGGCGCTGGCGATGGTCGTGATCGAGAGCGTGCTCGTGTTGGTCGCCAGCACGACGTCGTCGTCGGTCACCTCGTCGAGGTCGGCGAACACCTCCCGCTTCACGTCCATCTCCTCGACCACCGCTTCGATCACCACGTCCGCCTCGGCCAGGTCCTCCAGGTCGGTCGTTCCGTCGACGCGCTCGCGCATCGCGTCGGCCTCGTCGGCGGTGATCTCCCCCTCGTCGGTGAGCCGGTCGAGCCCGCCCGAGAGCGTCTCGATCCCGCGCTCGACGAGGTGGTCGGCGACGTCGCGGAGGACGACGTCGTATCCGGCCTGCGTCGCGACCTGAGCGATCCCGCTTCCCATGGTGCCGGCGCCGACGACGCCGACGGTGTCGATGGCATCGAGTCCGCGCATACCTCACGCTCCGCCCGCCCGGGGCGTAAGCCTGCTGGCGCACCCGCCCGTCAGCTGGCGACCCGACCCGCGCGGCGACCGCTTGCCGACCCGGAAATAATCTCGTAGTTGAAACTTCGTTACCAGCTAATTGTCGATTACGCCCGAACCCGCGATATCGGGGCTTTCAGCCCGTGCGGATGCGTCGCACGCGCCAATCGTTTACTCGGCCAGTAGTAAATAGTGTCAGAAAGAAGATATATAACGCCGGTCCGAGTACGCGTATTCGTAATGCGACCCATCGACGACGCTCCGGTCACGCGGGACGGGAAAGTACTCGTTTTGGCGTACGATCACGGCATCGAGCACGGGCCGGTCGACTTCGACCCACAGCCCGAGAGCGCGAACCCGGAACACGTCTTCGAGGTCGCCACACACCCGGCGGTCACGTCGCTCGCGGTCGGGAAGGGCGTCGCCGAGGCCTACTACCCCTCCTACGAGGACGACGTGTCGCTGCTCGCCAAGCTCAACGGCACCTCCAACCTCTGGATGGGCGAGCCCGACAGCGCCGTCAACTGCTCGGTAGAGTACGCCGCCGAGGAGTTGGGCGCCGAGTCCATCGGCTTCACCGTCTACCCCGGCACGAACTGCGAGGTCGAGATGTTCGAGGAGTTCCGCGAGGTCCAGGAGAAGGCCCGCGAGTACGGCCTCCCCGTCGTGATGTGGTCCTACGCCCGCGGCCAGGGCGTCAAGAACGACACCAAGGACGACGTCATCGCCTACGCCGCCCGGCTCGGGCTCGAACTCGGCGCCGACGTGGCGAAGGTCAAATATCCTGGGAGCCGGGAGGCCATGGAACGGGTCAACCGGATGGCGGGGCCGACCAAGGTGATCATGTCCGGCGGGTCGAAGAAGAACGACCGCGAGTTCCTCGAGAACGTCAAGAGCGTCATCGACGCCGGCGGCGCCGGTCTCGCCGTCGGCCGCAACGTCTGGCAGCGCGAGAACCCGCGGCGCATCCTCGACGCGCTGGAGAAGGTCATCTACGAGGAGGCGTCCGTTGACGAAGCGCTCCAGGCCGCGCCCGCCAAGGCATGAATCGGTCGGCCCCGTCTCCGGCCGAGTGGACCGGCGACGAGGGAGTCGACGCCGTCTTCGACGTGGTCCGCGAGACGGCCGTGGAGGTCCGCGAAGCCCTGCCCGAGCGCCGCGCCTACGTCGACGGCGAGAACCCCAGCGGCGAGCGCGTCAGCGCCGCCGACGAGCACGCCGACGAACTGTTCGCCGAGCGCCTGCTCGACCTCGACGCGGTCGCCTCTTACGCCTCGGAGGAACGCGAAGACCAGCAGCGCGCCGACGGCGGCGAGTACCACCTCGCGCTCGACCCGCTCGACGGCTCTTCGAACCTCCGGTCGAACAACCCGGTGGGCACCATCGTCGGCGTCTACGACGAACCGCTCCCGACGAGCGGGTCGGATCTCGTCGCCGCCGCGTTCGTCCTCTACGGGCCGAACACGACGATGGTCGTCTGCGACGGCGAGACGGTCGACGAGTACCTGATCGAGGGCGGCGACCGGAAGTCCCTCCGCGAGGACTTCACTCTCCCAGAGGACCCGACCGTCTACGCCTTCGGCGGCCGCCGCCCGGACTGGACGCCCGGCGTCACGGCCGCCGTCGAAGGCTTCGAGGAGGACCGGTTGAAACTCCGCTACGGCGGCGCCTTCATCGCCGACGTGACGCAGGTGCTCACCCACGGCGGTATCTTCGCCTATCCCGAACTCGAAGACACGCCGGAAGGGAAGCTCCGCTACTGCTTCGAGTGCGCGCCGGTCGGTCTGGTCGTCGACGCCGCCGGCGGTCGCGTCTCCGACGGGTACGGCGACCTGCTGGACGCCGACCCCGACGAACTCCACGAGCGCAGTCCCGTCTACCTCGGAAACGCGGACCTCGTCGACCGGGTCGAAGCCGAACTGTCGTAACCGCCGCCCTCGCTGTTTTCACCCGCTCGCGCTGTCGCCGCCACCGCCGACCTTCCCCAGGACGAACCGCAGGAGGGCGAGCACGAGTAGCAGTCCGAGAATCCCGCCGAGCGCCATGCCGATGAGCCGGAGCGGGAGGACGGAGAGGAACGAGAACACGGACAGGAACGAGAACAGGCCGCCGCCGCTGCCGACGACGACGGGGCCGGCCTGGGTGCCGTTGACCATCACGGTGTGGTTGCCCTCGGTCGCGAACTGCGTCGTGAACCCGACCTCCCGCCGTTCGCCAGCGGGCACCGCGACCGACTCCTTGGCGACGAACGAGACGTTCATGCCCTGGATCGTCTGGAGACCGGCCGTGTACGTCCCGTCGCCCTCGCCCTTGTTCGCCAGCGTGACGTTGACCGCGACGGACTCGTTGACGGCGACCTCGGTCCGGTTGACCGTGACGTTGCTGACGATGATCTGCGCCGCGGCGCCGTCGCCGTCGGCGCCGCCGTCGGCCCCGTCGGACTGTGTCCCGTTCCCGGCCGCCTGATCGCCGGTGGTGCCGTTGCTCACCGTTCCGTTGGCCGCTGTTCCGTTACCGACTGTCCCGTTGCCAGTTGTGCCGTTCCCGGCGGCGTCGGCCGGCGCGGGTTCGGTCGCCAGCGAGAACACGGAGAGACCGGGCGACTCCACCGCGTAGCGGGCGTGGGTCTCGTTCGACGCGACCAGTTCCGTCCCGATCGCCGACCAGTTCCCGGCCGACCGCCGGTACACCGAGAGGTTCGCCGGGTCGAGGCCGTGAGCGTCGAGGTACGCCCGGCGGACGGTGAGTTCGAAGGTGACGCCGCTGACCGCGTCGCCAGCGACGGAGTGCTGGACGGTGACGGTCGCCGCCGAGTTCGCTCCGTCGGGCGCGCTGAGCGCCGATCCCGCCCGCTCCCGGGCGACGACGGTCGCGGTGACGTTGGTGTCGGCGGCGAGCGCGATCGAGAGGGCGTCGACGGACACGTTCTGGGTCGCGGCGACGGCGCTGGGCCCGTCGGCGTCGGGGATCGAGACCGTCGTCCCGGCGGCACCGCCGCGGACGGTCACGGACGAACTCGCCGTGCCCGCGCGGCCGTCCTGGAGCGGTTCGACCGTCACGCGCGGCCAGTCGTCGGCGTCGCCCCCGTCGGCCTCGTCGACGAACGTCTCCTGCGTGCGGCCGTCGACGGCGAAGCGCCTGGTGTGTTCGATCCCCTTCGCGTCCGTCGCGCGGACGATCACGTCCGTCCGGTTCGCGGCGATGGTGACCTCGCGGTCGAACTCGACGCGGTCGCTGCGCGACCCCGAGTGGACGACCTGATAGTCGAGCGTCTCGCCCGTGTCGGCGCGGCGCGTCTCGACCACGAGTCGACGGGTGACGCCCTCGTAGGCGACGCCGGTGAGGAACAGGCGTTCGGGGCCGAGCACGACCGTCCTGTCGCGGTCGATCTCGATCTCCGGCGCCACGTCGCGTTCCTCGTGTGGCTTCCGTTCGATCGTCACCGTCCGGGTCGTCCGCTTGCCGGTGATGTCAGTGACCGATACAGTCGCCTCGTAGGTGCCCGGGAAGAGGGTGTACACCGACTCGTTGAACGACTTCGAAAGGCGGTCGGGGTCCAGTCGTCGGGTGCGGCGGTCGGCGATCGATTCGGTGTCGCTGACGTTCCCGTCGATCCCGGTGACCGTCAGGTTGGCCTCGCGAATGCCGACGCCGTCCGTGACGGTGCCTGCGAGGGGGATCCGATTGCTCGTCGTCTCGTTGGGGAACGGTTCGAGCGAGATCCGGGGGGCGCGGTCGTCGGTGACCTCGACAGAGAAGTCGTAGAGGCGGACGTTGTCGAACTCGTCGGTGACGGTGATCCGGAAGTCGTTGGTCCCGCTCTCGTTCCCACCGGTGTACCCCAGGAACATCTCGACCGAGAAGTTCTCGCCCACGTCCCGCAGGACGCGGGTGGACCGCTCGCCCTGGAAGGTCCGGGTGATGTGGAGTTTCTCCACCGTGGAGTCCTCGATGACGTTGCCGGCGATCGTGGCGCGCGACCGGTTGGTCGTCCCGTCGGCGATCGGCTTCCACGGCGCCGACTGGTACGGGCTGGTCAGATACACGTGGGGCGCTTCGGCGTCTTTCGCCACCGTGAACGCGGTCGAGTTGACGTTCCCGGCGTCGTCGGTCACGATGACCCTGAGCGAGTTGTTTCCGTCGGACAGTTCCGGCTCGACCCGTTCCGACGCCGAACTGCCGTTGACCGCGATAGAGCGGGCGTGCTCGCCGTTGACGCGAACGACGATCTCCGAGAGTTCGGTGTCGGCGGCCGCATCGGCCCCCACCGAGGCGTTGATCGCGAGCGTCACGTCGTCGCCGGTCTCGTAGGTGTCGCCGTCGTCCATCGGCGTCGACCCGATGGTGACCGCGACTGCGGGCTTCTCACCGACCGACGCGCCTGTCGATCCGCCGGCGACGGAGGGCGCGACGACGGAACTCGCGAGGAGGACGATCAGACAGAGCGACCGGAGACGCATTGGCGCGAGGTTGACCGTTCACCTACTTAACCGGTCGCCCGGGGCTATCAACTTTGAAACCCGCGCGCCCGGAACAGCGGGTCGAAGGCGGGCCGACGGGGCCGACGGGGCCGGGAGCAGACGGGGCCGGGAGCCGACGTGGGCCGCGGGACGGGGCGGCATATTTTACCGATAGCGTGCGACGTAGCAGACATGCGAGTTCGAATCGCCCAGGAGGCGAGCGTCGACGAGGCGGAAGCGATCGCCTCCGCCCTGGAGCGACACGTGTCCGGCGACGGCCACGTCGAGGTGTACATCGGCGACGACGACGACCCCGCCGTCGTCCGCGACGTCGACGCCGACGCCTCCGATCGAAGCGCCGGACCCTCTCCCGCCGCCGACGAGGACCTCGGACCGACAGCCCGCGAACGGGCGCTCCGCGAGGAGATCGCCGACATCCGCCGGGGCGGGCCCGAGAAGTACCGCGAGCGCCTGGCCGAGCAGGGGAAACTGTTCGTCCGCGACCGTCTCGAACTCTGGTTCGGCGACACCGACCCGGTCCCCGGGGAGCGCGCCACCGGCGACGGCGCGGCGACCGCGGAGGACCCGTCGGGCCTGCGCTTCGAGGACGGCACGTTCGCCAACTTCGACGCCTGGCACGCCGACTCGCCGGAGGTCGACGGCGAGTCGGACGACAGGCTCCCCGCGGACGGCCTCATCACGGGCGCCGCCGAGTTCGAGGGACGAGACGTTCACTTCATGGCCAACGACTTCACCGTCAAGGCGGGGTCGATGGCCGAGCACGGCGTCGAGAAGTTCCTCCGGATGCAACAGCGCGCGCTGAAGACCGGCCGGCCCGTCCTCTACCTGATGGACTCCTCGGGCGGGCGGATCGACCAGCAGACCGGCTTCTTCGCCAACCGCGAAGGCATCGGGAAGTACTACTACAACCACTCGATGCTCTCGGGACGAGTTCCCCAGATCTGCGTCCTCTACGGCCCCTGCATCGCCGGCGCGGCCTACACCCCCGTCTTCGCCGACTTCACCGTCATGGTCGAGGACATGTCCGCCATGGCGATCGCCAGCCCGCGGATGGTCGAGATGGTCACCGGCGAACAGATCGACCTCGACGACCTGGGCGGCCCCGACGTGCACACCCGCCACTCCGGCTCGGCGGATCTCGTCGCCGAGGACGAACATCACGCCAGGGACCTCGTCGCGCAACTGATCGCTTACCTCCCGGACAACAGCGACGAGAAACCGCCACGGACCGAGGGGCGTGCGCCCGCGAAGTCGCCCGGTGGCATCGACGGCGTCGTCCCGCAGGAACCGAACAAGGGCTACGACATGGAGCGCGTGATCGAGCGGGTCGTCGACGCCGACTCGTTCTTCGAACTCCAGCCCGAGTTCGGTCCGGAGATCCTGACCGGGTTCGCCCGGATCGACGGCCGGCCCGTCGGCGTCGTCGCCAACCAGCCAGCGCGTCGCGCCGGCGCGATCTTCCCCGACGCCGCCCGCAAGGCCGCCGAGTTCGTCTGGAAGTGCGACGCGTTCGAGGTCCCCCTCCTGTATCTCTGCGACACACCGGGGTTCATGGCCGGCTCCGGCGTCGAGAAGGAGGGCATCCTCGAAGCGGGCAAGAAGATGATCTACGCCACCTCCGCGGCCACGGTCCCGAAACAGTGCGTCGTCGTCCGGAAGGCCTACGGCGCCGGCATCTACGCGATGTCCGGTCCCGCCTACGACCCCGAGTCGACGCTCGGCCTCCCGTCGGGCGAGATCGCCATCATGGGCCCCGAAGCGGCCATCAACGCGGTGTACGCCAACAAACTCAACGAGATCGACGACCCCGATGAGCGCGAGCGCCGCGAGCGAGAGCTCCGCGAGGCTTACCGCGAGGACATCGACGTCCACCGGATGGCCAGCGAGGTGGTCATCGACGAGATCGTCCCGCCCTCCGATCTGCGCGAGGAACTCGCCGCACGGTTCGCCTTCTACGAGTCCGTCGAGAAGGACCGCCCCGACAAGAAACACGGGACGGTGCTCTGACCGGTCAGAGCTGCCCCGCCAGCGCGCGTACCTCGACGAGTATCAGGACCGACGCGGGGAGGACCACGCCGAGCAGATAGCCCAGCGGCGTCCCCGCGAACGCCAGGAGCGCTCCGTACACCGGGACGGAGAGGAGGACCTCGCCGACCACCTGTGACTCCTCGACGCGCCAGTCGTCGAGGCGGTCGTTCGCGTCGCCGCGGGTCACGTACCCCCTATCGGTTTCCTCGACGACCCGGTGAGTGACGGTCCGGTCGCCGTGGCGGAACGTGATGACGTCGCCGGCGCCGTAGTCACCGGTCGCTCCGACGTAGACGAGCGACCCGCTCGCGAACGTCGGGGCCATGCTGTCGCTACTGACTACATAACTCGCGGTTCCCGGAGCGAGCGACATGGCGACGTGTCCTAACACGGGTGCCACCACCAGCAAGACCGCAGCGGTCACGAGGAGGTGTCTGTTACGCATACTGGATCGTGTTGCTCGTCGACGCGTCCGGGTCCCCGAACCCCGTCGTCCGGACCGTGAGCGTGACGGTGATGTCGACGCCGTCGGTGGACCCGACGCCGGAGATGAGGTCCGACGACCCCGAGAGCGCGATGGTCAGATCGCGATTCCCGCCGACACCGATCCCCGTGCGACCGGAGAGCGTCGACGGGTTCGAACCGAGCGTCAGATCCTCGACGTCGAGGATCCCGTTGCCGTTCTCGTCGGTCAGTTCGCTCGCGGTCAGATCCGTCCCGGCGTAGTGGAACGCGGTCACCTCGAGCGTCGAGGCGGTGTTGGCGGCGTTGCCGTCGTCGGCGTCCGAGTCGTTCTCGGCGAAGTCGACGGCGATGTCGACCTGATCGGCCGTGAGCGACGACGCACCGTTCTGCAGCGTGAGCGTGTTGGTCACGTTGTGTGCACCGAGCGCGTCGTGGTTCAGGTCCTCCAGCGTGTCCGCGACCGCGTCGGCGCCGCTCTCGTCGGTCGTGCTCCCGTGACCGTTGGTCGGCCCCGTCTCGGCGAGTTTCAGGTCGAGCGTCCCGCCCTGGACCGCGTTCTGGTTCCCCGCGGCGCCGTTCCGGTAGAACGCCTCGGTCGCCGGGGACCCGACGGTCGCGAGGACGAGGGCGACTACCACCGTGAACGCACCGATCGCGGAGAGGGGGGAGCGGTCGGTCACGTGTGTCACTGCGTCGCGTCTTGGTTGAGTGTGACCGTCACCGTGACGTCGATGCCGTCTGCCATAGCGTCCTCGTCGTACCCGGTCAGGTTCCCGGCGGTGTTGCCGCCTTTCACGAAGGAACCGTCGTCGCTGACGAACTGGACCGCGATGGAGAGTTTCGTCGTGGTCCCGCCGTTCGTCTGTGGCGCTTCGAGGTCGTCGAAGGCGGCCTCCTGGTTCTTCACGTCTTCGAGGTCGATCACGCCGTTGCCGTTACCGTCAGTCATGCTCGCAATTGCGTCGTACTGGACGGTTCCGTCCGAACGCACGTACTCCAGCGTAGTCACACGGATCAGACTGGCCGTCTCTTTCGCCGTCAGTTCGACGCCGAGGTCGGGATCCCCCGGTTCGGACGCCGGGTCGTTCTCAGCCAACCCGAACGATACCTCGACGTGGTCGGCGGCGGTGCCGCCGTTGTTCGTCAGCGAAAACACGTGACTCGTGCTATCGCCCGGTCCGCCGTCGACTATCGAGAACGATCCCGAGACCGAGTCAGACCCGTCAATCCGGAGATCCATCGCGTCTGCCCGAAGGCTGTTCCCGCCAGCAGAGTCGCTGTCCTCGTAGTATGACCACGTCATCGACCCCAGTGCCGTCCCCGCGAATCCGATAATTAGAATCGAGAACAGTATCTCCCGACGGAACATCTTCGAATCTCGTATCTTGTCGATCATGTCTTTGTCCCCTCTACCACATCCGCTGCAACTTCCCGATTCGAGCCGCGTTCGCCGGCGAGTAGGCGATTTATGGCCGTACTCGATTTTCCACGACGGGCTGGCGCGGTTCCTCTCTAGAGGTGCTCGGGTATCCGGGATCAAACCGATCCCTAAGTTCTTAGGGTACGTAGCGAATATCGATACTGAATACACGTTGTTGGGTACGATATGAAACAAACTGACGGCTCGATCGTCGAGTTAGAGTTCGCGCTCGAAGAGTCGGAGTTCTTCCTCGCTCGGGCGTCCGGCGAGGCGGCCTACGAGTTCGAACTGGAGACGATCACGCCTCGCTCCGACGGGAGTGTACTGGAGTTTCTGACGGTCCGGGGCGTAGAACCGGGGCAGGCCGAGACCCTGTTGGCGTCCTCGCCGGGGATCTGCGAGGTACAACTGGTCTACGCGACCGACGACGAGGCGTTCTTCGAGTGCGTCTCGGACAGCCAAATCGCGACCGCGCTCGCCGACGAGCAGACCATCGTCAAACGGATTACCGCCCGCAGCGGCGAGGGACGGCTGGTCGCGGAGGTCCCGCCGCACGTGGACGCCTCCGCGGTCATCGACAGTTTCTTGGCCGAGTACCCAGGTGCCGAGCTACTGGCTCGCCGACAGACCGACCGACGTGCCCCGAAGCTGACCGAACCGCAGTTTCTGACGGGGTTGCTCTCTGAGCTCACCGAGAAGCAGTTCCGCGCGGTCAGGGTCGCGCACGCCAACGGCTACTTCGACTGGCCGCGCGAACACACGGCCGACGAGATCGCGGACATGCTCTCGGTTTCGACGCCGACGTTCACCGAACACCTCCGCGTCGCCGAGCGGAAGCTCCTGGACGAGATATTCGACTGAGCTCACTCGCTCCCGAGCAGGCCGAGGTCCTCGGCGACCAGGTCGCGCACCTGGTCGGCGAGCGCGGGGTCGACCTGTGCCACCTGTTCGCCGTCGTGGAGCCGGTCGTTGTGTCGTTCGACCGCCTCGGCGACATCGTCGAGCGAGATATCGGTCTCGGTCTCGCACTCCGCGCATATCACCGGCACCGTCGGGTCGTCGCTTTCGTCTGCCATCGGTTCTCGTCCCATCGTTCGACGGCCCGGGTAAAACATCTCTCGGCTTCCCCTGCCCCGCCCGCGCGGCCGACCCCGAACGGCTTATGGCCGGAGCGCCTACGCCGAGTATGCGACGCGTCATCGTCGATACGGACACTGCGGGCGACGACACGCAGGCGCTCGCCCTCGCCGTGCTCTCCGACCGACTCTCCGTCGAGGCCGTCACCGTCGTCGCCGGCAACGTCCCGTTCGACCGCCAGGTCGAGAACGCAAAGTACACGCTCTCGCTGGTCGACTCCGCGGACGTTCCCGTCTACGAGGGTGCCCGAAGCCCGCTCGTGAAGTCCCACGAACACAGTACCGAGATCCACGGCGAAGGGGGGCTCGGGGGCGACCTCCACCCGGAGACCGCCATCGACTCCGCCGAGGGGTTCGGGCCCGACGAGATCGTCCGCCGCTGCCGGGAATCGCCGGGCGAACTGACGTTGCTCTGTATCGGTCCGCTCACTAACCTCGCGCTCGCGCACGCCCGCGAGGAGTCGCTCCCGGACCTCGTCGACGAGGTCTGGGTGATGGGCGGCGCCGTCAACTGCCGGGGGAACGTCACGCCCGCCGCCGAGTTCAACTTCTGGGTCGACCCCGACGCCGCGGCCCGCGTCGTCGACGCCTTCGACGTGACGCTCGTCGACTGGGGCCTCTGCCTGCGGACCGCCTTCGGCGCCGACGCCCTCGACGCCGTCGCCGACATGGACACCGACCTCGCCGAGTTCTTCCTCGAAGTCACCAAGACCGTCCGCGCCCGCGGCGAGGCCGACGGCCTCGACGGTATCACCCAGCCCGACGGACTGACGACCGCCCTCCTCGCCTACCCGGAACTCCGCGAACGCGTCTCGATGTACTCGGTCGCCGTCGACGAACGGAGCGGGCTCACCCGCGGCTACACCAGCGTCGACGTCGAGGGCGACACCGACGACCCCGCAGACACGCGCGTCGTCGAGGCCGCCGACTCCCGCGGGTTCACCGACGTGATCCTGTCGATGCTCCGTGACCGCGATCCCGACGCCGGCGTGGTATAGTGTCTGCCGTTCCCCGTCCGCCAAGAGCCACTCGCGGGGCTTCGGTAAGAGTAGTCGTGACGAGACCGCTCGCACCGCTCAGCAGGTCGCGCCAAGTCAGAAATGGGTTGGGGCGGATTTGAACCGCCGGCCTCCTCCATGTCAAGGAGGTGTCATAACCAACCTAGACCACCAACCCTCGCGTGCTTGCTACACTTGCGAGTTGAGTACAGGGATAATTGAAGGTTTCGAAGACCGACCGAAAGTGACGGAGTAACGGGAAAAATTTCGCCGACGGCGCCGGGGTCGTGAGGACCGCGCCACAGCTCGGCTCGACAGGCCAGTCGCTGGTCGATCGGTGAGGACAGAACCGGGCGGTGAGACGGGAGGCGACCGCGCTCGCGCGGTCGTCAGAACGAGAAGTCGTCGTCTTCCTCGCGCATGCCGGGGTCCTCGGCGGTGTCCCACATGTCGTCGGCGAACTCGTCGGCCATGTCGGTCTCCGCGACTTCCTCTCCCGTGTCACGCGTGTACGCGTCGAGGCCCATCGAGAGCAGTTCCTCGACGGCGGCCTCGCGGCTGACGAACTCCTCTTCGGTCATCCGTTCGAGTTTCGTGTATACGTCTTCCGGCAGTGAAACTTCGACTGTGGGCATGAGTTATCAGTTTACACTCGGGGGTGAAGTGTTTTGAGTATTTGGGCTGTCGACGCGCCGGCGCTCGCGACTCGCCGTCGGCGAACAGTTAGCGACCGGCCGTGATCTGCAGTTCGACTGTGGCCGTCCCGGCGCCGCTAGAGGAACCGCCAGACGAATCCGCTGTCGAGTCCGTCTCGGCGTCTCCCCCCGTCGAGTCGGTCGAGTCCGTGGCCATCGAATCCGTCGACGCCGGAGTGGACTCGAGCGTCGGCGTCGGTTCGGGCGTCGGTGGCTGGGCCTTCGCCATCTCGGAGTTGTCGAAGACGAGGTGGTAGCTCCCGGAGCTGATACTCGCCGAGGAACTGGCCTCTTTGCTCTTCTGGACGCTGTGCGCCGAGTTGTAGTTCACCTTGTGGCCGTCCTTGAAGTAGCCGAACTCGCCGTCGCGGATCAGCAACACGTCGATGGCCGGCCCGCTCGTGACGGTGAAGTTGTACTTGAGCGCGCCGCCGTTCTCGAAGTCGATCGCGTACTCCGTGAACTTGCCGGCCGGGATCTCGATGGTCGTGTCTTTCGTGAAGAACGTCTCCGTGACGTCGGTGTGCTCGGGGAACGGTCCCGAGTTACCGCCCCCGCCTCCGTTTCCGCCACCGCCGCCGGAGCCGTTGTTCCCTCCGCCCAGACACCCTGCGACTGCCGAGAGGCTTGCAGCACCCATCGCCAGCACGGCACGACGTGTTCGAACCATGGAGGCAGGTACCGCCTTCCAGTACAAATATGTGTCGACGGCTAGCACACTCGCACGTCCACCAATACTGAACGATAGAGGCGATCTCGGCGCATATTCTGCCCCCTCGCCACCGAGTACTACAAGTGCGTTTTCCGATACAGAACAGCGAGTCAATGTGGATTGCGAACCTGCGGCGGACTGTCGTGCTCACTCCGCACACTGCGCGGGTGACGATGACGGGGCGCAAATCCACTCGAGATACGACTTGCTGTTCCCAATTGGTCGCAGCAAAACAGTGGGCCAACGCGGGTATACCGACCCACTGTAGCGTTGCGACGGGATCCGAACTAACTGCGGGTTGTCGATTTTCATAGGTCGTCAGGGATGAAGTCTCGCCGGCGGTGCATTCGCTGGCGCTTCGACGCCTGGTCGTAGTGCTTCTCCAGAATCTTCTCCGACACGTCCCCTCGGTCACTCACGACCTCGCGGGGCGTGCCGGCGTCACGGTGGGCTGTGATGCTCCCCGCTCGAATCGGGTGCGGGGAGAACACCACCGGACACTGACTCATGTACCCGTGACGGCGCGCCTCGCACTCGTCGGGGTCGCGCCCCTCCGGGCACTTCTCACCCAGCCGGCAGGGCTGGGTCCAGAAGTACATCCAGTTCCGGAGCGTACTCGTGCAGGGACGCCCCTGTCTCGTCGTGATGAGGGGTTCCCGGCCGTAGTCGTCCGTCACGTCGTTGCGGTGTGGTCCCTCGATGTAGTCCTGAATCACCTGGGCGACGTGCGGCTTCAGGGACACGTCGCGCTCGCTGTTGAGCTTGTTCTTCAGCGGGGTTCCCTCGTCCGGGCGGTGTCGGAAACTCAGCGCGTTCTCGTCCGGGTCGAAGTCCGACACGTCGAGCGACCGGAGACCACCCAAGCGGCACGAGGTGCGCCAGAACAGCAGGAACGAGACGTGATGCGGCGTCGCGTACTCCCAGGTGTGGAGATGGTCGAGAATCACGTTCGCGCGCTCTGCGTCCAGTACCCGGTCGTCTACGTCTTCACCGTCCGGCACTTTCGGGAGACGGATCCGCTCGTGGAAGCCAGACGGGACCGCCTTGATATCGGCCAGACGCTCGAAGAACACCCGGAGCGTAGACACCTGTCCCGACATGGAGACGGTGTTGCACGGGTCCTCGTCCGGCCAGTTCTCCTCCCGCTTGAACACGCGGTACGCGTGGACCGTCCGCAGGTCCACGTCATTCATGTTCGAGATCTCGCCGTCGCCCTTCTCCTCGTCGGTGAGCCACCGGGCGAAGGAGTCGAGTCGGTACTGGTGAGACTCGTAGGTCTCGTCGGCGAGCTCGTACTGACGAGTGTTCAGGTAGTAGTCAACCGCGGCGTGGGGCGTGATGGGGTCTAAGTCGTCGCTCATGCGGCCCACCCCCGGCTATCAGCCTGATTACTTTCGACTCGATGCGCAAACTTACAGTCGTTCCACTGGTTGCATCGCATGGTGTACCTCGCTCTATTGGGGGCACCGTGGCCGCGTACCGCGGATGCCAGGCCCGTCCAAAGCTCAGGCATCCGCGGCAGGCGACCACGAGCCAGTGCGCATGTTCTGTCGCCCTTGTAAAAGGGGTCAGCCTTGTACGCGTAGTGAAAGTGAAAGTAATTGGTAACCAGACCCGTCCCCCGAAAAACCGCTATACGGCGGGTGAAAGTGAAACCGGGTTCTGGCCGATTCTGCTCGGTACCTGACTTTTGACTGCGTGGGATTTCCCTGTGCATGTGTTCGCTCGAAAGAGCGGCACACCCGGCCGCCGGACACACTCGTCGGCTGGCGGCAACATCCTCATGACCCTACTTCCGTAGCGCCGGGTGACTCGCTCCTGCTCCGCCAAACGTACCAGCCTGTCTTAAGTTTTGATGCACGTATCGTAGTTACTAGATGCGCATATGGTAATCGGTTCACCCTTACCGGATATACTATGAACGATCCATCAGATACTGAAAGCGAGATGCACCGAGAGGTCGAGTGGCTGAAGCCCTCTGATAGGGTCATAGTTGCCGAACTCGCAGAATACGGAGGGTGGATGAAGCCGTCCTCTCTCGCTCTAAATATCTCCTACACTCGCCGCCATATCGCTCGACGATGCCAGGTCTTAGCTGAACATGGGGTAATTGAACGTCACGAGGAAACGGCCGGATATCGGATAACTGAGTTTGGCGTAGCGTTCTTAAATGACGAGATATCCGCAGAAGATCTCTCCAACGAATTGGGGAACGGTTCGTAGAACAGCTAATTAGAAACAAGCGATATTTCTCCGTGTCTCCAAATATAGCCAATTAACGTTAGAAGTGAGGGTGTCATAGAAAGCCTCACACACGAGGACGCAGGGTGTTGGAACTGTGTCTACGAGCGCCAGCACCCTGCAAGAAGAGGGTTCTATCGACGAGTTCTTCAATGTCGTGGCTACCGAGACGCTCGCGTTGTTCGAGCATCTTGAGTTCGACTTTTTCAGCGAGTTCGACGTGTTCGCCCCCGCTCGCCGGGGGCGAACACGAGACCACCACCCACCAGAACTCTTCCGAGCGTTCCTCCACTGCTACTACAAGGACATCTACGGCATTCGCCCGGTCACACGAGAACTCCAGAACACGGTCGTCTGGCTCAGCTGTGGCTTCGATCGACCGCCCTCAAGAGACGCGGTCGATCGCTTCCTCACCGACCTCGAACACGTCGTCGACGAAGTCTTCGACCACCTCGTCGAGCAGGCCGCCGCCCGCGGCCTGCTCGACATGACCTACCGAATCGATTCGACGGACGTGCGAGCGATGCCATCCGACCCAGATGCGTCGAAGAACTACGACCCAACCGCTGAGGAGTACTATTACGGCTACGGCTGTACGATCGTCTCAACCGGCGCAAAGATCCCGATTGCAGCCGAGTTCACCGAGAGCAAACAAGCCGCAGAAGAGACGGCGATGCGCGTCACCCGTGACGCGCTCGCCGTCGCCCAGCCGATCTGGATGCTCGGTGACAGCGCCTACGACACGCTCGACTGGCACGACCTCCTGCTGACCGCAGGAGTCGTGCCAATCGCCCCGTACAACCCGCGAAACACCGACGATCCGCTCAATATCAAGTACAGAGTCGAAGACCGCATCGAGAAACACAGTGACGAGATTCAGCTCAAACAGTCGATCCTAGACGAGACGTACAACCGCCGGAGTCAGGTCGAGCGAACGAACGATGCGGTCAAGGACTGCGGCCTCGGGACGCTACGCGCCCGAGGCCGCGTCCACGCCCGAGCGCAGGTGTTCCTTGCGCTCTGCGTTCGACTCGTCGTCGCCGTCACCAACTACGAACGAGGTGACAATCCGGGAAGCACCGTCATCACGGTATGAGATGGATTCTATGACACCCTCTTTGCTACTCTATAGTCGCAGTCATATGCGGTTCTAAATGCAATCAGAGGAGATTCAGTCGCGTTGCACCTGATAGACACATTTGAACCATATTTTGGGTTTTCAACAGTCGGAAAGTTATTTTCTACATCAAGCGATGTTCTTGCAGTAAAATTCTGAGACTCCTGGGGAGACAAGTCGTTAAAGAGCGGCCCGGACACGTGAATCCCCCCTAATGTAGACGAAAATAGGAGCAAGAAAATGAGACCACTACCGGGGGATGAAGGGCGTAGCTGCTCTGTGGATAGAACCAGAAAAGTCAGTACAAGAAGGATTGATATCATAAATATTGTATTTTGTTGCATACCCGTAGAAGACAAAGAGTAGAGAAGATACCCTGCCCCGATTAGTACGACTAAGAAAGTGGTAAGATAACTCCAAGAGATTCTATTCCGCAAAGTTTCCCCGATATAGGTCATAATAGCAGGAAACTTGTTTTGATGGGATAAGTTTAACGTTCATCACTTTCACTTGCGCCAAATCAATTAAATCTTCTACAGCACTGGCTTCTATCAGCCAATTACGTACTTTTACTTTCACTCTGACCCTCAGACTCGCTCCTTTTACAAACCCATCCAAATCTGCCGTCTGGCTATGTCGAAGTTGACGATTGAGACGCAGGCGGATAGCTGGCGACTCCGCTGTCCGAACGGGCACAAGGTCGCACCGACGAACAACCATTGGTACTGTCGCCAGTGTGCCCGGCGATGGGACGATGAGGCAACGCCGGAGATTGAGGAAGCCATCGACAAGAAAACTGGCAAACGGCTGAGCCGCGACGACGTGGAACTCGACTACGAGACTTCAGGAGTCTACCATGCGTAAGTCAGGAATTAGGCTCCGAAATGTCTCGGAGATCGGCATCACCCTGGAGATATTCAGTCCCTCTCTCCGAAATCCGGTACCAGGGGCCTTTCTCCGAGACTACTACTATCAGGCCGGCTTCGTGGAGTTTTGGGAGCCGTCGCTTGATAGTGGAGTAGGAAATATCGTATCCCTCTTCGCGGAGGTTAATTTCGAGACCCCGCTTGTTGAGAGCCACGCCCGAGTCCTCCAGATACTCCAGGATGATCTCATCTCTCCCAGTCATCCATGGAGCGCGATTCCTTCGGGCCACACGCTATGCGCGCTTTGCACCCCGATAATTCCAAGGGGAATGCTATGCACTAACCAATTTCCTTCCATCCCGGACCAATATATTGGTCAAACTATAAGGGCCATGACCAAGATAGTGGTCATCACGACCGACACGCCACTCTCGCTTGCGCCCCATCTGGAAAACGGTGGTTGGCGCCCGTGTCTCCAGCACGGGAGCCGTGTCGGTCAGGAAGGTGACCGTACAGTGGTAGACGACACACGCCGGAAAAAGTATAGTGGGGTTACGAGCGCCGAGTACAGTATTCTGACCGACAGCCCGCGCTCTGGGCTTCGAGATTCGACAGTAGAACGATGAGCAAGAGCAACGGCCACGACGGACCGAGCGACCTGTCTCCGCGGGAGGCACTTGAGCGGTTCCTCGACCGCAAGCGCATCGAGACTTCGAAGCAGACGATTGGGACCTACCAGTCTCGTCTCAAACTCTTCGTGGAGTGGGCCGAGGAGGAGCAGATAGCCCGCGTGAGCGAATTGAACGGGTGGCTCATCGACAAGTATGAGACAGCCCGCCGAGCGCGCGATATCGCGCCTCTGACCCTGAACAAAGAGATGGGGTCGCTCCGGCGGTTCATCGAGTACCTCGAACGCATCGAGGCGGTCGAAGAAGGACTGTCCGAGAAGGTTCCGGAGGTACACGTTCCGAAGGAAGACCAGAGCGACGACACCAAGCTGCCCACCGCGAGGGCGAACCTCCTACTGGAACACTTCCGCCCCTTCGAGCGCGAAACTCGTGGGCACGCGTTTCTGGAGATCGCGTGGAACACGGGCGCCCGTCTCGGGGCGCTTCGAGCGCTCGACCGGAGAGACTTCGACCCCGAAAACCACGCTATAGCGTTCCGTCACCGGCCGGACACCGGGACTCCGCTGAAGAACAAGGCAGAGGGCGAGCGCGTAGTCGCTGTGACGCCCGAGGTGGTCCAGGCGGTCGAAGATTACCTCGACGGAGACCGGTGGGACAAGCGCGACGAGTACGGCCGTGAGCCCCTCTTATCGTCGCGCCAGGGCCGTCCGGGTATCAACACGGTTCGCCGAATGTCCTATCAGGTGACGCTCCCGTGCAACTACGGAGAGTGCCCACACGGGCAGGACATCCCGGAGTGCGATTTCCGCGAGGTGAATCACGAGAGCAAGTGTCCTTCTTCGCGGGCTCCACACCACATCCGGACCGGTTCTATCGGGTGGCAACTCGACTGTGGCATCCCCATCGAGGTCGTCGCCACCCGGGTCAACTCCGCGGTGAAGACGATCAAGAAGCACTACGACAAGACGACTGAGCGTCAGCGAATGGAGCGCAGAAGACGGCAACATATCGATAAACTATCATTCAACACTACCCAGTGAAACAGATGACTCTCAAACCGACTTTCCCCGAGAATTGTGGCATCGAGACGCTATCAAACCAGTATTTCAATCAGGGGTGTGAGAATCACGAAATTCAGGTTACTGAAACTACCATATTCCCGAGTGGTCCAGAACCGCCCGAACCCATTTTTCGACGGCGTGCTGACGGACACAGCGGGACGCCCATCACTCGGAAGTAGTCACGGTGGAGTTTGAGCAAACGAGGTGAGCACCGAGACGAGCACGTTTCGGCGGGTGATCGCGCTCTCGATAGAGGAACGGGCCCAGGACGAACTGTCGGCGAGTTCTACGGATTATCCGAAGGGAGTATCGTGACAGAACGGGAGACGGTCGTTCAGAAAGCTTATGCCAGAAACCGGGAAACGCCAGGTAGGCACTCGGACGGGCGTTTCGGGTAGGGGTACACGAACGCCAGTCCGAGCCTCTGCGGTGAATTTTATCGGAGGCGAAGATCAGTGACGAGTCGAGCGAAGACACTAACTGCGACCGGTCGGCGAGTACGTCACCGACGGCGAGTACTCAGCTCCCGGTGAAACGGTGACAGGAGCGGCGGCACCCGCTCCCGCGATCTCCGCCCGATTCTGTCTCGGTGCATGGTTCCATTCGACCTCATAACTGACCGCTTCACAGCGTCTATCGTGGATACCCGACACCTCGATACTGCGTGCCGAAACCATAAGTGACGGTTCGTGGTACCGTGACCCATGGCAGTGTGCCCGCACTGTGACTCCGACATCTCGGACTGGGCGAACCGGCTCGAGAAGGCTCCGGCGGCTAACACGCCGAAAGTGTGGACCTGTCCGGACTGCGACGCGGTGCTCGGAATCTCCGACTGGGGGTCCGACTGAGGCGTCGAGCTGTCTCGATCGCACGGTCCCAGTGTGGTCCGATCATGCAGCGACCGGTGAAGTCTCCGCCACGCTCTCTGCGACGAGTCCGGGTGGTCCGGCGACGGACGGTGACCCTGAACACGACCGAATCTGCACAGCCTTCATATATACGGACGATTCTGTAGGAGTATGTCGGTCGCGGACACGGTTCTCCGTCTGCTTGCAACGGTGGTTGTCGTCGCCCTGGTCGGCCGCGCGTGCCAGCGGCTCCTGGGAGACTCCGACGAGTCACACGAGGAATTGGTCCCGGCGTGGGAACGACGAGCGACGACCGCCGTCGGCGTTCCGCTCACACTCGTCGGACTCTCGACGATGGTCGAGGGTCCGCTCGCGGTCCCGTTCGACGCGCTCGCGATCCTCCTGCCGGGGATCGTGTTGCTGGTCTACCCGGACTTCTCCCCCTCGGCGGTGTAAGCCGACAGCGGCCACGGACGGCGGCCGAACGGCGGGCTGGCAGCCGGGCTACACCTGATGCAGCGTCGCATCGGCGCCCTGATACTCCTCGGGGCAGTCGCCGATGTCCCATCCCTCGCCGGTCGGTTCGACGTACGAGTACGTCCGGCCGTCGAGTTCCCAGTACCAGCCCTCGGGATCTTCCTGGTAGATGCCGCACGCCATGTGACCCGGCGGCTGGATGAGTATCGTGTCGTAACCGAACGGGTCGGCTTCGAGAATAGCGGCGAGCACGATCGCCGTGTCTTCGCAGTCGCCCTCGGCTTCGGTGACGGTCTCGGCGATGAACTTGGTGTAGTCGTCGAATCCCGTGCTCGCGTCGTCGGTGACGTACGGGAGCCGCTGGACGAAGTCGATCACGAAGTCCACCTTCTCCCTGCTCCCCGTGAATCCGACATCCTCGGCGTCGGAGTCGAGGATAGTCGCCAGGTCGCTGCCGATGCCCTCGGTGAGTTCGTAATCGACGTACTCGGGCCGGGACCTGCCGCGCGAGCGCTCGACGGCTTCGACGTAGGCGGCCTTCCAGACGATCAGCCGGGTGGTCCAGTCGGTCCCGTTCGTCCGTCCCGAGAGTTCGAGGTCGTAGGCGCCCTCGACGAGACTCCGGTCGAAGGCGTCGCCGGAGTCGGCGTCCAGTCCGTCGGGGTGCGGCGACCGAACCATCCCTCGGTCGGGTTCTCGGAGTTCGAACGGGTCGGTGGACATGAGATACGCCCACTCGTCGGTGGATATCTCCTCGTCGGGCCTGTCCGGGACCACGAACGCGGAGACCTCCAGTCGCGTCTCCGTCGGGAGCGCTTCCCGGTCGATTGAGACCCTGACGTCTGTCCCCTCGTTTGTCAGTGTAAATCCAGTACTGGTGTTCCGGGTGACAGTCCGCTTGCGGGGAAACTCCGAGACCGTTACCCGGAGCCTCGCCTCGGTGTATTCGACGTCGACGTCGGACGCGTAGACTTCGGCCGCGACTTCGTCGACCCCGTAGGCGGTTATCGAGGAGACCCCGTCCCAGTAGTCGTCGGTGACCGCGAACGAGAACGTCGGGTCCGACGCCGGTTCGGTCCGCGTCGGCGTCGGCGACGCCGTCGGTGTCGGAGATGGCGTCGGCGTGGGACTCGGCGTCGGCGACGGGGTCGGAGCGGGCGTCGGCGACTGCGAGGGCGACCGGGTCGGTGACGGAGACGACGCCCGCGCTGTCGACGCGCCGGCGTCGGACCCGCCGTCCGGGTCTGCCGTCCGAGCGGGTGTCACCTTCGGTCTCGGGGTCCCACCGGTGAGATCGGACTTCTCCTGGACGGTGGCGTCGTCCGGCGCGTAGTCCTCGCTGTCTATGACGCCGTCGCCGTCGCTGTCCCGGATCGAGTCGCCGTCTGATCCGCCCAGCGTGGAACATCCCGCGATACCGGCCGTCACCGCGGACAGCCCCAGTACCGCCTCGCGTCGCGACATCCTCTTCTCCATACCTCTCAGAGAGCCCGATCATGACGCATAATCGTTGGGATACCGCCACGCGACGAACCGACTGATCGCGGCTGTTTCGCGTTTGTGCTTGCACGCCGGGCGTTCGCGGGCCGTCCGCGGCGCTCGCCAGGTCAACGGTGTGTCGACAGAGATCCGGAGAGAACGCCGGGTATCAGTAATTTCAACCCGGTACCGGCCCAACGGCGAGTCGGTGACAGTTCTATGACGACGGTTCCGACGAAGACGCTACCGAGCGGCGACGAACTCCCGCAACTCGGTTTCGGCACGTGGGACATCGGCGGCGAGACGGTCAAAGAGGGCGTCCGTACCGCCCTCGACGCCGGGTACACCCACGTCGACACGGCCGAGGGGTACAAGAACGAGGCGGAGATCGGTGAGGTGCTCGCGGAGTACGACCGCGACGACGTCTTCCTCACGTCGAAGGTCCTCCCGAAGAACCTGAACTACGACTCGCTGATCGAGTCGTGCCGGGACTCCCTCGACCGTCTCGGCACCGACTACCTGGACCTGTATCTCATCCACTGGCCTAACCCCGCCGTCTCGCTGCGGGAGTCGCTGGACGCGATGGCGACGCTGCACGACGAGGGGCTCGTCAAGAACGTCGGCGTCTCGAACTTCAGCGCCTACCAGCTGAGCTGCGCCCACCACATCTCGGACGTGCCCATCGCCGTCAACCAGATCGAGTTCCACCCCTGGTTCCAGCGCCCCGACCTCGTGGAGTACTGCCGCGAGACCGACACCGTGATCGAGGCCGCGGCGCCGCTCGGCAGGACCGAAGTCTTCGAAGACGACGCCGTGCAGGACCTGGCCGACCAGTACGACAAGCACCCGGCGCAGATCGTCCTCAAGTGGGCGATCGAGCGGGACATCGTCGCGCTGCCGAAGTCCTCGTCGCCGGAGCACATCCGGGCGAACTTCGATCTGTTCGACTGGTCGCTCGACGACGAAGACCTCGCGGCGCTGGACGACCGCGACCGCGATCACCCGGTCTACGACCACCCCGCCCGCGACTGGTCCGGCGACGTCTACGGCATCAATCAGTAGCGGCGTTCTCGTCCCCTTTCGGGGTTGCCTGTTCCATCCGTCCGCCATACTGCAACTTTGACTCGTCCCGAGGCAGGACCTGGTAATCAATTTCGATAACACCCATTCGCGCCGTCCACGCCTGGGCAGGATAAAATCAAATTAGTCCCTCGATACCGAATAAATATTGAAAGTGTGCGTGAAGCGGGACAGAAATCAAAGTATTCATGGTGTGGTCCTGTGTAGAGGTGATTATGAGCACTGATACGCGGTCGCCCGGCGGACGGGTGACGGGCGAACCCGAGGTCGTCGCGACGGTCGACGAGGCGGACGGGAGCGCCCGGTTTGTCGTCGCCGACATCGCCCGGGACGAGGCGTGGGTCTCGGCCACGGCGACCAAGGCCTACCCGCTCGACGAGTGGCGATAACGGGACCGCGTACGGTCGTCGCGGTGGTGAACGCAGTCCGCTTTCTCACAGGCTTCGAACGCGTCGAGCCACGGCGTCGACCCGCGGCCGGTCTATGTCACTCTCGTCGGACGCCCACGGGTCGCTCGCTCCGCTCGCTTCCCGGGCTGTGACTCGTCTCGTTCAAATCCCTTCCGTGACGCATAGCAGGCGCTCGCGGGTTGCGAGCGCCAGAGAGAGAGAGCGGGCCGGAAGGGATTTGAACCACGCCCAGACGTGCTCGCTACGCTGCGCGCGTCTGGTCTACTTCAAATCCTTCGGAGCCGTTCGCCGTTCACGGATTGCGAGCACACGCTACGCGGTGCTCGCGGTCTGTTCACGTCAGAGACGGGCCGGAAGGGATTTGAACCCTCGACCGTCTGATTAAGAGTCAGACGCTCTGCCGGACTGAGCTACCGGCCCTCGAATTCGACTTACGGAGGTTGGTTGATATACGTTACTGTTCGGGGACGAGGACGCGGCGAAATGTGGGGAATTATATGTCTCGTGGCCATGTAAGGTGACACGATGAGCACCGGCATCACGATGGCGTCGATGTCTCGCTACGCCATCCTCGGGTGTGGGAGCGTGGGCCACGCCGTCGCCGAGGAACTCGTCAGCGAGGGCAAGGAGGTCGAGATCATCGACCGCGACGAGGGCCGCGTGGAAGCGCTCCGCGACCAGGACCTCGACGCCAACGTCGCGGACATCCGCGACGAGTCGGTCGTCGACGAAGTCGCAGACTGCGACGTCGTCCTGATCATGTCTTCCGACGTCGAGGCCAACTCCGCCGCCGTCGGGAACATCCGCGGCCGCGGCGGCGACCACTTCATCGTCGCGCGCGCCTCGGACCCGGTCTCCGCCGACGAACTCACCGAACTCGGCGCCGACGTGGTGATCAACCCGTCGGCCGTCATCGCCGACTCCGCCCTCCGCGCGCTGGAGACCGGCGAACTCGAGTACAAAGCGCGTAACCTCGCCGAGGTCATCGACGACACCGACGGCCGGATGGCGATCCTCGTCCACCGGAGTCCCGACCCGGACTCCATCGCGAGCGCGGCCGCGCTGCGAGACATCGCCGCGAGCCGCGACGTGGAGGCGGACATCATCTACGAGGGCGAGGTCGGCCACCAGGAGAACCGCGCGTTCGTCAACCTGCTCGGCATCGACCTCGTCTCCCGGGACGACGTCGACATGGACGAGTACGACACCGTCGCGCTCGTCGACTACGCGAAGGGCGGCGCGCCGACGGCCGAGGGCATCGACATCCTCGTCGACCACTACGAACACGAGAACGAAGACCTCGACGCCCGCTTCGAGGACGTCCGCTCGAACGTCTCCGCCACCTCGACTATCCTGACCAAGTACATCCAGGAGCTCGACCTCAATCTCAGCCAGGAGGTCGCCACCGCGCTCCTCTACGGGATCCGCGCCGAGACGCTGGACTTCAAGCGCGACACGACGCCCGCCGACCTCACCGCCGCCGCCTACCTCTACCCCTTCGCCGACCACGACACGCTCGAACAGGTCGAGTCGCCGTCGATGTCGCCCGAGACGCTGGACGTGCTCGCCGAGGCCATCAGGAATCGCGAGGTCAGCGGGAGCCACCTCGTCTCCAACGCGGGGTTCATCCGCGACCGCGACGCGCTCGCCCAGGCGGCCCAGCACCTCCTGAACCTCGAGGGGATCACGACCACCGCGGTCTTCGCCATCGCCGACGACACCATCTACCTCGCCGCGCGCTCGAAGGACATCCGGATGAACATCGGGAAGGTCCTGGACGACGCCTTCGGAGAGATGGGCGAGGCGAAGGGCCACTCGACCGACGCCGCCGTCGAGATCCCGCTGGGCATCTTCACCGGCATCGAGACCAGCGAGGACAACCGCGAGACGCTCCTGCAACTCACCGAGGAAGCCGTGCGGAAGAAGCTCTTCGACGCCCTCGGCGTCGAGTCCAGCGGCGAGAGCAACGGGAACTGAGGCCGATCGCGGTTCGTTTTCCGGACGACAGCGCTCGACGAGCGGGAGATACATACCGGAGAGGGTCTAACGGCAACGCATGAGCGACAGCGACTGGAGCGACCGGATCGTCGGCGAACGGATGCAGGTCGACCAGGAGTTCGCCGAGAAGGTCGCGGCCTCGAACTTCTCCCGCCAGCAGTGGGGCCTCATCATGACCGCCGTCGAGTTCGAGATCGAGGGTCCCGAAGACCCCGAGACGGCACGCCTCGTCGCGGACACGAGCAAGGTCGAGAGCATCGTCCCCGAACTGGAGAACGTCGACCGGGCGACCGGGATGGCCGCCGGCGGCGGCCGACCGTCCGACGACTCGGGCGGCGGCCTGCTCGACGGGGTCAAAGACGCTCTCGGGCTGGGCGGGGGCGGCGGCGTGGACAGGGAGCAACTGGCCGCCGCCGAGGAGATGGCCCAGATGTACGCCGGCGACCTGCAGGAGAAACTCGAATCGCGGGGCAAGTGGGACGAGGTCTGCGTCCTCGCACGGGAGTGACGCCGTCGACCGTCGGCCGCAGTCGCGCCGACGGGCGGCTCCCGGCGATCACGCCCGGTCGCGTCACTCGTTCGTGAACAGCGTCAGTCCTTCCGCCTCGTAGATGTTGATGAGTTCGGTGACGACCTCGTCGTAGGACTCGTCGTCCACCCGCAGCGCGTCCAGCCGCTCGATCGTCTCCTCGTCGAGTTCGACCGTTGGCATACGGTCGGCAGTGAGACGGCTGAGAAACTTAAATTTCCGGGACGGAACGGGGATCGTTCGGCGTTCGAACGCGAGTACGAGGGGGATTCAGAGGCGGTCGACGACTGCCTCGGTGACCTCGTCGGTCGAGGCGTCGCCGCCGAGGTCGGGCGTGCGCGGCCCGTCGGCGAGGACGCCTTCGACGGCTTCCCGCACGGCGGTCGCCTCGTCGCCGTATTCCAGGTGGTCGAGCAGCATGGCGGCCGAGAGGATCATCGCCGAGGGATTCGCGATGCCCTGACCGGCGATGTCGGGCGCGGAGCCGTGGACGGGCTCGAACAGCGCGTTCTCCTCGCCGACGTTCGCGCTCGGGAGCAGGCCGAGACCGCCGACGAGGCCGGCGGCCAGGTCCGAGAGCATGTCGCCCGCGAGGTTCGGGCAGATGACGACACCGTAGTCCTCCGGATGCATGACGAGGTGCATCGCGAGCGCGTCCATCAGCGCCGTGTCGTAGTCGACGTCGAACGAGTCGCCGACTTCCTCGGCCGTTTCGAGGAACAGCCCGTCGGTCTGGCGCATGACGTTGGCCTTGTGCGCGATGGTCACGTCGTCGAAGCCGTTCTGTTTCGCGTAGCGGAACCCGAACTCGGCGATCTCGCGGGAGGCGTCCTCGGTGATCACGCGCGTCAGCGTCCGGACGCCCTCGTCGATCTCCGCCTCGATGCCGGAGTAGACGCCCTCGGTGTTCTCGCGGATGAACACGAGGTCGGTGTCCGGCTGGACGGCGTCCAGCCCGGGGTACGAGCGAGCCGGTCGGACGTTGGCGAACGACCCGACGACGTCGCGGAGCGGGAGGATGACGTCGGCGGCCGTCTCGCCCGCGGCGCCGAACAGCGTCGCGTCGGCGTCGGCGGCGAGTTCCCGAGTTTGGGTGGGGAGCGCCTCGCCCGTCTCCTCCTTCACGGCGTCGCCCGCCTCGCCCTCGACGAAGTCGAAGTCGACGTCGATTGCCTCGAGGACTTCGACTGCCGCCGGCGTCACTTCCTGTCCGATCCCGTCGCCGGGGATCACGGCGATCTCGTGAGTCATGACGCTATCTCCCGGCGGTGCCGAAAAGAGGGTGTCGATGTGTGTCAGGTCGACCGGGCGGGCGGTCGCCGCCCGTCACCCGTCTCCGTCCGGGTACGCGACCGCTCGGACCGGCGACGCGTCGGCGTTTGCGAACTTGAGCGGATAGGCGTGTAGTTCGAAGCGATCGGGCAGCCGGTCGAGTCCGCGGAGGTTCTCGACGATCAGCCGACCCTCATCGAACAGCGTCTCGTGGACCGGAAACCCGTCGGGTTCGTCGGCGGTCGCCTTCTCTGTCGGCGTCGGGTCCGGGTTGACGGTATCGACACCGAGGTCGCACTCGCGCTCGGCGAGCCACGCGGCGGCGTCAGCGGTGAGATACGGGTGGTCGAGGTAGCGATCGCTCTCCCAGTGGTCGTCCCAGCCCGTGACGACGGCGAGGAGGTCCACTGCGTCCGGATCCGCACCGGCCGGAAGACTGTCCCGGAGGGCGTCGACGCCGATCGGCTCCCGGGGATCGAGCGGACGGAGGTCGGCCGCGGTCGCGTCGAACCGGAACCGGTCCGCGGAGAACCCGTCGAGCGAGGGGCCGTCGATCAGGTGCGCCGGCGCGTCCACGTGCGTGCCGGCGTGGGAGTCCACGTCGAGGCGCGTCGTCCGGTAGCCGTCGGCCTCGCGGGTCGCTGCGGGTTCGACGCCGATCGGTTCGGTTCCGGGATAGACGGGCATGTCGGTGGCGAGCGAGTGCGAAAGGTCGAACGTCTGCACGCGTGGCTATCGCTCCCGGGCGAGCATAGGTCCGTCGGACGATGTCGGAGAAGTCGCCGAGAACAGTACTGATGCGGTCGAGAACCGAATTTCCGCCGTCAGTCCGCGGACTCGACGTACGGCAGCGAGTCGGCGGTTTCCTGGATCGCGTTCTGGTTGGCCTTCATCAGCGCGGTCGTGTCCCAGTTGCCCTCGACGAGGGCCTCGCGCTGGGCGCGGTCGACGCTGACGCTGATCTCGTTGTCGCCGTAGGTCACCGTCTCCGCCCGCACGTCGACCTCGATGTCGCCGTCGGGGTTGTCGTCGACCCACTGCTGGAGCGCGTTGATCGTCTCGTGGTCGGCGGTCACGGTCGGAATGCCGAGCGCGAGGCAGTTGCCCGCGAAGATCTCGGCGAAGGACTCGCCGATGATGGCGTCGATGCCCCAGCGCATGAGCGCCTGCGGGGCGTGCTCGCGCGAGGAGCCGCAGCCGAAGTTGGCGTTGACCACCATGACGTTGGCGTCCTGGAAGCGCTCCTCGTTCATCGGGTGGTCCTTCTGTTCGTCCTCGTCGTCGAAGCGCAGGTCGAAGAAGGCGAACTCGCCCAGGCCGTCGAAGGTGACGACCTTCATGAACCGCGCAGGGATGATCTGGTCGGTGTCGATGTCGTTGCCGCGGATCGGGATGCCCGTCCCCTCCACGTAGTCGACCGACGGGATGTCCTCGGTCGGGTCACTCATGCCAGGTTCACCTCCTTCAGTTCGCGCACGTCAGAGACCTCGCCGGTGATCGCCGCGGCGGCGACCATCCGCGGGTTCATCAGGACGGTGCGGCCGTCCTTGCTGCCCTGGCGGCCGACGAAGTTGCGGTTCGACGAGGACGCGCAGGCCTCGTCGCCTTCCAGCTGGTCCTCGTTCATGCCGAGGCACATCGAACAGCCGGCGTTGCGCCAGTCGAATCCGGCTTCCTCGAAGACGTCCTTCAGGCCCTCTTCCTCGGCCTGCTTCTGGACGCGCTGGCTGCCGGGGACGACCATCGCGCGCACGTCGTCGGCGACCTCGCGGCCCTTCACGATGCGGGCCGCGCGGCGCAGGTCGGGCAGGCGCGCGTTCGTACACGAGCCCAGGAAGGCGACGTCGATGTCGTAGCCCTCCATGGTCTCGCCGGGCTCGACGCGCATGTGCTCCTGGGCGCGCCGGGCGGTGTCCTGCTTGTCCTCCGGCAGGTCCTCGGGGGCCGGGATCGGGTCGTGGATACCGATTCCCTGACCGGGCGTGGTACCCCAGGTGACGACCGGGTCGAGTTCGCTCGCGTCGATGTGGACCACGTCGTCGTACTCGGCGTCCTCGTCGGAGCGGATGGACTCCCAGTACGGCTTCAGCTCGTCGAACTTCTCCGGGTTCTCCTGGAAGTAGTCGGTCTGCTCCAGCCACTCGTAGGTGGTCTCGTCGGGGTTGACGTAGCCCGCGCGAGCGCCGCCCTCGATGGACATGTTGCAGATGGACATCCGGCCTTCCATGTCGAGGTTCTCGATGGCCTCGCCGGCGTACTCGTAGACGTAGCCGACGCCGCCCTCGGTACCGAGACGGCGGATGATCTCCAGGATGACGTCCTTGGCCTCGACGCCCTCGCCGAGTTCGCCGTCGACCTGGATCTTGCGGACCTTCTGCTTCTCCATCGCGATGGTCTGGGTGGCCAGCACGTCGCGGATCTGGCTGGTCCCGATACCGAACGCGAGCGCGCCGAACGCGCCGTGCGTGGAGGTGTGGGAGTCGCCGCAGACGATCGTCTTGCCGGGCTGGGTGATGCCCTGCTCCGGCCCGATGACGTGGACGATGCCCTGGTCGCCCGTCGTCGGGTCGGAGAACTGGATGCCCGCGTCGCGGACGTTCTCCTCCAGTTCGGCCATCATGCGCTCGGCCGCGTCGTCGGCGTACGGTCGGTCCTGATTGGCCGTCGGGACGATGTGGTCGACCGTCGCGTGGGTCAGGTCCGGGCGCGCGACCTCCAGGCCGCGCTCCTGGAGCATGCCGAACGCCTGCGGGCTGGTGACCTCGTGGATGAGGTGCAGCCCGACGAACAGCTGGTCCTGCCCGTTGGGCAGCGTCGTTACCTTGTGTCGATCCCAGACCTTGTCGTACAGTGTACCCTGACTCATACTGAATCCGCTGGCTCCTCGTTGCCCCGCTGGAAGACGCGATTCGCGTCCTCCGCGTCCGCCTCGGGGTGCTCGTGGTCGACGTCTCTCATCGTCTGTTCGCCGTCGTCCTCCGCGTCTGCGCGTCCACCGTCGGACCTGCGGTCCGACGAGGCTCGCGGAACTGCGTTCCGCTCACCCCCGTCAGCCGCGACTGCCGGGCCCCGCTGGAAGGCGAAGTCGTCGCCGAACGCCTTCCCCGTGTGGGGGTTGGTGTGGCTGAACTCGGCCATCGTCGCCTTCGGGGCCGCGTCGCCGACGGTGTCGGTCGTGGTTTCGGTCGCGTGTGTCGTGTCGTCTGTCATCTGTCTGGTGTGCTCGCTACTCCTCGTCGGCCCACGCGAACAGCTCGCGCAGGCGCCCGCCGACTTCCTCGATCTGGTGGTTCGCTTCCGCGTCGCGGTACTGCTTGTAGGCCGGGCGGCTCGCCTGGTTCTCGTTGATCCACTCGCGTGCGAACTCGCCGTTCTGGACGCCCTCGAGGATGGACTCCATGCCCTCGCGGTCGATGACCTCTTCGCCGCGGGTGAGCCCGCCGTACTCGGCGGTGTCCGAGACGGAGTCCCACATGCCCATGTGGCCGCCCTCGTACATGAGGTCGACAATGAGCTTCAGCTCGTTCAGGCACTCGAAGTAGGCCATCTCGGGCGCGTAGCCCGCGTCGACCAGCGTCTCGAAGCCGGCCTTGACCATCTCGGTGACGCCGCCGCAGAGGACGGCCTGCTCGCCGAACAGGTCGGTCTCGACCTCTTCCTTGAAGCTCGTCTCGATGACGCCCGCGCGGGCGCAGCCGATGGCCTGCGCGTAGGCCAGCGCCTCCTCCTTGGCGGCGCCGGTGGCGTCCTGCTCGATGGCGATGAGGCCCGGCGTCCCCTCGCCGCGCTTGTACGTGCGGCGGACGAGGTGGCCGGGGCTCTTCGGCGCGACCATCGTCACGTCGACGCCCTCCGGCGGCTCGATCTGGCCGTAGTGGATGTTGAACCCGTGGGCGAACTGGAGCGTGTCGCCTTCCTCCAGGCCGTCCTCGACGGCCTCGAACACGGCCGGCTGGACGGTGTCCGGGACGAGCATCACGGTGATGTCCGCCTCGGCGACGGCCTCGTCGGGCACCGCGACGCGGATGCCGTCCGCTTCGGCTTCCTGGCGCGAACTCGACCCCTCGCGGAGGCCGACGACCACGTCGACGCCGCTGTCGGCGAGGTTCTGGGCCTGCGCGTGGCCCTGGCTGCCGTAGCCCAGGATGGCCACGGTCTTGTCTTCGATGTACGATTCGTCGGCGTCGCCGTCGTCGTAGACGGGCGTGGTGAATTCGTCAGTCATCTGTAGCTGTCTCCGCAGTCTCGGGGGTGTCTGATACCTTCGTCGTTTTCCGTCGCTCGTCTTCCAGCACGTCCGCGCCGCGCTCGACCGCCGCCGCGCCCGTGCGGACGACCTCCTGCACGTCGAACTGGTCGAACGCCGCGACGGCCGCCTCGATCTTCTGCTGGCTGCCGGTGATCTCCACCGTGATGGCCTCCGGCGAGGCGTCGACGACGTTGCCGTCGTACATGTCCGCGACCGCGTTCACGTCGTCGGGCTTCTCGCCGCTGACCTTCACGAGGATCAGCTCGCGCTGGACCGCCTCGGGCTCGAGCTCCTCGACCGAGACGACCGGCACGAGCTTCTTCAGCTGCTTCTTCGCCTGGTCGACGCCCGGCTCGGGCTCCTCGATGACGATGGTCATCCGAGCGATCTCGTCGTCGTCCGTAGCGCCGACGGTCAGGCTCTCGATGTTGAACTGCCGGCGGCTGAACAGGCCCGACACTTCCGCGAGCACGCCGGGCTCGTGTTTCACCAGCGTCGACAGCACCGCCTTGCGCGGCTGGTGAGTCGCCTCTGCTTCCGGGTCGATGCGAATCCCCTGCGAGTTCCGTCGGCCCTCCGGACGCATCCGCTCGTCCGGGTGCGGGCCCTCCATGCCTTGTGTCATCGTTGGTCCTCCGTTGTCGTCATTTCAGATGTCTCCCAGCTGGTCGCCGTTCAGTGCGAACAGCCCGTTGTCCCCGCCGGCGGGGACCATCGGGTAGACGTTCTCGGCCGGGTCGATGATCGCGTCGACGACCGCCGGGCCGTCGTACTCGCGCGCGGCCTCGATGACCTCGTCGACCGATTCGTAGTCCTCCAGGCGGAACCCGCGCGCGCCGAACGCCTCGGCGAGCATGTCGAACTGCGGGATCCACGGGTACTCCGAGGCCATCCGACGGCCCTCGTAGAAGCCGTCCTGCCACTGGCGGACCATCCCGATCGCCTCGTTATTGAGAACGACGTACGTGATGTCCAGGTCCTCCCGGACCGCGACGGACAGCTCCTGGACCGTCATCAGGAAGGAGCCGTCGCCGTCGAAGCAGACGACTTCCTGGTCCGGTGCGGCGATCTTCGCGCCGATGGCCGAGGGGACGCCGTAGCCCATCGTGCCCAGGCCGTGGCTGGAGACCCACGTTCGGGGCTCGGTGTACGTCCAGAACTGGCTGGCCCACATCTGGTGTTGCCCGACGCCGGTCGTGACGATGGCGTCGTCGTCGGCCAGCTCGGAGAACCGCTCGACCACGTACTGCGGTTTGAGCGGCTCGTCCTCGGGCATGTCGTACTCCATCTCGTACTCGTCTTTCCAGGTCTGACACTGCTCGCGCCACTCGGCGTAGGCCTCGGGCGAGGTGTCCATCGCCTCGTAGGCGACGGGCATGGCGTCGTCCAGCTGGCGCAGGACCTGCTTCGCGTCGCCGATCAGCGGGTAATCGGCCTCGATGTTCTTGCTGATCTCCGCGGGGTCGATGTCGACGTGGATCAGCTCGGCGTCCGGCGCGAACGACTCGACGCCGCCGGTCAGGCGGTCGTCGAAGCGCGTGCCGACGGCGAGCATGCAGTCGGTGTTCGTGATCGCCATGTTGGCGTAGCCGGTGCCGTGCATCCCGGCCCACTCCAGGCTCAGCTCGTGGTCCTCCGGGAACGAGCCGATGCCGGGCATCGTCGTGATGACCGGAATCTCGTACTCTTTGGCGAACTGCCGCAGTTCGTCGCTGGCCTCGGCCTTGATGACGCCGCCGCCCGCGAGGATGACCGGCCGCTCGGCCTCCGCCAGCGCGGCGGCCGCCGAGTCGACGGCGTCGGCGTCGGCCGTCGTCGGCGGGTTGTACGTGTCGGGCGTCTCCGGCTGACCGGGGAACGCGTCTGTCTCGCCCTGCGTGACGTCCTTGGGCAGGTCGACCAGCGTCGGGCCCTGGCGGCCCTCGTCGGCGAGCGCGAACGCCTCGCCGACCTCGGTGCCGACCGTGTCGGCGTCGTCGGCGAAGTAGCTGTGTTTGGTGACGGGCTGGGTCACGCCGACGGTGTCGGTCTCCTGGAAGGCGTCGTTGCCGACCATCTCCGTCGAGACCTGGCCGGTCAGCGCGATCATCGGGTCGGAGTCCATCGACGCGTCGGCGATGCCCGTCACGAGGTTGGTCGCGCCGGGGCCCGAGGTCGCCAGGCAGACGCCCGGCTTGCCCGAGACGATGCCGTAGGCGTCCGCGGCGTGGGAGGCCCCCTGCTCGTGGGCCATCGTGACGTGGGTCAGTTCCTCGGAGTCGTACAGCGCGTCGTAGACGGGCATGATCGCCCCGCCCTGGACGCCGAACAGCGTCTCCGCGCCGGCCTGTTCGAGCGCCGCGACGACCGACTCCGCGCCCGTGCTCACGGTATCGCTCGTCGTCGGGCTTCCCTCGTCGGTCGGTTCGGCTGTCTCCGTCGTCTGTTCGTCCGCGTCTGTCTCGCCGTCCGGTGGCGACACTGGTGTTTGCTCACTCATATCTGGGTTGTCGTGTCCGTCGAATCCGCTCCGCGTCGAATCGATGCGTCCGCCGAAAATGGATGTGTGCGACTGGTGGGGCTAGGGCGCCCCTACAATACGAACGCGAACGCCGCCGCTGAGGGCGAGCGGTCCCTCGCCGAACCCAGCGGTTTCTCTCATCACTACGACACTCTGTACACCGGCGGCAATAAATTTTCCGAGTCCCGCTCGCGGAGCGCCGCGCGGCTCCCGGGTCTGGATAGCGCTCTCGCTGGGTGTGCTCGGCGACCGTGGAGGCGGGCATCGTCCTACGCCCGGACCTCCTCTTCCTCGACCTCGCGGTCGACGCCGACGTCCTGGGCGAACTCCTCCAGGACCTGCATGGTGACGCGGTTCTTCTCCGCGCCGTACTCCTTGACGCGTCGGGTGACCGCGCGAACCTCCTCGTCGGTGGGCTCGTAGCCCGCGTCGACCAGCCGCTCTCGCACCGAGTGCTGGCCGGTGTGTTTACCCAGGACGAGCTCGCGCTCGGCCCCGACCATCTCCGGGGTCATGACCCCCGGCTCGAACGTGTCGGAGTTCTCGATGACGCCGGCCGCGTGGATCCCGCTCTCGTGGGAGAAGGCGTTGCGGCCGACGACCGGCTTGTTCGCCGGCACCGGAATGTCGCTCTTGCCCTCGATGGTCCGGGAGATCTCGGTGATCCGCGTCGTGTCGATCCCGGTGTCGACGTCGTACAGCGACTCCAGGGCCATCACGACCTCCTCGTAGGCCGCGTTGCCCGCGCGCTCGCCGATGCCGTTGACCGAGACCTGCGCCTGCGCGGCGCCGGCCTCGTAGCCCGACAGCGCGTTCGCGGCGGCCAGCCCGAAGTCGTCGTGCGTGTGCACGTCGATGCGGGCGTCCGTGCGGTCGACCACCTTCGCGATCATGTCGCGGAAGCGGCCGGGCGTCGCGACCCCGCAGGTGTCGGGGATGTTGATCCAGTCGGTGCCCGCCTCGCTGACGGCGTCGACGACCTCCATCAGGAACGCCTCGTCCGTCCGGGTGGCGTCCATCGGGGAGAACATGCACTCGACGCCCGCCTCCTTGACGCGCTCGACCGACTGGACGGCGCGCTCTTTGGCCTGCTCGCGGGTCGCGTGCATGGAGTCTTCGAGCTGTACGTCGCTCGTCGAGACGAACACGTGGACTAGCTCGACGCCGGAGTCCAGTGCCGCTTCGACGTCTTTCTCGACGACCCGCGCCAGCCCGCAGGTCGTCGTCGAGGTCGCCTCCGCGATGTCGCGGACGGCCTCGAATTCCGCGTCGGAGTTCACTGGGAACCCCGCTTCGATGACGTGGGTGCCCATGTCGTCCAGCACGGCCGCTATCTCGCGTTTGTCTTCGTACGAGAACGACGTGCGTGGTGACTGCTCTCCGTCGCGGAGCGTCGTGTCGAAAATGCGTGCCTCAGTTACTTCAGAGGTACTATTCAGAGTACCCCGGAAGAACTCGATCCGCCGGCGAAGCCGACGTGCCCTCAGTGTTGGACATTGTACCTGTAACCTGTTCCTTCGTGATATATAAAGTCTCCGCTCGGAACGGCCCCTCGTCAATCACTGTCACGGCGCGAGTCGGGAGCCAGCGGGCCGAACGTCGGCGAAAGCGGCGTCGAGGGCGGTCAATCCAGGAACGAGAAGTCCGTCCCGTCGCAGTTCGGACAGCCGTCTCGGCCGACGGGCTCCGGGTCCCGCGGCCCGAGCGCGAACAGGAGGGCCCCGCACGAGTCGCACTCGATCTGTTCCGGCACCGTCGTCCACCCCGGTCAGCCGTCCATGGCGTTGCGACCGTTCGACGCGGACGACGCCGTCGTCTGCGACTCGGTCGTCTCCTCGGTCGATTCCGGGACTGGAACGTCGTCTGCGGGGGCGTCTCGTTCGAGGACGACCTCGTGTCGGTCGCGCGCGTGCTCGTTGAACATCGCCTGGGCGTCGGCCCACTCGTCGTGGGCCCACCGTTTCTCGCACGTGTAACAGACGCAGCGAAACATCCTACGGACTCACCTTTCTGTCGCGGACGCGGACGCTCCCGTCGGCCCCGACGACGACAGTCCGTCCGGCGTACTCGAAGTAGAGACGAACGCTCGAGTCCGAGCCAGCGAGGAGCGCCTGCATCGCCTCCGTGTCGATGGTCTCGGTCAGCGGCGGGAGGTCGAAAACGTCGACGCCCGCGTCGTCCGCGACGGTGGAGACGATCTCCATCACTAGCTCTTCGCACTGTCCGCGTGCGATCCACCGGTCTTGCCCCATCGGTGGGTACCTGGGGAGCTTCGAACTAAAGTATTATCGAATAAATTCAACAAGACCGTAACTTCCGGGGAGGTAATTTTGATTTCCCAAAAATAGACAGATGTATTATGGTTGTCCGTCGTCACTGTTCGTCGACGATATCCGTCCCGAAGTGGTTGAACGGGCGGTGGTGGCTCTTGCCCATCAGGCGCTCGCTTTCCAACCGCAGGCCAAGTTCCGACAGGCTCTCGGCGATCTCCGTGATCTCCTCGGAGCTGTTCGTGACGGCGACGACGTGGAGATTCTCCTTCCCGCTCAGGATCTCCTGGACGTGGACGACGTTGGAGATCTCAAGCGCCTCCGTCGCGAGGTCGCTCCGCTCCTTGACGGGCGCCGTGCAGACGAACCGGAGCCGGATCGGGAACCCCGCATTCTCGTAGTTGATGATGGGGACGTACCCTTCGATGACGTCGTTGTCCTGGAGGCCGCTGATCCGATTCCGGATCGTCTGGGCCGAAACCGGGAGTTGATCGGCCATGTCGACCGGCGTCGTGTTGCGAGCATCTCGCTGTAATAACTGGAGGATGCCGTAGTCGATCTCGTCCAGTTCTACCATGAGTGGGTGTGTCTCTACGCCGCCCTGCAATGATTCTTTTGACCCGGCGGGCGATCCGATTCGCCTGCCCAGTGCGTCGTCCCGGCGCGAGCGACGACGGCGAAGACGGGAGCGACACCGAACGGACGGACCGCTCGAACAGCCGGTACCTTATTCGGGTGCCGAGAGCGATATCCCGGAGAGGCGATCACGCTCGCATGCCCTTCACCCCGTTTCACCTCGGCCCCGCGCTGCTGATCGGAGTCCTCTGCCTCCGCTGGCTCGACCTCCCGACGTTCCTCGCGGCGAGCGTCCTGGTCGACGCCCGGACGACGCTCGTGTTCTTCGGGTACCTCGACGGCCCGCTGCACGGTCCGCTCCACACGCTGCTGGGTGCGACCGTCCTCGCCGGTGTGCTGACCGCGGCCGCCGCTCCGCTTCGGCCGTCGCTCGATCCGGTCCTCGACTGGGCCGGTCTCCCGCAGTCGACCGCCCTCGGTCGAATCGCGGCCGCGGCCCTGGGCGGCTGCTGGCTCCACGTCCTCCTCGACGCGACGCTGTACACCGACGTGTTCCCGTTCGCGCCGGTGTCGACCGCAAACCCCCTGTTCGGGGCCGTGGGACCGCTGACCGTCTACGTAGGGTGCGTCGCCGCAGGGCTGCTCGGAGTCGGACTGTACGCCGCGTCGCGAGTCGACCTCCTCACGCTCGCCGACGCCGGTTCGGCCTGAACGCCGCTGACGGCCCCGGTTCCGGACCTGTCGCCGGGACTGTCGCGGTCGGTCCAGTCCCTCGAAACCGCGGCGGTCGCTCCGGTCTCCGAACCGCGGAGAGCCGGATCGCCCTCAGAACGGGTAGTCGCGCGGTTCCCGCTGCAGGGAGATCCACTTCGTCTCGGTCACCTCGTCCAGTATCGTCCCGTCGTTGTACCCGCCCATCCCCGACGCTCGCGTGCCGCTGAACGTGACGTGGGCCTCGTCGTTGATCGGCTGGTCGTTGACGTGGACGTGTCCGGTCTTCATCCGGTCAGCGATGTCCATGCCCGTCCCGATATCGCCGGCGTGGACCGACCCCGACAGCCCGTACTCGGTGTCGTTGGCGATCTCGACGGCCTCGTCGACGTCCGAGAAGGAGATCACCGGCGCGATGGGGCCGAAGTGCTCGAAGCACGCCGCGGACATGTCGTTGGTCACGTCCGACAGCACCGTCGGCTTCACGACGAGCGAGTCGTCGGCCCCCTCGATTTCGGCGGTCTCACCGCCCGTTTCCAGCGTCGCACCGGCGTCGACCGTCTCCTCGACGTACTCCAGCATCTGGTCGCGCTGAGACTCGTCGATGATCGGGCCGACGATCGTCTCCTCCTCGTGGGCGCTCCCGACCGGCAGTGACTCGGCGCGGTCGGTCAGCGCCGCGACGTAGTCGTCGTAGATCGACTCGTGGACGACGTGGCGATTGATGGAGATGCAGACCTGCCCCTGGTGGACGAACGACCCGAACGTCGCGCTGTCGATCGCCTGCTCCAGGTCGGCGTCGCCGGTCACGACGTGGGCGTTGTTGCCGCCGAGTTCCATCGCCTGCGCGGCGAGGTTCTCGGCGGCCGTCGCGGCGACCTGCCGACCGACGGGCGTCGACCCCGTGAACGCGACCATGTCGCTCTCGGGGTGGCCGACGACGGCGTCGCCGATGTCCGACCCGCTGCCGGTGACGACGTTCAGCAGTCCGTCGGGGAGCCCCGCGTCCTCGAATATCTTCGCGAAGACCAGCCCGCCGGTGATCGGCGCGTTCGTCGCGGGCTTGAGCACCACGGCGTTGCCCGTCGCGATGGCGGGGGCCACCGCCCGCATCGAGAGGTTCAGCGGGAAGTTCCACGGCGAGATGGCCGTCACGACGCCGCGGGGGATCCGCCTGACGATGTTCTCCTTGCCCTCGACGTTCGAATCGGCGAACTCGCCTTTCATCCGGCGGGGCATCGTCGCCGCTTCGCCCAGCTGGTCGCTGGCGATCTGTACCGACGTCTCGCCCATGATCTGCCCGCCGCCCGCCTCGTAGGCGAGCAGATCGATGACCTCGTCGCGGTGTTCCTGGAGCGTCCGGAGCGCGTCCTGGACGACGCCCTCGCGTCGCGCCGGCGGCTGGTCGGCCCACGACTCCTGCGCGGCGGCGGCCGCCTCGTAGGCGGCGTCGACGTCCGCTTCGGTCCCCGCGGGAACCTCCGCGACCGTCTCGCGCGTCGAGGGGTCTTCCACCGGGATCGTCTCTCCGCCCGCGGCCTCGGTCCACTCGCCGTCGATGTACAACGACGCCCAATCGGCGTCGATTGCGTAGCTGTCTGGCACGAGTGGCCCCTGTAAGCGATTCGGAGGGAAAAGCCGCCGGCCGGCAGACGCCGAGCGGGCGTCAGCCCCTCGATAGGCGCCGCAGACAGCGGCCGACGCGACGACGGACGTACAAGTCGCCGGGCCCTCATCATCGAACCGGATGCACACGCCGAGGACCGCTGTCGGAGACGCGACGCCGCGAGGGGGCGCCTGAGATGGCCGGTCCCCATCAGGATCAACCGCTGGTCACCGCGGGCGCCCCGCTGTCGGTCGCCGACGCCGCGGCGGTGCTCGTCCACGGACGCGGCGGGACCGCCGAGGGCATCGTCGCGCTCGCCGACGAGTTCTACCGCCACGGCCTCGCGCTCGTCGCGCCGCAGGCCCACCGCAACCGCTGGTACCCCGGGTCCTTCCGCGCGCCGGTCGTCTCGAACGAACCCGGCTTCTCGTCGGCGCTCGACGCGGTCGGCGACGCCGTCGAGACGGTCGCGGCCGCGGGCGTCCCTGCGGATCGGACGCTCCTCCTCGGCGTCTCGCAGGGCGCCTGCGTCCTGAGCGAGTTCGTCGCTCGCGCGCCGCGACCCCGCGGCGGCGTCGTCCTGTCCAGCGGCGGCCTGATGGGGCCGGACGTGGGCGAGTACGGCGGATCACTCGACGCGACGCCGGTGCTCGTCTGCGGCCACGAGGGCGACGACCGAGTGCCGGTCGAGCGCCTGCGCGAGACCGCGGTGGTGTTCGCCGCGCTTGACGGCGACGTGACCGAACGGATCCACGAGGGGGACGGCCACGGATTCACTGACGGTGACCTCGCAGCCGTCGACGTGCTGGTCGCCGATCTGATCGGCGGCGCAGGGGGTCGTTTCGCCGGCGATTCGCCGGAGTGAGCGAGGCGATTTCAGACGAGCCGTAACGCCCGATATCGAGGGTTTGAGTGCGTCGACAAAGGGGTTATCGGCGTCGAAATCCTACCGTCGGATCATGCCAGCCGACATTCCCGGAATCCACCACGTGACTGCGATCGCGAGCGACCCGGGGCGCAACTACGAGTTCTACACGGAGACGCTCGGGTTACGACTGATCAAGCGCAGCGTCAACCAGGACGACGTGTCCGTCTACCACCTCTTCTACGGCGACCGAGACGGGTCGCCGGGCACGAGCATGACCTTCTTCCCCTACACGGACGCCAGCCCCGGCCGCGTCGGGACCGGGCAGGTCGCGGCCGTCCAGTTCCTCGTCCCGGGGGCGTCCGTCGACTTCTGGCTCGACAGGCTCGAATCGGAAGGCGTCGAGGCGGAAGAACCGCACGACCGCTACGGCGACACCGTGATCCGGTTCCACGACCCCGACGGGCTCCCCCTCGAACTCGTCGCGAGCGCCGACGCGCCCGCCGGCGACCCCCCTGAGGGACCAGTTCCCCCGGAGTACGCGATCCGGGGCTTCTTCGGCGTCACGCTCTCGCTCGCGACGTGCAGCCAGACCGCCAGCCTGCTCAAGACGATGGGCTTTCAGCCGACGCGGAGCGAGCGCCGCAGACAGCGGTTCGAGGCGAACGGCGAACTGGGGTACGTCGTCGACCTCCTCGAAGACCCGGAGGCGCCCCGCGGCGAACCCGGCGCGGGCACCGTCCACCACGTCGCCTTCCAGGTGTCCGACGCCGAACAGGCCCAGTGGCACGACGCCCTGGTCGAGCGCGGGCTGCGGCCGACCCAGATCATCGACCGCAAGTGGTTCAAGTCGATCTACGCCCGCACCGAGGGGGGCGTCCTCTTCGAGTTCGCGACGAAGGGCCCCGGCTACACCGTCGACGAGGACGTCGACGAACTCGGGGAGCACCTCGTCCTCCCGGAGTGGCTCGAAGACCGACGGGCGGAGATCGAGGCCAACCTCCCGGAGTTGACCGTCACGCCGCGGTCGGATTGAACCGGCGGCCTGGCGGGGGAGCGACTCACCCGTCGTCGAGCGGCGGAAGCTGCCCCGTGATCATCTCACGGTCCGCTTCGAGCCACGGCGGTAACACGAGCGACCCGGCGGGGTCCGGTTCGCGGTCCGCGACCCCGAGCCCCGGTCGCTCGGTGGCCAGTTCGAACAGGATCCCCGCGCCGTCACGGACGTACAGCGACTCGAAGAAGTGGCGGTCCTTCACCCGCGAGGGGTCCAGGTCGCGCTCGACCAGGAGGTCGCGCCACTCCCGTAGCTGCGACGAGTCCTCGACGCTCAGGGCGACGTGGTGGATCGACCCGCGGCCCTCTCGGCCGTAGGACGCGTCGTCGGTCGGCAGGTCGACGACCGACTCGCGGCCGCCCGGCAGCCGGTAGCGGACCGCGTCCGCCCGCTCGGCGACGAGTTCGAACCCGAAAGTGTCGAGCAGGCTCGCAGTCACGTAGGGGTCCGCCGACCGCATCGACACGCCGCGGATTCCCCGGATCGCCCGGTCGGCGCGAACGTCCCCGCCGGACCACGGCCGCGTCTCGCCCCGGTCGAGGTCGGTCGGCGGAGTGGTCGCGTCGTCCACGGCGACGAGTTCGAGCGGCGTCCCGTCGGGGTCGCGAAACGGGAGGACCGACTCGCCGAACCGCTCCTCGACCGGGCCGCAGTCGACCCCGTGGTCGGCGAGGCGGTCCCGCCAGTAGGGTAACGACCCCGCGGGGACCCGGAGTGCAGTCGTCGTGATGTCGGGCTTCCCGATCCGGCCCGGTTCCTCGCGGGGATAGGTGAAGAAGGTGAGCACCGAGCCGGGCGCCCCGCGCTCGTCGCCGTAGTAGAGGTGGTAGACGAACGGTTCCTCGAAGTTCACCGTCCGGAGGAGAAAGCGGAGGCCGAGCACGTCGGCGTAGAACCGGCGGTTCTCGGTCGGGTCGCCTGCGATGACGGACACGTGGTGCACGCCGAGGACGTCCGAGAGCACTCGCTCACCTACGGACCGCACGGGGAAAAGCGTGGGAGCGGCCGACCGCGTTCAGCCGAGTCAGCGACCGGGCTCACTCGAACCGCTCGCCGGCCGTGACGGTGGTGTCCAGCCAGTTCTCCTCGGGCGGGTACGGACAGGCGAACGTCTCGCTGAACGCGCAAAAGGGCGAGTAGGCGAGGTTGAAGTCGACCGTCACCTCGTCGCCGTCTGCGAGTTCGCCGTCCGGCTCCAGTTCCATGTACCGGCCGCCGTCGTAGGTCTGCTGGCCGGTCGTCTTGTCGCGGAACGGGACGAATATCGAGTCGTCCTCCGGCCGCTGTCTGTACCCGTGGATCTCCCGCGACTCGCCGTCCAGCTCGAACGAGAAGGTGACGACGCGCTCGTAGCGGACGGTCCGGCCGTCGCTGGTCTCCATCTCGACGGGGTCGGGCTCGTCGTGGACGGTCGCGGTGGCCTCGACGCGGTAGTCGGGGTCGGGCTCGAAGTAGTCGAGGCCGTCGAAGTCGTCGCGCTCCCCCGGCGGGATCGGCGACTGCGGGTGCTCCGCGAAGAACTCGTCTTTCTCGGCCCTGTTGGCTCGCAACTGTTCGGCCCAGTCCGCAGTGTCGCTCATACGTCTGGATTGCCGCCACAGTGGTTTGAGTCCGGCGGTCGCCCGGGAATCACGTTCGGTGCAGCGCACGTCTCGGTCGCGCGAGTTTCACTGATAGTGATTCAGAGGGATGCACCTTCCGAAAGACTATTCGACGAATTCTTTGATTCGAACGTATGGATGTCGAGGAGGCCATTCTCGTCGAACTGTTTGCGATACTCTTGGTGTTGTTTGCGGGAGTCAACGAATTGACCGACACGTGGCTTCTCGCGGAGTGGGACGTGATCGGGAATATGACAATTTGGATGGCACTGGGACTCCTGATCGGATTATACGGGGTTATCGCTGGAATCCGTTCGGAAGACACCTAACCCGTCAGCGGTTTCCGAACAAGCGGGTGGAAGAATGGGGTCCGTCAAATCCGCACACGGACCGAACGTCACCACGCTCGGGCGCACACCTTTTTCTCGGTCGACGCTGAGATGGGGGTATGAGCGAGATCGACCTCGACCTCCAGACGGTCGAGGAGGAACTGACCGAGGAGGAAGACGGCGACGACGACAGCGGCGGACGGGTCGTCCTCGGCGTGCTCGACGGGTCGACGCCGGAGGAGGAGTGGCTCGCGGCGATCGAGGACGGGCAGACGCTCGTCCTCTCGGTCGAGGGGGACGTGAACGAACTCGCCTCCGGGTTCGCCCGCGACGTCCGCGACGCCGACGGCGAACTCATGCACTTCCGGGGCTTTCTGGTCGTGACGCCCCCGGGCGTCAGCATCGACACCAGTCGGCTGGACTGAGCGGGCGGAGTCCGCCGCCGCGGAAGCGGTTGTGCGGTCGCGGAACGGCCCGGCTCGCCGCTTATGTGTCCGGCGCCCCAACGCCGATCTATGCCGATGAAAGCCACCGGGAGGGCGTCGTCGTGGCGGGAGATCGACGAGTGGGACGGCGGGACGGGCTGGATCGCCCACCCCGACGAGAGGATGCAGCGGGCCAGTCACGCGCTCGTCGACGGCGAAGACGTGTGGCTCGTCGACCCCGTCGACGCCGCCGGCCTCGACGAGCGACTGGCCGACCTCGGGACGGTCCGCGGCGCCGTCGTCCTCCTCGACCGCCACACGCGCGACTCGGCGGCCATCGCCCGGCGACACGACGTGCCCGTCTTCGTCCCCGAGTGGATGGACGACGTCGCCGCGGAGGTCGACGCGCCTGTCGAACCGATCCGCCGGCGACTCCCCGAGTCCGACTACGACCTGCACAGGCTCGTCGACAACCCGTTCTGGAAGGAGGGGTTCCTCTACGACGAGAATTCGAAGACGATGGTCGTCGCGGAGGCGGTCGGGACGGGGTCGTTCTTCCGGGCGGGCATGGAGCGACTGGGCGTCCACCCCGCGCTGCGCCTGACGCCGCCGCGGTCGCTCGGCCGGTTCGCGCCCGAACGGATCCTCGTCGGCCACGGCCACGGCGTGTTCGACGACGCCGCCGGGGCGCTGGCCGAAGCGCTCGACAGCGCTCGCTGGCGGGCGCCGCGGCTCTACGCCGAGACCGTCCGGGAGTTCGTCCTGTAATCGACCGGGGTTCGATCGAGCGACGGAGTTTTCCCGATTCCCTCGAAAGACCGCAGTGTGGTGTACGCGACGCGCGGACTGGTCGAGTCGTGCCTCCGCTTCGCCAGGGAGTCCGACCCCGACCCCGTGACCATCTCGCTCTCGGTGACGACGGCCGCAGAGCTGCCCGGCGTCGGACTCCCCCCGGAGACGCCGGTTTTCACTCACTTCTACTACCCGGACTCCGCGGGGTCGGTCAACTTCGTCTTCGGGGTCGACCTGGGGACGCCGGCCGGCCAGACGCAGGGGCGGTTCGTCTCTCACCCCAACGGCGAGTTGCGCGTCCGCCAGCGCGACGACTTCCACCAGTTCATCTTCGTCGCCGTGCCGCCCTGGGACGAGGAGTCGATCGCCGTCTTCGACCGGCGCGGCCAGGAACAGCCGCTCGAACTGCTCGACGTCGAACCGCCCGAGGAGTTCCCCGAGTGAGCCCGACCGCAGGAACGCGGCCGGTCAGCGGCCGTCAGTCGAGATAGCCCAGGTCCTCGAGCTGGTCGGCGATCTCCGAGAACTCCGCCTCGGTGAGTTCGCCCTGCTGTTCGCGCTGGATGACGATGCTGCGGAGGAGAAAGCGGACGAGGTCGCTCGTGCTGGAGAAGCTCGTCCCCTCGATGGTCTCCTCGACGCGGTCGGCGAGGTCCTTGGGGATCGAGACGGTGGTGTAGTCGGTCATACCCACGGGATAGGTGTGGCCGCGGTTAGTCGTTGTGGCTGCGGGCGGACGTGAAGTCGCCGGTTCCGTTGGGTAGTCGCCCGCCGCGTTCGCGTGTCACGCGGGACACAAGAGCTACGAGGTGGACCAGCGTACTGGCGGATAATGCCCTCCAGCGATCAATCCGATTCGCTCCGTGCAGACCTCGTCCGCCGCTGGAAGGAAGAGCTGTTCTCCTCCGACACGGTGGTCGCGCTCGTCGCCGTCGCCGTCGCGCTCCCCGCCGGCCTCGCCGCGGCGGTCCTCGTCGAACCCGGAGCGCTCTACGCGGTCTGGTTCGCGAGCGCCGTCGGCCCCACCTTCGGGTACTGGCGCGGCCTGCGGATCGAGGTCGACTACGGGACCGCCGCGAAGGTCGGACTGGCGCTCTCGCTCGCCACGGCCGTCGTCGCGACCGGCGTCGTGGCGCTCGCGACCGCGCTCGCCGCGACCCAGACGGTCGCGGTCGGCGCCGGCACCGTCGTCGGACTCCTCTTCGCCGGCGTCGCCAGCCAGGTCGCGTTCCACCGATACGCGGGCCGGACGGCGTAACGGGGGCTCGGCCTCAGAGCGTGAGTTCGACCGGGTAGTCGGTGAGGTTCTCGTAGCCGCCCTCGGTGACGACCACCAGGTCTTCGATGCGGACGCCGCCGACGGCGGGGTCGTACAGGCCGGGCTCGATGGTGATGACGTGGCCCGGTTCGAGTTCACCGCCGCTGGGCGCGAGGCTCGGACCCTCGTGGACGTCGAGGCCGACGCCGTGGCCCGTGGAGTGGATGAACCCCGTCTCGGCGGCCTCGTCGCTGCGGAGCGTCGGCTCGCCGGCCTCCTCGTACACGTCGCAAGCGGCGTCGTGCACGTCGGCGCCGGTCGCGCCCGGTTCGACCGCGTCTAGCGCCGCGCGGTAGGCCTCCTCGGTCAGGTCGTACCACTCGCGGACGGTCTCCGTGGGCTCGCCCTTGCAGAAGGTCCGGGTCATGTCCGCGTGGTACTTCGTGGCCTTGTTCTGCGGGAAGATGTCGACGATGACGGGCTCGTCCGCGGCGAGCGGGCCGCTGCCGCGCTCGTGGGGGTCGGCGGCGTCCGCGCCGCAGGCGACGATGGTCTCGTCGAGCGCGCAGCCGTGGCGCAGCAGCGTCACCTCGATCTCGGTCTTGACGGCCTCGCTCGTCAGCGGTTCGCCCTCGTGATACAGCGTTCCGTCCCGAACGTCCGCGTTCGCGATCAGGTCCTCGGCGGCGTGCATCGCGGCCTCGTTCGCCTTCTGGGCCTCGCGGACGTGGTCGATCTCCTCGTCGGTTTTGACCGCGCGGATGGCCGAGACGGTTTCATCCCGATCGGCCGTGACGCTCACGCCGAGGTCGCGCAGGCCGTCGGCCGTGTGGACGGGGAACCGCGGCGGCACGGCGACGGAGTCCACGTCGTACGCGTCGAGGAAGTCGGCGAGGACGCGGTAGGAGGCCTCGTGAGGGTCGTACTCCTCGCTGTACTCGCCGTAGCCGTAGTCGATCGAGCGCTCGACGGTGGCGGCCCGGGCCTCGCGCCGGGCGCGGCCGTACTCCAGGCTCCGGTGGAAGAGGAGGCGGACCTCGCCGTCGTAGAGGGTGACGAAGGGATCAGGCGCGTCGAACCCCGAGAGGTAGTACTGGTTCGAGTCCGTCGAGTCGGCGTCGACGAGGTAGCCGTCGAGGTCCTGTTCGTCCAGAAACGCGTCCAAGTCCGAGAGGTCCGGATCCATACTGGCGTTCACAAGCGCCCCGACTAAATATGATAGCCCTCGGCCGGCCGGTCTGCGCCGGCGGCGAATCGAACGCAACGCGAACGATGCCCCCCGGTGTCGGCGGGGTCGGAGTGGTGGCGTCGCCGCTGCCGCGTCCGGTACTGACATACCTGACCGCCGCGTCGGGCCGCACATGGACGCGACCATCGAGCGGTCGACGCTGCGGGGTCGGGCGCGCGCTCCGCCGTCGAAGAGTTACACGCATCGGGCGATACTCGCGGCGGGCTACGGGAGCGAGGCGACGGTCCACGACCCGCTCGTCAGCGCCGACACGCAAGCGACCCGACGCGCCGTCGAGGCCTACGGCGGCGAGACCGACCTCTCCGAGGACCGGAGCACGCTCACCGTCGAGGGCTTCGACGGCCGCCCCGACGTGCCCGCCGACGTGATCGACTGCGCCAACAGCGGGACGACGATGCGGCTCACCACTGCCACGGCCGCCCTCGCCGACGGCCTGACGGTCCTCACCGGCGACGGGTCGCTGCGCTCGCGCCCGCAGGGACCGCTCCTTGACGCCATCGAGCAACTCGGCGGACGAGCCGAGAGCACCCGGGGCAACGGGCAGGCGCCGCTGGTCGTCGGCGGCCCCGTCGACGGCGGCACGGCGTCGATCCCCGGCGACGTGTCCTCGCAGTTCGTCACCGCGCTCCTGATGGCCGGCGCGGTCTCCGACGACGGGATCGCGGTCGACCTCGAAACGGAACTCAAGTCCGCGCCGTACGTCGACATCACCGTCGAGGTGCTGGAGGCGTTCGGCGTCGAGGCCGAAGAAATCGACGGCGGGTACCGCGTCGAGGGCGGCCAGTCCTACGCGCCCGAGGGCGGCGAGTACCACGTCCCCGGCGACTTCTCCTCGATGTCGTATCTCCTCGCCGCGGGCGCGCTCGCGGCCCCCGACGGCCTCGTCGTCGAGGGCGCCTACCCGAGCGCGCAGGGCGACTCGGCCATCGTCGACGTGCTGGAGCGGATGGGCGCCGACATCGAGTGGGACCGGGAGGCCGGCGAGATCACCGTCAGCCAGTCCGACCTGACGGGCGTCGAAGTCAGCGTCGCCGACACGCCGGACCTCCTGCCGACCATCGCCGTCCTCGGCGCGGCGGCCGACGGCACTACCTCGATCGTCGACTGCGAACACGTCCGCTACAAGGAGACCGACCGCGTGAGCGTCATGGCCGAGTCGCTCACGGAGATGGGCGCCGCCGTCGTCGAGGAGCAGGACCGACTGTCCATCCGCGGCGGCGAGACGAACCTGCGCGGCGCGACCCTCCCCGGTCGCGACGACCACCGTATCATCATGTCGCTGGCCGTCGCCGGCCTCGTCGCCGACGGCGAGACGACGATCACCGAGGCCGAGGACGTCGACGTGTCGTTCCCGGGCTTTTTCGACACGCTCGCCGAACTCGGCGCGAACGTCTCGAAGTAGGACCGGCGACCGGCTCAGACCGTCGACTGCGCTGTCGCCGCCGACGACCCGTCCGCGGCGGCCTCCGGTTCCGGACAGATCGACCCCACATCGCGCCACTCGTGACCGATGTCCCGCATCAGTAGCGCGTTGTCGAACGTCACCGCGTCGGCCGGGAACCGCCGCTCGTCCTCGAAGAAACTCGCGCTCACGTCCTCGACAGACAGCGGCGTCACCCGCCACTCGTCGGTCGCGAGTTCCACCCCGTCGAAGCGGTCGCCCGCCCCGCCGGCCGCGGGCGAGTAGCCGACCGCACCCCGCCGGTGGTACGCCGACGCCTCCTCGACGGAGTCGAAGACGCTGTCGGCGGGGATCCCGTCGGCTACGCTGGCCGTCACGGACATCCGGGTCTCGCCGTCGCGGCTCCGCATCGACACGGCGTAGCGGCCGTCGCGCTCGTCCACGTCGAAGTCGGCCCGGTAGTACTCGCCGAACGACCGCCGGCCGACGGCTGCGGTGAGTCGAGACGAGGAGTCACGTCGGGGGACGTACACACCGGACTCTCGCTTACCGTCGTCCGCCCACTCGACGCCGACGCGGTGAGCCGCGTTCTCCGACCGCGTCCCGACGAACGCCGGCAACCCTCGCGGCCGAACGTCGGTCAGCCGGAGCAGACAGATACCGCCGATGGCGTAGCCGTCGACCGTCCGCGGTTCGAACGGGTCCGGGAGGACGGCGTCCAGCGCGTCCGCTTCGATCCGGAAGTTGACGAGAATGCGCCGGTCGATGACGCCGCGCAGCGACGGGAGCCGTACCATACCCGGCGATTCGCTCGGACGACTGATATATCTTCGCGAGTGAAATCGGCGAACCAGTCAGTCGTCCGACTGCGCCGCCTTCGAGGCGAACTGCTCGCGCACCTTCTTGACCTTCGGTTCGGCGTGGAACTGGCAGTAGCGGTCGTTCGGGTTCTTGTCGTAGTAGTCCTGGTGTTTCTCCTCGGCGACCCAGAACTCCTCCAGCGGTTCGATCTCGGTGACGATCTCGTCGTTCTCGTAGCTGTCGAACTCGCCGCCCTGCTGGAGGTTGTGGACGAACCGCTCGACGATATCCTTCTGCTCGTCGTCGTGGTAGTAGACCGCCGAGCGGTACTGCGACCCCACGTCGGGCCCCTGCCTGTCTTCCGTCGTCGGGTCGTGGATCCGGAAGAACACCTCCAGCAGGTCCTCGTACGCGATGACGTCGGGGTCGTACTCGACCTGGACGACCTCGGCGTGGCCCGTCGAACCGGAGCAGACCTGCCGATAGGTCGGGTTCTCCGTGTGTCCGCCGGCGTACCCCGAGGTCACCTCCTCGACGCCGTCGAGTTCCTCGAACGCCGCTTCGATGCACCAGAAGCACCCGCCCGCGAGCGTCGCTTTCGCTGTCTCTGTCATTACTCGGTGTTAGTGACCGAGCCGTTTGAACCCAGCGGCGGACGAGAGCGCGACCCGTTCCGGTCACGTCGGTCTGCCGCGCGAGAACGCGGAGCCGAAGAGTATACGGGCGGGCGGGGAACGTAGTAGGGTATCGATGGCTCCGGGAGCACGCGAGGACTGCGACTACGTCGTCGCCGCGGACGGGAGCGGCGACTACGAGCGGCTACAGGCGGCGATCGACGACGCGAAGTCGTTCCCGCCGGACCGGGTCTCGATCTTCGTGGCTGACGGCGTGTACGACGAGAAGGTGAAAGTCCACGCCTGGAACACGAGGGTCGACCTGGTCGGCGAGAGCGTGGAGAACACGATCGTCACCTACGACGACCACTTCGACGAGATCGATCGAGGCCGCAACAGCACGTTCTTCACGTATACGCTGAAGGTCAGCGGAAACGACTTCACCGCGCGGGACCTGACCGTGCGGAACACCGCCGGTGCCGACGTCGGGCAGGCCGTCGCGCTCCACGTCGAGGCCGACCGCGCCGCCTTCGAGAACTGTCGGTTCCTCGGCGCCCAGGACACGGTCTACGCCGCCGGCGAGGGATCGCGGCAGTACTTCGACGACTGTTACGTCGAAGGCACGACCGACTTCGTCTTCGGGGCCGCCACCGCCGTCTTCGAGGACTGCGAGGTGCACTCGAAGGCCGACTCCTACGTCACGGCGGCCTCGACGCCGCAGCGGGAGCCATTCGGGTACGTTCTCGACGGCTGTACGCTGACCGCCGACCCGGACGTGTCCGAAGTCTACCTCGGTCGACCCTGGCGGGACCACGCTCACGTCGCCGTTCTCCGCTCGGAACTGGGCGACCACATCCATCCCGCCGGGTGGCACAACTGGTCGCGTCCCGAAGCCGAGGAGACCGCGACGTACGTCGAGTACGACAACAGCGGTCCGGGCGCGGTAGAGGCGGACGAGCGAGTGTCATGGTCGGAGGAGCTGACGCCGTCGGAGGCCGAGCGGTACGCGCGCGAGAACGTCCTGCTACGCGAAGGGGACCGAGAGTACGCGCAGAACTGGTACCAGATCGTCGCCGAATAGCTCCCGCGGGGGAATCGAACCAGCAGTCACAGCGCCGCGACGGCGAGTCCCGTCGCGAGCAGGTTCGCACCGAGGTGAGCGACGGTGCTCGAGGCGGTTCCCCATCGCGCCCGGAGCGCGCTGAATATCACCGCGAGGATCACGAGGGACGCGAGCCTGATCGGGTCGGCGCCGCCGTCGACGACGACGTGTTTCAGGACGAATCCCGTCGCGGCGACGGCGCTTCCGGCGAGCACGCCGTAGGAGTCCATCAGCGCGGTCTGGATCACGCCGCGCCACGCGAGTTCCTCGGCGAGCGGGACGACGAGCCCGTTGACGATCAGGAGCGCGGCCAGCACCCACGTCGCCGCGCCCGGTTCGACGGGGGGCGTCGCGGTACCGGCATCGGGCATTCCCTGAATCGCGGTGATCGTCAGGACCACGGCAAGGAGCGCGACGAAGAACGCGACGACGCCGCCGACCCCGGCGGCGACCGACCGGAGCGACACCTCGTAGTCCCAGTCTTCGGGTTCGATCCCTCGGCGCCGGCCGAGCCAGGCGATGGCGCCCGCGAGGAGCGGGAACCCGATCCCGACGAGGAGCATGTCGGCGCCCCGCGGACTCCCGATCGGGTCGGCCAGGATCGCGACCAGTTCCCACCGCAACGCGATCTCCGCGACGACCCACAGGACCATCGCACCCGCCGCGAGCGCGGCGTACCCGGGCACGCCGCTCTCGTCAGCCCCGATCCGCTGGTCAGTCGACATCTGTCATCGAACCGACTCTCGGCGTCGTGAAATACCTACGGGTGGCGCGGATCGACGACCGAACGCCGGCGTTGCCGGGCGCCGGAATCGCGGATCCGCGCGCGGCGCGGCCACATCCGCCCACATCTTCAGAACTATAAGCCCGGCCCACCGACCCCGTGGTAATGAACGGCAACGAGTTCGGGCGTCTCTTCCGGTTCACGACGTTCGGCGAGAGCCACGGGGAGGCGATGGGCTGTACAGTGTCCGGGTGTCCGGCGGGGGTCGAGATCTCCGAGGACGTGATCCAGGAGGAACTCGACCGCCGCAAGCCCGGCCAGTCGATGATCACCACCTCCCGCGGCGAGCCCGACGAGGTGTCCATCAAGTCCGGCACGCTGGAGGGGTACACCACCGGAACGCCCATCGGCATGGTCATCCAGAACAAGGACGCCCGCTCGGGCAAGTACGAGCCCTTCATCACCGCGCCGCGGCCCTCCCACGGCGACTACACCTACTCGGCGAAGTTCGGGACGCGCAACTGGGGCGGGGGCGGCCGCTCGTCGGCGCGGGAGACCGTGAACTGGGTGGCGGCGGGCGCCGTCGCCAAGCAGGTCTTAGAGCAGTCCGACCACGACGTGCAGGTCAAGGCCCACGTCAACCAGATCGGCGACATCACCGCCGACGACGTGACCTGGGAGGACATGCTCGAACACACCGAGGAGAACGAGGTCCGCTGCGCCGACCCCGAGAAAGCCGAGGAGATGCGCGACGCCATCGACCGCTACCAGCAGGAAGGCGACTCCATCGGCGGCTCCGTCTACTTCGAGTGCCGCGGCGTTCCCCGCGGGCTCGGCGCACCGCGGTTCGATTCCGTCCCCGCTCGACTCGGGCAGGCGATGTTCTCGGTGCCGGCGACGACCGCTGTCGAGTACGGCCAGGGTCGCGAGGCCCGGGAGACCCGCGGCATCGAGCGCAACGAGGACTGGGAGTTCGACGACGGCACCCGCGACGACGTCGTCAGCGAGGAGGGCGACCCCGTCCCCGTCGGCAACGACCACGGCGGCCTGCAGGGCGGCATCACGACGGGCGAACCGATCTACGGCGAGGTGACCTTCCACGCGCCCGTCTCCATCCCGAAGACCCAGACCACCGTCGACTGGGAGACCGGCGAGAAGAAGGAGGCGAAGGTCGTCGGCCGCCACGACCCGAGCCTGCCGCCGCGGGCCGTCCCCGTCCTCGAAGCGATGCTCCGGGTGACGATTCTCGACTTCATGCTCCTGGGCGGCCGCATCAACCCCGACCGCCTCGACGGCCGCCCCGGCGAGTACGACACCGCGTATCACCCCGAGAGTCCGCAGAACGACCCCGACGACGCGGACACGATGACCGAGATGGTCGACGAGGACTGATAGGCGTGGAACCACTACAGCGACCGGACCACCCATAATGGACGCACGACAGGACGAACTCGCCAACCCGTTCGGGATGGACGAGGAGTGTACGAACTGCCCGGAACTGGTCGAGACGCGCCAGCAGGTCGTCCACGGCTACGGCGACGTGGGCGCGGACTTCGTCGTCGTCGGCGACCAGCCAAGCGCCGCCGCCGACGAAACGGGCGTCCCCTTCGCCGGCGACCAGTCGCTCGTCTGGGAAATCCTCGACCGCGTCGGCCTCGTCGAGGGCGACCCCGGCGCCGAAGAGCCGGTGCCCGACGACGTCTACCTGACCTACGTGACCCGGTGTCGCCACCCCGACCGCCCGGCGACCGACGAGGAAGTCCGCAACTGCGAGGCCTACCGCTCCAGCGAACTCCGCATGATCAACCCGGAGATCATCGTCCCCGTCGGCCAGCGGGCCATCGAGGCGCTCGCCTTCCAGTACACCACCAAGAGCGAGGACGACCTCGACGTCGAGGAGTTACACGCGACCACCATGCGCGGCCGCGGGTTCGAACTCGTGCCGATGCTCGACCCCGAGGACCAGTCGCCCGAGGAGACCGAGGCGTTCGTGGAGCACTTCGCCGACCTGCTCGGGACGGACTACCGCCAGACCAAGGGCCGCCAGGGTAGCCTGGAGACCGGGCGCGGCCCCGACGACGGCGAATAGCTGTCCGATATCGCCTCTGTTGCCTATGCTTCGACTGACCGGAACGCCCGGAGCGTTCCGTCCGCGCTCGTGTAGACGAGGTCGTCGGCGACGACGGGGGTCGTTCCGACCCGATCGGCCGGGCGGGTCCAGCGTTCGCTCCCGTCGGAGGGATCGAGACAGAACAGCGTCTCCTCCGTCCGAACGAGGACCGTCTCCTCGGCGACGACCGGCCGACCAGCCGGCGCGTCGATCGAGTGGGTCCACCGCTCGGAGCCGTCAGCCGCCGATAGCGCGCGCAGGACCGGTCCCTCGCCGCCCCCGGTGACGACGTACAGCGAATCGGGGCCGACGGCCAGCTGGAACCCGGTCCCCTCGGCGGGGAATTTGTCGTCCCAGGCCGTCCCGAACGGCGGAGCCGGCGTCTCGAAGGCGGCGACCTGGCCGAAGATGTTGAGGGCGCCGTAGAGCCGTCCGTCCCGGTAGCACTGCGGGACCGGCGAGTCGTGGGGGAGCGGCGTCGGCTGTCGCTCGGCGTCCGGGAGGTCGGTCTCGCCGTCCGCGACGGCGACCGACCACGGTCCGGAGGTCTCCGGGTGACTGAAGAAGACCGACTCCTCGCTGGCGATCAGCCGGCCCGCCGGCGACGAGCCGTCCACGGTAGTCCGCCAGTGCTCGCTCCCGTCGGCCAGCGACCGCCGCACCAGCGCGTCGTCTGCCTGTTCGGATACGTAGAGACCGTGAGCGGCGGCGAGAAACCCGACGAGGTCGCCGGTCTCGATCCGCCACAGTTCCGTCCCGTCCGCGGCGTCGAGCGCGACGACCGCCTCGTAGCCCTCGACGTACACCCGGCCGTCGCGGACGCTGGGCCGATCTGCCGTGATACCGACGGACTGCTCCCAGCGCCGCTCGCCGGTCCGCGCGTCGAACGCGTGCACGCCTCCCTGGCTGCCTCCGACGAAGACCGTCTCGTCGGCGACCACCGGCGCACTGAACTCGTCGTCGGCTTCGACCGACCAGAGTTCGCCGATCGGTGCCGTCGGTCCAGCGGTCCCGGCGGCGTAGTTCGTCTGCCCCTGGTCGGCTCCGGGAATCGGCCACGACGAGGAGACGGCGTCGGGCGTGGCCGGTTCGCGGACCGTGTCTGTGGGCGAGGCAGTGTTCGTGTCCGTCGGCGACTGCGTAGCAGATTGCTCGGTCCAGTGCGGTGTGTCCGCCGGCGTGCGGCCCTCACCCGCTGACCGGTCTGTTGGCGTGTCGGTTCTCTCGTCGGCGGCACAGCCCGCCAGACCGAGGCCGGCGAGCGTGGCAAGCAAGGTGCGTCGCGTCGAGGGCGGGGACATACGTCGGCGTTTCGACAGTCGCGGTAAGTACCTTCTGGCCGGACACGACGGCGAGCGCGCCGTCGAACGACCGCGGGAAGTCCGCGGCCCTGCCCGACACTCAGTCGCCGATATCGACGACGAGAACCGGTGTGTGCACGTCTTCGAGGACGCGGTCGGTGACGCTCCCGAGGTTCTGGACGCGGTCGCGGCCGGTGCGCCCGTGGGTTCCCATCGTCACCAGGTCGATCCCCGCTTCCCCGACGTAGTCGACTATCTCGCGGTGAGGGATGCCGTCGCGCATCTCCGTCTCGACGACCAGCCCGGCGTCTTCGAGGTCGACCCGGAGGTCCTCGATCGCCCGCTCGCCCTCGACCTCCAGCGATTTGACGATCTCGTCTTTCGTGTCGGGCTCGGCCGCGCGGTAGCGCCGGCTGTCGACGACGTACAGCACGTGTACCGTGGCGTCGTTGTCCCGGGCGATCGAGATCGCGTGGTCTACCGTCTCGGTCGTCCCCTTGCTCCCGTCCGTCGGCAACAGGATGTCGTCGTACATGCGCGGGAGTTGGGTGCCCGGGTAAATAGTGGTAGGTGGCCGTCCGCAGACCGGTGCCCTCACACCGGCGGTGCGCCGTCCGCCGTCAGCGACCGGTGAAACTCGGGTGGTCGCTGACGTGTTTCGGGAGGTACCGCTTCTTCCGCGGGAGCCCCTCGGTCTCCTCGCGGACGCGCTCGCGGAGGTCTTCGGGCGTCATCTCGACTTCCTCGTCGTCAGCGCGGACGTTGACGTCCAGGCTCCCGCTGTCGACCTCGCGGTCGCCGACGACGACGTAGTACGGCACCCAGTCGGTCTCGGCGCGAGCGATGCGCTTGCCCACCGTCTCCGAGCGGTCGTCCACGTCGGCGCGCACGTCGGCCGCGGCGAGGTCGTCGACCAGTTCGTCGCAGTAGTCGACGTGTTCCTCCCCGACGGGGATGAAGCGGACCTGCGTCGGCGAGAGCCAGGTGGGGAACCGCGGCGTGTCCATCGTCGCCGTCTCCTCCAGCAGGGCGGCGACGACGCGTTCGATCCCGCCCGAGGGCGAGTAGTGGAGGATCGGCGGGTGGTGGCTCCCCTCGGCGTCGGTGTAGGTGATGTCGAATCGCTCGGCGCTCTCGACGTCGATCTGGACCGTCGGGTTCTCGATGGGGCGGCCGAGCCCGTCGATGGCCGCGAAGTCGATCTTCGCCGACCAGTAGTGGTGGCGCTCCGGGATGATCTCCACGAGGGAGGGCTTGTCGAGTTCGGCGACGACCTCGGCGACCCACGCCTCGTTGTCGTCGTAGAACTCGCGGGTCATCCGCAACGCGGGCTGGTAGTCCAGTCCGAGGTCGTCGCTGGTCCGCAGGGAGAGCTTCGCCTGGCGCATGAGTTCGTCACGGGCACCGTCCATGTCGGCCGTCGCGGTGTGCATGTCCGGCATCGTGAACGATCGCAGCCGTTTCAGTCCCGTGACCTCGCCCTTCTGCTCGCGGCGGAACGAGTAGGTCGACATCTCGTAGATCCGCAGCGGGAGGTCGCTCGCGGCGATGTGCATGTCCCGCATGATCGAGAACTGGCCGAAGCAGGCGGCGAAGCGGAGCATCATCCGGCGGTCGCCCGACTCGAAGCGGTACTGGCGCTCGCCGAACTTGCCTGCGTGCTCGTCGATGGGTCGAGCACCCAGGTCGTACATGATCGGCGTCTCGACGGGCATCCCGCCGTAGTCGACGACGAGGTCGTTGACGTACTCCATCAGCGAGTCGCGGACGAGCTTCCCGCGGGGGTACCACCGCAGGTTGCCCACGTCCGAGAGGTCGTCGTAGCCGACGAGGGACTTCTCTTGCATCAGTTCGACGTGGGGCGGCTCCTCGCCCGGAGAGGCGGTCACGTCCTCCACCTCGTCCTCGATGAACGCCCGCATGTCCCCGTTCACTTCGCCCTTCGCGGGAACTGCGTCCTCCGTCGACCCGTCGGGCCACATCACGAGCCACTCGCTGGGCTCGCGGTCCGGTTCGCCGGCCTCGTCCCCCTCGCCCGTCCCCTCGTCGCGGTGGGCGGAGACGTGCCGGGAGAGCTCCGAGAGCGGGTGGCCCTTGCAGGACACCTCGAAAGACTTGTACCAGCCGAACGGCGCGCGGAGGACCTCGTAGCCGTCCGCTTCGAGTTCCGACTCCAGCCCCCGCATGACCTCCTTGGCGGCGTCGGGGTTCGCCAGGTCCTCGCTGAGGTGGGCGTAGGGGTACAGCACCACTCGGTTCGTGTTGAGTTGTCCTGTCACGTCCCGGAGCTCCGCCGTCGCGTTCGCGACGACGCCGTCGAGGTCGGTCTCGTCGTCGGACTCGACGCTGATGAAGGCGGTCACGCACTCCTCCATGCGGCCGTCCATCGGGACGCCCTCCCGCTCGGCGAGGTCGTCCGGGCCGGCCTGTTCGCGCGCCTCGAACTCCAGGTGGTCCGAGTGGATGAACAGGAGTCGCATACTGGAACGTGTCGAGGGGTGAACAAAAATGTGCTGCCGGCGTCGGCGGGTTCGCCGCCGCCGATCAGGCCGTCGAGTCCGTCCCGGTCGTCCAGCGGGGCGCTACTGCTCGTCCTCTTTCAGCTCTTCCAGTTCGGCCTCTACCTCGGAGTCGTCGACCGAGACGTCCTCGCCGCCCTCGCCGTTGACGTCGACGTCCGGCGCGTCTACGTCGGCGGCGTCCACGTCGACGTCTTCGGTTTCGACGTCCGCGCTCCCGGAGTCGGATCCGCCCGCGTCGGCGCTCTCGGTCTCGGTCTCCGTCGTGCCCTTGCCCATCTCGCCTTTCAGCGTGTTCAGCTCGGCGTCGACGGAGCTGTCGGTGCTGAGCTGTTCGAGTTCGCGGTCGATCGAGTCCTTGTCCGAGAGGACGTCGTCGAACGCGCCGGTCTCCTGGAGTTCGTCCATCGCCTGCGAGCGGGCCTCCATGTCCTCGGTGCGCTCCTCGGCGCGCTCGATGGCGCGGCCGACGTCCTCGAACTCGTCGCCGGCGCCGGTCATCGCCTCGGAGACCTTGGCGCTGGCCTCGGCGGCCTCGTAGCGGGCCTTCATCGTCTCCTTCTTCGTGCGGAACTCCTCGATGCGGCTCTGGAGCTTGTTCTTCTGCTCGACCAGCTTGTCCTGCTGGCCCTGCAGTTCGGCGATCTGGCCCTCCAGGTCCTCGATCTGGTTCATCTTCTGCTTTTTCTTCTCGAGGGCCTTGCGGGCGAGGTCGTCGCGGTCCTGCCGGACGGCCTCGCGGGCCTGTTCGTTGTGCTTCTCGACGTTCTCCTCGAGGCGGCGCTTCTGTATCTCCAGGCGCTTCTTCTGGGTCGTCAGGTCCGCGATTCCCTGTTTGACGTCCTGGAGCTGGTCGCGCAGTTGCTCGTAGGAGTAATCGAGCGTCTCGGAGGGGTCCTCCGCCCGGTTCAGGATAGCGTTGATCTTCGACCGGACGACGTAGGAGGCGCGCGAGAGTATTCCCATACCCCCGCTTTGTGCCCGAGCCTTTAATTGTTTTTCAGCCCGAATTTGGTGTTCCCACGCACGAACGCCGCCCGCCCGGCCCCGGACGCGGCCGATTCGACCGGAGTCACGGACAGCCGAATCGGTGGGGCGACGACCGATCCAGCGACTGGGAGAGCAGACCGCGCGAATCCCCCGAGAGAGCCGGAACGGCGGGGGATCGAGGCGTGAGAGCGCCGACGAACTCGCCGACGGGAGCGACCTCGCGGTTTCACGACCGAGACTGGCGCCCAAACCGTTATTGCCGATCTTACAGATGTTCGAACTAATGAGTTCGGCCTCCACGGAGGACATCCGGGTGCTGACTGTCGACGACGACCCGGATGTCGCGGACCTGACCGCCACGTTTCTCGAACGGGAAGACGACCGGTTCACCGTCGAGACGGCGACCGACGCCGACGAGGGGGCCGAACGGCTCGCGACCGGCGAGTTCGATTGCCTCGTCTCGGACTACGACATGCCCGGGCGGACGGGGATTGAGTTCCTCGAAGCGGTCCGGGAGGACTACCCGGACCTGCCGTTCATCCTGTTCACGGGGAAGGGGTCGGAAGCGGTGGCCAGCGACGCCATCTCGGCCGGCGTGACGGACTACCTCCAGAAGGAAGGCGGGACCGACCAGTACACGGTGCTGGCCAACCGCATCGCCAACGCCGTCGAACACTACCGGACGCGCCGGCTCGCCGAGCGGAGCGAGAACCGCCTCCGCGAGATCGTCGATTCGCTCCCCGAACACCTCTACGTGGTCGACGAAGACGGGACGTGTCTGCTCGCGAACGAGTCCCTGGCGGCCTTTCACGGCACCCCCGTGTCGGAGCTCGAAGGGACGAACGTGAGCGACGTCCTCGACGAGGAGGTCGCCGCGGGGCTTCGAGCGGCCGTCGCAGAGGTGGTCGAATCGAACTCCACCGAGCGACTGCACGAAGTCGAGTTGCGGGACGCGGAGGGCGAGACGCACGTCTTCGAGCCGCAGTTGCTCCCGTACGACTTCACCGACACCGACGCGGAGGCCGCCCTGGGGATCTCCGTCGACGTGACCGACCGCAAGGAGCGAGAGCGAGCCCTCGAACGCACGAACGCGCTGCTGTCGACGCTGTTCGACACGCTCCCGGTCGGCGTGCTCGCCGAGGACGAGTCGCGGAACGTGCTCACGGCCAACGCGCAGTTGTTCGACCTGTTCGACCTGTCCGGGACGCCCGAGGGCGTCGTCGGGTCGGACTGCGAGCGGCTGGCCGAGACGATCGGCGAGTCGTTCGCCGACCCGGAGGCGTTCGTCGACCGCGTCAACGAACTCGTGGCCGACCGCGAGCGGGTCCGCGACGAGGGGCTCTCGCTCCGCGACGGCCGGACCGTCGCCCGGAGCTACCGACCGATCGAACTCGCGGACGGCGACGGCCACCTCTGGGTGTACCGCGAAGTCACCGCCCAGAAGACGCGCGAGCGGAAGCTCAATCGCCTCCAGGAGCGGACGCGCGCGCTGATGCACACGCGGACGAAGACCGAGACGGCCCGGGTCGCCACCGACGCGGCGGACGAGGTCATCGACGCCCGGTTGAGCTCCGTCCACCTGGTGAACGACGCCGGCGACCTCCTCACTCCGGCCGCGGTCGTCGACTCGGTCCGCGACGTCTTCGACGAGATCCCGACGTACCCGCGCGATGCGCCCGAGGGGACGCGCGCCGCCCTCGTCTGGGACGTGTTCGAGCGCGGCGAGCCGGTGCGCATCGACGACGTGCCGGGGTACGAGGGACTGACCGAGGACACGCCCGCCCGGAGCGTCATCCTCTATCCGATGGACGACCACGGCGTGTTCATCGTCTCCTCGGACGACGCGGGCGCGATCACCGAGACGGACGAGACGCTGGTCGAGATCCTGTCGACCACGCTCACGACGGCGCTCGACCGGGTCGAGCAGGCCCGCCGCCGCCGGGAACGCGAGCAGCGCCTCGAACGCCTGCAAGACCTGACGCTCGAGCTCATGCAGACCGAGGGGCGCGATGTCATCGCCGACCTCGTCGTCGCGGAGGCCGAGGACATCCTGGGCTTCCCGCTCGTGATGGTGCGGTCGTACGACGCCGACGAAGGCGGGCTCGTGCCCGTCGCGTCCAGCGACCGCGTCGACGAGGTGTTAGACGACCGGCCGACGTTCACCCCGGAAGGCGGGAGCTTCAACTGGGAGGCGTTCGAGACCGGTGAATCGCGGGCGTTCGACGACATCAGCCGGTACGACGACGCCGTCGACGCCGACACGGCGCTGCAGAGCCTCCTGATCTTCCCGATCGGGGAGTTCGGCACGCTGTCCGCCGGTTCGACCGAGCCCGCCACGTTCGACGAGACGGACGTCTTCCTCGGGCGGATCCTGGCGACCGCGGCGAACGCCGCGTTCGAGCGCGCCGACCACGAGGCCGAACTCAGGCACCAGCGCGACGAGCTCGAACGGAAGAACGAGCGCCTCGAGGAGTTCACCAGCGTCGTCTCCCACGACCTCCGGAATCCCCTGACCGTCCTCAACGGCGCGCTGGAGATGGCCGAGGAGACCGGCGACCCGGAGCACTTCGAGCGCTGTCACCGCTCCGTCGAGCGCATGGAGCACCTGATCGAGGACCTCCTGGCGCTGTCCCGGCAGGGCGAGACGATCTCCGAGCCCGAACCCGTCGACCTAAGAGCGGATCGCGACCGCGAGCTGGCGGAACGTCGAGTCCGGCGACGGCGAACTCGCGGTCGCGACCGACCGGGCCATCGTGGCCGACGGGGACCGGCTGCCGCAGTTGCTGGAGAACCTGTTCCGGAACGCGCTAGAACACGGCGGCGACGACGTCCGTATCACGGTCGGCGACCTGGACGACGGGTTCTACGTCGCGGACGACGGCCCCGGTATCGCGGGGGACGTGCGCGACCGCGTGTTCGATTCCGGCTTCTCGACCTCCCCCCGAGAACACGGGATTCGGCCTCGCCATCGTCGAGCGGATCGTCGAAGCACACGGCTGGGACGTCGCCGTCACCGAGAGCGAGGACGGCGGCGCACGGTTCGAGATCACCGGCGTCGACTCCGCACCGCGGATCAGCGGCGACGACTGATCGAAACTCGCCCGCGACAGGCCGCGAAGTCGGCAGTGGCCCGACGACACCTTTGAGGCCCCGAGCCGCGTCTGTCGGGGCATGAGCGAAGCGGTCGTGATCCCTGGCGCCCGCGACGTGCGCGGGTCGCTCGACGCACCCGACGGTGAGTCCGAGGACCCGGGCGAGCGGGCCTGCGTCGTCGCCTGTCCGCCCCATCCGCAGCTGGGCGGCTCGCGCTCGGACCGGCGGCTGACGGCCGTCGCGGACGCGCTGGTCGAACGAGGGATCGCCTGCCTCCGGTTCGACTACGGCGACTGGGACGAGGGGCCCGGCGAGTTACGGGACGCGGGGAACGCCCTGACGTGGGCCCGCGAGCGCCACGCGGCCGTCGCCCTGTTCGGCTACAGCTTCGGCGGGTGTCTCGCGCTCGTCGCCGCGGACGAGGAGTCGAGTTCCGGGGCCGACCTCGCGGCCGTCTCTGCGCTCGCGCCGGCACCCCGTATCGACGACGACATCGACGCCGTCGCGGCGACAGAGCGGATCGCCTGTCCGGGACAGGTCGTCTACGGCGAGCGCGACGACACCGTCGAGTGGCGACCGGTGGTCGAACGGGCGGAGGCACGTGGGTTCGCCGTGACGGAACTGGCCGCGGACCACCACTTCGTCGGCCAGTCCGGCAAGGTCGCCGCGGTCGTCGCCGACTTTCTCGTCGCCGAACTGTGAGCGACGGACGGGAACCCGTTCCGACCCGACCGTGTTTTCGACCCCACCGCGTTTCAGACCCCACCGCGTTTCCGGCCCCACCGAATTTTCGGCCCGACCGCGTTTCCGGTTCAACCGGAATTCGCTGGATCGGCGCCGCGGCCGGTAACCGTTGACAATTAGGCAGGTTTGCAGTGTCTCCCGAAACGGTTTTGGGCGGGCACCGCCGACGGTCAGTATGCCGACGGAGCCAGAAACAGAGTACGACGAGACTCTGGGGAACAAGTTCGTTTTCGTCACAGGGGGCGTGATGTCCGGTCTGGGCAAGGGCATCACCGCCGCGAGTACCGGCCGACTGCTCTCGAACGCCGGGTTCGACGTGACCGCGGTCAAGGTGGACCCGTACCTCAACGTCGACGCGGGCACGATGAACCCCTTCCAGCACGGGGAGGTGTACGTCCTCAAGGACGGCGGCGAGGTCGACCTCGACCTGGGGAACTACGAGCGGTTCCTCGACATCGACATGACCTCGAAGCACAACGTGACCACGGGCAAGGTCTACCAGTCCGTCATCGAGAAGGAGCGCTCGGGCGACTACCTCGGGAAGACCGTCCAGGTCATCCCGCACGTCACCAACGACATCAAGCGGCGCATCCGCGAGGTCGCCGAGGGCAGCGACGTCTGCATCATCGAGGTCGGCGGCACCGTCGGGGACATCGAGGGCATGCCCTACCTCGAAGCCCTGCGCCAGTTCGCTCACGAGGAAGACGAGGACGACATCCTCTTCGTCCACGTCACGCTCGTCCCGTACTCGAAAAACGGCGAGCAGAAGACCAAGCCCACCCAGCACAGCGTCAAGGAACTGCGGTCGATCGGGCTCCAGCCCGACATCCTGGTCGGTCGGGCCGACGACCCGCTCGACCCTCAGACCAAGGAGAAGATCGCGCTGTTCTGCGACGTTCCCACGGACGCCGTCTTCTCGAACCCCGACGTCGAGGACATCTACCAGGTCCCGCTGGTCGTCGAGGACGAGGGCCTCGACGAGTACGTCATGGAGCGCCTCGACCTCTCCGACCGCGCGCTCCCGAAAGACGAGCGCCACAACGAGTGGCGCGATCTCGTCACCCAGGAGCAGACCGGCTCCGTCGACGTGGCCCTCGTCGGGAAGTACGGCCTCGAAGACGCCTATCTCTCTATCTACGAGTCGCTGAAACACGCCGGCCTCGCCCACAACGTCAACGTGAACACCGAGTGGATCCACGCGGAGAAGCTCGCTGACGGCCACAACGGAGAACTCGACGGCATGGACGCCGTCGTCGTCCCCGGCGGCTTCGGCTCGCGGGGCACCGAGGGCAAGATGGAGGCGATCCGCTACGCCCGCGAGAACCGCGTCCCCTACCTCGGCCTCTGTCTCGGCTTCCAGCTCGCGGTCGTCGAGTACGCCCGCAACGTCCTCGACCTGGAGGGCGCCCACTCCACGGAACTCGACGAGGAGACGCCCTACCCGGTCATCGACATCCTGCCCGAGCAGGAGGGCGTCGACGACATGGGCGGGACGATGCGCCTCGGCGCGCACGTCACCGAAATCGAGGAAGGCACCGTCGCCCACGAGGTCTACGGCGCCGACACCTGCACGGAGCGACACCGCCACCGCTACGAGGTCAACCCCGAGTACATCGACGACCTAGAAGCCGCGGGCCTGCGCTTCTCCGGGAAGTCCGGCCGCCGGATGGAGATCCTCGAACTCCCCGAGCACCCCTACTTCTTCGGGACGCAGTTCCACCCCGAGTTCCGCTCGCGGCCCGGCCGCGCCAGCCCGCCGTTCGTCGGCCTGCTCGGCGCCGCGCTCGACCTGCAGGACGAGGCGCGCAAGGGCGAGCAGACGCGTGGCGACGCCCGCGACTCCGAGGAGGTGGAGGTCTGATGGTCGACGTCGACTCGTTCATCGACGAGAAGATCGAGGAGATCGCCGACGCCGTCGGCGACGCCAACGCCGTCATCGCGCTGTCGGGCGGCGTCGACTCCTCGACGGCCGCCGCGCTGGCCTACGAGGCCATCGGCGACCAGCTGACCCCCGTCTACGTCGACACCGGCCTCATGCGCAAGGGCGAGACCGACCAGATCCGCGAGACCTTCGACTACATGGACTCGCTGCGGATCGTCGACGCGAAAGACCGCTTCCTCGACGCCCTCGAAGGCGTGACCGACCCCGAAGAGAAGCGCCACGCGATCGGCGAGCAGTTCATCCGCGAGTTCGAGACGGTCGCGACGGAGGTCGACGCCGACTACCTCGTCCAGGGGACCATCTACCCCGACCGCATCGAGTCCGAAGGGACGATCAAGTCCCACCACAACGTCGGCGGCCTCCCCGAGGTCGTCGACTTCGACGGCATCGTCGAGCCGATGCGCGACCTCTACAAGGACGAGGTCCGCGAGGTCGCCCGCGAACTCGACCTGGAGGAGATCATCGCCGAGCGGATGCCGTTCCCCGGCCCAGGCCTCGCCGTCCGCATCATCGGCGAGGTCACCGAGGAGAAACTGGAGGTCGCCCGCGAGGCCAACCACGTCGTCGAGGAGGAACTCGAAGAGCACGAGCCGTGGCAGGCGCTCGCCGCAGTGCTGGGCAAGGCGACCGGCGTCAAGGGCGACAACCGCGTCCACGGCTGGGTCGTCGCCGTCCGGTCCGTCGAGAGCCGCGACGGCATGACCGCCCGCGCCCAGGAGGTCGACTGGGACACGCTCCAGCGCATCCAGAGCCGCATCACCGGCGAGAACGAGAACGTCTCCCGGGTGCTGTACGACGTGACCCACAAGCCGCCGGCGACCATCGAGTACGAGTAGGCGGTCCGACCCCGGTTTCTCGACGATTCTCCGCTCAGTTCGGCCCGAACGCCGCGATCCCCTCGCTCGTCGCGACGAGGAAGTACTCGCCGGCGATCGCCTGGGGGCCGACCCTGGGTGCGTCCCACTCGTCGACGGTCGCTGTCCCGAGCTTCTCGTCGGCCGCCGGATCGGTCGCCGAGACCGACAGGCGGTCGCCGCCCGACGCGCCGTAGACGACGCCGTCCGCCGCGAACAGTCCACCGACGTTTTCCGTGCGCTCGACCGCGCCGTCCGCGGCGTCGACGGCGAAAACGCCCCATTCGCCGCGTCCCATGCCCTGCGCGTAGACGGTGTCGTCCAAGACGAAGGGGATCCCGTAGAACGCGGCCTGCTCGAACGCTTCGGGGTCTCCCTCGTAGTTCGCGGGGTCGTCGCCCTCGGGGATCGCCGTCCACAGCTGTGACCCGTCCTCGACGTCGATGGCGACCATCCCGCCGGTGTCCCTGTTGGCGATGCGACCGCAGACCGCGTAGGCGACGCCGTCGACGACGACCGGGGAATTGAACGGCGCGCCGCGCTCCTGGTAGAGGACCGAGTAGAAGTCGTTGCTCGCCGTCCAGCGCGCCTCGCCGCTCTCGCGGTCGACCGCGCGGATCTCGTCGTGCGCCGTCGCGAAGACGGTGTCCTCGGTCACCGTCGGCGGGTAGCGGTTCCGCCACTTCCGGTCCTGATCCGTCTCGTAGCGCGACTGCTGACTCCCGTCGTCGGCGTCGTACACGGCGTACAACTGGTCGCCGAGGACCAGCGATCCGGAGTCGGCCGTGATCGGCGCCCGGGTGGGCGTGTCGAGCGCGTGCTCCCACTCCGTCTCGCCGTCGCTCGGCGACAGCGCGCGGAGCGCCCAGCCGTCGGATCTCGTGGCGACGACGAGCCGTTCGCCGTCGGAGACGAGCGTCTGTGCCGATGCCCCTCCTTCGCCTCCGCCTTCCCCCGTCAGGGGAAACGAGCGTTCCCAGCGGCGTTCGCCGCTCTCCAGACCGAACGCGGCGACGACCGTCTCGGCGGTCTCTCTGGTCTGCACGTTGGCCGCCGCCGCGACCGTCCCGTCGAGGACGATCGGGGAGGAGACCTGACCCATGCCGGGAACCGCTCCCGCGTCCTCGCGGTACGTCGCCGTCCACGCGAGCGAGAGGTCGCCGCCCGGGCCGGGTGCGGAGGGGTGTACCCCGTTGTTGCACGCGTCGAACCGGTAGCTCGGCCAGTCGGCCTCGCCGGGTTCGAACCCGGTCGATTCGCCGATACCGGCCGGACAGCCGGCGAGCGCGACCGCGCCCGCGACGCCTGCCGCCCGGAGGAGGGACCGCCGTCGGAGGGACCGTTCCATGTCGAACGGTTCGGGCCGACTGGTAAGTGTTTTTTCATGACTGTGTGACCGGTCGCCGGGGCCGCCCGAAACGTGAGACACAAGCCCCCGGGCGCCATCGGTGCCGGTATGAAAGCAGTTTTCGCGGGGAGCGACACGGAAGGGCTGGCCGACGAGTTGCGCGACCGGGGAGCGACGGTGGCCGTCGTCGACGGCGTCGTGAACCGCCCTGCGCTCGAAGAGGCCGGCGTCGTCGAGGCGGACGTGTACGTCCTCACCGACATCGGTCAGGCGACCTCTATCGTCGTCGCGCGAGACCTCAATCCCGATATCCGGGTCGTCACGTACACGAACGAGTCGCTCCCGGAGTTCGTCAGCGGACAGCAGGTCCTCGGGATGGACCCCGCGCTGTTCGACGCCGAGACCGTCGCCGAGGAACTGACCGCGGAGGCCGACGCGGACGACTGACACCGGGATCGATCCCGGACTCTCGACGGGAACGCTCACGACGGGACCGATAGCGACGCCGAAGACGTCCGCGGACCTGTCCCCGGAAGCTTATGCCCGACCGCCGAATAGTTAGCTCGATGACCGATCAGATCCCGAGCGAGCGGTTCGCCGGGGCCGTCCCGGGGGTCCGGTCCGAGCTACGGGTCTTCCGCGACCGGGTCGAGTACGATCCGGGCGGACTGCGCGGCCTCGTCCGGGGGTCGAAGGCCGTCGATACCGCGGAGATCGACCTCGTCGTTCGCCGCGACGGGCGGCTCGACGGGTTGCTCGGCACCGGGAGTTACGACCTGATCCGATCGGGAGAGCCGACGGTCAGGCTCCACCACCTCGCCGATACCGAGGGGGCGGAGCGCGCGCTCGGCGACCGCGTGCCGGCGCCGCAGGAGCGGGTCGAGGCGGGCGGCGGGACGGAGGTCCGAACGGCGCTCCAGCGGGAACGCGTCGTCTGGCGACGCTGGCCGGAGGACGAACCGCTCCCCCGCTCGGCAGTCGTGACGGATCCCGACCTGGTCGAACGGCTGCACGCGGGGGAAGAGATCGAGCGGCCCGAGGTGACCCGCGCCGGGGACTCCCGCCCCTCCGGCGTCACCGCCGCGGACTTCGAGAACGGGAACTTCCCCGGCGGTGGCGGCGGCGGGAGCGCCGACTTCACCGGCGGGACCGGCCGCCAGTCACCGGGCCACGCCTCCAACGACCGCGGCGCCGAGAGCAACGTCGGCAACGACGACACTATCGACAGCGAGTTCGTGTGACTGTCGCTCGGTAGCCGTCGGCCGGCGTCCGTTACTGCCGAACTCGCTCGGGTTCGCGGTCGTGGCCGAAGCGCGCCGCGAGTTCGTCGAACCGCGCCCGCCCAGCCCGTTCGAACGGGACGCCGTGGCCGACGGCGGCCACGTCGAAGTCGGGCGCGTCCGCTGCGAGTCGGCGGACGCTCTCGCGCACCTGGCCGCCGTCGTCAGTCACGATCCACGGCATGGGTTCGAGGCGGCCGTCGGACTCGCCGACGAGGTCGCCCAGGAACGCGACGCCCAGGTCCTCGCTCACGTACGCGAGGTGCCCGGGCGTGTGTCCCGGCGTCTCGTAGACGGTGAACGACCCGATCTCGTCGCCGTCGGCGAGCGGGACGACCTCGTTGCTCGGCGGCGTGTACAGCGGCCCGAGCAACCGCTGGAGGGCGCCTTTCGGGATCGAGAACGGCGGCGCCTCCCGGCCGGTGACGAGCGAGGCATCGCGCTGACCGGCATAGATCGTGACGTCGAGGCCGTCGAGGCGGGAGAGACCGCCGGCGTGGTCGACGTCGTAGTGGGTGAGCAGGACGTGCTCGAGGTCGTCGAGGACGTAGCCGGCTTCGACGATCGCGTCGACCACGCCGCCGCCCTGCCACGGCATCCCCGCGTCGACGAGCGTCAGATCGCCGCCCTCGTCGACGAGATAGGCGTTGACGCCACGCAGGTCGATCCACCAGACCCCCTCGCGCAGTTGCGTCGCCATGTCGTCGCGTTCGTCCGGAGGAGCCATAAAGCGTCGTGAGGCGTGGGCAAGCGTATCGACCGCCGTCGGCCGTGTCACCAGCACGTTTTTGCTCGACGCCCGCGCCGGGTGATCCATGCGAACGGAGGAGGTCCCGCCGGTCCACGAGCGGGTCGCCGCCGAGGTCCGCGAGCACTTCGACGGGGACGACACGGGCCACGACATGGCCCACGCCTGGCGAGTCTACAGACTGGGTCGCCGACTCGCCGAGCGCGAGAACGCGGACTTCGCCGTCGTCGGCGCCGCCGCGCTGGTCCACGACCTGCACCGCCTGCGCGGCGACGGGTTCACTCACCCGCGCGAGACGATCCCGGAGGTCCGGGAGATCCTCGCCGACGCCGACTTCCCCGCGGACGGGCGCGAGGCGGTCTGTCACTGCGTCGCTCACCACGAGGAGTACGACTTCGCCGAGACGACCGACCTCGACCACGAGCCGACCGTCGAGGAGCGAGTGCTGCGGGACGCCGACAACCTCGACGCGCTCGGCGCGGTCGGCATCGGCCGGGCGTTCACCTTCGGCGCCCACCACGGCCAGGGGATGTACGACCCCGACCGCGAGGTGCGCGAGACGTACGACCGGAGCGACCGCGACAACACCGTGATCCAGCACGCCCGCGAGAAGTTACTGCGCCTTCCCGACGCGATGGAGACCGCGACAGGCCGCGAACTCGCCGCGGACCGGGCGGCCTTCGTCGAGGAGTTCGTCGAGCGGTTCGAGGCCGAGTGGGGCGGGGAGCGCTAGCGGTCGACGGACACCTCGAGTCGGAGGTCCCGCGAGGAGCGGCCCACCGAGACGACGTGCTCGCCCGCGTCCACGGTCCAGCCGTCGGACTCGTCGTAGCGCCCGAACGCTCGCTCGTCGAGGTCGACGGCGACGCGACGGGACTCGCCGGGGTCGAGCGAGAGCGCGGTGAAGCCGCCCAGTTCCCGCCGCGGCCGTTCCAGGTCGTCCGGCGCCTCCGGCGAATCGACGTACGCCTGTGCGACTTCTCGACCCGTGCGGTCGCCGGTGTTCTCGACGGTGACTTCGACCGTCGAGTCGCCGACGGCCGCGGCGTCGCTGTACTCGAAACTCGTATAGGAGCGGCCGTGGCCGAAGGGGTAGGTCGGGTCCGCGTCGGTCGCGTCGAAGTGTCGGTAGCCGACGAGCAGCCCTTCCTCGTAGTGGACCTCGCCGTCGACGCCGGGGAACCGCCGCTCGGTGTTCGCGGGGTACTCGTCCTCGGGCGCGAACGTGACGGGCAGGCGGCCGCCGGGGTCGCTGTCGCCGTAGAGGACGGCCGCGGCGGCCTCCCCGTGGGCCTGCCCGGGGTACCAGCCCGCGAGCACCGCCGCCACGTCCTCGCGCCAGGGCATCTCGACCGGGCCGCTCGTGTTGAGGACGACGACCGTCCGGTCGGTGGCGGACGCGACCGCCTCGACCAGTTCGTCCTGCTCGCCGGGGAGCGCGAGCGTCTCGCGGTCGGCGGCTTCCGTCGCCTGGTCGCGGACGAACACGACCGCCGCGTCGGCGTCTTCGGCCGCCGCGACGGCGTCGTCGACGGACACGTCCGGAGCCTCGTCGTCGTCTTCGTCGTCCGGACCGAACCCGTCGAACAGCGACACGTCCTCGATCCGCGGGATGCCGCGGGCGACCGACACGTCCCCGTCGGCGCGGGCCTCGATCCCATCGACCGGGCTGGTCTCGGTGAACGGCGTCGTCTCCGAGGAGCCGCCGCCTCCCAGGATGGCCTCGTCGACGTTCGGGCCGATCACGGCCACGTCGGCGTCGTCGGCGAGCGGCAGAACGCAGTCGTTCTCCAGCAGGACCGTCCCGCGGACGGCGATCCGCTCGGCCAGTTCCCGGTGTTCGGGCGTGTCGATGGCACCCTCGCCGTCGCGTCCCTCGTCGAGCAGGCCGTGACGTTCGAGCTGGGTCAGGTACCGCGTGACCATGTCGTCGAGTCGGGACTCGGGGACGTCGCCGGCCTCGACGGCGTCGGCGAGTCGCTCGCGGAACAGGCCGCCGGTCCGGGGGTCGGGCATCCCGTCCGCGTAGTCGAAGCCGCTGGGATCGAACTCGTCGGCGGGCATGCCCATCGACTCGAACAGTTCCTCGGCCGAGATCCCCGGCATCTGGAGGTCGAGGCCGCCGTTGGCGGCGTCGACGACGCTCTCGGTGCCGAACCAGTCGGACATGACCACCCCGTCGAATCCCCACTCGTCTTTGAGCACCTCGGTCAGGAGGTGTTCGTGTTCGCTCATGTACGTCCCGTTGACGCGGTTGTACGCGGACATGGCGGCTCCTGCGCCCGCGTCGACGGCGTCGCGGAATCCCGGGAGGTACAGCTCCCGGAGGACGCGCTCGTCGACCTCGGCGCTGACCGAGGCCCGGGCGGTCTCCTGGTTGTTCGCGACGAAGTGCTTCGGCGTCGCGACGACGTCCGCGGACTCGATACCGTCGACGACGCCCGCCGCGAACCGGCCCGTCGCGACCGGGTCTTCGGAGAAGTACTCGAAGTTGCGGCCGCAGTGGGGGACCCGGACGAGGTTGAGCCCGGGGCCGAGGAGCACGTCCTGGTCCCGGGCGGTCGCCTCGCGGCCGAGCGCGGCGCCGAACTCGCGGGCGAGGTCCGGGTCGAAGCTCGCGGCGAGGGCCATCGACGCCGGGAACGCCGTCGCCGGCTCGTCCGTCCGGACGCCGAGCGGGCCGTCAGTGAACCGGACGCCCGGGACGTCGAGCCGCTCCACACCGGGGACGAATCCCGTCGCCGTTCCCTCGGTGTCCGCCGCGCCGTGCGTGAGCTGAACCTTCTCCGCGAGCGTGAGCTCCGACAGGAGCCGCTTCACTGCATCCGAAGTCATTGACTGAACGTTCAGTCAGAAGCGACTTAATCGTTGCCCCAGCGCCTTTCCCCGCCCGGGTTTCCCCGCGCGACCGCGGCGCGCTGCGGGACCAGCGTGGTGGGTACGCGGCCACGTCATTCGGTCACGGACCGACAGCCCGCGACCCGTCGACCGGAAAGAGAGGAATGAAAACACCGTCAGATCTTCGCTCTGACTGTGAACCGGCGCTTTCGGCGCCCGGTGCTCGATACTAGGGACTGAAGCGACGCCCGCGACGAGCGCTCTACGCAGCTCCCGCCTGCGAGTTCCTGCCGGACGCAACTGATCTACTGCTCGGCCTCGATTTCTCGCGCGGCCGCGACGATGAGGTCGTCGTCGACGTGTTCGAGGAGTTCCTTCTGTCCCTGCTCTCTCCGGCGGGTTATCTCGTCGGTGGAGAGATAGGTGTCGAACCGGCGGTCGATCAACCGCTCGCGTATCGCGGTGCGCCGCTCCTCGTCGAGGTCGTGGTCGTCGGGGAACTGGTCGTCGATCCACTCACGCCAGCGGTCGCGGTCGCCCCACTCGCCGTCGAGTTCGGCGTCGGAACGGAGCCAGTCGTAGTGATCGACGACAGCCTCCGGGTACCCCCAGTCACGGCGGCCGTCCTCGATGACTTGCAGGCCGACTCGGGCGCCGCGCCCTGCTGCCACGATCACCTGCCGATCGGCTTCTTCGGAGGGGGAGGCGACGTACAGTCCGTCCACCGGCGTCGTCCCGTCACTGGCTGCGTAGGTGCGGTCGAAGTGCTCCTGCGCTTCGCCGTCGTGGTCGCGCGTTTCGAACATCGCCGCGTCGGTGTCGAGTCCCCGCAGGTACTCGCCGTCGTATCGCGTCGCCGCGATCACTCGTCGAGCGGTGACGGGCTCGCCCTCCTGCGGCGCGACGACGAATCCCTCGTCGGCCTCGGTGCGATCGACGGACTCGACGTGGTCGGCGACCAGCTCGCAGCCCGCGGTTTCCGCGTGGTCGTGCATCAGTTCGTAGAAGGTCTCGACGTCGATGCCCGCGGGGAACCCGAGGTAGTTCTCCAGGTGGGCACACCGCTTGAGCGACGAGTTTCCGCGGTCGAAGACAGCCGTGTCGAGACCGTATCGGGCGGTGAACACGCCCGCCGAGCAGCCCGCTGGTCCGCCGCCGACCACGACGACGTCATAGTCGAACGCGGACTCGGTGAGTGATTTCGTCTCCATCCGTTCAGAGATCTCCGTTGACGATGTCCACGATCCGCTGTCGGTCGAACAGCCGCTCGTCCTCGGGGAACTGTTCCGGATACAGTTGCTTGCCGAGGGCCTCGGTGTTGAAGAGGTTAGTGATGGGCCCTTGCTCGCCCATCCCCGCGGGATACACGCGACCCGCTGAGACCGCGGTCAGATCGCTTCCGGCGGCGTTGCGTTTCATCTCCGCGACGTGGTCCGTTCGCCACGTCTCTGTCCCCTCGATCGCGAGGGACCGAGAGACCCCGGGGAGGTGGTTGTCGAACAGCAGCACGTCCGGATCGACTTCGAGCAGCGTCTCGTAGTCGCCCTCGATGAACGTCTCGCCCCCGAAGTCGAGGTCTGCGAACGCGTCGTCGATCGCCAGGTCGCGATAGTGCTTGTGGCGCGAGCCGGCCTCCGTGATACGCGAGAGGTAGAACGTCCCCGCTGCGGGGTCGCTCCCGCCCAGCAGGACTCCCACCGAGGGGCGCTCTGACTCTGGCGGGAGCCGCGAAGCGACTGCGGACTGGACCTCCTCGTGCACGGCGGCGAGTTCGTCGTACCTGTCGCGCTCGTCGAACACCCGTGCGTATCGCTCGAGCAGGTCGTACATCGGGACGAGATACTCGCTGTTCCAGCCCCGGTCACGGCCGTTCGACTTCCCGAACAGGGCGCCGACGTTCGATTCGATCTCCGCGACGTCGCTCCCGTCCCACGCGTCGTCGGCGGTCGTGATCGTGTTCGGGTCGATCAGATGGATGTCGGCGTCGATCTCGTAGAAGGCCTCCTTGTCGAACCCGCCGTCGTACCCGTACACCTCCGTCAGCTCGGCGGGGAGTCCCTCGATGCCGAGTTCGTCGAACAGGAAGCGCGTAGATTCGTAGTAGTACGCGTACGCGATCCCCGAGAGCCCCCCGGCCTGTCCGAGAGCGACCCCGTAATCGACCTGGGCGGGTCCGGCGGCGACCCAGCGCTCCGGCGGCTCTTCGAACGTGAGACAGCCGACCGGCTCCATGCACACTTCGTCGGAGCCGTCCGTTTCGGTCGACGTCGTTTTGTCCGCCTGCGTCGGCGTCGCTCCCGCTGTCTCGGTCGGTTCCGCCGTCTCCGTCGCGGTTCCCGAGTCCGTCGACCTGCCCCCGCCGTCTCCGGCACTGCCGTCTCCGGCACTGCCGTCTCCGGCACAGCCGGCCAGCAGCGCCCCACTCACGACCGCGCCGCCGTACTTCACGTATTCACGCCGTGTCGGTGCCACCCGTTCGATGGAATCGTCACACATGGGATTTAGGCTAGCCTAAAATATTATAACCGTTCTGGTTTCTCACCGGTCCGGATCTCCATCGGCGGGACACAACCCGGTACGCTCACCGCCCCGTATCAGCAGTGTGATTCCCGACGACGGAGAAGAGCGTCGCGCCCGGAACGTAATGGATTCGGCACGACACTATCGACAGCGAGGACGCCTGACAGAAGAGGGGGTAGAGAGGGGGAGTCGGCGACGGACACCGAGTCCGAGTCCGTCTACGACGAGCGGATCAGTGCTCGATGATGGTGCCCCCGGCGCCGACGGCGATCTCGGGGTCGCTCTTCCGGAGGACCGCCTTTAGGTTCTGGCCCGTCGGGGTCGTGTCCGGTTTCCACTCGCCGCTCTCGCGGTCGTAGACGTTGCCGCCGCCGCCGACGGTGAGGCCCTCGCCGTTCTCGACCTCGATGTCGCGCAGGCCGGCGTCGCCGGTGTCGGCTGGGACCCAGCTGGTCCCGTTCCAGTGGAACACCATCCCGCCGCCGCCGGAGACCCAGACGTCGTCGGCGCCGTCGGAGTCGACGCCGTAGAAGTTGACGTTGGCGTCGGCCAGCCCGATCTTGTCCCAGGTCGAGCCGTCCTGGGTGTGGAAGACGGACTTGTTGCCGTCGACGATGTGGCCCTTGCGGTCGTCGTAGAAGTCGACGGCGTTGATGGCCGAGCCCGAGCCGGGCGTGACGTAGTCCCAGGTCTGGGTGGCGCCGTTCTCGAAGCTGTAGTACATCTTCCCGGAGTCGCCGGCGACGTAGACGTTCGCCTCGCCGGCCTCGCCGGTGACCGCGACGTCGTTGAAGTTGCTGGTCACGTCCATCGGCGCCGAGTGGTCGTTCAGGTTGCCCGTCGTCACGTCGTACTCGCCGATGGAACCCGACGAGCCGACGAACCACAGGCGCTTGCCGTCGTCGGTCACGTCCGCGCCGTAGAGGTTGTTGCCGTTGCCGGTCGGGCCGCCGTCGAGGACCTTCTTCCAGCCCTTCTCGGTGCGTTCGAGGACGACGCCGGCGTCGCCCACCGCGTACGCGCCGGCGGTCGTCTGCTCGATGTCGTAGAGCGTCCCGCCGACCGGCGACTCGACGTCCGTCCAGCCGGACTCGTTCGTCGACGCGGACGCGACCGACGGGAGGGCCGCCGCGCCGAGCGCTACGCCAGTCGCCTTGAGCACGCTGCGTCGCGTCTCAGTGCGTTCGGACATTGCATCCGGTCGATGCGACCGTTCGCACTTAATGGGGGAAAGCGCTTGAACCGATTTAACGCCGTTTTACGGCCCGAAACCCGCGAATTTTTCCAACTCCTTCCGATGACATGACGAATTCGACGCCCCGCGCTCCCCCCGGCCAACTCGGGTTAATCGGCGTGAAACGCCGAAAGGTTGAAGTGATGAAACGAACCGCAGTCGATCGGCACGGAGAGGCCCGAATACGTTCGTTTCGCGGGAGGACAGGATACCGAATTACTGTGGTACGTCGGCCGCGATCCGTCCGGTCGCGTCGGTGAGCGCCACCGGCGGTCAGTCGTCGCGGCGGGCGAGACCGACCAGGTGGCCCATCTCCTCGACGATGAGTTCCTCCGTGGCGAGCCTGACGGCGGCCTCGCTGCCGGGGAGACAGAACACGGCGACGCCCTCGACCATCCCCGCCGTCGCTCGCGAGGCCATCGCCCGGGTCCCGATCTCCTCGTAGGAGAGGATGCGGAACAGTTCGCCGAAGCCCGGGAGTTCGCGGTCGAAGAGGGGACGGGCCGCCTCGACGGTCACGTCGTCGGGCGTGACGCCGGTGCCGCCGGTCGTGACGACCACGTCCACGTCGTCCCGGCCGGTCAGGTGCAACAGGGCGTTCTGGACGCCGTCGAGGTCGTCGCGGAGGATCTCCCGGGTCACGACCTCGTGGTCTGCCGCCTCGATGACCGCCTCGATGACGTCACCACTGGGATCGTCGTCGTGCGTGCGCGTGGACGAAACCGTCACCACCGCCACGCCGAGCAGGTCGACGTCCGCCGCGTGCGCGTGCCCGTGGTCGTGACTCTCGTCGTGTGCGTGCACGCTCCCGTGGCCGTCCACCTCTGAGTGCTCGTGGCCGGCATGGCCGTGACCGTCCGCCCCTGAGTGCCCGTGGTCGGCGTGGCCGTGACCGTCGTCTACGGCCTCGGTCGACCCTCGATCCGGTGTTCCCGCCGAATCCGTCGACTCGGAAGCGGTGTCTGCCGAACCTCCGGCCGTTTCCGCGTCGGCGGTGCCTCCGTCCGACTCGGACGACGGTTCCGGTGCGGTACTCGACGGCGCGAGCGGATCAGTGTCGGCCCCGGCGGAGTCGTTCGAGTCCGATCCCGCGGCTCCGGTGGAATCGTTCGTACTCGGTTCCGTGGCCCCGGCCGACCCCGAGGGCGCCAGCGGGTCCGAACTCGGTTCGGCCCGTCCGGGCCCATCGGATTCCGAAGCGTCCCCCCTCTCGCTCTCCGGTTCCGACTCGGTCGGCGATTCGGGGGACGCGGCGTCCCCGACCGCGGATTCGCCGCCGTTCCCGGCGTCGGACGCCGCCTCCCCACCGGACGTGTCCGCGGTCGCGTCGGTGTTCTCGGCCGGCGAGTCCGCCTCCGAGCCGACCCTCGAGTCGGCCGTCGACTCCTGCGGTTCGGCGGCGTCCCCCTCCTGCTCGCCGGTCTCGTCGGCGGATTCGTCCGTCGCCGAGTCGCTCGTCGACGCTTCCCCCTCCTCGTCGTCCTCGTCGTCACCGTACCCCCTGCTGGTGTCGCGAGACTGGAAATCGACCATGGGATCGATACCCGACAGCGGACCAAAAACCCCAGCATGCCCTGGCGGCGTCTGGCGGACCGCGTCGGTCCTGGGGGCAGGTGCGGGTCCGGTCGCCACAGTTTTGCCCGCTGCGCGATTGGCTGAACGTATGCACGCAGTTCAGTTCGCGGACCACGGCGACCGCGGCGTCATCGAGTACGCCGAGCGGCCCGACCCCTCCCCGGGCCGCGGCGAGGTGCTCGTCGACGTGAAGGCGGGCGCGCTCAACCACCTCGACGTGTGGACCCGGCGCGGGCTCCCCGGAATCGACCTCGACCTCCCGCACGTCCCCGGGAGCGACGCGGCGGGCGTCGTCGAGTCCGTCGGCGACGGCGTGACGCGGTTCGAACCGGGCGACCGTGTCGCGGTCAGCGCGGGCGTCAGCTGCGGCGAATGCGAGTTCTGCCGCCACGGCGAGGAGTCCCAGTGCGTCGACTACCACATCATCGGCGAACACGTCCCCGGCGTCCACGCCGAGTACGCCGCCGTCCCCGAGGACAACCTCGTCGCCGTCCCCGAGGGCGTCGACTGGGCGACCGCCGCGGCCGCTCCGCTGGTGTTCCAGACCGCCTGGCGCATGCTGATGACTCGCGCCGACCTCGCCGCCGGCGAGTCCGTCCTCGTCCTCGGCGCCTCGGGCGGCGTCGGCCACGCCGCCGTCCAGATCGCCGACTTCGCGGGCGCCGAGGTGTTCGCCACCGCGAGCACGGAGGAGAAACTCGACTACGCCCGCGAGGTCGGCGCCGACCACGCGATCAACTACGCGGAGACCGACTTCGCCTCCGAGGTGTTCGAGCTGACGGACGGCCGCGGTGTGGACGTCGTCGTCGACCACGTCGGCGGCGAGACCTGGGACGACTCGCTGAAGAGCCTCGCCAAGGGCGGCCGGCTCGTGACCTGCGGGGCGACCGCGGGGAGCCGGCCGGAGACCAACGTCAATCGCGTGTTCTGGAACCAGCTCTCGATACTGGGGTCGACGATGGCGACGCCGGGCGAGGTCGACGACGTCCTCGCGAAGGTGTGGGACGGCACCTTCGAGGTGCGCGTCCGCGACCGACTGCCGATGGGCGAGACGGCCCGCGCGCACGAACTGCTCGAAGACCGCGAGGGATTCGGAAAGGTCGTCGTCGTCCCGGACAGTGAGTTCGATGCGTGACTCCACAGAGGCCGACGGCGCGACGAACCCGGACACCGCCGGGTACGACGTCCCCAACCCGGAGGAACAGGAGTTCGGACTCCGGGGGTGGGGACTGGTCCTCACGCTCGTCCTCACGCTGATCGTCATCCCCGTGTCCATCGTCGCGCTCCCGGGAGCCGACCACGTCCTCGAATCGCTGCCGCTCGGGTGGCGCGACGCCTACCTCGTCTTGCCGTTCGTCCCAGCCCTGTTCCTGGGCGTGATCGGCGCCTGGACCGCCGTCGCCAACCGCCGCCCCTGAGGTCGGCGTCACCGTCTGCCGTCCCCGAGGTCGGCGGCACCGATCCAATTCTGATATCCGGCCACCTACACTTATTTCGCGGTCCGAGTAACCTCTCCTCGTATCGATGGCGACGCCGCTACTCACGCCGGTCGTGTTGCTGGGGGCGATTCTGGGCAGCGGCGTCGCCGCGTTCGTGTGGGCGTTCCGCGACACGCCGGGCGCGAAGCCCCTCGGCGTGTTCATGATCGCCGCGAGCGTGCTGGCGCTCGCGCAGGGGATGGCGCTGGCGACGCCGCCGCTCGCGGCCAAGATCTACTGGACGAACGTCGCGGCGACCGCCACGACCGCGCTCCCGCTGGCGTGGCTAGCGACCGTCCTCACCTACGCCGACAGCGACCGCGCGGTCCGCGGACGGACGCTCGCCGTCCTGCTTCTCGAACCGGCGGTGTTCGCCGCGCTCGTCTGGACCAACGCGGACCACTCGCTCGTCTGGACCGAGCGCTGGATCGAGACGGCCGGCGGTGCCTCCGTCCTCGTCTCCGAGTTCGGGCTCGCGATGTGGGCGCACGTCGGATACTCCTACCTGCTGGTCGCGCTCGGCGGGCTCGAACTCGTCCGCGTGACCGTCCGCACTAACGAGTACTTCCGCAGCCAGGGCACCGCGCTGCTCGGCGCTATCTTCGTGCCCGTGGGCATCGTCGCGCTCTCGATGTACGGCGTCGTCCCGGCGCAGTACGAGCTGATCGGACTCGGGTGCGTCTTCGCCGGCCTCGTCATGACGGCGACGCTCTTTCGGGGACGACTCCTCTCGATCACGCCGGCCATGCGCCAGCTCGGCCGGGAAGCGGTCATCCACGAGATGGACGACAGGATCGTCATCCTCGACGACACCGACCGGATCGTCGACGTCAACCCCGCCGCCGCCCGGCTCTTCGACGCCGACTCCGAGGAGGTCGCCGGCGAGAAACTGGAGGGCATCGCCCCGAAGCTCACCGGTTCGATCGCCTCCGTGCAGGCCGGCCAGGCGGAACTCGCCCTCGACGGCCCCGACGGCCGCCGCTACTACGACGTGCGCGTCTCGCCGCTGTACCGGAGTTACGGCGGCGTCGCCGGCCGCGTCGTCAGCGTCCGCGACGTGACCGCCCGTCGCCAGCACGAACAGCGCCTCGACGTGCTCAACCGCGTCCTCCGGCACAACCTCCGCAACGAACTCAACGTCGTCCGGGGCAACGCCGAACTGCTCCGCCGCGACGTGGCGCCCGCCGACCCGGACGTCGAACACCGCCTCGACCGCATCGAGCGCACCGTCGACACCATCTCGACGCGCAGCGAGAAGATCGGACAGGTCTCGCGAACGCTCGACAGGGACTGCGACGAGCGATTCGACGCGGCGACGCGGCTGGAGAAGCTCGCCGAGGCGGTCGAAGACCGCTATCCCGGCGTTACCGTCCACGTCCGTGTCCCCGACGGGCTGACCGTCGTGGGGGGACCGTCGCTGGAGCGCGCCTTCGAGGAACTGCTGGAGAACGCCGCGGAACACGCCGGCGACGCCCCGACCGTGGAGGTGACCGCCGGTCGAACCGACGGCGCGTTCGCCGAAGTCCGGATCGAGGACGACGGCCCTGGGATCGACCGCCAGGAGCGCGTCGTCATCGAGGAAGGGCGCGAGACCGCGCTCGAACACGGCAGCGGCGTCGGCCTCTGGCTCGTCAACTGGGTCGTCCACGAGTGCGGCGGCCGTATCGCGTTCGCCGAGACCGACGACGGCACTACTGTGGTCGTCACGCTACCTGACGCCGATGCCGACGGCGGCCTCGGATCCGAGCACGGTTCGGTCGACGCGCCAGACGACGGCGACGCGCCGGTCGGCCCCGGCGAGCGGTCCGGACTGGAAGCCGACGACTGATCCGCTCGCGAACGGCGCTCACTCCCCCGTCGACTGCACCCACACCGTCTTGCGGTTGACGAACTCGCGGATCCCGTCGCGACCGAGCTCCCGGCCGTAGCCGGAGTCCTTGACGCCGCCGAACGGCAGCCGCGGGTCGGACTTGACGAGTTCGTTCACGAACGTACAGCCCGCGTCGAGTTCGCGGGCGAGACGCTCCCCGCGGTCCAGGTCCTCCGTCCAGACCGACGCGCCCAGTCCCAGGTTCGTGTCGTTCGCCAGTTCCACCGCGCTCTCCTCGTCGGCGACTTCGAAGACGGCCGCGACCGGCCCAAACACTTCCTCCGTCGCGACGGCCGCGTCGCGCGGGACGTCCGTCAGTACGGTCGGTGGGTAGTAGTAGCCCTCGCGGTCGAGCACCTCGCCCCCGCACTCGACGGTCGCGCCGGCGTCGACGCTCCGTTCGACCTGGTCGTGCAGGTCCTCCAGGAGGTCCTCGCGGGCCTGCGGCCCGAGGTCGGTCCCCTCCTCGGTCGGGTCGCCCACCGTCAGCGAGTCCATCTCGGCGACCAGGCGCTCGGTGAACTCGTCGGCGACGCCCGCGTGGACGACGAAGCGCTTGGCCGCGATGCAGGACTGCCCGGAGTTGATGCAGCGAGCCCGCGCGCCGGTCTCGGCCGCAGCCGCGAGGTCGGCGTCGTCGAGGACGACGAACGGGTCGCTCCCGCCGAGTTCCAGTACCGACTTCTTCAGCTCGCGACCGGCCGTCTCGGCGACGGCGCGGCCCGCCCGTTCGCTCCCGGTCAGCGTCACCGCGGCGACGCGGTCGTCGGCGATCACCTCGTTCGCGGCGTCGGAATCGACCACGAGCGACTGGAAGACGCCTGCGGGGTACCCCGCCCGCTCGAACACCTCGGCGATGGCCCGCGAGCAGCCGGGGACGTTCGACGCGTGTTTCAGCAGACCGACGTTGCCCGCCGTGAGGTGCGGCGCGGCGAACCGGAACACCTGCCAGAACGGGAAGTTCCACGGCATCACCGCCAGGATCGGCCCCAGCGGCTCGTGGGCGACGTACGTCTTCGCCCCCGACTGGCCGCCGATCCGCCGGTCCTGGAGGTGCTCGGGCGCTCGCTCGGCGTAGTAGTCGCACACCCAGGCGCACTTCTCGACCTCGCTCCGCGCGCTGTCGATCGGTTTGCCCATCTCACGGGTCATCAGTTCGGCGTACTCGTCGACGTTCTCGCGGAGGACCTCGCCCGCGCGTTCGATCGGTTCGGCCCGTTCTTCGACGGGCCGCTCCCGCCACGAGTCGAACGCCTCGGTCGCGGTCGCGAGCGCGGCCTCCACGTCGTCGCCGTCGTCGGTCGCGACCGGTTCCAGCGGCTCGCCGGTCGCCGGGTTGACGCGTGCCATACGTTGGCTAGCGCGGCGGAGTCGAATGTAGTTTTGGCCGGAAAAGAGCGCGCCGCCGCCTCACTCGAAGTCGCGGCGCATCGCGATCTCGAACCAGGGACAGAGGCGGAGTTGGCGGTACCACCGCGGGTGTTCGTAGAGGCGCTCGTAGGGGACCCACATCAGCCCGCCGACCTCGTCGGGGTCCGGGTCGAGCGACGTGTCGAGCAGGGTCGCCTTCAGCACCGCGCAGACCTCGTGCTCGACGCCCTCGTCCATGTAGTACCGCTTGTACTCGAAGCGGTCGGTCACGCGCAGGTCGTCGTACTGGTCCGGCGTGACGCCGAGTTCCTCTTCGAGGCGCTGGCGGGTCGCTTCGACCTGGGTCTGGCCCTGCACCGGATGCGAGGCGACCGTGCCGTCCCAGTAGGTGTCCCAGAGGCGCTTTTTCGGGCTGCGCTGGGCGAGCAGGATCCGGCCTTCCTCGTCGAACAGCAGCGACGTGAACGCCCGGTGGCGCGTCCCATCGCCCGTGTGCGCGTCGAGTCGATTGACCAGGCCCTGCTCCTCGTCGTTCTCGTCGACGGCGATCACGGCCTGCTCGGCGTTCTCGTGGTACTCGTCGTTCGCACCGGTACCCGGCGCGTCGTCGGGACCGCTGGAAGCCCCCGCGTCCTCCGAACTCATGAGGTTTACATTGGAGAGCGGGTTCAAACAGTCTTCGACTCACGGCGGTCCGCCCCGACGCGGGCGCCGGCCGATCCACGTCACTCAGGCGGCCAGGGCGCCGGCTCCGGTTCGTACGCGTCGCCGACGCGAAACCGCATCGCCCCCTCGCGGACGCTCGCGTCGATCGACTGGCGCTCGACGATCTCGCCGTCGAAGCTGAACGCCATCGGCCGGTCGGTCGTCGTGACGAGGAGTTCTGCCGTGGTGAGCCGCGTGAGGTGCGAGGCGTCCCGCTTCAGTAGCCGCTGGAGCGCACCCTCGGCGAGGTAGTCGATCGCGGGGGCCTGCTCGACGATCACGACCTCCAGCCGCCCGTCTTCCAGGTTCGCCTGAGTGCGGCCCCCTCCGAGGAAGCGTCGGCCGTTCCCGATCAGCAACACGAGCGCCGTGCCCGACCACAGCGGGTCGTGGGACGCGCCGGCGCGTATCTCCAGCAGCGGCCCCTCGTATTGACGGGCGTCCGAGAGCGTCTGGAGCGCGTAGGCGAGCGAGCCGATCCGCGCCTTCGCTTCGTCGTCGGTGTCCTCGCTGGCCTCCGCGATCAGGCCGCCCAGACAGGAGTTGACGAAGAGGGCGTCGTCGGCGACGCCGAGGTCGAGCCGCCGGCGTTCGCCCGTCTCAGCGACCTCGAACGCGTGTTCGACGGACTCGATCCCGAGGTTGGCCGCGAAGTTGTTGCCCGTCCCGGCCGGGACGACGGCGAGTTCCACGTCGTCCAGCGCGTCGGCGGCCGCGACGCCGCGGACAACCTCGTTCACCGTGCCGTCGCCGCCGCAGGCGATGATCTGGTCGGCCTCTGCGGCCGCCGCTCGGGCCAGCGCCACGGCGTCTCCGGGTTCGTCGCTGTCCCGGACATCGATACCCCGTTCGCTCGCGCGCTCGCGGGCGGTCTCGACGTCAGTCCCGTCGCCGCCGGTCGGGTTTCGGACCATGACGCGGCGCATGTGAACACGAAGGACGGCAGGTCTTTACGACTATCGCCCCTTGCTAGCACGTGTTCGCAGTCGACCTCCACCTGCACACGCGGCCGTTCCACAACCCGCGTGGCGCCCCGACGGCGTTCGATCCGTACGGAGCGAGGCTGATGGCCGCGTCGGCCCGCAACAGGGGAATCGACGGGCTCGCCCTCACGAACCACAACTACCGCGTCCCGTACCTGAACGACGACCCGCTGTTCGTCCCCGGCATCGAGGTGACGACCCGCAACGGCCACGTCCTCGTCGTCGGTCCGGACCCCCCGGATCGGACGTACGGCGACAGGAGCAGCCCCGCGGCAGTCGTCGAAGACGCCCACGACCGCGGGTGTGCGGCCGTCATCGCCCACCCGTTCCGGAACAGCACCGTCGCGGACGTCGACGCGCCGTTCGACGCCGTCGAGGTCAACGGCAAACACCCCGAACGCCGGGCGGAGATCGAGCGGATCGCCGACGAGCGCGAGATACCCGTCGTCGGCGGCAGCGACGCCCACTTCCCGTTCGAACTCGGCCGCGTCCACACGCTCGTCTACGCCGACGATCTCACGCCCGAGAGCGTCGTCGACGCGATCCGGGACGGGCGGGTCGAACCCCGGCGACAGACGTACCTCACCGACAGGCTGTTGCTGCCCATGTACGACGCGATCCACGGCGCTCGCGACGCGCTACAGCGAGCGGTCCCCGGCTGAGAAGAGGGAACCTCGGTCGACGAGTTGGTCACGGGGCGGTCGCGCTCGGTCGGCTCCGGGGCGAGTCCGTTATCCGACGCGCTCGTCCAGAATCAGTCTGGTCTTCGTGCTCACGACTTCCTCCAGCTCTCGGGTCTGGGTGATGATCTCGTTGACGCGCTCGGTGTCCTGGGCGTCGACGACGAAGACGACGTCCTCCTCGCCGGAGACCTGCCAGACGAAGTCGACCTCCTGCCACTCGGCGACGCGCTCGCTGATGTCGTGGGTGTCGACGCTCACGTCGACGCCGACCTCGATCATCGCTTTGACGTTCCCCGTCCGCGTCGCCACGGTAAAGCGCTCGATGACGCCCTCGTCGACGAGCGACTCGACGCGGTTGCGGACGGTCCCCTCGGAGGTCCCCACGCTGTCCGCGATCTCCGTGTACGGCGTCCGCGCGTCCCGTCGGAGGATGTTCAGGATCTGCCTGTCGAGGTCGTCCATCGAATACCGGTGGCTTCCCCGCGCCCCCACTTGACCGTTACGAATTTCGTAACCTGGCTTCGAAAGCAAGGCTTATGCACGGAGATGGTATACGCATCTCGTAATGACGGACGCCTACGTGGCACTGGAGGGAGGACGCGTCGTCGAGGCGCGCGCTCGCGCTCCGGGCACGACTCGCGGCGAACTGGTCTTCACGACAGCGTATACGGGTTACGAGGAGAGCCTCACCGACCCCTCCTACGAGGAGCAGATTCTCACCTTCTCCTACCCGCTCATCGGGAACTACGGGGTCCGAGAGGAGCGATTCGAGTCCGACCGCGTCCACCCGCGCGGCGTCGTCGCGCGCGACCTGACCGACGACGTGGCCGAGTGGCTCGAAGCGGAGGGCGTCCCGGCGGTCGACAAGCTCGACACGCGCGATCTGGTCACCGAGATCCGCGACTCCGGCGCGATGAAGTGCGGCATCGCCGCGGGCGAGGGCGTCACCGAGCAGGACGCGCTGGACGAACTCGACCAGTGCAAGCACATGAGCGACCACGTCGACATCGGCGACCAGGTCACCACGCCCGAGACCGTCGTCTACAACGAGGACGGCGACGGCGCGGACGTGGCGCTCATCGACTGCGGCGCGAAGGGGTCGATCATCACGTCGCTCGTCGAGCGCGACGCGACGGTCCACCTCATGCCCCACGACACCACCGAGGACGAAGTCGCCGAGCTCGACCCGGACGTCCTCTTCATCTCCAACGGCCCCGGCGACCCGGAGAACTTCGACGAGGCCAACGAACTCGTCGACAGCTACGTCGGCGAGACGCCCATCGCCGGCATCTGCCTCGGTCAGCAGGTCGTCGCCAACGCGCTCGGCGGCGAGACCGAGAAGATGGAGTTCGGCCACCGCGGCGTCAACCAGCCGGTCCGCGACCTGCGGACCGACCGCGTCGTCATGACCACCCAGAACCACGGCTACACCGTCGCCGACCCCGGCGACAACCTCGAAGTCACCCAGATCAACGTCAACGACGACACGCCCGAGGGCCTGGAAAACGACGAACTCGACATCCTCACCCGCCAGTATCACCCCGAGGCCAACCCTGGCCCCAACGACTCGAAGGACTTCTTCGACGACGTGCTCGCGATGGCCGAGGACGACTCCGTCGCGACGCGGACGAACTGACCGCCCCACCCCGCTCGCCGATTCTCCGCCCGGTTACCGCTCCCACTCGTAGAACCACCAGGACGCGCCCAACAGCAACAGCCCCGCGCCGAGGACGGACGTCGCGGGCTCCGGGAAGACGAAGAGGACGAATCCGATCAGTATCAACAGACTCGGTTCGATCTCGTTCCAGTACTCGGAGTAGCTCGGCAGGGCCATACGCCGTGTTGGACCGGCGCCGCGAAAAAGATGGTCTCGCCGAGCGCTCGCGAATGCTGTCAGTCGCCGCCCGGGCCCTTCCGTCTCAGGTCGATCCCGTCCCGGACCTGCATCGACAGGTCGTAGCGCCAGCGGAACTCGGCGACGAGCAGGGCGAACAGCGACGCCAGGCTGATGCCGATGGCGGCGACGTGCCACACGCGCATCCACGGCGGGACCAGGAACACGGCCGCGGACATGAGCTTCGCCGGCGCCATCCGGAGAAACGCCCGTTTCAGCCCGATGAGGTCGATGAGTTTGCCACTGTCGTCGTTGTCGGTGTCCCGTTCGATCTCGCCGGAACTCGTCAGGTTCTGACTGGCGGCGCTCCACCCGCCGGCGCTCTCGTCGCCGGTACCGAGACGTTCGGCGTCGTACGCGCTGGAGAGGGTGACGTTCCACACCACCGACCCGTTGGGGGCGACTTCGAGCACGCGGCCGCCGTTGGAGTCGACGATGAGGGTGTTGCCGTTGGGGAGGCGGTCGGCGTCCCGAGTCCACTGCATGTCGTCGTCCGACCACTGCCAGGACTGCTCCCACGAGCCGTTTCGCCGCTGGAACTCGACGACCCGGTTGTTGTGCGAGTCGGCGACGACGACGGCCGGGCCGCCGCGCGATTCGGGGATGTAGTCGGGGTTGTGCTGTTCGTACAGGACCGAGTAGTTGTTCTCGGCGCCGAGCGTCCAGTTCTCCTGCAGCCCGGTCTCCGGGTCGATGAAGACGACCTGGTCCTGGTTGCGGGGCGAGGCCATGACACGCCCGTCGGGGAGCATCTCGACGTCGTTGAGGTGGGTCCAGTCGTTGGGCCACTCGCCGCCGCCGCTGCGGGGGAACTCGGTCATCGCCTGCCAGGACCACTCGTGCATCCCGGTGGAGGTGTTGAGCTGGTACACCCGGTCGTGGACGATGTCGGCGACGACGAATCTGTTCGGCCCGACCCTATCGACGTCGTGGATCTTCTCGCTGTACAGCGCCGGCGCGACGATGCTGTAGAGCGTCTCGGTCTCGCCGGTCGTCAGGTTGATCCGCAGGATGTTGTCGCGGACGCAGCGCCGCACCGACGCGTCGCACTCCTCGGGGTAGACGAACTCGGAGGCGACGACGGTGACGGTGTACCGGCCCTTCGGCGACGGGTCCACGTCCTGGTACTTGTTGTACTCGTCGTGGTAGTAGAGGACGCGACCGTCCGGCGCGAAGGCTGTGAGCGAGTCCCTCGCCCGGTCGGCGAACCCCTGCCCGGTGATCACGGTGACGTTGTCCCGCGGCGGTACGATCTGCTCGCGGTCCTCGAACGGGACCTCTGCCTGCTTCGCCGCCGCGTTCGCCGCGCTGGAGTAGCTCAGATACCCACTCACCAGGTAGAGACACGACGCGGCGACGATGCAGAAGACGGCGATACGGAGGGCGCGGCGCTTCATACCCCAGAGAGGCGAACGCCCCCACAAAGGTGTTGCTCTTTCTGTCAGATACAGCGCTACGTCGCGTCCGCTGTCAGGACGGTGCCGTGTGCCGGCCGCTCCGGTTGTCCACCGCGATCGGACCCTGCAGGTCTACCAGGCCCCCGCCGCGGGGACGTCACAATGCCTCGATAGTCGCTCGACGTCGATCTACGCTGGTTCTTCGGAGGAGGGCCTTCACAACCCACGATTGCAGGGAGGGCGCGAAACGGCCGCCAGTCGCCTCAAGCGGGCGACGGCGTCTGGACGGTCGAGATGTAGCCCGTGAGGTCCGTCGTCGAGATCATGCCGATGACGCCCTCGTCGTCGTCGACGACGGGGACGTGGTGGATCCCGTGTTCGATCATCGTGTCCGCGACGTCGACGATAGAGGCCTGCGCCGACGTCGTGATGACGTCGGTCGTCATGTAGCGCTCGACGGTGGTCTGGGCCTTCGGCTTGCTCTTGGCGACGATGTCGACGAAGTCCGTCGTCGTCAGGATGCCCAGCAGCCGGTTGTCGTCGTCGACGACGACCAGCGACCCGATCTCCTGGGTCAGCATCTGCTCGGCCGCGTCTTCGACGAGCGTGTCCGGCCCCACCGTCTGGATGCCCGAACTCATCAGTCGAGCCACGAAGATGTCGTCCATACCAGTACATCACATATCCAGAATATAAACACCGACGGTTCTCCCCCGACTGGACGGCGCCGGTCCGTCGCGCGTCGCCCTCCGCGTACCGAACCGGAAGGCACAGGCCCGACCCGCCGAAAGGCCGCGACATGTCCTGGTACCTGCTCGGGATCGCGGGCCTGTTCGAGATCGCCTGGGCGATCGGCCTGGAGTACTCGGAGGGGCTCACCCGACCGGTCCCCACGGCCGCGACGGGCGTCGCGATGCTGATCAGCGTCGTCCTGCTCGCGAAGGCCGTCGAGACCCTGCCGGTCGGTACCGCCTACGCCGTCTGGACCGGCATCGGCGCCGTCGGCACGGCGGCGCTCGGCGTCGTCCTCTTCGACGAGCCGTTGAGCCCGGCCCGCGTCGCGTTCGTCGGTCTCGTCGTCGTCGGTATCGTCGGGCTGAACCTCACGGCCGGCCAGTGACGCGACCGCGGCGGGCCGGCGGTCGCCGGTTCGCTACCACTGCCGGTACGCGAGGACGAGGACGCCGAGGACGATGAGCGCGATCCCCCACATGAAGTCGCCGCCGGGGAGGACGCCGAGCAGTATCGTGACGACACCCGAGGAGAGGAGCGACCATCCGATCGTCGTTCGATAGGCCATACCCGCAGTAGGGGCATCGGACGGAAAGACCCACGGCCGGCAGTTCCGTCTGCGACGGCCGCCGGTGTCCTCTCGAATCCAGTCCGGGACCTTCCCGCCACCGGGCTGACCGGTATTGCTAAGTGGTACCACAGCGCCACGTTCTGCAAGTCACACACCGATCACGATGGAACGCCACGATACCGCGACGAGACGCCGAGAGACGTACAGTATGAACCCCGACTGGCGAGTCCACGTCGGCGACCCCGAGAACGCAGCAGCGCTCGACTTCGACGACTCGGCCTGGGACCGGGTCAGCCTGCCCTACGCCTGGAACGAGGACGAGGCGTTCCGGGAGGACATCTACGGGCTCTCGACCGGCGTCGCGTGGTATCGCAAGCGGTTCACGCTGCCCGAGGACGCCGCGGAGAAGAAGGTCTTCGTCGAGTTCGAGGGCGTCCGGCAGGCCGCCGAGGTGTACCTCAACGGCGAGTTCGTCGGCCGCCACGAGAACGGCGTCATGGCCTTCGGGTTCGACCTGACCGAACTGGCCGACCCCGCCCCGGAAGAGAACGTGCTCGCGGTCCGGGTCGACAACGACTGGGACTACGAGGAACAGGCGACCGGCCAGCGCTACCAGTGGGCCGACCACAACTTCAACGCGAACTACGGCGGGATCACGAAGAACGTCAAACTGCACGTCACCGACCGGCTCTACCAGACGCTGCCGCTGTACTCGTGGCTGGGTACGACGGGCGTCTACGTGTACGCCGACGACATCGACGTCGACGAACAGTCCGCCGAGGTCAACGCCGAGTCGCAGATCCGCAACGAACACGACGAACCGCGGGCGGTCCGGTACGAGGTCGAACTCCGGGAGACCGACGGGGAGACGGTCGCGGCGTTCGAGGGGAACGAGCGGGTGATCCCGCCGGGCGCGACGACGACCGTAGAAGCGTCGCAGGACGTGGCGGATCTGGAGTTCTGGAGCTGGGGATACGGCTACCTCTACGACGTCGTCACCCGGCTCACCGTCGACGGCGAGGTGGTCGACACCGTGACCACCCGGACCGGGTTCCGGAAGACGGCCTTCGAGGACGGCAGGATCGAACTCAACGACCGCGCGATCCAGCTCAAGGGCTATGCCCAGCGGACGACCAACGAGTGGCCCGCGGTGGGCCGGAGCGTCCCCGCGTGGCTCAGCGACTTCAGCAACGGCCTGATGGTCGAGGGCAACGCCAACGCCGTCCGCTGGATGCACGTCACGCCGTGGAAGCAGGACGTCGAGTCCTGCGACCGCGTCGGACTGATCCAGCTCCTCCCGGCGGGCGACGCCGAGAGCGACGTCGAGGGCCGCCAGTGGGACCAGCGCGTCGAGCTGATGCGCGACGCCATCGTCTACAACCAGAACAACCCGAGCGTGCTGTTCTACGAGGGCGGCAACGAGGTGATCAGCGAGGAGCACATGCGCGAGCTGGTCCGGCTCCGCGACCGCTTCGACCCCCACGGCGGCCGGGCGATGGGCTGTCGCGAGATGCTCGACAGCGACGTGGCCGAGTGGGGCGGTGAGATGCTCTACGTCAACAAGAGCGCGGACAAGCCGATGTTCGCCACCGAGTACAACCGCAGCGAGGGACTGCGCCGCTACTGGGACGAGGACTCGCCGCCCTACCACGAGGACGGCGCCGGCGAAGGCGAAGGGGAGCGCTACAACCGCAATCAGGACTCGTTCGCCGTCGAGGACGTCCGTCGGTGGTACGAGTACTGGCGCGAGCGGCCGGGCACCGGCCGCAGGGTCAGCTCAGGCGCGCTGAACATCGTCTTCAGCGACACCAACACCCACTACCGCGGCGAGGAGAACTACCGGCGCAGCGGGGAAGTCGACCCGATGCGGGTCCCCAAGGACGCCTACCGGGCGCACGAGGCGATCTGGGACGGCTGGGTCGAGGTCGAAGACCCCGGCGCCGCGATCCTGGGCCACTGGAACTACGAGCCCGACACCGTCAGGGACGTGACCGTGATCTCCGGCGCGGAGTCGGTCGAACTGTTCCGCAACGGCGAGTCACTCGGCTACGGCGACCGCTCCGACCGCTTCGTCTTCACGTTCGAGGACGTGGCGTGGGAGCCCGGGACGCTTCGCGCCGTCGGCTACGACGACGCCGGCGAACGGGTCTGCCAGGACGTCCGCGAGACGGTCGGCGAGCCGGTGGCGGTCGAACTGACGCCGAGGACCGGCCCGACCGGCTGGCGCGCCGACGGCCACGACCTCGCGCTCGTCGAAGTCGAAGTCGTCGACGACGAGGGCCGGCGACACCCGACCGCCTTCGACGAGATCGAATTCGATCTGGAGGGGCCGGCCGAGTGGCGCGGCGGCATCGCGAAGGGGCCGGAGAACCACGTGCTCTCGCAGGAGCTCCCGGTCGAACTCGGCGTCAACCGCGTGCTGATCCGCTCGACGCGGGAGGCGGGGACCGTAACGGTGACCGCCCGGAGCGAGGGGCTCGCGCCGGACACCGTCGAACTGGAGACGGAACCGGTCGAGACGAGCGGCGGACTGACGCCCCACCTACCGGGCGAGGACCTCCCGTCGAAGCTAGATCGCGGGCCGACCCCCGAGGGGCTGGCCTACGAGAGCGAACGCCGACCGCTCCCCGTGGTCGACGTCAGCGCGGGGTCGAACGCCGAGGAGGCCGCCCACGCGATCGACGACGACGAACTGAGTAGCTGGGAGAGCCGCGGCGACCCCGAGGACGCCTGGATCCGGTTCGACCTCGGGGAAGCGACGGCCGTCGGCGAAGTGCGGCTGAAAGTCGCGAACCACCGGACGACCGGCTACCCGATCCGGGTCGCCGTCGACGGCGAGGAGGTCTGGAGCGGCGAGGTCGGCCACACGCTGGCCTACGACGCGATCACGTTCGACCCGACCGAGGGACGGAGCGTGACCGTCGCCCTCGCCGGGGTGACCCGCGTCGAGGACGCGTTCGGCGAGATCGTCGAGATCACCGGCGAGCGTCACCACTCCGACGTGGACGAGGAGCGAAACGCGCTCGAACTCCTCGAAGTCGAACTCTACGGCCCCGACCCCGAAGCCTGAACGCGGCGGGTTCGGTTCCGCGGATCGAACGGTTACAGTGGAGAGAGCGAAATCAACGAAAAGACCGAGAGAGAAGCGGTCAGGACCGCGAGCGGCGATCGGGTGTCCGTTCGCGGTTCAGTTTTCCTTCGGCTGGCCCCAGTACTCGTCGCGCTTGACGCGCTGGCCGACGGGCTGGACGTCCAGCGGTTCGTCGGCGGCCTCGATGGCTTCCAGCGCCGCGCGGGCGCTCGCGAGCGTCGAGAAGTAGGTGATCTCCTCCTCGACGGCCGTCTGGAGCGGGGCGCGCTGGCGCGAGACGATGAGGTCGACCTCGCCGTTCTCGATGGCCGCGACGAACTCGTCCTCGTCGTCGAACGTCACGAGGTCGAAGTGCTCGGCGTAGCCCTCGACCAGTTCCTCGCCGGCCTCCGTCTCGCGTCCGGGGAACTCGCTCTCGGAGAGGTCGACGACGGCGGTGCCCTCGAGCGGGATGGGCTTGCCGACGGACATCTGGGCCTTCTGGTAGGCCTTGCCGAAGCTGTCAGCGGTGCCCATGACCTCGCCCGTCGACTTCATCTCCGGACCGAGGCGCGGGTCCGAACCCGGCAGGCGGTCGAACGGCAGGACGACCTCCTTGATCGAGACCTGCTCGGGGACCTGCTCGTGGACGTCGAGGTCCTCGAGGGTCTCGCCGGCCATGACCTTCGCCGCGAGCTTCGCGATGGGGACGCCGGTCGCCTTCGAGACGAAGGGGACCGTGCGCGAGGAGCGCGGGTTCGCTTCGAGAACGTACACCTCGCCGTCCTTGACGGCCAGCTGGACGTTCATCAGCCCGACCGTGTCGAGCGCGCGGGCGATGTCCTCGGTGACCTGCCGCACCTTGCGGTTCACGTCGCGTCCGAGCGAACGCGGCGGGATCATGCAGGCCGAGTCGCCGGAGTGGACGCCGGCGGACTCGACGTGCTCCATGATGCCGCCGATGAGGACGTTCTCGCCGTCGGAGACGGCGTCGACGTCCAGTTCGACGGCGTCCTCGAGGAACTCGTCGACGAGGATGGGCTTGTCCGGGCTGACGCGGACCGCTTCCTCGATGTACTCCTTGAGGTCCTCGTCGCTGTAGACGATGTCCATGGCGCGGCCGCCGAGGACGTACGAGGGGCGAACGAGGACCGGGTAGCCGATCTCGTGGGCCAGGTCGAGCGCTTCCTGTTCGCTGGTGGCGGAGCCGCCCTGCGGCTGGGCGATGCCGAGGTCGTCCATGAGGCGGTTGAAGCGGTCGCGGTCCTCGGCGAGGTCCATGGCGTCGACCGAGGTACCCATGATCTCGCAGTCGAGGCCGCGGCGTTCGAGTTCCGCTTCGAGCGGGTGGCCGATGTCGACGGAGGTCTGGCCGCCGAACTGGACCATCACGCCGTCGGCGCCGGTCTCTTCGACCACGTCGGCGACCTCCTCGGCGGTGATTGGCTCGAAGAACAGCCCGTCCGAGGTGTCGTAGTCCGTCGAGACGGTCTCGGGGTTGTTGTTGACGACGTGCGCGTCGATGCCGACCTCTTCGAGCGCGCGGACGGCGTGGACCGAACAGTAGTCGAACTCGACGCCCTGCCCGATGCGGATCGGGCCGCCGCCGACGACCACGACGCTCTCGACGTCGCGGTCGACCTGCACCTCGTCGCGGCCGAGCCCCGAGATGGGGTCGCGCGAGGAGTAGTAGTACGGCGTCGTCGCCGCGAACTCGCCGGCACAGGTGTCGACGAGCTTGAAGTCGCGGTCCGAGGTCTGGTCGTCGACCTCGTCGACGGTCGCGTCGGGACCGGGCGAACTGGCGGCCTCGGCGGACTCCGCCTCGGCCCCTCCGTCGGCCATCGCGGTGTCGTCGTCGGGGGCGTCCGGGCCCTCGACGACCGGGAGCCAGGACGCGTGGGTGTCGTTGAACTCGCCGCCGGCCAGCGCGGTGATCTCCTGGTCGGTGAAGCCGACGTCGGCCGCTTCCTGGTAGTCGCCGTTCTGGGCGGCCTCGGCGGCCTCGGCGATGCGCTTGAACCGTTCGAGGTACCACTCGCGGATCTCGGTGATCTCGCGGATCTCCTCGACGGTGTAGCCGCGACTGAACGCCTCGAAGATCGCGTAGGGGCGGTCCGGCGACGGGCGTTCGAGGTAGTGGTCTTCGAGCTCGTCGTTGAAGACCGTCGAGAAGTCGGCGGCGGGGTCGTACTCCGAGGAGCGCAGCGCCTTGAGCAGCGACTCCTCGAAGGTGCGACCGATGGCCATCGCCTCGCCGGTGGACTTCATCGCCGGGCCGAGCTCGAACTCGACGTCGCCGAACTTGTCCTTGGGCCAGCGCGGGACCTTCGTGACCACGTAGTCGATGGCCGGCTCGAAGGCGGCGGTGGTCTGGCCGGTGATCTCGTTTTCGATCTCGTGGAGGCGCTTGCCGAGCGCGACCTTCGCCGTGACGCGGGCGATGGGGTAGCCGGTCGCCTTCGACGCGAGCGCCGAGGAGCGCGAGACGCGCGGGTTGACCTCGACGACGCGGTACTCGCCGCCGGGCGTGCCGTCGTCGCGCCAGGCGAACTGGATGTTACAGCCGCCCTGGATCCCGAGTTCGCGGATGACGTCCAGGGCCGTGTCGCGCATGACCTGGTGGCCCTCGTCGGGGATGACCTGCGAGGGGGTGACGACCGTGGACTCGCCCGTATGGATGCCCATCGGGTCGAGGTTCTCCATGTTGCAGATGATGATACACGAGTCGTCGGCGTCGCGCATCACCTCGTACTCCAGTTCGATCCAGCCGTCGATGGACTCCGTGATCATCACGCGGTCGTCCCGGGAGAGGCGGAGCCCCTTGTGGACGGCCTTTTTCAGCTCGTCCATGTCGTCGATGACGCCCGACCCGGCACCGCCGAGCGTGTAGGTCGTCCGCATGATGACCGGGAGGCCGCCGACGGCCTCGACCGCGTCCTCGACCTCGTCCATGGACTCGATGGTGATCGACTCGGGGACCGGTTCGCCGATGGACTCCATGCGCTGGCGGAACTGGTCGCGGTCCTCGGTGGCATAGATGGTGTCCAGCGGCGTGCCCATCACGTCGACGTCGTATTCGTCGAGGACGCCCTCCTCGGCGAGTTCCGCGGTGACGTTGAGCCCGGTCTGGCCGCCCAGGCCCGCGATGACGCCGTCGGGGTTCTCCTTCCGGATGATCTCCGAGATGGCCTCCGTGTTGATCGGCTCGATGTACACGGCGTCGGCCATCTCCGGGTCGGTCATGATCGTCGCCGGGTTCGAGTTGACGAGCACGACGCGGGCGCCCTCTTCCTGCAGCGCGCGACACGCCTGTGCCCCCGAGTAGTCGAACTCGGCCGCCTGCCCGATCTTGATCGGGCCGCTCCCGATGAGCAAGATCGTACGGTCCTCTTCCTGTGTCATTACTCGGGGAGAGTCCGTTCATCGTAATAAGCCCGGCGATAGAATACGGATATCGAAACCGAGTTTCGAAAATCGTATTCTGCGGGCGTCGTCCGCCTGTCCGACGGATTCGGGGAGAAACGACGTCGCCGACGACGGTCCGAGGGGCGTCTCGGCGGTCCGGTTGGTCACCAGCGGGGTTCGACGCGGCGGTTGCGTCGCTACCGAAACCAGCGCGACGATGCATAAATCATCGACGGTTCGGGACGGAGGCTTCCCTCGGTAGACCGCGACGGGCGACCAGTCGCGGCGTCGAAGCGATCACCCGTTCCGGTCGGTCACGCGGTACCGGAACGGCTGCTCGCGGACGATCTCGACCTCGCCCGACTGCGCCTGACGGCCGAGGACTGTTGCGACCCGGTGGGCGCTGTCGAACTCCTCGCCGTGGGCTTCCAGCACGTCGAGGATCTCGCGCGCCGTCAGCGGTTCCTCGGCGTCGGCCTCCCGGAGCACCGAGCGGATCCGCTCGAACTCGCGCTGACGGATGCGCATGCGGACACCTCCGGGCGCCGACACTATCAAACGCCGTCAGACGACCGTCAGACGTGCGAGCGGCGTCGAACGAGCCAGAGACATCGGCCGAGCGAGAGTCGGGTTCGGGGCGGCTCAGACCGCGGAGTCGTGTTCGGTCTCGAACTCGCGCTCCTCGCGGTACTGGTCGACGAACGCGGGCACGTCGAACTCGTGGAGCCACTGCTCGAACTGCGCGGCGGCCTCCTCGTCGTCGGCGTGGCTCACGGCGTGGTCCATGAGTTCGACGACGAGTTCCACGACGACCTCGTGGAGCCGGCGCGCGTCGAAGTCGGTGAGCCAGACCATCGAAAACCCGGCCTGGCCGTCCTCGGAGACGTCCTCGACGACGACCTCCTGGGGGAACTCCTCCATCACGCTGGCCATGACGTGGGCGGTCGTGAACTCGGGGAACTCGTCGGCGGTCTCGATGGTCTCGGTGAGCACCTCGACGAGGAACTCGGGGACGAACCGCCCGAGCGGGTGGACGTCCATGACGACGGCGTGGTCGTCGCCGCAGGCGCACTCGTACTCGCGCAGGCCCATGTCCAGGTCGTGGACGGCGACGGTCTCGCCGCAGGGCAACTCGATGTCGGCCCCCTCGCTCCCGGGGACGCGCGGCTCTGCCATTGTCGGAGGTACCGCTGTCAGCCGTTTAAACGCCGCGATCGGGACCGAACGGGACCGGCCGCGCGGTCCGGACCGAGCGCCCGCCTGCGCCCCTCCGCCACCGCCCGAACGCCCCCGCCCGCCGCGCTCTTTATCAGTATCCAGCCGTCAATAGCGATACGTATCGCTATGATGGCCACCACGCACGGGTTCGTCGCGCTCGCGGCCGCGACGCTCGCGCTGCCCGTCCTCTCGGAGTACGTGTCCGCCCCCGTGGTCCTGACGGTCGCGTTCCTCGGCGGGGTCGCCCCGGACCTGGACCTCGCCGCGGTCCACCGGCGCACGCTCCACTTCCCGGTCCTCGGCCCGGTGAGCGCAGTCGTCGCCGGGGCGATGGCCATCGCCGTTCCGACACAGTGGACCGTCGCCGCGGCCGTCTTTCTCGGCGGCGCTGCACTGCACGCGAGCTCCGACGTGCTCGGAGGTAGCGCCGAGCACGAGCCGTGGAACCCGACGACGGAACGGGGCGTCTACAACCACGCCCTCGGCCGGTGGCACCGACCGCGGCGGGTCGTCCCGTACTCCGGCGCGCCGGCGGACCTGCTGTTCGCCGCGCCGTTCGCGGCCGTCACCGTCCTCTCCACCGCGACCGGTCGATCGGCCGACGGCACCGTGCTGGCGCTGTTCGTCGGATCGGCGGGCTACGTCCTCGTTCGCAAGCGCCTCGGCGCGGTCGTCGCCGCCCTCCAGCGGACGCTTCCGATCCGATGACCCCGTCGGCGCGTCGGTCACCGCCACCCGGAGCTTTATTCTGCGAGCGGGCGACGCGCCGCACGGATGACCGGACTCTGGCGGCTCACCCGGAACCGGTACGGTCGCACCGTCTACGACGGGCTCGCGGCGGTCGGCGTCACCGCGACCTGGATGCGCGAGTACGTCGCCGACCCCAAATCGGTCCCGTCCCCCGACCCGCCCTCCGGCGTTTCGGTCGGCGAGGTCGATCCCAGCCGCGTCGCAGCGCTCGACGCCCCGGTCGGCGAACTCGTCGACGGCGAGCGGGTGGTCGCGACCACCGACGGCGACGAAGCGGTCGGCTACCTGTTCTGCTCGACCGACGCGACCCACCGGATCCACCCGCTCGAACGGCGCCTGTCGTTCGACGGCGCCTACATCAGACGCGTGTTCGTCGCGCCCGAGCACCGCCAGCGCGGCGTCGCCTCGGCCCTCGTGCGCGCCGCATGCCAATGGGCGCGCGAACGGGACGCCGACCGGGCGACCGCGCTCGTCGCGCTCGACAACAGACCCTCCCGCGCCCTCTTCGAGAAACACGGCTTCGTCGCCGAGCGCGCGCACCGCTACGTCCGCCTCGGACCCCTCTCGACCCGGTCGGTCGCGGAGATAGAGTGATGCCGAGAGCTACGTTCCGGACATAGCTATATAGACATGTACTGAGTAAATAATTCTCAGAGTATTTTTATATTCGACGGCGTCGTGGGTTCGCCCGAGGGATGACCGGATCACTCCTGCGGGCCGTGCGGGGCGCCTGGCGCCGGGTCGAACAGTCAGACCGGGTCGTTCACGACGCGAGCGGGAGGACGAACGTGTTGGCGCGGTTGACCGGAGCGGACTACGTGAGTCTGACGGCGCTGTTCGTCGGATGGGGGAGCACGCTCCTCCTGTTGGGGGGTGAGCCGAACCTCGGACTGCTGGCGATGTTCGCCGGGTTCGGCCTCGACAAACTCGACGGCTGGTGGGCCAGGCGAACCGGGGCCAGTTCCCCGTTCGGTCGACAGATCGACTCGTTCATCGACGTGTTCGTTTACCTCGTCCCGGGCGCGCTGCTGTTTCACGTCGCCCTCGCTCCCGCCGAAGTCGCCTCCCTCGTCGTCGGCTTTCTGGTCCTCTCGTTCGGTGGCCTCCGGCTGGTCCGTCACAACAGCGAGGGCTTCGGGAGCGACGGCGGGACCTCCTTCTACCACGGGACGACTGTCGTCCACACGAACCTCGTCGTCGTCGCGAACTACTTCCTCGCGGCGTTCGTCGCCCCCTGGAACGGGTGGATCGCGGGGGTGACGATCGCGGCCGCCTGTCCGCTCATGGTCTCGGACTACAAGGCCTACAAGACCGACGGCAGCCACATGCTCGCGGCGATCGGGGTGCTCGTGGCCTGCGGGTTCGCCATCGGACTCCACTGGGGGTACATGTGAGAGGCGTGACCGACGGAACCGACGCTCGTCGCGTCCGGATCGACGCGCACCTCCACACGGTCGCTTCCCACGACTGCCAGACGCCGCCCGAGGACATCCTCGCCGCGGCGCGCCGGAGCGACCTCGACGGCGTCGTCGTCACCGACCACGACACCGTCGAAGGCGCACGGATCGCCGAATCGCTCGCCGGCCCAGACGACCCAGTCGTGATCCGCGGCTGCGAGGTGTCGACGGCGCACGGCCACCTGCTCGGGATCGGCGTCGACGACGCGCCGGCACCCGGCCGTCCCCTGGCGCGGACCGCCCGCGAGATCCGACGGCAGGGCGGGATCGCGGTCGTTCCGCACCCGTTCCAGCGGTCCCGCCACGGCGTCGCCCGGGACGCGGTGAAAGCGGTCGACGGGATCGAGGTTTACAACGCGCACACGCTCACGAACGTCCGCAACGCGCAGGCCCAGCGATTCTCCGCCCGGCACGATTTCCCGGAGTTCGGTGGCAGTGACGCCCACACCGCCGCCAGCGTCGGCAACGCCGCCACAGAAGTGGCGATCGACGCCGGGCGATCGGTCACGCATGGCGCCGTGCTCGACGCGATGCGCGCGGGGCGGACCGAGGCGGTCGGCCGGCGGGTCCCCGCGCTGCGCTACGTGGGTCGCATGGTGAACGCGGCGACCCGCAAGACGCTCTCGTTCCTGTGACGATGGCGGCCGCCGGTTCCGACGACACCGACGATTCGGCGGACGACGCGGACGATCAATCGACGGCGCGGGTGTTTCGCTCGCCCGCGGCCCGTCGCGACGCGCTGGTCCGCGGCCTCGCGCTCGCCGGCGTTCTCGCTGGCGCGACGGTAAGCGTCCTCGCGCTGTTTCCGCAGGTCACGGACCCGATCTGGGTCAGAGCGCAAGTATCGGCGCTCGGTCCCCTCGCGCCCGCCGCGTTCGTCGGCCTCCAGACGGCCCAGGTCGTCCTCGCACCGCTCCCGGGACAGGTCATCGGCGCCAGCGCGGGCTACGCGTTCGGCACGGTCGCGGGGACCGTCTACAGCATGGTGGGCGTCCTCCTCGGGACGGCGATCGCGTTCACCGCGAGCCGGCGCTACGGGCGGCCCTACGTCGAACGCGTCGTCGATCCCGCGGCGCTCGCCCGGTGGGACGGGTTCGTCGACCGCCGCGGGGCCGCCGGGCTGTTCGTCCTCTTCCTCCTGCCGGTGTTTCCCGACGACCTGCTGTGTTTCGTGGCCGGCCTCTCGGAACTGCGCCTCCGGACGGTCCTCGCGCTCGTCGCCGTCGGCCGGACGCCCTCGTTCCTGGTCGCGGCGTTCGCGGGCGAGCGACTGGCCGACGGCGAACTCGTCGTCTTCGCGGCGGTCTCGGCGGCCGTCGTCGTCGGATCGCTCGCCGTGTACGTCGGGAGAAAACGGGTCCTCGACCGCCTCGACGGCGCTGTGTGACCGAGCGGGAGTCAAGGCCAGTCGTCGCCGGTGGTTTCGGCTGGCGACGCCGGCTGGTCCAGCACTCTCTCGGTCGGATCCGCTCGTCAGTCGCCGCCGGTGGTCGTCTCCGCGAACGTCTCGTCGACAGTGCCCTCGCGGACCGCCCGGACGTACCGGTCCGGGTTGTCGAGCGCCCACTCCCGAGCCGCGTGGAAGTTGTAGCGGTCGAGCGTGTCGAGGATCCCCTCCTCGAAGGGGTCGACCCCCATCTGCCCGAGCGTCTGTAGTTCGCAGTGGACTTGCCGCGGGACGGCGACCGGCCCGTCTCCGCGGCGCTCTGCGGTCGGTTCGTCAGATCCCGTGGTCTCGGCTGTCTCGCCTGTCATCGGTGTGGTCTCGCTGTCTGTGTCGAACTGCGCCCGCGACGGTCGTCTACGCCGGTCCGAACGGCCGCTCGGCGTAAGTGACGTCGCCGATTCCCTCCGCAACCCGTCGCTCGTACGCCCGGGCGAACTCGCCGACGGTCGACCGGGAGAGCGCGTCCCGGTCGGCGTACAGGTACGCGAGGCGGACGACGGGCGTCGCCGAGTCCACGTCACCGGCCGTCGTCCGGACCAGCCAGTCGCCGGGTTCGTAGTACCCGACGCCGCCGGCGCCCACGGCGTACTGGTACGCCCGACTGCCGCGAACGAGCACGTCAGCTGACGGTGCCGAGGACGCTTCGCCTCCAGGGGGCCCCTCCGAACCGCGCTCGACAGTCCGGGTCAGTGCCCCCGCGATCCGGGAGACGCCGGAGTCGACCTCCGCCCACGTCTCGACCGGCCCGTCGCCGGCCCACGTCCCGGCGATACCGCTCGGCGAGAGGCACTCGACCCACGACGACTCCGGGGGCCGAAGCACGGCGGCGCCGGAGACGATTTCGCGACCCCGGTAGTCGACGCCCTCGTCCGCGACGCGAGCGCGCTCCGAGGGAAGCATCGGCCTGCTCCCAACCAGGGCGTCGACCTCCCCGGCGGCGAACCGCTCAAGCCCGTCGGTGGTCTCCGCTCGCTCGACCGCGACGGCCGCGTCGGCCCGCTTGACCGCGTCCCGGGCAGCGGCGTGCTCCGCGGGACTCGCGGCGACCGTCGGCGCGGCCGCGCCGCGACCGGTGACTGCCGCCGTTGACAGCCCGGCGCCGGCGACCGTCCCGGTCGTCAGCAGGAAGTCGCGCCGCGAGACCGACCCGGGGCCGCCGTCGTCCGCCGCTGGCTCACGTTCGGTCATCGCGGACTCCGTTCACTCGCCGCCCCCGGAGTCGGTTGCGGTGTCAGTCCCGGTGTCCGTTCCCGTGTCAGTCCCGGTGTCCGTTCCCCCGCCGTTCTCTTCCGTCGCCAGCGTGTCTTCGCCCTGCGGGACCGGACTGTTGAACGTCGCCGGGTCGGACTTCTCGATCTTCGGGTCGAACCCGTCGAGGTCCTGCTGGGTGATGTACGAGAACGTCCCCTCGTCGTCCGGCGAAATGCCCGTCGTCCACGGCGTCTCCGGGTCGGGCTGTTCGTCGAGGTTCGTCGACATGAACGCGTAGTTGAACTCCTGGTTCTCGGCCTCGTCGGGGAAGCTGTCTGGGATCGGGAACGCGTCGAACGCCGCCTCGGAGTCGCCCAGGTCCTTCAGGATCTGTATCCACTGGTTCTGGTGCATCGTGTCGCGGGCGATGAGGTACGACAGCATGTCCTTCATCCCCGGGTCGTCGGTCATGTTGTACAGCCGACAGGCGAGCTGGCGCCCCGTCGACTCGGCGGCGATGTTGGCGGTCATGTCCGCCGCGAGGTTGCCGCTCGCCATTACGTAGTTCCCGTTGAACGGCGTGCCGTTCGCGTCGGTGAACAGCGGGTTCAGCCCCGCCGTGAGGTACTGTCGCGGCTGGTAGTTCGTCGGATCCCCGCCGACGGACGTCGACGACCCCTGCAGGTTCTTGTGGATGGCCGTCGCGTACATCTCGATGTGGCCGAACTCCTCGGCCGCCGTGTCGATCAGCGCGCGCCGATACGGCTTGAACTTCTCCGTCTTGGGCAGCCCCATCGCCTGGGCCATGTACTGCAACGCCACGCGGAGCTCGCCCTCGACGCCGCCGATCCCTTCCTGGAGCATCTTCGCGAACTCCGGGTCCGGTTCCTCGACTTCGACCTGATACTGGAGCTGGTCTCCTTCGTGATAGAACATTGTGCCGTTCCGTTCGGCCGATGGGAATGTCAGTTAGAAAGTCCACTCCAAGCAACAGCAAGCGTCGACGATCACCCAGAATCAACGGAAAACGCGGACGAACGGAATTCGAGCAGGCGAATCGCCGCCGCCTCTCACCGCGCGGGCACGGCGCTCGCCCGCGCCGGAACGCCGGTTCAGGGCCAGTCGTCGCGCTCGTCGTCGCCGGCCGCGTCCTCGGGGACCTCGGGTTCGCCCAGTTCCCAGTCGGCCGCCTCGGCGGCGTCCTCGACGGCGAGGTACTCCCAGTCGACCTCCTCGGCCAGGTCGGCGTCCTCGTCGCCGGTGCCGACGAAGACGTGGCGCTCGGTGCCGAACTGGCGTTTGACGTTCTCGAGGCTCTCGGCGCGCGAGCGGGGCCCCGAGAAGAAGTCCTGGCGGATCCGGTGTTTGCGCGTGAAGTTCGTCACGACGTAGGTCGGCTGTTCGGAGACGACGCCGACGTACTCGCTCCACTGGCGCGCGTCCTGGAACACTCGGTCGGGATATGCCAGTTCCTTCAGCGCGTCCAGGTCGAACGCGAGCGTCATGTCGCTGCTGCCGCCGCTGTCCATACTCGACAGACGGACAGCAGGGTGGAAAACGGCTTCGATCAGGCCCCGAGGCGGTCGCTCTGGCCGGCCGGCGCGGCGCTCGCCTGTCCTGCGACGCCGCCGACCGCCTGCAGGTACGCGCTCGTCAGCATCGAGATGCCGAAGACGATGACGCCCGTCTCGACCGCCCGACGGAACGGCCCGCTGAGGTCGCCGAGCGGGATCAGCCCGGCGACGAACCACGCGACGCCCCACGACAGCCAGAAGACGATCCCGAGGACGATCATCTGGGTGGCGTTCTCTTTCACCAGCGCGTAGCTCTGGGAGATAGCCTCGAAGACCCCGTCGCCGGCCAGCGCGATCCGGTGGCGGACGAAGAAAAACAGGACCGCCAGCGCGATACCCGGGACCAGGAAGAACAGCGTCCCGAGGACGATCAACACCAGCGCGATGAAGTTCGCGACCAGCGACTTCACGTATGCACCAGGCAGACCCGACGTGATCTCGTCCACAGGGACGCTATTCGGGTCTCGCGCCGCCAGTGCCCGCACCCCGACGACGTGCAGGAGCTCCGCGATGAAAGGGAGCGTCGAGACCAGCGCGATGGCGACCGGGAAGGACACGTCCATTCCCGCCTTGTCGACCGCGTCGACGAGCGGAAGTAGGAAGTCGTACCCGCGCTCGATCAGTTCCAGTTCCAGTTCCCTGATGGAGTATCCCCCCGCTTCCCTCAGGGCGAATTCGATCCCGCGCGCGAAGAACGTCTCGTAGATCACCGGGTTGGTGAGCCTGAATCCGAGGAACAGGACCAGCACCAGGAGCCCCGGGACGGTCATCAGTCGTTGCACCGCGTCCTCCAACGTGTCACCCACCGACACTGACATGAGCCGGATTGGTAGGCTCTCTTACTTAAAGGGATCTATATCATTCAGCCTGTCTGACGACTCTCCGGGAGCGACGCGGTCGGAACGCGATAGCGGTTCGGCCGGAAGGACGGAAATCGAGCGGAAACGTGCGGAAACGAGCGGGAAGAACGGAAACGAGCGCGGACGGGAGCGGCGAGCGGGTCGACCCGCGACGTTACTCGGCTTTGGGCGCCGCTTCTTCGAGTTTGTCCATGTCGACGTCCTCCTCCATGAGGAGGTCCTTGTGCTGGGCGACCTCGCGCTCCTCGCGGATGAGCTTCTTGTACTTGGACTGCTGGGAGAGGTCGCCGATCAGGACGCCGCCGATGATCTTGCCGTCCTTGAACGCGAGGCGGCGCCACTCGGTGTCGCTGTACTTCTGGCTGGCCTCGTCGTCGCCGATGGTCGGGTGGCCGAAGGAGAGGAACGGGAAGTCGAAGTGGGTGATCGAGTACGAGGAGACCCAGCGGAACTCCTCGGGGTCGTCGGTCCTGCCGCCATCGCGGAGGTCCTCGACCATGTTCTGGCCGGCGATAGAGCCCTGTTCCTTCGCGGAGCCCCACGACCCGTTCTCGCCCATGTCGTCGAGGATGGTGTCGTAGAACCAGGTGATGTCGCCCGCGGCGTAGATGTCGTCGACGTTGGTCCGCATGTACTCGTCGGTGACGATGCCGTTGTCGTTCGTCTCGACGGGCGTGTCCTGCAGGAACTCCGTGTTGAAGCTCAGCCCGATGGCGACGCCGGCCCAGTCGCCCTCGAAGCGCTCGCCGTTGGGGTCGATGGCCGCCTCGACCTGCCCCGTCTCGTCGGTCTCGAAGCGGTCGACGCCGGACTCGAACACCGGGGTGACGCCGCGTTCGCGCATCGCGTCGTGGAGGATCTCCGCGCCCTCCTCGTCGAGCGCGTAGCGCCACCAGCACTCACCGCGCATCAGGTAGTTGGCTTCCAGACCCTGCGCGCCGCAGATCGCCGCGAGGTCGATGCCGAGCAGGCCCGCGCCGACGATGATGCCCTGGTCGGCGTTCTCGACGTTCTCCTTGATCGAGCGGGCGTCCTGAAACGTCCAGAAGTGGTCGATGCCGTCGGCGTCGGCGTTCTCGATGCCGAAACTCGCGAGGCTGGCGGGCGTACCGCCCGTCGCGACGAGGAGCTTGTCGTAGTCGTAGTCGGTGCCCTCGTGGGTGTGTACCTCGTTGGCCTCGGTGTCGATGGTCGTGACGTACGTGTTGAGCTGGAGGTCGATATCCCGCTCGTCGTACCACTCCGGTTCGTGGATAGAGATGGGCGCCTCGGGGAGCTTCCCCTTGGCGAACTCCTTGATCAGAATCCGATTGTACAGTGCCTCCCCCTCATCGGTGATCACGGTGATGTCCGCGTCAGGGTCCTCCTCCCGAATCGTCTCCGCTGCCGAACTCCCCGCGATGCCATCACCGATGATGACGTGGGATGCGCTCATGCCCGGCATCTTCGTAACCGTGGTTAATGTGGGTTGCTATCTCTCCGTGCGGTTGGTTGTCAAACGCACGCCCTGAACGGAAATTCTGATCGTTCCGGCATCCGAAACGCGATTTACACCCGGGAGTAAACACGGAGCGGCCCGACCCCCCGCGAGCGGGACGTTCAAGAACGTCGGGTCCTAACCGCTCCGACGAGATGAAACTCCGCCAGAACGCCCGACACTTCGCGGCGAAGCAAGCGCTGACGCTCCCGGTCGTCGGCGAGAAGGTCACCGACCGACTGGTCGGGATGCACACGGACATCTTCGCCGGGAAGGCCGAGGAGGGTCACCGCGACGAACGGCGCGAGCACCTCGACGACTTCTTCGGCGCGACGATGGACGCCTACGTGGCCGCACTGGAGGAGGGGTACCCAGAGGCAGAAGCCCGGGAGATCACTCACGTCCAGGCCAACTTCGACTTCTACAACCACGGCTGGACGGAGATGATGGAGTTCCCCGGCGACGAACTGGAGGCCCACTACGACCGCTACGCCGACTTCTTCGAACGTCACGGCATCACCATCGACGACCCGCTCGGCGAGTTCCGCCCCGCCGACGGCGTCGCCGAAGCCCCCTCGACGCCGGAGAAGCTGGAGGACCCCGAACACCCCCACGCCGAGGGCGGGTTCGCCGACGACGTGTACGTCGAGACCGACGACGGCGACCTCGTCGTCGGCGGCCAGGAAGAACCCGAGGACGTGTCCGCCGAGGAGGCGCCGGGTGTCGACGGCGACGACGCCGAGACGTAGCGGTACCGGCGCGACTGAGTTACTGCCTGCGAGCGAAGCCGAACAGCGTCAGGAATGCACCCGCGAGTAGCATCGTGAGGGCTGTGAACCTGGGACCAGTCCCGGCCGTGGTCGTGGTCGTCTCCCGTGACGTGGCCTGTTCGACGCGTGCGGTCGTCGCTGCCGTCGAACCGTCGGTCTCGGTGACCGCCGAGTCGTCGGTCGCCGCGCTGGTTTCGTCGACTGTCGCCGATTCGGTCGCTCCGCCGGCAGTATCGGTCGCCGTCACTGCCGTGGACACCTCCGTTTCCGCCGGCGTCGGCGTGTTCGTCTGCGTCGGCTGTCTCGGTGACCCCGGCGATGGCGGTGCGAAGCCGGTCTCGGCCGCGGCGTCACCGGTCGTTCCGTACGGTCGGTCGACAGTCGCGTTATCGAACCAGCGGTTCTGGTTCCCGTCGCGGTGGACGACGGCGACGAGCGCGTCGGAGCTTTCCGTGGCGTAGCCGACGTACACCGGAACCTCCTCGTGCCTGCCGGGCGAGAGATTCCCGGAGACGCCCGCGATCGGACCGGTGGCGCTCCCTCGGTGGAGGACGACGAAGCCGCCGCGCGAGAGCGTGGCGTCGACTGTGACGGCGTCGTAGCTCCCGGAGGCGTTCCGTTCGGTCCCCCGAAGTTCGATACTCCCGGTCGGAGCCGTTACGACGACGGTCGCCGACTCCGGCGGATCGTAGCCCTCACGGTCCAGGATGTTTCGATCGTCGAGGCGGACGGTCGCGTCTACTACGGTGCCGTTCGAGACATCGCTCAGGTCGAACGCCGCCGAGAACGTCCCGCCCTCCGCGACGGTGGCCGTCGTCCGGCGGGCGACCCACTCGTCCGAGTCCGACGCGGTGAAGTCGGACCGGAGACGGACGGTGACGTTCAGCCCGGGCCGGACGTTCGTCACCCCTCTCAGCGTCTGGTTCGGCGCCGAGTCGAGGTAGACCCGCTCGCGCTGTTCGTCGTCGTACCGGATCTCGGCGGTCCGGATCCGGACGACGAAGTCCCGCGTCGCGACGACGCGCTCGTCGTCCGCCGTCAGGTTCGACCCGCCGGTCAGGGTCACGTGGGCGCGGACGTGGTCGTACTGTTCCAGATCCGGCGGGTGCTCCACGATCGGTTGCGAGACGTTCCGGTCGACCCCCGGGCCCGGCGAGTCCGAGTAGGTGACCGTCACGCGGTCCGTGTCGACGACGACGTACGTCGTGTCGTTGGCCGCGTCGACGAACGCACGCGTCCCGTTCGGGAACGGGTCGATCCATTTGGAGGCCCGCTGAGGACCGGTCTTCCCTTCGAACGTCAGGTTCGCTGCGGATGTCCCGAACCGGTCCAGCAACGCCGTGGTGGCGTTCCCGTCGCCGAGTTCGGCGGCGAGACCGGCGTGCGTGATCTCGACGACGAACGGGTCGCCGACCGTGAAGTTCGCTACCTCGGGGAGGCGCCCGGCCGCGATCTGTCGGCGGACGGCGGCCGTCGAGTCCAGGTCGCCGAACGCGACGCGCGCTCCGGTCCGGAATGTGAGATTCAGCCCGTCGCTCTCGACCGCCGTCCGCTCGGCCGTCGCCCCGGTCGGCGGGTCGAGTTCCGGTGCCGCGGCCACGCCGGGTGGAACGGCAGCGGTGAGCATCACGACCACGACGGTGATCGCGGCTATCGAGAACCCGGTCGCCTGAGTGGAGGGCATCGATCGCCCGCCCGGCCGGCCGAGATAAATGTCTTCTGTCGGAACGGTTTTGTCCGCGGCCGGCGACTCGCCGACGATGCCCTCCGAACAGTCTCGCAGACGGTTCCTCGCCTCGCTCGGCGGCGTCGCGGGCGTGGGGGTCCTCGGCGCCGTCGCTCGCTCGGGGTCGACGGGCGACGCGAACACTACCGGGAGACGCGGGTCGGGTCGCGCCGGGTCCGCCGGTCGGAGCACCGCCACCATCGCGCCGCGAACGCCCTCGCAGTCCGACGCGGTCTGGACGGAGACGTTCGGGACGCAAGACGACACGCCGGTGGGTGCGGTGCCCGCACACGGCGAGGGCGCCGCCCTCCTCGTCAGCCCCCGCGAGACGGACTACGGACTTCGAGTGGTCCAGTTCCTGCACGACGGGACTACGGAAGTGGACGCTCGCCTCGACGCGCCCGAGTGGTACGACGGGTGGTTCGTCCGCGTAGACGACGGGTACGTCGCCGTCACCCACGCGAGCGACGAGAGTCGGCCGTGGATCCTGTCGCTCGGGCCCGACGGCGAGCGCCGATGGGACAGGTACGTGAAGCTAGGCGACGCACTCGAAGCCAACTCGACTGCGATCGGTCGGCGACCGGACGGCGGCGTCGTCCTCGGCGGCGGCATGGGCGAGGACGAGGACCGGGTCGCGTGGGCCCTCGGGACCGATGCCGACGGCGACCGGGAGTGGTTTCACACCTACCACTTGGACGATTTCAGAGTCTCCGACATCACCGCTCGGCACGACGGCGGCTACCTCCTCGTCGGCGAATCGAGACCGTCCTCGGTCGAGGGGACCGTTCCCACGCTCCTCGCGACCGACGAGTACGGCGGCGAGCAGTGGCGCCGGACCCTCGCGGGGTACGCCGAGGGGGCGCTCCGTGTCTTCCCCCGGTCCGGCGGCGCGGCCATCCTCGGGGAGATTTTCGACTACGACAGACAGGAGGTGGTCCTGTCCGTCGTCGACGACCGGGGGTTCCCCGTCTGGCGACGCGCGTTCGAGGGCCTCGCCCCGACCGACTTCGTCCCCCTCGACGAGGGCTTCGCCGTGGCGACCCGTACGCGGCTGTTCGGGACCGATCAGCTCGGGCGACGGGACTGGGACCGGACGTTCGAGTACGAGGACATGCAGGTCGTGACGGCCACCGAGGAACAACTGTTCGTCGCCGGGCAGGTCGACTCCATGGACCGAGGAGGGAGTCCGAAACTGTGGGCCGCCGGTGTCTCACGGCCCGATCGGTAACGCGGCCCCGTAGTCACCGCACCGAATTTCCGGTGGTTACCGGACAGACCCGTTCGTGATCAGGTCCGCGCAGGCGTAACCGGCCTCAATGCCGCCGTTGAGCGAGCGCTCGGGATACTGCGCCCGGGAGGCCATCCCCGCGTAGTAGACGCCCTCGGCAACCTCCTCGCCCAGGTCGTAGGGCACTACCATGTCGAGGTAGCCGCGCTCGTAGATGGGCGCCGTCCGCGGGTTGCGCGCCGTCTTCACCCAGTTGACGCTGTCGGGGTCGAAGTGCGGGAACAGATCCTCGATCCCGGCTTCCCAGTGGGACTCGACCTCCGCGTCGGACATCTGCCAGAGGTCCTCCTCGGGGCTCTGGATGTAACTCGCCGTGTAGTAGAGGTGTTCGCCGCCGTAGCGCTCGGGCGGGACGAAGTTCGTGTGCTCGATGAAGACGCCGAACGGCGCCTCGTCCTTGATGTTCAGCCAGTAGGTGTCCGACAGCGACTCCTCCATGCTCCAGACCGAACACACCGTGCCCTGGAAGTCGATCTCGCAGGGGTAGCCCGTCAGGTCTTCGAGGACGTTCGGCATGGCCGCGACGACGACGCCGTCGACCTCGTGCGTCTCCCGCTCGCCGTCGCGCTCGACGGTCAGCGACTCGACGGCGCCATCCGATTCGGTCAGTTCCGTCACGCGCGCGCCCGTGGTGACCGTATCGCGGCCGACGGCGGCCAGCAGTTCGTCGAGGAGGCGGCCGAACCCGCCGTCGAGATAGCCCAGTTGCTCGCCGCGGATCGGGTCGCGCTCGCCGCGGAACTTCACTCGCCCGAGTAGCCAGGCCGCCGAGACGTCCTCCTTGCGCGACCCGAACTTCGCGTCGAGCAGCGGCTCCCAGAACGACTCGTAGACGTGCCTGGTCGTGTGCTCCAGCAGGAACTCCTTGATGGGCACGTCCTCGAAGTCGGTGATGTCGTCGTAGGTGTCGAACTTCGGCCAGCCGCCGCGCACGTCGATCTCCTTGACGAGCATGGCGAGGCGGAACTTGTCGTAGATCGACAGGTGCGGGTAGGCGAGGATCTCCCACGCCTTCTCCATCGGGTGGACCACCCCGTCGACGTAGTAGGAGTCGGTCTTGTAGCGCCACTCCAGGTCCTCGCCGAGGCCGAGTTCCTCGATCAGTTCGACGATGGTCCCCTCCGAGGCCGAGAGGTGGTGGTAGAACGTCTCGATGGGGTCGCCGGCGGTCTCGTAGACCGCCGCCAGCCCGCCCACCTGGTCGCTCGCCTCGTAGACCTGCACGTCGCGGCCGCGCTGCTGGAGGCGATACGCGGCCGCGAGGCCGGCGACACCGCCGCCGACGACACCGATCATACCCGTCAGTTCCGCCGTGACGGGAATAGCCCTTTCGCTCGCCCACTCGCGGACGACCGAGCGCGTGGCGGACGTGTACTCTCGGCGCCGGCCGATCGTCGTCCCACTCGGACGCCCTCGTCCGGTCATTCGCGCGTCAGTACGGGAGTCCGCTACCTTTTTGCCCGCACTCCGGGAATTGCGTCGCATATGGTGACGGTGCGGGCGCCGGCGACGAGCGCGAACCTCGGGAGTGGCTTCGACGTGTTCGGCGTGGCGCTGGACAGGCCTGCCGACGTGGTCAGAGTGGAGCGAGCCGCGGAGACCACCATCGACGTGACGGGCGCCGGCAGCCAGTTCATCCCCGAAGACCCCGACGAGAACACCGTCGGCGCGGTCGCCGAGGCGCTCGACGCCCCCGCGCACATTGAGATCGACAAGGGCGTCCGCCCCGCCTCGGGACTCGGTTCGTCCGCGGCGAGCGCGGCCGCCGCGGCCGTCGCCCTCAACCGCCTCTACGACCGCGGGCTCACCCGGAAGGAGCTCGTCCCCATCGCCGCCGAGGGTGAGGCCGTCGTCTCCGGCGACGCCCACGACGACAACGTGGCGCCGGCCATCCTCGGCGGGTTCACGATCGCGACCCCGGACGGCGTCTCGAAGGTCGACGCCGACATCCCGCTGGTGACCTGCCTGCCGGACATCGTCGTCTCGACCCGCGACGCCCGCGAGGTCGTCCCCGAGGGCGCGCGCGTCAGCGACATCGTCGAGACCGTCGGTAACGCCGCGACGCTGACCACGGGAATGCACCGCTCGGACCCGGAACTCGTCGGCCGCGGGATGGAAGACGCCGTCGTCACGCCGGCGCGCGCCAAGCTCATCGACGGCTACGATGACGTCAGGCAGGCGGCGTTCGACGCGGGCGCGACCGGCGTGACCATCAGCGGCGCCGGCCCGAGCGTCATCGCCGCCTGCTACGAGTCGGACCAGCGAGCCATCGCCTCGGCCATGGTCGACGCCTTCGAGGACGTCGGCGTCGACTCGCGCGTCTACCAGACGAGGATCGGCAACGGCGCGACCTTTCACTGAATCCGTCCCTGCTTCACCTCGTGTCCGGCGGCGAGCCGTTCTCACCCCGGCCCCGGCAGTCTACTCCCCGGTCGGCCAGTATCGCCTACCCGAACCGCCGGACCGACCGCCGGCTACGGTCGACCCACGCCGCGTTCCGCCGGTCGCGACACGTCGCGTTCTCCCGTTCGCTCGACCGGACCAACCGGGCCCGTCGAGCGGACCGTCGCGGTCGAGTCAGTCGGCGCGGGCCGACGCTTGCCCGCGTCGGCGACCCAGACGTCCGCTTCCGGGTTCTGGAACGGTTCGACGACGAGCCGACCGTCGAGGCGGGCCGTCTGGAGGACTCCGCCCGCCGCGGGGCGACTCGCACCGCCCAGGACCATCATGGCGTCTATCAGGATCTGTCTCGGGACGGGCGGCGACGGGGCGTCCGGGGTGGCGACCCTGGCGGTCGCCAGGTCCGCGGCGATGACTTCGACGTACCGAACGGGATCGCGGACGCCGCCGAGCGACCGGTGCCAGTGGGCGGGGTAGACGCTCACCCGACCGGCCTCCACCTCGTAGAGGGCGTCCGGAAGCCACAGGTCGAGGTCAGTGATGCGACCGTCGAGGATCCGTTCGAACCGCTCGACGGTGTACGGCGCTCTGGGCCCTAACTGCCCCAGCAACTCGGCGACGTACCGCCTGACGACCGTCCGCGGGACGCCGGGTCCCGCAACCCCGTGGAAGCGCTCGATCACGTCGACGACGTCGGTCGGATAGAGGTACCGACCCCTGCGAAACAACTCGTCGACGATCCACGGCTGGAGTGGGTCGCTCATTACGACGGACACTTCGTCCACCAGCGGCATAAATTGCCGCGTCGGTCGCGCGTCCGCCCCGCGAAACGCCCCGCGGGAGCGGCGGTCGGCCGAACTTCCGAGAGACTCGCTCCGCTCGTCTCTCGACGTTCGGGCGCTTCGCTCCGCTCAGCGCCCGAACCACCGTGAACCGAAGGTTCACGTGATTCGGTCTATCGACCGAACCGCCGCTGACGGTTCTGATAGTCCCGGAGCGCCCGGAGGTAGTCGCGCTGCCGGAAGTCCCGCCAGTTCACGTCCGTGAAGTAGAGCTCGGAGTAGACGGACTGCCAGATCATGAAATCCGAGAGGCGCTCGGCGCCGGTCTTGACGACCAGATCGGGCTGAACGGGGAAGACGAGTTCCCGCTCGATGGCGGTCTCGTCGATGTCCTCGGGGGTCAGTTCGCCGGCTTCGACCTCCTCGGCGAGGCCCTGAACGGCGGTCGCGAACTCGTGTTTCCCGCCGAGGCCGATGCTCACGACGATGGGGGCGTCGGCCTGCTCCTCGTCGCCGGGGCCACGGACGGCGAGTTCGCGGGGCGCACGCACGCCCGCGAGTTCCTCGCGGATCGTCCCGACGACTTCGCCGTCGAGGACGCTGACGTAGACGGCGATCCGCTCGGCGCCGAACTCGACTGCCCACTCGAAAAATCGCTCCAGCGTCCGGTAGCCGTCGGACTCGAGCAGGTCTCGCTCGGTGACGATGACCGCGACGGTCTCGGGGAGGTCGGCGTCGCTGTTACGCAGGCGGAGGGTGAGATACCATTCGTAGAGGCCCACACCGGTCATTCCGACGGACGTGTCCTAAATCTCACGTTCGGCGACGGGACGCCGGAACGCGGACGCCGGGTTCGACGACGGCTCCGTACGCGGACCGGGCCGCGAACGTGTCACGGTGAATGCACGGACGCGACGGTTCGGAAACGGTAAGTAGCTCTCCGCGGGATACCGACAGTAGCGTGACACCCACAGTCCGGCGTGCGGGCGCGTTCGCCCTCGTCGGGACGCTCGCGCTGGCCGTCCCACCGATCGCCAGCAACACGAGCAGGGCGCTCGCGACCGTCGCCGCGCCCGGCCCGTTCCTCCTCGTCGCCGCGCTCGCGCTCTACGTCGTCGACGACGGTCCGGTGTTCGAACTCTTCGCGCGGCCGGGCGACCGCCGCGACGGCCGGCTCTACGGGCTCGCCGGCTTCGCCCTCGCGGCCGCCGCGCTCGCCCTCCTCGCGGTCCGGTTCGCGATGCCCCTGTCAGTCTTCGTCGGGACCGTCCTCCTGCTCTCGTGGGGGAACCTCGGCGGCCACGTCGTGCGGACAGTCCGCGACGAACCGGTCCTCGCGACCGTCGGGTTCGTCGTCGCGGGATTTCTCGCCGGGAGCGCCGGACAGTACGCCGCGGCGCTGCTCGTCGATACCGCGGTCCACTGGCCCCTGGTCACGTTCCTGGCGGCCAGCGGCGCCCTGCTCGGGGCGCTCCTGCGGGCCGTCCTCTTCGAGCGCGACGACCCGCTGGTCATGATATCCATCGGCATGCTCCTCTGGCTGTTCGCCGACCTGCCGCTGTCGGTCGACACGTCGGGGGTCGCCGTCGCGCTCGCCGTCGCGGTCCTGCTGGGCGCGCTCGCCTACGCGCTGGAGACCGCGTCGCTCCCGGGGATGATCACCGGCGTCTTCCTCTGCCTGCAGACCATCGTCCTCGGCGACGTCGGCTGGTTCCTCCTGCTGGTCACCTTCTTCGGCGTCGGCGGGCTCTCGACGAAGTTCCGCTACGAGGAGAAAGAGTCCCGCGGGATCGCCGAGGAGAACGACGGCGCTCGCGGCAGCGGGAACGTCCTCGCCAACTCGCTTGTCGGGCTGTTCGCGGTGCTCGGCTGGTCGGCCAGCCCGACGCTGACCGGGCTGGAACCGGAGCTGTTCCTGTTCGCCTTCGCCGGGTCCATTTCGGCGGCGATGAGCGACACTCTCTCCAGCGAGATCGGCGGCGTCTTCGACGACCCGCGGCTGATAACGACCTTCGAGCGCGTCGAACCCGGGACCGACGGCGCGGTCACCTGGCAGGGCGAGGTGGCCGGGCTCGCCGGCGCCGTCCTCATCGCCGCTATCTCGCTCGGCGTCTTCGAGGTCGTCGACGCCCGCGGAGCCGGCGTGGTCGTCTTCGGCGGCGTCGTCGGGATGACGGTCGACAGCCTCCTGGGCGCGACAGTGGAAGGCGTCTTCCTCGAGAACGAGGGCGTCAACTTCTTCGCGACGCTCGCCGCGGGCGTCGCCGCGGGGCTCGCGGCGGTCGTCGTCGTCGGATCGGTCGCGATATGACCCGGATCCGCGAGGGCCGACCCGGCGACCTGCCCGCGTTGCGAGCGATCCAGGAGGCGGTGCTCGCCGAACCCTGGCAGGAACTGCTCACAGTAGCCGTCGACGGGCCGCCGACGCTCCTCGTCGCGACCGAACCAGCCGCCGAGCGCGGCGAAGCGGCGACGAGTGACAGCGTAGCCGCGAACGACGGCACAACGACGAGCGCCGGCCCGGCAACCCCGGTCGGCTACGCGCTCGCGGTCACGGACGGCGGCGACGCCGGCTATCTGGCGGAACTCGCCGTCGCGCCCGGCTCGCAGGGCGCCGGCCACGGCTCGGCGCTCGTCGACGCGCTGGTCGAGCGACTCCGCGAGGCGGGCGTCGGGGAACTGCGCGTGACCGTCCGAGAGGTCGACGAGCGCGCCCGCGAGTTCTACGGCGACCGCGGCTTCGAGCGGCGCGAGCGGATCGCGGACCACTACGAGACCGGGGACGGGCTGTTGCTCGTCCGCGAGCTCGAAGGTGAAAACGAGTGAGTCCGGCGCTCAGACCTCGTCCGCGGTGAGCACCCGGACGTTCACCGGCTGTTTGACGTACTCGCCCTCCGCGGCGCAGACGACGACGTCGACGCCGCGCTGGGCCGCCACGTCGAGGACGCGCTGGGAGAGTTCGCCGTCGATGACGACCGATGAGGGCACCCGATCCGCCGACTCCAGGAGGGCGAACGCCTCGTCGGCCGGTCCCTCGGCTGTCGCCTCGTGCGTCGCGTCGAGCAGCCGCACGGTCCCGCTTGCGGCACCGACGACTTGCTCGACGTGGTTCGCGAGCGAGTCCGGTGCGTCCGAATCCGCCGGCTGGTCGGCCACCTCCACGGCGGGTTCGGAGACGGCGGCTTCCGCGGACCCTGCGGTCGGGCTCGCCGTCGACGTATCGCCGTCGGCCTCCAGGGACTCCATCGAGGCGTCGCCGCGTTCGTCCTCGTCGGCGGGCTGCGCGCCGTCGTCGCCCGCGTCGGCGTCTGCGTCCGCCAGGGCGGCGTCGGATCCCTCGTCGACTTCAGGCCGGTCCGGTTCGACCGGCGAATCCGGGTCGACCGTCCCCGAGTCGCCGTCGGGCGGCGAGGGCTGGGCGCTCCCGTCGGTGGCGGCGAGCCCGTGGGGCTCGTCCGTCGCGGCGTCGGCGGCCGAGACCGTCTCGAAGGGCACTTTGTCGCGGAGCGCACTCATGAGTTCGCTGCGCGACAGGTCCTCGACGGAGCGGTCGGTGGGCGCGAGCGCGACGTAGTCGATGTCGCCGACCTGCGCGAGTTCCTTGAGGATGAGGTCCCCCCCGCGGTCGCCGTCGAGGAAGGCGGTCACCGTTCGGTCGGCAGTCAGTTCCGCGACTGCGTCGGGCACGTCCGTCCCCTCGACCGCGATGGCGTTCTTGATGCCGTACTTCAGGAGCGTCAGCACGTCGGCGCGGCCCTCGACGACGATGATGGCGTCGCTGTCCTCCACGCGCGGGCCAGCCGGCATACCCGCGAACTCGGTGATGTCCTCGACGCGGACGCTCCGGCGGACCTCGTCGACGAGGTCCTCGCTGGACATGGTCGTCGCGTCGAACTCCGCGAGGAGTTCCTTCGCGCGCTCGACGACCTGCCGTCGCTTGGCCGAGCGGACGTCCTCGATGTCGCGTACCTCGACGTCGGACTGGGAGGGGCCGACGCGCTCGATGCTCTCCAGGGCGGCCGCGAGGATCGCCGTCTGGACCCGGTCCAGACCGCTGGCGATCGTTATCTCGCCGAAGGAACTCCCGCGCTCGGACTCGATCTCGACGTCGATCCGCCCGAGCTTCCCCGACTCCTGCAGGTCGCGCAGGTCGAGTTCGTCGCCCAGCAGCCCCTCGGTCTGGCCGAAGACGGCGCCGACGACGTCACTCCGCTCGACCACCCCGCTGGTCCTGATATCCGCGTGAATGAGATATTTCGCTGAATCGTACATTGATGAACTGCCCCTGTCCGGGGCGCTGTGATGGTGAATGTCCGTCCATGAACCGTCTCATGGAACCACCCCTAACTTGTCACTGGAAGACTCTAATATCTGCGGATCCCGCGACTCTCACCCGGCCGTCCGCTACACGCGTTCGGCCGGCGGCCCGAACGACCGGGTCACGTCCGCCCGCCGACCCACCGACGCGTCCGGCCAAGTGAAGAAAAATCCTCTTCGAAGTACTGTTTCGTTTGCGATCGGCGAAAGGTTAACGGGAACGCAGTCGGACACGGGGTGTATGCACGAACGGGCGCGCCTGATCGGCTGGTCGGCCGTCGGAGTACTGCTCGCGGCGCTGGCCGTGCCGTGGTTCATGTGGGGCGGGGACGCGGTCGCCTCCGGACTGCCGGTGTGGGTCTGGTGGCACGTCGGCTGGCTGTGCCTGACGGCCGTCGTCTTCTGGGTCTTCACGCGACGTGCGTGGGGGCTCGGCGTCGAGGGGGTGAGCCGCGATGGCTGACGCGACCCTGCAGGTCGGGATCATCGTGGGCTACATGCTCGTCGCCCTGGGCATCGGCGTCGTCGCGTATCGCCTCACCGAGCGGACCGCCGAGGACTACTACCTCGCCTCGCGGACCCTGGGCACCGTCGTCCTCCTCTTCACCACGTTCGCGACCCTCCTCTCGGCGTTCACGTTCTTCGCCGGCCCGAACATCAGCTACGCGGCCGGCCCGGAGTGGATCCTCGTCATGGGGCTGATGGACGGCGTCATCTTCGGGATCCTCTGGTACGTGCTGGGGTACAAGCAGTGGCTCGTCGGCAAGGAGAACGGTTACGTCACCCTCGGCGAGATGCTCGGCGACCGCTTCGGGTCGCTCCCCCTGCGCGTGCTCGTCGCCGCGATCAGCATCTTCTGGCTGTTCCCGTACGTGATGCTCCAGCAGCAGGGCGCAGGCACCGCTATCGAAGCGCTGACCGGCGGCGCGGTCCCCTACTGGGCCGGCGCCGGGGGGATCACGCTGTTCATGATCGGCTACGTCGCGCTCTCTGGGATGCGCGGCGTCGCCTGGACGGACACGCTCCAGGGCGCGTTCATGCTCGTGATGGTCTGGGCCGCGTTCGTCTGGGTCGCCTCGGCTGCCGGCGGCGTCGGCAGCGCGACGGCGACGCTGGGCGACGTGGACGGCAACTTCCTCGCGCTCGGCGGCGGGCTCTACACGCCACAGTACGTCCTCTCGACGGCCGTCTCCATCGCCTTCGGCGTCACGATGTTCCCGCAGGTCAACCAGCGCTTCTTCGTCGCCGATTCGAAGGCCGTCATCAAGCGGACGCTCCCGCTGTGGCCGGTGCTCGTGATCCTGCTGTTCGTCCCCGCGTTCATGCTCGGCGCGTGGGCGAAGGGGCTGGGCATCGAGGCCGGCGCGAACGAGAACGTCCTCCCCCTGTTGCTCGCCGAGTACACGCCCGCGTGGTTCGCCGCGCTCGTCGTCGCCGGCGCGATGGCCGCGATGATGTCCTCCAGCGACTCGATGCTGCTCTCGGGTTCGTCCTATTTCACCCGCGACGTGTACCGCCCGCTGGTCGAGGAAGCGAGCGAGCAGCGCGAGGCGTTCCTCGGTCGGGTCGGCGTGGCTGTCTTCGCCACGCTCTCGTTCGTCGCCAGCCTGTTTCAGCCGGCGACGCTGCTGGACATCGGCAACACGGCCTTCGGCGGGTTCGCGCAGTTGGCGCTGCCCGTGATGGTCGCGCTCTACTGGCGCGACACGACGAGATGGGGCATGTACGTCGGCGTCGGCGGGAGTCAACTCGTCTACGTCGCGGGCGCGCTGTTGCCGAAAATCACCGTGCCGGTGCCCGTCGTCGGGTCGGTCACGCTCGTCCCCGGTTCGATCTACGGCTGGAGCATCTCGGTGTGGTGTATGCTCCTCGGCCTCGCGCTGACCGTCGGTACCTCGCTGCTGACGAGCGCGAGTCCGGATGAAGACGCGTCGGTGTACGCGACCGGCGCGGACTGACACGCCCCGACCCGCGGTCAGCAGTCGGCCGTTCGACCGGCTATCGCTGCCGTCGTGGCGACGGCGCCGTCAGCGCACCTGTCACTTGCGATTGGTAGGGTATTTATCCGACGAGTAAGCCGCTAGCAACTGGAGACTGCGGTAGCGACCACGCCGTTCGGGCGTGCGACCCGGAGACAGAGTCGGACGCCCGGACACGTGGGTGGGAACTGCGACAAGAGAGTGGAGAACGATGGCACCAACGAAGACGCAACTGGGGTGTCTGTTCCTGGCAGTGCTGACTGCGGCGTCAGTGTTCACGGGGGCAGCGCTCGGAGGACCGATAGACGCACAGGCGAACGACCAACTACTACAGGAGGCCGAAACGGACGGGTCCCCCATCAGCGTGGCGCCCGGCGTGGCCGGGACCACGAACGACTTCACGTTCACGTTGGACCTCAGCGGGAACGCCTCGGAGGTCGAGGTCGAGAGCGCGTGGATCGACTTCGGCGACAGCGGCGTGAACGGGACCGCGCTCAAACAGCGGGTCGACAGCGGCGAGAGCGAGATCACGGCGACCGCCAACGGGACCAGCATCGAGTTCTGGGGGGTCTACTACCAGAACTCCGCGGGCGTGCTCGTCGGCACCACGCACTTCGAGGTCGGCGACGCCGACTCGCTGACGATCACGATCAGCGACGTGCCCGTTCCGGACGACGGCGAGTTCACCGCCGCGTACGAACTGAACAACGGCACGCACGGGACGCTCGAAGCGCAGTCGGTCTCGGACTCTTACACGATCGCCGCGGCGTCGACGCCGACGCCGACCGCGACGGCGACGCCGACCGCGACCCCGACGGTCACGAAAACGCCGACGGCGACGCCAGCGGAGACGCAGACGGCCACCGCCGCTACGACCGCGACCCAGACGCAAACGGCGACGGCAACCGCTACGGCGACGCCGACCGACACGGCGACGCCGACGGCTACCGCAACGCCGACGGCCACGGCGACTCCGTCGCCGACGCCCGACGACAGTACGCCGACGGAACAGGAGGACGAGTCCGGCGGTCCGTCGGAAGCGACCGACGCGTCCGTGGAGACGACCTCCGGGGGCGGCCCGGGCATGGGCGTCCTCGCGGCGCTCCTGGCGGTCGTCGCGCTCGCGGTCACAGCGACGCGGCGCGACTGACCGTCGTAACCGAGTCGTCCGCATCGACTCCGGCTATCGGGACACGCGGCCGACGGGAGCGGTGACGAGTCGGCCCCGGCGGGTTCGGGTCGACGGTTATCGGCCGCGTGTCGCACGTCTTAACCCTTACAACCCTCCGCTCGGTAGCCGTCGGCATGCAGACACACATCGTGCCGGTCGGGTTCGACTACGACCGGCTCATCGCGCCGCTCGTGCGCGATAGGCTCGACGTCGACCGCGTCGTCCTCCTCGAGGGCGCGGTCGGGAGCGAGGCCAACGTCGAGTACTCACGGAACCTCGCCGCCAAGCTGGAGAAGGACTACCGGAACCTCCTCGGGGCGGCCACCGAGCGCTTCGTCGTCGAAGACGTCTACGACTACGACGAGGCCTTCGAGCAGGCGTTCGAACTCATCAACGCCGAACTCGACCGTGAGGACGACGCCAGCGTCTGGGTCAACATCTCCGCGATGCCCCGCACCGTCTCGTTCGCCTTCGCCACCGCGGCCCACTCCATCATGGTCGAGCGCGAGGAGGACCGCCAGCGCATCCACACCTACTACACCGTCCCCGAGAAGTACCTCGAGACCGAACTCGCCGAGGAACTCCACCGCGGCATCGACCTGCTCTCGGACCTCCAGGGCGCCGTCGACGATCCCGAACTCGCCGAGCGAGTCGACGAGCGGCTGGACGCCGCCGAGGAACTGCTCTCGGAGTTCGACGAGCGCGGGACGACCATCGGCGCCAAGGAGTTCGACGGCAAGCACATCCTCGAGCTCCCCGTCGCGTCGTTCTCCAACGTCAAGCCCTTCGAGGAACTGATCCTCTTCACCCTCGGCGAGCACGGCGAGTTCGAGTCCGTCTCGGAGTTGGCCCAGGAGCTCGCCCGAGAGCTCGGCGAGGAGTACACCGACAGCTTCCGCTCGAAGGTCATCTACAACGTCGACCGCCTGGGCCCGGGCGGCAAGGGCTACATCGAACAGGAAGAACACGGGAAGTCCTACCGGACGCGCCTGTCACGGATCGGCGAGCTCTGGGTCCGCGCGCACTCGGACGACTGAGCGGTACTCCGCCGGTCCGGTTACTCCCTGGCGACCGACGCCGCCGTCGACTGCGTCTCTTCGCCCGCTTTCTCGGCCGACTCGCCGCCTTCTCGGACTCGCGCGACGCGGTCGTCTATCGACGGCGGCACAGCCCCGTAATTGTGAGCGATCCCACCGTTGCGCCGCGCGAAGTTCACGGCCCCTACCCGCTCGAGCGCCCGGGCGTAAACGCCGGGACTCGTCGCCGCCGCGGCGTACTCGTCGGCACGGTACTCCTGGCCCCGTGCGAGCCACCGGAGGGCGTACTGGTAGACCCACGCCGGAGCCAGGAACGCCCACAGGCCCAGTGACACCTTGACGACGGCCGCGAACGCGAGCGCCCAGTACCCGAGCGTGAACAGCACCTGATTGCGGAGGTGTCGGCGCTTGACGTGGCCCAGTTCGTGCGCGACGAGCGCCCGGATCTCCTCGGCGTCGAACTCCGCCAGGAGGTCGTCGGTGAGGAAGACCCAGTAGTAGCCCGCGAACCCGGTGATCACCGCGTCGGCGTGGCGAGCGTCTCCCGTGTCCAGCAGCCGAATTCCGCGGACGGACACGTCCTGGCGGTCGCAGAACTCGGTCACCTCGCGTCCGACTTCGGCCGTCACTGCGCCGGTGTCGTCGAACGCCCTGATCGCGAGCGGTCGCAGGAACTGGTCGACCGCCACCAGCAGCGAGACGACCAGACCGCCGAGGAGCGGCCACTGTACGATCGCCGGCGCGAGCGTCAGCAGGACGACGCCGGCGGCCCAGTAGCGGCCGAGGCGGTAGAGCGCCGACTTCCCCCAGTCCGCGAGGGACGCCAGCGGACTGTACCGGGCGTCGACGAGGTCACGGACCACCGGTTCGGTGGCGAACGCCGTACTGAGCCAGACGGCACAGATGAACGGGGCCAGCCCGACTGCCCACTGGGACGCCGACACCCACGCGCCCGTGGGGACGGCGGGGAGGAACGCGTCCGCGACCAGCGACACGAGCGACTGACTGCCCAGCCACAGCACGATACCGGCCGCCGCGGCCGATCCGAGCAGGACCGCGTTGGCCCTCGTCTTCCGGACAGCGTGGACCCGGTCAGCCGCCGGTTCGGGACCGTCCGCGATCGAGCGGGCGCGGTACCGGACCACGGCGTACGTCCCGCCCGACGACAGGACGAGGAGGGCGGCCAGGGCGTTGATCGTTCCGATCGGGAACCGGTAGGTGATCGCGTCCTCGCCGCGCACGTCGGCGTGCGTCAGTTCGTACCGAGCGTTCCAGAGCGACCGCGACCGGACCGACCCCTGACTGACCGTCGTTCCGGGCGGGACGTCGACGACGAACGTCGGCGCGTCTGTCGGCGCGACTCCGGCCAGTGCCTCACTCGGGACCGCTCCGCTCAGCGGCCCCGTCCGGGCGTCGACCTCGGTCCGGATCTCGGTCCGGTAGAGTTCGCCTCCCTCGACGAGCTGTCCGTTGACGTACTGCGATATCCTGGCGTCGACTTGGCGAGTCGACACCTCGTGGACGGGGATCGACGCGTCGTCGGCCAGTCGACCCGCGGCCGCCTCCGGGTCGTCGGTCGACCGGACCGGCAGGAACACCGTCACCGTGTCGTCCCCGGACGGCCTGATGTCGACGAGTACGGCGTCCTCGGACGGGATCGTCAGGCTCTCTCCGGCCCCCTGGCCGTGGACCGAGGCGACGCCGACGGAGAGGAAGACGGTCGCACACACCAACGCCGCCACCCCAGCAGCGACCAGCCTGGACTCCATAGTACCGTGGACCGATCGGGTCGTATTTAATTTTCCGCTGTCACGACGAGTCCGGTGGCACGGTCCCGTCCCCGCCGAGTGCGGGCGAGAGCGACTGACGCGGGGAGCGGAGCGGATCCACAGGTCTCGGAGAGACCACGGACATCGGACTCGGTTTCGATGTCGGCCTCGCGGCGTTTCGCACCGTCCCACGGACGCGGCGTCCGCTCGCGGAAGGCGCTCGTGTAACATTTTCTACAGCAAAAGTATAGAAGGGCAGAATGATACCGTAGTTACACGTAAATGGCGACGAAGGAACTCCTGTTCGTCGGGTTGGGCGCGGCGCTGGCGGTGGCGGGCGTGGTGGCAGTCACCGATATGGGCCCGGTCCAGGTCTCGGTGCAGGTCGAGGAGACGGGGGGCAGTGGCACCGACGAGGTCGAGGTTCCGAACGGCGGCGAGGGGATCAGCCTCCTCGACGAGGAGACCGCCACCACGGCGGAGGAACACGAGTCCGGCGTCAAGGGGACCGACCCGCCGACGGTCGACCCCACGCCGACACCCGAGCCCCCGACAGTCCCGCCGACCGACGAGCGGGAGACCGACCTCGATATCTCGAAGATCGAGTTCGCTATCCACAACCGCGTCAACGAGATCCGGACCGAGCGGGGCCTCTCGCGGCTCCGGATGGCGCCGAAACTGCGGGCGGCCGCGCGGTATCACAGCCGCGACATGGCCGAGGCCGGCTACTTCGCGCACACCTCGCCCGACGGAGAGACGCGCGCCGACCGCTACGATCGCTTCGGCTACCAGTGCCGGATCGACACCGGCGTGGGCGACGAGTTCGTGACCGGCGCGGAGAACATCGCCTACACCTGGGCCAACGTCACCGTCGAGTCGGACGAGGGATCGATCTCCTACAACGGTAACGAGACGGCGATCGGACGCGGCATCGTCGCCCAGTGGATGGACTCCGAGGGGCACCGCGAGAACGTCCTCCGCTCGTACTGGGCGCACGAGGGGGTCGGCGTCGCCACCGCGGAGGTCGACGGCGAGGTGAAGGTCTACGCCACGCAGAACTTCTGCTGAAGCGCGTCGCCGGGCGCGGCGTGTGAATCTCCGTCGGGATGACGTAAGAGTTATTTTCCAGCCTCGTCCACTCTCTACCGATGACAGGGCCGTTCGCCGGAATCGACGGTCGCGCCACGAACGAGCCCCCGGCCTCCGTAGCCGACGCCGTACGTGTAGGGGCCCCTTAGCCCCGCACAACCCCATTCTGACGCCGCGTTCGCACCGCTTCACCGACCAGCAGCCGATACAGACCGATGGACGACGCCACACTACACACCGACCGACAGCATCGACGGACGAACAGCCCGCTCGGGCCCCGGACAGAACCGCCCCTCCAGGGGAGTGAATCCCGATGAGTACCGACAGCGACGCAGGGGCCGCCGACGCCGGCGACGACGGGACTGCGGAGTCCGACGCGGCACTCCCCGGCGAGTACGACCCCGAAGCGGTCGAATCGAAGTGGCAGCGCCGCTGGGTCGAGGAGGACACCTACGCCTACGACCGCGAGGCCGCGCTCGACGCCGACACGGCCTTCAGCATCGACACGCCGCCGCCGACGGTCTCGGGCGACCTCCACATGGGGCACCTCTACCAGTTCACCCTGCAGGACTTCGTCGCGCGCTATCACCGGATGGCCGACCCGGCCGTCTACTTCCCGTTCGGCTACGACGACAACGGCATCGCCTCCGAACGCCTGACCGAGCGCGAGCTGGGCATCCGCCACCAGGACTTCACGCGCCGGGAGTTCCAGGAGAAGTGCCGCGACGTCTGCGCCGACTACGAGGCGTCGTTCACCGACGACGTCCAGTCGCTCGCCGTCTCCGTCGACTGGGACAACACCTACAAGACCATCGAGCCGCGCGTCCAGCGCATCTCCCAGCTCTCGTTCATCGACCTCTACGAGCAGGGCCGGGAGTACCGCCAGCGCGCGCCCACCATCTGGTGTCCTGACTGCGAGACGGCCATCTCGCAGGTCGAGCAGGAGGACAAGGACAAGCACACGCTGTTCAACGACATCCACTTCGACCTGCTGGAGACCGGCGAGGGCGAGGCCGACGAGGACGCCACGTTCACCATCTCGACGACCCGTCCCGAACTCCTGCCGGCCTGCGTCTCCGTGTTCGTCCACCCGGACGACGAGGACAACCAGCACCTCGTCGGCGGCACCGCGCGGGTCCCCATCTTCGGGCAGGAGGTCCCGATCATCGAGGACGAGCGGGTCGACATGGAGACCGGCAGCGGCATCGTCATGTGCTGTACCTTCGGCGACCAGAACGACATCGAGTGGTACCAGGCCCACGACCTGCCGCTGCGTATCGCCATCGACGAGTCGGGGACGATGACCGACCTCGCCGGCGACTACCAGGGCATGACCACCGAGGAGGCCCGCGAGGCCATCATCGACGACCTCGACGACGCCGGCGCGCTCATCGAGAGTCGCGACCACCAACACACCGTCCAGGTCCACGAGCGCTGCGAGACGGAGGTCGAGTACCTCGTCACCGAGCAGTGGTACGTCGAGATGCTCGACAAGACCGACGACTACCTCGAAGCGGGCCGCGAGATGGAGTGGTATCCCGAGAAGATGTTCACCCGCTACCAGCACTGGATCGAGGGGCTGGAGTGGGACTGGTGTATCTCCCGCCAGCGCGACTCGGGCATCCCCATCCCCGTCTGGTACTGCGACGAGTGCGGCGAGACGATCATGGCCGAGAAGGCCGACCTCCCCGTCGACCCCCTCTCTGACGACCCGCCGGTCGATAGCTGTCCCGAGTGCGGCGGCAGCGACTTCCGCCCCGAGGAGGACGTCTTCGACACCTGGGCCACCTCGTCGCTGACCCCGCTCGTCAACGCCGGGTGGGACTGGGACGACGAGGCCGAGGAGTTCACGATGGAGCGGCCGGAGCTCTACCAGTTCGACCTGCGCCCGCAGGGCCACGACATCATCTCGTTCTGGCTGTTCCACACCGTCGTCAAGTGCTACGAGCACACCGGCGAGGTCCCCTTCGAGAGCGTCATGATCAACGGGATGGTCCTCGACGAGAACCGCGAGGCCATGTCGAAGTCGAAGGGCAACGTGATCCCCCCCGAGGAGGTGACCGCGAACTTCCCGGTCGACGCCGCGCGGTTCTGGGCCGCGGGCACCTCCATCGGCGACGACTTCCCCTACAAGGAGGGCGACCTGGAGGCCGGCGAGCGCCTGCTCCAGAAGCTCTGGAACGCCTCCCGCCTCATCGACCAGTTGACTCCGGCGCCGGAGGCCGTCGAAGCGCCGGCCGACGAGGACCTGGCGGCCGTCGACCGCTGGATCCTCGCCGAACTCGACGACGCGATCGCCTCGCTCACCGAGCAGTTCGAGGCCTACGAGTTCTCGAAGGCGCGCAACGAACTGCGCTCGTTCTTCTGGAACACCTTCTGCGACGACTACCTGGAGATCGCGAAACAGCGCCTCAGCGACGGCGGCGACCCGGGGACGGAGTACGCGCTGGTCACGGCCCACCGGACGTTCCTGAAACTGTTCGCGCCGTTCCTCCCCCACGTCACGGAGGAGCTGTGGCAGCGCCTCTACACCGCTGAGCAAAGCTCAGCGAGCCCTCCCTCGTCTTCGACTCGCGAGGACGCCGACGGCGGGATGGACGACGGGAGCGAACTGGACTCCGTCCACACGACCGACTGGCCGGAGACCCGCGGCTACGAGGCCGACCTCGACGCGGGCGAGACGGCGATGGAGGTCATCGCCGCGCTGCGCCGGTACAAGACCGACTCGGGACTGGCGCTCAACGCCGACCTCGACCGCGTCCGTGTCTACGGCGGCGTCGCCGGCTTCGAGGACGCCATCGCCGAGGCGATGCACGTCGACGAGCTCGAGACGCTCGACGAGGCGCCGGAGGTCACCACCGAGGTCACCGGCGTCGACCTCGACTACTCGCTTGTCGGGCCGGAGTACGGCAGCGAGGTCGGCGACATCGACGCCGCCATCGAGGCCGGCGAGTTCGAGGAAGTCGACGGAAAACTGCAGGTCGCCGGCGTCGAACTCGACGCGGAGATGTACGAGATCGAAGAGGCTCGAACCTACTCGGGCGAAGGCGAGATGATCGAGACCGAGAGCGCCATCGTCATCGTCGGCTGAGCGCAGCGCTCTCCGTTTCAGTCGAGTTTTACAGGTAGATCCGTCCGATGTAGCGAGTAGTGCGGCGGGTCGAATTCGGTGACCAGCGCGTGCACTTCGACGCCCGCGTCGGCGACCTGCGCGAGCAGATCGGCGAACTCGGGGTCGACCTCGCGGAACGGTTCCCACCGCTCGACGTCGGGCCGCTGGACGACGAAGACGAGATGCGCTTCGACGCCGTCGGCGACCAGGGATTCGAGGCTGCGGAGGTGGCGGCGACCGCGTTCGGTGGGTCGGTCGGGGAACTTCGCGACGGCGTCGTCGACGTGCGTCGTGGACTTCACCTCGACGTAGGCGGTCCGGTCGCCGTCGGCGGATTCGAGCCGGAAGTCCGCGCGTCCGTGGTCGGGCAGCGACGGCTCCGCCGTGACCGCGTCGGCCCAGTCGAACGCCGGCAGGTGACCGGCGTCGAGCGCTTCGAAGAACAGGTCGTTCGCGAGCGCGGCGCGGAGGCTGACCTGGACGGGATCGCTCCCGTCGTCGCCGTCGACCCGGATCGCGATGGCGTCGTAGTCGGTCGCCCGGTCGGGGTCGTCGACGGGGTCGCAAAGCACCTCGTACCCCGGGACGAGCACGTTCCGGAGCTTCCCGGGGTCGCCGAGGTAGGCGTCGCCGACCTCGTCGCCGAAGTCGACGCGGATCACGAAGCGGTTCTCGCGCTCGACGAACTCGCCGGTGACGGGGTCGCCGTCGCGCGAGCGGAGGGGGTCGGTCATCGGGACGCCGTAGCCGTCCCACCGGCGTATGGGTTGCGTTCCGGTCCGACAGGCTGGGGCAGGTTCGAAATCAGTGAGCGCTCCGCTTCACTTTCTCGACGCGGGTCGCGAGCGCGAGGAACGTCGCGACGAGCGTGAGCACGACGGCCCATCCCGCCGCCAGATCGTGGGCGAGGACGGCGTGGTCGGGGACGCCGACGGCGGCGAACGGTTCGGCCCGCAGCCAGGTGTGGTGCGGTCCCTCCAGCACCGGCCAGAAGTAGTCGACGACGTCGTTGAACCCGTACCACGCGAGCGCGACGGCGACCGAGCCGACGGAGAACGCCGCGTAGCGGTGGATCAGGAACGCCTCGACGGCCATCGCGAGGTGGCTCAGGATCAGGAACCAGTAGAGCCAGGCGGCGATCCCGCCGGGGCCGTTGAGGACGAGCTGGACGAACGGCGTCCAGAGGCCGAGCTTGATGCAACCGAAGAAGGCCAGGGCGTGCAGCGGCCCGGCGTCGACGTCGAGCCGCCAGGCGGCCAGCGAGAGGCCGATGAACATGGTCGCCACGGGCGAGTCGGGGATGAGCGGGTAGGCGAGCAGCGGTGCGGCGCCGAGTTGTCCCCCGAGGAGCGGCGGTGCGAGGTTGGCCGGTTGCCCCGCGTAGTACCAGAAGCCGAACAGCGTCCCGACGAGGTTGACGAGCGCGATGGGCCAGGCGAGGCGCAGGCCGACGTCCTCGACCCAGTCGGGCAGCGGGGCGACGTAGCGGGGCAGCCCCTCGGAATCGGGCAGCGGGGCGTCGAAGTATCGGGCGACGACGCGCTCGAACCGCCGGCCGACCCCGTCGGAGGCGGACATGGCAGACGGGACGGCCCCCGCCGGCAAAAACGGTAGTGATCCGGGCGGCGAAACGCGTCGCTCGACGATCCCGGTCAGTCGATCCGCAGTCGCGCGACCGCTGACGGCGCGAGCGCGACTTCGAGCGTGCCGTCGTCGCTTACCGTCTCGGTCGAGTGATCGATGCGGTAGGCGTCAGGTTCGGTGCGGGACTCCTGGCTGTCGTGTGGGCTCTCGGTCGGTTCCAGCACCTCGACGGTGACCGAGCGGCCGGCCGCGTCGGCGTCGAGGTCGACGCTCACTGTCCCCTCGTGGGAGAGGTTGCGATTCGTCAGGAAGACCACAAGTTCCTCGCTGGCGTCGTCGACAACGGCCGTCGCGTCGACGTACGGGACGCCCTCCATCCGTTGGATCCGGGTGCCCAGTTCGGGGAGCGTCCGCGTCGGGCCGCCGACGTCGACGCCGAGGGCGTGCCACGAGCGGCCGTCGGCGAGCACCTCGGCGTACAGTTGCTGGACCCGCGCGACGGGGGAAAGCGGCGTGGCGTTCGTCCCGCCGGTGTCGGGGAACTGCTTGATCGGCATGTGGGTGTGCGATGCACGACGGACGGCGTCGCCCTGCCGGACGAACGCGCCGAACATCCCCGACGTGTATGCGGCGTTGGCGGTCGTCCCCATCCCGATGTCGGGCCAGTCCTCGCCGACGTGGACGTACAGGCCCCACTCGCCGACGTTGATGACGAACGGATCGACGCCGTGCTCTGCGGCGTCCTCCGCGAGGCCGGCCAGCTCCTCCTCGTACTGCGTCGGGTAGGCGACGAGCGTCTCCAGGTAGTCCACCGGCCCGGCGTCGTGCTCCTCGACCCACTCTTCGGGGCTGTCGTCGTCACTGCGGCGGATCCCGAAGTTGTAGTGGTGGGTGTCGACGCCGTCGATGCGGTCGCCGACCTCGGTGAACAGCGCCTCGGCCCACTCGTCGGCGTCCGCCTCAAAGCGGGTGTATCCGGGGTCGAGCAGGTCGGCGAAGACCGTGATGTCCGGGTCGACCGCGGTCATCGCGTCGTAGTAGGCGTCGGCGCCCTCGCGCTCGTCGGACCCGCGGGCGAACTCCCGGGGATCGGAGGTGTGGCCGAACTGCCAGTCGCCCCAGACCTCGTTGCCGATCTCCCAGTACTGCACGTCGAATGGCTCCTCGTAGCCGTGTTCGGCCCGCAGCGCGCCCATCTCGGTCTCCTCGGGGTCGCCGTTGCAGTACTCCACCCAGTCGGCGGCCTCCGCGGGACCGATCTCCTCCCACCAGCCGACCGTGATCATCGGCTCGACGCCGAGCTTCCGACAGAGTTCGATGTACTCGGCCGTCCCGAGGAAGTTGGGTTCGAGGCCGCTCCAGCCGGGCGCCTCGCTGACGGGCCGGTCTTCGAGCGGGCCGACCCCGTCGCGCCAGCGGTAGTGGCTCGCGAAGTTGCCGCCCGGCCACTTGATCGACTCGACCTCCATCGCTTCCATCCGCTCCAGCATCTCGGGGTTGAACTTGCCGTCGACGGCGTCGCCGGACATGAGCATCACCCAGTCGAGGTCGACGTGGCCGTCGCCCTCGGCGACGAACTGGAGCCTGTACTCGCCGTGCGGGGCGGAGTTGTCGCGGAAGTTGCCGTCGGTCCCCTCGGCGGGGTAGCGAGCGTCGCTCTCGCTAGCGAGTTCGAGCGAGAGGTCCTCGTGGCGGACCCACTCGCCGGTGACCGGGATCGATTCGGAAGCGAGCACCTCGCCGCCGAAGTCTGTCAGTCGCGCCTCGACGGCGTCGACGTCCGCGCCGCGGACCGAGACGGAGAGATCGTACTCGGCCGTGCGGTAGTCCGGCAGGGGGACCCGCTGGGAGACGCCGCCCGCGGCACTGTCGTCTGCAGCGCCGTCTCCGTGGACGGTGATTCGCTGGAAGTGGGCGTCGTCACCGCCGTGGACGCCACCGGTCGGCATCTCGTAGTCGGCGTCGCCGATCGGCTGCCACGGGTAGGCGATGCCGTCGTGTTCGGGCAGGTCGTCTTCGTCGTAGGCGAGGCGGCTCCGCTCGGCGGTCTTCCGGTCGAAGTTCCACGGCTCGAAGGAGTTGTTCGTCGCGTGCTCGGCGTAGATGCCGGGGTAGATCTCGCGGCCGTAGTGTTCGACGTAGGCGCCGAAGATCCGCGGGGAGACCGACCAGTCGCTCCGGTCGTCGGCGTCGATCGTCACCTCGGCCGCGAACGGCCCGTCCGTCGGCTGCGTGTCCGTCATGCTCGCGCCAACGGGCGAGCGTGCCAAGAGTGTTAACACACGGCGGCGGTCGCGGCGACCGGTGGGGAAGGAGACGCGCAAACGATACTCGTTAAGTGATTCCGACGCGAAGTTCGGGACATGACCGACGAAACGGACCTTGAGGAACTCCGCCGCGGGACCGACCTGGTCAAGCGCGGGTTCGCGAAGATGCAGAAGGGCGGCGTCATCATGGACGTCGTGAACCGCGAGCAGGCCCGCATCGCCGAGGACGTGGGCGCCGTCGCGGTGATGAACCTCGAAGCCGTCCCGGCCGACATCCGCAAGCGCGGCGGCGTCGCCCGGATGGCCGACCCGGCCTCGCTCCGGGAGATCATCGACGAGGTGTCCATCCCGGTGATGGGCAAGGCCCGCATCGGCCACACGAAGGAGGCCCAGATCCTCGAAGCCGTCGGCGCCGACATGGTCGACGAGAGCGAGGTCCTGACGCCCGCCGACGACCGCTACCACATCGACAAGCGCGAGTTCACCGCGCCGTTCGTCTGCGGCGCGCGCAACCTCGGCGAGGCCCTGCGCCGCATCGACGAGGGCGCCGCGATGATCCGGACGAAAGGCGAAGCCGGCACCGGCGACGTGAACCAGGCCGTCCACCACCAGCGCAACATCAAAAGCGCCATCCGCGAGCTCCAGGGCATGACCCACGAGGAACGGGAGGCATGGGCCCGCGAGAACGACGCGCCGGCCGACCTCGTCCACGAGACCGCCGAGATGGAGCGCCTGCCGGTCGTCAACTTCGCCGCCGGCGGCATCGCGACGCCGGCCGACGCGGCGCTGATGATGCACCACGGCTGCGACGGCATCTTCGTCGGCTCGGGCATCTTCGGTGCAGAGGATCCCGAGGCGATGGGCCGCGCCATCGTCGAAGCGGTGAACAACTGGGACGACCCCGAGAAGCTGGCCGAGATCTCCTCGAACATCGGCAAGGGGATGAAGGGCGACGCCAACGTCGACCTGCCCGAAGAGGAGAAGATGCAGGGCCGCGGCGTCTGAGCGGGCGACTCTCGGAACTTCTCACTCGCGTTCGTCCGGCGTCTCGAACCGCTCCAGCGCGAGCGTCGCCGTGTCGAGGTCGTAGTACGATTCCCACACCGGCGCCAGCGCGACCACGCGACTCTCCCCGATAGTCGTCTCGGCGTGGCGGTGGTGGTGGCCGACGAGACACAGCGCCGGCTCGACGGCGTCGATCAGTTCGTCGACCGGATCGCTCCCCGGGTCGTAGCCGTAGCTGATGAGGCCGTGTGGCGCCTCGTGCGTCAGGAGCACGTCGACGTCGGCGTCGCGTCCGCTGTCGATAGCGCGCTCGACGTCCGCGCGTGTGAAGTGACGGCGCCGGCCGCCGGTGAGGTCGCCGCGGTCGCAGTCGTACTTCGTCGGCGCGAAGTTGCCGGAGAGCCCGAGTACCGTCAGGCCATCGACCTCGGCGAGTTGGCCGGCGAGCAAGTGAACGTTCCGGACGCCGCCGTCGACGCTTTCGCGTTCGTTGCCGTCCGAAGCGGTCGCTCGCAGCGAGTCGATCACGTCGAAGTCCTCGTTGTTCCCCGCGACGAACCACGTGGGGACAGGCAGGTCGTAGTGCTCCAGGTCACCGACGTGGAGCGCGCGGTCGGCGTCGCCCGCTTCGTAGGCGGCGAGCAGGTACCGGCGGTTGTCGGGATCGGCGGCGTGGGCGTCGCCGAAGACGAGCACGGCGGTCACCCCGCGGCCAGCAGGTCGTCGATCCTGCCTTCGAGGTGGTCTATCTCCTCGCGGATCTCGTCGGCCTCGTCGTCGTCGAGTTCCTCAAGGCGGTCCCTGAGTCCGCGGAGGCGGGTGCGCTTCTCCCCGGAGTCGACGCCCGTCTTCTGGACGTAGTACTGGTCGTGGATATCGTACACCTCGTCCTCCCCGACGTCCGTCGTGGCGACGACCACGTCGAGTTTGTCGGGGTCGACGCCGAGGACCCACTCGCGGGGCACGTCCGCCTCGTCGAGACGGTCGAAGATCGCCTCGTCGTCTTTCAGCTGGCGGCGCTTCCGGTGGGTCCGGGTGATCGTGCCGAACTGCCCGCTGAGTCGCCCCTCGGGGCCGACGTAGTCGAGGAGTTCGTCGCCGACGTCCCGGCGCAGGTCGTCCGCGCCCCGCTGGACGTCCGAGAGGAGGACGTACAGGTCGACGGCGTCGGCGGACGACAGCGTACCCAGGTCGGTCGCGTCGTGGCGCTCCAGCCAGTCGGCGAGCAACAGCGCGTCGTCGTGGACCGACTCGGGCGGCCGGCGCACGTCCCACCGCGATCGGACGAACGGGCTGTCGTACTCGCCGCCGGTTTCGCGGCCGATATCGCCCGCGTCGCTCGCTTCGTCCGTCGTTCGGAACGCGCCGCCTTCGACGACGAACCCCGGCGCGAGCGACAGGACGGCCACGTACGGACCGACGCCGGGCGGGAGCGAGTCGAGTTCGAGCGGGTCGTCCGCGACGCGGTCCGCGAGCGTCTCGAACTGGTCGCGCCGGAGCGTCCGCTCGCGCCCCTCGCGGAACGTGACGAAGATCCCCTCGTCGTCTGTGCGGTCGACCGCGAACACCCGTTCGTCCCCCGGCGTCACCAGGACCGCGTCGGGTTCCAGCGAGTCGCAGCGTTCGCGGAGCCGCCGCCATCGGTCGTCGAATGACATACCCACAGTTGGTGCCTCACGTGGAAAAGCGTCTGGCTCTCCCCGGTCGTACTCGGAGCGCAGACGTGAATGAAACGGCCGATATCGGGCGCCTAATCCGCTCGTACCCGCTTCCGGCAGTGCGTGAGTGCGAGCGCGGACCCGACGCTCAGAACGAGCGGGACGCCGGCCGTGAAGACGACGCTGGCGAAGACGATCAGGAAGTACGAGGGGACGGCGGAGAGTCCTGTCGTCATCGACGCGCGGCCGGCGAGCAGGCTCCACGCGACCACGACGAGGCCGAGGGTCAGGTGCGAGGCGACGCCGACGAGCAGTCCGGTCGCCGCTCCGCGCCGGTACCCCCACTCGTCCGAGAGGTCGCGACTCGACCAGACGAGCCAGGTGACGACGGCGGCGTTCGTGACGGTCAGCAGGAACAGCGCCGTCAGTCCGGCCACCGCCTCGTACTCCCCCGCAGCGACTGATCCCCAGTGGCCGAGGACCATGTTCCCGTAGTAGAGCCCGCTGAACGCCAGCGCCGTCGTGCCGACGACGCCGGCGGCGGTCGCGGGTTCGTCCGCGCGCTCGCCCAGTCGGCGCACGACGGCCGATCTATCGGTCGGGAACCCCATGAGTGAGTACTGTCAGCGGATCGTGAAAGTGCTGGTGGTCCCTTCCCATCTGGGCCTCACCGTTCGGCGACGATCAGCGAATCGGGGCCGGGCAGGTCCGCCCGCCGAGTCTCCGAGAATCCGGCCTCGTCGAGCCACGACTCGCACTCCGCGAAGGTGTATCCGCGGCCGCCGTCCATCGTCACGAGCATGTTCAGGCTCATCAGGAGCGCGTGAGCGTTCTCCCGGCGGTCGTCGTCGACGATCGTCCCGTAGACCACGAGTCGGCCGCCGCCGGCCAGCGCGTCGGCGACCCGTTCGAGGAGGTCGAGCGCGACGAGGGCGTCGAAGAAGTCCGCCGCGCCGCGGTCGGCCACGCCGGTCCGATCGGCGAGCGCGTCCCGGGACAGCGGCTCCGCGGCGAGTTCGGCGAACACGCCGAGTTCGACGGCCGCGGCGAGCGCGCGCGAGGCCATGAACCCGAACCCGAGGTCGAACAGGTGATCGGCGTCTTGGGGCTCAGGCACTTGCCTCACCCCCGGACGCAGTGACGGGGCCGTCGTATCGACGCCGGAGATAGCCGAGGCCGAGGCCGGTGAAGGTTGTGACGACGACGGGCGTCCCCGCCGTCGCGACGAGGGCGATGACCGTCCCGACCATCCCGTACGCGACGGCCGATAGCAGGGTTCCCGCGATCAGCAGCGGCGTGATGAGCGAGACGTCTGGCGGCCAGCTGGTGACCAGCGGCGACATCATCCCGAGCACGGCGAGCGGGGGCGCGAGTACGAGCGTCATGACTCCGACGAGGAACCCGGCCAGCGCGTGCCCGCGGTACGTCCGCTCGGCGGTCCACGAGAGCGGGTAGCGCCAGACGATCGCCCCCGAACAGAACGCCGCGACGGACGCGGAGACGACCAACACCGACGCCGACACGACGAAGAGGCCGTACGGACTGACGAATCGAACGTACGCGGCCGTGTACAACAGCGCCGACGCTGCGAAGGCCACGCCCGCGCCGAGCGGTCGATTGGCGGACCGTGCCACCTGACCTGTCACTCCCACAGACAGACACCCATAGGACGTCAACAGGCGGGACCGGTAAAGTAGGTTTGGCGTGCGTGTTCGCCGGTGCAGCGCGCGTGTTCGTCGGTCAGGACGGCCGCTGCGGGCCGCCGTGAGAGCCGTTCGCTCGGGGCCTGAACAAACACAACGCCCAAGCCGATCGATTCACGATGGGACAGGTATGCTCCAGGCGACGGCGGTCGAGTCGATCCGCGCGTTCCTCGCCGGGTTCGAGACGCTCGGGAGTCGACTGGGCGCGACGGCGCTGCTCGTCGCGGTATTCGCTGTCGTCGGCTGGGTCGTCCTCCCCCGACTCGCGGCCATGGCCCGGCAGTCGACACTACAGTGGGCCCTCAGCGGGGCGCTGTTGCGCGCGGTCCAGCTCGGGTTCCTCGTCGTGGGCGGACTGTCGCTGCTGGTTCTCTGGGGCCACGGCGCGTACATCGACGAGACCGTCCAGGAACTGGACGCCCCGGCGAAGGCCGCCGGTCGGCTGGTCGCGAGCGTCCTGATAGCGCTCAGTGCGTACGCCGGCGCGCGATTCCTCTCAGACGCCGTCGCGAACCTCGGCCGGCAGGCCGACTGGATGACCGACCACCAGGAGGAGATCGTCCTCCGGACCTCTCAGCTCGTCCTCTTCGGATTCACCGGCCTCGTCATCCTCAGCGTCTGGGGACAGAACCTGAGCGGCCTGCTCGTCGGGGCCGGGTTCCTCGGCATCGTCGTCGGCTTCGCCGCCCGCCAGACGCTCGGGTCGCTGATCGCCGGGTTCGTCCTCATGTTCTCCCGGCCGTTCACCATCGGCGACTGGGTCCAGGTCGGCGACCAGGAGGGGATCGTCACCGACATCACCATCTTCAACACCCGCCTGGAGAACTTCGACGGCGAGTTCGTCATCATCCCCAACGACCGCGTCTCCGACCGGCCCATCACGAACCGCAGCCAGAAGGGGCTCCTGCGGATCTGTGTCGACGTGAGCATCGACTACGCCGCCGACCCCGAGCGCGCCAAGCAGGTCGCCGTCGAGACCATCTCCGGGCTCCCGGAGGTCGTCGACGCGCCGCCGCCGCAGGTGTTCCCGAAGGAGTTCGGCGACTCAGCGGTCGTCCTTGAGATGCGCTTCTGGATCGACCACCCGACGCCGCCGCGCAAGTGGAAGGCCGTCTCCGCGGTCATCTCCTCGGTGAAGGCCGCCTTCGAGGAGGACGGCATCAAGATCCCCTTCCCGCAGCGAGAACTCGCCGCTCGCCCCGAAGCCGGCGGCTTCCGCGTCCAGGACAGCGACGCGGCGGCCGACGGCCGCGCAGACGTGACCCCCGAAGCGCGCGGCAACGACTGACGGCGTGTCTCGACGAGTGACGGACAGGTCCGCAAAACGAGTTCCTCGGCCCTTCTCGACGCCGTGCTACTACTCGACGCCGAAGTATCCCTCCACGACGAGCGCGAAGCCGACGACCCAGACTCCGGCCAGCGCCGTGACCGCCGCGACGTGGAACGCCCACGTGATCCCCTCGCCGCCCAGCAGCGGCGTGGCCATCGCTTCGCCGACCCAGGCCACCGGTCCGGCCGTCCCCTCGCGAGTCACCGCGACGAGAAACGCGGTGAGGATCGCCGGCCCGGCCGCCCCCAGCATCGCTAGCCCGAGCCGGCGACTCGCCCGCGCGACGCTCCGGGGGCGCCTCCCGCGCGTCACGAACGCGTCGGCGTCGGAACCCGAATGTGCCATGATACTCTATGTCACTCCGCACCCGACTTAAACGTATCGTCACGCGTACACGCGTGGCACGAGAGCGGCCACCGAACGAACCGAACCGGACGGAAACGGAAGAAACGGAGTTCTCGCGACGATCGGCCCGGCGTCGTCGCGGGGTCAGTCGGCCGGGTGTTCGAGTTCCGCGTCGGTCTCCTCTTCGATCGCCTGGCGTTCGGCGCTGGGGAGCGCGTCCTTGAACCGGCTGAGGACTCTGCGGGCTTCGCCGACTTCGGCGTCGCCCAGCGCCTTGACGAGCGCCAGCGCTCGCCTGGCGCGGGTCTTGCGCCAGGACTCCTCGCGGTGTTCGTAGGTGCGGATCGACCGCAGGAAGTCGACCTTCCGGAACTCCGGCCAGTAGGGGGTACAGAAGTAGACGGCCGCCTCGTTGCCGTTGGCGTGCCACGGCAGGAAGTTGGACGTGCGCTCGTCGCCGCCCGTGCGGACGATCAGATCGACGTCGCGGCTCGGTCCCCTGTAGAGGCGCTCCTCGACCGTCTCGACGTCGATGGCGTCGGGGTCGAGGGCGCCCTCGTCGACCTCGCGAGCGACGTCCCGGGCGGCCGAGAGCAGTTCCGCCCGACCGCCGTACGCGAGGGCGATGTTCAGGTGAAGCTGGTCGTAGCCGGCGGTCCGGCGCTCGGCGTACTCGACCGCCTCGCGGACCCGGTCGGGCAGCCGGTGGGTCTCGCCGATGGCCCGGATGCGGACCTCCGAGTCGTGGACGCGGTCGGCGTCCGCGAACTCCCGAAGCTTCTCGCAGAGCAGGTCGAACAGCGCTTCGTTCTCCTCCTCGGGCCGGTCGAAGTTCTCCGTCGAGAAGGTGTACAGCGTCAGTTCGTCGACGCCGACTTCCTGACACCACTCCAGAACCTGCTCGGTCGTCTGGGCGCCGGCGCGGTGCCCGTCGGTGGCGTCGTCACCGTTGTTCCGTGCGTACCGGCGGTTGCCGTCCTGGATGACGGCGACGTGACTGGGAGTCCCCGACAGCTCCCATTCGAGCAGTCGCTCGTAGGCTCGGGACGCCAACTGCCGCACTCGCTTCATCTATTTAGTTCTTTCAGGCCGACGATATGAGTTTTGTGTTTGCCGACCCCCCAGACGACCCGCGAAGCGACCCGAAGCAATTTTGACAGCTACGAGCGTAGCGGGCACTCGTTCAAAACGAGAGATGACAGAGTTGCTATGATAGAACTCAGTGCCGGCGACAGCGACGCAGTGCCGACCGACGCCAGGGACGGGGTGGACGGGCTCGACGCCGACGCTCCGCGGATAGTCAGCGTCAGCGACCTCCACGGCTACCTCGGCGACGCCCGACGCGCCCTCACGACGCTCGGCGACCATCCCGACTACGATCCGCTCGTCGAGGCGGACGACGAGGGCCGGCTCCACTGGGCCGCCGGCGACGAGTCGGTCCTCGTCGTCAACGGCGACCTCGTCGACCGCGGCCCCGACAACGAGGGCGTCATCGAACTGGTCGAGCGCCTCGCCCGCGAGGCCCCGCCCGGCCACGTGCGCGTGACTCTCGGCAACCACGAGTGGGGCGTGCTCTTCCGCGACCTCGTCAACTGGGAGGCGTGGTTCTCCGGGCAGCGAACCGACGCCGAGCGGCGACAGCTGTGCGAAGCGGTCGAACGCGGCGGGCTGGTCGCCGCGTACGAGGGATACAACTTCACCTACGCTCACGCCGGCCTCGTCACCGACTACGAGGCCGCGGATCTCAACGACCGGTTGGTCGACGCCGCACTCGAACTCCGCGAGACCGTCGGCGCGTCCGAAGACGCTGACACCCAGCGCCGCCTCGTCGACGACTACCGGCGAGTCCTCGGACTCGGCCGACAGAGCGGTCGCGGGTTCGGCGCCGGCGTCGCGTGGCTGGACTTCCAGTTCCTCCCCGGCAACGCCCAGCCGCAGATCGTCGGGCACACGCGCCAGGACGAACCAGTCCAGAAGGGCAACGTCGTCTGCGAGAACGTCATCCGCGCGAACCGGTCCGCGGACGGCGGCCAGGCCGTCCTCGTCGAGACGCCCGAGTCGCTCGTCTCGCTCGCGCGCACCGGAGACGGGGGCGTCGAGCGCGCCGAGTTCGACCTCCCCGAGACCACTCACTAACGTCGCCGAGACGGCCGCGGGCTGCTGTCGCCGCGGCCGCTGCTTGCTGTCTCACCGGATCGCTGTCGCGGTCTTACTCGTCTGTTCAATCCCTTACTCGCCGATATCCTCCGCCGACGGCGTGTAGACGTGCTCTTCGATGTACTGCCAGTCGTCGAACGGGTCGCCGTCGGAGTACCCGAGCACCTCGCGACCGCTGTTGTAGTTCATGACGCTGGAGTACTCACCGTAGGGGACGCCGTCGGAGTCGATCCCGCGGTACGTGCCGTGACCGAGGCCGACGGAGTGGCCGAGTTCGTGCATGAAGTGGTTGGCCTGATACAGCGGGGGATCGAGCGCTTTGCACACCATCGCCCCGTTGTTGTTCCGGATAGACGAGAAGCCAGCGACGTCGCGCCCGTTGAGGTACGGATCGACGGCGAAAACGCCGTAGTGGTAGCCCTTCCCGTCGTGGTCCATGTGCTCGGCCATGATCTGGCCGCGCTCGGTGAGGTTCGTCGTCGGCGATCGCGCGATCTCGTCGTCGACGTCGACGTGGAGCGAGATGCCCGTCGAGCCGTCCGGGTTCTCGACGGGGGCGTCGGCGTACTCCTCGACGACCATGTCGATGGCCTCCGCGGAGGGCTTCCGCCCGCTCATGTAGTCGAGTTCGACGAAGACGTCGAACCGAGCGGGGTCGGCCTCGGCCATCGCCGGATCGTCGGAGACCTCCTCGCCGTCAGAGAGGCCGTCGCCGTCGCTGTCCGTCGCGGTCGGCTTCGACCCGTAGTCGTTCACTTCCTCGCCGTCCGGGACGCCGTCACCGTCGGTGTCGGCGACCAGCGGGTCGGCGTTCGCACCGCGCTCGCGACCGTCGACAAGCCCGTCGCCGTCGGAGTCAGCGGCGGCGGGATCGGTGTCGTACTCGTCGATCTCCGCCCCGTCGTCCAGGCCGTCGTCGTCGGAGTCGGCGGCGCCCGGGTCGGTCCCCAGCTCGCGCTCGCGGCCGTCGGCCAGCCCGTCACCGTCGCTGTCCGCAGCGGCCGGGTCCGAATCCAGTTCTTCTACTTCGGTGCCGTCCGCGAGTCCGTCGCCGTCGGAGTCGGCCGCGAGCGGGTCCGTCTCGTGTTCGGTAATCTCCGTCCCGTCCGCGAGTCCGTCAGCGTCCGTATCCGCGACCGTCGGGTCGGTCCCGTGGTCCTCGATTTCCGTCCCGTCGGGGATCCTGTCCCCGTCTGAGTCGATCGAATTGGGGTCCGTCCCGTAGCGGTTCAGTTCCAGACCGTCGTCCATACCGTCGCCGTCGGAGTCCAACGAGAGCGGGTTAGTGCCCCGTGAGATCTCCTCGCTGTCGTCCAGTCCGTCGCCGTCCGTGTCGGCGGCGAACGCGTTCGTCTCCGATGTGAGTTCCATCGCCAGCGAGCGTCCGTCCCCGTCCGCGGAGACTACGCCCGCCGAGGCGCCGCCGACCGCGATCATCACGACGAAGATCCCGACCGCCGACTTTGCCTGCTCCATGCCTACAGTCGATCATAGTTTCCTCTTATATTCCTTTCTGTGCGCTGATTTTGGCTGTAATTAACTGCTTGATACGAGCGTAGTAGTTACCAGATGACGGCGGACAGGTGGGGTTGGGTGCCAGTTCGAGAGAGTTGAAACGGGTACTCAGAGGCCTCAAGGTACGAAAGGGGTCCCCGTTCCGACGAGAGGGTGATGAAGGTGTGGGGTATTACATGATGAACGATCAAGATACTGTGATTCGACCTGCAGAGAATACTCACGGAGTGGTATCGAAGTAGATTCTATGGCGGAGAGGACCGGAATCAACTGAGAATCATCGATCGACTGGGGACGAGATCTCGATAACGCCGTGGCTTCGTGAAAGTCCGATGGCCCAGGGAAGACACTGTCCGAATGGGAAACGGCAGCAGGTCGGATCTCAGCCCGAGCGCGAGCGAAAGTACACGGGAATGGAAAAAGGGGTGTCGAAGTGCTGACAGACAGGATCCTGCCGCTGTCCGGTCTTATTTGAGGTGTGAAAGCTTTGATGGGACCGCCGAGCTACGCGCTTCCTCTTCGACGCTATGCATCTGGTCTATGGGGGTGTTGTCGTGCATCTGTCAGTCACTCCATATAACTTCGCCGCGATTCCATCCGCTTCAGCAGGTCCGGCTTGTCGTAGTGCGTCCGGATGACCTCGGGAGTCGCGTTCACGCGCTCCGCGAGGACCTCCGGCGGCCAGTCCTCGTTTCTGTGGTTCGTAATCGCGCCCGTCCGTATCCGGTGCGGGGACCGGGACGACGGACAGCGCGATTCGTAGCCGTGTTCCAACGCCTCGCAAGTGTCCTGGTCGCGGTCGTGCGGGCACGTCCCGTAGCGGCACGGCTGGGTCACGATGTTGAACCGCGACCGAATCGCGCCCTTCGACATGCGACCGGACCCCTTCCGGCTGGAGAACAACGGCTTCCGACCGTGGTCATCTTCCACCTGCGGCCGGGACACCTCGATGTACTCCTGGAGGAGTTCGCCGATCTCGTCGGACAGCGCGACGGGCCGCTCACCATCACCCTGGTTCTTCAGCGGCGTATCCAACTGCGGCCGGTGGCGGACGTAGACGAACGGAGCTTCCAGCTCGTCGAGGTCTTCCTGGTCGACATCGCCCTCGTGGGCGAGTCGGTCGAGGTCGTCCTCTTCCAGGTAACAGTCTCGCAAGTCGAGCGACCGGAGCGCACCCAGTCGCATTGCCGTGTGCCACGCCAGCGCGAACAGCGCGTGATCACGGCTGGCGAAGTCGTACCGTTCGAGGCTCTTCAGGATGTTCTCGGCCCGCTTTGCGGACAGCTTCTCTTCGTTCGCTCGCTCGGCCTTCGACAGCGTCGGCACGTCGACCTTCGCGGGCAGTTCCGGCGGGACCGCCTCGACGTCGACGCAGAACTCCAGGAACAGCTTGATGGTCCCGAGTTGGTTGTTCAGCGCACTCTTGCTCAGGCCCTCGGACCGTCTCGACGAATCGTAGCGGAACACGTCGCGGCCGCTGAGTTCGTTCAGGTTCCGGATTCCGTCGTCTTCCAGCCACTCGACGAACTGCCGAACGCGGTAGAAGTAGCTCTGCACCGTCTGTTCGGACTTCTCGGCCTTTTGCCGGTCGACCCACATCGACAGAGCTTGCTCGGGAGCAAGCTCGGTCAGTTCGTCGTCGCTCATCGGCTCACCTCGCGGAGGATTCCGGTACGGCACCGGGTTTTCTGGTTCATGACAGCACCAACTGAAGACAGCCTGCCTTTAATCCGGGATCCCACGGAGGTGAAAGTGGAATCTGAAACTTCAGCGTCTGAAGTGACGGATTCCCCCATTTCACCACCTGGGACCGGCGTATCCGTCGACGACTCGGAGCGGACCGACAGGCGGGTCACGGTTCACCTCGTTCGAAGGTGAACGCGAGCGACAGCGGGTCACCCGTGTCGCCGCACGCCGGGCACTCCCGCACCGGCTCGAACGTCACCGTCGAGCACGCTTCGCAGATGAACAGACGGTCGTCTGTCATCGGGTCGGCCTCCGGCGTGATCCGCGCGGGGCGGCACCGGGTTCTTGGTCGGCGAGCAGTACAGCGGTCGGTGCGAGACTTTCATAGTCTCGCGGTGTCTCGGTCGGCATGCTTCCGTACCTCTGCTACGGAAGCCACGCGGACCCGCTGTGCCAGCAGCGGGGTCCGCTCGTTCTCGGAGGTCGACCCATCGACGAGCGACACACCGAGCGGCTTCCGGTGATTATCCAATCACTAACCCGTGATAATAAATCTAATCAACGATTAGTGATATAATAATCATCGAACAGCGACTTCGTATCAGTTTGTCGGAAACATTTTGCACACGGATCGAGTTTCACCGATATGCGACAGCCCGCAGACTGGATGCAACCAATGGATGAGCGGATTTTGGAGGCATTACAGTCCTGCGGGCTAGTTCTTTCACCATCGATTATAGCCTACAACATTGACAAAAGCAGAGAAGCGGTCGGTAGAAGACTATCCGAATTATCCGATTTTGGATTGGTTGAACGGGTGGACCGGGGTAAATATATAATCACTACGGAAGGCGAAGACTACCTGAACGGCGATTTAAACGCGAGTGAATTAGAAAAGAAACCATAGACACCACATCAATAGGACGCTCTCCCATCGGGGACTCATTCGACGACTGTTCACAGACACGTCTAACCTAACTTATCATCCCACATAGCGGTATATTCACTTGCGAGTACTCAGTTGTCGACAGCCTATCAAGGAATCAGCCACCAAGCGTACCTGCTACGCGTCTTTTATATATAACCCCTGTAATGTGTTGGAGTTTGAAAATAAATGTAGGGATCCAATGCTTACGTTCAATCTCTTCATCAATCAGTGATCTAACTCCTGTGAACCAGTGGGTCTGGCCTTCCGAGCTACTTTCCCAGGTCTCATGAGTTGGAATTGCATCTTGAATCTGTTTCTCAACATCATCATTCCGTATATTGTTTTCCATCACTTCGAGACGGGTGGTATCACAGAGGTACAATAACCGATTCAATATACGATCATCAATCTTCTTGAGGTCGTTTTTATCTACAGAATCCAATCTATTTTCGATATCTCTGTTTATCATCCGAACGACCAAATAGTGATACCAAATCGCATCTTCAGTATCATCAGGTATCTTTGTCGCGGTTCCAGAATTTACAAAGTGGTCAAAAGCTGATGTTTGTAAAGGAACGGTGTCAATAGTCAATAACTCTTGTAGATTATTAGGCCTATCTGAAAATAAATCATGTACCATACTCTCTACCAATTCATCATTGTGTTTCAGTTCCGTTTTTATTGCTCTCAATGCAGATAATGTCGCCTGTTTTTCTCGGAACCAGAAAGTAAGAAAAACAGTTCCAATAGCTACAGCGACAGGGAGAACAATATTGGTGAAGCTACTGCCCATCACTTAGAGTCGAATTCATTTCTTTATCCATTTATAAATAGTGGGTTTCAGCGAAAATTTAGCACCATACATCTGCAATTGGGATTTTCTACCGATCTGCTACGGTTACGCCTCCCGTCATGGGTAAAGCACTCCAGGACTTCGAGGTTTTGTCGGTTGACATTGAACGCTATTCGTCTACTGGACCGGTCGTGAACATCTCTACGCCGTCGTCGATAACGATGTACGTCTCACCGTCGAGGTCGACGCGCTCCTCTTCCCACAGCTCGTCGTTCTCTTCGTCATAGCCTTCGACCACGTAGCTCGCACCGAACGGGAGTTCTCCGTCGATCTCGCGCCGCTCGCCTGTCTGGATGTGTTCCAGTACGGCCATGAACTACGTTCTATCGCGCAGTCACTAGAGTATTCGGGACCGAGTTATGTATCTAAATAGTTTTATAAATATTTTCATCTACCTCATATATATGGCCATCCATCATCAATTCTTCAATAGTAGCGTCAATTTCGTCTTCACTCATACCTGTCGAAAGCAAATCCTCCTTTGATGCACCCTTTTCGTGAGCTAACTCAGACTGCCTAATTATTTTGTATAAATCTCTTTTATTATCAGATGAAAATTTAACCTTTCTACTCTGGCGATCATCGTTTGGTTGGAATTCTCCCAACAAAGATTGCGAATTTGACTCCAAGTTTGAATTCCGTATTGTCGTCTCTAATTGGTTTACTTTTTTGTCTAATTTATACATTGTTTCTAACACTTCAGCAAGATTTTGGTCAGTAGGATCCGCACTTTCACGCAAGGATTGCATCTCCGCCGACTCAGAAATTGGGTTATCGAACTCCGGTTCTCCATCTAACAAGGATTCTAATAGACCTCGAATTTTCTCTTTTGCTTGTTCCGCTTCGTCCACTTCCAATCCGTATTTAATTGTTCTAAAGTCAGATATATCAAATGGAATTGATTCATTGATTTTTATGAGTTGAATATATGGTTCGCCAGTTGCGTGTCTTACCGCAAGTTCGTAAAATACGTTTGGATTATGACCGGTTAGGTCTGCTATTACGAGTTCGCTGTTTACCGTCTTTTCTATCACCTGATTCGTGATGCTCCCTGGTTGATCCATTTGGTCTGCTCTCGTCACGGAATACCCGTAGTCAGATACAGTTTCTTCTACAATGTACTCCATAACTTTGTTCGACCGCTCCCGGACCTTACTTTCTTTATCACCAATGGGTGCAATAAAGAAACACTCTTTATTATCGCTCATATTATATCCAAATTCTGTTTGACAGAGTTTAAATTTGACCTCTTCTCTGGCGCACTAAGCAGTGTCCCAAAAAAGTTGGAAAAACGAATTCACCCAGGTCGTACGGGCGACGGCGGCCGACACTCCGGTTCTTCGAAGCACTCCACGAGGTCGTGGTCCGGATGTCGACGTTGGAACTCCATACGCAACTCCGCGGCCCACGGCTCTCTGTAGCCGAGTCCGACCAGCCGAGCAGCCTGACCGCGTGCGCTGTAGGACGCGACTGACTCGCCGGGACCGTCCGACCCGTGGACGACGATCGTCGGGGACTGCTCGTTACCGTGGTACTGCAACCGGGTTTCGTTCAGCAACCGCTCGACGGGCATCACGACCTCGGCCATGTCGACGCCGCCGCCGGACGCGGCCGGGTGTTCCTCGTCCTCGACGATCACCGCGTCGAGCCGCCAGTCGGGCGGGTCGTCGAAGCCGACCGCTTCGGAACGGTCGACACCGGCCATCACCTCGCGGACGAGACTCGCGTCGTCGGGCGGGAGCGAACACAAACCCAGTACCTCGGTCACTGTGGCGTTCGGGTGTCTCTTCAGGTGCGACTCGATGGCCTGACGCTTCTTGCGCTCGGTCGGTGTCTCACCGACCGTCGCCGCCGCGGTCGCGGACGGCCACTGTTCGCGCAGCTGCTCTTCGCGGTCGGGGACCTCGACGCCGCCGTCTGCGACGGCCGTGGTTCCGCCGCTGTCGCCGGCGGACAGCCGGGCAGCGGTCAGTGTTTGGTCCTGGTCGATGCCCCACGGTGACCCGCACTCGGCACACTCGTACTCGACGCCGCGCCGGTCGGAGACGACGATCTCCTCGCCGTGGGTCACCTCCTGCTCACTCTTGTCCGACTCGAACCGTTGCTTACACGCGTCCGCTGTAGCTGCCCAGCCGGCCGCGTTCGAGCGCGTTCGGCGCTTCCTGTTCGCAGCCCACTGCGTCGCCGCCCAGGCGACGTACTCGATGGACCGCTCCAGGAGACCGGCCGGCTGGATACCGGTGTAGCTCGCTACGTACGCGGCCACGTCCTCGACCTCGTCGGCGGGCAGCACTTCGACCGCTCGCTCTACCGAATGCGCGTCGTCACCGGCCCAGTCGCAGTCCTCGACGTGTTTGTCCATCACCGGGCGGAAGTCCTCGGCGGACACCTCGCCGTCGACGATCAACATCACATGCTCGTGGGTGTAGCAACTGTTCAGCGAACCGCCGCGTTCGGACTTGTGCGGCTCTTCCTTCCGGTAGTAGTCCCACTGGTCGCTCTCGAAGCCCAGCGACCGCAGCCGGTTCCGCAGCGTGTGGTACACACCTTCCCAGGGCGTTCGGACCTGCTCGGTGTGGTCCACCGGTGGCCGGCGGTCACCGTCCGGTACCGACGAGGCCGTCCGGGTCAGCAGCGCGAGGTGCGGGTTCTCGAACTTTCCGGGACACTCGCCGCCGCTCGGGCGCGTACCGCCGATGGTCTCACGGACCCAACCTTTCAGTTCGGCGAAGTACCGTTTCTGGTACGACGGCATCCACGAGGTTTCAGCGTCCTTGTGGAACACCTCGTGTTCCGGGTGACCTTCGTAGCCGCGTTCAAGCTTCAGCGTCGTGTTTCTGGAATCCTCGTACGACTCCAGCAGTTGCTCTACGGCCGCTTCCCAGGTGAGCGGGACGCGCTTGTCCAACTCAAACACTGTCGTCGCGTCCTCCTGGTCGGTCAGCGGTTCCACCTCGACCTCAGTCGTGTACTCTTCGAGCAGCGACGCACGCAACCGCTGGCCGGGTACTTCGGTGAGCGGCAGCCGGGCCAGGTGTCCGTACTCTTCGCGGAACTCTGCAACGCGCTCAGCCGGGGTCGGTAACTCGCGCTCGTCATCGGCGGAGTTACCGGGCTGAGACGGGGTTACAGAGTTAGTCTCATTGGTGTGCCGAGAACCGCACTCTCCCGAACTCATCGTAGTGCCTCCGCACCGCGACAAGAGTGGGGCCGACCGGAGGTCGGCCCGTGCGCTCGGGCTTCCGCGTCGACCCGCAAGGGGTCGAGGCGGCGGCGGCCGACCTGAGCGCGCCTCGGGGCGCTCGGCGCGCTCCGGGCGGTCGGCCGCTCTCCCTCGCTGGCGGTGGACTGTGCCAGCGTTCGGGGCGAATGCTGGCCAGTCTCACCGCTGGTGTGGCGATGAGCGAGGCGATCGGGAGCGCGCGCCTCACCCCCATTGAGGGGGAACCGGCGCGCGCGGTCGCTCGCGGGAACGTGCAGCTGGGCGAGCGAGGGGTGACCTGCGGGAGCGTGCGACTGCGCGGACGGCAGACGCCGGACGGCCGGACCCATCTCAGTCCGCTATCCGGTGGCAGGCTCTACACTCGCGCTCTTCGGCGGGTCCGGAGTCGAGCGGATTGATACAGCCCTGCCGGCAGTGTCGACACCGGTAGGCTTTGAGGTCCGACCAGTCGACTTCCGGCGGGATGGGGCCGGATTCGCCGTCACCGGATGGACCCGTTATCTCCGGGTAGTTCGGCTGTCGTTCGAACCACCAATCCGGCGGGTCGACATCAGCGTGCTTCCAGTAGTGACGACGAGACGAGTTTTTCAGCTCCTCGACAGTCGGCTTCTGTTGTTCTAACCACTCGCGTCTGCGTTCTCGACGAGAGCGAGCGACAGGGCCGAGTTCGTCGCTTTCACTCATCGCCAGCACCTCGCTCGTGGGCGGCGTGCGTCAGGAGTACGCCATCCGGGTGATCATGGACGCGGATCGTATCTCCCGGGACAGCGTACAGCGGAGCCAGCGCCGGGTTGAAGAGGTGTATCGAGATGTCACCGCGCGGAGTCATTGAGACGGTGTACTCCGCGAGGTAGTCCGGGGTGTACCGGTCCGGTGTCTCCTCCGGTTCGGAGTCGGCTGCCGGTTCGTCGTCCGTCTCGGTTTCGTCCGAACTCGTGGGCGGCCACGGCGTGCCGTACTCGGTTTCAGACACGCCGATCACCTCCCTCGACGGCGCGGACGGCCTCGCGGACCTCTCGATCCGTTGCACCGTCAACGACAAGCTGAGAGGCACGTACGAACTCGTTCGGCGAGTACGGCCACGACTGTCGGCGCTTCAGTTCAACGACGCAGTGCAGCTTTCGCAGAGTTCTCGCGGGGTCCGCATCGACACTTAAAGAGCGACTAATTTCCAGCCGTATCTCGGAAGGAAATTGGTCGCTCACACACCCGAGGCTTCGGGTGTGGGCATCTTGTAGAAAGTTTGATGGGACCGCCGAGATTCGAACTCAGGTCCGACGCACCCCATGCGCCGAGGATACCGCTACCCCACGGTCCCGCGTATTGGCAGATGAGCCTACCCTGATTAAGCCCTTCGCTTTCGGTTCGTCAGACCAGCACCCGTTCGAGCTCGATTACCACCCCTTCGTCGGCCTCGGGATCGCCGGCGAGCGTGCCGAGACAGACCGCAGCGCCGTCGGGCGTGTAGCAGGCGAGCAAGTCACCCCGAAACACGTCGTCGATTTCCAGCAGTCCGGGCGCGTAGACGGGCGCACCCTCGGCCACCTCGCGGGCGGCGCTCTCCGCGATGGTCGCGCCCGGCAGGTCGACGAGCGCCCGTTCGGCCGGCTGAACGACCTCGCGCAACGCATCGGTGTCACCCTCCTCTGCCCACGCGAGTGCGTCGGCGAGGTCGTACAGCGACGAGAGATCCGTGTCGTCGAACGAACCGGTCGTCGTCCGGCGCAAGTGGCCCATGTGTGCACCGGTGCCGAGCGCCAGCCCGAGGTCGTGACAGAGTTTGCGGACGTACGTCCCGCTCTCGCAGCGGATCTGCAGCAGCGCCCGGCGGTCCTCGACTTCGATCGCGTTCAACTGGTAGATCTCCCGCGAGCGCAGGCGGCGGACGACCGCGCTCTTCTTCGGCGGCTTCTGGTAGATGTTTCCCTCGAACTCGGCGAGCACGGATTCGAAGTCGGCGGGCGCGGGGCCGTGCAGTTCGAGCACGGCGACGTACTCCTTGACGCTGTCGTCGAAGACCTGTGCCATCCGCGTGGCGTCGCCGAGCAGCATCGGCAGACAACCGGTCACCTTCGGGTCGAGCGTCCCGGCGTGGGCGGCGCGGTCGACGCCTGCCATGTCGCGCACCCAGGCGGCGACCTGGTGAGCCGACGGGCCCGGCGGCTTGTCGAGGTTGACGACGCCGAATTCCAGGAGCGCGTCGACGGACCGGTCGTCGGGCGGGCCGCGGAGCGCCATCAGAAGTCGTATTCGACCGCGGTGACGGGCGTTTTCCCCTCGTCGTCGGCGGGGTCGTAGGACTCTACTGCCGAGAGCGCGATCTCGACTTCCGTCTCCGGGCTCCACCGTGCCGTGTTGATCACCAGATCGTAGATCGAGCGGTCCTCGATGTCGATGTTGTAGTACTCCTGATACCGTTTGGCCTCACTCTCGGCGCGCTCGGAGGTCTCTCGGCGGGCGGTCTCGGCGGACTTGTCCTCGCGGTCGGCGATACGGTCGATACGGACCTCGAACGGCGCGTCGAGCCAGAACTTGAGGTCGGCGTGGTCGCCGGCCATCCAGCCCGCCAGTCGCGACTCGAGGACGATGTCGTCGCGTTCGCTCGCGATCTCCCTGAGCCGTCGGTCGAGGTCGCGGTCGACCTGGTCGTCCTCCTCGGCGAGTTTGTTGAACTCGACGAGCGAGTGGCCGCGTTCGTCCGCCAGCGAGCGGAAGATGTCGCCGCCGCTGACGTAGTCGTACTCCAGCGCGTCAGCGAGCGCCTCGGCGAAGGTCGTCTTTCCGCTCCCAGCGGGACCGGAGACGGTTATCAACATACCTGACGTGCGAGCGGTCGGTAAAAAGACGTTACGAACCACAGGCTGCCAGAGTGAGAGTCGCGATAGGTGACACGCGCTCGTTTCGCGGCCCAGCCATCGAAACGGCTCTAATTGTCTGATCGGTGGTGTTGCGCTCGACAAACACCAACTGCCTGTCGTCGGATTCACTCGAATCAGGCCACCCACCGGGCATCACTGTTCTTCGTTCAGGGTGGGGTGAACAGGCAGTCAGTCCGTTCCTCAGTGGTGCCAGTAAAACACGAATCGGACGTCGCGGTAGCCGCCAGCGAGTAACCGGAGGAGGTCGAACCAGTCGTCGGGGACGAGTCGTCCCCACCCCGCGTGAGTGGTGAATTCGTTGATACTATCGGAGGGGTCGGTATCGGAACACCTTAATTGGACGGTTGAAATGCGGGGACGAAAACGGGGGATCCACCCCATGTGCGAAGTGAAATTGGCGCCATCGGTCCGGTTCACAGAATCGCAGGACTTCGACACAACCCCGCACATTCAGTTCTGCGAGCGTCGGACGGGCTGCGAGCCCACTCGTGGATCGATAATTCGGTGGAAGACTCGATGAAGCGGTAGACCACCTCGGTCTGTGCGACCGAAAACGGGAACAGACAACCCAATGTCCAGTGCCAACGTCCGGAGAAGCGGGCCAGACACCCCGTGTGCGAGATGATTTGTCTGACGCCCGTTCGACGAGTCCGTTCGAGAGACGACGTGGTCCGCTCCGGACGCCCCACGTGCAAGATGAATCGGAGTGCTACTGACTGCCACCCCATGTGCGAGATGAATTGACGAGCGGAAATCGGGGGACTGCTCCCGGTGTGGCTCCCCGTGTGCGAAATGAATTCGCGGACGGTGAACGTCCCGGTTCGGGCGGGGAGACACCCCGTGTGCGAAATGAAATCCGCGTTGGGACCGCGTTTCGTCAGTGTTCTTCGAAGAACTCCGCGACTTGCGCGGTGACGACTGATTCGATGAGGTCTTCGTTGTTCTCGACGGCTTCGAGGCGGATGTCCGCCTGCAGGGTCTCGGCGACGACCTTCGGGTCGTCGATGAACGTGTACTCCTTGTGGACGCCGCTCCCGTACCCGCGACCGCGTTTCTCCGACGTGATGAAGTTGTACGTCTCCGCCTCGCTCATGTATCGGAGGTACGAGTCGCGGGACTTCTCCTCGGTGTCGACGAGACTCGTCAGGTACTGGTAGACCCGATAGGCGACGGTGCTCGGGACCGCGTTCAGACTGCGGTTGGAGTAGACTGGGACGACGGCGGTCGCGTACAGCGAGAGCTTCTTCTGGGCGGAGAGCCCCTGCATCTGGGTCAGCGTGCGATCGCGTTCGGCCTCTTCCTGGGCGCCTCTGACGTGGTCCTCGCGGACCGACTCCTCGCCCTCCCGGTCGGCGATCTCGCCGGCCTTCCGGAAGAGGTCGATGGCCTTCCGCGCGTCGCCGTGGTCCTGGGCGGCGAACGCGGCGCTGAGCGGGATGATCCCGTCTTCGAGAACCCCGTCCTGATAGGCGTCACGGCGGCGTTCGAGGATCGCCTGGAGCTGGTTGGCGTCGTAGTCCTGAAAGACCACGTCTTGCGGGTTGAACGAACTCTCCGCGCGGCCGTCGAGGTCCTCCATGAACCGGGGGTCGTTGGTGAGCGCGGCGACCGAGACGTGCCCGTCGATCCGGCCGAGCTGGGTCGCCCGGGAGAGCTGATAGAGGAGTTTCGAATATGCGGGTTCGGCGTTGGGGTCGCGCTGGCGACCGACGAGGAGGTCGACCTCGTCGAGGATGATGATGACCGAGTCGAAGTTGTCGCTCAGGATCTCGTAGAAGCGGTTGAGCTTCTGATCGGTCGAGATCCCGCTCTCGGGGACGCCGAGGTCGACGCCCGCTTCGGTCGCGGCGTTCTTCGCGAGCCGATAGACGGCCCGGTCGTGGGACTTGATCGTCTGGCAGTTGATCCTGATGACGCCGAAGCGGTCGTCTTGGGAGTTCGAAAGCTCCAGGACCTGTTCGCAGACGGCGTTGATGATCAGCGACTTCCCGGTCCCGGACGGCCCGTAGAGCAGCATATTCGGCGGTTTGTTTCCCTGTAGCGCCGGGCGGAGGTACGTGATGATATCTTCGAGTTGCTGTTCGCGACCCACGATGCGGTCTTCGTCGATGACGACGTCGGGGTCGAGTAGCCCCTTGTCCTTGAAGACGGAGTTCTGCACGCCCTCCTGGAGGCGCCCCTTGATGGACTGCGAGAGAGACGGGGTATCGTCGCCGTTGGCCATGCTATCCGTCTCAACCTCGTCCTATAAATATGCCCCGAGACCGTGTGCGAGATTAAATACGCCGTTTTTCTGCGGATCGGAGCGTATCACAGGGCCGACCGCCGACGTCCAGCCGACCGCCGGCGAGATCAATTCCCGCCACACACCCCGTGTGCGAAGTGAAATTCCGTGCGGTCCGACTGTCCTCTCGAAATGACTGTCCGTCTCACCCGTGTTTGCGTGTTCGTGATTCGAATTCGCGTTGAATTCGCGCTGACCGTATATCGATAGCATCCGTATCGATCTGGGCGGCTGTGTTCGAGCGGATCTGGGTGAGTTCGGCGTCCCCCACACCCCGTGTGCGAGATGAAATTGCGACAGGTCGTCACCCCGTCTGTCGCAGTGCCTTCGGGCGTGAGTCCGGAAACACGACGTCTGTGGTCTATCGATAGGGGAAACTCAACAGGTCTCGTCCACGCGGCCGGAGTGATATAATCAATGTGTCATTATCTAAACGCCGGACCCTAGTTGTACTACGGACTCAGTTTACAACATTCAATCATAAAACCTCCTGTTTCTAGCATCGGATCGAGATCTATCGTTTTCAGCGACTCAGTCTGTTATTCTCGGTCGAATCCCGATATCGGTGCCTGTTTGTCCGGGAACCCGCCAGCCCTTCACTTCCGATTTCATCTCGCACACGGGGTGTGGGGGCGTGGAGGTACGCAAGGGCGTGGAGACACGTGAGGCCACAGTGACACGTACGGGAGTGTGGAGGTGAGCAAGTGCCGGGATCTAGGCTGAAATCCAAGCAGTCTCTCCACAGCCACAACCTCGCTCGATCGGCGAATTTCACTTCGCACACGGGGTGTGACCGAACTGAGTTCGACCGTTCTCACTACTCTCGAAACACCAGTCCGATACCGGGCCGATATCCGCAGAACGGGGCCTCGAGTTGTTTATCGACGCCGTCGTCGACCATCGACTCGGCCTTCCCGACCAGTACTCGGAACGCTCCGGGATTACACGCCAGGAACTCCCAGAGAAACTCCGGCCCGGCCTCGGCGTCGAACTGGTCATAGAGCGGCTTCGCGTCGTGGTCGTTCACCAGCGTGAATCCCTCGTTCGGACCAAGGTCGTCGAAGATTTCGAGGAGCGCCTCGTGTCACCGCTGTGGTTTCAGGTCGCGAACGTCGATGGCCGCGAGCGTCCCGTCGTCGAGCGGGTCGCCGACGGTGCACCGCTCGTGGTGAATCCCGTCGCCGGAAACCGGATCCCGGGCCGAGTGCGCTCCACCGTCACAGGACGGCGCGAAACGCGATCACGGCGCCGACGCCGACGACCAGGGCGAGGAAGATGTTCTCCGTCCGCAGAGCGACGGCGGCGACGACGGCGCCTGCGAGCCACTCCGGGGGACCGCCGGCCGCCAGTTCCGGCGCGAGGACGGCGACCACGATGGCCCCCGGAAGCACTTCGAGGCCGGCCTCCGCCCGGTCGCTGATCCCCACGTGCGTCAACAGCCACAGCCCGCCGGCCTTCGTGAGATAGGTGACGGCGGCCATGCCCGCGATGACGACGACGACGTTCGGATCGAGCGCGAGCGGGTCACTCATGGCGGACCACCTCGGCGACGGCGGCGGCGAGACCGCCCGCGATGACGTGCCACTGGCCGGACAGCAACTGCGAGGTCGCCAGCGCCGTCACCAGCGCGACCGCCCACGGGACGGCCGTCGACGACCCGTCCCAGAGTTCGACCGCGAGCGCGACGAACGTCGCGACGAGGACGAAGTCCAGCCCGTAGGTGGCCGGGTCGTCTATCACGCCGCCGACGGCGACGCCGACGACCGACGAGGCGACCCAGAACACCCAGATTGCGAGACCACTCCCGAGCAGGAACGCGCCGCGCCGACTCCCGGACGTGAACTCTCGCATCGTCAGCGCCCAGTTCTCGTCGGCCATGAAGAACAGACTGAGGTAGGCCCGCGGCGCTGACAGGTGCCGGAACCACGGCCGCAACGCGGCGCCCATCAGCGAGTACCGGAGGTTCACCGCGAAGACCGCGAGTACGACCGCCGCTATCGGAACGGGGTCGGCCCACAGCTCCACGGCGATGATCTGGGAGGCCCCGGCCAGGACGGTCGCGCTCATCAGGGCCGCCTCCGCGGCGGTCAACCCGGCCCGGTCGGCGAGGACGCCGAAGGCGATGCCGTAGCCGGCGACGCCGAGCGCGACCGGGACGCAGGTCAGGAACCCGGCGCGTATCCCGGCGCGGTCGAACGTCACCCCGCCCCGAGCGACATCCGCCGACGCCTCTGGGTCGCTCGCAGCGGCGTCGGCCGACGCGCCTGCGTCACTCGTCACTCGGTCCGCCGACGCCTCCGGTTCACCTGTGGCTCCGTCGGCCGTTCGGTCCGCTCCGGGTCGCTTGTCGCTGGTCGTCATATCCGTGAGTCCACGCACGTCAGGTCGGCACCGTGACCTATCGTCTCAGATCGTTCGTCTGTTCTACCACGACCGTTCGCAAGAACGCGGGTGGACCGCGGACGCACTCAGCGGCGCGGGTAATCCGAGGGCCGCTACGACGAACTCGGCGTCGTCTGGACGTTGAGCGCCTTGCGGACGATCTGGGTGAAGCTCATCGAGCAGACGAAGTACCAGATGATCCACGCCCACATCGGGCCGATGCGGTCGCTCCAGCTCTCGATCCCGCCGATGATCGGCAGGACCATCACGGGGGGTTCCCCGGCGACCATCGCGCCCGTCTGGACCATGTAGTAGATCCAGAGGAACACGGGGATGTTGACGAGCATGATCCAGACCATCGGGCGGAACTGCTCTTTGAACATGCCGAGCTGGTCGCCCATCGCCTCCATCTGCTCCTGCTGGATCTCCTCCAGGGCCTCGTCGTCGCCGCGCTCCTTGGCGGCCTTGCGGCGCTCCTGGATCTCCTGCATCTGCTCCTGGTACTCGCCCATCTTGTCCATGTTCATGAGCTTGCCCTGCAGGATCGTCGAGTTGAGCCCCGTGAACACCGCGAGCACGAGGATCATGATGTAGAAGGGGAGCACGTCGGCCAGCGGGTCGAGCGCGATGTCGAGGACGCCCCCGACCGTGTTTCGGATCGGCGCTTGCGAGTAGCCGAGGAACAGGGCGATGGTCGCGACCGCGGCCATCTTGTCCCAGCGAGACCACCCGCTGTCCTCGTCGTCGCTGTCCGCGGAGGACGAGGTGGACGTCGAGTCCGAGGTGCCGCTCGAACTCGAACCGCCAGCGTCGTCGCCGGGTTCCGGCGCCGAGATGCCGAGCGCGTCGCGGACGCCTTCGGGGTCGTCGACGACGAAGCCCTCGCCGTCGACGTCGACGAGGATGCCCTGCTCGATGAGCCGGCCCCACTCGCCGCTCGTGATGTCGTCGCTGACGTCCGACCACTGGACGGTGCCCTTGTCGTCGGCGACTGCGAGCACGCGCTCCAGCGCGTCGGCCATCGACTGGCTCTCGGAGGCCAGCGACTCCGCCTTTTCTGCGGTCCGTGCCATTGCTATCTATCTCCGGGCTTGTGCGTTATCAAGTTTTTACTCTGGCCGCGGGGGTCGATCGGCGGCCCACGCCGCCTCGTCCGCCCGGTCGGCCGGCCGCTCAGGCGTTCGCGTCGGCAGTCTCTGGGGGTTCGCGTCGACGGTCTTTCGGACGTTCGCGTCGACGCTCGTTCAGGCGTTGGATTCGACGGCCGACCGCACGTCGTCCCAGACCTCGTCGGGCGTCTGGTCGCCGTCGATCTCGACGTAGCCGTCGTGGTCCTCGTACAGTTCGAGCACCGGTTCGGTGTTCTCGTGGTAGACCGACAGCCGGTTGCGCACGGACTCCTCGTTGTCGTCCTCGCGCTGGTAGAGGTCGCCGCCGCACTTGTCGCAGACGCCCTCCTCCGCGGGCGGGTTGAACTCGACGTGGTAGTTGGCGCCGCAGTCCTCGCAGACGCGGCGGCCGGTGAGCCGTTCGACGAGTTCGTCCTCGGGCACGTCGAGCACGAGCACGACGTCGAGGTCGGTCATCTCCCGCAGCGCCGCGGCCTGGTCGCCGTTGCGCGGGTACCCGTCGAGGACGAACCCGTCGAGGTCCGAGAGTGCTTCCTCGACCATCGCGTCGACGACGACGTCGGGGACCAGATCGCCCTGGTCCATGTACTCCCCGGGCGTGTCGTATTCGAGGTCCATGTCGCTGATGTCCATCTCCTTGTTCGCGCGGAGCGCGTCGCCCGTCGTGACGTGTTCGACGCCGAACTCGTCGGCGAGGCGTTCGCTCTGCGTGCCTTTGCCGGCGCCCGGCGGACCGAGAATCAGGATCTTCGGGTTCATACCCCGGGCTTCGACGGTCCTCCTCTTTTTAGTGTCGTTCTGGTCGCCGGGCGTCACGCTTACGTCCCCGCCGCGAGCACTCCCGCGCGAATGGACGAACGCGTCCGCAGAACGGTCGAGACCTACGAGCGCGTCGCCGACACGTACGCCGACCTCCACGGGGACCGCGACGTCGTCGCCGATATCGTCGAACGGTTCGTCACCGCCGTCGACGAGGCGAGCGACACCGACGCGGACAGTCCACCGCGCGTCCTCGACGTCGGCTGCGGCCCGGGCTGGGAGTCGGCGGCCTTCGCCGAGGCCGGCTTCGACCCGGTCTCGTTCGATCTCACGCTATCGTTTCTCGACCAGACGCGCGAACGCGTGCCCGGGGCGACTGTCGTCCGCGGAGACATGCGGGCGCTGCCGTTCGCCGACGACGGGTTCGACGGACTGTGGGCCTGCGCGTCGCTGCTGCACGTCCCCGAGGCGGAGGTCCCGGCGACGCTCGACGACTTCGAGCGCGTCCTCCGCGACGGCGGGGTCGTGCTCGTCTCGCTGAAGCGCTCGGACGCCCCCGTCGACCGCGACCGGGAGAGCCCGTACGACGCCGACGAGCGCCACTTCGAGCGCTACGACCCCGAGACCGTCACCGAACTGTTCACGGATGCGGGGTTCACGGTGCGCGACGTCGACGCGGAGGGCGGCTGGGTCGCCGTCTGCGCGGTCGCGTGACCGCCCGGCCGTTCACAGCCAGCCGACCAGCGGTGCGATCAGGAGGTAGACCCACAGCAGGACGCCCGCGGCGAGGAACCGGTTGACCCGCTCCATCGACGCCTCACCGTGGACCGACCCGGCCGCGACGAGTCCGAGCGCCGTGGCGATGCCGAGCCGGTGCAGCACCACGTCGAGGGGGAGGACCGTGACGCCGAGGAACTGATAGTCGACGACCATGGCCGCTCCGATCCCGAGCGCGGCGACGGCGAAACACCGGGTCTGCTCCAGCCCGCGACCGAACGAGTACGCGGCGATCGGGAGACCGAACGCGAGCACGGGATACAGCGCGGCGGCGATCACCTTCGGCGACGTCTCGTGGAACCGCTCTTCCAGCGCGATCCCGCCGAACCTGACCGACAGGTAGAGGAGGAACAGCGCCGCGAACAGCAGTGCGTACGACAGCGCCCACGAGGCGAGCGCGACCTGTCGGCCGTCAAGCCGGTCCCACGAGCGCAGCGCCGCCGCGATCCGGACTCTCGACACGAGGAGGCGGTCGGCGGACGCGGCGGGCGAGTCTACGGATCTGCCGGGAGGGTCGACCGCCGCGGTCGGGGAGCCGTCGAGCGCGGCGGCGTCCGCGCCGACGAGCCGGGCGAGCAGAGTCCGGGAGCGGCCGGGCCGGACGGCGACGAACCCCGCCAGGGCCGCGGCCCCGGCGGTCTTCGCGTCCGGGAGCGGGTTCGACACGCCGCGGAAGTCGACCACCGTCGCCCAGCCGTCGGAGCCGACGCCCTTCGGGTTGTCGAGGTACATCCGCCAGACGGCGTCGACGGCCGGATTCCCCCAGAACTCCGACTCCACGTAGTCCTGGGCGTTCTCGGTGTCGTGGACGGTGTGTCTGAGCCGGAACCAGTCCCAGTGGTCGCTGTGGGCCTGGATGGCGACCCACTCGTCGGACTCGTAAGGCGACTCGTAGACGCGCAGGTGGTAGCGCGACGCGAAGTACTTCCCGTCGTGTAACTGGTAGGTCTCGTCGATCCACTCGCCGCCGGCCTCGCCGACGCCGCCGGTGAACGGGAGCGCGCGGTAGGGCCGCCGCGTCGTCTCGTTCGGCCCCTCCTCGGTGAGCGCCCGGTCGTGGACGTAGAGGAACCGCTTCGCGCCGCGGGCGGCCCCCCACTCGACGACCGTCTGGTTGGCCGCGTCGACCTCGTTCCGTTCACCATCGTCGGGGTCGACGTCCTGCCAGCGCTCTTCGGTCTCGTTCCAGGTGGCGTCCCGGCGCTCGCTGAGGTAGAAGCGGACCGTCTCGGCGTCGGCGTAGACGACGACGTTTATCGCCAGCGTCCGCCCCGCCGGCGAGCGCTGCCGGCTGGTGTACGGCCAGAAGACGTTCTCGCCGGGCTTGGGCTCGACGAGCTTCTGCGGGGTGGTGTCCGACGCGACGGCCTCCGTCGAGACCGTCGAGAGGACGAGCGACCCCGCTCCGGCGAGGACGAGCAACACGACGAGCGCGGCGAGCGTCGCCGCCCGCGGCGGTGGCCACGACTGCTCCACGACGCCGTTAGGTGACCCACGATAATACGCGTTCTGGCGGCGGCGCGTTTGCTCACACGGCGGGACGGCGGGAACAGTAAGTTTTCGGGGAGTGGGTCTGAATGTCCGGCCACGGATGTATATCGTCATCGTCGGTGCCGGCGACATCGGGACGCCGCTGATCGAGATTGCGACCCGCGGCGGCAACGAGGTCGTCGTCATCGAGAGGGACGAGGAGCGCGCCAACATCGCCGCGTCGGAGTTCGACGCGCTCGTTCTCAACGCCAACGCGACCAACAACGAGACGCTCAGCGAAGCGGGTATCGAGGACGCGGACGCCCTCATCAGCACGACCGACCAGGACGCGACCAACATCATGGTCTGTCTCCTCGCCCAGGAGTTCGACGTTCCCAACATCGTCTCCGTCGTCCACAGCCCGGAGCACATGGACCTGTTCAACCGGATCGGCGTGAACGTCATGCAGAACCCCCAGCGACTCATCGCCGAGTACCTCTATCGGGCGGTCAAGCGACCGTCCATCGTCGACTACATGCGGATCGGCGAGCAGGCCGAGGTGTTCGAGATCGACGTCGAGGAGGGAGCGCCTATAGCCGGCAAGACGCTCCAGCAGGCCAACGACGATGGACTGCTGTCCAAGGACGTGCTCATCGTCGCGATCGAACGCGACGAAGCCGACCAGCCGATCACGCCGCGGGGCGGAACCAGGATACAGGCAGGCGACCTCGTGACGGTCTACTCGGCGGTCGGGGCGACGCCGGAAGTCACCGACATCTTCGGTCACCGAGAGGACCACTGACCATGTCGTCTGCGCCGCGTCGCCACACGCCCGGCGCGAGACAGGACGTAGTTGGCCCGAGGCGACGGGGAGTAACTGGCCCGAGAGCGGTGGATTATAAAACCAGCACGGCCAACCTCGCAAGCGAATGAGACAGCGACTGAAGCCGCTGGCACGCGATCTCGGCCGGATCCTCACCGCGCTCTCCGGGATCGTGTTCGCCTCTATCGTCGTCTCCGTCGCCTGGGGGGAGTTCTTCGCGGTCCCGGCGCTGCTGGTCTCCGGGTTGATCCCGCTCGGAATCGGTCGACTGCTCACCACTCGGTACAGCGATGCCGACGAGATCGGCAAGCTCCACGGAATGATGATCGCCGCGTCGGGGTGGCTTCTGGTCGGCCTGTTCGGCACGCTCCCGTTCGTTCTGATCGCCTGGACGGTCGCGGTCGACCCGTTCTTCGGGCCGCTGGCCGTCCCGGCGGGCATGGACACGCCGACGCTCGCCGTGTTCCGAAACCCGCTGAACGGGTTCTTCGAGTCGCTGAGCGGGTTCACCGGCACCGGGCTGACGATGACCGACGACGAGTCCGTGCTGCCGCGGACGCTGCAGTGGTGGCGCACGTTCACCGAGTGGATCGGCGGCGTCGGCGTGATCGTCCTCACTACCGCCATCCTCGCCCGCCCCGGTTCGGGGTCGCTGACCCTCTACGAGAGCGAGGCGCGTTCGGAGAAGATCCACCCGAGCATCGTCTCGACCGTGCGAACGATCTGGTGGATCTTCATCCTCTTCACGTTCGTCTCGATCAGCATCCTCTACCTGGCCGGGATGCCGACCTGGGACGCGATCAACCACGGGATGACCGGGCTCGCGACCGGCGGATTCAGCGTCACCGACGCCAGCATCGGCGAGTACAACAACCCCATCATCGACTTCGCCATGGTCCCGGTGATGATCCTCGGGAGCATCGCCTTCCCGATCCACTACCTCATGCTGCAGGGCGACCTGAAGAACCTCTACACCGACCCGCAGACCCGCTGGCTCTGGGGGTACTTCTCGCTCGGATCGGTCGCGCTCGTCGGACTGCTGCTGCTCAACGGCACCTTCGAGACGAGTCGCGTCGCCGTCACGAACGGCATCGTCCTGACGGGCTCGTCGGCGACGCTGTTCCAGACGATCAGGTACGGGCTGTTCCAGTTCGTCTCGGCGGCGTCGTGTACGGGCTTCGGGACGACCGGGGTGGGCGACTGGTCCGCACCGGCACAGCTCACGATGTCGTTCGCGATGTTCCTCGGCGCCGCCGCGGGGTCGACCGTCGGCGGCATCAAGCTCATCCGGCTGATCACGCTGGTCAAGGGGACGGCCTTCCGCATCCGCGGCGTGTTCTACCCCGATTCGGCGATTCGGTACCTCAAGCTCGACGACCGCAACCTCGGAGAAGCCGAACTCAGCCGCGAACTGGAGGAAGCGGCGATCATCGCGTTCCTCTGGATCCTGTTCCTCGGGGTCGGCCTGGCGGTGCTGTTGCTGACTATCGACTCGTCGTTCACCCTGGAGAACGCCATCTTCGAGATCGCCTCCGCGCAGGGCAACGTCGGCCTCTCCACGGGCATCACCGGTCCGGACATGCCCACCCCCGCGAAGGTGATGTTCCTCTTCAACATGTGGATCGGTCGGCTCGAGATCATCCCGGTGCTGGTCCTGCTACGGGGCCTGCTCGACACCTTCAACTTCTACCGATAACCATGGATCCCGAAACCCTACCCCTGGTCGGCGCGGTGTTCAGATTCGGCGCAGAGGACCGCGTCCTGGACTCGATACTGCTCGCGGGACCGCTCGTCGTCCTCGCGATGGTCCTCTTCGAACAGTCTCCGGTGACGTTCGCCGTCGTCGCGCTCTACGTCGTCTCGTTCGTCGCGTACGTCGCCTACAACGGCGCCCGTCGGTGAACCGACCGACGGGTCCCCTGTCGACTCGACGGAATCGGGCCGTGGAACTCGCGGCCGCTACATCCGTTCTGCGACTTCCGAAAGCGCGTCACGGTCTGCGAAAACGATGACGTGGTCGCCCTCACGGACGATCGTATCGCCCCGCGGGTTGATGTGGGCGCCGTCGCGCGCGATAGCGCCGATGACCGCGCCGTGCGGGAAGTCGGCGGCGGCCTCCCTGATCGAGCGGTCGGCGAGGATGCTGTCGGCCTCGACCTCGAGTTCGAGGACCTCGGCCTGGTCGCCCTCGATGATGGCGACGTTCTCCGCGCGTCGCTCGCGGGTGAAGCGGGTGATCTCCTCGGCGGTGACGTTTCGCGGGCTGACCGCCACGTCGACGCCGACCGTCTCGAACAGGTCGACGAAGTCGGCCGTCTCGACCACGGCGATAGCCCGCTTGGCGCCCAGCCGGCTGCTCAGGAGCGTCACGAGCAGGTTCTGCTGGTCGGTCTCCAGCGCCGAGATCAGAACGTCGGCGTCGCCGACGTTCTCCTGGGAGAGGAGATCCTGGTCCGTGGGATCGCCGTTGATGACGGTGGTCCGCGGGAGCTGTTCGGCGAGCCAGCGGGCGCGCTCGCCGTTGCGCTCGATGAGTCGCGGCGAGAACCCGCCGTCTTCGAGCAAGCGCGCGGTCTGGTAGCCGATCTGGCCGCCGCCCACGATGACGACGTTCTTCGGGTCGTCCTGTTCCGGCGCGATAGCCGCGCTGAACTCGCGCATGCTCTCCGGGTTCCCGATGGCGATGACGTCGTCGCCGGTGCGCAGTACCGTCTCGCCGCGAGGGATGATGACCTCGCCGTCCCGGATGACGCCAGCGAACGTCAGCGAGTCGAACCGGTCGGCCTCGGCGACGGTCTGGTCGGCGACCGGGCTTCCGGGGGGGATCTCGAACTCGGTCATCTGGACGAGGCCGTCCGCGAAGCTGTCGACGTCCTGCGCGGTCGGGAGACCGGTCACGCCGACGATAGCCTCCGCGGCGAGCAGGTCGGTACAGACCATGAAGTCGACGCCGAACGCGCGCTTGCCGCGCTCCCACGGCCGCAGGTACTTCGGGCTCTTCGTCCGCGCGATGGTGAACACGTCGCCGCAGACCTTGGCGATGCCGCAGGCGATGATGTTGGTCTCGTCGTCGTCGGTGCTGGCGATGAGCAGATCCGCCTCGCCGACCCCCGCCTCTTCGAGCGTCGCCATCTCCGAGGCGTCGCCCTCGATCGGGAGGACGTCCATGTCGTAGGTCAGCGACTCGACCCGCTCGGAGTCCCTGTCGACGACGACCACTTCGTGCTCCTCGCAGAGGCTCTCCGCGGTCGTCGACCCGACCTCGCCGGCGCCGACGATGACTATCCGCACTCGGGACCCTCCGGATTCATATGACGGTGTTGCCGTCCCACCGGGAAGTGAATTTCCTTCGCCCGTGAACGGACTGATCCCGACCAAAGCAATTATCCGGCGTCTCCCCGTCACATCGGCCAGTAACTGTGTTCTGGAGAGGGGGATATCGTGACCGATCCCGGAGGCAGCGGCGGCGTCGTCCGTGCGCCGGGCGAGCGGAGGCTCGACCGGTCGAACAGCGAAGCCGCGACGGAGGCGATGGACCGTGGTGACCGTTCGGTGGCGCCAGAGCGTCGCGCTGACGGGGACCGTCGTCAAGTACCTCGCGGTCGCGATGCTGATCCCCCTGTTCGTCGCGCTCGTCTACCAGGAAGACGTCGTCGTCTTCCTCGTCTCGATCGCCGTGACCGTCGCGATCGGCCTCGTCCTCGAACAGTTCGAGGACGCCGGCGACCTGGGCGCGCGCGAAGCGCTCCTGTTCGTCAGCCTCTCGTGGTTCCTCGTCCCCCTGGTCGGGACGCTCCCCTACCTCTTCGGGTCGACCGGGACGATCGCCCATCCGGTCAACGCCACCTTCGAGAGCGTGAGCGGTTTCACGACGACGGGAGCGACCGTCATGGGGACGATCTCGGTCGAGTACCACTCCCACGCGATCATGATCTGGCGCCAACTCACGCAGTGGCTCGGCGGAATGGGGATCATCGTGCTGATGGTCGCCATCTTCCCGGAAGTCGCCGTCAACGGCGCGCAACTGATCGAGTCTGAAGCGCCCGGTCCCGAACTCCAGCGGCTCACGCCCCGGATCGCCGAAACCGCTCGTCTGCTCTGGCTGTTCTACCTCGGGTTCACGGTCCTGTACGTCCTGCTGCTGCTGGCGCTGAACCAGACCCACCTGGCCGAGAACATGGGCGTCTACAACGCCGTCGCCCACGCCTTCACCACCCTTCCGACCGGCGGGTTCTCGCCGGAGGCCGACAGCATCGCGGCGTTCTCGCCGGCCGTCCAGTGGGTCGTGATCCCCTTCATGCTGATCGCCGGCACCAACTTCGCGCTGTTTTACTACCTGCTCCAGCGCGAGTACGGATCCTTTTTCCAGAACCGCGAGTTCCAGGCGTACATCGGAGCCAACGTCTGCCTGACGCTGCTGCTGTGGGTGCTCCTGTTCCTGGGGTCGGCGCCGACGCTCGAACTCGGGGGGGTGACCCAGGGCGCCCTGGAGAACTCGCTCAGACAGGCCGCCTTCCAGATCGCCTCGCTGCTGAACTCGACGGGGTACGCGACGAGCGACTTCGCCGACTGGGATAACACCTCCCAGGTCGTGTTGCTGTTCGCGATGTTCATCGGCGGCTCGGCCGGGTCGACCGGCGGCGGCGTGAAGGTCGTCAGGTGGCTGGTCGTCTTCAAATCGGTCCGGCGACAGCTGTTCACGACGGCCCACCCCAACGCCGTCAAGCCCGTCAGGCTCGGCGGGTTCGTCATCGACGAGGAGGTCATCAAGGCGATATACGGGTTCACGCTCCTCTACCTGCTCCTGTTCGGCGTCGCGACGGTGCTCATCGCCCTCGACGCCGGCCGCGTCGGGATGGAGTTGACGACCCTGGAAGCGGTCAGCGCGAGCATCGCGACCATCGGGAACATCGGTCCGGGATTCGGCCAACTCGGGCCCTTCGGCAGCTACCTCGAGTTCCCCTGGACGTCGAAGCTGCTGATGTCGTTCCTGATGCTCATCGGCCGCCTGGAGATCATCCCGGTCCTCGTGCTGTTCACCGGGGCGTTCTGGCGGCGGTAACGCGTGGGACGTCCGGACGGATTCACAGAACCGGTCGAGAAGGACAGCTGTCGACGCGACTGGGTACCTCAGACTTCGAGCCGTCGAGCGACCGCCTCGCGGACGGACATGGCAGACTCCTCCGGACCGCGGGCCATCACGACCGTCCGGTCGACTTCCTCGCCGACGGTCTCGGGGAGCGAGCCGAAGACCGCCTGCGAGACGGGGCCGGAGCGAGTCGCGCCGACGCAGACGGTATCGTACTCGTCGGCCGCGTCGAGGATCGCCTCCTCGACGTCCTCGGCCACGTCGACGCGCGACTCGTAGGCCACGTACTCGATGCCCGCCCGGTCGGCCAGGTCCGCGATCACGGCCTCGCCGCGCTCCTCGGCCGTCGTCTCGTCGTCGTCACCGGGCTCCTGGACGTTGAACAGCGTCAGCGTCGCGTCGTCGGATCCCGCGGAGACGAACTCCGCTGCTCGTCGCGCGGCCACGGGGGCGTGGGGGCCCTCGCCGGCGAGTACCATCACGTCGCCGTCGCCGCGCTGGCCGTCGTCCCCGAGTTTCACGAGCGTCGCGTCGCAGTCGGCCCGGCCGATCACGGGGTCGATCGTCGACCCGAGGACGTGCTCCCGACGGCTCCGCATCCCCTTCCAGCCGAGGAGGACGTGGTCGGCGTCTTCCTCCTCGATCACGTCGAGGATGACCGACCCGGCGTCGCGACCGGCGATCGCGCGCGTCCGGAGACCGATGTCGAGGTTGCCCGCGATGTCGCGGGCCTGGTCGAGGAGTTCCTGCTGGCGTTCGACGCGTTCCTCTTCGAACTCCAGGTCCTGTGTGAGGGAGGTCTGCTGGGGAACCTCGATGACGTTGACCGCGATCACTTCCGCGTGTTCGGCCTCGTGGGCGTGGGCGGACGCCGCCGCCATGCGCAGCAGGTCCCGCTCGGTCGAGGGGTTCGCGACGGGGACGACGACGCGGTAGCGCCCCTGGCCGTCGGCGACCGCCGTCTCCGCGGGAGCGATCGCCTCGCCCACGAGGCTCTCGCTCGGCGCCCGCTCGCGGGCGTAGACGTAGTACCAGGCCACGCCGGCGATCACGATGACCGTCCCGATCAGGCCGACGACGGTCGGCGTCACCGGGAGCATGACCCCCAGATCGACGCCGAAGGCGGCGAGGTCCGTCGGCGTCCAGCGGATCGACATCTGGACGAGGACGCCGAGACACGACAGCACCCCGAGGATCGGCACGATCGGGTAGAGGACGTTCGGGATGCGGAAGGCCGGATCGTAGTCGTCGGGGTTCGCGCGCCGGAGGACGATCACGCCGACGTGGACGAGAGCGTAGGTGATCAGGTACATGAAACTCGCCGTCTCGGCCAGCGTCCCGATCCCGACGCCGAAGGCGATGAGCACCAGCGTGATGATCCCCGTCGCGGTGATCGAGCGGTAGGGCGTCCGGAACCGCTCGTGGACCTCGTTGAGCCAGTTGACGAGGATGCGGTCGCGGCCCATCGCGAAGTTGACCCGCGCCGCCGAGAGGATGCTCGCGTTCGCGCTCGAGACCGTCGCGAGCACGGCGCCGACGATCATCAGCACCGACCCGAACGCGGCCAACGCGCCCCCGCCGACCGAGACGAACGGGATCAGCGAGACGGTCGACGCGAGGGGCTGGAACGTCTGCTCGGCGACGTCCGCGACCGGGATGTCGGAGTTCGCGAGCGCCTGGATCTCCAGCGTCCCCGTCGAGACGTACATCACGCCGACGTACATGAGTGTCGGCGTCACGACGGAGGCGATCATCGCGAGCGGCAGGTTCCGGCTCGGGTTCTTGATCTCCTCGGCGCTCGTCGCGATTACCTCGAACCCGATGAACGTGACGTACACCGTCCCGATGGTGGCCGCCACGGCCGGCCACCCCTCTGGCGGGAGGAATCCGTCGATCGCCGGCCCGCTCAGGAAGCCGATGGTGAGGAAGGCGATGATCAGCCCCACGAGCGACAGCACGATGACGTTCTGGAGGCTGCCGGTCTCCTTGACGCCGTAGTAGTTGACGCCCGTCAGGATCGCCGCCATCACCAGCGCCGCGACCGTGATACCGGTCCCGCCGAAGCCCGAGAAACCGGGGAGGTACTTGACCAGTAGCGGGATCAGGTACCGGCCGAAGCCGATCATGTAGAACGCGCTGGCGAAGGTCAGCCCGGCCCACATGCCCCAGCCGACGATGCTACCGAAGAACGGCCCCAGCGCGCGGTTGACGTAGTAGTAGCTCCCACCGGCTTTCGGCATCCCCGTCGCGAGCTCCGACAGCGACAGCGCGGCGAGCAGGGAGATCATCCCGCCGAAGAAAAACGACACCATGCTCGCCGGTCCCGCCTGCTCCGCCGCGAGGCTCGGGAGCACGAAGATGCCTGCACCGATCATCGTCCCCAGCCCGATCGTGTACGCCTCGAGGAACCCGAGGTCGCGGGCGAGCTCCTGGTTGCCGCTCATGTCTCCTCACCCGCCTCGTCCGGCAAGACGACGACCGGCACGTCGCTCTCCTCGACGAGCGTCGTCGCCACGTCCCCCGTCAGCAGCTTCACCCAGCGGCTCCCGCCGCGGGGGGTGAACGCGATGGCCGAGGCGTCGTGCTCGTGGGCCGCCTCGACGATAGCCGCCGCCACGTCGGTCCCGTAGCGGATCTCCTCGCGGACGTCGAGCCCGTCGAGGCCGTCCGCGAGCGCGCCGAAGGCGGCCTCGGCCTCCGCCTCCCGCTGTTCGACGGACGCCTTGTCCGGCGCGCCGCCCGCCTTCTCGACGACGTGGACGGCGATCACGGACTCGGTCCCGTCGAGCCGGCCGCGGAGGGCCTCGGCGGTCGCCTCGGCGTCGGAGACCGACGCGACCGGGACGACGGCCCTGGAGAGCAGCGTTCGGACCACGTCAACTCACTGGCGGAACGCCGCGGCCGCGGTCGGTCGGAAGCCGTCGCTCGTGCCTTGACATACCGTGCAGGTGGTACAGCGCCGCGTTAATAGATTACGACTGCGGCGAGCGGCCTATAAGGGCCCTTCCGAACGGTCGCTGATTCCGGTGGGGCGCGCGCCGCTCACGTCCGGTCCGCCCGCAGCGCGGAGACGCGATCGGTCAGATCGTCGATGGCCGACTCCTGCTCGTCGGTCGCCGCGGCGATCTCGCCGGCCGCCTCGCGGACCGCCGCGGTCTGGTCGTCCGCCTGCTCGACCAAGTCGAGCACTTCCCCGACCCGCTGGGCCTGTTCGTCGTTGGCGTCGGCGAGTTCGTCGATGCCCTGGGCGGCCTCGTCGACGGCCTCGGCGATCGCTTCGAGCGCGTCGAGCGCCGTCTGGATGTCCTCGCTCGCGGTCGAGATCTGCTCGTTCGACCGCTCGGCGACCGCCACCGTCTCCGCGGTCTGGGCCTCCACCTCGTCGATCCGCTCGAAGATCTCCTCGGTGTGGGTGCTCGTCTCGTCGGCGAGTTCCTTGATCTCGTCGGCGACGACGGCGAAGCCCGCGCCCGCCTCGTCGGCCCGGGCCGCCTCGATCGACGCGTTGAGCGCCAGCATGTTCGTCTGGTCGGCCACGTCGTTGATGACCGAGACCACGTCGCGGATCTCGTGGATCTCCGATTCGAGCGCGTGGACGCTGTCGGTGAGGTCGTCACCGGTCGCCTCCACGTCCGCGGTCGCCTCCTGCGCGTCGACGCTGGCGTCGAGGCCGCGGTCGGCCGCCTCCTGGGCGCGTCCGGCCGCGTCGGCGACCTGCGTCGAGTTGGCCGCGACCTCCTCCATCGTCGCGCTGAACGACTGGACCTCCGCGACCACCTCGCCGAGCACGTCCGACTGCTCGCCGAGCCGCTCGTCGATCCGGTCGGTCGCGGCTACGGCCTGTTCGACCAGTTCGACCAGCGTCTGGGTCCCCTCGTCGACCTCCTCCGTCAGCGCCTCCATCCCCTCTGCCATCCCGTTGACGTGGTCGACCACCGCCAACAGGTCCTCCGAGAGCACGCCCGCCTCGTCCGTGTACGACGCCCGGGCGTCGAGTCGCCCCTCGGCGAGCGCGCTCATCGTCTCGCTCAACTCGGCGACGAACGCGTCGACGGCTTCCTCCCGTCTGACGGTCTCCGTCCGGTCCTGGACGACCTGCATCACCGCCGTCAGGTCGCCGTCCTGGTAGAGCGGTCGCGCCGAGAACTCGCAGTGGTGGATCTCGTCGCCGGACCCCGGCGAGACGCGCCGTCTGGACGCGTAGATGCCGAGGTCACCGTCGTCGAGTTCGACGTCGAACTCCTCGTGGGCTCGCTCCGGCGCCTCGATGACTCGCTCGGCTAAAGTCGCGTCGTCGCCCTCCAGCCCGAACGCGTCGCGGACGTCGTCGACCGCCGAGACCGCGTCGCGGTCGACTCCCGTCAGTCGCTCCATGCTGGCGTTCCAGGCGATCACCCGGCCGGACGCGCTGAGCGTGAACACCGGCAGGCTGATCCCGTCCAGCAGTTTCTCGTCGTCGAAGTCGATCGCCGTCTCCGCGGCCGACGGGTCGGCTCCCCGACCCGGATCCCTCGTCGGTTCGCTGGCCATGCCTCCCGTGATTCCGGGTCCGTTCTTAAGCTATCCCTCCGATTATCAGTGCTGAATACATAAGCCGCCCGTCAGTACTCGTCGAGGGCGGCCTGGTCCGGGCCGCGCCGCTCCCCGGGCGGAACCGTCGTCGCGACGATCTCGTCGACCTCGCCGCGGGAACTCGCGTCGCTGTTTATCGCCCGCGTCGCCCCCTCGCGCTCGACGAAAAATCCGGCCTCGTCGTAACGGTCGTACATCACACCGCTGTTCGACAGGACGACCGAGACGCCCCGCTCGTCGAGTTCACTCGCCACGTCGAGCAGTCGCTGCTGGTCCTCCCGGCCGAACCCCTCCGCGCTGTACTCCGCGAAGTCGGCCGTCGGACTCATCGGTTCGTACGGCGGGTCGAAGTACACCAGGTCCCCCGGGTCGGCGACGTCGAGGACGTACGAGAAGTCCCCGTTCCGGATATCCGTTCCCGCAAGCGCGCGCGAGGCCGTGCGGACCCGCTCGGCCTGCACCCAGTCGGGGTCGGCGTAGCGGCCGATGGGGACGTTGAAGCCGCCGTCGCTGTTTTCGCGGTAGAGACCGTTGTAACACGTCCGGTTGAGGTACAGCAGGAGTGCCGCCTCTTCGAGGCGGTCGCCGCCGCTTTCGGGCCAGTCGTCGGCGTAGGCGCGCTCGTTGAAGCGGGCGCGCTGCTGGTAGTAGTACTGCTCGACCGCCTTCCCGCGGCGCGTCTCCTCGGCGAACGCCAGGTCGGGATCGGGGTCGGCCTCCGGGTCGCGGAACTCGCGGAGCCGCTCGATCAGCGCCTCCGGGCGGTCGCGCACCTGTTCGTAGAAGTTGACCAGCCGCGGGTTGGTGTCGTTGACGGTCGCCGCGGCCGGTTCGAGGTCGAAGAAGACGGCGCCGCCGCCGAAGAAGGGCTCGTGATAGCGCTCGAAGGAGTCGGGAAAGCGCGCGTAGAGCGCGTCGAGCAACTGGCGCTTGCCGCCCGCCCACTTCAGTACCGGCTGTGCCATTCACCGGACGGTAGTCGGTCATCCTCTTAAGCGGTAGGCATCCGCGCGAGCGGACGAAGTCTCAGTCCTCGTCGTCCGGGAAGAACAGCGCGGGCTCCTCGTGGGTGAACGTGACGTACTCCTCGGCGAGGTTGCGGACGTGCGTGTAGAGCAGTCCCTCGCGGGCGGCGATCTCGCCGAGGCCCTCGACCGCGGCGTCGTCGTAGTAGAGCGGGCAGCAGACCGCCCGCTCGTCGGTCGCGTCCTTCAGGACGACGAGCGCGAAGACGATGCCGCTCTCGACGCGGTAGACGTCGTGCTCGTCGAAGTCGCCCGCATCGACCCACTCGCGCAACTGCTCGAACTCGTCGTCGGGCACGAGCACGTCGAAGCCCCACCGCTCGCCGGTCACGGCAGTCACGTCGCCCGGGTGGAGTTCGAGCACGTCCCAGCAGGCCGCCTCGAACTCCGCGGCGGTCGCCTCCATGTCGCCGATGAGGTCGTCCCAGTGCTCGCGGACGGCGGCCGCAGCGCCCATCCCCGCGAACGTCGGCCCGCTCTCGGGCTCGTCATCCTCGGTCATGGACCGAAGTCCGGGTGGCCCCGCGGAAAAGGTGTCGCTCCCGGCGGCGCACAGGTCGAACCGTCAGTCGTCGTTCGCCGCCGCGTCACCGGCGTCATCGCCGACCGAGCGGTCGCGCTCGGCCCGCTCCGCGGCGGCGTCGATCGGCTCCGATTGCCAGTAGGGATGGTCGTCGAGCACGCGGAAGCAGGCCGCCCGCTGGCCGGGCGCGCCCGCCTCGTAGTCGTCGGGCGCTTCGGCCCGGCAGGCCTCGCGAGCGTGCGGACAGCGGGTGTGGAACCGGCAGCCCGCGGGCGGATCGCGCGGCGAGGGCACGTCGCCCGCCAGCGCGTCGACCCGTCGGCCCTGCTCGCTCGTGTCGGCTCTCGGGACGCTGTCCAGGAGCGCCTGCGTGTAGGGGTGCTGTGGGTCCTCGAAGATGGCATCGACGGGCCCGCGCTCGACGATCTCGCCGAGGTACATCACCGCGACGCGGTCGGAGATGTGCCGGACGACGGAGAGATCGTGGGCGATGAACAGGTATGTGAGCCCGAGTTCCGCCTGCAGGTCGTCGAGCAGGTTGAGGATCTGCGCCTGGACGCTCACGTCCAGCGCCGAGACCGGTTCGTCGAGGACGAGGAAGTCCGGTTCCAGGGCCAGGGCGCGAGCGATGCCGATCCGCTGGCGCTGCCCGCCGGAGAACTCGTGGGGGTACCGGTCGACCTGATCGGCCGAGAGACCGACCCGCTCCAGGAGTTCCTTCGCTCGATCCCGGCGGATCTCCGAGAGCGAGCGGTCGAGCGTGACCTCGACGACGACCGGGCCGTCGCCGGCGGATCCGGCCGCGCCGTCTCCGCTCCGGCCGCCGTCTCCGCCGCCCCGGACGACCCTGGCGGTCAGGTCCTCGGCGACCGACGCCGAGACCGTCCCGCCGCGGCGCCGGACGGTGACGTGGACCGTCGCGACGCCGTCGACCGGGTCGACCACGCGGTCCACGTCGCCGTCGACGCGCACCTCGACGCGGTCGGAGTCGATGCCCTCGGTGGTGACGGCCGCCTCGGTTCGCACGTCGGGATCGGTGTCGGGCAGCCCGTGGATCACGAGCGGTTCGGTGACGATGGCGCCGGCGGTCTGGCGCGGGTCGAGGCTTGAGAAGGGGTCCTGGAAGACCACCTGTGCGCGGCGGCGGAAGGCGGCGACGTCGTCGCGGTCGAACACCGACTCGCCGTCGAAGCGGACGTCCCCGCCGGTGGGATCTTGCAGCGCCAGCAGCGTCTCGCCCGTCGTCGACTTCCCGCAACCCGACTCGCCGACGAGGCCGAGCGTCTCGCCCTCCTCGATGGCGAAGCTCACGCCGTCGACGGCCTTCACGCTCCGGCCGTCGCTGCCCAGCAGCCGGTCGATCAGGGAGTCGTCGTCCGCGAAGTACTTCCGGAGCCCGTCGACTTCGACGAGCGGGCTGTCGTCACCGGCGTCTCCGGCCTCCCCGCCGTCGCTCGCGACCGGGGCTCCGCGGGAGCGGTCGCCGTCACTCACGGCGCTCACCTCCGTCCTCGTCGAAGAACCCGTCGGGGAGCGCGGCGGCCTCGCTGTACTCGCGTTCGGCGAGGACACAGCGCGCGGCGTGTTCGTCGCCGGCGGCGTCGAACTCCGGCGGGTGGTCGAGACAGGCCTCCATCGCCTTCGGACAGCGGTCGGCGAAGTAACAGCGGTCGCCCATCTCCGAATCGAGCAGGCTCGGGACCGACCCCTCGATCGGCTGGAGCCGCGGTGCGGGGTCCTCCAGGTCCGGGATCGATCCGACGAGGCCCCGGGTGTAGGGATGCACGGAGTCCTCGAAGATGTCTTCGAGCGTCCCGCGCTCGACGACCTCGCCGGCGTACATCACGCAGACGCGGTCGCTCATCCGCGCGATGACGCCCAGGTCGTGCGTGATGAGCACGACGCTCATGTCGCGCTCGGCCTGGATCTCCCGCAGCAGTTCGAGGATCTGCGCCTGGATGGTCACGTCCAGCGCCGTCGTCGGCTCGTCGGCGATGAGCAGGTCGGGCTCGCCGGCCAGCGCCTGGGCGATCATCGCCCGCTGGAGCATCCCGCCGGAGAACTCGTGGGGGTACTGGTCGGCCCGCTGGGCAGGGTCCGGAATACCCACCTGTTCGAGCAGTTCGACGGCGCGGTCGTGGCTCTCCGGGTCGGTGTAGTCGCGGCCGGGCACGAGCCCGTCGAGGAGGTACGACCCGAGGCCGTACCCCTGCGTCCGCGAGCGGGTCGACCGCGGGTTCGCCTGCGCCCGGCGCTGGACCTCGACGGCCTCTGCGATCTGCTCACCGACCGTCAGCGAGGGGTTGAAGCTGCTCATCGGGTCCTGGAATATCGTGCTGAACGACGGCCCCCGCAGGGCTCGCCGGACCCGCTCGGGGAGTTCGCGGAGGTCGACCGCGTCGCCGTCGGCCGCGTCGGGGAACTCCGCGGCCAGGTCGGGGTCGCGATACCACAGCTCGCCCGACGTGACCCGGCCGGGCGACTCCACGAGGTCGATCAGCGACAGCGCGGTCACCGACTTCCCCGAGCCCGATTCGCCGACGATACCCAGGATCTCCCCCTCGCGCACGTCGAAGCTGACCGACTCGACGGCGTTGACCTGCCCCTGCTCGGTGAAAAAGCGCGTCGACAGGTCGCGGACGCTGAGGAGGTCCCGGGCCTCCTCGCCGTTCCCCGCCGCCTCGGCCCGTTCGGTGGCGTCGGACATCTACACGCCACCTCCTTCGCCCTCGATGCCCGGGTCCAGCGCGTCGCGGAGCCAGTCGCCGATCAGGTTGATGCCGATCACCGTCAGGACGATGGCGAGGCCGGGCATCGCGGCGATCCACCACGACGTGGTCTGGTACTCTCGCCCCTGCGAGATGTCGAAGCCCCACGAGAGCGTCGTCCCGGAGAATCCGAGGAAGGAGAGCGCGCTCTCCAGGAGGATGATCGCGGCGACCTGGATCGTCGCGAGGACGAGGATCGGGGTGAGGCTGTTCGGCAGGACGTGCTTGCGGATGATGAACCGGTCGGGCGCGCCGAGCGACTCGGCGGCGGTCACGTACTCCTCCTCGCGGACCGACAGCGCCTCGCCGCGGGCGACGCGGGCGAACCAGACCCAGTTGACGAGCCCGACGACGACGATGACGGTTCCGGGGAGCGTGAACTGCTCTGGCATCCCGGTCGGGTAGGTCAGCCCGCCGGGCAGCGACAGCGCGCCGCGTATCGCCGGCGCGATACCGGTCGCGACGAACGGGTCGGGGACGGTGACGCCCGCTTCGCCCCACAGGCCGACCAGCGCGATGGCGAGGACGAGCGACGGGAAGGCGAGGCTCACGTCCGCGATGCGCATCAGCACGTCGTCGACCCGGCCGCTGTAGTACCCCGAGACCAGCCCCGTCGGCACGCCGAGCGCCATCGCGAGCAGGGTCCCGAGGACGCCGACCAGCAGCGAGGTCCGAGCGCCGTAGATCACCCGCGAGAGCATGTCCCGACCGAGCCCGTCCGTGCCGAGCGGGTGTTCGGTCGTCGCGTTGACGTACACCGTCTCGTTGGTGATCTGCAGCGAGCCGTTCACCATCTCCTGGCCGGTCTGGGTCTCCGCGCGGCTGAACCCGAGCGGCGGCTGTTGCTTGTTGTCGAGGTCCTGGCTCGTCGGGTTCCACGGGGCGACCAGCGGCGCGAACACCGCCAGCACGAGGACCGCGGCGACCAGCCCGAGGCCGAGCTTCGCCAGGAAGCTCCGGTCGAACTCCCGCCGGAGGTTGCGGAGCGTCCGCGGGGAGACCGACGAACGAACCCTCGCTGGAAGCCGAGTCAGCCAGTCGAGCGGATCCGGTGCCATTCAGTCCATCACCTGCGGGTTGAGCGTCGCGTAGAGCGCGTCGACCACGATGTTGACGATCACGAACCCGGCGCCGATGACCACCAGGCACCCCTGGATGAGCGGCCAGTCGCGGTTGTTGATGGCGTCGATGACGAGCGATCCCAGCCCCGGCCAGTCGAAGACCGCCTCGGTGATGACCGCGCCGCCGATGAGCGTCCCCAGCTGGAGCCCGACGACGGTGATCACCGGGATGAGCGTGTTCCGCAGCGCGTGGCGGTACCGCACCAGCGTCTCCGGCAGCCCCTTCGCGCGGGCCGCGCGGACGTAGCCCTGACCCAGCTGGTCCAGCATCCCCGAGCGGGTGAGCCGCGTGATGAGCGCCGTGAAGTACGTCCCCAGCGTAACGGCCGGGAGCGTGATGTACGCCAGCCAGACGCGCGCGTCCGCGAGGAACCCGGAGAGGTCGAACGGGAGCGCGTACCCCTGCTGGGGCCCGGCGACCACGACGAGGTTGCCGACCACGTCGAGGAGGCCGACCGGCCGCGTGCTCGTCGGGAACAGGTCGAACTGCACCGCGAGGACGATGACGAGCATCACCCCGAGCCAGAAGTTCGGCGTCGAGATGCCGAGCAGCGAGAACAGCGTCGCGCCGTAGTCGGCCGGGCCGTGGCGCCGCGTCGCGCTGAGGACGCCCAGGGGGATCGACAGCGCGATGGCGACGACCGTCGCCGAGAGCGCCAGTTCCAGGGTCGCGGGGAGCTTCGCGAACACGCGCGGGCGGACGGCCGTCCGCGACCGGTAGGAGTAGCCCATGTCGCCGCTGAACAGGTCAGTGACGTAGTCGACGTACTGGACGTACAGCGGTCTGTTCAGCCCCAGGTCGGCGGCGATCCGCTCGCGCGTCGCCTGGCTGGCGTCGAGCGGCGCGATGAAGTCGACCGGGCTCCCCGGCGTGACGTACCGGAGGAGGAAGACGACGGTCACGACTCCCCAGACGACGAGCAGTCCCTGCAGCGCCCGCTTCAGCAGGAACCGGCCGATCGACGCCACGCTATCGCCTCCCTGCCCGCGTTCGGACCCGCGTCGGCGACATTCAGCTGTCGGTCCCGGCCTCGCTGCCGCCCATGCTCTGGGCCTGGTTCATCAGTTCGTCGACGCGGTCGTTCTCCAGCGAGGTCAGCGCGCCGTCCGAGGTCAGCAGCGGGATGATCGTCTGGCTCGCGTCGAACGTCGCGTTGCCCCAGCCGATGAGGTAGAAGGCCGGCCCCGTCGAGATGTCGCCGTCCAGCAGCGCGTCGGTCAGGTTCCCGAAGTCCCGCTGATTGACCGACGCCGACACGTTCTCCAGTTCGTCGATGTAGTTCACGACCGCCTGGGCGATCTCCAGGTCCTTCAGGTAGCGGCCGCTCGGCGTGTGCAGTTCGATCTCGGCGCCGGCGTACCCGCTCTCCTCGACGAGCCGCTGGGCCTCCTCGGGGTCGTACGGATACGGGTCGAGATCGGGATTGTAGCCCGTGAACCCTTCGAGCGTCGGCTGCCCGGTCTGGTCGGCGAACCCCGAGAGGACGTTGTCGACGATGCTCTTCAGGTCGACGGCGTAGTTCATCGCCCGGCGGAACTCCACCGAGTCGAACGGTTCCTTGTTGTAGACCATCGCGTTGTAGATGACCCGCGTGCTCGCGACCGCGCTGATGTCCGCGTTGTCGGCGTCGCGGACCTGGCTGATGTTCTGCGGCGGGACGTTCACGATGACGTCCGTCTCCCCGCTGAGTAGCTGGTTGACGCGCGTGCTGGCCTCGCTCGCTGCCGTGATGGTGAGCTGTTCCGCCGGCGCCTGGTCGCCCCAGTAGTCGCCGTAGCGCTCGAAGACGACCTCGACGTCCTGTTCGTAGTTCGAGAGCTGGAACGGCCCCGTCCCGTCCATCTGGGAGTTGATCGTCGCCGAGTCGTTGTCCTGAACCCACGACTTGTTCATCACGTCGCAGTAGGTCGCGAACAGGGCGAACACGATCGGGTTGATCCCGTCGGACTCGACGACGACCGCGCTGTCGCCGTCGGCCGGCTGGGCGCCGGTGACGCCCGCGAGCTGGTCGGACTGGGGACTCTCCAGGCCGCCCACGTCCGACTTGACGATCCGGTTGATCGAGAAGGCCACGTCCTCCTTGGTCAGCGAGTCGCCGCTGTGGAAGGAGACGCCCGAGCGGAGCTGGAACCGGACCTTCCCGTCCTCGACTCGCTCGTAGCCGGTCGCGAGCTTCTGGACGACCTTCCCCTCGCGGTCGCGCCCCAGCAGCCCCTCGTAGGCCTGGAGGACGATGTTGTCCGTCGGCGTCTCGCGGTGGTCGTGCGGGTCGAGTCCGGAGTCCATCTTGGACTGGGTGATCCGGACGGACGTCTTCCCGCCCGTCGGCTCGATGGCGGAGCCGTCGATCCGCTCGTCGCGACGGGCCTGCCAGTTCACGTCCGCCGACTTCCCGTACACCGAGTACTGCCGGTTCAGGTAGATCCACGGCGCCTCGTCGTGCAACACGCGATTCGCCCGCTGGAGATACTCCTCGCGGGTCTCGGGTTCGGGCATGGGCGTCGCGGTGTCGGTGCCCGTTCCCCCGTCACCGCCGCCGTCGCCGTCACCACCGTCGCCGGTGGCCCCGTCGCCGCCGTCACCGCCTCCGTCCGTCGGCGTCCCTCCGCTGTCCGAACACCCCGCGACAGCGGCTGCGCCCGCGGCCGTCCCCGTCAGCTTGAGGAAACTGCGTCGGTCGATATCGCGTGACATAGTACGTGCGGTTCGAAGGGGGTGCACAAATAAGCTGGGACCGAACTCCCAGACCGCAGCCCTACCGATCAGATGCCTGTCACGCTCGGCGGCCGGACGCAGGGCGATTCACTCTGGCTGGCCCCGAGGTTGGCCTCTCAGGCGCTACAGTACTCGCGTGCCTGCCTGACGGCGTCTTTCCGGCCGATGAACGTCAGGTGGTCGCCGCGTTCGATGATGTCGTCCGGTTCCGGCAGGCGGTTCTCCGAGTCCCGCGTGATGAGCGCCAGGTGGCAGTCGTCCGGCAGCTCCGCCTGCAGTTCCGAGACCGTCTCGCCGACGATGCCGTCGGTCGTGACCTCGACCTCCTGGACGTCGCCTTCCCTGTCGAGTTCCGTCATCCAGCGAGCGATCCCCGGGCGCTCGATGACGTTGTCCATCGACCACGCGATCGACATGCCGCTGGATATCGCCTCGATGTCGAGGTTCTCGAAGGCCTCGACGTTGTCGGGGCTGTTCACCCTGGCGACGACCGTCTCGACGCCGAAGGTGTTCCTGGCGAGCTGGCCGATCAGCAGGTTCACGTCGTCGTCGGCCGTCGCCGCGGCGACGACCTTCGCGTTCTCGGCGCCCGCGTTCTCTAGAACGTCCCGCTGGGTCCCGTCGCCCCTGTGCGCCGAGAACCCGTCCCGGCGGAGCCGTTCGACCGCTCGTTCGTCGGCCTCGACGATCACGACTTCTTCGCCCCGGTCTTCGAGTCGCTCGGCGAGGGCGCGACCCACGCGGCCGCCGCCGACGACGATGGCTCGCATCGGTATCACGTTCAGGCCCTGCGCGATGTGACGGGCCAGACCGCCTTCAATCACTACGGTCGCGAAGATGACCAGGAAGACGGCGCCGACGAGCATCGTCGCCGCCTCGGGGTTCTGCGGGCGGAGTTCGAGCGCGAACAGCGTCGCGACGCTGGCCGGGATGATGCCGCGCGGGCCGATCGCGCTGATGTAGAGGCGCTCCTCGACGGAGAAGCGGCCGCCGACTGTACAGAGCAAGACGAGCGCCGGCCTGACCACCGCCGCGATGGCGACGACGGCGACCACCCCGCGGACGCCGAGGGCGGCGAAGTCCTCCAGCGTCAGCAGGGAGGCGAGCACGATGAACACGAAGGTCAGCACGACGAGCGTGACGTCGCCTTTGAACTGCTCGATCTGGTCGCGGTAGGGCAGCGAGACGTTCCCGAGGACGAACCCGGCGGCCGCGACCGCGGCGATGCCGGACTCCGAGCCGAGTTCGCCCGCGATCCCGGTCTCGGCCGCGGCGATCTCCGCGAGCCCGTAGGCGCCGAGCGCCGCGATGAGGACGATCAGCCGGGCGTTCTGCGGCGCGTTCTCCACCGATAGCTCGACGTGATTGAGCAGGTACCAGACGACCGACGCCACGAGACACCCCACGGCGATCCCCAGGGCGAGCCGCGTCGCGAACTTCTGTATCAGCGTGGGCAGACCGCTCGATCCCAGGAGGACGTACTCGAACATCACGAGCGCGAGGATGGCCGCGGTCACGTCGTTGACGACCCCCTCCGTTTCGAGCGTCGTCGCGACCCGCTCGCGGACGGGGACGACGTCCATGATCGGCGTGATCACCGTCGGCCCCGTCGCGACCAGCAGCGCGCCGACCAGCAGCGAGACGGCCCAGGATGCCCCGAGAGCGAACCTGACGACGGCCGCCGTCCCGATCAGCGAGACGAACGCGCCCACCGTGACCAGTCGCAGCGTCTCCCGCGGCGCCTCCCGAAGGCGGTCGACGTGGAGGTGAAAGGCCCCCTCGAAGACGATGATCGCGACGCTCAGTCCGACGATCGCGGGCAGCGCCTCCCCGAACACCTCGGGGTCGATCAGTCCGAGGCCCTCGGGGCCGACCAGCACCCCCGCGACGATCAGGAAGAGGACGCTCGGGATCTGCAGCCGGTCCGCCAGAACCTGGGCAGCGACCCCGATTCCCATGATCGTGACGACGATCCGGACGATGTCGATAGCGGTGCTCATCGATCGCTCACCCCGGTAACGCGGTTCTGGGTCTGCCTGTCCGCCCGATGCACGTGTGTCGCTGCTCGGTCCGGAATCGTCAAAACGGTTTGTGGTGCGTCGACGTCGAGGCGGCCGGCGGCGACGGAGTCGTCTCGACCACTCCGCCCCGGTTCGATCGGAGGACCTCTCTATCGTTCTCGACGGGAGTCGTCGCTCGCGAGCGGACGGTCGCCGGGAGGAAGACAGTTGTTCTGCGGCGTCGGCAGAACAGCTGGCGATCCGATGGGCGGTCGTGAGAACGACGGTATCATGTCGGCAACGATGCCCGGAACGGGATACGTACAGACCCTCCCAATCGCGAACGACGTCGGCGCGATCTGCCGGTATCTACTCGCTGGTCCACTCGGACCAGACGGTGTCGGTCCAATTTCGGTGTATCTGGACGTCCGTCCCTTCGCGCGTCTCTTCCCACGCAGCGATGGTGTCGAGCCGTTCGACGATCGCCTTCAGTTCCTCTTCGGCCGCCGCGACTTCATCGTGGGTCTTGCCCTCGGCGAGGGCTTCGATGATCGACGCGGTCTCCTCGAGATACGCGATGTCCTCCTCTACGACAGCAATGTTGTCGTAAGCGTCCGCGTACTCTGGGAATCCGAGGTCGCGGACCTCGCGCTTCCAGTCGTCGATATCCTGCCTGTGAGAGCGGATATGGTCCCTGATCCGTTCGACTGTGAGGAGAAGTTCCGAATCGAGGTTCCCGTGCGATTCGGATTCTTCTTCGGCAGTCTCAGGATCCTGCGCGTATCCGAGAGTGAGGGTAATGCGTTCGATGAACCGGGATCTATAGAGGTCGCCAGTGTACCCGGGCGTGGCGAGGACGTTCGTAGCGTCGGGCGTCTCGGCGTGTGCCGGTCCGAAGAGGATCTTCGGCGTCATCACTGATACCGGCCGGCTCCAGATGTCGTAGCCCAGGAGACGGCCGAGCGTGTGAGTGATGATGAGTTCGTAGACGTTCCGACCGCTACCGCACGTAGTGATGGTCGGTCGAATCGGGGTGTCGCTCGGAGCGTCAGTGAGCGTTTCGGTGCACACGTACGGCGTGAGGGCGTCGTTTCCGGTCGCAGGCGTTCGATACTCGCTGACACAGTAGGTGATGTTCTCCTCGACGAATTCGATGTCAGAAGTAGACGCTTCGGCGTCGAACGTGAGCGTCACGTTGAACTGCTCGTTCGCGTCGATGTAGTCGTTCCAGAACGCCACGGCGTTCCGATACGTCGATTTGACGTAATCCCGTCCTGCGATGTTGTCGGCCCGATCGAGGCCGACCACGATCCTGTTCGTATCCCACGGCGTAGTGCGCGGCGAGGACGGGTTCTCGGGCTCCGTCTCGCGAGGGGACTTGTCCGGCTGTTTCGGAATGGTCCGCTGTCTCAACTGCTGGAGTCTTCCAAGGTCGACGATGCCGGCCTCACCGAGAGCGAACAGCCCGCCACCGCCGACTGCGATGCCCGCGCCGATTCCGAAAACACTCTTGAGAACGCCACGGCGAGTGATGAGTCTGTCTGTGCGGTCGTCGGTAGCGTCTGTATCTCCAGTCATCAGTACCCGTCTGGCCCGCGCGTTACTGCTCGGGTCGTATCAGTGGTGAGAATGTGGTCTATTATATCTGCTGGTGAAACGGTGGCCGTGCACCGACGTTCCTCGCGTGTGTACAGACAGGCGTCATCGGGGCTAGCGCGTCAGCGGATGGGCCGGGATCATGTTTCCCGCTACCCCTTTCAAATTTGGTAATTAAAACACATGTTAGATGAGTCTGATGGATAGAATGTGACTCATCACGACTGTTACCAGTTGAAGACGGAAGAATCGAACCATCCCACAGCGGGATGGTCGGGGTTTCGTCGTCAGATCGCGTTTCGCCTCGGTGGCTGTATTCCAGAGGTTCGGCGGTATTAGCCGAACATCTGGCGCATCATGGGGTGCATCTCCATGAGTTGCTCTTCGGCGATCTCCTCGTAGATCTTGTAGGTGATGGAGACGGTCAGCAGCAGGCCCGTCCCGGAGACCTGACCGATGGTCCCCATCATGTTCGCGAGGACGGCCAGCAGGCCGACCAGCGCGCCGCCGATGATAGTCACCTGCGGGATGTAGCGTTCGAGCACCTTCTCGATGACGCTGGTGTTCCGGCGGAAGCCGGGGATCTCCATCCCGGAGTCGTGGATCTGCTGGGCGGTCGCCTCGGGACCCATGTCCGTCGTCTCGACCCAGAAGATGGCGAAGATGGCCCCGCCGACGACCATGAACGTCAGGTCGACGCCGACGCGGAGCATGATCTGCCACGGCTCGTTGGTCGTCTGGCCGAGCCACCACATCCACTGGGCGGGGCTGCGGACCGGCGCCAGGTAGTAGAACAGGCCGCCGACCGGGTTGGCGACGCCGCCCTGGCTCTGCTGGTACGTTCCCAGCCACGCCGGGAGACTGCCCAGTTGCGCGTAGAGGATCCGCCCGAGGAACTGCAGGTTCGCCTGCAGCGCGCGGACGAGGATCATCGGCAGGACGCTCGCGTAGATGAGCTTCACGGGGAAGCGACCGCGGGCGCCCTTGACGCGCGTGTTCGAGAGGGGTATCTCGACGCGAACGCTCTCGGCGTAGACGACCACGACGAAGATCAGCACCGTCGTGATCAGCGCCAGGATCTGCCCCTGCCCGAAGACGAGCGTCTGGAGGCCGCTCCCGAGGATCGGCCCCACGTCGATGTTGCCGCTGAGGATGCCGATCCACGTCGGGATGATACCGATCTGTTGGGGGTTCCCGATGAAGCTCGTGGAGACGAGCCCGCCGATCAGTCGCTGGCTCACGCCGGCGATGATGAACAGGCCGATCCCGGAGCCGACGCCCCACTTGGAGATGACCTCGTCCATGTAGAGGATGAGGACACCGCCGACGAAGATCTGTGCGAACATCAGCCACTGCACGCCGAACTCCCCGCCGGGGAACGTCCGGGCGAGCGACGGGCTAGCCGGCAGGAATCCGCCGGCGAACACCATCGGCAGCCCGGTCAGGCAGATCATCACGAGCACCAGGAACTTCTGGAGCCCCTGATAGAGCACCTGGTCCCGCGGGTTGTTCTGCGTGTCGAGGCCGAGCAGGTCGGCACCGCCGAGCAACTGCAACACGATGCTCGCCGTGACGATCGGTCCGATACCGAGTTGCAGTATCGTCCCCTGGCCACCGGCCAGGATCGAACGGAATCGTCCGAATGCTTCGGTTCCCTGTCCTTGCAGACCGAACAGGAAGACGTTCGTCAGGAAGAAGTACAGCACCAGCACGCCGGCCGTCCAGCCGAGTTTCCGCTTGAAGGGGACGTGCCCCTCCGGCCGCTGGACGGTGGGCATGCGGGTGAGTACCGGTTCGGCGGTGTCCTTCCAGCCCATGTTTATGAGTCGTCTTCTTCGTCAGGTGTATCCTTGTCGGTTTGCTCGGCGCGGACCTGACCGGCCTCGGTCAGTTCGACCGAGCCGCCGGCGGCTTCCACCTTCTCCTCGGCGGCATCGGAGAAGTCGTCCGCGACGAGGTGGAGCTCGTTGCGGACCTGCCCGCTGCCGAGCACCTTCACGACGTCGACCTCGTGGCCGTCCTCGACGACGTCGCGGGCGTCGATAGCGTAGCCGTCGCCTTCCTCGTCGGCGACGCCGTCCGCGGCCAGCAGCGCCGCGTCCTCGTCGAGCTCGCGGACGTCGATCGTCTCGACGTCGTCCTGCACGTCGTCCGGTCGCTTGAACCCGTGTTTGTCCCACGGGCCGTGGTTGTGCATCTCGTGTTTGCGGCTCCCGGCGTTGCCACGGCCGCCGCGATGGCCGGCGCCGCGGCGGTTCTTGTGGGAACCGCCGCCGTGCGTGCGCGAACCGCGCTGTCGTTTCTTCTTGGATGTCATCGCATCGCCTCCAGGAGTTCGTCGATGGACTCGGTGTCGTGGCGACCGAGCTCGCCGCCCTCCTTGGTCGGGTGTTTGATCCCGTCGTGACCGCCACGCGGGGGATGCAGGCGCAGCGTCGGCGCCAGCCCCTGCTCTTTGAGGGTCGTCTCCTCGTCGACGATGGCCTCAGCCAGCTCCTCGACGCTCATGTAGTCGGTGTTCGCCACGACCCACGAGTCGTCGATGTCGGCGTCGCCCTCGGCGGGCTCGCCGCGGCGCTCGATGAGGAGCGCGACCGTCTCGACGCTGGGTTCGCCGAACGCCACGTAGTCGTTGACCTTCGTGACCATCCCGCGGTAGGTCTCCGTCTCGGGGACGAAGGTGGCGTGGTTGACGTTGTGGACGTTGAGCATCTCCAGCGTGTCCCGTACGTCCTGGTTCATGTTGACCTCGCCGCGAAGCTGAACGAGCGCTTGCATCACTCGATCACCTCTCGCTTCTCCCAGGTCTCCTGGGGGACGCGGGCCTCGGCGGTGTTCTGGAGCGCGTTGAACGTCGCCTTCGCGAAGTTCACCGTCGTCCGGGTGTTCCCCGACGAGCGCGTCCAGATGTCCTCGATGCCCGCGAGTTCGAGCACGTGGCGGACGGTCTCTCCGCCGGCCAGCCCGAGCCCGCGCGGCGCGGGCTGCAGTTCGACCTCGACGCTGCCGGCCTTGCCGGTCGTCCGGAGCGCGACGGTGTGGGGACGCCCACAGCCGCACTCCCAGGACCCGCAGCCCCGCGAGACGTCGATGAGGTTCAGCTTCGCCACCTCGATGGCCTTCTGGATGGCGCCGCCGACCTGGTCGTCGCGCCCTTCCGCGTAGCCGACGAGACCGTCGCGGTTGCCCACGACGACCACGCAGCGGAACTTGACGCGGCGCCCGGAGTCGGTCATCCGCTGGACCATGTTGATGTCCAGCACCTCGTCTTCCAGCCCGGGGACGAGCTGGTCGATGATCTCGGGCTCTTTCAGGGGCAGACCGGAGTTGAGGGCGTCCTCCATCGAGTCGATCTCGCCCTCGGCCACGGCCTTGCCCAGGCGTGTACGCGGCTCCCAGCCGCTACTCATAGTTCATCCGCCTCCAGCAGTTGTTCTCGCATGTCGTCGAAGTGTTCCGGTAGGTCTGTTGCGTCGAACTCCCCGCTGTACAGCGCCTCGTCGAGCTGCTCGGCGTACTCGGCGATGTGCTCGCCGCGCGTGCGCGACCAGTCCGCGAGGACGCTGTCGTTGTGGGGAATCTCGAGTCCGGCGTCGATTGCGCCTTCCTGTACTGCGAATACTTTGCTACCCGGCGTCGGCGTGTTGAGGCCGATGTCGAGGACGGCCTCGTCGAGGCCGGCTTCGACCGCGCGCAGTCCAGCGAGGACGCCGGTCAGGTAGGCCGCGGGCATGTTGCCCGTCGGGCCTTCCCAGCCGTAGTCCGCGAGGTCGCTGGAGTGTGCGCTCGCGACCGTCTCGTCGCCGTTCGGTCCGGTGGTGATCAGCTGCGCCGTGACGTGCTTGTTGCTCTTGCGAGCGACCAAGCGCGGTTTGCCGGATTTCAGCAGGCGCAACCTCTGATGGTAATCGGTCCGGGCCTCGCGGCGACGCCGCATCGGCACCGTGTAGCGTGGTCCTGTCGCCATTAGTTGTCCTCCAATGTTCGTTCGATGTCCGCGACGCTGTCGAACTCCCCACCGCTCGCGCGGTCGTAGAGTTCGCGGTAACGCGACTTCGAGATCTCGCCCGAGTCGCGCAGCTCGCGGAGCTTGTTCCGCTGTGCGCGGATCTTCGACTGCCACTGCTCCTTCTCGTTCTCGCGACCGCCCGCGGTCCCCTTCCGGGACCCCTGTCCCTTCTGGTGGCCGTAGGCGCGCTTCTCCTGGCGCTCCCGCGCGCGACCGCGCGAGTTACCCTTCGGCGCTTCGGCGCGGATGGCGCCTTCGTCGACGAGCTGGCGGATGTCCTCGCGGGTGATCGCGTCCGCGAGTTCGCCCTGGCGCTCCGGGTCGAGCCAGATCTTGTTCTCCCCGACGTCGAGGATGTCGGATGCCATGCGTTTCTGTGCGCTCAGATCAGTCATCGACTTCGACCTCCTCGTAGGTGGGGTTGAGTACGCGGATCTCTCGCTGCTCGGCCTCGTCCTCAATGCGCTCGCGCTTGCGACCGCCGACCTTCGAGGCGATGCGGACGGCCTGCGTGTCGCCGTCCACGTCTTCGAGGTCGTCGAGGTTGTGCACGCGCACTTCCTCGAAGCCCGAGGGGTGCAGGCCGCGGACCTCCGTCGGCGAGCGGAAGCCCGCCTGGACGGTGTCGCCCTTGCCCTTGATACCGATCCGCTGTTTCGAGAGCGTCCCGCGGGGCTTGCGCCACGACGTGGAGACGCGCTTTTTCTTGTGGTGGTCCTGGCGGTTGAACTGCGGCGTGCTCGTCTTCGCTCGCTTGTTGAGCAGCCGCTCGGTGTTCTCGTCCAGGTCCGGCTCGAAGTCGACCTCGATGCGCGGACGCATCTCGGTCTCGACGTCCTCGGCCGGCTCCTCGTCTTCTTCGACCGCTTCCGGCTCGTCCTCTTCGACCTCGGCCTCGGTCTCCTCGGCGACTTCGAGACCACCGACGTCCGCCTTGATGCGGGCCGCCAGGGCGTTGCCCACCACGTCGGCGAGCTCCTCCTGGCTGGCGCCGCGGACGTCGTCGACCGTGTCGTAGCCGGCTTCTTCGAGGTCCTCGGCGCGCGAGGGTCCGACGCCGCTGATGTCTTCGAGCGTCTCGAACTCCTCGGTCTCGGCCTCGGTGTCTTCGTTGTCGTCTGCCATCAGGCGTCACCTCGAGTCGGCTTCTGTGTGATGTAGACCCCGTCCTGGAAGACGCGAACGTCCTTGTCCGGGACGCGGGTCAGCTGTTCGATGTCCGCGGCGGTCTGGCCGACTGCTTCGACGTCGGGGCCGGACAGCGTGATCGTCTCCTCGGAGACGGACACGTCGGTGTCCCCGTGGATCTCGGTGCGGCGCGGTGCGCGCTCGCCGAGGAAGTTCTCGATGACGACCTCGTCGCCCTCGACGTCGACCTGCATCGGGAAGTGGGAGTAGAAGACTTCCATCTCGTACTCCCAGCCGTCGGTCACGCCGTGGAACATGTTCCGGACGTGACTCTCGAAGGTACCCAGCGTCGACATCGTCTTCGCGTCGTCGGCGTCGCTCTCGATGACGACCGAGCCGTCCTCGGCCGACACCGAGACGTCGGGGTACCAGAGCCGCCGGGTCACGCTACCGTTGGGCCCCTCGACTGTGAGTTCGAGGTGGTCCATCTCGGCGCTTACCTCGTCTGGAATTTCGAGTTCTGTGCGTGGCATTGTTAGTAGACGTACGCGATGACCTGGCCACCGATGCCCTCCTCGCGGGCCTCGTAGTGGCTCATGATCCCGTGGCTGGTCGTGACGACGAGCGTCCCGTAGTCACGGGCGGGGAGGAACCGCTTCTCCCACTTCTCGAACTCGTCGGCGCCCGCGGAGTAGCGGGGCAGGACCGGGCCACATTCGTTGATCGCTCCTTTCAGTTCGACCTCGAACTGACCGGCTTTGCCGTCGTCGACGAAGGTGAACCCGTCGATGTACCCGCGGTCGTAGAAGACCTCGAGCACGCTGCCGATCTCGTTCGAGGCGGGTGATACCTCGTGGTCGAGATGCCCGACGCTCTCGGCGTTGTCGATCCCCGAGAGCGCGTTGGCGAGTGGGTCGTTTCCTGTCATGAATACTTCCTGAAGCCCATGCTTCGGGAGACCTCCCGGAAGCACTGGCGACACAGCCAGATGTCGTACTTGCCGACCAGTCCCTGCTCGCGGCCGCACCGCCGGCAGGACTCGAGCTGGCCGGTCCGCTTTGCAACCTGCTCGCCTGTGTTTGCCTCGTCGGGCTCTGATTCGCTTTCGCTCATTCGCTGACCTCCACGTCGAACGCCCCCTCGACGAACGCGACCGCGTCGTCGACGTCGAGCCGGTGACTCGACGGGATCTGTCGGGACGCCTTGTCTCGCTTGGACACGCGGTAGCCCGGCCGGACCAGGTTGACCGTCACGTCCAGGCCGTAGATACCGGTGTTCGGGTCGTACTCCTGGCTCGGGAAGTCGGTGTGTTCCTCGACGCCGAAGCTGAAGTTGCCGGTGTCGTCGAACTGCGACCGACGCAGGTCAGCCAGGTCGAGCGCCGTCTCCAGGAACGCGTGGGCGTCGTCGTCGCGAAGGGTGACCTTCGCGCCGATCGGGTCGCCCTGCCGGAGCCCGAACTCGCCGACCGTCGCCTTCGCCTGCGTGCGGACCGGCTGCTGGCCCGCCACGTCTTCGAGGATCTCCTCGGCGTCCGCGAGTTCGCGGCCGCCCTCGCCGACGCCCATGTGGACGACGACCTTCTCGACGCGCGGTTCGCGCATCTCGTGGAAGTCACCGCCGGACTCGCTCTCGGAGCTCATTCGCCGTCACCTCCCTCTTCGACGTCGGCCGAGGCCTCCTCGGTCACGTCCTCGGGGGCCTCGTCGTCGTCGCTCGTGAAGTTCTCGTCGATGACGACGACGTAGCTCTCGATGGTCTCGAAGCCCTCGCCGTCGTCCTGGGAGACGATCACGTTGTTCTCGGCGCTGCCGGGCGTGACCTGGATGGTCTCGATCGTTCCGATCTCGCCGGCGTGGGCGCCGTCGACGGCGGTGACCAGCGCGCCCTCTTCGTACTCGAAGTGGGCGACGATCTCGCCGTCGTCGTTCGAGACGACCACGGAGTCGCCGCCGTCGTAGGGGGCGCCCTCGTCGACGACCAGCGTCTGCCCGTCGTGGAGCGTGAGCTGGACGTCGCCGCCGGGGACGTGCTTCTTGTTCTCGATCTTGCCGAGCGTCGAGTCCGCGGCGTCGGCGTCGATGGGCGTCAGCGCCAGCCGACCGCCCTGGCCGGGGAACACGCGGTAGTACTCGTCTCGCTCGACGAACGCCAGGATGTCGAACATCCCGACCGGACGCTCCTCGTCGGAGACCGCCTTGCCGTTGATCAGGACGCTGTCCTGGTTGAGGGCGTAGCGGGCCTCCTTGCGGCTGTCCGCGTAGCCGAGCACGTCGCGCAGGACGATGAGCAGGGGAACCCCCGCCTCGCCGTGCGGGCCAGCGTCGGCCTTGACGGTGAACGTCTCGGTCTTGCGTTCGATCGGCCAGCTGTTCGGCACCGAGAGTCGTTTCTGATGCTTCGTCATGCGCTGTCCTCCTCGGATTCGAGACGCTCCTCGCGGAGGTCGTCCTCGAGGGTCAGGTCGGTGACGCGCAGGTTCGAGGCGTCGATCGGGCGGGGGACTTCCTCGCCGTCGGCCGCCTCGACCGTCACGTCCTCGACGCGGACCGTCGTCTCCGACAGGTCGACGTCGACGACCTCGCCGGTCTCGCCGGCGAAGTCACCGCGCAGCACCTCGACGGTGTCGCCCTCGTTGACGCGCACGTTGCGCTGTCCGTACTCGTCGCGCAGGTCGGGCGCGAGCGTGGCACGGACCTTCGCGTGGCGCTCGTGGAGCGCCGCGGAAGCGTCGTCGTTTCGCTGTTTGCGTGGTTGCTTGCTCATACTATCATCGTCGCTGTGGACGCGACAGATCCGAATCGCTCCGCGACTTCGCGGGCGATGGGTCCTTTCAGTTCGGTCCCGCGGGGGTCCTCGTTGTCGTCGACGACGACCGCCGCGTTGTCCTCGAACTTCACGCGGGTGCCGTCCGGGCGGCGGATCGGCTTGCGCTGGCGGACGACGACCGCCTCCAGCACCTGCCGCCGCATCTCCGGGGTCCCTTTCGTGACCGAGACGGTGATCTTGTCACCGATACCCGCCTTCGGGTGGCGGTTCTTCGTTCCCGAGTAGCCGGCGATGGAGATGACTTTGAGCTCGCGTGCGCCCGTGTTGTCGGCGCACGTGATCAGCGAGCCCTTCTCCAGACCCTGCGTGACGTCTGCTTTCATCGCCTCCATCAGTCGTCACCTCCTTCGCGGGAGACCACGACGTGGCTTTTCGTCTTCGAGAGCGGTCGACACTCTGCTATCGTGACCGTATCGCCTTCGGCGAGACCGAGACACTCGGGTGCGTGGGCCGGAACACGGCTCCGCCGTTTCATCAGGCGGTCGTATTTCGGCACCGGCACGTCGTACTCTCGCTCGACGACGACGGTCTTGTCCATGTCGGTCGACGCGACTGTGCCTTCGATCGTCTGCCCGCGGACACTCAGCGTGCCGTGGAACGGGCAGTTGTCGTCGTCACAGGCCGCGTCGGGTTCTTGTACGTTCAATCCTAGCGCCATTTGCTATCACCAGATTTCTCCGTTCTGCGTGCAGGCCGTGCGACCAGCCTGCGTCCTTCGACGGTCACGACTTCCCCGCTGGGAAGCGCGAACTCGAAGGTCGTCCCCTCCTTGGGGACCGTCGCCACCCGATTCGCCGCCTCCGAGGGCACCTCGCCCCCGCGCTCGATACCGAGGGTCTCCGTCGTCTCCGCGACGACGGTCCCCGCGATGCCGAGCAGGTCGGGGTTGGCGCCCGCGCGGACGCGGACCTCCAGCCCGACGAGTTCGTGTCGCGGCAGCGTCTCGGGTGTCAGCGGCATTATTCGGACTCCTCGAGGTCGCCTTCTTCCCGCTGGACCGTCTTGATCCGCGCGATCGCTTTCCGGAGCTCCTTGATGCGACCCGGGTTCTCCGGGGCGCCACCCGCGGCCTTGACGGCGCGGTCGTTCAGGAGCTCGGTCTCGAGCTCTTCGAGCTCGGCCTCGCGCTCTGCGGGCGTCATGTCGCGGATCTCCTCGGTGTAGAGGACGGTCATTCGTCGTCACCCTCCTCGGTGTCGGCGTCGGGGTCGTGGGCCTCGGCCGACGGCTCGTCGCGTTCCTCGTCGGCGTCTTCCATCTCGTCCATCAGTTCCTCGGCTTCCGCCTCGGTGTCCTCGTCGAGTTCCTCGTCGACGGCCTCTTCGAGGTCGTCGAGCTCTTCCTCGACGTCCTCTTCGACCATCTGGGCGTCGTCGCCCGAGGGCTCGACCTCTTCGTGAGCCTCGTCGACGGCTTCGACGACTTCCTCGTCGACCTCGTCGTCGACGTCGGGCTCGGTGACCGGCTCGGCCTCCGCCTCGTCGGGCTCGCCTTCGAGGAGCTCTTCGACGCTCTCGTCGGAGACGTCCGCGACGTAGTCCTCGACTTCCATGTCCTCGTAGACCTCGAAGTCGTCGGGGAGTTCCGCGTCCGGCGGGATGATCTTCACCTGCACGCCGATGGTGCCGAGCTTCATGACCGCGGTACCGATACCGTGGTCGACGATGTCCTCGGCGGGCTCGCCGTTGTGCTTGATGTACCCGCGGTTGAACTTCTCCACGCGCGAGCGCGCGCCGGTGACCTTCCCGGAGAGGACGATCTCGGCGCCCTTCGCGCCGGCCTCCATGATCCGGTCGATCGTGGTGTGACCGGCCTTGCGGAAGTACCAGCCGCGCTCGAGGGCGTTGGCCAGGCGGTCGGCGACGATCCGGGCGTTGAGGTCCGGTTCGTCGACTTCCTGGACGTCGACCTGCGGGTCCTCGAGGTCGAACCGCTCCTCGAGTTCCGTCGTGATCTTGCGGATGTTCTTCCCGCCCTTGCCGATGACCATGCCGGGCTTCTCGGCCTTCAGGACGATCTGGGTGCCCATCGGGGTCTTGGCGACTTCCATGCCGCCGTAACCCGCGCGGCCCAGTTCGTCGCCGAAGAACTCGTCGATCTGGGTCCGCTGGAGCCCGTCCTCGATGAACTGCTGTTCGTCGGCCATTATTCCTCGACCTCCTCGAGGATGAGTTCGACGTCGACCTGCATGGTGTTCCAGGGGCTCGCACGACCCATCGCGCGGGGCTTGCGACCCTGCTGTTCGCCGACCTTGTGGGCGGCGACGTGCATGATCTCCATGTTCTCGCCATCGAATCCCTGCTCGTCCGCGTTGCCGATGGCGTTCTCGAGCAGGTCGAGGAAGGCCTCGCTGGCCTTCTCCGGGTAGCGGCCGGCGTCCCAGCCGTCGATGTCGTTTCGATGACCGACGCCCGAGTTGTGCTGGCGGAACGGCACCGACTGCTCCTCGTCGATGACCGCCTGCAGGTACTCGACGGCGTCGGCGGCCGTCTTGCCCTTGATCTCGCGGGCGATGGCCTTGCTGTGCTTGTGGCTCATCTGACGCTCCCGAAGCATCGCTTTCGCCGTGGTCTCCGGGTCGGCGTCGACTGAGTAGCTGATTCCCATGTTATTTGAGCGGTACGAACTTCGAGGAGCGCGTGGCCCCGATGCCGGCCTGGCCGTGTTCGACGGACGTGCGTGTCAGCTGGAACTCGCCCAGGTAGTGGCCGAGCATCTCCGGCTCGACCTTGACGCGCTCGAAGCTCTGACCGGTGTAGACGGCGAAGGTCAGCCCGACCATCTCCGGGACGATCGGCATGTCGCGCAGATGCGTCCGGATCGGGTCGTTGGCCGTCTCCTCTTCGCCGGCTTCGCGCGCCTCGTCGAGCAGCTTCCGCTTCTCGACCGAGAGGCCACGCGTGATACTTCGCCGCTGTCGAGCGGGGAGCAGTTCCGCGACTTCCTCCAGGCTCATGTCCTGCAGTTCGTCGAGCGTGTGACCACGGTAGGTGAACTCACCTTCGTGGCCGATCTGGTATTCCGAACTCATTGGTTACCACCTCGGCCGGTGCGGCGCGAGGAGATGTCCCCGACCTTCCGGCCCGGCGGGGCGTCCCGCGAGACGGACTTCGGCTTGCCGGGGTGCTGGCGACCGCCCCCACCGAAGGGGTGGTCGACCGCGTTCATGGCTACACCGCGGACGTTGGGCCACTTCGTGCCGCGCGCTTTCATCTTGTGGTACTTGTTGCCGGCCTTGACCATCGGCTTCTCCGTGCGGCCACCGCCGGCCACCACGCCGATCGTCGCCCGGCACTCGGGGTCGAGACGCTTCATCTCGCCGCTCGGCAGCTTCACGGCCGCGACGTTGCGGTCGTGAGTGACGAGCTGGGCGTTGACGCCCGACGCGCGGGCGAACTTCCCGCCGTCGCCGGGGTTGGCCTCGACGTTGCACACCGGGATCCCCTCGGGGATCTCCGCGAGCGGGAGCGTGTTCCCGGGCGCGATCTCGGCGCTGACGCCGACCTGGATCTCGTCGCCGACGCCCACGCCCTCGGGCGCGAGGACGAGGCGCTGGTCGCCGTCCTCGAACTCGATGGCCGCGATGGGCGCCGAGCGAGCCGGGTCGTGCTCGATGTCCACGACCGTCCCGGCGACCATGTCGCCGTCCTCGACGGTGCGGTGCGAGAGCTCTGCCTTGTAGCGGTGCGACGGCGCTCGGAACGTCGAGGTGCCGCGACCGCGTCGTTGTCCCTGGATTCGTCGTCCCATTGTTAGAACACCCCGATCCGCGAGGCGACGTCCTCGGCCTCGTCGTCCTCGGAGAGTTTCACGTACGCCTTCTTCTCGCCGTCCGGCCGGACCTGCGTCGTCACGTCGACGACGGTCACGTCGAACTGCTCGGAGACCGCATCGGCGATCTCCGGCTTGCTGGCGTCGCTGGCGACGACGAACTGGAGCTTGTTCTGGAAGTCCAGGTCGTCCATCGCCTTCTCCGTCATCGTCGGGTGCTTGATGACCGAGTTCATCGGTCGGCCACCTCCGAGACGGCGGATTCGGTCCAGACGGTGAGGCGACCGGCGTCGCCGCCGGGCGCCAGGTCCTCCGCGTTGACCTCGCGCGCGGTCGTCACGTCCGCGCCCGCGAGGTTGCGAGCGGCCTTCGAGGGCTCCTCGCTCGTCACGAACAGGACCGACTTGGCCCGCTTGTACTTCCGACCGCGGGTCGTCCCGCGACCGGCGCGGATGGTCGCCTCGTCCGCGCGCTCGATGTCGTCCGCGACGCCGAGCGCTTCCAAGACGTCGACGACCTCCTGGGTCTTCACGAGGTCCTCGAAGTCGTCGGAGACGACCAGCGGGAGGTCGACGTCGTCGTCGAACTCGTGGCCGCGCTCCGCGACGACCTCGGCGTCCGTCGTGGCCGCGACGGCCGAGCGGACGGCGAGTTTCTTCTCCTTCGTGTTGAGGTCGAGGCCGCGGTCCTTCTCCTCTTTCGGCGGGTGCGCGCGGCGGCCGCCGACGGTCTGGGGCACGCGTCGCCCCTGCCCGTTCTCCCGGGGCACGTGGGCCATGCCGCGGCCGCTGCCCTGAGACTCGGCGGGCGTGCGCATCCCGGCGTAGTCGTCGCTGCCGTAGTCCTGCTTCCGGTTGGCCTGCGCGGCGGAGACGGCCCGCCGGATGACGTCCGGGCGGAACTCCGTCTCGAAGACGTCGAGGAGCTCGACGCTCCCGTCGTCGTCGCCGTCCAGGTCGAGTACTGTTGTTTCCATGCGTTAGTCCTCCTGTGATGTCGCGGCGCGCCCGCGACCGCCCTGGTTGGACTGGGTCGAGACGTACCGGACCTCGGGGTCGAGGCGCGGCTGGTCGTTGGGTCGGACGGCCGGTCGGAAGCGCACGACGCGCTGGTCCGGACCGGGCACCGAGCCCTTGACGAGCGTGTACGGCCCGTCGACCTCGCCGTAGTTGACGAAGCCGCCCTCGACGGTCGGCTCCGACCCCTCGCCGATGTCGATGAGTCGCTTGTTCAGTTCCGTGCGCTGGTGGTAGCCGGTCTGCCCCTGCTGGGGGACCGTCGAGCGCACGCGGGAGGGGTTCCACGGGCCGAGGTTGCCGATGCGTCGGCGCCAGCCCTGGCGGGCGTGTTTCCCTTTCCGCTTCTGGACGCCCCATCGCTTGACGGGGCCCTGCGTCCCTTTGCCCTTGGTGACCGCGGCCACGTCGGCGTACTCGCCGGCGCGGAACACGTCGTTCATGGCGTGCTCGCCGCCGTCGGCGACGAGGTCGAGCCCGAAGTCGAGGCGCTCGTCGAGCGAGCCGCCGCCGACTCGGGTCTCCATGACGTCGGGCTTCTTGCGCGGGACGCCGGGGACCTCGCTCGGGACGGTGTGCGTGATGACGCGCACGTCCCCGAGGTCGCCGTCGTCGTGTGCTTGTCGGATCTGTTCCTCTGCGGCGTCAGCGTCGTGACCCTCCGGCACGTCGAGGGCGCGGTCGAGCTCCTCGTGGAACTCGTCGGCCCACACTTCCGTGAGGGGGCGCTGGCCGTACGGCGTGTCTTCGTAGGCTCGGAGCGCGACCGCGCGCATCGGCGGCGTCTCGACGACCGTCACCGGGACGGTCTCCTCCATCCCCTCGCGGGGGGAGTCGGGCTCGTCGTTGATCAGCACGACGTGCGTCATGCCGGCCTTGTAACCGGCGAAGCCCTGGAGACCCGGCTGGCCGTCGTCGTCGGGCCAGCTGTTGAACCGCGGGGTCTCACTCGCCGCTCGCGTACGCGGGCCGAAGCCCAGCGAGCCTTTGCGTGGTCTGTGCTTTCCTGGCATTTGTCTTACCTCGTCAGTCTGAGGGGCGCGAGCGTGGCGAACACCGCTTCTTCCGTTCGCACGACCTCGCTTCCCTGGTCTGGGACCGTGTTGAGCCAGAGGTCGAACCTTTCGTCGCCTGTCTCCGCCGCGACGGTGTCCGGGTCCTCGCCGAGGATAGCGGGGAGGCCCCGCTCGGGCGCGCCGAAGGCGACCGTCAGGTCACCCAGGGGCGCCGCCTCGTCGTCGGATGCGTCAGTATCGTCGGATCCGCTCGGTCCGTCGCCGGGACCATCGCCGCCACGAAGCCGTGCGACCAGCTGGTCGAGCTTCGTGACGGTCAGCTCCTCGCCGTAGCGAGAGGCCGCGATGGTCAGCCCGGCGTCGGGCCGCGCGAGCGCGTCGTCGATCTCGGCCGAGTCGACGACGAACCCTGCCGCGGGCTCGTCGACGAGCTTCGCCCGAACCGGTCGTCGCGAAGAGACCCTGACGGAGACGCGCTCCCCCTCTCCGACCTCCATGTCGGAGGGAACGGGAAGGGAGACTGGGTGTTGCAGTCCGCAATTGACCCGTACGCGTCCATCAGCACCGACCTCGGTCACGATTCCCTGTCTTAACGACCCCGATTCGTCCGAACCGGAGCCGGTCCGTGAACGCACGCGGAGCGCCGGCAGGACACCAGCGTACTCCAGTTCGTCCCGCCTGTCCCATACCTCCTTTCGGAGGTAGGGGGGTGTGGCGGCGTACCGCAACACCGTTTCGACGAACCCGGCACCTCTCTTCTCGACCCCGTCTGGGTCGGCATAGACCGTGAGACGGTCAACCCGGAACACCGTGGCCGCCCTGGCCACGTAACCGATCTTGCGAGTTGCCTCGCGTTTGTCCTCGGCTTCCCGGGTGAGGGACGCCGGCACGAGCACGCTTGTTGTCATGCCGTGACGCTTCCACGCCGCGCCACTAGACTGTAGCGATACTTCTCCATCCCACCCTTAAAAATAGCGCGCTTCACGCGCGCGTCGAGAACCGTTCACACGCCTCTCGTTCCCACACGTACCGACCGACATAGCGGGTTACTCGCCGGACGCTCCACGGCTCGTTGCCGGTAACCGATCGGACGACTGCGACGGTACTGCGGCCGGCGGTCGCGTGCGCTGTCGCCGACCGGATGGCGTCAGCCGTGGTCGGGGATGCTCTCGTCGCAGACGGGACAGGCGCCGCGTCCCTCTCCGGCGGCGAGGTCGTTCGGCTGGCCGGTCCATCCACAGACGGGACACTGAATCGGATCGCCGGGCATAACGGCTGAAAGAAGGGCCGGCCAGCCGGAAAAGGCTGGTGTCCACTCCGTGCGACTGTCCCCGACCGGCCGGACGATTGGACGGATCTTTGCTCCTCTAGAAGGAATTTATACCGAGCCTCGCAGGACCGGACGTGGATCGACGCACCTGCCTCGCGCTCGTCGGTACCGTCGCGAGCGGCGGCGGCGTCGGCTGTCTCTCGGGCGGCGGCGAATCCACCCCGGCTGGAACGGCGTCGGGACCGCGATCGGAGATTGCTGCCGCGACGGGCACCGTTACGGCCACACCGCTCCCGCACATGGATCTCGCGTACGAGACCGCGCAATACTACCTCACGGACCGGTTCCTGTTCCGGAACCGCACTGTCGCCGAGTGCTGGGGCTGAGAAGTCGGACCGAACGGCGAGCGCGCCTGTCGTGATATCCGTGGCGAAAATCGCCAGGGGGCACGGCCGTCGCGGGCGCCGCTTCGACTGTTTCGGAAGCCTTTTATCCCTTTCCGCCAGTCGATATTGATGTAGGCGCGCCGGGACGGCCCGGTGGCGTCGAACGAGCGAGCGACGGTGGTGTAGTGGTATCACAGGACCCTGCCACGGTCCTAACGGGGGTTCAAATCCCCCCCGTCGCACTTCTCTTGAACGCTTGTCCGCGAGCGGCCGCTTCGCCTGCGGCTCGAATCGATTCGAGATCGAATGCAGCAGGTACGGGACTGAATGCGGCGAGTGGAGTTGAATCAGGGAAGGGCTCGCGCTGGCCGCTGTTCAACTCCCCCGTCGCACTTTCACGCGGACTACCCGGCGAACACCGCGTAGCGTGAGCTTACTGGCGTGATCGAGCGCGTTCGATTCGGTACCGACCGCGAAAAGAGAGCGGCTGCCGACGACGTCCTCGAACGTCGAGAGCGCGCGCGTCTTCGGTGGATTCGATCAGTCCGACTGCGGGGAGACAGCGCTGTCGGACTGTTGCCGGAGCGCCCGCTTGCGCTCCTCGATCGCGGATTCGATCGCGGCCCGCAGGTCCACGCTGGTCGCGTCGTCGAGGGCCGTTTCGAGCTTGGAGAGGGTGTCGTCCTGTTCGTCCGAGCCCGAGTAACGTCGCTCTACCATATCAACCCGCAGTCAGAGATTTCGCCTTAACCTTTCGGTCCAAATATCGGAGTTGGGAACCCCGCGGGTATCACGCAGGGATCCGGCCGCGTCCCGCAATTTTCTGGTACGGTACCGGTGCGAAAGCGGATCCAGCCCGTGGGCTGCGACAGCCCTATGATATCCCCGCCCGGAGTACGAGCGATGGCGTGCTACCGGTTGTCACAACTCGTCGTCCTGACAGCGCTCGCGGTGCTCGCTGGGTGTGGCGGGCTCGGCGGGGGCGATGCAGTGGACGAGGGGACGGTGACACCGGCACCGGTCCCGACGGACGGGGCACGGTACCCGCCGGGGATCGAGAGCGGCGGATGAGCGAGGCGAACTACACGTTCGTCAGCCAGCAGCGGGTCGTGGGGTCGAACGGGACGATGTGGGTGACCAACCGGACGCGGCGGATCGCGAACGACGAGGGCGCCTACGCGGGCCGGATCGACCACCGGGTCGAGGAGTTCCCGCTCGGGCGGTTCGCCGCGCCGATCGAGTACTGGGGCAACGAGAGCGTCTACGCCAGCCGGCGGATCCTCAGCGACCGGACCCGCTTCCGCGGGTGGTCCCGCACCGATCAGACGGACAATCTCACGTCCCTGCCGCTGATCGAGCGGACGCTCGCGGCGACGGACCTCTCGGTCGTCGACCGGCCCGACGGCGCGCGGCTGGTCGGCCGCTCACTCCGCGAGCCCGCACGGCTCCCCAGCCCGCCGTACCTGACCGACCCACGGAACGTGTCGCTGACCGTCCGCGTCACGGGCGAGGGGGTGATCACGCGCTGGCGGCTCGCGTACGACGCGACGCTCACCAACCAAACGGTGCGGGTGACGCGCGAGGCGCGGCTCACCGATATCGGATCGACGACCGTCCGGCGGCCCGACTGGGTCGACACGGCGCGCGCCGAGACGCTGGCCCGCGACGACGAGGTGACCCGAAGCGAGGAGACGACCCGCACCGAGGCGTGACCGGCCACGCAGACCGCCGGTACCGAACGAACTACGAGCGTTCGGTCGCTTGATAGCCCCATGACAGCCGAGGAACTCCCGCGGATCGGACTCGGAACCTGGCAGAACGACGACCCGGAGCAGTGCGCCGAGAGCGTCCGGACGGCCCTGGAGATGGGGTATCGCCACGTCGACACGGCGCGCTTCTACGAGAACGAGGCCGCCGTCGGCGAGGGCATCGCGGCCGCCGACGTGCCCCGCGAGGACGTCTTCCTGGCGTCGAAGCTCCACCCGATGGCCGAGGGACTGGCCTACGACGAGGTCTACGACGGGATCGAGGAGAGCCTCTCACTGCTCGGCGTGGACGCGCTCGACCTCGTCTACGTCCACTGGCCGGTGGGCAACTACGACGCCGCGGAGACGCTATCGGCGTTCGCCGATCTGGTCGACGACGGGCTAGCCCGGCACGTCGGCGTCTCGAACTTCGACGTCGAGCTGCTCGACGAGGCCCTCGGGGAACTCGACGTACCGCTGTTCGCCAACCAGGTCGAGCGCCACCCCATGTTACCTCGGGAGGAACTCGTCGCACACGCGCAGGAACACGACTACTACCTCGTCGCGTACTCGCCGCTCGGTCGCGGCGACGCGCTCGAGTTGCCCGCAGTCGAGACCGTCGCCGAGAAGCACGGGGTCTCGCCCGCCCAGGTCTGTCTCGCGTGGGCCACCCATCCGGAGAACGTCGTCGCGATACCGAAGGCGACCGGGGCCGACCACCTGGAAGACAACCTCGGCGCAGCGGACCTGCAGCTCGACCCCGAAGACGTCGAGCGCATCGACGCCGTCGACCGCCGCGAGCGGTTCGTCGACCGGGAGGGCGCTCCCTGGAAGTGACCCCCGGTCGATAGAACGCGGTCGTCGAACGCCCTGTCCGGCCCAGACCCGCCGAAGCTTATATTACGACAGATCCGAATCTTAAACTATGGCAAATCTCTCCCTGGACGGGACGACGAAGGTGTTCGACGACGGCGACGACGAGATCGTGGCCGTCAACGACATCGACCTGGAGATCGAGGACGGGGAGTTCGTGGTGCTCGTGGGGCCGTCGGGCTGTGGAAAGTCGACGACGCTGCGGATGATCGCCGGGCTCGACACGCCGACCAGCGGGACGATCTCGATCGGCGGCGAGCCCATCCAGGACAAGCGACCGCAGGAGCGCGACATCGCGATGGTGTTCCAGTCGTACGCGCTGTACCCGCACATGACCGTCCGCGAGAACATGTCCTTCGGCCTCGAAGAGTCGACGGACATGTCCGACGACGAGATCCGCGAGACGGTAGAGGACGCGGCCGAGACGCTGGGCATCACGCCGCTGCTCGACCGCAAGCCCGGCGCGCTCTCGGGTGGCCAGCAACAGCGCGTCGCACTGGGGCGGGCCATCGTCCGCAACCCGGAAGTGTTCCTGCTGGACGAGCCCCTCTCGAATCTCGACGCCAAGCTCCGCGCGCAGATGCGGACGGAGCTCCAGCAGCTCCAGAACGACCTCGGCGTCACGACGATGTACGTCACGCACGACCAGACGGAGGCGATGACGATGGGCGACCGCATCGCCATCCTCAACGACGGCGAACTCCAGCAGCTCGGGACGCCCATGGAGTGTTACCACGAGCCCTCGAACGTCTTCGTCGCCGGGTTCCTCGGCGAGCCCGCGATGAACTTCTTCGACCTCGAACTCGACGGCGGGACGCTACGCGGCGACGGCTTCGACTACGCCCTCTCCCCCGAGGTCGCGGCCGACGTCGACGGCCACACCGACGTCACGCTCGGGATCCGGCCCGAGAGCGTCGACATCATCGACGACATCGACGACGCGGCCGACGAGGACGTGATTCCCGCGACGGTCGAGGTCGTCGAACCGCACGGCGACGAGAACGCGGTTCACCTCCGTATCGGGGACGAGACGGACGCGAGTCTCACCGTGATGATAGACGGTATGCGGTACCTCTCCGCCGGCCAGGAGGTCGGGGTCCGCTTCCCCGAGGACGCGATCCACCTCTTCGACGGCGTCACCGGCGAGGCGCTCCACAATCGCAAACTCACCAACGTCGACCGGGTCGAAGAGATCGGGACCGCACAGTCGGCCTGACGCCAGTCGAGGCCGTCGGCGGCGGTGCTTTCGGGCGTCTGCGGCGGAACAGGATCGGCGCGCGGTTTCGCCGGTGAGCAAGCCCGGTTTCCCGACTCACGAGCGAACCGAGTCCGGGCCTGTGGATGGCCCCTGAATCACTTCGTCAGGTTTTCGGTTTTCCGGCCCTCTATCCCCGAAATCCAGTCAATCCGTTGCTATACCTCCCAAATGATTATGTAGATAGACTCGTTACCTCAGGGTATGCCGCAAGATGGCAGTTCTGGCAGTGACAGAGTGGATTTGACGCGACGCCGAATGATACAGATGGGGTCGCTCGGAGCGACCGGACTGATAGCCGGGTGTATCGGTGGCGGCGGTGACGGTGGCGACGGCGGTGACGGCGGTGACGGTGGCGACGGCGGCGACGGCACCGACGGAGGCGGCGGCGACGGTGGGACGCCGACGATGACGGACAACGCGATGGAGGCGTTGCACGGGTGGACCGGCGGTGACGGCGCCGCCGCGGTGGGGAAACTCGTCGACATGTGGGAACAGCAGCACCCGGACATCGAGCACGACATCAAGCCGATCGGCGGCGACGCCAACGAGAACCTCAACGCGACGGTGGCACGCCGCCTCGCCAACCGCAACCCGCCGGACGCGTTCGCCTCCTGGCCGGGCAAGACGATGCAGCAGTACGGCGGCCGCCTCATGAGCGTCTCCGACGTCTGGGAAGACGCTGGCTACACGGACACGATGCATCCGAAAGCCGCCGAAGCGTGCCGGCTGAACGACGCGTACCGGGCGGTGCCGCTGGGGTCACACCGGTTGAACAACCTCTTCTACAACGTCAGCGTGCTCGAAGAGGCCGGCGTTGACCCGGAGAGCCTCACGTCCTACGACGCGTTCATCAGCGCGTTAGACAAGGTCAAGAACAACACCGACGCGATCCCGATGACGATGACCACGCGCGGGTCGTGGGCGAACCTGCAGTACTTCGTCGAGTTCTTCCTCGGCACGGAGGGCGCCGACGCCTACGACGCATTCATCAACGGCAACGGTGACAAGCAGGCCGTCGTTCGCGCGCTGAAGAAGACGAAAAACGTCATCGAGAACTACTCCAACGAGGACAAATCGTCGATCAGCTTCCCCGAAGCCAACGACAAACTCATCGCGGGCAACGCCGCGTTCTTCACCATGGGTAACTGGGCCTACGGGATGTATCGCAACACGGAAGACTTCAAATTCAACGAGGACTGGGGGTGGGTCCCGTTCCCCGGCACGGGTGACATGTACGTCTGGCACCTCGACTCGTTCCTGTTCCCCCGCGACGGCAACGCGCCGCGCAAGGCCAAGATCTTCGCCGAATTCCTGGGGACGAAGGACGTCCAGGTGGAGTTCAACAACCTGAAGGGGTCGATCCCGCTGCGGACCGACGTCGACGGCAGTCGCCTCACCGAGTTCCTCAGCCTCAACGTCGACGACCTGAACAACCTGGAGAAGTTCCCGCCGACGCTGGCACACGGCCTGGCGGGCACGGCAGACCAGCTCAGCGCCTGCAAAGACGCCATCGCCTCGAACTTCATGGGACCGTACAAACCCAAGGCCACCGCCGACGAACTGATGACCGTCTTCTGAGCGGGCCGGCAACCGACAGCACCTCATTAATTTATGGCAAGTTCGCAAGACACAGTATCTGGGTCCCAGAGTGTGGGGAGTGGTACCGAACGCGACTGGCGTACGAAGCTCCGGGTGTACTCGAAGAGCGACTTCGTTCGGTCGTTCCCGTACTGGTTCATCCCGTTCTCCATTATGGGGCTGGGGGTCTACGGCGGGATCGGTTACAACACGCTGATCTCGCTGACTGACTACGAGGGCTTCAACGAAGGGCCGGATTTCTCGCAGTTAGACCTGGATATGTACGTCCAGGCGATGAACGACCCGTGGGTGTGGACGACGGGTAAGAACACGTTCGTGCTGTTGATCGTGTTCACGACGGTGACGATGCTACTGGGCCTGTTTTTGGCGATCATGCTCGACCGGGGCATCCGCTTCAAAGAGCAGATCCAGACGGTCTACCTGCTGCCGATGGCGCTGTCGTTCGTCGTCACCGCCCAGTTCTGGCTCTGGATGTACAACGTGAATAATGGCCTCGTCAACATCCTCCTCGGCGTAGTCGGGTTGGGCCCGTACAACTGGATCGGCAATCCCGAGTTAGTACTCGGCGCGGTGATCTTCGCGCTGATCTGGCAGTTCAGCGGCTACGCGATGGTCGTCTTCCTCGCGGGATTACAGTCGATCCCCGACGACCAGTTCGAAGCCGCCCAGGTCGACGGCGCCAGCATCTTCAAAACCTACTGGCGCGTCATCATCCCCCAACTCAAATCGTCGTCCGTGAGCGCGGCGGTGATCCTCGTGATCTTCGCGCTGAAGGCGTTCACGTTCCTGTTCTCGATGTTCGGCCAGTATCGCGTGCCCAAAGCCACCGACATCCTGGCGACGCTGATGGTCCGCGAAGCGTTCAAACTCCAGAACTGGGCCTACGCCGCGGCGATTGCGACGATACTACTGCTGATGGCACTCGCCGTGATCGCGCCGTATCTCCACTACCAGCACAAACAAGGGAGCCTCTAACATGAGCAAAGCAACCGCATCCACCGACGAAAGTTTCGCCGACATCCTGCCCGAACTCGACTACTGGAAGATCGCGTTGTCGCTCGTAATCACGTTCTTCTTCGCGTTTTTCCTCGCGCCGATCTGGACCGGCCTGGTCACCTCGTTCAAGACCAGCGCCGCGGTCACCGGCACGACGCCGTTCGTTCCACCGGGAGCGGGCGGGTTCACCCTGCAGAAGTGGGGGCGCGCTGCGAACCACCTCTCGACGGGATTCATCAACAGCCTGATCATGACGATCCCGTCGACGATCGCCACGGTCTTCCTCGGGAGCACGGCGGCGTACGGCCTGACGCTCGTCGACTGGGGCGACCGGGCCCAGTTCGGCGTCTTGATCCTCTTCCTCGTCGGCATCTTCATCCCCTACCAGGCGGTGCTGGTGCCGCTGTCGGACTTCTGGATCAACGTCTTCCCGCTCGCCGAGATCCTCGCGCCCGTCTGGGAGCTGTCATTCCTGGAATACGACCACGCGCGACTGCTCGCGCTGACGATCACTCACGTCGTCTACGGGATCCCCATCTGCATGCTCCTGTTCCGGGGATACTACATGACGCTCTCGGAGGAGCTGGTCGAGGCGGCGAAGATCGACGGCGCGACGATCACGACGATCTACCGACGGATCGTCCTGCCGCTGTCGAAGCCGATGATCGGCGTCGTCTTCATCTACCAGTTCACGATGATCTGGAACGAGTTCCTGTTCAGCCTGACGCTGATCGGGAGTTCGTCCAGCCCCGCCGCCACGGTCACGCTCGTCCTCTCCGGGCTCGGAACGGACCTCTCCGGCATCGACTTCGGGCTGCGGATGGCCGGCGCGCTGTTCGCCGCGCTACCCACCATCATCATCTACGTCCTGTTCGCCGAGCAGTTCGCCAAGGGCCTCGCCTCCGACAACTGACCGGCGGTCGGTCCCTCGGCCCCGGCCCCCTCGGCGACTTCTCGCGGTTCTCGAAACCATTACCCGTCGTCCGTCGATACGAGGAGACGAATGTCGAGTCGCGCCCGACCGGAACGGACGGCAGCGGTCGCTCACCGCCGGAGACGCCCATGAGCGTGAACTTCGGCCACCCGGCCTCGTGGGCGCTCGGGCTGGGGGTCCTCGGCGGCGCGATCGCCGGGTCGGTCGTGCCGGCGCGGACGTACGCCGAGGAGCTGCGCCACATCCTCGGCTTCATCCTCGTCTTCGGACCGGCGATATACGTCCTCATCTCCCGGCAGCGAGCGCGCTGGGAGGCCAAACACCCGTACGTTCGTTTCGTCGTGTTCACGCTGACGATGGTGGTCGCGTCGGTGGTCCTCATCGGGCTCGTCGTCCTCGTCTTCGACGGGACGGGCGCCGTCGTCCGGGGCGCCGGGTTCCTGGCGGGCCTGGGGGCGTTCGCCGTCACGGCCTGGATGACCTTCTTCGGCGGCGCCGAGCGCCTCTGGCGGGAATTCCTGGATCGGACCGACACGGAGTGGTAGGCCGATCCGCGGGCGCGCAGAGGCACGGAGTTTCGAGACCGCTGAGTCCGGCGCTCGGCGTCGAAGCCGACCCCGCTCGCGGGCGGTCGCGTATCAGCGGTCTCACACCACGTCCCCCGCAATTTACGGTAGCTCCGTCCTTCGGGGAGACCATGCGATTCGGAATCATCAGCACCGCGGACATCGGGGTCGAGTCAGTCATCCCGGGAATCGTCGCGAGCGACCACGAGGTCGGGGCCATCGCTTCGCGCGACGGGGCGGCCGCGGAGGCCGTGGCCGACCGGTTCGACGTGGCGTCCGCGTACGAGGGGTACGACGTGATGCTCGACGACGAGAGCCTCGACGCGGTGTACATCCCGCTCCCGAACGGGCTGCACGCCGAGTGGATCCGCGCGGCCGCCGACGCCGGGCTGCACGTCCTCTGTGAGAAACCGCTCACGGGGAGCGCCGAAGAGACCGCGGCCGTCTTCGACTACTGCGAGGAGCGGGGCGTCACGCTCATGGAGGCGTTCATGTACCGCTTCCACCCGCTCACGGAGCGGGCGGCCGAGGTCGTCGACGAGGAACTCGGCGAGGTCCGCGCGGTCACGTCGGCGTTCACCTTCCGGATGCCCGACGGCGCCGAGGACATCCGCCTCGACCCCGACCTCGACGGCGGGTCCGTGCTCGACGTGGGCACCTACGCCGTCAGCGCCGCCCGGCTGTTCCTCGGCGAGCCCGACCGCGTGTACGCGCGGACACACGACCGCCGGGACTGCGGCGTCGACACGGAGATGGCGGGCGTCCTGGAGTACGGCTCCGGTGCGAGCGCCCGCGTCCAGTCCGGGTTCGAGACGCCGCTGACCCAGTACTACCGCGTCGAGACGACGGACGGCTGGCTCGAGGCGGAGCCGACCTTCGACGTGGACGTGGAGGGCGAGACCTCGTTGACCTACGCCGTCGACGGTCGCGAGGTGACCGAACGGTTCGACCCCGCCGACCACTACCGCCTCGAAGTCGAGCACTTCGCCGACTGCGTCGCTCGCGGCGAGACCCCGCGGGTCGACCGCGAGGAGAGCGTGAACCACGCCCGCGTCCTGGACGCCCTGTTCCGGAGCGCCGAGCGCGGCGAACCTGTCAGCGTCGGTGACTGAACGGACCGGCCCGCGGCCGGCGCTCGCGGACAGATATTCCGGTTTCGGCTGTCCGTGACGGACGTGCGACAGAACTTATATGCGGAGCGATTCCCTATCGCCGAGGGAATGACACGAGCAGTCGTCACTGGCGGACTCGGCGGCGCGGCGAGTTGGGTCGTCTCTTCGCTCGCGGAGCAGGGCTGGGACGTGCGGAGCATCGACTTCCGGCGCCCGAGCGACCCCGGCGCGGGTCCGGCGAACGTCGACTTCCGGGCGGCGGACCTGACCGACCAGGGCCAGACGTGGGAACTCATCTCCTCGTTCGACCCCGACTACGTGATCCACTTCGCCGCCTACCCGAACCCGCTGGGCCACGGCGGCGCGCACGTCTACGAGAACAACTCCATCAGCACGTACAACGTCCTCTCGGGCGCGGGCAGCGTGGGCGCCGACGTGGTCTGGGCCTCCAGCGAGACGGTCTACGGCACCGTCTTCGCCGAGCCCTCGTTCCTGCCCGACTACTTCCCCATCGACGTCGACCACCCGATGCGGCCGGAGGACCCCTACGGGACCTCCAAGGTCGCCGGCGAGGAGATCGCGAAGATGGTGACGCGGCGCCACGACGTGTCCGTCGCGTCGATCCGCCCGTCGTGGATCAATTACCCCGGCGAGTACGACGCGACGACCATCCGCGAGAACTTCGATATGGAGACGGCGAGCCTGGACGACGACTTCGGCGTCACCTTCCACAACGCGGCCGGCAACTTCTTCTCGTACGTCGACATCCGCGACGTGGTCTCGCTGGTCGAGCGCGCGATGGAGGTCGACTTCGACGGCCACGAGCCGTTCATGGCCGTCGCGAAGGAGAACCTGCTCGGCGTCGACACCGCAGAGGCCGTCGAGGCCACCTACGGCGACCTCCCCGACGAGGTCGATCTGGAGGGCGACCAGTCGGCGATCGATTACAAGAACGCCCGCGAGGTGCTCGACTGGGAGCCCGAGCACTCCTGGCGCGAGGCCGAGGACGAGTCCGTCGAGGGACCGACGTTCGTCTGAGAGCGGCCCGGCACATCGACCGCGACCGAGTTCTCCACTCTCCCCGCGAGCGCGGGAACTTAGGGCCAGCCCGTCGTAGCGACGAATATGACAGTCATCGGGTTCCTGAGCGTCGCACCGGTCATCGAGGGGAGCATGTCCGAGGAGGTCGCGAAGGCCGTCGCCGCGCTCGACGACTTCGACGTCGGCTACGAGACGACGCCGATGGGGACGATAATCGAAGCGGACGACTCCGCGGAGCTGTTCGCCGCGGCCGGTGCCGCCCACGAGGCGGTCGACGCCGATCGCGTCAGCACGTTCCTGAAAGTCGACGACAAGCGGACGGTCGACCAGTCCGCCGCCGAGAAGGTCGACGCCGTCGAGGAACACCTCGGCCGCGAGGCGAGACGCGAGCGGTCGGAGTAGCGTCGGCGAGGAGCCGGCGACCGGCGCTGTCACGCCCGACTACCGCGAGGGACGGCGACCTCGGCGGCCGTCTGGCACGGCAGTGACCTAGATTCTTCACGGAGGCCCACGCGAGGGGGCACATGGTAGCGCTCTGGCGGCTCGTCGTCGGCGGGGTCGCGGCGGTGCTCGGCGTCGCGTGGGTCCTGGCACCGACGCGGATGTCCCGCTTGCAGACCAGAGTGCTGTACTTCGGGCTGGCCGACGACGACTACGAACAGACCGACCGGCAACAGCTGCTCGGCCGGGTCTCCGGCGCGATACTGGCGGTGCTCGGCGTCGCCTTCGCGCTCGGTCTCTCGCTGTGACGGGACTCGGGAGTTGCCGGGACTGGTCGGGGCAGTCGAGACGGCGTCGAACCGAAGATGCAAGTCCCGCGGGCGAGCACGTCGGGGTATGGAGAGTCTCAACCGGACCGCGACGGACCTGGTCGACGAAGCCATCGACTTCGCCGACGAGCTGAACGTCGCCGTCCACCAGCTGGACGACGAGGCGCTCGTGCTGGACTTCGGCGTGGACGTCCCCGGCGGCGTCGAGGCGGGCCTGATGCTCGCGGAGATACAGACCGCCGGCCTGGCGACGGTCCAGAGCCGGATGGACGAGGTCGCCGGCGCGCCGCTGTCCCACGTCGAACTGTCGACCGACCACCCCGCGATGGCCTTGCTCTGCTCGCAGAAGGCGGGCTGGGAGATCAGCCTCGACGGGTTCGAGGGACTCGGCAGCGGCCCGGCCCGCGCGCTCGTCGCCGAGGAAGACGAGTTCCAGCGGGTCGGCTACCGCGACGACTTCGAGTTCGCCGTCCTCGCCGTCGAGACCGAGACGGTCCCCGACGAGCGCGTGGTCGACCACGTCGCCGAACTCGCGGGCGTCGCCGAGAGCGGCGTCTTCCTGCAGGCGTTCTCGACCGCCAGCCTCACCGGGAGCGTCACCGCGGCCGCCCGCGCCGCGGAGCTGGCCACCTTCCGCCTCTCGGAACTGGGCTACGACCCGCTCGACGTCCTGTCGGCGTCGGGGTCGGCGCCGGTCGCGCCGGTGGCCGACGGCGAGGAGGCGGCCATCGCGCGGACGAACGACGCGCTGGCCTACGGCGGGCAGGTCCACCTCGTGGTCGACGAGCCGTTCGACCGCTTCGACGAGGTGGTCTCGACCGCGACCGACGAGTACGACCGGCCGTTCGCCGACATCTTCGCGGACGCCGACTGGGACTTCCACGAGGTGCCCGAGTCGGTCTTCGCGCCCGCGCAGGTCACGGTCGACGTGCTCGGCGGCGACACGCACGTCTTCGGCGACGTGAACGAGGACCGCCTCGCGGAGAGCTTCGGCCTCTAGATGCGCTACAAGGTCGTCCCGCCGGTCGCGGACCGCGAGTTCCTCGAAACCGCACAGCGCGCCGTGCCGCTCGTCCCGGGGACCGTCGAGGACTGCTGCGTCAGGCTGGTCGACGAGACGACCGCGCCCTCCCGTGACGTCGCCCGCGAGTACCTCACCTTCCTCCAGGCGCTGGAACTGGTCGAGGAGACCCCGCGCGGATTCCGCCGCCGACGGGTCGACGTCGGCGACGCCGACCTGGCCGACGCGTTCGAGCGCCGCGTCTTCGGGGCGAGCGAGCTCCGCGACGCGCTCCGGGCCGACGGACCGCTGACCGTCGACGAGGCGTTCGAGGCGATGCGCGAGCACGTCCCGCGCTGGGAGCGCGACCGCCACACCGACTGGGAAGCCGAATGGCGCGAGCGGACCGAGCGGCTACTCGGGTGGAGCGTGGCGTTCGGCCTAGCGACGCGCGACGACGACGGCAGTCGCTATCGGCCGATTGAGCGCTCGTAAAACGGTCGTCCCGGTCCGGACGGGCTACTTGTCCGCGATCCACTCACGGGCTTCGTTCATATCCGAAGTCAGCAGCGGCTTCGCGCCGCTGGGTTCCACGCCGTCCATCATGTTCTCCACGTCCATCTCCGAGATCACGCTGTCCGGGTGGACGACAGCGGAGTACTCAAGGCCGACGTCGAGCGCGCGCGGCATCCAGTCGTTCTGTAGCCACTCCTGGTCCTCGGCGTCGTGGGCGTTGACTCCCCGCGTGTCAGTCAGAGACTTGCTAGCGTTTTTCCGTTTGATAGCGTCGAGCAGCGCCTCGCACGCGTCCCTGAACGTCTGTCCCGAGACGTACTCGTCCCAGGTGAACACGACCGCGCCGATGTCGTCGTCCCACTCGATGGTGTAGTTCTTCGTGTCTTCGATGGTCTCGGCGGACATACTCTCCGGTTTCCGATCATCCGTGATAAATCGAACTCGCTAAGTATCACTCGAAAAAATGGGGCGAACCGTCGATCGACGACGACGCCGAGAGTTGCCGACGCCGCCGTCGCGACTCGCAGACGCCAAGTCGAACCGAAATCCCTTAGCTATATCCAATCTATCGATCGGTATGCGCGAGTTCGAGTTCGTCCTCACCTACGACGCGGGGGCGGACGAGTTGATGGACGAGTTCGTCGAGCGGCCGGGGCTGCGCGCCCAGACGGCGGCGTGTTTCGCCAACGAGCGGTCGATGTGGCGCGTCGACCACGTCTTCGGACCGGAGTCGGCGCTGGACGCGGTCGAATCGCGATTTCTCGACGAGTCGGTCTGCAACGAGTGCCTCGACGTCGAGGGGTGTTCGTCCAGTCGCGAGTACCAGGTGCTAAGCGAGAACCCGGAGCACCGCGTCTACTTCACCCGGCGCGAGGAGATCCAGCACTGCCACTCCATCCCCTACCTCGCCGTCGACCACGTCGGCGACGGCCTCCTCATCGAGGCCGAACGCGACGGGTCGGAGTACGTCTGGCGGCTCCTGGTACCCGACGACTGCGCCGTCGGGGAGCTCTACGACCGGATCGACGAGCGGCTCCGTGACGGGATCCGGCTCGATCTCAGCCACGTCTCGGACCCCAAGAACTGGAACGGCGGCTACGACACCGGCGGCCTGCTGTCGGCCGAGGAGCGCGAAACCGTCGCGAGCGCGGTCGACGCGGGCTACTACGGCACGCCCCGCGAGGCGACCGTCGCGGACCTGGCCGAGGAACTCGACACGCCCCACTCGACGGTCCAGTACCGGCTCCAGCGCGCCGAGGAGAAGGTCATGACCCGATTCGCGGCGGAGTCACTCTGAGCCTCAGGCGTTCGGATCACTGAGCGTCGCCGTCGCGAGCCCGGCGAGCGCGAGCGCGGCCGCGGCCAGCAGGAACGAGTCGGTCCACCCGAGCGTGACGACGAGGCCGCTGGCGACCGTCCCGCCGAAGATGCTCCCCCAGATCTTCGCGCTGTACAGCAGCGCGTAGTTCTCCGAGGAGTACGCCTGGCCGTAGTACTCGCCGACGAGGCTCGGGAAGATCGAGAAGGGCGGGCTCCGGAACAGCGCCGCCAGGCCGACGAGCGCCACGAACCCCGTCGCCGCGTTCGCGGTTCCGACGGGGACCGTGGCCGCGAGGGCGACACCGCCGAGGACGAGCGAGGCCGCGACGGTCCGCTCGCGGCCCAGTCGGTCGGAGACGCCGCCGATGATCGCGATACCCAGCGCGTCCGCGACCGCGACGACCGAGGCGCTGGCGGTCGCGGCCGCCGCCGGTAGCGCGAGCGCGTTCGCGTAGGAGATGACCTTGCCGATGAGCATCAGCCCGACGCCGTTGATGACGACGAACACCGCGTAGAGCACCCAGAACTGCCACGTCCGGACCGTCTCGCGCCAGCCGTACGCCGGGCCGTCTCCCCCGGAATCGAGGTCGCCGTCGGCCGACGCCGCCGAGTCGCCGCCGTCTGACTCGACCGGGTCGTCGCCATCGTCTGGGTGGGCTGAGTCACCGTCGGTGTCGCCGAGTCTCGGCGGGTCGCGGAGGACGGCCGCGCCGAGCAGCGCGACCGCTCCCGTGGCGACGCCGAGCGCGAGGAGCGTCGATTCGAACGCGCCGTCGACGCCGCGGCGGACGCCGGGGATGAGCAGGAACGAGATCCCGCTGTAGGCCGTCGTGACCGCGCCGGTCGCCAGCCCGCGGCGCTCGGTGAACCACTTCACGGGCGTGTTCACGGCGACGGTGTAGACGACGCCGCTGCCGATCCCGCCGATCGCGTAGGCCGCGTACACCGCCGGGAGCGAGCCCGCGACGCCGGTCCACGCGTAGCCGATCGCGACCAGCGGCGCGCCGACCAGCAGCGGGACCTTCGGTCCCCAGCGGTCGCGCACCCAGCCGGCGGGGAACTGCGAGACGGCCTGGAAGACGAGGAAGACCGTGAAGACGGTCCCGAGGGCCGTCTCGCTCGCGCCGAGGCGCGCGCCCAGCGGGAGCCGGATCGACGACCAGACGAACTGGTAGGTCCCGATCAGCCCCATCGCCAGCGCGGCGACGGCGACGAGCACCCAACGCCGGCGGCCGCCGATCCCGTCCGAGTCCGACATGTCCATCAGCGACGTTGCCACTCGCCGTAATGAAACTCACGACACCGTCGTCGTAGTGCCGACCTGGCGGCGGTTCTCAGTCGTCGACGAGGGCCGCGACCATCCCGTCGACGTACTCGATCTCGTCGTCGTTGACGCCGTGGCCCATCCCCTCGTAGATCCGCTCCTCGACGTCGGCGTCGAGCTTCTCCAGCACCTCGGTCGTGACGTGGACGCGCTCCTCGGGGATGTGCGGGTCCACGTCGCTGCAGCCGAGGAACGCCGGCGTTCCGTCCAGCGACCCCTCGAACTCGTCGGGATCGATCGTCTCGCCGATGAGTCCGCCGGAGAAGGCGACGAGGCCGCCGTATCGCCGGGGGTTGCGCGCGACGTACTCGGAGCCGAGACAGGCGCCCTGCGAGAACCCGAGGACCATCACCCGCTCGGTCGGGACGCCGTGGTCGTTCGCCCGCTCGACGGCGTCGTCGATCGCCTGCAGTCCGGACGAGCGGCCGGGCTCGTTCGACTCGACCGGCTGGAGGAACGAGTTGGGATACCAGGTGTTGCGGTCGGCCTGCGGCGCGAGCAGCGCCAGTCCGTCGCGATGGAGCTGGCGCCCCATCTGGAGGATGCTCTCGGCGGTCGCGCCGCGTCCGTGGACGAGGACCAGTGCGGCGTCGGCCTCGTCGAGCGGCGTCCCGTCCGTCGCGAGGGGCTGTCCCTGGTGCGGGCCGTCCATTCAGGCCACCTCCGGAACTGCCCCGGCGGTTGGCGATCGGTTTCTCTTCGATGCAGCCTCTCGGCGTTCGGATCGAGCGTTCGTCATGCTCTCCTGTAGGCCACCGACCCACAAAGTCTCTCGCCGACGTCGGCGTCACCCGATGACGCCGGTGTCACCGGTCGACGGATCGTCCGCCGTCGCTGCGACTACAGGCCGAGAATCTCCCGGGCCTGGTCGGGCGTCGCCACCTCGCGGCCGAGTTCGCCGGCGACGCGGACGGCTCGCTCGACTAGCTGTGCGTTGCTCTCGGCGAGTTCGCCCTTCCGGTAGTACACGTTGTCCTCCAGGCCGACGCGGACGTTGCCGCCGAAGAGGATCCCCATCGTCACGAACGGCAACTGGTGGCGGCCGAACCCGAGCGTGTTGAACAGCGCGCCCTCGGGCAGGTTGTCGACGGCGTTCAGGAAGTTACGGGGACGGGGCCGCGTCAGGGTTCCCGGGCCGAAAATGAGCGTCGCGTAGACCGGGTCGGCCAGGTCACGGCGGTCGAGCAGGCCGTGGACCTCGTTGAGGTGGCCGTCGTTGAACACCTCCAGTTCGGGTTTGATCCCGCGGTCGGCCATCTCGTCGTAGAGCGCGTCGATGGTCGCGATCGTGTTCTCGCTGGTGAGTCGGTCGTAGCGGTTCAGCGGTCCCATGTCGAGCGAGGCCATCTCCGGCGGCGGGTCGGTCCGCAGCGACAGGTGTCGTTTCTCGGTGGGCGCCTGCGTCGCCCCCGTCGTGTGCTGGACGACCACGTCGTTGGCGTGCCGGCGGATCGCGTCGTCTATCTCCTGGAATCGCTCCGTCGAGAAGGCGCGCTCCCCGTTGTCCGTTCGGGCGTGGACGTGGACGATGGCGGCGCCCGCGTCCTCGGCCGCCGCCGCGGCCTTCCCGATCTCCTCGGGCGTCTCCGGCAGGTTCGGGTTGGCCTCCTTGCCGTGGATGCCGCCGGTCAGCGCCGCGGTGACGACGACGGGCTCGTCGGCGAGAAAGCGTTCGTAGGTCACGACTCCTCGGCCTCCGGAGCGCCGGTCGGGTCGGGCACCGAGGGGTCGTCGCTCGCGTGCTCGGCGTAGATTTCGCAGTCCTCGGCGTGGTCGAGTTCGAACCGGTCGTTGCAGACGTCCGCGCGCATGGGCTGGACGAACCGCTCGGCCGCCCCGCAGTAGGCGCGCGCCTCGTCGAAGGACGCCCCGTCGGCGGACTCGCGATAGGAGAGGTACGGGCAGGCCATGCCGGTGGTTGGACGCACAGCGTCAAAAATCCCGATTGCCACCCGCGAGTCCCATCGGTCACGACTGCGATGCCGACCCGCGATGAGACTTCTCAGACCGGCAGATAGACAGGCTGGTTCACGGTCTCGGACCGGCCTCGCTACTTCCTACAGCGTTTGCCCGCCCATGCAGTTCGGACAGTAGATCCGGCCGTCTGTGACCAGCAGATAGGCCAGTCCGCATTCCTCACAGCGGCCGTTCACGGAGAGGTCGCCAACCGCTCTCGCGACGCCTTTGAGCGTGTTTCGCAGGCGTTCTATCTCCTGCTCCTGGCGCTCGAGACGGGCGACGATCTCCGCGGAGCGGAGCTGTCTCTCACTCCGTTCATCGGCCCGTAACCGCCCTCCTCGGGGGTATTCTCGACGAAAACGCGTCACCGGGAACAGCGCTCCGGATCGTCGTTCGGGGCGCTGATATCACGCGGGCCACAGCGGTAGCGACGCCTCGACCCGCGTACCCCTGCTTGTCGCTGTTCGTGATCGAGACCTGCGTCGAGGACCGGTCGCACGCTGGTGACCACATTCATCGTTCGAGAGGAGGACCGGCGCGCCGATAGGGGATGCGGCTAATATATTAGCGCGTCGGGCACCGGTCCGGAGTCGGAACCTTGTTTACCGGACTCGGCGAGAGACGGATATGAACTTCATCGACCGGCTGGCCGACCGCATCGCGACGGCCGACAGCGTGGTCTCGGTCGGACTCGACCCGGACCCCGCACGGATCCCCGACCACCTGGCGGAGTACGACCTGCCCCGCTGGGCGTTCAACCGCCGGATCATCGACGCGACACACGAACACGCCGCCGCGTTCAAGCCCAACGCGGCCTTCTACGAGGACCCTGACGGCTGGAAGGCGCTCCGGGAGACCGTCGCCTACGCCCACGGCAAGGACGTGCCCGTCCTGCTAGACGCCAAACGGGCCGACATCGGCAACACCGCCCGCCAGTACGCGGATCTCCTCGACGACGACGGCATGAACGTCGACGCCATCACCGTCAACCCCTATCTCGGCCGGGACTCGCTGGAGCCGTTCCTCTCCCGGGAGGACAAGGGCGTGTTCGTGCTCTGCCGGACGTCCAACCAGGGCGGCGCCGACCTGCAGGACCTCGAACTCGAATCGGGCGAACCGCTCTACGAGCGCGTCGCCGCGCTGGCGGACCTGTGGAACCGCAACGACAACGTCGGCCTCGTCGTCGGCGCGACGGCGCCCGACGAACTCGAAGAAGTACGTGAGATCGTCCCCGACATCCCGTTTCTCGTCCCCGGCGTCGGCGCGCAGGGCGGCGACGCCGAAGCGGCCGTCGAACACGGTCTCGCCGAGGGCGTCGGCCTCGTCAACTCATCGCGGGGGATCATCTTCGCCGGCGAGAACCAGGGCGAGGCGTTCGCCGACGCCGCCGGCCAGGCCGCGAAGCGACTGAAGAAGCGACTGAATCAGTACCGGTAGCGGCGGCTCGTTTTCCTTCCCGTCTCTTCGTGGCCCCGTATTCCCCGGTCAGTACTCGTAGGTGTCGACGCCGTCGGGCATGTCGTCGTCGGACGTACCCGTCGGGTCGGAGGGGTCGCCGCCGCGGATCTCCGCGACGCACTCGCTGCAGACGCCGAGTTCGGCGTCGAAGTGGCGGTCACAGACCAGGTTCCCGCAGCGGTCACAGGTGTGGTCTACCGCGGGCTGCTGGCAGACCTCACAGAGCCCGGAGACGCTCATAAGGGAGGTTGTCGCTCGACGGATTTAGGGGTTGGGTGGCGATCACTCGGCACAAGACCTTTGCCCGGCGTGGGAGAGCCCGCGAGTATGGTCGAGCCCTCCCGCAGACGACTGCTCGCCGCTCTCGGCGCGGCCGTCGGTGCCGCCGGCTGCATCGGCAACGGTGACGACGGCGGCGTCGATACTGGGTCCCCCGCGGAATCGCCCGCTCCGAGCGACTCTCCGACCGCGACGCCGCCGCCGACCACCGCCGCGTCGTCGCCCACGGCGACCGCCTCGCCAGAGGAGCCGACAGACACCGACAGCGACGCGACCACGGCACCGCCGACCGATGGGTCGCCGGCAGTCCGCTGGTCGCGCTCGTACGGCGACGCGCTCGACACCCGGCCAGTCGTCGGGGACGGCGTCGTCTACGCGGGATCGGCCGGCGGGGCGGTGCGCGCCCACGACGCGGAGAGCGGCGACGGCTGGACTCGCGACGTCTCGGAGCCAGTCCAGGACCTCGCGCTCGCCGACGGGACGCTCCTCGCACTCACCGGGTCGAACGAACTCGGATCCGGACAGACCGTGGTCGCGATGGACGCCGGGTCCGCGGACGAGCGGTGGACGTTCGGCCCGACCTCGTGGTGGTTAGAACTCCTCGCCGTCGACGGCAGTACCATATACGTCGCGACCGCCGACGACCAGGTCGGAGGGGGCGAGGAGACGCTGTACGCCGTTTCGCTGGAAGACGGCGGCGAACAGTGGTCGGCGACCATCACCCAGCCGCGCGACGCCACACTCACCGACGACGCCGTGGTGGTCTCGTCGGCCCGTCGGGTGTTCTCGTTCGGGCGAGCGGACGGGTCCAGGCGCTGGAAGCGCGAGATCCCCGACGACGCATACGGGACGCTCGCCGTCGTCGCCGACACGGTCGTCTACGCCGAGACGTCGCGTGACAGCGAGCCCTTCAGCGTCCTCGTCGGCGTGGACGCGGCCTCGGGCGAAGAGCGCTGGCGGTTCGATGAGTGGGCAGTCACCTGGACGGTCGCGGACGGCGACGGTCTCTACGCTGGCGGCGCCCGCACGGCCGCGGTCGATCCCGAAACGGGAACGGCCGACTGGACGGTCGACTCCCCTGGCGCCCTCACCCCCGCAAGCCTGACTGACGACCGCCTCTACGCCGGCGGCGACGAACTTCGGGCGTACACTCGTGACGATGGTGAACAGCTGTGGACGTGGTCGCCCCACCCGCCGCAGGGGGGTGTCTTCCCCGCCGCTCGCGCCGGTGGCCGGCTGTACCTCGATGCGTACCACGACGCCGAGGTCAGGAATCAGTACAAGTTCGCCGTCGACGCCGCGAGCGGCGACGGACTGTGGAGCTTCGAGAACGGCACCGAACTCACGGACCTAACAGCCGGCGGAGCGGTCGCCGCGGTCGGCGGTGCGGACGGGCGACTCTACGCGCTGCGGTGAGCGACCGCGGGGTCAGCCGCCGGAAAGGCGATGCACCTCCGAGACGTTTAGGGGGGTCCGCCACGAAGCCACGTTCGTGTACGGGCCTCGTCTCGTCTCCGGACTCGCGGTCGTCTTCGCGGCCACGGCGCTCCTGTTCGCGGTCTTCGGGATCACCGCGAACGTCGGGTTCTTCGCCGTCGCGGCCCTGTTCGGCGCGGTCGCGTACTTCATGTGGTACCACGCGTCCGGGCGGTTCGCCCAGCGGCTCTATCGCGGCGTCGAGCAGCGGGCCGAGCCCGGGACCGACCGCGGCGGCTTCGGCGCGGGCCCCAGAGAGGACTGGGAACCGCCGCGCGACGAGGACGCGCGGCGGCGCGCCCGCGCTGCTGGAGGGCAGCGAGCGCGCCGGGAACAGCGAGGCGGTCGGCGGGCGCGCGGCCGCCGAGCGGGCCAGCAGCGTCGCCAGCGCGCCGCGGCCGCCGCACAGCGCGGTGGCCCGACCGCGGCGGAGGCGTACGACACGCTCGACCTGGAGCCCGGCGCCGACGACGACGCGGTGAAGGCGGCCTACCGCGAGAAGGTCAAGGAGGTCCACCCCGACGCGGCGAGCGGCGACGAGGAGCGCTTCAAGGAAGTCAACGCCGCCTACGAGCGGCTGACCGACGATTAGAACTCCCCGCGACGCGCGTCCGTTCAGTCCCGAACGATGTGCGCGGCCAGCTCGTGGTCCAGCGCTTCGAGCCCGTCGAGGACCAGTTCGGCCATCCGGCGCGCCCCCGCTCTGCTGAAGTGGGTGTCGTCGGTCACGCCGTCGGGGTAGTTGGCGTGTTCGTCCGGCGACAGGTGGAGGAACAGCGACTTCGACGCCTCGGGCCCCATCTCGCGCAGGAGCGCGCGACTCCGCTCGTCCGCGTCGATCAGCGGAACATCACGCTGCCGGGCGACGTCTCGCACCAGCGGCGAGTACGGATGGGTCTCTTTCGGCTCGCCCTCCCCGTCGAACTGCCGACGCGTGATCGGGGTGAGGAGAACGGGCTCCGCTCCGCGTTCCCGCGTCTCCTCGACGTACCGTTCGAGGTGGGCCGTGAACTCCACCTCGGTCGTGGCCCGCGGCTTCGACGACTCGTCGTTGTGGCCGAACTGGACGAACACGTAGTGGTTCTCGGCCAACGCCTCCACGGCCGGTTCCCAGTGGCCCAGTTCCCGGAACGTGCGGGTGCTGCGCCCGTTGCAGGCGTGGTTTTTCACCGTCACCGACTCGTCGACGTACTCGGCGAACGGCGTTCCCCAGCCGGTCTGGGGGCGTTCGCTCGCTCCCTTCTCGGCCATGGTCGAATCCCCGATCAGGTGGACGGTGGGCGACTCGGACGACATCGGAGTAGCGGTCGTGGAGGGGCACCAAATGCGCGTCGGTGCTATCGAGGGTGCGGGGCCGGAGGCGACCGAAAACGTTTGGCGCGGTCCGACCGAGCGATCACACAGTGACTCCGCCACTCGCCGTCGACATCGACGGGACGCTGACCGACGAGAACCGCGCCGTCTACCCGCCCGTGCTCACCGTGTTGCGCGAGTGGGACGCGCCGGTCGTCGTCGCCACCGGGAAGGCGCTGCCGTACCCGGTCGCGCTCTGCGAGTTCGCCGGCATCGAGCGGACGGTCGTCGCCGAGAACGGCGGCGTCGCGTTCGTCCACGCGACCGACGACCTGCTGTTCGTCGGCGACCGCGAGGCCGCCCAGCGGGTCGTCGACGAGTACCTCGCCGCCGGCCACGAACTCGGGTGGGGCGGCCACGACCTGGTCAACCGCTGGCGCGAGACGGAGGTGGCCGTCAGCCGCGAGGCGCCGCTGGAACCGCTCCAGCGGATCGCCGCCGACCACGGCCTCGAAGTCGTCGACACGGGCTTCGCCTACCACGTCAAATCGCCGGACGTGAGCAAGGGGCGAGCGCTCGAAGCCGTGGCGGAACGACTCGACCGCGACCCCGGCGAGTTCGCCGCGGTCGGCGACTCCATCAACGACGTGTCGACGTTCGAGGTCGCGGGGCGATCCTACGCGGTCGCGAACGCCGACGAACCGGCCCGCGAGACGGCCGATGTCGTGGTCGACGGCGAGTACGGCGAAGGGTTCCTCGACGCAGTCGAGCGCATTCGGGGGTGACTCGGAGACCGCGGCGCGGGGCCCGAGGCCGGGCTGGGCGGATTCTCCGGTCGCTCCGGGGCCGGAGGAACGCTCACGAGCACTCCGGACAGATACAGAGCGCTCGGGAGTGCTACGGACGTGAATCGGGGCCGAACCCGGAGAAGGCTTTTGTACCGTCCCCCGTTACCGACCCTCATGAGCCCCGACCGGGCCGTCCTCGAACGCGCCATCGAGCGCGGTGAGCGCGAGGGCGGCAGCGTCGAGTTCAAAGAGCGGCTCACCAAAGACCTCCACCTCGCCGACGGCCGTCGAGAGAGCCTCGCGGCCCAGCTTCGCCACCGCGTCCTCTCCGGCGACGGCGAGGCGACCTACGTCGTCGGCGTGACCGACGACGGCGGCATCGCCGGCATCGCGCCCGACGAGTTCACCGAGTCGATGGACGTGCTGAGCCTGCTGGCCGAGGAAGCCGACGCCCACATCGAGAACGTCGAGACGTGGGGCGTCGACGCCGCGGGCAACGCGAAGCTGAAAGACAGCGGCGCCCGCTCCGAGAGCGCGGCCCGCTCCGACCCTGACGCGCCCGAACAGGGCATCGTCGGCGTCGCCATCATCCGCGAGGGCGCCGTCCTCGAAGACGACGAACACATCGTCGTCGGGACGGCCGGCCACGTCGACCACGGCAAGTCCACGCTCGTCGGCTCGCTCGTGACCGGCCAGCCCGACGACGGCGAGGGCGGCACGCGCTCGTATCTGGACGTCCAGCCCCACGAGGTCGAGCGCGGCCTCTCGGCGGACCTCTCCTACGGCGTCTACGGCTTCGACGACGACGGCCCGGTCCGGATGGACAACCCCGATCGCAAGTCCGACCGGGCGCGGGTCGTCGAGGAGGCCGACCGGCTCGTCTCGTTCGTCGACACCGTCGGCCACGAGCCGTGGCTGCGCACGACGATCCGCGGCCTCGTCGGCCAGAAGCTCGACTACGGCATGCTCGCCGTGGCCGCCGACGACGGCCCCACCAAGACGACGCGCGAGCACCTGGGCATCCTCCTGGCGACCGACCTGCCGACGATGGTCGTCATCACGAAGGCCGACATCGTGAGCGAGGAGCGCCTCGACGAGGTCGAACGCGAGGTCGAGCGCCAGCTCCGCGAAGTGGGGAAGACGCCGCTGTCGGTCGACCGCCACGGCGTCGCCGCCGCCGTCGAGGAGATCGACGACACCGTCGTCCCCGTGCTCGCCACCAGCGCCGTCACGATGGAGGGGATGGACGACCTCGACGAGATCCTCGAACGTCTGCCCAAGACCGCCGGCCCCGAGGACGACGAGTTCACGATGTACGTCGACCGGTCGTACAAGGTCACCGGCGTCGGCGCCGTCGCCTCCGGCACCATCCGCTCGGGGCAGGTCGAAGCCGGCGACGAACTCCTCCTCGGGCCGATGCAGGACGGGAGCTTCCGCGAGGTCGAGGTCCGCTCCATCGAGATGCACTACCACCGCGTCGACCAGGCCCAGGCGGGCCGCATCGTCGGCATCGCCCTCAAGGGGGTCCGCGAGGCCGACGTCGAGCGCGGGATGGTCTTACTCCCCCGCGATGCCGACCCCGATCCCGTCCGCGAGTTCGAGGCCGAGGTGATGGTCCTCAACCACCCGACCCGCATCGGCGAAGGGTACGAACCGGTCGTCCACCTCGAAACCGTCAGCGAGGCGGCCGCCTTCTACCCCGACGAGGGGCGTCTCCTCCCCGGCGACTCCGGGACGGCGCGCGTCCGTTTCAAGTTCCGCCCCTATATGGTCGAGGAGGGCCAGCGGTTCGTCTTCCGCGAGGGCCAGTCGAAGGGCGTCGGGAAGGTCACCGCCGTCGACGTCGGGGACTGACCGCTTGCGAGCTCCGGCGTAATCGCCGACCAAATCGCCGCAAGGGACGGCTACGGATCCGGTATCACCCCGCTACTCCGCGAAAGACGACCCAAATCGATCGCCGAGTTTCTATCCTCACGTTACCGGTCGAACAGCCAGTTGGTAACTTTCCCCCCGGAAGGCGGTAGGATCGAACACGTGCGCGTCCGGGACGCCGTCCGGTGCGCACGCTACACGTGCGAGAGCACGACTGATACCCATGAGTCAGCGAAATCAATCCGGACGTCAGGGACAGTACCAGCAGAGTAACCAGCAGCCCCAGCAACAGCAGGGCTTCATCCCGGCCCAGCAGGAGCCGGCGAGCCAGCAGCCGGGGTGGCCCGGCAAACAGGGCCGCGGCGCCGACCAGGGCGCCCAGGACCAGCGCCACTCCCAGCAGTTCCGCCAGCGCATGCACGAGATCGCGGAACAGCGACCGCGTGACCCCCAGACCGGCCAGTTCCTGCCGACCGGCTCGCAGGGCCAGCAGGGTGGTCAGCAGCGAGGCGGCCAGCAGAGCCAGCAGTACGGCCAGCAGGGTCAGCAGCCCCAGACCCAGCAGCAGACCGGCGGTCAGCAGTCCTTCCAGCAGCCCCAGCAGCAGATGGGCCAGCAGCGCACCCAGCAGCAGGGCCAGCAGATGAGCCAGCAGCCCCAGCAGCAGCAGGGGTACATCCCGGCGTCCCAGCAGCCGAGCGGCCAGCAGGCCGGCTTCCCGGGCCAGCAGGGCCGCGGCGCCGACCAGGGCGCTCAGGACCGACGCCACTCCCAGCAGTTCCGCCAGCAGAAACACCAGCAGGCCCAGCAGCAGCCGCGCGACCCCCAGACCGGTCAGTTCCTGCCGGAGGGCCAGCAGGGCCAGCAGGGCCAGCAGCGCCAGCAGCGGTCGGGCGGCCAGCAGAGCCAGTCGGGCGGACAGATGTACGCCCAGCAGGGTCAGCAGCGCCAGCAGGGCCAGCAGGGCCAGCAGCAGAACTGGCAGTAAGTCGTACGACGACCGAGGCGCCCGTCCCGATTAGGCGGTCACGCCGCTACTCGACGCTCACACATTTTTCGTCCCGATGAGAGGCCGGAAATTCGCATCGTTAGGGACAGAAACGCGGAAAAACGGTCGCGGAGCGGCGCCGTCGCGGCGCTCAGGACTCCATCTTCTGGACGATCTGGGTCGCCGCGTCGCGCGCCTCGGCCTCGTCGGCGACGGCGTCGACGGGGACGAGCACGCTCTGGACGGTCCAGTCCTCGTTGCCGTGTTCGTCGCCGGTGCGGACTTCGGCGCCCGAGACGACGGAGTTCGCGACGTTCTCCGCCCAGTCGGGCGTGCGGATCTCGTCGAAGTCGTCGGGGTCGCGGTAGCGGACGTGATGAGGGTGTCATAGAATCCATCTCATACCGTGATGACGGTGCTTCCCGGATTGTCACCTCGTTCGTAGTTGGTGACGGCGACGACGAGTCGAACGCAGAGCGCAAGGAACACCTGCGCTCGGGCGTGGACGCGGCCTCGGGCGCGTAGCGTCCCGAGGCCGCAGTCCTTGACCGCATCGTTCGTTCGCTCGACCTGACTCCGGCGGTTGTACGTCTCGTCTAGGATCGACTGTTTGAGCTGAATCTCGTCACTGTGTTTCTCGATGCGGTCTTCGACTCTGTACTTGATATTGAGCGGATCGTCGGTGTTTCGCGGGTTGTACGGGGCGATTGGCACGACTCCTGCGGTCAGCAGGAGGTCGTGCCAGTCGAGCGTGTCGTAGGCGCTGTCACCGAGCATCCAGATCGGCTGGGCGACGGCGAGCGCGTCACGGGTGACGCGCATCGCCGTCTCTTCTGCGGCTTGTTTGCTCTCGGTGAACTCGGCTGCAATCGGGATCTTTGCGCCGGTTGAGACGATCGTACAGCCGTAGCCGTAATAGTACTCCTCAGCGGTTGGGTCGTAGTTCTTCGGCGCATCTGGGTCGGATGGCATCGCTCGCACGTCCGTCGAATCGATTCGGTAGGTCATGTCGAGCAGGCCGCGGGCGGCGGCCTGCTCGACGAGGTGGTCGAAGACTTCGTCGACGACGTGTTCGAGGTCGGTGAGGAAGCGATCGACCGCGTCTCTTGAGGGCGGTCGATCGAAGCCACAGCTGAGCCAGACGACCGTGTTCTGGAGTTCTCGTGTGACCGGGCGAATGCCGTAGATGTCCTTGTAGTAGCAGTGGAGGAACGCTCGGAAGAGTTCTGGTGGGTGGTGGTCTCGTGTTCGCCCCCGGCGAGCGGGGGCGAACACGTCGAACTCGCTGAAAAAGTCGAACTCAAGATGCTCGAACAACGCGAGCGTCTCGGTAGCCACGACATTGAAGAACTCGTCGATAGAACCCTCTTCTTGCAGGGTGCTGGCGCTCGTAGACACAGTTCCAACACCCTGCGTCCTCGTGTGTGAGGCTTTCTATGACACCCTCGACGTGATAGTAGTTCTCGCTCTGTTCGACGCCCTGGATCGATGCGGACCCGGACATACCAGACGCTTCCCGTTCCCGTGCCGAGAGTCGTGTGCCGGCAAGCGAAGGGCCGCGACCGATGCAGACCGCCACACGGTCCGAGCCGCCGGTCAGCGGGACCGCGCGAGTCCGCGGAGGAGCTTCGACTCCGCCTTCCGCAGGTGCTCGGCGGCCGTGCTCGGCGCGCAGTCCAGCGCGTCGGCGACCGCTTCGTGTCCCGCCTCGCGCGGGACGTCGTAGTACCCCAGGTCTATGGCGGCGTCCACGGCCGCGCGCTGGCGCTCGGTGAGACGCGCCTCGACCGCCGGCGCCGCGGAGTCCAGACCGCCGACCTGTTCGACCGTGACGTCGACGGGGTCGGGTATCGCCTCGACCGCGGCCTGGAGTTCGTCGTCCGGACCGAACAGCGAGATGGTCACCGAGCCGTCCTCGTGGTAGACGATAGGCGGGACGATGACGACGGTCCCGGTCGTGAGCGACCCGAACAGCTCCCGGACCGACGCCGTCGTGTCGTCGCTGATGTAGGCGTAGAAGGCGTCGTCGTCCACCCGTTCGATGTCGTAGCCGAGCACCTCCGGAACGTCGGCGATGGCCGCCTCGAAGGCGTCGGCGTCCCCGCGCACGTAGTGGAGGATCCCCAGGTCCTCGCCGGCGTTGTTCCACTGGAGCGCCAGCGCCCGCTCGACGAACGGCGCGTTCGTGACGATCCCGTACACCGGGTGGATCTCCCCCTCGCGGCCGTGGGCCGTGACGCGCACCCGGACGTGTTGCATGCACGGGTGTTCCGGCCGTTTCTGACTTAAACCCCCCGAGCAGATCCGGCAGATCGGCTTCCTGGGTTCGCCCGGTATCTCTACCCATGACAACCATACTCGTGACAGGGGCGACGGGGACGCTGGGTCGTCCGCTCCGCAGTCGGTTGGCGGAGGCGGGCGAGACCGTCAGGGCAGCGAGTCGCTCGCCACCGGACGAGACAGACGACGCTTCCGAGCGGCGCGACGCCGTCGAGTGGGTCGAACTCGACCTCGCGGACGGGACGGGCCTCGAACGCGCCGTCGGCGGCGTCGACGTCGTCGTCCACGCCGCGACGGCCCCGCAGGGCGATTCCGAGGCCGTCGACGTCGACGGGACCGAACGGCTGCTCGACGCGGCCGAATCGGCCGGCGTCGACCACGTCGTCTACCCGTCGATCGTCGGTATCGAGGCCGTCCCGTACTCGTACTACCGGCACAAGCTGGCCGCCGAACGGGCGGTCGAGGCGAGCGAGGTTCCCGCGACGATCCTCCGGGCGACGCAGTTCCACCAGTTCGTCGACCAGATACTCGGGATGGCCGCCCGGGTACCGGTGTGGCCGCTGCCGACGACGTTCCGCGTCCAGCCGGTCGACGCCGGCGAGGTCGCCGACGCGCTCGTCGACTGCGCGATCGGCGAACCCCGTGGCCGAGTCCCGCCCGTCGGCGGACCCGAAGTCCGGACGCTCGGCGAGTTGGCTGTCGCGTACCGGGAAGCGCGCGGTCTCAGGCGTCCGATCGTTAGGCTCCCGCTCCCCGGTGCCGTCGCGAGCGCGTTCCGCGCGGGCGAGGCGACGTGTCCTGACCGCGCCGTCGGAACGGTGACGTGGGAGGAGTGGCTGGCCGCGGAGTACGGTGGAGCCACCGAATCGGCCCGACCAGATGCCGCACCCTCGTGACTCCGCCGACGACAGGCCGGACCGCCGGCGTCAGCCCCACGGCTCGTCGGCGAGGTCGTGCAGCGACTCGACGACGTGGTGGGGTTCCGGTTCCGGGTCGGCGGTCTCGCCGTCGGCGAGCCAGACGGAGCGCAGCCCCGCCGCGTGCGCGCCGGTCACGTCCGACGCCAGCGAGTTGCCGACGTGAACCGCTCGCTCGGCCTCGACGCCGAGTTCCTCCAGTGCGATGCGGAACGGCTCCGGGTCGGGTTTGTACGGGGCGTCGTGTCCCCCGTGGACGATCACCTCGAAGCGGTCCTCGATGCCCAGTCCCGCCAGCTTCTGGGACTGCATCCACGGGTCGCCGTTGGTGACCATGCCGATCCGGTAGGTCTCCGCCAGCGCGTCGAGCGCCCGCTCGGCGCCGTCGAGGAAGGCGACGTTGGTCTGGTCGCGCTCGTCGGTGTAGATGTCCGCGATCTCCTCGCCGACGGCCTGGTCGTGGCCCGCCTCGGTCGCGAACGTGCCGAACGCCGCCCGCCGCGTATCGCGGATGTCGTCGCCGGAGCCGGCCTCGGAGAACTCGCCCAGGCGCTCGATGTACTCCTCGGCGTCGAAGAACGGGTCGACGCCCACTCGCTCGAACGCGACCGCCAGGATGTCGTCGGCGCTCCGCTCGTACGCGCAGAGGGTGTCGTCCAGGTCGAACAGCACCGCGTCCACGGGCCCTGTCATTGCGGGATACTAGCGACCGTTCCGGCAAAAACGGGTCGCTTCGTGGCGGGCAAGCGCGGTCGGTCTCAGCTAATCCTCGGCCGTCAGTCCCGCGACGAGCGCGTCGACCGCACGCTTGACCGCCGCGCCGGATTCGATGCGGACTGCGTCGTCCTCCGTGACGGCCAGTCCGCCGTCACGACCCGCGCGCGCGGCCTCCTCGCGCACGGCTTCGGTGACGGCGTCGGTTCGATGGGAGACGGTTAGCGTGGCGGCCTCGGGATATATCCGGACGGTCCCCACGCGTTCGTCGCGGAACTCGACGCCGTAGGCGACGGTCCCCTCGGGCGACGGCTCGGCGTCCGGGTCGGCGTCGACGACGGCCACGTCGCCGAGGGTGCCGCGGTCGCGACCGGACAGCTCGGAGGAGAGCAACTGCGCGATGCGCTTGCCGTCGGTGACGCGGTCCTCGACCATCACTCGCCCCCCAGTTCGCTCGCGGCGCGGTCGGCCAGATCCCCGATCTCGACCCCCTCGCGGCGGGCGTAGACGACCGCGGCGGCCTCGACGGTGACGCCGAGGTCCGCCTGCAGGCTGTTGACGTCGGCGACGGCGGTCTGCTTGTCGACGCCGGCCTCGACGAGCGCGTCGAGCGCCCGCTCGAAGTTCGAGCGCTGGCGCAACACGTCGTCGTCGGGGACGAACCCGTCGGGGACAGTCACCTCGCGCGGGCCGAACGTCGGGACGACGTCGTCGTCCTCGCGGTCGAGCAGTCCCTCCGTGACGGCCACGTCGACCAGGCGCTTGGCCTGTTCGGGGGAGAACCAGTCGCGGTCCAGCGAGAGCGCGACGACGAACTCGCTCTCCGAGAGGCGCTCTCGGCCCTTGGCGCGGAACGGGACGGCCACGGCGCGGCGCAGACTCATCGTCACTCGATGGGTGCGCGCCGCCACGTAACCCTGCCGGTCGACGCCCGCCCGCGACGGCCCGACCCGCTGACCGCGCCGGATCGACGCGCCCGGCGGCGCGACCGGCCGAGAGTCGAGAGGTTCAAGTACACGCTGTGACACTGCACACGTATGAAGTTCCAGGGACGCTCCACTCGCAAGCGCACCGGCGGCCGCCGCCGGAACTTCCGCAAGAAGAAAAAGCACGAACTCGGCGACCAGCCGACCGAGACCCGCGTCGGCGAGCCCAAGATCAAGACCGTCGACGCCCGCGGCAACACCGAGAAGATCCGCGCGATCACGGCCGACACCGCCAGCGTCGCCACCGACGACGGCACCGTCGCCGCCGAGATCGAGGACGTCGAGGAGAACCCCTCGAACCCCAACTACGTCCGCCGGAACATCGTCACGAAAGGCGCCATCATCCAGACCAGCGAGGGGCGCGCCCGCGTCACTTCCCGACCCGGGCAGGACGGCCAGATCAACGCCGTCCTCGTCGAGTAACGCCGCGGACTCCTGCGGTTTCTCCACGTTCTCCCTGCTCCTGAGTGGCGTCTCCTGCGTTCGGATGCAGGTATTCCTCTCGGTCTATATATCGTTCGGGTGGGCTCGGTGGCCGTGGGGACCGGTCAGTACCGCTCTTAGCGAGCCTTTTGTCGGTGTGTCGCCCAGTCGTCGATGGCGTGCGGCGCGTCCGCCAACTGACCACCAGACCGAGCGCATCACCGAGCACCCCCGCGCCGATTCGGTGCGCCCGTCGCACGCCGCACCTGCGAACTGCCACCTCGCCCCGGGGGTTCCATCACCCCGTTTTACGGACTCGGAGCGGCCTTTTGGAGCGCGCTCTCGGCGATGTTCCCGCCGTAGTCGGCGGTCCGCGACAGCGAGTCGACGACCAGGCCGAGCGACTGCGCCAGTTCGGGCTCGTCGAGGCCGCGGATGACGTCGTCCACGTCTCGCGCGCGGTTGTCGATGTCGGGTAGGTCGGAACGGGCCTCCGTCGCCAGTTCGACGGCCCGGTCGGGATCGTCTTCGAGCAGCGCGTCCATCGCGGTCTCGGGGACGGTCACCGCCGCGTCCTGTAGCTCGCTCAGCGTCGAGGCGACGGAGTCGTTGACCGGACCGATCTCCAGCGAGATCGTCGCGATCTTCGTCGCGTGGTCGGCGATGCGTTCGAGCTGGCGGGCGCTCGACTGGTAGTCGAAGACGGTCTCCCGGGGGAACCCGATCTCCGTCGCCGCCGCCGGGTTCCGGAGCACCGTCCGGAACACCCGCGAGACCATGTACCACAGGCGGTCCACGTCGTCGTCGCGCTCGATCACGTCGTGGGCCAGTTCGTCGTCGTTCTCGAGCAGCGCGGTCACCGCGTCGGAGAGCATGGTCATCGAGACCAGTCGCATCCGCGTGATCGCGTTGTGGACCGACAGCTCCGAGGAGTCGAGCAGGTCCTGGAGGACGACTCGCTCGCCCGTCTCCTCGATGACTTCGAGGCCGACGAGCCCCTGGGTCGCCTCCCGGATAGTGCGGCGCTGGCCGGCCGTGACCCGCGACGCCTCGAAGGTGATGACGTCGAACCCGCTGACGTACATCGTCATGACCGCCCGCGTGAGCTGGTCTCCCTCCAGCCCGTCGATGTCTATCGCCCCCTCTTCGCGCTCGTTCTCGCTCTTCGGCGACAGCAGGAGGACGTCTTCCTCGGAGTGAAACTCCACCACGCTGCCCGCGCTCACGTCGTTCTCCGTCGCCCAGTCCTTCGGCAGTGATACCGTGTAGGTCGAGCCACCCGTCACCTGGACCTTGCGGGTCTCCATAGCCGGGTGGTGTGGATACGACGCAATAAATCAACCCCTTTCTATATATTTACGTCTACATACCAGTACATTGCGGCATATATCGACACCGAGAACGGCCGTACTCCCTCGATTCGCCGGGGGGTCCGGCACCCGCCGCTCGGTCTCGTGAACCTATATACCCGACAGTATCCCCGTACCGACCCTCGAATGACGGCGAGTCGAACGGTTCAATCGATCGATTCTCCGGATGGATTCGACGGAAAATTCTCAGCCACCGAGTCGGCTTCTCAAACCGCCAGGAAACCGCCTACGAGCGATTTTCAGACGCGCCCCATCGCCCCGAAAGCGAGCGAAACAGCTGACTATAAAGCGACGGCAAATCCGTAGGTGGAACCTACTGCCAGAGTACGGGTGCGACTCCGGTAGCCATGAGTATGTACGTCTATATAGTCATAATAGTAGAGTATTTAGTTAATCTAGAACCTCTCGTCTGGTAATGCGGGAAACACCTGTAACCCGCCGGCAACTGCTGGCCGGCGCGGCGGGAATCACCGCGTCGCTGGGTGGCTGTATTAGTACGAGTCCGCGACCGCCGGGTCAGGCCGCAGCCGGGGGCGGTGGCGGCGGGAGTTCGGGACTCGAACTGCTCAAGGCGGGCGGGTCGTCGACGCTGTTCCCGATCGTACAGACGGCGGCCTCCTACTGGGCGTCGAACTACAAGCCGACGGACATGGAGTACTGGGGGCCGAGTCAGTACGGCATCGAGACGGACAAGCGATTGTCCGACTACTGGGGCAGCAAGTACGGGTTCGAGGCCGACGGCGACGTCTCGCCGCCGTTCGAGGTGCGAGTCGGCCTCAGCCACTCCGGGACCGGGCTAGAGAAGCTCCGAAACCAGCAGATCGACATCGGGAACTCCAGCGCGCCGGTCGCGGCCGAGTTCCCCGAGGCCTCCGAGGAGGAACTGTCCGGGTTCACGAACCACGTCGTCGCCGTCGACGCCCAGCCCATCATCGTCAGCAAGGAGATATACGAGGCGGGCGTCACCAAGCTCACCGCCGAGCAGGTCCGCGGCATCTACACCGGGGAAATCACGAACTGGTCGCAGATCGACAGCTACGACGGCCCCGAGAAAGAGATCCAGGCCGTCGGTCGGTCCGAGGGGTCCGGGACGGACACCGCCTTCAGGACGAACATGCTCGGCGACCCGAACGCGTCGATGGAGGGCGTCGACGCCCGGAAGGGACAGAACCAGCAGGTCAAGACGACCGTCTCGAACTCCAACAACGCCATCGCGTACATGGCGCTCGCGTTCGTCGACGAGTCGGTCCCCGCCATCGAACTCGAGTTCGACGGCAAGACGTACACGCCGGGCGAGAACCTCTCCGATCCCTCGTACCCGCTCGCGCGCGACCTGCACTGTTACACCTGGGAGGGGACCTCGAAGAAGGAGGCCGCCTTCCTCCGGATGATCCTCAGCGACTTCGGCCAGACGAACTTCGTCGAGCCCGAGGGGTACTCGAAGCTCACCGACGAGCGCCAGCAGACAGAGATCGAGAAACTGGCGGAGCGAGACGCATGAGCGTCGCGACGCGACTCGAGGGGCTCGACCAGACGGAGACGGTCATCGGCGGCCTCGGGGGCGTCCTGCTCGCCGTGACGCTCTTCTCCTTTCTGGTCGCGCCGGCGCTGACGGGGTACCTCGCGGGCGCGTTCGTCGTGTTCGCCCTCGTGAGCTACGTCGTCGAGGAAGACCGCACCGCCCGGTTCCTGCTGTTCGTGACGACCACCTCGACGGTCCTCGTCCTCGGGTTCATCACCGTCTATCTCGTGCTGAACGCGATTCCGGTCGTCCGCGAGATGGGGCTGTACCTGTTCACGGGGTCGGACCCGTTCTGGTCGACGGGGTCGAACGTCTACTCGCTGGTCCCGATGATGTGGGGCACGTTCCTGACGACGGTCATCGCGACGCTCGTCGCGGCGCCGCTCGGCATCGCCGGCGCCGTCTTCATCAGCGAGATCGCGCCCGGCTGGGCGCGGGAAATCGTCAAACCGGCCGTCGAGATGCTCGCCGGCATCCCCTCCATCGTCTACGGGTTCATCGGCTACACGGTCCTCTCCCCGTACTTCCAGACGGAACTGAACGTCCCCCAGCTCGGCAACCTCTTCCTCGTCGGCTTCGTCATCGGCGTGATGGCGCTGCCGACGGTCGTGTCGGTGGCCGAAGACGCGATCGCGGCCGTCCCGGGGCAGATGAAAGACGGCGCGCACGCGCTGGGCGCCACCGACTGGCAGGCGACGACCAGCGTCACGCTCCCGACGGCGTTCTCCGGGATCTCCGCGGCGGTCCTCCTCGGCGTCGGGCGCGCCGTCGGCGAGACGATGGCCGCGACGGTCATCCTGGCGAACGTCGTCGACCTGCCCGACCCGCTCACGAACGTTTTCGACAGCACCATCACGCTCACGAGCCTCATCGCGAGCCAGTACGGTGCCGCCAGCGGCCTCCAGTTCTCCGGTCTGTTCGCGGCCGGCGTCGTCCTGTTCGTCACGGTGATGGGCTTCAGCGTCGCCTCGCAGCTCATCGAGCGCCGGATGAACGAGCGGCTGGGAGGTGAGCAATGAGCCATCGGACCGACGCAGCCAGGTCGGCGCTGGTCGCCGGCGACTCCTCGACGCGCGAACTGATCAGCGGCGTCATGGTGGCGCTGTCGTTCGGGTCGTTCGTCGTCGGGCTGCTCGCGCTCGCCCAGTACCTGCCCGCGGACGTCACCGTCGGCGGTACCACGGTCGCAACGCTCCTCGGTGGGGCCCTCACCGTCGCCGGCGCCGGCGTCGTCGCGCTCGGCGCCGCGTCCTACGGGGGGCTCTTCGAGACCGAGCCCGGACACACCGGCGGACTCGTCTCCGCCGTGTTCGTCGGCCTGATCTGGTTCGCGGTCGGCGGCCTCGTCGGCGCTCAGACGCTCGGTCTCTCGACGGCCTGGCCGGCGGTCGCGCTCGCCGCCGGGGCCTTCGCCGCCGCCGTCGCGCTCGTGGCCCGGGAGGACCTCGGCATCACCTTCTCGGCGGGCCTGTTCGTGCTCCTGTCGGGCCTCGTGGTCCTCGCCGGCGTGGTCGGTCCGGGCTGGAGCTGGACGCCGCAGGGCTTCTCGATCACGGTCACCGGCGTCGTCGGCGTCCCGGTGATCGCGCTGTTCGCCGGCCTCGTCGGCGCCTGGACCGCCGCGCGCGTCTACGGCGGCTTCGGCCCGCAGGGGCGACAGCTCGGCGCCTACACGCTCATCGGGACGAACGCCGCCGGCATGCTCGCGCTGCTCGGCTCCATCGTCGGGTTCATCGTCGTCCGCGGCTGGGGTCCGATGACCGAGGGCGTCAAGTACGGCCTCTTCTGGGGGCCGTGGACCTGGTTCAACCCGCCGCTGGTCGACACCTGGGTCGTCGTCGAGGGCCCGATCGTCTGGTTCTACTGGCCGTTCGTCATGGAGGGCTACAGCACGACGGGCGCGGGAATCGACGGGATCCTGCCGGCCATCGTCGGAACGATCTGGCTGGTCGTCGGCGCTATCGTCTTCGCGGTGCCGCTGGGCGTCGGCGCCGCGGTGTTCCTCACCGAGTACGCCGAGCAGGGTCGGTTCACCTTCCTCGTCGAGATCTCGACCAACGGGCTCTGGAGTACCCCGAGCATCGTCTACGGCCTGTTCGGACTGGCCTTCCTCGTCCCCCGGCTCGGCAACACGAACTCCATCCTGGCCGGCCAGTTCGTCCTCGGGTTCATGCTCCTGCCGCTGGTCGTCATCACCAGTCGGGAGTCGCTCAAGAGCGTCCCCGACGAGTACCGCGACGCCAGCGCCGCGCTGGGCGTCTCGAAGTGGGAGACCATCAAGAGCGTCGTCCTGCCGGCGTCGCTGCCCGGCGTCATCACCGGCGTCATCCTCGGCGTCGGCCGCATCGCGGGCGAGACGGCGCCCATCCTGCTCGTCACCACGAGCACGCCATTCCCCACGAACGTTCCCGGCGTCATCCAGGGCGGGTTCAGCTTCACGTCCACGTTCCCGTTCGTGGCCGTCCCCGAGATCAACCTCATCCACTCGTCGGGCGCGCCGAGCGCGCTCCCGTACCAGCTGTTCGCGGTCATCGGCGCCGGGCTGGAGAAGAACCTCGGCTTCGCCTGGGGCACCGCCCTGGTGCTGTTGCTCGTCGTGATGAGCTTCTACGCCATCGGTATCGGCTCGCGGATCTACTTCAGGAGAAAACTCAACCAATGAGCGAAACAGACGTGACTCAGACCGAAACCGACGAACCGACCGCAGAGACCGCCGCGGAGACCCAGACGACCACCACCACCGGCGAGACCGACGAGCGCGTCCGCGAGGAGTGGACGCAGTTCTCCTTCCAGGGCGAGCCGAAGCTCGCCGTGGATGACCTGGACGTCTACTACGGCGACGACCACGCGCTGAAGGGCGTCTCGATGGACATCCCCCGCGAGAGCGTCACCGCGCTCATCGGCCCGTCGGGCTGTGGGAAGTCCACGTTCCTGCGGTGTCTGAACCGGATGAACGACCGGATCAACGCCGCCCGCATCGACGGCTCGGTCGAACTCGACGGCGAGGAGATCTACCAGGACGGCGTCGACCTGGTCGAACTCCGCAAGCGCGTCGGCATGGTGTTCCAGGCGCCCAACCCCTTCCCGAAGTCCATCCGCGACAACATCGCCTACGGGCCGCGCAAGCACGGCGAGTTGAACACCGGCCTCGTCGCCCGCCTGCTCGGCCGCGACGACAGCGAGGAAGAGGAAGCGCTCGTCGAGCGCTCGCTCAAGCAGGCCGCGCTGTGGGACGAGGTGAGCGATCGCCTGGACGACAACGCGCTTGGCCTCTCGGGCGGCCAGCAACAGCGGCTCTGTATCGCCCGCTGTCTCGCCGTCGACCCCGACGTGATCCTCATGGACGAGCCCGCGTCGGCGCTCGACCCGGTCGCCACTTCGAAGATCGAGGACCTCATCGAGGACCTCGCGGAGGACTACACGGTCGTCGTCGTCACCCACAGCATGCAGCAGGCAGCCCGAATCTCCGACCAGACCGCCGTGTTCCTCACCGGCGGCGAACTCGTCGAGTACGACGACACCGAGAAGATCTTCGAGAACCCCGAGAGCCAGCGCGTCGAAGACTACATCACCGGCAAGTTCGGATAGTCTGTCCCGTTCTGTTCGGTCGAGGCCCTGCCGTCCCCGGTCGCCCCCGACCAGTACTGATTTCTCCTCGCGGAGCCGAGTTCCGTCCACAGTGACGACGTACGAAGCGGTCGTCTTCGACAACGACGGCGTCCTGGTCGAACTCACCGAGTCCGAACTGCTCCGCCGCGTCGCCCGCCGAGCGTTCGAGGACCACGGGATCGAGGACCCGCCAGAGGACCTGGTCGAGTGCGCGGCCGACGGCGACATCGACGGCCTCGCGGCGGTGGAGGACGAACTCGACCTCCCGCTCGCGGACTACTGGGCCACGAGAGAAGAGCGCGCGGTCCGCCATCAGTGCGAGGCCATCGAGAACGGCGACAAACCTCTCTACGACGACGTGACCGCGCTCGCCGACCTCTCCCACCGCATGGCCGTCGTCAGCAACAACCAGCACGGCACCGTCGAGTTCATCGTCGAACACCACGGCCTGGCCGACCACTTCGAGCACGTCGCCGGCCGCGAACCAACCCTCGACGGCGCCCGCCGGCGCAAGCCCGAGACCCACTACCTCGACCGCGCGCTCGACGAACTCGGGACGCGAGACGCGGTTTACGTCGGCGACAGCCCCAAAGACGTCGAGGTCGCGCACCGCGCCGGCGTCGACAGCGCCTTCCTCCGCCGCGACCACCGCGCCGACACGGCCCTCGACCGCGAACCTACCTACGAGGTCGAGACCCTCACGGATCTGGTCGACGCGCTCGCCGAGTGATCGGTCGACCCGCGGTCGGCCGGGGACCGAACCGATCCGCTCACCGCGGGGATCTGACCCGCTCGTCGTCCGGCAACACCCGCGACCGTCGCAACTTACATTGCGGTACCGCCAGTTTTTGGCAGTATGCCACGCGAAGGATATCAGGAGAAGCTCGAATCTCTGCGGGAGGACGTCCTCTACATGAGCGAGGTCGTCCTCGAACGGCTCCGGATGGGCCTCGACGCCCTGGAGACGAAAGACGACGAACTCGCCTGGGAGGTCATCGACGGCGACGACGAGGTCAACCAGCTCTACCTCGACCTCGAACAGGACTGCATCGACCTGCTCGCACTCCAGCAGCCCGTCGCCTCCGACCTCCGGTTCATCGCCGCCTCGTTCAAGATCATCACCGACCTCGAACGCATCGCCGACCTCGCTACCAACCTCGGCGACTACACCCACGAGGCCGAGCGCGACCTCTACCCCGACGTCGACATCCAGGAGATCGGGACCCTCGTCATCGAGATGGTCGAGGCCGCGATGGACGCCTACGACGACCAGGACCCCGACGCCTGTCTCGCCATCGCCGACCAGGACGACGTCGTCGACGAGCGCTGCGAGGCCGCCTCCGAGACCATCGTCCGCGACCTCATCGAGCGTGAGGTCGACGACGAGACCAGCGAGGAGGAGGTCGAACAGCTCATGGGCGACGTCTCGCGCCTGCTGCTCACCGTCCGCGACCTCGAACGCGTCGGCGACCACGCCGTCAACATCGCGGCGCGGACGCTCTACATGGTCGAGAACGACGACGCCCTGATCTACTGAGACCACCTAGTTTCCATCTTTTTCGCTCGAGGGTCGCTCGCGTTGCTCGCGACCCCGAGCCAAAAATATGGGTGAAAAAGCCGAGATCTCGCTTCGCTCGATTCCGGTGAACCGCCTCGCTTCGCTCGGCGGATGCTCAGTACAGGCGAGGGAGTTACCGACGAAAGAGAAAGTATCCGCCGAGAAAGACCAAGCTGGCACCGACAATAAGCGGTGTAAGAACGAAAAGGGGATGCCACGGTGCACACCCATCGCAATGCGTATTGTTCAGTTTGGCAGCGGTTGTGAAGTGAACGTAACCTCCGTATCCAGAGAGAGCGAGTCCTATCAAGAAGAGCAAACCCACGCCAAAGTCGCTCAGGGCCCATCCACGATCAGCCAACGATTTCATATTCAACGTGTGATGTTCTGTCAAACGGGAACGTGAAGTGCCTTCTGGACGATCAGCAATCAAATTGAGCGATTATGCAGGCCTACTGAACGGATACTTCGCTTCGCGCTAGGATACACCAAACTCGAAGACCGAGGTCAGTACTCGACACGCGGACTCCCAAACCGATCGACGGGACGGAACGGACGTTCCCGATTACCGCGGCTCGCCGCTCTCCAACCCGTTATCGGTGATCCTGAACTGTGCCTTCTCGCCGGCGGGCTTCGCGCGGTGTTTCTCCAGGGTCGCCCGCCGGTTCCCGCCGCGGAAGCGGTCGACGCGGACGATGGTCGCCGACCAGTGGTTGAGGGTGTGGCCGCCGAGCGCGCGGGCCTGGTCGGACTCGGGGTCGGTGAACACCTGGTTGGTGAACGCGACGGCGATGTCGTGTTTCCGGGCCAGCGAGAGCAGATGGGCGAGCTGTCGGCCGACCGCGCGCAGGGCCTCACCCTCTTCCTGTTCGGTGCGCTGGAGGCGGTAGAATCCGGTCGCGCTGTCGAGGGCGATGAAGTCGACGACGTCGACGAACTCCTCGACGTCGCGGACGGCCTCCTCCTGCTCCTCGAATGTGTAGGCCTCGGTGATGATGAGCCGGGAAGCCACGTCGTCGGCGTCGCGACCCCCCGCCCCAGCCAGTTGCTCCATCCGGTCGACCGAGAGGCCCTCGGTGTCGACGATCAGCGCGGAGTCGCCGGCGGCGGCCAGTTCGACGGCCGCCGAGAGGACGATGTTCGTCTTGCCGGCGGCCGGCGGGCCGTACACCTGGGTGACCGCCCCGCGCTCGAACCCCCCGCCGAGCAGGTCATCGATGGCCGCGCAGCCGGTCGGAATGCGCTCGCTCACGTCCCCGGGTTCGTCGCCACCGGACAAAAACGCTCGCAAACGGCCACGACTCGTCTGAGGGCCGACCCGACCGTCGACGCCCGGCGACCGCACCGCGCCGACGGACCGGGCGAGACGTCGAAGACTTAGGTGGATGGCTCGCCAAGTCTGGGTGTGATAGTCGTCGCGACGGCGGACTTCGAAGTCTACCACGGCGTGGTCAACGAACTCAGAGACCGGGGCGTGACGTTCACGACCATCGAACTCGACGACGACCTGCCCGAGCGGACGACCGTCGTCGTCACCGCGCCCGACGAGTCGCCGCCGGTTCCCGACAGCGTGCCGCTCGTCCGCGCCGAGCCCGACGACCCGCGCCGCGCCGTCGACGAGGTGGTCGCCATTCTCCGTGGCGGAAGCGGCCGCACAATCGTGGGTGTCGACCCGGGAGAGCGACCGGGCATCGCCGTCCTCTCGGGCGAGATGGTCGTCGCGACGTTCCACGTGCCGCTGGTCGACGCCGCCGAGGTCGTCCGCGAGGAGGTCGGGGACGCCGTCGACCCGCTCGTCCGGATCGGCGACGGCGCCCGGCTCCAGGGCGCGAAGATCATCGACGACCTCGAAGACGTCCCGGTGGAACTCGTCGACGAGACGGGGACGACGCCGTATCTCGGCACCGGCGCCCGCGGGATGGGCGACGTGCTCGCCGCCGTCAACATCGCGCGGCTGGACGGCGAGCGCGTCGAGTCCCGGACGATCGAGCCGACCACGGGCGAACTCCAGCGGATCAAGGACCGCTCGCGCGAACGGAGCGACACCAACCGCGCCATCGACGAGACACTCGCCCGCCGCGTGGCGCTGGGGGAGTTGACGATCGACGAGGCGCTGGCGGAACACCGCGAGGACTGATCTCGACGTCCGCCGGCGCCGGAAGAAAAACGACTACGAAGTCGGTGTCGGACGCTCGGGCGCGACGGACGCAGACGACGAGAGCGAGGAGTGAGTCGGTCACTCGCTCGCGGTCCCGCCGCGCTGTGAGCGAAGCGCGGGCGCGACGGCCGAGGGCTCGAACCCGACCAGGGACTCGAACCGGTCGGAGGACAGGGAGGTGTCCGGAGCCACGTCCATCTCCGGCGGGATCGCGTCGCGCTCGATCGGGCCGGGGTCGTAGCCGAGCGCCCGCATCGCCTCGCAGTGGAACTCGTAGACGCTGATCCGCGGCGCGGGCGCGTGGAGGACGCCGGTCGCCTCGCCCCCGGCGAGCGTCGCGATGGCCTCGGCGAGTTCGGTCACGAGGATCGGGCTCTTGTACATGTCCGTGAAGTACGCGATCGGCTCGTCGCGTTCGAGGTGCTCGCGCGTCCGCGCGAGGCGGTGGTCGAGCCGACCCCGCGAGAACCCGAACAGGTAGCTCGACCGAACGGCGACCGAGTCCGCGCAGTGCTCGTCGAAGGCGTCCTCGAACGTCGCCAGCCGGTGACCGTACTGGTCCGGGGGCGACCGCGGGTCCGATTCCGCGTACCGGCGTCCGGTACCGTCGAACACCGCCGCACTGGAGACGTAGACGACGCGCCGCCCCGCGCAGTCGGCTGCGAAGCGTTCGGCGCGCGCGTCGAACGGGTCGTCCACTCCGGACTCGCCGGTGTCGACGTCGCCGCCGTACTCGTTCGCGGCGGCGTAGACGACCGTATCGACCCCGTGGTCCTCCAGGAGCGGCCCCACGTCGTCGGTCCAGAAGTCGAACTGCACGCTCGCCGTGGGCGCCGGAGAAGAGCAGTACGTGCCGACGACACGGTAGCCGCGTTCGTGCAGTCGCTCCGCGACCGAACGGCCGAGGTAGCCGCTGGCGCCGACGACGAGGACGGTCTCGGTCATTCGTTCGCGGCCGCCTCGGCGCGCCGGGCGACCTCTCTGACCGGGAGTCCCGTCTCGCGGGCGACCGCCGCCGCGTCGTCGTACTCCGCGCTCACGTCGAAGACCGTCCCGTCGCCGTCCGTACCGAGTTTGACGTCGACCCCGTAGGTGCTCCCTTCGACCTCGATCTCGACGGTCCGTATCTCGCGGTCGGCGATCCAGCGGTGGCCGGCGCCGTGCTCGCGGACGCCCAGCGTCCCGGTCTCCTCGGCGAGGCGTCGTGCCACCCGCTGGGCGTCCTCGGGCTTGACGACCACCTTCACGAGGTGGCCCGGTCGCGACTTCTTCATCGTCGCCGGGATGACCGACACGTCCCGCGCGCCCGCGTCCGCGAGCGACTCCTGCAAGCCGCCGAGCACCTCCGGCGTCGCGTCGTCGAGGTTCGTCTCCAGGACCGTGATGGCGTCCCGCGAGAGGCCGCCCTCCCCCGTGCCGACGATCGCCCGGATGACGTTGGGGTACCGGTCGAAGTCGTACCCGCCGGCACCGTACCCCGACGCCGTCACGTCCAGGTTCGGGAGTTCCGCGACGCCTTCGGCGAAGTGAGCGAGCAGCGCCGCCCCCGTCGGCGTGAGCAGTTCCCGCTCGACGGGGCCACCCCGCAGCGACCAGTCGGCCCGCTCGGCGATCTCCACTACTGCCGGCGCGGGGACGGGGTAGGTGCCGTGGCTCATCGACACCTCGCCGCCGCCGGTCGCGAGCGGGGTCGTCACCACGCGCTCGACGTCGAGGTCGTCGAGGAGGAGAGAGACGCCGACCACGTCCGCGATGGCGTCGTCCGCGCCGACCTCGTGGAAGTGCGTCTCCGTCAGGTCCGTCCCGTGGACGCTCGCCTCCGCTTCGCCGAGCAACTCGAAGACGGCCAGCGCGTCCCGCTCGACGCGTTCCGGAAGGGCCATGGACTCGACGAGTTCGACGACCTCCGCGTAGGTTCTGTGGGGACCAGCACCCTCGGCGTGGCCGTGGTGGTGACCGTCGTCGTGAGGGTCGTGGGTGTCGTGGCTGTGGCCGTCGCCCCCGTGGTCGTCGTGGCCGGCCTCGTCGTGGTCGTGGCCGTTGTGGCCGTGGTGGTCGCGGCCGTGACTGTCGTCGTGGCGGTCGTCGTCGCCACCGGCCGCGTCTCGGTGACGCACGTCGACGGCCGTGGCGGCGATGCCGTTTTTCGTGACCGACCGGACGTCGTATCGGACGGGGAGGTGTTCCTCGACGGGGTCCAGTGCGGACGGGTCGGCGCCGGCCGCGACGAGTGCTCCCAGGAGCATGTCGCCGCTGGCGCCCATCCGGCCGTCGAACGCGAGGGTTCGCATACGTGTGTCCTCCCGCGGCCGCGGTGAAAAAACCGTCCGGTAGTTCCGCTCGCCGACCGCGTCGATGGTCCGCCGGCGATGACCTCCGCCGACCGGTCGGGGACCATCGACGACAAATCGGTCGACGTGGCGCTCGCGCGAACACGTGGGTGAAGACGTGGACCTCGTCCCCCGCGGCGGTGCCCGGGGAACCACGCGAGCGCGATCCGCCGTCTGGCCGGCGAGTCCGAGTTCCTGCGCCGCGGCGACATCGACGCCGACGACGTTTGCGAGGTGCTCGGGCCGAACGCGCTGTAATCGAGACACGGCAGCGGGGAGTCAGGGGCAAGGGCCGGGTCGGAGATTGGCCGCCGATCCGTTCCGATTCCGAGCGAAACCGCCGGGAGCAAAAAGCATATCCGCGGTGGTACCCGAGTGAGACACACTCCCACTCGACTATGAACGAAGTGCAACTAGAAGTGGCGAAAGCGTACCCGAACGACTCGGGGCGCGGCATCGCCCGGCTGGACCCCGACACGCTCCTTCACCTGAAGCTCTCGCCCGGAGACATCATCGAGATCGAGGGCAGCGAGGTGACGGCGGCGAAGGTGTGGCGTGCGGACCGGCAGGACTGGAACACGGACACGGTCCGCATCGACGGATTCACGCGCCAGAACGCCGACGTGGGGATCGGCGAGCGCGTCGAGATCCGCAAGGCGGAGGCCGAGAAGGCCGACAAGCTCGTCCTCGCGCCGCCCGAGGAAGCGAGCGTCCAGTTCGGATCCGACGCCGCGGGCATGGTGAAACGACAGATCCTCAAGCGACCGGTCGTCGAGCGCGACATCGTCCCGGTGATGTCCTCGACGAACCACCCGTTCATGCGCTCGCCCGGCCAGGCGATCCCCCTGATCGCCGTCGAGACCGAACCGGAGGGCGTCTGCCTCATCACCGAGGACACCGAGGTCGAACTCCGCGAGGAGCCCATCAGCGGGTTCGAGAAGACCGGCGGCGGGATCACCTACGAGGACATCGGCGGCCTGCAAAACGAGATCCAGCGCGTCCGCGAGATGGTCGAGCTGCCGATGAAACACCCCCAGATCTTCAAGAAACTCGGCATCGAGCCGCCCCAGGGGGTCCTGCTCCACGGCCCGCCCGGCACCGGGAAGACCTTACTCGCCAAGGCGGTGGCCAACGAGACCTCTGCCAGTTTCTTCTCTATCGCCGGCCCGGAGATCATCTCGAAGTACTACGGCGAGTCCGAACAGCAGTTGCGGGAGATCTTCGAGGACGCCAGCGAGGAGGCGCCCTCGATCATCTTCATCGACGAACTCGACTCCATCGCGCCCAAGCGCGAGGACGTGACCGGCGAGGTCGAGCGCCGGGTCGTCGCCCAGCTGCTGACGATGATGGACGGCCTCGAATCGCGGGGCCAGGTCATCGTGATCGCCGCCACCAACCGAGTCGACAGCGTCGACCCCGCCCTGCGTCGCCCCGGTCGGTTCGACCGCGAGATCGAGATCGGCGTCCCCGACGAGATCGGGAGGGAAGAAATCCTCCAGATCCACACCCGCGGCATGCCGCTGAGCGACGACGTGAACCTCGGCCGCCTCGCCGACGAGACTCACGGCTTCGTCGGCGCCGACATCGAGAGCCTCACCAAGGAGGCCGCGATGAAGGCTCTGCGCCGGTACCTCCCGGAGATCGACTTAGACGAGGAGGACATCCCGCCGAGCCTCATCGACCGGATGATCATCAAGCGCGAGGACTTCCGCGGCGCGCTCAACGAGGTGAGTCCGTCGGCCATGCGCGAGGTCCTCGTCGAGTTGCCCAAAGTGTCGTGGGACGACGTGGGCGGTCTAGAGGAGGCCAAGGGCAAGGTCCAGGAGTCCGTCGAGTGGCCGCTGAACAAACCGGAGAAGTTCCAGCGCATGGGCATCGACCCGCCGTCCGGCGTGCTGCTCTACGGCCCGCCCGGGACCGGGAAGACGCTGATGGCCAAGGCCGTCGCCAACGAGACCGACGCCAACTTCATCAGCGTGCGCGGCCCGCAGCTCCTCTCGAAGTGGGTCGGCGAATCGGAGAAGGCCATCCGCCAGACGTTCCGCAAGGCGAAGCAGGTCGCCCCGACGGTGATCTTCTTCGACGAGCTGGACTCGCTGGCGCCCGGCCGCGGCGGCGACGTGGGCAGTAACGTCTCCGAGCGCGTCGTCAACCAGCTCCTGACGGAGCTCGACGGGCTGGAGGACATGGAGGACGTGATGGTCATCGGCGCGACCAACCGTCCGGACATGATCGACCCGGCGCTCATCCGCTCCGGCCGGTTCGACCGCCTCGTCATGATCGGCGAGCCCGACACCGACGGTCGCGAGCAGATCCTCCGCATCCACACGGAGGACCAGCCGCTCAGCCCCGACGTGAGCCTCCGCGAACTGGCGGAGATCACCGAGGGCTTCGTCGGTTCGGACCTCGAATCGATCGGCCGCGAGGCGGCCATCGAGGCGCTCCGCGAGGACGACGACGCCGAGGTCGTCGAGATGCGTCACTTCCGCCAGGCCATGGAGAACGTCCGACCGACCATCACCGACGACATCCGCGACTACTACGAGCAGATGGAAGAGGAGTTCAAAAGCGGCGGCAACCGCGGTCAGCAGCGCCGCTCCGGCGGCCGCATCGGCTTCCAGTAGGCCGACGCGTCTCACCGCTTGTCCCGTTCGACGGCGCATTTTTATTCTACGCCCGTCGCAAGCACGTCCGTGAGCATGAGCGTCATCGGAGAGTTCACCGTGCCGTCGACAGCGGTGGCGATGGAGCGGACACTCGCCGCGGCACCCGAGATGACCATCGAGATCGAGCGGGTCATCGCCCACGCGAGCGGGACGCTCACGCCGTACTTCTGGATCCGCGGCGGCGACATGGACCGCTTCGAGAGCGCGATCGCCGAGGACCCGTCGGTCTCCGACGCGACCCCTCTCGACGTGCTCGACGACGGAACCCTGTACCGGGCGACCTGGCCGCCCGACGTCGAATCGGTCGGCTACGCCTACCTCCAGACGGGCGCGACCATCCTCGAAGCGACGGGCCGCGACGACGCGTGGCGGCTCCGCCTGCGGTTCGACGACCACGATGACGTCTCCGAGTTCTACGAGCACTGTGAGGCGAACGGCATCGAGTTCGAGGTCAACCGGATCTACAACCCGACGTCCCCGAAGGCCGGCGGCCAGTTCGGGCTCACGCCGAAGCAACAGGAAGCCCTCGTCGCCGCCCTCGAAGCCGGGTTCTACGACGTCCCGCAGGACGTGACGATGGCCGACGTCGCCGACGCGCTCGACGTCACGCAGCAAGCGCTCTCCGAGCGCATCCGGCGGGCCCACGGCAACCTCGTCAGCAACGTCCTCACCGTCCAGGAGTTCGACGCCTCGGAGTGACGCCGTCCGATGACCGCTGATGCGCTGTCTGCGACCCGCTACCGGGTTAAAGGGTTGTATATATCGGCCGACGTCACTTCCGGATCGCGACGGTACGATCGGTAGAGATGGACGACACGCTCACCCTGGGCGACCTGCCGGACGGCGACGGGACGCTGTCCCGCGACGGGATATTCGACTTGCTGGCGGAACAGCGCCGTCGCTACGTCGTCGCGTATCTCGACGAGGCCGAAGCGTCGGTCGCCGTCACCGACCTCGCCAGACGGATCGTCCAGTGGGAGTCCGAGCAGTCGTCGTCCGACCCCGACCCAGAGGCCGTCTCACGATCGCTGCACCACTGCCACCTCCCCAAACTCGAAGACGCCGACGTCGTCGCCTACGACGCTGATACAACCGAGGTCCGGCCGGGACCGAACTTCGACCGGTTGTGGAAGCCGGTGTACGGGGAAGGTGACACGGGGGCGGAGTGACGACCCCGGTCGCCAGCGGCCGCCCTTTAAGTCGTTCTCGTCACAAGGGTTCGTAGTGAGGAAGTTCTGCGGAAACTGCCCGCCCAGCAGGTGGGCTGTCGTCACCGCGGGTGGGGTCCGGACGAGTCGGCCGGCCTTTAAGTCGTTCTCGTCACAAGGGTTCGTAGTGAGGAAGTTCTGCGGGGCGCCGTACCCGACCAGCGGTGCGATCGATCTCGCTGGCGAGACACGGCATCGTCGGTAGCTCCGGTGTTCGATTGAAGTCGTTCTCGTCACGGCGGTTCGAAGTAAGAGGCGTTACGGCGCGTTTCGTCTGACGCCCGTCTGACGAGGCGGAGCTTTCTATAGTCGCGAGGGCGAAAGCCGACGAGATGAACGGGGGACGCGACGCGGCCGATCACGGACTACAGACGAGCGGCGAACCGGTGGACCCGCGGGCGGAGCGCGAGGTGAGCGCCCGGCCGGGCGACGGGTCCCTCGGGAGGATAGACGCCGTCAAGGACGAGGCGTTCAGGCGCTGGGACGTGACGACGCCGAGCGCGACGCTCATCGGACGGCCCGAGAACCCCGACGAGGACGTCGGCGAGAACCTCCGGCGGTTGCACGACGAGCAGCACCCGGCGATGGCTGGCCACAGCGAGCGCATGCACCGACTGGAGAAAGCGCGTATCACCCACGCCTTCTGCAACACGCTCGGGCTGACGCCGTGGGAGCGCGACCGCGCGCTGGGCATCATGACCGAGCTCGACCTGACGGTCTTCGGGAGCCAGCGGGCCATCCAGAAGGTCGGCCTGGTGGTCATCCAACACGTCGTCGACGACGAGCGCCAGCGCATCCTCGGTCTGCACGACCGGGAGTGGGTCGCCGCGCAGCCGCCGGAGTCGCTCGCCGACCTCCACGAGCGCTTCGATTCGATCAAGGACGATCCGATCTACCGGACGCTACTCGACCTGGTCGGCCTCGACGTGACGAGCGTCAACCGGCTGCACCGGACGCTCCAGACCCAGCTCGACGAACAGGACCTCCGCGGCGCGGTCTTCGGCCGCGAGCCCCACCGGGACCCGAGTCTCCCCGCGTTCCAGGAACGCGACCCGACCGAGGTTCCCGGCCCGAGCGCGGACGACGCCGCCGAGTGACCGTCGGCGCTGGTCGGCCGGACACGGCGGGTCCGCCCATCACCTTCTTGCCGCTCGGCGTGGTACTCGTACACACAGTCAACATGTCCACGACCATCGAGATAGACGACGAGCTCGCCGAGCGGATCGAGGGCCATCTGGAGGAAGACGAGACGATGGGCGAGTTCATCGAAGAACTCGTCAACGTCTACGAGACCGAGGGCGCGTTCCTGCAGGAAGGGTACTCCGAGTAGCGGACGGACGCGTCGCTCCAGCGAGTGTCCGTCGTCGGAACGCGTCGGGGCGCTCCGGAGCGAGCGCCGGCCGACCCGGTCGGTGAGGCCGGTTACAGTTCGCCGAGCTTGCGGAGGAGCTGACCGCGGTACTCCTCGTCGGCCTGGACGTCTTTCAGTTCGAGGACGTTCCGTTCGAGTTTGTCGAGCGCGACGCCGAACGCGGAGTCTGCGCCGTAGCCCTCGCCGGAGCCTGCGGCCTGGCCCTTGTTGGTGCGCAGGCGGATCTGACAGCGGATCAGCGGTGTGCCGCGGAGCTTCTCCTTGTGCTCGTGGAAGCGGACGTGGCAGTGCTGTACCTGCATCTTCTTGTACTTGTCCGCGACCCGCTCGATGCGCTGGCGGATGTCTTCCCGGCTGATCGTGTCGAGGAGCTTGATGTTCGTGATCTGCACGTCCATGTGTTCCTCCTCGGTGAACGTCAGCGCGCGCAGCACGTCCGTCTTGGTGATGATGCCGGCGACGGCGCCGTCGTCCTCCTCGGGCGTGACGACGAGCCCCGCGTAGTCGTTGTCGAGCATGCGTTCGACGGCGTCGCGGACGGACTCGTCGAGGGTCGTGGTCGCGACCGGGCTCGACATCTCGTCGTAGACCGGCAGGTCGAGCACGCGCTCGATGTCGCCGGCGCGCTCGCCGCGCGTGGCCTTGTCCATGTCGCGGACGACGATGTCGACGATGTCGTGGCGGGTGACCATCCCCGAGAGCTGTCCGTCGTCGTCGAGCACGGGGAGCCGCGAGATGCCGTGCTCGCGGAGCAGGTTGATGGCCTGCCCGACGTTGGTGTCCTCCCGGACCGTGACCACGTCGTCCGTGTAGATGTCCGCGACGGTGAGCGCGTCGAGGTTCTCCAGCACCGCGCGGAGGATGGCGTCCTCCGTGACGATCCCCCAGAGGCGTCCCGCTTCGAAGACAGGCGCGACTTTCGTCCCGCCCTCGACGAGGACGCGGGCGACTTCGCGCACGTCGTCGGTGCGCTCGACCCGGGGAGCCGACTGCATCATCGCGCTCGCCTTCGTGTTGTCTTCGACGTGAGACCGCACCAGCTGCTTCTGCGTGATGATCCCAGCGTACTCGTCGTCGTCGGTGACGATCAGGCCCTTCGGGTTGTCGCGTTCGAACAGCGACCGGACCTTGCCCAGGCGTTCGTCGACGTCGACGGCCACGTACTCGCTGGTGGCGATATCAGAAATATCCATCTGGATCTCCCATCTCAACAGATTTCACCCCGAAGATAATCAATCTTGGCGAACGATCCCACCGTTCGAGACCGATCTGTCCGCTCGAACCCGCATTGACGGTTCGGCCCGGGAGCGGTTATCGCCGTTCCGACTGCTGGAACTGCCGGCGGTATCCCCTTTCTCGCACCCCAGTATCGGCCGCCTACTGTTCTACTCGGACCCAGTGTGCAGTGTCTCCCCGTGAGCGGGCCGTCTCCCGGCCGCGCCCTCGGCGACGGATTTCGACAGTAGTCGAATAATACTACGACTTTAATCGAATCCAACTACTGAGTAGAAAGTCGAAACCGGATCGGCGAAGAAATTAACGAACGTTCAACGAGACTCCGGTTAGAGTGGTGTGACAAACACAAACATGAATAATACGGGAAAATCAGCAGAAGTTTTTTCATCCATGGGTGCGGTGCTTCGAGTACGATGACGGGGACACAGACGCCGCGGATCGAACTCTACGTCCGGTCGCTGCTGCCGGACGGCGCCCACGAGCGACAGGAAGCGGTCATCGAACGCCTGCAGGAACTCGACGCCGAGGACGAGATCGAGGACTTCTCGGTCATCGTCTGGGGCAAGCAGATCGCCCGCGACTCCGCCGGCGCGCGCACCGAGGAGGGCGAGTACATCCTCAACCGCGTCGCCGAGTTCAAGCAGTGGGCCCTCTCGAACAACGTCTCGCTCGAATCGTTCTACCAGCGCCAGACCGTCGAGAACGACGTCACCGACGAGCCCTACACCGCGATGGTCCTGCCCGTGATGGGTCTCGCCGAGTACGACGGCGAGGAGCTCCGCCACGTCGCCCCCTGTACCGAGGGCGAGGAAGTCCACACCATCATGGACCGCCTCGACCGCCTGGAGCGCGGCGAACCGACCGCGATCGAGCAGTCCAGCGACGTCTCTATCCTCTCGGACTGATCCAGTCCCCCGTCACTCTCCGCCCGTCTCTCCGCGAGGAGTGAGGACGCCGGCTCGACCTTGCGATAACAAGGCCGGGGCCCATTACGTGAGCGCGCCTCCTCCCGGTAGCAATGGCAACCCGGAACGCAGGAACCTTCAGTAAACTCAGTATCGTCTCGACGCTCGTCGACGCGGCCGTGGCCTTCGCCCGCGGCCGCCGCAAGAGCGGCCTCCTGTTGGTCGTCGCCGCGGCACTGTCCTCGCGGATCCCCGGGCTGGGGACGCTCACGTCTGTCGCCCTCCGGATCGCGCGCCGACTCCGGTAAGCGGCGGACCGGCGTCAGCAGGCGATCACCGTCACGGACACCCGGTCGTCCGGGCCGGCGTGGACGTCGACGCCGATGCGGCCCTTCGGCGTCTCGAAGAACCCACCGACCTCGTTCTCGTAAGCGTCGACCAGGACGGTCCCGAGCGCCTCGGGGGACTCGAACGCGGTGGCCCGGACGTCGTCGGGGACGACCGCGTACGAGCGGAACGCGGTCACGTTCCCGCCGCAGGCGCCGTCGAGTTCTCCGAGAGCGCGCTCGCCGTCGGAACCCGACCCCTCACCGGCCTGCTCGCGGACCCAGCGCTGGTTCGCGACCCGCGCGGCGTCGTCGAGGTTCTCGTGGCGCTCGTACTCGGCGAACCCCGCGTCCGCCCGCCGGTCGTTCAGTTCGGCGACGAACGCCGTCTCGGTCTCGGCGAGGTCGACGCCGTTGACGCTCTCTGCGCTCCCGGGCACGTCACCGCCCGTCCCGGGGAGCGTGATGACGCCGAGCAGGCCGAGGATCAGCACTGTTCCGGCGACGGCGGCGACCGCCAGACCGGCGACGTAGCGCGCGCTGAGCAGATCGACGTACGACGTGCCGCTCAGTTCGTCGTCGTAGTCGCTCTCGTCGGGGACCCGCCGCTCCAGTCGCGCGTTCCCGCAGCGGCTACACGGGGGCGAGTTCTTCTGGTGGACGCGTCCGCACTCGGGACAGACCCACACCGGTTCGCGCTCGTGGTCGGGGTCGTCGGGCGCGACGGGCACCACCGCCTTCTCGAACTTGTGGTGGCCGCAGTTGTCACAGGGAGGGTCGTTCCGGTCGTGGGGCTTGTCACACCAGGCGCACCGCCACTTCATCGACTGGTCGTACTCGCTACCCGTACAAAGGGCGTCCGACTCCCGCCCGTCCCGGACGCAGCCGTCCGCGCCCCGAACTGATTCTCTCGCCCGATTCGGGGGTCAGCAGGCCACTACCGTCACGTAGACGTGCTGCTCGGGCGCGACGTGGACGTCGACGCCGACCGCGTCGACCGAGTCGCGCTCCCAGAGGGTCGGCCGGGTTTCGGACTCGCCGACCGCGACGGTCTCGGCCGGGAGCAGCGCGGTCGCGAACGCCGTCTCGTTCGGAAACATCGTCAGGTTCGCGGTCCCGACCGCTCCGAACGGCGTGTCCCGCGGGTCGACGAAGACCTGGTTCGACCCCCGACACGACGGGTCGAACCGTTCGAGCGTCTCGAAGGAGGGGTCGCTCGCGTTCCCGTAGGCCGCCGCGACCCGTCCCTTGTTGTAGTACGTCGCCATCGACTGGAGCGCCTCGCCCCGCGAGGCCGGCGTCAGCCCCGCTCGTGACCGCCGCTCGTTGAACGCGGCCAGGTACTCCTCCTCGGTGACGCTCAGCGAGAGCCCCGCCGCGCGCTCGCCCGACCCCGGCGCCTCCGGCGGTTCGGGCGGACCCGTCCCCGGCAGGTCGATGACGCCGATCGTCCCCAGTCCGAACACGGCCAGTATCGCCACGCCGACCGCGACGCCCGCGACGTGCGACCGATCGAGCACGTCGAGCCAGCCCGTGTCTCCCACGGATTCGACGTCGCTGTAGTCCGGCTGACGCTTCTCCAGTCGCGCGTTCCCGCAGCGGCTACACGGGGGCGCGTGCTTCTGGTGTTCCCGACCGCATTCGGTACAGGTCCAGACCGGCGGGCGGTCGCCCCCCGAATCCGGCGCGTTCACTCGAACGACCGCCCGTTCGAAGGATCCGTGCCCGCAGTTGTCACACGGCGGGTCCTCGGTCTCGTGTGGCTTCCCACACCACTCACACCGCCACTCCATGGGATTTCATCTCGCTGTCCTGTCTGATAAGTATTTGTATCTCAGCTGACGGGCGTCGCGGATCGAACGCGGAGAACGGCGATATCGCGGCCTCAGAGGCGAACGGGCACGTCCCGGTCGTCCAGGTACCGCTTCACCTCGTCGATGGAGTGCTCGTCGAAGTGGAATATGGAGGCCGCGAGCGCCGCGTCGGCGCCGGCGTCGGTGAACACCTCGTAGGCGTCCTCGGGGCCGCCGCAGCCCGACGAGGCGATGACGGGCGTCGAGACAGCGTCGCAGACCGCCTTCGTGAGCGGGATGTCGTAGCCGTCTTTCGTCCCGTCGGCGTCGATGGAGTTGACGAACAGCTCGCCCGCGCCGCGCTCCTCGACTTCCTCGGCCCACTCGACGACGTCCAGGTCGGTCCCCTCGCGGCCCCCCTTGACGGTGCACTCGAACCAGCAGGACTCGCCGTCGACCTGTGCGTAGTGTTCGCCCTGCTCGTCGAAGCGGCGCTTCGCGTCGACGCTGATGACGATGCACTGGTTGCCGAACGAGCGGGCGCCCTCAGTGATGAGTTCGGGGTTCGCGATGGCGCCGGAGTTGATCGACACCTTGTCTGCGCCCGCACGGAGCGTCTCCTTGATGTCCTCGCGCGTCCGGATCCCGCCACCGACCGTCAGCGGGATGAACACCTCGTCGGCGACCTGCGAGACGGTGTCGAGCATCGTCTCGCGGCCCTCCGCGGAGGCGGTGATGTCGAGGAAGACGAACTCGTCGGCGCCGGCCTCGTTGTACTTCCTGGCCATCTCCACCGGGTCGCCCGTGTACGCGAGGTCCTCGAAGTTCACCCCGGTGTAGACCGCCGCGTTCCCCTCGTCGTCGAGGTCGACGTCGATACAGGGGATGATCCGCTTCGTCAGAGCCATCTATATCGGCTCTCCGGGGCCGAGCGGCAAAAGGTATCCGCTCTCCCCCGGCGCTCGGCGACCTGGACGCTCAACGGGAGCGTACCGCCGCTCGATCGCCGGTACCCGGACTATACTTTTCGGTGCGCTGGCCGACCACCGGACGGATGCACCGCGCACTCGCCGCCCTCGTCGCCGGCGCCGTGGCGACCGCCGTCATGTCGGTCGCGCTCGCCATCTTCGAGGTCGAAGCGCGCTACGCGATCGGCATCTTCGCGGCTATCGCCCGGTTCGTCCGCGTCCCGGGGAGCCTCTTTCTCGGGTTCGTCGTCTACGCGTTCGTCGGGACGGTCGTCTGGCCGCTGCTGTTCGTCAGTCTGAAACCGTACGTCCCGCTCGACCTCGACCCGGCCGTCGCCGGGATGGCCCTCGCGATGCCGCTGTGGGTCGCCTTCGCCGTCGTCGGCCGGGCCGACACCGGGATCCCGCTCCTGATCCTCTATCTGGTGTTTACCCTGCTCGCCCACCTCGCCTACGGGTTCACGCTCGGTGCCGTCTACGCGAACCTGACCGGCGAGTACGCGTAAGCCCGCGTTACGCAGCCGTGGGCCCGGGTAAGGCCACGCCACTGTCCAGTGTTCGACGTATACTTTTCCGCGCCGGATCGCAACTCCCGACCGTCCGCTCTCACTCGATGCTCGGAATCCTGCCCAGTCTCGCGATCGTCGCGGCCTGCGTCGCCCCCGCGATCGTCGCGTGGCGCCGAACGAGGCCGTTCGAAGCCGACCCGCGTGCAGACACCGAACGGACTGACGGCGACCGCCCCGCCGATGGCTCGCCCGCCGAGCGCGCGCTGACAGACGGCGGCGCCTCCGAGGCGCCGCCCGGCCACGTCCGCGCGAAGCCCTTCGGCGTTCGCCGGTGGCTGACCACCGTCGACCACCGCGACATCGGGATCCTCTACCTCGTCTTCGGGGCCGTCGGCGGCCTCTGGGGCGGGATGGACGCGATGATGCTCCGCTCGGAACTGCTCACCCCCGCGGTGTCGGTCTGGGACTACGAGACCTACAACGCCCTCTTTACCGCCCACGGGATCACGATGCTGTTTTTCTTCGCCACGCCGGTGTTCGCCGGTATCGCGAACTACGTCATCCCGCTGCTGATCGACGCCGACGACATGGCGTTCCCGCGGATCAACGCCCTGGCGTTCTGGCTGTTGCCGCCGGCCCTCGCGCTCGCCCGCGCTGGCCTCATCACCGAACTGATCGGCAAGACGATCGCCGGCGTCGCCGGCCTCCTGCCGCCCTCGGCCATCGACGCGATGTCCGGCGTCGTCGAGTACACCGAACCGCTCCTCCTGCTCGAACCGCCGGCGACCGGGTGGACGCTCTACCCGCCGCTGTCCATCCAGATCCCCAACCAGCAGGTGACGCTGCTCCTGCTCGCGCTGCACCTCAGCGGTGTCGCCACGACGATCGGGGCGATCAACTTCATCGCGACTATCGTCTCGGAGCGCGGGGACGACGTGTCGTGGGCCAACCTCGATCTCTTCTCCTGGAGCATCCTCACGCAGTCGGCGCTGGTCCTGTTCGCGTTCCCCGTGCTCGGCAGCGCCGCGATCATGCTGATCCTCGACCGCACCGTCGGGACGACCTTCTTCACCGTCCCCGGCGGCGGCCCCATCCTCTGGCAGCACCTGTTCTGGTTCTTCGGCCACCCCGAGGTGTACATCCTCGTCCTCCCGGCGTTCGGGCTGGTGAGCTACATCCTGCCGAAGTTCGCCGGCCGAAAGCTGTTCGGGTTCCGCTTCGTCGTCTACTCCACGCTGGCCATCGGCGTCCTGAGCTTCGGCGTCTGGGCCCACCACATGTTCACGACCGGCATCGACCCGCGAGTCCGGGCGAGTTTCATGGCGGTGTCTATCGCCATCGCGGTGCCCAGCGCCGTGAAGACGTTCAACTGGCTGGCGACGGTGTGGAACGGCCGGGTCCGCCTCGCCGCGCCGATGCAGTTCTGCCTCGGCGGCCTCGCGCTGTTCGTGGTCGGCGGGATCACCGGCGTCTTCCTCGCCTCGGTCCCCGTCGACATGCTCGTCCACGACACCTACTACGTCGTCGGCCACTTCCACCTCATCATCATGGGGATCATCCCCTTCAGCATGTTCGCGGCCTCCTTCTACTGGTTCCCCCTGATCACCGGCCGGCTGTACAACCGGACGCTCGCGACGGTACAGGCCGTCTTCGTCACGGTCGGCTCCGTCCTCGCGTTCATGCCGATGCTCATATACGGCATGGGCGGCCTCCCCCGACGCTACGCCGCTTACCCCGACGCGTTCGCGCTCGGCCAGCAGATATCGACGGTCGGCGCGTACCTGATCGGGATCGGCGTCGTCCTCTGGCTGTTCAACATGGTCCAGTCCTACCGCGTCGGCCCGGTCGTCGCCGACGGCGACGTGTGGGACCTCGACGCGACCGGTCAGCGGACCCGCGAGTGGGCGTTTCTCGCCGATCGAATCGAGTCCGGATCCGGCCCCTCGTCGCCCGGCACGGCCGCGAACGGTCGGGGCGACGAGTCAGCCGTCGCCGGGCAGGACGGCGAGGAGCCCGACCGCCCGGCCCGCGACGAGGCGATCGGCGGATCGAGCGCCGTCCGACTCGTCGTCGCGTCGACCGCTGGCGTCGCCCTCCTGGCGGTCGTCGGCTTCTTCGTCCTCCCGCTGACCGCGTTCGACTCGGCCACCGAGGCGCTGATACGGACGCTCAACCGCAGACTGCTGCTCGTCGCCGTGCCCCTCGCCGTGTTGGTCGAAGCGATCCTCGTCTACGCCGTCTGGCGGTTCCACGGCACCGACCGGCCGCTCCCCACGCCGGAGAACAAGCGCCTGGAGATCGGCTGGACCCTCGCGACGGCGGCCGTCCTCCTCTTCGTCGCCGTCGTCTCCTACCAGGTCCTCGGCTCGGCGTACGTCGCCGCCACGCCCGAACCCGAGCGCGAGCGGCCGGCCGACGCAGTCACGATCGAGATCGTCGCCGAGCAGTTCAACTACGGGGTCCGCTATCCGGGGGCGAACGCGTCCGTCGAGGACGCCGATGTCATCTACGCGCCGACCGACCGACCAGTCTACTTCGAGGTGACCGCCGAGGACGTGTTACACTCCGTCCACGTCCCGGAACTCGGGCTGAAACAGGACGCCTTCCCGGCCCAGTGGAACCTGATCCACACCCGGCTGTACGAGCCCGGCGACTACCGGCTCTACTGCGCGGAGTTCTGCGGCGTCGGCCACTCGCAGATGCGCGCGACGCTCCGCGTCGTCCCGCCCGAGGAGTACCGCGAGCGGGTCGGCGCCATCGCGGACGGCGGCGCTGCAGTCGGCAGGAACGCGACCGGCATCGGCGGCAACGCGACCGCCGTCGACGGGAACGGGGCCAACGCCTCGGTGAGGAGTTCGAATCCCGCGAGATGGGATCGTTCGGTCCAGTGACCGACCGGCTTACAGGTGTCGCTCGACGGCACTGACGAGCACCTCGGGCGGCTCGTCCCCGACGAACCGGTCTTCGACCGCACCGTCGGCGAAGAGGACGAGCGTCGGGATGGCGCGCACGTTATAGCCCGCCGCGAGCGGCTGGTTCGCGTCGACCTCGATCTTCGCCACCGCCGCGTCCGTCTCGGCGGCGATCGCCTCGACGACCGGTTCGACCGCTTGACAGGGGCCGCACCACTCCGCGTGGAAGTCCGCGAGGACGACGTCGTTGCCGTCGACGAGTGCGTCTAGCTGGTCGCCGCTTCGGACGTCTATCGGCTCCGAGGGCGCCGCCGAACCCTTGTCTCTGTCGGCGCCTGCGGACTCTCGGTACCCCGTTTCTCCTCGTTTCTCGCCCACCGCGGCGAGTGGCCTGTCTTCGGTCATCTGGCCCGGGTACAGCCTGAACGGGCTTAGTTAGACTGTCGATATCGACCGGCCTCGCCGGCCGGGAAACGGACCGCGGTCGGTACGGCGACCCTATCAACTCGCCAGCGCGACCTGTGGTGTCGGTCTCGCGCACGAACTCGCCGGGCGGGACGGACGCGGCGCCGTTCCGACACGCTAAGGTTCCCCCCGAAAGATACGCCACACATGGTCGACGATCACGAGGACGCGGCGCACGACGACGACCGGCCAGAATACGACCCGGCGAACAAGGACCTCCCCTCCGGAGAGCCGCCGCTGCGGGAGACGGCGCCCCAGAGCGAGTACACGAGCCGAGACGTGGGCGTCGGCATCGCGGTCATGCTCGTCGGCGTCGCTATCGCGTTCGCGCTACCGATCCTGCTGGTGTAACCGGTCGCCGCTCGCTTTCCGGATTCTTTCGATTCGCACCTCGCAGCACGACCGTCGGCGCTCTCGACCCGAGGCGTTCGAGCGTGGCCGTCCACTCCGGTATCGCGGCCGGACGGCGGACGGCCAAGGGCCCGAGCGGCCGTCCCCAAGCTTATTACTACGTATTGACTTCTTCCGGACATGAGCGGTTCCCTCCACCGGCGGTCGCCCGACGGCGGCCCCGCCCTCCGCAAGTACAGCGCCATCGCCGCCCTGCTGGCGGGGCTGGTCCTCGTCAGGCTCGGCGTCAACGCGAGCGCCTCGACGGTTCGCGCAGAAACGGGGCTCTTCGCGGTGCCGCTGGTGGTGATCGCCGCGTACAGCCTCGTCGCGCTCGCCGGTCTCGGCGCGGTCTACGCCGTCTACGCGGCCGGCCGCGACGAGCGACTGGACGGCTTCGAACTGGTCGAGGCGGGGCTTGCCGCGGCCGCGTTCGTGTTCGTCGGCGTCTACGTCGTGCTGGGGCCGACGGCCCCCGACGTCTCGGCCGCGACGGTGCTCTTGCCGGGCGGATACGCGATCGGACTGGGAGCCCTCGCGGTCGGGTACGCCCGCGTCGCCGACCTCGACCTCCCCGTGAGCCCGCCGACTCGCGACGGCTGGCTCTTGACCGGGCTCGCCGTCGCGGTCGTCGCCGTGACCGCCGCGCTCGTTACCGCCGGCGCGACGGTCGTCGGCTGGCCCGACAGTCCCGCCGCGGCGTTCGGGTACAGTCCGGCGCTCGATGCCACCTCGTTCGTGCTGACGACGGTGATCCCGATGACGCTCTCCGGAGTCGGCGCGGCGCTGCTGTTCAACGGCGCCGTCCAGACGGCGCTCCGTCGTCACCGCTCGCCGGCCGCGGCAGCGGGCGCCGTCACGCTGCTCGCGTTCGGTGCGGACTGGTCCCTCGCCGTCGTTCCGGTCGCGCTGACGCCCGTTCTCGGTCCAGTTCCCGCCGCTTTCCGGGGGGCCGCGGCCCTCGCCGCGCTCGTCCCCGCAGTCGTGGTCGTGCTGGCGGTTGCGGTCGCGTACGGACGGCTCTGGGACGCGCGAACCCCGCGGTCGGCCGACGGCCGAACGACGATCGTCCCCGCCGGTGCCGGCGTCGTCCTCACCGTCGCCGTCACGTTCGCTACGGCGGCGTTCGTCGGGAACAGCGTCGGTCCCGCAACGGTCAACTACCCCGTCGCCATCGGCGTCGCGGCGGTCGCCGCAGAACGCACCCGGTCGGTGTGGGCACCGGCTATCGTCTACGCCGCTCACGGCGTCGCGATAGAACTCCTCGCCTACTACGTCCTCTCGGGCAGTGCGGGCGACGGGGGAGTAACTGTCCTCTCGGCGTTGCTCTGAGTCGAGTCCGAACGCGAGAAAGGCGCGGTCGTCAGTCCAGTTCTCGTTCGATCACGTCGCGCAGGTCGGCGATCTCGGCGGCGTCGTAGGAGAGCGACCCGTCGTCGAGCCCCACGTCGAGCGTTCCCGAGTCGTCCGCGTCGCCGAGGACGTACACCGGGGTGACGCTGTCGAAGGCCTCGCGGACGCTCCGCGGGTCGGTCGTCTCGATCACGACGCGACCGGCCTGCTCGCCGAACAGGAGCGCCTCGGGCGAGCCCTTCGCCGGCGCGTCGAGGTCGACGCTCGCGCCGGCCCCGTCGGTCACCATCTCCGCGAGCGTCACCGCGAGCCCGCCGTGGCTCACGTCGTGAGTGGCGAGCGTCGACTCCTCGTTCGCCACGTCGGCCAGCGTGTCGACGAACGCGTCGGGGTTGGCCAGCGACTCGGGGAACCGGTCCGTGCCGCCGAACTGCGCGAGGTACTCCGACCCGCCGAGACGGGCCTCGGCGTCGCCCTCCAGCGAACGCGCACCGACGAGCAGGAGTTCGCCCTCGCCCTGCAGGGCCGCGGGCGGCGCCTCGTAACCGTCCTTGACGCCGACCAGCGCGAGCGTCGGCGTCGGCGGGATCGGTCCGCTCGCGGAGTCGTTGTACAGCGAGACGTTCCCGCCGACGACGGGCACGTCGAGCGTCGAGCACATCTCCGCGAGACCGTCGACGATACCCTTGAACCCGCCGTACACGTCGGGCTTCTCGGGGTTACCGCCGTTGAGGCAGTTGACCGCCGCGTGCGGCCGGGCGCCCTTCGCCGCGACGTTCGTCGCGTTCTCCAGCGCGACGGCGCGGGCGCCCTCGTACGGCGCCGCGTCGGTCCAGTTGGGGTCCGCACCGGACGAGAAGGCGAGGCCCGTCTCCGCTTCTCGGATGGCCATCAGGGCCGCGTCGTCGCCCGGGGCCATCGCGGTCCTGACCTGTACCTCGTGGTCGTACTGGCGGTAGACCCACTCCTTCGAGGCGGTGTTCGGGCTGCCGACGACCGCCTCGAACGCCTCCGCGAGGTCGACGCCCTCGGGCAGATCCCGCTCCTGTTCGGCCGGTTCCTCGGCGGGCAGGTCGTTGTACGGCGCGCCGTCGCCGAGGAACTCCGCGGACGCGTCGACGACGACCTCGCCGTCGAAGGTGCAGACGAAGTTGCCGTCGGTCACCTCGCCGATGACTGACGACCCGAGGTCGTAGCGGTCGGCGATCTCGTGTACGCGCTCGACGTTCTCCGGGCGGACCTCGTAGCACATCCGCTCCTGGCTCTCGGCGAGCAGGTACTCCATCGCGTTCATGTTCGGCTCGCGCTCGTGGACGTTCGTCAGTTCGATGTTCGCACCGAGGCCGCCCTTCGCGACCATCTCCGAGGCCGCGCCGCCCAGTCCCGCGGCGCCGAGGTCCCGCGCGGACTCGATCAGGCCCTCGTCGATCAGCTGTTCGTTCGCCTCGATGAGCAGCTTCTCCGTGTAGGGGTCGCCGACCTGGACCGCCGGCCGGTCCTCGGTCTCGGCGTCCTCGGCGAGGTCCTCGCTCGCGAAGGACGCGCCACCAAGCCCGTCGCGACCCGTGGAGTTGCCGACGAGCAGTAGCTTGTTACCGGGCTCTTTCGCGACCGCGGTGACCAGACGGTCGGGGTCGTCGATCAGGCCGACGCAGGCGACGTTGACGAGCGGGTTGCCCTCGTAGTCGTCGTGGAAGGCGGTCGATCCCGCGACCGTCGGGACGCCGATGCAGTTGCCGTAGTGGGAGATGCCCTCGACGACGCCCTCGAAGAGGTAGCGGGAGTGCTCGCGGTCGAAGTCGCCGAAGTACAGCGAGTCGGCGAGCGCGATGGGGTAGGCGCCCATCGAGAGCGTGTCTCGGACGATGCCGCCGACGCCCGTCGCCGCGCCGTCGAACGGGTCGACGAACGAGGGGTGGTTGTGGCTCTCGATCCCGAGCGTGACGTAGGTGTCGTCGTCCGCGTCCGCGCCAGCGGACGGAATGGAGACCACCGCGGCGTCGTCGCCGGGACCGACGACGACCTGGTCGCCCTCGCTGTCGAACGCGCTCAGCAGCGGCCACGAGGAGCGATACGCGCAGTGCTCGCTCCAGAGGTTCTCGAAGAGCGCGGCCTCGGCCCGGGTCGGCTCCCGCCCCAGTTCCTCGACCACGAGCTCGCGGTCGGCGTCGGAGAGACTCATTACGCGTCCGTCGCTCCCCGCCGGCTAAATCGCTTTCCATGCGCGATCAGGAGTCGGATCGTGGCCGACGGCAGCGCCGTCAGGACCGCGAGCGACGCGTCCGCTCTCGCGACCGGACTTGTCGTACCCGGCCGCCCGTCGCGCCCGGCCGGACGTCACTCCTCGGACGCCCGGATCGACAGCACGGGGACCGCGGCCGAGCGCATCAGGTTCTCGGTGACGCTGCCGAGGAGGCGCCGGTCGATGCCGGTCCGACCGTGCGTGCCGACGACGACCAGATCGATCCCGTGGTCCGCGACGTACTCGTTCAGCGTGTCGACCACGTCGCCCTCCTCGATGGCCGTCTCGACGGGGACGTCGCCGTCGTCCGCGCGCTCGCGGGCCTGTGCGAGGACCTGTTCGTCGCGGCGTCTGCGCTCCTCGGACAGCTGCTCGGAACGCACGTCGAACCCCAGTCCGGAGGATTCGACCACCGAGACGACGTGCAGCGTCGCCCCGGTCGCCGCGCCGATGCCGATCCCCTCGTCGACGGCGGCCTCGGACCCCTCGCTGCCGTCCGTCCCGACGAGGACGTCGGCCGGCGGGTACTCGTGGTCGCTCTCGGGCGGGACGACCAGCACCGGCGACGCGCTGTTGCGGACGACGCGTTCGGTGACGCTCCCGAGGATGATCCGCTCGATGTCCCGACCGCCGCGGGTGCCCATGACGACCAGGTCGATCCCGCGGTCGTCGACGTACGTCAGGATGGTCCGCGAGGGGCCGCCCTGGATCACTTCGTCGACCGTGTCCACTCCGGCACGTCGCGCTCGCGAGGCCGCGTCGTCCACGATATCGCGTCCCTCGCCTTCGAGAACGTCCCGGACCTGCCCCTCGATGCGGGCGAGGCTGGGCTGGTTCGTGTCGGCGACGTAGAGCACGTGCAGCGTGGCGTCGTGCGCGTCGGCGACGGCGATCGCGACTTCCAGCGCCGCGTCGGCCGCGTCGCTCCCGTCCGTCGGGAAGAGGATCTCGTCGTACATGTCAGACCGTCCGTCGGCCAGGGGGAAAAACGTGGCCGCGTGCGAACCCAGGCGACCGAGAGCCGGAGGCCCGAGCGACGATTCGAACACCTTCGGACGGCCGTATACCGCACCGGCCCCCGATAGCGGGGGCGGTTTTCACTCCGTGGGAATCCCCTCACCCCCCTTTATGGTCTCACTGCCTACGTCGAAGTGAGTATGACCGACAACATCGGTGCGCCCGGAACGGACATGTCGCGTCGCGAGTTCGCCAAAGCCGCCGCCGGTACGACCGGTCTGTTCGCCCTCGCCGGCTGTTCCGGACGGAGCACGCAGAGCGCGGACGACGTGACCGTCTCCGAAGTCGAATCTACCGGCTCTCCCGCCGCGCAGACCGCCAACCCCGCCGACCTCCCGAAGACCTCCCCGCCCGAAGTCGTCAACGTCGACGAGCAGGGCGGGACGGTCACCCTCTCCAGCGTCCCCTCCTACCACGAGGTCCACCCCATGGAGAACATGGGCGGCCCCGTCGACCTGCCCGCGGTCTGGGCGTTCAGGGCCGACGACCGCGACCCCAGCGTCCCCGGCCCGATCCTGCGGACGACCGAGGGCGAGGACATGGAAGTGACCTTCGACAACACCGACGGCAAGCGGCCCCACACGGTCCACTTCCACGGCGTCCGCAAGACCTGGGAGAACGACGGCGTCCCGACGACGACCGGGATCACCATCCCGCCCGGCGAGAAGCACACCTACGACATCCCCGCGAACGTCCCCGGCACGCACCTCTATCACTGCCACTACCAGACCCACCGCCACATCGACATGGGCATGTACGGCGTCTTCCGCGTCGACCCGAAGGGGTACGAGGAGGCCGACGTGGAGACGTTCATGACGCTCAAGGACTGGGACTCCGATCTCAACAAGCAGATGGCCGGGATGGACGCAGACTACAGCCCGCGCCAGCGCGACCCCGACGTGTTCACCATCAACGGCAAGTCGGCGCCCCGGACGCTCCACCCCGAGGACGGCTCGCCACTCATCGTCGAGCAGGGCGACACCGTCCGCGTCCACTTCGCCAACAACGGGTACATGATGCACCCGATGCACACGCACAACCACCGCTTCGAGGTCGTCGAGAAGGACGGCTCGCCCATCCCCGAGGCGGCTCGATTCAAAGAAGACGTGCTCAACGTCGCCCCGGCGGAGCGCAAGACCGTCGAGTTCCAGGCCGACGCCGACCCCGGCATCTACCTCATGCACTGCCACAAGGTCGCCCACGCGATGAACGGCAACTCCTACCCCGGCGGGATGGTCGGCGGCATCGTCTACAAGGAGGCCATGGACACCGACGTCTTCAGCCAGCTGATGGACTACGCCGGCTACGAGGGCTGATCCGCCCCGACGTGTCTGTCCCGACGCCCTGATCCCGACTCCCGACTTCAATTCTCGACCGAGTCACCCGCTCCGGTTCACGACCACGACTCGGCCGCTCGCTGGGTGCGCGCTTCGACCAGATCTCGCGTCCGCTGTCACTACTCGCCGCTACTCGACCACGTAGGACTGCATCTCGCCGCGCGAGCGGACGTCGACGAACCGGTAGCGCCGCCCGTCGGCGAGGTCGCCGGCGTAGTCGGCGTCGTCGGCGCCGTCGACCTCGTACACCTCGTTCGCTTCCCGCAGGTCGTGGTCGTGGAGCGTCGCCCGCACGGTGTCGGGGAGCGACTCCCCCTCGGCCACCTCGACGACGAACAGCCGGTCGGTGAAGCTCTTGGCCGTCCAGGCGTCGGTCACGGTCTCGCGCTCGCCCAATCGGTCGGCCAGCGCGGAGAGAGCCGCGGCTCGCTCGCTCATGGCGCATCGAACGGCCGGAACGCCGAAGCGATCACTCCCGAACGAGTTCGACAGGTCTCGCCGGTCACCCCTGCGCCATCGCCTCGTCGTACCACTGCGGCCTGTCGACGGTCGTGTTGCCGATCGCGCGGAACCGGACTGTCCGGCTGACGCGCACCGTCGTGCCGTCGTGAAGCGTTGCCGTGTAGACGACGCGGTAGGTGTCGACCAGTCCGAACTCGGTGGCCAGGGCGTGGAGCGTGGCGTTTTCGACGGTCCGTACGTCGCTCTGGTCGTCGACGAAGCCGAGAGTGTGCGCGCCGGATCCGACGAGGTGCGTTCGCCGGTCGTCGCGGTCGGTCGGTCGCTCGCCGACGCCGGTGCGGAAGCTCCCGACCGTCGTCCGCAGGTCGGTCTCCGGCCCGATGTCGAGCGCGACCGTCCCCAGCCAGAACCGCCAGGTGCCGACGTACTCGTCCGTCTCGTCGTACCGGGTGTACACCGTCCGGTCACCGATCACCTGGCGACGGAGGTAGGTCTCGTCGTTCGCCCAGTACTCGGCCCGGGTCGGGGGTTCGCCGAGGAACAGCGGCGCGTCCGCCCCCCGGACCGAGGCCGACGCGTGGTAGTCCCGCGACGCCGATAGTTCGAGACGCACGTCGAGATCGGACCGGAGCGAACCGTTCGGATATCGGACCGTTCTGTTGGCGATCAGCGTGAACGACGTCCCGTCGAGCGTGGCGGCGTGAGCGGCCGCGAGCGCCCCCGGATCCGCCACGCCGTCGGGTTCGACACCCGGCGGTAGCGCCTCGGCCGTCGGGACCGGCGCGGGCGTGACCGTCTCGGCCTGCGGACCGGGAGCGACGACGCTACAGCCCGCGAGCAAGACGAGCGCCAGAACGGCCGCCGAGCGCATGCGATACGTTAGGGATCCGCGCGTAAAAACTGCGCGTCGGTCCGTGAAACGGGCGGTCGCGGACGGTGCTCGCGGAACGGATCGACGGCTATCGTCCGTCCGCGGATCCGTCCGAGCCGTCGCCGGCCGCGTCCCCGCCGTACGAGTCCTCGATAGCGCGGAACACGGAGACGGCGAGTTCCTCCCGGCTCTCGGCGTCGCGCTCGCCGTAGCGAACTTCCTCGAACAGGCGGGTGAGTTCCGTCACGTCGTCCTCGCGCAACCCGACGGCGACGGCGGCCTCGGCGAACTCGCCCGGCGTCGCGCTGTCGGGGTTCGGCACGTCGAGCAGGCTGGTCATCTCCCACCACGCGCGGTAGACCTCGTTGTCCACGTCCGCGTTGCGCGCTTCGAGCCGGTCCGCGGCGCGACCTGCCGCGACGGCCAGGTCGCGCGGGTCGACCGGGTCGCCGTCCTCGGCGGCGGCGGAACCCTGGGAGACGTCGGTGACCGTCTCGCCGCCAGACGCGCGGAGCAGGACCGCCGCGGTCCCGACGAGGACGACACCGAATACGCCCAGGACCGCCTCCGGCGGTACGTCGACCGCGTGGATCAACGGTTCGACCCCGTTGTCACCGGGACCGGGGAGGTCTCCGCCCGGCCCGATGCCGGGTCCGTTCACCGACGGGCAGTCTGTCGACAGGAAGTACGCGAGGAACGCCGGCGGCGCGAGCGCGTACAGGCCGAAGAAGGTCGCGCCCAGCGAGTAGCGGCGCTTGATCGCCACCAGCGCGGCCACGAAGGCGCCGAAGTAGACGACGACGCCGTACCACGCCGACAGCGGCTGGACGCACCAGCTCGCGTCGATCGGGTCTCTCGGATCCCCGGGATCGCCGGGCGTCGGCTGTCTCTCGTCGGGGTCGCTCGGCGTGCTCGGCGGCGCGCCGCCGTCGCCCGGTTCCGACGGCTCGTCTCCAGGCTGCGTGCTAGACGCGCCGGGATCGACCGCCGACGTGATCGCCGCCGCCCCCACGGCCAGGGCGGCCATCGCCACCAGCCCGACCACCACCACTCGGAGGGACGCTCGCGACAGGTAGTCGTCCATGCGCGTGTGAATGTCTACCTATCGTATAGGTGTTTCGTACGTTCGGCTCGGATGACAGGAGCGGCAGCGCCCGGTCGTACCGGTCAGTTGCCGTCTTCGACGGTCAACCGCAGCGCCCAGTAGTCGCCGACAATGTAACTCAAGCTGTAGGTCTCTCCCTCGTAGCAGACGTGTTCGAGACCCCCGAGTTCCCCGGGGAGCGAGTCCCACTTGCCCGCCGGAACGTGGTGGGTACCGTTCTCGACGGCCCAGCGCACCTCGTCACGGACCTCGGTCGAGACGTTTGAGACCGGGACGACGGTCCCGTTCACGTCACCGTCGACCCGTTCGCTATCGATGCCGTACGAGGCGTAGAGCTCCCCGTCCATCGAGAGGTCGATGGGGTATCGCGTCCCGTTCTTCCGGACGTACTCGTAGTCGTGGAACGGCGACGCCGCGTCGACGGTGTGCTCGCCCTCGACGTACGGCGAGTCCGGGACGAACGACACCCTGTGGTCGAACGCGTCGTCGAACGCGGCCCGCGACTCGGCGGGCAGGTCCGCGTAGTCGATGGTCTTCCCGGCGTTCGATTCGTCCGGCGTCGGCGAGCCAGGCAGCGGCGTCTCGCCGGGCGGGACGGTGCTCTGCTCGGTCGAGGTCGGCGTCTGTGTCGCCGCGTCCGTCGGTGTGGTCGTCGTCTCACCGGCCGGTCCGGGCGCGGCGAGACAGCCGCCGAGCACCGCGAGCGCGAGCAGGAGCGACAGCGGTCGGAGTCCTCGCATAGACGCCTCTCTCCCCGTCCCCGGCATAGGTCTTGTCCAGCACCAAACGGGTCTTTGAGCGAGCGGCCGGGACGCCGACCCCGCTCACTCCGGGGCCATCCCCTTCTCGGCGAGTTCCTCGCGGGCGGCGTCGGACTTCCCCAGGTCCGCTAAGTCCATCCCCTCTAGCACGTGGTCGGCCTTCGAGAACTGGACGTCCTCGTAGGCGACGACCTGGACCCGGTTGCCCCACGGATCCAGGAAGTCCAGTCCGCCGGTGTCGAGCACGTCGGCGTCCGTCTCGGCCAGGCGCCGCTCGACGAGGTCCGCGTCGTCGACGACGAGGCCGAAGTGCCGGTGGGCGTCGATCGACTCGCCCGCGTCGTCGACCTCCGAGAGCGCGAGGAACTGGTCGCCCATGTCGAGGAACACGGCGGAGTCGGTCTCGCCGCGGACCTCGAAGTCGAATATCGACGCGTAGAACGCCCGTGCTTCGTCGGCGTCGCCGACGGCGAGGGCGACGTGGTTGATACCCACCATCCGAGCGCGGTCGCTGTCGTCACTCATGCGTGGGGATTCGGTCGGCACGCCAATCAACGGCCGGGCTAGGACGGTGTTCGATGGGCGTGCTTGTTGAACAGTGGTTTCTGGTAGAAGTGTTGTGGAAGGAGGGGGAGTGATTGCGACCGCACTCAACGAAGGAAGTTGAAAGCCCTCGGCGCGCTCGCGGTCGCTGAGCGGGATATCCTCACTTCGTTCGGATAGTGCCCGCTCAGGCGACTCCGCTCACTCCGTTCGCTGCGAGCACGCCTCGCCCTTTCAGTCCACCAGGATCCGCACCGCACCGCGCCTCACGCCTCCCCAGCCGATTCGCTCCCTGCGGTCGCTCATCCCTCGCACGGCTACTGTCGCGAGATAAAACTCGCGACAGCGCGCGCCACTGCGATTGGTCACGCCGCGGACTGTAGTGAACAGATATCGGAACGAGATGGACGAACTACTGCCAGTCAGTCGTCCCCGCTGTCGGCTACTGCCGTCTCGTCGCCGTCCGGGTCCTCGCCGCCGTCGGTCGCGAGCGCCGTCTCCTGCTGGCGCTCGAACCAGGCCCACTCGCGGCCGTGCTGGTCGGTCTCCTTCAGGTCCCACGGGTCGCCGTCCCGGACACGGGGGCCTTCGAGCCAGGACTGGACGAGGTTCCAGACGAAGATGATCTGGCCGACCGCGAGCAGGAGCGCGCCGAGCGTCGCCGAGCGGTGCAGAAGCGTGAACAGCAGTTCCGGCCCGACGGCGAGGTCGTAGGTCGCGTAGCGCCGGGGCATCCCGGCGTAGCCGAGCAGGACCATCGGGAAGAAGGTGAGGTTCGTCCCGACCATCGTCAGCCAGAAGTGCCACTTGGCCAGCGTGCGCTGGTACATCTTCCCCGTGTAGATGGGGAACCAGTAGTAGATGCCCGCGAAGACGGCGAAGGCGATGGCGCCCATGATGACGTAGTGGAAGTGCGCGACGACGTGGTAGGTGTCGTGCAGGAGCAGGTCGACGGGGATGGACGCCTCGAAGACGCCGGTGACGCCGCCGATGATGAAGTTCGCGATGAAGCCCACGCAGAAGAGGAAGGGCGCTGTCGTCCGGAGGCGGCCGTTCCACATCGTCGCGATCCAGTTGAACGTCTTCACGGCGCTCGGGATGGCGATAGAGATGGTGACCGCCATGAACCCCGACCGCAGGCGCGGATCCATCCCCGTCGCGAACATGTGGTGGGCCCAGACGCCGAAGCTCAGGACCCCCAGCGCCAGCGTCGAGTAGACGACGAACTTGAACCCGAACAGTTTCCGGCCGGTGAACTTCGGCAGGATGTAGCTCACCAGCCCCATCGGCGGAAGCACGAGGATGTACACTTCGGGGTGGCCGAAGAACCAGAACAGGTGCTGCCAGAGCAGGGGACCGCCGCCCTCGCCGAGCGCGTAGAAGGTGGTGCCGAGGTTGCGGTCGAGCAGCAGCATGACGATGGCGCTGCCGAGCAGCGGGAACGCGAAGATGATCTGCCCGGACTGGGTGAGCACCGTCCACGAGAAGATGTCGAGGTTCGCCCACGTCACGTCCTCGCTCCGCTCGGTGACGATGGTCGCGACGAAGTTGATGGCGCCCATCGTCGCCGAGACCCCCGTGAGATGGAGGCCGAGTAGCATCAGGTCGACGGCGGGGTTCGGTTGCTCGATCGAGAGCGGAGTGTACATCGTCCAGGCGGTCTGCGCGGGCGCGAGGCTCGGGATGAAGAAGCCGCCCCAGATGAGCAGGGCGCCCGGAGGCAGTAGCCAGAACGCGATGGCGTTGATCCGCGGGAACGCCATGTCGTCGGCGCCGATCAGCAGCGGGACGAAGTAGTTCGAGAACGCCGCGAGGATCGGCGTCCCGAACAGGAACAGCATCGTGATCCCGTGGCTGGTCAGCAGGCCGTTGTACAGGGAGTTCCCGATGACGTCGGTCGCGGGGTTGACCAGTTCGAGGCGCATCAGCATGACGGCGACGCCGCCCCAGGCGAACGACAGGACGGCGAACGCGCCGTACATGAGCCCGATGTCCTTGTGGTCGACCGTCGTCAGCCAGCGGACGATGCCGCTCGGTTTGTGCCCGTGGTCGGCGCCCGTGCCGTAGCCGCCGGCGGCGCCGGTCTCGCCGACCGCCGGGGTGTACGAACGCCAGTCTTCCACCCGGACGACCCAGGTGAACACGCCGAGAAGGAGCAGCGCGGTCAGCCCTGAGAGTGTGAGGGTCGCGATATCAGCCATGTGACGGGGGGTTCGGCCGCCCCGTCCCTGGGTTTTGGCGGGAACGTGTTCGGACCCTTTTTGTGCCGGACGCGTGCCGGATACCTCGGTTCGGGACCGGCGGGGTCGGTGGACTCACTCTCTCGCCCGCTGGAGGAACACGCCGAGGACGAGGTAGGCGTACGCGACCGCACCCAGAAGCGCCAGCGCGCGACCTCCGCTGACAGCGAGCGGCGCCGAGACGACGGCGCCGGCGACCTCGACGAGGAGTCCACCCGTCAGCGCGGCTAGTGCGGCGAGCGCGAGGTCGTCGCCCGCGCCGGGGAACCGCCCGACCGTCGGCGGGTAGAACTGGAACGTGACGCCGACGATCGTCAGCCCGAGGAATCCGAGCAGGTTCAGCCGGTAGTGCGCGGCGACGAGCGTCGGGTCGACGGGCCAGAACGCGAAGGAGAGTCCGAGGCCGACGGCGAGCACGCCGAACCCCGCACCGACGAGCGGACCGTAGAATCCCACGCGTTCCCTGTCGCTCGATCGGTAGAGGTGGGCGTACGCCGCGGCGAATCCGACCACGGCGACCGCTTCGACGACGGCCCCCGTCCGGAAGACCGTGCCCGCCGGGAGTCCGGCGGCCAGCAGGGCAGGCCCGAGCGCGCCGGTGGGCAGGACGACCCAGGGCACCCAGTCGGGCAGGCCGGCGACGAGGAACCGCGGCAGGAGGCGGAAGCCGACGGCGAAGACGAGGAGCGCGGCCCCGCCGGCGGCCAGCAGGTGCGTCGCTCGCGGCGGATACCCGTCGATCAGGGGAGACACGGCCGCGCGGGCGGCCAGCGTCTCCCACGACCCGACGGCGAGGTACGCGAACACGACGGGGACGAACAGGTTCGCGGCGCGGTCGATCCGCCGCCGGTCGGCGTTGTGGTCGCCAGTTCCGGTCTCGGCGCCGGAGAGGTTGTCCCGGAGCGTCCAGGCGAGCGTTCCGAGGAAGACGGCGACGCCCAGCGCCCACGACCACGCGCCCACGGCCCCGACGACGGCGGGGATGCCGTCGACGGGTTCGGCGGCCAGTCCGGCGGAGCCGACGACGACGAGCGGCAGGGTGACCGCCGGCGCGTGCGGCCACGCGAGCGCTCGGTCGAAATACGACGGGACCAGCGAGTAGGCCTTCCCGAAGACGACGTGGAGGACGAACCCGTAGAGACCGAGCGTCACCGTCGTTCGCCGCGGGAACCCCGCGAGCGCCGCCGCCTGCCAGCCGACCAGCCAGCAGACACCGACCGCGACGAGCGCGCGAGACCACCGCGAGAGCGTCGCCGACATCCCGCGGATCTGCGGCCGCGTGTCCCCTCAATCTGACGCCGAACGAACCCGCTGGGCCCGGCAGTCCCGCGCTCGGCGAACAGGTTCGAACGCGCCGAACACGTTCGGACGAAGTGCAAGGGGCAACCGCGCCGTAGTTCCGACTGTATGCCAGCGACGACGCTCGACATCCGCGACGTGCCGCCGCCGGAACGCCACCCGATGATCCACGAGGCCTTCGAGGACCTGGACAGCGGCGAGACGCTCCGGATCGTCAACGACCACGAACCGAAGCCGCTGTTCTACGAGTTCCAGGCCGAGGTCGAGGACTTCGACGCCGAGAACTACGCGGTCGAGCGCCGGGACGCCGACGAGTTCGTCGCCGACCTCCCGAAAGTATGACCGACGGCGCTCAAGAGACCGAATGCGTCCACCTCCCCGACCTCGAAGGCGACGGCCGGGGCGTGCTCTTCGAGGGCGAACCGAAGACGGTCCGCCTCGCGCTGGACGCCGGCGACCGCGTCCCGCCCCACCAGCACCCCGACCGCGACATCGTCTGCTACGTGGTCGACGGCGAACTCGAGATGACGCTCGGCGACGAGACGGTCGACCTCGTCTCGGGAGACGCCGCCCGGTTCTCCGGCGATCAGGACATCTCCCCGGAGGCCCGCGAAGACAGCGTCGCACTGCTCGTCCTCGCCGAGCGGTGACGCGCCGCGCGGGTTTTCAGCAGCGGAAAACAGACTACCCGAACAGTTCCAGCGCCGTCTCGACGGTCCGCTGACTGCCTTTCTCGCTATCACCGTCCGCGGCGGCGCGCAGCCCCCGCTCGGGGACCGCGATCAGCCTGGTGACGAGCCGGTCGGCGAGCCGTTCGACGGCCGCCCGGTCCGCCGCCGAGAGGTCCCCCCGCGCGTCGAGTTTTGACAGCGCCGTCTCGACCTCCTGCTCGCGGATCTCGTCCGCCCGGCCGTAGATGCGGGCCACGGCGGCGTCTACGTCCGGCGCCGCCCGCTCTCGCTGCTCGGTCGCTACCGTCGACGCGGATCCGTCCGTCGAACCCGACTGCGGCGACCGAGCGGTCGAAGCGGCGGCGTCGTACCCGTCGCGGTCGGCCGTCCGGTCGTCGGAGGGCGCCCCTGTCATGCGCGCCAGATGGTCGTGACGGTGACGTCGTCGCGTTCGACGGTGGCGTACTCGTACCCGCGGTCGTCGAGCTTCGGGTAGAGGTGCTGGGGCGCGCGGTCGTTCAGCTGGACGAGGACCGTCTCGTCGTCGAGGTCCGCCAGCAGTTCGAGGGTGTTCGCGAGCGGCTTCGGCGGTCCGAGGTCGCGGACGTCGAGCGTCTCCCGCGGCGCGTCGGTCGGTGCGTCCGTCTCGCCGAGTACGCGGTCGACGTTTACTCCTGCGGACATACGAACGGATACGTCCCCGACTGCCCCCAGCGTTCCGCCGAACGCCTTCGGGCGTCCGGGAACAGAAACCGGACCGGAGCGTCATCGGATCGGAGTGCCACCGGACGATGGGAGAGAGGTTCGCGCTGGCGTTACTCGTCGACCGGACGGAGCGTCACGGTGTCGCCCTCGTACTCCTCGATGAACGAACCGGGTCCGCCGATGCTGACCTCCCCGTCGTCGGTCTCGATGTAGAGGCTGGTCTCCAGGGTGTAGTCGTTGGTGGACGGCTGGACGAACGCCTGGCGGACCTGGCTGAGCGTGCCGGTGATCTCCCGGCTCTCGACGGTCGTGACCTCGGCTTCGAGTTCGACGCCCTCCCGGCGGTGGAGCGCGGCTTCGAGAGCCGCGTGGCGGAACCACTCGAAGGTCCGCGGCAGCGGCTCCGGGTCGCGGACGTGTAGCTCCGTCGCCGCGGGCCAGTACGCGCCGAAGTAGAGGCCGACGATCGACCCGGCGAGGTTGTCCTGCTTGACCGTGACGGCCCCCTCGTCCACGTGCGTCCCCGAGATGACACCGGAGTGGCCGATCATCGCCGCCTCGTCGTCGGCGGCGTACATGAAGGGGAGGCTCTCGGACCACGACCGGACGACCGGGGCCGAGCGGTCGAGGCGCGGTTTGTCGTCGTCGAGGTCCTCCATCCCGCCGATGAGCAGGAACACGAGGACGCCGCGGTCGACGGCGGCCTGTAGCTCCGGTTCGATGTCCTCGTAGGTGTGTTCGGGCACGGCCACGAGCACCTCGTGTTCGGCCTCGGAGATCCCTTCGCGGAGCCGCTTGACGGCCGTCTCCCGCGACTTGACGATCTGGATCTCCGGGGCCTGGGGTTCCGTCGCGTTGAACCGGTCTTCGAGCGTCGGCGCGATCGACTCCAGCCTGCCGGACAGCGAGTCGATCGCCTCCTCGGGCGGGTGTGCCCGTATCGTCGTCGGCGACGCGTGCCCGTTGACCGTCACGAGGTCCCTGTCTTCCAGCCGCTCGGCGATGTTGTACACCGCCCGCTGGGTCACGTCCGCCTCGTCGGAGACAGTCCGGACCGTCGTCTCGCCGTGCTCCAGCACCGCCAGGTACGTGTCTATCTCCGTGTCCGAGAAGCCGAACACGTTCAGCTCCTCCCTGAGCGTCTGGTCGTCGACGTGCTGTTCTGTCATGCTATCTGCGTGTTATCTCGTTTCACGTATGGTCGTTTCTGTCGCAGTTACCGTTCCGCAGCGGCTCGCGATCCGTCGGCGTTCTACACGCCGGCCCACGTGCGGCGCTCCCGTCCTCACAGCAGGTCCTCGAAGGGGTCCCAGTCGACGTAGATGAACGCCCCCGACGCGACGAACATGATCGCGAGCATGACGAAGCTCGCGACCGAGACGACGAAGGCGCCGCTCCCGGGCTCGACGAACGGGACCGACAGCAGTAGAAAGCCCAGTAACACGGCGCTCATGGTGAAAAACGCGCGCCAGACGTTCGTCACGTGCTCGTCCTCCGTGTGTCGGCATCGTCGGGTATGTACTTCATGGCCCCGACCTCGCCCCCGGGCCGGCCGCTGGGTGAGTCATGGCAAGCGAGCGCGGTGGGGACGAGGTGGGTCCATGCATGGAAAGCGGAGGTCAGTCGTCGAACGCGGGGGTCTCGGCCGAGTCGACCCCGTCGAGCGGCTTGCTGTTCCAGTACTCGTGGTTGGGATCCGAGCGGTGACAGGCCACGGCGCGCGCGCCGGGCGTCGACTCGTTCTCGCCGAGTTCCGGCGCGTCGCGCGTGCAGACCTCGCGGGCCTCCGGACAGCGCGTGTGGAAGCGACAGCCCGACGGCGGGTTCACCGGGTCGGGGATGTCGATCGACCGCACCGGCGGGTCCCGCATCTCCTGGTCGCTCGGGTCGAGGTTCGCCGTCGCCCAGCGCAGGACCTTCGTGTAGGGGTGTTGCGGGTCGTTGAGCACCTGGTCGGGCGGCCCGATCTCCACGAGTTCGCCGAGGTACATGATCCCGATGCGGCCGTCGGCCTTCTCGGCCAGGTACCGGGCGTTCGACAGCGTGTGCGAGATGAAGACGAAGGAGGTGTTGAACTGCTCCTGCAGTTCCAGCAGCAGGTCCATCGTCTCCACGCGCAGGCTCACGTCGAGGGCGCTGACGGCCTCGTCGGCGAGGATGACATCCGGGTTCATCAGCAGCGCCCGGACGAGGGCGACGCGCTGTTGCTCCCCGCCCGAGAGCTGGTGGGGGAAGCGGTTGGCGTAGTCCTCCGGCGGCCGCATCCCGACGCGCTTGAGCAGCGCGTAGATGCGCGCCCGGCGGTCCTCGGTCGACAGCTCCGGGTTCCAGCGCTTCAGCGGCGCCTCCAGCGAGGTGACGACCTTCTGATTCGGGTTGAGGGAAGCGCCGGGGTCCTGGTGGATGATCTGGAGCGCCCGGCGGATGTCCCCGTACTCGATGTCGGGGTCGCCGACGCCGTCCTTGGCGTCCCAGACGTCCTGGCCGCGGTATTCGACGGTTCCGCCGGTCGGCCGCTGGACGCCGATGATCGCCTTGCCCAGCGTCGTCTTGCCACAGCCGGACTCGCCGACCAGCGCGAGCACGTCGTTCTCCGGGATGTCGATCGACACGCCGTCGACCGCACGGACCGAGTCGGGCTCGTCGAACAGTCCCTCGACGAATCCCTGCTCTTCCTCGAAGTGGATCTCGACGTCGTCCAGCGAGACGACCGCGTCGCCGTCGGGCGCCGCAGCCGTCGCGCTGTATTCCGCTTCGCCGTCGAATCCGGAGAAGTCGTCGGCGTCCGGGTCCTCGGCCGGATCGACGGTTGACTCGCCGGCTTCGTCGACCGAGGCCAGGACCTCCTCGACGTCGAAGGGGACGGCCTCGTCGGCTCGCTCGTAGTGGAAACACGCCGAGCGCTGGTCCGGGCCGGCGTCGTACCAGCCGGGCTTTTCCTCGTGACAGCGCTCGTCGGCCAGCGGACACCGCGGCGCGTAGTGACACCCGTTCGGGACGTGCGCCGGGTTCGGCGCCGTCCCCTCGATGGGCGTCATCGTCGAGAGCGGCGCGTCGAGGTTGGGCACCGCCTTCAGCAGCGCCCTGGTGTAGGGGTGCTGGGAGTCGCGGACGATCTGTTCGCTCGGCCCGACCTCCGCCAGTTCGAACGCGTAGAGGATGGCCAGCCGGTCGGCCAGCCCCGCCACCAGCGGCAGGTCGTGCGTGATGAAGAGGATGGACAGCTCGTACTTCTCCTTGATGTCGTCGAGCAGGCTCAGAATAGAGCGCTGCATGAGCAAGTCCAGCGCGGCCGTCGGCTCGTCCATCAGGAGCACGTCGGGTTCGAGGATCAGCGAGAGGGCGATCAGCGCCCGCTGGCTCATCCCGCCCGACAGCTCGTGGGCGTAGGAGTCGAGCACTCTGTCGGGGTCGAGGTAGAGGTCCGCGAGCAGGTCGCGGGCCCGCTCCATGCCCTCCTCGACGTCGTAGTCGTGGGCGTCGAGGGTCTCCTCGAAGTGCCCGGCGATCGTCATGGTGGGGTTGAACGACGACAGCGCGCCCTGGAAGACCATCGAGATCTCCTCCCAGCGGAACTTCTTGAGGTCGTCGTCCTCCAGGTCGAGGACTTCGACCGGTTCGGCGTCCTTCTCGGGGTAGTAGCGGACGCTCCCGGTGGTGATACCGGGCTCCTCGACGGCGTCCATCATCGCGTTGGCGAGCATGGACTTGCCCGACCCCGACTCCCCGACGCAGCCGAGGATCTCCTCGCGGCGGAGGTCGAGGCTCACGTCGTCGAGGACCATCGCGTCGCGCGCCTGCAGGTCGTAGGTGACGCTGACGTTGCGGACCTCGACGATGGGGTCGTCGGTCGCCGTCGCTGTCTGGTCGCGGCCGCGGCTGCCGCCGCCGGTACTCGTCGCGTCGTCTCGTGTGCTCGCCATCTCAGATCCCTCCAGTTGCCGCAGTCGTTGCGCCGCCGGTGCCCTCGTCGCCGTCGCCATCGTCGTCGCCCTCGACGGTCTTCGCGTGACGGGCGCGGACCCGCGGGTTGAACACGCGGTCTGCGCCCTGTGCGAGCAGGGTCAGCCCGAGTCCGAGGAAGATGACCGCGAGCATCGGCATCAGCAGCCAGTGGAACGCCGCCACCGAGGAGGTCGCACCCGCGCGACCTACGGCCGCGTTCATCATGACGCCCCAGTTGTCGCTGTTGTACGGCAGGACGCCGAGGAAGTACAGCCCGACGACGCCGAAGATGACCGCCCGGGCCTGCCGGACGAAGTTCATCGTGATGTACGGCATCAGGTTCGGGATGATGTCGCTCCCGATGATCTTCGGCGTGCCGATGCCCATGATCCGCGAGGCCTCGACGTACTCGGCGTCCCGCAGCGTCAGCACCTGCGAGCGGATCGCGCGGGCGAGCCCCGCCCAGGCGTTGATCGTCACGAGCACGCCGATGACCACCGGGTTCCCGTTGATACCGAGCACCGCCGCGAGGACGATCGTCAGCGGCAGCCCAGGAATGGTCATCATGATGTCCGAGACCACCATCAGTACGCTGTCGGTGCGCCCGCCCTTGTATCCGGCGAGCGTGCCGATCGCCGTCCCGAGAACGACAGTGAACACCGCGCCCGAGGAGATCATGATCAGCATCGCGGGCGTCGCGTAGACGATCTGCGAGAGGATGTCCGTCCCCGACGCGGTGGTCCCGAGCGGGTGTTGCAACGTCCGGAACGCTCCGACCAGCAGCGGTCCCTGGTTCGGCGCCGGCTCCGGGACGAGCCTGAGCCCGACCGTGCCCATCAGCAGGTAGAACGTGACGACGATCAGGCCGAAGCGCGCGCGCCAGTCGTCCCAGACGATCCGGGCCGGCGCGAGGACCTTCTCGTCGAACCACTGCCGGCGGCGCTCGCTCTCCGTGAGCTGGACGTCGGCCATCTGCTCGAAGTCCGAGACCGACCCGCCCGCACCGTCGGTGCGGAGGGCATCGTCGTGCTCGCCGCCGTCCGCGGCGACGCGGCCCTTCCGACCGTGACCGGAGATGGCCGGTCGGGACGGGCCGGGGTCGTCGTCGGTACCGGTGACCTCGGACACGTCGATAGCATCGTCGTTGCCGGCGACGGCGTCGACGGCGGGGTCGGACTCGCCCTCGTCGCGCGTCGAGTCGTCCCCGTCTCGCGGGTCGCTTCGCTCCGCGCTACTCGACTGTCCCGAGCCGCTCCGCGGCTCGTCAGTAGGACTCACGCGAGGCACCTCCCTTGGCGCGCGGGTCGAGGATCCCGTAGGTCAGGTCGGCGATCGTGATGCCGATGACCATCGCGACGGTGATGAGGATGAACCCGCCCATCATCAGCGGGTAGTCCCGCGCGTTGATCGACTTAATGAGGTAGAACCCGACGCCGGGGTAGGCGAAGATGTTCTCGATGATGACCGCGCCGCCGAAGACGGTCCCGATGGCGATCATCAGGCCCGTGTACATCGGCAGGATGGCGTTGCGGGCCACGTACCGCAGTGCGATCCGTCGGGTCGAGAGCCCGCGCAGTCGCGCCACGCGGAGGTAGTCCTCCCCGAGGATGCGGATGCTGTTGCCCCGCATCGAGAGCGCCCAGCCGCCGAATCCGACGACCGCCATCGAGGCGATGGGCATGGCCCCGTGGTAGAGGACGCTCAGCAGGAACGGGACGTTGAACCCCGGGTCCAGCGCCGAGTTGTAGCGTCCGCCGGTCGGGAAGATCTGGTAGCGGTAGCCGAGGTACGCGACGAACAGCAGTGCGACGACGTAGCCCGGCGTCGAGTTGAGCACCAGGCCGACCCCGGTGCTCCCGACGTCGAACTTCGACCCCTCCTTGTAGGCCATGACCGCGCCCAGCGAGACGCCGACGATAAAGGCGAGGAACAGCGCCGAGGCGGTCAGGAAGACCGTCCACGGGATGGCCGGGCCGATGATGCTCGCGACCGGCTCCTCGTACCAGATCGACCGGCCGAAGTCGCCGGTCAGGATCGACGCCATGTACTCGACGTACTGGACGTAGACGGGTTCGTCGACCGCGATGTTGGTCTGCGCGGCGATGCGTCGGTTGATCTCGGCCATCGTCATGGAACTCCCGCCCTGCCGTATCATCTGCGCCCGCAGGTAGTCGAGCGGGCCGCCGGGCAACAGCCGGATGAGGCCGAAGCTGGCCGACACCACCACGAAGACGGTGAGGATTGATTGTCCGATCCGCTTCAGTACGTAGCTCATAGGTTCAGTTGGTTACTCGTCGGCGGTCGAGAGGCTCTTGACGAGCTTGGCGGGGGAGACCGACTCGCCCTCGCGGATCTGGTCGTGCAGGACCGGGGCCGTGAACTCGCTCGGCAGGTTCCACGCGTTCTTCGCGTCCCAGCTGTCGAAGAGCCACTGGAAGTGGAAGTACGGGTGGGACTGGTTGTACGAGGCCCAGCCCTGGAGTCCGACGACGAAGTCGCCGTTCGAGTAGTCCTGGCCCCAGTAGGTCGAGGTGTCGAGCATCTTCGGCTGCGCGTCGATGCCGAAGCTCTTGAGCTGGGAGGTGACCGTGTTCGCGCCGGCGACCCAGTCGGAGAAGCCGGACGGCCCCTTGATCGGGATCGTGAGCTTCTCGCCGTCTTTCATCCAGCTACCGTTCTTCTTCTGGTAGCCGGCGTCCTTCAGGAGCTGGGCGGCCTTCTCGGTCTGGGCCTCGCCGCGACCGTACGTCTCGAACTCGTCGGTGACGCCGTCGAGCCACGTGCCCTCGATCTGCCCGTTGAACTCGCCGGTCAGGCCGCTCGGGTAGGTGACGGCGATCTTCGAGTTCGTCCCCGCGCCCGAGTTCTTCGCGACCTGTTCGCGGTTGACCACGTGGGCGATGGCCTTGCGGACGCGCGGGTCGTCGACTGGCTCCTTCTCGAAGTTGAACACGAGCCCGAGCCCCCAGTGGCGCGGGATGAGGCTGACCTGCACGGAGTCGGGGAGCTGGCGCAGCTTGTTCGACGGCATGAACAGCGTCGCCGACCCGTCGGTCTCCTCGTTGATGAGGGAGTTCCAGCGGCCCTGGTTCTGGGGCTTGTAGAGGTACTCCACCTCGTCGTAGTTCATCTCGCCCGCGTCGGGGTGCTCGGCGTACTTCGTCAGCAGGGTCCGCTGGGTGTCGGCGTCCTCGAACTGGAACGGGCCACTGCCCACGGGTTCCGGGACGGTCTTGCCCGTCAGCTTCGAGAGCGCCTGCGTGCGGGCGTCCTTCGAGCCGGCCTCGTCCAGCGCCTTGACGTGCTCGCCGTAGGTGCCGTCGTGGGCGACGAGGTACTTCGGCTGGAGGTACGCCAGCAGGATGTCGGGGTTGACGGCCTTCTGGAGGGATAGCTCGACCGTCGTCTCGTCGGACGCGACGACGCGCTCGGAGAGCTTGCCCATGTCATCCGGCACGACGAAGCCGCCGAGGCTCCCGCCGTTGTAGATGTCGAGCTTGATCTGGTTCGCGACGTCCGTCGCGGTGACGGGGTCGCCGTTGTGCCAGGTCTGGCCCTCGCGGACGTTCAGCGTGACCGACTTCCCGTCGACGGTCCAGTCCTGGATCACGTACCCGGAGTACTCCTGGGTCGCGAGGTTGTACTTCATGAACCGGTCGAACAGCATCCGACGCGCCTCGCCGAAGTTCTTCCCGTTCCAGGGGTTGTACTGGGAGTCCTTCGGGACCGCCCACTGGGCGAACGTCAGCCGGTTGTCGCTGGCGCCCGACTTCTTCGTCCAGTCGCCCGAGCGCGGCAGCCACTCGGTCGGCCAGTACAGCTGGACCTTCTCGCTATCCTTCCCGGGGACGTTCCAGTCGTCGGTCGTCTGGAACGACTGTGCCAGCTTCTCCTGCAGGGGGAGGACCGGCAGCGTCTGGTTCGTCACGTACGCGAGCTCCTGGATCGTCCCCAGAGATTCGCTGTCGACCTGGACCGGCGTCGCCGTCTGCGTCGGCGTGCCCGAGTCCGTGTCGCTCCCGCCGTCTCCACCACCGTCGCCGCCGTCGTCCGGCGTATCCGTTTGCACTGCCGACTGTCCACCACAGCCCGCCAGCCCGGCCGCGGCGCCGGTCGCGCCGAGCAACTGCATCATCCTGCGGCGCGACAGCGGCGTTCGGTCCGGATCGTGTTGCTGATTATCAGACATCGCTCGTTCAAGATCATGAAGGACCGTGCAATAAAAATTGTGGTTGAATTCGTTCTTCAAAATCCTCGCCAGAACTAAGTGGGTCGTTCCTCTCGATACTGACGAGCGGAGTCCGCCCGGACTTCCCGACACCACCCATGACGAGCAAGCAAGCGATTCGGAGGCATAAGCTAATCGCCAGACGGAAGCGGGACGGAACCCCCTTCGACGGGCGCCGATCCGACCCGTTGTACTCGCCGGTCGGTGGTCGACGATGAGTCGACGGGACGACCCGGTCTGGTGGAAGGAGGCCGTCGTCTACCAGGTCTACCCGAAGAGTTTCGCCGACAGCGACGGCGACGGCGTCGGCGACCTGCAGGGGCTGATCGACCGCGTGGACTACCTCGACGACCTCGGGGTCGACGCTGTCTGGCTCAACCCCGTCTACGAGTCCCCCCAGGCGGACAACGGCTACGACATCAGCGACTACCGCGCCATCGACGACGCGTACGGCGACATGGACGACTGGGAGCGCCTGCGCGACGAACTCCACGACAGGGACATCCGCCTGATCATGGATCTGGTCGTCAACCACACCTCCGACGAGCACGAGTGGTTCCAGCGCTCGCGCCGCGAGGAGGGCGAGTACGCCGACTACTACCACTGGGTCGAGGGGTCGCCCGACGAACCGCCCAACAACTGGCAGTCGGTCTTCGGCGGACCGGCGTGGTCCTACGACGACGAGCGCGAAGCGTGGTATCTCCACCTCTTCGACGAGCGCCAGCCGGATCTGGACTGGACGAACCCCGCGGTCCGCGAGGAGGTCTTCGACATGATGCGGTGGTGGCTCGACCGCGGCATCGACGGCTTCCGCATGGACGTCATCAACATGATCTCCAAGACCGAGGGGCTGCCCGACGGCGACCCCGACGCCGGGCTGACCGGCGCGGAGCACTTCATGAACGGCCCGCGCGTCCACGAGTACGTCGGCGAGATGGTCGACGAAGTGCTCGACGACGAGGAGGTCCTCGCCGTCGGCGAGACGCCGGGAGTCTCCGTCGAAGACGCGAAACAGTACGTCGGCCCCGACGGCGACGGCCTCTCGATGGTCTTCCAGTTCGAGCACGTCACCTTCGACCACGACGAGCACAAGTGGGACGCCGGCGACCCGTCGCTCCCCGAGTTCAAGCGGATACTCGCGAAGTGGCAGCGGGGCCTGGCCGACGACGGCTGGAACAGCCTCTATCTCAACAACCACGACCAGCCGCGTATGGTCTCGCGATTCGGATCCGACGGCGAGTACCGCCGCGAGTCCGCCAAACTGCTGGGCACGCTGACCCACACCCTCGGCGGCACGCCGTTCGTCTACCAGGGCGAGGAGCTCGGAATGACGAACGCGCCCTTCGAGTCCCGCGAGGACCTCCGGGACGTCGAGGCGCTGAACTACGTCGACGCGGCCATCGCGGACCCCGAGACGGACGCCGAGGAGTACGCCGACGTCCGGGAGGCCGTCGAGGCGATGTGCCGCGACAACGCCCGGACGCCGATGCAGTGGACCGACGAGGAACACGCCGGGTTCACCGACGGCGACCCGTGGATCGGCGTCAACCCCAACTACGCCGAGGTCAACGTCGAGCGGGCGCGGGCCGACCCCGACTCGGTGTTCCACTACTACCGCGAACTGGTCGCCCTGCGCGACCGCGACCTCCTCGTCTACGGCGACTTCGAACTGCTCGCCCCCGACCACCCGTCGCTGTTCGCGTACACGCGAACCCTCGAACGCGACGGTACCGGACGCGAGGCGGGCGACTCGGGCGTCCCGACTGAGCGCGCGCTGGTCGTCCTCAACTTCGACGACGAGCCGGCGACCTTCGACCTCCCGGACGACGTCGCGGTCGACGGCCTGGAACTCGCGCTCGCCAACGACGACGTGCCCGAAGTCCCGGGCCGCTCGTTCGACCTCGGGCCGTGGGAGGCCCGCGTCTACCTGACGCCGGACGACGGCGCCGCGACCGACCGCCACCCCGACCAGCACTGACCCATGACACAGACGACGACTCTCGACGAGAGCCGTATCGACCGCGACTGGTGGAAAGAGGCAGTCGTGTACCAGATCTACCCCCGGAGCTTCAACGACAGCGACGGCGACGGCGTCGGGGACATCCCCGGCATCACCGAGCGCGTCCACCACCTCGACGACCTCGGCGTCGACGTCGTGTGGCTCTGTCCGGTCTACGACTCGCCCAACCACGACAACGGCTACGACATCCGCGACTACCGCGCGATCATGGACGAGTTCGGCGACATGAGCGACTGGGAGCGCCTGCGCGACGAGCTTCACGGCCGCGGCATGAAGCTCATCATGGACCTGGTCGTCAACCACACGTCGAACGAGCACGAGTGGTTCCAGCGCTCGCGCCGCGAGGAGGGCGAGTACGCCGACTACTACCACTGGGTCGACGGGTCACCGGACGAACCGCCCAACAACTGGCAGTCGCTGTTCGGCGGGCCGGCGTGGTCCTACGACGACGAGCGCGAAGCGTGGTACCTGCACGTCTTCAACGAGAACCAGCCCGACCTGAACTGGCGCAATCCCGACGTGCGCGAGGCGGTCACGGACGTCGTCACGTGGTGGCTGGACCGCGGCATCGACGGCTTCCGGATGGACGCGATCAGCCACCTCTCGAAGCCCGCGGGCTATCCCGACGGCGACCCGGACGAACCGGGACCGCTCGGCTCGGAACACTACACGCTCGGCCCGCGCCTGGGCGAGTACCTCGACGAACTCGGCGCGGTCATCCCCGACGAGGCGATGACCGCCGGCGAGATGGGCGGTGCCTCCGCCGAGGACGCCCGGGAGTACATCGAGCGCGGCGACAGCCTCGACATGGTGTTCCACTTCGACCACCTCGGCGTCGACCAGGGCGGCGACTGGACCGGTGACGACTGGGGCGAGTGGAGCCTCCCCGAGTTCAAGGAGCTGATGACGCGCAACCAGCGCGAGGTCGCCCGCGAGACCTGGGAGGCGCTGTTCCTCGGCAACCACGACCACCCCCGGATCGTCTCGCGGTTCGGCGACGAGTCCTACCGCCGGGAGTCGGCGAAGCTCGTCGGCACCTTCCTCCTGACGATGCGCGGCACGCCGTACCTCTACCAGGGCCAGGAGATCGGGATGACGAACACCGAGTTCGAGAGTCTGGAGGAGATCGACGACGCGATGACCGTCGGCATCGTCGAAGACCTGCTCGCCGACGGCGCCGTCGACTCCTTCGACGAGGTGCGCACGGCCGTCAACTACCGCAGTCGCGACCACGCGCGCACCCCGATGCAGTGGGCCGCCGCCGACCGAGCAGACTTCACCGACGGCGACCCGTGGCTCGCTCTCAACGACAACTACACCGACGTCAACGTCGAGGACGCCGTCGCGGACTCCGAGTCGGTCTGGCACCACTACCGCCGACTCATCGAGTTGCGCCGCGACGACCTGGCGCTGGTCTACGGCGACTACGAACTGCTCGCCCCCGAGGACGAGCAGATCTACGCCTACACCCGACAGCTCGGGGACGAGCGGCGCCTCGTCGTCTGCAACTGGTCGGCCGAACCGGCGGTATTCGAGTCCGACGCCGTCACCGCGGCCGACGCCGAGGTCCTGATCGGCAACTACGACGGGGCCCCGACCGACCCCGTCGGCGCGGAGTTTCGCCCCTTCGAGGCCGTCGTCTACGCGTACTGATCACGGAGCTGCTGTCCGTTCGATTCTCTGCCGTGTTTCGGCGTGCCCGTCCCGATGCCACGATTTCAGCGCCCCCGTCTCGCCGACTGCGATTTCGACGCGCCCGTCTCGCCGTCACGAACCGACGCGCGGAACGAACTGGCCGGTCTCCCGGCGGACGCCGACCAGGAGGATTAGCGCCGCGATCGCCGGCAGGGCGGCGCAGGCGAGGTAGATCGGCCAGAAGCCGAGGGTCTCCAGGAGCGGGAGCGTGACGATCGGGCCGAACCCGCCGCCGACGTCGCCGAAGACGTTGTTCGTCCCGACGGCGCGCCCCATCTCGTCGTCGGGGACGAGATCGCCTAAGAGCGCCATCAGCGGCCCGCTCGTTCCGCCCTGTCCGGTGCCGATACACAGGCAGGCGACGGCCAGCGTCGCCACCGAGTCCGCGGCCGCGAGGAGGACGAACCCGAGCGACGTGGCGCCGAGGAAGACGAGCAGCGTCGGGACCCGCGACTGCCGCCGGTCGCTCACGTACCCGCCGAGGTACATCGACACGCCGGCGGCGACGACGGTGATCCCCATGAAGATGCCCGACGAGCCCTGCGCGTCGAACCCGAGGACGCTGAGGCCGTTCCGGTCGAGGAAGAGGACGAGCGTGGCGAACAGCGCCCCGATGTAGACGAACAGGACCGAGAAGTTGACCATCCCGACGGTGAGCGCGGGGAGGCTGGTGTTGACGTCCCACGGCTTGACCGAGCGGTCGCCCTCTCCCTCGACGTGCGTCTCGGGCACCGTCGCGTAGGCGACGACGCTGGCGAAGAAGGCGAAGGCGGTGGCGACCGAGAAGGCGGCGATCGTCCCGAAGACACCGCTGACGACGCCGCCGATCACCACGCCCGTCGGGAATCCGAACAGGACGCCCCCGCGGATCAGTCCCATGTTCGCCCCGCGGGATTCGCCGGTGCTCACGTCGGCCGCGATGGTGTACGCCGTCGCGAAGACGAGCGCGCTCCCGACGCCCCAGAGGATCCGGGCGCCCATGAACCACGCTTCGGGGAGCGGCGCCACCATCGCGACGACGTACCCGAAGGTGGAGACCCCCTGGATCACCATCCCGACGACGAACGGCGTTCTCGTCCCGATCCGGTCGACGAGGCTGCCCGCCGGCGCGTTCGCGAACAGCCGCGCGAACCTGTTCGCGCTGAGTATCAGTCCGACGACGAACGGAGTGATGCCGAGGATCGAACCGAGGTTCGGCAGGATCGGGAAGATCACGCCGCCGCCGAACCCGATGAAGAACGTGCTGGCGATCACGGCGGCGATGACGACCGATCGTCCGTCCGCGACACTGCGAAGCCGGTCGGCGAGGCCACCGATGAATCCGGCACCCGCTCCCGTCACGGTCTGTCAGCGACCTCCCGGAGCCGCCCCGCCGAGTCGATTCGAACCGTCGGCCCGTCGGTACCGTCCGCGAGGGCGGAGGGGCGAGAGCGACGGCTCGGCGTTCCGGTCCATCTAGCGAACTACTTCGAGCAAACGGCGCAAAAGGGGTTCGAAAGCGGGCGAACCGACCGGTGGTAGTCGCTTCGGCGGCCGCTCGTCGCCGCCGCGGAGACGAGCGGAGCTCGGCGACGGTGTTGAGTTACGAACGACACGAAACGTTCACGAGCTCAATCCACCGGAAATCCCCTCGAAACGAAATCTCCGGAATTGTAACGAGTGCTTCAGATTACTTGGTGGCGAGCTACACTGAGTGTTCAGTGAACCGGTCTCGCTGAGGGGTGAGGGTTTATCCGAAAATAGAGGTTACTCCAAATTAGAATTGTATGCCTCCAGAAGTGAACCGCGAACCTGAGAACAGAATCCCAACAGGGATGACTGTCTACGATTCAGACGGCCAGTACACTCGATTAGTCGTGGTGAATCACCCAGACGAATCCTGCGAGGAATTCGAGGTTCCGGGTACCGGGAAGACGGTCGCAGAGTACAACGAGGACTATGACCCGACCGGCCCGGTTGTACAGACCGTGTACCGATTCAAGCTCGACCAAGAGCTCGATGATTGGATGTCGCTCCCTTTGGACGACATCCACTCCGCTGCCCAGGATGTTGGCCTGAAGACGTACTCCTACCCGGCACGGCGAATGAAATCGTCATTCTCCCACATCCCTGAGCGGGTAGGCACCTACCGGGAGTTGTTCTGCTACCAGTGGGCGCGGATGACACACCTTTCCGCGTCGGTCAACCAGCCTGAACGGTTACAGGACTTCCTACTGTGGTCGAACTACGAGAAACGGCTTGATGGTGAGATAACAACGTCATCGATCCTCAAAGAGAACCAGTACCAACTGAAGGAAAACCTGGGTGTCTGCACCTACTGTAATCAAGAATCGGAGACAACGTTCGATCACATCCTCCCCGTAGCTGAGGGAGGGGTGAGTGAGATTAAGAACATGGTTCCTGCATGCCAGTCTTGCAACTCCAGTAAGTCAGATCGGAACCTCCTCGATTGGCACCAAGAGCACGAAATCCCGATGGACCGCGTTGTTCTTGGCAAGTACCTGAAGTTGCGGTGGGACGAGTTTGAGGCCGATGGAGAACTGGATTCACCAGTTCCTGATTCGATCCGGGATCGTTGGGAGGGCCTTGAGGTCTCCCGTCGCATCACGCAGCAAATCTGGATGAATCAAAACCGGTAACCACCTCGTTTGTCATTATGACAAACTGATTTCGGGAGAATGTGGTCCCGTCAATATCGAAGAACGGCTCTGGCGGGATGGAAATCCAACTTTATATTATAGTCAGAGAGCGAACGTACCCATGGAGCAGACATCCGATCCGCCTGAAGATGTGAAGATCAATCTGAACCCAACAGAACGACGTCTGTTAAACGAACTGAAAGATGGGAAACGTCAAACACCGAAGAATCTGAGTGCGGTTGTTGGTGATGACGTAACGCGTAACTACACTGCGAACGCACTCCGGATGCTCGAAAAGAAAGGATACACCAAGAGTCCTGGTCCCGCTGATCGAAGTGGGATGTACACGATTAGCGATTTGGGTCGGATTATCGTGGACAATTTGGAGGTATACACACGCGACTTTCGAGATGAGTTCGATACTTGCTGTCGATTTGTCTTGGCTAACCAACCGACTGATGCAGAAGAGGTGAGAACAGACATTCTAATCCTTGGTGACGAGGATTTTGAAGTCTTAAGAGGGGCTAGTGAGGTTGATGGGCTTGTTACAGGCGAAGACCTGACCAATGAGGAGATGTCCACAAAACAGGCGGACAGAATCCTGTACCGGTTGTTCTTCTTCGGATTATTGGAACAACGAAGAGGGTTCCCAGTGTACGAGGTCACCACACGGGGTGAACAAATCCTTAGTCAGCGAAAACAGCAGGTAGTTGGAAAAGTAATTGAAAAAAGCCTTTAGAAATCCGAAAACAGACCATGCCCCAGTTTAGAGCGGGTTAGAAAGGATGGTTAGAGACTTGACGGACATAGGATAGAATCTACGGCTCTCTGTTACGTATCTAGGTCGATTTTCTCAGTGAACGCTTCCATCGTTTTCTCGATTACATCCAGATCGTTAAGTCCGGTGCAGAGGATTTTGCCGCTTGAGAACACAAGGATAACCGCGTTCGAGTCGGACGCACGGTAAATCAGCGCTGGGAACTGTTCCGGTTCATACTCAACGTTCTCCAGTCCGAGTTGCAATGCCAGCGCTTCGAGCGAGATCTTTACATCGAGTGACGCAGTCACAACGATGTTGCTTACTTTTGACTCAGGGGTAAAATCGAACTCTAGTAAATCCCGCATCACCGTGTTCACGCGTCCAACAACGTCCTTAAACTGCTCGACAGAATCAACGCCGGTGATTGAGCAACGTCCGGACCGATAGAATGCAACGTACGTATCGTCCGGTGCAAAATTCGATTGCACCCAGTGATTCTCCGCAGGTTCGTACGTCACGCTTGTAATCTCACTTCGCGTAGCGAACGTGTCGGCTAACGCACTGAGGTCAAGCTCCTGCCGATAAGAAATCCACCCGACGACGTTGACGACTTCCAAATTAGAGTCCATTGGCGAATGATTATCCCTCCAGGTATTAACAGTCGTGGGGTACGGTGACTATGAGAAGTCGTCTAACGTGCTGGGGCCATCATCGGAGTCGTCACCGAAGTACTCTGCGGACCATTCCGTTGCAGCGTCAAGATTTCGAAGCATTACCTCAGATTCGAACTCGCCTTCCAACCGTTGATGCGTCATCACCTGCCGCATGTCTTCGAGTTCGTCCGCTGTGATTCCTTCAACCCCAACTGCATCAAGCACTGCCTCATTAAGTCTCTTCTCCGCATCTTCTTCACCTGCCAGTAATGCGTTCGTTGCTTCCCGGATCGCATCGCAGGCTTCGTCATCGAACTTCCGGATGTCCGGCACCGGGATGCTCTTCGTTTCATACGTCATTAACTGTAGCACACCGTTCCCCTCAACACGGCCCCAGCACTCGACAGCTGCAGCGTACAGGCTGGAGTTCATGATTCCGGTCACGACTTTTGAGTCGTACTCGGGTTTCACCTGAACGCACTGTACAGCGTCCGTGGTGAGCGCTTCCGCACGGTTCACAACAGTGAATAGCCTCCATTTGAAGAACCGTGGATGGAAGAGTTCCGGAGCAACTTGTTCTCCAAGATCGAACCACACTGGGCGGGACGCACATGTGGTGCCTTCATGCTCACCTTCGTTCTCGCCCTCGTTAATGTACTGTAACAGCCCAGTGTACCCATCACGCTTCAATGCGTCCTTCACATCTTCTTCTAACCGCGTATCCTCACCGAATTCGCTGGTCTCCTGCTTGACTTCCTCCACGTAGTCGTGTACGTCAATAATGTACTTGTCTGAATCATCGGTATCGAAGACTTCCGAGTCCATACCTTTGATGCTCTTGACGACCGGGCTGAGGAACCGGTCCTCGATACCACGACGGTGGGCTTCCTCTTGATCAAGCAAGAACCACTTGTTTGCACCGGTTTTCTGGCCGTATGAGACATCAACGAACTCGCTGATCGGAACGAAATCATCGCGTTCGATTAGGTTGATGAGCTTCAACGGGGCATTGAGGTAGTATCCGATTTTCTTTGGTCCGGTGTCCTCTAGGTATGCTTGGCGGACTCCGACAGAGCGGTAGTTTGGGCGTGTCCGAACGTCAATCGGCTCCTGTTCGAGTGTCATCCCGTACGTCACGGTATCGTACAGGTCAACAGGCTCCATCTCATCTTGGACGCGGATGAATCGCGTAGTCGTCTCACGCCGCATTTCCTCGTCTTCACACCGTTCGATGAGGAGGAGACACGTATCTACGAACGCGTCTTCGAACGCTCGTTCTGCGAACGTGACAACAGCGTGGATTCGGTAATGGTCGAAAAGGAACTGTTGGAAGTCCATTCCGTACCGGACGCTCAACCACTTCGGCGGGATAACGAACCCGAGTCGTCCACCGTCTCTGAGGAACTGCGTGGCGTGCGTGACGAAGTACACGTACGCGTCGGTTTTCTTGCTGAACTTCTTTGACCCGTCAAGATAGGGTGAGGAGTTCTCCGGGCCGAATCGTGAGAGGTGTGCTCTGAATGCGTCCTTATCTGGGATGTCGCGGTTTCGGATGTACGGTGGGTTCCCGACAACCCCGTCAAAGTACCCGACTTCTCCGGTGTCTCGGTTATCCAGCCGCGCGGATGACAGCATCATTGAGTCTGGTTCGATATCGAAGAACGACGCATGATACGCGTGCAGCGTGTCGATTTCCTCTTCGATGTTCTGACTTGCTAAGTTCAGGGCAGTCAGATGAAGTGGGAACTTGTTTATGTCAATAGTAGTGATTGAATCAAGGATGTCTTGGTGTGTGGCGTTCGTATAGTCGCGTTGTAGGTCGCTGTAGACTTCCACTGGGAAGGTTCCGCTACCGCTGGCAGGATCAAGGATTTCAGGAAGCCCGTCGTCTATTTGTGCGTCAAGCACCCATTCTGTAACGGCGTCAGCGATCGTTGGCGGAGTGTAGTATTGACCGAGTTTCTTCCGTTCGCTTTCAGGGATGAGTTCTTCGTACGTGTTTACCCCGAGGACTCAACGGCCGGCACAGCCTGATCTCGTGAAATCATCTCGTTGTTCCGGGAGACTCGCTTGAGCTCGTCGTATGGATTGCGTCCCTGCTGGCGCCATGTCGCCAGCAGGGACAGCACCGTCTCATGAACGAACATCCCGCGGTCATTGCGGAGCGTTCCGATCAGTTTCCGGAGAACCACCGGCTCACGAAGCGCGTTTTCGGCGGCATTGTTCGTCGGAGAGACCGCTGGCTCACCGACGAAGGTGAGCCAGTGGTCGAGGCCACCTTCGATCTTTCCGAGTAGTGTTGCCACTGGTCCGTCGGGAACTGACCGTTCAATCAGTGATTCAAGCTCTCTCCGCGCCACACGCTGGAGCTCTGCTCGCTCACGAATGGTCAAGTCGCTCTCCAGCCGGGTCTGGAGAGCGACGTACAACTGTTTGAGAGAGTCGTAGATCGGTTCGCCTTCCGGTTGCTTCTCAGCGGCATCTTCAGCCTCTCGCAAAATATGAGCCCAACACCGCTGGAGATTGTCGCTGAAGGCTGGATAGGCTGTCCACCCATCACAAATGACCGTTCCCGCGAAGTCCTCGCCGAGGACTTCCGCGGGAACATCGCTTCCACGACTCTCTCTAACCGCGTAGAGCGTGTGGTTCTCGGTGGTGAACGTCCAGATCCATGCTTGCTCACCATCTCGCTTGATGCCTGTTTCATCGATGTGGACAACGTCGGCTTGCTGGATCTGGCGACGGATCTGTTCGTATTCACAGCGACCGGCGCGCGCAGCGCGCTCGGTCGCGTGCCACGCAGTCGCACCTGACAACTCCAGTCCGTGTAGTTGCTCGAAACGGTCTGCAATCTTCCGATAGGGAAGGCGGTAATCGTACCGCGATAGTGCTGATTGGGCGATAACGTTCACCCCGAACTGCCCCTCATCGGGGCAGTCGGGGTGTGTAGCGACTGTCTCGGTTCCACAGGAGTCGCATCGGTAGCAGTGGCGGTTGTACTGCGTGAGTTCTGGTGGTTGTGGATCTGGTATCTTCTCGACGAGTCGGGGGCTGACGCCCACCGACTCGTCGAAGTGTTGGCCACACTCTGGACAGCAGTCACGGGTGACCTCAACTTCTTCGTCCAGATCAGCGGTAGAGCGCCACTCTGGCTCGTGACCGTCTTTTCGTCCGGGAGTGCCGCCGTCAGTTCTGACATCGTCGTCTTCGTCATCTTGCGAGGTCGGGGACTCGTCAGTCCCCGACCGTCGCTTACTCGGTGGTGTATGTGGATTCTCGTATTTGCGAAGCCGTGTTTCGAGTTCTTCGATCCGTTCGTCTTTCTCCTGAAGCTTCTCCTCAAGATCGTTGATTCGTTCTTCCATCTGGAGAAACCGCGAGAGAAGTTCGTCTTTGCTGAGGTCATCTCGATCCACTATGACCACCTCAGCGGTCCCTCAGCAGGGTCACCGGGATGGTCTCCGAGCGGAGACCATCCCTGGAGAAGTTCAATTAGCCCTTGCTGAGGGTTCATATACCCCCGGTTGGTCGCCTGCTACGAGACAGTGGCGAAATTCATTGGGGCTAAACACGTACAGTTCTTCGAATACGTCACCGAGTAGGTCTTCGTCTATTCCAGAGATTTCACGTTGTTCGATGTTTTCTGCAAGCGATTGGATATTCTGCAGGGTCTTCTTGTTGTGCGGGAACTGTTCGAACAGGTCGCTGTTCCGGAAGATGGGTTCGTAGTCGATTTTCTCGATGATCTCTTCGAATTGGCGGCGGATGTGCTCGTCAAGGAAATCAAGCTTGGAGACACCGACAAGTGATTGGAGTTTGTTCCCATCACTCGGTTCGATTGGTTCCGGTGTTTGTTCTCGGACAACCTCGTAGAACAGGATCTTGTTCGTTAGCAGGTACGCATATTGCTTCGCTGCAGTTTCTATCTGTTCGTCAGTGGAGAGGCCAGTGAAGTCGTTTTCTCGAACCCAGTCGTCGAACAGGTTGATGAACTTCTCGTTACTGTTGTACTTCTGCTGTGCGAGTTCTTTGTAGGCCGGCCAAATTGTTGAGTGGAACGTTCGGAGTAGCCCGACGACCTGTTCTTTCTTTTCCTGTTCGGGAAGTTCCCCGTGTTGATATAGGTGATCGACGCCAGAGAGGAGTTGGGGAACGAACCCATCGAGATCTGGGTCAGAGAGGTTGATTGGCCGGAGGTTCGCGTAGTTGTACGGGACGTTCTGCAGCTCGAACTCACCATTGTAGTTGAAGAGGTAGAAGTCGTTACTGTTGCAGGTGGCGAAGAAGTCAGCACCGATATCTCGGGTGTAGTCGCGTGCCTGCTTCATCACCTCCTTGTCGTAGGGGGAGATGTTGTCTCGCTTGACCTCGATGACGAGACTCCCTGTAAGGTTACTTTCAAGGTGTATGTCTGCCTGCCGGCCTTCAACGTCCTTCTCAATAGTGACATCGGAAAATTTCGTATCGTTGTTCTCCACATAGCGGTAGAGAGCCGAGTAAAGGAGGCTATGGAATTTTTGTTCCTTCGGTGTGTCCGACATGCTTGGTCTTTCTTATCTTATGGGTATAAAAGTCTGGATAGTTCCCGGCGACGGGATTCGGAAGATTCGGAAATAGCCCCCTTCCAATTATTACCCCACAGGGACGTGTCGACGCAACCATGATCACCGACGCGCGCGTTCTCCAACCAGAGTTCATCCCCAGAGAAGTCCAACACCGAGATGCCGAAGTCAACTACCTCTCCAGTGTCCTCAACCCAATCACTGAGGGACACCGAGCTGATCCAGCACTCCTCCACGGCCCCTCAGGTGCCGGGAAAACCTGTATCGCCCAATACCTGGTCGAACAACTCCGCGAAGCCGTCGTGGACCTCAACTACCAGTACGTCAACTGCTGGGAAGACCACTCCCGATTCAAAACCCTCTACCGGCTCTTAGACGGCATCAACCAAACCGTAGACATCCACCGGCAATCCACCCCGAAAGACGTCCTCCTCGAACGACTCCGCGACACCAACGACACCCCATACGTCGCCATCCTCGATGAAGTCGATCAACTCGAAGACAAATCCCTCCTGTACGACCTGTACCGCATCCCCCACCTCACGATGATCCTCATCGCCAATAACGAAGACGGACTATTCACAGCGATCGATGACCGCCTCCGAAGTCGCCTCACTGACTGTGAACGCATCCACTTCCACTCATACCACGAATCCGAACTCCTCGCCATCCTCCAAGACCGTGTCCAGTGGGGACTCAGAGACGACGTAATCGGAACGAACGAGATTGAATTCATCGCCGCAAACGCTGGTGGCGACGCCCGCGTTGCTATCGGAATCCTCCGCCGCGCAGCACGCACCACCCGGAACAGCCAAGCAGACACGATCACCCCGGACAGTATTCGGAAGGCCATTCCGGAAGCGAAATCGGAAATCAGACAGCAAACCGTTGACCGACTCACCGCCCACCAACAGATACTGTACGACATCATCACCGAACATGGGGAAATCCAGCCACAGAGACTCTACAACACGTACGCGGACCGGACGGATGACCCCAAAACTAAACGGATGGTCCGGAACTACCTTTCCAAATTAGAGCACTACAACCTCATCACTGCGGAAGGTAACACCAAAGACCGAATATACCGCGTACAGCAGTGATAACACCCGATACACTACTTTTTCTCTCCGATTCGGAAACGACACGCGCTTCCCTATTACTGCTGCTCACGTCGCCAAAAGTGGAATGAGCGACCAGCCAGACGACGATACCAGCACCGACAATCAACTCGAACTCACTCCAAATTCGACTCCTTTCGAAATAGAACATGTAGTGGATCGCATCTCAAACAGCGAATTCAACGAGTGGTACGCAGAACAGCAGTTCGAGACCAACATCTTAGACGGGAAGGCGTACTTCAACGGTCCCTCCCCACCAAAAGATCCGGAACGCCATACCCCAAGCAAGTTGCTCCAATGCCACCGGAAGGCGACCTACGCCCGGCAGAATGCCCCGCGGGAAGACACACCACCTGAGGGGCTGTTCTGGATCGGCTCAGAATTCGAGGAAGACATCATCGTCCCATTCCTCCAAGACATCGCCCCAGATGAACTGTACGTCCAGAATTCACTGTGGATCGATACGACGATTACGGCTGGCGAAAGTGACGTGCAGCTTCGCGGTTCGACGGACCCAGCGATTGTTACGGAAGATGCCGAGCCAGTCTTTCTCACCGAGATTAAGACGACGACATCACTCGATCACCTGTCGGAACCGAAGCAGCATCACAAGGCGCAGCTCCACGCGTACCTGTACGCGCTCAACGACGAACATGATGATTTCTCCATAACCAACGGGCTGCTCATCTACGGGTCACGGAAAACGCTGGACCTCAAAGTGTTCCCGGTTACATTCGACTCGGAGTTCTGGGAGACGGTTGTGACGTGGATGCAGGCTCAAACGGAGTACGAGGGGAATGGGGAGTTACCGCCAGCTGACCCGGAACGAGACTGGGAGTGTAATTACTGTTCGTTCAAGCGCCGGTGCGGGCAGACCGACACACCGTACAGCGACATCGGGACTGACGGGTTCCTCCCCATGTTTGCTGAGTACCATAGGAAGAACGTCGTGGAGTATTTGGAGGCGCACTCAGACGTTGGAGCGAAACTCACCCCGGTACTCGCGCAGACGTACCCGGACCTCGTAGAGCATTACGGTGCGTACGATTGGTCATGTCCCCGGTGTTCAGAAACGTGGGCGTGGGATGCGGTTGACTGGGGTGGCGATCCGGCGAACCCACCGTTATGCCCCACGTGTGCTGAGGACGGCGAACTCATGACGCTTAGTGGTCCGTCCCCCAACAGTCAGTTGTAATCCCGGTGGTTAGAAATCCATGTTTATAATGTAGTCACTTCTGTAGAGCCGTTTACAGACATGGCAACAGAAAGAACGCCTTCACTCCTTGAACCTGACCGCGAAATCCTCCGGCTTCTCGCGGACGAATCTCGTCAAACCCCCTCGATGCTACATGAAACGATGGACACGACTGATAGTCAACAGTACGTACAAGATCGTTTGCAACACCTCCGAGAAAGCGATCTTGCTACCCGTCCGGGCCGTGGACTATACGAATTAACAGCAATGGGCGAACGCGCGGTGAGTAACCTCCACCTCTACACTGAGGATCGGTTTGAGTTCTGGCGAGTCGTAAACGATGAGTAAGAGCACCGTGGTCACCGACTTCTCGTTGGTAGTGGAGAGCGTTATGTTGTTTCTATCAACGAACACTTAGTCCTCGGTTGTATCGTCATCCGAATCGGACACCGTCACGTCGGAGAGACTACCCTGGCTGGTATTCGATATGTCTTGCTCTTTGACGGTGTCCGGAATCGCATCCGATGGTTTCTCCGGCCGTTCCGCCTCATCATCCACTTCGTTCTGCTCTTCGCTTTCGCCTTCCGACTCCCCACTACTGTGTTCTGAAGGTCGCTGTGGAGGCTCAAGAGCTGCATTCGACTGGTTACTCTCAACCGCCGTGTCACTCCCTCGTTCACCCGTCTGTTCCGCGTTTCCCGGCTCTGCGTTCAACGGTTCTTCAGAGGAAGACCCATCTCGGAGAATCGTCCCATCCTGGGCATCCTCGAACTGCAGGAGTTGCGACGGATTATCAGCAACCCAGTCAATCAGCCCGTCCGTCTGCTCGTCCACCAGTTCTTCAAGCGCCCGCATCTTCCGGTAGTTACTGATCAGGCCTTCTCGCGCCATCTTGTCGGTCAGGAACTCTCCCATATCCGTTAGGTGGTAGACTTTCTTCGTGCCGTTCTCTGCCTCCCCGAGAGAGATATTCAGTAACCCGAGGTCTGCGGCTTCATCACGCCGGGTGATAATCGTATCAGACGTCACCTCGATTTCCGGTTCGATTTCCGAATACGTCATCGGCCGCTCATGCAGCAGTGACAGTAACCCGATCGCGCCTTTCCGGTTCAGGAACTCTTCGACCGTGATTTCCATTACGAACCCGTTCAATCCCGAGTCGTATAGACACCCGAGTTGACTCTAATTCGGAACTAACCTAAAACGCAAATTTTTGGGGGACTCCAAACAAGAGCCGGTCTGCGAGCCGTTTTTACGATTGATTCGGAAATGACACGCGGATGTTTACGCCCCAAATTCGAGTAGGTGGTGACAGGCCCGTGTCCTGTCTGCCCACCCCGCTCGAACCCACCGCCCGTCCGCGTCCACCGGTAGGGCGGGATCTCGGAGGTGGGACGGCGTGAACGACGCTGATGACCGTCATCTTGGGTATCTCGGACGCCAAGCAGACGAAATCATCAGTGAGGGCACAGACTGGGTGGATTTCGCCCAGCAACTGGATGTTACCCGGTACGAGCACCGTGAGAGTTTCCCAGACTACCATGCGTCAAGGTCGTTCTACGCAGTGTTCCAAGCGTACCTGTGGGCGACCGTCGAAGACGAATCCTACTCGGGTATCCCTGACCGGCTTGCGGAACGGCCGAAACTCGCTAGTGCGTTCGGATTCGATCCGAACGATCTCCCGTCAGAGAGTACGTTCCGCCCGGTTCGTCTCGAACGGCGATTCGGAGAGTTAGAATCGACCGTAGAACGAGCCGCCGAGCAAATCCGGTCGATTGCAGCTGACCGTGGCTCACCTATCGGGTACCGGATTTACCGGCCCGATGCAAAGGGCGAGAGCGATGGACCGCCTTCTGAACGGACAATCCAGCGGTTACTCAGAAAGACTGGGAAAGAGGTACTGGAGGAGACGCTGTCAGTCTCAATCCCATCGATTGACTTACCGCGCCCGGATAATCCGATCTACGATACGGAGGAATTGCTGACGGTAGAAGCGGTCGCCGCTATCCAGCGAGCAGCAGCAAACGATGCGGGAGTGACGCTGGGTGATATGAAGAATCCAGATCCAAACATCGCCAGTGAAGATGAGAAAGGGGACCCGTTCTATGCAGATGGGCCGACCGGTGAGACGCTGTTGGAAGCAGTGAAGGAGATGTCTGTCGATGAGATTGCGACGGTGATGAACTTCGCGTTGCGGAAGTCGTACACGCGTGCAAAACCACGTCTCAGAGAGTTAGAGAACGATAACGGGTCACGGTTCGGTGTCCGCGCGAAAATCGCGTTGGACATGACGTACGTAGCCTACTACGGCGACCGTGACGAAATGGAGTGGCTGCAAGGGACGCCCGACGACAAGAGCTACGACTGGTGTCATAAGTTCGCCACTGCCGTCATCGTCGGCGATAACACACATTATGTCGTTGGGGTCTGCCCGCTCGGCAATACTGAATACGCCGATACAGACGCCTACCCCGGTAAAGACAATAGTTACTACGTCGGAGATGTCACGCGGCGACTCCTCTCAATTGCTGACGAGTACGTGAACATCCGGCGTGTCTACGCTGACCGTGAGTTCCACTCTGTCGATGCCCTCAACGCGCTTGAAGAGCGAGACTTGAAGTACGTCATTCCGGCGAAGAAGGATCAGCATCGAATCGGCCCGATGTGCGACCGGTTCGACCAACTCAAAAGTGGATACGATGAAGAGCGAGACACCCCGCTGTATGTGAAACACGACCACCCAATTCATGGGCCGATCAAGGGCGGCGTGTCGAACGACAAGGAGTATACAGATATTGTGATCCTGCCGCCGGACGACGACGATGACGCCAATCCGGACGGCTCACCGCAACCATTCCTGACGAATCTCGATGTGAGCGATGAGATCGCCTTAGACCGGAGGTGGGCGGCCACGCAGATCGAGCAGTATAGTGACCGCGGGGCGATCGAGAACTCATATTCTTCGATTAAGGACGCTGCTGCCTGGACGACGTCGAAGGAATTCGAAGTGAGGTGGTTCCACTTCGCCTTCGGGTGTATCGTCTACAATATGTGGCTGCTCGTGGATTTCTTAGCACAGGAACGTATCGGTGAGATTGAGACGCGGAAGAAACCGCGAATTACGCTGGATCGGTTCCAGCGGTGGTTAGACCGGCTGTTATCGAATCTGTTTGAAGAGGGTGGGGTGATGACCCTCAGATAACCTTCGTTCCGGGTTCGCCCGCTGTGAGAGACATCTTTTCTCGTTGTTACTGATTTTGTACGTTTAGACGCGTGTTTCGAGGTATTGGCAGTTTTTGGATAGGTTCTGTTGTGCAGTTCCGGTGGTTTAACAGCTGAACACGGGCGAAAGTAGGGGTTGTCGTGAACGCTCACCCCCGCATTCGCAACGTCACGACGGTAGTTCGATATAGCGGTATGAGATATACGTCAGGGCGACCGGCCCGGACCGGAGACTGCCCTGTCGGGCGGAGACAGTCGCTTCAAGCGTTCGAGGCGTCCAGACCGCGGTTCTCGCTCTCGACGTCGTCGCCGGCGTACAGCGAGTAGGTCAACACGGCGAAGCCGCCGGCGGTGAAGGCGCTCTGGACGCTGGCGGCGACGACGAGGTGGATGCGGACGATGCGGTGGAGCGTCCCGCCGAGGATCGCGCCGACGGTGACCAGGCCGATGCCGATAGAGAGCGCGCGAAGGGCCGGATCGCCGGTCCGGCGGTACGCGCGCCAGGCGAGTCCGGTCAGCAGCGCGCCGAGCAACAGGGTGACCGCTTTCGTCAGTGCGAGGGCGAAGGTGGTGTCGAACAAGGATTCTCACGCTCGTCCCGTCCTACCAGACACCCGGAGTTATACCCCGAGACGCGTTCTCAGACAGCGGGAACGGGCCCGAACAGGGCCTCACTCGGAGTACAGCGAGTAAACGATGACGGCGAATCCGACGGCAGTCAGGGTGCTCTCGAGGACGAGCGCGACGTCGGTGACGGCCATGGCGCTCCCCGCGTCGCCGGTGAACGGGAGCGCGTCGGAGCCGACAAGCGAGAACCGCAGGAGTTGGTCGACGAACCCCGCCATCATCGTCCCCGCCGTGACGATGCCGAACCCGACCGCGAGATACCACAGCGGCCTGGCGCCGCTTCGGGAGTACGCCTTGTACGCGAAGTAGGTGATCAGGCCGCCGAGCAGCAGCGTGATCGTTTTCAGTGCGACCAGAACCGCGGTGGCGGGCGTCGTGTGTGGGCTCATGTTTCCTTGCGTACCTCCGACCAGAGCGACTCCAGGCGCTGGTCCGGCGTCCGGGGCTGGCGAGCGATCTCGGTTTCGAACTCGCGATCCTCGGTCAAAGCGATGACGACTTCCTCGAAGTCGACCTCGTAGATGCTGGCGTGTTGCCCGTCGGGGCGGATCTCGGTCCCCTCGAACAGCAGTTGGGCCTCCTCCAGGCGGTCGATCTTCCGGTAAGTCGTCGACAGGGGGATGTCGCTGGCCTCGGAGATCTCGCTGGCCGTCATGGGTTCGTCCAGCGCCGTGACGATCGCCCGACAGTCCGGGTCGTCCAGCGCGTCCAGGACGTCCTGGAGCTCCGGCGCCTCGTCGTCCGCGAACGGGTCACGGACCATTCCTATTCGTCACTAACCCGACGATCGTTATAATCGCACCGACACGCGACCGCCGCGCACCGCCGCGAGACGCCGAGAACGGCCGCTCCCGACGCCTCGACCAACTCACACGTTCCGGACATGTTCGGCTCGCCCCCGGTCAGGACCGGCCCTCCGCGCGGGCCCGCTCGTCGGCGTCGTCCCAGGGGAGCGGCCCGTCGTACTCGGGCGGAACGTACCCGCACAGCGGGTCGCTGGCCAGGGGGTCACCGGTATGCGCGTACGCTCGGGAGCGACTGCCGCCGCAGACCTGCCGGAACGGGCAGGCGCCGCACTTCCCGCAGAGGGCGTCCCGGTCGCGGAGCGATTCGAACAGCGCCGACTCGCGATACACCTCGACGACGTCGTCTTCGGGAACCGTCCCGGCCGATTCCGGCAGGAACCCCGAAGGGTAGACCTCGCCCGTGTGGCTCACGAACGCGAAGCCGTCGCCGGCGATGACGCTCGCGCGGCGGTTCTCTGCCTTGCTTGGCCCCGTGCCGCCGTCCGCGGCTGCCTCCGCGGCGGCCTGGCGGCGAACCCGGCGGTAGTGGGGCGCCTCCGTCGTCTTCAGGCCGAACGGCGCCTCGTCGGCCACCTCGGAGAGCCACTCCATGACGCGCTCGGCCCGCTCGGGCGGGATCGGGTCGAGCAGGCGACCGCGGCCGATCGGCACGAGGAAGAAAACGCTCCAGAGCACCGCCCCGAGGTCGGCGACGCGGTCGCGGATCGCCGGCAGTTCGTCGACGGTGCTCGCGCAGACCGTCGTGTTGATCTGGAGCGGGATCCCGGCGTCCTGTGCCTGCTCGGCCGCCCGCATCGTCGCGTCGAAACTCCCGGATTCGCCGCGGAAGGCGTCGTGACTGGCGGCGTTCGCCCCGTCGAGGCTGAGGGCCATCCGCTTGAGTCCGGCGTCTGCGAGCGAGCGGATGGCGTCGGCGTCCAGTTCCTGGGTCCCGCTCGGCGTCAGCGATATCGTGAGTCCGCGGTCCGTGCCGTAGTCGACCAGATCGACGAGATCCGGGCGTTTCATCGGGTCGCCGCCCGAGAGGACGACGAGTTGGCCGTCCCCGAACGACGCGGTCTGGTCGAGCAGTCGCTTGCCCTCCTCCGTCGAGAGCTCGTCCGGGTGGCGGGCGGGCTGTGCGTCCGCCCGGCAGTGGTCGCAGGACAGTTCGCAGGCCTGGGTCACCTCCCAGATGAGGACGAGCGGGCGCTCGGCGGTGTCCACGGGCGGCCGCATCAGCGGCACCTCCGCGATCTATCGCCGTTCGCTGCCGCTCGCTGCCCGTCCGGCGATTCGTTGTCGTCTGTCGATCGCCCGGCGCGAGAGTCGGTCATCGTCCGTCGAGTTCGACCCGTATCACCTAAGCGGCCGGCCGCGTTCCCAGCGAGTGAAAATCCGGGCGGGGCGTATGAAGGGGGACGCCGTTTCACCGCGTATGTCCGACCCCGACGCCGATTCGAACGCCCCGTCAGAGACGGGCGCGTCCGCCCTCGACGCGGCCGTCGACGAACCGCGGGGCGACGTGACCCGCGAGTGGGAGCTGTTCGTCCGCGAGGAGGCGGGCGAGCCGCTCCGTCACGCCGGCAGCGTCAGCGCGCCCTCGACCGAGGTCGTCCGCGAGCAGGCTGCGCGGCTGTTCGGCTGGACCGCCGAGACGCTGTGGCTCTGTCCCGCCGACGAGACCCGCCGGTTCACCGCCGAGGGCGTCGCGCTGGGCGACAGAGCCGACGGCCCCGACACTGCGGATCGCGGGGGTGAACGGGCGTGATATCGGTCAGCAAGCTCCTCTGTGACCTCGACGCCGAGGGCGACGGACTGCGGTACGACGCCGCAGACGAGTCCTCGAAGGAGCAGATCCGCGAGCGCAAGCAGCGCCGCCCCGTCGTCGTCTGGAACTGCACGAAGCAGTGCAACCTCTACTGCGACCACTGCTACGCCGCCGCCGAGACCGAGCCCGCGCCGGGCGAGATGACCACCGCGGAAGGCAAACAGTTCCTCGACGAACTCGCCGAGTTCGGCGCGCCCGTGGTGCTGTTCTCCGGGGGCGAACCCCTGGCTCGCGACGACCTGACCGAACTCGTCGCCCACGCCGCAGACGCGGGACTCAGGCCCGTGCTCTCGACAAACGGGACGCTCCTGACCGAGGAACGGGCCGCGAACCTCCGGGCGGCCGGGCTGCAGTACGCCGGCGTCTCCGTCGACGGGATGCCCGAGCGCAACGACGCGTTCCGCGGCCAGGACGGCGCCTTCGAGCGGGCGCTGGAGGGCATCCAGGCGTCGCAGGCGGCTGGGCTCAAGACCGGACTCCGCTACACGATCACCCGACACAACGCCGACGACCTGGAGGACGTGGTGGACCTGCTCGCCGATCACGGCGTCGACCGGTTCTGTTTCTACCACCTCGATTACGGCGGCCGCGGCGCCGAGATCCAGGACGTGGATCTGACGCCCGACGAACGCCGGGAGGCCGTCCGCCGGGTCTGCGAGCTGACCCGCGAGTACCACGACCGCGGCCACGAGATCGAGACGCTGCTGGTCGGCAACTACGCCGACGCCGCGTACCTCGTCGAGTACGCCCGGCGCGAGTTCGGCACCGAACAGGCCGAACGCGTCTACCGGTACCTGCGGGCCAACGGCGGCGATCCGACGGGCGAGCGCATCGCGGACGTGGATTACCAGGGCAACGTCCACCTGACCCAGTTCTGGCAGGGCTACTCCCTGGGAAACGTCCGCGACAGGGCGTTCGGCGACATCTGGACCGACGAGTCCAACCCGCTGCTGCGGGCGCTCCGCGAGCGCGAGCAGCACCTGACCGGCAGGTGCGCCGAGTGCCAGTATCAGGACGTCTGCCGCGGCGCCTCTCGCTTGCGGGCGCTCGCCGCCGGCGACGACCCGTTCGGCCCGGACCCGCAGTGCTACCTGACGCCCGAAGAGCGCGGTATCGGCCGCGAGGCCCGCTCCCCGACGTCGGCCGACTGACCGGCGATCCGGGCCGATAAATCTCTATTCGCGATACGAAACCGGGGCGTCGCCGGGATCGCGGCGGCCCGAACTCCACGACTGAGTGGCGGATCGGGAGGGCCCGATATCGCCCGGACCGGGGCGCTTTTGCCGACACCGGTGTAACCCACGCGTGTGCTATCGGTCGAACTCCACGCGCACTCGGCCGCTTCCTACGACGGCCGGGACTCCGTGGATATGCTGCTCGAACGCGCGGCCGAGGCCGGCCTCGACGCGCTGGCGGTCACCGACCACGACGAGGTGTCCGCGAACGAGACGCTCCTCGACCGCGCGCCGGCGTACGGCCTCGTGGGCATCCCCGGCATCGAGATATCGAGCGCCGCCGGTCACGTCCTCGGCCTGAACGTCACCGAGGGGGTCGACCCCGGGTTGTCGTTCGCGGAGACGATATCGCGGATCCGCGAGCAGGGCGGGATCGCCGTCGTCCCGCACCCCTTCCAGGAGATGCGCAGCGGCGTCCTCGCGAACATCTCGAAGGCGGAACTGCGCGAGGCCGACGCCATCGAGGTGTACAACTCCCGGCTGGTGACCGGCTACTCCAACCGCCAGGCCCGCCGGTTCGCCGAGCGCTACGACATGCCGATCACCGCCGGCAGCGACGCCCACGTCAGCGACATGGTCGGCCGGGCGGTGACCCTCGTCGACACGGACGAACGGACCGCAGACGCGATCTGTCGGGCCATCGCCGACGGGCGAACGACCCTCCAGACGCGGCGGACTCCCTGGCTGGTGAGCCTCCGACAGGCCGTCGGCAACACCCGGCGGCGCGTCCGCCTCGCGCTGAACGGGTTCTTCCGATGACCGACGCGACCGTCTCGCCCGCCGACCGACCCCTCGACGCGGCGACCGATCGCGTCCGCGGCGCGTCGCTCGAAACCGTCCGCGACGCGCTCGCCGACGGCGATCCGCTGCCCGGCACCAGCGGGTTCGCGGGCGCAGCCGACGGGCAGATCGTTCGCGACGTGCTCGGTCGCCAGCCGGTGTTCACCGAGGCCGGTGACCCGACCGCGTGGAGCTTCGACCCGAGCGACCTCGCCGAACCCGAGCCCGTCCCCGCCGGTCACGCCCGCTCGAACGCCGGAGACGAACGACACTGGTCGCTCCCGGATCCGGACCCGGAAACCGACGACCGCGCGGCCGTCCGGGAGGTGCGCGACGCCGTCCGGTCGGCGGTCGACGACACCGCGACAGCGGGGCTGGCCGTCGCCTTTTCCGGCGGCGTCGACTCCGCCGCGCTGGCCGCCCGCCTCGACGCGCCGCTGTACGTCGCGGGCTTCCCCGGGAGTCACGACGTCGAAGCGGCCCGGACGGCCGCAGCGAAACTCGGGCGGGACCTGCGGGTGGTCGAACTCGCTCACGACGACGTGGAGCGGGCGATCCCCGACGTGGTCGCGGCGACCGGCCGGGCCAACGCGATGGACGTGAGCATCGCGCTCCCCCTGTATCTCGCCGCCGAGCGGGCCGCCGCCGACGGGTTCGACCGGGTGGCGGTCGGGCAGGGCGCCGACGAGCTGTTCGGCGGGTACGCGAAGGTGGCCCGGGCGCCCGAAGACGAGCGCGTCGCGGCCGACACCGTCCGGGGCGCCCGTCGAGAGGTCGTCGAGACCCTGCCCGATCAGCTCGAACGAGACGTCCTGGCGCTCCGGGGCGCAGGCGTCGAGCCGGTCGCGCCGCTGCTTGACGACGCGGTCGTCGGGGCGGCGCTCGCCCTGCCGGGCCGGCTGCTCGTGACCGACCGCGGCGAGCGCAAGTGGGCGCTCCGCCTCGCGGTCCGCGAGTGGGTGCCCGACCCCGTCGCCTTCCGGGAGAAGAAAGCGGTCCAGTACGGGAGCCTCGTGTCCCGCGAGATCGACCGTCTCGCCCGGCAGGCGGGATTCAAGCGGCGGATGGACGACCACGTCGGCCAGTACGTCGAGTCGCTGGTCTGACCGTCGCGCGGCCGCAGTGCGGCGACGCCAGTCAGCTCGCTGTTCGCGTGATCTTCCGGTTCTGTAACCTCGCACACAACAGGAGCTAAGAGGGGCGGCGCGTTACCGGCAGGGAGAGTGCACTTCGGTAGATGAGAGGACTATCGCACCGCGCCGCCGACCGCGCCGTTTCGAGGGAGGGGATGGCCGCGATCGGGTTCGGCCTCACCGTCCTGATGATCGCCGTCACCGGCGGCCTGCTGATGCAGACGAGCGATTCGCTGTCGGACGGAGGGCCGATCCTCTCGACGAACGCCGATCCGATCCGCGCGGACGGAGGAGACGCCCAGTGGATACGGATCAGACATAAGAGCGGCGACACGGTCGACGTCGCGGATCTGGATCTGGTCGTGAAACTGCCGGACCACGACAAGCGCGCCCGACTGCACGGGCTCCCCACGCGGCGACTCACGCAGGACGACTACAGCGGCAACCACATCTTCACCCGCGGACGCGGCGGGATCGACGGGGTCGCCGCCGCCCGCAACGGTAGCGGCGCCACGTTCGAAGCCGGCGGCGAAATCGCCGTCCGGATCGAGGAGCGACGGGTCGACCTGCAGGTCGGCCAGACCGTCGAAGTGACGATCCGCCACACCGAGTCCGAGACGGTCGTCTCGCGGGAGCGGCTCACCGTCACCGACTGACGCGGCCAGAGAAGGGGACGGGGTTCTCGGGGTTGTCGCCAGGTCGACGTCGAACGCGACCGGTCACTCGCCGACGGTCTCGATGGCGCGCCGGCCGATGTCGACCACGTCCGGGTCCAGCCCGTCGACGGACTCGTCGAGGTCGGCGGCGGTGAACCACCGCCAGTCCTCGGCGGGCTGCTCGCCGTCGCTCGGGTCTATCTCGCGGGAGTCGGCGCGGGCGTAGTAGACCATGTCGACGTGCTGGTGGCCCACGAAGTCCCCGTGGACGTTCACGTCGGCGAGCTGGAAGTGCTGGGGCTTGGGAAGCGGGTCGATAGTCGCCGACTCGACATCGTCGACGTCGGCGACTAGTTCGGGGTCGAGTCCGGTCTCCTCGCGGACCTCGCGGAGCCCCGCCTCGTGCGGGAGTTCGTCGCGGTCGACGTGGCCGCCGGGCGGGAGCCACCTGTCGAGGCCGTCGTGGACGTGGAGCGCGACGGCGCCGTCGCTGACGACGTAGACCGTCGCGGTGTAGTGTCGGGTCGTCTCCATAGGGGCGCGAGGGCCACCGGCGGCTTCGAACTTGCGAAAGCGGCTCGCGGGAAAACTGCGTCAGGGGGCCGTGAACTCCTCTTCGGCTTCGAGGAGCTCGTGGTAGCGGTTGCGGATGGTGACCTCGGAGATGTTGGCGACCTCGCTGACCTCGCTCTGGGTGACCTTCTCGTTGGCGAGCAGCGACGCGGCGTACACCGCGGCCGCGGCGAGGCCGACGGGCGACTTGCCGGAGTGGACGCCCTGCTCTTTGGCCGTGTTCAGGAGCTGTCGGGCGCGGCGTTCGACCTCCTCGGGGAGGTCGAGGTCCGAGACGAACCGGGGAACGTAGCTCTCGGGGTCGGCGGGCTGGATCTCCAGGCTGAGCTCGCGGACGACGTAGCGGTACGTGCGGGCGATCTCGTCCTTGCCGACGCGGGAGACCGCGGCGATCTCGTCGAGGCTGCGCGGGGTACCGGCCTGTCGGGCCGCGGCGTACAGCGCGGACGTGGCGACGCCCTCGATGGAGCGGCCGGGCAGCAGGTCCTCGTCGAGCGCGCGGCGGTAGATGACCGACGCGGTCTCGCGGACGTTCTCGGGCAGGCCGAGCGCCGAGGCCATCCGGTCGATCTCGCCGAGCGCTTGTTTGAGGTTGCGCTCTTTCGAGTCGCGTGTCCGGAACCGCTCGTTCCAGGTTCGCAGGCGCTGCATCTTCTCGCGCTGGCGCGAGGACAGGGAGTTGCCGTAGGCGTCCTTGTCCTGCCAGCCGATGTTCGTCGAGAGGCCCTTGTCGTGCATCATGTTCGTCGTCGGCGCGCCGACGCGGGACTTCTCGTCCTTCTCGGCGGCGTCGAAGGCGCGCCACTCCGGACCGGGGTCGATCTCGTCTTCCTCGACAACGAGGCCGCAGTCCTCGCAGACCGTCTCGCCGTGCTCCGCGTCGGAAGCGAGATTCCCCCCGCACTCCGGACAGACGAGCGTCTCCTCCTCGTCGTCCTCTCGCTCGCGTTCCTCTTCGCGCTCGCTCGTGTATCGTCTGATTGAGGTGTCGGTCATTGGTTGCAAACTATGCGGGGGTGTCCCCGCCAAAACCGCCTCACCGGATTATTTGTTGCGGTCCAAACGACTTAAATCTTTTCCAAAAATGGCCTAACGTGGAACGTCTATTCTCGACCATAGTTAATGTGTCGGTTTCATACAGCCAACGGCGCCGAAAACGGTGGTGTGAAACGGCTGTTTTCGCGTCCGTCGAGCGCCATGCCTCGACATTTTCGTCTGGATATCTGACTGTCCGAGATCGGAACAGATCGGGGTCGAGTTCGCCGGAGCGGTTCGACGGTCGTCGATTCGGCGGAGGGGGTATCGAAACCCTTACCGCCGGGCCACGCCTCGCCTCGGCCATGAGCGACACGGAGAGCGTCGTCGACCCCGAGGAGGTGCGCCACGTCGCCGACCTCGCGCGCATCGACCTCGACGACGAGGAGGTCGACCGGTTCACCGAGAAGTTCGCGGACATCCTCGAGTACTTCGAGACCCTCGACGAGGTGCCCGAGGTCGACGAGGAGGAGGAGCTCGCGAACGTGATGCGCCCCGACGAGGCGCGCGAGTGCCTCTCCCAGGAGGAGGCGCTGCGGAACGCGCCGGAATCCGAGGACGGCTACTTCAAGGGACCGAACGTCTCGTGACGGCGGAGCGCACGGCAGCGGGCGACGGCGCGCGAGCGACCGGCCGCCCGGAAGCGACCACGGAGGTTCCACACGCATGAGCACGGACTACAACGGTTACATCACGACGGAGCGTATCGACGGCGCCGACGACGGGCCGCTCGCGGGGACGACCGTCGCGGTCAAAGACAACATCTCCACCGAGGGCGTCCGCACGACCTGCGGGTCGGCCATGCTCGACGACTACGTCCCGCCGTTCGACGCGACGGTCGTCGAGCGGATCAAAGAGGCCGGCGCCACCATCCCCGGCAAGACCAACATGGACGAGTTCGGCATGGGGACGACGACGGAGACCTCGGCCTTCGGGCCCACTGAGAACCCGGTCGCCAAGGGGCACGTCCCCGGCGGTTCCTCGGGCGGGTCGGCCGCGGTCGTCGCCGCCGGCGACGCCGACATGGCGCTCGGCACCGACACCGGTGGCTCGGTCCGCGCGCCCGCCGCGTTCTGCGGCGTCGTCGGGATCAAGCCCACCTACGGCCTGGTCTCGCGGTACGGCATCGTCGCCTACGCCAACTCCCTCGAACAGGTCGGCCCCATCGCGCCCACCGTCGAGGAGGCGGCGCAACTGCTGGAAGTCATCGCCGGTCCGGACCCGAGCGACGCCACGGTCCGGGACGCGACCGACGAACGCGGCGAGGGCGCCTACGACTACGCCGCGGCCGCCGACGGCGACGTCGACGGACTGGACGTCGGCATCCCGATGGAACTGCTCGACGGCGCGGACGAGCGGGTCACCGAGGTCTTCTGGGACGCCATCGACGACCTCGAATCGCGGGGCGCGACCTACCACGACGTGGATCTGGAGTGTCTGCGCTACGCGGTCGAGGCCTACTACGTGACCGCGATGAGCGAGGCCTCCTCGAACCTCGCCCGCTTCGACGGCGTCCGCTACGGCCAGTCCGGTGGCTACGACGGCAACTGGAACGAGACGTTCGCCCGCGCCAGGGAGGAAGGCTTCGGCGAGGAGGTCAAATCGCGCGTCCTCCTCGGCACCTACGCCCTCTCGGCGGGGTATCACGACAAGTACTACAAGAAGGCGCAGGACGCTCGCGCCTGGATCAAACGCGACATCAACGACGCGCTGGACGAGGCGGACGTGCTCGCCTCGCCGACGATGCCGGTCCCGCCGATGGAGCTGGGCGAGAGCCTGGAGGACCCGCTGACGATGTACCTCGCCGACGCGAACACGACGCCGGCGAACCTGGCGAACGTCCCGGCGATCTCCGTCCCCGCCGGCGAGACCGACGATGGACTCCCCGTCGGGCTTCAGTTCGTCGGCCCGGCGTTCGGCGAGAAGGAGATTATCAGGGCCGGCAGCGCGCTGGCCTGAGATTCGCGGCCGAGCGGAGCGAGGCTGCGTTTTTTCACCCATGTTTTTGCGCGAGTGGGTCGCGAGCGAGCGACCCCGAGCGGAAAAAGATGGAAGCCAGATCATCCGAGCCGGCAGCGCGCTGGCGTAGACTCCCTCGGGCGCTACCTTCAAGATTCACGTCGCAGACACCGATCCCATGAGCGACGAATCGGACGGGCGAGCGGACCCGGGCGAGGTGTTCGACGCCGTCGCGAACGAGACGCGCTTCGACATCCTCCGGGCGGTGTGGGACCTGACGACGGCCGCTGGCGGTGGGTCGGCGTCGTTCGCGAGGATTCGGGAGGAAGCGGGCGTCCGCGATTCCGGACAGTTCAACTACCACCTCCAGGAGTTGATCCCGCGGTTCGTACAGAAGGGCGACGACGGCTACACCGTCACTCACGCGGGGTCGCGGTTCGTCGGTGCGGTCGTATCGGGCGTTTACACCGACGACGAGACGGCCGTCGAGTCGCAGCCAGTGGGCGCGTGTCCGAACTGTGGCGGGACCATCGAAGCGGGCTACGAGACCGAGCAGATGCAGATCGAGTGCGCCGACTGCGAGGTGATGGTCTCGAACATGGCCGCCCCGCCGATCCTCGCCGCGAATCGCGACCCCGAGGAGCTGCCGGCGGTGTACAGCAGGTACCTCCTCACCGAGGTCGAGCGGATCAACCGCGGGTTCTGCCCGAACTGCAGCGGGCGCATCGACACCGCCGCCGAGCGACCCGGCGGCGACGCGTTCGAGGGGTTCGAGGAGTACCTCGACGTGGTCCACGAGTGCAGGGAGTGCGGCGCCGTCTCCCACTCCACGGTGGGCGCCGCGGTCGTGGGCCACCCGGCCGTCGTGTCGCTCTTCCACGACGCCGGCGTCGACGTCCGCGAGACGCCCGTCTGGGAACTGGACCCGCTGTTCGACACGCCCGGCGAACTCGTCGGGGAGGACCCGCTCAGAGTCGAGGCGACCGTCGAGGTCGGCGGGGAGGCGCTGGACCTCCTCCTCGGGGAGAACCTCGACGTGATCGAGTACGAGCGGCGAACCGTGGCCGGAGACGGCGAGTAGCCGTCGGTCCCTCAGACCGTCGCGAGGTAGTCCTCGACGGGGACCGCCCGGTCCCAGTAGTGGTCGTGGATGTCCCGGCCGAGTTCGACGGCGCCGTCGCCCGAGCCGACGAGGACGGCGTCGAGGTCCGAGACGCCGTCGCGGGCCGGGAGCGAGAGCGCGACGAGGTCGGCGGTGACGGTGAAGGAGAAGGGGAGGTCGGCGACGCGCTCGTCGACGTGGGAGGGCGCGTCGCCGTCGGCGTAGCGCTCGATTGCCTCGTCGACGAGGCGGTCGTCGACGATGACCTGCGCGTCGAGGACGCCCCGGTCCGCGAGCTCGTCCACCATCTGCGCGAAGCGGGGGTAGTACACCTGCGCGCCGACGCGGAGCCAGTCCGCCTCGCGGAACAGTTCGACGGCCCAGCGTTCGAGGTACTGGGGGTTGCGCGCGGGGTTGCGGTAGAGGTCCCACTCGCCGGCGGCGGCGAGGCGCTGTCTGAACCGGCGGGGGAGCACGGACACGTCGTGGGCCTCCCAGAACTCGTCGTCGAGGAGGTCCTCGACCGCGCGCTGGCGGGCCAACTCGTCGGCGACGAGTCGCCCGCGGGCCGTGAGTTCCCACCCGTCGGACTCGCGGACGAGTCCCCTGTCGGCGAGTTCGTCCAGCGTCTTGTAGACGCCCGACCGACTCGCGTCCAGGTCGTCGCGGAGGGCTGCGGTCGAACGCGCGTCGCGCTCGACGGCAGTCAGTACCGCCGAGCGCAACTCCGAGCGGGCAACGTAGGTGACCAGGGAATCACCGTTCATAACCCCCGACTTCGTGGGGGACGGCCTTAATCAGTCCGGTCTAGTGACACCATCGGGGACTGGCTCTCCCGTCGGGGGTACCAATTTCCGCGATTCACAGTCAGTACACCGATCCACGCGCCGTGGAACGATGCAGTCGCGGTCCGCGATTACACATAAAATATATTACAATTTATCCGTTTGGCTCGCGCAGCCGACGGTATGGACGAGGACAAGTATCCCGCGCCGTCGAGTCGTCGCCGGTTTGTCAAGGGTATCGTGGGGAGCGCCGCGATGGGGTCGCTGGGCGTCGCGGGGTCGGGCCTGACGACCGTGCCGACGAACCGCAGCGGGGTCGGTGGCGGGAGCGTGAAAGCGAAGGTCATCAAGAACACGGACGGTCCGGCGAACCGGGGGATGTCGCAGATCCCCATCACCGTCGAGGACGGCGCCCTCAAGGGCCTCTGGCCCACCGCCGTCGACGGCGGCGAGGTGGAGGACGGTGTCGCGACCGCGACGCTCGGAGGCGTGGAGTACTCGAACAAGTGGTTCCAGTACTGCGGCATCCAGACCCACCCGAAGATCGCGCCGGAGAGCGAGGCCGACAACTTCCTCCGCGTCGACAACGGGTCAGACGGTAGCATCACGTACGACTGGCAGTCGGAACTCGAAGCGGGGGCGAAGCTCACCGTCGACGACTTCGCCGACTACGAGGAGTGGGGCAACGGCGTCGGTGACGACGGGCTGGGCAAGCCCGCCGCGGCCAACTGGCGGTCGGTCGAGGCGGATTCGTCGCTCCCCGTCCAGGTCATTCGGAGCCCGGAGATCGAACGGCTCGCCGAAGACGACGAGTGGATCGCCGCCAGCACCGAGAAGGGGTTCATCGCGTGGCTCAACAAGTGCACCCACCTCTGCTGTGTCCCCTCTGGGTTCAAGCAGTCCGCGACGGTCGACGGCGCCGCCAACGCCGTCTACTGCCAGTGTCACCAGTCGATCTACGACCCCTTCGACGTCGTCTCGAAGGTGTTCACCGCGTTCCCCCGGCCCGAGGAGTGACGGACCCGATCCATCGAAAATTTACTCGTTCCCGACTCACAGGAGGCTTTTCAGTATCTGCCCCCAACGTGGGAGTGATGCCGGAGATCACCGTCTCGGAAGAGCTCTACCGACAGATCGAGACTGAGTGTTCGGACGGCGACGTCGACAAGACGCTGTGGAAGATGGTCGGCAGTTACCGCCGAGAGAACAACCCCGAAGCAGACACGACCTGAGCGGGCGACGGTTTTCGTCTCGACCGATAGCGACGAGCAGCGACAGTTATCCCACAGGCAGCCGTCAGTCCACCCATGAGTGGCGGACAAGCGGACGACACCGGGACCGAGGGGGGCGACGACGGCGATATCGACACTGACGGCGCCGACGTCGACGCGGAGAACATGGGCGTAGGGATCGCCATCGGGATCGCGATCGGCGTCGCACTTGGTACGGCCCTCGACAACCTGGCACTCGGGATCGGAATGGGGGTCGCGATCGGCGTCGCTCTCGGTGCGGGGATGAGCCAGACGGACTACAGCGAGGACTGACGGTCACAGCAGTTGGTCGTAGACGCCGGAAAGCCGATCGACCGAGCGCTCGACGCTGATCGACTCGCGGCGAGCGAGGCACTCCTCGCCGAGGCGGTCGCGCTCGGCGAGCGTCCGCTCGATGACGTCCCGGAACGCGCTCACGTCGTTCGGCGGCGCCTTGTATCCGGTTTCGCCCTGGTCTATCGTGTCCGCGAGGGCCGCGCTGGCGACGCCCGCCACCGGCGTCCCGCAGGCGTTGGCCTCCAGCGCGGCGATCCCCTGGGTCTCGACCGGGCTCGGGAACGCGAACACGTCGAGCGCCGAGTAAAACGAGGGGAGTTCCTCGCGGTCGACCCAGCCCAGGAAGTGGGCGTCCACGTCCGCCTCGTCGGCCGCGCGTTCCAGGTCGCCGCGGGCGGGGCCGTCGCCGCTGAACACGAGCGTCACGTCCAGTCCCTCCGTCGCCTCGACGATGGCTTCGAGGTTCTTCTCGTAGCCGTGTCGACCGGTGTACCCGACGAGGGTCCCCTCCGGAATGTCGTGCCGGCGGCGGAAGCGCTCGGTCTCGACAGGGCGGAAGAAGTCGATGTCGACGCCGTTCGAGACGACTTCGACGCTCGTCGCGGTGCCGACGGTATCGCGGACGTGCTCGGCGGTGCGCTCGCTCGGCGCGACGACCACGTCGGTCCGGTCGAGGAAGCGGCGCTCGTACTCCTCGGCGCTGCGTTCGACCGCCCGCTCGATCGGCCGGGTAAAGGCGAGGTACTCGGCGTACTCGCTCGTGGGCGTGTGGTAGGAGGCGACCATCGGCAGGTCGTGCTTCCGGGCGAGTCGCATCCCCGCGAGGCCGAGGCTGAACGGCGAGTGGGCGTGGACGACTTCCGCGTTGTCGACCGCCTCCGGAACGCCCGGGACGCCGACTCGGAAGCCCTCGTAGAACGGGAAGGGGAGGCTGCTGACGGGATACTCCCCCTCGCCGGCCTCGTGGTCGCCGTCGGGGTAGACGACGTCCATGCGGCCGCCGCGACGGTGCCAGCGGTCCCGCCACGTCTGGACGGTGTAGGTGACGCCGTTGTGCGTCGGCAGGTAGGTGTCCGTGAACGCAGCCACCGTCGGCAGCTCCATGGAGCCATCGTATGCTAACCGGGCCTTAATGCGTTGCCATCTCGGCCGCAGACCGCCGAGGCGCCGTCCCCTCCCGACAGCGGCGCACGAACGCAAAGTATACCTGCCGCTCGGCGGGACGTATCCACGTTCGGATGGACACCGAGACCGTCGCCCGCGAGCGCATCGAACGCCTGCGCGAACTCGCCGAGGAGGCCACGCTCGCGGACAGAGACGACCGCGCCCGCCGCTACGTCCGGCGCGCGCGCCGCATCGCCGAGCGCAACCGCCTCGGCCTCCCCCGCGAGTTCACCCGCTTCACCTGCGACAGCTGCGACGCGTACCTCCGCCCCGGTCGAAACGCCCGCGTCCGCCTACAGGACGGCCACGTCGTCGTCACCTGCGACTGCGGCGCCCAGGCCCGGTATCCGTACGACTGAGAGCCGCTGGAAGCCGAGACGCCGGTCAAAATTCCGGATTCGACAGCCGTAACCTTTGAGCGGCTTCACTCCAAGTAGTAGAGACATGAGTGACTCGACGCGCGCACAGCGGATCCACGAACTCGACGTGACGGTCTGGGTCGGCAAGAACGGCCTCGACCCGGTCGAGGACGAACTCAACGACCAGTTGCAGGACCGCGATTTCGTGAAAGTGAAGTTCCACCGGGCGGCCCGGGGCGGAACTACCACGGAGGAACTCGCGGAGGAGTTGGCCGACAGGGTCAACGCCGAGGTGGTGCGAACCCGCGGCCACACCGCGGTCTTCGAGCGATGACCAGGGGCGCACCGGGCGTCGCGCCGGCAGCCCCGCTCCAGCAAGAGCCGGGCCCCGTCGCGGACTTCCTGATCGAGGTCTTCGGCCTCGACGCTCCGCTGGCCGGCGCCGTCGGTTCCGCGATAACGTTCGTCGTCGCGTTCGTCGCCATCTACCTGCTCGGTCGGATCTTCGTGATGCCGCTGGTCAACCGCGTGCTGAGCGCCCGCGACCTCGACACTCACGCCCGCAGGCCGCTGAAGAAACTCACCGGTATCCTCATCGTCTTCGTCGCCGTCGGCGCGGCCTTCGCGTTCGCCGGCTACGGCAACATCCTCACCGCGCTTGCGACCATCGGCGCCGCCGCCACGCTCGCCATCGGGTTCGCCATGCAGGACGTGCTGAAGAACTTCGTCGCGGGCGTGTTCATCTTCACCGACAAGCCGTTCCGCATCGGCGACTGGATCGAGTGGGACGACTACGCCGGCGTCGTCGAGGACATCAGCCTCCGCGTCACCCGCGTCCGCACCTTCGACAACGAACTGCTGACCGTCCCCAATTCCAATCTCACCGACGACGTCATCAAGAACCCCGTCGCCAACGAACAGCTCCGGATGAAGTTCGTCTTCGGCATCGGCTACGAGGACGACATCGACGAGGCCACCGAGATCATCCTCGACGAGGCCGACAACCACAAGGGCATCCTCGCCGACCCCGAGCCCTCGGTGCGACTCACCGAACTCGCCGACTCCTACGTCGGCCTCCAGTCGCGCTTCTGGATCGCCAACCCCAGCCGGTCGGACTTCGTCCGCATCCAGGGCGAGTACGTCACCGCCGTCAAGAACCGCTTCGACGAGGCCGGCATCAACATCCCCTACCCCCAGCGGGACATCTCCGGCGGCATCGACCTCGACAACGTCGAGGGTGTCGCCGAACCTGCGGCCGGGGACGACTAGAACCCACTTTTTGCGGCGGAGAGTTCCTCGCGGCGCTTCGCGCCGCTGCGGGAATCCTCCGCCGCAAAAACTTGGGGAAAAAGGCCGGACGACTCGGTCGCTTCGCTTCCTCGCGTCCGGTGAACCGGCGCTACGCGCCGGATGCTGGCGGCGAACCAGCCGTTCCCCGGGTCGGCCGATGAAACGGCCTCTCGGCCACGACACCGCTACCGCCACAGCACCGCTACCGCCACAGCACCGTCACCGCTACCGTACCGCGGACCGCTCTATTCTCCGCTCTCGCCCGCCAGTTCAGTCGCGTCCGACGGATACGCTTCAGCCAATAGCTCGCGAACCGCACCCGTGAAAAAGTCGGGGTTGTCGAGGTTCGAGGCGTGTCCGCCGCCGGGAACCGCTTCGATCTTCGATCCATCGATTTCGGCGGCGAGTTTCAGCGCCTGCCGGCGCATGAACGGCGCCTCGTGCTCGCCGTAGAGAACGAGCGTCGGCGCGGTGATGGCCGAGAAGTCGATCTCGGTGCGGTGAAACGCCGCGACGGCGCGGATCACCTTCGCGAACTCGTCGGTCTCCATCTTCGGTCCCGTCTCGCGGATGCGCTCGATCTGTTCGTAGTCGCCGCTGACGCCCTCGCCGGAGAAACGCTCTTGCAGCCAGACCATCGCCCGTTCGACGCGCTCGTAGCCGACGAGTCGGACAAATGGGACAGTCGCCCTGAGCATCACTGAACGCTGGAGCCACTCGCTGCGGGAGAGGAGTTCCGGCGCGAAGGTGTCGGCCAGGACGAGCCCGGCCACCCGGTCGGGGTGGCGCGCGGCGAACACCTGCGCGATACAGCCGCCGGTCGAGAGCCCGCAGATGACCGCTCTCTCGACGTCGAGCGCGTCGAGCAGCGCGCCGAGGTCGTCGGCGAACAGGTCGACGGAGTAGCGACCGCGGGGCGAACCACCAGTTCGGCCGTGTCCGCGCACGTCGTAGGCGATGGTTTCGTAGTCATCGCTGAGCGCGTCGAGTTGCGGGTCCCACTGGGAGTGGTCGACGATGGCGCCGTGGGCGAAGACTACCGGTGGACCATCACCACGTCGCTCGTAGTACGTCTCGACGTCGTCGGTCCGGACGGTGGGCATACGATGAACTACGAGCTCGGCGGGGATAACGTCGTCAGTGGGCCGAACCAGAGAGCCAGCGCTCGGCGTTCGATAACAGATGAGTAGACGGACGTCCGGGATTGCCCGGTCGTTCGGACGCGGGGAATCCCGTTTGCCTCCTCCACCCCGCGACCCTGCGAGCGACGGGTGTCCGAGGGTCCGCTGCTCGCTTCCGCGCCTGACGGAGTGCCCTCGATCAACCGCGGCCGCGCGTCCCTGCAGACGCGACGCCGCGGACCGCCGTCCCCGCAGGACGAGGCTTCCATGTTGGCTCACGGGGCCCACGCCCGGCGGACCGGACGCACCCGGGGTTCGGCCCCCGCTGAAGGCCATACCGCGGGTGACGAGCAGGGCCTAGCTGCCCGGCCTAGTCCACTCAGAGGTACCGCCGTCCCCCATAAGGGCCTTTCGGGTCGGCGCCGTCGTGCGGTCGGCCGCTCGTGCGGTGCCGAACGAAGCCCGGCAGGCGTCAGAGCAGGCCGAGCGTCCGCGACCACCAGAGGCTCGCGACCGGGATCACCAGCGCGACGGCGGCGCTCGCCCACCGGTGGTAGGTGATGATCGCCGGCGCGTCCATGTCGAATACCACCTGCTGGGGGACCGTCACGGCCCACAGCGCCGTCACGGCGAACGTGAACCCGCCGAGGGCGATGCCGACGCCGGCGGCCAGCGGCGGGTCGGTCCGCTCGTCGCGGCCCGCGGCCAGCACGATGGCCGTCACGAGCGCGAATATCCCCCCGACGAGCGGGTTCAGCGCACCCTCGCCGTAGTAGGTCCCGATGGCCGTCGCGGGCCCGGTCCGCACCAGCCCGTACGGGACGGCGAGCGACACGAGCACGAGAACGCATCCGGCGACGCCGACCAGCGGTGCGAGCCGCGTCTGCTTCATGGCGGCCTCTGCGGACGCTGCGGTTTTAACGACGGTGGTTTCCGTCCCACAGGCGGCGGCGAACCGATCGCCGGACGGGACTGGCGAGTCGAAAAGCCGACAACGCGGGACGCCGAAGCCGGGTGCATGCCATTCGGCGACACCGCCAAGAAGATCAGCCGCGTCGCGGACATCGCGGAGAAGCTCTACGAGCGACTGAACCAGGTCATCGAACAGGTCCAGGAGGTGCGCGAACGCGTCGAGCGCACGAGCGACCAGATCGAATCGATCGACCGCGAACTCGCCGAGCAGCGCGTCATCGTCGAGGCGCTCGCCGAGCAACAGGACATCGACGTCGACTCGCTCATCGACGAGCAACTCCCCGACCCCGAGGCCGACGCTACGGACGAGGGTGAGGGTGACGGCGACGGCGAAGAAGCGGGGGAGGGAGATGCCAGCGAGGGTGCCGACGCCGTCGATAGTGACGGGAGCGGCTCGGCGGAGGCCGTCGAAGGTAGTAGCGGAGACGGCGACGGGTCAGCGACTGGAAACTGAGACGCGGCACGCGCGACGGCCCGACGAGCGGCGAACGGACCTGCGGTGTCGTTTCTACCCGGCGGCCGCGACAGACGCGGTCGCGTTTCGGCTCAATCGACCAGCCGCTGGTGTTCGACCTTGAGACACCTGTCCTGAACGAAGTTCCTGTCGGCGTCCTTGACGCGCTCGCCCGCTTCGTCGTTCGTGATTCCGAGCTGGAGCCAGACCGTCTCCGCGTCCTCCCGGTCGAGGGCCTCGTCGACGATATCGGGTACTTCGTCGCTCGGGCGGAACACGTCGACGATGTCGACCGATTCCTCGACGTCCGCCAGCGAGTCGTACGCTTCGCGGCCGAAGATCTCGTCGGCGTACGGATTGACCGGGATCACGTCGTAGCCCTGCTCGCGCATGTACGCCGGGATGTCGTGGGCGGCCTTGCCGGGCGTGCTCGACAGGCCGACGACGGCGATGGTGTCGCCGTCGAGGATCTCGCGGAGTCTGTCGTCGGAGTCGACTGGCATGGCCGGGGATTGGACCGAGACGATCAAAAGGCTGCCGACGCGTCAGTCGCCGATCCGGCCGACAGCGGCGTCCGGGATCGTCGTCGACAACGCCCCGTCCGCTTCGACGGTGATCGCGTGGTCGAACAACTGCCGGAGGGTGTTCAGCGTCTCCTCGTCGTGGGCCGTCGATTCGATGATGTGTATCCCCATCGCGCCGGCGTTCTCGATGCGGCTGGTGAACACGTGCATGAACCGGAACACCGTCTGGACGTCGGAGTACATGAGCAGCGTCGAGAGCGAGTCGACCAGCACGCGGACCTTCTCGATGCCTCGCTCGGTCCGGAACTCCTCGACGAACTCGGAGAACTTGATCCCGATGCCCGTCATGTCCTCGGGCGACGACGCGTACTTGACGATGTCGGTGTCGCGCGCCTTTCGGCCCTGGTGTTTGGTGACGCAGTCGACGATGCCGACGTCGACGGACTCGGGGTCGGAGACGAGGGCCTCGTAGTCGCTAAGGATACGGCTCGCGCTGTCGCGGGTGGTGACGACGATGACGCCTTCTCCCTGCTCGGAGCCGTGAGCGAGGAGTTCGAGCGCCATGCGACGCTTGCCGGAGAGCGGCGGGCCCGAGACCAGAAGGTTCGAACCGGGCGCCAGCGTCGCGTTCCCGAACGTTGTTCCGAGGTCGTACATTCCTTCGAGAGTCACCACCGTTACACGACGAACCGACGGGGGTTCGCGCAGTATACATCGATTAGTTCCGGCAGTTGTTAAAATCTTTTTTATAATCCCACCGGCCGAAGACTGGCCGTTTACACCGAGACCACGAGCGTCGCCCGCCCGACGACGAACGAGAGGATCGCCAGAAACATTCCGTACTTGAGATGTCCCTGCGCGACGGCGGGGTCGCCGAACCCCTCGTACCCGGCGTAGAGCATGAGCGCGACGGCCGGTGCGACCACGACGAGGTAGGCGACGCCGAGCATGTCGAGCAGATACGGGAGCGGGCTCGCAACGGCGGCGACGACGAGCAGTGCCAGCGCGACCAGCAGTGCCCGCCGCTCGCCGATGACGACGGGAAGCGTGCGCAGCCCCTCTTCGCGGTCTCCCTCCACGTCCTCCACGTCTTTGATGATCTCGCGGGCCAGCGTCGAGACGGCTGCGAGCAGCGCGAGCACGACCGTCGGCGGGACGTGCTCGACGGTCGCACCGCCGAAGAGGAACGTGCTGCCACCGAGATAGGCGACGAGCGCGTTGCCGGCCCCGGGCGTCCCCTTGAAGAACTCCGTGTAGGCGATCAGCAAGAGCAGATTCACGGCGGCGATCGCGAGCGCGAGCGTCGGCAGGAAGAGCGCGCAGACGGTCGCCAGCGCGAACAGGACGACGCTGCCAGCGAGCGCGCCGCGGGCGGAGACTCTACCGCTGGGGATCGGTCGATCGGGGTCGTTGATCCGGTCGATGTCGCGGTCGAAGTAGTCGTTGATCGTGTTGCCGCCGGCGACGGCGAAGACCGTCGCGGCGACGGCGGCGGTGACGACTGGGAGCTGGTCGGTCGATGCGCTCGCGACGAACGCACCGATGGCCGTCAACGCGCCGGAGGCCACGGCGTTGCCCGGACGCGTCAGTTCGACGAACCCCCTGGCCCGTTGCATGTCTCCCCCGTTCGCCGACGGCCCCATAAATGACGCGGGACGGCGCCGCGACGGATCGGGACGTTTAAACACGAACGCTCGTGTAGGGTTGTGTGTAGGGCGCTTAGCTCAGTTTGGACAGAGTGCTTGGCTTCGGACCAAGCTGTCGCGGGTTCAAATCCTGCAGCGCCCATCACGTTTTCCGAACGGTCGGCCTTCGACAGGCACGGTCGTGCTGCTTACCCAACGGCACCGCGTCCGTTTTTCGAGCGCCCATTCCGCTGGCGACCCCGAACCAGTCGAACGGGGCGGCTGCTCAGGATTCGTAGACGAAGCGCTCGACAGTCGCGGCCTCGTGCAGGTCTTCCCACGGCCGGTCGCGTAGGGGCCGACGACGACGCCAGTGAACCCGGCCGCCACCTCAGTCGCGAGGTACCGGGTCGCCGCCGCTCCCAGACGCTCGCCGTCTGCGAGGAAGCGATACTCCTCGGCGTCGGCCGCGATAGCGAGGTCGGTCGTCGTCCCGACCGGCGTACGTCCGATCACGTCCGTCGCGTCGCCGATGCGGAGGCGTGCGACGGCCTCCCGCCGGCCGTCGCGGCGCGTCACGCCCAGCTGGTCGTGGTGGCGGTCGTCGGCGACTATCGCGAGGCCGGCCTCCTCGCGGCGGCCGGGGTCGAAGATCAGCGTCGCCTCGGTGCGGCAGTCGAAGCCGGTCTGTCGACGGCCGACGAAGGTGACACCGGGTTCGTCGAGGGTCTCCGGGCCGCCGCGGAGGCCGAGCCCATCGGGTCCGGTCTCGTAGCGCTCTCGATCGGGGTAGCGCCGGAACTGCCACTCGACGCCGAGCCTGTCCGCGAAGGTCGTGTCGGTGCGCTCGATCGGCGTCTCGTCCGTCCGCCGCTCGCCCGTCTCAGATAACAACAGTTTTGCATTACAGTTCGAAAGGGAGGCTCAACGTGGTGGGACGCGATAGCGGTGGCGTGAACCGGCGTAGCGTGCTGAAAACGATCGGCGCGGGAGCGGTGGCCGCGACGGGGTCCGTCGCGACCAGCGGCACGGCGGCGGCCGACGAGAGCGACGAGCACTACCACAACCCGGTCGGGCCGATCGGGTTCGGCGACGTGACGGTCATCCGGGACCAGCGTGAGGACAGCGACGCGTACTACGCCTACGGGACCGAAACGCCGCAGGACATCGTGCCGATCGCCAAATCGGACGACCTGGCGAACTGGGAGTACATCGCGCCGGCGCTGGAGTCGTCCCCCGACTGGCGCGACGAGGAGGACGCCGGGGTGTGGGCGCCGGACATCAACTACTACGACGGCCAGTACCACCTCTACTACTCCTACTCGACGTGGGGCAGCCAGGACAATCCCGGCATCGGCCTGGCGACCGCGGACAGCCCGGACGGCCCGTTCGAGGACCAAGGGCCGGTGTTCCGGAACGAGGACCTGGGGATGACCAACTGCATCGACGGGGAGTTCCGGGTCGTCGACGGCACGCCCTACATGATCTGGGGCAGCTGGTACGGCATTCACGGCGTCGAACTCACCGACAGCGCCGACGACTACGTCCCCGGGACGACGTTCCACCTCGCCGGCGACAAGCGCGAGGGCGGGATGATCGTCGAGGAGAACGGTTACTACTACCTCTTTTACTCGACCGGCCACTGCTGTGACGGGTACGACAGCACCTACGAAGTCGAGGTCGGCCGCGCGGAGTCGTTCACCGGCCCCTACTACAACCAGAACGGGACAGACCTCCGCGACCTGAACGAACACCGTAACGGCGTCGCCGTCCTCTCGGGGACGGATCGGTTCACCGGTCCGGGTCACAACACCGCCTACCAGGACGAGAACGGCGACTGGTGGATGCTCTACCACGTCGAGGCGACCGCCGAGCGGGAGGTGCGGACGATGATGGTCGACCGGATCCAGTGGGACGAAGACGACTGGCCGGTGGTGGCCTGCAACGGTCACCCGAGCGCGAAGAGCCCGATGCCCGGGAGCGGCGAGTTCGACTGCGAGAGCGACGCGTTCGAGAGCAGCGTCTCGGCGGGCACCGCGACCGCCGCCTCGACCGCGGGCGCGCCCACCTCGGAGACCCAGACGGCGACACCGGCGGAGACGGCGACCTCGTCGGGAACGGGTGACGGGATGTCGGTCCTCGGCGGCGTCGCGGCGCTCGGTGCGGCGGCGGTCGGAGCGCTCGGTTCACGTGGTGGAAGCGAACCCGAGCGTTCGGACGAGTAGGGAGCCGTCTTCCCCGGCGAGAACGTTTATTTCCGTCACGCTCGACCAGGGGATATGGCCGGACAAGAGCGGATCGTCGTGTTGAATCAGTCCGCGCACGGAATCCCGGCGAGCGAGTACGCGGCCGAACTCCGCAGGCGCCTGCCGGACTACCACGTGAAACTCCCGCGGACCGAGGGGGAAGCCCGCACGACGGTCGGGCAGGCGCGGATCGTCACGGGGCTCCACATGGACGAGGAGCTGCTGGCGCGGGCCGACGAACTGCGCCTGTTCGCCTGCGGATCGGCCGGCGTGGGTCACTTGCCGCTCGACGCCTTCCGCGAGCGCGGCGTCGCGGTCACGAACGCCTCCGGCGTCCACGGCCCGAACATCGCCGAACACGTGATCGGGTGGCTGCTCGCGTTCGCCCGTCGGCTCGACGAGGGGTGGCGCCGCGAGCAGGAGAGCCTCTGGCAGCACTTCCAGGGCGGCGAGTTGCAGGGATCGACCGTGACCGTCGTCGGGATGGGCGCGATCGGGCAGGCCGTCGTCGAGCGACTGGAGGGCTTCGGCGTGGAGACGGTCGGCGCCCGCTACTCGCCCGAGAAGGGCGGACCGACCGACGACGTCGTCGGGTTCACCGACGAGGAAGCGTTCCAGGGCGCGCTCACGCGGTCGGACTACGTCGTCGTCGCGGCACCGCTGACCGACGAGACGCGGGGGCTCGTCGGGAGCAGCGAGATAGCGGCGATGCCGACCGACGCGGTCCTGATCAACGTGGGTCGCGGGCCGATCGTCGACACCGACGCGCTGGTCTCGGCGATCAGGGGCAACAAGCTCGCCGGCGCCGGCCTCGACGTGACTGACCCCGAGCCGCTGCCGGCCGACCACCCGCTCTGGGAGTTCGACAACGTCCGGATCACGCCGCACAACTCCGGCGCGACCCCGGAATACTGGACGCGGCTCGCCGACATCCTCGAATCGAACCTCGAACGCATCGACGAGACCGGTCGGTACGACGACCTGGAGAACCAGGTCGTCAGTCCCGAATCGGGCGACTGACGGGGCTTCGCCGGGGGCGACGAGAACGCCCAGTCCGACCCGGTTCTGCGGTCCCGACGCACGCCACCAGCAGGTATTTTCGCCGACGGGCCGTGGCACTCGTATGACCGACGGCGACGCGGACCGCCTCTATCCGAACCGCGGCGGACCCGCTGACAGCGCCGGCGAGGCGGCGGGCGACCGGGCGGGCGTCTCTCGCCGCGGGCTGCTCGCGGGGTCGGCGACGGCCGGTGCGGCGCTCGCGGCGGGGTGTTCGAACGGGTCGACCGACGGCGCAGGCGGACCGGAAGCGGCGGCGGGCGACGCCACCGAGAGCGACAGCGGCGGCGAAGAGACGATCTTCGTGTTCAACACCGACGACGCGACGGTGAGCATCGTCGATCCGGGGCGCGACGAGGTCGTCGATACCCAGCACCTCGGGCTCTCGGCGTCGTTCCCGTCGAACCAGTATGCCCCCGAACTGACCACCACCGCCGCGGACCCCCTCTGGCTGAACGTGAATCGGGGCGTCCGCGCGCTCGCGGCCGGGCCGCTCTCGGAGGTCGCGCACGTCGACACCGGTTCGGGGTCGAACTGGCAGGAGCTGGCGCCGGACGGAACATCTGTCGTCGTCAGCGCACGGGAGCCAGCCCACGCCAACTACCGCATCGACGCCGACCGCGACTCGGAGACGTTCGGCGAGATCACCGGCGAGATCGACCGGACCGACGAGGGCGGTCGCGGCGACGAGAACGGGCCGGGGCCCTGCGACGTGACGATCCACCCCGACGGCGAGTTCGCGTTCGTGCCCGACCTCTTCGGGGACACGCTGACCGTCCTCGACGTCGAGAACTTCGAGATCGCGACGCAGACCGACGTGCCGGCCGCCGATGGAGCGGACGCGGACGGCACGGAAGACGCGGGGGGCCCCTCGAAGCCGTGGATGGGGACCGTCGCACCCAGCGGCGACCGACTGCTGGTCGAACACCAGACCGGGACCGAGAGCGTCTGGGACACGAGCGACCCCGCGAATCCTGACCTACTCGCACAGCTGACGCCCGACGACGGCCTCGGCGAGGGCGCGCTCACCAGCGAGATCGGTCCGGACTCGCGGGTCGGGTACGTCTTCACGCCCGGGACGAACGACGTGTCGGTCGTCGATATCGAGCACCGGGAGGTCGCCGACCGCATCGACCTCGGCGGCGCGGCGTTCGTCGGCACCTGGGGACCGGGCCACGAGAAGCTCTACGTTCCCGTCCAGACGAACGACGAGGTGGCGGTGCTCGACCACGAATCGCGCGAGATCGTCGCGCGGATTCCGGTCGGTTCGGCGCCCTACGGGGCGACAGCCGCCCGCGTCCGGCCGGAGACGGACGAGTCGGCGAGTCTGCTCGCCGCGATGGCGGCCGTCGGGCTGGACGTCGGCGAGGCCGACACGACGTACTGCATCGGCAACTGCGCCTGCGGTCACCGGTTGTAGCGGAACCAGCCTTCTGTCGGGCCGTCAGTGGACGGTGACTTCGCCGTCCTCGACGGTGATGTCCAGCAGGCTCGTCGCCTCGTAGTCGGTCTCGTCGAGCGCGCTCTCGCCGACCTTGCGGAGGACGACGACGATGTCGGCGACCTCGGCGCCGATGTCGTCGAGCGCCTGCGTGATCGCGGCGAGCGTCCCGCCGGTCGACAGCAGGTCGTCGACGATGAGGACGCGGTCGCCCTCCTCGATGTCGTTGATGTACATCTCCGAGGAGGAGTAGCCGGTCGACTTCTGCAGGGCGACCTCGTCGGGCAGGCCGTACTCGCGTTTCCGGATGACGACGAGCGGGATGTCGGTCTGCAGGGAGAGCGCGGTGGCGACGTGGATGCCCATGGCCTCGGGCGCGACGATCTTGTCGACGTCGAGGTCGGCGTTGCGGACGATGCCGACGACGACCTCGCGCAGGAGCGCGGGGTCCAGCATCGGCACGCCGTTGCTGATCGGGTGGACGAGGTACTCGTAGCCGTCCTTGTCGATGATAGGCGCCTCGTGCAGGGACGCGCGGAGCCGTTCCATGCCGTCCGGTTGCCGAGGGTCGCAAAAAAACTCCTGTTTGCCGGTCGCGGGCGCCGCCCCACTCGGCGAGGTCCCAGCGGCCGCGGGCGCTTACTCGGGGACCGTGCCCTCGACGCCCTCGACGTAGCTGCCCATGTCCTGGAACAGCGTCGCGTCGTCGGCGTCGGCGAACTTGCTGTCGGCCCACACGTCGGTGTCGCCGCTCTCGATGGCCGAGCGGGTGTCCTCGACGGTCGTCTTCACGTCGTCGGGCACCTCCGGCCCCCAGTCGGAGAGGCCGACGATGCCGTCGCCGAGGCCTTCCCAGTAGAAGTCCGGTTCCCAGGAGCCGTCGTGGACGGCTTCGAGCGTGGGGCCGTAGAACTTCTCCCAGTGCCAGATTGGGGAGGTGACGTAGTTGTCGCCGCCCTGCTCGGACATCGGAGCGTCGTAGCCAGTGGCCCAGATGTCGGCCGCGGCCGCGGCCTGGACGGCCGCCGCGGAGTCCTGGTGCTGGGCCATCACGTCGACGCCCTGGTCGATGAGCGCGTTGGCCGCTTCCTTCTCCTTGGGCGGGTCGTACCACGTGTTCGTCCAGCGGACCTTCGTCGTCACGTCTGAGTTAACAGAGCGCGCGCCGAGGGTGAACGCGTTGATGCCGCGGACGACCTCCGCGATGGGCAGCGCCGCGACGTACCCGAGCGTGTTCGCCTCGGTCAGCATGCCGGCGGCGACGCCCGCCATGTAGCGCGCCTGGTACATCCGCCCGAAGTACCGGCCCATGTTCTCCCGCGTCTGGTAGCCCGAGCAGTGCTCGAAGAGGGTGTCGGGGTTGTCCTCGGCGACGGAGACCATCGTGTCCATGTAGCCGAAGGTGTTGCCGAAGACGACGTCGTAGTCGTTCTGGACGTACTGCTGGAAGACGGATTTAGCGTTGGCCGGATCGACGTCCTCGGAGTAGTCGGACTCCAGCCAGTCGTACTCCTCGGCGACGGCCTTGCGGCCCTGCTCGTGGGCCCACGACCAGCCCTGGTCGCCGACCGCCGAGTTGTAGACGAACGCGGCTTTGACGGTGTCCTTCCCGCCCGATCCGCCGTCGCCGCTCGTATCCGTTCCGGCGTCGCCCGTGCTCGTACAGCCGGCCAGGCCGGCCGCGCCCGCGAGTCCCAGTGCCTTGATCGCCCGTCGTCGTGTGATGTCTGTCGACATTGTTGTGTCCGTGGCTGTGACCCGGGGCTCTCCCCCGGTCGATCGCTCCTCGTCTGGTACGGATATGCGGCAATTGATAAGGTTGCCTATAGCGGGCTGGGTAGCGGTATTAGGACTACAGAGACCCGCTATGACCGGGCGCCAGCGGCGGTCTGCGCGCCGTGTGAGCGCGAACCGGGGCGGGGACCAAACGGTATCTTCAAGGACGCTCGAAGCCCTGCCGGATCGTAATGGCCGAGGACGCGTTCCTCCGGATGTCGGACGTCCGCAAGGAGTTCCCGGGGGTCGTCGCCAACGACGATATCGACTTCTCAGTCCGCCGCGGCGAGATACACGGGCTCCTCGGCGAGAACGGCGCCGGCAAGAGCACCCTGATGAAGATCCTCTACGGGCTCTACGACGCCGACGGTGGGACGGTCCACCTCGGCGGCCGCCGGCTCGATCTCGATTCGCCACAGGACGCCATCGACCGCGGTATCGGGATGGTTCACCAGCACTTCAAGCTCATCCCGCGGCTCACCGTCGCCGAGAACGTCGTCCTCGGCGAACGCGAGCCCGCCGGCCCGTTCCGCGACCGCGGCGGCGGAGGCGAGACTGACGCAGACGGCGCAGACGACAGCTGGCTGCCTGATTCGGTCCGCCGCAATCGGTTCGCTCGCGCCCTCGCCGAACGCTTCTCGATCGGGCTGGACGCGTCCGCCGATGAGATCGACGCTCTCGCCGACGAGTACGGCTTCGACGTCGACGTGCGGGCGCCCGTCCACGAACTCGACGTGGGCGAGCGCCAGCGCGTCGAGATCCTGAAGGCCCTCTACCGGGACGTGGATCTCCTCGTCCTCGACGAACCGACCGCCGTCCTCACGCCGACGGAGGCCGAGCGCCTGTTCGAGACGCTCCGCGCGCTCGCCGCCGAGGGCATCAGCATCATCTTCATCACGCACAAACTCTCGGAAGCGACGGCGATCACCGACCGCGTGACGGTCCTGCGAGAGGGGAAAAACGTCGGGACCGTCGAGACGAGCGACGTCGACCAGTCGGACCTCGCGCGGATGATGGTCGGCCGCGAGGTCCTGTTCTCGCTGGACCGCGAGCAGGTCGACACCGGCGAACCGGTCCTCGACGCGAGCGGCCTGCGCGCCGACGACGACAGGGGGATCGAAGCCCTCTCGGGCATCGACCTGTCGGTCCGCGAGGGCGAGATCGTCGGCATCGCCGGCGTGAGCGGCAACGGGCAGCGCGAACTCGCGGAGACGCTCGCCGGCGTCCGGTCGCCGACGGCCGGCGCCCTGGCCGTCGACGGGACGGATCTCACCGGCGCGTCGACGCGGACGTTCGTCGACAACGGCGTCTCCTACGTCCCCGAGGACCGCCACGAGTACGGCTGCGCCCCGGATCTGTCGGTGATGCACAACGCCGCGCTGAAGGAGTTCCGCGGCGAGCGATTCGACGACGGACCCTTCCTCGACTACGACGAACTGCGCAGCTACGCCCGAGAGGTCGTCGACGAGTTCGACGTCCGCGGCGTCCACGACGTGGAGGAAGTCGCCGCCGGCGACCTCTCCGGCGGGAACCTCCAGAAGCTCATCCTCGGGCGGGAACTCGCCCGCGACCCGGACCTGCTCGTCGCCCACCAGCCGACCCGCGGGGTCGACGTGGGCGCCATCGAGTTCCTCCGCGACGCCCTGCTCGACCAGCGCGCCGAGGGCACGGGCACCGTCCTCATCTCCGAGGACCTGGACGAACTGTTCGACCTGAGCGACCGGCTGCTCGTCCTGTACGAGGGCGAGTTCGTCCACGAGACGACGCCGGAGGAGGCCGACCGCGAGCGCGTCGGGATGCGGATGACCGGCGGCGCGGTCGACCCCGACGACGCCACCGGAGGAGCCGGCGAATCGGGCGACGACGCGAGCACGACCGGCCGAGCGATGACGGACGGCGGCGATGCGGGCGGTGGCAGTTCCGGCGGCCGCGGGGGTGATTCCCGGTGAACCTCTCGGTCGAACTCTCGGCGCGCGACGAGGTGCCGACCTGGCTGGCGTACGGGACGCCGGTCTTCACGGTGGTCGGCGCGCTCGCGCTGAGCGCCGTCGCGCTCGTTGCGCTGTCGGTCGACCCGGTGGCCGCGTACAACACGATGTTCGTCGAGACGCTGACCGACCCGTTCGGGCTCCGCCAGACCGCGACGCGGACGGTGCCGCTCGTCCTGACCGGGCTCGCTGTGTACCTCCCCCTGCGCGCGGGTCTGTGGAACGTCGGCGCCGAGGGGCAGCTGTACGCCGGCGCCGTCGTCGGGACGTGGCTCGCGCTGAACGTCTCCCTGCCGCAGGTCGCGCTGATCCCGCTCGCGCTGCTGGGCGCCGGCGTCGCCGGGGGGCTCTGGGCGGGCATCCCGGGCTACCTCAGGGCGAAGTGGGACGTCAACGAGATCATCACGACGCTGTTGCTGACGTTCGTCGCGACGCAGTTCGCCAGCTACCTCGTCCGCGGCCCGATGCAGGGCGGCAGCGGGAACTTCCCCGGGAGCGCGCTGTTGCCCGACGCCGCGCAGTTCCCGGCGATCCCGGTCCTCGACGTCCACGCGGGCTTTCTCGTCGGTCTGCTCGCCGTCGCGGTGACGGCGATCGTCGTCGGCCGGACGCGCGTGGGATTCGACATCACGTTCGTCGGCTCGAACCCGCTCGCGGCCGCCCAGGCCGGGATGAGTACGTTCCGGGTGTACCTGTTCGTGTTCCTCGTCGGCGGCGCGTTCGCCGGCCTCGCCGGCTTCAGCGAGATATCGGGCGTCCAGGAGCGGCTCATGCCGGAGTTCTCGGCCGGGTACGGCTTCACCGCGATCCCCATCGCGCTCCTCGGGCGCAACGGTGCCGCCCGCGTGCTGCTGGCGGCGGCCTTCTTCGCGCTGCTGTTCGTCGGCGGGTCGAAACTGGAGGTGTCCTACGGCGTCCCCGCGGCGCTCGTGGACGTGATCCAGGCGCTCGTGATCCTCTTTCTCATCACCGCGGAGTTCGTCAAGCGCTACAGCGTCGACGTGGAGATAGAACGGGAGCCGGCACCGGCCGGCGGGGCGGGTGAGGCCTGATGTCCGGGTTCGCCGCCGGACTGCTCGACGCGGCGGTGCGCGCGTCGACCGTGTTCATCTTCGCCGCGCTCGGGGAGATCATCAGCGAGCGGGGCGGCGTCCTCAACCTCGGCGTCGAGGGGATGATGCTCGTCGGCGCGCTCGGCGGGTTCGCGACGACGGTCGTCACGGGCAGCTACTGGCTGGGCTTCCTCGCCGGGATGGCCCTCGGCACGCTGCTCGCGCTCGTCCACGCGTTCCTCTGTATCACGCTGAAATCGAGTCAGGTGATAAGCGGCATCATGCTGACGCTGCTGGGGACCGGCCTCACGACCTTCTTCGGCGCCAACTGGGTCGACCGGTCGATCGACGGGTTCCCCCAGATGACGCTCCCCCTCGTCGGACAGTACCTCGTCGAGATCCCCGTGATCGGCGAGGCGTTGTTCCGGAGCACCGCGCCCGATTTCATCGCGCTCGCACTGGTGCCGACCGTCTGGTGGTTCCTCTTCCGGACGAACCTCGGCCTCGAGGTAATCGCCGTCGGCGAGGACCCCGAGACGGCCGACACCATGGGCGTCGACGTGTTCAAGATGCGGTATCTCTGCGTCTTGCTCGGCGGCGCCTTCGCTGGGGCGGCGGGCGCGCACCTCTCGCTCGCGTTCTCGCAGCTGTGGGCGACGGGCATGACCGCCGGGCGCGGGTGGATCGCCGTCGCACTGGTCATCTTCGCCCAGTGGCGTCCCGAGCGGGCGCTCCTCGGCGCGTACCTGTTCGGGCTGCTCGACGCGCTCCAGTTGCGCTCGCAGGGGATCGACCTCGCGCTCGACGCCGGCGCGCCGCTCGCCGGCGTGGTCAACCCGCTGCTGGAGCTACTGATGCACCCGACGATCATGGCGACGTACCCGTACCTCGCGACCATCCTCGTCCTCGTCGTGACGGTCGTCCGCTTCGACGACTCGCGGCTGGGTGCGCCGAGCGCGCTACTGGAACCGTACAGTCGCGAGACGGACTGATCGGTCGTCGAGGCCGGACGTCAGGCGCCCCCCGTTCGCGACGCTCCTCGCCTGTCGAACGCGCTGTAGGCGACCACGAGGTGGACGACGATCATCAGCGAGAGGAAGCCGACGTTCCACCAGGGGTTGTTGTAGTAGAGCACGTCGATCCCCAGAGATCCCTCGAAGAACGGCCACAGCGGCTCGATCGGCGTCGAGATGTCCGGCGCCGACAGCATGTCGGCGAAGACGTGGCTCAGCCCGCCGACGGCGAACGCGACCGTCGCGAACACGAACGTCCGGCCCGTCTCGAAGCGCTGGGCCGTCCAGTCGTCGATGCGATCGGTGAGCGTCGCGGCCACTATCGCGCCGGCGACGACGCTTATCGTCACGACGAACACGATGGTGTGGGTGACCCCGTGGTGATGGACCGCGTTGGGAAACGCCGTCGAGAGGAACGTGTCTACGTCCGGAAACGGCGCCATCAGGACGGCGAACACGACGAAGAGCGCGCTCGCGTGTTCGTCCCAGAGGAGCCACCACGCCGGGAGCGCCCAGAGCAGTCCCATCGCAAGGTGTCCCATCACGTCGACCATGTCGGGCGGAAATAGGGACGCACCACGGAAAGGGCGGGGGCCTGCACACGAAGCCTGAGGGCGGCAATCGCCGGCGCAGTGGTCGGTCCCCGCGAGCCGTCAGTCGTCGCGGAGCGCCGCGAGGTCGGCCCGCGTGTTCACGTTCGTCGTCGCCGCTCCCAGCGGCGCGTCGGTCTCCGCGGCCGCGAATCGCTCGACGGTCAGTCGGTCGAGCAGCGCCATCATCGCGCCGTCCTCCGAGAGCGAATCGAGCGCCGGACCGAACGCCGAGCGCCGGTAGAGCGCGTGGAGCGGCTGATCGTAGCCGTCGACGACAGGCACGACGGCGTCGAGTTCGCAGTCCCCGTCGACAGCGGCCGCACGTGCGCACAGCGCGTCGACGCTCTCGGGCGTGACCAGCGGCATGTCGCAGGCGCAGACGAACAGCCAGGGGGCGTCGACCGCCTCGGCGGCGGCCGCGAGACCCGCCAGCGGGCCCGAGCGGCCGACCCCGTCACGGACCGTCTCGACCGGCCGACCGAGCGCACCGCACAACTGCTCGGCCTGCGAGTCGGTCGCGACCGAGAGGACTGGCGTCCCGTCGGTCGCCTCGGCGACTGTCTCGACGACGTGTGCGACGACCGGCCGGCCGTCGAGCCGCGCGAGCGCCTTGTTCTCCTCGCCGAAGCGGGTGCTCCGCCCGCCGGCGAGGACGACCCCGCGGACCCGCTCCGGTGGCGACGCTGCCATCGAGGCGGGATAGGACGGCCGTCGGTATGTCACTGTCCCATTCCGACCGGCGTCGCGCAGGTCACAGACGACGGCAACCGAACGACGGTCGTCGGCCGGGAGTCCCGAACACGGCAGGAGGAATTTACATGGCGGAGGAACTCCCAGTCGGAGTATGCAGGTCCTGGGGATCGTCGGGCCGTCGGACTCGGGCAAGACGACGCTGGTCGAGCGACTCGCCGAACGGCTGTCGGCCGAGGGGCGCGTCGCCACGGTCAAACACCTGAAGACGGATCCGACCGTCGACACCGAGGGGAAAGACACCGCTCGCCACCGCGCGGCGGGCGCCGACGCGACCTACGGCATCACCGACGACGCCGGCTGGTTCGCCACCGGCGCCGACCGGACGCTCGACGGGACGCTCGACGACCTCGCGCCGGACTACGACTACGCGCTGATCGAGGGCTACAGCGACGCCGAGATCCCGACCGTCGCGCTGGGCGGTCGCGACCACGCCGGCGAGGCGGTCGCCACCGCGTCCGAGGCCGACGCGGTCGACGTCGGGAAGGTCGTCGCGGCCCTGGACGGCCTCGAACCGTACGAGTGCCTCGCCTCGCTCGTCGCCGAGGTGAAGCGCTCGGCCGACGCCCGCTACAGCGGCGCGATCGCCACGTTTACCGGGCGCGTCCGGATGCAGGACGGTCCTGACGACGAGCCGACCGAGCACCTGGAGTTCGAGAAGTACGACGGCGTCGCCGAGGACCGGATGGCGACGATCCGCGAGGAACTGGAGGCCCGGGACGGCGTCCACGAAGTCCGGATGCACCACCGGACCGGCGTCGTCGAGGCCGGCGAGGACATCGTCTTCGTGGTCGTCCTCGCCGGCCACCGCGGGGAGGCCTTCGAGACGGTCGAGGACGGCATCGACCGGCTGAAAGACGAGGTGCCGCTGTTCAAGAAGGAGGTCACCGTCGACGACGCCTTCTGGTCACACGAGCGACCCGAGACCTGACGCCACACCGAACGCGCGCTACCGGTCGACCTGGACGTCCTGTCGCAGGACGATCTCGTCGTCGGTGACCTCCTCGACGTACTCGTCCCGCAGGGGCGCCTCGCGGATGTCCGGGTCGTCGTCCCAGCCGAGGCGCGCCTCGATCCGGTCGGTCCAGCTCGGGTGCGTGTCGACGTAGGCGGTGCCGTTCTCGAAGTCCTCGACGATCCCGATCTCGTCCCCGACGGGGTTGACCACCGCCTTTCCCACGTCGTCTTCGGTCAGGGTCGACATGCGCCGGAGTACGGGCGATATCGCCTTGACGGCTGGGCGCGCGTTCGCAGGCCGGGAGCGGCGGCCCCGGCGCTACTGGGTCGACCCGACGGTCGCCGCCGCCGCGTTGCGGCGGCCGAACAGGACGCGACCGGCCGCCCGGAGCGTCCCGAGCAAGGTCACGACCCAGATCAGCAGCGCGAACCACCCCCAGTACGCGGGGACGACCCGGAGGAGGCTGAACGTGTTGACGCCGGCCAGGTTCAGGGTGCAGGCGGTGTACATCCCCATCGGGAAGACCCGGCCCCACGCCGTCGGGGCGTAGACGTGGAGCCGGCGGCCGAAGCCCAGTCGCGACCACGGTAGCAGGAGCACCCAGACCGGCGGCCGCCCGTCGACGCCGCCGGTGAGGAACTTCCAGACGTCGACGGCGAGCAGGAGCGGGATCCACCACGAGGCGATCGCCCACGCGAGGAACGTCACGCCGAGGACGACCGGCGCGTAGGGCTCCCAGGCGGCGACGGACTCCAGGAGGGGACCGAGCGTGGCCCCGGCCAGCGTCGTGATGGCTGCGGCGCCCATCGTGATCCAGTAGGGGCCGGTCCAGTCGTCTGGGCGGACCGCTCCGTCGAGCAGGCGGTAGGTGACGACGGTGACGACGACGAAGTAGAGGACGTACCCCGACCCGAAGTAGCTCATGCTCGTGAGGAGGAGCACGTCCGTGTAGGCGGTCGTCGCGTCCGCGAGCATCCCGCCGAGGACCGCCAGCGACTGCATGCAGACGATGACGAGCAGGAAGGCGCCGTCGATGCGTTCGCTCACGCCGACCTCCGAGGGCCCGACGACTTCGGTCGCGAACAGGTAGTACAGGAGCAGCGGCGTGGCGACGACGGTCGTCAGCCACAGGCCCGCGGCGACGGCGACGGCGTCGAAGAAGACGAGGGACTGCACGCCGACCGTGTTCGTGGCGACGACGAACGTCAGCGTCCCCCAGTGGCGCTCCCTGTCCCGGAGGTCCGCGAGCACCCGATCCGGATAGCGGCCGAGCCGCGCGCCGAACAGGACGAGCAACAGGACGTAACAGCCGACGTTGAACGCCGCGAGCGGCAGCGAGACCGCCTCGACTCCCAGTTCGCGGAAGGCGATGGAGACGATGCCCGTCGACATGACGAGGCCGAAGTACGCGGGGTCGAGCCCGCGGAGCGCGCGTGCGAGGCTCTCGGTCGTCGCCGGGCCGGTCGCCTCCGACTCCGGGACCTGATCGGCTTCGTCGGGCATGACTGGGATGACTCGTCCGCGTCTGGTCCGTCCAGCCGCAAGTGCCTGTCGCTGTCCTCGCTCCCGCCAGTGCGGCGACGCGGCGACGGCCTCCCGATCAGACGAACGGTTCCCAGCGCTGGACGACCACCGGTTCGCCGGCGGCGACGCCCTCCAGGCTCTCGGGGACGACCACCCAGCCGTCGGCGGCGGCGACCGACGACAGCGCGCCGGCGCCGCCGCGAACCGGTTCGACGGTCCCCTCGCCGGTCCTCCGGACTCTGACGAACGAGCGGACGCCGACCTCGCCGGCGATCTTCCGGTCGAGCGTCGCCTCGAACTCGGGGAACGGTTCGGGGTCGAACCCGCCCGCGCGGGCGACCGCGGGGCGCAGCAACTGGACGGCGGTCACGAGACAGGAGACGGGGTAGCCGGGCAGCGTCAGCACGGGCGTCCCGTCGACGACGCCGTAGCCGACGGGGTGGCCCGGCTTGAGCGCGACGCCGTGGCCCAGCACCTCGCCCAGGTCCGCCACGACGCCGGCGATCAGGTCGCGCTCGCCGACCGAGGACCCGCCGGTCGTGACGACGACGTCGTGGTCGGCGTCCCGCTCGATCGCTTCCCGCAGGGCGTCCTCGTCGTCGCCGACGACGTCGCGGTAGGTCGCCTCGCCGCCCCAGCGCTCGACGAGGCGGGAGACGGTCAGCCCGTTGGTCTCGGTCGTCTCGCCGTAGCCGGGGTCGAAGTCGACGAGTTCCTCGCCGGTGGGGACGACACTCACGCGCGGGCGAGGCCGGACCGGCACCGAGCGGTGGCCGGCGGCCTTCAGCAGTCCGAGATCCGAGGGGCGGAGCCGCCGGCCGGCCTCGAAGATCCGCTCGCCTGACTCCACGTCTTCGCCGGCGGGCGCGACGTTCTCCCCCGGCGGCACCGCGGCCGCAATCTCGACCCGGTCGCCGCGGGTGTCGGTCTCCTCGACCTTCACCACCGCGTCGGCGCCGTCGGGCATCGGGCTCCCGGTGTGGACGTACCCGGCCTCCCGGGGGCCGACCTCGCCGTCGACCGCGTCATCAGAACTCCCAGAGTTCTGATTGCACGTCGGACCGAGTCCGACGGCGTCCAGGACGACCGGCGAGCGGCCGCTCGCGTCGTGCGTGTCGGCGGCGCGGACGGCGTAGCCGTCCATCGCCGCGCGGTCGAACCCAGGAACGTCCCGTCCGGCGTCGACCGGCGCCGCGACCGTCCGCCCGACGGCGTCGGCGACGGCGACCGATTCGGCCGCCTCGGGCGGATCGACGACGGACAGCAACTCCTCCCGCGCCGCCGCGAGGCGCGTCACCTCCGCGAAGCCCTCGTGTCCCATTACCGGCCGTTCACCGCCGATCGACTAAAGCGGCCGGGAAGCACGGCCGACGTGGCCGCCGCGGGGGTCACCGCATCGAATCGACGTCGACGACGAGGCTCCGGTCGACGGAGATCCACGTCGACATGCGCTCGACGCCCGTCGCGTCTGGCGGGTGGATCGTACACCGGTCGGGCCTGTCGGTGTACCGCACGAGCGCGAGTTCGAGTTGCGGGGAGTCGGACCCGCCGGGCCGGTCGTCGATCGACGGGGCGGATCTGTCGGGGAACGAATCGTCGTCCGACCGCGTGCGTCCGGACATCGTGATGGTCAGGTGAAGCGTCGGGAGGGGTTCCTATGACGGCTGCTATGAATGCTGTATAGCCGTACGTAGGACGGGGAAGCCAACCCCCGACCTACGGACGGACGGTCCGGAGCACCCACGTCTCGGGATTCGCCCGTTCGACCTCGAACGGCGAGACGTCTGCGGGCTCGTCGGCCCGAGCGGAGAGCGTGGCGATGAACGACCGCACCGGCGTCGGGTCGCGGTCGCTGACCAGGACGAACTCCTCGCCCGGGTCGGTCGCGTCGAACGCCTCGCGGACGCGGCCGTGGCGGGCGTCGGCCGCGACGCCGCGGAGGTCGACCGCGTCCGCGGGCACGTCGACCGCCCAGACCTCCTCGACGCGGTCGCAGGCGTCCTCGCCCAGTTCCTGCATCTGATCGGGCAACTCCCCGGGGCGGGGCGTCCCCTGCACGCTCGGGTCGAAGTCCAGTTCGGCGAGGACGGGCGCGTCGAGGTCGTCCAGGGGGTCGCCGTGCTCGAAGAGGTCGTGCTCGTCGCCGCAGGTCGGGCAGGTGAACCCGGCCATGTTGACGGTGACGCCGAGCACCGGCACGTCGTTGTCGCGGAAGAGTTCGAGCGAGCGGGCGGTGTCGGTCACCGACGCGTGGAAGGGCGTGGTCACGAAGACGACGCCGTCGAGGTGGACCTCCTGGAGCGTCGTCAGCACCACGTCCCCGGTGCCCGGCGGCATGTCGACGACGAGCGCGTCCTGGTCGCCCCAGGCGGTGTCCTCGAACAGCTCCGAGAGGGCCTCGTGGGCCATCGCGCCGCGCCACGCCAGCGGCGCGCCGTCCCGCATCAGCCCGACGCTCATCACGTCGAGGTCGTCGGCCGCGACGGGGAGCGGGTTTCCGTCGTCGTCGGAGTAGACCGGCCCGTCGACCTCCAGCAGTTCGGGGACGTTCGGGCCGTGGACGTCGGCGTCGAACAGCCCCACGTCGAGGCCGGACTCGGCCATCGCGCAGGCGAGGTGGGTCGCGACGGTGGTCTTGCCGACGCCGCCCTTCGCGCTGGCGACGGCGATCACCCGGTCGACTTCGGCGAGGCCCGGTGCGCCGCCGTCCCGTCCGCTCGCCTCGCCGTCGATCGGTTGGGCGCCGTCGGGGCCGTCGTGGGAGTGAGTCTGTTCGTTTGCGCCCTGGTGAGCGCGGTCGCTGTGGTCGTCGTGTTCGCAGTGGCGATCGCGTTCGCGGTGGTGGTCGCGCTCGCTGACTCCGCGGTGGCCGTTCTGTCGGGTCACGCCGACCCCTCCAGCAGCGAGGCGAGCACCTTCGACTGCGCGGAGGCGAGGTGCTCGGCGAACGTCGACGGCGAGATGTCGAGTTCAGCGGCGACCTCCGTCGCGTTGGCCGACCGCGGACGCCTGAAGTACCCCATGTCCATCGCCGTTTCGAGGACCTCCCGCTGTCGGTCCGTGAGCCGCCCCCGGTCGACCGTCACGAGGTCCTCGTCGCCGTCGTCGCCCGTCCGCGCGATGCGGTCGATCCGGACAGAACCGTAGGCCTCGTTCATCTCGTCGACGACCCCCCGGACCGTCTCGACGTCCGCCGCGTGAAAGCTCAGCCGGAGCGTCCCGCGCGAAGCGCCGACGTCGGTCACCGGCGTGCCGTGGCGTTCGACGCGGTCGCAGACGCAATCGTTCTCCCGGCGGGAGAAGCGGACCCGCTCGGACCGGTCCGTCTCGAAGACCACAGACGCGTCTGCGGGCAGCGCCCCGTCGTCCGCGTCGCCGGCGAGGTCGAACTCCTCGACCACGCCGTCGCCGGCGCGACTCCAGGTGACCGACCGCGCCACGGCCCCGTCGCCGGTCGCGGACGCGACCGGGCAGGCGTCAGCCGCCTCGATAGCCAGTCTGACCCGAATGCCGCCCGTCGATTCGGCTTCCATACGGGGACGCACGTCTCCTGGGACAGTGAACCCCGTTCCGCGGTCCCACTGGCTGGGAAGCGAGCCCGAACGTGTTCGTCTCCTTCCCCAGCGTGGCAGACGCCCGCGGCGATCGCTCGGGGCAGGGTCACCCGACCACACATAAACCCCCGCAGTACTCGGGTCCGGAGACCACAGGGGGAACCAGAACATTTTCGCCCCGGTTACAGCGGTGCTGGAACGCGCTCGTGGGTTGACGTGGGGAGCGATCCCAGGATCAGGTATGCGCCAGACAGTGGCGAGAGACCGCGGAGGTGACCGGGCGTGACGCTGTCGCGACGCGACTTCCTGGCGGCCGCCGGCGCCGGGAGCGTCGGCGCGCTCGTCGGGACGGCCTGGGGCGCGACGCAGGCCGTCGACCCCGTCACGTCGGTCGACAACCCGCTCAAATCGTACCCCAACCGCGACTGGGAGCAGGTGTACCACGACATCTACGACTACGACGAGGTGGACTGGACCGTCTGTCACCCCAACTGCACCCAGTCGTGTGCGCTGAACTTCTACATGAAAAACGGCGTCCCCATCAGGGCCGAGCAGGTCTACCACAACGAGGACGCCTCGGTCGGCCCCTCCGGGTACGAGGACGCCGGCGTCAGCCAGCACTGGAACCCCCGCGGGTGCATGAAGGGGCTGACGCTCCACCGCCGGACGTTCGAGCCCTCGCGGATCAAGTACCCGATGGTCCGGAAGGGGTGGGACCCGGACGACCCCAACCCGGAGGGCCGCGGCGAGGACGAGTTCGAGCGCGTCTCCTGGGAGGAGGCGGTCGACCTCATCGCCGAGAAGATGGCCAACCTGGAGGACAACAAGCGCTTCCACATCTTCAACGCGATCAAGGCCGACGGGCTGTTCACCCGCCACGGCTCCGGCCGACGGCTCGCGTCGGTCTTCGGCGGCTGCGAGTGGACCGAGTACGACTGGTACGCCGACCTGCCGCCGGGCCACGTCATCACGACGGGGTACCAGACATCCGACTCGGACGCTTCGGCGTGGCGCCAGGCCGACTACACCATCATCCAGGGCAAGAACCTCATCCACAACAAGCTCGCGGACAACCACTTCCTGCAGGAGACCCGCGAGCGCGGCGGGAAGATGGTCGGCGTCTACCCCGACTACTCGCCGACGGTCCAGAAGTGCGACCGCTGGCTGCCCGTCCGGCCGGGGAGCGACCCCGCGTTCGCGCTGGGCATCGCCTACGTCATCATCGACGAGGAGCTGTACGACGCCGACTTCATGCGGAAGTACACGACGCTACCGCTGCTCGTCCGCGAGGACGACGGCAAGTACCTCCGCGCCCACGAGGTGTTCCCGGACCACGAGGCACCGCCGGAAGACGCCGAGAAACAGCACGAGGAGAACGACTGGGGCGACTTCGTCGCCGTCGGCGATGGAGGCGAACTCGTCGCGGTCACCCGCGAGGACGTCGGCGAGGAGACGCCGCCGACCCCGCAGTTGGACGTCGAACGGGAGGTCGAACTGACCGACGGGTCGACGGTCGCGGTGCGGTCGGACTTCGCCCGCCAGCGCGACAACGTCATGTCGAGCTACGACCCGGCGACCGTCGAGGACATCACGACCATCCCGGCGGACGCGCTGAAGAAGACCGCCCGAGAGTTCGCCGCGGCCGAGAATGGCCAGTGGTTCACCGGCGAGGGGATCAACCACTGGTTCCACTCCAACGACTCGCTCCAGCGGGCGATCTTCTTCGTCCAGTCGATGCTCGGAAACGTCGGCAGCCCCGGGCAGGGCTACTACAACTACTCCGGCCAGTACAAGATCGAACTGCTGGACGGCTACCCCCACTACGTCAACCCCGACGGCCACAGCGCCCACGGGATGTACCCCGGCTACGCCTTCGCCTTCTTCGGCGGCGAGAAGCTCGATCCCCACCAGATCCGCGGGGACTTCGACGAGGACATGGAACTGGTCCCGCAGGGCGACGCCGAGGAGCCAGTGATGCCGACCGAGGCGGAGTCGTACACGATGTCCAAGCCGGAGATTCTCTGGACGATGAACTGCAACCTCCTGAACCAGACGAAACACCAAGAGCACGTCATCGAGAACTTCGTCAAACACCCCGACACGGGCAACGAGTGTTTCGTCGTCTCGGACATGCACATGACCTACTCCGCCCGCCACGCGGACATCGTGCTCCCGGTGCCCTCGTGGCTGGAGTGCGAGTACCCCGACATCACCGTCGGCCCGGAGAACCCCTTCGTCCACATGGACCACGGGGTGATGGACCCCATCTACGACACCAAGCAGGACGGGGAGGTGGTCGCGATGGTCGCCGAGAAGCTCGACGAGAAGATCCCCCGGGAGGAGCGCAACGTCGACTCCTACCGGGCGTACTTCGACAAGTTCCTCGACGACGACAAGGACGTCACTGAGTACATCCAGGAGACGTTCGACAGGGGGATGACCACCCGCGGCATCGACGTGGAGGACCTGCGGGACGGCCCCGAGCGGCTCCAGTTGAAGACCTACCCGCGGATCCCCTTCTACTCGCAGATCCACGAGGACCGGCCGTTCTACACCAAGACCGGTCGGATGGAGTTCCACAAGGAGGAAGACCGGTTCATCGAACTGGGTCGCGACGACCTCGACCACGTCGAGAGCGTCGAGGGGACGCCCTACGGGGTCAACCAGAAGTGGGACGAGGCGAAAGACGAGGAGAACCCGCTCTATCACGACGAGGACAAGCAGTTCTACTACAACACGCCCCACCCGAAGTACCGGACTCACTCCTCGTGGGGGATGACCGACTGGAATCTCATCTGGTCGGCGCGGGACTTCGGGAGCGTCGACGCCGACCCCGAGGGGACCGAGCGGCTCGTCGACGACTTCTCGTTCCCGACCGGCGACGGCGAGACGGAGGACGCGCCGCCGCTCGGCGAGGCGTTCGTCGAGATCCATCCCGAGGACGCGGCGAACATCGACGTCGAGACGGGCGACTACGTCCGGATCACGGGCAAGCGCGGCGACCTCGTCGTCCGCGCGATGGTGAGCGAGCGCCAGCGGCCACGCTCGGCGGGGGACATGGGCCAACTCACGATCTGGCACGGCTGGTGGCCCCAGCACTTCCCCGACGACGAGGAGGACGAGGACGGGATCAAGGGGTACAACACGACGACCAACATCTGGCTCGACCCGCTGCAGGAGACCGACGACCTCGTCCACAAGGCCGTGTTCGGCGACCCGAACGTCTCCGAGGAGGTGCCCGAGGAGATCGCCTGGCACGGCGCGGAACTGGAGCACGGCTACGAGGAGACGGTCTGGGCGCCGACCGGGACCAACCGCGACGACCTCGTCGACGTCGAGAAGTACGCCGAGGCGGACTGGAAGCCCGCCGACGCCCGGAAGGACGACGCCTTCCGGAGCTACGTCCGCGGGTCGCTGCAGGACGGATCGGGCGGGTCGAACACGACGACGACCGGAGGTGACGACTGATGCCACAGGTCGAGAACCCACAACTCGGACGGAGCCACGACTACCCCTACGAGCACCGCGAGGAGGAACGCGACTGGCACTGGGGGATGGTCATCAACACGAACCGCTGTATCAACTGCAACACCTGCTCCTTTGCCTGCAAGTCCACCTGGACCAGCGGGAAGGGCGAGGAGTACATGTGGTGGATGAACGTCGAGACCGAGCCCTACGGCGGCTACCCGATGGGCTGGGACATGCGCCTGCTCGACGACCTGGGGGCGGGCGAGACTATCTTCGAGGCCGCCGAGGACGGCGAGCGCGTCCGCGGCTACATCGCCGACAAGGAGGAGTGGGAGTACCCCGCCCTCGGCGACGACCAGGTCCACGGCGAGTACCCCACCGGCGAGGTCGTCGAGAGCGACCTGGAGGAAGGAAAACACCACGACATCTGGCAGTTCTACCTGCCGCGGCTATGCAACCACTGCAAGAATCCGGCCTGTCTCGCGGCCTGTCCGCGCCAGGCCATCTACAAGCGCGAGGAGGACGGCATCGTCCTGCTCGACCAGGAGCGCTGCCGGGGCTACCGCAAGTGCGTGAAGGGCTGTCCGTACCACAAGCCGATGTACAACCCCGAGACGGGAGTCTCCGAAAAGCCCGTCGGCTGCTACCCCCGCATCGAGGAGGGGTTCGTCCCCCGCTGTGTCTCCTCGTGCATCGGGAAGACGCGCCTGCACGGCAACATCAATCGGGGACCCGACGCCCCCTCGCCCGGCGGCGACGCCCCGGGCGGCCGGTCGCCGATCAACTACCTCGTCCACTCGGACGAGAAGGTGGCTCTCCCCCTCTATCCGCAGTTCGGCACCCGCCCGCAGGTGTTCTACATGCCGCCGTACCACGTGCCGCCGGAGTTCCTGACCCAGATGTTCACCCCCAACGAGGAGGTCAAGCGCAACGACTGGCCCGGCGAGACCTACCGGGAGTCGATCGAAATCGTCCAGGAACGCGTTCGCAACCCCTCGCATCACGTCCTCGGGATCTTACAGCTGTTCGGCGCGACGACGGAGCTGATCGAGACCTACGAGGTCTCCGAGGAGCGCGTCAGGGGCTGGAACCGCGACGGCGAGAAGGTCGCGGACCTGCCCTTCGAGGAGGAACTGGAAGTCCGCGAGGGCGAGCAGTGGACCAACCAGCCATGACCCGACTCGACGAAGCGGACCACTCCGCCACGACAGGCACCGACGCGCAACCGTCCGGCGGGGACGGCGCCGGCAGCGATGCGTGCGCGGACCGCGCCGACAGCGACGAGCGCGCCCGCGACCCCGAAGCGGCCGAGGCGCTGCACGCGACGCGGGCGACCATCTACGGGGCGGTCGGCGGCGCCTTCTGCTACCCCGACACGGAGATGCGCGCGACGCTCACCGCTCACGACGCCCGCGACGGCGTCCTGCAGGCCGCGGAGCGGCTGGGGCTCCGCGACGAGGCCGAGCGGTTCCTCGACGCGTTCGCCGACGCGTCCGTCTCGGGCCTCGAATCGGCGTACAACGGGCTGTTCGGGCTCCCCGAGGGCGGCGAGTACCCCGTCGTCCCGTACGAGGCCCACTACACGACGGGCTCCGACGTGGGCGAGTCCCAGCGCCGCATCGCGGCGGTCGTCGGGCTGATGGAGACGTTCGGCGTCGAACCCGGCGCGGAGTTCGCGGAGCGCCAGGACCACGTCGCCGCCGAGTTAGAGCTGATGCAGGTGATCGCGGCCCAGCGCGCGGTCGCGATCCACGAGGGCGACGACGCGGCCGCCGACCGACTGGCCGCGGCCGAGGCGACGGTCCTGGACAAGCACCTCCGGGGATTCGTCCCCGCGCTCGCCCACGACGTCGAGCGGACGGTGGACGACGACGGTCCGGCGAGCTGGCGCGCCTACCGCGCGGCCGCGACGCTCGCCGCGGAACTCGTCAGACGCGACGACGCGGTCCGGAACGGGGACGAGAACCCGAACGACGAGGCCACCGGTGGCGACGGCGACGCCACCGCGGGGGTGAGCGACGATGCCGAGTGAGGACCGGGACGGCGGCGCGCTATCACGGGTCGCAAAGCGGCTCCCGCTCGACCGGGGCGCGGCCGTCCGCGCGACGACGCTGGCCGTCGTCACGGTCGCGCTCCTGCTCGCGGGGCAGGCGGCGGTCGGCGCGGCGGTCACGGGCGGGAGCCAGCCGGTCGCGAGCGTCCAGAGCGTCCCGACCGAGCCGACCGCGAGCGCGTGGAACGACGCCCCCACGCGGACCGTCTCGCTGTCGAAACAACAGATGGCGCCGCCGTTCGGCGGCGGGAGCGTCGACGAACTCGACGTGCAGACCGCCGCCAACGAGAGCCACGTCTCCGTCCGCCTCTCGTGGGAGGACCCCACGCGGAACGCGGACATCGCCGAACCGAGGAACTTCAGCGACGCCGCCGCGGTGATGCTGAAGACCGGCGAGCAGCCGCCGATCACCATGGGCGCCGCGGGCACGCCCGTCAACGTCTGGTACTGGCGGGCCAGCTGGCGACACGGGCCCCAGCAGAGCGACGGCGCCGGCGACATGTACGCCTACCCCCACAACGACTCGGTGACGATGCCCGGGCGGCAGGCGGGCAACCCGCTCTCGCGGGCCAGCTTCGAGAACGGCGCACAGAACTACTACGCGAAGGGGTACGGGTCGCTCAGCTACGCGCCCGAGCAGCCCGTCGAGGCGAGCGGCGAACGGACCGAGGACGGCTGGCGGGTCACCTTCGTCCGCAACCGGACCGGCGTCGGGCAGTACGACGCGTCGATCACCGACCAGAAGGTGTACCTCGCCTTCGCCGTCTGGAACGGGAGCGCCGACGAGGCCAACGGCCAGAAGTCGCTGACGCTCCAGTTCTCGACGCTCGACCCGTCGTCGGGCAACCTCTCGGTGCCCGACAGCGGCGGCGGGGCCGGGAGCGGGAGCGTCCTGCAGGTCGGCGGCAACGGGACCGGCGGCGGTAGCGGTCGCGACGGACGCCCGCTCGCGATCCCCGGGTTCGTCGGTGGCGTCGTCCTGTCTGCGTTGCTCGTGTGGCTCGTGACCTACTGGAGGGTCGCCTGATGACCGACGAGTACGCCAACTGGAGCGCCCGCGGCCGGGCGCCGGCCGACGACGAGGCCGGCCTCCGCGCGGCGCTCGACGGGGACCAGCCGCGCAAGCGCGAGGCGGCGCTGGCGCTCGTCGACGAGGCCGAGTCGGGCCTGGCCGACGCGACGGCGGAACGGCTCGTCGGTGCGGCCCGTTCGGCCGACGACGCGAAGACCCGGCAGTTCGCCGTCGAGGCGCTCGGGGTCGCGGGCCGCGAGCGAGAGACGATCGCGGCCGCGCTGGACGACCCCGACGAGTGGGTCCGCGCGGAGGCCGTCGTCGCGCTCTCGCGGGCCGCGCCGGGCGCGAGCGGGCAGTTGCGCGAGGCGCTGGCCGACGACCACCCGGCCGTCCGACGCAACGCGCTCATCGCGCTCGCGAAGACCGACGCCGCGGGCGCCGACCTGCTGGTCGACCGCCTGAAGAACGATCCCCGACCCGCGGTCCGCGAGTACGCCGCGCAGTTCCTGCCGGAGGAGGCGGAGACCGAACGGGCCGTCCGCCTGCTCGCCGCGGTGCTGGCGCGCGACCCCGGGTCGTTCGTCCGCGCGAAGGCGGCCGACGGGCTCGGCGACCTTGGCACCGACCGCGCCGAGGAGGCCCTGGAGACACACGGGCTCGACGACCGGAGCGACGACGTGCGCCGGACGGCCGAGCGGGCGCTCACCCGCTCGCGCGGGGTCGACCCGGAGAACCTCGACGTCGAGGGGGGTCCGCGGCAGTCCGGCGCGGCCGGCGCGGGGCCCGGTCGAGCCGGCGGACCCGAGAGCGGCCGGCCGCGACCGCCGGGCGGGGCCGACGCGCCGCCGGGTCGTCTCGACGACGGGCCGGGAGCGCCCCAGCCAGGTGCCGCGGCGGTCGACGGCGGGACCGGTCGTGTCGGGTCGCATCCCGGCCCCGATCCGCGACCGCAGGGACACAAGACGCCGAAATCGAACAGTCAGGGTGAGCATCGGCGCGACGACTCGGCGACCGACACCGGAGGTGACGACTCGTGAGCGACCAGTCAGATTCCACCGACCGCGAGACCTACTCGCTGGGAGCCCAGCCCGAGGCGACCGACCGAGGCGACGCTGCGTCCGACGGGCGGCGCGGCGACGCCAGCGACCTCGGCGACGAGGCGATGGGCGTCCCGATCCCGGAGGAACACGTCGGGGCGTTCGTGGCCGAGGCCTTCGAGGACCCCGAGCGCTCGACGACGTGGGCGGACGTGGTCGACGTGATGGTCGCCCCCGACGCCCGCGACGCGTGGGAGAAGCTTTCGGCCGCGGAACAGACCGTCGAGGTGCTCCGACAGGCCGCCGAGTACGACCGCCGGGCCACGGACGAACTGGAGCGGATCCCCGCGAACGCGAACGGGTCGACCCCCGAGATCCGGTCGGCATTCGAGGAGGCCGCGCGGTTGCGCCGCAACGCCGACGCGTTCCGCGACGGCGTCGCCGCCGCCTACGCCGAGGGCCGGATCGGCGACGAGGAACTCGTCGCGGCGGTCGAGCGGTCGGACTTCGACACCGGCCAGATCGCCCGACGCGAGGACGAACTGGAGCGGGTCACCTCCGCCTACGACTTCGACTACCGACCGTACGGCGGGACGCTGTTCGACGAGGAGCAGGCCGACGGGAGCGCGGACGGCCGCGACCCCGACGTCCCGGAGACGTTCTGAGCGGGGCGGCGTCACCGCGGACCGGCTCACGACCGAGCGGTCTCGAACGGAACGGTTTTGGAGGGGCCTCGCCACTCGGCGCACGTATGCGACAGGTTCGATTCCGCGACCCGGCCGGCGCCGAGCGCACCGGCACCTACGACGACGGCACAGTCTCCTTCGGTGACAGCACCTACGACGCCGAGGAAGTCGACATCCTCGCGCCCACCGAACCGACGAAGATCGTCTGCGTGGGCCTCAACTACGCCGACCACGCCGAGGAGGAGGGCATGGAGATCCCCGACCGCCCGCTCCTGTTCCTGAAGCCGCCGAACGCGGTGTCCAGCCACGGCTCGACCGTGGAGCTGCCCGCTGGCAAGGAGAAGCTGGAGTGGGAGGCCGAACTCGGCGTCGTCGTCGACCGCCAGTGCAAGGACGTCGACGCCGAGGAGGCGATGGACGTGGTGCGCGGGTACACCTGCGTCGACGACCTCTCGAACCGCGACGACCAGCGCGTCGAGCAGAACTGGATCCGCGGGAAGGCCTTCGACGGCGCGGCGCCGATGGGCCCGGTCGTCGCGACCCCCGACGAGGTGCCCGAGGACGCCAGCGTCGAACTCCGCGTCAACGGCGAGACGAAACAGTCCTCCTCGCGCGAGGAGTTCATCTTCTCCGTCCCGGAGCTGATCGAGGAGATCACGACGTACATGACCCTCGAAGCCGGCGACGTGATCATCACGGGGACGCCCGCGGGCGTCGGTCCGCTCTCCGACGGCGACACCGTCGAGATCGAGATCGAGGGCGTCGGCACGCTCGAACACGACGTGTCCATCCCGGACGCCTGAGCGACCCCGTCTTCGACGCCTGAGTGCCGCTGTCCCCGGACCCTCCGCGATTCGGGCGCTGTCTATCGATTTCGAGACTCGGAGCTAAACTCTTTTGTGCGTCCGTGAGTTGCTTCAGGTGATGATTTCACGGGCGCGGCTTCGACGGATCGCCGCCGTCTCTCTCGGGATCTTCCTCGTACTCGCGGTCGGCATCGCGGCGCTCGCGGGGACGGGCGTCCTCGCGAAACCGACGGTCGAGGGCGTCGAGAGCGACTGGGGAACGGTGACCGCGGAGACGACGGAGATCCGGACGACCGCCACGGTGACGAACCCGAACCCTGTCGGCGTGCCCGGCGTCGTCGACGTGGCCTACACCGCGCGGCTCAACGACGTCGTCCTCGCGCGCGGCGAGCGGACGGGAGTCGGGTTCGGCCCCGGGACGAACGAACTGCACCTGTCGACAGCGATGTCGAACTCGAAGATCGCGAAGTGGTGGGTCACGCACGTCAACGGCGGGGAGAAGTCTAAGCTCCGGGTCGACGCGACGGTCTCCGCGCCGGGGTTCTCCCGGGACGTGCCCGCCCAGCGGTCCGCCGTCGAGACGGACCTCCTCGGCGGCTTCGCGAAAGAAGGCGGCCGGACGGTCGAGTTCCGCGGCGAGCCGTTCCTGCGGGTCGGCGAACAGCGCGCCGAGTGGGGCGAGGCGAACGAGTCGGTGACGCCGCTGTCGGTCACCTCGACCGTCGAGAACGTCCACGACTACCCGGTCAGCCTCGACGGCGTCGAGTACGCCGTCGAGATGAACAACGTCACCCTCGCCGCGGACCGACAGCTCTCGGGCGTGACCGTCGAACCGGGCGAGACCGGACGCCTCGACGTGCGGATGAACCTCGACACCGCGCGGATGGCCGACTGGTGGGCCAACCACGTCAACGACAGCGAGCGCAGCACCCTCTCGGTCGAACTCTACGGCCTCGTCGAGCGCGACGGCGAGTACAAGCGCGTCCCGATCCGCATCTACGAGCGCTCGCTCACCCTGGAGACGGACGTGCTCGGCGGCGGGTCCACGTCGGTGACGGCCCGCGACGCGCCCGAACGCGACATCGAGTTCGAGCGGCCCCGGATCAACGACACGGACCGGGAGTGGGGCGCCGTCGACGAGGAGACCACCGAGATCCTGACGACGGTCGCGCTGAACAACACCAACGACGACGCGGCGATCAACGATCTGCTCTCGATACGCGCCGCCCAGCACACCGCGGTCAACGGCATCCTCGTCGCGACCGGGCGCCAGCGGACCGACGGGCTCGACGCCGGCCGGAGCGAGTTCGAACTGACGTCGACGATGAACAACTCGAAGGTCCCGGCCTGGTGGGCCCGCCACGTCAACCGCGGAGAGGCTTCGACGGTGACGACGACGCCGGAGGTCCGCGCCGACCTCGGGTTCACCCGGTTCGACGTGCCCGTGGTCGACCAGCGCAGCGAGTTCGAGACAAACCTGCTGGCCGGCATGGGCGACGGCGAGGCCGAGACGGTCGCGGTCGACGGGCGCGAGGCGATGGTCGTCCGCCCCGAGTCCGTCCGATGGGGCCAGGCGACCCCCGAGACGGCCCCGATCGACGTGAACGCGACCCTGGAGAACGAGCAGCCGGCCCCAGTGACGGTGACGGAGATCCGCTATCGCGTCGCCCTGAACGACGTCGTGCTCGCGAATCGAACGGCGCCGGGGACCCACACCGTCCCGCCGGGCGAGAGCGAATCGATCGGCTTCACGATGGCGCTCGACAACCAGCGGATGGACGAGTGGTGGGTCACGCACGTCCGCCGCGGCGAGTCCTCGAACCTGACCGTGGCCGTGACGGCCACCGTCGAGACGCAGGCCGGGACCGAGACCGTCAGGCTGGACTCGCTGAGCCAGAACTCCACGGTGACGACCGACGTGCTCGGCGATAGCTGACGACCCCGCGGGCCCGCTTTCGGCTGATTCCGCTCGCTCTCGCTCCCGCCAACAGGAACTTCAGGCAGGTAGCCGTAGGTGGAGGAGATGTCACCGAACAAGGTAAACTACGAGGACGTGGACGCCGTCGGCGGCGGCCTCCACTTCCTGCGCGACGAACTCGGCTGCGAAAACCTCGGCGTCTCCCTGCTGGAGTGCGAGCCCGGGTGGGAAGGGAAGGCCCACGACCACGCCGACGACCAACAGGAGGAGGTGTACGTCCTCGTCGAGGGCGAGGCGACCGTCACCGTCGACGGCGACGAAGTCGAGATGACCGCGGGCGACGCGCTCAGGATCGCCCCCGAGGAGCAGCGACAGATCGAGAACGGCGACGAGGAGAGCACGTTCGTCCTCGCGGGTGCGCCCTGAGGAATCAGAGGCCGGATCGTCTCGGCTCTCGACACAGTTTCTCTGAAATAAGTTGGCGAACCGAATAGACCGCCCGAAAGCGGCGTTCTCCGGCTCTAAATGGATGTTCGGCGTTTACGACGCCTCTCGTCGTTCAGACCGGGACGGCTGGACAAGGAGCGTAGTTGTCGGGAGAACAGACGTCAGGAAGCCTCTCGGCGAGCAGTCGTCTGTACTGCGTCCGTGGCCGGTCCTGTCAGACGACCCATCGGATCCGATTCCGGTATCGATCGGTTCACTTCCGACGAGTGCGGAGACTGCGACTCGTTCGATCCGCGGGGGGCAACAGCCAGACGGAGTGTAAGAGCGGCCTACCGGCCGAGGGCACCGTTGCAACAGTCGGAACAGTCCGCCACCGGTGGAACGGGTGTTCGCCTTTACGTACTAAACTCGGGTACTGTGACACGAATCCCCGTCCGCAGCCAGCGGACAGGCGGATCGGAGCATCAGCATGCAACGGAACTTCCAGGGCACCGACAGAGGCAAGCGCGTGGTCACGACCGGTGGTTCGGCCGTCGGAACGATCGTCCGCGTCGACGGCGAACGTGCACGCGTACTGCTCGATCCGGAGCGCGTCGACTCGGAGCGCGTCGACCCGACCGGTGACGAGGGCGACCGCTCGATGCTCACGATCGACCGGCGCGCCGTCGATCACAGCACGAACGAGGTCGTCCGCCTCGACGCCGACGAAGACCCGACCAGCGAACGGAGGATCGCGTGAGACGCGAGACGACCGCCCGGCCGCCGGACGCGGCGGCCGACGACGAGTCCGAACCCGAGGACCCGAGCCCGCCGCCCCGGTTTCCGTGACGCAGCCGCGACTCGCGCACAGCGGCGGGCCAGCGCGCTCACTCGGGTGACGCGTCGACCGGTTCGTCGCACGCGCACCCCCCGTTTTCGAGGAGCGTGACTACGTCGCGGTCGCTCCCACAGCGGTGACACAGCACCCGGAGGTCCAGGAACACGTCGAAGTCGCCGAGGACCACCCGCTCGGCGTCGCGATGGCGTTCGAGCGTGTCCTCGGCCACCGTCGCCGTCCGACCCAGTAGCCGCTGGATCGTCCCGACGTCCGTCTCGACCGGGTCGGAGTCGGACGAGGGCGCCGTGACCTCTCGCACGGACGTGAGGTAGGTGTGTACCGACTGGTGGGAGACGAAGTCGCCGCGGAGCGCGTCGACGTCGACGCCGTCGCGGGTGAGCTGGTTCCGGACCTCCGCCTTCCGCCCCTCGCTCACGTCGCTCGCGGTCAGCGTCTCGTAGGTCTGCTCGACCACGCGCTCCATCGGACTCCGCCCCACCTCGCGCATCGCGGTCCGCAGGACCTCCCGGTTGAACTCGTCCGCGAGGTCGCGGAGACTCGCCCGTTCGCCGTCAGCCCCGGTCCAGCGCTCGACCAGCCGGTCGCCCATCCCGTCGAGGTCGTACGCGTCGATGACCCGCGCGACCTTGCTCCGCGTCGCACCGGAGTCGTCCGATTGCATGGGACACGGGCACTCGCGGGACGGCCTTACGCCTGTCGGTGGTCTCGTTTGGACGGAGGCGAGCGCCACTGCCGGTCGTCGAAAGAGCGCGTCAGAAATTCCGCGACCCGTCGGCCCGGTTGGGTCACGGGCGGATGAGCCGACGGGCGGCCGCGAACTGCTGGTAGACGGTGCCGTCTTCCCGTGTGACGCCCCGGGCAGGAGCGCACACCGAAGGAGCGGCCGACCGGTGGGCTGGGAAGCCGACGGGAACGGGAGCCTCGCCGGCGATGCACAGGGGTTCGGGCGTGTCAGGTGGTGCCGGTCGATGGGTCGACGGCATCCCAACGATGGGGGGTACGACGGTTAAACGGGCACAATCGTTCACGCTCGAAACCGGGGAGTAAACGCCGGCTACAGACCGACAGTCGGCAGTTTATCCGTCGATATCCCCGCGCAGACGGGGTATTCGTTCCGGACTCGCTCGGGCCGCTGTCTCCCTCGACACAGGCCACGAAGACGGCGAATTCGAACTCCCCGCTTCGCCGAGGGAGTTCGACAGCGGCCGTATGCGGGGTATAACGAAGTTGTCTGCCCCGCATCCGTCGAACGGGGGGTTGGGGGGAGACACCCCACCCAGTCCGATGCCGTCCGTTCGGCCGCGCACCGATGCCCAGTGTTGGGCCGGACTCGCCCGGTCCGGCCCGCCGTCCTGGCGCGCCCCGTCCATTCTTTGGGACCAGACCGACGGCGACTGGCGCGTCCGAGCGCCCCTGCCGACCGCTCGCAGCCGCGATGCTCCCGTCCGCCGGCCGCGCGTCGGACCGCAGACCGGACCGAGTTTAGCCGACCCATAACTATCGCGGTCGGTCCCCTGTTACCTTATCAATGACCGAACCGACCGACCGAGAACGCGTCGTCGTCGACGGCGGCACCGTGGTCACCCCGCATCGGTCCCACGAGGGCGGGCGCGTGGTGATCGAGGGCGACCGCATCGTCGACGTCGATCCCGGGGGGAACAGCGCCGAGTCGCCGGCGCGCGCCGAGGGGTCCACGCGGAGGATCGACGCCAGCGGCGAGTACGTCTTACCGGGGCTCGTGGACCTGCACGGCGACGACGTCGAGCGGTACCTCTGTCCGCGCTCCGGCGAGCGCGTCGACTCGACCGCGGCGCTCGCCACGGCCGATCGACTGACGCTCGCCGCCGGCGTGACCACGAAGTTCGACGCGATCGCCTTCGAGGAGGCCCCCGAGAAGAACCGGTCGATAGAGGGAGCGACGGAGCTCCTGGACGCGGTGGCAGACGGTGCGGGGCTCGCGGCCGACCACCGCGTCCACGCCCGCTGTGAGCTCACTGACGCCGCCTCAGTCGCCTGCGTCGGCGACCTCGCCGACCGGCCGATCGTCGACGTGGTCTCGCTGATGGCCCACGTCCCCGGCCGCGGCCAGTTCGACGACGAGGACGCGTTCGCACAGCGGTACACCGACGGCCGCGGCGCCGTCGCCGACGAGGCGGCGCGGGCCGGTCGCGACCGCCGTGGCGTCGCGGCGGCGACGCTGCGTGAGCGCATCGCGGACCTGACCGACGAGCTCGCGTCGGCCGGCGTCACGCTCGCCTCGCACGACGACGCCGACCCGGCGGCCGTCGACCACGCGGTCGACCACGGCGTCGACCTCTGTGAGTACCCCGTCTCGCTGTCGGCGGCGCGGCGCGCGACCGAGCGCGGCGCCGCGACCGCCATGGGCGCGCCGAACCTGGTCCGCGGCGGGAGCCTCTGGGGCAACCTCGACGCCCGGGAGGCCATCGAGGAGGGCGTCGTCGACGTCCTCTGTTCGGATTACCGTCCGGAAGCGCTGCTGGCGTCGGTGTTCGTCGACACGGGCGAACCGATCGAACGACGCGTCGCCCGCGTGACGCGCGAGCCGGCCAGGGTCGCCGGCCTGGACGACCGCGGCGAACTGGTCCCGGGCGCCCGCGCCGACCTCGTCGTCGTCGACCCGGACCCGGTTCCCACGGTGACCCGCGCGTTCGTCGCCGGCCGCGACGCGTATCACTGCCGCGGCGGCGGGAACGCCCGAGACCGCTGAGCCGCGAACGTTCTCATCCCCGTCGAGTCGGGCGGATCGTCGCTGACGAGAGACAGTTTCGACAGTTTCACCCGTGTTTCTCCCGGCATATCGAGATATACGCTCTCTACGACGACTGTAGCGCATCAATTACAATGGCCGTCTGGGGGGTACAGTAGTCCATGTCGACGGATCCGAAAGGTCAGGGACGCGGCAGGCAGGAGGCGGCGTGGAAACTCAGGGCGGTCGTCGAGCGCTACGAGGACGCCCCCGACGAGTGCACGATCTACCCCGCGGGCGTGGACGACCACAAGCGGATGGCGACCTGGATCTCGGCGACCGAACCGGCGTTCGTCGAACTCGACGCCGTCCGCTGACGACGGCTCCCCGAAGTCGACACGCGTTTTCCCGATCCGCCGTCCGAACGGACGGTACCGTCTCTCCGGGCCGGTTTCAGTCTCCTGCGACGCTGACTGACGAGAGCGGCCAGCGCCGCCTGCGGTCGTGGCCGAACCGGACCTGACGCTGGCCGGTAGTTGCAAGGCGGCGGCGTCACGCGAAGAGCGGGAGAAGAAACCGACAGACGGACGCGACCGTCAGTCGGCGGACCGCTGGTCGAGCGTCTGCGCCGAGGCGACGCCGACGAGACCGAGCAGGACGACCGTCGAGACGACGGTCGCGGTCAGTCCGACGGCGGCGGCGCCGAGCTGGCTCGCGACGAGCAACACGGCACCGACGGCGGTCAGGGACCCGTAGTACAGCGGCCAGGGTCGGTCGACCTCGTCGGATTCCTCGAGGTACTCGAACAGCTGGGCCGCGTTGGGGCCCAGCGAGATCCGGCCTCGGTTCTGGTTGAACTCGACGATGTCCATGTCGTCCATCTTCGGCAGATGGCACTGGTACAGGCCGACGTACACGCACTTTCGCTCGTTGGACGTGACCTGTGCGACGGTCGTCCCGTTCTCGACGGCGGCGACGTGTTCGGCCAGTTCGCCGAGCGACACGGTCCCGCCGTGTTCACGCAGGTAGTGCAACACGGTCCGGCGCCGCTCGTTTTTGAGGATCTCGAAGACGTGGTCGAGCGGGAGCTGCGAACTCGACTCTTCCTCGGTCTCCGCCTCCTCCGCGGCCTCGGTAGGGACCGCTTGATCCGCGTCGGCTTCTGTCTCCTCCGGCACGACGTCTTGTTCGTTCGCGTGCTGGGATGCCGAAGACATCAGTGCCACACCTCCCGATGCGGCCGACCGCGAGACGGGCTCGCGGTCCGATGAGTCACTGTGGCGACCGAGGACTTATTCATACCTCGCCCGCCCGATGGTGACGGTCCCCCTCTCGAGGGTAGTTGGCGTTCGATTCGCGGTCGATTCGTGGGAATTGTCTGCCTTCATGTGTCCGTACCCCCGGCGCTGGAGACCCCTCCACAGAGTTTGTTGCGCCGATTGCTTGTTGGGGAGCACGGCTACTTAATCTTTCTTGATTGAACAATCGTCCAGGCCAGTATAACGGGTCCATTACCGCCGACGGTCCCGATGCGCGGGCCGGTAAGCAACGTCTGTCACACTATCTCACCGGTTAATATCACGATTCCGTCGAGTAATGGACCCCATTCTCCGCGATAGCGACGATCCGCTGGGCCCGCGCACAGGTCTACGGCCTCTCGCCGGCCGGGAACGGATTCCTGGAGCGCCGATCTGGGCGCGCGCGACGGACGGACTCAAGCCGTTCTTACCTGGCCGCCCGAGTGCGAACGCGTAGTTACCACGGGGGTGATACGTCTGCGCTGGCGACGAGTTCAGCTCGGCGATCAACAGCCGAACGTTACCGGATCGAAACAGCGGACAACGGAATCGAAGCGGGTTCGACGCCGACGAGAGCCCTGTGAGGTCGGCGGGGAGCGCGGTTCGGTCGCGGAGGAGCGGGCGGCGAGTGACCCGGAACCCCGTCCTGAACCCGAAGATTCATTGTATATCGGTCGAGTGCGTGTAGCTGTACTGCCATGGTAAGTAGTTGCCTCGCTGGATCGACGACGGCGGTGTGACGATGCCGGAACGAACGACGGAAGACGACGGTGGAGCCGGCCAGATCGGCGCCGGGACGGAAGTGGTCTACTCGTCGGCCGACGACCGCGCCGAGGGCACCGACCTGAGCGTCGCGGTCATCGAGTCGCTGGCCGAAGCGAAGGGCGTCACGCCGATCGACATCCAGCAGCCCCTGTACGACGTGGTCGACCCGGACGCGCTCGATAGGCTGTTCACGGACGGAGAAGGAAGCGTCTCCGGGCGGGTCGTCTTCGAGTTCGACGCCCACGAGATCACCGTCCATTCGGACGGCGACATCCTGGTTCGCCGCGTCGATCCCAGCTAGTCCTCGTCGGACCCGTCGCCGAGTCGACTGACCGGGTGCGACGTGTCCTCGTCGTCGAGCATGTGCCGACCGTCGAAGACCGTCAGGTCCTCGAACGCCGACCACGGGATCTCGCCGAACTCCTCGTGGCCGGTCGTGACGACGGCCAGGTCGAGTTCTCGCGCGCCGATGGCGTCCAGCGAGACCCGCTGGACCCCCTCCGGCGGCGCGCTCGTACAGATCGGGTCGACGGCGTAGACGGTCTCGGCCCGCTCGGCCAGCTCCTCGGCGACCGCGACGCCCGGTGACGCCCGCGTCTCGTCGACGCCCGGCCGGTAGGTCAGTCCGAACACCGCGACGGTGCTCTCCGAGAGGTCCCGTCCCCGCTCGTCGAGCGCCTCTGCCGCCCGTTCGACGGTGAACGTCGGCATGTACTCGTTGACGTGTCGGGCCGTCTGTAGCAGCGGCGTCGCCCCCTCGAACTCCGAGATGACGAAGTAGGGGTAGTAGGGGATGCAGTGGCCGCCGACCCCCGGGCCCGGCGTGTGGATGTCACAGAACGGCTGAGTGTTGGCGACGTCGATGGCCTCGGTCACGTCGACGCCGAACTCGCCCGCGAGCGTCGCGAGTTCGTTCGCCAGCGCGATGTTGACGTCGCGGTAGAGCCCCTCGAACACCTTCACGCACTCGGCGGTCGTGCAGTCCGCGACGGGGATCACCTCCGCGTCGGTTATCTCCCCGTAGATCAGCTCGGCGACGCGCTCGCTCTCGGCGTCGGCGCCGCCGACGACCTTCGGGTGCGAGCCGCGGATGTCCTGTAGCGCCCGGCCGCTCATCGTCCGCTCCGGACAGAAGGCCAGGCCGAACTCGCCGAGTTCGAGCCCGCTCTCCGCTTCGAGCCACGGGCGGACCCGGTCGCGGCAGGTCCGCGGCGGGACCGTCGACTCGACGACGACGACGTCGCCCGCGTCGAGGCCGGCGCCCACCGAGCGGACCGCCGCTTCGAGCGCCGAGAGGTCGGGCTCGTCGTCCTCGATGAGCGTCGGGACGATGATCACGTGGACGCCCGCGTCGGCCGCCGCACCGGTCGCGTCGGTCGTCGCCGAGAGCGATCCGTCGCCGGCGAGTCGTTCGACCTCCTCGGGCAGGCCGGGTTCGCCCTCGACCGGGCACCGGCCGGCGTCGACCGCCCGGGCCACGTCGGAGTCGATGTCGACGCCGGTTACGTTGCCCGAGACGTCGGCGTAGACGGCGGCGAGGGGAAGCCCCATCTTGCCGAGGCCGTAGACCGCCACCGGGACCGCGCCGCCGGTGAACGCGCGCAGTTGCGTCTGGCGACTCGCGTCCCACCCGTACAGCCGCGCCGGCTCCGACTGCTGGCCGCTCATAGGTTCGGGACCTCCGGCGGCACGGTCTCGGCGTTGGCCTGGACCTCGGACTCGATCCAGGCGGCGATCTCGACCGCGCGGATGCCGTCCTCGCCGGTGGTCCGCGGTTCGGTCCCCTCCTGGACCGCTTCGGCGAACGACGAGAGCTCGTTTTTCAGCGGTTCGCCCGTCTCGACGGTCGGGCGCTCGATGACGCTCTCGTGACGGTAGCGGACGTCCCCGTCGCTCGCGACGTACTCGGGGAGCGAGTGGCGGTGGATCTGCACGGACTGGTCCATGTAGTCGACGTCGACGTGGCAGTCCTCCGCGGTGACCGCGAGGTCGCGGATCCGCTGTTGGGTGACGCGACTGGCGGTCAGCGAGGCCACGTGGCCGCTCTCGAACTCGAGCTGGGCGACGACGTGGTCCCCGTCCGCGGCGCCGGCCGCGGACACGTCCGAGACCGGTTCGCCGGCGAGCGAGCAGACAACGTCGATGTCGTGGATCATGAGGTCGAACACCACGCTGTCGACGCTGTCGCGGTCGACGGGCGGCCCCTGCCGTCGGGCCGCGAATGCGATGGGGTCGACCTCGACGATCACGTCCTGGAGCGCGAGGATGGCCGGGTTGTACCGTTCGATGTGGCCGACCTGGACCGCCAGGTCGCGCTCGCGGGCCTCCGCCAGCAGCGACCGGCCGACCTCGGGGTCGTCGACGAAGGGTTTCTCGACGAGGACGTGGGTCCCGGCTTCGATCGCCTCGCGGGCTACCTCCTCGTGGAACCGCGTCGGCACGGCGACCGAGACGGCGTCGGCTCGCGCGAGCAGGTCCCCGCGGTCGAGCGCTCGGGTCTCGAACTCCGAGGCCACGGAGTGTGCGGTATCGGGGTCGACGTCGGTGACGCCGACGAGCTCGACGGACGGGAGTTCACTGTACACGCGGGCGTGGTGGCGCCCCATGCTCCCGACGCCGACGACGCCCGCCCGGACTCGGTCGGTCATCGTCCGGGTCCTCCCGCCGGGCCGCGTCCGACCGACGGCGGACGATGAGGCGACCGTTCGCTGGAGGGGGAACGGGACCTGACCGTACGCACAGGCCCGTATCGCGACGATGCTGGGAGCTGGGTCCGCGGCGTATCTGCTGTCGCCGGAGTCGACCGTCCGTGGCTCATGAATCACCCGAGGGTAGCGCCGAGAATCGGCTTTGTTATACGTCTCCTTTGGCCGGTAGCGGGTCGATACGGGTCGAAATCCGCGGTAACGTCCGCTAGCCGTGTTCCGAAACCGGTCGATCCGCCCGCCGTCCGGCGGATCCGCGATCCCCCGTCGCCGGCGAGCACGGTAACCGGTTCGTAACAAAGTGATACCCACTAATCTCCCTGCCTGTGTCGAGATACGACAACGGGGTGGCTGCCAGTAGTGGCAATCCGCCGACAGACCGACGCGAGGGCTGATGGTGGATGTCGATAGAGGACGAAACCCTGACGCAGGACGTCGTCTTCGACATCCTGAGTAGCGCGAGACGGCGGTACGTTCTCTACCTGCTCCGAACCGAAGACGCCCCGGTCGAGTTGACGGAGTTAGCCGAGGATGTCGCCGCCTGGGAGAATGACACTACTGTCGACGAACTGACGAAACAACAACGGAAACGAGTCTACGTATCGCTGTATCAGACCCACGTCCCGAAACTGGAGGACGCCGGCCTCGTGAACTACGACCAGGACACAGGCGAGGTCGAGCTGACCCAGGCCGCCAACGACGTCGACCAGTATCTCAACCCGGGCGAGCGGGAAGTACCCTGGCAGTACCTGTATCTCCCGCTCGCGATCCTCGGGATCGCGCTGGTCGCGCTCACCAACCTGAACGTCTGGATCTTCGCGAACATGACCGACGCCACCCTCGGCGTCATCATCTTCTCGGGCTTCCTCCTCACTGTCGGCGCACACATCGTCGTCTGGACGATGAACCGGCGCCAGGTCCCCGACGACCTCCGCCGACAGACCTGAGATTTCTTCCGCGGACACACACAGCGCCCCCAGCGGCCGCTCGGCGCGCCGCAACCCGCCTCCCGTCCGAACGGCGGGCCGCCGTCGAGACCGGGGCACCAGCGGCTGACAGCGGCAGCGGTCGCCGCTGAGCGGCCACCAGCGGCGCGGCCACAGTCCGGACTGGCCGGAGCGCTGGACTACCGTGGAGCGTGGCTACGCATCGCCGGGTCGCGGCGGCCCGGACAGTCGCTCGTCCCGGTTGCGAGCACCCGCGCGGGAGTCACCATCAGACGCTGTTCTCGTTCCCGAGCGTCTAGACGTCGCGCGTTCGACGACACGTGCTCCAGCCGCTTTCAGGGGAATCGTAGCCGGCATCGGGCCAGTCCGAGTGTTTCTCCTGGCCTACCGACTCGGCGGGTGAGAAGATCGGGGACCAGAACGGATCGATCGCGTCGCGTGGGACGACGGCGGTCAGTCGTCGTCGACGTCCTCGGGCAGCAGCTGCTCGGGTTCCCGTTTGTACGCCGGGGTGTCCACGAACTGGGCGATCCGTTCGAGGTCGCTGTCAGAGATGTGTTCTGTCATCGACTCCTAGTCCGTCCCAAGACTGCTTAGTAATCCATCCCCTAAAGCCGCTTCGCGTCGCGCGACCGAGAGAGGCGTCTCTGGCCCCGATCCGGCACGTATCCGATCACTGCTCGTCGCAAACGAGATGGGGTCGGGCCCGTAGGTCGGCACGAGTTCGCTATCTGTTGGCAACGAACAGGGGGTCGAGCGCAGTGTCCAAGTCCGAACGGAAGTGACCCCCTTCCGACGCAACGGGTCGGTCGCCTGCGGCCCGATCCGGTCGTCAGCCCCGCTATCGGCCAGCCTGCCGTCCACAGCGGCGCGACGCGCTCCAGGAGATCGCCGGATGGGGCGGCGAATACAGGATCCGAAGTGAGCGACTTCCGCGAGCGAAGTGGCCCGCTTCTCCGATCGAAGTCGGCGTCTTCCCCCGGACGGCGAGCAGTTCCTGCTGCCGGGCGGCGGCCCTCGACAGACGAGTGGAATCCCTCCGTCGGGGAAACCAGCTATCGCGAGTGGCGCGGGAGACGAGATCGAGCGCGAAACACCGGACGGATGCCGAGGGAACCGACTAGACCCCGGCCGCACCGCGGATAACCTCGCCCTACTCGGCGGAATGTATTACAAACCTATGCCTGTAAAGGCAGCCAGTATTGCCGGACGGCAGCGGGGCGCGGAGCGCCTGTTCGCGGGCGGCTCGCCGGGAACTGGATCGAGGTACGAGCGGCGTACCGGGCGGTTGGCGGCGCTTACTGGACAGTGAGAGAGAATAGCCGCTCGGGACGCCCGGAGCGTCGTCGCGGTCGAACGCGTCGGGTCGGTGCGGACCGCGTCGAGTCGGTCGTCGGTTCGCGGTGGTCGGAAGTCTCTGGCAGTCGGTCGGGGCGCGGCGCCGGTCGCCGGCGGCCCGTGGCGTCGCTCAGACCATGTTCTCCGCTTCGATCTTGTCCCAGACTGCGCGTCCCTGCTCGGTGAGGCCGTAGACGCGTCCCTTCTTGCGGTCGTCGGAGACCAGGAGGTCTACGAGTTCCCGTTCTCGCAGGCGCTGGAGCGCCCGCGAGACGTGTGCGATACCTACGTCCTCGTCCGACGCTATCTGCGACGGCGTCGACGGGCCGTCTGCGAGCCGCTTGAGGACCGCGACGCGGTAGCGCGAACTGATGACGAAGCTGACGTCGTCCCAATCTGTACTCATTGTTTGTTGCGGAAGTTGCCGGATAGGTGTTGTCGCGTTCGTCCGGTTCCCGGTCACTGACCGAGAACGCATTCGGCTGTTGTCGGCGGGACTCGCTTGCGTCCCACTTTCCGCTGTACTCACACCGAGTCGGCTACCACGTAAAGAGGTTTCGACGCTCCAGATTTTTCGCGTTCCGTACCGCGATTAGGGGCGCCAGAACGAGGAGGCTGACGCGCCGCTCTCGGCCGTAACGAGACCATAACAATCCGAGTTCCTCTCGGTCTCCCGCGCATGGAATCCACGCGCGCTCGGAGTGACCTCGTGTCCGGACGCCGACCCGCTGAACCTCCTCGCAGGATGATGCGTTTCGGGCGCTTCTGTGGCTCCTCGTCGGGGCGAAGCGAGCGCGGCCGGACCGGGCGTCGGTAAGATGTGGCCGTGGGAACACCTCGCGATCGGGTACCTCGCGTACGCGGCCCTGAGCAGAGTCGTCTGGCACGAGCCCACGACGGGGCCCGCCGCGATCGCCGTCGCGTTCGGGACCCAGTTCCCAGACCTCGTCGACAAACCGCTCGGCTGGTGGCTCGGCGTCCTTCCCGGGGGGACGACGCTGGCGCACTCCCTCCTGACCGCCGTCCCGCTCAGCCTCGCCGTCCTCGTGACGGGGATCGTCCTCGAACGCGAGCGGCCGGCCCTCGCGTTCGTCGTCGGCTACCTGAGCCACCTCCCCGCCGACGTGCTGTATCCGGTCGTCCTCGGGCGCGACCCGAAGACGTGGTTCCTCTTCTGGCCGCTACACCCGGCGCCCTCCGACGACTCTACCGACGTCCTCTTGCACGTGGTCGAGCTCGCCGAACAGTTCGCCGCCTTCCTCGCCTCGCCGCTCGGCGCTCTGTACCTGCTCGGCGAGCTGTCCCTGCTCGCCGCGGCCGCCTGGCTCTGGCAGCGCGACGGCCGCCCTGGACTGCCTCGGGCGCCGCGCGACCGTTCGGCCGTCAAACGCTGACCGAACGGGACGGCCGCGGCGGGAGTCGGCCGAGAATATATAACAGTCGAGCGAGAAGTGAGGGTATGGGGTCAGAGCAACCGCAGGAGAGCCGGTCGAGTGACAACGACCGGCGACAGCCCGGATCTCCGGGGGGAGATCCGGACGACCGCCGCGCGCCCGAGGGGGAAGATGTAGCGGACGGAACGAACGACGGGGGCCCCAGCGGCGCCCGCAGTGCGGAGAGCCCGGTCTCGATAAACGAGCTGTTCGAGCTGCTCTCCCAGCCGGGCAACCGGTACGCCCTGGCGTACCTCGCCCGCACCGAGGGGGCGGTCCCGTACGACGACCTCGTGGAGTACGTGGTCGATACCGGGGGGACGCCCGACGGGCTCTCGACCGCGGACTTCCGGAATCAGGTCGCGACGCGGCTCGTCCACTCGAATCTGCCGAAACTGGACGACGCGGGCCTCATCGACTACGACAAGAGCGACAGGACCGTCCGCCCGACCGACGCGACCGAGGTCGCCGTGCCGTACCTCGAACTGGCGATGGATCAGTTCTCCGCGGAGTGAACGGGCGTCCGGTCGACGGACCGACAGGCGCTCATTAACAAAGGTCGGTCCGGGCAGACTCTCGACCGGCACATGAGTGAGCACGACCTCCAGACCGTGCGGACCGGGGCGCGCTGCGATATCGCCGAGACGGCGGTCGTCGGCGAGTCCGGCGGCGAGAACGACACCCCGACGCGGATCGGCGACGACGCGACGATCCGCGGCGGCACGATCGTCTACACCGACGTCGAGATCGGCGACGACTTCTCGACCGGCCACCACGCGCTCGTCCGCGGCGGCACCACCGTCGGCGACGACGTCCTCGTCGGGAGCCACGCCGTCCTCGACGGCGAGCTCGAGGTGGGATCGCACGTCAGCTGTCAGACCGGCGTCTACCTCCCGCCCGAGACCACGGTCGGCGACAACGTCTTCCTCGGCCCGCACGCGGTCGTCACCAACGACCCGTATCCCGTGCGCCCGACGAGCGAACTCGTCGGCGCGACGATCGAGTCCGGCGCCTCCGTCGGCGCGAACGCGACGATCCTCCCCGGCGTGACCGTCGGCGAGGGGTCGTTCGTCGCCGCGGGCGCCGTCGTCACCGATGACGTCCCGGCAGAGACGCTCGCGGTCGGTGCGCCGGCGAGTCACGAACCGCTTCCCGAGGACCTGCGCGGGGGGAACGAACTGAAATGAGCCTCGAAGACCACCGCGAGATCCCGATCGCCTCCCCCGCCATCGGCGAACAGGAGCGCGAACGCGTCGTCGAAGTGCTGGACAGCGGGATGCTCGCCGACGGCGAGGAGGTTCGCGCCTTCGAGCGGGAGTTCGCGACGGCCTGCCACGTCGACCACGGCGTCGCGGCCGCCAACGGGACCGCCGCGCTCCACGCCGCTCTCCGCGCCTGCGGCGTCGGCGAGGGCGACACCGTCCTCACGACGCCGTTCTCGTTCGTCGCGACCGCGAACGCCGTCCGCTTCTGCGGCGCCGAGCCGGTGTTCGCCGACATCGACCCGGAGACGTACAACCTCGACCCCGTCGCGGCCCGCGAGGCCATCGAGATCCGCGGCGGCGACGTCGACGCGATCATGCCGGTCCACCTCTACGGACTGCCCGCGGACATGGACGCAATCTGCGGCCTCGCCGAGGAGTACGACGCCGCCGTGATCGAGGACGCCGCCCAGGCACACGGCGCCCGCTACGACGGCGAGCCGGTCGGGTCGTTCGGCGACGCCGCGGCCTTCTCGTTCTACCCGACGAAGAACATGACCACCGGCGAGGGCGGGATGATCGTCACCGACGACGAGGAGACCGCCGACCGCGCCGCGCGGTTCGTCAACCACGGCCGCAACGACCAGTACGAGCACGTCGAACTGGGTCACAACTTCCGGATGACGAATGTGGCCGCGGCCATCGGCCGCGTCCAGCTGAAGCGGCTCTCCCGGTTCGTCCGCGCCCGCCGCGACAACGCCGCCGCGCTCTCGCAGGCGCTCGACGCGACGCCCCTCGATCCGCCGACGGTACCCGAGCGCGTCGACCACGCGTTCCACCAGTACACCGTCCGGGCACCCGAGCGCGACCGACTGATCGCGCACCTCGACGAGACGGGCGTCGACACCGGGATCTACTACCCGACGCCCATCCACGAGCAACCGGCCTACGACCACGTCGACCAGCGGTTCCCGGTCGCCGAGCGCGCCGCCGACGAAGTCCTCTCGCTGCCGGTCCACCCGGGCCTCACTGACGCCGACCGCGAGGCCATCGCCGACGCGCTGTCGCTGTATCAGGTGCAGTGAGAGCGCAAGAAACCTCGATTTTTCGCCGCTCAGTCCGTGTTTCGCACGCGACGGTCGCCGTTCAGACCTCGATAGCCGTCGCCGTTGTCTCCCCGTCCAGGTAGCGACCGGCCCAGAGTTCGAGGCCGGTCAGCGCCGCGACCGGCGTGAACGACGCCAGATCGCCGGCCGCTAGCCGGTCGTGGAGGGCAGCGACGGCGTCGCCGTTGAGCGGGTCTCGGTCGCCCACGCGCTCCAGCAGGTCGTCGACGAACCGGCGGAACCGGTCGTCGCTCGCGTACCGCCGAACGTACGCGTCGCCGTCGCTCGCACGCGCGTCGAGTCCACCGGCGCCGTCCGCCCGGAGCCCGGACGAACCCGAGCGGCCGCGGCCCTCCGTTCGGTCGGGGATCTGCGCCAGGTTCGAGTCGAGCCTGCGGACGACCGCTCGATCGATGGGCGGGTCGTCCCCCCGGGTCGAGTCGGACAGCCAGCGCGTCCCCAGCCGGTAACAGGCCGGCATCCGCGCCGCCGTGTCGAGCAGGGCCCGGGAGGCGACTGTCCGCGTGCCGACTCGGCTGCGCTGGACGGCCCGGCTCCGCCCCTCCGTCGCGGCCCTGACCTGTAGCGCGGCGTCGACGGCCGTCCGCTCCGTCGGTCCGTCCACGCTCGCGGAGACCAGGTCGCGGATCGACGCCACCGGGTCGCGGTCGGTAGACAGCAGCGTCCGAACAGCCGCGGGAGGGAGCACGCACTCGTTCTCGGCGACCGCGTCGACCGGCGAGTCGTCCGCGCAGACCGTCCCGGCCCACGAGAGGGCATCGAGGTGCGGACGCCCGAACACCAGCGCGTCCGCGTCGGTGTGGAGCCGGTCTGTGACGTACGGGAGGCCGTCGACCGCGGCCCAGTTGACCATCGCGTCGGTCGCGTCGACGGCGTCGGCGACGGCGTCGACGAGGTGGCGGTCGGGGTCGTCGTGGACCTGTCTGTTCGGGAGCCCCAGGTACGCGGCCACCTGCGAGGCCGACTCCCTGTCGCCGCCGTCGGGCCCGCCGCAGGTCAGCGTCTCGACCGGACAGCCGCGCTCGGCGAGGACCGCGGCGGCGACGCGACTCCCGGGGTCGCCGGGGAACCAAAGCGAGGGGTCGCCCGTCGTCGCCGCGACGTCACCCAGAGCCTGTCGGTACGCGCCGAGCCAGCGATCCGGATAGCCCGACGGCGCCAGGCCGGCCGACTCGGGGGCCCAGTACCGGCGCGTCGAGACGGTGCCGTCGAACACGAGGTGGGTCGCCGGCGGGAGACTCGCGACGCCGTCGACCAGCGTCCGCTCACCGAGGACACCCCCGGCGAGGAGCAGGTCGCTCACGGCCTCGGGATCGAGCGACGGGTCGTCGACCGCCGTCAAGAGCGGACCCACCTCCGAGGCGAAGTCGATCCCGTCGCCGGCCTCGTCGTCCCCGCCGTCCCCGACCGCGTAGTATATCGGTCGGCTCCCGGCCACGTCGGTCGCCAGGTGGACCTCGCCCGCGTCGGCGTCGAGACACGCCAGCGCGAACGGACCGTCGAGGCGCGCGAGCACGTTCCGCGAGTCGTCGACGACACCGCGAAAGAGCTCACCCCAGGACAGCGACAGTCGATCGCGATTCGAAACGACGCCGTAGACGACGCCGATCAGCCCGTCGCCGCGCCAGACGACGTTCGCGTCCGGGTCGCGACTCCCGTGTTCGAGCACGCCAGCCGCCGCCTCGCCGTCGACGACGCGGTCGAGTTCGTACCAGTCCTCTCTGTGCGATCGGTCCGCTAGCTTCCCGAGCCGTTCGTCGCCCGCAGTGGTTCCGATGAGTCCAGTCACGCCCCGAGCGTGACCGCACCGGGCTATTGTTATGCGGTCGCTGACCGGGGTTCGTTCCGGTATCGGAACCGATACCGTCCGGCTCTGTGCTCGTGAACAGCCACGCGGCCGGCCGATAATCAGGCGGCTTCAACCATGCCAGTTGCTACCGAGGCCCATATGACACGTATCGGCTCATTTCCGGACTACATACTGGAGTTTGTAATTCCGCATTCTATGTAGGACTGAGAAAAGTCCGACCTTCGACCGCATCGTAGGCAACTTCGGGAAGTTTCGCTCAGTCCAGCAACTTCTACGAATATTTGGTGATTCTGTGGATTACTGGCAGAATAAGGCCCCAATATCTGTATCTTTCGCTTCGAACGAGTAATATCCCCGTCTCATCGATACAGATGAAAGATTTCGGCGTTATGAACTATATCTTATGAAAGAATACGATTATAAACTGAACGTAGATATTTTCCCGTGAACGGAACGTCTCGCGCACCGGTTCGCGCGGCCGCGGCCCGGTTGGTCACTGGCGGCCGAACGGCAGTAGCGACGCCATAACAAACTCGGCACGCTCCCTTTCGAGGGACATGAACGGGTGGAGCAAACCGTGGGATCGGTAGTCGTCTCGGTCGACGCGGAACTGGGATGGGGGTTCGTCGATTACGACTCCCCGCCCGAGTCACGCGTCGAGAGCGGCCGGTCCGGCTGGCGGACCCTCTGTCGGCTCTTCGACGCCTACGACGTGCCCGCGACGTGGGCCGTCGTCGGCCACCTCTTCCACGAGGCCTGTGACGGGCGCCATCCAGACCACCCGGCCGGGCCCGAGTGGTTCGCCCCCGAACGCGAACAGTGGGCGGACCGCCCGGACCTGACCTGCGGACCGGAGCTGATCGAGCGCGTGCGGGAGTCGGGTCCCGACCACGAGATCGGCAGCCACACGTACTCACACGTTCTCTTCGGAGACGATCAGACGACCGGTGACGTGGCCGCCGCGGAGCTAGCGCGCAGCCGGGCCGTCGCGGACGAGCAGGGGATCGATCTCCGGTCGCTCGTCTTCCCGCGGAACGAGCTCGGCCACCGGGACAAGCTCGCCGAGCACGGCTTCGACGCGTATCGCGGAGGCCGCCCCACACCCCGACGGACGCTCCCGGAGAAGCTGAAGACCGTCGCGTTCGGGTCCGGACACCCGCCGGTCGTGACGCCGGCCACCGACGAGTACGGCCTGGTCAACATCCCCGCGTCGCTGTACCTCTACAGTTTCGAGGGACCAGCCCTCCGGGCGACGAAGCCCTTCGTCGGCGACCCCATCGTCGAACTCGTCGAGCGCGGGCTCGACGCCGCCGCGGAGAGCGAGGGAGTCCTCCACCTCTGGTTGCACCCGAACAACCTCGTCGGCGAACCGCAGGTCCGGCGGATCGAAGGCGTCCTCCGAGCAATCGACGCCCACCGAGACGAGGTCCCCGTCGAGACGATGGCAGCGGTCGCCGCGCGGGCCCGGGCCGAACCGAAGACGGTGGCGACCGACGGGCGCGGCTGACGGAAGGATCGACCCGGCGACGGCCCCGCTCCGAGTCCGCGCTCGCGACGCCGTGCGCCGATAGCGGCGCGCGGACCCGTCGAAAGAGGTGCCTAATACCATCTCAGGTGACACATAACAATGGTCGAGACCGCCCCCAGTCACGCCAATGCCCGAGACTGACGCGGGAAGTTCACCCGGACGGACCGGGAACGACGGACACGCCGGATCGACGACGACCGCTCGCGCCGCGACAGGGGTGACCGACCGTGCCGCGTGATCCCGCGAGCGACCTCGCCGGCAAGTCGGTGCTCGTGACCGGCGGCGCCGGCTTCATCGGGAGCCACCTCGCTGCGGCGATGACCGACCACTGCGACGTCACCGTGCTCGACGACCTCTCGACCGGTGAGGCGGCGAACGTCCCCGAAGACGCCGAGTTCGTCGAGGGCGACGTTCGCGACTCCGTCGATGTCGAGGCGGCGATGGACGGCGCCGACGTGGTCTTCCACCAGGCGGCGCTGGCTGACGTCCGGACCTCTGTCCGCTCGCCGGTCGAGGCCCATCGCCGGACCGCCTCGGGGACGGTGAAAGTGCTCGACGCCGCCCGCCGCGAGGACGCTCGCGTCGTCACTGCGTCGAGCGCAGCGATCTACGGCCAACCAGACACGCTTCCGATCCACGAGTCCGACCGGAAGACGCCCACCTCGCCGTACGGGATCGACAAGCTCGCGGCCGACCAGCACACCCGCGCCTACGCCGACCTCTACGACCTGCCCACCGTCGCCCTGCGCTACTTCAACGTCTACGGCCCGGGCCGGACCGACGGGGGATACAGCGGCGTCGTGAGCGCGTTCCTCGACCGCGCGCGCTCCGACGCGGTCCTGACCGTCCACGGCGACGGCACGCAGACGCGCGATTTCGTCCACGTCGAGGACGTCGTCCAGGCGAACCTCCTCGCCGCGACGACGAGCGATACCGGCCAGGCGTACAACGTGGGCACCGGGACCGGGGTCACGGTCCAGGAGGTCGCGGAGCGCGTCACTCGGATCCTGGACTCGGACAGTTCCATCGCCTACGGCGACCCCAGGGAGGGCGACATCAAACACAGCCGCGCCGCCATTGGGCGCGCGCGCAGCCAGCTCGGGTACGAACCCTCCTACTCGTTCGGCGACGGACTGGAGACGCTCGTCGAGCGCGCGAGTGTCACGAACTGAGCGACGCCTCGGCCGAAACCGCCGTATTCCGGTCGTATGGGCGGTATAACAAAACACGCAGTTCTCCTATGACGGAGCGTCCACCAGACACGCTTATGTATCAGGACTCGACAATCGGCGTCGTCGTTCCGGCCTACAACGAAGCGGGATTCGTCGGCGACGTCATCGACACGATTCCGGCGTTCGTCGACAGGATCTACGTCGTCGACGACGCCTCGACGGACGAGACGTGGGAAGAGATCCTCGAACACGCCGAGAAACAGAACCCCCCGACCGCCGAACTCGTCGGCGACGGCGGCACCGAGCGCCGCGTCGTCCCCATCCAGCACAGCGAGAACCGCGGGGTCGGCGGCGCAATCAAGACCGGCTATCAGCGCGCGCACGCGGACGGCATTGAGGTCATCACCGTCATGGGCGGCGACGGACAGATGGACCCCGATATCATCGAACGGATCATCGAACCCGTGGTCAACGACCGCGCCGACTACACCAAGGGCAACCGCCTGCTGCTCGGCGACCACTACGATTCGATGCCGACGTTCCGCTACGTCGGAAACGTCGTGCTGACGTACCTGACGCGGATCGCCAGCGGCTACTGGGAGATCGGCGACCCCCAGAACGGCTACACAGCCATCTCCGGCGAGGCCATCGAGGCCGCGGACGTCGACGACATGTACGAGTTCTACGGCTACTGCAACGACCTGCTCGTCAAACTCAACGTCGCCGACATGCGCGTCGTCGACGTGCCGACGCCGGCGGTCTACGGCGACGAGGAGAGCCACATCGACTACTCCTCGTACATCCCGAAGGTCTCGGGGATGCTCTTCCGGAACTTCCTGTGGCGCATCCGCGCGAAGTACCTCTCCGAGCGGCTGCACCCGGTCGCGCTCTGCTACGTGCTCGCGCTCGGCGGCCTGACGACGGGGACGGCCGGCGGAATCGCCAGCCTCGTGACCGATCTCGAACTGCCAGCGCTCGCGACCGTCGCGTTCGGACTGCTCTTTCTCGTCCTGGCAATGGCTCTGGATAAACGATCGAACAAGCATCTCACGAGCGTCGCCGGCGCCACGCCGACCTGATCTCGGCGGCTTTTCCCCGTCGTTCGCTCGCGGTAGACTCGCTCAACTCGACGGTAAGAGGTGCTTATAGCGAGTGAGGCGGCTAATCTTGCGCTCGATCGTCCGGTAGTCTCCTCGTTCTCGCCCGAGAACCGGACGGCTTGGTACCACGAGTCATGGTACGGTCCTGGTACGTATCCGGCAAGAGAATAACGAATTCATACAGGCCAACAGGTTTCATATGGACAGTAGCGTTTTACGAGTAGGTGGGCATTACCGGAAACGTGACCCCGAGTCGAAGCGGGCGACGGCCGGTCGGCCCGGGACGAGTGAACGAGGAACCATGACTAACGAAGACGAGAACGCGGACATGTGGACTGACGAACAGATGACGCGGGGAGAGACCGAACTGCCGTCGGACTGGCGCGACCAGCCGGTCGACCCCGACCTCGAAGAGAACCTCGGCTACGAGATGATCGCGTGGGAGAAGATCAATGTCGTCGACAATCCCGACCAGGTGATCTTCCTGCCGAACTCGGAAGATCAGCTCCGCGATGACGCCTTCATCGTCTCGAACAAGGACTCGGTGTGCGACCTCACGGACAAGCGATGAGCCGCCGCGAGCATGGATTCGAACCAGCGGTCGCGAGACCGTCCCGGGCGGTGCGGTAACGGGTCACTCCACGGTGACGCTCTTGGCCAGGTTGCGCGGTTTGTCGACGGGTCGGTCCAGCAGCGTCGCGGTGTGATAGGACAGCAACTGTAACTGGACGTTCGCCAGGAGGCCGACGAGCTCGGGATGGGATTCTGGCACCCACAACACGTCGTCGGCCGCTTCGGCGACTGCCTCCTCTGACCGCGGGGCGACCGCGATCACGGGCGCTCCCCTCGCACTCACTTCCTCGATGCTCCCGAGTAACTTCTCCGTGTGTGCCCCCGTCGCGACGGCGAACACCGGCGTGTTCGGCGTCACCAGCGCCAGCGGGCCGTGTTTCAGCTCGCCGGCGGGGAACCCCTCGGCGTGCTCGTAGGAGATCTCCTTGAGCTTGAGCGCGCCCTCCAGCGCGACCGGGTGAGCGCTCCCGCGGCCGACGAAGAAGTAGGCGTCGCTGTCGCCGTAGCGCTCGGCGATCGACTCCGCCGACGAGTCCGCGAGCGTCGACCCGACCGCGGAGGGGAGTTCGCTCAGCGCGTCGAGCAGTTCCGGCGCCGCCTCGCTGTGCGATCCGGTCACGTCGCGGCGGATCCGCTCGGCCAGCAGCGTCAGCGTGACCACCTGCGAGGAGAACGTCTTCGTCGCCGCGACGCCGATCTCGGGGCCGGCCCTGATGAACACCGTCTCGTCGCACTCGCGTGCGGCGGTCGACCCGACGACGTTGGTCACCGCCATCGTCCGGAGGCCCTCCGAGCGGCCGCGGCGGAGCGCGGCGAGCGTGTCGGCGGTCTCGCCGCTCTGGGTCACGCCGACCAGGATCGTCCCGTCGCCGGCCGGCGGCGCGGTGGTCGCGTACTCGCTCGCGAGGAAGACCCGCGAGGGGATCCCGCGGTCGCGCAACAGCTGGGCGCCGTACAGCGCGGCGTGGTAGCTCGTCCCGCAGGCGACGAACTGGACGCGATCGACGTCGGCGAAGGCCCCGTCTGACAGCGACTCGAAGGCGACGCGTCCGTCGTCTGCCCGGCCGCGGACCGCCTGCGCGATGGCCGTCGGCTGCTCGTCGATCTCCTTTCGCATGTAGTGGTCGAACGAGCCCTTCTCGACGTCTTCGGAGGACCACTCGACCGATTCGACCGGCCGATCGACCGCCGATCCCTCGGGGTCGGTGATCTCGTAGCCGTCCGGGGCGGCCCGGACCACGTCGCCGTCTTCGAGGTACACGACGTCGTCGGTGAACTCCAGGAACGCCGGCACGTCGCTGGCGAGGTAGTAGGTCGCTCCCTCGGACGTGCTCCGCGAGTCGGCCCCGTCAGCGACGCCGAACACGAGGGGCGAGCCCTGGCGAGTCGCGTAGACGGCGTCCTCGTCCTCGTGGACCAGCGCGATGGCGTAACTCCCGGAGAGGTCGGCGACCGCACGCCGGAACGCCGTCTCGACGCCCGCGCCGGTAGCGAGGTATTCCTCGACGAGATGCGGGACGACTTCGGTGTCGGTGTCGCTGGTGAACGTGTGGCCGGCGGCCTGCAGGCGTTCGCGGAGTTCGGCGTGGTTCTCGACGATCCCGTTGTGGACCACGGCGAGTTCGCCGCGGCAGTCCGTGTGCGGGTGGGCGTTGGCGTTCGTCGGCGGCCCGTGCGTGCTCCAGCGGGTGTGTCCGAGCCCGACGTGACCGCCGATGGACGCCGTCGAGAGGAGGTCGACGAGCTCGTCGACCTGCCCCTCGCGCTTGACGACTTCGACGCCGCTCCCGTTCGCGACGGCGACGCCGGCCGAGTCGTACCCCCGGTACTCCAGGTTCTCGAGGCCGGTCAGGAGCCTCGACACCGCGTCGTCGGCGCCGACCGTGGCGGTGATACCGCACATCAGCGCCACCCCGCCGCGCGCGGTCCGAACTCGTCCGTCGCAGTCGCGTCCGGTTCTCTGACAGGCGACTCTTCCATGTTCCCGCTTACCCGCGAGTACGGTATTGTTATGCAGCTGTTTTCGCTCCGATTCACCGGGTAAGTGGCTCGTAGACGGACCCCGATCCCGCAGTCGTCGCGGCGCTCGCGGCCGTTGGACCGCCCTCCCTCAGCTGTGACTGTTCGGTGCCGAATCGACGCGTAACGACTCCTTACCGTCCGACGACGGACTAGCGTCCTCGCAGAACCGGTTGAGAGCCGCGACGAAGTCCCTCGTCGCGACCGTCGCGTCGCCCATCTCACAGGGGAACGCGCCCGCCAGCGTCCCGTCGCAGTAGAGCGCGACGGCGACTCGAGGCGGCACGAGGGCGCGCGCGGTCTCGCCGGCCACGCTCGAATCGAGCTCCCGCGTCTCGAAGAAGCGACTGACGGACGCGTCGAACTCCCGGCCCCACCCGTCGAGCTCGCGGACGCGGTCGAGCAGCGACGACCCCGCGTCGGTCCCGGTGCAGGTCTCGCAGAGACAGAGCCGGTCGCCCGTGACCGTGACCGACACGTTGTCGAGTTCCCCCGCCGCCGCGTGTTCGTTCAGTTCGCGGATCAGCGCCTCCTGCGTTCCCTTCGCCCCCAGCGGCGGGAGCATCGACCGGACGAAGAGCGTCACGCGCCGCGTGTCGGCGCGCTGGAAGCGGTCCTCGGTCGTCTCGAGCCATCTGGTGAAGGCCGGTTCGCCGCTCGGTCGCGTGTCATCTCGTGTCACTGTAGAGTGGCAAGCCACCCGACGTTCTTAACCGACCCCGACCGTTCACAGCGATCACCCGGTAGTAGCACGCGTGAATCGTGGGGTAACGGGCGAAAAAACGTCGGTAGCGAGCGCCCGCTCACCCGGTAAGGGACTGATACCGACGCCCGCACCTTTTTGATCGCCTGGACCAACCTGGGGGTATGCGACTGGCCAGCCGACTCAAGGAGAGCTTCGTCGCCGGGTTGATCCTCGTGGCGCCGCTCGCGGTCACGCTCTACATCCTACAGATATTGGTCTCGTGGTCACTCCGGTTCATCAACCCGGTCGTCAAGGAACTCGGCCTGATCGAGACGGCGGCCAACGTCGAGATCGCCGCGCAGGTACTGGCCGTCGTGCTCATCGTCTCGATCATCACCGCGCTGGGGCTACTCGCCCAGTGGTCGATCGGGAAGCACCTGTTCGGTAACCTCGGGCGGACGATCAACGTCGTCCCGCTGGTGAGCACGATCTACGGGAGCATCCGCCAGGTGGCGACCTCGCTCGTCGAGAGCGGGTCGCAGTTCGAGCGTACGGTGCTGGTCGAGTACCCCCGCGAGGACGTCTACTCCATCGGGCTCGTCACCGGCGAAGGCCGAACGAGCATCGACGAGGTCGCGGGCGAGCGGGCCTATTCGGTGTTCCTGCCCAATAGCCCGAACCCGACCGCCGGGCGCCTCGTGATGGTCCCCGAGTCGCAGATCCACGAGACGGACATGAGCGTCCGCGAGGGGATGGGGATGATCGTCACGACCGGCATGGGAACGGAAGAAGAGCGCCTCGAAGCCTACGACGAGGAGGCCGTGGTCGCCGCCGACGGCGCGGACTGAGTATCGGACGGCAAGGACTGGGTCTCGGACGGCAAGGACTGGGTCTCGGCGGGCGCGGTCACTCCGGGAGCACGTCGCCGAGCGACGCGCCGACGGCCATGACGACCGCGGCCACGAGGCACTGCGCGAACGCCTCCTCCGGCCGGCTCCAGTCGACCCGGTTCCACAGCGTCATCAGGCCGACCGACATCGTCACGGAGATGGCGAGGATTCCCAGCAGGCGCCGCGGGAGGAATCCGAACAACAGGTCCGACTCGACCTCCTCGAAGCGGGCCGCGTAGAGGATCCCAAGCACGACGAGGAACCCGAACGCCGCCGTCACTGCGAGCGCGGGGATCGAGCCCGCGATGGCCTCACCGATCTCTAGCGTCCCGCCCTCGACTATCATCGGGATGCCGAAAATGAACGCGCCGACGACGGCCTCGCCGGCGTCCCGCAGGTCGAAAGAGTCGCGGAGCCGCCCGATCACCCGCGGAGTGTGCGCCCGTCGTGCGGTCCGCATCGCCTCGCGGACCTGCTCGCGCTCCTCGGGCGTGTCGACCAGCTCCTCCAGTTCCTCCAGCTCGTCCAGCACGTCGTCGATGTCCGGTTCCGATTCGGGGCCGCCGTCGGTGCTGACGGGGGGCGCCGCGGACCCGGACCCGTCGGTTCGCTGCCGTTCCATACCACCTCGATCGGACGAGCGACTCAAAAACGTACGGTAGCCGCGGCTCGCGGGCCGAGGGAAACGGAGAACGAACGTCAGCGAAGGGGACTCAGGCGGCCGCTTCGAACGCGTCGCGCAGGGAGTCGGACTTCTCGATGACGCGGTTGGCGCCGTCCTCCAGGGCGTCGAGCGCGTCGGTGTTCTCGTCGGTCTTGATCGTCAGCACGGGGTCGGTCTGCCCGCCGGACTGCTCGGGGTTCACGTCGTAGGTCGCCGCGGTGATCCCCTCGGTCTCCAGCAGCGCGCCCTTCAGCACGTTCATGAACGTGTGGTCTTCGCCCGCGATCTCGATAGAGATCATCGTCGGCTCTTTCTCGATGACCCGCAGTTCCATACCCGTATCCAGCGCGCTCGCGCGCATCAAACTTACGTTCCCGCTCCAGATTCTCGCAGTTCCGGCCGCGCGCGCTCCGTTTGTCCGCCGGTTTCCCCTTCGGCTCGCCGATCGCACCCCTGCCGCGTCGTCAGACGACCGCGTAGACCATCAACAGCCCGAAGTAGACGACGACCAGCACCGCGAGCGCCTTGAGCCTGAACCGACGGAGCTGGCCGGTTTCCGCCTCGTGTGCCTCCTCGTATGCCTCCCGTTCCGCCTCGTCGATCGCGTCGGGGTGGACCTGCCCGCGGTGGAGCGCGAGCAGTCCGTCGCTCTCGAAGGGGCGACCGCAGTAGGCGCACTCGGCGGGGGTCCGGTCCGGCGGAACGTCGTAGCTGGTCCGTTCGTCGGTCATGGTCAGGGGATGTACGGGAGCGGCACGTCCGGTCGGGTCACGATCCAGAGGCTCGCCATCGTGTAGCCGATCATCACGGCGATGAAGGGGTACTGGCTGCGGATGGCCTGCAGGCGGCCGGGGAAGAGGTCGAACGCGGTGGCGTGGGCCGCCAGGATAGCGAGCAGGTGGCCGCCGAGGACGCCGGCGATGGCGACCCCGCCGAACCAGCCGGGCACGACGATCAGGCCGGGGTTCACCGTCGCGAACGGGGCCACCACGGCCGCGAACAGCGCCGGGATCAGCGAGAGGAAATAGCCCAGGAAGTGCGCGACGTGGTAGCCGGCGGCGATGGCCAGAAGCGGCGGGGCGAACCGCCGCGCGAGCGTCTCGCTGGCAACGTAGGTGGGCGCCGTCCGACGGGCGAGGCGGGCGGCCAGCAGATAGACGCCGAAAAAGAGCGCGAATCCGGCGAGCATCGCCCCCGGGTAGAGCAGTTCCGGGGGGTACCCGAAGCCGACGAGGCCGCGCGCGAGGTCGCGCCAGGCCGGCGTGGCGACGAAGCCGTCGAAGGTGGTCACCCACAGGATCGCGACGACGAACGCCGCGTCGTCGACGCCGTCCAGCAGGTCCGAGGCGAGCGCGGCGCCGGGCAGGCGCAGGGACAGCGAGCCGTCTCTGTCGCGGCCCAGCGGTGCGACGGCGCCGTAGTAGCGGAACACCCGCGCGACGGGGTCGACCTCGTCGAACCACGTCTCGGTCCCGTAGACGACGGCGCCGGCGACGGTCACGACGGAGTACCCGACGACCGTTACGGCGAGCACGCGCGGTTCGTCGGCGAGCGGGCTGACCACCTCGATCCAGACCAGCGCGAGCAGGCCCGCGACGCTGGGCCACGCGCCGAAGCGCCAGCGGTAGGTCCGGCCCAGGTCCGGGAGCGCCGCGACGGCGGTCCGCCAGGGGTTCACCGCCGGCCAGGCGTTGCCGACGAGGTACGTGCTCATCGCGAATCCGGCCCACCAGCCCGCCCAGACGATCACCACGGCCGGGTTCGAGAGCGGGTCGCTCGGGCCGACGAACCCCGTGACCACGACGCCGACGAGCGCGACCACGCCGAGCGCGCCCGCGCCCCAGCGGAGCGCCGCCGGAGCCGGGAGGGCGACCGTCCGGCGTCGCTCGATCACCGCGTCGACGGCCGAGCGGTCCGTCGCGAAACTCGCCAGCAGGAAGGAGGCGCCGACGATCGCCCCGCCCGTCGCGAGCATCAGCCACGTCGGGACGGTCAGCGATTCGCGGGCGGCGCCGCCGAGCGAGCCCCCGTGCGCGAGCACCGGCCGCGCCGCGACCGCGACGAGCGAGGCGAGTGCGGCCCCAGCCAGCCAGGACCTTCGCGTGCGTCGTCCCATCTGCCGGGAGTTCGCTCCCCCGTCGCCTCAAAGTATCGAAACCCTCCGCGAGGCCGCCGGCCGACCGCGTGCGAAGCCGTTCGATCCCGCCGATTTTCGGTATCCGGACCGGACCGATTCCGTCGACGGGCGACGGCCGAACCGGTTCGCCCGGAGTGCCGAACGAGTTCGGAATCTCACACGAACGATCGCGAGAGTGCGGCCGGCCGCGGTCGGTTTGAGAGGCTTTTTAGTGTTGCTGGCGCAAGCCAGAGGTATGAGTCTCGCGGACGATACGACAGAGGACCACGGGGACCACGGCGGTCACCACCTGCCGGCGGTCGAGGACTGGCCGCGCGGGTTCGGCGAGGCGAGCTGGTGGCCGTTCGTCACCGCCGCGGGCGCGGCGGGCATCTACCTCGCAGCCGCGCTGTTCGTGCTCGGCCGGGGCACCGAACCGCTCGTCGGCCCGATGGTCGGGCCGGCCGCAATCATCGCCGGCGTCGTCGTGTTCCTCGTCGGCCTGTACGGCTGGCTGTACCACGCGTTCGTCGTCAACTTCTGGGAACAGGGGACAGACGAGCACGGCGCCGGGACACTCCGACTCGCGATGATACTGTTCCTCGTCTCGGAGGTCGCCACGTTCGGCGCCGGCTTCGTCTACTACTTCTTCATCCGCGCCGGCGAGTGGTCCCACGAGGGCCTCCCCCACCTGCTGAGCAGCCTCGTGCTCGTCAACACGGGCATCCTGATCGTCAGCAGTTTCACGCTCCACTACGCCCACGTCGCGCTCCGCAAGAACAACCGCACTCGGTTCCTCCAGCTGCTGGGACTGACGCTCCTGCTCGGTGTCGTCTTCATCGGCGGCCAGGTCCTGGAGTACTACGAGTTCATCGTCAACGAGAACTTCACGCTCGCCGAGGGCGCGTTCGCGTCGGCCTTCTACGGGCTAACCGGACTCCACGGCCTGCACGTCAGCATGGGCGCGGTCCTCCTCGGCATCGTCTTCGTGCGCGGCCTCAAGGGGCAGTACTCCGCCGATCGGCACACCTCGGTCAGCACCGCTTCGATGTACTGGCACTTCGTCGACGTCGTCTGGGTGTTCCTGGTCGTCGTCCTCTACGTCGGCGCCACGCTCTGAGCGGGAGTTTCAAGACCACTTCTCCCCATCGAGGGGTATGGAACCGCTCGACGTCGACGACGGGTTCGACGTGCACGAGTACCGCCACGGTCTGAAGCTCCGCAAACAGGACCGCGGGACGATGCACCTCGAAAACCGCGACGACTTCGCCTGTCCCGCCTGCGGCGAGGTCTTCGAGCAACTGTTCGTCTCCGAGCGGCGCGAGAACACCTTCGGCGACCCCGGGACCTCCTTCTGCGTCGTCCGCACGGACGACCAGATCCTGTTGCTCACCCACTGAACGGGCGCTCGCCGTGGGCGACCCCCGCTCTCAGGACGCCGTCGGATTCCAGACGCCGGTCAGCACGAGCGCGAGCAGGACGAAATAGGTCGCCACTCCCCAGCAGGCCGCGGCCACGAACCAGCGACCGCCGACGGCGACGGCGACGACGCCGCCGGCCGCGAGCGCGACGACGCTCCCCGCCTGGACCGCGGGCCGCTCCCACAGGTCGCCGGCGGGTGTGTCAGCGACGAACAGCGCTTCGACGGCCAGCGCCGCCGCGATACCGGCCGCTGCGCTCCCGGGTCGAACCAGCAGCGAGAGCGATTCCGTGACTGCGAGGAGGGTGAGTAGCGCGACCCCGCACACCACCGCGAGCAGCGCGTCGCGGGCGACCGACGGCGGGGCGGTCACGACTCGGCCGGCGAGGAGAACCGTTCGGGGCCGGCTGTCCGTTCGACTGGCCGGCGCGGCCCCGGTCCGGTGGTAGTCACGGGCCGGGTCAGGTGGTGAAGCCGGCGTCGGCCTCGTGTTCTTCGAGCACCCACTCCAGTTCCTCGATGGCCCGGAGGATAGCGACCTCGGCCTCGTCCTCTAGCTCCGAGGAAGGCGGGTCCGTTCTGTCGTACGCGTCTTCGAGTTCGGCGATCCGTTCCCGGATGTCGTCCTCTGACCGCATACTGGGGTGGACCGTCCGAACCCGCTTGATGGTACCGGTTGGTTCGACCCGAGCGTACATGCGAGTTAATCAAAAAGTTTAACGGAAATATTATTCAACTGTTCTACAGTGAAGCTCTCCATCGTCGTACCGGTCTACAACGAGAACGGCAACCTGGTGGACTTACACGCCGAGATCACCGAGACACTGGGACGCCACTACGAGGACTGGGAAATCATCTTCGTCGACGACGGCTCGACGGACGGGAGCTACGACCAGCTCGCGGAGCTGTCGACCCGGGACCGACACGTCAAAGTGATCCGGCTCCGCGGCAACTTCGGGCAGAGCGCGGCCCTCGACGCGGGTCTGCAGGCCGCCAAGTACGACGTGATCGTGACGATGGACGCGGACGGGCAGAACGACCCCGCCGACATCCCGCGGCTGGTCGACCGGCTGGAGGAGGGGTACGACTGCGTCTCCGGCTGGCGGAAGGACCGCGACGACCCCCTCGGAAAGCGAGCGGCGTCCAGGTTCGCCTACCTGCTCAGGCGGTTCGTGCTCCGGACGGACATGCACGACTACGGCTGTACGCTCAAGGCGATGCGAGCACAGGCGGCGAAGGAACTCACGCTCACCGGGGAGATGCACCGGTACATCCCGCCGCTTTTGACCTGGCGCGGCTACGACGTCGACGAGGTCGAGGTCAACCACCGCGAACGGCGGCACGGCGACACCAAGTACGGCTGGGAACGCCTGCCGAAGGGCTTCATGGACCTCGTGAACGTCTGGTTCTGGCAGCGCTACTCCGGTCGCCCGCTGCACGTCTTCGGCGGACTCGGGATCATCTCCGGCGTCGTCGGGACGCTGGCGGGCGCCTACTCGGTGTACCTCAAGCTCGCCGTCGGGCAGAGCCTCTCAGACACCGCTCTCCCGCTGTTCGCGGCGTTCATGTGCCTGCTCGGACTCCAGTTTTTCATGTCGGGCATCCTCGCGGACATCGGCGTCAAGAACTACTTCGAACTCAGAGACGACCGCGGCTACCGCATCGAAACGGTCCTCGACGGGGGGGAGCCCGTGGATGTCCCGAACCGCGAGACGGTGCCCAACTCCGTCCGAAGCCGATAACCGCCGACTCGGTCGAACGCGCCGCGTTTCCCGACCGGTGACGAAATTTTCGCGCCCGTTGGGGCGAGATTCGTCAGTCCGACCGGTACCAGAGGAGCCGGTTCATCGAGAACGTGCCGAAGAACACGAGAGCGCTCCCGACGAACCAGGCCAGGGGGTACCAGACGTCGACGGCGAGGAGTCCGAGGTAGATGCCGTAGTTCACGAGTTTGCCGACGCCCATGATGCCGTAGTAGCTGAGGCCCCGCTTGAGGAGTCCGGACTGGGAGTTCGAGACGTCCGCGTCGGTGAACACCCACCAGTTCGTCAGCGCGAAACTCCCCAGCAACACGACGAGGGTCGAGACGATCGCGGCGTAGCGCTCGGGGATCGTCCCGGTCTCGACGAGCACGTACAGGAGCGCGAGGTTGGCGACGAGACCGCTCCCGCCCGTGACCGCGAACTTGACGACCTCTTCGAGGAGGTCGCTGCGGTCCGCGACGAACGCCTTCAGATCGGAGCGGCTGTCGGAATCGGCGGCTGTCACGCGTTAGTGGGCCATCGTCGGTCGCTCGGAATAGTGTTACTATCGGTACCCGGTCGGCTCAGGACCCACACGCCGGGGCCTCGGCCGATTCGACGTACAGTTCGGCGTCGTGTTTCCGGTAGAACTCCTCGTCCGTCGGGCAGTAGTGAGCGTCGACCGCCCGGGCGAGCTCGGGGCTCCGGTCCAACAGCGTCCGCGTTCGCGGTCCGACGACGACGTACGGGACGCGACCGTCCTCCATCTCGGACAGCATCTGCGCCTCTATCCGGTCGGCGGCGGGCGTCCTGGTGGTGTGTTTCAGCAGCCAGAACCCACGCGAGAGGTCGCCGGCGAGTCGCCTGTCGGCATCGGTGACGTAGAGCGCGTCGGCCGTGAGGACGCGGTCGCCCGGTTCGGTTCGCTCGTCCAGATCCGCACCCGCGGCCTGGACGTCGGAGACCGTCTCCAGCCCCGACGTCCCTTCGCCCAGCGCCGCCCGCGCCGGAAGGAACGGCACCGAGGCCACGGTCGCGACCACGACGGCCACGGCGAGGACGACGCCGGCGAACGCGAGCCGTCGGTCGCCCCACTCGCCCGTCTCGAGGGACACCGCGACCGCGACGCCGGCGAGGACCGCGACGTACGGGATCAGATCCAGCATGTACCACACCGAGACCGGGCTGTCCCGGTAGAGGTACCCGCCGACGATGAACGCGACGACCAGCGCCGGAAGCGCGAGTCGGCTGTCGAACGGCCACTCGCGGGCGGGAGCCGGGCCGCGCCAGACGACTGCCACGGCGGCCAGGACGACCGACGCGGGGAGCACGACCAGTAGCGGACTGGCCTCCGCGTGCCTGGCGAACAGCAGTCCCCCCGCAGCCGTGCCGCCCAGCAGGCCGACCACGAGAACGACGGGAGTCAGCCGACGGACGCGTTCGTCGGCGTAGCGGTCGATCGCCGACCTGAGGTACACGAGAAACGGGAGTACCGCCGGCAGCGAGACGACCACGGACCACATGACGATGCGGAGCGTCCCGGCGTCACAGCCCTGGCAGACAGCCGCCAGCAGCCCGCCTGTGCTCTCTTCGGCCGTCTCGGCGCCGGTCGTGAGCGACTGCTCCACCCACGCGACGTTCCCGGCGCCCGTCCCGATGAAGCTGCTGAGCGCGTGCTGCACGGCGACCGGGCGAACCTGTCCGACGTCCGGCAACGCGATAGCGACGTACCCGAACACGACGGTCAGGAGCGCGCCCCCGAACAGCGCGACCCCGGAGACGAACAGGTCCGGTAGCTGTCGGTCGTACCGCGTGAGCCGGTAGTACGACGCGACGACGGCCACGGCCACGAGGTGGACGAGGACGACACGGCGGACCAGAAACCCCGCACCGACGAACGCGCCCGCGAGCGCCGCTTCCCCGTGGGAGATCCGTTCGCCGTCGAACGCTCGGACGGCGAGTAGCAGCGCGGTGACCCCCAGGAGCTGTGCGACCAGCTCCGTCTTGACCGGGATGCCGTAGACGTACGCCACGGGCGTCCCGAGGAAGATAGCCGCGGCGGCCAGCCCGGCACGGCGCGAATGCAACCGTCGCGCGAGGGCGAATACGGCGACACCGAGGAGCGCCGACACCGCGATCATGAACAGGCGCGCCCCGAGGATGCGGCTCCCGCCACCGACGAGGGCGAGCGCTCCCGCGAGCAGGTAGTGGAACAGCGGCGAGCGCGTGGGGTAATCGACGATGGGCGTGTTTCCGAGGAGGATCATCCGCGCGTCGTAGACGAACAGGCCAGCGTCGCTGCTGACCGCGACGAAATCGAGGAGGAGGAGCCGAAGGCAGACGCCGGCGATCACGAGCGCCAGCAGCGGCCTCGACGTGACAACTCCACTCACTCTCGTCCGAAAACCCATATTCACTATCACCTGATTTTTCACAGCCTCGTATAACTCGTGTGGTTGCTAGCTGTTGGTTCCCGATTACTGGCCCTGTTCCGGTCAGGACAACGGCGATCACCCGAGACCCGCTGGAATCGACACAGAACCGGCTACAGAGCCACTGTCTGTGTCACAGCAATACTACACGCACCGCTACGCGTCTCGCCTGCTGTGTCTCTCCGTCAGTCGCCGTTCCTCACGTCGCCCGTCACAGAAAGAGCCGGGAGAAGCACTTGAACCAGGGTCCAGTGCTCTTCGCCGATTCAGATCCGCCGGCTTGTGCTCCTCACGTCGTCCGTTCGTCGCAGGAAGCCGGTGGAGGGATTTGAACCCTCGGCCTAATCCTTACGAAGGATTCGCTCTAGCCAGTCTGAGCTACACCGGCACAGTCGGTGACCTCGTGTGCCCGGTCCTGCACTGCGTCGCAGGACGCCGGCGGTCGGTCGCTCCACTTTATCGTACCGCCGATAACCGCAATAAGGATTGCGAATCGGGTCGACTCTGGCAGACCCTCCCGGACTCGGTCAGGCCGCCAGTGCCGTCCGCCCTGTCTTTGCAGTCACTCGGTCTTCCCGTCTGGCGACCCGATCACCGACATGCGCCGATCCGACACCCGCGAGAGCCCCGAGGAACGCATCGACGAACACGCCGACGAAACCACGCTCGTCCCGTCCGCCGCGGGGAGCGTCGCGGCGTGGGCGCCGGGACTCGACTACCGCGACCCGGACACCGACGACCCCGCCTTGGCAGGCGAGCGAGCGGACCGCGAGTCTTACCGCGGGGGCGACGACGACGGCGGTTGGTGGGACGAAGGACTGATCACCGCCCTGATCGTCGCCGGCGCGGTCCTGTTCGTCATCCCCGAGCCGGCGACCTCCGGGATCGGGATCCTCCTCCTCGCCATCGGCGTACTGGCCTGGCTCGTCGACCTGGCGATACCCGGGACGTGAGCGCGGTCGGCCCGCCGACCCGGCGGCCGTCCGATCGCGGTGACCAGCCCCGAGACATGGCAAGCCGGTCGCTCAAACGTCACATCCGCTAATGGTGGGTATGAACAGACGAACCTACCTTGGCGCCGTCGGGACGACGGTGACTGGCCTCTCGGTCGTACTCGCCGGCTGCGAGGGCGCGCCCGGTGCGGGCGTCGACGAGACCGACACCGACGGCGAGGAATCGCCGTCGCCGTCGCCCACGGCCGAAGGCGAACCGGAGACCACTGCGGGCGGTGGCGAAACGGAGACCGCCGGGGGGCGGACCGCCGGGACGACCAGCCAACTGCCCAACACCATCGAGATGGTGACCGACGGGAGCGACTACTACTTCACCCCGGTGGGGCTCTACGTCGAGCCGGGGGAGACGATCACCTGGGTCAACGAGTCGGGGGACCACTCCTCGACGGCGTACGCCGAGTCGCTCGACGCCGCGTCGGTGACCCGGATCCCCGAGGGAGCCGAAGCGTGGAACAGCGGCATCCTGAGCGAGTCCGGCGCGAGCTTCGAACACACCTTCCAGGAGACGGGGACGTACGACTACTTCTGCATCCCACACGCGGCGCTCGGGATGGTCGGCCGGCTGGTCGTCGGCGAGCCGGGCGGCCCGGCGACAGAGGGGCAGCCGCCGAACGGGGAGCTGCCCAGCAGTGAGGCGATCGTCGACCGCGGCGCCATTAGCCACGACGAGTTCACCGGGTGACCGCCCGGTCCCGGCGCCCGTCGGCCGTCAGTCGGCCCGCTTTAGGCGGGCGTCGAGACAGACGTTCACCTCGTGGGGCGCGTACGACCGGACGGTGTGGCGCGTCTCGACAGTCACGTCGTACGACGGTTCGGCCGCGTCGCGGATCGCCCGCTCGCCGGGTCCGAAGGGGTCGTCCTCGTGCTGGATGTCGTAGTAGTGGACGACGCAGTCGTCGCCCGCGAGCGCGACGGCCGCGTCGAGGAACTCGTCGGCGCTGTGGGGCAGGTTCATCACCAGTCTGTCCGCCCATCCCTCGTAGTCGTCCGCGACGTCGTGCACGTCGTCACAGATCGCGGTCACGCGGTCGGCGACGCCGTTGCGCTCGGCGTTCTCGCGCAGGTACTCGACGGCGTCCCGGTTGATGTCGACGCCGACGGCCGTCGCCCCGCGCTTCGCGGCGGGGATCACGAACGGCCCGACGCCGGCGAACATGTCGAAGAAGTGCTCGCCCTCGGCGACCTGCTCAGTGACCCGGTGGCGTTCGGTCGCGAGCCGCGGCGAGAAGTACACCGTCGCGAGGTCGAGCGCGAACTCACAGCCGTACTCGCGGTGGACCGCCTCGGTGCTCTCGCCGGCGAGGACCTCCCAGTCGCGGATCCGCTCGGTCCCCTTGACCTTCGACGCGCGGTTCACGACCGTCTTCACTGGCAAGTCCGACTCGACGATAGCGTCGGCGAGTGCCTGCGCACGGTCGGGGTCGTCCTCGTCGACGATGACCACGTCACCGAGGCGCTCGTAGGTCGGGTCGAACGAGAGGAGGTCCGCCGGCATCGCCTGGGTCTCCCGGCGTTCGACCTCCCGGGCGACGACGTCGAACTCGTCGGGGACGGCGGTCTCGTCGGTGACGGGGATGAACAGCGCACCGTCGGCGACCTCGATCTCGTAGTCCTCGGCGATCAGGTCGGCCTCGGCGAGGCGTCGACGGGTCGCTTCCCCGTCTTCGCGCGGCACCCGAACGCAGGAGACGTCCATACCACCGGTAGGTCGGCGTCGAGCGGTAAGCCTGACGCTTCCGCCCGGACACGGGACGAGCGGGTCGGACGGACCGTGCCGTCGCTTCGGGGGGCTTAATCCGATCGGCGAGAGACCTCTGGTATGCTCACTTTCGTCGGACTCGGGCTCTACGACGAGCGCTCGGTCACCGTCGCCGGTCGCGACGCCATCCGGTCGGCCGACCGCGTCGTCGCCGAGTTCTACACCAGCAAGCTCGCCGGCGCGACCGTCGACGACCTCGAAACCTACCACGACACCGAGATCGAGGTACGCGACCGCGCCGGCGTGGAGCAGACGCCGGACGATATCCTCGACGACGCCGTCGAATCCGACGTCGTCTTCCTCACCGCCGGGGACACGATGATCTCGACGACCCACACGGACCTCCGCCTGCGTGCGCACGACCGAGGTATCGACACCCGCGTCGTCCACGGGACGACCGCCCAGGCCGCCGCGAGCGCGCTCACCGGGCTGCAGAACTACCGCTTCGGCAAGGCGACGACGCTCCCGTTCGAGCGCTCCCACGCCGGGGACGCGCTCCCCGGGAGCGTCATCGAGACGATCGACGACAACCGCGACCGCGGTCTCCACACCCTGGTCTTCCTCGACATCGACGCCGAGAACGACGACTACATGCGCGCCGACGAGGCCGCGACTCGCCTCGCAGCCGCCTACGACGACGTCCTCGCCGTCGTCGTCGCCCGCGCCGGGAGTCCCGACCCCGTCGTCCGCGCCGGCCGACTCTCCGCACTTTCGGAGGGGTCGTTCGGCGACCCGCTCCACCTGCTCGTGATCCCAGGCGACCTCCACCTCATGGAGCGGGACGCGCTCGCCGAACTCGGCGACGCGCCGACCGAATCGCTCGAAGAACTAGTCGTCTGAGGGGGACTCTTCACCGCCGTCTGCCGCGACCGCCGGGACTTCCAGTGCCGCACGGAGGTCGTACTCCGAGCCCGTTACGACGAACAGCAGGTCCTCGATTATCGCCAGCACTTCCGGGAGTTCCCGGACGACCAAGTACGTGATACCGACGAGCGCCACGACCGAGAGGCTCTGGGCGATGATGCGGTCTGCGACGAAGTACGACACCCGCGGGAGTTCCTCGCTCCCGAAGACCGTCAACACCAGGTCCGGGAACACGTGGAGGTACTGCTCGCCGAACGTCACCCCGATGAAGACGTTCCGGAAGAGGTTGAGCACGTAGATAACCGGCAGCGAAACGGCCAGCGCGCGAAGCTTCCGGCGCCACGGCGCGTCCACCGCCGCGATCAGCCCTGCGAATATCGACATGCTCCCGATACCCGTACAGGCGATGAGGATCGTATACGTGATCCGATGACTCTCCTCGGCTCCGGTGTACGGTAGGTCGTTCACGAAGACGAACGTGTTCCGGTACGGGTCGGGGTCGACGCCCGGCAAGTCGAGTTGCGCCCCGTTGGCGACTTCCGGATGGTGTCCCGTCAGCGCCATCAGGAACTCCGTCTGGCGCGTGACGGTCTCGACGAGGAGCTGGCGGAGGACGGGAATGGACTCGAACGGGAAGAACACCACTCCCATCAGGAGCACCGCTCGCGAGAGGACGAGCAGCGAATCGCGGCCGTTCCAGAGGAGGTACCCGACGTAGAAGGCCGCCGGGACCGCGACGACCGCCCCGATCCCCTCGATGATGCTCTTCTGGACGAACGCGAAGTGATAGACGAGGCTAAACCAGAAGACGCCGAACAGCGCCCAGCCACCGACACCGACGTATCGCGCCAGTTCGCGCTCGCCGTGCCAGTCGAGCGCCGCGGTGACGAGAAACGCCGCGAGGACCAGCCACGCGAGCGGGTCGGAGAACTGCGTGGCCCATTCCAGTCCCGCGAGTAGCCCGTCGATCATCTGTCTGTCCCCACGTACTGTGATCGCGGCTATATGCTTTGTCGTTACGTGCCCGTGGCGCACACGAGCGAGTATCGAAAACGGACCACCGCACAGCTGCCGCTATCGAGGTAGCGTCGAAAAAATATCGAGTGAGTCGGGTCGGGCGTCAGCCCGATGGTTCAGCCTTAGTCGCGGCGGCGCGCCGTGAGGAGCGCAGCAGCGAGCAGGGCGATGAGCGAGACAGCGACACCGAAGCCGGGCCCGTCGCCCGTGGTGGTCGGCGAAGGCGTTTCGCCGTCGCTGCCGTCGCCACCGTCACCTTCCGTCGGGGTCGCCGTCGCCGTCGCCGTCGCGGTCGGCGTCGCCGTTGCGGTCGGCGTCGCCGTCGCGGTCGGCGTCGGGGTCGGGGTCGCCGTCGGGGTCGGCGTGGCGGTCGGGGTCGGCGTGACGTCGCCGACGGTGACTTCCGCGCTGTCGGTCACGGCGGAGCCGTTGACCGAGTACGGCGCGTCGGCCTGCGGGAAGTCGTAGAGGTTGTTCGAGTTGTCGTCGAGGTGCGGCATCGCGACCAGGGTGGTCGTCTCGTTGACCGGCGTGTCGAGGTCGACGCGCACGTTCGAGTGCGTGCCGGCTTCGAGGTAGCGGCTGGTGCCGATCACGTCGCCGCTGGCGCTGCCCGAGTGGATGGCGACGAAGCCACCGTCCGACAGCGTGACGGACTCGATGCGGACTTCCTGGTTCTCCTCGGCGACCGACTGGTCACTGAAGGAGACCGAGCCGGTCGGCTCGGCGAGGATGCGGCCGTCGTACGGGCCACCGATGCGGTCGCCACCGCGGCGGACGGCAACGGTGAAGTTGATGCCCGCACCGCGCTCGCTGAAGTCACCGGTCGCCGCGAACGTGCGGTCCGCGGAGACGTGGGTGTTCAGCGTGGTCAGGAACGGGCTGGAGTCGGACTGGCTGTTGACGCGCAGGCCGAGCTTCGTCCCCGGAGCGACGTTCGTGTCGCCGCGGAGGGTCTGGCCGGCCTGGTTGCGGATGACAACCTCGTCCTGGGCGTTCGTGTTCAGCGACGCCGAAGCGTCGTAGTAGGTCCATTCGGAGCTGACGGTGCCGCCACCGTCACCGCCGAGGACCGGCCCGATGGAGCCGTACTCTTCGAAGCCGAAGTACGCGCCCCACTTGTCGGTGTCCTTGAGCTTGCTCTCGTCGACACCGCCGAGCTTCACGGCGATGTAGTACGTGTCGTTCTGGTAGTCCGGAATGACTTCCGTGTTGTCCGTGTTGAGCTCGAAGGTACGGCGGTCACGGTTCGGACCGACGTTCTCTTCCTGGAAGGTCGCGTTGAACGCGGCCAGTTCGTTGTCCGCGTTGTAGTGCGACTCCTCGTTGAGGAACGCCTGCGTGACGTTCGTCTCCGAGTCCGTACGGTTCGCGAGGATACCCTCCAGACCCGAGGCGGAGACCTGGTGAACGATCAGTTCACCGTTGGTCGCGCGGTCGGACTGGGTGAGGTTGCCGTCGATGTCATCCTCGGTGTTGTCAGTGTTCTCGTCGATGAACGAGAGGTCGACCTGTCCCGTCTTGCCCGCGGGCGCGACCCAGACGGTCGAGCTCTCGGTCGAACGGGAGTTGATCGACACCGCACCAACGTCATCCTCGTCGACGTTGGTGAAGTTGTAGTCAGTCAGGTTGTCGTCTTCGTCGTTGGCGACGACTGCCAGGTCGTACGACGCGGCGTCGATCGTCGCGATGCTGGCGTAGCGGGTACTGTTGACCGGCAGGTCTCCAGCGTCCCACTCGTTGTCGTTACCGTTGTCCCAGTTGCTGGGGAAGTCGGGGTTGTCGTCGTCGCTGTAGTATTCGATCGTGGCGTTGCGGAGATCCTGGATGAAGTCACCAGACTCGCCGCTGAACGCGGTCACGTTGTCAGCGCCCTGAGCCGTGAAGATACGGTCAGAGACGCCCGTGCCGGACATGTACGTGTTCCACTCGAGGACGACCTCGCCGTCGCCGTCCTCGTCGGCAACCGTCACGTTCGTCACGTAGTTGGTCTCGCTCTTGCTACCGATGGCGACCGTCGCCTGGGCGCCCTCGGCGCTGTTCTGCAGGTTGACCGGGATCTCGACCACGTCACCGCGCTCTTCCTCGAAGACACCGCCACCGAACGAGGCGGAGTCAGCCGTCGGGAACTCGTCGACCGAGAACTCGCCGGCTTTGACCTGAGCGCCGGTACGGACGTCGGTCACGGTGACCTCGTAGTCACCGGCGTCGAGGTCGGTCTGGTAGTTGAACGTCTCTTCGAAGTTACCGCGGTTGTTGAAGCTGACTCGCTCGTGCTGCATGGTCGGACCGTCGACCGTGATCGCGACGGGCGAGTCACCGCGGATCGAACTGCCACTGACGGTGATCTTGGCGTCCTGGTTGTGCTCGAACATCGTCCCGTCTTCGGCCAGCGAGGCCGACATACGGAGCGACGTCACGTTGAAGAACTTCGAGGTAGTGCCAGTGGCGCCGCCAGTGTTACCGCTCTCGTCGAAGATGAGGCGGTAGGTGGTGCCGGACTCCAGTCGGGCACTGTCGAAGACGATGGAGTTGCTGAACTCGCCGGTGGAACCGTCGAGGACGATCTCGCCGGTCTCGACGTTGCGGAGGAGGATCTCCTCGTTGTCACCAGACGCGACGAAGCTGATCTGCGTACCCTGGTAGATACGCTCGGCGGACTGACGGTTGCTGTTATCGGGGTCAGTCTGCGAGATCTGAGCGGCGGCCGTCTCGACCGTCACGTTACCGATCTCGTTGCCGGTCGAGACGCTGCCGGAGATCACGGAGTGGATCTGCGTCCCGTTGCCGACGTCGACGATGACCTCGTCAGCCGGGCTCAGGTCGCCCCAGTTGTTGCTACCGTCGAGGACGACTCGGGTTCCGCTGTCCTCGTAGCTGATGGGGCCGGACAGACTCTCGACGTCATCGTTGTTGTTGATGTACGTCGTGTTGGTGGTACCGTTGTACTCAACGTAGTCACCGGTACCGGCCTGGCGGACGAAGACGCTGAAGTTCGAGGTGTCCAGCGTGCTACCGTCTGCCTGTGCGACAGTTTGGTTGAAATTCAGTACGATGTCACCGTTCCCGTTCTCTCGTTCCTGTGCGGTAGAGAGACCAGGGTCGGTGTTAGCCGCAGCGGCTGTCCCTGCGAATGCGATGGTAGTCGCGAAGACGGACGTTACCATCAGCATCGTCAGGAACAAACTGCGAAGTTTGTCGTTAGTTCCTGTCATAGTTTGTTGGATCTGCTATCAGCGGCCACAGCAACTTTCCGACCACGCGGACACGCGACCGGTAGTCGGCCGCGCCGAACCGGCAGTGGTGTACTCGATGCTGCAACCATGGGTAGGGGTACGGTATGAACCAGCGTCGGATGTTATAAATGTTTTGTGGTCACGGCACCGGGAGGAACGCCCGTCTTATCCCGTAAATCGGTCCGTAGAACGCGTATGTGATACGTTCACTCACCACCACTACGTGTCAGACGCCTGTCTCACGCCGGGCTGACGGACGGGGGGATTAAGTGTACAAATCACTCTATAAGGTGGAATTACTGCTCGATACGGTGGCCGGAATAGAGCCCGGCGGCTACGACGTGACGACTTCGTGATCGACGGAATTCTCCCCGACCAGCTTTCCACTCGGGATCGATCGCTGTGCTCGTGACCCACTCGTGCAAAAGATGCGGCAAAAAGGCGGTCGCTCACTTCGTCCGCGGCCGTTCGATCCGTTCTACGACGTGACGACTTCGACTTCGTGGCCGTCAGGGTCTTTCGTGAACGCGTAGTTGTTGTCGCAGCTCTCGGGATCACGATAGTCCTCCGCCTCGCGAGTCATTAGCGACTCCCAACCCTCGTCCAGGTCGTCGACACGGACCGCGAGGTGGCCCCACGCGTCGCCCAGTTCGTACGTGCGCCCGTCGTAATTGTAGGTGAGTTCGACGGCCATGGCTTCCTCGGCGGCTCCCTCGGGCTTCATGAAGTAGTTCGCGAACGTGTCGGCCTCCCAGCGGCCCGTGTGCTCGTACTCGAACTTGCGAGTCCACCATCCCAGGTGCTCGTCTGCGTCTTCGACGCGGACCATCGTGTGGTCGATGCTCCACCGGGCGCCGAAGTCCCGCTCGACGATCTCGATCTCGTGGCCGTCGGGATCCTTGACGAACGCGTAGCCCGGGTTGTCCTCGGGCCGGCGGTAGTCCTCGACGCCCTCGTCCATCAGTTCGTAGTAGGCGTCGTGGACGTCCTCCACGCGGACGGCGATGTGGCCCCAGCCGTCGCCCATCGTGTACGACCGGCCGTCGTGGTTGTACGTCAGTTCGAGCAGCGCACCCTCGTCGTGGACGTCTTCCGGGCCGAGGAAGACGTTCGTGAAGGTGTCGGCCTCCCAGCGGCCCTTCTCCTCGTAGCCGAGGTGGGTCTGGTACCAGTCGAGCGACTTATCGAGGTCTTCGACGCGCATCATCACGTGGTCGAGCGTTCCGTCCATGTCCGAAATCAGGGTAGCCAGTTCGAAAAGGATACCGAACCCGGAACTCAGGGCCGACTCGTCCAGGCCGCCAGTCCGAGAAATCCGGCACCCAGCGGGATCGCGAAGACGCCGGCGCGGGCGGAGGAGAACCCGACCGCGGCGTAGCACACGTCGAACGCCCCCAGGGCGAACAGCCCAGCGGTCACCCGCCTGTCCTCGCGGTCGACCCGCGAGAGCGCCGCGCTCACCGCGCCCGTGGCGTAGAGCAGCGTCGCGATCGGCCACGCGAGGAGCGCCGGCGGGATGTCGCGCGTGTACACGAAGACGTAGTGATAGACGGACGTCACGGACAGCGTCTCGGGTGCCACGAGCGCGACCGAGAAGGTCAGACTGAGGCCGCCGTCGTACGGGATCACCAGCCAGGGCACGAGTCCGGCGGTCAGAACGGCGAGGGCTCGCCGCGATGGTAGCCCGGTGGGCCGGCCACCGTGTTGGCGCCTCATCGCGTCGTCAGGATGCGGAGCACGTCCTCGTCGGCGAGTTCGTGGTCCATCCCGACCTGTTGCTCGTCGTGTTTCGCGCTCGGGCCGGAGACGCGGGCGAACCGGAAGCGCTCCTCGAACTCGCCGCCGAGTTTCTCGCATGCGTCCTCGATGGTGTCGCCCTCCCGCAGAACGAGCGGCTCGTCGTAGTCGACCCCGCGACCGGGCTTGTCCATGTACACCCGGATGAGGCCGAGCTCCTCCCAGATCGCTTCCTTGAGCGCGTCGAGTCCCTTCTCTTCCTGCGCGCTGATGAAGATGGCCTCGTCGGGATCGATGTCGTGCTCGCGCAGCTGCTCGTGGACGGTGTCGAGGTAGTCGGGTTCGATGAGGTCGGCCTTGTTGACGGACACGAGCGACGGTAGGTACTCGCGGTTGTCGAGCACGCCGTCGAGCAGTCGGTCGATGTCGACCTGTTCGCCGATGTTCACGTCGGCGTTGACGTATCCGCGTTCGCGCAGGACGCTCTTGATTGTCTCCTCGTCGAGGTCCAGATCGACGCTGGACGTGACGTTGATCCCGTCTTTGTGCTTCTTCCGCACGGTGATCCGCGGGGGTTCGGTGTCGATTCGGACCTTGTTGTTGTACAGCTCCTCCGAGAGGCGCTCGTACTGGTCGATCTCGAACACCGAGAGGACGAAGACGACCAGATCTGCCGTCCTGACGACGGAGAGGACGGCCTGCCCGTCGCCGCGCCCCTCTGCGGCGCCCTCGATGAGGCCGGGCACGTCGAGCATCTGGATGTTCGCGCCGTTGTACTGCAGCATACCGGGGTTTACGTCGAGCGTGGTGAACTCGTAGGAGCCGACCTCGCTCTCGGCGTTGGTGAGGGCGTTGAGGAGCGTGGACTTGCCGACGCTGGGGAAGCCGACGAGCGCGACGGTCGCGTCGCCGGTCTTCTCGACGGCGTACCCCGATCCGCCGCCGGCGGAGGACTGGTTCTCCAGCTTCTCCTTTTTCTCCGCGAGCTTCGCTTTCAGGCGACCGATGTGACTCTCCGTGGACTTGTTGTAGGGCGTGGTCGCGATCTCCTCTTCGATCTCGCGGATCTCCTCTTCGAGCCCCATTAGCAGTGAGTCGGCAAGCGGTACCGAAAAAGGTGTTCTTCCGGACCGGTCGCGGCCGCCGGCGCGGTCGTGTCCGCGAGACCGGATTTCGCGAACGCATGAATCACTTCGATAAACTAATACGACGAGAGCCGAACAGGATCGATCATGGCTGACCCGACGCGACTCCGTGACAGCACGGAGATCCTCCTGCCGGCGGACGCGGTCGACGGACTGCAGGACGACCTGGAGCAGCGGTTCACGCTGACTATCCGGGAGGAGGAGTGTCGGGTGCGTATCATCGGCAGCCCGGTCGAGATCAAAGGCGCCAGCGACTTCCTGGCGCGCAACGGGATCTCGGTCGCCTGACCGGACGGAAGAACGTGGCTCTCGGTGTTGTGCAGTCGTAGACCGCTCCGCACAGCGCCGACTACGCAGAGCCGCCGGCCGTCGATCCGGACCGGATGGCGTTCGCGAGCAGCGGTCGCATCAGCCCGACCAGCGGCGCGCGCTCGTCGTCGGTCCAGACCGCGCTGTGGCGGTCCACCCCGGGCAGGTCGGTCTCCAGATCGGAACTGACGAGCAACTGACTGCCGTCGGCCATGAGGATCGAGCTGATCTCGCCGGGGCGGATCGGGTGGTCCTCCCACCAGGTCCACGTCTCGACGACGGTCGCCCCCGGCGCGACGTCGGTGACGGTCTCCCGGATCGCCTGACTCGGGGAACCGACGGTGATCGCGACGCCGCGGTCGGCGGCGGCCGAGAGCGACTCGCGCAGTTCGTCGGTCAGCAGGCTCTCGACGGCGACGACGACGAGGAGTTCGGCGGTCGCGTCGTCGGCGAGCCCGGCCAGGCGGTCGCTGACCGCGTCGTTCCCCTCGACGACCCAGACCCCGGCCCGCTCGTCGCGGGGCTCCGGCGACCGCAACCGCGGGAGCAGCCCCTCCAGTCGGTCGAGTCGCTCGCCGTACTCCCGGCGGATCGTCTCGACGGCGTCGCGCGGATCGGGTGCGCGGAACTTGCGGGGCTTGGAGTCCTGGACGTCGGCGAGGCCGCGGTCCTGCAGCGACTCGACGCTGTCGTAGACGCGCGGGCGGGGCACGTCGGCCACTTCGGCGAGCTCGCGGGCGGTCCCGTGGCCGATGCGCGTCAGCGCGACGAAACACTTCGCCTCGTAGGTCGTCAGCCCGAACGTCTCCAGCAGCGACGCCGTCTCGGCGACGATGTCGTCTCCGTCGGGGCCGGCGGCGGACTCGTCGTTCGACATAGATTCGGGGGGTCTCTCAGCGGACATTGAACGGACGGAGGGATAACGGTGGCCGTTGACGCCGGTCGGCCACCCGGCGGTGCGAGCGGTCGGTCCGCGCGGTACCGCCGGCGACAGGCGCGGGCACTCCCGCTGACCAGGCGGGGGCCACGTCAGGCGACCTGGTCGGCCGCGTCGAGCAGTTCGGTGTACCGGTCGCGGATCGTCACCGCGGAGACGTCCGCCGCGTCGGCGACCTCGTGTTGGGTCACGTCCACGTTCGTCAGCCGCCCCGCGGCGTAGATGGCCGCGGCGGCGAGGCCGACCGGGTTCTTGCCCGAGTGGACCGCCTCGCGCTTGCCGGCGGCGAGCAACTCCTCTGCCCGCTGCTTCGTCTCTTCCGGGAGTCCGAGGTCCGAGACGAGGCGAGGCACGTACTGCTCAGGGTCCGTCGGCTCCATCGCGAGCCCGAGTTCGCGAGCGATGTACCGGTACGCGCGCGCGAACTCCTTACGTCCGACTCGACTAACGGACTGGAATTCATCGAGCGTGCGCGGGACGCCCGCCTGTCGCGCGCCCGCGTAGAGCGACCCCGTCGCCATCGCCTCGATCGAGCGGCCAGGGACGAGTTCCGCGTCCAGTGCCCGCCGATAGATGACGCTCGCCGTCTCGCGAGCGTCTTTCGGGAGGCCGAGCGCCGAGGCCATGCGGTCGATCTCGCCGAGCGCCTGTTTCAGGTTGCGGTCCTGTGCGCTCTGCGAGCGGAAGCGCTCGTCCCACGTGCGCAGGCGTGACATCTGTTCGCGCTTCTTGGCCGAGAGGGCCTGGCCGTTGGCGTCCTTGTTCTGCCAGTCGATGACCGAGGACAGGCCCTTGTCGTGGAGCATCTCCGTCGTCGGCGACCCGACGCGACTCTTCTCGGCTTTGTCCCTGGCGTCGAACGACCGCCACTCCGGGCCGCGGTCGACGACGTCCTCTTCGAGGACCACGCCGCAGTCCCGGCAGACCGTCTCCCCGCGCTTCTCGTCGGTGATCCCCGCCGCGCCGCACTCTGGACACTCGTTCCGTTCGCGCTCGCCGTCGGTCTCCTCGCGTTCACCTTCGGACTCCTCGCCCTCGCGTTCGAATGGCTGGACGTGACGGCCCGTAACTCGCTGGTTCGTGCTTGTCATTGTAATCCCGAGCCGGCGGTGTGTCCCCACCGACCCGCCTTCTGCATCCGACGCTTAGTATTGTGCACTGAAATAGGTATTGACGAGTTGTTACAGTAGTTGTTACAAAGTATGGTTCCGGGCGTTCACTGCGTCAGTCGGGGAGTACGTCTCGGTCGGGCGACCAGCCCCCGGGTATCGACGGTGGGGCCGGAGGACAATGGGGACGGTACCCCACATGTGTCGGTGTGGCACGGAGCGTCCGGGAAAAGCAATTCTTAAACCCGCCCCGACGGTTTCGTCGTGTATGGCTGGAACTATCGAAGTGCTCGTTCCCGGCGGGCAGGCCAATCCGGGCCCGCCCCTCGGACCGGAGCTCGGTCCGACTCCCGTGGACGTGCAGGCAGTCGTCCAGGAGATCAACGACCAGACCGAAGCGTTCGACGGCACCGAAGTCCCCGTCACCATCGAGTACGAGGACGACGGGTCGTTCTCGATCGAGGTCGGCGTCCCGCCGACGGCCGAGCTCATCAAGGACGAGGCCGGTTTCGAGACAGGCAGCGGCGAACCCCAGGAGACCTTCGTCGCCGACCTCTCGGCCGAACAGGTCAAGCAGATCGCCGAGCAGAAACACCCGGACCTGCTCGCCTACGACATGAAGAACGCCGCGAAGGAAGTCGTCGGGACCTGCACCTCGCTGGGCGTCACCATCGAGGGCAACAACCCCCGCGAGTTCAAAGAGCGGATCGACGAGGGCGAGTACGACGACGTCTTCGCCGAGGAAGCGTCGGCGTAGTCCGCGGACGAGAACTCCCGAACCGGCGGATTCCGCTTTCTTCGGCGGTTTTCCACAGCCGAAAGCGACGCCTATGAGTGACAGCGAGTGACGGCCTCCGTTCGCTTCGACGGGTTTAAGTTTCGCATCGGCGTCCCCACAGGTGAGACAGGCTTTGCCTGTTTCACTGACCCGTAGGAGCCGTTGGCGTACTACGGAGGTGAACAATGGCAGATCAGGAAATAGAAGACGCAGTATCTCGCGCACTCGAGGACGCACCGCCCCGGAACTTCCGGGAGACGGTCGACCTCGCGATTAACCTGCGCGACATTGACTTAGACGACCCGTCGAACCGCGTCGACCAGGACGTGGTCCTCCCGTCCGGGACCGGACAGGAGACCAAGATCGTCGTGTTCGCGGAGGGCGAGACCGCCCTGCGCGCCGAGGACGTCGCCGAAGAAGTCCTCGACAGCGACGATCTCGCCGACCTGGGAGACAACGACAACGAGGCCAAGGACCTGGCCGACGAGACCGACTTCTTCCTCGCGGAGGAGTCGCTCATGCAGGACATCGGTCGCTACCTCGGGACCGTGCTCGGTCCGCGCGGGAAGATGCCCGACCCCCTCTCACCCGACGACGACGTGGTGGAGACGGTCGAGCGCCTGAAAAACTCCGTTACCGTTCGGAGCCGCGACCGCCGCACGTTCCACACCCGCGTCGGCGCCGAGGACATGTCCGCCGAGGACATCGGCGACAACATCGACGTCATCCTCCGGCGCCTCCACGCGGACCTGGAGAAAGGTCCACTCAACATCGACTCCATCTACGTGAAGACGACGATGGGGCCGGCAGTGGAGGTCGCCTGATATGAGCGCAGAACGCAAGACAGAGACCATCCCGCAGTGGAAGCAGGAGGAGGTCGCCGACGTCGTCGAGATGATCGAATCGTACGACAGCGTCGGCATCGTCGACATCACGGGCATCCCCTCCCGACAGCTCCAGGACATGCGCCGGGACCTGTACGGGACCGCCGAACTGCGCGTCTCGCGCAACACGCTCGTCGAGCGCGCGCTCGAAGAAGTCGACGACGGCCTCGAAGTCCTGACCGGCTACGTGTCGGGACAGGTCGGCCTCATCGGCACCAACGAGAACCCGTTCGGGCTCTTCCAGCAGCTGGAAGCATCGAAGACGCCGGCGCCTATCAACGCCGGCGAGGTCGCCCCGAACGACATCGTCATCCCCGAGGGCGACACGGGGATCGACCCCGGGCCGTTCGTCGGCGACCTCCAGCAGGTCGGCGCCGACGCCCGCATCCAGGAAGGATCGATCCAGGTGCTCTCGGACTCGACGGTTCTCTCGGCCGGTGAGGAGGTCTCGACGGATCTCGCGAACGTCCTCAACGAGCTGGGCATCGAGCCCAAGGAGGTCGGCCTCGACCTGCGCGCCGTCTACGCGGACGGCGTGCTGTTCGAGCCCGAGGAACTCGAACTGGACGTCGAGGAGTACCGGGCGGACATCGAGGCGGCGGCCGCACGCGGTCGCAACCTCTCCGTCAACGCCAGTTACCCGACGGCCCAGACCGCTCCGACGCTGCTCCAGAAGGGTCGCGGCGACGCCAAGAGCCTCGGCCTCCAGGCCTCCATCGAGAGCCCGGACCTGGCCGACGACCTCGTCTCGAAGGCCGACGCGCAGGTGCGCGCGCTGGCGGCGCAGGTCGACGACCCCGAGGCCCTGCCCGAGGAGCTGCAGGACGTCGAGGAGCCTGCCGCAGCTGAATCGACCGACGACCAGACCGACACCGAGGACGCCGCCGACGAGTCCGACGACACCGAAGCCGAGGCCGACGAGGCCGAGGACGACGATGACGACGACGAGGACGTCGGCGACGCCATGGGAGCCATGTTCTAACAACAATGGAATACGTTTACGCAGCACTCATCCTGAACGAGACCGACGCAGAGATCAACGAAGAAAACCTGACCGACGTGCTCGAGGCCGCGGGCGTCGACGTGGAGGAGTCCCGCGTCAAGGCGCTCGTCGCGGCGCTCGAAGACGTCGACATCGACGAGGCCGTCGAACAGGCCGCCGCAGTCCCCGCCGCGACCGGTGGGGCCGCGGGCGGCGCCGGCGGCGAGGCCGAAGCGGCCGACGAGGGCGGCGACGACGAAGCCGAGGAAGCGGACGCCGACGAAGGCGGCGACGACGACGACGACGAGGACGACGAGGCCAGCGGCGAGGGCCTCGGCGAACTCTTCGGCTAACGCCGGCCACGAACTTCTCCGATTTATCCCGACCGGTCAGCCGCGCGGCCGTCGTCGACAGGCGTCCCGCGCACGATGGCCTCGTGGCCTGACGAGCGAACGTCCCGACTCCATAGCGCCTGTCGACCGCCCGTGCAGAAACCTTCATAAAAATACGTCATGAATACTCCGTCGTGGAGTCAGCACGATGAACGTACCACTGCGCACGACCGACTTCCTCGACCGGGGTGCGGACCTGTACGACGATGTGACGGCGGTGGTGACCGACGCGGGGCGGGAGTTCACCTACGACGAGTTCGCCGACAGGGTGAATCAGGTGTCGAACGCGCTGCTGGACGCCGGCCTCGGACAGGGCGACAGAGTCGCGCTCGTCGCCGGGAACACCCACTACTTCCTGGAGACGGAGTTCGCGACCCAGCAGCTGGGGATGGTGTTCGTCCCGATCAACTACCGATTGACGCCGGACGACTACGAGTACATCCTGAACGACTGCGACGCCGCACTCGTCGTCGCCGACCACGAGTTCGCCGACAAGATCGAAGCGGTCCGAGGCGACGTGCCCGCGAGCCGGTTCGTCGGCTACGAGTCCGACCGGATCGACGGCGACTGGGAGGACTACGCCACGTGGATCAGCGACTATCCGACGGAGCGACCGGAGCGGCCGGCGATCGCCGAGGACGACGACGCCACGATCAACTACACGTCGGGCACGACCGGTGACCCGAAGGGCGTCGTCCGGACCCACCGGACCGAGCACTACCACGCGCTGCTTTTGACCCATCACATGGACCTGTCGGACGACGACACCTACCTGTGGACGCTGCCGATGTTTCACTGCAACGGGTGGGGGTACACCTACGCGCTGACGGGGGTCGGCGCGACCCACGTCTGCCAGCGGGCCTTCGACCCCGGTCGAACCTTCGAACGGGTGGTCGACCGCGACGTGTCGCACCTCTGTGGCGCACCGACGGTGCTGAACCGCCTCATCGAGTACCACGACGAGCACGAACCGGAGACCACCGGAGAGAGCGGCGTGCGCCTGACGACGGCCGGGAGCGCCCCGCCGAAGGCGACCATGCGGACCGTCGAAGAGGCGTTCGGCTGGGAGATGATCCAGCTCTACGGGCTGACGGAGACGGCGCCGCTCGTCACGACCAGCAACTCCGCGCGTCGCCTCGCCCAGACCGACGATCGGTTCGGCCTCAAGCAGAAGCAGGGGTTCGAAGTCCTCTCGACGCGGGTCCGCGTCGTCGACGAGGACGGCGAGGACGTCCCACCCGACGGGAGTACCCAGGGGGAGGTCGTCGTCAAGGGGAACCAGGTGATGGACCGGTATCTCGGCAAGCCCGAGCGGACGGAGGAAGCGTTCAGCGGCCGCGTAGAGGGGTGGTTCCACACGGGCGACATCGCGACAATCGACGAGAACGGGATGATACAGATCCAGGACCGCAAGAAGGACATCATCATCACGGGCGGCGAGAACGTCTCCTCGATCGAGGTCGAGGACGTCCTCTTCGACCACCCCGGAGTCCTGAAGGCGGCCGTGGTCGCCGCGCCCGACGACGAGTGGGGCGAGCGCGTCCACGGCGTCGTCGTCGAGCAGGACAACGCCGACCTCACCGAAGACGAGGTGATCGACTTCGCCGCCGAGCGACTCGCGAGCTACAAGAAACCGCGGAGCGTCGACTTCGTCGACGACCTGCCGGAGACGGCCACGGGCAAGGTACAGAAGTACGAACTCCGCGAGCGCTACTGGGAAGGCGAGGAGACTCGCGTCGGGCAGGGGTAGCCGGACCCGGTGGCCCGAGCGGGCGAGAGTTTATCAGCTATTCCGGGGCCACTCCGTGTCGATGGACCCGTTCGGCGTCCGCGTCGTCGTCGCTCCCCACCAGACACTCCTGTTCTGCGGCTTCCTCGCCGGCGGGATCGCACTCGGGACCGTCAGCGGACTCACGCCGGGGATCCACGCCAACACGTTCGCCCTCCTGCTCGCGGGCGTCGCTCCGTCGGTCCCCGGTCCCGTCCGGTACGTCGGCGCGGCGATGCTCGCCGCCGGAACGGTCCACACCTTTCTCGACATCGTCCCCGCGCTCGCGCTCGGGGTGCCCGACCCGGCGATGGCGAGTTCCGCGCTGCCGAGCCACCAGTTGGTGCTGGCCGGTCGCGGGCGGGAGGCGTTGCGGCTCTCGGCCCTCGGTAGCGCGGGTGCGGTCGTGATCGCAGCGCCGCTGGCGATCCCGATGACTCGCGTGATGACCGCCGTCTACCCGACGCTCCGGGCGCATCTGCCGCTACTTCTGGGCGGCGTCGTGGTCGTGCTCGTCGCGACGGAGTCGACGAATCTCGGGCGACTGGGCGCCGCGCTGTCGGTCGGCGCCAGCGGTGCGCTGGGGATCGTGGTGCTGGACCTGCCCGCCGGCGGCCTCGTGGACTCGGGCGGGATGCTCGCCCCGATCTTCACCGGCTTGTTCGGCGCGCCGGTCCTGCTCGACGCGCTGACCGGCGAGGGCGTCCCCGAACAGGAGGGGGCGAACGTGAGCACGTCTCGACAGGCGATCGCGGGATTCGCCCTGATAGGGACGCTCTCGGGCGCCGTCGTCGGGTACGTCCCAGGCGTGTCGAGCGCCATCGCGGCGACGGTCGCCCTGCTGGCCGTCTCCGGCGACGGCCCGCGAGCGTTCGTGGTGACGACCAGCGGCGTGAACACGGCAAATTCGGTCTTCGCACTTCTGGCGCTGGTCGCGCTCGGCACGCCACGTACCGGCGTGATGGTCGCCGTCGACGAGGCGGGCGTGCCGCTGGATCTCCCGCTCCTGCTCGGGAGCGTGCTGGCGGCCGCGACCGCCGGGTTCGTCCTCGTGGTGACCCTCGGCGACGGATACTTGCGGCGGGTCGGCCAGGCCGATTACACGAAACTGTCCGTCGGCGTGTTGTGCCTCGTTCTAGTGGTCGTGGCTGTGTTGACCGGGCCGCTCGGCGTCGGGGTGTTCGGCCTCTCGACGCTCGTCGGGCTGGTACCCGTCAAGTTCGGCGCTCGGCGCGCCTCTCTGATGGGCGTCCTGTTGGTCCCGTTGATGTTGGGCGCGTAGGCGTCAGCATTAGCGGTCTGCTGAAATCTCCCCGCTCGCTAGTCGTAGAAGTGTCCGCACTCTACGTAGAGAGTTGAAAGCCCTCGGCCCGCTCGCGGACGCTGTGCGGGATATCCTCGGTCGCTGGCGCTCCCTCGGATAGAGCCCGCACCACCCGCGAGCGAATCTCGCCCTTTCAGTCCACCAGGGATCAGCGAACACAACCGCACAGCACGGTATACAGCCACGCGCCTCCCCAACCGATTGCGATGCTCACTCCGTTGCGCTTCTCATCCACCGAAAGACTCGCTTCGCTCGTCTTTCGAGCCTTCGCTCGTTCCACTCGCGAAGACCTCGCACGATGCTGTCGCGAGCTGAAACTCGCGACAGCGCGCGCCACGGTGGAAAAGGCGGTCGCAGACACTCAAACGCCGTCGAGGAAGTTCCGGATGACGTCGTGGCCGACGGCGGTGAGCACGGACTCGGGGTGGAACTGCACGGCCTCGATGGGGTGCTCGCGGTGGCGGATCCCCATGACGAGTTCCACGGGTTCGCCGTCTTCACCCTCGGTTTCCGTCGTCGCGGTCACCTCGAAGCAGTCGGGGACGTCCGTGGCGACCAGCGAGTGGTAGCGGCCGCCCTGGAACCCCTGGTCGAGGCCGGCGAAGACGCCCTCGCCGTCGTGGTCGACGGGGAAGGCCTTGCCGTGGATGGGTTCCGGGGCGCGGCCGACCTCGCCGCCGTAGGCGTGGACCGCGGCTTCGAGGCCGAGACAGACGCCCAGCGTCGGCACATCGGGGCTGACCTCGGTGAGGACGTCGGTCGTCACGCCCACGTCGCGGTCGTTCTTCGGGTGGCCGGGGCCGGGGCTGACGACGACGGCGTCCGGGTCGACGGCGCGCACGTCGTCGAGCGACGCCGTGTTGCGGACGACCTCGGTGTCGGCGTGCTCGCTGACGTACTCGACGAGATTGTAGGTGAACGAGTCGAAGTTGTCGACGAAGAGCACCTCGGCCTTCTCGGTGCGCTCGTGCTGACCGGCGCTCATCGGGACACCTCCTCGGCCTCGACGGCGGCGTCGCTCTCGTCCACTGCTCCGCCCGCTGGATCGTCGACCTCGATGGCTTCGAGGGCGTCGAGGACGCCGCCCATCTTTTTCTCGGTCTCCTCGTACTCGCTTTCGGGGTCGCTGTCGGCGACGATGCCCGCGCCGGCCTGGACGGTGACGCGGTCGGAGACGCCCGACGCGAGAGCGTCACTGTCGACGTCCGCGCCGTAGTCGCTGTCCAGATCCTCGACGGTCGCGGTCCGGATGACGATGCAGAGTTCGGCGTCGCCGGTCCACGTGAAGTAGCCGACGCCGCCGCCGTAGGGGCCTCGCGGCGACAGTTCGAGGTCGTCGATGATCTCCATGGCGCGGATCTTCGGCGCGCCGGAGAGGGTGCCCGCGGGGAAGGAGGCCCGGGTCGCGTCGAAGGCGTCCGAATCGTCGGCGAGCGTGCCCGTCACGGTGGATTCGATGTGCTGGACGTGGCTGTACTTGAGGACGCTCATGAACTCCTCGACGCGGACGCTCCCGGGATCGGAGACGCGGCGCACGTCGTTCCGCGCGAGGTCGACGAGCATCGTGTGCTCGGCGCGCTCCTTCCCGTCGGCGAGCATCTCGCCGGCGAGGCGGCGGTCCTCGACCGGGCTGGTGCCGCGCGAGCAGGTGCCCGCGATGGGGTTCGAGAGCACCTGATCGCCGCGGACGGCGACGAGCGTCTCGGGGCTCGCGCCGACGATGGAGAGTCCGTCGTAGTCGAGGACGTACATGTACGGCGAGGGGTTGACCGACCGGAGCGACTCGTAGAGGCCGAGCGGGTCGACGTCGCCGTAGAGTTCCCGCGTCCGGGAGATGACGCCCTGGTAGATGTCGCCGGCGAGGACGTGCTCCTTCGCCGCCTCGACGGCCTGTTCGTACTCGTCTTTCGGGCCCGCGTCCTCGCGCTCGCGGACGAACCCGCCGGTCTCCAGTTCGGCGGCGCCGGCGAGCAGGTCCGCGACGCGCTCGACCTCTGCCTCCAGTTCCTCGTAGCGGGCGGCGGCGTCGTCGCCGGGTTCGAGGATGGGCGTGAGGACGAGCGAGACGGTCCCCTCGACGTCGTCGAAGACGAGCGTGCTCGTCGTGAGGACGAACTGCGCGTCGGGGAACCGCGAGTCGGGCCGCTCCAGTCCGACCTCGTCCAGCCAGAGGTCGTAGACGGCGTCGTAGGCGAGGAAGCCGACGAGGCCGCCCTCGAAGTGCTCGCGGTCCATGTCGGGGAACCCGCGTCGCTCGACATCGGGCATCGACCCGCGGACGCGGTCGAGCACGTCGCCGCCGTTCACGTCGAAGCACGTCTCGTAGCGGTCGTCGAACACGTCGACGGTCGCGTCGTCGGCGGCGACGGTCACGACGCCCTTCGGGTCGTAGCCGACGAACGAGTAGCGGGCGTGGCGGTCGTCGGTGGTCGGCGAGAACGCGCCGTCCGGATCGCTGGAGGCGACCTTCTCGGCGCTCTCCAGCAGGAAGGTGTAGTCGGCGCCCTCGACGGCCGTCGTCCGGCCCGACAGCGCCGCGTAGGCCTCCAGCGGCTCGACCGCGGTGTCGAGTTCGGCCGCGGCACGGACGACGACCGGCTCGTCGGCGTCGGCGAGTTCGACGAACTCCTCCTTCGAGTGGTCGAGCGCGGGTCCGCTCATGCGGTCGTCACCTCTCGGGTCGCGTTCGAGACGAACTCGCGGACGCCCTCGTGGTCCTTCTCGCCGCCCACGCGGTCGCCCGCGTCGTTGACGCGCTCGACGCCCGTCGCCACGTCGACGCCGAACGGCCGGACCGTCTCGACGGCTTCGGCGACATTGTCGGGGGTGAGTCCGCCTGCGAGGATCACCGGAACGTCGAGGTCGTCGACGATATCTCGGGTGCGCTCCCAGTCGTGGGTCTCGCCGGTGCCGCCGCCGCCCTCGGCGTCGACCGAGTCGACGAGCAGGGCGTCGGCCGCGTCGGCGTATGCTCCGACGTCGTCCGCGTCGGCGTCGACGGCCACGACGATGTCCTGGCTCAGTCGGCGACCGAGCGCGGCGAGTTCGCTCGGCGAGAGCCCGCCGTGGACCTGGACGGCGTCAGGACCGAGGGCCTGGGCGAGTTCGACCGCGTCGTCGACGTTGTCCGGCATCGTGACGAGCACGCCGGTGACCAGTGGCGGGACGCCGTCGAGCAGATCCGCAGCGGTCTCCTCGTCGACTTCGCGGGGCGTGTCCACGGGAACGTCGCAGATGACGCCCACGGCGTCGGCCCCGGCGACCACAGCGGCGTCCCGATCAGCCGAGCGGGTGACGCCGCAGATCTTGACGCGCGTGCTCGACCGCGACCCCGGGTTCGAGTCGCTCACGCCGCTCATCGGCCCCCGTCGGTGGCGACGCGGGCGCTCACTTCGCGCAGCTCGTCCAGCTTCGCGGCGGCGTCGCCGGAGTCGATGGCGTCGGCCGCGGCCGCGACGCCCGCTTCGAGCGAGTCGGCCTGCCCGGCGACGTACACCGCCGCGCCCGCGTTGGCGAGGATGATGTCCCGCTTCGCGCCGGTGACCGTCCCCTCGACGATCCCCCGCAGGTCCTCGGCGTTCTCCTCCGGCGTTCCGCCCGCGACGGCCCCGATGTCGTGGGTCTCCAGCCCGAGGTCCTCGGGCGTGATCGTGTACTCGGTGACCTCGCTCCCCTCGACCTCGGCGACGGTCGTCTCGTCGTGGATCGTGATCTCGTCCATGCCGGAGCCGTGGACGATCAGCGCGTGGTCGACGGGCATCTCCGCGACCGCGCGGCCGATCAGCCCGACGAGGTCGTGGTCGAAGACGCCCATGACCTGCGCGTCGGCGCCGGCGGGGTTCGTGAGGGGCCCGAGGACGTTGAAGATGGTCCGCATCCCGAGTTCGCGGCGCGGGCCGATGACGGCCTTCATCGCCGGGTGGAACGCCGGCGCGTGCATGTAGCCGATGCCGGCCTCCTCGACGGTCGCCTCCACGGCCTCGGGCGCAGTGTCCATGTCCAGCCCGATCTCTTCGAGCACGTCCGAACTCCCCGACGACGAGGAGACGGAGTAGTTGCCGTGCTTGGCGATCGGGACGCCCGCGCCGGCGGCGACGATGGCGCTCGTCGTTGAGACGTTGATCGTGCTGTAGTCGTCACCGCCCGTGCCGCAGGTGTCGACGAGCGGCGACCGGTCGGGGTCGATCGTTCGAGCGGCCTCGCGCATCCCCTGTGCGAAGCCGGCGATCTCGGCCTCCGTCTCGCCCTTCGCGCGCAGTGCGGCCAGCAGCGCGCCGATCTGTGCCTCCGTGGCCCCGTCGAAGACGGCCGTCGCCGCCTCCCGAGCCTCCTCCAGCGTCAGGTCTTCCCCGTCTGTGACGGCTTCGATGTATGCTTCCATAGATGTCACCGATGGACTGTTCCGTAGTACGATGAACAAATAAGTACATTCACTTAAGGATGTCGGGAGCGCCGGCCGTCGAGCGGGTCGAACACCCGCCTCGGACGGGAGTTTTAATGGGCGCTGCCGAGCAGTACGACCCATGACTCACCGAGAGGCAGTCCGCGAGCGCCTCGACGCACTGCTTTCCGACCGCGGCCTCGAAGCCGTCTGGTTCGCGCGCCCGGCCTCGTTCACCTGGGCGACCGGCGGCAACAACGTCGTCGACCGCGCGTCCCCGCTCGGCGTCGCCGCCGCGGGCTACGACGGCGAGGAGTTCACCGTCGTCACCGACAACATCGAGGCGTCCCGTCTGGCCGAGGAGGAGTTGCCCGACGACGTCACCGTCGCGCAGGCCGACTGGTTCGAGGCCGATCTCGACGAGGCGGTCGCCGACGTGAGCCCGACACCCGCCGCGGCCGACTTCGACGTGGGGGGCTTCGAGGACGTGGACCCGACGCCGCTCCGCCAGCCGATGACCGACCGGGACGTCGAGAACTACCGGTCGCTCGGCGAGGAGGCCGCCGAAGTACTGGAGAACGTCGTCCGCGAGGCCGGCTCCGACGACGAGGAGCGCGAAGTCGGCGGCCGGCTACGCGACCGGCTGTTCGCCCGCGGCATCGAGTCGCCGGTCGTCCTCGTCGGGAGCGGGAAGCGCTGCCAGCAGTACCGACACTTCACGACCGGCGACGCCGAACTCGGCGAGTACGCCATCGCCTCCATCACCGCCGTCCGCGACGGGCTCCACGCGAGCGTCACCCGCACGGTCGCCTTCGACGCGCCCGATTGGCTCGACGAGCGCACGGAGATCGCCACGCGCGTCGAGGCGAGCGCGCTCGCGGCCACCCAGCGCGTCGGTCGAGCGGGCGGCACGGCCAGCGACGTCTTCTCCGCGATCCAGGACGCCTACGCCGAGCAGGGCTACGAGGGCGAGTGGCGCAACCACCACCAGGGCGGCGCCGCGGGCTACGCCGGCCGTGAGTGGTTCGCCACCCCCGACGCCGAGAACCCCGTCCACCTGCCGATGGCCTACGCGTGGAACCCGACCGTTCAGGGCGCCAAGAGCGAAGACACCCACCTCGTCACAGAGGACGACATCGAACTGCTGACCGGCACCGGCGACTGGCCGACCGAGACCGTCGACCCCGTCGGCGACGGCCCCGCGCTCGAACGCCACACCGTCCTGCACAAGTGAGCGTCACGGTCGTCCGTCCAGACAACTGACCGACGGCCGACTTCTTCCGCGACTCTATCGTCGCATAGCTGTCGCTGTGCGGTTTGTCTCGCGGAAAAACGAGCCCGGGTCCGAACCGCTCAGTCGTCGTCGGCGACCGCCGCCGAATCCGCCGTCGCCGAAGCCGTGACTCGATAGGCGGGTTTGCGCACGATCTCGGTCCGGTGGCAGCGAGCGCAGACGTACTCCGTCAGCTTCGTCGTCTCGTCGTTGCGGCTCATGCGCTCGCCGCAGTTCGAACACTGGGGCATTATATTCCTATTACGGTGAGGCACACTATAAATAGTTACGTTCGCGCGTCTCGACCGCGAGAAGCGCGGCTCTCGGGCGCTAACGTCCGGAGAACGGTGGCGGTCGCGACCGGTTAGCTGGTCCCGCTGGGGACCGGCGTCTGGTCGTCGGTGGTGTCCAGGCGGCGGAGGCGGCGTTCGACCGCGTCGCAGTGGTCCTGCACGGCGTCGTGGGTCTCGGGGACCAACTCGCGGGCGACAGGGACGGTGTCGACCAGCGCGTCGTAGGCGTCCCGGTAGCGCGCCTCCGCCTGGGTGTGGCGACCGGCGTCGCGGTGGACGTCGCCCCGTCTGACGCGCTGTGTCGCGTACCGGCGCCGCGTCTCGACGAGTTCCCTGGCGACCGTATCGACGGCGGCCCGGATCGCCTCCGGGTCGCCGTTGAAGCGCCGTTCCGACCGGCCCCAGTCGAGTTCCAGCGCGGTCCGGTAGCGGTCGAGGGCGAAGGCCAACTCCTCGCCGCGTTCGCGGAGGTCGTCCGTCTCGCGGGCGCGCTCGTGGGCGGCTTCGGCCCGCTCCACCGGCGCCTGCTCCAGGGCGGCGACGTTGCGCTCGACCCTGTCGAGTTTCGTCCGGAGGCGCTCGGCGACCTCCGGGTCGCCGACGTTCGCCGAGAGGGCCTCCTCGTAGTCGTCGTGGGCGGTCCCGTAGGCGTCGTGGGCCTGCGCGTACTCGCCGTCGCGCCAGTGGGCCTCCGCGAGGTCGATCGTGTGTGCCGCCCTCCCTTCCAGCGTCCGGAGCCTCGCGCCCTCGATCCGGGCTTCGACGCGTTCGATGCGGGTCGTCGCAGCCTCGACGCCGTCCTCCGAGAGCTCGCGCTCGTTGCGGCGGGCGGCGTCCGTCTCGCCCATCGCGTCGCGGACGGCGTCCATCGCCTCGTCGTAGAGCCGCGACCGCGTGAGGCGGTCGGCCTCCATGATCGCCTCGCGGGCGTCGTCCAGGTGCTCCTCGACGGCGATCCAGCGCAGCGATGCCGCGTCGAGGTACTCGACCATCGGCGCCAGGTCGTCCCGACTGGGGAAGTACAGTTGCTCGTCGTCCGCCGTCGTCACGACGAACTCGCTGGTGAGGACGCCGTCGCTGTGCTCGACGACCTCCACGTCCGTCAACGGAACGCTGGCCGACCAGTCGCCGTCGTCGTCGGTATCACCGACGACAATCAGCAGTCTCGTATCCGTGGCGAGCGCGAACGCACGGTAACCGTCGCCCGGTGCGATCTGCTCGCGCTCCTCCGATCTGACCGTACTGCGCACGACGCCTCTCTTGGCGTTCGATCGAAGCACGACCGGCTCTTCCCCGTCTTCGAGATACGCCGCGAGCGGCTTCGACCGCAGGTACCCGTCCGACAGGATCCCCCCGCGCCCCGTCCTCTCGAGCGCCGACCTGTCGACGCCCTCTGAATTATATGTGTTGATAATCGGGGCCATGCGGGTCCGTACGTCATCGGGGGTAATGAGTGGCTAGGAAAAGCGGATGATACGTTCGGAACGCGCGACGATCCGGCAGCCGAACCGCCCGTATCGAACCACCGAACAGGCGTAGGTGGGGCATACCCGCCGACTCACTGAAGTTCGAGCGCGATGCCACCCCCCGACCGTGTGCACCTGTCGAGCGGTCAGCAGGACGGCGCCTGATTCACTCGAGGTAGCCGAGGCCAGTGAGGCGGTCTTCGACGTCTTCGAAGTCCTCGCCGGCCACCTCTGCGGTCTCGTTGCCCTCGTAGGTAACTGACGTCGGGACCGTCTCGGCCGCCGGCGAGGCCGGTTCGAAGATCTCGGTGAGCACCCGACCGTCCGTGCTGGCCGGGACGGGTTCGCCGACGCCGTGCAGGAGCGTCGGCGCGATGTCGTACACGGAGGCGTCGATCGGCGACCCGCCGGCCTTAACGTTCGGTCCCCAGGCGATCATGATGCCCTCGGACCGGTGACTCGCCGTCTTCTCGCCGGGGCTGACGAACGGGTCCTGCGACAGGCGGCCCGTCGACTCGTACTCCGGCGCCGTCTCGACGATGAGGTCCGGCGAGTGCGGGTCGGTCGGGAACAGGTCGTCTCCGTCTCTGACAGTCACGGGCGCCGCGCCCGTCTGCGGGTCGGTGATCCCCTCGAGCGCGTCTTTGACTTCGGCCTTCACGGCCTGCCGGTCCTCCGGGGCGACGCAGCCGTCGACGAACCGGCTCTCGTCGTTGATGTACAGGCGGCCGTGGTCGTACGTGAACACCTCGGTCTCGCTGTAGTCGACGTCGAACAGGACGTCGTCGCCCGGGAACTGCCGCCCGACGACGCGGAGGAGCCGCTCCGGGACGGTGTTGACGATGGACTCGCCGCTGATCCCCGCCTTCGAGAGGACCGAGATGATCCGATCGCGGGAGACGCCGAACCGCGAGAGCAGCGACTGCGTGCCGGTCCCCTCCTGGCGCGACAGCAGCCCCTCGGTCTCGAAGACGCGGTTCGCCGCGACGAACTTCGAGAGCGGGCCGAAGCCGTGGTCGGAGACGACGTACAGGGTCGCGTCGAGTCGCTCCACGTAGTCGATGACCTCCCCGACGACGTCGTCCAGTTGCCGGTAGTGTTCGAGCAACACGGCCTCGTCCCAGACGAGGTGTTGCAGCCGGTCCGGCGCGGTGAAGACGAAAAAGAAGAGCCGCCAGTCCTCGGTCTCCATCAGCAGCCGCAGCAGCTCCCGGCGCTTCTCGACGAGCGCCGAGAGGTCCGAGAGGAGTTCCTCCTCGCGACCCACGTACTCGCTCCAGTCGAGGCCGATCTCGTACTCGGGGACCCGGTCGAGGAGTTCGCGTCCGAGCTCCGGCGGCGACGAGAACTGGTCGTCGATCTCCGGGGTCATCATGCCGCTGACCAGCTTCCCGTCGATCGGCTGGGCCGGATACGTCATCGGCACGTTTCCGACGACAGCCGGCGAGAGGACGTCCCAGAGCGCCGGCTGTTGACGGTCGTGACTCGTGTACATCTGCGGCGTGTACGACGGCGTTATCTTCCGAAACCCGTAGATCCCGTGCTTGTCCGGCCGCGCCCCCGTCGCGATCGACGGCCACGCGAGCGCGGTCGTCGCCGGCGTCGTGCTCTCTAGCGGACCGGCGGCGCCCTCTTCTATCAGTCGGGTGAGGTTCGGGAGCTCACCCTCGGTGATCCACCCCTGCAACAGTGACCACGGAACCCCGTCTAGTCCGAGTACGAACGCCTGGTCCGCGGAGTGATTCGATCCATCCATGAGTATCACTCAACTTCGAGGAAAGTATCTGCCAGCGGTAATTGTTATACTGTAATTAATACTGCAAGCCCAGTCCGCACAGACGTCGCGTGTAGATTCCCCGATCCGGCGAACGAACTGTTATTGACCGCATGTTTACACGTAAGCGAGAGAATACTAATAGCCGGAGTCCGCGTTGGCGACCCCATGCGGAACGTCGTCGTTCTCTGTTACGATTCCGTCCGAAAGGACTTCTACGACCTGTACGCGCCGCGCGTGCGGGCGCTTTCGGACGTTTCCATGGACGAGTGTCGAGCGGCGAGTTCCTGGACGGTCCCGAGCCACGGGAGCATGGTCACCGGCGACCTCCCCCACGAGCACGGGGTCCACACGCATGACAGGAACTACGCCTCGATCCCGGTCGAGGAGACGCTGTTCGCGGCGATGCCGGACCACAGGCGGATCGGCATCAGCTCGAACGTCTTCGCGAGCGAGGCCTTCCAGTTCGACCGCTTCTTCGACGAGTTCGAGACCGTCACGGAAGCGCGCCGGTTCCCGCGAGGCGTCGACCCGGTGGACTACATCTCGCCGGACGACGGCGGGCTCGTCCGGAATCAGCTCCGGCTCCTCGCCGACTCGGCTCGACACGACCAGCCGTTGCGGAGCGGGGCGAACGCCGCTCTCGCGTACGCGGACAGCCTCTCCCGGCGGCTCCCGGTCCCGCGGCTGTTCGACGGCGGGACGAAGCCGTTGCTCCGCTCGGCGCGGCAGAAAGTACGGCGCACGGACGGCCCCTTCTTCCTGTTCGTGAATTTCATGGAGTCGCACCTCCCGCTGGAACCGACGGCCGGGTACGACGAGTCGCTGTATTCGGCCCCGGACACGTTCTCGACCGGCGACAGGAGCGTCTGGGAACTGCTGGGGTCGGCCGAGGAGTACCCCGAATACCTGCGGCGGCGGCGCGGGCTCTACGGGGCCAGCATCGACTACCTGGACCGACACGTCTCCGAGTTCATCGCGGACCTCCGCGAGGAGACCGACCGGGAGACGACCGTCGTCGTCACCGCCGACCACGGCGAAAACCTCGGGTATCCGGGCGACGGCGGGCTCGTCAGGCACAAGAGCAGCCTCTCGGAGGGGCTGTTGCACGTGCCCTGCGACATCGTGAATCCGCCCGACGGGGCGGCGCCACCGACGGGCCGATTCACCAGCCACCTCGACTTCGACACGCTCCTCCCGGCGCTTGGCCGCGGCGAGTTCCCGGATATCGGTCGGGAGGCCGTCCCGGCCGAACTCGTCGGGCTGAGCGCCGGTCCCAATCCGGACCCCGAACACGAGCACTGGGATCGGATGATCCGGACGGTGCTCCACGGCGACCAGAAGGAGATCAGGGACTCCACGGGTCGGACGGTCCGGTGCGACCTCGACCCTGACCGGCCCAGTTGGCAGGGTCCCCCCACGGACATCGACTCGGTCTCGCCGGTCTGGTCGCAGTTCTTCGACGGCGACCTCTGTGAGTACAAGCGACGGGCGAGCGGCGACGAGGACGCGGCCGCCGTGTCGGCCTCCGTGGAGCAGCGCCTCGCGGAACTCGGTTACCAGTAGCCCGCACACCGACCCGCCACCGGCGCCAGGTCGCGCGATTTTAGGACGCTTATTCTCGCCGGGCGACGTTCGTATAACGCTTCTACTTCCCGGCGTCACTCCCCTCGACGGGGGGTTAGGAGGTATCTTCTTTTTATCTAATGGATCGAGCGTGGAGACGTAATCGGCGGATACCGGATGAACGGACCCCGAGGACACAGTCATGGATAAGGTCAAACGTTTCTACCGGTCGGTGCGGCGCAACGTCGACGAGCAGGGGCTAGCGGGCCTTCTCGACACCGGGCGAGCGGTGAAAAACTACGGCGTCAGGCACCTGAACGTCCGTCAGGGGACCAACGTCTACGAGCGCGACTGGGACGTACTGGTGCTGCTGGACTGCGCGAGGGTCGACATGGTCGAGGCGCTCAGCGACGAGTTCCCGTTCCTCGCCCCCGTCGGAACCCACCGGACGCCGGGGACGAACTCCGCCGAGTGGATGGACGTCACGTTCGTCGACGAGTACGCGGAGGAGATGGCCCGGACGGTCCACCTGACGGCCAACCCGAACTCGGCTGACCACCTCGACGGGCGAGCGTTCGACCGCCTGGAGGAGATCTGGCGCCACGGGTGGGACGAAGAGACGGGCACGGTGCCCGCCCGGACGGTGACCGACCGCGCGATCGCGGCCGGGCGCGAGGACAGCCCCGAGCGCATGATCGTCCACTACATGCAGCCGCATCCGCCGTTCGTCACGCGCCCCGACATCGACGCCGTGCAGGTCACCCGCCCCGGCGACGAACGTCGGGGGATGAACGTCCAGGAACTGCACGAGGAGGGCGGCTACTCCCTGGAGGCGCTCTGGGAGGCGCATTTGGAGAACCTCCGATACGTGCTCTCGGAGGTCGAACTGCTGCGGTCGAACCTCGACGCGGACCGCCTCGTCGTCTCCGCCGACCACGGCCAGGCCCTCGGCGAGGAAGGCGCGCTCGGCCATCCGGCCAGCTCGACCGTCGACGTCGTCCGAGAGGTCCCGTGGTGCGAGACCACCGCCACGGACACCGGGGAGTACCGTCCTGACGCGCGCCCGCACACCGACGACCCCGCCGTCTCGGTCGAAGAGAAGCTCGAACACCTGGGATACAGATGAACTACCAATGACGCGAACACGGCAACGACATCGAGCGGATCGCCTCTTGCATCGTCCGGACGCATCGAACCGACGCCAGTCACCGAGACCCGGCGACGACCCGCCGGGATCTGGCCCGAACGCGTGGCAGCCAGATCCGAGGGCCGTGCGCGGTCCCTCGCGAGGACAGCCGGCTGGCCAGGGGCGCGTCCGGCCGGACGACGAGAGGGGCGAGCGGCCATGAAGTACCAGAACACGACCGAGAAGGTCGCGGTCGACCGGACGCTTCCCGTCTTCGCCGACCTGGTGATGATCGCCGCCTACGTCGTTCTCGCCGACGTTCTGGTGTACGTCCTTCCCGCCGGCTCGGTCCTCCGGAAGGTGATCACGATCCCGCTGCTGTGTTTCGTTCCGGGGTACGCCGTCGTCTCGGCGCTGTATCCGCGGCGGCCCGACGCCGGACTCTCGAACGCGGGGACTGAACGCGGTCGCGAGTGGCTCCTCGGCGACTCGGCAGGCTGGAAGGTTCGGGGATTACTGTCGGTGCCGCTCAGCGTGTGCGTGCTCTCCGTTCTCGGCGTCGCGCTGTCCCTCCTCGGCTTCAGCCTGGCCTCGCAGTGGGTCCCGCTCGCCGCGCTCGAGACGGTGGTCATCGCGGCGCTGACGGTCGGACTCGTCCGGCGCCTCTGGGTGACGCCCAGCGAGCGGTTCCGCGTCCCGTACCGGCGGCCGGCGACGCGGTTCGCCGACGCCCTCTCGTCGCCCTCGTGGCCCGAGCGGGCGCTGAACCTGACGCTGGTGGTCCTCGTGTTGCTGTCCATCGGCGGTCTCGCATACGGACTGACGGCGTACTCCTCCGCGGAGCGGTACACGACGATGACGCTGGTCACGGAGAACGAGTCCGGGGAGTACGTCGCCGGAGACTTCCCGAGCAACCTGTCCAGCGGCGAGGAGGCCTCGCTCGTCGTCAACGTCGAGAACCACGAGGGCGCGAGCGCGGAGTACTCCGTCGTGCCGGTCGTCCAGCGGGTGGCGACCGACAACGGGTCGGCCGTGGTCGTCGAGCGGCGGCAGTTCGACCCGTTCAATCTCGCCGTCGACCGGGGCGAGTCCGTCTACGAGCGGCACACGTTCGAAGCGCGACTGACCGGGTCGAACGTCCGGATCGTCTACCTGCTCTATCGAGGCGCTCCGCCGGACAACCCCACCGTCGACTCGGCCTACCGGTACGTCCACGTCTGGCTGAACGCCTCGGCGAGCGGCGTGCCAGCGACCGAACAGGTACAGCCCCCCGAACCGTCCGGCGACGCCGTTTCGCCGGCCATCACTGAGTTCGACGCCCGATACAGATGAGATACGACAAATCGAACGCGCGACCGGTACGGACCGCCTCCAGTCGCCTCAGGGTGCTGCTTGCGCTGAGCTTCGCCCTGTTTTTCGGAGGGTTGCTGACTGCACTGCGGACGCCCGCTGTCGAGTACGAGCTGTCCATCTATCGGGCGACGCCATGGCTGTTCTGGGCGGCGATAGCGCTGGCGTTTGTGGGCGGCGTCGGGGTGGCGCTGCGCGCGACGACTGACGCGTGGGCGCGCCGCGGCGCCTACCTCCAGTTGTATCTCTGCGCGCTCGCGGTCGCTACGGTCCCGCTCCTGCGCAACTACTACTTCATCGGGCTCGGCGACCCGCTCTCTCACCTGGGGTGGATCAAGGAACTCGGGCGGGGCGCGTTAGACCCCGTCGAGTTTCGGTACCCCGGCGGGCACACGATGGCCGTCCTCCTGCACGACGTCGGCGGGTTCCCGTACCGCCTCGCGGAGCAGGTGGTCGCCGCCGTCTTCGTCGCGACGTACCTCCTCGCGTTCCCGCTGCTCGTGCTCGCGGTGGTCGGCGAGCGTGACGTCAACGAGGGGTTCGTCTTCCTCGTCGGCCTGCTGACGGCGCTGCTCTGGCTGCCGATCAACGGCATCAGCGTCCACAAGGCCTTCCACCCCTTCTCCATGGGCGTGCTCTTTCTCCCCTTCGTCCTCTACCTCCTGTTCTCGTACGTCGCGACGTCGTCTGAGGGCGGCTCGCACGCGCTCGTCCCGACGAGAGTCGGTGCGCTGCTCGCGTTCGCGAGCGTCGCGATGACGCTGATACACCCGCAGGCCGCGCTGGTCCTCGTGATGATACTCGGGACCGTCTCGGGGGTGCAGTTCATCGCCCGCCGGACGAAGTGGAGCCGCGGGATCGCCGAACACCGCACCGTCCACACCCAGACCGCGTTCGCCCTCGGCGTCCTCTTCCTCTGGCTGACCCAGTTCACCGTCGCGAGCCGGATCTTCTGGACCACGGTCGACAGGATCATGGCGGGCGGCGCGCCCGGGGCCGAGGCCACCCAGCGCGGGAGTTCGCTCCAGCAGGTCGGCGGGAGCATCCCGGAACTGTTCGCGAAGCTCTTCCTCCCGAGCACCCTGTTCGTCGTCCTCGTGGCCGCGTTCCTGTTCGCGAAGTGGGTCCTGAACGCCGGCTGGGCGGTCGAGCGAGAGCGCGGTCTCGTGGAGTACGTGGCCGCCGCGCTCTGCGCCCTGGGCGGCCTGTTCGTCGTCGCGTTCGTCGCGAACGTCACGACCCAGCACTTCCGATACCACGGTGCGGCGATGCTGCTGGTCGCGCTGCTGGGCGCCGTGGCGCTCGCATCGTTCGCCCCGAAACGGGTCGGGCGGTCCTCGCACTCCACTCGCGCCGTCGCAGTGGTGCTGTTCCTGGCCCTGCTGATCCCCCTCGCCGGCATGGTGCTGTACTCCTCGCCGTACATCTACCAGCCCTCGTCGCACATCACGGAGTCGCAGGTCGAGGGGTACGAGACCATGCTGGAACACCGCGACGACGGCGTCGCTATCACCGGGGTGCGCAAGAAGTACGTCCGCTACATCGACAGCATCCGCGGGCGTGAGACGACCAGACGGGCCGCGTACGAGGCCCCGGCCGGCGTTCCAGGACCCATCTTCAACACGAACCTCTCCACGCACTACGAGGAGCCCAGATACCTCGCCGTGACCACGCTCGACTACGAACGCGAGGTGGTCCTGTACGAGGGGTTCCGCTACTCGGCGGAGGGGTTCAGGTCGCTCGACACGACGCCGGGGATCAACCGAGTCCAGTCGAACGGGGGATTCCGACAGTACCACCTGACGGGTGACGATGAGACGGCCTGATCGGACACCGATGCGGGCGGCTCGATCCGCCGACCGCCGGCCCCCGTTCGCGGCCACCGACGAATCGTCCCCGGCGAATCGGGTGTACGAACGATCGCGAGACGCTCCGAAGGACTGGACCCGGTGAGATGGCTGGACACAACGTCGAGGAACCCAAGCAGGCCGAGTCCGATAGCTGGCTGTCGTCGATCCGGTCGGTCACCGACGGCGCCGTCCTCCACTTCGGCAGTAACATCGTGAAAAACGGCGTCGCGTTCGTCCTCAGCCTGATCCTGACGAACGTGCTCGGGGCCAACCTCTACGGGTTCTACACGTTCGCCCGCCGGATCGTCAGCGAGGTACAGAAGTTCACCAACCTCGGCACGGACATCGCGATCACCCGCCTGATATCGTCCAATCTCGACGACCGGGCGGCCAGGAACCGCGCGTTCACGATGGCGTACGCGACCAGCGCGGTCGTGAGCACGCTCGGGGCGGCCGTGCTGTTCGTCGCCGCACCCGTCGTCAGCTCCTACACGCTCGCCGACCCGACCTTCACGAGGGGGCTGCAGGCGTTCGCGATCGCGGTCCCGTTCATCTCGCTCGCGAAGCTGGGGATCAACTCCTTCCGCGGCCTCGAGATGCCGGTCCACCAGAACGCGCTCAGGATCGTCGTCCGGCTGTCGCGGCTGGGGATCATCAGCGCGGCGGTGCTGGGCGGATACATGCTCATGGGCGCGGTGGTCGGCTTCGCGCTCGCGAGCGCGTTCGCGTTCGTCCTCGTCACGATAGTCGTCGTCCGCCGGACGGATCTGCGCCCCACCGCGGACATCTCGGGCGGCGAGCTGAAGGAGTTCTACAACTACTCGCTGCCGCTGTCGGGGTCGAAGGCGGGGTCGCTGCTGTACAACCAGGTCGACGTCTTCATGGTCGGGATCTTCCTCTCGTCGGCCGAGGTCGGCATCTACAGCATCTCGATGCTGCTCGCCGGCGTCATCCTGCTCCCGCTCAGCGGGTTCAACCAGCTGTTCCCGCCCGTCGCCTCGCGGCTGTACTCCGAGGGCGACATGGAGATGCTCCAGTCGGTGTTCACGACGGTCACCCGCTGGACCATCACGGCGACGCTGTTCATCGGGAGCGTCCTGGTGATCTACCGCCGGGAGGCGCTCGTGCTGTTCGGCGAGGAGTTCACCGCGGGGACGATGGTGCTGACGCTGTTCGTCGTCGGCAAGGCGGTGGTGGCGTTCTCCGGCCCCAGCAACGACCTCCTGATGATGACCGACCACCAGTACGTGGTCATGCTCAACCACTGGACGTTCGGCGTCCTCAACGTCGCGTTGAACTACGTGCTGATCATGGAGTACGGCTTCATCGGCGCCGCCATCGCGACCGCCGGGATCAACGCGGTGCTCAACGTCCTCCGGGTGCTCGAAGTGTGGTACTTCGAGGGCATGATCCCGTACTCGGTCCGCCTGTGGAAACCGCTCACCGCGGCCGTCGGCGCCGTCGCAGTCATGTACGGGGCAACGTTCGTCCTCTCCGGCGTCGTCCTCCTCGCCGTCGGCAGCCTCCTCGGCGGCCTCGTCTACGTCGGCGCCCTCCTCCTCTTCGGGATCGAAGCGCGCGACAAACGGATGTTGAACGACTACTACTCGCTGCTCGACTGAGCCGTCGGTCCCCGGCGACGCGACTTCGACGGTTCGCGTCGCCGTTCGGACTCCGGGAGGCCGCGTCGCTGCCGGCCCGGCAGACGGCGTCTCTCCGCCGCGAAGGGGCAGCATAACAATATCCGGATGATCCGTTGCCACGGGTAGTGCAGCGACGCGACCGCCGGAACGTGTAACGATGCTCCCGAGTAGATACAACAGAGAGAACCTGCGACGACTCACGGACAACCCCGGGCTCGTGCTCGGGGAGTTGAATCGGATCGGCTGCGAACTGAACAAGGCCTACCACCGACGGCGACAGCCGCGGCCGTCGGGCGTCGACGTGATGGCCGAAGACTGGGACAACCTGCTCATCCTCGACGGGTGCCGGTACGACATGTACTGCGAGCACACGTCGTTCGAGCGGCCAGTCGACCGGCGCAGGTCAGCTGGCAGCGACAGCTGGGAGTTCCTCGAAGCCAACTTCGCCGGGCGGCAGTTCCACGACACCGTCTACGTCACGGCGAACCCCCACGCCTACCGCCTCTCCGAGGGCGTGTTCCACCACCGTCGGAACCTCCTCGACGATGCGTGGGACCCGGACGTCGGGACCGTTCGACCCGCCGAGATGGCCGCCGCCACCAGGGAGGCCCACCGTCGGTTCCCGGACAAGCGACTGCTCGTCCACTTCATGCAGCCGCACTTCCCGTTCCTCGGCGAGACGGGGCGCCGACTCGACGAACCGGGGATCGACCTGCACATGGACGACGAGGAGCGCAGCGACAGCCTCGACGTCTGGGACAAGCTCCGCTACGGCGAACTCGACCGAGCGCCCGTGTGGGAGGCCTACCGGGAGAACCTCGATATCGTCCTCGACACCGTCCGGTCGCTGGACGCCGACCTCGACGGGAAGACCGTCGTCAGCACCGACCACGGGAACCTCGTCGGGGACCGCCTGCGACCGATCCCGGTCCGCGGCTACGGTCATCCCCGCGGGCTGTACGCCCCCCAGCTGATAGAGGTCCCCTGGCAGGTCGTCTCGGTCGACGACCGCCGGACGATCCGGTCGGAACAGCCGGTCGAGGCGGGAGAGGACTCCCTCTCGGACGACGTCGTCGAGGACCGACTCCAGAACCTCGGCTACAAGGCGTAGCTGAGAACCAGATTGCGGGCGTTTTCACGCCGAAGAATTCGACCGTTCACGACGAGGCGTCCGGCGTCGAGTCCGAGTCCGATCCCGACTTCGGCGCCAGCGTCGTCGTCTCGACGTTGATCCGCTCGACCGACGAGTCCTCCGCCCGGATCGGCTGTCCGGTGACGCCGATGACGGAGTCTCTGACCACGGCCCCGTCGGAGCGGATCAGGTAGAGCCCGTCCCGGTTTGCGCCGCTCTGGTGGATCGAGATGTTTTCGAACGAACAGGACTCGTAGTCCGTGACGAGCACCGTCGACGCCTTCGCCGCCGACCCATCGATCGTGACGTCGGTGCACGTGATCCCCTGGTCCACCTTCGAGTGCGAGCGCCCGGCGTCGTCGCCGGGCTTGACCGATATCGCGGGGACCTCGTCGGCGTCGACGCGGATATCGGTGTTCCGGAGGTCGCCGTGCCAGACGCCGACGACGGCGCCGTCGCTGTAGGTCAGCGTCCGCAACTCGATTTCGCAGTTCTCGACCGTGCATCGGCCGCCGCGGAGCCAGATCCCGCGCATGTTGAGGAATCCCTCCGGCGCGCGGTCGCACGTCACCGTGACGCCGTCGACGGTGCTCGGCCCGCTCACGCGGACGTTGGCGATACCGTTGTTCGTGAACTGCCCGCCGTCGACGGTGACGGGGCCGTTCGACGGGGACGCGTAGAGCCCGTTGTTCGGGAACCCGGCGATCCGGCAGTCCTCGAACACCAGTTCCCCCTGGTTTTTCGGACTGACGAGACAGCCGACCGCGTTCAGGCCCGGCAGGCCGCCGTCGGTCAGTCGCAGTCGGTTGATCTCCCCGCGTCCGTCGGGGTCGGTCACGTCGAACCTGACCCCGCGTGTCGACCCCTTGACCGCGACGTCGCCGACGAATAGCTCGTCGGTGGCGCGGAGGTTCATCGGCCGCGGCCCCGTCTCGTCGGCGGAAAAGTCGAACGTGACTCCCTCGATGTGGACCGAGCGCGTCTCCCTGTCCTCGGCGAAGTAGAACATGGTGCCGCGGTAGCCGTCCCGCGGGACGAGCGTCGCGCCGTCGCCGATCAGCGCCAGCCGGTCGAACGTCGAGAGGTCCCAGCCGCCGTCGACGAGGTACCGACCCTCCGGCAGAAACAGCAGCGCGTCCGTCCCCAGGTCGGGGAGCCGATCGCGGATCGGGATCTCGCCGGTCGGGTCGACCCCCTCCTCGACGACGTCGATCGCGCGGTCGTACTCCTCGGCCATCGGATGGACGGGCTCCGGCGTCGCCGTCGGGTCGCTCTCCGTCGGCGTCGGACCGCCCGGGTCCTGACTGGGGGTCTCGGCCGGGTCGGGCGTCGATTCGGCTCTCGGCGTCGGTCCCCGTTCACCCTCGCCGCCGTCGAACGAACACCCTGCGAGCGCCGCGCTCGCCGAGCAGAGAACCGTCTGGAGGAAGGTGCGCCGGGTCGGCTCTCGGCTACACTCGCGGGACACGTGATGTATCGTCCGGATCCGATACGATAGTAATGGAGCGCGTACGCCCGCTCGAACGCGCTGCGCTCGACCCGCTGTCATCGAAGTTGGCGTGTAAACCCGTTGCCCGCGAAATTCGCCGGGGTAAAGCTGTCACTAACAATATCTGATAGGGTCCAACCTGGGACCGATGAGAATCGGGTTCTACCACGAGAGCGCAGGCGCACGTGAATCGGGTGGGATCGCCGTCTTCGTCCGCGAGATGGCGATCGAACTGGCTGACACCTTCGAGGTAACGCTCTACACGAGAGAGTGCGACCCGATTCCGAAGCTCGAGGAGTCGGCGGTCGACGTCGTGCAGATTCCGATACCCGGCCCCGAGGAGGCGATCCGGGCGGCGGTCTCGCGGGTGACGCCGCTGAACAGGCAGAACGTCTCGAAGCTCCTCATGTTCCAGTCCGCGCGGCGGAACGGGTACCTCGACCACATCGACAGGACCGTCGACCTGCTGCTCACCTCCCAGTGGTTCGACGACGTGCTCCTGTCCAACGCGACCGAGACGCCGACCGCCTACGAGTTCCACGGCTGTCCGAACATCGGTCTCGGGATCAAGGCGCGAAACCGCTTCTCGGACGCCGAGTACACGCTGGTGAACAGCCACCACACCGCGATCCGGGTCCGCCACGAGTTCGGCATCTCGGTCGACGAAGTGGTCTACCCCGGCGTCGACGTCGACGAGTACCACCCGGACGTCGAACCGGCGTTCGAACACGACGAGCCCGCGGTCCTGTACGTCGGCCGGGTCACCGAATCGAAGGGCGCCTTCGACCTGCTGCGGGCGTTCGAACCGCTCGCCGAGGAGGCGACGCTCCACGTCGTGGGCCGCGGCGACTACGAGCGGGCGAAGGAGACGGCCGACGCGCTGGGGATCGCCGACGCTGTGGTATTCGAGGGCGTGATCCCCGAGGAGGCGCTGCCCGGGTACTACACGGCAGCGGACGTCTACTGTCTCCCCTCGCACTACGAGGGCCTCGGCATGGGGAACATCGAGGCGATGGCGTGCGGGACGCCGGTGGTCACGACGAACGTCGGCGGCGTGCCGGAGTACGCGACCCACGAGGAGTCGGCGCTGCTCTCCCCGCCGCAGGCCATCGAGCGGATCCGCGCGAACCTGGAGCGACTGGTCGACGATCCGGACCTCCGCGAACGGCTCGGACGGGAGGGGCGCTCCGTCGCGGAGCGGTTCGCCTGGGAGCGCCAGGCGGAGACGCTGGCGTCCTTTTGCGAGCGGGTGGTCGACTCGGACCGCACGATCGAACGAGAGGGTCGGACGTCGGTAGAGACAGCGCCGGACGTCTCGCCCGTCCCGAAGTAGACCCAGGCGCGGTCGGTCCCAGCGCAAGCGGGCGAGTGCTCCTCGGAAAGCGGCCCGAAGCGGCCCGTCGCACGGAGTCTCGGATGGCGACGAATGGTCGACGCTCTCGGGGAGAGACCGCGAGAACGCGCGTTACTCCTGGACGGTCGCGGACGCGGTAGACTCGTTGCCCTCCGCGTCGGCGACGGTCAGTCGGATATCGAATGTCTGGTCCGGGACGTCAGCGATCACGAAGTACTCGACGCCGTACTCGCGTTCGCCGCCGACGGTCGTCTCGGAAGAGTCGACGACGGCTCCGCTGTCGTCCAGCACTTCCACCGTGACCGAGGCGAGGTCGCCGTCGTCGTCGGAGACCGCCCACGTGGCGGTGATGTTCGCGTCGTTGTTCCTCGATCCGGCCTCGGCGACGTCGTACCGGTCGACCGAGGGGGGAGACCCGGAGCCGTACTGGCTCGGATCGACTTCCGTGCCGTTGACGGTGACGGTGGCGGGGTCGCTCAGCGAGAAGTCGGTGATCTCGCCGCCGAATCTGTAGCTGTCTCTGCCGCCCCAGACGCGGCCGGTGGCGGTCGAGCCGTCGATCGTGTCGTAGCTGTTGATGCCGGCGCCGTCGGTGTTGGGTTCGAGGTCGCCGCTGACGGTGAACTCGTACTCGGCGAGGTCCTGGTCACCGTGGACGGTGACGACGTTCGGCAGGTCGGGTTCGCCGAGGTCCGCGGGGTCGACCACCTGGCCGTTGACGTAGACGGTTGCGGCGTCGCTCAGCGAGAAGTCGGTGATCTCGCCGCCGAATCTGTAGCTGTCTCTGCCGCCCCAGACGCGGCCGGTGGCGGTCGAGCCGTCGATCGTGTCGTAGCTGTTGATGCCGGCGCCGTCGGTGTTGGGTTCGAGGTCGCCGCTGACGGTGAACTCGTACTCGGCGAGGCCCTGGTCACCGTGGACGGTGACGACGTTCGGCAGGTCTGTGCTACCGCCGGTCTCGTTTCCCGAATCCGTCTCCGTGGTGGTCGTCTCCGTGGACGTCGTGCGGTCCACTTCGGGGGCGGTCGTCCGCGGTTCGGTGCAGCCGCTCGCGGAACAGGCGACCCAGTCCGACGGCGCGGAGAGGTCGCCGTCGCCGGAGAGGTGGATGCCGGACCCGGAGTAGGAACCGCCCGGGTTGACCGCGGCCGCGCTCGTATCGTTGCGGACGCAGCAGTCGGTGACGGTCCCCTCGCCGCCCTCGACGAGGATCGGGTGGGAGTCGTCGTCGCCGGTGTGCGTGACGTCGCAGTTCTCGACCGTGACGTTCCCGCTCCCGCGGTCGCGCAGCCAGATCCCGCGCTGGTTGCGGCCGCCGCCGTGGGTTCGCGCGAGCGAGTCGTTGACCACGACGACGTTGCGGACGGTCGCGGGCATGCTGACGCGGACGTTCGAGATGTTGTTGTTCTTGAAGAAGCAGTTGAGAACGCGGACGGGGCCGTTCGACGGCGAGCAGTAGATACAGTTGTCCGTCATGTTCTCGAAGTGGCACCCGTCGATGACGACCTCGCCGTTGTTGCCGGAGGGCACGAATGCACCGCGACCGCGCTCGCCCTGGACGGCCCCGTCGACGGCCGTGCAGTCCTGCAGGAGGCCGGTCGCGTTGCTGTCCGTGCAGGCGAGGCGGAACGCGCTGGCCATCACCTGTCCGACGTGGTCGACGTTACGGCACACCCACGGGCCGGTCATGTGGAGGTTGATCGTCCCGCGCGGGTGGCCGTTGTGGTCGAAGGTGATCCCGTCGAGCAGGACGTTGCGGCCGTCGAAGTTGAACCAGCGACCGCCGAGCGACTCCGGCGCGACGAAGGTCGGCGACGCTCCGTCCTTCGCGGCGATGCCGAAGTTCTCCAGCCCGCCGAAGTCGACGCTGCCGCACTGGTAGGTTCCGTCGGGGACTTCGATCAGCGTGTTGTGGTCGGCGAGGTCCGAGAGCACTCCGTCGATCCGGTCGCCGGACGCGGCGTGGTCCGCGAGATCGACCGTCGTCGAGAAGTCGTACGTCTCCGACGCGCTCGCACCGCGAGTGGCCATCTGTGAGACACCGGCGACCGTCGCGAGACCGCCGACGGCCTTCAGTAACGTCCGCCTATTCGTCCGAAATGCCGCCTTATCTTCCGTTCCGTCGTCGTCGCTTGGTGCGTCTGAGTCGACCATCGGCTGGTACGATGGACTTACCTTTCAAGAGGGTTCTTTCGATTTCGTCGCTGTATACGTGGCGTTTGGGAGCAGGTTTAGTTACGGTTACGTGCGGCTTTCTACTGGTCAGTACGCTATCCTTACCGGCGGGTAGGAGCCGGCATAGTGGAGTTAAGCAGTGCTTTCGACGGCGTAGACGGATTCGAACGGTTCACTACAACCGCTCCGCAGAGTGATTCTGTGTCGAAACCCGTTGCGCGACGGGCTGATACAGCTACAACGGGATATCTTTGGAAACAGGGTAGTCCCAGTGTATCCAGTCTTACTCGACGATAAGGCGTCCTTAACGCCGGATTACTACGCCATAGCGGCTTCCTCCTTGAGTCTACCCACGCGCGAACAGCGGGATCGAATCAGCGGCGAACCGCAGTGTGGATCACGCAGGACCGGATCGGCTCGGTGCGGTGCCGCCGCGGGTCACGGCAGCTGGCTCTCGCGATCGAACGTAACGAGGTCAGAGTAGGTGACCCTCGCCCATTGCCCTCGACCATCGCCCTCGTCGATCCGCTATCTACGGCCCGGTAAGCTCACCCTACGAGTCGAAGACGGGCGGCTGAGCGGACGGGCAGTCGCCAATCGGCAGACGCCGGCGGAATCGCCCGTCGAACGGCGGCGTCAGGGCGAGCGGGTCGCGAACGGCCGACAGACGCCCGTCTGACGGTGTTTTACATAGGGAGTTCGGTAACAAGGTGCCAATGGCTCGATTGACGATAGAGATGCCGTCGGAACTGAATCGCGGGAACGGGACAGCGACCGAGCGGGCGACGGCGGCGACCGAGGCCGAGAGCGGCTACCGCACGGAGGACGTCGACGCCGCCACGGAAGCGTTCGTGGACTGGGTCGACTGCTGGGCGGGCGCCTGACTCGCTTCAGAGCGAATCGACGAGGCGACCGGCGATGCGCTGGGCGCCGAGCGACGGGGAGATGTCGGGACGCCCGGCGGCGACTGCTTCGACCTCCCGGTCGAGTTCGTCGCTGACGCGGCGCTCGAACTCCTCGACGATGCCGGGGATGCAGGCCATGCCTCCCGTGAGGACGATCCGGTTGTCGAGCGCGAGCTGGTACACCTTCATGTAGTCGTTGGCGAGTTCGGGCAGGAACGTGTTGCAGAACTCCTCGACGGCGTCGTCGAGGTACTCGTTGCAGGCGTCCATGACGCTGCGCTCGATGGTGAACTCGTGGGAGCCGCCGCCGGGCTGCTGGATGATGTCCGTGAACGGCTCGAAGCTCTCGAAGTCCGCGTGTTCCTCCTTGTACTCCCGGGCGGTCTGGGTGTCGATGTTGACCCGGCCCTGGGTCTCCTCCTCGACGTAGTTGGCGATCATCCGGTCGACCTCGTTGCCGGTGACGGCGCCGGTCGTGAACGGCGCGAGCTGTTCGCCCCGGCGGTAGCCGGACGCTTCGAGGTTCGTCGACCCCATGTTGACGGCGACGAAGATCTCCTCGATGGCCTCCAGGTCGTCGCCGCGGGCCGGGATGGCGCCGCACAGCGATTCGGGGTAACTCTCGACGAGCGCCTGCCCGATCGACGACTCCTCGATGACCGCTTCGAGGTTGTCCAGCCCCTCGGGGTTGTCGATGGTCGGGATGGCGTAGACGACGCCGCTGTTCTCGGGGATGTCGTTGGCGTCGATGAACGCCTCGAAGAACTTCTTGGTCAGTTCCGCGCGGTCCTCGTCCTCGGGGAGGCCCGAGCGGAGCATGAACTGGACCTCGTCGGGGTACTCGCGGGCGGCTTCCTCGCCGTAGAGGACCTGCTCCTCGCCAGTCAGTGCGTCTTCGTACGTCGCCAGACAGGTCAGCGTCCGGATCGTCTCTATCTCGCCGTCCTCGTCGGGGTAGGCCAGGACCGTTCGGGTGCTGCCGAGCTTCACGCCGATCGGGACCGGCTCGTCGTCGCTCATGCCCCGGGATTTAGCACAACCCCGGATAAATGTACCCCGCGAATTATCGTTTCTGCGAACGTCCGAGTGCACGGAAATTACGCGCAGCAGGCTCGGAAATTAGGGGACACGGCGCCCGTCCGTCGCGCTGACACTGGCGCCCGCGGCGCGCAGATCCCATTCGGCATGGTTAAGTGCGTCCGTTAGTAGAATCCTAACAACAGAGTTGTCGTGATGAGAGAACACATCGACGCGGCCGGACGGAGGGATCGCTGATGGTCGGGATCAGGGACGTCGCGGAGGGCATCGTCGACCACAGGCGGCTGGTGATCGTCGGCCTGCTCCTGGTGATCGGGGCCGTCGGCGTCGGCGCCGCGCAGGTCGAGGACTCCTCGTCGCTGTCGCAGTTCCAGACCGACTCGGTCGAGGCCGAGAAGCTGGACTACGTCGACTCGAACTTCGGGACGGGCGCGAACACGACGTCCGTCCAGGTGATCGTCCGCGGCGACAACGTCCTCGCGCGCGGCGCGCTCCTGGAACAGTTGCGGTTCGAGCGTGCCGTGCTCGAAGACCGCTCGATCAACGGGACGCTCTCGGACGCCCAGCCGCCGGTCGGCGTCGCCAACGTGGTCGCGACGGCCGCGATCCGCGAGGAACAGGCGGCCAATCTGACCGAGCGGGGGCGGGCGCTCCGCGCGGACCGGCAGCGGCTCAACGAGACCGGCGCGCGGCTGAGCGAGGCCCTCAACCGGACGCGGGGACTCCAGCAGCGGTACGTCGAACTCAACCGCTCGTACGCCCGCGGTGAGCTCGACAACGCCACCTATCGGGAGCGATCGGCAGCCATCGAGCGGAACCTCACCTCCGTGCGCGAGCGGGCGACGACCGGCCTCTCGGCCAACCAGACCGCGACGTTCACGGAGCTGACCTCCCGGGCGCGGACGCTCCAGACGGAGCTTGCGTCGCTGAACGCCTCCTACGCGCAGGGCCAGATCAACGAGTCGACCTACCGGCAGCGCGCCGGTGAGATCCAGCAGCGGTTCGGGCAGGTGTACGCCGGCATCGAGCGCGTGCTCGCCCCTGACGCTCGCGCGCTACGGGAGCGCGCGTCGTCGCTCCAGCGGGACCAGCAGCGACTCCAGCAGCGCGTCGAGAACGGTTCGATGCCGCCGCTGGCCGACCAGATCGACCAGATCGAATCGATGAACGCGTCGGCGGTCGAGTCGACGGTCGAGCGGGTCCTGAGCCAGGACAGCGGCGCGCAGGCGTTCGCGCTGATGCCGACGAGCTACGAGCCGGGATCGACCTCGGCGAACGCGACGATGATCGTCCTCACGCAGACGACGGAGTCGGCGGTCACGGGCGGGTCGGCGAGCGAGCGCATCCAGACCTCCCAGACCGCAATCCAGCAGCTCGCGCGGCAGGAACTCGGCGACGACGCCATGGTGTTCGGCGCGGGCATCATCGCCGACGAGACCAACCGGTCGATGGAGGACAGCCTCACCGTCGTGGGGCCGTTCGCCGCTATCTTCGTCCTCGTCGTGCTCACGTTCGCGTACCGCGACCTGCTCGACATCGTCCTGGGCGTCCTCGGACTGGCGCTCACCCTGCTGGTGACGTTCGGATACATGGGCTGGATGGACATCGCGTTCAACCAGCTGTTCGTCGCGATACCGGTCCTGCTGATCGGGCTGTCTATCGACTACGCCATCCACGTGTTCATGCGCCACCGCGAGGAGCGCGAGGCGCGGTCGGACGGGAGCGACGACGCGTCCGTCGCCGAGGCGATGCGGATCGCGCTGGCTGGCGTCGGCACGGCGCTCGTGCTCGTGACCGCGACGACGGTCATCGGGTTCCTCTCGAACCTCACCAGCCCCGTCGGACCGATCCGCGAGTTCGGGGTCGTGAGCGCGATCGGTATCGCGGCTGCACTGGTGGTCTTCGGGGCGCTGATCCCCGCAATCAAGGTCGAGGCCGACGCCTTCCTGGAGCGGCTTGGCTTCGACCGGCGCAAGCGAGCGTTCGGGACGGGCGGCGGCGCGTTCAGCCGCGTCCTCTCGCTCGGCGCGAGCGCGGCCGAGCGGGCGCCGTGGGCGGTCATCGTCCTCACGCTGCTGATCAGCGCGGGCGGCGCCTACGGCGCCACGCAGGTCGACACCTCCTTCCAGCAGAAGGACTTCATCGCCGAGGAGCCCCCGGAGTGGATGGACAACCTGCCCGAGAGCATGCAGCCGGGCGAGTACTCGATGCGGGCGACCTTCGAGTACGTCAACGCCAACTTCCTGCGGGAGGACTCGGCCGCGGAGTTCCTCTTCGAGGGCGACGTGGCGACCGCCGACGCCCTCCAGCGGGTGAACAGAACCGGGAACCTCGCCGCCGACAAACCCGTGACGGTCAGGCTCTCCAACGACGAGGCGGACGTGCGGAGTCCGCTCACCGTGATGCGCTCGGTCGCGGCGACCAACGAGACGTTCAACGCCACCTTCGCCGCGGCGGACACTGACGGCGATGGCGTCCCCGACCAGAACGTCGAGGGCGTCTACGACGCGCTGTTCGACGCGGCGCCGGACGAAGCCGCGGGCGTCATCCACCGCGAAGGCGGCGACTACCGCGCACTCCGCCTGACCGTCTCGCTGAACGGCGGCGCCTCCGGGTCCGCGGTCACGACCCAGATGGACGCCGTCGAGTCTGCCGTCTCCGGCGGCGACGTGACCGTCACCGCGACCGGCCGCCCCATCGTCGACAAGATCGTCCAGGACGACCTGCTGCAGACGGTCGTCGAGAGCCTGATCATCACGCTCGTCGTCTCGTTCGTCTTCCTGATGGTCGTCTACCGCGTCGCCGAGGGGAGCGCGACGCTCGGACTGGTGACGCTGCTGCCCGTCGTGTTCAACGTCTCGTGGATCCTCGGCACGATGTACCTGCTCGACATCCCCTTCAACCTCCTGACGGGGATGATCACCAGCCTGACCATCGGCCTCGGCGTCGCCTACAGCATCCACGTCAGCGAGCGGTTCAGCCTGGAACTCGACCGGCAGGGGAGCGCCAGCGACGCGATGCACACCGCCGTCACCGGAACCGGCGGCGCTCTGCTGGGGAGCGCGGCGACGACCGTCGGCGGGTTCGGCGTCCTCGTGTTCGCCATCCTGCCCCCGCTCCAGCAGTTCGGGTTCATCACCGGGCTCACCATCGTCTACGCGTTCCTCGCGAGCGTGTTCGTCCTCCCGAGCCTGCTGGCGGTCTGGACCCGCCACGTCGGCCCGGCCGACGCGTTCGACCCGGACGACTCCTCCGACGACGGACCGAACGCCGATCCGATCGCGGACGACGGGCCGGCGGACGGAACGGGTGCTGACGGGTCTGTCGGCGCGGACGGCGCCGCGGACGATTCGACCGCTGCGACTACCGCGAGCGGAGCAGTCGCCGCGGGCGCGACCGGCGCGGCCGCGACGAACGGCGCGCCCGACGCCGCTACCGCGGACGACGGCCCGGACACTGCGACCCCGAGCGAGGCTGCGACCGACGCGGCGGCCGTGCCCGCGGCGAGCGCCGAAACGAACGGGGACGCGATGCCGTTCGCGACGCGCTCGCTGACGCCCGGACGGGTCTGGCCCGGCGGGACTACTCGCGTGACCGTCACGCTTCCCTCGGCCTCCGGTCGAGTCGTGTTCCGCGAGGCTCCCTCGGTCGGGTCGATAACGCTCGACCAGGTGACGCCGGAGCCGATAGAGCGAGTGGCGATGGACGGGCGCGTATACGTCCTCTGGGAGTTCGACGCCGAGACCGCGGCGCAGGTCGAGTACACGGTGACGGTCCCCGACGACCTCGCGGACGGCGAGGCGGTGACCTTCGACGGTGAGTTGCTCCTGCCGGACCACGTGGTCCCCGTCGCGGGCGCCGACGCGGCGCCGGTCACGACCGACGTCGCCGGGGCCGTCCTCGGCGGCGACCGGGTGACCGACCGCGACCTCGCGGACGCCGGCAGTCACCTCGCGGCCGGCCAGCTCTCCGTCCCGGCGTTCGAACGGGTCTGTCACGCCTGGCTCGACGAGCACGCCAGCGACGGGGACGCAGCGACCGACCCGGAGCGTGCAGGCGAGCGGACGCGATCGAACGGCGAAGGCCCATCAGTCGACGGGAACGGTTCGTCCGTGGACGGCGAGGGGGGCGAGCGATGACCGACGACGGCGAGTCGGAGGCGGTCGAGGCCCTCCAGCGGCTCGGGCTCTCGAAGTACGAGGCCCAGGTGTTCATCGCGCTGGAGCGGCTCGGCGCCGGCACCGCCAGGGACGTCGACCGGATGACCGACGTGCCCCGCTCGCAGGTGTACGGCGCCGCCGAGAACTTAGAGGAGCGGGGACTCGTCGAAGTCCAGCAGTCCAACCCGATCCAGTACCGGGCGGTGCCGCTCGACGAGGCCCGGGAGACGCTGACCGAGCGCTTCGAGCGCGAACAGGCGCGGGCGTTCGACTACCTCGAGACCGCGCGCCGGGGCGAGGACTACAAGGACGAGCACCAGGAGGGCGTCTGGACGGTCCACGGGCGGGACAACGTCTCCGCTCGCGTCCGGCAGATCGTCGCCGACGCTCGCGAGCACGTCCTCTACGCGAGCGGCCCGGAACTCGTCGACGAGGAGGTCGCGGCCGCGCTCCGCGAGCGCGCCGAGGAAGTCGACGTGTGGGTCTGCAGCGAGTTCAGCGACGACCCCGCGATCACCGAGCAGTTCGCCGATTCGGCGGTCACGGTCGCACCGTTCCCCGAAGACCCGACCGCCGATGCGGCCGGGCGCCTGCTGGCGGTCGACGGTGAGACGGTCCTGCTCAGCGTGCTCGGCGGCGAGGAGCTCCCCGGCGTCCGCACGGAGACGGCCATCTGGAGCTCGGACACGGGCATCGCGACGGTGCTCCTCCAGTTGCTCCGGAGCCACCTCGACGACGACATCGAAGCAAAACTGTAGCGCCGGCCACCCCCGCGACCGGCGAGTTCGACGGACGGTACCCGCGACGACTTCTCGGCCGCACTCGGCGGCCGCGCTCCGCGCTTACTGCATGTTCGTCAGCTTGGCCACGTAGACCAGGCTGAGCATGTGGTCGTCCACGTCGAGGTCGACGCCGTCGTTGGACCCGTTCTCGTCGATGCCGAGCAGGTAGTCGTTGAGCTGTGACTCGACGTCTTCGGTGATCCAGTCGATGGACTCGTAGTAGTGGAGCGCGTCGGCCGCGCCCTTGTAGCCGGCGTGCATCAGCAGGAACTCCAGCCACTCGAAGACGACGAACTCGGCGGCGTAGGTGTCGGGGATCGAGCGCAGGTACGGCTTCGAGAGGTCGTCGCTCCCGCCGACCAGCGGCAGGAGCTCGCGGTAGAGCCCCGCGCGGAAGGAGTCGCCGGCTGACATGTTCACGTCGCCGCCCTCGTCGAGCGGCCCCCACTCCATCTCCGCGGGGTCGGCCGGGTCGGCGGGGTCGGTCGGGTCGTCGTGGTCGGCTCGGCGCTCGTCGACGTCGGCGTCGCCGCGCTTGCGGGCCATCTCCCGCAGCTCGTTGAGGTCGTAGTCCCGGGGGTTTATCGTCATGATACTGTCCGTATTCTCACCCGGTGGCTTAAATCTTCCACTCGGTCAGACGGCCGTCTGACGACACACCCGCCACTTGAGGCCGCGAGCGCGGCGAACTGCCGACCCTCGATCGCGGGCGGCCACCGTCGAACAGTTACGGATCGTCGGGTCGCTGGCCCCCGATTTCAGCTTCTGATAGCCCGGCGCGTATTTTTATAAGCCGGTAGGGCAGAGACCGAGACAACGTGGCGACCAGCAGAACAGGACCGGCGCGCATCTGCGTGACCAACGCGAAGGGCGGGACCGGCAAGACGACCGTGGCGATCAACGTCGCCGGGGCGCTCAACGAGCGCGGCCGCGACGTGCTGTTCGTCGACCTCGACCCGCAGGGTAACGCGACGGAGGGGCTCGGCCTGCTCGACGAGTTCGACTCGGCGCCGCCGACGCTGTTCGACGTGCTGACCGACGGCAGTCAGCGCGACCGGCTCGGCGACCTGATAGTCGACCACCCCGAGATGGACGTGGTCCCGAGCAACATCGACATGCTCCAGGCCGAGCGCGAGCTGACCATCGCAGACCTGGTCGCTCGCGCGACGGCCGGCGACGCCGACATCGACCCCGAAGCGCTGTCGTCGCTCGCGGTCAACGTCACGCCCGACACGGTCACGGGCGGGCACGCGCTCGACACGCTGGACGAGGCGCTCGCGGCGGTCGAGGACGACTACGATTACGTCGTGGTCGACTCGCCGCCGTTCTACGGGAAGCTGACCGACACCGGCATCTTCGCCACCCGGAACGTCCTCGTGCCCGCGCTGACCGAGGCGACCTCGGAGCGGGCCATCGAGCTCCTCATCGACCAGATGGCGGCGCTGGAGTCCCAGGCCGACATCACCGTCGACACGCTGGGCGTGGTCGCCAACCGCGTGGAGACGACGGGCGAGGACGAGACGATGCTCGAGTGGTTCGAGGCGGTCTTCGCGGACGACCCCGTCTGGGAAGTCCGCAAGCGGGTCGCCCTCCAGCGGGCGTTCTCCGCGGGGCAGTCGCTGTTCGCCTACGACCCGTCGGTGGACATGACGGAGGTGTTCCTCGACATCGCGGAGGACCTGGACCGGCAGTTCGGCTACGCGGAGGTTACAGCATGACTGACGACGACGAACGCATGGACCGCGCCCGCCGCATCCGCGAGATGCGAGAGGGTTCCCGGCCACAGGACGACGCATCGAACGACGACCAGCCGGCCGACTCGTCCGCGGACGGCGCCGAGGCCGACGACGCGGACGAACCGGACGCCGACGCGTCCGCCGACCCCGCTCCCGACGGCGGCGACGCGGACCGGGAGGCTGCGTCCGAGGAGGACCAGCCCACGGACGACGCGGACTCCGCAGAGGACGACGGAGAAACGCGGGCCGACGACCCCGCCGACTCGACGGACGACGAGCCCGCCGACGCCGAAGCCGACGACGTATCGGCTGACGCCGACGACGAGTCGGCGGACGGCGAAGCGGTCGACGACGCGGAAGAGGTAGACGACGCGGAGTCCGCGGCCGCCGCGGCGGCGGAGGCGGCCGCGGAGTTGAGCGAGACGGACGAGGGCGGGACGATCCACATCCCCGGCGCGGACGTGGGCGACGTCGAAGTCGACGTCGAAGAGATGGCCCGCCAGGCGGGGCTGAGTTCGGCGGACGGGCCGGACGGCGACGCTGGTGGCGAGGAGGACGACGGCGGCGTCGACCCGGTCGCACCCGGCGCGGCCGGCCGCGCCGAGGGCGCGGAGACCCAGACCGGCGAGGAGACGCGCGTCCTGGAGTTCGCGCTCGGCGACGAGCAGTACTGCCTCGACATCGAGTACGTCGAGGAGATCGTCAAGCGCGAGACGGTGACGCGAGTGCCCAACACCGCCGACTGCGTCGAGGGCGTCGTCGACCTGCGCGGGCAGATCACGACGATCCTCGACCCGAAGGTCCTGCTCGACATCCCCGAGGAGGGGAGCAAGGACCTCATCGTCGTCTTCGACCCCGACGAGTTCGACGACCAGGGGGCGGTCGGCTGGGTCGTCGACGACGTGAATCAGGTCACGCCCATCACCGAGGACGAGGTCAACCCCTCGCCGGTCGACCAGGACCACGTCAACGGCGTCGTCGACCGCGACGGCGAGTTCGTCATCTGGACGACGCCCGAACTCGACCTCGACGAAGCGACCGGGTAGCTCAGTTCGCGTCGCGCCGTTCTGCGGCGTCGTCTTCCTCGCCCTCCGGCCACCCCACTTCTTCCCTGACGAGGTCGACCGCGTTCTCGACGGCGCCGACGCTGGAGAGGTAGCCCGCGCCGACCGACGTTTTCAGCGCCTTCGCCGCTCGACCAGTGACAACGGTCGGGCCGACCTGCGCGACGGCGCCGTCGCCCACGCTGACCAGCCAACCCACGGAGTCGAAGCGGTAGCCGTCCAGCCGGGGCTCGAACCCGCCGTCGCCTGAGCGCTCGTGTTCGACGAGGCGGGCGATGTTGTCGGCAGCGACGCGGGCCTCGCGGATGGCCGCCTGCGCGCTCGCTGGCACGGCTTCCCCGTCGGTGTCGACCACGCGCGCGGCGTCACCGACGACGAACGTGCCGTCCTCGTAGCGGAGCGTGTTGCGGACGACCGGGCGCTCGCCGTCCAGCGCGTCCGGACCGCGGATGCCCCCGGTCCAGACGAACTGGTCGTAGGCCATCGCCTCGCCGTCGGCGAAGGTGATCGCGTCTCCGTCCGCGCCCGCGACGCGGCGGTCGGTCTCGACGCGCACGCCGCGTGTTTCGAGTTCGTCCGCGACGGCCCGCTGGAAGTTCTCCGGGAATCGCGGTGCGACGCTGGCTTCCCGTTCGAGGAGGACTACTTCGGTCGACGCCCCGGCGCCCTCGTCGCTCGCGAGCGCGGCGAGTTCGCCCGCGACCTGCACCCCCGAGAGGCCGGCGCCACCGACGACGATCCGGGCGGGGTCGTCGGCTCCGGCGGATTCGGCGGCGTCGAAGAAGTCCGCGCGGACCCGCTCGGCGTCGGCGAGTCGCTTGAGCGGCGTTCCGTGGGCCTCGACGCCGGGGAGGTCGTAGTAGTTGGTCTCGGCGCCGAGACAGACCGCGCCCACGTCGTAGTCGAGGCGGGACTGGCCGTCCCCGCCGTCGAGCGTCGCGACGCCGGCCGCGGTGTCCACGTCGGTGACCGTCGCTTCGCGGACGGTCGCCCGGTCGAGCACGTCGTCGAGGTCGACGACGATCTCCGCGACGAGGTCCGGGCGGCGCACGACGCGGTGGAGTTCGTGCTGGACGAGGTGGGAGCCGTCCTCGTCGACGACGACCAGTTCGACTTCCTCGGGCAGTTCCGATTCGAGTCGGCGGGCGAGGGTCAGGCCGGCGTATCCGGCGCCGAAGACGGCGACGCGCATGGCGGACCTGCGGCCGCTATCGAGAAAAGCCCACTGACGAACCCGCCGCGGTCGGCTACTCGATCAGGCGTGCGCGGACGCACTCCCACCGCGGCAGGGTGGTGAGCCGCTCGTACTTCTCCGGGTCGACCTCCCGATAGGCGGGGTCGGGCGTCGGTTCGAGGAACCGCTCGATCGCGAACCCGGACTCTGCGAGCGGGTTGAGGTGCTCCGCCAGCGGCCGCCGGTAGTTCCGCGGTTGCATCTCTCCCCAGTCCTGGGTCAGCTTCTCGGTCTCGAAGTACGCCTCGGCGTCGTCGGGCCCGTTCCACCCGGAGACCGGGTTGCCGGTCGAGAAGACGAACCGCCCGTCGGGGCGCAGGACGCGGGCGAACTCCCCGAAGACCGGTCGCCAGTCCGGGATGTGTTCGAGGACGAGCTGGCTGACCACCAGGTCCACGGAATCCTCGTCGAGGAACGTCAGCGGCTCGGTGAGGTCCGCGTGGTAGACCGTCACCGGGTCGTCCGCGTACCGTTCGCGCGCCCGCTCGACCGCCGCCGCCGTGGCGTCGACGGCGACCACCTCGGCGCCTCGCTCGAGGAAGTACTCGGTGTAGTCGCCGATGCCGCAGCCGGCTTCGAGCAGTCGCAGCCCGTCGAGGTCTGGCAGTAGCGACCGCGTCGCCGGCCATTCGAGGTGTCGGCGGTGAGGTTCGTCGCTCCAGTCGGCGTTCTCCTCCGCCATGATCTCGTATGCCTCCCGCGTCGGCTCGTCGATCGGCATGGGATCGTCTACCACAGGGAGCGTGATAACGATATCTGACAGGAACGACCGTGCGGATCACCGCCGCGGGGCCGAGGGACCGGTCATTGAAAGGACTCGCGCCCCTACCGTTCCTATGTACGAGTCCATCCTCGTGCCCACCGACGGTAGCGAGACGTCCGAGTTCGCCGCGGCCCACGCGGTCGCGCTCGCGGACGCCTTCGACGCGACCGTCCACGTCCTCGGCGTCGTCGACGTCGAGGGAGAGGCCGGCCCGTTCGACGCGGGGGGCATCGACGACGAGTTCGTCGATCGGCTGGAGTCCGAGGCCGAAACGGCCGTCGAATCGGTCGCGGAAACGGCCACCGGCCGGCGGGTCGAGACCGCGGTCGTCGACGGCGACCCTGCGGAGACCATCGTGAACTACGCCGCCGAGGAAGGGATCGATCTCGTCGTGATGGGCACCCACGGGCGGACCGGTCTGGACCGAGTCGTGACCGGCAGTACCAGCGCCCAGGTCGTCCGCGAGTCGACGGTTCCCGTGGTGACCGTCCGGGACGTCGACGGGACGCTGACCACCGAGTACGACGACGTGCTGATCCCGACCGACGGGAGCCCCGCCGCCGAGGTGGCCATCGACCACGGGATCGCGGTCGCCGACGCGTTCGACGCGACCGTCCACGCCGTCTACGTGGTCGACACGATGGCGCTGGCGGGCGGCGCCGACACCGCGGTCCCCGGCGGGGGAGGCGGCGGCGGCGCGGCGACCGGCGACATCCTCGAACCGCTCGTGTCCAGCGGCGAGGACGCGACGGAGCGGATCGCCGAGCGAGCCCGCGAGGAGGGGCTCGATGCGACCTCGGAGGTAATCGAGGGGTCGCCCGGCTCGTCGCTCGTCGACTACGTCGACTCCGCGTCCATCGACTTCGTCGCGATGGGGACCCACGGCCGGACCGGCCTCGATCGGGTCCTGCTCGGCAGCACGACCGAGCGCCTGATGCGCCATGCGAACGCCCCCGTGCTGTCGGTCCGGACGGACGAGGACTTGTAGTTCCAGCGCCCGAACGCGCGGTCTCCCTGGCAGAGTTCGACGGCTTTCAGGGGCAACCCGAAGGGGGATGCCCGTATGCGGGGTAGTCGACGTTCAGAGAGAGTATGAGACGGAGACGATTCGTCGCGGCCGTCGGAGCCTTCGTAGCGGCGGGTCTCGCCGGTTGCGGCGAAGCCGGACCGGCCGCCGACAACGAGACAGCGGAGGCCGAAGACGGTCTCGGCGGAGGTGACACGCCCGGATCGTCCGACAGCAGCGGATCGAGCGGCGACACCGAAGCCGAAACCGACGGGATCGCCGGCGGAGACGACGGGATCGGCGACGGCGGCGGGATCGGTGACGGAGACGACGGAATCGGCGACGGAACCGACGACGGGATCGATACCGGAGACGACGGGATCGATACCGGAGACGACGGGATCGGAGCGGAAGCGACGACCGCGAGCGAGGGCGCGACCGATATCGCCGGTGACGGCAGCGACTTCGCGTCCGAGGACGGCGACAGCGTGGGCCACCGCACACCCTGACCGGACGGGGCTCGAACGCCGGGACTCAGAACAGCGCTTCGCTCTCGTCGAGGATCTGCGCCGGGCCGCCGACCTCCCAGACCCGGGTGTCGACGCCGCAGTCGGCGACGACCTCCTCGACGCGGTCGACATGCTCGGCGGTGGTGTTGACGTAGACGCTCGCGCCGGTGTCGACGGAGAAGTAGACGGGCACGTCGTCCTCGCGGAGTTCGCGGACGGCGTTGAAGATCTCGATGGTGCGGGGCTGCCAGTAGACCCACCCGGAGGGGCCGGTCATCGTCGTCGCCGCCAGCGACAGCGAGTCGTGCTCGGCCCGCTCGAAGGCGGCGTCGAAGTCGCCGTCGCGCAGCTCCCCGCGCATCTTCGCGATCTGGCCGTGGATGTGGGCCATCCGCCCCTCGAACATGTGGCTCTCGGCGGCCTCGGCGTGGGCGGAGTCGGTCTCCTTGTAGCTGGGGACCATCCCGGCGACGACGCGGACCTCCGCTTCCAGTTCGTCCGCGACCTCGATCCGCTCCGAGCGACAGTCTTCGTCGTCGGTGCCCGTGCGGAGGTGCGAGTAGGCGCCGGTGACGGCGCGGGCGGCCGAGGCGGACCCGCGGCGGGCGATAGCGGAGACCTCCGGGCGGGACAGATCCAGTCCCGCGGCCTCCGAGAGGGCCATCGCGGCCGCGGCGAACCCGGAGGCCGAGGAGCCGAAGCCGATGTTTGTCGGGAAGGAGTTCTCCGAGGCGAACCGGACGCGGTGGTCGATGCCGGCCCGGTCGCGGACCTCGTCGACGACGCTCCGGATGCGGTCGGCGCCCTTGCCCTCGACGGGCTCGCCGTCGACGACGTACTCGTCTGCCTCGCGGTCGGGGTCGAACTCGACCGTGGTCTTCGTGTGACTCGGCGCGGTGCAGAGGCTGATGGAGTCGTGGTACGGATGGCGGAGTTCCTCGTCGCGCATCCCGTGGTACTTCACCAGTCCCTGGATCGGGTGGGCCTTCGCGGTCGCCTTCATACCCGCAACTCCGCGGGTCCGTACTTTGCTGTTATGGCTCCGGTCCGTCGGACGACGTTCTGCGGTCGGGCGAGTGTCCCGGCAGTGGCTCCTCGTGCGTGAGTATTATCTGTCGTGCGGGGCGATTCTCGCTCATGGAGATCGACCTCGACAGCTTCAGTGCCCGCGACTGGGAGGAGCCAACCGACGCCGACCCGATCCGGTTCGCCATGGTCGGACTCGGGTGGTGGACGCGCGAGCAGGCGATCCCCGCCGTCGAAGACGCTGAGTACTGCACGACGACGGTCCTGGTCAGTTCCAGCACGGAGAAGGCCGAGGACGTCGCGGCCCAGATGGACGGGATCGAGGCGACGCTCACCTACGACGAGTGGGCCGACGGCGCGGCGACCGACGCCTACGACGCGGTGTACATCTGCACGCCGAACGGACTCCACCGCGACAACGTCGAAGCCGCGGCCGAACACGACAAGGCGGTCCTCTGCGAGAAGCCCCTGGAAGCGACCGTCGAGGACGCCCGGGCGACCGTCGACGCCTGCCGGGAGACGGACGTGCCGCTGATGGTCGCCTACCGACTCCAGACGGAACCAACGGTTCGCCGCGCCAGGGAACTGATTCAAAACGGCGCCATCGGCGACGTCGTCTCGATACTCGGGCACATGTCGGACACGATCCTCGACGCCGTGGACGAGACGAGCTGGCGGTTCGACCCCGATCTGGCCGGCGGGACGACGCTCAACGACATCGGGATCTACCCGCTGAACACGATCCGGTTCATCCTGGAGGAGGACCCCCAGGCGGTGTACGCCCGGACGGAGTCCGAACAGCCGGCCTACGAGGGAACCGACGAGCACGCGGCGTTCCAACTGGAGTTCCCCGAGGGTAAACTCGCGTCGTGTACGGTCACCCACAGCGCGACACTGGCCTCGACCCTCCGGTTCGTCGGTACCGAGGGCGAACTGAGCATCGACGGGCTGTTCTTCCCGACCACGAGAAAGGTGCTCCGGGTGTCCGGACCGGACATCGAGGGCGAGTACCGGCCGGAACCGGTCGACCAGATGCACGAGGAGTTCGAGTACTTCGCCAACTATCTCCAGCGCGGTCTCGACCCCGAACCCGACGGCGAACACGGCCTCGTCGACATGCGCGCCATCGAAGCTCTCTACGAGTCCGCCGAGAGCGGCCAGCGCGTCGAACTCGATCTGTGAACGGAATAGCGGTGACGGGCTACTAAGCATCCGGCGCCGAAGGCGCCGGTTCACCGCATCGAGGCCGAAGGCCGAGATGCGGCTTTTTTTCACCCATGTTTTTGGTCGGGGGGTCGCGAACGCAGTGAGCGACCCCCCGGCGAAAAAGATGGTTTAGAGAATCTGGTAACCGCCGTCGACGTAGAGGAGGTGGCCGTTGACGTACGAGGCGTCGTCGGAAGCGAGGAAGAGGTACGCGCCGGCGACCTCGTCGGGCGTCGCCATGCGGCCCATCGGGACGGTCGGCTCGATGTCCTGGCCGCGCAGGTCCGGCAGGTCGGCGTCGTCGAGCAGGAAGCCGTCGCCGAGTTCCTCGTCGACGTCGGGGTTGCCCTGGCCGAAGGTGGTGCGGATGATGCCCGGCGCGACGGCGTTGACGCGGATGTCGTGACGCGCGAGTTCGAGCGCGGCGACGCGGGTGATCATCATCACGGCGCCCTTCGAGGCGTCGTACATCGTGTGGCCGAGCTGGGCGTACTCGGAGCTGATCGAGGCGGTGTTGACGATAGAGCCCTCGACGCCGCGGTCGAGCATGTCACGGGCGGCGGCGCGGCAGCCGGCGAAGACGCCGCGGACGTTGATGGCCATCACTTGGTCGAACTCGTCGGCGTCGGTCTCGGTGAGCGCGGCGTCGCGGTAGATGCCGGCGTTGTTGACCATTACGTCGACGCCGCCGAACTCGCGGGCGGCCTCGACCACCGAGCCGACCTGCTCGGGGTCGGAGACGTCCGTCTCGACGTAGGTGGCCTCGCCGCCCGCGTCCTCGATGGCCTTGTGGGTCGGCGCCGAGAGGTCGTCTTCCTTCGGTTCCTCGCGCATGTCGGCGTTGATCACGGTCGCGCCCGCCTCGCCGTAGCGAAGCGCGACCTCGCGGCCGATGCCGGAGGTCCCGCCGGTCACGATCACCGTCTCGTCCGAGAAGTCGTAGTTCACAGTTCCCATACGTCGATTCCCGGCGTGGGTCCCTTTGTAGCTTTCCGCTCCGGATCCCCGGGATCTATGGTACCGGATGTGGTGAGGGAGAGTATGACAGGACGTGACGGAAACGTGTTGTACGAGCCGCCAGCCGAGGCGCCGGGCGCGGGCGCGATGTACCCGCGCGTCGAGCGGCTGCTGCACGACGACACCGACGGCGAGACGCTGCTCGCGACGTTCGAGCACTACGCGAGCGCCGACCCGGACTGTCCCGACCCGTTCGCCGAGGAGGTGGACGACGCCGTCCCCGAGGACCAGCCGTACTTCCCGATCTACCGGAGCACCGACGGCGGCGAGACCTGGGAGCCGTTCTCGGCCGTCCGCGACACCGAGAACGGCTGGGGCCTGCGCTACCAGCCGGTCCTGTTCGAACTGCCCGAGTCAGTCGGCCCGTGGGAGGCCGGCACGGTGCTGGCCGCCGGCAACTCGATCCCGGACGACCGCTCGCAGACCAAAATCGACGTGTACGCGAGCGAGGACGGCGGCCGTTCGTGGTCCTACGTCAGCACGGTCGCCGAGGGCGGCCGCGCCGTCCCGCAGGCCGGCGAGACGCCGGTCTGGGAACCCGAGTTCGCGCTCGACGCCGACCGCGAACTCGTCTGCTACTTCGCGGACGAACGCCACAGCGACGAGGGATACAACCAGCTCGTCGGTCACCGGCGCTCGGTCGACGGGGGACAGACGTGGGAAGCGGAGGTCTTCGACGCGGTCGTCCCCAACGGCGAGGACCGGCCGGGGATGCCCGTTGTCACGCGACTCCCGGATGGCCGGTACGTGCTGACCTTCGAGGTCGTCGGTCCGGGCGAGGAGGGCGGCGTCTTCGTCAAGACGTCGCCGGACGGTCGCGACTGGGGAGACCCCGAAGACCTCGGATCACCGGTCGAGACCGACGAGGGCGAGCAACTCACGAACGGCCCGTACGTGACCTGGACGCCCGCCGGTGGTTCCGACGGGGCTGCCGATCCGGACCGTGCCGACGGGGCCGTCGTGGCGTCGGCGAAGACGCTCCGGACCGACGCGAACGAGCAGGCGTCCGGGAGCGGGGAGACGCTCCTCGCGACGACCGACTTCGAGGACTTCGACGACTGGGACCGCGTGTCGGCACCGCTCGCGTTCGAAGACGAGTTCGACGCCGGCCACGGGACGGTCGGCTGGACGACGCCGCTGCTGCCGTCGGCCGACGGCGAAAAGTTACTCCAGCTGACCTCGACGCACGTCGCCGACGGCCGCTGTGAGATCCGCTACGCGTCGGCGCCGCTCGACCTGCCCTGAGCGTTCGGCCGCGCTGCGGTTCCCGATCCCCTACTCGTCTTTCCACTTGATCGAGCAGCCGCGACTCGGTTTGAACTCGTCATCGATGTCCTCGCCGGCGAGCAGGCGGTCGACGAGGTCCTTCATCTCCCGCTCGGTCGGCTCGTCGTCGGGGTTGAGCGCGTCGTCCAGCCGGCCGTGGTAGGCGAGGCGGAACTCGCCGTCGACCTCCTCGAAGAGGAACGGGTCGGGCGTGCAGGTCGCGCCGTAAGCGGCAGCGACCTCCTGGCTCTCGTCGCGCAGGTAGGCGTCGTACTGCACCTCGCCGCGCTCGACGTACTCCTCCATCTTCTCGACGGAGTCCTCGGGGTACTCCTCGGCGTCGTTGGGGTTGATCCCGACGACGGCCACGTCGTACTCGTCGGCGAGGGCGTTCAGCTCGTCGAACTTCGCCTGGGCGTACGGACAGTGGTTACAGGTGAACACGAGCAACAGCGCCTCGTTGTCGGCGAAGTCGTCGAGGGCGTGGGTCTCCCCGTCCACGCCGGGCAGTTCGAAGTCCGGTGCGGCGTCGCCGCGGTCGAGCGCGTCTTCCTCGGAGTCGAGTGCGACCATGACGGGCGGGGGTACGGAGGCCGGGAGAATGACGTTTTGGGTGGGGGGCCCGCCGTGCGCGCGACGGCTCCGGCCGATGCCTGCACCACTATTAGGGAGACGACGGCCGATGGGGACCTATGGTCGACGACCACCGAGCGAACGCGGTCAAGGACAGAGTCGAAGCCGGCGAGGTCGCCCTGGGCGTCCTCGACAACACGTACAGCCCGACGCTGATCGAGTTCTACGGGGAACTGGGCGTCGACTTCGTCTGGATCGACTTCGAACACGGCGGCCCGAGCCCGTGGGACGCGAACGCGGTCGAGGGACTGCTCCGCGCCGCCGAGGGGACGGGCACGGAAGTCCTCGCGCGCGTCCCGACGACAGAGCCGGCGCTCGTCCGGAAAGTGCTGGACGCCGGCGTCAGAAACGTCTTCCTCTCGCGCGTGCAGGACGCCGAGGAAGTCGAGCGGGCGGCGCGGGCGGCCCGCTTCGAGTACGACGGCGAACCGGGCGACCGCGGCATGGCGAACCCGCGAGCGCGTCGCTGGGGGCTCGCCGAGGACTACGTCGCGACGGAGGACGAGGAGGTCTTCTTCGGCGTGACCATCGAGAACCGGGAAGCCGTCGACGCCATCGACGACATCGTCGCGGTCCCGGAACTCGACTTCGTCTTCGCCGGTCCGCTCGACCTCTCGGTGTCGCTCGGCCACCCCGGCGAACTCGACCACGACGAGGTCAGCGAGGGGATCGAACGGGTCCGCTCGACGGCCGTCGACGCCGACGTGGCCCTGGGGGGTCTCGGCTTCGGGATGGACGACGTCAACGAGAAGGCCGAGAACGGCTACCAGATCCTCCACGTCGGGAGCACGACGGGCGCGCTGAAGTCCGCGGTCACCGGCTGGCTCGACGGCTTCGAGGGATCCCGGTCGGCCGAGTAGTCGACGGTCGCGGGCCCGCTGTGCGGGTCGAAGGGGAGCGGAATCGGCGAGAGAGGAATCGGCTGGACCGCCGTTCAGTCCGTCCGGGACCGATAGGCGTCCTCGAACGCCGCGGCGGCGGCCAGCAGGTCGGAGTCGGCGACGACGCGGTAGCGCGGTTCGCCCTCGTCGTCCGACGGGGCGACTTCGGTTTCGAGGACGCCGAGGTCGACGAACGCCGCGATCAGGTCGTTCAGGTACAGCGTCTTCAGCGGAACGCCCGAGCGTTCGGCGAGTTCCGATCGGGTGTAGGTGTCGTCCGCGTCCAGGTCGACGAGGGCCCCGAACAGCTTCGCGGCCCCGTCGCTGTCGGCGACGAAGGCCCAGCCGCCCGCGGCGTCCCCCGCGTCGTCGGAGGGGTCGGTATCGAGCATACTGAGCGCCTATGTGAGACGTGCGGATAAAGCCGCATGTCCCGGCAGCGTGCGACTCCCTCCCGGGATGGAGAAACCCTTTTGTTCGCAGTGGGCCGGTAGGTAGGTATGAGCGACCGCGAGGAGATACTGGCGTTGCTCCGCGAGAACGCGCGGTACTCGACCGAGGACCTGGCCCGACAGACCGGCCTCGACGCAGCGGACGTCGAGGCGGTCGTCGAAGAGCTGGAGAGCGAGGGCGTGATCAAGGGCTACCAGGCCGTCGTCGACTGGGACAAGGTCGAGCCCGAACGCGTCCGCGCGGCCGTCGAGTTGAACGTGACCCTCGACCGCGAGACCGGCTACGACGACATCGCCGAGCGCCTCGCGAAGTTCCCCGAAGTGCAGGGCCTCCGGCTGGTCAGCGGCGACTTCGACTTCGCCATGGAGGTCGAGGGCGACTCGATGAGCGAGGTCTCCCGGTTCATCAGCGAGAAGGTGGCGCCCGTCCCCGAGATCACCCAGACGGTGACCCACTACATCATGGAGAGCTACAAGGAGCGCGGCGTCGAGTTCGGGGACGGCCACGACGACGACCGCCTGTCGATCTCGCCATGACGTTCGACCCGACCGACCGCGTCGCCTCGGTACCCCCCTCGGGCATCCGCCGCTTCTTCGAACTCGCCGAGGAGTACGACGACATCATCTCGCTGGGCGTCGGCGAACCCGACTTCGCCCCGCCGTGGGCCGCCCGCGACGCCGCCATCGCCTCCCTGGAGCGCGGGCAGACCTCGTACACGGCCAACCGCGGGATGTCGGAGCTACGCGACCGGATCGCCGTCGACGCGTCCGAGCGATACGGCCTGGAGTACGACCCGGACGAGGAGATCCTCGTCACCTCCGGCGCGAGCGAGGCCGTCGATCTGGCGTTCCGGGCGTTCCTCGACCACGGCGACTCGGTCGCCATCGCCCAGCCCTGTTACGTCTCGTACGTGCCCGGCGCGCGCTTCGCGGGCGCCGACGTGATCGACGTGCCGACGCGGGCCGCAGACGAGTTCAAACTCACCCGCGAAGTGCTGGAGTCGTCCGGCGCCGCCGAGGCCGACGCGCTCGTCATGTGCTACCCGAACAACCCGACCGGCGCGACGATGACGCGAGAAGAACTGGAGCCGGTCGCCGAGTTCGCCCGCGAGCACGACCTGCTCGTGTTCTCGGACGAGATATACTCGGAGCTCACCTACGAGCACGACCACGCCTCGATCGCGACGCTGCCCGGGATGCGCGAGCGGACCATCGTCTTCAACGGCTTCTCGAAGGCCTACGCGATGACGGGCCTGCGACTCGGCTACGCGCTCGCGCCGCCAGCGGCCACCGAGGCGATGAACCGGATCCACCAGTACACGATGCTGTCGGCGCCGACGACCGCCCAGCACGCCGCCGTGGAGGCCCTGGAGAGCTGCGACGACGAGGTCCGGGAGATGCGCGCCCAGTACGACCGCCGCCGGAACTTCGTCCTCTCGCGGTTCGAGGAGATGGGGATCGACTGCTTCCCGGCCGCGGGCGCCTTCTACGCCTTCCCCGAGTGCCCGTGGGACGACAGCGACGCCTTCGCCGAAGCCCTCCTCGAAGAGGAGCGAGTCGCGGTCGTCCCGGGCAACGTGTTCGGGGCCGGCGGGCAGGGTCACCTACGCGTCTCCTACGCGACCGGCCTCGGTGATCTCAAGGAAGCGATGACCCGCATTGAATCGTTTATCAATTGACACCATTCGGAAGTATTTATCCCCTAACTGGAAGTAGGGGCCGTATACGGCCGTCTTATCGGCGTTACGCGGAATTATCGGCGACAACCTCGTGGGCGTAAAGCTTTTTCTGTCTTACCAGTAGTTAGCCTGTAATGGCAATTGATGGTACGGGGGGCAACGAGTCAGACCAGGTCGGGTCAGGGGGCGACCGGTTCTCCGGGGGCGGCCCGACCGTCGGCGAGTACACGTGGAACGACCTGCGGCGGGACGTGCATACGGGCGGCAGGTTCGACCGGAGCGAGTACCTGGGCTTCGACCCGCTGGACATCGAGGACAAGCTCCAGTCGGGCGCGAGCGCGGCGAAGACGCTCGACCAGGTCTGGGGCGACCGGATCGAGGCCGAACGCTCGTTCGTCGTCAAGGACCGCTACACCTGGGAGCACTTCAAGCAGGAGTACTACTACGACGAGGACGGGGAGATCCCCCGTGACAGCGACGGGGAGAAGATCCCCTTCGAACCCGAGGAGCACCTCGGGTTCGACCCGGACGAGACGGAGGACCGACTGAGCGAAGGGGGGAACGCCGCCGAACGGCTGTCGGCCATCGTCGACGAGCGGACGGTCGACGTGAACCCCGACCTCGACGAGGACGCCTTCTTCTCGACGGTCGACGGGCACACGACGGTCGTCAACCGCTACGACCTGGAGAAGGCCGTCCCGCTGGAGAAGAAGGCCCACTTCGTCGAGGTCGAGCGCTACTGGGTGAACAAGCCCTACGCCTGCGTCGTCATCTTCCACTCCCGCAAGGAGAACGAGAAGAAGTACTACGCCATCGAGCCCTACGAGAACGACATCGAGTCCGACCTCGTCAGCTTCCTCTCGGGCAAGCTCAGATCCGCCATCAAGTACTCCGACGACGACGTCGTCGTCGAGGGATCGGAGGCCGACCGCGCCAACGTCATCCAGCGCGAGACCGAGCGCCTGCTCGAACGCTACGACCTCTACACGCCCGGGCAACAGGGGGACCTCGGGATCATGGACCAGTTCAAGGAGGCGCTCGGCATGGAAGTCGGTATCGAGACGCAAGGCGGAGAACTCGACGGTATCGAGGCGCGGCCCGAGCCGGTCGTCATCGAGGACGACCCGAAGACGCTCAACGAGTACCAGGTCGAGAAACTGCTCTACCGCCTCAAACGGGACTTCGTCGGCTACGCGCGGATCGACCCCGTCAAACACGACATCAACGTCGAGGACATCTCCTGCGACGGGTACAACTCCCGCGTGTTCGTCTACCACACGGAGTACGAGAACATCATCACGAACGTCGAGCACGGCAAGCAGTCGCTCGACGACTTCGTCGTCAAACTCGCCCAGCGGTCGGGCAAGGGCATCTCGAAGCGGCAGCCGCAGGTCGACGCGACCCTGCCGGACGGGTCGCGCGCCCAGTTGACCCTGGGCGAGGAGGTCTCCGACCACGGGACCAACTACACCATCCGTCAGTTCAAGGACGTCCCGTTCACGCCGGTGGACCTCATCAACTGGAACACGTTCTCGCTCGACGAGATGGCGTTCCTCTGGCTGTGCATCGAGAACAACAAGTCGATGATCTTCGCCGGAGGTACCGCCTCGGGGAAGACGACGTCGCTGAACGCCATCTCCCTGTTCATCCCGAGCAACGCGAAGATCGTCTCCATCGAGGACACCCGCGAGGTCGAACTGCCCCAGCGTAACTGGGTCGCCTCCGTGACTCGCCCCTCGTTCGGCGAGGACGACAAGGGCGACGTCGACGAGTTCGACCTGCTGGAGGCCGCACTGCGTCAGCGCCCCGACTACATCGTCATGGGCGAGGTGCGCGGGGAGGAAGGTCGCGACCTCTTCCAGGTCATGTCGACCGGGCACACGGCCTACTCCACCTTCCACGCCGACACCGTCGGCGAGGTCATCAAGCGGTTCACGACCGAGCCGATCAACGTCTCGAAGACGCTGTTCACGGCGCTGGACCTGGTGTCCATCCAGACCCAGACGCGGGTCGACGGCAACAAGGTCCGCCGGAACAAGAACCTCACCGAGATCAACGAGTACTCCGCGGAGCACGACGAGATCAACGTCCGCGACGTCTACGAGTGGCAGGCCGAGACCGACGAGTTCCTCCAGATGGGCAACTCCAACACGCTGGAGGAGCTCAAGTTCGACCGCGGGTGGAAACAGGAACGGCTCGACGAGGAGCTGTTCATGCGGAAGGTCGTCCTCGCGTACCTCATCGAGCAGAACCTCAACACCTACACGGAGGTCGCGGCCGCCGTCCAGGCGTTCATCAACGACCCGGACACCATCATGGCCCTCATCGCCGAGGACAAACTGGAGCGCTCGCTCGAGGACCTCCGGGAGATGGAGTCGGTCAAGATCAACATCGACCCGGAGAAAGAGGAGATGGTCCCGCGGCCGGACCCGCCGGCGGAGATGCTCGACGAGGCCGGCGACATCCTGGAGAACGCGCAGCCGCTGTTCCAGCAGTTCCGCGACAAGGAGACCTCGGACATCGTGAGCGCGCTGACGGGCTCGGGCGTCGACGAGGAGGAGACCGACATCACGCCCGTCGAGAAAGAGGACGACGACGAGATCGACTTCAGCGAGTTCGTGCCCGCGGCCGGTGCGGAGGCTGACGAGGCATGAGCCTCGGGCGCGAGTCCAAGCAGCTCGGCGGCGCGAACACCGTCGGGGACACGTTCTACCCGCTCTACCAGACGCTGTTCGACGAGGACGGCGACTTCGTCAAGGGCATCGACGACAAGCTCGCCGAAGCGCGGATGGACGACAACGTCGAGATGTACATCTCGCGCGCGCTGGCGGTCGGCACCGTCGCCGGCGTGACCCTCTGGCTGCTCGGGATGTTACTCGGGTACCTGATCGTCCAGATGCTCGGCATCACCAACCCCGAGTTCATCGGCCTCCGGCTGCCCGATTCGATCCGGCCGGTCGTCTCGGCGCTGAAGGTCCCCGCGATCATCTTCGTCTCGGGGATCGTCTTCGGCGCCATCGGGTTCGGGGTCGGCTTCGGCTCGCTCGTCTCGATACCGTACTTCCGGTCGAACGCGCGCAAACGCGAGATAAACGTCCTCCTCTCCGACTCGATCGCCTTCATGTACGCCCTCTCCGTGGGCGGTCTCAACCAGCTCGAAATCCTGCAGGCGATGGCCCAGGCCGACGACACCTACGGCGAGGTGGCCAAGGAGTTCCAGTCGCTCGTCCTCGAGACGGAGTACTTCGACACCGACTACCGGACGGCGATCCGCAACCAGGCGCTGGAGACGCCCAGCGACGAACTCAGCCAGTTCCTGACGGACATGCTCTCTATCGTCGACTCCGGCGGGGACATGACTTCGTTCCTCGAGGACCAGAAGGACAAGCACATGCGGACGGCCAAGCAGGAGCAGAAGAAGATGCTGGACACGCTGGAGTTGTTCGGCGAGATGTACATGACGCTCTCGCTGTTCCCGCTCCTGCTCATCATCATCCTCGTCATCATGAGCATGATGTCCTCGGGGTCGAAGATGGACATGATGATGGGGACGGTCTACGGGCTCATCCCGCTGACCGGCGTCGGGTTCCTCGTGCTCACCTCGACGGTCACCCAGGACTCCATCGGCGACGGCTACCTCCGCCCCGACCGGGACGCCGAGGAGACCTACTCGGAGGCCGACGACGGGCTCCTGAGTCTCGGCCTCGTCGAGGGGTACACGGGCACCTACGGCGTCTTCGACCGCATCAAGAGCCGCGAGGGGACCTACCGCGCGACGGAGATCCTCAAGCGGCCCCACATCTTCTTCCGGGACAACCCGCTGTTCGTCCTCGGCTTTACGATCCCGATAACGATCGCCTTCTTCGCGGTCGTCGTCATCTTCCACCTGGCGCCGATGACCATCTCGGAGCTCGTCGTCCCGGTGGGCGCCGACGTGCCGGACAAGCTCAACACGCCGGACAAGCGGTGGACCTACCCGGTCATCACGGGGACGTTCATGTGGGTCTACGTCCCGATCTACGTGAACCTACTGCCGCTCGCGGTCTTCTACGAGTGGAACCTCCGGACCCGCCGGAGCGTCGTCGGTAACCTCTCCGAGAACCTCCGGAAGCTCGCCAGCGCCAACGACACCGGGATGACCCTCCTCGAATCGATCCGGGTCGTCGCCGACACCTCCTCGGGCCGCATGGCCGACGAGCTTGAGACGATGCACGCGAAGGTCAACTACGGCACCAGCCTCAAGAACGCGCTCCGGGAGTTCAACAACCGCTATCACATCCCCCGGCTCGCCCGGACGGTCAAGCTGATCAGCGAGGCCCAGGAGGCGTCCAGCCAGATCCAGGACGTGCTCTCGACGGCCGCGCAGGCCTCGGAGAACCAGGACGACATCGACCTGGAGCGCAAGTCGCGCACGCGGATGCAGATGGTCATCATCATCATGACCTACCTCACCCTGCTGGGCGTGATGGCGCTTCTGAAGATCAAGTTCCTCAACGTGATGGCGGACCTGGCCAGCCAGTCCGCCTCGTCGGGCGGTGGCGGCAGTCAAGCGCCCGGCGGGAACTTCAGCGGCGTCAACACGCACATGCTCTCGGTGCTGTTCTTCCACGCCGTCGTCCTGCAGGCGCTCCTGTCCTCGTTCATCGCGGGGTACATCCGCGACGTGAGCCTGCTCGCCGGCGTCAAGTTCGCCGTGGTGCTCCCGACGATCGCACTCGTGGTCTGGTACGTCGTCACGCTCATGTCGTGACGCGACCGGCCCCGTTCTCTCCGCCGTAGGCTGTCGCCACGAGTCCGGCGTACCCCGGCAACGCCCTTAGGTACGCGAGGGCCCAACCGAACCTATGGAGGCCCCATCCACGCTCCAGTCAGCCGCGGCCGAGGACGAGGACATCGCGATCACCCGCCGAGACGTCGACGGGCAGACGGTAATCGTCGTCGACTTCGGCGAGCAGGTCGACGCCAAGCTCGACGTCGTGGGTGACACGGCCATCGTCGTCGCCGGCGACCGGCAGTTCGAGTTCGAGGTCACCGACGAGGTGACCGACCTGTCGGTCAACGACGGGATGCTCACTCTCAGGTCCTGAATCAGCTATTCCGTCGCTGCGCGGACCGACACGGCTTCCGCTCCGTCTTCTTCCCGCTCACCGCCCGATAGCGCCGTCTGTCGCGGTCGGCTACTCGTCGAGTTCGTCTGTCGCGGTCGGCTCGTCAGTCGTCGCGGTCGAGCCGCCGGGTGCGGTCGTCCCATTCGGCGCCGTCGTCCCCGGCTGGACCGGTTCCGGCGTCGACCGTCGCGATACGTTCCCAATCCAAGTGGGCGCCCGCGGCGTCGACTCGCCCACGCCGCTGTAGTCGTATCGGAAGCTCACGTCGGACCGGTCGCCCCCGACGAAGCGATCGTACTCGACCGACAGCGACCGGACGAATCCGTCGGGCGTCACGTACGCCGTCGCGCTGTAGTTGCGGATCGCGACCGACGACGACGCGAGCGTGTCGGGGACCGGTCCGTCGGCGGTGTAGAGACGGTAGTAGGTCTGGCCCCCGCGCTCGACGGTCGTCACGGCGAACCTCGCTCCGTTGAGGAACCGCCGGATGGCGGCGTCTGCGAAGACGTACTGGCTATGGTCGCCCGGGACCTCGATCAGGTCGTAGCGCGTCTCGTTGCCCTCCGTCGAGCGCAGGAACCCGCCCGACTCGTTGACGTACAGCGACGTGTTCGCGCCGGAGCCGAGGCTGGCCTGCTGGACGAAGAAGCTCCCGTTGCCGACGACGGCTCGACGGGTGAACACCCCGCCGAGGAAGTCCTGTTCGCCTGTGTCGTAGTCGACGAACCAGGTGTACGACCGGTTCTCGACGTACGCGCTGTGCGCCCGGGCGAGTTCGATGGCGTTGACTGACCCGTCCGCGCTGACGCCCGGCGGGAGGTCGGCAGCTGTTGCCGTGGCGGTCGCACCCCCGTCGGCGTCGGTTACCGGAACGGGCGTGACGGTGTCCGTCGGGGCGCCCTGCTGGCTGTCGCTCCCGAACGGAACTGCGCTACACCCCGACAGGAGAACAAGCGCCACGAGGACGACCGCCCGTTTTCCCATTGGGCGACGCTACGGACCTGAGGTACAATACGGCTTCGGCGGGTGAAGTCGCGTCGAGGGAACTGTGGTAGAGCGTTAACCGCCGGCATCCGCGCCGAGGGGAACGATGCGTACCGTACGCGAGCGCGGAGCGTTCGCGGCTTCCCGAGTTTCTGTGGACGAGGTCCCGTAACGAGCCGACGGCTCGCGAGGAACCCCACAGGAAGAAGTGGTGTGGACTCGCCGGGACCGAGCGAACGCGTTGCGTTCGCGAGGGTCGGCGAGTCCGCTGACTGGAGTGAGCGAAGCGAACGGAAGGAAGTGGACTCGCCGGGATTTGAACCCGGGGCCTTCCCCGTGCCAGGGGGATGATCTACCACTGATCTACGAGCCCGCCTACAAAAACACGTATCCGGGGACTTTTCATAAACCCATCGAAGCGGGCGGCCGATCGTCATCGAGTGACACGGCCGTACTGTCAGCATATCAACCATCGGAGTATCAATTTCTGTACTGTCGGGCCAACGGATATAACGGGGACCGTCGTTCAGTCGGCAAGGCTCGGAACCCGCGGCGCTTTCGGGGGACGGCGTCCGCGGCGACCGGCAGAGACACACAATGCGAGGACTCGGGGACCTAACGGGGCCCGTAAAGACACACGGCACGGGCTCACAGCGAGAGGAGCGTATAGAGCGACGGCACCGCCGTCGAGGCGAGCGCGGTCAGACGACGCTGGATTTCGCCATCGGGATGAGCGTCTTCCTGCTGGCGCTGACGTTCGCGATGGCGTTCGTCCCGGGGATGCTGGAGCCGTTCTCGGACAGCGGGCAGTCCGAAACGCCGGCGGTCAATCGCGTCGCCGACGACCTCACCCAGCGGTCGCTGGGCAACGCGAGCGCCCCGTACGTGCTCGACGGAGAGTGCACGCGAGCGTTCTTCGACGAGTCGTTCACGGCGTGCGGATTCGACGGCGATCCGATCCAGGAGCGCGTCGGCGTCGTCGACCGGACGCCGGTGAACGTGACGATCAGGGGCGACGTCGGGTCGAGCAAAGACGCGATACTCTGCTGGGACGGGAGTTCGCTCGTCGAGCAGAGCGCGGGCTGCGGGACCGTCCTGACCGACGGGTCGAACCCGGCGGGGAGCGGCGGGAAGACGGTCAGCGCGCAGCGAGTCGCGCTACTCGACGGACGGGACGTCACGGTCGAGGTGGTGATGTGGTGAGCGCTCGTCGGCCGCCGCGGTCGCCGTCAAGTCGCGGAGACGGGAGCGGGGGCCGGGAGGGACGCGGCGCCTCGGACGGAACGAGCGGCGACCGCGGACAGGCGCACACGCTGGAGGGCATCGTCGCGAGTCTGATCTTGCTGTCGGCGGTCGTGTTCGCGCTGGAGATGACGGCTGTGACGCCGCTGTCGGCGAGCACGTCGAGCCAGCACATCGAGAACCAGCAGGAATCGACGGCGCGGGGCGTCCTCGCGTCGGCGGCAGAGACCGGCGCGCTCGAACGGGCGCTGCTCTCGTGGAACGCGACGAGCGAGCAGTTCTACCACACGGGCGAGGTCGGCTACTTCACCACCGGGGCGCCGCCGAACCGCTTCGGGACGATGCTCGAACGGTCGTTCGACAGGAAGGGCATCGCGTACAACGTCTACCTGCGCTACCAGGGGTCCGACTGGCGGACCCACACGCAGCGGTACGTCTATCAGGGACAGCCGAGCGACCACGCGGTCCGCGCGACGTGGTCGCTGACGCTCATGGTGAACGACGAGATCCGCGACGAGAACGGCGACCCGACGGGGACGACGGTCAGCGGGGAACCGACGTACTTCGCGCCCCAGCCGTCGAGTTCCAGCGTCTACAACGTGATCAACGTGGAGGTGGTCGTGTGGCGGATCTGAGGCCGGAGGTCGGGGGACCGGACCGCGACCGCGGCCAGATCATCCTGGTCGGCGCGTTCGCGCTGGCGGTCGTGTTCATCGCGCTGGCGCTGGTGATGAACGCGGCCATCTACACGGAGAACCTCGCGACGCGCAGCGAGTCGGCGGAGACGTCGAACGCCCACGCCTTCCACCGGGCGACGGAGACGGCCGCGACAGACGCGTTCCGCTACGCGCACAGCCACCACAGCGGCGACCACGACGCGCTCAACCAGAGCGTGACCGACGCCATGGAGACCTACCACAACGCGACCCGGCGCCAGCAGGCGGCCCACGCCCAGCTCACGAACGTCAGCGTCGCGACGACGCCGGGGATCAACGTCACGAACGACCCCAGCGACCTCGGTAACGGGGGCACGGGCGACTGGACGCTGGTCGACGGGGTCTCGAACACCCGCAAGTTCCGGGTCGGCGTCCAGAGCTGGAGCGGGACCGACAGCGACGAACTGTGGGTCGTCGCCGGCGACCACGAGACCTGGTATCTGAACGTCTCCTACAACACGACGACTTCGGCGTACGAGGTCGGCGTCAACGACTCGGGGAGCTACCAGTCGTGCACGAACACGGCGACGCTGCCGCTCACCGTCGACGTCTCCTCGGGGACGGTCGGCGGGACGAGCTGCCCGGCCCTCGACCTGGGGAGCGTCTCCGGGTCGTACGACCTGAAAATCCGCAACGGATCGGTCGCAGACGGGAAGTACACGATGGTGGTCGACGGAACGCCGACCGGCGAACTGTCCAGCAGCGAGTACGAGAACGTGCTCTACTCGATGAGCGTGGACCTGGTCTACTGGTCGTCGGACGTCCGCTACCGCTCGACGATTCGGGTCGCCCCGGGTGAGAGCGATGGGTAGCCCGCCGCCGCGCCGTCGCGGGCGATTCGCCGGTGAAGCGACGACTGACCGCGGCAAGGGGCGCTCGGCGCTCGGCGCGCTCGCGGGCGTCGGTCGGTTCGCAGGCGCGAACCGCGCTCAATCGACGACCTTGGAGTACACGCTCGCCCTCGCCGTCGCGTCGCTGGTCGTCACCGGGCTGTTCGTCGCCGCGGGCGACTTCGTGACCCAGCAGCGGACGGAAGTCGTCAGGACGGAACTCGGCGTCGTCGGGCAGCAACTCGCCGGCGACGTCGTCGCCGCGGACCGGCTGGTCCGCGCCGGCGCGAGCACGCAGACGGTCGCGGTCAACGCGTCGCTCCCGCCGTCTATCGCCGGTTCGCACTACAACGTCGCTGTCACCCACGCGGGGTCCGAGCAGTGGTTGAACCTCTCGACGACGAACCCGTCGGTCTCCGTCGCGATCCGGATCGAGACCGAGACGCCGGTGGCCGCCGGTGCGGTGTCCGGCGGCGACGTCAGCGTCGTCTACGACCCCAGCGGCCCGCACCTGGAGGTGCGAGGATGAACGGTCGGCCGGCCGGCGACGAGCGCGCGGTGAGCGACGTCGTCGGCTTCGTCCTGGTCTTCGCGATGATCGTCAGCGTGGTCGGCATCGTCTCGCTGTCGGGCCTCGCCAGCCTCGAATCGGCTCGCGACGCCCAGCAGACCGACAACGCCGTCCGCGCGATGGAGGTGCTCTCGGACAACATGGGCGACATCGCCGAACGGGGCGCGCCCAGCCGCGCGACCGAGATCAGCCTCGAAGACGCGTCGCTCTCGCTCGCGAACGAGACGATCGTGACGGTCCGCGACCCCAACGAGAGCACCAGCGACCCCTCGTTCCTGGTGAACCGAACGCACAAGATCCGGCCGATCGTCTACGACGACGGCGACACGGAACTCGTCTACGCGATGGGGGCCATCTTCCGCGACGACCCGCAGGGCGGGACGGTCGTCCAGTCGTGGTCCCCCGTGTTCGACAAGGAGCGCACGCTGATCCCGATCGTCACGACGGTCTCGGCGACCGACACCGGCCAGCAGATCCAGAGCTCAACGGTCCTCGTCCGCGCGAGCGCGAACGACCGCCTCGTCCCCGTGGCCGACGACACCGGGAAGTACGACGACGTCTGGATCAACGTGACCTCGCCCCGGCGCGACCTCTGGCTGTCGATGCTCGGTCGGGACCCGGCGCTGACGTGCTCCCGGTCGGGATCGGAGCGGGTCTCCTGCCAACTCGACGAGACGCCCGAGCAGCTATTCGTCACCGAAGTCCGGATCGCGGTCCAGTTGAAGCCCTGACTCGACCGGCCACTGTTCTCGCGGCCGGAGGTCTGGAGGCCACCGGGGACGCTTCCGCGCGTCGCGTCCGCTGGGCTGGTCTCTCTGTCGAGTAGCACGGTCAGAGGCCCAACATTGCTCGAACGAATCAGCCGCCCGAGATCGCTCGAAGGATCCGGCCGGTCGCCCTCCGGACACAACAGCGGGAGAATCGGTCTGTCGCCTCGGCCGCGCTCACTTGCTGGTGACGTTGACCGGGTTCTCCGTCACGTGGAGGTAGGTGACCGGGGTGATGTCGCCCTCCAGTTTGAGGTTGGTGTTCTCGACGCTGGGGTCGTAACTGAAGTCGTTGGGGTTGCCGTTGACCGTGATGCTCTCGCAGACCACCCCGCCGACGATGTTCGGGTCGACGGAGCCGCCGCCGTTCATGTTGCAGTCCGATCCGGGCGCGTACAGCAGGCCGACGAGTTTGAAGTTCCCGTTGCCGTTGACCGCCCCGTCGGAGTGCACGACGACCGAGAGATTGCCGGCCGGTCCGCCGTCGTTGAAGTAGTCGCCCGAGCCCATGTCGACGGAGTTGCGAACGAGAATCGTCGTGTTGTAGTCGCTGGTGATCGACACCCCGTCGGGGCTGAAGTTCTCGTCGACGACGATCGTGACGTCGTCGCCGGGGTTGTCGATTTCGATCGCCTCGGAGACGTACGAGTCCGTGTAGTACGTCCCGCCGCTGGTGATCGTTAACGGGTCGCCCGTGGGCATGTCCGAGCACGCCGACGTGTCGGTCGTGCAGTCTTCGATGCGGTCCTCGATGCGGCCGTCGGGGAGCGGGTAGTTGATGCCGGTCTCCGAGGGAGAGGGAGACGGATCGTTGCCGTTCATGCGGATCCCGCCCGGCTGGGTCGCCGCGAGGACGTTGTCGTAGCTCTCGTCGAACGGGACGACGAGTTTCGCGCGGGCGGTCTCCCGGGAGTGGTTGTAACTCACGTTGCCCTGCGTCCGCTGGACGAAAAAGCGCCCCCACGCCTCGTAGTAGTCGCTCTGGACGGTGACGTTCACGTACCCCGTGTCGAGCGGGTTCGTGAAGTTGGCGTCCGCGGTCGCGTTGGGGTAGCGGACGTGGGTCTGGCCGCCCTTGCTGACCGTCGCGCTGGAGCCGAGAGTCGGCGTGCCGTCGACGGTGATGATCGGCAGCGTCAGGGTCGACCCCCGGAAGTGGAACTCCGGCGGGGAGAGCATGGTCGTCCCCGCTTCGGTCCCCTTCCAGACGCCGCCGCCCTGGTAGGCGATGTCGTGGTCGCCGTTCTCGTAGCGGACGGCGCCGAGCGTGACGTTGGTCAGCGTCTTCGTCTCGTCCGCGGACTGGTTGTAGATGGTGACGTTCATCCAGCCGGCGGTGTCGTCGACGCGGTAGGTAGCGCCGCTGGCGGCCGTCAGCTCTACCCCCTGATGGCTCGTGCCCCCGAGCGCGACCATCGCGCTCCGCGAGTCGAACTGCGTCAGCGCCTTCTCGGCCCGGCTGACGTCGAGCCCGTTGCTCGTGTCGTCCAACGCCGCCGCCCCGACGGACAATACCAGCGCGGTCCCGGCGATGACGACGGCGAACAGCAGTACGATCCCCAACACGTTACTCACGCCCCGAGCGTCCTGACTCATCGGTTTCTGCTCTCCGTTCGACACCCCGGTCAATAAACGCGCGCCTTCGTTTATCACGATTGAAGTTAGATCGGGGCCCGTCGACCAATTCGACGGCTCATCCCCTGTATCTCGCGAAAACGGGCCGTATCGCCACTGATAACGGCTCGAACCGGGCCGGCGGCGGCCCTATCGACCCGTAGTCGGTCGGTGAGGGGCTTCGTCGGCGGACCGGTCGTCACGGCCACGGGTCGACGAATCGGCCGTCCTGGCTACCCTTCAGTCGATCAGCCGTCCTCCCCACTGGCCGATGGAAACTGTTTAGTGTGCGAGGAGGTACTCTCCGGTGGGAACGCACGACCGCAAATCTGACATCGTCGCGCGATTGCGCGACTCGGGATTGCGGCCGTGTTCGCGCCGATCCGGGGGTCTCGCACCCGTGAGACCCGCCGCGGCGCACACACGCACTGCGCGGTCTCACGACCGCCGAACAGCGGTCAGTCGCGTTCCAATTCAGACACATGGCACGAATGCATACACGCCGCCGTGGCTCGTCCTCCTCGGACAAGCCGGCGGTCGACGAACCCCCGGAGTGGAGCGACGTAGACGAATCGGCGATCGAAGAGCGCGTCGTCGAACTGGCCGAGCAGGGCCTCAGCTCCAGCGAGATCGGCCTGAAGCTCCGCGACGAAGGCGTCAACGGGACGCCCGTCCCGGACGTCTCGCTGGCCACCGGCAAGAAGATCACCGAGATACTCGAAGAGAACGACGCCGCGCCGGACCTGCCGGAGGACCTGCGCAACCTGCTGGAGCGGGCCGTCCGCCTGCACGAGCACATGGACGAGAACCCGACCGACCACCAGAACAAGCGCGCGCTCCAGAACACGGAGGCGAAGATCCGCCGCCTGGCCGACTACTACCGCGGCGACGAGCTGGACGAGGACTTCACCTACAGCGCCGACACCGCGGCGGAACTCCTCGAATAGATGTCCGCCACCGCCCGCTCCGAAGACGACGCTGCCGCCGGCGAACTCGCCGGGCGGCTCCGCGAGGCCGGCTTCGTCCGCCTCGTCGGCGCCGCCACCGGCGACGGGCTGGCCGCCAGCGGCGTCCTCGCGCGGGCGCTGACGGACCTCGATCGCCCCTTCCAGATCAGTCTCGCGACGCTCCCGGCCGACGCCGAGCGCGCGACCGACGCCGACCTGACCGTCGCCGTCGGACGCGCCGACCCGACGGCCGACTGCTCGCTGTCCGCGGCCGCACGGCCGGCCAGCGAGACGGCCTTCGAGGTGGCCCGTGAACTCGGCACCGAACCCGACCTCGCGCTCGCGCTCGCCGGCGTCACCGCCGACGGACGCGCGCTCGACGGTTCGGCCGCCGAGGCCGCCGCGGACGCAGATATCGAGCGCCGACCCGGCGTGGCCGTTCCGACGAGCGACCTCGTGGACGGCCTCGCCCACTCGACGCTCGTTCACGCGCCGTTCTCCGGCGACGCCGACGCGACCGCGGCGGCGCTGGCCGACCTCGGATTCGACCCGAGCGACGACGGTCTCGACGCGAGCGCGCTCGACGACGACGAGCGCCGTCGCGTGGCCTCGCTGGTCGCGCTGCGAGCGGCCGGCGACGACGACGTCCCGCCGCGGGGCGGCCGCGCGGTCGAGCGGGCGCTCCGCCCGTTCGCGGGCGGCCCGTTCGGCACTATCGGCGGCTACGCGGACGTCCTCGACGCGCTCGCGCGGGACGAGCCCGGCACCGGCGTCGCGCTCGCGCTCGGTCACGACGTGCAGGCGGTCGCGCTCGACGCGTGGCGCTCGCACGCCCGGCGCGCCCACGACGCCGTCGCCGACGCGACGACCGGCCGGTACGACGGCCTGTTCGTCGCCCGCGCCGAGACCGAGGAGGCGCCCGTCGGCACGATGGCGCGACTCGTCCACGACTACCGCTCGCCCGAGCCCGTGACGCTTGCCGTCGCGGACGGCGCGGCAGCGGTCGCGTCCGACGAGCGCGACCTCGAATCCGTCCTGGCGACGGCCGCCGAGGGCGTCGACGGCACCGCCGCGGCGGACGCGACCGGGACGACGGGGCGCGCCCGCTTCGACGTGGAGACGGGCGCGTTCATCACGGCGTTCAGGGAGGCCCTATGAGACGAGCGACGATCACGACGACCCACGGTGACGAGGAGGCCGCGACGCGAGTCGCCGCCGCGCTCGCTCCCGACAACACCGCGGAGATGGACACGCGCGTCGACGGCGACGCGGTGGTCACGGCGGTGACGCGGGAGACGACCGGCGGGCTCCGGTCGACGGTCGACGACTACGTGGTCAACTGCCGGGTCGCCTCGCGGCTCGGCGCGGAGGGCGACGACGGCGACGAGGATCACGCGGAACGGAGCACAGCGCAGACAGACGACACACCCGACACAGACACCAACACATGAGCGAACGATCAGTCTCACGACGCAAGCAAGAGAAGCGGTGGTACACACTGATGGCTCCCGAGCAGTTCGACCGGGAGGAACTCGGTGAGACCCCCGCGGACGAACCGGACAAGGTGCTCGGCCGCACCATCGAAACCACGCTGGGCGACCTGCGCAACGACGCCAGCGAGAACAACACCAAGCTGACCTTCAAGGTCAACGAGGTCGCGTCGGACTCGGCGTACACCGAGTTCGTCAAACACGAGCTGACGCGGGACTACCTGCGCTCGCTCGTGCGCCGCGGCTCCTCGAAGATCCAGGCGTACATCACCGTCCTCACCGAGGACGACTACCGCGTCCAGATCCAGCCCGTCGCGCTCACGACCAAGAGCGCCGACGAGAGCCAGGAGAAGGCCATCCGCCGCACGATGATCGACATCGTCGAGGAGTCCGCGCAGGACCGCACGTACGAGGAACTCGTCGACAGCGTCGTCGAGGGCCGTCTCTCCTCGGCCATCTACAACGACGCGAAGACCATCTACCCGCTGCGCCGCGTGGAGATCCAGAAGCTGACCCTCGAGGCACGCCCCGAGGAAGTCGCCGCCGAAGAGGAGACCTCCGTCGACGTCGACGAAGAGGAAGTCGCCGTCGACGAGACCGCCGACTGACGACGCACGCCTTTCGATTTCTTTCGCCCGCGGAACCCACGCGGAGAGCGACGCGTCCGTCGCGTCTGGCCGTCGTCGTATCCGGCCGTCGTCGCGCTACGTATCCGTCGGCTTCGCCGTCGCGTCCTCGCTCACGACGACGACACCGACCATCCCGCCGGTCTCGTGGGGGATGCAGAAGTAGTTGTGCGTCCCGACCGTCTCGAAGGTGTGCTCGTAGGTCTCGTCCTGGTAGATCGCGCCGTCGTTGCCGTCGAGCCAGCCGTCCTCGGCCGCCGACTGCGTGTCGAACTCGCCGGACGACCAGTAGTCGGCCTCCTCGGGGATCTCCGCCTCGTAGGCGGTGACGGTGTGGGCGTGGGAACTCGTGTTCTTCCAGACCACGGTCGTGCCGGGCGGGACCTCGACCGTCGCCGGGTCGAACTTCCGGGCGGTCATCCCGACGTCGTAGTCGCCGGTCTCGCCGCTGCCCTCGCCGCAGCCAGCCAGTCCGGCCGCGATCGCGACGGTGCCCGCACTCCGGAGGAACGCCCGTCTGTCCATACGCGAGCGTCGGACCCCCGGGCAAATAGAGGCCTCGGTATCCGTCTCGAAGGGAGGCGGGACGGCGAGGCAGTCAACCAGTCGGTCGAGCGACCGTGCCGCGATATCGCAACCGGCTCGCGGCCGCTCCCGCGCCCAGCACGCAGAGGGAGAGCCCGCTCGCCAGTACGATGAGGATCCCCGGCCTGATCAGGTAATGATCGACACTCCAATACGCGTAGAGGGTGTCATAGAACGATTAGCACACCAAAGAGCAGGGTGAACGCTGAGGTGGATGAGTTCAGCGACCCTGCAAGATGATCCTTCGGTAGAGTCGTTCTTCAATGTCGTGGAGACAGAGACGCTAGCGCTGTTCGAGCACCTCTCCTTCGAATTTCTCGAAGAGTTTGACGTGTTCGCCCCGGCGCAGACGGGGCGAACACGAGACCACGAACCACCAGAGCTGATGCGTGGCTTTCTCCACTGCTACTACAAAGATATCTACGGCATCCGCCCCGTCGAACGAGAGCTTCGGAACACGGTCGTCTGGTTGAGCTGTGGCTTCGATCGACCGCCGTCGAGAGACGCGGTCGATCGCTTCCTCACCGACCTCGAACACGTCGCTAACGAGGTGTTCGATCACCTCGTCGAGCAGGCCGCCCGCCGCGGCCTGCTCGACTTGACCTACTGTATCGATTCGACCGACGTGAGGGCGATGCCAGCCGACCCAGATGCGTCAAAGTGCTACGATCCAACCAAGGACGAGTACTACTACGGCTACGGCTGTACAATCGTCTCGACCGGGCAAAAGATACCGATCGCAGCGGAGTTCACCGAGAGCAAACAAGCACCAGAAGAGACGGCGATGCGCGTCACCCGTGACGCGCTCGCCGTCGAGCAACCGATCTGGATGGTCGGTGACAGCGCCTACGACACGCTCGACTGGCACGACCACCTGCTGGCCGCAGGGGTCGTGCCAGTCGCTCCGTACAACGCGCGAAACACCGACGACCCGCTCGATATCGAGTACAGGGTCGAAGACCGCATCGAGGAACACAGTGAAGACGTTCAGCTGAAGCAACCGACGCTAGATGAGACGTACAACCGCCGCACGGGAGTTGAACGAACCAACGAATCAGTGAAGGACTGCGGCCTCGGGCGCACCCACGCCCGAGGCCGCGTCCACGCACGAGCGCAGGTGTTCCTCGCGCTGTGCCTTCGCCTTGTCATCGCGATCACCAACTACGAACGTGGAGACAATCCGGGAAGCACGATCATCACGGTGTGAGAAGAGTTCTATGACACCCTCATACGCGTACGCTAGTCCCCCGACCCACCAGCAGAGAAGGACTCCCGAGAGACAGGTGCAGGCGTCCCGGAGCCAGTTCCACCGCCGGAAGACGAGCGCTCCGCCGATAGCAGGGACCAGCCCGGCAAACACCAGGGAGTCGAACGAGGAACCGGATCCGGACCCCATCCCCGCTAACCCGATCGCGGTGACGTACGGCTCGCCGTTCAAATACTGGGACGTGTTTTCGACCCACGGCAACCAGGTACCGACGAGCGGTAACAGACAGAGGCAGGCCGTGGCAGCGTCGTATCTGGTCGCGGGCTGTTCGAGCGGCGGCATACGTCTCGGTCGCTCCCGATGTTGTAAGTGCTTTGTCTGTACGGGCGCCCACACGCGGTAGGCGCGTGAGCGAACCGCCGAACGAAAAAGATGGTCGAGTAACATCTATCAGTCCTCGGCGGGTAGCGATCAGTATGCGCCTCAAGCCCGACTGGTCCCTCCGGGTTCGCATGGTCGTCGCGATGGCCGGGATGGCGGTCCTCTACGCCGCGTTCGTCGGCGTCGCGGCGTGGTGGGCGACCGACGCGCTCGGCGGCGCCGGCGTCGTCCTCGTGGTCGCCGTCGCGGGCGCGCTCGTCACCCTCCAGTACAAGTACGCTCCCGCGGCCGCGCTGAAAGCCCTCGACGCCGAGCGGGTCGACGAATCGCAGTACCCAGACCTCCACGCGCGCGTCGGCCGCCTCGCCGCCCAGGCTGGCGTCCCCAAGCCCGACGTGGCGGTCGCGCCGCAGGCCCAGCCCAACGCCTTCGCGACCGCGAAGGGGCGCGACGACGCCGTCGTCGCCGTGACCGAGGGGACGCTCGACACGCTGCAGGGCGACGAACTCGACGCCGTGCTGGCTCACGAGATCGCACACGTCGAGCACCGAGACGCGCTCGTGATGTCGGTCGTGACGTTCCTGGTGACCGCCGCGGCGATGGTCGTGCGGAACTTCTGGTGGTTCGGCGACGGCGGCGGTGACGGGGGCGGTGGCGGCGACGGCGGGATGCCGTGGTTGCTCGCGTTCGTCGCCGTCTCGATGGTCGCGTGGCTCGGGGGCTACCTCGTGTCGCGGGCGATCAGCCGCCACCGCGAGTTCGCCGCCGACCGCGGCGCGGCCGTCATCACCGGCAAGCCCGGCGCGATGGCCGCCGCCATCGAGACGATCTCCGCCGAGATGGCCGCGACGCCCGAAGACGACCTGCGCGAGCACGCGGAGATGAACGCGCTGTTCATCGTCCCGGCCGACGCGAAGTCGCGCCTCCTGAAGGCGATGCAGACCCACCCCGACCCCGAGAAGCGGGTCGAGCGGCTCTCCGAACTGGCCGGCGAGTTCGAGCGAGCGTAGCCGGGCTGGCGAACCCCGACTCCTTCCGGAGGATCGACCTCGTAGCCGCAGTGCGGTCGCTGGAAGCCGAGGGCGCTCGGTACGCCCCCGAACTCGCCCGGAGACCCGAGGACCGATATCGCTCGCCCCGAGGACGCCGAATGGAAACGCCTTTGCCCCAAAGAGACGCATTTCGAGGCATGAGCAACGGGGACGACGAAGCGGCCGAGGAGGACGCCGCTCCCGAGGAAGAAGCCGACGCCGACGAGGCCGAGGAGACGACAGAACTGTCGGCCGACACCCTCGACCAGCGGCTCGACGACGCCGAGGCAGACCTCGAAGCGGCCGAGACCGAGGCAGACCTCGACGCGGTCGAAGAGACGCTCAACGAGATCGAGGCCGACCTCGAAGCGGCCGACCTGCCCGAACCCGACGAAGACGACGAGGACGCCGAGGACCCGGCGGCCGAACTCGAAGACCGCCTCGCCGACCTGCGCGACCAGCTCGACGACCAGCGCGGGCCCTACGCCGAGGACGTCGTCGCCGTCCTCGAAGACGCCGAATCGACCGTCGCCGACACGCGCTGGACCGAAGACGGTCGACCCGACGTCGTCGCCGCCGTCCAGTCGTATCTGGGCACTCTCGCCGACGAACTCGACACCGAGATCTCGCCGGAGAGCGACGACACCGACGATCTCGGCGACGCGCTCGATCAGGCGGCACAGGTCGTCGAGGGGAGCACGCTCGACCCCGACGAGGACGCCGAGACCATCGCCACGCTGCTCGAAGACGCAGAGGCGCTCCAGGACGACCTCGAGGCCGCCGAGGAGTGGGACGACCTCACGGTTCGCCAGCAGCTCGACGCGGAGGGGTTCTACGACGTGCTCGAATCGGAGAACCGGAAGGACTTCCCCGCCGAGTGGAACGCGGTGAAGGTCTACGAGGAGATGGGCGAAGTCGAACCCATCGTGAAGGCCCTGGAGACGTTCGACTCGGACTTCATGGAGGAGAACATCCTCAGTTCGCTCTGGCGGATGGGATCGGAGGAGGCCTTCGACGCCGTCCACCAGCGCGCCCAGAAGCGCAACAAGAAGCCCGTCGAGATCCTGGGGAAGATCGGCGACGAGCGCGCGACCGAGACGCTCCACGACTTCATCGACGGCGACGGCGACCCGGCGCTACAGAAAGTCACCCTGCGTGCTCTCGGCGAGATCGGCAGCGAGGACTCGGTCCAACCGGTCGCGAACCGACTCGACGCCGACAGCTACGAGGTCCGCAGCGCGGCCGCGCGCTCGCTGGGCCTGATCGGCGACACCCGCGCGATCGAACCCCTGTCGGACGTACTGGAGAACGACGAGGCGAATGAGGTCCGCGCGAGCGCCGCCTGGGCGCTCAACCAGATCGGCACCGAGCACGCACTGGGCGTACTCGAAGACTACACCGACGACCGCGCCTTCCTCGTCCAGTCCGAAGCCCGGAAAGCCGTCTGAAGCGCTCGACGCCCGAGTCCCCGTTTTCTTCGCCCCTCTCGACGCTCGACGACCCTGACCTTTATATCCGAGAGCGCGGCCACCTGGCCGCGTGTTCAGCGTAGCGCGGCTCGCCGCGGTCTGCCTGCTCGTCGTCGGCGTCGCCGGTCCGGCAATCGGGGCGATAGCGGCGTCCGGAGACGCGTCGGGCGCGATAGCGACTGCGGCTCCCCGGCCGTCCGAGCCGCGTATCGCGGCCGTCTATCCGAATCCCGTGGCCGACGGCGACCACGGCGAGTTCGTCGTGCTCGCGTTCCCGGACGGAACCGACCTCGGTCGGTACGAACTTACCGACGGGGACGGCTCGCTCTCGCTGCCGAACGGGTCAGCCGGCGGTCGCGTCGCGGTCACGGCCGCGCCCGCGAGGGTTCGAAATCTCACGGACCGCCGCGTCGTCGGCGCGGACGGATCCGTCTCGCTCGCGAACGGCGGCGACCGAGTACGCTTGATCCGCGGGAACGACACGGTCGCGACCGCGAGATACCGCGACGCGCCCGAAGGCGAAATCGGTCGCTTCGACGAGCGCGGAGGCGTCACGTGGCGACCGCTCGGACGAACGAACCGGTCAGTCGTCACCGCCGGCGGCGGCCAGGTGCGGGCGTTCACGCTCCCCGACGCGCCCGAGGTTCCCGTCCAGACGATCCGCGACGCCGACCGGCGGATCCTCCTCGCCGGGTACACCTTCACCTCCGAACGGGTCGCGCGGGAACTCGAACGCGCCGTCGACCGCGGCGTCGACGTGCACGTCCTCCTCGACGGCCAGCCCGTCGACGGCATCTCCCGCCGGCAGGCGGTCGCGCTCGATTCCTTGGTAGACGCCGGCGTGACGGTCGAACTCCTCGGCGGACCCCACGGTCGGTACGCCTACCACCACGCGAAGTACGCCGTGGTCGACGACAGCGCCGTCGTGCTGACGGAGAACTGGAAACCGGCCGGTACGGGCGGCCGTGCGAGCAGGGGCTGGGGCGTCGTCGTCTCCCAGCCGCGGATCGTCCGCGGCCTCGCAGCGACGTTCCGCGCCGACGCGGACTGGCAAGGTGCGCGTCCCTGGTCGCAGGTGCGCCGCGGACGCTCGTTCGAGACGTCGGGCGTCGCGAACGGCACCTATCCGAGCCACCGCTCGCCCGAGACCGTCCCCGTCGACCGGACGCAGCTCCTCGTGACGCCCGACAACGCCGGTTCGGCGATCACGGCGGCGCTCGACGGCGCCGACGAGTCCATCGACGTGATCCAGATGTCGATCGACGGCCCCGACCAGCGGTTCCTCCGCGCGACGGTCCGAGCGGCCCGTCGCGGCGTCGACGTGCGGATCCTGCTCAGTAGCGCCTGGTACGTCGAAGAAGAGAACCGGCGACTCGTCGAGCACCTCCGCGAAGTGGCCGAGCGCGAGGGCCTCCCGCTCTCGGCGAAACTGGCCGAACCCGGGGGCGACTACGAGAAGATCCACGCGAAGGGGGTCGTGATCGACGGCGATCAGGCGCTCCTGGGGAGCCTGAACTGGAACGGCGAATCGATCCGACGGAATCGCGAGGTCGTCCTCTCGCTGGAGGGCGAGGCGGTGGGTGCGTACTACCGGAACGCTTTCGAAGCCGACTGGGGCGAGAAAACGGAGCGCTCGCTGCCGGTCGGTATCGTCGCCGGCGTCGCCGGCTGTCTCCTGCTCGCGTTGTTGGTCGCCCGCCGCATCGACTTCGGACCGGACGTGGGCGTCGGACCGGGTCGGTGACGACGGCTCCCTGGCTGCGAGCGAACGGCCGACGAGAAACGGGACGAAAAGCGAAGTTACGGCGGTACCGGAGCGTCTCCGTCAGTCTTCGGCGAACGCGGCGGAGCTGCCGAGCGCCTCGTCGATCTCGGCGTCGGCCATCTTCTCGACGAGGGCGTCGATGACGGTCTCGCGCATGCCGCGGACGAACTTGATGGAGCCGACGACGAGGTGACCGCCGCCGCTGACGCCGCCGCCGTCGACCTCCGCTTTCAGCTCCTCGACCATGTTCGGGATGTCGAGGCGGACGCCGTCCGAGCGGAGCACGGCGAAGTCCGGACCGTAGCCGATGCTGATGACCGGGTCGCCGGTCTCGGCGACCTTCGAGTCGTGGATCTTGCCGGTCGTCTTGCCCGGGGCGGGGTAGGTGAACCGGTGGGCGTGGTTCTCGACGTCGATCCGGTAGAGGTGGGCGTCGTTGTCGAGTCGCTCGTGCTCGACGTGGGGCATCGCGGCGTCGAGCTGGCGTTCGACGTCGCGCTCGGCGCGCGTGGCGAGGAAGTCGACGAGTTCGCGGTGGCGCTGTTCGTCGTCGCAGTCGACGTTGAGCGCGTCGGTGATGAGCTGACCGCCGTCGTCGTAGCGCAGCCAGAAGGTCGCGTAGTCAAGCGCCTCGCCGACGTCGCGCAGCTCGGACTCGTCGTACCCTTCCTCGCGGGCGAGTTCGAGGTAGTCGTCCATCGCGTCGGCCTCCGAGCGGTCCGAGAGGCCGGCGACGGCCGGGACGTGGCGGAGGTCGTCGGTGATACCGGGATCGATCATCCGCGCGAGTTCGACGCACATCATCCCCGTCGTGATGCGGTAGTCCTCGTCGTGGAGATACGGGTTGACGTGCTCGTCGAGCAACTCCTCGACGGCGTCGGGGTCGGGGTGGTGGTGGTCGACGACGACGATGGGCACGTCGTAGTGGGCGAGGTTCCGGTAGGCGGGGGTGTCCTCCTCCGTCGACCCGTTGTCGAGCATGAGCAGGAGCGGGAGGCGCTGGCCGTGCCGTTTCCGGTCTTCCAGCGCGAAGTTCAGGTCGCGGGTCACGTCTTCCATCTCGTAGTACGGCGCCTTGCTCGGCAGGCGCTTGAGGAGGTGCTGGGCGGCGTCGGGGTCCTCGTAGGTGTCCTCGATGAACCGCTCCAGCGCGACCTGCATCGGGACGCTCGCGCAGATGCCGTCGCCGTCGGCGTGGTGGCGCATCCGGATGGGCCGCCCCTCCAGGATCTCGCGGCGGAGCCGGCGCGCGACGGACTGCAGGTCGTCGTGGAGTTTCTCGAAGGCGTCCCACTCCACGAGCGGGTCGGGGTCGTGCGGCGCGGCCAGTTCGTCGAGTCGCTCGTTCTGGTCCTCGCGGAGGGCCGCCGCCTCGTCGCCCTCTAGCACCTGGAGGTCGTCGATCTCGACCTGGACGGCGCCCTCGCGCGTCTCGACGTAGCCCTCGACGCTGACCACGTCGTCGAGTTCGACGTCCTCGTAGGCGCGGACGCCGGCGTCCTCGAAGGCGGTGCAGGGCGCGATGCCGGTCGCGTCGCGCACCTGGAAGACGGTCGGGCCGCCGGTCTGTTTGATCTGGACGACGACGCCCTCCAGCGTGACGGACTCGCCGACGACGTCGCCGAGGTCGGCGACGGCGTGGCTCTCTCGGGAGACCGATTCGACCTCGTAGTCGTCGAGGCTGACCTCGTTGAACGCCAGGTCGCCGTTCTCGCGGACCTCTTCGAGCTGGACCACAAGTTCGTCGCCGACCTCGTAGGTGCCGACGAGGTTCGAGGCGTGGACGAGCCCGGAGACGTCGTCGGAGACGTCGACGAAGACGCCGTAGTCGACGACGCCGTTAACCTCGGCGAGGTAGAGGTCGCCCTCGGAGACGTACTCGAAATCACAGTTCGCGTCGAGGTCGTAGACGGTGGTCCCGCCGTCGGGGACCGCGACGCCGGAATCCCCGGCGTCAGGTACAGGAGTCATTTGTACTCGATAGCGCTCCGACCGCAGTTTAACCTTCGGAAAGTCTTCCGAGACCATCTTTTTGGCTCGGGGGTCGCCGCAGGCGACCCCCGAGCGAAAAACATGGGTGAAAAAGCGGGACCTCACTGCGTTCGGTCCCGTGAACCGCGCGCCTGCGGCGCGCGGACATGCAGTCACGAACAGGTCGTGAGATGATTGATTGCAGGCCCACTGGAGATGAATCACCTGTTCAGTAGAGCGTGCGAACCGAACGATCAGGCGCGGAGATGAATCGTATCGTTTGTTTCACCACGGTTGATCAGGTGCTTCCTATCTCTGTGTAGATTACTTACGTACTATCCGGCGCCAGTCCGTTGCTCCAAGCCCTTAAACAGCTTCGAGGATATTCTAAGACAATGGATTCCCCTGAACCGACGTCAGATCTCACGATAGAGGATTTTCGGGGGTTCTTCGATCGACCCGACCAGGCCGATACGCCGGTCTCTACGGCGGAAGTGGCCGAAGTGCTTGAGTGTTCTCAGCAGACGGCACACCGGTATCTCGAGACGCTCACCGAACAGGGAGAACTCCGATCGAAGACAATGGGTGAGTCGAACAGGATCTGGTGGGGGACCGGGACAGAGAGGTCTATTGGCCAACAGCCGGACGAACAGCAGTTCCGTGCTTTCGTGAGCGCCGTCAAGGATTACGCGATCTTCATGCTAGACCCGGACGGCGTCGTCGTCAGCTGGAACGAGGGCGCCCAGCGGATCAAGGGCTACTCCGAGGAGGAGATCGTCGGCGAACACTTCTCGACGTTCTACACCGAGGAGGACCGCGAGGCGGGTCAACCCGAGTACAACCTCGAAGCCGCACGGGAGCACGACCGGGTCGAGGACGAGGGCTATCGCGTCCGCAAGGATGGATCGACGTTCTGGGGGAACGTCACGATCACGGCGATCCGGGACGAACAGGGGGACCTTCAGGGGTTCACGAAGGTCACGCGGGACATGACCGAGCGACACGAGTACGAGGAACGGCTCCGCCAGGAGAAAGAGCGGTTCGAGACGCTCATCCAGGAGGTCAGAGACTACGCGATCTTCATGCTCGATACCGACGGGTTCGTCCAGACGTGGAACGACGGCGCCCGCGAGTTGAAAGGCTACACGGAAGACGAGATCGTCGGCGAGCACTTCTCGACGTTCTACACCGAGGAAGACCGCAAAGCAGGACGCCCTGAACGGAACCTCAGGAAGGCTGCGGAAAACGGTCGGACTGAAGACGAGCGCTGGCGTGTTCGCAAGGATGGAGAGAAGTTCTGGGCGAACGTCATAATCACGGCGCTCCACGACGACGACGGCGAACTGCGCGGATTCGCGAAGGTCACGCGGGACATGACCGAGCGCAAGGAACGGGAGCAGCAACTCCAGCGCGAGCGCGACCTGATCGAGCAGATCCTCGAGACGAGCCCGGTCGGGATCACGGTCGTGAATTCCGACGGTTCGACGAACCGGGCGAACGAACGCATGGCCGAACTGCTCGGGAATCAGGTGGCCGATATGTCTGAATACATGGTTGGTCAGCGAGACATGTACGGTGCCGACAGAGAGGTGCTCCCGGTCGAGGAGCGCCCCGCGAATCGCGTGTTCGAGACCAGCAAGCCGGTCTATGACCGCGAGATCCTCTTCGATCCGCCAGACGGTCAAAAGCGGTGGCTCTCGATAAACGCCAGCCCGATCACCGACGAACAGGGCGAGCCGGAGCAGGCCGTCATCACGGCGACGAACATCACTGAACTCAAGGAACTAGCTACGCGACGCAAGCGGGAACTGGAGGAACGCGAGAAGGACCTCGCTGCCGTCAAACTCGCGACGAACCTGCTAGAGCCCAGCGAACAGCCGCTGGAGGAACTGCTCGAGGGATTCGTGACCAGCCTGTCCGAGTCATTCCGGTATCCCGATTCTACCGCCGTACGGGTTTCAGTCGGCGATCAGGAGGTGGCCACCGAACGATACCGGCCGTCCGACCAATCTATCACGGCGGCGACCCGGACGACTAACGGTACCCCGATCGAGATCGACGTCGTCCTCGTCGAAGCCCCGGAGAGCATCACCGAGCAGTTCCTCCCCGAGGAGGAGGAACTGCTCGACACGCTCGTGACTCTCCTGCGGTTCCACTTCGAGCGACAGGAGTACATCGAGCAGTTGCAGGCCGAGACCAACCGACTCGAACAGTTCGCGTATGCGGCTAGTCACGACCTCCAAGAACCGCTGCGCATGATCTCGACGTACCTCCAGTTCCTCGAGCGGGACTACGCGTCTGCCTTCGACGAGGACGGCGAGGACTACCTCCAGTTCGCCCTCGACGGCGCCCAGCGGATGCGCGAGATGATCGAGGGGTTGCTCACGTATTCACGTGTCGAGACGCAAGGAGAACCCTTCGAACCCGTCGATCTCGACGCCGTACGCGACGACGTTCTGGACGACCTGCAGATGCGTATCGCGGAGACCAACGCCGAGATCACGGCCGAACCGCTCCCGGAGGTCGAGGGGGACGCGGGACAGCTCCGCCAGGTGTTCCAGAACCTCATCGACAACGCCATCGAATACAGCGAGGACACGCCAAGGGTCCAGATCACGTGCAAACAGCGTGGTTCCGAGTGGATCATCTCAGTTCAGGACGAAGGGATCGGTATTGAACCGGACATGCAGGAACAGATCTTCGACGTGTTCGAGCGCCTCCACAGCCGCGAGGAACACGACGGGACCGGGATCGGTCTCGCGCTGTGCGAACGGATCGTCGAGCGGCACGGCGGCGAGATCTGGGTCGAGTCCCGGCCGGGAGAGGGATCGACATTCTCGTTCACACTCCCGGCCGCAAGCAGTGACGATCCGTGAAGTCCCTGTACTGAGCACTCGCGCGAACGGAGTGAGCGCGATTCACCGCATCGAGGCCGAAGGCCGAGATGCGGCGTTTTCACCCACGTTTTTGGCTTGGGTGCCCGCAGCGGCCTCCGGCCGCGAGGACACCGCCGAGCGAAAAAGATGGTTTGGAAAGCCTTGTTATGCGGGCTACCCCAAGCAGGGACATGGGACTGTTCCGCTCGGGCGAGGTGGTCGGCATCGCCGAGGCGGCGCTGGAGTTCGCGCTGGAGGCCTCGGAGGACGCCCACCCGGACGAGTACATGGGCTTTCTGCGCGGCGAGGACGCACGCAAGTTCGACCTCGACTACGAGGGGACCGTCCTCACGGACGTGCTCGTCATCCCCGGGACCGAATCCAACCCGGTCAGCGCCACCGTGAAGACCAGCATGATCCCCAACGACTCGCGGGCGGCGGGGTCGATCCACTCCCACCCCAACGGCGTACTTCGGCCCAGTGACGAGGACCTCCAGACCTTCGGCAAGGGGAAGGTCCACATCATCATCGGTGCGCCCTACGGGAAACACGACTGGCAGGCGTTCGACCGCGAAGGGAACCCCGTCGACCTGCCGGTGCTGGAGGTCGAACTCCCCGAGGACGAGTTCTTCGACTTCACGCAGGAAGACATCGACGAGGAGCTCATGGAGGAGAGCGGCTACGGCTCGGACCCCACCGACTTCAGGTCCGAGCCCGACGACGAGGAGTGGAGCCAGCGATGACGGAGGGGCGGGAAAGTAGCTCCGACGACGACCGAACGCCGAGTGCGGAGTCGACGGACATCGTCGTCGCGCAGGGCACTTTTGACATCCTCCATCCGGGCCATCTCCACTACCTGCGGGACGCGAAGGCGATGGGCGACCGACTCGTCGTCATCCTCGCGCGCTCGGAGAACGTGACCCACAAGGCGTCGCCGGTGGTGCCGGGTCCCCAGCGCCGGGAGATGGTCGCCGGCCTCGACCCCGTCGACGAGGCGCGACTCGGGCATCCGGAGGACATCTTCGCGCCCATCGAGGACCTCGATCCGGCGGTCATCGCGCTGGGCTACGACCAGCATCACGACGCCGACGGCATCCGCGCGGCGCTCGCCGAGCGCGGCATCGACTGCGAGGTCAGGCGGGCCAGCGCCTACGAACCCGACTACGACGGGGGCCTCCTCTCCTCGGGACAGATCGTCGACCGGATCCTCGCCGAGCGCGGGGACTCGGGTCCGCGTCAGTGACGGCTCCAGCGTAGTCGCGGGTCCAGGAAAAGCGCGAATTCTCCGTTCAACCGGCGTCCGAACGGTGTTCCGGGCCGCGATCTGCTGTCAGAACACCAACCTTTAAATCACATCGGCACGCCTCGGGAGGGTATGGAACGGGTCACGGTGGAAGACGTGCCGTCACGGTCGTATCGGGGGCTGGAACTGTTCATGCTGATACCACCGGTGTTGATGGGCATCTTCGGGCTCGGGATCGTGGTTCTCGGGCTGATGAGCTTCGGGAGTTCCTCGGCCGCCGCCGGTACGGCGGGGGCCGCGTCCACTGCCGGCACGACTGGCGCCGCGGGCGGCGGCATGACGGCGCTACTCGGCGGCGTGGCGATAGTGTGGATCCTCGCGCTCCTGTTCGGCCTCGCTTCGGCCGTCGCGATCCCGCTGTTCCTGTACCTCGATGCCGGAAAGATCGCCGACCAGGATCTGGACTGGGAACCGAGTCAGGGGCTGTACGCGGTCGGCGGGTTCTTCCTCAGCGGCCTCGTCGTCTGGCACTACCTCTACAAGCGCCACCAGTACGTCATCGACTGGGTCGACACCGAGGCCTGGTGGTACCTCGCGCTCATGGGCGTCGGCATCGGTATCCTCGGTATCGTTGGCAGCGGTATCGACCCGATGCTCATGCCGATCGGCCTGCTCGGCCTCCCGCTGTTCGCCGTGGGGATCTACAAGGACGCGACCTACGTGCGCCTCCAGAGCGACTGGCGTCCTAACCCGGTGAACCACTTCCTCGCCGCCTTCTTCACCGGGATCATCGCCATCCTCGGCGTGTTCTACTTCGGGTACTACGCCTACAAACGCCACTCGCACGTCGGTCTCATCTGAGATTCCACGGGGTCTGTAGCGCGTTTCGGTACCTCCGGCCTCCCGTCCAGCGGCTGGTTGCGGACACTCACTGAGCGAGAGGACTGCGGAAACCGGCAGAAGACGGACCTGCTTACAGCAGGTCGTGCTCGGCGAGGCGCTCGACGCCCTCGCGGAGGCGGTCCTCGCTGTTGGCGTAGGCGAGGCGGACCCAGCCGGGGGTCCCGAACGCGCTTCCGGGGACCGTCGCGACGTGGGCGGTCTCGATGGCTTCCTCGGCCCATGCCACGTCGTCGTCGGCGACGGGGAGCATCAAGTAGAACGCGCCCTCGGGCGTCGGGACCTCCTTGCCGTGCTCGGCGAACAGGTCGACGAGCATGTCGCGGCGCTCCTCGAAGGCCGAGCGCATCTCCTCGACGGCCTCGTCGGTGTTCTCCAGCGCTTCGACGCCGGCGTGCTGGACGAAGTTGACGGCGCAGGTGACGGAGTGGCCGTGGATCTTGCCGGACTGGTCGATCAGTTCCTCGGGGGCGGCGTAGTAACCCAGGCGCCAGCCGGTCATCGCGTAGGCCTTCGAGAAGCCGTTGAGGGTGATGGTCCGGTCCTCCATGCCCTCCAGCGAGCCGATGCTCGTCGGCTCGACGCCGTCGTAGGTGATCTCCTTGTAGATCTCGTCTGCGACGACGGTGACGTCGTGCTCGACGGCGATGTCGCGCACGCCTTCGAGGGCCTCGTCGGAGTAGACGGCGCCGTGGGGGTTGCCCGGTGAGTTGACGACGAGGATCTCCGTGTCGTCGGAGACGGCCTCGGCGAGGTCGTCGAGTGCGGGTTCGAGCGCGAAGTCGTACTGGGCGGTGTCGACGCGTTTCAGGGACCCGTCCGAGAGCTTCACCATCGCCTCGTAGGAGACCCACGCCGGGTCGAGCAGGACGACCTCGTCGCCGTCGTCGATGAGCGTCTGGAAGACCTCGAACAGGCCCTGCTTGCCGCCAGGCGTGACGACGATATTCTCGGTGCCGTACTGGTCGAGGCCGTCGTCGTGGAGCTTGTCGACCACCGCGGACTTGAGCTCGGGGATGCCGTTCGAGGGCGTGTAGCCGGTGTGACCGGCGTCCAGCGCGTCTTTGGCGGCCTGCTTGACGTTCTCGGGGGTATCGAAGTCGACGATGTCGCCGACGGAGAGGTCGACGACGTCGACTCCCTCGGCCTCCAGTTCGGAGGCCTTGTTGCTGATAGCGACTGTGGCGCTCGGTTCGATGCGGTCGACGCGTGCTGCGAAGTCCATGAGTGTATGTGTGCTGTGTTCCGCGCTGTTTCGACGTCAGGGCAGTTCTTCGACGAGGTCGACGGCGCTGTCGACGACGGTCGCGCCGTAGTCGGTGCGCGCCTTCGCCTCGGCCGTGCTCATGCCGGGGCCGATGATCCCGAAGGTGACCGGGGTGTCCCGGTCGAGGCTCACGTCGGTCAGCGCCTGCGCGGCGGCGTCGGCGATGACCTCGTCGTGGTCGGTGTCGCCTTCGACGATGGCGCCGAGGACGGCGACGGCGTCGACGTCCTCGCGGCGGGCCAACCGGTCTGCGGCCAGCGGCGTGTCGTAGGAGCCGGGCACCTCGACGGTCGCGACGACGTCGGCGTCGCGCTCGCGGGCGGCCTCGCGGGCCGCCGCTTCCATCCCGTCGATGACCGACCCCTCCTTGTCGAACTGGGCGACCACCAGACCGAGCTGTGCCATACCTGCGGCCAAGCCAGCGCGGGTAAAAGAACTACCGTTCGCGTCCCGCCGACCGACTGTTCGGCGGCGATCGAGGCCGACACCGGCCGGAGAGGGACACGCTTATTCCGCCCGGTGGGTAACCCCGCGGCAATGACACTCTCCTCGCCCGCACCCGTCCTCGGCGTCGTCGGCGGCGGCCAGCTCGGCCGGATGCTCGCCGAGGCCGCCGCGCCACTCGGTGTCGAAGTCCTCGTCAGCGACCCGACCCCGGACGCACCGGCCGCGCCCGTCGCCCGCGACCAGATCGTCGGCGGCTTCGACGACCCCGAGGCGGTCCGCGAACTCGCCGAGCGATCGGACTACCTCACTTTCGAGATCGAACTCGCCGACCCCGACCTGCTCGAACGGGTCGCCCAGGAGACGGACACGCCGGTTCACCCCAAACCCGAGACGCTTCGGATCATCGAGGACAAACTCGTCCAGAAGCGCCGCCTCGCCGAGGCCGGCGTCCCCGTCCCCCAGTTCCGCGAGGTGGACTCCGCCGACGAACTGCGCGAGGCGCTCGACGACCTGGGCTACCCCGCGATGCTCAAGGCCCGCAAGGGCGGGTACGACGGCCGCGGGAACGTCCCCGTCGAGACGCCCGACGACGTCGAGGAGGCGTTCGCGGAGATCGTCGACGCCGCGCAGGGCGGGAGCCAGGAGGACCCGTCGGGCGTCGCCATGGTCGAGGAGATGGTCGACTTCGAGCGCGAACTGGCCGTGATGGGCTGTCTGGGGAGCGCGCTGCACGGCGACGGTGCCCAACAGCGCGACACCTTCCCCGTCACGGAGACGATCCACGAGGAAGAGATCCTCCGCGAGACCGTCTCGCCGGCCCGGGCGGAGGAGTCCGTCCGCGAACGCGCCCGGCAGGTCGCGCTCGACGTCCTCGACGTCATGGAGGGCCGTGGCGTCTACGGGATCGAACTGTTCGAAGGGCCAGAGGGCGAGATCCTCCTCAACGAGATCGCGCCCCGGCCGCACAACTCCGGCCACTGGACCATCGAGGGGTGTCACACCTCGCAGTTCGAACAGCACGTCCGCGCCGTGACCGGGCGACCGCTGGGGACCACCGACCGGCGCGCGCCGACGGTCTCCGCCAATATCCTCGGCGACGTGGACGAGCGACAGGAGGCGACGCTCTCCGGCGAGGACGAGGTCTTCGAGGCGCCGCGCGCGCACCTCCACTGGTACGGCAAGCGCGAGGTGTACCCGCTCCGGAAGATGGGCCACGTGGCGCTAGTCGGCAAGCGCGACGAGCGGACCGACAGGCTTCTCGCGGAGGTCCGGGAGCTGCGCGACGGGCTCTCGTTCCGATAGCGCCCCGAACGACACGCACTGCTTGCCGAACCGCACACGCTTACGGTCTCCCCGCGTGCACTCCCGTCCATGACCGCCGACTCCGTCCAGTCGATCATCGACCAGCTCCGCGAGGAGGCCGAGATGGACCTGCCGAACGAGGAGACGCCCGACGTGGGCATCGTCATGGGATCTGACTCGGACCTGCCGACGATGGCCGGCGGGCAGGGCAAGCGACCCGGGGCGTACGCCGCGCTCGCCGACGAACTCGGGTTCGAGGAGCAGACCGACTACGAGGACGCCCCGGAGAGCCGGTTCACCTTCGAGACGTTCGTCGTCTCGGCCCACCGGACACCGGACCTGATGTACGCCTACGCGGAGACGGCCGAAGTGCGCGGGATCGACGTGATCATCGCCGGTGCGGGCGGGAAATCGGCCGACCTGCCGAACATGACCGCGTCCATCGCCTACCCGCTCCCGGTCATCGGCGTCCCCGTCCAGGAGAAGTCAGTCGATTCGGTCATCGGGATGCCACAGGGCGCGCCGATCACCGCCGTCGACGCGGGGAAGTCGTTCAACGCCGCGCTGACGGCGGCACAGATCCTCTCACGCCAGCACACCGAGATCCGCGAGCGACTGGTCGAGTACCATCGGGAACTGCAAGAAGACGTGGGCGATGTCTCGCGTGACCTGCACGAACTCGGGACGCCAGGGTTCAAAGACCAGTACTGGGACCAGGAGTAACGTTACGCCGGCTTCCGGCCCGATATCACGCGAACCTCGTCGTCCTGTCTGAAGGGGCCGCCGCCCAGTTCTCCGAGTCGCTCGCGCAGGTCCGCCTCGAAGTCGTCACTCTGGTCGCCGAAGGTCGTCGGCGAGCAAAACGACAGCGAGAAGACGTAGCCGACGATGCCGTCCACGGTCCACTCGCGAGTCTCCTCGAACGTGGCGACTTCGACGTCCTCGAACTCTCGCTCGGCGATCAGTTCGTCGTACGGGTTCTCGTAGGGTTCGGTGCGCGGACCGGTGCGTTCGGGCAGATCGTCGCGGTAGTCGGCGGCGAGGGCGTACACCTCGTCCTGCCACGGCTGGCTACCGCTCGTGAGCCACTCGGTGTCGTCGAAGACGGCGACCCCGCCGCCGGGCTCGGTCAGTTCGCGGATCCGGTCGAGGGTCGGTTCGCGGTCCATCCAGTGGAACGACCGCCCCATCGTCGTCACCCTGAACGGGCCGAGGCGCTCGCCGACCTCCCCGCGCAGGTCGGCGTCCGAGCCGACCACCCACTCGACGTTCTCGCGGCCGGCCGCGCGGGCCTGCTCGCGCGCCTCGTCGATCATCCGCTCGTTCGGGTCCATCCCGACCACCGTCCCGACGGTCGCGGCCAGGGGGACGGCGATCTGTCCGGCGCCGCAGCCGAGGTCGAGGGCGCGCGCGGACTCGTCGAAGTCGAACCGGTCGGCGAGGTAGTCGATCGGTCGGTCGCCGTACCGGGGTCGGTACTCGGCGTAGTACGACTCCGCGCTCGCGAAGGGGTCCTCCGAGGACATTTCTGCACTCGGATACGACTGAAGCGACGGCTGGACGAAGAGCGTATCGGTCGGTCCGTCGTTCGGGTCGCGGGCGCCGAGAGACGCCGTCGCCAGTGATCGCTCGGTGCGAACTGGTTCGGTAGACTCGGATTACCCGTCGGCCGGAAATCGTCGGCCGAGAGGCGCCGAGGACAACAATCAACCCTTATATGGCCCGACCCCAAACCGTCGAACGATAGAGAGTCATGAGTAACCCATGGATAGCCATCGGGGCGCTCGCGCTGGTGGCGCTGGCCATACCGCTCAGTATGATGGTGGTGTCAGCGCTGTTGCGACCGAGCGTGCCGGAACAGGGAAAACGCGCCGTCTACGAGAGCGGCGAGGTCCCGACTGGCGACACGCGCATCAAGTTCAACATTCAGTACTACATGGTCGCGCTGCTGTTCGTCGTCTTCGACATCGAGACCGTCCTGATCTTCCCGTGGACGGTCATCTACCAGGACGCGGTCGCGAACGTCGGGCTCGCGAAGGCGCTGGTCCCGATGCTCGTGTTCATCGGCGTCCTCGTCATCGGCCTCGGCTGGGCGTGGCGTAACGGCGCGGTCAAGTGGGTCCGCAGCCCGCGGGCTCAAGCACAGCGGGTCGAACAGTAATCATGAGTAGCGACAATCAAGACACGCACGAGCTAGGCACAGACATCGAATCGACCCAGGACGCGCGGCTGGGTGAGGGCGTCGACAACCGGTTCAACTCGACGCTGCGGGAGGCGTTCGGCTCGACGCCGTTCATCCTCACGAAGTTCGACAAGTTCATGAACTGGGTGCGGGGGTCGTCGATGTTCATGCTGCAGTTCGGGATCGCCTGCTGCAGCATCGAGATGATCCACACCTACGCGATCAAGCACGACCTGGACCGCTTCGGTGCCGGCGTGCCGCGCGCGTCGCCGCGCCAGGCCGACGTGATCATCGTCCCGGGGACCATCGTCTCGAAGTTCGCCCCGCGGATGAAGCGCGTCTACGACCAGATGCCCGAGCCCAAGTTCGTCGTCTCGATGGGGTCGTGCACTATCTCCGGCGGCCCGTTCCAGGAGGGCTACAACGTCGTCAAGGGCGCCGAGGAGGTCATCCCGTGCGACATCCACGTCCCGGGCTGTCCGCCGCGACCCGAGGCGCTCATCTACGGCGTCGCCAAGCTTCAGGAGCGCATCGCCAACGGCGAGTCCTCGCCCGTCACCGTCAAACCGTACGAACTGGAGCAGTTCGGCGACCTCGAACGGGACGAACTCGTGGAGAAGCTCGCAGACCAGATCGACGAGGACGACCTCGTCATGCGGTACAACTGGAGTGACTCGCCATGAGCTTAGAGGAGACGGAAGGCGACCTACTCGCCACGCAGGACGTCGGCGTCACCGAGGAGGGCGTCGACTACGACGCGCTCGCGGACCTGCTCGGCGACACGGTCATCGACCGCGAGAGCCACGTCAACGCGGAGGCGTTCGTCGTCCGGCCCGACGAGGTGCAGGACGCGCTGTTCGCCCTGCGTGACGAGGCCGGCTTCGACCACTGCGCGTGCGTGACCGCACAGGACTACGACGACCGCTACGAGTCTATCTACCACCTGCGGAAGTACGACGACCCCACCCAGGAAGTGTCGGTCGTCGTCCCCACGACGAAGGACGACCCGGTCAGCCAGACCGCGGAACCGGTCTACCGCACGGCCGACTGGCACGAGCGTGAGGCCTACGACCTGGTCGGCATCGAGTACGAGGGCCACCCGGACCTGCGGCGGATCCTCCTGCCCGAGACCTGGCAGGGCCACCCCCTGGCCCAGGACTTCAGCGGCGAGGAACCGCAGATCGTCACCCTCCGCGAGCACGCCAACCCGCTCGAAGGCGATCACCGCGCGGAGAGCGACGACGCGGACACGATGTACATCAACATCGGCCCGCACCACCCCGCCACGCACGGCGTGCTCCACGTCGAGACGGTCCTCGACGGCGAGCAGATCGCCCACGTCGAACCCGACATCGGCTACCTCCACCGCTGCGAGGAGCAGATGTGCCAGCAGGGCACCTATCGCCACCAGATCATGCCCTACCCCGACCGGTGGGACTACGTCTCGGCCGGCATCCTCAACGAGTGGGCGTACGCGCGCACCGCGGAGGACCTGGCCGACATCGAGGTGCCCGAGTACGCGCAGGTCATCCGGACGATGGCCGCGGAGATGTCCCGCATCGCCGCGCACATGCTCGCGCTCGGGACGTTCGCGCTGGACGTCTTCGGCGACTTCACCGCCGTCTTCCAGTACGCGTTCCGCGACCGCGAGGTCGTCCAGGACCTCCTGGAGGACCTGACCGGCCAGCGTCTGATGTTCAACTACCTCCGGTTGGGCGGCGTGGCCTGGGACCTGCCCGAGCCCCGCGAGGAGTTCTTCGAGAAGACGCGGGACTTCCTCGACGACCTGCCGCACAAGCTCACGGAGTACCACGACCTGGTCACCTCCAACGAGATATTCCAGATGCGCTGCGTCGACACGGGCGTCCTGCCGCCGGAAGAGGCCAAGCAGTACGGCGCGACGGGGCCGGTCGCACGCGGCTCCGGCATCGACTACGACCTGCGCCGCGACGACCCCTACGGCTACTATCCCGAACTCGACTGGGACGTCGTCACCGAGGACGGCTGCGACAACTACGCGCGCGTCCTCGTGCGCATGCGCGAGGTCGAGCAGTCCGCCCGCATCATCGAGCAGTGCGTCGACCTGCTCGAAGACTGGCCGGAAGACGAGCGCGACATCCAGGCGAACGTGCCCCGCACGCTCCGCCCGGACCCCGACACCGAGATCTACCGCGCCGTGGAGGCCGCCAAGGGCGAACTCGGCATCTACATCCGCTCGGACGGCACCGACAAACCCGCGCGCTTCAAGATCCGGAGTCCGTGCTTCTCGAACCTGCAGACGCTGCCGGTCATGTCCGAGGGCGAGTTCATCCCCGACATGATCGCGTCGCTCGGTAGCCTGGACATCGTCCTCGGGGAGGTGGACCGGTGATGCTACCGCTCCAGTCGGAGACGCCGTTCCCCAAGATCATCGCCGACCTGCTCGGGCTCGACATCAACGAGCCGTGGGTCATCGCGGTCACAGCGATCGTCGCCGCGGCCGTCATCGCGACGGTCCTGCTGACGATGACCGCGGTCCTGGGCATCTGGGGCAAGCGGAAGATCACCGCGGCCTTCACGGACCGCATCGCCGTCAACCGGCACGGTCCCTACGGGCTGCTGATCATCCCCGCGGACGCGGTGCGTCTGCTCTCGAAGGAGCTCATCGTTCCCGAGGGCGTCGACCGCCCGGCGTGGGATCTGGCGCCGCTCATCATCGCGAGTTCGGCGCTGCTCGGGTTCGCCGTCATTCCGTTCGGTAACGACCTGCAACTGGCCGACCCGGAGATCGGGCTGGCCTACGTCTTCGCCGTCGCGTCTATCGCGTCGCTTGGCCTGCTGATGGCCGGCTACGCGTCGAACAACAAGTTCTCGTTCCTCGGTGGGCTGCGCGCGGTCGCGCAGAACCTCGCCTACGAGATCCCGCTGGTCCTGACGGGCGTCTCGGTGGTCCTGTTCGCCGGGTCGCTCCGCCTCTCGACCATCGTCGACGTGCAACAGCAGACGCTGGTCTCGCTGGGCGGCATCGCGATCCCGTCGTGGTTCGCGTTCGTCAACCCGTTCGCGTTCGCGCTGTTCCTGATCGCGAACCTCGCGGAGGTCGGCCGCAACCCGTTCGACATCCCCGAGGCGCCGACGGAGATCGTCGCCGGGTACCAGACCGAGTACTCGTCGGTGTACTTCGTGCTCATCTACCTCGGCGAGTTCATCCACATCTTCCTCGGAGGCGCGATCATCGCGACAATCTTCCTCGGCGGCCCCTCGGGCCCCGTGCTCCCGGGCGTCGTCTGGTTCTTCATCAAGATGATCTCGGTCTACCTGTTCACGCAGTGGGCGCGGTCGGCGGTCCCCCGCGTGCGCATCGACCAGCTCATCCAGATCGGCTGGAAGGGCATGCTCGTGCTCTCGTTCGCGAACCTGGTCCTGACCGCTATCATCGTCGGGGTGGTCAACGCATGACCGCGACGGCCCCGACGGTCGGAGGTGACTCCCAATGATAGGCATCCTCAAATCCATGGCAACGACGATGAAACACGCGCTCGACGGCGAGACGTTCACCGTCGAGTACCCCGAGACGCCGCCGGAGGTCAGTCCGCGGTTCCGCGGCGTCCACAAGTTCAGCCAGGAGCGCTGTATCTGGTGTCGGCAGTGCGAGAACGTCTGCCCGAACAACACCATCCAGATCGTCACGGACGACCAGCGCAACGGCGAGCAGTACAACCTCCACATCGGCCAGTGCATCTACTGCCGGCTCTGCGAGGAGGTCTGCCCCGTCGACGCCATCCTGCTGACACAGAACTTCGAGTGGACGGCGGACACGAAAGACGAGTTCGTCCTCGACAAGGAACAGCTGAAGAACGTTCCCTGGTACAAGGACATCGACCCGCTCGAATCCAGAGAGCCGGACCGCGGCGCGTGGATCGGTGAAGGCGACGGCGAAGTCGACTATCAGTAGGCCGTCCCTCGTTTTTCGAGATTCGGTTTCCGTCCGCGAGAGCGAAGCGAGCGCGGTTCCCCGGACGCGAGAGAACGAAGTGAGCGAGACGTCCGGCCTGTGTCGTGAACGTAGTGAACGACACCTCGTCAGAGCTTGGCTCTGACGGCGTTTTCGCCCACGTTTTTGCGCGAGTGGGTCGCGAAGCGACCCCGAGCGGAAAAAGTGGTAACCAGGTGGTCAGGAGAGATGTGCGGTGACGTCGGTCGAGGACACCATCCCGACGTAGTCGTCGTCGACGACCGGGAGGTGTTTGATGCCGTAGGTGTCCATCATCGCGGCGACCTCTTCCATGTAGAGGTCGGGCGTGGCGGTCTCGACGTCGGTCGTCATCACTTCGTCCACCCGTAACGCGGAGACGTCTTTTCCCTCGGCGACGGCGTCGAGCACGTCCGTACTGCTGATAATCGCGCGCGGCGTGGTCAAGACGACGAGCGCGTTGATGTCCTTCGCCCGCATTTGCCGTGCGGCGTCCATCACCGAGGCGTCTTTCGAGATCGTCTCCAGCGGCGTGGACATCACGTCTTCGACTGTCGGTCTGTCAGTTGCACCCATACCACACGGAAGGGCGCCGACGGTTATGGGGTTTGCCCAGGGCGGCTCCGTCCGCGGTGTCTGCAACCGTGTCGGATCATTCGTCCGCGTCGGCCGTGCGAACTGCCGGTGCGGCCTCCTCGGTTTCGAGGACGATCGGATCGGGGAGGCGGGGGTCGGGCTCCCGCCCCAGAGTGAGCAGGCGTTCGGTGAGGGTGAGCTCCTCCGACCCGGGGCTGGGCTTTTGGATCTCCTCGTGCTCGACCACCAGTCCCTCGGGCTCGGCGGCGATGCGGACCGCGGTGAGCTGATACGACGGGTAGAACACCGGCGGGAGGACGCCGATGACGCCGTCGCGGCGGTGGAGGCGCTTGAGCCACGTACCAGTGTTCACGAGCAGGCCGCCGTCGACCTCCCGGAGCGCGGGGCGGTGGGTGTGGCCGTAGCAGAAGACCACTGTGTCCGGGCGGTCAGCGAACACCTCGCGGGCGGCGGACTCGTAGGGCGCCTCGGCGTCGACGGTGAGCGCCGTCTCGAAGACGCCGAAGCGCTGGATCGTCTTCCGGACGTCCCGGCGGATGAAATACAGCGGGATGCCGACGAGCACCAGCAGTCCGGTGACGGCCACGTTGAGGGCGAGGAGGAACCAGACCGCGGTACCGGCCGTGCCGAACTGGCCGAGGAACGCGGTGGTCCGGTCGACCGGCATCGACCAGACGCCGACGAGGTCGAGGCCGGCGAGCACCGCGAGGACGACGCTGACGTTGAACAACAGCAGGAACGGGACGAGCGCGTACCGCAACAGGGGGTTCATCTCGCGGTAGAAGTACTTCGAGAGGAGCCAGCTCGGCACCCGCTCGGTGGGCGTCACCGCCTGGATGTCCCGGAGCCAGTTGTACCGGCCGCGGTCGGAGAGCTGTCCCGCCCGGCTCGTCACGAGCGTGTTGAAGTAGTATCCGAGCGGCGTCGCGTGCGGGTCCCCCCAGTTTTCGATCCGGTTGTTCGGGTCGCGCTGGTGACCGTGTTCGAAGTACACCACCCGGTCGCCGACGCGGCGGCTGATCGACTGGCGTTGTACCACGTCGACGTTGTACTCGGCGAAGCGCTCGACGTACTCGTCGTAGGCCGCCAGTTCGTGGTCGTGGTTGCCCGGGAGCAAGGTGATCTGGATAGCCGCGCCGGTCGCGCGAAGTTGCTCGAAGAGGTCCGGGTACCGGTCGAGGAGCACGTCGAACTTCGCCGGCCCGTCGACGTGGGTGAACTCCCACAGCCCGAACGCATCGCCGTTGATTATCAGCTCCGCGTCCTCCTCGGAGCGCTCCAGCCGCTCGAGGAAGGCGAGCAACTCGTCGAGGAACTCGACGTGTTCCAGTTGCTCGTCCCCGCCGATGTGGAGGTCGCTGATCACGTAGTACACGCCCTCGTCGGTGTCCGGCATCGGTTCCGACGTTGGGACTCCTCGCAATAGGGCGTTGCCCCGTCGCCGCTCGTCGACGCGACCGCGTAGGACGGGCCGCTATCGTCTACCGACACGGGCGAGAGACGTAGACGTGGACGAACACGGGCGAGAAACGCAGTCGGCGGTAAACGGGGGAAGAAAGCGAAGTGGGCGGCGAACGCGAACGGGGAGGGGGGCTCAGTCGCCGTGGACCTGGTCGCGGATCTCCTCGGGGACGCTCGGGTCGCGCAGGGTGGTGGTGTCGCCGAGTTCGTCGCCGTTGGAGATGTTCTCGAGGAGGCGCCGCATGATCTTGCCCGACCGGGTCTTCGGGAGGTCCTCGACGAAGACGACGCGGGCGGGACGGGCGAACTTCCCGATCTCGTCCTCGACGGCCTCGATGATGCGATCGTGGACTTCCTCCTGGCTGGCGTCGATGCCCTCGCGGACGACGACGTACACGTCGGGGACTTCGCCCTTCTCGTCGTGGTCGCGGGCGGCGACGGCGGCCTCCGCGACGTACTCGACCTCGGAGACGGCGGACTCCAGTTCCATCGTCCCGAGGCGGTGCCCGGCGACGTTCATCACGTCGTCGAGGCGGCCGAGGACGCGGAAGTAGCCGTCTCTCTCGTGGACGGCGCCGTCGCCGGCCTTGTAGACCCAGTCCTCGCTCGCCGAGCTGTCGGTGTCAGAGAAGTCCCGCCAGTACTCCTCGATGAAGCGCTCGTCGTCGCCGTAGACGGTCTGGAGCATGCCGGGCCAGGGCTTCTCGATGACGAGGTTGCCCGCCTTCCCGCTGGCGGGCTCCATCGGTTCGCCGCTGTCGTCGTACAGGGCGGGCTGGATGCCCGGGCACGGGAAGCCGGCGGAGCCGGGTTTCATGTCCTTCAGCGCCGGCAGGTTCGTGATGAGGTGGCCGCCGGTCTCGGTCTGCCACCAGGTGTCGACGATGACGGCGTCCTCGTCGCCGATATGCTTGTAGTACCACAGCCACGCTTCCGGCTGGATGGGTTCGCCGACCGTGGTCATGTGGCGGAAGTCGAAGTCGTAGTCCTCGACGTACTCGGCGCCCCACTTCATGAACATGCGGACGGCCGTCGGCGAGGTGTGGAAGATGTCCACGTCGTAGCGTTCGGCGATCTCCCAGATGCGGCCCTTGTGGGGGTGGTCTGGCGTGTCCTCGTACATCACGGACGTGGTACCCAGCGACAGCGGCCCGTAGACGATGTAGGAGTGGCCCGTGATCCACCCGATGTCCGCGGCGCACCAGTAGGTGTCCTCGGGCTTGATGTCGAGGACGTACTTCGAGGTGGCGGTGACGTACGAGAGGTAGCCGCCGGTGCGGTGCTGGCAGCCCTTCGGCTTGCCCGTCGTCCCCGAGGTGTACATCAGGAACAGCGGGTCCTCGGCGTCCCTGGAGACGGGGTCGACGCGGGCGCGCTCGTTGTCGGCCAGCAGGTCGTCGACGAGGACGTAGGGGTCGTCGCTGTCGACCGAGACGTCCTCGTGGAGTTCGTCGTGGCGCGACCACAGCAGGACGGTGTCGACGTCCGAGTCGGCGAGTTCGAGCGCCTCGTCGCACTTCTCCTTGTGGTTGAGGAACTCGCCGCGGCGGTAGTAGCCGTCGCAAGTGACGACGACGTCCGACTCGGCGTCGTCGATGCGGTCGGCGAGCGCCTGCGCGGAGAAGCCGGCGAACACCTCCGAGTGCGGCGCGCCGATGCGGGCACAGGCCAGCATCGTGATCGGCAGGGCCGGGAGCATCGGGAGGTGACAGGTGACGACGTCGTCCTCCTCGACGCCGACGTCCTGCAGCGCGGCGGCGGTCTCGTTGACCCGGTTGTACAGGTCCTGGTAGGTGATCGTCTCGCGCTCGTCTTTGTCGGTACCCTCCCAGATGAACGCGGCCTGATTCTTGCGCTCGTCGAGGTGGCGGTCGATGCAGTTGTACGAGGCGTTCAGTTGCCCGCCGCTGAACCACTCGTAGAACGGCGGGTTCGAGTCGTCGAGCACCTCGTCCCAGTGTTCGTCCCACTCGAGCAGTTCGGCGTACTCCTCGAAGGCCTCGGGGTAGTTCTCCTCGAAGCGGTCGTAGATGTCCGGGTCGGTCGCGTTGGCCTGGCCGACGAACTCGGCCGGCGGCCGAAAGTACTCCTGTTCGGTCAGCCGCGACTCCAGCGGTGTTCCTGCGTCCTCTGACATGGCTATCGACCCCTCCCTGTCGGTCCCGACGGGCGACGGTCGTGTCTCGGTGACATGGTTCGTTCTGAATATCAGCGACGAGACTCTTAAGCGAACCGTCTAACTATGTTTCGACGCGAGGAGATTGCGGATTGTTCAGTCGGTCCGGGGCCGTCCCGCGCCGCCGCGACGGACGGGGAGTGCCGACCGTCGGCGCTCACTCGTCGTCGAAGAACGCGGTGAGCACTTTCTGCTGGGCCTTCCGGAGGTGGTTGTGGAGCGTGGGCGAGGAGACGCCGATGGAGTCGGCGAGCTCCTCGGCGGTGCTGCCGCGGGGCCACTCGAAGTAGCCCGCGAGGTACGCCGCCCGCAGGACCGACTGCTGTTTCGCGGTGAGGTCGTCTTCGAGCGACTGGCGGAAGCCGTCGGTCGTCTGGACCGGTCGCTCGACCTCCTGTTTCGAGAGGAGCGCCGACTCCCGGAACGACGACTGGAACCCGTTGAACACCGCGCGGACGTCGGTCTCGGTAGTGAACTCGGCGGTGACGCGCTGGGCGCCCTCGTCGACGGCGAACTCGGTGACGTGGCCGCCGAGTTCGGTGAGCGTCGTCGCCGGTTCCTCGCCGCCGACGACGAACTCGACGAGGTAGCTCTCGTCGTAGTCGCGGATCAGCCGGGCGTTCTCGATGCTGTCGACATCTGCGGCGAAGTCGACGACCCGCTCGGGCGAGGTCCCGCGCATGGTCACGAAGTACAGCAGCGACTGCCCCTCGCCGGGGACGATCCCCTGGAGTTCGAACGAGGCTCCGAGGCGGTCGCTGGCCGCGACGAAGAACGCGCGGTCGCTCTCCACCCGGAACCGGAGTTCGATGACGCTGTCGGCGAGGAGGAGGTTCCGGCGCTTGATGTCGGTCATCGCCTGCCCGACCTGCCAGCCGAGCGTCGCGAGCAGGCGCCGCTCGTCGCGTTCGAACGCGCTGTCGGCCGTCGTCCCGAGCGCGAGGAGTCCGTGAGTCGTCTCGCCGTAGGTTATCGGGACGATGGCGACCGACGCCGCCGACAGATCGGCGTCGGGTCCGTCGGCAGACGTCGGGAGGCGTAACTCGCGCCCGTCGTCGGGGAGCACGCGGATGGCCTCGGTGCGGCCGCTCTCCGCGTCGCGCAGGGACTCGTCGCCCGTCGTCGCCTCGGCCAGCCCCTCGGCGGTCGGCTCCTCGATCCCCGCCCACGCCGTCGAGACGACGCCGCGGTCGCCGGTCGTCGTCCCGACCCACGCGAACGAGTACCCCTCGGTCCCGGCCAGGCGGTCGCAGAGCCGCGAGGCGACCTCGGTCCGTTTCGAGGCCGTCCCCAGCACCTCGGTGGCCGCGCCGAGCGCCTCGATCACGCCCGTTACCCGCTCAGACCCGGGTCCGCGAACGGGGGAGGCGTCCGCGGGAGTGGGGTCGTCCGCGGCGAGTCCACCGTCGATCGGGACGAACGCAGCGACGCGACCTGTCGCGTCGGAGCCCCCGCCGACCGGCGCGACGACGCGGACGACCGCTCTGGGCGGTCCGTCGCGCCGGTCGAGTGCGACCTCGCTCGCGCCCACGGCCTCGCGGTGACCGTCGGCGTCGCGCCCGGCGTAGAGCGCGTCGACCGGATCGCCGACGAGGTCCTGGCTCGGGTATCCGGTCAGCGCCGCGACGCCGTCGTTGGCGTACGCGACGGCGCCGTCGGCGTCGGTGACGACCACGCCGAGATCGGACGCAGCGAGCGCGCGGCCGACCTCCGGCGGCCCCCAGGCGGCGCTCGGGCCGGTGAGGGCCGTCCGTTCGAGCGCGTCGACGACCGCGTCCACGTCCACGGGGTCGAGCTGCTGTGCGAGGCTGTCGAGGCCGTTCCAGGGACCGATGGCGAGGACGACCCGGGGGTCGACGCCTTCCTCGTGGACGAGCCGGCGCGCGTAGTACCGACAGAGGTCCCGCGAGGAGACCTCGCGGAGGGCGTCGTCCCCGGCGGTCGCCGCCGCCCGGTCGGCGACCTCGGATATCATCATCTGGACCCGCCGCGGGGTCACGTCGACGACCCGTTCGTCACCTCCGACGCCCTCCTCGTTGACGTACCGCCGGACCGCCGACCTGACGGCCGCGGGGACGTACGCCTCGCGCGCCGACTCCCCGTCGCCGGCGTCGACCGCGAGGAAGTGATGGGTCCCGTTGCGCGTGGTCCGCGTCCGGAAGTCCCCGGGCGTGATACGCGCGATCTCCGGCGGGCGAAGCCCCGCCTCGGCGCAGAGCCGGACGACCAGGTCCTCCCGGTAGGTCTCCGTCGCCTGGCGCAGTCGATCGTACCCTTCCTCCGTCAGTTCGTCCGTCCGGGCACCCACCCCAGTTCGTTCCATCTGCGTCTCGTTTCGTCTGTTTCACTCCTGCGAAATAAATCGTTCGGCGGTCCCCCTCGATCGGCAGTGGCGGAGAGTACTCACTCCCGATTTCCGCCGCTTCGGCAGTTTCCGCCGCAGGTCTGTCGCGCGCGAGAATCACGGGTGACTGTCTCTCACACGGGACTGATATCTCGGCACCTCCGTCCTGGGGTTCCAGACACGTACACGACCTTCGTTTCGGCCAAGGACAAATTCCGAAACGAGGGCGGCGCAGTCACCGCGGTCGATCGGCACGGGCGCCCGCCGAGCCCGTCGGGCTCACTCCCGTTCGAGCGCGGACTCGATCTCGCCGACGATCTCCGGGTTGCGGAGGGCGCTGGTGTCGCCGAACTCGCCGTCGTCGGCGATGTCCTTGAGGAGGCGCCGCATCAGCTTTCCAGAGCGGGTCTTCGGGAGCTCCGGGGTGAAGACGAACCGCTCGGGGACGGCGAACGGGCCGATGGCCCGCTCGACGCTGCCGGTGATGCGGTCGCGCAGTCGCTGTTCGCTCTCGTGGCGGTCGTCGGTGCTGACGAACGCGTAGATGGCGTTGTCGGCGCTGCCGTTGCAGACGTCGACGATGGCCGCCTCGGCGACGCCCTCCACGTCCGCGATCGCGCTCTCTAGCTCCATGGTCCCCAGCCGGTGGTTGCCGACGGTCACCGTGTCGTCCAAGCGACCGAGCACGGTGACGTACCCGTCGTCGTCGATCCGGGCGACGTCCTCGGTGACGTAGCGCCATTCGTCGCCGTCGTCGGTCTCCAGGTCGAGGGGCATCCCCGGCCACGGCCTCGTGACCGCGAGCCGTCCCCCCTCCTCGGCTGTGGTCGGTTCGCCGTCCGGCCCGACGACGGTCACCTCGATACCCGGCAACGGCGGGCCGGCGCTCCCCGGCTTCATCGCGTCGACGCCGGGCAGCGTCGACAGCAGGATGCTGCCCGTCTCGGTCTGCCACCACGTGTCGACGACGGGGCACTCTCCGTTCCCGACGTGGTCGTAGTACCACGACCAGGCGCTGGGGTTGAGCGGTTCGCCGACCGACCCCAGGAGGCGGAGGCTGGAGAGGTCGTGCGACTCCGGGTGCTCGGTGCCCCACTTCATGAACGCGCGAATGGCGGTCGGCGCCGTGTAGAAGACGTCGACGGCGTTGCGTTCGATGAGTTCCCACACCCGGTCCTTCTCGGGGTGGTCGGGCGTCCCCTCGTAGAGGAGCGTCGTCGTTCCCAGCGAGAGCGGGCCGTACACCAGGTACGTGTGGCCGGTGATCCAGCCGATGTCCGCAGAACACCAGTAGGTGTCCGCTGGTTCGAGGTCGAGGACGGCGTGGCTGGTCCACGCGGCGTGGGCGAGGTACCCGCCGGTCGTGTGCCTGACCTCGGTCGGTTCGCCGGTCGTTCCGGACGTGTAGATCAGGAACAGGGGGTCGTTGGCGTCCCGGGAGACGGGGTCGACTTCCGCGCCCCGGTGGCCGGCGATCAGGTCGTCGTAGGCGTGGTCGCCGTCGCCGAGGCGGACGCTCTCGTCGTCCAGTCGCTCGACGACGACGGTGTCGGTCACCTCGTGGGACACCGAGAGGCAGGCGTTGTCGGCCTTGTTCTTCTGGTGGATGGCGTTGCCCCGGCGGTAGTAGCCGTCGCAGGTCACGAGGAACGCCGAGTCGGCCCGCTCCATCCGCTCGGCGAGCGCCGCAGCGGAGAAGCCGGCGAACACCACGTTGTGCGGCGCGCCGATGCGGGCGCAGGCCAGCATCGCTATCGGAAGTTCCGGGATCGCCGGCATGTAGAGCGTGACCACGTCGCCCTCGCCGATACCGAGCGAGCGCAGGCCCGCCGCGAACTCGTTGACCTCGCGGTAGAGGTCGAGGTACGTGTACGTCCGGCGCTCGCCCCGCTTGCCGATCCACTTGATCGCCGCCTGGGTCTTGCGCTCGTCGAGGTGGCGGTCCACGCAGTTGATCGCGGCGTTGACTCGGCCGCCCGGGAACCAGCGGCCGTTCTCCCCCTCCCGGTCGAACACGCGGTCGTACGGACGCTCCCAGTCTATCATCTCGGCCGCTCGCTCCCAGCAGTCGGGCCACGCCTCCGAGAACGCGGCCGCGTCCGCCTCGGTGACGTTCGCCTGCTCGACGAACGCCTCCGGGGGGTCGACCGTCGCTCGGTCGCTCGGGTTCGTCTCGACCCCGTACTGGTCGTCCATCTGTAGGTTATCGCGGTGGAACCGACATAAATGATCCGCGGGCCGCGACGACGGAACCGGTGCTCGACGCCGGAACAGCCCCTCCGCGACCGCAGCGGACCGACCGAAGACCCGGCCCGTCGCCCATCACACCGACTACAGGCACCCGGCCCGGACGGTATCGATCGGCGAAGCGCCAGTGATGAACCGATCACTCGCGCGCTGATCGGCCGCATGCGACGGTGTCTCCGGCGCCACGACGGCGATACCGGACCGTCCGCGAGAAGGTAATTATCTTTCACGATAATATCGGCCGTGAGTTTATGTAGGAATTCGGTGTTTGCCCGCATAGCATGACACGGACCGGACCGGAATCGATACTCCGGCGACTCAGGGAGCGAGTCGGGAGCGACGGGGAGGGACGGCCGGCCGAAACGGACGGCGGTGCGATACTCGACCGCGCCGGCGGCGAATCGCTGGCACACCGGTACGATCCGGATCACAGCGCGCTCGAAGACGTATACGGCGACGCCGGCGCCGCCGCGGTGGGGGACCGGCACGTCCGCGATCTGTTCGACCTCGACGGCGACGACGTGGCCGACCTGGTCGGCGAGTACCGCGCGGCGGGGATGACCGCACCGACGTTCGCCGCGTCGCAGCGGATCGTCTCCGACGCGCTCGTCGACGCCGCGTTCGACCGACTGGAGACGGAACTCGACGCCGACGCGGACGGGGCGCTCGCGGAGGCCAGAGCCGACCTCCGGGAGGGGTTGCGGACGGCGAACGACGTGTTCACGGCCGGCGCCGCGGCGTACGAGCGAGCTGATCGCGAGGAGTCGCCAGACGAGGCGAGCGGTCCCGGCACGGCCGGTCGAGATATCGGCGATGGCGGCCTCGATTACCACGACGTCCTCCACCACATCGGGACCCCGCTGTTCGTCCTGGACCCCCAGGGCGAGATTCTCACGTGGAACGCCCAACTCGAACGGCTGACCGGCGTCTCCGAGGCCGAAGCCATGGAGATGGAGATGGCGAGCATGGCCTTCTACCCCGACGGTCGTCGCGGCAAGACGCTGGCCGACAAGGTGATCGACGCCCCCGAGCGGACCGACGAGGAGTACGACGTACCGAGAGTCGAAGACGCCTCGTTCACCCTCTACCGCGACACGAGCGTGATGCAGGACCAGCACGGCGAGGACGTCCACATCTCCTTCTCGGCCGCGCCGATCTACGACGACAGCGGCGAGTTGCTCGGCGTCGTCGAGATGGTTCAGGACCGGACGACGGACGTGCTCCGACACGAGCACACCGCGAACCTCGTCACGGAACTCGAAGACACGATGCGGGCGATCCAGTCGGGCGACCTCGACGCCCGCGCGTCGTTCGACAACGAGGACGGTCACGTCGACGAGTCGCTGTTGAACGTCGTCGGCGAGCTCAACGAGATGGCGAGCACGCTCGAAGGGCTCATCGAGCGGGTGGACGGGAACGCGGCGGACCTTGCGGCGGCGACCGACGAGTCCGCCGACGCCGCCGCGGGGATCGAGGACGCGGTCGCCGAGCAAAACGAGATCCTGGGGCGAGCCGCCGAGGACATCCAGGACGTCAGCGCGACCATGGAGGAGATCGCGGCCACCTCGAACCAGGTCTCCGCGGCGGCCGACCGGGCCACCGAAGCCGTCGAAGCGGGCGCCAGCGCGGGCGAGGCGGCCCAGGCCGTCACGGACGAACTCACCGACACGAGCGAGGAACTCGTCGACAGCGTCACCGGGCTCGAAGACCGGATGGACGAGGTCGGCGAGGTCATCGAGATCATCGCCGACGTGGCCGAGCAGACCAACATGCTCGCGCTGAACGCGAACATCGAGGCGGCGCGGGCCGGCGAGTCCGGCGAGGGCTTCGCCGTCGTCGCCGACGAGGTCAAGACCCTCGCCACCGAGACCAGCGAGTACGCCGACCGCATCGCCCGGTCGGTCACCGAGATCCAGGACCAGGCGACCGACACCGTCGACACCGTCGAGGCGTCCAACCGCCAGATCCAGCGCGCCGAGGAGGAGATCTCGGAGGCCCTCGACGCGCTCGACGACATCGCCGACGCCGTCGCGGAGACCGCCTCCGGCATCGAGGAAGTCGCCGACGCCAACGACAGCCAGGCCGACGCGATCGAGGGCGTCACGACGACCATCGAAGACGCCCGCAGCCACGCCGAGGACGCCGAGGCCGCCGCCCGCCGGATCGTCGAGACGACCGACTCGCAGACGCGGTCGGTCCGAGCGCTGGTCGACAGCGTGGAACAGCTCAACGGCGACGCGTCCGACCAGTAGCTCGCCCCTACCGTCTTCTGGAGCCGCGATAGAACACCGAGAGACTCCGCTATTCGGCCACGTCAGTGGTCCTGCCGGCCGATCTATGGTCCTCTCAGCATTTGCTGTGAGGCAAGATACACTGACCAGCGAACGGCGGTGTGCCGAGAAAACGAAGGGACGGCCTCTCAGCGGGTCAGCCGTCGCCGTACAGTTCGGCGACGCGTTCGGCCAGCGAGGCGGGGCTCGTCCGGCCGGTCACGACGTCGAGGCGGTCGCCGTCGTCGAAGAAGACGACCGCCGGCGCGGCGTTGACCTCGTGGGTTCGGCAGAAGTCCGGACACTGCTCGCCGTCGAGGCCGCCGACGGCGGCGCCGTCGGGGAGCGCTGCAAGGATCTCATCGAGTTCGGCTTTCATCTCCTCGCAGGGGTCGCAGCCGCGTTTCCACACCGTCACGACCGCGCGGTCGTGGTCGGCGAGGAAGTCGGCGTAGCTGTCGTCGTCGAGTTCGGTCACCCCGTCGGGGACCGGCGAGTCGGGGCCGACCTCGACGACGATCCCGGCCATCTCCGCGAGTTCGCCGGTGTCGTAACCCTCGAGGCGCGCGTACAGCGCCATGTACGTCGCGAACTCCTCGCGGCTGACGTCGAGGCGGTCGATCCGGTCGGCGGCGGCCTCCGTCGAGGGGAGGTCGAACGCGTCGGCGACCGACCGGTGGAACTCCTCCTCGTCGACGTCGAGGTACGTGTCGTAGTAGACGTGGCGGTCCCGCTCGAAGTCGTCGGTGGTCCACACCTCGTCGGTCGCCTCGTCGTGGTCGAGGACGCCCTCGTCGACGAGGGCGTCGACGTGTGCGTCGATCCGTCGTTCGTCCGTAGTTCGTGACATGGATGGATTTAGACGCCGAGGTATCGCTCGCGCGTCTCGTCGTCGGCTCGCAGTTCCTCGGCCGATCCCTCGAAGACGACGCTCCCCTGGTCGACGACGTAACACCGGTCGGCGATCTTCATCGCCGCGACGGCGTTCTGTTCGACCAGCAGGACCGTCGTCCCCTGCTCGCGGATCCGCGCGACGGCGTCTTCCACCGTCTGGATGATCTGCGGCGCGAGCCCCTCGTAGGGCTCGTCGAGCATCAGCAGGTCGGTGCTCTGTTTGAGCGCGCGGGCGATTGCGAGCATCTGCTGTTCGCCGCCCGAGAGCGTCCCGGCGAGCTGGTTCTGCCGCTCGGCGAGCCGGGGGAAGTCCTCGAGGATCTGCTCGATCGACTGGCCCTCGTGTTCGAACTCCAGGTCGCGGCCCCAGGTGTTCGAGCGGTTTTGCACCACGTCCGCGAGGTGGAGGTTCTCCTCGACGGTGAGGTTCCCGAACACCCGGCGCTCCTCGGGCACGTGCGAGATGCCGAGCACCGAGATGTCCTCGGTGTCCATGTCCGTGATGTCGCGGTCCTTGTAGGTGATCCGGCCCGCCCTGACCTCCGGTGGGCGCGCGCCGGCGATGCTGCGCAGCGTCGTCGTCTTGCCGGCGCCGTTGCGGCCGAGCAGGGCGCATATCTCGCCCTCCTCGACGCGCATCGACACGTCGCGGAGGATGTGGCTCTGGTCGTAGTAGCTGTCGACGCCGTCGAGTTCGAGCAGGCTCACAGCTCGACACCTCCCAGGTAGGCTTCCTGGACGCTCGGGTCGCCCTGAACCATACTCGGGGTTCCCTCGGCGATGATGCTACCGCGGTTGAGGACGGCGATGCGGTCGGAGACGCTGAAGACGATCTCCATGTCGTGTTCGACCAGCAGGATGGTCAGGTTCATCTCCTCCTGCAGGTCCTCGATGAGGTCGACGGTCGCCTGGGTCTCCTCCGGCGACATGCCGGCGGTCGGTTCGTCCATCAGGAGCAGCGCCGGTTCGCTCGCCAGCGCGATCCCGATCTCCAGGCGGCGCTTGTCGCCGTAGGGCAGGTCGGCCGCCCGCGCGTCCTTCTGGTCGAGCAGGCCGACGGCTTCGAGCGTGTCGAGCGTCCGCCGTTCGACCTCCGGGTAGCTGTTCCGGTGTTTCAGGAAGTTGAACCGGAACGACCCGTGCTCGGCGCCGAGCGAGGCGATGTTGGCGTTCTCCTCGACGGTGAGTTCCGGGAAGATCGAGGCGGTCTGGAACGACTTCCCGATGCCCCGCTGGACCACCTCGTGGGGTTCGAGGTCGGTGATCGACTCGCCCTCGAAGCGGATGTCGCCCTCGGTCTCCTCCAGCATCCGGGTGATCAGGTTGATCAGCGTCGACTTGCCGGCGCCGTTGGGACCGATGAGCGAGAGGAGTTCGCCCTCCTCGATGGTCAGGTTCACGTGGTCGGTGGCGACGAGGCCGCCGAACTCCTTGACGAGGTCGTCGGTCTCCAGCAGCGCGCTCATCGCCGCTCACCTCCGAACGCGTCGCTGATCAGCCCGCGGAGCACCTCGACGGCGCCCCAGATGCCGCGGGGCATCAGGACGATCACGGCGATGAACACCAGCCCGAGGATCAGGTGCCAGAAGTCGCCGACGACGGGCATCCCGCTGACGACGTTCGCGACGTACATGTAGAGCCCGGCGCCGAATATCGGGCCGAACAGCGACCCGACGCCGCCGAGGACCGTCATGATGACGATCTCGCCGCTGACCTGCCAGTTGAGGGTGTTCTCGATGGGGACGAACGAGCGCTGGATCACGTACAGGCTGCCGGCGACGCCGGCGAAGGCGCCGGAGATGACGAACGCCATCAGCTTGTAGCGCCAGACGTTCAGGCCGACGAACTCGGCTCGCTGTTCGTTCTCCCGGATCGCCCGGAGGACGACGCCGTACGGCGAGTTGAGGATGCGGTTCCCGACGACGATCGCCAGGACGGTCGCGACCCCGACGAGGACGTATAGCCACGTCTTGACCAGCACGTCCGGGACGACGGCGACCTCGGCCCCGAGGGGGAGAAAGCCGAGCAGCGGGTCGACCTGGACCTCGTTGAACCCGTTCTCGCCCCCGGTCAGCCAGCCGAGCGGCGACTGGGCGATGTAGTAGATCATCTGGCCGAACGCGAGCGTCAGGATGGCGAAGTAGATGCCGCCCCGGCGCAGGGAGATCCAGCCGATCACCCAAGCGAGGACGACGGCGGCGGTGGTCCCGACGAAGATCATCGCGAGCGGGCTCCCCGTCACGTTCGCGCTGAAGATGCCCGCAGTGTAGGCCGCGGTGCCCCAGAACATCGCGTGGCCGAACGACAGCAGCCCGGTGAACCCGAGCAGCAGGTCGTACCCGATCGCGAAGATGCCCCAGATCAGGGTGAGGATGACGAGGTTGCGCCACCCGACGTACATGTCCGGGACGCCGAGCTGGTCGGGGACGAAGACGAGGACGAACGGGGCGAGAAAGACCCCGAGGAACGCGAGGACCGCGACGGTCAGTTCGTTCTCGCGGACGGCGAGCCACCGGTCGTACAGCGAGGGCGAGCGGTCGACCTCGCCGGCCTCTGCCTGGCCGACCTCGTCGCTCATGTGCTCACCTCCTCGGAGCCGAGCAGCCCCTGCGGCCGCGTGAGCAGGACGATCACGGCGAGGACGTAAATCCCCACCTGCGACCAGGGAGAGAGGTTCAGCTGGAACCCGCCGATCGGGATGGTCCCGGCGGAGATCAGCGCCACCTGCACCATCCCGATGAGCGTCCCGCCGAGGACGGCGCCGCGGATGGACCCGACGCCGCCGATGACGACCGTCAGGAACGCCGGCACCAGGATCGTCATCCCGATGTCGGGGTTGACGTTCTGGAGCGGCCCGCCGACGACGCCGGCGAGGCCGGCGAGCGCGGCGCCGATGCCGAACATCACGAGGTACGGGCGCGTGATGCGGATGCCGAGCAGCCGCACCATCTCCGGGTCGCGCGTGCCGGCCTTGACGACGAGACCGAAGTCGGTGTACTCGACGACGGCGTAGACGGCGATCACGAGCGCCGCGGTGATCGCGATGACCCAGACCCGCCAGACGTTGATCGTCACCGCCGAGAGCGGGACGGCGACCGGCCCGGATAGCGGCAGGAGTCCGAACGCCTCGCTCGGGATCTCGTAGCTGTACGTCCGGGGGCCAATCAGCGCGTGGATCAGCTCCTGGACGACGATGGCGAGCCCGAACGTGACGAGGATCTGGTCGGTGTCCGGGCGGTCGTAGAACGGCCTCGCGACGAACCGCTCCATGGCGAGGCCGACTACGAAGACGAACAGCGGGACGACCACGAGCGCGGCGAAAAAGCCCCACTCGAGCCCGAGCGTGGGGAAGCCCCACTCGGCGAGCTTCCCGTTCGATATCGTGATCTGCTGGGTGACCAGCAGCCCGACGTACGCGCCGACGACGTACAGCGCGCCGTGGGCGAAGTTGACGAACTTGAGCGTCCCGAGGATGATCGACAGCCCGATCGCCAGCAGGACGTAGATGGCCCCGGTCTGGAGGCCGTTGACCAGCAGGACGATCAGGTCGCCGACGATGCTCACGCCGGGCTCACCCCGGTTGCCGCCCCCCGGCCGCCGTGGCGGTCCGCCGATCGGTTGTGAATGTCACTCATGCTGTTGTGAGAGTCCGTAAATCATGTATATAACTGTGGGACCTAGTCGGGAGCCCGCGGTCACTCGTCGCCGTACTCGCCGAGTTCACACTTGGCGGCCGGCCCCTCGTCGCAGGCGTAGCCGACGTCCTCTCGCGACGTGAGGTCGACGATCTCGAAGTAGTTCCCGTCCTCCTGTTCGGACTCGGGGAGGCCCTTCACGACCGGGATGGCCCGCTGGGCCTGGTGGTCGCACTTGCGCATCTTCTCCTGACCCATTCCGATGTTGTCGTACTCGTAGCCCTCCAGTTCGCGGATGACCTCCGGCGGGTAGAACGTCCCGGCGCGCTCGACGGCCGCGGCGTACTGGAGCGTCCCGGCGTAGGCGAGCTGCGCCGGGCCGGACGGGACCCGCCCGTCGTACTCCTCGCCGAAGACCTTGGTGAACGTGTTCGAGGGGCCGTTGTCCATCTGTGAGTCCCAGGCGATGGTCCCGTAGATGCCCTCGATGGCGCTGCTCGCGCTCTCGGCCATCGGTCGGTTGTAGAGGGGCATGATTATCTGCATGTCCTCGTCGATACCCGCCTCGACGGCCTGACTGAGCGAGTTCGCGCCGTCGAGGCCGTAGTGGTTGAGGAACAGGGCGTCGGCCCCCGAGCTCTGGGCCTCCGAGAGGTACGACGAGAAGTCGCTCGTGTCGAGTGGGGTCGCCACGCTGTCGACCTCGGACCAGCCGGCTTCGCCGAAGAACTTCCGCATCGACTCCTCGACGGTCTTCCCCCAGGAGTAGTCCGCGTACAGCTGGTAGAACGACAGGTCGTCGCCGTACTCCTCGGTGACGACTGGGACCAGCGCCTGGCCGGTCATGTACGCGTTGAACATCTCCCGGAAGCTGTACCGGGCGCAGTCTTTCCCCGTGGTGTCGTTGGAGTGGGTCAGACAGCAGGTGAACATCACCTTCTCGCGCTGGGCGACGCCCTGCTGGGCGATGGCGACCGCGCTCGAAGAGCCACCGGCGAACATGATGACGTCGTCGCGCTGGATCATCCGCGACGCCGACTGCTCGGCCGTCGAGGCGTCCGTCGCCGTGTCGCCCTCCACGAAGTCTACCTCGTAGCCGAGGACGCCGTCGCCCGAGAGGTCGTCCCAGTTGTCGACCCACCCGCCCCCGTTGTTGAGGTGTTTGACGGCGAGCTTGTACGCTCGCAGTTCGTCTTCGCCCTCCGAGGAGTAGGGGCCGGACTTCGGGACGTTGAACCCGAACATCGCCGTGTCCCCCTCGATGGGGTAGTTCCCGAGCGAGGGGTAGTCGGTCCCACCGCCACCGCCGCCGCCGTCACCGCCACCGTCACCGCCGTCACCGCCGCCACCTCCGCCGCCGCCACCGTCGCCGCTCTCTTCCGTACACCCCGCGAGTCCTACCAGGCCGACGGCGCCCGCTGCGCCCGAGTGTTTTAGTAGTTGACGCCGCGACACCGTGTTGTCATCCCGTGACATACAGTCACAGGAGATAGATACCATCATAATAGTTGTGGATAATTATAAAAAGTGATACCCAGACGGCGTGCGGATCGCCGCTCCTCGGCCCGCTCCAGGTGCCGCCGAAACCGCCGGCGTCAGGCCGGCGCCGCGTCGACCCGTCCGTGAAAAACGGCCGACACGTTTATCACGGCCCCGCCGGAGCCTCCGATCAGGCGCGGCCGAGCGCCCGTCAAGCCCTCCAGACCATGCCAGCGATCGAAATTTCGAACCTCACGAAACGGTTTCGCGACGTGACGGCGCTCGACGACATGTCGTTCTCGGTGCCCGAAGGCGAGATATTCGGCTTCCTCGGTCCGAACGGCGCGGGGAAGTCGACCACGATAAACATCCTGCTCGGGTTCACCCAGCCGACCGCCGGGTCGGCCCGCGTGTTCGGCAGCGACGTCCGGACCGAGAGCAAACAGGTCCGCCAGCGGACGGGCGCGCTGCTCGAAGGCTACGGCGTCTACGAGCGGATCACCGCCCGCGAGCACGTCGAACGGGCGATCCGCGCGAAGGACGCCGACGACGACCCGATGGCGATCCTCGAACGGGTCGGCATCCCGGAGGCCGCCGACCGCAAGGCGGGCGGCTTCTCGAAGGGGATGCGCCAGCGCATGGCCATCGGCATGGCGCTGGTCGGCAACCCCGACCTGCTCGTGCTCGACGAGCCCTCGACGGGCCTGGACCCCAACGGCACCCGCGAACTGCGCGAGGTGATCCGCGAGGAGAACCGGCGCGGCGCGACCGTCTTCTTCTCCTCGCACCTCATCGACCAGGTCGAGGCCGTCTGCGACCGGGTCGGCATCCTCAAGAACGGTGAGATGGTCACCGAGGGGAGCGTCACGGACCTCCGGGCGCAACTCGACGCCGCGACGGTCACCGTCACCGTCGAGCGCGCCGCCCCCTCCTCGCTGCTGGCCGATCTACGGGGGATCGACGGCGTCGAGGGAGTCGAGGCGACCGACAACCAGGTTCTCGTCCGCGCACGCGGGGGCGACGCCAAGCTCCGGGCCCTCAACGCGATCGAGCGAGCGGGCGTCGGCTTCGCCGACTTCACGACGGAGGACCCGTCACTGGAGGAGATCTTCGAGGTGGCGACGCTCGGGACGCGGAGCGGCCGCGAGCGCGACGGTCACGCCGAGGCGGCCCCGGAGGGCGAGGCGTGACCTGGAAGACGGTAATGGACGACGACCTGCTGGGCGTGCGGCGGTCGCGCCTCGGGCAGGGCGTCGCCGCGACGACGTTCGTGTTCACCGCGGGGATCGCGATCCTGGTCGCGCTCGCCCACTACTCGAACCCCGGGAGCGAGGCGCCGACGTTCGACTCGATCATGCTCCTGATCGGGGGCATCCTCTCGGTCATCCTCCCCTTCATCGCGATGCTCGGGAGCTACGGCGCGATAATCCAGGAGCGCGAGACGGGGTCGGTCCGCTTCCTGCTCGGGTTTCCCAACTCGCGCCTGGAGGCCTACGTCGGCAAGTACCTCAGTCGGTCGGTGCTGTTCGCCGCCTCGATGGCGCTCGGGCTCGTCGTGGTCGCGGGGGTCGGCTTCGGCGTCCTGCGCCAGCCCGACGTCGTGAGCTTCCTCGCGTTCGTCGTCGCGACGCTCGCGTTCGGCATCGTCTTCGTCGGTATCGGTCTCGCGGCGTCGGCGGTACTGGACTCCGAGACGCAGGCGACCACCGGTATCATCAGCGCCTACGTCCTCTTCCGGGGGGTCTGGCCCGTCATGCAGTGGGGCGGCCTGTGGCTGACGCGGCCGGACGGCGAACTCGGCGCCCGGCCGTACCCCGAGTGGTACTTCTACCTCGGCCGCTTCAACCCCATGAACGCGTACGTCAAGCTAGTGAACGTCATCTTCAACGACGACAGCTTCCTCCCACTGCTGCTGACGAACGCGCAGGGTCCGGAGGCCGGCTTCTTCGCCGTCTCCGAGTGGTACGCGATCGGCTCGCTGCTCGTCTGGCTCGTCGTCGTCCCGGTCCTCGGCTATCTCGTCTTCAAAAACAAGGACGTCCTGTAACGGCCCGGGTCAGTCGGCCGTCCCGATCTGCTCCCGGTAGGTGCCGTAGCGCGCCTCGAACAGGGCCATGATCTCGCCCATCGTCGCGTAGGCCTTGACCGCGTCGACGACGTAGGGCATCACGTTCTCGTCGGCGTCGATGGCCTCCTCCAGCGCGGCGAGCGCCGCTTCGACGGCCTCGTCGTCGCGCTCGGCTTTCACCTCGTCCAGCCGCGACAGCTGGGTCTCCTGGACTTCCTCGTCGACCCTGAGGAGGTCCGGTTCGGTGTCTTCCTCGACGGTGTAGGCGTTGACGCCGACGACCACCTCGTCGCCGTCCTCGACGCGCTGCTGGTACTCGTAGGCCGCGTCCTGGATCTCCCGGTGGAAGTAGCCCTCGTCGATGCCAGTCAGGACGCCCTCGGTCATCGAGCCGTCGCCCATCTCCCGGATGGTCTCGATGTACGCCATCGCCTCGGCCTCGACCTCGTCGGTGAGCGCCTCGACGGCGAAACTGCCGCCCAGCGGGTCGACGATGTCCGCTGCGCCCGACTCCTCGGCGATGATCTGCTGGGTCCGCAGCGCGACCCGTACCGCTTCCTCGCTCGGGAGCGCGAGCGCCTCGTCGAAGCTGTTGGTGTGGAGGCTCTGGGTGCCACCGAGCACGCCCGCGAGGGCCTGGATGGTCACCCGGACGACGTTGTTCAGCGGCTGCTGGGCGGTCAGCGACTGGCCGGCGGTCTGGGTGTGGAACTTCATCGCCCGGGCCTCGTCGCCGGCGTCGTACCACTCGTCCATGAGCCGCGCCCAGACGCGCCGCCCGGCCCGGAACTTCGCGACCTCCTCGAAGATGGAGTTGTGGGAGTTGAAGAAAAAGGAGAGCTGCGGCCCGAACTCGTCGACGTCGAGGCCGCGCTCCTCGCAGGCCTCGACGTAGGCCAGCCCGTCGGCGAGGGTGAACGCGAGTTCCTGGACGGCGGTCGAGCCGGCCTCGCGGATGTGGTACCCCGAGATGGAGATGGGCTTGAACTTGGGCGTCTGGTCGACGGCGAACTCGACGGTGTCGACGACGAGGTCCAGCGACGGCCGGGGCGGGACGACCCACTCCTTCTGCGCGATGAACTCCTTCAGCATGTCGTTCTGGAGGGTGCCCCGTATCTCCTCGCGGGGGACGCCCTGCTGGTCGGCGATGGCGACGTACATCGCGTATATCACCGGCGCACTCGGGTTGATGGTGAACGAGGTGGAGACCTCGCTCACGTCGATGCCGTCGAAGATGATCTCCATGTCTCGCAGGGTGTCGACCGCCACGCCCTCGCGGCCCACCTCGCCGTCGCTCATCGGGTCGTCGGAGTCAAGCCCCATCAGCGACGGCATGTCAAAGGCCGTCGAGAGGCCGGTCTGGCCCTCGTCGATGAGGTAGTGGAACCGCTCGTTGGTCTCCCGCGGCGTCCCGAAGCCCGCGAACTGCCGCATCGTCCACGTGCGCCCGCGGTACATCGTCGGGTACACCCCCCGAGTGTACGGCGGCTCGCCGGGAAATCCCAGGTCCTCCTCGTAGTCGACGTCGGCCACGTCCTCCGGGGTGTAGAGCCGGTCGACCTCGTGGTTCGAGACCGTCGCGAAGCGGTCGTTACGCTCGCCGTACCCGTCGAGGACGGGGCCGAGCGTTTCGGAATCCCACTCCTCGCGGGACTCGCGTATCGCGGCGAGGTCCTCGTCGTCGAACATGCACGCAAATATTGCCGGAGCGCGCATAAGGGTTCGGGCGAGGGCGATCGGCCTGGTCGGTTCGATCTGTGGCACCACACGAGACCGAGTATCCCGGGAGTCGAGAGTCTGACGTGGCTGTCTGTGTCTCAGTAAGCGGCGGCGTTCGCGAGAGACGCCGTCAGGACTCGCGCCACTTGTGGCCGCACTCGACGCAGGTGAACAGCCGAACCTCGTAGGAGCCGCCCGGCTTCGGCATCATCTCGTAGTAGGCCTGGTCGCTGTCGCAGTCGTCCGCCGGACAGGGCTCCTGCATCGTCTCGCCGGAGTCCTGGGTCGCGTCGGCCACGGCGGGTGCCCCGTCGTCCCGCTGTCCGTCCTGGGTCGTCATCGCCGCTTCCGCTCGCGAGTCCCGCGGCGCCCCGTTCTCACAGGAGCGACACACCCACTCGTCGCCCTCCGTGTGCATCATCGAACCGCACTCGTCACAGAATCGCATCGTGAGTCGGAATACACGACCGTCGGATATATGCGTTGACTTCAAATCCGTCGTAGATTTCGGGCGACTGTTCGTGCTGCATACGGCCCTCTACTGAACAGACGGGATCTCCCGGAGAACGGAGGGCCGCGGAGCGTCGCTACTTCAGCCCCTCGGTGGCGAGGTGGTACTCGAAGACGGTCTCCATGCCGTCGACGAGGGCCGCCAGGTCGACGCTGTCGGCCGTCGCGTGGCGCGCGCGGACGTCCTCGTAGATGCGCTGCCAGCGCCGACGGAAGCGGCCTTCCATGCCGCTCGCGCGGATCGCTTCGACGACCGCGTCGGCGTCGTCGGTCGCCGCGACCTCGGTGGGGGAGACGACGCCCTCCTCGATGGCGGCGACGACGATACCCGCGGAGTAGTCGCCCTCGCCGACCTCGCGTTCCCAGGTCGTGAGCCAGTTGCCGATGCGGGCCAACTCCTGGAGGTCCCAGAGGGTGTTCCGGAGCGCACCCAGGTCCGCCGGATCGAACGCCGGGGAGTACATCAGGTCGACGTCCGCGTAGGGGAACATTACCATGTTGTGCGAGTCGTACTGGGTCGCGCCGGTCAGGTTCGCCATGGCGGGGTTGTCGCTGAGCAGCGCGCTGTACTCCATCGCGTCGGCTGTCTGGCTGAAGTCGTAGGCGAAGATGTCCGCGAACTCTTCGCGGCGGGGCGCGTCGGCGAGTCCGTCGGCGAACTCCGTCCAGAGGCGCTCGACGAACGCGAACGTCTCGGCGTCGACGGCGGCCCGCTCGGGGTCGGCGTCGACGACGTCACAGGACAGACGACACGCCTCCCGGAAGGTCCGGCGGTCGCCGCGGTGTTCGATCAGGTCGTCGAGCACCGTGACGTACATCGTGAGGATCGTCTTCTGCTCGCGGACGTGCGCGGCGTGCTCCTCGGCGACCGACGAGAGCGTGAAGGAGGGGAACAGCGAGTAGATCCACCGCCAGAGAAACCGGTCGCGCTCCTCGAAGTGGTCGTCGTACGCGTCGGCCAACCGCTCCACGCGCTCGGGCAGCGTCACCTGCCGGATCCGCCGGAGGTGATCGACTGGTTCGGGCTCCGACTGGACGCTCTGGGTCGACATCCTCACTGGCCCCCCTTGGCGCGCTCGTCGTCGGTAGCGCCCCTGTAGCGGCGTCGCCCCCCACGATCGAACGGACGCGGCGAGGAATCGTTCGGGGCGGACAGCGTCGGTACGGTCGCTGGCTCGCTGGCCGTGGAACGCCCGTGCAAATCGGTCCGGGTCCGGGCGGTAGTCTGTATCATATCCGGGTAAGACAGAGATACGCTCAAAGGAGTTCCTGCGGGTCTATCGACCGGCGCGTGCGATTCCGTGCCGGTTACTCACGGATGGGTGTTCACCGGACGCCGGACGTCCGACCGGATTCGAAGCAGATGCGTCCGCGTCTCCGCGGGAGGCAACCCCTCGTAGCCTGTGATTACCGGCCGTGCGGTCACCGAACGGGCTACCCGCGGCAGCGACCGTCAGTAGTGGCCCATCAGCCCCTGCTGGCGAGCGCGCGTCCCCATCCACTGGAACGCCCCGTACCCGAGTCCGAAGTAGACGACCGCGGTGCCGACGAGCAGGGCGACCTCGCTCGGCGGCAACTCCCAGAGGTGTCGGCCCCGCTGCATGGACACCGCGAGCAGGTAGCTCCCCTGGGAGATGGGGAGCAGGCGGACCCAGAACACGTCCAATGAGGGCGAGGCGATCAGCCCGAGGAAGACGAACTGCAGGACGTTGAAGACGTTCTCGACGCGCTTGTACAAAAGCGCCAGTCCGCCGAAGAAAAATCCCATCCCGATCGCGGGCGCGATGGCCAGGACGGTGACGATCACGATGGTCTCGACGGGGAAGTGGAGCGACTCGCCCGTCAGCGCGAGCATGAACGCGAGGGTGGCGGCGCCCCACCCGAAGCTCTCGACGACGCGGACCGCGATGTGCCCGAGCATCACCCGGCCGTAGCCGAAGGGGGACATGTACAGCTGTTCGAGGGTGCCCCACTGGGACTCGCGGGTGACGCTCCACGCCAGGCCCGAGAAGGCGGTCAGCGCCATGCTCCAGAGGAAGTAGCCGACGATGATGCCGCCGAGGCTGTCGGTGAGCGCCCGACTGGAGAGCGCCCGGCCCCCGAAGAAGACCATGCCGAAAATCAGGAACGTCACCGCGAGGCTCGACAGCGTGTTCAGCGGGTAGCGGTACATCAGCAGCGCCCGCTTCTTGGCGAGCGCCCACAGCAGCGTCCCGTAGCCCCCGGTGGCGCGCTCCCACTCTCGACCGCCTGTCGCGCCGCGCTCCGAGGGTGCCGCCTCGGCGCTCACTGCCGGTCACCTCCGTTCGCCCGATCTGCGGGGGTAGCCCCGTCGCCGTTGGTCAGTTCGAGGAAGACGTCTTCGAGGTCGGGATCGATCGACTCGACCTCGTGGACCGTGAGATCCGCGTCCCGCAGGTCGTCCATGAGGTCGTAGAACCGCTCCGGGTCGCCCAGCGCCACGTCGAACGCCGTCCGCTCGCCGCGGGACTCGAAGGTATCGACGTCGTACGCGTCGCGGAGTCGCTCGCGCGTCTCGTCGTCGACCGCGGTCTCGCTCCCGTCGGCGTCGGTACCGACGACCAGGCGGTACGCGGAGGTGCGGAACACGTCGATCAGGTCGGCGACGGCGTCGTCCGCGATGACTTCGCCGCCGTTCATGATGACGACGCGGTCGCAGACGTCCTGGACCACGTCCATGTCGTGGCTGGAGAGGACGATGGTCATGTCCTCCTGATCGGCCAGCCGACGGATCTCCCGCCGGAGTTCGACCGAGGACTCGACGTCGAGGCCGAGCGTCGGTTCGTCGAGGAACGCGACCTCCACGTCGCGGGCGAGCGCGCAGGCCAGCGACACCTTCTGCTTCTGGCCCCGCGAGAGGTCGTTGACCGGCTCGTCGGCCTTCTCGGCGAGCGAGAGCTGTTCGAGGAGGGCGTCGTGGCGCTCGCGGAGCGCGCCGGGGGACTCGCCGCCGACCGCCGCGAAGAACTCCAGGTTCTCGCGGACGGTGAGTTTCCAGTAGACGTTGCGAGCCCCCTCCAGCATCGCACCGACGCGGGCGTAGGCCGCCCGCGGGTCGTCGTACACGTCGACGCCCGCGACGCGCACGTCCCCCTCGTCGGCGATCACCAGTCCGAGGACCGACTTGATGAGCGTCGTCTTGCCGGCGCCGTTCGGACCGAGCACGCCCACCACCGTCCCGGGCCGGACGTCGAGACTCACATCGTCGACCGCCCGGACCGTCTCCTCGCCATCGCCGAAGGTCTTTGTCAGGTCCCGCACCGAGAGGGCCGCCTCGTCGCCGCTCGCCGCTGGTTTAGCCCGCTCGCCGACCGTCGCCACCTCGTCGGGGACCTGTTCGGGTGCCGTGGTCATCGTGGGACATCGTTGCCGGTGTCAACCCATAACGATTTCCTGCACGGCCGTTCAGTTTGGGGACTGACACGACACAACAGTTTTTCCGGCGGCTGGGCAACGGATCGCATGGTCGAACGCGGTGAATCCCGTGGGGTGGGCAATGGCGACGGTAGTAGCGGTGACAGCGGCCCAGACGACGATCGGGGCGGGCGGACGGCGACCGGTCGCGCCGATCCGACGGCGGTGTTCGAGCTGCTCGCCGACGAGACGCGGTTGGCGATCGTTCGCGAACTCGCCGCGGAGCGCCAGTCGAACTGGCAGTGGGCGGGCGCGACGTTCGCCGAGTTGCGCCGCGCCGTGGGCGTCGAAGACGCCGGCAACTTCAGCTACCACCTCGAGAAGCTCTGCGGGCCGCTGGTCGTCAAGGACGGCGACGAGTATCACCTGCGCAATCGCGGCGTGCAACTTGTCGGTGCGGTCGAGTCGGGGCGGTACACCGGTCCGGGAGACCCGTTTCGCGAGGAGGTCGCGTACGACTGTCCGCACTCCCGCTGTGACCGCTCGCTCGTCGGCGTCTACGACGACCAGTACTTCCGGATCCGCTGCCCGGACCACGACGTCTTCAACGGGACCGCGCTCCCGCCCGTCGCGGCCGACCATCACACCACGGCGGAACTGGTTGAGATAACGATGCTCGACCTGCGCCAGCAGGTCCAGCGAGCCAAGGCGGGCGTCTGTCCGAACTGCTGGGGACCGATCGAGGGGCGACTGCCCGCGACGGACACGTCGCTGTCGTCGCAGATAGACGCCGACATCCCCGAAGACGCTCTGCTCGCCGCGTTCGACTGCCAGCAGTGCGGGATCTCGTTCGACCTCCCGCCGGGCGCGTGCGTCGTCGAACACACCGCCGTCATGGCGTTCTACCAGCACCACGACGAGCCGATCCGGGGCCGCCCCTACGTCGACCTGCCGTTCTGTCACCTCGGTCGTGGCGTCCTCGAGTCCGACGACCCCGTCCGCGTTCGCGTCGACGTCGAACTCGACGGCGACGTGCTCCGGCTGTGGCTCGACGGGGAGACGAACGTCGTCGAGTACGAGCGCGAGTGACGGAGTCGCCGTCCTCAGTCCCGCAGCCGGTGGGTCTTCTGGACCAGCGGGTGGTGGGCGTAGTCGACGACGTCGATGTCGTCGATCGAACTGAGGTTCTCCTTCTCGGCCGTCTTGGCCATCCCGAGGTCGACGGGCTGGGAGAGGACGATGACGTAGGCGTCCATCGACTCGATGTCGAGGCGTGCGGCGGCCTTGACGCGGTGGTGGCCGTCGGCGAGCAACAGGTCGCCGTCGTTGTCGATGACGACGAGCGGTTCCGCCAGACGACGTTCGAGTTCGTAGCGCCGCCCCTCCAGTTCGTCGGCGTAGACCTTCGCCTGCGTCGGCGTCAGGTCCGCGAGCGGCACCTCGCGGCGCTCCTGAGAGACGGCGACGCCGTGGATGTTCTCGAGTGTCTGCATCAGGTTGTCGACCTTTCCGGGCGTCGCGCGTTCGATCTGCGAGCGGATCACGTCGGCGTTGCTGATGATGCCCACGAGGTTGCCGGCGTCGTCGACGACGGGGAGCTTCTGGATGCCCGAGCGCAGGATGACGCGCGCGGCGTCGTCGATGTTCATGTCGGGGTGGGCGACCAGCAGGTCGTCGCTCATCACCTTGAAGATTGGCTCGGCGTCGGGTTCCTGGAGCAGGTCGCGAGCGCTGACGAACCCCTCGACGTGGCGCCCGTCGCACACCGGGAAGCCGCTGTGCTCGGTGCTTCCGGCAATCTTTGCGGCGACGTCGCCGACCGTGTCGTCGGGCGAGACGGTGTCGACCTCGCGGGTCATGTAGTCTTTCACTGACAGCGCGCCCTCCTCGACCATTAGCGGTCAGAGTCGGCGCGCCGCCAAAAACACACCGCCTGAAGCCGACGACCGCCGGGAGGTCGGCGACCGGTCACCGGTCGGGCTCGTCGTCGGACTCTCCGTCGATGTCGCGGTCGTCCCCGAATGGGTCGCCGTCGGGCGTCTCCCCATCATCGGTTCTAAGCCCGCTGGCGGCGATGTCCTCCAGGGACCGCGGCCCTCCGGCGAGCCCGGAGCCGTGGTAGTCATCGGCGTGGAGCCCGGCCATGACGCGGTGGGACCGCGATCCCATCGCGTCGAGGAAGCGATCGGAGACGATGGCGCGGACGACCTCGTTGAGCGACTCGTCGTCGGCGTCGATGGCGTCCAGCAGACCCAGCGAGATCTGCGCTCCGGCCATGTCCGCGTGGCCGCCGGCGCTCCCGATCTGGCCGAACGCGTCCCGGAGCGTCTCGCCCAGGTCGAGGTCCGTGCCGCGGGCGCGCGCCGAGACGTAGATGGTCCCGTCGCTGATGCCGTAGACGAGCGTCGTCGTCACGTCCTCCAGGTCGAGCAGCCGGTCCGCGGCCTGGGCGAGCGCGTCGCGGTCCGTCAGCTCACCGACGCAGCTCAACAGCCCCGACCCGTGGCGCTCGCGGTTGCGGATCGCCCGCGCGATGGTGTCCAGCGTCTCCGCGCTCATGCTCGGCGACTCTATCCGGTCGAGGGTCCCCGCGTCGGCGTGCGGGGCGAGAAAGGCCGACGCTTCGAAGTCCTGCGGATTGACCTCGCGGGTGTACTCGTCGGTGTCGACGCGGATCCCGAACAGCAGGCCCGTCGCGACCTCCCGCGTGGGCGTGATGCCGAGCGTCCGGAAGTAATCGACCAGGAGCGTGCTGGTCGCGCCCACCTCGCTCCGGAGGTCGACGAACCGCGCCTCGACCGGGTACCGCGGCGGGTGGTGGTCGATGACGACGTCGACCGGCGTGTCGTCGGGGAGCCCGTCGTTGACCCCCGGCCGGGAGTGGTCGACCAGCGCCACGCCGTCGTAGTCCGACAGGTCCGCGTCCGGTTCGAGGTTGACGAGGTCGAACTCCAGGACGTTCACGAACGCCCGGTTCTCCTGGTGGGTGATGTCCCCGAAGTAGCAGATGTTGGACTGACAGCCCGCCGCGTCTGCGATCCGGGCGAGCGCGACCGCGCTCCCGATGGCGTCCGGGTCCGGGTTGTCGTGGGTGACGATCGCCAGCCGGCCGTCGACGTCGCGCAGGACGCTCATCAGCTTCCGCGTCCGCAGGCCGTCGTCGCCGACTTTCTCCAGCAACCGCTCGGCTGTCACCGCCCGCGGGTCGACGACTTCGTCGGCCACGACCTCGATGGCCGCTACCTCGTCGTCGGTGGGCCGCTCGCCGACGTAGGCGAGGACGAACGCGCCCGGGAACACCTGCCGGACGGCCCGCGCCGCAGCCACGTTGGTCCCCGGGTCCGTCGTCGCGACGGCGACGGTGTCGGGCCGATCGCGCTCACGTAGTGTCGCCTCTTCCGTGGGGTCGCCGACCTCCGCCGCGACTCCCTCCTCTCTGAGCGTCCGGACCGCGTTCTCGTCGGCGGAGACGACCGAGAGGCGCCCCTCCCGGCCGCTGAGTTCACCGACGAGTGCGCCCGCGAGCGACCCGGTCCCCAGAACGAGGCGGGACGTCATACCCTGTGGTCAGGGAACGGCAGGTAAAAAACCATCACACTCGTTTCGCCCTGCGAATCGACCGGTTCGCGGCCCCTGTCCGCGCCGGTCCGTCACTTCAGTCGTTCCTGGAGGAAGGAAGGGTGAGCGGCGCTGATGCCCGCGACGTCTTTTATCCGGGACTCGATGACGTCGCCGACCGCGTCCCCGTCGGGCGCCCGGACTTCGGCCATCAACATGTGGTCGCCGCTAGAGGTGTAGAGAGACTCGATCTCCTCGATACCCTTGAGTTCGCGGATCGCTTCGACGTAGCGTTCGCTCTCGACGTCCATCCCGACGAGGGCGATCGACTGCCCCGGGAGTTTCTTCGGGTCGACGTCGGCGGAGTAGCCGACGATGACCTCCTCGTCTTCGAGGCGCTGGATGTACTTGCGGACCGTCGGCTTCGATACCTCGACCCGGTCCGCTATCTCGGCGTAGGAGGCCTGGGCGTCCTCCTCCAGGACGGAGAGGATTCGTTCCTCCGTCGATTCGGCGCTCATACACCTTAATTTACCTCGCGACGAAAAATATCTTCCGAAACCACAAACGCCGTTCCGGCGGGTCGATCCGGGTCGGCAGCGTCGCCCGCCGCGGACGGCGGATCGGCGCGAGACGGACAGCGCCGTCTATCGCCGGTCGGTAGGGTTTACGTGTGTTTCTCGATGAGCTGCTCGGCGCAGCGCTCCCACTCGGCGTCCTCGTCGAAGTAGCGCTCGGCCAGCGGCTCCTCGGGCATCTCGCCCGTCGCGCGCTTCTCCTCGCCGTAGGACGGGCGGTCGGGCGCCTTGTAGAAGCGACCGGTCAGCACCTCGCCCTCGTAGAGCTTGGACTCGACCTCGTACATCATCTTGCCGGCCTCCTCCCGGTTCGTGACGTCGAAGTCGTACTCGTCGGACTCCTGCACGTCGGTGTAGGGGACGTACTGGCGGGCGTCCTTGTTCCACGTCGGGCACTGCGTGAGGAAGTCGACGTGGGCGAAGCCGTCGTGCTCGACGGCTTCGGCGATGATGTCGGCCGCCTGGTTCGGGTTGACCGCCGCCGTGCGGGCGATGTAGGAGGCCCCCGAGGCCAGCGACAGCGACAGCGGGCGAACCGGCTGTTTCGCGCTCCCGCTGGGCTGGGTCTTGGACTTGTGGCCCTTCGGGCTCGTCGGCGAGGTCTGGCCCTTGGTGAGGCCGAAGATCTCGTTGTTGAAGACGATGGACACCAGGTCGTGGTTCTCACGAGCCGAGTGCATGAAGTGGTTCCCGCCGATGCCGTAGTTGTCGCCGTCGCCGCCGGCGGCGATGACCTCGACGCCCGGGTTGGCGAGCTTGGCCGCGCGTGCGACCGGGAGCTCGCGCCCGTGGATGGTGTGGAACCCGTAGCTCTCGAAGTAGCTGTTCAGCTTGCCCGAACAGCCGATGCCCGTACAGACCAGCACCTCGTCGGGGTTCTTCCCGAGGCGGGTCATGGCCTTCTTCAGGGCGTTGTTCACCGCGAAGTCGCCACAGCCCGGACACCACGTCGGCTGGGGCTCGATCCCGGGTGTGAACTCGTCCTCCTCAGCCTCTCGCTGTTCGCCGATGGCGCTGAATGCACTCATTGTTAGTCACCTGCCGCTGGTACGTACTTCATATTGCTCACGGCGAGTTCCTCGCCCTCGATGCTGGACTCGAAGCCCTCGACGATCTCCGCCGGTTCGAACGGGTTGCCGTTGTACTTCAGCAGGCTGGAGAGCTTCGGCCCGAAGCGACCGAGTTCCTTCTGGGTGAGCCCGCGGAACTGCGCGGTCGCGTTCATCTCGACGACGAGGCACTCCTCGACGGATTCGAGGAACGCCGAGACCTCCTCCTCGGGGTAGGGCATCAGGTCGCTGACGCCGATGGCCTTGACGGAGTGGCCGGCGTCGTTGAGGCGGTCGACCGCCTCGAAGACGGTGCCCTGGTGGCTGCCCCAGCACATGATCCCGTACTCCGCGTCCTCGGGACCGTGGTGGGTCTGGTTGCCCTTCTCGTCGAGCTCCTCGCGGATGGAGTCGAGCTTGCCGAGTCGACGGTTCATCTGGAGGACGCGGTTGTCGGGGTCCTCGCTGATGTGGCCGGCCTCGTTGTGCTCGTTCCCGGTCGAGAGGAAGCGACCGCCCTTCTGGCCGGGCACCGAGCGGGGGCTGACGCCCTCCTTGCCGCCCTCGGCGTCGTACTGGAAGCGCTTGAACTTGCCCGCGTGGTGCTCGGCGGCCTCGGCGATCTCCTCCTCGGTGATGACCGATCCCGGGTCCGGGTCGGGCTCGCGGTCGAAGAAGCTCGCGTCGACGTTGCGCAGTTCGCCCTGGAGCTTCTGGTCGTACACCAGGATCGTCGGGATCTGGTAGTCGTAGGCGATCTCGAAGGCCGTCCGGATCTGCTCGTAACACTCCTTCTGGTCACCGGGTGCGAGCACGACGCGCGTGGAGTCGCCCTGGCTCGTGTAGAGGACGTGTTCGAGGTCGCCCTGCTCGGGCTTGGTCGGCATCCCCGTCGAGGGCCCTGCGCGCATGGCCTCGATGAGGACGACCGGCGTCTCGGACATCTCCGCGAGTCCGAGCGGTTCGCTCATCAGGGCGAACCCGCCGCCGGAGGAACCGGACATGGCCTTGACGCCGGTGTGGCTGGCACCGAGCGCGAGACACGCCGCGGCGATCTCGTCCTCGACCTGCTCGGAGATCCCGCCGAACTTCGGCAGGTTCTGGGACATGATCGTGAACACGTCGGTCCACGGGGTCATGGGGTAGCCGGCGATGAACCGACAGCCCGCGTCGAGCGCGCCGTAGGCGATGGCGTCGCTGCCGGAGACGAGCGCCTGGGGCTCCTCGGGCTCGTCGTGGTCGGGGATGGAGATGTCGTGGTCCTGGTCGAACTCCTGGGCCCGCTCGTAGCCGTCCTGGATGACGGCGAGGTTGGCTTCCAGGATGTCGTCGTTCCACATCTCCTCCATGATCCCCTCGTACTCGGTCGTGTCCATGTCGAGGAGCGCGGCCGTGACGCCGATCCCGGCGTTGTTGCGCATGATCTCGCGGCCGTGTTCCTTCGCGATGCCGCGCAGGTCGACCGGGTAGACGTGCCAGTCGTTCTCCTCGGCGCGTTCCTCGAGGTTGATCTCCGCGACCTGCTCCTCGTCGATGAGCCCCGAGTCGTAGACGATGATGCCTCCCTCGCGGAGGTCGTCCAAGTTCTCCGTGAGGGGTTTCAGTTCCTCGTTGCCGTAGTAGGCGTCTTCCTGGGGGTTCCGAGCGAAACTGTCACCGAGCGCGAGCAGGAAGTTGTAGCCGTCCCCGCGCGAGCGCGCCTCGTCGGGGGTGGCCCGTACTTCCACGTAGGTGTGACCGCCCCGAATCCGGGACGGGTAGTGTCGGTGTGTGAATACGTCGAGACCCGAGCGCATGAGGGCCTTGGCGAAGTACCGACTGTTGCTGTCGATACCGTCGCCGGAACCACCCGCAATCCGCCATATTAGTTCCTGATCTGTCATGGATACATCGATCGGCCCCGATTCGGGTGCCGTGAACGAAACGAGGACTGGACCCGACTAAAGCGTTTTCACTCTGTCACCGGCTAATAATCGTGAAGGATGGGTACGGAGTCTCTCGCGCCTGAACTCGGGCGAGGGTGACAACTGCACGCACATACGATCGCTGTCGTATATCTCGGTATCCGTTCTCTATTTCAGGAAACCGTTTCCTACAACCGTCACTGAAACGATCGATCGCTCTACGTGGCGGCCTCAATCCCTCTGCGACGGAATATCGTCCGATCGAACAGCCGGCAGTTCCCGGTCGAATCGGCGTCGCGATCGACGGCCGGGTCGCTAGAGGAGCGGTAGTGTCAGGAAAATGCAGGTGCGGCGGTTCGGACGGCCGCCGAAAGCAGTCGTTACTTCGGCGCCTGGTTGTAGATGAGGTTGCGCTGGATGTCGTTCGCGCCCTCGTAGATCACCGGGACGCGCACGTCGCGGTAGACGCGGGCGATCCGGCGGTCGTGGAGGACCGAGCGGCCGCCGTGCAGTTGCATGGCCTTCTGGGCGCAGTCGTTGGCCGTCTCCGTCGACTTGAGCTTCGCCATCGCCGCCCAGAAGCCGGCGTCGTCGTTGCTGGTGACGTGGTCGGCGGCGCGCCAGTTCAGCGCGCGGGCGGCCTCGAACTCCGTCCGCATGTCCGCGAGCTTGTGCTGGACCGCCTGGAACTCGTCGACCGAGCGGCCGAACGCCTCCCGGTCGTGGACGAAGTCCCAGGCCTCCTCGATGGCCGCGGCCGCCATGCCGATGCCGTGACCGCCGACGACGACGCGGCCGTGGTTGAAGAACTCGGCGAGCATGTAGAACCCGGCGCCCTCCACGCCGATCAGGTGGTCTTCGGGGACCCGGCAGTCGTCGAAGGTGATGTGGGCCTGCTTCGACGCGCGGAAGGCCATCTTCTCGGGGATGTGCTCGGCCTCGTAGCCGTCGATGTCCGTGGGGACGACGAACAGCGAGTAGTTGCCGTACCGGTTGTTCTCGTCGTCGCCGGTCTTCGCGTAGACAGTCACCCAGTCGGCCTCGACGCCGTTGCCGATCCAGTACTTCTCGCCGTTCAGGACGTACTCGTCGCCGTCTTGCTCCGCGGTCGTGGTCATCCCGGCCAGGTCGCTCCCGGTGTCGGGCTCGGAGACCGCGAGGCCGGTGATCTGCTCGTTCGTCGCGACTGGCCGGAGGTACTCCTCTTGCAGTTCGTCGTCGCCGTGCTCTTCGAGAATCTCGGCGCCGAAACTCGCCAGTTGCAGCGTGAGCGCGATGCCGGCGTCCGCCCGGTAGAACTCCTCGGCGATGGCGAGCACCTGATGGAGGGAGAAGCCCTTCCCGCCGTACTCCTCGCCGATGTCCTGGGCGACCAGCCCGGCGTCCATCCCCGCGTCGAGGACCTCGTAGGGATACTCGCCCGTCTCGAAGTACTCCTCGGCGTTCGGTGCGATGTGTTCGGCCGCGAACTCGCGGGCCTGCTGTTTGACCTCGCGGGCCTCCTCGGGGACGGGTCGCTCGTCCAGTAGTTCCATGTCCCCCGTAAGGAGCGGGAGGCCCAAATAAACGCTGACACGCCAACAAACGGGTCACTAGTTGATCGTTCACTTCTCGACCGCCGGGACGGACGCCCTGTCCGGTAACCGATCCGACGGTCGAAGCGGCGAGAGCCAGTCAGGCCCCCGGTGCGGCGTCGTCGGGCACGCGCCCTTCGACGAGCGACTCGTCGCCGTACTCCTCGCGCAGCGCCTGTTTGTTGAACTTTCCAGTCGCGGTCTTGGGGACCTCGTCGATGAAGACGACGTTGTCCGGCACCCACCACTCGGGGTACGATTCGAGGACGTGGTCGCGCAGGCTCGCTTCGAGCGCGTCGCGGTCGACCCCCTCGTTCGGGACCACGAGCGCGAGCGGCCGTTCCTGCCAGCGCTCGTGCGGGACGCCGATGACGGCCGCCTCGGCCACGTCGTCGTGGGCCATCAGTTCGTTCTCCAGTTCCTGCGAGGAGATCCACTCCCCGCCGCTCTTGATGACGTCTTTCGCGCGGTCGACGATCTTGATGTAGCCGTCCTCGTCGACCGAGACCACGTCGCCGGTCTTCAGGTAGCCGTCCTCGAACTCCAGGTCGTTGGCCTCCGGGCGCTCGAAGTACTCGGTGGTGACCCACGGCCCCTTGACCCACAGTTCGCCGAAGTCCTCGCCGTTCCACGGGACCTCCTCGCCGTCGTCGTCGACAACTCTGAACTCCAGCCCCGGCGTGATGAGCCCCTGTTTCGACCGCTTTTCGAGTTGCGTCTCGTAGTCGGCGTCGGCGAGGCTACCCTTGAGGTGGGCGGCCGAGCCGACCGGCGACGTCTCCGTCATGCCCCACGCGTGGAGCAGTTCGACGTCGTGATCGTCGAAAAAGCGGATCATCGCCTCGGGCGCCGCACTGCCGCCCACGACCAGTCGGTCGAGCGCCGACAGGTCCACGTCGTTCTCTCTCACGTGCTCCATCAGCCCGAGCCAGACCGTCGGAACCCCCGCGGTGACGGTCACGCCCTCCTCCTCGATCAGGTTCGCGAGGTCTCCGGGTCCGGGCTTGGGGCCGGGGTAGACGTGTTTCGCGCCGCCGGCCGTCGTCGAGAACGGCAGCCCCCACGCGTTGACGTGGAACATCGGGACGACGGGCATCACCACGTCGTCGTCGTCCACCGGGATGCCCTGGGGCTGCTGGAGCGCCATGGTGTGACTCCAGAGCATCCCCTGGGTGTACTCGACCCCTTTCGGCCGGCCGGTCGTCCCGGAGGTGTAACAGAGCCCGGCGGGCCGGTCCTGGTCGTTGTCGGGCCAGTCGTAGCTCGTCGGCTGGTCCCCGACGAACGACTCGTAGGCCACTGCGTCGAGGTCCGTGTCTGGGACCGACTCGCCCATCACGACGTAGCGCTCGACCGATTCGAACGCCGACGGGTCGTCCGCGGCCGCGCCCTCCAGTTTCGGGAGCAGCGAGCGGTCGACGAATATCGTCTCGTCGCGAGCGTTCTCGACGATGTACTGGACGTGCTCGTCGGGCAGCAGCGGGTTGATCGTGTGCAGTTGGGCGCCGATACCCGGCACGCCGAAGTACGTCTCGTAGTGCCGGTGGTGGTTCCAGCAGAACGTGCCGAGTCGCTCGCCGTCGCCGTAGCCGGCCTCCTCGAGCGCGTTGGCGAGCTGGGCCGTCCGGTCGCCGTACTCGTCGTAGTCGTACCTGAAGACCCCGTCGTGCGTCCGCGAGACGATCTCCGTGTCGGGGTACAGCTGTTCGGCGCGCCACGCGAACGGTCGCAGCGTCTGGTCGGATCCACCTGGCATGTGCTAACACACGTATCGACGACGTAAGAACGTTACATAAACTGGAATATGATTTCGGCGGCTTGACGATCGCGTCGACTGGACGGGTCGACAAAACGGGTCGACAAGTGACCGGATTCGCGGCCGTCGCGGTGTCGCTCAGACTTCGATCTGCTGCATCAGCTCGACGAGTTCGTCGAGCTCCGGGAAGGTGTACACCTTCACGTCGACGTTGGAGTCCGGCGCCTGGACGTGCGAGTCGAACATGAGCGCCATGTCGCTCTCGCGGTCGCCGACGAGTTCGTCGACCATGCCGCTCCCGGGGCCGAAGATGAACGAGGGCGGGCCGATGTCGATGGTTGTGTCGAGGACGTTCGCCCAGCCGTCGATGAACCCGCTGGTCATGATGTTGCCGATCTCCTGGATGGCCGACCGCTCCATGTCGGTGAAGCCGTCGGCGGACGGGTCCGTCTCGCCCATGTCGCCGATCATCCCGTGGGAGAGCTCCTTCGCGCTCCCGGCTTCGAGGAGAAAGAGGATGTGGCCGTGCGGGGGCTCGACCATCTCGATGCTGATGCCGATCTGCTCGGCGTGGCCCACGTGCGTCTTGATATCGGGGATGTCGATGAAGTTGATCTTGGTGATCTCCATCTCCGTCTCCATCCCTGTCATCTGGCTCAGATGGCCGGCGACGGTGTTGCCGCCCTCCTTCGCCATCTTGTTGAACAACCCGAGTTTGCGGATATCTATCTTCAGACTCATTGGCGACCCTGCGGGATGGCGACGGGTTTCGACCCGACCCACATAAGCGGTCCCCCCTGATTTTCGCAATCGAGACTGACGACCGCGATAGGTCGGACAGGAGACGCGGACGGCGCCGGTCACGACGGGTCGGCCCGCAGGTCGCCGGTCCTGACGAGCCACGTGGACGGCCACCTGACCCCGTAGGCGTCGGCGCCCGGATCGGGCGCGTCCCAGTCGTCGGTGGTGACGAACGACTGGTCCTCCCGTTCGGTGACGCCGAGCATCGGCAGGTCGTGGGCGTTGTGCCACGCCAGGTCCCGGACGAGTTCCTCCGCCTCGTCGGCGTCGGTCGTCCGTTTCAGTACCTCCAGACGCTCGCGCGGGTCGATGGTCGTCGTCCCGGAACCGGACCGCGCGGGAACGGTCCGGTCCCCCGTCGGGAAGCCGTGGCCGCCGTCGACGACGGGCAGTTCGACCTGGAACCGGGCGGTGTTGTAGGGGAACGCGGCGCCGCTCCCGCCCGGCGTCCAGTAGAACGCGCCCATCGTGAAGTCGCCCTCGGCGTACCGGTCGAACAGGTCGTTCCCGGGAACCACCGCGATCGAGACGTCGAACCCGAACTCGTCGAGCCGGCGGACGATCGCTTGGCTCGCTGGGGTCCAGTCGCTCCAACCGGAAGGCGACAGGAAGTCGGCCGAGATCGGTTCGCCCGACTCGTCCTCCCACGTCCCGTCCGATCGACTGTATCCGGCCGATTCGAGCAGGTCCGCCGCCGCGTCGGTCTGGGAGGCGCCGACGCCGTAGTCCGGATAGGCGGACCGTCCGTCGCCGAGCCACCGCTGCTGGTCGCCGATCGTGATACCACAGGGGATCGGCACACCGGTATTGGTGTTCGGGGCGGCGGCCTCGGCGACCTGCTCGCGGTCGATCACGTGCGCGACGGCCTGGCGGACTTCCCGGGTGCCGAAGTGCTCGTCCGCGTGGTCGAAGACCACGCCGTACCCCCACTTCGCGGGCGTCCGGACTTCCCGCACGTGGTCGGGGAAGTTCTCGACGACCGGCTGCGGCGCGAACACGCCGCTCGCCACGTCGACCTCGTCCGTGATGAGCGCCTGCTGGATCTGCGCGCTCCCGTTCAGGTCCCTGAGTTCGTACCCCGAGAACGTCACCCGGTGAGCGAGGGGGTGGTCGGCGAACCGTTCGAGCTCGAACCGCTGTGCGTCCGCACGCACGAACCGGAACGGCCCGTTGCCGATCGGTTTCCGCTCCTCGAACTGGGCGAGCGACTGCCCGTCTCCCCCCTCGAACTGCGCGTACCTGTCGGGATGGGCGTGTACCCGGTCGGTCAGCAGCGCGTGTTCGAGGACCTTCGGGTGGGTCTCCTCGGCCAGCGCCAGCGCCACCGTCCGCTCGCCGCGAGCGGTCACGCCCGTGACGTGCTCCCAGATCTCGTGTTCCAGCTGCCGTCCGAGGCGGAGCTGGAGCGCGAGGTCGTCCGCCGTCACCGCGCGGCCGTCGTGCCAGACCAGGTCCTCCCGCAGCGTCACCGTCATCTCCGTTGGCGTGACGGACCACTCCGTCGCCGCGTACGGGACGAACTCGCCGCGTTCGTAGTGGTACTTCGCCAGCGGCTCGTAGATCAGTTGCGATGCCGTCTCGGCCACGTGCGAACTCCCGAAGCGGTTGAAGTGCAGGTCCGACGGCGGTCCGGACCGCGCCAGACCGACCAGCGTCACGTCGTGGAGTTCGTGGGCCGGCGTCTCCGTCTCCCCCGGCGTCTCGGTTTCCGTCTCCGTCGGCGTGTCGGTCGGCGTCTCCGTCTCGGTCGACCACGGCGTCGGCGTCGGTGCCTCGGTCGGCGTCGGACTCGGCGTGTCGGTCGCCGTGGGCGTCGGCGAGGGCGTCCCCGTCGGCGTCCCGTCGCTCCCCATCAGTCCGGTACATCCACCCAGTATCGCCGCGATACCCGTTCCACTCCACGTCAGGACCCGGCGTCGGCTCGCCTCCTCCTCAGCCATGGCCGACGTGACAGCCGGCGAATAATAAAACCCACCCGTCTCGATTCAGTGCTCGCGGTGACTCACGGCGACGCCCTCGCCCAGCGGCAGCAGCGTCGTCTCGAAGGCCTCGTCCCCGCGCACAGCTTCGAGGTACTCCGCGATTCCGCGCGACATCCCGTCGAGCGTTCCGCTGTCCCCATCGCCGGCGAAGTAGTCGCGCAGCGCTTCGGCGTCGATGGATCCCCCCGCGACGGCGTTGTCGGCCGCGACGATGCCGCCCGGCGCCACCTTGTCGCGGACGGCCTCGAACGCCTCGGCGTAACGCTCCTTCTGGCAGTCGATCAGCACCACGTCGAACGGGCCGTCGTAGTCCTCGACGGTCTCGATGGCGTCGCCGTGTTCGAACGCCGCGCGCCCGGCGAGGTCGCCGCGGTCGAGGTACTCGCGGGCCTGCTCCAGTTCGCCCTCGTCGATCTCGGTGAGGACGACCTCGCCGTCCTCGGGGAGCTCGCGCGCGAACCAGTACGCCGAGTAGCCGAACCCCGACCCGAACTCGAAGATCCGCTCGGCGTCGGCGAACCGGGCGCACATCGCGAGCCACCCGCCCACCGCTGGCCCGACGTACGGGAAGCCCTCGCGGCGGGCCTGTGCCCCCATCTCCTCGATGATCTCGTCAGACTCGGGGCCGATGACCGTCGCGTACGATTCGAGCAGGTCCGGGAGTTCGTCCGCTGCCATAGAACGGTTGTTCGCTCCCCGTCCGGAAAAAGGGGCCGCGCCCCGGTAGTCCGTGCCGGGATCAGGAGTGAGCGTCGACGTGATCGAGCAACCTGGCTCGGGAGAGTACGATCTGGCGACCGCGAACAGCGTGAAAGCCCCGACCGCCTTCAGTCGCGCGGCTCGCTGCGCGCGCTCACTCCGTTCGCGTGCTTACGTCGCCGTGCTTCCCGAAGGCGACCGCCCCTTTCATTCCCACCCTCACAGCTTGTTCGTCAGTCTATGCGGGTGGGGATGAAAGGGGCCGGGCGCTTTCACGCTGCTCGTGGCAGTTCTCCTCGAAGTGGCTGGTACCACACCGATCCATCTACCACGAACAACAGCCACTCCTAGCCGTCGAGGGATTCAAACCGGTACGGCCGTAACCCCGGACATGTCAGAGACGCCGCCGGGGCCGAAGGGCGAGCCGCTGTTCGGGAGCAGTCGACGCTACGCCCGCGACCCGTTCTCGTTCATCGCGGCGCTGGAGGAGACCTACGACGGCGTGGCGCTGTTCGACATGGGGCCGATGGACACCTACATGGTGACGGACCCCGCCGACGTCGAGCGCGTGCTCGTCTCCGAGGCCGGCGCCTACCGGAAGCCCGACTTCCAGAACGACGCGCTCGGCGACCTGCTGGGCGACGGACTCCTCCTCAGCGAAGGGGAGACCTGGGAGCGCCAGCGCGACCTCGCCAATCCGGCCTTCCGGATGGCCCGTCTCTCGGGGATGGCCGACCGGATCACCGGCCACGCCGAGTCGATGGTCGACGGGTGGTCACCGGGCCAGACCGTCGACGTCGAGAGCGAGATGGCCCGCGTCACCCTGAACGTCATCCTCGACCTGATGATGGGCGTCGAACTCTCCGACGAGCGCGTGAGGACCGTCGAGGAGCAACTGGAACCGCTGGGGCGGCGCTTCGAGCCCGACCCGATCCGGTTCGCGATGCCGGAGTGGGTGCCGATGCCCGGCGACGAGGAGTTCGAGTCCGCCGTCGACACGCTCGACTCGGTGCTGGACGAGATCGTCGAGACGCGCCGCGGGACGGAAGGCGTCGAGGGCGTCGAACGCGTTTCGGCCGACGACGAGGCCGCCAGTGGCGAGCCGCCGATGGACTTCCTCTCGGTCCTGCTTCGGGCCCAGAACCGCGGGGAGCAGTCCCCGGAGCAGCTCCGCGACGAGATGATGACGATGCTGCTGGCGGGTCACGACACGACCGCGCTGACGTTGACCTACACGTGGTTCCTCCTCTCGGAGCACCCGGAGGCCGAGCGCCGCGTCCAGCGGGAAGTCGACGACGTGCTCGCGGGCGACCGGCCGGGGATGGAACACGTCCGCGAGTTCGAGTACCTCGACCGGGTCGTCAACGAGGCGATGCGCCTGTACCCGCCGGTGTTCACCGTCTTCCGCGAGTCGACCGGACCAGTCGAACTCGGCGGGTATCGCGTGCCCACGGGTTCGATCGTCATGCTCCCGCAGTGGGGCGTCCACCGGTCGGAGCGATACTGGGACGAACCCGACTCGTTCGACCCTGACCGATTCAGCCCCGAGCGTCGCGCCGACCGACCGCGCTTCGCCTTCTTCCCGTTCGGCGGCGGCCCCCGCCACTGCATCGGGAAGCACCTCTCCCTGCTGGAGGCGAAGCTCATCCTCGCCACCGTCGTCTCCGAGTACGAACTGGACTTCCAGGGAACGACGCCGCTGGAGTTCATGCCCTCACTGACGATGCATCCCCGCCAGACGATGGAGATGCGCGTCGAGGAGCGGTGACTGACCGCCGCCGGACGCGCTCGCTTCCGCCTATCCGTCGCGGTCCAGCGCGGCCCCTCCCTCGTCGACCCACCACTGCAGATCCTTGTACGCCTCGGGCCAACTGGTCAACAGTCGGTCCTCGGTCGCGGCAAGTTCACCGGGCGTCCAGAAGCGGGCTTCGGCCACCTCGTCGTCCGCCTCGGGCGTCCCCCGCACGTCCGCGGCGTCGACGGCGTAACAGAGACAGGTCTTGTGGGTCGCCTCGAACTTGACGAACGTCCGCGCGTCGAACAGCACCAGATCGGCCGGGTCGACCACCAGCGTCGTCTCCTCTTCGAGTTCGCGGGCGCCGGCGACGTCGGGGTCCTCGCCGGCTTCGACCATCCCGCCGGGCGTCCCCCACAGGTCCCGGTCCGGGATGTCGACTTTCACCAGGAGCACCGCGTCGCCGTCGTGCGGCTTCGCCGCACTGCCCGGGGGACTCCGTCCCCCGCTGTCGAGGACGGCCACGCGCGCCGTCGGAATGGGATTGAAGAACTCGTACTCGCCGCAGTCGGCACAGCGCTGGACGGCCGGCGGGTCGACGGGTTCGAGCCGACCGCCGCAGTCCGGGCAGTAGTCGGGCGGCGTGTTTGGCATTGGCACACTGTCGACGCCGAGTGATAATAAGCGTCTCTGACACGATCGACAGTCCGGATTCGGTCTCCCCTCACGCCCGCCGTATTTTCCCGTCAGTGGGGATACCTTTTTCCGGGGGCCGACTGAAGCGTCGGGGGTACGAATGGACGGGACCGACGGGAGAGACGCCAGCCTCGGTGGAGAGATAGAACACGTCCTCGTGACGAACGACGACGGCATCGACGCACACGGACTCCGGGCGGTCGCGGACAGGCTCTCGAAGGCGGCGGACGTGACGGTCGTTGCGCCGGAGGGAAACGTCAGCGGGATCGGGCGCACGCGCCAGCGGCGGATCTCCTACGAGGAGACCGACACGGGATACGCGGTCGAGGGCATGCCAGCAGACTGCACCGCCTTCGGCCTCCGAGGGCTGGACAGTACCCCCGACGCGGTCGTCTCCGGCTGTAACCACGGCCCGAACGTGGGGTCGTACGTCCTCGGCCAGTCGGGCACCGTCGGCGCCGCCGTCGAGGCGGCGTGGCTCGACGTCCCCGCCATCGCCCTCTCGGCGTACGACCCCGGATCGCTGTTGCCGCGACCGGAAGACGAGTTCTGCTACGCGGGCGCGGCCGACGTCGCCGCCTCGCTACTCCCGGCGCTCGTCGAGAGCCACCGCCGCGAGGGCGGCGCGGATCTGCTGAACGTGAACGTCCCGGTGGGACGGGACGGGGCAGTGACCGACGACGCGCCGATGCGCGCGACCGAACCGCACGACTTCTACGACACCACCGCCAGGGACGACGACGGCGCGGTCCTGTTCGAGAACTACTACGGGCCGCAGAACCGCCTCGCTGAGGGGTCACCTGCGCCGGGCGAACTACCGCCGTCGTCGCTCCCCGCGGACGCCGAACAGGGCGCCCTCCGGGACGGCGCGATCGCGGTCTCGCCGCTCTCGGTCCCGGTCGCACCGGTCGACTGTCCGGTGATCGACAGCGCGGTCGAGGCGCGCAACGAGCGTCGCGAACGATCGGTAGCGTGAGCCGCGTACTGCGATCGTGATTTACCGATTGCGGCTCACCGGGAACTTCACCTGGTCGGGGTTGTCGTTGAACTCGGCGAGGATCCGCTCGTAGATCCGGTTTTTCGTCCGCTGGCCGCGCCGCGGGTGGACGATGTAGCGAACTCGGAGTTTCACCCACGAAGCCTCCTGCGTCACGTTGACGGTCGGACGGGACTGCACTTCGAGTTCGACCGGCGTCTCGGCCAGCCGCTCGCGATAGCGCTCGATGTTGCGCTCCATCTCGTCGCCGACCACCTCGTCAGCGACCCGGATCATCGTCTCCCGGGCGAAGTCCAGGTCGGTCTCGTAGGCCACCTCGACGGCGACCTCGTTCCAGACGTACGGGAACTCCTCCTGGGTGAAGTTCTTCACGTGCGAGGAGAGGACGACGGAGTTCGGGAGCGTGATGATCCGCCCCGAGGGCTGGTTCGAGGAGACGAGTTCGCCGTTGATCTCCCAGAGCGTCGTCACGAGGAAGTTCACCTCCACGACGTCGCCCTTCGACTCCTCGATGGCGACCCGGTCGCCGACCTGGTACGGCCGGTTGACCATGATGTACACCCAGCCGATGAGCGAGAACAGCGGCTGCTGGAGCGCGAACGTCACCGCGAAGCCCACGACCCCGAGCGAGAACAGCACCCCGAGCCACTGCTCGGTGACGACGCCGAGCAGCCCGATCAGGCCGACGAGCCCGAAGGCCAGCCGGAGGACGTTCCGCAGGTCGTGGCGCCGGCGTTTCGAGGCGGCCCGCTCGGTGAGCCACCCGCCGACGACGCGATAGGTGCCGTACGTCGCCAGTACCACAGCCGTCGCGACCAGCGCGGTGACCGCCATCCGTTCGGCCGACAGCCCCCACAGGGTTCGCGGCTCGACGACCTGAGTGACGAGCCGACTCGCGACCGCGGCGACGCCGGCGCCGATCAGTGAGAGGTACCCGACCCGTCGCATCTGCCAGTCCGCTGGGAGCGCCCCCACAAAGTTCTCCCGGCCGAGCGGTCCACCGCCGGCGCGATCGGGTCCCGAGTCGGCAGCCGACCGCGTCGAGAAACGCGTTCGGTAGGAGATTTATTCGGAGGGCGTTCCAACAGACCGGTGATGGTTTCCACAGGCGACTCCGCACCCACGTTCACCGCGACGCTCGGTACCAGCGACCACGAGGACTTCGACCTCGCCGACCGCATCGGCGACGGGCCCGTCGTCCTCGCCTTCTTCCCCGGCGCGTTCACCCCGCCGTGCACGAACGAGATGGTCGCGTTCCAGGACCGCATCGGCGAGTTCGAGGACGCGGGCGCAACGATCCTCGGCGTCAGCGCCGACTCGCCGTTCTCGCAGGGCGCCTTCCGCGAGGAACACGGCATCGAGTTCGACCTCGTCAGCGACATGGACGGCGACGCCATCCGCGAGTACGGTCTGGAGATGGACATCCCCGATCTGGGCCTGTACGGTAACGCGAACCGCGCGGTCTTCGTCATCGACGAGGAGGGCACCGTCGTCTACGACTGGGTCGCCGACGACCCCACCAACGAACCCGACTACGACGAACTGCTCGACGCCGTCGAATCGGCCTGACGAGCGGCTGTCCAAATCCTTATCAGGTAACTTCGACAAGCTTCCAGGGTGTCTCGCAGATTCTCACGCCGAGCGGTACTCCGGAGCGGTGCGCTGTTGACCGGCGCCGCCGTGGCCGGGTGCGCCACCGCACCGGGGAACGACTCGCTGTTCGCCGACGGATTCGAAGAGAGCGACGAACGCTGGTCCCGACAGAGCCACATTGGCCCCGAGGAGCCCAATTCGGAATTCGAGTGGGACATCGCGCTCAGCCAGGAGCAGGCGGCTGGGGGCGACTGGAGCCTCGAAGTCTTCACCGAGGGCGACCACGACGACGGGACGGCCTGGGTGACGGCCGAGATCCCGACCCCCGAGGACCCGTCGACCTTCTCGGTCTCCTTCCAGGCCTGGAGCGAGTCCGAGAGCTTCAACGTCCTCCGCAACGTCGTCGCCTACCTTGGTCCCGAACGACCGAGCGAGGAGGGTGACTTCCCCGACCCCGGCGCGAACTCGACGGCCGTCCCGGACGCCCCGCACGGCGGCCTCCGCGAACCGCTGCACCTCGCCGATGGCTGGCACGAGTACTCGTTCGACTGGGACCCAGACGAGGTCCCGAAGTCGCTGTTCCTGTCGCTCGGCGTCGCCGTCGTCTGGGAATCCGACGCGACGCACTACTTCGACGAGATCGAAGTGACCGCCGAGTAAGTCGCGGTCCGTCTACTCCGTTCACGTCCGCTCGCGAGCGAGCGGTCCGGCGATCGGGAACTCGAAAGCCATCCCGTTGTACGCCGTGAGCATCGCGACGACCCAGACGGCGATCGCGGCCGAGAAATACAGTTCTCCGACGAACCCCGCGACCGGGAAGAGCAGTAGCAGTCCGACGCCCAGGAAGACGCTCTGGAGCGCGTGGAACTCGTCGCGCTCGCCCGGGTCGGTGGCGTACCGGACGACGAGCCCACTCACTGGCATCAGCAGATACGACAGCGCGGCCAGCCGCCGTCTCTGCGCCCGCTCGTCTTCGTCACCCACGATGCATCATTCCTGTCACTGTGAAGTACAGTCTCGCCGGTGTCGGAAAAACTGTCTGGTGTCGTCCGTGGCGACGCCCGTCGTAGCTCGCGCTCACTGTCTCCAACTCAAACCGAAAACCGAAAGCAGCGAAAAGCGTCGGCCGCCGCTCAGCCGAACAGCACGGACGCGGCGTCGAAGGCGCTCGGCGAGAGCAGGCCGAAGGCGGGCAGGAGCGCGAACGTCACGAACGCAGCGATGACGACCGCGGCGTACAGCGAACTCGGGTACGAGTCGACCTCGAAGTCGCCGCTCGGTTCCTCGATCCACATCGCCTTGACGACCCGGCTGTAGTAGAACAGCGACAGGGCGCTGTTGACGATGAGCGAGGCGCCGAGCAGCCACGCGCCGGCCTTGGCGGTCGCGGCCAGCAGGTACAGCTTCGAGATGAACCCGCCGCCGATGGGCAGGCCCGCGAGGCTGAAGAGGAAGACGGTCATGGCGGCGCAGGCCAGCGGCGCCTGCTCCGAGAGACCGTTGAAGTCCTGGAAGGTACGGCCGATGCCCCAGTGTTCGGTGAGGGCGATGAACAGGAACGCGCCCGTGTTCATGAACCCGTAGACGAGCAGGTGCATCATGCTCGCGCCGAGGACGAAGCCCTGGTCGGGCGCGTTCAGCGCGGCGAGCCCGATGAGGACGTAGCCGGCGTGACCGACCGACGAGTAGGCGAGCATTCGCTTGACCTTCTCCTGGGTGGCGGCGGCGAAGTTACCGACGGTCATCGTGACGACCGCCAGCACGGTCACGGCCGTGATCCAGTCGACCATCGGGTCGCCGCCGGTGAGGCCGCCGACCTCGGGGAAGGCCGTCAGGAACACGCGGAACGCGACCACGAACCCTGCGGCCTTCGACGCCGACGACAGGAACGCCGAGATGGGCGCGGGCGCGCCCTCGTAGGCCTCGGGCGCCCAGAAGTGGAACGGGACGCTCGCGGTCTTGTACGCGAACCCGAGTAGGATCATGATGACGCCGATACCGAGGACCCCGGTCGGGACGCCCGACTCGGTGAGCGCCTCGGCGACGGCCCCGAGCTGTAGGCTCCCGGTCGCGGCGTAGACGAGGCTGATCCCGTAGGCGAGCACCGACGACGACAGCGCGCCGATGAGGAAGTACTTCAGGCCGCCCTCCACGCTGCCGCGGTTGGTCTTCAGGAACGCGACCAGCGCGAACGAGGGGAGGCTGGCGAGTTCGAGGCTGACGAAGACCGTCGCGAGGCCGTTGGCCGAGGCCATCAGCGACATCCCCGTCGCCGCGAGCAGGACGAGCGTGTAGTACTCGGCCTGGTAGGACTCGCCCTCCAGGTAGTCGTAGCTCGCCAGCGTGACGAGCGCTGTCACGCTGCCGATGATGACCACGAAGAACAGGCTCATCCCGTCGACGACGAGCTGGCCGTTGAACAGCTCGATGGCGCCGGTCCCGCGCGGTTGGCCGACCCCGAGGACGAGGAAGTACCCCGCGACGAGGAAGGCGGCCAGCGACGCCAGCGTCGAGATGCCGGCGAGGACGGCGTTGGAACTCGTGCCCGGCTGCGGGTCGATGCTGTCGACGACCAACAGCAGGAGCCCCGAGAGGGCGAGCACGAGCGTCGGGACGAGCGCGACCCAGTCGGCGACCGTGACGCCCGCGATCTCGACTACCATAGGCCGACACCTCCGAACATCAGCGGTTCAACAAGTGGGTTCACAGCGTCCTGGATCATCTGGTAGACCAGTCCCGGCCGCACGCCCAGCGCGATGACGAGCGCGAGCAGCACGACCAGCGGGGCCACGTCGTGGACGGGCGCCCGCGAGACATCGTAGTCGGTCGCGAGGCTGTACTCGCCGAACAGCGTCCGTTGCATCGCCCACAGCAGGTAGCCCGCGACGATGACGATGCCGAACATCCCGATCGCGGTCACCAGCGGCGCCGCCGGGATGACCGTCGACGAGAAGGCGCCCTGGAAGATCAGGTACTCCGCGGCGAAGCCGGCCATCAGCGGCAGGCCCATGTACCCGAACGCGGCGGCGACGAAGATGCCGACGGTCCAGGGCATCCGGTCGGCGATACCGGAGATGTCGCCGACCATCCGCGTGTGCGTCTCGTTGTAGATGACGCCGACCGTCATGAACATCAGCCCCGAGATGAGCCCGTGGGCGACCATCTGGAAGGTCGCGCCGCCGAAGCCGTGGGGCGTGAAGGCGATCAGCCCGACGATGACGTACCCCATCGACGAGATGGACGAGTAGGCGACGATGCGCTTGAGGTCCTGCTGGGCCAGCGCGAGCATCGCCCCGTAGATGATGCTCAGGACGCCGAAGGCGACGATGATTCCCGCGTTTGCCTGCGCGACCTCACGGAGCATCGTGAAGTTGAACCGCAGCAGCGCGTAGGTCCCCATCTTCAGGAGGACGCCCGCCAGCATGACCGACACCGGCGTGGGCGCCTCGACGTGGGCGTCGGGCAGCCACGTGTGGACCGGGAAGACGGGCACCTTCACCGCGAACCCGGCGAACATGAGGGTGAAGGCGATCAGCGTGAGGCTCCGGGGTTGGATGCCGGCGACGGCCGAGAGGTTGCCTCCCTCCCGGAGCGCCTGGGTGATCTCGGGCATCCCGAACGTCGAGATGGAGTCGCCGAGCCCGAACACGAGCGCCATGAAGCCCACGAACATGACCAGCGTCGCCACGTTCGTGTAGACGAAGAACTTGATGGCGGCGTACTTCCGGCGCGGGCCGCCCCAGACGCCGATGAGGAAGTACATCGGGATGAGCACGGCCTCCCAGAACACCAGCCACAGGAAGAAATCGAGCGCGGTGAACACGCCGATGAGGCTGGCCTCCATCAGGAGCATCAGCCCGTAGAACTGCGACTCGCGCTCGTCGATGGGCGTCCACGAACTGACCAGCGCGAGCGTCGTCAGCACGGTCGCCAGCAGGAGCAGCGGCATGCTGATCCCGTCGAGACCGACCTGCCACGCGATGTCGTAGCGGCCGAGGCTGACCCAGCCGAGGTTCGACTCGAACGCGAGCGTGCCTCCGAGCAGCGCGTTGCCCGCGCCGTCGAAGACCGAGTACATCCAGAGGGTGATCGCGACGGGCACGAGGCTCACCGCGGTGGCGAGCTTGCCCGCCCACTCGTCCGGCGCGAGGAAGACGAGGAAGGCGCCGACGAGCGTCACGCCGAGCAGCGCCTCGATGGGGCCTGCGATCGCCATCAGGCGACACCTCCCAGCACGACGAAGACGACGAGCAGCAACACGAGCGAGAGCGTCATCAGCGCCGCGTAGTTCGAGACGACGCCCGACTGGATGCGCCGGAAGCGCGAGCCGGTGAACAGGCTCACGCTACTGACGCCGTTGACGACGCCGTCGACGACGCCCTGGTCGAACTTGTCCGCCGCTCGCGCGAGCGGTACCGTCACGCCCTGTGCCAGCCAGACCTGATACTCGTCCTGGTAGTAGTTGTGCATGAGCAGCGTCTTCGCACCTCCCAGCTTGTCCGTGTGCTCGACCGGGTCGCGGACGTTGTACAGCGACCACGCGAGCCCGAGCCCGGCGAGCGCCAGCAGCAGCGAGATCGCACCGGGGATGAGCGGCGACAGGTGCGCCGCCTCGACGTGTGCGACGTGGTGGAGCAGCCCCTCCGAGCCGGTGTAGTGGTGGACCGACGTCGCGCCGATGTTGCCGTCGAGCCACTGGTGGAGGAACTCGATCTCCAGGTGGAACGTCTCCGCGACCGGCGTCATGTTGATGAACCCGACCGTCGCGGCGCCGATACCGAGCACCGCGAGCGGGAGCTTCACGTTCCAGCGCACGCCGTGGGGGTCACGGGCCGTCTCGGTCCGTGCGTCCCCGTGGAACGTCAGGAAGACCATCCGGAACGTGTAGAACGCCGTGAAGAACACGGCCAGCAGGCCCATCGCGTAGGCCAGCAGGTAGAGGTTCCCGAGGATGCCCTCGGTGCCGAGGCCGTGGACGATGGCCTCGAACAGGACCTCGTCCTTGGACCAGAAGCCGGCGAACGGGAAGATGCCCGCGAGCGCGAGCGACCCCGAGACGAACGTCCAGTAGGTGACGGGCATCCGCTCTTTGAGCCCGCCCATGTCCCACATGTTCTCGTTGTGGTGCATCGCGATGATGACCGACCCGGCGCCGAGGAACAGCAGCGCCTTGAAGATCGCGTGGGTGGTCAGGTGGAACACGGCGGCCGTGTACCCGCCCACGCCCAGCGCGAGCATCATGTAGCCGTACTGGCTGATGGTCGAGTACGCGAGCACCTGCTTGAGTTCCTGTTTGACGACCCCCATCGTCGCCGCGAACAGGGCGGTGAACCCACCGACCAGGGCGATGACCGCGAGCGCCGTCGGGCTGAGCAGGTAGAAGCCGTACATCCTGGCGACGAGGTAGACGCCCGCCGCGACCATCGTCGCCGCGTGGATGAGCGCCGAGACCGGCGTCGGGCCTTCCATCGCGTCGGGCAGCCACGTGTGCAGCGGGAACTGCGCCGACTTGCCGACGACGCCGCCCAGCACGAGCAGCCCGAGGACGGTGAACCACGTCCCCGCGCCGTAGCCGAAGTAGCTCTCGCCCTCTTCGAGGGCGTGCTCGGCCATCTGCGGGAAGCTCTCGGCGACCACCGAGCCGCCCTCGGTGATCGGGGCGAACAGGCCCGTGCCGAAGGTGGCGAAGATGCCGACCACGCCGATGAGGAAGAAGTAGTCACCGAAGCGGGTGACCAGGAACGCCTTCTTCGCGGCCGACGGCGGGCCGTCCTCGCGGAACCAGAAGCCGATGAGCAGGAACGAGCAGAGCCCGACCAGCTCGAAGAACATGAACGCCATCAGGATGTTGTTCGAGAAGACGAACGCGAGCATGCTCGCCGTGAACAGGCCGAGACCGGCGTAGTACCGGGGCAGGCCCGTCTCGCCCTCGTCGTTCATGTACCCCAGCGAGAAGATGTGGACGAGCAGGGCGATGAGCGAGACGATGATAAGCATGAGCGCCGTCAGCGGGTCGACGAGCACGCCCAGACGGAGCGTGACGGCGTTGTCGGCCACGCCGGCGACCCACGTGTAGAGGTTCTCGTTGTAGGTCGTCGCCGAACCCGTGATCCCGGCGACGGTCAGCGCCGTCCAGATCGACAGGACCAGGGAGCCTGCGGTCGCGACGATGCCGGCCTCGGCACCGCGCTTCGGCAAGTACTGCCCGGCGAACAGAGCGATTATGAACGCCAGGAACGGGAGCGCTGCGATCGCGGGAACGAAGTCGAATGCACCTGCCATCTTACCACCTCATCGTAGCCGCTTTCGTGACGTCGACGTCCTCGAAGTTGCGATACAGGACGAGGATGATGCCGATGCCGACCGCCACCTCGGCGGCGGCCAGCGCCATCGTGAACAGCGAGAACACCTGCCCCGTCAGGTTCCCGTGGTAGAACGAGAACGCGACGAGGTTGATGTTCGCCGCGTTGAGCATCAGCTCCACGGACATCAGGAACAGCAGCGCGTTGCGCCGCGTGAGGATGCCGTAGACGCCGATGCAGAAGATCGCCGCCGACAGCAGGAGGTAGTACTCCGGCAGCACCGCCATCAGTGGTCACCCCCGTCCGCGGCGTCGGTCGACTCGGTCGTGCGGTCGCGGTCGCCGCCGCGGCCCGCGATCCGGCGGCCCCCGTCGGCGAGCGCCGAGACGACGCTCTCGTCGTCCTCGCGACGAGCGAGCATGACCGCGCCGACTAGCGCGGCGACGAGCACGATGTCGATGATCTCGAAGGCGACCAGGAAGCTCTCGGCCTCGAAGGCTCCCTGGTCGAGCATGTCGAACATCGCGTAGCCGATGCTGGCGGTGATGCTGCCCTCGCCGAACCCGACCGGCCGCCCGAGCTGGCTCGTCATGAAGACGTAGGCGAAGACGGCGAACAGGGCCAGCGCGGCCAGTCCGTTGACGTAGTTGACGTCGGTCGCCAGCCGCGGACGCGAGGTCATGTTGCCACCTCGTCGGGCTGGGAATCTGTCTCGGTGAGCATGACGGCGAACGTGATGAGGACGAGCACCCCACCGACGTACACCAGTATTTGCATCGCGGCGATGAACTCGGCCTGAAGCATGACGTAGTGCACTGCGACCGACAGCAGTGCGACGCCGAGCATCAGCGCCGAGTGCCAGACGTCGCGCACCAGCACGACGCCCAGGCTGCTCCCCACTGTCACGAGGGCGAACAGCGCAAACGCGATTGACTCGAGCAATGCCATCGTTGTCTCGAATCTCCTACCGGACGCCCTTTGAAGATTTCTGTATCGTCCCGCGCGTGGCCGCTCACGCGCCCGAAACCGTTAGCGATTCGACGCAATCGCCCCCTTGGCCCCCCACGACCCCCCGGGCGACACCTGACGTGTTCGGCCGCAGGTCCCTCTCGGGGCTCTCCCGGCGCCCGGAACCCCCTCGCGCGCCTCGCGCGCGCTCGACTACCCCGAGCCGAGATGGTCCGGCCCGGGTCGAAATGGTCGGGCTCGACCGCTGGCGCTCACCAGCTTCTCGACACTGACACTCGACGACCGGGTCGCCCCTGCGATGGGGCCCTATTCGACCCGGTCGTCGTCGAACTGCGAGACGTACCGGACAGCAAGCAAGAGGACGCCCAACACGACGCCGACCGTGACGACGCCGAACGTCGCCATCCCGAGCGGCGTCGGCGGGAGGTCGACGAGGAAGAACAGCTCCGGGTCCATGCCCTCCGGGTTGACGTAGCCGAGCAGCGCGCCCATCGCGCCGGCGACGCCCAGCACCGCGAGGTACACCGTGATCACGACGCGCGGTCCCGCGACCCGCTCGGCCAGCGGCGGGCTGTCGGTGTTCGCTGTCACAGTCGGAGTTCGACCCACAGGTGGTTAGCCTTTTCACATCACGCCCGTTAGCTCGGGTATGAGCGACTTCGACGACGACTCCGGCTTCTCGGAGAAAGAACTACTCCTGTTCGTCCTCACCGCCATCGCTGTCCTCATGGCGGTCTCCGCCTTCGTGCTCGTCATCGGGGGGTAACCGCTCGCTTCCGGTCGCTCTCGCAGAACCGCGAGCGGCCGCTCGGCCAGTTTTCGTCGCCGGTCACCGGACAGCGGCGACACCGGAGAGTAGACGTGTGGGTACAGCGAGAAACGCGTCGGAATCGGGCCGGGGTCGTCAGTCGTCCGAGCGCTCGGTGGCGTCGGCGTCGTCGACGACTTCGCCGCCGTCCGCGAGCGCGGTCTCGGTGCGGCGCTCGTGCCACTGGAACTCGCGGCCGTGCTGGCCGGTGTCCTTGAGGTCCCACGGGTCGGGGTCCTCGACCTTCGGGGCGTCGAGCCACGAGGTGACGAGGTTCCAGACCAGGATGACCTGGCCGACCAGCAGGAGGATGGCGCCGAGCGAGGCCGCCTGGTGGGTGAGCGTCACCATGTCCAGCGGGGCGATGGCCTCGTTGAAATCGTAGGTCGCGTAGCGGCGGGGCATGCCCAGGTAGCCCAGGAACAGCATCGCGAAGAAGGTGATGTTGGTCCCGACCATCGACAGCCAGAAGTGCGCCTTCCCCAGCGTGCGCTGGTACATCCGGCCCGTGAAGATGGGGAACCAGTAGTAGAGGCCGGCGAAGACGGCGAAGCCGATGGCGCCCATCACGATGTAGTGGAAGTGGCCGACGACGTAGTAGGTGTCGTGGAGGACCTGGTCGACGGGGACCGAGGCGAGGAAGACGCCGGTCACGCCGCCGATGATGAAGTTCGAGATGAAGCCGATACAGAACAGCATCGGCGTCGTCAGGCGCAGGCGCCCGTTCCACATCGTCGTGATCCAGTTGAACGTCTTGACGGCCGAGGGTATCGCGATCGCCAGCGAGACCGCCATGAACGAGGCGCGCAGCCGCGGGTCGATGCCGGTCGTGAACATGTGATGGGCCCAGACGCCGAAGCTCAGGACGCCGATCGCCAGCGTCGAGTAGACGACGAACTTGAACCCGAACAGCTTCCGGCCGGCGAACCGCGGCAGGATGTAGCTCACCAGTCCCATCGGCGGGAGCACGAGGATGTACACTTCGGGGTGGCCGAAGAACCAGAACAGGTGCTGCCAGAGGATGGGGCCGCCGCCCTCGGTGACGAAGAACGTCGTGCCGAGGTTGCGGTCGAGCAGGAGCATGACGAGCGCGCTACCCAGCAGCGGGAACGCGAAGAGGATGAGCGCCGACTGGGTGAGGATGGTCCACGAGAAGATGTCGAGGTTCGCCCAGGTCACGTCGTCGTCACGCTCGGTGAAGATGGTCGCGATGAAGTTGATCGCACCCATCGTCGCGGAGACGCCGGTCAGGTGCAGACCGAGCAGCATGAGGTCGACGCCGCCGTTGGTCTGTTCGGCCGACAGCGGCGTGTACATCGTCCAGGCGGTCTGGGCGCCTTCCAGGCCCGGAACGAAGAACCCGGCCCAGATGAGCAGGGCGCCCGGCGGGAGCAGCCAGAACGCGATGGCGTTGATCCGCGGGAACGCCATGTCGTCGGCGCCGATCAGCAGCGGGATGAAGTAGTTCGAGAACGCCGCGATGATGGGCGTCCCGAACAGGAACAGCATCGTGATCCCGTGGCTGGTCATGATGGCGTTGTAGAAGCTGTTGCCGACGATGGCGCCGGTCGGCACGACGAGTTGCATCCGGATGAGGAAGGCCATGATGCCGCCGACGGCGAACGCGATGACGCCGAAGGTGCCGTAGAGGATGCCGATGTCCTTGTGGTCGACCGTCGTCAACCAGCGGATGATACCTGCCGGTTTCTCGCGGTGGACGTGGCCGCCGGCCTCGCCGTAGCCGCCGCCACCGCTCGCCAGCGGTGTGTACGTGCGCCAGTCTTCGACACGAGAGAGGAAAGCGGCGATGCCGACGAGGAAGACCCCCATCAACACCGTTAGCACGAGCTGCCCTGATGCCATACTCGAACCTCGGGACTGGGACCATATGAATGGTTAGGAAACCCTTCCGCCGAATCCGTTCGCGTCACCGTGTCAAGGGGAGAAGATCGTGAGGATCAAACGCACGATTTCGCCGCCGCTGGCGCGAGTCCCGAGCGGTAAGCACTGAGCGTCTCGGACGGGTGTCACTGGAGTGTCGAACAGGTAGCGCTGGGGCGTTCCAGTCAGTTAGCGCGGAGATCAGACGGCGGGGACGGAGAGTGGAGATGAGCGGACTGAGAAACCGGCTGGAATCGGCGAAGACGAGACGTCGTCGGTCAGGGCTATTCGGCGTCGTGACCGTGGTCGGCTTCCATCTCCATCTCGGCGGTCGAGATCGCCTTGCCGGCGTAGTAGGTCAGGATGATGAGCAGGACGGCGGTGCCGCCGACGATGGTGAACTGGAGGCTCGAAATGAGCGGATCGACGCCCCACGGGGCGAACAGGGCGAACGCGCCGATGAAGAAGATCAGGATTCCGAGCGGGATGAAGTTGACCGTCAGGTCGAGCAGGGTCTCGCGGTCGAAGACCTTCTCTGTCATACGTAAGGGGTTCGGCGACGCGGATAAATAGATTGGTGATTCGCGCCGGCGAGCGCCGACCTCGCGGGCGGATCTCGGCGGGGCGGGTCTCGCGCGCGGTCAGATACCGTGGTTTCGTCCGACCGCCTGGCTGACGCCGCCCGCGACGACCAGCATGACTCCCGCGACGGCGACCGCCATGCCCCGACCGGTGATGCCGGTCGGGTCGGCGATGATGCCCAGGATGTCGACCGACGAGGGCGACACCTGCGTCGCGACGACGACCGCTCCCAGGGCGGTGAAGGCGAGTCCGAGCGCGGCGAGCGTGCGCCAGGGCCGCCGCGCGTAGCCCGACTCCGCGAGGATGCCGGCGACGCTGGCACCGAGCAGGAGGACTCCGCCGACCGCGACGGGGAACACGCCGAGGAAGACGCCCACCTCCGAGAGGGCGAACCCAACGGCCACGAGGAGCGGCCACGGACTGGCCGTCCGATACTGGTCAGACAGTCCCGGTTGCTCTTCCATGCCCCGGCGTTGGGCCCGACGGGTGAAATGCACACCGGACTCGTCGTGGGCGTCGGGCAGTCGTCGGGTCCCTCTCGCTCGCCGGCCGTGGGCGCAAAGTATTTGGTTCGCATGGGGCTTGTCGTAGACAATGACCACGCGCGCTGTGGAGCAGTTCGACGAGTGGGAGTCGTCGCCGTTCCGGGACGGGTATCGCGGCCTGCACGACCTCGCCGAGGGGGAGTTCTCGGGGATCGTCGAGGCCGGCGGTGCGAAACTCTGTATGCTCAACGGAACGGTCGTCGGGATCCTCGACGGCGATATCGACTCGTTCGAGGACGCGACCGGCACCGCCTACGAGGCCCCGTCGCCGGCGCTCCCGCTGTTGGCGCTCATGCAGGAACGCAACGACGAGGTCCGCGCAAAGTACTACTCGGAAGACACGCCGCTCACGGAGGTCGACGACACGCTCGCCGACGGGGGGTTCACCGGCTTCGTCGAGCTGTCCGAGAACGTACTCAGCGGCGACTACTACGTCGTCTACCACCGCGGCCGCTCGATGGCCGTCGCGTGGGTCGGCAACTCCAGCCAACTGCTCACCGACGACGAGGCGTTCGACCGCGCCGACGACGAGGTGGGCATCTTCGAGGTCCGACCCGCGGAGATCGAACCCGTCGAGATCCCGGAGGTCGAGTCCGAGGACGCGGTCGAACCGGACGCGACCGCCGGGGACGCGACCGCCGGGGGCGCGGCCGCGAGCGGTGCGACGGAACCCGCGACGGACGAGAGCGACGACGCGGACGCGACGGCAAGCGCCGAGGGGGGCGCCGCGACGGCGGACGACGCGGCCGGCGCGGACCCGGCGGGAACCGCGGACGCGGACGGGTCCAGTGCGGCTGACGGCGAGGCCGAGACGCAGTCGACCGGCGCGAGCGCGTCCGCGGAGATGGCCGAGAGCGCGTCGTCGGAGGCCGGATCGTCGAGCGCGGCGTCGTCGGTGACGGATTCGGCCGGAGAGTCAGCGGATACGACGGCGGGGAGCACCGCGGACGAAGAACCGACGGAGGCGAGCGCGCGTGGCGTCGACGATGCGACCGACCGAGACACCGGTCGCGATCCCGCTCGTACCGACGACCGCGGCGCGGCCGACGACGCGCCGGCCGGCCCGACGGAGAGCGGTTCGGACGCGCGCGAGGGAGAGCCGGCCGAACCGTCGACCGGCCGCCAGGACGAGCCCGCCGGGTCGGGCCGGCGGCGCGACCACGAGGAGCCGAGTGGACCCGAGACGGCCCGCGACGAGCGCCCTCGGAGCGAGGAGCGAGCGAGTCGAACGCGCGAGTCGGAGCTGTCCAGCCGATCCGGGGACGGGGCGTCGAGCGAGCGGACCGACCGAACGGCGGAACCGAGCCGTACCGAGCGGACGACCGAAGCGGACGGCACCGACCGGACGGCGGAATCCGAGCGGCCCCGCTCCGACCGAAGCGAGTCCCGCAGCGCGTCGCGGTCGACGGAGTCGCACCGAGAGGCGGGCAGGGAACGGACCGACTCGTCCGGCGGGTCGTCGAGCCGGACGCCGGCGTCGACCGGGCGGGCCGACGAGTCGACCGCGTCGGCCCCGAGCCCAGACACCAGCGCCTCGGGAACGGGGTCCGCCGGAACGCCGGAGCAACTGGCCACGCACTCGATCCCGTCGCTCGATCCGGCCCGGACGACCTCGCGCGGGTCCGAATCGGAGTCGTCGCCCTCGCCCGCGCCGACGGCCGAAGAGCCGCCCGCGACCGACGCTTCGACCGCCACGACGGCGTCGGCGGAGGAGCGACCCGCCGGCTCCGCGAACGGACCGACCGAGCCCGCGACCGGGCGGCAGAACGGCCGGTCCACCCGTCGCGACCAGCCCGCGGGCGCCGAACGGACGGACGCTCGCCAGGAGCGGGCGGCCGAAGAGCCGCAACCGGCAGATGCCGGAACCCAGCCGTCCAGCGACCGGGTAGCCGACCTGGAGGCGGAACTGGAGGAGCGCGAAGCGGAGATAGAACGGCTCGAAGCGGACCTGGCGGCCGCCGAGACCGAGCGCGACGACCTCCGGGCCGAACTCGAATCGGTGCGGAGCGAGCGCGACGACCTCCGGTCGCGGCTCGACCCGCTCGAATCCGAGCGCGACCAGCTAGAGGCCGAACGCGACGACCTCGCCGGGGAGGTCGACGAACTCGAAGCGGAGGTCGAGCGACTCGAATCGCAGCTGCAGGAGATCGAGGCCGAGTTCGGCGACGCGGTGGACGCCGAGCGCCGGATGAGCCCGGGCGAGGCGCTCGACCAGACGAACCTGTTCGTCCGCTACGAGTCGAAGGGGAAGGCGACCCTGGAGACGGCCCACGCGGGCGACGCGAGCCGGGAGAAGGTAGGGGAGAACCTGGGTCTGGAGTACCACACGCAGTTCGACCGCGACAACGTCTCCGTGGGCGGGCTCCCCTTCGACGAGTTCCTCCGCGAGACCATCCAGTTCCAGTTCGTCACCTGGGTCATCAACGACCTGCTCTACGAGATCCGCGACACCGGGAAGGTCGCCGAGCTACAGGCGCTGTACGACGCCATCCCGAAGATCGACCGCGCGGAGCTCAACGGGACCGTCTCCACGGAGTACACCGAGGACGGCCAGGAGCGCCGCAGCCAGGAGTCGTTCGACGTGGTGATGCGCGACCGGATGGGCAACCCGCTGCTGACCGCGAACATGAACGACTCCCGGCAGGCCGCGAGCGAGAGCATGATGTCCGCGCTGGTCACCGCCTCCTCGCACGTCGGCGAGTCGACGGAGACGCTCGGGGCGTCGTTCCTCGTGACGTCGAGCTTCTTCGAGCCGGAAGCGCTGGAGACGGCCGCGGAGGCGACCAGCGGCGGACTGCTCAGCCGCGACAAGCGCGAGAGCTTCGTGAAGCTCTCCCGGAAACAGGGGTATCACCTCTGTCTCGTCGAGGCGCGCGAAGACAAGTTCCACCTGGCCGTCCCGGAACTGTGAGGCCAGAAGCGTAAATCGCCGGTCGCAGAATCAGTTCTCGACTTCGGCCGCTTCCTCGATCTTCATCCCTTCGAGCTTCTCGATGATGTGGTCGATCTTGCCGTCGAGGTCCTCGACGAACTCCCCCGTCTGCTCCGTCGTGATGGCCCCCTGGCTGGACGGCTCGATCAGGTTCTCCTCTTCGAGGACGCGCAGCGAGTAGCGCACCTTGTGGTGCGGGTAGCCCGTCTCGTTGGACATCTTCACGATCCCGATCGGCTCGTTCTGTATCACCATCCGCAACACCTGCAGATGGCGCTCCAGCATGTCTACTTCCTTCTCAAGTCTGTCTATCATGGCAATTGTTAACTTGTGTTTGAGGGTTTTAAAGGTTGCTGTCGAAAGGGGGATCGACGGACGACAAACCGCCGCCGTCAAGCGGTATTCCGTTCGGACCGCGGCCGGATCGATGACGATCCGGACGTTCTCCGTGGTAGCAGTTAACGATTCCGATGACGCGTGCGCGTGATTGCGCGGACGAGTGCGGGGTGAATCAGGTATCGGGAGGCGGGCGGTGGCCGGCGGACGACGGGCGGTCGGGCGATGGACCGTAATCGGTTTACCCCGGTGGGCGAAATCTCGGGTGTATGACCGTCACCATCGTCGGTTCGCAGCTCGGCGACGAGGGGAAGGGTGGCATCGTCGACGTCTTCGGCGACGACGCCGACGTCGTCGTTCGCTACCAGGGCGGCGACAACGCCGGCCACACCGTCGTCCACGAGGGCGAGGAGTACAAGCTCTCGCTCGTCCCGAGCGGCGCGATCCGCGGCAAGGTCAACGTCCTCGGCAACGGCTGCGTCGTCAACCCGCGAACGCTCTTCGAGGAGCTCGACACCCTCCGCGAGCGCGGCCTCGACCCCGACGTGCGCGTCGCCGAACGCGCCCACGTCATCCTGCCGTACCACCGCCTGCTCGACGGCATCGAGGAGGAAGTCAAGAGCGAAGACGACGACGAGATCGGGACCACCGGCCGCGGCATCGGCCCGACCTACGAGGACAAGGCCGGCCGCCGCGGCGTCCGCGTCGGCGACCTGCTCGACCCCGACGTCCTCCGCGAGCGCCTGGAGTACGCCGTCCCGCAGAAGCGCGCCCTCGTCGAGGACGTCTTCGGCCTCGACGTCGCCGACCTGGACGACCCCGACGCACTCGACGTCGACGCCCTCTACGACGAGTTCTCGGAGTACGGCGAGCGACTCGCCGAAGAAGGCATGACAGTCAACGCCGGCAGCTTCCTCGCCGACAGGATGGCCGACGGCGCCAACGTCATGCTGGAGGGCGCCCAGGGGACCATCCTCGACATCGACCACGGCAACTACCCCTACGTCACCTCCTCGAACCCGACGGCGGGCGGCGCCTGCACCGGGACCGGCCTCGCGCCGGGCGTCGTCGGCGACGGCGAAGTGATCGGCATCGTCAAGGCCTACCTCTCGCGGGTCGGTAGCGGCCCGATGCCGACTGAACTCGGCGGCGTCCCCGGTGACACCCCGGGCTACGACGGCGACCCCGAGAACCCCCGGACCGAACGCGAAGAACTGGCCGTGTACATCCGCGACGAAGGCCACGAGTACGGCACCGTCACCGGTCGCCCCCGCCGCGTCGGCTGGCTCGACGTGCCGATGCTCCGGCATGCCGCGCGCGCCAACGGGTTCACCGGGCTGGCGGTCAACCACGTCGACACCCTGGCCGGGCTGGACGAAGTGAAGGTCGGCCACACCTACACGCTCGACGGCGAGGAACTGCGCACGATGCCCGCCACGACCGAGCAGTGGGGCGAGTGCGAGGCGAACCTGCGGACCTTCGACGGCTGGGAAGACGCCGACTGGGCCGCGGTCGCCGAGGAGGGCTACGAGGCCCTGCCCGAGAACGCCCGCACCTACCTCGAATACCTCGAAGACGAACTCGGCGCCCCGGTCTACGCCGTCGGCGTCGGCCCCGGCCGCTCGGAGACCGTCGTCCGCGAGAACCCCTTCTGATCCGTCGATCCGAGCGCTCGTCGGCGCTCGCAAATATCTCGCTCCGCGAAACACTCTTAGTGGTCTCGCCGCGTATGCGAATGTGTGACAATGGCGCGATAGAGCGTCTCGGTCCGGTGCACCGGCAGTGCGAGGAGTCCGTAACACAGCGAGGTCACAGTGTCAGCACACGACTCAGAGCCGATACGGCGGAGCATCGAGGTCGAATACTGGGTGATCGACGGCGACGGGCGGCTGGTCGAGCCCGGGTCGCTCGTCGAGGCGTCCGCGGGCGCCGAGCGCGAGTTCGTCGAGCCGCTGCTGGAGATCAAGACCACGCCGTGCGAGTCGACAGCGGCGCTCAGGCGGGAGCTATACCGGCGGATCGAATCGGTGCTAGACCGTGCCGATGAGGTCGGAAAGGGACTCGTTCCGCTGGCGACGCCAACGCCGGTGAGATCGCCGAACTACCGACCGAGCGGACGCGGGTGCAGAACAGGGTCGTCGGCGAGGACTTCGAGTACGTGCGCCGCTGCGCGGGGACACACGTCCACGTCGAGCAACAGCCCGGGCTGGCGGTCGACCAGCTGAACGCGTTCGTCGCGCTCGACCCCGCGCTCGCGCTGGTCAACTCCTCGCCGTACTTTCGCGGTGGGCGCCTCGCCGCGGGCGCGCGCTCGAAGCTCTACCGCTGGATGGCCTACGACGACGTCCCCCACCAGGGGCGGCTGTGGTCGTACATCGACGACGCCGAGGAGTGGACGCGGCGGATAGAACGCCGGTACGAGGCGTTCGAGACGGCCGCGATGGAAGCCGGCGTGAATCGGCGGCTCGTCGCGTCGAACTTCGACCCCGAGAGCGCCGTGTGGACTCCCGTCCAGTTCCGGGAGACCTTCTCGACCGTCGAGTGGCGCTCGCCCGACACCGCCCTCCCGAGCGAGGTGGTGCGGCTCGCGGACCGACTCGCCGCCCTCGTCGCCCACCTCGAGGACGCCGAGGTCCGCATCGAGGGCGAGGAGGGACGGATCACCGACGAGGAGGTCGTGCTCCCGGAGTTCGACGCGGTCATCGAGTACGTCAACGAGGCGATCCGCGACGGGCTCTCCTCCGGGCGGGTCCGCTCGTACCTCGACCGGATGGGCTTCGACGTCGAGGCGTACGACCCGGTCTCCCACGAGATCGACGGCGCGGCACCGGTCTCTCGGGACCGGGCGCGCGAGATCCGGCTGGACCACGCCGCGCGGCTCGAGGCGGACGTCCGCCGCTCGAAGGCGGTCGCCGACGATTGAGACGGCGTCGCGTCCGGGGAGACGGTCGTTCGCGTCAGAACTGGCCCGCGTCGGACCGTCGGCCGTCCGTCCGGCACGCTTTTTTGCCACCGTTCCGGAGTGAGAGCCATGAAGGAGGACCTGATGGACATCATCTGCTGCCCGCTCGACAAGCACGACCTCGAACTCGACGTGACCGAGCGCGACGACGAGGAGATCATCGAGGGGACGCTCACCTGCACCGAGTGCGGCGAGGTGTACCCCATCGAGGACGGCATCCCGAACCTGCTGCCGCCGGACATGCGCGAGGAAGCGCCCGCCTGAAGCGGTTCCGGCCCCGTCGCCGAACAGCCGTCCCGCCGGCGCCGCGCGTCCCAGTCGTCGGCGAAGCGCCGGCGTCGCGCCGCCGAGCGGTCGATCGGCCTGAACCTTTTTCTACCGTCCACGACGACTGACTGACGTGCCCGAGGAACCGTTGCCCGTCCACGTCAACCGGGAGCAGCTCCACGCCGTGGAGGTGCCCGACCGGTTCGAGACGGACGGGTCGTTCGACATCGCCGTGATCAACCACGGTCAGTCGGTCCACGTCCATCTCCACCTCGACGACGGCCTCTCGGAGATAGCCACCATCGAGGCCAGCAACCACTTCGTCGACGGCGAGAGCCAGCGGGCCGTCCGGGTCACCGTCGACGGCGAGGGCGAGGCCACCGGAACCCTCAAGATCGCCGCCGCCTACGGTGCGGAGACGCGCTACGTCACCGTCCGGATCACCGAACCCGAGGAGACCCAGCAGACCGTCGAGGTCGACGAGTCGCTCTCCAAGCCCCAGCCCAGAGAGCCGGAGTCCGGGGGCGAGGGGTCGGGGCTCGCCTCGGTCGTCGAGCGTCCGGAGTTCGTGGTCCTCGTCCTCGGCGTGGTCGCGCTCGCGGCCGCGACGGGGGTCGCACTGCTCGTCGACGACGTGGTGGTCGTCGGCGGCGCGCTGGCCGTGCTCGTCGGCGTCCTCGTCGCCGTCTACATCGTCCTCACGGGCTGAGAAACAGGCGCTGGCCGTCGGCCCGCCGTCAGTCGCTGGCTTCCTCGGTCGCCTCGTCCTCGTCGGCCGTCGACTCCGCGTCCCCGGCGTCTGCGCCCTCGGCGTTCGACGCGTCCGGGTCGGTCGGCACCCCGGAGAGGTTCCCCGCCTCGTCGAAGCGTTTGGCGCGGAGGAAGCGCGCTCGGTAGCGGTTCGCGCCGTCGTAGACGTCCGCCTCCCGGATCTCCTCCGTGCGGCCGTCGGCGACGGCGTCGATGATCTCCTCGACCTGCTCTTTCTCGCTCGGCGTGAGTTCGAACTCGTACGTCCGGGACTGCTCGCCTTCGAGTTTCGTCCAGCGCCGCGCGGCGGAGACGACGACCGAGCAGGGCTCGCGGCAGGGGAACTCGCCGTCGCCGCCGTCGACGTCGAGGTCGGTCTCCTCGTCGTACTGCCACTCGCGGCGCTTGAGACACTGCGAGTCGACGCAGCAGGACTCGGCCACCCAGTTCACGTGTTCGTGGCCCTCGCCGCGGTCCCAGGTCTCGATGACGCCGTAGATTCCGCTCTGGCGCTCCATGGTCTCACGCCAGTGGGAGACGTCGAGGGCCCCCTCGCGCTCGCGGTGCCAGTTGGCGACCGTCGCCGGGTAGAAGCTGTCTATCGTGCGGACGGCCTCCGCGGGGTCCAGATCGGGGAAGCGCCAGCCCGTCCGGAGCGTCGGCGCGGTCTTCAGCGGCCGGAACCGCTCGCGGTCGTCGAGTTTCGCGATCTGGCGGGCGTCCAGCGGGTCCTCGTGGTCGTCCAGCGCGTCGGCGGCGGCGTCGGCGTCGTCCACGTGGCGGATCGCGTACCGGCGCGACCCGGTGTCGTCGACCGTGACCGTCACGTGGAGCTGGCCCCACTCGCGGGTGAGGCCGGCGTCGAGCGCCTCGTACCGCTCGCCGACGCGCCGGTCGTCGGCGCCTTCGAGCCAGCGGAGGAAGCTCCACCGGTCCTCGGCCTGGGGCGCCTCCGCGTGCCAGAAGTACCAGTTCGTGACGTAGGGGGCGTACTCCGCGGCGGCGTCGTCGAGGTTCTCGGCGTGGACCACTCGCTTGGACCCCTCCTCCGTGGCGAGGACGTACCCCTCGCCCTCGGTCTCGGCCGCGAACCCGTCGAACTCGATGCCGTCCGCGGCGGCCTCCGCGAGCGCTTCCACCTGTGCCCGGTCCACCTGCGCGGCGTTCATACCCGGAGCGACGGACTGTATCCGAATAAGTCGTCCGTCTGCGGCAGGCGACTGCGGGACCGCTCGTCGCCGACAGCGGCGTCCTCGTCGTCGCGGAGAACGAACCGGTCTGTCACTACCGCGAGAGAGGCGTCTGACGGCCGAGCGAACCAGCGCAGTCAGTCGTCGGCCGGTTCCGCGCCCCCGGTCTCGGCGCGGACGCGCTCGACGGCCGCCTCCACGTCGGCGCCGGCGTCGGCCGTCCGCTCTAGGACCACGTCGGCCATCAGCGGTTCGGTCCCGACCGCGCCGGAGTACCAGACCCGGTGGCCGTCGACCTCGGCGGGGGTGTCCCAGCCCTCGCGGTAGTCGTCGGTCAGGCCCATGTCCTCGGGGATGTCCTCCTGGGTGTGGTAGCCGTCGGCGATGAACAGGGGGACGACCACGATGTCGTCGCTCTCGAAGAAGTCGGTCACGTCGTCGACCTCGGGGTCCTCGTCCATGAACAGCGCCTTCACCTCATCGAAGCGGCCGGTCTCGCCGATGCGGTCGGCGTGGTACTCGATGGCCTTCGCCGAGTTCTCGTTGCGCTCGGTGCCGTGGCCGACCACGGCGAGGCCGAAGCCCTCGCCCACGTCGGGGTCGCCGGTCACCGACTCGGCGCGCTGGACGATCACGTCGCTCATCGCCTCGTGGGTGCCCACGGGGCCGCAGTAGTGGACCGTCTTGTTCACGTCGGTCGCCCGCAGCGTCGCGTGGGTGGCGCTGGTGCCGTCGGAGTCCCAGGCCTCGGGGTCCCAGTCGTCGAGGCGCAACTCGCGGGGGATGACCTCCTCGGTGAAGTAGCCCTCGGAGATGAACAGGGGGACGACGTACACCTCGTCGCTCTCGACCGTCCGGAGCACCTCGCGGAAGGAGGGCTCCTCCTTCCAGAACGACTCCCGGACCTCGTCGAAGGCGCCGGTCGCGCGGATGGTGTCGGCGTGGTCGAACGTCGGCGCACTCGCGCCGGCGCTGAGATGCGACCCGTGGGCGACGATGACGAGCGCTTCCATACCCTCGGGTAGGGAAAACTCCCCCATAGGGGTGTCGTTGGCCTTCTGCAACCGGCGGCCGCCGTCGGCGATGTCCGCGGCGATCGTCCGGCCGCCGTCTCCCCCGTCCCCTCCGGGAGATTTTTCGCGGCCGGCGTCCATCCGCAGGGTATGACGCTCGCCGCTGACACCCGCGAGGCCGTGCGCCGCCACCCGTTCCTCTTCGACGCGCTCCGGGCCGGCGTGGTCAACTACAGCGCCGCCGCCCGCTTCCTCAACGTCGACGGCGAGACCGACGCGGTGGTCGCCGCCCTCCGCCGCTTCGCCGAGGACCTGCCCGAGTACGAGCGACCGGGCTCGGCCCCGCCGGTGAACATGCAAAGCGGGCTCGGCGAGGGCGACCCCGCCGACGCGCTGCTCGCGGTGGGCGACCTCGCGCTCGTCCCGGACTCCGGGTCGCTGACCGCCATCACGGCGGGCGGGGACGCCGACGCCGCGGCGCTCAGACAGGTGCTCGGCCGGCTCGAAACCGCCGAGGTGCCGGTCGAGGCCGCGGCGTTCGGCGGGGGCTCGCTCGTGGTCGTCGTCGGGCGGCGGAGCGGCCCCGACGCGCTCAGAGCGGTCGAGGACGCGCTCGCGGGGTGACCCTGTCACGCCGCGACGGGTATCCGACGCATTGAAGCGCCGGGCGGCGTAGGTTCCGGTAATGACGCTTCAGGTGACGAACACGCTCACGGGCGAGCGCGAGGCGTTCGAGCCGGTCAACAACGGTGAAGTTCTCCTCTACCTCTGCGGTCTCACCACCTCGGATCCCGCCCACGTCGGCCACGCCCGCACGTGGACGCACACCGACGTGATCCACCGGTGGCTGGAGTACCTCGGCTACGACGTGCGCCACGTCGAGAACTTCACCGACGTGAACGAGAAGATCGTCGCCCGCGTCGGCGAAGTCGGCGACGACGAGGAGGACGTCGCCCGCCACTACACGGAGTCGTTCATCGAGGACATGCGCGCGCTCAACCTCAAGCGCGCCGACGTGTATCCGCGCGTCTCCGAGCACATCGACGACATCGTCGCGATGGTCGAGACGCTGATCAAGGAGGGCTACGCCTACGAGTCCAACGGGTCGGTCTACTTCGACGTGACCGCCGACCCCGACTACGGGAAGCTCTCGAACCAGGAGGTCGACGACTCGGAGGCCCAGGGCGACGAGAGCGAGCGCGCTGAGAAGCGCAACCCCGCCGACTTCGCGCTCTGGAAGGCCGGCGGCGTCGCCCCGGAAGACATCGCGGAGCACCGCCACGACGAGGCCGCGCCCGCCGATCAGGCCGCCGAACAGGCCCAGACCTGGGAGTCGCCGTGGGGCGAGGGCCGGCCCGGCTGGCACATCGAGTGCTCCGCGATGTCGACGACCCACCTCGGCGAAACCTTCGACGTCCACGTCGCCGGCTCGGACCTCGTCTTCCCGCACAACGAGAACGAGATCGCACAGAGCGAGTGCGCCACCGGCCAGCAGTTCGCCAACTACTGGCTCCACACGGGGATGGTTCAGGTGGCCGACGAGAAGATGAGTTCGAGCCTCCAGAACTTCACCACCGCGCGGGCGGCCATCGAGGAGTTCGGCGTCGACGTCCTCCGGACCTTCTTCGTCTCGACGGTCTACTCGGCCGACCCGACGTTCTCCGAGGAGACGCTCGCCGAGGCCGAGGAGCGCTGGGAGCGCCTCGAACGGGGGTACGAGCGCGCGGTCGAGGCCGCCGACAGCGTCGACGCCTACGCGAAGGCGACCGACGAGGAACTCCGCGACGCGGTCGACGCGGCGCGGGCCGACTTCGAGGCGGCCATGAACGACGACTTCAACACCCGTGAGGCGATGGCCGCGCTCCTCGAACTGGCCTCGGCGGTCCACGCCCACGTCGACGAGCGCGACCGGTACGACTTCCCCGCGCTCAAGCGGGCGATCGACGCGTTCGAAGAACTGGGCGGCGACGTCTTCGGGCTCTCGTTCGGCCGCGAGGACGGCGGCGACGTCCGCGTCGCCGAGGACCTGGTCGAACTCGTCCTCGACCTGCGCGAACGGGAGCGAGAGGCCGGCAACTACGAGCGCGCCGACGAGTTGCGCGACGGCCTCGACGAGGCGGGCGTCGAAGTCGAGGACGGCGACGACGGCCCGACCTATCGCTTCGAGTAGCGGGCCGAGAGCGGGAGCGCCGCCGGGTACCGCTTCCGAAGCGGACCGGCGGGCGCTCTCTGCGTTCGGTCCCGTTGCCGGCGGGTTTATCTGCCGGCCCGACCACTCCTCGATATGTCACGACCGCGCGGTCTGGCGATCGCACTCGCCATCGTCCTCGCGCTCGCGGGCGGGGGCTGCGTGGGCTTTCTGACCGGGAGCCAGCCCTACGAGTTCGCCGCGAACGCGACCGAAGTCGACCAGTCGACACTCGAATCGACGGAGTACCGGCTCGCGAGTAGCGAGTCGCCCAACCGCACGCTGAACGTCACCGTCGGCGGGCAGACCCGCCAGGTGAGTCTCTCCAGCGAGGTCCGGAAGTACAACCGCACCGTGACCCTCGCGCCCGGCGTCGAGGGCGAGTTCGCGCGCTTCTCGGTCTACTCGACGCCGGCCGCCACGGTCGCCGGTCAGTCGGTCAACCCCGTCGGCGACTGGTCGACCGACCGGATCGTCCGGCGCCTGGTCAGTTCGACGTCCGGGCTCTCGAACGTGCAGTTCGAATCCAACCGGTCCGTGCAGTTCCTGGGCGCCGAGCGGACGGTCTCGGCGTACGGCGCCAGCCAGTCGATGGGCGGCGTCGAGACGAACGTCACGATCCACCTCTCGATGGTCGAGCACGACGGCGACAACGTGATCGCCGTCGCCGTCCATCCCGAGCGCGTCGACGAGCGGTCCCGCGTGAACGACCTCCTCGCGGGGCTCCGACACCCGCCCGCGGAGAAGTCGCCCTCGTAGCGACGACGGCGAGGACGGCCGAGAGTCCGCTGAGAACCGCTATCCGCCGCCACCGGCGACGCCGGTGCCGATCGCGGCGCCGCAGTCGTCGCAGGCCGCGACGTAGAATCGCTTCGCCGACTTGAACAGCCCGGCCATCTTCGACTCCATGTCGACGAACTCCACGTCGGAGCTGTCGGCGATCTCCGCCTCGCATTCTGGGCAGTGCACCATGGCTGACAGGTCCGGCGGCTGCGGTAAGTGTCTTGTCCCGGGCCAGCGGCGTTCAGGCTCGGCGGAACGGGCGGGGGAGCGTCGCCTACGCTTTTACCCCTCCGGTCCATCCAGCGGGACATGAACGCGCAACTCGCCCTCGGCCTCGGGTTGACCGCGCTCGGTCTCCTCGGCTACGTGGTCGGGATCGAGACGGCCTATCCGGGCCGGTCCTTCGCCGTGACCGCCGTCATGGTCGGGGTCACGATGGCCGCCATCGGCCGGTCGAACGGCCCGGAGGACCAATCGTGACCTCGGCGCTCGTCTACCGGTCCGACGAGGTCACCGAGTACGACGACCTCGCCGAGGCCAGAGCGGCACGGGGGACGACCTGGGTACACGCCGCAGACGCCGACCGTGCGGAGATGGAGCGGATCGCCGAGTGCTTCGACCTGCACCCGCTCGCGATCGAGGACATCTGGAACGACGTCCGCCCGAAGACCGAGGAGTACGACAAGTACACCTTCGTCCTCCTCAAGCGGGCGGTGCTCCGGCGCGGCGAGACAACCTTCGACGAGGAGATCGCCGACTCCCCGATCGGGGTGTTCATCGGCGACGACTGGGTCGTCTCGATGACGCCCGACTCCGCCGAACCGGTCGAGCGCGTCCGCCGCGCCGTCGACACCGGCGACGAACGACTCCTCCACCGCGGCCCCGACTTCACCGCCTACCGCGTCATCGACGTCGTCGTCGACGAGTACTTCGTGCTGCTGGACACCATCGAGGACGACATCGAAGCGGTCGAGGACGACGTGACCACCTCGACCGAGATCGACACGCTCGAAGAGATCAACAGCGTCCGGCGGGAGCTGCTGTCCTTTCGCAAGCTGGCCTGGCCGACCCGCGAGGCCGTCGGCGTCCTCGCGCGCGGCGACCCCAAGCAGATCCAGGAAGACACCGAGAAGTACTACCGCGACGTCTACGACCACCTCGTCCAGCTCGTCGACCTGACCGAGACGTACCGCGACCTGGCCTCCGGCGCCCGCGACATCTACCTCAACACCCTCGCCCAGTCGACCAACGAGGTGATGAAGGTGCTCACCGTCGTCGCGACGATCTTCATCCCGCTCACCTTCGTCGTCGGCGTCTACGGCATGAACTTCGCCGACAGCCCGTTCAACATGCCCGAACTCGGCTGGACGTACGGCTACCCCGCCGTCATGGTCGGGATGCTCGCCGTCGCCCTGATCATGCTCGGGTACTTCCGCCGACAGGGGTACATCTGATGGCGGTCGGCCACCGACGATCGGAGGGGGTTAGAGCACTCAGCTGCAACCCATGGTGTATCAGGTGACCCTGTGACCGACGAGGACCCCGACGGCGTCTCCGGCCACGACATCGTAGACCAGGCACCGGTAGGTATCACGCGGTTCGACGCCTCGCGGGAGGGGTCGCCGGTCGTCTACGCGAACGACCGGTTCCTGGAGATGACGGGCTACGCGGCCGCGGAGGTCGTCGGTCGCGACTGGCTCGCGCTCCGGGGGGAGGAGACGGCCGCGGAGTCCGTCGCGGCGCTCCGCGACGCGGTCGCGGCGAGCGAGCGAGCCACCGTCGAACTCCGGAACTACCGCGCCGACGGGACCCCGTTCTGGAACCGGGTCCGGGTCGCGCCGCTGCGCGACGGCGCCGACGAGGTGACGGAGTTCGTCGCCTTCCACGAGGACGTGACGGCGGAGAAGCGCCACGAGGCGACCCTGGAAGCCCTCCACGCGGTCGCGACGCGGCTCCAGACCGAGGAGACGGTCGACGCCGTCTGCGAGCGGACGGTCGACGCCGCGGCGACGGTCCTCGATTTCGACATGTGCACGATCCTCATCAGGGACGGCGACTGGCTCGTGCCGCGGGCGACCTCCGCGGGCGCGCCGTCGGACGGCAGCCGCCGCATGGGCCTCGACCAGGGGCTCGCCGGGAAGACCTACCGGACCCAGGAACCGCAGGTCGTCGACGACGTCGCGGACGACGAGGACAGCGACCCCGCCAAGGACATCTACCGGTCGGGGATCAGCGTCCCGTTCGGGGAGGGCGGCGTCTTCCAGGCCGTCCAGACGGAGACGGGCGCCTTCGACGAGCGGGACGTCGAACTCACGGAACTGCTGGTGACCCACACCGCCTCGGCGATCGGTCGGATCGAGCGCGAGCAGGAGCTCCAGCGGCAGAACGAGCGCCTCGAAGCGTTCGCGGACGTCGTGAGCCACGACCTCCGCAACCCCCTGACGGTGCTCGGCGGATCGCTCCAGATGGCCGAAGAGACCGGCGAGCGCGAGCACTTCGAGCGGGGGCGGCGAGCGCTCGAACGCATGGAACAGCTGATCGACGACCTGCTGTCGCTGGCCCGAACCGGCGACGCCCAGGCCGAGACGGCGGTCGATCTCGCGACCGCCGCCGCGGAGTCCTGGGACGGCGTCGAGACGGGCGAGGCGCTCGTCAGCATCGAGACGGCCGCGACGATCCGGTGTCGGGAGGGGCGGCTGCGGCAGTTGCTGGAGAACCTGTTTCGGAACGCGGCGGAGCACACGACCGGTGCGGTGACCGTCACCGTCGGCGACCTGCCGGACGGAGCCGGGTTCTTCGTCGAAGACGACGGCCCGGGAATCCCGGCCGAGGACCGGGAGCGAGTGTTCGACAGCGGCTACTCGACGGCCGCTGACGGGACCGGGCTGGGACTGTCGATCGTCAGGGAGATCGCGGAGGCCCACGGCTGGGACGTGGTGCTCACCGAGAGCGAGCGCGGCGGGGCGCGCTTCGAGCTGACCGGCGTCGAGACGCTCACCTGACGGCCGGAGTCCGCGGCGCTGGGACCGTTCAGAAGACGCCGAGGGTGAACCCGAGCAGGCCGAGGACGTAGATCGTCCCGACGACGATGATCCCGATGACGACGAGCCGCCAGGCCATCGACAGCAGGAAGCGACCGATCAGGATGATCGCCGCCAACAGGACGAGGACGCCGAGGATACCGACTGGCTGTGTGAGGATCTCCAGTCCGGACTGGAGGGCCACTGCGCTGAGCATACCGGATACTGGCCGCTCTGTCACCATAAGCTTCCGGGCCAGTTCGACGGGCGTCTGACGGCGAGATCGGCCGCTCCCGCCGCGCCGGTTCTTCGTCGCCCCTCAGTCCTCGTCAGCGGGTCGCGGTGAGAGGTCGCCGGACTCGACCATCGATTCGAGCGGGTTGTCGTCGACGGTGAGCGGGAGGTCGACGCGGCCGCGCTTGCGCGAGGACTCCCAGGCCGCGAATATCACCTCGGTCACCGCGAGCGCCCGGCGGGCGGAGAACTCCGGTTCGACGCCGTCGCGCAGGCAGTCGACGACGTGGTCGATGGCCGGCGGCACGGCCGCCGCAGCGGCGTCGGCGACCAGCGTCTCCCAGTCGCCGCCGTCCCGGCGGACGCGCGCCTGCTCGTCAGCCCAGGGCGTGATCTCGATGACGCCGTCGGTGCCGTGGAGGCGGTGGCGGATGCCCTCGCCGACGCCGTCTTCCCCGTACCCGGTGGTCGCGATGCCCTGAACCCCGTTGCCGTAGGCCCACTGGACGAGGCCCTGGTTCTCGTTGTGGGCACCGTACTTGACGTACTCCTCGCGGTAGTCGATCTGGCCGATGACCCACTCGACCGGCGACTCGCCGGCGTACATGTGTGCGAGGTCGATGTGGTGCGTGCCGTTGTCCAGCAGCGTGCTCGTCGACACCTCCACCCGCCGGAGGTCGCCGATCGCGCCGCTGTCCAGCGCGAGCTTCGGCTCGCGCCACACCGGCGAGAACCTGCGCTGGTGGTTGAAGGTCAGCTGGACGTCCCGGCGGCTCGCCTCCTGGGCCATCAGTCGCGCGTCGCCCCACGTCGTCGCCATCGGCTTCTCGCAGTGGACGGCGTCGGGGACGCCGCTGTGGACGCAGTCCAGTACGATGTCGGCGTGGGTCGGGACGGGCGTGGAGATCGAGACGATGTCCGGCTCGACGACCTCCAGCATCCGCTCGTAGTCCTCGAAGACCCCGTCCTCGGGGATCTGGAACTCGTCGGCGAACGCGGCGACGTTCTCGCGGACGATGTCTGCCGCCGCGACGACGTCGCAGTCGTCGCGGTCGCGGTACCCCTCGGCGTGGCGGTAGGCCATCGCCGCGCTCTCTCCCCACACCGGGTTGTCGGGCTCCGGCCCGGTTCCGATAAACGCGATATCGTATGCCATACACTCGTCTTACGGCGATAGCACAAAAGTCTCGGCCTCCCGGACGGGTGCGCCGGGATCCCAGGCCTCCGGCGGGGTGTCGGGCTCTCGATAGCCCCGGAGAGTCGCGCCCGGATCCGTGGACTAAAAGTCCGCCCGTATGACGTGACGAGTATGGTACGCACTGCCATCAACCTCTACTCGGTCCGGAATCTCGACCTCCCGATGGCCGAGATCCTCGAACGTTGCGCAGACGCAGGCTACGACGGCGTCCAGTTCTCCGGCGAGTTCGGCGGGCTCTCCCCGGACGAGTTAGCGACGAAACTCGACGACCTCGGGCTGGACGTGACGGCCGCTCACGTCGACCTCGACGCGATGGAAACCGACGCCGCCAGCGTCGTCGAGACCCACGAGACCATCGGCTCGGACGGCGCGGTCGTCCCGTGGCTCGGCGCCGAGCACTTCGAGTCCCGCGAGGCCGCCGAGGAGACCGCGACGCGCCTGGAGAACGTCGCCGCGAACCTCGCCGACCACGACTTCTCGCTGCACTACCACAACCACGACCACGAGTTCGTCCCCGTCGACGACACCACCGGTTACGAGGTGTTCGCCGAGGTCTGTAGCCTCCTGCTGGAACCCGACGTGGGCTGGATCGAGACGGCCGGTCACGACCCCGTCGAGTTGCTCGAACGGTACGGCGACCGGATCGAGATCGTCCACATGAAGGACATGGCCGACGGGGACTTCTGCGAGATCGGCGACGGCGACGTGGACATGCAGGCCTGCGCCGACACCGCCCGCGATATCGGCGCGGAGTGGCTCGTCTACGAGCACGACCAGCCCGAGGACCCCGCCGCGTCGATCGACCACGGCGCGCAGTTCCTCGACGGGCTGTAGCCCGCCAGGCCGGATTCGCGGGCCGGACGTTCTCCTGCGGCGAACCGACCGGCGAAGGTGCTGATACTCGGCGCAGAACGATTAAGGGGGGCCGTTTCCCAGTCCGTGGTATGACACGGGCAGGCGGTCGTCGAGTCGTCGTCGCAGCGATCGCGCTCTTCATTCTCGTCGGCACGGTCGCGGGGACCGGCATCGCCGACACCGGAGCCGCGACGCTTTCACCGGCCGATCCCGGCGTTTCGGCCGTCGGATCGGCGGACAACGGCTCGGTCGCCGAACCTCCGCGCTTCGCCTCGGACACGACCGGGCCGGGCGCGCCGCCACAGCGGGTCAGGAAGTCGGTCACCGAGTCGGGCGGATCGGCTTCAGCGGTCGGGACCGACGACGTGTTCGACGCCGCGGCGGCGAACGTCACGGCCACGCAGGAGTTCCGGCTGACGCCGGAGAAGCGCGGCGAGGTCACCGTGGTCCAGCGCTACCAGGTGCCCGACCGCGTGGCGGCGCTGAAGCCCCGGCTCCCCGAGGACGTGACCGTCACCGCGACGAAGGGCTTCTCGCACGCCGAGGGGACCACCTACGAGTGGGACGGCAACACCTCGGCGCCGCAGATCACGTTCACGTTACGGGTCAACGAGACGCGCGACCTCGCCGGTCCCGAGGGCGCACGGGGGCGCTACCTCTTCGTCGACGCCGGCGAGTGGGCCCTGTTCCGGAAGCCGTCGATCCCGACCAGCTGGTCCTGGCGCGGGGCCGAACCGATCGGGATCACCCGCGAGTCGACCACCGCGGGACCGGGCCACGTCGGCGAGTGGATGGCCTACATGGGCACCGTCCAGACCTACGAGCGGCGAGCGCACGGCCAGCGGTTCCAGCTGGTGGTCCCCGACCGCGCGGCGCTGGCGGAGTCGCCCGACTCGATCCTCGACACGTTCGCCGCCTCCGCGGACCAGCTACGAGTCGGCGACCGCGACGACGAGGTGGTCGCGTTCGCGGCGCCGACGACGACCGTCCAGTGGGGCGTGCGCGGGCTGCAGTACGGCGACAGCGACATGTGGATCCGCGACGCAGAGCCGCTCGCGACCGCGGAGAACACCTGGATCCACGAGTACGTCCACACCCGCCAGGACTTCGAGACGGCGTCCTCGGCGAAGTGGACGACCGAGGCGTTCGCCACCTACTACGCCGCCCTGCTGGCGATGGAACAGGGCCACGCGGACTACGACGCGGTCCGCGACGTGTTCCGGCAGGGCACCCGCCAGCCACAGAGCGACGCGGTCCTCACCGACCCGTCGACGTGGACCAACGCCGCCAACTACCTGAAGGGGAGCCTCGTCGCCGCCGACACCGACCGACGGATCCGCCTGGCGACCGACCAGTCGCGGTCGCTCCAGGCCGTCTTCTCGACGCTGAACGCCCACCCGGGACCGGTCGACCAGCGGGCGGTCTTCGAGTCGGTCGGGACCGTCGCCGGCCCGGAGGTCCGCCGTGCGGCCGTCACCTACGCGAGCACGGCCCGGACGCCGGACCTGTGGTCCAGGGCGGCCCACGGCGAGGCGTTCGGTTCGACGCCCGCGCGAGTCGGGATCGGACTCGCCGACGCGCCCGACGCCCTCGCCGTCGGCGGCCCCTATCGAAACGCCAGCCTCGACGGCCCCGACGTCGCGCTGTTCGCCGGCGAGACGCTGACGGTCACCGGTGCGGTCACGAACACGGGCGACGCGGCCGCCGAGTACGAGGCGCGGTTCGTCGTCGACGACCGGGTCGTCGCCACCGAGGCCGGGACGATCCGGCCGGGCGAGCGGGTGACCCACGCCTTCGAGCGGACCTTCACCGAACCCGGCGAGCACACCCTCGCCGTGGGGAGCGACGAGGTGACCGTCGAGGTGCACGACCCCGCGTCGGCGACGGTGACCGACTTCTCGGCGAACCGGACCGCTCTCTCGGCGCCCGGCGCGGTGACGTTCACGGCCACGGTCAGCAACACGCACGACGTCCCCGCACGCGGCAACGTCACTATCCGCGGCCCCAACGGACCGATCATCGACCGGGACGTCGCACTCGGGCCGGGCGAGTCGCGGACGGTCTCGGGCGTCGCTCGCCTGGGTCGCGGCGAGTACGAGTTCACCGTCGGCGACGCCGACGCCCTCACCGTGACCGTCGGACAGACCGTCGGCGACGGAGGGGGCGGAGGCGGCAGTGGCCAGGACGGAGACGGCGGCAGCACCGGCTTCGGTCCCGGATTCGGGCCGGTGACCGCGCTCGTGGCCGTCCTCGCGGCGCTCGCGCTCCTCGGCCGGCGGCGAGCGTGAAAACGACTGCGGGACGGCCGAGCTACTCCTCGCCGGATTCGACGGCTTCGAGCAGCGTCAGCGTCCGGTCGACCAGTGCGTCGGGTTCGCGGGCGAGCACGAAGACGAGGGGCTCGTCGCCGTACGCGCCCCGATCGACGAGCGCCGACGGCGTCCCCTCCACGGAGTCGAAGGCGGCTTCGACGCCGGACTCGACGGTGAATCCCCCGCTGTTCCGGGACGCTTCTCCGGTGTCGTACTCCGCCGCGGGGCCGTCGAGGTCGTCCAGCGCGGCGGCGACCTCGTCGTCGTAGCGGCAGTTCGCGGCGAAGCGGAGCGCGGGGTCGCGTTCCCTGGCCGCGAGCAGCAGGCGGGCGACGTGAGTCGACGCGCCGAAGCGGACCCCGCGGTTGGGCTGGGCGCCCGACAGCGTCCGGGTGATCCGCCCTTCGACGGCCGCGGTCTCGTCCGGCCGTTCGGCGTACGGCGTGGCACCGGCGACGTTGATGCCGACCTCGGGCACCAGCGGCCCGACGTTCCGGTCGACGAACGACTGGACGACGCTCTCGACGGCCTCCGCGGTCGCGTCGCGAGCGGCCCGGTCGCGCAGTTCGACGGCGTGGTGGACGGCGCCGGGGCCCTCGCCCACGTCGAGGTTGTAGCGGACGGCGCGGCCGAGCAGGTCGATGCCCGCCCCCGCGGCGTCCACGAGGTCGTCGCCGTGCGCGAGGCGAGCGGCGATCGCCGAGGAGAGCGTACAGCCCGACCCGTGGGTGGCGTCGGTGTCGACCCGCGGGTGGCGGAACGTCTCGACGCGCTCGCCCGTGACGAGCACGTCCACCACGTCGTCGCCCGGCACGTGCCCGCCCTTGACCAGCGCCGCGTCGGCGCCCGCGTCGACGAGGCGCTCGCCGGCCTCGCGGGCCTCCGCCTCGCTCTCGGGGTTCACACCGGTGAGGACGGCCGCCTCGTCGGCGTTGGGGGTGACCAGCGTCGCCTCCGCGATCAGGCGCTCGTATGCGGATTCCGCTTCGCTGGCGAGCAGGCGGTCGCCCGACGCGGCGACCATCACCGGGTCGATCACGGCCGGCGCGTTGAGGTCGCGGACCTGTTCGGTGACGAGTTCGACCACCTCCGCGGTGGCGAGCATGCCCGTCTTGACGGCGGCCACGTCGAGATCGGTGCAGACCGCCTCGCACTGGGCGTCGATCTCCTCGGTGGGGAGGACGTGCGTGCTCTCGACGCCGGTCGTGTTCTGCGCGGTGACGCTCGTGATCGCCGTCGCGCCGAACGCGCCGCCGGCCTCGATCGTCTTCAGGTCGGCCTGGACGCCGGCGCCGCCGCCCGAGTCGCTCCCGGCGATCGCGAGGACGACTGGCGGCGTGACCGGCGCTTCCTGTCGTGTCATGTGCGGGTGTTTCCGCGCCGACACCAAAGCGGTGGCGAGAGGCGCCGGCCCAGTACGTTCCACGCAGACACGTGGTAACTACACACAAACGCCTGCCGCCCCTGCGTTCGGACATGGAACTGGAACTTGCCGAGGTCGAGGAGTACCTCCACGAGTTCGACTACCCGATCGACCGCGACGAACTGGCCGCCGCCTGCGAGGACGTGACGATACAACTGGCCGAGGGCGAGCGAAACCTCGGGGACCTGATCGCGGAGTCGACCGCCGACGGCTTCGGGTCCGCGGACGACGCCTACACCGCCGTCCAGAACGACCTCCCGCGGGAAGCGGTCGGCGAACCGTACCAGTCGGAAGGCGAGGGATAGCGATCCTGCGGGACGAGGAGTCCTACCGGAAGCGGCGAGTCACGGGAGCGAATGCACCACCGAGACGAGCGTCAGTGGCGCGGCGAAGACCAGAACGTACCACAGCGCCCCTCCGAGGAGGAGCGCATACATCGAGGCGCCGTAGCCGGTCGGGTCCCAGTCGACCCCGGCCCGCGGGAGCGCGACCGCGGCGACGAGCGGGACCGCGACGACCGTAACGCCGCCCTCACCGGCGAGCGCGACCCGTTCCCGCGCCGCCGATCCGCCTTATACTATATAGTGTATGGGGGTGGTACCCACGGTAAAGCTTAACTCACTCAACGACAGCAACTAGAGCGAACTCTACGATGTCCGAGACGCAGCGGCGACCGGAACGCGCGGCGGATCGATGCGGGACCTTCGAGACCATCGACGGCGACCTGGTGCTGTACGACCGGGACAACGCCAACGCCTGGATCCAGGCCAGTTACGCCATCGACTTCGAGGACGTACGCGCGTACGGCCCGACAGAGTAATCGCCGTGGACGCCGGTTCGGCGTCGAGGCGGCTGTCATTTTCCGCCGACGGAAGTCGGCGTCGCGTTTCTCACCCGACAGTGATCAGCGTCACGCCGGCGATGGCGAACGCCGCGGCGACGAGCCGCACGCGGAAGGCGTCCTCGCCGAGGATCACGCCGCCGAGCAGGACGGCGATGACGGCCTGCGTGTTGATGATCGGCGAGGCGAGGCTGGCCGACAGCGTCGAGAACGCCAGCATCACGAAGTGCTCGCCCACCGCGATCAGGAGCCCGACGCCCGCGAACAGGTGCAGGTCGCCCCGGACGCCGTCGGGCAGGCGCCGGGCTGCCAGCGGCGCGAGCGCGAGCGGCACGGCCACGAAGAGTACGAGGTTGAACGTCTCCGGTGGCACCTGCAGTTCCTGCATCAGCACGCGCTTGCCTACGTCGACCACGCCGAAGACGGCCGCGCTGGCGAGGGCGAGCTGGGCCGGTCGGGAGTGGGCGGCCCGAACGAACGGCTCGACGAGTTTCCCCGGTTCGTAGTTGGCGACGTACACCGCGGCCGTCGCGACGAGGACGCCGAAGATCTGGACGGACGAGAGGTGCTCGTGGAGGAAGACCAGTTCGATGGGGAGGACGAAGACGGCGACGAGCTTGCTGATCGGCGCGACGTAGGAGACGTCGCCGACGGCGATCGCCCGGAAGGAGGCGAGGAAGGCCAGGATCGAGCCGCCGACCGTGAGGACGAACATCCCGACGCCGAGGGCACCGAACCCGTCGGGGAGGAACGGGCCGTCGCTCGCCACGGCGGCGATCGGCAGGTACCACACGAACGACGCGGCGAACGTCAGCGTGACGTACACCGTCGACGGGTAGTCGCTGAAGTAGCGCTTGATGCAGAACAGGTAGACGCCGAGGACCAGCGACGCCAGGCCGGCGTAGACCAGTCCGGGTTCCGGGCCGAACACGGCGGACGATTCCCCTGAGCGACCAAGAGCGTTCCCTTCTGCGTCAGATCACGACAGTCAGTCGATACCGGGTCGGCCTACACCCAGGGGACGCCGACCGCCGAGAACACGCCGAGTCCCAGGGGGCCGAGGACGGTGAAGACGACGGCGAGCGTGAGCCAGGCGACGACCGCGATGCCGAGCGCCTCGACCCAGCCGCCCGAGTAGGTCACGTTCAGCACGGCGAGGTACGCGACGAACGTCAGCAGCGGTCCGAGCAGCGGGATCCAGCCGAAGAACGCGCCGACGACCGCCCACACCACCGAGCCGATGATCGCCGCGGTGACGGCCTTCTCGAAGCTCCCGCCGTCCGCGATCAGTTCGGCGCCGACGTAGATGCCGAACCCACCGACCAGTACCCCGACGACGAACGTGACGAAGGCCGTAACGAGTCCCATGGTCGAGGTCAGAACTCGACACCTCAAAAAGGTAAGCGATCGGCACGTAACCGGGCCCGCCCCGGCGGCTCAGAGCCAGGGGATACCGCCGTAGCGCAGGTAGACCATGTCGAGGATCAGGAGGAGCTGGAAGAAGCCCTGGACGCCGCCGAGCATCGCGTTTTGCTTTCCGATGGCGGCGATGATCGACGGGTCGGGTTCGGCGGAGATCATCTCCAGGTACATCCGCACCTCGCCGGGCATCAGGAAACCGAAGCCCTGCACCGAGAGGATAGTGACGATGGCCAGTGCGATGACGACAGCAGGCTCGGTCATCTGGAACTCGCCGATCGTGAGCGCGACCCACGCGAGCGAGCCGACGGTGACGACGGCGAAGGCGGCCTGCCATCGCCGGTCACCGTAGCAGTTCAGCCGCCGGCCGATCAACAGCGAGACGGGGATCAGGTTCGCGGCCGTGAACAGGGCCAGCCACGGCTCGGCGTGGGAGAACATCCCGACCTTCTGGGCGAGCGTGAGCCCGCTCGCGATCGTCACCGTCGCGAGCGAGGGCAGGAGGAAGGCGGTCTTGGGCGTCAGGCGCTGGAAGACAGCGGCGCTCTGCTCGTCGTCGAGGCCGCCCACGACCGGACCGAGGACGGCGCCCATGAAGATGTCGATGCCCGTCCAGAGGACCCCCGCCATGACGTGGACGTAGGTGTGTTCCTGGAGGGATGCGACCGTCAGCGCGTACCCGAGCGCGGCGAGCGGGACGAGGACCACCGCGACCGCGAACGCCGGATTGGCCCGCCGCCCCAGCCCGCCGACCGTACCCCTGATCGTTGTCGTCGACATACGTGTCAAGATGCCGAATACCCGTGATAAAAGTACTCCTCGCGGAAGTTTCGGCGCGCCGGGGCCGTCGTCCGTCGCGCCCCTTTTCCGCGTTCGGTCGCTAGCGCCGCGCATGAGTGACGCCGAGACCGCCGAGAGCATCGGGATCTACTCCGACTACGTCTGTCCGTTCTGCTACCTGGGCCGCGAGTCGCTCTCGCAGTATCAGGACGACCGCGAGGAGCCGCTGGAGATCGACTGGCACCCCTTCGACCTCCGCGCGGGCAAGCGCAACCCCGACGGCTCGATCGACCACTCCGTCGACGACGGCAAAGACGAGGACTACTACGAACAGGCGAAAGAGAACGTCGAGCGCCTGCAGGAGGAGTACGGCGTCGAGATGAGCCTCGACCTGTCGCGAGACGTGGACTCGCTGCCGGCGCAGGTCGCCTCCCTCTACGTCAAGGAGCACTACCCCTACGAGCAGTGGCTCGCGTTCGACGTGGCGATATTCGAGGCGCTCTGGCAGGACGAGCGCGACATCGGCGACGCGGACGTGCTCGCCGACCTGGCCGCGGAGGCCGACCTCGACCCCGAGGAGATCCGCGCCGCTGTGGACGACGAGGAGTGGCGCAGCGAGGTCGAGCGACGGTTCGACGCGGCCCGCCAGCAGGGCGTCACCGGCGTGCCGACGTTCATCTACGGCGAGCACGCGGCCCGCGGCGCCGTCCCGCCGGAGCACATCGAGCGGCTCGTCGAAGGGACCTGAGCGACGGCGGGCGCCGACCCACACTACTTACCGTCGGGGGCCCCCACGACAGGGTAATGACCGTCAGGAAACACGCGTCGAAACACGACCGCATCGCCGAGCTACCGCTGGTGACGGAGTCGGCGACGGTCGTCGCGACCGAGGACCTCGACCGCGACCGGACCGAGGAAGTCCGGGAAGCGGTCGACCACTGGTTCGAAGAGGCGGGCCTGGCCGATCGCTACGAGACCGTCTCCGACTACGACGACTGGGAGACGCTCGTCCGCGAACTCCGCGCAGACGGCTATCACGGTTTCGCCCGCCGCTGCGGGGCGCTCATGGAGCGGTACGAGCGGCCCTACCCGATGCTCACGCGGATCGAGTTCGAGCCAGACAAGCCCTTCGAGTACCTCGCCGGCCAGTACGTCGGCCTGCGCTACTGCGGCAACTCCCGCGCGTACTCGCTGGCGAGTTCGCCCACCCGCGACACGGTCGAGATCTGCGTCCGCCGCGTCCCCGGCGGCGACCTGTCGCCGCAGCTCTGCGCGGACCTCTCGGTCGGCGACAGGGTGACGATGCGCGGTCCGCGCGGCGAACTCGTCCTGGACGACCCGTCGAAGCGGGACCTGGTCTTCCTCGCGACCGGGACCGGCGTCGCGCCGTTCAAGGGCATGGCCGACTACGTCTTCGAGACGGGGATCGACGAGTTTCGGGGCGAGCAGCGGGACGTGTGGGTCTTCCTCGGCGCCGCCTGGGAAGACGACCTGCCCTACCGCGAGGCGTTCCGCGAGTACGCCAGCGAGCGAGACAACTTCCACTTCGTCCCGTGTCTGAGCCGCGAGTCCTATCTCTCGAAGTGGACCGGCGAGACCGACTACGTGCAGCACGCGTTCGTGAAACACGTCGACGAATCGACCGTGACGGCGCCGCTCGGCCGCGAACTGGAGCGGTGGCTCGGCGAGTCGCCCGACTCCGGCATCGACGCGCGCATCGACCCGGGGAACGCCGAGGTGTACGCCTGCGGGCTGAACGCGATGGTCCACAGCCTCGTCGACGCCGCCGAGTCCGTCGGCGTCCCCGACGACCGCATCGACGCCGAGGGGTTCGGGTAGGCCACCGGGACGGCGAGCCTGCAACGGACGGACGAATCGACCGAAAGAATTCTGTGAACGAGGCGAGAGGTTTCGATATGGCGCCCGCCCTCTCCCGCGCGCCGACCGAGCGGATCCGACGCGTCGACGTCTTCGCGTACGTCCTCGGTCTCATGGGACCCCTGTACATCGGCGACTTCTTGGTGGCGGCGTTCGCGGGTACCGCGACGACGTTCGGGGCCGGGCTAGCTGTGATCGGCGGATTCGCGCTCTTCGTCGCCGCCCACATGTACCGGAATCCGGACGCGATCAACGACGGCACCGAGCCGGCGCCCGCCTATCTGTACGTCCTGCCCGTCGTCTCCACCGGAGCCTTCCTCGTGCTGGCCGTCGGCTGGGTCACCGGCCTCGCGTAGTCTCCCGAGACACGGTTTCCGAGTCGGAAACCGTGTGGACCCTTTTATAGGCCCGCCGGGAATACCGGCGAGTGATGAGCGCGGGCCAGGATCCCGAGGAGTCGGAGGTGATCTCGTTGCTAGACGACGAGTACGCCCGCGCGATCCTGGTCGAGTCGAGCCGGGAGCCGCTGTCGGCCTCGGCGCTCGCCGAACGGTGCGACGCGTCGCCGCCGACCATCTACCGGCGCATCGAACAGCTTCAGGAACACGACCTCATCGTCGAACAGCAGCAACTGGACCCCGACGGCCACCACTACAAGACCTACCAGACCCGCGTCGAGCGCGTCACCGTCGAGATCGAGGACGGCGAGTACTCGATCGACGTGTCGCGCCGCGAGGTCGACGCCGCCGACCGGTTCACGCGCCTGTTCGAGGGACTGACCGAACCATGACACAGATCGCGACCACCCTCGCCCCGATGCCGGCGCAAGTCACGGCCACCGGCGGGTCCCCCGTCGTCGCCGCCCTGGCCCTCCTGGGTCTCGCGACGGCCGCCGGGCTCTCCGTGCTGATCGCGTACGAGGCGCTGAAGGGGTACCGGGGAACCCGCGACCGCGCGATGCTGTTCCTCGCCGTCGGCATCGTCCTCCTGACCGGCGGCCCCATCGCGCTCCGCATCATGCTCCCGACGTTCACGGAGACGCCCGAGTCCCTCCGCCTCCTCTCGACGACCGTCAGCGAACTGCTCGGCCTCGGCTGCATCCTCTACGCCATCTACGGACAACCATGACCGACCACACGCGAGCCGACGACGCGACCGAGCCGACCGCCGCCCGCCGGGAGGCGATCCGATGAGCGGCGAGTCGCTGACCATCGGTCTCGGACTGGCGCTCGCCCAGACGACGGGGCCGCTCCAGACCGTCGTCGGCGTCACGCCGGCGACACTCGCGGGAGCGCTGACGGCCGTCGTCGGGCTGTTCGTCGCCTACCAGGCGTTCCGCGGCTACCGCCGCAACGACAGCCGCCCGATGCTGTTCCTCGGTCTCGGCATCTTCCTCGTGACCGCGCTCCCGTTCGTCGTCACGACGGCGCTCGCCGGGCCGCTCGGCGCGAGCGACGCCGTGGCCGTCCTCGCCTGGACGGTCCTGGAGATCCTCGGTCTCGGCTCGATCCTCTACGCGCTGACCGGCGCGTGAGGCGGCAGGCACCGACTCCGGGCCGGTCCGCCGAGCCGTCCGACGCCTTGCCTGCACTATCACCCATCGTTTTACTACACCTGCGAGCGAGGAGCCGACAATGAGCCAACGGGTTTCGGTCCCACGGGCCCCCGGCGGCGCGCGCGCCGTCCTCTGGCGGTTCTTCCGCGTCCCGCTCCGCCTCCAGACGTACGCGAACCTGCTGTACCTCTCGGCGCTGTTCCCGCTCGGCCTGATCTACTTCGTCGGCTTCACGGTCGGCTTCGCGCTCGGGTTCGGGCTCTCGGTGATACTCATCGGGCTACCGCTGATCGTCGTGCTGGTGTACCTGACACGCGAGCTGACCGCGCTCGAACGGTTCGTCGCCGACCGCGTCCTCGTCGTCGACGTGCCCGCAGGCGCCCTCGACGCCGACGAACCGCCGCTGTCCGACCCCCTCGCCCACTTCAAGTACGTCTCCACCAGCCTCTCGACCGTGAAGGGACTCGTCTACCTGATGACCAAGCTGGCGCTGGGGGTCGGCGCGTTCACCCTCCTCGTCGCGCTGGGCTCTATCTCACTGTCGCTGGTGTTCGTACCGCTGTACTATCGGGACGTCAACGTCGGCGTCCACCCGGTCTCGGGCGAGATGAGCGTCGAACCCTCGATCGAGTTCGCGCTCCAGACCTGGCAGATCGGCCTGACGATCCCCTTCCGGGTGACGACGTGGTACGTCACGACGCTCCCGGAGGCGCTGGCGGTGTCGGCGGTCGGCGTGCTGGCGGCGATCTGCTCGCTCCACGTCTGTAACCTCGCCGCGCGCGTCGCCGGCTGGTACGCGTCGCTGCTGCTCGGCGGCACCGACAGGTCGACGGTCCGCCGATTGCTCGACGTGTAGCGCGTCGGCCAGCAATCGCGATCCAGCGTTCGCGACTCAGTCCTCGCCGGTGACGAACGCCTGTACGTCCTCGACGCTCAGGACGCCCTCCTCGCGCGTCCCGGCGAGTTCTCCGTCGACGAACAGCAGGAGCTTCGGGACGCTGCGCACGTCGTACTCCTCGACGAGGACGGGGTCGTCGCGGGGGTTCATCGTCCCGACCACCGCGTCCGTGGTCCGGGCGACGCCGCTCAAGACCGGTTCCATCGCCTTGCACTTCCCGCAGCCCTCGGTGTGGAACTCGACGAGGACGCGCTCGTGGCCCGCGACGAGGTCCTCGAGGTCGGCGCGGTCGGACAGCGAGACCGGGCGGTCGTGGGTCGCGGCCATACCGGAGCAACGTTCCCGAGGCTGGTAAGGGGCGCGCTCGCCGGCCGGCTCCCGAAGTCCGGAATCGCGCCGCGGGCAGGAGACGCGGGAGCGGACCCGATGGATATAACCCGGGCGGTCCGCTGTCTCACACCCATGGACGCGGCACTGGGAGCGCCGGCGAAGATGGCCGACCGGGAGGACGACCTGACGCCGATGATGGCCCAGTACTTCGAGCTCTGCCGGGAGTACGACGACTCGCTCGTGCTGTTCCAGGTGGGCGACTTCTACGAGGCCTTCTGCGAAGCGGCCGAGCGGGTCGCCCGGCTCTGCGAGATCACGCTCACCAAGCGCGAGGACTCGACCGGCGAGTACGCGATGGCGGGCATCCCCATCGACAACGCCGAGTCGTACATCGAGCGCCTGCTAGAGGCCGGCTATCGGGTTGCCGTCGCAGACCAGGTGCAGGACCCCGACGAGGTGACCGGCGTCGTCGACCGCGCCGTCACGCGCGTCGTCACGCCCGGAACCCTGACCGAGGACGAACTCCTCCGCAGCGCCGACAACAACTACGTCGCCTGCCTGACGGCGAGCGGGTCCGACGGTGACGCCTCGGCGGACGAAAGCGGCCGAGCCGGCGGGAGCGCCGCCCCGAGAGCGGACGAGAGCGGTCCCTACGGCCTGGCGCTGCTCGACGTGTCGACCGGCGACTGCTACGCCACGAGCGCGGACCGACTCGATTCTGTCGCGGACGAACTCGGCCGGTTCGCCCCCGCGGAGGCCATCGTCGGCCCCGACGCGCCGGTCGACGTCTTCGACGGCGACTGCATGGTCTCGCCGTACGAGCGGACGGCGTTCGAGACGGATCGCGCGCGCGAGCGCGTGGAGGCCTACTTCGGCGACCTCGCCCTCGCCGACGAGGCGGAGGTCCGCGCCTGCGGCGCGCTGCTGGCCTACGCCGAGTATACCCGCGGCGGCAACCCCGACGCGGGCGACATCGGCGACGACTCGACGGCGGCGGTCGCCGACCCGGACGGGACGACCGCCGAGGGCGACGCGACCGCCGCGCTCGACTACATCAACCACCTCACGCGGTACGACCCGCGGGAGTACATGCTGCTGGACCGGGTCGCCCTGGAGAGCCTGGAGCTGTTCGACCGCCGGGCGGTCCACGGTCACCAGGGGCTGACGCTCGTCGACGCGCTCGACGAGACGGCCTGCGCGCTCGGCCGCCGGAAGCTGAACGACTGGCTTCGCCGCCCCCTGCTCGACGAGGACCGCATCGCCGCCCGTCACGACGCCGTCGCCGAACTCACCGGCGACGTGACGCTGCGCGAGCGCCTGCACGAACTGCTCGACGACGTGTACGACATCGAGCGGCTCGTCTCCCGCGTCGCCCGCGGCCGGGCGAACGCCCGCGACCTCCGGTCGCTCCACGACACGCTCGCCGTCGTCCCCGACGTGGAGGCGGCGCTGGCCGATGCGGAATCGAAGACGCTCGTCGAACTGCGCGAGAACCTCGACTCGCTCGCGGACGTGCGCGACCTCATCGACCGCGCCATCCGGGAGGACCCCGCCGCGGAACTCACCGAGGGCGGCGTCGTCAAGCCGGCGTTCGACGACGAACTCGGGGCGCTCCGCGAGACCGAACGCGAGGGGAAGGCGTGGATCGACGACCTCGAAGCCGGCGAGCGCGAGCGCACGGGCATCGACTCGCTGAAGGTCGGTCACAACTCCGTCCACGGCTACTACATCGAGGTGACCGACCCGAACCTCGACAGCGTGCCCGAGGACTACACCCGCCGACAGACCCTGAAGAACGCCGAACGGTTCGTCACGCCCGAACTCAAGGAGCGCGAGGACGAGATCATCCGCGCCGAGGGCCGCGCCGACGACCTCGAGTACGAGCTGTTCTGCGAGGTCCGCCGCGACGTCGCCGAGGAGTCCGAGCGCGTCCAGGCCCTCGCCGAGCGCCTCGCCCGCCTCGACGTGTTCGTCTCGTTCGCGAGCGTCGCGGCGAAGTTCGACTACAGCCGGCCGGAGGTCGGCGCCGACGGCTTCGAGGTCGAGGCCGGGCGTCACCCGGTCGTCGAGCGAACGGAGGAGCGGTTCGTCCCGAACGACGCGCACTTCGACGACCAGGACTTCTTCGCCGTCATCACCGGCCCGAACATGAGCGGGAAGTCGACGTACATGCGCCAGGTGGCGCTCATCGCCGTCCTCGCGCAGGCGGGGAGTTTCGTCCCCGCCGCGTCGGCGCGACTGCCCGTGGTCGACCGGGTGTTCACACGCGTCGGCGCCAGCGACGACATCGCGGGCGGCCGCTCGACGTTCATGGTCGAGATGACCGAACTCGCGGACATCCTGCAGAACGCGACGGAGGACTCGCTCGTCCTCCTCGACGAGGTGGGGCGGGGCACCAGCACCGCCGACGGCCTCGCCATCGCCCGCGCGGTCACCGAACACGTCCACGACGAGGTGGGTGCGACGACGCTGTTCGCCACCCATCACCACGAGTTGACCGCCATCGGCGACGAACTGTCCGGCGTGTTCAACCTCCACTTCGAGACCGAACGGGAGGGCGACGACGTGGCGTTCGAACACGAGGTCGCACCGGGCGCCGCGGTCGCCTCCTACGGCATCGAAGTCGCCAAGATGGCGGGCGTCCCCGCCGACGTCGTCCAGCGCTCCCGGGAGTTACTGGCGGAGAGCGACGCCGACGCCGCCAGCGAACCCGCAGTGGAGACGAACGGCCACGACGCGTCCGAGCGCGTCCGGGTCAGTAACACGGCCGACGACGCCGACGGCGACGACCGGTCCGCCGACTCGGCGGCGGACTCGCGGCTCGCCACGGAACTCGAAGCCCTGGACGTGGCGACGATGACGCCGCTGGAAGCGATGAACGCCCTCGCCGAACTGAAAGAGTCGCTGGACGAGTGAGGGCGGGGGCGCCGACCGCACCTCGGCCGGTCGCGAGTCCGTCGCCGGCCTCCACATTCTGCCGATCAGTCCGCGGACTCCGGGGTCCCGGTCGGCGTCAGCGGCACGAACTCCAGGCCGCGCTCGGCGAGCAGCCGGCTCGCCCGGTCGGTCACCGACGGCGCGACGAGGATCCCGCGCATCTCCGTCTCCGCGTGCAGGTCCCGCTCCATCGCGTCGACGTAGCGACCCAATTGGCCGACGGCGTCCGGTCCGACGCGCCGGCGTTTGAGTTCGACCGCCACCGCCCGACCCTCGCTGTCTTCCCCGTAGATGTCGACCGCGCCGGCGGGCGTCTCGCGCTCGGTCGCGAGCGGGATGAACCCCTCTTCGATCAGGTACGGCTCGTCGAGGATGCGCTGGCGCAGGTCCTCCTCGGTCCCCTCCAGCGAGAGGTCGCGCTCGTCGGTCAGGCCGTAGGCCGACACTTCGAGCACGGACTCGAAGCTGACCGCGAGGTGCTCCTCGGGCGTCTCGCGGTGGCTCTCGATCAGTAGGAGGCCGTCGCCGTCGAGCGTCGCCTCGTGCTCGCAGTCCGGCGGTTGCCAGTTGACCGGCTGCTGGCCCTCGTCGGTGTGGACCAGGGCGGCGCCGTCGGGCTTGAGCATCACCAGCCGCTCGCCGGGGCCGAGCGTGCTCGACGCGCGGCCCTCGTAGTCGACGGTGCAGCGACCGACGGCGGTCACCAGCGCGCCCGCGTCGATGGCCGCGGCCACGAGGTCACGGGCGGTCTCGTGATCGGGGCGCTCGCGCGTCTCCAGCCGGAGTCCGTCTTCGACGGCAGTCACGCCTCTCCCTTGGCCGTCCGCGGGTAAAAACCGCGCGACACGGGGCGGACACCGAGGGCGGACAGCGGGGGTTACCCCACGGTCGCACCCCCCAGCGGAAGCCAGATGATCTCGCTGCGAACGTCGGGATGGCGGGTCAGTCGAACGGCGAGGTAAGCAGTCGCCAGCCAGGCGGACAGGAGGCCGGCGTCGACCGCGTCGCCGAGTATCTCCTTCGCGGTACGCGAAAACCGTCGGATGCGCGCGGCGGCCGCCGCGTCGGTCCACGGCACGAGCACGGCGGCGTCACGGACAAACGACGCCGCCGCGTCGTCTCGGGTCCCTGCCGTCGCGGCGCCAGTCCCGGTCGGTCGGCCGGTCTCGATGCCCGGCCGACAGACCAGGTACGCCTCGACCGCTCCGTCGACCGCGACCGCGACCAGCGCCTCGTAGCCTCGCGAGTCGATCCGGGCGAGGACGCGGTCGGCGGGAACGGCCGTGTGAACGGGCTCGGGGTCGACGAGGTCGGGGGGCACCCCGTCGTCCCACGCCCACGCGACCAGCCGGTCGAGGTGCTCGCCACCCCACTGGGAGTGGTAGCAGTCGTACCGGCCGTCCGGCCGCGCCACGGCGACCATCGCGCGCGCTCCCACGGCGAGTCGGGTTGGTCCCGGTCTGGTTGATAAAGGCTCGGACGGGCGGGGCGTCGACCGGCGCTACCCGCTGTCGAGTTCGACGAGGCTCTTGAGCGGGACGAGCCGGTGCTGGACCTCGGGCTTCGTGTAGCCCGACGACTCCTCGGTGACCCCCGCGGTGTAGACGGTCACTCGCTGCTGGAGCACGTGCGGCTCGCCCTGCGTGTTCTTGATGACGTCGACCGACCGCCAGGCCTGGTCTTCCATACCACGCCCCATGGTCGTCCGACGATATATCGCTTTGGCGGCCGAGACGGGCCGACGGCCGCTCGGTTCCCGCCACCGACCGCGGCGGGTTCGACGGTCTACTGGTCGCCGGCCGTGAGCGTGATCGACCGCGTCTCGCGGCCGGCCTCGTAGTAGGCGCGAACGAGCGAGTCCTCGTCGGAGAAGGCGTCCCCGTCGACGCGGCGCAGTGGCACGGAGACGTCGAGCGGCGACTCGTCGAACGGATACGGGTCGACGCGGTACTCGTCGGTGCCGACGGGAGTTATCGAGAGCGCAGCGCCGTCACGCGCACCGGTCGTCGGGACCCCCTCGATCTCGTCGTAGCCGGGCGGGTCGGCGGTGACGCAGAACGCCAGTGAGAGCTCGTCCCACGCCTGGAGGCGCCGGTAGTCCGCCCAGAGGCGCCCGTCGTAGCCGTCGGGGACCCCCTCCGACCCGTGGAGCGAGTCGAGCAGGTCGCGGTCGGCGTCAGTCAGGAGCGGACGGGCGTCGTCCGCGCGGAGGCGCTCGGCGAGTCGGTCCTGGCGGCGCTCCTCTCGGGCGACGAACTCCCGGAACTCGTCGGGTGTCTCCGGCCAGCCCGGAGAGAGCCCGTAGCGTCGCTTTCGCAGCCCGGCGCCGTGCATCGAGACGAGCAGGCCCGCGTAGTCGTCCGCCTCGACGACCGCGTCGATACCGTCGTCGTAGAGGTCGATCCACGGGCCGGCCGGCATCTCCCGGAAGTCGATGGGGTCGCCGTCGTCGCCGAGTCGGGGGTGCCGGTCGAAGTCTCGCCAGCCGGTGTCGTGGGCGTAGGCGGCCAGCGCGAGCGGTGCGAACGGCTCCGGCCGGTCGAATCGGGTCGCGCCCGGGCCGGCATCGCCGGTCCCCCAGTGGTCAGCGAACTGGCCGGCCAGGGCCGCGTGGTCGGGCTGGGTGACGAACTGGTAGCCCCCCTCCGTCTCGGCGACGATCATGGCCGACGCTTCGGGCGTGAACGGGAAAGAATCGTCGGCGCGACGAAAAATGCGGCGTGAGAGCGGCCGTTACAGCAGGTCTTCGACGTTGTCGACGACTTCCTCGGGGGTGTCGCCGACGGGGACGCCCGCGGATTCGAGGGCGTCGATCTTCGACTGGGCGGTGCCGGTACCGGAACCGGAGACGATGGCGCCGGCGTGGCCCATCCGCTTGCCCGGCGGTGCGCTGCGACCGGCGATGAAGCCGGCCACCGGCGTGGTCATGTACTCGTCGATGTACTCGGCGGCCTCCTCCTCGTCCTCGCCGCCGATCTCGCCGCACATGACGACCGCGTCGGTCTTGTCGTCCTGCTCGAACAGCGCGAGCGCCTCGACGAACGAGGTGCCGATGATCGGGTCGCCGCCGATACCGATGGCGGTCGACTGGCCGATACCGCGCTGGGTGAGGCTGTCGACGACCTGGTAGGTCAGGGTGCCCGAGCGGGAGACGAGGCCGACGCGACCGGCCTCGAAGATGTTGCCCGGGAGGATGCCGAGTTTGGCCTCGCCCGGCGTGATGACGCCGGGGCAATTCGGGCCGATCAGGTAGGCGTCGGTCTCCTGCAGGCGGCGGTAGACGCGGGAGACGTCCTGGGTCGGGATGCCCTCGGTGATGGTGACGACGAGGTCGAGGGCGTCGAGGGCGTCGACGCCTAGCGCCTCGAAGCACGCGTCGCCGGCGAACGCCGGCGGGACGAAGACGACAGACGTGTCGGCGTCCTCTTCCTCGGCGGCTTCCTCGACGGTATCGTAGACGGGGACGCCAGCGACTTCCTGGCCTCCCTTGCCGGGGACGGCGCCGGCGACGACGTTCGTCCCGTACTCGATCATCTGTTCGGTGTGGAACTTGCCCTCACCGCCGGTGATACCCTGCACGATGACGCGGCTGTCTTCGTCGACTAGAACACTCATGCTTCCACCTCCTCGGCGTACTCGACCGCACGCTGGACGGCGTCCTCCAGCGTCTTCTCGACCGTGACGAGGTCCTCGTTGAGGATCTCCATGCCTTCCTCCCAGTTCGTCCCGGCCAGGCGGACGACGACGGGCTTGGGGATCTCGTCGAACTGTTCGAGCGCCTGGTTGATCCCCTTGGCGACCTCGTCGCCGCGGGTGATCCCGCCGAAGATGTTGAACACGACCGAGTCGACGTTGTCGTCGGAGAACACCATGTCGAGCGCGTTGGCGATGCGGTCGGCCTTCGCGCCGCCGCCCACGTCGAGGAAGTTGGCGGGCGAACCGCCGTAGTGGTCGACGAGGTCGAGCGTCGTCATGACCAGCCCGGCGCCGTTGCCGATGATGCCGACGTTGCCCGACAGGCGGACGTAGTCGAAGCCGTACTCGTCGGCCTTCCGCTCGAGTTCGCTCTCGGCGAACTCGCCTTCCTCCTCCATCTCGGCGAGTTCGGGCTGGCGGAAGAGGGCGTCCTCGTCGACGTTGAAGACGGCGTCGGCGGCGATGACCTCGTCGTCGCCGGTGACCATCAGCGGGTTGATCTCCGCGTCGGAGCCGTCGCGGTCGTCCCAGAGCTGGTAGAGCGTGCGCAGGATCGAGGCGACATCGTTCGCGATGGCACGGTCGACGCCGGCGTCGTAGACGACCTTCCGGGCCTGGTAGGGGTGCATGCCGAACGCGGGGTCGATGTGCTCGCGCGCGATGGCGTCGGGGTCCTCCTCGGCGACCTCCTCGATGTTGACGCCGCCGCGGGTCGAGACCATGGCGACGGGCTCGCCCTCGCCGCGGTCCATCGTGACGCCCACGTAGAGTTCGTTGACGAAGTCGACCGCCTCCTCGACGAGGACGCGCTCGACGGTGTAGCCCTTGAGGTCCATCCCGAGGATGTCCTCGGCGGCCTCGCGGGCCTCTTCCTTGTCTTCGACGAGCTTGATCCCGCCGGCTTTCCCGCGCCCGCCGACGTGTACCTGTGCCTTCACGGCGACCGGATAGCCGATCTCCTCGGCCGCGGCGACCGTCTCGTCGACGGTCCCGGCCAACTCCGAGGCCGGCGTCGGGATACCGGCGTCGGAGAAGACCTGCTTGGCCTGATATTCGTGCAATCGCATGTCACTCGAAAGGCGGTCCGGCGACCGCTTAAATCCCGTTCATCCGGTCCGAAACCGGTGAGTGCCGGTGACGATTATCAGTAGAGATAATATGGGCGCAACGTTTTTAATCACCCATCGGCTTTACGCGAGTGTAGGCACCGTTTGGTGCCGATATCTCCATCTCACCCACCCACCACCCACCCACCACCCACCCCCTTTCACCTACCACCCATCACCCCCTCTCTTTCCGTACTTCTCGCAGTCACGGGCGACGTGTGAGATGGATATTCGGCTGTCAGTGGACCGAACCGCCGGATATCAGCGGGCTGTACGACCGATAGCGAAGCGACGGGATCGGCTGTGACGCGTCGCGTGAATCGACGGTGTCCGATATCAGTCACGAAAACGGAGCGCTACGACGCCGAAACGACGATGGTCGCTCACGCTCGTTCGTTCGGGGTCCTTTTCCGGACTTCGCCCGTGTAGCCGCTCATGGAGTCGAATGGATCGACGGTGGCCGCGCTCGCGAGCGAGATAGCGGCGGCCGAGCGTGTGGTAGCGTTCACGGGAGCCGGCGTGAGCGTCCCCTCCGGGATCCCGCCGTTCCGGGGGGAGTCGACGGACGACGACGCGCCGGATCCGGTCTGGGAGACCTACGACCCGGCCGACTTCCACCGGCGTCGGTTCGACGCTGACCCCGCCGGGTTCTGGAGCGACCGCCTCGCACTCCGGGAGACGATGTACGGCGACGGCGTCGAACCGAACGTCGCCCACGAGGCGCTCGCGACGCTGGAATCGAGGGGCCACCTCGACACGCTCGTCACGCAGAACGTCGACGGTCTGCACGCGGCCGCGGGATCGGAATCGGTGATCGAACTCCACGGGACGAGTGCGCGGGTCGCCTGCGATCGCTGCGGTGCGACGCAGTCGGCCGATCCGGTCTGGGAGCGGGTCCGCGAGGGGGAACGGCCGCCGACCTGTGACTGCGGGGGCGTCCTCAAGCCCGACGTGGTCCTGTTCGGGGAGGGACTCCCGGACGACGCGTTCGACCGGGCACAAGTCGCGGCGCGTCGCTGTGACGTGTTCCTGGCGATCGGGTCGTCGCTGACCGTCCGACCGGCCTCGATCCTCCCGGAGATCGCGGCGGACGCCGGCGCGACGCTGGCGGTGATCAACCTCGGATCGACGGCCCGGTCAGGCGAGGCCGACTACGACCTGCGCGCGGACGTGACGGAGGCGCTCCCGGCGCTCGTCGAGGCGGTCGAAACGGCCGGTGACGCGTAAACGGGGCGGCCCGCCGCACCCGAACCCGGCGGGAGAACGTGGGAGTCTGAGAACTTACAGTTCGACGCCGCTCGGGATCAGGCTGTGCTGGCGGAGGAGGCTGCCTTCGCCGTCGTAGACCAGCAGGGTCCGCTTCTCGTAGGACGCGACCTCCTCGCCCTCGCGGCGGATAACGACCCGGTAGCAACCGTCGGCGTCGTCGGGGTCGTCGTCGCGGCGGGCGGCGTCGACGAGCGTCCGGACCGACGCGGCGTCCGCGTTGACTTCGACGATGAACTCCCCCGTCATCCGGTTGGCGAGGCTGAAGACGCCGCTCGCGTCGTCGCCCCCGGACTGACGGCGGAACGCGACGTCGATCCGCTCTCGGTCGAGCGGGTCGCCCGAGGGGTCTGTGAGGCGCTCCTCGAGGAGGTCGGTCGGCCCGTCGTACGACAGCACGGCCGTCGGCAGGTGGTCGCCGTCCTGGTCGGCCTGGCGGATGTCCAGCGTGACGTAATCGCGCCTCATTCGACACCTCACCCTAAGACGCGGGGAGCCATGAACGTAACGCCGCAAGGGATTTCCGTCGCCGGACGCGCCGTCCCGGACGTTCGAGGCGTCGCGGCCGACCGGAGCCGGTAGCTTTTACCACCCCCGGTCCGCGCTCATCAGGTAATGGCCTGGGTCGACTCCGAGTACGCGGGTGAACTGGCGGTCGTCTCTGCGTGGCTCTCGGCGCTGCTGCCGTGGTCGCTGACCGTCCTCAGTCCCTCCCAGAGCAGCGAGTCGTTCACCTTCGTCATCATCCGATACACCTACTTCCAGTTCCAGTTCCTGCTCGGTTCGAATCTCGCCGTCGAGTCGTTCCTCTGGATCGCCGACCTGCCGGGATTCGTCACTCCGCAGGTCCGTTCGGCCGCCTGGGCCGCCGTCGCGGCCGCCGCCCTGTTCGCCCTGCCGCTCGGGTTCAGCATCGCGTACTACCTCGCCGAGGAACGCGTGGAGGGGCTCCCGGTCGACCCAGTCAGGGTCATGGGCGGACTCCTCGCCGCGACCGCGGTGGTCTACGGGGTCGCCACCGCGCTCCTCTGGCAGCACAAGGCCGGCCTGACCCTCCCCGTGAGCCCGCTCTTTCTCGCTGTGTTCGGCGTCACCCTCCTCCGAATCGAACGGACCTGACCCCCTCTTATATCTACCGGCCGACGGTCATATCACGGCGATCTGTCTAAATCCCGATTCCCGCCCGTCAGGGCGTGACGTAGCCAGTACCGAGCGATCTGCGATCAATTGTCACACTTCGATGTTCGAAAGCTTTAAGTATTTTTCGTACTTACGTGGTGTTAGGAACAGCGAGACCGGAATATATGGTTTTCGCCACCGGTGACTCGCTCCCGAACCCATCATGAGTGACACGTCAATTCGAACCAGCGCGGAGGAGCAGACCCCAGAACGACTGCAGGAGGAGACCGAGTCCGAGCAGACGAGCGAGCGAGAGTGCCCCGAGTGCGGCGGCCGCCTCGACGCCGACACCGAGCACGGCGAGACCGTGTGTTCGGAGTGCGGTCTCGTGGTCGAGGAAGACGAGATCGACCACGGCCCCGAGTGGCGGGCGTTCAATCCCTCGGAGAAAGACGAGAAGTCCCGCGTCGGCGCACCGACGACGAACATGATGCACGACAAGGGCCTCTCGACGAACATCGGCTGGCAGAACAAGGACGCCTACGGCAACTCCCTGTCGTCCAACCAGCGCCAGAAGATGCAGCGCCTGCGCACGTGGAACGAGCGCTTCCGCACCCGCGACTCGAAAGAGCGCAACCTCAAGCAGGCCCTCGGCGAGATCGACCGCATGGCCTCGGCGCTCGGGCTTCCGAAAACGGTCCGCGAGACCGCGTCGGTCATCTACCGCCGCGCGCTGGAGGAGAACCTTCTCCCCGGCCGCTCGATCGAGGGCGTCGCCACGTCCGCGCTGTACGCCGCCGCGCGGCAGGCCAACACCCCGCGTAGCCTCGACGAGATGACGGCCGTCTCCCGCGTCGAGAAGATGGAGCTCACCCGGACGTACCGCTACGTCGTCCGCGAGCTCAACCTCGAGATCAAGCCGGCCGACCCCGAGAGCTACCTACCGCGGTTCGTCTCGGACCTGGGCCTCTCGGACGACACCGAGCGCCGCGCCCGCGAACTCATCGAGAGCGCGCGCGACCAGGGCATCCTGAGCGGCAAGAGCCCGGTCGGCCTCGCGGCCGCCGCAGTGTACGCCGCCGCGCTGCTGACCAACGAGAAGGTCACCCAGAGCGAGGTCAGCGGGGTCGCCAACATCTCCGAGGTCACCATCCGCAACCGCTACAAGGAGCTCCTCGAAGCCGTCGACGCCCCCGCCTGAGGCGGGTCGAGGACGCGACCTAGCGGGTCGCGGCCGCACTGATGGCTTCTCGACGACGTGTCGCTCGCGGCGACCGGGTCGCCGCACCGGTCTTTTTATTTTGCGGGCGTGCGTGTGGGTATCACGCATGGAGGAAGCGTACGTCAGATTGCTCTGTCCGGAATGTACCAAAGACTGGGAATCGACGCCGACGGATCTGCCGGAGCACACCGACGTCTATCACTGTCCGAACTGTCACGCGAGCAGGCGGCTCGCGGAGTTCACGCGGACCGACCGCGACCTACAGACGCTGAAAACGCTCAGTTAGGGCGAGCACCCCGTTAGCCGCTCGTCGCGGACCGCGCGCCGCAGGCCTCACACCGCAGGAGGAGCGCTCCTCCTTCGCGCTCGAAGTGCGTGTCCGGGAGGCCACACTCCGGGCAGAGGACGAACTCGTCGGCGTACTCGTCGATCGCGTTGCTGACTCGGCGGACGCTGAACTCCCCGGTGAGGCGCGCGCGCCCGCTCTCGTCGATGTGACCGCTCGTCCCGATCTCGTTCTGCAGGAACTGCATGACGTGGTCGTCGTCGCGCCCGAGCGTGTCACACGTGTCCTGGAAGTTCTCGTAGACGGTGACGTTCCCCTCCTGACGCAGGTCGGGGTCGGGCACCTCGAACCGGTCGGAGCTCCCCTCGATGTCCGGTGTCTCGTCGAGCGCCCGGTCGAGCATGTCGTCGTAGTCCATACCGATGAGAAGCCCGTCCCCGGGTAAAAGTCTTTCAACCCGGCCCGACTGGCCGGAATCCGGCCGCCCCGACGCGGTTGTGGAACCGGCCGAGTCGATATCGGGGGGCTTTTGTACACGGTTTATGAGAAGGCGCATGTTAACGCGACTCAGGATACTACTATTACCCTCCAGCGGCTAGGACCGGTTGACTATGAAAAAGCAGGAGCTCATTCACCTTCACGGCCTGCTTGCTCAGGTGGAGAATCACTACGAGATGGAGACAGGCGACGAGGTGGAACACGACAAGTACACCGAACTCGGCGTAAAGCCGACGTCCATCCACAAATCGAAAACCGACCACAAAAACGCTGTTTTTGCGCTGGCGAAGGGTATCACGTCCGAGATGGAGACCGAGTCGCGCGAGCGCGTCCCGGCCTCCGCTGACTGAACGAGCAGTCCCGTTCTGTCGGACCCACTACTATCGACTGACTGCTGTCTCTCCCGTTTTCGGCTCGTTCCGACGGCCGTTCTCTCGTCTGACTCGTGGGACGCCCGTCCGTTCAGCCAGTGAACCGCTCGTCCGTTCAGCCGTCGCTCGGAAGCGATCCGACCCGAGAAAGTGAACTGCAGGTTCGCGTCCCCGACGCCTCACGACTCGTCGATGAGTTCCTCGAACTCCGGCAGAACCTCGTCGTCCTCCCGGTCGTCGGAGGCATCGCCCGATTCGTCGGCCGTCTCGTCTGACGGCTCGTCCGACCCCTCGTCGCTCGTCGAGTCGTCCGCGTCGCCAGCCGAATCGGCCTCGTCGTCCGATTCGTCGTCTTCGTCCTCGTCGTCGATGACCTCGATCTCGAGGACTTCCAGCGGGATGTTCTCGAGGCGCTGGCCGATCTCCTTGCGTGCGATGCGGGCCGCGTGCTCCTCGCGCTCGACGTTGAAGACGGTGATCTCCAGTTCGAGCGCGACGAGGCTCTCGTCTGCGGCGATGAACGCGGGCTCCAGCCCCTCGCCGCAGTGGGGACACGACCGCTCGCCCATGTTGATCTCGACGTAGTTGAGGTCCGGGTTGAGCATCTCGCCGGTCTTCGAGATGGCGATCCGGACCGCCTCGTCCTCCGTCTCGACGTCGTAGACGGGGACTGCGGCCTCGACGACGACTCTGCAGTTCATAGATCCGTATTTGTCTCGCAGCGACATGAAGGTTAGCCTCGATAGCACCTCACATACCTGCGAGTCGCTCACGGCATGCGCCGGCCCCGTGGTCGACTCGTCTCGAAAGGGAAATGCCGACCCCGCGCCTTGTCCGGGTATGAGTACGGAGCGCGGCGCCCTCGCTCTCTCGGAGTTTCCCGGTCCGTTCGACCTCCAGTCGACAGTCGAGAGCGGCCAGTCGTACCTCTGGGACCGCCACGACGGCCTGATGTACGACGAGAGCGCCGTCTACGGCGGCGACCACTGGTACGAGACGGTCGTCCGCGTCGACCACAGCGGCGCCCGCGCGACCCCCGCAGAGCGGTGGGCCGAGGGCGAACCCGTCGTCGTCCGCGTCCGACAGGTCGACGACCGCCTGGAGTGGGAGTCGTCGATCGATCCCGTCCCCGTCCTCCGCGAGCGCCTCCGCCTCGACGACGACCTCCCCGCCATCCGCGCGGCGACGCCCGACGACGACCTGATCGAGCGCGCCTTCGACGCCTACTGGGGGATGCGCCTCGTCGACGACCCCGCCGTCCCCTGCCTGGTCTCGTTCATCTGCTCGGCCCAGATGCGCGTCGGGCGCATCCACGGGATGCAGCGCGAACTGGAGCGCGCCTTCGGGACGACCGTCGAGTTCGACGGCCGGACCTACCACGCGTATCCGACGGCCGAGCAACTGGCCGCGGCGACCGAGGCCGAACTGCGGGACCTCGGACTCGGCTATCGCGCCCCCTACGTCCTCGACACCGCGCGCATGGTCGCCGACGGCGAGGCCCACCCCGAAGAGGCGGTCGGCCTGGACTACGAGGACGCCCGCGAGTCGCTGACGCGGTTCGTCGGCGTCGGCGACAAGGTGGCCGACTGCGTCGCCCTGTTCTCGCTCGACTACCTCGAAGCCGTGCCGCTGGACACGTGGATCCGCTCCACCATCGAGGAGTACTACCCCGAGTGTGACCGGGGCAACTACGCCGACACTTCGCGGGCCATCCGCGAGGCCTTCGGCGGCGAGTTCGCCGGCTACACGCAGACGTACGTGTTTCACTACCTGCGGTAGCGCAGAAACGCCGAGAAGCGGATGAGGAAGCTCGACTCTAGCGCTCGTCGACGGGCGTCCACGAGCGGTCGTGGTCACCGACGTAAGCCGACAGCGGGCGGATGAGGCGGTTGTCGTCGAGCTGTTCGAGCGCGTGGGCCGTCCAGCCACCGACCCGAGAGACCGCGAAGGTGGTCGTGAACAGTTCCTTCGGGACGCCGACGCCGTCGAGCAGCGCCGCCGTGTAGAACTCGACGTTCGTGTCGAGGCGCCGCCCCGGCTTGTGCTCGGCGAGCAGGTCGACCGCCACGTCCTCGAAGTCCCTGATGGTCTCGAAGAAGTCCGCGTCGCCGGCTTCCCCGTAGAACTCGGCGGCGGCCGCCTCCAGGACTGCCGCACGCGGGTCCCGGACGCGGTAGACGCGGTGGCCGAAGCCCATCAGGCGCTCGCCGGCCTCCAGTTTCTCGCGCACGTAGGCCTCCGGGTCGCCGCGCTCGTGGACCGTCCGGAGCATGTCGAGGACGGGGCCGGGTGCGCCGCCGTGGAGCGGCCCCTTGAGCGTGCCGACCGCCGCCGTCGCCGCCGAGACCACGTCTGACTCCGTCGAGACGACCGTCCGCGCGGTGAACGTCGAGGCGTTCAGCCCGTGGTCGATCACCGTGTTGAGGTACGTCTCCAGCCCGCGGACGGCGGGCTCGTCCGGTTCCTCGCCGGTGAGCATGTAGAGGTAGTTCGCCGCGTGACGCAGGTCCTCGCGGGGTTCGACGGGTTCGCTGCCCTCGCGGTAACGCCAGTACGTCGCCACGATGGTCGGGAAGACGGCGATCACCCGCCGGGCGTCGGCCTCGGGGTCTTCCGCGCCCGTTCCCAGGTTGGCCGCCGCCGCGCCCATCCGCAACGCGTCCATCGCGGGTTTCTCCTCCGCGGCGGCCCGTCGCAGCACCGCGCGGACCTCGTCGCCGACCTCGCGCCGGCCGGCCAGGTCCGCTCTGAACTCGTCGAGTTCCTCGGCCGACGGGAGCCTGTCGTGGAAGAGCAGGAAGACGCTCTCCTCGTAGGTCGCCGCCCGCGCGAGTTCGTCCACGGGGAAGCCGCCGATGGTGAGTTCGCCCTCCTCGCCGTCGATATCACTCAGCCGGGTCTCCGCGACCCTGATCCCCTCGAGTCCGCGGTTCAGGTTGCCATCGCCCATGCCAACCTCTCTGCGAGAGACTACCATAGCTCTGTTGGAATACTTTCGTCGATCGCGGCACACTCCTCCAACCCCTAGCAACGATCGGGCGATTTCACCTCCATTTGTTCAATTGTCGACGCAGGTATCGACAGCCGTGCTACAACCCGAGACAGGTGCCGGCGGAGCGTCCGGTCGCGTTCGGCGCCGAATCGGTCGTCGGTCGCGAGGCCAACCGACGCGGCGTTTTTTCAGCCCCGAGGCGCTACCGACCGACGATGACAGACCGCATGCGCGCTCACGTCTGCGTCTCGGGGAAGGTACAGGGCGTCTACTACCGGGCGACGACACGCGACGAGGCCCGCGAGCGCGGCGTCGACGGCTGGGTGAAGAACCTCGACGACGGCCGCGTCGAAGCGGTCTTCGAGGGGCCCGAGGACGCCGTGGAATCCATGGTCGAGTGGTGTCACGAGGGGAGTTCCCGCGCCCGAGTCGACGACGTGGAAGCCGAGTACGGCGAACCGGAGGGGATCGACGGATTCGAGATCCGGCGGTGACTGGCCGCGGCGGCCGGGTCGCGGGCTCCCGTCCGAGTCGGTCACTCCAATGCGTCGGCGATGGCCCGGTCGAGGTCGGCCCGCAGGTCCGCGGCGTTCTCGATGCCGACGCTGACGCGGACGAGACCGTCCCGCAGGCCGGCCGCCTCGCGCTCCTCGGCCGGGATGGCGGCGTGGGTCATCGTCGCAGGCTGTTCGATCAGGCTCTCGACGCCGCCGAGGCTCTCGGCCAGCGTGAACACGTCCGTGGTCGAGACCACCTCGGCGGTCTCCTCTAAGGTGGCGTCGAGTTCGAACGAGAGCATCCCGCCGAAGTCGTCCATCTGCGCGGCCGCGAGGTCGTGCTGCGGATGGGATTCGAGCCCGGGGTAGTACACCCGCGAGACGTCGGCGTGGTCGTCGAGCCACGCCGCGAGGTCGCGGGCGTTCTCGCAGTGGCGGTCCATCCTGACCGGCAGAGTCTTCGCGCCCCTGAGTGCGAGGAAGCAGTCGAACGGACTCGGCGTCGCGCCGACGCTGTTCTGGTAGAAGCCGAACTGCTCGTCCAGCGCGGCGTCGTCGGTGACGAGCGCGCCCGCGACCACGTCCGAGTGGCCGCCGACGTACTTCGTCAGCGAGTGGGCGACGATGTCGGCGCCACGTTCGAGCGGTCGCTGGAGGTACGGTGTCGCGAACGTGTTGTCGACCGCGCAGAGCGCCCCGTGCTCGTGGGCGATGTCGGCCAGCGCCCCGATGTCGTTGATGCGCATGAGCGGGTTCGTCGGCGTCTCGACCCACAGCAGTTCCGTGTCGTCCGTGACGACCTCCCTGACGCGCTCGTGGTCGGTGGTGTCCACGAACGTAAAGGAGAGGTCGTAGTCCTCGTAGACCTCGCGGAAGATCCGGTGGGTCCCGCCGTAGACGTCGTCGCCGGTGACGACGTGATCGCCCGCGTCGAAGCAGTTGAGGACCGTGTTGATGGCGGCCATGCCGCTGGCGAACGCGCGGCCGAAGGCGCCGCCCTCCAGGTCGGCGAGGTTCTCCTCCAGGTCGGTGCGCGTCGGGTTGCCCGTCCGGGAGTACTCGTAGCCGCGGTGTTCGCCGGGGGCGTCCTGTTCGTACGTGGAGGTTGCGTAGATGGGCGTCATCACCGCGCCCGTCTCCTCGTCGGGTTCCTGGCCGGCGTGGACGGCGCGGGTCTCGAATCGTTCCGCCGGCGGCGTGCCGGACGCCGCGTCACGCTCGCTGTTCGCCACGTCGTCCGTATCGGTCACCTCGTCCGCGTCGGTCCCGTCGTCGGGGTCGCTCTCTCCTGTCACGTGTGCTCACTCCAGTCCTCGAAGCTGCCGTAGATGTCCTTCGAGAGGTACCGCTCGCTCGAATCGGGGAACACCGTCGCCACCGAGTCCGCGGGCGCGTCGATCTCTCCCCCGTCGATAGCCTCGGCCACGCGGCGCGCGGCGACGCTCGCGGCGCCCGCGCTCGACCCGACGAGGTGACCCTCCTCGGTGGCGAGGCGCTTCAGCTCCGCGTGGGCCGCCCGGTCGCTGACCTGGCGGACCTCGTCGACCAGGTCGGGGTCGAACAGCTCGTTTCTCTCGGGGTCGTGCGTGCCGATGCCCTCGATCAGGTAGTCCCGGTCGTCCGAGTCCCCTCCGAGCAGCGTCGCGAACTCGGAGCCCTCCGGTTCGACCGCGACGACGTGGATCGCCGGGTCCTGCTCGCGAGCGTACCGGGCGAGGCCCATCAGCGTCCCCGCGGTGCCGACGCCGGCGACGACTGCACCGACCGCGCCGTCGAGGGCGTCGAAAACCTCTGGCGCGGTCGTCTCGTAGTGGGCTTCGACGTTGAGGGGGTTCGAGAACTGCTCGGGGACGACCGCGTTCTCGCGCTCGGCGGCGATGTCGTAGGCGCGGTCGATCGCGCCGGGGATCCCGTCGTCGGTCGGGGTGGTGACGATTTCCGCGCCGAGGGCGGCCATCAGGCGCTGCTTCTCGACGCTGAACTTCTCGGGGACGACGAACACCGCCTCCAGGTCGAGCTGGCCCGCGGCGATCGCCATCCCGATGCCGGTGTTCCCGGCCGTCGGTTCGACGACGGTGCCGCCCGGGGCGAGGTCCCCGCGGTCGAGCATGGCTTCGAGCATGTAGCGACCGATTCGGTCCTTGACGCTCGCGCCGGGGTTGAACGACTCTACCTTCGCGTAGACGGGGACGGCGTCCGGGGCCGCGTGTACCCGGACGAGCGGCGTCTCGCCGACGGTCGCCAGCACCGAGTCGAGCGGTTCGCTGTGTGCTGTCATGCTGAGCGAGCGCGGGCGCCGGGGGCGATACACGTGCCCGCGAGACAGGGATCGTTGCCGCGGGACGCGTAAATACCTCGGGCCGGCGACTGCCGCCGATCCACTCGCCGTCACGTACTGTCGAGGCCCCCACCCTTTTCAGCGGGGCGAGCGAACGCTCGCGTATGATTACTGGCAGCGAGATGGCTGTCATCGACGAGAACGCCGCGGCCATGGGGGTCCCGCGCAAGCAGTTGATGGAGTCGAGCGGGCACGCGGTCGCGCGAGCGGTCCGCGAGGTGGCCGACGCTGACGCGAGCGTGCGGGTCGTCGCCGGCCGGGGGAACAACGGCGGCGACGCGTTCGTCGCGGTCCGCTTTCTCGACGGGTTCGACGTGACGACGAGCCTACTCGGCCGACCTGACACCATCACGACCGAGATCGCCCGGGAGAACTGGGCGGCGTTGGCCGACGGCGAGTACCGTACCGACGCCGTCCGCGACTCGGCGGCGTTCGACCTCGGCGACCCCGATATCGTGGTCGACGCGATGCTCGGGACCGGGATCCGCGGCGACCTCCGCGAGCCCGAACGGACCGCCGCGGCGGCCATCAATGACAGCGACGCGACGGTCGTCTCCGTCGACGTCCCCTCCGGTCTGAACGCCGAGACCGGCGAACTGGCCGAGACCGCGGTCGAGGCCGACCGCGTGGTCACCTTCCACGACACCAAACCCGGCCTCGACGCGCTCGACGCCGACGTCACCGTGGCGGACATCGGGATCCCGGCCGCCGCCGAACGCTTCGTCGAGCGGGGCGATCTCATGCGCCTGGACGACCGCGACCCCGGGAGCCACAAGGGACAGAACGGCGAGGTGCTCGTCATCGGCGGCGGCCCCTACGCCGGCGCGCCGGCTCTCTCGGCGAAAGCCGCGCTCCGTGCCGGCGCCGACCTCGTCCGCGTGGCCTGTCCGATGGTCGTCGGCCGGGAGTTACAGGGGTTCGGCGAGGACCTCATCGTCCGCCCCTACCAGGGCAAACAGCTCGAACCGCGGCAGGTCGGCTTCCTCCTCCAGATGGCCCGCCACCACGACGCGGTCGTCATCGGCCCCGGGCTCGGCGACGCGGAGGAGACGCTCGAAGCCGTGGAGGGCATCCTGTCGGGGTACTCCGGGACGGCGGTCGTCGACGCCGACGCCCTCGCGCGCGTCCCGCAGGTCGACACCGACGCGGACCTGATCTGTACGCCCCACCAGGGCGAGTTCGCGAAGATGGGCGGGCGAGTGAGCGACGACTGGGAGGAGCGGGCGAACTTCGTCGAGCGCTTCGCCGCCGACCTCGGCCAGGTCGTCCTCGTCAAGGGCGCCTACGACGTGGTCTCCGACGGCGAGACCACCCGGGTCAACCGGACCGGCAACGCCGGGATGACCGTCGGCGGCACCGGCGACGTGCTCGCCGGGATCACCGGCGCGCTCGCGGCGACCCAGGACCCGCTCGACGCGGCCGCGATGGCCGCCTACGCCAATGGCCGCGCCGGCGACCGCGCCTTCGAGGAGCGCAACAACGGCCTCGTCGCCACGGACCTCCACGACGAGATCCCCGAGGTCCTCTGGACCGACCGAGGTGGCGAGGCGTGAGCGGGGACGACTCTGAGGACGGTCCGCCGGCTACTGACGCCGACCTCACTCACACAGACGAGTCGGGCGAGGCCCAGATGGTCGACGTCGGCGACAAGCCCGACACGGCCCGCCGCGCGGTCGCCCGCGGGACGATCCGGTTGCGCCCAGAGACGGTCGCGGCCGTCCGGAACAACGAGGTCGAGAAGGGCGACGTGCTCGCGACGGCTCGCGTCGGCGCCATTCAGGCGGTCAAGCACACCTGGGAGACGATCCCGATGTGCCACCAGATCCCGATCACAAACGTCGACACCGAGTTCGAGTTCGCCGAGGACGTGATCGAACTGTCCGTCGCGGTCGAGACGACCGGGAAGACGGGCTGCGAGATGGAAGCCCTGGAGGGCGTCACGACCGGCCTCAACGTCGTCTGGGACATGGTGAAATCGGCGGAGAAAGACGGTGACGGGAACTACCCCGACACCGGCATCGAGTCGGTCGAAGTCGTCGAGAAGACGAAGCGTGAACTGTAGGCCGAGTCTCAGGCGGCCGCGATCCGGGCGCCGCAGTCGGTAGACCGACAAGTGTCCCGTCCCAGTGACGATCCATGCCGACAGTCAGCGAGACGTACCTGGAGAACCGATGGCGCGTCCAGCCCAACCACGCGAACAACTACGGGACCGTCCACGGGGGCAACGTCATGAAGTGGATGGACGAGCTCGGCGCGATGGCGGCCATGCGCTTCGCGGGCGAACCCTGCGTCACCGCCTCGATCGACCAGATGGACTTCCACCGACCGGTTCCGACCGGCGACACCGCCGTCATCGAGGCGTTCGCCTTCGACGCCGGACGCACGAGCGTGAAGGTCCACCTGCGGGCCGCCGGGGAGAACCCGCGGACCGGCGACCAGGAAACGACCACCGAGTCGCAGTTCGTCTTCGTCGCCATCGACGAAGACGGCAAGCCGGTTCCGGTCCCCGACCTCGCCGCCGACGACGAGCGGTCACAGGAACTGCGAGAGCGAGCGCTCGCCTGGCGGGACGAACATCACCGCGACGGATAACGAGTCGTCCCCTCAGGCAGAGGCCTCGACCAGTTCGCCGGCCTTCGCCCGTGACCGCTCGACGACGGCCGGGCGGGCCTCGAACTCGACGACGACCTGGTCGCCGTAATCGACCGAGTCGACCTGCGCGTGGTCGTGGATCCACGAGACGACGGACATCGTCTCGTCGGTCATCGGCAGGACGAGCCGCTCGCGCTCGTAGTCGGGGAGCTCAGCGTGGATACGCTCGCGCAGGTCGTCGACCCGTTCCCCAGTCCGAGCGCTCACCGATACCGGATTGGGCGCGAGCGCGGACAGCGCCTCGCGCTTGCGCTCGATCTCCTCGTCGTCGACTTTGTCGATCTTGTTCAGGACGGTCACGATGGGCGCCTCGTTGCGCTCGTAGAGGGTGTCGTGACACGTGACCAGTTTCTCGCGTATCTCCTCGACGGACTCGCTCACGTCGACGACCAGGAGGACGAGGTCGGCCCGGTACACAGAGTCGAGCGTCGACTTGAACGACTCGACCAGCCAGTGGGGCAGGTCGGAGATGAACCCGACCGTGTCGGTCACGAGCACGTCGCGCTGGTCCATGTCGGCCCGGCGGGTGGTCGTCCCGAGCGTCGTGAACAGGCGGTCCTCGGACTCGGCGGTCGCGTCCAGGTCCGGGTGCAGGTCCTCGTTCTCGTCGACCTCGACGTCCTCGGCCAGCCGGCGGAGCAGCGTCGACTTCCCGGCGTTCGTGTAGCCGGCGAGAGCGACGAGGTCGAAGCCGGACTCGCGCCGTTGCTCGCGGCGGTGTTCCTCCGTCTCCTCGATCTGTTCGAGTTCCTCGCGGATCCGGGATATCTGCGCCTTGATGTCGCGTTCGCGGCTCTCGTCGTACTCGCCGAGCCCCATGAACCCCGGTCGCTCGTCGCGCCGGGCGAGGCTGGCCTTCGCCTCCGCCCGGGGGAGTTCGTACCGCAGCTCGGCGAGTTCGACCTGCAGTTGCGCCTTGCGCGTCTGGGCGCGTTGCCCGAAGATCTCCAGAATGAGCCGGAAGCGGTCGATCAGGCGGACTCCCTCGGGCAACTCGTTCCCGACGTTGTACGTCTGGTAGGGGCCGAGCTGGTTGTCGAAGATGACCACCGTCGCCTCTGTCTCGACCACCCTGCGCGCGAGCGTGGCGACTTTGCCCTCTCCCAGGTGCGTCGCCGGGTCCTCCGTTCGGGTCTGGGTCACCTCACCCACCACGTCGTACCCGGCCGCCCGCGCGAGGTCGCGGATCTCCGTCGTGTCCGGCCGTCCGCTGTCGACGCGCTTCGCGACGACAGCACGCCGTTCGGTCTGTGGCTCCGTCACTCGCGCGGGAGTACGTCGCCCGCGTATTTAAACTCTGGTCGACGCGGAGTCCAGTCGCAGTAGCTGGCCGAGAATCGGCGCCTCGGCCGGTACAACGCGGATCCCGTTCGGCGCGCTCGGCCGATAGGACGAGATTACCCGGCGGTAGGCGCGGGCACAAGAACCTTATTCCGTGCCCGATACCGGGCAGGATATGGTAGACATCGGTCTGCAACAGATCGGGCTGGAACTAGGTTCGGGCGCCGTCATCGGGGGGCTGATCGGCTTCACCGCGAAGAAGGTCGCGAAGATCGTCGCGTTCCTCATCGGTCTCGAACTGGCGCTGTTCAAGTTCCTCGAATCCCAGAGCATCCTCACCGTCGACTGGAACCGCCTCTCGGCGGGCCTGGTCAACGCGAGCACCGCGGCAAGCGACGCCGCGACGGCCAACCAGCCGCCATCCGTCGTGATGAGTTTCCTCTCTATCATCCCGGTCAGCGCGGGCTTCACCGGCGGCTTCTTCCTCGGTTTCAGAAAAGGATAATACCGCGCGAACGGCGGCCGCGAACGATTCTCCGGACGAGTCGAATCCGCTGGGTAGCCGTCGTTACGGTACGGCGGTCGGCGTCTCCGTCAGCGGGCCGCCGGGCTCGCCGCCGTCGCCACCGGCACCACCGTCGGCACCGCCGCTGTCACCGCCACCGAAGCCGCCGTTACCCATTCCCCCACCGGCCTCGGGGACGCCCTCCTCTTTGTCGCCGGAGACGAGGAACTCGAGGAGGTTGCTGATGAACCGTTCGTTGTCCATGTCGTAGCGCTCCGAGGTCTTGAGGAACGACGTGTCCGCCACGAGGACGAAGTTGCCGTTCTGGGCGGCGACGGGGTGTTGGCCCGCCTGCCGCCGGTCGAGCGTCTTGCTACCGGGCAGCGCGCGGAGGCGGACCTGCGCGCCGTTGCCGGTCTGCACGACGGTCCCCGCCGAGTCGAACGTGACGTTGTCCACGCCCTGGGTCAGCGGCGAGTCGCCGTCGGGGCTCGCGACGACGCTCTCGTAGTTGTTGTCGTTGCGGTCGTCTTGCATGTTGTAGACGCCCTGCGAGCCGAGCCGGAGCCCGAACTCCTCGGCGAGGTCCTGCGCACCGAAGCGGACTTCCGATACCTGGGCAACCAGACCGCTGCTCACCTGCAGTTGCGGGGGTTCGCCCAGCGCGACGATGCGACCGCCGGCGTCGGCGTACGCCTTCAGCCCCGCGATCTGTGCGTCCGAGTACGACGAGGTCGGCTGGACGATCAGGACGGCGTCGTACTGCTGGAGCGTCGCGTTGTAGCTGCTGGACCCGAACCCGCCGTTGCTCCCGCCGCCGGCGGCGAAGTCGACCTCGTGGCCGGCTTTGGACAGCGCCTGGGCGAGCGGTTCGATCTCCGACTGGGAGTACTGGTTGCCGTGACTGCTGTCGACGAGGATGCGTTTGTCCTCGCCGCCGGATTCCACCGAGATATCGCCGTCCTCCGGAGCGCTCGTCGCGATGGCGTTCTCGGGCTTGAACTGCTCGGGCGCCTGGCCCTGGATGTCTTCGCCGTCGGACGGTGCCGCCGAGTCGGAGCCGCTGAGCGTCGAGACGACGGCCGTCCCGGCGAGGATCACCGCGATCACGAGCACGAAGACGCCGAGCGGTTTCAGAACTTCAGTCGCTTTCATTGGTGTTCACCTCCTGAGCGTCCTCCGTGACGGGGACGCCCCAGACCGCGTAGTACGTGACCGGTCGCTTGAACTCCGTCCCGTCTTCGCCGGACTTGTCGACGTAGACGACGTTCCCGTCGACCTTCTCCGCGCCCTGCGACAGCAGGATGGTCCCGCCGGAGGGCGTGATCGGCTCGTTGTACCGGACGTTGTACTGGCCGTTTTCGATCCCGTCCGCCTGCGAGGCCGCGTGTTCGATGGCCGAGTGGAGGTCGCCCGTTTCGTCGGCGAACCCGTTCTGGACCGCCGTCGGGCCGATGTACGCGTCCCCGTGGGCGACTTCAGCGCGCGAGAGCGACAGGTTCGCTCCGCGGTGTTTCATGATCGTGTCGACGAAGGCGTTGTGGAGCGTCTCCATCTCCTCCCGGAACTGGTCTTTCTCGTAGGTCGCCTTGTCCGGACCGGTCCGGAGATACGTCTTGCTCTGGGCCGAGGCCTGTTCGAGCGAGCTCAGCGGCGCGCTGACGATCACGCCGATAGAGCCGACTGTCGAACTCGGCTTGACGTAGATGTGGTCGGCGGGCGAGATCCCGAAGTACCCGCCGGAGGCGGCCGTCCCCTCGACGTAGGCCATGACCGGCATCTGTCGAGCGGTCCGGTTGACCGCCAGGTAGAGTTCTTCGCTCGATGCGACGGGCCCGCCGGAGCTGTCGATCCGCAGGACGACCGCCTCGACGGAGTCGTTAGTTCTCGCTTCCCGGAGGTCTTCCTTGACGTCGTTCACCGGGCCGGCACTCGTGCCGGCGCGCAGCGTGATGACCGACACCGTCGGCTCCCCCGAATCGCCCGAAGAGGACTGCGTCGCACTCCAGACGACAGGCGCGAGTACGGTTGCAATCAGGACGGCGACGACCACGACGATCACGTACAGCACCGTAGTCGTCCCGGCCGAGTCGCTTCTGTCCACCATACACCCGTCCGGACGGACGACCCCCTCATGAAGGTTGTTCAATCTAAAAATCTGTTTGACGTATTCCGCCCATCGCCCGCAGAATGAACGGAGAGCGGCCGATTCGTCCTTTCATCTGAGTAAGGTCATCCTACAGGTGCATACTTCACTCGTCGCAGGCGCCGACCGACGGCAGTGTGAACGTTAACTCGTTTCCGACTCAGCGGGTGTTTATTAGCTATCGGCGCGTGGCTACGTCTATGCCCGAAATTCAGGTGTCGGACAGTCTGTACAGCCAACTGGAGGAGGTCTCCGACGGCCGCGACCTCGACGCGGCGATGTGGGAGATGGTCTACCTCTTCCAGCGCGGGAACAACCCCTCCGAGTAAGTCCCTCGGCCCCCGTTTTCCGTCACGTTTTCCGGAGAGCGGCTGACGTTTCGCCGGTCAAACCTCCGTCTATCGGATCCAGTCCGCCGGTCACGCCCGTTCTATCAGTTCCGTCGCCCGATCGCGGTCGGCCGGCGTGTTGACGTTGACCCGCTGTCCGTCGAAGGCGACCGTCTCGACGCGCCGTCCGGCCCGGAGGAACAGGTCTATCGCGGCCGTCAGCTCGTACTCGCCGCGGTCCGAGGGTTGGACGAGGTGACAGGCGTGGAATATCTCCGGGTCGAACCCGAACAGCCCGGTCAGCACCTTGGTGGAGGGAGGGTCGTCAGGTTTCTCGACGACCGCGTCGAGTCGCCCGTCGTCGTCCGTGACGAACACGCCCGTCTCCGCGGCCTCGTCCCGCGAGACTTCGTCGACCGCGAGCGTCGCGTCCACCTCCTCGATTTGCTGGCGCTCGACGACCGCGCTCAGGTCTCCGGTCATCACGTTGTCGCCGTTGAACACCAGGAAGTCGTCGTCGACCTCGGTCTCCGCCCGGAGGACGGCGTCGGCAAGCCCCTTCGCCTCGCGCTGGTGGACGTAGGTTATCGGGACCCCCGCGAACTCGTCGCCGAAGTGGTCGATGATCGCTTCCTTCCGGTAGCCGACCACGAGGACGAACTCGGAGACGTCCAGGTCGGCCAGCCGATCGAGGCCGTGCGCGAGCAGCGGCCGCCCGGCGACGTCGACGAGCGCCTTCGGCCGGTCGTCGGTCAGCGGCCGGAGCCGCGTCCCGCGCCCCGCCGCGGGGATGACTGCCTTCATTGGATTCGCGTGGACCAACGACTGGCGCGTACAAAACGTTGATGCGGTCGAGAATTGACGCCCGTTAGAACGTGTCCTTGAGCCCGTCGAGCCGCGCGACGAGGTCGTCGATGCCCTCGTTCATCTCCGCGAGACGCTCCTCGATCCCGTCCGCCGGGATCGCGCCGTCCGGCGTGGGTTCGACCAGCCCGTCGTTTTCCAGCATCCGCAGCGAGTAGCGAACCTTGTGTTCGGGAACGCCCGTCTCCTCGGCGAGCCGGACGATCCCGATCGGTCCGGACTCGATGACGGCCTTCAGGATACGCAGGTCCCGTTCCTCCTTTTCGACCTGGTTGGTCAGTCGATCCACCATGAAGTCCACCGGGTCTTTCCTCCGGGGGGTAATAAAGTCACAGGTGCCGTCGAATCGCGAACGCCGGCCTATTCGTCGCCGACTGGTTTCCGGCGCAATTCGTCGAGCTGGTCGCGCAGACGACCGAGTTCGCTCTCCAGGTTCTCCTGGCGGTCGATGAGCGCGCTGAGTTCCTCGGTGTTGACCGAGTAGTCGTGGTCGAGCGCGCTGTCGAGCGAATCGGTCGTCGCCTGCACGAGGTACGAGGCGAACTGCAGTACCTCCTCGGGCGAGCCCTGGCCGGAGAACAGCTCCACCGAGCCCGACTTCGGCGCGTAGCTGACGACCGGTACCTCCGCCTCGGAGTGGTAGGTCGTCGTCGCTTCGAGCTCCGTGATCGGGTTGCGCCGCTCGCGGGTCTGTTCGGTCCGGACCACGCCGAACGGCTCGGCCAGCGCCGGGTACGTCTCGCCCAGGTCACGGAGCACGTCGGCCGCCTCGACGCCCAGCTGGGCCTCCACGTCGCCGTAGAACTGCTTCGATCCCGACAGCGAGAGCGCGATGGCGTAGAAGACGTGCTGGTTGTTCTCGGCGAGGTCGCGGATTCGTTCGCGGACCGACTCGTGGTCGCCCTCCAGCGTCGCCCGCTCGAGGTCGTCCAGGAGCGCGCGCGTCCCCTCCTCGCGTTCGAGGAACTCCTCGACGAGGGCGCGCGGCATCTCCTGGCTGTCGATTTCGTCCATACCGACCAATTCACACGCAGCCATTTACGCTTTTGCTGGCGCGCTCGGTCACCATCCCTCGACGGCGCGCGACGATAGGACGTGTGCGGCGACGAGCACCGCCACGCCGAGGAAGACCCCGCTCGCGAGCCCGGTGCGGATCGCCGCCGGGATCCCGATGAACTCGTCCACCGCCCAGACTGCGACGGCGAACGCGACGATCGCCGCTGCCCGACCGAGCGGGCCGATGGCAGTGAACCACTCGCCCAGATCGGCGCCCATAGCCGACTGCGCCACCGGACCGGTGACGAGAACTGTCGCGACGAACCCCGCGGCGACCCATCCCCACGCGATCTGCGAGGCCGTCGTCAGATTCTTCGCGAACAGCGCAACCGAGAGTAGGCCGACACCCACGTCGATCCACGTCGGCAGCCTGTCCGGCAGCCACGCCGATCCGCCGGTTTCGGACTCCATGGTCTGGCCGAGATGCGCCTGCGTATTAGTATCTCTGTTGACACTGACGTTTCGCTGCTCACGAGGGCGAGCACACGCTGCGTGGTGTTCGCCGAGTTGTTCGCGTCAGAAAGCGCCCGAGGCGGGACCGAGCGAACGCGGAGCGCTCGCGAGGGTCGAGAGACGCCGAAGGCGTCTCTCGGGATTTGAACCACGCCCGAGAACCTGCGCCTGCGGCGCAGAACCTCGGTCTACTTCAAATCCCACGACGACGCACACTGAATCCAGAACGCGGCGCGATGAAACGCGCCGCTTGCCAGTCGGATTCAGAGAAGCGCCCGAGGCGGGATTTGAACCCGCGTCACGACCGTGACAGGGTCGTATGATGGGCCACTACACCACCCGGGCTTACTCACACCTGCGGGGAACACACGGAAAAGGCTTTCCAGTCGCGACGACCGTGCCGTCTGCCGATCCGGCACAACCCTGTGAGGGACTAGCACACCCCAACACTAATCAAGGTAGTTTGCGTATCCTGCTCCACGAAGGGACATTGCCGCGGTCCACGGCGTCTGTTCGCGGTCCGAGTAGCTATGCTCGGCTGACTTGGTAAGCGTTTTATGGCTCGCGGTTATAGGCGCCTGTAGTATCTCGTGACAGCAACTTCTCACTCCCAACAGGCCCACACATGGTAGACGTAAGCCAACACGAACTCGTCCCCGACCACACGCTCCTCGACGGCGACGACATCGAGGGCGTGCTCGAAGAGTACAACATCAAGAAAACGGACCTGCCGAAGATCAAGCGATCCGACCCCGCGCTGCGCGATCTCGACGCCGACGTCGAGGCTGGCGACGTCGTCAAGGTGACACGGGACTCGCGAACGACCGACCGGGCAGTCGTATACCGACTCGTGGTGGAATAATATGAACATTCAGGACAGACGCGAAATATCACGGGAGTACTTCTCGAGGGAACGACTCGCAGAACACCACTTCCGCTCGTTCAACGCGTTCCTCGACCGGGGGATGCAGCGAGTGGTCGACGAGAAAGAGACGATCGAGACGGACATCGGCGACAAGGAGGGCGAGGAGCCCGTCTACGTCGAACTCGGGGACGTTCGGGTGGTCACGCCCCGCGTCCGGGAGGCCGACGGCTCCGAGGAACTGCTCTACCCGCAGGAAGCGCGCCTGCGGAACATCACCTACGCCGCGCCCGTCTTCATGGAGATGGCGATCATCAAGGGCGGCGAGGAAGAGGAAGAGCGCGTCGTCGACCAGACCGAGACCAAGATCGGCCGCATGCCGATCATGGTCGGCTCGAACAAGTGTAACATCGCCGGGTTCACGAAGGAAGAGCTGATCGACATCGGCGAGGACCCCGCCGACCCCGGCGGCTACTTCATCGTCAACGGTTCCGAGCGCGTGCTGATGACGAGCGAGGACCTCGCGCCGAACAAGATCCTCGCCGAGACCGACACGAAGTACGGCGACACTATCGAGGTCGCCAAGACCTTCTCCCAGCGCCGCGGGTACCGCGCGCTCGTGCTCGTCGAGCGCACCCGCGACGGCCTGCTCGAAGTGTCGTTCCCGTCGGTGTCGGGGAGCATCAACTTCGTGACACTCATCCGGGCGCTCGGCCTCGAATCCGACGAGGAGATCGTCCACCGCGTCTCCGAGGACCCCGAGATCGTGAAGTTCATGCTCGAGAACCTGGAGGCCGCGGAGGTCCAGACGACCGAGGGCGCCATCGAGGAACTCGGCAAGCGCGTCGCCTCGGGCCAGGGCAAGAACTACCAGCTCAAGCGCGCCAACTACGTCATCGACCGCTACCTGCTCCCGCACCTCCACGAGGACGGGGTCGAGGAGGAGGACGTGCGCATCAACAAGGCGTACTACCTCTGCCGGATGGCCGAGGCGTGTTTCGAGCTCGCGCTCGAACGCCGCGACGCCGACGACAAGGACCACTACGCCAACAAGCGCCTCAAGGTCAGCGGCGACCTGATGAAGGACCTGTTCCGGACGGCGCTGAACAAGCTCGCACGCGACGTGAAGTACCAGCTCGAACGCGCGAACATGCGAAACCGACAGCTGTCCGTGTCGACAGTCGTGCGGTCCGACGTCCTCACGGAGCGGCTCGAGCACCCGATCGCGACGGGTAACTGGGTGGGCGGCCGCTCGGGCGTGAGCCAGCTGGTCGACCGCACGAACTACATGGGCGTGCTGTCACACCTGCGGCGCCTGCGGTCGCCGCTCTCGCGCTCGCAGCCCCACTTTGAGGCGCGTGACCTGCACGCGACCCAGTGGGGTCGCATCGGTCCCTCCGAGACGCCGGAGGGGCCCAACTGTGGCCTGGTGAAGAACTTCGCGCAGGCCATGGAACTGTCGCAGAACGTCGAGGACGAACAGGAGCTGAAACAGGAACTGGCGGCGATGGGCGTCTCGGGCATCCCGGGCATCGAGTCCATCGACCAGCAGCAGCCGGCGGACGACTAACATGAGCCAGCAAACACGAGAAGCGAAAGTATACGTCAACGGGAGCCTGGTCGGGACCCACCCCGACCCGCATCAGCTCGCAGACCAGATCCGACAGGCGCGACGGCGCGGCGACGTCAGCGAGATGGTCAACGTCTCGGTGAAAGACCGCACGCGCGAGGTCATCGTCAACGCCGACGCGGGCCGCGCCCGTCGCCCCCTGCTCGTCGTCGAGAACGGCGAACCGCTCGCCTCCGACGAGGAGGTCGAGGCGCTCAAGGACGGCGACCTGGAGTTCGACGAGCTCGTCGAGCGCGGTCACATCGAGTTCATCGACGCCGAGGAGGAAGAGGACATCCTCGTCGCCGTCGACGAGGAGGAACTCACCGAGGACCACACTCACCTCGAAGTCGACCCGCAGCTCATCTTCGGTATCGGTGCGGGCATGGTCCCCTACCCCGAGCACAACGCCTCGCCCCGGATTACGATGGGGTCGGGGATGATCAAGCAGTCGCTCGGGCTGCCGAGCGCGAACTACCGGATCCGGCCGGACACGCGCCAGCACCTCCTGCACTACCCGCAGCTCTCGCTGGTCAAGACCCAGACGACCGAGCAGATCGGCTACGACGACCGGCCGGCGGCACAGAACTTCGTCGTCGCCGTGATGAGCTACGAGGGGTTCAACATCGAGGACGCGCTGGTCATGAACCAGGGGTCGGTCGACCGCGCGCTCGCCCGCTCGCACTTCTTCCGCACCTACGAGGGCGAGGAGCGGCGCTACCCCGGCGGCCAGGAAGACCACTTCGAGATCCCCGACGACGAGGTGCGGGGCGCTCGCGGCGAGGAAGCGTACACCCACCTCGACGAGGACGGCCTCGTCAACCCCGAGACGCCCGTCGGAGAGAACGACGTGCTGCTCGGGAAGACCAGCCCGCCCCGGTTCCTCGAAGAGCCGGACGACATGGGCGGCCTCTCCCCGCAGAAGCGCCGCGAGACGTCCGTGACGATGCGCTCCGGTGAGTCCGGCGTCGTCGACACGGTCACGCTGATGGAGGGCGAGGACGGCTCCAAGCTCTCGAAGGTCTCCGTGCGCGACGAGCGGATCCCCGAACTCGGGGACAAGTTCGCGTCGCGGCACGGCCAGAAGGGTGTCGTGGGCCACATCGCACCCCAGGAAGACATGCCGTTCACCGAGCAGGGCGTCGTGCCGGACCTCATCCTGAACCCGCACGCGCTGCCGTCGCGGATGACCGTCGGGCACATCCTCGAGATGATCGGCGGGAAGGTCGGCTCGCTGGAAGGTCGGCGCGTCGACGGCACCGCCTTCACGGGCGAGGACGAGGACGAACTCCGCGGGTCGCTGGAGGAGCGCGGCTTCAAGTCCAGCGGCAAGGAGATCATGTATTCGGGCATCTCCGGCGAGAAGATCGAGGCGGAGATCTTCGTCGGGACCATCTTCTACCAGAAGCTCTACCACATGGTCTCGAACAAGATCCACGCTCGCTCGCGCGGGCCGGTGCAGGTGCTGACCCGTCAGCCGACCGAGGGGCGCGCCCGCGAGGGCGGCCTGCGCGTCGGCGAGATGGAGCGCGACGTGCTCATCGGCCACGGCGCCGCGATGGCGCTGAAGGAGCGACTGCTCGACGAGTCCGACCGCGAGTTCATCAACGTCTGTGCGAACTGCGGCATGGCCGCCGTCGAGAACGTCGAGCAACGGCGCGTCTACTGCCCGAACTGCGACGAGGAAACGGACATCCACGAGATCGAGATGAGCTACGCCTTCAAGCTCCTGCTGGACGAGATGAAGGCGCTCGGCATCGCGCCGCGAATCGAACTGGAGGACGCCGTATAAATGAGCGCACAAGGAACACCCCAGGAGATCGGTCAGATCAGCTTCGGGCTGATGGACCCCGAGGAGTACCGCGAGATGTCGGCCACGAAGGTCATCACGGCCGACACCTACGACGACGACGGCTTCCCCATCGACATGGGGCTGATGGACCCCCGGCTGGGCGTCATCGACCCCGGGCTGGAGTGCAAGACCTGCGGCAAGCACTCCGGGTCGTGTAACGGCCACTTCGGCCACATCGAGCTCGCCGCGCCCGTCATCCACGTCGGGTTCGCGAAGCTCATCCGGCGTCTGCTGCGCGGGACCTGCCGCGAGTGCTCGCGGCTGACCCCCGTCGACGGCCGCCGCGTCGCCGACGCCGAGGAGAAGGCCGAGCAGCGCAAGGACGCCTACCGCGAGCAGCTCCGCCGCGCGAAGGAGCTCAACAAGGATCCGAGCGACGTGCTCAAGTCCGCCATCCGCGAGTGCCGCAAGGTCGACTACTGTCCGTACTGCGGCGCCAAGCAGTTCGACATCAAACACGAGAAGCCGACCACCTACTACGAGATCATCGAGGTGCCCCACGGCGAGCTCTCCAAGCGCCTCGAACGCGCGATGGACCCGCCGGAGGGCGAGGCCGTCCGCCCGAGCGACGTCGCCGACGAGCTCGACGAGGGCGACTTCACCGCCGAGCGCATCCGCGAGCTGCTGTCGGGCACCTACCGCCCCGACCGCAACGACATCGACCGGCTGAAGAACCTCGGCCGAGCGCTCGGTCGGCTCAACGACCTCGACGAACTCGAGGTGGACATCAGCTCCTCGGCGGAGTACCTCGTCGAGGAGGACATGGACAAGCTGATGCCCTCGGACATCCGCGACTGGTTCGAGGAGATCCCCGACGAGGACATCGAGGCGCTGGGGATCAACCCCGAGCGCTCCCGACCGGAGTGGATGATCCTCACCGTCCTCCCGGTCCCGCCGGTGACGGCGCGACCCTCGATCACGCTGGACAACGGCCAGCGCTCCGAGGACGACCTGACCCACAAGCTGGTGGACATCATCCGCATCAACCAGCGGTTCATGGAGAACCGCGAGGCCGGCGCGCCCTAGCTGATCATCGAGGACCTCTGGGAACTGCTCCAGTACCACGTCACCACCTTCATGGACAACGAGATCTCGGGCACGCCGCCGGCCCGACACCGCTCCGGCCGGCCGCTGAAGACGCTCTCCCAGCGTCTCAAGGGCAAAGAGGGTCGCTTCCGCGGCTCGCTGTCCGGGAAACGCGTCAACTTCTCGGCGCGGACCGTCATCTCCCCCGACCCGACGCTGTCGCTCAACGAGGTCGGCGTCCCCGACCGCGTGGCGACGGAGATGACCCAGACGATGAACGTCAACGAGCGGAACCTCGAAGAGGCCCAGCGCTACGTCGCGAACGGGCCCGAGACGCACCCGGGCGCCAACTACGTCCGCCGGCACGACGGTCGTCGCCTCAAGGTCACCGAGAAGAACTGCGAGGAGCTCGCCGAGAAGGTCGAGCCGGGCTGGGAGGTCTCCCGGCACCTCATCGACGGCGACATCGTGATCTTCAACCGGCAGCCGTCGCTGCACCGGATGTCCATCATGGCCCACGAGGTGGTCGTGATGCCGTACAAGACGTTCCGGCTGAACACGACGGTCTGTCCGCCGTACAACGCGGACTTCGACGGCGACGAGATGAACATGCACGCCCTCCAGAACGAGGAGGCACGTGCGGAGGCGCGCGTCCTGATGCGCGTCCAGGAGCAGATGCTCAGCCCGAAGATGGGCGAGAACATCATCGGCGCCATCCAGGACCACATCACCGGGACGTACCTGCTGACCCACACGAACCCGAACTTCAACGAGACGCAGGCGCTCGACCTGCTGCGGGCCACGCGGATCGACGAGTTGCCCGAACCTGACGGTCAGGAAGACGGAGAGGCGTACTGGACCGGTCGGACGCTGTTCTCCGAGCTGCTGCCCGACGACCTGGATCTGGAGTTCACGTCCTCGGCCGGTGACACGGTCACCATCGAGAACGGCCAGATGACCTCGGGGACCATCGACGAGGACGCGGTCGGCGCGTTCGGCGGCGAGGTCGTCGACACCATCGCCAAGGTCTACTCGAAGACCCGCGCGCGTATCTTCATCAACGAGGTGTCTGCGCTCGCGATGCGGTCGATCATGCACTTCGGGTTCTCGATCAGCATCGACGACGAGTCCATCCCGCCGGCGGCCGAGGAGCAGATCGACGAGGCCATCGGCGACGCCTACGACCGCGTCGAGAAGCTCATCGAGACCTACGAGGCGGGCGAACTGGAGTCGCTGCCGGGGCGCTCCGTCGACGAGACCCTGGAGATGAAGATCATGTCCACGCTCTCGAAGGCCCGCGACACCGCGGGCGACATCGCCGAGGACCACTTCGGCGACACGAACCCCGCGGTCATCATGGCCGACTCCGGGGCGCGTGGCTCGATGCTGAACCTCACGCAGATGGCTGGCTGCGTCGGCCAGCAGGCGGTCCGCGGCGAGCGGATCAACCGCGGCTACGAGGACCGCACCCTCAGCCACTTCAAGCCGGACGACCTCTCCGCGGAGGCCCACGGCTTCGTCGAGCACTCCTACCGCGGCGGCCTGGAGCCCAAGGAGTTCTTCTTCCACGCGATGGGCGGCCGCGAGGGGCTGGTCGACACGGCGGTCCGCACCTCGAAGTCCGGATACCTCCAGCGCCGGCTCATCAACGCGCTCTCCGAACTGGAGACGCAGTACGACGGCACCGTCCGGGACACCTCTGACAACATCGTCCAGTTCGAGTTCGGCGAGGACGGCACCTCGCCGGTCGAGGTCTCCTCGAGCCAGGACGAGGCCGCCGTCGACGTCGAGTCGATTGCGGACCAGGTCATCGACGCCGAGTTCGAGGACGCGACCGCCAAAGAGCAGTTCCTCGGGCGCGAGCCCGAGCCGACGAACCTCTCGGAGCACGCCGACGACTGGTGGATGGAAGCGGCCGGAGGTGACTGACGATGGTCCAGGTAACCGAAGACATGCGGGCGCTCGTCGAGGACACCGAGCTCCCGCGCCGACTGAAGGAGGAAGTGTACAGCACGCTCGAAGACCGCGACTCGGTCACCCTCGAACAGGTCGACGAGATCGCCCGCGCGGTCGAGAGCAAGTACGTCGACACGCGGGTCGATCCGCTCGACCCGGTCGGGACCGTCAGCGCCCAGTCCATCGGGGAGCCGGGGACGCAGATGACGATGAACACCTTCCACTACGCGGGGGTCGCGGAGATCGACGTGACCCAGGGGCTGCCCCGGCTCATCGAGCTGGTGGACGCCCGGAAGGAGCCGGACACCCCGATGATGACCATCCACCTCGAGGACGAGTACGCCGAGGAGCGCGAACGCGCCCACGAGGTCGTCTGGCAGATCGAGTCGACGAAGATCCTCCAGCTCGGGGACGTGTCGACGAACGTCGCCGACATGCTGGTGCAGGTCGACCTCAACGAGGACACTCTCGAGGAGCGGTGGCCGACCGCCGACAGCCTCGAATCGGTCGTCCAGGACATCGCAGGGACGATCCAGGACAAGCTCGGCGTCGAAGTCCAGACGCCGGCGCCGACCGTCGTCCAGTTCGGCCCCGAGGAGCCCAGTTATCGCGACCTGCTGCAGCTCGTCGAGGAGCTGCGCGACATCGTCTTCAAGGGCATCGAGGAGATTACCCGCGTCGTCATCCGGAAAGAGGAGACCGAGCGCGGCGAGGAGTTCGTCCTCTACACCGAGGGGTCGGCCCTCGGCGACGTACTCGGCCTCGAAGGCGTGGACGCGTCGCGGACGACGTGTAACAACATCCACGAGATCCACCGCCAGCTGGGCATCGAGGCCGCCCGCGAGGCGATCATCAACGAGACGATGGACACGCTCGCCGAGCAGGGGCTCGACGAAGTGAACATCCGCCACCTGATGCTCGTCGCAGACATCATGACCAACCGCGGCACCATCGAGTCCATCGGCCGCCACGGCATCTCCGGCAACAAGGACTCCGTGCTCGCCCGCGCGGCGTTCGAGGTGACGGTCAACCACCTGCTCGACGCCGCCATCCACGGCGAGGTCGACGACCTCAACGGCGTGACGGAGAACGTCATCGTCGGCAAGCCGATCAAGCTCGGTACCGGCGACGTGGACCTGCGGATGACCGCCCGCGGCGAGGGCGGCGCTGAAGAGGCCGACTAGATGACGGTCACGCTCTCGGACGAGGCGCGCCAGTACATCGCGCTGTTCGAGGACGAGACCGGCGCCACGGCCAGGGACTGCGTCGTCGACGACGAGTACGACCGCCTGATCTTCCTCGTCACCGCGGGGGAGATGGGCGAGGCGATCGGTCCGGGCGGCCAGCACGTCCAGCGCGTCGAGGAGCAGCTCGACCGCGAGATCAAGCTCGTCGAGGACGCGCCGACGGCGGAGGACTTCGTCGCCAGCGCGCTCGCGCCCGCCGCCGTCTACAACGTGACGATCAGCGAGAACGACGACCGCGTCGCCTACGCCGAGGTCGCCGAGGAAGACCGCGGCGCCGCCATCGGCACCGACGGCCGCAACATCGACGCCGCCCGCGACCTCGCCGCGCGTCACTTCGACGTCGACGAGATCGAACTCACCTGAGCGGGCGGGGGTCGTCGCCGACTTCCGCTCCGACGAGGTCCGTTTTTCCACTGTGTTCCGTCCGCTAGCTCGGACTGTTCGGCGAGCGTCGGGAGTCCGGAGTAGCCGGCGTTTCGCGCCGTGGTGTGCGAACCCGTCACAGACGGTTTGCGTCGGGATTTCGGCGGATGCGGCGGTCGCCTCGGCGGGTGAAAAGGGTGGGCTTAAGTGACTCCGTCGGGTACGCACGGCTACTATGGCGAACGGCAAATACGCCGCACGCAAACTGAAGAAGGACCGTCAGCAGCACCGATGGTCCGACTCCGACTACGCGCGCCGCGAGCGGGGACTCGGCCAGAAGTCCGACCCGCTGGAGGGTGCGCCCCAGGGACGAGGCATCGTCCTGGAAAAGGTCGGTATCGAAGCGAAACAGCCCAACTCCGCGATCCGGAAGTGCGTCCGGGTCCAGCTCATCAAGAACGGGAAGCAGGTCACCGCGTTCTGCCCCGGCGACGGCGCCATCTCGTTCATCGACGAGCACGACGAGGTCACCATCGCCGGCATCGGCGGCGCGAAGGGTCGCGCGATGGGTGACCTCTCGGGCGTGAACTACAAGGTCGAGAAGGTCAACGGCGTCTCCATGATCGAGCTCGTCCGCGGCAACGCGGAGAAACCGGTCCGATAACAATGAGTGCAGACGACGAATCCCCCGAGACAGACGAGCCGGCCCCGTCCGAGGAAGAGAGCGCGCCCGCGAAGCTCTTCGGCGAGTGGGAGGTCACCAACATCGACTACGCCGACCCCTCGACCGAGCGCTACATCACGGTCACGCCCATCGCCCACACGATGGGCCGCCACGCTGGCAAGCAGTTCCAGAAGTCGGAGATCAGCATCGTCGAGCGACTGATCAACCGCCTCATGCAGACCGAGGAGAACACCGGCGACAAGCAGAAGGTCATGCGCATCACCCGGGACGCCTTCGAGATCGTCCACGAGCGCACCGACGAGAACCCGGTACAGGTCCTCGTCACTGCAGTCGAGAACTCCGCGCCGCGCGAGGAGACCGTTCGCCTGAAGTACGGTGGCATCTCCGTCCCGAAGGCCGTCGACGTCGCGCCCCAGCGCCGCGTCGACCAGGCCCTGAAGTTCATCGCCGACGGCGTCTACGCCGACTCGTTCAAGACGCCGACCGACGCCGAGGACGCGCTGGCCAACCAGCTGGTCTCGGCCGCCAACGACGACGTCTCCGCCTACGCCGTCAACCAGAAAGAAGAGAAAGAGCGCGTCGCCGCCGCCGCTCGCTAAGCGGTTTCTTCTCCCCTTCTCTCCACTTTCGTTCTCGCAGTCGACTCGGGAGCCGCGCGTTTTGGGCGTATCCGCTCGTGGAAAAGGACAACTGACTGGCTCGTGAAGGGACCGGTATGGTCCCCCTGCAGGCCGGCGGTACTCCGGAACTGCTGGTCATCCTGTTTTTCTGGACAGTCCTCACAGTTCCCCTCGTCATCGGTGCGATCGCGTTCGCGAATCGCGTCAGGGGTCGCGACCGAGCCGACGAACTGGAAGAGTTGCGCGAGCGCGTCGACGAACTGGAGTCCGAGCGCGACTGATTCGGTGGTAGTGTGACGATGTCGGAGTCCTTCGCTCGCGGAGCTCGCTGAAAAATCCCACCCAGAAGACACTTGTCGGTCTCGGAGGTGGGATTCGTATGGCGAGGCGCCACTGGATCGTTCTGGGGGCTGTGTTACTGGTTGCCGCGCCGCTCGTCGGCCTCGCAATCGTCGACTTTCACGAGAGCCCGAACGGCAGCTGGCTCCACGTGGACGAGCCAGTGGACGACGTTCCTGCAAACGAGACGATCACCTTCCAGTCGCTTTCTCCCGACCAGCGACGCGTGTTCGAGCGAGCGGTCCGGTCGGATCGGGGGTACACTTCGATTCCGAAAGCCGTGAACGAGACCGTCTGGATCGATGCACGGGCAGTCAGGTACGAGAACGAGACGTACCCGGTCGGTGTCGCAGTGTCGTGATCGGCTCTCTGTCGGCGGCCAGGTAACTCTACGGTCGCTCCTTCACCGTCAGCGAGAGCGGTGACGGGTCTTCGCTCGCGAGTTCCCCCCCGCGATAGCGCGTCTCCCGTTCGATTGCTCGGTCAGCATATTAGTCGCTCAGATCCCCATCTCGTTGCGGAGGAACAGCTTCGCGGATTTCGCGTAGGAGGGGCGGGCGATGGCCTCGCGCTCGGCCGCGGTGAGTTCGAACTCGAGCGCTTCGAGGTTCTGGCGGAGGTGGTCGCGGCTCGTCGACTTGGGGACCGTCGAGACGTTTTCGAGGCCGGTCACCCACCGGAGGGCGACCTGCGCGGCCGTCTTGTCGTAGCGGCGGCCGATTTCGGTGAGCACTCTGTCGTCCATGATCCCGCCGTGGGCCAGCGGGCTGTAGGCGGTCACCATGCTGTCCGACTCGACGGCGTCCTCGCGGAGTGCCTGCTGTGTGTAGAAGGGGTGGAGGCGAACCTGGTCGGCGAGCAGCGGGATGGGCGATTTCTCGCGGGCGCGCCGGAGGCGCCACCGGCGGAAGTTGCTGACGCCGGCGTGGCGGATCAGGCCGTCGTCGCGCAGTTCGGCCATGCCGCGGGCGGTGTCCCGGAAGGAGACCAGCGGGTTCGGCCAGTGGAGCAAGAGGAGGTCGACGTAGCCCGTGCCGAGGCGGTCGAGACTCTCCCGAGTGCTCTGGACCACGTCGTCGGCGCGGGCGTTGCCCGGCGTGACCTTCGTGGTGATCCAGACGTCGTCGCGGTCGACGTCGGAGTCGGCGATAGCTCGACCGACCTCCGTCTCGTTCTCGTACAACTGTGCGGTGTCGACGTGCCGGTATCCCAGTTCGAGCGCCGTCGAGACAGCTTCGTAACACTCCTCGCCGGTGAGTTGCCACGTCCCGAGCCCGAGGGCGGGGACCTCGGCGTCCTGGACGGAGACGTACTCCATAGACCGCCTGCGGACGCCCGGGTGGTAAATCCACGTGTCCGGGCTCGCGAGGGTCGTCCCGCCGGGTGTGGTAAACCAGAGTTTATATGGCGGTTGACGGAAGACTGGCGGGTATGGCACAGGAGTACGAGTCGGTCGACCTCGTCGCGGACGACACCGTGCGAAATCTCGCGGGCGCCGCGGTCCTGGCGGCGTTGACGGCCGCGCTCGCCCAGCTGTCGATCCCGATCCCGAGCACGAGCATCCCGTTCTCGTTGCAGCCGTTCGGGTCCTTTTTCGCGGGTCTGCTGCTCGGGCCGCTCTGGGGCGGGTTCGCGATGGCGCTGTACCTCGCCGCCGGCGCCGCGGGCGCGCCCGTGTTCGCGAACGGCGCGGCGGGTATCGGTCACTTCGGCGGGAACTCGGGGGGCTTCCTCGTGGGGTTCGTCCTCGGCGCGGTCGTCACCGGCGCGATAACGCACCGCCGGGTGAGGCCGCGCCCGGTGTCGGCGATCTCCGTCCCCGTCCAGCTACTGGGAGTGTTCGCCGGGCTGGTCGTCGTCTACGCGGTCGGCGTCCCGTGGATGGCCGAAGTGCTGGGCGTCTCGGTCCGGACCGCCGCCGTCGCGATGGCGCCGTACCTCCCGCCGGATATCCTGAAGGCGCTGATCGCCGTCGGCGTCGTCGAGGGCGGCCACCTCGCGATCCGGGAATGATCGAGACCGAGTCGCTCGTCCACCGCTACGGCGAGGCCGCGGCGGTCGACGGGGTGTCACTGACTATCGACGACGGCGAGGCGGTCGCGGTCGTCGGCGCGAACGGGAGCGGCAAGACCACCCTGGTCAGGCACTTCAACGCCCTGCTCGAACCCGACGAGGGGAGCGTGGCGGTCGACGGCCGCGACGTGACCGAGCACACGGTGTACGCCCGGACGAGCGTCGGGATGGTCTTCCAGCACCCCCGCGACCAGTTCGTCTCGGCGACCGTCGGCGCTGACGTGGCCTTCGGTCCGGAGAATCTCGGCCTCGACCGCGAGGCGATCGACCGGCGCGTCGCGGACGCGCTCGCCGCAGTCGACATGGCCGGCCGCGGCGACGAACGGATCGACCGCCTCTCCGGCGGGGAGCAAGCCAGAGTCGCGATCGCCGGCGTCCTCGCGATGGACCCGGACCACCTCGTCATGGACGAACCGCTCGTCGGCCTCGACAGCGCCGCCCGCGAGTCGGTGCTGGCGCAACTCGACTCGCTCGCGACGGACGGCACCGGACTCGTCGTCGTGACGCACGACCTGCGAGACCTGGCCGAACGCGTCGACAGGATCGTCGGCCTCGCCGACGGCCGCGTCGTCCTGGACGACGACCCCGCGAGCGCGCTCGACCGACTCGACAGCGTCGGCGTCCGCGATCCGCGATGCTGACGTACGAACCGGGCGACTCGCTCGCCCACGGGCTCGATCCGCGGGCGAAGCTAGCGGTCCAGTTCGGGATCGCGATAGCGGTGTTCTCCCACCCGACGGCGCGCGGGTTCGCCGTCGGCGGGGCCGTCGCGCTCGCCGCGCTCGCGGCGGGGCGGCTCTCGCCGGTCCGGGTGCTCCGGGCGTACCGGGTGGTGTTTCTCTTCCTCGCGGTCGGGCCGGTACTGGGCGGGCTGGCACTCGGTGATCCGTGGTTCCGCGTCGGTCCGGCGCTGGAGTCGGCTCGGGCCGTCGCCCGCGTCGTCCCGGTCGTCTTCGTCAGCGCCGTCTACGTGCGGACCACGCCGGTCCGGGAGACGCGGGCGGCGATCCAGCGACTCCTCCCCGGTCGGATCGGCCGGCTCTTCGGCGTCGGCGTCGGGCTCGTCTTCCGGTTTTTTCCGGTCGTACTCGGCGACCTGCGGACCGTCCGGGCAGCGGTGCGAGCCCGTGCGGGCGAACGGCGGCCGCTCAGAGACCGAGTCAGTCGCGTCCTCGCGCGCGGTCTCCAGCGGTCGCAGTTGCGAGCCGACCGGTTGACTCTGGCGCTCCGGGCTCGCTGTTTCGCCTGGAACCCGACGCTCCCGGCGCTGCGGTTCCGGACGCGCGATTACCTGGTTGCGGCGCTCGGACTCGCTCTGGCCTGTGCTCCGCTTTTCACTCTCGTTCCCGGAAGATTCATTCCGATCGGGTAGTAGGAATTGGATATGCAACAGGACTCGACGGACCGCGACGCGACCGCTCCCCTCCGGTCACGTCGCCGGTTCCTCGCGGCGACCGCCGCCGGCGTCGCCGGTCTGGCCGGCTGTTCGACCGAGACCGCGACGCCCGGCGGCAACGGTGACGGGACGGCCGGTGACGGCGGAACGAGCGACGGGCCGACGGGCGACGGAACGACGAGCGACGGAACGGCGACGGCTGCATCGGTCGTCGGCCGTCCCATCAAGGAGTGGTCGGACTACGACCCCGAGTGGGAGGCGCCGACGAGTTCGCCGCTCGACGCCTCGCTCGGGGCCGAGGTCCTCGTCGAGAACCTCGAAGTCCCCTGGGACATCGCTTTCAGCCCCGACGGCGACATGTTCCTCACCGAGCGGGTCGGTCGCGTCCTCCGCCTCGACGGCGACGAGGTCCGGACCGTCGCCGAACCGACCGACGCCATCGACGCCGGCTCGATCGAGCCCGGGTCGGACGAACGACCCTGGTGGGTCAAGGGCGGCGAGGGCGGGACCCTCGGGATCGCGGTCCACCCGACGTACCCCGACCCCCCGCGGATCTACGTCTACTACACCTACACGAACGACGACGACGAGAAGTACAACAAGGTGAGCGTCTTCGACGTGGACTCCGAGGAGCCGGGGACGCCCGTCGACACCATCGTCGACGAGATCCCGGCCGACAACTACCACAACGGGGGCCGGATCACCTTCGGCCCGCGCAACTACCTCTGGATCACCTGCGGCGACGGCGGCCAGCCCGGCATCGTCCAGGACACCGGCACCCTCGCGGGCAAGATCCTCCGCGTGACTCCGCGGGGAGAGCCCGCGCCGGACAACCCCGACCTCGGCGACGGGGCCGACCCGCGGGTGTTCACCTACGGCCATCGGAATCCCCAGGGGATCGTCTGGCTCCCCGACGGCACGCCGGTCGCCTCTGAGCACGGCCCGACCGGCCGCGACGAGATCAACAGGCTGGAAGCCGGCGCGAACTACGGCTGGGCCGAGAAGGGCGAGCGCGTCCGCAACCGCGAGCAGTACCTCGACAGCGACGTCCACAAGCCGCTTTTCAACACGGGCGCCAACAGCTTCGCCCCGACGGGGTCGCTGTTCTACACCGGCGAGAAGGTTCCGGCGCTCCAGAACCGGATGATCACGGGCGGGCTCATCAGTCAGCAACTCGTCATCACGACGCTGACGCCACAGGGGGGCGAACTCCCGCCGGCCGACGACGCCGTCGCGCAGGCGACGGCCGACTGGTCGGACGACGCCTACGTCGCGACGGTCCACACGACGATGCAGGACGAACTCGGTCGCATCCGCCACGTCGAGCAGTCGCCCGACGGAGACGTCTACGTCATCACCTCAAACCGGGACGGCCGCGCGAGCGGCAAGTTCCCGACCGAGCGCGACGACGTACTCGTCCGCCTCACGCAGAAATAGCGCGCCGTTCGTTCTCCCCGGTCAGTCCGCGGCCTGCTCGCCGCCGGTCGCGTAGGCCCTGGTCACGTCCACGAGCGCCTTCCGGTACTCGCTGTCGTCCGGGTCCCGCGCGAGCGTCCGGAAGCGCCGGGTGAACTCCGCCATCTCCACCTCGGGCGCGTCGTGTGCGGCCGCGTGTGCGAGGTCGTATATCCGGTGGCCGTCGTCGACGAGGTCGTGGCGCTCGACGAGTCCGAGCGCGAACGCGGCGTTGACGGCCGTGATCTCGGGGTCGGCGGCCGGCGTGAGCCGCGCGGCGGGATCCTTCGGCCCGCCGTAGCGCGGCGACGCCGCAGCGGTACTGCCCCAGACCGGCGGCGCCCGCGGCCTGTCGGCCACCGCGGCCGCGAGGCTGGATTCGAGGAAGGCAACGAGCTTGTCCGCCGGCGCGACCTCCAGCCAGACGTCGTCCGCGTAGATGTCCTTCATGTGATTCGCGATCTGGTAGCAGTGGGTGAGTTTGCGGCGCTCGACGGAGCGCCCGGCCAGCGCGAGGAAGATGACTTCCTCCATCGACTGCGTGTGAGAGGGGTGGTCGCGCTCGTAGTGGTGCATGTGAGCGAACTCGTGGAGCGCGAGTTCGCGCGCCATCGCGCTCGTCGCCGCCTGCCGCGAGATGATAAAGAGGTGGCTCTCGTCGTCGTGGCTCACACGCGTCCGCTCGTCCGGGTCCTCCCGGATCTCGACCGTGACCGGTCGCTTCAGCGTTCGTTCGGTCTCGAAGAGATCGCGCGCCCCGAGAATCGGTTCTTCCGGGCCGGGACCGCGCACTCGCACGTCCATACGCTTATTTTGCAAGGGATACGGGAGTATTACTCTTGCGGGGGTAGCTACCACGAACGGAGTGAGCCGGGCCCGGCGTCGACCGTATCGACGGAGCGCCACCGGGGTAGCCCACTCCGTCGCGTTCCGGTGAAAACACCGTCATTTCGTTCGCTTGCGACAACCTTCGGATTGCATGCTCCGCCCTGTCGTACCCGGCTGGAAACAGCACCCTTTTGACGCCCCCATTGATAGGAGGCCGTATAATGGGCCGACGCAAAAAGATCGTACAGGAATGTGAGACACTGATGGACGAGCCGGAGCACATCCGGAACATCGCCATCGCGGCTCACGTCGACCACGGCAAGACCACGCTGACTGACAACCTGCTCGCCGGTGCGGGCATGATCTCCGACGAGACCGCGGGCGAACAGCTCGCGATGGACACCGAGGAGGACGAGCAGGAACGCGGTATCACCATCGACGCCGCGAACGTCTCGATGACCCACGAGTACGAGGGGCAGAACCACCTCATCAACCTCATCGACACGCCGGGCCACGTCGACTTCGGTGGGGACGTGACCCGCGCGATGCGCGCCGTCGACGGCGCGCTCGTGGTCGTCGACGCCGTCGAGGGCGCGATGCCCCAGACCGAGACCGTCCTGCGCCAGGCGCTCCGCGAGGGCGTCAAGCCGACCCTGTTCATCAACAAGGTCGACCGCCTCATCTCCGAGCTCCAGGAGGGCCCCGAGGAGATGCAGGAGCGACTCCTCGCCGTCATCCGCGACGTGAACGAGCTCATCCGCGCGATGACCGAGGAGATGGACGACATCGACGAGGACTGGACGGTCTCCGTCGAGGAAGGCACCGTCGGCTTCGGTTCCGCGCTGTACAAGTGGGGCGTCTCGATGCCCTCGATGCAGCGCACCGGCATGGACTTCGGCGAGATCATCGACCTCGAGCGAGCCGACAAGCGACAGGAGCTCCACGAGCGGACGCCCCTGTCGGACGTCGTCCTCGACATGGTCTGTGAGCACTTCCCGAACCCCATCGACGCCCAGCCCCGTCGTATCCCGCGCATCTGGCGCGGCGACTCCGAGTCCGACGTCGCCGAGACGATGCAGCTCGTCGACGAAGATGGCGAAGTCGTCCTGATGGTCACCGACATCGGGATCGACCCCCACGCCGGCGAGATCGCCGCGGGCCGCGTCTTCTCGGGGACCATCGAGAAGGGCCAGGAGCTGTACGTCTCTGGGACCGCCGGGAAGAACCGCGTCCAGTCGGTCGGCATCTACATGGGCGGCGAGCGCGAGGAGGTCGAGCGCGTCCCCGCCGGGAACATCGCGGCCGTCACCGGCCTCAAGGACGCCATCGCCGGTTCGACCGTCTCCAGCGTCGAGATGACGCCGTTCGAGTCCATCGAGCACATCTCCGAGCCGGTCATCACGAAGTCCGTCGAGGCCCAGAACATGGACGACCTGCCGAAGCTGATCGAGACGCTCCAGCAGGTCGCCAAGGAGGACCCGACCATCCAGATCGAGATCAACGAGGACACCGGCGAGCACCTCATCTCCGGCCAGGGTGAGCTCCACTTGGAGGTCATCGGCCAGCGCATCGAGCGCAACCAGGGCATCCCGATCAACACCGGCGAACCGATCGTCGTCTTCCGCGAGGCGCCCCAGACCGACTCCCGGGAGGTCGAGGGTATCTCCCCGAACCGTCACAACCGCTTCTACATCACCGTGACGCCGCTCGACGAGGAGATCGTCGACGCCATCCAGCACGGCGAGGCCTCCATGGACATGCCCGAGCTGGAACGCCGCGAGGCGCTCCAGGAAGCCGGCATGGACAAGGACACCTCCCAGAACGTCGAGCACATCCACAACACGAACATCATCATCGACGACACGAAGGGTATCCAGCACCTCAACGAGACGATGGAGCTCGTCCTCGAAGGGATGGAGGAGGCCCTCAACGACGGCCCGCTCGCCGCGGAACCCGTCCAGGGTTCGCTCATCCGTCTCCACGACGCGCGCCTCCACGAGGACGCCATCCACCGCGGCCCGGCGCAGGTCATCCCGGCCACCCGCCAGGCCATCCACAACGCCCTCATCGACGCCGAGGTCCGTCTGCTGGAGCCGATTCAGGAAGTCCGCATCGACGTGCCGAACGACCACATGGGCGCCGCGTCCGGCGAGATCCAGGGTCGCCGCGGCCGCGTCGACGACATGTACCAGGAAGGCGACCTCATGGTCGTCGAGGGCGTCGCGCCCGTCGACGAGATGATCGGCTTCTCCTCGGACATCCGTAGCGCCACCGAGGGCCGCGCCTCCTGGAACACCGAGAACGCCGGCTTCCAGGTCATGGCCGACAACCTCCAGCGCGAGACCATCATGGAGATCCGCGAGCGCAAGGGCATGAAGCAGGAGCTGCACGAAGCGATCGACTACTTCTAACCGCCCGGTTTTCCGTCTTTTTCGCGGGGAGACCTCGTCCGCCTGCGGACGGTTCGGACCGCGCGGTCGAGCCGGAGTATTCCCGCCGCTGTCGACGTGCCGCGATCACCGTGAGGGCCGCTGATAACGGTCCGTCAGCGGAAGGAACGCCTGTCCTACGAGTCCCTGTTCGACGACCACTGCCACGCTTGCGAGTCGACGACGCCGAGCGTCCTCCGGCGGCGGTCCGACTCGTCTCCGAGCGCGTCCGCGAACTCCTCGTCGGGGACCGTCGGCACCCCCGCCTCGCGGAGCCGGGTCAGATCCGGCGCCGGCGGCGGCTGGTCGGCGGGCTCGATCGGGAGCGTGTACACTGACTTCAGGTAGTCTTCGACGCTCGAACGGCCCCTCTCGACGAGGGGTTCGCTCGGGCGGTCCTCCGGCGTGACGCCGAACCGGAAGAGGCTCATCGCGTCGTCGAAGACAGCGACCGCTATCGGTAGGGCGTATCGCCGCTCGGCGCTCCGGTAGTAGTGGAGGATCGGATAGGCGTTGTGCTGCGAGGCGATCCTGCTCAGTTGCGACGCCAGGGTCTCCAGCGAGAGATTGTGTTCGTCGAAGTCGTCCCCGTTCCAGCCGGTGACGACGAACGATTCGCTCCGGGTCCCGACGCCGTGGACGCTGCTCGCGAACGACCGCTTCTGGACGACGGCCCGGAGGACGTTGATGAGGTACGTGACGCTGAGTGTCACCAACACCATCCCGCTCCCAGTCGTCAGCGACGTCGCGATGCGCCAGACGCCGCCGGTCGGCGAGAAGTCGCCGTTCCCCATCGTGAACATGGTGTAGGCGACGAAGTACATCCGTCCGACCCAGTTGACCGGCTCTGGACCGAGGGTGTAGTCGAGTGCGTTCGCACCAGCACTGAAGACGAGGACCCACCCGCTCCAGAGCAAGCCGACCCACGTCAGCAGCGTCAGCGAGAGCACCAGCGGCCCGGAGAGACTGAGGAGACGCGAGTGTTGCTTCCCGACGCTCTTGAGCGCCGACCACGTCGCCGCCATCAGCGACGACGTCAGCGGTCCCGCGCCGCCGTCGACCCACAGCGTCGTCCAGAGGAGGTCGGTCACGGCGAGTGTCAGGAGAACGACCCCGAGTCCGAGGTACGCGACGTTCACGGCGCCCACCAGTCGCTGTGAGCGGTGGCCGATTTCCGCGGCCTGTTCTGGCGAACACGGCCCGTTCGTCCGCCCCAACGGGCCCACTCGGGCGGACCGAGGGCCGCGAGACGATTTCGTCGCGATACCACCGGGATCGACCGTGAGCGCGAGTGGTTCCGGATCATCGGACGGATATCGATCGTCGTATTCCGCGGGGTGCGTGCTGGCGGCGAACGGCGAAGGGGCGACGGTCTCTCCCGAGAAGCAGTCCGCCAGCCGCTCCAGAATCGACGCCGCGGCGACGGCTGGCCGGCGTTACTTCTTCTCGTCCACTTTCGACGACGCGGCGTCGATCCCCTTCTTCACGTCGCTCTCGTCGACTTTGTTCGTTCGCTTGCTGACCTCCTCGGCGATCCGGTCGTCGTGTTTCTGCGCGAGACCGAGCAGTCGCTTGAGTTTCGAGAGCGTCCCCCTGTCTCGGAAACGGGGATTCTGACGAATAAGGGTTGTGCGGGCGTATTAGTGCCCCGGAGCCGTCACGCCACCAGTTCTCGATACAGCTCCCGGTGGTCGTCCCGCTCGTCGACGCGCTCGTCGAACGCGACCTGGCCATCGGCGAGGACGGTGAGTCGGTCGAGCGACGGGCCGAACGCGTCGAGGTGGTGCGTCGAGACCAGCACCGTGCGGTCGCCCTCGCAGTAGTCAGCGACGAAGCCGATCACTCGCTCGCGGGCCGCGTCGTCGAGTTCGTCGAGCGGCTCGTCGAGCAGCACGAACCGCGGGCGCCGGACGAACGCCAGCGCGACGTCGAGCAGTCGCTGGTAGCCGCCGGAGAGGTCGCCGGCGACGCGGTCGCGGACGGGGTCGAGCCCGAGGGCCGAGCGGACCGTCGCGAGCCACTCGTCGCCGGCGTCGCCCATCGCGGCGAATATCCCGAGGTTCTCGTCGACGCTCAGGCCGGGATAGACGCTCGGCGTCTGGAAGCCGCAGCCGATCCGCCCGTCCGGACGGTGGATACGTCCCGCGGTCGGCCGGTCGAGCCCGAGCACGAGCGCGAACAGCGTCGACTTGCCGGACCCGTTGGGGCCGGCGAGCGCGTGGAGGTCGCCGGCGCGGATCCGGATGTTGATTCCGTCTAGCGCCGTGACGCCGTCGTAGCGTCTGGTCACGCCGTCGAGGCGTATCTCCGGGCCGGAATCACCCATTTCGACCCCTCCGCTCGAAGACGACGACGCTGGCCGCGAGCCAGCACAGCGACGCCGCGGCGACGCCGCCGACCAGGAGCAACCGGTCGGTGAACAGCCCCGGCGAGAGGTCCTTCAGCGCGAACGCGCGGACCGCGACGGTCGCGTGGTAGACGGGCACCCAGCCCGCGAGCGCGCGCCTCGTCGCCGAGAAGAAGCCGGTCGGATACACCGGGTTGGCGAAGGCGACGAGGCCGCCCAGGAGCGCGACGTTGACGAACCGACCGGCCACCGAGAACCGGGTGAGAAAGGAGACCCCGAGGCTCACCGCCACGAGCGAGGCGCCGGTGACTGCGAGGACGCCGAGCGCCGCGGGGTCGGTGACGGCCACCCGGTAGCCGAGCGCCGCGCCGACCAGACCCATGCACCCGATAGCGACCGCGCCGAGAACGCCGAACAGCGCGGCCTTCGCGGCGAGCATGGCCCACAGCGACGATTCGACGCGGACGCGGTCGAACACCCGCCGTTCGCGGGCGAGGTGGTACGGGACGTAGGTGAACGCGTAGATCGCGAGCAGGTAGACCAGCCCGGTGGCGAAGAGGAACTCCGGGAGCGTGCGCTCGGGACCGACGAATCGCCGCTCGACGGTCACGGTCGACGGGAACACCGACGCCCTGTCGTCCAGCGTGGCCGCGACCGCGCGGGACGGCTGAACGTACGTTACCATCCCGCCGTCGATCGCGAACGAGAGCGTCACGTTCGCACCGGGTTCGTAGAGGCCGTGACCGACCGTGACGACGCCGTAGACCGCTTCTCGACGGAGCGCCGTCCGCGCCGCGGCCGGCGAGTCGAACTGACGCGGGGCGGCCACCGACCGCGTGAGGCCGGCGACCGCCTGGAGCTCGTCGCCGGTGACTGCGTCGCTCGCCGGGGCGACGGCGACCGGCACGTCGCGGGGGACCGTGCGGTCGAACGAGGCGGTCGCGAGTCCGAACGAAGCGGGGACGAGTAGAAAGACCAGCGCGACCGCTCGCCAGTTCCGTCGCACCCAGTGCAGTTCCTTCTCGGCGAGCGGTCCGACTGCCATACAAAAGGACGTGAGACGGGAGTCCTTATACGGTGGGTTGTGCGGCCGCGCTACCGGTCTGGCCGCCGGTGAGGATCGACCCGTACCAGCGGATGAGCTTGGCCGCCGTGTCGACGGGCGTCTCGCGCGACACCGTCACGGTCGTCCCGTCCTGGGTCACGTTCGTCGACCGCAGCTGCGTCTCCAGCGTCTCGTTCTGGATGGCTCCGGCCTGGATCGAGATGAATCCCTGCGTGATGTCCGCGACGTCGCGGGCGGTCTCGGTCGAGTTCGTCAGAATTCGCGACTCGAAGCCGAGCTTGTCCTCGGAGATGTAGTACGAACCGGCGGTGACGTGCAGGTCGTTGTACGCCTGCGCGTACGCGGTGACGTTCAGCCCGGTCTGCTGACCCATCGTCTGGTTGATCCGCGTGACGTTGACGTTCTGGGAGCGCTGGGCGTACCGGATGTAGCCGTTGCGCGTCTCGTCGTAGGCGGTCCGGAGGTCGCCGTCCACCGGGTTAGCGTCGCCGGCGTAGACCTCGATGGTGTCGTTGACGGCCTGCTGGGTCCCGAAGGCGTACTGGCCGTCGTCGAGCACGGCGATCCACTCCTCGGGCTCGGGCGGCCCGAAGCTGACCTCGTCCTCTTCGGTCTGGTTCTGGACGGGCTTGTAGACCGTCACGCCGTCGATGGTCGTGTTCACGTACTCCGTGTCGCTGCTGTTGGACGCGGCCGCCACGACGGCGCTCTCCGTCCAGTCGGCGTGGACGATGGCGCCCGCGTAGCGGGGTTGCGTGTAGTTCTCACGCTGCTTGTTGAAGAAGGCAACCTCTTCGGCCGCGCGCGGGTCGAGGCCCGTCTCGTTCTCGGTCTTGTCGAGAGCGGCCGACAGGTTGGCCGGAATCATCTCGGCCGGCGAGGTCGCCGTCCGCGGCTCCTCGTCGAACCCGTCGGTCTCGTCCTCGTCTTCCGAGGGCGTCGCAGTCTCGGTCGTCGGGGTCGTCTCGGTCGTCTCGGACGCGCTCCCGCCGACGGTCGCACCGACGGTCGCGTTGTACGCCGTCGCGTAGAGCCGCGCGCTCACGTCGTCTTCGAGGACGCTCGCGTCGAGCGTGGCCACGCTGTCGACACCGTCGGGAACCTGGTCGATCGCGGCGGTGTCGTCCTGACCGACGACGCCGTTGAGGACGCCCATCTGTGCCGCGGCGACGCCGCCGATCGCGAGAAACGCGACGGCGACGGCCACCTTGGCCGCTGTACTACCCAAGACTCCTGTCGATATGGAGGGCATTCCGTCTACAGCTACAGAAACATGTCAGTAATAGGTATCGGTTTCTCGCCATGGGAGTAGCGTCGGCGGGTTCGGGCAGGGTCGACGCTCGGAATGGCCGGATTGATATAGCCGCCCCCTGTGAGTCATCCGTAATGAGCGCACGCGAGCGCACCAGGGAGGTGATCGGGCGATGAGTGACTCGACCGACGAGGTACGCGCGTACACAGTCAGACTCGAACTCGTCGACGAACCGGGCGAACTCCTCCGGGCGCTCCACCCGATCGCCGACAACGGCGGCAATCTGCTGTCTATCTTCCACGAGCGGGGGAACCTCACACCGCGCGGACACATCCCCGTCGAGGTCGACCTCGAAGCGACCCCCGAGCGCTTCGAAGAGATCGTCGACGCGCTGCGCGACGCCGGCATCAACGTCATCCAGGCCGGGACTCAACATTACAGCGAGTCGCTGACGATCGTCGTCTCGGGCCACATCGTCGACACCGACCTCTCGGACACCCTCTCGCGCATCCAGCAGTCGACCGATGCGACCGTCACCGACCTCTCGCTGTCGGCGCCGGAAGGCACGGACGACGTGTCGAGCGCGCGACTGCGGCTGGCCACCGAGGAGGGCGAGACCGACTCGACGCTCGCGACGCTGCGGGACATCGCCGACCGGAAGGGGCTTCGCCTGATCGAACCGCTCACGGCAGGTGATGCCGCGTGAGACTCGCGATCCTTGGCGCCGGCGCCGTGGGCACCTCGGTCGCTGAACTCGCCGCGGACTACGGTCACACCGTGACCGCGCTCGCCGACTCCTCCTCGGCCGCCGTCGACGCCGGGGGCATCGACGTCGCGGGCGCGCTGGAGTCGAAGCGGACCGATGGCGTCGTCGGAAGCGCGTCGCCCGGTGACGCCCTCGACGGGGAGTACGACGTCCTCGTCGAGGCGACCCCGACCACGCTGGGCGACGCCCAGCCCGGCTTCGGCCACGTCCGGACCGCGCTCGAACGCGACCGCCACGTCGTGCTGGCGAACAAGGGACCGGTCGCCGAGCGCTACGGCGACGTGCGCGAACTCGAACGCGAGAGCGACGGGCGCGTCCTCTTCGAGGCGACCGTCGGCGGGGCGATACCGGTCCTCTCGACGATCGCCGACTTCGACGCGAGCCACATCACCACCGTCCGAGGCGTCCTCAACGGGACGGCCAACTTCATCCTCACGCGGATGGCCGCCGAGGGACTCGACTACGAGCACGTCCTCGCGGAGGCCCAGGACCTGGGCGTCGCCGAAGCGGACCCGACCTTCGACGTCGACGGCACCGACGCCGCGCTGAAGTTCGTCATCCTGGCGAACGTCCTCCACGGGAACGGCCGCGAGTACACGCTGGACGACGCCGACGTCGAGGGGATCGAGGACATCCCCGGCAGCGCGCTCGACCTCGCGACCGAGGACGGCCGGACGGTGCGCCTGATCGGTGAAGTCACGGCGACGGGCGAGGTACGCGTCGGCCCGCGCCTCGTCCCTGCGAACGGCACCCTCGCCGTCACGGGTACGAACAACATCGTCCAGTTCGAGACCGAACACGCCGGCCGCCTCAACGTCTCTGGCCGCGGTGCGGGCGGACCCGAGACCGCGTCCGCGGTGCTGGCCGACGTCGGCCGGCTCGACGGCGACTGAACTGCGTTTCTGCGGAGTGATCTTCCGCTTCCCGCCGCTCGCTTCCCAGTCGCTCGTTTCCAGTTCACCAGCCTGTGATCGGTTGCAGTGAGTCGGTCCCGGTCGCCACCCACCGGCCGCCGGCCGACCGCCCGGCGATCCGTGAGAGCGGTTGGCAAATCGCAAGACGGCGGCGGGATGGCGTGGAGTCGCTATCGAAATGGTTTTAACACCAACCGCCAAAAGATTCCCACATAGCGCCTCTGCGCGTGAGATACAACAATGAGCGAAGACAAACCGCACCAGAACTTGGCCATCATCGGCCACGTTGACCACGGGAAGAGCACACTCGTCGGGCGACTGCTCTACGAGACGGGCAGCGTCCCCGAACACGTGATCGAACAGCACAAAGAAGAGGCCGAGGAGAAGGGCAAGGGCGGCTTCGAGTTCGCCTACGTCATGGACAACCTCGCCGAGGAGCGCGAACGCGGTGTCACCATCGACATCGCCCACCAGGAGTTCGACACCGACGAGTACTTCTTCACCATCGTCGACTGTCCGGGCCACCGCGACTTCGTCAAGAACATGATCACGGGCGCGTCCCAGGCGGACAACGCCGTGCTCGTGGTCGCCGCCGACGACGGCGTCCAGCCGCAGACCCAGGAGCACGTCTTCCTGGCCCGCACGCTGGGCATCGGCGAGATGATCGTCGCCATCAACAAGATGGACCTCGTCGACTACGAGGAAGGCCGCTACCAGGAAGCCGTCGAGGAAGTCACCGACCTGCTCAACCAGGTCCGCTTCGACACGGAGAACGCGAAGTTCATCCCCGTCTCGGCCTTCGAGGGCGACAACATCGCCGAGGAGTCCGAGAACACGGGCTGGTACGACGGCGAGATCCTGCTCGAAGCGCTCAACGCGCTGCCCGAGCCGGAGCCGCCGACGGACGCGCCGCTCCGACTCCCGATCCAGGACGTCTACACCATCTCCGGCATCGGTACCGTCCCCGTCGGACGCGTCGAGACCGGGATGCTCAACACGGGCGACAACGTGAGCTTCCAGCCGTCTGACGTCGGTGGCGAGGTCAAGACCATCGAGATGCACCACGAAGAGGTGCCCCAGGCCGGCCCCGGTGACAACGTCGGGTTCAACGTCCGCGGCATCGGTCAGGACGACATCCGCCGCGGTGACGTCTGTGGCCCCGCCGACGACCCGCCGTCGGTCGCCGAGACCTTCCAGGCCCGCATCGTCGTGATGCAGCACCCGTCGGTCATCACGGCTGGTTACACGCCGGTCTTCCACGCCCACACGGCGCAGGTCGCGTGTACCATCGAGTCCATCGACCAGAAGATCGACCCCGCCACGGGCGAGGCCGAAGAGGAGAACCCGGACTTCATCCAGAACGGCGACGCAGCGGTCGTCACCATCCGCCCGCAGAAGCCGCTCAGCATCGAGTCCGCTAACGAGATCCCCGAGCTGGGGAGCTTCGCCATCCGCGACATGGGCCAGACCATCGCAGCGGGTCAGGTCATGTCCGTCAACGAGCGCGACTAACTCATGCAGCAAGCACGCGTCAGGCTGGCCGGCACCAGTCCCGAAGACCTCGACTCGATCTGCGGCGAGGTCAACGACATCGCCAACAAGACCGGCGTCGAGCTGTCGGGGCCCATCCCGCTCCCGACCAAGACGCTCGAGGTCCCCACTCGCAAGTCCCCCGACGGTGAGGGGACCGCGACGTGGGAGCACTGGGAGATGCGCGTCCACAAGCGTCTCATCGACATCGACGCCGACGAACGCGCGCTGCGCCAGCTGATGCGCATCCAGGTCCCGAACGACGTCTCCATCGAGATCGTCCTCGAGGACTAGAGAGGGGTCGGCGACGCGCGTCGCCACAGTCGCTCGGTCGCCCGACGGCGACAGCGTGTGACTGATTCCCAAAGCCGCTCTCACGCGCAGGACTTATCCCCTCTGCGCTGCGAGTGATATACGCGGGCTCGTAGATCAGCGGTAGATCGCTTCCTTCGCAAGGAAGAGGCCCGGGGTTCAAATCCCCGCGAGTCCACTACACCGTTTCTTTCCCGCGAACTATCCGGTTAGTCGCCGGTATTGCGGTTCTCTCGGGAACTTTCTCGCGCACGGGTAGCGAAAATTTCGCCGTCTCAAATCGAATTGATTCGGCGGAGGAATCCACCCGGTCACGTCCTGCGATTTTCGCGAAGGAAGCGCGAGGTGGTCGCGCGTGAGCCAGCCGGCAAGCGCGGACCGGCGTGCCGATATCGAGACGGCCGTGCGGAACCGGTCGCAGTACGCCGACACCCTGCATCGGCCTGACCCGGAGACGGGCGAGCCCCAGCCGGCGTGCGTCGAAGCGGAGTACCGAGACGACGCCGAGTTCACGGACGTTCCCGTCGCGGCGTACCCCCACTACAGCCTGTGCGGGAATCCGGAGTGTTTCGGGAGTGAGTGGTGGTGAGGTACCAGTCGTCCCTCTTCGAGTACGAGGAGGACCTGTCGGCGCTGTCGGACGCTCAGCGGGAAGTGTACGAAGCGGTCGAACAGGACGGCTACGGGATGCGGGAGTACGCCCGCAAGACCGGCCGGTCGGCAGGTACCGTGGGCAATCTACTCCGCCGGGCTCGCCGCCGTCTCGACGGAGGTGAGAGCGCGTGACCGACGGTCGAGATCGGGCGCGTACCTCGCATGAGTTCTGGGCTGGAGCGGCCAGCGGGTCGTCGCGGAAGATGCTGGCCCGCGCCCAGCGATGGCTGGAGGGCCCGCGGCCGTCGCGGATCATGGTTAACTATCAGACCATGCTGAACGGGCGGGACTCGCGGTGGCGCGACTACGACCTGTTCATCGACCCCGGCGCCTACTCGATGTTCGCTCCGCCCGAGAACGGCGGCCAGGGGCTGGCGGAGTACCCCGAATCAACCGAGTCATACCTGTACGACATCGGGCAGATACAGCCTGCGCGCTACGCGTGGCGTGATTACGTCTGCGAGGATGACGTACGAGAGTTCCATGACTGGAGCGTCGAAGACCAGCAACAGCGAACGCTGGAGCGTCATATCGAGTGTGCGAACCTCCACGACGACCTGGGAATCACCGCCGAGCCGGTCGCCGTCGTTCAGGGCTGGGAGCCGGCAGACTACCGGCGACACGCCCAGCAACTCCGCGACCACGGGCTGGCGACGGAGAGACTCGGTATCGGGACGATGTGCGGGCGCGACGATACAGAAGCCTGTGAGGAGATCGTCGCTGCCGTCCGCGAGGTTCTCCCCGACGTAGAACTGCACGCATTCGGGCTGGACAAGCGGTGTTACGACAGCGAGTTCATCATCGAGGAGATAGCTTCGACGGACTCGCTGGCGTACTGTTACCGCTACCAGCGCCCTGCGGGGTGGTCCCGCTGGGAGTACATCTTCAAGCTCTACCTGGACCACCGCGCCGCCTGGGACGACGCGGTTGGTGGTGCGGAGTTCCGGTCGCGGGAGAATCGTGATCGCAGTCAGTCCTCGCTGGAGGGGTTCGCGTGACCGAGTTCGTCCGCGCCTCGCGACTGTACGACGTGGAGGCGGGCGAGCGCGTCCGCTGGGACTGGAGCGGTCAGCAACCGGTCGCAGAAAGCGAGGCGCGGGTCCAGCGCGCCGTCGCTGAGTCCCACTACGAGGGGTGAGGGAAGTGCAAACAATCCGACTCGCCCCACACGAGTTCAACGCAAACCTGTTGTTTAATGATAACGGCCTCGCGCCGTTCTTCGGGCTCGATAGCGTCGTCAAACAGGCCGGTGGCTCCCGTCGAGAGGAGTTCCACGCCGACGGTGAACAGTGGGTCGCCCGGCTGTCCTACCAAGAGAGCAACATCGTTCACCCCGGCAGTCAGACCCCACAGGGGACGGGCTTCCGCATCGAGACGATCCGCGAGTACCGTATCAAGGTGATGCGCCATCCGTCCGAAGATTCAGTCGGCGAGCAGGATTTCACGGCCCACGTCGCACCCCGCTGGCCGGGGATGAAAGGCGAGAAGGGCGACGGAACGCGCGTCGAGATTCCCGTCCCCGACGGATTCGGCGAGGGGATCAACGTCCGGGTGAAAGGGTCGAACATCGCGTTCGAGCGCTACCCGAAGCTACTCCGGCGAGCGGCCGGCGTGCTCGGTATCGCAACGCGGTACTTCGAGGACCCACACCCCTACTCGAATATTCAGGACGCCGAGCGATATGCGCGCGTCCACAGCGACGCCAGCGGTCCCGTGCACGCCCGCGACGGCCCGCTGGCGGCGATGGGTCACCTCTTGGAGAGCGACCGTTCAGGCTACCGCAAGGTCGTCCAGAACGACGACGACGAACATGGCCGGAACCTACCCGGATACTATCACACCGCGACGCTCGATGCCGGCCGCGTGCGAGAGGCGTTTCCCGACCACGCCCTGCCGAAAGAGGTGAAACACTACTACGCCCGCGAGGCGGTATCCGTCCCAGACGACCACCCGCTCGCGCATCCGAAGATCGGCGCGTCCCTCCAGGTGTCGCTACTCGACCGCGACGAAAGCGTCCGCTGGCGCGACCTCGATAGGCTCCGGCGAGAGTTAGACCAGACCGTGCTGTCGGTGCTGGCCGACGCCGGCCTCGACATCGCGCCGAGCGATGGGCATGGGCCGTTCGTCGCCGATGCCTACTTCGAACCGGCTGTCGACCAGAGCGGGCCCGACCCCATCGGACTTGACCTAACGCGGGTCGAACAGTCCCAGGAGAGCGTGGTCGTGCGCCACCTCGCAGACGGCCTCTCGCCCGTGCAATGGGAAGCGATGGAGACGCTGGTGACAGACGGCGGGCAGATAGCTCCGGTGGATATCGCGGACACTCACGGCCGGCACGTTGAATCTGTCCGGCGGGCGCTCCGGGAGATGGACGATCTCGTAGAGCGAGAGTATGCGTCGGTATCGTTGCGTTCGGAATACGTCGCCGAGATGGTTCACGCCGCTGTCGACGAGGCGCGCGACAGTCTAGAACGCGCGGTGGACGCGACGGCGAAGGCGATGGAAGCCGCTGAGCGTGGGCTGAACGAGACGATGAGCGCGTTCATCGCGTGGGCTGCTCGCCACGGTGTCGACGTAGACGACGCTCGCGAGGCCAGGATGACGCTCCGGTTCAAGGGGACGGTCGCGAGCAACGTGGGCGAGTCGATTCGAGAGGGGTTCCGCGTCTGGAAGGACGCGGGGATGCCCGAGCAGCGATACCGCGAGGCGCAAGTTCGGTTCGGTGACGGCTCGATCAGCGACGCCTGGCGGTTCCTGAACACCGGGTAGCAGCCCGCCTGAGTAGAGGCATCACTGTCGTTCGTCCCTGTTTTCCGGGTACTATCCAACTGAACTTGTGTCCCACAGCGGTGATTCCGCAACCTCGATTGTCCTCGTCGAGGCCGGCAAGCGCCAACTGGGCGTCGCCGCCGCGACGGAATCCAACCCGGGGGGTTTGGTTCCGTCTTAGGGGTGTGGCTAAGGCCACATCATCAAAATACACCGCGTTAATTCTGACGGCTATTCTTCAACCCTGATCGTATAGTCCGCTATATCGATTTGCCATTGACTGCATTATGAGGTCTTCAGATGCCCCTATGTCTCTAAGGAGAATTGTTTCCATCACCAGTCTGAGTCGTCTCATTAGTATAGATACTTCTGAGTTATCCACTGATTCTATCCCATGAGCGATCTTGTTCCGATGGTTCCTTGCCTTAGAGACCGTGGCTTCAGTTTCGAAAAACAGGTTAAATATGTCTTCTTCAGACTCAATTAGCGCTTCTAACTTCCCCTTTAGAGAAGGTTCGTTGACAACATTCTCTAATAATCCATACATTTGATTTTGCAAGGGAGAACCATCCGGAACTAAATCAAGAATATCTGATTTTAATTCACTAAACTCTTCATCAGAAACAAAAGATGCATCCTCAAAGTGGGCGTCATAGTAGGATTCAAGCGCGATTACGATAGTCATGAACTTCAACCGAGGGGTGAGTTCTGGCCCATGCAGTAAGAGATCATGTTGTTCATGAAACACAGGAGCATCAGCCCGGTGATCCAACCATTCATTTAGGCTTTCGTCAAAACCAATTTCACTAGGACTGAAGATATTGAAGCGAGACAGCTCAGGACTGCTCCCATAGTTTGGAATTGTCCAGTAAGCCCTGATTGGATTTGCTCTCTCCTCATCGTCATAAAGAGAAATTTTTTCGGGATATACACCTCTCCCAACCCCAAATGACACATATCTTAGGACATCCATTGCCATGTCGTAGAGATCATGAAAGCCTTCATCTCTACTGGGGTGTATATTAATACCGCCAACCGATTCTAGTTCTACAGAATATGGGGTTCCAGAAATTGAGGTTCCAGTTGATAACTCAATCTCCGCCCCGGGCAGGTCTGCTGTATACGATTTTTTCGGAGTCACAAAATATGCAGTGTCAACCTCTTCGTGAACCTCATCAGAATCCTCCAAAAACTCCGTATCAATAACTGGTCGAACCGTTGACTCGCCAATCCATTTGTGTAGATCTTCGATACCCAACCACATTCGACTGAATTCTTTGTCCTCTCCGAAGTGTTCACCGACAAATACACCAGCAGCAATATATCCTTCTGCTACAGGCCCTTGTCCGAATTGAGCAGAAACCTGTAAACCGTTCAAAATGGTAACTTTATCACCGTCTGCGAGATATCCATGAAGAACCGGTACTCGATTCTCAACTTCTTCCTCAAATGGATGCGTAACTTCTGGTTCATCAGATGCGAGGCGGCCATTTAGTGATAGTTCAACGCCTTCCGTAGGCGAATACTCAATTTCACCACTCACTGTCTCACTAGGATCATCAGGAAGCCACCAGTCACCAAGGTCAGAGAATTGCTCCATGAATCTCTCTTATTTTGTAATAAATTATACTTTGTGGGGACAGTTGGTAGGACTCTTTACAGAATGGGCACAGAATCTCCGTTTATAGAGCGCCAAAGCGCTCTTCTTCAAAGGGGCATAAGCGTCAAAAAATATTACTAATCTTGACTTTCGCCTGTCTGCTATCGCGATGTTTTCCGCCGCCGTGCCAATGTAGTTGTGGGAGTCGAGAAGAGTGACGCATCTTCCACTTCAACACTTCTACCCCCCGACCACGGACTCGATACGGCGCAAAGACGTACCACCCATTCGCCTCTCGTAATTGCTCGTGATACTCCTCGTAGATCTTGAAGTTCCCTGGCTGGCCATCTGCGTGCCGCCGCTTTGCTGCTTTGTACGTGTTTAGCCCCAATGAATTTCGCCACTGTCTCGTAGCAGGCGACCAACCGGGGGTATATGAACCCTCAGCAAGGGCTAATTGAACTTCTCCAGGGATGGTCTCCGCTCGGAGACCATCCCGGTGACCCTGCTGAGGGACCGCTGAGGTGGTCATAGTGGATCGAGATGACCTCAGCAAAGACGAACTTCTCTCGCGGTTTCTCCAGATGGAAGAACGAATCAACGATCTTGAGGAGAAGCTTCAGGAGAAAGACGAACGGATCGAAGAACTCGAAACACGGCTTCGCAAATACGAGAATCCACATACACCACCGAGTAAGCGACGGTCGGGGACTGACGAGTCCCCGACCTCGCAAGATGACGAAGACGACGATGTCAGAACTGACGGCGGCACTCCCGGACGAAAAGACGGTCACGAGCCAGAGTGGCGCTCTACCGCTGATCTGGACGAAGAAGTTGAGGTCACCCGTGACTGCTGTCCAGAGTGTGGCCAACACTTCGACGAGTCGGTGGGCGTCAGCCCCCGACTCGTCGAGAAGATACCAGATCCACAACCACCAGAACTCACGCAGTACAACCGCCACTGCTACCGATGCGACTCCTGTGGAACCGAGACAGTCGCTACACACCCCGACTGCCCCGATGAGGGGCAGTTCGGGGTGAACGTTATCGCCCAATCAGCACTATCGCGGTACGATTACCGCCTTCCCTATCGGAAGATTGCAGACCGTTTCGAGCAGCTACACGGACTGGAGTTGTCAGGTGCGACTGCGTGGCACGCGACCGAGCGCGCTGCGCGCGCCGGTCGCTGTGAATACGAACAGATCCGTCGCCAGATCCAGCAAGCCGACGTTGTCCACATCGATGAAACAGGCATCAAGCGAGATGGTGAGCAAGCATGGATCTGGACGTTCACCACCGAGAACCACACGCTCTACGCGGTTAGAGAGAGTCGTGGAAGCGATGTTCCCGCGGAAGTCCTCGGCGAGGACTTCGCGGGAACGGTCATTTGTGATGGGTGGACAGCCTATCCAGCCTTCAGCGACAATCTCCAGCGGTGTTGGGCTCATATTTTGCGAGAGGCTGAAGATGCCGCTGAGAAGCAACCGGAAGGCGAACCGATCTACGACTCTCTCAAACAGTTGTACGTCGCTCTCCAGACCCGGCTGGAGAGCGACTTGACCATTCGTGAGCGAGCAGAGCTCCAGCGTGTGGCGCGGAGAGAGCTTGAATCACTGATTGAACGGTCAGTTCCCGACGGACCAGTGGCAACACTACTCGGAAAGATCGAAGGTGGCCTCGACCACTGGCTCACCTTCGTCGGTGAGCCAGCGGTCTCTCCGACGAACAATGCCGCCGAAAACGCGCTTCGTGAGCCGGTGGTTCTCCGGAAACTGATCGGAACGCTCCGCAATGACCGCGGGATGTTCGTTCATGAGACGGTGCTGTCCCTGCTGGCGACATGGCGCCAGCAGGGACGCAATCCATACGACGAGCTCAAGCGAGTCTCCCGGAACAACGAGATGATTTCACGAGATCAGGCTGTGCCGGCCGTTGAGTCCTCGGGGTAAACACGTACGCTGCTTTGATTTCGACAGGCGTTCCGTCCGGCCGGAGTGCATCGTGCCAACTACTCCGTTCGAGCTCTAGACGGTACCGTTCGACGGCCTGTCTCTCGACGAGCGTCCCGTAGTGGTTCGCGCGGTGAGACGGCATCTCTCACGCGCTCTGCGCGCTCGTCGCGCATCTTATATATAAACCGGCCCGCCCCCATCCTGCGTCCGGCCCATCGGTCGCTCTCGCTCCTGAAGGGACGAGAGCCTGCTGTGGGCCAATACTATAGGGGGGACGGTTGCGCTTTACACGTTCACATCCCGGCGCAGTCATGCGATTACAGCCTCCACCTGCGAAACCCAATCTGCCTTCTCGCCGCCTTTCTGGTAGTCTTCGAACCAGTTTTTACAGGTAGTATGGCTGTACGGTACGAATTTGGCGGTTTCGCGCGGACTCATATCTCGGTTTTCCATGCACTCGCGGATGGTCCACATCGAGATTTGCTTTACCCGGTCTTCGTCCATCTCGGCGCCACCGTCGCCGCTCGGGCGGTTCCACGACCATTCGCTCGCTTCCTTGTCGTTGTATCGCCAGTCCGTCGGCGGGACGCCCTCAATCTCGTACTGAATATCGGCGAGTTGCCCGCCCTTGATACTATCCGCGACGACTGCCTTTTTCTTCGAGACCTTCTTGATGATGGTCCCGACGCGCCAGAGAAGCGGGTGAATCGACTTCTCGCCGTGCGCGATGTAGATGAGCGCCCCGCCGTATTTGCGGATGAGATAGACTAACGGCGCCATTTTCTGCTGTACCTCGAAGCCCTGTTCGCCCTGGCCGCCGGCGGAGACGGAAAACTCGTCACCGAGAAACGTCTTCGGGCTCTGTTCATTCTGGAGTGGGTCGCCCTCGTGCGTGACCCACTCTTTCAGCGTCGGATAGTTGGGAATATAGCCGTCTCGTGCCTCTCCATACTCGTCGATCCACGGGTCCTTTTCTTGGAGACTGCGGATGTTCGTCCCGACGAGATGGTTCCCGTCGACGAGATCGTCGCGGCGCTGCGCGAGCAGGTTGGCGAAGTTCGTCTTCCCCGCGCCCATCTCACCGAGCACGATGATGACGGGCGCGTCGCCGGTGACGAGGTCGTCAATCTTCCCCATCGCCTTCAGGCCGGAGATATCGGCCTGCTGGCCCTGGTCGCCGGTCTGGTGCTTGAGCGTCTGCATGTCGCCGTTCTGGAGCGCTTTGCGACCGGCGTCGGTGGCCTCGACGCCGGTGATATCGCGCCACTCCTGGAGGTCGCGCGCCTGGCCGGGCATCTCGCCGGGCCGCTCGGCCTCCTGGGGGTCGTAGTGCATCCGCGTAACCGACAGGTACCGCGAGAGCTTCGGATCGCGGACGAGTCCAGTGTGCGGGTCGGCCACCGGGTCTCTGTGCCCATGCCCATGCAGGTGCTCGCTGTACTGTGCTGGCGTGTAAACGTCGTTGTCATCAGTCATCGGCGTTCACCCTCTCTCTGTCGCGTTTCGCTTTCTCTACCTTCTCGTCCAGCCCCTCCTCGGTCCGGGCGCCGGCGCCGGTGTAGTCGTCGATGCTCGGCATCTCGTCGGCATCGAGACTCGGGATATCTTCGTCGTCGCCGGACACCTCCTCGAAGACGTCGCGGCCGCTCGTCCGGTCGAGAGTGACGCCGCGCTCGCGCGCCTCGGCGAAGTCGTTCACGGTTTTCTTTTCGTACTGCACGACGCCGCGAGACCACTTCGCGCGGGTGTCTGCGAGCTTTTCAATCTGGTCGAGCATCCACCCGTGCATATCCACCATCATGGATTTCGAGGTGTACAGTTGGGTGTCCTCTAATCCCGACAGCCAGACGCCCTTTACCCGCAGTTCGTCGATATCCTCCATGTATTCGTACTCTTGAACCGCCCAAGCGGTTCCCCCGTTGATGGGGTACGGGTCCGGCCCGTCGACGGTCTTCTCGCGCCAGGTCTGCGGCGGGACGTAGTGCTTCTGGATATCGTCGCCGTCGGTCCCGCGGGCGTCGACGTGATGCACCTCCTCCCAGTTGCGCCGGCGCAACCAGCGGGCGATCGCGACGCCGCCGAGGTAGCACGGGATGCCGAGCACGAGCCAGGCGACGATCGTCGCGCCCACCCACACCGGCGGCGTCGGAATCGAGGGCTGGTAGTAGAGGAACAGCGCGATACTGCCGAGTATCAACCCCGTCACGAGGTATTTGAACTCGGCGACGAGGTAGACGATGTGGTCCCATCGCGAGTTGAACGTCGGCGCGGGTCCGTCGGCCATCAGGCCACCTCCGGACGACCGCGCTCGCCGCGCAGTTCGTTCCACCCGGCGATGACTACCCACACGAACGCGACGATGACGCCGATGAGAAGCGCCTGGAGCGGTTCAAGCTCTCGGATGATATCGAGGCCGCCGCCGCCTTCCTTGACGATGACGCCGTACAGCGGCGTGTTCTCCGTCCCGATGACGACGGCCGCGCGGCCGTTCACCTCAGTCACCGGTATCTGGACGGTAGAGGTCTCGCCGGCGCCGAACGACTCGGTGCGAGTCTCGCCTTTGCCGCCGCCAGTCGAGAGGAACCCGCCGTCGGAGAACACGATGTTCTGCACGATCTCCGAGCGGATGGTGACGCGGGCGACGCCCTTCTTCGGGACGTACTCGCTGGCGACGATCGCCGTCGCCGAGTCGATCCGCGTCGCGTTGCCATCTGACTCCGGCGCCGGCGGTTCTGTGGGCATGGGCGTCGCGGTCGCGGTGCCGTTCCCGCCGAGAGAGATGTTCGGGAGCGAGATGTTCCCGCCGCCGGTCGCGTTCGCGAGCCACCGGCGGGCCCGGTCGGCCTGCTCGCCGCCGCGCTCGCTGCCCTCCGAGCGGACCCACTCGGCGACCGTCCGGACGTCGTCGACGGTCGCGTTCTCCGGGTCGACGTCGTCGAGGACGTCGTCGGCGCTCGGCCGGGGCGTCCCGGTCGGTGTCGGCGCCGCGGTCGGCGTCGGCGTCGCCGTCGACGAGCTCGTCGCCGGCGCCGGCGTCGCGGTCGTCGTCGAGGCCGCCGACGTCGTCGTCGTCGCGGTGGCGGTGGCGTTCGTCGTCTCGGTACTGTTCACCGTGGGCTGTGGGCTCGCCGCGACGCCGCCGGTCGCGACGGTCGCGAGAGCGAGCACTGTCAGCGCTGTGAGTACGGAAAAACGCATTCGTCGGCTACCTCCGGCCGCCGTTGTTGCTCGCGACGATGATGACGACGGCCACGCCAGCGACTGCGACGAGGGCGAGGCCCCCGCTACCGCCGCCGAGGAGGCCGCCGCCGCCGGTCCCGCCGTTCATGTTGTCCTCGCGGGCTTCGATTTCCTCACGGAGGAGCGTCAACTGTTCGTTCAATTTCTTGATATCGTCGGCAGACGTGGTTTCATACGACTTCTCGACGATTGTGAAGTTCGTCCGCGTCTTGCCGTGAACCGTCTGGATTCCGTGGAGCGTGAAGTTCTGTTTCAACTCCCGCACCTCCGAATCCGTCGTGATCCACTGGGTCCCGTTGATGTTCGCCGGGTTGTAGGTCGTGTTGACGGCGAACTCCCCGCTCGGTGGGTTCTCCGCCGACTGGATGATGCCCTGGAGATTCGTGCCGTCCTCCAGGGTGACGTTCATGTAGCCAGTCTGGTCCAGGTCGGTCGGCTGGTTCGTCCCGAGCATCGCCAGGGTCGAGGCCGCCCACCCCTGATAGTTCGAACCGGGGGAGAACTCGTTTTGCAGAGTGAAGGGGTCAACGAGGTCGGAATTGTTGATTTCGCCCGCCTGATACTGGTCGTAGGTCTGATTCACGACCGTCTCCATCTGACCGAGGGTGCTGGTCGTCTGCGTGTCGATTTCGGTCAGTTGGTCTGCGTAGCGGTCGAAATTCGCGTAGGGGAGATAATCGTGATTCTTCGTCGGCGGCAGGAACTCGATGCCGTGCATAGTGAGTTTATCGCCAGTCCCGCTAGAGTCGGGGTCGTAGGTGTACGAGCCGGTAGAGGCGCTGAACGTGTGCGTCTTCGACGCTGACCACGAATTGTCTGAGTTTTCTACGTGGTACCTGATGTCAACCGTGGAGACTTCGACGCTAGAGCCGTTCTGAAGCTGGTACGAGGTAGAACCGAACCCCGTGATTTCCAGCGTGGTCGTGTAGCCGTACTCGAACGAGTAGTTGAACCCGATCACATCGTCCGCCGTGACGCCCGTGGTCGAGTTTGCGAGTTGCTTCAGATGCCACAGATGAGACACCTTAGCGTTCCACTCGGCGATGTGGTTGCGCTCAATCTTCGAGTAGTACTCCGAGATGTTCTGCTTCGCTTCGGCCTCCGCAGTGGTTTGCGACCCGAGAGCGTTCAGCGAGCGGATGTACGCCGCTTTCCCCTTGATGAGCGCGACCGTCTTCGTGTCCTGAAGACGGTTCTCCATCATCGTCAGGTGGTTCTCTCCAGCATCGGCCTGTGCAGCCGCTGACTGGTAGATTTCCAGTTTCGTCTCGTTGGCGTCGAGATTGGTCGTATTGACCGAGGTCGATTCGGGGAGCGCGTTGCAGTCCGTGATCACAATCGCCGGGTTCACCGTCTGTGCCATCCGCTCAACGGTGTCACAGTTAAAATCTCGGTCCCCGCTTGACGACGTGAACACGTCTTTGTTCCGCCAGTCGACGCGCTGGAACGCTTCGCCCGTGCCGATTGTCACGTCCGAGGGGACGCCAGTTCCCTCGATTTCGATCGTCACGTTGTTGTACGCCTTCGAGTTGCGGTAGGCCGGAAGGTCTGTCCCCAGGCCTGCGGCGGTGTGGGTGTCCTCGTAGACCAACCGCTGTCCTCCACCGGGGCCGGGGTCCACCCTAATCCGGACGGTGAACTCGCCAGTCACGTTGCTCAGGTCCATCGCGACGTACTCCGCGCTCGACGCGTCGACCGTCTTCGAGACGTTCCCTGCGGCGGCGAGTCCCGGAAGCACGGCGAGTCCGATTGTACTACTGAAGACGATGAGGACGGCCAAACTGAGGGCCTGGAGTTGTTTCTTGGACATTTTGAACCTGTCGAGGTTCATGGCGTGGTCACCCAGACGAACGCGACGGTCGCCGCGACGGTCAGCAGCGCCGACGCCAGGAGGACTCGGTTCACCGCGCGCGTCTCTCGCTTCTCAGCGGGCGACGGGTAGCTCATGCGTCCATCTCCTCCCGCATCCCGAGCGGGTCGTCGTCCTGGTCGTCCTCGACGCCAGCTGCGTCGCGGTCGGCGCGACGCTCGCGGAGGTGGTGGCCGGCGATGACCGCGCCGGCGGCGATGGCCGGCACGACCACGGGGAAGGGGTCGCCGACGATGGCGGAGGCGATGGTACTCCCGGAGATGCCGATCGTGCCGGTGAGCCCATAGCCCATGAGTCGATCCATCCTGATCACCCCAGGTAGCTGATGACGTAGTAGCCGGCCGCCTGGACCGCCAGGGAGACGAGACCGATGATGGGTTCGGCCTGGATGGCCGCGCGCAATCCGAGGATGTCCAGGCCGGTCCCGACGACGAGGATGATGGTCCCGATCATGACGTAGCTCTCAACGGTCGCCTGGCCCTTCGCGAGCGCCACGATGTCGGTGTCCACGTCGAAGTTCTTGCTCTGGCTGTCCATCCGGTTCGTCCCGTAGGCGCCGAGCAGCGACAGCAACGAGAGCACGAACGCGATGGTGATCTCGGTGCCGTCGAGCGTCCAGACGCTCGCCGAGAGCGCGTGTCCCATGATACTGATAGTCGCGATGCCAGCCGTCACTGCGGCCGACAGCGCGAAAACGGTGCCTGCAATCGCATCTTCCATGTCGATTTGTCCGAACATGAATCATCTAGCCGTCTCTATGACGACTACTCGACAAGCTCGTGGGGTTCAGTAAAAGTGAGGTAGTGGGCTTATTCGAAGTCTTTTAACTTGGACTGAGAATTCACTGGTTGCTTTAATTCCTTATAGAGTTGTTCTAAGAATAGAATCGGGATTAAATTTCCAACTCCGAAAAGGCCCATCATAATCAACTCAAGAAGTATTAGTTCTGGATGAGATAACATGAGAGAGAATACATTTGCGAAACTATTCAGGGCAGAGAAACCGTAGATACCGTCCAGAACACCGTAGAGTCGGTTCCAAACTGTAAGGAGGGCCACGTTATAGAGAACTATACCAAAATGATACAACAGAGATTTTGGGAAGATAGAATCTCTGGAATGAGATATCGCTGAATACTCGTCTACCTCGAAGAGCGGAAGCAATAGCCAGATGGGCACTGTCTAGTTGAGTCAGTTTGAGAAGTGAGCAGGTCGTTGAGTTAGTTGGTCAAGATGCTCGCAGACCTGCTCAGCGAGAGCTATGAACCGGATTTAGAAGAAACTTGGGAGAATGAGCGGACGGCGACGCCCGTCAGGGCGTTCGCCGTCCGCCTCCACCAAACCGGTTGTTCGCTCAGAGAAACAACAACGATTTTAGCTGAATTAGGCGTTCAACGCTCGCATGGCGCGGTCTGGAATTGGGTACATCGGCTAGCTGACAGCGGCTGCGACCCGCCGACGGCGCAGCCGTCAAGGGTCGCCGTCGACGAGACCGCTGTCAAAATTAACGGTGAGTGGTCTTGGCTGTATGCTGCAATAGACATCGAAACAAAGTTGATCCTTGATGTCGCGTTGTTTGGGCGGCATGGCACCGATCCAGCGGCTGCGTTTCTGCAGAAACTCCAAGAGAAACATGATCTCTCGGAGGCTGAGTTTCTCGTCGATCAATTCGGGTACCGGACTGCCCTTGCTCGATTAGGATTAAGCGGTCGGGTCAACTATACCGACCGAAACCGCATCGAGAAGTGGTTTCATACGCTCAAAATGCGGGTCGGCCGCTTCCATAACTCGTGGGTGGGCAGTCGGTCGAGCGTCCGCGAGTGGCTTGAACAGTTTATGCATTACTACAACCGCCACAGACCGCATCAAGCTCTCGATGGAAAGACGCCGATTGAGGAGCTTCAGAACTAGACAGTGCCGGGTAACGAAACCTGGATCCTGGCTCTCACAATCCGAACTATACCGTACCCTACGACCTGATGCATTTCCTTTGCTGAGTATATGTGTTCTGACTAATCGGTGAGAGTTTTCCGGACGCGATTCCAGATCGGTTACCGACTGCTAGAATTATACGATACGCTACTATTCTGAGTGACCCTGTTCCGGTGGCCGAGTAGGAGGAATCGCCTGCATCAGCGAGGCGCTGATTCGACTGCGTCGGTCAATCGAATCAGATTCCACACGTGTTGGAATCGAGCGACGAATTCAATCCTAGGTGCTGGATTAGCCGCGCGCCACATGCGAAGTGGATACACGATGGGCCGCCAATCAAACAAACGCCACAGCGCCGCAACCACACACCGATGTCGTCTGGCAACCCCACTGGAGTAGTCCCCAGGGCGGTCACTCTCTCTTGCCCATCGCTCGCTTGCCCGGTGGTTTTTCTCGGGGCACGAAGGGGTGCCCCCGATGACGAGAGACGACACGGAACGCGACAGAATCAACGCGTCCACGACGGACAGTACGAGGACGATCGAACTGTCAGCCGGCGGCTTCACGCCGGACACGGAAGTCATCACCGCGACCGGACCAACGCGAGTCTCGGAGCTCTCCGCTGGCGACTACGTCTACACCCTCGATCCGGTGACGCGACTGGCCAGGCTGAAACCAGTCACGGGCGTCCAGCGAGTCACCTACGACGGCGACCTCGTCGCAGTCGAGACGAACCGTTGTAATATACACGTCCATCCCGACCACCGAATGGTCTGCCGGACGATCGGTCAAGACGAACTGGCGATACGGACGGCCGAGACGATTGACGATTACGAACACTACAAGCTCGCCAACGAGTGGCGAACGATTTCCGGTGACCGACTTGCGGAAGTCGACATCACCGACCTTCTGGACGACTACGAGATGTGCGTCGAGGCCGACGTCCATGGGCACACCTTCCGACGGCGGCTCCCGGATGGGTGTGACCCAGTCCGACGGAACGGGACAGTCGGGTACTGCTTCGACCCCGAGACGTTCAAAACTCACCAGGACGCGATCGAGTCACTCCCAGCCGACGTGTCCATCCACGCCGGACTGAACCACCACCGTCGCCCGTACCGATTCGACGGCGACGACTTCGTCGAGTTCCTCGGCTGGTTCATCGCTGAAGGAAGCACGACCTGGCCGGATAGTAGCGACACTGTGCAAGTGCAGATCGCACAGCAAGACGAGACTCATCGCCAAGTGATAGCGGATCTGAGGGTGTCATAGAAAGCCTCACACACGAGGACGCAGGGTGTTGGAACTGTGTCTACGAGCGCCAGCACCCTGCAAGAAGAGGGTTCTATCGACGAGTTCTTCAATGTCGTGGCTACCGAGACGCTCGCGTTGTTCGAGCATCTTGAGTTCGACTTTTTCAGCGAGTTCGACGTGTTCGCCCCCGCTCGCCGGGGGCGAACACGAGACCACCACCCACCAGAACTCTTCCGAGCGTTCCTCCACTGCTACTACAAGGACATCTACGGCATTCGCCCGGTCACACGAGAACTCCAGAACACGGTCGTCTGGCTCAGCTGTGGCTTCGATCGACCGCCCTCAAGAGACGCGGTCGATCGCTTCCTCACCGACCTCGAACACGTCGTCGACGAAGTCTTCGACCACCTCGTCGAGCAGGCCGCCGCCCGCGGCCTGCTCGACATGACCTACCGAATCGATTCGACGGACGTGCGAGCGATGCCATCCGACCCAGATGCGTCGAAGAACTACGACCCAACCGCTGAGGAGTACTATTACGGCTACGGCTGTACGATCGTCTCAACCGGCGCAAAGATCCCGATTGCAGCCGAGTTCACCGAGAGCAAACAAGCCGCAGAAGAGACGGCGATGCGCGTCACCCGTGACGCGCTCGCCGTCGCCCAGCCGATCTGGATGCTCGGTGACAGCGCCTACGACACGCTCGACTGGCACGACCTCCTGCTGACCGCAGGAGTCGTGCCAATCGCCCCGTACAACCCGCGAAACACCGACGATCCGCTCAATATCAAGTACAGAGTCGAAGACCGCATCGAGAAACACAGTGACGAGATTCAGCTCAAACAGTCGATCCTAGACGAGACGTACAACCGCCGGAGTCAGGTCGAGCGAACGAACGATGCGGTCAAGGACTGCGGCCTCGGGACGCTACGCGCCCGAGGCCGCGTCCACGCCCGAGCGCAGGTGTTCCTTGCGCTCTGCGTTCGACTCGTCGTCGCCGTCACCAACTACGAACGAGGTGACAATCCGGGAAGCACCGTCATCACGGTATGAGATGGATTCTATGACACCCTCGATAGCGGGCTATCATCGCCACGAAGAAAAAGTGGAAGAGTACACTCCATACCTCCCGGCGTTTTCGGCTGCTGTCCTCATTATCATGGGCGTTGGGTTCATCATCGGAGTATTCTAACCCAATTACTGTCTCTGCAGGCTCGTTGTCTCACCGTGTTCAGGCGTACTGCCCTCTTAGACTACTTGGCGTCTCTACTCGAAAGGAGGACAGCATTGAGACGGCAGTATCCTGTACGAAAACGGTAGACCTGTTCGGTTTCGTCGTTTCCCTGTTGAGTTATGAAGGCCGCAGTCACCGGGTCGTCATCATGGTCTCCGCGTTCTGCATACGCGAGCGTGTAGTACCCCCGGTCAGCGACCTCGGTGGGGTCAGTTGTTATAACCGTCTCGCTGTCCTCCATGAACAGCCGGCGACCGTACATCACCTCGTAACGAGCCTCGACGAGTCCTTCATGGGTTGTCGGCGCGTCGGTCACTTTGAACAGGATCATCCGGTCCAGGCCAGTTGGGGCCGCACCACCATCGGCCTCGTGTAACGCGAGCCCCGCCCGGCTACGATATCGACGCCGAGCGTCGACGTGATTGCGGTCCCCGATGATACACCCGGCACCGTCTCAACCTCGACATCCGGGTTGAGCGCAGCGAGTGTCCGGCGGGGTGGCCAAACGCCGGGTAGCTCCTCGGTGCTACTAACAGTCTCCTATTATCGCCACCGCACGCGTTCAGAGGGACTTCTGTGAAAACGGTGTTCCACATTCCAGAACTACTAGTAGGCACTGAGACAGCGGAATCTTCCGGACTATCGCAGGTTGGGGCCGAGAATTCTAATATTGGGCGTGCCGACTATCATCTCCGGATTCGCGTTCTCTTAACCGAGGTGTTGAACGCAATAGCTGCTCAGTAGATGTGCGTATCGAACAGTGTATCCGATTAGCAGCAGCTATCCTGGTCGGGCATCCACTCACACGCATTGCCTGTCGTGAGGTCGTTTTCGTCGATGTAGGCCGAGAGACAAGCATAGTTACAGAAGTATGCAGGCGACCCACAGTTATCCTCACAGTCACGGACACAGATGGGGTCGTGGTCGAAAATTAACGAATCACAGTACACGCACGTCTCCTCCGCGTCGGGAGTGGCGATGGTCGTGGACATACTCGATATATGTGATGGACGACGGAAAGCGTTTCCTGAGGTAGCCGGTAGGTTCCTTCTCTGTACTGAGCAAACTAAACCCTACCAGTACGATAGAAATTCTACTAATAGGAGATCAGTGTGGTAAACGAATAGCCGTACAGGGACGTTGCAGGAAACGGTGTTCCATTCTCAGAATCTACTAGTAACTGTGTGTTTAGACCCGCTAGCCTGAACCAGACTGGCTGTTCGGAGTTCAGACATATCCTGTGATTCTGCGAGTCTGCTGAATACAGGTCGCGTATCGGTCATTGGGATTCGAGCATCAATTGGCGAGTCAAATTACTCAGTGGGGGCAGTCACTTGTTGGCGACGGAGAGCGCAAAGACGCGCAGAACCAGATCAATATCCATGATTCGCGTCCGGGCGCGTCACCCGCTCACCCAACGAGCCCGGATTTGTAGTCGTCGCAGTCATCGGACAGTTCATCTAACCGGGATTGCGGGGGGCGCAGCGTGAATTCCGTGCTACCGGCTGATTTCCCGTCTATTTTCGAGAGGTGGCCTTCAAGCAGTTCGTCCTTGACGACTTTCGTTGTCCCGACGAAATCCGACCTGGTGTAGTGAGACCGCTATCTTCGACCGTTCGGGGAGTGTCGAAAAAAGGTCGCGTGAGAGTTATCACGGCTTCGCTTCGAAGACCAGACTGGTCGGGGTCTCGGCCGCCCGGCGGAAGCGTGTGAGTCCGCCTTCGGTGACGACTTCCCGGGTTCGTTCCTCTCCCGCTTGGGCGCCGAGCCCGTAGCCGACCGCTTGACTGAGCGAATTCGGCGTACAGGCTACGGTCGAGATAGCGTATGCGAGGCGGCCAAACGGGGTGAAATTGTCTTCCACTAGATCCGCTGCGTAGGGTTCGACAAGCATCCACGTTCCGTCGTCGGTGAGCGTCTCTCGGACGTGAGCCGCGACACCGATGGGATCTCCCATGTCGTGGAAGCAATTGAACATCGTCACGAGGTCGTAGTCGGGTCCACTGTACTCTGATGCAGTCGCTACTTCGAAGCTGACGCGGTCCGCAACCCCTGCGGATTCTGCCCGTTCGCGTGCCACCGCGATAGAGGCTTCGTGATAGTCGATGCCGACGACGGTCGAGTTTGGATACGCTTCAGCCATGCGGAGCGTCGGCGCGCCGTGGCCACACCCGACGTCGGCGATCCGGCCGCCAGACTTCAGTGTCTCCTCTACGCCGTCGAGCGCAGCGATCCAGTCCAGGAGATAGGCCCCGTAGGACGGACCGAAGAACCGTTCAGTGCCGTGAAACACGTCCTCGTCGTGTTCGTGCCAGCCGATTCCGTCGCCGGTTCGGAACGCCTCGCGGAGTTCGGGTTCGATCTTGGCCGCGGACGCGACCAGCTGAAACGCCCCCGGCATGAACACCGGACTGTCCTTCGTGGCCAAGACGTACGCCTGCTCGGGCGAGAGATCGTATCGGTCGGTCTCGGGGTCGTACGTCACGTACCCACCGGCGGCCTGCGAGCGCAGCCACTCACGGACGTAGCGTTCTGCGGTAGCTGTGTTTCCGGCCAGCTCGGCGGACGTGACCGGCCCGTCCTCGTCCAGTGCCGTGTAGAGCCCGAGTTCGTCGCCGATGACGACCAGCGCGGCGTGGATCGTCGCACCGAGGTCGGTGAGCGATGTTTCGACGAGCTCGGACAGCTTCTGGTCGTCCATCGCGCCCACCTCCGTTCGGGTTTCTGTTGTCATGGTCTTCCCTACACCACTTGCAGGTGTTCACGTCGGAGTTCTTCCTCGGTGAAGTCCTTCCCGTGGCCCTCCTTCATGTGATTCTTGGCTAATTCGATCGCCTCCTGTTCGTTCTCCGATTGGATAATAAACCGGCAATCGTTCTCTGCGGCTTCACAATCGAGTTTGTGTGCAGTACTCATGGTTTTCACCCGGCGATTGACGTGGGGTGAACGAGTGTAAACACTCAATATTGTTCCTTGCTACCAACCACCACTAGTAGTTATATTGAAACGGCTATAGCGCTATGTACCGAAAGAACCCGGTTTGCCCTCCTGTGATAGAACAATACTCGACGATATGTGGGGGGATTCAGTGACAAGCGGGTATGCATCGTCGACCTTGTCGAGATCAGGGTAGAGTTCTAGACCGCTTCGAACCTCATTAGCAGACTAACGTACGAGGTCAGTCAAACATCTCCTCAGTAGTATAGCCGTTCACACCACTACTGTAGACCGCTTCGAGTGCCGGGTCGGCGTCCAGATTCCTGTCGGCTGCCTCGCCGATATTTAGCACGTGGCCGATCTCGTGGACCGCGGTCTAGCGCGCAACTGCTTGCCGAGCTTCAGTCCGACTGATCCCGAGTCGCTGTCCGGGCACTGGTCCAGTATCGAGCCCGTTCGTAAGAGCCGTTGGCGTACAGTGTGTCGTCGCGGTCAGACCACCAGCGTCGATACCCGCTTAGAGCGGATTGATGCAGTCGTATATGTGCTGGCTCTATACAGATGTTGAGTCCGGACCACTCAATGCATATGGTTTGCCGACACGTTGAGTCGCGTATTAGATATCTCCCACCCGATAGGTATTGCCACTGCGATTGGTGATCGTGAGTAAGTGACTTTGGTCACCCCGGCCCCCAGGACAGCCAAGACAATTTCGATCTCGTGGATCGAGAACGGACACCCGAGGGAAGAATGTAGGTTGGTAGTTAGCTGCACAGACCATAATAACAATACTGATAACAATATATGATTTTGATATTTCGGGCATCGATTAGAATCGTAGAGTCGTCCACAACTGGGTGCAGAAAGGCGATCTACACCTCGGCGATAGCGAATCGTGAACCAGGTTGCGGTTGACGAGAGTGAGATTCGGATCGGCGACCAGAATTATTGGCTGTACACTGCGATTGGATCGGCAAGAACCGATTTCCGCACGTTCGGCTCTTCTTGACACTTACCACGGCACTCACAGAAACCTTTCTCAGGAAACTCGGCAAATATGACGATGAACATGATGCCGAATTTCTCTATCCCCGAGTATTTTCGTCGTTCTCGGGATCTTCCGGCGGACATCGATCTGCTTTCTGTAACGATGGTCGAGACAATCCTTGAATCCTCGCTGGTGGGTGAATCGTTGCCATGGACGTCTTCTGCGATCGAGTGACGATAGCTGCCCAACGACGGCTTGTGACCGAGCGATATCCGTTTCCGTGAAGCAGGCGGTCTCGGTTTGTACATCCAATCCCTCTCGATTGATCCCTGATACGTATGGCAACCCCAGTATTGATACTAGAATTATGATGTGATTGTATAGACCTCGGATTTCCGAGATCGATCGTCTGCCATCGTCCCATCATGTATTCACTATCAACGTGCCACTTCTCGCCTTCTCGCTCGTTGTGATGAACGAGGGTTCGTGACTGTGGGGCTCGTGGAACTTGGTTCGGTCCGGAGGAACGCGCTCGTCAATCACCGGAAGCTGGGTATGGGTCTGATCGTAATTACACTAGTATATGTGTAATCAGGGGTTGGAACCGCGGGGAAGGCTACCTGGCCGAGTACGTGTCTACCTTCTACTTCGCGTGTTCGCACTTCTCAGGCCCACAATATTCACTATTGTTGAACCTCGGGTGGTCGTACCGACCAATAGGTTGGATTGCCTACTACCGACAGCGATGTATTGACGATCCGCTTCGGGTCAAACACCTGGTCGGCGTGTCTGTCAGCCTCAATCCTCTGTCTCTAGCTGTTTCACGGCGGACTATCGATTTTCATCTCACCGATGTGAGGGGCGGTTCATCAGTAGTTAACTGAAATCCTCTGTCGAGTCCTCCAGTTCGAATAGGCGAACCAGACCTGAAGCGGCCGTTGTCGAGGGACAGTGCCGTCCCTACAGATCAGATTTTCAGAGGGTCTGCAGGTCCCGTCTCCAGATGCTATCTCGTCTGTTACCTAGCGAGTCTTCCGCTGGCCAGCAAATGACTGCAGTCGAAAACGCTCGGCTGAATCCTTGGTTAAATTATTTTGAACTGATTTCACCTGAACTCATGAGTTTCGAGGATTCACGCGTCTCGTACTTCACTTCCCCAAAATAGTTTAATAGTAACACCCGTTTGGTGCACATCAATGGTCGAATCGAACTGGGGAGACTGGTTTGTCTCCCAAGAGATCGAGGCAGTAACGCCTGAATCGCTTTCTGTCTGGTACATGGGCTGTAACAGTTTTGTCGTCCGATCGAGCGAGACGACACTCTACATCGACCCGTATTTCGGCAACGGCGATCCACCGTGGACGATCCGGATGAACCCGGTCGCGATGGACCCCGATGACGCGACGATCTGTGATGGAGTTCTCGTCACCCACGAGCACTTGGATCACATGCATCCACCATCCTACCGTCCGATACTGGAGAATACAGGTGCGCATTTGTACACTCCACGTTCGGGATACCGAGACCCGGACTACGAGGGAGAGATACGCGGACCTGATGACCGGCGCCACGTCGTCGAACACGGTTCCTCGATCGAGTTCGGTGATCTCACAGTACACGTTCGGCGGACGAACGACCCCGACGCGATCGAGTCAGTCGGGTACGTCATCGAACACGAATCGGGGACCTTCTTCAATGCGGGCGACGCTCGGCCGGGCGAGGAGTTCGAAGCGATCGGAGAAGAGTTCGATATCGACGACGGAACGCTCGCGTTTGGCACCCGAGGGCACCTCTACGTGCCCGAAGACGATTGCTCCCGGCGAGTCGACTGGTATCAAGACGAAGACCAGGTCGTCGAGTCGGCAAATCAACTTCAGCTAGATCGGCTGCTCCCGTGTCACTACGACATGTGGAAAAACGTCGAAGCCGATCCGAAAGGACTGCACGATCACATCGCGTCGCATCCGTATCCGCGGACAATGGACGTGATTCGCGTCGGAGACCGAATTAACGTCGGCGAAAGCGGGATCGTACCCCTTCGCAGTATCTAACCCATACAGTCATGGAACCCGATACGACAGACGAGAGGAGTATCGACGTCCACCTTACGTTCTACGGCGACGATCTCACCGGATCGACCGACGTGATGGAGTCGCTCGCGTTGAACGGGATGCAGACAGTGTTATTCTTCGAGCCTCCGACCGAGGAGGACCTCGAAGCGTTCGAGAACGTGGACGCGATCGGGGTCGCCGGAACGAGTCGAAGCATGACGCCAGCGGAGATGGACGAGGCGCTCCCCCCCGTATTCGAGCAGTTGCGACAGTTCGATTCCGAACTGTTCCACTACAAAGTGTGCTCGACGTTCGACTCCGCGCCCGACGTGGGAAGCATCGGACACGCGATCGATCTGGGCACGAACGTATTCGCTTCGTCGACGGTTCCGATCGTCGTCGCGGCGCCCGACCTCCATCCACGTGGACGGTACGTCGCGTTCGGTAACCTGTTCGCGACAGTCGACGGAGAAACGTATCGTCTCGACCGCCATCCGACGATGAAAGACCATCCGGTAACGCCCATGGAGGAAGCCGACCTCCGGGAACATCTCGCCGAGCAGACGGCGAAAGACATCGGGCTCGTCGACCTCCTGGACATAGAGGGGGCGGAGTCAGGTTCTCCTCGGGATGCGTTTACGACGATACGGGACGACGCCGATGTCGTGTTCTTCGATACCGTGGCCGAGGAACATCAATCGACCGTCGGCGAACTCGTCTGGGAGTACTGCGTCAGCCGACCGGAAACGGTCTTCACCGTCGGCTCCTCCGGCCTCGAGTACGCGATTACCGACTACCTGCAAGCGACGGGCGACCTCGCCGAAACCCGTTCGACTGAGACGCTTCCGCAGGAGATCCCGACAGTGATCGTGTCGGGCAGCGCTTCGCCAGTCACGGCCGAACAGATCGACTGGGCGCTAGAGCACGGATTCGACGGGCACCGACTCGATTCGACCCGCCTGATCGATGACGCTGTCGCCGGAGACGAAAGACAGGCGGCCGTTCAGGCAGCCATCGAGAGTATCGACGCCGGTCGGAGCGTGATCCTCTATTCCGCTCGGGGGCCGAACGACGAGCGTATCGCCGAGACAGAAAAGAGAGCCGCGGAGTTGCAGCTAGACGAGACGGCAATCGGTTCACGCCTCGGCCGCGAACAGGGGGCGATCCTCCGCGAGGTCCTCGAACGGACCACCGTCGATCGAGTGTGTGTCGCCGGCGGGGACACGAGCGGGTACGCCGCCCCAGCGCTCGACGTCTACGCGCTCGAACTGCTGACGCCGTTGGCTCCCGGCGGTCCGCTCTGTCGAGCGTCTTCCGAGGACGACCGATTCGACGGGCTCGAAATCGCGCTCAAAGGCGGACAGGTCGGCCAGGCGGACTACTTCGGTCTCGTTCGAGACGGAGGCGAACTGGCCGGAGCGGAATAACCGCGGCTGGGATCGACCTCTAGCCGCGAGCAGTGAGTGGAGGCGATGCGCCCGAACACAATTATTATATTGGTCAACTCTCGTTCTCAAATAGAGTATGCCTGAGTCAGTCACAGTCATGGGTGCAGGCGGGAAGATGGGCTGTCGGATCGTCGACCAGATACGGGACGATCCCGCCTACGACGTGCGTTGTGTCGAACCGAGCGAGGAGGGACAGGAACGTCTGGCCGAACGGGGCGTCGACGCTTCCTCTCCAGACGAAGCGCTTGCGGGAACGGATGTCGTGATCATGGCCGTCCCCGACGAGCTGATCGGGGCGATTTCCGAGGACGTAGTCCCGAAGCTCGACTCCGGGGCCGTGGTAATCTTGCTGGACCCGGCGGCCGCGTACGCAGATGTCCTCCACGGCCGCGAAGACGTCACGTATTTCTTGACGCATCCGTGCCATCCGTCCTTCTTCACGGCCGATACAGACATGGACGACGATTCCCCCGATTGGTTCGGCGGGCAAGGTCGTGACGTTCAGGACATCGTCTGTGCACTCCATCAGGGCCCCGAAGACGACTACGCGAAAGGTGAGACGATCGCCAGGGACATCTACGCGCCCGTCCGGGACGCCCACCGCGTGACGACCGAACAGATGGCGATCCTCGAACCCGCCCTCGTCGAGACGCTCCTGGGCACGTGCCTCACCGTCCTACGAGAGGGCTACGAACACGTCGTCGAGATGGGCGTCCCCGAGGACGCCGCCCGGGAGATGCTGTTCGGCCACCTGCGTATCGAGTTCGGAATCATCTTCGGCTTCACGGACTTCCCGTTCTCCGACGGGGCGCAGCAGGCGATCAGGGAGGCGAAGTCGGAAATCTTCCGGTCCGACTGGGAAGACCGGGTCTTCGACGTCGAAAACGTCCAGGAGAGTACCGAGCGGATCGTGAGCAGCGATTGAGCGGCGGTTCCTCCGATTCGATCGGCGTGGCCAGTCACCTGTCGACTGCCGCGGATCGATCATCTCTCCCGTGTAGCGGCGCCCTGCTCCGCATGAGTGTGCCACTCGGTCACGGAACGGGACGACCGAGAGGCCGTCGGCTGGCTCTGCGCTGACCGGAGTTCACGGATTCGACCGTCCGTTTGCTAGTCGGCAGCGGATCGTGGAATGGAAATAGTTATTTAATACTCTGCGGCCTTTCTTCATTGAAGCTAGCATGAGTGGCACTTTAGGCGATGCTGTCGTCGTCGCACTGGATCACGGGCTACACTGGGGGGTCTTCGACGGGTTCGAAGACCGCCGCGCGACGCTCGAACGCGTCCTCGAAGGCGAACCGGACGGAGTCCTCGCCAGCGTTCCGTTCCTCGAGCAGTACGAAGACGTGTTCGCGGAGTACCCCGACGTCTACAAGATCGGCACGCTGGATATCATCCACGACTCGACGCTCCCGGGTCATCAGGGCGCGAACGAGATCCACCGACAGGCGTTCAGCCTCGAACAGGCCGACCGGGCCGGGGCAGACGCGGTCAAGGTGTGTGTTATTTACGGGCGCGAAAACCCGGACGTCCTCGGGGACAACCTCGAATTCGCCGCCCGGGTCGCGGCCGAGGGGCGGAACCACGACCTCTCGGTCGTCCTCGAACCGACCCTCTGGGGGCCCCGCATCACGGACGACCTCGACGCGTCGTTCATCGAGCAAGCGGGTCGGATAGGCTCCGAACTCGGTCCGGACATGCTGAAGCTCTACTACCCCGGTAGCTCGGAGGCGTTCGAGCCGGTCGTCGCTAATTCCCCGTGCCCGGTCTACGTCGCCGGCGGCCCGAAGGCCGAGCGCGACCACGACGTCCTCGAGATGACTGAGGGAGCCGTGGCGGCCGGATCGGCCGGCCCTATCTACGGCCGGAACGTCTGGCAACACGACGATCCTGCCGGCATGGTCTCGGCGCTGAAAGCGATCGTTCACGACGGTGCGACCGCTGAGGAAGCGCTCGGTCGCCTTGAGTAGACCATGGGTTTCGACGAGCCGTTCTTCCAGATCAACTACAAGCTCTACCCCGAGACCGGGGGCGAGGACGGACTGCGGTTCGCGGAGACGGCCGAACGGGTCGCCGACGAGTTCGGCGTCACCTTTGTTCTCTCCCCGCAGACGCCGGACATCAGACTCGTCGCCGAGGCCGTCGACCTCCCGATCCTCGCCCAGGGGATGTCGCCGCACTCGCCGGGACCGGGACTGGGGCACGTCTTGGCGGAGACGATCCACGAGGCCGGTGCTGACGGCGTCATGATGAACCATCCCGAGTTCAGAGAACAGACGGACGAACTGTACGAGAAGATAGGACGATGTCGCGAAGTGGGACTCGCGTCCGTCGTCTGCGTCGACGGCGTCGAGTTCGGCAAAGCCATTCTCGAATGGGAGCCGGACTGGGTCGTCTTCGAGCACCCAGAGCTACTCGGAACGACGACGTCACTCACGGAGACCGACCCGCGATCGGTCACGGAGTTTCGAGAACTCGTCGCCGAGCGAAGCCCGCAGACCGGGGTATTCCTCGGAGGTGGGATCTCCTCCGTGTCGGACGTCGAACGGGCGCTCGAACTCGCCGACGCGACCGGCTCTGCGTCCTGGATCTCGAAACGCGTCGATACCGAAGAGAGAGAAGCGACACTGCGGGAGATCGCTGCGGTTCTCCAGCGATTCTCGAAACCCTGAACCTATCCAGCCGAAATCAACGAAGCGGCGTAATACGGCGTGCAAGGGTGGTATCAGACGTGAACCGCCTCCGGTCGTGATAGTAGTTCAGACGCGAGGGAGAACTTCAGATTCCATCATCTCGATAAAGGCGGACTGGTCGGGACTGCCCGAGTGGATCTCGACCTCGTCGAACCCGGCGTCGCGTGCTGCTTCCAGTTCGGCTCGAATCTCCTCGGGGTCGCTCGTCACGACCCAGGTATCTGTCATCCCTTCGAGCGGTAGCTCGCGGCCCTCTTCCTCGATGATCCGCGGGTCCGGGATCTCGGCGTCGAATCCGACGGCGGGGATCCCGCGCCAGAAGCCGATACTCTCGAGCGCCTGCTGGTAGTCCTCGTCGTACGAGACGAGGAGCTGTCTGATCCGCGTTATCTCGTCCGGGTCTCTCCCGACCTCCGCCGCGCCGTCTTCGAGGGCCGGAACGAGCACCTCCTCGTACCGTTCGTTGTCCACCAGCGTCAACAGTCCGTCAGCGTACCGGCCGGCGACCCGGGTCGTCTTCGGCCCGTTCGCGGACACGAACAGCGGGACGCGTTCGTCCGGTCGCGTGTAGAGGTTGAACGTGTCGACGCTCCAGTAGTGCCCGTCGTACGTCGTGAAGCCCCCGTCCCAGAGTCGGGTGATGATCTCGCAGGCGTCGATCAGGCGCTTGCGCCGCTCGGGGTACGCCGGCCACTCGTAGTCGAGGGGCACCTCGTTCATCGACTCGCCCGTCCCGAGGGCGACGTGGACCCGTCCCGGATACATCGCTCCCAGCGTCGCGAACACCTGTGCGATCGTTCCCGGATGATACCGAGCGATCGGCGGCGTGACGCCCGTCCCGATACGGACGGAATCAGTCGACTCGAGCGCTGCGCCGAGCCACGGCCACGCCGCGCCACACTGCGCGTCCGTGTGCCACCAGGGATGGACGTGGTCGCTCGTCCAGACCGTATCGAAGCCCGCCTCCTCGACCAGTGACGCGTGCCTGAGAAGCGTCGTCGGGTCGTACTGCTCGTGGGCAGTGAAGTAGCCGATTTCCATGCTCGGATGGTCTCGATTCGTCCAACGCCAATTTATATCTTCGCTCCTGCCAAGGACGTCGTTGTCGAGTTGCAGGCTCGCGATTTTACCGAGTAGACGGGATGGTACTCGTTGCTTCCAATTCGCGCTTTCAGTAGTGTGGACGGCAGTCCGGGGATCACAGGAAGGCCCGGACTACGATAGGAACAACTTGCTCCCCGAGAGCATAGATTTATTGTGATGGTTGGTGTTCTCACTCGCTGTGAGCAGTACTAGCGATCCGTCCAGCGACCGGATAACCGTCTCCAGAGAGAACCCGTGGTATTTCGAGTATCAGGGAGAGCCGGTAATTCTCATCGGTGGGTTCGAGGACGACAACCCGTTTCAGTGGACCGGCGACGAACTGACCGACGCACTCGACCTCTTGGAATCGTGCGGCGGGAACTTTCTTCGGAACGTCCTCACCTATCGCGACGAGGGGAACGTCCCTCCCTTCGCGGAAGTCGACGATGGGACGTACGATCTCGACGAACTGAACGAGGAATTCGAGGACCGACTCGTTACATTCCTGGAGGAGACACAGGAGCGTGACATGGTCGTCCAGATCACGCTTTGGGATCGGTTCGACCACGGTCGGTGGTCGGACATTCCCTGGAATCCGGATAACAACGTGAACTATTCGGAGGACGAGTTCGGTCTCCCCGCAGATGACGATGTCGACATCGGAGACGCGTCGAACTTCTACAATTCCGTCGCGGAGGGCAACGACCTCCTGCTGGGCTACCAGGAGCAATTTGTCGAAGCCATCCTCGATCGCACGCTCCCGTTCGGTCACGTGATTTACAACATCAACAACGAATCCAAGTCACCTCCCTCGTGGGAACGTCACTGGTTAGAGTTCGTCCAATCGTACGCTGCGGAGCAGCTGGCCTCGGGAGAAGACCAAAGCCACGAGCACCGAGGCGACCGAGCGACAGCGGTGCACGACTGGCCCGTCAACGTCACGGCGATGCGGTTGAATCCCGGTGAGACGGTTTCACGGATGCTCGGGAACCCCGATCTCTATTCGCACGTCGAGATCTCCCAGAACAATCAGAACGCCGAAGGAGCGACTGGACAAGACCACTGGGACAACATACAGACTTGGCGAGAAGAACTCTACTCACACGACGCGGTTCGCCCGTTGAGTAACGAGAAAATTTACGGCTGCGTCGAAAGTGAGCAGGGGGACCGGCAGACGTGGGCCGCGGGAACGGCAGACGAGGCGATTTCACACTTCTGGCGGAATTTACTCGGCGGCTGCGCCAGCGCCAGATTCCACCGGGGCGAAAGCGGATGGGGACTCGGGCTTCGAGAGTTAGTCCAGCGACAACTGGAGTCTGCGCGGATGGTGATCGACGAAACCGATTTCGTCGAAGCCGCCCCGTCAAACAGTCTCCTTCGTGAGAGAGATACGGACCACCACTTCGAATTCGCCCGAGAGGACGACGAAGCGTACTGTGCCGGCAACAGGTCTGCTGGCGAATACATCGTGTACTTCCGGTCTGGCGGTCGCGTGCCGTTCGATGCAGCCGACACGTCCGGATCGTTCACTGTACGATGGCTCAAAGTCGACGACTCCGAATGGGTCGACGAGTCGAGTATCGATGCCGAAGACGACGAACTCGAACTGGAACCGCCGTCAGACGACAGGTGGATCGCTGTCCTCCGCGAGGAGTAATCGATTCCCGCGATCGAAACGTCGGTGTCCCGCTCTGTCGGAGAATTTGAAACGGTTTTCACATCGGCTGGGGCGTCCCATGTCAAGTGGCGATCTCCGTCAAATTCTATTGAAGCATCAGGTCGAGTTGCTGCCGTCGTTCGGCTGCTCGGTCGCGCTCGCGTTCCAGCGCCGTGACGAGCCGGTCAGACATCGCCTCGAATCCGACGTCGACGTCGTCCGGGAAATCGTCGAAGAACTCCTGATTCACGTCGGTACAGGTCGCTTTCCAGGACTCGTCGAGTTCGCTCGCCCCGTGAACAGCCCCGACGACGTAGCCGACGAGCGCGCCGATCGTGTCGCTGTCTCGACCGAAGCTGGCCGCCTCGACGAGCGCGCGATCCGCCGTGGTCCCGCACAGCGACAGCAGACCCACTGCCGCGGGAAGCGATTCGATGCTGCTCGCGCTGAACACCTGGCCGTCGTAGTACTGTGCTCGCCCCCACTTGACCGCAGGCCATCGCCAGTCGAGGAGTTCGTCGTAGAATCGCTCCCGGAACGACGAGACGTCGTTACTTTCGACTGCCAGACCGAGCGAGAGGTCGATCGCGCGGTGGAGGATGTCCGGTGAATACTCGACGATCGTCTCGACGACGTCGTCGACGCTACTCTCCGGTTCGATAGCGGTAGCGATTCCCGCAGCTACCGTCGCCGCGGCGTCCTGTTCGATCCCGTCCTGGTTGATCGCCGCGAGGTTGTACCCGTCTTGGTACGCTTGGCGCGGATTCCCGGCGTTGATGACCCCGATGGGTGCGATCGACATCATCGCTGTGCCCGCCGAGACAGTCCCGCGCCCCGTTCGCCAGGGGTTCATTCCCGCCGCGAGTTTCTTGGCCATCAGTTCTTCCGGAACCCAGACGCGGTCCGTGTCGAGAAACCGCTCGAGCGTGTCCGCGTACTCCCGGGGAGTGATACGGCCGCCGTTCTCGACGATCGACAGGCAGAGGTAGTGACACATGACCGTGTCGTCGGTGATCGAACCCGGCTCCCCTTCGGCGTGGGGGTTATCGTACGCGCCGAACTCGTCGACCGCCCCGTACTCCGCAGCGATGTTTTCGTGCGACCACCCCTCGACCGTGGCACCGAGCGCGTCGCCGATCGCACCACCGACCAGGCAACCGTACACGCTGTCGTGGATATCGTCAGTCATTCATTCCCCTCCGTCGAGCTTGTTTCGCGCCGTCTTCGCGAATCGCTTCACGATATTCGCGTCAGTCTTCGCGAATCGCTGTGCTTTCGTCCCCGAATACGGGTCTTCGAGCGGTTCTTCGGAACTGATCACGCCGAGTGACCCGAGCAGCCTTTCGCCCCCGGTATCCCAGATAGGAGCCGCGATACCGCGTATCGACGGTTCGAACTCGGCCTCGTCGTACGCGAAATCGTTCTCTCGGATCTGTTCGAGCTCTCGCCGCAACTCCGCTTCGGACGTGTTCGAACACTGGGAGTCCGAATCGAATTCGACGTCCGCCAGGAGCGCTTCCCGACGGTTCTCGTCGACGTTCGCCAGGATCACCTTCCCGAACGCGGTGCAGTGAGGCTCTCTCGCCTTCCCGACGAGGTTCCGTTCTCCCGCCGAATCACCGGCCTCGCTCTGGTAGACGTAATAGATCTCGTCGTTCTGTTCGACGGCGAGCAGCGCCAGCTTGTCCGTTTCAGCAGCCAGGTCATCGACGACAGTGCGCAGGGGATGTACCAGCTCCGTCTGTTCGATCGCCGCCCTCCCGTACGTGGCGAGACCGAGTCCGGCGAAATACTCGCGCTCTCTCTGGACGATCAGTCCACACTTCCGGAGTGTTTTCATGTAGTAGTGGGTCTTCGCCTTCGACCAGTCGAGCTCCTCTCTGACCTCCGTCTGTGTCATGCCGCCGTTCGAGATCACCAGTTCGATGATCGACATTCCGTTTTCGATGGAGGTGATCGTCTTGTCTGACATCCCTCGGTCTTGTCCGTTACAACACGGCGCATCACTTTATGTTTTCCACATTATTGAACTGCGGATCAGTTCCGACCTACGGGGCAGATTCCTCCGGGGGGTCGATGACGTCGGCACCGAACGGCCACGAGAGATGCGAAGGCGAGCGTCGGTTCGCCGCTGGCCGCAACCCCAATGAGCCGCTGGACAGACGCCGCGAGTCAATCGCGAGCTACTCCGTCGCGTTCAGCTGCATCGAGATGGTTCTCGAGGAGCACGACGTCGCTGTCGGTGTGTTCGAGGAACGCGCCGGCCGATCTGTCGGCGACGCACCCCCGCACGACGGCGTCGGCGCCGTCAAGGCGCACGACCGGCCGGTCGGGATCGGGATCGGGGTCTTCGACGTTGGTCAACTCCACCTCGCTGGCGCGCTCGACGTCGAACGCCGGTGTCTCCTCGGCGTCGACGCTCACGTCCCGGAGGTCGAACCCGTCGACGTTGGCGGCCCGGACGCCGCGGTCCGCGCCGCGGACCCTCACGTTCGAGAGGCTGACGTCCTCGACGGGCATTTCCGGCAACCCCCTGATCGTCGTGACGTCGGTAGTCCCGTCGATGGTGATGTCCGAGTAGTGCATCTCCCGCAGCCGCGGCGTCTCCTCGGTCACCGGCCGAGGTTCGTCCGCACCGCGACCCTGGTAGAACATCGTGGCGATGAACGCCGACCGTTTCAGGTCGCGCATCACCAGGTTGGTCGCCCGAATGTTCTCGACGACGCTCCCCCGACCGCGCTCGGTCTTGACACGCAGGCCGTTGTCCGTGCCGTCGAACACGCAGTTCGAGACGGTGACGTTGCGCACGCCGCCGGCCATCTCCGAGCCGATGACGACCCCGCCGTGACCGTGGTACATCGTGCAGTTGGTGACGACGACGTTCTCGCAGGGTTCACCCACCCGGCGGCCGTCTTCGTCGTATCCCGACTTGATGGTGATGCAGTCGTCCCCCGCGTCGATATCGCAGTTCGAGATGCGGACGTTCCGGCACGAGTCGGGGTTGATGCCGTCCGTGTTCGTGGAGTGTTCGGGATTCCGGATCGTGACGTTGTCGATGGTGACGTTCTCGCAGTAGACCGGGTGGACGGTCCACGACGGCGAGTTCCTGATTTCGATGTCCCGTATGAGGACGTTTTGACTATCGTAGATGTTGATCATCCGTGGACGAGGGCAGTCGAGTCGCCCGGGGTACTCGAGATCCCGGCCGACGGCGTCCGGGTACGCATCGCGGTCATCGTGGAAGGCCTCCCACCACACCTCGCCGCGCCCGTGGAGCGTCCCGCTGCCGGTAATGGCGACGTCCTCAAGGTCGTGACCGGTCAACAGCGACGCGTACACGTCCCGCTCGACGCCCTCCCAGCGCCCCTCGACGGCGGGGTACTCGTCGATGTCCTCGCTCCCAAGTAGGATCGCCCCTCCCTCGATCCGGATCTCCACGTGTGACCGGAGGAGCAGCGGGCGCGTCACGTATTCGCCCGCTGGCACAACGACCGTTCCGCCGCCGTCCTCGGCGGCTGCGTCGATCGCTGCCTGGATGGCCGCGGTGTCGTCCGTCTCCCCGTCACCGACCGCACCATACTCTATTGCGTCGTGTCGAGCCATGCTGTATCGCGCTAAAGGCGGAAAGTTAACTGTTCGTCTTCGAAGGCGTCGTGTTCTACTACGTCCCGCGAGCGAACACGAGCGCCGGAGGTATCGACCTCGCCGTCGGTTTTGAGGAACGCATGTCAGTCATCCAGTTGGAAGGGTCACTCGACGCGTCGCGCTCGGACGGCCATGTAGTCGTCGCCGGGAAGTTCGACCTCGTCCCCGCCCGAGTGCGTCCCCCCGAGTGGTCTGATCGTCATCTCCCACGGGTCGACGACCTCCAGTTCGAATTCGCCGTCGTCGGGCAGGTCGAACGACCACAGCGAGGGCTGGTAGAACCGGAAGTAGAACAGGTAGTAGTCCTCGTTCGCGTGGGCGCCCCACGGCGGCCGATCTGTCTTCATCGAGATGGGTTCGAGCGGTCCCGGCGCCTCCTCGACCAGGTCGCGCAGAAATTTGATCCGGTCGGGACTCGAGCCGTGTAGATCGCCGCCGTGGGACCACCACAGGATGTCCTCCGGGTGGCGGTAGGTCTCGCCGTGGCCGACGTAGCCGCCACCGGTCACCCCGAGCCAGAACTGGTTCATCATGTAGTGACCGGAGATACTGCCGAACGACTTCTCGATGTCGCCCTCGTAGCCGCACTCCTCGTTGACGACCGGCTTCTCGTACTCGTCCACCCACTGGGCCATGTCCTGGTGTTCACGCTCCTGGATGCTGCAGTGGGTGACCCACGGCTTCTCGAAGTCGTACCACTCCGAGAGGTGATGCACCGACCGGAGGTGGTCGTAGGGGTCCTCTTCCTGAACCACCTGGAAGTAGTGGTCGAAGTCGCTCTCGTCCTTGTCGTCGAAACGGTCCCACTCGTTGGCCAGCGACCACCAGACGTTGCGGTAGGGGGCTAGTCGCGCGATCACGTACTCGAGGTACCGGTCGTCCGCCTCGTCTCCCATGTCCGAGTAGCCCCACTTGTCGTAGGGATGGAAGAGGATCACGTCCGCCTGGATACCCAGGTCCCGGAGTTGTGCGACCTGGTCCTCGAGGTGCTGGAAGAACTCCGGGTCGGGTCGGTCGAAGTCGGGATCCCCGGACGCGCCGCCCTCGAAGGGGTGGCGGACCGGTTCCCGGCGGTTGTAGGTAAACCACTTCGGGAAGACGCACATCCGGAGCTTGTTGAACGGTGCCTCGGCGAGCGTCTCGAGCGTTCGCTCCTGAACCGCCGGGTCCTGGTGCGTCCACGCGTAGCAGGTGGTCCCGAACGAGGAGTGTCGAGTGCCGTCGGCGTGCTCGAAGTGGTGCGTATCCGCGACGCGGACAGGCCCGCGGTTGCCGTCGCTGGCCTCGGTGCAGACGAACGACCCCTCGATCCCGTCGAGGGCGGGCTCCGAACTCTCGGTTCGATACGTCCACTCCCCGGGCGTGTCGGGCATACAGCGGACCGCGTACTGTCCGTCGCCGTCGTAGAATCCTCGGGCGGTAACCGCCTGGTCGCCGTCGCTGAACTCGGCTTTCAGTGTGACATCGGTGTAGGGGTTTCCATCGGACGGGCCTGTAAGATCGAGCTGGAATATGTCCCAGCGCTCCACCTCTTGGGATGCACTCATCGTGACTGTTCTGAAGTGCGCCGACCCCACTACTTAAATACTTTGTAATATATTAGTAATTTTCGGAGCTAGTCGATCAGAGACGGACGCCGCCACGTACCTACCGAGACGGACAGTCGTTCGAGCGTGAGCACCCGGTTACCACCAGTCGGCGTCGTGAACTCGCGCCGGCCTCCGTCGACCCGCTCCCGGTCGAGCCACACTCCGCTCGCTGGATCGTACCACCGAACGTCGAACTCGTCTGCGGGGAGGTCGGGGTGTAGTCGACTGAGGGTCGTCTCGCACGTCAGTGGTTTCGGGGTTGTCGGTGGCCGGATTGGCGAAGTACGCCACGTACAAGCGGTCGTCGTGAGAGCAGACCACGCGTTCGGGTTCGTCGACGTCGGGCTCGGCATCGGCGTCCTCGCCGCCTTCGGTGCCGACACGGGCTCGATCTCCGGCCAGAAGTGGTACGTCTCCGCGATCCGGATGGGGCTGGCCGGCCTCGTCGTCGCGCTGATCAGCCTCTTTCTGCCCGGCTAGGACCGCTGGTCGCCGGATCCGCGCTCTCTCTCTCGAGCCGGCCGACGAGCACGAGCGTCGCCGGCGTCCGCATCGCCGGTGGACGGCGAGAACCAGCGACCGCAGTGACGCCTGCGCGTACTCCGTCCTCGGTCCGGATCACAGATCGTTGCGCCCGAGCGTTTGGTTATGATTTCTTATGTTTTCGGAAAACTATGCATATAATTATATTAGCATCCACATTTCACCTCTACCTGAGTAGTACCATTCTGTCTGTGTCGGACCTGGGTATCATTCTACAGTCGGGCGCATATTCTCGGATGAACTTGGAAATACGTCCACATTTATGAAATACTTTGGGCGCTGTGGCAAGGATTCGAAATAAATTGAGCCGAGATCTGTGTGGTCCTGTATTTCCACACGAGACAATTCAAATCGTCGGATTCCGGAGTCAGATGTCGTAGCAGTCGATCGATTGTTCGCCACTCAGACATCGGTTTCCAATTGATATCAGGATCTAGTACTGAATGGAGATCTGCCATACCTGTGGGACTCTACCGTTACACTTCCGCTTCCAGCGGCTCGACGGTCGCAGGTTCGTACCGACGATGCGTCCGCGTCGTGACCGTGAATCCCGGTACGGACCGGTAGATTGTTTGACGAGTTCCGCTACTGCGAACGGCCCCATCGGTAGTTCCGCGGCGCGCCCTCAGACAGTGCCGGTTGACGACGGCGCCCCGACAGCGAACTGCCCTCAACGATCCGGTCGCCATCTCCCGGTTCCGTCGTCGAACGCGCGGGGTAACCAGACCGACATATCTACACACAGATATCCCGATCCCCTCATCACCTCACTACCGCTGCGTTTCTGCAGACGGCTATGTCCCCGTGTGTGCCAGTCGATACGGCGTAGATTACCCGATATCGCCGAATTCACCGGGGTTTACGGTCTCCTCGACTTAGACTTCCTGTGGCTGAAACTTCCCGTTCCCTTGTGGGGAACTGAACTGTGATGTTCGATAGCGCCTGCCACTATCATCGTGTAGCCGCTATCTGACGGCTTCTGTCCGCCAGCAGCGTTCAAGACGTCCGACGGCGGGGTTTAGTAACTACCAATAGAGACGCAATTAATCCGGATTACAGACTTACTAATGTAATCTCCGACACGGGCTCCGAGACGGATCGGGCCACCGTCCGGCGACAGTTTCGCAAGACGGGGACTGTTTTGATACGGGCGTGCAAAGAGTTCCCCAGAGAGGAACAAAACCATTGATATCGGACTATTTCTTGCCGTGAGGGGCCATATCGTTCCGGATACTGCCTCTCGGTAGTTCACTTCGGCCCAGTATGTGGTCTGAGACCGGTTCTAAGCAGTGATTCGGCACACGGGAATCAGAGCCGATAGCGAAAATGTAGCTGCGGACTTCGCCCTGTGCGACCAGCGGTCCGGTTGCAGCGACGCCGCAGTGTCCCGTCGACGGCCACGGAGGGGGTCCTGCTGGCCGGCGGACTACCCCGCGAGCGGGTCAGGAAGGTGCGTTTCGATATCTCGGTCGGCGGCGAGCGCGGATAACTCGTCGGCGACGGCCGTCTCGATGGAGATTCCCTCCTCGCGACGCTGCTGACGGGCGCGATACTCGGGTTCGCCGGGGAGGAGCACCTCCCCGTCGTCTTCGATGGGTTCCGCCGACCGGAGATGCGCGGCCAGCCGGGCGGCGCGCTCGATGAGGTCGTCGCGCGTCGTGAACACGGTCGGGTCGATGGCGATGAAGGCAGCGCCGTTACCGTTCCAGTCCTGGCGCTCCTCGGAGGAGACCGGACCGTCGCCGACGATCGAGGCGAAGAGCTCGGCCATGGTCGCGAGACCGAACCCCTTGTATCCGGTCGCCCGCCCGCCGAGCGGCAGGAGCGCTCCCTGGCCGTCCTCGAAGTCGGCCGCGTGCGCGACCGGCTCGCCGGACTCGGAGATCGTCCACGCGTCGGGGAGCCGTTGCCCGGACCCGTCGCGTTCGATGATCTTCCCGTGGGCGACCTGGCTCGTCGCGCCGTCGTAGATCAGGTCGAACGGGAGCGCGTCGAACGTCGGGACGCCGAACGTCGTCGGATTCGTCCCGAGTCGCCTGTCGGCCGTCCCCGGTGGCGCGATCCGCTGGGAGCCGCCCTGGAGGTTGACCCACGACGAGAACAGCAGGCCCTCCCCGGTGACCCGCTCGGCCCACTCGCCGATGCGACCGAGGTGTCCCGAGTCGCGGATCCCGACGACCCCGACGCCGAGCTCGCCGGCCGTCTCGACGAGCAGGTCGACCGCTCGCTGTCCCGTGAGCTGCCCCATGGCCGCGCCGCCGACGACCTGGTGGAACGACCCGGCCGACTCGACGGTCGGCTCGGCCGTCGGGTCGATCGTCTCGGAGACGAAGTCGTCGGCGTAGTAGGGGATCCGGACGACGCCGTGGGAGGAGTGGCCGACCAGCTCCGCGTCGACGAGCGACGACGCGACGATCTCGGCCGTCCCCGGTGGCGTCCCGTACGATTCGAGGGCGCGTCGCGAGAACGATTCGAGGCGCTCCGCTTCGACGACTGGCATGGGTCGACCAACGCGCGGCCCCACGGTAAATGTGAGGGTCCGCTCCCCTCAGACCGCGAACCGCTCCAGCACGTCCTCGTCGACCTCGATCCCGAGGCCGGGTTCGTCGCGGATCTGTACCGAGTCGCCGTCGTTGGTGATCGGGTCGGCGGCGAGGTCCTCGCGGATCGGGTTCGGCGTCCGATCGAACTCCAGCATGGGGTCGCCCGGCGTCGCGGCGATGACCTGGAGGCTGGCCGCGAGCGCGACCGCGCTCCCGAACACGTGGGGGACGCACTGGACGTTCGCGCTGTCGGCCAGCGTGGCGACGCGCCGGGCCGAGGTGATCCCGCCGGCGCTGGTCACGTCGGGCTGGAGGTACTCGACGCCCGTCTCGCGGGTCACGCGCTCGAACTCGTGCCGGAACGCCCAGCACTCGCCGCCGGCGAGCGCCACGTCGACGCCCTCCGCGAGGTCGGCGTAGTAGTCGACCGCCGGGCGGACCGGTTCCTCGAAGAAGCGAACGTCGTACGTGTCGAGTCCGCGCGCGACGCGGCGCGCGTCGGCCAGGTCGTACGCGTGGTTGGCGTCGACCATCAGCGCCACGTCGTCGCCGACGGCCTCGCGGACGGCCGCGACCAGTTCGAGGTCCTCGTCGGGCCCCCACGGGAAGTGTCGCGCGAGGCCGATCTTCTGTTTGAGCGCCGTGAACCCGGCGTCGACGTGGTCCCGTGCCTCCGCGGCGACGATCCGCTTCAGTTCCGCCAGGTCGTCGACGTCGCGGAAGAAGTGTCCCGTCGCGTAGGCGCGGACCTCGTCGCGCCGCCGGCCTCCCAGCAGCCGGGAGACCGACCGTCCGACCGACTTCCCGTAGGCGTCCCAGAGCGCGATGTCGACGCCGCTGACGACGCTGGCCGGGACGTACGAGTGGTACGACGACCGGAGTTCGAACACCAGGTCGTCGTGGACCTGTTCGACGTCGTCGACGCGCCGACCGACCAGCCGCGGCGCGACGTACTCGTCGATCATCTCCCGGTTGCCGGCCGCCGGCCCCCAGCACTCCCCCCAGCCGACGACCCCATCGGTCGTCTCGACCCTGACGAGGCAGTACTCCCGGCTGTCGATCCACTTCTGGGCGTTGGCGAAGCGCTCGTCGAGGTCGCGACGGAGGACTCTCGTCTCGATGTCCGTGATCTCCATGTGTCCGGATCTGACTCCGGGGGCAATAAACGCTGGTGCGACGGCGCATCTCAGCCCCGGTCGCACGGTGGGGGCGCCCCGGGACGACGGGGGACCGGTGAGGCAGGGGCGATCTCTGGGGCCGAGGTCGCGAGGCGGCGCCGGCGAGGAGTAGTTATTTGCCGGTGTCGGTGTAACCCAGAGCCGATAGATGACTCCGACAGTCGATGGACCACCGGCCCGTCCCGCCAGCGTCCAGCTCTACGACGCGCTGGTCGACGCGGGCGTCGACCTCCTGGTCGGCCTGCCCGGGACGCAGACGCTCCCGCTCGACCGCACCGTCGCGGCCCGAGACGAGATCCGGTACGTGATGGCTCGCCACGAGACCGCGATCCCCCACGTCGCGTGGGGGCACTACGAGGCCGGCGGCGGCGTCGCCGCGACGCTGACCGTCCCCGGCCCGGGCGACACGAACGCGATGCACGGACTGAAGAACGCCCTCGACGACCGCGTGCCGCTGATCCACGTCGCAGCGACCCCCGATCCCGACGACCGCGGCAAGGCGCCGATCCACGAGATCGAACCGGACACCTACGACTACGTCGTCAAGGAGAACGTCTCGGTGGATCGGCCGACCGAGTTTCACCGGAAGGTCCACTCGGCGATCGAGTCGGCGCTGGCGCCCCCGCGGGGACCGGTCCGGCTCGGCGTCGCCCGCCCGCTCCTCGACGCCGAGTTCCGCTCGCCGGGGATCGTCGATACGCCGTCGACGAGCGTGTTCGACGGCGACGCCGAGTACCGCACCGCGGCCGCGGCGCTCGCCGGCGCGGACCGGCCGGTCGTTTATCTCGGACTCGGCGCCAGGCGGTCGGGAGGCCCGTCGGCGATCCGGGCGCTCGTCGAGCGACTGGACGCGCCCGTGGTCACCTCCTACAAGGCGAAGGGCCTCTTCCCCGAGGACGACCCCCGCTGGCTCGGCGTCACCGGGAGCCACCTCCCGGCCGGCGGGAAGCGGGCGCTCGCGGCCGCCGACGTCGTCCTCGCGCTCGGGACGCGCTTCGACGGCGTCACGACCGCCGACTGGTCACTCCCTATGGGCGAGACGCTGATCCACGTGACCCGGGACACGAGCCGGATCGACGTCGCCTACGACGCCGACGTCGCGATCGCGGCGAGCGTCGCCGAGGCGGTCGACGCGATCGGCGACGAACTCGGCGACGCGGCGCGGCCCGACTCGGCGTGGGACGGGGCGGCCGTCGCCGACCGCGTCCGCGCCGAGTACGAGGCGCGGCTCGACGAGCGCAGGTTGTTCGACGATGATCCACCGGTCGCGACGGCGGGCGTGTTGCGGACCCTCCGGGAGGCGCTGCCGCGAGAGGCGGTCGTCGCCACTGACATCGGCGGGTTCAGGCTCTGGGCCAAGCAGGTCTTCGAGAGCTACGAACCGGGGACCTACGTCACGGCCGGGTCGTGGGCCGGCATGGGCGTCGGCCTGCCGGCCGCGCTCGGCGCGAAACTGGCCACGCCGGACCGGCCCGTCGTCGCGCTGACCGGCGACGGGAGCCTCATGATGTGCCTGCAGGAACTCCACACGGCGGCGGCGAACGACCTGAACGTCGTCACGGTCGTCCTGAACAACGCCGACTACGGCGTCATCAGCAAGTCGCCGGACATCGACCGCTACGCGGACGGACACCGGTTCGGCTGGGCGTCGCCCGACTTCGGGGCCATCGCGGAGGGGTTCGACTGCCGCGGGACGACCGTTCGGACGCTCGGCGACCTCAGTACCGCGGTCTCGGACGCGCTGGGACGGGACGACGGGCCGGAACTGATCGACGTCCGCGTCGACCCGGACGAACCGACCGCGGCGGCGGCCGCCGACTACGACTCCGAACTGGAGTTCTGACCGCCCGGTTCAGATCCGAACGCGCGCCGTCACCAGCCGCCCGGTGACACCTCCGTTCACTGCGACACCTCGCGTGACGACGAGCGACGACTCGCCGGGAGAAACGTTATCATTCGTCGTCTGCAACCCTCTGAACGTGATCTATCAGTCCGGCGGCGATCCGTTTCTGGGAGCGAGCAGTGCGGCCGACGACGGTCGTTCGACAGCTGGGAGCCGGAGCGCGAACACGGCGGCCGAAACGCCCCGGCGCGACGACGAGCGGCTGTCGACCGTGGAGTCGTACGTCGACCGAGTGCTGGAGACCGGGCGCGACCGGTGGAGCGGCGAGTCGACGCCGCTGTTCGTCGACGGCGTTCACGTCGAGACGGACGACCCCGTGACCTGGCGATACGACGGCGAGGAGTTCGTCGTCTCCAACCTGGCCAGCCAGCAGAACCTGTTCCGGGTCCTGGCCGGGCTGAGCGGCGTTACGGGAGATCGCCGGTACGTGGACGCGGCGAGGGAGTCGGTCGCCTACCACTTCGACGAACTCGTCGACGAGCGGGGCCTGCTCAGGTGGGGCGGCCACCAGTTCGTCGATCTGCGGACGCTCGACCCCGTCGGGCACTTCGACGCCGACGTCCACGAGTTCAAGACCCACTTCCCGTTCTACGAACTGCTGTGGGACGTCGACGCCGAGGCGACGACTCGCCTCCTCAGGGCGGTCTGGGACGCGCACGTCCTCGACTGGGAAACGCTAGACATGAACCGTCACGGCGAGTACGGCCGAGAACTGGGCGATCTCTGGGACCACGAGTTCGCCGACCCGGACCCCTTTTTCGAGGGCGACGGGCTCTCGTTCGTCAACGTCGGTACGGACCTGATCCTCGCGGCCGGCGCGCTGTCCGCGCTCGCCGGCGACGGCGACGCGTGGACCTGGGGAGAGCGCCTCGCGGAGATGTACGTGAAGGCGCGCCACCCCGAGACGGGGCTGGGCGCCTACCAGTACACGAAGCCGCGGCGACGCAACGAACCGCCGGCCGACGGCCCGTTGCCGACGACCTCGGACTACGGCGACCGCGCGGAGAACCAGTTCGGCGACGAGTTCGCGGAGGTCGCGCGCGAGGGGTGGGTCGTCTGGGGGAGTCGGGTCCGGACGCTGTACGCCCGCAGCGGGTTCGTCCAGCTCGCCCTCGCGGAGTCGCTCGGTCGGGACGGCGAGCAGTTACGCCGGTGGACGGTCGACGGCCTCGCGGTGCTCGCCGAGCACGGGTACGCGCCGGAGCGGAACGCGTTCCTGCCGATGTGGGCCGACGGGACAGATCTGACCGGGAAGTCGTTCCCGCGCACCGGCTATTACGGCGAGAAGGGGCGGACGTGGGAGCCGCTCGACGCCGACATGCAGTTCCTCCGGACGTACGTGCGTGCGTACCGCCTCTCCGGACGGGACGTGCTGTGGGAGACGGCCAGGCGGATCGCAGACGGACTCGGCGTGGGCGACATCGGTGCCAACCCGGGCGAGGGCGTGGCGCTGGACCCGGAAGTGGCGGGTGCGAACCCGATGGAGATATTCGCGCTGCTGGAGCTCCAGCGGACCGCGAGCCACCCGGACTACCTGGACCGCGCTCGCCGCGTGGCGGACCGCATGATCGAACGGCGCTACCACCACGGCTTCTTCCTCGCGAGCGCGGACCGCGCCTACGCGCGGTTCGACGCCGCCGAGCCGCTGGCGATCCTCGCGCTCGACGCGGCGCTCCGCGGTAAACCCGGTCTGGTCCCGGAGTATCTGGGCGGACACGGCTACGTCCACGGTACCTTCGACGGACACGGCCGGACCCGCGACACGAAGCTCATCTGGCCTGCCGAGCGAGGCGAAGAACCCGGGAGCCGGTGAGTCGGCGGCCGGGTCGTCGAGTCACGTCCGCGGTGTGCGTCCCGACGCGCTCGACCGCCGTGCGCTCCCAGTCGCCCGGCGAGACGGGGCGCCGGGCGTTCCGGATCAGTCGTCCGCGGCTATCGCGGATTCCTCGTGGTCCAGCACGGACGACGAGAGGTCCCAGCCGTCGAGGTAGTCGCGTTCCGCGTCGACGAGGCGGGAGAACAGTTCGCGGGCCTCCTCGGTGCCGACGTCCACGAGCGGGTCGGTCAGGAACGCGCGGTACGCGCGGTCGAGGTCGCCGTCGAAGCCGGCCGCGACGAGCGTCTCCTGGTTCTTCACGTGCGTCAGGACGATATCGTGCAGTTGGTCAGGGAGTTCGCCCGCGGTCAGCGGCGTGACGCCGTCGCCGTCGACCAGCACGTTCGTCTCGACGACCGCGCCGTCCGGCAGGTCGGGGCACTGCCCGCGGTTGGGGTAGTTGGCGTGGGTCTTCAGCGGCTCCATCCCCAGGAGCGCGCGCATCCAGTCGACCGCCTCCTCGCCCGACTCGGTGAACTCGAAGGGCTCGTCGCCCTCCAGCAGCTCGCGGCGCTCGTCCTCGCCCTCGGGCCAGTGGTCGACCCGGTACTCGCTCGGCGTCTGGCGGATCCCCCACTGTTGGACCTCCTCGCCGGACTCGACGTCGAGGTACCAGGGGACGAACTCGACGAGGTGGCGGTCGCCCGCGGCGGGCAGGATTCCGAACTGCTCGTAGAGGTCCTGCGTCACGTCGCGATGGTTGACGAAGTACGACTCGTCGTCCAGGTCGCCGGGGTCGAAGCGCGGCACCGACTCGCGGTCGGCCACCCACCGGTCGACGAGGTCGTACACGTTCCGGTCGCCCCAGTGGGCGTCGTCGACCCAGGTGAAGTGGTTGATTCCCTTCACGTTCACGCTGATCTCCTCGCGGGCCACGTCGTCGGCGTCGAGGTACTCCTCGGCGAGGTCGGCGAACAGCTCCTGGACCTTGAACACCTCGTGGCAGAGCCCGACGGCGTTGATGTCTGGGTACTCCTCGTAGAGGGTCCGCGTGCAGACGGTCATCGGGTTCGTGTAGTTGATGACCCAGGCGTCGGGACACTGCTCGCGGACCGCGGCGGCGATCTCCCGGTACTGCGGGACCGACCGCATCGCCCTGAGCGTCCCGCCGGGGCCGACGGTGTCGCCCACGGTCTGGTAGATGCCGTACTCCGCGGGGAGTTCGAGGTCGTTCACCATCGTCTCGCCCGGCGGGTCCTGGGTCGACAGGATGACGAAGTCGGCGTCGGCGAGCGCGTCCGAGAGCGTCTCGGCGACCGTGTACTTCCAGTCGCCGACCGCCTCGTCGTGGCGCTGGATCCACTCGCCTAGTTCGGCGTTCGTCCGGGCGCTCTCCCGGTCGACGTCGTAGAGGGCGACTTCGCCCGCGAGGTCCGTCGTCTGCGCGAGGTCGTTCATCAGCGTCGTCGCCCACGACCGGCTCCCGCCGCCGACGTAGCCGATCTTCACCTGTACGCTCGACTGGTCGTCGCGTCGTAACTGGTGCATCTACAGGCGCTTGCGAGACGACGGCTAATAGCTTTTGGCTGGCGGAGAGGAATTCCTCGACGCAGAGTGTCAGTCCGCGCCGGCCGAGCGCGGATCGCGCTCGCTCCCGCCCCCGCTCTCGCCTTCGAGGCCCGGGAGCGGGTCGCTGTTCCAGTACTCCCGGTCGTCGCGCGCGTAGTAACAGGCCGCCTCGTGTCGCGGCGTCTCGCCCACCGGCGTCAACTCGGGGCTCTCCTCCGTGCAGGCCTCGCGCGCTTCCGGACAGCGCGTGTGGAACCGACAGCCCGAGGGCGGGTCCTCGGGATCCGGCACGTCGATCTCGCGGAGCGGCGGGCTCTCGATGGGCTCGTCGATCTCCGAGAGCCCGGAGGTCGCCCAGATGAGGCTCTTGGTGTAGGGGTGCTGGGGGTTGTTGATGATCTCGTCGGGCGGACCGATCTCGACGATCCGACCGAGGTACATCACCGCGATCCGGCCGTCCGCCTTACCGGCCAGGTAGCGCGCGTTGGACATGTTGTGCGAGATGAACACGAACGACGTGCTGAACATGTCCTGCAGGTCCAGGAGGAGGTTCATCATGTTCACGCGCAGCGAGACGTCGAGCGCGCTGACGGCTTCGTCGGCGAGGATCAGGTCCGGTTCCAGCAACATCGCCCGGACGACGACGGTCCGCTGTGCCTCGCCGCCCGAGAGCTGGTGGGGGTACCGCGAGGCGTAGTCGCTGGCCGGCGTCAGCCCGACGGTCTCGAGCATCGTCTGGACGAGCTCGCGCCGTTCGACCAGGTTGAGCTCCGGCCGCCACTTCTTCAGCGCCGGGCTCAGGTTCTCGAAGACCGTCCGGTTGGGGTCGAGCGAGTTCCCGGCGTCCTGGTGGATCATCTGGAGGGAGCGGCGGATCTTTGAGTAGGGGATCTCGCTCTCCCCGGTCCTGGCTTCCCAGATGTCCTGTCCGCGATAGCGGACGGACCCGTTCGTCGGTTCCTGCAGCCCGATCATCGCCTTCCCGAGCGTCGTCTTCCCGCAGCCGGACTCGCCGACGAGCGCGACGACGTCGTCTTCCCCGATCTCCAGGGAGACGTCGTCCACCGCGCGGACGACCGAGTCGTCGCCGAAGAAGCGGCCGAGCAGTCCCTGTTCCGTACCGAAGTGGACGTCGAGGTCCTCGACTTCGAGGAGTGGTTCGGAGTTCATTGTTGTTTCTTGAGGGGGATCGCTTCTCGCGACTCTTCCCAGTAGAAGCAGGCGGCCCTGTGCTCGTCGGCGACGCGTTCCAGCGGCGGGTTCTCGAGCGTGCACTCGTCTTTGGCTATCTCACAGCGGGGGTGGTACGAACACCCCTCCGGGACGTTCAGCGGGTCGGGGCTCGTCCCGACGATCGACTCCATGCTCTCGAGGGGGGCGTGCACGTCCGGGATCGAGTTGAGGAGTCCGCGCGTGTACGGGTGTGCCGGGTCGTCGACGATGTCCTCGGTCGGGCCGATCTCGAGGACGTCGAAGGCGTACATGACCGCCAGCCGGTCCGCGATGCGGGCGACGTGGCTCAGGTCGTGGGTGACCATCATGATCGTCAGGTTGTACTTCTCCTTGAGGTCGGACAGGAGTTTCAGGATCGACTGCTGCATCAGCAGGTCGAGCGCGGCCGTCGGCTCGTCCATGATGAGCACTTCCGGGTCGAGGACGAGCGAGAGGGCGATGAGCGCCCGCTGTTTCATCCCGCCCGACAGCTCGTGCGGGTAGGAGTTTAGGATCCGCTCGGGGTCCAGGTGGACGTCCTCGAGCAGGCTCCGCGCCCGCACCATGCCCTCGTCGACGTCGTGGTCGTGGGCCTCCAGCGTCTCCTCGAAGTGGCTCTGTAGCGAGAGCGTCGGGTTGAACGAGTCCATCGCTCCCTGGACGACCATCGAGATGTGCTCCCACCGGAACCGCCGCATCTCCTCTTCGTCCAGTTCGTTCGTGACGATGGGTTCGCCGCCGTCCGGCGGGTAGTAGGTGATCTCACCGGTCAGCTGCCCCGGCGGGTCGATCGCGTCGAGGACGGAGTCGGCGAGCATCGACTTGCCCGACCCCGACTCGCCGACGATCCCGATCACCTCGCCGCGGTGGACGTCGATCGAGACGTCGTCGAGCACCTTCGAGGTCCCTCGCCCCATCGCGAACCCGACGCTCGCGTTCCGGATCTCGAGGACGTTCTCGTGGGCCCCGGTCGCGCCCACGCCGGACCGGTCAGCGTTTTGCGATGCCATTGTCCCTCGCGGAGTCGCCGTCTCCTGGCCGCTCGGCGCTCGCAGTGCCGACCACTTCCGACAGTGATACTCCGACGCACATGTATGGTAGAGATGACCTCACCCACGTACTTAACAGTTATCCGTGATCGACACTCCCGCCCCGGGGCACCCGCAGATATAAGGGGGATCCGGAAGCATGCAACAACATGGCACAGGCGAACACAGTCACGCGTTCGATACGGCGACACTGGCCCATTCTCGGGGGCGCGGTGTCCTCGACGCTCCTCGTGGTCGGGCTGGTAATCGTCGCCGTGGGGGCAGCGCTGAACACCGGAGTCTGGGCCGGCATCCTCGGTATCGTCGGGATCCTGCTCGTCCTCGTCGCGCTCGTCTCCCGCGGGCTAATCCTGTTGTACCGGAAACTGTAACCCCGGCCCCGGCGGTGACGCCGGGCCGCGCCGCCGTTTCTCCGTCCTCGTCCGTCCGAGCGGTCGATCCGATTCGCGGCGTCCGTCCCCGCGCGTCACGGTCAGAAGGCCACCGTAAATACGTAATAGACGCCCATCAGGAGGAGGACGATCGTGATCAGTCCGATCAGATACCGGGCCGTGCTGCCTTCTTTTTCTACTTGCATCGGTCCATCACGAACGTTCGACACATGCTGTGTTAACAGTTATCATAATATTTCTGTCGAGAAGCGGAGCCGTCGGGACCGCGTCGCGGGAGAAGTCGTCCGCCGACCGGACGGCAGCGGCGGTGGCCGTCAGTCGTCGGCCGGGGTAGCGGGCGGCGCGCCCTCGTCAGATTCCAGTTCCTCGCTGGAGACCGTCTTCGCGTGACGGGCCCGCAGGCGGGGGTTGAACAGGCGGTCGGTGCCCTGTGCGAACAGCTGGAGCCCGTAGGTCATCGTCGCGATGAACAGCATGGGCGCGAGGATCCAGTGGAACCGGTCGGCGCCTGCCAGCGCGCCGCCGTTGCGCGCGACGTTGAGGATGACGCCCCAGTTCTGGTTCGTGAACGGCAACACGCCGATGAAGTACAGCCCGACGGACTCCATCAACACGTTGCGCATCGCGCCGGCCGACCCCATCATCAACAGCGGCATGAGCCGCGACATGATGTTCTTCGAGAGGATGCTCCGGGTCGGGATCCCGAGGACGCGCGAGGCCTCGACGTGGGACTCACCCCGGATCGTCAGCACCTGCGACCGGAGCTGACGGGCCAACCGCGGCCAGTTGTCGATGGCGAGGATGGCGCCGACGAACACCGGGCTCTTCGGTTCGATGATCACCGCCAGCACGATCACCAGCGCGAGCCCGGGGATGTTCATCATGATGTCCGTGACCGTCATCGCGATCTTGTCGAAGAGGCCGCCGAGGTACCCGCCCCCGACGCCGAGGAGGATCGCGAGCCCGAGCGTCACCAGCGCGCCCGTCCCCATCATGATGAGCATCGGTCGGGTCGCGTAGATGTTCATCGCCAGCAGGTCGCGACCGATGTCGTCGGTCCCGAGCGGGTAGCGCATGTTCTCCCACATGCCGAGTATCGGCTCCGCCTGCATCGGCCTCGGTTCCGGGACGACGTAGGGACCGAAGATCCCCAGGAACGCGAATATCGCGAGGATGATACCCCCGACGCGGGCGCGGGGCGACGTCCAGAGGATCCGGAACGGCGTCAGCACGCTCTTGTCGAACCGCTCGCGAGTGTGCTGCTTCCAGGAGTACTCCGTGTCGGAGACCTCGAAGTTCAGCGCGGAGTCGTCCGTCCGCGGGCGGTTGCGGTCGAGGCGGTTCTCGATGGCCGCGTCGCCGGTCCGGGCGTCGTCGTCCGAGCGCAGGTTGCGGACGAACTGCCGCAGCGACTCCCGGAACGACCGCGAGTAGGACCTGCGATCAGTGTGGCCGGCGCGCGGGTCGATGAACCCGTAGGTCAGGTCCGCGATGAGCAGTCCGAGGACCGTGACGACGGTGAAGAGGATGACCGCCGCCATGACCGTGACGTAGTCGCGCGACATCGTCGCCTCGTAGAAGTAAAAGCCCATCCCGCGGTAGCGGAAGATCTGTTCCATGATGATCGACCCGCCGAAGATGGTGGCGAGCCCGGCCATCAGCCCGGTGTACATCGGGAGCGTGGAGTTCCAGCCGATGTACCGGAGCTGTATCCGCGACTTCGGGAGCCCTCTGAGTTCCGCCACGTCGACGTAATCCTCGCCGATGATGCGGGTGCAGTGAGCGCGGAACTCGAGACCGCCCCAGGCCGTGACCGCGAACGACATGATCGGGAGCGCGGCGTGTCTGAGCACGCTGGCCATGAACGCGGCGTTGAACCCGGGCGTCAGGTCGTGGTTGTACCGTCCCCCGCTCGGGAAGAAGTCCGTCCCGAACCCGAACACGAACAGCAGGATCAGCGCGACGATGTAGTACGGGACGGAGTCGGTGAAGATCACGAAGTAACTCCCGGCGACGTCCCACTTGTCGCCCTCGTGGACGGCGAGGAACCCCCCGATGAGGAACACCATCATCGTGCCGATCACGAGGGAGAACAGCGAGATGAACATCGTCCAGGGGATCGCCGGTCCGAGCACGTCCCAGACCGGCTCCGCGTAGAAGATCGACCGGCCGAAGTCGCCCTGGAGGATAGAGGTCATGTAGTCGATGTAGGCCTTCCACATCGGCTCGTCGGGGTTGACGTTCGTGTACAGCTCGACCATCCGATTGAGCTGCGCGTAGGACACCTGGCCCCCCGACCGCTGTCGTATCTGCGACGCGATGTAGTCGGCCGGCCCACCCGGTATCAACCGTATCACGACGAACGAGAAGGTGATCGCTGCCCAGACGGTGATGACCGACTGCGTCATCCGTCGGAGATAATAATTCTTCTCCGGCATACGGAGAGAATGCTAGCACATACACTTAACGGTTGTGGACGTAACGATCGTTGATTATAGAAACGCGATGCTGGTGGGTTCAGCGCGTGCGGAGAAACGGGAGTGAGACGATTGTCGACGGGACTGCCGGGCGTTCAGTTCGCGATGCTGCGGCTCAGCCCTGGGGCCACTGGTCGGCCTCGCTCTCGGGGACGGGGCCGAACCACTCGTTGCCCATCTTCCCCATGTAGTGGGCGTAGGAGTACTGGCCGATCTCGATGATCTCGTAGCGGTAGGCTGGGTTCTCCTGCCCCTGGGGCGGGTAGGTACGCCAGCGGGACTTGTTGACCCAGTAGCCGCCCGCCCCGCCCTCTTCGTTGACGGTGAACCACGGGACCGTCTGGTTGAAGATCCAGGCGAGTTCGTTGACCCGCTCCTGGCGCTTCTCGTCGGACATCTGCCGCCGGAGCTGTCGTCGCTTCTCGTTGATGTTGACAGTCTGCAGGTCGCCCTCCGGGTCGCCGACCGGGTACGGGACCTCGACTTCCGGTTCGAGCGCCCAGGCGTCCGCGTTGGGGACGTCCTCGCCGGCGAGCGTCTTCGTCATCGGGAACGTGGTGTTCCAGTCGAGCGTCGGCGGAGCGCTCTTTGCCCCGCCCCACGCGTCGAACATGATATCCCAGTCGCCCGAGTCGAGGGTCTCCCCGGAGCGGATCGTCGACTCCTGTGCGGTGACCTCCGTGTTGAGGCCGAAGCTGTCCAGGTACTCCTTGGCGATCTGGGAGTAGCGCAACGCCATGGGCTCCTCGTCGGAGGTCGCCGTGTACAGCCGGAGCGTGACGTTGTTCCCGTCGGGGTCCTTCCAGCGACCGCCGCTCTTCGAGAACCCGGCGTCCTGGAGCAGCTGGGTCGCGCGGTCGCTGTCGACGTCGGACTCCGAGGCCGCGTAGTGTTCGAACGACTGGAGCGTGTCGTTGGGCCAGTTCTCCTGGCCGCCGAACCACGGGACCTCCTTGTCCTGGCCGAGACCGGTGATGTAGCGGTCGTGGATCCAGTAGTTCCCGTAGTCGGTGTGCCACGACATCATCTGCTGGCGCGGCACGACGTGCATGATCGCTTTCCGGACCCGACGGTCGCCGGTGATCGAGTCCGACTGGCAGTTGAAGAACAGCCCGTTCCCGCCCGCGCGCATCGTCGGGACGATCTGGTCCTCGGTGAGGTTGTCGGCCGGCCGCCAGCCGAGTTCGCGGATCTCCTCGCGGGCGGACTCGGAGTTCGGCGGGTAACTGACGTCGATGATCTGCTCTTTCATCGCCTGGGTGCGCTGTTGTTGGTTGGGGTACCGGCGCCACCGCAGGTCGTAGTCGATCATGTCGCCCGTGATCTCGCCGTCGGCCCACTCGTGGCCGCTGAACGGGCTCCGGTAGTCGTCGAAGGCCTCCATGAGTGCCCTGTTGGAGTCGCCCTCGGTCATCTCCCAGATGGAGTTGCCGGGGACCTGGCTGTTGTCCCACGGCGGCCGCTTGACGGTCTCCTGGAGGTCGGTCCGGACCTCGTCGCGCTCGCTACTGCTGGAAGCATCCGTGAACCGCTCGGCGAACTCGCCCCAGTTGTCGCGGTGGGCCCAGACCCAGCCGCGGCGCTTGAGGTGACCGAACTCGAAGATCTCCCGGCTGATGTCGGGATTCTTCAGGTCGAACTGGAGCTCGTAGTCGCCGGTCTGCTGGACGTTCTCGTACAGCGGCTGCGCGCCGTACCCCTTGTTGACCGTCTGCATCAACTGCCCCAGTTTGAGCTGGGTGACCGCGTCCTCGGCGGTCAGATCCGACCCGTCGTGCCACGTGTACGAGTCGCGGATGTTGAAGATGGTCGTCCCGTCGTCCTGGTACTCCCAGTCCTTCAGGATCATCCCCTTCGTCGCGTTGTCGTACTTGTCGTGGACGGCCCACTGGTCGAACATGGCCCAGTACCAGCGGAACGACCAGTTCGCGGAACTCCCGTACGGATTGAAACGGGCGTTGTCCGGTGCGATCCCGATGATGTGGTCTAACGTGCCGTCGACGTACTGGCCACCGGCCGTATCGGTCGCCTCGTTGCCGCCGTCACCGCCGTCGCCTCCGCCGCCGTCACCGCCGTCGCCGCCGTCACCGCCGTCGCCCTCGTTGCCCAGCGGCGTGACCGAGCCTTCCCCGTCTTCGCCGTCGCCTTGACAGCCGGCGATGCCTGCGAGCCCGGCGGCCGCGACCCCACCCAGTGACTGCTTGAGCAACCGCCGCCGCGTTGTCTCCGGCAGATCTGCCCACTCGCCGTCGCTTACCCACTCCTCGGATTCCTCGCTACTCTCTGATTCCATCATAGTGAATCCATTTCCCTAATTTTCACTTCTGACATATATAACTATTGTAAATGTGGTTATCTATCTGCCCGCTGTGGCGACTCGCGACGCCCGGGAGTGGCGGACATTCATCACGCGGCGCGAGCGAGCGGTCGGCGCCCTCCGGCGGAGTGACACGGATCGGCGGGCCCGAAAGCGGGACCGGTCCGAGTCCGCACGGACGGTTCCTACCGGCGTGAGCGAATGCGCTCGTCCCGACCACCGGAACCGGTGACCCGGGCCGCGGCGACGGGAGAACGTGTCGGCAGGCCCGTTACCGCCGGTGTCCCGAACCATTATTGACCCGCGGGCGCTTTTCCGAGCAATGGCAGAAGACACGACGAGATCAGCGTTTATGGACTGGATCTGTCGCCGACAACTCCTCTGGATAAGCCTGCTGGCACTTACGCTGGTCCACCTCGTCATCGCCGTGATGGCTGCGACCGCTATCGAGCCGGGGTCAGCCAACTACTACGTCCTCCTCATGGACTTCGGGCTCATCGCCGTCCTCCTGGTGGTCATCGGTCTCGTCTTCTGGCGCTGCGGCTACCTCGGCGACACGCCGATGCACTGACCGACTTCCCTCTGACGCCCGCGCCCGAGAGCGGCGAGTGCCCGTCACGTTGGGAGCAGAAGTAAACTTAATAGTGTCGGTGTAATTGCACCAGATATGCAGCCACAGCGACTTCGCCGGAATTTCGAGTCCGTCGCGTTCACGACCGCTGTCCCGTTCACCGACGACAGGTCCGAAGTCGACACCGCCGCGCTCGCGGACAACGTCGAACGGCTCTACGACCGCGGTGCGCGCCTGTTCATCCCCTGCGGGAACACGGGGGAGTACTACGCGCTCACCGACGAGGAGCGGGCCGCGGTCGTCGAGACACACGTCGAAGCGACCGGGCCGGAAGCGACCGTCGCCGGCGGTGTAGTCGGCAATGTTCCCGAGGTTTCCCGCCTGGCGTCGACGTACGCGGACGCGGGGGCCGACGCGATCATGGTGATGCACCCCGACCACACGTACGTCCACGAAGAGGGGCTGAAAACCTACTACCACCGCATCTGTGACGAGACCGACCTCGGGGTCGTCCTCTACAAGCGCGGCCGCGACCTCCCTCGAGGGGTGATCGTGGACCTCAGCGAGCGCGAAGAGGTGGTGGCGGTGAAGTTCGGAGTCGCCGACGTGAAGGAGTTCGCCCAGACCGTCCAGGACGCCGACGGCGAGCTCACGTGGGTCAACGGGATCGCGGAGCGGTACGCGCTCGCGTTCGCCGTCGAGGGCGCGTCAGGGTACACGACCGGGCTCGGCAACTTCCTGCCCCGGACGACCCTCGCCCTGTACGAGGCTATCGAGAACGGGCACTGGGAGCGCGCCCGGACGATCCAGCGGTCGCTCCGGCCGCTCGAAGACCTCCGCGACAGCCCGGGCGAGGGAAGCACCGTGGCCGGGGGGAACAACGTCCCGGTCGTCAAGTACGGGATGGACCTGGCCGGGTTCAGGGGCGGCCCCGTTCGCGAACCACTGGTCGATCTGGATTCGCGCGGCCGCGAACGCGTCGAACGGCATTACGACCGGATCGAGGGCACGTTCGGGAACCCAGCGTGAAGGGCCGAAACCGAGGCCCTGGCGACTCGGAGGTCCCCGCCCCCGTTCGACCCTTCGAACCTAGCCGGCGAACGGGGCTCGTCGAACCGAAAGCAACGCCGAATTCGCGCCCGTAACGGACTTTCTGCGCGGAATCGGCCGAACCTGGTCGATCGCCATCGCTCGCGAGACTCGGTTCGCTACATCGGTGGCAGGGCGGAACCGCCCTTCGCGGGCCCGTCCGAAGAGTCGGTCGCGGGACACCACCTGAAGATGCGGCACGGCCGCCCTCCGAGCGAGCGCTCTGCCGATCTTCTCCCAATTCCCGACTCGCCGCACCGGTCCCGCTGGTATTGTCCCCTATTGCGAACTGAATTTCGAGTACTCCTCCCGGCGTTCGCGACGAGATCTCCGGCTTCATCGGTTCACGCGACCGATATCTCTCCGTTCCTCTCTCGCGACAGTGGGAGAAGCGTTCACCGCGAATCTAGATTACGTTCGTATGGATGTAATTCGTTCCCCCTCCCGATCTCCGCGATTCTGTGAATGTTGTTAACCATTCACAAGGGTCGGGAATAGTGAACGTATGCGAAATGACACCCCGATATCCGTCCGTAATTTCATAGCGATTGTTGCCTCAGTTGTTCCGCTCTAGCGAACTGAACGGTTCCTGTTCCCGAGAGCGGAATCCGGTACGTGTTTCGGCCGGTTCCCGCCGGTCACCGGGCAGCCGGCGTGCGGTCCAGACTCCCTCACCCCTATTCCAAGGGGGAAAATCATTAAGGTCTGGTAGTGAGGCATTGACTAACATGGCGAAGGCGTCAGAGGACGGGAGGGGTCGAACCGTACGGTCGGTCGGGATCGCGTTCGAGATCCTGGACGTCCTGCAGGAGCGCGGGAAGTCGAACGTGACTGAACTAGACGAGGCGCTCGAGTACTCTCGGAGCACGATCCACAGCCATCTGCGAACGCTCGAGGAACAGCGGATGGTCGCCCGGGACGGCTACGATTACCGACTCAGCCTCCGCATCCTCGACATGTCGAGGGGGGTCAGAGATCTCGTCGGGAACTACGACGTCATCCGGAACGAGGTCGACGCCCTGGCAGAGAAGAGCGGTGAGACCGCGCAGTTCGGGATCGAAGAGCACGGACAGGTGTCGTATCTGTACAAGACCACCGGCGAGAATGGCATCAAGAGCGCGTCGAAGGTCGGGACCAAGCAACCGATACACTCGACCGCGCTGGGGAAATCAATCCTCGCGTTTCTCCCGGACGACCGAGTCGAGGAGATCCTTCACTCGTGCGAGTACGAACGCCGAGCGCCGAACACGATCTCCGGCCCCGACGAACTCCTCGAGGAAGTGGAGCGGACTCGGGAACGGGGCTACGGGATCGACGACGAGGAGAACGTAGAGGGGATCCGCTGTGTCGCGGCGCCGGTCAAAAGCGACGATCAGGTCCTCGGTGCGGTGAGTCTCACCGGCCCGTCGATCAGGTTCACTACCGACCGGATCCACGGCGAGCTCTCCGACCTCGTCCAGTACACCGCGAACATCATCGAGATCAACACCAAGTTCTCCTGATCGGTCTCTCCGTCGTTTCCGACGGTTCCACCCGGTACGCTCCGCTGTGCGTGAATCGAACTCTTTCACCGCAGTTGTACCACCCCGGTCGGAGTCTCACGGGCGAACGAGTGGGCCTCCGTTCCGATAATGACTCCGTCGGAGCGCTGTCGGGACGGTCTCTCGAAAAGAGAATGCGCGTCACGTCGCTCACGTGACTGGGCCGCCGTGGCCGACAGGCACGTGTCGAGTCGCACTCTCGCTACTTCCGAGTCATGGAACTCCTGATTAAATTATCTGGTATGTTCGAAGTAGTATTGGAAGACTTAGATATATGCGGTTTTCGATATTTCGCGTTCGACAGTAATGGGGTGTTAATTCATACTCCTTCAGTGTCGTGGTCAAACATTCACAACTCCAACCTATACGGGGGTAAATGAACATCTTAAGCGCGAAGATGTGATCGAATACAAAGAATCTGAATGGGGGAAGAATTGCTACCGTCTCTTGGTCGATGGGTCGACCTTGATCCTTTATTCAGGCCAGTTCGGGCCCATTTTAAGCCACTACTAGACTTCCACGATATGCGAAGTCCGACTCCAGTCTTCGAACACTGCCACTCCGAGCGAAATAGTATAAAGGATAGATAATAGTATGGAATTTGTAATAATCGTGCGGGCGCAGCGGACGAAGTTCGAAGACGAGGTTTCGAGCGCCGGGCCAGCGGCTACGCTGTCGAGTATCGCAACGATAGCGTCGGGGTTCCGTCAGCTGCGGTGTACCGGTGCGGCGAACCAGCGTCGAGGAGCTACCGGGATCCGACCCCGTGTCGCGGGTTCCGGGATCAGCAGGCGGGTCCCGGGGCACGCGCCGCTTTTGTGTCCAGAGACGCTACCGGAGAGCAACTGACACCATGGAATCAGAATCCACGCCGAAACTCCACAAGGCGCCGCGCAGCGACGTGACCCAGGACCAGGGCAAGTTCCGGATTCGCTTCAACTTCCCCGGCCGGAACCACCCGGACCACGACGACCACGGCTACGGGCCGCTCTCGACCGTCGTCGAGTCGTTCATGGACCCGGACACGCTCATCTCGATGCACCCCCACCAGAACGAGGAGATCATCTCGTGGGTGCCCGCGGGCGTCATGCGTCACGACGACCGCGAGGGGAACGAACTCGTCACCGACTCAGAGCACCTGCTGGTGATGAACGCGGGCAGCGGCTTCTGGCACGAGGAGCGCACGCTCGCCGACGACCCGCCGCTGCGGATGCTCCAGATATTCGTCCGACCGCACAGTCTGGACCTCGACCCGGGCATCCAGCACGGACCGATCGAAGGCCCGATCGACAACGAGTGGCGCCACGTCTTCGGGCCCGAGGGATCGGAGGCGCCGTTCACCGTGCGCAACGACGTCCACTGCTACGACGTGCGACTCAACGCGGGGGAGAGCGTCGACCTCCCCACGACCGCGGGGCGGGACACGTACTTCTACGTCTTCGAGGGCGCCGTCGAGGCCGCGGACACGCACTTCGACGAGACCGAGAGCGGGCTGCTCGTCGACGCCGACGACCTGCCGGTCACCGCGCGGGAGGACTCGGTGCTCGTGGCCTTCCGTATCGACCCCGACGCACCGGTCACGCGGCGGGGGACGATCGGCCGCTAACCGTTCGCGTCTCGACCGTCGAGCGCGCTACTCGTCGCGCCACGACTCCTGGCAGTCCTCGCTGCAGAAGGGGTAAAACTCCGGCTCTCCGTCCGATCCCCGTCGCTGCAGCACCGGGTACCACTCGCTCGTATCGATCTCCGCCCCGCAGTACTCACAGGATCTGTGTCGGGCCGCGGACTGGCTGCTGTCCCCTGCGGGATCGTCGCCGCCGTCTTCCTCACCCATCGGCCGCTCCGCCGGGTACTGGCGGTCTAGTCGTTCGTCGGCGATAGAACGACCCTCTCTGCTTGGGGCCCCGCGCCCGGGAGCGCCGCCACCCGGTTCTCACGGCGCGACTCCCGGGTCTCGTCTCACGCCTCGCCAGATTCATCAGTCGTCGGCGCGGCGTCGGTCGTCGGCGGGGGAGCGACGGCGACGTCGCCGTCGGCGCGAACGGTGACTCGACAGCCCGCCATCGTGAACCGGATCTCCAGCGACGGGCCCCGAGATTCGGCCGACGATCGGACGAGACGATCCAGTGCGTCCGGGTCGACGACGGCGTACAGCGGTTCCAGTTGGAGCGGATCGGTCCCCGTCGCCGTCGCGACGGCGTCGATGACCGTCTCACTGACGTGGCCGTTGGGACAGACGTTCGTGACCGCACGCGGGTTCTGGTCGATGGTCGCTTCCATACTTCAGCGGACGGGGGGACACGGGATAGCCGCTGTTTCAACACTGATAGTGCGCTCGGCGAGCGCCGCTACGTACGTAGGTCGATCACTCGGGCGAGGACGGGGCGCCGTCGAACAGCAGCGCGCAGAGCTTCCGCTCCGCGGAGCGGAGGTGGGCGTTGAGCGTCGGCTGGCTGATATCCAGCGTCTCGGCGACTTCTTCGCCGGTGCGTTCGCGCGGCCACTCGAAGTAGCCGCTCAGGTACGCGGTCTGGAGCGCTTCTAACTGCCGGTCGGTCAGTTCCTCCCGGAGGAGGCCGTCGAAGCCCCGCTGTGACCTGTCGGTCCGCTCGGTGTCGCGCCGCGCGATCAGCTCCGTCCCCGGATACGTGTTCTCCAACCTGTTGAGGAACGTCCGGACGTCGACCGCGTCCGGGAGCTCCACGGTCGCCACGACCTCGGACTCGGAGAGTTCGATCGACTGCGCGACGGCCCCGCACTCCACGAGCGAGGACGGGATCGTCGGCTCCGAAACCGTCATCTCGAATCGGCTGGTGCCGTCGCTGTCGGCGCTCGGATCGCTGATGCGGCGGAGCTGCCGGATGCCGGGTATGCCGTCGGCGACGGTCTCGATCGAACCGGCGGATTCGCCGCGTGCAGTGAAAAAGAGCCGGATGGTTCCGTCAGACTGGGGGACGACGCCGCCGTACTCGAGCTGGCAGTCGGTCTCGCGAGCGAGGCGGCTCAGCGGGTCGTCCGGCTCTCGTATCGCCAGCTTGACCTCCACCACCGTCTCGGCGAGGAGTGCCTGCCTCGTCTCGACGGAGTTGATCGCGTTGGCGATCGTCTCGCCCAGTTCGCGGGCGACGTCGTTCGAAACCGTGCCGAGCACGCCGGGTTCGTCGGCGAACGCCGTCAACACCCCGTAGGACAGGTCGTTGTACGTGAGCGGGATGGCGATCGCCGAGTGAAAGTCCTCGGTGAGCGCCGTCTTGCGCCACGGCTCCTGTCGCAAGTCGTCCACGACGTTCGGGACGACGACGACCGAATCGGTCGTCGCGGCCGTCACCGAAGGCGGCCCGTTCGCGGCGTCCACCGACGGCGAGATGGTGTCGAGATACCCCTGATTCGCGCCGGCCCAGGCCCTCGGTTCGAGGGTGCCGTCCGCGGCGAGTTCGCCGATCCACGCGAAGACGAACTGGTCGTCTTCGGCGACTCGGTCGCAGACCGCCTGTTCGATCGCCGCGCGCGTCGTCGCCTGGACGAGTATCTGGTCGATCTCACGGATGAGCGCGTTCATCCGGTCGAGCCGCTCCAGTTGGCGGTTCCGTCGCGCCAGCTCCTGTTCGCTCTCGCGCAGGGCGGCCTCGCGCTCGACGCGGTCGAGGGCGGCTTCTGCGGTGGCCGCCAGGTGGTCGGCTAACTGCTGGGTCTGTTGGCCGGGCTGACCGACGGCTTCGGAGACGATCGCCAACACGCCGTGATCGCCCAGCGGGACCCAGATCCCGCTTCGGACGGGCGTGTCCTGGCGAGCGGTGTACTCGGATTCGAGCACGTCGTCGAGGGTAATCGTCTCACCGGTGACGAACGCTTGCCACGTGATCGCGGTATCGTCGGCGCTGAACGACGGCAACTCCCCGAACAGCTCCTCGATGTAGTCGGTGTACGCGACTGGCCGGAGGACGTTGGTCGAGCCGTCGAACAGGTACACGCCGACGCCCTGCTGATCGAGCACGTCGACAGCCGTTTCGACGACGAGGTCGCCCACTTCGCGGCCCGATTCGGCGTGGATCACGTCCCGACTCGCGTCGTGCAGTGCCGCCCGCGTTCGCTCGAACTTCTTCCGCTCGATCGCGTGGCGGAGCGCCCGTCCCAACAGCGGCGGCGTGAGTTCGTCCTTGACGAGATACTCCTGGGCGCCCTGCTGGACCGCTCGGGCGCCGGTCGCCTCGTCGGAGAGACCGGTCAAGACCACGATCGCCACCGCTCGCGAGCGGTCGCGGACGGCCTCCAGGGTGTCGATCCCCGTGCTGTCGGGCAGTCCGAGGTCGAGCAGGACGACGTCGGTCGTCTCGTCGAGCGCCCGTAGTCCCTCGTCGAGGGTGTCCGCGTGGCGCAACTCGCCGATCCGTAGGCCGCTCTCGTCTGTCGCCGTCCGAGAGCCGTCGGTCGCTCCGTCGAGCAACTCCTCGACCAGTCGGACGTCGCCGGGGTTGTCTTCGATCAAGAGGACGCCGACGCCGTCCGTCATGGCGACTCATCGGCTGAAGGCCGTCGCGAGAACCGGGATGCGGTCCCCGGTCGTGCGCCGTCGAGAATCGCCCTTCGATCACTCGACCCGTCTCGCCGTCGCTTCGGATCGGTATCAACGGGTGGACGGACTGTGCTGGCCGTTCGCAAGTACGAGCGAGCGTTCAACCACTCGTCACGTGTCGCGTCTTGACCGACGCCTACGCTCACCATGCGTAGTAGGGGGGTCAACGGCACTAACCGGTTGGTACTAGTCAATTAGGTACCGTTCGCGGGCCGTACACCGCGCGACCCGGTCGACATGATCGAACGTCCATCGAGCAGGTGTCGAGAGAGACGAACGTCACTGGCTTGCCGACGGGGGCGTGCGATCGTGTTCGAACGAATGGCTATTGGTGCGGGCGGACGACGACCGTGTGATGGCCCGTCTCGAACGACTCAGGGTGTTCCCGGTGAAGGGGCTGGACGGTATCGACCTCGAATCGACGGCGATCCTGGAGGGCGGGACGCTCCGCCACGATCGGGAGTTCGCACTGTTCGACGCCGAGGGGGAGGTCCTCAACGGCAAGCGGACCGACCGGGTCCACGATCTCGCGACCGATTTCGACCCGGAGTCCGGTCAACTGGAAGTCGAGACGCCCGGGGGCGAGACCCGGCGGTTCGACCTCGACGCCGAGCGCGGGCGCGCCGCCGAGTGGTTCGGCGACTTCTTCGACGCGGACCTGGAACTGCGCCGCGACGACTCGCTGGGCTACGTCGACCGGCGCGAGATGGGACCGTCGGTCGTCAGCACGGCGACGCTGGAGACGGTCGCCTCGTGGTTCGACGAGATGACCGTCGCGGGGGCGCGCCGCCGCCTTCGCGCGAACGTCGAGATATCCGGCGTGCCGGCGTTCTGGGAGGACCGGTTCGTCGGCGACGACGCGCCGGCGTTCGAAGTCGACGGCGTCCGCTTCGAGGGCGTCACGCCCTGCGGCCGGTGTGTCGTCCCGCAGCGCGACCCCGACACCGGCGAGCCCATCCCCGAGTTCCGCGAACGGTTCGTCGAGAAGCGCGAGGAGACGGTTCCGGAGTGGGCCGACTGGGAGGCGTTCGACCACTACTACACGCTGATGGTCATCACCCGGGTCCCCGAGACCGACCGCGGCACGACCGTCGCCGTCGGGGACGAAGTCGACGTGGTCGAGTGACCGGCGGTCGCGAGAGGGGTCTCTCGATTCGTCCCGTGACCTGTCGTCACTCTTCCCAGAGCGTCTCGATCCTCCGTTCGACCTCGTCGAGAACGAGCGTCAACACGTCGCGGTGGTCGTCCGGCCACGAGGCGTCCTCACCCGGCGTGGGCGCAGTCGGCGGGGGATGGTAGTGGTCACGCGCGTTGTGCGGGTTCGGGTGCCGGTCCCAGCGACACTGCCAGGTGGTCTCCGGATGTACCTCCCGGTAGTGGATCTTGAAGTCGTCGTTCGTGTACCACCGCACCGTGAGGGTGGCCTCCGTCACAGTCGCCGGGTAGTATGACGGAGTGAGGGTGACGCGGAGTTCGAGGTGGCCGTCGGCGTCTGTGATTCCCGCGTTTGCGACTTGCTCCGTCGCTCCGAGGTGCGTCCGGAAAAACTCGAGGAGGGGACGGTCGATAGGCGCCGGACTGCCCCCGTCGTCGGTGGGCGGAACCATCGATTCTCCTACCCGGGGACCGGTTCGCCCTCGGTGCCGGCCAGTTGCTGCCGGGCGCGTTCGTGGCGTTCGCGTTCCGTTCGCGCGGTCTCCCAGTCGGCGAGGTCGCTGTAGACGTCGTCGATCGTCCGATCGTCGCTCGACTCCGCCGCGGCGACGGCGTCGACATCTGCGGGCGACGCGGCGTCGTACACCTCTTCGTACTTAGCTATCCGCGCCGCCAGTTCGCTGACGCGGCTTCGGAGTTCGTCGATCGAGTGGTCCGCGGCGAGCCGGTCGATGCGTCGCCACTCGAAGTACGCGTCGTTGCGCTCGTAGGTGGTCGGTCGGCCCTCGTGGCGCGTGGCGATGCCGAGGTCGGCGAACCACTCGAGGTATTTCCGCGCCGTCTTCGGGTCGCAATCGACGCGGTCTGCGATCGCGCTCGCCGCCGTCGGCTCCCGTGTCTGGAGCAGCGTTCCGTAGACGCGCTGCTCGACGTCGCCACCGCTGAACACGTCGTCGAAGGCGGGTGGACCGTTCGGTGACGGTTCGTCAGCCATACGTCTAGTTGTACTGGGGCGGACATATTTCTTTCTTCGGGGAAATATAATCTCTCGGCGCGAGCCAGCGGGGCGTCAGCGTATCCGTACGGGGTCGTTGCCGGCCACTGGTCGAAGCCACACCGAACGTTAAGAATCTGGGACGAGTGGCTTCGCGTATGATAGACGGCGTCCAGACGCGGGAGCTACAGGTCAACGCCGACGAGCGCGGGCACCTCGTGGAGGTCTTCCGGGAGGACTGGGAGGAGTACGACCCCGAGCCGGCGATGAGCTACTACTCGCTTTCCTACCCGGGCGTCGTCCGCGCCTGGCACCGCCACACCCGCGGGCAGGTCGACCACTTCGTCTGTCCCAGCGGGCGCATCAAGGTCGGTATCTACGACGACCGCGAGGACTCGCCGACGCGGGGGGAACTCGACACGTTCGTCGTCGGCGAGCACGACCAGCGGCTGATCCGCATCCCGGGGGCGTGCTGGCACGGGTTCAAGGTCGTCGGCGACGAGCGGGCCACGCTGATCAACTTCCCGACGAACCTCTACGACTACGACGACCCCGACGAACAGCGACTGCCTCCGGACACCGACGAGATCCCGCTGGACTGGGACGAGATGCCCCACTGAGCGATAAGCGGCGACTAACTGAGTGACCGCGGCCCGACCGCCGGCCCATGAAGGGACTCATCCTCGCGGGCGGGACGGGCTCGCGGCTCCGCCCGATCACCCACACCGGGCCCAAGCAGCTCATCCCGGTCGCGAACAAGCCGGTCCTGGAGTACGCGGTCGAAGACCTGCGCGCGGCCGGCATCACCGACATCGGCGTCGTCCTCGGGCACAAGGGCCGCGAGGGAATCCAGTCGTTCCTCGGCGACGGCTCCGAGTACGGCGTGGATATCACGTACGTCGTCCAGGGGAATCCGCTGGGGTTGGCCCACGCCGCGGGCTGTGCCCGCGAGTTCGTCGGCGACGACGACTTCGTGATGTACCTCGGCGACAACCTCCTCAACCAGGGCGTCGGGCGGCTGGTCGAGAACTTCGAGTCGGGCGACTACGCCGCGGCCATCGCTCTCCAGCACGTCGACGACCCGGGGGCGTTCGGTATCGCCGAGGTGGACGCGGCGGGCGAGGTGCGCCGGCTGGTCGAGAAGCCCGACGACCCGCCGAGCGACCTGGCGCTCATCGGCGTCTACGTGTTCTCGCCGGCGGTCTTCGACGCCGTCGCGGACCTCGAACCGTCGTGGCGCGGGGAACTGGAGATCACCGACGCCCTCCAGTCGCTGCTCGACGACGGGCTGGCGATCAGCTCTCACGTCGTCGACGGCTGGTGGAAAGACACCGGGAAACCGGGCGACATCCTCGAAGCCAACCGGCTCGTCCTCGCGGATCTCGACCCGGCGGACGACGGCACCGTCGAAGAGGGCGCGGAGACGAAGGGCCGGATCGACCTCCGCGAGGGGGCGACCGTCGAGTCCGACGCGGTCGTCAGAGGGCCGGTCTCGCTCGGGGAGGGCGTCACCGTGCGCGATGGCGCGTACGTCGGCCCGTACACCTCGGTGGGCGCGGACTCGACGGTCGCGAACGCGCACGTCGAGAACACCGTGATCATCGGCGGCGCGGAGATCGACGCCTCGGGTCGGATCGTCGACAGCCTCATCGGGAGCGACGTATCGATAACCAGCGCGGACGGGCTGCTCCCCGAGGGACAGCGCCTCGTCGTCGGCGAGAACTCCGACATCAAACTCTGACCATGCGCATCGCGACGCTCACCTGCTCGGACTGCGGGACGATCGTCTCGGCGAACGAACTCGAATCGAACCGCGTGATGAAGTGCCCCGGGCTGGACTGCGAGGCGGTCCTCCGGTTCGCGGACCTCCCCGAGGGCGACCGTCAGCACGTCCTGGACAACCGGGACCAGTATCGGCTGTAGCCGGGGAAGACCGACCCGCGCTCGGCGGCCCGTCCACCCCGGAGTCCTCATCAGCCGTGCTGTCACTGCAGAACAACTTCGAGCCGCCGCCCAACAGGCTTAATTAACAGTAGTTCATTGTACGAACTGACGCTTCGTCTTGGAGGGCCGAAGCGTCAGCGGGGACCAATTCAGAGCGACACACGGCCGCTTTTCGGCCGTGGTCCGCTCTGTTCGCTAACTGAACGCGGAGTCCCAAGTGTCGATCAATATCCGTAGCGTCGCGCCCGTCCAGAATTGCGTCTCTCCAGCGTCGCTCGCGCCCTTTTAGGCCACCGTGTAGTCAGCGTCGGCCAGCGCGTCGTACACGATCGCCTCGTGGGCCTCGTCGATCTCGGGCGACTGCAGGCCCGCGTCGTCGGGGTCGTCCCTGAACACGTACGTCACCGCCTCGAACTCCCCGTCCGGTGTCTCCCCGTGGAGTTCGACGATCACGTCCCGTCGGTAGTCGAACACCCTGGCGTTCTCGACGTCGAGAGGCCGCGTGGTCCGGTCGAGGCTCATACTAGCCGAGCGTATGGGATTAGGAGGCATACGCACCTTCCCAAAACAGAAAAGGTCAGGCCGACGGCACCGGACTGCTCCGACCGCGCCGTGGGCTCCACACGCGAGCGGCGACCCGTCTCGGATCCGGTGACCCGTCTCGGACCCGGCGACCCGTCTCGGACCTGTGGACCCTGTTGCCTGCCTATGCCGTCTGGTCACTCTTTCCCGCGGAGACCGAACCCACGTACCGTCATGATGGAGCAGTTACCGTTCCCCGAGTCGGGGAACACGGAGTCAGGCGCATCGGTAGCGGGCACGTCCGGCGTGAACAGGGAAGACCTCCCGTGGCTGATCGGCGCGCTCGTCGTCCGGAACGTCGTGAAGGCCCTCCTGTCCGGTGACAGCGGGTCGTCCGGAGGCGACAGTCACGGCCAGCGCGAGCAATCCCAGCAGTCCCAGCAGTCCTCGGGCGGGCGGAGCACGCTCACCTGGCTGATCGGTGGGATAGCCCTCATCGCCGCGGGGTACCTGATCCGGGACCGACTCGGGCCGGCGCGCCAGCAGGCCGGACAGCGAGTCGGCGAGGGGTCGAAACAGGTCGCCGACCAGACCGAACAGGTGACCCAGAAGGCCGCCGACCGCGTCCGCGAAGGCGGACAGACGGTGGCCGAGCGCGCGGAGGAGACGGCCCACGAGGCCGCCGAACAGGTCGAATCGACGAGCGAGGAGGTCGGCGACCGGATCGAACAGGAGAGCGAGGAGATCGGCGACCAGCTCGAAGAGCGCGGCCAGGAGGCGAGCGAGACCATCGAGGAAGAAGGCGAGAAGGCGAGCGAGTCCGGAGACACGCCCCAGCAGGAGGACTGAACGCGGTCGAGTAGAGCGCGGCTCGAACGCGACCGGCGGCGAGCGGTCGCCGGCAGGCCGCCGGACCGGCGTTTGCGCGCAGCGGTATTAACCGGTCCTGGCCCGATTCCTCCGCTATGCCATCGAACGGAGTCGACCGAGCGCACTGCCGCCTCGACGAGAGGGGCCGCCAGTGAGTCTCCTCGATCGCGTCTTCTTCAGGATAGAGTCGTGGATCAACGCGCTCCTCGACCGAACGGCGGACCCGGCCGCCGAACTCGACTACTCCTACGAGCGACTGCGCGACCAGTTGCAGGAGATAAACCGGGGGATCGCGAGCGTCACCACCCAGAAGAAGCGCCTGGAGATGCACCGCGAGCGCCTCCAGTCGTCCGTCGAGAAGTACGACGAACAGGTCCGGGAAGCGGTCCGGCAGGACCGCGACGACCTCGCGCGGCGGGCGCTGGAGAAGAAACACGCGACGCTCGACCAGGTGACCGACCTCGAAGACCAGATCGAGCGGTTGCAGGCGACCCAGGACGCCCTTACCCAGCGACAGATCGCGCTCCGCGGTCAGATCGAGGGGTTCCGCACCCGCAAGGAGACGCTCAAGGCCCGTCACGAGGCGGCGGCGGCGTCGGCGCGCGTCGCGGAGGCGTTCACCGGCGTCGGCGGCGAGATGGAGGACGTGAGCCGCGCCATCGAGCGCGCGTCCGAGCGGACCGAGCGGATGGAGGCGCGGGCGGCGGCCCTCGAAGAACTGGAAGCCAGCGGCGCGCTCGACGACGTGCTCGCCGAGGGCGACGAGATCGACCGCGAACTGCGCCGCCGCTCGACCGAGGAGCGCGTCGACCGGGAGCTCGAAGAGCTGAAGACGCGCGTCGGCCGGGAGACCGACGCGACTGATCTGGAACTCGAACGGGAGCCCGCCGGGAGCGGGGCCTCCTGACTGGTCGGTCCGCGGTCAGCGCGTTATCGCGAGCGAGTAACCGACGAGACCGACGCCGACGACGACGAACGCGGCGGCGCCCCAGCCGTCGAACCCGGCCGGCCAGTCGCCGCGCAGCGAGTGGACGCCGACGGAGACGAGGCCGGCGACGACGAGCAACGCCCCCGTGTTGAGCGCCGACCAGAACGTCTCGACGGTCGGATCCGTCTCCGTCCGGTCCTGGCCGGAACCGGACGTAGCGCCTTGCTGTTCGGTCACGTGCCCGTTTGGGCGCGCCGACCGAAGCGGACACTGCGTGATGACTGAAGGCGTTTATAAAACGGTGCGGGCGACGCAGCGTTCGCCGTCTGCGCCGATCCGGCCCACGGGCGCCTCGGTCCGGCGTCGTCGCTCGCCTACTCGCCGGTCTCACGCTCGTCCAGCGCGAGCGCGTCGTCGATGGCGGCGAGGTCCTCGTCGGCCGTCGGCTGAGGGCACCCGAGCGCCCTCTCGACCCTCGACACGTCGAGACAGGTGTCCCGCGGGCGCGTCGCCTCGCGCTCGATGTCGTCCATCGACCCCTCCTCGACGAGCGTCGGGTCGGCGTCCAGTCGGTCGGCGAGCAGGCGACCGAACTCGTACGGGGTCAGACAGGACCGGCTGGCGACGTGGACGGTTCCCCACTCCCCGGCGTCGGCGAGGTCGAGGACGGTCGCCGCCGCCTGCCCGGCGCGGCTCGGCGTGACGTGCTGGTCGGTGAACAGCGGGACGGACTCGCCCGCGGCGAGCTTGCCGCGGACCCAGGCGGGGAAGCCGGTCAGTTCGCCCGTGAACCCGTGGGTACCGTAGACGAACGAGAGGCGGACGACCAGCGAGTCGCCCCCGGCGTCGGCGACCGCCCGTTCGCCGGCCAGTTTCGACTCCCCGTACGCCTGGAGCGGGTTCGGGTCGGCCGACTCGTCGTACGGGCTCCCGTCTCGGCCGTCGAACACGTAGTCGGTCGAGACGTGGACGAAGGGGATCCCGCGGTCGGCACAGGCCGCGGCGAGTGCGCCCGGCGCCTCGCCGTTGACCGCGCGGGCCCGGTCGGGGTCGCGTTCGCACCCGTCGACGTCGGTCATCGCGGCGCAGTTGACAACGAGGTCGGGCGCGCGCTCGTCGAGCAGCGCGGCCGCGCGGTCGGCGTCGCGGATATCCAGTCGGGACAACGCCACGGGTGCCCGGTCGGGCGGCGACCGGACGGTCCCGTGGACCTCCCACCCCCTGTCGAGCGCGGCGGTGACGACGTTGCTCCCGAGTCGCCCGTCGGCGCCGAGGACCAGCGTACGCATGGCCAACCCCACGTAGCGGAAACACAAATATGCCGTCGACTCGTTGGCTCGACCGTGCGCACGCTCGTCACCGGCGGCGCGGGATTCATCGGCTCGAACTACGTCCACCACCTCCTCGACCGCACGGACGACGAGGTGGTCACGTTCGACGCGCTGACCTACGCGGGGTCGAGGGACAACCTCGCGGGCGCGCTCGCGGACGAGCGCCACGAGTTCGTGGAGGGCGACGTCCGCGACGAAGATCTGGTGGCCGACCTCGTCGCGGACGTCGACGCGGTGGTCCACTTCGCCGCGGAGTCACACGTCGACCGGTCGATCGACGGCGCGGCGCCGTTCGTCTCGACGAACGTCGACGGGACGCGGGCGCTGCTGGACGCCGCTCGCGAGACCGACCTGGAGCGGTTCCTGCAGGTCTCGACTGACGAGGTGTACGGCCAGACCGTCGACGGGGCGTTCGCCGAGACCGACCCGCTGGACCCGCGCAACCCCTACGCGGCGACCAAGGCCGGCGCGGACCACCTCGCGCTGAGCTACGAGCGGACCTACGGCGTGCCCGTGGTCGTCACCCGGTCGTCGAACAACTTCGGCCCGCGCCAGCACCCCGAGAAGCTGATCCCGAAGTTCATCACGCGCGCCGCAGCGGGGCAGTCCCTGCCGCTCTACGGCGACGGCTCGAACGTCCGCGAGTGGACCTACGTCGCCGACAACTGCCGGGCCGTCGACCTGGTGCTCCGGGAGGGCGTCGCGGGCGAGGTGTACAACGTCGGCAGCGGCGAGGAGCGGACGAACCTCGAGGTGACCGAGGCGATCCTCGACGCGGTGGGCGCGTCGCGGGACCTGGTCGAGTTCGTCGAGGACCGACCGGGCCACGACCAGCGCTACGCCCTGGAGACGGAGAAGATCCGGGAGCTGGGCTGGGCGCCCGAGTACACCTTCGAAGACGGGCTCGAACGGACGGTCGAGCACTACAGCGGGACCAGGTGACACTCCGGCGAGTGATCGGTGCCCCGGTACGCTCCGGCCGGTAATCCACGCTTACCGACGCGACGGCGGGTATATCGGCGTCATGACTTTCCGGGGCACCTCCGAACGGGGGAGCATGCGCCCAGTGGCCGGCGGGCTGATCGGACGGGCGAGGCGCTGCCTCCGCGACGACTTCGAGTCGGACCCGTACCTCCCGTACGTCCTCGGGCTGGCGACGCTGCTCGCGGGCTTCTGGTTCTGGCACCGCGTCCCGAACTTCGCGACGCGGGACGAGCGGTGGCGGATCGTCGACCCGATGTCGTTCGTCGGGACGGTCGCCGCGGACCCCGGCATCGACTCGGTGCTCGCGGGGATGCAGCAGGGGCGGGCGTTCGGCGCGACGTTCTACCTCTTCGGGCTGGCGCTCCTGCCGGTCTTCGTCGTCGCCTTCCTCACCGGGCAACTCGATGCCTTCGTCCAGTTGCCCGAGCACGCCTCGGTCGACCTGTGGGCCCACTGGCAGCGCACGCCGGCGTGGATCTGGACGTGGAGCGTCGTCCTGGGTCGGCTCGTCGTCGTCGCGCTGGCGGTCGGGTGCGTCTACGTCACCTACCGGATCGGGACGGTGATGCGCGACCGGGCGACCGGCCGGCTGGCCGCGCTGTTGCTGTCGTTCACGTGGGGATTTCTCGTCCTGGCCCACGAGGTGGGCGAGGACGTGCCGGCGCTGTTTTTCTTCCTCCTGGTGGTGTATTTCTGCATCCGCTACACCGAGACGGGCGAACCGGCCCTCTTCCTCGCCGCCTGTCTCGCCGGGGGCATCGCCATCGCGGTCAAGCTGACGACCGTCGTCTGCGTGATCCTGATAGCGGGCGCGTTCGTCCTCCGGGTCGGCAACGCCGGCGACGACTGGCGAGCGGCGCTGGTTCGCCCGCGGATGCTCGCGGTCGGCGCCGCGCTCGGTGCCGGGGCGATCTACCTGGGGTTCCCGACCGTGGTCGCCGGCGGGCTGGAACCGCTGGTCGCCCGCATCGGCCGGGGGACGACCGGCAAGACCGACCCGCACGGCTGGCGGATCGAGCCAACGTGGTGGTGGTTTCTCCGGGGGTACCTCAACGGCATGGGGCTGCCCCTGTTCGTCGCGTCGGTCGCGGGCCTCCTCGCGAGCGTGCCGCGGATGATCCGACGATCGACCGAGGCCGACGGTATCGCGCTGGTGCTGATCGCCCTCGCGGCGTACGTCCGCCTCTACGCGAACTGGGCGTACATCCGCACCCACCACCTCCTCCCGACCATCGCGCTGCTGGTCGTCGTGCTCGCCGTCGCGCTGCGGCGGCTGGCGGACGCCCGCCCGAAGATCGGCCGGCCGCTCGTCGCCCTCCTGTTGCTGACCAGCGGGCTGTACGCCGGCGTCGGCGACCTCGGCTACGCCGCGCAGTCCCGGGACCGGGCGACCGGCTGGCTCGATTCGAACGCGGCGCCGAACGCGACCGTCGAGACGTACCCGAACGACCCGCAGGAGGCCGCCGTCCCCCACTGGATGACCGTCTACCGGCTGAGCAACAGGAACGCGACGCCCGGCGGCGCGAAGGAGTCGGGGATGGCGTGGCTGCGCGCCATCGAGGAGCGCTGTCCCGACTACGTCCAACTGCACTACTACGAGAGCGTCCTCGTGCTCGCGCCCGACGACTGGAGCGAGCGGGCGAGCCGACTCTCCAGCGACCCCCGGGAGCGGTTCGTCCGGGACCTGCTCGCGGAGGACACCTACCCCTACCGCGTCGCGGCGACGTTCGGTCGCCGCCCGGCCTTCCTGGACAACCGGACCCGGTCGGCGGGGCTGCCGGAACTCGTCGAGGTCGGACTCGTCCCGCGGGCGATCCAGTACGGCGACCCCCAGGACGTCGGCGTCGACCAGTACACCGTCGTCCTCGAACGGACCGGGCAGTGCAACGCGTCGGGGTGAACGGCCGCGTCGAGCGGCGCTCACTCGACAGTGGTCGTCGGTCTCCGGCCCGTCCAACCGAGCCCGAAACGCCGCGTTACTCCCTCTCAGCCGGCGTCTCGCCGCGGCTTGAGAGTGCAACATGATTCGTTAACCTCCTTTCGACCTATCGTCAGGACAGGAGGACCGACGATGTCACCGCCTGTCCGCCCCTGGGGACGATCCGGACCGATGCCGACCGCCCCGGCCGGACACCACCCCGGCCGGACCGCCAGTTCACCGGTCGCAGTCGCTCTCGGGCGGCTCGACGGCGCGTACGGGCGGGGCGCGACGAGCGGACGGACGGCCGACCGACCGGTCAGAGGGCCGGACGGGCAGTCGGCGAGCGAGGGCGTCGAGCCGGGGTGGTCCGGGTGACGAGCGGGCGGTCCCGTCCGACGTTCTCGCTCGTCTTCCTGACGTGGGACCCCGGCGAGGCGATCGTCGGTGCGATAGACTCCGTGCGACGCCAGGCGTTCGACGACTACGAGGTCGTCGTCGTCGACAACGACAGCGACGACGGCACGCCCGAGCGCGTGCGCGAGGCCTACCCCGAGGACGCGCCCGTCCGCGTCTTCGAGAACGACGAGAACCGCGGGTTCAGCCGCGGGATCAACCGCGGCATCCGCGAGAGCCGCGGCGAGTACATCTGCTGTTACAACCACGACACGCTGTTCCCGCGGGGGTACCTGCGGACGCTCGCCGACCGCGTCACGCCGGACGCCGTGTGGACGACCGCGCGGCGCAACTACCGCGTCGACCCCGACTGGACCTACGTGCGACTGCTCTCGCCGTACCGCTTCACGATCCCCTACGTCGTCGACCCGCTGTCGGGCACGGCGGAGGTGAACTACATCCCCGGCGACGGGGCGATCGTCCCGCGGGCGATCTACCGGGACGAACTCGACGGGGAGGTGTTCGACCCCTCGATGCCGATCCGCGGCGAGGACGTCGACCTCTCGCTCCGGCTGGCCGACCGCGACGTTCCCATGCGCGCGGTGCTGGACACCCACTCGGTCCACCCCGACAAGGGCGAGATCTACGCCCCGTCGATGGAGAACTTCAAGACGCTGCTCCGGACGATCGCGGCCCGGATCGCCGCCCACAGCAACAACTCGGCCCCGGCCGCGGCCGTCGCGCTCTCGGCCGCGAGCCTGGTGACCCAGCCGCTCCGGGTCTACTGCGGGCCCTACCCGCGCTCGGAGGAGGCGTTCCTCGAAGCGACGACCGTCCGCCAGCACGAGGCGCCCCGCTCGCAGACCGAGTCGCCGCCGCCGGAGGTGCACTGACGTGGCCGCGATAGACGGCCCGCGGTACCTCGACGTGGCCGCGATAGACGGCCCGCGATCCGCTGGCGACGGCGGGATCGGCGGCCCGCGGCCGACCATTTTTCCAGCCGGCACTCCACTGGTCTGCCATGGGGGGTAGTAACTTGTTTCACCGTTCTCTCCGGCGCAGCGGCGCGCTCGATCTGATCCACGCGGGCATCGACCGCTTCAACGAGGCGACCGGGTCCGAGCGCTACGAGCCGCCGACGGACCTGCCCGAGTTCCGGGCCGTCCAGCGCCGCGCCCGGCGGTACACCGACACCAGCGACCACCTCGAACGGCTGTTCGTCGAGGCGCTCCAAGCCGACCCCGAGACGGTGGTCGAACTCGGCGTCAGGGGCGGCGAGTCGACGTTCGTCTTCGAGCGGGTCGCCCGCCTCGCCGACGCCGACCTGGTCAGCGTCGACGTCGACCCGACGACCTACGACGGCGACTACGACCGCTGGCGGTTCGTCCAGTCCGACGACGTGGCGTTCGCGGAGCGGTTCGCGGACTGGAGCGCCGAGCACGGCGTCGACCCGGCTATCGACGTGCTGTTCGTCGATACCAGCCACGAGTACGAACACACCGTCGCCGAGATCGAGGCCTGGTTCCCCCACCTCGCCGAGGACGCCGTCGTGCTGTTCCACGACACGAACATGCGACGGGTCTACCGGCGAGCGGACGGGACTGTGGGCCTCTCGCGGCGCGCCGACCGGGGCGTCATCCGGGCGCTGGAGACGTACTTCTCCTGCGCGTTCGACGAGACGGAGTCGTTCGTCACCGTCAGGGACGGCTTCGTCTTCGAGCAGCGACCGTACTGCAGCGGCCTCGCCGTGCTCCGGAAACTGCCCGGCGACGTCGCCGAGAACTACCCCGACCTGTGAGACGCGAACGCACTGGCACCGTCGCGGGAGTGACAGCCGGACCGACGACCGGCGGGAGGCGCGCGTGAGCGACGCGAACCGGCGGGCGCAGGCGGTCCGTGCGATCCAGTACCTCGTCGGCGCGCTCGCGCTCGCGTGGGTCGTCCGCCAGGTCGAGTGGGGGCGGGCGCTGGCGCTGCTGGCCGACGTCTCGCCGGGGACCGCCGCGGCGCTGGTCGCGGTGAGCGTCGTCGGGCTGGCCGGCTCCCTGTACATGTGGCACGTCCTGCTCGACAGCGCCGCCCCGACGCGGTTCCGCGACGCCGTCCAGACCGGGCTGGTCGTGCTGTTCGTCAACCAGCTGCTCCCCTCGCGGCTGTCGGGCCGGGCGGTCGCGCCGTTCGTCGCCCACGACCGCACCGGGATGCCCTACGCCGACGCGATCGCGGTCTCGGGCGTCCACACCGGCCTCTACGCCGTCCTCTACGGCGCGACTGCCCTCGTCGGCGTCGCGCTCGGACTGGGGCGGCTCCCCTCGGCGCTCGTCCTCGTGCTCCTGCTGTCGACGGGGCTGTACGTCGCCGCCGGGACCGTGGTGTTGCTCGCCGGCGCGCACATGCGGGCCGTCGATCGCGTCGCCGTCGCGGTCGAGGCCCTCGCCCGCCGGGTGCCCGTGGTCGGCGGCCGCCTCGGCGGGCTGACCGGAACGATCCCGGAGTTCACGGCGGAGTCGGCGGCCGCGTTCCGCCGGTTACTCACCGACCCGTCGGCCGTCGCGCCGTACGTCGCGGGCTACGCGCTGACGGTGCTGGTGGTGCCCGGACTGCGCGTCTGGCTGCTGTTCGAGAGCCTCGGCGTCGCGTTCGAGCCGCTGGTCGCGCTGCCGCTGTACCTCGTCGCGGCCTACAGCGTGACGCTGCTGCCGCTCACGCCGGGAAGCGTCGGCGTCTCGGAAGCGAGCGCGACCGCGGTGTTCGTAGCGCTGGGGCTGCCGGTCGCGGCGGTCGTCCCGGTGGTGTTCGTCGACCGCCTGCTCGGCTCGTACCTCCCGGCGCTCGCCGGCTGGTACCCGTCGCTGCGGATCGACTTCTCGGCGCTCGCGTCGAACGCGTCAGCGAGCGAGTGAGTCCGGGGGTGTCCGGGCCCTGTCCGGCGAGCGGGCTCGCCCGCATCCAAACGCTCTTTGCGCTCACAGCGGTCGGTACGACCGATGAGCGAGCCGTCCGCGTCCGAGTCCGCCCGCGTCACCGAGCGGGTCCGTTCCGTCGACCCCCAGGGGATCCGCGAGATGTTCGAACTCGCCGCCGAACAGGGGGGCGAGCTGGTCCACCTGGAGTTCGGCGAACCGGACTTCGACACGCCCGAGCACGTCGTCGCGGCCGCGCACGAGGCCGCGACCGACGGCCGGACGAAGTACACGTCCAACGCCGGCATCTCCGAACTCCGCGAGGCGGTCGCGGACTATCTCGGTCGCGACGGCGGGCCGGTACCCGACCCCGCTTCCGAGGTGGCGATCACGACCGGCGGCGTCGAGGCGATCCACTTGGCGATCCACTCGGTCGCCGACCCCGGCGCGGAGGTCGTCGTCCCCACGCCGGCGTGGCCGAACCCCATCTCGCAGGCGAAGCTGGCCGACGCGGTCCCGGTCGAGGTGCCCATGCCAGCCGCGGAGGGGTTCGCGCCTGACGCCGGGCGGATCGTCGACGCCATCGGGCCGGACACCGCGGCCGTCCTGCTGACTTCGCCGTCGAATCCCACCGGGCAGGTGTTCCCGGTCGAGGCCGTCGAGCGAGTCGTCGACGCCGCGGCGGACCACGAGGCGTTCGTCCTCGCCGACGAGGTGTACCGGGAGCTGACCTACGGCGAGCGGCCGCCGCGGACCGCCGCGGTGGCCGACCGGCTCGACCGCGAGGAGTGGGTGCTGTCGGTCGGGTCGGTCTCGAAGGCCTACGCGATGACCGGCTGGCGCGTCGGCTGGCTCGCCGGCCCGTCGGACGTCCTCTCCCAGGTGACGAAGATCCGCGAGAGCACGACCTCCTGCGTCAACACGCCCGCCCAGTACGCGGCTATCGCGGCGCTCACCGGGCCGCAGGAGCCCGTCGACGAGATGAAGGCCGCCTTCCGCGAGCGGCGGGACTACGTGATGGGCCGCATCGAGGATATCCCCCGGATCTCGGTCGCTCGCCCGGACGGCGCCTTCTACGCGTTCGTCGACGTGAGCGCGCTCGACGGCTCCAGCGGAGCGGTCGCCGAGCGCCTCCTCACCGAGCACGGGGTGGTGACCGCCCCCGGGTCGGCGTTCGGCGCCGGCGGCGAGGGCCACCTCCGCCTGAGCTTCGCCAACGGGCTGGACCGCCTCGAACTCGGCCTCGACCGCCTCGAAGCGATGGTCGCGGCCGACGTGGACGGATAGCGCTTCGCCGCTGGCTTCCGGCCGGACTTACAACTCGCCGAGCCGGTCGGCGAGCCGGTGGGCGATCTCGGTCATGCCGTGGTCCATCGGGTGGAGCAGGTCGGTCGAGAGCCCGCCCGGATCCTGGAGCAGGTCGGGGCCCTCGATCAGGTGGAGGTTGTCGCGGTCGGCGGCCGCGACGGCGTCGCGCAGCTCCTGGCGGTACTCGCTCGGCGTGGCGGGCCACTCGTCCCCGTCGCTGATATCGGGACACAGGTCGGCGAAAAACGGGTACAGCGTCACCGCGGCGACGGGTTTGTCGGAGTGGGCGCCCGCGACGGTGTCGACCAGGTAGCGGACGCGCTCGCCGAACTCGTCGGCGTCGAAGCCGGCGGCGATCATGTTGACCGAGACGGCGAGGACGGCCCGGTCCCAGTCGTCTCGCCCGGCGACGTAGTCCGCGAGGGCGTTCTCGCAGAAGGCGGACCCGCCGGAGCCGAGGTTCACGTGGTCGTCGCCGAGCAGCCGCGCGGTCTGGTGCCCGTAGGTCATCGGGTACCGACTCGCGCAGGCGCCCTGCGTTATCGACGTGCCGTAGGTCAGTAGCGTCTGGTCGGGGCGCTCGGCCGGTTCCGGCGGTCGGACGTCGCCCGAGACGTCGTGGAGGACGACCGGGTTGCCGAACAGCACGAGGCGGCCGACCGTCGGGTCGAAGTAGCGGTCGTCGAGGCGGTCCCGGTCGACGGCGGCGACCCGCTCCGGCAGCGACAGCTCGACGGTCGTCGGCTCCGCGTCCAGAGTGACGTGTTCCCCGGGCTGTTCCTGGAAGGGGCCCCAGAACGGCGTCGCCTCACAGGACCCCTCGGGGCAGGACAGCGTGATCTCCGCGGACTCGCCGACGAAGCGGATCTCGACGCCGTCGGGGCGCCTGTACTCTTCCTGCGAACGGTCGTTGAACGGTTCCGTGACTCCGGGCGGCAGTCGCTCCAGTCGGACGCCGTCGTCCGCAGGGAGGGGCTCCGCGACGTTGTGCAGCGCGACGTTGTCACGTGACATACCGCCGCAATCGGCGACCGCCGATATAGGCGTGGCCCTCGCGTCACGTGCTTCCGGGAGGACGCCGACAGCGGGCGAGTTTTCCCGCTCGCGGACGCACGTTCGACCATGAGCGACGACGGCGACGACCGCGACGGCAGGGCGCTCGCGCTGCGCCTCGCCGCCGCGGTCGAGGCGGGCGAGCGCGAAACCGACGACCTCGCGGTCGTCGACGAGGCGTCGGCGGTCGAGCCGACCGCGGACGGCGCGTTCGCGTACGCGATCGGCCGCGGGGAGACGCGACTCGCTGAGGCGTTCGTCCACCCCGACCGGATCCACGTCGAGTTCGCCGGCGAACCGGACCGGGCGGCCAGCGCCGCGGCGCGCGCGGGACTGCGCGTCCGCCCGAAGGCGGTCCGACCGCCGCGGACGCTCGTGTTCGTCGAGGGTCCGGACGAGGTCGAGGCGGCGCTGGACGTGCTCGCCGCCGTGGGCGGGACGCCGGAGTGAGCCCGCCGGGGCTGGGGTACCGGAGTGGCCCGACGGTGCAGCCCTTCGCTCACTCGCTCTCGGCGGCTGCGCCCTCCGCGCGTTCCTCTGCGTGTTCGAGACAGAGGATCTCGCCGCGCTCGGTGTCGAAGGCGAAGGGGTCGCCCGGGCGGATCCGTCGGCCGTCGACGCCGCAGCCGTCGGCGTGCTTGAGGAAGTACCGGCCCTCTTTCCGGCCGGTTTCGAGGCGGCCGGCCTGAACCGCGAACCGGACCAGTCCCTCGCCGATCTGCGTCCGCTCCGGGGAGTCGGCTTCGAGTCGAATGACCGGCATCGTGACCGCCGGACCTACCGGCGCCACGGAGATAAATCGGCGCCCGGCCGCTGCAGGGGCCCACCGCCGTCGCCGCTCCCGGCGCAACCGTCCATTTAGGACCGTCCCGCCCGAACGTCGGTCATGGGCGTCCGAGACGTCACCGACGTACACGAGGAGTTCGACGGCGAGCGCCTGCCGCCGGGCCAGCGGAAGACCGAGCGGTTCCCCGTCCTCTCGCTGAAGGACACCCCCGACTTCGACCGCGACGACTGGGAGTTCACCGTCCGCGGCGCCGTCGAGGAGGAGTTGACGTTCTCGTGGGACGAGTTCCAGGAGCTACCGACCGAGACTCAACGGCAGGACTTCCACTGCGTCACCGGCTGGAGCCGCTTCGACAACGAGTTCCGCGGCGTCACCTTCCCCGAGATCGCCGAGCGCGCGGGCGTGGAGGACGACGCCGTCCACGTCATGTTCGGCGCGATGGACGGCTACTCGACCAACCTGCCGCTGGAGGAGTGCATGCGCCGGGAGGTGCTGTTCGTCCTCGACTTCGACGGCGACCCGCTCCCCTCGGACCACGGCGGGCCGCTCCGGGTGGTCACGCCCCACAAGTACGCCTACAAGGGCGCGAAGTGGGTCGACGGCGTCACCTTCCTCACCGAGGCCGAGCGGGGTTACTGGGAGAAGCGCGGCTACTCCAACACCGCGAATCCGTGGAACGAGGAGCGTTACACGACGCTCTGAGCGGAGTCGAGCCGGCCTTCACGTTCATGCACAACAGGGTTGCTGGCCGTGACCGAAGGGACGGTGGTGAAGACCCGAATGGCCACGGATCCCGAGCGTCGGCGGTACTACCCCGAGGCGGAGAACGTTCCCCTCAGCGAGGCCGTCCGCGAGGCGATCGCGGCCCACGACGACGCGTCGCTGTCCTCGACGGACGTGCAGCTCTACGATCACATCGACCCCGATGCCCTCGACGACCTGTTCAGGACCGACGCGGACGTCGACGTCTCGGTCCAGATCCGCCTCGAAAACGTGACCGTCAGCGTCTGGAGCGACGGCGGCGTCGACATCCGCGTCACCGACAAGATCGAGTAACGGCGTCCCCGACCCGTCGGTGTGAATATTAGGTGTATCAGGCCTGCCGAACGCCCCTAGTAGGTATGCAGACAACCTCTTTCAGGGGTCGCTCGCGCGGTAGACGTGTGAACGAACGACGCCACGCGAACGATACGGACCGGCAGGGGGCGATACCCCGTGAGTGACGCGGCCCGACACCCGCGGATACTCGACCTCCCGCGGGACGAGTACGGACTCGCGACGACGCGTGTCGCGCTCCGGCGGCTGCAGGAGCTCCTGCCCGAGTTCCTCGTCGACATCGTCGACAACGCCGACGCGGACGGGCTGGTCGTCCCGCTGGACGGCGGCGTCGACGCGGCGACGGCAGCCGCGCTGGCAGTCGACGCGGTCGGCGAGGAGAACGTCCTCGGACTGATCACGCCCGCGGGGCTGACCGACGAGGCGACGGCGAGCACCGCCGAGGCGGTCGCGGAGATGCTCGGGATCGAGCATCGCCGACTCCAGTTGCAGCCGGTTCTCGCGGCCTTCCAGGAAGTCGTCGGCGAGGCCGGCGGTCCCGCCGACGACCTCGTCGCCACGGACAACGCGGTCGAGCGGTTCCGGACGGCGACGGCATACTACTTCGCCAACCGGCGCGACGCGCTCGTCGTCGGCCCGGTCGACCGGACCGACCGCCTGCTCGGCGCGGCGACGAAGTACGGCGAGACGGGCGTTGATTGCTTCCTGTTCGGAGACCTCTACCGGACGGAGGTCCGCGCGCTCGCCGAGGCGATGGACCTCCCGGTCGAGATGCTCGACGGGGCGCCGCGGAGCGCGCCGCACGATCCCGCGCCGGCCGCGACGCTCGACGTCGGCGCCGAGACGATCGACCGGGCGCTCGGGCTGTCCGTCGACGAGGGCCGGGGCGCGACGGAGACCGCCGACCGGCTCGGGATCGACCGCTCGGTCGTCGTCCGCCTCGCGGACTGGTGCGCGGCGACTCGGCACAAGCGCCACCAGCCGCCCAAGCCGTCGACGAACCGCTGAGCCGGAGTGCACCGTCGAGCGAGCGACATTCGACGGGGTCCGGGCGGTAGCCATAAGGCTCGGACTTCCTAAATACGGGTGTGGATCCGTCACGCGTGAGTCCGCGGACGGTCGCGCTCGCCCTCCTCTGCGTCGCGGTGATCGCCTTCGCGGCGGCGACGCTGGACTCGACGACGAACCCGAACCCGGACGTCGGGATGGGGCACGCCGGGGCGGACGAGGACCTGGGCGGCCAGCGGACGCCGACCGACGAGCCCTCCGGCGACAGCGAGGAGGGGCGCGACTCCCCCCTGAGCCTCGACACCGACCCGGGCACGCCGTTCCAGTTCTGCGTGCAGTGGCTCACGCAGCCGCTGGTGCAGGCGCTGCTCGTGTTCGGGCTCGTCGGCGTCTTCGCGGTCGGGCGCTGGCTCGACGACGCGGCGTCGGGCCTCGCTGGCGTGTTCATCGTGGGCTACCCCGGATTCTTCCTCTACCTGCTGCTCACCTCCTGTCAGACGGCCCAGCGGGGATTCCTGGGACTCTCCGACCCGGGACGCCCCTCCACGGAGGGCGGCGGCCTGATGGGCGGACAGACGACGGTGGCGCCCCCCACCCTCACGACGAAGCTCCTGCTCCTGCTCGTCGTCGGGACGCTCGTCGCCGTCGCCGCGCTGGTGCTGACCGGCAACCACGACCAGCGCGACGAGCGGGTGACGGGCGACGAGGAGGACGAGGAGCCCGAGCCCGAACCGGCGACCGACGTCGGGGCCATCGGGGCGGCCGCTGGCCGGGCGGCCGACCGCATCGAGGGGAGCGACGAGTTCGAGAACGAGGTCTATCGCGCGTGGGCGGCGATGACCGACCACCTCGCGGTCGACCGGCCGGCGTCGAGCACGCCGGCGGAGTTCGCGACGGCGGCGACCGCGGCCGGGATGGACCCCGACGACGTGGCGCGGCTCACCGAACTGTTCGAGGACGTCCGGTACGGCGGCGAGGAGCCGACGGCCGACCGCGAGGAGGCGGCCGTCGAGACGCTGCGGCGGATCGAATCGACCTACGCCGACGACGGCGAGGGGGCGAGCCAGCTGTGAGCGGCCGTATCACTGCGACGTTGGGAGCGATCCTCGGCGTCGTCGGGCTGGTCGCCATCGCCGTCCCGCAGATCACGACGCCGCTGCCCGCCGGCGACGGCATCGTCGTCGCGGTCGGTGCGGTGCTCGTGCTGGGCGCGGCCGGCCAGATCCAGCGACGCCGGGCCACCGAACCGGAGTACGCGGAGACGCCGGACGCCGAACTCGCGGTCGACCTGCCGACGCCGGGCGACGACCTCGACCGGCGACTGAACCGGCTGGCGCTGACGCGGTTCAGCGAGGCCGAGCGCCACCGGTTGCGCAAGGAGGTGGGCGAGATCGCGGTGGCGACGCTCCAGCGCCGCGAGCGCTGTTCGGCCGACGAGGCCGAGCAGGCGCTCGCCGAGGGGACGTGGACCGACGACCCGTTCGCGGCGGCGTTTTTCACCGGCCGAGCCCCGGAGGCGAGCGCGACCGACCGGGTGCGCGAGCTGCTCCACCGGGAGTCGCCGTTCAAGCGCCGCGGGATCCGCGCCATCGCCGAGATCGAGCGACTGCTGGGGGACGAGGATGACTGACGGCGATCCCGGGCGGGCGGACGGTGGATCAGAGCGGATGCACGACGAGCCAGAGCGGCCGGACGGCGGGACGGCCGTCGACCCGTCGGTCCCGGTCGACGAGGGGAGCTCTCGCGACCGAGGAGCGGCGGACGGCGTCACCGAGGCGGACCGCTCGACGGCCGGCGATAGTCGGGACGCAGATCGAACCGACGACGAGGACTCGGCGGCGGCCGACGCGCGACCGGCAGCCGCCGCGGCGGGCCCGACCGCGGCGACGGTCCGGTCGTCGACGCTGCGGTCGACGAACCACTGGGTCGGGTTCGCGGCGCTGTCGTTTCTGTCGGCGGGGCTGGGCGTCGCGCTCCGCTCGCGCCCGCTCCTGCTCGCGGCTGTCGTGGGCGTCGGCTACCTCGCCTACGCGAGCGCGACCGAGGCGCCGGAACCGGAGTTGGCCGTCGAGCGCCGGCTCTCGACGGAGCGGCCGGAGCCGGGCGACAGCGTGGAGGTGACGGTCGTCGTCGAGAACGTCGGCGACGCGGTCCTGCCGGACCTGCGGGTCGTCGAGCAGGTGCCCGAGGCGCTGGCGGTCACCGACGGGCCGGCGCGGGCGGCGACCGCCCTCCGGCCGGGCGCGCGGGTGACCTTTTCGTACGCGGTGCTCGCGCGCCGCGGCGCCTATCGCTTCGACGGGCTGACCGTTCTCGCGCGCAACGCCAGCGGGAGCCGCGAGCGAGAACTCGACCTCGAAACCGAGCGGGCGTCGGTCACGTGCATGGCGCCGGTCGACGCGACGGAGGCGGTCCCGCTGCGGGGACTCACGTCGCCGTACACCGGCCGCGTCTCGACGGACAGTTCCGGGGAGGGCGTCGAGTTCGCCGCCCTGCGGGAGTACGAACACGGCGACTCGCTGAGCCGCATCGACTGGAACACCTACGCTCGCGACGGGACCCTCGCCACGATGGAGTTCCGCGAGGAGCGCATGGCGACGGTCGTGGTCGTCCTCGACCTGCGGCGGTCGGCGTACCTCCAGGCCGGCGACGACGGACTGCACGCCGTCGACCGCGGCATCGACGCGACCCGCCGGATCTTCAACTCGCTGCTGGACACGGGCGACCGCGTCGGCCTGGCGGCGTTCGCGAGCGACACCGTCTGGCTGGCGCCCGGCGCGGGGACGACCCACCAGGCCCGCGCCCGCGAGTTGCTCTCGACGCATCCGGCGCTGTCGCCGACGCCGCCCGAGGATCGGGTGTACGTCCGGTGGCAGCTGCGTCGGCTGCACCAGCGCCTCGACGACGACGCGCAGGTGGTGTTCGTCTCGCCGATGCCCGACGGGACGAGCGCGCGCATCGCCCGCTCGCTGCAGGTGCGGGGGCACCCGGTGACCGTCGTCAGCCCGGACCCGACGCTGCGGGACACGCCCGGGCGGACGCTCGCGGCGATCGAGCGGTCGAACCGGCTGAACGACCTGCGCGGGAGCGGCGTCCGCGTCGTCGACTGGGACGCCGACGAGCGACTGGCCGAGGCGCTCGAACGCGCTCGCAGGCGGTGGTCGGCGTGAGCGGCACCGAGATCACCCGTCGACCGGGGAACCACTCGCTGCTCGTCTCCGGCGTGGCGGGCGCCACGGCGGCAGCGGCGGGGCTGGCCGGCGGCGTGACCGGCGCGGTCGTGACGGCGCTGGGCACAGTGGTCCTGCTCGCGGGAGTGCGCCGGGCGACCCACCGCGCCGTCGACGTCGGCGGGCTGGTGGCGTTCGTCGGCGTCGTCCTCGCCGCGCTCGGCGACGCGCCCGCGCCGGCCGTCCTCGTCGGGACGGCGGCGTCGGTGGTCGCCTGGGACGCCGCCGGGAACGCCGTCTCGATCGGCCGACAACTCGGCGCGGAGGCCGACACCGCCCGCGCCGAGACGCTCCACGCCGCTACCGGCGCGCTGGTCGGGCTCGTCTCGGCGGGACTCGGGCTCGTGCTCTTCGAGGTCGGGCCGACACGCCAGCCCGTCACGACGCTGTTCGTCCTCCTCGTCGCCGCGGCGCTGCTCGTCGTCGCGCTGAACCGGTGAGGTGCAGATCCGAACCGGCCGCTCGGCTATCGACCGGGAGACACAGACGGCTTACCGCGCGAAATCGGACCCGTCGGCGGCGAACGGGCGGAACGGGCGGTCGCCGCTCGCGCGCGGGCATCGCGAGGCAGCGACGACTCACCCAGCGGTAAGGTCTGTGTTCGATTCTCCGACGCGCCGAGCGGGGGAACTCGGTGACGGAACGGAGGGGCAAACGAACCCGGCGACGCGGTACGCTCCGACTGCGGTTCCGTCACCGCGGGACCGCCGAAATCGCAGCGGTCTGTTACCGTTCGTTTGTGGCCCGGTTACTACGGTTCGTCCGAGGGTGGATCCACCTATGACAGCAGGTCGCAGGTCGGGCAAGCCCGCCGTCGTGGTACCGGCGACGACCGTCCCGAGTACCGTCGCCACGCTCCGCTCGCTCGGGAGGCTCGGTATCAAGACGGTCGTCGTCTCGGAGATGGACACCTCCCAGGCGTTCGCCTCGAAGTACTGCGACGAAGTGGTCTCGACGGCCGACCCGCACGAGGACCTCCTCGCGTACAGGGACGACCTCCTCGACGTGGCCGCCCGGGACGACGTCCGGACTATCGTCCCCGTCCGGGAGGTCGACGCGTACGTCCTCTCGCGGTACCGGTCGTCGTTCGAACCGGACGTCTCGCTACCGGTGCCGGACATGGACTCGCTAGAACGGGTCCACGACAGGCTGTTGCTGGCCGAGGCGGCCGAGGCGGCGGGGGTCCCCGTGCCGGAGACCCAGCGACCGGACGACGTCGAGGACTGGTCGCGGGACCTGCTCGCCAAGTCCCGGTACAACCTGCTCACGGCCACCTACGACGACTCGCTGGCTCCCGGTGAGTGCGAGACCTCGGACCTGATCGAGCACCTCGAACCCGGATCGGTGATGGCCCCCGACTCGCTCCGGGACCGTCATCGGGTAGAGCCGATCGTCCAGGAGTTCGTGTCGGCGGACGACGAGTTCATGGTCGCCGCGCTGTACGACTCGGGCGACCCGCTGGCCGTGTTCCAGCACCGGCAGGTGCGGGGCACTCGCTACACCGGCTCGGGCGGCGCCTACCGCGAGTCGGTCTCGATCCCGGAACTCGAAGCGGTCGCGACGGACCTGCTCGACCACCTCGAGTGGCACGGCCTGGCGTGCCTGGAGTATCTCAGGGACGAGGACACCGGCGAGTTCGTCCTCGCGGAGATCAACCCGCGCATGTGGCAGTCGCTGTCCTCGACTGTCGCGATGGGGGCCGACTTCCCGCGGTACTACTGGCAGCAGGCGACCGACCGCGCCGACGAGATCGACCCCTCCTACGACGTCGGGGTCGGCTGTCACTGGCTGAAAGGCGAGCTCCTGCACGCGCTGAGCCTGTTCCGGTTCGACTCCCCGCACGTCGAGCGACCGGGGTCCGCCGAGACGCTGCGCGACATCGCCGTCTCGACCTATCGGCACCCGCGGTTCGACTACCTCTCGCTCGACGACCCCGGCCCCTTCCTCCAGGACTGCTCGACGCTCCTCGCCGAACTGCCCGCCGTGCCCGACCTGCAGGTCTGGCGGAACCGCCCTCCGTGGGCCCGCGCGGTCCCGCGGCTCCCATTCCGGCGTCGCTGAGCGGTCCGCCGCCGCGGCTGGTCGCCGTCGGCGTCGCGTTCCTGTGGGACGGCAGGCGGTTCGAGTACCCGCGCCGGACGGATCGGCCGCCCCGCTGGCCGGATGGCACCGACGACATCGCGACCGACGTGATCTCCGACGCCGTCGGCGCAGTGGTCGTCGCGCTCCGGGGACCGACTACGGGGACGGTCTCGCCTCGGTCCTCCGCGGACGCCTCGAATCCGGCGAGGGCGTTTAGCCCGCGACCCGGCGGGCTCACACGCCGGGGATGGGGACGAACCGGAAGGTGAGGTAGGCGCCGATCGTGGCGATCGCCGGGACGACGTTCTGCATCAGGACGACCCGTGCAGTGGTCGCGGGATTGAACAGGTCGCCCGCGGCGGGGATGTCCTCGGGGTCTTCCTCGCCGATGGGGGGCAACTCCTCGCCCGCTTCGTCGGCGGCCAGCGCGTCCACGCCGATCGGCGGGGCGTCCTCGCTGGAGACCGCCTCGGACGCGGTCAGCGGCCGCGTCGCTCGACCCCAGCCGAGGCCGACGATGCTCATCGTCGCGATGATGACGAAGCTCGCGGGGATCCCGAGCGCGGAGAGGAAGACGACCAGTGTGGAACTGACCGTGGCGACGACGATCGCGGCCGTCAGCGGCAGTTCCGTGATGTCGCTACCCATCGTCTCCAGCGTCCGCCGGGCGATGGTGAACGCGCCGATGGTGACGGCGATGCCGCCGAGGATGATGGCCGGGTTCATCTTCAGTTCGTCGCTGCCGACCAGCGGCGCGACGGCGTTGGCGATGTTCGAGGTCCCGGAGCTGAAGGCCATCAGACAGCCGATCGCGACGACGGTGACCGTTCCGGCGAGCTCCCTGCGATTGGTCGTCCGGTGGACGCTCGGGATCGGCAACAGGCCCGAGCGGTCGACGTCTAACAGCGGGCCGGTACTGCGCTCCATGGCGACCAGGCGGTTGAGCCGCGCGTAGAAGTACCGGCCGACGATCAGCGACACCCAGAAGCCGATGATCGGCGAGACGACCCACCAGGTGACGATCTCGCCCATGACGGCCAGGTCCAGCACGCCGCCGGCGAGGCCGAGGCCCGCGATGGCGCCGACGGCGGTCATCGAGGTCGAGGCCGGGACGCCGAAGACGTTCCCGAGCAGGAGCGCGACGCCGATGAAAAAGAGGACGACGATGGACGATTCGAGCGTGAACACGCCGCTGTCGACCACCAGCTCCGACCCGAGCTTCGTCACGACGTTGCGTCCGATGGTCCAAGCGCCGAGGAAGAAGAACACCCCCATCAGCGCCGCGGCAAGCGTCTTCGAGATGGCGTCGGCGCCGACGGCCGGCCCGAACGCCGGACCCGTCGTCGACCCGCCGATGTTGTAGGCGACGAACATCGCGACGAGGATGCCGACGACCAGCAGGAGTTCGACCATCAGTCGTCCCCGTCCGTCGCTTTGGGGCTCTCGGCGTCGTCCTCCGCGGTCTCTAACTGTTTTTCCAGCGTCTCCTCGACCGTCTCCTCCACGGTCTCTTCGACCGTTTCCTCGACGGTTTCGCCGACCGTTTCTTCGACCGTATCGGTGACTTTCTCTTCGACGGTCTCTTCGACGGTTTCGCCGACGGTCTCTTCGACGGTCTCCTCGACCGTGTCGGTGACTTTCTCTTCGACCGTCTCTTCCACCGTCTCGCCGACGGTTTCCTCCACGGTCTCTTCGACGGTTTCGCCGACGGTCTCCTCGACTTTCTCCTCGACCGCGTCACCGACCGATTCCTGGACGGTGGCTTCGACGGTCTCGCTGACCGTCTCGTCGACGGTTTCGCCGACCGTTTCTTCGACCGTTTCCTCGACGGTCTCGCCGACGGTCTCCTCGACCGTCTCGCCGACTTTCTGCTCGACCGTCTCGTCGACTGTCTCCTCGACCGTCTCCTTGACCGCGGTGGTCATCCAGTCGGGGTCGAACCGGGCCATCTTCCAGACGACGTGGATGAGATACGAGAGCAGGACGCCGAACCCGAACGCCAGCCCGACGACGCTGTCGACGACCACGATCAGCCCCACCGAGAGCGCGATCAGCAATCCGTAGACGAGGTCGACGATCGAGTCGACCCGACTCGGGTTCACCGTCCACCGACACTGTCTTCGACCTGCGCGACCACGAGAGCGGCTCGCTGCCCACCAACTGTAAGAGAATACACGTGTATGTATCTAGAGTGGTTGTCCGCTGATATACCTTGGCAAAGGCGGCCGGTATCTGACGACCGGTGGAACTCCCGGATACCGGCGCTGGCTGTCGGCGTTCACCCGTCGGTGATGAACGAGTTTCGCAGCGGCGGGTAGCTCATCAGCGTCGAGAGGCGGAGCATGTAGGAGACGAGGAACGACAGCGGCGTGAAGGCGACGGCGCCGATCAGGCTGAACGTCGCCAGCAGGTCCATCGACGGCGCGCCGTCCATCAGCGGCGTGGCGTACACCAGCATGCCCAGCGACGAGACGAGGACCGCGAAGAAGCCCGCGTAGAGCAGCAGCCGGGAGAGCGTCGCGATCTCCTTCTGCGCGTAGAGGGTCTTCGTGTACTGTCGCGTGATGTTGAACAGCCGCAGCGTCTCCTGTAATCTGTCGAACGGCTCGTCGGGGACCGCCTCGCCGCAGTCGTGCTCCAGGTACTGCGTCGTCTCGATCAGCCACGCGCTGTTCACCTCGAGCATCGCCGACAGCAGCCAGTAAGACCCGAAGTCGGAACTGTCGAGCGCGCGTGCCACTCGGTCGGTGCCCTCGTCGATCTCCGCCCGCAGGCGAGCGGCGCGGTGTTGCAAGTCCTCGTCTCCGGTCGCCGCGGCGGCCTCGTCGACCGCCTCGGCGCACTCCTCGAGCGTCTCGATCAGCGTTCGCAGGAACGCCGCGGGCTCGGGCGGAATGAGCGCGACGTCGGCGACCGACTTGAGGTCCCTCCGGAGTTCTCGTACGCCCTGGTCGCGGGTTCGGTGCTCGTGTGGCTTCCCGAACTCCCGCGAGAGGACGAGCTGGTTGATCGTGATGGTGACCGGGACGAGCGTGAGGTTCCCGGCGATGAGGACGCTCAACAGCAGCGTCACCGGGTCCTCCGCACCGACTCCGATGATGTCGACCCAGCCGAGGAGGACGAACGTCGCGAACACCCCTGCGGAGAGCGCTCCGGCGACTATCCAGCGGTTCCCGTCCAGCAACAGCCAGCGGTTCGCCGACGAGTGGACGACGCCGGTCGGGATCGGACTGCTCGTCGACACCTCGACCTCGTGGTCGGAGTAGCTCACTCGTCACTAGCGGGCCCCAAACGCCGAAAGGGACGGCCCTGATACTGCCACCGATACGGACTGCCTCGATAGGACCACCCCACGACGCCACGGCGGTCCCACTTAGTCCGGCCGCGACGTCTTCGCTCGGCCGACCGAACTTTCCCGCTGGCGTGCCATGTTCTCGCATGCCTATCGACGTCCTCGACGGGGAGCCCCGCGCGGTGGACACGCACGCACACCAGCCGACGTCGGTCTTCCTCGAAGACGCGGGCGGCCAGTTGATGCGCGACGCGGCGGCGAAGTTCGGGACCGACCTGGAGACCTGGAGCTACGAGGAGATGGTCGGCGAGTACCGCGAGGCGGGGGTCGGACGGGCCGTCCTGCTGGGGTGGGACGCGGAGACGAACACCGGGAACCCGCCGGTCCCGAACGAGCACGTCGCGGAGGTGTGCGACGAGTACCCCGAGTTCTTCGTCGGCTTCGGGAGCGTCGATCCGCACAAGGACGACTGCGCCGCACAAGCGCGCCGCTGCGTCGAGGATCTGGGCCTCTCGGGGTTCAAGTTCCAGCAGATCGCCCAGGGGTTCGACCCGAGCGACCCCGCCCACGAGGAGCTGTGGGCGACCATCGAGGACCTGGGCGTGCCGGTCGTCTTCCACGGCGGCAACTCGACCCTGGGCGCCGGAGCGCCGGGCGGACGGGGACTGCGTATCAAGTACGGGGATCCGATGCTGATCGACGACGTGGCCGCGGACCACCCGGACCTGGACATTCTCATCGCGCATCCGGCGTTCCCGTGGGAGAAGGAGCAACTGGCGATCTGCCAGCAGAAGGGGAACGTGTACATGGACCTGTCGGGGTGGCTGCCGAAGTACATCGACGACCAGGTCCTGCACTACGCGAAGACGGTGCTGCGGGACAAAGTGATGTTCGGGACCGACTACCCGATGATTCGCCCGGGAGAGTGGCTCGACCAGTTCGAAGCCCACTGCGAGTTCCCCGCGGAGGTCCAGCGGAAACTGCTCTGGGAGAACGCCGAGCGGTTCCTCGGCCTGTGAGGGCGCGCGGTGGACGCGCGTCCACGCCGCGGCGGCGACGGGCCACGCTTATCGGCGCGCCCGCCCACTGTCGATTATGAACGCGAACGACGCGGCTGCCCGGGGGGCGCTGCTCGGCGTCGACGTCGGCGGGACGTTCACCGACGTCGCGCTGCTGGTCGACGGCGACCTCACGACGGCGAAGGTCCCCTCCACCGAGGACCAGAGCCGAGGGGTCGTCCGCGGGATCGACGTCGCCTGCGAGGCGGCCGGCGTCGACCCGTCGGCGATCGAGGGGTTCCGCCACGCGACGACGGCCGCGGTCAACGCCGTCCTCGAAGGCGAGGGCGCGCTGACGGCGCTCGTCACGACCGAGGGGTTCGGGGACGCGCTCGAAATCGGCCGCCAGGACCGCCCCTCCCTCTACGACCTCTCGGCGACGAAACCCGAGCCGCTGGTCCCGCGCGAGCGACGCTTCGAACTCGCCGAGCGGGCGACGACCGAGGGGATCGAGACGCCCGTCGACCCCGATTCGGTCCGCGAACTCGCCGGGCGGTTGGACGGCGACTGCGAGAGCGTCGCGGTCTCGCTGTTGCACGCCTACGCCCACCCCGAGAACGAACGCCGGGTCGCCGAACTGCTCCGCGAGGAACTCGACGTCCCGGTCTCGGCGAGCCACGAGGTGCTCGCCGAGTTCCGCGAGTACGAGCGGACGGCGACGACAGCCGCGGACGCGTACGTGACGCCCGTCGTCGACGAGTACCTCGCCAGGTTGGCCGAGCGGGCGGAGGAGCGGGACGTGCCCGCGCCGCGAGTGATGCAGTCGAACGGCGGCATTGCGGACGCGCCGACGGTCCGCGAGCGGGCGGTCACGACGCTCCTGTCGGGGCCGGCCGCGGGCGTCGTCGGCGCGGCCCGGTTCGAGCGCGCCGACCGCGACGGCCTCGTCACCTTCGACATGGGCGGGACCTCCTCGGACGTGAGCCTCGTCCGCGAGGGGAGCGTCGAGCGAACGACCGACGGGGCGGTCGGCGGCCATCCCGTCGGCGTCCCGATGGTCGACGTGCACACGGTCGGCGCGGGCGGCGGTTCAATCGCCTGGGTCGACGAGGGCGGCGCGCTCCGCGTCGGGCCGAAATCCGCCGGTGCCGACCCCGGTCCCGCCTGCTACGGGAAGGGCGGCGAGGCGCCGACCGTCACCGACGCGGCGGCCGTGCTGGGGTATCTCGGCCCGGACACGACCCTCGGCGAGGACCTGCAGATCGATCCCGACAGGGCCGAGGCCGTCATGGAGGACCTCGCCGACGAGGCGGGACTCGACACCGTCATCGACGCCGCACAGGGCGTCTACCGCGTGGCGAACGCGACGATGGCCCGGGCCATCCGCGGGGTGACCGTCGAGCGGGGTCACGACCCGCGCGCCTTCGCGCTCGCGGCGTTCGGCGGTGCGGGACCGATGCACGCGGCGGCGCTCGCGGACGAACTGGGGATCGAGACGGTGGTCGTCCCGCCCGGCAACGGCGTCCTCTCGGCGCTGGGCCTGCTCGCCGCCGACGAGCGCCACGACGCGACCCGCACGCACCGCGGTCCGCTCGCCGACCTCGACACCGCGGCCGTCGAGGCAGTGTTCGACGAGTTGGCCGCGGAGGTGCTCGCGGACGCGAGCGACCCCGACGCGGCGACCATCGAGCGCCGGGTCGAGTGTCGCTACGAGGGCCAGAGCTTCGAACTCCCCGTCGACGCGCCCGACCCGTTCGACCCCGAGATCGCGCGCGAGCGGTTCCACGCCGAACACGAGCGCGCCCGGGGCTACCGCATGGACGAACCGGTCGACCTGATCACCTGCCGCGTGACCGCGACCGTACCGGGTGACCCACCCGAAATCGCCTACGACCCCCAGGGCGACCCGCTGCTGGGCAAGCGCGACGTGTTCTTCCCGTCGGGGTTCTACCGCGCGCCGGTGTACGACCGCGCCCGGGTACCCGTCGACGTGAACGTGGACGGCCCGGCCGTCTTCGCCGGCGGCGAGAGCACCGTCGTCCTCCCCCCGGACTGGTCGGCCCGCGCGGACGCCGACGGGACGCTCGTGCTGGAGGCGAGCGAGGAATGAGTGTGAACGGGCGGACTAACTGGCCGGCGCGCGCTGGAGCGCGCTTTCATGCGCGCGACGTAGTCGTGCGAGGGATGAGTAGCGCAGCGCAGCGAGCAACGCAGTCGGTTGGGGAGGCGTGTGGCTGCTGGCGGTGCCGTTCGCGGGGCGGGACTGAAAGGGGCCGACTGCTGCGGGAACCCGGGCGAAGCAAGCACCGCAGGGAAGGAGCGACGCGACTGACCGAGGAGCGCAGCGAACCCCGGGACCGCAGCAGTCGGGGGCTTTCAACGCTCGTCGGCGTCGCTGTCGCTGCTCACCACGGCAATCGGTCCAGCGCCACGACTCACGGAGGAATGAACACATGAGCACCCAGAACCACGATCTCGATCCGGTCGAACTGGAGATTCTCAGAAACCAACTGGAGAGCGTCGCCGAGGAGATGGGGCAGGTGCTCGTCCGCGGCGCGTACTCTCCGAACATCACGGAGCGGCGCGACTGCTCGACGGCGCTGTTCGACGCCGAGGGACGCATGGTCGCCCAGGCTGAACACATCCCGGTCCACCTGGGGGCGATGCCCGAGGCGGTCGACGCGGTCCTCGACCGCGACCCCGAACCCGGCGACGTGTTCGTCCTCAACGACCCGTTCGCCGGCGGGACGCACCTGCCAGATATCACACTCGTCTCGCCGATCGCGCCGGGAACCGAGACAGATGCGGCCGACACCGACGGTGAGATCGACGATCCCGATTCCGCCGAAGACGCCGTCGTCGGCTACGCGGTCTCGCGCGCTCACCACGCCGACGTGGGCGGGATGGCGCCGGGGAGCATGCCCGCGGGCGCCCGCGACGTCCACCAGGAAGGGCTCCGCATCCCACCGACGAAACTCGTCGCCGACGGCGAGATCGACGACGAGGTCGAGGCGCTGCTCCTGGCGAACGTCCGGAATCCGGACGAGCGGCGGGCGGACCTCCGCGCGCAGATCGCGGCGAACGAGCGCGCCGAGGAACGGATCGCGGACCTCCTCGCGGACCACGGCGACAGCCTACTCGAAGCGTTCGAAGCGGTGATCGACTACTCCCGCGAGCGCGTCGAGGCGGAACTCCGAGACCTCCCGGACGGCACCTACCGCGCCGGCGACGCCATGGAGGGCGACGGCGTCACGGACGAGGACATCCCGATCGAAGTCGCCGTCACCGTCGACGGCGCGACGGTCGACGTGGACTTCTCGGGGACCGCGGATCAGGTCGCCGGCAACGTGAACGCCCCCCTGACCGTCGCCAAGAGTGCCGTATACTTCGTGATCCGATGTATTACTGACCCGGAGATACCGCCGAATCACGGCTGCTACGAGCCCGTCAGCGTCAGCGCGCCCGAGGGATCGCTGCTGAATCCCGACCCGCCGGCCGCGGTCGTCGGCGGGAACGTCGAGACGAGTCAGCGCGTGACCGACGTCGTCTTCGCGGCGCTGGCAGACGCGGCGCCCGAGCGCGTCCCCGCGGGCGGGCAGGGGACGATGAACAACGTCGTCGTCGGCGACGCCGACTTCGCCTACTACGAGACGGTCGGCGGCGGGGCGGGCGCGACCCCCGACGGCGACGGCCTCTCGGGCGTGCAGGTCGGGATGACGAACACGCTGAACACGCCGGTCGAAGCCCTCGAAGCGGCCTACCCGCTCCGCGTCGAGCGCTACGCGCTTCGCGGGGACAGCGGGGGCGACGGCGCTCACCGCGGCGGCGACGGGCTGGTCCGTTCGATCCGCGTGGAGACGGACGCGACGGTCTCGCTGCTCACCGAGCGCCGTCGGCACGCGCCGCGAGGGATCGCCGGCGGCGGGGACGGGGCGGTCGGGATCAACCGGATCGACGGCGAGCGCGTCCCGTCGAAGGTCACCCGAGCGGTCGAGGCCGGGACGACCGTCACCGTCGAGACGCCGGGCGGCGGCGGGCACGGCGACCCCACCGCGGATCGATCCTCCTCGGTCGGCGACGGCGCGGACGGGCGAATCGACGGGTCCGACGACAACAACGATTAAGTTATCGCTGACTGACTGTTCAGTTCATGGTAGACAGAGCGCTGGCGGCGGTGGCGGTGGTCCTCTGCGTGGTCGCGCTCGCGCTGGCGGCCTCGACGCTCGCGGCCACGAACGGCGTCGAGCGCGGGCCGGGCGAGGGGTCGGGTCCGGGGTCCAGCGACCGGCCGCAGAGTCAGCCGCCGCCGTCCAACGAGACCGGTAGCGAATCGCTCGGGTTGAGCGGTTTCTGGGTCGAACTCCTGATCGCGGCGTTCGTCGTCCTCGCGCTCCCGGCGGTGGTGCTCCTCGGCCGCTCGCGAGTGCTGGGGGCGCTCCTCGGTATCGGCTTCTTCGTCGTGCTACTGGCAATCATCTACTTCGTGACCGGCGTGGACGCCCTACAGCCCATCCAGAGCGCGGCGCAGAACACCACCGACGGGCTCCAGGGCGGCGGCGAGATGGGCAGCGCCGACGAGACCTCCCAGGAGCAGAGCCGGGACATGCCGCCCGTGTTCACGTTCGGCGTCATCGGCCTCGCGCTCGCGATGGCGGTCGGGCTGGTCTACTACGCGAGCGCCAGCGTCGACGCGTCGGTCGACCCCGAACCGCCCTCCGAGCCCGAACCGGAGGAGACGTCCGCCGTCGCCGAGGCGGCGGGCCGGGCGGCCGACCGGATCGACGACCACGAGGGCGACTCGTCGAACGCCGTCTACGCGGCCTGGGAGGAGATGACGACCGCCCTCCAGGTCCCCGACCCGGCGACGAGCACGCCCGGCGAGTTCGCCGACGCCGCCGTCACGGCCGGCATGGACGAGGGGCGGGTCGACGACCTGACCGACCTCTTCGAGCGCGTCCGGTACGGCGACGAACCCGTCAGCGAGGCCCACGAGCGCCGAGCGGCCGAGACGCTCCGCGCCATCGAAGCCGACTACGAGGGCGTCGACGCGACGGCCGCGAGCGAGACCGCCGGGGCCGCCGTAGCCACCGACTCCGAAGACGCGACGGGCAACGACTCCGGGGACGCGGCGGGCAGCGACCCCGGCGACGACGAGTACGGTGCCGAGGAGACCCCCGACGGGGGTGAGGACGCGTGAGTCCCGACGACGTGGACCCGGACCCGGGGACTGCGACGGACCAGCGACTCCAGCGCGGCGACGCGACCGGCGCAGCGATGGACGCCGTCGACGCGGCGGTCGCCGGCGACGTCGAACTGCAGGCGCCGTCGATCCGCGACCACCCGATCCGGGCGGCGCTCGGCCTGGTCATCGTGGTGCTCGGGATCGCGGCGGTCGTCGGCGTCGACGCCGTCCCCGAACTCCCGTTCGACGCGACGCTCGTGACGTTCGTCGCCGGCCTGTCGCTCGCGCTCGGCGCGCTCATCATGGTGCGGCGCGCGTTCGCCGCGGTGTCGACCGCCGAGACCGCGGACGTGGAGTACCGCGAGTCGGTGTCGGTCCCCGGCACCGAGTTCGACTCGCTGCTTCACGGCGCCGTCCACGGGATGGGCGGGCGCCGGCTCTCCGCCCGCCAGACCGTCGTCGAGCGCCTGCGCGAGGCCGCCGTCTCCATCTACGCCCAGGCCGAGCGGATCCCCGAGGCCGAGGCCCGCGAGCGCGTCGACGACGGGACCTGGACCGACGACGCCGTCGCCGCCCAGTTCCTCACCGGCGAGTCGCGGGTCTCCTCCACCAGCGACCAGGTCCGCACGCTCGTCGGCCGCGGGTCGAAGCTCGCCGCCCACGCCGACCGCGTGATCGCCGAACTCACCGAACTGGCGCCCGGCCTCTCCGCGGGCGACGTGGCGGCCGGCGCGACCGCCGACCCGAGCGCGGGTCGAGGTGACGAGAGTGGTAGCGACGAGGACGACGGCGACCGCCCGGAGATACGACGAACGGGCGCGCCGACGCGCCGGCAGGTCGACCGGCGCACCGACCGCTGGACGGGCCTGACCGGGCTGGGCCTGCTCTGCATCGGCGTCGGCCTCTGGGCCAGCCACGCCAACGTCCCGCCGGGGCTCGTCGTCGCGACCGCGGTCGTCGCCGGCGCCGCCGGCTACGTCTACCTGTCCTCGCCGCCGCCGGTCTCGCTGTCCGTCGAGCGCGAGTTCGCGCCGGCCGAGCCCGCGCCCGGTGACGAGGTGACGGTCACGGTCTCGGTCACCAACACGAGCGACTCGCTCGCGCCCGACCTCCGGGTGGTCGACGGCGTCCCGCCGGCGGTCCGCGTCGTCGACGGCTCGCCCCGCTTCGCGACCGCGCTCCGTCCGGAGGAGACTGTCTCCTTCTCGTACACCGTCGAGGCGGTCCGCGGCGAGCACGCCTTCGACCCCGTCCACGTCGTCGTCCGGGACTTCAGCGGCGCGCTCGAACGCGAGCGCCACGTCGCCGCGGAGTCGGGCGCCGTCCTCGCGGCCGACCTCGAACTCGCCGCCGACGAGTCGATCCCGGTCCACCCCCACACCGCCCAGCGGGTCGGCCGCGTGGTGACCGACACGGGCGGCAGCGGCGTCGAACTCCACTCCGTCCGCGAGTACCAGCGCGGCGACCCGATGAGCCGCATCGACTGGAACCGCGTCGCCGCCACCGGCGAGTTCGCGACCCTCCTCTTCCGCGAGGAGCACGCCGCGACGGTCGTCCTCCTGATCGACGCCCGCGAGGAGGCCTACGTCGCCCCGCGGGTCGACGCTCGCTCGGCCGTCGAGCACTCCGTCGCCGCCGCGGACGTGGTCATCTCGTCGCTGGTCGGCGCCGGTGACTCCGTGGGGCTGGCCGCGCTCTCGCCCGAGTGGTGCTGGCTCGAACCCCGCGGCGGCGCGGCACAGAGCGCTCGCGCCCGCCGGTTGCTGGAGACCCACGCGGCCTTCGACGGCCGACCGCCCGACGGCGACTTCTACGGCGAGATCGAGGAGCGCCGCCTCAGGCGCGAACTGCCCGCGGACGCGCAGCTCCTGCTGTGCTCGCCGCTGTGCGACGACGGCGCGGTCGCGATCGTGCGCCAGCTCCACGCCCGCGGGTTCCCCGTGACCGTCGTCAGCCCGGACGTGACCGCCCGCGCGACCACGGGCCAGCGCCTCGCCGCCGTCGAGCGCGCCATGCGGATCTCTCGTCTGCGCCGCTCGGGCGTGCGCGTCGTCGACTGGGACACCGACCGGCCGCTGGAGACCGCGCTCGACGCCGCCCACCGGAGGTGGTCGGCGTGAGCGTCGTCCGTCGCCCCGCCCGTGACTCCGTCTGGATCGCCGTCGCTCCCGGCGTGGTCGCCGTGCTCGGGCTGACGGTCAACCTCGTGGCGGCCGCCGCGGCGCTCGCGGGCCTCGCGCTCGTCGGCGTCGCGACCGACCGGGCCTCCCGACGGGGCGTCACGCTCGGCAGCGGCCTCGTGTTCGGCGCGCTCCTGTTCGCCGGCGTGCAGGGCGCCCCGCCGCCGATCCTGCTGCTCGTCACCGCCGCGACCGTCGTCATGTGGACGACCGCCCAGCACGTCGTCGGCCTCGCCGACCACCTCGGCCGCGACGCGCCGGTCCGCCGCTCGGTGCTCGTCCACGCGGGCGGCGCGACGATCACGACGCTCTCGGCCGGCACGCTCGCGCTCGCGGTCTACCTGTTCGCCTCGGCCTCGCTGCCGACGAGCGTCCTCGTCTTCCTGCTGGTCGGGAGCGCACTGCTGCTCTACGCGCTGGAGCCCTGACGACCGTCGCCCGCGAAAACGGCTGCCACGCCCGGCTACCGCGACCGGTGATCTATCTCTCGAACGACTCCCACTCGTCCATCCGCACCGTCTCGCGGCCGTTCGCCGTCTCGATTTCCGCCTTCAGCTGCAGCGTCTCCTCGACGTCGTGGTAGTTGTACGGCGCTCGCGACTGGCCGCACATCCACACGGCGCGGATCGGCGAGTCGCGTTCCTCGGTGCCGACGGACCGCGGCGCGACCGGGCGGAACTGGTTGCTGTCGGTCCCGCGCTCGACCACGCGGTCCCGTTCGAACGTCTCGTAGTCGTCGCCGACGCGCCACCGCTCGACGTCGAGCCCGTTCTGCTTGTCCTCCCGCGACTTCGGCCCCCGCGAGAGGTACAGCACGTCGTCGCCCTGGAGGTGCCCGAGGGAGACGCCCGGCGCGTACTCCTGTTCGGTCACCCCGTCCTCGGTGTACGTCGCGTAGACGTGGTCGGTCTCGACGACTTCGCTGACCGTCCACGACGAGTCGGCGAACTTCGCGTAGTAGTAGCGCTGGTCGGCCTCGTCGCCGTCGGTGAACGACGAGAAGACGATTGCGGGCTCCGCGCCGTCGGTCATCACGTCCCAGATCCAGCCGCGCTCGCCGCGGTCCTCCGCGTCGAACAGCTTCGTCATCTCCTCCTCGCGGATCGGCGTCTCGATCGGGTTTCCGTGACTGTCCCTGAACTGGTCGTCGGCGCCGTCGTAGTAGAAGTGGCGCACGTCGCACTTCCCGAGCGGGGCCGGACGCGGGTGACGGGAGTAACAGATGTCCAGCCGCTCGTCGCTCGCGGCGACCTTGACGTACCCGGAGTAGTCGTCGCCCTCGATCTGGAACAGGCGCTCGCGCTCGGACCACGTCTCGCCGTCGTCTCGCGACCGGTAGAAGTAGAACGTGCTCGGACTGCCGTCGTCGGGCCCGTCCCGGTAGAAGTAAAAGAGGGTCTCCGGGTCCGCCAGCCGGAACGGCATCGGGTACGTCGACTGGTTGTGGTCGGGGATCGACCGCTCCTCGCCGAAGCTGTCGATGCTGTCGGGCTCCTCGGAGACGCGGTAGCGGTTGCCGTCGGGCTTGTTGTGCGCCGTGTAGTACACGACGATCCGCCCGTCGCGCCGGACGTACACCGCCGGTGAGTTGTGGTCGTCGGGCGCCAGCGCGGGCGTGGTCCCGACCTCGCGGTTGACCTCGAAGGTCATGTCCTCGTGGTCGAACCGGGCGACGCCCACCGTTCCCTGGTCGTCGAACTCGGTCCAGCCGACGAACGTCGCCGTCTGCGTCGCCACGACTCTCGGTTCCTGAAACCAGCACCACGCGCCTGTGAGATCCGGTCGACTCAGAGCCATCGGTTGTCCCAGATTTCCGGCGGCCCAGCAATACAGTTTTGGTCGCGGAACCGGCGGAGCGCCGGGACGCTACTGAAAGCCGACCGCCTTTGCGCCTGGCTACCGAATCCCGGATAGATGAGTACACCCGAGGAAAACCTCGAGATCGCGCTCGACGACGCCCGGGAGTCGGAATCCCGGGAGCAGGCGATCGACGGGCTCCAGACCGCCAACGAGTGCGACATGCTTGCAGAGATCGTCCGCGCGGACGGCGTCGAGAGCCGGTACCGCGAGCTCGCGATGACGAAGCTCGGCCACCCGCAGTGTAAAGCGACGCTGGAGACGCTCCACGAGAGCGGCGAGATCCCCGACTCGCTCCGGGATCAGGCCGAGGAACTCCTGGGGAACACGCCCGACGACTCCGGCGCCGGACCGTAACCGACCGCGAGTCGCCGACGCCCGACGCCTGCCGGTCGCTCCTCCCCGCGAACTGTCGTTCCGCCGTCGCCGACGAGCCCCGAGCGGGCGGCTCAGCCCTCGTCCTCGGCCCGGGAAATGCAAGGTCAAGGAAGTTGCACCGGCCGGCCCCAGCACTGTCATGAGCGAGGACGAGAACGACCACGAGATGGGCGTCGAGTTCGGGTCTATCGAGTCGGTGTTCGACGAGGTCTCGTATCCGGTCTCGGCCGGCGAACTCGTCGAGCGATACGGCGACAGGGAGATCGAACGCACCAGCGCCGACCCGATCTCGATCCGCGACCTCTTCGAGGGGACGGGCGACCAGACCTTCGAGTCCGACGAGGAACTCAGGCAGGGGATGCTCAACATGATGCCCGCCGAGTCGGTCGGCCGCCAGCGCTACTCCGATCGCGGCGGGTCCGATCAGGACGACATCGACCACGAGGAGATGCAGGAGGACAACGAACAGCAGGTCGAGGACCGCGGCTCCGAGTGACGGTTCTCAGACGGTCGGGACGGGGACTTCGTCGAGGACGGCCTCGACGACGGTCGACTTCTGGACCTCGTCGACGCGGGCGTCCGGCGTGAGGACGACGCGGTGGGCCAACACCGGCTGGGCGACCCGCTTCACGTCGTCGGGGGTGACGTACTCGCGGCCGACCATCGCGGCGCGGGCGCGAGTCGCTTCCAGCAGTCGCTGGGTCCCGCGCGGGGAGACGCCGACGGCGACGCGCCGGTCCTGGCGGGTCGCGCGAGCGATTGCCGCGACGTACGTCACGAGGTCGTCGTCGACGCGGACGCTCTCGGGCGAGGCGCGCAGGCTCGTGACCAGGTCCTGGTCGAGGACCGGCGAGACCGAGGGGCTCTGCTCGTCACGCGCGAGGCGGCGGTGGAGCAGTTCCTCCTCGCCGGCCTCGTCGGGGTAGCCGATGGAGGTCTTGACGAGGAAGCGGTCGACCTGCGCCTCGGGGAGTTCGAAGGTCCCCTCCATCTCGACGGGGTTCTGCGTCGCGAGGACGAAGAAGGGCGAGGGCAGGTCGTAGGTGTCGCCGTCGACGGTGACCTGCTCTTCCTCCATCGCTTCCAGCAGGGCGGACTGAGTCTTCGGCGGCGCGCGGTTGATCTCGTCGGCGAGCACGACGTTGGCGAACAGCGGTCCCTCGTTGAACTCGAACTCGCGCTCGCGCTCGTTGAAGACGTGCGTGCCGGTGATGTCGGCGGGCAACAGGTCGGGCGTGAACTGTACCCGTGAGAAATCGAGGCCGAGGGCGGTCGCCATGCTGCGGGCGGTGAGCGTCTTGCCGGTCCCGGGAACGTCCTCCATGAGGACGTGGCCCCGGCCGACGAAGCCCAGCAACACGGTTTCGAGGAACTCGCGGTCGGCGATGACGGCCGAGCCGATCTCGTCGAGGACCCGCTCGCACTCCGCGCTCGCTTCGGTGACGTCCATGGATTCCGGTGAGTCTGCCGACACTTTAGGTGTTTGGTTGCCGGGACGAGCGGCGCCGCGCGGTCGCGGCTCGGCCTCGCTCGCCCCGATCGGTCGCCCCCCGACACTCGTCCCCACGCCCTCCCGCAAACCGTAACCGATAAAGTCGGCTTCCGTCTACTGGTAGACGAGCCGAGGTAGCCTAGCCTGGCCAAGGCGCCTGCTTCGAGAGCAGGTCTCCGCAAGGACTCAGGAGTTCAAATCTCCTCCTCGGCGTTCTCGTCGTTTCATCTCCGCGAGAGTGTTCTATCGCTCTCGCATCGAAACGACGTGCTCGCCGCGTGTGATTTGAAGTAGACGAGCCGCAGCGCGAGCGAAGCGAGCGACCGTCTCGGCGTAGTTCAAATCTCCTCCTCGGCGTTCTCACTGACTCGAAGCGAGTCAGTGTGACCACCGTCGAGATTCGAGCCCTGGAAGTCGCAGCGCAAGCGGGCGAGGCCGACTCGGCCGCTGCCCGATCAGTCCTGGTTGCCGGCGTCGGCGTTCTGGACGACCGCGGCGACGACGGCGGCGGTCTGGCCGAGGCCGACGACGGCGATGCCCACGCCGGCATCGACGGGCGAGCCGGCCAGGGCGTGCGTGGCGGCGCCGGCCAGCGAGAGCACGCACCCGGTGAGGTAGACGGTGCCGTAAGGAGACTCGACCGACTCGGCCGTCGCCACGAGCGCGAGCGCCGGGAGGACCGCCCAGCCGTAGAGCGTGACCGCGAGCGTCGGGTCGTCGGCGGGCGTGACCGCCAGGTCGGCGGTGCCGACGAGCGTGATCACGAAGCCAAGCACGAGCACCCAGCGCCACAGCCCGAGCACTGGACCGACCAGCTCGTCACGGGTACCGACGACGAACGCGCCGAGCAGGGCGGTCATCGCGGCGAGGGCGACAAGAGCGCGTCGCGAGTAGCGAGCCCGACGACGGCGGCCAGGACGACCGCCCACGCGGCGGGGACGAGCAGCGCCGGACCGACGGCGGTCAGCGTGCGCTTCACGCGCTGGGAGACGGCCGGTCGCCTGTTGGTCGTTTCGGTGAGACCGCCCGCGGGCGAGCCGTCAGAAGTTCGCGACGAGGAAGATGAGCGCGGAGACGGCGAGGGCGGCGGTGATGATGGCGCCGGCGAGGGGGGCACCCATGGAGACGGCGGCGTTGGCGGTCGAGGCGAGCATCTCGGTTCGGTCGTTGCCGAAGACGGTCACCTCGGCGGTCTCGCTCTCCATGCCCGCCTCGACCGGTTCGAGGTCCGCCTTCGCGCGGTCGACGAGGTCGGCGATGAGCGCCACCAGGTCGGCCTCGGGGATGGCGTCGCCGACCTGGTTCTCGGCCTCCATCGTGTTGACGACGTGGGTGTCGGTGGTGAGCACCTCCAGCCGGTCGACGGCGTCGATCCGGGAGACGATCCGCTCGCGTAGCCCCGGGACCATGTTGTTGCCGTCGACGAAGACGTAGGCGGTCTGCTGGCCGTCGGTCTCGAACACGGCGACGCGGACGCCCAGCGGGCCGATACCGTCCTCGGGCTCCCAGGGCGTCTCGTCCCAGGCGACGCCGAGTTCGAACGGCCCCCGGGAGGCGGCCGCGAGCCGCTGGCCGACCTCGCTGGCGCCGTGGATCATGTCGAACGAGCGCTTGCTCCCGGGGACGACGTGGCCCAGGTCCTCGCCGTCGAGGCCGTTGTTGCAGTTGTGGGCGTCGGCGAGCATCACGTCGGTGAGGTCGTCGGTGCGGGCCTCCGAGACGGCCGAGAGGCCGACCGCGTACTCGACGTCGTCGGCGAACTGCGGGGAGAACGTCGAGGCGAGGAACGCGCTGTCGCCGAAGGCCTGCCCGGTCAGGGTCGCCTCGCCCTCGGTGACGCGGACGGACTTCGTGGCGGTGGCGTCGTACTCGATGCGCTGGTAGGCGGTCTCGGCGGTGTCGATGACGGTGTCGACCTCGCGCTCGGTGACGAGGTTGAAGTCGTGGCCGGCGGTGGCGTGGGGCGGGAAGGCGAGGCCGTCGGCCTGCTCGGCGATGCGCCGCGGGAGGTTGCCGCCGCCGATCTCGCCCATCGGGCCGGGGTGGAGCATCGGGAGGACGAACCGCGCCTTCTCCCCGCCCTCGGGGCGGCGGAACGAGAGGACGCTCACCGGGACGAGGGCGTCCTCGCCGATGTCCTCGAAGAACGTCTCCAGTTCGTGGCTGCCCTCGGCGACGTGGCCGATGAACCCGCGGACGAAGTCGAGGACGCTGACGCCGAGGCTGCGCTGCCACGGCTGGTCGATGACCGTCAGGAACAGCCAGACGGCGCCGGCGTAGATCACGCACAGCGCCGCGAGGATGGCGAACTTCCCGGGGTCGATGTACTGCATCTCCGCGATGCGCTCGGGCGCCTCGTCGGCCCGGAAGAGGAACGCGCGGGCGACCGGCCCGCCCCACTCCAGGTAGCGCATCGTCCCGCTGTAGACGAACAGCAAGAGCGCGGCCGAGACGGTCTGGATGCTCGCGGCGGCCGAGGCGACGGCGAGTCGCTGGCGCGAGACGGCCATGATGACGAACAGCCGCAGGGCGAAGATCGACGCCAGCGCGACGAGCAGGGCGTCGACGACGAACGCCTGGCTCAGCGGCGTGAGCACGGCGACGACGGCGGCCACGGTCAGCACCGCTATCGTGGCGAGTTCACACGCGAGCGCGAGCAGCGAGGCCTGGTTGCGCGTGAGCTGACCGCCGAGCTTCCGGTCGACGTACGGTGTGAACACGCTCGCCGCGACCGTGGGCAGGCCGATGTAGAACAGGCCCTCCCAGGCGTCCTCGAAGACGAACCGGGAGTCGAACGCGGCGACGCCGATCACCGCTGCGATGAGCAGCGCGAACCCGACGCTCGAGTACCAGCTGGGCGCCCGGAACACGAACCGCGAGAGGCCCGCGAGATTGCCCTGGTTGGTCGTCATGACTATCGTTGTACACCCATGACTGTACGATCACTTTAAACGTTGGAGTTGCGTCAGACGCCCGTCAGCGGGCCGTTCGACTGCTCACGATCGCGTTTTCGGTCGACGTCGGTGGCAGAATCGGCCCCGTCGACCGGCACCGCCGACCGCGCGTTCTCCCGGTCGGGCGATCACTCGCAGATGGCGAGGAAGTTCTCGAAGACCTCTTCGCCGCGCTCGGTGTGGGCGACCTCGGGGTGCCACTGGACGCCGTAGAGGTCGCGGTCGGTGTCGCTCATCGCCTCGACGCCGCAGATGTCGCTCTCGGCCGTGCGCTCGAAGCCCTCGGGGACGCGCTCGACCTCGTCGGCGTGGCTGGCCCAGACGCGGGTCTCCGGGGCGAGCGAGCCGATCAGCGGGTCCTCGTCGTCGAGGACGTCGACGGTCACGTCGGCGTAGCCGCCGTAGTCGCCCTCGCCGACCTCGCCGCCGAGTTCGCGGGCGATGACCTGGTGGCCGAGGCAGATACCGAGGACGGGCACGTCCAGGTCGAGGAAGTCGGGGCAGTTGCCGATGCGGTCCATCGAGGGGCCGCCCGAGAGGACGAGGCCGTCGGCGTCGATCTCCTCGGGGGGCGTGTCGTTGTCGACGAGCTCCACGTCCACGCCCATGTCCCGGAGCGCGCGCTGCTCCAGGTGCGTGAACTGGCCGTGGTTGTCGACGACGTCGATACGGGTCATTACCGCTCCGTAACTCGCCGGACGGTAAAAGGAGTCCGGAACGGACAGCTCCCGGCGCGACAGCGCGACCGCCAGCGCGTGGGGGAATGCCAGCGCGTTTATAGGTCCCGCCCGCGTCCCGTCGGTAGATGCGACGGATACTCCGCGTCGTGCTCGGGTTCGGGCTGGCGCTGCTGGCGGTCGGGGGGTTCCTCTGGTTCGTGGGACCGGCGAGCGTCCTCCGGGAACTCTCGCGGGCCGAACCGGCCGTCCTCGCCGTCGGCTTCCTCGCCGTCGTCGGCGCCTTCTACTGCTGGAGCGAGGCGCTGCGGCGCCTGCTGGTGAGCATCGGGTGCGACGTGCGCGGGCCGCGGTACCGCGCGGCGTTCATGAGCGGCGAGTTCCTCAAGCAGATCGTCCCGATGGGCCACTCCGGCGGCCCCGTGTTCGTCTCCTACGCGGTCAGTCGCGAGACCGACGCCCCCTACGAGGAGGCGCTCGCGGCGGCGACGGTCGTCGAGTTCGTCAACATCGGCGCGTCGGTCGCGCTCGCCGCGGCCGGGCTCGGCGTGCTGCTCGCGACGGGGACGGCCACCGACGGCCCCGTCTTCGTCGCGCTGGTCACCGGGCTCGCGATCGCAGTGGCGTTCCTGCTGTCGGTCGCGGTCCTGGTCTACTACCGCCGCGCGCTCGTCGAGCGGTTCGTGCTCTGGCTCGCGGCCGGCGGCCGGGCGACCGTCGGCCGCGCCTCGGCGCGGGCGCACTCGGCGCTCGCGGCCGACCGCGTGCGGGCGACGTTCGAGACGTACTACGTGGCGTTCGACCGGGCGCTCGCCGACCGCTGGCAGGTGTGGCGCGCGGCCGCCTTCTCGCTGGTCGGGTGGGCGCTGTTCCTCCTCCCGATGTACACGAGCTTCCACGCCATCGACCAGCCGGTCCCCTACGCGCTCGTCATCCTCGTCGTTCCCGTGTTGAGCCTGGTCAACATCGTCCCGCTGCCGGGCGGGCTCGGCGGGTTCGAGGTCGCCCTGGCGGGCGTGGTCGTCGCGCTCGTCGGGATCGGCCTCCCGGCGGCGACGGCCGGCGTCTTCCTCTACCGGCTGTCGAACTACTGGTTCGTCGTCATGCTGGGCGGGCTCGCCTCGCTCGCGGTCTCCGTCCGGCTGGCCGACCCGCCGAGCCCGCTCGGTCCGACCGACGGGGAGCCCGCGGAAGCGGAGTGAGCCCGCTCGGTCCGCGTCGCAAAATGGCTCTCTCGGCCCGTCGCCGAACAGCTCTCTGCGCAATCGCTGGACTGTCTCCGCTCGCGTCGCCGCCGGACGATTTTTACCGGCCGGGGTTCTCTGTTCACGAGTATGTCACGTCGTCTCCGGCTGGTCGGCGGGTTCGCGCTGGCACTGTTGGCCGTGAGCGGGTTCCTGCTGGCGGTCGGGCCGGAGGCGGTGTTCTCGGAACTGGCGACGGCGGACCCGGTCGTCCTCTCGGTCGGGTTCCTGTCGGTACTCGTCGCGCTGGCCTGCTGGAGCGAGGCGGTGCGCCGCCTGATCGGGAGCACCGGTCACGCCGTTGGCGGCCTGCGCTATCGCGCGGCCTACCTCAGCGGCGAGTTCCTCAAGCAGGTGATCCCGATGGGCCAGAGCGGCGGGCCGGTCCTGCTGTCGTACACCGTCAGCGCCGAGACCGACGCGCCCCACGACTCCGCGCTCGCGGCGGCGACGGTCTTCGCCTTCCTGAACGTCGTCGCCTCGCTCGTCATCGCCGTCGTCGGCCTCGCGGTGCTGATACTCACGCGCCGCGGCCCCACGGGCGCGCTCCTCCAGACCGTTCTGGTGACGATGGTCGCCATCTCCGTCGGCATCCTGGGGCTGTCGCTGCTGGCGGTCTACCGGCGGGCCACCCTCGAACGCGCGCTGCTGGCGACGGCCGGCGCGCTCCGACGGACCGTCGGACGGCTCTCCGACCGAGCCCGAGCGGCGCTGGCGCCCGACCGCGTCCGGGACGCGCTCGAACGGTACACCGCAGTGGTCGGGCAACTGGCCGGCGACCGCCGCGGCATCGCCGCCGCAGTCGCGCTGTCGATCACGGGCTGGGTGTTCTTCCTGCTCCCGCTGTACACGAGTTTCCTCGCCATCGAATCGCACGTCCCGTTCATGCTCGTCGTCTTCGCCATCCCCGTCGTGACGCTGCTGAACGTCGTCCCGCTACCGGGCGGACTCGGCGGGTTCGAGGTGGCCCTGGCGGCCGTCGTCGCGGCGATGGCCCTGGTCGACCTCCCGACGGCGACCGCCGCGGTGTTCCTCTTCCGGCTGTCGAACTACTGGTTCGTCGTCCTGGTCGGCGGGATCGCCGCGGGCGCGCTCTCGTTCGGCGTCCGCGACGCGCCGCTCCTTCCCGGGGAAGAAGACGAGACCGTCTGAACGGCGCGGCGTCTCGACTACCCGGTCGAGCGCCTCACGCCAGTTCCGTCGGGTCGAACCGCTCGTTGCGGCCGCGCCACGCCGTCTCTGCCCGTGACTCGCGGGTGTCGAGGTACACCTCGATCCCGTTGCCGTCGGGGTCGGCGAAGTACAGCGCCTTGCTGATGCCGTGGTCGACCGGACTGACCTGCACCTCGCGGTCGCGCAGGCGCTCGAAGACGGCCGCGAGCGCGCTCGGCGCCTCCACCTCGAAGGCGACGTGGTAGAGGCCGACGCCGGGGCCCGGCCCGTCGGCGCCCGCGCCGACCTCCTGCAGGGCCACGTCGTGGTGGCGCTCGCCCCACGAGAGGAAGACGTAGCGCCCCTCGCGCTCGGTCACGTCGAGACCGAGGACGCTCCGGTAGAACGCCAGCGCCCGCTCCAGGTCCCGCACTTTCAGGTGGACGTGGCCGACCGCGTGGGGGTGCGTCGGCCCCGCCCCGTCCGTGGCGCTCTCGTCGGTCATACCACGCTAGTTCGACCGTCGCGCGCAAAAGTCTACGCGTCGAAGCCGCCGCCAGCGTCGAAGCCGTCTCCGGCGTCGCCGCCCTCGTCGGTGCCCTCGTCGTCGCCCTCGCCCCCGAATCGCTCGGCCGCCGACTGGAACCCCAGTTCCGCCTGCTCGCGCGAACGCCGTCCCTCGCGCTCTGCGATGGCCTCGGGATCGGGGTTCACGTCGTCTTCGACGCTGGCCCACGACTTGTGGACCTTGGCGTGACACCACCGGCAGAGGAAGACGGTGATCTCGTGGCTCGGGTCGCCGTCCCCCTCGCGAGACCCCGATCGATAGGAGAGGTGATGTTCCTCCAGCAGCGGCCGCTCGTCGTCGTGGGCCATCCGGTGCTCTTCGAGGCCGCAGCGCTCGCACTCCCGGTCGCGGTTGCGAGCGCGGAAGTGGGGGCAGTCGGCCCACTCCCACGGACCGGTGAGCCCCTCCTCGTCCAGGTCGCCCACGACGGGACACCGGAAGTCGTCGCGGCTCCGCGCGTTCGCGAACTCGGGGTCGCGCTCGCCCTGTTCCACGGCGAACCGGCAGCGCCCGTCGTCGGTGCAGTGGTCGCACCGGTCGACGTGGGCGTAGGGGTCCTCGACCCCCACCGACGTCCCCGAGGGCGTCTTCTCCATGCCCGGTGCGTCGCGCTCGAACGATTTCAATTGTCGGTTCGCCGGCGGTGTCCGCAGCCGCCTCACCGACCGCGCTCGCGGAACAGCGCGGACATCGCGGTCGACTCGGCCTTCCGGAGGTGTTCGGCGGCGGTCGCGGTCGCGCAGTCGAGTTCGTCGGCGACCGCTTCGATGGTCGCCTCGCGCGGCACGTCGTAGTACCCGATGGCGAGCGCGGCCGCGACCGCTTCGCGTTGCCGGGCGGAGAGTTCGTCGGCGACGCTCTCGGAGGCGACCCGTCCGCCGCCGACCTCCTCGACGGTCACGTTCGCGCCCGCGGGGACGCCGTCGACCGCGGCCTGCACGTCGGCGTCCCGCCCGACGAGCGTGAAGGTGCTGCTCCCGTCGGCGTGGCACTCGACCGGCGGGACCGTCAGGAGGCTATCCCGCGTGAAGTTCTCGAACAGCGCGCGGGCGGCGGGTCCCACCTCGCCGGCGAGGAAGCAGTAACACGCGCCGTCGCCGATCGGCAGGGTCTCCCGCTCGAAGTCGGGGAACTCGTCCGCGCGTTCGTCCAGTTCGGCCGCGAACCGCTCGCAGTCGCCGCCGAGTCGGAGGAGGAAGGCGGCCGGCGGCGTCGCGACGTTCCAGTTGACGATGTGGACCTCGTGGAGGTAGCTCGCGCCGCGGGTGAGCAGTTCGTACACCGGCGGCATGGCGACCTCTGGCGGGTCGAGCGTGATCCGCACGCGCTTCATGCTCACCGGCGCGGCCCCCGTTCCCAAAAGTGGTCGGGGAGGCTCGCGGTCCGGCCGACGACCGCGCTCTTAAACCAGCCGGAAATCTGCGGCAGTAGCGCCAGACGGTGCGCGGTCGACGGTCGACGTATGGGCGATACCTACGACCGCGGGACCGATACCTACGACCGCGGGACCGATACCTACGACCGCGGGACCGTCGAATCGTTCGACCGCTGGACCGAGTTCTCCGCCGGGATGTGGGCCTGGCTCCTCCACAAGTTCAGCGGGTGGGTCCTGATCGGATACCTGTTCATGCACATCCCGGTGCTGAGTACGGTGATCCCCTCGGCGAACGGCGGGACCGTCGCCTACACGGAGACGATTCAGGGCCTGGAGAGCCTGCTCTTCGTCCGCTTCCTGGAAGTCGGACTGCTCGCCGTCGCGGTCTTCCACATCCTCAACGGCGTCCGGTTGCTGTTCGTCGACCTCGGCTTCGGGCTCGAGGCCCAGGACCGGAGCTTCTACGTCTCGCTCGTCGTCACGGGCGCCATCGTGGTGGGGAGCATCCCGACGTTCCTCGGCGGGCACATCTGAGGACTCGCCGTGGGATCGACGCTCGCGAGCGCGGCGCCGCAACCGTTTTCCCGTCCGACGCGGATCGCAAGCCATGCGCCTCGTCCACGAGTCGGCCGACGGCGACGCCCGGGTGCTCGCCACTGACGTCGAGACGGCCGACTCGCTGTTCGCGAAGGTCAAGGGGCTGATGGGGAAGTCCTCGCTGCCCGACGGCTACGCGCTCGTGTTCGACTTCGACCGGACGAGCTACCGCGACGTCCACATGCTGTTCGTGCGGACGCCGCTGGACGTGGTCTGGCTGCTCGACGACGAGGTGGTGCAGGTGAAGACGCTCGCGCCGTGGCGCGGCGCCGGCGTCGCGAAGGCCGACCGCTTCGTCGAACTCCCGGGCGGCGCAGCCGACTGCGTCGAGCCCGGCGACCGGGTCGTCCTCGACGGCGAGGAGTGAGCGACCGCCGCGGCGAGCGTGCCGCTTTCCCGCTGTTTATCCCTCGTAGTCCACGAGTTCCGATATGGACCTCTCTGTCGTCGACCTCTCTCCGGTCCCGGACGACGGGACCGCGACCGACGCCTACGCGAACACCGTCGAGGCCGCACAGCAGGCCGAGCGGCTCGGCTACGAGCGGTTCTGGGTCGCCGAACACCACGCCATGGCGAGCAAGATCGCGGGGACGACCCCCGAAGTGTTGCTCGGCCACCTCGCCGCCGAGACCGACTCGATCCGGCTGGGTTCGGGCGCGGTGTTGCTCAACCACTACAGCCCGTTCAAGGTCGCCGAAGCGTTCGGTGCGCTGGACGCGCTCGCGCCCGGCCGCGTCGACGCGGGGCTGGGTCGGGCGAACGGATCGCCCGCGGCCGACCGCGCGCTCGGGACCGAGCGGCGCGTCGCGAACCCGGACGAGGACCACAGCGAGAAGATCGAGGCCGTCGCGAACCACCTCTACGACGACTACCCGGACGACCACCCCTACGCCGACCTGGAGATCGCCCGCTCGGGCGAGGACCCGCCGGTGCCGTGGGTGCTCGGATCGAGCGCGTCCAGCGCGGCGATCGCGGGCGAACTCGGGATGCGCTTCTGTTTCGCGGCGTTCATCCGGCCGCAGTTCGCCGAGCCGGCCTTCGAGGAGTACCGCGAACAGTTCGAGCCGTCGGAACTGGCCGGCGGGATCGACGAGCCGGAAGGGATGGTCGCGGTGAACGCGGTCTGCGCAGAGACCGACGAGCAGGCGGCGCGGCTGCGAGCGATGGCCGAGGCGTCGTACCAGCGGATGGCGCGCGGGGAGATCGGGACTACGCCGTCGGTGGAGGAGGCCATCGACGAACTCGGGTCGGTCCCGGAGCCGACGCCGGCCACGCTCGATGCCGACGAGTGGCCGCGGGCCATCTCCGGGAGCCCCGAGACGCTCGACGGGTTGCTGAGCCAGCTCGCCGACCGCGTCGGCGTCGACGAGGTGATGATCCAGCACGTCGTCGCCGACCACGAGGACGCGCTGCGCTCGCACGAACTGCTGGCGGACGGCGTCGGCCTGACGCCCCGCTGAGGGGTCCGCCGCCCCGCCGTCACACCGCCGCACGACCACCGCGGCGCCGAACCCGACGGTTTAATTAGGACCGCTCGCTTCACGGTAGCATACGATGTCGGACTACACCGACACGGAGGATAGAGGAAGTCGCCTCACGGCGGCTGGCCGCGAAATTCTCCGTCATGAGTGACGGTTCCGGTGAGCGCGAAGGGACGACCCTCTTCGGGGACCATCCCGAGACGACTCACCTCTCTGACGTAGGAGACGTACAGTTTCTCGACACGACGCTGCGCGACGGCGAGCAAGCGCCAGGTGTCTCGCTCACGCCCGACGAGAAAGCCAGGATCGCCAGCGCGCTCGACCGCGCGAACGTCGGCTTCATCGAGGCCGGCAGCGCCTGTACCGGTCCCGGCGAGCGCGAGACCATCTCGCGCGTCGCCGAACTCGACCTGGCGGCGACGGTCACGAGCTTCTGTCGCGGCATCCAGCGCGACATCGACCTCGCGCTGGACTGTGACGTCGACGGGATCAACCTCGTCGTGCCCGCGAGCGACCGCCACATCACCGAGAAGGTCGGGACGACCCACGAGGAGAACGTCCGGAACACCGTCGAACTCGTCGAGTACGCCAAGGACCACGGCCTGTGGGTCGAGGTCATCGGCGAGGACGGCTCCCGTGCCGACCTGGACTACCTCGAAGAACTCCTCGGGGCCTCGCTCGAGGCGGGTGCCGACCGCATCTGCTGGGCCGACACCGTCGGCCACGCGACGCCCGACGGCGCGCTCGAAGCGGTCTCCCGCCTCTCCGAACTGGGGCCGGTGAGCGCACACACGCACGACGACCTCGGCCTCGCCGTGATGAACGCACTGACCTCGATAGCCGCGGGCGCCGACGTCGTCCACGGCACGGTCAACGGCATCGGCGAGCGCGCCGGCAACGTCGCCATCGAGGAGGTCGCGATCGCCCTCTCGCACGGCTGGGGCGTCGAGACGCTCGAACTCACCGAGGTGTACGACCTCGCGGAGCTCGTCGCCAACGCGACGGGCATCCCGCTGCCGCCGAACAAGGCGGTCGTCGGTCAGAACACCTTCACCCACGAGTCGGGCATCCACACCGACGGCACGCTGAAAGACGACGCGATGTACGAGCCCTACCCGCCCGAGAAGGTGGGTCGGGAACGCCGGCTCGCGCTCGGCAAACACGCCGGCCGCGCCGGCGTGAAGGCCGCGCTCGACGAGCACGACTTCGAGGTGACCGACGAGGAACTCGCCGAGATCGTCACCCGCGTCAAGGAGATCGGCGACCGCGGCAAGCGCGTCACCGACGCGGATCTCCTCACCATCGCCGAGGACGTGACCGACAGCGAGCACGACCGCCGCGTCGAGATCACCGAACTGACCACCGTCGCCGGCGGCAACACGCCGACGGCGACCGTCTCACTGCTCGTCGACGGCGAGGAGCGAACCGAGGCCGAGATCGGTTCCGGTCCCGTGGACGCCGCGATCAACGCCGTCCAGTCGGCGCTGGGTCGCTCGTTCGACACCCATCTGGAGTCCTACCACGTCGACGCCATCACCGGCGGGACCGACGCCATCGTCACCGTGGAGGTTGAGATGTCCCGCGGCGACGACTACGTGACCGTCACCGCCAGCGACTCAGACATCACCCGCGCCTCGGTCGAGGCGATGGTCGACGCCATCGACCGCCTCGTCGCGACCAGCGACGACCGCGTCATCGCCGACGACTAGAACCCACTTTTTACAGACGAGGGTGTCCTCGCTCGGCCTCCGGCCTCGCTGCGGGCACCACCGTCTGCAAAAACCTGGAGAAAAATACCGGACGACTCGGTCACTTCGTTCCCTCGCGTCCGGTGAACCGGCGCTTCGTGCCGGATGCTTCACCGGACTACGATCCGTGCCGCTCACGCCGAGAGCCGGGCGTCGGTCTGCACGGCACCGAACGGGACAGCGATCGCGAGGTAGTACTTCGCGAGCACTACCCAGGTCTCCTGGTCGAGGTCGACGAGGCCGTCGGATCCCATGGGATCGTTTCGGCCGACGGCCGCAAAACCCCTCACCCGCCGCGGCGTCTCGGTGGCGAAGCACTCAAGTACAGTTCGAGTGACATTCCGAACGAGATGGTCCCCGTTCGCAGCCCCTCCCTCCGACAGCCATCGTCGCCGCATCCCGTGAGGTGGAACGCGTGATCGACCCGACTCGCTGGTTCGAACTGCCCGTCGTCCCGCGATTGACCCGGAGGTTCGACGGCCGTGTCGGTGAGTGGATCCGCCGGCTCACCGACGAGGCGACCTTCGCCGCGGTCGTCACCGCGGTCGTCGCCTTCGGCTACCTGCGGGGCTCGGTCAGCGTGTCGATCGACCCGCCGTTGCTCGCCGTCGGCGCGATCGTCGTCATCGAGGCGGCCGTCTCGATGGTGAGCTTCTCCGGGTTCGTCGCCCTGTCCGGCCTCGTGATGGTCGCGGAACTCGCCGGCTTCGGCGAGCGCGACGTCGAGGTGACCGACGGCCCGCGCGTCGCCGCTGTCGTCCCGGTCTATCGCGACGCCCCGGCGCTCGACAGGAGCGTCGAGAGCCTGCTCGACTCGCGGTACGCGAACCTCCAGGTGACCGTCGTCGCCGAACCCGACGACGACGCCAGCCTCGCCCGCGCGGCGGAGCTGGCCGACGAGCACGCCCGCGTCGACCGGCTCGTCAACACCCGCTATCCGGGGTCGAAGGCCGGCGCGGTCAACTACGCCGCCGAGGTGACCGAGGCGCCCGTCGTCGCCGTGTTCGACGCGGACGAGCGGGTCGACCCCGGGTTCGTCGGCGGCGCCGTCGCGCGCCTGACCGAGGGCGCCGACGCGGTCCAGGGCCGGACGGTCCCGGAACCCGACGGTCTCGTCGAGACGCTGGCCTACTACGAGTCGGTCCTGCTGAACGAGCTCAGCCACCGACTGCTCGGCCTGCTCACCGGGTTCAGGATGGTGTCGAGCCGCGCCGTCGTGCTGCGGCGGTCGGCCTTCGAGCGCGTCGGCGGCTACGACACGGCGATGCTCACCGAGGACTTCGACTTCGCCTTCCGGTGTTTCGAGGCCGACCTCGCCGTCGAGGAACTGTTCTCCCGGCCCTCGACCATCGAGGCGGCCCACTGCGGTCGCGACTGGTGGGGCCAGCGCAAGCGCTGGATGACCGGCTACGCGCAGGTCCTCCATCGCCGTCTCGCGGGGCTGCGACCGCTGGAGTGGCGGAGCGTCGTCGCGCTCGCGACCTGTGCCGGCGCGGTGTTCGGGAACCTGCTGTTGCTCTCGATGGTCTCGAAGGTCGCCGTGCTCGCCGCGACCGGGCGGGAGGCCCTGATCGCGGTACTGCTGGCGGCCGTCCTCGGCGTGAGTCTGCTCGTCCGCACCGTCGACGCCGTCGGCGGCCACGTCGACGGCGTGGGCGTCGGGTGGCTGCTCGCCCCGGTCGTCTTCCCGCTGTACGGGCTCGCTGGCGTCAAAGGCGCCGTCGAGTACGCGATCACGTGGGACGGCGAGTGGTTCCACGCGAGCAAAGAAGGCTGAGGCGGTCGGCGGGTCGATAGATCAGAACGGGTCGTCGCCGAAGGGCGAGTCGTCCTCGTCGTCGCCGAAGTCGAATCCCTCGTCCTCGTCGCCGAGGTCGCGCTGGCGGCGCGCCTCTTCCTCGTCCACGAAGCCGAGTTCGTCGGGGTCGCGACCGGCCTGGTCGACGACCTCGTCGGAGACGATGATCGGGCAGTCGACGCGGAGGGCGAGGGCGATGCCGTCGCTCGGTCGGGCGTCGAAGACCATCTCTTTGCGCTCGTCGTCGGCGTACTGCTCGGTGTCGATCTTCGCGTAGAAGGTGCCGTCGGCGAGGTCGTCGATGCGGACGCGGTCGATGGCCGCTCCGAACTCCGCGACCATGTCGACGAACAGGTCGTGGGTGAGCGGCCGCTCGAAGGGCGTCCCGTCGAGGGCGTGTTGCATCGACTGGGCCTGGTCGGCGCTGACGAAGATGGGGATCAGTTCCTCGCGCACCCGGAGGAGAACGACCGGGTGCCCCGGGCCGTCGTCGCCGACGCCGACGCCGACCCCCTCCACTGTGGCCTCGTGCGTTGCCATACCACGTGGTTAGTGCGCGAGCGTGAAAAAGACCGTGCGGGGCCGCGTCGCGGTGCCGCCGCGGCCGGCGACTCGACTGCGCCGCGCCGAATCCGGCCGCCGATCCGCGCGCGGAGCGTCCGTTCCCCGGCCCGAGGGGGTTCGACCGCGATCGGCCGCGAAAACCGGTTGAAGCCGGCTTAACGGTCGATTTAATCCGGCTAAATCGACTGAAACCGGGCCAACTGGGCGCCAGCGCTTACCCCCTTCAAGGGGTCTGCCGGCCACCGAGCGAGTGGAGGCACACACCATGAAACTGAAACTCGTCGCAGTGTTCGCGAGCGTTCTCCTGCTCGCGACCGGCGCCGCGATGGCGATGCCGGGCAACGCGCCCGACCACGCACAGGACGGAAACGCAACGGCCGACGACCACGCGCGAGACGGGCACGACGAGTCGGACGCGACCGACTCGGAGACTGACGAGGCCGCGAACGACTCGGACGCTCGACGCGGGCCGCCCGCCGACGTGCCCGGCGCCGACGCGGCCGACGCCGCGAACGGCAGCCAGGGGCCGCCCGTCGACCTGCCCGCGCAGGTCCCCGACTTCGTGAGCGACGTCCACGAGGCCATCGGGAACCACGTCGGCGGCGCCGTCGACGGCGCGCAGTCGCTCGGCGAGAAGATCAGCGCGCTGACGCCCGACGACGCGGACGCGAACGAGACCGCGCCCGACGCGGCCGACGCGACGGCCACCGCCGCGCCGTAACGGCTGACAGAACCGCTGTCGACGCTCCCGTTCCCCTATCGATCGGCCCCACGCTATCCACCTGACGCGTTCGGGCTTCCACCCGCGCGGCGCGTCACGTTCCCCACCCCACTTCCTTTTCGCGGCCGGTCCCCCTGACCGGCCCTCCGGCTGTCCGTCGGGAGCATACCACGCGACGGCACCCCGTCAGAAGAACGTGCCGAGGACGGCCATGTAGAGGACGACCGTCGCGGCGTAGATGACGCCGAGCGCGACGACGGCCTTGGCGTGGAAGAGCCAGAGGTCGTCGCGCTCGCGTTCGAGCGCCGCCTCGTAGCGCTCGCGCTCGCCGTCGCTCGGCTCGTGGCGCTCGCCGACGTGCAGGTCGCGGGCGTGTTCCGACCGGAACGGGCACTCGCAGTGCGGGCAGGTCGCCGCGGGCGTCTCGCCGTCGGGAACGGCGGTGTCTCGGGCCGGGCGGAAGGTAGGTGCGTAGTCGGTCATTGTGGTGGACGGGTTCGACGTCACACGTACGGCGGCGGCGCGTACGGCTGCGTGATCACCCATAGGCTGCTCATCGTGTAAAAGATCATCACCATCACGGAGGGGTACTGGCTCCGGATGGCCGCAAGCACGCCCGGGAAGAGCTCGAACGCCAGCGAGTGGGCGACCCAGATGGCGAGCACGTGCCCGCCGAGCACGCAGAGGAGTTTCACCGTCCCGAACCAGCCGGGGAGGACGAGCGCCAGCGTCGTCGGCGGTGCGAACGGGCTGAGCGCGACGGTCCCGAGCGCGGGCGCCAACCCGAGGAAGTACCCGAGGAAGTGCGCGAGGTGGTAGCCGGCGGCGATGGGGAGCAACGCGGGCGCGAACCACCGCTCGATGGCCCGCGCGGTGACGTAGGTGTCCGCGGTGTCCCGGACTTTCCGCGCGGCCAGCCGATACACGCCCAGGAACGCCCCGAAGCCCGCCAGGAGGACGACCGCGTAGACCGCCAGCGCGGGAACGCCGAGACCGACGAGCGGGTCGACGGCCGCCGCCCACGTCGGGGTCGCGACGAGGCCGTCGTAGGTGGTCACCCACAGCAGCGCGACGACGAAGGCGACCTCGCCCGGCCGGTCGGAGACGGGGTCCTCGGTGAGTGCAGTGCCGGGGAGTCGAACCGTGACGCGCCCGTCTCCGTCCGCGTTCTCGCCGCGCTGGAGCGGTGCTACACGCCCGTAGGCGGCGAAGACGCGGCTCACGGGGTCGACGCGCTCGAACCACGCGTCGCCGTAGCGGACGGCGCCGGCGACGGTCACCAGCGAGTACCCGAGGACGACCGTCGCGAGCAGGCGCGGGTCCCGTCCGACCGGGCTGACGACTTCTAGAAAGACGAGCGCGAGCAGGCCCGCGACCGCCGGCCAGACGCCCCAGTGTCGGGGGAGCGCACGCTCGTCCGAGTCGCCGAACAGCCGGTCGCGCAGCCGCCGAGCCGCCGCGACGGGGAGCGTCCAGGGGTTGACCGCCGGCCAGGTGTTCCCGACGAGGTACGTCGTCGTCGTGTAGCCGGCCCACCAGCCGACCCAGACGAGAAGCAGCGCGAAGTTCCGCGTCGGCGTCCGCGGGCCGACGAACCCGGTCGCGAGGACGAGGAGCAGGACGCCGACGGACGCGACGCGGAGGACGGAGACCGCGAGTCGCCGGAGTCGCGCGGGCGTCGGGACGGCGAGGCGCCACCAGTTCACCCCGCGCATCGCGTCGTGGTCTGTCAAAAGCGACGTGAACAGGAAGGACCCGCCCACGACGATGCCACCGGTGAGGATCACGAGCCACGTCGGGACCGTCGCCGAGGCCACCGACCCGCCCAGTGATCCCGAGTGCGCGGCGACCCGCCCGGTCAGCGCGGCGACGGCGACGGCGAACGCGGCGGCGGCCCCCGCGATACGTCGAACGTCCCGCCGGCCCGCGTTCCGCGGATCCGTGCCCATGTTTGCCACCCTTTCGACGCCAGTGGGATAACTGCTAGCCGTCTCCGACGGATCGGCAGGTCGACCCCGCGGGCGACGCCGGACGGCGTCACAGACTGTCTCCCACGGTACGGCGTGATTTTATGCCGATCGGTCGGGTACGACGGGCCATGGCCGATTCTACGCCGGACTTCGAGGCGGGGGCGCTCACCTCGTATCTCTCGGAGGCGCTCGGCGAAACCGTCACCGATACCGAGGAAATCCACGACGGACTGAACCTCTCGGTCGCGATATCGACCGAGGCGGCGGACCCGGCGTACGTCCTGCGGCGGCCGAACGAGATGCGCCAGGCCGACTCGTTCAACGACGTGACCCGGGAGTACGCCGTGATGGAGCGGCTACGGGGGAGTCCGGTCCCCGTCCCGGAACCGGTGCTCTGCTGCGAGGACGAGTCGGTGATCGGCGACCCGTTCCTGGTGATGGAACACCTCGACGGTGAACCGGTCCCGCTGGGCTCGGACCTGCCCGAACGCTTCCGGAATCCGCGGGCGCGCGGCGACGTGGCGAGGCTGTTGATCGACGCGCTCGCGGACCTGCACTCGCTCGACTCGGGCGAGTTCGCCGACGTCTGCGAGCGACGCCCGCTCGGCGAACAGCTCGACGACGTCGTCGCCCAGCTGGAGGAGGCGACGAGCGTGACCGGCCGCGAATCTCCCGTGCTCTGGGAGGTCGCGGACTGGCTTCGCTCGAACGTCCCGTCCGATTCGGAGACGGCCGTGGTCCACGGGGACTTCAGGCCGGGCAACGTCCTCTTCGCGGGCGCCGAGCGACCGGCGATCGCCGGCGTCCTCGACTGGGAGACGGCGTTCCTCGGCGACCCGCTGACGGAACTGGGATACGTCCTCCTCCGGTGGCGCGACGACGGCGACCCGATGCCGTCGCTCGACGACCTGGCGGCGCGGTACGGGGACGGCGACGCCATCGAGGAACTGCGGGAGACCAACGAACGCGGGCTGGCTCCGTTCACGAACAGGCCCGGGAGCCCGAGCAGGCGCGAACTCGTCGACCGGTACGAGGCGGCGACGGGGATCGCCTACGAGCACGACCGCTTCTACCGCGCGTTCGCGGCGTTCATGCTCGCGACGGTCTGGGAGGACATCCACCGCCACCGGGTCGAAGCCGGCGAGGAGTACAACCGGGAGTCCCACATCGACCACATGGCGCTGATCGCCCGGAGCATCGCCGACGAGGAGTTCCCGCTATAGTACCGTCTCTCGGTCTGTCGGTCGCGGTCCTCGGGGGTCGCGGTCCCCGGGAGTCGCCGTGCCCGGGAGCGCGTCGCTTTTTGCCGAGGGTGCCCAAGGCGAGGTATGGCCGACACTGACGAGGGCGGCTACAGCCGAAAGTGGGCGGCACTGGCAGTGTTACCCTTCCTCTCGCTCGGACTGTTCGACCTGGTACTCCTGCTCGGGTGGGGGCTGGACCCGCTGTGGGGCTTCATGATCCTCCCGCCCATCCTCTTCATGAGCGCGCTCGCCTGGATCGGCTTCCGCTCGGGCTTCATCGGCCACCGGACGATCGGCGAGGATCGGGTCGACGAGCCCGCAGTCACCGAGGTCGACCACGACTGACCCGCCCGCTGGCCGTGACTACCGTCTATCGCGACGAGGAGCGACGGCGCGACCGCTGCCCGAATTTTCGTGTCGAAGGTGAACGAGACGTCGACGCGGCGATTGCCGCAGTCGGCACTCGGAGACGAGCGACGCCGACCGAGATATCGGTCGGTTACGCCCCGAAGAGGTCGTCGACGGCGCCGCGCGCGGCGAGGGCGGCGTCGTCGGCGACGCGGTCGGGATCGCCCGACGCGTCGGGCGCGTTGAGGTAGATGTCCACTTCGAGGATACCGTCCTCGAAGGAGACGGTGATGTCGACGTCCTCGACCGACGAGCGGTCGAGTCGGGAGAAGACGACGTTCTCGGCGGCTTCGGCCGCGGTCTGGACGACGGTCTCGTCCGACGGGTCGCCGTTCGAACCCGCGTCGGCGTCCGCGTCAGTCCCCGCCGAGTCGTCTGCCGGCATTTACGCGCCGCCGGCGCCCGGACCGCCCATGCCGCCCGCGCCGCCGCCCTGCAGCATGTTCTGCAGTTCGGTCTGGAGCTCCTCGAACTGCTCCTGGACGCGCTCTTCCTGCTTCTCCAGCGTGTCGACGCGGACCTCCAGGCTGTCGACCTTCTCTTCGAGGTCGTCCTGGGCGTCGGCGTAGTCGGTCTGGACGAGCAGTTCGCCGACGCGGCGGTACATGCCGGTGTCCTCGTCGATGTCCTCGAGCTCGTTGAGGGCCGTCTCGGCCTCCTGGAGCTGGGTCTCGGCCTGCTGTTTCTGCGCGGCGACCTGCTGGGCCTTCTCCTGTAGGTCCTGCAGTTCCTCGAGTTTCTCCTGTGCTTCAGGCGGCAGATTACCCTGCATATCTCTCCGTGCGTGACCCGTGGTGAAAAACCCCCGCTTTCCGGTCGCGGCGCCGACCGACCCACCGATCGGGACCCGGCGCGGCGGATCCCGACGGCCGGGCGCCCGCGACCGCGAGCTATCGGCCGCTAGGCGCAGCGGCCGTCGACTTCCGTCACGTGTTCCAGCCACTTCTCGACGGTGGGCTGACCCCAGTAGCGGACCGTGTCGGAGCGGTCGTCGTAGTCGACGACGCCCGCGGCGTCGAGGCGCGGCAGGTGCGTCTCGGTCAGCTCGGTCGCGAACTCCTCGTGGGTGCGGCCGTCGGTCTCCCCGAGCCCCGCCGGCTCACACGCCGCGAGCAGCATCGCCAGTTCGTCCACCGTCGCGGTGCTCACGTCCGTCTCGCGGAAGAACTGGCAGACTTCCCGTCGCCGCCAGTCCGCGAGCGCGTCGAACACCGTATCGATGTACGGCCGATCCCCCTCTGTCTCGTCGTCGTAGGCCGGTGTACCACCACGGTCTCCGTCCTTCGACCCTGTCCGTTCACTCATACCCGTGTACCCTACCGTTGCCTGCTCTCCACCAAGAATATCGGCCCTAGAAGCCTAGGGGTCATGTTACCGCGTTCACCTGTTCGGCCGCGATCATGTCCCTCTCGACGCGGCCCGCTCGCTCGGTCCGCGAGCGTGAGAACCGGTTCAGGACTCGAACATCGCTTCGAGGATCCGGCGGTGGCCCTTGCGGAGGTGCTGGAGGAGCGTCGTCGAGGCGATGTCGAGCGAGTCGGCGAGGTCCTCGGAGTCGGCCTCGCGGGGCCACTCGTAGTAGCCGTTGTAGTAGGCGGTCTTGAGGACGGCCCGCTGGCGGTCGGTCAGCCGGGCGCCGATGTCCCCGTGGCTGTGCCACCAGGGGGCCTCCGTCCGGCGCTTCTCGCGCTTGGCGACCAGGTCCACGTTGGGGAACCGCGCGCTCATCGCGTCGGTGATCTTCCGGACGTCGGCGTCGGCCGGCGCCTCCACGTGCATGTGGCCGACGCCGTCTTCGACGATACCGCGCTCGCCGCGGGCGCCCACGTCGGCGAGGTACTGGAAGACGGAGTCGGTCAGCGTCATCTCGTAGTGGGGGCCGTCCTCGCCGTCGAGGCGCCGGAGCCGTTCGAGGTTGGAGAGCGACTGGGCGGCCGAATCGCCGACGGCGGGGTCGGCGCCCTCGACAGTCAGGTAGTTGACGACCCGGTCGTCGCCGGTCCGGACGGCGTGTTCGATCTCGAAGCGGCAGTCGTGTTCGGTGCTGGCCTCCAGGAACGGCGTCTCGCCGCGCACTTCGAACTCGAGTTCGAGGACGCTGTCTGCCTCGACGAGCCGGCGGTACTGGGCGGCCGAGAGCGCGAAGCCGACGACCTCGCCGAGCGTCTCGAAGCCGGCGACCTCCCGCTGGCTGAAGGCGTTCGGCCGGTCGGCGTACACGCCCAGCAGCCCGTGGGTCGTCGACCCGTGGGTCAGCGGGACGGCGGCGACCGACTCGAAGCCGTTCTCGATGGCGGCCTCGCGCCAGGGCTCGAAGTCCGGGTCGGACCGAACGTCGTGGACGACCTGGATCTCGCCCGTGCGGTAGGCCTTGCTCGCCGGCCCGTTCCCCCGCTCGCCCGCGTCGACGTTCACGGTGACCGAGTCGAGGTAGTCGCCGCCGTCGCCCGCCGAGTACACCGGTTGCAGCTCTCGCTCTCCGGGTTGGCGCTGCCCGATCCACGCGAACTCGTAGAACTCCGACTCGGCGAGTCGGTCGCAGACGGTCTCCTGGATCGCCTCGCTGGTGGTCGCGCCCGTCAGCGCGCGCATGCTCTCCTGGACGAGTTCCTGGATCTCGGTCAGCGTCTCCAGCTCGTCGCGCTGGCGTTCGAGTTCCGTGATGTCCCGCGCGATGCTGACGGTCCCCTGCACCTCGCAGTCCGGCCCGTGATACGGCGCGAGCGTCAGCTGGATCACCACTTCCTCGTCGCCAGCCGCGAGCGTCTCCTCGACGACGCGCGCTCGCTCGGTCTCCAGGACGGCGCGGCGGTGGGCCTCGACGCGCTGGCCGAACGCGTCCGGAAACAGGTCCTCGTGTCGGGACCCGATCACGCGCTCCCGATCGGTCTCCATCGCCGCGAGCATCGCCTCGTTGACGACCTGGAAGCGCCCGTCGAGGTCCTGCATCGCGATCGGGTCCGCGCTGCTGTCGATGACCGCCCGGAGTTCCTGCTCCCGGGTATGCAGCGCCGCTTCGCGCCGCGTCCGGTCGGTGACGTCCATCGCGACCGCGATCGCGCCGCCCTGCGCGTCCGCTGACTCGGCGACCCCGGACGCGGACGCGGACTCGCCAACCGCTCCGTTTCTGGCCCCCGATACCGGTTCGATACAGACCGTGTACGTCCGGTCGTTGACCGTCTCTGTCGCGGAGGCGGTCTCCCCGTCGAGCGCTCGGCGGAACCCCGCGACGACGTCGGGACAGACGGACTCGAACCCCTCGATCGGTTCGTCGAGCAGGTCGGTGCGCTCGCAGTCGAACGCGTCGAAGTCCATCCCCTGGCAGTGGTCGATCCGTCCGTCTTCGTCGACGGCGATCAGCAACACCGGCAGGTCGTCGAGGACCGTCGCCAGGCGCTCGCGGTTGGTCGCCAGCGCCTCCCGGCGCCGCTCGCGCTCGGTCACGTCGCGAACGGCGTTGACGACGCCGACGACCTCCCCGTCGCGCTCGATCGGTCGCATGCGGTTCTCGACGACGCCCGGGCCGTCCTCCAGCGCCACGTCGGCGGTGACGCACTCGTCGTCGGACTCGCCGGCGAACAGCGCGCGGAGCGCGCGGATCCCCGCGTGGAAGGCCTCCTCGTCGACGATACCGAGTTCCCGCAGGCAGGCCACGTCTCGGCCCTCGACCGCGTCGGTCGGGACCCCGGTGAAGCGCGTGAACCCCTCGCTCGCGACGCGGATCCTGTAGGACGGGTCGACGACGTAGACGCTGTCGGCGGCGGCGTCGACGCTGGCCTCGTAGAGCGCGCGGTCGTCCTCGAAGGGGTCGGTCGGCTCCGAGACCGTCGCGACGACGGCGCTGACGCTCCCGTCGCGTTCGACCGGGCGGACCGCGACGGTCACCTCCCGCCCGGTCGACGCGAGGGGTCCCCTGCCGATGGTCTCCTCGCCGGTCTCGACCGCGCGCGCGCCAGCGGGTCGCTCGCGCAGTCGACGAGGTCGGCGAACGACGCCTCGCCGGGCTCCTCGAGGCCGTCGACGCGCTCGGCGAAGGCGCCGTTCCAGTCTAGCACGCGCCCCGTCGTGTCGCAGACGGCGGCCGGCTCGTCGACGGCGGCGAGCACCGCCGAGACCAGCGGGTCGGCGGCGCCCTCCCGCGACTCGATCCGCTCGCTCACGCTCTCCCCACCGTGACGGTTTCAGGACCCATAGCTACTGGGAGTACGATACTGTGCGGAGGTCCATAACTTGTTGGCCTGGATCCGACCCCGAACGGCCGAATCCGGCGTCCGAGTCGGTCAGCCGTCGGTGCGCGGCGTCGCGTCGGCGCAGGTTTCGGCGACGGAGACGAGCGACAGCCAGGTGTTACAGCCGGCCCGGAGCGCGACGAGGTCGCTCGCGGCGACGGTTACCGTCAGCGTCGCGCCGTCGCGGTCCAGACTCGCGGTCGTGCGGTCGCCGTCGATGTCGCCGACCTCGACGCCGACGCTGCGATAGACGCGGCGGGCGCTCTCGGGGTCGGGGTAGTCGAACTCGAAAACGGCTTCGTGGTCCACGGCCGGTCGCTACTGCACGTCGACTTCTTTGATGTCGCGGCTCCGCTCTTTCAGGAGCACGCGGTGGCCGCAGTACGGACAGCGGACGCCGCCGTACTCGTCCAGTTCGACGTCGCGCTTACAGCGGGAACACTTGTAGCTCATTCGTCGTCGTCTGCGAGCGCCGCGCGGATGGACCGGGTGACCGTCCGGCCGCCGGGGGTCGTGGGGCTGTACGCGCCGCCGGTGAAGGTGTGGCCGCAGTAGCCGCACTCCCAGATACCGGTGCCCTGGCGCTCGACGCGGTCCTCGCCGCAGTCCGGACACTTGTGTTCCTCGTTCATCTCGCCCTCGATCTCGGCGACGCGGCGGCGGGCGACGCGGCCGTACCGCGCGCCGAACCGCCCTGCGCTCCCGGTTCGTCCCTGCTGTTCAGCCATAGTATCGTACCGTCCGGCAGTGGGCCGTATAAACCCTGCGAGTCGTCCCCGGCCGACGGGTGAGCGGCGCCCGCCTTCCGGAGCCGACGCCCGGCGGTCGGCCGACCGAGTTCAACAGCCGTCGAGCAGCCGTTCGAGCGCGGCGCACGGTCGCTCCGAGCGGTCGCACTCGCAGGCGCAGGCGTCGCCGCCGCGGGCCGCGACGACCGACAGGGCGTCCGCGCCCGCGACGGGCAGGACGAGGAGGTTCGACCCGTCGGCGCCCGCGAGCAGTTCGGTCGGGCCGGACTCGGTCTCCGACGCCGCGTTCAGCTGTTCGACCACGCTCCCGTCGCAGGCCTCGCGCCGCCGGAGGAGCGCGGTCAGCTCCTCGCGCTCCAGCCGACCGACGAGTTCGGAGACCAGCAGCTCGCAGACGTCGATCCGGGACTCGCTCGGTTCCGTCGGCGCGGGGGACTCCTCCGGCGGGGGCGAGGCGGCGGGGCGCTCGACGACGGTGCCGGACTTCCCGACCGCCACGTCGGGGCCGTCCAGCGCGAGGCTCAGTAGGTCGTTCCCGGTCGGCGTCGACTCCTTCCGCCAGCGGTCCCTGCCGTCGAGGGGACGGCGGTAGACGACGTTGCCGACGGCCAGCACGGCGACGTGTCCGTCGTGCACGTCGACGGCGCGGAGCCCCGACGCCGGCACCTCGACGGCCGTCCAGGTCGCGCCGTCGCGGCGATAGAGGACGCCGTCGGCGCTGGCGACGTAGAGGCGGCCGTCCGGACCGACGGTGACGTCGCGCAGCGTGGACGCGGCCTGCTCGATGCCGACGGCTTCCCACCCGCCGGCGCCCGCCTCGTAGACAGTCCCGGTCGTGTCGACGGCGTAGCCGACGCCGTCGGCGGCGTGGGCGAGCGCGGTGATCTCCGCCCCGGAGCCCGGCGTCACGGGACCGCCGTATCGCGGGGAGAGCCCGTCGACGTCGAACGGGAGGATCGTCCCCGAGCCGTTGGCCACCAGGACCGACTCCTCGCCGGCGGGGCCGCTGACGTCGACGGCCGACCACGAGGCCGAGATGTCCTTCGAGTAGGAGTAGTCGTACGTCCGCTGGCGGTCGAGGTCGTACATCCCGATCGCGCCCGACGCGCCGGCGAACCACACCCGGGTCCCGTCGTCGGTGACGTCCGCGCTCCGCAGCGTCCTGTTTTTCGCGCCGGGGCCGTCTTCGAGGACGGTCTCCCAGCCATCGGTCCGCTCGGCGACGACGGTGCCGCTCCCGCCGGCGGCGACCGGTCCCTCGGCGCTCTGGGCCACCGCGAAGAGGTCGACGGCGAACGGCGTCGCGACTGACTTCCACGACTGCTCGGAGGGGGTCTCGTGTGTCATGCTGCACCCCGCCTCGCTCGCCCCGGGAGAAAAGCGGCCGAGACCGTCCCAGTGGCCGACCCTTCGCCGGCGGGATCCGGTGCGGGAAACGATCCGACGCCCGGGAGGGAATCCGGCGTTTATGCCCGACTCGCGCCTACCGAACCCATGTGGGAGTTCTCCACCGACGGTAGCGGCGCGCGCTGGCGGGCGGTCGAATCGCCGGTCGACGGGACGTATCACGACGCCGCTGTGACTGCGAACGGTCCCTGTGCGGTCGCCGCGGGCGGGTCGGTCGTCGCTCGCGCGGCCGACGGGACGTGGGGCGTCATCGTCGAGAACGGACCGAGCGCGCGCGGCGAGACGCTCTCGGCCGTCGACGCGACCGACGACGGCCAGCGGATCTGGTTCGCCGGCGCGAACGGCGCGCTGGGCTGTTACGAGGTCGCCGCGGGCAGGCGACTGGATCGCTCGGACCCGCAGGGCGTGACCGACGCGTTCGGCGCGCTGGCGGTGGCCGGACCGCGCGGCGCCGAGAAACTGCTGCTCGCCGACGGGAGCGGACGCGTCTTCCCCGCGGCGGTCTCGGGGAGTCGCCTCGACTGGGGGCCGACCTCGAACCCCTCGGGCGACACGGCCGTCTCCGCCCTCGACGCCACGCCCGCCGGCGTCGGCTACGCGGTCGACAGCAACGCCAACGTCTACCGGACGACCGAGACGGAGGGGTGGAAGCGGGTCGGCGTCGAAAGCGCCCAGAACAGCCTCTACGCGGTCAGTGCCGGCGCGGACCGCGTTCTCGTCGGTGGCGGGAACGGCCGCGTCTTCGAGGGCGACCGCGGCGGGTCGGCGTGGACGCCGTACTCGCTCGGCGACGTGACCGTCCGCACCCTGGCGGCCGCCGATGGTGCCGTGCTCGCCGCCGGGGCCGGTGGCGCGCTCTACTCGCGGCAGGGCGACGACTGGCGGCGCGAGCGCTGGGACGGGTCGAAGTCGATCAACGGAGTGGTCGCCGGCGAGGTCCCCGTCGCCGTCGGCGCCGACGGCCTCCTGCTCGAACGGGCGCCAGCGGACGGATCCACCGGTTCGAGCGCCGAGGCGTCCGGGCAGACCGATACGTAGTCGGTCGATCGGCCGGTCGGTGGCGGTCGGCAACGGCACGCTCGCCGGAGCGACCGCTCGTCGACGCCACGGTCGAACGGCGGCCGACCAGCCGCCGCGTTACTGCGAGGAAGTGTCGCCGGCCGAACCGCTCGAGGTATTCCCAGTCGAACCGCCGCTGGTGCCGGTCGATCCGCCGGATCCGGACTCACCGGGCGCGTTGCCGTCCGGGTCGAAGTACTCGCCGCGGTCGTCGTACTGGTCGCCGTCGGGGCTCTCGCCGGCGTGGCGTGGCTCGCCGCGGGGCCGCTGGAGGATGGTCCCGGACTTGCCGACGATGATGTCCGGATCGCCGAGCGCCACGTCGAAGAGCGTCCCGTCGACCGGCGAGGTGAGTTGCTCCCACCGGTCGGACCCGGTCCGCTCGTAGATGGCGCCGCCGTGGCCGATCACGACCATCTGGTCGCCGTGGACGTCGAACGCGCGGAGGGACTTCTCGGCGACGCCGATCGGCGTCCAGGAGCGATAGGAGTCGTCGTAGCGGTAGATGCGGCCGTCGCCGGCAGCGACGTAGACCCGGCCCTGTCGGCCGGCGAAGATGTCGTAGAACTTGACCTGCGCGTTGACGATGCCGATGTCCTCCCAGCCGTCGGTGGCCGTCGTCCGGAAGGCGTTGCCGCTCGTGTCGACGGCGTAGCCGACGCCGTCGGGCGCGGCGGCCAGCGCCGCGACGTTCGACCCCTTCGAGGCCGGCTTGCTGACCGGCCCCCAGTCCTCGTCGAACCCGTCGATCGTGAACGGGAGGACCTCGCCGGACCCGTTGGCGACGAGCACCTTCTCGGCGCCGGCGGGGCCTGCGACGGCGATGCCCTCCCACGTGCTCGTCATCTGGTTGGGGCCCGAGTAGTCGTACTTGCGCCGCGTGGTGACGTCGTAGCAGCCGAGCGCTCCGCTCGACCCGGCGAACCACACCCGGTTGCCGTCGTCGGTCACGTCTAGCCCGCGGAGCTGGTTGTCGCGCGTCCGCGGCCCGTCGTCGAGGACGATCTCCCAGCCGCCGCCCCGGTCGGCGAGGAGCGTCCCGCCGTCGCCGATGGCGTAGGGGCCCTCCGACGTGTTGACCACCGAGAAGATGGTCTTCTGGAACGGGCTCTCGACTGTTCGCCACTCCGGTTTGTCAGCGTCGGGACCGAGTTCCCACATTGCACCCCGGGTACCGCGGGGTCACGGAAGAAGTGCCGAGATAGTCTCACTACGTTGTCTATCCAGCGGGACCGTCGCCGCGCTCACTCCTGGAGGTCCGCCTCGCGCAGGGCCTGGTTGAGATCCTCGCGGACGACCTCGCCGAGTTCGCGCTCGCGGGCCGTCGTGACGATTCGGTTCTCCTGGACGGAGGAGCCGTCGCGGATGAGCAGGCGGACGTTGCCGTTCTCGCCGGCGCGGGTGGCCTTCGCGCGGACGCCCGAGCGCGACCCCGACCCGCCGGCGTCGATGGGGCCGGGGATGATCTTCTTGACGTGGGGGTGGCCCGCGACCGTCTGGATGGCGCGCTGGCCCGCGCGGCCGCCCACCAGCGTCGAGTGCGACCCGCCGATCTTCTCGCGGGGCGCGGTCTCGACCACTTCCAGGGGCGCCTCGCCGCGGCGCGACAGGACGGCCTCGATCGGGTCGTCGGCGTCGCCGATGCGGTAGAACTCGTGGTGAAGTTGGCGCCGCACCGCTCGCAACACGTCGCGGTCGCCGGTGGCGTACACCTCTTCGGGGCGCTTGCGCCGGACCTCGTCGGCGATCAGGCCGGCGAAGTTGCGCAGTTCGATCACGCCGGTCTCGTCGCCGTCCTCGGGCGTCGTCGTCACCTCGCGGACCCCGGCGACCTCCTCGTCGACGAGCGTGGTGACGCGGGCCCGCTCGCGGTCGAGTTCGAGGACGACCGCGTCGGCGTTCTCCGAGCGACAGACCAGGCAGTAATCGCCCGGTCGGTCCAGCGACGACCCGCACCGCCGACACTCCATGTCCGATGGGTTTCCGGTCGAACGGCAAAAGGGGCGCGGAACGGCGAGTCCGTGCCGTGTGATCACAGATCGTCGGGGTCGCTCTTGAGGTACTCCCGCAGGACGACCGTCGCGTAGCTCCCCTTCGGGAGCGCGAACTCGAAGGCGAGGGCGTCCGCGTCGCCGTCGCCGTCCGCCGGGTCCCCGCTCTCGTCGCGGCGCTCGACGGACAGGTCGGTCCGCAGGAGTATCGCCCGCCGGGTCCCCGTCGACTCGAACGCCTCGGGGAGGTCGAAGTCCTCGGGAGCGAGGTCCAGTTCCTCCAGCACGTCGCGTTCGATCTCGCCGGGCTCGCCGTCGGCCAGTTCCGTCTCGGTTCCGATCAGCGGCGCGGTGACGAACGCCCGGCCGCGCTCGCAGTGGCGCCGGACGGTCCGCAGGCGGTCCTCGGTCACTCGTTGCGTCCGATCGGTGTCTGGGAGGGCGAACTCCTCGGGCGCGTCGGAATCGGCGAAACAGACCACGTCGCCGGTGACCGGTTCGTGGAAGGACAGGCCTCGCTCCAGTCGCTCGGAGAGGATCCGGTTGAACGCGAACGACTGGGCGGCGTTGACGAACAGCCGCTGGAGGTTCGACGGGACGGCTTCGAGGGCGGCGCGGTAGTCCTCGTCGTCGAGCGCGCCGTCGCCGGCCTCCTGTCGCTCCACGAGGCGGTGGCACATCGACCGCTCGAAGCCGAGCCGCCGCGGCAGACGGTCGAGCGCGCCTTCCCAGTCCTCGGTCTGCTGCACGTATTCGCGAGCCTCTTGCGTCGACTCGGGTTCGCGTTCGGCCGGGTTGCCGACGTACGCCAGCACCGCGCCCTTCCAGTTCCCGCGGACGATCTCCAGGCCGACCTCGTGGGTGACCGGGCGCTTGCTGCCGAAGCGCTGCTGGCCGAAGTAGTTGGGGACGCCGACTGTCGGCCCCTCGTCGGGGTCCGCCGCTCCGTCGGCCCCCTCGTCGCCAGTGGCGAACGCCCGCAGGTCCGCCGTCGTCGCGTCGACGTGTTCCGGTTCGTCGGGGTCGCGCACGACGATCTCGAAGGCGTTGCCCGCCAGGTCGCCGAAGAGGACGGGTCGGCCGGTCCGCCCGAGGAGGTCGATCTCGGCGTCGCGGATCTCCACGTCGCGCAGGTCGTCGGGGTCGGCCTTCGCGACGGAGAACAGCTGCGTGGTGACGGCGTGTTTGTCCTTCGTCCCCGCCCAGGAGACCCGCTCGCGAGAGATGCCCAGGCGGTCGGACAGCTCGGAGGCGAAGTCGTTGGTGTCCCAGCCGCGCAGGACGACGCGGGCGAGCAGGTGCGGGTAGCCGCCGGGGTCGGCGTCCAGCGGTTCGGGGTCGAACGCCTCGACCTCGCGCACGCGGAAATCCTCGGGCGCCTCCCGGAGGTGGCCGCCGACGCCGGGCGCGTCGCTGACGTAGTACTCCATGCCGACCGCCCGCTCGACGGGGTGTGCCTCGCGCATCGGATCGTCGTCCGTCGTCGCGACACCTGTATCTGCCTGTCTCCGCCGGCGAGCGGCGGCCCGGTCGGTAGACCGTCCGTGAGACCCGAAACCGACACGTGTCGGGCGCTCGAAGGGGGTACCCATGGAGGCCACGCGAGTGGGCGTCGAGGTGGCGACGCGGGCGCCGACCGGCGAGACCGGCGCGTACGTGCTGGGCGCCGATCCGGCCCTGCTCGTCGACCCGGCGGCCGAGTCCGACGAACTCGACGCGCTCGCCGCGGACCGCGACGTCGGCCACGTCGCGGTGACGCACCACCACCCGGACCACGTCGGCGCAGTCGCACACTACGCCGAGCGCCACGACGCGGCGGTGTGGACACGCACCGGACGCGCGGACGCCTTCCAGCGAGCCACTGGAATCGAACCCGACCGGACGTTCGCCGAGGGAACGTCGATCGAGACCGGCGACGGCGCGGTCCGGGTCGTCGACGCGCCGGGCCACGCGCCGGAACACGTCGCCTTCGCGACGGGCGAAGACGGGGGCGACACCGACCTCGTCTGCGGCGACCTCGCCGTGGCGAAAGGGAGCGTCGTCGTCGGCGCGCCGGAGGGCGACATGCGCGCGTACCTGAGTTCGCTCCGGCGGGTTCACTCGATGGCGCCGGACCGGCTCCGACCGGGCCACGGCCCCGCGGTCGAGGGGCCGGCCGTCCGCGCGACGGCGACGCGGCTGATCGCGCACCGACTCGACCGCGAACGGCGCGTCCGCAGTGCGGTCGAGCGCGGTGCCGAGACCGTCTCCGGGATCTGCGACGCCGCCTACGAGAAAGACCTGACGGGAGTCCGGGACCTCGCCGAGGCGACGGTGCGCGCCCACCTCGAAAAGCTCGCCGTCGAAGGCGCAGTCGACTGGGACGGCGAGCGGGCGCGACCTGCGGAGTGACGACCGGACAGCACCGCCGCTCGCTCGCGACGTGCTTTTCCCCCTCGGTCCGATAGCTCGCGTATGGAGAGTCTCGAAGCCGAACGCGAGCGGGCGACCGACCTCGACGTGGCGGAGCTGGCGGACGCCATCGAGGCCATCGGCTTCGAGTGCACGCGCTGTGGCGCCTGCTGCAAGGCGGTCGAGGGCTGCGAGAGCGAGAACGGGGGAGACGAGGACGCCGGCGGCGACGACGAGGCGGCCGACGGTCACGACCACACGGCGACCGTCTTCCCCGACGAGGTGCGACAGCTCCAGGAGACCGGCGACTACGACTGGCGGGACGTCGCCAGGCCGATGCCGTACGGGCTGGTCGAGGGCGAGGACGGACCGCAGGGCGAGACCTTCGAGTGGGCGCTCCAGACCGACGACTGCGGCGACTGCCGATTCTACGCCGAGGACGACGGCGTCGGCGCCTGTACCGTCCACGAGGACCGCCCGCTGGTATGCAGGACGTACCCGTTCAGCGTCGCCCTCGGCGGGACGAGCCAGCCGATGGGCGAGGCCGTCGACGAGGAGGGCATGGTCCGCGCCCACGAGTGCGAGGGGTTAGGCAGGGACATCTCTCGCGCGGAGGCCGAGGAACTGGCCGAGGCGCTCAAGGAACGAGCGATCCGGGAGATAGACGAAGCCATCGCGGTCCGGGACGGGTACGAACCGATCGAACGGGAGCCCGGCGAGGTCGTCGTCCACGACTCCGAGGGCGCCAAGCGACCCGACGGGACGAATATCGAGTAGGTGTAGTTGCGGTGCGGTGTCAGTAGCGGAGGCGGTGTAGTAGCGGGGGTGGTGCGGTGGCGGAGGCGGTGTAGTAGCGGGGGCGGTGCAGTAGCTGAGCAATACATACGGCGCCTTCGGCGCCGTTTCACCGCACCGAGCGAAGCGAGGTGCGGCCTTTTTCGCCCACGTTTTTGCTGGCCGGGTTCCCGCAGCGAGCGAAGCGAGCGAGGAAACCCGGTCAGGAAAAAGGTGGTCGCTGAAATTTATAAAAGAGGCCTACTATGTCCCGAGCGGAGGTCTACATAGTGGAAATCTCAGATAAACTGCTGTGTCTGTTCAGTGCGGACGTATCGGACGACGGCGACCGATACGTCGTAGAGGTGCCGCGGCGGGAGATCGAGACGGGCTCTATCGAACCGGGGGAGACCTATCGCGTGGCGCTCATCTCTTCGGACGTGGAGGCGGCGACGGAGACGGACGAAGACAACGTCCCGTCGGAGCCCCAGCCGCCGGTCGAGGCCGGGGAGATCCGCTACGTCGAGATCGAGGACATCGGCAAACAGGGCGACGGCATCGCGCGCGTCGAGCGCGGGTACGTCATCATCGTCCCCGGCGCCGACGTGGGCGAGCGCGTCAAGGTGGAAGTGACCGAGGTCAAGTCCAACTTCGCCGTGGGCGAGATCATCGAAGAGGACCTGTAGTTCTCTCCGACCCGTCTCTCGGAACACCCAGTCGCCCAGTCGCGACTGCGCGCGGAGGCGCCGGCCGGACCGCGGTCGTCCCGGCGGCTGGTACGGCCGGTTAACCAACGGCACCAACCGGGGACCGCGAACCGGGCGTAGGGCCTCGTTATCGAGTCGGGCGACTCGGAAAACCGCAAGACGGCAGCGGGTTTTACCGATCGTACCAAACCCGCTTTAGGGGGACAGTACCTCGGTGGTAGTATGAGCGCGACCACTGCGAGCGCGACTGGCGACCAACACACCCTGACCGAGAAGCAGCAGCGGATCCTCCAGTACCTCCGCGAGAACGCGGACACCCAGACGTACTTCAAGTCGAGGCTCATCGGCGACGAACTCGATCTGTCGGCCAAGGAAGTCGGATCGAACATGACGGCCATCAAGAACAGCGACGCGGCCCTCGACGTGGAGAAGTGGGGCTACTCCTCGTCGACGACCTGGAAAGTCACCGCCTGATCGGGGGGCACGCGGTTTTCGCGCTTTTTCTCACGCTCGCCAGCGACCGCTGCCCGGCGACTTCGCCGGTGGCGTACACTGACAGTCGCCCGTCGGGAGCGGCGTCCCGGTCAGGGGTCGTAGGAGACGATGTCGTCGGCGTCGGCCGCCAGCGCGGCGGCCTCGGGACCGAAGGAGTCGGCGTGCTGGACGAGCAAGAGGAGGAGCGTCTCGGGCCGTTCGAGGTCGTAGCCGTCCTCCCTGGAGAGCAGTCCGGCGTCTTCCAGCTGGCTCGCGTACTTGCTGACGGTCGGCGCGGAGACGCCGAGTTCGTCGGCGAGTGCGGTGCCGGATGCGTCGGGGTCGCGGAGGAGCGCGACGACCATGCCCCGCGGCGTGTCCCGCCGGAGGTAGCCCAGGGCCACCTGCTCGAACCCGGAGAACCGATCCGCGGGGAAGTATCGGCGGTACTCGCCGTCCTCGCGGCTCTCCACCGCGCCCTCGCGCTCCAGCCGGCGGAGGTGGTGCTGGGTCTCGCCCGTCCCGAGTTGCAGGTCGTCGCGGATCTTCGAGAAGTGCGCGCCCGGGGTCGCGGCGACGTACCCGAGGAGGGCGTCGGGGGCGTCGCTCTCGCTCTCCTTGGCGAGACCGACGAGCGGGCTGGTCGCACCCAGTGCCGCGAAGCGCCTGAGCGTCGCCCGCTTGCTCTCGTCGACGTCCCCCTCGCGACTCATTAAGAGCCTTTTGGCGGTGGGGTGGTAAAACGCCTTCGCTCACTCACACGACCGGTCGGAAAAATCCGAAACGATACAGCGCGCCCGAGTCCGCACCGAATGCGGCTACTCCGTCTCGGTTTCGGGTTCGCGTTCGCCGTCGGTGCTGGCGCCGCCGGAGCCGTCGCCGCCGGGGCCGCCGACCGGGCTCCCCGAGGGGTCCATCTCGGAGTCCATCTCCTCGATGACCTCGTCGGGATCGCGGATGTTCGTCGCGTCCTTGCCCTCCTTGATCGCCTGTGCTTCCTCCTCCATCGCGTCGACGTCGACCTGTGCCTCCTCGTCGATCTGGCCGAGTATCTCCTCGATGTTGTCGAGGCCGATGAGTTCGCGCGTCTCGGCGTCGAAGTTCAGGCTGTCGAGTTCGCCCTGGCCGTTGGCCTTCGCCATGTCGCTCACGTCGCTGCCGGTGAGGTGCTTGCCGTAGCGACCGAGCAGCGAGGACATCTCCTGGGGAAGGATGAACGTGGAGGACTCGCCCTGACCGATATTTTCGAGGGTCTCCATCCCCTTGTCGATGATGGCGCGTTCGCCCATCGACTCGGCGGACTTCGCCCGCAGCACCGTCGAGATGGCGTCGCCCTGCGCTTCGAGGATCTGCGACTGCTTTTTCCCCTGGGCGCGGACGATGTCGGACTGCTTCTCACCCTGGGCCTGCTCGATGGCCGAACGGCGTTCGCCCTGCGCTTCGAGGATCATCGCGCGGCGTTTGCGCTCCGCGGAGGTCTGCTGCTCCATCGCCTGCTGGACGTCCTTCGAGGGGTTGACCTCGCGGACCTCGACGCTCTCGACGCGGATGCCCCACTCGTCGGTCGGCTCGTCGAGTTCCTTGCGGATCTTCGCGTTGATCTCCTGGCGCTTGTTGAGCGTGTCGTCCAGTTCCATGTCGCCCAGCACCGCGCGCAGCGTCGTCTGGGCGAGGTTCGAGACGGCCTTCTTGTAGTTGTCCACTTCGAGGAACGCCTTCTTGGCGTCCATCACCTTGATGTAGACCACGGCGTCGGCAGTCACCGGCGAGTTGTCACGGGTGATCGCTTCCTGCCGGGGCACGTCGAGCGTCTGCGTCCGCATGTCGAAGGCGTACGTCTTCGAGACGAACGGCGGCACGAAGTTGATGCCCGGTTCGAGGAGCTTGCGGTACTCCCCGAAGACCGTCAGCGCGCGCTTCTCGTACGCGTTGACGATCTCCACCATCTGGTAGACCATCACGACTGCGAGCAGCAGCAGGATGACTGCCACGATCGGGAGCGCCCCACCGAGCCCTTGCAACACTGTTGCGGGGATCATACGATCGAAATTAGCCCCACCCGAAGAAAAGTGTTGGGTGAGCGACCACAGATGAAGCGACGCGGCGTGCGGTCGGTACAGGCCCGGTCCGGCGCGAGCGCGGCTGCCGCTCGCCCGCTCAGGCGGGGTCGGTCTCGAACTCCCGGTCGGGGTCCTCGTCGCGGTCGGCGCCGCCGGGCCCCTCGGGTTCGCCGTTGCGTTCGCGCTCGCGAGCGAGCGCCCGGTCGATCTCGTCGACGCCACCCGAGAGCGGTTCGACGGTGACGACGTTGCCGCCGCCGGGGTCGACGACCATCACCTCGGTGCCCTCCTCGATCTCGCCGTCGACGCTCTTGGCGCGGTAGTAGGGGTTGAACCCGCCTTCGTCGAGTTTGACTTCTCCCTCGGTGGCGGTGATCCGCTCGGTGACCCGGCCCATCGCGCCGCGCAGCGAGTCCGAGTCGCTGGTCTGCTCCTCGCCCTTGCCCCCGTAGAAGTCGAACTGCCGGTAGACGTAGAAGGTGCCCGCGCCCGCCGCGATGACCAGCCCAGCGAGGATGATCGGCGCGAGGACGCCCAGACTCGGCGGAAGCAACAGGCCGACCAGGCCGGCGACCAGCAGGGCGACTCCGAGGACCATGAAGTGCGCGCCGGGGGCGAACGCCTCCGCGATGGTCAGCGCCGCGCCCGCGAGCAGGAGGAACAGCGGGAGGTTCGACCCGATCCACGACAGGACCGAAGTCTGCCCGATCCACTCGATCATACCGGAGATTCGGTCGCCTGCCCGAAAACACTTCTGCTCGCCGCGATCGCCGCGATATCCGTCGCCTACGTACCGATCTGCTTGGGCGTCGTCCGGGCGGCGGTCAGAACCGGACGTATATCGCGTAGACCGCGCCGGTCACGGCGGCGACCGCCAGGGTGATGGCGCCGATCGTCTGCGGCGTCAGCGGCGTGACGATGCTCGCGAACACCAGCAGGATGAGCAGGGCGCCGGCCGCGACGAAGACCGCGCTCTCTAGCTCAGGCGTGTCGGACTCGACCGGGATGTCGGGCGTCACCGTCCCCGCGACGTTGCCGTTGGTCTCGGCGTTCCCGTTCGACTCCCCCCGGGGTTCGCCGTCGCCGAACGCCACCGTGGGGCCGTCGTCGTCCTCGTCGCCGACCGTCACGCCCCAGCTCTCGCCATCGTCGCGCTCGTCCGCGTCGCCGGTGTCGTCGCCGACCTCGTCGACCGAGAAGCGCCACTCCTCGTCGTCGCCGTCTGCCCCGGCGTCGTCTGCCATGCACGCTCGTAGCGGGCGGGCACCAAAAGGGCTTGCCGTCCGCACTCCGATTGCGAACGGGGCGGGGAGAGCGGACGCTTAAGCCGGGACCGGGCGTACGCCCTGTCGAATGAGCAAGGCCACGTTCGAGGTCTTCCGGGACAGCGCGGGCGAGTGGCGGTGGCGACTCGTCGCTGCGAACGGGAACATCATCGCGGACAGCGGCGAGGGGTACCAGTCGAAACAGGGCGTCGAACGAGGGATCCGGAGCGTGAAGCGGTCCGCGCCGAGCGCGGACGTGGAGTTCTCGGACGAGTGAGTCGCGTCGGCCCCGGGGGAGTGAGCCGCATCGGCCCCCGGAGGAATGAGCCGCATCGGCCCCCGGAGGAATGAGCCGCATCGCCCCCCGGGCGAGCGCGCGGTCGTGCCGATCGCCGGCTGAAGACAGATCGTCCCTCGTTCTCTCGTCTGTGCCCGATAGAAGCGGTGATGCGGTCGATCTCTGGAACTGGCGGTAGATCGGGGAATCAGCGGGTAGAGTGCTCGAAACGGAGCTTCCCGGCCGTCTGCGGGATATCTTGTGGATTATGAGGGAGGCCGTGGTGTCTCACCACGATTCATGGCTTCTCGACTGCGCCATCCGCTGTTCGCCGTCGCGGCTACGCTGGTCGTGACGCTTCCCTGGGTCGGCACGTTTGTCTCGTACGGCGGGTACGGGACCGTCCACCCGGGCGACAACATCGCACCTGCCCTGGCCGTCCTGATCGGCGGGCTCGCCATCCTCGGTGCCTCGTTCCTGCTCGCGTGGGCGGCGGAGACCGCGGAGAAGGACGTGCCGCGCGCGTTCGCTATCGCGGTGCTCGCGGTGCTGGCCGTCGCGCCCGAGTACGCCGTCGACGCGCTCTACGCCTGGCAGGCCGGCGCGGGGTCCGACCAGGCCGCGAACCTCGCGGTCGCCAACATGACCGGCGCGAACCGGATCCTCATCGGCCTCGGCTGGTCGGGCATCGCCCTGTTCAGCATCTACCGCGCGATGCGCGCGTCCGACCCGGCGGTCGAGGACCGCTCCGGCCCCCTCGCGAACGTCGTCACGCTCGACCGCGATATCTCCCTGGAGATCACCTTCCTCCTCGCGGCGACCGCCTTCGCCTTCTTCGTCCCGTTGAACGGCGGAATCGGCCCGTTCGACACGCTCGTGCTGGTCGGGATGTACCTGGTCTACCTCCTCGTCATCGTCCGCGGCGACGTCGACGAAGCCGAGGAGCACGTCGGCGTCCCGGCGTACTTCCAGCAGTTGTCGAGGGCCGGACGAGTTGCGGCCGTCCTCGTCGGGTTCGCCTTCTCCGGGGCGATCATCTTCACCGCCGTCCACCCCTTCGCCGAGGGGCTCGAACAGCTGGGCATCCAGTACGGCGTCCCCGAGTTCTTCATGATCCAGTGGCTGGCGCCGCTGGCCTCCGAGAGCCCGGAGCTCATCGTCGTGGCGTACCTCGTGAACAAGGCGCGGACGACTGCCGGGTTCAACGCGCTCATCTCCTCGAAGCTCAACCAGTGGACGCTGCTCGTCGGGACGCTCGCGGTCGTCTACTCGATCTCCGCCGGCGCGGTCGGGACCCTCCCGTTCGACTCGAAGCAGGCCGCGGAGATCTGGATCACCGCCGCCCAGAGCCTCTTCGCGATAGCGGTCCTCTCGAACTTCGAGATCAGCGCCCGCGAGGCGCTCTCGATACTCGGACTGTTCGCGACGCAGGTGCTCGTCGAGTTCTACGTCATCCAGACATACGCCGAGGCGACGGCGACGGAACTCAGCATGCTCGTCCTCTACGGCTACACTGCCGTGTACCTCTTCCTCGCGATCGCGCTGTTCGTCCGGCGACGCGACAGCGTCGTGGACCTCCTGAACCGGACCGTCTCGACCACGCACGCGGCGGTGAACGGTGGGGAGGCCACCCGACCGGAACACTCGGACTGAGTGACCGACCGGGCGACTGACCGACTTCCAGAAGACGGGCGGCGTGGGTTACCGGATCTTCGTGCCGGGCTCGGCGTCGCCGTGGGTGGTCAGCAGGTCGGCTTCCTCGCCGGCGGCCAGGACCATGCCGTTGGACTCGACGCCGAACAGCTCGGCCTTCTCCATGTTCGCCAGCAGGACGACCTTCGTCCCCGGCAGTTCGTCCAGGTCGTGCAGTTGCTTGATGCCGGCGACGACCTGCCGCGCCTCGACGCCGATGTCGACCTCCAGGCGAGCGAGCTTGTCCGAGTCCTCGATGGGCTCGGCCGACTCGATGCGGCCGACGCGGATGTCCAGCTCCTCGAAGTCGTCGAAGCCGATGCGATTCTCGGCGAGCGCTTCCACGTCCATACTCCCGTCGTCGGCCTCGCCGGCCTCGTCGGTTTCGGTTGCGTCGTCACCGTCGGCGTCGCTCCCGTCGTCGGCCTCGGCGACTGCCTGGACGCGGTCTTCGAGCTTCCGGTTGAGTTCCTCGACGCGCTCGTCCTCGATCTTCTCGAACAGCTCGGTCGGTTCGCCGAACTCGCTCGGCGGCGCTTCGAGGGCGTCGTCGAGGGCTGTGTCGGCGACCGATCCGTCCTCGCCGAGCTGTTCCCAGAGGCGCTCGGCGGTGTCGGGCGTGGCCGGGTAGACGAGGACGGCGACGGCCTTGGCGACCTGGACGCAGTCGCGGATGACCGGCGCGGCCTCGTCGTCGTCGAGGTTCCACGGCTCGTGGCGCTGGATGTACTCGTTGCCGAAGCCCGCCAGGTTCACCGCGGCCTGGGTGGCCTTCCGCACGGAGTAGTCGTTGATCGCGGCCTCGAACTCGTCGACGGCCTCCTCGATGCGCTCGCGGACCTCGCCGGACACGTCGGCGTCGGGCGTGCCGCCGAAGTTGCGCTCGGCGAACAGCAGCGAGCGGTAGGCGAAGTTCCCGACGTTGCCGACGAGTTCGCCGTTGACCCGCTCCTGAAAGCGGTCCCAGGAGAAGTCGATCTCGTCCTGGAAGCCGCCGACGGTGGTGAGGTAGTACCGCAGCGTGTCGGGGTGGAACCCCTCGTCGAGGAACTCACGCGCCCAGATGGCGCGGTTCCTGCTCGTCGAGAAGGCGTCGCCGTCGAGGTTCATGAACCCGCTGGCGACGACGGCGCGCGGCTCGTTGTAGTCGGCGACGTGGAGCATCGCCGGCCAGAAGATGGTGTGGTGCTGGATGATGTCCTGGCCGATGATGTGGACGATCTCCCCGGAGTCGGGGCCGCCGGCCTCGACGCCGACCTCGTCGGCCTTCCAGGCGGCTTCCCAGTCGTACTCCTCGGAACCGACGCGCTCGGTGTACTGCTTCGTCGAGGCGATGTACTCGATGGGCGCGTCGACCCAGACGTAGAGGACCAGATCCTCCTCGCCGGGGTAGTCGAAGCCCCAGTCCAGATCGCGGGTGATACACCAGTCCTGCAGGCCGTCCTCGATCCACTGGCGGGGCTGGTTGCGGGCGTTCGAGGTGCCCTCCAGGCGGTCGAGAAAGTCCGAGAGGTAGTCCGCGAGTTCGGAGACGCGGAAGAACTTGTGCGTGCGCTCGCGGTACTCGGCGGGGTTGCCGGAGATGGTCGAGACGGGGTCTTCGATCTCGCCGGGTTCGAGGTGGCGGCCGCAGCCCTCGTCGCACTCGTCGCCGCGGGCGTGCGCGCCGCAGTGGGGGCAGGTCCCCTCGACGTAGCGGTCGGGGAGGGGCTGGTCGTCTTCGGGGTCCCAGGCGACCTTGATTTCCTGCTCCTTGACGTAGCCCTCGTCTTCGAGGGCCTCGACGATCTCGTAGGTCAGCTCGCGGTTGGTCTCGTCGTGGGTGTGGCCGTAGTTGTCGAAGTCGACGTCGAACTTGGGGAACGTCTCCTCGTACTGCTCGTGCCACTCCAGGGCGAACTCGGCGGGGTCGACGCCCTCCTCGATGGCCTGGACGGCGATGGGGGTGCCGTGCATGTCCGACCCGCAGACGAAGGCGGTCTGCTGGCCGAGGGTTCGCAGGGCCCGCGAGAGCACGTCGCCGCCGACGTACGTCCGCAGGTGGCCGATGTGCAGGTCGCCGTTGGCGTACGGCAACCCGCAGGTCACGACCGCGGGGTTCTCCGTGGGAAAGTCGTCGTGGCTCATACTACTCGATACCTCCAGTCGGCTCTTTAACGCGGTGATTCGGTGTCATCGTTGGATCGACTGTCGCGACTGCTCGTCCGGGCGATGCGTGCGAGCGCCGGCGTTTCACCGGTCGCGTCGGACCGCGCGGGTCCGCTGTGGGGTATGAGCCCACCGACGACGACTGGGTCCACCCGGCGCTACCGAGAAGAGGGCATGCGCATACGGCCGGGCGGACCCGCGTGGAACACACCTGAAGATAGTCGTCCGCCGACAAAAAGCTTCGTCATCGGACGCGGCGGGGCGGCGGTCCTCGCCTCACTCCCAGGTGATCTTGACGAGGAAGGCGATCGCGACGAGTTCGAGGGCGTTCATGGCCATCGTCCCCCGCTGGGCGACGGGCGCGGAGTCGTACATCCAGCTGTGGAAGGTCGGGTCGAGGCTGTAGAGGTACAGCGCGAGCAGGTTCTGGGCGAGGAGGACGCAGGCGAACACGAGGAGGCCGAGGGTGTGCTTGGCGCCGTGAGAGCGGTAGTTGCGCGCCCAGACGGTCGCCAGTCCCGCCAGTAAGACGACGTTGAGGACGACCGCACCGCGGGCGGCCTCGAACCAGAGACTCATCCTCGACTCCCCCCTTTGCCACGGGCCGACAAATAGGCTGTCCAAATTGTCTCCGCACTCGGTCGGTCGGTTCTCGGCGGTCGGTCGGCTCTCGGCGGTCGGTCGGGTCGCTGTTTGATGGCCGGTCGGTGTGTCATGAGTCGTCCTCCAGGACGGTCGCGAGGACCTCCTCGACGGTGTCCCAGTTGGCTCGACACTGGTCGGTCGGGAGGTAGACGGCGCCGTACTCGTCGCCGCTGGCCTCGACGACGTTGTTGTCTTCGAGCACGTCGAGGTGGTGGCGCACGGTCGTGTAGTCCAGATCGAGATCCTCGGCCAGCTGGTTGGCGTTGCGCGGTCGCTCGTCGATCGCCCGCAGAATCCGCGCCCGGTTCTCGCCACCCCGGGTGCTGGCGAACACGTACCAGAGCACCCCTTCCATTACCCCGAAGGTGAGCCGGACCCCTTGTAAGCGCACCGACGACCGAACGCGCCGTCGAGACGGGTCAGCGCGGCGCTCACGCCGGCCGGGTTCCCCGGCGACGGTGACGCGGGCCGGCGCGGCCGGCAACTCACAGGCTGGACACGGCCACGCGGGCGAAGGTGATCCAGACGAGGAAGCGACCGATGCTGCCGACGAAGGTCGCCGCGGCGAACTTGGCGTAGTCGTCTTCGAGGACGGAGAAGGCGTAGACCGAGAGGGTGTCGGGGAAGGCGGGGACCGACAGCGCCAGCGCGAGGCCGGCGTAGCCGTACTTCTTGGAGAGCTGGACGACCTTCGACTGGGACCACTCGATCACGTCGAACCGCGAGCGGCGCAGCGCCCGGATTATCGGACCGGACTCCTTGGCCTCCTGGCCGATGTGGAAGGCGAAGACGCTCCCGGCGGCCTTGCCGACGCTGGCGACGAGGACGACCAGCGCCAGGTTCACCCACAGCGGCAGGCCAAGCCGCAACTGGTTGGCCAGCGGGAGGACGATCTCCGAGGGGAGCGGGAGGATGAACGTGATCAGGAACGAGTAGACGAAGACGATGAGCAGTCCGGCAGGTCCGGTCGCGGTGCAGACGGCTTCGACGAGCGTCCCGGAGGGGTCGTTACAGCCACCACCCAGCAGGAGCACGGGGACCTCGGCGGGGAACACGACCGGCGGTACCGCACCGGGTATCGTAAACTTTCATGTTCGCGCTACGCCGCTCAGTACCAGTCCAGATCGGCGACGAACGAGCGGAGCATCGAGCGGGTGACGTGGGGCATGCAGACGACTCGCATCTCCCCGGCGCCCGTCTTGGTGACGCGCCAGCCCCGCGAGCGTAGCTCCTCGGTCATCGGCACGGACAGGTCGGCGGCGACCAGCGGCAGGTCGGGGTCGACCACCTCGTGGCCGCGCGCGGCCAACTGGTCGGCCAGCCACTCGGCGTTGTCCATCGAGGCGCGGTACTGTTCGCGGTATCCCTCCGGCCAGAGCGCCTCCATCGCGGCGACGGCGCTGGCGACGCCCGCGCCGCTCCGGGTGCCAGTCAGCGTCACCTGCGAGGTCGATTCGAGGTACGGCGTCCGGATGGCGAGCTCGTCGAGCAACTCGCGCGAGCGGACGAGCAGGCCGCCGGCGGGGATGGCGGCCTGCCCCATCTTGTGGGGGTCGATAGTCATCGTGTCCACGTCGGCGTGGCCGAAGTGCCACTCGTGGTCGGTGAAGGGGAGGACGAACCCGCCCCAGGCGGCGTCGACGTGGCAGAGCGCGTCGACCTCGTGGGCCAGGTCCGCGAGTTCCGGGACGGGATCGACGTAGCCGTACTCCGTCGAGCCGGCGACGGCCACCACGCAGACGGTGTCCTCGTCGACGAGCCGTGCCATCGCTTCGGGGTCGGCGCGGTGGTCGGTCGTCGGTGCGGTCCGGTATTCCACGCCGAGGAGGTCCGCGGCCTTCGTGAACGAGAAGTGGGCGCTGGTCGGCGCGACGACGTTCGGGTCGTCGGTGTCGGCGCGGTTGCGGGCGATCCGGACGGCCTGGATGTTGGCCTCCGTGCCGCCGCTGGCGACGTAGCCCTCGGGGTCGGAGTGGCCGGTGACCTCGCCGAGGAGTTCGACGGCCCGTTCCTCCAGGGCGCTGACGCTCTCGTAGGTGCCGGGGTCGCCGGGATTGGTCGCCAGGAACCGCTCGGCCGCCTCCCGAGCCGCGGGGTGTGGTTCGGTGCACATCGACGACAGGACGCGCTCGAAATCCTGCGGCTCGGCAAGCTGCATACCCGATCACTGGGATGGGAGGCGTTTAGCAGTTGCGTTCGCCGACGCGCCGGATCGGGCCGTTGTCGGCCTCGATGGCGGCGCGCGCTCGGTTCGCCCGAGCGCCTATCCGACCTCGTCGAGATACGCCGTCAGGTCGTCCACGATCACCGGATCGTAGGTCACGACGCCCGTGTACTCGCCCGGCTCGACCTCCTCTGCGATCATCGCGCACTTCGCGTCGTCGTCGCCCGCGCCGTCGAACGCGACCACCCAGAAGTCGGTGACGTCGTCCGCGTCGTCGAGCCGGACCGTCAGGCGGTCCACTTCAGGCGGCTCCCAGTCCGGCGCGCCGAAGACCGTCGCGCGCAGGTCCGTCCGACCGACCAGCCGCTCGTAGACGGGTACCTGCGCCCGGAACGCCGACAGGGACTGAAACGCGGCGTAGAGGTGCCCGCGGCCGTGGCGGAACGCGCGGTCCTCGATCTCCCGGGCGGTCGCCAGCAGGTGACCCTTGTCGTCCATGACGAAGGCGGTGCCCGCGAGCAGCTCGACGAGGTCGCGATACGCGGACTCGCGCGTGGCCGCGTCCCAGGGGAGCCCGCTGTCGGGGTCGCGCAGTTCGCCGAACGCGGCCGCGGAGATCGAACCGACACTCCGGCCGTCGACGCTGACGGTGAGGTACCCCTCGGACTCGGGGAGCGGGAGGTACTCGTGGGCCAGCGTGACGTCGAACTGTTCGAGGACGGGCTCCAGGTCGGCGTAGGGGTCCGGACCGAACGTGGTGACGGTCTTGTCGGGCCCGCGAGCGCGCTCACAGAGGTCACGCAGCGGCCCGTCCGCCTCAGCCGTCATCGCCGTCCTCGGTGCCGCCGAACGGGTCCCACCGGTTCGCGTCGTCGTCGGGGCCGCACGTCGCCTCGCCGGGGGGACACGGTTCCGTCCGCCTCGCGGCGGCGGCCAGGACGCCCTCGACGTCGAGCCGGGCCTCCGTGGTGTCCGCCTCGAGCGCCGCGTCGAGTATCTCCTCGGTCGCTCCCGAGATGCCGAGGAGAGCGACCGTCCCGCCGTCCACGTCGTATCCGATCAACTCCGCCTGTTCGAGAGCCGGCAAGTGGACGTGGTGTAACTCGGTGCGGACGCCGTCGCGGTCGACCGGTTCGTCGGGGCCCGGCCCCGATTCGATCCAGCCGCTCACGAGGTCGACCAGCCCGTCGAGCGTCGCGGTCTCGTGGTCCCGGAGGTAGTAGAGGACGATCCGGCGATACCGATGTGCGAGCGCACTGAACAGGCGCGACGTGTCCTTCGTGCCACCGGTTGTCATACCTCCACCTCGTATCGCTGCAATGAAGAGTCTGTCGGCGCGGTCTCCCGCCAGCCGCCGAACAAGGACGTTCCGCGCCGGAATCGGGGTCCCGGACCGGTCCGGTGAGCCCGGTTCGCCTCGGCCGACGGCGAACACCCGCACCGAGTGCCGACGATTGGGCTCGCGATCCGGCGCAGCCGACAACCGATACTTATAGTCACGTCCGTCCTATCCCGTCGCATGTCCACCGAGCAGTCTCTGGATGGCGACGCAGCGATCGTCACTGGCGCGAGTTCCGGCATCGGCGAGGCGACGGCCCACGCCCTCGCCGAGGACGGCGCCGACGTGGCGCTGGCGGCCCGCCGCGAGGAGCGACTGGAATCGATCGCCGCCGACCTCGAAGACGCCTACGGCGTCGAGACGCTGGTCGTCCCGACGAACGTCCGGGACGAGGACGCCGTCGACGCGCTCGTCGAGGAGACGGTCGACGCGTTCGGCGGCCTGAACCTCCTCGTCAACAACGTCGGCGTCGTCGCCGGCGAGGGCGTCGACGACCTCGCGACCGACGACTACCGCACGATGATGGAGGTCAACGTCGACGGCTACTTCTTCGCGACGCGCGCGGCGCTGCCGCACCTCCGCGAGTCGTCGGGGACGCTCGTGTTCATCGGCAGCTTCGCCGGGCAGTACCCCCGGCCGTTCAACCCGGTCTACGCGGCGTCGAAGTGGTGGGTCCGCGGCTTCGCCAAGAGCGTCTCCGCCGACGTCGGCGAGGACGACGTGGCCGTCACCACCATCAACCCCGCCGAGGTCCGCAGCGAGTTCGCCAGCGAGAGCGGCGAGTCCTTCGAGGAGCGCTTCGAGCGCGGCGAGGCCTCCGAACCGACCGAGATCGCCGAGGCCGTCCGCTTCGCCGCGAAGCAGGACCCCTCGATGGTCTCCGAGTTGGACCTCTACCGGCGGGACAAGCTGACGTTCTTCTGACCGGGCGCGGAGGCGCGGTCCGACGCACGATTCGGTCTACGCCGCGTACCGACCGGTCTCGGTCGGGCCGTCAATGTCGTCGCCGAGCCCAGGGCGGTCCCGCCTGTCGCCCCGGAATCAGTATGTGGGTATTCTGGTACTATCTCGATTCTGATCGCCGACCCGAGCGTCTCAGCCGGATACGTTCCGGTCGCTCTCTGACGGAATACGTGGTTGTTGCCACATGTATGCGGCTTCTGTTGCAGGCGTCGTGATTCGGCACCGTCGGATCTGAACGGCCGGGAAACTGTGACATAGAACATACGTATTTTGATATCACTGCAGAACGACTAATTGCGGGCAGCCCGAAACGCGGGTATGAGTTCGACAGATCCAGACCGGACCGTCGACGACGATCACGACCGCTACGACGACGAGTACGACGACTACGGCGAGCGCGCGACGGGCGCTCGCGTCGACGAAGACGCCCGTTACGAGAACCGGGGGGACGACGATTCCGACGGCATCATGGGGCTGAGTTTCGGAGCGCTGCTGCTCATCGGCGGTATCCTCCTGTTCCTGTTCCCGGAACCCGCCACGTCGACCGTGGGTATCATCCTCGCCATCGTCGGCGGCGTGATGCTGATCGCCGGCGCGATGGACTAATCGCGGTTCCCGGCGGTCGGTGAGAAACCGGTAGACTCGGTCAGCGCACGTTGTCGAGCAGCAGCTTCTGCTCGACGCGCTTGACCTCGTGCTGGACGTCGCGGACGGCGTCGATGTTCGCGGAGATGGAGGTGACGCCCTCGTTGACGAGGTGCTGGACCATCTCGGGCTTCGAGGCGGCCTGGCCGCAGATGCTCGTCGAGACGCCCTCCTCGCGGCAGGTCTCGATGGTCTCGCTGATGAGCTTCAGCACCGACGGGTGCAGTTCGTCGAAGCGGTCGGCGACGCGCTCGTTGTTGCGGTCCACGGCGAGGGTGTACTGCGTGAGGTCGTTCGTGCCGAACGAGACGAAGTCGATGCCAGCGTCGGCCATCGCCTCGACGCCCAGCGCGGCGGCGGGCGTCTCGATCATCACGCCCCAGTCCTGCTTGTCGGGGTCGATGCCCGCCTCTTCCATGAGTCGGCGGGCCCGCAGTACGTCCTCGGCGTCGTTGACGAGCGGGAACATGATCTCGACGTTGTCGTACCCCAGGTCGAACAGCCGGCGGAACGCGGCGAGTTCGTACTCGAAGAGGTCGGGGCGGTCGAGGCTGCGGCGGATGCCGCGGTAGCCGAGCATCGGGTTGTGTTCGGCCGGTTCGCTCTCGCCGCCTTCCAGCTGGCGGAACTCGTCTGTCGGAGCGTCGAGCGTGCGGACGCGGACGGGCCGGGGGTAGAACTCCTCGGCGACGCCGCGGACGCCGTCGACGATCTCCGAGACGTACTCGTCCTCGCCGTGGTCGTCGATGTAGCGCTCTGGCGTCTTGTTCGTCGAGAGGATCATGTGCTCGATCCGCAGCAGGCCGACGCCGTCGGCGCCGGTCGCGGCCGCCCGCTCGGCGGCGTCGGGGATCGAGACGTTGACCTTCACCTCGGTGGCCGTCATGGGCTTGACGGGCGCCTGCGGGCGGACCTCCTCGACTGGTTCGCGCTCGTCGGCGCCGGTCGAGTCGCCCTGTTCGACGGTGCCCTTGTCGCCGTCGATGGTGACGACCTGGCCGTCGTGCAGCGTGTCGGAGCCCTGCTCGGTCCCGACGATGGCGGGGACGCCGAGCTCGCGGGAGACGATGGCGGCGTGGCTGGTCATGCCGCCCTCGTCGGTGATGATCCCCGAGGCCCGCTTCATCGCGGGGACCATGTCGGGCGTCGTCATCTCGGCGACGATGATGTCGCCCTCCTCGACCTTGTCGAGGTGGTCGAGCTTGCGGATCGTCCGCGCGGGGCCGGACACGCGGCCGGGGCTCGCGCCGATGCCGGAGAAGATGACGTTGCCCTCGTTCTGTCCGGAGCCGCTCGATCCGCCGCCCGACTGGGCTGCGCTCCCGCCGTCGGCGACGCCGGCGATGTCGTCGACGCCGTTCGAGGCGCCGGCGACGCCGCCGGCGTCCTCGTCGATGGTCGTGATGGGGCGGGACTGGAGGACGTAGAGGTCGCCGTCGGCGATGGCCCACTCGACGTCCTGCGGGTCGCCGTAGTAGGCCTCGATCTCGTCGCCCAGGCCGACCAGGCGGTCCAGTTCCTCCTCTGAGAGGACCTGCTGGTCGCGCCTGTCCTCCGGGACCGCCCGCTCGATGGTCTCGCCGGTCTCCTCGTCGCGGACGTGCATCACCTTCTTGGTGGCGACGGTCGCGTCGCGTAGTTCGCCGGTCTCACGGTCGAGGACGTACTTGTCGGGCGAGACGGCGCCGGAGACGACGGCTTCGCCCAGTCCCCAGGCGGACTCGACGATCGCCTGCGGCGCGCCCGTGGTCGGGTGGCTCGTGAACATGACGCCGCTCTTCTCGGCGTCGACCATCAGCTGGACGACGACTGCGATGTTGACCTTCTCGTGAGAGAAGCCCTGCTCCTGTCGATAGTAGATGGCGCGCTGGGTGAACAGGGAGGCCCAGCAGTCGCGGACCCGGTCGAGCAGCCCCGAGCGCGTGACGTTGAGGTAGGTCTCCTGCTGGCCGGCGAAGGAGGCGTCGGGCAGGTCCTCGGCGGTCGCCGACGAGCGGACCGCGACGGAGGCCTCGCCGTCCTCGACGTCGTCGTAGGCCGCGAGGATCTCCTCGCGGATGGACTGGGGCATCTCGGTCTCCGTGATGAGTTCCTGGGCGCGTTCGGCAGCGCGGGCGAGCGCCTGCGAGTCGTCGACCGAGACGTCGACCGCCTCGAACAGTTCCTCGTCGATCCCGGTCTCCTCGATGAACGACCGGTACGTCTCGGCCGTCACGACGAACCCGGGCGGAACCGGCAGCCCCGCCGATGTCAGCTCGCCCAGGGATGCGCCTTTGCCACCGACCGAGTCGAAGTCCTCGGCCGTAACGTCGTCCAGCCAGAGTAATGCCATAACCGTACCCGAACACTCGCCCAGGACGACCAAGAACTTTCCGGCCCCAGACCCAATAAATAGCTTGCGTTAGGGGGGTAACGGGGCCGTTTTCTGGAATATTGTTTCGCTTCCGAGTACCTGTGGCACCGTCCCATGGGCCGGGGACGCACGGCCGACCACGCGGGACGACGGTCGAGCCGCTGCCGAGTCGTTCCGCGGCGCGGAGGCCGCACGGCGCGACAACCGGACACTAAAGGTCAGGGGGCCGTAGTAGGGGGCTATGAACGGGCGGCTGGTGGGGGTCGCGCTCGTCTGTCTCGTCGCGGCGGCACTCGGCGTCGGCGCGCTCGCGGGCGACGCGTTCGGCGGGGACGGCCACCACGGCGGCGGCGCACCCGGAGGGGGCCCAGACCGCGCCTCCGGCGACGGGGGGAGCGCCGGCACGGACCGGCCGGAGGCCGCCCGCTCCGCGGCCGACCGGCCCGCCGCGGGCCGCCTGGTCCGGCCCCGCGATGCGGGCAGTTACCTCTGGCCGTACACCAGTCGGCGCCGGTCGGTCGACGGCCGGACACTCGCGCTGAACGTCGTCGTCCTCGGCGAACCTGACCGCGTCAGGCGTGCCCTCGAACGCCGCTCCGACGCCAACTGGTCGGGCGCCGAGAGCGACGCGGCCATCGGCGAGACGCCCTGGCGCCACGCGAGCGGGGCGACTCGCTACACCTACGTCACGGACGCGCCCGGGGCGGAGGGCCAGTGGGTCGAGGCGACCTACCAGCTCGCCGTCGGCTCGTATTTCACCGCTCGCGTTCACGCGCGGGCCTACCCGGCGCCGTCGGGCGACTGGACGGCGCTACAGGCACACACGGAGTACTGGGATTGGTTCCGGTTGCGCCACACCGTCACCGGGACCGGCCCCGGCGCGCGCTTCGTCGAGGAGGACCTGCGCGGGCTCCCGGCGACGACCGACCTTCGCCGGGAGTACCACGGCCTGGGCGGGAGCGGGAACAGCGGCTGGCTCTCCGTGATCGAGATCGCCTCGGCCTCGGCCGCGGGACTGCTCGTCGTCGCCTCCCGCCGGCGACTGCACGACCGAGCGCTCGATCTGGCGCTCCCCGGCGCGCTCGTGGCGATCGTCCTCGGCGTCCGCGCGGCGGGCGTCACCGTCGCCGACCTGTTCGTCGGGACGAACCCCCAGGTGCTCGCGGGGCTGTGCTATCCGGTCCTCGTGGCCGGGCCGCCGGTGGCGGCCGCTCGGCTGGCGCCCGACGACCCGAAGTACGCGGCGGGGCTGGCAGCGCTCGGCCTCGGTGCGGGCGTGGCGCTCGACCTCGCGCTCGTCGGGGTCGCCGCGGTGCCGGTCCGCCTCGCGCTCCACCGGGTCGCCCTGGTCGTCGCGCTGGCGGCCGTGGCGGCCGGAGCCAGCGCGCGCGACCGGCGGCTGACCGCGGCCGGTCTCCTCGCGTGGGCGGCGGTCCTCGCGCTTCCGCTCGCCGGCCTCGTGTGACGCCCACTGGGCCGCGATTACGCACTCGCCGGGGCGGTAACGCCGGCTTACCGAAACGGCACGGAACGATCGATCGGACTACCGGTTTTCCGTCCGGAGTAAGCGTCTACTGATGTCTATTGTGACCACAGGAGACTAATACCCCCTCGCCCAACGCTCACGAACGTACGATGACAGGAGGGGGAGAGGCCTCGCAGGCCATCGACCGGCGGTCCGTGCTGGCGACAGCGGCGGCGACCGTCGCCGGAGCGAGCGGGTGCGTCAAGCGGACGCGTAACGTGATGGCGCGCGATCCCGCGAGTCAGGTGTCGTTGCGGATCCTGACGATGCCGGTCGACGCCAACCCCTATCCGTCGCGGATCGCCCGCGAACTCGCCTCGAACCTCCGGGCCTGCGGCGTGGACGCGAGCGTCGAGCCGATGGGCCCGGAAGCGCTCTACCGGCGCGTCCTCCTGGACCACGACTTCGACCTCTACGTCGGGCAGTTCCCCCGGACTGACTGGCGCGACCCGGACCAGCTCTACGCGCTCTGTCACTCCGTCTACGGCGGCGAGCCCGGGTGGCAGAACCCCTTCGGCTACACGAACCTCGGGCTGGACGACCGGCTGGTGGCTCAGCGGACGACGAGCGGCACCGACCGGAGACGGGCCGTCGCCGACGTGCAGACCCACCTCGCCGAGAACCAGCCGTTCACGACGCTCGCCGTCCCCGACGCGCTGGGGACCCTCCGGACCGACCGGTTCCGCCGCTGGCGCGGGAGCCCGATTGACCCCCTCGTGCTCCTCGGGCTCGAACCGGCCGGTTCGGTGACGACGCTGTCGCTCGCGACGACGGACGGCCGGATCACGGGCAACCGCAACCCCATCGCCGCGGAGTTCCGGGCCCGGGGCACGTTCGTCGACCTGCTCTACGACCCGCTGGCGCGGCGGGTCGACGGCGTCCTCCGGCCCTGGCTGGCCAGCGAGTGGGAACTCGACGGGGACGGGGGCCGTCCGGTGGCCGAGGTCACCCTGCGCGAGGACCTGTCCTGGCACGACGGCGAGTCGCTGACCGCCGAGGACGTCGCGTTCACCTACGAGTTCCTCGCGGACACGTCGCTCGGCACGGCGGAGAGCCCGATCCCCGCCTCGCGCTACCGGGGGCGCACATCGCTCGTCGACGACGTGACCGCCGTCGACGACCGGACGGCGCGGATCCGCTTCACCGACGCCTCGACCGTCGTCGCCCGGCGGGCGTTCACGGTGCCGCTGCTCCCCGAGCACGTCTGGTCCGACCGGACCGAGACGGCGAAGGTCGCCGGCGTCGAGGCCAACCGGACGATGACGGAGGCGCTCGCGTGGAACAACCCCCGGCCCGTCGGCAGCGGCCCCTTCGCGTTCGAGCGCGCCGTCCCGAGCGAGTCGCTGCGCCTCTCCCGGTTCGCCGACCACTTCCTGCGGGACGAGCCGAGCGACCTCCCCGATAGGCTGGCCGGCGGGCCAGCCTACGAGGAGCTCCGCCTGACCGCCGTCGGGTCCGACGACTCGGCCGTCGAGATGGTCGCCTCGGGCGACGCCGACGCGACGGTCGCACCGCTCGGGGCGGCGGTCGTCCCGCGGATCGGCCGCGAGTCGGCGCTCGACCTCGTGAGCGCCCCCTCCCGCGCGTTCTACCACGTCGGCTACAACACCCGGACGACGCCGCTGTCGAACGTCCGGTTCCGCCGGGTCGTCGCCAGGCTGCTCGACCGGTCGGCCCTGGTCGAGTCGGTCTTCGACGGCTACGCGCGACCGGCCGCGAGCCCGCTCGCGGGGACGGGCTGGTACGACCCCGAGGAGATCCCCGACGACGCCGGGCCCGGCGACTCGTTCGTCGGCACCGGCGGGGAACTCGACGTCGAGGCGTCCAAAGCGGCCTTCGTCGAGGCCGGATACAGATACGACGAGGGTCGGTTGCTCATCGAATGACGCTCCTCCCGGTGCTCACCAGGGTCGTCGCCGTCAACCTCGTGTTCGTCGCGGCGAGCGCGCTCGCGCTCGTCGGCCCGACGCAGCTCCGGACCACGGCCGCCGAACTCCCGGACCGACTCCGGGAGGTCGCCGTCCCCGTCGGCCTCCTCGCGGGCGTCCTGTTGCTCAACAGCGTCGTCCGCGAGCCCGTCACGGAGGTCGCCTGGCTCGTCGGGATCAACATCACGCCGCTGATCTACGGGATCGAGGGCGACTTCGTCCCCTGGCTCCAGTCGATGGGCTCGCCCGCCCTCACGACGCTGTTCTCCTACGCGTACGTCTACGGCTACGTCTACGTCCTCGTGTTCCCGCTGATCGCCTACGCCGCGCTGGAGGACACTCGGCCGCTGCGCCAGCTCGCCATCGCCTACAGCGTCAACTACTGCCTCGGGCTCGTGTGCTACGTCCTCTTCGTCGCCTACGGCCCGCGCAACCTGCTGGGCGGGTCCGTCGAGTCGCTGCTGTACACCCACCACCCGGAGTTCCAGTTCCTCACCAGCCAGGTCAACTCGAACACGAACGTCTTCCCGTCGCTGCACACGTCGCTGTCGGCCACGGTCATCGGCGTCGCCTACGACACCCGTCGGAGGTACCCGGGCTGGTTCGCCATCGCGACGGCCCTCGGGCTCACGATCATCGGCGCCACGATGTACCTCGGCATCCACTGGGCGACCGACGTGGTCGCCGGCCTCGTCCTCGCGGCCATCGCCGTCGCCACCGGGCGACGGTTCGCCGACTGAGTTCGGCCGTGCAGTCGAGGAGAACGGACCGGCCCGTCAGGCTTCGATGATGTCGTCCTCGTCGCTCTCTGGGACCGTGAGGTCGCCGTCCAGCGTCGTCACGGCGCGGCCGCCGACGCGCGGTGCGGTCTCGCCCTCCTCGCCCTCGCGGGTGTCGACCAGCACGCGGCCCGGTCGGTCGAGGAAGTGGCCCTGCTCGAACACCAGCGGGTCCGCCTCGTCGAGCGCGCCCTGGTAGCGCAGGTACGACCCCACCGCGCCGCTGGCGGTCCCGGTCACGGGGTCTTCGTCGATGCCCGCCAGCGGGACGAACGCCCGTCCGTGGAGCGTCGCCTCGCCCTCAAGGGTGTCGAACGTGAACGCGTAGAGCCCCTCGGTGTCGGTCGCCTCGCAGAGCTCCTCGATGGCCGCCAGGTCGGGGTCGACGGCCGAGAGCTGTTCGAAGTAGCCCACGGGGACGACGAGGAACGGCAGCCCGGTCGACGCCCTCGCGATGGGGAGGTCCTCGCCGACCTCCGACAGCGCCGCCACGTCGAGGCCGAGCGCGTCGGCCGCCTCCTCCAGCGACACGTCGACCTCGCGGACCTCCGGCGGCGACTGGGTGAGCCAGACCGTGCCGTCGGGTTCGATCGCCACGTCGAGGGTGCCGACGTTCGTCTCCACGGTGTAATCGCCGCTCTCGACGACCGCCCGGTCGTACAGCGAGGCGAACGCCGCGACCGTGGCGTGCCCGCAGAGGTCGACCTCGCGCTCGGGCGTGAAGTAGCGCAGTCGACGGTCGGCCTCGTCGCCGGACAGGACGAACGCCGTCTCGCTCGCGCCGAGTTCCGAGGCGATGGCCCCCAACTGGTCCTCGGCGAGGTCGGCGGCCTCCGGCACGACGCCGGCGGGGTTGCCGGCCATCGGCTCGTCCGTGAACGCGTCGACGATCTGGACGCGACGTGATTCGGTCATACCAACTTCGTTGCCCACCGTCACAATAAGTCGCCCGCTAGGAGCGGGTGGCTTCGACTGGGGGAGTGTCGGTGGAGTCAGGTCTGACCGCACTACCGCTGGCACCGCGGACAGCGTGAAAGGGGCCGGACGCTCCGGTCCCGGGGCTCGCTGCGCGCTTCGCTCACTGCGTTCGCTCCAGTGCTTGCGTCGCCCGGGTTCCCGGAGCGTCCGGCCCCTTTCATTCCCACCCGTATCGGCTGCTGATCAGTCCGTGCGGGTGGGACTGAAAGGGGCTGTGCGCTCGTCCGGTTACTGACTCGCTGCGCTCCTCGCTCCGCTGCGGTGCTTGCGTCGTCAGTAACCGGACGAGCGCGCAGGGGCTTTCACGCTATTCGCGGTCGCAAGTTCACGTCCGCGGTCGACGGTCGCGGAATCCGCTAGCGTGCTGTTCGCCCGCCCTCGCATAACGACACCACCGACTCCCGATCAGATCGGGTCGAGTTCGCCGGCGTCGTCGGTGATGAGGTCGTTGATCTCGTCCTCGCGGGTGTCGGCCTGCTGCTGGATGTTGGACTTGGCGTCGACGGCCTGGTCCTGCAGGGCGTCGATGCGGTCGACGCGGGTGACGTTCGAGAGGAGCACGGCGACCGAGAGCCTGTCGGCGCCCTCGCGGGGGTCGTCGCCGGCCAGCACTTCGACGCTGTCGGTCTCGCGTTCGAGCCACTCGCGGGCGCGGCGCAGACCCTTCTGGGAGAACTCCGAGGGCGGGCCGGAGACGACGATCAGCGAGCGCTCGGCGGAGTCGATCTCTGCGGGGACGGTCAGCCGCGAGGTGACGGCCTTGCGGACGAGGCCGTGGATCTTCATCGTCAGGTCGTTCTCGTCGGGACCCGACTCCTCGTGGCCGTTGGTGAAGCGGTTGATGAGGCCCCGCTGCTCGCGGGTGCGCGACTCGACCTCGGAGGAGGCGAAGGCGATGGAGCTGACGCCGCCGGTGGCGAGCGTGCGTTTGACGTCCGAGGAGTCCATCGCGGCCTCGGAGATCTGCGAGCCGTCGAGCTCGCCGGCGGCGAGCAGGGTGACGACGCGGCGGGCGATCTCCTCGTTGGTGCGCTCGTAGCCCATCTCGACGGAGTCGCCGTGCTGGCGCCAGGTGTCGTTGTCGAAGCAGATGAGGTTCTCCGTCGCCTCGGTGAAGGAGGTGAGCGAGCGGGCGGCGTTGAACGCGGCGCGGCCTCCCTCGTCGGCGCTCGGGAGGATGCCGAGGCCGTAGACCGGTTCGGCGTAGCGGTCGTGGAGCGTCTCGGCGATGACAGGCGCGCCGCCGCTGCCGGTGCCGCCGCCGAGGCCGGCGACGACGAGGAACCCGTCGATGTCGTGGATCGGGACGCCGTCCATGGCGCGCTCGATCTCCTGGTGGTCCCGGCGGGCGATGTCCGCGCCGACCTCGGGGTCGGCGCCGGCGCCGCGGCCCTTGACGCGCTGGTCGGTCTGCCCGATGAGGATCCGGTTGTCCCGCGGCACGTGGTCGAGCTTGGCGAGGTCGATCTCCGCGGAGTTGACGGCGAGCGCGAACCGCCACAGCGACCGCCCCGTGTCCTCCTCGAAGGCGAGCAGTTTGTCCACGACCTTCCCCCCCGCGTTGCCGAATCCGATGACGGCCAGATTCATGCGTTTCTGTCAGTCGTGGGTTACGTTAACTATACGCTGCTTTCGTCGCTCCGCGCTCGCGCAGACGGCGCTTACCCGCCCGCCGGAATCGCGCGGTGTCGCAGGGGGCGACGCCGTAACGGCAACCAACTCGCAACCAATCTCGGCGCGTTCAGTGGCCGCGACCGGCCTCTGGTCCGACGACCCCACCGCCGGGGTGTGTTCATCGTCGAGTGGTCGACCCCGTCGGCGGCCACGCCGCTGCGGTTCCCCGTCGAGTTCGGTGACTCCACCTCCGTCGGCGTCGGATTCGTCGAAGCGACGCGTCGCTCGCTCCGCCGGAGAAAAGTGGTTCTGCTGCCAGGGTTCAGCGGCGCCGTCGCCGCCGCGCGCGCCCGTCGTCGTGGACGTACTGGAGCGCCCCGTAGTACGTCTCCGCGTCGAACTCCCCGTCGCGCTCCCGGAGGCGCTCGCGGATCTTGGCTGGCGTCATGTTCATTGATACCATACACCACTGCCCGCGATAAGCGTTTCGCCGCGCTCTGCGGTTCAGCGGCGACGACGAAACGGGCGACTGCGAACCGGGACTCGACCGATCAGTCGTCGGCCGCACCGCTCTCGGGGATGGGGACGGCCTGCCGTCGATAGTACTCGATACGGTCGCGCGCCCAGTCCAGGACTTCTTCGTCGTCGGACTCCAGGAGCGCCCGGGGATCCCCGTCCTCGTCGACGCCGACCTGGACGAACTCGTCGTCGAACACGCCGACGAAGTAGGGGACGGAATCGCCGTCGTACCGCGCGAACGTCGGCTCCGGGCGGTCCTGCAGATCGCGGAACAGCGGCTGGTAGTTCTCGTCGGTCCGGAGCGTCGCCGCCGCGCCGGCGTCGACGACGAAGCGGTGGTCGGCGCCGTCCCCGGTGACGCGCTCGTGGACCGTCTCGACGGCGTGCAGGCCGACGAGCGGGAGGACCCCCCGGACGCGGTCGGCGGTCTCCAGCGCCCGGACGTGCCGGTTGACCATCGCCCACGGGTCGCCCGGTTCGGGCGTCCATATCTCGGCGTCGGCGAGCGCCCGGGGGTCGAGGTCGAACTCCGCGGGCGCCGTCCACCGGAAGAACGGCTCCAGTTCGACGACCCGTTCCGCCCGGTCGGCGAAGGCGTCGAACTCGGAGACGAGGAACTCCCCCACGGCCGTCAGGGCGTACGCGCCGTCGGCGTACGCGACCAGGTCGGCCGCCTCCAGTTCGCGGATCGCCCGGTCGAGCGTCGACCGGGGGAGGTCGTGGTCCGCGACGAGGTCCCGCTTCTCCCGTGGCCGCTCCTGCAGCGAGGCGAGCAGTTCTGAGCGGCGCCGCAACAGATCGACGAGGTCTGATATCGTGTCGTCCATAGCAACCCATCCGCTGGCGCGAAACGGTGCCCGTGGATGGTGCGTTCGCTTTCAAAAAGCTACTGGCCCGAGTGAGCCCGTGGCGACCTCGATCTCCGCTCGACCGGCCCGTGATATTTGCCCAAACAGATTGTTATTTACCCCTCTACCGCTGCGTGGGCCAGTTCCCGGACGATAACGTAACCAGTGCGAACGGCCGAATATCGGGCAGACACGGAGCGAGGAGCTCCCGTCGGGGCCTCTGCCCCTCGAACGACCGACCGTCCGGGTGGAGCCGCTCGCGGCTCGTGGTGGCGCCCGGCGCGTTCGCCTCACGGAGTGGTCGAGTGCTGGTCGTCGGGTCGCGGGCCGAGCACTTCGAGGGTGTGCCTCTGACATGGACAGGAGGAACCGTCGGGTTCCCGCGTCCGTGTCTTTTCGTCGAGAACGGCCCGCCGAGAGCGGCGTCTCGCGGTCGAGATCCGACGACGTCAGTCTGCGATGGCCTCTTCGGACCCGGTCGCGGCGTTGGGATCCTGGACCCACAGGTCGCCGAACATGTCGTCCTGGTTGAGGCGGACGTGGCCGCGGTGGGCTAGAAAGAGCAGGCCGAGGAAGGTGAGGACGCGGGAACCGCCGGTCTCGGCGATCTCGCGGTAGAGCACCTCGTCGCGGCCCTTGTCGTACTGCTCGCGCAGCGCGTCGTGAACGTCGTCGATGATCTCGTCGACGTGCTCCTCGTGGGCGGTGCCGGTCACGTCGGAGGCGCTGGGCTCATCGTCCATCCGCATGTCGTCGGCGGTGCGGTAGTCCAGTTCCTGGGTGCCCCGCTGGAACCCCGCCGGCGAATCGCTGGTGTCGTACTCGCGTGACTCCTTCCACCAGTTGTCCCGCTCGGCGTCCCGCAGGTCGCGGACGAGTTCGTCCAGCGTCTGGGGCATCCCGCGGGCGCGCCGGCGCTCCAGCCGGCGGTCCATCTCCGACTCCAGCGCGGCGAAGGGGTCGGGGCCCTCGAAGCCGTCCTCGGCCATCTCGCCGCCCTGCTCCCAGGGCTCCTCCCACGGTTCCGCTTCCTCCTCGTCGTCGCCGTCGTCGAGCATCGCGTCGCTTTTCATCCGCAGCAGGACGCTCGCGTAGAACAGGGCCCGCCCCGAGGTGCGCAGGTCGCCCTCGTCGAGGCGGTCGAGGAACTTGTCGGTCACCGCGACGATGTCGATGTCCCACGGGTCGATCTCGCCGTCCTCCGCGAGGTTGACGAGGACTTCGACCGGCTCGACTGCTTCGTCATCGTCGTCCGACTCACCGGAGGCGGTTTCGGCGTCCCCGTCTACCGTCGGATCCGGCTGGCCGTCGACCGACGGTTCGCCGGTAACGAGGTCGTCGGATTCGTCGCCATCGGCTGACGCCTCGCTCGCGGCGTCGTCTTCTCCGAACAGCCCATCGGCGTCCTCGCCCGGCGGGTCGCGGTCCTCGTGACCGGCGATGTTGAGCGGGATCTCCTCCTCGCCATTTTCGTCAGTCATCAGCCGGCACCCCCTCGGAACTGAGGTCGATGCCGGTCACCGCGCTGACGTTGTCGCCCTGCATCGTCACGCCGATGGCCCGCTCGGAGCGTTCGAGCATGGCCGAGCGGTGGGAGACGACGACGAACTGGGCCTTCCCCGCGAGTTCGTCGACCATCTCGCCGACGAGGTCCGCGTTCTTCGCGTCGAGGAAGGCGTCGACCTCGTCCAGCGCGTAGAACGGCGCGGGGTTGTGGCGCTGGATGGCGAAGATGAACGCCAGCGCCGTCAGCGACTTCTCGCCGCCGGACATCGCGTTGAGCCGCTGGACTGGCTTGTCGGCCGGCTGGGCCTTCATCGTCAGGCCGCCCTCGAAGGGGTCCTCCTCGTCTTCGAGGTGGAGTTCGCCCGTCCCGTTCGACAGGCGCTCGAAGATGTCCTGGAACTGCTCGTCGATGGCGTCGTAGGACTCCATGAACGTCGCCTTCTTGTTCTCCTCGTAGCGGTCGATCCGGTCGCGGATGCCCTCCGCTTCCTCGACGAGCGTCGCCTTCTTCTTCTGGATGTCGTCGAGTTCGTCCTGCACGCGGTCGTACTCCTCGATGGCGAGCATGTTCACCGGCTCCAGCGCCTCCATCTCGCCTTCGAGCCGCTGGATCTCCGACTCGACCTCGTCGTGGTCGGGGATCTCCTCGGGGTCGTAGTCGCCGACCGCGGCTTCGAGTTCGTCGACCTCCCACTCCAGCCGGTCGCGCTCGTCGCGCAACTCGTCGAGGTCGCTCTCGACCGCGCCGACCTCGTCTTTCATCTCGTCGCGCTCGGCGCGGGCCTCCTTGAGCTCGTCTTTGAGCTCCTCGCGTTCTTCCTTGAGGTCCGTGAGTTCGGCCTCCAGTTCGGCCACCGCCTCCTCTTTCTCTTCGAGGACCTCCTCTTTCTCGGCGATCTCGTCCTCGAAGCCCTCGATGCGCTCCTGGTGTTTCGCCTTGCGGTTCTGCGCGCTCTCGATCTTCTCCTGGAGGTCGTCGATGGCGTCCTCGGCGTACTCCTTCTCCAGTTCGAGCTCGTTCAACTCGCCGTCCAGGTCGTCGATCTGGTCTTCCAGGTCGTCGATGGCGGCGTTGATCTCGTCGGCACGGCTCGTGAGGTCGGGGAGTTCGGAGTCCTCGACCTCGGATTCGAGCTCGTCGATCTCGGCCTGCAGCTCGTCGATCTCGGCCGTCTTCGCCTCGATGTCGGCCTCGATGTCGTCCATGTCCTCGGAGACCTCGTCACGCTCGGCCTCGATCTCCTCGAGCCGCTCGGTGAGGTCCTCGATCTTCGCCTCGACCTCCTCGCGCTCGCTCTCGCGGCGCTCGATGTCGGTCTCGATGTCGCGGACCTGCTCGGCCGCGTCCGATTCCTTGTCGCGGGCGTCGTCGAGGCGGTCCTCGACGTCGCGCAGGTCCTCGCGGACGGACTGCCGTTCGTCTTCGAGGTCGTTGATCGCCGCGGCGATGCGTTCGAGCTGGCCCTCGCCGCCGGAGAAGGAGTAGCGGGTCCCCTTCGAGGAACCGCCGGTCATGGCGCCCGACTTCTCGACGAGGTCGCCGTCGAGCGTGACCATGCGGAAGTCGCCCATGAACTCGCGGGCGGTGTCCATGTCGTCGACGACGAGCGTGTCGCCGAGGACGTACGAGAAGATACCCGCGTACTGGCTGTCGTAGTCGACGAGGTTCGCCGCGAAGTCGACGACGCCGTCGTGGCTCGGCAGCGAGGGGAGCGAGCGGTTCTGCATCTGCGTGATCGGCAGGAACGTCGCTCGCCCCGCGCCGCGCGACTTCAGGTAGTCGATGCAGCGCTGGCCGATGCTGTCGTCGTCGACGACGACGTGGGCCAGTCGCCCTCCGGCCGCCGTCTCACAGGCCACCGCGTACTCGGGGTCGACACCGCCGAGCTGGCCGACCGTCCCGTGGACGCCGTCGATGCCGGCGTTCAGGATGGTCGTCACCGCGCGGCCGTACGAGGAGTCGCCGTCCTGGCCGGCCTTCGCTTCGAGCTCGGCGTACTCCTGCTGTTTCGCCGTGAGCTCGTCCTCGATGTCGTCGAGGTCGCTCTGTAGCTCCCGCCGTTCGTCCTTCAGGTCCGAGACGACCTCGGAGATGGTCGACTGGTTCTTCCGGGCCTTGTCGAGTTCGGCCTCCAGGTCGTCGATCTCCGCTTCGATCTCGGGGATGCGCTCTTCGAGTTCCTCGATCTCGCCCTCGGTCTCGCGCTGCTCGTTCGAGCGCCGGCGGGCCTCGTCGAGGAGGCGGTCCTGCTCGCGCTGGAGGTCGTTCTTCTCGGACTTGAGTTCCTCGAGGCGGCCGCGCTTCTCCTCGAGTTCCTCCTTGACCTCCTCGAACTCCTCGCCGACCTCGTCGATGCGCGCCTGGACCTCTTCGAGTTCGCTCTCCTTCTCCTGGACGTCGGCCTTCAGCGAGGATTTGCTCACCTTCGCCTCGCGGATGTCCGACTCCAGGTCGTCGATGGTCTCCTGCTTGCGGTCGATCTCGACGAACGCCTGGCGGCGCTCGTTCTCGGCGTCCTCGATGGTCTCCTCGGCGGACTCGATCTTGTCCTCCAGCCGGGAGATGTCGCCTTTCACTTCCTCCATCTCGCGCTTGATGGCGAGCTGCTCGTCCTCGCCCTTGCGCTCGATCTCGGCGTTCAGCTCCTCGAGTTCGCCGTCGAGGCGCACGACCTTGCCCTGCCGTTCGTCGAGTTCGACCTGGAGTTCTTCGAGTTCGTCCTCCAGCTCGTCGATCTCGTCGGTGACGGCTTCGAGGTCGTTGCGCTTGTCTTCGAGTTCCGCGGCCTTGCGGTAGCTCTCGTACTCCTGTTTCTCGTCGCGGAGATCCTGGTACTCCAGGGCGGTCTCCCGCTCGTCGGAGAGCTGGTCGAGGCGGGTCTCCTTCTCCTCGATGCGGAGCTCGGCCTCCTCGATTCGCTCCTCGACGACGTCGAGCTCCTCGAAGGCCGACTCCTTCTTCTGGTCGAACTCGGCGACGCCGGCGATCTCGTCGATGATCTCCCGACGAGCGCCGGCGGTCATGTTGATGATCTCGGTCACGTCGCCCTGCATGACGACGTTGTAGCCTTCGGGCGTCACGCCCGCCTGGGCGAGCAGATCCTGGATGTCCGAGAGGTTGACCGAGCGGCCGTTGATGTAGTAGTAGGAGTAGTAGTTGTCGTCGGTCTCCTTGACGCGCCGTTTGATGGATATCTCGTCGACGTCGCCGACGTTCTCGGTGCCGGCGGCGGTGACGACCTGCGACCGGGAGAGCGTGCCGTCGGCGTTGTCGAGGATCACCTCGACGCTGGCCTCGCGCTCCTCGCCGGTCTCGACGTCGTCGTCGTGGTGGCCGGGATTGTAGATGAGGTCCGTCAGCTTCTCGGCGCGGATGCCGGAGGTCCGCGCCAGCCCGAGCGCGAAGAGGACGGCGTCGATTATGTTGGACTTACCGGAGCCGTTGGGGCCGCTGACGGTGGTGAAATCTTCGTAGAAGGGGATGCGAGTCTTCCGGCCGAAACTCTTGAAGTTGTCAAGGACGAGCTCTTTGATGTGCATGGTCGCTCGCGGTAGAGTCGTGGCCTACGCGACGATGATGTCGCCGGGACCAGTCTCCGTGCTATCCTCCTCGTCGGTATCCTCGGTTTTAGTCCTATCGGCCTCGGCTTCGTCTGGAGATTCCGACGTGTTCAGCGCCTCGTCCTGGGAGAAGCCGGTGTCCTCGTCCACCGCGTTCTCGAGCTCGCGCAGGCGGACCTTGCACTCGACGAGTTCGTCCGTCAGTCCCTCGACGGACGCCTCGAGTTCCTTGACGCGTGATTCGAGTTCCTCGACTCGGTTACCGCACATATCACTACGACCGGACTCCCGTATGATAAACCTACGTCAGACATTCCCCCCGAACCTGATAGGTACCGCCTACCCGCGTCGCCGTACGGCGGTGTCGAACCCCCGTTCGCACCCGATCGGACACGAAATCGACGTTTCAGTTCCGCTACGCTTATTTGACACCGGTCTGAGCGACGGGGTATGGACAGTAGGCTGATCACACTGGCGGTCGTCGCGCTCGTCGTCGTCTCCGGGTGCGCCGCGATCGGGGGCGACGGGTCGACCGCGACGCCGAGTGACGTGTCGGGAACGGACAGCACCGAGACGCCGACGGAGACGGCCACCGAGGCCCCGACGGCGACGCCGTGGGACACCGCGACGCAGACGGACACCGCGACAGCGACGCCGACCGCAACGACGGAATCGACGCCAGTGGGCGACCTCGAACCGGTCTCCGCGCTGTCGTCGCTCCCGCCGGGCGTCGAGGGCGGGTCGGTGACGAACGTGAGCGCCCTCTCGGCCGCGAACCAGCGACTGCTCACCGCGGGCGGGGTCGACGTGCGGATGACCGTCGAGAACTCCACGAAGGACGGCACCGGCCGGTTCCGCATCGCCAACGACACGACCGCTTCCCTCCTGCGCCTCACCGAGAGCCAGGGATCGATCGGCGCGTCGACAGACATGGCGGTGTACGTCGACGCCGACGAGTCGGGCATCTACAACCGGACGTCCGGCCAAGTCACCTACGGGTACGGGCCGACGAGCACCCGGACCGGCGCACAGCTCATCACCGGTCTGGTCTACTACGTCCCGCAGGCGTACGTCTCCGCGCCCGACTGGCAGACGGGGGGCTCGTACACAACCGACAGCGGGGAAGAGCGGCTCGTCTTGCACGCGGACGGGCTCCGCGCCCCGAGCGAGCGGGGGGCGAACGCCGGCGGCGTCTCCGGCGGGAACGAACAGGTGCGCTCGGTCGACGCTCGCATGGAGGTCACGCCCGACGGACTCGTCCGGGCGCTGAACGTCACGCTCGGGCTGAAATCGACGAGCGGCGAGTCGTACACGCAGACCGTCTCGTACACCGCTGTCGACCTCGAACCGGGTTCGCTCGCCCAGCCGAAGTGGTTCTCGAAGGCGCCGCACCTGTCGGCCTCGACGGAGGCCGAGAACGAACTGCTCGTCGTCGAGCACACCGGCGGCCCGACGATCGAAGCCGGGACGAACCTGACGGTCGGCGGCGGGTTCTCCTCGCTGGGGAACGTCTCCGCCGACCAGCCGATCGCCGAGGGCGACACGCTCTACGTCTACGCGACCGGCGAGGGCCTCGATCGGACGCCACACCTCTCGGTGAACGAACGGCCGACGCTGCCGGAGAACGCGACGGCCTTCTCGGGGCGGATCGGGATCCGGGGTTCACAGGGCGACGCCACGTTCCAGGCCGGCGTCGAGACGGGCGCGGAGTAACGACCCGTCGGACGCACCGCATCGCAGGTGCGCGGTGACAGCGTTCCGTTCGGATATAAAATGTTTTCAATCGGTAATGTGTTCTCCCGCTATGGGTAGACGACTTGCCGCCCTCGCAGTCGTTGGACTGGTCCTCCTCGCGGGTTGCAACGCCTTCGGTGGGTCGCAGACGGCGACTCCGGAGACGGACGACGGAGCAACTGACGCACCGACAGAGGCGAACAATCAGCCAGACGGCGGAAGCAACTCGCCGACCGCGACGCCGACGGCGGTGCCGACCACCGCCGCCGCCGACACTGAGGGGTCGACGCAGACGGCGACCCCCTCTCCGACACCGTCGTCGGGGTCGACTGACGCGCCGACGACTCCGACAGCGTCGCCGACGGCGACCCCGTCGCCGACACCGGTGGCGACTCCGACGCCGTCGCCCACGCCGACCGCGACGCCGACCGCAACCCCGACACCGACGCCGACTGCAACCCCGACACCGACGCCGACTGCAACCCCGACACCGACGCCGACCGACGAACCGGTGGTGGACGACGACACGCCGACACCGACGCCGACGCCGACGCCGGCCCCGGGGCTCGAACCGCTCTCGTCGATGTCGCTGCCACCGGGTGTGTGGTCGGACCGTGTCGACACCCAAACGCTGACGGACGCATTCAAGGGCCGTCTCTCGGATATTTCGTACCGGATCGACCTGACCGTGGAGAACTCGACGGGGACGATATCGGCGGATCACACGGAGAACGATAGCGACGCCTCGTTCACGACGGTGGACGCGGGGACCCCGGATGAAACGACCGTCTGGATCGGGCCGACCGAAGCGGGGGTCTTGTACGACGGGAAGACGTGGTACCTCAACGGCCGGGCGCGGTTGCGGGACGCTGCGAAGTACTTCGCGGAATCCCCCAGACAGTCCATATCGAACCACGTCTGGGACGTCACGTGGGAGCCGATCGGCGTCAGGACGACCGACGAGGGAGAGCGCGTCGTCCTGAACGCGACCGGTCTCGATACCGACATCATCGCCGGTACCGAGGGTGACCCGGTCGACGTTCGCGGAACTATCGACGTGACCAGCGAGGGCCGCATCGTCAACGGGACGATCGCGTACACCGTCGACTACGGGGACAGGACCGACACGCGGACGGTGACGATTCGGACGGAGAGAGCGAGCGGCGACTTCGTCTCGAAACCGAGTTGGGTGTCGGACCCGCCCCAGGTGACCGGCGACACCACGGACGGCGACAAACTCATCGAACTGTCGGTGACCGACGGCCCCGCCATCGAGGCCGGCACGCGGTTGTCTATCAACGAGACTTTCTGGCCCACGTGGATGGGGAACGTCACACTCGACGAACGAGCCGATCCCGGAGAGACCGTTTACATCTACCGGACCGAAGAGAACGGGGCTGCGACGTTCCACGCCAGCGTCGGCGAGCGCCCGACGCTCCCGCAGAACGCCACGGCGTTCACGAAGGGCTTGTCCGTCCGCGGCCGAGTGGACAACCTCATCTTCGAGGCCGGTGTCGAGATCGAATAGCCCCCGGGCCGCTCCGACGCTCCGCGTGGCCTTCCGCGGGTCGTTAGCCTTTAGCCCCGCGGTACCGAATCGCGGGTAATGACTGCACAAGCCGTCGAGACGGAGGATCTGGCGACCGTCATCGGGCTGGAGGTCCACGTCCAGCTCGAGACGGACACGAAGATCTTCTGCGACTGCTCGACCGACGTCGGCGACGACGAGCCCAACACCCACACGTGCCCGGTGTGTCTGGGCCTGCCCGGTGCGCTCCCGGTCCTCAACGAGGGCGCCGTCGAGGCCGCCGTCAAGGTCGGCAAGGCCATCGACGCCACGATCCCCGAGGAGACGACCTTCCACCGGAAGAACTACTACTACCCCGACCTGCCCAAGAACTTCCAGATAACCCAGTACGACGCCGCGATCTGCCAGGAGGGGGAGCTGGAGTTCTCCGTCGAGGGCGAGCGCCGGTCCGTGGAGATCCGCCGCGCCCACCTCGAAGAGGACCCCGGTAGCCTCCAGCACGTGGGCGGATCCATCGACACCGCGGACTACACGCTGGTCGACTACAACCGCGCGGGCACGCCGCTGATGGAGATCGTCACCAAACCGGACTTCCGCTCGCCGGACGAAGTTCGATCGTTCCTCGCGAAGCTCACCGAGGTTCTGGAGTACCTGGGCATCTTCGACGCGACCCGCGACGGCTCGCTCCGCGTGGACGCCAACCTCTCCATCGTCGACCTGAGCGAGGTGGACGCCGACGAGATAGACGCCTCGGTTCTGGACGAGAGCGATCCGAACCGCACCGAGGTCAAGAACATCTCCAGCCACAAGGGCGCCGAGAAGGCCCTCGCGTACGAGGAGACCCGCCAGAAGAACGCCATCCAGCGCGGCCGCGCGGTCGAGCAGGAGACCCGCCACTGGGACGAGTCCAAGGGCGTCACCCTCTCGATGCGCTCGAAGGAGGAGGAGAAGGACTACCGCTACTTCCGCGAGGCCGACCTGCCGCCGCTGCGCGTCAGCGACTGGAAGCAGGAGATCGACATCCCGGAACTCCCGGACGCCCGCCGCGAGCGCTTCCGCGAGGAGTACGGTCTCAACGAGGAGGCCGCGGACAAGCTGACGAGCACGAAGGAGGTCGCGGACTTCTTCGAGGACGTCGCCGAGCAGTTCGACCCCGACCTGGCCGCGACGTGGGTCGCCGACGAACTCCTGGGCGAGCTGAACTACCGCGACATGGAGATAACGGACGTCTCCCACCGCTTCGACGAGATCGAGCGCCTCGTCGAACTCGTGGCGACCGACGAGATCACGACCAAGAACGCCCGCGAGACCGTGCTCCGCGACATGCTCGACGACGGCGACGCCCCCGACGACATCGTCGAGCGCGAGGGGCTCGGCAAGACCACCGGCGACGAGATCCAGGACGCAGTGGTGGAGGCCATCGACGAGAACCCCGACGCCGTCGAGGACTATCACAACGGCGAGGGCGGCGCCATCAACTTCCTCGTCGGGCAAGTCATGCAGAAGACCGGCGGAAGCGCGGACCCTGGTGACGTAAACCAGTTGCTCCGTGACGAACTGGACGGGTAACCGTAACTGGCGGCGGCCACAGGTTCTCGGTGCGTTGCAGCCCGCTTCTACGAACGGACCGTGATTCGGCGTCCGCCGAGGGTTTCTACATCGAGTCCATCACTTCGTCGACGAACAGCTCCACCGTGCGGCGGTCGTTCGAGGGGACCATGAGCATGAACGTCTCCACGCCGGCCTCGCGGAATCGCTCCAGCCGGTGGGCGACTTCGTCGGGCGACCCGACGGCGCCGCGGCCCTCGTCGCGCGGCGTCGGCCCGGCCTCGGTCCGCTCCATCAGGTCTTCGTAGGTCTCGTGGGCGTCCTCGCTCGATTCGCGGATCACGGTCCGGTTCCCCACGGTCTTGGTGATGGCGTCGTAGTCGGTCCCGAGGTCCTCGCAGTGGGATTCGAGGACGTCGAGTTTGTGCTCGATGGTCTCGGGATCGCCGGAGGGGACGTTCCAGCGGTCGGCGTACTCGGCGGTCGCCCTGAGCGTCAGTTCCTCTCCCCCACCGCCGACGAGGACTGGGATCTGGTCGGCAGGTTCAGGCTCGCAGTAGAAGTCGTCTATCTCGTAGTGCTCGCCCTCGTAGGAGACGGGCGAGGGCTCGGTCCACATCGCTCGGCAGATGTCGATAGTCTCGCGCATCTGCCGATTCCGGGTGGCGATATCGGGGTATTCCAGGTCCATCGCGTCGTACTCGTCCTCGTACCAGCCGGCGCCGATGCCGAGCACGGCGCGCCCGTCCGAGACGTGGTCCAGCGTGGCGAGGGTGCGGCCGAGGTAGCCCGGATTCCGGTAGTGCGGACAGGTGACGAGGGCGCTGAGTTCCAGGCTGTCGGTGGCCTGTGCGACGGCGGGCAGGGCCGTGTAGCAGTCGAGGAAGGGCTCGTCGCGCTGGCCGACGAAGGGGAGCTGCCAGACGTGGTCCATCAGGGAGAACCAGTCAAACCCCTCGGATTCGAGCCACTGGGCGCGTTCGACCGTCGACTCGATGGCGGGGCTGTCCGGGCGGTCGACGTAGTCGAAACTCGCGTGGTGATAGCCGAAGTCCATGCCGGCGATGCGGGCGGAACGCACTACAAGATTGGCCCCTGATCGGTGGGGTCCGCGGGAATCGTACCGGGACTCGGCGGCCTGCGTTCGACGGCAGGAGAGCGACGCGGTTCGCCGGACGACGCCGTGCCCGCCTTCACCAGTTGTACCACCACGACCAGCGCTGCTGTCGGCGCCGGCGCTGGGACGGTCGTCGAGATCGCCCCGCCGTTCCCCCGGTCTGTACTGGAACCTCCGTCTCCCCCCGCTCCGACCCCGGCGTCTCTATCGGGACGTTCGTGGGGCTCTGTCCGGGTTCCGAAGGCTGCTCCCGCTGAACGGGCTGTTGGGCGCTCCGTTCGCGGTCCGGCGTCTGCGTCTGCGCCTGCGTAGCGGATTGTTCGCCGGCGGGTGCCGACGGCTGTGATCGCTGGAACGGCTGCTCTCCCGCTCCGTACGGTCGATCCGCCTGTCGCGGCTGGTGCTGAAGTTCCTGCTGCGGCGGGTGTTCCTGTGGCTGCTGTTGTGGCGGCTGCTGTTGCTGCGGGGGCTGTTGTGGCGGCTGTAGCTGTGATGACTGCTGCCCACTCGTTTGCTGTGGCGAACGCTGCTGACTCGCCTGCTGTGGTCGTTGCTGTCGGTCGGGTTGCTGTCGAGGTTGGGGCGACTGTCGGAACTGTTGCTGTTGGGGCTGTTCGATTGGTCGCTGCTGGGGCTGTTGCTGCGGCGGTCCCGACGACGGGGGTCGCTGAACTCCGCTGGTCGATTGCTGACCCATCTGCGCGGCTTGCTGCTGCGGGAACGATGGCTGCTGCTGTGGCGGCTGTTGCTGCGGCGGCTGCTGTGGCAGCTGTTGCTGCGGCAGCTGCTGCTGTGGCGACGGCTGTTGCTGCGGCGACGGCTGTTGCTGCGGCGACTGTTGCTGTGGCGACGGCTGCTGTTGCTGGTTCCCTGCGTCGACCTGCGTTCCCCGGTCACCGAGGTTCGGTGGTACGGGAAGTCCGACGGCGGCGAGCGAGGCGTTCTGTTCGTAGGCCTGCCGGACCTGTTCCGGATACTGCTGACCGAGCCGTTCCACGTAGGACTGCTCCTCGGCCGTGAGGAATCGCCCCGTGTCGGGATCCCGTCGGAACTCGGCGGGATCGAGACTCGACGGCGACCGGCTCCCGATTGGGTCGGCAGATCGGTTCTGTCCCTGCTGCTGTGACGGTTGCGGATACTGTGATGGATCGTAATTCACGAGAGATCACGTGGGCGGACGCCCACTCGACGGATACGACACTCACACGATGCGGGGAGTCGGAATAAACCTGTACCTCCGTTTACGGGCCGTTCACCGCCGTAAATCTGGCATTACGCGGCCACGCCGGCACCGGCCTGCAGTCCGTCGACGGGCTACTCATACCTGCGTCCGATCCTCGTGTCACTAACCGGAACTTACGCAGTGGTACAGAGCGTCTGGGCCAGCGTCAATCGGTCGTCAGTTCCTCGTCGGCGTCTACGCCATCACTACCGGCGCGCGGTCCACCGGGCACCTCCGCGTCGTCGATGACGGCGTCGCGCCAGCCGCCGCGGCGGAACCAGAGGACGCCGACGACGAACGAGGTGATCGCCGAGACGGCCATCGCCCACCAGAGGCCGTTCACGTCGACCGGCGTGATCTCGATCGGGTCGAGCGCGAGGGCGTAGGCCAGGGCGAAGGCCACGGGGACGCGGAAGATCCACCGCGAGAGCAGCGAGAGGACGAACGCCACTTTCGTCCGGCCGGCGCCGCGGAACCCGCCCTGGATCACCATCAGCCCGCCGAAGAAGGCCCAGAAGGGGGCGATGATCCGCAGCAGGGTGACGCCGGCGTCGACGACCGCCTGATCGCCGATGAACACGCCCATCGCGATGGCGGGGAAGGCGTAGACGAGTCCGCCGGCGGCGAAGAGGACAGCCATCGCGCCGCCAGTCGCCTTCCACGTCACGTCGGCGGCGCGGTCGGGCTGGTCGGCGCCGAGGTTCTGGCCGACGCCGGTCGCCGCGGCCTGCCCCACAGCCCCTGAGACGGTCCAGGAGACGGACATGAGGCGGAGGCCGATGCCGTAGGCGGCGGTGGCGACGGCGCCGAAGCGGGCGACGAGCGCGGCGAAGGTGACCGCCGCCAGCGAGCGCGTGAGCCCGTCGAACGTCGCGGGGTAGCCCACGTCGACGAGGTTGCGGAGGATGGCCCAGTCTGGCGTGAGGTCGCCGATCCGGAGGCGGATGCCCCACCCGCCGTCGACGAGGATGTACAGGCCGATGGCGGCGGCGACGCCCCGGGAGATGAAGGTGGCGACGGCCGCGCCCTGCGCGCCGAGGCCGAGGAACGGCCCCCAGTCGAGGATGAAAACGGGGTCGATGACGATGTTGAGGCCGGCACTGGCGGCGACCAGCCACATCGCGGTCCGGGTGTCACCGGCGGCCCGGAGCGACGAGCGGAAGACGAAAAAGAGGAAGGTAAAGGGGATGGCGAGGAAGACGAACTCGATGTAGGCGACCGCGGCATCGAAGACGGCGCCCTCCGCGCCGATGAGGGCGACCAGCGGCTTGCGAACGACGAAGCCGAACGCCGCGAGGACTGCGGCGACGGCGACGGCGAGCAGGACCGACTGGGCGACGGTCCGCTGGGCGCGGCGCTCGTTGCCGGCGCCGATGTGCTGGGAGACGATGGCGTTCGTGGCGGCGGTCAGCCCCATCGCGACCGAGATGAACAGGTAGGCGGTCGGGAACATCAGGGAGACGGCGGCGACGGCCTCGGCGCTGACCCGGCCCACCCAGAACATGTCCGCGAGGTTGTAGGCGGTCTGGAGGAGGTTGCCGGCGACGAGCGGCCAGGCGAGCTTGAACAGGCGCGGCGTCACCGCGCCCGTCGTCATGTCCACGCGGCTCTCCGATTCGCTCACTGTCCGCGTGGAGGGACCACCCGCCCGTAAACGTATTTGTCGCGGAAGCGCCGACGCGGGTCGGCCACCGTTGGCGCGTGAACCTCGGCTTTCGACTCGCGTATCAGAACGTCCTTGACCGTCCGGGCCCGACCGTCGACAATGACACTCGGACAGGCGCTCGGAGCGACCGCGCGCGGCCTCCCCGGCGCTATCGACGCCGTTGTCGCCCACAGCGGGACGACCCACGCCGGGACGCCCCACTGGCTGCTCGGCGCAGTCACGGTCCTCGGCGCCCTCGCCGTCGCCGGCGGCTGGAGGGAACTCCGCGACGAAGACGCGTCCGGCCGGCTCGGTGCCGGCCTCTTCTCGGCCGGCGTCGTGCTCGTCATCGCGGGGACCATCGGCCTCGTCGAGATCCAGATCACGCCCGGGGACACGCCCGACTGGACGCGCTGGTTCCCGATGATAAACGCCGTGACGGCGAGCCTGCTCGCCATCGGGAGCCTGGTCGTCGTCCGCTGGCAGTGGCCCGAGCGGCCCCGGTACGTCGGGCTCGGCCTCCTGCTCGCGGCGTGGATCGGCTACCCGGCGCTGATGCCCAACGAGGGACTGTATCACCCGCTCGGGTACCTGCTCGCCGCCGCGGTGCCGGCGGCGATCGCGTACGTCCTCTGGCGGGACGCCGGCGACGCGTTCCCGGGCGTCCTCCGGACGCGAATCCCGCTGGCCACGGCAGTGGTCTCGTTCGCCCTGTTCGCCGTCTTCTACGCGTTCTCGGCCGGCACGGTCTCGATGAACCCGGACGTGACCGCCGACATGGTCGGTCAGGGCTTCGTCACGCCGTACCAGGTCGCCTCGCCGCTGGTCTACTGGCCGGCGCTGGAGTTCTACTTCCCGGCGATCCCGCTGTCGGGGTACGTCTCGCTGGGATCGCTGCTGCTCGTCTGCGTGCTCGGCGGTCTCGTCGCGAGCAACGCCGCGCTCGCCGCACGGCAGTGGACGGCGGGCGGGGCCATCGAGTCTCCGCGGGCGATGATCGGGACGGTGACGACCGCCGGCGCGACCGCCTGCGGCTGCTGTGCGCCCGCCGTCTACGGTGCCGCCGGCGCCCTGTTCGGCGCGGCGGCCACGCCCGTCTACTGGGCGTTCATGGACCCCTCGTCGCCGGTCGGCGGCCTCTTCTTCGCAGCGAGCGTCCTCCTGCTGACCGGGAGCGCGCTGCGGGCGAGCCACGACCCCGCCTGTGCGATCCCGCGGGAACCGGAGTCGAGCGGCGTCTCCGAACAGGCCGCGTGAAGGTGAACAGGCCGCGTGAAGGAGTCCATCGCGCACGCCCACGCGGGGCGCGACCGCGCTCGCTCGCGGGCGCTCGATCGCACGTACACGCCCGCTGTCGGCAGATTTGGCCCGAAACCTTTAGGGCGGGGACACGCCTATCGACTCTCATGACCGACTCCCGCGGACCCGGAGGTGGCTCTCGGTGGAACTGATAATCACCGAGAAGAACAACGCCGCCAGACGGATCGCCGAGATCCTCAGCGACGGCGGCGCGAGTACGACCCAGCGCAACGGCGTCAACGTCTACGAGTGGGGCGCGACGCGCTGCGTCGGCCTGTCGGGCCACGTCGTCGGCGTCGACTTCCCCGAGGAGTACGCCGACTGGCGCGACGTCGAGCCCGTCGAGCTGATCGACGCCGACATCGTCAAGTCGCCGACCCAGCAGAACATCGTCACCACGCTCCGCCAGCTCGCCCGCGAGGCCGACGAGGCCGTCATCGCGACGGACTACGACCGCGAGGGCGAACTCATCGGCAAGGAGGCCTACGAGCTCATCCGCGAGGAGACCGACGTGCCCGTCAAGCGGGTCCGCTTCTCCTCGATCACCGAGCGGGAGGTCAAGAACGCCTTCGCCGAACCCGACGACATCGACTTCGACCTGGCCGCCGCCGGCGAGGCCCGCCAGATCATCGACCTCGTGTGGGGCGCCGCGCTCACCCGCTTCCTCTCGCTGTCGGCCCGGCAACTCGGCGAGGACTTCATCTCCGTCGGCCGGGTGCAGTCGCCGACGCTGAAGCTCATCGTCGACCGCGAGCGGGAGATCCAGGCGTTCGACCCCGAGGACTACTGGGAGCTGTTCGCCGACCTGACGAAAGACGGCGACACCTTCGAGGCGCAGTACTTCTACGACGACGACGGCAGCGAGGCCGAGCGCGTCTGGGACGAGGACGACGCGACCGAGGCCTACGAGCGCCTGCGCGAGGCTACCAGTGCGGAGATCACGACCGTCCGCCGGCGCACGCGCACGGACAACCCGCCGGCGCCGTTCAACACGACCGCCTTCATCTCCGCCGCGGGTTCGCTGGGCTACTCCGCCCAGCGCGCGATGTCCATCGCCGAGGAACTGTACACGACCGGTTACATCACCTACCCGCGGACGGACAACACGGTCTACCCCGACGACCTGGACCCAGAGGAGCTCCTCGACGAGTTCGTCGCGACCCGGGAGTTCGGCGAGGACGCCGAGTCGCTGCTCGACGTGGAGGAGATCGAGGCGACCGAGGGCGACGACGAGACGACCGACCACCCGCCGATCCACCCGACCGGCGAGGTGCCCGACCGGGGCGCGCTCGACGAGGACGAGTGGGAAGTCTACGAACTCGTCGTGCGTCGCTTCTTCGCGACGGTCGCCGAGCCGGCCACGTGGGAGCACCTCCGCGTCGTCGCGGAAGCGAAGGACTGCAAGCTCAAGGCCACTGGCAAGCGCCTGCTCGAAGCCGGCTACCACGCCGTCTATCCCTACTCGTCGGCCAGCGAGTCGTTCCTGCCGGCCGTCGAGGAGGGCGAACACCTCGACGTGACCGACGTCGAACTCGAAGCCAAGCAGACCCAGCCGCCCCGCCGCTACGGGCAGTCCCGGCTCATCCAGAAGATGGAGGACCTGGGACTGGGGACGAAGGCGACGCGGCACAACACCATCGAGAAGCTCTACGACCGCGGGTACATCGAGTCCGACCCGCCCCGGCCGACCGCCATCGCCGAGGCGGTCGTCGAGGCCGCCGAGGAGTTCGCCGACCGCGTCGTCAGCGACGACATGACGGCCCAGCTCGAAGCCGACATGTCCGCCATCGCCAGCGGCGAGGCGACGCTCGACGACGTGACCCAGGAGTCCCGCGAGATGCTCGAACGCGTCTTCGAGGAACTGCGGGAGTCCCGCGAGGACATCGGCGACCACCTCCAGGAGTCGCTGAAGGCCGACCGCCGGCTCGGGCCCTGTCCCCAGAGCGACCACGACCTGCTCATCCGCCAGAGCCGCCAGGGGTCGTACTTCGTCGGCTGCGACGGCTACCCCGACTGCCAGTACACGCTCCCGCTGCCGAGTTCGGGCGAGCCGCTCGTCCTCGAAGAGACATGCGAAGAGCACGGCCTGAACCACGTGAAGATGCTCGCCGGTCGGGACACGTTCGTCCACGGCTGTCCGCAGTGCAAGGCCGACGAGGCCGACGACACCGAGGACGAGGTCATCGGCGTCTGTCCCGACTGCGGCGAGGACCACGGCGGCGAACTCGCCATCAAGAAGCTGCGGTCGGGCTCGCGCCTCGTCGGCTGTACGCGCTACCCGGACTGCGACTACTCGCTGCCGCTCCCGCGCCGCGGCGACATCGAAGTCACCGACGAGTACTGCGACGAGCACGACCTGCCGGAACTCGTCGTCCACAGCGGCGACGATCCGTGGGAGCTCGGCTGTCCGATCTGCAACTTCAAGGAGTACCAGGCCCGCCAGGCCGTCGACGACCTCGAAGACCTCGACGGCGTCGGCCCCGCCACGGCCGAGCGCCTGGAGAACGCGGGCGTCGACGCGCCCCAGGACCTCCACGACGTCGACCCGGACGTCCTCGCGACGGAGATCCAGGGCGTGAGCGCCGGCCAGATCCGCGACTGGCAGTCGCAGGTGCCCGAGGTCGACACGGACTCGGACGACGACCCAGACGACGACGCGGAATCCGAGGGCGAGAGCGAGGACCTGATCGACGGAGCCAGCGCTGCCGACGAACGCGCAGAGAGCGACTGATCGCCCGTATCCGGGTCGTCTTTCTCAGTCCGTCCGTTCGTTGGACCCGCCGGTTCGATCGGTCCCGTCCGTCACTGGATCGGTCGCGGCGTCCGTCGCCGCCGCGGCCGCCGCACCGGCTTCCGTCTTCTCCGCCGCGTAGTCGCCCGCCTCGGTGATCGCTCGCCACATCGCCGCGAACGTCCCGAGGGTGTGGAAGCCGACGATCAGACAGCCGACGAACAGCACGACCGTCGCGTCGATGCCGTGTCTGAGCGCCCACAGCGGAACGAGGAACTCGCGGCCGGCGAGGGTGACCGTCGAGTGGCGCTGGAGCACCGCGGCGAGGATCGGCAGGTCGTAGCCGGCGGCGTCGAGCACTGTCGTCCCCGCCGTGCCGGCGACGACGCCGCCCGACCGGACGGCCTTCTCGTGGGCGGTCAGGACGTACCAGGCGACGACCAGGGTCTCGCCGAACGCCGAGAGCGCTTCCCAGACGCTGGCGGCGCTCTCGTCGCTCACGAACAGCGCGAGCAGCCGCCGCCCGACGACCCCGAGCGCGACGCGCAGGCAGAACACCGACAGGCTCAGCAGTCCGAACCCCCAGAGCGCGACCAGCGGCGTGCGCTGCCAGGCCAGCGGGAAGCGGCCGGAGGCGAGCACCGCAGTCCCGACCGTCAGTAGGTACAGCGCGCCGACCAGTCCGTACAGCCGGGTGTCGGCCCGCCAGGTCACGGCCGTCGCAACCGCTGCCCCCAGCAGGAGCGTGAGCGCGACCGGCACGACCGGCGCCAGCGCAGTGACGACGACCACTCCGGCGAGCGGTGCCGTGACGACGTTCGCGACTCGCATCTGTTGGACTGGCTACACCTGTCGGTCGCTTAAAACTCCGGGACCGGGCCCTCGGCGGGGGCCCGGCCTAAAACCCGATGTGCGACGTGGAACCCGGACCGCTGTCGCCGTCGTCGATCTTCCCCTCGTGATCGAACGTGTAATCGTCGTCGACGAGATACACTTCCCCGTCTTCCACGGCCACCTCCACGTCGGGAAGCGTCGTTCCCGCGGCCTCGCCGTTGTCGCAGTCGCCCGAACACGAGTCGAAGAAGGAGCCGTGTTTCGGGCAGATGATCTCGCCGTCGCGCATGGGGACGCCGCGGCCGGTGTCGAACCGCTGGGCTTCGTGGGTGCAGCGGTTGATCCACGCCGCGACGCCGCGGTCGCCCTCGCCCGCGGCCGGTTCGGTCTCCGCGGGGTCCTCGCAGGGGACGACGATGATCTCCTCGTCCATGTCGAACGGGTCCAGTGCGGTGAACGTGTACGACCCCTCCTCGTAGACATCCTCGACGGTCGTCAATCGCGCGCCGTCTGGCATTACCCGTACAAAGGCGGTTACCGAAATAGAACTGACGGCGGTGGGCCGGTCTCCGGGCGACAGCGGGGCGCGGCTTTTCCTCGCGTGCTGTCGTCTAGCGACCGCTCTCGACGCCCCGGCGTCTCCCGGCCGTAATCGCCAGTATCCGAAGCGGTTTTATCCGGGCGTTGGGTGTGTGGCAGTATGCAGAGGCCGTGGGACGACTGGGACCACATTCTGAAGGTCGACCCGGACAAGGATCTCGTCGACGGCGAGACGTTCGAAGACATCGCCGAGTGCGGGACGGACGCCATCGAAGTCGGCGGAACCACCGGCGTCACCGAGGAGAAGATGCGCTGGGTGATCGACGGCTGCGCCGAGTACGACATCCCGTTGTACATCGAGCCGTCGAACCTCACGAACGTCGTCCACGCTGACGGCGTCGACGGCTACCTCGTCCCCGAAGTCCTGAACGCTGGCGACGTGGCGTGGCTCACCGGAATGCAGAAAGAGTGGGTCCGCCTCGACGACGACATCGACTGGGAGCGGACGTACACAGAGGGGTACGTCGTCCTCAACCCCGAGTCCTCGGCCGCGATCTACACCGAGGCGAACTGCGACCTCGACGCCGACGACGTGGCCGCCTACGCCGAGGTCGGCGAGCAGATGCTCGGCCAGGAGATCATCTACACCGAGTACTCGGGGACCTTCGGCGACCCCGAGGTCGTCGCCGCGGCCGCCGACGCGCTAGAGGAGGCCGCCCTGTTCTACGGCGGCGGTATCCACGACTACGACTCGGCGAACACGATGGCCCAGTACGCCGACACCGTCATCGTCGGCGACCTCGTCCACGACGAGGGCGTCGACGCCGTCGCCGAGACCGTCGAAGGCGCCAAAGACGCCACGGCCGCGACGCTGACCGACTGAATCCCGGTTCTCGCGACGACTCCACCGCGGCCTCCGTCTCGACCGCACCCGACGCAAGGTTGAACTGCGTCTGGCCTCCCGTTCTAGATGGTGTGCTACTATGTGCCACGAATACACCTCCCGCGTCTGGGACCGTGACCGCGACGAGGCCGAGGCGGACTCGGAGGGGGACCTGCCGGCGTTCCTGAACGAGGACGGCAGCGACGACGTGGAAGTCCTCACGGACGGCGGCGACGAGTGAGCGAACCGCGGAATTTTTTTCGGAACCGCCCACGGGCGGTCCCGGGTTCAGAACACGGCGCGTTCGATGAGTCGGCCGAGCGGCCCCGGCCGTCGCGATCCCTGCGGTTGGACGGTGATCAGGCCGGTGTCGCCCTCGGACAGGCGGTCGCCGATGGCGGACTGCAACACCACGTCGCCGTCGTCCGCGGCGACGACGAGTTCGCTGTCGTGAGTCGCTTCGGCGAGCGCCGTCGGGGTGTCGCGGCCCTCGACGACGCGAGACTCGACCGGCGCCGAACACAGGTCCGCGAGCGCGTCGTGGTAGTCGACGACGGACTCGCGTCGTTCGGGCGGCGCGTCCGCGGCGATGCCGTGGACGAGCCGTAGCGTCCCGCCGCGTTCGCCGGCGAGGGCGTCGGCGATCGTGACCTTCACCGGGTCGAACGGCCCGCGGTCGGTGACCAGCGTGACGGTGTCGAGGTCGTCGACGTCCTCGGCCGCGACCGTGACGAGGTCGTAGTCGGCGCCGTCATCGAACAGGTCGCCGAGCAGGCGCGAGACAGCGTCGTCGGTCGTCGGCTCGGCGACGACAAGGTCGAAGTCGTGGGCGGTCGCGAAGTTGTTCGTCGCGCGCGCCGCGTCGTGGCTGACCACCTCGCCATACTCGACGGGCACGTCGAGGTCGGTCACCAGCCGGTCGGTGCGTTCCTCGAACCGCTGGTCGGCGTCGGAGACGACTCCCTCGGCGTAGTCCAGCGGCGTCTGGTCGGGCACCTGGTCGAACTGTACGACCGTGACGCTTCCGTCGTCCCGGCGCGCGAGGCTCGCGCCAACGGAGAGGAGCGTGCGCTCGCGCTCCTCGGTGGTGTCCTCGGTGACGGCGACGAGCACGTCGCCGTCGCCGCCGTCGCGGAACGTCGAGGAGGTCGCTTCGACGGCGCGGCGGTCGATCCGCCGACGGACGACGTCGGCGGCGGCGCCCTCGCGGTCGACGTTGCGGCGCGCGTAGCCGTAGTACCAGAGGGCCCCGGCGGCGGTGATGACGACGGCACCGGCCAGCGGGAGCCACCCCATCTGCGTGAGGAGGACGAGCCCGCCGACGACGCCGAACCCCTGCATCCAGGGGTACAGCGGCGCCTCGTAGCTGGGTTCGTACTCGGCGTCGCTCTTCCGGAACGCGACCACAGCGACGTTGACGAGGACGAACACCAGGATCTGGAACGCGCTCGCGAGCTTCGCGATCTCCATGATCGGGACGAACGCGATGAGCGCGAGCATGACGAGCCCGGTGAGCGAGATCGCCGCCGTCGGCGTGTTGAACCGGTCGCTGATCGTCGACAGCGATGGCGGCGCGAGCTGGTCCCGGCTCATCGCGAACGGGTACCGCGACGACGAGAGCAGGCCGGCGTTGGCCGTGCTGACCAGCGCCAGGATCGCGGCGGCGACGACCGCAACGACGCCCGTGGTCGGCATCGTCGCCTCGGCGACGTCGGCCACGGGCGTGTTCGAGCCGACGATCCCCTCGGGCGTGACGCCGACGATGACCGCGACGATCAGCACGTAGAGGAGCGTCGTGAACCCCAGCGAGTAGATCATCCCCTTCGGGATGACCCGGCCGGGGTCCTCGACCTCCTCGGCGACGCTGGCGATCTTCGTGACGCCGGCGTAGGAGACGAACACGAAGCCGGTCGCGGCGAGCAGTCCGCCGCCGCCGGCCTCGAAGAATCCGCCGAAGGCCTGTCGCTCGACGGAGCCGACGCTGCCGCCGACGAACCACACCATCGCGGCGAGCATCGCGGCGACGATGGCGACCTGCAGGCGGCCGGTCTGTTTGGCGCCGAAGAGGTTCACGACGATGAGGAGCGCGGCGAGCCCGAGCGCGACGGGCTTTATCGGCAGGTCGAACAGGACGACGAGGTAGGGGACCCCGCCGACGAGCGCGAGCGCGCCCTTGAACGAGAGGGCGAACCACGTCCCGATGCCGGCGACCGTCCCGAGCATCGGCCCCATGCCGCGCTCGATGTAGATGTACGTGCCGCCCGCTTCGGGCATCGCCGTCGCCATCTCCGCCTTGCTCAGCGCCGCGGGGAGCACGAGCAGTCCCGCGAGCAGGTACGCGAGGATGACGGCGGGGCCGGCCATCTTCAGCGCGAGGGCCGGGAGGATGAAGATCCCGCTCCCGACCATCGCGCCGATACTGATCGCGAGCACCGACGGGAGACCGAGGTCTCGTTCTAGTTCCTTCGGCATGTTACGAGTCGTCCAGCGACGATCGGATCGCCGGTTCCAGAACGTCGGTCGGGCAGATCGTCTCGGCGTCGAGCGCGGCGAACGCGCTCTCGCGGCTCGGATCGTTCACGCGCACGACGAGCCGGTCGACGTCACAACGCGTCCTGATGTGCTGTGCGGCGAGCATGTTGATCCTGTCGCGACCGGCGGCGACGACCGCGGCGTCGACCGACAGGTCGAGCATCGACAGGTCGCTCCCGTCGTCGAGCGCGGCGTACTCGGTGTCGAAGTCGGCCGTGCGGTCGCCGGTGAGAAGCTCCTCCTGGTCGCTGACGAACGTCACGTCGAAGTCCTCGGCGAGGCGGCAGGCGAGCGTCTGCGCCTCGCGGGACGTGCCGACGACCATCGTCTTCCGCGGTCGCGCCAGGACGTCGTTCATCCGCCTGCGCGCGTCTCCGAGGACCACGGAATCACCTCCGTTGTCCGGCGGAACGCACTCGATTTCGAGACCGCTCGATTCACCCGGTGCCAGTTCGGACAGCGATCGTCTCTCGTGTTCATGCGACGTCCGACGGTCGGGTCCGGATCGGCATAAACTAGCCGATCCATTTGACGAACCGGCAAATAAAATGACTGAAACGACCGGTACGTCAAAACAACGCGATCGCGGGAGGGACCGAGCGTCAGTCTTCGCCGTCGGCGAAGCCGCTGTAGGGGTGGACGTACTCGTTGCGGATGATGTCCTCGTCCTCGATCTCGAAGCCCAGTTCGTCGAGTTCCCGGCCGATTCGGGAGAGGTCGTCGCCGTCGCGGCCGACCACCTCGACGTGGACGTTCTCGTTTCCGGTCATCACCTCGCGGACGGCGACGACGCCCTCGATCCCCAGGGCTTCCCGGGCGAGCCGCTCGCGGTTGGGGACGGGCGCGGTGCAGACGATCAGCGTGTGCAGCTGGAAGCCCGCGGCCTCGTAGTCCACGTCGGCGTGGTAGCCGGTGATGATCCCGGCTTCCTCGAGGTTGCGGATGCGGGTGCGGACCGTGCTGGCCGCGACGTCCATCCGGTCGGCGATCGTGCTGGTCGACAGCTTCCGGGCGTCGTCCTGGAGCGCGTGGAGGATCGCCCGGTCGAGTTCGTCCAGTTCGCGGTTCGTCATGCGCGCTCGTTCTCTGGGCGCTGACAGAAACGTTGCGGTGGCAGCCAGTGCGTGGTACCCCTTCGCGTGGCGTGGGAACCGCTGACCCGGAAGGACTGTCCTTAAGTCGAGCCCCCCAGAAGCCACTCCCATGGACGACCGCACGTACACCGCAGACGCCGAGCCGGGCCAGACCGTCACGGTCGCCGGCTGGGTCCACGAGATCCGCGACCTCGGTGGCATCGCCTTCCTCATCCTCCGCGACACGACCGGCAAGATCCAGGTCAAGTTCGAGAAAGACGAGATGGACGACGACCTCGTCGAGACAGGGCTCGGCGTCCACCGCGAGTCCGTCGTCGCCGTCACCGGCGACGTCGAGGAGGAACCGCGCGCGCCGACCGGCGTCGAGATCACGCCGGACTCCCTCGACGTGGTCGCCGAGGCCGACCCCGAACTCCCCCTCGACCCTTCGGGGAAGGTCGACGCCGACCTCTCGACGCGGCTGGACAACCGCACGCTCGACCTCCGCAAGGACGAGACCAAGGCCATCTTCGAGATCCGCGCCGAGGTCCTCCGCTCGGTCCGCGAGGCGTTCCGCGACCTCGACGCCACGGAGATCAACACGCCGAAGATCGTCGCCACCGGCACCGAGGGCGGGACGGAGCTGTTCCCGATCACCTACTTCGGGCAGGAGGCGTTCATGAACCAGAGCCCGCAGCTGTTCAAGCAGCTGATGGTCGGCTCCGGCCTCGAACGCGTCTTCGAGATCGGCCCGATCTTCCGCGCCGAGGAGCACAACACGCCGCGGCACCTCAACGAGGCGACCTCCATCGACTTCGAGTCGGCCTTCTACGACCACACCGAGGCGATGGACGCCTGCGAGACCATCGTGAAAGCCGCCTACGAGGGCGTCGCAGAGAACTGCCAGGACCAGCTCGAAGCGCTGGACCTGCAAGACGAGTTCGAGGTGCCCGAGGGAGACTTCCCGCGGCTCACCTACGAGGAGGCCATCGAGCGGATCAACGCGACGGGCGAGCTCGACGAGCAGCTCGTCTGGGGCGACGACCTCCCGACCGAGGGCGAGCACGCGCTCGGCCAGGACGTCGGCGAACACTACTTCATCACCGACTGGCCCTCGGAGATCAAGCCGTTCTACATCAAGGACCACGACGACGACGAGCAGCTGTCGACGGGCTTCGACATGATGCACCCGACGATGGAACTCGTCTCGGGCGGGCAGCGCGAGCACCGCTACGACGAACTCGTCGAGGGCTTCGAACAGCAGGGACTGGACCCCAAACAGTTCGACTACTACACCAAGATGTTCAAGTACGGCATGCCGCCCCACGCCGGCTGGGGACTGGGCGGCGAGCGCCTCGTCATGACCATGCTCGGCCTCGGCAACATCCGCGAGGCCGTGCTGTTCCCGCGGGATCGCCAGCGACTCAGCCCCTAGCGAGGCCCGCCAGTGGAGTGGACGGCCTACAGTTTCGAGTGCGCGGACGCCGACGACCGCGAGTCGCTGGTCGCGTGGTTCGGCGAGCACCACCCGGTCGAAATCCCGACCGACGCGGACCACGTCCATGGCGACCTCGTCGACGGTGACGGCGAGCGGCGGGCGGCCGACCTGGCGTGGGTCGCCGAGTACGTCTACGCCCTGACGAACGACCCCGTTCCCGGCCTGCTCGTCGAGAGCGCGCCGCTGTGGGAGCGCGCGACCGTCGCCACCTTCGATTCCGAGACGGAGACCTGCACAGAGGCGGTGCTGTATCGCTCGGACGCCGACGACGCGCCCGAAGAGGTAGTCCGCTACGAGGGCGAGGACGGCCTCGCCGGCCAGGGCGTGCTCTACCGCTTCGCGATGGACCACCGGTTCCGCTTCCGCGCGTTCGCGCACGCGCCGCCGGCGCCAATGTTCACCGAGCCGTTCGGCGCGTTCGACGCCCCCGTCGGGATGGGCTGGGGGAGCGACCTGCTCGAAGAGTTCGAACAGGAGACCGGCGTCGCGCCGACGGCGCGGGGCGTGACGTTTCTAGAGGAGGACCCCGTGCTCGAAGAGGGCGAGTATTACTGCGTTAACGATCGAGAGCCAGAAGAGTAGTCGGCCATCACTGAACGTTTACTGCTGCGAATTCAACACGCTGGCGACCCGTCGTCAGTTCTGCCTGTCTACAGTCCGCTGAGACAGCCGAACTACGCAGTGAACCGCTGTCGCCCCCCATTCAGCGCTGCGAGTTCTTCGGGCGGAAGCAACAGCGACTCGGGGAGGAGGGTTCGCCTTTGTCGACGACGGATCGCGGGGCGATGCGGCATTCCGGCCACTCAGTGAGTCGACGAGAGTGATCTGCGAACTCGTCGGCCGGGTCGGGACGCGTTCGGAACATTCCCGTCCGTCAAACTGAGAATGAGGAGTCGCCTCCGCCCTGTCGATCGAGTGGTCTACCAGTGGGGTAGCGATCGGTGAGCGCAGCGTTCGCTGACGGCGTCGGCTTAGTATCTCGTGTCCGACGAGGTCGGTGTTCAGGCCGCTGACGGATTCTGCGAACTCCACAACTTCGGAAGTTCCACCATTCCGATAGATATAAATTAGGTTATGTATTCGGGTAGGAGTGTTTGTATAATATTAGTTAAATTAGTATGAATGGATGAATAGAAGAAACTTCATTCAAGCATCTGGGGCCGTTGTCGCAACTACCTGGGCTCTGACTGGGAATGCTCACGCCAAGGGCAAGAAAAAATACAAGCAGTTCAAAAAGAAATTCGAGAAAGAAGTCGAGAAGGAGGGAGAACCCAGCTATCATCGTCTAATGTGAAGGTAGACGGGGAAATGCATCAGAAAGACGATGGTGCGATGGAAAAGGTCCCCGACGCCGATGATTACGGGACGATGATAGTGGACGAGGTAACGTTCGGGGACGGACCGACCGAACTGGTGAAATACTACGACAAGACCGAAAATGGCATTCATGCAGAGTTCAAGGGAAAAAAGTACAACGTAGATTACGATCGGTCTGGAGTAAGAGATAAGATAGAAAAGAAAAAGAAAAAGTGGAAGAATGACAAAAAAGAGGGGGAAGGGAACAGAGGTCAAAAAGGTTCGAACAGAGATAGAAGGGCCGGAGTACGCGGATATACCCGGTCTGCGTCGAACTCGGCTGGAGTTCTGAAAAGCATCACGAGCACAGATGACCATAATGTAGATGGTGTTAACCTCACAGGTGGTGTCGCTCAGGGCGCCACAGACTACGGCGACCAGCAAACAGAGAGCGCCGTTCAGGTAGCGTACTTATCCGATGTCGAAACCGGCGTCGAGATCTGGAAAGACGTTTACTTAGACGACGAGAACGGACTGATCAAGATCTACGGATGGGGAGAATACGCGGGAACTGCAGCATCAGCCCTTGCCGGTGGACTCGTAGAAGGCGGGGTGTTATTCCGGCGAAACTGGGCGAACATGTACAACGAACGAAAATACGCGTCGGGGCTCTCCGTCGATTTAGGCCTGGCCGACGGGTGGGGAGGAAACTCCAACTGGGAGGCCGAGCTATACACGGACAATTACGAATCCGGTTGGTGGTCCATCGGCATCCGACTGAGAGTGAACGCTGCCGCAGCGGGTCCGGCGAGCGCTATCGTCGATCTTGCATCAAACGAAAACAACAACTGGGACTTCGACGGGTTCTTCGACTTCGATTACATAAACGTCATAGACGCCTAACTACCCGACAGGACATCGGGTTCTTCGGGCTGCTCCTTTAGAATCTCAGAACTCTACAGCTCTTTCGTTTTTCTCACGGCTGCGAGTTCACGGATGAGAACCGGCGAGCCAACACGGCTCTGATATTCAGTTTGTAGACAGCGACGAATCCGACGATGGCTCCGATGACAACTGAAACCGGAGTGACCAAACTGAACGGTACGGCCTCGATCCAATCCAGAACGAAAAAATTCAATACTACCATCGTGGCGAACATAACAATTATAAAATCTGAAAACCATCTAATGTTCATGGGGTCACACTATCTGGTTAGTTATATGGGAATAAAAATCTATGCCATCTGAATAGAGATCTCGGCTCCTCTGGCTGCGCCTGTGACTGAAACCTGGAACCACGACTCGACAGATTCTGGTCTAACGGAACAGGAAGCCCCGGGAATGTCGATGCATTTGGTATTGGCTCATAGAACCCGCTCAATATCACCCTGGTTTCCGTGTCGATACATTCGAACGCCGAATCTGGTTTCAATCCCGTACCAAAATGGCGGCCGCTCGTTGCGGTCGGATCCCGGCCGGGCTACTCCCCGACCGCACCGACCGCCTGCGACCGCATCTCACCCGTCAGTTGGATCCCGTTGGCGTCGATCCGGCGGATGATCCGGCGCGCCTGCGAGCGCGAGAGGTACTTGTCTTCGGTCGCGGCGCGCGCGACGACGCCGAAACTGCTCGTGACGGCGCCGCCGAGTCCCTCGGCGATGCGGCGGACGCGCCGGTCCTCGGAGACGACGGCGACGGCGTGGCGGTCGTCGGGGTCGGCGTGGGCGATGACGCCGGCGAGCATCGCCGCCTCGTGGGTGCCGTCCTCGATGCCGACGACCTCGGTCGCGCGCTCGTGAGCGGCGTCGGGGACGGCCGTCGAGACGCCGGCGTCGTCGGCGAACGCCTCGACCGCGCTCCGCGCGGGCTCGGTCGTCACCTGTTCCTTGACGACTTCGGGGACGACGAGGCGGCCGTCGAAGCTCTCCAGGAGGTCGAGCTCGCCCACCTGCCCGAGCGCGTACAGCGTCGTCGGGCCGACGTAGATGCGGCTCATCTACAGCTCCTGTGCGGTGTAGGCGTCGTCGCTCAGGTCCTCGGCGGCCAGTTGCGTGGTGAGGTTGCGCTCGTGGGCGATCTCCAGCCACTCGCCCAGCGAGACGCCCGCGACCCGAGCGGCCTCCGCGACGGAGGCCTCGCCGGTCTGGTAGCGCTCGACCGCGCGACGGATCCGCAGTTCCTTCAGTCCCTCACGCAGGGCCTTGCGGATCGTCGTACTCCGGTCCTCTTCGAGCAGTTCGGCGACGTCGTCCAGTTCCTCCTTCTCGTCCATCGGGAGGCGAGCGCTGACTGACGGCATTCTCGATACGTTGTCTGACACCGCATACAATAATTCTATGGGTCGTTTCCGCGGTCGATCCCCGCTTTTCGGGGGCGGCGCGCCCGTAGATACAAATGCGGGCCCGTCTTTGCTCCGAATATGGCATCGGAACGGGGCGATCACGGCGAGCACGACGAGCGGACCGACGACGAGGGACCGCTCGTCGGCGTGGCCGCGGGCGCGGTGACGTTCCTCACGCTCGGCGTCGCCTTCGGCCTCATGTTCCTCGGGATACCGTGGTTCTGGGTCGCATTCCCGGTCGGGTTCGGCGGCGGGATTCCCCTGGCCGTCTCGCTGGCGAAGTGGTACGAGTCCCGGGAGGCGAGCGAGCGGGCGCGCGTGAGCGGTCGGCGTCGCTCGACGGAGCGGAGCGACGACACCGACGAAGCGCTGGAGGCGCTGCGGGACCGCTACGCCCGCGGCGAGATCGACGACGAGGAGTTCGAGACCCGCGTCGAGCGCCTGCTGGAGACCGAATCGGTCGACGACGCCGAGACGTTCCTCCGCGGCGACCGCGAGGACGAAGCGCGTCGGCGCCCGCGAGCGGCCGACGACGGGGAGCGGGCGACCGACGACCGGGACGAAACAGAGCGGGCCTGACCGGCGGGTTCCCGGCCGGATGACGAAACTGATTACAGGCGTCGCGCCGACGGTGGGACAATGACAGCGGTGGCACGGGCGTTCGTCCCGGGGCACGTGACGGGTTTTTTCACCGTCGACAGGGACGACGACCCGACGAAGACCGGATCGCGCGGCGCCGGAGTCGCGCTCTCGGAAGGGGTGACCGTCACTGTGCGGCCGGCCGAGGAGCGCGAGACGGTGCTCAACGGCGAGTCCGCGGAGATCGAGGCCGTCGAGCGCGTCCTCGACGCCCTAGAAGCGACGGTTCGAGTCACTGGCGTCACGGACCTGCCCGTGGGCTCGGGCTTCGGGGTCTCGGGCGCCATGGCGCTGGGCGCGGCGCTGGCGACCAACGACGTGCTCGACCGGCGGCTCTCGACGTACGAACTGGCGACCATCGCCCACGGTGCGGAGGTCCAGGCCGGAACCGGGCTGGGCGACGTGGTCGCGCAGCTCCACGGCGGGGTGCCGATCCGGCTGGAGCCCGGCAGCCCGCAGCACAACAAGATGGACGCGGTCCCGGCCCGCTCGCGCGTCGAGTTCCAGACGTTCGGCGAGCGGTCGACGAGCGAGGTGATCGGCGGCGACACCGAGGCGCTCACGACGGCGGGCGAACAGGCCCTCTCGCGGCTCGTCCGCGAACCGACGCTGTCGACGTTCGTGGGGGCATCCAGGGAGTTCTCGCGGGAGGCGGATCTGCTCTCCGACCGGGTGTACGAGGTGATAACCGAGGTGGCCGAGGCCGACGGCGAGGCGCTGATGGGGATGCTCGGCGACACCGTCGTCGCGCTCGGGTCCGGGCTGACGGACGCGGGCTACGACCCGACCGTCTGTCGGATCGACCCGACGGGCGCGACGCTCCTGGACCCGCCGAGCGACCGCGCGCTCCCCGAGTAGGGGGTTCTTACCGGTCCGCCCTGGATGACCATACTATTCAGGTATTCGTTTTTCCCCGATGGATCCGTAATTCGGTGGTAGGTCGGCGGGACAGCACGGTGTCGCTCCGCCGTCTCCCGGCACTCTCAGGAACCCCAGACCCCACCCACCCCACCCTGCCGGGGAATCTCCCGGGTCTTTCAATGGAACGAACCATGCGAAAACGCGAATCACTGTACCTGCACGCGCTCCTGGCGCTCGTGCGGGAAGACTTCGAGCACAACCGCGACCTGGCGACGGGCGCGTTCGACGAGTACGAGGCCATGGACGTCCGTCCGACCGGCATCCACCGGTCGAAGGACGCCCACCAGCGGGCGGTGTTCGCGCTCGCTCCAGAACTGGGCGCGCTCGCCGACCGGGCCACCGACGACGTCGACCGTCAGCGCCTCGACGCCGGCCGCGGCACCGAACAGTATGCGGAGTGAGCGACGACACCGGCCGCGAAGCCGGTGGCGCCGTTCCGCGCCGACGCGAGAGACGTCTCCGACACGTCGCACCACCGAGTGATACGATGGTCCCGCCGGACGCACAACCGACCGAACTCGAATTCCGGGTGACCAGCTCCGAGTACCCGTTCGTCAGCGGGTCGGAGACCGGCTCGTGCCGGTGCGTCCTCCGCGAGCTGTTGCCGCGGTCGGGCGGGGAGTTCCTGTCGTTTTTCGAAGTGACGGGCGCCTCGCCGACGGTCGTGGAGACCATCTCGGAGACGGAACCGGTCGTCGAGCGACTCGTCGACCGGTACACGGACAACGGCGTCGTGGTCTTTCGCGTGGAGGACCCGTCGGACTGCATCGCGGCGACGCTCGCCGACGAGGAGGCGTTCATCAGGGACCTCTGGGCCGAGGGGGGCGACGGCCGCGTCGTCGCCGAGGTGATGCCGTCGCGGGACGCCGGGGCCGTCGTCGAGTCGATCCTCGACGACCATCCGTCGATGGACCTGGTCGCAAAGCGGGACCGCCCCCGGGAGGGGCCGCTCTTCCTCCGACAGCACGTCCAGGACGTGCTGGCCCAGCGGCTCACCGACCGCCAGCGGGAGGTGCTGGTGACGGCCTACCGGAGCGGTTACTTCGAACGGCCACGGGAGACGACGGGCGCCGAGGTCGCCGCGCGACTGGACATCTCGCCGTCGACATTCTCGCAACATCTCCGCGCCGCCCAGCGCAAGCTCCTCGCCGCCCTGTTCGAGGAGGACAGCCCCGCCGGCGGCCACCGCATCGACGTCGAGTCGCCGTAGCGTTCGCCGGCGTCCGGAAACGTCGGCTTTTCCTCGCTCGCCCGCGAGCGTCAGTGCATGACCGACGGCGAGATCCCGGAGAGCCACCCGCGCTACGAGTCGCTGTTGACCCGCCACCGCATCGAGGAGGGCGTCGACAAGGGGATCACCTCCCGACAGGGACTCATCGCCCAGGGCCGCGGCGAGGCCTTCGACTACCTGCTCGGCGAGCGGACGCTCCCCTCGGCCGACGACGCCGAGCGCGCCGCGGCGGCCCACCTCCTGCTCGCCGAGCGTCCGGTGATCTCCGTGAACGGCAACGTGGCCGCGCTCGTCCCGGGCGAGACGGTCGAACTCGGCGAGGCGACGAGCGCCGACATCGAAGTCAACCTGTTCAACCGCACCGACGAGCGGATGACCGCCATCGCCGACCATCTCTGCGAGCACGGCGCGGGGGAGGTGAAGGGCCTCACCGCCGACGGCCGCATCCCGGGTCTGGACCACGAGCGGGCGAAGGTCGACGCCGACGGCATCGGCGACGCGGACGTGGTCGTCGTCCCGCTGGAGGACGGCGACCGCGCCGAGGCGCTCGGCGCGATGGGCAAGACCGAGATCGTGATCGACCTCAATCCGCTCTCGCGCTCCGCACAGGCCGCGGACGTGCCGATCGTCGACAACGTGATCCGCGCGGTGCCGGCGATCACCGAGCACGCACGCGACCTGGCCGACGCCGACCGCGAGACGCTCGAATCCATCGTCGCCGCGTTCGACCCCGACGAGGCGCTCGCGGCCGCCGAACGGGCGATCCGCGAGGGCAGCGACGCGGACGCGGCCGAAGATTGACAACCGCCGCCGGCTAACCGCCGCGCGTGACGGTCCCCGCTCTCTCCGCGGTCCTCCCTTCGCCGGCCGCCTGGGCAACGCTCGACATCGGGCTCGCACCGACAGGTGTAGTCGGACACACGCCGACGATCTGGTACGGTGAGGCGGTCGTTCTCGCCGTGGCGGCGGTGCTGATCGGCCTGACGGCGCGGGACGTGTTAGACGGCCCGGACGCGGCGCCGTCGACGGGGGAGATCGGGCACCCCCGTGAGTGGCTGCGGCCGGAGCGACTCGTCGACCTGGTGCCGGTCGTCGCGACGCTGGCGCTGTCGGTGCTGGTGTGGACGGAGCCGCTGGACGTGTGGCTATGGGGCGTGGCGGTCCTGTTCGCCGGCACGCTCGCGCTCGCGCCGCTCGTCCACGGCCGGCGACTCGCCGCCCGCGTGCCCACCGAGCGGGAGCGACGGCGACTGGCGGCGGCGGGGATCGATCCGGACGGATCGATCCGCGTCGTCGAGACGGCGAGGCCGACCCACCGGAACGGCTACAGCATCGGCGGGCCGCTGTCCGGGGCGGTGGGCGTGAGCCGAGCGGCCGTCGAGACGCTCCCGCCGGCACAGCTCGGGGCCGTCGTGGCCCACGAGCGCGGCCACCTGGCGGAACGACACGCCCTCGTCCGCTCGCTCGTGAGCGCGGGCTGGCTGTTCGCCGGCGCGGCGGTCATCACGGCGGTCTTCTCTGTGACGACCCCGGCGGCCACCGCCGCGCTCGCCGCATGGCTGCTCGGCGAGCGGGCCGTCGCCGTCCTCGTGGGACGGGCCACCGAGTACCGGGCCGACGCCTACGCCGCCCGCCACACCTCGCCCGCGGCCGTCGCGGACCTCCTGCGGACGCTCGACGGCGGCGGCCACCACTCCGCGGCCGACCGGCTCCGCGGGCTGCTCTCGCCGCACCCGTCGTTCGACCGCCGGATCGACGCCGTCGAGTCGCTGTCGGCGTAGCGGTCGGAAAGATTCATACGCCTGTCCGTGACACTCGACTGTAATGACGCTCGCACGTGGCGGGGTGGCCTGAGTGGTTCCGGAACGGTTCGCCTTCGACCGCCGGCTACCCGACGAGGAGACCGTCCGCGAGGCCCTGGACGAACGGGCGATCACTCCCTTCGGACCGGGGGAGCGCCTCGACCGCCTCCACCGGGTGCTCTACCCGGCCTTCCGTATCGAGTTCGAGTACGAGGAGTCGGAGCTGCTGTCGTTCGGGTCGAGCGCGGATACGGCGACGACGCTCGTCGACGGGTTGGTCGAGGGCAACGACCGGTTCGTCCACGAGTACGTCGACGGCACCGACGACCCGGTGACGGTCGACCCCGAGGAGTTCGACCTGGGCGCCGAGCACCCGTCGCTGGGGACGACGGTGATGCTCGAGTTCCAGGCGACCAACGACCGCGCCGAGAGCGTGCTGGTCGAGCGGCTGATCGACTACCGCGAGCGCCGTGCCGCCGCCGGCGAGGAGGCCGCCGCCGTCTTCCTCAACAAGTTCAGGGACGCTCACGGCCTGCCGGACGACTTCGACCCCGACGGCGGCATCGACGTGACCGACGTGAGCCGCGTCTACCTCCCCTTCTGGCTCGCGGAGTTCCGCGCCGAGAGCGCCGAGCACGCCTACCTGGTCTCCTTCCGCGACGAGGAGGACGCCGACGTCGAGCACCCCGACGGCTGGGTGGCCGAGTGGGTCTCGGGCGACCCGACGGTCGTCGGCGAGTACGGCTACCAGGTCGACCTCGACCGCGTCCAGCGGGCCGCCGACGCGGCCGACGGCGAGGCCGGCACGACCGGCCCGACCAGCGGCGCCGAAACGAACCACGCGGGCGGTCCGGACCCGGTCGGGTCGGCCGGTGACCGGAGCGACCGGTCCGGCGCGACCGACAGCGGGGGCGAAATCGTCCAGCCCGACGGCGTCGAGATGGACGCCGAGTCGCTTGTCGACCCCTCGCCGGGCCACGGCTTCGGCGAGGTCGGCGGGATGGGCGAGTTGAAGGAGACGCTCCGGCACAAGGTCGTCCGGCCGGTCACCGACCCCGAGCGCTTCGCCGCCTACGGCCTGGGCGTCGTCAACGGCGTGCTCCTGTATGGCCCGCCCGGCTGCGGCAAGACCTACGTGACCCGGGCGCTCGCGGGCGAACTCGGCCACTCGTTCGTGGAGGTGTCGCCCGCCGACGTGACGAGCAAGTACATGGGCGAACCGGCCCAGAAGATCGCCGACGTGTTCGAGATCGCCCGCGCGAACGCGCCCTGTCTGCTCTTCGTCGACGAGATCGACGGCATCGCCGGCGACCGCGGCGGCGAGACCGACATGAACTCCAGCGAGCAACAGCTCGTCAACCAGCTGCTGACCGAACTCGAATCGCTGGACGAGGACGACGTGGTCGTGGTGGGCGCGACCAACCTCCTCGAAGACGTCGACCCCGCGATCCGGCGGTCCGGCCGCTTCGACGAGCGCGTCGAGGTGCCGCCGCCGGACGCCGAGGCCCGCCGCGCGATCCTGGATCTGCACCTCGCCGGTCGGCCGACGGTCGACGACCTCGACCTCGAACCCGTGGTCGAACGGACGGTCGGCTACGCGGCGAGCGACGTCGAACTGATCGCCGAGAACGCCGCCCGCGCGGCGCTGCGCGACGAGGAACCGATCGGCCAGTCCCACCTCGAAACCGGGGTGGAAGAGACCGAATCGAGCATCGGCGACTGGGTCGGCGTCTCCCACAAGGAGGGCACCCACGTCGTCCAGCCCGACGGCGTCGACCTGTCGGCCCACTCGCTGGTGTCGGTCGACGTGGACCAGTCGTTCGACGACGTGGGCGGGATGGCCGACCTGGAAGCCCGCCTGCGGGAGACGGTGGTCGACCCGCTGGAGAACCCCGAAGCTTACGAGCGCTACGACATCGACGTGCTCTCGGGCCTGCTGCTCTACGGCCCGCCGGGCTGCGGGAAGACCCACGTCACCCGGGCGCTGGCGGGCGAACTCGGCCACGCGTTCGTGGAGGTGTCGCCGGCGGACCTGACGAGCAAGTGGATGGGCAAGCCCGAGCAGAACGTCGCCGACATGTTCGAGATCGCCCGCGCGAACGCGCCCTGCCTGCTGTTTATAGACGAAATCGACGCCGTCGCCGGGTCCCGCGGCGACCTGCAGTCCGGCCAGCAGGGCATGGTCAACCAGCTGTTGACCGAACTCGAATCGCTGGACGAGGACGACGTGGTCGTGGTGGGCGCGACGAACCTCCTCGAAGACGTGGACCAGGCGATCCGGCGGTCCGGTCGCTTCGACGAGCGCGTCGAGGTGCCGCCGCCGGACGCCGAGGCCCGCCGCGCGATCCTCGACCTGCATCTGGCCGACCGGCCGGTCGCAGAGGAGGTCGACTGGGACCGGATCGTCGAGGGGACCGAGGGGTACGCGGCCAGCGACATCGAACTCCTCGCCGAGAACGCGGCCCGCAACGCCCTGCAGGACGGCGAAGCGATCCGGACGGAACACCTCGACACGGCGCTGTTCGAGACCCAGTCGAGCCTGCGCAACTGGGCGGACGGCGACCGCTACGACGCCAGCGACGCCGGCTCGGACCTGCGATTCTCGGGGTGAGCCGGCGTCACCGTCGGTCCTCTCAGCGACTCACTCCAGCGGCTCGTCCAGCGCTTCGCTCACCCGCGATTCGAGGTCGCCCGAGGCGACGAGATCCGCGGCGGTCTCGATCTCGCCGGCGAGCGGACGGTCCCCCTCCAGCGGCGGCACCCGCTCGCGGACCGCCTCGAAGGCCGCGCCGGTGCCGCGGCCCGGCGTGAGGTCGTCCTCGACGAACTCGGCGGCCTGGGCGCCGCAGAGCAGTTCGACCCCGAGGACGCGCCCGACGCGTTCGGCCACGTCGCGGGCCTGGAACGCCGAGGTGGCGCTCATGCTGACGTGGTCCTCCTGGTTGCCGCTGACGGGCGTGTTGTCGGTGGCGGGGCGGCCCGTCCCGCGGCACTCGTTGACGAGCGCGGCGGCGGTGTACTGGGCGATCATGTAGCCCGAGCGGACGCCGGGGTCGGGCGTGAGGAAGGGCGGCAGGTGCGGTTCCTGCGTGTTCGGGTTGAGCATGCGGTCGACGCGGCGCTCGCTGACGGCGGCGAGGTCGGTCAGGGCGGCCGCGACGTAGTCGAGGCGGTGGGCGAGCGGCGCGCCGTGGAAGTTGCCGCCCGAGAGGACGGCCGCGCGGTCGGTGCCGCTGGCGCGCGTGGCCGCGGCCGCGGTGCCCTCGTCCTCCCCGGGACTGGCGACAGTCGATCTTGCGAACACCAGCGGGTTGTCGGTCGCGCTGTTGAGTTCGGTCTCGACGGCCTCGCGGAGGTGCGCGACGGCGTCGCGGACCGCGCCGTGGACCTGCGGGAGGCACCGCGTCGAGTAGGCGTCCTGCACGCGGTCGCAGTTGCGGTGGGACTCCACGATCTCCGAGTCGGCTGTCAGGCGGCGGACGTTCGCGGCGCTCTCGGTCTGGCCGTCGTGGGGCCGGGCCGCCTGGATCGCGGGGTGGCTCGGCACCGTGGAACTCATCGTCACCTCCGTCGTGAGCGCGCCGGCGACGTCCGCCGCCCGGACGAGGCGCTCGGCGTCCGCGACGAGGAGCGCGCCGAGTCCTACCGAGAGCTGCGTCCCGTTGATGAGCGCCAGCCCCTCCTTGGCGCGCAGGGTGAGCGGTTCGAGGTCGGCGCGGGCCAGCGCGTCCTCGCCGATGAGGACGATGGTCGCGTGGGCCAGCGGCGCGAGGTCGCCGCTCGCGCCGAGGCTCCCGGTCCGGGGGACGACCGGCGTGACGCCCTCGTTCAGCATCGTCACGAGGTGGTCGACCACGACCTCCCGGATGCCCGAGTAGCCCTTGACGAGCGCGTTGACGCGGGCGACGAGCATCGCGCGGACGGCCTCGGCGGGGAGTTCCTCGCCGGCGCCGGCGCTGTGGCTCCGCAGCAGGTTCGTCTGCAGCGTCTCGACCTCCTCGCGGGGGATGCGCTGGTCGACGAGTTCGCCGAAGCCCGTGTTGACGCCGTAGACCGCCTCGTCGCTCGCGAGGACGTCGTCGACGCGCTCGCGGGACGCGCGGACGGCCTCTCGTGCATCCTCGGCGACCGAGACGGTCGCGTCCTCGCGGGCGACCGCCACCACGTCCGCCGGCGTCAGCGACTCGCCGTCGAGGACGACCTCACTCATCGTTCTCGCCCTCCGACTCGTCATCTGGCTCGTCACGGGGGGAGTCGCCCGGCTCGCCGGTCCACTCCGGGCCGACGACCGGTCGACCCGCTTTCAGCACGGTCGCGACGCGGTTGATCCCGTAGCTGTAGGGGACGTGGACGTGCGACGGCGCGTCGAGGACGACCAGGTCCGCGGACGCGCCCTCGCGGATGGTCCCCAGGGCTTCGCGGTCGAGCGCGCGGGCGCCGTTGCGCGTCCCGGCGACGAGCGCCTCTGCGGGCGTGAGTCCCATCTCGACGCAGGCGAGCGCGGAGGCGAAGGCCATGCTCTGGGAGTGACAGTTCGGGTTGAAGTCCGTGGCGACGGCGACCGGCGCGCCGGCGTCGACCATCGCCCGCCCGTCGGCGTAGTCGGCACCGAGGCCGAAGGCCGTCCCCGGCAGGAGGACGGGCGTCACGTCCGTGTCGATCAGCGCCTGCACGTCTTCGTCGGTGGCGTGCAGCAGGTGGTCGGCGCTCGCCGCACCGACCTCCGCGGCGAGTTTCGTCCCGCCGCGGTGGGCGAGTTCCTCGGCGTGGACCTTCGGCGTGAGGCCGTGCTCCCTCCCGGCTTCGAGGACGCGCCGCGACTGCTCGACGGTGAACGCGCCCTCGTCGCAGAACACGTCGCAGAACTCCGCGATCCCCTGGTCGGCGACGGCGGGCAGTTGCTCCGAGGCGACCCGGTCGACGTAGTCGTCGGCGTCGACGGCGTCACCGTCCCCGTCGTAATCTCGGGGAACTGCGTGAGCCCCCATGAACGTCGGGACGACGTCGACGGGGTGGCGGTCGTCGGCGCGGTCGATCACGTCGAGCATCCGCAGTTCGGTCTCCGTGTCGAGGCCGTAGCCGGACTTCACCTCGACGGTGGTCGTCCCGTGGGCGACCATCACGTCGAGCTGGTCGAGCAGGTTGTCGAGCAGTTCCCCGTCGCTGGCGGCGCGGGTCGCGCGGACGGTCCGGTGGATCCCGCCTCCCGCGGCGAGCAACTCGCCGTAGGTCGTCCCCTGGAGTTTCGCCTCGAACTCGTCGGAGCGGTCGCCGGCGAAGCAGGCGTGGGTGTGCGAGTCGACGTAGCCCGGGATCACCGCTCGGCCGCGCGCTTCCACGGCGTGCGTCGCGTTCTCCGGCGGGTACTCGCGGGTCACCTCCTCGGTCGGACCGACGGCGGCGATACCGCCGTCGACGACCGCGACAGCGGCGTCTTCGACGACGCCGGCGGGGTCGTCACCCCGGAGGTCGCCGGTGGCGGTCGCGACCTCGGCGGCGTCGCGGACGACGGCGGTTAGGTCACCCATCGAGGGCCCCCCCGTCGGGAGTGGCGACCCTTCGGCGCGGCGAGGCTGGCGAGGAAGTGCGCGACGGCCCGCGCGGCGGCGTCGGTCGTCCGGCCGGTCTCGTCCAGCGGCGGCGCGCACTCGACGACCTCGAAGCCCGCGACCCGGCCGTGGGTCGCGACGTGTTCGAGCAACCGGTAGAGTTCCCGCGTCGTCAGCCCGCCCGGCGTCGGCGCGCTGACCCCCCGGCGCGGCGGCCGCGTCGAGGACGTCCATATCGACGCTGACGTAGATGGCGTCCACGTCGCCCAGCGAGGCGATGGCGTCGTCCATCACGTCGATGGGCGCCTCCGAAACGTCCGTCGGCGTGAATATGCGGCCGCCCTGCTCGTGGAAGTAGTCGTGGTAGGCGGTCGACGTCTCGAAGTTCCGGGCGCCAAGCACGACCATCTCGTCCAGTCCGGCCTCGTGGAGCTGCCGGTAGGGCGTGCCGCTCGTGGGACCGACGCCCTCGCGGACCTCGCGGCAGTCGAGGTGCGCGTCGAAACTGAGGACGCCGAGCGATCCCTGATCGAGCAGCGGCGCGGCGTTCGGGTAGGTCAGCGAGTTGTCGCCGCCGAGGAAGACCGGAACGACGCCCTCTCCGTAGAGTTCCTCGGTCACCGCGCGGACGCGCTCCTGGACGGCGTCGACCGACGGCTCGCGGTCCCTGTCGTCGACCGGCACGTCGCCGCCGTCGCTGCCGTCGCCGCCATCGCCGCTCGGTGACCTCTCGTCGGCTTCCGGCAGTACCACGTCGCCGAGGTCCGCGAGTCCGACGCCCGGTCCGACCGGGCCGTGGATCCGCTCGTGCGGGACGTTCTCGCCGTCCTCGTCGGCGGGGTCGCCCGCGACGGAGATCGGCCCCAGGTCGACGTGGTGGGTCTTCGTCGCGGCGAGCGACTCCCGGATCGCCGTCGGTCCCTCGGCCGCGCCGCGGCGGCCGATCACTGCGCCGTCGTACGGTTCGCCGACGATCACGGCGCCGTACTCGTCGAGGTCGTCCAGCGTCGCCGCTTCGACCACGTGGCCGAACTGCTCGTCGTTCGGGTCCGCGGAGGGGCCGACCCACTCGGGCGGCGGCGTCAGGCCGTCGCTCGCGGCGGCCCCGCGGGCGTCCTCACTCATCCGTTCGGTCCTCCATCGGGACCGGGACGGCCGACTCGCGGGCCTGCTGGAGCGCTTGCTCGTAGCCCGCGTCGGCGTGGCGGACGACGCCCGTCCCGGGATCGGTCGTGAACACTCGCCTGGCCTTCTCGGCCGCGAGGTCCGACCCGTCCAGGACGACGTGGTTGTTGGTGTGCAGCGCGTTGCCGATGCCGACGCCGCCGCCGTCGTGGACGGAGACGATGTCCGCGCCCGCAGCGCAGTTCAGGAGCGCGTTGAGGATCGGCCAGTCGGCGACGGCGTCCGAGCCGTCCCGCATGTCCTCGGTCTCGCGGAACGGGGAGGCGACGCTGCCGGCGTCGAGGTGGTCGCGCGTGACGACGACCGGCGCGGCGATCTCGCCGTCGGCGACGAGTTCGTTGATCCGGAGCGCGAAGCGGGCACGCTCGGTGACTCCCTGCTCGTCGGTCTCCGCGCCGAGCCAGCAGACCCGCGCAGGGAGGCCCTGGAAGGACACCTGCTCCCGGGCGAGGTCGATCCAGCGGTGGAGGGCGTCTTTGTCGGGGAACAGTTCTTTCACCGCGTCGTCGGTCCGGTGGATGTCCGCGGGGTCGCCCGAGAGCGCCACCCACCGGAAGGGCCCCTTGCCCTCGCAGAACAGCGGGCGGACGTAGGCGGGGACGAACCCCGGGAAATCGAAGGCGTCGCGCTCGCCGGTCGCGGCGCCAGAGAGCGGCCACGGCTGCTCGCCGTCCCCGCTCGCACCGCCGGCGCGCTCGGTCCGCCAGTCGGCCACCTGTCCGCGGATGTTGTTGCCGTACTCGACGGCGACCGCGCCGCGCTCCTGGAGTTCCAGGATGGCGTCGACGTGGCGTTCCATCGTCTCCAGGCTCTCCCGTTCGTAGCGGTCGGGGTCGGTCTCGCGGAGTTCGTCGGCCTCGGCGACCGTGTATCCCGACGGGTAGTACCCCTCCAGGGCGTCGTGGGCGGCGGTCTGGTCGGTGACGACGTCGGGGACGAACCCCCGGTCCAGCATCGCTTCGAGCGTGTCCGCGGCGTTGCCGTGGACGCCGACGGAGTAGCGCTCGCCCGCCTCCGCGGCCTCCTCGGCGCGCTCGATAGCCTCGTCCAGATCGTCGGTCTTCTCCTGGCAGTAGCCGGTCGCGATGCGGCGGTCGATGCGGGCCTCGTCGACCTCGGCGGCGATGCAGACCCCCTCGTTCATCGTGACCGCGAGCGGCTGGGCGCCTCCCATCCCCCCGAGCCCGCCGGTGACGACGATTCGCCCCTCCAGCGAGCCGTCGAAGTGCTGGCGAGCGGCCTCGGCGAGCGTCTCGTACGTGCCCTGGATGATCCCCTGCGTGCCGATGTAGGCCCACGACCCGGCGGTCATCTGACCGTACATGATGAGGCCCTTCGCCTCGAGTTCGTGGAAGTGCTCCCAGTTGTCCCACTTGCCGACGAGATTGGAGTTGGCGATGAGGACGCGGGGCGCTCGCTCGTGGGTCTCGAAGCGCCCGACGGGTTTGCCCGACTGGACGAGCAGCGTCTCGGTCTCCCCGAGGTCGCGCAGTTCCGCGAGGATGGCGTCGTAGGCGTCCCACGAGCGCGCGGCGCGGCCGGTGCCGCCGTAGACGACCAGATCCTCCGGGCGCTCCGCGACCTCCGGGTCGAGGTTGTTGTTGAGCATGCGGAGCGCGGCCTCCTGGCGCCACCCCTCGCACTCGATGTCGGTCCCCGTCGGCGCCCCCTGATACGAGCGCCACTGGTCGCTCGGCTCGCCGACCGCGGCGCTATCGGTCTCCTGCTGTGCCATGCGGTGACTTGGAGCGAGACGGACAAAAGCGGCGTGGCGCCCGCGGCCGGCGCCGCCCGACTCCCGCCGACGGTTACGGGACGGTGAGGGTGACGTCGCCGTCGGTACCGCTCGCGGTGGCGTTCGAGACGAACGTCTTCTGGCCCGCGAAGACGACGAGCGTCCGGTCCGAGGCGCGGACCTGCCGCACCGTCGTCGCGTTCCGGTCGCGTAGGACGGTCGCGAGGTCGGTCACCGCCGCCTCGAGTTCGTTGGCGTCCGCCGCGGAATCGGTCCGGATCGCCCACGCCACGCTGTCGGTGCCGTTGCGTTCGAACCGAACGAAGGTGTCGTTGCCCCACCCGCTCGCCGCGGTGTCGACCCGCTCGCCGTCGAGGCCGACCCGCAACCAGGTCCGGAGCGCGAGCTCTCCCTTCTGTTCCCGCCTCTCCGCCCGCCAGTCACCGCTCGACTCGACGGCGACCGAGAGGGTCGCGGGCGGTTCGGCGCCGGGTTCGAGCCCGTGGATCAGTTGCTCCGTCGTCCGCGGCGGAGAGCGGTACACCGTCGAGAAGTCGGCGGGCGAGTCGACTCGCTGCTGGTAGTACCGCGCCCCGAAGTAGTACTGGCCGATCCACTCGCGGTCGGCGTCGCCGACCCGCTCGTAGAGGCAGCGCCGGAGTTCGACGGGCGTCTTCCCGTCGTAACTGGCGCCGTAGCGCTCGCCGTAGGTCTGGGCCGCGTACACCGCCGCACCCTCGCCGAGCGCGTGCCCGAGCGTGTAGTCGGTCTGGTTGGACAGTTCGTCGTAGTCGCTGTCGTTGTACTGGAGGACGTGGACGAACTCGTGGACCAGGACGAGTTCGACCTCCCGGGGGGACCGGTCGCCGACGGTGACGCGGACCTCGTCGGCACCGGCGTTCGCCGGATAGATGTCGCCGCACTCCCCGATAGATCCCGGTCCCGCTCGAAACCCGAGCGCCCGGCGCTCTGAGCGGACCGACCCACCGCTGAGGTTCACGGCCGGTCGCTCCGTCACTTCGACCGTCGGCGCCGGCGCGTCCGCGCCCAGCAACCGCTCCACGCGGCGGTACACCGTCGTCGCGTTGACGGAGAGCGTCCCGTTGTTCACGACGACCCGCTCGCTCTCCCCGACGCCGGATCCCGCGCCGTCCGTCGGGGACTGGACCGGCGTTCGAGTCGCCGTCGGCGTGTCGGTCGCCGTCGGCGTTGACGTGGTGGCGTCCGCCGATGTTCGCGTGGCCGTGCTGGTCTCCGTCGCCGTCGACGAGGAGGGCTCTGTCGGCGTCGCGGCGTCGCCGGCGAGCGGACCGGAACAGCCGGCGAGCGCGACGAGCGCTACTGCGAGGACCGTCGCAACTGACGTGCGGAGGGCCATCTGGCGGCAGTTCGGCCACCGGTATCGAAAACCCGGCGGACGGTTCGACGGTCGTCTCAGTCTTCCGGTCGCGGCCCGGTCGGCGCGCTCTCGACCAGTTCGACGGCGAGCGCGGCCGCTTCGACCGCCGTCTCGCCGAAGACGTGACAGACGGGTTCGATGCCGAACGCTCCCCCGTGGTAGACGAGGCGAGGGACCGCGCCGCGCTCGCGGAACCGCTCGCGCAGGCGCTCGCCGCGGTCCTCGTAGGACGCGTCGAACTCCATGGGGTCGATGCCGCGCTCGCGCGCCGCGTCGAGCAGTTCAGCGGAGGTCGCCAGGTTCAGCGCCCCCCGCACGTCCGACTCGACGCTCATCGCCGCGATGATCGCGCCCGCGACCCGCTGGGAGGCGCCGAACTCCGGGTCGGCGGGGACCATGATCCGGCCGTTGACGGCCTGGAGTCTGCCTGGGACGGCGGCCACGTCCGTCGCGTCGGCGGCGCCGGGGACGGCCGTCCCGACGTTCGTGCCGACGTTCGGGACGTGCGCGGCCATCCCGGGCGCGTTCGAGATCCGCCTGGACGCCCGGCGGACCGCGGCCAGCGCCTCGCGCTCGGCGAGGACGGCGTCGTCCGTCCCGCGGACGCACAGGTCACAGCCCATCCCCTCCAGCGCGGGCATCTCCTCCTCGTGGACCGCGCAGATCGGCCCCCTGTCTTCGAAGGCTCGGACGAGGTCCAGTAACTCGGCGAGGGCCTCGTAGCCGTCCATCGAGCCGTCGGCGAACCCGTCGGCGATGGCGTCGACCGTGGCCTGCATCCGCTCGTCGTCGGCGAAGCGGTCCTCGACGGTCACGTCCCCGCGGAGGTACTTGCTGACGGCCGCCTGGGTGAGGCCCAGGCGGTCGGCGACTTCCTTCTGGGTGAACCCGCGGTCGTGTAACTCCGCGGCCAGCATCGTCCGCGCGGTGGGCAGGAACCGCTCTACCACGATCTCGCTCGGGAGCCGCAGCGACATGGACGCCGATTCCCGCGGCCGAGGTATAAGTCCGTTGTACAACCGCCGGGTTCGCTGTGCGCCGGCTCGACCGCTCTCCCCGGAGAAAACGCTATTGTACAACCGGATTATAGCGAAAGACGTTTTACCACCAGCTGTTAACACTCGGTAATATGAGCCAGGAAGGCTTCGACAAGTTCAGCGACGTCGGCGAAGCGGAAGTCACGCGAGCGATCGGGCAGGAGTGGACCGAGGAGTTCATGGACTTCTCGGACTCGGACGTCATCATCGTCGGTGGCGGCCCCTCGGGGCTGATGGCCGCGAAGGAGCTCGCCGAGCGCGGCGTGCAGGTGATGGTCGTAGAGAAGAACAACTACCTCGGCGGCGGCTTCTGGCTGGGCGGCTTCCTCATGAACAAGGTCACCGTCCGCGACCCGGCCCAGCAGGTCCTCGACGAGCTGGAAGTCGACCACAAGCAGTCACAGGACTCCGAGGGTCTCTACGTCGCGAACGGCCCCGAGGCCTGTTCGGGCCTCATCAAGGCCGCCTGCGACGCCGGCGCGAAGATGCAGAACATGACGGAGTTCACCGACATCGTGATCCGCGAGGATCACAGGGTGGGAGGCATCGTCATGAACTGGACGCCGGTCCACGCGCTCCCCCGCGAGATCACCTGCGTCGACCCCATCGCCGTCGAGGCGGACCTGGTCATCGACGCCACCGGCCACGACGCGATGGCGGTCAAGAAACTCGACGAGCGCGGCGTCCTCAACGCGCCGGGCCTCGAAGAGGAAGCCAGCGGCATGGACAAGACCGGCGACGACACCTACGGCGCCCCCGGCCACGACTCGCCCGGTCACGACTCGATGTGGGTCGGCGAGAGCGAGGACGCCGTCGTCGAACACACCGGCCTCGCCCACGACGGCCTCGTCGTCACCGGCATGGCCACCGCGACGACCTACGGCCTGCCTCGCATGGGGCCCACCTTCGGCGCCATGCTCGTCTCCGGCAAGCGCGCCGCCCAGGTCGCCCTCGACGAACTGGAGGTCGACGCCGACCCCGTCGACCTGACGAGCCGCGACGCCGCGGCGCCCGCCGACGACTAATTCCGAGCAGCAACTGATTTTGGCGCGCGCTGTCGAGGGCTTTCGACGCCTCTCGTTCCCTGCGGTAGCCGCTCCACCTAACGATCCGACCGATTACAGCACTCATGGACGAGCACCGGTCATCTCGTGTCGTTGTTGAGCCGTCGGACCAACTCCCGAAGGGAGAGCGAACCTGCCCGATCTCCGTGATACACCTGCAGGGCGAGTATCGCGCCGACGAACGACCCGGCGGCGACGACCACGAAGACGACGAGGGCGTAGAACGCCAGCGCGGCGAGTGCCATGGGAGCTGATAGGTGCCAGACACGATAGTGCTTGCGGCCCCCGAGGCTTTCTCGGTGGAACCCGAACAGCGACCAGTGACCGACGAGACGGTGTATTGCAGACTCTGCGGCCGACAACTCCAGAACGACCTCGCCGCCACGAACAGTCGGCAGTGCTGTCTCAACGCGACGCCCATCGCCGGAATCTGCCCGGAACACGGGCCGCTCGGGCCCCACCACGCGACGGACTCGCTGACCGACTCGGCGTGACGCGCCCGACGATTCGACGTGACCCGCCCGGCGACTCGACCTGACGGTCCCGACGGCTCGGGTGACCTGTCGGATCCAATGAGACGACACTATTATATCAATACTCGCTGGTGGTTTCGAGTATGGAACGGGAAGCCACGCGACGGCGGTTCCTTCGCGCAGGGGGTGCGGCGAGCGCGCTGGCGCTGGCCGGCTGTCTCGGGGGATCGAATCCGATAACCGGCGGCGGCGACGGCGGCACGAGCGGCACGAGCGGGTGGCCGCGGGTGCAGCGCGACGCTGCGGCGACCGGACAGGCGGACGCATCGGGCCCCACGTCGTCCGTCGAGGAGGTCTGGACGGCGCCGATGGACGACAGGTGGTCGGCGACGCCGGCGATCGTCGACGGGACGGTCTACGCCGAGACCCCGGGCGGCGTCAGCGCGCTCGACGCCGAAAGCGGCGAGGAAGAGTGGTCCAAGGGGTTCGAGAGCAGCGCGGCCTACCTCACCGTCTCGGACGGGAAGCTGTACTTCGAGGCGGGCGGGATGCGAGCGCTCGATGTCGCCGACGGGAGCGAGGAGTGGACCTACGACGAGATCCCCGAGAAGGGGTACCCGACCGTCGTCGACGGGCGGGCGTACGTCGGGAAGGCGACCGGGGGGCTCGTCGCGCTCGACGCCGCGAACGGCGAGGAGTCGTGGTCGTTCCCGACCGACCTGCCGATCCGAGCGCCGCCCGCCGTCGCGGACGGGACCGTGTACGTCACGACGCCGGCGCAGGAGGACAAGCAGGGAGTCCTGTACGCGATCGACGCGGAGAGCGGCGAGGAGATCTGGCGGATCGAGGGGGCCAGTGCGTACGCCCAGACGCCGACGGTCGCGGACGGGTCGGTGTACCTCCAGGAGACCTACGTCACCGCGCGCTCGGCGGACACCGGCGACGAGGAGTGGACGTACGAACACGACACGGCGATCGTCCCGCGGACCGTGGCGTACGCCGACGGGACCGTGTACTTCGGAAACAAGCGCTCGCAGTCGGTGCGAGGCACCGTCTTCGCGCTCGACGCGGCGTCGGGCGAGGAGGACTGGAACCAGTCGTTCGAGGGCGGCGCCGTGGACGGGCCGATCGTCTCCGACGGAACCCTGTACGTCGGGACGACGGCGGGCGTCGTCCGCGCGCTGGACACGGACTCCGGCGAGTCGCTGTGGGACCACTCGGTCGAGAACGGGATCAAGAGCGGTCTCGCGCTCGCCGACGGACGGTTGTACGCCGTCACCGACGACGAGACCCTGCACGTACTCGCCGAGGCGTAGCGCTCGCCACGGTCCGCTCAGGCCGGCTTGCCGAACGCGAACAGCGTCATCGGCGTCTGCCCGTCGGCGTGCGGCGACAGGTACTCCGCGACCTCGCCGTCGAAGAAGGTGAACCCGCGCCCGCCCAGCTCCAGGTGGGCGTACGTCGCGAGGTAGAGGCGGCCCAGCGCGATGCCCGCCTCCAGTTGCGCCAGCCGATAGCCGCGGTTCCCGAACTCCTCGACGACGGCGTCGACGTCCGCCACGAGGTACACGTTCGCGGCGGCGTCGCCGACGACCGACTGCCCGAGCGCGAGGTGCCCCGCGGTCTCGCGGTCGGTGTCGCCCACCCGCTCCAGTTCGTCGTCGGTGGGGTGGTACTCGTAGACGCCCCGATCGATGCCGTCGACCGCGTGGACGAGGCAGTAGCAGTCGAGGAGTCCGTTGAGGTCGCCGGCGAAGGCGTCGGCGGGCACGCCCCGGAGCGCCCGGTCGAGTACCGTGGCGAACTTCCGGTCGCTGATGGGCTCGTGGCTGTAGTCGCGACAGGAGCCCCGACGCTCTATCGTGTTCCCGACCGGTCGCGCCGAGGCGGTCTCCGCGTCGACGGGGCGGAGTTCGACGCGCTCGCCGTCGGCGTCGGGCCGCGCCCCGAGCGAGGCGTCGGCGACCTCGACCTGGACGGACTCGCGCCACGCGGCGGCGGCCTCGCCGTCGTCGAGCGCGCTCTGGCGCCAGGCGTCCGGGACGAGCGGGTAGTCGACCGGATCGTCCGAGAGCGGTCGCTCTTCGGGGTCGATGGGTTCGAGTTCGTCCGAGTTCGGAGAGTCGGTCGCGTCCGGCGACACGGTCGTGTTCGGCGACTCACGCCGGCCGGGGATCGGCGCGCTCGATCCGACGGGGACGAGTTCGAGCGGGGCCTCCTCGTCGGGGTCGAGGCCGAGCAACTTCACCACGGGGTCGTCGGCGAAGCCCGCGACGACCTCGGCGCGGTGGCCGCTCCCGTGAGCGACGGCGAGCAGGTTCGCGAGGATCGTCCCGGAGTCCCAGAAGGCGTGGCGGTAGGTGCGCTCGCGGTACTTCCAGGCGTTGCGCCACCACTGGGAGGTGGCGACGAACGTGACCGGCGCCTGCGTGACGCCCGCGTGGTCGCCGGAGGCGTCCGCGAGCACGGGCCGGAAGTCGCCCTCCCGGAGCACGTCGAACTCGCCCGAGTGCGGGTCGAAGTGATAGACGCCCGGGTCGAACTGTCCGCACTCGCCGGTGACCGCGTAGAGATCGACGTGGTAGAGCTTGCCCGTGCAGGCGGCGGCGCGGAACGGCATCGACTGCCCCTGGATCTCCAGTTCCTTCGTGATCCCGGCGGCGTAGTGACAGAGGGCCTGGACGTCGGGGTCCCCAGTCGGATCCGGAACCCCGTCGGGCGGTTCGGGGTCGTCTGTCGCGACGGCGGCGAGCGCGGGCGTTTCGGGTGGCTCGGGGTCGCCGTCGGGCGAAAAGCGGGGGAGGTCCTCGTAGACCTTGTAGGGGCGGGGCTGGTTCGACCGGTCGAGCCGGAAGGACTCCTCGCGCAACCGCTCGGGCGAGTGGTTCGTCCGCTCGTGGTACTCGCGGGCGTCGACCATGCCGTCCGTTCGACCGGTCGACCCTAACCGCTTGGGGTGGTCTGGGAGGGCGTGAGCACCAGCATCTCCGTCGCGCCGGGCTGGAACTCGTAGGGGACCTCGCGGAGTTCGACGGCGTGACCGTCTCCCCGGAGCGACTCGGCGACGGGGTCGACGTACGCCGAGCGGGTGCGGTCCAGCGAGTGCAGCGGGAAGACGCGCACCTCTTCGCGCGCCACGCGGGCCAGTTCTCGGAGCGCGGCCGCGTGGAACTCGCGGTCGAGCCGGTCGTCGTAGACGAACAGGAGGTTCGCGACCAGCGCGAGGTCGACGCTGTCGTCGCCGACGGGGAGTTCGGGGAGGCCCCCGGCGACGTAGCGGTCCGGTTGCGTCGCGTAGTCGGCGAGGAACCGCTCGGCGGCGGCGCAGAGGTACCGCCCCCTGGTCTCCACGTCCCCGTAGAAGTCCCAGACGAACAGATCCCGTTTCTCACGGAGCTGCGCGACGTTGTACTCGATCGCCGCGTCGAGTTCCGGCTCCAGTTCTTCGGGGGGAGGGCCGTAGAGCGGGTCGACAGCCACGGCGCGCTCGGCCAGTTCGGCTGCCGTGGCCGTGAACGCGCCCGCGCCCCCGCCGCAGTCGAGGATCTCGCGGTCCGCCAGGTCCTCGGCCCCGAGGTCGAACATCCGTCGGTACTCCGCGAACGTCCGTCCGATCGTCAGGAAGTCGTCCGCGACTTCGAATTTTTCCCTGCCCATGTTTGTTCTCTAACGCGCTAGTCTGTGCATTGACGTATAATATTTTCGGGCATTCGTCTCGACGGTATCCGGGACGTATCTGGGCAGTCGGAATTTTGCGGGGGCACGCGTAGGTCCGCACATGCCCGACACGGAGGCAACAGAGCGGGAGTACGTCGCGTGCCCGGCCACGGCGTGCAACCGGAAGGGGCGACGAAGCGTGATCAGCGACCACCTCGCCGAGATGGACGACCGGCGTCACGAGCACTTCGACGGCAGCGAGATATAGGGGCGGCGTCCGGGCCGGTGTCGCACGACCCGGACCGTAACCAGTTTCACCCGGTGGTACCACCGATTAGTATGGTCGAGGAGGTCACGCTCTATCGCGCGCCCACCACCGAAGCCGACGCCGACGCGGTCGCCGACTGGCTCCGCGAGCGCGTCGAGGCGGAGGTGTCCGTGCGCGACCGCTTCCTGTCGGTATACGACGGGGAGGGCCTGGCGGAGTCGTTCGCCGAGGCGCGGGTGCTCTCGCCGTACGAGCGCGAGACGGGCAACACGATGGTCGGCATCGTCCGCTACGAGGAGCGCGCGCTGGAGAACCCCGAACGCGCCGGCGGCGTCATCTACGACGGGTTGCAGGTCCAGGAAATCCTCTGCGACCTGCTCCCGGCCGGCGAACGCGGGCTGGACCACCTGCACGTTCCCCTGCTCGACCGCGTCGTGGGGACCTGGGGCGACCACGACGGTCGCTGGCACAAGCGCGTCAACGTGCTCGGCCAGCCCGGTATCGTCTCGGTCCCCGGCCTCTACGAGGCGCCCGCCAAGCCCGAGCAGTACTACAAGGAACAGCAGAGACACGCCTTGCTCTCGGGCGACTCGCCGCCGCGGGAAGTCCTGGAGAACGAGGTCGAGGGGGAGTTCCTCGTCGCCGACGACCCGCGGACGACCGACGCGCTGAAGGGCTACGTCTTGCAGGCGTACCACTACCTCGCGACCGGCGAGAGCTTCTGTGACGACGAGGACTGCCGGCTCCACAATCCGCATCGACAGCCCGGACTCGTTCGCGCGCAACTGCGAGCCCCCGAGTTCTGTCACGAACACGCCGACCGCTACGACGCGTGACGGTTCGGCCGGGCGACCGGATCGGCGTCTCACTCGTCGCGGATCGCTTCCCAGTCCGTCACGTCGCGGACGGTCCCGTTCGCGAGGTCGACGTGGACCGTGTACCGGAGTTCGCCGGTCGCCGGCCGCCGCACCCTGACGCTGGCCTCGTCCTCGACGTACGACGCGTCGCGGTCGAGGACGACCGACTCGCTCTCGCCGCGGACGGTGACGTTCTCGATCCGGAACTCCTGCGCGCCGTCGGAGTCGGTCGTCCCGGTCACGTTACCGCTCATCGACACTGCGGAACTGCCGTTCAACTTCCGGATCGGCTCGACGCCGAGTTCGTACGCGCCCATCGCCTCCAGCGCCCGTCTGACGGTCTCGTTGCCCAGGAGGATCGCTCTCGCCCGCTCGCGCTCGCGGTCCGTTATCGGCGGCTCCGCGCGGACCGCGAAGCGCCCGGCTCCCACTCGCTCGATCGCTATCGATTCGGCCCGGGAGACGTTCTCGACCAGGGTCCGCTCTCCGTGGCCGCTCGCGACCGAGACGTTGTCCTCGGAGACGACGAACGCGGTTCCCGGCGCGCCCGCGGCCGCCTGCCCGCCCGCGAGCGAGGTTCCGACGACCGCCAGCCCGGCGCCCAGGGCAGCCAGCGCCACCAGGGCGAGGAGTCGGGAGCGCAGTCCGGCTACCATACGCGTACGGACTCCGGAAGAGCCAATCAACCCTGCGATGGAAGGCGTTCGGAACGCGTTGGAAACGCGTTTCGCGGGCGTTTCAGGCCCGTTCGGGCGGGAAAAGCGATACGCCTTAGGACCGCCCGACTGATACCGCGCGGTATGGTCTTTCGAGCCCTCCACGGAAGGCACGTCCTCGCCGCGGCCGCCTTCGTCGCCGCGGTGCTCGTGCTCGCGGTCCAGCTGATCACGTCGTCGCCGGTCGTTGTGTCCGTCGGCGCCGACGGCGCCGAGACCGTTCGCATCGGCCGGTACTTCACGTACGGCGACGTCGCGGTCGTCGCCGTCGCGGCGGCGCTGCTCGGGTCGAGCGGCACGTATCTACTCCTCGGAGCGTCCGCCTCCGCCGGCCCGCGGGACGAGGCGCCCGGGGACGAGACGGCGACCCGCTCGAAGGGGGCGACTCCGGAGTCGGCTGCGGCCGCGACCGCCGCCGACGGAGCGGGAACGGCGACCGCCGATCCGCACGCCGCCGACCCCGAGGGCGACGCCCGCCGGGAGGACTGGGAGTCGGTCGCGGAGCGGCTGACCGACTCCGAGGAGACCGTCTACAGGCTCGTGCTCGACGCCGGGGGCGAGCTCCCCCAGCGGGAGATCGTCGAGGACACCGACCTGTCGAAGGCGACCGTCAGCCGGACGCTCGACACCCTCGAACACAGGGACCTGCTCGAACGCGAGCGCCACGGGATGGGGAACCTCGTCACGCTCCAGTAGCCCGAAACGTCGTTTTACACCGGTTTCACGCCGTTTTCGAACCTGTTTCCAATCAATGACTTTCAGGTCTTTCGTCGAAGGCTTGCACGAGGGCGGTCGGGTCGGACGGGCCGTCGCGCCGCCGGCCGCTCGGCGGTCGCGGCCGCGACGACCACCGACCGGCGGTCGCCCTCGCGAGACACATGAGACACGAACTACTGACGCTCGCGGTGGCGGCGACGCTCGCACTCGGTGCGGGCGGCGTCGTCGCCGCGGCGATGACCGATAGCCCGACGGAGGCGCCCGCTTCGGCGGGTCCGTCGGCGGTCGCACCGCCAGCGAACTACACTGTCGACACCGTCGACCCCGACGGGAACCTGTCCGAGACCGTCGTCGAAGACGCCTGGCGGACCGCCTGGTCGTCGGCCGAAGTCCGCGAGCACTTCGACGACGGCGAGCCGGTTCGATTCGACGTGTGGGCGCCGGTGAGCGACGACGACGAGGTCTCGGTCTGGGTCGCGCGCAACGAGACGGCGCCGACCCGCGTCGTCGCCGACGTGGACCCGTCGACCGGATCGGTGATCGACGTCGGCGAGCCGGAGGTCCGGACGGCGAACGAATCCGTGCACGTCGAGGTCACCGAGACCGCGATCGAATCGGCCGGAAACGGCACGTTCGAGGTCGAGGTCGGTACCGCGACCGACGCGGCCGAGAACGCGGCCTGACCGACCGGGGAGACCGCGTCGTCTCCGGCCCTCCGACCGGAACCACCCGGGTTCCCGCTGACCGGTCGCGCGCTGCCGGTCGTCGAATCGTCACACGACGCTGCCGACGGCGATACTCACGACCGCGAGTCCGGCGAGCGCGACGCTCGTCTTCCGGTCGCGTCCGTCGGCGGCTTCGAACTCGCCCCGACCGGTCAGGACGGCCACGCCGACCGCTATCGCGGCCAGACCGCCGACGAGCGCCAGCGTCGACCAGGGGGTGAGACCGCTCTGTACGACCTGTCGCGTCGCGACGCCAGCGAGGACGAGCCCGCTGATCAGCGGTGCGCCACCGCGCCGGGTTGCGGAAGCCATCGCCGTCGATCAGTTCGGGCCAGTGAAAAAATTGGCGACGGGCGAACGGGGTCGGTGGAGGACGATTCGCACCGACCGCCCTACCGCCGCGACAGAGAGCCCGCGACCCGCACGCTGGCGGCGCGAAACTGTCTCCGGGCCGGATCCGCCGGCTCGCGCACTCCGGGACGTCTGCGCTGTGACCGGCCGGCCCCGCTCCGCCGATATGCTATCACCGATGCGACACGCCCAAGTCCCTCACCGTCGCATCGCCGGTATGACCCACCGGAAGCGCGACGCGCTGGCGGTGTTCGGGACCGGAGCGCTTCTCGGGCTGATCGCGCTCGCCAACTACGCCGTCAACAGACCGGGTACCTTCGGGCTCAACTACCGCGTCTACCACGTCGCCGCCGAGGCCGCCCTCGCGGGCGAGCACTTCTACGCAGCCACCCCGCCGAACAGCGGCTTTCACTACCTCTACCCGCCCGCGACCGTGCTCGCCTTCCTCCCCTCCGCGCTCTTCGAGAGCTGGGTGCCCGGGTTCGTCGCGATGACGCTCGTCTCCGGGCTGGCGTCGGCCGTCGCGACCCGGTTCCTCGCGGGCTACGTCGAGTCGCTGGGCTATTCCGTCGGCCGCGCGGAGCGCGCGCTGCTGTTCGCCTTCCTGCTGGCGTCCGCGCACTCGGCGCCGTCGCTCGCCTACGGGCAGGTGAACCACGTCCTCGTCGCCGCGCTCGTGGCCGGGGTCGTCTGGCTGGCGCGCGACCGGGAGGCGCGCGCCGGCGCCGCGCTGGCGCTCCCGGCGTTCGTCAAGGTGTTCCCCGGTCTCGTCGGACTCTGGCTCCTCCGCAGACGCGCCTGGCGGGCGATCGGCGCGGCCGTCGGGACCGCCGCCGGGCTGACCGCCCTCGGCCTGCTCGCGTTCGGCGTCGACACGACGCGCACCTACGTCGTCGACGCCCTGATTCCCCGCCGGGAGACCGCGGCGTTCGTCGGCGGCCTCCCGGCCGACCGGAGCTTCGTCACCCTGCGCCGCCCGCTCTCGGTGCTGTTCCCGACCGTCGACCCGACGTGGTACGCGGTCGGCGCCGCGGCGCTGCTCGCGCCCGTCCTCGCTGCCCTCTACTGGCGCGTCGAGACGACCACCGACCGCCACGTCGCCGTCCACGGCACCCTCGTCGCGATGGTGCTCGCCGTCCCCTCGCTGTTGCTCTACTACGCTTACACGGCCGTCTCGCTGGTCGTCCTGCTGTACGACCTGCCCGCCGGCCGCGGCCGCCGGGTGTTCGTCGCCGGCGCGCTCGTCGCCAACCTCTCGATGTCGTTCCGCACGCTCCGGGAAGCCGTTAGGACGGCGCCGCTCGACCCCGGTACCGCGCAGACCATCCTGGACGCGCTCTTGCCGATATTCCGCTTCGGGACGCCCGTCCTCTACGGCAGCCTGCTGACCCTCGCCGGCTGTCTGATCTATCGCGTCGAGTCGGGGGCGCTGTCCGTGCCCGACTCGTTCGGAGCCTCCGTCTTCGAGCACGACTCCTGAGTGAGGCCTGTCGTGATAGCGGAGATCCGAGGAGATACACGGAAACCGAGAGTCAGCACCGCGAACAGGGTGAAAGCCCCGACGCGTTCGACCCGTCCCGGACGACGCAAGCACCGCAGGCCGAAGGCCGAGGAGCGCAGCGAGGCCCGGACGGTCGAACGCGTCGCCCCTTTCATACCCACCCGCACAGACTGGCCGAACAGCCGACACGGGTGGGAATGAAAGGGGCAGCCTGCTTCGGGAAGCACGGCGTCGCAAGCACTGCAGGGAGCGCAGCGACCGAAGCGCGCAGCAAGCCGCGCGACCGAAGCAGGCCGGGGCTTTCACGCTATTGGCGGTCAGCACATCTACGGCGGTAGCGGTCACAGACTTCGGGGCAGAACAGTGTACTCCCCGAACGACCGTTAGAACTCAGTCTCCTCGAACGCCCCAGGCGAGGCCGAGGTAGCCGAGGCCGAACTCCTCGAAGCCGTGCGCGGGGCAGTTCGAGTACACCGCGTCGCGCGCGGTGGCGACGCGCCGCTCCAGGCTCTCCGACGGCGACTCGCGGCCGTCGCCGGGCGCCGCCGCGCGGACGAACGCGCGGAAGCCGAGGTTCAGGGGCGCGGCCACGCGGCGGTCGGAGCGGCCGGCGTTCAACAGCGCGATCCGCCCGCCGGGCACGAGCATGTCGATCCAGCGCTCGACGGCGGGACGGGGGTCGGCGAACATCCCGACGACGAACGTCGCGAGGACTGCGTCGACCGGGCCGTCGACGGGGGGCCGTCGCGCGTCCGCGCGAGCGAGGTGGACGTTCCGCCAGCCGGCGCGGTCGATCCGTTCGCTCGCGCGGCGCAGCATGCCGCGGGTCAGGTCGACGCCCACGACCCGCCCGTCCGGACCGACGCGGTCGCGCAGGTACGAGAAGTTCGCGCCGGTGCCACAGCCCATCTCGACGACGGTGTCGCCGGAGTCGAGGCCCAGCGCGTCGGCGGCGCGCTCGCGCCAGGAGCCGACGCCGGGGGCGGTCGCGAGCCAGTCGTAGAACCGCGCCCAGCGACCGTAGAACGACTGCGTGGCGCCGACGTCGTCGGGCATTATAGCTCCCGGACGACCCGCGCTGCCGTCGGTCCGTCGGTCGCCAGCACGTAGACGATCGGTTCGACGCCGAACCCGCCGGTCTGATAGAGCACGTCGGCGTCGGGCGACTCCGCGAGCGCGTCGGCGATGGCCGGCTCCAGGTCGCCCTCGGCGTCGAACTCCACGGCGGTGTAGCCCGCGTCGGTCAACGCCTCGACGATCTCCGCGTCGTAGCGGACGTTCAGGGCCGCGCGGGCGTCGCTGCCGCCGGCGCGGGCAGCGAGCAGGACGCTCGCGACGTGCTCGCTGACGCCGAACTCGGGGTCGGCCGGGACGGCCGTCGTCCCTTCGAGGTCGAGGATGCGGCCGGGGACGGCGGCCACGTCCTCGATGCCGTCGGCGTCGGGCAGGCACTCGACGAGGTTCGACCCGACGGCGGGGATCAGGCCCGGGAAGTCGTCCGTGTTTTCGAGGATGCGGACGCCGCGGCGGAGCGAGGCGAGCACCTCCTCGGCGGCGCGGACGGTGCTCTCGGGGTCGTGGATGGCGAAGCGGTCGTCGCCGTACTCCGCGAGGCCGGGCATCTCCTCCTCGTGGAGTTGCGCGAGCAGCCCGTCGCGTTCGAGCCGGCGGACGAACACCTCGGCCTCGACGAGCGCCTGGACGCGGCTCATCTCGCCGCTGGCCAGTCCCTCGGCGAGGCGCTCGACCAGTTCGCGCAGCCGCCGGTCGCCGAGGAGGCGGTCGTTGCGCTCGACCTCGCCGTGGACGTACTTCGAGACGGCGCTCTGGCTGATGCCGAGGTGTTCGGCGACCTCGCTCTGGGTCAGCCCCCGCTCGCGCAGCGCCTCGGCGAGCATCGAGCGGAACGTCGGCAGGAACTCCTCGACGACGAGTTCCTCGATGAACTTCACGCCGACCACCTCGCTCGCCGGGGGGTCGTGTCGCCGGTCGCTCCCGCGCGGGTCGTCGCCGCAGTTCGGTCGTGGACCATCGCCCTACTGGTCGCCCCCGAACTCGCGGTCGCCCTGGATCTTCGAGGCCTGCGGCCCGGACTGGTCCTGGTACTTCGAGCCGCGCTCCTCGCCGTAGGGGCGGTCCGCGGGCGTCTTCAGCTCCGTGAACGTGAGCTGTGAGATGCGCATGCCGGGCGTGAGCGCAACCGGTGCGGTTCCGAGGTTCGACAGTTCGAGAGTGATGTGACCCTGGAATCCGGGGTCGCACAGACCGGCGGTGGCGTGGACGACGATGGCGAGCCGGCCCAGCGAGGAGCGCCCCTCGACGTGGGCGATGAGGTCGTCCGGGATGCGGACGCGCTCGTAGGTCGTGCCGAGGACGAAGTCGCCGGGGTGGAGGATGAACTCGTCGTCCCCCTCGACGACGGTCTCCTCGACGTACTCGTCGACTTCGTTCTCGCTGTTGGGGTGGATGCAGGGGATGTTGGCGTGCTGGAACTCCAGGAACTCCCGCCCGAGGCGCAGGTCGACGCTGGCGGGCTGGATCTGGATGTCCGGGTCGTCGAGCGGTTCGACCACCAGATCCCCTTCTTCCAGGCGCCGCAGGATGTCCGCGTCCGACAGTATCATACAGGTTTCTCTGCCCGCTCGGGGTAAAACATCACGGTTGTCAGCGGCTCCCCGAGCGGAGGTCGACCGCGTCCGAGTGGGGCGGATCGGCGGCTACGTTCGGGTGAGCGCTCGCGCCTTGCGCGGCCAGTCGGTCAGCGAGACGTAGTAGCCCGCGAACAGGCAGTAGACGACCACGGCCGGGCCGAGGAAGTTGCGCCAGCCGGCGACCCAGATGCCCATCGCCGTGACGACCACCGCGACCAGCGGCGTCCCCCACAGCACGAGCAGGTCCCACTGCTCGCGGGCCGCGGCCGCGCCGATCCCCAGCGCGGCGAGGACCAGCAGCGGCGTGAGCGTGAGGCCGGCCCGCAGCGCGTGCCCGGTGGACCACCCGGGCATGACCGGCGAGAAGAACCACAGGCCGCGCAGGACCGCGATGGCGACGACGTGTTCGGCGTTGGCGACGAAGAAGTCGACGACGCCGCTCGCGGAGGCGGGGGTGTAGTCGTAGACGAACCGGTCTGGCGTGATGATGATCCCCTTCCGCCAGTGGTAGAGCATCGATCCCTTCGCCCAGCCGAACTGCAGGCGGTAGGCGATGGCCGCGGCGAAGCCGGCGACGAGCGCGAAGTTCACCTTCGCGGGGAACCCCAGGTTCAGCCGGTGGTCGCTGGTCGACGGCAGGAGGTCGTACAGGAAGTACGCGGCGACGATCGGCAGGCCGTTGGGCCGGACGAGCGCGGCGAATCCGAGGGTTCCGAGGGCGAGCACGCGGTTTCGCGTCGTCGGCGTCGTGTGGTAGTGGGCGAGGCGCCACAGCGCCAGCGCGAGGGCGAACGTCAGCATGAACTCCGACTGCGGGCGGACGGCCCAGCGGTACACCTCCCACTGGACGGCGAGCGCGCCGCCGGCGACGATTCCCGCGGAGCGTCCGACGAGGTGACGAGCCGTCGCGTAGACGAGGACACAGGACAGCGCCGAGAGGCCGATCTGGACGCCGACCCAGCCGTGGACGTACTCGCCCGTGGCGCGCAGCCAGCCGCAGTAGGGGAGCCAGTAGCCGGAGTAGACCAGCGCGCGTGTGCCGAAGAGCGTCCCGAGCGAGAACTCGTTGCACCACGTCACGTAGCGGGTGGCGTCCCGGACGACCATGGTGCCCTTGTTCGACCAGACCCACGCCCGCAGGACGAGCGCGACGAGGAAGACGAGCGCGGCGTCCCGTTGCCAGGTTCTGTCGGGGAGCGCGTCGGAGAGAGCAGCCGCGACGCTGGAGCGGCGGAGGACCATGAGTAGCGTGGGCGACTCCCGCCTCCCATGAAAACCTTGTTTCTGCTATCGCATGGTCGGCGACTTCTCGGGGACGAACCGCCCGACTCGAACGGGGTTCAATCGCCGTCGGTGCGCGTTTCGCGCCGACCGAGGTGACCGGTGTGTTCGTCGAGCAGGATCGACGCGTGCGAGGGCTCGGCGACGGGGTCGACCGGTTCGTCGTTCTCGAAGAGCCCCCACTCGGCGTCGATGCGGCGGGCCGCCGCGACCGTCTCGGCCACGTCGAGGTCGCCCTCGCCGAACATGACGAACTCGCCGGAGTCGAAGTCCATGTCCTTGAGGTGGACGAGCGAGACGCGGTCGCCGATGTCGCCGAGCAGCGCCGCCGGGTCGACGCCGCCGACGCCCGCCCAGCCCGCGTCGACCTCGAACCGAACGGCGTCGGTCGCGTCGACGAGCGCCTCGTAGCCGGTCGTCTCGCCCAGGTCCGTGAACTCGTGGTCGTGGTTGTGGTAGTGGAGTCGGAGCCCGCGGTCGGCGAGGCGGTCCGCGGCGGCGTCGAGCCGTTCGGCGGTCGACTCGACGGCCTCGCGGGTCTCGAAGTGCTCGGGGTCGATCCACATGACGACCACGTTGTCCGTGTCGAAGCCCTCGCACGCCGCGACGTGGGCGTCGAGGTCGTCGTCGAGCGCGTCGAGCCCGGAGCCGACGCTCGACACGGCGAGGTCGCTGGCGTCGAGCGCCTCGTGGACCGCGTCGGTGTTCGCGTCGGGGCCGAGTTCGACCCCCTCGTAGCCGGCGCGGGCGATCCGGCCGAGTTTGGCGGGGAGCGGTTCGTCGATAGCGCTGATCGTGTAGGGCTGGATTCCGATCCGCATCGTCCCCACTGCCGCCGCGAGCGGCAAGGTCGTTACGGCTCTCGTGGTCCGTCAGGAGGTCGCGGAGGGCGGCGAGCATGGGACGGCCGGAGAGCCGTCACTGGAGCGACAAGTACTTCGCGGTTCGACCGTGGGAATCCACGCGAGCGATGAAAAGGCAGATACGCGCCCCCGCCGTCGGTCGAGCCATGAAGCAGGCCATCGTCGCCCGGGCGGACCTCGGGATGGGTGAGGGGAAACTCGCCGCGCAGGTCGCCCACGCCTCCCTCATGGCCGTCGAGGACGCCGACCGGCAGGCGAAGAACGAGTGGAAGGGCAGCGGCCAGAAGAAGGTCGTCCTGCAGGCCGACAGCGAGTCCCAGCTGTTCGAACTCGCCGACGAGGCCGAACGGGAGGGCCTCCCCCACGCCGTCGTCCGCGACGCCGGCCACACGCAACTGGAACCCGGCACCGCCAGCGCGCTCGCCGTCGGTCCCGCCCGCGACGACCTCGTCGACAAGGTGACCGGCGACCTCTCGCTCTACTGAGACCATCTTTTTCGCCGGGGGGTCGCCGCAGGCGACCCCCGACCAAAAACATGGGTGAAAAAAGCCGGACGCGGCGGTCGCTCCGCTCCCTTGCGTCCGGGGGACCGCGCCTCGCTTCGCTCGGCGCGGATGCAAAGACCGTAGAGTGGAACCGGACAACCGCGATACGAGCCACCCCGAAACCACAGAAAGGTTCTTATATCCGAGCCCCTAACTTGATGTTAGTCACGCTGACTCAGTGACGCACACTATGCAGGATCAGAATCAGCAGGCGTACGACCGCGGGATGACGATCTTCTCGCCGGACGGGCGCCTCTACCAGGTCGAGTACGCCCGGGAAGCGATCAAGCGCGGGACGGCGAGCGTCGGCGTTCGGACGACCGACGGCGTCGTGCTCGCGGCGGACCGGCAGGTTCGCTCCCCGCTCGTCGAGGAACAGAGCATCGAGAAACTCCACCGCATCGACGACCACATCGCGGTCGCGAGCGCCGGCCACGTCGCCGACGCGCGACAGCTGATCGACTTCGCCCGCGAGCAGGCGCAGGTCAACCGCCTGCGCTACGACGAACCGATCGGCGTCGAGGCGCTGGCCAAGGAAGTGACCGACTACATCCAGCGCCACACCCAGAGCGGCGGCGTCCGCCCGTTCGGGACGGCGCTGGCCATCGGCGGCGTCGACCCCGACGGCACGCCGAAGCTCTTCGAGACCGACCCCTCGGGGACGCCCTACGAGTGGCAGGCGACCACCATCGGCGGCAACCGCGAGACCCTCATGAGCTTCCTCGAAGACGAGTACCGCGGGGACCTGGATCTGGAGGGCGGGATCACGCTCGCGCTCGAGACGCTCGCCCAGAGCAACGAGGACATCGACCCCGAAGCGGTCGAAGTGAGCGTCGTCGACACGGAGACGCACCGCGTCCGCTCGCTTGAGGCCGAGGAGATCGACTCCCACCTCGCGGAGTTCGGAGGTGAGGGCGATGAGTAGATTCACCGACCCCCTGACCGGCGCCGACGCGATCGGCGACCCGACCGCGCCCGAACTCGACGCGGGACAGTTCGACGGCGCGGGCGGCGACGCGCAGGCGCGCGACGACGACTCGGTCAACAAGACCGGGACGACCACGGTCGGCATCTCGACCGAGGACGGCGTCGTCGTGGCGACGGACATGCGCGCCTCGCTGGGCGGTCGCTTCGTCTCGAACAAGTCCGTCCAGAAGGTCGAGCAGATCCACCCGACCGGCGTGCTGACGCTCGTTGGCTCCGTGGGCGGCGCACAGTCGTTCATCCGGACGCTCCGCTCGGAGGCCGACCTCTACGAGGTCCGGAAGGGCGAGCCCATCAGCATGCACGCGCTGGCGACGCTGGCGGGCAACTTCGCCCGCGGCGGCCCGTGGTTCGCCATCAACCCGATCCTCGGCGGCGTCGACGAGGACGGCTCGCACGTCTACTCCATCGACCCCGCGGGCGGCGTCATGAAGGACGACTACACGGTCACCGGCTCCGGGATGCAACTCGCTCACGGGGCTATCGAGGGCGTGTACGACCGCGAGATGAGCCTCGACGACGCCCGCGATCTGGCGGTTCGGGCGGTCGAGGCGGCCAGCGAGCGCGACACCGGCTCCGGCAACGGCGTCTACGTGGCGACTGTCACCGGCGACGGCGTCGAGATAGAGAACTTCGACGAGACCGAAGACGCGTACGCCCAGCGGTAGGGCGACGGGTCTCCGCGGTCGGTCGACCGACCGCGCTCAGTTGTTGAGGAAGTAGACCTGTTTTCGCGCGTCGTGGAAGCTGTGTCGCGACCCGACCAGCTCCTCGTCTTCGAGTCTGTTCAGCGCGTAGCGGACGGTCCGGTCCGGCAGCAGCGACTCCTCGGCTAGCTGTCCCTGCGACAGCGGCGCGTCGGTCTCCAGCACTTTCGCCACCAGCTTCGCGCTCGGGGGGAGTTCGCGCAGGCGCTCGCGGAACTCCGCCTCGCCCAGCCGCTCGTCCGCGTTCGGCTCGTCTATGGTCGTACTCATGCCTGAGCTTCTCTTGAGGGTACTGGTAAAAGTTGGCTATATGGATGACCAAATTGTCCAAAGCGTATAAGGTGCCCTTGTATTTTCGGACGTACTCCGAGTAGATCGTCGCACAGCGGCACGTTCGGCGGGCCGGCCCCAGACGGTCGGCCACCGACCGAGGCCTTTCGGCCCTGGGGGCCGTCGATCGGGTATGACGTCCATCCCGGAGTCGTACCACGACCTGTTCGAGAAACAGACGTTCGCGCACTTCGCGACGATGACGCCCGAAGGCTTCCCGCACGTCACGCCCGTCTGGATCGACTACGACCCGGAGGCCGACCGGGTGCTCGTCAACACGGCGCGGGGCCGGCGGAAAGAGCGCAACGTCGGCCGGAACCCGAAGGTCGGCGTGAGCATGGTCGATCCCGAGGACCCCTATCGCTACTGCTCGGTGACGGGCGAAGTGACGGCGCTGACCGAGGAGGGCGCCAGAGACCACATCGACGAACTCGCCGGCCGGTACATGGGCGTCGACGAGTACCCGAACTACGACGCCGACCCGGGCGCTCGCGTCATCGTCGAGATCCGGCCGGGGGAGGTCTACACGTCCTGACGGCCGTTCGGGCCCGCAACCGTACGGCGCGACCGCTTTCAGTACTCTTTTGGTCCCACACGGGGGAAATTCCCGTATCGTGAAGGGCAAGGAGTGGTACCAGCAGGAAACTGTCGTCGAGTCCTACGAGGACAAGCGCTTCTCCCGCGGTGGGGGCCGGCTCACCGACCAGCTGGAGAAGGAAGCGGTCGGGGAGGCGCTCGCGCCCGTCGGAGACAAGAAGATCCTCGAGATCGCCTGCGGCACCGGTCGGTTCTCGGTGATGCTGGCCCAGCAGGGCGCGGACGTCGTCGGACTCGACATCTCGGCGCCGATGCTCGGGGAGGGCCGCGCGAAGGCGCGAGAGGCCGGCGTCGACGACCACCTGGAGTTCATGCGCGGCGACGCCGCGCGGCTCCCGTTCCCCGACGACCACTTCGACGCCGTCTTCGCCATCCGATTCTTCCACCTCGCGGACACCCCCGAGGAGTACCTCCGCGAGATGGCTCGCGTCTCCAAGCGCCAGGTCGTCTTCGAGACCTACAATCGCTCTTCGGGACGGTCGCTGTACAACTGGGCGCTCCCGATGGGCTCGCGGCTCTACTCGCGCCGCGAGGTCGACGGCATGCTCGACGCCGCGAAGCTCCGCCTCGTCGACGAGACCCACGAGTTCGTCGTCCCCTTCGGCCTCTACCGCAAGCTCCCCGGCGGCGTCGCGAAGGCGTTCCGCCGGGTCGAAGAGGCGGTCGACCGCACGCCGCTGGGCGACCGCCTGGCCTCTATCTCCTACTGGAACGCGACCGTCGAGTGACGGCCGCTCGCGCGGTTGGCGGCTGACGGGCGTGTCAGCCACCCCGTTTGTCCCACGACTTTTATACGCGTCGAGTCTGCTACGGTCTGTATGCAGCTCTCGGTGGTGGTCCCGACGCTCGACGGCCGGGAGCAACTCGCCCGGACGCTCGACGCGCTGGCCGACCACGTGCCCGCGGCCGAGATCGTGGTCGTGAACGGCCCCTCGACCGACGGGACGACCGGGATGGTCCGCGAGCGCGACGACGTGGACGTGCTCGTCGAGGTCGCCGACCGGACCGTCACGGCCGCGCGCAACGCCGGCATCGAACAGACCACCGGCGACGTCGTCGCGCTCGTCGACCAGGGGCTGTCGGTCACCGACGAGTGGTACGACGCGCTCACGGACGAACTAGACGGGGCCGACGTCGTGTCCGGCCCGGTCCACGAGCAGCTCCGCGGCGGCATGACGACCGAGGAGGTCGAGTCCGACGCGCTCGCCGGGCGGGAGATCACCTACTTCAACGGCGGTAACGTGGCCTTCTCGCGCTCGGCGCTCGACGCGCTCGACGGCTTCGACGAGTACCTCGAGATCGGCAGCGCCCGCGACGGCGCCCATCGCCTCGCCGCGATGGACTTCTCGGTGACGTGGGCGCCGGGGATGGGCGTCGCCCGCGAGGTGGGCGCCGACGGCGGCGGCCCGGAGACCGACCCCGGCTGGAAGTACCGCTCGCTGGCCTACCGCCTCGTGAAGAACTACGGCGTCCGCCCGCGCGTGGCCGCGCGACTGGTCGCCTACGCCGGCCGCGACGCGCTCGGCTCGCTCCGGGACGTCGCGCGCGGCGACGCCACCCCGTCGGGCTGGCTCGGCACCGGCCGCGACGTGATCTCGGGACTCACTATCGGATCGAAAGACGGCGCCTGGGCGCGACTGCTCGACCGATCCACGCGGCGCAATCCCTACGGACGGTCGGCCCGCTCTGACCGGCCGGTCGCCGTCTACGACCGCCGATAACCGTTCTCCTGGCTCGTGCCTGCGACGACTCGCGCGACCAGCGACCGCTACGGGCCGCCCGCCGGCGAGAGCGCGTCGAAGACGCGCCCGGGGTTGTTCGAGAAGACCTTCCGCATCGCGTCTTCGGGCACGTCCAGCGTGAGGACCTCCATGACCGCGACGTTGGGGTGGGCGGCGGGCGACCCGCTGCCGAACAGCACGCGGTCGGGGTGCTCCCGGATCGCCCGTTCGAGGGGGTCGCGGTAGCGGACGAAACTCGTGTCGAGGTACAGCGACGTCGAGCGGTCGAGCAGGTCGATGCTCGTCGCCATCAGTTCGCGGTCGAGCGGGTGCCCGCCGAAGTGCGCGAGCACGACCGGGAAGTCGTACTGGAGGAGCGTCGCCTCGACGGCGTCCGGGCCGAACCCGCGGCCGCCGTGGACGATGACGGGCAGTCCCGCCTCGGCCAACTGTTCGAGGACCTCCTCGTCGGGGAGGCCGTCGCGCGCGGGGTGGAGTTTGAACCCGACGAAACGGTCGTCGTAGGCGTACTGCTCGACGTCTGCGGGGGAGGTGTGGTCGTCGGTGCGGTGGGCGGTGAGGTTACGTAGCGTCGCCACGGGCGTGTCCGCGGGGTCGCGGGCGCCGTTGATCCGGGCGACGGCCACGAACGGCCGGCCGACGCTCATCCGCGCGACGGCGTTGTTGGCGGCGAGGTAGTTGCCGTCGCGCCCGCTGGGAAAGACCAGCGACCGCACCACGCCCGCCTGGTGCATCTCCCGCTCCAGCCGTTCGGGGTCGCCCAGCCCCTCGCGCTGCCGCCGGTCCTCGTCCGGCTCGAGGCGCGCGTGCACGTCGACCACCCGGAACCCGTGCTCCAACTCCAGCATTCACCCTACCATGTGCGTAGCTGGTTAAAACGGTTGTCGGAGCGAGCGAGGTGACGGTCGGGACCGGCATCCGGATCCGGTGACGCCCACGAGTCCGCTCGCCGCTTTCTCGCGTCCGAATACGACGGCGACGCCCCGGCCACGCTCATCCTATATAAACGCTTCCCGCGCCTTCGAGTGGGGGCACCTGCCACACCGCTGGCGGTCGTTCCGGGTCCGGCTTGGAAAATTTTATATAGAACCGCTTACGATGAATTAGATGAAACTCAACCATGTCATCTGGCCAGCGACGCATGGGTGGACAGCCGATGTTCATCCTCAACGAGGACAGTGATCGCACGCAGGGCAAGGACGCCCAGAGCTCCAACATCACCGCCGGGAAGGCCGTCAGCGAGGCGGTACGGACCACACTCGGTCCCCGCGGGATGGACAAGATGCTCGTCTCGGACAGCGGCGACGTCGTCATCACGAACGACGGCGCCACCATCCTGGACGAGATGGACATCGAACACCCGGCCGCGCAGATGATCTCCGAGGTCGCCGAGACCCAGGAGAGCGAGGTCGGCGACGGCACCACCACCGCGGCGGTGCTCTCGGGCGAGCTCCTCTCGCAGGCCGAGGACCTCCTCGACGACGACGTCCACCCGACGACCATCGTCGAGGGGTACTACCAGGCGCTCTCGCTGGCCCACGAGGCCATCGACGAGGTCACGCTCGACGAGGAACTCGACGACGAGCTCCTCGAGACCGTCGCTCGCTCCAGCATGACGGGCAAGGGCACCGGCGACGTCTCCGCCGAGCGCCTCGCCGAGGTCGTCGTCGACGCCGTCCGCCGCGTCGACGACGACGACGGCGTCTCCCGCGACAACATCGCGGTCTACACGCAGACGGGCTCGTCCTCGTCGGCGACCCGACTCGTCGACGGCGTCCTCATCGACGAGGAGCCGGTCCACGACAACATGCCCCGGAACTTCCAGGACCCGCAGATCGCCTTCGTCGACGACGACATCGAGGTCCGTGAGGCCAACATCGACGCCGAGTACAACGTCTCCAGCGTCGACGACCTCAACACCGCCATCGAGGCCGAGGAGAACGAGCTGCGCGGCTACGCCGAGCACGTCATCGACCTGGGCGTCGACGTGCTGTTCGTCGACGGCGACGTCGCCGACCAGGTCGCCGCCATCCTCGCGAAGAACGACGTCGCCGCCTTCGAGGTCGGCGACGACGAGGGCGAGGAACTCGCCTACGCGACCGGCCTCTCCCGCGCCGCGGGCGTCCAGGAACTCGAAGCCGACGACCTGGGCTCGGCCGGTTCGATCTCCGTCGAGAAGTACGGCGACGAGTACGTCACCTTCGTCGAGGACGGCGACGCCGGCCAGTCCGTCACCGTCTTCGCCCGCGGTGGCACCGAGCACGTCACCGACGAGCTCGAACGCGTCCTCGGCGACGCGCTCGACGTCGTGACGGCCGCCCTCGACAAGGGCGGCGTCGTCCCCGGCGCCGGCGCCACCGAGATCGCGGTCGCCGACTACATCCGCAGCGAGGCCGCCAGCATCGAGGGCCGCAAGCAGCTCGCCGTCGAGGCGTTCGCCGACGCCGTCGACGTGCTGCCGCGCACGCTCGCGGAGAACACCGGCATGGACCCCATTGACGCGCTGGTCGACCTGCGCGCCGAACACGAGACCGAAGGCATCGCCGGCATCATCTCCGAGGGCCAGACCGGCGTCATCGACGACCCGATCGAGCTGGCCGTGCTCGACCCGGCCGCCGTCAAGCACGAGGCCGTCGAGAGCGCCGCCGAGGCCGCGACGATGATCGTCCGCATCGACGACGTCATCTCCGCGAGCTAAGCCCGCTCGGACCGCCGATCGCGCAGTACACGACCGCTTCTTTTTCCGCAGCGTTCCCGCGTCGACCCGCGGGTCTCGCGATGGGACGACGGACCGGCGGATCCGACGGGCGACCGAAGCGACGCTGAATCCGGTCTCGCGCTCGGTCACTGTCTTCCGTCCGCTGGGAGCGACCGAATCGGAGTCTCGCTCCCGGTAGTCGAGCCGGCGTCACCTTCAACCGGCGGAAACCCGAACGTCGACCCAATCGTGCCCGATGAGCAGCTCGGCCTGACCGAGAGCGTCTCGATCGCGCTCGGCGGGATGATCGGCGGCGGCATCTACGCCGTGCTGGGCGTGGTCACGGGGATCGCGGGCGCGGCTACCTGGGCGGCGTTCGCACTGGCCGGCGTCGTCGCGGCCTGCGCCGGCTACTCCTACAACGCGCTCAACGACGTCGACGACGAGAACCAGGGCGGGTCCGTCTCCTTCGTCCAGTCGTTCGTCGGCAACGCGACGCTGGCCGGAATGGTCGGCTGGACGCTGCTGTTCGGCTACGTCGGCTCGATGGCGATGTACGCCTTCGCGTTCGGCGAGTTCACCGTGGCGCTCGGGGCCGTCCCCGACTCGCTGGGATCGGTCCCGCTGCGCCCGGTCGTGTCCGTCGGCGCGGTCGCCGGGTTCGTCGGGCTCAACCTGCTGGGTGCGCAGGCGACCGGTACGGCCGAGAACGTCCTCGTCGCGCTGAAGGTGGGCGTCCTCGTGACGTTCGGCGTGGCCGGCGTGATCTACGTCGGCCTCGGGACCGACGCCGCGTCGCTCTCGCTGGGTCTGTCGCAGTTGACGACGTTCGACCCGATCGTCGCCGCCGCGGTGTCGTTCGTGGCGTTCCAGGGCTGGCAACTGCTGTTCTACGACCAGGAGAGCATCGCCGACCCCGTCGAGACGATCCGGACGGCGGTGTACGTCGCGATCCCGGTCGCCGTCGGCATCTACGCGCTGGTCGCGGTCGCGACGGTCGCCCTGGCGCCGCAGGCGCTGCGGGCACACCCACACACCGCGCTCGTCCAGGCGGCCGGCGCCGTCGCCGCGCCGGTCGGCCTCCGCCGGGCGGGCGCGTTCGCCATCTCGGCCTCGGCGCTGTTCTCGACCGGGTCCGCGATCAACGCGACGCTGTTCTCGACGGGCTACTTCGCGAAGGGGATGCTGTCGGCGGACCTGCTGCCCGACCGCGTCGGCGATTCCAGCGCCAGCGGGATCCCGACGCGGACGCTGGTCGGCCTCGGTGCGGTCACCGCCGTCTTCGCGGCCGTCGGGAGCCTCGGCGGGATCACCTCTTTCGCCTCGGTCGCGTTCATCGTCGTCTTCGGGGCGATGAGCGCCCTGGCGCTCCGGGAGCGCGACCGCGAGCGGATCGACCCGCGGCCGCCCGCAGTCGGTCTCGCCGGGACGACCGCGTTCCTGCCGCTGCTGTTCTGGCACCTGTACGCGAACGAGCGGAACACGTTCTACGTGGTGCTGGTCATCTCGGTCGTCGTCCTCGGCGTCGAGTTGCTGTACTTCGAACGAGAGGCCATCAGGGATGAGATCGAGGCGGTCGAACGGGACGTCCTGGGAGACTCCTCCCGGTAGGTCGCCGATCGCCGGTAGGCTGGGGCGGTCGTCAGTTCTCGGTGGTCAGTCGTCTTCGTCGGCTTCCCAGCGGCGGGAGACGTCGTCCTTCGCGACGGTCTGGAGGCGCTGGACGCCGCTGATCTCGTCGATAACGTCGACGACGACGTCGGGGACGCGGTCGTCCCAGGTGTCGCCGTCGAGCATCCGCTCGCGGATGTCGCTGCCTTCCAGCCGGTCGCGATCGAACATGGGCGAGTCGCGCACCTCGATGCCCCGCTCCTCGAACAACTGGACCACGAGGGGGTTGTTCGAGTAGGCCACGTCGAACGACGGCGCCATGCTCTCGATGTGGCTGACCCAGACGGCGTTGCGGTCGATGTCCTCGATGGGGACGACGTAGGTCGGCACGTCGACGTCCTCGACGGCCTTGGTCACCATCATCACGCGTTCGCCCGCAGTGAAGGGGTTGCGGACGGTGTGCGAGACGTCTGCGCTCCCGATACCGAGGACGAGTTCGTCGACCTCGTCGACGATGTGGTCGACCATCGCCCGGTGGCCGTTGTGAAACGGCTGGAATCGCCCGATGTAGAACCCGCGCGTCATACACTACCGTGGGCGTACCGGCTACATTAACCCCAGTGACTCGCGGTCCGGTCGCACCGCACTCCCGCGTCGACGGCGTCAGCCGATCGGCGGACGCCGGCAACTGCCCACGGCCGAACGCCGGGTTTGCGCGCGAGCGAGTGGACCTCGCCGGCCGCGTCGGCGGTGTGGCGGGCGGTCTCCGGCGCCCGTATACGTTCCCTGTTTTTATCCCAGCGGGGGGTAAGAGCGGTATACCCGCTACCGGCCGATACCCCTCACGTCGGGCGGTTTACGCCTGTTATCGACCCGGTCGAGGGGAGAAAGTATATCAATAAACAGCCCTTGGATTCAGTTGTCAGAATCGTTTATATGAGTGAGAATATCGACAACGACGAACCGTCCGCAGCGGACGCGGACGAGACCGAGGAGGTCGGTGTGACCGACGCCGAGTCTCCGGACTCCGAACGTGGCGAGCCGCCGGAGTCGGAGCCGGAGACGCCGGTCGACGTCGAGGGTGGCGACGAGCCCGCCGGTGATGGGCCGGCGACCGAGGACGGCGGGAACGCGGTCCCGGTCGACGGCGACGACAGTCTCGGCAGCGCTGTCGAGATCGACGCCGACGAGGCCGCCGTCGAGAACGCCGACGAGGACCTGCTCGGTGGACTCGATATCGAGACTACCGGGGACATCGAGGTCCCCGATCGCCTTGTCGACCAGGTCATCGGGCAGGACCACGCCCGAGACGTGGTCAAGAAGGCCGCCAAGCAGCGCCGCCACGTGATGATGATCGGCTCGCCGGGGACGGGCAAATCGATGCTCGCCAAGGCGATGAGCCAGTTGCTCCCCAAGGAGGAACTCCAGGACGTTCTCGTCTACCACAACCCCGACGACGGCAACGAGCCGAAGATCCGGACCGTGCCGGCGGGGAAGGGCGAACAGATCGTCGACGCCCACAAGGAGGAGGCGCGCAAGCGCAACCAGATGCGGTCGTTCCTGATGTGGATCATCATCGCGATCATCATCGGGTACGCCCTGCTCATCCAGGGGTCGGTCCTGCTGGGCATCCTCGCGGCCGGGGTCGTCTATCTGGCCTTCCGCTACGGCTCGCGGGGCAACGACGCGATGATCCCGAACCTGCTGGTCAACAACGCGAACCAGCAGGTCGCGCCGTTCGAGGACGCCACCGGCGCCCACGCCGGTGCGCTGCTGGGCGACGTCCGCCACGACCCGTTCCAGTCCGGCGGCATGGAGACGCCGAGCCACGACCGCGTCGAGGCCGGCGCCATCCACAAGGCCAACAAGGGCGTGCTGTTCGTCGACGAGATCAACACGCTCGACATCCGCAGCCAGCAGAAGCTGATGACGGCCATCCAGGAGGGCGAGTTCTCCATCACGGGCCAGTCCGAGCGCTCCTCGGGCGCGATGGTCCAGACCGAGCCCGTCCCGACGGACTTCATCATGGTCGCGGCCGGGAACCTCGACGCCATGGAGAACATGCACCCCGCCCTGCGCTCGCGTATCAAGGGCTACGGGTACGAGGTGTACATGGACGACACCATCGAGGACGACGCCGAGATGCGCCGCAAGTACGCCCGCTTCGTCGCCCAGGAAGTCGAGAAGGACGGCCGTCTGCCCCACTTCACCGAGACCGCCGTCGAGGAAGTCATCCTCGAAGCGCGGCGGCGTTCGGGCCGGAAGGGCCACCTCTCGCTGAAGCTCCGTGACCTCGGTGGGCTGGTCCGCGTCGCGGGCGACATCGCCCGCGCCGAGGACAAGGAGTTCACCGAGCGCGGCGACGTGCTCCAGGCCAAGCGACGCTCCCGCTCGATCGAGCAGCAGCTCGCGGACAACTACATCGAGCGCCGCAAGGACTACGAGCTCACCGTCAACGAGGGCGACGTGATCGGTCGCGTCAACGGCCTCGCGGTCATGGGCGAGGACTCCGGTATCGTCCTGCCCGTCATGGCCGAGGTCACGCCCTCGCAGGGGCCCGGCCAGGTCATCGCGACCGGCCAGCTCCAGGAGATGGCCGAGGAAGCAGTGCAGAACGTCTCGGCGATCATCAAGAAGTTCAGCGACGAGGACATCTCCGAGAAGGACGTCCACATCCAGTTCGTCCAGGCCGGCGAGGGCGGCGTCGACGGCGACTCCGCCTCTATCACCGTGGCGACCGCGGTCATCTCCGCGCTGGAAGACGTCCCGGTCGAGCAGAACCTCGCGATGACCGGCTCGCTGTCGGTCCGGGGCGACGTGCTCCCGGTCGGCGGCGTCACCCACAAGATCGAGGCCGCGGCGAAGTCGGGCCTCGACACGGTCATCATCCCGAAGGCCAACGAGCAGGACGTGATGATCGAGGACGAGTACAAAGACCAGATCGAGATCATCCCGGTCTCGCACATCTCGGAAGTGCTGGAGGTCGCCCTCGCGGGCGAACCCGAGAAGGACGGCCTCGTCGACCGCCTCAAGTCCATCACGGGCAAGGCGCTCGAACAGCGCGAGGTCGGCCAGACCGGCGGCAGCCCGAGCCCGCAGTAACGGCTCCGGTCCTCTCGTTCTCTCTCGCCGCTGGAACGCGATTTTCGCCTCGCTCGCTCCGAAACGACTTTCGACCGGCCAGTCCCAACTCGAACTGTGACAGCCCGGCCCCTCGCTTCGCCTCCGCTCGTCACTCCCCCGGAGACGGACCTGGCCGCGTTCGCCTGGCTCGTCGCCTTCGTCCTCGCCGGATTCCTCATCCTCGCGCGACTCTCGCAGGGCGTCGTCGACGAGAGCGACGACGGGGACGGCGAGGAGAGCGGTGCTGGAGGCGACGCGGGCGACGGCGTCCGCCCGAACGCGTCGAGACGGCCGGCGTTCGATTTCGATACCACACGCGATTCTGCGGACGAGAGCGCCCGCGACGCCGACGAGTCGGACGCGGACGAACCGGCCACCCGGGAGTCGTCCTCGGTCGCACATCCGCTGGCGCCCGACGGGGCGGTCGGGCGGGAGACATCCGGTGACGACCGTCCGGCACGGAACCCGGAGGACCGGCCGACGTTCGACCGCGACGACCGGCCGGTCGACCCGGCGCCGCTCCAGCGCGCCGCGGAGCCGCCCGCCATGTCCCCCGGCCTGTTGCTCCTGAACGTCGCGCTCACGCAGGGGCTGTTCGGGGCGATCCTCGCCGGCGGGGCGTGGTACTTCGGCGTGCCGCTCCCGACGCTGGGGATCAGCGGCGACCCGCTCTCGACCGGGCTCCCGGCGCTCGCGGTCGGGATCGGCTTCGGCGTCGCTCTCTGGGTCGGGAACGAACTCGCTTCCGGACTGGCGGCCTCGTCGGGGGCCGACTACGACGAGGGACTGCGCGAGTTGCTCGCGCCGGACGGGCGGAGGGCGTGGGTACTCCTGCTCGGGGCGACGCTGCCGGTCATCGCCGTCGTCGAGGAGTTCATCTTTCGGGCGGCGGTCGTCGGTGCGACGGCGGAGGCGCTGAGCGCGTCGCCGTGGCTGCTCGCGATCGTCTCCTCGATCGCCTTCGCGCTGGGCCACGGCGCACAGGGGCGGGTCGGCGTCGCGGTCACGGGCGCGCTGGGATTCGTCCTCGCGGCCGGGTTCGTCCTGACGAACAGCCTCCTCGTGGTGGTCGTCGCCCACTACCTCGTCAACGCGCTGGAGTTCCTCGTCCACGAGGGGCTCGGGTTGCCGGACCCCGTCTGGTCGTGAGCGGGTGAGCGGCGCGGCAGTCAGAGCCCCTCGACCGAGCGCAGTCGCTGTTCGACCTCCGCGGGCGCGGCGCTGGGACCGTCGCGGACGCGGTGGTCCGGGATGAGCAGCGGCGCGGGGTTGTCGGCGAGCGCGGTCCGGGCGGTCCGCACGTCCTCGTCGTCGTCCGGGTCCATGTCGGGGGTCATCCGGAGGAGTTGCGCGACGCCGACCTGCTCGCCGTAGGGGATCTCTCGGACGGCCTCCAGGACGCCGCGCTGGTCGGTCGGGACCGTCAGCGCGACGGTCACGTCCGCGAAGTCGTCCTCGACGCCGGAGAGGTAGTCCTCGATCCGGTCCAACAGCTCGTGGTCGGACGCGGCCTCGTCGTCGGGCGACGCCGGGAACGTCACCGAGAGCACGCGCCCCTGCGCGGCGCCGAACTGGACGTAGCGGTCGAGAAACTCCGACTCGCTCGCGAAGATGCCTGCCTCGTCGTTCATACTCCCTGTCCGGGCGGTCGACTCTTGAAGATTGTCTCCACTCGGCCGACCGCGATCGGATGAACGTGCGTGTCGGCTGTTCCTCGACTAGAAGTCCCCGCTGATGATGTCTGCTACCCGCTGGCGGTCGAACAGTTGCTCGTCCTCGGGAATCTCCGGATACGGCTCATCGGCGGAGTACCCGGGCCATTCTCCGAACCGCTCCGGATAGAACTGCTTGGCGGCCATCTCCAGCTGGAAGAGGTTCATCAGCGGGCCCTGCCGTGGGTTACCAGACGCATAGAGACGGTCGTTCTGAACGGCGGTCAATTCGGATCCCACACTGTGATCACGGATGGACTGTTTCGCGTCAGGGACGTCGTAGTACGCCGAGATCCCGTGGTTCATGATGATGACGTCCGGGTCTGCCTCGATCATCGCCTCGTAATCGATGAGTTTGCCACCGTACTCGCCCGTCTCGATGTCCGCGAAGACGTCGACGGCGTCCAGTGGGCGAGTGTGTGCGAAGAAATACCCCGGCTGGTTGAGTCTGTGGACGTAGAACGCGTCTTCCGACAGCCGGGGATACACCATGCCGACTGTGGGCCGGTCGTTCGGTGCCGGGAGATTCGATTGGATGTAGCTCAGAAGCCTCTCTTTGACTCCGTTTAACTGTTCGAATCGCTCTCGTTCCTGCAACACCTCGGCGTACTTCTCGGTTAGCTCCCAGAGCGTGTAGTACTGATAGGAGTCACGCCAGGATTCGGGCGGTTCACGGTGCTTCCGACTGTACATATTCCCGAAAAACGGTCCGACGTTCCCCTTGACCTCCTCGATGTCGGATCTACTCCACCCGTCAAGCGAATTGACGTACGCCGGGTCGAGGAAGTGAACGTCGCTGTCCAGTTCGTACAGTGTCTCTTTGCTGAAATTACCCGCGTCCTGGAACTCAATCCAGTCATTCGAGGTGTCAAGCCTGGAGTAATAGAACTCCAGCGAGGGAATTGACGACGACGGACGTGACGTCGATTTTACTGCAGTGCCGTGACCGAGCGCCGCCGCGATATCGATGTTGGCCGTTGAACTGGCCAACACGTTCTGCGGAACGCTGTCGAACGTGACCGTGCCCATCGGAGCCATCGTCACCGAATACGATCTGTCCCCGACTGTGTTGGTCCCCATCGTCGTCTCCGTGTCGGTCGTCCTCTTCGTGTCGGTCGTCGTCTCCGTTCCGGTCGTCTCCGCCGTCTCACCGTCGGTCGAAACCGGGGTCGATCCGCTCCGGCCACTCGAACAGCCTGCGATCAGGCCGCCGCCTATGACCGCGGTCCCGTATTTCATGTATTCGCGCCGCGTCGGTGCGTCGTGACCGCTGCCATCGTCTCCCATGAGGTTTTAGGCTAGCCTAAAGAATGATAATAGCTTTGATTCTCAGTCCGGGCTAAAATGCACGTCGTGTGCACGGATCTCGTCCCAGATCAGCAGGGAGACAGGTCTGAACGCTCTCAGCTCAGCCCGGGAGGTCGGCGTCTGCGTCGACCGCGTGGTCCGGCTCCGGCGGGAGCTCCCAGTCGGTGGTCAACTCCAGGAGCTGGACGAGCATGTTCGCGGTGGCGCCCCAGACGGTGTAGCCGTCGACGTGGAAGAAGTGCAGGCGGATCTCGCCGTAGTGGGGGTGGTCGCGGCGCTCGCTCTCGTAGTTGTCCAGATCGGTGAGCCCGTCGACCGGGAGGACGGCCACCTCGGCGACTTCCTCGTCGGCGGGTCGGTACTCGCGGTCGGCGACGCGGGCGACGAACGGGCGGACCACGTAGTCCGTGATCGTCCGGATGTCGTCGAGTCGGCCCACGACGTCGACCTCCTCGGGCCCGAGGCCGATCTCCTCGTCGGCCTCGCGGAGCGCGGTCGCGAGCAGGTCGTCGTCGACCGGTTCGCGGCCGCCCCCGGGGAAACTCATCTGTCCGGGGTGGTCGGTGAGGTGGTCCGCGCGCTTCGTGAACAGCACGTGGTCCTCGCCGTCGCGGGCGACGATCGGCGCGATGACCGCGGCCTCGCGCTCCTCGCCGGTGAGCCGGTCGCTTCCCGCGGCCCGCGACCCGTCCCCGGCGAGTTCGACGGGGTCGCGTTCGCGCACCCGCGACAGGTCCATACGCCAACGAATGGGACGGGTGGTCTTAACTGACGGGATACCCTCGTAGGCACCTCAGACGGCGTCGAGGCGCGCGCGGAGGCCGGAGGTGTCGACGGCGGCCCACGTCTCGAGGTCGTAACAGACGTCGACGAGCGCGTCGGCGCGGTCGCTGTTCGCCCCCGCCGCGACGGCCTCGGTCTCTACTTCGAGCCGCTCGCGCACCGCGGCGGCGACCGCCTCGCGCTCGACCGTCCGTTCCTCGACGTCCAGGATGTGCGGGAGGTCCTCGGCGTGTTCGGGGAGCGTCGGGAACGCGACCGGCCCGGCGACCAGTAGCGTCTCGCCTTCGTGGTCGACGGGGACGATGTGATAGCTCTCGACCGTCTCCTCGATCGCGGCCGCGACGGCGTCGCTGTCGGGCTCCTCGCCGCGCTTGAACGCCAGCTCTTCGAGCGCGTGGTGGAGCTCCTCGCGGGTCAACCCCCCGAACAGGTCGACCACGCCGGCGAGTTCGTCGGCCAACAGGCTCATACCGGTGGCCACGACGCCGCCCCTTTTGAGCGTTCGGCTCGGCGGCGGCCCCGCCCGCGGGCCCGAATCGACTGCCGTCACCGGCCCGTGACGCAAACCTTATGTACAACTCTGTCCGTTAGTGGACAGTAATGAGTACTGGTGACGAGATCGCACCGAAGGTGCGGTCGATACTGGACGCGGCCCGCGAGCGCTCGGGCGGCGGCGAGCGCGTGACGGTCGACGCCCGCTCGCTCCCGGCGGCCGTCGAGCGCGCGGAGGCCGACGGTCGCGTCCCGGTGATCGCGGAGGTCAAGCCGACGAGTCCGACGACCGAGGGCGAGCGCGACGACGACCCGGTCGAACTCGCGGAGTCGATGGTCGCCGGCGGGGCGACGGCCCTCTCGGTGCTGACCGAGCCCGAGCACTTCGGCGGGTCGACAGACGCGCTGGAACGAGTCCGCGCGGCCGTGGACGTGCCGGTCCTGCGCAAGGACTTCGTCGTCCGCGAGGCGCAACTCGACGCCGTGGAGGCGGACGTCGTCCTCCTGATCGTCCGGTTCCTCGACGAGGAGGGGACGGACGACCTGGCGACCCTGCTGGAGGCGGCGCGCGACCGCGGGTTCCAAGTACTCGTCGAGACCCACACCGCCGCGGAAGTCGAGCGCGCGCTCGACGCGGGCGCCGAGATCGTCGGCGTGAACAACCGCGACCTCGCCGAGCTGGAGGTCGACCTGGAGACGTTCGAGGACGTGGCCCCCGAAGTACCGGAAAACGTCACCCTCATTGCGGAGAGCGGCATAACGACGAGGAACGACGCGGTGCGCATGCGCGGGGCGGGCGCCGACGCGCTCCTGATCGGTTCGGCGATCATGGACGCCGCTGGCGGCGGTGACGTGGAATCGAACACCCGCCGTTTCGCGACGGCGGGCGCGGACGCGGAGGTGGCCGACCACCCGACGGACGAGCCGACGGGAGACGCAGTCACACGGGAAGACGACGAATGACGGAGACACACCAATGAGTACGGACGACGCGAAGTTCGGCGAGTACGGCGGACAGTTCGTGCCGGAGTCGCTGATGCCGGCCATCGAGGAGCTCAGCGACGCCTACGAGCGCTACGTCCTCGACAACGAGGACGGCTTCATGGACGAGTTCGAGCGGCGGCTGGCCGATTTCGGCGGTCGGCCGCTCCCGCTCCAGCACGCGGAGTCGCTCTCGGCGCGCTACGACACCGAGGTCTACCTCAAACGGGAGGACCTGCTCCACGGCGGCGCGCACAAACTCAACAACGCGCTCGGGCAGGTCCTGCTGGCGAAGTACATGGGCAAAGAGCGGATCGTCGCCGAGACGGGCGCCGGCCAGCACGGCACCGCGACGGCGATGGCCGCGGCCCATCTCGACATGCCCTGCGAGATCTACATGGGCGAGACCGACATCCGCCGCCAGCGCCCGAACGTCTTCCGGATGAAGATCAACGGGGCGGAGGTCAACCCCGTCACCACGGGCCGCGGGACGCTCAAGGAGGCCATCTCCGAGACGATGCGCGACTGGGCGACCACGGTCGAGAACACCCACTACGTCATCGGGTCGGTCGTCGGCCCCGCCCCCTTCCCGCGGATGGTCCGGGACTTCCAGGCCGTCATCAGCGAGGAGGCCCGCGAGCAGGTTCAGGAGAAGGCAGGACGGTTGCCCGACGCGGTGGTGGCCTGCGCGGGCGGCGGGTCGAACACCATGGGCGCGTTCCACCACTTCGTCGACGACGAGGACGTGGCCCTCTACGCCGTCGAGGCGGGCGGGTCTTCGCTGGAGGTCGACGAGGAGGAGGGCGTCGCGCCCAACTCCGCCTCGCTGTCGACCGGCGAGGAGGGCGTCCTCCACGGCGCGCGGACGAAGCTCCTGCAGGACTCCCACGGCCAGATCATGGAGTCCCACTCGGTGTCGGCGGGACTGGACTACGCGGGCGTCGGTCCCGAACTCGCGCACCTCGTCGACGAGGGCCGCGTCGAGGCGGTCAACGTCGACGACGACAGCGCGCTCGAAGCCTTCCACCGGCTCTCGCAGGACGAGGGAATCATCCCGGCGCTGGAGTCCTCCCACGCGCTGGGCTACCTCGAAGAACACCACGACGAACTCGGCGACCTCGTCGTCGTGAACGTCTCCGGCCGCGGCGACAAGGACCTGGAGACGGTGCTGGAGGAGACGGAGAAACGCGACCTCGACCTGGCGCCGGACATGTCGGTCCTGCGCGAGGCCGCGGGGAACGGGGGTGACATCTGATGGCTCTCGAACGGGTCTTCGCCGACGAGCCCGCATTCATCCCGTACGTCGCCGCGGGCGACCCGACCTACGAGGAGTCCCTGGAGTACGTCGAGGCCCTCGAACGGGGCGGCGCCGACGTGATCGAACTCGGGCTGCCGTTCTCGGAACCCATCGCGGAGGGGTCGACGATCCAGGAGGCGGTCGTCCGATCGCTCGAAGCGGGGATGACCCCCGAGCGGTACTTCGAGTTCGTCGAGGACCTGGACGTTGACGTGCCGCTGGTCTGTATGACCTACTACAACCTCGTCGCCCAGTACACCCACCCCGAGACCGGCGAACGCGGGCCGCGGGCGTTCGCCGAGCGGGCCGCGGAGGTCGGCATCGAGGGGTTCGTCGTCGTCGACCTGCCCGCCGAGGAGGCCGGGCCGCTGCGGGAGGCCTGCGACGAGTTCGGTCTCGACCTGGTGTTCATCATCGCGCCGACGACGAGGGGCGAGCGCCTCGACCAGATGCGCGAGCACGTCTCGGGGTACGTCTACGTGCAGGCCCGCCTGGGCGTGACCGGCGCCCGGGAAGACGTCTCCGACCAGACCGAGGAGTCGCTGGCACGCGTCGACGACTGGGACGTGCCCAAGGCCGTCGGGTTCGGCATCAAGACCGGCGAGCACGCCGAGCGCATCGTCTCGGCGGGCGCCGACGGGATCATCGTCGGCTCCGCGCTGGTGGACATCATCGCCGATGGCGCCGACCCCGACGTCGACCAGCCGTTCGCCGAGACGGCCCAGCGCCTGGAGTCGAAGGCACGCGAACTGAAGGAGGGCGCGCTGGCCGGCGCCGAGGCGCGAGCGGCCGAGCAGTCCGACTGAGCGGCCCGAACTCTTTTCCGTCGTTTCAGGACGAGCGCGCCGCCCCGTCGAGCGGCTGTTCCCGATCGCCCCGTTCCCGCCGCTTGCGCTGTCGGAGCGCGCCGTACAGCGGGATCCCGGCGACGGCGCTCAGCCCGGTCGCGATCGCGAAGAAGACCTCCCCCGCGCCGCGGAGCGCCGCGAACGCGTCACCGTCGACACTGTGCCCCGTCGTCTCCCCGGGACCGAGCCCGGCGAGAAATCCGGCGCCGAGCGGGTGCGCGTCGGAACCGTACTGGTCGGCGACGGGAGCCGAGCCGTTCACGTGGCGGTCGGGCCAGTCGTCGGGTTCGCCTGTCACCTCGGCGACGGTCTGGGCGAAGACGGCGTAGGTGACGACGCCGTCGTGCCGGTTGAGTCGGCGGAAGACGTCCTCCAGCGAGCGGTGGCCGTAGGTCCGCTCCCGGATCCGCCGGTCGAGGACGGCGAGCGCACGCCCGCCCTTCCGCTGCGGGACCGCGTCGCTGCCCCAGCTATCGGGATCAGTGAGCGTCGCCGTCGACGGCGCGCCGTCGAGGTGTCGCTCCATCGCCGCCCGGTCGATCAGCCCCTGCTCGCGGGCGAGCGCGGCGGCGTAGTACTCGGCGCTGGCCTCGCGGAACCACGTCATGTCCGCGGCGAGGCGGAACGACTGGCGGGTGTGGACGTACTCGTGGAGCCAGACGGCTTCGGCGTCGTCGAGCCGGGAACCCGCGTTGACCCAGAGTTCGTCGCGGGCGGGGACGGACTCGCCGCCCCAGCGGACCGAGGACGGCGCCGCGAACGCGAGCACGTCGTCGCCGCGGTCGCCGACGTCGAGGTCACGGGACGCCCGCGCGAGCGAGTCGGCGACCCGGTCGGTCTGCGTCCCGTCCATCGCCCCGGACGGAACCACGAGGTCGATCCGCCCGTTCGGCGTCGTGCGGCGGGCCACCTCGTAGTCCCCGACGACGGCGTACCTGTCGCCGAGCAGGGCGGGCGCTCCCGCGTCGGGCGCGCGTCGCTCGGCCAGCGGCCACGAGCGCTCGACCGACCCGTCGTGCGTCCACTGGACCTCGACGAACGGGACCCTGCCGAACGTCCAGTCGTCCGCGACGGCCATTTCGTTCGCGGACGCCGCGCTCGCGCTGACCGCGACGGTCAACGCGGCCTCGCTTCCCGGCGGTTCCGTCGAGAGCAGTCGCACCGCGCCACTACCGGGCACCCGCTCGAATCCCGGCGAGGACACGGGGGTCCCCGGACCGCGGAGGACGACCCAGAGCCGACCCGACCCGGACCGACCACGCACGCGTATCTCGTACTCCACCGTGCCGTCGTCAGTCCGCCGCACCGTGACGTTCGTCGTCGGTCCGGCCGCCTCGGCGGTCCCTCCGCCGGATTCGTCGACGTGCGGAGCCGCGTCGGCTCGGAAACCTATCGACCCGTCGTCGGCCGCCGGGGGAGCCCCGGCCCCCGCGGTCGCGAGCGACCCGACCGCGGCCGCGACGCAGAGGAGTGATATCGAAACCGAGACGGCCGCCCTCATTATCTGCACTGATGGAGTTATCCGCTATATCTGTGCCTCTCGGAATATCAGGAACGAAAACAGGTTCGAGGGGGTCAGGCGCCGCGTCGCGGTCACCGCGGTCGGTCCGGCGGCCGGCGCAATCCGGGCCGCAACCGGAAGGCAAATAACCGTACTTGCCACACCCTCACACAACATGACTGCAGGGAAAGACGCGCGTCTCGCCCGCATCGGGACAGGGGGGCGCTACCTCGTCGTCCCGATGGACCACGGGATCACGCTCGGAGCGGTGAAAGGCCTCGTCGACCTCGAATCGACGGTCGACGCCATCACGCGCGGCGGCGCCGATGCCGTCCTCACGCAGCGCGGCGTCGCCGGTCGTGTCCACCCGAACAAGAACGACGCGGGCTACATCGTCCACCTCAACGGGTCGACCGCGATCGGCCCCGACGAGAGCGACAAGCGCACGACCGGGACGGTCGAGGACGCCATCCGCGCCGGCGCCGACGCCGTCTCCTTCCACATCAACGTCGGCAGCGAACACGAGCCCGACCAGATCACCGAACTCGGCGAGGTCACGAGCGAGGCCGAGCGCTACGGCCTGCCCACGCTCGCGATGGCCTACGCCCGCGGCCACGACGTGCGCGACGACGACCCCGAACTGTTCGCCGAGGACCTGAGCCACGCCGTCCGCCTCGCCGAGGAGCTCGGCGCCGACGTCGTCAAGACCGCCTACAGCGGCACCGCCGACACGTTCGAGCGCGTCGTCGAGGCCACGTCGCTTCCCGTCGTCATCGCCGGCGGCTCGAAGGGTACCGACCGCGAGACGCTCTCGATGGTCCGCGGCGCCGTCGACGCCGGCGCCGCCGGCGTCTCGATGGGCCGCTCCATCTTCCAGCACGACGACCCCGAGGCCATCACCCGGGCCGTCGCCGCCGTCCTCCACGACGACGCCTCCGCCGACGAGGCCGCCGAACTCGCCGGGCTCCCCGCCGAGGTCTGAGGCGAACTACCCGCCCTTTCTGCCGACCGCCGATCCGCTCGACCGCGAGCGGCCCCTGACTCAGAAGACCCGAGACAGTTCGGCCATCGAATCTAGCCGGTGAGTCGGCGCCGGATCGGGGTCCGCGACGACCTCCTGGTGGTCCCGGTCCGGGGGAACCCACGCCGACCGGAGGCCGGCCTCGTGCGCCCCGACCACGTCTGCGGCGTGCTGGTCGCCGACGTAGAGCGTCCGCTCGGGCGCCGCGTCGAGCTCGGCGAGCGCTCGCTCGAACGGCGCCGGATGGGGCTTCGGTTCGATCCCGTCGGCCGGGTCGCAGAACACGGTCGCGTCGAACGCGTCGGCGACGCCCAGCTGTTCGAGCTTGGCCGTCTGGGTGTCCTCGCCGCCGTTCGTGATCAGGCCCACGTCGTAGCGCTCGCGGGCGTGCGCCAGCGCCTCGCGGGCGCCCTCGCGGAAGGTGACGGCGGCTGGGTCGACGACGTCGAGGGTCGCCGCGGCGAGATCCGGCGCGTGCGCGGGGTCGCCGCCGACGGACTCGCAGACCTCCCGGTAGAGGTGTTCGTAGAACTCGCGGTCGGTCTCGGCCGTGGGTAACTCGGCGGAATCGACCGCGCGGACGTCGGCGGGCGAGAAGAACGGGTCGACGCCGCACCGCTCGAAGACCGCCTCGTGGATCTCGGCGTCGGACTGCTCGGAGACGCAGAGCGTGCTGTCGAGGTCGAAGCAGACCGCGTCGAACTCGCCCATGCCGACGGGGATCCGCCGGCGCTCGCTTAAACGTTCTCACGCCGCGGAGGCGAGCGTCGCGTCCGAGCGGCGCTCGCCCGCCTCACTCGTGGAACGACTCCAGGATCTCGAAGTCGCGCGCAGTCTTGGTGAACTCGGAGACCGGTCGCGCCCCGTCGCACTGTTCGCAGGTGAACGACCCCTGCGGTTCGGGCAGGTCGACGGGGTTGGCTTCCCACTGTTCGCCGCAGTCGGGACACCGGAGCTGGATCCAGGCCTCCTGCATACTCGGCCGTGCGGCCGCGTCCAGAAAGAGCTTTGTGGCGATTCCCGCGAGCCGGGGTCGGAACCGGTGGGCCGCCCGTGACCGGCGAACTCCCGCACGTCGACGGTGGCCGACAGGTCTGTTGCAATCGGCCGGTCCGCGGGGAACCGTCTCGCAGACTCCGTCCGACACGCCTAATCGGTTGGAATCAAAACAAGAATTCGTGACACGAGATCGAGCGGCAGTGTTCGGGAACGGCGGTGAGTCCCGACTCCGGGACGCGGGGCGCCTGACCGCGCTTCTCGGCCCGGGACTCGGCCTGGCGATCCTACTGCGGTTCCATCCCGCTGTCGGCGACGCCGCCTACGACACCCTCGCGCCGGTCGCGGAATCGTGGCTGACGCTCCACCTCCTGCTGTTGCTGTCGTTCGGCCTGCTGGGGCTCAGCCTGTCGCTCCTCCTGCAGGGCTGTTCCGGCCCCGTCGCGACGGTCGGCCGCGTCGGGGTCGGCGTCTATCTCGTCTTCTACATCGCGTTCGAGTCGATCGCAGGCGTCGCGACGGGCGTGCTAGTTCGCACGGGCGAGGGCCTCCCGGCCGAACAGGAGGCCGGAATCAGAGAGGCCGTCGCGGTCATCTACGCGGAACCGGTCGGCGGCTTCGCCGGTCTCTTCGCGGTCGTCGGTTTCGTCGGGTACGTGGTCGCGGTGGTCGCGATCGCCGTCGCGAAACGCCGAGACGGCGCGCCGGCCGCCCCCCTCGTTTTGCTCGTCGGGTCGAGCGTCGGCATCATCGCTCACGGGAGTTCCCCGGTGGATTCGCTCGGGATACTGCTCTTTCCGATCGCTGCCGGCTGGCTCGAAGCGGCGACCGCCTCGAACCGCGAGTCGGTGGCTTGATCCGCCCGTCTCGGGACTCGCCAACCCCCCGGTCACCGCCGCTTCACGACTGATCGGCGTCGGCTTCGCTCGCCGTCGTTCCGTTCGGTCCCGGTCCTCGAAGACGACCGGCCGCGCTCGTCGTCGCGAGCGGCGCGATAGAGGGCGTAGCCGGCCGCCGCCACGACGCTGGCGGCGCCGATGGTCTTCCCGTTGACGCCGCTCGTCGCGAGGCGGGTGTAGAGGCTTCGCTCGGCGACGTGGCCCTCGTGGTCGCCGCGCTCTTTCAGTTCGCCGCTCGGCTGGTCGAAGGCGTTCTCGGCGGGCGGACGCGGCGGGCGGTCGCGCTTCTGGAGGCCGACGAACAGTTTCTCCATGATCGTGTCCAGCAGGCCCGGCGCGTAGTACTCAAGCTGCGCCATGTGCTTCGCGGCGCCGCCGACGTAGACGTCGCGCTGGGGGGTCTCAGCGGCGTTGCAGATGGCCCGGGCGACGGTCTCGGGCGCGTAGACCGGCGGCGGGAGCGTCACCTGGCTGTCCGTGTAGTTCTTCGCGTGCTCGGGGTAGGGCGTGTCGATGGCCGCGGGCTTGACGAGCGTCACCGACACCGGCGCGCCCTCTTCTTCGAGTTCCATCCGGAGCGTGTCGGTGAACCCCTTGACGGCGTGTTTCGAGGCGGTGTAGGCGCCCTGCAGGATCATCGCCCGCTCGGAGACGACGCTGCCGACGTTGATGATCGCGCCGCCGCCCCGGTCTTTGAGGTGTTCCGCGGCGACGAGCGAGCCGTAGAGCAGCCCCCAGACGTTGACCTCGAAGAGCTCGCGCATGTCCGAGACCGGCGTCTCGTCGAGCCGCCCGTAGATGAACTTCCCGGCGTTGTTGACCCAGGTGTCGAACCCGCCGTAGGTGTCCTCGGCGACGGCGGCGATCTGCTCGACGTCGTTCCGGTCGCTCACGTCGGCGACGACGTAGACGGCGTCGCCGCCCTCCTCGGCTATCTCGTGGGTCAACTCGTCGAGCGCGTCCTCGCTCCGGGCCGCGAGGACGAGCGAGGCGCCGCGGTCCGCGGCCATCCGCGCGGTCGCCAGCCCGTTGCCCGACGTGGCTCCGGTGACGACCATCACCTGTTCGTCGAGCGGTTTCAGATCGGGCGTCACGGCGACCGCCCCGCGGTCGCGGTCGGTCGCGAGACGGTCGGCGGGCGGCCCTCGGCGCGATTCGGCGCGGTGGCGCGAGCGCGTGGTCGAGTCATCTGTGCCTCCGGATAACGGGCCAGCCCGGGTTGACGGCGGTGCCTGAATACGCGCGTCCGGGCCGACTCACTCGCGCTCGCGGACGAACGTCGCCAGCTCCTCCGGCGTGGCCGACTCGCCGGTGGCGATGTATCGCGAGGCGCAGGCGTTGCCGAGTCGGAGCGCGTCCTCCCAGCCCCAGCCGCGCGCGAGGGCGTGGGCGAGCCCGGCGTCGAACCGGTCGCCGCCGCCGGTGTGTCGAACGGGGTCGACGGCGACGTTCTCGACGCGGACCCGGCCGTCCGGCGTGGCCGCGACGGTCGCCTCGGCCTCGTGGACCACCGCGCCCGCGAGCGCTGCGGCCTCACGGAGGAACGCCGTCACGTCGGAGAGTTCCTCGGGGGCACTCTCGGCGGCGATCCCGTCGGCGAGCGCGCGGGCTTCGCCGGCGTTGACGGCCAGCACCACGTCGTAGGCGTCGCCCAGGTCGGTCAGGGCGTCGACGAGTCGGTCCATCGCCGCCGGCGAGCGGGCCGACAGGCTCCCGGGGTCGAAGACCAGGTAGTTCCCGTCGAGGTCGCTCCCCGCGAGTTCCGACAGCGCTTCGGGAGTGGCGTCGAACGTCGTCCAGTTCGTCCAGAAGACCGCGTCGGCCGACAGGAGCGCGTCGAAGCGGTCGCCGACGGCCGTTCTGAGGTCGGCGAGCGACCACTCGGCGACGCCCTCGGGCGGGTCCGCGAGCAACACGTCGCCGTCGTCGAAGCCGTAGACGCCGACGCTGGCGGGGTCGCCCATCGACAGCGTCTCGACGGGGAACTCCTCGAAGACGGGGTCGTCGAGGTGGCCGACCAGCGTCACGTCGTTCCCCAGCAGACCCGCCTGCTCGGCCATGTTGACCGCGTGACCGCCGGGTTCGACGGAGGTCCGGCGGACGCTGAACGCCGGCGAGTGGCCGGTCGTGATCGCCTCGCCGAACGCCTCGCGGCTTCGCACCCGCCGCTCGCCGTCGAACACCTCGTAGAAGCGGTCGACGCTCCCGTCCGGGAGCGCGGTCACCGTCGCGGTCTGGTCGCCGGATTCGAGTCGGTCCGGGAGCGAGCGGCTCATGTGTCACCATGGGGCGCGCGGCGGAAAAGCGGCCGGCGAGCGATTTCAGCGGCGGGCTTCCAGCTTGTGGATCCGTCGCACGCCGGAGACACGCTTTTCTCGCTGCCGTCGCTCTTCAGGCGCATGTCTGTCACCGTCGAGCGCTCACTCGGGCCATCGGCGACGCCAGAACTGATCGATCTCTACGAGACCTACGAGTGGTGGGCCGACCGCGAGGAGGAACCGCTGCGCCGCGCGCTCGCGGCCACCGACGAGGTGGTCGCGCTCAGAGACGAGGAGACCGACGACCTCATCGCCGCCGCGCGGGCGTTGACCGATTACACGTACTACGCGATGGTCTACGACGTGATCGTCCGTGAGGGCCGACGCGGTGAGGGCCTCGGCGATGAACTGATGGCCGCGCTGGTGACTCACCCGCCGCTCTCGGACGTGGACCTCGGCCTCGTCGCCCGCGAGGGACTCGTCCCGTTCTACGAGGCCTGCGGATTCGAGGAGATCGGCGCCGTCGACTACCCAGATGGCGAACCCGAGACGCTGCGGCCGCTGGTATTTCGCCGTGACGAGTGAGGCCGCGCTGCTCGAACGCAGTCCGCGACGCTCGCCGAAAACGATTTATCGACCGAGACGAATTACTCCGGTAATGACGCGGCACGTCGTGCCCGCGGCGACGATCATCATTGCCCCGTCAGGGGCATAGTACCAACTTTCTCGGGGCACGACGGTTCGTTCGAATCCGCCAGCGACGCCGGTCTCGTCCGACGCCGGCGGTCGCGTCCCCCGTGGACGCGCCCGAACTGGGCCCGCTCGTGCTGTGAGTCTCGATCCGTCAGCGGCGACTCAGCCTCCGTGACGCTCGGTCTGCCGAGTCGTCCCGCATTGCGCGCCGACCGACCACGACGAGACGTATCTGTACGATGCCAGAACGACTACCGGACCACTACGACCCGAACGCGGTCGAACAGCACGTCAAGAACCACTGGAGCGACCCCGACGCCTTCCCGGGCGTCGACGCGCCCGCGGAGACCAGCCGCGCCTACGAGTACGCCAAACGGCGGGCAGCGGAGCGATGCGCGGACGGCGACGGCGAGGAGTTCTACTTCCTCGACGGGCCGCCCTTCACCAGCGGTCGGATGCACGTCGGCAACGCCTGGGGGAAGATCCTCAAGGACGCGCTGCTGCGCTATCACCGGATGCAGGGGCGCGCAGTCCGCGCTCGTCCGGGGTACGACACGCACGGGCTGCCCGTCGAGGTGAATGTCGAGCAGGCCCACGAGTTCGAGACGAAGCAGGCCGTCGAAGAGTACGGCGTCGACCGCTTCGTCGCGGAGTGTCGCGAGTTCGTCGCGGAGCAGCGCGCGGTGATGGACGAGGAGTTCCGCGACCTGGCGGTGTGGATGGACTGGGACGACGTCTACCAGACCATGGATCCCGAGTACGTCGACGTCGTCTGGGACGCCTTCGCCGCGCTGTACGACCGCGGGCTCGTCGAGCGCGGCCACCAGGTCGTCAACACCTGCCCGCGCTGTGAGACGGCGGTCTCGGACTCGCGGTTGGAGTACGAGGACCGGACCGTGGAGGCGGTGTACGTCGGCTTCTCGCTCGCCGACGGACAGGGAACGCTCGTCGCCTGGACGACGACGCCGTGGACGCTCGTGGGCAACCAGTTCGTCGCCGTCGACGCCGAGGGGGAGTACGCGGCGGTCGAAGTCGACGCCGAATCGTCGGAAGCAGACGACCCGCTGTACGTCGCCGCCGAGCGCGTCCCCGCGGTGATGGACGCCCTGGGCGTCGCCGCGGACGACTACGCGGTCACCGAGACGCTTCCGGGAAGCGACCTCGTCGGCCTGTCCTACGACCACCCGCTCGCCGACCGGCTCCCTCACCACCCGACGCCCTGCGGGGTCGTCGCGCACGCCGACTACGTCGAGACCGACGGCGACGGAACTGGGCTCGTCCACAGCGCTCCGGGGTTCGGCCACGAGGACTTCGAGCGCGCCCGCGAACTACGGGCCGAGGACGACCTCGAACTGCCCACGTACTCCCCCGTGGACCTCGCCGGGCGGTTCACCGCGGAGGCCGGGCCGTTCGCCGGCCAGCGCGTCCACGGCGAGGGGCGCGAAGCCGTCACGGAGGCGTTCCGCGACGCCGACGCGCTCCTCGGGACTGAGCAGTTCACCCACGAGTACCCGCAGTGCCCCCGCTGTGACACCGACGTGGTCTTCCGCGCCGCCGAGCAGTGGCTCGTGGGCGTGACCGGGCTGAAAGACGACCTGCTCGACGCCGTCGGGGAGACGACGTGGTACCCGGCGGAGGCGCGGGACGGTCGCTTCCGCAACACCGTCGCGAACGCGCCGGACTGGAACGTCTCCCGCCAGCGCTACTGGGGGAGTCCGCTCCCCGTCTGGCACTGCGACGACTGCGGCCGCGACGCGGTCGTCTCCTCGCGCGCGGACCTGGCCGAGCGGGCCGGACTCGACGCGGTGCCCGAGGACCCCCACCGTCCGGTCGTCGACGAGGTGACGGTCCCCTGTCCCGACTGCGGCGGGGACGCGGTGCGCGTGGAGGACGTGCTCGACGTGTGGTTCGACTCGGCCGTGGCCTCGTGGGCGAGCCTGCGCGAGCGCCCGGGCGAGTGGCCCGCCGACCTCGTCGTCGAGGGCAACGACCAGACCCGCGGCTGGTTCCTGATGCAGCTCTACCTGGGCGTCGCCTTCGCGGACCGCGCGCCCTACGAGGAGGTGCTGATGCACGGCTGGGCGCTGCTGGACGGCGAACCCATGTCGAAGTCGCGCGGACACGTCCTGCGACCGCCGGAAGTCGCCGAGACTCACGGGCGAGACGCGTTGCGGGCGCACCTGCTCGGCCACGAACAGCAGGGCCAGGACGTGACGATGACCTCGGACATGGAGGGGGTCGAGACCACCCGCGAGCGCTTCGACGTGGTGTGGAACGTCGCCCGCTTCGCCGCGATGTTCATGGCCGAGGACGACTACCGGCCGACGGTCGCTCTGACGGCGGATTCCGACGACAGAACAGTCCTCGACGAGTGGGTGCTCGCCCGCCTGCGCGAGGTGACGGAGACGGCGACCGGTGCCTTCGAGGGTCGCGAGCCGAACGTCGCCCTCGACGCGACCCTCGACTTCCTCGTCGAGGACGTCTCGCGGTACTACGTCCAGACCGTCCGCGACCGCGTCTGGACGCCGAGTTCGACGGCGGACAAGCTGGCGGCGTACGACGCGCTGGGGACGGTCCTCGGCACCACCGTCCGACTGCTCGCGCCGTTCGCGCCCCATCTCGCCGAGCGGCTCTACCACGCGCTGGACGGGCCGAGGGACGCCGGCGAACCGACGGTCCACGCGACCGACTGGCCCGACGCGGACGCGCTGGGGCTCCCGGCCCGCCCGGACCTGGTCGACCACGTCGGCGCGCTCCGGGAGGTCGAAGGGGCCGTCGCGACCGCGCGACAGGAGATGGGGCGCAAGCACCGCTGGCCGGTCGCGGAGGTCGTCGTCGAGCCGACGGACGAGGCGGTCGCGGCGGCGGTCGAAAGTCACCGCGACCTGCTGGCCGAGCGGTGCAACGCCGAACGCGTCGCGCTCACCGACCGCTATCCCGCCCGGGAGCGCGTGGTCGTCCCCGAGATGGACGCGCTCGGCCCGCGGTTCCGTGCGGACGCGACGGCCGTCGCTGAGGCGGTCGAGGGGCGGTCGGCCGACGAGTTGCCGCTGACGGTCACCGTCGACGGTCGCGAGTACGAGGTCACCGCCGAACTCGTCTCCGTGGTCGAACGCGTCCCCGACGGCGTCTCCCGCGTGCCGTTCGACGGCGGGACGGTCTACGTCGACGAGTCGCTCCCCGAGGCGCTGCGCCGGACGGGGCTCGCGCGCGACGTGACCAGGCGCGCCCAGGAGATGCGCGCGGATCTCGACCTCGGGGTCGACGAACGGGTCCGGCTGTCCGTCGTCAGCCACGACGACGAACTCCGCGCCGCGGTCGCCGACCACGACGACGACCTGCGACGCGCCGTCCGCATCACCGGCCTCTCCGTCGCGGAACCGGAGGCCGAGGCGGACGAAGACTACCGATACACGCGCGACTGGACGGTCGCTGGATCGCGGGTGACTCTCGGAATGGATCCAGTTGCCGATCCGGCGTGAGTCGGTCCAGAAGGATAGGAGGACGGGATGTCCACAGCGAGGCGGGAACGGGAGCGTGTGACCGTGCCGCGCCCCGGCGTCTTCGAGTGATACGTCGTCGGTGATAAAGGGCCGTCAGACTTCGGGCTGACAACCGGCAGACGCGGCCCCGATCGCGGTCCGATCTCCGCCCGTTCCCCCGAATTCCCTTCCGCCGGCGCGACGCCGGAGCCGTTCGCCGGTCCCCTGCTGGCTGTCCGTAGCTCGTCGGCGGGTCGGTGAGTCGACCTGGTTTATGTGGTTATATACCTATTATTCTCTGGATCCCCTTCCTGTATAATAATTTTGCACCAAGAGCGTATTTTCCTGGACGAATCCGGTTTATTTTTATCAGAAGTCCACGACCGTCCACGTATGGGATCCGAGGTAAACCCGTTCGAGAGCCTACAGGAACAGATCGACGAAGCCGCCGAGTACCTCGACGTTGACGAGGGCATGCTGGAGCGGCTGAAAAACCCCGAGCGGATCCTGGAGACGAACCTCTCGGTCGAGATGGACGACGGTTCGATCGAGGTCTTCCGCGCGTTCCGCTCGCAGTTCAACGGCGACCGCGGCCCGTACAAGGGCGGCATCCGCTACCACCCGCAGGTCTCCCGCGACGAGGTCAAGGCCCTCTCCGGCTGGATGGTCTACAAGACCGCCACGGTCGGCATCCCGCTGGGTGGCGGGAAGGGTGGCATCATCATCGACCCCGACGACTACTCCGAGGACGAACTCGAGCGCATCACGCGCGCCTTCGCGAAGGAGCTGACGCCGATCATCGGTGAGGACCGCGACGTGCCCGCGCCGGACGTCAACACCGGCCAGCGGGAGATGAACTGGATCAAGGACACCTACGAGACCCTCGAGAACACGACCGAACCGGGCGTCATCACCGGCAAGGACATCTCCAGCGGCGGCAGCGAGGGCCGCGTCGAGGCGACCGGCCGCTCGACGGTCATCGCCGCCCGCGAAGCGTTCGACTACCTCGACAAGGACCTCGAGGGCGCCACCGTTGCCGTCCAGGGCTACGGCAACGCCGGCTGGATCTCCGCGGACCTCATCGACGAGATGGGCGCGAACGTCGTCGCCGTTTCCGACTCCAGCGGCGGCATCTACAACGAGGACGGTCTCGACCCCGTCGCCGCCAAGGACCACAAGCGCGAGACCGGCAGCGTCGTCGGGTTCGCCGACGCCGACGAGGAGATCACCAACGACGAGCTGCTCCAGCTCGACGTCGACCTGCTGATCCCTGCGGCCCTGGAGAACGCCATCGACGAGGAGATCGCCGAGGGCGTCCAGGCCGACGTCATCTCCGAGGCCGCCAACGGCCCGATCACGCCCAAGGGCGACGACATCCTCGAGGACAAGGACGTCATCATCGTCCCGGACATCCTCGCCAACGCCGGCGGCGTCACCGTCTCGTACTTCGAGTGGGTCCAGAATCGCCAGCGCTTCTACTGGGACGAGGAGACCGTCAACGAGCGCCTCGAAGACATCACCGTCGAGCAGTTCTGGAACCTCGTCGAGGCCTACGAGGAACACGACCTGCCGAGCCTCCGCGTCGGCGCTTACGTCGTCGCGATCCAGCGCGTCCTCGACGCCGCGGAGCAGGCCGGCACCTGGCCGTAACTCCCTGCCGACGTCCGCACGTTCGTCAACTTCGAACGGCCCCGTTCCGTTTTAATCTCCATTCCCGATCGTTCTTTTGGTTTTTTCGCCGCGAAGGTATCCTTATGTCGTCTCGGACAGTGGATTAGAACAACTACGATCAGGCCTCTGAACTGTATTGGTCGTTCGTGAGGTAATACGTGCCAAAGGCTGTTAATATACCTTAGTGTGGGTATAACGGTCATATAGTCTATCAGGCCAAGGGTTTTAGCCTGCGATTCGGAACCACGGGAACACCGATGACTACCTTCTCTCGTGACGACGGGGACCAGCGGTTGGCCGACCCGGCCGACGCGCGGTCCAACTGCGGCGTCGGGGTCGTGATGGACCTCGACGGCGACGGTGGGCACTGGGTCCTCTCCGACGGACTGGAACTGCTCGAGAACCTCGAACACCGCGGCACGACGGGCGCCGAGGAGTCGACCGGCGACGGCGCGGGCGTCATGATCCAGACGCCCCACGACTTCTTCTCCGACGAGGTCGACGCCGACCTCACGCTCGGCGAGTACGCCGTGGGCTCGCTCTTTCTCCCGAAGGACGACGGCGACGCGCGCGAGGAACTGAAAGCGATCGTCGAATCGCAGTTCGCCGACGAGGGCCTCGACGTGGTGGCCTGGCGGACCGTCCCGACCGACAACAGCGACCTCGGTCAGACGGCCCTGGACTCCGAACCCGCGGTCGTCCAGGTCTTCGTCGAGTCAGCCGAGGGCCTGACCGGCGACGAGTTCGACCGCCAACTCTACACGGCCCGTCGCGTCCTCGAGACCCACGTCGAGGAGACCGAACCGGAGGGCCACGAGCGCTTCTACGTCGTCTCGCTGGCGACCGACACCGTCGTCTACAAGGGCCTGCTCAAGGGCGAGCAGGTCGCCGACTACTACCCCGACCTGACGGACGAGCGCGTCGACACCACCTTCGCGATGGTCCACGCCCGCTTCTCGACGAACACGCTGGGCGCGTGGCACCTCGCCCACCCCTACCGCGGGATCATCCACAACGGCGAGTTCAACACCATCCAGGGCAACATCAACTGGATGCGCGCGCGGGAGACGGACTTGGACTCCGACGCGTTCTCCGATCTGGACAAACTCAAGCCGATCATCGACGACCCCGAGCAGTCGGACACGGCGAGCGTGGACAACGCCCTCGAACTCCTCATGCTCGAAGGGCGGGACCTGCCCCACGCGCTCCGGATGCTCATCCCCGAGGCCTGGCGCGGCGAGGCCAACGACGTGACCGGCGACCGCCGCGACTGGTACGACTACCACGCGTCGCTCGTCGAACCGTGGGACGGGCCCGCTCTCGTGGCCGCCACAGACGGCGACCGCGTCGGCGCCGTCCTCGACCGCAACGGCCTGCGGCCCTGCCGCTACGACGTGCTCACCGACAACACGCTCGTCATGGCCTCGGAGGCGGGCGCGCTCGACACCGATCCGGCCGAGATCGAGGAGCGCGGACGCCTCCAGCCCGGCCAGCTGTTCCTCGCCGACCCCGAGGAGGGCCGGGTCGTCCCCGACGACGAGGTGTTCGAGGACCTCACCGACGAGACGTACGGCGAGTGGGTCGCGGACAACCAGGTCGACCTCGCCGACATCAGCGCCGAGGACGACAACCTGCCCGCCCACGAGTTCGACGAGCTGCGAGCCTACCAGGCCCAGTACGGCTACACCTACGACGAGGTCGACCACCTCATCGAGCCGATGGCCGAGAAGGGCAAGGACCCGGTCGGCTCGATGGGCGACGACACGCCCCTCTCGGTCCTCTCGCAGTTCAACCGCCCCCTCTTTACCTACTTCAAGCAGCTGTTCGCACAGGTGACCAATCCGCCGCTGGACTACATCCGCGAGGAACTGGTCACCTCGCTGGAGTCGCGACTCGGCCACCAGCAGAACCTGCTCGGCGAGTCGCCCGAGCACGCCCGCCAACTGGTCGTCGACTCGCCGGTCCTCACCGACCAGCAGACCGAGGCCATCCGCGAGCTGGACGCCAACGGCATGTCCTCGGTCGTCGTCGACATCAGCTACGACCCCGACGAGTACGACCTCCGCGAGGCCGTCGAAGTCGCCCGCGAGGAAGCCTCTGACGCCGCGACCGAACACGATGTCATCGTCCTCTCGGACCGCGAGGCGGGCGCCGACCGCGTCGCCATCCCGAGCCTCCTCGCCGTGGGCGGTATCCACCACCACCTCGTCCGCAACGGGCTGCGCAACCACGTCGGCCTCGTCGTCGAGTCCGGCGACCCGCGGACCGTCCACCACATCGCCACGCTGGTCGGCTACGGCGCGGGCGCGGTCAACCCGTACCTCGCCTACCAGACCATCGAGGACCTGGTCGCCGGTCCCGACGGCGCCGAACTCTCGAAGGCCATCGACGCCTACGTCAACGCGCTGGAGGACGGCCTCCTGAAGACGATGGCGAAGATGGGCATCTCGACCGTCGAGAGCTACCAGGGCGCCCAGATCTTCGAGGCCGTCGGCCTCTCCAGCGACTTCGTTGCGGAGTACTTCGAGGGCACCGCCAACCGCACCGAGGGCATCGGCCTCGAAGAGATCGAGGAGGACCTCCTCGACCGCCACGAGGTCGCCTGGGGCGAGGACCCGGACCTGGAGCGACAGGGCGAGTTCGAGAACCGCTCGGGCGGCATCCACCACCAGTGGAACCCCTCGACGGTCGGGACGATCCAGCAGGCCGTCCGCACCGGCGACTACGAGCGCTACAAGGAGTTCGCCGCCGAGATCAACGAACAGAACGAGCAGCTCCAGACGCTACGGGGCCTGCTGGAGTTCGACTCCGACCGGGAGTCGATCCCGATCGAGGAGGTCGAACCCGTCGAGGACATCGTCACGCGCTTCGAGACGGCCGCGATGAGCCAAGGGAGCCTCTCCCCGGAGATGCACGAGAACAACGCCATCGCGATGAACCGGCTCGGCAGCAACGCCAACACCGGCGAGGGCGGCGAACCCCCGGAACGGTTCGGCACAGAGAAGGAGTGCGGCATCAAGCAGGTCGCCTCCGGCCGGTTCGGCGTCACCAGCGAGTACCTCTCCGAGGCCGACGAACTGCAGATCAAGATGGCCCAGGGCTCCAAGCCCGGCGAGGGCGGCCACCTCCCCGGCAAGAAGGTCAACGAGATGATCGCCCACGTCCGCTACGCGACGCCGGGGGTCGGGCTCATCTCGCCGCCGCCGCTGCACGACATCTACTCCATCGAGGACCTGAAACAGCTCATCCACGACCTGAAAGCCTCCAACCCCGACGCCGACATCAACGTCAAGCTCGTCGCCGAGGACGGCATCGGCACCATCGCGGCCGGCGTCGCGAAGGCCAACGCCGACAAGGTCCACATCTCGGGCCACGACGGCGGGACCGGCGCGTCACCGAAGACCTCCATCAAGAACGCGGGCCTGCCGTGGGAACTCGGTCTCGCCGAGGCCAACCAGATGCTGCGGGCGACGGGCCTGCGCTCGCGCATCGAGGTCACCACCGACGGCGGGATGAAGACCGGCCGCGACGTGGCCGTCGCCGCCCTGCTCGGCGCCGAGGGGTACGCCTTCGGGACCGCGTCGATGGTCACCTCGGGCTGCGTGATGGCCCGCCAGTGCCACGAGAACACCTGCCCCGTCGGCGTCGCGACCCAGAACGAGAAGCTCCGCGACCGCTTCCCCGGCGAGCCCCAGCACGTCGTCAACTACATGACCTTCGTCGCGCAGGAACTGCGGGAGATCATGGCCGAACTCGGCTTCCGGACCGTCGACGAGATGGTCGGGCGGCCGGACGTGCTCGCCCAGCGCACCGACGTGACCCAGCCCAAGGCGAAGAAGGTCGACCTGTCGGGCGTCATCGCCGAGCCCGCCGGCGACGACGACCGCTACAAGACCCGCGAGCAGACACACGACGTCGCGGACGCGCTCGACTGGGACCTCATCGAGGAGGCCGAGCCCGCCCTCGAATCAGGCGAACCGGTCGCCGTCTCGACCGAGGTCGATAACATCCACCGCGCCGTCGGCGCGACCCTCTCGAACGAGGTCTCCGCGCGCTTCGGCGGCGAGGGACTGCCGGACGACACCATCGACGTGCGCCTGGAGGGCACCGCGGGTCAGTCCTTCGGCGCGTTCCTCCAGCGGGGGATCACCATGGACCTCGTCGGGACCGCGAACGACTACGTCGGCAAGGGACTCTCCGGCGGGAAACTCCTCGTCAGGACCCCCGAGAACGCCAACTACGCGGCCGACGAGAACGTCGTCATCGGCAACGTCGCCCTGTACGGCGCGACCCAGGGCGAGGCCTACGTCAACGGCGTCGCCGGCGAGCGCTTCGCCGTCCGCAACTCCGGCGTGAAGGGCGTCGTCGAGGGCGTCGGCGACCACGGCTGCGAGTACATGACCGGCGGCACCATCGTCGTGCTGGGCGAGACGGGCAAGAACTTCGCGGCCGGGATGTCCGGCGGCGTCGCCTACGTCTACGACCCCGACGGCAAACTCGCCCGCAGGGCGAACACCGGAATGGTCTCGATCGAACCGACGCTCGACGAACTCGACCGCCAGATGGTCACCCGCCTCGTCGAGAACCACGCCGAGTACACCGACTCCGAGCGCGCGGCCGAACTGCTGGCCGACTGGGACGCCGAACTGGAGCAGTTCACGAAGGTGATGCCCGACGCCTACGCCGAGGTCATCGAGGAGCGCGAGGGCGACGACGTGCGCACGGAACTGCCCGACCCGGCCGCGCCGGCCTCCGACACCGGCGTCGCGAGCCACGGCCAGGCCGACGACTGACGCCACCGTCTCGACGTTTCCTAGCCCTTTTCCCTCGTCACAGTCACCTGTCACTCCACAGGCGCTCACCCGGTACCACCGAACTACTCACGAGTTGGTGGCGTCGAAGGGCGGTGAACGCCGCCGAGTCGTCTGCCGATTCTTCACCGGAACAGAAGGACTATTAGTCAGCGGAATGTGTTATCTCGATAATGAGTCGTGCGGATAGAGGACGTGATAAGCCGCGTGCCATGATACACCGTCGGATCCTCGACGTCGCGGCGTCGGACCCTGAGGCGTCGCTGGCCGCGATCGCCGACGAAGTCAGCGGGGCGTCTACAGACCTCGTCGAGCGCGTACTCGACGAGTACGGGGATCCCGGCCGCGAAGCGGACGCCGGCGACCAGGGGGACGAATCCGGGGACGAGACCGACGCCGGCTCGACGGAAAAAGATAACGGTTTGACATCAGACGATGCCGATTCGACACAGGGGGACAACGATCTGACATCCAACGACACCGGTTCGATGCAGGGGGACACTGATTCGACGCACGGGGGAACAGAATCGACACAGGGGGACACCGATTCGGTGCAGGGGAACGCCGAACTGGTGGCCGACGGCGCCGATTCGACGCCCGACAACACCGGTTCGACGCCGGACGGCACCGATCCGATGGGGGACGACGCGGGATCGGTACCGGGCGCCGCCGATCCGACGCCCGGCGGCTCCGAACTGGTCTCTTCCGACGCGAAACCGATACCGGACGACACGGGACCGACAGCGGACGACGCGGACCCGACGCCCGACGAGATCCCGGCGGCGTCGTCGCTCTCCGAGAAACAGCACCGGACCCTGCGAGCGCTCTACGAGCGGCCGGACGCCTCCCAGGGCGACCTCGCCGAGGACCTCGACGTAACGCGCGCGACGGTCTGTCGGCGACTCAACGCGATCCCGGGCTTCGAGTGGTCCGACCGCCACGCGTTCGCCGAAGCCGTCTTCGGCGACGACGCGGACTCCCCGTCCGACGGAGGCGGCGATACCACCGTGGGCGACGCCGGACTGTCGAGCCCCGGGGTCGAATCGTCGGGGGACGGCGCCGACGGATCGGGGGCGGATCGCGACGATCGGAGCGAATCGGAGGGCACTGTCGAAGGCGAACGACCGTCGGGGCTCGACGACGTGCGGTCGACCATCGCCACTCTCGACGAGCGAGTCGCGGTGCTGGAAACGCGCGTGGCCGACGACAGCGACGCGGCTCCCGGGGGGAGCGCAGAACGGACCGCGAGTGAGACCCGTGCCGGCGAGCCGGTCGGCTCGCTCCCGCCGGAACTCACACACAAGGTGATCCACGCGTGCATGGAGTCCGACCGCGTGACCGAGGACGAGGAACTGGACGTGCTCCGGGCGTTCATGCAGGGGTGAGGCGACCCGTCGGGCCAGCGGGCCGTCGTCCACAACCACTAAGTCGCTCGCTCTCCGTCTGTCGCACATGTTCCACGCCGGATCCTCCGTCGCAGTCGCCGCCGGGACCGGCGTGTTCGCCGATTCTCCGAAACGCAAACGGTCGTGAGCGGCTCCCGGCGAGCGTGGCGTCCTCGTCGCGGGCCGATTCCGACCGGTCGCGGAGCGCGTGCGGGCGCACTGCACGCACCGCGACCGTCCGCCGTACCGCCCGACGACCGATCCCGGGCAGCCTATCACCCACCGACGCGAACACCACCCAATGACAACGTTCCAGTTCCGCGGCGTGTACCCCGCGATGTGCACGCCGTTCGACGACGACGGCAGTATCGACTTCGAAACGCTCCGACGAGACGCCCAGCGGCTCGAAGCGGCGGGCGTCGACGGCCTCGTCCCCTGCGGGTCGACCGGCGAGTCCGCGACGATGACCCACGACGAACACATCGAGGTCGTCGAGGCGGTCATCGACGCCGTCGACGACGTGCCCGTCATCGCCGGGTCGGGCTCGAACAACACCCGCGAGGCGCTCTCGCTCTCCCGGCGCTCGGCCGAGGCCGGCGCCGACGCGCTCCTCCTGATCTCGCCGTACTACAACAAGCCCGAGCAGCGCGGGTTCGTCGAGCACTACGAGCGGATCGCCGACGAGGTCGACCTCCCGCAGATCGTCTACAACGTCCCGTCCCGAACCGGCCAGAACATCGAACCCGAGACCGTCGAAGAACTCGCCGAACACCCGAACGTCCAGGGCTACAAGGCGGCCAGCGGCGACATGGGCCAGATCAGCGAGATCATCGAGCGGACGCGGGACACCGACCTCGACGTCCTCTCGGGCGACGACGGGATGACGGTCCCGATGCTCTCGGTCGGCGCGACGGGCGCGATCAGCGTCGCCGCGAACGTCGAACCCGAGCGCACCTGCGCGATGGTCGGCGCGGCGCTCGCCGAGGACTTCGAGCGCGCCCGCGAGATCCACCACCGCCTCGGCCCGCTGTTCCGCGAACTCTTCGTCGAGACGAACCCCATCCCGGTCAAGGAAGCGATGCAGATCCGGGGCTACGGTCCGGCACGCATGCGCTCGCCGCTGACCCGTCTCTCGGAGGAGTACCGCGACGACCTCGAAGCGGTGCTCGACGACCTGGAAGCGGAGACCTTCGACTACGAGGACGAGTACGCGGAGATTGAGCGATGACGACGGCTATCGCGGTCAACGGCGCGGCCGGGCGCATGGGTCGGACGGTCATCGAGACGGCCGCCGAACGCGACGACGTGGAGGTCGTCGTCGGCTTCCACGCGAGCGACGCCGGCGAGATCGGCGGCGTCCCCGTCGTCGGTGCGGACGAGGTCCCCGAGGCGCTCGCCGAGCACGACCCCGACGTGGTCGTCGACTTCTCGCTCCCGGAGGCGGCGCTGGGCATCGTCGACGCCTGCGTCGAGGTGGACGTGGGACTCGTCGTCGGGACGACCGGCTTCGACGACGACGGGTTCGACGCGCTCGAAGCGGCCAGCGACGAGATCCCCGTCCTGAAGGCGACGAACTTCTCCCGGGGGATCCAGGTGCTCCTCCGCACGGTCACCGAGGCCGTCGGCGCGCTCGACGGCTACGACCTCGAACTGATGGAGACTCACCACAACGACAAGGTCGACGCGCCTTCCGGGACGGCGAACACCATCCTCGAAACCGTCCAGGACGAGCGCGACGTGGAACCCGTCTACGGGCGCGAGGGCCACGCGCCGCGCGAGGACGACGAGATCGGCGTGTTCGCCCGCCGCGCCGGCGATGTCCGCGGCGAGCACGAGCTCGTCCTCGCCGGGAACGACGAGGTCGTCTCGCTCTCCCATCGCGCGGAGGATCGCGCCGTCTTCGCCGCCGGCGCGCTCGACGCCGCGGTCTGGTTGGCCGACCGGGGCGACGGCTGGCACGAGTTCGACGAGGTCATCGACGCCGAGTGACGCGTCTGGCCGCGGCGGTCGACGGGGCCAGACCACGACCGCTATTACGCCGGAGCGAAAACGCCCGAGCAATGAGTCTGCAAGCCGACGTCGAGGACCTCTGGGCGAAGAAACAGGACGGCCTGACCGCCGCCGACGCGACCGACGACCACCTCGCGGTGCTGGAGGAGTTCCTCGCCGCGCTCGAAGCCGGCGAGGTCCGCGCCGCCGAGAAGTCCGGCGGCGAGTGGGAGGCCAACGAGTGGGTCAAGCAGGGCATCCTCCTGAACTTCGGCCTGCGCGAGACGGAAGCCCGCGAGTACGGCGACGTGACCTACCACGACGTGCTCCCGCTGCGCGAGACCGAGGACCTGGCCGAGCGCGGCACCCGAAACACGCCCGACGGCACGGTCATCCGCCGGGGCGCCTACGTCGGCAGCGACGCCATCCTCATGTCGCCGGCGTTCGTCAACATCGGCGCACACGTCGGGGACGGCACGCTCGTCGACTCCTGCGACACGGTCGGCTCCTGCGCACAGATCGGCGATAACGTGAAACTGGGCGCCAACACGCTCATCGGCGGCGTGCTCGAACCGGTCGAGGACGCGCCGGTCATCGTCGAGGACGGCGTCTCCCTGGGCGCGGGCTGTCGCGTCACCTCGGGGTTCGTCGTGGGCGAGAACTCCGTCGTCGGCGAGAACACGCTCCTGACGCCCCGGATTCCGGTCTACGACCTCGTCGAGGAGGAGGTCCTCTACGGCGAACTCCCGCCGGAGCGCCGCGCGTTCACCCGCTTCGTCGAGTCGTCGGTCTCGGACCACGACCTCATCGACGGCGGCGCGTACAAGCCGGCCGTCGTCGCCACGAGCGTCGAGGAGGAGACGCTGGAAGCAACCGAGCGCGAGGACGCGCTGCGGGAGTGAGCGGACAGCGGTGACTGTCGTCCTCTGCGGCGTCGGTGCCGACACCGGCAACGTCAGGCCCGTTCCGGCGGTCGATCCGGCGGGTCGGTTCGAGTACGTCCCGATCCCGGAGAAGGGCGCGACGAGCGAGACGGCAACCTACGGGACGCTCGACTGTCGGCACCGGGACGGCTCGCTCGCGGACCTGCTCGACGGCGTCAGACCGGCCAGCGACGGCGATTGGCTCACCGACCCGGAGGCGATCCGCGACCGGCCGGTCCACCGCGACCCGAACTTCGAGGCGCTCACCTACGGCGAGCACCGGCCCGGCTACGTCGCCAAGCTCCGCGACCTCGACCCGGGCGACGCGGTTGCCTTCTACGGCGGCTTCCCCGGCCCGGAGACGGACTACAAACACCGGTATCTCTTCGGGTACTTCACCGTCGCCGAGTCGCCGGTCGTCGTCGAGCCCGAGATGGACCCGGGGGAGAAAGCGGCACTGCTGGACGACCACCCCGAGAACGCCCACGCCAAGCGATTCGCCGAGCACGGCGACCTCTACCGCCACGACGCCGACTTCACCGAGCGACCGCGCCCGGTGGTGATCGTCCCCGGGCGCGAACCCGGCGGCCTGCTCGACCGGGCGATCCGGCTGAGCGACCGCCGGACGGGGCCGAACTACTACATGGACGAGGCGGTCGCGGAGGTTCTGGAACCCCGGTCGGGGAGCGAACGCGGCGCGCACCTGGGCGGGTTCAAGCCCGCCGTCCGGTGTGACGTGGACGCCGACGCGTTCGCGGCGTTCGTCGAACGCCGGTCGTAGCACGGGTCGACTGCGGCGCCTGGGCCGATCGACGGCTGGGTTCACCGGCCGGTGCCCACAGTTGCTGGGTCTGAAACTCGGCTCCGGGCCTTATTACCCCGCTACCACAGTAGGTGTACATGGAAGCTATCGAGGCGACCGAGGTATCGAAGCGCTACGGGACGGAGACCGCGCTGGACCGGGTCGATCTCACCGTTCGGGAGGGGGAGACGTTCGGCTTTCTCGGGCCGAACGGCGCCGGGAAGTCGACGTTCATCAACCTCCTGCTCGACTTCGTGAAGCCGACCGAGGGGTCGATCGAACTGTTCGGTCACGACTGCCAGCGCGGCGGCGTCGAGGCCCGCGAGCGTATCGGCGTCCTCCCCGAGGGGTACTCGGTGTTCGACCGGCTCACCGGCCGCCAGCACGTCGAGTACGCCATCCGCTCGAAGGAGGCCGACGCCGACCCGCTCGACATCCTCGACAGGGTCGGCATCCGCGAGGACGCCGACCGGCAGGCCAGCGACTACTCCAAGGGGATGGCCCAGCGGCTCGTGCTCGGGATGGCGCTCGTCGGCGAACCCGATCTGCTCGTGCTCGACGAGCCGAGCACCGGGCTCGACCCGAACGGGGCCGCCGAGATGCGCGAGATCCTCCGCGAGGAGAACGAACGCGGCGCGACCATCTTCTTCTCCTCGCACATCCTCGAACAGGTCGAGGCGGTCTGCGACCGGGTGGGCATCCTCCAGGACGGCGAACTCGTCGCCGTCGACACGATCGAGGGGCTCCGCGAGTCGCTCGGCGGCGGAACGAAACTCGTCCTCGCCCTCGACCCGCTCGACGAGGGGACGCTGACGACGATCCGCGGGGTCGAGGGGGTCGAGACGGCCGTCGCGCGCGACGACGACACCGTCGAGGTCACCTGCACGAACGACGCGAAGATGGACATCCTCGTCGCCCTCCACGGCGCCGGCGTCGACGTGGTGAACTTCCGCACCGAGGAGGCCTCGCTCGAGGACATGTTCATCGAGTACACGGGGACGAGCGCTCGATGAGCTGGCGGGTCGTCGCCGGGCGGGACGCGGACGTGACAGTCGAGGCCCGCTCGGTCAAACTCCTGCTCGGCATGCTCGTCACCGCCGTCGTCCTGGCGGGGTACGTCTATCCCATGATCGGGCGAGAGCCGTACACGACGGCTCGCTTCTCTGGGTTCGTCCACGGGCTCGTGACGACGCTGGTCCCGTTCGTCGGCATCCTCCTCGGCTACAACGCCGTCGTGAGCGATCGGGAGTCGGGGGCGATCCGGCTGACGCTCTCGCTGCCTCACAGCCGCCGCGACGTGGTCGCGGGGACCTACGCCAGCCGGACCGGGCTGTTGACCGCGGCGGTCGTCGGCGCGCTGGTCGCGGCCGGCGCGCTCGTCGTCTATCCCTTCGGCGACCTCGAACTCGTTCCGTTCCTCCTCTACGTCGCCCTGACGGTCGCGTTCGGCGCTGTCTGGAGCGGGCTTGGGATCGCCGTCTCGCTCGCGGTCGCCACCAGCCGGCGCGCGCTCGTGCTCGGGTTCGGACTCGTCTTCCTGTTCGTGGTCGTCTGGGACGCGGTCGAACGGGCGCTCACGCTCGGGCTGAGCGCGGCCGGCCTCGCCGACGACGGCCTCCCGTGGCCCGTCCGGTTCCTGATCGAACTGGAACCCGGTCACGTCTTCGGCCGGGTGACCGCCGGGTTCGTCGACCCGGCTCGCTCGGTCGGCGACGCTTGGTACCTCTCCGAGTGGCTCGCGCTCGGCCTGTTGGTCCTCTGGGTCGTCGGGCCGCTGGGACTCGCGTACGCCCGCTTCGCCGGGAGGGATCTGGCGTGAGCTGGCGCGTCATCGCGGGCAAGGACGTCCGCGACGCCGGTCGGTCGAAGGCGATCTGGCTGCTGTTCGGCCTGCTAGCCGCCGTCTCGTGGGGGTACGCGTACGGTCACGAGTTCCTGGGCGAGTCGACGTTCCCGTCGTTCCTCAACGGCCTCGCCGGGGTGGTCGCGGTCGTCCTCCCGGTGGTCGCGATCCTCCTCGGGTACAAGTCCGTCGTACACGAGCGAACCAGCGGGAGCCTGTTCCTCTCGCTGTCGTTCCCGCACTCGCGCCGGGACGTGGTCGTCGGGACGTTCGTGGGTCGCGCGGTCGTCCTGCTGGCGCCGACGCTGCTCGCCCTGGCGGTCGCGGGCGGTATCGGCGCCGTCCGCTACGGCACCGACGGCGCCGCGATGTACCCGTGGTTCCTCTTCGTGAGCGCGCTCTACGGGGTGGCGTTCGTCGGCCTCGCCGTCGGGCTCTCCACGGCGACGACGGTCGACAGGTGGATCACGCTGGGCGCGTTCGGCGGCTACCTGTTCGTGGTGACGTTCTGGAGCGGCGTCAACTCGCTGACGCTGCTGATCCTCCACCGGTTCGACGCCAGGGTGCTGGCCGACATCCCCGACTGGGCCCTGCTGTTGCGATTGGCCGGACCGAGCGAGTCGTACTATCGGCTCGTCCGCGCCGGATTCGACGTCCCGCGCGCGGCCCGGTACGTCGGCGAGGGGTTCCCCCTCTACGTGGACTGGTGGGCGGCCATCGCCCTGCTGGTCGCCTGGTCGCTCGTCCCGGTTGCGGTCGGCTATCACCGGTTCAGGGGAGCTGACCTGTAGGCCCGCGGCCGTCGACGGCGGCGACGGTCGCGTCGCGGCCGGTCGGCGGGTCGCCCGGCGTCTCACGCGACCGGCCGAATAGAGTGCTTACGGGCGCCGCGGAGCCGATATCGGAGTGGGTCCGGACGCGCGATTCGGGAGCCATCAGCCGACCGGGCCAGTCGCCGCGCTCGACGGGGCGACGAGTCAAAGCGCACGTTCTGGTTGGGGACCCCCGTCCGCAGGAGGACGTTACTCGGACTCACGGGCGATTAACAATTGGTGACTCGCGCGGCTTCCCACTATGGAACGCGTCGCCTCGCCGCGGCTCGCGATAGTCGTCCTCCTCGGCGTCGTCACGCTCGGCGGAGCAGCGGCCGCGACCGGCACGGGTCCGGCCGCCGGACTGAGCGACGGACTGACCGTCTCCGGCGGGGTCTCCCCGCCCGCGGACGGGCCCGCGTACACGGTCGACACGGACGCGGACGACGGTGACGGCGGAGACCAAGAGGACGAGGACGAAGCGGACGAGAAAGAGGACGAGGACGAAGCGGACGAGAAAGACGACGAGGACGAGAAAGACGAGGGGGAGAACGACGACGAGGGCGACGAAGATGAGGACGAGAAAGACGAGGGGGAGAACGACGACGAGGGCGACGAAGATGAGGACGAGAAAGACGACGGGGACGGCGAAGCGGACGGGAAAGACGACGAGGGCGACGAAGACGACGAAGACGGCGAGTGGTGGGACTGGGGGGACAGCGGGAACGAAGCCACGACAACCGGACACCCCGTATCGACGCCGACCGCCACGATAACTGCCGTCCCAACGGAGATCCAGACGGAGGTTCCTTCTCCGTCTCCGACCGCAACGCCGACGGCCACGCCGACCGCGACGACAGAACCGACGACCGCGACGGCCGCACCGACTGCGACGCGAACGACCGCACCGACTGCGACGGTCACGTCCACGGGAACACCGACGGCGACGCGGACGCCGACGGCGACACCGTCACCTACGTCGACAGAGACGCCTGAGCCGACGGCGACGCCTGAACCGACGGCGACCGATTCGCCCACGCCGACAGCGACGCCGGATCCCAGGTCGACGCCGGCGGTGACGGAAACTCCCACGGACACCCCGACGGCGACGCCGACCGCGACGCAGCGGGTCGGTGCCTCCACGGAGGGTGCGACAGTTACGCCGACACAGGCCGAGACGGCGGCGGAGTCGACCTTCGAGGTCGTCCAGACGAGGATCGCCGAGCGGACCGTGGCCGTCGGCGAGTCCGTGGTCGTCGAAGTGCGGCTGACGAACCGGGGAGACCAGAGCGACAGGGAGATCGTGGCGCTCCGCGTCGACGGCGAACCCGTGGCGACGAAGGGGCTCAGACTCGACGCGGGCGAGTCCGACGTGATCACGTTCGAGCGGTCGTTCGACGACCTCGGTGACCACGAACTCACCGTCGAGGACACGGAACTGCCGCCGGTGACGGTCGTCGAGTCCGAGACGACTACGGACTCGCCGACGGCCCGGAATCAGACGGCGATAGCGCCCCCGAGCGGCGAGCACGCACCGAGATCCGAGCGCGTCGACGTGGTCGACGCGAGCGGACTCGCCGACTGGGTGCGGACCGGCTACAACGCCTCGGTCGAGGCCACGCTGGTCAATCGCGGTGACCGGGCGGCGGTCCACACCCTGTCGGTCGCGGTCGACGGGAAGCCCGTCGCGAACGAGACGGTCCAGGTCCCGCCGGACGCCCGGACGAACGTCTCCGTCGAGTTCCCGGCGGTCGCCGGGGAGGTGACCGTCGACGGCGCCGAGGCGGGCACGCTGGTCGTCGGCGACTCCTGGGACGCGGCCGCCGACGCCGAACCCGAGCCGACGAGTTCTCGCGGCCCCGGCTTCGGGTTCGGTGCGGTCGCGGCGGCATTCGCCGTCTGCGCGCTCGCCGCTCGGGCGGTCCGCTCGACGGGGAGCGGCGACTAAGCCGGCTGTCGATTGAATCACGCTCGCGTCGATCGGCGAGCGGCGCGATGTCGTCCGGAGCCCGCTCCCGCTGAGACTGCGGACTGAATCGTTCCGTCCGTGTCGGCAGCGAAAACAGCTACTTCGAGATCAGGCGAAACGGACGCTGGCGCCTGGCTATCGGTTCCCGCGGATCGTTATCGGGGAGCGAATCGCCACCACGTGCCTTCGGCTCCACAGTTCCATGCCCGCCCAGGATAAGGCGAGTCCGAGTATCCCGACGGAGACGACGACGTCGAAGAAGGACATCCAGATCGGTTTGACGAACCCGACAGCACCGGTGATCTCCTGGGGGAGGACGCTCCTGACGGTCTGTGAGAGAGTCTTCGACTCGGACCGGGAGACGGACACCGACTGGAGGCCTAGGGACTTCGCGCTCTCGCCGCCGGTGCTCTCGTCGCCGGTTCCGAGGCGCTCCGCGTCGTACACCGACTTCGAGTCGATCTGCCAGACGACGTCTCCGGACTCGTTGACTTCGAGGACGCGCCCCCCGTTCGAATCGACGATGAGCGTGTTCCCGTTCGGTAGCCTGTCGGCGTCTCGCGGCCAGTCCACTGTCCCGTCGCTCCACTTCCACGTCCGCGTCCAGTTGCCGCCCTCGCGCTGGTACTCGACGACTCGATCGTTCTCGCTGTCGGCGACGAGGACCGCGGGGCCGCCGCGCTCGGCGGGGATGAAGTCGGGGTTGTGTTGCTCGTAGAGCACGTCGTGGTCGTCCTCGGCGCCGAGCGTCTGGTTCTCCAGTAGCCCGGTCCCCTGCTTCAGGAAGACGACCTGGTCCTGGTTGCGGAGGCTCACCATGAATCGGCCGTCGGGCAGGACCTCGATGTCGTTGACGTGCGTCCAGTCGTTGGGATACGGGCCGCCGCCGCTGAGCGGGAAGTCGGTCTGGGCCTCCCACTCCCACTCTATCTCCTTCGTCGTCGTGTTGAGGACGAACACTCGGTCGTAGGCGATGTCGGCGACGAGGAGTCTGTGCTCGTCGATGCGGTCGACGTCGTGGGTGTTGTCCCCGACACGCCGCGGCGCGACCGAGCGGTGCAGGCGGTCGGTCTCCCCCGTCGAGAGGTTCATCGTTTCGATGACGCTGACCGTACACTTCACGGTCGCGCCGCAGGTGTCGGCGTCGACGTGGTTCGCCGCGACGTACAGCACCGTGTGACTGGTGCCTTCGACCGGGTCGACGTCGTGGTACTCGTCGTAGGTGTCGTTGTAGCGCAGGAGTCTGCCGTCGGGCCGGAACGCCGTGATGGCGTCGCCCGGTTGATCCCCGAATCCCTGGCCCGCGACCACGGTGACGTTCTCGGTCGGCGGGGCGATGCTGTGGCGCTCGCTCGCCGACAGTCGGCTCTGATCTTGAGCAGTGGACGTGGTCGCTTCGCTAGCCGTGGCAAAACTCACACCGAGGAAGACGAGTCCGAGGACGATACCCGCGGCGAATCCGATGCGCACTGCCGAACGACGGGAGAGTTCTGCCATCAGTGTACTCGTCACTTGGTTACCGAAATAAGCTCTTCTATTCGATATCACGGTTGATATTGTAAGATTATCTCGAATACGGGAAAACGGTGGATCGACGCGTTCGCATCGAACTGTGAAAAGACAATCGACCGACGCGTTCGCCGCGCTGATTCCCGGCCTGCCGGATATAGAGACGCTTTACTGCGCCAGCCGTGGATTCAACCGATCAGGTCCGTTACTGCGTGCATGTCGACAGTTCGATCCGTCGTCGAGCTCGCGCGTGACAGAAATCTCACGTTCCTGGCGGCCGGGATCGCCTACTACGGGTTCGTGTCGATAATCCCGCTGGTGTTACTCGCCATCGTGATCGCCACGGCCGTGGGCGGGCAGGCGCTGGCCGAACGGGTGACGAGCATGCTCAGCCAGCAGCTCTCCTCGTCGGGGGCGGACGCCGTATCGCAGGCGTTGACCGCCTCTACCGGACGCGGGATCGCGTCCGTGGTCGGCCTGGTCACGCTGACGTGGAGCGCGCTGAAGCTCTTCCGCGGCCTCGACCAGGCGTTCGACGAGGTGTACACCGACGAGGTCGAGGCGTCCCTGCTCGAACAGGTGCGGGACGCGCTCGTCGTCGTCTTCGGGATCGCTCTCGCCGTCGGGTTCGTCATCGCCGTCGGAGTGGCGCTCTCGGTGCTGTCGCTGAACGTCCCGTTCGTCAACGTGCTCGGGACGGTGCTGCTGATCGCCGTCCTCGCGCTGGCGTTCCTGCCGATATACTACGTGCTCCCGCCGGTCGACGTGTCGGTCGAAGAGGTGCTCCCCGGGGCGGTGGTGGCCGCGGTCGGCTGGGTCCTGCTCCAGGTCGGGTTCCGGATCTACGCGTCCGGGGCCAGCCAGTACGCCGCCTACGGTGCGATCGGCGCCGTGCTGCTGTTCGTCACGTGGCTGTACTTCGCGAGTATCATCGTGCTACTCGGGGCGGCGGTGAACGCCGTCCGACGAGGGACGCGAACGGTGACGGCCTGACCTCCCGCGGAGAGGCCCATGACGTCTCTACCGGCTGGTGGGCCGCGGTCCCAAGGTGATCGAGCGCGCGGGGCCCTCGGTCGTCACCGAAACCCGGTCAGGGGCCGGATTAAGGTCCGGTGATCGGGGCGTAGACTGCCGTTGTCTGCGTGTATTCCCTCCCCTATCGTTCGTCGATTCCAGTAACCCGTTAACAACTATCACGGCCCTGCGCCATCTTGCGATCACGACATGGTTGTACTGTCAGAGAGAGCCGACCAGCGATGGCATTCCGACCGACTCCGACGAGACGTAGCATGACGCACGAGATCGCTCCCCCGGCGACAGAGACTTCGGTGATCGAGTGCGACGTGAGACCGCCCGATGGGCTCCGCCGGTTCTTCACCGGAGAGCGCTTCCGCGTCGAGTACGACGTCGACGTCTCCGACGTGCCACCGGCCATCTCGGTGATCCCGGTGCTCGCGCAGGTCTGTCCGGTGGCGTGGGCGAACGGTACCGATGTCTCGGTGCCGGTCGTGGACGCGCGATTTCTGCGCGCCCTCGAGGAAGTCCGGGACGCGTTGGTCGAGATGTACCCGTCGTTCATGGAGGGCGGAGAGATCCGCGCCGAGGAAGTCGTCGATACGCGCCGAGACCGCGATCCGGCGTCGTTCGAGGGCGAGGGACTGCTGTTCAGCGGCGGGGTGGACTCGGTGGCGAGTTACGTCCGCACGCGGGACGCGGATCCGACGCTCGTCAGCGTCCAGGGCTGGGTCATCGGCGACGATCAGGACGAGCGCTGGGAGAACGTGCGTGGGCAGATCGCTCGGTTCGCCGACGAGCACGGGGTCGAAGACCGATACGTCCGGTCGAACATGCTGTCGTTCCTGGACACGCGGATGCTACAGGCGCACTACCAGCGGTACGTCGACGGCGCGTGGTACAGTTCCGTCGGTCACGGGCTGGGACTCCTCGGCCTGACGGCGCCGCTCGCCTACAAACCCGGCCTGGGAACCGTCCACATGGCGGCGACCCACACGGAGGAGTTCGGAGAGCCGTGGGGGTCACACCCGGAGATCGACAACAGGGTCCGCTGGGGTCACACCGAGTGTCACCACGACGGCTACGAGTTGAGCCGACAGGAGAAGATCGACCTCATCGCGGACTACGTCCGTTCGGAGGGCGTGGACCTCACGCTCCGGACGTGCACGGAGTCGGAGGCCGGAGCGAACTGCAACGAGTGCGAAAAGTGCTACCGGACGATGTGCGGACTGCTCCTGGCGGGCCTCGACCCGAACGATTTCGGGTACGAGACGTCCCCGGAGACGTTCGACGAGATCCGAAACGGGTTCGAGCGCGGGGCGTTCACCATGGGAGCGGACGAGCGATTCATGTGGCGAGACGTGCAGGACCACATCGACCTCGACCGGGCGTTCCCCGTCCAGGGCGCGACGGCGTTCTTCCGCTGGCTATCGACGGCGGACATCGACTCGCTAGCCGCCGACTCGAACCCGCCGGCGCACCACGACGTCCTGCAGGCGCTCGCACGGAACGTCCCCTATCCCGTCTACGCCGCGCTCGCCCCCGTTTACGAGAGCGGCAAGTCGAAAGCGAGCGGTAACTGACTCCGGGCGTCGGCGAAACGGCCGGCGTCTCTAAAAGGGGCAGTCGGCGTCAGTACGTCTTCGCCCAGTACGCCGTCTCCTCGGCCGCCTCGCCGCAGATGGCGCACTCGTCGTGGACGGGCTCCTCGTCGCGGTCCAGGGGGACCATCGCGATCTCGGCGGCGATGGCCTCCTTGATGGGTTCTTCGCAGTCCTCGTCGCCGCACCAGCCGGACTTGACGTAGCCGCCGTGCTGGCCGATGGTGCCGAGGATCTCCTCGCGGGAGTCGGCCTCGCGGATCTCGCCCTCCAGCGTCTCCTCGGCGCTGGCGTAGAGTTTCGCGAAGACGGTGTCGAGGTGGTCCTCGACGGTGTCGACGAGCTGGTCGCGGCTCTCGACGACGTTCTCGCCGTCGGGGCGGTGGACGAGGGTGATCTCCTCGTCGTCGACCTCGTTGGGGCCGACCTCGATGCGGAGCGGGACGCCCTTGAGCTCCCACTCGTTGTACTTGAAGCCGGGGTTGCGGTTGTCGCGGTCGTCGAGGTGGACGCGGACGCCCGCTTCGTCGAGTTCCGCGGCCACGTCGGCGGCGTACTCGACGACGTCGTCCTTGTTGTCCTCCTGCCAGATGGGGACGATGACGACCTGCTCGGGGGCGAGCGCGGGAGGGAGCACGAGGCCCTGGTCGTCGGAGTGGGTCATGATGAGCGCGCCCATCGAGCGCCAGGAGAGCCCCCACGAGGTGGTGTGGGCGAGCTGTTCGTCCTCGTTCTCGTCGCTGTAGGTGATGTCGAACGCCTTCGCGAAGGAGGTACCGAGGTAGTGGGAGGTCCCGCCCTGGACGGACTTGCCGTCGGGCATCAGCGCCTCGACCGTGGTGGTCGTGTGGGCGCCGGGGAACTTGTCGTGTTCGGGCTTGCGGCCCTTCAGGACGGGCATCGCGAGCACGTCCTCGTAGAGCTTCTCGTACTGTTCGAGGCGGGTCATCGTCTCGTCCCAGGCGCCGTCCTCGTCGGCGTGGGCGGTGTGACCCTCCTGCCAGAGGAACTCCTTGGTGCGGAAGAACGGCTTGGTCTCGGTGGCCTCCCAGCGCACGACGGAGCACCACTGGTTGAGCCGCATGGGCAGGTCGCGGTGGCTGCGCACCCAGTCGGCGATGAAGGGGGTGATGATCGACTCGCTGGTGGGACGGACGGCGAGGCGCTCTTCGAGTTCGTCGTAGCCGCCGTGGGTCACCCACGCGACCTCGGGGTCGAACCCCTCGACGATGTCCTTCTCCCGTTCGAGGTAGCTCTCCGGGATGAAGAGGGGGAAGTAGGCGTTCTGGACGCCCGTGTCCTTGAACCAGCCGTCGAGGTGGTCCTGGATGCGCTCCCAGACGGCGTACCCGCGCGGGCGCGTGACGATGAATCCGCCCATGGGGGCGTAGTCGGCCATCTCCGCCTTCTGTACGACTTCGGCGTACCACTCGCCCGTCGAATGCTCCTTGCTCTCGGTTATCCCGAGTTCTTGCTCGCCGCTCATTACCAGGAGGTCGCCGAGCGCGTTCTTGAACCTGACGAAGCCCCGGTTGTCCGTCTCACACCGACTTTCGCGGCGACCCGGGGAACGCACGGACTACCGACGGCCGCACCGGTGACGGTCCGGGACACGTGACAGGGGAAAGTTATTTACTCCGAGTCGACACAGAGGGGGCATGATCGCCCTCGGTCGCAGGCGAGTCGCGCTGGTCGCGGTGCTCGGCCTCGCGCTCCTCTCTGGGTGTTCCGCGCCCCCGCCGGTGGAGGTCGTCTGCGAAGACTGCGTCGACGGCGTGTCCGCCGTCACCGAGGAGACGAATCGTTCGGTCGCCGTCTCCGAGAGCACGACGCACCTGTACCTCCGCGAGAGCGGCGGGGCGCGGGTCGAGGCCGAGGTGACGCTCGACGGGGCCGGAGTCGACGAGTTCCGTGCGAACGGCACGCTCCTCGATCTGGTCCGGGCGAAGCTCACCGAGGGGGCTCCGACGAGGGACGAAGATCGCGACGAGCGGCCGGCGTTCGACCGCCGAGACCTCCGCGTCGCGATGGACGGCGAGGACCTCGTCGTCACCTACCGCGTCGCCGAGATGGACGCCCGACGGATCGGCGGCACGGTGTTGTTCGACCGCTTCTACCGACAGAAAGGCGAGGGCCGTCTGGAGGCGAGCGACCCCGACGACCCGGCCCGGATCGAGACGGACCGGCTCGTCGTCCACGGCCCCGACGGGACCGAACCCCTCGCCGAACCGCCGGGGGCGACGATGCACGGCGACCGCCTCGTCTGGGAATCCGACCGGATCTCGACGCGGACGTACCTGCTGTTCGGGGCCCCGGGGACGCCCGACGCGGTCGCGACCGTCGCGACGACGGTCGACGTCCTGACGTGGGCGAGCCCGATCGCGGCTTTGGGGACGGCCGCCGCCTGGGCTCCGCTCGTCGTCGTACTCGCGGGCTGTCTCAGGTACACCGGGCGAGTCGACCCGTCGGACGACTGGTCGCCGCTGTCGGACAGGCGATTCCAGATGCTCGTCCTCGTCCCGGTCGGGACCGTGGTCACGTGGACCGCGCTAGCTTTCCTCGGGTACGCTCTCCCGAGTCTCGTCCTTCTCGCTGCGCTGGTCGTCGGTGTCGCCTACGTCTCGTGGGAGTCGTTCACGTCCTCCGGGGACGCGACAGGGGCGTCGACCGACGCCGGAGCGGCCCCGGCGGACGCTCGTCCCGAGGACGTCGACGTGACCGGCGAGTACCCGAAGATGTTCTACGAGGACACGGCGACGACGGTAAAGCGGGTCCTCCCCGACGTCTTCGCGACGCCGCGAGCCCGTCACCGCACTCGCGTCGCCGGGGCGACGGCCGGGGTCGCGATGCTGTTGACGCTTGCCCTGGCCGCGGACCATCGCGGGTCGTACGCCGAGACGGTGGCCTACCCCCTGGGACTGGTCCCGCTGGTCGCGTTCGCCGCTCTCGGGTTCGGCGTCGTCGACCGGGACAGGACGAGACTGCGGTGGGTCGCCGTCGGTGCGTCGCTCGTGAGCGCGTGGGTCGTCGCCTTCGGACGCGCGGTCGCCGTCGGCGCACACGGGAGCGGCGGAGCATGGATGGTGCTCTTCTGGGGACTCGCCGCCTCCTACGTCGGTGCCCTCCTCTTCTACGTCGCCCTCTGGACGGCGACTCGCTGACACCCGATCCGCTTCTCCGCCGCGCTCTGGGCGAGCACTCGCTGAGGCAGTCTCTGGCTACCGGCCGTCGCTATCGTCGCCCCTCTCGCGACTCCAGCAGTCGCGCTCGCGGCCCGCTCACCCGCCGTTGGTGGCCGAAAATGCGGACGTTCGTGCGGTGTGGTGCGGAATCCCACACAATTATTAAGTGTAAATGGCGCTTCGGTTCACGTATGTCTTCCGCCAGTGCTGCGCGGACGGCGTCTGCCCCGACCTCCGAGTGGTCCGATACGGTAGGCTCCCGGTTCCGCACACGACTGGCGGATTCTCTCGCCGTTCGACGCCCGACAGGCTGATCGCCGCCGTTCCGGGGCCCGCCTCGACGGCGCCCCGACCCCGACCCAAACGCATCGACCCTCGACAGACCGCGTTGCGTCGCGGGGACGCCCGCGGCGCGCCAGCGACTCGCGACTGCGGTATCCGAACGCACCCACCATGAGCACGATACGAGACACCGATCTGGTACGGACGAACGACTACGCGGAGGAGACCGGCGAAGTCCGCGTCCTCGACGAGGAGGGCAAACTCCTCCCGGACGCGACGGTGCCCGACCTCTCGGACGACGCGCTGGTGGCGATGTACGAGGCGATGCGGACGGCCCGGTGCTTCGACGAGCGAGCGGTGAGCTGGCAGCGGCAGGGCCGGCTCGCCACCTACGCGCCGATGAGCGGCCAGGAGGCCGGCCAGGTCGCCAGCACGCTCGCGCTCGCCGACGACGACTGGGTGTTCCCCACCTACCGCGAGCACGCGGTCCGCCTGGTCGCCGGCTTCGACCTCGCGGAGGTCCTGCGCGGGCTCATGGGCGACCGGTTGCCGTGCGGTTCGGCGGGCGGACCGACGATTGCGCCCGAGGCCATCCCGATCGCGACGCAACTCCCCCACGCGACCGGCGCGGCGATGGCCGCCCGCCACCGCGGCGACGAGTCGGTCGCCCTCTCTCACTTCGGTGACGGCGCTACGAGCGAGGGCGACTTCCACGAGGCGATGAACTTCGCGGGCGTCTTCGACGCGCCCGCCGTCTTCTGCTGTCACAACAACCAGTGGGCCATCTCCGTGCCGCGACACCGCCAGACGGCCAGCGCGACGCTCGCCCAGAAGGCCCGCGCCTACGGGTTCGAGGGCGTCCGCGTCGACGGGATGGACCCCCTCGCGGTCTACTCGGTCGTCAGGTACGCCCGCGAGAAGGCGCTCGACCCCGACCCGGAGGACCTCCGCCCGACGCTGATCGAGTCCGTCGAGTACCGCTACGGTGCCCACACGACCGCCGACGACCCTGACGTCTACCGCGACGACGACGAGGTCGCCTACTGGCGCCAGCGCGACCCGATCGACCGCCTGGAGACGTTCCTCCTCGACACCGGTCGGCTGGACGAGGAGGCCATCGAGACCGTCGGCGCGCGGGTCGACGAACGCGTCACCGATGCAATCGAGGAGGCCGAATCCCGGACCGCGCCCGCGGTCGACGACCTCTTCGAGGACGTCTACGACGAACTCCCGCCGCGAGTGGCCGACCAGCGCGAGCGACTGCGTCGGCTCCGCGAACGCCACGGCGACGCGCTCCTGCGGGAGTAAGCTGCCGGCGGGCGCGCCGCGAGCCGCGATCGGGGCAAGACTCTTGTTGAACGGCGAACCAGTCGGCCCGTATGTCGTCCCGTCGGAGGCTCGCTGCCGCCTTGCTGCTCGTCGCCGGTCTCGCGCTGCTGGCGGGGTGCAGCGGACCGATGTCTACGCAGGAAGTCATCTGTCACGGCTGCGTCGACGCCGTCGAGGACGTCACCGACGGGCCCGGCGCGACCGAAGTCGAGGAGAGCGCGACGCACGTTCACCTGCGCGAGAGCGGCGACGCGCGGTTCGTCGCCCGGATGACGCTCGGCAACCGCGACGGGATCAACGGAACGACCGCCGAGCGAGTCGTCGAGCGACTGCGAGCGATCGAACGCGACAGCGACCGTTCCGGGGCGGCGTTCGAGCGGCTGGATCTGGACGCCCGGGTCGACGGCGACGAGGTCGTCGTCACGTACCGGGTCGAACCGATGACGGAGCGACGCTTCAGCGTGCTGGTCGCAGACCGATTCTTCCGAGAGGACGGCGAGGCGCGGTCGGACGAGATCGACCGAGCGCCGCTCCGGATCGGAACCGACCGTCTCGTCGTCCACGGTCCCAATGGAACGGTGCCGCTCGTCGACGTTCCGGGCGCGGCGGTCCGGGGTGATCGCGTCGTCTGGACCGGCGACGAGGTGTCGACGCGCACGTACCTCGTGTTCGGTGACAGCGGCAGTCGGGTCCGCGGCCGGGCGGCCGTCGCCGCGACCGTTTTCGGCTGGGCGGGGCCGCAGGCCTTCAGTTCGTCGTTCGTTCCGGCCCTCGTTCTGGCGACCATTGCCGTCGCGTTCGCGTACGGGTACCCGCGAGGAGTCGAAGACGGCTGGCGTCCGGGCGACGACTGGCTGTTCAGAGGGTGTCATAGAAAGCCTCACACACGAGGACGCAGGGTGTTGGAACTGTGTCTACGAGCGCCAGCACCCTGCAAGAAGAGGGTTCTATCGACGAGTTCTTCAATGTAGTGGCTACCGAGACGCTCGCGTTGTTCGAGCATCTTGAGTTCGACTTTTTCAGCGAGTTCGACGTGTTCGCCCCCGCTCGCCGGGGGCGAACACGAGACCACCACCCACCAGAACTCTTCCGAGCGTTCCTCCACTGCTACTACAAGGACATCTACGGCATTCGCCCGGTCACACGAGAACTCCAGAACACGGTCGTCTGGCTCAGCTGTGGCTTCGATCGACCGCCCTCAAGAGACGCGGTCGATCGCTTCCTCACCGACCTCGAACACGTCGTCGACGAAGTCTTCGACCACCTCGTCGAGCAGGCCGCCGCCCGCGGCCTGCTCGACATGACCTACCGAATCGATTCGACGGACGTGCGAGCGATGCCATCCGACCCAGATGCGTCGAAGAACTACGACCCAACCGCTGAGGAGTACTATTACGGCTACGGCTGTACGATCGTCTCAACCGGCGCAAAGATCCCGATTGCAGCCGAGTTCACCGAGAGCAAACAAGCCGCAGAAGAGACGGCGATGCGCGTCACCCGTGACGCGCTCGCCGTCGCCCAGCCGATCTGGATGCTCGGTGACAGCGCCTACGACACGCTCGACTGGCACGACCTCCTGCTGACCGCAGGAGTCGTGCCAATCGCCCCGTACAACCCGCGAAACACCGACGATCCGCTCAATATCAAGTACAGAGTCGAAGACCGCATCGAGAAACACAGTGACGAGATTCAGCTCAAACAGTCGATCCTAGACGAGACGTACAACCGCCGGAGTCAGGTCGAGCGAACGAACGATGCGGTCAAGGACTGCGGCCTCGGGACGCTACGCGCCCGAGGCCGCGTCCACGCCCGAGCGCAGGTGTTCCTTGCGCTCTGCGTTCGACTCGTCGTCGCCGTCACCAACTACGAACGAGGTGACAATCCGGGAAGCACCGTCATCACGGTATGAGATGGATTCTATGACACCCTCGATAGCGGATCTGTTTGACCGGATGGGATTTGTCGGACACAGAGATTCCTGTTCGTTCACATTCGCCTCGAAAGTCTTCGGACGGTTACTCGAATCGCTCTGTGGAACGGGAAGCCACGAGAAGCAGCTCCCGCCGCTCGTCTGGGGCCTCTGTGAGGACCAACAGCGACTCCTCTATGAAACCCTGCTCGCAGGCGACGGCAACGAGCGGGGCACCTACTACACTGCGAGTGACCGGCTTGCCGGGCAACTGTGTCGCCTCGTCGTCGAACTCGGACTGAAACCGAAGTGGTCGAAGCGACAGGGTTCCTGGCGAGTCTGCGGCCGCGACGTCAACGATGGATTCCTCACCTCGAGGAACGTTCGTCGCGCCGAGTCACCGGGGACGCTCTACAGGCTCACTGTCACGGATTTTCCGTCGGTGATGGCCGGTCGCGCGGGACGGTTCCAGTGGGTCGGCGTGAGTCGCGTTTCGTAGGCAGAGATGTCGACAGTTCGACGTTCCACTGCGGCCCTATTCCGGATTTGAGGTAAAGGGCTGATTCAGGCCACCAGTAATCTCTTCGACCTTCTCTTTGAGCGACGAGTCCGGTGACACCACCTCTTCAGGCTCATGCTCTTGAAGATACTCCTTGTATTTCGGCTTGAACTCAACGAGTAGTTGCCACATTTTGAGTATTACTTCATCCACCGCTTCTTCATCCACTCTAACATATATGTCCCTGAGAGATCTATTTCCACTATTTGCCCTCCAATAGCTCCTTTGTGGGTCATATCCGGCAAGCAGCGTCTCCGATCGTTCTACTAACTCGTCTGCAAGTTCGTGTTTCGCTTGGCGAACAGGATCGTCTTCAGCGGAATCAGGATAATTCTCGTAGTATCCCTGTCTGCCGGGTGGGTCGCTAACGATAACTGTTGCAGTCCCGTCGTCTCTGTAGTTCACCAAGACTGTTGAGGTCTCAACGTCGTATCCCAAGTGATCATAATTTATGGGGAACGTGTATACCTCGTCGATCTCCTCTCTAATTTGATGGCTGAGGTTCGGACTTGCAGGCATGGCGTGTCTCTTTAAATCTATAAACGGCATAGTCATTTTGGACATCCATCACGTCACTCCACGTTCGTCTTAGACTACTCGTCGATGATCTCGTCGCGGAGCTGTGCCACCGTGTAGATATCCGTCAAGCCAGGTTCGTCGATCTGCATGGACTGGGCGGGCGTCCCCTCCGAGTAGGTCTTCTCGACGCGTGGTTCACCGTCGAGCGGGTCGTTGAGCGCGGCGAGTACTTCGTGGGCGTCCTTGTGTGACATCACGACCCAGATCGCCTCGTCGGGATCGCAGGCGGCCATCTTGTCGTAGTCGTCGGGCACCGCCCGGCGGGTATCGTGGTTGATGCGTTCGACCTCGATCGTCAGGACGATCTCGCCGTCTTCGTCGAGGCCGACGAGGTCCAATCGGTGGTTCTCGAAGTCGTCTGCGGCGGCTTCGACGTCCTCGTCGTCGCCGAAGAAGGCGTCGGCGTCGAGCGACCCCTCTTTCAGATTGTAGTAGGGGCGGATGGTCACCACGTCGGAGTCGGGATTCTTGGCGAACTCGCGAGTCGCCCAGCGGTCGCTGACCTCGACGCCGAGGACGTGCTCGGCGGACTCGTCGAGGTCGCCCTTCCCGTGGCCAAACGCGACGCCGAGGCTGTGGGACTCCTGGATCACGTCCCGACCGTCGGGCGTGAGTGAGTAGAGGCGATAGGGGCGGTCGGTATCCTTGGTGACCAGCCCGTCGTCGATCAGTTGCTCGACGTCGTCGGTGTCGATGCCGGCGTACTCCTGGATCCGGATCATCGAGTCGCGGGCGATGTCGTACTCCGGGCGCTCGTAGTTGTTCTGCTGGGCGTTGTAGACCGCCTGCATGAAACACAGCTCTCTGGGGGAGTACTCCGACGCGACGATCTCCTCGGAGGACAGCGAGAGATTGAGATCGCAGATAGGGAAGTCGTCCAGGTCGACGGCGGCCATCGAGTGACAGCAGTCGATCGCCTGCATCATGCCCTGGGCGCTTGCGTTGTAACGGTTGTCACAGCCCTCACAGCGGATCGCATGTGCAGTCTCATCGTAGTCGACGCACTCGGGCAGCCGCTTCGTGTAGGGCAGCAGCGTGTCGACGCGGGGGAGCCCGTCGGTGCCCACGGCCTCGTCGTCACCCGAGCCGAACTCGTGGTCGACCGTACTCGGTTCGCCGACTTCGATGCCCGCTTGCTCGCGGGTCCGTTCCTGCAGTGACTCGACGGCATCCTCGAAGGCGCGTCGCTCCCGGCCGACGAGCGTGTCGTCGCTCGCGGGGTGGCCGGGTGGCGCCGGCAGCGACTCACCGAGGAACGGCCGGACCGACGGTTCACCGAAGCCCGCACCGGGACGGACGAGCCACTCACCCCGGCGCAGCGCGCCGAGACGGCGTTCGACCTCACTCGGGGGCATATCTCCCGTCGCGAGCACGTCCGGCAGGTGGCGGTCCACGGCGACGTTCCCGACGACGAACGTCGCGGTCTCGTTGAGCGCCTCGCGATACGTGTTGTTCGCCGGGTCCGGCGAGTCCAGTTGTTCGAGGAACTGCACCCCCAGCGTGACCGACAGGTCGAAGCTTCGGCCCTGGGCGAGCAGTGTATCTACCAGCTCGGTATCGGCGACGTCTTTCGCCTCTTCGAGGTAGAGGTTGACCTGCGGGGTGTCCGCGTCGCTCGGTGTCCGTTCTTCGCGGGCTTTGAGCGCCGTCCAGAGGTTCGACAGCAACACGAGCGTGAGCGTCCGCTTGATCCGCGTCTCCATCCCGCCGAAGTCGAAGATGACCACCGTCTCCTCGTCGACGACCTCGGTGAAGTCGAAGCGGGCGTCGTCGCCCTCGGGGACGTGATTGAACAGCGGCGCCAACCGGGCGTCAGTCGCGATGGTTTCGACGCGAGAGATGGCCCCGCCCAGCACCTTCGTGAAGACCTCGCGGTCGCGTTCGAGGAGCCCCGAGAAGTACGACTCGAAGGTCGGGTCGGACACGGACGGCGGTGTCTCGTTACCCTGTGTGCGCTGGAGGGTGTCGTAGAGCTTCGAGTGGGCGAAGGCATCGGATCCGTGGACGGGGTCGTACAGCGCCCGCAGGTGATTCCGGATGACCCGCGGCGATTCAGTCGCGTCGTCGTACTGGCCGGCTGGCATCGCACCGCGGAGGATTTCCTCGTAGTGGCCGGTCTTTCGAGAGCGGGCTTCTTCGCGGGGTAGCCCCGCGTCGAGCAGCGGGCCGATGTCGAAAAAGGAGAATGCTGGGAGGACGCTGGTGAGGTCGAAATACAGCACGTCGTCGAGGTCGCCCTGCGTTCGGTAGTGTGACTGTAGGTACTCCTGGGCAGTGCCCCCGCCCTTGTAGTCGAAGAGGATATCCGGGCCGTCGGTGGCGTCGAGATTTGAGAGCATCGCGCCGATCGTAAGGACGGACTTCCCCGACCCGGTGTCACCGACGATCACCTGGTGGCGGGGTTGGTTCGCCGGTGGAAGCACCAGCGGGTCGTCGACGGGCTGGCGGTCGCTCGTCAGCGGGCGGACGAGCGCCATGCCCGGTGGTTCGTAGCGCTGGAGTTTGCCCGGTGGTGGCAGTGCGATGCCGGTCCGTTCGCTGTGGCGAATCCCGACGGCGCGCTGGCCGGTCGGGGTGAGCGCGCCCCCGTCGAGCAGGCACAAGCCCGGGAGTTCGTCTGGAGCGACGACCAGCCCCGGGCTGGTGAAGGTACGGCGGAGTCGGTTCCACGTGCGCCCTTAGGCAACGGGGTCGTGAACGCGGTCGCACAGCGCCGCGAAGCACTCCGTGCCCGGGCCGTTGCCGGCGCCGTCGTCCGTCTCGATCGTTCCCTCGACGCGGTGGAACGGACCGTCGATCGGGCTGAGTGCCGAGGCGAGGCCCTCGGCAATGCCGGTAGAAGGGCGGCCCGTCTCGTCGGGAAAGACGACGGCGCGAGCGGTCACCTGGAACGTCCGGTGGGTGTCGCGCTCGGCGAGGCCGTCGAGCCGTTCCCGGTCGCTGGCCGGTGGCTCGTAGGCGCGGTCTTCTTCGACCGGCCGCGGGAACAGTGCTTCCCGGAGTTTTCCTCCAAGTGATGCCGTCCCGGTTTCGAGCGCGAGTTCGTACTCTTCGACGTCCGGCGAGATGTCGCGATACGGTCGACAGAGCACCTGGTAGACGACCGGCGCGTCGGCGTCGCGCATCGTCTCGACGAGTGTCGCCAGCGGCAAGCGGTGGGTGTCGTCGGTGGGTGCGTAACTGTCGTTCGTGAGTTCGCTGAGCGGCGTCAGTGGCGTCTGCCAGTCGGGCGGTCGTTCGGCGCGGCCGTGATAGTCGACGCCGACGAGGGGCGGCCTATCAGCCTCAGTCGCCGGCGTGTACTCCGTGTCCGTCGTGTAGAGATCGGTCAGGTCCGTGGTCGACGCGAGACTCGTGATTTCGTTGGGATGCCACGCGACCGTCTGGAGTTCGTAGGTGTTGGGAAGTGCCGTCCGGAGGATCCGTTCGAGTTCGTCGTGTCGCTCCTCGTCGGTGATCCCGACGAGATAGCGGATGGCCGTGTCCTCGTTGCCGTCGGCGACCAAGAGCCACTCGACGCTCGGACGGGCTGTGTTGCCTCGGAGCTTGTCGCGGAGGCGTGTCTGCGTCGCCCTGTCGAGTGTCGAGTAGAGTTGCTCCATCGCTTGCCCGACGGCCCGTGGTGAGAGCGGCGTGTCCGTCGGCCGGATTTCGACGTACTTGCGGGGTTCGGATGACGCCGTGTCCTCGGCCGGGCTAGGCTCTGTCTCTTCTACGGGGACCGGGAGCGGTCGTGATGCCTGCGTCGGTCCTTCGGGTTCGGACGATGCTGTCGACGCTGTGGAGTCTCGTTCACTCGCCATCGTTCGGGAGGGCAGCAATTGTCCGTGGTTTCCAACGACGGTGACGTCTACATGTAATCTGGGTAGTGTTTGTCTGTTGAATGTTTCGAATCGTGAGAATACAGTCTCGTCCGATTTCGTGCACTCGTACCGCCGTGTCTCGCTGCCATCACCACTCTCGTCAGCCGCTGCAGGGGCCCTTCTGAGAGCGACTCTATCAGTCTTCACGTTATTGCGTCCGGCTTCCCCGTTCGTGAGGGGGTCTCAGTGTATAGTCATACCCGAAGGCAAGTCACCACTCGCACATCGGGGCAGCAGGACCTGATCCCATCACAGGGGTATTCTCTCTCACAGTTGCGGCGCTATGGCTGTTTATTCCGGATTTGGTTGGTTGTCCTGATTCGGGTCGTATCCAGCGGGGACATTTCGCCCTTTGCCGTGGCTATTGACTGTCTCCATTTTCGCATCAGCGATAATCCCGTCAGGACGATCTACGGTCATCGCCGCTCTAATCGGTGCGCTGTTGTAGATAACAAGTTTCCGACCATATACTGAAATTGGACCCTCGATCTCCAGTTCTGCCTCTGGTGGGGAGAGCGCAGTATTTTCGACAGTCGCCAAATCGAACTCGGATAGCCACACAGGGAGGTCATCCCGATCGCGCTCTGCCAGCGATTCAGCGAGTGTTTCGAGGGGAGCCGATACTTCGAACGGAGGAAAGGGGATCGGGCCTTCATATTCTGCACTCTTCGCATCCAATTCCTCTCGTACGGAATCGATATAGTCGTCAAGGAGGTGGCGTGTAATCGAGACGGCAATCAACTGGAGTTTGTCCATGACCAGAGACTACTGCAGATCTTCTATATAACCGTATCTGGGACTTGGGAGAGGAGTAGCAGAATGCAGTTGGTAGGGACTCAGACGACTAGTACTCAAGCGGTTGATCGCTCGTGGCTGTTTGAGGCGTCTATTACCGACCCGAGATGGCGCGCTTACAAGCGTGAACCGTTGTCCGTTCTATTCGGGATGGACGACGGTCCCACAGTCGGGACACTCGGCGAAGCACTTCGTGCCGTCGTCGGTTTTGTATTCGACCAGTACGTGGACATCGAACAGCGCGGTCCCACATTCACGACAACGTCCGAGTCGGTCGAGACTCTGTTGCATTTGGATCACCCGAAGGGGAACGAGCGCGTGTGACGCTCGTGAGGACTGGATCCTCTACCAGACCGATCGGTCGGTTTGCACTTAATGGTCCGCTGAGCGGGGTGAAAGTAGAACTCCCGGACGGGACTAATTGTAGCACCCTAAGCTGTGTTCAACTCTGTAGCAACTGACGAGGTCACGTACTGGATACTGTGATTGTATTTAGACACTTGGCATAGCGGTGTCAACCTACGACGACTACTTGGGGGCATCTCAACACGCGTCGGACCACCGTAGCAATGAAGTGGTGGCCCAGTGGGACTATAAAAGAGTGGCCGGATAGCGACGGTATGATTCCCGGATTCGTGCAACTCGGCATCCTGGTGATCTTCTTCCAGGTGCTGGGTATCGCCGGTTTCTATGCATACCTTCGGTGGCAGCGTCCTGCGGCGGGCGCTGGCTCGGTGACGCGTGCTGAGTGGATTCTAGCTAGTGGTGTCGGTTTGCTCACGCTTGGACAACTTGCTGGATTGGGGGCTATCGGATCCTTGCGGACTGCCCCGTTACTCTCGTTGCGGCAAGCGATGGTCGTTCAGAATGTCAGCCTTCTCGCGGCGCTTGCTGGGTACGGTATCGTCGTCGTTGGATTTGTCCTGTATAGTCGGGATAGTGTCTGATTCTCTATAGTGCGACTGTGCTGTCCAGCGAGATCCGCTCCGATAGCGCTGCGAGTCAGGTTTCAGCTCGCTTGAGGAGATCAGCATACCGGTAGGTGTGCCCACAGTCGTTGCAGTACACCATCGGCCCGGCTTGATCGACGAGGTCGTCGTGCTGTTCTGGGCAGAGACGCTTGTTCAACTGACTGTCTGTCGTGACTTCCGCCTGGTCACTACTCGGCATGCTCGATCTTCCGGCAGTAGTCGGCAGCTGCTGCGGCGGCAGTCGGCCCTTCTCCTTCGATGTCGACGCCACCCTGCGTGACAATCCACTCGTCGTCTCGCTCTTCGAGGAGGAGCGTCGTCATGTGTCTGCGCGTGTGGTCGGCAGCAGCCGTCTCATCGAGTGTCGAACTCATACGCTAACGAACGGTGAGGCAGATAATAGACGCCAGCCATCACCGGAGCGAAACTGGATCCACTTTCACTGTCGGTGGTTTCACTGGTGCCCATCTTGGATCTGTCTGGTATTGTCTCTGGTCGAATCCTCTGGGATTTCATCTTTCAGGCCTTTTCTGGGAAGAATTCCGGGATGTTGGTTACTTATAATCAATTGAACTGGAGCGCTGTTCGGCTATGTATACGCCAAGTGTACCTATTTGAGGTAAGTAGAAGCAGGTCGAGATCCGGACAGAATGCTCGGACGCGACCGTGGGTCAGTGAGTGCGGGACTCGTCGGCTATACCGTCGGTCGGAAAGGCGGTCGTCCCGTGCTAAACGGTCGATTCTCCGGCGCCGGATCGACCGGGCCGAAGCGTACGTCGACGAACACGGGTTCGCAACGCTGCTCTTTGGCGCGTTCGCGCCCATCCCGCGAGGGTACGAACTCCTCTCGATAGCAGGCAGTGCGTTCGGTCTCGATCGTCGGACGTATCTCGTCGCGTCGGTGGCCGGACGCGGCGGAAAGTACTTCTTGGCGGCCGTACTCGCGCTCGGAGAGGCGGCGCGTTCCCTCTCTGAGCCAGAGCTTTACGGACTCATCGGCGTCGTGTCGCTCGTCGCCGTCGCCGCGTATCTGCTCAGGGCCCGCTGACTCCCGGAACGCTGGCGAACGTTCACCAGGTGAGCGGCGACGCCGTCCGGCCTATCCGACGAGAAACGCGGCGAGTTCCTCACGATAGGCCTCCGGCCGGTCCTCCATCACCCAGTGAGTCGCGTCGTCCAATCCCGTCAGCGATGCATTGTCGATGTCGTCCTGCAATCGCTGGGCGGACTCGATCGGTTGGAACTCGTCGTCGGCACCCCACAACAGGAGCGTCTCGGCCGTGATGTCGGCGGGGTCGATCTCCGTCGTGTGATTGGTGTTGGTCGCGATGGCCGCCCGGACCAGCGACGTCAGTCCCTCCTCGGAGTTCCAGGGTGTCTTCATCCCTTCGAGGAACGCCTCGTCGGGGTCGGCGGTGAGCGTCTGGCGGAACATGCCGTCCAGCATCTCCTGGACCTCGCCGACGCTCTGGTCCTCGACCGTCTCCGGCAGTCCAAGCTCCGTGATCGTCTGAACCGGCCACGAGTCGTACGCGACCGCGTTCGAGAGGACGAGCCGCTCGACCGCGTCGGGGTTGTGCACAGCGTACCGGAGTGCGACGCCACCGCCGAGGTCGTGACCGACTAGCGACACCGTCCCGAGGTCGAGAGCCGCGATTAAGGCCGCGAGCATCTCCTCCTGGGCGCGGATTGACCGGTCGAACTCGTCGCGCATGGACGAATTCCCGTAGCCGAGCATGTCGGGGACGATCACCCGTCGCTCCTCGGCGATCGAGCCGATCACGTTCCGCCATAGGTAGGAGTTCGTCGGGATCCCGTGGAGGAAGATCACCGGGTCCCCCTCGCCGTCGTCGTAATAGGCGACCTCGAGGTCGTGTCCGTCCACGGTGACTGCGGCGCTGTCCTGCCGGTCTGACCACTCGGAGTACGATAGCACGTGTGAGTCCCTCGCCCGTCCCGAGGGTCGGCAGGGACATAGAAATGTCGCGTACTTGTCGTATGCGTACGGAGTGGTAGCGAGTTGGTATCACTCGACCGCGACACCGCACGTGGTGTCAGAGGCAGGCCCGAGACACTGCAAGCCGCACCTATACCGTGATTTCACCGGTACGTTACCACATGGAACTCACCGAACGAGAGGTCGATCTCTACGAGTGCGCTTCGTGTGGCGCCCTCAAAGAACACGAAGCGGCGTCATGTTGTGACGGCCAGATGGAGGCGGTCGACGCGACCGCCGTATTCGCCTCCCCCGACGTCGAGACGGTCGCCAGGGAGGTATTCGACATCTCCGAGATGGAGCTCACGGTATGCAAGCGGCTCATGCGGGACGGTGAGGCGACAGTACAGGACCTCGCCAGCCAACTCAACCGGGATCCCAGCAATATCAACCGCCGCCTCAATCACCTCGTCGAACTCGGGATGGTGGAGAAACGGTCGCGGGGGTTGCCAACCGGCGGTCGGGTCCACGTGTACTCCCACGCGCCGATAGAGGAGGTCCAGCGGCGGTTCCGGATCGGACTCTACGGCTGGCTCACGGAGACCACCGAACTCCTCGAGACGTTCAACCAGGAGAAGTTTGAGGCGGCCATCGAAGGGGGATCGGGCCCGGACGGGCGACGGGAGGCGTCTATAGACGACGGCACGCATGCAGAGTCTTCGCCGGGAGACGAGTCCAAGTCCGCAAGTGACCGCGAGCGGTGGCGGTCATTGCTCGTTCGCATAGTCAACCGGTCACCACTCCGGTGATCCGATCCCGAACCGGCTCGGCAGCCGCGCTTAGTCGACAACGACCAGGAGAGTCGGCAGCAATCCATACCCGCCGGACGGAGGCGGCACCGTGACGGCTGATACGCACCCGCCCGAGGCGGACCAGCAGCCCTTCCGGAAGCCGATAGACTGGGTGCTGTATAGAGGGGACAGACTGGTCGTCTCAGCGCTCCTCGCTTCGCTCATCTTGACCATACTGCTGGTACTGGAGTGGGCGGATCTGACGGCGCTGGCGAGCCCGACGGCGCTGTTCTACCTATTCAGCGCGTTCATCGGCGGGAACCTGACGCTCATCACTGTCGTTCTCTCGATCAACCAGCTCGTCCTGTCGAGACAGCTCCAGGCACCGGGCCCGCTGCGGAAACAAATCCGACAGACAGAGGTATTCCGGGCGGACGTCGCGGCGGTGACCGATCAGCCGGTGACCCCGGTACTCCCGCCGCAGTTCCTCGAACGTCTCGTCCGCAGCACGAACGGCGAGGCGAGAGCGCTCGCTCAGTCGGCAGGGGACCTCGATGACGAACGCGTCCGGCGAGACATCGACGCGCTCGTTGACCCGCTGGTCGCAGATCTTGATCGGGTGGCCGACTCGCTGGAACGGTCCGGGACTAGCCCGTTTCACGCGCTGTCGGCGATCCTCAACACCGACCTCGCGACGCGAATCCAGACCGCTCGCCACGTCGAAGCGGTCCACGGCGACGCGCTCCCCGACCGGGTCGTGTCTCGAGTCGAACGTCTCGACAACAAACTTGAACTGCTGGACATCAGTCGTGAGTACTTCAAGACGCTCTTCATGCAGAAGGAACTCTCCTATCTCTCGCGAATGTTGCTCTACGTCGGACTCCCAGCCGAGGTGAGCGCGACAGTTGTGCTCCTGGTAGTTTCGTCCCGGACAGGGATGCCGCCACTCCTCGCAGCCCCGGGTGTTGTCCCGTTCGCGGTCGTCCTGAGCTTCCTCCCGCTGGCTGTGTTATTCTCGTTCGTGCTCCGCGTCGCCACTGTCACGGAACGATCGGTCGCTATCGCGCCGTTCACGACACCAGAGACGATTCCGTAGCGCAATTCACTGTGCCCCAGTCGGTACTTTTCTGGGAGAACAGGCCCTCTCCATCCGCCTCACGCCATTCACTCACCAAAGCTTCTGCACTGCGCGACCCCGTTAGCCCCGTCCTCTGGCGGCCGACAGTCGTCGATTGCCACTGCCGTGCTCGCGGACGTAGTCAGTCGGCCAGGGAGTCGAGTTTGGCGCAGATCTTCGCGTACATGTCCGTCGAGCAGTACCATCTTTTCCTCGACCATCGCGTCGATCACGTCTCGCGCCTCGTCGGCGGTGATCACGTCCTGACGAACAAGTGATGGGACGAAATATACGGTCCCTCGCGTTGGTATCTCCTCGACAGATGCGGCGGTTCGGCCCGCAGTCTCGTCCATGACGGCAACTCCGTCTCGGCGTGCAGCACAGGCTAGAACCGCGGCATCGGCATCGCTGAGGGTTGGATTCGCCTCCAGTCGGCTTCGAAGTGCGTTTCCTCGACGTCGACATCACACTGCGTGACGATCCATTCGTCGCTCTACTCTTTGACCAAGAATGTCGTCACGTGTCTGCGCGTGTGGTCCGAATCGGTCGTCACATCGAGATTCGAACTTATACGAACTCAAACGGTGTAATCGATAATAGATACCAGCTATCACCCGAGCGAAACTGGCTCCATGTTCGCTGTCGGTAGTTTCAATTGCGCCGCTGTTGGGCAATTGTCTAGTACTGAATCTAATCAACTGGGGATCTACGTAAGTGTCATTACTCAGGGCAAGTGGAAGCAGGTCGAGATCCGGACAGAACGCCCGGACGCGACCGAACGTTGATCGTTCCCACGTATGGCATGCGTGGGGCCCACCGGGAACCAGTCGGAACACTGGACCCTGTCGGCAACGATGCTCGCCCTCGGCCGGATGGCTTCATCGGGCGACGCTACTCAATGTCGTTAGACAGTCCCCTGACTGGGGACGGACAGTATGGAATATAATTCATGAGGAAGTTGCTTAGTTGTTTGGGTTTCGTGTGATCGATTCTGTGTTGGAATCGACGAAACTAGACGAAGAGTTGCTAATCGAGTGAACACTCCGGTATTCATCGCCGCAGTGTGCAGTTGCCCTCGGGGATTGCACGACGGTATTTCTGGTTAGTTGCGGTGTCCTCTAGATTTGTGATCGAACAGATCTGGGGCTTCTCACGATTAACGACGCAGGCGAAACCTATTTAGTGTGGTTAGAGATAGTAGGCTGTACTGAGGACTCCGTCCGGTCCGTTCTTCGTTCGCCCATCGGTTCGCCACCGTTGCGAGGCGTCCTTCGATGGCACTGCTCTGAGATGCGCCGTGCCGGATGCGCCCTTTCATGGCGGGCCCTGGGTCTCACCGACGGGACCGGCCACAGATATACCCATGAGAGAAACAGACCTCCCCTGTTCAGAGTGTGGCGCGGATCTCGTCGAACGTATCGCTTTCACAGCAGATCTCCCTATCGAAATCGGCGGCCAGCGTAGTGTCCGCATCGCAGAATGTCCGTCCTGTAGTGCCCACTATTATCCCCATCAGACGATACGGCAACTGGCAGGACGCTCAACTGATCCCAGACAGTCGCAGGATAGCTGACCGATGTCCGAGAAGTCCAGTTCTACGTCCGAAAAACCGCTGAAACATATCGATTCACTACCACAAGGAGTCACGACAGGATCGACTATCCTCGTCGCCTCTTCGGGCGATCCCTCGCGAAACGCGTTCGGGTTTCAGACCCTCTCTCGGTTTGGAGACTCCAACGATAGGGCACTCGTCGTCACAACGACCGAAAGCGCAGACGAGACGGTCGCAACTGCCGAGCAGGTCTATGCGGCTGGCGACCAACCGTCACTCGGCCTCGTTGATACGGTATCGAAACAACAGTCGCTCGTTGCCCCCACCGGAACTGTACCTATCGTTTTCACGCCATCTTCGAGCGACCTCGAGCGATTAGTGCTAGCCCTCACTGAGCTATCTACAGATGGTACCCCGGTTGACGGAGCACGTCATCTTCTCGTCCGATCTCTTACACCGATTCTCGACTCAATCTCGACTGAACAGGTTTGTTCTATGCTCCAGCAGATCTCGGGACTTCGGACGGAGTCCGGCATCACGCTCTTTGGAATTGATTACACCGCCCACGACGAGCCGACAATCGAATCGCTGGTCGAACAGGTTGACGGAGTTCTTTGGATAGCACCGAGTCCCAACGGGACCGTGGATATCGAATACCGACCGGCAACGGGCCGCTTCACCGACAACTCCAGTCTAGACCGTTGACGCCGTTCGGGAGCTCTCCCTTTCTAACGAGGTGGGGAACCAGCAGCGACCACGTTTATTGCCGAGCGAAAGCGGGCGGAAACTCGGCCATGGCACTACTGGGAATCAATCGAGTCGGGAGAGTTGCGGTTCAGCGGTTTCGTCGCCGCCATCGTAGGTGACTTCGAACGATTCGTCAGTGGCGTTCAACTCGAAGGTTGTCCGCTTTATCCCATCAGCCGTCGTATAGCGGACGGAAAGGGAAGACGGATGGTCGAAGACCTGCGCGATCGTATCGATTGCTTCCTGCAAGCGTGCAGCTTGGTCAGCGGAGACTGAGTGATCGTCCGTCATTACTCGTTTGTTACTCAAGCAACACCCTTGTTTTTCCGGTTCTGTATCTCTCAATAATCGGCCGAGGCCTTCACTTGCGGTCACACTTATTGGCAGGGCCGCTTGTTGTCGTTCCCATCACATCTGGCTTGTTCACCATCCAACTGGACTTTGGGCACTGGATGCTGCCTATGGTATCCACTGCCAATGTCTTTTGAACCACCCTGATTTGACCTGATAGCATCCATCTAAGAATCTGGTTTCGATTCTTTTTAGGAGGGGAAACAGGGATCGATCGCATATGGGTTTTGGGAGCTACGATGAGTCCGAGCAACAGGACCAGAACGTGGACACAGACGAGAGCGAAGGCGTCAACATCCACGAAAACGACCACGAAGGCGAAATCACGTTCGAGACCGAGGCTTCGACGGACGACCTCGTGGATCGGCTCGAAGATATCAAAGACTCCTCGAACGAAGCCTGAAATGGCCCGCTGGTTCCTGCTTCGTTCCTAACAGCCGTCGATCATTAATCCTCGTTAGCTTCGCATGTTTCTACAGAAAGCCGTTTCAGTGGTCGTAGTCGTTGCAATACCGTTCTGCGTTGCTCTCTCCACTACAGTGAGTGGCGACACGCAATCTTCCACTCACTGTTCGGGTCTCCGCCTGTTCCCGTAGAAGCGCTCTTACCCGAGCGCAGATTCGAGTGCAGTTCGGACGGCTTCGAGTGGTCGATCCTGATCGTACTCACCATCCGTGAGAAATACGAAGCCAACCGATTCGTCGTCCGGAACCCAGACCTGAACAAATCCATGCGAGCCGTCGATCGCCGGTTCCTGCGAGACTGGTTTCTGCCAGAGTGCAGCGTCTTCACCGGTATACGTTGGATGGATCCCATCGGGCAAGGGCTTCGTCGTCTGATAGCGGAAATCCGTGTCTTCTTCGAGTAGTGTCTGAACGTCACCGTCGATCAGGTGATCTTCCGCGATCGCTTCGAGTTCGTCATAAAATTCGGTGATGACGTTCCGAGCGAAGGCTTCGAGATCCCTCGCGGGAACGAGGCGGTCTACGTGTCCCAGGATTTCACGTTCGTGGGAGAGCGGCGTCGCGTTCAGTCCGACATCGATCTGTTCGCCCACCGGATTCTGGTAGAAGACCACATTCGCCCGTGGTTCCGAACCAGGTAAGTAGGCGTCAGGGACCGTGAGGAACGCAAGATGCTCAACCGGTTCGAGAACATCATACTGCTTCGCAAGATACGCCCTGAGCAGTTTCATCTCTTTCTCGCTAGGCGACATCGATAGCAGACGGCGGATGGTTTCTTCATCAGGTTCGGGATCTTGGTAGAAGAATTCGTGTTGTGAGTAGCCGTCCAGCGCAATCCACGTGAGGTGATCGATCGGGCCGTCGTCGACGAAGATCGCTTCTTCGACGGTGTGTCGAGTGGCATCTGGATATTTGTCGACAAAGATCTCGGCAAGTCGGTCGACATCCGTCCCTGGATCTATCTCATACTCTTCGGGGATATTCTCCAGCATACGGGTGACAGTCTGGGATGGACCACAAATAATGGGTATGGAAGCGGAGCTAGGCGATTCATATAATTTGTTTTATATTATCGCAACCGACTTCTGTAGCGAGACGAAATCTCCGATCGTGCCCTTGAACAGTGAGATCCGCGACCGGGTCGTCCTCGTCGGCGGCAAAGTATCTGGTGTGGACTGCCCCGATTGCCAGTTTGATGGAGGTGAATTTGACACGTATTCGACTGAGTCGATCGTTTGTCCGGAATGTGGGACAACGATCCTGACGGCAGACCAGAAGTCACAGCTTCGCCAATCTGGGAAACTCTAGCCACTGTGTAGGCCGATGCGCTAGTTGTTTGTAATTTCGTGAGCAACCAGCTATTGAATTGCAAACCGAAGCTGTCGACATAGAGGGGGACCCATCAGACCGAGGACGCGGTGGTAAGCGTGGCGAGAGTGCGCCGAGTCGAGGTATGTCGGACAATATAGAGATGTGATGGACGTAAATCGGGACGACACTATCTGGCTCGCCGAACTCGGGAGGTACATATGCTCCAGTACCTACCGGTACCAGTTGAAGAGTAATCGCGTCGGCAACGTGTTCTCACACGAGCGGAATGATAGTTAGATCGCTGTCTCTGTTTTGACACCACTTTCCGGACGCCGTATCGGTAGGTTAGTGAACTGATGTGAGATGGCTCGCTACGGGCGGTAATCGGGTGATTGCGATTCGACGGTATTCGAGACGTTATCGAGTTGTTCCCCGATCGTTGCAACGAGGTCGTCAAGCGTCGCAATCCCCGTCACTGCGTCGTTCTCGTCGACGATGGGGATCCGGCGAACGTTGTGCTCCCCGATCGTTCGGGAGAGTTCCATCGCTGGTTCATCTTCCCGGATGGTGACCGGATCCTCAGTCATCACATCTTCGACGGACTGCGATTCGAGGTTGGCCGTCCCGGGAACTTCGAGAGCGATGTCTCTGTCCGTTACGACGCCGATCGGGGAGTCATCTTCTGTGACGACGACGGAGCCGACGTTCTCGGAATCGAGTTTCTCGACAACGTCGCTGACCGTCGCGTCGGGGGATACGGTGACCACGTCGTCAGGACCAAGATTGCCAACTGGCATGACGGCAGGGACTAATCCTCGGAGTTCGTCAGTAATTCGGCTTTCCTTCGCAAGGGGCTACTCTTCGCTCGTCGAAGGCGACGTACTGGCCGCTATGTCGTTTGGGCTTGACTCGTCGCTGAGCTCGTCCATTGCCTCTCGGACGGCATCGCGAGATCCGATGAGCGTGACGTGATCTCCGTGTTCGACCGTCTCGTCGCGGTCGGGCAAGTGCGCGTCAACCTCGTCACCGACCATCAAGAGCAGGACCTGCTCGGAGAGGCGTTCGTCCAGTTCTGCGATAGTCAACCCGACGTAGTCTGGATTCGCGATCGCAACTTCTTGGATATCGCCGCGGTCTCCAATAGTCTCCATCCACCGGGTCATCGCCGGAGATTCGAGATGTGAGTCGAGCATTTTCGCTGTCGCATCTGACCGCGAAACGGTCGTGATACCGAGTTCCTCGAATGGGTCCGCATTTTCCCGTCTGTTGACCCGAGTGATGACGGACTCGGGTTCGAATCTGCTCCTTACTAACTGTGCGGCGAGGAGGTTCGAGTCGTCGCTCCCCGTCGCGACGACGACGATATCCGCATCGACGATGCCGGCACCGTCGAGTGTGGAGATATCTGTCCCGTCGCCGTGATGGACTCGGTATCCTCGCTTCTCAAGTAGTTGTGCACGTTCTTCATCGTGTTCGATGATCTGGACGGAATCGCCGCGAATTTCGAGGCGATCAGCGAGTCGTCGTCCAACTGTTCCGCCGCCGATGAGATGTATCGTGTTACTCATGAGGGTCTTTCACCGCTGTAGAGAAACCGCCTGCTGGACCAAATCCGTCGCGAGGAACGTACCGAACAGTAATCTTTGGTGGTAGTAAACGATTGGGTTTCGGTGCCTAGGACTTCGACTAAGAGACTTGATTTTCGCTGGATGATCTGCTGGTCTCACACTGAGAAATTCTGGACTGAAATTCGGGAGACTTCAAAGTCATCAGTTATCGACGTGTACGTCCTGTCTCAGTCCGGATGGAAACGTGGGGACGCTCTCCGGATCCGGAACCCGTTTTTACACCGACCGATCAGCGGGACGTGTGATGGATCTCTCGCACGACGAGTTGCAGTTCTCCTCGCTCTATCTGGCACGGTTTGCGTCCAGTTTCGGCTTCATGACCGTCCTCACACTATTACCGGACTACATCGACGCTCTCGGTGCGACGGGAGTAACGATCGGGCTGTTCGTGACCGCATTGGAGGTTGCCAGGACAGTCGGTATCGTCCCGCTCGGCTGGGCTGCCGACCGTTACAGCAAGCGATCGATCCTACTCGGCGCGCTCGTACTGAGCGCGGTCGCCTATCTCGCGTTCACGGCTGTGACATCAGTCGACAGCTTTCTCGTCGCCCGGACGCTCCAGGGTCTCGGGATGACCGGCACCGGTCTCGTCGGGCTAGCGCTCATGGGGGACCTGGCGCCGAACGACAGTCGGGCAAACTACATCGGGAAGTACAACGCAGTCCGGATGGCTGCCGGTATCGCAGGCACAATCGGCGTGGGCGTGCTCTATGCACTCACGGGGTTCGGCGTCGTTTTCGGCCTCATTGCTGTTCTGTTCATCGTCGCGACTGTCGGAATCTGGCTGTTCGTCGACGACGACCAGACGAGCATCGAAGGGTTCGCGTTCACTGACCTCGCACTGAATCGCCGAATCCTGACGATGACCAGCTTTCGGGCGCAGTACGCTGTTGCTGTCTCACTCGTTCGCAAGTGGGTACCGATCTTTGTCGGCGTCTCGGCAGCCCAGGGCGGGCTCGCGTACGGATCCGCAATCGTCGGAGCAGTCCTCGCGGCAGAGAAATTCACGAACATGCTCGTTCAACCGTTCACCGGCCGGCTCTCGGATCGGCACGGACGTGCGATGTTCGTCTTCCTCGGTGGCGGAGCCTACGGACTGGTTGCGATGGCATTTCCGTTCGTCTCGACGACCGAAGGACTGCTTTCGATATCAGTGCCAGTCGCGGGGACGATCACCGGAGCAGTCGTGGTGGCGGTCTGCCTGAACGGACTCCTGGGGATCGCCGATGCGTTTCGCGAACCGGCGAGTATGGCGCTGTTCGCCGACGAGGGAAAAGGAGAGGGAATTACGAGCAGCTTCGGCGTCCGCTCGCTCGTCTGGAAGCCCGGTAGCATTCTTGCTCCGCTCGTCGGCGGCTGGTTGATGGGGACAGCGGGGATCGAGTGGGTATTCTTTGCCGGTGGATTCGCCGCGCTCTCAGGAGTCGTTACCTTTTTCGGCATTCTCTCGTGGAATCACGGTCGGCGAGCACTCCATCAGTGGTGACACTCTTAGAGTGTACTTCGAGAGGCCATCATTTCTGATCTGGTATGCGACGATGAAACCACATTGTCGCACTATTGGCCGAGATACCGGAGATCTCGATAGAATTATCCGACTGGATGTTGTATCAAGTACTAGTTCAATGTACGACTTGACCGGGTTCCAACGCGACTTGCTGTACGCGATCGCTGGCCAGGACGAACCACACGGCCTTGCAATCAAAGAGGAACTCGAAGAGTACTACGAGAAAGAGATCCACCACGGCCGACTGTACCCGAACCTCGACACCCTCGTCGACAAGGGCCTCGTCGAGAAAGGCGAACGTGACCGGCGAACCAACTTCTACAGTCTGACTCGGCGCGGGCGCCGAGAAATCGAAGCGCGTCGCGACTGGGAAGCCCAGTACGTCGACGCGGACGGCAAGCCGGCGTAAGATATCGTCTCGGTATCGGCACCACAGGTGCAATGCCGCGGCCCGCATATCGTGATGGATCTTGAGCGACTGGCGCGTACCGTCGTCGCAGTCACATCCCCTCTGTCTCGACGTTACAGATCTCGAAGCGTGCACAACCTGCGTCGCTGTCAGTGAGGCGAAGCTCCCAGCCGTGAACGTCGGCGATCTCCCGGACGATCGAGAGCCCGAATCCGGTCCCATCCTGACTTGTCGAATATCCGTAGTCGAAGACGGCATCCTTGTCCGCATCTGCAATTCCGGGGCCATCATCCGCGATATAGATCCCGTCTTTGAGGTCGCCGACGGTGACAGTTACTGCATCGCCTCCGTGTTCGACTGCGTTACTGAAGAGATTCTCCAATAGCTCCTGGAGGCGACTCTCGTCGGCACGGATCACCTGCTGGGTGTCGGTGACGAGCGTCGCTGTACCTGTCTCGACGTGTTCCCAGGAAGCCTGACAGAGGGTGGTGAGATCGACGGATTTGAGATCGAGTGTCGCCGTTCCGGCCTGCGCGAACGCGTGGAGGTCGTCGAGCAACGTCTCCGTTCGCGTCAGTGCCTGGTCCACATCCGCGAGATATGGACAATCACACGTGTCCTGTGCGAGTTCTAAACGGCCGATCGCGACGGTGAGCGGGTTTCGCAAGTCGTGGCTCACGATATCGGTGAACGTCGCGAGCCGGTCGTTCTGTCGAGTGAGTTCCTGCTCGCGTTCGACGCGTTCGAGCGCCGCCGTCGCATGCGCAGCGACGGTTTTCGCGAGCGAGACGTCCGTCTCGTCGAACGCGGCGGGTTCGGGCGAGCCGATTAGGTGGACACCGCGACCGTCCAGCGGGAGGGCCAACTGGCTCCGGATCGGTGTGTCCGGGTTATATCGGTCGTCGTTGGTCGAGATATCGTCGTGCACTTGCGGTTCGCCCATCGCAAATGCTGTCCAAGCGATCCCCTCACCAGATTCGAAGACCGGTGGCTCACCGACGAGTTCCTCGGTCCGGTCGGTCCACGTGACCGGGACCAGTCTGTCGTCCGTTTCGTCGTAGCGGTGGAACCCGTTTGCGGGCATCTCGAGGATATCACGGACGGCCGCAACAGCTATCTCTGCGACTTCCTCGGCGGTCTCGGCCTGAATAAATGCGCGGGCGGTACTGTGCAGTTCCTCGATCGCCTGTTTCTGTCTCCGCTGCTCGGTCGTATCGAGCACCGTACAGACGAGTTCACCGTGGTCGGTCGTCGCGAGGCGGTGGTCCTCGACGAATGTGGTTCCATCTGCACGGAGGCCAGTCGTTTCGCCCCGCCAGAACCCGTTCGTTCGCACGGCCGGCAGTATCGTCTCCCGAATAGCCTGGGTATCTTCGTCGGGGTAGATGAGGCTCCAGTGCGCACCGAGCATCTCCTCCAGGTCGTATCCATAGAGATCGGCATACGCCTCATTGACGTAGATGAACTCGCCCGCGGCGTTGAGGATGCTGATGCCCTCGTGGGCGGTTTCGATCGCGCGGAGCTGCCGTTGCTCGGCCTGTTCTGCACGCGCTCGCTCGACGGCGTTGATGACGCGGTTGGCGAGGATGGTGTACTGCTCGATGCCCCTCTCCTTCTGGAGATAATCGGTGACACCGGCCGAGATCGCATCGCTCGCGATCTCCTCACTCCCTTTGCCCGTGAACAGAATGAAGGGAAAATCCGGTCGATCCGTCCGCACGGCTTCGAGGAACTCGAGTCCATTCTGGCCGGGCATCTCGTAATCGGAGATGACACAGTCGATATCCATTTCGTCGAGACGAGCGAGCGCGTCAGCGACGGTCGATGCTGTCTCGACCGTGAGTCGCTCGTCTTTGCGTTCGAGATAGGTCGCCACGAGATCCGCGAGATCCGGTTCGTCGTCGACATGGAGGACTCGAATCGAACCCGATATCGATGTCGACGGTTCCATTCTATACGCTCAGTCGAACGCTCGAATAAGGATTGGGGTGTGGCTATCAACGGTGAATCCGTGATCGGTGGTCAGTTTCCACGAGGTGTGGTCAGCCGGCTACCGCGGTTCCCGTGGAATCTCGGATGTTACCCGTCACTGAGATTGTCACTCAGAAGCCCCAGCGCAGTCCGGACATGGTGGCGACGATAGCGATCATGAGGAGGTGTTCGACCATGCTCAACCTCCCGTATTTCTTGTTCAGGGAGGCGAGTCGTTCGTGGTCAGTGCCGGCGGCGGCGATCTCATCGAACATCCCGGCGGTGAACTTATGCAGTGGGCCGAACCCGAGGACGAGCAGCGCAATGGCGAGAGCGAATGCCGCCCACAGCGACGGCGTCGCCGACGCCCATAGGCCCATCTTGTCGGCGAGGCCGATCCCAGATCCGACGACGCCGACCGAGACAGGCTCCATGAGTAGGTTCATCTTCGGGACGAAGCCCTCGGCGTTCGCTTCTTCGGAAGGGCTCCCCATGACGGGGCCGAGGACGACCGCTCCGAGTACCGCGGTCCCGAACCAGAACGCACCGAGGAACAGGTGGACGGTGAACATGACCCGGACATCGCCCGAGAGATAGCCCACGGCAGGAAGCAACAGGGACACGAGAATTCCCCCGATCGCGAACGGCGGGGATGCGGCAGTCGGCATAAAGCGATACCGCTCGCGTCGATTCGCTGGTCGTTGTACCTCGGTCAGTGACATCGCATCACTCTGTCCATGGAAAGGTAATTCCAAATACCGAACATAGGTGACGAGGATTGGCAGAGCATCGTATACAAATATGCGCTTCGATGCGGCCAGGCCGGCCACAGCCGTGGAATATGTGTCCCCGACGGAATGGATCACAATGGTGTCACATCGGCTCCACAGTCGCGGCGGTGGTGCCTTTGTCCCCAAGAAGGGGAGAAATACCAGAAAAATAACTCCTCTTCCAGCTCTAGTGCGCGCTGCCCTGTAACTGAGCCCGGCGCAGGCGCTCTCTCAAACGTCACCGCGGTCATCGTCGTCGCAGTTTTCTTCTTCCGCAGTAGCTGGCAAGAGAACGGTCTCAGTGATGGTTCGACCGAGGATCCAGTTACAAATTCAGCGTTGGCTGAAATGCGTTGAAACAGACCATTGGTAACTCCGGATCGATTTGACTCCGGCATGAACATGCTCAAGAGGTTCAGGAACTGTCGTCTCGAATATGCCGACTCTCCTCCGTGGGGCTGAAGACGAGCGGCCGCCCGTTCTCGGAGCGGTTATCGTCAGTACGTTCTTTATCGGCTTCGGCGGCGGCGTGATATTCCCAATCTTACCGAACCTCGGGGCTGTTCTCGGAATCTCCCCGTTTCTCGTCGGGCTCATCCTGAGCGCGAATCGGTTTTCACGGCTGTTCGCGAACGCACCGGCCGGAAGCATCGTGGATCGCTTCGGGACGAGAAAACCATTCGTCGTCGGGATGTTCATTCAGGGAATCTCCACGTCTGGCTACGTTATCGCGATGATCGCACCGCTTCCCGAAGCGTGGTTCATGGGTGCTCGGCTCCTCTGGGGTGTCGGGAGCGCGCTCGTCTTCGCAACTGCGTACACGATTGCGGATGACATCAGCGACGGCGGATCGCGGGGTTCGAATATGGGGCTCATCAGAGGCGGCGTCCTCTTCGGGTTCCCGACAGGGGTGGTACTCGGTGGGCTTGTGAGCGAATTCTCCGGAAACGTCATTGCGTTTACCGTGGCGACAGTCTTTGCTTTCGGTGCCAGTGCCATCGCATACCTGACCGTGCCCGAGACACACGTCGAAGGTGGAGCGAATCAGTCGGTGAAACCGTGGGACATCAATACGAGTCTCCCTGCGGTCACGGTCGGCCTGGTGAACTTCGCGGTACTGTTCGTCTATATCGGCGCACTGTTCGCAACACTCGTCGTGTTTCTCGATCAGAACCAACTCAGCGTCTTCGGATTCGATTCCCAGGGCTCCTCGGGTCTGTTCATGGGCCTCACCGTCGTCGCTGCGGGGCTGTCGATGTATCTCGGAGGGTACGTCAGCGATCGAAATCAGTCACGAGTCCCTATTTTACTCCTGTTCCTAGGCGTTACGTCGGCCGGTTTCGTTCTGCTCGCACTCGCGGATTCGATATCGACGTTGGCTCTTGCGTGCCTGTGTATCGGTCTCGGTCAGGGGGGAACGAGTGGCCCATTGATGGCGCTGTTAGGTGATCTCGTTGCCGATGGCGAGATGGGTCGCGCCGTGGGGACAAATAACGTCTTCGGAGATATCGGCGGTGGATTCGGCCCCATCGTCACACTCCCGATCGTCGAGATCGTTGGCTTTTGGCCAGTTTATCTCTGTTGTGCAGCCATGCCGCTTATCGCGGCCTCGATTCTCTTGGGCGGTGTCAGACGAGAGACCGGCAAGTTTCTCCCGAGCGTCGGGTCCTAACGTGGGTCTGCTGATTTCATCTGGTTGTGGACGAGAAATCCATTTCCACAGTCAAAGCAATCAACCCAGACTTTTCCGTCTGTCTCTGCGTCTTGGGAGACGATCACGGTCTTCCTCAGCACAATTGCGTGAGCATCTGAATCACATTGCAAGCAGGTAACTAATTTCCCAATTGGTTTGTCGATCTTATCCGCCGTAATTTCACTGGCGGTAGATTCTCTCCCTCTCTGTGTGGATTCTACCATCGTACCTCTCACCAGATGACTGCAGTAAGGCCTTTACAGAGGATATGAGGACTCCAGCGCCTGTGAGTCCAGAAGAAACACCACCAATGAAACCACGGAGACTGTTGCTAGATAACGTCGGTACCCGCCTTGGAGAGAGATAACATGGAGCCATTGATGAACAACAGCAATGGAACGGTGGGACAGCCCGATATTCCGCTGTATTCCGCCTCGTTCAGGGGGTATGTCCCGTTCTAGACCTCGCCACGTTTCTTGCGGCGGCGGCGAATGCCTGCTCGCACGACGTGACAGTTTAGACTCGTCCAGTTCTCGAGAAGGGGAAACGAGCCATCTCGAGTTAAGCGGTAGAATGTCAGTAGGAAACGCGTCCGTTCACAGCCAGCCAGTTCCCGATTCGAGTACGGCGACCGAGCGAACGACAGTCGTGGTCGAGTCCGTCAGGCCCGATCGCGCGCAGCAGCCTCTTCAAGGAACGTCTCGGGGAGCGACCCGAGTTCACCGACCTGTACGCGCCAGAGATTTGCGTACAATCCATTCGTGGACAGTAATTCCTCGTGTGGTCCTCGTTCGACGATCTCGCCATCCTCGAGGACGAGAATCCGGTCAGCCTCGCGGACCGTCGAGAGGCGGTGGGCGATGCTAAACGTCGTCCGGTCTGCGGTCAGTTCGTTCAACGACTGCTGGATCAGGACCTCGGTCTCGTTGTCGACGTGGCTAGTCGCTTCGTCGAGGATGAGGATCTCCGGATCCCGTAGCAGCACTCGTGCGATCGCGATGCGCTGGCGCTGCCCGCCCGACAGTCGGTCGCCACGTTGTCCGACTTCGGTGTCGTAGCCGTCTTCGAGATCGGTGATGAACCCGTGGGCGTTCGCTCGCTCGGTCGCCGATTGGATTTCGTCGTCGGTCACGTTGAGTCCATAGGCGATGTTTTCACGGATCGTCCCGGTAAAGAGGAACGGTTCTTGGGAAACGTAGCCGATCGACGCGCGGAGACTCCGTAAGGTGACATCCCGAACGTCAATCCCGTCGACAGCTACCTCTCCCTCCGACACGTCGTAGAACCGGAGCAGCAGTTTCATCAGTGTCGACTTCCCGGACCCCGTCGGGCCAACGAGGCCGACCGTCTCGCCGGCGTCGACAGTGAACGAGACGTCGGTCAGTGCTTCCTCGCCATCGGGGTAGCTAAACGACACATCGTCGAATTCGACGGTCCCGTCGACGTCGGTGAGTTCGTTCGCGTCAGGATCTTCCGGAATGCTGACGGGGTAGTCGAAGAGGACGAACACGCGTTCTGCGGACGCTTTCACGCGCTCGAAGTTGTTGAGAAGCTGGCCAGCCTGGGTCATCGGTCCCTGAATCTGGCGGGTGTACTGCAGGAACATCACGACTGTCCCGACGGTGACCGTCCCAGAGAACATTTCGAGCGGCGGACCGAAGAGTACCCACCAGCCACCCACCAGGAACACGAGCGCGAATCCGAGTCCGTTGATGAGTGTGAGAAGCGGGCCGAAGCGGATTCCCCATCGGCGGGCACCCCACCGCGCGTCCATGTGCTTCTGGGACGCCCCTTCGACGCGAGTGGATTCGAACGGCTCGTTCGTGAACGACTTCACGACCTGGATCCCACTGAGGTTGTTCTCCAGTCGGGATGCGAGATCGCCGAAGGTTCCGCGCGCCTCGCGGTACATCGGTCGGACCTTCTTGACGAAGAAGTAGCTGACGAGCGTCAGCAGCGGCGCCGGCAGGAGCGCCACGAGCGCGAGTTGCCAGTTCGTCCCGAGCATGATCGCGCTAATGCCGACCACCTGCACCAGGATGTTGAGCAGTTGGCCGAGCCAGCCATTGAGAAATCCTTCGAGCCGGTTGACGTCGCTCGACAGGACGCTCATGAGTTCGCCCGTCTGTCTGTCGGAGTAAAACTCCATGCCGAGGCCCTGCATCTTGTCGTAGACGTCAGTCCGTAGATCGTGCTGGACGTTCTCCGCGAAGACCGCCCACCCCCAGCTGCCGAGCCAGGTGAGAATCGTCGTGAGCAGATAGACGCTCACGAACAGGCCGACGGTGAGGAGCATCTTCCCCGGCGTCGTCTCCGGGAGCATCTCGACGGGGACGAGCGGGAGTCGATAGGGCGTGCTCTCTGTAAAGAGGCCGTCGATAGCCAGCGCGAGTAGCCACGCCGGCGCCAGCCCGAGCAGTGGCGACACCATGTTCGCCGCCAGCGCGATACAGACGGGCTTGGGGTACCGGCGGGCGTACTTCCCCAGCAACCGGCTCATCGGCTTCTCGATGTCTTCTCGTTCGTCCGAGAAGATGTCGTCTTCCTCGTCTGGCATCGAGGATTAGCTCCCCTGCGCTACTACGTTTGGCCAGAGTGTCGGAGTCTGCTGGGGGGTACGACGCTGCGGGGAGCACTGTCGAGAAAAGCCCGTCTCGGGTCGCCCTGGAGAGAGGAGGACTTGCATGTAACAGAGGGTGTCATAGAATCCATCTCATACCGTGATGACGGTGCTTCCCGGATTGTCACCTCGTTCGTAGTTGGTGACGGCGACGACGAGTCGAACGCAGAGCGCAAGGAACACCTGCGCTCGGGCGTGGACGCGGCCTCGGGCGCGTAGCGTCCCGAGGCCGCAGTCCTTGACCGCATCGTTCGTTCGCTCGACCTGACTCCGGCGGTTGTACGTCTCGTCTAGGATCGACTGTTTGAGCTGAATCTCGTCACTGTGTTTCTCGATGCGGTCTTCGACTCTGTACTTGATATTGAGCGGATCGTCGGTGTTTCGCGGGTTGTACGGGGCGATTGGCACGACTCCTGCGGTCAGCAGGAGGTCGTGCCAGTCGAGCGTGTCGTAGGCGCTGTCACCGAGCATCCAGATCGGCTGGGCGACGGCGAGCGCGTCACGGGTGACGCGCATCGCCGTCTCTTCTGCGGCTTGTTTGCTCTCGGTGAACTCGGCTGCAATCGGGATCTTTGCGCCGGTTGAGACGATCGTACAGCCGTAGCCGTAATAGTACTCCTCAGCGGTTGGGTCGTAGTTCTTCGCGCATCTGGGTCGGATGGCATCGCTCGCACGTCCGTCGAATCGATTCGGTAGGTCATGTCGAGCAGGCCGCGGGCGGCGGCCTGCTCGACGAGGTGGTCGAAGACTTCGTCGACGACGTGTTCGAGGTCGGTGAGGAAGCGATCGACCGCGTCTCTTGAGGGCGGTCGATCGAAGCCACAGCTGAGCCAGACGACCGTGTTCTGGAGTTCTCGTGTGACCGGGCGAATGCCGTAGATGTCCTTGTAGTAGCAGTGGAGGAACGCTCGGAAGAGTTCTGGTGGGTGGTGGTCTCGTGTTCGCCCCCGGCGAGCGGGGGCGAACACGTCGAACTCGCTGAAAAAGTCGAACTCAAGATGCTCGAACAACGCGAGCGTCTCGGTAGCCACGACATTGAAGAACTCGTCGATAGAACCCTCTTCTTGCAGGGTGCTGGCGCTCGTAGACACAGTTCCAACACCCTGCGTCCTCGTGTGTGAGGCTTTCTATGACACCCTCTGTAACAAGAAGGTATGTAGTACAGATATATAGTCAGCGAACCCGGAGAGAACGGACCCTTCTTCGATTCTCTCCACGATCACACAATGGGTGATGGCCACGTCGGATCGCTCGGTCTACGCAGTCATCGGAGGCTGGTTTGGTTCTACTAACCTGGTCTCGAAAGGACAACCACCCCCGTCGTATCGGAAGGGCCTTACCGCAAGACTGCGAACGGATCACTACCCGCTCACGCGGGTGCGAAGCCATCCACTTCGCCTCGAGAGATCCACCCGTCTCTCGTTCACACCCACCCCACCTACTGTTTCTCACAAGCACACCGGCCTCGCTCCAGACACGGGCGATCTCAATCCTGCGAACTCAACACCAGCATTTATGCGGAATAGTTCCTCTCGTCAACAGGCTTGCACCCCGACCCGGCGATCGACTTCGGAATGTGGGCTACTCGGACCGACCTGGATTGACGTGTCCATACTTCCTCCCCACTCTAATTTCACACTGAGACAGCACGGAAGTCCAACGGCTGAAGCCGTTAGTAACTGACCCGAGATACGATATCTGTAATGCGAATCGATTCAGAAGAAACGGTCTATTCAACAGCGAGCGGCTGAACCGCGATATATCCGTAACTCTTGACCGTGATTTGACAGTCGAGGTACGTGAATTCCACAACACAATCGCCTTCCTGTGAATCAAGCGGGTGCCTCGTACAGATCCTATCTAGCGCTTGTGGATCGATGGCCGAGTATAACGGTTCGAAATCAGTCGGCTGCGTATCACAAACCTCACTCACCACTTTGACGACGGCGTGGCTCGGTGGGAGCTCCGCGCTATCGAAGCCAGCCTGGAATGTGTTTGTCTCGTCGTCGTATTCTACTGGTTCTAACCCCTCTACTGGGCAGTCATTCACTTCGATCCCCTTCCACGACGTGTTCGCCGAAATAGTTGAACGGCTGGATGACCGTGTTCTTGATAATCTTCGTATTGACGACTCGTACCCCGAGTTCACTCAGTTCGTCCGTGATCCGGGCAACGTCGTCGGAGTCGGTGCCGACTGCGTCGATCTGCATATTATCTTCTCCGTTAAGGACTTCACGTATCGAGATGATCCCACCGATATCGCGAGCCTGACCTGCAAGTTGCTCCCGCTGTGGATTTGGGGCGGAACAGATAATCTCAACGTAGAGCTGGAGCCCCGCCTTGTCGTAATCGATGTCGGGATAGTATCCACGGATAATGCCGTACTCTTCCATCTGCTTGATGCGATTGCGGACAGTACTCGCTGACACCCCGACCTGGTCTGCCATTTCCTGCGTCGTAATTTCTCGGGCATCGCGCTGCAAGAGGTATAATATGCCCTTGTCCACCTCATCCAAGTCCATCTGATAGCTGATAGGGCTAACCCCATATTGGCTTTTCGCAAATACGCTGGCCAAATACTATGATTTCCGTAATATATCTAACCCAATTGCTGATTTAGCAAAACTATGTCTGTCTGAGGCGGCGAAACTCGCTGGGATCTGCGGAATTCATATCGCTGTCAGTAAACTACAGTGTAGAACCGTGATGGATAACTGTCTGGGGATCGTATGACAGTGGGGGATTCGTATCTCTACTGATGGACCGGATGGATCCGTCACTGCGACGCTAGCCGCATTAGCTGACGGTACGCGGCGGGAGATCCTTCGCTATCTATTCGAGGAGACAGACGGGGTTGCATCATATGAGGAGCTTGCCCGCCAACTGCAATCACAGGACCCTGACGAAGATCTGGAATGGTTTGTCGCACGCCTCCACCATCAACACCTACCCAAACTAGCTGACGCCGATCTCGTCGAATACGATTCCCGTAGTAGCACTGTTCGATATCTCGGTAGCCCCCTTACCGAAACTATCCTTGAGACAGTCGAAACCGAGTAACAATTCCTCGCCTGTGGCGCTCCTGTAGCGGTGATCTTGGACGAGAGGTGGACGGTATTCTTCGTTAAATGTTTCGTGACCCCTAGAGAAGTGCTGATCTCGGTCTATGACACTACCATCGAGGTAATTTCAGGGCGAAGACGGTTCCAAGTCGCTTGACGGAAATGAAGATCGCGTAGGGACTCGCTATCCAATGCATAAACTCGAAGGACACCGAGCGAACACCCTCATATCGTACCGAGATGTCGAAGGAATCGGGATATACAACCGTGAAGTCGAGGGAATATCCAGAGTGTATGCGACGTAGAATTTCTGCTAGTGCTACCCGTTAGATTCCGTGAATCCCGAACGCTCGAAAATCGCATTCATTCGCGCTCTCTGTTTCGGATCTCGCGGTCGAAGAGTCATGCATGGTCGAAGACTTCGCCTTCGTTGATATCGAGTTTGTCTTCGAGCTCTTCGAGCAGTGACCTGCCTTCGGCGTGTAACTCTTGGGCACGTTCGAGCGACACTTCTCCGTCTTCGAGTTGGGCGATGATCGTTTCGAGGCGGTCGGTCTTCGCTGCGATCGACTCGTCTTTCTGGGTAGGTGTGTCGTCGGTCATAGGTTGAGCAGGAGCAGCGCGAGGGTGAGCAGGAACAGGGCGAGCAGGATGGCGATGAGCGCTCGTTGGCGCGTCGTCGTGTGCTGGTACGACTCGACGGCGGCGGCTTTCTCCTGCTCGTGTTCTTTCTGCTGTTCGAGCGTCTCGTAGGCGTGGTCGAGCCGGCTGGACAGGTCGGCGAGTTCGTCGGTGACGTGCCGATCGTAGGCGCTGTCCAACTGGGTTCGTAGGTCGTCGAGGCGGTCCTGCACCGCCCGCGCGTAGGCTTGGTCGAGTTCCGCGGATAGTTCTTCGAGGTCGCTCTGCAGATTGTCTTTCCGCGGGGCGATCTGGCCGACTTCCGTCGGCGTCATCACGTGCTGGTCGGCCACCTCGTCGACGAGCGTGCGGTCCTTCTCGTGGCCGATGGCGCTGACGGTCGGCGTGGTCGTTCGGTGGACGACCCGACAGAGCGGCGTCTCGTTGAACACGCGCAGATGCTTATCTGCGCCGCCACCGCGCGTGACGACGATCACGTCGACCTGCGGGTCGTCGTCCAGAGCGCTGACGGCGTTCATCAGCGACATCAGGGCGTCGTCTCCCTGGACGGTCGTGTCGTGGACGACGACGTCGACGTCGGGATGGCGGTCGTGGATGCTCGTCACAGCGTCCTCGCGGGCGTCGCTGTCGGCGCTCGTGGCGATGCCGATCCGCGTCGGAAACTCGGGGAGCGATTGTTTGGTCGCGTCGTCGAGCAGACCGTCCTGTTCGAGCGCCCGTTTGTTCTGTTCGTAGACTTGTTGGTAGATGCCATCGCCCACGGGGACGACCTGCCGGACGAAGAGCGAAACTTGCCCTTCGCTCTCGTAGTAGGAGATGTCGCCCTTCACGGCGGCTTGCGTGCCGTCCTCGATATCGGCTCCGACGCGGTCGAGTCGTGACGCGAAGACGACGCAATGGATGGTGGCCTCGTCGTGAACCAAGTCGAAGTGACCGTGGCCGTTTGCGGAGACGCCGTAGTCCGAGACGTCGCCGCAGATGTAGTCGTAGTCGAGGTGGTCGCTCGTCTCGACGAGATCGGCGATCTCGTCGTTGAGGTCGTCGACGAAGGTGATGTTCTCCGTCTCGAGTTCCGTGGCCAGGGTCGCGAGATCGGTTTCGGGCCCTGGCTCGGTTTCCATGCGTCTCTGGTGTGTCGGTCTTCGATATAAGGACTGGGTTCAAACAGGAACGGAGCATGCGGCAAACAGGGTGAAAGCCCCCGAGCAGTGCAGTCCCGCGACTCGCTGTCCTCCAAGGAGTATTCGTTCCGGGAGGGCATACTCTCCCGACATACGCCTCCCTTCGTTCGACTCATCGTTGTCGGCGTCGATGACTGCTGCACCACTTCCAGTCCCACCCGCTGAAATATTTCCTCGGTTTTCGATCGTGAGTGCTGCGATCGCGGACGTCGTCAGTCGGCTAGGGAATCGAGTTTCGAGCAAATCTTTGCGTACATGTCTGTCGAGCAGTACCACCCTTCCTCGACCATCGCGTCGATCACGTCTCGCGCCTCGTCGGCGGTGATCACGCCGTGCCGAACGAGCGACAGGACGAGATATACTGTCCCTCGCGTTGGTATCTCCTCGACAGACGCGGCGGTTCGGCCTGCAGTTTCGTCCATGACGGCAATCCCGCCTCGGCGTGCAGCACAGGCTAGAACCGCGCTATCGGCGTCGCTGAGGTTTGGATTCCCCTCCAGCCGGCTCCGAAGTGGCGTTTCATCGACGGAGACGACGTCGAAGGTATCGGCGTCGATGGCCGCCTCGATGCGGCGTGCATCCGGATATCCCGCTTCGACACCGGCTTCGACGACCTCCTCGTATACGGGTGCTGGAACCAGACAGCGCTCCTCATGTTGGTCGGCGAGGTCGAGTGCGTCGACCTTCGCGAGGTAGATGAGGGGCGTCGCGTCGAAAACCCACATCTATAGCGCGTCGAGGTCGCCGTCGAGGTGGTCGCTATCGACCCACGTAATGTCACGCTCTTTGGCGAGTTGGGTGAACTCCCAGACGGACAGCCCCGCCTGCTCGGCCGCAGCACTGATCGTGATGTGACCGGCCTCAAGTTGATCGAGTGCTCGTTCGCGGCGCCACTCGTCGAGGCCTTCGGTGAGCAGTTTCCGGACGGCCGTACTTCGGTCAAGGTTCTCCTCGTCGAGATAGGCTTCCAGTTCTGCCTCTAATTCGTCGGGCACCCGTGCCGAGATCGTCCCCATGGTGTATGCTTTGCATGCAATGCAAACAGTCTTTCGGGCACTTCGCTCTGGGCTCGTAGAAACTGGGCACGAGCGCGCTCTGAATCCAATCTCACCGGATGTCTGGACCATCGGGTAACGAACTGTATATGTATATATGATCACCTATAGGTATTACATAATTTGATGACGATTGCCACCGGGTGAATGAGTGTGGTTCGAACGAAACTCTTGACAGCGGTCATGGTCGTAGCGCTCGTCGCAACCGCAACGACGGGATCGGTCGGGGCACTCACGAGCCCGACAGCCGGTGTGACGCAATCGATCAGCGATTCGACGACGGTGACGGTGACGAACGTCGTCGACGGTGATACAGTCGACATCGAATATCAGAACGGGTCGACCGATACCGTTCGACTACTGGGCGTCGACACGCCGGAGACGTATGGATCGGTCTCGCCCGGTGAATTCGAGGGCGTCCCGGACACGCAGGCGGGCCGGGAGTGCCTGCAAGCCGCGGGCGAGAATGCGAGTGCGTACGCGACCGATCGGCTCGCTGGGCAGACGGTCACCCTGCAGTTCGACAGCCAGGCAGACCGACGCGGTGACTACGGCCGCCTGCTCGCGTACGTCCAGGTCGACGGGTCGAACTTCAATTACGGTCTCGTAGAGCGGGGCCACGCCCGCGTGTACGACAGTACCTTCTCTAAGAGTGACTCGTTCTACAGCGCGGAATCGGCGGCGCAGTCTGCCGAGCGGAACGTCTGGGACTGTCGGACGCCGAACGACGACGGCTCCGGTGACGACGGCTCGTCCGGGGGCGACGCGAGTGCGCTCACCATCGACTGGGTGAACGCCGAAGCAGATTCGCTCAATGATGAGCGGGTGAAGATCACCAACACCGGTAGTAGTTCGATCGACCTATCGGGATACACGCTCAGCGACGCGGCCGGTCACACGCACATCTTCGACGACGGGTTCACGCTCGGGGCCGGCGATTCGGTGTACGTCCACACCGGCAGCGGCTCGGACGACGCCGACGACCGCTACATGGGCTACGGGCACGAGATCTGGAACGACGGCGGTGACACGGCGACGGTCCAGACGGCGAGTGGAACGACTGTCGACCAACTGTCATACTAGCGGCGTGGCGGTTCTATCTCTGGAAACAACTGGCGCGATCCTGACGCTCCATGCGTCACGTGTAGCCGCTACATTTGGAAGGCGTCGACAGCGGTGTCACCCGGTGTCGTCTCGACACTCGTCGACGAACTTTCTCGTCTGATTCACCGCATCCTTCGTCCCATTCACAACGTCTCCGGTATCGATACCGTCACCGCCTAACAGTCCACCATCGTCGCTACTACCACTCTCGGCGGTGTCGGTCTGCTGGGTCGCATTCACTGCCTTCGTCCCGCACTGTATGACGTCTTCCGAAACTGATTGGACCGTCCCATTCTGTAACGTTACGTTCGAATTCGCTAGTAACCGGTTCGTGCTGAGATTCTGCGCTGCGGCTACCGCTTCTACGTCGTTCCGTGTTAGATTGATCCCCATCTCGGCACTTCTTCTGAGTACGCTCGAGGTCGTCGTCAGCATCCCGCTGCGGAGTCCGACGTGAACCTCGCTCATCCCCAGTGCCCAGCACCGGTTTCCGCAGACATATCGTAGCCGGTAGAGTCCGAGCTGGCTGGCCTTGTTCGTGACGAATCGCGTCCCGGCGAATGCCGGTTTGTAGAACGCTCCGGTCGAAACGAGCATCGCGTCCACCCCGAACATGAGCGTCGCGACCTTGTACTCGGCGATAGTCGCGTTCGTCCGTTGCTGAGCGGCAGCACATGCCGTGTCTACCATCCGATTGTAGCTGCCGATGAGCGGAGCATATTTGGTAACATCGCCTGTGACGGCTCGAGTGTCACCGAAAATCTTGACCGGTGCCTCGCCGTCGAATTCGTGGACGATCTGAGCGGCGAAGTGCGCCCGGCGGACGGCGTGTTTCGTGGTCGTTCCGCCTTCTTTTAGCATCGACGGCTTGAGCTTCGACGTGTAGTTTGCGTCGAATCGGCAGACTCGTTCGGAACTGTTGAGTATCGTCTGTCGGCGGTCAGATTCGTTGTCGACGCTGTCGTAGAATCCGGTGATGAACGCTTGGACTCGTTGCTGCTCGGTCCGGTTGAGCCCGGCCGATCCGGGGCCGAGCTGGTCACTGTACTGGGACAGATTGAGTCCTTGCGCTGGACTGTCGCCGACTCGTTCGATCGCTGGTTGCTGGGTTGTGGGGGTTGGAGTCGATGTCTCCGGCTGGGAAGTTACTGGTTGATGGTCAGTACGTTCAACTGTCGTCGTATTCGAACACCCCGCGAGGACGATCATCGTCGCGACGGCGATCGCTATCAGGTGTGTTCTGGTTAGTTTCGTGTTGAACACGGTTGCTTCTGGATGCAGACGATCTGCTCGCTAAGTACGTCTACATCCGATAAATATCTGTCCTCGAATTTGACACTCTCGCCCCGATACAGTTGTCGCCCGTCGACCGAAGGTGACCGTGGGCGGCCTCGAATGTTGAAAGCCCTCGGCACGCTCGCGGTCGCTGTCTCCGAAAATCGGAGATTTTCGGGATAACGAGAGAGCTTCGCTCTCTCGAACCACGCGGGATATCCGCGCTCGGCCACCGATACCGCACTCGCGCGGATAGTAGCCCGCGCAGACGACTGAACTGAACGCGAGCCCCCCTCGCCCTTTCAGTCCGCCAGGGTGGTGGTAGAGTCCGTAGTTTTCGTCGTCGGTTGGTCGGTGGTTTGGAACGGCCCGCACCGCTCGCCGCGTGCCGCCCGTCGCTTGCTCACGGCTCACTGCGTTCGCCATTCGCGTCGAGGCGCTCCCTGCGGTCGCGCCTCGCTTCGCTCGCGACCGACCATTCCGGGCGTGCGGGCGCTCTCCGCACCGCCCGCGCCCGTTCCGGGCTAAAATGGATGTGCCCTCGCGCCAGCGCTTCACCCGTTCGGGTCCTGCGGACCTCGGCTTCGCCGACCGCGACGGACACGGTTGCGTCGCGGCGAACGGGGAATGCGCTGGCCGCTCGCTCCGGGCGGGTCGGCGCGCGGTGCTGGATGGTTTCGTGGCGTTCCGCCGCGGCGCCGCGGCCGAGACAGCACTGCCGCCGCGGCGCCGCGGCGGTGGTGCGCCACGATGGAGCCACAGCCACTCAGCGAACAGACAGTCGCACAGTTGGTGACCGCCCTGCGCCCGTCAGCCCGCGAGCGGGTTCGGATCGCCGAGCTCCGGGCGATGGCTCGCGCTCACGACGAAGACCAGGACGAGGCCGTCAGAATCTACTGCGAACGACGGCTCGAACGGCAGTACTTCGACACCGAACAGTTCCTGCCGCCCGCGGCCGACCCGGCGTTCTACTGACGGCCAATCAGGTGTTCGACTGACGCGACTCAGTGAGTGACTTCGTGTCCCACGATGCGAGACCGCTGAAGGCGGCTTTAAGCCCCGCGACAGTCGCCTCGAGGGCTCGCTACGCTCCGTGATTATGTCGCCCGCCGTCGGCGACTGCCGCGCCCGTTTCAGTCCTACCCGTGGGCTGGCTGTCTGCGACGCTGTTGGCTGATCGGTTGCAGTGGTGGTGGAGTGTTGGGTTCATCGCATCGGTTCGCCACGCGCGGTGCGTGCCGCCCTGCGCTTGCTCACGGCTCACTGCGTTCGCCGTTCGCATCGAGGCGCTCCCTGCGGTCGCGCCTCGCTTCGCTCGCGACCGACCATTCCGGGCGTGCGGGCGCTCTCCGCACTGCCCGCGCCCGTTCCGGGCTAAAGTGAATCTGGTCTCGGCGCCAGCGGGTATCCCCGTCGGTTGCGCCCCTCACGGGCTTTCGCGTTCCAGCGCTTGGTGCCGCCTGCGCTGTCGCGCGCCTCTGCGCGGCGCGCGTGCTCGGCGACAGTCGCGCTGGACACGGACCCGCAGTCCGGGCCGGACACGAGCGGGCATACTCTGCTGGCCGCTCGCTCCGGGCGGGTCACCGCGCGTGGCTCGTTTGTCGCCGCCCCGACAGCGCGTCTCGCTCGCGCCCGTGGGGCGCTCGCGAAGGCGCGAGCGAGACGCGCAGACGAGTCTGTCGGTCGTGGTCGTCGGAAAACCGCGATGCTTGGGACATCGCGGTAGCGGGCGCGTGAGCGCCTTCAGTGGTACTTGGTGATACCAATGAACAGTAGAACTCGATTCAGTAATGAAGTTTCGGTCGAAACGCATCTTGAATACGACACCGACGACGAAGCGGTGGTCGACGAACAACCGGAGCTGCGGCGGTCGGTCGACCAGGAGATCCAAGGGAAGGTCGATACGAACCACCCCGAGGCCCGACCAGAAGGCATGACCCTCGAAGGCGAGGAGCGCTTTCAGGCTCGGGAAGCCGAGATTCGACGCACCCGGCAGCGGTGGGACCGGCGACAGTCCTCGGACCGTGAACAGCGGACGCGTGACGTGGTGACTGCGCAGACGCGATACGCCCAGGGAGAACCCCCCGAAGACCCGCGGGCGAAGTTGAGTCAGGAGCAACTCGCTGAAGTGAATAATCGCGCGGCGCAGATAGCTGAAGACCTAGACGGACGCTCCAGGGCGGGGGCGGCGTATCGGCTCGCCAAGAAGGTCGCTGAAGGCGTGGACATGCTGAACGCGGCGTTGCTGGTCAAAGAGGAGTTGCACGCCTCGCCGGGTGTCCCGGTTCCCATCGACATCCTCGAAGACGTGCCACGCTCGACGGTGACCATCGAGGGGACAGTGACCCAACTGTGGGATGCTGCGAGCCCGGCCGTGTGTCAGGTCGGTCTCATCGAGGACGACTCCGGACGAACGAAGTTCACCAGCTGGGTGCGGTCAGACCCGAAGATTGTCCAGGAAGGCGATCACGTCCAGTTGCACCAGGTCGAGAAGAACTGGTACGAAGGACGCGTCTCGGTGGCTGTGACAGGCTGGTCTCGCATCGAGTTCCCGGATCGCGGCCGGTGGTGGACCGAATAGCGGGCTGACGCTCCCTCTTTTTCTTCTGGGCCGGACCAGCCCGGCCCCGCCTCCCCACCCACCGCTCCGTGCTCGCTACGCTGCGCGCGCAGCCACGACCTCATCTGATACGTTCCGCTCTCTCTGCGGAACCGATGAGATCGATTTGCGACGCGTGTGCGTTTATTGCGCCCACGAGGGGTGCGGGCGCGAGCGCCCGAGATGACTGCATGAAAGCAAATCGAGAGTCACTTTCCGTTCTCCGGGTGGGACGGTCACCAACCGGGGATTCCGACTAGGTGAGCCAGGAGCACCTTCGGTCACCTGCAGGTCCATTCGCAGTTACAACACCGAACACCATGATCGTAAACTCAAATCCAGAAACCTATTTATACGAATCGGGATTAAGATATACACAGATGCTCACCAAGGCCGGCCTCGCTGTCATCGATGTCCTGAGTACCGGTCGAGAAGCGACGGCGGCCGAGCTCGCGACAGACACGGACTACTCACAGACACACCTCTACGACGTACTCGATGGACTGCTCGAAGCGGGGTTGCTCACCGAACGCCGTGGACCGAACAACCAGCGCCGAGTCCGTCTCGCTGACCATCCGGTGGTCGAGACGTACCGAACCCTGCACTCGGAACTCGACCACGTCGAGTGGGTTAACCTCCTCTCGCCGGCCACACTTCAGGTCTGCTGGTATCTCGACGAGCCCCGTCGAGTGTCTACGATCGCAGACCGGCTCGACATCACTCGACAGGGTGTCCACAACGCGCTGGCACCGCTCAAGCATCGAGCGATGCTGGCCCCGTCCGGCCCGGAGTACGCGTTGCACGAAGATCTCGCTCCACTGCTGGCGTTCGCGCGCGCTGTCGTGCGCCACGAGCATCGGTCGCGAGTTCGCGCGCTCGCCCCGAGTGCGACTGTCGACTGGTGTGACCCGAAGCGGGCGCTCGTCCGCGTGCAGACAGCCGAGGATACGGACGCACTAGTGGATGATCCCGACTGGCAACTGACCGGCCTCGCGCGGTTCGAGGAGTACGGCCTGCAGTTCTTCCTCGGGGGCGAACCCGCATTCTGGTACGCACCCGACGACGAGCTTCCACCTGCCGACGTGGTGTGCCACACGCTCGTCCGCGATAGCGGGTCTCGCCGCGTCAGCTACGCAATGTTGCTGATCGAGAAGCTGGATATCGACCAGGAGACGCTGACGGAGACTGCGCAGTGGTACGGGGTCGCACCCGAAGTGACCGCGATGTCTCGTTGGCTTCACGGAGAATACGAGACTTTGGACGCCAGCCCAGTGGTCCTCCCGAGTGACGCAGAATTCACGACACTCAAAGAACAGTACGGGGTCGCATGACTGTCTTTTCCGGACGTGAAGCAGTTGCGGAATTCCTCGCAGCGTTCGACGGGTGGCTGTCCGAGTCGGTGACAGTGTCACTGCTCGGTGGGTCGGCGATGACGGTCCAGGGGCTGAAAGACCAGACTGAAGACATTGACTTGGCGCTGCATGTCGCGTCTGAGTTCGAACACGTGTATCGCGTCCTCCGGTCACAGGGGTTCTTGGTCGTCGACGAACCGACGGCGTCGTTTGAGGATGTCGGCACAACAGTCGAACTCCAGCACGACGAGCGTGGCATCCAGATCGATCTCTTCGAACGGCAAGTCGTCGGGAAGGTCTGGATCACCGACCGGATGTACGACCGGGCGACGGAGTTCTGGACCGGAGATCACACGACAGCAGTCGTTCCCGCCGACGAGGATATGTTCTTGCTCAAGGCGGTCTCTGGCGGTGACCTCGCGAGTGGCCGTCGACGCGATATCGACGACATGCGGACCTATGCACAGCGTGGCTTAGACTACGAGGCGATTCTGACCGAGATCGACGAACAGCGCCCGTTCAACACCGGTCCGACTGAAGCACGACAGATCCGTGATCGGTCGCATCCACTATTCGCCATCGAAATGGCCGTGAGTTCACTGTCTGGGCTTCCAGACGCGTTCACGTCCCGCATCGCGGACTTCGCGACGGAGTTCGAGATCGAGTACACCGTTCTGGGTGCTGTCGACGAGGGAATCACCGACGTCGAACTGATCCGTGAGCGCGTCCGCTCGACTGTACGAGCACTTTCGGATGCCCAGAACGACGCTGTCGACGACGCGATCGACCGTCTGGTCGCAAAGCAGATTCTCGACCGTGACGGTGAGATGGTCACACGTCAGTGAGCGGGGACGGTGCAGGTTTCCGTGACCGACACAGAGCGAGGTCCACGTTTCGGGGGCCGTTACTGGCTGTTCCCAGGTCGAATTCCCGGATCACGGTCGGTGGTGGGACGAGTAGCGGGCTAATTCTCTCTTTTTTCTTCGGTGCCGGACCAGCCCGACCCCACCTCCCCGCCCACCGCTCCGTGCTCGTTCCTGCGCGCGCAGCCACGACCGTTTTCGGCTGGTTCCCTGTCACAGAGGATGTCATAGAAGTATTCGTAAGGGATTGTTTTCATCGTAGAACCATCTGAATGCGCTGATAAGTAGACTTGTGAACTGACCGTTGGTATGTTTATCACTCACTGCAGGTGCCTTGGCTGAACCGTGTCGAACGTTCCGTGTATTTCCCAACGCACAACGCCGGAGATGAGGCGGCCGGGTAGCAGTTACGACAATTAGCGCGAAGCCGGTGAGCGCCTGCTTTCCAGGCAGTTTTCGGGGTGACCGATCAGAGTAGTTGGATACCGAGCAGAGCCAAGATACCCGTTAGGACGACGTACACGACATAGACTCCGAGTATGGCAAGAAGTACAAGGAGAATCCACTGCAGAATTGAAAAGCTGGAGTCTGTGGAATCCTCTCCCTCACCGCCAATCTTTGTTTCGTCGTCGATATATCCCATCGACTGAAGCGTCCCGCTTGCAGAATCGTCATCCGAACTCTCCATTCCGATCCCGAACCGGCCAGTTGTCCCTCCGCTTCCATCACCGGTCATACCCCCCATTTCGCTCCCATCCGCATCTCCACCTCCGTCCATGTGCTGTCTGTTTTCTCGACTGTCATAAGCCTTCTCTGGGCTCTGGCTTCTCCATCTCGAATTGCCGTTACATACGCTCGAATTCCCGATGCTGTCCCTGGGATCGCTTCTCGATACGTATCGAATGACCCGATGGACTGGTCGATTTATGAGTTACCTCTACTGAGCGTTACGTCAACTCCCTGTATTGACCGATTTAGAGGTGTTGCAATGAGGGAATAGGAACCGTTCTATGACACCTTGTATCACAAGCTACCGGATTCACTACTGGGCTCCTCACACGATGGGTTGTCGCGCCTGAGGGGCATGAGGACCCACGATCCGCCCTCGGGAGTAACTGATCTCCATGAGTTCATACACCGACTCCACCGACGTATCGAGCGACTCGATTCCCATCGATATTGAGGGCACTGACTCGGAGCCAGTCACTGGGGAAATCTAAATGCCATCGACGCACGTACGCACAGCTATGTCCGAGCCGGACGCGTCGACCCCGCTCTCTGGCGATACTGCGCACGCCGATGCTGCCGAGGCATTCGTCGAGCGTGCGCGTTCTCGGTTCGGTGAGCGGATCGAGGAGTTGTATCTGTTCGGCTCGACAGGACGGGGAGACGCTCACGGCCTCGCCAGCGACGTTGATGTGCTGGTTGTCCTCGATGACTCCGATCGGGAATCAACTGCTGACGGACTTCGCGAACTGGCCTACGACGTGATGCTGGAGTACGGCCCTGTCGTCGAACTGCACATCCTCTCGGCGGAGACCTTCGAGCGCTATCAGCGAGAGGGGAATCCATTTATCGAGAACGTTGTCTCCGAGGGGCGCTCGTATGCCTGAGGACGACGGGCCACCGGAATCCAGCCCATCGGTCCAGCGAGAACTGCAGCAGGCGGCCCAGGCACTCACGGACGCAAAGACCGGTCAGGCAGCTGGCCTCTCGGACGCTGCGGTCGTCAACCGCCTTTACTACGCGGCCTTTCACGCTGCCCAGGCAGTTCTCTACGACCGCGGCCACAATCCCACCTCCCACGGTGGAGTCATCTCCCTGTTCGGCTCGGAAATCGTCGTCGATGGGGAGGTCTCCCGTGAGCAGGGTCGATTTCTGAATCGTCTGTCCGAACTTCGAAAGCAGGCCGATTACGGATACGAAGCGATCGCCGAAGACATCGAGGAGCTCCTGGAGCGAACCGAGCAGTTCGTCACGGAGATGGAGACGCTTTGTACCGATCAAGACGAGCCGTGAATTCGTGAGGATCGCGTTATCGAATGGGACACAACGAAACTTGGGTCGCAATATGGTGAGCGAGGTCAGAACACGCCTGGATGGCGTTCCCGAACATCGGCTCAACGGCGCACTACTCGGTAGTGCTCTGGAGGAACTCGTTCACGGCCAACGTCTCCTGTTTTGCATTTAATTCGCCGTGGTACTGCTCGATCTGTTCGAGCGTGACAGCGACGACGCGCTCGTCAGTCACGCAGTCCGTCCTCCACGATCCGATCGATTATGTCGCGCTGCCGTCGACGAAGCGTCCCACGCTCTTCGGCAAACGCCGCTCCGACCTCGGCCTTGAACTGCTCGAACGCGTACTCGTCGCAGACAAACCGCCTGCCTACAGCATCGTTTGCGACGGCGAGCGGTAGCGATTCGATATCGGAGAGGTCGACGAAGGGGTATCTTCCCGCTGGAGATCGCCAATCCTACTTTTTAGATGACGCCGCCAGCGACCAGCAGGCCGATGATGACCAGTACTGTCGCGACCACACTGGCCCCGACCAGCGGCTTGTTCTCCATGGCCTTCTCGTGAAATGGCATCGCCTCGTACTCTTCGCGGAATGCGTCGCGGTTGTCCTCGTCGTAGAAGTACTTCGTTTTCAGTGCGAACCGTTCGGTGACTGCACAGCCCGTACACACGGGTTCACCCTCTAGCCGCTCGGTTTTGATATGGCTGTGGCAGGCGATGGCCCCACAGTTGTGACAGTAGGTGTACGTCTCGTTGCCGCCGTTGGTATTGCAGTGGACGCATCGATGGATCCCGTCCTCGGCGGTCACCCGAGAGGGGCCTGCCGCGTAGTATTCGTAGGGGTAGGTGTACCCCTGTAGATCGATCGTCTGGCGAATCTCGGGGAGATACACGGGCACGATCGACTGCACGGAGATGTCCGAACGGTTCGGTTCGCACGTCTTGTTGTAGGTGACGTTGTTGTCGCCGGTGTAGGTAACCGTCGTCGTGTGGTGGTCCTGCAGGCGGTCGACGGCCCAGTCCTTGTATTCGGTCTGGGTCTGACCAAACCGGCGCTCGTCGACGTCGTCGAAGACCTTCTTGAACCGATCTGCGTCGAGTTCGACCGTCGCATGATGGTTCTCGGTCACCAGTCTCGCGATGTCGCCGTCGGCTGTCCGCGGGCGCCCGCGTTCCGCGTGGATGACGAGCTGATTCTGTTCGTCGACCCGGTGGATGACGCCCACAGAGGTCTCGAAGACCGCATTCGTGTCGGCGGTCACCGTCACTGTCGGGCGAAACGTCACCTGTGCGTGGGGAGTTGGCACGTCGGAAGTCTCGATGTTCTCGACATCGCGAAACGCTTCCCGGACGGGCGTCTCGACGCTCGCTGCTGGATCGTACGGGCGTAGCGTCTCTTCACAGAGGATCTCGATGCGACCGTTGTAGAGGTCGAGGCCGATCTCATCGGCGATCGTCCGGAGATCCGTGCCGTCGATCAGTTCGATGGGATAGGGGTCATCGTTCTGCTGGAGTCGGTCGGCGTATTCCTCCGCAGGATTCGTGAACCGACCAGTCGTGACGACCAGTCCACGCTTGGGACCGTCGAATTCGAACGTCGCGATGGCCGAGTGGAGTTTCTGGACGACTGGTCGTCCGACAGAGGCCGTATGCTTACATTCGACGACGATAGCCCGTCGAGTTCCGTCGACGACTTCTTCCATCAGGATGTCACGCCCTTCGTCACCCGTTTTTTCGGCCTGCCGGACGTTTTCGTACCCGAGATTCCGAAACACGTCTTCCATCAGATCCTCGAATTCGAACCCCGAGAGGTCATCCAGAACAGCCATACAGATGTATCTGGACACTACTGCGCAACACCAAATGCGTTACCTTGCTGCTCGCTATACAGCATTGTCAGTCAAACCGATCGCGGCCTTCGATTTGAACTTTCCTTGGAACGGTCTCGAGTGGATTCACCGGTCGTCTGTTGCTCCATCCCCCAGCGTCGGTCTCCCGATTAGATGGCCACACGGGAGCACACGACACTCGTTCGGGCCGTAGATCTCGGTACCAACCAGCTCACAGCCACAGGTCGGACACTGAGTCGGATACCTGTGGGTCTCCGTCGAACGCTCTACCCCTCGATCGCTGGTCGGTTCGTCTACCATGGAACGTGCCGTCGATGGGCTCCTGTGGCCGGCTGATTGCGGACTCGATCGTTTGCCGTGGACTCTCCAATGGTCGCCTCTCCGACTGGCGAACTACCGGCACCACATGATTTAATGATACGTCAGTATAAGATTTCTCATTAAATCATGTGGGTAATCGCATGAATTTATTATTGGAACTTGATAAGACCCCGCCTGCCGATGTAGTGGCAACGTGGTCGAACGTCGCAATCCGCCGGAGTGGATGCAGTTGCCGATAGACGATCGAATCCTCGAGTGTCTCTCGTCGTCTGGCTTGATTCTCTCTCCCTCGGTCATCGCCATCAACATCGACAAATCTCGGGACGAAGTGAATCGACGACTCTCGATCCTAACTGACGAGGAATATGTAGAACGTGTGAAACGAGGCTACTACCAGATCTCGAACACAGGGGAGCAGTACTTGCAAGGCGAGCGTCACGCCGAGTCCGGATAGTGGTTGGAACCGGTCAAGAGACACCCGGTGTTCGGACCAGTACGTTCGTCACCCGGAGTACGCTGCGAGCGTCGCGTCGGTGGAGTCGGCGAACCACTGACGAATGTCGGTCCGATCCCAGCCCAGCGGCAAGAGCACGCTCTCGACGCACAGATGAGTTGTCTCTCGTAGTAAGACGCGTCGTAGGTGTCGATTGCCCCATTGTGCTGGCATTGATGAGGGTGTCATAGAATCCATCTCATACCGTGATGACGGTGCTTCCCGGATTGTCACCTCGTTCGTAGTTGGTGACGGCGACGACGAGTCGAACGCAGAGCGCAAGGAACACCTGCGCTCGGGCGTGGACGCGGCCTCGGGCGCGTAGCGTCCCGAGGCCGCAGTCCTTGACCGCATCGTTCGTTCGCTCGACCTGACTCCGGCGGTTGTACGTCTCGTCTAGGATCGACTGTTTGAGCTGAATCTCGTCACTGTGTTTCTCGATGCGGTCTTCGACTCTGTACTTGATATTGAGCGGATCGTCGGTGTTTCGCGGGTTGTACGGGGCGATTGGCACGACTCCTGCGGTCAGCAGGAGGTCGTGCCAGTCGAGCGTGTCGTAGGCGCTGTCACCGAGCATCCAGATCGGCTGGGCGACGGCGAGCGCGTCACGGGTGACGCGCATCGCCGTCTCTTCTGCGGCTTGTTTGCTCTCGGTGAACTCGGCTGCAATCGGGATCTTTGCGCCGGTTGAGACGATCGTACAGCCGTAGCCGTAATAGTACTCCTCAGCGGTTGGGTCGTAGTTCTTCGACGCATCTGGGTCGGATGGCATCGCTCGCACGTCCGTCGAATCGATTCGGTAGGTCATGTCGAGCAGGCCGCGGGCGGCGGCCTGCTCGACGAGGTGGTCGAAGACTTCGTCGACGACGTGTTCGAGGTCGGTGAGGAAGCGATCGACCGCGTCTCTTGAGGGCGGTCGATCGAAGCCACAGCTGAGCCAGACGACCGTGTTCTGGAGTTCTCGTGTGACCGGGCGAATGCCGTAGATGTCCTTGTAGTAGCAGTGGAGGAACGCTCGGAAGAGTTCTGGTGGGTGGTGGTCTCGTGTTCGCCCCCGGCGAGCGGGGGCGAACACGTCGAACTCGCTGAAAAAGTCGAACTCAAGATGCTCGAACAACGCGAGCGTCTCGGTAGCCACGACATTGAAGAACTCGTCGATAGAACCCTCTTCTTGCAGGGTGCTGGCGCTCGTAGACACAGTTCCAACACCCTGCGTCCTCGTGTGTGAGGCTTTCTATGACACCCTCATTGATGGCAAACGAGATAGCGTTGATCCAACTTGCCGTGCTCAATACTGGAGGATGTAGAGAGGGTTTGTTTCCTGAGAGTCGGTTTGGGCGCTAGTTGCCGATAGCCATTCCTTTGGTCCTGTTTGGCCACATCACTCTGGTGAGTAACCCTCGGTACAGCGGAAGGTTGACACCGATTGACAACTAGTGTCACACGTGAGCTCCGCAAACCCGCAGGGGATTCAAGCGTTTCCGGACGCGCTCACGGATCCCGACGCGTGGCTCGAACCGTTCGACTGGTATCGAGAGATGCGGACCGACGCCCCCGTTCGATACGATCCCTCGCGCAATGCCTGGGATGTCTTCCGCTATGAGGACGTCAAGCGCGTCATCAGCGACAACGAGACGTTCTCGGTCAATCCGCGCATCGCCGCGGATTTCGAACCGGCCGACGAGGCAGGCCAGGACATGATCCTCGATACGATGCTGTTTCAGGATCCACCGCGTCACGACGAACTCCGCGATGTCGTCGACGAGGCGTTTCGCGCCCGAGCCGTGGCCGAGCGTGAACCGCGCCTTCGCGAACTTGTGGACACACTTCTGGACGAGGCTATCGCGGCGAACGACGGTGAGTTTGACCTGGTCGACGAACTCGCGTACCCGTTCCCGGTGATCGTCATCGCTGACATCCTCGGTGTGCCAGCGGACGACCGCGCACAGTTTAGAGAGTGGTCGGACTCGCTCGTCGCGGCGACGAGTGGCGAGTCGGGCGATGCGATCGCCGAGCAACAGCAGGAGAGCCTGCAGGAGATGGGGATGTACTTCCTCTCGCTCATTCAGGACCGCCGGGAAGACCCGCAGGACGACCTCATCTCGCGGATCGCCACGGCGGAACTTTCGGACGGGACTCCCCTCCCGCAACAGGAGGCGCTGGGGATGTGTATGCTCTTGCTGATCGCCGGCAACATCACGACGACGAACCTCATCACGAACGCCGTCCGCTGTTTCGAAAACAACGATCTGTTCGACGAGCTCGCGGGCGACGAGGACGCCATCGGGACGGCGATTGAGGAAGTCCTGCGATACCGCGCGCCCGTGCAAGCGATGACGCGCATCGCACGAACGGATGTCACCCTTGGAGAGGAGAGTATCGATGAGGGTGACCGCCTCGTGGCGTGGCTCGGCTCTGCCAACCGGGACGAACAGAAGTTCGACGAATCTGACCAGTTCATCGTTGATCGCGAACCGACCGAACACCTCGGATTCGGTCACGGGACGCACTACTGTCTCGGTGCGCCGCTGGCTCGCCTCGAAGCGCGCGTCGCGCTGTCGGCGCTACTCTCGCGGTTCGACGGGCTGGCCGTCGCGGAGACGGACCTCTCGCCGACGCGGAGTTCGTTCGTCTACGGTGTAGAGTCGCTACCGCTCCAGTACTCTGGGACGAACGATTTGACGTGACGGCCAGGCCTACTGCTAAGTCCACTGCGCTGGGGTAAACGCTCACGCGGCGTTTTTTCTGCGCCCGAGGGGTGGGGCGCGTCCTGCCGGAGGCGCTCCGACGAACGGAGTCGCTACACATGGAGTCGACTGACTCGTCGGTCTCGTTCGACGAGGCCGACACACGGGACGCCGAGATGCACAGTGCCATCGACGAGTGGATCGACGACCTGGTCGCGGCCGTCGACGAGGTACGGGCCAGCAAGGAGTTCCAGGAGTGGCTCGATGTCCAGAGCCGATTCCACGACTACTCGTATCGGAATACGCTACTCATCAAACAGCAGTGTCCCGAGGCGACGAAGGTCGCGGGGTATCGGACGTGGCAGGAAGAGTTCGATCGGTACGTGAAGGAGGGTGAGTCGGCTATCTGGATTTGGGCGCCGATCATTACGACGCGCTGCCCCGAGTGTGAGAATTCGCCAAGCTACCACGAGCAGACTGGCTGTGACTACGACGAGACGCCACCAGAGGAGTGGGCAGAGGGGGTAGTCGGGTTCAAGCCCGCGCCAGTATTCGACATCTCTCAGACCGAGGGTGAGCCGCTCCCAGAGCTGGAGACCGACGCGGCCGGGGACGCCGGTGACCTCGTCGGCCGGTTGTTCGACATCACCGACGAAGTTGGGGTATCCGTACGTGTCGTGCCCGACGACGTGTGGCCACACGGGAACGCAGACGGCATCTGTCGGTGGCCCGAGGGACAGGACGAGCAGCCGGTCGTCGAGGTACGGGACCGACCGGACCGAGCCGCAGTCGCCGGGACGCTCGTCCACGAGTACGCCCACGCGCTATTGCATTCAGGGGAGCTCGACGCGTCCGAGCGAGCGAAACGCGAGATCGAAGCGGAGGCCGTCGCCTATATCGTCGGTCGACACTGTGGCCTTGATATGAGCGGGTCCACGTTTTACCTCGCCGCGTGGGATGCGGAGTCAGCGGACGCGATCCGGAACCGGCTCCAACGGATCAGCCAGACGGCAGCCGACTTGATCGGGTTTCTCGAGGATTGAAGTCGAACTTGTTGGCCTTAGCTCTCGGACCTCGTTCGGGTTCCTCTATTTGAAAATGGCGAACTACCTGTTTGGGTAGCGCCGGTTGAGCCACTTCCTGGTTTCGTGTTTCAATTCGACGGCAAACTCGTGCGCCGAAATCTCACGGATCGTTTCCAGGTTTCATCGCTGGAGTTGCCCTGGTATCTGTCTCGACGAGCGTATTTTCGTCGTCTGCCAACCCGATCAGCGGTACCGTGTGGTCAAACGACGGGACTACCTACTAACTGGGCACTCTGCTATGCCTGTCGTTCACTGATTTCGCCAGCGATGCGGTCCCCGGGTTCACGGAGTTCGCCGGATTCGACCTCGTAGACGTAACCCGAAACTGTAATGTCGTCCGGAATGAGGTCTGATTGTCGCAGATACTCGACCTGTGCCGCACAAGCTTCGTCGATATCGTCGGTCATCTTGACCCAGTCGATGACGTCGGCATCGCCGATGTTGAGTTCGGGAAGCGACGGGTCAAGGGCAACATCCGATAGGTCGCCGGCCTGTGCTCCGAGTCCCTCACGGACGGCTTCGTCCGGGGCACTCATCATCCCACAGTCGGTGTGGTTGATGACGATGATTTCGTCCGTATCGAAGAAGTTCGTCGTCAGTGCGGCCGAGCGGATGACGTCGTCGGTGACCTTCCCACCAGCGTTCCGGAAGATCTGGGCATCCCCGAGTTCAAGTCCGAGTACGTCTTCCACTGGGATCCGTTCGTCCATACAAGCGATGACGAGGAGATTCTTGTTCGTCGGGATGCCCTCGCGACGGCGGCGGGCCCAGTTGGAGCGCTCCGAGACTGTCTCGTCGACGTGTTCGTGGTGTTTGTGATCATCTACTATGATTGGGTGGAAGGGTTGAGTCCGTAGGAGTGTTTGGGTATGACATGGCTTTGCCGCCGACTGTCATTCACTCAGTCACCCCCATCGCTCCGTTCGGAACGGTCAACTCGGACACTGTATTGACCGGTCCCAATCCCCACTCAGCTAGTACGGTTTTCACTATCCCATCGCCCCTCACAGCTGGCGAGTTCGTCGACTACGCCGCAAAATCCCGCAAGCCTGTAGACTGCAGATATCCGCTACAACTGGTCAGTCTGCTTGATCGCGAGCGATGGCTGTGCTCAGAAAGTACAGTCCACGAGTATCACGTTGTCCTGCATAGACTAAGTGAACGACAATTTTAGCAAAGCACGCCGATCGGAACGAATGACTCTCTATTACTGACCGACGACGTCCGGTTCGAGTGCGCCGACTTCATCGAGAATCGCATCTACATCGTCCTCAGCAACTCCGTTTTCTCTGAGCGCCTCTGCCAGATATGTTGCAACACGATCGAAGGCTTCATCGGTGATTCCCATCCCTTCGTGGGCTTGCTGCATGTCGGCCCCATCATACGAAACTGGGCCTCCTGCGACAGCGCTTAGGAACTGGACCTGGTGGGCAAACAGTGCCTCCTGATCGACATCCTCGAAATATGGTTCGAGAACCCTGTCGGAGAAGACACGCTCGTAAAAATCAGCCACAACAGATTCAACTGCTTCACGACCCCCAATCCTGGCATAAATCGACTGGGTCTCTGTCACTATTCTGCGTGAGTGTCGCCCTCGTCATGATTGCTTTGAAAGAACATGTTCGAGAATATCTTACTCAACCACATGATCATCGCGTTCGTAGCAGAATTCTTTCGCTGAACCGGAGACAGGGGTTCTCGTGGCGCTCGGCGTACTGAAATGGCGTTCGCCGCGGACCGGGTTGAAGCCACCTGTTCATCAGGCTCGGAGACCGCCTTGGAGTGGTAAATCGAGCTGTCTGTCTCATTTCTCGTCGAAGCCGTGCAAGCGACGGTGCTTCTGCAGGAATTCGACTGCTGGATGATGGGATTCATCGTCGGGGAGGTGAATCTCGGTTCCGGCCAGTTCACTGAACTCCGCGTAGCCGGGTTGGTCTGGCGCTTCTGTGACGAGCACATCGTAGTCATCGGACACTGAGAGCCATCCCGAGTCGAACGCCCAGTGGTGGAGTTTGCACAGGGCTAGCCCATTGGGAACGACGTCTCGGCCGCCAGCGCCCTTTGGATAGATGTGGGCCGCTTCGACTTCCGGCGTGCCATCAGGAGTGGTTCGATGGCGTCCACAGACCGCACAGCGGTTTCCATAGGCTGCACGGACGTCCCGCCTGAAGGCTGTATCACGTACCCGGCGACGCTGCTCGATGAATTGCTGGTTCTCGTCGGTTAATTTGGGCGCATCTGCGTCGATGGCTTCAGGTGTGGGTGGTTCATCCCCACCCAACGGTCGCTGTGTGGGCTCACGACCGAGGAGGACAGTCGACAGGGGGCCTTGTTCCTCGCGAAGCGTCCGTACTCGCTCAGCAGCGACACGGGTGAATCCCTGCACGACTGGACGGCCATCGTATCCGAGCCACTCCCAGACCTGCTCGACGGTGGGGACTGCCGTCGTGTATGCTTCGATCGTGTAGCAGTGGCGACTCCGGGGTTCGTCCCAGAGAAGTGAGCCAGCTTGGGTGCTCTCGAATGCTCGTTCGATGCGTCCGCCAGCGATGAAGTCGCCATCGTGGTAGAAGAGGAGGTAATCGCCAGCGGCGAGCTGGTCGATCGCAGCCTGTTTCTTCGTGGCGTCAGTTTCGGTCGTTCCCCAGATCCGCACTTGCTCGTAGCCGGCCAGTTCCGGTGGGAGCGTCTCGTATTGGGAGAGATCGTGTGGGTGTACGACTGATTGGCGAAAGCGAGTCAGCCAGTCGTCACTGACCGGGACGAGATAGAGGCCTGCGGGGGGCGTTGGCTCGGTCTCGACGATATCCAGGCTAGATTGGAGCCGCGCCAGTGCACGGCGCCCGCGACTGGTGAGTTCGTATGCGCCGTCGTGTTTCTCGATGTATCCAATCGCCAGCAACCAGGTGTAGTGTTTGATCGGGACGTGGTCGGCGGGCTGGTAGTCGGTATATGCCTCGGCAAGGATCGTATCACGCTGGTTGAGTGGAATCGGTCCTGCTTCTAATCGGGCGAGGAGATAGTCGAAGCCAGTGACTGTCCTCCGGAGTGCATCGAAGAGGATGTCGTATTCACGATCGCCCGGCTCATCGAGTGCAGTGAGGAACCGGTCACCGGTTTCAGTGAGAGAGATAGTGCCCATAGATTCCGGGTGTGAGATGAGCCCCAGATCTTCGATAAAGGGGACTTGCTTGTCGAAGGTGGATTCGCGGGCACCGAGTTCTGTCGCAAACCAGGCCCGGAGAGCGGTTTCCGTTGGTGTCTCGGTCACGATGTACTGGCACATCGCGACGAGATTCGCGAAGCGATCGCTGGCGCCCCCGATAAAGCGGACTGCTGTCGGGTATCGGTCGTCATCGTCGACAGCGACTGGATAGACACTGAGAATTGGATCCGAAGGAGGATCACGGGTTCGGGAGTTCTCTCCGGCCTCAGGCGGCATGCTCTGTGTATGTGGGGATTGGTGGATGAAGATTGGGGTTGGTGGGTCACGATACCCCGCAGTGGTTGTTGGCCAGGACCGCTCCCTGGCGGTAACTCTGCAATGATAGTCCCATGGTCGAATACTCGAAGGAAGTCGTTTACAGCCCTACAACCGCATCAGTGAACTATGGCAGCCTTCGAGCCGGAGAAACTCGAGGACAAATATGTTCAGTATCCAGATGAGCTCCAGACCGCATACAAGAACGCGTACCAGCACGTCCACGGCCAGTACGACTCGGCACTGCTTCGCTCGATCGGCCGCCAGATACTCGACGAAAGTGAGCCATTCTCCGAGGCGATGGCGAGTTTCGGGTCGAACTCCCCGATAATCCGCGTGAACGGGTCGGACAGATCCCCGTCAGCGACGAGACGTTCGAAACCGTCCTCCAGGCATTCGTCGACCGCATCGAACTGGAGTTGCGGCGTGTCTTTGAGTTCGAAGATGCTTGAGGAACGGTGATGGCCCGGCAGATGCACTCAACCGATACAGCGTGGGGTCAGAGAACCGTGACACAACCGTTGAGCGCACGCTCGGAGTTGCCAGATCGATGAGGACGCGATTCGGTGTCGATCCTCAGGTGATCACGCTTGCACTCGCCCGGATGTCTGAATCCGTCGGCAACTCGTTTCTCATCGTCGTCCTGCCGCTGTTCATCGCGAGTGACTTCGTCACGGGCAATACGTTCGGACTGACGGAGGTGTTCGTGACTGGGTTCGTCCTCTCTATCTTTGGGTTCGTCAACAGTCCGCTGCAGCCGTTCACCGGGCGCCTCTCGGACCGAACCGGACGGCGGAAGGTACTGGTCCTGTTCGGACTCGTACTCATCGCCGCGGCGAGTTTCTCGTACTCGCTGGCCACGACGTACTGGCACCTCCTCGGCCTGCGAGTCCTGCAGGGTATCGCCGGTGCGTTCATCATTCCGACGACAGTCGCACTCGTCAACGACCTCGCCGACGAGGGGAATCGCGGCGGCAATATGGGGACGTACAACACGTTCCGGCTCATCGGATTCGGCGTCGGCCCGATTGCCGCCGGTGGCGTCGTGGCTGCCGGGCCGTACTCGCTGTCGCTCGGGGCCACGACACTCTCGATGACCGGCTTCGACGCCGCCTTCTACTTCGCGGCCTCAACCGCCACACTCGCGTTTCTGCTGGTCCTAGGACTCATCCGCGACCCTGACGTCGAACCCGACGATTCTGACGAGTCGGTAATCGAGGGGATTGCCGTCTTCGATCGGACCGGGACGAACCTGCTCGACCCTGTGTTCGCACTCGGAGTCGTCTCCTTTTTCATGGCTGTCGGCATTGCCCTGTTTGCCACGCTCGGGAGTATCGTCAACGCACGGCTGGATCAGGGCCCAGAGATGTTCGGGCTCCAGTTCGCGGCGTTCATCCTCGCTCAGATACTCCTGCAAGCGCCGATCGGGCGAGCGACCGACTACTACGGCCGGAAGGCGTTCATCTTGGTCGGGACGGTACTGCTCGTCCCCACAACGCTCGCACAGGGACTCATCCCTGGAGTGGTGCTTTTCGAAGGCGTTGTCTCGGAGTCGTGGCTAATGTTCATCGCACGATTCCTGCAGGGCGTCGCCGGCGCGATGGTGTTTGCCCCCGCGCTCGCGCTGGCGGGTGACGTCGCGTCTGAGGGCCAATCCGGATCGACCCTGTCCGTCCTCACGATGGCCTTCGGCTTCGGTGTCGCCGTCGGGCCGTTGCTCTCGGGCATCCTCATCACCTGGGGGTTCGTCGTTCCGTTCGCCTTCGGCGCGCTCCTCGCTGCAATCGGTATCGTCCTCGTCGTAACGCAGGTAGAAGAGGTAAACACTCCCCGACGGCCAGTTCCATTCGTTGGATACGTAACGTGACAGACGTTCCGCTCAGTACAGGCGAACGATGTAACGGGAGTTGTCGTGACCTACCTCGTGGCTGTCAGAAGCGGCGTGCTGAATACAGAGGTTGCAGTCAGCAAATTCACGTCCCCGCTAGATGGGTTTTAGCATACTGTTGTACTATCCACTACTCCCCGCCCCGGACAACGTGGCCGTACTTCAACAGAGCAACGAACACAACCCCACCGACTGCGTTTCCCATCGTGGCTAACGCGAGGAACGATACGTAGTCAATCACTGATACTAGGGGCGAGAGAAAGACGCCGAACAGCACCTCAACGTTACCCGCGATTGAGTGAGGGAGGTGGAGGATACCGATTACACCCGTGACGATCCAGATGATAATGAGACGGCTTGTTGTCTCTTGAGCAGCGGTGACCAGCCACGCTAGTAGTCCCATCAGCCACCCCGCAAGCACGCCAGCGATGAAGAGCCATGTGAAATCGTGGGTAACGAGTGAGAGAGCGATAGTCTCGAAGGCCTCCGGCGAGGCGACACCTAGATCGGGCAGCAGCGTAACGATGAGTGCGACGAACGCCGCACCACCGACGATATTACTGGCGTAGACCAGACCCCAGAGACGGCCTAGTTCCGCGAGTGACGCTTGCCCGTCAATGACCGGCATCACGGCCACGGTCGTATGTTCAGTGAACAGTTCTAACCGTCCTAAAATAACAAACATGAATCCGACGGAGTAGACACTTGCGAGTAGTAACTCCGTCCCGAGATCCCCGTACCCACCCGATGAAAGAGTGAGTATCACTGCCATCAATAATGGTCCAAACCCAATATCAAGGCCGGCCGAGACTCCAGAAAGTAACAATCCGTTCGTTTCGCGGTTGACTTCGTGGTACCCGCGTTCAATCAACGAATTGAGAACCTCTGTAACTCGCATCGGATCAGCGGTATCCCCGTTTTCCGGTCCTGATTCCTCCACAGACTTCCTCCGTGTCCGTCGCTCAAAAAGCATATTGACCGATGCAAATCAGACGCATCTTCGTGACCAGTTTGGGAGAGTTCTACCCTGACCAAGGCAGAATGAACGACCTCCAGTGACAGAACCGCGCCCTATATTCCGCACGACACTCTGAACACTACCGATTTTCGGCAAGGTGGCCAGCGGTCAATACGCAGATGTACTGCGCAGGGAATTCAGCGGGGAAACCACTGAAAACAGTAGCCAGTTCTACTGCCAGCGGCGGATCTGTTCAGTACAGGGCTTGGCCGTATCACCGAGAAGCGTCTCGATGGATGAGATTCCCGTCGATATCTCGAACAGCCAGTCCAAAAGTCCACACAAGCAACGTTTGGATTCTGGGCCGAACAAGATGTATCTGCACCTGCCAGCAGCAGAATCTTCCACGTAGGAGTTATTAGTTATGTTGGGTGTTATCAATGGGCGATATCGACGTAGCTATCGGCATCGACGCGGACTGTGTCGCGGGATGGCTCGGGTCGTATGGTGGCGAAGACTCGCCTGCAGACCTCTCCCGGGGACTATCGGCAGGCAAGGAGGGCATACCGCGCCTCCTCCAGTTACTCGAAGACCAGGACGTCACGAGCTCATGGTACGTCCCCGGACACACCATCGAAACGTTCCGCGACGAAATCGAAGCCGTCGCGGCTGCTGGCCACGAAATCGGCATCCACGGCTACACTCACGAGAATCCGACTGACCTCTCCCGCGAGCAGGAAGCGACCATCATCGAAGCGTCCATCGACCTTGTGGAAGACGTCACCGGTTCCGAGCCGGTCGGCCACCGGGCTAGCTGGTGGGAGTTCAGCGACAACACGCCCGACTTGGTTGAGGAGTACGGATTCCTCTACGACAGCAGCCTGATGGAGCGCGAGTTCGAGCCCCACTGGATGCGGAAGGGCGACGAGTGGGCAAAAATCCAGTACGACGAAGCCCCTGAAACGTGGATGGAACCGTATCGGGAGGGCGAGGAGACGGATATCGTGGAGATCCCCATTAGCTGGTACCGCGACGATATCCCGCCGATGCTGTTCATCAAGCAGCCGAACTACCACGCCGGCTACAAGGACCCCGAGATGATGTACGAGCAGTACTACAAACGCCAGTTCGACTTCCTCTGCGACCGCCGCGGTGCGGGCGTCTACACGTTCACCATCCACCCGGACCTCCACGGCCTCCCGCACATGATTCCCCTCTTGGAGGAGTTCATCCAGTATGTCAAGGGCACGGACGGCGTGGAGTTCCACACCCTCGAAACCATCGCACGGAAGTACAAGGACGACCCCTCGGTCTACGAGAGCGAAACCGAGTACGTCTAACGGAACGCCGCGAATACCTCTCGGATTTTCTCGCGGTCGTCGTACGCCGACAGCGCCAGCAGTAGCGCGAGGCGTGCCTTGTGAGCGGGCAGATTCGATGCGAAGATAGCGCCGTGTCGGTGCAGCGTCTCTCCGCCGCCATCGCCGCCGTACACCGGCACGACAGACCCATCGAAACAGCGTGAGGTGACGACGACGGGCACGTGATCAGCAGCGTTCGCGACGGTGTCGCCGAGACCCGCTGTGACGTTCCCGAGACCAGTCCCCTCGACGACGACGCCGTCGGCGTCTCGTTCCAGCGCGGCCTCCAGTAGGTCAGCACCGACAGCGGATCCGCTCTGCACCACGTATACGTCGGGTGCGAGCGACCTCGCGGGTATCGTCGGCGACTCGCTCCTCGGCTTCCGGATGACGTGCACCGTGTCGCGTTCGACGGTGGCGACGGAGCCAGCGCCGGGCGATTCGAACGCCTCGAGTTTCGACGTGTGAGCCTTCGTCACGTAGCGGGCCGCGTGGACTTCCTCGTTGAACGCGACGAAGACGCCGCCGCAGTCACGGTCGCTGAACTCGCGTGCGGCCCGAAACGCCGTGCGAAGGTTCGCGGGGCCGTCGGGACTCAGCTCGTCCGGTCGGCGCTGTGCCCCGGTCAGGAACACCGGCGTCTCCGGTGCGACGGCAGCGTCGAGATAGAAGGCGGTCTCTTCGAGCGTGTCCGTGCCGTGCGTGATCGCCACCGCATCCACGTCGGGATCGTCGTCAAGGGTTGCCACACGATCGGCAATGGATTCGAGCGTCGCGGCGTCCATCTCGAAGCTCAACGTTTGCGCGACCTGTTCGACGGTGACGCTCGCGTACGCTTCGACTTCCGGAACGGCTGAAACGATTTCTTCCCCCGATTTCGCTGGCGTCGCGCCACCCTCACCAGGCGTGCTCGCGATGGTACCGCCGGTGCCGAGAACGACAATTTCCATACGGGTAGTCCCATCCGGAGGGGAGTCAACGTTTTGCCGGTGAGGGATCGGCCACCCGCGACAACCTTCGTTTAGGCAACAGACAGCAATCGGTTACAACGGCCATGGGAATTATCGACTAACCAATCACGGTCAGATTTCATCCTCACCGAGTACGAAACCCGGCCCCAAGTCGGTGGACCCGCGAGTGCCGGACTCGGAGACTGAAGTGACCGCCGAATCCACAATCGAAGAGAGGTGGGCCACGGCTCACGTCAAGCGGTCCAGTCAGCGATGGGAAACTCGTCGAACCGCTCATCGTTCGAGTCCGGAAGCACGTACTGCTCCCACTCGTGGACGCCCGGGTCGCCGTAGTCGCCGATGTCCGGGTGTCGAGGAACGTCGTCGTAATCGGCCAGTCGCTCGCGGATGATTCGGCGGGCTCGTTGACCCGTCTCGGTGTCGCCCTCGAGTCCGTCGAACACCCACCTCGGCTGCACCGTGAGTTCGAGACCGTGGGGCGTGTGCCTGCTGTGACGCCGTTCGTAGGCCGGCGCGCGGGCCACCACGAACATCGATTCGCCAGCGTAACAGAACTCCCATCCGGTGTCGGCGGGGTCGCTCGGTACGTCTTCGGGCCACGGCTCCGGGTCGTGACGGTGGAGGTACGCGAGAAGGTCCCACACATCGTCTCGGTACTCCGCGACCGAGCGCGTTTCATCCTGCGGTTCGAAGAAGATAGCCAGTGCAGTGATGTCGGCGATGGCCGGCGCTTCGTCGAAGTAGTCCGCGAGTCCGTCGGCGACCGTCTCCTTCCCCGCCTCCGTGCTTGCAGCGGGCGCGAACATGTATCGGAGGTCGCCGTCTTGGTGGGCGTCGACAGCGAAGTGGCAGGGAAACGGCAACTCCTTGTCGGTCATCGTCTCGTGAAACGCGCCGTACCGTCGGGTCTTCCACTCCACGAGTCCGTCGTCGATGGCGGACTCGATCTGGGATCTCGTCTGGAGACCACTCACGACCCTACTAGAGCCGCGAGTGAATTAAACTCGCTGCCCGTCGCACCGGGCTGTGAGGGCGATGGTTACGGCCGATCGTCGTGGACGGAAGCGAGGTCGACCGTGGTTCCGTCGGGGGTTCGCAGATTGATGGGCGTGAGCGTGGTTCCGCTGGCGGCACCCTTCGCCGAACACGCCGAGACCGCAACTATCGCGTCCCGCTCTGCTCGGAACGTCACTGCGTCGCCAGCCTCGGCGGGACTCTCACGCACGTCGAAATACACCTGGTCGGTGACCGTCGAGTGTTGGAAGAGATTCATCGTATCGGGCACCGACGTGTCGAGGCCGAAAGCGTCGAGCGCCAACGCGAGGTTCTCCCGACAGCCGCCGGGTTCGTTCTGATACCCCTCGCCGGTCGGGCGGTCAGTGAGCATCCAACCGGTGCAGGGACCGAACATGATGTCGTGGACGCCGCAGTCGTCTTCGGTGATGGTAAGCAACTTCTCGCCCGCCGTCGTGTAGAGTGCGTCTCCGGTCGAGATGCGGAGTTTGCCGTTGCAGTCGCGGGTGTACGACTGGGCAAACGCCTCCGTGGGGTCGTTGCGGACGAACGCCACGAGGTCGGCGACCTGGCGCGATTCCGGCGTGATGACCTTGAACGTCTCCCCGGCGTCGACCGCGAACGCACTCCCACTCTTCGGTGGGATTCGATGGGTCTCCACGAGTGGGCCGACGGTCGCCTAAGTGAAAAATCACTACCCGGCGGTCGTGGATTAATCAGCATCTGGTGCCAGTTTCTCCGATGAAATCGTTGATATCGCCTCCGAATTAGTATTCGCGTTACAGCGATAGCGAGGCGAAAGCCTACCCGTTCACGGGTGGGATGAAGCGCCAGCGTGTGGAACCTGCGACGCATGTGCGTTCCGTCTGCAGGCATTCCAGCGGGCAGGTGTTGCAGATCCAATCGACTACGCTGAGCGGCCGGCTTATCTCGAAGAGTCGTAGCGCCACTCGAACAGCCTGTACTCGTTGTACGGACCTCCCCTCGTGACCTCGCCGGGAGTGCTGCTTCGAGAGCGGGAATTCATGGACTTCCTGGTGTTGCTACGTGGAATTTTATCGCCCCCCGAGAGCGGTGCGGGCGCCCGAACTCCCGCGGAGTACTAATGGCACATCGCGCATTCATCGCCTACGAACGACCGGATAGTACGTACAACCTGCACTACTCGCACATGGGCGGCCAGAACCTCCGTCTCAAACGAGCCATCACCGAGGAGACGCCGTTCGGGAGCGACAACCCGTCGGAGACGCTCCGGACGGTTCACGATCAACTCCTCGAATCGGACTCGCACGGAGAAGCCGGTTGCATCCTCGAACGACACGACTGCCCGTCGCCACAAATCGACATCGAACCGCGCGGGCTCGACTGGACGCTTGACGAGATCGTCACCGACCTGCTGGACTATCAGTACTACGACGCGTGCTACGTCGTCGACAGCAACTACCGGGTGACCGCCTACCGCACCCACTGGTTTGGCCTGCAACACGACTGCGAGACGATCGATGACTCACCTGCAGTCGGCCACGGTGCCCTTCGAACCGTCCGGTGGCACGAGGGCGAGCCGGTCGGTGACGGCTTCGCGCAGGGCGAGTTCCACGGGCTCAAGGCGACGGTCGGCGACATGCTCGATCGCGGCGTCTTCACCCACCTCGAAGCGATCGTGTACATGGCCCGGAAACTCGACGAGTGGACCACTGAGACACAGGCACTGATTGTTCGACATCCACATCTGAATCGGTAACGCAGGAGAGTCTCAGCGGCTCACCCGCCACTAGAGCCGTGTGGGCCTCCATTCGAACAGACCCATTGTTTGAGCCCTTCGACGGGACAGTTCGCCGAAAGACATAGACGGTGCATGCACGTACATGCATACATGGGGACGACGACGATCTCACTCAAGGACGAAGCGTACGAACGGCTCAAGGAAGCCAAGCAGGAGGGCGAAAGTTTCAGCGATGTCGTCCTTCGACTAACCGATTCGCCGAGTACCGAAGCACAGATCGCCGAACTCGCGGGCGGGCTCGGTACCGAGTTCGCCGAGATGGTTGAGGATTCCTCGGCCGAGGTGCGCGACTCACTCGACGTGGAGTCGGGTACCGACGAATGAGGCTCTTGGATACGAACGTCCTCGCCAAGTGGGGGAACCCGGAAGCGAGCGACGAGGTCGTTCCGTACCTGCAGGACCACGCGGACGAGCAGTTCGTCACCTCGTCGTTCGTCCTATTCGAGTTCTTCCGGCCCGCGAAGCGGCGGGACAACTCCCGCGAAGTCCACGCGTGGCTGGACCGAGTCTTGGACGGCGTCGAACCGTTCACCCAGAGCGCGGGCCTCTCAGCGGCGAGCGTCGAGGCGAAACTCCAGACACAGGAGACGTCACTCCCGATGCGAGATCTCCTGATCGCGTCCCACGCCAAGGACCTTGGAGCGACGTTCGTCACCGTGGACAAGGGTGACTTCGCGAACCAGCCCGTCCAACAGCTGCTCGACATCGACATCATTCGGTAAGTTTCCGACCAGTGGCTCCGGGTCACGCTCGATGACTGTCGTGTGTAGCGTCGATACCAACCTGATCGACCGAGACCCTCACAGCATGGGAACCGGGTAAACCGATTCACTCGAAATCCGGTGTGCGACGGCACGGTTCGTTTGTCGCCCCCGAGAGAGGTGCGGGGGAACCAGGCCCCTCGCAGAGTACCAATGGGACATCGCGCACTCATCGCCTACGAACGACCGGACAGTACCTACAACCTGCACTATTCACACTGGGGCGCCCAGCACCTCAGACTCAAACCAGCCATCACCCCTGAGACGCCGTTCGGTGGCGACGACCCGGAGGAGACACTCAGAACCGTCTACCGGCGACTTCGTGAAGCGACGACCAATAGCACTGTCGATCGCGTTCTCGACACTCACGACATCCCGTCGAGACAGATCGATATCGAACCGTGGGCGATCCGGCTCACCCTCGATGAGATCATCACTGAATATCTGGACTACCTGCATCACGAAGCGTGCTACGTCGTCGACACCGATTTCCGAGTTACCGCATATCGGACCCACTGGTTCGGCCTACAGTTCGATTGCAAGGCCGTCGAGGATGCGCCCACGGTCGGCAACGGTGCGCTCCGTACTGTGCGCTGGTACGACGGCGAACCAGTCGGCGACGGCTTCGCACAGGGGGAGTTCCGGGCGCTCAAAGACGTCGCCGGCGACCTGATCGACCGCGGTGTGTTCACTCATTCAGACGCCATCGACTATCTGGAGACGAAACTCGACGAGTGGGCCGAAGATCAGGAAGAACTCATCGTCCGTAGACCGCAATTTGTCGAGTAGCGCGTCCGATTCGTTCGGAACCCGGTGTGCGCCGTCGTGTGATTTTGTCTCCCCCCGAGAGGGGTGCGGGGGGCAACAAACGAGGCCTCGCGCTGACCTTCGATGGCGACGACAGAACCCTACGAGAGTGACTTCGACGAACAGAGTGGTCGAACGATCCCTGCCGAGGAGTGTCCTGAGTGCGACGGGCGACTCGCCACGGACGGCGGCGAAACCCGCTGTACAAAATGCGGACTCGTCGTCGAGGCGTGTCGACTCGACCGACGAGGACCGCGTATCTTCGACGAGGACGAGACGAACCGGAAACGGACGGGCGCGCCGATTACCGAAGCCCGTCACGATCGCGGCCTCTCCACGGAGATTGGGAGCAAGATCGACGGACAGGGCAACGAACTTCCGGGGAAGAAGCGACGGCAGCTGGGTCGACTACGCCGCGAGCACACCCGCGCGAAGTGGCGGTCGAAAGCCGAACGAAATCTCGCCCACGGCTGCACGGAAATCGCGCGAATGACCGGCGCGCTTGCCCTCGACCAGGACGACCGCGAGCAAGCCAGTGCCCTGTTCCGGTCGGCGCAGAACAAAGACTTGCTCCACGGACGGTCGATAGAGGCGTTCGCAGCGGGCGCCATCTACGCGGTCTGTCGCTGTACCAACGCCACCCGAACTCTCGGCGAAGTTGCGTCGGTCGCGCAGGTCGACCGCGAGCGCGTCACCAACGCCTACGACGTACTGAACGACGAACTCGGCCTTCCTGCACCACCACAGCGACCGCGAGAGTTCATCCCCAGCCTCGCCTCGGCGATGGACGTTCCCACGGACACCGAGTGTCACGCTCGCGCACTCGCCGAGCGCGCCTGGCGTGCCCAGGAAAGCATCGGCGTCCATCCAGCGGGCTTCGCAGCGGCGTGTCTCGCGGTTGCCTGCCGCGACCATGGCGAGGACTTCACACAGCTCGACCTCGCCGCTGCTGCCGACGTGAGCCCGGCGACGGTCCGCGACCATCGCGACACGATCGAAGCCGAACGGGAGGCGTGGGACCGATGAGATTCGTCTGGTTCCGTGGATGGGTCCCCGGCCTCGATCCGACCGTCGAGCGCGTTCACGAGTGCCGCCACTGTGGGAAATCGGTGGACTCGTCGACGAGTTCGTGTCCAGCCTGTGGCCGGTCGGCCATCGCGACGTACGAGATCACGTAGGCGCGCAGCAGGCGACCATTCTATCCGCGCCCTGAGGGGCGGGGCGCTCGTGTCCGGGCGCTCCGGAGACCCATGCACCCGCTCGAACAACTCGACTTTCCGACCCGAGCCGCCAAGCGCGCTCAGTACGAAGCCTTCGAGTTCGTCCTCACGACCGAGGGCATCCTCGTCCGGAACTGCAGCCATCCCGACCCGAGCGAACACGAGTACCTCGTGGCCATCGAGGGTGGGCTTCCGACCGAGTGTGAGTGTCCGGCCGACGAACACTACGAGAGTGCGTGCAAACACCGCGTCGCCGTCGCGATTCGGCGGCCACTTCTCGATGCGATGGCGCCGGCCAGTCAACCCATCGTGGCGGACGGCGGACGGGTCGAATCATCCACGACGCTGTCGGACTTCGAGGAAGTGACGGACCGACGCGGTGGAACAGATGATTCAGATGAGTCGGGCGAGGACTGCGACGAATGCATTGGCGAGTTCCCGTGCTGGGAGTGCGTTCTGTTCGGCCGTAAAGAACTGCCCGACTAGCTGTCCGCTAGCCTGGAGCCAAAGACGGATATCGCGAAGAAGCGAGCGCTGATCGCCGCTGATCCCGATAGTTCCAAATCGTGTCTCGCAATCGTCCGAGTAACTACCTCTACTGCTTTCGATGCTCACCAAGACCGGCCATTCCTTCCCAAGAGTGAAAACACATGCTCGCCAATGACAGTAACGAGATTTGTAGATAATGAGAGTAGGACGAAAAAGCTCAGATCACGACTGGCACGCTTTAGACGACGAGTTTTGTGGACACTCTTGGCAGTATCAGAAAGACGACGAGATCTCTCAAACGAAGGAGGTAGATGATCCGAAGGAACTGAAAGACGCCTATTGCGGACAATGCGAAGCCCAGCGGCGTGCCCAGGGTGTAGAGCCATAGCGCTCACCCGTATCACCGTCTGGTAGAGTGAACCGTTTGAATCGCCGTTGCTTAGCGCGGTATTCTCCAGAATAAGCCCGAACAGAGTGGTTGTTCGGATACCGTTCCACTCGCCGTATGATCGCCTCTCGTCGTCCTTTTCTAGTATTTACGAGCCAATAGATCCCCGTCGTTCTGCACGTAGATCGGCCCGGATGTTAACCATTATCGCAACAAAATAACAACCAAGAGGAAGGTATATGTAACGAGGGGTTTCAACCAGCCAATAGACACTGGTCGTGGCCATCGTTCCGGGGGGAACGTGGGTGCGGCAAGTGGCGACACTGGAAACCATGCGCCCTGCTAGTGATATCGACGACGCGGGGGAATCGATTCACAAAGCACTTCGAACCCTATGGGGGTCTGTTCCGAAACTCGGGGTCCTAACGGTCGCGCTGGCCCTGTTCGCCGTGGAACCGGCGAGCGCGCAGTCCGTCGGCGAATCGTTCTGTGAGACGGACATGGCCACGACGATCAAGAACCTCTTTACGCTCATTCAGTTCGGCGGCCCGCTCGTGGGTGGTGTCGTCGCACTCGGTGCGACGGTGGCGCTCCCGCTGTTCAGACGGGCGGATACCAAGAAGGAGTTGAAGTCGATACGTGCGCAGGGAGTCGTCTGGGGCGTCATCGTGGCGCCGCTCGGGACGACCATCCTGCAGTTCCTGCTCACGTCCGTCGTGGCGGGTGGGTCCAGTTGCAGCTTCTGATCCGGACGCTGGGCGTCACCACGGCGGTCGCGCTCGCCATCGCCGTGAGTGCGCTCGTCGCGACGCAGTCGGTCGCACGCCCGCTCGGTGATTCCCGATTCGCCCCGAACGAGACCGGTCACCACCACGATAGCGACCGGAGTCTGTGGTCACGGGACCGCGATACCATCAATCGGTCAACGCTCCGGAACTGGACAGGGAGCGGTGCGGCGGAGCGTTCGCTCGCCGCGACGACGGACGTGCCGTTCAATCGGCCACCCGGCGCCGTCGCGGAGTGGAATCGAGAGATCGTCTCCGAGTTCCCGGAGTTCAGGACGGACAGATCGGTCTACCCCGCTACGGCGTCGCCGACCGACGGGACGTTCGTTCGTGACGCCTATATCGAGATCTTCACCGTCCAGCCGTCGACGATTGTCCGAGCCACGTCCGATCGGCAACCGCATTACGTGGCTCCGGAGGGAGAACTCTACGCGACACTCGACTATCGGGTCGTCGTCCCACCCGATTCGAGTACGCCCAACGCCACCGAGACCTGGGAGTTACTGTCCCACGACGTCTCGGCGGTACAGCTCCGCGTCAACGGCAACTCCGAAGCGGAGAGTGGGGGAACGCACGTTCAGACGCTGGAGTACGACCTCGCCGAGCACGCCGGGACGGACCATACGCTCACGGTCGAGACCACCGTTTCCGTCTCGCTCCAGCACCACCACGAGTGGTGTTCGAATTTCTCGGCGGGCAACTGCACGTCGTGGTCGTCCGAGACAACGAATCTCTCGGAGAACGTCACCGTCTCGGATTCGATGGATGTGACGGAGTACAACCTCAACGTGTCCGGTTCCTACGCACGGTTCCCGAACGGCGACCTCGGCATCTTCGCCTTCAAGCACGACCCGTGGCTGGGATACGAACTCCCCGGTGGCCGGATCAACGGCATCTGGCGCTTCTACGCCGCTCGGGATCCGGGGTGGGACAATCTCGTGACCGCGACGGCCGAGGGCGTCTCGGTCGAGCACTCGCCCATCCATCCGTTGCAGGTCTCGGCGTACCCGATCAAGACCGGACCGACTGCATCGCCGGCCGAGACCGTCACAATCCAGGACGCTTACGGCTGGGAGTACGACCCCCCGTCGCTCCGGGAGACAGTCCACCTCGACGTCCTCGAACAGCCATACCAGGGGAGTTTCATGATCGCGGCGCGCTTCCAGACGCCCAACCAGACCGTCTCGGATCTGACCGCCTACAGGCTCGTTCACGGTGTGAAGACGGAGACCGATCCGGACGCGTACGACGAGATCCCGATCCACCGGAGCAATCTCACGCTCGACGTGCTGAACAGGGGTGCGACGAACGCGACCGTCCGCGTCACGCTCACGGACGCACAGACGGGCGACCCCATCGCGACAGAAGAGCGCGAGGGGTACATCGTGCTCGCTGGTGAGCACGTCCAGACTGGGTCCGACGGGACGCTTACGAAGACGATCGACCGGCCAGCCGGCGCCATCAGCGCCCGCTACGAACCCAGGCGTTGGTGGCTGCATTCGATCGGCTACGTCGGGGACTCGGACGCATCGTCCGTCCAGGGGACGGCACTCATGATTGTCCGGTGGATCTACCGTGCAGGCGTACCGGTGTCGTTGTTCCTGCTGGCCGTCTTCTTCATCGACCGCATCACGGGGATGCCTGTCTGGCCCCCATGGAGGGAACTATGACGGGTGGGCGCTTCTCTCGCCGGCGGTTCATCCAGGGCGGGCTGGCGCTTTCAGCAACCGGAGTCGCTGGGTGCGCAAACTTAGGCGTCCCCTCCGGATCACAAACGGCTTTCAGTAAGACATCGGTCGACGGCAATCAGCTCGTGGTACAGTTACAGTCCAAACGAGACTTCTCCCACGTAAATCTAATCGCACCCGATGGGAATGAGTTCCAATCACTAAGTGTTGACTCGGGGGCGTCCGAAATACGTTTTCCACTCTTTGACTTCTCCTCAGGTCAGCGCTACTCTCCGGGAGAACACGAAGTAGTCGCAATCCAAGACGGTGAACAAGTATCTTCTACTACGGTAGAACTAGCTCCTGATTTAGAATTAGTCAGTGTAGAGCAATATTCGGGTGGTGAAGATTCACCGCAGAACCGCGCGAATTTACTAGTGACTGTCGAAAACGTAGGAACTGGTCCGACATGGATTTACTACTTGGCATATGAGGGGGCACCTAATTCAACTCAGACACCCAGAGAAGGTCACCCAAGGAATTCACCGTCACAAGCTATTGAAAAGCCAGAATCAGAAGATGAAACGATTCTAACTCCAAAGGAATCACAGTCATTCCTCAGCCGGTGGCCCCCCTTGCGGTTTTCGGGGAATGAACATTGCAGAGGCATGGAGATTGAGTTCGATCTAACGGTATACTCTGGCGTTGGAGAGAACATCAAGCAGCCACTTCGGGCGACTCTCTCTGGTCAAAGGATTCAAGAACTGTACAGAGAGACTTGTAGCGACATTTCCGTGGAGATGGTGAAAGATGAGTAGGCAACTCTGGCGTTCGGTCCCGTTTGCTCTGGCTCTGGTAGCTGGACTCTTTACCAGACCAGTGCGCGCTCAGAGCGGTGATGATTCTAGTGGTGGAGGGGCTTTAGGTGATACCATTGTTTGGGCCATCCAGAAGGCGCTTGAGGTTCTCTTTGAACCTCTTGAAGCTATTATTGAACGTCATGCGAACGATGTAATCGAAATTATCGTCGGCACTCCCCATCCTAATCGCATCTTTGCCGAACCGACTAACAACTCATGGCCCGACATTTATGCATACTTTTGGGACGTTGTAGTGCCGCTATCGCTACTTCTCTGGACCTTAGCAGTCGGGATTGTAATTCTCTTGGAATCCACAAGTTATCTCTTCAGTAGCTATCACCGCGCAAAGTTGAAACGCCGGGCATTTGCGGGACTACTTGGGATTCTCGCCTGGTGGTGGATGGATGCGCTTGCACGTCAGTTTATCCAAGAATTAGCACTCTTTATCGCTCCTGACCTTTCTGAAGTTGAGCTGTTCCAGACCCTCTCGTTCGGATCAATTGGTGCTTTAACGACCGCGATTACTCTCTCTGTCGATTTTGCATTATTTGCGCTGGTTGTGCTGATCTATTTCATCCGTGAAATCGTGCTGTATCTCTTCACCCTCATGATGCCAATTATGATTGCACTGTGGATTCCGGGAGTTGGTCCCTTTAACCTCGTCTCCAAGTTCATGGAGCGCTTGGCGGGGTTCTACGTTCCTTTCCTGTTCATGACTATCCCGGTCGTTTTCCTATTCCGGCTTGCCCATATCTTGGGTGCTAATTTCTCGATCTCTCTCACTGGAATCGGCACTTGGCTTACCGCGCTGGTAATCCCAATTGTCGCCATCGTCTCTCCGTTCGTACTCTTCTGGCAGGCCGGGTCGATCTTTTTCATGGCCCAGAGCGCCTCGCGGCATGCATCCTCACGGCGAGCACGGTCGCGGGTAAACCGGACACGAGACACCGGGGGTTCCGCGCTCCACAGCGGGCGGAACTTCATCCGGGGTGTCCGCGGCCAGGCCGCCATCAGATCTGACGGGCAAGCGGTCTTCGACTCCGGGAACTCCCGTGCCCACGCCGCGGGATCGCGGCTCAACGATACGGGGTCGCGACTCCAGGGGACACTCCATCGGAGTTCCGGTACAGATGCCCGTTCAGACGGTGGCTCCACGGACAGATCCGAGAGTTCCGGTTCCGCCGAATCCACGGACAGCCAGGGCGAGTCGGACGATGGAGACGATCGCGACCGTCAGTTCGACGCTCTCAGGGATCCAGCGCGGACTGGCAGCCGTTCGAGTAGCGAATCGAACGACGACAGCGATCGCAGTGCGATCGACGACGACCCACGGTACATCCGCTAACCATGGACGACGACGCAGTCAAACGAATTCCGAAGTCGCTCGGTACAGACACGAAACTGCTCGGGCAGTACACGATGACCGACCTCGCTGTCGCCCTCTTCCCGGGCGTTCTCACCGTGCTTCTCCTGCAGGTGGTCCTGCCTGCAAACGTCACCGTTCGCGGCTACCAACTCGATTCACTGACGCTCCCGATCGCTGGCGTGATGATCGCCCTCGGTGCCATCTTCGTCTACCTCACGCCGGCCTACACGACCAGCGCCGACTGGGTTACCTCGATGCTCACCTTCCATCGACGCTCGGACCAGCTCGGCCACGAGGCAGCCACGGAGTACACCCAGATCGAGCGGGTGTATCCCGACCGCGGTGCGATCGAGCGCACGGACGGCGCGGTCATCGGCATGGTCCAGGTCATCCCGCCGACGATGGCGCTGGCGACCAGCGAGGAGTGGGCGACGAAGGCCGAGGCGTTCCAGGACTTCCTGAACACGACCGTCGAGTTCCCCATCCAGATCTACTCGACCACCCAGCCGTTTCCCGTCGATGAGCACCTCGCCCAGTACGAATCGCGACTCGACGATCCGGACGTCGAGGCGAACCCACGGCTCGAAGCGCTCATCGAGAACTACGTTCAGTGGTACGAGGCGGAACTCGAAGAGCGCCGGATGACGATCCGCGACCACTACGTCGTGGTTCCGGTGACGCCGGCCGAGGTACAGTTCGACGAGGCGAGCCTTTCCCAGAAACTTGCAGAAGTGCCGGTGCTCGGGCTATTCGTCCGGGAGTTGTACGCGCCCCGAAAGGCCGTCGAACGCCAGGCACTCATCGACGAACTCGACGACCGACTATCGCGGGTCCAGTCGGGACTCCGGTCGATCGACGGCTGTACGGCCCACCGCGTCGACGCGACCGAGGCGACGAAGATCATCGGCGAGTACTGGAGCGACGAGTCACAGCACTACGGCCAACTGGATCAGGTGCTTCGCACGCGCGGTATCGTCGGAGGTGGGCAGACGTGATCGGATCGTTGCTGTCCGTCCTCCCGACGCGAGAGGAGACCGACGAGGAAGCGGACGAGCAATCCGACTCGGAGACGGACCCGGAACCAGCCGAGAGGGGCACAGCCGAGGACCAGGACTCGGACGAACCAGCAGCGAATCCCACGACAAACGTCAGCGTCGAGTACGACGGCGCGGACTCGGAGCTGCCCTCGGTTCCCGACATCCACCAGACGGTCGTTACGCCGTCGAGCATCGAGCGCTATCCCGACGCGGTCCGGACGGGCGAGCAGTGGACTCGGACACTCTGGGTCGGGGAGTACCCGGACACGCCGATGGACGGGCTCTTCGAGACGCTGTACTCCACTGCGGATACGCGGCGAACGGACATCAGCCTCCACATCAGGCCACGGGATACGAACGCGACGCTCGACACACTCGAACACAAGATCGAAGACCTGGAAGCCGACCGCGAGTACCTGGCCGAGAAACGACGGGCGGGCGCCCGCGGCGTCGAGAAGGACCTGCAGGACTACCAGGACCTCTACGACGCGCTACGGAACACGTCGATGCAGGCCTTCGACGTCTCGATGTATCTCGCGGTACAGGGCGACGATCGCGACGACTTCAACGCGAACGACGTGATGAACACGACCCGGCAGTCGCCGGCGAACCTCACACCCGTGCTACCGCGGTGGACACAGCTCGACTCGTTCATCTCGGCCAGCCCGGTCAGTGTCGACAAACTCAACGAGTCGCTGGATACGACAACGCCGATGCTCGCTCGGGCCGTCGGTGCGATGTTCCCGTTCGTCGCCGGCGCCTTCGCCGAACCCGGTATCGAGTACGGCACCTACGCGCTCAACGAGAGCCCACTCATTCTCGACCGGTTCGAACGGGAGACGGGGTACTGTTCGATGGTCATCGGCCAGCTCGGCGCCGGGAAGTCCTTCTCGACGAAACTCCAGTTGCTCAGGCGGGCGATGTACGACCGGGACACCGTCATCATCATGCTTGACCCGCTGGAGGGATTCGCCGGCGTGAACGAGGCGCTCGGCGGGGAGCGCATTACCGTCGGCGGCACGCGCGGGTTCAACCCGCTCGAAATCAAGGCGACGCCCGAGGAGGTCCTGCGAGAGGTGCCCGATCTCGATCCGTGGTCCGAGCAGATCTCGTGGATGCTCACTTTCTTCGAGACCTTTTTCGCTCACGTCGCATCGAACCCGCTCGAAGAGCGTAAGCAGACGCTTCGGCGGGCGATCCAGGAAGCCTACGAACGCCAGGGGATCACTCGGGACCCGTCGACGCACGACCGGGAATCGCCGACGATTCGCGACGTGATTGCCGTCCTCGAAGACCTGCTGGAGGATCCCGAGGCGTTCGGGTATGCGACAGAAGGCGAGCAGGAGAAAGTCCAAGGCGATGCCCAGACGCTGCTGACGGATCTCCGACCGTCTTTCCGCGAAGGCGGCGAACTCGCGAACCTGGCCCAGTCGACGGAGTTCGATCTCGACTCGTCGGTGCTATACCTGGACCTTCACCAAGAAGAGGGCGCGACCGGCCGCTCGGAGACGAGTCTCATGATGCAGGTGCTGTTCAACGCGGTCTACGAGCGCGCCAAGGGGACCGATAAGAAGGTCATCTTCGCTATCGACGAGGCGCACTACCTGCTCAACGACGCGACGTCGCTGGAGTTCCTGGAGACGGCTGTCCGGCACAGCAGGCACTACGACCTTTCACTGCACTTCATCACCCAGACGGGCGGGGAGTTCACGCTGACGCCCGAGGCGCGGACGATCGCGAACCTCTGTTCGCTCACGCTAATCCACAGGGTCCAGGAAGAGGCCGAGAAGCTCTCGGAGTGGTTTGGCCTGACCGAGCGCGAGGTAGAGTGGATTCGGACAGCGAAAGCCGGCAACGACGAAGACGGATTCTCCGAGGCCCTGCTTGGCATCGACGAAGAGGGCTGGTTCCCGCTTCGGGTGCGGGCGAGTGAGTTCGAGGTCGGCGTGCTCGACCACTCGGGCGACTAACTGCTCGCTCCCACGTGTCCCAACTCGCGAGTCCGGGACATTGCCTCTGCTGTAGGCGATATACGTGCCACGTCGATCACTCCGACTTACGTATGTGGTACGATATCGGGGTACAACATTATTCACCGGTGCCACCGTAGTTCCCCTGTGACTCGCGGCCACTCATTCATCACAGCTACGGTCGTCGTTCTCGTGCTCTTCGCCGGTTGTACGGGCGTCGTCGAGAACAACGCCGCTCCACTTACGACGGACAACCCGGAGACGATCGCGAGCGATTCGCCTGCCACCGAGGGCACTCCACCCTCGTCCCCATTACCATCGCCGGACGAGACGACTACAGCAGAGACAACAACGGCGTCAGCGGATGGAGCCGTCGAGGTTCACTTCATCAACGTCGGCCAATCGGTGAGTACGCTGGTCGTCAGTCCCACCAACGAGACGATGCTGATCGACTCCGGTGACTATCAGGACGACGGTGAGTACGTCCTCCAGTATCTCAAATGGCACAACATAACCCGGATCGATCACTTCGTCGTCACCCACGCCGATGCGGACCACATCGGCGGGAACGCAGCCATCATCGACTACTACGAAACCGAGGCAAACGGGATCGGCGCCATCTACGACCCCGGAATCGCGGCGAGTACGCAGACCTACGAGGAGTACCTCGACGCCGTCGAAGCGCACAACGTGACGCTGTACGAGACACGCGAGGGCGATCCGCTGCCATTCGACGGTGCTGATGTCGACGTCCTCGGTCCACCCGAACCGTATCTGGAGAATCGCGACCGGAACGAGAACAGTATCGTCCTGCAACTCAGCTACGGAAACACGAGCTTCCTGTTCACGGGGGACGCCGAAGACGATCAGGAAGCGTATCTCGTCGACACGTACGGCAGGGCACTTAAGTCGACGGTCCTCAAAGCCGGCCACCACGGGAGCCAAAGTAGCACCAGCGGCGATTTGCTCGATGCGGTCAGCCCGAAAGCGGTCGTGATATCCAGTGCGTACGACTCGCAGTACGGCCACCCGCACGAGGAGGTCCTCCAGCGGCTAGCCAACCGGTCGATCCCGGCCTACTGGACGGCGACGCACGGCAATACGGTCCTCGTGAGTAACGGGACCCATATCACTATTGAGACGCAGCAGGGCGCACCCACCGATCCGACCAAACTCCGGACCGGGACGGCTATCCAGCCGGGTTCGACAGATCCCGTGGAGACCCGGACGACGATCGCCGGGTCGGAGGGCGGATCCACGGAGACGCCTGTCGCAACTGACGGCGGGACAGAGACTGCCGTAGACGAAGGCTCACTCGTCGTCGACGAGATTCACGCCGACGCTCAGGGGAACGAACAGGAGAACCTGAACGACGAGTACGTGGTCTTCAGAAACACCGGGACCGAACCGCTGGACCTGAGCGGCTGGACCGTTGCAGACGCGGCCGACCACACGTACACGTTCCCGGACGGATTCACCCTCGCTCCCGACGCGACTGTGACGCTCCACACCGGCAGTGGTTCTGATTCCGATACCGATCTCTACTGGGGCTCGGGAAGTCCGATCTGGAACAACGGTGGCGATACAGTGATCGTAACTAACCCGGCAGGTGACGAAGTCATCAGGGAGGAGTACTCGTGATCCCCGACGGAACCTACACGGCGGTCGTCGACCGAATCGAAGACACACTGGCGACGTTACAACTCGAAGGCGACGACGACCTCTACAATCTCGTCATCGGCGAGGAGGAACTCCCGGAGCCCGCACGCCATGCCGATGCGATCCTCGATGTCGAACTCGAAGACGAGGAACTCGTTCGAGCGGACTACGATGAAGCGGAGACCGAAGCGCGCAGAGACAAAGCACAGAGTCGATTCGACCGACTTTCGGAGCGTCCTCCTCGGGATGATGAGGACTCCCATTCCAAGTGACTGGGTTCAAGCGTTACACTTGCACTCGGTGGACTTCAGCAGTATCTTGCGGGTACGTCTTTGCGATGGATTAAATCCTGTTTCGTTCCAATCCCGGGTCGACGTGGACCGTGGCTCATGAATCACCACCCCACTCGACCCCACTCATTGCCAGTCACTCACTGAGAGCGGCGGCAGAAAATCCCACAGGACAGAAGGTCTTTGCTGCGAGACTGTGGGGGAAGTTGCCCGTACACAGGTGAGAGAAGCGATCTACTGCGCTCCGCAAACTGGCTCATCATCACCCACCCTATCTACTGTTACCGGCCCCTCCCCAGCAGGGGTGCTTTCAAATCTCCTGTAACTCCATGCTCAACCACTAATTATAGTGAAATGTGCGGTATAGAGCTACCAAAACAGATTGACGGAGCGCTCATTCACGTCCCCGACGTACTGGGGAATGCAGTTCACACCCGAACCTCAACCCCAGTGGGCTGCCAGTGCCCGTCCATTACACTGCCGGTTCTTGCGGACACCGGCCACGTGGTCATTCACCGGTGTCTGCTTCGAGTGCGTCGACACGCTCCTGCAGCTCGGCGATCTACTCTTCCTGTCGGAGACACACCGCCAGCCAGATCTGCGGCAGGAGCGAACACACGTTAAGTCCGGATACGTATAAATCGCTACTCACCGGGTGGGAACTACCACCTAAACGAATAGGGCAAACGATGATACTATACCGCAGATAACTGGGAAAATGCCCATCCGACGGGCAACGAAGCCATCCACTTCGTTGGAGCTGCCAGAACTCCACACCCAGATCCCACTCACCGCGACACGTCTTTGGACCCGCCCCACGCCCGGAATTCCGGGCACGAGGATGTTCCGAAGGGGGAACGTAGTGAGGTGACAGTTGGTAGATTCCGCGCCGCTTTGAGTTGCTGGGCGGAAGCGGCATCGCCACCGTGACCTTGGTGTTCGCTCTTGGTGGCCCCTTCGAAGACCATCACGACGACACGTCTGGCGAGTCCGGGGAGACGCCCAGCAATTCTGCAGCGTGCTCGACCCTGAGCGCGGAGCCGACGTTCCGTGGAACACAACGAGGTCGATCTCGTCGAGGAGATACGTCGGGACGTTCTGCTCGACGACCCGGTTGACGAGCGTCTCCACGTCTGCGGCGTGAGTCGTCCCGATCACCCCGTGGCCGGTGTTGAGAACCTCCGCGAACGTCTCGAAGCTCTCCGGCGTGTTGATCTCCGCGATGAGCTCCACGTCGGGATTCAGATAGTTGGTCTCGGTCATGAGGTCGGTCATCGTCACGCGCTTGTACTCGTCCTGGTGGTCGCGAGTCGTGAGCGACACGCCGGTCTCGTGGGGCAGCCAGACCTCCCGCGACCCTTCGTCGATGCTCACCGGGCGGTCGCGGAAGCTGATGAACGGCATGTGGGCGTTCCACATTCAGAAACTACTAGTAGACACTATTGTGTCGAAAACCACTATACGATAGATGACTAAACCATCATTCCATCATATTACCGACAATATTAATCAGGTCTGCTGGATTACAGTCGATTTCAGCAAAATACCCCTCATTACACGTCGAAGTCTCGATAACAAGATGACAAGTTCACGTGCGAAGATCTCAGTTCTGGTGCCCCGCAATACTCCCTTACAATCAACGATTCAAACGATGACCGCTTGCTTGGGTCCTACTCCCTCTAGCCCCCGACGACTTGGGGAGATTCAAACGCACTCTCTTCCCACCTTTCGGCATTTACACCCTTGATCAAAAGCCAGAGGGGAAATAGCAATTCCCCAATGAATGTGAAGTCAGTGAAGGTGATACCAAAACTAGGGGCCAAGAAGAATATGAACGAATCGATCATGTAGCCAAGTCCGCCGATCACCAGCAGGACTCCCAAGACTCGTGGAATGAAGCCGGACTTGTACACTAAGAGTCCCATTGGGAGTAGCCACAGCCCCCAAAATATCTGAGCAATAAAGATCCCATGCTGGTGTAAATCAAGGAAGAGAGACGCTAGGCCTTGTGACTGTTCGGTTGTGAAGCTCGCGGAATACTCCGATCCGCTCACAAGGAGCAATGTAGCATAGTGAGTGAGCTCATTGAGCATAGCTATTGGGACGCCAAGTAAGAGGAAGATGACCATAAGCGAGGCAAGGTTCTTACTGACTGGCTTCAGTAACTTGTACAAGAGAATTACCACGAATATATTGATTACCTGAGCGAGGAGAGCACTCACGATACTCAGTCGAAACAACGATTCATTAGCTGCAATATTACTGGCTGTCGTTGCTATATCACCGGGCACAAAAAGTGTTGAAGGGACATATAATATCCCGAAAACCCCGACTGGAATGAGACTCAGATGCAGGAAACCAGCGATTCTGGCGAGCCTATTCGGCGATATTCCGAGGTCGGTACTCCTGACACTATCTTTTGCATCACTTGCCTCCATAGTGACCCTAAGACGCGCACACAGAAGTGTTTGGGCATCAACTATTCCATACTTTAATACATGTGCTAATTGGGGAGTACTGAGATGAATCAGCGGCCGCGTTGAATTCACAGCGCGTATCTCATAAAGAGATCGTCGTTCCAGTGAGACATGTCGGTAATTCAACCACGTAATTCGTTGGCTGCCCGGCCATTCCATGGGCGCGATGTGGTCCGTTCCACGCGAGGCTAGTCTTCCCCGGCTCGTACGTCGAAAGATGTAGTAATCAGCTCCCCATCGGGCTTCGCCTGTAAGAAGAACCGGTATCGGCCAGTGGTAGGAAACCGAACAGCAAACCGAACGATACCGTCCTCCGGGGCCGTCCCTTCAGGATGAACGTGGAGATATGCGAGATCTCCGTCTCGAAGCGCAACTAGATGGCCGAGTGCGCCGAGATACGGATCAAGATGAGCGACATCCCCGTCCTTGCGCACTTCAAACTCGATATCGGCCGTCTCACCAGCGGTGATTTGCTCCGAGGCGAGTTCGACAGTGTACCCTTCGATCTCAGCCTCACGCGTGGACTGAGGACGGCCTTCGTACTGAGCCGAACCCGACGACAGCATGTCTACACCGAGTGTCGTTGGCTGTCCATCTACGAGTACATCGACGAATGCCCGATAGACTCCAGGATCCGGGAGGCTAAACTCCACTGACCACGTCCCGTCGTCGGCCAGTGTTGGATGGAGATGCTGGAAGCGAGTGAGGTCACGGCGGACGAGAATTAAGTGAGCGAGTTGGTCGTGTGTTTCTTTAAAGTCTGTGACCACGTCCCCGGCCTCGGTGCGCACTCGATACGTCCACTCGTGAGGCTTCTCGGGATCGATACGTGTCCCGGACACCTCAAGTTGGAGCCCATTCGCGGCGACGCTTAGTCCACCTGGTTGCGAATGACTACCTGCATCAGTGTATCCGTGAGAAGTGCCGTTACCGTGGTTATTCGCCGCAGGGTCGGAATCGTGGTGGTCGTCGGCCATACGGAACGTACGTCCGCAATCGTCTACTATCTTGTTCCGCTCCGAAGGAGTTCAGCATACAGTGTTGTCACCAAGAACTGCTACGAATCTATGGATTCCAGGGAGCTGTAGTTTCGAACCCGCTTACTCCCGGTCTCCCTGCAGGCGAGGCAGTCGAAGAGCTATGTGATCTACGGTTAGTCGGCCGGCGGAGCACTCCCGGACGGAGCGACCCCGGAAAGCGACGAAAGGTCCAGATCGACTCGTCGGAGGAACTGTGCGTTGATTGCGACGATAACAGTACTAAGCGACATCAGGAGTGCACCGACGGCGGGGGAGAGCAGGATTCCGACGGGCGCGAGGATGCCCGCGGCGAGCGGGATGGCGAATACGTTGTAACCCGCCGCCCACACGAGATTCTCCTGCATCTTTCGGTAGCTGGCCTTGCTGAGTTTCACGAGTCGGACAACGTCGAGCGGATTATTTTGGACGAGGATGATATCCGCTGATTGGACAGCGACGTCCGTCCCGCTCCCGATGGCGATACCGATGTCAGCTCGTGTTAGGGCTGGAGCGTCGTTGACGCCGTCACCGACCATTGCGACCAGTTTACCCTGCTCTTGAAGTTCACTGACCTTCTTGTCCTTATCCTCCGGCAGTATTTCTGCGAAGACTGTGTCTATTCCGAGTTCTTCGGCGACGGCGTGGGCAACGTCTTCGGAATCGCCGGTCAACATCGCTACCTCGATACCGAGTTCGTGCAAGGCGTCTACGACTCGGTAGCTCTCCTCTCGTATCACGTCCGCCAGTGAGAAGGCTGCAATCGGCTCTTCATCACGAACGAGGTAGACGACTGTCTGTGCATTCTCACCGGCACGGTCGGCGAACTCCGTGAGTTCAGAGGGTACCTCACTATCGAGTTGTGCGAGGAGGTTCGGCCCGCCGACGTACACCGTTTCTCCGGCTACCGACGCCCGAACGCCACGACCCTTTATCGCCTCGAATCCGCTCGCATTCTGTACAGCGACGCCGCGTTCATCCGACGCGTCGCGGATGGCTTCTGCTATCATGTGCTCCGAGTCGCCCTCGACAGCGGCTGCAAGTGCCAACGCCTCGTCCTCGGTGACGTCATCGACAGTCTCAATCTCCACGACTCCTTGCTCTCCTTCCGTGAGTGTCCCCGTCTTGTCGAAGACGATGGTGTCCAGGTCGCGTGCCTGTTCCATGGCAATCCGATCACGAACGAGCATGCCGTTTCGAGCAGCGAGTGACGTGTTGATGGCGACGACCAAGGGGATGGCGAGTCCGAGTGCGTGGGGGCAGGCGATCACGAGGACAGTGACTGCACGTTCGATGACGGGCGCACCGAACGTCGTGGCGACCGTCCACGCCGCCGCCGTAACTGCCGCCGAGGCCACCGCGACGTAGAATAGCCACCCGGCAGCCCGGTCGGCGAGCATTTGGGTCCGGGATTTGCTTTGTTGGGCCTCTTCGACGAGGCGCATGATTCCTGCGAGGGCAGTGTCGTCCCCCGTCGCAGTAACTCGGACCCGGAGACTGCCGTCTCCGTTGATCGTTCCGCCGATTACTTCGTCACCGGGCTCTTTCGAGACGGGACGTGATTCTCCAGTGATCATCGCCTCGTTGACGTCGGAGTCACCCTCCTCAACGACGCCGTCGGTAGGGACATTCGCGCCAGGGCGCACGAGAACGAGATCACTCTCGTCGAGTTCGCTCACGGGAACCTCCTCGGTGTCGCCACTCTCGGTGATGCGTTCAGCAGTGTCCGGAATCAACTTGGCAAGCTCGTCAAGTGCACTGGAAGCACGGCGGACGCTCCGCATCTCGATCCAATGCCCGAGAAGCATGATGTCGATCAGGGTCACAAGTTCCCAAAAGAACGCCGACTGTGCGGGGACGATGACGGTAGCCAGGCTGTAGACGAACGCGACAGTGATCGCCATCGAAATGAGCGTCATCATGCCCGGTGACCGGTCCCGAAGTTCCGGGACGGCCATCCGGAGAAACGGGACGCCACCGTAGGCGAAGACGATCACTGCGAAGACGGGGTTGATCCACTCGCTTCCGGGGAACGCCGGAACAGAGAATCCGAGCCACTCTTGGAGGGCCTCGCTGTACAGGAGGACGGGAATCGAGAGGAGTGTCGAGACGAAGAATCGGCGGCGGAACATCTGTTCGTGGCCCTCGTGCATCCCGCCCCCACCGTGGTCCCCGTGGCCTCCCTGGTTCATCCCTGCGTGGCCCCGGTGCTCAAACTGTTCTTCGACCTGCCGCCCGGCTTCGTCAGCATCGGCTTCGTCTTCTAGAATCGATTGTTCTGTCCGGACTTCGTCGTCCTGAACCTGCCCTTCCTCCGTGATTGACTCAGTTTGGAGATCTTCATCGTCACGGTGGTCATCACTGTGATGTTCGTGGTCGTCCATTGCGGTTCCTCAGTTACTCGGACCTACGCGTCCAAGTCTGATTACTCCCTGGCCGTCAAATCTCGGTACCAGTAGATACTATCGATGTCTTCTTACTCTCCCTCTCCGCGGATGACCATCACCTTCACACGGCGAACGCCGTCGAAGTCGCGGAGCCGATAGGTTAGTTCTCGGACTCGATCGGCTGGTCCCCGACAGAACAGTGATTCTAGACACCACTCGCCGTGATGCGTATGACTCGTCGTATCGATCACATCCTGATACTCGTGTTGAACCGCGTGGAGGTCTCCTATGACGTCGTGATGGCGATAGTCGAAGGCGATGAGGGCGACGACTTCGCCCGCTGTCTCTTCGAGGCGCGAGTGTGCTTCGATGTACTCCAGCATCGCTTCTCTGACTGCCCGCGACCGGTTTTCAATCTCTTGCTCTTGCCACACCCGGTCGAACTCTTCGACAACCTCGTCAGGGATGTTGAAGCTCGTTCGCATACACCTATTCTCGCAGTGCAGTCACAAGGTGGCTCCGTATGACGGAACCACCGATTCGGTATTAACAACCGTTATCCACGTTCTCGGCCGACTCTCTCACAGATGTTACACGGTGAGGCACTCGGGCTCCTTCTCGGAGCGGTCGCACTCGGTGCCGTCCACGGCATCGAACCGGGGCACGGTTGGCCTGTCGCCGCCTCCTACGCGCTCGACCAGACGAATAAGTGGGTATACGGATTCGCAGCGAGTTTCATCCTCGGGATCGGACACCTCATCAGCAGTATCGCAATGGTGGCGGTGTTCTTCTACGCAAAGAATTATTTCAATCTCACACAGATCAATGAGCCGATTCACCTCATCTGGAATATATTCCTCGGAGGGCCAGTTAGCGTGGTCGCTGGTATCTTGCTCATCGCGCTCGGAATCCATGAGTATCGTTACGGCCACTCAACCGGCACTCACGATGGCGATCATGACCATTCGCGCAGTGACCATGACCACGACCATTCACATGATCATGACGATGATTCCGGGCATGGGCACGATCACAACCACCATTCACACGACAACGACGACGGTCATTCACATAGCGGAGGCGGTGAGGGACCGCTTGACCGACTGAAAGGATATTTCCCATTCATCGTGGGCCACTCTCACTCGCACTCGCACGACGACCTTGATGAGGCAGCTGACCGCGGCTTGTTCGGTATCGCGTGGTTCGCCTTTCTCCTTGGGTTCGCACACGAAGAAGAGTTCGAGATAATCGCGCTCTGTGCCGGATCAAGTCATTGCCTCGAATTGATGAGTGCGTACGCTCTTACGGTCATTTTCGGGATCGTCGGGTTGACGATGTTGCTGATAGCGGAGGGTGTCATAGAAAGCCTCACACACGAGGACGCAGGGTGTTGGAACTGTGTCTACGAGCGCCAGCACCCTGCAAGAAGAGGGTTCTATCGACGAGTTCTTCAATGTCGTGGCTACCGAGACGCTCGCGTTGTTCGAGCATCTTGAGTTCGACTTTTTCAGCGAGTTCGACGTGTTCGCCCCCGCTCGCCGGGGGCGAACACGAGACCACCACCCACCAGAACTCTTCCGAGCGTTCCTCCACTGCTACTACAAGGACATCTACGGCATTCGCCCGGTCACACGAGAACTCCAGAACACGGTCGTCTGGCTCAGCTGTGGCTTCGATCGACCGCCCTCAAGAGACGCGGTCGATCGCTTCCTCACCGACCTCGAACACGTCGTCGACGAAGTCTTCGACCACCTCGTCGAGCAGGCCGCCGCCCGCGGCCTGCTCGACATGACCTACCGAATCGATTCGACGGACGTGCGAGCGATGCCATCCGACCCAGATGCGTCGAAGAACTACGACCCAACCGCTGAGGAGTACTATTACGGCTACGGCTGTACGATCGTCTCAACCGGCGCAAAGATCCCGATTGCAGCCGAGTTCACCGAGAGCAAACAAGCCGCAGAAGAGACGGCGATGCGCGTCACCCGTGACGCGCTCGCCGTCGCCCAGCCGATCTGGATGCTCGGTGACAGCGCCTACGACACGCTCGACTGGCACGACCTCCTGCTGACCGCAGGAGTCGTGCCAATCGCCCCGTACAACCCGCGAAACACCGACGATCCGCTCAATATCAAGTACAGAGTCGAAGACCGCATCGAGAAACACAGTGACGAGATTCAGCTCAAACAGTCGATCCTAGACGAGACGTACAACCGCCGGAGTCAGGTCGAGCGAACGAACGATGCGGTCAAGGACTGCGGCCTCGGGACGCTACGCGCCCGAGGCCGCGTCCACGCCCGAGCGCAGGTGTTCCTTGCGCTCTGCGTTCGACTCGTCGTCGCCGTCACCAACTACGAACGAGGTGACAATCCGGGAAGCACCGTCATCACGGTATGAGATGGATTCTATGACACCCTCAAACGAGCGCCTGGTCGTCGGGCCGCAGGTCGGTCACGTCGAGGGAACGGAGCGCCGACCGGCGCATCCCCGTTCGCCAGAGGATGAGCATCACCACGTGGTCGCGGCTAGCGTAGTGGTGCTCCCGCAGGTACGAGAGGGTCTCGTCGGCGCGGTCGGCTTTCAGGTGAACGTCCCGACTCTTGGCGCCGTCGGGCAGCTCGGGCGCGTGGACTTTCTCAGCCAGCCCATCGCGGACGCCCTCGATGTCGGCCCAGTACCGAAGCGCCTCGCGGATCGTACTGAGTTGCTTCTGGAGCGTCAGGGCGGCAATGTCGCCCCGACGCCAGGCCACGAAGTCTGCGAGGTCGCGCCCAGTAAGGTTGTTCAGATTCTCGATCTCCCGTGCCTCACACCACTCGTTGAAGAACCGGAGTCGCGTCCGCGCGTTCCGAATCGTACTCTCTCGGACGGAGGGTTCGTGGTGCCGGAGGAACCGCTTGATGCCTTCCTCCGGCGGGAGAGGTGCCAAGTCGTCTTCGCTCATGCGGGCCCTCCCGTTCGGTCGAGATCTCGGTCGTAGGGACCGACAGGTGTCAGCAGGCGCACCTCGTCGCGCTGGAGCAGGTCACCGCTCCGCCGGTCGAGGAGTTCGTTGAAGACGCCATCGACGCCCTCGACGCTGGCGCACTTCGAACACCAGAAATGGTGGTTCGTGGGCTCCCAGGAGCGGTGCCCGCGGGGACAGGTGAACCGCCAGCGGTCGTGGCGGTCTTCGATTCGGACGGTCTTCTTCTCATCTTCCGACATAGCCGACCGGGACTGAACATCCGGGATGTAAAAGGGGAAATCCAGACGCGTGTGGTGAAAGTGAAACTGCCGAAACTGGTTACTCGCCTGCAATAACCCTCTGATTCTACCCACGTGAGCGGCTGAGCCGTCTGTGAAAGTGGTGGTGGTTCGATACCTCAAACATCCTGGCTTAAGCCAGCGCGCGTTTCCTGTCGTCATGTGTTCGCTCGCGAGAGCGACACCCCGGCCGGCGCGTAGGGTCGTCGGCCACCGACTCTTTCTCGCAACCAACTCGCACCCGACCGGGAAGTCACTCTTACAACCCCACTTTTGTGCCATCTATTTCAACCTTGTGTCGTATATGTCAAAACCAACCCGTATGCATTCACTCACAGAACCGACCGGTGCAACTATCGGGGTAGCGGAAGACTCGCGGGTATGCGTCCGCGAGTGGCAGGCATGAACGAGGTAGACGATGCGATCCTGGAATTTTTCGCTGACCAGGATGATGGCCTCGTTCTCTCTCCAGCCCTGATCTGGTTCAATCTTCACGACCGGCTATCTGTCATTGAGAAGAGCCACGAGACAGTAGCACGCCGTATGAGGAATCTCGAAAAACGCGGGTTGCTCGAAAAAGTGGACGAAAACAAAGGTTACTATGCAATGAATCAGAAGGGCCGCGACTACCTCGCTGGCAACCTTGAAGCGGACGATCTCCGGCTCGACGACGAATAACTAATTCCTCAATCGGTTCGGTTTCTTTCCTCACATTCCTTCGTGGAACACCTGTTCAGTACAGATGCGAACTGAACAGCAGCGAGGGTACCGTACAATCGCCGCGATCGACGCGGATCCGAGTTACAGCAGGTCGTCGCCCAAATCTACGTACTTGCCCGCTCTCCCGCCTGGACTCGGGTACTCCCCGGAGAACAACCTGAAAACGACGAACAGGTACACGGGGACGCTGACTACGGTCAGGAGATCGACAACCCAGTAGTCCCGTCCGCCTTGTCCGCCGAGGGCGTTCACGGCGAACCAGTCGATAGCGAACAGCACGACCACGAAGCCGCCGATGAGAGCGAGCAGTATCGCGGCGACGACAGCGAGCAATAGCGCTCTGCGTAGCAGCCACTGGGCCGCACTCGAAGTCACTGAACGGACCCGCTGTCCTCGTTCCCCCATACCGTAGCACCTCGTGTCAGCGAAGTAAATGTTGTGGTGGAGAGAACGTTTCAAGCCTTCATATTGCGTGGCCGTGCTTCTCGTTTTGGACTCGATTCCGATTCGGGCGGGGACGGAGACTGCCGAAGCCTCGGTGGAACGACCTTCGAGTTCGGAGAGTTGATCGCCTGTACTGAACAATACTCGATTCTACTGCACTCTATTCGCTCGGATTCATCGACAGTGAAACCTTGTGCTTCACCCGACAGAGCCCTGGTATCGGGTGAATCGAACGAGATCTGCATAAAGTTACTCAGATAGTCGCTTGACTGCTTTACAGCGCGCCTCTCCAAATCGCCCGACTGCGGCGGGATGTAAATTGGAAACCGAAACCCACCCCCCTATACTATACAGCCCATCGCGCCCGCTCGCCTCGATGGCGAGCGACGCACGCCGTGGGCCGCGCTGTGAGAGCGGCCGGCGGAGTGTATATATAAGACGCGCGAATGGCCTGGAATCGAATACTACTAGCTATTTATATGGCATGAGTCTGTCAATCCCTCTTGATGACCGAAGACTTAGACGATCTGGCCGAGTTAGAACAGGACCAGTTTTTCTACGAGCAATGTCTCGATGACCTGGGGCAGAAACACGTAGCCTGGATCGATTTGATGGGGATTCTCGATTCACTAAGTAACGACCAGAAAATGCCAGCGGTGTATCGCGGAGAACTCTTAGCAGTGATATCTAGATTTCTCGACTTTGACCGTGCTGAGACGTTTACAATCGGCGACGGTGTGATAATAATGACGGACGACAAGGATTATCTCTACGAGTTCCTGGGTTCCTTATTCAGCCATTATGTGAAATTCAATATTCACCGATACAAAGGCGACTGGGACATTTGGCTCCATAGATTGATTCGTGCGGGTATCGGCACCGGAGACGTATACCAAATCGATATGGATGGATATGATGAGAAAAATCGAAATGGAAATCCAATCCCTGATGGGATAGAGAATATAGTGGACGTTAGAAATAATTGCTCACCTTTGGAAGCGACAGTTGGTCGAGAGCAGTATCGATCGCGGTGGTCAGTTGCTCAAGCGAGTCGAAGAACCGGTTGCTGAGAGCGTTTTGGAGTTGTCGCCAGCACTCTTCGACAGGGTTGAGTTCCGGCGAATACGCCGGTAACGTGACGAAGGCGAGGTCGTCACGGGCCGCTAGGTCCGTGACGGCCGACGCCTGGAAGTACGGCGCACCATCTAATACGACGATCAAGTCTTCTTCGAATTCTTCGCATAACGCGAGAATGAAATGTTTTGCATGATCGGCGGTGACGTACTCGGTGAACCGTGAGAAAAAACAGTCACCGTCTTCGGTGATTGCGCCGAGCAGACACGTCCAGTCGCGTTGGCCGGACAATTCGGCGCTCGGCCGCGTGCCGCGCGGAAACCACGCGGCACGCGGCTCGACTTGCACCGATTTCTTCGTCTGATCGATACAGACTATTTTGGCGTCCATCTCCGCTCGCTTTTTTTGATCTCGTCGTGGAACTCTTCTTGGTCGGATTCTTCAGCTTCGGCGGCTGTGCGGCGTGGTTTTTGATAACTCAATCCAGCTTCTTTCAACAGCCGCCGGCAGCTCGGATAGGAGTACTCGACATCGTAGGCGTCTTCGAGAAATTCCTGGACGAGCGCCGGCGTCCACGCCGGCGCGTCGATCCCGGCCTCTTCGGGCGGTTCGTGCACGGCTTGTTCGAACTCTTCTTGCTGTGATTCTGAGAGTTTTCGTTTTCTCCCGGATCGATGATCATCAGACACAGCTTGCTCAAGCGGTTCGTCCGTATCAAATCGCATCAGCCAGCTGTAGATCGTTCTTCGACCGGTGTCGTGCCACTCTGCAAGTTCGGATTGCGTTACGCCGTTTTTGTACGCAATTGCGGCTAACAACCGTTGTGTCGGCTTGTTTCCCTCGACGTTGTCGAGGGCGTCTTGGAGGTCTTCGACGGAGATCTCGTCGAGGTGGTCCATTGATCACAGCAACACTCTCTGAGCGGAAAGTTCTAACGGCTACTATACTCCATTCGGGCCCGCTCTTATTCGCGCCTTACAGGCGGAGGAGGGGGCACCGTATAGCATTCATGAACACGAGACAGGCGGCGATTCACCTAAGACAATCAAGTGGTGGAATGACCAACCAATCTCAATGCAAGATCGGCAGGACATCCTGAAAATGCTAAATGAATACTTCAACTGGTTCGATTCTAAGGACACCTACCAGTACTCGCCGTACGAAAGTAATCACATGATGCGGAGTCTTCGATTCTTTGAGGTCTCTCGCTTCGAGATCGACTCAGGAATATAGCCCTTCACTCAGTATCTCCTCAGACGGTAAGCTTCGACTCGGCGTGCTGAGATGCGGTGGGGTGTATTTTGATGATGTGGCCTTAGCCACACCCCTAAGTGGAAACGCGACCGCCCCTGGCGCGTTTCCGCTCGGGCGTTGGCTCCAGCCCATCGCCCATAGCCCATCGCGCCCAGCTCGACGTCCTCGATCTCCTGCCTCACCGTGGGGTGAAACCCGCAACAGCGCCGAAAATACCCGGAAAATAGGGGAATCGAGAGTGTCGCCACTACCCGCGAACCGGGACGCTCCCAGCCCGCGGGCAGGCGACCGCTACGCCAGCAGCCTCCAGGCGTCGACTCTACACCGCTCGCCGTCCGGCCGCGACCATTTCACCAAGGCTGACCGGAACCGCTCAGCATCCTGTTTCGCGTCCGTCCACAGACCGAACGCTCGCTTCGCCAGGAACGCCGGTGAGGGGTCCGCGTCGGGGTCGAGTTCCCCGAACCGGATTTTCATCCGCGCATCGCCCTTGTCCCGATAGTCGATATTGTACCGGTCGCAGAACGCCAGCAATGCGCTCGTCCGTTCATCCAGGCCGCGCTCCGCGGCCTCCAGGGCCTTCGCGCTCGCCGACGCAGCGTCCCTCACCGCATCCTCGGCCCGCTGCACGGCGTCGTGGACCAGTTCAGCGACGTAGGTAGACCGCAGAGAGACACTGCCGTACTCTCGCTGAACGAGATCGTCCATCCGCCGGAGCGCGTCGCGGACGCTATCGACGTGGCGGCCCTTCTCTTCCGCTATATCAGCGGGGGCTACCTCCCCGCCGTCCGTTACGAGGACTTCCAGCGATTCCCACTCAACGGGCGAGAGGCCGTCTTTGACGTGCTTGAGAACGACGCTCTCTTGCTCGTGGTGGATGTGCGCCATGTCCAGCGTCGGCGGTTCCTCGAAGCCGTCCGATACCTCCGCGTCGAAGTAGGCATCCTCGACGAACGGACCGCTCCCGTGGTCGGGCGCTACGTCCAGGCCAGCGTCAATCAGCACCGCGTGGAGTACTCGGTCCAACTCGCGTTGCAGCTGGGCGAGCGCCTCCTGGTCAGCGCCGAGGGTGTCGTCCCAGCGACTCACTTGATAGGAGACGCCCACCTTCGGATGTGCAAGCGGGTCGTCCGGGTCCCTCGCAAGTGCCTCGCGGGAGTAGTAGTGTTTGACCTCCACGGGTAGCTCGTGCGAAGGGAACGCCTCTCGGACGCGTTGAGGACCCAGCGTAACCGTGTGATAGTAGCCCGGTAGGTTCCGGCCGTGTTCGTCGTCGTCGTTTTGCACGACCTTCCGGTAGCCCGTGCGGTCGTCTTCGAGTAGGTGCCCCATCGTCGCAACCGGGCCATCCCGAGCGTGGACGGGTCCGCTCTCGTTCTTGTGAACCCGGACGTACCGCTCGGCGTCCTGTGTGTTGCTGAACTCCAGCGGGTTCTCGAAGTACCCCATCGAGATACCGACCGCCTCCGCGGCCCGCTTGAGCAACGTCGAGTAGCGGAGCGCGTTGATGTTGCTCCCCTGGATGCGAACGTTGATCCCTTCGTCCATCTCCTCGGGTACGTCCATCTCGAAGCGTTGCCCGTCGTCGCTCTCGACTTGCATCCCCTGCCAGCGGGGGGCGATGTGGGCGTTGAAGCTCTGCTCACCCACCGGGTCCTCGTCGGATGCACGGGCGACGTGCAGCCGGAACTCGCGGATCTCGTCCAGACGGAAGTCCGTTCCCGTGGGCGTAGATGGGCCGGGGTGGACGATGCCGGAATCTTGATAGTACAGCTTCACGTTCCATGATTCGCCGGCAAGTTCAAAGCGGGCCTGTTGGCTACCGCCACCCGCTTTGACCTGCGAATCCGCCGCGAAGTACGGCATCAGGCCGTCTTCGACGAACAGGAGATTCGCCGCGTACTCGTGCCAGGCGGGCTCTATCGCGCGCACTTTCACCCCTCCTGTTCGGCCTCAGCGACGGCGCGCTGGACTCGCGCCTCGCTTTCTGCGACCGATTGCTGACCACTCCAGTCCCAACGAACGCGTTCGCCCGTCTCCACGTCGTAGAGGAGAGAGGCGCGGACGAACTCGCTCACGCGAACCCCTCCAGTGAGGACTGGCCACGATCTCGGTTCTCACGGGACTGATACTCGGTACCACCGACGGCGTCGTCCCAGGCGGCGCGGTGGTCCAGGTAGAGCTTGAAGATATACTCCCACCGGGACCACCCCGCAGGTCGCTCGTAGCGGTAGCAGTACGCCAGCGAGTCCGTCGAGGTGATCTCGCCGATGATGAACTCGCTGTCGTAACACCGTTTGTCCAGACCGAAGGCGTGTAATTCAGCCTCGGGAAGCACCTCGCGAACGGCGGCGACGATCTCCTCGCAGACCTCCACATCATCCCGGCCGCACATCGTCCCGATACCAACCCGGTCGGTCACCAGATCGTGATCGCGGAGTTGCTGAGCGTGCCATTGGTAGTCTTCCGGCTCCCAGCCCTGGACCACAGCGACGGGTTCGGCGCTGATATCGAGTATGTCGTGAAGCTTCGCGCACTCAATGTGCGCCTCTAACGTCCGCTGTTGCTGTTCTTTGACAGTCCAGTCGTGGAACTCTCGTACATCGTCTTCGCAAACGTAGTCGCGCCAGGCGTACTTCGCGGGCTGGAGTGCCCCGATAGCCTGGAGATACAACTCCGTCGACTCTGGGTACTCCGCCAGTCCCTGGCCGCCGTTCTCGGGCGGGGCGAACATCGAGTAGGCGCCGGGGTCGATGAACAGGTCGTAATCCCGCCAGCGGGAGTCCCGCCCGTTCAGCATGGTCTGATAGTTGACCATGATCCGCGACGGCCGCGGCCCCTCCAGCCAGCGCTGGGCGCGCGCCAGCATCTTGCGCGACGACCCGCTGGCCGCGCCGGCCCAAAACTCCTGAGAGGTACGCGCCCGATCTCGGTCGTCGGTCACGCGCTCTCACCCCCGTCGAGACGGCGCCGAGCGCGACGGAGTAGATTGCCCACAGTACCGGCCGAACGGCCGGTCTTGCGGGCATACTCCCGCATCCCGTAGCCGTCCTGCTCAACCGCCTCGTACACCTCCCGCTGTGCATCCGACAGGGCCGACAGATCCTCCTCGTACTCGAAAAGGGACGACTGGTACCTCACCACCACTCACTCCCGAAACACTCCGGATTCTCGCAGAGCTTGTAGTGCGGGTACGCCGCTACCGGAACGTCCGTGAAGTCTGCGTCCCCGCGGTAGTCCGCCTCGACGCACGCCGGCTGCGGCTCGTCACTGTTCGGGTCCGGGCGGTGGAGCGTGTCCGCATACTGCGAGCGGTTCCGAACGGCCGTCTCAGGCACCTCACGGCCGTCCGCGTCGGGGTGTGAGCGGCTCACGCCGCACCACCTCCGGCTAATGACGCCCCTGGACGTGGCGGGTGCGCGGGAAGAGACCTGTTCGTATTATCGTTTCCGGCCCCGAGCGCGAATCCGCGAAAACGGGAATCTCCGGTAGTACGAGGACTGTACGGACAAGTCTCTCTCGTACAGTAATCGCCAGTTAAGGAAGTGGGCCAACGCGGATTTGAACCGCGGACCTCCCGGTTATCAGCCGAGCGCTCAACCTAACTGAGCTATTGGCCCTCGGCATCAGTTGCTTTTGGACGGGGCACTTTAACAGTTACCCTTTGGGCGCGATTCCAACGCCGTACGGCGGTTCTGTGGTACCATCCCACAGGGGATACCTGTCAGTAGAGCGACCGGGCCGTCACTCGACGCCGCGCCGGCGGTCGCTGTCGTCGTCGAAGTCGATATCGTACGCGTCGTCGTCCAGGTCGTAGGCGTCGCCGGACTGTCCGGGGCCGGGACCGCCCGCGCCCGGACCGCCCGCACCGGGGCCCTGGCCGGCCTGGCCAAACGGGAACCCGCCGATGTAGACGTTGCCGGTGGCGAATCCGCCGCTTTTCTTGTCCATGTAGGGGACGATGACCTTCTCGCGGACGGCCCAGCGGATGGGCGCGCGGGTGAACGGCACGACGAGCAGGATGCCGATCACGTCCGTGACGAGGCCTGGCGTGATCGTCAGCGCACCGGCCACCAGCAGGAACGCGCCGTCGAGCAGTTCGTCCGTCGGGAGTTCGCCCGCGGCGAGCTTTCGCTGTATCTTTCCGATGGTGTGGCGACTCTCGGCGCGGACGAGCAACAGTCCCAGGAGAGCGGTCAGCACGACGAGGAGGACCGTCAGGGGCGCGCCGATCTGGGTCGCCACGAAGACGAGAAACAGCGAGTCCAACAGCGGGATCAGCAACAGCAACCCCAGATACCGGAGCATACCCAGTCTTGTCACCGACGACTCAAACACTTTTCGAGGGAATTTCAGGAGTCAGACAGGCGGCGCTCCCGACCGCTCCTGAACCCCGACCTCGATGGGATCGTCGGGTTGAAGCGTTATCTGCATGGACAGGTCGAGCGGCGGTTCGGTGACGGGTTCGAACGCGAACCGCTGGGCGAGGGTCGCCAGCACGAGCTTCGTCTCCATGAGTGCGAAGCGCATCCCGATGCAGTGGCGCGGGCCGCCGCCGAACGGGAAGTAGGCGTACTCGGGCAAGTCGTCGCGGAAGTCGTCGGTCCAGCGCTCCGGGCGGAAGGCGTCGGGGTCGTCGTACCACCGCTCGTCGCGGTGGACGACCCACTGGGGCATCGAGATGGTCGAGCCCGCGGGGATCTCGTATCCGCCGATCTCCACGTCGCGCGTGGGCTCGCGGAAGACGGTGTACGCCGGCGGGTACAGCCGCAGCGCCTCGTCGACGACGCGGTCGAGGTACTCCACGTCGAACAGGTCCGCGGCGGTCGGGCGCGGGCCGTCCGCCGCGCTCCCCGCCGACCCGTCGCCGAGCACGTCGTCGAGTTCCTCGTGCAGACGGGCCTGCTTCTCGGGGTGGGTCGCGAGCAGGAAGACGGCGTAGGAGAGTGTGAGCGCCGTCGTCTCGTGGCCGGCGAACAGGAAGGTGAAGAGGTGGTCGCGGATCTCGGACTCGTCGAGGCCCTCGCCGTTGACGTCGAGGTCGAGCAGGATCGACAGCAGGTCGTCGAACTCCCCCTCGCTGGCGCGGCGGTCGGTGACGATGTCGGCGATGGCGTCGTCGAACTCCTTGACTGCGCGGCGACAGCGGCGATTTGCCGGCGTGGGCACCCACAGCGGGAGCAGCGACGACACCGATCCGACGTCGAACCGGTCGGAGATGGCCGCCGCGGCGTCGCGGATGGCCGACTCCCGACCGCGGACGTCCACGTCCAGCAGCGTCTTCGCGAGGATCTCGAGCGTGAGCGTCCGCATCTCCTCGCTCACGGTGACGGTGTCGCGGCCCTCCCACTCGTCGGCGCGTTCGTCCGCGAAGCGGGCCATCATGTCGGCGTAGGTCTCGATGCGCTCGCGGTAGAACGAGGGCTGGAGCGCGCTCCGGTGGGCCTGCCAGGCCTCGCCCTCCATGAGGAAGAGGCCGCCGTCGGCGATCTGCCCGAGCGAGTTCCGGATGACCGACGCCCGGCGGAAGTCGGCGTCGTCGGTGACCAGCACGCGCTCGATGTCGTCGGGGTGGGTGAACATGTAGCCGTCGCTCCAGGCGACCCGGTAGCTGACCACGTCGTCGTCGAGGGCGCGACAGCGGTCGTAGAACGCCAGCGGGTCCCGGAGGAACTCGACGGTGTTCCCGGCCAGCGGCAGGCCGTCCGGACCCGGCGGCCGGTCGCCCGGCGTCGACTGGCGCAGCGCCTCCGCCGTCGATGCCTCGGACCGCTCCGTCGACGCGTCGTGCGTTGCCATCACCTGTGTCTACGCGCCCGACCGACAATGCTGTTGGGCCGAGTACGCCCGTCTCTTTAAGTAGTCGCGCGAGAAGCGACAACGCAGTCCTTATGCGCGGCGTGGCAGTAGGACCGTCGATGACAGTCATCGGGATCGTCGGACTGCCCGGCAGCGGGAAGAGCGAGGCCGCCGCCGTCGCGCGCGAGGAGGGCGTCCCCGTCGTGACGATGGGCGACGTGATCCGCCAGGCCTGCCGCGACCGCGGGCTCGACCCCGCGACCCACCACGGCGAGATGGCGCGGACCCTCCGCGAGGAGAACGGCCCCGACGCCATCGCCCAGGCGTCGCTCCCGCTCATCGAAGACCGCCTCGACGACGCCGACACCGTCGTCGTCGACGGCATCCGCTCGGACGTCGAAGTCGAGCGCTTCGTCGAGGCCTTCGGCGAGGAGTTCACCCTCGTCGAGGTCCACGCCCCCGAGGACCTGCGCGCCGAGCGCCTCGACCTCCGCGGCCGCGACGCCTCCGCCGAGGAGGGCGGCGAGTCGATGGCGGAGCGCGACGAGCGCGAACTCGGCTTCGGCATGGGCGAGGCCATGGCGATGGCCGACCTCACCGTCGAGAACGACGCCAGCCTGGAGGCGTTCCAGTCGACCGTCCGCCGCCTGCTCTCCGACGGCCCCGACGCCATCGCGGACGAGCAATGAGGACCGATCACCCATGAGCACAGTCTACTCCGTCGATATCCAGATCACCGCACCGGTCAACGACACCGAGGTCACCGACAGGGTCGCCGACGCCGTCACGAACCTCTTCCCCGGCGCCGACGTCGACCACCAGCACGGCGAACTCGTCGCCACCGCCCACGACATGGAGCACTTCTCCGAGTGCCTCCACCGCCAGGAGATCCTCGACACCGCCCGCGGCGCCTTCTTCGAGCACCTCCAGGGCGACACCTTCTCGTTCGACCTGAAGAAACAGGCCGCCTTCCAGGAGGTCGTCAACTTCGCCGTCGGCGAACCCGACGAACTCGGCGAGATTCACGTCCGCGTGCGCGTGAACGACCCCGACGCCGAGTCCTACATCGACCACGTCGCCCCGCCCACGAAAGAGGGCAAACCGATCGACCCCGACGAGTAGGCGTTCGAGTCGAAATCGGCGTGGCTCCATGCGTGTGACGAGCTGACTGTATTTACCAGGTGGCGCGCGCTGTCGCGAGTCTCGTCTCGCGACAGCACCGTGCGAGGGATGAGTAACGCAGGGAGCGGAAGCGACCGAGTAACGCAGTCGGTTGGGGAGGCGTGTGGCTGCGGTGAAGTAGTCGTCGGGTAGGAATGAAAGGGGCGAGCCGTTCGACGAGCGAGACGACGCAAGCACTGGAGCGAACGCAGTGAGCGAAGCGCGCAGCGAGTCGCAGCCGTCGAACGGCTCGGGGCTTTCAGCGCTGCTCAGTCGGTACCGTAGCGTATCGGATCCTTTGGCCGCTGCGCTCCCTGATACTGACAGACTCCCTGTACTCGACTCTCGAACTCACCTTCGGCTCTCCCCCACTGCCACCATCTCACACCCCTCGACCACCTTTTTCACGGAGTCCCGCAACCACGAAGCCATGGCAGCGATCTTCTTCGACGTGGACGGGACGCTCGTTCGGTGGTCGGGGGGCTACGGTGAGATCATCGCCGACGCGTTCGACCGAGCGGAGGTCACACCCGCCGACGACTGGCTCGCCCACTACAACGAACGCTTCTTCCACCACTTCGGCGAGTTCGCCGACGATCCGTACCACCGAGCGTTCACCGACCTCTGCGACGAGTACCCCGTCGACGCCGACCCCCGAGAACTCGCGGACGCGCTCGTCGCCGCGGAGTTCGACGCGGTCGAACCGGTTCCCGGCGTCGAGAGAGCTGTCGAGAAACTCGCCGAGGACCACACGCTCGGTATCCTGACCAACGGGATCCCGGGGGTCCAGTTCGGCAAGGTCGAGGAGGTCGGCCTGCTCGACTACTTCGACGCGCGCGTCGCCTCGCACGACCCGGACGTCGAGGCGACGAAACCCGACCGGGACATCTTCGAGGCGGCGAAGGCCCGCGTCGACACCGAGACGTACGTGATGGTCGGTGACGACCGCGAGCCCGACGTCGAGGGCGCCCGCGCGCACGGCTTCGAGACGGTCCACGTCGACGCGTCGATCGCCGACCTGCGCACGCCCGACTTCCGGACGCTGGCGACGCTGCTCTGAGTCGGTTTCCTCGCCCGACTGCCCCGCTCACCCGTCGATCCCGCTGACGAAGACGGCGAGCCACTCGCCCACCTCGCGTCGGCGGGTCACCCGCACCGACTCGACCCACTTGACCCACTGGAAGCCGCGGCGGCCGGGGGCGACCAGCCGCATCGGCGCGCCGTGGCCGTGCGAGAGCGGCTGGCCGTCGACGCGGGTCGCCAGCAGCGCGTCCCGCGCCTCGTCGAGCGGCAGACTCCAGCGATAACCGGTCACCGAGCGGAACTGCACCCAGGCGGCGCCCGATCGCGGGCCCGCGGCGTCGATCAGGTCGCCGACGCGGACGCCCTGCCAGTCGTGTTCGGAGTACCACCCGCTCGTGCAATCCAGCAGTGCTCGCGTTTCCGTCTGATCAGGCCCCGTACCGCTGGCCTCGGCCACTGCGTCGCCGCCACCGTCGGGCAGGTCCGCGGCGGACAGCTCCAGCGATTCCCCCACCATCCCGTCGACGGTCAGCGACCACGACGACCGGTCGACGGGGTCCGGGTCGTCGGCGACCCAGGAGGTGACGGGGAAGCGGTTGCCGTCGTCGCTGCCCTCCTCGCGCGACCCGGTGAACCGCCGCTCGGCGCCCGTCGTCCCGAGGGCGGTGTTCGCCGCTTCCTGCGCGCGCCAGACGACGGCGCCCGATCCCACGAGCGCGGCGTACCGCAGCGCGTTCCGGCGGTCCGCGACCGACCGGCGCGACGGCAGCGCGAACCGCTGGCGCAGGTGGAGCGCGAGCAGGATCGGGACGGTCAACCCCAACCCGATGTGGAGGTTCAGGAGGCCCCACGGTCCGAGGTCGAGAGTCCCGCCGAACACCCACCAGATCCCTGTCGCCAGCGCCGCCGCCGCGACGACACCTAACAGCGCGGACAACGCCCGCGTCGCGTCCAGCGCGTCCGGAGCCAACCGGTGGCGCACCCGCCGGAGTTTCCAGGCCAGCAGGACGACGGTCGCCAGGCCCGCGACCGCGTGGACGTCGAACACCCAGGCGCCCGCTGGCCGCCCCGAGACGAGACTCACCGCGCCCGTCCCGAGCAGGACGACTACCGCCGCTAACAGCGAGGCGTCGACCACCCGCGGCGGCGGCTCGATCCGCGGTCGTCTGCCCATTACCCGCGCTTAGGACTCGACGGGCTTGACTGACAGGGTCGACTCGATCGTCGTTCTGTTCGGCTGCGTCCTCGACAACTGACCCTGGGAACGGTCTGTCGCGACGCAGGAGAACGGCGGAACTGATCAGAAGTCTCATCTCCTCGTTCTGTCCACAGAGCGGTATGACAACTATCGTTGCAGTCCGGCACGGTGAGACGACGTGGAACCGGAAGCAACGACTGCAAGGGTGGGCGCCGGCTCCGCTCACCGACCGTGGCCGAGAGCAAGCCGACTGTCTCGGCGCGGCACTCACAGAGAGACACGACTTCGACCGTATTCTGTCGTCGGACCTGCATCGGGCGGAGGAGACGGTGGAAATCCTGCGTGAACACGTCGACGCGCCCGTCACGTTTGAACCGGCGTGGCGCGAACGCGACGTCGGCGTCTACCAGGGCTTGCTGTTCGACGAGATGTTCGAGCGGTTTCCCGAGTACGAACTCGACGCGGCCGGCCCGGAAGCAGCGCACAAGCGACCGGAAAGCGGTGAGAGTCTCGTCGACGTTCGCGACCGCGTCGTCGAGCGGTGGGAGACGACACTGGCCGAGTGCGAATCGGGAGAGACCGTCCTTATCGTGACTCACGGTGGCCCCATTCGCCTGCTTCTGGGACACCTGAAAGACCTCGATATCGTCGAAACGATCCTGGAGCAGTCACAGGGGAACTGCTCGATCAACGAGTTCGAGGTCGACCACGAGACGGGCGCGGTGAGGATCGTCCGTGAGAACGATACCAGCCACTGCTGAATCGCCCGCCTCCACTGCATGGTAGGGATGGCACGTCACACCACGAGAAACCCCGCTGAGACCGGGGACTCACCCCAGTAACCGGTCGATCGACTGACTGGCTGATGCACTGTGTCGAACGCGACCGACTGGTGACCGTCGGTGCCACGTAGCGTCCCTATTCTCAAGGGCCGTCCCTCCGAACGGGCGACACGATGCTTCGTCCCCCCGCAGTCACGGAACTCATGACGCCGGCCGAGACGGTCGACCCGGAGACGAACGCCCTCGCGGTCGCGCGCACGCTCGACGACCCCGACGTCGAGTCGGTCGTCGTGGTCGAAGGCGGCGAGGTCGTCGGTATCGTCACCCAGTCCGACGCCGTCGCGCTGCTGGTCGACCACCGCGACCCGGACGCCCTCACCGCCGCCGACGTGATGTCGAGCCCGGTCCACACGGTCGACGCGGACGAATCGATCGTCGCGGCCGCCGAGCGACTGCGGACCCACGGGATCGGATCGCTGCCCGTCCTCGACGACGAGGGGCTCGTCGGCATCGTCACCGCAGGCCTGCTCTCGCAGTACATCCCCCACGTGCGCAGACCGGCGCGCGACGCCGGTACCACCGAAGCGGCCGTCCGCCGGACCGACCGCGCCGACACCGCCTACGAGAAGCCCGACTGGGAGTTCGAGTACGTCGGTCACCAGGGCCACATCGACGTCGGCGACGTGGTCCGCTTCTCGAAGCCGCTCGACGAGGACGAGGTCGAGGAATTCGCCGACGCCAGCGGCGACACCAACCGCCTCCACCTCGACGACGAGTACGCCCGCGGCACGCGCTTCGGTCGACGCATCGTCCACGGGACGCTCGTCGCCGGCGTCGTCAGCGCCGCGCTCGCCCGACTGCCCGGTCTCATCGTCTACCTCTCCCAGGAAGTGAGCTACCTCGGTCCCGTCGACATCGGCGAGCGCGTCACCGCCGAGTGCGAGGTGGTCGAGGAGATGGGCGACGACCGCTACCGGCTCACGACGACCGTCACCGACAGCGACGGCGAGACCGTCATCGACGGCGAAGCCGTCGTCATCGCCGATCCGATCCCGGAGACCGCCTGAGGACTGGCGCCGTCGCGACTGCTGACCGCCGGCGCTCGCGCCGCGAGCCACTTACCGCTCACCGGTCCCGACCGCGTACACCTGTCCCGTGGCGTCGCCGACGTACGCCCGACCGTCGACGACGGCGGGCGAACTCGTCACGGCGCCGTCCGCGTCGAACCGCCAGCGCTCGCGTCCGTCCGCGGTGTCGAGCGCGACCACGGCGCCCGCGGTCGTCCCGAAGACGACCGTCTCGCCGACGACCACCGGCGAGGACTTCACCGCGCCGCCGGCCTCTCGGCGCCAGCGCTCGCTCCCGTCCGCGGCGGCGAGCGCCAGCACGTTCCCTCCGTCGGTCCCGGCGTAGACGGTCCCGTCGGCGACTGCGGGCGAGGCGAAGGCCGGGCGGTCCGTCGAGACGTGCCAGCGCTCGCTCCCGTCCCCCGCGTCGACCGCGAAGACGCCTCCGGGGACCCCACCGGCGTAGACGACGCCGTCGGCGACGGTCGGCCCCGACCACGCGCGGGTCTCGTCCATCCCCGGATAGCGCCAGCGCTCGCTCCCGTCCCCCGCGTCGAGCGCGTACAGCCGACCGGCGTAGCTCCCGGCGAACACCCGGCTGTCCGCGAGCGCGACCGGGGCGACGACGCCGAGGAAGCCGCCGACGTCGAACGACCACCGCTCGCCCCCGTCGTCGGTGCCGACGGCGTAGACGCGCCCGTCCGTCGCTCCGACGTAGGCCACGCTCTCCCCGACGACCGGCCCGCTCCGCACCGCCGTCGGCCCCGGCCGGTCGCCCGCGACCGAGAACGACCACTGCTCGGTGCCGTCGGCGGCGTCGACCGCCACCAGGTCCCCGCTCTCGTCGCCGCAGTACACCAGTCCGTCCGCGACCGTCGGCGTCGCCCGAACGCCCCCGTCCAGTTCGTGCATCCATCGCACGACACCGTCGACGGTCTCGACGGCGGTCACCGATCCGCCGGCTCTCCCGGCGTACGCGAGGCCGTCCGCGACCGTGACCGACCCCTGGACGCCCCCGCCCAGGCCGACCGACCAGGCGGTTTCGACCGGCGACTCCGGGCCGAGCGCGTCCGCCTTCCAGCCGGTGCGTGCGTCGTCGGCCTGGGCGACTCGCCACTCCCCGGCCGGCGACTGTGCGTCGGGGGTGACGGCCCGCTCACGCTCGGCGGGCGTCGGCTCCCGATCTGCCGGCTCCGCTCCGTGAGTGCCCGTCCCCGATCCGGTCGGGGTCGGCCGACCCTCCGATCCCGTCGCCGTCACGTCGTCGGGGTCGGGCGGTCCTTCCGGGCCGTCGGTCGAGGGGCCATCGAACAGCGAACACCCGCCGAGCGCGCCGACGCCAGCGAGGAGTCCCCGCCGCAGGACGGCCCGACGCGGCAGGCGTCCGGCGTCCGCCTCCGCACCCCGATCCATGGTGAGTGAGTCGCGCGCTGCGGGCAAAAAGGAGGGGGCCGACCGCGGCGATGCCACGCGGAATCGGATTGTGTACCCGAGAGAATCAGTGACTGCGCCGATTCGACTGCGACGGTGATTAGAGTGCGACGGCGATCAGGCTGCGGCGGTGGCTATACGAGCGACTGCGGCGGTAGCAGGACCAGCGACTGTGACGGTGGCGTGAAGTCGCCTACGCCAGCGGCTCAGTGACCGTGAGAAACGCAGAGAGTAGCGTCGCAGAACTTACAGCAGGCCGGTCTTCTGGAGCTTCATCAGGTCCTCGGTGTCGAGGGTCTCGCCTTCCTTGAACTTCTGGTAGATCTCCTCGGCCTCCTCGCGGGCGGCCTCCTCTTTCTCCTGGCGCGCCTCGCGCTCTTCCTCTTCTTCCTTCTTGTCCAGTTCGCGCAGGCGCTTCTGGACGCGCACGAAGTCCTCGTGGTGCTGGTCGGCCGCTTCCTGGGCCTCCACGAACTTCTCGTGCATCTCGTCGGCCTCGTCGCGGATGTCGTCCGCCTCGCGGTAGGCCTCGATCATCTGGTTGTGGTGCTCCTGGGCCTCGTCGGCCAGCTCCGTCACCTTCTGGTGGTGCTTGGAGGCCTCAGAGCGGATCTCCTCGGCTTCGGCCTTGATCTCCTCGAGGTCGCCCCCCTGGTTGAGCTTCTCCTTCTTCTCGGCGAGCTTCTCGCGCTTCTCCTCGATCTTCTCGATGAGTTCGCGCTCGTCCTCGGCCGAGAGGACTTCGGTCTGCTGCTTGAACTCGAGGTCCTCGATCTCGGACTCGAGCTGCTCGATGTCCTTGCCCTCGTCGAGTTCGAGGTCGTCGCGCTTCTCCTCGACCTCGTCGAAGAGCTCGTTGGCCTCGGCGTTGAGCTCGTTTCGCTTCTCCTTGTGCTCCTGGACCTGCTGGTTGAGCTCGTCGCGCTTCTCGCGGTGCTCCTGGGCCTCGTCGACCTTCTCGCGAGTCTTCGCGTTGAGGTCGTCGCGGCTGGAGGCCCGCTCGGAGGCCATCTGGTTGAGTTCGTTTCGTCGGTCTCGAAGCTGTCCCGCGAGCTTGATGAGCTCGCCCTTGGACTTGTTTTCGAGATCTTCGTCTGTCACCGATACGTTCTTGGATTCGTCTATCGAGTCTGCCATAATTGTACCTCTATGCCATACCCGCTCCGGCGAGAGACAGGCCCACCGCTACGGAGTGGCTGACGCCGACAACAAGGGTGTCCTGTCATGCTGGTCGAAGTGCGATACAGCCGGAACGCCGGAGACGTTCTGGTACCAGACTCTTGCGCTTCCCCTGGTTTAAATATTCCGGTGAACCGTGCCCCCGCGTCCCAGGCCCAGGGACCCGAGAACGCCGCGAGCGAGCCATGCGACGAGTTACCAAACAGTACGGTCAGCTTATAAACGGTACGTGTTGTCGACGGACGCGTCGCCGACGGCCAGCGTCAGATCGACCGACGACGCTGATTTCGGTACGGAGACGGTCTCGGCGACCACCCGTTCGCCGGCGCCGACGGTCACGTCGACCTCCCCGCTCTCGTCGCCGGCGGTCCAGCTGACTCTCCCCGACACCGATTCGGGCGCGTCGTTGGCGACGACGACGTCGCACTCGCCCGGCGACGCGCCGACCAGGAACGCCTGGACCGGCTCGAACGCCGTCGTCAGGCTGTCGGCCGCGTCTTTCGGCGTCCCGTCGCGCGCGTAGACGCCCATCCCCGCGTCGCCGGCGTCCCGGAGCGCGTTCGCGACGACGACCGGCGCGTCGTCGGTCCGCAGCCGCTCGGCGACGCCGCGGACGAGCTCCGCCTGGTACGCCTGCGAGGCCTCGGCGTCGTCGCTCCCGACGGCGGCGTCGTGTTTGCCGGCGTCGAACCCGGCGGCGTCGAACCCCTCGTCGGTCGGATCGACGCCGTCGGGGAGCGAGCCGGCACCGAACTCCCCGACGACCCCGCCGAGGTCGTAGCGCTCGGTGACCCAGTCGAGGTCGGCGACGCCGCCGTAGTCCCAGCCGGGGTACAGCGCGGCGGCGTCGGGGTCGGTCCCCGGTTCGCCGACGACGGGGAACACGGCCAGCTCGTCGGGGACGGCGTCGGCCACCTCCTCGGCGGCGCCGCGGTCGTAGTCGCTCCGCCAGACCCGCCAGCGGAAGCGCAGCCGGTCGAGCATTCCCGACCCGACGCGACTGACGAAGGTCTCGGTCGGTTCGTCGTGGATCCCCACTGCCGCGAGGCTCGGGTGGTGGGCGTAGGTCCGCGCCAGCCGGCCGGCCAACTCCTGCCCGCGCGCGATGTCGAACACGCCCGGCCCCGTCAGCGGCAGGTCCTGCCAGACGAGCAGCCCCGCCTCGTCGCAGGCCTCGTAGACCTCCTCGGACAGCGCGTGGGCGTGGGCGCGGACGAGGTTCGCGTTCACTTCGACGGCCCGCTCGGCGTCCTCGACCGACGCGTCCTGGAGCGCGACCCCGCGGACGGGCACGTCCTCGCCGTTGACGCGCAGGCCGCCTTCGTCGGTCTGTTCGACGGTCGCGATCCCGGTCGTCTCCGTCCGGACGGCGCCGTCGAGCTTCGCGCGGACCTCGTAGCGGTGCTGGGCGCCCATCCCGCGGGGCCACCACAGCGACGGGTCGCGGACCTCGATGGCGTGTTCGGCGACGGCGCGCTCGCCCGCGGCCGCGCTCACGCTCGCGCGGTCCATCATTCCGCGACCGCGGCGGTCGCCCGCGGGTTTCGTCGTCAGCGTGAGTCGGTCATCGAGCGGTTCGGAGCTGTAGACCTCGACGGCCGCGTCGATGGTCGCGCCGTCGCCGGTCCGCCGCGACGACAGTTCCACGTCCACGACGAAGGGGTCAGGCTGGCCCGTCACGTCGACGCCCCACCAGATCCCCGGGACCGACTCGCTCGCGGGGATCCGGTCGGTGTCGTGGATACCGCCGAATCGGTCCTCGGGGGCCCAGCACTCGACGACGAGTTCGTTCTCCTCGTCGGGCTCGAAGGGTACCCGCACGGGGTCGAAGACGGCGTCGGACTCGGCGACGAGTTCGTCGTTCAGCCAGACCTCGGCGTTGGCGTACAGCCCGCGGAGTTCGAGCAGGGCCAGCGCGTCGTCGGTGTCGCGCGGGTCGTCGAAGACGGTCCGGTAGGCGACCCGGTCCTCGCCGGCGAAGGCGGCCGGCCGCCCCGGCACGTCGACGTCCTGCCAGTCCCTGGGTTCGGGCTTGCCGCCGCCGGGGTCGACCGCCGCACCGCTCCACTCAGTCGGCATACCAATCTGGGCGTTCCCCGGTGGTATATCCTTTACGTCGGACGGTCGGCGCCACGCCGGCGCCCCGACCGTTCAGACGACCGAAACGACCCGGCGTTTCCGGCGGACTACTTCCGCTCGCGAGACCGCGTGACGGGGGCGACCACCCCGCCGCAGTCCGGCGATTACACTTTCACTCCGGGTACGGCTCGCATTCATATGTGACCGGGGCGAACTACGAGTATGTTGAGCGAGATAGTCTGCCGGTGCGAGGCGGCGAACTGTTCGCGCAAGCTCACCGACGGCTCGTGCATGCTCGTCTTCCGCACCGAGGGCGGCGAACGCCGCGCCTACGAGTGCGAGTGCGGCCACGTCACCGTCACCGTCGCCGCCCCCGACGAGTGAGCGGCCGGAGCGGCGACACGCGGACGGGCGCGCGGCCGAGTCACGCACGGCCGAGCGGGGCAGGGCCGACTTCGACTCCCTGAAGTACGCGCGCCCGAATCGCCGGACATGAACGACGCCAGCGACGGAGCCGAACCGGCCGACGCCGACGTGACCGGCGACGGATCGGCCGACGAACTCGTCGAAGTGGTCCGCGCTCAGGGGCACGAGAACGTCACCGCCGAGCACGTCAGCACCCTGGAGTTCACGAGCGACGACTTCCTCACCCCCGCCGGCGACTGCATCCTCGCTATCGAGGCCGACCGCGTCCCCGCGGACTTCTCCGACGCCTTTCTCGACGCGTGTCAGGCCCACGGCGCGACGATCACGGCGACCATCGAGGCCGACGGTCACACCCACGAGGTGACCGGCCGCGGCCACCCCGACTTCTCCTTCGAGAACGAGCGCAGCCACGTGATCCGGACGAGCGACTACGTCGACGACCGGACGGTGATGGTCGGCGCGGACGGCGCGGCCGCCGACGTCGACCGCAACCTGGTCGCGGCGCTCGCCGACGGCGCCGACGCGACGCTGACCCTGCGGGTCGACCCGGCCTGATCGGGCGGCTCGGGCGCACCGACGAACGCGTGACGCGGGACGGTTATGGTGGCTCGGTCCCGACGGGCAGACATGAGCGACGACGCAGGGGACGCGGGCGCGACGGACGACCCGGAACCCGCCGAGAACATCAGCGGCGGCGCCGCGGGCGGCGGTGAGGCCACCGTCTTCGAACCGGGCGAGGCCGACAGCCGCGCCGAGGCCGTCGTCGACCGCCTGGGCGAACTGTACTGGCAGAAGGCCTACGGCGGCCGCGACGGCTTCGAGTGTCTCGTCCGCACGGTGCTGAGCCAGAACACCTCCGACGTGGCGAGCCAGCCGGCCCACGATTCTCTGATGGACCGCTATGGTCCCGGAGGTGACGTCGGGGGCGACGACCTCGCCGAGTCACTCGCCGACGCCGACCAGCAGCGCCTCGCCGAGACCATCTCCTCGGCGGGGCTGTACAACCAGAAGTCCGAGCGCATTATCGCACTGGCCGAGCGGATCTGCGAGGAGTACGGCGGCGCCGACGGCTTCGACGAGTTCGTCAAGACGGGCGACCCCGACGAGGTCCGCTCGACGCTGCTGGACATGAACGGCGTCGGGCCGAAGACCGCCGACTGCGTGCTCCTCTTCTCGGGCGGCCGCGGCGGCGTCTTCCCCGTCGACACGCACGTCCACCGCATCGCCCGCCGGATGGGGCTGGCGCCCGCCGACGCCGACCACGAGGGCGTCCGCGAGGCGCTGGAGCGGGAAGTCCCCGCGGAGAAGTGCGGCTTCGGCCACACGGCGATGATCCAGTTCGGCCGGGAGTACTGCAAAGCCCGCAAGCCCGCCTGTCTCGACGACCCCGAGGCCTGTCCGCTGGTCGACCTGTGCGAGCAGGTCGGCGTCGATCCCGAGAGCGGAGAAGTCGTCGACCCGGCAGAAGCCGTCGCGAAAGGGTGAGCGCCCCTCGAGAGCGGTTTCTCCGAAGGTCTCGGTGCGTCAGCGGAAACGGCAAAACGGCGCGGATCCGACGGAAACTTCGGAACGCGGACGTGTCGACGACTGCACCGGGTAGTATATACGCATAGTTCCGTCACTAAGTACACGGACCGGGCAAGTCAAATGGGAACACTCTCGCTAGGAGCTGTAACTGTCGTTCTGTGGGTGGTACTCGCGCTATTCTTCGCACTCAGAGGCGCCCTTACGAGAGGACGGGTCGTCCTGCTCGCGTTCGTCGTCCCGTTCTGGCCGGTCCCCTACGGGGTCGTCAGGTGGATCGTCGAACTGGCGGTAGCTCTCCTGACGGTGACACTCGGTATCGGGCTCGCGATCGCTCTCGTCCCGGTCTACATCGCCCTTGCGATAGGCGGGCTCTGTTTCCTGTACATGGGCGCCCTGGCGCTCTGGAAGGTCGTCACAGGCGATATCCCCTGACGCGCTCAACCCGGTCACGTGACTTCCCGCGCCGAAGTCGTCGACCCCGTAGAAGCGGGAGCGACCAGCGATAGAGCCTGGAACGACGGGCGATTGAACTGTCGGTGCGGACGGAAACGGAACGGGGTTCGAAGGAGAAGCGACCGCGACCGGTCAGCCCGCGGTCTCGCTACTGGCCGTTTCGAGCGGCGTCTCGTCGTACCAGATCCGCACCGACCGATAGGCCGACGACGGCGAGGGGTCCTCGGGCGCGTCGCCGCGGTAGAGGTACGCCCGCAGGCGGACGGTGCTGTTCTCGCCGGACGGCCGGGGCTCGAACTCGACTCGCTGGGTGTCGCCGGCGCCGACCGTCACCGAGCGGCGGTCGCGCTCGGTCGCGGACTGGACGACGGTCTCGTTGTTCTCGACGGCGACGGCCTCGCGGACGAACACGAGCGTGTAGTCGGTCCGGGCGCCCTCGCCGTTGGCGAGTTCGAAGTACAGCGACCCGCCGGCCTCGACGGTGTCGGTGAAGTTCGCGGTGACGTACTCGCCGGAGCCGTTGGCGGTCAGCGCCGAGAACTCGGTGAACTGGTCGTTCGTGCCGGCCTTGACGGCGTCGCTCGTCGCGAGGACGGCCGTCGCGCCGACGACGCTGGCGACGAGGAGTATCCCGAGGAAGAACGTCGCCGAGAGCCGCGGGCGCGCGGCGCGGGCGACCGGCCGCCACGGGACCGACGGGCTGTACCGCATCATCGCGGGCAGCGTGAACCGGCGGTAGCCCGCGACGACGACGGCGAGGACGGTCGCCGCGGTGATCCCGACCAGCATCGGGAGCGGCCGGATCAGCCACGGGCTGGCGTTGACCGCCACGGCGACCGCGGCGACGACGGCGACGCTCGCCGCGACTGCGAGCGCGAACCGCGCGACCGGACTGATCGGGTCGGTCGACGCGCCGCGACTCGGCGTCGAGGCCGCACGCGTCCGCGTCGGGTCGGCGCCGTCGCCGCCGCGCGGGTACAGCGCGGCGACGACTGCCCACCCGGGCGCCAGCAGGAGCACCGGCAGGCCGAGCGCCAGCCGGAGCGTCGGGAAGTCGAGCGACAGTGCGACGACGGCGTCGAAGGCGACGACCAGCGCGACGACCACGGCGAGGTCGCCGACGCCGTATCGACGGGTGTCAGTGTCGTAGCTCATCGTTTCAGGCTCCCGGTCGGGTACACAGCTCCGCTTCCTGGTTGTCGTACACGCGACTGCTCGCCTCGGGACAGATCTGCTCCTGGCTCACCCGCCGAGTCACGACGACTCCGCCCTCGGTGGTGAACTGGGGCGCCCCCGTGGACTGATACGTCCGGTAGACGGTCCTGTCGTGTGGCGGGCCCGCCTCGCTGATGCTGGTGAGGTTTATCGGCAGCCCGAAGAAGGCGCCGCTGCTCTTGAATGCCGTCTGGTACGGGTGGTCGGTGTAGATCGCGTCTTCGGTCCCAGGCGTCGTCTCGCCGATGGTGCCCATCGCGGCGATTTCGGACTCCGTGTAGGAGTACTTCGGCCACTGCTGGTCGAACGTCGGGTCGTCCATAGTCGCCTTCTTGCCGGCGATCATCGCGAACGGGAACGCGAGCAGCAGGACGACGAGCACGGCGGCGACCGCGCGCGTCGAGAACTGCGCCCCCATGTAGCGGAGTCCGGCGGCGCCGACGACGGCCATCAGCGCGTAGGCGAAGGCGTACCACCGGCCGGGCAGGAACGTCCGGATCCCGAACAGCGGCAGTCCGAGCGAGAAGAACAGCATCACGCCGATCGCGATGACGATCGTGTGTGACGCCTGGGGCGAGCGGTGGCGCCGGACCAGCGCGAGGCTGCCGAGGATCGCCGCGAACAGGAGGACGAGGAAACCGAGCGCGTCGACGTAGGGTGCCACCTGGCCCGCCAGGGTCGACGGGCCAGCGGCGGCGGCCTCGCCCGCGCTGCTGCTCGACGGGACGAGGTTCAGGAACCCGGCCGAGGTCTGGACGGTGAACCAGAACAGGCCGACGGCGCGGGTGAGGAAGCGTTCGCCGCTCCAGGGCGTGACAGCCCAGATCGCGCCCGTGAAGACGAGATGGAACGCGAAGGCGCCGTGCAGCGGAACGGTGTCGGCGAGCGACCGCGAGGCGCCGTCGGTGATCGGGTCGGCCGACTCGCCGGTCTCCAGCGAGGTCGACCCGAGGTCGGTGCCGCCGCCGGCGTACTGGTCGGCCGGCGTGACCCAGTCGACGCGGTTGACGAGCACCTGCGCGAGGACGGCCGACCCCATGAAGACGAGCGAGACGAACGCCGACACCTGGTGGGTAAGCGTGACCGCGACGATGAATCCGACCAGCAGCGCCCAGTCGGCGCGGGTCGTCTCCGCGTGGAGCAGGCGCGTCACGGCGAACACGACGCCGAGGAAGAAGACCAGGCCGAGGCTCGTCGGGATGATGTGCATCCCCCAGCGGATGGCCTGGTCGGTCATCGCGAAGGCGCCGGTCGCGAACAGCGCCCAGCGCACGTCGACGAAGTACCTGGCCGTCCCGTAGACGAGCAGGACGGCGAAGACGAGGACGCTCCCGAGGACGAGGTAGAGACTCATCCGGAGGGACACGCCCAGCAGCTCCGAGCCGACGACGTTCGCCAGGTGGTGGAACGGCGCGAAGTAGTACTTCGCGTCCGCCAGCGGCGCGAGCGACCCGGCCTCCTGCAGCGAGGCCGCGTACTGGGTGACGTGCTCCCAGCTGTCGACGCCGATGAACCCGGCCGTCGTGAACAGGCCGGTGAATCTGACCACGAACGCGTGGGCGACGATCTGCGCGAGCACGAGCCGCTCGTCGAGCGCGTCCTCGGACAGGAAGACGATCTGCAGGAGGATGAACGCGCCGACGGCCCCCGCCAGGAGGATGACCCGGAGGGTCCGCGTGCCGGCCAGCGCCGCGGCGACCGTCACCGCGACCAGTCCGATCCCGGTCAGTTCCGCGGCGGCGACCCCGCTTCCCCCGATCGTCCACCTGGAGCGGTCGACGGAGGCGTCCCGGCGGATCGAGACCAGGTACAGCAGACAGCCCAGGCCGAGGACGACCGGGACGGACTGGACGTACGCCTCCGAGGAGAGGAACGCCAGCGGGAGCAGGCCGAGCGCGACGACGAGGCCGAGCGCGGCGATCACGGCGTCGAGCCGGCCCGTCCGGAGCCAGGTCGTCGGATGCGTGTTCACGCCGCCACCTCCGCGTCGAGGACGCTGTCGTAGACGCCGAGGAGGTCCTCGCCCATCCGGTCGAGGCCGAACTCGCGAGCGCGCTCCCGGCCGTTCGGCGGGCTGGTGGACGTGAGCACCTCGGCGAGCGCGTCGGCGAGTCCCTCGTCGGTGTCGCTGACGTGCGAGCAGTCGGCGCCGTCGAGCAGCGTCGGCACGTCGCCGACCGGCGTCGCGACGACCGGCAGGTTACACGACAGCGCTTCCTTCACCGCGTTCGGCGACCCCTCCCGCTCGGAGGGGAGGATCATCGCGTCCGCGGCGTTCATGTACGTCGGGACCTGCTCGTGGGGGACGCCCGACACCGCGTGGAGTTCGACCCGGCCGTCGACCGCGTCGCGGGCCCGGTCGACGACCCGCTCGGCGCGCGGGTAGTTCTTCTCCTCCCGCGAGGGGTCGTAGGGGAAGAGGACGTGGTTCGCCCCGCTCTCCCAGCCGACCTCCTCGCGCGCCTCGTCCTGCGGTTCGGGCGCGAAGCGGTCGGTGTCGATCCCGTGGGGGACGACCGTGTAGTCGCCGTCGAGGTCGGTCGCCATCTCCTCGGACATGACGACGACCGCGTCGGCAAAGCGGGCGCACTGTTCGCTGACGGTTCCGTAGCGACCGAGCAGGTCCGAGCCCCACAGCGAGAGGACGACCGGCCGGATGGGTTGGGCGAGCGCCGCGGGCGCAGTCAGGCCGTAGTTGGCGTGGACCAGGTCGAAGTCGGGGCCGGAGGCCGCCTCGAGGACCCGGGCGTAGAAGCGGACGTAGTCCGCGAGCGACCGCTCGCGGGTGCCGCCGGGCACCGGGACGACCGTGCAGGAGACCCCGTTGCGTTCGAGCACCTCCACCTGCTGTTCGAAAAAGGGCCTGCGGGACGTGACCAACTGGAGCGTTCGAACCATCTAACGCACCACCGGCAGCGCCGTCGATAGCGCGGCCCGTATCGGTGCGCGCGGCCGGACGGCGTCGCGCCCGACCGGGTGATTCGAACCCCTCGATCGCGGTCTGATATCGTACCCGTTCACACCCCTATCCACCCCGCAATCTCCTATTGTAATGATGCGGCTACGGCCCTCGATCGGCCGGACTAACGGCTCGAACTCCCCACGGGACTCCCGCGCTTCGCGAACGGTACCGGAGAAACGGGCGAGTAACAGGAAAGCGGTCTGGGAGTCGATGGCAACTCCGTGCGGTCCCCCGATCGCCCGTGCGATCGGGGCCGACCACCTGGGGCGAGGAGTTGGTGAGGGCGCTCAGGACGGGGAGTTGGTGAGGGCATCAGGACGGGGAGTTGATGAGAGCATCAGGGCGAGGAGTTGGTGAGGGCATCAGGACGGGGAGTTGATGAGGGCGCTCAGGGCGAAGAGCCGGTGACGTCCTCGATGGCCCCCCGCATCTCCAGGCGGATCCCCTCGTTCACGAACAGCAGGGCGAAGTAGATCGCGGCGCCCGCGGCGACGCCGAGCGCCACGCGGGGGACGCCGCCGGGGAGATACGGCTTCACCGCGGCGACGGCGCCGGCCATGAGGACGGCCGACGCGACGCTCCAGGCGATCCGCCGCCAGGGTACGTCGATGTCGACGAACCGCGAGACGTAGGTGATCGCGACGGCGGCGGCCGTCGCGGCGCTCAGCGTCGTGGCGGCGGCCGCGCCGATGATCCCGAACCGCGGGACGAGCGCGAAGTTCAACACGAGGTTCGTGACGATGGCGGCGACGCTCCCGCGGTAGCCCAGCACCGGCTTGTCCATCGCGTACAGCGACGGCCCGAGCACGAGCTGGACCGACCGCAGGATCTTCTCGGCCATGAAGACGATGAGGACCGGGTACGCCAGAACGACGTCCGCGCCGAACAGTGTCCCCAGGATCTCCCGGCCGATGACGACCGCGCCGGCGAACGCCGGGATCGTCAGGTACAGCGGGATCTGGAGCCACTGCCGGAACGCCGACTCGATCTCGTCGAGCCGGTCGTCGGCGTGCCACTGAGATATCTGCGGGAACAGCGACGTGCGGATCGCCTCGGTGAGCATCATCGCGACGGAGGCGACGCGCCAGGCGATCTCGTAGGCGCCGACCATCGACACCGGGACGAACAGCCGCAGGATGGCGACGTCCATCCACTGGTAGACGAACCCGCTGACGCTCCCGACGAACACGTACCGGCCGAAGTCGATCAGGCTCCGCGCCCGCGCCGCGCTCGGCGCGCTCGCCGCCAGGTCGGCGCGGACGAGTGCCGCGAGGAGCGTCGCGAACCGCCCCAGGATGTAGGCCGTGATCATCGCCTTCGCCGCCCACCCGAAGTGGATCAGGGCGGCCCCGCTGGCCACCCAGACGAGCTTCCCGATCACCTTCAGGAAGGCGTTCTCGTCGACCCGGAGCTGTCCGGCGAGGGTGCGGAGCCCGAGCGCGCGGCTCTGGGTCACCGCGAGGCCGACGACGATGAACGGGACGACCCCCTCGACGCCGACGTACTGTTCGACCCGCGGCGTGAGGATCACGAGCCCGGCGATCCATGGGAGCGCCAGCACGCCCTTGACGGCGATCGACGTGGTCAGCACCTCGCCGAGCGGCTCGTCCGCCGAGAGCTGTTTCTCGACGGCCTTCGAGATGCCGAGGTCGACCGGGACCCCGAGCATCCCGACGACAGCCTGGAAGACGAAAAACGACCCCATCGGGCCCGTCCCGAGCGCCTGCGTGAACCCGGCGATCGCCGCGAACTCGACCACCGCCACGACGATGCGGCCCGAGAACAGCTTGAGGACCGAATCCCTGAGATCCATTCGCTGTCAGGAGTGCGCGCCGGTCGGTCCGGTCGGCTGCCGATTCGACGCGAGGCGGCGGCCCCGTGGGGCGCCCACCGGGCCCGGTCGATGGATCGCCCCTGCTCGATCCCCGCTGCGTGGAGCGCACCGCCCGATCGCTAATCGGGTTCCGTGTCCGTGAGTCATCACTCGCCCGTTCCGGTCGCCACCCTGTTGTTAAACACCTGTTACCCTCGCGTCCGGCGATTCCTCACCCGGTATGCGCTTCATATCTAACTGCGAGAGCCCGGTCGAACCCCACATGACCACAGATCGCCCCAACGTGCTGTTCGTGTGCGTCGACGCGCTCCGCAGCGACTTCGCGTTCGGGGACCACGGCTGTGAGAAGCCGTTCTTCGAGTTCTTCGAGCGGGAGGGCACGGCCTTCGACACGATGATCGCGGCGGCCTCCTCGACGACGCCCTGTGTCTCGAGTTACATGACGGGCGACTACCCGCCGGACCACGGCGTCCTCTCGCTGCGCGACTTCACGCTCGAAGACGACGTGACGACGCTGGCGGAGGTGTTCGACGCCGCCGGGTACGAGACCAACGCGCACGTCACGGGACCCATCACAGCCGACACCGGCCTGGACGCCGGCTTCGACAGCTACGAGTACCGGACGCGGGACCGGACCGTCTACACCGACTGGTTCGACGAGTTCCGGGCCGACGTCGAGGCCGCCTCCGACCCCTGGTTCGAGTACCTCCACCTCTGGGAGGCGCACGTTCACCGAGACCTGCCGCCGGACGCCACCGACGACGAGATCGAGTACGACGCCAGCGTGCGCGGCGTCGCGGAGAAGCTGGAACGCCTGCTGGACGAGATCGACCTCTCGGAGACGATCGTCGCGGTCACCGGCGACCACGGCGAGACCATCCACGACGGGACGCTCCGCCACAAGGCCGCGGTGATCGGCCTCAACCAGGTGCCGATCCCGCTCACCGGCAAGCGCACCAGACACGTCCGCAGCGACGTCGAGGAGTCGCTCCGCGAGAGCGGGATCGAACTCGAGGACTTCTACAACTCGCTGCGGCGGTTCAGCGGCGTCGACTTCCCCAACGCCTTCCACCGGGTCGGTCACAGCTACCACGTCTACGACTACCTGACGCGCGTGCCGTTCGCCCTCGCTGGCCCGGGCGTCCCCGAAGGCCGTCGCGTCGGCGACCAGGTCCGACAGGTCGACGTCTTCCCCACGCTGCTGTCGGCGGCCGGACTCGACTCGCCGTCCGACGTGTCGGGGCAGGACCTGCTCGACGGCCGGATCGACCACCGCCCGGCGTACATGCGCGGCGTCGGCTCAGAGCAGGAGCGCGGGCGCTGGCTCGACGGCGTCCGCTACGACGGCTGGAAGTTCGTCACGGGTCGCGACCGCGACGTCCGCCAGCTGTTCGACCTCGAATCCGACCCCAAGGAACGGCACAACGTGGTCGACGACTATCCCGACGTGGCCGCGCGGCTCGAAGGCATGGTCGACGAACACGTCGCGCGCGAGCGCGAACTGGGCGAGGACGACATCTCGGAGGACGCCGAACAGCGCATGACGAACAGGCTCGAAGAACTCGGGTATCTCTGACCCCGCAGGGGTCAGCTCCGGCGGTGGCTCAGGAGTACGGCCGTCTTACCGGGGGCAGCCGATGTCGGCGGACGGCTCGTCGGGACCGTAGTGGTTGTCGCTGTACTCGACGTTGCTCCACTCGTCGACGTGGGCCTGGACGATGGCCTCGTTGGTCCACATGTCGGGCGAGTCAAGGGGCTTCTTCGGGTTGTGGAACCAGTTGTGGTGGATGTCCGCCACGTCGTCCGGGACGCCCCGAATCGTCACGTGACAGCTCGGGTCGACGCCGTCGTTGATGTGCTTCGTCGGGATGAACGTGTTGTGGTGGATCTTCAGGGTCGTCGCGCCCGGCCGATGCGTCCCGACCTGGTAGGCGATCGCCTTGCCCTCGAAGCGGTTGTACCGGACTTCGTAGCCGGCGGTGCCCTCGTTGGCGACCGAGTGACGGTTGAAGTCGAAGCGGTTGTACTCGACGAGAGTGTCCTGCCCGCCGTAGCACATGATCCCGTAGCCGAGGCCGTCCATGGAGTTCGTGTGGACGTAGCTGTGGTGGACGTGCGCCGAGGCGTTGAGTTTGATCGCGGAGTGGCTGAACCCGGAGGCTTCGACGTTGTCGATCTCGACGCCGGAGCCCTTGACAGTCAGCCCGCTAGAGACCGGCTTGCTGTACTCGATGTACTCCGAGAGCGGGCCCGTGATGCGGACGCCCGTCACGCGCGCGTCGCTCTCGGCCCACAGCAGGGTTTCCCAGTCGATCACGTCGGTCTTGATCTCCCCGCCGGACGCGCCGTCGATGCCCCGGTCCGAGGCGAGCGTGACGCCCGATGGGATCGTCAGCCGCTCCGTCCCGGTCGCGGGGGTCGCGTCGATGGTCGCGTCGCCGGCGACGTAGACGACGTCGCCGCTGCTGGCGCCGTTCAGCGCCTGTTCGAGCTCGTCGAGCGTGGCGGCGACGACGTCCGCCTCGGACTCGGCGACAGCGTTCGGGTAGCCGTCGCCGCCGCCGAGCAGTTCGGGCGACTCGAGGTCGGCCGTGCCCGCGGTCTCGCCGCCCTCGGTGGCGGAGTCGGACGAACCGGAGGACTCGCCGCCGACGGCAGCGGGGTCGACTGCGCTCCCGTCGACGCGGAGTTCGAACGCCCCCTTCTCTGGCGAGAAGTCGGTGATCTCCCCTGCGACGGTGTAGGCGTCGCGTCCGCCGTCGACGACCTGTCCCGCCGCCGTCCACGACCCGTCGTCGTTCTCGGTGACGGCGTCGTTCCGCTCGGTCGTCCCCTTGACCAGGTCGATCTTCCCGGTCACCGTGAACTCGTAGGAGGTCGGCTCCGGCCCGGTGCTCACGATCTCGACGCGACGCGCGTCCGGGGCCGCCTGTGCGGCCCCACCGAGCAGCGGGACGGCCGCTGCCGAGGCGGCCACTCCGAGGAACGACCGCCGACCGAACCCACCAGTTCGGCCGCGCCGGTCGCCGGTACGCTCCGCCTGCGCTCGGGTATGCTTCGTCTGCGATCCGTCGTCCGCGGTTCCGTCCTGATTACTGAGCGCCACACCGCGGTAAGTTTCCGCTTCTGAGAAAAGGGTATCTGCGGCAGCGATGCCGGAAACGGGCGGGTTCCGCCCGCTTACCTGCGGGGACCCCCTGGTTGGTTGCGGACTGGACCACGCTTCCGTGAGAATGTCCTACTCGACGGGCGCGGTCCGGCGGGTCGCACGGCCGCCGGAAATCGCCCGTTTCGCGGCGAGTAAGACGTGGTTACTGGACTTGCGAGCGGTCTCGGCAGGCAGACGGACGCCGGGAGCGCGGTGGCCGACGACCGGGCGCGCGGGAAGTTGCGAGGGGTCCGACACCACCGGGTCGCGGCGTGTCGGAGACGCCGGAGCCGACGACCGACCGGGGCCGGAGTCGCGGAACCGAGAATCGGTGAGCCTACCGCGGACAGCCGATGTCCGAGGACGGTTCGTCCGAGCCGTAGTGGTTGTTGCCGTACTCGACGTTGCTCCACTCGTCGACGTGGGCCTGGACGATGGCCTCGTTGGTCCACATGTCCGGGCTGTCGAGCGGTTCCTTCGGGTTGTGGAACCAGTTGTGGTGGATGTCCGCCACGTCGTCCGGGACGCCGCGGATGGTGACGTGACAGCTCGGGTCGACGCCGTCGTTCAGGTGCTTCGTCGGGACGAACGTGTTGTGGTGGATGCTGAGCGTGGTCCCGCCGGGGCGGTGAGTGCCGACCTGGTAGGCGATCGTCTTCCCGCCGAAGTGATTGTAGCGGACCTCGTAGCCGGCGGTGCCCTCGTTCGCGACGCAGTGGCGGTTGTAGTTAAAGCGGTTGTACTCGACGAGGGTGTCCTGCCCGCCGTAGCACATGATCCCGTAGCCGAGGCCGTCCATCGAGTTGTGGTGGATGTGGCTGTGGTGGACGTGCGCCGAGGCGTTGAGCTTGATGCCCGCGTGGCTGAAGCCGTACACCTCCACGTTGTCGATCTCGACGCCGGAGCCGTCGACCGTGAGGCCGCTGGAGACTGGCTTGCTGTACTCGACGTACTCCCAGCCGGGGCCCGTGATCCGGACGCCCGTCACGCGCGCGTTGCGCTCCGCGGACATCATGTGCGAGTAGTCGATCACGTCGGTCTTGATCCGGCCGCCGGGCGCGCCGTCGATGCCCCGGTCCGAGGCGAGCGTCACGCCCGCGGGGACGACCAGGTTGTCGGTGCCCGTCACCGACGAGGCGTCGATGGTCGCGTCGCCCGCGACGTAGACGACGTCGCCGCTCGACGCCGAATCGAACGCGTCCATCAGCTCGTCGAGCGTGGAGACCACGACGTCGGCCTCCGAGCGGGGGACCGTGTTCGCGTACCCCTCGCCGCCGCCCAGGGTCTCGGACGCCGACCCGCTACTGGTGGTGTCGTCGGTCGTCTCGTACTGGCTGAGGTCGATCTGCGAGCCGTCGACGTACACCTCGACGAAGCTCTCGACAGGACCGAAGGCGGTCAGTTCGCCCTCGAAGTAGTAGGCGTCGCCGTAGCCGTTGCCCGTGTAGCCGTCCGCGGTCCACGTGCCGTCGCTGTTCTGGCTCACGGAGTCGTTCCCGCTCGCGGAGTTCTGCCCGTTGTCCGTGTCCTTGGTGATCTCGCCGGTCGTCGTGAACGTGTAGTCCAGTTCGCAGGGGTCCTGCGTCGTGATCACCTCGATGTGGTGACGCTGGGGTTCGAACTGCGAGAGGTCGATCTTCGAGCCGTCGACGTAGATCTCGACGAAGTCCTCGACCGGCCCGAAGTCGACGAGGTCGCCCTCGAAGTAGTAGGCGTCGCCGTAGCCGTTGCCCGTGTAGCCGTCCGCGGTCCACGTGCCGTCGCTGTTCTGCGTGACCGAGTCGTTTCCGGCCGCGGAGTTCTGTCCGTTGTCCGTGTCCTTGGTGATCTCGCCGGTCGTCGTGAACGTGTAGTCCAGTTCGCAGGGGTCCTGCGTCGTGAGCACCTCGATGTGGTGGCGGGGGTCCGAGACGAGGTCGTCGGCCGTCACGGTGGTGCCGTCGAGGATCAGCTCGTAGGCGCCCTGCGCGGAGAAGCCAGTGACCGACCCTTCGAACGTGAACGCGTCGCCGAAGCCGTTGCCGGTCTTGCCCGTGGCCGTCCACGTGCCGTCGCTGTTCTGGCTCACCGAGTCGTTCTCCTCGGCCGAGTTGAGCCCGTTGTCCGCGTCGGGCGTGATCTCGCCGGTCGTCGTGAACTCGTAGGCCACGTCGAGGTCGTTGGTCTCGCTCGTTCCCTCCGTCGAGACGATCTCGAGGTGGTGCGCCGTCGGCGCGCTACTCGCCCTCCGGGCGAGCAGCGGCAGCGCAGCCGCCCCGCCGGCCGCCTTCAGAAACGAGCGGCGACCGGACCCACGGCCGCCCGGTAATCGGCCGTTACGTCCGGTAGGTTCGTTCTTACTGTCCGGTTCGTTCTGGTTACCGTTGCCCATGTTCCGGGTAAGCCGCATCTACTGCTAAAAGGGTAATTGCGCGGACGGTGCTCGATGCGGGCGGTTTGAGCGGGTTTACCTTCGGTTACTCACCGCCTGGTTGCGGATTGATTGCGGTTGGCTACCGGATGCGCTACAGTGAGTGCGCGATATTCCAGGACCGCGTGCAGCCGATCCGGCGGCGAGCCCGCACCGACCGAAACGCGGCGGCCCGGAAATCGGACGTTACGGAGCCAGTAAGCACAGGTTATCGCCCGTTTCACGTCGGTATCCGAGTACTCCTGGACGAGATGTGAGGCAGCGTGGGGTTCCGCAGTCACGACGAAACGGCCTGCGGCGAGACGGCGTTTGAAAACCTCAGGTGTCGGTCTGTCCGCCACTGCTGGCGCCCGGTTCGGGCCCGTCGGGTACGGACGGAGTCCCGAGCGTGAGGGCCTTCCGGTCGACCGTCGAGTCGTTCAACTCGATCGGGTCGCCGGTCACCCTGATCGTCGAGTTGGCGACGAGGCAGTCCTCGGAGTTCGTGAAGACGATCCCCTCGCGGTCGGCGCCGGTCTGTTCGATCTTGCAGTTCCGGAACGTCGTCCCGTGGCGGTCGGCGATGTCGACGGTCGCTCCCTCGGCCGCCTTCCCAGTGATCGTCACGTTCTCGAACGTGAGGGGGGCCTCCGTCCCGCCCCCGTTGGCGTGCGTCGCGTCGATCGCGCTGAAGTCGTCGCGGTCGACCTGTATCCGCGTGTTCTTGATCGTCGAGCTCCCGTGGTCGGGGTGATAGGAGATGGCGCCGAACCCCTCGCCGGCGTCCTCGCCGATGCGGATGTCGCAGTCCTCGACCACCTGCCCGTTGCGCGCCCGCAGGCGGATGCCGCGGACGTTCAGATCGCTCTCGGAGATGGTCGGCGGGACCTTGTCGACGACGACGGTCGCGTGTCTGACCGTCGACCCCGTCGACCCGATGCGGATGTTCGCGATGTTGTTGTTCTCGTAGCGACCGCCCCGGACGTGGACCGCCCCGTTGGCGCCGCGATAGCCGTCGTAGTCGGCGCCCGGCGCCGACGCGTAGAGGCCGTTGTTCGGGAAGTTCGCGACCTCGCAGTCGCGGAACGTCACCGTCCCGGCGTGGTCCTTCCCGACGAAGATACCGACGCCGTTGCCCCCGTCGTGGCCGCCGTCGCGCGCCACGATCCGCTCGACGAGGCCGATCCCCTCCTCGTCCTGGACGTCGAAGCGGTAGGCGACGTGCTTGCGGCTCTTGTCGGTGTCGGGGAGTTTCCCCTTCGTCCGGAGGTCCCTGGCGATGAAGTTCCCGTGCGTGACCAGTCTGAGCGAACCGCCGTACCCCGGCTCGGTGTAATCGAACGTGATCCCTTCGAGGAGCACGTCCGAGACGTCCCGGAAGTCGATGAACGCCTCCCGGAAGTCATCCCGCGGGACCGCGGGCCTGATGACGGCGTCGTCTCTGGGCAGGGAGGCGAGGCCGACGTTGCGGACGTCCCTGACGCGCAGCTCGGGGAGCTCGTACTCGCCCGTCGGGAAGTACAGGAGGGTGTCGTCCGTGTTGATGCCCTCCGCGACGACCTCGCCGACCGACGAGTCGCCGCTCGCGGCCTGGGCGACGTTGACGATCGAGTCGTAGCGCTCGCCGTAGCGCTCGACGATCTCGGGGACCGGGGTCGGGGAGGGCGACGGGGTCGGCGTGGAGGGCTCTGTCTCGGTGGGAGCGGGGTCGGTGGGCGTCTCCGTCTCGGGCGGTGTCGGTTCCACCGTCTCCTCGCCGTCCGAGCGGCACCCGGCGAGTCCCGCGGCCACCGCTGCAGCGATACCGGCGCGCAAGAAGCCGCGTCTCGTCCGCTCTTCAGCAGGCATTCGTTGCTATTACCTCCCTCCCGCTAATTGTTATGACGCTGGTACCACTCGCAGCCGCCGCCTAGGGGTCGCCGACGCGACCGGGATCGGGAGCTGTCAGCGGCAGCGCCCCGGAACGCGTCGAGAGCGGTCGGCGGTCTCACCTCGCCTCTCAGACGGATTCGCCAGGAGGGCGTCAGGCGGCCGCTACGGCCGATAAGGCGGGGATAACAAAGCGCGAATCGGGCGAGGTGTCGGTCGATGAAGGTATCAGTGTTCGGTCTGGGATACGTCGGCTGCGTGATGACCGCCTGTCTGGCGCGCGAGGGTCACGAGGTCGTCGGGGTGGACGTGAACCCGGAGAAAGTCGAGACCGTCGCCGGAGGGGAATCGCCGATCGAGGAGCCGGGCGTCGGCGAGGCGATCGCCGAGGGCGTGGCCGAGGAACGCATCGAAGCGACGACCGACGCCACCGCGGCCGTGCTGGACTCGTCCGTCTCGTTCCTGACGGTCGGCACGCCGCTGGACGACACGGGCCAGTTGAGTACGACGAACCTCTACAACGTGGTCGACTCCATGGTCGAGGCGGTCGACGAGAAGGGGAACCACCGGGTCGTCGTCCGCAGCACCGTCCCGCCCTCGACGACGCGCAGCCTGCGCGAGTACATGGACTCGAAGACCGCGGAGGGGACCGACGTCGACTTCGCGGTCAACCCCGAGTTCCTGCGCGAGGGCGCGGCGATGGACGACTTCTTCGACCCGCCGTACGTCGTCGTCGGGACCTTCGAGGGCGACGCCGCCGAGGACCTGGTGAACCTCTACCGGACGCTCGGCCTCGACGGCGAGGTGCGCACGGTCGCCCCGGAGGAGGCCGAGTCGCTCAAGATGGTCAACAACGCCTTCCACGCGCTGAAGATCTGCTTCGCCAACGAGGTGGGGTCGCTCGCCTCCGCGGCGGGCGTCGACGGCCGCGAACTGATGGATCTCGTCCAGAGCGACCGGAAGCTCAACGTCTCCGAGCAGTACCTCGACCCCGGCTTCGCCTTCGGCGGGTCGTGCCTGCCGAAGGACTCGCGGGCCATCGCGACCATCGCGGAGGACAACGGCGTCTCCGCGCCCCTGCTCGACAGCATCCCCGAGAGCAACGACGCGCACATCGAGCGCGTCCGCGACCGCGTCGAGTCCGTCGACGGGTCGACCGTCGGCATCGTCGGCATCGCGTTCAAGTCCGACACGACCGACATGCGCAACAGCCCCGGCCTGCGGCTCGCCAAGCAGCTCGACGACGAGGTGCTGTTCTACGCGGACGGTCTCGACCCCTCCGAGGCGGTCGGCTCGAACCGCGACTACCTCGACAAGACGATGCCCGACCTGACAGACCGCCTGGTCTCGGACCCCGACTCGTTCCTGGACCGGGCCGACGTCGTCGTGTTCGCCAACAACTGCGCGCGCCCCGAACTGACGACGCGACTGGAGGACACGCCCGTCTGCGACCCCGTCGGGACCGTCCCCGAGGTCGCCGACGACGTCCCCGAGTACCACTCGGTCAGCTGGTAGTCGCGGACGGCGATCGGGTCGACCGACCGGCGAACCGGCGGCGCGCCACCGGCCGACCGGCGCCGACGGCCCTCCGGCGAAACGGTCCCCTAACCGGTCTCCGGCGCGTTTAGCGGACTGTTACTAACGGACACGAGGCCCCTCCCGGTAGCTGATGGTTCAGAGGACTGAACAGCGGGCGGATCGACGGAGTGACGGCCCGGCGGACGGACTGCGCGTCTGCGTGTTCACGAGCGCCCACGACGCGACTGATTCCCGGGTCGTCGGTCGCGAGGCCGTCTCGCTGGAGGAGGCGGGCCACGACGTCACGTACTACACGCCATTCGACGGCGACTCGCCGGTCGAGACGGTGACCTACGGCGACGCCGAGGAAGGGTCGATGATCTCGATCGGCGAGCGACTGCGCGCCGCCGCCGACGTGGCGCGGGTCCTCGCCGACACCGACTACGACGTCTACCACTTCCACGACGTGGAGTGTCTCCCGGTCGGGGCCTTCCTCTCGGTCGCGACGGACGGGACGGTCGTCTACGACGTCCACGAGAACGTCGAGGACACGCTGGCCCACAAGCCGATCTTCCCCGAACCGATCCGACCGGTCGCCGCGAAGGCGGCCGGGCTGGTCGAACTCGGCCTCTCGCGCGTCGTCGACGAGATCGTCACCGCCTCGCCCGACATCGCCGAGCGCTTCGCGGGTCAGGACCCGACGGTCGTCACGAACTACCCCCAGCGCCGGTGGGCCGAGGGGACCGACCCGATCGAGGACATCGAGCCCGACGGGGAGGGACCGACGAAACTGGTCTATCGCGGGCTGCTCTCGGAGAACCGCGGGATCCACACGTTGATCGAAGCGGTCGACCGGATCCCCGACGCCTACGACGTCGAGCTGTCGATCGGCGGCAAGTACGGCTCCGACGAGGAGCAGGCGGCCATCGAGCGGCACATCGAGGCCTCCGACCGGGTGGAGTTCGTCGAGTGGTTCCCCTCGCTGGAGGGGATGATCGACCACTTCCGCGCGGCCGACGTCGGGACGATGTGCTTCCACCCGGACCCGAACAAGACCGACGCGGTCCACCGCTCGAACAAGCTGTTCCAGTACATGTCCGCGGGCCTGCCCGTGGTCGTCTCGGACATCGGCAACTGGGGGACGCTCGTCGAGGACGTCGACTGCGGCGTCGCCGTCGAACCGGAAGACCCCGACGCGGTCGCCGAGGCGCTCGTCTCGCTCATCGACGACCCCGACCGGCGCGCCGAACTCGGACGCAACGGCCACCGCGCCGCGCTGGATCGGTTCAACTGGGAGAGCCAACAGGAGAAACTCCTCGACGTGTACGAGCGCCACACCCCCGCGCCGTACCGCGGTAATGCCGGCCAAGACGGCACCGAGTCCCGGCGCGTCGAACCGACGGATTGAGCCGACCCGGGTAGCCGCCCCGTACTTATGGCTCTCTGCCCGGTTTCCTCGCTTGTGCACGCCACCACGAACGACCCGGCGACACCGACGTGCAAATCATGAGCGGCGAACGGAACTCGGTCCTGTTCGTCCACCACCGGGACATCTCGACGTCGTACGGTTCGACCGCAGAGCACCACGTCTCGCGGAAGATGGCAGAGTCGGCGACCGTCCACGTCCTCTGTCACGGCCGCCGGGACGTAGAAGACGAGGACGGCCCGCCCCAGGACGTCGTCTACCACACCGTCGACACGGGGTCGATCCCCCTCGTCTCTGGAATCCTGTTTCACGCCCTGTGCCTGCTCTACGGAGTCGTCCTGGGGATTCGCCACCGGTACGATGCGGTCTACTCCTTCCAGCGGACCGTTCCCCAGGGGTGGGCCACCGCGACGGCCGGCGGGTCCCGATTCGTCGTCGGCCTCGTGTCCGTCCCCGTCAGACAGAAGCGCGACTTCATCGAGTCGAGCGGGAGGAGGGATCTGAAGAGTCGCCTCACGATGGAACTGAAGTCGCTGTACGCGGCGCTGTTCGGCGCGCTCCTCGTCCGGACCACGGCGGTCGTCTGCCTGACCGAGGGCATCCGCCAGGTGACCGAGGAGGAGTACGGCGTCGACCTCTCCGACGCGTTCGTGATCGGGATGGGCGTCGACGTCGACGCGTTCGTCGAGGGGGCCCGCCGAGGCGCCGAGGGCCGGCGCGCGGACGACGAAGCCGACCTGGTCGTCACGTACGTCGGTTCGATCGGCCTGATCCGGGGGATCGGCGACGTCATCGAGGCGGTCGACGAGAGCGACCACCACATCAGGTTCCGCGTCGTCGGCGACGGCGACGACGAGACCGTCGAACAGCTGCAGGCGCGAGCCCGCGAGCTTGGTGTCGCCGACCGCGTGGAGTGGGTCGGACTGGTCCCCCACGACGAGGTCCCGCGGATGCTCGGCGAGACGGACGTCGCCGTCTCGCCCCTCGGCGACATCGAGTCGTTCCGGATCAGCTTCCCCGGGAAACTCCTGGAGTACATGGCCGCCGGGACGGTCGTCGTCGCGACCGACCTCCTGGCCCACCGGCAGCTGCTGACCCACGGCGAGAACGGGCTCCTCTACGACGGCACCACGGAGGAACTCGTCGCGACGCTCGACGCGTGCGTCGAGGGCGACGTGGACACGCGTGCGCTCGCCCGCAACGCTCGTTCGACCGCCGAGGACTACGATTGGGACGTCATCACCGCGAGACACGAGCGAGTGCTGTTCGACCGACTCGTCGAACAGCGGCGAGCGGCCCCGGTCTCGGCGTGACCGTCCCGGAGCCACCGCGAACCGATCGGATCGCCCGGAGCCACCGCCGAACCGATCGAATCGCCCCGACCCACCGCCGAACCGGCCGAGCGGCCCGGAACCGCCGTCGAATCGACCGAGTGACCTGGGACCGCCGTCGGATCGGTGGGTAGCGGGTCCGGACGGACCCTCCCCCTTAGTCGACTCATACTTTATATCCCCGAGGGAGTGTCCCCCCGTGTGAATCGAGCTATGGATCCAATTCTGTCTCTCCCGACCGGCGCGGCCGCGGGTTCAGACGCGGAGACTCCCTCGATGGTCTCCATCGAGTCGGTGACCGTTGACGGCGGGCGGATCGAATCGACTGTCGAGTACAGCGACGACCTGCGGCCGTTCTTCGACGAATCGCCCTTCTACGTGGAGTACGACGTGGACGTATCCGACCTGCCGCCGTCGATCCTGTCGATCCCGGTGCTCGCACAGGTCTGTCCGGTCGCCTGGGCGCTCGGCGCTGACGTGCGCGTCCCGGTCGTCGACCGACGCTTCCTCGACTCGCTGGAGGCGGTCGGGCGCGCCCTCTACGAGATGTACCCGTTCATCGACGGCGGCCGGGTGATCGCCGAGCGGGCGCCAGCGTGGAGCGAACGCGATCGAGGGCCGGCGGGGCCAGCGGAGAGCACCGCGGCGACGCCCGGCGAGTCGGGCACCGCCGACGGGGCGGGCATGCTGTTCACCGGCGGGGTCGACTCGCTGGCGACGTACGTCCGCCACCGCGAGGAGGAACCGACGCTGATCACCGTCCAGGGGTGGGTCGTCGGCGTCGACGACACCGACCGGTGGCGGCGAATGAGCGCCCGGACGGAGCGGTTCGCCGAGCGCTTCGGCGTCGACGCCCAGTTCGTCCGGTCGAACATGCTGGAGTTCCTCGACACGACGATGCTGAGCGCGCACTTCCACGACCGCCACGACGGCGGCTGGTACAGCGCCGTCGGCTCGGGGCTCGGGTTGCTCGGTCTCTGTGCGCCGCTCGCCGTCGCTACCGGCATGGGTCGGATCTACGTCGCCGCCTCGGTCTGGCAGGGGATCGAGGTGCCGCCGGTGCTCGACCACTGGGACGGGGTCGCGATGCCGTGGGGTTCGCACCCGAACATCGACGACGAGATCGCGTGGGCCGACGCCCGGGGCGTCCACGACGTGTTCGAACTCGACCGCCAGGAGCGAATCGGCGTCGTCGCCGACTACGTCCGCGAACGCGACTCGACCCTGCCCGTCTACTCGTGTTCGGCGTCGGAAGCGGCCGAGAACTGCGACCGCTGCGAGAAGTGCCTCCGGACGGCGATCGGGCTCGCGCTCGAGGGGCTGGACCCCGCCGACCACGGGTTCGACATCGGTCGGCACACCTTCCAGCGGGCGGTCCGGAAGTTCGAGGCCGGCGAGTGGCTCAACGACGAGCACGCCCCGTACCACTGGCAGGGTTTCCAGCAGCGGCTCTCCCCCGACGACGACCTACCCATGGAGGGCTCCGAGGAGTTCCTCCGCTGGCTCCAGGACGCCGACTTCGAGGCGGTCGCGGGCAGCCCGACGCGCGACCGCCTCGTCCGGGCCGCCGCGCGACACACCCCCTATCCCGTCTACGCGACGGCCTACCCGCTGTACGGCGCGGTACAGAAGCACCTCAACGGCGGGTGACTCCGAGGCGAGCGGCCGGGAACAGTGCGGGTTCGGACGGTGCAAAGATGTTCTGGTAAACGGCCTGTACCGGCTGAAATCTCCGCATAACAATTGGGCCATATCTGTAAGCAATTGGCGAACAGCCGCCCGACGCGGGCGGTTCCCCCAAGACAATGAGTGTGCCACCTCGCAGCCGATCGGTTCGCCCTCACGGGCTGTCGCTCGCCAACCGCCTCGCTTTCGCCAACCGCCCTGCTTCGCCCACGCGGCGACGCCGGAGCCGCCCCGCCGGCGGCCGGCCGGCGACGGTGAAGCAATGACGCTCGGTGACGCAACCGTCGTCGAAGAGATCGTCAGAGACGGCTGTTACGTCAGCGACTTCCAGTTCGACCCGCCGGATCTGGCCGCGCTCGCGGGCCGCGTCGACGACCTGTCGTTCGTCGACCTGCTTGACGTGGGACCGGGGACCGGCTTCGGCACGACGACGCCGGAGCCCACGCCGCCCGACGCCCGCCACCTCGACATCGTCGCCGACGCGACCGACCAGACGGGTCTCACGACGCTCATGCTGCCCGGCGTCGCCGGCCAGAGCGAGGTCGACCTGATCGCCTCCTACGAGGACGCGTTCGACCTCGTCCGCGTCGGCGTCGACGCCGACGACCCCCACGCCGCGCGGCCGCTCCTCCGCGAACTCGCAGACCTCGACGTGCGGACGAGCCTCAACCTGCTGAAGACGTACCTGATCTCGCCGTCGGAGGCGGTCGACGCCGCCCACTTCGGCGTCGAACACGGCGCCGAAGTGGTGTACGTCGTCGACTCGGCCGGCGGGTTCACGCCGGAGGACGTCGGGACGTACGTGACGTCGATGATCGACACCGGCGCCGCCGTCGGCTACCACGGCCACGACAACATCGGGTTCGGCCTGGCCAACGCGGCCACGGCCATCGACTGCGGCGCCAGCTACGTCGACGCGTCGCTCCAGGGCATCGGCCGGAGCGCCGGCAACACGCAGACGGAACTCCTCTGCGGCCGCTACGCGTCGGACGTGTCGCGAGCGGACTGGCGGCGCCTCCGCGACCTCGAAGACCTCGTCGAGTCGGTGTACCCCGGCGAGTCGGGCGTCGCCGTCGACGACGTGCTCTACGGGCTCGCGGGCTTCCACTCCTCGTTCTCGGACCAGTTGCGCGCGCTCGCCGCCGAGTACGACGCCTCGTTCACCGACCTGCTCGTATTCGCCGCGAAGCACGACTGCTCGACCGTCGACGACGTGCGACGGACCTACGAACCCGGTCGACAGGAGTCGGCGCCCGTCCAGCCCGACGCCGCCGAGCGCTCGACGAACTGAGCGCTCGACCGGCAACCGATTTTCAGACCGGCGTTCGACGCCCGTCTCGGCCCCTGGACTCGGCGAGTAGCGAGCGCAGAGAACGGCCGTCGCGGCACTCCGAGCGGTGTTCTCAGACGAGCGTGTTCAGCGCGTCGCGGACGAACGGCTTCGGGTCGTCCAGCCGGAGGTAATCGAAGCGGGGGTGTTCACGCAGCGACTCGATGACCTCGGCGAACGCCTCGCGGCGGTCTGGTCGCTCGACGAGTTCCTCGTCGTCGAACAGGACGCTGTGGAGGTACGACAGCTCCCCGCGGAGGAGGTGGCCGGCGGTGCCGACCTCGTAGTCGTCGTCGATCCGGTCGCGCTCCCCCCGGGCGAGTTGCCAGTAGTGATACGGGAAGTCCGCGCCGGCACGGACGGAGAACGGCAGCGACGACCACAGCCGCGGGTTGATCTCCATCAGTTCGAACTCGCCGGTCTCGTCGTTGCGCAGGAACTCGACCATCGCGAGGCCGTGCCAGTCGAGTTCGCCCAGCAGCGCGCGCCCGGACTCGCCGAGTTCGGGGATCGACACCGACTCGCGGAAGGAACTCGGCCCGCCGGCGTAGTTGTACGCGCGGACCTGTCGGTGCTGGAACGTCGAGACGGGCTCGCCCTCGTCGTACAGCGCGAAGAAGGCGTACTCGTCGGTCGTCGGCAGGAACTCCTGGACGATCGGCGTGTGGCCGTTCTGGTGGCGGATCGTCTCGACGTCGGGTTTGTCGCCGTTGAGGTACTGCGTCGAGGGCGGGTCGCGAGACTTCTCGGGCGGGTAGTCGTCGACGTATGCGTCGGCCAGCAGGGTGTAGCGACCCTTGACGATCCACTCGCGGTCCCAGTCGTCGACCTCGTCGAGGAGGCGGGTGTCCGGGACGGCGACGCCCGCGCGCTCGGCGGCGTCGAACAGTTGGACGCGGTCCTGCACCCGTTCGAGACCCTCCCGGGTCGGCCACTGGGCCTCGACGTGCGGTTCGAACTCCTCGCGGTAGCGGGCGAGGGCGTACACGTCCTCCTCGCGGACGGGGAGGATCGTCAGCACGTCCGGGCGCATCGCGAGGGCGAGCAGGGCGTCCTTGTACGCGACCAGGTCGTCGTGCGGCGAGGGGACGACGATCGTCTCGCCCGCGTAGCGCGAGCGGAACGCCGCGGCGTCGTCGTCCTCCGAGACGACGATCGTGTGGATGCCCCGTTTCCCGAGCGACCGGACACAGGCCACGCTGCTCGGCGCGTCGATAGCCGGGACGACGACCGACCGCGGCCCGTCTGCAGGATCGATACTCATCTCCTCGCCGATTCACGCGAGCGTCCCGTTAGTATTGACCGCCGGAACCCGAGAAGTGTCCGCCTACCGCCCCGATCCGCACCCGACGCGCCGAATCGCCCGTCGAGTTCCGGTCGTCGGACCGCTCAGGCCTCGCCGGCCTCGGTCGCGTCGTCGATACGCGCCCACTGGTCGTCGGAGAGCGACACCTCGATGGCGTCGAGGTTCTCGTCGAGCTGGTCGACGGTCCGCGCGCCGATGATCGGGACGCAGGTGAACCGCTCGTGGTCCATGAGCCAGCGCAGCGAGACCTGGGCCGGCGTCGCGTCGACCTCGTCGGCGACCGCGCGGATCTCGTCCAGGACCTCCCACGCCTGGTCGTCGAGGTACCAGTCCGTGAAGTGCTCGTCGAGGTCGCCCCGCGAGTCGTCCGGCGTCTTCACCTCGCCGTCGCCGACGCGCTCGTACTTGCCGGTGAGGAACCCGCCGTGCAGCGGCGAGTACGGACACACCGCGATGTCCTGGTCGGCGCAGACGTCGAGGTACTCCGAGACGGGGTCGCGGTACGTCGCCGAGTACTGCGGCTGGGTGACGGCGAACGCCTCGTAGTTGTTCACGTCGGCCTGCCAGAGGCCCTTCGTGAGCTTCCAGGCGTCACACGTCGAGATGCCGACGTAGTGGACCTTCCCCTCGCTGATCAGGTCGTCGACCGTCCGGAGCGCGTGGGCGATGTCGACGTCGTCGTCGAAGCGGTGGAAGTACAGGACGTCGAGGTAGTCGGTGTCAAGCTTCTCCAGCGACCCTTCGACCTCCGCGCGGATGTTCTTCCGCGAGAGGTTCTCCTGGAAGCGCGAGACGTCCGACCAGTAGCACTTCGAGGCGATCACGTAGTCCTCGCGGTCCCGTTCCTCCAGCCACTCGCCGATCCACTTCTCGGAGCGGCCCTCGCCGTAGCCGTTGGCCGTGTCGATGAAGTTCCCGCCGCGGTCTTCCAACGCGTCGAGCAGTTCGTGTGCCTCCTCGCGGTCGGTCTCCATGACGCCGCTGTCTTCGTGTTCGAGGCCGAAGCGCCACGTCCCGAGACAGATGGGCGATACCTGCAATCCAGTCGAGCCGAGTCGCACGTACTCCATGGTAACACAGTGTGACGGCCGCGTGTTAACCGGTCGGGTCCCGGAAGCCCCTTCCGGTCGTCGCTCGGCGAGAACCCGGGCCTGGCCCAGTAGTCGCCGGGACACACCGCGACTGTCGGTCACCGCTCGTCGGCCCACAGCGCGGCCGCCGTCGCCGTGATCAGGACGAACGCGATCAGCGAGAGGTTCGGGATGGTGAGGCCGACGACGCGCAGTTGCACGGCCGCGCAGCCGCCGAACGCGCAACGACCGCCCGACGCAAGCTGGAGCCAGGAGTGATACGCCGCGAGGGCCGCGCCGCCGGCCGACAGCGGCAGGACCGTCCGGTAGACGCCGACTCGGCGTTCGAGGAGCGCGACGCCGAGGACGACGACGAGGGGGTACATGAGGATCCGCTGGTACCAGCACAGCTCGCAGGGGACCAGCCCCATCCCGAGCGAGAAGTACAGGCTCCCGGCCGTCGCGACCGCGGCGACGAGCGCGCCGAACGCGAGCAGCGCGTGCGCGTCGAGGCGGTCGGTGGCGCGCTGGGTCACGGCCGACGCCTCGCGGCCCGCCTCAAAAGAACTTCCGAGTCGACGCTTCCTTCGGTGGCAGGGGCCGCTCGTCCCCGGTCAGGCCTCCGAGCGACCGTTCCACTCGTAGCCGTTCTCGGCCAGGCCGTCGCGGACGTGCGGGACGTGCTCGGGGTCGACGGGCCCCTTCGGTTCGACCGCCGGACGGTCGTCCGGCGCCTCGAACTGGTAGCTGACAACGACGATCACGCCCTCGTCGTCGACGCCGGTGAGTTCGACGACCAGTTCGCCGTCGTACGGGTAGACCGCGCAGTTCGTGATCTGGTCGGGTTCGCCCGGCGGCACGGGTTCACGCTCCGCCCGCGATGGGGGCGTCGTCGGGGACCTCGTTCGGCAGTCGATTCGCACCGTCACCGAGACGGTCGAGTCCGCGCCGGGAGGTACTCATCTCGTGACCCTCCCGGTCTGCTCGTCGGCGGTCTCGTCGTCGTCCGTGACGGCGTGGAAGTGTTCGTCGCAGAGAAACGGCGTCCGGTCGGTGACCTCGTAGTCGACTTCAGAGACGAGCCGCTGGTCGCCTTCCCGGAGCGCCGGGGACCAGGTCGCGAAGCCGACGTGGCCGTCGCGGTCGCACATGACGCAGGTCCGCTCGGCCTGGCTGAAGCGGTCGAGGGCGCGCCCGAACTCCTCGAACTCGCAGTTGCGACAGAAGCCGCCGAGCTCGCGACCCGACACCGTGTCGACGACGGCGCGATTGTATCCGGCCTGCCGACCGCAGCGGATGCAGTTCATCGTGTTCACCTCCGTGTTCGTTCGGACATTCTACTCACGTGAGCAGGGACTAATACGTGAGTAGCCCGGTGAAACTGATAGATCTGACAGTCTTCGTATTCGAATTTGTCAGCTCTCGTCGCGTGGTAATTCGGTATCCTCTCTGATCACATTCAGTTCTGCTCTTAACTCCGCGTAGCCCCCCCGGCCGCTGTACTCACGCGGATTGAGACTGCCCCGACTTTCGATTCAGGCGCGCTCGCGTTGATTTATCACAGCGGTACCCGGAATTAGCCGCAAACCGCCGTCTCGACGCGAAGGCGACCGCCGGCAGAGTACTGTCGGCGACGACGGATAACGAGACTGTCAGTGATTGTTTTCGCATATGTCACGACTGTATATCAATATCGGATCTGTCGGTAGCGGCCCGATGTCGCTGGAACGGACCACGGTTTCAGGTGGAATAGTTGCCGGATAGGATTCTTCGCTCGGATCTACTCGGTTCGCCGGCAGATATCTGAGATATACTGACCGTGTGTTTCAAACGTGATTTTCGGGAAGGTGTGCGGCACGGAGTACTCGCGGAGCGGTTGCGCAGGAGAACACCTTGCGGGGATACTGCCCGAGAGAACGTCGGCGAGGGGTGAGAGCGCGCCGTTACACGAAGCGGAACGTCTCGAGGTTCTTCGGCGCGAACGTGCGCATGTTGAACTCGTGGTACAGCGCCGAGGAGAGGTCCTGCGTCGAGGACTCGTCGCCGTGGACGCAGAGGACCTTCTCGGGCCGGGGGTTCATCGTGCGGACGAAGTTCTCCAGGCCCTGGCGGTCGGCGTGGCCGGAGAACCCGTCGACGGTCTCGACGTCCATGTTCAGCGAGAGCGTGTTCGCGCGGCCGCCACCGTTGTTGACGGGAATCTCGTCCCAGCCGTTCTGGATGCGGCGACCGAGCGTCCCCTGCGCCTGGTAGCCGACGAAGATCATCGTCCCGTCGTCCTGCCCGCCCACGTGGCGCAGCCAGGACATGATCGGGCCGCCCTCGACCATCCCGGAAGTCGAGAGGACGATACAGGGGCCGCCGTCGGCGACCTCCTGGCGCTCCTCCTCGCCGCCGTCGATGTGGTTGAACTGGTCGGCGAGGAACGGGTTCTCGTCGTCGTGGAAGATCCGGTCGCGCAGGTCATCGCGGAGGTACTCGGGGTAGGTGGTGTGGATGGCCGTCGCCTCCCAGATCATCCCGTCGAGGTGGACCGGTACCGTGGGGATCTCGCCCTCGCGCATCGCCTCCTCGAGGACGAGCATGATCTCCTGCGAGCGCCCGACGGCGAACGCGGGGATGAGCACCTTCCCGTCGCGCTCGATGGTCTCGCTGATGACCTCCTTGAGCTTGCGCTCTGAGTCGGCCTGGTCGGTCTGGTAGTCGTTGCGGCCACCGTAGGTCGACTCCATGACGAGCGTCTCGACCCGGGGGAACTCGTTGACGGCGCCGTTGAACAGGCGCGTGTCGTCGTAGTGGATGTCGCCGGAGAAGGCGACGTTGTAGAGGCCGTCGCCGATGTGGAAGTGCGAGATGGCCGACCCGAGGATGTGCCCGGCGTTGTGGAAGGTGAGCTTGATGTCCGGGGCGATGTCGGTCACGTCGCCGTACTCCAGCGGGATGCAGTGTTTGATCGCCTCCCGGACCATCTCGGACTCGTAGGGCGGCGCGCGGCCTTCCTTCGCGGCCACGTCGAGGTAGTCAAGCGTCAGCAGGCCCATCAGGTCCCGCGTCGGCTCCGTGCAGTAGATTGGGCCGTCGTAGCCGTACTTGAACAGCAGGGGGATGAGCGCCGAGTGGTCGAGGTGGGCGTGGGTGAGCACGACCGCGTCCAGCGAACTCGGGCCGGACCCCAGGGCCTCGGGCACCTGGAGGTAGGGCACCTCGTCCTCGGCGCCCGGCTTGTCGCCGCAGTCGATCAGCACGCGCGTCTCGGGCGTCGAGAGGATGAAGGAGGCGCGCCCGACCTCTCGGCAACAGCCGAGCGTCGTGATGCGGACCCACTCGTCGTCGGACATCTCCTCGCGGTGGATCTGGCGACCGATCCGTTCGAGGATGTCCCGCCGGTCGTCCCGTTCCTGCTTGAGGAAGTTGCGGACGTTGTTGACCGTCGCCGACTCGATGGGGGGCGTGCGGACGACCTCGGGCGTCCAGCCGACCTCCTGGGTGATCTCCCGGAGCGTCGAGCCGTGTCGGCCGATGACCATCCCGGGCTTTTGGGCTTCGACCACCACTTCGCCGGTGTCGTGGTGGAAGTCGAGGTCGGTCACGCCCGCGTCCTCGGGGATGATCCCCTCGATGGTCGCGCGCGCATCGTCCGGTTCCGACAGTTCGCTCGGGTCGGGCCGGACCGTGATGCGCTTGCGGAGCTTCGAGGCGAGCTTGCGGATGAGGTCGCCGTTGCTCGCGAACGTCTTCGGATCGCGGGTGTACACCACCAGCTCGGGCCCCTCGTAGGTGACCTCCGTGATGGAGATCTCGTTCGGAACTTCCTGTTCTATCTCTGCTCTGATATCGTCGAGTTGCTTGTCTACTTGACTCATAGCTGCGAAAACAGGGTCGGACCGGCCGGCCACCGGGCTCGGTGCGCGCTCGGGCGCTCACCGTTCCGATCGCCACGGCGTACCTGCCGGGATCTGAAAGCAATATTCATAGGTCGGTTTTCCTACTGGCGTAGTCCACTCCGGACCCTACACGGAAGTGTCCGGAAAACCGGCTTACCTCGGTCTAATTCCCCGGTGTTATAAAAGCCTTCGCAAAACAGTAGACGCTCCGACGCGTTCGGCCGGTATGCGCCTGACACCTGCGGTGGTCGCCGCCGAGCGCGAGTGGGTCCGCGAGCGCGCGCCCGTCGTCGTCGCGCTGATAAACGAGACGCGCGCCCAGCTCGGCGAGCGCTTCGGGACGGACGTGGCGACCGTCGACGCCGACCAGTACCGCCGGGCGGTCGACGAGGTGTTCGCGGACGGCGACCGCGCGGTCAACGTCGCCGCGCTCGTCGGCCTCCTGCGCGATCTGGACGTCGAGGGCGACTACCCGGGCTTCGTCGTCGACGAACTCCTCGGCCGGGAACTCGCGGGGACGATCGCCGGGACCCAGCCGCTGCGACTGCTCGGCGAGGCGACCTTCCACTACGCGGACGTGGCCATCGAGGACGAGGCGGGTCCCGCCGGCGTCGCGGACGGCGACCCCGCCGGCCTCGACGACCTCGACGCCGCGCTCGCCGCGGGGTTCCAGACCCGACTGCCCGGCTGGGAGTGGCGCGAGAGCGAGAGCCCGTTCGCGGTCACGGACTGAAACTCTCGGACGCTCGCCCGGCCGGCTATCGCGTACTGAACCACAGAGCGACGTAGAACAGCACGACGGCCCCGACGGGGTACCCGAGGGGGAGCAGTAACATCGCGGCCAGACCGCTCAGGAGGTCGCCCCCCTCGACGGTCGACGCGAACTGGAACAGCCACGGTCCGGCCGCCGCGGCGGCGACCCCGACCGCGCGGTGGGCGGATCGCTGCCGACGCGTGACCAGGTAGCCGAGCGCCGAAAACGCGGCGAACGGAAGTACCGCGGCGGCGAGCTTGACGGACCCGGCGTAGGACCCGCGGTAGTCCGCGGCGACGACCGCGGTGGCCGCGGCGACGGTCGCCACCGACGCGGTCACGGCCAAAACGTCTCCGCGCTCGAAGAACTCGCCGTCGGCGATCCGCTGCCCTATCGAGCGCCTGACGGCCGGCGTCTGCGACCGTGCGGTCACAGTAGCCGGCTGTCCCCCCGCCTCGGCCCGGGTCCCGGCGTCGTCCGTTCCGAATCGCGACCGCACCGACCGGACCGCCAGCCAGATCCCCGCGACGGCAACCAGCAAGACCGCGACGGTCAGACTCGGCGACGATGCCAGCCAGAGCAATATGGCGCCGATCGGCAGCACGAACGCTCCCGGCACGAGTAGCTTGAACAGAGGGTGTCATAGAATCCATCTCATACCGTGATGACGGTGCTTCCCGGATTGTCACCTCGTTCGTAGTTGGTGACGGCGACGACGAGTCGAACGCAGAGCGCAAGGAACACCTGCGCTCGGGCGTGGACGCGGCCTCGGGCGCGTAGCGTCCCGAGGCCGCAGTCCTTGACCGCATCGTTCGTTCGCTCGACCTGACTCCGGCGGTTGTACGTCTCGTCTAGGATCGACTGTTTGAGCTGAATCTCGTCACTGTGTTTCTCGATGCGGTCTTCGACTCTGTACTTGATATTGAGCGGATCGTCGGTGTTTCGCGGGTTGTACGGGGCGATTGGCACGACTCCTGCGGTCAGCAGGAGGTCGTGCCAGTCGAGCGTGTCGTAGGCGCTGTCACCGAGCATCCAGATCGGCTGGGCGACGGCGAGCGCGTCACGGGTGACGCGCATCGCCGTCTCTTCTGCGGCTTGTTTGCTCTCGGTGAACTCGGCTGCAATCGGGATCTTTGCGCCGGTTGAGACGATCGTACAGCCGTAGCCGTAATAGTACTCCTCAGCGGTTGGGTCGTAGTTCTTCGACGCATCTGGGTCGGATGGCATCGCTCGCACGTCCGTCGAATCGATTCGGTAGGTCATGTCGAGCAGGCCGCGGGCGGCGGCCTGCTCGACGAGGTGGTCGAAGACTTCGTCGACGACGTGTTCGAGGTCGGTGAGGAAGCGATCGACCGCGTCTCTTGAGGGCGGTCGATCGAAGCCACAGCTGAGCCAGACGACCGTGTTCTGGAGTTCTCGTGTGACCGGGCGAATGCCGTAGATGTCCTTGTAGTAGCAGTGGAGGAACGCTCGGAAGAGTTCTGGTGGGTGGTGGTCTCGTGTTCGCCCCCGGCGAGCGGGGGCGAACACGTCGAACTCGCTGAAAAAGTCGAACTCAAGATGCTCGAACAACGCGAGCGTCTCGGTAGCCACGACATTGAAGAACTCGTCGATAGAACCCTCTTCTTGCAGGGTGCTGGCGCTCGTAGACACAGTTCCAACACCCTGCGTCCTCGTGTGTGAGGCTTTCTATGACACCCTCCACGACGCCGCTGATGATTTTTGTTTTCGTTTTCTGAGGGTGTGTGGTCACGGTATTCGATGCACAGCCGAGTCCTCTCGCTACATCCTCGTGCGTCGTATTTTGGAGGCTGGCCATAAAGACCGTCCTCGTCGACGGGATGCCCTTGCTCTGGGACGGGACGGCACAGACGATGGATCCGTCCCGGGTACAGCGACGGATCGAAACCGCAGCCGACCGCTTTCGGGCCGAGACGGCGCGGAGCCTCGGCCTAAGTGGTGGCGACCCGGCGGGGTCTTTTGATCTCGGGTGGGGGTCGGAGGGCTGTCGCAAAGTCGTGCCAGCAGTTTCGCCGCTAATACAACCAGCAGCGCCCAAATCAATCGCTTGACGGCAAAACTCCGGCGGAGATGCTAAACTAGGCAGTGCCCAAATCCCCATTCGTTTAGCTATGACACTTTTGTTACCCCGTCTCGTTCTGCCTACCTCGCCTTCCAATACCACAGAATAACGTTGACAATGAGACCGATACCCAACATTCCCAGGTTTACCCCCGTTGAGGAATACCAGAAAATGTCAATAATGTATATTTGTCCGTTTATGACGGGCCACAACGGTTCGATAGGTTGCGAAATATCGGGGGCAGACAACATATCTGCGAACAGGTGAGACAGTGTCGCAACCCACACCCCCATGAATCCGATGACGAACTTGTTTGTGGATGACGCTAAAGAGGTTCGTCCCTATCGTTCTGCCACCTTCTTTATGAGCCGTCCGACACCGGGCCCAAGTATCGCTGCCATGACGGTGATTCCGATAATCGTGTGGAAAACTCCGTGATGGACAACTGTCTGAATGAGTTTTGCCACGTAGAGCGTGTCATAGAAACATCCCCCTGCTATCATAGGAATGTCTATGTTTTCAATCTATAACCGATTCAAAAGTATGTGCACCCGGTGCACGGCTTTCTAAAGTGGTTAGAAGACACTCATTCATCTGTAGATACTGGTATTTTTCGTCTATCAACCATCGCGTGGCTCAGAACGAACAGCTGCTGTGAGAACGGGTTCGACCGTCTCGAAGCTACTGGCTCCGAATACGTGGGTAACCACGAGAACCATTCTATGACACGCTCACGTAAATATCGATATCTGGTAGCACTCCAAACCAGAAACTGATACCAACGAACGACATCGCAACTTTCGTTCGATCTAAAAAGTACCAACTCGGAGCCAGCCATCTGAGTGCCATCCCGAGATGACCGAGTGTATCTACCATGAATCAGGTAGGGCTTCGAGTCGAAAATATCATTGACTGCTATTCAACCGTATCTGACAGTCTGCACAGACGGTTTTGATCAGGATGACGTCGCGGTGATCATCCTTTTGCTGACGTGCCTGCTGAGTCGAAGAGCGCCGAACACGACGACAATTGCACCTACTACGGAGGCAATCCAGTACACGCCGAGTTGTCGAGATTCAGCAGGTGACAGGCCAAAAATGCGGTTGATTAGGACGGGGACACCGATTGTGACCGGCACCCCGATCAGGAACGGAATGCTCCACGCTACCCCTGTCGTCACAACGATATCGATCCTGGACAGGTCGTTCTCTCGGTGAAGATAGAGGGTCACGACTCCGAGCGGGACAAATACGATCGCCAGGAAGACTGTCGCCAGCATAGTTGCTTCGTCGAACAATGCGGCCACGGAGAAACCCGCAATCAGGATCACTCCGACCACGACAGCGAATGAAAGATAGCGTAGGAATCTCGGAATGCTTCCCGTCCGTCTTTGAAGGACGAATATACCGGCCAGGGAGATCCCCAGCAGAAGAGCCATTCCCGACAGCACGGCCAACAACATCATCCCCCCAAAGGCGGCTCCGAACCCGTTGGACATACTGCAACAATCCCGTGGCTGGCGCAAATACCCACGGGACGCCTACAGTCACAAATATTCGTAATTTGATGGGTTAGCCGTGGGACGCTGCAACCACAGGTCCACAGTCGTATCGACACCGAACCGACTCCCCCGGTCCGACCGATGAGCCGAATTCGAAGGTGGACTCCGCTCTCAGTCGAGTCGGCATCGGCACGATCGAATATTATTAAAGTATTCGAGTTGAATTAATAGTAATAACCAAATTTAGCCCGTTTTATAGCAGCTGATTTAATATAATATCGTTGTCTATATTCGAATATGAGTTCCACACCACAGCCGACCGACGTGGATGCCACCCAAGAGGCACAGTCGAGAACCGCTGGACGGAGTGACGGAGACGTCGTGTTACGAGCTGACGGCGTCGAGAAGACGTACGACACCTGGCATCCGTTCGGCCGAACCGTGGAGGTATTAGACGGTGCATCCATGCAGATCCGGGCCGGAGAGATCGTCGGGATTGTCGGCGAAAACGGCTCCGGGAAGTCGACGCTGATGCAGATCCTCGTCGGCGCTCTCGAAGCAGATGCCGGCAGTGTCGAGACGAGCGGGACCGTCGGCTGGTGTCCCCAGGAACCGCGATTGTACGAGCGGCTCACAGTCGAGGAGACGTTCCACATCTTCGGCGAAGCCTACGACATGACCCACACGGAGATCCGCGACGCCCGCGACCGCTTTGCCGAGACGCTCGATTTCGAGCGGTTCCTCGACTATCAGGTCCGACATCTCAGCGGCGGCAATCGACAGAAGGTCAACCTCTCAGTCGCGCTGATGCACGACCCCGAGGTCCTGTTGCTCGACGAACCCTACACCGGGTTCGACTGGGACACCTACCTCGCGTTCTGGGACCTCACCGAACAACTAACCGAGGACGGCGTCGGTATCGGCATTATTTCGCACTTCATCAACGAACAGGAACGGTTCGACGGTATTTACGAACTGGCTGATGGCACGCTCACCTGGGAGGTGTCCGGGGATGGCAGCGATGCGTGACCGAGCACTTCCGGGTACCGGTCATCGCGTCTGGACCGGAGTCCGTGCGCACACGCTGGCGTTCTTCCGCAACCCACTGTACCTTGTCCTGCTGGTCGTCCTGCCGCTCATCGAGATCCGGTTCGCGGGATCCGCACTAGAGACGCTCCCGGCGGTCGCATTCCCCAAGATGGAGGCGTCGCTGACGACGACCGGCCGGCTGTTCGGGGCCATCTACGCGACGGCCGTCTTCGGCGGGATCGTCGGACTGTTCCAGCGGTTGAGCGCCGACGAGACGGATCGTCGCCTGATCATCGCCGGCTCATCGCCGGGGCGGCTCTTTCTCACCCGAACGCTCACCGTCCTCGGCATCACGCTGGTCGTCGCGACAGTCGCGACGGCGGCGCTCGTCTGGACGGAAGACGTGGCCACCCCCGCGCTCACGTTCGCCGTCCTCGGTGCGAGCGGCGTGCTGTACGCGTTCGTCGGCCTCCTCCTCGGGTCAGTCCTCTCAGGCGAACTCGAAGGGTCGCTGGCGCTCGTGTTCATCGTCGACGTTGACGTCATCCTCGCGACGGGACTGCTCCCGACGGACCTGTTCGTGGGCGAAGCGTTCCCGCTCTATCATCCTTATCAGCTTCTTCAGACAGCGGTTATCGACGGTGGACTCGGAAACGAGCACGTGTTCCCAGCGCTCGTGTACGCACTCGTGATGGGGGTGGCGGCTGTTCTCGTCTATCAACGAACGGCGAGCGTGAATGGAGGTTGTGTCTGATGCGCACGAACCATGTTCGAACAGCAGTCGTCACCGGGTTACGCGAATACGCCCGGACTCCCGTCTTGCTCGCACTGTTGGTCGTCGCGCCTGCGTACTTGGTCGGTCTGTTTGGATACGCCGCACCCGATACCCCTGTCCCCGTGGATACCCCTGGCGGCGGCAGGACAGTTGTCCCACTGGCTGACGTACTGACCATCCTTGGCGTCGTCCTCGTCGCGGCGATGGTCGGCGGATTAGTCGGACTGTTTGTCGTCCAGTCTGCGACGGCAGCTGATGGACGTCTCGTCGTCGCGGGATTCCCACCCGCCTCAATCCTGCTCGCACGGGGAACGATACTCACGATGGCAGCTGCTGCAACAGTTGGCATTTCAATGGCGGTCGCAGTCAACGTGTTTACTCCGGTGAGCGCACTCGGGCTGGCTATGGCCGGATTGCTGACGGCTCTCATCTACGGAGCAGTGGGTGTTGTTGTTGGTACGCAAGTCGACCAACTGGCCGGCGTCTGGGTCCTTTTGTTCGCACCGCTTCTGGACATCGTCTTGTATCAGAATCCGTTAGCGACCGAGACGACTGTGGTCGCAACATTGTTGCCCGGTCACGCGACGATGCGAATTGCTGTTGGTGCCGGCGTGGGGTCAGGCGTTGACTGGGCGGCGGTCGCAACCGCCGTCACATATCTGGTCGCCCTCACGGCCGTCGCTGTTGGCCTCTACTCAAGAAGTACTTGATAGAGGGGATCGAATTTGCCACCGGAAAGCTTGCTTGAATAACCGTTCCGCACATCTCTGAGTAATCGATATAGTTCCAGCGGACCTCCATTGAATTTGCAAATAAATACCTCCTATGGCAGGTAGTGGAAGTATAACTAATGATCTGATATACCAGACCAGAGTGAATGGCGTCCGATCAGTTGTCACGGAGACGATTCCTCAAGGGGGTAACCACAACTGCACTCGTTACGGGGGCGGCGGGGTGTAGTCGAAACGACCGAGAACCGACGGAGGCTGAAGGAGTATCGACACGAATAAACAGGGTTTCGCCGACTGACAGTCCAGCCCCAACTGAGAGTCCGACTGCAACTGGGACCCCGACATCAACCCCGATCCCGGAGGTTGTCGCCGAATACGGTGATCGATTCGACTCGATCGTAAATATTGTTGAGGCAGGAGCTGATAATCAGGGCTCAGAACCGATAAATGACGTGCTGACCAAGGCTATCGCGGATAATACACTGGTCTACTTCCCAGACGGTCGGTACAAGCTCGACTACTTGGAGATCAAGGACACTCACCAGTTTGGACTCGTATCGATCCCGAATACGGAAACAGTCCTCGTTCCGAACGGGCCGATAAGTGAGATCGGTAACCAGTTTATCAACCTCATGTGGGTGAGCGACGTTCTCCTCGACGGGTTTGAATTCGATTTTTCCGAGTCTGACGTTGGTGGTGCCCTCAGAGTCATTGCTGAGGGAGACATCATTGCTCGGAACCTCCGGACGCGCGGTCCATTGCCGGACCAGAATTCCGAAGAAAATCACGTTGCTTATCGGTTTGAGGTGCAGAAGCCTGACGCCAAGGGACTGGTCGAACGGGTCGTTGCCAGAGACGGAGGTCACGACGGAGGGGACGGTGTTGGGATATTCGTCGGGAAGGACCATTCCGGTTCTCTGACGTTCCGTAACTGCGAGGTCGCGAATTTTCCGAACAATGGGCTCTATGCGTCAGCACCAGGACAGACGCTCGATGGATACACCGGTAATAACGGAGATATTCATGTCCGAGGCGGTCGCTATGAGAACAATAATGTTGCGAATGTGCGAGTGGGCTCCACTGGCTCGACTGTCAAGGACGTAACTGTCACTGTCGATAAGGTACCACCAGCCCTTCCAGGAGGAACTCTGAATGTCCGGGGAATCTGGCTCCGAGAACGAAATGACCTGTTGGTAGAGGACTGCAAGATCGAGTTTACCGAAAACGCCGCCGAAGGATTCGGAGCGATCTCGTACAATCCGATGCACGGTTCCTCGACAGTTCGAAATACGGAGATTAGAGTCGACCGAGACGACTACAATGCGATTAGAGCAATCGATTCGAGTAGGGGTGGGACAGAAGCACCACTTCACTTCGAAAATGTGACTGTCACCGGAACTGCCGCCAAGGGAGCCGCTATCGAAATTGCTGACCGCCCCAAGACAACCTTTCAGAACTGCCGGATCGAGCAGTTAGGCCAGAACCGGTCGGGTATCCTCTTGATTGATTCGGATAACTGCGTCGTCGCTGACTCAACGATCCGGGTATCTAATCAACCCATTGCCACCAGGGATGCCTCCGTCGATCGGGAGAATCTCACTATCGAAACGTTATCGCCTGCTGAAACGACCGCGACCCCATCAGTTGATCCGACCATAACTCCGCCTGCTAACCAAAACGAAACTACTCGTTGATCACTCATAATTCATCGAGTGACGAACAGCTACGACGCGTCGACCGGAGAGAGCCGATTTCGTCGACACGACCGGTGTAGGTAACGCCCCGACGTCTATACGTTCGACTGTTCATCGAGTACCGGCTTTCTCATCCAAGCGTCGGATCTCTAAGTTATACGTATCGGTCGTATCGAAGGTAAATTGCATCTTGGCCAACTGACCCTCAGCCAGTCGCCCCACAAACAGGTCTGTGAGATTTGCCTGTAGTGGGCTGATCTGGAGCGTCACATCGTACTGACCTTCTCCCGACAGAGCGATATTGTCGCCGTAGTGGAATCCCATATTCGGCGAAATCATCGGCCAGACGTTGGTCAAGGATATCAGGCCATCGCTGTTACTGATTTCGACAGAGATGTCGACCGGAAGAATGGTCTTCATCTTGGTGTCCTAGACACTCGCGTCAGATGCACCGAATCATTAGACTGAATGACGACTTTCTTCTTGCGAATCCCCAGTGAAGTTCCAGAAGTGGTGCGGGATGGAGTACATCAGCGGAAATCCGATATCGCTGGCCATCGTCGTTCCGTACATTCCCATCCTTTCGATGATAGCAGGATACTAGATGGCATCAGGTCAAGCCTCCACAAGCGGTGGATCACGCCACGCAGACTGCCTCTCGAATCCTAGCTGACCCAGGCAACCAGACAGTAACAGTCAACCTGAGAGCGCGGACCCTATCTGAGGAATTTCCATCGATTCATCGTTTCATCTGAGATGTTATATTATGGTAGTTCGTTTCGATCCCGCTACAGTCACGGTGGTGTCCGGAATTACCAGCTTCGACCTCTCTGAGAGCCCTCACGCCAAGCGAACGACGACTCCGGAGAGTACCATTATTGAGACAACACCGAGTAACGCCGCCAGTAGGAGGTGTTTTTCTTCCATGTTTCCAACTTCGATTGGAATGATAAAGACACCTTTGGAACTACGATGTGCTGAATTTCGTGAACAGTTCCAAACGATTTACCGAACTGTGTTAGAAAACCCGGCAAACGAGGGAACTATTATTCCCTCGTTGTCTGGTCAGAGGATTAACTGGTTTACCCACCTCATCGATAACCTGCTGGCGGAGGGATTGTAACGAGTTTGCGGATGTGTGCGTCGGGACGAGAACTTGATTATTAGACTACTCCACTCGAACTGTCCCAACCATCCCAGAACTCTCATGTGGGATACAAAAGTATCTGTACGTTCCAGGTTGATCGAACGTGTGCTCATACTTCTCTCCGGAAGCGAGAAGTCCCTCAGTGACTCGGTTTCTCGCAGCACGCTCGGACTCGAAACCACCACTTGCGAAGTACGCGGCCTCATCTGGAGTCTCGTCTTCATACGCTGTGACCGTGTGTCGGATGTCGCTCTCGTTCGTCCACGTTACCGTCCCCCCAGAGTCAATCGTCGCAGTCTTCGGCTCAAACGAGAGATTGTCGGGCATCGTGACGGTCTGGGTCGACGATGACTGTCCATTCAGACATCCGGCGGTACTAAGCGTCGCTAGGGTCGCAGTACTGAGTTGCAATACCGTCCGTCGATCGTAGAATTCGGGTGACATTGTATCAGAGATGGGTCGTGCCAATTAGAGCGCGACGAAGAGGTCGGTCACGTACATAACGCCCAGGCCGAGCAGAAATGCGAGCAGATTCGTGGCGCTGGCAACGCGACCGCCTGCATCCCGAATCATTCGCGCAATCTCCCAGTCGACCTGCAGGATTGCACCCACCCCGATTGCGAGGAAGAACGCACCGATCGTCGGCGAGTAGGCGAGACTACCGATCCAGCCGCCGAGGATGACCGGTGCGCCGGCTATGACGCCGAGCGCAGCGAAGTGCTTGAGCGACGGGCGTTCTCCGCGGGCGACCGGCGCGACGACAGCCGGACCTTCCGTCACGTTGTGGAGCATGAATCCGATCACGAGGAATGCGCCGAGTGATACTCGGCCGAGCGCGAATGAACTGCCGATAGCAAGTCCCTCTGCGAGGTTGTGCAGGCCGATCCCGACCGCGACCAGATAAGCGATCCAGAGACCGCTACTCGCCCGACTATCACCAGCGGCGACACGACCCTGACGCCACGCGCTGATCGCCTGGACTAAGAGGAGTGCGCCGAGAATCCCGAAGACAACCAAGAGGTTGCCCTCGTACGCGCCGGGAACCTGCCCGGCGAGTTCGAATGCTTCGAACCCGGCGTCGAACGCCAGGAATCCCAGCACACCGGCCGCGAAGATGAGCACGGCGTGCAGCCAGCGATCGCTCATCGTCTTGATGTAGGGGAACCACAGCATCCCTAATGCGACCGGGATCACGCCGACGAACAGTCCGATGACTGCAAGCGTCCAGAGCAGATCGAGACTGAATCCGGGTGACTGACTCGGAGCGACGATCGTTTTCTGGAACGTCGCTCCGTCTGAGAGCACGAGAGCGACTTCGAGATCCCACCCCGGATTCCAGTGATAGGGGACCACGACCTGTGCGCTTTCCATCGGGGCGAGCGTTTGGTCACCGCCGGCTCCTTCGACCCGGAAATCCCAGTAGGCTTCGTCGACGAGAACCTGTGATATCGTCGCAGATTCGGGCCCGTTGTTCGTCACGTGCAGTACGACCGTTTCGTCGCTCGGAAGCGTCGTGTGCGTGACCGTCAGGTCGGGGAGCGGTGTGCCGCTCTCGCTCTGAAGACTGGCGAGCGGTGACGTGAACGCGAACACGCCCAATACGAGCACGAGCAACACGATCGGGAGTAACGCGCTGACCCATCGCGGAAGTCCGAGCGGTTGTGTGATCTCGTTCTCGGCTGGGACATCACCGTCCGTCGTCGAATTTTGCGTCTTGTCCGCCATGTTAGACCACCTCGAAGAAGCTCATCCAGCCGAGTTCGGCGAACTCCGACTGATGCGCGTGGAACATATACAACCCGGGCTTGTGGTCCGAGTAGTCGATCTCGATTATACCGCGCTGTGCTTGGCACTGCATAATCGTGTCCACAGTCTTGCGCGTCGGCGTCAGCGTCGTCCCGTGGTCGTAGTAGTCGAAGAACTGCGAGTGCGTGTGGAACGAATTGATGAGATCGAACTCCGTCGCATTGGAGAGGTACACGCGCTGGCGTTCGTTCTTGTCGATCTGGATAGGACGTTTCGTCTCGCCCGCCGTCCAGTTCCCGTTGCCGTCGGTGTCACCGACGCCGTACGCGAAGGCCCGTGTGTTCGCCGCGTAGACCTCGTTTCCGCCGTCGAAGTTGGTGTCGAACGAGTTCATCACCATCACCATCTCGTTGACGGCGTCGTTTTCGGCATACTCGTGATTCCGGCTCTTCGCCTCGTCGACGAGCTGTGTCCGGAAGTCGTCGGTGATCGGACCAGGGTAATTGACGTAGTCGCGTGGATTCTCCCTGACGCGTTCGGGGTCCGGATCAATGATGATCGTGCCGTAGAGTCCGCGATGGATGTGTTCTTTCAGCGGGAGCGAGTGGCAGTGATAGAAGTGTGTCCCGGCGGGCTGGGCGATCCACTCGTACGTGAAGGACTCGTCCGTATCGAGCACACCCGGCCCGTTCTGAGGAATCCCATCCATTCGTGGATTGAGATTCTTCAGATGCGGATGAATCGTGTGTGCGTGTCGTCCCAAGTTTGTGAACTTGACGCGGATCAAGTCGCCCTCAACGGCCCGAATCGTCGGACCCGGCACCTGACCATTGAACGCCCATGCTTGGAACTCGACGCCCGGCGCGATCGTGATCGTCGTGTCGACGGCAGTAAACTCGAACTCCCGTACGGTCCGGCCATCCTCCTCGTAGACCTGCTGAGGAACGTTATCCTGCCCACTTTCTCCGGTATTGAAGGCGGTGAGGAACTCGTGAGGGTCGAAATCCAAATCCCGGTATTCACCCACCGCACCGAAATTGCCGTGTTCATCCTCGTCCTCGTGGCTGGAGTCGGCACTTGCCCGAGAACTCCCGAGCCCGACTGCTGCACTCCCGGCGACACCGAGACCGCCGAGTACCGTGCGGCGACTGACACTCTTCTCACCAATGAGTGATTCGACCAGTCGCTCCTCGAGTCGTTCTGTGACGTCCGCTGCACTGCCGTAATCTATCGATGGCATGATCTCCTCCGCTGGGCGAGCCTTCGGATACCCATATGCGCTAGTTGAGACACCCAATATATAAATTAGACCCATCTAAACTTTGAGTGAGTCTAAACTAATCAGGGGTGGTGGGGGCTTTCGAGCTGCTTAGTTAGTACTCTTAGCCAGAGATTGGGTAGAAATAGAATGTGCAACTTCTTCGGGTAGTGCAACCAGGTCGTCTCCACTACCAGGGTCAAGTGTGACCATTCCAAATGAAGTTGTCTCGACAATGGTCACGACAATTCCGGGGTGAATCCCGTGCTCGGATAAGTACCGAAGTAGATCTGGATCTTTGTCCGGTACCCGTTCGATTCGAACGCTTTCGCCCATTTGGTGATCAGCAAGTGTGTCACCAGGTTTTGCTTCCGAAACGTCCAGATCCGCCGTAGGAATCGGGTCACCATGCGGATCAATCGCTGGATCACCTAGTTGCTCTGCAATGCGATCGGCGAACTGGCTACTGATATGATGTTCGAGACGATCTGCTTCGTCGTGTACCTCTGCCCAATCATACTCAAGGTGGTCCGTCAGATACCGTTCTAAGAGCCGGTGGTGGCGAATGATTTCGAGAGCGACAGGAATTCCAGTATCGGTGAGTTCGACCCCCTGATAGGGTTCGTAATGTACGAACCCACGCTCTGACAGCTTTTTCATCATACTGGTAACCGTCGGTTGCTCTACATCCAGATACTCAGCGAGAGCTGAGGTTCGTACCCGGTCGTCCGTTTCGTTCTGGAGATAATAGATCGCTTTGAGATAGTCCTCCATGATCGTACTCAGCATTGGAGAGAGATTAGACGTGGCTAAATTTATAATTTGCTACAGCCGATTTCCCTACATATCGCGTTGGAGAGCGTCTTTCCGCTGTTCCTACTCTTTGCTTTGGAAATGATACGCAGGTACGAGAAGACCACCGTTGGATAGTTGACCTGCCGTCTGCAATCCGGGCTGGGGTGCCAGACAAATCAAGCGTCCTTCTTAAACTTACAACGAGATCAGCGATCAGACATGAGTGATCTGCTCCCCCTTACGGCGGAATCCAGCTTGTGTGATCGCGGAGAGTTGTATTGGGGGATTCCATCGTCGCACCGCACTTGGGGCAGTAATCTTCGATCGCATCCTCGTCGTAGAGATAGTGATCGCACTCGGGAGGGCTGGCTTGGAAATACACGTCGTCCCAGTCGAAATCAGGCTCTCGACCATAGAGACAGAATGTACAGTCTTCTGAACGCCCTCGATGGTTCGTCACCAATCGAACGGGGCAGTACATACACTCACGGAGTTCGATAAGTGGTTGGTCGGAATGGTTCGTCCAGAGAGTTTCTTGTCGTCCCCATTCGTGAAACCCCTTCGGACCCCGACAGCGGTCTATCTCTGGTCGTATTGCAAGCAGCTTCTCCACCTGTGCGGAATGGTACTGGCTTCCTGCCCACTTCCAGAATGGATCTCGGTCGTACTCACGGACAATCGCGTTCTTGAGCGCTTTCAGAGGAAAGTCGGGGCCGTGCTCGTCGCTCGCGGTGTAGGTGTAACTGCCGTCGGGTTCGTGAAGCCGGCGTAGCTCGCAACCCTGGGCAGTACAGATTCGTACGTAATCAGGTCATCCTGTCCGCGGGGATGGGCATAGGGCGGCACGCACTCCCACGCATGTTCGCCGTCGTAGAGGAGCGCTTGGCAGTTCGTAAATCGGCTAGCTTTGCTCGTTCGTTGGGCGTATCCAGAACCGTCGTCTTGCTCAAATTCGGCACCGATCGTATCGTAGTTGAACGTATCGAGAAGGACTGTTGCCGCGCGTATCCAGACGACCGAGTACCCAGCGGCCAAGTAGTCATGCGTCACCTGATGGACGTCCTTGTCCTCGTGACTGTGCTGTACCTCGACGGCGAGGCCTTCCCCGAAATAAGGGTTCCAATCGTCGAAGGTCGCGAGTGCGTCGGTCCGGCGTTCGGTCACAGGTGTCGGCACCTCGGCCACGTCAACGTCCACCTCCGTCTCGATGCGGGCGTTTTCTCCGAATTGCTGGTGCAGAGCGACCTCAACACGGGCGACTGCGCGTTCGTGGGTCTCTGACTCGCCGCCGTTCGAGCAGCGCTGGCCGGCGTCGTCTGATACATGGTAGAAGTGTCGAGGCTTTCCCGGCGCCTATCGCGGGTACATCGTCCCGCCGCATACCGGACAGGTGACTTCTCCTCCATCGTCGACTATGGCGGGGACGACCGGGCGACCGTCACGACGACCGCGGAAGGGCATACCGGCAAAGAACATCTCGGTAAGCAAATAATCTCTCCCAGCTGTAACCCGGTAGAGACCCGCCGGGTTTGCGCTGCCATGATATACGGTTCATTTATTGGTTCATATGTCTTGTTGACCTCAGAGTGAGTTTTCGTCGACGCTGCATTCGGAAGCGGTGTCGATAGGACTCCGTTGGCTACTGCCCTCGGCTACCTCCTGGCGATGGCTGTCATCGAGATGCTCACAGTCTACCGACACACCTGAATTCTCGTCGTGATTCAAGAGAGAACCAGCCTTGACGGGCGATTAATTGATACCATTCACTTATCGTTGGAAGAAAGGCACGCATCAGTTCCATCCTCCGAGGTTGTGGCTCTGCAGAGGTCATTCGTCGCCGAGTTCCGAGAGCCGAGCCCTGATTTCCTCGGCATCCGCCTCAGAGAGCGCCTCAACACCGAACTGAACGAGGAGCGGGTAGAAGTGGCGGTTCTTCTTGAACTCGTCCTGGCCCGCCTTGCGGAGCTTTAGCTGGGACTCGAGGTAGGTATCCTCCATCTCGTCGAGGACATCGTCGGGAATATAGATCGTTCGCCCATTCCACTCGTCCTTGATGTTTGTCTTCGTTTTGCTCGTTTTGCTCGTTTCGTTCGTTTCACTCGTTGAAGTCGATTCGGTCGTTTCGGTCGATGAACTGGTTTCCACCGTTTCACTCACCTCACTCGCTCCGCTGGAATCGCCCTCGTCATCCTCATCTTCATAGTTGCCCTCGATGCCGGAAGCATCACCCCAGCCATCGCTCATGCTTCCACCTCCTCGGGTGCGGTCTTCTCAAACGTCTCGTCGAACAGGTCGGCGATCTCGTTGAACAAGTCGCATGCATCCTCGACGCGCTGGTTCTCTTTGCCGAAGCCGAAGACGGACACCCCCTCGCCAATCGACTGAGAGAGGTCGGTCCGCTTCGGGATCTCGAACACTGGGAGGGAGTACGCCGACTTGATCTCCTCGATGGTGTCGCGGTGCTCGGCGTTCTGCTCGACACGGTTACAGACGATGGCGAGCCGATTGATGTCTCCGTACGCCTGTTCGAGGGAACTCAGCTGCTTCGCGAAAATCTGGAGGCTGTTGGCGTTGAGCTTCTCGGGAATGACGGGGATGACGACGTTGCCGGTCGCGACCAGGGCGTTGTCGGTGAGGACGTTCAGGGATGGCGGCGTGTCGACGATGATGTAGTCGTAGTCCTTGTCGAGCTCGTCGAGTGTCATCTCCAGCCGCTCGCGACTCTTCGGCGCCTCAAGCAGCGTCTGGATGTTCTTGTTGTTCGCGAGTTTCTCGCTGGCGGGAAGGATGTCGAATTCCTCGTGCTCGACGATGATGTCGTTCACCGACTCCATCTGGTCGAAGTCGAGGACGTCGAACAGCGTCGTACGGTCGGTATCGTAGTACAGATCGTTGTAGCCAAGCGAGCAGGTGAGCCCGCCGTGGTAGTCGATATCGACCAAGAGGACGTCGTGGCCTCGGGCAGCGAGTGCGCCGCCAGTATGAATGACGTCGGTTGTCTTCCCCGCGCCTCCCTTCTGATTCGCCACCGTGATTCGTGCGGTATTGGTGTCGGTCATTAGCTTCGTTTCTCTCGTTATGTTCGTTTCGTTCGTTTTGGTCGTTTAGTTCGGTGCGTTCGGTGAGGGTGTTTCACTCGGTGAGAGGATTACTACGATGTTAAAACCAACTGTTCGTTCCACTCGTTGAAGGTGTTTCGTTCATTTTCATCATATTGTTCGTTTCTCTCGTTTCCCTCGTTTCGTTCACCGAGCACTCTGTATTCCAGCGTCGGTCCGGCTCGTTCCAGTAAATTCATTCATTACTCGAAACACTCTCGTTGCGTTGGTTTCGTTCGTTCCATTCGTTTCTCGAAGGCTGCCACCAAGAGCTTGTCCTGACCTATCACAAGGTGGGTGAATTGGCGAAAACGGCACTGTCTAGTTCTGAAGCTCCTCAATCGGCGTCTTTCCATCGAGAGCTTGATGCGGTCTGTGGCGGTTGTAGTAATGCATAAACTGTTCAAGCCACTCGCGGACGCTCGACCGACTGCCCACCCACGAGTTATGGAAGCGGCCGACCCGCATTTTGAGCGTATGAAACCACTTCTCGATGCGGTTTCGGTCGGTATAGTTGACCCGACCGCTTAATCCTAATCGAGCAAGGGCAGTCCGGTACCCGAATTGATCGACGAGAAACTCAGCCTCCGAGAGATCATGTTTCTCTTGGAGTTTCTGCAGAAACGCAGCCGCTGGATCGGTGCCATGCCGCCCAAACAACGCGACATCAAGGATCAACTTTGTTTCGATGTCTATTGCAGCATACAGCCAAGACCACTCACCGTTAATTTTGACAGCGGTCTCGTCGACGGCGACCCTTGACGGCTGCGCCGTCGGCGGGTCGCAGCCGCTGTCAGCTAGCCGATGTACCCAATTCCAGACCGCGCCATGCGAGCGTTGAACGCCTAATTCAGCTAAAATCGTTGTTGTTTCTCTGAGCGAACAACCGGTTTGGTGGAGGCGGACGGCGAACGCCCTGACGGGCGTCGCCGTCCGCTCATTCTCCCAAGTTTCTTCTAAATCCGGTTCATAGCTCTCGCTGAGCAGGTCTGCGAGCATCTTGACCAACTAACTCAACGACCTGCTCACTTCTCAAACTGACTCAACTAGACAGTGCCCTTAATCCCAAATATGCAGATTCCGGTGAGGAAGCGGCAGATCTCCTTGTTTGGCACCGTAACTATTTGATAGTATTTGAATGCAAATCGAAAAAACTGGTTCTTGAAACAAGGAGTGGTGACGTAAATACTGCAAAAGAAGACCTACGAAAGGGAATCGGAAAAGCAACAGCTCAGTGTGACCAGTTGCTAAATCGATTTGAAGACGATGGATGTCTGGAATTTAGATCAAATGGTGAAGAACACCGTATAGATCACGATGATGTTAAGATGTCATTCCCAGTGGTGGTGGTTGGTGATCAATATGACCAAATTGGAATGAAGTTATTTGATAGTGCGATTGACCTACCTCGGACACCGCTTGTTGTCAGTGTGATGGATATAGATGTCATACTTAAAGCATTGGATCATCCCGTCAAGTTCATCGGGTACGTCTCCCAAAGGCGGAATATAATCACCAAAGAATTGCTATTTGCACAAGACGAACTTGACCTGTTGGGACTATTTTTAGAGAAAGATGGCGAATTTCCTGAACTGGATGATAACCAACTTCTAAACCTGATGGACTACTCACAGGCCGTTGGAACGGCCATCGACTACGAATACGGGCCATAGCGTAGAAAATCTAATCTCGTTTAGTTTATAATTCGCGCGTCTTATATATACACTCCGCCGGCCGCTCTCTCGGCGCAGCCCATGGCGTGCGTCGCTCGCCATCGAGGCGAGCGGGCGCGATGGGCTGTATAGTATAGGGGGTGGGTTTCGGTTTCCACTTTACATCCTGCCGCAGTCGGGCGATTTGGAGAGGCACGCTGTAAAGCAGCTAAATAGTCACTTGAGTAGATCGGGGGAAATCTCAAGCAATTCGCTCGAAACAAGTACTCAGTTACGTGAAATACTGGGTTTCACTGTCGAGAGATTTGCGTAATAGGGTACGTTAGAATTGAATATCGCTCAGTACAGGTGATATAGCGGTCAACAAGATGGTTTATTTCTCAGGAAACTCTCGAAATCCTCGCGCAAGGCTTAAAGTATCTATCTGGCGGTACGTCTCCCGAGGACATACACGAACAGCGCGATCAAGATCGCGCCAACGAGCGACTCAATCCCGACCAGCACCCGCGACCACGGCCCATGGGGAGCGACGTTGGCATAGCCGATGGTTGTGAACGTGATAGCGCTGAAGTATATCCCACGACTGAGAGCTTCGACAGCGCCGCCTAAATCGGCGAGCGCTGGCGCCGCAGGGACAAGGTCGATCCGGTAGATCGTCTGTCCGTCCTCGACACCGCCGATGAACGGGTACAGGAACCCTGCACCGACGATGGTCACGGTCCACGCAACGAATAACCGCTTTACACTTTCTCCGTGGTTCGTCAACAGACGGTTCAGCGTTGCGACAGTGTACCGTCCGCAGTTACCTTGGCGGCGGTCTAGTTCCCGTCGGGCTTCCTCCTTGCGGATATGGTAAGCTCGGGTCTCTTCAGCCAACGCATTCTCCTCATGGAGGCCTTCTAGCCGGCGGTAGACCCAGGTCGCCCCTTCCATGGCTGCTATGTCAACAGAAGTGTCGTCGGAGGTATCCATGCTCTCTGGTGGACGATCCTTACTCTCATAACTGCAGACGGTTCCGAAGTCTGTCTGGCTGTTGATGCGCGCGTTGGCAAACTGCGCTTGGTAGAGTTTGGCACCATAGAGGCTGGTTCCCCGGAGATCTGTCCGTGTCAGGATGGCGTTTTCGAGCTTCGCGTCGAAAAAATCACCATTACGGGCTACAGCATCGGTGAGGGTGGCATACCGGAGGTCCGCGTGGGTGAGCGTGGCATCCTGAAGGTGCGCGTCAGTGAGGTCGGCATCCCGGAGGTCCGCGTCGGTGAGGTCGGCATCCTGAAGATCTGCGTCAGTGAGGTCGGCATCCTGAAGGCTCGCGAAGGTGAGATTGGCGCCCCGGAGGTCCGCGTTGGTGAGGTCGGCATCCTGAAGGTCCGCATCGCTGAGGTCAGCATCCTGAAGATCGGCGTCAGTAAGGTCGGCATCCTGAAGACTCGCGAAGGAGAGAGTGGCATCTCGGAGGTCCACGTCGGTGAGGTCGGCATCCTGAAGATCCGCTTGGGTGAAGTCAGCATCCTGAAGGTACGCGTGGGTGAGGTCAGCATCCCGAAGGTCCGCGTCGGTGAGGGTGGCATCCTGAAGATCCGCGTCGGTGAGGTCGGTAAACGTGAGCGTTGCGTCGGTGAGAGTGGCATATTGAAGATCCGCGTCGGTGAGGTCGGCATCCCGGAGGTCCGCGTCGGTGAGAGTGATATCCCGAATGATCGCGTCGGTGAGAGTGGCATTGCGGATGATCGCGTCAGTGAGGGTGGCATCTCGGAGGTCTACGTCGGTGAGGTCGGCATCCTGAAGGTACGCGTCAGTGAGATCGGCAAACGCAAGCGTTGCGTCGGTGAGATCGGCATCCAGAAGGCTCCCATAGGTGAGGGTGGCACCCCAGAGGTTCGCGTCGGTGAGGGTGGCATCCCAGAGGGTCGCGTCGGTGAGGTCGGCATCCCGAAGGTTCGCGTCAGTGAGGTCGGCATCCCGAAGGTTCGCGTCAGTGAGGTCGGCATCTCGAAGGTTCGCGTCAATGAGGTCGGCATCTTGAAGATCGGCGTCAGTGAGGTCGGCATCCCGGAAAGCGACCTGGTGAAATGATATAGAATCCTCCAATTCAACTCCAGCCAGATTAGCACCATCAAGCAATTTGCCGACTTGATACGTCTGATCTCGTGTCACGGAGTCAGCCCGGGACTTAGCGAGGGTTTCAATACTCTTTACATTGCTCTCTTCGGGGTCAGCGTGCCACGCACACCGAGTTAAGTTCCTTACTGTATCGCGGTAACAACAGCTCTGATGTAATGGGTTATCTCCTATGTCGTAGTCCTCAGGCCATGTATATCCACATTTCCCATCTGGTACCTCAATCATGTGCATATGCATAAGACTACACCTATTAATATGATATCCTACACCGACGAATATCCGTGTTGTATATTGTAGGGTTTTGAGTACGTTTGCCAAATCTGGTAATACCCTCGGCGAAGGTTGCCCATACAGACTGTGAAGGAAATTCACGTCGATACCGCATAAAAAGGAAATATCCAAGATCTCCATGATTTCCTAATGGGACCCGTCTTGATGTGAGCCCCAACGATAGCACGTCGAGAGATAGGCTCGACACGATTTGCACACGACGGTGGTTCTGACGTGTACATATTCGGGAATCGACGACCTCCACGTGAAAGAGTTCTATCCTCTCAAGCGATTCGATGTGGCCTCTTTAAGAGTAGTCGGAATTCTAGTATCTCGCACAGACTAGTATTTTACACTCGTGTTCACGGACAGCCGGTCTGCGAATCTGCGAGGTCGACAGTCAAGCTCGATTTCCGGGCTATCGAGGACGAATCACCTGCTCAGTGGAGCTGGGTATCGAGCAGATTCGTACGAATGGAATGGGATCCGACGACCGGTTGTCGGTCCGAAAAAGGACTACTCGCCCTTAATTGCCGCTCTCGGTCGATGTCGCGGTGCTATCGTCTCCGGTCTGTTGCCACCAATCCTGGTCGGCGAGGACGTCGTCTTCTACTTCTTCGACGACGGGGCTGGCACTGACGGTGATCAACCGGTCGCTGTCGCCGAACGGTCTCCACTCGCGGTTCATCTCGAACAGCTGGGGCTGGTTCTCGTCGTCGTCGGCGTCGGGGATGAAGCCGAGGTCCTCGTCGTACTCCCCGATGTTCGCGTCCTCGGCGACGAACAGCGGGACGACCTCGTCGGTGTTGAGCCATCGAATCTGGTACGTATTGTACTCCGAGAAGTAACTGCTTTGGACGTCCCCGTAATTGGGCGCCCACTCGATGACGCCCGAGACGAACGTGAACCAGGCTTTGGAGTGGTAGTTGTCGATGAAGGTGAGCGCCTGCCACTCGTCGTCGAGGTCACCAGACGCCCCGCCGTCCTCGGCGGTCGTGGTGCCCTCGTCCGTGGGCGTGGTCCCGCTGTCGTCTTCACCGTCGTCAGTCTCCTCCTGAGCGAGCGCCGACCCCGAGGCACCGAGGGCGAGCGCGCCCGACGCGAGCACGCCTTTCTTCATGAATGACCTGCGCGAACCGTTTACCCTATCTAAGAGGCTATTTTCATTGGGTGATGGCATCGCTGTCCCTCCTGGAACGGGCAGACTTGGCCGGTGATAGACATGAGTGACGGGCTTGCAGAGGCTACGTTCGTATCCGTCCGATTCATCCTCTGTGTTGACTGATTCCGGAGCGCTGAAATACGGGTGTGCCGACTGCTTTCTGACTCTGCAATTCGAAGGGCGATCTCACTACTTTCACTTGCACTCCTGGCCGGGCTGGCATCTTTTTATCACCTCTTTCCGGTTTCGAGCGACGATGGCGACGGAATCCCGGCTTCGACGCCGAGACCGCGGCGAAGGGAACCGCAGTTACGCCCGGCGTGATTCGACGGTACCACGACGGCCCGGACTACGACGAATTCGCTCGTCGCCGAGAGGAGACTGATCAAAACAGACTCGCGATCAGTTCGCCCGTCTCAACGACGTATCTCGCGGCGTTGTACAACAGTCCGTGATCGTCGCTGTCGGCCTCGTCTGCCTCACTCTCTCGCTCGTCCCGCGCCATTCTGGTGACGGTATGTTCGGACCGTTCTAATGAATGTAGGGGGTCGTTCGATCCGGAGAGATCGAACGGAAAGAACCGCGAGCGACCTGCCAGCGGGCGCTCGTCGTGACTCTTCGTCCAGCATCGTTTCGGCCTCTTGGCCGGGCTGTGGTCTGTTAGGACGTTGATAATGGATGATTATGTACTTCGCGCCACTACGTAGTACGGGTCGATGAATGCCACTTGACAATCACCGTCACTCGACCGACGACCTCTCTCTGGACGCGTGCCTCGAGGTGCTATCGAATCACCAGCGTCGAGAGATACTACGGTTCTTCCACGACTCCGACACCGATCACGCCCCGGTGGACGAACTGATAACGGAGATAATCGACGCCGAAGCGAACGTGACGGGGAAGCGTCCGGGCCACGACACCATCGCGTCTACTATGTTCCACATCCACTTGCCGAAACTGGCGGATGCGGGCGTCCTGGACTACGACACTCGGAACCTCGAAGTGACCTACCACGGGAACGCCAAAATCGACGAACTCTACGCCGCGATCCGCGAGTTCGAGTAGCGGATTCCGGGGTTCGTCGTGGGCGCGGTGTCCCTCGAGCACCCGATCACGAGAACGCGATCCGCGGTTTCTCTGGGGCGGTCGGGGCTGACCCGTCGAACTCGACGGACGAGAAACTCCGCCTCAGTTCGGGTCCGTCGACTCCGACGGTCGAACTGGCGCGTTGCGTTTCCCAGGGCGTGGTCACCCCAACCACACGCTGGCGAACGAGTCGAAATACTCGTCCCCGGTATCGATCAGCACGTGGTCGGCCCCGAGCGCGGTAACCCGACTTTTCACTTCGTCGACGTGGGCGTCGAGCCGGGACTGATACGTCTCGACCAGGGACTGGCTGAAGTACGACCGTCGGGTGGTGTCGGTCTCGGGATCCGCGAACAACGCGTCGCCGACTACGTCCGGGTCGCGCTCGTCCGGCGCGACGACCCGGACGAGCAACACGTCCACGTCGTTGCGCGCCAGCGCCGAGATCCCGGATTCTATCTCCTCGGGTTCGGCGAGGCAGTCGGTCACGACGACGACGAGCGAGCGCGACCGGATCTGGTCGGCGTAGGCCGACAGGACCGTCTCGAAGTCGACCTGCCCCTCGGGGTCCAGTTCGTTGATCTGGTCGATGAGCGCCAGCACCTCGCCGCGGTTCGACCGTCCGGTGTCCAGCCGGTCGACGCGCTCGCCCATCGTCGAGAACCGGAAGTCGTTGTGCTCCTCGGCGGTGAGGTAGCAAAAGCCCAGCCCGATCTTGGCGGCGTACTCGAACTTGTGAGCGTCGCCCTCGCCGTAGTCCATCGAGGCGCTGGCGTCGAGGAGAGTGTGGACGGTCAGGTTGCGCTCCTCCTCGAACTGCTTGATGTAGTACTCCTCGGTGCGGGCGAACAGCTTCCAGTCGACGAGCCGGGTGTCGTCGCCGGGGGAGTAGCGGCGGTAGTCGCTGAAGGTCAGCCCCTCGCCGACGCGCGGTGACTCCTGCTCGCCCTGGCGGAGGGCGGCGGTCTCGCGGTCCAGCGCCGCGTCGAAGCGGTCGAGCTCGTCGAGGAAGTCGGGGCGTATCGTCACGGTTCAGAGGAGCGACTCGATGACGTCGTCGGGGGTCTGTCCGTCGCGCTCGGCGCGGAAGTCGAGGATGATGCGGTGGCGGAGGACGGGTGCCGCCAGCGCTTCGAGGTCGTCCTCGGAGACGTGGTTGCGCCCCCGGAGGAACGCGCGGGCCTTCGAGGCGACGACGAGGGCCATGCTCGCGCGCGGGCTCGCGCCGAACTCGATCTCCTCGGTCTCGCGGGTCGCGCGGACGAGTTCGATGGCGCGGTCGCGCAGGTCCTCGGCGACGGGGATCTCCCGGACCAGATCCTGGGCCTCGCGGATCTCGTCGCGGGTCAGCACCTGCTCGACGGGGACCCGCCGGCTGCCGCTGGTGTACAGGTCGACGATGTCGCGCTCCTCCTCGGCCTCGGGGTAGTCGACGACGAGCTTGAGCATGAAGCGGTCGGTCTGGGCTTCCGGGAGGGCGTAGGTGCCGCCCTGGTCGATCGGGTTCTGCGTCGCGAGGACGAAGAAGGGCTCGGGCAGGTCGTACGTCTCGCCGCCGGCGGTGACCTGCCGCTCCTGCATGGCTTCCAGCAGCGCGGCCTGGGTCTTCGGCGTCGCGCGGTTGATCTCGTCGGCGAGCACGACGTTCGCGAAGATCGGTCCCTTCTCGAAGACGAACTCGCGGCCGTCCTCGGTCTCGCGGATGATCTCCGTGCCGGTGATGTCCGAGGGCATGAGATCGGGGGTGTTCTGGACGCGCGAGAAGGAGAGATCGGTCACCTCCGCGACGGTCCGGACCATCGTGGTCTTGCCGAGTCCGGGGTTCGATTCCAGCAGGGCGTTGCCGTCGGCGAGGACGCACACGAACAGCTGTTCGAGCACGTCGCGCTGGCCGACGATGCGCTTGCCGACCTCCTCGCGGGCGGTCGCTACTTTGTCCTGTAGGGCCTCCACGTCGTCGTCGATTGTGGGTTCGTCTTGCATGGGTATCGAAAGGGTCGTCTCGAACCGTTACCCCGAATCCTCGCCACTCGCGTCGTCGTTCGACTCCTCGTCCGATCCGTCGCCGCTCGATTCCCCCTGGTCCTGGTCGCGGATCCGCCGGTTGTACTCCCGGACGAGTTCGGCGTCCTCGACCTGGTCGGGGGACGCGAACTCGGCCTGCTGGCTGTCGACGCCGTCGCCTCCGCTGGCGCTGTTCCCGCCGCTTCGCTGGCGGTCCGGGAACGTGCGCTCCTCGTCGACGTCGCGGCCGCCCCCGTTCGACTCGATCTCGGCGGTCTGGTTGTTGTCGCCCGCGGAGACCTCCTCGCGGTCGCCGAGGACGCGCTCGCCGTCCAGCAGCCCGGTGTAGTTCTGGCTCTCGTCGGGAGCGCCGTCGTCGGTCGGCTGCGGCCGGTCCAGCAAGGCGACGTCGATGACGGCGACCTGGATTGTCGCGAGACTCAGGGCGGCGATGACGACGGCGACGGCGCCGAGCCGCCCGACGTTCACCAGTTCGAGCGATGAGCTCTCGCGCAGGTCCCCGAGCACCTCCGCGTAGAGCCGGCGGGCCATCCGCGAGTCGGCGTCGGCCTCGACGGCGTCGCGGGCCGTCCTGAGCTTCTCCGCGACGACGGGATTGACCGCCTCGAACTGCTCGACCAGCGGCTTCCGGACGCGCAGCCAGACGACGAGGGCGAACACGGCGAAGCCGAGAGTCGCCGCCACCGTCGCCGACCCCGGCACCGCGAGGCTCCCGAGGTCTCGCCCGAGCGCGCTACCGACCGGCTCGGTCACGCTCGCCGGCAGCGCGAGCCTGTCCGGCAGCCGCGCCGGTTCGAGGACGGCGAGCGCCAGGTTCGCAGCGAGGAAGACCGCCGTCGCGTCGACGACGCCGGTGACGATTGCGGCCTTCCAGCCCTCGCGACGGATCTCGTCGATCGCCGCGGCCATCTGTTCGCGGGTCTCGTCGCCCCCGTCGGAGGGTACGTCGCTCCCGTTACCATCGGAGGGTACGTCGCTCCCGCCACCGTCGGAGGGGTGGTCCGGACCGTCGGTCATCAGTAGTCCTCACAGGTCGTCTTGTTCTGGTTCTCCGGCTGTGAACAGAGCGTGCCGAGGTCGTCTTCGAGCGTGTCGATACGGCTGTCACGTTCGGCGACCCGCGACTGGAGGGTATCGACTTCCGACTCCAGTTCCTCGACCTGTGTCTGCAGTTCGTTGACGCGGGAGTCCTTCTGGTCGAGCTCGTTTCGCAGCTGCGTGACGTTCGATTCGAGCCGGTCGATGCGGGCGTTGCGATCGGCCAGTTTCGACTCGACCTCCTCGATCCGGGACTGGGCGTCCGACAGGTCGGATTCGAGGGTATCGACCCGTGACCGGAGGTCCGAGACGGTCGTTTCGAGTTCGTCCCGGCGGTTCCGCAGGGACGACACCTGCTCCCGGAGTTCGTCGCGCTGCTCTTTGAGTTCCTCGACGCGGTTCTCGAGCCGAGTGATGTTCTCGCGGGCGTTTCGCAGCTGCTGCCGCGTGCGGGCCAGCTCGGCCTGCGTCGAGTTCAGCTGCCGCTTCGTGCGGTTGAGTTCCGCGGCGACCTGGTCGACGTCCTGGGTCCGCGTGTCCAGCCGGGCGCGGGTCTCGTTGAGCTTCTGGCGGGTCTGGGCGAGCTGGCTCCGGGTCGCGTTGAGCTGTTCGGCGAGCTGGGCGTTCTCGGATCGGAGGGCGTCGTTCTGGTTCCTGAGCTGCTGGGCCGAGTCCTGATAGAACACCGTCGCTCCGGCCACGCCGGCGACCGTCAGGAGGACGAGGGCGACCAGCCCCAGGCTGATGTTACGCCCGACTGCGCTCATGGCAAACCACTCGTGAGTGATGTCCGACCGCGGTACACTTGAACTCGCCGGAGGATCACTTCAGTTGAGAAGACGACGAACGCCCCCAGCAGCGCGAGCCACCCCCACGCGTCGCGCACGGTCCGGACCCGCGTGGACTGTTCCTTGGCGAGCCGCGCGATCTCGGCGCCCTCGTCCGGGCCGAACTCGCGGCCGCCGGTCGCGTCGACCAGCCGCTCCAGTCGCGGCTCGACGCCGAGCCGGGCGTACTCCAGCGGGTAGTTCACGGCGTAGGTCGCGTCGAGGACGCTCCGGTACCCCGTCTCGCGCGGGGTGAACTCCCCGCGGTAGGTCCCCTCGGATATCTGGCGGAAACTGACGTTCTCGACCGAGGGCCGCTCGTCGCCGCGGTAGGTGAGCGTGGCCGGGCTGCCGACGCGGGCGTCGCTCACGTCGGTCACGCCCTCCCGGTTGCGGCCGGGGTCGCCGATGGCGTAGTTGACGGACTTCGTGACGACGAGCGAGTCCGGCTGGTCGAGCAGGCCGTCGAGGCCGCCGTCCTCGCCGTAGGCGGTGATCGAGACGACGCGACCGAGGCCGAACCGCCAGGAGGCGATGGCCGGCGTCCCGTCGGCGGTCGCGACTTGGTAGTCCGCACCGGCCTTGACCGACACCTCGTTGGCCTTCGAGGGGTTGGCGGTCAGCGTCACGCCCGAGGTGATGAACGTGTTCTGTTTCACGATGGTGAGGTTCTGCCCGCGGTACTGCCGGGAGGAGCCGCCGAACAGCAGCCGGAGCCGGCTCGTCTCGTTGGCGCCGAAGTACGACCCGCCGGACTCCTGGGCGATGCGCCGGAGGTTGCCCGCGTTGACGCGCTCGCCCGCGCCGACGGTGATCACGCGGACGCCCTCGCGGCCGAGCTGATTGGCGACCGCGGCGGGGCGGTCCGGGTCGTCGACGCCGTCGCTCAGGAGGATGACCGTCCCGGGGTTGTTCCCGAGCATGTCGCGGGCGCCGAGCAGGCCGTTGGCGATGTCGGTTCCGCCGCGGGTGGTCTCCAGGCGGCGGATCCGCTCGGCGATCGCCTCGCGCGCGTCGCCGAGCTGCTGGCGGTCGGCGATCCGGTAGGCCTGGCCGCCGAAGGCGACGACGCCCACCTGATTGCGGTCGCCGAGCTGGTCCAGCACGTCGAGCGCGATGCCCTTCTGGATCGCCAGGCCCTCCTCGGCGCTCCCGGAGATGTCCACCAGTAATACGATGTTCGTCCGGCCGCCGGTGGCGTTGCCCATCCGGACCGGGAGCATGGAGGCGATGGCGGACTCGCCGTAGTCGCCCTGCTGGAAGGCGTTGTCGCCGCCGACGGTCACGAGCCCGCCGCCGTCGATGACGTGCTCCTGGAGCGCGCTGACGTTGCCTAACTGCGAGGCGGGGGTGTCCTGGACCACCACCGCGGCGTAGTCGTCCAGGTCCGGGGGGACGGCCGTCGCGTTGGTCACGTTGTACAGCGACCCCAGGTAACTCTGCAGCCGGTAGTCGCCGCCGGAGACGTACAGCAGGTTGGGCTTCTCCACCACGCGCACGTCGTGGTAGTACACGTCGTTGCGCTGGTAGACGTCCTCGCCCTGCACCGTCGCCGTCACCCGGTGGTCGCCGACCGACTCGAAGGTGTGCTCGACCGAGATGGACTCGCCCCCGGCGAGCGACTCCTCGCGGACCGTCTCGCCGTCGATCTCGACGGTGACCGACGCCGCGTCGTCGGCCTCGACGCCGGACAGCGAGACGACGAACTCCGTCGAGAGGCCGACGCTGGCGGTCGAGGGGCCGTCGACCGAGACGGCGCGCTCGGTCCGCTCCGGCGAGAGTTCGACCGCGCTCACGGTCGCGTTGAGCCGCTGGGCGTCCTCGGCGGCGGCCGCGAGGCTCCGCCCGCCGGTGACCTGCCCGTCCGAGACGACGACCACGGTGCCGTTCTCCCGGAGGTTGGCGGCGATGCCGTCGCCGATCCGCGAGTCGCTCCCGCTGGCGATGGTCGCCGTCGTGACGGGGACGCCGGCGCTCTCGATGCCGTCGACGAGGCCGTCCGTCGCGTTGGGGAACACGCCCATGCTCGCCGACTCGTCGGACAGCAGCGTCACGCGGGGTTCGCCGGGCGTCTCTCGCGTCTGGACGGTGTACGGTCCCATCGCGCCGACGACGAGGAGGGCGACGACGAGCACGCGGCTGGCGAACAGCAGCCGGCGGCTCCGCGTCGACGCCGAGCGCGCGCCCGCCTCGCCGCGGAAGATCAGGTACGCCAGCAGCGCCACCGCGACGGGCAGCGCCGCGACCGGCCAGAGGTGTTCGACGCCGACGGTCAGCCCGTCGAACGAGTACGAGACCTCCATCAGAGCTCACCCCGCCGGCGCAGGTACCCGATCTCCAGCACGGCCACGAGCAGGGCCGCGAGCGCGGCGAACTCGGTGATGCGCTGGGGGACGGTCCGGGTCTCCTCGCGGGTGACGTTGCCCGTCGCTCCCGACCGCTCGCTCAGCGGTTCGACGTCGACGGCCGACTCGCGCTCGTCGAGCAGCGCCGCGCTCCGGACGCCGCCCTCGGTGCGGTAGAGGCCCACCTCGCGGAGCGTGACGGCCGGTCCGGCGAGCCGCCCGGAGGGCCCCTCGACCCGGTCGACGCCGAACCGCACGGTGTCGCCCGTCTTGTGGTTGAGCGCCGCGAGCGGCTCGCGCCCGGCGAGGTGGAAGACGGCGCGCTTCCAGAACACCGGGTACTGGTAGTTGTACTTGAAACTCGACCGCTCCTCCATGTAGCCGTAGTAGAGGAGGCGGCCGGCGTCGCGCCGGTCGGTCGCGAGCAGCGGCGTGCCGTCGCGCAGTTCGACCAGCGCCTCCCCCGAGCGCAGCGACCCGGTCAGGTACTCGTCGGGCGGCTGGAAGTCGATGCCCTCCGTCAGCTCCGTCTCGGCCGTCGAGCGGATGGTCGGCGACGTGCCCGTGCCCCCGTCGGGGTCGAGCAGGAGGAGGTCGCTCAGTCGGTCCGGCAGTTCCTTCTGGGCCTGGACGGCGACGCCGCCGCCCTCGGCGAGGACCGTCCGCCCGGCCTCGACGTTCCCGGGGAGCAGCGAGTCCGCGTCGACGTTACTGTAGACGATCACGTCGTACTGGTTCTTGACTGTGGTCGGCGGGTTCTGGACGGTCAGATCGACCTGTTCGAGCAGGGACAGCGCCGTCGTCAGGTAGCGGTTCCGGTCGTTCGTCAGGACGAGCACGTCGACGGTCGGGTCCTCGGGCGCGGCGACGGGGACGACGTCGTCAGTCGCGAAGCCGTCGCCCGGCGAGAGGCGCGCCTCGGAGGTGCCTGCCGGGACGGGGAACGTCACCGTCCCCACGTCGCCGGCCGCGAGGTCGACCTCCTCGGCCCGGTCGCCGAGGCGGACCGTCCGCGTGACCGGCTCGCTGCCGAAGTTCTTCACCGACAGCGTCACCTCGGACTGGCTGAACCGGCGGTCGACGAAGCCGACGTTGCCCTCGCCGCCGCCGTCGAACTGCCGGAGCGTGACGCTGAGGCCGCGGGCGCGCAGGGAGGTCACCGCGTCGCGCCACTCGTCGCCGGCGAAGTCGCTGAGGACGACGACGCGGACCCCCTCGTCGGCGAGCGCTCGCGCCTGCGCGATGGCGCCGCGGAGGTCTCCCGGCGCGGCCGTCGGTTCGAGCCCCCGGAGCGTCTCGCGGGCGGCGCTCGGCGGGCCGCGCCGGAGGACGACCTGGCCGCCGCCGCTCGTGGTGACGACCGAGGTCCGCGTCGTCACCTCCTCGTCGGCGGCGGCGAGCGCGCGGTCGAGTCGCGTCTGCCCGTCCGCGGTCGTCGCCATACTGGCGCTGGTGTCGACGACGAGCACCGTCTCCTCGACGACCGCGCGCTCCTCGACGGGGACGTACGGCGCGGCGAGCGACCCGGCGAGCAGCAGGACCGCGAGGATCTGGATGAGCAGGAGGAGGCTCCGCGAGATCCGTTCGAACAGCGGGGTCGTCGCCCGCTGGCGCTGTTCGTCGGCGAGGAACCGGAGGGTGGGGAGTTCCACCCGGTCGGGGTCCGGCCGGATGAGATACAGGACGACGATGGGGATCGCGACCAGGGCGGCCGCTAACCCGATCGGCGCGAGAAACACGTCGGAGAGGGCCATTCGTGTTGACGGGTCGAAGGGAAGCACTATTGGTCTTGTGCCGGCGCGCTCCCCACCGGGGGTCGCCGGCGTCGCCGTCCCCGAGATCCGCCGCCCCTCTAGACTGATAGCCCCCCGATCGAGGCGACGCTTTACATCGAGGTAGAAGCCATTAGGGGGAATACCGCATCGGTAGAAGTAGATGAAACAGTCACCCATCGAAACGGAAGCCACGTACGAGATCGACGACGACCAGTCGGCGGCCGAAGCGGTCCTCGACGCGGTGGCGGAACGCGCCGGCGTGGGCGTCCTCGATCTCTCCGTCCCCCTCTACGACGCCGTCGACCCCGACGCCCTGAACTCGTTCTATCGGGCCTGCGATGACGGGGAGTCGGCGACCGTCGCGTTCTCCTACTACGGGTACGACGTCGAAGTATCCGGGAACGGTCGAGTGCTACTCAGCGAGTAGATGGCGTCGTCCGCCGACCGCGACGCGTTCGAGGTTTGCGGTCGCTGCGGCGAGCCGCTGGCGGGCACTGACTGGTACCCCGCGACGACCTACGTCGGAGCCGACGGCGCGATACTGGTTCTCTCGTTCTGCGACGAACACTGCCTGGCCGCCTGGGACGACTCCGCCTGACGCGCGCTCGCTTCGTCCGGCGAACTGACGCCTCTCCCTGACGCGACGCTCGGCCGTTTCTCTCGGTCACCTCCTCGCTGCGACGCTTCCCGCCATGACGGGGAAACCGGTCGTCTCCCCGACTGTCGCACTCAGTCGTCGGCCATGGCGGCCTCGAAGAGCTGCCGGCAGAGCTTGCGCTGGGCGGCGCGGACGTGCGTGTTGAACGTCGGCTGGGAGATGTCCATCGACGCGGCGATCTCGCTCCCGGTCTGTCCGCGCGGTTTGTCGAAGTAGCCGCCGAAGTACGCCGTCTGTAACACCTCCAGCTGGCGGTCGGTCAGCTCGTCCGTGAGCGTCATGCGGAACTCGGTCGGGGTCTGGCGCGGGCGCTCGTCGCTTCGCTGGGCGACAAGTTCGGAGTCGGGATAGTTGTCGACGAACATCTCGACGAACTCCCTGACGTCGGCGTCGGCGGCGACCTCGACCACGACCGTCGCGGCGCCGTCTTCGACGGCCACGGTCCGGGGGCGACCGCCGTGGCGCCGGACGGTCTCGCAGAGGCTCTCCTCCGACAGCGCGGCCTCGAAGAGACATATCGGGACGCCGTCGTCGTCGTACTCCGAGACGACCGACACCTCGGTCGCCGCCAGGTCGGGGGCGAACGCCCGGAGTTCGTCGGCTGCCACGCCGCGGGCCGACATGAACACCCGGAGTCGCCCGTCGGTCGACGGGACGACCCCTTCCAGGGAGAGGTCGCAGCCGGTCTCGCGCGCGAGTCCGACGATCTCCAGGCGCTCGTCCTCGACGCGGAACTCCAGTTCGGTCACCTCGTCGCTGACGAGCGCCTTCTTGCTCTCGACGGCGTTGATGGCGTAGGCGATGGTGTCGCCGAGCTCCGCGAGCACCGAGCGTTCGAGGTCGTCGAACACGCCGGGCTGGTTCGCGTAGACGTTGAGGACGCCGTAGAGCACGTTGCCGTAGACGAGGGGCAGCGCGATGGACGCGTGGTAGCCGCGGTTGAGCGCCGCCTCGCGCCACGGCTCGAACGTCGGGTCGTCGATGACGTTGTTCACGACCTGCGGCTCGTGGGTCTCGACGGCCTTCCCCGAGGGGCCGCGGCCGGTGGTGCGCTCGTCGGCAGTGACCGTCACCGCGTCGAGGTACCCCTTCTCGGCGCCGGCCCACTCTCGCGGGGTGATCTCGTCGGTGACGGTGTCGTGTTCGCCGACCCAGGCCAGTTCGTACGGCCCGACGTCGGCCAGCTGGTCACAGACGACCGTCTCGATCTCCTCGCGCGAGGACGCCTGGACGAGCGCTTTCCCGATGTTCCTGATGGTGTCGTTGATGCGGTTGAGCCGCGAGAGCGACTCGTTCTGGTCCTCCAGCGTCTCCTCGCGCTCCTGGAGCAACCGCTCGCGGTCGGCGCGACCGCACGCCGTCTCGACGGTCGCGGCGGTCGTCTGGACGAACTCGAGTTCGGCGTCGCAGAACCCGCCGGGCGACTCGGTCGCGGTGACGAACAGGCCGTGGGGGCCGAGGGGGATCGCCGCGAGTTCGGTGATGTCGTCTCCCGCGCCCGACATCCCGGCGACGTCGCCGACGATCCGCTCCTCGCCCGCGGTGAACGCCTCCCAGAGCGGGCCCGACGGCGTCGAGCTCAGCGCCGCCGTGGGGAGTTCGTCCGCCGCGCGCTCGGTCTGGCTGGCCGTCGAGAGCCGTCCGGTCTCCCTGTCGTACCGGACCAGCGCCGTCAGCGGCAGCCCGAGCGTCCCCTCGGCGTGTTCGACCGTCGAGCGCCTGATATCCTCGAAGGTCTCGGCGTCCATCAGGTCGCGGCTCATCTCGTTGAGCGCGCTGAGCTGTGTCTGCCTGTGCTCGCGTTCGAGCTCGTAGCTCACCCACTGCCCGGTCAGTTCGAGGAACGTCCGCTCGGCCGCCGAGAAGGGGTCGGCGCGCGCCTCGCGGGAGGCGAAACAGAGCGTGCCGTACTGCTCGCCGCCGACGACGACGGGCGCGCCGATGTAGCTGTCGAGGCCGTAGGTCCGGTAGGCCTCGCGGTCCACCCACCCCTGTTCGCTCGCGTGGTCGACGCTGACGAGGTCCCTGTTCTCGACGACCTCTCTGCAGTACGTCCCGGAGAGGTCGGCCTCCTCGCCCCGCTGGATCAGCTCGTGGGAGCCGACCGCGTCGACGATCTCGAACCGCTCGCCGGAGACGTGCGCGAGGAACCCGATGTCGAGGTCGAACCGCTCCCGACCGAGCTCGAGGAACCGATGGAGCTTCTCCTCGAACGTGAGGTCGGCCCGGGAGATGATCTCGTGTTGCGCGCGGAGCGTCTCGGTCCGCTCCTGGAGCGACGCCTTGGCCTGGGTCCGCTCGCGGAGCGTCTCCATCATCCGGTCGACCTCGCGTGCGGGCTGTTCCGGCCCGAAGAACTCTTCCGGCGGCGTGTAGTAGAAGTTGTGACAGACGGTGGTGTCGTAGATGAGGTGCGGGTGGACGCGGATGACGTCGACGAGCGCCTCCGGGGGGAACGCGTCGAGGTCGTACTGACACAGTGCGATGGCGGGCGCGCCCGCGAAGGCGTCGTTCATCCTGCTCTCGTAGGCCATGAACTCCTCGATGGACACGTCGCCTTCGAGGATCCAGTCCGTCTCTGCGACCACCCGCAGCCCCTCGTGCTCCGCGGTCGCCGCGCGGATGGCGTCCTCGTAGAGCGCCTCCATCGAGTCGGCGTCGAACGAACCGCCCTCGAGGTACGTGTTCTGGACGGTCTCGAAGACCAGCGCGCCGGAGGCGACCGCGGCGTCGACGTCGATACCGCGCTCGCGCATCGCCGCTTCGATCGTCTCGAGCGAGTGCTCGTCGGCGACGTACATGCACTTCTCGCCCCGTTCGAGGCCCTGCCGGAGGAACGGGACGGCGGCCGCGTACTGCTCCTCCTCGCCCTCGTAGACGAGCGCGAAGTGGTCGTTCGCGTGGTCGTGGCCGTCCATCGGCTCGATCGGCCCACGGAATTCGGGGCTCTCCCGCAGCGCCTCGACGGCGCTCTCCAGGTCGATCACCGGCTGTCGTTCGCTCTCGGCTCGCGGCTCCAGGCTCATCGCTCGCGACTCACCCCGCCCGTTCCCCGGCCGTCACCGCGACCGCTGCGCCGCTCGATTCCCGTCCGATCCGCTCGAGGATGTGTGAGTGATATCATGGTGTGATTGGGCGTCTCGGGGCCGCAGTCCCGGTTCTTTCGTTGCCAATAGGAGACTCTTACCTCGTATAAGGGACACGATTCTTGGTTGACAATACGTGCGGGATTCGACCCGCCTACGCCGGACCTGCTAGAGAGATAGCTGCGGATGAGAGGCGCGTAGTTACCAGCTTCGTCCGCCTCCGGGACCGCGGCTCGGCCGGGTCACGGTCTCGGCTCGCGCCGGTGCTCTCGGGCGCGATCCGACCGGGCGATCACTCCGGAAACAGCTCCCGCTCGCGGTCGATGGCGTCGATGCGCTCGATGTCCTCGGGATCGAGCGTCAGCCGCCGCGCCGCGTAGTTGGCTTCGAGGTGCGCCGGCGAGGAGGCCTTCGGGATCGTCACGACGTTGTCGTGCGAGAGCGCCCACGCGATGCTGACCGCCGCCGGGGAGGTGTCGTGTTTCTCCGCCACGTCCGTCAGTACGGGGTCGTCGAAGGCGTCGCCGCCGATCAGCGGCGAGTAGGCCACCAGCGGGTAATCGTGGGTCTGCGCGTCGGCGAGCAACTCGCGGTCGCCGTAGTAGGGGTGGAACTCGACCTGGTGGGCGGCGACGGGCGAGTCGAGCACCTCGCGCGCCCGGTCGAGCTGGGCCGGTTCGAAGTTCGAGAGGCCGACGTGTCTGGCCAGTCCCGCCTCGCGCACCGCGTCGAGCGCCGGCAGCGTCGCCTCCGGGTCGTAGTCGCCGCGGGGCCGGTGGACGTACAGCAGGTCGACCGCGTCGAGGCCCAGCCGCTCCAGGCTGGCTTCGGTCCCCGGTCGCACGTCCTCGGCGGCCAGCGAGTCGACCCAGAGCTTCGCCGCGACGGTCAGCTCCTCGCGCGCGACGTCGCTCGCGGCGACGCCCTCGCCGACCACCGACTCGTTGTCGTAGATCTGCGCGGTGTCGAGGTGTCGATAGCCGACGTCGATGGCCCGCTCGATCGTTCCGGCGTCGGCGACGCCCATCGTCCCGAGACCGACCGGTGGGAGATCCATAGCCACCGATCGGTCGCCAGTCAGTTGGGGCTGCCGGTCACCGAACGGGATCGGTCGACCCCCGGTCAGCCGTAGGCGTACCGCAGGACTACCTCGCCGTCGCGCTCGACGACCACGGCGTCGCCGCCGTTGTTCCATACGGCCGAGTCGCTTCCCCAGTAGAGCGTGTCACCGGTGTCCGCGCCCGTACCGGTCCGGAGGGTGACCGTCTCGCCGGGGCCGAGCGCGAAGCCGCCGGGGAAGGCGTAGCTGTGGCCACCCTCGTCCCGCACGACCCAGCCGCCAAGGGCGAGCGAGGCGTCGCCGTCGTTGCCGAAGACGACGTACTCGCCGTTCGGGTTCTCGTGGTCGTTGCCCGCGGCGTCGGCCTCGATCCGCTCGACGGTGAGGCCGCTGTCGGACCTCGCGAGGGGCGCGTCCGACATCGAGAGCCCTCCGTCGGTCCACTCTGACCCGCTTCCGTCCGTTCCGTCCGCGCCGTCCGTGCCGGGGGTCCGGCAGCGCCAGAGGCCGCGTCCGGCCGCCTGCGCTTCGGACTCGGCCGCGTAATAGCCGTCCGAGCGGGCGAACGTGCTGTCGTAGACGCGAGCGCGGCCCGTCGCCACCAGCCGCTCGTTGAAGTCGACGCCGTCGGCCGTCGCCGTCTCGTTCGCGGGCGTCTCCTCGCCCGCGGGCGCGACGTGGACGTACGCCAGCAGTCTGTCGTAGCGGTCGCGCCGGTCGGCCGCCGGGTCGGTGACGAGCGTCACCCGCGCGCCGGCCAGCCACTCGCGGGCGAACGCGCTGGCGTTCTCGCCCGCGGCCTCCAGACACGCGGCGCCGGCCTCGGTGTCCGGCACGCCCTCGTACTCCGAGGGGTCGTTGTCGGCGTGGACCTCCGGCGTGTCGACGCCCAGCAGTCGCACGGTGTCGGTCGACCCGTTCGCGTAGCGCACGTCGATCGTATCGCCGTCGACGACCTCGACGACCGTGGCCGTCGTCCCGTTCGTCGCGTCGGGCGCCGACGCGGTCGGGCCGCCGCTCGTGCGCTCGTCCACGTCCACGCTGAATCCGGCGCAGCCGCTCAGGACAGCCAGCACCGCGACCGCGACGACCGCCGCGGCCCGTCGCCCGTTCATACCCGTCGTCTCGTCGCCAGTCGCATGAGCGTTGGCCTCTCGGGGAGCGGCCGTCCGCCGGTTCTCCTCGGTTGCCCGCGCCGGTAGGACTATGTGTCGGTGTCGCATGGGGTGCTGTGTATCGCTATGCAACCGTGCCAAAACTGTCAGGCGGTAATCGACGAGTACACTCTGGACAAACAACTCGAACCCCTGCGCGACCTCACAGTCGACGACTTCAACCTCTGCGTCGACTGCACGACCGTCGTCGACGACGCGTGCGTGGAGTGCGGCGGCGCGGTATACGTCCCGCGGAGCGAATCCGTCGAACCCGACTACTGCCCGGCGTGTCGAGCCGACCGCATCGACCGCACGGGCCGCGACCCCGGCTGGCACCTCACGGTCCCGTCTTCCTGAACGGCGCCTGCGTTCGCAGTAGCGGACCCGTCCGTTCCGTTTTCTCGGTGTCGTCGCCGCCCGGCGCTCACCGACCGGCTACTCGACGTGACCGACTCGGATCGGCGCTCTCGATCGACCGAGCTACGAGCTGCTCTCGATCTCTTCGCGGAGGCGCTCCCGGAGTGCGTCCTCGTCGGCCTCGTCGACCGTCAGCCGCGTGACGGTCTCGCGTTCGCTGAGGAGCGTGTCGGTCGCGTCGATCTCCAGTTCGACGTCGAGGCGGTCGCCGCCGGCGTCGACGACGACTTCCAGTTCGTCGAGGTCGTCGCGGTACGCCTCGGCGACGGGTTCGTACTCGAACTCCTGGACGAACTCGCGCTCGCGGGCGAACTGCGTCCCCGTGGAGGTCACCGTCGTCGCCGTCCGGAGGTCGAACCCGAGCCCGCCGACGGCGTCGTGGAACGTCCGGAGCGTCTCCGGCGGTTCGACGCTGATGTGGTCCTTGTCGTCCGGGTCGGCCGCCCAGTCGATGTCGAGGCCCGTGTCGATCCACACCTCGGTCGGCCCGAACACCGTCGTCGGCGTGTGAGCGGGGACGTCGATGGCCACGTCGTAGGTCAGCGACTCGCCGGCGCCGACGGTGAACCCCTCCGTCAGCGTGAACTCCGTGATCGTCGTGGTGTACGACCCCTCGTCCGTCCGGTAGGCCGTCCGGAGCGCGCCGTAGATCTCGTCGACGGTCTGCGCCTCGTTCCCGCCGTCGACCTCGACGGTGCCGTCGAGCGACTCGCCGGCGGTGACGCGCTCCGATTCCAGCACCAGGTCCACGTCCGCCGAACCGATTCCCATGCTCGATAGGATTCCCATAGTCGATCCGGAGTGGTTCCGCTCAGGTTATAAATTCTCTGTGTCACGACCGGCGAGCGATCCGGTTCCGACGAGCGGCTCACGTCAGGGCGACGCCGCCTCGGCGTCCGCCCGGAGCCGTTCGACGACCGACGGTCGGCCGCGGACGACGATATCTACCGTCTCGCCCTCGTACTCGACCGATTCGACGGCCGCGCGGTCGTACGCCCGCGAGACGAGCCGCATCGCCTCGTCGCAGTTGGGCAACGTCAGTTCGGCGCGCTCGGTCGGCAACCGCTCCGCGACGGCTGCGAGCAGGCGGTCGAGGTTGCGTCCCTCACGGACGCTGATCGGGACGGGGTTCGGTGCCAGCCCGTCGACCGCGTCCCGGCGCTCGGCGACGGCGTCGTCGTCCAGCAGGTCGACCTTGTTCAGCGCGGTGACGACCGCCGACTCGTCGACGCCCTGCGCGTCGAACACGTCGAGGGCGACCTGCACCTTCTCGCGGAGTTCGGCCGGCGGGTCGCTCGCGTCGGCGACCAGCACCACGGCGTCGGCCGCCGCGGCGTCCGACAGCGTCTCGCTGAAGGACTCGACCAGCCAGTGAGGCAGGTCCGCGACGAACCCGACCGTGTCGGTACACAGCACCGGCCGGCCGTCGACGGTCGCCCGCCGCGTCGTCGTCTCCAGCGTCTCGAACAGCCGGTCCGCGACGGTCGCCGTCTCCGTCGCGGCGTCGGGGTGGTTCGCCGCTGTCCCCCGCTCGGGGTCGGTTTTCCCGGGGCTCTCGTCCGGCCCGTCCAGTTCCAGGTCGTCGGCGAGCCGGTGCAGCAGCGTCGACTTGCCGGCGTTGGTGTACCCGGCGAACGTGACGAGGTCGAACCCCTGCTCGCGGCGCTCGGCGCGGTGCTGTTCGGCGGGGCTGGGCAGGTCCGCCAGCTTTCGTTCGAGGTCCGCGATCCGATTTTTCACGCCGTCGATCGGCGTCCCCTTCTCGACTCGCTTGTTCAGCCCGCCGACGTCCGAGCGCTCCTTCAGTCGCGGCAGGTCGTACCGCAGCCGGGCGAGTTCGACCTGGAGCTGCGCCCGCCGCGTCGTCGCCTGGTCGGCGAAGATGGCGAGCACGAGCCGGTAGCGGTCGAACACCTCGGTACCCTCCGGGAGCGCCGCCCGGAGCTCGGTCGTCTGTCTGGGCGTCAGCTCGCCGTCGACGGCGACGAGCGAGGCCTCCGTCTCCGCGACGCGGTCGGCGAGTTCGTCGACCTTGCCGGCGCCGAAGTACGTCCCCGGGTCCTCGGCGCGGACCTGCGTCACCTCGCCGCGCACCTCGTAGCCGGCGGCGTCGGCGAGCGCCCGGATCTCCGCGGTTTCGACCGGCGGTTCCGCGGCCCGTGCGGCGACGACGGCGCCGCCTGCCCCCGTCCGCGCGTTCGTCGTCCGTTCTATCGTTGCGTGCTGTCGTGAGTCTCGTGACATCTGTCTCTCTGACTTGGTTCGATCGGCGAACGGTACGACAGCGTCCGAGAGCCGGACTCACGGCTCTCGAACGGGAGAACGCGCCGGTCCAGTCGCCGTCGTCACGCCGCGCGACTACCGGCTACCCGGAGACGCCGCCGGCTGTCGGCGGTGACACGGGACGAGCCGCGTTGAAGGGCAACGGGCCGGTTCAGAAGAAGTTGCTGAGCTCCATCGCCGTACTCTATCGATCAGCCGCGTCCGTCAAGAGCGTTGCCGTGGTGTGTGGATACATCACATAGCTCGCTCAGAAATCACCGAGCGTCGCCTGGTTCGCCTTCAGGGACTGCGCGCGGTAGCCGAGTTCGCTCGTGACGTGGGCGGCGAACTCGTCGGCGAAGCCGTGCTGGGTGTACACCTGTTCGGGGTCGACGGCCTCGACGAGGGAGCAGAGTTCGTCGAAGTCGCAGTGGTCCGAGAGGACGAACCCCTCGTCGTACCCGCGCCGGTAGACGAACGAGCTGTCGACGGCCCACCCGGAGAACCCGGCCGTGACGGCGCCGCTCGACTCGACCAGCGACTGGACCCAGGGGCTCCGGGGTGACCCCGAGCAGACGAGCGCGTCGCCTGCGGCCAGATCCACGTCGGACCCGTAGCGCTCGCCGGGGAACGTCACGTCGCGGTGGGTCTCGATCACGTCGCTCACGTCCGCGATGGAGTCCGTGACGAACACGCGCTCGCGCGGTGAGTCGGCGAGGATCCGCTGGAGTTTCTGCGCCCGGCCCAGCGCGTAGCCGAACAGGAGGACGGGCCGGTCCATCGTCTCCGTCAGCCACGACCGGATCGCCGCGACCGACGCCTCCGTGGGCGGCAGCCGGTACTCGGGCGTGCCGTAGGTCGTCTCCAGGATCAGGACGTCCGCGTCGACGGGGTCGAAGCCGTCGAGGTGGAAGCGGTCGCGCGTCGAGCAGTCGCCGGTGTAGAGGTAGCGCCGGCCGGTGTCGGGGTCGGTGAGCCGCATCGCCCGCGACCCGGCGACGTGGCCCGCGGGGAACAGTTCGACGGCCGGATGGTCGACGACAGTCGGGTCCGCGCCGCTCCGTCGGGTCGCGATCAGCGCGGCCGTCAGGTCGGAGGCAATGACCTCCGAGGCCCTCGCGTGGTGGTCGCCGTGGGCGTGGCTGACGAACGTGGTATCGCCCGCGCCGCTCCCGTCGAGGACGAACCGCTCGCCGCCGGCGAACGCGATCTCGATGCCGTCGCGCAACCGAACCCTCCGCGTCACGGCCGCTCTTGGGTCCACGACCGAATAGAGGTGTCGGCGGACGGCCGTGCGCCCGCGACGCACTGCGACCACCGGTATCGAGGGCGTTTAGTTTCGTCGCCGCTCGGCGTCCGATTCCGTCGCTGTCCGGCGATCGGCTTTACTTTCACTTCCGCTCCGGGGTAGGCTGGCGTTTTACCCCCTCGCGTCCCTCTGTCTGCGGCGATGACAGAACCTGTCGACGTTCCGATCCTCGATCCGGGGCTGACGCTGTTGCGCTGTCCCGGGCCGCGCTCGACGGCGATCCATCGTCTCGCACTCGCGACACTCGCCGACACCGCGGGCGTGGCCTACTGGGTCGACGCCCGCAACGTCGCCTCGACGTATGCGTTGTACGACCTCGTAGACAGTCCGCGCCGACTCCGCCGGCTCCGGATCGCCCGGGCGTTCACCGCCTACCAGCACCACGCGCTCGGCCGCCGCGTCGTCCAGCGGGCAGACGGGCGGACCGGCCTGCTCGTCGCGCCGAACGTCGCCTCGCTGTACCGGGACGACGACGTGCCCCGCTACCAGCGCGAGCGCCTGCTCGACAGCACCGTCCGGACGTTCGCGGCGCTGGCCGACGCTCGCGAGATTCCGACGCTCCTCAGCGTCCCCGCCGAGCGTGACCCCGGCCCCGCGGCCGAGCACGCCGACCGCGTGATCCGCTGCGAGGAGACGAAGATGGGCCACCGCTTCGAGGGGCCCGGCGTCGAGACGACCGTCTACTGGGACGAGGGCTGCTGGCAGACGACCATCCCCTACTGGGTCGACCTGCTCGGCGCCGCGCCCGAGTCGCCCGGACTCGGGCTCGACCCCGCCGGAACCGGTTCGCCCGACCCGGTCGAACAGGCCACGCTCGCCGCGGCGGCGGCCGGAGTCGCCGGAGTCCCCGGAGGTGCGGACTGATGGGCCGGACCAACCCGACCTATCGCGACTTCCTCCGGCGGCTGGAAGACGACTGGCGCCCCTTCCGCCGGGGGCTGCGCCGGCGGCATCAGGACGACTTCGACCGGCTGTTCGAGCGGGCCCGCGGCCACGCCGACGCCGCGGGCTACGCCAACGGGACCGACCCCGAGTTCGCCTTCCTGCTGTCGGTCCTGCTCGCCCAGGAGCGCGAACTCCGGGAGCTGCGCGAGCGGGTGGACGAGAGCGAGAGCGGGGACGAGACCGGGCGCGGAGACGAGAGCGCCGACGGCGGATTCACCGCGGAGCGGTCGGGACGCGACTGATGTCGCTGCTCGCCCCGGAGTTCCGGTCGGACGGGTCGGTCCGCGAGTGGCACGCGACCGCCGACGGGGTGGAGACGCGGGTGAACGACGACTACGCGCCGTCGCTGTACGTCGAGGCGCCGGATCCCGCCCGCACGGACCTCGCCGAAGCGCTCTCGTCCGATCCGAAAGTCGTCGCGACGGGAACCGAGCGCCGCTATCTCTCCCTCGACGCCGACGAGCGGAAGCCGGTCCTGCGGGTCGACCTCGCCCGCGTAGACGAGGTACGGACGCTCGCCCACGAGATCCTCTCCCAGTACGCGGTCGACTACGCGCCCGGGAAAGTCAGGCTCTACGACGTGGACCTGGCGCCGGGCTTTCGCTACTGCGTGGACACCGACACCTCGCCCGTGCCCGACCGGGAACTGCGCCGCCTCGATCTGTCGATCCCCGAGCGGGCGCTCGCGGAGGACGATCTGACCGCGCTCCGGGTCGACGGCGAGCGACTAGTCGACGCCCGGACGGCGGGCGCCGCGGCCAGCGCTGCGGCCGATTCGCGCCGGGCGATCGACCGGACGGTCCTCGACGCCCTGCGAGAGCGGCTCGACACCGTCGATCCGGACGTGCTGGTCTGTTCGACTGCGGAGCTGATCCCCCGGTGTCACGACCGGGCCGCGGAGGTCGGTCTCGACGACTTCCGGCTGGGGCGAGCCCACGGGTACGAGCGGCTCGCCGGCGCGAGCACGTACGAGAGCTACGGCCAGGTCGGCCACTCGCCGGCCCGCTACGCGGTCCCCGGCCGGGCGGTCGTCGACCGGTCGAACACCTTCCTGTTCGGGAAGTGCGGGCTGCCGGGGCTGCTCGACCTCGTCGGGCGCTCGTGGCGGCCGCTCCAGGAGACCGCGAGGGGGTCTATCGGCACGATACTCACGTCTATCGAGATCCGCGAGGCCCGCGAGCGGGATGTGCTCGCGCCGTGGAACAAGTGGGAACCGGAGGCGTTCAAACCGGTCCGGCGGCTCCACGACGCCGACCGCGGCGGGTTCACGTTCGCGCCCGACCCCGGCCCGTACGAGGACGTCGTCGAGGTCGACTTCGCGTCGCTGTACCCCAACATCATGCGCGAGTGCAACGTCAGCCCGGAGACGGTCGGCTGCGACTGCTGCGACCGCGAGGACGTGCCCTGGCTGGGTTACAGCGTCTGCGACAGCCAGGGGTTCATCGCCGACGTGCTCGGCGGCCTCATCGACGACCGCGCCGATTTCAAGGCCGAACTCGCGGACCTGCGCGAGCGGGCGGACGCCGAGACGCTCGCGGCCGTCGGGGGCGGCGACTACCAGGCGACCTACGCCGAACCCGACGAGGGCTCCCCGCTCGCCGAGCGCATCGCCGCGCTGGAGGGGCGGGTGGACGCGCTCAAGTGGGTGCTCGTCTCCTGTTTCGGCTACCAGGGCTACCGGAACGCGAAGTTCGGCCGAATCGAGTGCCACGAGGCGATCAACGCCTACGCCCGGGAGATCGTCCTCGACGCCAAGGAGCAACTGGAGGCCGCCGGCTGGCGCGTCGTCCACGGGATCGTCGACAGCCTCTGGGTGCAGCGCGAGGCGCGACCGGAGGGAGCGCCTCGGAATTGCGAGCGGGGAGTGCGCGGCGCTTCGCGCCGCGAAGTCGAGGCGGCGGAGCCGCCTCGCGCGGAGCGACCCGCGAGCCGCGAGGCCGACGATCCGGTCCCGATCGAGGAGGTCGTCGCCGAAGTCGACGCCGACGCGACGCCGGAGGACGCCGAGATCCCGCTGGAGGTCGAGGCGCGCTTCGACTGGATATGTTTCGCCCCGATGCGCGACTCGCGGGCGGGCGCGCTGACGAAGTACTTCGGGCGGAAGGCCGGAACCGATCCCGAGACGGGCGAGGCGTTCAAGTTCCGCGGGATCGAGACGCGCCAGCGCTCGACGCCGCCGTTCGTCGCCGACGTGCAGCGCGACCTGATCCGGACGCTCGACGCCGACAGGTCGGCCGAGGCCGTCTGCGACCGCCTCGCCCGCGAAATCGCCCGGCTGGAGCGCGGCGCGGTCGACCCCGAGGACCTGGTGATCCGCCAGCGCGTCTCGAAGTCCGTCGAGGCGTACGGTCGGCGGACCCGGACCGTGGCGGCGCTGGAGCGCGCCGCCGACCGTGGGTTGGAACGGCCGCCGGGGACGAGCGTCGAGTACGTCGTCGTCGACGACCAGAAGCGAGGCGCCGACCGCGCTCGGCTCCCCTTCGAGGACGTGAGCGACTACGACGTCGACTTCTACCGCGAGCGGCTCGTCCGAGCGGCCGAGAGCGTCGTCTCGCCGCTCGGGTGGGACCGCGGGCGGATCCGCCGGTACCTCCGCGACGGCCGCGACCTCTCGCTGTCGGCCTTCGAGTGAGCGCCGCCGGCGAGCGCTCCGCGTGGTGCCGGCCGCGTTCTCACCGCTCTTTCTCCACGTACGTACCGCATTCCGTCCGACTACTTTCACGGCCGTTCGACCCCCTATAATCGCAGGACGTGGCGGGGATTTCCGCCGCGAGACCACTTTCACTTCCGCTCCGGGGACGCGGCTAACGGCTTTTGTACCGGGGTCGCTGGTCGGAGGTGTGCCAGTGAGCGAATACGCGGCGAACGACTCGCCGCGCGGCGGAGTGGTATCGGACTCGGAGGAACTGGGTGCGGAGGCCTCGCGGGGCCGACGGCGCTGGGCGACCATCGTCCTCGAGGAGTGCGGCGACGGCTGGCGCGCGACCCAGGCCGGCGTCGCCGCGGAGGGGCGCGGCGAAACGGCGGCCGACGCCGCCGCGGCGTACTGCCAGCGGATCGCCGAGACCGGCGACCGGAACGGCGGTCGGGAGGGCGCGAGATGACTGACGCGGGCAAGGCCGGGTCGCGGGTGGTGTATCGGTGTCACGGCTGCGGGTTCGAGTTCGGCGTCGCGAGCGCGGGCGCGGTGCCGTGCCCGCGCTGTGGCTGTATCGGCGACCACGAACTGACGGGAGCGCTCGCGGGGACGATCGATGGTGGCCCCTGAGGACCTACGCGAGTTGCTCTCGGACCCGTACCGAGTGGCCTGTCCGAAGGGTCACACGGCGCTGAATCCCGCCGAGAGGGCGCCCAGCGCCTACTGTCGGACCTGCCGCGAGTCCTACCACGCGGAGGAACTGGTCGACCGACGGCGCGGCCCCGACCCCTGCGAACCTCACCGCAGGGGGAAGGACTAAGTGTGCGTGTTACTAACACACAGGTGGAGCCATACGGGGCTCCCGACGTGAACCAGCGTCGTGAACTCCCGGAACATTGGCACCGTGCACGAATCAGCGTGCGACTGCGACGGGCCCTGGCCACCCCGTCGCGCCTCGAGGTTTTATCGACAGTCTTCGTCCGGAGCGACGGATATCGCGCCTCTCGACCGGGTACTCGCTCGCGCTCGTCGGGCAGTAACTCTATTGTGGAGGACCGGAAAGACGACCCGTGAACAGACGCTGGGGCGACCGCGGCATCTCCGAGCAGACGCTGCTGATCCTCATGGCCGCGGCCGCGGTGTTGCTGGCGATGTCGGTCGTCACTTCGCTGTCGGGCGGGGCCGGGAGCGCGGACGCCGACCGGCCGCGGGCGAGTTTCGTCTTCGAGACCAACGGGACGGACGTGCTCGTCACGCACTACGGCGGCGACCGACTCAACGGTTCACACGTCTACGTCGTCTCGGACCGGCGGGGCAGGCTCGGCAACTTCGCGGGGACCGACGGCGAGGCCTGCGCGACGCCGGTCTCGAACGTGACCCGCGGCGCGTCGTGCCGGGTTTCCGGCGCCACCTACGAGGCGCTCGCGATCGTCTGGAACGGGTCGAACGGGGGCCGGCTCGTCCTCGATCGCAGACCGGCGGCGCCGACGCCGAGTCCGACGCCCACGGCGACCCCGACGGTTACGCCGACGCCGACCGTGACGCCGAGCGCCACGGTGACGCCGACGCCCGCAGCGGGACCGAACGGAACGAGCATACCGACGGGAACGCCCGGAAACAGCACCGTGACGCCAGTCCCCAACGGTACGACCGCGCCGACGGGCACCGCGACGAACGGGACCGAAACGAGCGGGACTGCGACCGCGACGCCCGCAGGACCGACGACCGGGACGCCGACGAGCGCGGACACCCCCACGGCGACGCCGACCGGCGGATGACCCCGGAGACCGGGACGAGTTGGCGCCGCCGCCGCGCCGAGGGGTTCTTCACGACCCGAGCTAGAGGGGCGAACGAGCAGATGGACGCGACCGAGCGCGCGGGTAGGGCGCGGCGGCGAAATCCGGCAGCGGGGGCGCACCCGTGAGCGGCGACCTCGGACGGCTCGGGAGCGCACCGACGCCCGATCAGGTCGTCTGCCACGTCGACATGGACTGTTTCTACGCCGCCTGCGAGCGACTGCGCGAGCCCGCGCTGCGCGGCCAGCCGCTCGTCGTCGGGATGGGCTACGAGTCCGACGAACCCCACGGCGCCGTCGCCACCGCGAGCTACGAGGCCCGCGAGTTCGGCGTCGAGAGCGCGATGGCGATCTCCGAGGCGCTGGAGCGCCTGCCCCGGAAGGTCGAGGCCGCGAAAGACCCCGACCTCGACGTCGAGGAAGCGGGCTTCTACCGGCCGGTCGACCTGGACTACTACAACGAGGTCGCCGCGGACGTGAAGGCGATCCTCCACGAGAGCGCCGACGTGGTCCGCGAGGTCAGCATCGACGAGGCGTACCTCGACGTGACCGACCGGGTCGCGTGGGACGGCGAGGCGGCCGAAGAAGCGGACCTCCAGAGCGTCACGGCGTTCGCCCGCGACCTCAGCGAGCGCGTTCGCGAGGAAGTGGGCGTCGTCGCGAGCGTCGGCGTCGCGCCGACGATGAGCGCCGCGAAGATCGCCAGCGACTACGACAAACCCGAGGGACTGGTCGTCGTCGAACCCGGCGAAGTGCGGGAGTTCCTCGCGCCGATGGACGTGGCGGAGATCCACAACGTCGGCCCGGTCACCGCCCGCGAGTTGCGGGACATGGGCATCGAGACGGCCGGAGACCTGGCGGCGTCGGACCCCGACCGCATCCGCGAGCGATTCGGCGAGCGCGGACTGGAAGTCCGGCGGTTCGCCCGCGGCGAGGACCCCCGCGAGGTGACCCCCGTCGGCGAACCCAAGAGCCTCTCGCGGGAGTCGGCGTTCACCGATCCGACCGAGGACGTCGAAGAGAAGCGGGCGAAGGTTCGCGCCCTCGCCGCCGACGTAGCCGAGCGCGCCCAGCGGGAGGGCGCGCTCTACCGCACCATCGGGATCAAGGTCGTCACGCCGCCGTTCGACGTGAACACGCGCGCCGAGTCGCTGCCCGGTCCCGTCGAGGACGCCGACCTCCTCGAATCGACGGCGCTCGACCTGCTGGAGGAGTTCGCTGACGACCGCGTCCGAAAGCTCGGCGTCCGCGTCTCGAACCTCTCGTTCACCGAGGGCGAGCAGGCGAGCCTCGGTGGGTTCGAGGGGACGGCCGAATCGGCGACGGCGGACGACGACAGCGGGGCGCTCGCGGACGAGTCCGCCGAAGACGGGGCGGTGGGCGACGGATCCGACGGAGACGGGATGCAAGTAGACGAGGCCGACGAAGGTCGGACGCTCGCGGACTGGGCCGACGACAGCGGGACGCCCGGCGACGACGAGGCTGCGAACGATGAGGCCGCGGCCGCGGACGACGAACCCGCCGACGAGGCCGACGGGCGATCGCCGGAGGAGCGGGACGGACAGCTCTCGCTCTGGGAGTACGAGTGAGCGGCGTGGCCTGTACTCTCCGAGCGCAGACGAACAGCTACGCGAGCCGTTCGAGCGGGTCCCAACCGTCGAAGATCCGGTCGAGCGCGTACCGTTCGGCGGCCTCGTCGTCGAGCTGGTGGGCCCAGTCGACGCGCTCGTCGGGCGTGAACCCCGGTCCGCTGTTCTCGTACTCGGCGTAGAACGCGGTCTCCTCCTTGGCGGGTTCGTCCCAGTTGTGCCACCCCTCGGGCCGGATATGGCTGCCGAGGTACGTGTTCAGAAAGACGGTCCGCGCGTGGGGCCGCCACGGCCGACCGAGGTAGAACGACTCGGCGGACGCGTCGCCGGTGACCTCGCAGTCGCGGAACACGAGGCCGAAGTCGTCGTCCTCGGGGGTCGAGGCCGCGGTCACGTAGCCGCTGTCGCCCTTGCAGACGACCTCGCAGTCGTCGAAGACGGCCGTCGCCCACCCGAAGACGAAGTCGACCGTCCCCTCGACGTAGCAGTCGCGGTAGTACTGGCGGCTGTCCTCGCCGTGGACGTAGAGGGTGTCCTGGTTACCGACGAACCGGCAGTTCTCGAAGACCGCCCGGTCGCCGTCGACGCGGGCGGCGACCGCCTGTCCCACGCGGCCCGCGTCGTTCCGGACGGTGAGGTTCCGGACGGTGAAGTCGTCGCCGAACAGGAAGCAACTGGACGACTCGGTCGTGCCCATCTCCTCGCCGAAGCGGTTCTCGCTGCCGTTGTAGTCGTCGTAGGTGAGCACCGTCTCGGCGGCGTCTCCGCCGACGAGCGTGACGTTCGTCTTCGTGCTCGGCACGACCAGTTTCTCCCGGTACGTCCCCGGGGCGACGAAGACCGTCGTCTCGTTCTCGCGGAAGTCCGGCACGGCGTCGACGGCCGCCTGCACCGTCTCGAAGTCGCCGTCGCCGGTCGCGTCGACCACGAAGTCGGCGGTGTCGCGCATGTCTCCGAGAGAGGCCGCGGGCGGACATGACGATTGTGGCTCGACGCCGCAGTCCAGCAGCTATACGTGCGACCCCGTTCGACGGTCTCGCATGCGACTCGCCCGCTTGCAGACGCCCGACGGCGTCGTCGAGGGCCGCTACGAGGACGGCGTGGTCGTCGCCGACGACGGCGAGTACGTCGTCGGCCGCGACGGCGACCTCACCTATCCCTGCTCGCCCTCGGCGCTGTACTGCGTCGGCCGCAACTTCGCCGAGACGCTCGACCAGATGGACTACGAGCGCCCGGAGGAACCGGACTTCTTCATCAAACCGCCCGCCGCGCTCGTCGGTCCCGAGGACCCCGTCCGCTACCCCGAGTGGACCGACGAACTGACCTACGCGGGCGAACTCGTCGCCGTGATCGACGAGCGGTGTCGCGACGTGTCGCCCGAGGAGGTGCCCGACGTCGTCCGCGGATACACCGTCATGAACGACGTCGACGCGCTCGACCAGCAGGGCCGTACCGCCCGGAAGGCCTTCGACACCTCCGCGCCGCTCGGGCCGTGGATCGAGACCGACGTTGACCCCACCGGACTGGACGTGGAGACGCTCGTCGGCGGCGAACAGCGGCAGGACGCCAACACGGAACTGATGCTGTTCGACCCCCACGAGATCGTCTCTTACCTCTCCCGCCGGTTCACGTTCCGGCCGGGCGACGCCGTCGCGTTCGGGAGCCCCGCCAATCCGGGCACCGTCGAACCCGGCGACACCGTCGAGATCACCTACGAGGGCGTCGGGACGCTGCGGAATCCGGTGGTCGAGGGGAGCGACTGACGGCCTCGCCCGATCCTCGATCGAGAGCCGATGCTCCAGTTCCGCTATCACGAGGATAAAGACACTCGACGGGCAACGAGGGGACAGTGAACGCGAACGACAGAGCGATCACCGCGCTCGTGATGCTCGCCCACGGGGCGGTTCACACCTACGAGATGGCGGTGCCGCTGTTCGTCGTCATCTGGCTGGACCAGTTCGACACCATCGCCCTCGGCGTCGCGCAGTTCGACGTGACGAGGGCGACCGTGGGCGTGATCGTCACGCTCGGTTACGGGCTGTTCGGCCTCGGAGCGCTCCCGGGCGGTATCGTCGTCGACCGTATCGGTTCCCGGCGGCTCATCAGCGCCTGCCTGCTCGGCATGGGCCTGTCGTACATCCTGCTCGGCCTCGCGCCGAACATGGTGGTCGTCGCGCTGGCGCTGGTCCTGTGGGGCGCGAGCGCCAGCGTCTACCACCCCGCGGGCCTCTCGCTCATCAGCAAGGGCGTCGAGGAGCGGGGGACCGGCCTCGCGTACCACGGCATCGCCGGTAACCTCGGCATCGGTCTCGGGCCGCTGATCGCGGCGGTTCTCCTGCTGTTCGTCCAGTGGCGGACGGTCGCGCTCGTCCTCGGCGCGCCCGCGATAGTCGCGGCCGTGTACGCCTCGCAGGCGAACTTCGACGAGACGGCGGCCGTCGACGCGGAGGCCGCCGCGGACGGCGGGAGCGCGGGCGGGTCGAAGGCCGACAGCGGCGTCGACTCCCTCGGGGAGTTCCTCACGGAGTCGCGGCGACTGCTCGCCGGGAGCTTCGTGCTGGTGTTCGTCGTCGTGATGTGCTCGGGGCTGTACTACCGCGGCGTGCTGACGTTCCTGCCCGAACTCCTGCAGGACCTCCCCGGCTTCGCGCCGATCCCCGTCGACCAGCTACTTCCGGCCGGCGTCAGTTCGGCGCTGGGCGTCGAGGCCGGCGGCGGTCAGGAGCTCAATCCGGAAGATTACTTCTACTCCGGGCTCCTGCTCGTCGGCGTCCTCGGCCAGTACGCCGGCGGGAAGCTGACCGACCGCGTCCCCGTCGAGTACGGCATCGCCGGCGCGTTCGGCGTGCTGGCCGTGCTCGCGCTGCTGTTCGTCCCCGTCTCGAACGCGGGGCTCGTCCCGCTGATGGCGCTGGGGGCCGTCCTCGGCGTGTTCCTGTTCGTCGTCCAGCCGCTGTATCAGGCCACCGTCGCCGAGTACACGCCGTCGGGGACTCGCGGGCTCTCCTACGGGTTCACCTACCTCGGGGTGTTCGGCGTCGGCGCGCTCGGCGGGACCATCGCCGGCGGGATCCTCGCGTTCGCCGACGCGACCGCGCTCTTCCTCACCCTCGCCGGGTTCGCCGTCGTCGGGTCGCTGCTCGGCGTGGTCCTCGGCCGTCGGGCGACGGCCTGACGCGCCGCGGTCGTCGGCACCGCCGCGACTGCCGCGCCGCCCCCTCAGCAGAAGTTCTGCGTGACGACGACCTGCGTCTTCTCGCCCTCCGCATCGAGGACCGCGCCGACGCCCTCGCGCTCCCAGTAGGGCCGGAGGAGGTTCTCGCGGTGGCCCGGCGAGTTCATCCACCCGCGGACGATGCCGCGGGCGATCCGCGTCTCGTTGCCGCCGTAGCTGACGACGCCGACCTCGGTCTCCACCGGCGTGTACGCGTAGGTGTAGGCGAGGTTCTCGCCGCCGGTCACCGGCTCGCCGCCGCCCCGCTCGATCCGGCAGTCGTAGCCGAACCGCTCGTAGCGGTCCAGGAGCGTCTGCCCGTCGGGCGACGTGTGGGCGAAGAACTCCTCTACGGCCATCTCGTTGCTGTAGTAGGCGGCTATCTCGGCCAGGTCCTCGCTGTACGACAGCGGCGGGAGGCTCCGGTTGCGACGTATCTCGTTGACTCGCTCGTGGATCTCGCGCTCGATCAGCGTGGCGTTGATCTCCCCCGATCCGGCGCCGTTCGCTCCGCCCCCATCGGTCGCGGCCGACGAGGCGTCGGAGTCGGCGACCGATTCGCCCACGCCGTCCGCCGTCGGGACCGACGGGTCGCCGTCCGCCGGAGCGGCGTCGTCCACCGACTCGGTCGCGGCGGGCGCGTCCACCGCTGGACCCTGACCGCCGAACGCGACGGCCCCGAGCCCGACCGTCGCGGCGACGACCGCGACCAGAACGAACCCGACGAGGACGGCCGTCCGGTCGCCGAACGCGGCGGGACCGGCGGCGCCGCCGACGTCGTTGCTCTCGGGCTGTTCCATCGGGGCGATCTAGCCGGCCCGCGGGGAAAGCCTCGTTGCTCAGACGGGGATCCGGCGGGCGTAAACACCCGCTACCGCGGGGAAACGTGTGACTATTCGTGAACTGACACGTCGGTTTATCTCCGGTGGCGTGGTGTGGAAACTCGATGCGAACTACGACACAAGCGCTCGGTGCGATAGGTTGCGTCGTCCTGCTGGCGGTGAGTGCCCTCGGCGCGGCCGGGGCCGTGGCGACTGCCACACAGGCTGCGAACGAACCGCTCCCGCCCGGCGTCGGGGACGAGGGCGTGACGAACAGCACGGCTCTCGTGGAGGCTCACGTGACGGCGGTCAACGAGACCGGCGCGACGCTCGCGGTCGGGAGCGAGTACAGCGTCAACGACAGCTACTACGTCAGCCAGTCGACGACGTCGACGTTCGGCGAGGGCGTGAGCCCCTTCCGGCTCCGGACGGTCGGCACGTTCGAGGACGAGAACGAGACGGTCCGGTTCCTCAGCGACCAGTGGGCCAACGAGACGGTCCTCGTGAGCAAGGTCAGCTACGAGAACCGGACGGAGTACACCAAGCAGTACCTCAACGCCACGGCCGGCCCGGCGGACCCGTTCTCCGACGACCTGCCGCGGCGGTACGTCGAAGAACAGGTCACCGGCGAGGCGCTCCTCGCGGGGACGCTCTCGCTGGGCAACTTCACCGTCGAGTCCACGGAGACCGTCGGCGGTGAGAACCTGACGACGCTCACCGCGGCCGGGGTGAACGAGTCCGTGTTCAACGGGACTGCGGCCGTCGAGCGCTTCGACGCGACCATCGTCGTCAACGAGGAGGGGCGGGTGCGCGCGCTGAACGCGACCGTCTCCTACGAGCAGAACGGGTCCACCTTCGACTACTCGTACGACCTCGAACTGCTCGCGACCGGCGACGCCGAGCCGCTCGAACCGCTCTGGAGCGACCGCGCGGTCGCCCAGCCCGCGGTCTCGGTCGACATGAACGCGAGCGATTCGTACTTCACGCTCACCAACTACGGCCCCGACGCCCTGCCGGCGAACTCGACGGTCGTCGCCACGCACGACAACCGGACCGTGAACCTGACGCTGAGCGAGGACCTGGGCGCCAACGAGTCCGTCTACGTCTACTACTCCAGTGACGGCGGCCCGGCGCAACTCGCCGCGACGCCGCCCGCACCCGAGAACGCGACCGCGCTCTCCGGGGAGTACGACTTCGAGATCCGCTCGCCCGACGGGACGACGATAATCTACATCGGCTTCGGCTTCGCGAGCGCCAACGAGACGACGACGAACGCGGTCGGCGCCGAGGCGCCGGCCGCCGTCGGCACCGACTCGCCGGCCGCCGTCGGCACGACTCCGCTTTCTGGCCTCGTCCGGGCCCTGCCGGTCGGGTAACGCGGCGTCAGTCGACGCCGTTCTCTAAGTTGTCCAGGAGCTTGCCGACGAACAGTCCCATCCGCGGGGACAGGTCGCCGTCTTCGGGGGTCTCGGTCGGGTGGGCGGCCATCGTCTCGACGAAGCGCTCGCCGAAGGTCATGGTGTGCATCATGTCGACGACGTCGACGGTGAGCCCCTCGTCGCCGGTGTCCATCTCCGGGTGGCGCTCCTTCTCGGCGGGGGAGTAACTGATCGTCCACGACGGGCCGCCGACGGCGTCGAGCACCGTCTCCAGCGACCCGATCTCCAGCGGGCCGTCCGGCGCGCCGACGTAGACCGTCCCCTCCTCGACGGTCGTCTCGTAACGCGTCACTGTCCCATCCACTCCATCGGTCGCAACCACTCTACTCCACGTTCGCGCTCCGCGGTTAAATCGCTTGACCATCGAACACGTCACTTCGCTTCACAACGGGCGGCCGCTCGCGGTCTTCCCAGAACTCCACGGACGTCGGCGCGTGGGGAGGACGAGGGTGACGGTAGCAGTCGGAGAGCGCGAAGAACTGGCGTCGAGCGACGGGGGGTCGCGGTGAGCGAGAAACGGCTGCGGCCGCGGGGTCGTCAGACGGAGGTCTGACGGGGGCTTATGGCTCCGCCGCGGCTGTCGATCGGTAATGGCAGAGACAGAGTCGATCACCGTCGCGGACGTCAGCGACGGGCCCTGTGGGTCGGGCGAGCCGGGTCGGTCGGTCGACCTGCCGGTCGTCGAGTTGCTGACCGGCCGCGGCTTCATCACCGGCAAGTCCGGCTCGGGCAAGTCAAACACCGCGAGCGTCGTCGTCGAGAAGCTCCTCGACAACGGCTTCGGCATGCTCATCGTCGACATCGACGGCGAGTACTACGGCCTCAAAGAGGAGTACGAGATCCTCCACGCCGGCGCCGACGACGAGTGCGACATCCAGGTCACGGTCGAACACGCCGAGAAGATCGCCACCCTCGCCCTCGAACAGAACGTCCCCATCATCCTCGACGTCTCCTCGTTCCTCGACGAGGAGGAGGCCGCCGAACTCCTGACCGAGGTCTCCAAGCGCCTCTTCGCGAAGGCCAAGAAGCTCAAGCAGCCCTTCCTGATGCTCGTCGAGGAGTGCCACGAGTGGATCCCCCAGAAGGGCAGCGTCGGCGAGTGCGGCAAGATGCTCATCAAGATCAGCAAGCGCGGCCGCAAGCACGGCCTGGGCATCGTCGGCATCAGCCAGCGCCCCGCCGACGTGAAGAAGGACTTCATCACCCAGTGCGACTGGCTCGTCTGGCACCGGCTCACCTGGAACAACGACACCAAGGTCGTCAGCCGGGTGCTCGACAACAGCTACGCCGAGGCAGTCGAGGACCTGGACGACGGCGAGGCGTTCATGATGAACGACTGGGACGAGGACATCCAGCGCGTCCAGTTCCACCGCAAGCAGACCTTCGACGCCGGCGCGACGCCGGGCCTCGACGACTTCGAGCGCCCGGACCTCAAGTCCGTCAGCGACGATCTCGTCTCCGAACTCGCGGAGATCAGCGAGGAGAAAGAACAGACCGAGGACCGCATCGCCGAGCTCCGCGACGAGCTCGACGAGAAGAACTCCCGCATCGCCGAACTGGAAGCGGAACTGCAGGACGCCAGGGACATGCAGCGGATGGCCGACCAGTTCACGCAGGCGCTGGTCGACCACGTCAAGGGCGCCAACCCGGGCCGCACCGAACAGGAGCGGATGCGCGAGCGGCGCGCGGCCGCGACCGGGGACCAGGCGTCGTTCGACGAGGTCGGCCGGTGGGGCGACGGCGCGTCCGACCGCGACGAGGAACCGCCGCTCCCCGACGAGACCGCCCGCGAGGACGACGGCTACGAGCAGAACGCGATGACCTGGAACGGCGACGGCGAAGCCGCCGGCGGAGGAGCGGCCCCCGCGAACGCGAACGGCGACGCGACCGCGGCGAACGAGGGGAGCGCCGACGCGAGCGCAAACGGCGACGCTGGCGCCGGAATGTTCGACATGGCCGGCGCGTTCGGCGACGACGCAGACGACTCGGTCGCCGAGGCGGCGGGCGCTGCGACGGACGGCGGCGTCGTGAACGACGCGGCCGACTCGGACGGCGCGACCGACACGGCGGCGATGACCCGCGGGTTCGACGCCGTCGACGGGAACCCGCTGGGCGACCGCGCGACCGACGCGTTCGAGGCGGGGACGACCGCGACGGTCGACGCCGATTCGGTCGAGGACGCCTCGGCGTTCGCCAGCGACCTGGCGGACGACCTCGCGGACCTGAGCCCGGAGACGCGCCAGATGCTCCGTTACTACCGCGACCACGGCCCCGGCACGCCGATCGACGCGCTGTTCGCCGCCGGTGGCTCCGAGGACCGCACCGCGGCCTACGCCCGCAACCGCCGCCTGCGCGTCAACGGCCTCGTCGAACACGTCGGCCGCGGCCGCTACGACTACCGCGTCCCCGAACTCCTCGCCGAGCGCACCGACCTGGAGAGCGTCGACTCGCTCGTCCAGCAGGTCGAGCAGGCGCTCGACGACGGCGACCTCGACGACGTGTCGGCCGACGACCCCGCGGGCGCCGGAGACGTGCCCGCCGAGGACGCCACCCCGAACGAAGACACCGGCAACGGTCTCGACGACCTCCGGCCCGACGACTCCGACACTTCCGACGACCCGACCGACGACCTGTCCGTCGCAGCCGACAACGACGAAGTCGAACTCCTCGACTGACTGGCTCGCGAGACCGCACGCGGTGTCCGCTCTTCTTCGATCACCTGTCTCACACCTCCGGCGGCCGTGGGCGGCCCTTCCCGGCGCCCGAGTGCGCCTCCGATCACAAAACTCACGTCAACGTGGCGAACAGTTCGGGTATGCCATCGTTCTCGCGGCGCCGCGTTCTCGCGACGGGCGCCGCAGCCCTCCTCGCCGGAGTGGCCGGCTGTGCGGACAGCGGCGGAGCGTCGACCGACACGCCCACGGCCACGGAACGGTCCTTCGAGCACAGCGTCTCAGATCCGGCTGCCCGGACCGTCAGAAACGACGACGGGGAGCCGGCGGTCACCTCGTCGGCCCGCTCGACCGACGAGAGCATGCTGGGGACGCCGACACGGATGGCCGACGAGTACTGGACCGTCAACGACGCGGACGAACGGGACGCCCTGGACTTCTCCGGCGCGAGGACGGGCGCAGAGGCGGCTCGCACCTTCGCGGCCGAGACCGACCTCTCGACGGCGACCCTCGTCGTCCACCAGTACTACGTCGAGAAGTGCGTGACCCGCCGATTGGAGCGGCTCCGGTGGGGCGCGGCCGAACAGGGGCCCGAGGGGTCCGCCGCGATCAGGCTGACGTACGAGGACGCCGAGCGGGACGGTGACTGCGAGCAGGAGGGGATCGGACCGATCGAGGCGACGGTGTTCCGGATCCCCGAAGAGATCGGGCAGGTGACGCGGTTCGGCTACCAGGTGTGAGCGACCGCCGAGGTCCGATCAGATCTCGGGCAGTCGCAGACCGGCGGCGACCATCGCGAGCGCGCCGACGGCGAGAACGGCGAGGCCAGGGAGGAACGACCCGGTCAGGTCGCGGAGCCCGCCGACGAGGAACGGGCCGAAGAAGCCGCCGAGTTCGCCGACGGCGAATATCAGGCTGACAGCTGTCGCCGTCAGCGCGGGACCGATGTCCTCGATCTCGGTCGGGATGGCGCGGACGAGCGGCGAGACGCCGCCGACGCCGCTCCCGGCGACGAGCGCGGCCGCGCCGGCGCCGACGGCGTCCCCGACGAAGGCGAGCGCGACGACACCGGCCACGGCGGCGAGTCCGCAGGCGACGACGCCGTCGCGCCTGCGGCCGAGGCGGTCCGAGACGGGCGGGACGACGACCGTGCCGACCGCCTGGCCGACGACGAACAGCGTGGCGACCGTCGCGGCGACCTCGGGGGAGACGCCCCGCGATCCGGCGAGCGTCGGGAGCCACCCCTGCAGGCTGTGGCCGAGCAGGAGGTAGGCGGTGCCGACGACGACGAGCAGCCGCATGACGCGGTGGGAGAACACCCGCGCCACGTCGGTCCGGAGGGAGGCCAGCGAGAAGGCGCTCTCGCCGTCGCCGCCGTAGGGCGTCCCGTGTCGGCGACCGTGCCAGAGTGCGACGGGGACCCAGACGGCGAGGAAGGCGAGCGCCGCGGCGCCGAGCGCGCGGAAGGTCGGCCGCCAGCCGCCGAGCGCGGGGCCGAGGATCGCCCGGCCGACGCTGTAGGCGGCGGCCGTCCCCGCGTACGAGCCGAGGATGTACACCGTCGACATCGTCCCGAGCAGGCGCGAGGGGAAGATGCTCGCGACGAGCTTCGGCAGACCGAACGTGATCCCGGTCGCGCCGACGGCGAACAGGACCGTCGTCGCGAGCATGCCCGCGAAGTCGCCGGTCGCCGACCGGAGCAGTTGCGCGACGCCGAAGATACCGACGGATATCGCGATCCCCCGGCGCGCGCCGATGCGGTCGAGGACGAGCCCCGAGAGCAAGGAGAGCGGGACGTAGGTGAGCGGGACGGCGCCGACGAGCGCGCCGGACTGCGTGTCCGAGAGTCCGAGGCCGTCGGCGATGGGGTCGAGGAACGCGGCGAGGGCGAACCAGTTCGCCATCAGGAGCAGGTAGCTGCCCGCGCCGAGGACGACGAGCAGGTAGGAACTCGGCGTCACGGCGTCGACGGCGTCCGTGTCGGCCGCCCGCTCGCGACTCGCGTCGTCGGATTCGCGACCGACGTCGTCGTCGACCATGGGCCGCCTAGTGACGGGCGCCCCAAAACGGCACCGTCACCGCCCTCGCTCGGTCAGACGCCCCAGGGGTACGTCTCGGGGACATCGCGGCGCTCACTGTGCGTCGCGAGCGGGTACAGCGCCCGGCTCTCCTCGACGTGGACGAACGAGTCGTAGCGCTCGGGCAGGACCGTCGGGACGTAGTTGCCGAGTTCGCGCTCGGGGTGGTAGACGACGCCGATGGCGCGCTGGCCGCGCTCGGGTTCGAGCCCCGACGCGTCGGCGTCGTCGAAGACCATCGCCGCGTCGCCGACGCCGGCGCGGTGGAACACGTCGCCGTAGCTCGCGTTCGTCGCGGCCGGGACCTCCATCCGCTCGGGCGTCGCGTCCCAGGACCGGCCGGCGATCACGCTCCCGCGGTGGGTGCCCATGCCGACGAGGTGGACGTCGTCCTCGCCGTGGCGCTCGCGGGCGAGCTGCCCGATGTTCACCTTCCCGCGGTCGGCCATGTCGGTCGCTCGCGCGTCGCCGACGTGGGTGTTGTGGGCCCACACGATCGCGGCTCCCTCCGTGTCCTCGCGCTCGCAGAGGCGGTCCAGCGTGTCGGTCATGTGGCGGTCGCGGACGTTCCACGACTCCGGGCCGCCCTTGGCCATCTCCCGGTAGTAGCTCTCGGCGTTTCTCGCCACGAGCGCGTTCTGGACGGCGTCGAACGCCGACTCGTCGACCGCGTCGCCTCCCGTCTCCGGTCGGGGCAGTTTGTCGACGATGTCGGTCAACACGGACACGACCTCGTCCTCGCAGTTCTCGGGGGCGATCCGCGTCGACCGGGCGTACTCGCGGGCGTCCTCGCCGTAGGGCTCGAAGCAGTGGTAGGCGTCGCGGGCGCGCTCGGCGAGTTCCGGGTCGAGGTCGTCGAGGTAGTCGACCACCGCGGCCATCGACTCGTAGAGGCTGTAGACGTCCAGTCCGTAGAAGCCGACCCGGTCCTCGGGGGGGCGCTCGGCGTTGTACTCGCGGAGCCACTCCAGGAAGTCGAGCACTTCCCAGTTGGCCCACATCCACGTCGGCCACCGGTCGAACCCCTCCAGGACCGTCCGGGTGTCCTCCGGGGCGGTGGGGTCGCCCCGGACGTGGCGGTTGACGGCGAAGCAGTCGGTCCAGTCCCCCTCGACGCCGACGAACGCCACGTCCGTCTCGCGGATCAGTTCGGCCGTCACCTGCGCGCGCCGGCGGTAGAACTCGCTGGTGCCGTGGGAGGCCTCACCGATGAGGACGTACGACGCGTCGGTCGCCGTCTCGACGATCCGGTCGAGCCCGTCCTCGATAGGGCGGGCGTTGCGTTCGACCGCCTCGACCGCCGCGTCGATCCCATCCGTCCGCTGCGGGGCGCGCTTGCGTGCGGACATCGTCGCCGCGTAATCGAGTCACGGACAAGAGCGGACGCCCGGCGAGTGCAACCCGGCGCGGTCCGCCGCGGAGCGGTCGGTCACCGCAGGGGCGGGCGCTCACGCCGTCTCCAGGAAGCGCGCGGTCCCGTCTTGCTCGACGGTGATGCGGTACCCCTCGTAGCTGAACGTCACCTCCATCCGGGCGTCCGGAGAGGGCGGGTTCGAGAAGAGGTGGTCGAGCACGTTGTCCACGCAACTGTACATGTCGCTCAGTGCCGTCACGTCCGTGCCCTCCAGGTCGGCGACGGCCACCGCGACCTCCGCCGCCGGTTCCTCCGCATCGGTGTCGAGCGTTCGTCGCATGACGTCCGTCTCTCGTTCGTCCGACATCGTCAGGCCGTTGGACTGCGACCGGTTTATCGGTGCCTACTGGGACGACAGATCCGCAAGTATCCCGCAGGGAACCGCCGGCGGGCGCTTATTGCGCTCCGGACCCGAACACGTTCATGAGTGTCATCGGCGAGTTCACCGTCCCGGCGGAGTCGTTCGCGCTCGCGGACGCGCTCCGCTCGGCTCCCGAGATGCGCGTCGAGGCGGACCGACACGCCACCCACAGCCCGCGCGAGGTCCTGCCGTTCCTCTGGGCCACCGGCGGCGACTTTGAGGCGTTCCGTCGCGAACTCGACGCCTCACCGTCGGTCGAGACCGTCTCGGTGGCCGAGCGCACCGACGGCGAGCGGATGTACCGGTTGACCTGGGCGAAGCCGTTCCGCGACCTGATCCACGACATGATCGACCACCACGCAGCGATCATCGAGGCCGCCGCGAGCGGCGAGCAGTGGTCGCTCCGCCTCCGATTCGCCGAGGAGGAGATGGTCTCGGCGTTCCAGGAGCACTTCGAGGAGACGGGGCGGCGTTTCGAGGTGCGCTCGCTGTGGCGACCGTCCGGCCCCCGCCAGCGCGAGTTCGGCCTCACCGCAGAGCAGTACGAGGCGCTCGCGGCGGCGGTCCGCGAAGGGTACTTCCAGGTGCCCCGGGAGGCCACCGCCACGGACCTCGGCGACCGCCTCGACATCTCCGCGAACGCGGCCTCACAGCGGGTTAGACGCGGGTCCGCGGCGCTGGTCAGGAGCGCGCTGTTGATCGACGAAGACGACGGCGGCGGCGCGGACGGTTAAACGGCGTTATCATCGAAGGCGGTACCTGATTGAGCCAGACGACCTCCCTCGAAGCGAGATGACTACGACAGATCTGCGAGACGTCGCCGCCGCTGAGTCCTTCGACGCCGATGCCGACCTCGTCTTCGGTGCGCTTTCCGACGCCGACAGGCGGTTCGTACTCGGTCGACTCGTCGAACGGACGGGGGAGGTCGCGCTGGCGGAAATAGCGACCGACCTGGCCGCGTGGCAGCGGGACGTCGACGCCGACGAAGTGGGCGACGCCGCCGTCGAGTCCGAGCACGCGAAGCTCTATCACGTTCACGTCCCCAAGCTCGCCGACGCCGGTCTCGTGTCCGTCGAGCGCGAGGACGACGCGACCGCCGTCTCGCTCGCGGCGGACGCCGAAACGGTCCGAGAACACGCCGACCTCTCCGCGGTCGACGCCTGAAGACAGCGCTGCGATCGGAGCGACGGAGGTTATTCTGCGACCGGTTCGACGAGGTCTTCGAGCGCTGCCCTCGGGTCGTCCGCCTTGGCGACGCCGCTGGCCAGCAGGACGCCCGACGCCCCGAGGTCGCGGGCGGCGTCGAGGTCGTCGCCCGTCGAGATGCCGGCGCCGCAGAACACGTCGACCGAGCCGTCCACCGCGGCCGCGGCCTCGACCGCGTCGGTGACGACGTCGGGGTCGGCCTTGCTGACCGGCGTCCCCGTCCCGATGAGTTCCGGCGGTTCGACCGCGACGGCGTCCGGACCGAGCGCGGCCGCGGCGCCGACCTGCTCGGGATTGTTCGCGCAGACGACCGTCTCCAGGTCGGCGCGCTCGGCCGCGTCGAGGCCCGCGTCGATGTCGGCGAGCTTGCGGCGGGCTTCCGAGTGGTTCAGGAGCGTGCCTGTCGCGCCAGCGTCGGCGACGGCCTCGGCGAGCGTGCTGCCGGTGTGGCTGCCGTGTTCGACGGCGCTGACGTGCTGGGCCCACGTCTCGACGCCGGTGTCGGCCACGGCCGAGAGGTGGGCGGCCTGCGGGGCGACGGCGATGCGGACGCCGGTCTCCTCGCTCACGTCGCGGGCGGCCTCGGCGACGGCCACCGGGTCACACGGGTAGGCTTTCAGATTGACCAGGACGAACATACCCGGGAGGCGAACCCGGACGGAGAAATAGGTTGTGAGTCCGGCGAGACTGGCGTCGCGGTCGGTCGAACCGGAGCGGGCGGTTCGTCGGAGAGCGGCGGAGGAGGCAGCGAATGGACGGCCGCCGAGGGTGAGAGTTAAGGCGGTGTCCTCGTAATCTACGTCCGTTGTGACACAGGGGACCGAAAAGCGAGGGACGGTGTTGGTCGTGGAAGACGAGACCCACCTCGCGGAACTGTACACGGAGTACCTCGACGACGAGTACGACGTGCGGACGGCGTACGGCGGTGTCGAGGCGCTGGAGATGCTCTCCTCGGACCTCGACGTGGTCCTGCTGGACCGGCGGATGCCGATCGTCTCCGGCAACGAGGTCCTCGCGGAGATCGAAGAGCGGGGCCTCCAGTGTCGGGTCGCGATGGTGACCGCCGTCGACCCCGACTTCGACATCATCGACATGGGCTGTGACGACTACGTGGTCAAACCGGTGACCCGCGACGGCCTCCGGGCGGTCGTCGACCGACTGATGAAGCTCTCGGAGTACAACGACCGGATGCGGGAGCTCACCGCCAAGCGGCTCAAGCGGAACGTCCTCGAGATCGAGAAGACCGAGTCCGAACTCGCCGAGAGCGACATGTTCCGTCGCCTCCAGCGGGAGATCGAGGAGATGGAAGAGGCCGTTCAGGGCATCGCCGACGAACTCGGCGCGGACTACGTGGCCAGACAACAGTAGCGACCCACGCCCCGACGGGCCGCGGTCTCCGATACGATTCCACCCGTCCGGGATTCTACCCGTTCTCCCGACCGTTCTACCGCGGGGCCGTCTCGGTGCCCGTTCCGTCTCAGGAGTCTTTCCGCTCGACGACGTCGCCGAGCGTGTACTCGCCGGTCGAGTCGCCGCCCGACCACTCGGACTCGTCGGTCGTGCCTCCGGCCGAGAGGTCGACGTCGAGCGCGCTCTCGAGTTTCGTCTGGACCTCGTCGCTCGGCAGGGTGTCGCCGCGTTCGATCTTCCGGATGAGACTGGCCTTCTCGTTGAGCTTGCGCGCCAGGTCTTCCTGGCTCAGGCCCGCGGACTCGCGCGCCGAGCGGACGGTCTCGTCGTAGTCCTGTGCGAGCTCGTCCATCTCGTCGAACATGTCCCGCCGCGAGCCCGAGGACCCACCGCCCGAACTCGAAGACGACGAGGAGGTCGAGGAGGAGGAGCCGCTCGACGAACTCGACGACGTGGAGTACTTCGTCGACGCGCCGGAGGAGGTCTGCTGTTTCACCTCGGTCCCGAAGTCCGTGCACTCGTCGCAGACGTCGAGTTCCGCCCCCTCGATCTTGACGCGGTTGGGGGAACTCGTCTCCTTCCCGCACATCTCACACTGAACCATGATCCACCCTTACCGGCGACTGTTGATAAAGTATACGCCAGCGACGGCCGGAGCGCCGACGCGGGCGGCCGCCGCGACCGAGCCGATGCCACCCCAACTTTTCCCCGCCCTGCCCGTACTGGGCGTATGGAGACCAGACCGCTCGGCGACACCGGCCAGGAGAGCTCCGTCCTCACGTTCGGCGCCATCGCGCTCGACTTCCTCGACCAGGACGAGGCGAACGAACTCACCGAGGACGTCCTCGACCGCGGCGTCAACCACGTCGACGTTGCGCCCCAGTACGGCACCGCGGAGGTCAAGCTCGCACCGACGCTCGCTGACCGCCGCGACGAGGTGTTCCTCGGCTGCAAGACGCTCGAACGCGGCTACGAGGGCGCCTGGGAGAAACTGGAGGAATCGCTCGACCGACTCGGCACCGACCACATCGACCTCTACCAGTTCCACGCCGTCACCGAACAGGAGGAGATCGACGAGATAACCGCCGACGACGGCGCCCTGAAGGCCTACCGCGAGGCCCAGGAGGAGGGGATCATCGACCACATCGGCGTCACGAGCCACGGCCGCCCCGAGGTGATCCGCGAGGCGGTCGAACGCATCCCGGATCTGGCGACCGCCATGTTCCCCGTCAATGCCACCGTCGCCGCGAAGGACGACGCGGACCACGCGTACCTCGACCTGGCGAGCGAACTGGAAGACCGGGGGATCGGCGTCATCTCGATCAAGACCTTCGCCAAGCAGCCCTGGCCGGAGGACCTGGACGAGGACGACCGACCGTACAACACGTGGTACGAGCCGTACGACGACCCCGAAGAGCTTGCGCGGTGTCTCCGCTACACCCTCTCGCAGGACGTGACGACGCTGACCAACGCGGGCGACCCGCGACTCGTCGGCCCGATCCTGGACGCCGCCCAGTCCTTCGAGCCGATGAGCGACGCCGAGCAGCAGGCGATGGTTGACGAGCGGCGGTCCGAGGAGTCGCCGGTGCCCGCGGACCTGGGGTGAGCGGTCGTCCGACTGCGGTGGTAGCGGTCGCTCGGTCGCGGTCGTTCGGTCGTGGGGACGAACCGCTCAATTTGATAACTCGATAACCGATAGTTCTGACGTGTCCGGCCCGATACGGGTGATTCTGGCCGGATCCCGGCGATCCGGATCGCGGGGTATTTCATTCGCCACCTGTATTCCTCGGTTATGGACCGACGACGTTTCGTCAAAGCAGTGGGCGCTGGAGTGGCGGGCCTCACCGCGGGGTGTAGCGCCGAACCGACCGGCGACGGCGACGCGACCGACACGAGCGACGGATCGACCGACTCGACCGGAACGGCCGACGGCACCGTCACCGGCACCGCGTCCGGGACGCCTGTCCTCCGCGTGGGGACGTACCCCTCGTTCGTCGACGCGCCGAGTTCGAGCCCGGGCCCGTGGCTCAAAGAGCAGTTCGAGGCCGAGCACGACGCCGAACTGAAGTGGTTCCCGCCGGAGAGCAACATGGACTACTTCCTCCAGCGGCGCCAGCAGGGCGTCACCATCGACACCGACCTGTTCCTCGGGCTGACGCCGGAGAACCTCGTCAAGGCCGACCGCGAGACCGGCGACGGCGAGTCGCTGTTCACCAGCGTCGACACGTCCGCGCTCTCGAACGTGGGCCACGTCGTCGACGACTACCGCTTCGACCCCCAGGAGCGGGCCATCCCGGTCGGCGCCTCCTACATCAGCCTCGTCTACAACCAGCACGCGTTCGACGAGCGCGGCGTCGACGCGCCGCAGACGTTCGACGACCTCGCCAGCGACCCCTACGAGAACGGACTGATCGTCCCGAACCCGCAGAACAGCGAGACCGGCCTGGAGTTCCTCTTCTGGACGGTCGACCACTTCGGCGAGGACGGCTACCTCGACTACTGGAGCAAGCTGATGAACAACGGGACGCAGATCCTGAAAGACTGGGGGACCGCCTACGACGCCTACTCGAAGGGCGAGGCGCCGATGGTCGTCTCCTTCTCGACCGACCAGGTGTACGCCGACCGCTACGACCAGGACATGGCGAAACACCAGATCGGCTTCCCGAACGGCGAGGGCTACGCCTACGTCGAGGGCGCCGCGCCCTTCACCGGCACCGACAAGATGGGCCTGGCAACGGAGTTCATCGACTTCGTCCTCCAGCCGGAAATCCAGGCCGAGATCGCCCAGCGCAACGTCGCGCTCCCGGCGGTCGACAACGCGGACCTCCCCGACGACTTCGACGAACTCGTCCACGAACCGGAGACCATCGTCAGCTTCGGTTACGACGAGCTGATGGGCAACGTCGAGCCGTGGCTCGACGATTGGTCCCAGCAGATCGCCAGCAACTGAGCCGATGAGGCCCGGCCGGGTCGCTGAACGGGTCGGCGTCCCCCTGCTGGCAGTGGTGACGCTCGCGCTCCTCGGACTCGTCTTCTTCTACCCGGTGGGGATCGTCCTCGTCGAGTCGGTGCGGGTCGACGGCGTCTACTCGCTGGCGCGCTTCGCCGACGTCCTCGCCGACGAGTTCTACCTCGACCTGTTCGGCTTCACGGTCTATCAGGCGATCCTGTCGACAATCGCGGCCGTCGCGCTCGGCGTCCCCGGCGCGTACGTCCTCGCGCGCTTCGAGTTCCCCGGCCGCAAGACGATCCGCTCGCTGACGGCCCTGCCGTTCGTGATGCCTACCATTCTGGTCGCCATCGGGTTCGTCGCGACCTTCGGGGAGAACGGCGTGGTCAACGTCGTACTCGGGGCCGTCGGGCTCCCGACGGTCAATCTGCGCGGGACGCTCCTGATCATCGTCCTCGCCCACGCGTTCTACGACGCGCCGCTGATCGCCCGGATCACGGCCGCCGCGTGGGAGGGCGTCGACGCGGAGATGACCGAGACCGCCCGCTCGCTTGGCGCCTCGCCGCTCCGGGCGTTCCGCGACGTGCTCGTCCCGCAGTTGCTCCCCGCCGTCCTGACCGGCGCGTTGCTCACCTTCATCTTCTCGTTCATGTCGTTCGCCATCGTCCTCGCGCTGGGCGGGCTCAGCCTCGCGACGGTGGAGGTGTGGGTGTACCACCGGATCAGCCAGCTCGACTACGGGACGGCCTCGACGTTGGCCGTCATGGAGATGGCCCTCTCGCTGGCGCTCACCTACGCGTACCTCCGCTACGAGGCGCGCCAGCGCGCCGCGAGCGCCGCTCGCCCTCCCGAGCGGATGGACCTGTTCGGCTCGGTCACCAAGAGCCGGCTGTTCGCCTGGGGGTACGCCGTCGTCGCGGTCGTCGTCTTCGTCGTCCCCATCGTGAGTCTCGTCCTCGCGAGCGTCACCGGCCCCGAGGGGTTCACCCTGCGAAACTACCGGTTCCTGGTCGAGCGGCAGGCGACCGCTTACGAGTTCCAGGTCAAGCCGCTGACCGCGGTCACGAACTCGCTGCTGTTCGGCGGCGGGACGCTCCTGCTCGCGGTGCCGATGGGCGTGTTCCTCGCCGTCGTCAGCACGCGGACCTTCCGCGGGCGGAAGCTGATCGACACGCTGGCGATGGCGCCGTTCGCCGTCAGCGGCGTCGTCGTCGGCCTCGGCCTCCTCCGCGGGTTCGTCTTCGGCACCGAGGCCTTCGGCTACCGGTTCACCGTCGCGGGGCCGCTCGCCATCGTCGCCGCCCACGCCGTCGGCGCGTACCCCTTCGTCACTCGGAACGTCGCGCCGGCCCTGGCCGGCATCGACGACTCCATCGTCGAATCGGCGCGCTCGCTGGGCGCCTCTCGCGCCAGGGTCATGCTCGACATCGAACTGCCGCTGGTCGTCCCGGCCATCCTGGCGGGGACGGCCTTCGCGTTCGCCATCAGCATCGGCGAGTTCGATTCGACGGTTATACTGGCCACCGGCGGAACGAGTTACACCATGCCAGTGGCCATCGAGCGGTTCATCGGCCGACGGCTCGGCCCCGCGACGGCGATGGGCGTGGTCCTGCTCGTCGTGACCGGCGTGAGCTTCGTGATCATCGACCGCCTCGGCGAGGGGAGTGGTTTCGGTGGGTAGGCTCGAACTCGACGCCGTCCGCAAGGAGTTCGCCGACACCGTCGCGCTCGACGGCGTCTCGCTGGACATCGCCGCGGGCGAGTTCTTCACGCTCGTCGGCCCCTCCGGCTGCGGCAAGACGACGACGCTCCGCACTATCGCCGGCCTCGAAACCCCGACGAGCGGGACCGTTCGTTTCGACGGGGAGGACGTGTCCGGCGTTCCCACCGAGGACCGCGACGTGGGTATCGTCTTCCAGAACTACGCCCTCTTCCCGCACATGAGCGTCCGCGAGAACGTCGCCTACGGCCTCAAGTTCGCCGACCCGCCGGGCGGCAAGTCGGTCGACGAGCGCGTGACCGAACTGCTCGACCTCGTCGACCTGTCTGGGATGGGCGACCGCGAGCCCGACCAGCTCTCCGGCGGGCAACAGCAACGGGTCGCCCTGGCCAGAGCGCTCGCGCCGGCCCCCGAGATCCTCCTGCTCGACGAGCCGATGTCCGCGCTGGACGCCCGCCTCCGGGAGACGCTCCGCCGCCAGGTCAAGCGCATCCAGACGGAACTCGACGTGACGACGGTGTACGTCACCCACGACCAGGAGGAGGCGCTCGCCATCTCCGACCGGCTCGCCGTGATGGCCGACGGCCGCGTCGAGCAGGTGGGCACCCCTCGCGAGGTGTACGAACGGCCCGCGACGGAGTTCGTCGCCTCGTTCGTCGGCGAGAACAACCTCTTCCGCGGCGAACTCGTCGGCACCCGTGACGACGGGTCGACGACGGTGGCCGTCGACGGGAGCGAGTTCACGGTCGACGACGGCGACCTGGCGACCGACGACCTCACCTTCTGCGTCCGCCCGGAGGACCTGGTCGTCGACGCCGACGACAACCGATTCGAGGTCGCCGTCGATACGGCGGAGTTCCTCGGCGAGACCACCCGGTACTACGCCGACTGGGGCGACCGGACCGTCGTCTTCCGGACCCCGGACCCCCACGACGACGAGTCGCTGACGCTCGGCTTCGACCCCGCCGACGCGCGGGTGCTGTGACCGCAGGGGGCCACTCCCAGCAGTGGCGACCGATCCGCTGTCCTCGTCCAATACCGAGTGAATTAACCGACGAATACTCCTGTATCGGCGTATGATAACGCTCGCTTCGGACTTCCCGAGCCCGTACCCCGCGGCGATGCGCGGCGTGATCTGCTCGCGCACCGACGCGCGGATCGAGGACGTCGCCCACGACTTCCCCCGCCAGGACGTGCGCGCCGCGGCCTTCTGGCTCCGCGAGGTGCTCCCGTATTTCCCGCCCGCGACGCACTGCGTGGTCGTCGACCCCGGCGTGGGGACCGACCGAGCGGCCATCGTCGTCGAAGCCGGCGACCATCAGATCGTCGCGCCGGACAACGGCGTCGCCGTCCCGGTCGCCCGGGAACTCGCCGGTGAGAGCGACTTCGCCGTCTGGGACGTCGACTACAGCGACGACGAGACGGCCAGCAACACCTTCCACGGGCGCGACGTGTTCGCGCCGGCGGCCGCCGACGTCCACGACGCCGACTCGATCGGCGAAATCGATCGCTGTACCCGGACCGACGAGTGCGTCGACCTGCGGTTCCCCGACCCCGAGGTCGGCGAGTCGTCGGCCCGCGGCGAGGTGCTCGTCGTCGACGGGTTCGGGAACGTCGTCACGAACGTTCCCGGAGACGTCGTGGCCGACCGCGAGACCGTCCGCGTCGGCGGCGAGTCAGTTCCGGTTCGGAACGCCTACGCGGCGCTCGACGTCGGCGACCGACTCGTCACCGTCGGGAGCCACGGCAACGTGGAGTTCGCCGTCAACCAGGGCCGCGGCGACGACGCGTTCGGCCTCGGCGTCGGCGACGACGTGTTGATCGAGTGGTAGCGGCGGACGGCCGTCGCCTCTCCGGCCGGTCGCGCCCGTTCAGTCCACGAACTCCCGGAGGTTTTCGAGGTTCTCCGGACCGAGCCCGGCGACGGCGAGCAGCGCGTCGTCTCCGGCGGCGCGCACGTCCCTCTCGGTGACGTATCCCGCGGTCCTGAGCTTCCCGGCCGTCTTCGGGCCGATTCCGGGGACCTCCTCGAAGGGGACCTCCGGGTCGTCGGCGGGTTCGTCTTCGGCCTCACCGCCGTCTCCGTCTTCCGGGTCAGGCTCGGAGAGGATGTCGAGCGCCTCCCGCAGCGCGTCGGCCTTGTGTTTCGCCTTGCGGCCGTCCTCGCGCTCGTAGGCGGCCAGTCGCTCGCGCAGGCGGTCGTACTGCCCGGCGTCGCTGGGCATCTCGGCCCCCGGCCGCGGCCGGTAGCGGGTCCCGAGTTCGGCGTCGAAGCTTCCGCGCCTGACGAGCGTCGTCCCGCCCGATTCGTCCCGGAGGAGGACGACCTGCTGGTCGGTGTAGATGACCTGCCGCAACTCGGCGGTGCGCTGGTCTTCGAGGACGAGTCCGATCTGTGTGCCGATCCTGTTGGTTCTCGACGGATCGAGGTGTGCGTCTGACATGGTGTGCGAAGTCGTGCCTGGTTGTTTCACGGCGGCACGCGCTCCGTACGATCGGCACGTTCTCCGGCGATTTGGGCCTGTCGTTTTCGCCGTCGAACACGCGCCGCGTCCGGCGATTCGACCGCGCTCACAGCGCCTTCATCGCGTAATAGAACCGCTGGAGCGCGGTGAAGTGGCCGACAACGGCGAAGAAGACGAGCAGCCAGCCGACGACCGTCAGTCCCGAGAACGACTGCGTGACGAAGCCGGCGACGACGCCGACGGCGACGACCAGCGCCAGGCGGTCCGCGCGACCGACCAGACCGCCGTAGACGCGGTCGAGGCCGACGGCCTGGGCCTGCGTCCCGAGGTAGGAGGTCATCAGCACGCCGGTGACGGCGGCCATTCCGATCGCGTACGCCTCTATCCCCGCGGCGAGCCCGGCGATGACGACGATGTCGGCGTAGCGGTCGATGACGTGGTCGAGCAGATCGCCCGCGGGGCCCCCGGTGCCGGTCTCGCGGGCGAGTTCGCCGTCGACGAGGTCGAGCCAGCCGTTGAGCGCGACGGCCACGGCCCCGCCGACGTAGAGAAGGGGATCGCGGCTGGGCGCGAGCGCGAAGGCGGCCGCGCCGACGAGCGCCAGCAGGAGCGCGATGACGCTCACGCCGTTGGGGGTCAGACCGACGCGCTTGGCGAGGCTCACCGACGGCGCGAGGACGCCTTTCACCGCGGGCCGGAACCGGTCGAGTGTCATCCTGTGGACGTAGTCATAGATAATCCACGAACGAAACTGTACCGACCTGGGGCTCGCGTTCGCCCGCGACGACTTCCCCGATCGCCGCGGCGGTCTCCTCCGGGTCGAGGTCGGTCGCGTCTATCTCGTAGACCGCGTCCTCGCCGTGGCGCTCGACCGCTTCCGCGAGGATCACGTCGAGCGCCTCCGACTCGGCGTTCTCCGCGGCCTTCGCCGCGGGCTCCCCGCGGTCGGTGAGCCGCCGTTCGAGTTCCTCCGGGTGACAGCGCAGGACGACGACCCGGTCGGCGTCGAAGTGGTGCGCGAGGTGGGACTCGAAGAGCACGTCCTCGCGGCCGGCGAGGTAGTCGGCCAGCGCGTCCAGATCGGCGACGGCGGAGTCGCGCTCCTCGTCGTGTTCGACGACGAAGTCCTCCTCGTGGATCACGTCGTTGAGGTGGATCACGTCGAGGTCGGCGGCGGGGCCGTCGGCGTCGGCGGCCACCCGCTCGACGGCGGTCGTCTTGCCCGTCCCGGGCGTGCCGGTGACGGCGACGCGCATCAGGCGACCCCCACGGCCGTCGCGTTCGGTGCGCTCGCGACCGCCATCAGGCCGAGACCTCCGCGAGGACCTCGTTGACGGTCTCGACGGCGCGGCGGGTCTGTTCTCGCGTCCCGCAGGTGATCCGGATGCACTCCGGCAGGCCGAAACTGGAGCAGTCGCGGACGATGACGCCGCGGCGCTGTGCGGCGTCGGCGACGGCGCTCGCGTCGCCCACCTCGACGAGGACGAAGTTGCCACCGCTCTCCCAGGTGCGGGCGTCCAGGTTCTCGTGCATGTACTCGCGGGCCCACTTCGCGGTCTCGACGGTCTTCTCGACGTGCTCGTCGTCGTCGAGCGCCGCGAGGCCGGCCCGGCAGGTCAGTTCGGTCACGCTGAAGGGCGTGTTCACGCGGGCGTAGGCGTCGGCCCACGCCTCGGGGGTGACGGCGTAGCCGAGGCGCATCCCCGCGAGGCCGTAGGCCTTCGAGAACGTCCGGACGACGGCCACGTCGTCTCGCTCCTCGACCATGTCGACGGCCGACGGCGAGTCCGTGAAGTGGATGTACGCCTCGTCGTAGACGACGAGCGTCTGGTCGTCGGTCTCCTCGGCGACGGTCCGCACGTCGTCGAGGGCCATCTCCGAGCCCGTGGGGTTGTGCGGGCTGGTGACGTAGACGATGCGGTGGCCGTCGTAGGCGTCGAGCACCGTCTCCGGCGTCTGCGCGAAGTCGTCGGCCTTCTCCATGCGGTACTCGTCGACCTCGCCGTGGTGGTAGCGGGCCGACATCGGGTAGTAGGCGAAGCCCGGCGTCGGGACGAGGACGCGCTGACCGGGGTCGATGAACGCGCGGGCGAGGTAGTCGAGCGCGGTGTCGCCGCTCGGCGTCAGCCAGATCTGCTCGTCGGCGACCCCGTGGCGGTCGGCGATCTTGGCCGTGAGGTCGGTGTGGGAGGTCTTCGGGTAGCTGGCGACGCGGTCGGCGTGCTCGCGGACGGCGTCGGCCGCCTTCGGGCTGGCGCCGAAGGGGTTCTCGTTCGAGGAGAGTTTGACGAGGTCGTCCGGGTCGAGCCCGAGTTCGCGGGCGACCTCCTCTATCCCTCTCCCGGCGCGGTAGACGGCGTGGGAGGAGAGGTCCCGTGGTTCCATACCCGAGAGATGCGGACGGCGGGTCTTAAGCGTGCTCACACGGCGTGAGCCGTTCACAGGGCGCCGCGCGCTTCCGACTTCGCGACCGCGACGAGAGACGCCGGCTGGCCGGCGCTCCGGGGCGAAGTGGGTACGTTCAAGAGGGTCGAGTCCTCGCGGTCGCACATGTCAGCACTCGACTTCGCGATGTACGTCCTCCACCTCCTGTTCGCCGGCGTGTGGGCCGGGAGCGTGATCTTCGTGACCGTCGCCGTGTGGCCGACGGCCCGCGACGGCACGGCGAACGCGAAACCGCTGCGGTTCGTCGTCGAGCGCCTGCGGTGGATCTCCCGTGTGAGCGCGCTCGTCCTCTTCGCCTCCGGCGGACACATGGCCGGACAGCACTATAACGTCGCGCGATTGACCGGCCAGCCACGCGGGCACCTCGTGCTCACGATGGTCGCGCTGTGGCTCGCGCTCGCCGCGCTCGTCGAGATCGGATCGAGCAAGCTCGCCGACGGCTTCGACCAGAAGAAAGTCCGCCAACCGGCTCGCGACGCCAAGCCGTTCTTCCTCGCCGCGTCAGTCGTCGCCGCGCTGCTCCTCGTCGTCGGGGGACTGCTCGCGGGCGGCTTCAGCTAACGACGGACCCGACTGCGACCGCTCACGTTCTCAGAGGTCTTCGTCCACGTGGTCGGCCGCCTTCAGCGCCAGCGCCGCGATGGTGAGCGTCGGGTTCATCGCCCCGCTCGTCACGAAGACGCTCGACGACGCGACCGAGAGATTCCTCACGTCGTGGGTCCGCAGGCGTGGATTCACGACGCTGGATTCGGGATCGGTCCCCATCCGCGTCGTTCCCATGTGGTGGGCGGCCGGTCCGGTGTTGTCGGGCCCGACGGTCCACTCGATCTGGGCGCCCAGTTCGTCCAACACGCGCCGCTGGATCTCGTTCGCCTTCGCGAGGGTGCGCCGCGTCCTGTCGCCGAGCGACCACCGCACGTCCGGGACCGGGTTGCCGTGGTCGTCCGTCGTCGACGGGTCGAGCGCGATCCGGTTCGACTTCCGCGGGAGCTGTCCCACGAGTCCGCCCATCGCGACGTGTGTCCCGTAGTCCGCTCGCAGCGTGGCGAGCAGGTCGTCGCCCCACTCGTCGGCGGTGAGCGCCTGCTCGACGGGCGAGGGGCCGGCGTAGTTGAGAAACTCCAGCTTCATCGGCCCGACGCCGTCGAAGTCGTTGTCGTAGAACTGGTGGCATTCGCTCGTCATGAAGCCGACGTGGTTCTGCCGCGTGGGCTCGTCGAGCGTCCCCCCGACGCCGGCGAAGAGGTGCTCCATGAAGTACCGGCCGACGAGCCCGCTGGAGTTGGCGAGGCCGTCCGGGTGGGCCTCGGACTTCGAGAGGAGGAGGAGCCGCGGGATCTCGACCCCGCCCGCCGCGAGGACGAACTGCCGCGCTTCCTGGCGGTGCTCCGCCCCGTCGGGCGTCGCGTAGACGGCGGCCTCGACGCGCTCGCCGCTCCGGTCGGTTTCCAGTCGCTGGACGGGCACGCGATCGAGGACGCGCGCGCCGGCCTCCTCGGCTGCGGCGATCGTGTGGTCGGCGCTGTACTTCGCGCCCGAGGGACAGACCGGATCGCAGGTTCCGTAGCCGACGCACTGGCTGCGGCCGTCGTACCCCGCGGAGTTCCGGGCGTTCGGCACCGAGTGCATCGCGATTCCGAGTTCCTCGCAGGCCTCAGCGAACAGCGAGTCGCTGTAGGAGGGCCGGAAGGCCGGCATGGGATGAGGCTCCTCGCGCGGCGGCGCGAAGGGGTTGTCCGAGGCGCCCGCGACGCCGATGGCCGACTCCGCGTCGGCGTAGTACGGCCGCAAGTCGTCGTAGGAGACCGGCCAGTCGGCGGCGACGCCGTCGCGCGAGCGCCGCTCGAAGTCGGACTCGTGGAGCCGCATGACCATCCCCTGCCAGTGGAGCGTCGACCCGCCGACGCCCTTCACCCGCATCGCGTTAAGCGGGTAGAATCGCTCGCCGCTCGCACTGAACGCGTCGCGCTCGCCGCCCATGTCCCAGACCGAGTGGGGGCCGTGGGCCGGCCTGATCGCCCGCTCCATGCGCTCGCGACGGTCGTCGAAGTCGAACCGCGGCCCCGCTTCGAGGACGACGACGTCGCGACCCCGCTCCGCGAGGCGGTTCGCGACCAGCGCGCCCGCCGGTCCAGCGCCGACGACGCAGACGTCGACGCGCTCGCTCGGCGTGCGGTCGACGTCTTCGTCTGTCGCGCTCATCGTCGGACCCCCTGTCTCATCACGCCGGGATTAGGCAAACCTAAACTTATGCGTTGCCATGCCGCTCGCGGCTCGGCGGGCGACACGGTGGTTCGAGGAGCGTCGGTGCGGAGTACTTAATCGTCCGCGGCGACTATCCCGACTGCGTGCCTTTAGTCCCCGCCCGAGCGTACCCGGATGGGAGCGATGACAGCGCGGCGAACCCGGGCACGCGACACACGAGTGGCGCCGCAAGCGCCAATTCGCCGAGCGGCTGACGCCGTCTCGGCATTCGGTCGCCCTGACGGGTGACCCGACTCGGCGGCTACCGCCGCCTCGTCAACCGGAGGCGCCTGACGGCGCCTCCCGCCTCGACGGCTTGCGCCGTCTCGGCATCTGGTGGCGCTATCGCGCCACCCGCCCGGCACGAGGGTTTCCCGGCTGACCCGGCACGCCGCCAGGGATGATGTCGGTCGTTAGTGTTCCGGGCGCACATTTTGCGTACGGCCTCGGGAAAGCGACCAGACCACGGCAGCGCCGCACAGTCACTCGACGCGGGGTTCGTAATCGGGCTTGCTCGCTGCCGGGATCACGGCCAGACGACCGTCGTCGTTCAGTATCATCGGCTGGACGGCTGCCGCCGATAGCGCGTCGAGGAACGCCCGCTCGCGTCGATCGGGCTGCCCGTTCGTGAACAACGGGACCGGATACGTGCTCGGGTAGCCGACCTCCCCCGGACCGCGCGGCTCGCCGTTCACCTCGACGTCGAGAATCCGGTACTCGTCCGTCCCACCGGCACGGAGACTCTCGACGTCTCGAATCGGAATTCGGGCCACCGTGTCGTCGCGCTCGGTGACCGCAGCGACCGTCCGTCGTAGCTGTCCGTAGCGTTTGTCGACGCCGCCCTCGGGCTCGTCCTCGAGAAACGTCTGCTCGAAGATCTCTGGGTGGTCGCCGTCGACCGCGCCGATGAGGTGTATCTCCCGATCCGGACCGCCGAGGGAACGCCAGTTGGTGATCCGAGCGTTGTAGACGCCGAGTAGCTCCTCCCGACTGATGGATCTCACGCCGGTCCGGTAGACGGCATCGCTCACGACGACGGCCGTTCCGGTCCGGAAGAGGTCGTGCCGGACGAGGCCGGAGACGTCCATCTCGCTGGCCACTGTCGCCGTCGTCTCGGCCCGCAGCGTCGCGACGTCCGCTGTCTCGGCCCTGAGGGCAGCGAGCGCCTCCGGGCCGTCGTTTTCGCCGACCGCCACCCGGTACGGGGGTCGGTTCGGCGTCTCCGTCGGGGAGAAACCGTGTCGCCGGGCGAAATAGCCCGCGAACCCGGGGCCGGAACTGCCGATGCGGTCGGCAGGTGTCCCACCGTACGTCTCGTCGGTCGGGAGCGAGTTCCCGTTCCACAGCGCCGCCGCTCGTGCGATCGGTTCGACGAGAACTCCCCCGGTTGCGACCGAGAGCGGCGTGTTCTCCCGCGGGGAGGAGGCGGACGTGGAGGTGGGCGTCGACTCGGACTGTCGTCCGGTCGCGGTTTGGCGGTGTCCGGGAGACATCGACTCGGTTCGAGGGCCCTCGCGAGCGTCCCCGCCGAAGAGACCTGCGCACCCGGCGGTGAGTGTCGGTAGCCCGAGGGCCGTGACGGTCCGAAGGAAGGCTCTGCGGGAGGGCATTCGAGAATATCCGCGCGTCTTCGTCAATTAACGGTTGATATGACTGCTATATAGGCGCGGTCGACCGCGGTCGATCGGAGAGAACGACCGGGGGCCGTCGGACTGCCCGTACTGAAGTCGGGGTTGCGCCGCCCGCCGTTCACAACGGGACGTGTACACTCGTCCGCCGGCGTTCCGGTGGTTGCCTACTCGCGGTTCTCAGACGCCGTGACCGCACGGCTATGGCGTGACGATGTGTCAGCGCGCGGGTACAACGGCACTCCGGTGACCAGTCGACAGCGCCGTTCGTAAAAAAAAGAGCCCAGCGGTCCAGAGGTCTGGGAAACAGGGGGGTTCATTTACCCGGGGGGAACTAACCTCCACGTAGAGATGAGCGCCAGTGAGGACTACATATTCGTCTGCCCGGCGTGCGAGGAGTCCATGGAGGTCAACGCCTCGATGCGCGACGCGCTCGTCGAGAACGGCTGTGTCGTCTGCGGGTCGCCGGTCTCGGAAGGCGCGTTCACGGAGACGGAGCAGTCGGCCGACCAGTGACGCGGCCGAACGGAACGCGCCGTCGCCGAACCTCACTGGCCATCGCAGCGTTCGACGTCGCTCACCTCGAATTCGCGCGGACATAGCCAACAATAAAGTTTCGCCGAACATAGCCGACGTACCTACAATGGGTCTGGAGCAAGAGACAGAGATGACGCGGGAGGAGACGGACGCGCTCCTCGGCCGGAACGAGACAGGCGTTCTGGCGCTCGCTCGCGACGACGACCCCTACGCGATCCCGATCTCCTACGGCTACGACGCCGACGCGCGCCGCTTCTACATGCGACTCGTCTCCACGCCGGAGAGCGAGAAGAGCAGGTTCCTCTCCGGGACGCCGGACGTCCGGCTCGTCGTGTACGAGGAAGACGCGCAGACGTACCGGAGCGCCGTCGTCACCGGGACGCTCGAACCGATCGCCCGCGACGAACTCACGCCCGAACACGTCGAGCAGTACGGCGAGACGAAGCGCCCGCTGTTCGAGATCTGGGGGCAGTCCAGGAAGGATCTGGACATCCAGCTGTACGTCCTCCGACCGACGACTATCAGCGGTCGACGCACCGAACTCCAGCCCGACGGCGACGACTGACGCGCGTCCGGGGATGCCTCCGCGGCGCGCCCTCCGCTCTCTGGAACAGCGAGTATCCCCAGACTGAAGTGGCGACCCGCGGTAGCGTTCCAGCGATGCCTGCCGGGATCCGCGTGACCGTCACGTTTCCGACGCCGCCTGGCTGTCCCGTCGCCGAGTTCTCGGAGGCGGCCGACGCGACCGTCGACAGCGTCACCACGACCGTCGCTTCCGCGGACTCGGCGAACACTCTCAGCGAGTTCCTCGTCGACGCCGAGGCCGTCCCGGACGACTGCGAGCGCACGCCGGTGTTCGCGTACGCCGACCGGCGCGTCTATCGCGTCGACCACGACGCCGACTGTCCGTGCGTCTGCCTCGGCGAGTACGACACGCCCGTCCACCGCTACTTCGCCGACGGGGAGACGCTGGAACTCGTCTTCCACGCTCGCGACTTCGAACTCCTCCAGACGGTCGTCGGCGAGTTGCGCGAGCGGTTCCCCGACGTCGACATCCAGCGGCTCGTCCGGGCGCCCACGGGGGGCGCCTCGCAAGACACCGTGTTCGTCGACCGCGGGAAGCTCACCGACCGACAGCTCGAAGTCCTCCGGACCGCCTACGAGATGGGATACTTCGAGCAGCCGCGCGGCGCCAACGCCACCGAGATCGCCGACGAACTCGGCGTCTCGCCCTCCACGGTCACCGAACACCTCCTCGCGGCCCAGTCGAAGCTCCTCCAGGACGTCCTCGAACGCGGATCCTGACTGCGGCCGCCGGTCTCGCCGCCAGTTCTCCCCCGCTGTGACCGGCGCCGAACGCCCGTCGCACTTAAACCCCCCGCGATAGCGGGGTCGCAAGCCCGTCCGGCAGGCGTCCATCTATACGGATATGAGTCAGTCTCAGTTCGCCGAGCGCGACGCCCCGGAGAACCACACCGACGGACAGCGGCCGCGCACCGACGAGGCCGACGTCGGCGGCGTCCTCGAAGCGATCGATGACGCCGACTGCCGGACGATCCTCGCGGCGACCAGCGACGAGGAACTGACCGTCACCGAGATCAGCGACGCCTTCGACATAGCGCGGTCGACCGCCTACCGCAAGGTGGAGGTCCTCGTCGACGCGGGACTGCTCGAAGAGCGCGTCCGCATCCGCTCGTCCGGGAATCACGTCAGCGCGTACGCCTGCGCCGTCGAAGACCTCACGCTGTCCATCGACGGCGATTCCGGCCTCGAACTCCGGGTCACCCGCACCGAGGAGGAGACCGCGTTCGCGAGCGCCGGTCGGCGGTTCTAGACGCTCCGGCGCTCTCCTTTTCTTTGCAGGCACGGCGCCTTTTCGAACATCTGGCGTATGCGCAGGTGACCCTCGACGATGATACGTGCGCAGTCACAGGCGGTGTGCCCGCCGACGCCGGTCGGTACCGTGCGAAGCCACCTCGTCGCGGACCGACGGTCCGGCGCGTGACCCGGCGTCGCCGAGCCGTCGCGGAACGGTACGGGCCGTTCGCGATACTCCTCCTCGCGGTCGCGTTCCTGCTCTGGGTCCGACTGCTCCCCGACGACCGGGTCATCACCGACACGGCGGTTTTCTTCTCCGGGAACGACGCGTGGTACCACAGCCGAACAACCCAGTACGTGGTCCGCTACTTCCCCGAACTCACGCCGTTCGACCCGTGGTCGAACTTCCCGTACGGCACCGGCCACCACTCCGGGTTCGGCGGCCTGTTCGACCAGATCGTCGCGCTCGCCGTGCTCGTCGTCGGCCTCGGGGATCCGAGCGACCACCTGGTGAACGTCGTCCTCGCTCTCGCACCGCCGGTCTTCGGGGCGCTCACGGCCGTTCCGACCTACTACGTCGGGTCCCGCCTGACGGACCGATGGGGCGGAGCCGTCGCCGCCGGCCTGCTCGCGCTCGTCGGCGGCGGGTTCTTCTACCGGACGATCGTCGGCGCGTCGGACCACCAGTCGGCCGAACCGCTGTTCGGGACCGCGGCCGTCGCCGGCTTCGCCGTCGCGCTCCTGGCGGCCTACCGCGAGAAGCCGCTGGTGGCCGACGTTCGGAACGGCGACTGGGACCTCGTCAGGAGGCCGGTCGTGGCCGGGATCTTCGGCGGCATCGCTGTCGCGGCCTACATGGCGCTGTGGCCCCCGGGCGTCATGCTGCTGTTCACGATCGGCGTGTTCGTCGTCGTCCAGTTCTCCCGCGACCACCTCGCCGGGCGCGCGACCGACTACCTGACGTACGCGGCGGTGGTCACGACGGCCGTCGCCGGCGTGTTGGCGCTGCTGTACTCGCGTTCGAACTCGCTGTCGGCGACCGCCTACTCGCTGCTCCAGCCGCTGGTCGCGTTCGGCGTCGCGGCGGGGTCGCTCGTCCTCTACGGCCTCTCGCGGTACCTCGACCGCGAGGGATACGACCGGCGGACCTTCCCGCAGGCGGTCGCCGCGCTCGCCGTCGGTTCGCTGGCGTTCCTGTGGCTGGTCTTCCCCCGCGGGATCGACCTGTTCGCGGCGCTCGTCACGCGCGTCTATTCGTTCGGCCTGCTCACGTCGGTCTCGGCGGGGACGGTCGGCGAGATCCAGCCGGCCACGGTCGGCACCGCCGTCGCCGCGTTCGGCGGCCTGCTGGTGCTGGCCGCCGCGGGGTTCGCGCTCCTCCTGTACTCGGTCGTCCGCGAGAACCGGCCGGTCGGACTCCTCGTGGTCCTCTGGAGCCTCTCGATGTTCGCCGCGTACTTCACGATGTCGCGGTTCGGGTACTACTTCGCCGTCACCGTCGCGCTCCTCGCGGCGTACGCGATCTGGTGGACGTTCACGGAACTGGTGCCGCTCGACCGCGAGGGGGACGCGCTCGGGGACGTCGACGTCTACCAGGTCCTGGGCGTCCTCGCCGTGGTCTTGCTGATAGTCCCCGGGAACGTCGTCGCCGTGTCCGGCCGCCAGCCCGTCTGGGAGCAGGCAGAGCGCCTCGGCGGGACCGACCGGGCGTGGTACGAGGGGCTGAACTGGCTGCAGGAGAACTCTCCCGAACCTCCCATGGGGTACTACGAGTGGTACGACCGCCCCGCCGACGGCGACTTCGACTATCCGCAGGGGGCGTACGGCGTCATGTCCTGGTGGGACTACGGCCACTGGATCACCGTCATGGGCCATCGTATCCCGTACGCCAACCCGTTCCAGGAAGGGCCGGTCCCGGCCTCGGCGTACCTCCAGGCGGCAAACGAGACGCGGGCGAACCTCATCCTCGAAGCGCTGCCCTCCCTCTCGGAGAACCCGTCGCGGGTCGCGGACATGTCCGTCGAGGAGCTCAGGGACGTCGTCGCGGACCAGCCGGCGCGACTGGACGGCGAGAACGGGCGGTACGTGGTGATCGACGACCAGATGGCCAGCGACAAGTTCCCGCCGATCACCCGCTGGGCGGGGCCGGACCTCCCCGCGTACTTCCAGGAGGCCCGGTACCGCTTCGGCGGCCAGAACGTGACGCTCCGGGAGACGACCGACCGGTACGCGGAGACGACGCTCGCCTCGCTGTACTACCGGGACGCCGACCGGCTCGCTCACTACCGGCTGGTGCACGAGGTCGACCGTTACGCCATCGTCGGCGGGTACGTCAGCGGGCAGAGCGTCAACCCGCTGACGCGGCTCAGGCTCGGTTCCGGCTGGGACAACGTGGCCTCGCTCGCGGCCCGTCTCCAGCGGGCGGACCGGACGCGACAGGTCGTCCCGCTCGGACCGCGGCGGACCCGGTTCGTCTACAACGCCGCCGTCGAGTCGCGCGTGAAGATATTCGAGCACGTCGAGGGCGCGACGATCACGGGCCGCGCCCCGAACGTCGAGAACGGGACCGCCGCGTACGCGACGCTGCGTCTCCGGACCCACACCGGGCGAAACTTCACGTACGTCCAGCGGGCGACGGTGGCCCCGAACGGCTCGTTCGAACTGACGGTCCCGTACGCGACGAGCGACGTCGTCGCCCCGGACGACGGCGGGACCAACTCCAGCGTCCGAGCCCTGGGACAGTACAGCGTCTTCGTCGGAAACCGGACGGACCCCGAAGCCACTGGGACCGTCGCCGTCCCCGAGCCGGCGATCTACGACGGAGAGACCGTCGACGTACAGGTCGAACCCGTCGGGGAAGCGAACGAATCGCAGGGGTCCAGTGGGTCGCTGTCGTCGCCCTCGTCGATCGCTCTGCCGAAACAGCGTAGCTCACGAGCGGCTCCCGGCCGGACAACTGCGGGACGTGAGACGCTCCGGGGAGCCCGGCCGGGCCGGACGGACTGGAGCGAGTAACCCACCGTTAAGACCCGCCCCGCCGAATCCGGTATCGATGCCGATAGACCCGGCGACAGCCGTCATCGCGTTCGTCTCGCTCCTCGGGGCGACGGGCGTCGCCGCCGTGACGCTCCGGTACTACGAACCGCCCCCGCGGGAGGGCGAGGAGGAGACGCCCGAGCCGTACTTCGAGACGGCGGCGTTTTTCGTCCTGACGGCGGCCTTGTTCGCGCTGGCGGGGTCGGTGATCGCCCACGTTTCTGGACTGGCCGCTCCGTACGGACGCGTCGCCACGCTGCTGTTGACGCCGGTCGGGCTCTATTCCGCGTACGCGACGTACACCGGGCGGATCGCGGACGACGCGGACGAGGCCGGCGGGCTGATGGGCGTCGTCAGCGCGCTCGTCCTCGGCGTCTATCCGGTCGCCTTCGGCGTGATATCGCTGCTCTGACGTTCAGAGCAGCGCCAGGACCGCAGCGGTCGAGTTCTGCGGGTCGGGAAGCTGGTCGCTGAAGGCGACCACGACGTACAGCAGCGAGAACAGCGTGGCGTTGTAGATCCCGTGAATGAGGGCGGGGACGACGATGTTGTCCGTCAGTTCGTAGGCCGCGCCGAAGACGAGCGCGGGGCCGACGAGGACGCCGAGGGCGACGAGGTTCCCGGTCGCGGAGCCGCCGGTGAGGGCGAACCAGTGGAGGCCGGCGAAGACGGCGCTTGGGATGAGCACGCCGAGGACCGGCCCGAACACCTCGCGCAGGCGCCCCTGGACGACCCCGCGGAAGAGCAGTTCCTCGCCGGGGCCGATGATCAGGATCGACGCGGGGATGAGGATGAGGAGGATTGCGGGGTTCTCCATCCCCATCTGGGCGGCCTGGTTGGTCCCCGTGTCGACCTGCAGGATCGTGACGAGGATCGACCCGGCGAAGGCCCCGCCGAGCGCGAGGACGTACCCGCCGACCACGATGGCGACCTGGCGGAGCGACGGCACCGCGGCGTCGATGTCGAACGGGCCGGGGACGCCCTCGTAGCCCAGTATCGATCGGATCTTGGGTCCGACCACGGGCCTGAGCCTGAGATAGGCGAAGGCGACGCCGGCACAGCCCACGCCCTGGATGAAGACGAGACTGAGCACGATCTGCGCCGTCGCGGGGAGGTCGAGGTTCAGCCCCGCGACCAGGACGCCCACCGTGATACCCACCAGTACGAATCCGAGCAGCAGGCCCCCGGCGCCGAGACCGATCGCCGACACCAGCGCGACGGCCGTCCGCAGGAGGGACCGTTCTCTCGTCGACATACCCGCCGATTGGCGCGACTGCCTGAAAAGCGGTTCCCTCGACCGCGAGAGTTCGCTATCGCCCCGGGCCGCCACCGGGACACCGGTTCCTGCCAGACGGCTGCGCTGGTCGGATCTGTCCAAGCGGTGCCGCGATGAACCGTTCTCGCGCACCGTTCTCGACCAGCGGATCGTGGCGCAGGGCGGGCAGCGCGGCGTATTAGGACCTTTCATACTACCGGGAACGTAAAACCGCGTTCAGGGCAAGGTATATGTGACCGTCTAGCACACGTAGGCGTACGATGGTAGAATGTGACCACTGCGGCGACGACGTATTTCACGTGTGGAGGCGACGCGAACGCGCGGAGACGATGACGCACCGGACGGTCGTCTGGGTCTGCCGGAACTGCCACCCGGAGCTGGGAGCTACCGGGAAGACCGACGCCTCGGCGACCAGAGCAGTCACAGACGGCCGTCGGTTGGGCAAATCGGGATAGGCCGGCGACTGGTTCCCGAACCGGCCGACGTTGTCTCGCGCCCGAGGCCGCGATCCCCTTTGCAGCGGTAGGAAGTTACTTGTAGGATAGGGCGAAAGAACCACCCGACAGGGACTGGGGCGCATGAGTACGACGTTCTACGGCGTCCTCGGGGTGGGGCCCGACGCCGGCGACGACGCGATACGCGCGGCCTACCGGGAGCGCGCCAAGGACCACCACCCGGACGTGAGCGCCGCGCCGGACGCCGCCGAGCAGTTCAAGCGCATCACCGCGGCAAAGGAGGTGCTCCTCGATCCGAAAGAGCGGAGGCGATACGACAGGCTCGGCCACGCCTCTTACGTCGACGCCCACTGCGACGCCTCGCTGTGGGCGGTCGACGAGGGAACCACCGACGCGGGCTCGTCGGCTTCCGCGTCGAGGTCGGCCTCGAAGCGAACGGAGCGAACGACGAAGTCGCGGAGCGGAAGCGGGCGCGGTCGGTCCGCGTCGCGCACCGAGTCAGAGACCGACAGCGCGTCCACCGGCTCGACTGACGCGTCCCGCGGATCGCGGACGCGGGCGGAAACGCGAGCCAACGATCGGTCGCGATCGGGCACGTCGAGCCAGTCGGGGGCGACCTCGTCGAATCAGTCGGGAACGACCTCGTCGCGCCGCTCGGACACAGACGGGTCGAGTCGGTCGCGCGGCCGGGGGTCCACCGAATCGGACGACGCCGCCTCGTCGTCGGCGTCGAGTTCGGGTGCGAGGCGCACCACCGGCGCGACTGCCTCGGGATCCGCGGCGACCGGCGGAACGACGAGCGGATCAGCGTCAGATGCTGCGGGCGTGACTGCGTCCGGGTCGACGGGCGCGAACCGATCGGCGGCGGGCACCTCGAAATCGGAGGCCGTCTCGGGAGGCGGCCGCCGGTCGTCGGCCCGGAGGCGCCGAACGCAGCGGGCGGGCGGGGCCGCGAGCGAGCGGTCGGGCCGGCGTGCATCGACGGCCGCGGCTGGATCGCACGCCCGGAACACCTTCTGGGACGCGACCGACGGCGACGTCTCCGACGCCCCTCGGTCCGACCCCGTCTTCGAACGCGCCGCGTCCCTCCTGCGAACGCTGGGCGCCTGGGTACTCGTCCACCTGCTCTTCCTCGGGCTGGCAGTGGGAACGGGCTGGTACGTCTACGCGGTCGTCCTGCCGCCGTCGGCGCGAACGCTGCCGTTACTGTTCGTCGTCGTCGGCGAGGTCGGTCTCGCGGTGGTTCTGTCGTCGTTGCACGTACTGTCCCGCGTCTACAGATAACGCCGAGTCGAGCGCTGGAGCGCCGGTCGCAGCTTCAAACGAGCTTTTGTCTCTTGGGAAAAGCCATTAAGCTAGGCCCACTCAGGACGCACAATGGGTCGTCTGCTGCCGTTCAAGTCGGAACCTACCCGGACGCCTGACGAACCTCGGGTCCTCGACCTCGACGACGAGGCGACCGAGGAGGCCCTCTCCGCGCTCTCCTCTGACACCGCCAGACAGATCCTCGGAACGCTCTACGAGGAGCCGAAGACGCCCCCGGAGATCCGCGACGAGGTGGGGACCTCGCTACAGAACGTCCACTACCACGTCGAGCGACTGGAGGACGCCGAGCTGATCCAGCCGGCCGGTGAGGGGTACTCCGAGAAGGGCACCGAGATGACCATCTACGCGCCGGCCAGCGAGGCACTCGTCCTCTTCGCGGGCCGGGAACACCACCGTTCGCGGCTGAAGACGGCGCTGACGCGGCTGCTCGGCGCGATCGGTCTGCTCGGGCTCGCCACCCTCGCGATCCAGCGGCTGTTCGGCGAGTCGGGCGGCCGACTCGGCCAGTACGACATCTCTGTCGGGATGGGATCCAGCGGCGGGAGTGAACGCCCGCAGTCGGGCGGTGGCGACGGAGGCGACGGGGGTGCGGGCGCAGCAGGCGGTGCCGACGGAGGCGGCGCCGACGGCGCCAACGCCGGGGACGGGGCGGAGGGACTGACCGAGACGGCGACGCCGGAGGACGACGTCGGGATCTTCGGCGTCGAGGACACCGCGACCGACGGCGGCGCGACGGCGACGCCCGAGTCGACGCTCACGGCGACGCCGGAGCCGACCGAGGCGCCGACCGCGACGGCGACGCCCACGGAGCCGCCGTCTCCCACGGCTGCCGGAACGCCGTCACCGACGCCGGCCGGGACGCCGTCGCCCACGCCCGCTTCGACGCCGACACCGCAGGCGACGCCGACCGCCACGGCGACCCCTGCGCCGACGGAGACGCCGACCGCGACCGAGACCGCGACGCCGACGGCGGCGATGGACACGCCGACGCCCACGGAGCCGCCCTCCCCCACGCCGGAACCGACGGGTTTCGAATCGGGGACCGCGAGTCCGGCGACGGACGTGAACCTCACCGCCCGGACCGTCGAGAGCGGGCGCCAGTTCTCCGAGAGCGGCGGCGACGGGTTCCTCGCGGACCCCGCGGTCGCCTTCTTCCTCGGCGGCCTGTTCATGATCCTCGTCGTCACCGCCTGGTGGTACTACCAGGGCTGACGGCGTCTCTCGCCGGAGCGGCCGATCTCGTCCGTTCCCACCTGCGCCGAGCGCCTCGTCCCCGATAGCAAGTCGTATGGGTCAGTCGCGGCAACGGAGACGCATGAACGTGCGAAGTGTGGACGCGCTGGGCCCCGACGACCGGGCCGCGCTGTTCGACCGCGACGCGGGCGTGGAGGCGGTCCGCGAGGACGCTCGCGAGATCGTCGACCGCGTCAGGACGGAAGGGAACGTCGCCCTCCGCGCCCTCTCCCGGGAGATCGACGGCGTCGAGGTCGGCAACATCGACGTGACCGACCAGGTCGAACGCGCTCACGAGGAGATCGACGACGACGTCCGGCGGGCGATCGCGGACGCCGCCGAGAACATCCGCGCGTTCCACGAGCGCCAGCGCCCCGAGGACTGGACCGAGGACTTCGAGGGGCGGGAACTCGGCCGGCGGTTCCGCCCGCTGGAGACCGTCGGCGTCTACGCCCCCGGAGGCACGGCCTCCTACCCCTCCAGCGTCCTGATGGGCGTCATCCCGGCGGTCGTCGCCGGCGTCGAACACGTCGCAGTCGCGACGCCCCCCGCGGAGGAACTCGACCCCGTGACGCTGGCGGCCATCCACGAGGCGGGCGCGGACGCGGTCTATCAGGTCGGCGGCGCGCAGGCGGTCGCCGCCCTCGCCTACGGGACCGAGACGATCAACGCCGTCCAGAAGGTCGTCGGCCCGGGCAACCAGTGGGTCACCGCGGCGAAGGCCGAGGTGCGGGGCGACGTGGAGATAGACTTCCTCGCCGGACCGAGCGAGGTCCTCGTCCTCGCCGACGAGACGGCCGACCCGTCGCTCGTCGCGGCGGATCTCGTCGCGCAGGCCGAACACGGCGAGACGAGTTCGGTCGTCGCCGTCACGGACGACGAGGCGACCGCCGAGGCCGTCGCGGCCGCCGTCGACGACCACGCCAGCGGCCGCGAACGCGAGGAAACCATCCGGGCCGCGCTCGACGGCGACGCCAGCGGCGTCTTCCTCGCCCGCTCGATGAGCGAGGCGGTGCTGTTCGCCGAGGAGTACGCCCCCGAGCACCTCTCGATCCAGGCCGACGACGCCGACGCCCTGCTCGATCGGGTCCCGAGCGCCGGGAGCGCGTTCCTCGGCCCGTACAGCCCGGTCGCGGCCGGCGACTACGCGACGGGGACCAACCACGTCCTCCCGACGAACGGGAAGGCGAAGGTCACCGGCGGCCTCTCGGTCGACACGTTCCTCCGCTCGACGACGGTCCAGCGGCTCTCCCGGGACGCCCTCGGCGACCTGCGAGAGACGGTGACGACGCTCGCCGACGCGGAGGGGCTGGAAGCGCACGCCCACAGCGTCGACGCTCGCTTCGACGGCGAGGGCGGCGACGAATAGAGCCTCACAGTACCGCCGCGGGCCGTCAGGTCTTTCTGCGATACCCCCGTTCGGTCGGGCATGACTGCAGATCCGCTCTACCGACCGGCGCACATGGCCGACGTGGCCGGCATCCAGCGAGTCGCGCGCGAGTCGTGGCACGCCGCCTACGACGACATCCTCGGCGAGGACGTGGTCGACGACGTGCTCGACGAGTGGTACGTCGACGACGCCATCGAGTCCGGCATCGACCACGACGCACAGGACTTCTTCGTCGCCGTGATCGACGACGAGGTCGTCGGGTACATCCACGTCGGGCCGCACCCGCCGCGCCGGGTCCACCAGGTGTACCGCCTCTACGTCGACCCCGACCACTGGCGGAAGGGCATCGCGCGGAACCTCCTCGCCGAGGCCGAGCAGTCGCTGTACGACCGCGACGTCGGCGTCTACGAGGCAGAGGTCCTCGCCGAGAACGAGCGCGGCCTCGCGTTCTACCGGTCGACCGGCTTCGAACAGGTCGACGAGCGCGAGACTGACCTCATGGGCGCCACCGCGACCGAGTATATCGTTCGCAAACGCCTGTAGCGGTCCGGAGGCGGCGCCTATGCGGCGCCGGCGAGTCGCGGGCGAGTCGACGTCGAGGCACCGGAGAAGCGCCGAACGGGCGGGCCGGGAGTGTCGTCGCCAACAGGGTTAACACGTTCGGCGAAAAACTCTCGTGTATGAGTTCCACGACGGACGCGCCCGAGCCGGGCGGCGAGGAGATCGAGGTGACGGAGGCGGCCGCGGAGGAAGCGCTGTCGCTCCTCGAAGACGAGGACATGGACACCGACGTGGCCGGGCTCCGCCTGTTCGTCCAGCAGGGCGGCTGCGCGGGACTCTCCTACGGGATGCGCTTCGAGTACGAACCCGACGAGGACGACACGGTCTACGAGCACCACGGGCTCAGGGTGATCGTCGACCCGGCGAGCATCAACTACGTAGAGGGCTCGGTGCTGGACTTCGAGGGCGGACTCCAGGGCGAGGGATTCCACGTCGAGAACCCCAACGTCGTCAGCGAGTGCGGCTGCGGCGAGAGCTTCCGGACCTGATCGCCGCGTTCGACGGCTCAGTCTTCGAGTTCGAACGCCACCTCGACCTCGGCCTGGTACTCCCTGTTCTCGACGCTCGCTATCTCGACGCCCATCTCCTCGACCTCGACCCAGTAGACGTTCTGGAGCGTCTCCTCCGCGCGCTCGACCGCGTCGTCGACGGCCTCGTCGAAGCTCTCGGTACTGGTCCCTATCAGCGTGATTTTCTTGAACACCATCGCGATCGAACAGTACGGCGCCCCGACACAAAAGGCTCGGGCGCGTGACGACGGGAGACGCCGATCAGGCCGCTCGTCGTTCGAGTCGGTCCTCGATGTAGCTGCTGATGCCGTTGAGGTGGGCGGTGCCCCACGTCGCGACGACGACGGCGCCGAGGGTGTTGTAGATGAGGTCCCACAGCGAGTCCGTCAGGCCGTACTGGGTCAGGACGCTCTCGGTCCCCGCCATCGACGCGGCGACGCCGATGCCGAACTCGATGATCTCCCAGAAGACGCCGTACGCGAGGACGAACAGCAGGATGAAGACGAAGACGAACCGGGGCGGGAGCGTGATCTCCTCGGAGTGCTCGTCGAGCGCGCGGACGGTCGCGTAGCCGACGCCCGCGACCACGGACGACGACAGCGCGTGGGTCATGTGGTCCCACCAGTCGATCGTGACGTAGAAGCTCTGTCCCCCGGGGATGCCGATCGTTCCGAAGGCGTGGAGGAAGACCGCGCTGGTGATCCACAGGGTCAGTCCGGCGTCGAGCGGCACGCCGTAGTCGCGTTCGAGCACCGGGACGATCTGGGCGATGAGCAGCGCGACGCCGGCGTTGGCGATGATCTTCACGTTCACCTTCCAGACGCCGACGAGGAAGACGCCGAGCATCACCAGCTCCATTAGCCAGGTCAGCTGACGCTGGCGCCGCTCGTCGATGCCGAGGCGATCGCGGACCCTCATGCCGTCCCCTCCGGGGTGCGCTCGTCGACCGTCGCTCGACGGCGGACGTAGCTCTGGAAGAAGAGGCCGGCGACCAGCCCGGCGATGCCCGAGCCGACGAACTCGACCATGAGTTCGTGTTCGATCGATTCGAGTTCCGCGTCGGAGAGGACGCCGTCGGGGCCGGGATCGAGCAGGAGCGTCGTGCCGAGGTGGACGTCCGACCCCCAGCGGGCGAGCGCCCACAGGCCCGCCGCGGCGAGCGTCGTGACGACGACGAACAGCACGGCGAAGCCGACGCTCATCTCGACGGGCGTGAACATGTGGAGGTTCACGGCGACCAGCAGCGCGAACGCGGCGATCGAGAGATAGACCGCCACGTTCCCGGTCAGCTGGACGGTCGCGACGGCGCGGCCGACGACGGGGAGGCCGGCAAGCAGGACGACCTCGGCGGGCGGCATCGCCCGCAGGTCACTGAGTGCGAGTGCGGGCAGGACGACGACGGCGCCGACCACGAGCGCGAAGACCGCCCAGAGGTAGTCGCTCGTCAACGCGCTCTCAACCGCGACCAGCCCGAACGCCCCGACCAGGATCCACGCGATCACCGCGTTGATCCGGGTGTCCGTCAGCAGTTCGCCGAGGTTCCCTTGTGCCATCTATACTCCCTCCCATTCGACTCCACCAATGAAACGCTGACGGATGGCGGAATCGGCTGATCCGCCGGAGAAATACGCGGGCGCGGCTCAGACCGCGTGCCGACGCCGGGCGACCTCGTAGTCGCCGTCGTCGTCCACACCGATTATCGCCCACTCGTAGTCTGGATCGGCGGCTTCGAGTCGGCCTTCGAGTTCGGGGACGTCGTCGGCCCACGCGACGAAACAGCGGTACTCGCCCGAGTCCGGCGTGTCGTCGAACTCCTCCGCCGGCGTGACGTGGACGGCCCGCCACTTCCGTTCGGCGAGATACTCTCCCCCGCGATCGGTCACCGTGTATCCGAGGTCAGCGAAAATCGACCGGGCCTTCTCGTCGAGGTGCTTGGTAACAGCCCTCATTCGTCCGTGGATACCACGACCCACCCAATAAGTGTTGCTACGATTCACGTTCCGCTGCGGAACCGTTCCCACAAGCGGGAGGTATTAGCCACTTACTGGCCGATCTGACCGGTAGCGCTACGGAGGATCCGGATCTGTCGTCGCCGCGGCCGGGCGTCAGCGTCGCTTACTCGTGGGCGGCGTCCCACTCGTCGGGTTTCTTGAAGTTGCCGCAGTCGTTGCACTTGATCCGGCCCATTGAGTCCATGGCCGTCAGGAACGAGTCGCAGTTCCCGCAGTAGTAGCCCCATCGACGCTCCCGGTCGGGCGTCCGGTAGACGACGAAGAACGGGCCGTCGGACCCGCGTTCGGCGTCCTCGGTGTCGACGTACAGCGTCTCCTCGTCGGGGCCGGTCTTCGTCTCCATGCGTGGCGTATCGGGGAGGGCGCCCTAAACGCTTCCGTCGCGGCATCGAAGCGGATTTGGCCGCGCGGTGGCTGGTCGCAGACAGATGTCGCCACGGGTCCTCCACTACACCGACCTCGAGAACGCCTACGACACGCCCGAACGGATCGCGCGCGTAGCCGGCCTCCTCGCCGACCGCCGCGGCCCGGACGCGCTCCTCGCCGGATCCGGCGACAACACCGGTCCGGGCGTCCTCTCGCTGGTGACCGACGGGCGCCAGTCGCTGGACTTCTTCGACGCGGTCGGCCCGGACGTCGAGACGGTCGGCAACCACGACTTCGACCACGGGTTCGACGCGCTCGAATCCGTCGTCGCGGACTCCCCCCAGCAGTGGGTCCTCGCGAACGTCAGCCTCGACGGCGAGCGATTCGGCGCCGCGGCCGGTATCGAGCCCGTCACGACTGTCTCGGTCGACGGGGCGACCGTGGGCGTCGTCGGCGTCCTCGACCCCGCGACCCCGGACATGACGCCCGGGACGAGCGCGCTCGACTTCGCCGACCCCGTCGAGACCGTCGCCGAGTGGGTCCCGCGCCTGCGCGAGCGGGGCGCCGACTACGTGGTCGCGCTCGCCCACACGACCGACGAGGACGCTCGGGCCATCGCGAGCGAGACCGGCGTCGACGCGGTCCTGGCCGGCCACTCGCACCACCGGCACGCCGGCGTCGTCGACGGGACGCCGCTGGTCCGACCCGGCGCGACCGGCGAGTACGTCTACGAGGTCGACCTCGAATCGGGCGACGTGTCCCTCTACGACGCCCAGGAGGCGGACCCGGACCCCGCAGTCGAGTCGGCGCTGCGCGACCGCGTCGCGGCCGAGGGGCTCGACGAGGTCGTCGCCCGCGTCGAGGAACCGCTCTCCCGCGACCGCGAGCGCCGCCTCGGCGGCGAGTGGCGGCTCGGAAACTTCGTGGCCGACGCCTACCGGTGGAAGACCGGCGCGGACGTCGCCCTCCAGAACGGCGGCGGGATCCGCGAGGGGCCGCCGCTGTCCGGTGACGTGACCGTCGCCGACCTGGTGAGCGTGAGCCCGTTCGAGGAGCCGGTCGCCGTCGCCTCGGTCACCGGCGACGAGTTGCGCTCGGTCGTCGCGGAGGCGGACGGCCGCCGCGTCGACGGGCTCAACGACTACTGGTACGGCCACGTCAGCGGGATGTCCGTCGCCGCGGAGAACGGCGGCTACGTGCCCTACGTCGACGGCGAGCCCGTGGACCCGGAGGAGCGCTACACCGTCGCCGTCCCGAACTACATCCTGATCACCGACCTCGAGTTTCCGACGCTCACGGGGGACCACGCGGTCGAACACGACGACCTGCAGTACGAGGTGGTCGTCGAGTACGCCCGCGAGTGCGGGATCGACGCGCCCCTCGAAGGCCGGATCCCCGACGCAGTGGCCAGCGAGTGAGTCCGGGAGGGGCCGTCCGGGTTTCGGCGAGTCGGTCAGACTCTCGCGTCGCAGCGGCCGGTTCCTGTTGCGAGTGCAATAGAAAACTTGACGCGGGGTGACCGTGAACTCCCGCGGGATGACGCAGGTCGTCGTCCCAGTCCGCTATCCGCTCTCGGAGCACTCGGAGGCCACGCTCGCCCGGGCGCTCGAGATAGCCGAGGACAGAGACACCCAGTTGACGGTGATTCACGTCAACCAGTATCAGGACAATCACCAGGCCACCCGCCGCGACCTCAAAGACGCCGTCGAGCGCGCGTTCGGCGCGCTGTCGGGCACGCGGTACGTCGTCCGCCGCGGACTGCTCGTCGAGGAGACGCTGCTGGACGAGATCGTCGCCGAAGACGCCGACATCGTCGTCATCGGCAAGAAGCAGGCCGGCCGCTGGCGACAGATGATCCGCCGACTGGTCGACGACCCCGACGTGGAGACGTTCCTCCGGGACGAACTCGACTGCGACGTCGTCACCGCCGAACGCTGACCCCGTCGCCCAGCTCAGCTTTCTCAGGACCGGTCGTCCTCGCCCGGCCCGTACTCGCCGTCGACAGTCGACTCCTCGTCCGGAGACCGCGAGTCCGCCTTCGCGGGCCCGCCGCCCGGCGTTCGGTCCCCGACGGCGACCTGCATCTCGCCGCTCGTCTCGTCGAAGACGTGGTGCTGGTGCGGGTAGGCGATCTCGACGTCTTCGTTCGCGATGGCCTCGGCGAAGGCCGTCTGGATCTTCGAGCGGACGCGCAGCAGCCAGTAGGGCTCCTCGATCCAGTAGCGGAGGCGGAGGTTGACACCGTGGTCGCCGAACTCGTCGATGTAACAGGTCGGCTTCGCCGGGTAGCGTGCGGCGCCGACGCGGATCTGCGGCCCGCCGCCCACCACGCCGTCGACGTTCCGGGCCGCATCCTCGATGAGCTCTCTGGCCCGGGCCACGTCGCTCTCGTAGGTGATCAGGACGTCCAGCGCCTGTCGCGTTCGGGTGTCCTCGGCGGAGTAGTTGACGACGTCGCGTTCACGCATCGCGCCGTTGGGGATCACCAGAAACGTGTTGTCGAGGGTGAATATCTTCGTGTACCGGAGGGTGATGTCCTCGACGAAGCCGCGCTGGTCCCGCTCGGCGAGTTCTATCATGTCGCCGATCTCGTAGGGCTGGTCGGCCAGCAGGAACACGCCGCTGATGACGCTACCGACGATCGGCGCGATGACGACACCCACGGCGGCAGAGAGGACGGCGACGGAGAGCGTCAGGTCGCCGAGGCTGTATCCGTAGATGCCCATGATCGTCAGGCCCGCGAGGATGAAGACGGCGACCCTGATCCCGCGGAGCGCCGTCCGCGTGAGGCTCGGGCGACGGAACCGACGGGCGATCCGTCGGCCGAGCAACTGGACGAGGAGCTGCGAGACGGCGTAGGCGAGGACGACGACGACGGCCACCTGGAAGATCTGTATCACCGGCGTCGGCAGCGCGTTGGCGAACATCCGCACGCCCGGCGGGACCCATCCCGGCCCCGCCGGCGTGCCGTCGGCCGTCGCGGTCCCAGCCGCCGCGTCGCCGCCGGACGTCGCTGTCTGACTCGTCAGGGCAGCGAGCGACCGCAGCCAAGCGACCATGCCCACAGCACCATCCCACCCGGCAAAAGAATTGTGTCCCCGGATCGACCCCACACCGGGCGACCGCGGAAAACGACTTGTGGCAGGTGACCCTACGAGCGGTATGGACGGACCAGCGACCGCGGAGCCCGCCTTCGACGTTCAGGAGACCGGAGAGACCGACGCCGACGCGCTGATCGCCGGCTTCTCCGAGTTCGGACTGGCGGGCCTGACGGCCGTCGACTACCTCGTGCAACAGCTGGAACTGACGCCGGCCGGCCGCGTGACGACCCCGGACCTGCAGACGATCACCCCGTTCGACGACGGCAGACCCCGCCATCCCGTCAGGCTGTTCGCCGCCGACGGGGTCGACGTTGCGGTCCTCATGAGCGAACTGTTCGTCCCCGTGGCGGCCGCCCGGTCGTTCAGCGACGCGCTCCTCGACTGGACCGCGGCCGCCGACATCGGCGAGACCGTCGTCGTCTCGGGCGTCCAGATGCCCCACGCCGAGACCGACCACCGGACGTACTTCGTCGCGACCGACGACTACCGCGAGGCGCGACTAGCCGACGCCGACGTGCCGCCGATGGCGAGCGGCTTCACCGACGGCGTGAAAGCCAGCCTGCTCGCCCGCGGCATCGACTCGCCGCTCCGGACGTGCGTGTACGCGACGCCGACGCATCCGCAGGCGCCCGACGCCGAAGCGGCGCTCAGGCTCGTGGAGACGGTCGACGACGTGTACGATCTCGGCGTCGACACGGAGCCGATGAAGTCGTTCGCGGCAGACGTCGAGCAGCACTACCAGGACCTGGCCGCTCGCCTCGAACAGGCCCGCGAGGAACAGCAGCCCGAAGACAGGATGTACATGTAGCCGACGCCCGGCGTCGGCTCGACGGCGCTTATTCGACCTCGCCGCCGAGGCTGGTCAGCGGCGACGCCCCGCCGACGATGGCGGCCGCGGCCAGTATCGCCGCCGAGAGCGCGATGAAGTCGCCGGACGGCGAGTAGCCGGCGAGCCCCGCGCCGGCCTCGACGATGAACACCGTGATGAAGAAACTCACGATGGCGAAGACCAGCAGGACGATCGATGCCACGATGCTACTGACGAGCGCGCCGAACGAGTCGAGAACTCCCATATCTGTGATACCTCTACTATTCGTATGGCTCCCAGACACATGTAAGTACGTGCAATCCGGACGCGACTCGACTTCGGCCGCCCGTCCCTGCGCTCAGTACTCGTGGACCGTCTCGTCGGTGACGGCGGCGTCGAGGAGCCGCGTCGGGGTCGCGTCGTAGGCGGGGTTCTCGACCGCGAAGCCGTCGGCGGGTTCGCGGATAACCTCGCTGGCCTGGCGGTGTTCGTTCTCGAAGGCGAAGCCGCCGGTGACCATCTTCGCCTCGGCGCCGACCACGCGGACCGGGACGCCCGCGTCGTCCGCGGTCGCGGCGAGCGGGTACGTACCGACCCGGTTGTAGAGCGTGTCCTTCACGATGCAGTCCATCCCGACGACGACCTGGTCGACCTCGGGGAGGAAGTGCCCGGCCGCGCCGTCGACGATGAGGTGGGCGTCCACTCCGTCCAGATCCGCCAGCGTGCGCACCATCTTCCGCCCGAGGTACCGGGGTCGGGCCTCGGTGCAGTACACGTCGAGCGACGCGCCGTCGTCGACGGTCCGCTCGATCGCCTCGAGGACAGTCGAGGAGTAGTCGTGCGTGAGGATCGCCGGGTCCTCGCGGAGGTACTCGACCGCTCGCTCGGCGGCGCGCTCCTTCGCGGACTCGACGCGGGCGACGACGTCCTCGACGACGTCGCGAGTGCGCTCTTTCGCGGCCGCGACGGAGTCGTCCTCGGCGTCCTCGACCGTCGAGACGATCTCGCGCTGGGTCGTCTGGAGCGAGGCGTGCGAGGGGTTCGCTCGCCGGAGCGCGTGGCTGTTGCGCTCCAGCGTCCGGACGTACTCCTCGACGGTCGGATACTCGCGCTCGGTCAGCGCGAGCAGGGCCTCGGCCGCCTTCACCGCGACGACGGACGAACTGTGCGTCTGCATGTCCGCGATCTCCTCGACCGTCCCGTCTATCATACTGGATACGTCGCCACTCGCTCTCAAAGGCTTTCCCCCTCCCGGCACTCGGTTTCGCCCGCGACCCCACTGGTCGCCGTCGCCGGCCCCCCGCGACTATCGGATCTGATACTCCCGCCGAAGCTGGTTTAGTCGATGCTCGCCCTATCCCGACTACACGATGGCCGAAGACGGCGCAACTGCCGCGTTCGAGCGCGACGGGTCGGCGGTCGACCCCGCGGAGCGGGCCGTCTCGGAGTTCACCGGCGTCGCCATCCTGGTCGCCATCACGCTGCTCGTCACGGGGTCGGTCGGGCTCTTCGTCCTCGTCGACCCGGGCTCGGAGAACAAGGGGCCGAACGCGAACTTCAGTTTCCAGTACATCGACCAGTCGTCGGTCCTCATCGTCACGCACGACCGGGGCGACTCGTTCGACGCGGGGAACCTGTCGATCAGGAGCCAGGGGACGACCGTCACGTGGGCCGCGCTCGCCAACACGAACGACACGGCGGTCGTCGGGCCCGGTGCGACGGTGCAACTCAGCCGGCGGAACGCCTTCGGGAGCCCGGTCAGCGCGAGCGGCAAGGCGCGCGTCCTCTACAAACCGCCGACCGGCAACGAGACGGTGCTCGAAACCTGGAAAGGCATCGGCTGATCGGGAGCGAAGGCCGGCCGCGACCCATCAGCCCTTGATGTTGCAGACGGGGAACGTGCGGGCGACGCGGTCGCCGATGCCCAGCGCGTCGGAGACCCGGACCACTTCGTCGACGTCTTTGTAGACGCCCGGCGCCTCCTCGGCGACGGTCGCGCCGCTCTGGGCCTTGACGTAGACGTGGCTCTGCTCGCGGAGGTCGTCCTGCACGTCGCCGCCCCAGAACTCCTGTTTGGCTTGCGTCCGGCTCATCAGCCGGCCGGCGCCGTGGGCGGTCGATCCGAACGTCTCCGAGAGCGACTCCTCGCCGCCGCGCAGGACGTAACTGCCCGCGCCCATGCTCCCCGGGATGATGATCGGTTGGCCGACGTCGCGGTAGGCGGGCGGCACTTCTTCCCGGCCTGCGGGGAACGCCCGCGTCGCACCCTTCCGGTGGACGAACAGCTCGCGCTCCTCGCCGTCCTCGACCTCGTGGGTCTCCTTCTTCGCGATGTTGTGGGCCACGTCGTAGAGGAGGTCCATCTCCAGGTCCTCCCAGGTGGTGTCGAAGACGTCCGCGAAGACCTCGCGGGTGCGGTGCATGATGAGCTGGCGGTTCACCCAGGCGAAGTTGATGGCGGCGCACATCGCGCCGTAGTAGTCCTCGGCCAGTTGCGAGCCCGCCGGCGCCGCGGCGAGTTCCTTGTCCGGGAGCCGGTCCAGCAGTCCGGCGTGGGCCTGCTCGATGTCGCGCAGGTAGTCCGTACAGACCTGGTGACCCAGGCCGCGAGACCCGCAGTGGATGAGCACGACGATCTGGTCCTCCGAGAGGCCGAAGCGCTCGGCCACGTCGTCGCGGTAGACGTCGGTGACGCGCTGGACTTCGAGGAAGTGGTTGCCGCTCCCGAGGCTGCCGATCTGGTTTTTCCCGCGGTCTTTGGCCTTCTGCGAGACCCGGTCCGGGTCGGCGTCGTGACGGACGCCCTCGTCCTCGCAGTGTTCGAGGTCCTCCGGCACCGCGAAGCCCTCCTCCAGCGCCCACTCCATCCCCCGTTCGAGGATGGCGTCGACGTCGCCTTTCGTCCCCTGGTGGACGCCACCGCCGCCGAGCCCCGACGGGACGGCCTCGAACAGGGCGTCGACGAGTTCCTCCTCGCGGCCCTGGACGTCCGCGTAGGTGAGGTTCGTCTTCATCATCCGGACGCCGCAGTTGATGTCGTAGCCGACCGCTCCGGGCGAGATACAGCCGTCTTCGGCGTCGATTCCGGCGACGCCGCCGACGGGGAACCCGTAGCCCTGGTGGCCGTCCGGCATACAGATCGCGTACTTGCGGACGCCGGGGAGGTGCGTCGCGTTCTTGAGCTGCTGGAGCGTCTTGTCCTCGCTGATCTCGTCGAGCAGGTCCTCGCTGGCGAGGACGCGCGCCGGTCGGTTCATCCCGCCTTCCTGCGGGATCTCCCAGACGTAGTCCCTGACCTTCTCCAGGGTGACGCCGTCCGCGTCGTAGGTGGTCATGGGCGTAACTCCGCCGCGGGCGCCGGAATAGGTTTCGCTGTCCGCTGCTACGTGTTCGATTTTCGTCTCTATTTGCCGATCCGCTCGCGGCCGTCACGGGTCGGACGAGGAGTACGCCGGTGACAGCAGCCCGGTCGCGTCGACCGGTGACGGGGACTCAGAGATGGCGGAGGTTCCGGCAGGGGCCATTCCCGCGATAGCTCTGGCAGGCATCGGCCCGAGCGGTGAAGCCGCGGACCCTGGTTTGTCAGAAAACGGCGTCAGGTACGTATTGCAGCGGTCTCCGAGTCCCGTCGTTCGATGCACTCGTAGACGGCCTCCCTGAGCGCCACCTCCCGCGGGTCGTCCTTCAGGTGGAGGCCCAGCCGGTTCGGAGTGTAGGCGAAGCCCAGTTCCGCGTCTGGGTCCGCGAACCCGAACGATCCGCCCGCGCCCGGCGTGCCGAACGCGGCTTCGGACGTTCCGAACCGGAAGTCGGGCGACGGCTTCGAGTACCCCATCGCGTACGCCGTCTCCACGCCAATGACGACGTCCCGTCGGTCACCCGACGGCGGCACCGGGGGCGCGGTCAATTCCGCGAACACCGCCTCGTCGAGACCCAGCGCCTCGCCGCCCGTCGCGAGGTCGCCGTACAGCCGTGCCATCGCGCGGGCCGTCCCGATGCCGTTGCCCGAGGGTATCTCGACCGCACGGAACGCCGGACTGTTGAGGTCGGCCGGACGCCGGGTATCGAGCACGTTCAGCGCCCGACTCGTCACCGACCACGGGTTGAAAAACGACAGGACGAACCGGGGCGACATCGTGCGGAGGTTCAAGAGCATGTCCAGGTACCCGAACGCGTCGAGTTCGGCCACGCGGTCGGTCGGAATCCCCTCGGGGAGCCCGATGTAGAACTCGAGGTCGAGCGGCTCGGCGACCTCGTCGGCGAAGAACTGGCCGAGCGTCCGCCCGTCGGTACGCCGGAGGAGTTCGCTCGCGTACCAGCCAAGCGTGAACGCGTGGTAGCCCTGGCGGGTGCCGGGCTCCCAGTCGAGTTCGTCGTTCGCGAGCAGCTCCGAGAGGAACTCCGAGTCCGCGATCTGCTCGGGCGACAGGCGGCCGTCGAGCGTCGCGAGACCGGCCTGGTGACTCAGCAACTGCCGGACCGTGACGTCTCCCTTCCCGTGCCGGGCGAACGCGGGCCAGTGGTCGGCGATACGGTCGTCGAGCGCGAACAGCCCCCGCGAGAGCGCGACGGCGATGGCCGCCGCCGTCATCCCCTTCGTCGCAGAGGCCACGAGGACCATCGTGTCGGCCTCCCACGGGTGCTCGCGGTCGGTATCTCGGTACCCTCCCCAGAGGTCGACGACGGGCTGGCCACGGTGGTAGACGGCGACGGCCGCGCCGAGTTCGTCGCGGTCGCGGAAGTTCTCCGCGAACACCTCGCTGACGGGTTCGAAGCCGGACGCGACGGTACCGTGGACCGTCACGGCGTCCGCGGACGACGCCATTCTCGTTGCCATTCATTCTACTACGCCCCCTGGAACGATAACTGTGACAGTCGACGGTCGACGTTGCTGGCGCGTGAACGACGCGCGCGCTGGATCGGTTGCTCCTCGGTTCGGTCGGGTCAGTCGGCGGCCGGCGCCGCCTCCTCGGAGTCGCGCTCGCGTCGGTCGGCGGCCGCGAGGCGGGCGTCCAGGGACAGCGGGCCGGCGCCGAGCGTGAAGACCGCCGAGAGCATCCCGAACAGCGTCACGTGCGCGAGCACGGGGTCGTCGGGCAGGCCGAACAGCGTGAGCACGAGCATCGAGAAGGCGACCGCGGCAGCGCCGCGGGTGTAGAGCCCGACGATCAGGAGCACGCCGACGCCGATTTCGGTCAGGCCGGCGCCGAGTACCCAGAGGCCGGCGTCGACCGGGACGACGTTCGTGAGCTCGTACTTCGCGACGACCTGAAGCGCGCGCGAGGGGTTGGCGAGCTTCTCGACGAGGCCGAGATAGGCGAACGCGACGCCGAGCCCGACGCGGAGGACGGTCGCGACGTACCGCTGGTAGGGGCCGACCTTCGCGGCGAACCAGTCGGCGACGCCGTGGACGGGGTCGACCCTACCGTAGTAGGTTCCGGGCGTGCTCGCGACCTGCTGGAGCATGTGGTCGGCGCTGGGCCGGCCGCTCCCCAGCAGGATGATCGCGACGAATCCGGGGACGTACTCCATAGCGAGGATGAGCTGTGGGTTGAACGCCAGCGCGCCCAGATACGTGAGGAGCCCCGCCGCGGCAACGATCCGCGTCGCGAGCCCGAACAGGATCAGGAAGCCGAGCGAGACCTGGAGGATCCGCGCCTGGACTTCCAGCGGGGGGATGAACAGGTAGCCCGTGAATCCCGCCCCGATCAGCGGCAGGCCGAGACTCAGCCGGAGCATCCATGGCACGTACTCGCGGTAGGAGGCGAGCGCGTCACGGAGCGCGTCCACGTCCGGGATGGTCGGCCTGATCAGAACCAGGCCGGCCAGCAGCGCGAGGACCGCAACGGTCCCGCCGCCGAGCAGTGCGGCGTTCGTCGAGTTCGAGAGCACTTCGACCGCGAACTCGATGGCGTCCCGCGTCGCCGTCGGCGGGTCGGTCACGTAGTCGACGTGAGCGCTCGCTCGCCCGGCGAGCAGCGCGACCGCGACGATACCGACCACACTCCCGAGGGCCGATCGCCTCCGCCTTCCGTTCATGGGCTGAGCTAGGTACCCGTTGCTGAAAAAGGCCTCAGTATCGGGGGTTGCTAGCGCCGCCGCGGAAGCTGGAGCCCACAGCGGATCAGACGTCGAAGACGACGTAGGCGTGCCAGCCGTCGGCGGTCTCCGAGAGATCCATCTCGGAGTAGGTGACGGCTTTCAGGTCGCGCGCCTCGACGCGGTCAAGCGGGACCCCGCGGGCCGACCCCTCGACGCGCCACTCGCCGCCGGACTCGCGGACGGTCGCCTCGTTATCGACCGGGAGGATCCCGCGAACGTCGCGCTCGTAGATGAGTTCGTCCAGGTAGTCGAACAGCAACGCCTCGCGGCTCTCGGCCGCGACGGAGAACGCAAACCGCTCGCCGCCCGCGTCGGGGATCTCGTCACACATCGCGGCCGCCATGCCGTCGGCGACGGCGCCGAAGACGGCGTCCAGGGAGTCGCCGGTCGCTTCGACCGCCACGTCGGCGGTGTGCTCCCGCAGGTCGAAGCTCACGCGTCACCACCCGCCGACTTCGCGTCGCTTTCATCCGCAGCATTCGTGCCAGTGTCGTCTGCCGGTCGATCGCCGTCTGGCGATCGGTCGCCGTCCGCCGGTTGATCCCCGTCGCCGTCTTCGAACTGGTCGAGCATGTAGTGGCGGACCTCCTCCTCGTCCTCGACCGCCGACGCGTCGAGGTCGGGGTGGATAGCGGCGAACTCGCGGTAGGCCTGCTCGCGGATGTCGCCGGCGGCCTGTCCAGTGAAGTCGCTCAGGTCGGCGGCGGTCTGGGTCCCCCACGTCCCGAGGTCGTGCATCCCATCGCGGGCCTGCTCGCGGATTGCATCGAGACTCGCGAATTCCTCGCCGGCGTCGGTTCGCCCGGAGTCGCCCGTCGCGACGCCGCTCGTGACGATGGAACGGATCCCCTCCTCGACGGTCAGGTCCACGTCGTAGACGCGTTCGGAGGAAACGTGGATGACGTACCCGCCCATCACCGGGTTGGGCGCCAGCGGCATGAACAGCGTCGTCATGTCGTCGTGGCCGGTCGTATCACCGATAGTCGGCGGCGACTCCGCGGTGACGAACGCCAGCGAGTACGACCCCGATCGGGGGAACTCGACGAGTTTCACCTCGCGAAAGCTCTGGGCGTCGTTCGACAGCAGCAGCTCGGTCATCTCGTTGAAGCTCGTGTAGAGAGAACCGATGCCGGGGATCCGCGCCATCGCCGTGTCGAATATCCGTTCGAACTCGTCGCCCGAACGCGTCTCGGCGACGAGGCCGAGGACGAAGACCATCCCGACGAACGTCGCGATGGCGAGGAGCTTCATCGTGAGCGGATCGACGTTCTGTCCGATGCCAAAGACCTCGTTCGCGACCTTGACCACCGGAGAGATCGCCCGAAGGATGAAGTTGATGACGAAGACGAGGATCATGACCGTGATGACGAGCGGGATCGTCAGCGCGGCGCCGGAGATGAGGATCTGCCGGATCTTGCCCCCGAGCGTCGGGCCCGACTTGCCCGAGGCGGGCGCGGATGACAGCAAAACCATACGGACGAGTCACCTCGGGCGGCCGAAAGTCTTTCGGGGCTGGTAAGTCCGCGGGGCGGCCGCTGGCGATGGAATTATAGTGACTTACCCGTTACTGGACCGATAGTGAGCGTCAACGTCGAGCGACGGGTCGTCGATCCGGGGGACGCCGACTACGTCGAGCAGGCCTGGCAACTGAAAGAACGCATCCGCGCCGAGGAAGGTGTGTTGCGCCAGCGCCGCGGCTTCTTCGAGAACGCCTACAAACGCTCGACCGTCTACCTCTTCGTCGATAGGGCCGACCGCGGTACGCTCGTCGGATTCGCCGCCGTCCGCCGGGACGGCTACATCCTCTTTCTGGCCGTCGACGACGCCTATCAGGGCGAGGGATTCGGCGAGGCCCTCGTCGCCCGCGTCGCGGAGGACTACAGTTCCGTGACCTGTCACGCCCGGACAACCAACCGCGACGCGATCCGCTTCTACCAGCACATCGGTTTCACCATCGAGCGCCGCATCGACAACTACTACGAGGACGGCGGCGACGCCTACTACCTCAAACTCGGCGAGGAAGAAGGGCTCGCCGACCGGTTGTCGAAGTTGCTCGGGGGATAGGGAGGTCGACCGCAGGGAGACCTCCGTGAGGGCGAGCGGGGCGCGAAGCGACCCGTGAGCAGCACAAGCTGCGCGGCCCAGTTCCCACCGGGAGTCCCTGGCACGCGCCGACCGGTGAGCGCAAACGCTTTAGCGGACCGTTCGAAATCGGGTAGCCGTGCAGGAACAGACGCGGGCGTACCTCCGGGGGCGCTTCGGCGACCACTACCGACGGACGGAGTTCACGCCGCCGCCGGACGCCAACGAGCGCGAGTGGGGCTACATTCCGTGGACGGACGGTCCCGGCGAGACGATGATCCGCCACCGCTCGCTGCTCGACATGGGGTCGCTCGACGACTTCCTCGCCCGCGAGCGCCCGAAACACGTCTACTTCTCGGCCGGGCGCTACGAGAGCCCGGGCGCGAGTTCGATGGGCGAGAAGACCTGGCGCTCCTCGGACCTGATATTCGACCTCGACGCCGACCACCTCCCCTCGGTCACCCTCGGCGAGGACAGCTACGCCGAGATGCTCGAAAAGTGCAAGCAGGCGCTGTTTCGACTGCTCGATTTCCTCGACGCAGACTTCGGCTTCGAGGACACGACCGTCGTGTTCTCCGGCGGCCGCGGCTACCACGTCCACGTCCGCGACGACCTCGTCCAGGAACTCGGGAGCGACGCGCGCCGCGAGATCGTCGACTACGTGCGCGGGATCGGTCTCGACCCCGAACTCGTCGAGACCACGGAGATGCGCGGCGGGGTCAGCCGCCGAGCCCTCGAGACGGAGGGCGGATGGGGCCGACGCGTCCACGAGCGCCTCCTCGAATTCGTGGACGAGATCCTCGCGATGGAGGAAGACGAGGCCAAGGCACGGCTGCAGGAACTCGACGGGATCGGCGAGGGCCGGGCGAACACCGTCTACGGCGCGCTGGAGAACAACGCCGAGGCGGTCGAAGCGGGCAACATCGAACTCGGCGGCGTCGGGCTGCGGACGCTGCTGGACGCGTTCGTCTCCGAAGTCGTCGAACGGCAGAACGCGCCCATCGACGAGCCGGTCACGACCGACGTGAACCGACTGATCCGGCTCCCCGGGAGCCTCCACGGGGGGAGCGCGCTCGAAGTCAAACGGCTCTCCCGCGACGAACTGGAGGCGTTCGATCCGCTGGTCGACGCGGTGCCCGAGACGTTCGTCGGCCACGAGATCAACGTGCAGGTGACGGACCCCGGAACCGTGGAGCTGAAGGGCGATAGTTTTAATCTCCAGGCGGGTGAGGTTTCCGTTCCGGAGTACCTGGGCGTGTTCCTGATGGCCAGAGGGCGCGCTGAGAAGGCACCAGAATGAACGAGGAGACCGAACAGCGATGATGGACCTGGACGAACTGCGCTCGGTGCAGAGCCGCGAGCGGCAGACCGACAGCCTCCAGCAGCTGCGGGAGTCGTTCTACCAGGACGCCGGCGAGTTCATCCAGCAGCTCCACCGCGAGCGCGAGCGGGCCGCCGACGAGGCCGACGACCCGTGGAACGCCCCCGAGGTCACCCGCCTGAGCGACGACATCGACACGGCCGAGCAGACCGTCGAGGCCATCTACGAGCGCCGCGTCGGCAAGATCGTCAAGATGGCGTCGCTGGCCGCCGCGGACATGCCCACCGAGGACGAGGGGCTCACCGCGGAGGAACAGACGCTGTTCGACACCCTCGTCGACGCCATCGAGCGCAACCGAGCCAACGTCGAGGCCGTCATCGACGGCGAGGACCCCGTCGCGGCCGTCGCCGACGCGGTCGAGAGTTCCGAGACCCCGGTCGGCGCAGGTCCGAACTCCGAGTCCCCGGACAGCGCGGCGTCCGAGCCGGACCCCGCGGACGGGACGACCGACCGCCCGACGGCCGACGGCGAGACGCGCCCGACGCCGCCGGACTCGCCCGCCGACCTGGACGCGGACGGTTCCGCGGCGGAGACGGGAGTCGACGCGGCGGACCTGATGGGGGGCGACGGCCCCGACGAGAGCCAAAGTGAAGCAGACGCGGGGGACGATGCCACGACGGACTCACCCGCTGCCCCCGCTGAGCCAGGAGGCGACCGGCCTGCTCCGCCCGACGAACCGACGGGCGACGCGAATCCATCCGCCGGTGGCTCCGAGGATCCGACAGCGGCGGAGGACGCGGACGAGGGGGGCGCGGCGGACGTCCCGTCGGTCGACCGCACGACGGTACGGATCACGGCCGACGTCGGCGAGATATTCGGCGTCGACCAGCGCGCCTACGACCTCTCGACCGACGACGTCGTGCAACTGCCCGAGGCGAACGCGGGGCCGCTCGTCGAGCGCGACGCCGCCGAGCGACTCGACTGACGGTTGTTTTCTCCGAGAGACGTAGTTCCGACAGCGGCGCCGCTCAGGTCCGCGGATCGGGTCGTGACCCGAGCGTGAGTTCGACGGTCTGTTCCTCGCCGTCGCGGAGGACGGTCACGTCGATGGTGTCGCCCGGGCTGGTCTCCAGCGCGAGGAAACTGGCGAGCGCCTGACGGGTCTGGATGGGCGTTTCGTTCATCGAGACGATCACGTCGCCGCCGGTCTCGATGCTCTGTCCGTCGATCGTCGTCGTGCCGCTGTTGCCCTGCAAGACGCCGTCCGACGGGCCGCCGTCGCGGACGAGGGCGATGTAGACGCCGACGCGGTCGTCCAGACCGATGGCCTCGGCGCGCCGCGGTCCGAGCGTCTCGAGTCGGACGCCCATGTAGGAGTGCTCGTACTCGCCGTCTTCGAGGAGCGCCGGGATCACGCGGCGGACGAGCGGCGCGGAGATGGCGAAGCCGATGTTGTCGCCGCCGCCCGAGTTGACGACGCCGGCCACGGACCCCTCGAGCGTGACGAGCGGACCGCCGGAGTTGCCGGGGTTGACGGGCGCGTCCGTCTGGATCGCGTCGGGGATCGAGAAGTCGTTCGGCGCGGGCAGCGTCCGGTTGACGCCGCTGACGATGCCGGCCGAGACCGACCCCGAGTAGCCGAACGGGTTGCCGATAGCGATGACTTCGGTCCCGACCTCGGGGTCGGACTCGCGGAGCGGGAGGGGCGTCGCGCTCGCCGGTAGCTCGGGGACCGACAGGACAGCCAGGTCGCTGTACACGTCTGTGCCTTCGACTTGCGCTTCGAGCCAGCCGCCCTCGCTGAAGCGGAGATACACGTTCTTCGCGTCGGCGACGACGTGCTGGTTCGTGACGACGTGGCCGTCGCTGTAGACGAATCCAGTCCCGCTCGAGGGGTTCGGGGTGCCCGTGTAGACCTGGATCTGGGCGATCGAGTCGATCGTGGACCGGTACACGTCGGCGTACGCGCCGTCCGACGACTGGTCGAACTGCTCGAAGTCGCCGGCGGCGCCGCCGTCGCCCCCGTCGCCGGTCGGCCGCCGGGTCTCCGGGTCGACGGGGGTCGTGTCCTCGGTGTCGCCGCTCGGACCGTCGCCGAACAGGGAACCGGAACAGCCGGCCGTCCCGGCCGCGAGCGCCGTCCCGCAGGCCGCGAGAAAGCGCCGCCGTGACGAATCGCGCGTGTCCATAGCGACTCGTCGGCTACCGGACGGAAAAATCCCCGGACCGGTTCGCACCCCGTTCCGTCGGTCGAAACGCGCCAGGCGTCGTCAGACGATTCCAGAGAGTCTCTCCCCCTAAGGGGGGTTTTTGGGCGTCAACGGTCAAGCGGAATCGACCGAATGGCACGTCCAGACCCCCACGGCAGTTTCAACGAGATTCGCGACGAAGTCGACGGCCACCCCATGCTGAGTCTCTTCCGGTACGCCATCCCGTACTCGGGACCGCTGGCGCTCGGCGTCGTCTCGACGATGATCAACCGCGTCGCGCGGCTGTTCCCGGCGCTGCTCATCGCCGCGGCGATCGACCTCGCGGTCAACCCCTCGGGCACCGCGAACAGCGTCCTGTCGGCGATCCACGTCGTCCCGTCGGAACCCGTCCCGCTCGAAGACACCCAGGCGCGCCTGAACATGCTCTACTACCTGGGCGCGCTCGCGGCGGGCGCCTACGTCGTCCAGTCGATCAGCCACTTCGGATCGCGCTACTTCTTCCAGACGACGGCCCAGCGCATCCAGCACGACCTCCGACTGGACACGTACGACCACATGCAACGGCTCTCGCTCGACTTCTTCAACAACCACCAGACCGGCGGGATGATGTCGATCCTCAACAGCGACATCAACCGCCTGGAGGACTTCTTCAACGCCGAGATCCGTGAGATCACCCGCGCCGTCATGATCTTCACGCTCGTCGGCGGCTGGATGATCTACACGGCGCCGCGCCTCGGCGTCCTCGTGTTGGTCCCCGTGCCGATCATCGCCCTGATCACGGCGAAGTTCATCATCTGGATCGAGCCGAAGTACAAGCGGATCCGCGAACTCGTCGCGCGGATGAACACGCGGCTGTCGAACAACCTCGGCGGCGCGGCCATCGTGAAGTCCTTCGACCGCTACGACGTCGAGCGCGACCGCGTCGCCGAACAGTCGGGCGGCTACCGCGACGAGAAGATCGACGCGATCACCGTCCGGAAGGCCTTCTTCGCCTCGCTGCGCCTGCTCGTCGGCGCGATGTTCGTGACGATCCTCGTCCTCGGCGGTCGCGACGCCGTGACCGCCGGCGGCCTGACCGCCGGCGCGTTCGTGACCTACTTCATGTTCCTGCGGTACCTCGACGGGCCGATGACCCGCATCGGCAAGACCGCCAACAACTACCAGAAGGCCAAGTCCAGCGCCGAGCGGGTCTTCGGCGTCCTCGGCTACACCGCCGACGTGACCGACGCCGAGGACGGTCACGCGCCCGACGAGGTCGACGGCCGGGTCGGCTTCGAGGACGTGGACTTCAGCTACTCCGAGGGCGGCGACCAGATCCTCGACGGCGTCGACCTCGACGTCGAAGCGGGCGAGACGGTCGGCTTCGCCGGCACCAGCGGCTCGGGCAAGTCCACCCTGCTCAAACTCCCGCCGCGGTTCTACGACGTGGACGACGGCGCGGTCACCATCGACGGGACGGACGTGCGCGAGTTCGACTTGCAGACGCTGCGCAACCGGATCGGCGTCGTCGAGCAGGACCCGTACATGTTCTCGGGGACCATCCGCGAGAACATCGCGTACGGCGACGACGAGCTGTTCCGGTCGGTGCTGGAGAACTACGACGACATCCCCCGTCACGTCGACGAACAGGTGCGCGAAGCGGCGAAGGCCGCCGGCGCGCACGCGTTCATCACCGACTTGCCCGACGGGTACGACACGATGGTCGGCGAGCGCGGCGTGAAGCTCTCCGGCGGCCAGCGCCAGCGCGTCTCCATCGCTCGCACGCTCCTGAACGACCCCGACGTCATCGTCCTCGACGAGGCGACTTCCGACGTCGACACGGAGACCGAAGAGCTCATCCAGCGCAACCTGGAGACGCTCACCGCCGACCGCACGGCGTTCATCATCGCCCACCGCCTCTCCACCATCCAGGACGCCGACCGCATCGTCGTCATGGACGACGGCGAGGTCATCGAGACGGGGTGCCACGACGACCTCGTCGACCACGGCGGCGCCTACGCGGGCCTGTGGGCCTCACAGACCGACGAAGGGAACGCCGCCGGCGTCGCCGGCGCCGACGACTGAGCGCGGTCGGGGCCGTCTACTCCGTCTTCGCTTTCTCCGCTGCCGACTGATCCCGATCGTTCGGAGCCTCCGCTTCGCCGACCCGGACGAACAGCATCCCCTCGAACAGGAGTTCGGCGGACTCGCCGCCCGGGAAGAACTCCGCGTCGGTGGTGCTCTCGACGCAATCGGCGTCGGTGAACCGATAACACTCGGAGCCGAGGTCGGTGGGAAGCAGGCTCAACTCGAAGGGGGCGACCTCGCCGCCGAACTCGGCGTCGAGACGGGCGCCGTCCGCTGTCACGGTCGCGTGGTGGTTGCCGCTGGGCGTCTCGTATCGGCCGGCGAGGTCGCGGACGCGCCGCTCGATGGATCGGACGGGATCGACCGACTCTGGCTCGCGGTCGGTCAGGGTGGCAAGCGCGTCGCGTGCGGCGTCTCTGGGGTCCCCGACTCCGGAACAGGCGACCGCTATCCCGACGCCTTCGTCTTCGAGGAAACCCACGTATGCGCCAGAGACGCCCGTGTTCCCGCCGTGGCCGACCAGCGTATCCGTCCCGAACGGTCGGATCTCCCACCCGTAGCCGTAGGTGAACTCGGTTCCGTCGACCAGCCGTTTGCGAGTGGCCGCGGGCGTCCGCATCCGATGGAGAGACGCGCCGTCGAACGGGGAGTCGCCCCCGAGATGCGCCTGCAGGAACTGGGCGAGGTCGGTGACGCTCGCGATCAGTCCGCCGGGACCGCACAGCACCTCGCTGGACAGGAGTGCGTTCTCCGCCGTGGACGCTTCCCGGAATTCGTCGTCCTCGACGACGTACGGGGTCATCGCGTCCGCGGTGTCGTCACCGAGCACCGAACTGTCGTAGGTCGACCGAGTCGCGCCGAGCGGGTCGAACACCTCCCGCTCGACGTAGGTGCCGAAGTCGACCTCGGTCACCGACTCGACGAGGCGGGCGAGGACGGCGTATCCGGAGTTGTAGTAACAGAAGCGGTCGCCGTCGGTCCGGCGGCGGTCGAGGGTTTCTTCGAGGAACGCCCGGAAGTCGTCCCAGCCGTCGAGGTGGCCGGCGGCGAACGCGAGGTCGTCGTTCGGCATCCCCGACGTGTGCGAGAGGAGGTCCGCGACTGTGATCGGCTCGCCCGGCGCCCCCTCGAAGTACGGCACGTATTCGGAGACTGGATCGTCGATATCGACGCGGCCGCGGGCGTCGAGTTCGACGACCGCCAGCGCGGTCACCGGCTTGGACACGGATCCGACGGCGTAGCGGGTGTCTCCCGTCGCGGGCGCGTCCGAATCCAGCCGCCGATCGCCGTATCCCGCCGCCGCGAGAATCTCCGAGGCGTCGGTCAGCGCGACGCTCGCACACGTGCAGTCCGCGCCCTCGAACCACGATGCAACGCTGGCTAGCGCCGCTTCGATGCCGTCCGAGTGTCGTGTACCGCCACCGCCCTGAGAGGGATCGCCGGGTGCCATCGTTCGGAGGTGTCGTCTCGACGACCTATATCGGTTGGTGGTCAGTGCGCCACGTTCCAAGCAGTCGATGTCGGCGCCGACGTATCGTCGTCGAAATCTACGGGGTAAAGTACAACACCGAGTTCCCCAAAGGGAGAGGCATGGCTCCGAAGGTCGCGACGGACGGGTCGGGTCGGCCGGACTGGCGCCGCCCCGCGCTCCGCGTCGGTCTGGAGATCGCGCTCGTCGCACTCGTCGCGGCCTACCTCGCGATCCACCTCTCCTCGCCGCTGATCGTGGCGCTCCTCGTCGTCGCGGCCGCCGTCGGATCGGTCGCCCTGCTGTTCCGGGAACTCGACCGGCAGGCCTACGCCTGGGTGCGCTACGCGAGCAACCGCGCACAGCGGAACCAGAAGAAACGACGGCACGAGCGGGAGAAGCGACAGCGCCAGCAGCGCGCGGCGCAGCAGCGCCGGCAACGCGCCGACGGCGACTCCGAGTGATCGCGGACGGGGGATCGAACACAGTGATCGCCGCCTCTCAGTCGATCATCGTCACGAGGGCCGTGAACGCGATCCCCCGTATGCCGATACCAGTGAGACGGAATCCGAGCGAGACCAACCAGGACCCGGCCGAGATAGAGAGTCAACAAAACCGCCGCGGCCGCGGTCTCGGTTCGCCCGGAAATTCGGCGACGAACTGCCGGTGGTCGTAGCATTAAGTGCGTCTGCACCCTATCACGAGGCGAACCATGAAACTGACCTGGCACGGCCACTCGACCTGGCTCGTTACGGTGGGGAGCACAGATCTGCTGATCGACCCGTTCTTCGAGAACCCGAAGACGGACACCGATCCGGAGGAACTCGACCCGGACTACGTCCTGCTCACGCACGGACACGCGGACCACATCGGCGACGTGGACCGCTACGAGGGAACGAAGCTGGTCGCCACGCCGGAGGTCGTCGAGTACTGCCGCGACGAGTTCGGCGACTACGAGGCCGTCGGCGGGATGGGGATGAACCTCGGCGGCACCGTCGAGGTCGGCGACGCCTTCGTCACGATGCACCGCGCCGACCACACCAACGGCATGGAGACCACCTACGGCACCTCCGGCGGCATGCCCGCGGGCTTCGTCATTTCCGATACGAAGCCGACGCAGGTCGCCGACGAGGAGAGCGATACGTTCTATCACGCCGGCGACACGGGACTCATGACGGAGATGCGCGACGTCATCGGCCCGTTCCTGGAGCCGGACGCCGCGGCGCTGCCGGTGGGTGACCACTTCACGATGGGGCCGATGCAGGCCGCCATCGCGGCCGACTGGCTCGACGTCGACCACGTGTTCCCGATGCACTACGACACGTTCGGGCCGATCGAGATCGACACCGACCGGTTCGTGAACGAGGTGGCCGCCACGGGCAGCGACGCCGAGGTCCACGTCCTCGACGGCGACGAGACGTTCGACCTCTCGGAAGGATACTGAGGCGGGTTCACGGGGTCGACTCGCCCGTCCCCGTGGGCGGTGACGGCCGAACACGGTCGGTTAGGTATTCTTTAGGAGCGGGGGTTCGATGGTCCGAGTGCAATGTCCGATATCGAAGTCACGAGCGTCTGTGAAGAGGGATACACGACCGAAAGCGAGATCGACGGCGAGTGGCAGCTGGTGGTCGACGCGCTCTCCGAGGACGGTCCGTCGCCCAACCAGGTGCTGGCGGCCAACTATGCGTCCTGTTACATCCCGGCCCTGCGCGTCGCCGCCGACAAGAACGGCTACGACGACATCGGTCGCGTCGAGGTCGAAGTAGAGGCCGACCTGGACGAGGACGACGACCTCGAAGCCATCTCGTTCACCGTCAAGACGGAGACCGCGTTCGGCGACGACGGCCAGGATATCGTGGAACTCGGCGAGGAGATCTGCCACGTCCACTCGGCGCTGACGGAGTCGCTCCACGCCGACATCACGCTCGAAGACGACGCGCTCTAGAAGCGGCGAACGCGGTCAGGCAGCGACTTCTTCCTCGCCGTTACCTTCCTCGTGGACGCGCTCGACGACGTCGTTGACGATGACGATGTCGCCGACCGCCTGCACCCAGCGGTAGGGGACGATGATACCGCGGGAAGCGCTCACTTCCGGATCGAACAGCTCGCCGTTGATCTGGTGGAGCGCCAGCCCGGTCACCTGCTGGACGTCGAGGTCCAGGCGGAGGTCCTCGACTTCGCCCACGAACACGCCGTTTTTGGTGTAGACTTCCCGCCCCACGAGCGTCGTGATCTCCTGCGGCGCCGTCTCGGGATTCATATGCCGTACCTCGTGTGGCGGGGGCTTAAAATCTTGTTCTACGTCTGACGCCGCCGCCGAATCCGCGTCTGTCGGCCGTCGTTCGTGCGTCCGACGGACACGACGGCGAGCAGGTTAAACGGGTGACGGACGTACTACCGACTGATGAGTGAAGCGAGTGACGACGCGACCGACGAGGAACTCGAACGGATCCGCGAGCGGAAGAAAGAACGACTCAAATCGGAGGGGCCGGACGCCGTCACCGGAGCGTCGGACGCCGACGACGGGGCCGGCGGCGACACTCCCGACGAACCGATCCACGTCGAGGACGGGAGCCACTTCGAGGAGGTCGTCGCCGACGGCGTCGTCCTCGTCGACTTCTACGCGGACTGGTGTGGCCCGTGCAAGATGCTCGAACCGATCGTCGACGACATCGCGGCGACGACCGACGCGACCGTCGCGAAGGTCGACGTCGACGCCCACCAGGGGCTGGCCCGCGAGTACGGCGTCCAGGGCGTCCCCACGATGTTCCTGTTCGTCGACGGCGAGGCGGCCGAACGGCGCGTCGGCGTCCAGGACGAGGGCGCGCTGCGCGACCTGATCGCACAGCACGTCTAACCGGGACGCGGCCCCGTTCTCACGATCCGTGTGCGCCGGCGAACCAGGCGGTCAGCTGGCGCCGACCGCCGCCGCGCCGGTGTCGATGGGGTCCTCGATGTCGCCGGTGACCGACTCCAACAGGTCGGTCACGGTGACCATGCCGACGACCTCGCCGTCCTCGATGACGAGCGCGAGCTCCTGGTTCTCCGCCTGGAACTGGTCGATCGCGTCGCTGACGTCGGCGTCCGGCGACATCGTCACCGGCGGCGCGGCCAGTTCGGCGAAGTCGACGTCGTCTCCGGCCAGTTGCTCGCGGTTGCGCATGAGGACGGGCAGGTAGACGATCCCGCGGAAGTCCGTCAGCTCCTCGCCGACGAGCGGGTATCTCGTGTGCGGGTTCTCCTCGATCCGGCGGAAGTTCTCCGCGGCGTCGTCCTCCGTCGAGAGGGCGACGACGTCCTCGGCGGGGACCATCACCTCCCGGACCGGCCGCTCGCCGATCTGGAGGGCGTTCATCACCTCCTCGCGGCGCTCCTCGCTGAGTTCGCCCTCTTCGAGGACCGAACCCAGTTTGTTGCGCAGGTCGGCGCGGGACTCGATGACGTCTTCCTCGGTCTCCAGCCACGCGCCGGTCATCTCGATGCCGAACAGCCGCAGCGTCCACTTGGCGATGTAGTCGCCCAGGCTGATCAGCGGCGAGATCGCCCAGTTGAACAAGTACAGCGGCGTCGCGCCGTACTTACAGACCATCCGCGAGCGCTCGACGCCGAGGTAGGTCGGGGTCTGCTCGCCGTGGGTCAGGTGGACGAGATTGATGATGAGGAAGGCGATGATCGCGCCGGATCCGACCGAGGCGAGGGCCGTGTTCGCGAACAGCGGCTCGAAGATGGCCGCCAGCGCCGGTTCCGCGACGATCCCGACGGCGATGCTCGACGCGGTGATCCCGACCTGGCAGGTAGTGAGATAGATCTCTAGGTTCTGCGTCATCTCCCAGGCCCTGTTCAGCGCGCCGCTTGTGCCGTCGCCGACGAACTCCGACTCCGTGAACTGCCTGGCGCGCGTCAGCGCGAACTCGATAGCGACGAAGAAGCCGTTGGTCAGGATGAGTCCGACCCCCGCGATCAATCGGACCCAGACCTCCAGGTTACTCATCGAGCCGTGCGCCTGTGCCAACCCGATACCCGCAAGCGATCGGATCCAGGTCTCCAGGGCGGTCATCGCCGACGGATTCTCCTTCGAGGGGTAAAGAAGCGGCGAAACGCCCGATTTCCCGGGGTATCGACGTTTCGTGGCCGTTCTGTCCGATTCCCGGGGCCGGTCGCGCGCTCCTGAAAGGTTATGCCACTGGCTGCCATGGCCACTGCCATGCCTTCGACGCTGGTCCATCTCGCCTTCGGCGGGATGATCGCCGCCGCGCTGCTGGGGTCGGTCTTCGACCGTCGGTCGCTGCTGGTCGTCCTCGCCGTCGTCGCCGCGCCCGACTTGGACTCGTTTCTCGCCCTCGCGTTCGTCGCCGGCCACCGAACGCTCCTGCACACCTACCTGATCCCGATCGTCGCGAGCGCGCTGTTGTACGTCGACCTGCGCGTGCGCGACCGCTCGTTCGTCCGCGACCGCTGGGGGCCCCGCGGGATCCGGGTCGCCTGGGTCAGCGTCGTCGCCCTGGCGTTCGCGGGGATCGGGCTGGACTTCGTCGACCACGGGGTCAACCCGCTGTGGCCGCTGCACGACCAGTTCTACGTCCTCGACGGCCGCTTCGAGATCTCCGACCAGCGGGGGATCGTCCAGTCCTACGTGGATCTGAGCCCCGACACCGAACAGACCGGCCCGCGGAGCCGCGGCTCCTCCCAGGAGGTCAACATCTCCACCGGCGTCGACCCCAATCCCGGCGGCGAGGGCGGCGGCCCCGACCCGGACACGGTCGAAGACCCCGAACGCATGTTCCCGGTCGTCCGCCACGGCTGGCAACTGGCCATTCTGGTCACGGGGACGTTCGTCACCGGCGCCCGTCTGGTGGCGGAGGAACTCGACGAGAACTAAACCGCTGTCCGAACCGTTCTGCCGGCCGCTAGTGCCCGGTTAGATGTCGTCCGGGAGCCCCTCGCCGGCGGCGTCGACGGCGATCACGTCGTCGACAGCCTGCCGCGCGCTGGCGGTGTCCTTGAGGCCGGTCCCGGTGGCGACGACGACGACGCGCTCGCCGGATTCGACCGTGCCGCGGTCACGCGCGGTCCGGACGCCGGCGACGGCCGCCGCGCTCGCGGGTTCGGCGAAGACGCCCTCGCACTCGCCGAGGAGACGCTGGGCGTCCAGTATCTCCGCGTCGGAGACGACGACGGCGTCGCCGTCGCTCTCCCGGAGCGCGCGGCAGGCCTTCCCCGCGTTGTGCGGAACGCTCACGTCGATGCTGTCGGCGGTCGTCTCGTCGGCTTCCCCGGACGACCGCTCGCCGCCGTCTGCGACGCGGGCTGCGTCGACAGGTTCGGCGTCTGTGTCCTCGGACTCGGCGACGAATCGGTCGTAGATGGCGGTCGCGCCCTCGGCCTGCACGCCGAGCATCCGGGGGGCGTCGTCGAGCAGGCCCATGCGCTCGAAGTCGCGGAGGCCCTTCCACGCGCCGGCGAGCGAGCAGCCGTTGCCCATCGGCATGACGACCCAGTCGGCGTCGGGGGCCTGCTCGGCGAGTTCGAATCCGAGGGTTCGCTTGCCCTCCACGGCGTAGGGATTCATGGCGGCGTTGCGGTTATACCAGCCCCGTTCGGCCGACACCTCGCGACAGAGTTCGTAGGCGTCGGCGTAGGTGCCGTCGACGCCGAGCACCGTGGCCCCGTAGAGGCGCGGCTGGACGGCCTTGGCCTCCGGGAGGTCCGCGGGGACGAAGATGCGGCAGTCGAGGCCGGCGCGGGCGGCGTAGCCGGCTAGCGAGGCTGCGGCGTTGCCGGTCGACGCGCAGGCGACCACGTCGTGGCCCTGCTGGCGGGCGCGCGAGACGACGACGGCGCTGCCGCGGTCCTTGTTCGACCCGGTCGGGTTCGTCGTCTCGTTTTTCACCCGGGCGTCGACGCCGAGCGCGTCACCGAGCGCGGGCGCGTCGAGGAGGTCGGTCCCGCCGGCGCCGAGCCTGACGGGGTCGCCGTCGACGGGGAGGAGCGGCTCGTAGGTCCACAGGTCCTCGGTCGGGCCCGCGAGGGCGTCGGCCGCGCGCTCGCGGAGGGCCTCGTAGTCGTAGCGCACGTCGAGGATGCCGGCGACGCCGTCGTGTTCCGGGCAGGTGTACTCGACGTCGTCGGGGGCGTAGCGCCGACCGCAGCGTTCGCAGGCTAGGGCCTCGACGGTGGTCATCTGTTCGTTCGCTTCCCAGTCGGACCGACCGTCACAAATGCCTTCTGGCTTTCCGGCGGGCAACCGTGACCGTCTCGCAGCTACCTCGCAAACGACGTTATCCCGGTCAGCGCGCAATCCCGGTCGTGAGCCTCTTCGCCGAGTTTCGGATCCGGTCCGAGGACTTCGCGCTGTCCTCGACGCTCGAACGACTGCCCGACCTGGTGGTCGAGATCGATCGCGTCGCCGCCACCGACGAACTACTGACGCCGTACTTCTGGGTCTCGGAGGTCGACCTCGACGCCTTCGAATCGGCCGCGAGCGAGGACCCCACCGTGGCCGACCACCGGCGACTCGACGACTTCGAATCGGCCTCGCTCTATCGGGCGACCTGGACCGGAGACGTCGACACGATCGTCTACGCCTACACGCACGGCGGGGCGACGATCCTCGAAGCGAAGGGCCAGGGCGGCGTCTGGGACATCAAGATCCGCTTCGACGGCCGCGACCCGTTCGACGAGTTCAAGGAGTTCACCGACGGCCACGACATCGCTTATCGCCTCGAACAGCTCTACGAGACATCCCGCCCGCGGACCGGGAGCCGATACAACCTCTCCGAGAAACAGCACGAGGCGCTCAACACCGCCTGGGAGATGGGGTACTTCGAGGAGCCCCGCGAGACGACGCTCGACGCGGTGGCCGCGGAACTCGACATCGCCCGGCAGTCGCTCTCGCAGCGACTGCGGCGGGGTCACCACGCGCTCATCGCGAACACGATCCGCGTCACGCCGCTCGCCGAGGAGAAGGCGTGAGTCCGCCGCGACCGATCACTGAAAAACCCCTGCCGTGTGCAGTACGAAGGTCTACCCGTCTGGGGACACACTCTCCTCCATGGAGACGCACCCGACCGACGAGACGCGCTCGGTAACGGACGCCTTCGGGCTACTCGGCCACCGATATCGTCGGTACGCGGTCAGGACGCTCGGCGAGCACCGGTGCGAACTGGCGCTCGCGGACCTGGCCGACGAGGCGGCGCGTCTGGAGTACGACGACGACCTCAGCGCCATCGCCTCCGAGGACGTCCGGGAACTGTACCTGTCTCTCTACCACACGCACGTCCCGAAACTCGTCGAGGGGAACGCGGTCACCTACGACCAGGACGCGGACATCGTCGCCCCGCTTGACCGCATCGACTCGCTCGTACAGGTCCTCGACGCTGTCGAGTGAGCCCGGCCTGCCGCAAGCGTTCCTGCCTGCCACACGTTTCTGAGCGCGCTCTGAGACGGACCCGACCCGCCGCGGCCCCGGGATCTGTCGCAGCCGCGCTTCCCCGTGATTGATGTACCCCGTCACCGACAGCGGTGGTATGAACGAGGGGCTGCGGGTGCGCGAGCGGATCGGCGTCGCCGACGGCGTCACGCTCGCGAACGCCGTCGTCGGCTTCGCCGCCGGCGTCGTCGCGCTGTCGGACCCCACGCTCGCGGCGCGACTCGTCCTGCTCGCCGCCATCGCCGACGCCCTCGACGGTATCGTCGCGAGGCAGTTCGGCGGGACCGAGGTCGGGCCGCTGCTGGACTCGGTGACCGACGTGGTCTCGTTCGGCGCGACGCCGGCCCTGCTCCTGTACGGCATCGCGGCCGCCGAGTGGGGCTGGCTCGGCGACGGCCTCGCCGCGGCGCCGCCGGACCGCGCGCTCGCCGCTCTCGCGGCCGGCTCGCTGTTCGTCGTCTTCTCGATCCTCCGGACCGCCCTGTACAGCCAGTTCGTCGGCGAGGGCGAGAACCGGCCCGGCATCCAGAACACGCTGGGGGCGACTATCCTCGCCGCCGCGTACCTCGCCGGACTGACCTGGGTCCCGGGGCTGCTCGCCGTCGCGGCCGTCCTCTCGCTGGCGATGGTCGCGCCGGTCCCGTATCCCAAGCTCAGGGCCCGCGACGCCGGCCTCCTCGGCGTCGTCCAGGCCGCCGCGATCGTCGCACCGCTCGCGTTCCACCGCGTGCTCCCGCGCTTCCTGCTGGTCGCCGCGCTCGCGTACATGCTGCTGGCGCCGCGGTTCTACTGGGGCGAGTGAGCGCTCTCCGCATGGCCGTAGCCGCTAGACTGCCGCGAGTCGGCGACAGCCTTACCCGGTGTCGGAGTGAGCGATACGACGTGACGCCGAAACGGCCGATATGGTACCGTTCGAGTCCGATCCTCGGTGCGTTCGGTGGCGCCGCGAGCGCAGCCTGGTACGACGCGACCGGAGCGGCGCTGACCAGTAGCGGGTTCGATCTCGCGACCGGCCTCGCCGACGCCTTGTTCTCCGTCCACCCGCTCGTGGGCTATCTCGGATTCGTCGGCCTCGGGGTCGCTCTCGGCTCCCTCTTCGCTCGGATCGACGCCGACGAGAGCGAGTGAGAACGGCGGCCCGACCCTCGCCACCCGAAGCTTTTTCGGACAGTCAACCGACGAATCGATCGTGGTTTACGAGACGGGAAATCGCACGATAGACGACGCGGTAGCGCGGGTGCTGGCGGGCGAGCGGCTCGACCGCCGCGACGGGATCGCGCTGATCGCCCAGCCGGTCGACGAACTCGCCGCAGCCGCCGACGCCGTCCGCGCGCACTTCGGCGACGGGACGGTCGACGCCTGTTCGATCGTCAACGCGAAGGCCGGCGACTGCGCCGAGGACTGCGGCTTCTGCGCCCAGTCGGTCCACTTCGACACCGGCATCGAGACCTACGGCTTCCTCGACCCCGAGTCGATCCTCGAATCGGCCAGGCGGGCCGAGCGCGACGGCGCCCAGCGCTTCGGCATCGTCGTCGCCGAGAAGGGCGTCTCGAAGGAACACCGCCCCGAGGAGTGGGAAGAAGTCCTCCGCGCGATCAGACTGGTCCGCGACGAGACCGACGTGGAGGTCGACGCCTCCCTGGGCATCCTGACCGAGGAGGAGGCGGCGATCCTCGCCGAGGAGGGGATCAATCACTACAACCACAACATCGAGACGTCGCCGAGGTTCTTCCCGGAGATAGTCGACTCCCACTCGTTCGACGACCGGGTGGAGACGCTCGAAGTGGCCAAGGAGGCTGGGATGGATCTCTGCGCCGGCGTCATCCTCGGGATGGGCGAGAGCCCGACCGACCGGGTCGATGCGGCCGTCGCGTTGCAGGACGTCGGCGTCTCCTCGCTCCCGGTGAACATCCTCAATCCGGTGGCGGGCACCCCTCTCGGTGAGCGATTCGACGACGGCGCCCAGATCACGACCGAGGAGATAATCCGGACCGTCGCCGTCTACCGACTGCTCCACCCCGAGGCGCGCGTCCGCCTCACCGGCGGACGGGAGGCGAACCTGGACGAGGACGAGCAGCACCTGCCGTTCGAAGCGGGCGCCGACGGCATGCTCACCGGCGACTACCTGACGACCGAGGGCCAGTCCGCCGCCGACGACATCGAGATCGTCGAGCGGGCGGGACTGGAACCCAACACGGAGGCCAACGAGTTCGACCCGTCCGCGGTGAAAGCGCGCGAGGCCGACCCGGCCCCGACCGACGACGAGACGGAGACGGCGGCGGGGAGCGCGACCAGCAACGTTTCAGACTGACGACGCGGTTTCGGATCTCACCACACACGCATGGACGACACGACATTCGCGGTACTCGGTACCGGTGGTATCGGCAGACGGACGCTCGACGTGGCCCGGCACAAGGACGGCCTCACGCCGGTCGCGGCCTGCGACCGCAACGGCGTCGCTATCGATCACCAGGGCCTCGACGTCGACGAACTCCTCGACGCGACCGAGGGGAACATCGCCTCCGGCCCGGACGAGGCGTCCGGTGACACGCCGGCGACGCCTACCAGCGACTACGCCTCCGACGGGGGCGCAGCGGCCGCCGAGGGCGCCACCGCGGGCGGCGGCGTGAAACAGGCCGGCGAGGGCGCCGGCATCGTCGCCAGCGAGCAGGGCGAACCCACCGACGCGCCCATCGACGACGTGATCGCCGAGAGCGACGCTATCGACGCGGTCCTGCTCGCGCTCCCGAACCTCGAACACGACTTCATCCCGCGGATCGCCGAGCGCTTCGCCGACGCGAGCTACGAGGGCGTCCTCGTGGACGTGCTCAAGCGCTCGCGCGTCATCGGGATGCTCGACGACCGCGAGGAGGCCCTGGTCGAGAGCGGCATCACCTTCGTCTGCGGCGCCGGCGCGACCCCCGGCTTCCTGACGGGCGCCGCGGCGCTGGCCGCCCAGTCGTTCGTCGAGGTCGAGGAGGTCAAGATCTGGTGGGGCGTCGGCCTCAAGTCCGGCTACGAGGACAACCGCGGGACCGTCCGCGAGGACATCGCCCACCTCGACGGCTACGACGTGGAGACGGCCCGCGAGATGAGCGAGGGTGAGATCGAGGCGCTCGTCGACGAACACGACGGCGTGCTGGAGTTCCGCGACATGGAACACGCCGACGACGTGCTCCTCGAACGGGCGGGGATCTGCGACGCCGAAGACGTGACCGTCGGCGGCGTCCTCGACGTGCGCTCCGACGAGAAACCGACGACGACCACCGTCCGCGTGACCGGCCGCACCTTCGACGGCGAGCGCGGGACGAACGCCTTCGAACTGGACGACGCGACCAGCATGGAGGCGAACGTCAACGGCCCCGCGCTGGGCTACCTGAAGGCGGCCGTCCTCCGCAACCGTGCGGGCGACTACGGCGTCTACGGCCCCGCGGAGATCATGCCGAGTTTCTGAACCCGCCCGTTTGCCGACCGCTTCGACCCGCTCGCTCGGCCTCACCGCCCCCGGGAGACCGTGTTCCGGACGGCCGGAGCGACTCGACGGAACTGACTTGCAGAATAAAGCTACAGACTCTACTCTCGTGTGAGTCAAGCGCGAACGCGGGCCGGACCGCGACCGCACAGACCCGTTCACCGGGATCCGGACACGAGAACCCACTATGGCTCACTACCCGTACGACGTCGGCCAGGACCGACACCAGCGAGAGGGAGAACAGCGCGACCAGGCGCGTCATCACGGTGATCGAGAGGGGATCCAGCGGGGGCGTCAGCAGACGAGACAGCGAGAGCACCGGCAGACGGGGGACCGTCGAGAGCACCGGCAGCGAGGCGACCGAAGCAACCAGGGCGGGATCGCCGAAGCGGTCAGAGAGATGGCCCCCGGACTGGGGAGCGACCAGCACCAGGGAGGGGGACAGCAGCGCCGACAGCAGGGACAACACCACCAGGGCCACCGCCATCACCAGCAAGGCGGCCAGCAGCATCAACAGGGCAGCCAGCAGCACCATCAGAGTCAACGCCACCAGGGCAGCCAACACCACTTCGACAGCCAGCGACACGATCAGGGCCAGCAACACCGCCACGGTAGCCAGCAGCATCAGGGTAACCAGCAACACCACTGGGGCCAGCAACGAGGCGATCAGCACCACTCGCGCGGCCCGGAGGAGTTCGGCGAGCGCGAGCGGCAACACTTCAGCCAGCAGGGAGAGCGCCGCGAGAGCCGGCGGGACCGTCAGAGCGGCCAGGGCGGGATCGCCGAAGCAGTCAGAGAGGTGGTTCCCGGCGTGGGAGGCGACCAGCACCAGCGCGACAGTCGACAGGGGACGCAGCAGAGCCGACGACAGCACCACCAGCAGGGCCACCAGCGTCAGCCTCCGGATTCGAGCGGATTCGGTGGCGCCCAGTGGGAAGGCGTCGGCCGGCAGGGCGGCCAACAGTACAGCGACCGGGGTCGCCACCAGGGCGGCCAGCACCAGCGCAGACGACACGACGAGGGGCGGCACCACGGGCGGAGCAGTCGGAGCCACGAGCAGTCCGACGACCAGCGGCACTTCTGGGAGTAGCGACCGACCAGTTATCGCAGACGGGGCGACAGCGCCCCGCGTTTCTTCGCCTCTCCGTCGACCCCTGGCGAGTTTTCGGGCACGGCCCGCTTCAGCGCTCGGCGGCGGGGACGTGTCGGCTCAGCGATTCTATCTCGGCGACGTCGACTGCTTTCGTTTCGGCGTCGTACGCGATACCGCCGTAGTCGTCCAGTTTCGGCAGGTGGTGGTGGTGTAGCGACGCCGCGACCTCCTCGACGCGGTCCGCGGGCACGTCTCTCACGTCGGTCTCCGCCTTCCGTGCGGCGACGTCTCTCGCGAGGTCGACGAGCGCGACCGGCGGCTCGCGCTCGGCGAGGGCCGAGACGGCGAACCGGCGGCGGTCGTCGGCGAGCAGTTCGCAGATGGCGTCGATGGACTGTCCGTCGCTGGGTGGTGAGTTGATCTCGTAGGTCATCTATCACGGGGAGCGGTCGCGTCCGCCGGGGCACCGTTCGGCATCGGGGACGGCCTGACTCTACGTCCCGTATCCCGTTGACGTATATAAGCGGCGTCGGACTCGCGAGGGAACACAACGGGTGGTGTTCCTCGGCGAGTAACAGGCGCTGACCGGCCGGGGGCGGACGCAAAGGTACTCCCGCGTCGGAGCCGTACACCGTTGGGACGGCATGCAAGACGCCCAGGAAGCGATCGACGCGCTGGAGAACCTCGGGCTCACGGAGTACGAGGCGCGCTGTTTCGTCGCGCTCGCACAGCTCCCCCACGGGACGGCCAAGGAGATCGGGCAGGTGGCCGACATCCCGCGGTCGCGGGTCTACGAGACGATGGAGCGACTGCAGCGGCGGGGACTCGTCGAACTGCACGAGGCCGAGCCCCGGCAGTACCAGAGCGTCTCGATCGAGACCGCCATCGAACTGCTCCGGACGGAGTACGAGTCGTACTTCGACTCCGTCGAGCGCACGCTTCGCCAGCTGGAACCGACCTACAAGAAGGCCGAGCAGGCGGTCTGGGCGATCAACACGCACGAGCAGGTCACGGGGCGGGTCGTCGACCTCCTCTCGGAGGCGACCGACGAGATACTGCTGCTGGTGATGGATCCTGACCTGTTCGACGAGGACACCGTCGCCGCGCTCGAAGCGGCCAGCGAGCGCGGCGTCGCCGTCTACGTCGGAACGTGCTCCGGAGACGTCCGCCAGCACGTCGAGAGCGCCCAGATGGACGCCACCGTCTTCTCGACCGACCTGATCGAGTGGTTCACCGAGACGGGTGGCTCGCCCCGCGTCGGGCGCGTCGGGCGCGTCCTCCTCGTCGACCGGAACCCGGTACTGGTCAGCGCGATCCACGAGGAGGAACTGCCGGGAGTCCCGAACGAGACAGCCGCCTGGAGCGACGGGGTCGACCACGGCTTCGCCACCTTCGCCGAACGCGTCCTGACATTCCACCTGCAGGAGAACATCGACCTGGACGACGAGATCGACGCGGAGACCGACGGCTGACCCGGAGGCTTCGTCGCCCGACCAGTCCTCAGACCACCCGTTCGATCGCTCGCGGGCCGTCCGCCGAGTGAACACCAGTCCCACCCCGAGGGACGGACTCAGCGTTTATCCCGCCGGGCCTCCGTGTCGACGGTATGGTCGATCTGGCGCCGTTCGAGGAGTACTGCGAGTTCGGCGGGGACAGGGTGTACCTCCTGTTGGCCATCGCCCGGGCGAAGGAGAACGAAGACCGCCCCAGCGGCGACTCGCCGACGTTCCGACGGGTCGTCGAGGCCGAGGGCGACCTGGCCGCAACGGCGGACGAACTGGCCCACGCGGCGAGCCGGTTCGACGCGCACCATCGCCTCTATCTCACGGTGAACGCCCGGGACGCGCTCGGCGCGACGTTCGAACTCAAGCGGTCGCTGGACGACTGGATCGAGGGACGGATCCACGGCGACGAGGGCGTCCGCGGCAAGTTCAAGCGGGTCGACCGCGAGTTCCTGTCGACGCTCCAGTCGGACGGCTCCCGCGACGAGACGAACTTCCTCTTCGACCTCGACGACGCGACCGCGGCGGACCGCGACCGCCTGCGGTCGCGACTCGCCGAGCACACGACCGTCTCGCTGGAACGCGAGACGCCGAACGGCTACCACCTCGTCACCGAGCCGTTCGACTACAACCGGCTGGAGACCGACGTCGCGTACGAACTGAAGACCGACGGGCTGGTCTTCGTCTCGTATCTCGGGGAGTGAGGGCCGGCGGTCGAACGTCCGATGGAACCGAAAGGACGAGGGCCCGCCCGGGCGCGGGAACTGGTATGACCGACCGCGGGTTCGACCTCGAAGCGCGGTTGCGCGAACGCGAACGGGCGGGGCTCCGCCGCGACCTCAGACCGGCCGAGACCGTCGGGGCGCGCGCCCGGTTCGCCGACGATCCGCGCGGCGACGCGCCCGACTACGGCGCGGAGTCGCTCGTGTTCGCCTCGAACGACTACCTCGGACTCACCGGCGACCGCCGGGTCCAGCGGGCGGCCGAACTCGCCGCCCGCTCGGTCGGCACCGGCGCCGGCGCCTCGCGGCTCGTGACCGGCGACACGGGTCTCCACCGCGCGCTCGAACGCGACCTGGCCGACTGCAAGGGGGCCGAGCGCGCGCTCGTCTTCTCCTCCGGCTACGCCGCGAACGTCGGAACTATCGACGCGCTCGCGCCCGACGTGGTCTTCTCCGACGAACTGAACCACGCGAGCATCGTCGACGGCTGCCGCATCGGCGCGGACGAGACGGTCGTCTACGACCACGCAGACCCCGACGACCTCCGCGCGAAGCTGGCCCAGCGAGCGGCCGGCTCGCTCGACAGCGGAGCCGAGGAGGACTGGCTCGTCGTCACGGACTCCGTGTTCTCGATGGACGGCGACGTGGCACCGCTTGCGGCCGTCTGCGACGTCGCCGACGAGTTCGGCGCGTGGGTGATGGTCGACGAGGCCCACGCGACCGGGCTGTTCGGCGACGGCGGCGGCGTCGTCCAGCGCGAGGGGCTGTCCGACCGCGTCGACGTGCAACTCGGGACGCTCTCGAAGGCCCTGGCGAGCCAGGGCGGCTACGTCGCCGGCGACGAGGCGCTGGTCGAGTACCTCCTCAACGCCGCCCGGTCGTTCGTATTCTCGACCGGGCTCGCCCCGCCCGCCGCCGGCGCGGCGCGCGAGTCTCTCCGGATCGCCCGCGAGACCGACCGCCCCGAGCGCCTCTGGGAGACTGTCGAGACGCTCCGCGCCGGCCTCGAAGCGATGGGCTACGAGGTGCTCGGCGAGACGCAGGTCCTCCCCGTCCTCGTCGGCGACCGCGACGACGCCCTCGCGCTCGGGGACCGGCTCGCCGAGTCGGGTATCGTCGCACCGGCGATCCGGCCGCCGACCGTCCCCGAGGGCACGGCCCGTATCCGGGTCGCGCCGACGGCGACCCACTCCGCCGCCGCGGTCGACCGCTGTCTGGAGGCCTTCGAGACCGCCGGACGGGAGGTCGGTGTGCTGTGACGGCCCCGAGTGCCGACGACCTGTCGGCGGACGACGTGACGGACTTCGCCGTCGTCGGGACCGACACGGGCGTCGGGAAGACAGTCGTGACCGCCGGTCTGGTCGGGTGGCTCCGCGATTCGGGTGTCGCGGCCCGCGCGGTCAAACCGGTCCAGACTGGTTATCCGCCGGACGACGATGCGGGGTTCGTCGCCGAGGCCTGCGGGAGCGACGACGCCGCGATCTGCCTCGAACGGCTTGAACCTCCGCTGGCACCGGCGGTCGCCGCGGATCGGGAGGACGTGGATCTCTCGTACGAACGCATCCGCGGGGGCTGCGAAGACGCGCTCGCCGACACACCGGTCGGCGTCGTCGAGGGGATCGGCGGGCTCCGGGTCCCGCTGGCCGGGGACGCCGAGGTCGTCGACCTGATCGCCGACCTGGACGTTCCCGCGCTGGTCGTCGCACGGTCCGGGCTGGGGACGCTCAATCACTCGGCGCTCACGGTCGAGGCGCTCGAACGCCGCGGGTGTCGCGTCCACGGGATACTCCTCAACGAGTACGAGGGCGCGTCGGTCGCCGAACGCACGAATCCGGAGACGCTTCGGGAGATGACCGGCTGTCCGGTGTGGACGCTCCCGCCGCTGTCGCTCGAAGTTCCGCGGGCAGCGGTCGCCGGCGTCCGGGAGCGACTCCCGAACGACGCCGTTCCGGGCACGTGACGAGCGGTCGGCGGCGGACCGCCGTCCGGGTAGGGGTATAAAGGGAACGGTGGGGCGTGAGCCCCGGCGTGTGACACTACGGAGCCAACTGGCTCCATCGGAACGAGCGCATTTCGCCACATAAGTGGGGTAAATCGTTCTAGCGCTAAACGGGTCTTTGAGCGCGGTAGCGCGGCGCTATCGCCGTCTGAAACTCGGAATAGGGACGCTACCCGCGTGACGAGCGCGAGGGTTCGATCGCGGCGCCGTCGGCCGTTAATCGCCGCTTTCGAGGAGCGCAGCGAGGTCGGCGTGGTCCGAGAGGAGCCCGACCATGCGGTCGACGGTCTCGGGGTCGCGGGTGCGACCGGTGCTCAGCACGTCTTCGAGGCGGTCGACGGTGACCTTCGTGTCCGACTGGACGAGCAGGACCGGCACGTCGGCCTCGGCGGCCTTGCCGAGGATGGCTCCCGACGGTCTGAGCCCGCCCGTGAGGACGATGCACTCGATGCCCGGCGCTTCGAGGGCGGCGGCCTGTATCTCCGCGCGGTCGCCGCCGGTGACCATGGCGGCGTTGCGCATGCGCCGGAAGTGACGCAGGGCGGCGTCGCTGCCCATCGCGCCGACGGCGAAGCGCTCGACGAAGCCGTCGGTCGACGCCTCGGGGTTGAGCAGTTCGGCGCCGATCGAGTCCGCCAGGTCGGCGACGGTGACCCCGGCCAGGTCCTGGACGCGCGGGACGATCCCGAGCACCGCGATGTCGCGGGTCTCCAGGAACGGGACGACGTCGGTGTTCAGCGACTCGAAGTTCCCGTCGGCGACGGCGTTGAAGAGGACGCCCGCGAGGTGGCCCTCGAACTGCTGCGCGGCCGCGAGCACCCCGTCCACGTCGGCGGGGTTGGCGTAGCCGCCGACGAGGACCGTCCGCGCGTCGAGCAGTTCGGCCACGTCGGGGTCCGTCAGGCCGACGATGCCGCCCGTCTCCAGTCGGCCGCCCCCTTCGATTACGACGAGGTCGTACTCCTCGGCGAGGGCGTCGTAGTGCTCGCGGACGCGCTCGCGCACGTCCTCGTCGCGGTTGCCCCGGATCGCCTCCTCGATGAACGCCGGCGAGTACACCACCGGTTCGAGGTCCGCGAGGTCGTCCTCGATGCCGAGTACCTCCTTGGCGAGGATCGGGTCCTCGTCGCGGGTCTTCCCGACGGGGCTCTTCAGGCGGGTGCCCTTCGGCTTGAAGTAGCCGACGTCGAGGCCCTCCTCTTGAGCGAGTTTCGCGACGGCGATCGCGATGGCTGTCTTGCCGGTGCCTTCTCCGGTGGACGTGACGAAAATGGGTTTCATAGTTCCTCCTGGTCGATGGTGAGTCGCACGTCGACGGCCCGGACGCCGTCCGGCGTCGCGACGAGCGGGTTGATGTCGAGTTCGACGATGGCGGGGAAGTCGGTGACGAGCTGCGAGAGGCGCTGGATGGCCTCGACGACCGCCGCCTCGTCGACGGGTTCGCGGCCGCGAGCGCCCCGCAACAGCGGCGCGGCCTCGATCTCGTCTAGCATCTCCCGGGCCGACGGCTCGCTGACGGGCGCGACCCTGACGGTCGTGTCTTCGAGCACCTCGACGAAGATGCCGCCGAGGCCGAACAGCACGAGCGGCCCGAACTGCGGGTCGCGGTTCATCCCGGCGATGGTCTCGACGGCCGCGTCCATGTCGAGCATCTCCTGGACCTGCACGCCGAGGATGGTCGCGTCGGGCTGGTAGTTGCGCGCCCGGGTCACTAGGTCCTCGTAGGTGTCGGCGACCTCCTCGGGCGGGACGCCGACCGCGACCCCGCCGATGTCGGACTTGTGCAGGATGTCCGGGCTGACGATCTTCATGACGACCTCGTCGCCCGCTCCGACCCGCTCGGCCGCATCGACGGCGTCGGAGCGGCTGTCGACGATGTCGGATCCGGGCGTCGGGATGCCGTAGGCGTCGAGCAGCCCCATCGCCTCGACGCCGAGGCGGTTGGTGTCGCGACGGCCGGCCGATTCGAGGATCTCGCGGGCGGCCTCCCGGTCCACGTCGAACGTCTCCGGTTCCGCGTACTCCCGGCGGCTGATATCGCGGTACTCCCGGAGCGCGTCGAGGCTCCTGACGGCGCGAGCCGGGTCGAAGTACGTCGGGATGCCCGCCGACGAGAGCGTATCGTTGGCCGCGCGCGTCGACGAACCGCCCATGAGCGTCGCCGCGACTGGCGTCTCGTACTCGGCCTGCAGGTCGACCACGGATTCGGCGAGCGCCTCGAACGAGAGCGTGGCCGTCGGACAGGCGAGCACGACGGCGGCGCCGACGTTCGGATCTGCGAGCGCGACGTCGAGCGCGTCTTCGAAGCGTTCGACGGGCGCGTCGCCGATGATGTCCACCGGGTTGTAGACGTTCGCCTCGTCGGGGAGCGCTTCCTGGAACGCCGCGACCGTCTCGTCGGTGAACGACGCCAGCGAGAGGTCGGAGTCGCCCACGGCGTCGGTCGTCATCACGCCGGGGCCGCCGGCGTTGGTGACGATGGCGACGCCGTCGCTCTCGGGCAGGGGCTGCCCCGCGAGGATGCTCCCGAAGTCGAACAGGTCCTGCACCGTCTCGACGCGGAGCACGCCCGCCTGGTCGAGCGCGGCCTCGTAGGCGGCCTCGGAGCCCGCGATGGCGCCGGTGTGAGAGGCGGCGGCCGACGCGCCGGCCTCGGTGCGGCCCGACTTGACGACGACGATGGGCGTCTCCCGCGATACCTCGCGGGCCGACTCGACGAACGCCCGGCCATCGACCACGTCTTCGAGGTAGCCGAGGATGACGTCGGTGTCGGGGTCGTCGCCCCACTCCGCGACGAAGTCGCTCTCGTCGAGGACGGCCTTGTTGCCCAGCGAGACGACGTTGTGGAAGCCGAGGTTGCGGTCGTTCGCCCAGTCGACGACGGCGGTGACGAACGCTCCCGACTGGCTCATGAACGATATCGAGCCCGGTTGGGCGCTCTCGGGGCCGAACGTGGCGTTCATGCCGAGGTCGGTGTTCATGACGCCGAGGCTGTTGGGGCCGACGAGGTTGAGGTCGAACTCCGCGGCGAGTTCGCGGAGTTCCCGCTCGCGCGAGGCGCCCTCGCTGCCGGACTCGCCGAAGCCCGCGGTGATGACGACCACGTCGCGGACGCCGGCCTCGCCGGCCTCGCGGATGGCGTCGAGGACGATGGAGGGGGGCACGACGACGACCGCCACGTCCACGTCGGGGACGTCTGTCACGCTGTCGTGGGATTCCAGACCCAACACCTCGTCTTTCGTGGGATTGACGGCGACCACGTCCCCCTCGAAGTCGGCGAGGAGGTTCGCCGTGATTGCGCGACCGACGGACCCCTCGCGGTCGGTCGCGCCCACCACCGCGATCCGGTCGGGTTCGAACAACGTTGCTAACTGGCCCATCTAGATCGGCCTTCGAGTCGTGTCCGTTTATAAACTGTCCCCGTTCTCAGACCGCAGGAAGGGGCGGTCCGAGGCCCGGCCGGCGGTCCTCCCGGAGCGGGACTCCCTCACGCCTCGGCGACGACCGCCGGCGTCGCGTCGGCGAGGTCCTCGATCCGGTCGGGAGCGATCGGAAAGACCGCTTCGGGTGTGCCCGCGGCGGCCCAGACGGTCTCGAATTCCAGGAGCCGCTCGTCGAGGTAGACGGGGACGATCGTCTCGTGGCAGAACGGCGGGACGCCGCCGATGGCCCAGCCGAGCGTCTCCTTCACTTCGGCCGCCTCGGCGAGCCGGACTTCGTCGGGGGAGACGCTCCGCAGGTCGGCGAGGCGTCGCTCGCTCACCCTGTGTGCGCCGCTCGTCACCACGACGACGAACTCGTCGGCGACCATCGCGATGGAACTCGCGATCTGGGCCACGTCGCAGCCGACCGCCTCGGCGGCGTCCGCGGCGGTCTTCGTCCCCTCGGGGAACTCCCTGATCTCCACGTCGACGCCGAGTTCGGCCGCGCAGCGCGCGAACTCCGCTGCCCGCGGATGCATACCATAGCCTTCGCGACGGGATTATAAATGCGCTGGCCCCGTCGGTTCGACGCGATGACCAGGGACGAACTGGCGGCGTTCGACGAAGCGGTGCTGGCCGAGGCGGCCGACGAACACGGCGTGTCCGCGGACCGCCTCGCTGATCTCGTTCGCACGCACCAGTCGAACGTGCGCGACCTGCCGGGCGTGGAGGACATCGTCTACGAGTGGCGCAACTACTTCCACAGGGACCCGCTGGTCGGGCGGACGGAGGGAGCGTACTACCTGGCGCTGCCCGACCACGTCTGGGAGGAGTTCGCGGAGGACATGGATATCGAGGGCGCGGAACGGGCGGCGCTCCTCGCGGTCCACGACCGGCAGGCCCGCACCGCGGACCCCGACGCCGGCGTCGACACGTCTCGCCTCGACGCCGACGAAGCTCTCGTCTTGACTCGCCCGTGAACATCTGTACCAACGGATCGTCGGTGATCTAATTCTCGCGGTCACTCGAATCCGAACGCGGTCGGTGTAAACTGAATCGCATCAACGAAACGAGTTTGCGCAAAACGACACTTCAATTTTTGCTATCCAAAAATATTCTTCCCGTCTAGCAATCTTTAAGGGGTGGGCGGACGAACAAACGGACGTAATGAGCACCCAGAAGCACGTCCTGCAAGAGGCCGGCACGGTCGAGGAGAACTCGCTACGGCTCGACCAGGGGAAAGCCGAGCAGATCGTCGACGCCCTGAACACGGACCTGGCGGCGACGTACATGCTGTACCACCAGCTGAAAAAGCACCACTGGAACGTCGAGGGGGCGGAGTTCCGCGACCTGCACCTGTTCCTCGACGAGGCCGCCGAGCACGCCGAGGAGGCCGCCGACGAGATCGCCGAGCGACTACAGGCGCTGGGCGGGACGCCGGTGTCGAACCCGGTCAACATCGCGGAGACCGCGCCCGTCGAGTTCGAGGGCGACGACGTCTACGACATCCGCACGTCGCTGGCGAACGACCTGGAGATGTACGGCGACATCATCGAGAGTCAGCGGGAACACATCGAGCTCGCGACGGACCTGGGCGACCACGCTTCCGCGGAGATCCTCCGCGAGATCCTGGTCCAGACCGAAGAGGACGCCCACCACGTCGAACACTACCTCGAAGAGGACACGCTGGTCACCGACGCCGCGATCGAGAAGTAACGAGTCGTCGCGCTACTGTCGGACGTCGAGGGTGAGGTCCGTCGCGATCCACCCGTCGTCGTTGCCCGACTCGGTGAACACCGTTTTGGTCTCCGTGGTCGAATACGCGGATATCTCGGGGCAGTCCGCTGGGGTGCGTTCGTCCGGCGCTTCCGACGGCCGCCGCGCGTCCGTCGACTCGTCCGTTGCTTCCATGACTGGGTTTAGGCAAACCTAAAGAAATAAGGGTTGCGGTCGGTCTCGTTTTTTTGACGGCCCGTCCCGTCGCCGAGTGGTCGGGCCGTTCGCGGCAGTTCGGACCGGAGTCCGGGGGATTGAGTATGGTGCTCGCCGAGGACAGCGCATGGAACCACTTTCGGTCGGACTCGTCGGCTGCGGGAACATCAGCGAGCGGTATCTGGACGCCGACGGGACCTTCGACGCCTTCGAACTGGTCGCCTGTGCGGACCTCGACGAGGACCTCGCGCGGGCGACGGCCGACGAACACGGCATCGAGGCGCTGCCAACCGACGAACTGCTCGCCGACGAGTCGCTCGAGGCGGTCGTCAACCTGACGCCGCCCCACGCCCACGCGCAGGTCATCACGGACGCCCTCGAAGCGGGTAACCACGTCTACACCGAGAAGCCGTTCGCGACCACGGTCGAGGACGCCGCGGACATCGTCGCGACCGCCGCGGAGGAGGGCCTGCTGGTCGGCTCCGCGCCCGACACGTTCCTCGGCGCGGGCCTCCAGACGGCTCGGCAAGTCATCGACGAGGGCCGGATCGGGGAGACAGTCGGCGCGACCGCCCACTGGACCTCGCCGGGCCACGAACGCTGGCACCCGAACCCGGACCTGTACTACCAGGAAGGCGGCGGCCCGCTGTTCGACATGGGGCCGTACTACGTCACCGCGCTCGTCTTCCTCCTCGGGAGCGCGACCCGCGTCGCCGGGTCGGTCTCCCGGCCGCACGACACCCGGACCATCGGGAGCGAACCACGTAAGGGCGAGGAGATCGACGTCGAGGTGCCGACCCACGAGGCGGGGCTGGTCGACTTCGCCAACGGCGCGACGGCGGACCTGCTGATGAGTTTCGACGTCGAGGCGTCGACGCTCCCCTCGCCCGCGTTCGAGATCTACGGCACCGAGGCGACGCTGGCGCTCCCCGACCCGAACCACTTCGAGGGCCCGGTCCGGATCCGCAGCGACGGCGACGACGAGTGGGAGACCGTCCCGCTCACGCACGACTACACCGCCGGCCGCGGCGCGGGCGTCGCCGACCTCGCGTACGCGGTCCGCGGCGACTGGGACCACCGCACCAGCGGTGACCTGGCCTCGCACGTCCTCGAGATCATGTCGGCTATCCGGACGTCGTCGGCCGAGAGCGCCTTCGAGACCGTCGACTCCGATCCCGGCCGGCCGACGCCGCTCCCCGCGTCGTTCCCGGACGTGGACCTGTAACGCTCGGAGTGGGCCGCCCGCACGGTCCGCCGCAGTGGACCGTCCCGATCGAGTAGTGACGTTTTTTCCGTCGGCGCTCGAAGGACGCGACATGGCCGACGACGACTCCGGCGAGGACCTGGCGCGGCTGGTCGCCGACCTCGTCCGGACGCTCCGCGAACTCGAAGCGGAACTGGAGCCGCCCGCCCCCGAGGACGGCCCGCGCCTCCCCACGCCGCGGGACCTCCGCAGGCTCACAAGCGAGGTGGCGATCCCGAGCCTGATCCTCGTGCTCGAATCGAACATCCGCGCGCTCCGACTCCTCCAGCGCGCGCTCCGGATGGCCGAGGGCGCAGACCGAGCCCAGGAGGGAACCGAACAGGTCCGCGAACGCGCCCGCGCCGCGAGCGAGACGACGCTCTCTCGACTCGACGACGCCCTCGTCGAGCTACAGGACGCCGTCGAGGGGCGACCGAGCAACGACGAGGCGGCTGACCTGCTGGACGACGCCCGCGAACTGCGCGCCGAGGTCCAGCGGCGGATCCGCGAGAGCACGCGATCGGCCGCCGGTGACGGCGCGAACCCGTCCGGAAGCGATGGTGGTGCCGACGCCGAGTCGCCCGATGGAACGGGAGCGGCGACGGACGACGGCGAGGGGGACGAGAGCGACGGGGACGAGAGCGACGGGGACGAGAGCGACGGGAGCGAGCCGGAGCAACCGGGGGCCGCCGTCGACGTGGACGCCGAACTCGAATCGATCAAGCGAGAACTCGACGACCTGCCCGGGGCCGTCGCGGCGTCCGGGCCCGCCTCGGACGCCGCGGATGGTGACTCCGACCGGCCGGACTCACGGGGGGCCAAGTCTGATGACGATGACGGCGACTACGATGGTGACGACGGCGACGACGGAACTGACCGCGCTGATCCCGGAGCGGACGACGGAGACCCAGATAGCACCGGCGATAGGGACGACGACGACCGGTAGCGCCGGCCACCGAGCAGACGCGCGGACCGTTTCCTCTCGGGGTGATGATCACGGTACTCACCGGCATCCGGCGCGCCAAAAACATATGATTTAGAATATAATGATTTATTATGTAGTGGCGCATGCGTTCGGGTAGCCATGACGCCGACCGAGCGAGAGGGGGATCTGCGCGCCGAACTGTCCGTCCGGGAGACGCTCCCGGAACCCGCGGCGCGCCAGCGAGCGCGACTTCGCGCGAGGCTCCGAGACCTCGAAACGGCGGGCCGTATCGACGGGTTCGACGTGTCCGACAGCCCGAAGCGAATTCGCCGTGAGAACCCGACCTCCGTAGATGCTCGCGATCGGTACCTGGCGTTCACGCAGTGGGCACGCGACCGCGGGGTGTCCCTGCGCCCGTCGTTCCAGACCCGGGAGTGCTACGCGATGGACACCGGCGAGAAGGGCGAGTGGATCGTCTTCCCAGCTATCTCGCTCGCCGTCTACGACGACGGCGACCTCGCCGCCGTCTACCCGCACGCCGACGGCGAGGAGTACCACTCGGTAGCGGATGGGTTGTCCACGCTCGCCGGGACGAACGGGGACGAGTCCGTCGAGGACTCGGGTCCCGCACCCGTCACCACGGCCGACTGATCCCGATCTGTCGAACGCTCGCGGCCCCGGGTGCCGACAGTTCGCTCCCGGCAAGTTCACTCCCGGCAAGCCGATCGACGCTCCACCGGTCTCTGGGGGGCACGACGCAGAGACAGTCGAAAAGCGGTCTCTCGACGGTTACACCGGTTCGAACCGGTAGCCGTCCCAGTCCTGACTCTCGGGGACTTTGATACCGGCCTCGGGGTCGCGGAGCTGTTCGGCGTAGACCGGTTCGACCGGGTCGCCGGTCTCGACCTCCTCGGTGGTGACCTGCCCGACTGCGCGGACGTACTCGTCGGTCAGGTCCTCCCCGGAGAGGTCGAACTCCACGATCGCGAGCGTGTTCGGCTCGCGGACGCCCGGCGGCGTCGCCGTGCTCTTGGTCCACGTGACGACCTCGCCGGTGCGGTCGGCCAGGTCGAGCGTCTCGGTCTGTTTCGCGCCACAGTCCGGACAGAGCGTGTGCCCGGGGTACGTGACGTGGCCGTTCTCGCAGACGTGGGCGTCGAAACTCATTGTCCTGCCTCCATGATGGTGGTGATGACGCAGTTCCCGAACCCGCCGACGTTGCAGGCCAGTCCGGTGTCGGCCTCGACCTGTCGCGGTCCCGCCTCGCCGACGAGCTGCTTGTATATCTCGTAGCCCTGTGCGACCCCGCTCGCGCCGAGCGGGTGGCCCTTCGACTTCAGTCCGCCCGAGGTGTTGATCGGCAGTTCGCCGTCCCTCTCGGTGCGGCCCTCGTCCATCTGCTTCCACGCCTCGCCGTGCTCGGCGAAGCCACAGCCCTCCATCTGGAGGAACTCCAGGATGGTGAACATGTCGTGCAGTTCCGCGACGTCGACGTCCTCCGGGCCGATGCCGGCCATCTCGTAGGCCTGGTCGCTTGAGTCGACGACGCCGCCCATCACCGTGGGGTCGTCGCGCTCGTGGACGACGTGGGTGTCCGTCGCGCCGGCGATGCCCGAGATCACGGCGTAGTCGTCGGTGATCTCCTGCGCTCGCTCCTCGGTGGTGAACACGAGACCGGAACTGCCGTCGGTGATCGGACAGAAGTCGTACAGCCGAAGCGGGTCGGCGACGATGGGGCTCTCCAGTGCGGTCTCGACGTCGATCTCCTTCTGGAACTGCGCGTGCGGGTTGTCGACGCCGTTCTTGTGGTTTTTGACGGCGACCTTCGCCAGCGACTCGCGCGGGGCGTCGAAGCGTTCGAGGTAGTGGCGCGCGGTCATCCCGGCGAACGAGGGCAGGGTGAGCCCGTGCTTGTACTCGGCGGGGTGGGTGATCGAGGCGATGATGTCGGTCGCCTCGGCCGTCGACCGGTGGGTCATCTTCTCGCCGCCGACGAGCAGCGTCATGTCGCTCGCGCCGGAGGCGATCGACTGCCAGGCCTCGTAGATGCCGGCGCCGCCCGACGACGAGGTCTGGTCGACCCGCTCGCTGTAGGCGGGCATGAGCCCCAGGTCGTGAGCGAGGGCGTTCATGATCCCGCCCTGGCCCTCGAACTCGCCGCTGGCCATGTTCGAGACGTACAGGTGCTCGACGTCGTCGGGGGTTATCCCGGCGTCCTCGAGCGCGGCCTCGCCCGCCTGGGCGATCAGCTCGCGGATCCAGGCGTCGCGCTGACCGAACTTCGTCATCGACGCGCCGATCACTGCGACTGTCATGGTAGACACCTCGAAGGGCGGTAATGTGGGTGTTACGGTGAGGCCCCCGGCGGGGCCTGAGTCGGCGCCCCGGCGACCGCCTCGCTCAGTAGAACGACCGCGCCGCCGCCTTCCACTCCTCGCCCCGTCGCACGTCTTTCGGCCAGCGACTCCGCCCGCGGGACTTCATCCGGCTCGCCAGTTTCCACGCGTCGACCCTGTCGGGCTCGTCGTTCTCGGCGGCCGCCGCGGCCGCAGCGACCTGCCGGTCGTGGAGGTGGGCGCCCACCGCGGACGCGATGGCCGCCGCTTCCGCCTCGTCTGCGTCGGCCGGGATCGACACGGACACCTCGGCGTCGCCGAGCGCGACCGTCACCGTCTCGTCGCCCTCGGTCGACTCGTTCGACGCCTCCGGACCTCCGTCTGAGAGCTCTGCTTCGGCCATTACAGTGGGATGTTGCCGTGGTCTTTCGGCGGGCTGTCCTCGCGCTTGCGCTCCAGCATCTCCAGGTCCCGGATGAGACGCTTGCGCGTGTCCTTCGGTTCGATCACGTCGTCGAGGTACCCGCGCTTGGCGGGGCCGTAGGGGTGGGCGAACTCCTCGCGGAACTCGTCCATCAGCTCCTGGCGGCGCGCGTCGGTGTCCTCGGCCTGCTGGAGCTCCTTCCGGTAGAGGATGTTCACCGCGCCGCGGGGCCCGAGCACCGCCATCTCCGACGCGGGCCAGGCGTAGTTCACGTCCGAGCCGAGGTACTTCGAGGACATGACGATGTAGGCGCCGCCGTACGCCTTCCGGACGACGACAGACAGCAGGGGGACCGTCGCCTCGGCGTAGGCGTAGATGAGCTTCGCGCCCCGGCGGATGATGCCGTTGTGCTCCTGGTCGGTGCCGGGCATGAACCCCGGCACGTCGACGAGCGTCACGATGGGGACGTTGAACGAGTCGCAGGTCCGGACGAACCGTGCGGCCTTCTCGGAGGCGTCGATGTCTAGCGTCCCCGCGCTGACGCGGGGCTGGTTGGCGACGACGCCGACGACGCGGCCGTCCATCCGGGCGAAGCCGACGACGACGTTGCGCGCCCAGTTCTCGTGGACCTCGAAGAAGGAGTCCTCGTCGACCACGCGGTCGATCACCTTCGTCATGTCGTAGGGCTTGCGCGGCGCTTCGGGCACGATGTCGGTGATCCCGTCGAGTTCCCGGTCGGGGTCGTCCCACGACGACACCCGCGGCGGGTCCTCCATGTTGTTCTGCGGCAGGTACGAGAGCAGCCGTCGGATGTTGTCCAGCGCCTCCTCCTCGTCCTGGCAGGCGAAGTGCGCGACGCCTGACTTCGTGGAGTGCGAGCCGGCGCCGCCGAGTTCCTCCTTGGACACCTGCTCGCCGGTGACCGTCTCGATGACGTCCGGGCCGGTGATGAACATGTGCGAGGTGTCCTGGACCATGAACGTGAAGTCCGTCAGCGCCGGCGAGTAGGTCGCGCCGCCGGCACAGGGCCCCATGATCGCCGATATCTGGGGGATCATCCCCGAGGCCTTCGTGTTGCGCTCGAAGATCTTGGCGAACCCAACGAGAGAGTCGACGCCCTCCTGGATGCGCGCGCCGCCGGAGTCGTTGAGGCCGACGACCGGTACGCCGGCGTCGGTCGCCCGGTCCATCACCTTGCATATCTTCTCGGCGACGACCTCGCCGACCGATCCGCCCAGGACCGTGAAGTCGTGGGCGAAGACGAACACCTTCCGGCCGTTGACGTCGCCGTAGCCCGTGACGACCGCGTCGCCGGGGAACTCCTTCTCGTCCATCCCGAAGGAGGTCGCCCGGTGTTCGACGAAGGCGTCGATCTCGGTGAAGGTGCCGTCGTCGAGGAGGTACTCGACGCGCTCATGGGCGGTCATCTTCCCGCGAGCGTGCTGGCGTTCGATGCGCACCTCGCCGCCGCCCATGCGCGACTCCTCGCGGCGTCGGCGGAGCTCTTCGAGCGGCGACTCGTCGTCGGTCGCGTCGCCGCCCGCTGCTGTACCCGTCCCGTCCGTCGCGTCGTCTGTCTCTTCGCTGCTCATCTCACCACTCCATGCCGCCGTTGACGCCGATAACCTGCCCTGTCATATAACTCGACTCCTCGCTGGCGACGAACGAGACGATCCCGCAGATGTCCTCGACGGTCGCGAAGCGGTTGAGCGGGATGTCCCGCAGGATCTTCTCCTGGACGCGCTCGGGCACTTCGTCCAGCATGTCGGTCGCGACGAACCCCGGCGCGATGCAGTTGGCCGTCGATCCCGAGGAGGCCATCTCCAGCGCGAGCGTCCGCGTGAACCCGAACAGGCCCGACTTCGTCGTCGCGTAGTTGGCCTGGCCGTAGTTGCCCTGCTGGCCGACGACCGACGAGATGTTGATGAGCCGGCCGTGGCGCGACTGCTTGATGTCGTCGAAGAAGGTCTTCGTGCAGTTGTAGACGCCGCCGAGGTTGACGTCGATGACGGCCTCCCAGTCGTCGCGGCTCATGTTCTCGAACTTCTTGTCGACGGTGATCCCGGCGTTGTTGACGAGCACGTCGAGCGAGCCGAACGCGTCGTGGATCTCCTCGCCCATCGCCTGCACGTCGTCGAAGTCCGACACGTCCGCCTGGGCGGCGACCGCCGTGCCGCCGTCGTCCTCGATGGACTCGACGACGGCCTCCGCCTCCGCCGCCGACGAGCGGTAGTTGACCACCACGTCGGCGCCGCGGTCCGCGAGGTCCTCCGCGATGCCCTTCCCGATACCCCGGGAACTCCCCGTGACGAGACAGGTCTGGCCGTCCAGATTCATGGGGAACACCCCCCCTCGCGTCGGTGCGTTCTCATGTTCTACAGTGGCCCCCGGAAACGGGATAATAGTTCCCCTTAATTACTTTTCATAAGCTACGCGTCCTCTCCAGGCGCCGAGGTACCCGTACGTGAACTGGGACGCTGAGTGCGGGCGCGTCCTTCCCGATCCGGGAACTGACGACGGTTCCCGGACATGTTTCGGTGCCTTCGTAGGTAATTACGGGAGCGGAGACCGCCGCGGGACGGCGGGGAACCGACAACGACAGGCTCTTTAGGGCGACCTAAACAAGTGACAGTACGAGACCGATGACAGGGGACATCTGCGTCGTGGTGCCGACGATACGCGAATACGAGTGCGTCAGGGCCTACGCCGAGAACGCGCGCGAACACGGATTCGACCTCGACCGGCTGTACGTCGTTCTCGTCACCGAGGACTTCTGCGAGACGGAGGCGATGCGGGACATGCTCGACGACGAGGGACTCTCCGGCGAGGTGTTCGACGGGTCCCGCCGCGAGCAGTGGTACCGCGACCACGGCGTGGCGGAGTACGAGCACGTCGTCCCCGCTGCGAGCCACGCCGAGACGAGTTTCGGCCTGCTGTACATGTGGGCCGGCGACTACGAGTACGGCGTCTTCATCGACGACGACACGCTGCCACACGACGAGTACGACTTCTTCGGGCGCCACCTCGACAACCTCGCGTTCGAGGGGGAGATCACCGAGGTCTCCTCGGACGAGCGCTGGGTGAACGTCCTCTACCAGAACGTCGACGACCACGAACTCTACCCGCGCGGCTACCCCTACAGCGCGATGGGCGAGACCGTCGAGACCCGAACGACGGAAGTCGACGACGTGGTCGCGTCGCAGGGGCTGTGGACGAACGTACCCGACCTCGACGCCGTCCGGATCCTCATGGACGGCGACCTCCAGGGCCAGGCCCAGACCCGCCTCACGGCCGACGACTACGGGGAGGACTTCGTGGCCGCCGCGGGCGACTACCTCACCGTGTGCTCGATGAATCTGGCCTTCCGGCGCGAGGTGATCCCCGCGTTCTACCAGCTCCCGATGGACGACAACCCGTGGGACGTGGGCCGCTTCGACGACATCTGGAGCGGGGTCTTCCTCAAGCGCGCCTGCGACGTGCTCGGAAAGCAGATATATAACGGCGCGCCGCTGTGCGAGCACAACAAGGCGCCGCGCTCGACGTTCGGCGACCTCACCAACGAGGTCCCCGGCCTGGAACTCAACGAGCACGTCTGGGAGGTCGCGGACGGCGTCGGCGGGGGCGCCGACGGCTTCGCCGGCGTCTTCGCGGCCATCGCGGACGCGCTCGCCGACGGGGAGTTCGACTACGAGAACGGCGAGTTCCTCAACTACGTCGGCGAGCACATGCGCGACTGGCTCGCCTGTCTCGACGCGCTCGACGCGCCGGAGGCCGAGCGGAGCGTCGCCGCGACCGACGACTGAATCCGCTCGATATCGGGAGGTTTTTGTTTCTTTAGGGTAGCCTAAAACACATGACGGAGCACGCGCGGTACGGGCGGCGTCGACTGCTGAAGACTCTCGCGGCCGGGACCGCAGTCGGCGTGGCGGGCTGTCAGGGCGCCCCGGGTTCGGGAACGGACACCGACGCGGGCGACGGGGACGAGGGCAGTGACGGCGGTGACGGCACCGGCGGGACGGACCAGGTCGGGAGCGTCGAGATCCCCTCGCTCACGGAGTTCCGCGGGTCGGGGACGCTCGCCTCCGGGCGGCCCGCACCCGAGGGCACGTCGATCCAGGACCTGCCGGACCTCTCGGGCGAACTCAACCTCTACATCGGCGGCGGCGAGGGCGGTATCTACTACCAGTTCGTCGAGATGCTCCAGGAGATCTACCCCGACTTCACCGTCTTCTCCTCCGACGCGGGGTCGGCCTCGCTCGCTCAGACCATCGTCGACGAGGTCAACGCCGGGTCGCCCCAGGCCGACGTCTTCTGGTCCATCGACGCCAGTTCGCTCGGCTACGTCGCCAACGAGGGCGCCTACGACCCGCTCCCGGACGAGGCGGTCGACCCCGTCCCGTCGGGCTTCCGCGGGTCGGACAACGCCTGGGTCGGCGTCGCCGGCCGGGCGCGGGCCGTCCCGTACAACACCGACAAGCTGAGCGCCAGCGACGTCCCGTCGAAGGTCGCGGAGTTCCCGAACGCGGACGCGCTCCAGGACTCGATGGGCTGGGCGCCGACCTACGGCGCGTTCAAGTCGTTCGTCACCGCGATGCGGCTCACCGAGGGGAAAGAGGCCACGAAACAGTGGCTCACGGACATGCAAGACGCCGGTATCGAGCGCTTCGGTAACGAGTACGTCGTTTCCCAGCAGGTCGCCGACGGGGCGATCGACGCCGGCTTCGCGAACCACTACTACGCGATGCGCGTCAAGAACCAGCGCCCCGACGCGCCTATCGATCTGGCGTTCACGGAGGGCGACGCCGGCGCGCTCGTCAACGTCGCGGGCGCGCTGACCGTCAAGGGCACCCCCAAGGCGGATCTGGCCGCGAACTTCGTGCGTCACCTCCTCTCGGCGGAGGCCCAGGAGTTCTTCGCGACGGTGAGCTTCGCCTACCCGATGATCCCGGGCGTCGAGCCCGTCGGCGGCCTGCCGACGGTCGACGAGCTCAGCCCGCCGGACCTCGACCTCGCGAAACTGGCCGACCTCGAACCGACCCTCCAGCTCATGCGGGAGGCGGACGTCCTGTAACCGATGCGCAATCGCGAGCGCGGCGGGTCCCGGATCCAGCGGTCGACCCGCCTGGGCGCAGGTGCGGTCGACAGCGGCTACGCCGCGCTCGCGCTCGCGATCGTCGTCACGCTCCTGCTTCCGCTCGGCTGGCTCGTCCTCGACGCCGCGGGCCTCGGCTGGCGCGCGCTCGAACTCACGCTCGACTCGGAGACGCTCGCCGTCCTCGGCCGCAGCGTCGCGCTCGTGACCGTCGTGACCGGTGCCAGCGTCCTCGTGGGCGTGCCGCTCGCTGTCCTCACCGTGCAGGCGGCGATCCCGTTCAGGCGCTTCTGGACGGTCCTCGTCGCGTTGCCGCTGGCGGTCCCGAGCTACCTCGGCGCCTTCGCGGTCATCTCGGCGTTCGGGCCGACCGGTCCGCTCTCGGAGGCGCTCGGCGTCCCGCTCCCGACGGTCGAGGGGTTCGCCGGCGCCGCCGTCGTGCTGACGCTGTACACGTATCCCTACGTCTTCCTCACGACGCGCGCCTCGCTGCTCTCGCTCGACGCGTCGCTCGTCGAGGCCGCGCGGACGCTCAACTGCGGCAGACTGGCGGCGTTCCGCCGGGTGACGCTCCCGCAGATCCTCCCCGGCGTCGCCGCCGGCGCGCTGCTGGTCGCGCTGTACGCGCTCGCGGACTTCGGGACGCCGAACTTCATGAACCTCGAGGTGTTCACGCAGTTCATCTACAGCCGCCACAACGCCCACATGGGCGGGTACGCCGCGTTGCTCTCGCTGCAACTGCTGGCCGTGACCGGCGTCGTCCTGGCGGCCGAGTCGCGGATCGGCGCCGACGACTCGGGCGCGTACGCCAGCCGGGGCAACCGCGGCGCCGCCGAACTCGATCTCGGGCTGTGGCGCTTTCCCGCGATGGCCTTCCCGGCGCTGGTCGCCGTGCTCGCGCTGGTGCTCCCCATCGGGATCTTCGGCCTGTGGCTGGTCCGCGGCGGCCCCGGGTACGAGTTCGCCCAGCTGACGTTCTCGTGGTCGTACGGCTGGAACTCGGTGAAGGTCTCCCTGCTCGCGGCGGGCGCGTCGATACTGGTCGCGCTCCCCATCGCGATCCGGGCGGCCACCGCCGACTCGCGGTTCGCCTCGCTGGTCGCCAGAGCGCCGTACGTCGGGTACGCGACGCCGGGCATCGTGCTCGCCATCGCGCTGGTGAGCTTCAGCCTCGACGTCGCGCCCGAACTGCTGTACAAGTCGATCCCGCTGCTCGTGTTCGCCTACGTCGTCCGCTTCATGCCCCAGGCCATCGGCTCCATCCGGACGTCGACGATGCAGGTCGACGGGCGCCTCGTCGAGGCGGCGCGGACGCTCGGCCGGTCGCGGGCCGGGGCCTTCCGGGCCGTGACGCTGCCGCTCATCCTCCCCGGGATCGTGACGGGCGCCGCGCTCGTCTTCCTCACGTCGATGAAGGAGCTGCCGGCGACGCTGCTGCTGCGGCCGCTCGGGTTCGACACGCTGGTGACGTTCATCTGGCGCGCCGAGGAGGCGGGCATGTACGGGCAGGCGGCGATCCCGGCGTTCGTGCTCGTCCTCGTCTCCGGGCTCTCGATGGCGGTGCTTTTGGCACAGGAAGACAACTAATCGGCTAGATTCCCCCGACGATGATCGAACGCACTGTCCCATCGGCGGCGAACGAACGCGTCGAGCCCGACCGCGAGCGCGGCGACCCCGTGCTCGAACTCGACGGCGTGACGCGCGCGTTCGGCGCCGAGCGGGCGGTCGACGACCTCTCGCTCTCGGTCTACGAGGGGGAGTTGCTCACCCTGCTCGGTCCGTCGGGCTGCGGGAAGACCACAACGCTTCGACTGCTGGCCGGCCTCGACCGGCCAGACAGTGGGTCGATCCGCGTCGACGGCGAGGCGGTCGCCGGTCCCGAGACCTTCGTCGCGCCGGACGAGCGGGACGTCGGCCTCGTCTTCCAGTCGTTCGCGCTGTTCCCGCACCTCACCGTCGCGGAGAACGTCGCCTTCGGCATCGAACACTGGCCTGCCGACGAGCGCGAAGCCCGTGTCGAGGAACTGCTCGCCCTGGTGAACCTCCCGTCGTACGGCGAGCACAGCCCCGACGACCTCTCGGGCGGCCAGCGCCAGCGCGTCGCGCTCGCCCGCTCGCTGGCGCCCGAGCCGGACGTCCTCCTGCTCGACGAGCCGTTCTCGAATCTCGACGTGAGCCTGCGGACGGAGATGCGCGAGGAGGTCCGGGACATCATCAAGGAGACGGGCGTGACGGCCGTCTCGGTCACGCACGACCAGGAGGAGGCCCTCTCGATCAGCGACCGCGTGGCGGTCGTCCACGACGGCGGCGTCGAGCAGGTCGGCCGGCCCGAGGTCGTCTTCGAACAGCCCGAATCGCGCTTCGTCGCGGAGTTCCTCGGCCGGGCCGGCTTCGTCTCGGGCGAACTCGCCTCCGGCGCGGTCGAGACCGACCTCGGGACGCTCCCCGCCGACGTCATCGAGGGCCTCGGCCCGGAGTACGACGGCGCGACCATCGACGTGATGGTCCGGCCGGACGACCTCGTGGCGACGCCCGCCGACGCGGATCCGGCCGACCGCGACGCGAGTTCGGGCGCCGACGGCGACACGGATTCGGGCAACGGCGAGATCGTCCACCGACGGTACACGGGGCCGTCGTTCGTCTACCAGGTCGAACTCGACGGCGGCGACGTGGTGTACTGCGAGCACAACCACGCGGACGACCTCGCGCTCGACCGGCGCGTCAGGGTCGACCTCCGCGTCGACCACCCGCTGGCCTGGTTCCCCGCGGAGTGAGATGCGCCGGCGCACAGCGACCGTCGGCACGGCCGCCGTCGCCCTGCTGGGCGCCGTCGTCGTCTGGCTCGTCGCGAACCGGGTCTTTCCGTACCACTCGCTCAACCACGACGAGGGCGTCTACCTCCAGCAGGCGGCGATGCTGCTGGAGGGACGACTGTTCCTGCGCCCGCCCGTCGAGGGGGTGTTCCGCCCCTGGTTCTTCGTCGAGAGCGAGCGCGGCCTCTACCCCAAGTACGCGCCCCTCCCCGCGGTGATGTTCGCGCTCGGGAAGCTGGCAGGGGGGTACCGCCTCGCGCTCGTCGGCGTCGCCGCGGGCAACCTCGCGCTGGTCGCCGGCGTCGTCCGCGAGGCCTTCGACCGCCCGACGGCGCTCGTCGCCGCCCTGTTCGTACTCGCCTCCCCGCTGTTCGTCCTCAACTCGTCGGTGTTCCTGCCGTACGCCCCGACGACGCTCCTGAACCTGTGCTTCGCGTACTGCTACCTGCGCGCGGACCGGACGGGCGACCTCCGATGGGCTGCCGCGGCCGGCGCTGCCGTCGGACTGGCGTTCTTCTCGCGGCCGTATACGGCCGTCCTGTTCGCGTCCCCGTTCGTCGCACACGCGCTCTGGACGCTCCGGCGCGACTTCCGCGGGACCCTGTCGCGGCAGGCGACGACCGCGGCCCTCGGTCTCCTCGGCGTCGCGGTCGCCCTGGGATACAACGCGGTCACGACCGGGTCGCCGATCGTCTTCCCCTACGAGGCGTTCGCGCCCCTCGACGGCCTCGGTTTCGGCGAGCGGCGCATCCTCGACCACGGGATCGAGTACACGCCGACGCTCGCGCTCCGCGCCAACGGGCGCGTCCTCTGGCAGTTCTTCGGCGAGTGGATCGCCGGCGGCCTCGTCGGCGCGGCGCTCGCGGCGGGCGGCCTCGCGGTCGCGGTCCGCCGCGGACTCGGCGCCAGACAGGCACCTCTCGCGGGCCTGTTTCTGACGGTCCCGGCCGGGAACGTCTACTTCTGGGGGAACTTCAACGTGCTCGGCGACCTCGACCGGGCCGGCGACGGCCTGATCGCCGCGCTCGGCCCGTACTACCACTTCGACCTGCTCCTCCCGACCGCGACCTTCGCCGCTGTGGGCGCCCTCGCGCTCGCGAGGGTCGTCCGCGACGCGCTCGCCGACAGGCCGGAGTTCGACGCGCGGGCCGCTCGCGTCGGGTTCGCCGCCGTGCTGCTCGTCACTGCAGGCGTCGTGGGTGCGGTCACCGTCGGGAACGCGGAGGGACGGATCGAGCGCAACGCGGAGGTGACCGAGACCTACGAGACCGCCTACGAGCCCTTCGAGGGCGGACCCCCCGCGAACTCGGTCGTCCTCCTGCCCGACCCGTACGGCGACTGGCTGAACCACCCGTTCCAGGCGCTCCGGAACGACCCCGGGTACGACGGGCGGGCCGTCTACGCGATCGGCGACAGGCCGTTCGAGACGGCCGACGCCTTCCCGAACCGGACGCTGTACCGGTACGTCTACCGGGGACCGTGGGCGCCGTTCGACGGGTCACCGCGGGCCGCGCGGCTCCAGCGGGTCGCGGACGTCTCCGGGTCGGCGCTCGCGATGAACGCGACGGTCGGCGTCCCCGCCGGCGCCGACGCGGTCACGTTCAGGCTCGGGACCGACGAGGGGAGCGCCTACCACGTCGCCGGTCGGACGACCGACGCCGCGAGCGTCGAACTCCGGCTCTCCGACGGGACGGTCCGACTCGCCGGCCCCGGCGCGCCGTCGAACGAGACGCTGTCCGTCTCGGGGCGCGAGACGGTCCGACTGAGCGCCTTCGTCGACTACGGCCCGGGCGGGAGCTTCACCTACCGCTTCGACCTGCCGGTCGACGCGTCCGACGGACGCGTCCGCGCGCTCACGCCGCGAGTCGAACTCTGCCGGGGCGCCCGCTCCTGCGGCGGCGAGGCGGCGTATCTCCCGGAGCGCGCGCCCGACGGCGTCTTCGTCGAGACGAACCTGACCGCCTCCGAGCGCAACCCATAACAGCACGCTGGCCCGAACGAACCCCATGGAACTGTCGCGTCGGGACGCGCTGGCCGCGCTCGCGGCCGTCGGCGTGGCCGGCGGCGGAGCGCTCGCACTCTCGGCGACGGACGACGACAGCGGAGACACCGCCACGAGCGGTGACGAGCGCGGGAGCGGTGGCTCGACCGACGACACCGGACAGGGCGGCGACTCGCCCACGGACGGTCCGATCACTGCCGAGGACCTCGACGCCCTCACGGCGGTGGCCGAGACGGTCTACCCGAGCGAGGTGGAGGGGGTCGAGTCGTTCGTCACGGCGTTCGTCCGCGGGCGATCGAACGCGCAGCCGGACCACGCGGCCGGCGTCGCAGAGGCTGTCGGCTACCTGATGGAGTGGACCGACGCATGGTACGACGAGGCGTTCGCGTCGCTGGACCCCACTGACCGCGAGGAGGCGCTCGACCGGATGGGCGTCCGCGAGGCCGACCCCGACCCTGCGGGCACCGACGCGGAGCGCGTCCGGTACTACGTCGTCAACGAGTTGCTGTTCGCGCTGTACTCGTCGCCGACCGGCGGCGAACTCGTGGGGATCGAGAATCCGCAGGGCCACCCCGGAGGGACCGAGAGCTACCGTCGCGGACCGAACGGGTGACCCCAGCGAGCCGAGGGAAAACAACGGGCCGAGCGAGCGAAACCAGCGGGCTACCGTCGCCGTTCTTCGAGGCAGACTTTGACGATGGACTTCGCGATGGCGGCGCCGCCGGCGAAGGGGTCGAGTTTCGTCTCGCCCGTGCGCTCGTCGTAGTCGATCGCTCGCTCGCGGACGTCGTAGCCGCGCATGAGCGGACGGATGAGCAGTTCGGCGGAGAGGCCCGTGTTCTCCGTCCACGCGATGTCGCGGATCACCTCGCGTCGGTACGCGCGCATCCCAGTGGTCGTATCGCGGACGCGCTTCCCCATCAGGGCGCTGGCGAGCAGGGCGAACGCGCGGTTACCCTGCCGGTTGAGCGTCGGCATGGCGTCGGCGCCGGGCGTGATGCGGTCGCCGCTGACCACGTCCGCGCCGCCGTTGATCGCCGCGAGGAACTCGGGCAGCGCGTCCATCGGGTAGGTGTCGTCGCAGTCCGTCGTGACGACGATCGGTCGGTCGGCGGCGAGGACCGCCTCGCGGACGGCGACGCCGTACCCCTGTGGCTCCTGCTCGATTACGCGGGCGCCGTGCTCGCGAGCGATATCGGGCGTCCGGTCGTCGGAGCCGTCGACGCAGACGACGTTCGCCCGCCCGTCGGTCACGCGGTCGACGTCTTCGAGGACCGTCCCGATGGCTTCCTCCTCGTTGTACGTCCCCATCACGACACTCAGGTCGTCGAACGTGTACTCGTCGTCGGCAGCCGCGGACGCGCTCGACGCCGGGCGGTCCGCCTCGGCGCGCGACGGGCCGTCGCTGTCGGTCGCGGCATCGCCCGGCCCACCGCCGGTCGGCTCCGACCCGTCTCGCTGTAACTGACTCATTGCTCGCCTCTCTCTGCTCGACCCTCTTGAATTTTTAGGTTCGCCAAAACCAGCCGATAGACTGCCGACACTGCCCGCCGCCTGCGGGCGCTCACTCGAAGTGCTCGGCGATGAACTCGTCGTTGGGGACGGCCCGGTTCCAGTAGTACTCGAAGAGGTCACGGCCCCATTCGATAGCCCGTTCGTCCTCGGCCATGACCTCCGTGCGGGAGTCGTACTGGCCGTCGATCGTCGGGAGCGAGAGCATGACTTCGTTGTCGGTGACGCCGACGCCGACCGGCACGTCGAGGACGCGAACGGGGGTCTCCTCCCACTGGCGGGCGTCCCCCGGCGACTCGATGCGGTCGAGCGCCTCCGTCGCCACGGTCGTGTCGACGACCAGTCGCGCGTCGGACGAATCGGGCATGACCGCCTCGTACTCGGCCTGGTAGATCGGCGTGACGATGTGGACGTTCGTCCCGGCGCGTTCGACCCGGTCGCAGACCTCTCGGACGATGGCGTGCGGGTCGGTGTCGGTCGCGCGAAACACGTCGGCGCCGGCGAGTTCGGTCAGTCGGAGGCGGAATCGACGGGGGAGCGCGCCCACGTCGTGCGTTCGCCAGTAGTCGTCTTCGAGGAGGCGACAGAGGTTCTCCTGCTGTTCGAGCAGGTCCGCGACGAGCCGTCCGCTTCCCGTCGCGTCCCAGCCGTCTTCGAGCGACCTGACCAGCCCCCTGCGCTCCAGGTCGCCGACCGCGTTGTACACTGCGGACTCGCTCGCCTCGATCGAGCCGATCAACTCGTCCATCGGCTGCCGCTCCCCGACCACTGCCGTGAGCACGTCCGTCCGCACAGAGGACCCCAGCACGTACCCGACGATCTTGTCCGTGTTCACGCGCGTACCACCCCGGAAGGCGGTCGGAGGCGGCTGACTCTCGCTCCTATTATCGGATTCCATATGTATTGGAGCCACTTCCGTCTTCTGGAACGTTATCTCCAGGGTGGAATACTGTGCGGGTGAAAAGTTCAAGATTTATACCGTTGCGGGAACGAGGACAGGATGCGGTACGATGGGGGATGCAGGGTCCCTGCTGGCTACTCGACCTTGAGGGGGGAGAGCGGCCCACCTGGCGATCACCCGTCACCTCTTTCGTAACGCGTCTTCTCTTCGGACCGAATCGGTGAAGCGGCGTTCGGAACTCGTGAGCACCTGGTCGATTGTGCGGGGGACGCTGTACTGCAGGGGAAGCGGCCGCTCTGCGGGGAAACTCTACGACCGACAGAAAGGGGGTTCGTCAGTCGGCCGGTTCCGGGGGCGAGTCGCGGCCCACGCGGATCTCGAAGGACTCGATGTCCTCGAAGGCGGCGACCTGGCCGCCGACGGTGATGCGCTCGTCGTCGGTCTCGACGACGAGCGACGCCTCTTCGAGGCTCGGCGTGAGGTTCGCCTCCGCGACCTTCCCGGAGACGACGACCTCCTCGCCGGTGAGCACGTCGCGACCCTCGATCGTGGCGTAGAACTCGCCCTCCAGCGTGGCGACGTCGGCGATGGCCCGACGGATGGTCCCGTAGCGGCGCGGGAACGAGAGCTCTTCGCCGTTCTCGGTGACGGTTTCTGCGGTCGTCCACAGGACCGTGTTCATGAACATCGAGACGAGGAATCCCAGCTCCGAGCGGTCGAAGATGACGCCGTAGCGGTCGGTGTCGCCCTTGAGGCTCTCCCGGGTCGCGTAGATAGAGTAGCGGCCGTCCGCGACGGCGACGACGGGCGTCGTGACGCCGCGGCGCTTCTTGACCGTGCTCGCCAGGGAGTCGTAGTCGTACTCGTCGGTGGTCGGGACTTCCGCGGCCGGCGACAACAGGACCTCGATGGCGACGCCCTCCTCGTGCTGGCGGCGGAGCTGGCTCTCGAAGCGGTCGAGCAGCTCGGGCGTCAGCGACAGCATCAACTCGTAGTCGGCCGAGTCGATCACCTCCGAGAGGTAGCGGAGGATCGTCGGCCGGGACTTGACGAGCGAGACCGCCTCGGTCCCGCGGGCGGGCTCGGTGTACTGCTGTTCGAGCCCGTCGACGAGCGAGTCTAGCGACTCCTGGAGGTCGTCGAACGCCTCCGCCGGGTCGAGCGCGAGCACCTTCATCGGGCGGGACTCCTGGAGTTCGACGAGGCCGATGTCGCTGAGGCTCCGGACCGTGTCGTAGACGCGGGGTTGGGGGATGTCCGTGTAGTCGGAGATCTCCGAGGCGGTCACCTGGCCGTGTTCGAGGATCGTGAGGTACGCCTTCGCCTCGTACTCCCCGAAGTTGAACCGCTCCGAGACGGCTTCGAGGGAGTCGAGGAGGTCGTCACCAGCCATGTCGGTTGCACCTTCCGCGAGCGACCAAATCAGTCTGTCCCTTCGCACAGTCGACCGTTCGACCGCTCGTACCGCGCCGCGTCGCGCTCATAGCGAATCGAACTCGACGACGGCCTTGATCTGGTCGTGGCCGTACTCGAAGGCCGGTGCCACGTCTTCGGGCGTCGCGACCGTCGTCACCAGATCTTCCAGCAGCCACTCGGGTAGTTCCTTCAGCGCGTCGATCGCGCCCTCGAAGTGCTTGACGTGGGAGTTGACGGTCCCGACCAGCGCCTTGTTGTGCAGGACGAGTTCGTTGTGGATCCGCCCGCCGTCGACCTCGAACTCCCATGAGTCGGGGATGCCGAGCAGCGCACCGACGCCGTTGGGCGCCAGCGCCTCGACCGTCTCGAAGGCGTGCGGGGCGTAGCCCGTCGCCTCGTAGACGAAGTCCATCGCCTCGTGGGTCTCGGGGACCGTCTCCAGCGGCGTCTCGTTCGAGTTGACGTACGTCGCGCCGATCTCCTCGATGACGTCGACCGTCGGGTCGGGCCGCTCGCGACGGCCGAGGCAGTAGGTCCGATCGAAGTCGCGGTCGGCGAACGAGCGGTCGCTCTCGACGCCGAACTCCAGCATCGCGAGCGTGATCAGCCCGAGCGAGCGGTTGCCGAGCACCAGTGCGGACTCGGGGGACCACTCGAACGCCGACCGCGACGCGTAGGCGTGTTCGAGGGCCTTCTCGGTGATGCTGACCGGTTCGGCGAAGAAGCCGTACTCCCACAGGTTTTCGGGGAACGGGACCAAGTACTCCGGCGGGCTGGTGAAGTACTCGGCCATGTAGCCGTGGTCGCCGACGATGCCGCGCTCGACGTACTCGCCCTCGGGGGCCATGTCGGGTTCACCGCGCTCGAAGTACTCGTTGGACCCATCGGCCGGCGGGCGCCGGACGGTCGGGACGACGACGTCGCCCTCGTCGAGATCCGTGCCGTTGGCGTCCTCGACGACCGCAACGGCCTCGTGACCGAGCACCATGTGGTCCTCGCCCTCGGGGAAGCCGCCGTGCGATCCGCCGATGACCTCGTGGTCTGTCCCGTCGACGCCGACCCGGAGCGTCCGCAACAGCGCCGCTCCCTCCTCGGGTTCTGGCCTCGGCTTCTCTATCACCGCGGGACCCTCCGAGCCCCGCTCGACTGCGATTGCTTTCATCAGTTGCTCGAAAAATGTACTCTGTTCCGAGTTAAGTCTTTCTGGAACGGTCGGATTCGCCGGACGTACCGGTCGCTGTCGGGCGAGGATCGGACGCTCGCCCGGTCTCGACCGGGCAGACTGCACGTCGGCGAGATCCGCGGTGTGAGAATCGAGGGAACGAAACGGAGCAAGTCGCGGCGAGCGAAGACGAAAGGGCGAGTCGAGAGAACCGGGGCGAGAGAGTGAGATCCGGTGATCAGGGTCGTCAGTCGTCGACGGCGACGGCTTCGCCGCTCTCGCTGGAGCGGTAGATGGCGTCGAGGACGCGCTGGACGGTCAGGCCCTGCTCGACGGTGTTGCGCTCGGGCGTCTCGCCGCGGGCGCAGTGTTCGAGGAAGTACGTCTGCTCGGCCGCGTGGGGGTCGCTGTTCTGCGTCTCGATCTCGGACTCGACCATGTGGCCCGCGCCCTCGATGCCGGACTCGTGGAAGGTGACGCCCTCGCCGGGGCGGAAGGTGGCGCCGGACTCGGTGCCGCGGAGGACGTACTCCTGCTTTTTCGGTCGGTTGACCGCCCAGGCGACCTCCAAAGAGATAGTGCGGTCGTCCTCACAGCGGATCAGCGCCGTCGCGGAGTCGTCGACGTTGAACCCCTCGGGACCCTGGTCCTCGCCCCACATCTGGATGTAGGTGTAGTCGTCGCGGGCGCCGAACTGCGAGCGCGTGACGCCGCTGACCTCCTCGACCTCGGGGTAGCCCAGCATGTACAGCGAGAGGTCGACCGCGTGGACGCCGATGTCGATGAGCGCGCCGCCGCCGGCGACTTCCTTGCTCGTGAACCACGAGCCGCGACCGGGGACGCCGCGTCGGCGGATGTAGTTGGCCTCGACGTGGCTCAGGTCGCCGAAACGGCCCTTCTCGCGGTAGGCGTTGATGACCTCGACGGGGTTCTCGAAGCGGGTGTGGAAGCCGACCATGCAGAACCCCTCGGCGTCCTCGGTGGCCTCCGCGATGCGCTCGGCGGCCGGGAGCGTGCTGGCGAGGGGCTTCTCGACGAGGACGTTCAGGCCGGCGTCGAGCGCGTCGACGACGTACTGTTCGTGAAACTTGTTGGGCGTCGTGACCGCGACGGCGTCGACCTCCTCGTAGAGTTCGTGGTGGTCCTCGAAGGTCTGCACGCCGAACTCGTCGGCGAACGACGCGCGGGCGCCCTCCGCGATGTCGACGCCGCCGACGAGGTTCGCCCCCTGGTCGACGAACCGCTCCGCGTGGTGATGTCCGATGTTGCCCAGTCCGACGATGCCGAGTCTGACAGATGAGATATCGACCATGGTGTTGACTCCGTGAAGTTCTACGGAAAGGTACGTACGGACTACCGTAAATATCCCGTCATACGCCGCTCGAAATTTCGCTCGCGGTGAACGTTCCCGCGGGCCGGCGGCCGCCGCTCACTCCACCGAAACGAGCCTGTTCAGCGCGTAGACGGTCCGGAGCACGTCGCCGGCGTCGCCCGCCGGGAAGACCAGATCGTCCGTCGACCGGACGTGGTCCAGGACTACGGTCGAGGCGTGTTCCGGCGCGGCGGCGATACCGGCGTTTTCGCCGTCGATCCACTCCATCACCCGCAGGTCGCTCTTGCTGTCGCCCAGGACCAGCGCGAAGGGGTCGTCGATCCCCAGCACCTCGAAGGCCGCCTCGACCCCGACGGGCTTGTTGAGTTCGCGGCTGACGACCTCCGCCGCGTCGGCCTCGTAGTACGCCACGTCGACGCGGTCGAGGAACGCCGACACCGCCTCCGGCACGTCCACCCCGTCGGGCGCTCCGCCCCGCTCGTCGAGCACCGCCCGGATCTCGGGGTCGCGCGCCGCGTAGAAGGCGCGGGTCCACGCTCCGGCCGCCGCGCCGACGACGGCCCTGCCGCCGTCGTCGCCGTCTCCATCTCCGCTGTCGTCACCGTCGCCGTCTGCGTTCGCCGCGGCGTCGATCGCGTCGTCGGACACGTCGAGGTAGTCCGCGACGGCGACGGCGAGGAGGTCGAGGAGGTAGACGAGGGCGTCGTCGATCACCTCGCCCGCTGCCTCGCTCCCGGTCTCGAAGTTCGGCTTCAGCGTGACGTTGAACTCGTTGCCCTGCAGGTGACAGCCGCGGGCGACGCGCTCGGGCGCGTCCGTCAGCACGCGCTGGCGGAGCCGTTCGAACACCGAGCGGACCTCCTCGTCGAGGTCCTCGTAGAGCAGCCGCTTGGTCTGGGGCCCGTGGCCGGGCGTGAACACGCCGGTCCCGCTCTCGTAGACGACGCTCACGTCGCCGGAGTTGACGACTGCGTTGCCGAGTCCCTGGCTGAGGAAGCCCTTCACGTTCTCCAGGGTCTGGCCGGTGCAGACCACGATCGGCACGCCGGCCTCGTGGAACTCGGTCAGCAGGTGGAGCGTCTCGCGGGGGATCTCGTTGTCGGTGGTCCCCGCCGACCGGAGCGTCTCGTCGACGTCGAGGACGAGCGCGTTCACCGGCCGGCCGTACTTGGTCGCCAGGTCAAGCCCGGTGAAGGCCTGGTCGCGGGTCGCGTGGGCGGCGACGGCCGCGTACGTCTCGCCGGTGCCCGGGAACGCGTCGCGGATCTCCGCGCGGAGGTCGGCGAGCTCGTCGCTGGCGTCCTCCCAGTAGGTGAGCGCGACCCGCGAGTCCAGCGGCGGGAAGAGGTCGACGAACGCCTGGTGGGCCCGCAGCGTCTCGGTATCGAACTCGTCGTAGAGGCGGTAGAGCTGGTCGTACCGTTCCATTGTCCGAGGGTAGCGTCGGGGACCGTTGTGTAGGTTTGGGTCGGCGGATCCGGGGTGTTCGTCGGTCGAAGCGGGCCGCGGACGGCCGATGCCGGGGGTGTGCGACACCGCGGCGGGAACCCACAACGGGTAACACCCCCGCGTGCGAAAGAGCACGTAAGACGCATGAAGAACATCGACGATCTCATCGACAGCGCGGCCGAGCTGGCCGAGCGGGGCCTCTCGAAAGGGGAGATCGCCGACGAGCTGAACGTCTCGAAAGAGACCGCTTCCTGGCTCGTCTCCCGCAGCGGCGCGACGACCACGACCACCGGACAGAAGTCACACAGCCCACACGACATCCACGTCGACTGGAGCGCGATCGGCCGGGACAGCGCCCGGCTCACCCACGTCGGCCGGGCCGTCGCCGACCTCCTCTCGAAGCAGGGCGACGAGGTCGACCTGACCATCGGGATCGAGAAGGCCGGCGCGCCCATCGCGACGACGGTCGCCCGCGAACTCGACACGGACCTGGGGACCTACGCCCCGAGCAAGCACCAGTGGGACGACGGCGAGACCGAGGACCTCTCCGGGTCGTTCTCGCGGAACTTCTCGCAGATCCGCGGCCGCGAGTGCTACGTGGTCGACGACACCATCACCAGCGGCACGACGATGACCGAGACGGTCGAGGCGATCCGCGAACAGGGCGGCGAGCCCGTCGCCTGCGCCGTCCTCACCGACAAGCGCGGCGTCGAGGACATCGAGGGCGTCCCCGTCTACTCGCTCGTTCAGGTCCTCCGCGTCGGCCAGTCGGAGTGACCGCGCTCCCGGCCGCTGGCGCGGAGCGGTCGGCGTTCCGGCGTCGCTCGGCCGACACGCTCCTCCCTTTTCGCCCGTGTGAGCGTCGCCCGGAGCCGTCGCTCAAGGAGTCGAAAGAGGAGAAAGGTCGGCCGGGCGGCCCGACGGGCCGCTCACTGCTCGACGTCTTCCCAGTGTGTCGACGTGATGTGGGCGCCGGGGTCGTCGGGCGCGCTCAGGGTCAGCTCGTCGTCGCTCCACCGCACGACGAGTTCCGGCCGGTCGTCGGTTGGTCCGTCGCGGTCCGCGTCGTCGCCGGTCCGGGCCCGAACGAGGTCGTCGGTCACCGCGCGTCCGTCCCCCTCGAGTACCTCCTCGGTCAATCCGACGCACTGGACCGAGCGGGACCCGTCTGTCCGCACCGGGAAGTCCGACTGCTCCGCGGGTTCGATCCCGTCGTAGTCGTCTGGTCGTTCGGTCACGGACGGGAGCCGGGCGCGCAGGGACCGGCCGACCGACCGGAGGCGCTCGACGACCCGGCCGAAGACCGAGGCGGACTCCGTTCCCCGGTCGGCGTCCGCGACGCTCCGACCCTCCCTATCGGACCCGTCGAGGGGGGACTGGCTCATATTCCCACTTGGTGCGGAACGGTAAAAATCATTGTGCCAACCAGTGGCACGCGCGTGGTACTACCGGTTTCCCGTCAGGTCATTTCGGCGGATCGGTCGGTCGAACGCACCCGCCGCTCGCCGGGCGGATCGCCGCCTCAATCGCCGGCCGTCGGAGCGTAGTCGGGCGCGGGTTCCACGTGGTAGAGACCGAGAAACGCCACGGCCGCGACGGCGATGAACGCACTGGCCGTGAAGAAGGCGACGAACACCGACGTGGCGTCCCAGAGCGCGCCGACGGAGACGGGCCCCACGACCTGGCCGACCTTCCACGCGATGGAGCGTAGCGAGAGACTCCCCGCGACGGCGTCGAAGTGCTCGCCCTCCTCGACGAACAGCGCCATGCTCGCCGGCAGGCGGATGCTGTCGGCGACGCCGCAGATGGCGAACGCGCCGAACAGCGGGAAGAAGGCGGGCGGGAGCGTCGTCGACAGCGACCCGACGACGACCGTCGTCGGCGCGAACCACCCGACCGCGTACTCGGCGAAGGGGATGACGGCGGCGCCGACGGCGTACAGCACGGCGCCCGCGAAGACGAACAGGTGTTTGCGCCCGATCCTGTCCGTGTACGACCCGACCATCCCCTGGGTCAGCGACTTCGTGAGTTTCCCGCCGGCGAGGATGCCTCCCACGAGGACCGGATTCATCCCGAACCGGGTTCGCGCGTAGATGGGCAGAAAGAGGATCACGGCCATCTTCCCGAAGCTCAGGCCGAACCGGAAGACGACCAGCGCGCGGACGGCCGACCGCCCCAGCAGCATCCGGAGCGTCTCGACGCCCGTGGCCTCCTCGGGGTCCGTCTGGCCGCCGGGGTCGTCGCGGAGGAAGAAGAAGACGCCCACCGCCGCCAGCAGGGTCACGCCGCTGAGGACGCTGTAGGTGAGCGTGAACCCGCTCGTCGCGAGTAAGATTCCGCCGACGAGGTCGCCAGCGAGGCTGGAGAACGCGCCGACCTGGTTGTAGGTTCCGAGCCACTGGCCGCGCTCGTCGTCGGGACTGATCTCGCCGACCACGGTCGATCCGGTGATCCACAGCAGGCTCGCGCTGAACCCCTGGACCACCCGCATCAGGACGACGTGGTTCACCGTCTCGACCATGGCGAAGCCGACGAACACGCCGACGTTCAGGACCAGTCCGACGAGGAGGTATCGCTTGGCGTTCCCGGTGTCGATGGCCCGTCCCAGCGGCAGGACGATGATCAACTGGACGAGCGCGAACGCCGTCCCGAACAGCCCCTCGACGGTCCCGGAGGTCGAGAAGATGTCGGCGTACAGGGCGAGCGCGATAGCGATGGTCGAGTAGGCCTGCGAGCGGGCGAACGCTGTGCCCGCGAGTGCCAGGAACTCCGCGTTCCGGAGCAACCGCAGCGATCCGCCGGACTCACTGCTCACTGGATCGGGGTTCGGCTACGGAGGATAAGGCGTTTCGTCCGCGGCGGTCCCTTCCGCCTGTCGGCGGTGCGAGACGAGCGGCGGGGGTCGGCCTACAGCTCGATCCGCTCGACGATGTTGTCGCCGCCGTCGGAGGAGTTGACCGCGACGATCCGGACGTGCTCTTCGAGGCCCGAGCCATTGAGCTTGGCCTTGAGCAGTTCGTCTACCTGGTAGACGCCGGCGGCGTTGTCCATCTCGATCTCGACGAGGACCGGGGCCTCCTCGCCCGCTTCGAGCGTCACCGACTGGATGGCCTGGCTCGACACCGTGTTGATCCCGCGACCGCCCCGCTCGTAGGGGTACCGCGACCGGCCGTGTTCCATGTCCAGCCCGTCGGCCAGCCGCACGATACCGGCCTCCGTGGTCAGCGGCGTCTCCGGCGTGTGGTGACAGAGGATCGCGTGGAGGACCTCTCCTTTCATCCGGACGGCGTCGGCGGTGTCGTAGAACTCCGGGAGGATGCGGTCGAGCAGGTCCGCCGCCAGCGGGATAGAGTAGTAGGGGTGTTCGTCCCGGTGGACGACGTGACCGATGTCGTGCAGCGTCGCCGCGAGCCCCACGATCACCGGTTCGTCGGCGACGTCGAGGCCCTGGTCGTCCGCGCCGTTGAACTCGACGCCGCCCGCGTAGAGGAGTTCGTACAGCGTCAGCGCGCGGTCGCGGACGATGCTGACGTGTTTCGCGCCGTGGTCGTTGTACCGCATGCGAGCCACGGGATTGACGTTCTGGGCGTCGAGGTACGTCTGGACCTCCCCGTCGTCGTCCAGGTAGGCCAGCACCTCGTGGAGGCGCTCGTCGGGGAACTCGTGCTCGGCGTCCGGGTCGTACGATTGCTCGCTCATGGCAGTACGGTCCGCCCGCGGACGCAAAACCCCTGCCCCGTCCGGGTCTCACCCGGACCGTCTCCGGGGCGCACCCGTTCACGAGAGCTCTTCGACCGCCTCGTACACCTCGTCGTAGTCAGGTTCGATCCCGGGGTCCTCGGCCACCCAGGCGTACTGGACCTCCCGGTCGCCGTCGACCACGACGACGGCCCGTTTCGCCACGTCGTCGACGCCCATCGACGCGAAGTCCATGCTCAGGCCGTAGGCGTCGACGATTCGCCGGTTGGTATCGCTTATCAGCCCGTAGGTCAGGCCGGTGTCCTCGCGGAACGCGTTGAGGGCGAACGGCGTGTCGGCGCTGATCCCGTAGACCGTCGCGCCGAGGTCGTCGAACTCCTCCAGCCGGTCCTCGAAGGTCTCCATCTCGTGCGTGCAAACGCCGGTGAACGCGCCCGGGAAGAAGGCGAGGACGAGCGGCGCCTCGTCCAGACGCTCCGAGAGCGTGAACTCGGCCACGTCCCCGTTCGCCAGCGGTGCGGTGAACTCCGGCGCCGTGTCTCCGACGTCGACCATACCGCAGGGTCGGTCGCCCCGGGCAAGGGCGTTGTGCCACCGGACGACCCGTCCGGATCCGGGAGCGGCGAAAGATTGATGAGAGCGGTTCTACCCCCATGATAGACAGCAAAAAGGTTATAATCGGCACCGAGTAACCGTCGGGTAGAGATGCAAGAAGCACTCATCCCCCTGTTCCCGGTCGGGGGCATGCCGGGCGGGACTGAGCTGATCGTCATCCTGCTGATCGCCGTGTTGCTGTTCGGCGCGAACAAGATCCCCAAGCTCGCGCGGTCCACCGGGCAGGCCATGGGCGAGTTCCAGAAGGGTCGCGAGCAGGTCGAGCAGGAACTCGAAGAGATGAAAGAGGGCGCGACTGTCGACGACGAGGGTAACATCGTCGACGAGGACGGCGAGATCCTCAAGACCGAGGCCGAGCGCGAAGCCGACAAGGAATCGGCGGCGTCCAGCGAATAACGGTCCGCTCTCTTCCCTCTCTTTCACAACCCGTCCAGAGGCGTCACCGTCTCCCCGGTCACGGTTTTTTCGCGCCCCACGAGCCCGTCGAACAACAGCAAGGGTTTTTCTCCCGGCGGTCGGTGGCTCCGGTAGGGCGTGTGGCCTAGGGGACAGGGCGAGGGGTTCCTAACCCCTCGATCGCGGGTTCGAATCCCGCCACGCCCGTGCAAGGAGGAGCGAGCACAGCGAGCGACGACTGAACCGGCATGGCGGGATTCGAATCAGGGAAGACGCGCGCAGCAGAGCGAGCACGTCTGACCGTGGTTCGAATCCCGAAAGACGCCTGCGGCGTCTTTCGACCTTCGCGAAACCTTCGGTTTCGCTCAGTCCCGCCACGCCCGTACCACTTTTTGCGGATGGGGTTTCCTCGGTCGCTTCGCTCCCTGCGGGAACCCCATCCGCAAAAACTTGGGGAAAAACGGCCGGACGACTCGGTCGCCATGCTCCCTCGCGTCCGGTGAACCGCCTCGCTTCGCTCGGCGGACATTCACGGGGACCTGGGGATTCGATCAGGTAGACACGCCCAACAGAGCGAATAGGCCTGCCACGACTTACTCATCCCCGCCACTCAGATTACATATCGATAAGATAAGACCTACACTCCCAAGAGGACGAGAGCCAACGAATGGATCACGAGCGGCGACTGGTCGGAGAAGCGCTGGACCTCGGCGGGCTCCTCGTCGCGTACGTCTTCGTCGGATTACCAGTCGGTTCCATCGCGACCCGGTTCGTCCAGTCGGTGAATCGGCCGTTGCCTCTCACCGCGATGGAGGCGGGGTTCGCGTTCGGTGCGCTCGTGATAGCCACCGCCGAGGTCACCGGCAATCGTCCCGGACCTGTGGGGTCGATCGGGTTCTTCGCCGCCAACGCTGCGATTCGGGTTCCGCTCGTAATCGTCATCGCGCTATCTACCGAGAGCCACTCGATCGTGGCTGTCGGCTACCTCGTCGCGGCGCTGATCGCGTACGTCCTCGCCATCCGCTGGGGCGCCGCGGAGACGGCCCGTCGATTCAGGGACGCGCTGGGGCGGCTCACCTGGGTTCCAGACCACGAGGACCCGGCGGAGCGGCGATGATCTCTGTCACGTCCGCTCGTGGACCCGCATCAACACCGGATTCCGCGGTCGCGAGGTGATCGTCGCGACGAGGTCGAGCGACGGGTCGGAGACGAGTTCGAGGTGGTACCGCTGGAGCAGCGTCGCGAGGACGACCTTCGCCTCCAGCATGGCGAACCGGTCGCCGACGCAGCGGCGCGGCCCGGCGGAGAAGGGGAAGTAGGCCAGGCGCGGCAGCGACTGCTCCATCTCGTCGGTCCAGCGGTCGGGCCTGAACGCCATCGGGTCGTCGTAGAGTGACGGGTCGCGGTGGACAGTCCACTGGTTGATCGAGAGGGTCGCGCCCTCTGGGATCGTGTAGCCCGCTATCTCGTCGGTACCGGTCGCCTCGCGGACGATGCCCGGAACCGGCGGGTAGAGTCGCATCGACTCCTTGACGACGGTTTCCAGGTACGGGAGATTCCGAACGTCCTCGACCGTCGGCGGGTCGCCGCCGAGGTGGTCGTCGAGTTCCGCCAGGAGGCGTTCCTCAACGGAGGGGTGCTGTGCGAGCAGGAAGGTGGTGAACGTGAGTGCGAGGGCCGTGGTCTCGTGGCCGGCGAGCAGGAGCGTCATCACCTCGTCGCGGATCTGCTCGCGCGACATGCCCTCGCCGGACTCGTCTTCGACGGCGAGCATCCGGGAGACCACGTCGTCGCCGGGGTTGCGAGCGCGCTCGTCGATGATCCGGTAGACGACAGATTCGAGGTCGTCGACGGCGCGCCGGAGGCGGATCTTGCCGGGCGTCGGCACGTCGAGTGGGAGCATGTCGGCGCTGAGCCCCTCCTGGTAGTCCATCACGACCTGCAGGAGGAGGCGACGGTGTCCACGTCGCGGCCCACGTCGGCGCCGAACAGCGCGTCCGCGACGATTTCGAGGGTGAGTTCCATCATGTCCTCGTTCACGTCGCGGACGGCGCCGTCGCGCCATCGCGTGGCGGTCTCCTCGGTCCGGTCGACCATCGTCTCGGCGTACTCGGCGATGCGGTCGGGTTCGAACGCCGGGCCGATGAGGTGGCGCTGGCGCCGCCAGAACGCCCCCTCGCTGTTGAGCAGGCCGTTGCCGAGGACGGGCCCGAGCGACTCCTGGAACAGTTCGCCCTTGACGTAGTTCTGGTTGTTGTGGACGAGGACGTGCTCGATGCCGTCGGGGCTGTTGACCTGGTAGAAGGGCGTTCCGAGCACCTCGTAGTACGCGAGATCACCGTACTCGCGGGCGCAGCGCTCTCTGAAGGCGTACTCGTCGCGCACGAACTCGAAGAGACTACCGACGACCGGGAGGCCGCTCGGGCCCGGAGGGCGGGCAATCCCCGACTCCGTCGCGGACGCGTTCTCCATGGTCGTGATACGGGCGCGACAGGAATAACCGCTCGGGCAGTCGATTCGTGTGCCGACCGGCGATCAGCGTGCGCGCTGACCGATCACTCGCCCTCGAACTCGGGGTCGCGGTCCTCGCGGAACGCCCGGCGGCCTTCCTCGAAGTCCTCGGTTGTGGTCAGGAAGCCGAATCCCTGGCTCTCCATCGCCATCCCTGCGGCGAGACTGGTGTCCTCCGCGTTGTTGAGGACCGACTTCGCGACCTTCAGGGCCAGCGGCGGCCCGCTGGTCAGGTCGTCCACGTACGACTCGACTGTCTCCTCGAACGCCTCCGGCGGGACCGCGCGGTTGATCAGGCCCCAGTCGGCCGCGCGCTCGGCGTCGATGCGGTGGCCGCGGAAGACGAGTTCCTTCGCGCGCGCCTCGCCGACGAGTCGGACGAGTCGCTGCGTCCCGCCGCCGCCGGGGAGCAGGCCGAGATTGATCTCGGGAAAGCCGAACTCGGCGTCGGCCGACGCGACGCGCATGTCGCAGGCCAGCGCGAGTTCGTGGCCGCCGCCGAGGCAGTATCCCCGGATCGCGGCCAGCGTCGGCCGCGGATACTCCACGACGACTTCGTAGAGCGGCGTCACGTCGATGGCCTCGGCGGGGGTGCGGTCGGCGACGCTGTCGACGTCTGCGCCCGCGCTGAAGGCCTTCTCCCCTGCACCCTCGAAGGTGACGCACCGCACGGCGTCGTCGTCGACGCGGTCGAGGAGGGCGGTGATCTCCTCGCGGACGGCGTCGTCGATAGCGTTGAGGCTGTCGGGGCGGTCGATCGTCACCGCGAGTCGCCCGCGGTCGTCGATGGTACAGGCGATCGCTTCGCTCTCGCGGTCGATGTCCGCGACGCTCATGCGTCGACTGCGCGCGGAAGCGACAAGTAGCCACCGGCGACCGTCCACCCGACCTCCTCTCCGCGACCGTCCACCCGTCCGACTCCCGGCGGTCGCCGGGACTGTAGCGTCGATGCCCGTCTCCCGTTCCGCGGGTCCCAGCCCAGTGGGACGAACTGTCTGCGACGTACCGCCGATCTAGAGCTTCTTCTCGGCGTCTTCGGCGAGTTCCTTCATGCGCTTGCCGACGCGGCCGGCGTCGGAGAACTCGTCTTCGCTCATGGCGGTGGCGAGGGCGTTGCCGAGGACGAACACGGCGTGTTTGTGCTCGCTCTTGGACTTGTGGACGTCGTCGGGCGTGACGTCGAGTTCCTCGTAGGGGTCGAACAGCGTCGAGTCCACGTCTTCGAGGTTGGCGAAGTAGTCCTTGATCAGCACCATCTGCGCGTGTAGCTCCAGCAGTTCGTCCTTGTGCATGCGGCCCAGTACGGTAACCGCCGGTTTAAGAATTGTCCGTCAGTGGGTCACACAGGTGTTCAGCGAGCGCTCAGAAGACGTACTCGTCTTCGTGGCCCATCATCCCGTCGTCCTCGTACCCCGCGTCCTCGTCGTCGTCCATCGGTCCGCTCGTCTTGTATGCCTTCAACCCCGTCGAGAGCAGGTCCTCGATGGCTTCCTCCCGGTTGAGGAACTCACCCTGCTCGACGAGCTGGGTGATGCGCATTTCGAGGTGTTCGGGGATCGTGAGATCAACCTTGGGCATCGGATCGGTCGAATCTTCGGTGAGGGGGTATTTAACTCTGGCGGGGGTTATATCCGGCCCGGACAGCCCCCCATCGTGCGATTTTTGCGTCTTGAGTCGTCCGGGTCTTCGGCCGCTCCGGCGGTCGATCGGCGACCGGCAACGGCGGGTCGCGTACGCGGCCGAACGGCGAGGGAGGCGGCCCGGGCGAAGTAGTTAGGCTGAAAGGCACACGGTGCTAAGCGCCTGGAGATGGAACCTCTGCGTGGTGACGAGTCGTCGGTCGACCCCGGCGAGACGACCATCGCGACGCGCGGCCGCGAGGTCGGCCCCGTGCCGGTCGGGGCCGTCCTGCGCGAACTCCCCCGACCGGCGGTCGCCTGGTCGGAGGCCGGCCAGCAGGTCGCCGCGGGCGGGTCGGCGGCGACGATCGCGGCGGACGGCCCCGGTCGATTCGACACCGTTCGGCGCGCGGGCGAGGCGCTGTTCGCCGGCCGGACCGTCGCGTCGGACCTGCCGCGCGCGGCGCGACCGCGCCTGTTCGGCGGCTTCGCCTTCCACGAGGACGACAAGGACGACGGGCAGTCCCAGTGGGACGGCTTCCCGGACGCGCAGTTCGTCCTCCCAGCCGTGCAGGTCGTCTCGGACGCCGACGGATCGACGTGGGTCGTGGCGACCGCGACAGGCCCGTCGGCGGCATCGACCGCCGACGAGCGACTCGGCGAGTGGGCCGAGCGCGTCGCCTCGCTTGACGACGAACTGCCGACCGGCGGTCCCGGGATCGAGCGACGAACGTACACCCCCGACGACGCCGGCTGGCGCCGGCAGGTCGAGGCGGCCGTCGAACGCATCGAGCGCGGGACGCTCCGGAAGGTCGTCCTCGCGCAGGCGCTGACCGTCGACCTGCGCGACGAACTGTCGGTCCCGGCGGTGTACGCTCGCCTCTCGGAGACCTACCCCGACTGCTTCCGGTTCCTCGTGGCGCCCGAGGGCGGCGGCCAGTTCTTCGGCGCGACGCCCGAGCGGCTGGTCAGCCGCGACGGCCGGACGGTCACGACCGAGGCGCTCGCCGGGTCGACCGGCCGGGGCGACACCCCGAAGAAGACGAGTGGCTCGCGAGCAAGCTCCAGGAGAGCGCGAAGGACAGCCACGAGCACGAACTCGTCGTCGAGGCGATCAAGGCGCAACTCGATCCGTTCGCCACGTCGATTTCGACGGGCGACCGGACGGTTCGCCGGCTCGCGACGGTCCAGCACCTCCAGACGCCGGTGACCGCCGAACTCGCGGAGGACGACCACGTCCTCTCGCTCGTCGAGGCGCTGCACCCGACGCCGGCGGTCGGCGGACTTCCCCCGGACGAGGCTCTGGAGACGATCACGGAGACCGAGACGTTCGAGCGGGGCTGGTACGCCTCGCCGGTGGGCTGGTTCGGCGCCGACGGCGACGGGACCTTCGCCGTCGCGATCAGGTCGGCGGTCGCGACGGGTCGACGGGCCACGCTGTTCGCCGGCAACGGCATCGTCGGCGACAGCGACCCGGACCGCGAGTGGGACGAGGTGCAATTGAAGTACCGCCCGGTCCTCGACGCGCTCGAATGACCGGACGCCGCCAGCGGGTGACCGCACCGAACCGGGTGAGGTCCGCGTGACCGCACCGAACCGCGCGACCCTGTGGGGTCGAACGCTCGTCGACGAACTCGTCGCGAGCGGCGTCACCGCCGCCTGTATCTCCCCGGGGAGTCGGTCGACGCCGCTGACCGTCGCCTTCGCGGACCACCCGGACGTCGGGACCTACTCCGTGCTCGACGAGCGCTCGGCCGCGTTCTTCGCGCTCGGCCGGGGCCGACGCACGGGCGAAGCGACGGCGCTGGTCTGCACCTCCGGGACCGCCGCCGCGAACTACCACCCGGCGGTCGTCGAGGCGGACCAGTCCCGCGTCCCGCTACTCGTGCTGACCGCCGACCGGCCCGCGAGCTCTCGGACAGCGGCGCCAACCAGACCGTCGACCAGACGAAGCTCTACGGCGACGCCGTCCGCTGGTACCGCGAACTCCCCGAACCCGCGCCCGATGCGCGTCGGCTCCGCTCGCTCCGGGTCGCCGCCGACCGCGCCGTCGCGAAGACGACCGGCGCGAACCCCGGCCCTGTCCACCTCAACGTCCCCGTCGCGAAACCGCTGGAACCCGTCGAGCGACCGGGCGACGTGCCCGACTCGCTCGCCGAGACCGCACCGCTCGGGAGCGACGGTCGAGACGGCCCCTTCGTCAGGACGGCGGGCGGAACGCTCACACCCGACGAGCGGGCTATCGACGACGTGGCGGCCGCCGCCGACGCCGCCGAGCGCGGACTGATCGTCGCCGGGCCGCTGAATCCGGGGTCTGCGACCCGGACGCTATCGGCGCGCTCCTCGGCGCGACGGGCTGGCCGCTGCTCGCCGATCCGCTGTCCGGGCTCCGCTACGGGCCGCTCGCGGAGGACCACCTCGTCTGCGGCGGCTACGACTCCTATCTCGGCGCCGAGGGCTGGCCCGATCCCGATCTCGTGGTCCGTGTCGGCGCCTCGCCCACGTCGAAGGCCCTCCGGCGCTTCCTGCGCGACGCGGACGCCCGACAGGTCGTGGTCGACCCGGCGGGCGACTGGCCCGAAGCCGAGTTCACGGCCACCGACTACGTCGAGGCAGATCCGTCGGCCGTCGCCTCGGCGTTCGCCGAGAGATTGGGCGACCGCGCGGACGCGAGTGGGTTCCGGCGAGTGGCGCGACCGCTTCGAGCGCGCCGAGGCGGTCCACTGGAACACCGTCGAGTCCGGCGCCGACGAGCGGTTCTTCGAGGAGCGGTCCTCGCCGAGGTCGTCGCGCAAGCGCCCGACCCGGCGACCGTGTTCGTCTCGAACAGCATGCCGGTCCGCGACTGCGACCGGTTCGGCCGCCCCCGACCGGCGGACCTGACCGTGCTGGGCAACCGCGGCGCCAGCGGCATCGACGGGATCACCAGTTCCGCCCTCGGCGCCGGGAGCGCCACCGACGATCCGCTGGTGCTCGTGACCGGCGACCTGGCGTACTACCACGACATGAACGGCCTCCTCTCGGTCGCGCGCTGCGGCGTCGACGCGACCGTCGTGCTGATCAACAACGACGGCGGCGGCATCTTCCACCTCCTCCCCATCGAGTCGTTCGATCCCCCCTTCACCGACCAGTTCAAGACGCCCCACGGCCTCGATTTCGAACCGACCGGCGACCTCTACGGCCTGGAGTTCCGGCGCGTCGAGGACGCCGAGGGCTTCGCGGAGGCCTATCGCGACTCACTCGCGAGCGACGGCACGCAGGTCATCGAGGTGCGGGTCGACGGCGAGGCCAGCCACCGCGTCCGCGAGACGCTCCACGAGCGCGTCTGCGAGCGGATCGCGTCCGATAGCTGACCGAGGTCTCGGCCCCTCTCCGTCACGGCCGCACCAGTGAGTAGGTCAACACCGAGAGTCCGAGCGGGACCCACGTCGCGACGAGGCCGACGACGCCGACCAGGGAGAACAGACTCACGCCGGGGACGGCGATCAGGACGACCGGTACGAGGACGCTCCAGAGCCCGTAAATCGCGATCGCGGCTTCCGGAATCGACAGGAGGTACGCGAACGTCAGGAGCGTGCAGACCGCGATGGCCACCCGCGCGGCGAGGGGGAACCGCGGATAGAGCACGCTCCCGACGAAGAAGGGGTAGAGGAAGAATATCGACCCGAGGATGACGAGCGACTGGCCCTTCGGGAACAGGCGGCTCGGGCGGAGCCGACGCGTGCGCTCGGAACCCTGGCGGACGGCCCACGCGCCCGTGGACTGCCAGGCGTTCCAGGACCAGTCGGCGTTCGGTCCGTCGGTCGACCCGGCCGCGGCCTGCCGCTGGGCGGACGGCGACCCCTCGTCCGCCGCCGTCCCGCTCGACTGCCAGGCCGGGCCCGTCGAGTCGCCCCGCGATCGAGTCGTCCCGTCGCCCGGCGATCGAGCCGTGCTGCCGCCGGCCCGTGCCGCGCCGCCGTTCGACCGCCCGACGCCGCTCCCGGCCGCTGCCGATCCGGTGTCCCCGTTACCCGCACCGTCGCTCGCTCCCGCACCGTCGTTCGCCGCTCGTTCCGTTCCACGGCCGCCGGTCGGGCCCGTACGACCGGCGTCGGAGCCGTCTTCCCAGCGACGGCCGCGGCCGCGTGACTCCCGGCGGCGGCCGGACCGTCGGCCGCGCTGCTGGGACCCGCGCCACGTGCTCTCGCCCGGGCGATCCGTCTCCCCGGTCCCCCGACGCTGGCTGCCCGCAGCCCACTCGCTCCAGCGCCCGGTCGAATCTCGCCTGGTCGAACCGCTCTGGTCAGAATCTGAACTCGTGCCGGCCCCCGAGGTCCGAGCCGAGCCCGCCGCGTGTCCGCGACCGTTCGGGGTCGTGCTGGACCCGCTCGGGCTCTCGCCCGTGTAGGTCTCGTGGCCCAGTCGGTCGTAGCGGGCGCGCTCGTCCTCGTCGGTGAGCACCCGCTTCGCCTCGTTGAGCCGCTTCGTGCGCTCGCCGGCGTCCACGTCGTCACTCACGTCGGGGTGGACCCGCTTGATGGCCTCGCGGTAGGCCGTCTCGATCTCCTCGGTGCTCGCGTCGTCGGCCACGCCGAGGAGGTCGTAGAACGTCTCTGTCATGGCGAGCGCTGGGTGAGTACGCCGACTTCGGAGGCCGACGCTAAAACGCCTGCGGCCCAGTATCGTCCGAGATAGTCGGCGCCGTCGGACAGTTCCGGCCGACGAGCCCCGCCCGCGCGACCGCAAGACCGAGGTGTCCGCCGCGTCAGTCGGCTCACATGTCGCGCCAGACCGTTTCGAGCGGGACCGAGTGGGAGTCACACGTGGGCTACTCGCGAGCCGTCGCCGTCGACGGCCAGGTCCACGTCTCCGGGACCACCCCGGTCGACGAGGACGGCGAGGTCATCGGCGACGGCCCCTACGAACAGACCGAGGCCGCGCTGGAGATCGTCGAGGCCGCACTGGCGGAGACGGGCGCCTCGCTGTCGGACGTGGTCCGCACCCGGATGTACGTCACCGACATCGACGACTACGAGGCGGTCGGGCGGGCCCACGGCGAGGTCTTCGGCGACGTCCGCCCCGCCTCGACGATGGTCGAAGTCAGCCGCCTCGTCGACGACGACCTGTGCGTCGAGGTAGAGGCGACCGCCGTCGTGACCGACTGAGGAATCTTTTTGCGCGGTCCGACCCGAGCACCGGCCATGGTTTCCGAGATCTTCGACCCCGGCCGGTGGGAACCGGTCGAGGCGTTCGACTTCCGCGATATCACCTACCACCGCGGAACAGCCGTCGACGCCGTCCGCATCGCCTTCGACCGCCCCGCAGTCCGCAACGCCTTCCGCCCCGGCACCGTCGACGAACTCTACACCGCGCTCGACCACGCCAAGCGCCAGTCCGATATCGGCTGCGTCCTCCTGACCGGCAACGGCCCCTCGCCGAAAGACGGCGGTTGGGCGTTCTGCGCCGGTGGCGACCAGTCCGTCCGCGGCGACGAGGGTACGAGTACCGGGGTGACGACGGCGAGAACGAGACCCAGAGCGCCGCGGAGGCCGGGCGCCTCCACATCCTCGAAGTCCAGCGCCTCATCCGCCACATCCCCAAGCCCGTCGTCTGCGTCGTCCCCGGCTGGGCCGTCGGCGGCGGCCACTCCCTGCACGTCGTCTGCGACCTCACGCTCGCCAGCGAGGACCACGCGAAGTTCCTCCAGACCGACCCGGACGTGGCCTCCTTCGGCGCCGGTTTCGGCTCGGCGTACCTCGCTCGCCAGGTCGGCCAGAAGAAGGCCCGCGAGATATTCTTCCTCGGCAAGACCTACGACGCCGAGGAGGCCGCCGACATGGGCATGGTCAACGAGGCCGTCCCCCACGAGGACCTCGAAGACACCGCCCTCGACTGGGCCGACCGGATCACCAGCAAGTCACCGATGGCCATCCGCATGCTCAAGTACGGGTTCAACGCGGCCGACGACGGCATGGTCGGCCAGCAGGTGTTCGCCGGCGAGGCGACCCGCCTCGGCTACATGACCGACGAGGCCAAGGAGGGCCGCGACGCCTTCAACGAGGGCCGCGACCCCGACTTCGACGACTACGACTGGTATTACTAGGGGTCATCTTTTCCCCGCCCCGGTTTCCTCGCGCGCCAGAGGCGTGCTGCGGAAACCCGGGCGGCAATAACATGAGTGAAAAAACGCGAGCGGCAAAGCCGCTCACGTGAACCGGCGCCGAAGGCGCCGGACAGACACGCTACCAGGATGCTCAGTTCGCACGCATACCGCGCTGTTACCTCACGGCGGTCAGAACGAGGATGGCGTCCGTAATTCGATCGATCCCTGTCTTTCATCCGACATCGGATCCAGAGTCGCCGCCGTAACGTTCTCCCGATTCGCGGCCGAAAACCGGGTATGGCCCAGTCCGTCGAGCGACGGCTCGGATACCGCGTCCGTCGAGCTATCGGCCCCTGGCTCGACCGGGCGGTCCGATCGGTGGTGCCTGAGACGTATCGCGTGTATCCCAGCGCATACGCCGGGACGATCGAGCGTCCGATAGAGGACGTGGAGTCGCGCCTCTCGGAGTACGGGTTCCGCTGGAACCCGGTGAGCATGTACCACTACACCCCGCTCGGCAACCAGACGAACGGGAGCTGGGTCTACCGGGACTCGCCGTTCGCGGACAGACAGCTCCACGCCGTACTCGTCAGGCAGGCACGGGGCCGAATCGACGTGTACGCACACGAGGAGTACAACTGGCGCCGGCACCCGCTGAAGCACCTCCGGGACGCGGGCATCGACCGGGACCGCGGCTCCGAGCAGATGCGCCGGGTTCTCACCGACCTCGACGCCGAGTACGTCGAGGAGTCGTACGTGCGCCGGAAGGTCGCGCATCTGCGGCGGCGCGTCCGTCGGCGACTGGCATGTGGGGCGCTCGGCTGATCGCGGGACAGCCCTTACCCGCGTGGAGGCACAAAGCGAGCGGAGGAACTCGGTCCAATGCCAGACATGCCCGACTTCCCAACGCCCGACGACGAGGACGAGAAGGCACCGGATCGACAGAGCATCATCGACAGGATTCTCGGCGACGGCGACCCGACGCCCGGCTGACGTCGGCCGGTTTCACGGCGTCGGGACGCGTCGCCTCGTCGGTAGTTCTCCGCCGGTCCGCCCACCGCGGCGGATGCCAACTTTGACACTCGACGGGTCCCGAGTAGCCGGTAATGTCGACTGCAGACGCGCAGGTCTCGAAGACGCGGGCGTGGCTGATGGCCGCGCGGCCCCAGACCCTCCCCGCGGGGTCGGCGCCGGTGATCGTCGGCGCGGGGCTGGCTTTCCACGATGAGGTGTTCACCCCAGAGACCTGGCTCGCGGCGCTCGTCGGCGCGCTCCTGATCCAGGTGGGGACTAACTTCGCGAACGACTACTACGACGCGATGAAGGGAGCCGACACCGACGACCGCGAGGGGTTCACCCGGGTCACCGCCGGCGGACTCATCCCGGCCGGGCGGGTCAAGTGGGCGATGGTCGCCACCTACGGGCTCGCGGTCGTCGTCGGGGTCCCGCTCGTCGCCGTCGGCGGCCTCCCCATCGTCGTCGTGGGCCTCTCCGGCATCGCGGCGGGCGTCCTCTACACCGGCGGACCGTTCCCCTACGGCTACCGCGGCCTCGGCGACCTCTTCGTGTTCGTCTACTTCGGCGTCGTCGCCGTCACGGGTACCTACTACGTCCAGGCGGTCATGTACGCGCCAGTCGGTCTGTTCCCGACCGGGATCCCACCGGAGACACTCCCGGTCGCGGCCGTGGTCGCCAGTCTCCCCGCCGCGGCCCTCTCGACGGCGATCCTCGTCGTGAACAACATCCGCGACAGGGAGAGCGACGCCGCCGCGGGGAAGCGGACCCTCGCGGTGCTTCGGCTACCGCTGGAGCCGCGTCGAGTTCCTCGCCCTCGTCGGGATGGCCTACGTCGTCCCGGTGGTCTTCGCGCTCGACCCGGAGTACGGGCAGTGGGCGCTCGCGCCGCTCCTCTCGCTGCCGCTCGCGGCGATAGTCTCGAAGACCGTGCTCGAACGCACCGACGGCGAGGCGCTCAATCCGGCGCTCGAACGGGTGGGCCAGACGCTGTTCGTCCACTCGCTCCTGTTCGCCGGCGGACTCGCCGCGCCCGCGCTGCTATGAGCGGCGACCGCTCCGCGTCCGTCCGGTCGTTCTCGCTGCCGCTGGAATCGCCGCTCTCGACCTCCGCGGGCGACATCGACGAGCGCTCCGGGTTCGTGGTCCGCTACGACCACCGCGGCGAGACGGGAATCGGCGAAGCCACGCCGCTACCGGGATGGACCGAGTCGCTGGCCGACTGCGAGGACGCGCTCGACCGGGCGCTCGCAGCGGGGGCGGACGGCGACCACAGCGCCGCCCTGCTCGAACTCGGCGCGGACGAGGCCCGCGCCGCACGCCACGGGTTCGCGACCGCGCTCCTCGACGCCGACGCCCGGGCCGACGGCCTCCCGCTCTATCGCTGGTTCGACGACTCGCGGACCGTCCACCGCGTCCCCGTCAACGCGACCGTCGGCGACGCCGACCGCGAATCCACGGTCGAGCGGGCCGCTGCGGCCATCGACCGGGGATTCGACTGCCTGAAACTCAAGGTCGGCGCGCGCTCGGTCGACGCCGACGTCGAGCGAGTGCGGGCGGTCCGCGAGGCCGTCGGCGTCGACGTGACACTGCGGCTCGATGCCAACGGCGCCTGGACTCGCGAGGAAGCCCAGCGAGCCCTCGACGGAGTCGGTCCGGTCGGCGTGGCCTACGTCGAGCAGCCGCTGCCGGCGGACGACCTCTCGGGCCTCGCGACCCTGCGCGAGCGGAGCGACGACGTCGACATCGCCGTCGACGAGACGCTCGCCGAGCGGTCGATGGCCGCGGTGTTCGACGCCGGAGCGGCCGACGTGGTGGTACTGAAACCGATGGTCCTGGGCGGCCCCGGCACCGCGCACACCCTGGCGATGCGGGCCCGCGAGGAGGATCGAACCCGTCGTGACGACGACCGTCGGCGCGGTCGTCGCGCGCACCGCCGCGGTCCACGTCGCCGCCGCTATCCCGGACGTCGCCCCCTGCGGACTCGCGACCGGCGAACTGCTCGCCGAAGACCTCGCGCCCGATCCAGCGCCGGTTTCGGAGGGGGCCATGGCTGTCCCGCAGGACCCCGGCATCGGCATCGACGCGTCCGAGGTGGGACCGTGAGCCTGCCCGGACCCGCCGAGTGGCCGGTCGACGACCCCGTGAGCGACCCGTCCAGCGACCTCCTCCGCCAGCGCGCCGCGTCGACACCGGACGCGACGGCGGTCGTCGACGCCGACGAGGGGACCGAGTGGACGTACCGAGCGTTCGACGAGCGCGCGTCCGCTCGCGCCGCTCGGCTCGCCGACCGGTTCGACGGCGACGCCGGCGACCCGTTCGACGCCGCGGGCGGCCGCGTCGGGCTCCTGTTCGGGACGCGTGTCGCCTTCGCCGACTGCTACTTCGCGCTCGGTCGCCTCGGGGCGAGCGCGGTTCCGCTGAACGCCGAACTTCCGGCCGAACGGCTCCGAGCGCAGGCGTCGCGAGCCGACGTCGACCTACTGATCTGCGGGAGAGCGACGGAGGGACTGGCGGCGGAGGCGGCCCCGTCGGACGTGCCGGTGGCGTCGGTCGACGATCCGGCGTCCGACGAGGTCGCGTCGCTCCACCTCGGTCTGACAGCGACCGGCGAGTCGGTCGACGCCTCCGCCGAGCGCCCCGTCACCGGCGAGCGGCCGCTCGACGCAGAGCGCGTCGTCATGTTCACCTCGGGCACGTCGGGGGACCCGAAGGGCGTGCGACTCACTCGGCGGAACCTCGTCGCCAGCGCCGTGGGGTCGGCACACCGCCTCGGCGTCGACCCCGACGACCGCTGGCTGGTCTGTCTCCCGACGTACCACATGGGCGGGCTCGCGCCGCTCGTCCGCTCGACGCTCTACGGCACGACGACGGTGATCCAGCGCGAGTTCGACGCCGACGCGACCGCCCGCGTCCTCGACGAGTTCGCGATCACGGGCGTCTCGCTCGTCCCGACGATGCTCACGCGACTCCTCGACGCCGGTTGGACCCCGGGTGACTCGCTCCGGTTCGTCCTGCTGGGCGGCGCGCCAGCCTCCCGCGACCTGATCGAGCGCTGCGGAGACCGCGGCGTGCCGGCCTACCCGACCTACGGGATGACCGAGACGGCGTCGCAGGTGGCGACCGCGACGCCCGACGAGTCCCGCTCGCATCCCGACACGGTCGGTCGGCCGCTGCGGAACACGACCGTGACGGTCATCGAAAGTGGGGACGACGGGCACTCCCCCGTGGACCCGGGCGAATCAGGCGAACTCGTCGTCGCCGGACCGACGGTGACGCCCGGCTATCTGGATGCCCAGCAGACGGCGGCCGCGTTCGGCGAGGCGGGATTTCACACCGGCGACCTGGGCTACGCAGACGAGGACGGCCGCCTCTGGGTCGTCGGGCGCGTCGACGACGCCGTCGTCACCGGCGGCGAGAACGTCCATCCCGCCCGCGTCGCCGACGCGATCCGCGAGATAGACGGAATCGACGACGCGGCGGTCACCGGCCTCCCCGACGAGGAGTGGGGCGAGCGCGTCGCCGCACTGGTCGTCCCGGCCGAGGATTCGACCGGATCCACCGCGCTCACAGCAGCGGCGGTCCGCGAGGGCGCCCGCGAGCGTCTAGCGGACTTCGCCGTCCCGAAGACCGTCGCCTTCGCCGACGAACTCCCGCGGACCCACTCCGGGACCGTCGACCGCGACGGAGTTCGAGAGCGACTCGCCGCCGCGCGGACCGACTGATCCGTCCCGGTCCGCGATCCGGTCGCCCCGCCGCGACGTTTAATCCCGTCCCTCGCGTACGCCGAGTCGTGTGCACGCTCGTCTTCGCCTGGCAGGTCTTCACCGACGCGCCGGTCGTCGCGGCGGCCAACCGCGACGAGGCGCTCGGCCGGCCCTCGACGCCACCGGAAATCGTCGAAGAGTCGCCGCGCGTCCTCGCGCCGCGCGACGAGGAAGCCGGCGGCACCTGGATCGGCTACAACGAACGCGGCGTCTTCGTCGCGATCACCAATCGCTGGACTGGTGCCGACGGCGAGGCCACGGCCGAGCGCTCCCGCGGCCTGCTCGTCCGGGACGCGCTCCGGCAGGCCTCCGCCGAGGAGGCCGCTCGGTTGGTCGAGCGCGAACTCGACGACCGCCGGTACGACGGCTTCAACCTCGTCCTCGCCGACGCGAACGCGGCGCTGCTCGTCGAGTGGGACGGCGACAGCCGCCGGGTGCGGAACTTCGACCCGGGCGTCCACGTCGTCGTCAACGTCGGCGCGGACGGCGAGTACGCGATCCCGGAAGCCCGCGCGGAAGCGGGAGAGGCGCAGGCGCAGAACGCCGGGAAGGTGGCGACGGCGCTCCAGGTCGAACCCGGAGAGACGAGCAGCTCGTGGCTCGACCGCGCGGCGGACGTGATCGCCGACCACGAGTACGGCGTCTGCGTCCACCGGGACCGCTTCGGGACGCGCTCGTCGTCGCTGATCGAGATCGGTCGCGAGGGGTCCCGGTACCGGTACGCCGACGGGCCGCCCTGTGAGACGGCCTACCGGGACGTCGACAGCCAAATTTAAACGGCCCAAACACGGACCGTACTGGTATGGCTGCTGCCGAGGAAGACCTCAACGAGGACGAGCGCGCGGGACTGGAACTCATCCGGGAGACGGGTGGCATCCACCAGAGCGACTTCTGGAAGGAACTTGACGTCGGGTCCCGCAAGGGCAGCCGGATCGCCGACTCGCTGGCCGACCAGGACCTCATCCAGCGCGAGGAGACGGTCTACAACGGCCACAACACCTACTACCTGGAGCCCGCGGCCCGCGACCTGGACTTCTCGCTGCTGATGGCCGGCGACATGCTCTCCCCGTTCGTCGGCGACGACGAGGTCAACGCCCACAGCGACACCTTCTCGCAGTTCGTGATGAAGCTCGCCTACGAGGACTGACGCCCGCGAACCGCGCGATTTCGCCGCGAACTCGCCGCTCGTCGTCGGCGCTCGAACGCACCGCCCAACAGCCATGCATGGCCCCGACTGGTGGCGGGACGGCCGGGCCGTCGTCCGCCCGTTCGGCCACCGCCACGGCGACCCCGTCGTTCGACGTATCGGCGACCGCGACCTGTTTCTGGGGAACGTCCACGCCGCGGATCCGGACCGGACCGACCGGTCGTTCGACGCCGTGCTGTCCGCGACGCGCGAGCCACAGCCGTCGACGACGCATCACCGACCGCTCGTCGACGGTCCCGAGGCCGACTGGCCGGCCTTCGAGGCGGCCGCGGACACGGCCTGTCGTCTCCTCGGGGAGGGGTCGCTGCTGATCCACTGTTCGCACGGCGTCTCGCGGAGCGCGACGCTCGCGGCCGTCGCGCTGGCGATCAGGACCGGTCGGTCGTTTCGGGAGGCGCTGTCGACGGTCCAGTCGGCGCGGCCTCCCGCCCAGCCGCACCCGGCGCTGCACGAGCTAGCGGTCGTCTATCTGGCGGAGAAGAGCGACTGAACTACGCGTTCAGTCTTCGAGCGCGTCGGCGATGCGGCCGAGCTCGCGTCGGGCGTCGTGGACTTCGTCGCGCAGTTTGCGGACCTCGCGGACGAGTTCCTCGTCGGTCTCGGAGGACTCTTCCTCTCGACCGCGGCCGCCCGGACCGCCGCCCATGCCGGGCGGGCCGCCGGGGCCGCCGCCGCCCATCATGCCGCCCATCATCTGTGCGAACGGGTTGCCGCCGCCGCCACCGCCCATGCCGGGCGGGCCGCCGCCGCCCATCATCTCTTCCATGCGCTCCTCGCGGCTCATGCCCTCGCCGTCGTCGTCGCCCTCTTCGGCGCGTTGCTGGCGGATCTCCTCGGCGCGCTCGCGGAAGGACTTCGATTCTCCGTCGCCGTTGTCCTCGCCGCCCTCGGGAGCCTCGTCTGTCGACTCCTCGGCGGGCGCGTCGCTCTCGTCGGAAGGATCGTCTGCCATAGTCTCGCTTCGCCGCGGCGTCCCAAAAGGGTTGTCGTACTCAGGCGATGCGTCGGACGAGCACCGAGATGCCCAGCGCCGACGCGACCAGCACGAGCAGGTTGAACACCGCCTGGAACACCGGGACGAAGTCCGCGCTGAACCACACCCGGATCGCCTCCGAGGCGGCGAAGTAGAACCTGAACGTCGCGACGAGCGCGAGCAGACACAGGATACCGAACGCCGCCCACTCGACGTAGGCCAATAGATCGCGGCCCTCGGGCTCGCCGGTCGCTGTCGCTCCGCCGTCGGTCGAGCGCTCGACCGCCGCTGGCTCGGACGACGGGTCGTCCGTCGTCGCGTCGGTTCGCCCTCCGGTCGCGTCGTCGGTGTCGGTGTCAGTCATTGGTTCCTCCGTGCCGCGAGCGCGGCGAGTCCGACCAGCGCGGCGAGCGCGCCGACCGCCCCGAAGCCCGGCCCGCCTCCGCTCTCGGTGGGCATCGGAGTCGCCCCTCCGACCGGTCAGGCTCCGGCTCGGGGTCCCCGCGAAGTCGCCGGCCTGGAAGTCGACCTCCTCGCGGGTGGTGTTCTTCGGGACGGGTCGGCTCGGGTCGAGCATCGCCGAACCGGTCACCGTGTCCACGAGGACGCCGTCCCGATAGAGGAAGGCGTCGAGGTAGTAGTTGTAGTTCGACGGCACCTTCAGGTCGGCCGTCTCGTTGACCGTCCGGCCGGGATCTATCTCGTCGGCGCGGACCGACGTGCGGTCGGCGATGATATTCGACTCCACCTGCCGGGCCACCACGACGAGTTCGAGGCCGCCGGCGGGCCTCTCCCGCGGTTCGTCAGCGCCGTCGCGGTCCGCAGTGTCGTCCGGTTGTTCCGCTCGATGAGCGACTGCGCGGCGATGACCGGGGGGCTCGTCTCGCCGCCTTCGAAGCGCTCGAAGCCGACGCTGGTCTCGGCGTAGTCCGGCGTCAGCGAGTCGACCCCGCTGACCCGCGTGCTCCCGGTCTCGATCCGGCGGCCGTCCTCGTAGACGCGGATGTCGAGGCGGTAGCCGCCCTGGCGGTCGACGGTGACGTTCATCCGGGTCCGCACCTCGCGGTCCCCGCTGATAGTGCCCAGGTCCTTGCGCACGGTCGTCGCGACGAGACCGGTGTCCGTGTCGACGGCCTGTACCTCGACGGTGACGTTCTCCGCGTCGCCGCCGCGGTGGTCCATGCGTACGTCCAGCGACAGCTCGGCGCGCTCGCCGCCGACCTCGCCCGCGGCGACGCGGGGTTCCTGGAGGGACAGTCTGCTCGGCCGGACGTCCTCGTCGGTCCGCTCGGCGAGCGCGCCGGGGCCTAGCGCGACGAGGCCGACGGCGGCCGCGACGAGCAGGAGCGCGAGGACGCCCAACCACGCTTCTCGATTCACGTTCGCCAGCGCTCTCCGGTCCGGTAAATGTTTTGTGTGCGACAACTGGGTGGGGATCGGAGACCGGGTGGGTCGCGCTTACCCGAACGCGCCGAGGCTCGACTGCAGGTTCCTGTCGCTCTGTCCCGATTCGAGGTCGTGGCCGACCAGGTCGCGCATGTCGACGGCGTAGGTGCTCCCCGTTGTCGAGTAGCAGCACCCTACCTTGCACCCCCCTGACAGTCCCCGAGGCGAGCGTCTCCGACACGGGTCGGTCGGAAAGATCGAAGCCGTAGTCGAACTCGAACGTCTCGACGGGGTCGAAGTCGGCGACGAGTGCGTTCCAGGCGGCCTCGTCGACGGCCTCGTGGAGGCCCCGGACCTTCGTCGGGACGCGGACCCGGTCGCCCACGTCGGTCGCGATCTCGGCCTCGATCTGCCGGGCGACGCGGCCGTCGGCGACCGTCCGGAGGTGGGCGGCGCGGTCGGCGCCCTGCTCGCGCAGGCGGGTGTCGAGGCGCCAGGAGCGCGTGACGCCGACCTTGAACGTCTCGGACGCGAAGGCGGCGAGGTAGATCGCGTGTTCCTCGCGGCAGGACTCCAGCGGCAGCGAGCACTCGCCGGTACAGCGGGCGCAGGGCCACCGGTACGTGTGGTCGTCACAGTACGGAGCGTCGGGGTCGGGACACGGGGTGTGGGTGCCGTCGTCGATCACGCCGGCGCAGTGGCGCTCGCCGAGCGAGTAGGCCAGTTCCGTTCCGGGATCCAGCGACTCGGCGGTGACCGCGCCGTCGCGCGCGACGAGCAGCGCTGGAGGCCCGTCGGCGCCCGTCTCGTACCCCACGACTTGCACGCTCGCGGGTTGGCGGTGGCCGGATATAGGCGTGGCGCTCGCCGCCGGGCGCCGGCGATCCCCACCGAGTCGCCCGATTCCGGGCCCCGCGACCCGGCCGAACGGTGGGGCGGCTTTATGCGTCGGGCGCTCCACGGCTCGTGATAGAGGATACCATGGCGGACCTACAGCTCACGAGTCCGGCGTTCGACGACGGCGGCCGGATCCCCGAGAAGTACGGGTACGCGGAGGACAACGTCAACCCCCGCTGGAGATCGCGAGCGCGCCGTCGAGCACGGAGTCGTTCCTGATCGTCGTCGACGACCCCGATGCGCGCGAGCCCGCCGGCCAGATCTGGGACCACTGGGTCGTCTGGAACGTCGACGGCGACACCGAGTCGATCCCGGAGGGCTGGGACCCGGAGAGCGACGGCGCCGTCGCCGGCGAGAACGACTACGGCGAGACGGGATGGGGCGGACCGAATCCACCTGACCGCGAGCACACGTACCGATTCCTGCTGTACGCGCTGGACGACACGCTCGACCTCTCCCGGGACGCGACGAAAGACGACGCCTACGACGCCGCCGAGGGAAACGTCGTCGACAAGTCCCACCTCGAAGGGACCTACGAGCCCTGAGACGGTTCGGTCGCGGAAGCGCGGCGCGAACTACGGCCGCTCACTCCGCGAGTAGCTCCCGGGTCGCTCGCCTGACCGCGTCGTCGCTGGACCCCTCGGGCTCCCAGCCGAGGGCGGAGAGCTTCTCGATGGAGAGTCGCATCCGCGGCACGTCGCCGACCCACCCGCGGTCGCCGCCCGTGTACTCGTAGTCGGGGTCGAGGCCCATCTCCTCGCTGACGATGTCGGCGATGGTCGTCACCGAGGTGGTCGTCCGCGTCCCCAGGTTGTAGACGTTGAAGTCGTCGCTCGCGCGCTCGACGACGTGGCACATCGCGTCGACGCAGTCCTCGACGTGCATGTACGACTTCTCCTGGCGGCCGTCGCCGAGGATGGTGAGCGACTCGGGGTCGTCGTCCAGTTTGTCGATGAAGTCCGGGATCACCGCGCCCAGTTGCAGGCGCGGGCCGACGATGTTGGCGAAGCGGTAGACCCAGACGGTGAAGTCGTGGCTGTGGGCGTACACCGAGAGGAGGCTCTCCTCGCCGAGTTTGCTCGCACCGTAGATGCTGATCGGTTCCAGCGGCGCGTAGTCCTCGGGCGTCGGTCGCGGCGCCTCGCCGTAGACCGTCGAGGAGGTGAACGCGATGTTGTCGCGCCGACCTCGTCCATGCGCTCGATGACTGTCTCGGTGAGGCGGTTGTTGAAGCGGTACTGGTCGACGTCGTCGGCGGCCGCGTTCTTGTTCGCCGCGAAGTGGAAGACCCCGTCGACGTCCTCGGTGATCGCCTCCGCGGCGACGTCGGGGTCGGTCAGGTCGCCCTCGACGACTTCGGCGCCGTCGGGGAGCCACTCGCGCTCGCCGTTCGAGAAGTCGTCGACCGAGACGACCTCGTTGTCGTCGACCAGTCGGGCACAGAGGTGCGAGCCGACGAAGCCCGCCCCGCCGGTGACGACCAGTCGCTTGCCGGAGAGATCCATACCCGAACGTCGTCCACTGCCGACATGTGCGTTCCGGTCACCAGGCGGGCGCAGACGTAGGCGCCTCCGATCGGTCGCGGCCGGTCGCGGCCGGTCGGCTCCGGCTCGCCCGAACGTGTGACCGACAGTCGTATCAATCGCACGGAGCTAGCAGCCACACATGCAGGATTCGGGGAGACGTACGGGGAGCAGACGGCGGTTCCTCGCCGGTGCGGCCGCGACCGTCGCCGCGGGGCTGGCCGGCTGTGGCGGGCTCGTCTCACAGCCCGGGAGCGGCGGGACGGCGACCGCGCGGGACGTGTCGCTCCCGGCGCCGACGCTGGGGAGCGATGACGCGCCCGTGACCGTGGGCGTCTACAAGGACCTGGCGTGTCCGGCCTGTCGCCAGTTCAACGCGCAGGTCAAACCGAACATCGCGAGCGAGTACGTCGAGCAGGGCGTCGTCCGGTACGAGCACTACGACTTCCCCCTCGACATGCACGAGCCGCAGTCGTACACCGCCGCGAACGCGGCGCGGGCCGTCCAGCACGAGGCGGACGACGAGACCTTCTTCGCCTTCACCGACCGGCTGTTCGACAACCAGTCCGACCTCGGCCCGGGGACGTACGCCGACCTTGCCGACGAGGAGGGCGTCGACGGCGACGCCGTCCGGTCGGCCGCCGAGGGGCGGACGTTCCGGACGGTGATCCGGGAGGACAAACAGCAGGGGATCGGCGCGGGCGTCCGCGGCACGCCGACAGTCGTCGTCGACGGGAGCATGCTCGACGGGTTCGGGTGGGGGACGGTCCGGTCCGCGATCGAGAGCGCGCGTCCGGACGGCGGATGAGCGGAATGCGGACGGAAGGTGAGCGGGACCCGGACGGCGAGTGAATCGGTCGCAGGCGGTTCTGAATCTCGTCGCCGGCCGGATTTCCTTCGGAAGGCTCTAAACGGGGCTCGCGTAGCCGCGGAGCATGAACGACGAACCCGAAGTCGCCGTCTTGCGCCTGGGGCATCGGCCGGGCCGCGACGACCGGATGACGACCCACGTCGGCCTCACCGCGCGGGCGCTCGGCGCCGACGGCGTCGTCTTCGGCCCCGAGGCGTCCTCTCCCGCCGACACCGTCCGTGACATCACCGACCGCTTCGGCGGCCCGTTCGACGTGGAGGTCACCGACTCGCCCAAGGCGGTCATCCGCGACTGGGACGGCGTGGTCGTCCACCTCACGATGTACGGCCTGCCGGTCCAGGACGTGGAGGGCGACCTCCGGGACGCGCTCGACGACCGCACGCCCGTCCTGTTCGTCGTCGGCGCAGAGAAGGTCCCGTTCGACGTGTACGAGCGGGCAGACCACAACGTCGCCGTCACGAACCAGCCTCACTCCGAGGTAGCGTCGCTGGCAGTCACGCTCGACCGGCTGTTCGACGGCCGCGAACTCGACCGCGAGTGGGAGGACGCCGACCGAACCGTGGTCCCGAAGGAGACCGGCAAGAAGGTCGAGGACACGAGCGGCGAGCGGTGAGCGGGCGATTCCGCGGCTGTCGGGACCGGCCGCGGGCGCGGGCGGACGGAGCCGGAAGCTCCGTCGTTCGGTGCTTTTAAACGCCTCACGCACTGAGAACACCGTAATGGCGTTTGACGACCTTCTGGAGGACCCCGTTATTCAGAAGTACCTACACGAGCTGGTCGGCCCGAAAGGGATGCCGGTGGCGGCGGCGCCGCCGGACGGCGAGGTGACCGACGAGGAGCTCGCCGAGGAGCTCGGGCTGGAGCTCAACGACGTGCGGCGGGCGCTGTTCATCCTCTACGAGAACGACCTGGCGAGCTACCGTCGCCTGCGCGACGAGGACTCGGGGTGGCTCACGTACCTCTGGACCTTCGAGTACGAGAAGATCCCCGAGCAGCTCGAATCGGAGATGTACCGCCTGCTGGAGGCCCTCGAGGAGCGCGAGGACTACGAGAAGGACAACGAGTTCTACCTCTGTGAGACCTGCGGCATCCGCTTCGAGTTCGGCGAGGCCATGGAGTTCGGCTTCGAGTGCCCCGACTGCGGCAACCCGGTCGAGGCGATGGAGAACACGCGCCTGGTCGGCGCCATGGAGCGGCGCATCGAGGAACTGCGCGACGAACTGAACGTCGACCGCGGAACCGAGGCCTGATGGTCGTACTCGCAACCAAGGTCTACGTCGAGGGCGACGCCCGCGAGCGCTCGCTCGACTCGCTGCGCTCGCTGGTCGACAACACCGTCGGCGACCTCGACGTGTCGTTCACGGTCGGCCTGCGCGACGACGAGTTCCCGACCGTCACCGTCGAGGGCGACGACGCGACTGTCGCGCGCAACGCCCTCGCCGAGGAGTGGGGCAAGCTGACGCCGGAGTTCGAACCCGGCGAGGAGTACGTCGGTACGCTCGGCGCCTGGGACGACGACGGGTTCGTCTTCGACGTCGGCTTCGGGAACGAGGTGCGGATCCCCGCCGACGAGATCGGTCTCGGCCAGGGGACCCCCGAGCAGATCCGCACGCGGTTCGGCCTCGTCCAGCACCTCCCGATGCGCTTCGTCGCGGGCGACCCCGCGGAGGGCGAACCGGCGCGCCTCGCCGACGCGGAGCGGGACCGCCTCTACGAGTGGACGCGCGGGAACGGTCGCGTGAACGTCAACTCGGCGACGCGGGCGGAAGCGCGCGCGACGGTCAACCGCGCGGGCCACGCCCAGGACATCGTCACCGTCGAGCGCCTCGGGCTTCTCGAACAGAGCATCGTCTGCGGCGAGGAGACCGACCCGCCCGGGCTCCTCGCGAGCATCGGGCAGTACATGCCCTCCGAACTCCTCTGCGTCGTTCCATGAGGCGCCGACTGGTTCCCGCCCTGGCGCTGCTCGCGGTACTGGTCGCCCTGGCCGGCTGCACCTCCCCCTTCGGTGGCGGCCCGGACCAGACCGAACTCAACCGGAACGCCAGTTACGACTGGGACACGAACGCGACGACGACCTACAACGTCTCCAGGGGCCAGTTCACCGGCGTCATCGCCGTGGAGAACCAGTCGTACATCGAGCTCTACCAGCGCGACGAACTCGGCACCGAGGAGCCGTTGCAGATCGCGGCGTTGCGCTTTCGCTTCCCCAACGGGACCGTCGTGAAACCGGCCAACCGGTCGAATCTCGGCGTCGAGCACGGCCAGTCGCGGGCGAACGTCACGCTCCCGCAGGCGGGCGGTCAGGTGGCGTTCACGGCCGAGCGGCCCAACGCCAAGCGGTTCGCGACGCCGCTGTTCGTCGACTCGCCGCACTCGGTCGAGGTGACGCTCCCGCCGCAGGCCCGGGTCGGCGTGCCGCTCCTCTCGAAGGTGTCACCCGGCGACTACACGACGCCGCTGAACGAGGAGACGGGCCGGATGACGGTCCGCTGGAACGAAGTCCAGCGCGGTCCGATACTCGTCAGGTACTACCTCGCGCGTGACCTGCTGCTGTTCGGCGGCGTCGGGGATCCTGACGCTGGTCGGCATCGGCGGCGCGCTCTACTACCTCCGGCAGATCCGCGTCCTCGAACGCAGGCGCGAGGAGATCGGGTTAGACGTGGAGACGGAGACCGACGAGTTCGACGACGACGGCCCGCCGCCGGGGATGCGCTGACTTGGGCTAACTGACTGCGGGCTGACGACGCCGGACGCACTGACCGCGGACGGGCCGAACGGGGCGTGACGGACGGCTCGAAGCGGGCGACCTTTTACGGGTACGGTTCCTACGGCGGGTATGCGCGTTGCCATCGTCACGGTCGGCGACGAGTTGCTCGTCGGCGACACCGTGAACACCAACGCCGCCTGGCTGGGGGAGCGACTGCACGAGCGCGGCGTCGACGTCGAGCGGGTCACGACCCTGCCCGACCGCGTCGCCGACATCGCCCGCGTCGTCAACGAGTACCGCGCGGAGTACGACGCCGTGCTCGTCACCGGCGGCGTCGGCCCGACGCACGACGACGTGACCATGGAGGTCGCCGCCGCGTTCGGTCGCGAAGTCGTCGAGAGCCAGGAGGTGCTGGACTGGCTGGAGGCCGAAGGCGGGTACGCCGCCGACGACCTCGCCGAGGGGACCGCGGAGATTCCCCGTGGCGCTCGACTGCTCGAAAACCCCGAAGGCGTCGCGCCGGGGTGCGTGATCGGGAGCGTCTACGTCCTCCCGGGCGTCCCCACGGAGATGAAGGCCATGTTCGAGACGGTCGCCGACGACTTCGCCGGAGGTCAAACACGTCGCGACCGTCGTCGCGGACGAGCCGAGCGCGCTGCTCGACCGCATCGACGACCTGCGACGGACGTTCGACGTGACCGTCGGGAGCTACCCCGGCGACTCCGTGCGCATCAGGATTCAGGGCGACGAGGGCGAGGTCGAGGACGCCGCGGCGTGGCTGCGTGACCGTGTCGGCGCGCCCGACGCGGAGTGAGTTTCTCGGTCCGTTCTACCGGTAGAGGACCTTCCACCAGATCGCGGTCAGGACCAGTCCGCCGAACAGCAGCACGTACCCCGCGAGATTGACGAGTCCGCCCTGCACGCCTTCCTGCAGTGGGATGAACATGGCCGTGCTTTCGGACCGTCCGATGTAAAACCGCCCGATTTTCCGCCGCGGTCCACCCCTGGGGTCGCTGTCCGTCGATGCGGGTCGCTTTTGACCGGTCCTCGCGTAGCACGGACGATGCGACGGATCGGCGTGGTCGTCAACCCGATCGCCGGCATGGGCGGGCGAGTCGGGCTGAAGGGCACCGACGGGAAAGTCGACGAGGCGCGCGAGCGCGGGGCCGAACCCCGCGCACCCGAGCGGGCGCGGGCGGCGCTGGACGCGCTCGCGGAGACCGATGCCAGCGTGGAACTGCTCGCGTTCGCGGGCCCCATGGGCGAAGACGCCGCCCGCGCGGCTGGATTCGATCCCGTGGTCGTCGGCGGACCGGAGAGCGAGCAGTCGGGAACGGCCGAGACTACGGCGGCCGACACACGTGCGGCGGTCCGGGCGTTCGTTGACGCGGAGGTGGACCTCATCCTGTTCGTCGGTGGCGACGGCACGGCCGTGGACGTGGCCGAGACGCTCGGCGACCTCGATAGCGAGATCCCTATCCTCGGCGTGCCGGCGGGCGTGAAGATCTACTCTTCGGTGTTCGCGGTGCGTCCGCGGGAGGCCGGGATCGTCGCGGCGTCGTTCGACGACGTGGAGACCGGCGAAGTCAACGACGTGGACGAAGACGCCTATCGAGCCCAGGAGGTCTCGACCGAGTTGCGAGCCATCGCCAAGACGCCGGTCGCCGACGAGCGCCAGGCGAGCAAGCAGACCGGCGGCGGGACGGTCGAGACGCTCGCCGAGGGGGTCGCCGAGGAGGTCCAGCCCGGCGTGACCTACGTCCTCGGGCCCGGCGGGACGGTGGGGGCGATCAAGGCGAACCTCGGCTTCGAGGGGACGCCGCTCGGCGTCGACGTGTGGCGAGACGGCGAGGTGGTCGTCCGCGACGGGAGCGCCTCGGACATCGGATCGGCACTCGGTGACCGCAACGTAGTCGTCGTCTCGCCTATCGGCGGCCAGGGGTTCGTCTTCGGCCGCGGCAACCAGCAGATATCGCCCGACGTGATCCGCCGCTCGGGGGTCGAGATCGTCGCCACGCGATCCAAACTCGACGACCTGGACGTCCTCCGCGTCGACACGGGCGACCCCGACCTGGACGCCGAACTCCGCGGTTGGCACCGCGTCCGGGTGGGCCGCTACGAGCGCCGCCTCGTGAAGATCGAGTGACCGAAGCGGGGTCCGACCGCGTTCTACGCCGATCGAAGCGCTCCGTAGCCGCGGGTGTCACTCCCTCAGCGGGAGGGCGGATGATTCCTGGACGTGTGTCCAGGAAGCGTAATAGTATTCAGACGAATATTATACCGTGTATGGATACAATTAAGGTCGCGAGAAGATAAGGAAGGGTATGGAAACACGGAAAGTCCAGCGGCTGGGTCCGTCGGCGCTGGCGATGACCTTGCCTGCGAAGTGGGCCAAAGAGCACAACGTCGAGAAGGGCGACGAGGTCTCGCTGCGGATGGGCGGCAAGGGGACGCTCACCGTCATGCCCGAGTCGGTCCAGGGCGAGGAGTCCGAGGCCATCATCCACGCCGAGGACCTCAACGCCGACGCCCTGGAGCGGGCCATCCTCTCGCAGTACGTGCTCGGCCGGCGCATCATCCACGTCGCGCCGGCGAGAACGGCACGCTGGAGAGCTCGCACATCAACGCCGTCTACAACGCCGAGACGCAGCTCATGGGCCTCGGCGTCGTCGAGGAGACGCCCGAGCGCATCGCCATCCGCTGCTCGGTCGACCCGGAGGACTTCAGCCTCGACAACCTCCTCGAACGGCTGGAGAGCACGGGCTCGACCATGCGGAACGAGGCCGTCAAGGCGCTCGCTCACGGCAACCCCGATCTCGCTCAGCGCGCGCTGAACCGGGAGCGACAGGCCAACAAGATCTTCGTCCTGCTCCTGCGGCTCATCTTCACCTCCTACCAGAACCCGAACCTCGCGCGCGCCGTCGGCCTGAACGACGGCTTCCCGCTCATCGGGTACCGCTCGATCGCGAAGAACCTGTTGACCGCCGACAACGCGGAGGACATCGCCGAGATCGCCCTGGAGACCGACGGCCACTCGCTGAACGTCGACTCCTCGACGATGCGGCGGATCCGGGAGTTCACCGACCAGGTCAACGAGATCACCGAGCGGGCCGTCGAGGCGGCCGTCGAGCGCGACTACGACATCGCCATCGAGGTCCGCGAGATGTTCGCCGAGGTGGGCGACCGCGAGGCCGAGATCCTCTCCGACCTCGACGAGATGTCCAACGAGGACGTCCTCCAGGTCCGCGAGGTGCTCGTGAGCCTGCAACAGACCGCCCAGTACGCCGTTCGGAACGCGGAGATCGCGACGAACCTCGCCCTCAACGAGGAGTCCGAGCACACGACGATCCAGTCGGACTCGACCGGCGACTGAGACGGCGTTTTCAGTCCGGCCCGGCGGGTAGTCGGTCCGCGACCTCGATCTCTCTGGGCTCGGTAGGATCCCGTTGAATTAAGTACTGAGTGACGGAAGAACCGGGCATGACCGAGGCAGCCACAGGGACGGACATGAGCATCGGGCTGGGACTGGCGTTCGCAGTCCTCGCGGTCGTGGGCGCCGTCGGGATGCTCGTCGGGTACCACGACCAGATCGTCGCGGGCTGGAGTTTCGCGCTGGCGATGACCGCCGGCGTGCTCTCGATCGCGGGCATCCACCTCTACGGGCATCGGAACGCGTAAGGAATTGTTAAGGGCGTTCGAGACCTACAGAGAGCCATGAGCGAACTCGGCGAGGAGGACAGAGATTCTGGATTACCTGCGCGACAGCGTCTCGCGCGGGCAGAGTTATTTCAGAGCCAAGAACATCGCGGACCACATCGGCCTCTCCTCCAAGCAGGTCGGTGCGCGCCTGCCGAAACTCGACGAGGAGTCGGACGAAGTCGAGATCGAGAAGTGGGGACGCGCGCGCTCGACGACCTGGCGTGTCACGCTCAGTTAACTGGCTTTTTAGGTGCCGCAGTCCGAAGTGAGGACATGACTGTCCGGGTGGAGCGGTCGTTCGAGTTACCTGTCGACCGCGACCGTGTCTGGGAATTCATCGCCGACCCCGGAAACGCGCCAGCGCGATCAGCGTCGTCAAAGACTACACGGTCCACGACGACGGCAGCGCGACCTGGAACATCCGGCTCCCGATCCCCGTGATCGACAGGACCATCGCCATCGAGACCGAGGACGAGGAGCGTCGCGCCCCCGAGTACGTCCGCTTCGTCGGCCGCTCGAAGGTGATGAACGTCGTCGGCGAGCACGAACTCACCGAGACCGAGACGGGGACGAAGCTGACGAACCGGTTCGTCGTCGACGGCTCGCTCCCCGGCGTCGAGCGCTTCTTCAAGCGAAACCTCGACGACGAGCTCGACAACCTCGAAGCCGCCCTCGTCGAGGACCTCGAGGTCGAAGTGTGAGACTCGCGCTCGCCCAGATCCGGATAGAGCGCGGTGCGGTCGCGGACAACGTCGAACGCGCCCGCTCTGCGGTCGCCGACGCGGCCGCGGCCGGTGCGGATCTGGTCGCGCTCCCGGAGATATTCAACGTCGGCTACTTCGCGTTCGACCTCTACGAGCGCCGCGCCGAGAGCGTCACCGGCCCGACCGTCTCCGCGCTCGCCGAGAGCGCCCGCGAGCACGGCGTCGGCGTCCTCGCCGGCAGCATCGTCGAGGACCTTGCGGCCTCCCACGAGGCCGGCGTGGAGACCCCCGCGGCGGAAGGGTTCGCCAACGCCTCGGTCTTCCTGGACCGCGACGGCGAGCGCCGCGCCGTCTATCGGAAACACCACCTCTTCGGCTACGGGTCGGCCGAGCAGGAACTGCTCGTGCCCGGCGAGTCGCTCCCGACGGTGGCGTTCGACGACCACGTCGTCGGGATGACGACCTGCTACGACCTGCGGTTCCCCTCGCTGTACCGCGACCTCGTCGACGCGGGCGCGACGCTCGTGCTCGTCCCGAGCGCGTGGCCGTACCCGCGGGTCGAGCACTGGCGGCTGTTCCCGCGGACCCGCGCCGTCGAGAACCTCTGTTACGTCGGCGCCGTCAACGGCGTCGGCACGTTCGACGACTCGACGCTGTTGGGCCGCTCGGCGGTCTACGACCCCTGGGGAACGGCGGTCGCGAGTACCGGCGACGAGTCCGCGCTCGTCACCGCCGACGTCGACCGCGACCGCGTCGAGGAAGTCCGGAGCGACTTCCCGGCGCTCGACGACCGCCGCCGATAGTTCAAGCGCGTCTTTGATTCGACGGTACCCCTTTATCAGCGGCGACGGATCGACCCGGTATGGCTCGGAAATCAGCGGTACTCGTGGTCGTGCTCGTCGTTCTGGCCGGCTGCTCGGGGATGGGTGGGAGCGGCAGCGGTGACGCGGCCGACCTCCAGAAAGCCCAGAGCGGCGACGGGGCCGGGGGAGACGGCGGCGACGGCGGAAGCGGAGGCGCTGACGGCGGTGACGCCGGTAGCGGCGACGGCAGCGGGGAAGCATCCAACGAACAGTTCAGCGCCGACGACGCCGAGGGCGGCGGTGCGGCAGCGAGCGTCGACCGCGCGCTCATCAAGACGGGTTCCGTGGCCGTCGAAGTCGAGAACTACTCGGCCGCCGAGACGGCCATCGAGTCCCGCGCGGTCGCACTCGGCGGGTACGTGTCGGCCTCCGAGTCGACGCTCCACCGCAGCGAGAACGAGACCTGGCGGACGGGCTACGTCGAGGTGCGGGTCCCCTCGTCGAACTTCACTGCCATGTTCGACTCCTCGCGCGGGCAGGGGACCGTGCTGTCCGCGGACACGAACACGAAGGACGTGACCGACAAGCTGGTCGACCTGAACGCCAGACTGGAGAACCTCCGCGCCCAGCGCGACCGCCTCCGCTCGCTGTACGAGTCGGCGAACACGACCGAGGAACTGTTGCACGTCCAGGAGCGGCTCTCCTCCGTCCAGGGAGAGATCGAACGCCTCGAAGCGCAGAAGCGCTCGCTCCGGGACCAGGTGGCCTTCTCGGCTCCGCGTCGAACTCCGCGAGCCGAGCCCGAACCCGAGTCGCCGCCGACTGGCGAACGGACGCCGTTCCACGAGCAGTCGCCCGTCGCCGTCTTCCTCAGTTCGCTCGCCGGCCTCGTTCGGTTCGCCCGCACCGCGTTCATCGCCGGCGTCGCCGCGCTCCCGTGGGTCGTGGGACTCGGCCTCCCGGCCGTCCTCGTCGTCCGGGCCGGCCGCCGCTTCGGTGCCCCCTCGCGGCTCCCCGTCGTCGGGAACCGGCCGGACTCCGGTGGACTCCCCGCCCGGGACGACGGAGTCGTCGGCGACGTCGAGGCCCCAGCCGAATCCGAGCGCACCGCAGCGACGAACTCGGACGGCGACGAGGGTCAGGCGTCGTCGGACGGCTCGGCCGCTACCGGCGAGTCGGGTCCCGACGAATCGGATTCAGACGCGGACGCCGAGGAGAACTGACGACGGGCGCGTCCCCGACCGGATGGTCCGCCGTCGGTACCCGACGGCCGGCTCTCAGTCACGAGGTTTATATCAGTGGACCCGTTACGCGTACCTGCCGGCGAGACGCTTTTCACGTCGTACCCGGCACTACAACCGCGCTCGGCCAGGCCACGTCGACCGGCCGCGGCACCTGTCCGGACAGGTCATCCGCGGCCCGCCTCCTCGTCCACGGCCCGTCTCCTCTCGCTTTCCGCGTTCGAGTGGTACCGTCTGTCCACCCGAGAGTTGCATCCGGGCACGGAACTGCCGCTCGACAGACGGGCCTGACAAGAGACGACAGCAGGCGTTGAAAGCCCTCGGCACGCTCGTGACGCCGCCGCTCGCTGTGCGCTTCAGTCGCTTCGCTCCTTCCAGTGCTTGCGTCGCGGGGGCGACGACGAAGCCTCGCCCTTTCAGTCCGCCAGGGACCGCACCGCACAGCACCTCGTACCTCCCCAACCGACTGCGCTGCTCGCTTCGCTGTCGCCGAAAATCCTCGATTTTCGAGATCACGAGAGAGCTCCGCTCTCTCGGACGACGCTGTTCATCCACAGTCAGAGCAAGCTCTGACAAGCCTTCGTTCACTCCGTTCACGAAGACCTCGCGCGGTTTCGTCGCGCCTGGCGAGAGCTTTGCTCTCGCTGGCTCTCGTTCGCTTCGCTCACGAGAACGACGAGACGCGCGACAGCGCGCGCCAGAACGAACGACCAGACGCCGAAACGGGCTGGTCAGTCCTCTTCGGTCTTGATGTCGGCGGAGAGGCCCTGTGCCATCTGGATGTCCTTGGAGTTGTTGAGCGTCCAGGCGGTCCGCTCGGTGACGGCCTCGATGACCTCGCGGGCGCTCGGAGAGCCCTTGCCCGACTTCTTCACGCCGCCGAAGGGGGACTTCCGCCCCGATGCAGGGGTTGCCGTAGGCCAGCCCGACTTCGGCGTAGTCGCGGTAGTAGTTGATCTCGCGGTAGTCCTCGGAGACGATGGCGCCGGCGAGGCCGTACTCGGTGTCGTTGTGGATCTCGACCGCGCGCTCGATGTCGCCGTCGTACTCCAGCAGCGCGACGTGCGGGCCGAACACCTCCTCGTGGGTACAGCGCAGGTCCGCGTCGGGGTCGGCCTCGTAGACGAACGGTCCGACCCAGTGGCCGTCCTCGTGGCCGTCGGGGATCTCGTCGGCGTCGAGGTCCGTCCGGTCGACGAGGACGTTCACGCCCTCTTCGCGGGCGAGGTCGGCGTATTCCTCGACCTTCACCCGGTGGGGATTCTCGATGAGCGGGCCCATGAACGTGTCCTCGTCGAGGGTCGCCCACGGCCACGTCCTCGGCGAGGTCGACGAAGCGCTCCTTGAACTCGTCGTAGACGTCGGTGTGGACGATGAGGCGCTCGCTGGAGACGCAGCGCTGCCCGGTCGTCTTGAACGAGGACATCACCGCCGAGTGCACCGCGATGTCCAGGTCGGCGTTCGCGGTGATCACGATGCCGTTCTTGCCGCCCATCTCCAGGGCGGCGTCGCGGCCGGGGACGCCGCCGAGTTTCTCGTCGATCTTGTGGCCGACCTCGGCGGAGCCGGTGAACAGGACGGTGCTGACCCGCTCGTCCTCGACGATGGCGTTGCCGGCGTCGCCGAAGCCCTGGATCACGTTGAACACGCCGTCGGGGACGCCCGCGTCGACCATCATCTCGGCGACGATCTGGCCGCACCAGGGCGTCTGCTCGGCGGGCTTCCAGACGACGGTGTTGCCCTCGACGAGCGCGACGGCCATGTGCCAGAACGGGATGGCGACCGGGAAGTTCCACGGGGTGATGCAGCCGACGACGCCGCGAGGCTTGCGCCGCATGTAGGCGTCCTTGGCGGCGATCTCCGAGGGGACCACGTCGCCGTGGGGGTGCCGTGCGTTGCCGGCCGCCCACTCGACCATGTGGGCGGCCTCCACCACGTCCGCGCGGCCCTCGCTGATCTCCTTGCCGCACTCGCGGGTGACGATCTCGCCGAGTTCGTCGGTTCGGTCGCGAGGCTCGTGGTAGACGTCCCAGAGCACCTCGGCCCGGTCGATGTAGGACATCGCACGCCACTCCTCGAAGGCCTCCTCCGCGGCGGAGACCGCCCGCTCGACGTCCGCGGGCGTCCCGCGGTAGAACTCGCCCAGCGTCTCACCGGTCGCCGGATTCTGACTGACGAACGTCTCCTCGCTCTCGCCCGCCGTCCACTCGCCGTCGACGTAGTGCCGGTGGGGATCCGCTTGCTGGTCGCTCATGGTTTCGGTAAATATTGCACCGGCGACGTGAAAAAGCCACCCGTCGGACGGGTCAAACCCCGACGACCGCGTGCGGTCTCGGCCGGGCCGAGCGGGCGGACCGCTACTGTGCGGCCTCGATCCGTTCCAGCGCCGCCTCGAAGTCGTCTCTCCCGATGACGACGTCGCCGGCGCGCTCGTTGGCCTCCGCGGGGTCGACGCCCGCCGCGACCTCGCTGATAGCCCGCATCGACGCCGCGCGGACGAGCGACTCGATCTGGGCGCCGGAGAGTCCCTCGGTCTCGGCCGCGAGGTCGTCCAGGTCCACGTCGTCGCCGAGCGGCTTGCCCTCGGTGTGGACGTCGAGGATCGCCCGCCGGCCGTGCTCGTCCGGGTTCGGAACCTCGACGTGCTGTTCCAGCCGGCCCGGTCGCAGGAGCGCGTCGTCGAGCATGTCGCGGCGATTCGTGGCCGCGAGGACGACGATGTTCGGGTTCTCGGCGGCGCTGTCCATCTCCGTCAGCAACTGCGAGACGACCCGCTCGGTCACCTCGTTGCCCTCCATGCGCCCGCCGGCGATGCCGTCGATCTCGTCGAAGAAGACGATGGCCGGCGCGGTCTGGCGCGCGCGGTCGAACACCTCGCGGACCGCCTTCTCGCTCTCGCCGACGTACCGATCCATCAGTTCGGGGCCGGCGACGCGGATGAAGTTGACGCCGCTCTCGCCGGCGACGGCGCGGGCCAGCAGCGTCTTCCCCGTGCCGGGCGGTCCGTAGAGCAACACGCCGGAGGGCGGGTCGGTGTTCGTCGCATCGAACAGCGGCCCGTACTCCAGCGGCCACTCGACCGCCTGTTCCAGCGTCGATTTCGCCTCGGCCAGCCCGCCCACGTCCTCGAACGTGACCGTGGGCGACTCGGCGACGTACTCGCGCATCGCCGAGGGCTCGACCGCCCGCAGCGCCGCCTCCATGTCTTCGCGCGTCACCTGTGGCTCGTCTCGGGTCCGCCGCAGCGCGTGCATCGCCGCCTCGGTCGTCAGCGTGTGGAGGTCCGCCCCGACGAAGCCGTGCGTCCGAGCGGCGACGCGGTCGAGGTCGACGTCCTCGGCGAGCGGCATGCCGCGCGTGTGAACGTCGAGAATCTCCCTCCGGCCGGTCTCGTCGGGCACTCCGATCTCGATCTCCCGATCGAAACGCCCGCCCCGTCGGAGCGCGGGGTCGATGCTGTCGACGCGGTTGGTCGCGCCGATGACGATGACCTGGCCGCGCTCTTCGAGCCCGTCGAGCAGCGTCAGCAACTGCGCGACCACCCGATTTTCCATGTCCGAGTCCTCGTCGCGTTCGCCAGCGATCGCGTCGATCTCGTCGATGAAGACGATGGCCGGGGCGTTCTCCTCGGCGCGGGCGAACGCCTCGCGCAGGCGCTCCTCGCTCTCGCCCTTGTACTTCGAGACGACCTCCGGCCCGGAGATCACGTCGAAGTACGCGTCGACCTCGTTGGCGACCGCACGGGCGATGAGCGTCTTCCCGGTGCCGGGCGGCCCGTGCAGGAGGACACCGCGCGGCGGCGAGATGCCCAGCCGGGTGAACAGTTCGGGCTCGGACAGCGGGAGTTCGATCATCTCCCGGACCTGGTCGAGTTCGTCGTCGAGCCCGCCGATGTCCTCGTAAGAGACGCCCGTCCGCGAGGCGGATTCGTCGGGCGTCGAGCCGGCGTTCGAGTCCGCCGAGGCGGTCGACCCGCCGGCGGCGCCACCGGTTCCGGTCCCGCCTGTTTCCGTCCCAGATCCGCTCGTCCCGCCGGTCCCCGCGCTCCCGGTCCCGCCCTGGATCGGCGGCAACACGGTGATGTCCGTCTCGTCGGTCACGCGTACCGCGCCGGCGGGGTCGGTCCCCGAGACGGCGAACGCGCCGACGCCGTCGATGTGGACCTGCTCGCCCTCCCGGAGCGGCCGGTCGAGCAGCGCCCGGCGGACGGCGGCTTCCTGCTGCTTGTCGTCCAGTCCGACCGTCTGCGCGAGCCGGACGGTGAGGCTGTCGGCCTCGCGGACGGAGGTCTGCTCGACCGTGACGGTGTCGCCGATGTTCACACCGGCGTTGGCGCGCGTGTCGGCGTCGATGCGGATGTACGCGCCGTCGCCGCTCTCGGGCCATGCCTTCGCGACCGTCGCCCGATCGCCCTCGATGACGAGCGGGTCGCCGCTCAATACCCCCAACCGGGACCGGACGGCCTCGGGCACTCTCGCGATCCCGCGGCCTGCGTCCCGCTTGTTCGCACCCTCGACGGAGACCTCGATGGCGTCGCCGCTTCCCATATCCGACCTACCGGGCCGACGCTCTTTATGCTTCCTCACCATCTTTTTCGCCGGGGTCGCGCGCAGCGCCCCCAGCAGCATGGGTGAAAAGGCCGAACTCGCGCTCCGCGCGAGTTCGGGGACCCTTCGGCGCCGGATGCATACAGGGACCGCAAAAAGAAAAATCGCGGTGGCGCGCGCTGTCGCGAGTTTCATCTCGCGACGACATCATGTGAGTGAGCGACTGTAGGGAGCGAATCGGTTGGGGAGTCGTGTGGCCGTCTGCGGCGCTGTGCGGGGCGGGTGCGACCCCTGTCGGGCTTTCTTCTCCAGCAATTTCTGCGGTTGTAGTCAGTCGGTTTCCTTCCACAGCGGTTCAATCAGAATCGACTCCTCTACGCGCGAAACGGATTTACCAGAAGATCGGCTGAGAACCGTGCTGAAATTAGTAACCGGGTTCTCTGCCCGGGGTCGGGGCTCCTCAACTCTGCGTCTCGTCGCAAAGAAAAGAGACTGGTCCCGGAGTCAGTTCGTTCAGTCGTCGGCCTGGGCGGCCTGTTGGTCCCGGATGTGCTCGAATATCTCGTCCGTCTCGGTGGCGAACTCCGCTTCCTCGTATTCGTTCCCGTGCAGCAGCGTCGAGAAGTACTCGGTTATGCCGGCTACGTTGACCGCCTCCTTGAGTTCGGCCTCCGATACGCCCGCAAATCGAGCTTCTTCCTTGTGGAAGTACGTGCAGTAGGGACAGTTCATCGCCGCCGCTGCGCTCACGCCGATGAGCGCTTTCTCGCGCGGAGAGAGTTCGGTCTCCCCGAGGTTGAGATCCCGGAAGATCCCCCAGTGGTCGCTTGCTGGCTCCGCGATGATCTCCATCCACCCAGGTACCTGTCCGAGCGATTCTTCTACTTCTTGGACCGTCTGCTGTGACGCCATGATGCACCTCACTTTGGGCAACGTTAACAAACAACTCGAACGAGAATAGAGATTGTGACAGCTTACGTAGCGGAGATCACCGGATAAGAGGGCGTCATTCTCCACTGAATAGCGTCTTAGTTACCGTCATCCGGGTCGGCCATCAATTGGAATGGACCGGCCAGTAACTTACTCACTGATCGACGTGTCCGGTTCTCGGCCGGATGCTGGATCTGATCTGTCCGCACGTGAGACCGATCGTCCGTCAGACTGGAGAAACGCCTTTACCGGTTGCCGACGCACACTCTACCATGGTCGTGACTACCGAGCGCGACGAGATGACCTGGTACAAGTGCGAGGCCTGCGGGTTGATGTTCGACGACCAGTCCGACGCGCGACAGCACGAGGAGAACTGCGACGCCGAAGAGCCGTCGTACATCCAGTGAGGGCCCAAAGGGGAAAATCCGTGATCGGGGAGTGACCACCAGGCGTGCCCGCTACGCGTTCTCGACGATCTCGTAACTGCGCTCGCCCATCTCGTCCTCGGCGAAGACGAACACGCGCCCGTTGACCACCGAGAGGTCCGCCTCCACCTCGACCCGGTGGGCCTCGGCGCTGGCGGTCACGCCCTGGAAGAGCGTCTCCTCCTCGCCGTCCTCGATCATGACGCGGCCGACGCCGGTGTCCTGGAGGATGTCGTCGTGCGTGTTCAGGTCGTTGATGTAGAGCATGATGCCCTGCGTCTCGGTCTCGTCGGTGACCAGCACGTGGACCTCCTTGCCGGGACCGGCGCGGACGCTGTCCTCGACCGCCGTCGGGACGCCGCGGTAGAAGACCTCGCGACCGTCGTGGTACTCGACGACGACGCCGTCCTCGGTCAGTTCGACCCCGAGCGTGTCCGGCGGCACGTCGTTGCGCGCGCTCATACCCGTTCGTTCCCGCCAGCACCCCAAAAGCGTCGCGTTCCGCTCGCGTCGGACGCCCCGGACGCTCCGCTTGCCGGATTCCCACAGAGGTAAATACCGCCCGGGAAGACAGACGGACGATGGAAGGACAGGCAGTCGCCCCCGCGGCGGGGACGGTGTTGAACGCGCTCGCGACCGGCACGGGGTCGGCCTTCGCCATCGACGAGTACACCACCGCGACGGTCGCTCGACCCCGCGACCGACGCCGTCACCGGTCGGGTCGCCGAGGACCCCGACGCCGACACGGCGCTGATCGAACGGTGCGTCGCCGCCGTCACCGACCGCTTCGGCGACGGCGAGGGCGGCCGGGTCCGCACCGAGAGCGACGTGCCGATGGCCTCGGGCCTCAAGAGTTCGAGCGCGGCCGCCAACGCGACAGTGCTGGCGACGCTCGACGCGCTCGGCGCCGCGGACGAGGTCTCGCGCGAAGACGCCTGTCGCATCGGCGTGCAGGCCGCCCGCGACGCCGGCGTCACGGTCACCGGCGCGTTCGACGACGCCAGCGCGAGCATGCTCGGCGGCGTCACCGTCACCGACAACACCGCCGACGAACTCCTCGCCCGCGAGGAGCGCGACTGGCACGTCCTCGTTTGGACGCCGCCCGAGCGCTCGTTCTCCGCGGACGCGGACGTCGAGCGCTGCGAGCGGGTCGCACCGATGGCCGAACTCGTGGCCGACCTCGCGCTCGACGGCGACTTCGAGCGCGCGATGACTGTCAACGGACTGGCCTTCTGCGCCGCGCTCGACTTCTCGACCGACCCCATCGTCGAGGCGATGCCCGTCGTCGACGGCGTCTCGCTGTCGGGGACCGGCCAAGCTTCACCGCCGTCGGCGAGCGGGCGGCGCTGGAGACGCTGCGCGAGCAGTGGGGCGCCCGGGAGGGGAAGACGCTGCTGACGACCACGCAAACGGAGGGCACACGAATCACATGAGCGACGACGAATCCACCCAGTACGCCGAGGAGATGAGCCTGGACGAACTCCGCGAGGAGATCCGGACGATCGACCGCGAGATCGTCGAGTTGATCGCCCAGCGGACCTACGTCGCCGACACGATCGCCCAGGTCAAAGACGAGCGCGATCTGCCGACGACCGACGAGGATCAGGAACAAGCGGTCATGGATCGCGCCGGCGAGAACGCCGAGCAGTTCGACGTCGACTCCAACCTCGTCAAGGCCATCTTCCGACTGCTGATCGAGTTGAACAAGGTCGAACAGCGCGAGAGTCGGTAGTCGACGACGGAACCGGACTGACAGCCGAAGTTCCTTATGTTCTCCGGCGGGAATCGGGAGTATGGTCGATTACGAACTCGACGAGACCGATCGGAGATCCTCGCCGCGCTGCAGGAGGACGCGCGCAACCTCTCCTCGGGCGAGATCGCCGAGCGGACCGACGCCTCGTCGAGCACGGTCCGGAAGCGCATCCAGCGACTCGAATCGGAGGGGGTGATCAAGGGGTACAGCGCCGACGTCGACTACCAGAAGTCCGGCTACCCCCTCCGGATGCTGCTGTTCTGCACCGCCCCGATCCCCGAACGCGGCGAAATCATCGACGATATCCTCGACATCTCGGGCGTCGTCTCGGTGCAGGAACTGGTCACGGGCGAGAAGAACCTCCTCGTGACGGCCGTCGGCGAGACCGACGGCGACATCACGCCGGTCGCGCAGGAACTCCTCGACATGGGACTGACCGTCGCCGACGAGGTGCTCGTCCGCAGCCACGAGTCGACTCCGTTCGACGACTTCTCCTCGCGGTGATACCGGCCACCGACCGTTCCACGCGCAAACGCGCTCGATAAGCAGTCCCCCGGAGCGACCTGTTCGGTGTCGGCGTTGCGCTCGGGACGAACGAACTGTCGAACGGGAACGGATATCGCTCGCCGTTCTCGATCGAACTGTTCGTTCGTGGGGCAGTAGGGACCGATCCGTTCTCGTTTCGGTGTACCGCCCCGGACGCTCGTCTCCGAATCACCGGTAGTGCGTCTCCGGTCTGGATCGCCAGCGAGCGCCGAAAACCGACTGTTGGGCCGTTTCGGCGATTCCGGGGATTCTCTGCGCCGACCTGTGCTGTGGGGTACAGTACAATGACTATAATGTTCTATCATGCACTGAATATCGAACAGACTGGTCATATCGGAGGATATAATAACCAGATTGTTCTACAGTGGTGTAACGACGACCACTCGTCTGCGACCCGACCCCGACGGGCGTCGCGGAAGCGAGACAGACTGGTCGAGGATCCAAACGATGACTGGCCAAACGCGAGCGAACGACGCCGTACAGCCCGCTGAAACGACGGTTCCGTCGGCTTCGTTCGTCCCCGAGCGGCGACCGGGGCGGTCTGGGCCCTCTTCCTCCTCGGCGCGGCCGCGCTCGCACTGTCGGTTACGAGCGGGTCCGAATGGGGGGTCGCGGGCCTGGTCGTGATCGACGGGCTGACCGCGGTCATGTGGGTGGTGGTCACCTTCTTCAGCGGCATCGTCCACAGCTACTCCCGCCGTTACATGGCCGGGGACCGCTATCTCGACGCGTTCTTCGCTCGGATCTTCGCGTTCACGCTCGTCGTCATGACGATGACCGCGGCAGACCACGTCGTGCTGTTCGCGGGGGCGTGGCTTGCGATGGGGCTCCTCATGGCCTCGCTCATCGGGCACGTCCGCGACTGGCCGCAGGCGCAGGCTGCAGCCGGGACCGCACGCCGGTACTTCCTCGCCAGCAGCGGGCTGCTGGCCGCCGGCCTGACCGCGCTGGTGTGGGCGACCGGCACCACCTCTATCACCGGGATCCTCGGTCAGGTCGATTCTCTTCCGCGGACCGTCGCGCTCGTTGCCGTGGGCTGTCTCTTCCTCGCGGCGATCATCCAGTCGGCCCTGTTCCCGTTCCACTCCTGGCTGCTGTCGTCGATGACGGCGCCGACGCCGGCGTCGGCGCTGATGCACGCCGGGTTCGTCAACGCCGGCGGAATCCTGTTGACCCGCTTCGCGCCGCTGTTCGCCGGCGAGACCGCCGTCATGTCGGGGATCGTCGTCGTCGGCGCGCTCAGTACGCTGCTCGGGCAGGCCTTGCTCCTCGTCCAGACCGACGTCAAGCGCAAGCTCGGCGCCTCGACGATGGCCCAGATGGGCTTCATGATACTCCAGTGCGGGCTCGGCTTCTTCGCGGCCGCCATCACCCACCTCGTCCTGCACGGCTTCTACAAGGCGTACCTGTTCCTCTCGTCCGGCGAGGCCGTCGAGCAGACGACACCGAAGCGCTCGAAAGGGAATCGGCTCTCGGTCCCCGGTGCCGTCGTCAGCCTGCTCACGGCGCTGGGCGGCGGCGCCCTGTTCGCAGTCCTCACCGGAAAGGGGACGCATCTGGACAGCGGGCTCTTCCTGGCGTTCGTCGTCGTCCTGACGACGATGCACGCGCGCGCGCGACGTGCTCGGCGGTCGACCCTCTCGCCGGTCGTCAGGCTCGTCAGCGTGCCTCTCGTCGTCCTGGCGGCCATCGGCGCCTACGGCGTGCTGTTCAACGCCATCTCGACGGTGATCGCCGGCGCGCCGATGGCGAAGGCGCCGACCGAACTGACTGCCGTCCACGTCGGCGTCGCCGCCCTGTTCGCCGTCTCGTACCTGGCGACGGAACTCGGCTGGCACCGCTCCAGCGAGCGCCTCTACGTCGCGCTGTTGAACCGCTCGCAACCGGACCCGGAGACGATTCTCACCCGCAAGGAGGACTACAATGACGCTTGAACGCGCCACCCTGGAAGACAGCATCGACCGCGCGGCCGAGACGGTCGGCTCGGTCTGGCCGCTGCACTCGTTCGTCACGGCGAACCCCCTCGCGGGGTTCGAGGACCGCCCGTTCCACCGCGCTGTCGCGGAGGCCGAGCAGCTGTTCGGCGGACGCGGCTATCCCCGCCCCTCGGCCTTCCGCCGGGCCTGGGAGGACGGCCGGATCGACCCCGACGTGCTGGCCGACGAACTCCACGCACACGGCGTCTCCGGGGACCCCGAAACCTTGCTCGACGAGATGGCCGCCGCCGAGTCGGAGCACGAAACAGAGCCCGACACCGCGACGGAGCGGGTCGACCGGGTGCTCTCGAAGTGGCTCGCCGCGTTCCTCGACCAGGGGCAGGCCGAGTGGCCGATGCCGGGCCGCGAGCGGGGATTCTACGCCGCCTGGCGCGACCTGGCGCCGTACGACGACGAGATTCCCGGCTGCGACGACACCTCGGACCTCCCCGAGTCACCGGTCGAGGCCCTGGAGACCGTCCTCTCGGACTGTCCGGAAGGCCGCTGGGAGGAGATATTCGAGCACCACCTCGCCGCGTTGCCGGGCTGGACCGGGTTCATCAAGCAGCGGGCCGACGGGCACGCCGAGGACCGTGGCAGGACGCGTGTCCGATCTCGCTGCTCGAACCCCTCGCGGTGCGCCTGACCCGGCGGACCTGCTCGGCACGCCGTCGAACCCGACGAGAACGAGCGCCGGGACGCGGAGACGAGACGGTGACGTCCCGCTGCC